>CAVZHA010000028.1:0-8556 GCA_963774945.1 uncultured Actinomycetota bacterium | reverse complement strand
GCTGGCGGAGCAGCCGGAGCTCGTCGCCGAAGAACCACGCCTCGGCGACCAGGCCGTCCTGGAGGCGCCAGATGCCGGCCTCAAGCACCTCGATCGGCCTGCCGGTCGCCGGGATGCCGAAGAGCTGGCCGGTGTGGGTGCCGCGCATCGTCCACACCGCCCACACCCGGTCGTCCTTGGCGATCAGGTCCTCGATCGTGTCAACCCGGTCGGAGCAGGTCCGCGCGTCGTAGCCGGCGCCGTCCTTCATGCCGGTGATGTCGGCCAGCGACGCGAACCCCCAGCGGTGGCGGACCATCGCGGGGTGCATGTACTCCTTGCGCTGGCTGAACGGCGCCGACCGCAGCCGCAGCACGGTCTCGATGTTCGCCTGCTCCCCGGCCGTGTAGACCTGCGGGTCGGCGCCGGACGGGAGCATGGCGGAGACGAGGCTACGCATGGACGAGCTCGACCTCAAGGCTGATCGTCACCGTGTCCGACACCACCGCGCCGCCGGTGTCGAGCAGCGCGCCGAACGACACCCCGAAGTCCTTGCGGTTGATCGTCGTCGTCGCGGAGAACCCGGCCCTGGTCGCGCCCCGGTGGGAGATCACGCCTCCGAACGTGGCGTTGAGGGTGGCCGCCCGGCTGACGCCCTTGACGGTCAGCACGCCGGGGATCTTCCAGTTGCCGTCGCCGCCGTCCTCGGCCGGGCCGGAGGTGAACGTGATGACCGGGAACGTCGCGGCGTCGAGGAAGTCGGCCGAGCGGATCAGCTCATCCCGCTTCGGGTGCCCGGAGGCCACACTCGACACGTCGATCGAGACCGTCACCGTGGCGGCGAGCGGGTCTCCGTCCGGTACCTTCACCTCGCCGCTGACGGCGGCGAAGCGGCCGGTCACCCGGGCAACGGTCATATGGCGGACGGAGAACTCGACGACGGTGTGCGCGGCATCGATGGTCCAGGTGCCAGGCTCAAGCGGTGCGGTTGCCATGAGTGAATGTCCTCTCGTGGAACGGTGGGCGGGTGGGAATGGCTAGTCGCTGGACGCGTGCGTGGCGGCGACGCCGCGGGCGGCGGCGACCGGGCCGGAGAACCTCGGCATCACCGAGTCGATGAACCGGCGCAGCGACGCGGCGGCCAGCGCGGGGTTGAGCTGGCCGTAGATGAAGACCAGGGTGAGGTGGTCGACCCCGGCCGCCTCGTACTCGGCGATCGATTTCGCCACCGTCTCCGGGCCGCCGACGATCATCGCCTTGTTCAGGAAGCCCTCCCGGTCGACCGCGGAGACCCCGACGATGCTGTTCTTGAACCCCGCCCCCTCCGCGCTTCCGCCGAAGGACTTGGACGACTGTCTGGCCAGGTAGTTGAGCGGCTCGTCGACGTCCGCCATGGCCTGCTGGTCCGACTCCCCGACGTAGATCATCTTCTGCACCATCGACCACTCGCGGCAGAACGCCAGCGTGGCCTCATCGTGCCCGGCCGCGTCCAGCGTCGCGTGGTAGAGCGCGATCTTCCGCGCCGTTTCCTGCGCCCCCTCGCGGGCGGTCATCAGCGCCCAGCCACGGCTCGCGGTGCTGGCGATTCCCTCGTCGGACAGCGACGCCCGCGCGAACCGGGGATGCGGTCGGGTGACCGAGCCCGGCATGATCCGCCTGGTCAGCACGCCGGCCGAGTGCGGCGTGGAGTACGGCAGCTCCGGATCGTCGTCGTCCTTCGCCATCGCCGCCAGGGCGATGTCGATGACCTCCTCCATGAGGGCACCGCGCTGCGCAGGGTCGCGGCCGAGGCCCTTGTACTCCTGCGGCGACCCGCCGGTCCCGACGCCGATCACGCACCGGCCGCGGGTAAGCAGGTCGAGGGTGTTGACCGCCTCGGCGAAGTTCATCGGGTTCCATAGCGCAGGCACGGCGACCGACAGCACCACGTGCGCGCTCTGGAGCTGCGGCGCCAGGTACGCGCCGAACGTGAACGGGTTGCCGTAGGTGTTGTAGCCGGTGAAGTGATGCTCGGTCAGGCACACGCCGGCGAAGCCGGACCGGTCCGCGAGCACGGCCTGCGCGGTGATCGCGTCGACGACGTCCAGGTCGTGCTCGGGGCCAGGCGACTGAGCGTTTAGGTAAATCGAGAATCGCATAAACGTTTCCCTCGTTGATAGGACGAGCGGGTTGAATAAATTCGCGCCGCACCAGGCCGGCCTGTTGGCACCTCAAATTCAACAGCGCGATGCGCATACGAGCAACAGGAAAGCGTGTGCAGTTCTGCACAATTGATTCCGCCGTGTACTTCTGCACACCCGCTTGCCGACCAAGAAGCATCCCCCTCATGCTGGCCATAGCAGGGCAATGCCAGACGGACGGAGGACTGTATGACCGCGTGGGATAATTCGGCGTTCGTCGATTGCATGTCGATGTCAGCCCCGGTCAACCTGGCCGGATACGGCGTGGCACCCGATCACTTCCGTTCCCTGGCGGCGTCGCTCCCGACCGGGGTCGCGGTGATTACCACGGCCGCCGCGGACGCCGAGCCACTGGGCTTGACCTGCGGAACCGTCTGCTCGCTGTCCTGCCAGCCGCCCCTGCTGCTCGCCTGCGTCGGGCTGGGCTCAAGGACGCTGACCGCCCTGCGGGCGCGCAAGGCGTTCGTGGTCAACGTCCTGGCGGCCGACGCCGAGCGCCTCGCCACGCGGTTCGCGGGTCAGCTGCGCGACAAGTTCGCCGGAGTCGAATGGGCCACCGGCAAGCACGGCCTGCCCGTACTCCAGGAAGGCACCGTCGCGCACGCGGAATGCGAACTGTACCGGGTGGTAAGCGCCGGCGATCACGCCATCGTGATGGGCCTTATCCTCGACGGCGCGCATCGACTCGACGCCAGCCCGCTGATGTATTTCAGGCGCGCCTATTCCGGGTTCCCCGTCGGTTAACCTGACGAGCCGGACTTCCTTTTCAGCCGCTCGATATCGAGGATCACCACGGTCCTTTGCTCGAGCCGGACGATCGACCTGGCGGCGAGCTCGGAGAGGGCCTTGTTGACGCTCTCCCGCGACGCGCCGATGTGCTGCGCGAGTTGCTCCTGCGTAAGGTCGTGATGCACGCGCACCCCGTCGGGCACCGGGTCACCGAACCGCTCCGCCATATCGAGCAGGGTCCGCGCCACCCGCCGCGGCACGTCGCTGAACAGGAGATTCTCGAGCGTGTCGTTAACCCGGCGTAGCCGCCGGGCCAGCAGCCGCAGGAAGTGCCAGGCCGCCTCGGGCTCCGCCGCCAGCCACTCTTTCATGGCCGACGCGGTGAACTCCGCGATCGCCACGTCCGTGATCGCGGTCGCGGTGGCCTTCCTCGGTGCGGGATCGAAGAGCGTCAGCTCACCGAACAGGTCACCGGGACCGAGCAGCGTGAGCAGGTTGTCCCTGCCCGGGTCGGCCGGCCGGGTCATCCGCACCTTCCCGTGCAGGATCACGTACATCGACGCGCCCGGTTCGCCCTGGCGGAAGATCACGTCGCCCCGCGGCACGTCGCGGCGCTCCGCGACCGCGCACAGCCGCTCCGCCGCGTCGGCCGGCAGCCCCTGGAACAGCACTGTTCCGGCGAGAACCTCGTCCATGAGAACTCCAGACCGAGACCTGTTTCTCTCGGGCATCATGCACCTGACCTGGCAGATTTGGCCAGCCATGGGTGGAAGAAATCGCCTGCGCGAAGAGAGTCAGCCGCTTCCGTTCGAGATCCCTCCTTTGATCTTGACCTGCTGCGTTTCAGTCACCCAGATACGCCTCGAGGACCCTCGGGTCGGTCTGCACCTGGGCCGGGGGGCCGACCACGATCGGGGCGCCCTGGTTCAGCACGATGATCGGGTCGCAGACGCGCATCACGAAGCTCATGTCGTGCTCCACGATCAGGAATGTCACGCCCCGGTCGTGCCGGTCGCGGATGTGCCGCTCCATGGTCTCGATCATCACCGGGTTGACGCCGGCCGTCGGCTCGTCGAGCATGACCAGCCGGGGGTCGGAGATCAGGGCCGCGGCGAAGTCGAGGAGCTTGCGCTGCCCGTAGGACAAGGCCGACGCCTTCTTCCCCGCGTGCTCGGCGAGGCTGAACTCGCTGAGCATGTCCATGCCCTGCTCGCGGTCCCGGTCGGTGACGCGGCGGCCGAACAGCGCCCGCGCGTCCCGGCGCGCCGCCACCACCAGATTCTCCAGCACGGTCAACTCGGGGAACACCCGGGCCTGCTGGAACGTCCTGGTCAGGCCGGCCAGGTACATCCGGCGGGGGTCCGGCCGCGGGTGGCGCCTGCCGGCGAAGCGGACCTCGCCCGAGGTCGCGGCGAGGTACCCGGTGATGATGTTGAACGCCGTGGTCTTGCCGGACCCGTTCGGCCCGATCAGGCCGGTGATCGTGTGCGGCGCCACCGCGATCGAGCACTCCCTGACGGCGTGCACTCCGCCGAAACTGCGGTGCAGGCGGCGCACGTCGAGCAGCGGCGGCTGCGGGGCATGCGGTCCGGCCGGAGTTTCGCTCATCGGGCCGCTCCGGCCGGTGCGGGCTGCTGCGGGTCGGGTGCGGTCGCGGTCGCGACGGATGCCCTGGCCTGGCGGCCCCTGATAAACCCGCCGAGCGAAGGGACGACGCCGCGGGGCAGCAGCAGGATCACGACCAGGAAGATCGCCGCGTACGAGACCAGGTACAGGTCGCTCGCGCCGAGGCGGAACGCGAAGTACTGCTGCGCGGGAACCACGATGAGCGCGCCGATCGTCGGCCCCCACAGGGTGCCCTTTCCGCCGAGGAACGCGGTCAGCGCGGTGCCGACCATGAGGAGCGGGTCGATCGCGTACTGCGGCTCGATGAACGTCAGGTAGTAGGCCCAGACGCCACCCGCCATCGCGGTGATCGCGACGGAGACCGCGAAGGCGCCGATCTTCAGCGGCTGGGTCGGCACGCCGAGGCCGCGGGCCTTCTCCTCGTCCTCGCGCAGCGCCGTGAGCGACAGCCCGAGCCGCGACCGGCGCACCGCCTCGAAGATCACGACGCACACCGCCAGCAGGATCAGCATCGCCCAGTAGAACGGCCGCTCGAACCAGGACGCGGGGAACGGCGGCGCGGCGACCGCGAGCCCCTGCGAACCGCCGGTGAGGCCGGTCAGGTTGAACGCCAGCGTCTGCACCATGAACAGCAGCGTGATCGAGACGATCGCGAACGTCACGTGCCTGGTGCGCAGGATCACCCAGCCGATGGGCAGCGCCGCCACGCCGACGGCAAGCCCGATCGGGATCGTCAGCAGGAGGGGGCCGTAGCCGCCCAGTGACGCCGTGTTCGGCCCGGTCCACAGCGCGAGCGAGTAGGCGCCGATGCCGAAGAACGCCGCGTGGGCCAGCGAGATGTAACCGGTGTAGCCCGCCAGGAGGTTCCACGACGAGGCGAGCACCGCGTACATGAGGCCGAGCACGGCCAGGTTCAGCAGCCACGACGTCGTCATCACGAACGGCACGCAGGCCAGCAGCGCGAGCGGGATGACCACCCGGGCGAGCCACGAGTCCGCGCGCGGTGCGAGCCGTTTCACAGCGCACCTCGTTCGACCGCGCCGAAGATGCCCTGCGGCCGCACCAGCAGCACGGCCATGAGCACGACGAGGAAGGTGAAGGGCGCCCAGACCGGGCTGACGGTGGCGACCACCGCCTCGGCCACGCCGAGGGAGACAGAGCCGACGACCGCGCCGACGACGCTGCCCAGGCCGCCGAGCACGATGATGGACAGCAGCCGGGACACCAGGTCGTAGGAGCTGTTCGCGTTGAACGCGTAGATGAGCCCGAACACTGCGCCCGACGCCCCGGCCAGGGAGACGCCGAGGCCCATTCCGAGCGCGCCGATCCGTTCCGTGTCCACTCCGAGGAGCCGTGCGGCGGTCGGGTTCTGCACCGTCGCCCGGACGGCCCGGCCGAACCCGGTCTTGTTCAGCACCAGCCACAGGGCGCCGAGCAGCACCACCGCGAGCGCGAAAGCGAGCACCCGCACGACGGAGAGCGTGTAGCCGCCGACGGTCCACGAGGAGTTCGCGTACGAGGTGGTGATGGAGCGGTACTCGCTCGTGTACACCAAGTCGAGGATGCCCTCGATGCCGACCGCGAGGGCGAACATGATCAGCAGGGTCTGCTCGAAGCCCGCCTCCGCCGCGTTCCGCTTCACCGGGCGGATGAACGCGAGCTGGATTCCCACGCCGACCGCGAACATGACCGGCATGACGATGAGCAGCGTCAGGAACGGGTCGATGCCCAGGTCCTGATGCACGGTGTAGGACAGGTAGGCCGACAGGATCACGAGCATGCCCTGCGCCACGTTCACTACCCGCATCACGCCGAACACCAGCGTCTGGCCGGTTGACATCAGCGCGTACACCCCGCCGGTGAGGATGCCGAGGATGAGCGCTTGCAGGAAGGTGTGCACCGGTCACCCGCCCCAGGCCGGCTTGGCGATCTCGGGCGCGTGCGCGGCGTCCGCCGACGGGTAGACCGGGACGAGCTCGTGACTGATCCACTGGAGGAGCAGGCCCGAGGTGCCGTTGGTGGCGCCGTCGGCGTCCCAGGACAGGCTGCCCTCGATCGTGTCGAACGTCCCCGCGTGCAGTGTCGAGATGATCGTGGCGTTGTCGACCTTGCCGGTCTTCTGCGCGACCTCCTGAAGGAGCTGGCCGCACGCGTAGGCCTCGGCCGAGGTCGGGTCGATCTGGCCGGCCGTCCCGCCGTAGGCGGCGAGGTACGCCTTGATGAAGTCCGCGTTGCCCGGACGGCTCGCCATCGGCGACCAGTCGTCGGCGGTGAAGATGCCGTCGACGTTGCCCATGCCGACCTGGCCGGGGAAGTTCACCGGGTCGGAGGCGTCGTTGGGCATGAACAGGATCTTCGGGCTGAACTTCTGCTGTACGAAGTCCCTGATGGTCTCGTAGCCGTCCTCGCCCTGCGTGCCGTCGACCACCAGGTCGGGCTTGGCGGCGACGACCCGGGCGACGACCGGGCCGAGATCGGCCTGCTCCGCCGGGTAGGTCTGGTCGAGCACCGTCTTGATGCCGGCCGCCTGGAGCTTTTGCCTGACCACTTCCACCACCGGGGAGGCGAACGGGTTGTCGACGCTGGAGTAGGCGGCGGTCTTCGGCCGCTGGCTGGCCGGGAGCGACAAGATGTAGTCGGCGAAGGAGACGCCAAGGTCGAGCACCGGGGCCGGCTGGGCGAGGAACAGGTTGTGCAGGTGGAGCGCGAACACGGTAGGCGCTCCCCCGGCCGGCTCGATGAAGGCGTAGCCGTAGCGGGCCGCCACGCGGGCTGCCGGGACGGTCAGCAGCGAGGAGACCGGGCCGAAGACCAGGTCGACGTGGTCCTCGTTGATCAGGGACTCGTAGTTGGTGACCACCTGGGTGGCGCTGGTGGTGTCGTCGACGATCTTGAGCTGAACCTGGCGGCCGAGGATGCCGCCCGACTTGTTGACCTGGCTGGCCCAGAGCTCGTAGCCCTTCTCCGCGGCCTTGCCGGTGTCGCCGAAGTCGCCGGTCAGGGAGAGGGAGACGCCGATGACGAGTGGCGCCTTGGTGCCCGCCTGCGTGCCTGCGGCGTCGGCGGTGCCGCCGGCGCCGCCGACCCCGCCGGTGGCGGGGTCGGCCGGCGCGGAGCAGGCGGCCGCGGCCGCCACGAGCGCCGCGGCCGCGAGGAGCGCGGGCAGCGTTCTCTTCGAAGCAATGCGTCTGCGCATGCTGTGCCTCCGGAAAATACTAAGAATGGCAGCTGGTGCCTTGTTACGCTCACCCACAATTTCGCCCCAGGCAAGGCGGTGTTAAAAATTCCACAACGCCCGGCGGACGGCGTCGACGTGTTGAAAATTCCACACGCGCCCGCCCGACCAGGGCGCCGACGGGATCTTGACTCCCGGTCTCAGCCTGGCCTAACATCAGCGCAATCGTTTGCTGCGAGCCCGTGCAGAGGAGCCGTCATGACAGCGACAGAAACCTCAGAGCATAACTCGCCGCCACTGCTATTGCTGAGCGATGTCGTGGCCGGATATGGCGCCGGGGATATCTTGAAAGGCGTTTCACTGAAAGTCGGGCAAGGCCAGGTAACCTGCCTAATAGGACCGAATGGCGCGGGGAAATCAACCGTGCTCAAATGCGTGAGCGGGCTGCTGCGGCCGCGGGCCGGCTCCGTCTCGTTCGGCGGGGAGGACATCACCAGCGCCTCGCCTCGCGCCACGCTCGGCCTCGGCTTGGTGCACGTCCCGCAGGATCGCAGCCTCTTCGCGCACATGACGGTGTGGGACAACCTCCTTATGGGCGGCTACAGCATCCGCGACCACGGCGCGATCAGGCGCCGGATCGAGGAGGCCGCCGACCTATTTCCCATCGTCGGGCAGCGCAGGCACGCGCATGCCGGCTCGCTGTCCGGCGGCGAGCAGAAACAAGTCGAGATCGCCCGCACCCTGCTGCTCGACCCGCGGCTGATCATGCTCGACGAACCGTCAATCGGACTTGACCCCAAGTCGCGCAGGCTCGTCTTCGACGCCATCGGCACCCTGGCCGCGTCGGGACGCACCGTGCTGCTCGTC
>CAVZHA010000027.1:1525000-2565788 GCA_963774945.1 uncultured Actinomycetota bacterium | reverse complement strand
GCTTCGCCGAGCAACTCCAGCAGCCGCTCGGCCCGCGACTGCCCGAGCATGTGGCCGGTCTCCCGGTGCACAGCCAGGGCCGCCGCCGCATGCGCCCGTGCGTCGGCGTGCCGACCACGGTCCAGCGAGATCGATGCGAGGGCGACGAGCGCGTGCCCTTCCAGCAGCCGCAGCCTGGTCTTCCGGGCGACGTCGAGAGCCTGCTCCGCAGTGGTGACAGCGGTGTCGTAGTCGCCAAGGTCGGCCTGGTCCTGGGCCAGCCCGGTTAGCGCGACTGTCTCGCCTTGCCGGTAGCCAGCCTCGGCCGCGAACTTGAGCGCCTCCGACGGTGCCGGAACGCCGTCGCTAGGTTCCCGGCCTGCCGCGCCGCCGTGCCGAGCACGTTGTTCGCGTCGATCGTCATCCGCCGTTCGCCCGACTCGCGGGCGCAGGACAGGCTCGCCATCGCCAGTTCCCTGGCCCGATCCAGAAGGCCGGTGTCGATGTGCAGTTCGGCCAGGTTACTGAGGTCGTCGGCCTCGCCTTCCTGACTGCCGGTCTCCCGGTGCACGGCCAGCGCCGCTTCCAGGTGCTGCCGTGCTTCCTCAGCAAGCCCCTGGATGAGGTAAGCGCAGCCGAGGCTGTTCAGCACGTTCCCCTCGGCGGTCCGCGCCCCGATCTCCCGGTGGATGTCCAGCGCCCGCGCGAGGTGCGCGACGGCGTCGGCCGCGTTGCCCGTCTCCAACAGCACGTTGCCCAGGTTGACGAGGCTGGTCGCCTCGCCGCCGCGGCTGCCTGTCGCGCGGTAGATCTCCAGTGCACGTCGGTGGTGATCGGCCGACTCGGCCATCCGCCCCTGGTCGCGGTACACGTTCGCCAGGCTGCCGAACGCGGCCGCCGCACCCTCCTGCCACCCCGCCCGCTCGCGCAGCGCGTGCTGGCCCGTTCAAGATGCTCCGCGGCGGCGTCATACCTGGTCAGCCACCGCTGCGCCTGTGCCAGCGAGATGCGTGCCGCCGCCATCGCCCGCTGCTCGCCGTCATCCCCGTGCCCGCCTGCCGCCGCCAGCCCGGCCTCCGCCACCGCCAGCCAGTCCGCCGCGCACCGGCGCGTCCAGAAGTACCCGCGCATCGCGTCCGCTATCAGCCACGCGGGCTCCCTCGGGCCGTGCGCGGCCGCCCAGATGACCGTGGTCACCAGGTTGGCCGCGCTCAGTCTCCCAGCCCGTCCATAGCCTCCGCGTGCCCGGTGAACGCGATGCCCGCGTCCGCGTCCGCGGCCTCGATTGAGTACCGGAGCCGCTGCGGGAGTGGCAGCCGCTGCATGTTGGGGTACAGCATCCGCGCGGCGGCGGTCGTCGCCCGCAAGTAGAAGTCGCACAGCCGCCCGATGGCCGCATCCGATTCCGGCACGCCAAGGTCGGCCCGGGCTCGGTCGCCTGCATAGAGCCGCAGCAAGTCGTGCATCCCGAACCGGCCAGGCACATCTTCGTCCATCAGGTGCGCCTCGGTTAGATCGGCGAGCGCCGCCCGGGCCGCTCTCCACGGACCGCGCCCAGCGCCGCTGGCCGCCCGGGCGCTGAGGTCGCCGCCCGGGCTGAGTCCCGCCAGCAGGAACATTCGCCGCGCCGCGGGCCGCAGTGCCCCGTATGACAGGTCGAACGACCCGCGCACCGCCGATTGCTCGTCGCCGGCGACAGACAGCACGGACAGCCGGTTTCCCGCCCGGAGACGAGCGGCCAGCCCGCTCAGGCTGCCGGGCCTGCCTGGTCAGATGGGCCGCGGCGATCCGCAGCGCGAGCGGCAGGAACGCGCACAGCTCCGCCACGTCCGCGGCGGCGTCCGGGTCGGCGCCCACCCGATCCGCGCCCAGCACTCCGGCCAGCACTTCCAGCGCCCCTCCGGCGCCCAGCACGCCCAGCGGCAGCAGCCGCGCTCCTTCCCGCACAGCGAGCCCGGGCAGCCGGTCGCGGCTGGTGATCATGGTCAGGCAGCCGGCGCCGCCCGGCAGCAGTGGACGGACCTGGTCGGGGCCGCGCGCGTTGTCAAGCACGACGAGGACCCGCCGGTCGGCCAGCAGGCTCCGGTACAGCGCCGCGGCCTCGTCGCACTCCGGCGGGATCCGCTCGGCAGGCACTCCGAGGGCGCGCAGGAAGCCGGCCAGCGCCCGCTCGGGCGGCAGCGGGGGAGCGGTGGGCGTATCCGGCCAGGTTCACGTAGAGCTGGCCGTCGGGGAAGTCGCCTCGGTGGGCGGTGCGCCCATTGCACCGCCAGCGCCGTCTTCCCCCATGCCCGCCATGCCGGTGATCACCACGACCGGGCCGCCTGGCGCCTGGCGGACCAGCAGCGCGTCCAGTTCCGCTAGGTCGCTGTCCCGTCCGGCGAATCCCGCCGCCGCCGACGGCAGTTGCGCGGGCACCGGCGAGCCCGCATCCCGCGGCGTCCCTGGCGATGGTGTCGACACCGAAGAGGGCACCGAGATCTTCGCCTCGGACCGCGAGCCTTCCGGCTCGGTCGGCGCCTGGTTCCGCAAGATCGCCAGCTCCAGGTCACGCAGCGCGGGGCCGGCCTTCAGCCCGAGATCGTCGGCCAGCCGCTGCCGGTAGCGGCGGAACCCGTCGAGCGCCTCGGCCGCCCGGCCGTCCCGGTACAGCGCGGTCATCAGCTGCCCGGTCAGCCGTTCCCGCAGCGGATTCATCGCCACCAGGCCACGCAGTTCCTCAAGTACCTCCCGGTGCCGCCGGAGGCGCAGCAGCGCGTCAAGCCGGTCTTCCAGCGCGCCGAGGCGGGCCTCCTCAAGGCCGGCGCACAGCCGTTCGGCCACAGCGGGTGTCGCCGTGCCGCGCAGGGCGGTCCCGGGACCACAGCGCGAGCGCCTCGTCAAGCACCGCGACCCGCGCCTCGTCGCCTGCTGCGCCGGCGGCCGCTCCCCGCGCCGTGGCCAGCAGTGACCGGAACCGGTGAACGTCGATCACGGAACGGTCCGCGGCCAGCAGGTACCCCGAGCCCGCCAGTTGGACGTCCAGGCCGTCCGCGCCGCGCAGCGCCGATCGCAGCCCGGACACGCAGACTTGGATCGCGGCGCCGCGCGGTCCGCGGCGGCTCCTGCGGCCATGCCAGGTCCACCAGTCGCCCCACGTCGACCGCCCGCCCGGCTTCCAGCGCGAGAACCGCGAACACCAGCCGCTGCTTACGCGGCCCGAGTGCGATCGCCCGCTGCCCGTCCCAGGCGCCCACCGGGCCCAGCAGTCGGATCCTGACTCCCATCAGCTGTTCCTGAGATGCCGGCGTGCACCGAGCACGAGCGGACTTGAACGCCTCGCGACCGATGAACCTGCCGCCGACCGGGATTCCCGGTCCGGCGCCCGGCCCCGCCCATGATCGGAAAGGATGTGCGTTTTCTTGGGGAGACCCCGCTCAACGCGCCGCCCTCATCGCCCTGGTGATCACCGGCTGCCACCGTCGGGCTTGCGGGGCTGCGGTGACGGCGCGTCCCCATCCGACGCGGCGCCCCCGCCTCCCTCGTCCGCGACGGCGGCGTCTTCGGCCTGGTCGTCCGAGACAGCGTCCCCCTCGGCCACGGCGCCATCCCAGGCAAGCAGCCTCGGGCTGTGCCGCTGGCCTGCGCCAGCGTGGACACTTCCGGTAGCCAGGCGACCCTTGCACCGGCCAGCGCGACGGCGCCGGTCACCCTCGACGACATCGGTACCGCGGTCGGCTTTCCCGTGGAAAGCGCCATGCCGGACACCAACTCCGCCATCTCCTTCCGGGCAACGAGAGCTGCCGCTACCAGTTCACCACTCCGGCCTGCGGCGCGCAGCTTGACGTTGACCTCGTGATCGGGGCTAACCCGCTGGACCGCAAGTCCGCCACCGCCGAGTTCGCCGCGACCAAGGCGACCGGGCTGCCGCTGCCGGACCGGAGCGGTAGCTGCGATGGATGCGGTTATACCTTCACCGCGCTTGCCGGTGTTGGCACATCGGCGATCCACGGCACTGACCTAGCCCGAGGACGACACCCGTCGTCGCGGTCAACCCCGACGTCTACGTCGAGATCACCTCCATCGACCTCAAGGAATCCCGTCTGTCTGTCTCGCGCGCCTAGTCCTATCCAAACTCAGCTAAACGGCAGCAGCCAGCAGAAAGAAGAAAAATCAGATGTCCAGATCGATCGCGCCAGTCTCCAGTGCCGCGCTGCTTACCGCAGTCCTGCTGACCGTCGCCGGATGTGGCTCCTCCGGCAGCGGCGCGTCAACCCATACTGGCGGCGGCACGACTACCCCGGCTGCCGCCGGAGCGCCCGCCAGCAGCGCTGGCGGCAGCGCTGTCGGCGCTGGCGGCGAAGGCTCAAGCACCTCCTGCAGCCATGGCCTGCAGCCCAGCGTGAACGGCGTGGTGGACGTCGAGTGCGGGGGCCCCGCCACGATCCACATCACCGCCGGCTCCGTGCTCCCAGAGCATCACCGGCGGTACCTGCCTGCGGGTCGACACAACGTGGACCGTGACAGCGGGCGTGATCACCCAGTACGGCGTCTACCACGGGCCGCCGGCTGGACGTGGTCTCGGTCGCCGCCACGGTCGGGAAGGGTAAGGACGCGTCGATCCAGGGCGAACTCGGCGGCAAGATGCTGCTTGTGGAGACCGCCTCGTTCGCCCTGGCCGCCGACGGCAAGTCCGCCCACCTAGTCGGCACCTCCGACCGGAACGCCGACATCGCCAACGCCCCGGTCACTGTTGACGTCACCTGCTGACCGGGGATGACCGGTCAGCGCAGCGTGCGGCGAACCACGCGCCCGCCCGGGGAAGCGCCGTCCGGTCAGGCGCGTGCGCCCAATATCCGTCTAGACATGCGGTGCGGCGACAGGCCAGCGAAACGTCCCCCAGGAGGACCCGGCCGGCGCTGGAAACCGCGCGGCGCGGATGCACATGCCCGGGTTGCCGTGCGGCACGCGGGTCGCGCTGGACGAGGCGCTGGGCGTCGAGCCGCGGCTGTTCGCGGCGCACGGCGGGGCCTTCCCGACCGCATCAGGGACGTGGGTGTTGTCGGCACGGTCACGGTGTCCGGCCTGCCGCAGGCGGACGACCATGCGGGGAGTCCAGGGCGTCAAGCCGGACGGGTATCAGCCACGGCTCGTCGGCGAGTCGCTGGCGGATCCCTTGCTGTCACTTTGGCGGGTGGTAATCCTGCCAGTGACGAAGACCGCGACGATTGAGACAGCTCCGGTGCAGATGATGGAGGCTCCTTGGGTGGCGTCGCCCCGGTCGATAGCGTGCCAGGCGATAACGGTGAGGCAGCCTAGCGCGAGAAGCCCCTGAATCGCCCGATCACCTGGGCAAGAATGTCGGCCCAGGCGAGGCGCCGATGGTGTCGCCATTCTGTTTCCTTGGCCCTGATGAAGCGCTCGTAGATTTCTGGCGCGCTTTCGCGGAGGGTAGCCACCGCCGGGTCGGTGAACGCGACCTCGACCCCCGCTGCAGCGGACGGCCGGCGCGGCGCAGAAGGACTCGATCGGCCCCTCTCCTCGTCTGAGTCACTAGCGGTGTGGATCGGCAGCCCGAGTAGACGGCACAGTTCCCGTGCATCCTCCGCAAGCGCATCCTCGAAGGAGGGCAGACGCGAGGGCAGGCGCGAGGGCCGGTGCCTCGATCGCGCCGAAGATGTCGAATGTGCCGCCGACGCCGTCGGTGAACGATCGGGTCAGGGCACGCCAGTCCGGCCTGCGAGAACGCCACTGGAGGTCGGGATCCCCGGGGGGCTGCCGCCGCCCCGGCCCTGTTCTGTCAGGAATGGCGCAGGGCGCGACTGAGGCTGTCCCTCGGCCCGATCGGCCTGCCTGTCCGGCGCCTCCCCCGCGGCGGGCGAGGCCGGGCCGATCGGCCCGTGGTCAGCGGAGCCGGGAGGCCGTTCTGCCCGCCTATGTTCCGGCCGGGCGCCGGGGGACACTTGCTCCTGGACCATTAGCGGCCGAGATCCGCTCGTCTCCGTGACGTCGGGCCGGATCAGCCAGGACAGCACGTCCGGCATGACCTCGAGGGATGAGAGGTGGGCGGCGCCCGGTCTGATCGACATGATCGCGTGCGGGATCTGATCCGCCAGCCAGCGCGCGTGCGCCACCGGCGAGAACACGTCGTTCTCGCCGTGCCAGAGCAGGACCGGGACCGTGATGTCGGCCAGGTTGAATCCCCACGGCGAGCAGAATGCCAGCGCGTCGTCTATCCAGCCGTCGGCCGAGTCGCGCAGCGCCTCGGCGAAGTTTTTCGCCAAGAGCGCGCGGATGCCGACGTCGGACACGACCCGTCGGTCCGCGTCCGGCATCTCCGGCCGCAGCACGGCGACGTGACCGGCCGGGTTGGCCTTGATCTGAGCGGCGGTCTCGACCAGGCGCGCGGTCAGCAACTCGGGCTCGCTGGCGGCGGCCGTGTACTCGCGCGCGGTGGAATCGCTCATCCCGGCGAACCAGTCCAGACCCTCGGCCGCCCACGGCGCCAGCGACACGAGCACGCCGGCCCGCGTGACCCGGTCGGGTAGCAGGGCCGCGCAGGCGAGCGCGTGCGGCCCGCCGCCGGAACGGCCGAGCACCGCGAACCTGTCAATGCCCAGATGATCGGCGATCGCCACCACGTCAGGAGCCACGTCACCGACCCGCCGGGACACAAGACGGTCCGAGCCGCCGTAGCCGGGCCGGTCGAAGCTGATCAGCCGGACCCCGAGCTCGTAGAGCACCCGGCTCTTGGGGAATGGCCCCACGCGACTTCCCGGCGTGCCGTGCAGCATGAACACAGGTTGCCCGGTGGGATGTCCCGACATATTCACGGCAAGCTGGCGGCCATCGCGTGATCTCACGAAAATGGCCACCGGCTCCTCCGGACGCTCTCCCGCATTATCCCGCGTGCCGCCAGCACGCTTTTTCGCAGCTAGTACATCTTAGCGGCGAATCTGCCATATCGGTCAGGACACGGCTCTGCGGGACTGGCGGAGGGCACTCGGCCGCGCCCTTGCGGCCGGGTGGGCGTCCGGCCTGGCAGCGAGATCGCCGCGCTGCCGTATAAGTACACGATCAAGTGCGGGCACGGCGTCCGCTACCGGCATTTCCTGTGGTGCGATTCAGCGTGTCGCGCACCCGGCCTGCCGCTTATCCCTCGTCTGAGGGATATGCGCCGATTGTAGGGCGGGATATGGTGGAGACGCATTTCGCACTCAGCCGCCAATAGCTCGCGGTAGCCAACGACTCGTCCAGCCTCGCCTAGGCTGAGATGACGGGAAGGGCCGAAACCGATGAAATTGACCTCCGTTAAGCCGTCGAAGAAGACCATGCGCGTCGCCACCGTCTTCACCGGTGTTGCCGCCTCCGCGGTCGCAATGGGACAGACCGCGAACGCCCAGGATGCCGCCTTGCACCCCGGCGCGACGCACGCATCCAAGCATGTCGGGCGCACCACACGTGCCGCAGTACCCGCAGTAGCAGAGTCAGGCTCCATCCGGGCTGCCTACTCATGCAACTATAGAAATATCGATCACACCTGGGTGCACATATGGACTGAGGTTTATAATGTGCCATATCAGGAGTCCCTGGTAGCAGACTGCTATGGTGGCAAGGGAACTTATCTATCGCCGCGCGGGCATGGAGCGATTGGTATGTGCGGTGGAGAAAACCACGGCTTTCTTACCGGGACTACTAGTGGCGAATACTGGGTCTATGATTTCACGGCCGGGACCAAGTACATTCCCCTCAGCAAGGGTTCCCTGTACGCCATCGACATAGAGGGCTGGGCCGGACCGATCAGTGTCCAACGTTCCAGTGACGTGCCTGTTTGGTGGGTAGCACCCCAATCTTCTGACTCGCCCGGGCCCCGAGCGCAACAGCGCCGCCGGCCGCCCTGGCTGGATCCCAGAACGGCCGGCGGCGCCGAGCGGCAATGCCTGCTCGCGGCGGCTAGTTAAACGCGGCCGACGGCGGAACCTGCCGGAAGCCCGCCGGGACCTGGGGCTTGTCCGTCTGCGCGACGTTGGCGGCCGACTTCAGCCGCCACGACTCGGTGATGGTGCTCGCCGCGGTGAACGGCGGCAGCACGATCGAGACCGGCTCGAAGGTGGTTGCGTCGACCCAGTAGCGCACCGCGTCGGCCTTGGCCGCCAGCTTCCCCGCGTAGACCAGCTCAATTGCCGCGTGCCGGTTGACCTGGCCCTTAAGGCCGATCCGGAGCTCGCCCAGGGCGAGCGCACGGCTGATCTGCGCGGGCGGGGTCTGCGCCGACAGGACCGGGAGGTTGCTGGTGTCGTCGCCGAGCCGGCCGGAGTGGGTGGCCTTCGTCCACCAGGTGTGGTTGGTGTAGTCGACATAGGTCGTCCGCCACTGGTCCTCGTTCCCGCTCACCCGGGTCTGGATCCAGTAGGTCACCTTGTCCCCGGCGCCGGAGACGACCGACCGGGTGGTGCCGGTCACCGGGTCCTGGTAAGTGGTCGTGAGCTGCCCGGGACCGCTGGTGGCGCTGGTCTCGATGATGTACTTGTCGGCATTGCCCAGCACCGCCTCGACCTGGCGGGCGATGTAGGCATCGGTCTGCACGGTCGCGGACGGGCTGGGCCCGGCCGTGACCCCGGCCGGGCCGCCCCCGCCGTGCGCGAAGACGGCGACACCGGAGATCACCGCCACGGCGGGCACGACGGCGAGCAGCCCGCGGCCCGCGCGGCGGCGGCGTCCCCTGCCTCGGGCCCGCGCCGCCAGGTCGGCCGAGCCGCGCACGCCCTCAGTCGCCTCATCGAGCGCGACCCGAACGTCCTCGGCTAGCTGTGATTCATTCATCAGTACTCCCTCGGGTGCTGGTTAACGGGCAGAAGATCGGACTCGAGCTCCTTGCGGAGCTTGCCGAGGGCGCGGCTGGCCTGGCTCTTGACGGTGCCGACCGAGTTCCCCAGCGCGTCGGCCGTCTCCTGCTCCGACAGCTGGTGCCAGAACCGGAGCACGACCACCGCGCGCTGGCCGTACGGCAGCCGGAGCAGCGCCCTGATCAGGCGATCCCGGTCCGCCACGAGGTCATCGAGCGCGACCGGCAGTTCCGCCGGGTACCCGGCCACGACCTGCTCCCGCTGCTGCTGGCGGCTCCGGTGCCGCCAGGAGTCACGGGTCGCGTTGACAACCGAACGACGCGCGTACGGCAGCGGGTCGGCCAGCCGCGACCAGCGCAGGTACACCCTGGCCAGCGCCTCCTGAGCCGCATCTTCGGCCTTACCGCGATCACCGCACAGGGCGAACGACAGCCGCACCAGGGCATCACCGTGAACCTGGACGAACTCCTCGAACGCAGACCACTGTCTCGCTCTCACTGTCACCTCCGGTCAGCTCGCTCTTCCGACCCCTAACACGTCACCGACGCGACGAAGGTTGTCAGCGAATGCTGCTCGGGCAGTTCAAACCCATTTTGTCGGTGTGCGTCGAGGCAGGAGGCTGCTTGGTTAGTTGCTGAGTGGTCTCTTGCCGTGCTGTGTGGATGATGAGGGTTTTGTGGCCCCTCGGGATCGCCCTTCGGGGGGTGGTCTCAAGCCGCCTCGTGCTGCGTTAGCTGAAGACTGTCGTGGTGAGCGATCGGGGAAAAGGCGCCCTTGAGGTGTCAGGCGGGGACCAGGAAGGCGTTGCGCTGAAAGCGCCCGGTCGCGGATGGCTCTCCCGGCGGGGTGCTCACCGTTGAGGCGTCGTAAATGCCTAGATGGCATCAGAACCGGGGCGCCGAAAGGTCCCGGGATGAGCCTGGCGGTTGCCCGGATCGCTGGCCAGGTGGTGCCCGGCGTATAGGTGGCGCGAGCCTGGTCTGCGGCGTCCGCACGGAACGGCGGAGGGCTGGCCCGGATACTGCCGCCCCCCGGTTCGGGGGTGGCGAGAGGGGAGCCCGCGAGCGTCGTGACGGCGCGAGGGGCGAGACCGTTGCCGGGCTGGCAGTCGGACCGGCTCGTAGTAGTGGTGATCCTCCTGCCTGGCGCGGTGGGGCGGGGAGCGAAGGGGCCGGCTTGCTCGTGGCTTGTTTCGTTTCGTCAACCAGCGTGGCTGGGAGGAGCGTCATGGAAGGGCTGAGGCCGGAAGGCGGGCGCAGGTCTGTGTCCGGGGGGCCGTTGGACGGGAAGCCGTTCGCGGTCTCCGGGTACGAGGTCTGGCGGGCCTGGCGGAAGGTGAGGGCTAACAAGGGGGCGCCGGGGGTGGACGGGCAGTCCATCGCGGCCTTCGAGGAGCGGCTGGAGGACAACCTCTACCGGGTCTGGAACCGGATGTCGTCGGGGACGTGGTTCCCGCCGCCGGTGCGGGCGGTGGAGATCCCGAAGGCCGGGCGGCGGCACCAGGACGCTCGGGGTGCCGACGATCGCCGACCGCGTCGCGCAGACCGTGGTCGCGCACCGGATCGGGGTCGTGGCGGAGAAGTTCTTCCACCGCGACTCCTACGGGTACCGGCCCGGGCGCGGGGCGCATGACGCGCTCGCCGTCGCGCGGAAGCGCTGCTGGGACTACGACTGGGTCGTTGACCTGGACGTCGAGAGGTTCTTCGACAGCGTTCCGCACGATCTCGTGGTCAAGTCCGTGGAGCGGCTGAACCTGCCGCCCTGGGTGCTCCTATACGTGAAAAGGTGGCTCGCCGCCCCGGCGCTGATGCCGGACGGCCAGGTCGAGGCCAGGGACAGGGGGACCCCGCAGGGGTCTGCGGTCAGCCCCGTGATCGCTAACCTGTTCCTGCACTACGCGTTCGATGCGTGGATGGGCCGGGAGTTCCCGGACTGCCCGTTCGAGCGGTTCGCCGACGACGCCGTGATCCACTGCAAGAGCCAGGCCCGCGCCCGCCAGGTGCTGGCCGCGCTGGAGCGAGCGGATGGGCGAGGTCGGCCTGCGGCTGCACCCGGGCAAGACCAGGATCGTCTACTGCAAGGACTCCAACCGGCGCGGCCCGTGGGACGGGCCGGTGTCCTTCGACTTCCTGGGCTACGCCTTCCGTCCCCGCGACACGGCGGGGAAGAACGGCAGGTTCACCGGGTTCGACCTGGCAGCCAGCCCGAAGGCGGTCAAGCGGATGAGCGAGACCGTCTCAGGCTGGCGGCTCCACCGGCACACCGCCTCACCTGGGAGCAGCTCGCGGACTGGATAGCCCCGGTCATCCGCGGGTGGATGGACTACTACGGGCGGTTCAGGCCGTCAGCGCTGCACTCCCTGCTCGCCAGGATCAACCACCACGTCCAGAAATGGGTCAGGGCCAAGTACAAGCGGCTGCAGGCCGATCAGGGCCATGCTGCGGGCCTGGGAACGGGTCACCACCCAGAACCCCGGGCTCCTGCCGCACTGGCAATGGGTAACCGGAGCCTGGCACTGACGCCAGCCTTAAGGCGAGAGCAAGAAGAGCCCGGTGACGGGAGACTGTCACGCCGGGATCTGCGGGAGCCTGGGGGTGAAATTCCCCCGGGCCACCCGACAACGGTCCCGCCCGACTCTAGCCAGCCCAATGTCATGTCGATGGCGTAGGTGACATGAAATCGAACAAATGATCATGGATAAGCTATTTGATTACCATCGATCGAACGGGTAATATAAGAGGAGAAGGCAGCCCCTCGCGAACGCGCCCCCCGAAGGCGCGCCGCCCCTCGCGGTTTCCCGCCCGGCGGATCGCCGGCGCTGCCGCCAGGCTCAGCCGTAACGGAGTGAGCGCTGTGGCCGCCAGGCGCGCAAGCGCCCGCCACGGCCGATCCCGGCACCGCGTGAGCTTCAACCGCATGCTCTCGGCGCCCGGCGGAAGGGGGTGGTTCGTGATGTGCACGCCAGACGGATCCGGATGCGCCCTGGCCGCCCCCGGCCGGGGCTTCGCCAGCGTCGCCGACGCGCTCCGGGTCGGCCAGGCCCTCGGCGCGTACCTGAACTCCGCCGCCGCCGACGGCCTCGACGGCCCCGCCCGGGCCGAGGCCCTCGAGCAGCTCGGGACGATCACCTCCCTGCTCGGCGCCGCCAGCAACGGGCTGATGCGCCGGTTCGACGCCGCCGACGACCACGACGCCGACGGCTACGCCACCACCGCCGCCTGGCTCGCCGCCAAGACCCGCCTCGGCCGCAGGGACGCCAAGGCCGCCGTGCGGCAGATGCGGCTGCTGAGCAGGCACCCATCGCTCGACGCCGCGACCGCCACCGGGGCGATCACCATCTCGTGGGCGCGGGAGATCGCCGCCTGGACCGGCCGCATCGACCACGACGAGCTGCAGCAGGCAGCCGACAAGATCCTCGTCGAGGCCGCCACCGCGGGGGCCGACCTCGATGACCTGAAGCTGCTGGCTCAGGCCGCGTACGAGGCGTGGCGGGCGCAGGAGCCCGACCCCGACGACGACCCCCACGGGAAAGGCTTCGGCGACCGCTCCCTCATCCTCGACACCACCCTCGACAACGCCGGGCACCTGCGGGGCGACCTGACCCCCGAATGCTCAGCCGCCCTCGCCGCCGTCCTCGACGCCCTCGGCAAGAACCGCGGCCCCGAGGACCTGCGCACCGCCCAGCAGCGCTACCACGACGCCCTCCAGGAAGCCTGCGAGCTCCTCATCCGCGCCAAGATGATCCCCGACCGGGCCGGCGCCGACACCCGCGTGGATGTGATCATCCCCCTCCGGGACCTGCTGGGCATGGACGGGGCGTCCGTCGTCGAGGACACCTGGCTCCGCGCGAGAGCGGGGGAGCACGGCTACCTGTCCGGGAAGGACGCGGAAGCGGTCGCGTGCGACGCGATGATCGTTCCGGTCGTCACCGGCAGCCCCGACTGGGACCTCATCGGCCAGATGATCACCCTGATCGCCGACGCCTACGGCCACGCGCGCCAGGCCGGGCAAGACGAGCCCGGCCACCCCGGCTCGCCCGGCCACCCCGAGCATCCCGGCCCCCATCCGCACACAGGCCCGCAGCCGCTGGCCCCCGAAGCCTGGGAAGCCCTCCAGTACGCCCTCGCCAAGCTCGCCATCCAGTTCGTCTCCGGCCCCGGTGCCCTCGCCTCCGCCCTGCGCCGCAGCCTCCTCGGCGCCCCCCTCAACACCCGCAGCGTCCTGCTCGACGTCGGCTACCGCGACACCATCCCCGACGCCATCCGCCGGGCCGTGATCCTGCGCGACAAGCACTGCGCCTGGTCTGGCGGTTGCGACCGCCGCCCCGCGGTCTCCGACGTCCACCACATCACCCACAAGAAAAACGGCGGTCCCACCAGCGTCAACGACTGCGCGCTGCTGTGCAACTACCACCACGACATCTGCATCCACCGCCTCGGCTGGAAATTCGAGCTCCTCCCCGACGGATCCACCCGCGCCACCAGCCCCGACGGCAAAACCATCCTCCGCAGCCACCCACCACCCCCAACAGCCCAACCCGCCAGCTGACAACCCCCGACCGGTCAGCACACCACCCGGCCAACCCCGGACCGGCTCAAACCGAACCTGGCGACTAGGCCCGACCGCCGCTGCCCCGCCCTCAATGCGCCGCCCGCGACCGGCAAGCACCCACCCCGGCCGCGGGCGTCAGCATGCCCCGACACCACCAGACCCGCCTTGACATCCGCGACGAACCTCGGCTAACCAGCCTTGATGCTGGACCTTGACGCTTTCCGAACCTCGCTCAGCGCAGCCGAGTCCCGGGCCAAAGTCGTTACCAGGCAGGCGGAACCGCGCGCGCCCGGCCGGCCGTCCAAGTGGCATGAGACCTCGCGCAAGCGCCGCCGGCCGCTCTACCGCCGTCGCCGCCCGCCCAGCCGCCCTCGCCGCACTAGCCCTCAGCGCCGCGGTCGCGGTCGCGCTGTCCGGATGCGGTACCGCAACCGCGACCGACCCGGCCAGCGCCCGGATCGGGTCGACCGGGGTTCCCCTGACCTCCGCCAAGTCGCCCGCGCCGGCGGCGCGGACCCCGGACCAGCGGGCGGTGGCGGACGCGGACGCGATCCTCGCCTCGTTCGCGGTGCCGACCGGCGCGCAGCAGGTCGCCGCCGCCCCGACGGTGGACAAGGGCGTGCTCAAGACCGCGATCCAGATTCCCGGCACGCCCGACCTGGTGGACAAGGCCGAGTGGTGGCTCGCGCCGGGCACGCCGCAGAGCGTGCTCGCGTGGGAGGCCAGGCACCGGCCGCACCGGTACTCGTCCGAGGGCACCGGTACCGGCCCGGGCCGGGATTCACGATCTGGTCCGACATGTTCTCGCTCCCCGACATCCCCGGCGTCCTCGACTCGCGCGAGCTGGTGGTGGAGGTGGTGCAGGACGGTGACAAGACCGCCATCCGGGTCGACGCCCAGGTGACCTGGCAGCCCGCCCGCCCGGCGAGCGAGAAGGTCCCGGCCGCCGCCAAGGCGGTGACGATCTCCATGGACCTCGGGCTGAACCAGCGCGGCAAGAAGCCGCCGAAGCCGGTCACGATCACCGACCGTGCGAAGGTCCGCAAGCTGACGGCGCTGATCAACAGCCTGGCGCTGTTCCCGCCGGGCACGTTCAACTGCCCGGCCGACTTCGGCGACGATCTCATGCTGACGTTCCGCGCCCGTCCCGGCACCCCGCCCTCGCCGTCGCCACCGACGACCTCTCCGGCTGCGGGGAGTGGACCTCACCATCGGCGGCAAGTCCAGAGCCGGCGCGGCCCGGTACCGACAGCGGCCCCCAGATCCTGAGACGGCCGGCCTGGCCTGGAAGATCCCTTGAGAGTAAATAGGGCGGTTTCCGGCCAGGTCGTGCTGTAAAAAGAGCCCATGAAAATTCTGATCCGGTTCCTCGTGATCGCGGCCGCGCTCGGCGTCGCCGCCTGGCTGGTCCCGGGAATCGTGCTCACCGGGCACAACCACGCGGCGAAGGTGG
Source organism: uncultured Actinomycetota bacterium (assembly GCA_963774945.1). GTDB lineage: Bacteria > Actinomycetota > Actinomycetes > Streptosporangiales > Streptosporangiaceae > Trebonia. The sequence continues at coordinate 2,550,980 of CAVZHA010000027.1, read as the reverse complement.
AGACGCTGCTGATCGTCGCCGTCATCTTCGGCGTCATCAACATCCTGCTCAAGCCGATCATCAAGACCGTCGGGCTGCGCGTTCTACGTGCTCACGCTGGGTCTGTTCGCGCTCGTGGTCAACGGCGCTGCTGCTGTGGCTGACCAGCTACATCGCCTTCGACAAGCTGCACGAGCCGTTCCACGTCACCGGTTTCGTGGCCGCCGTCGAGGGCGCGCTCATCGTCGCCGTCATCAGCTTCGTCGCGCACCTGGTGATCCCCGACGACGGCGATCGGCGCTAAGGTGGCCCGGCGGGTCATAGACTTATCCGCCATACACTTTTGCTGCGCTGCCTATCCGCGCAGTTACCATCCACGTCCCTGGAGTCACGCCGCCGTGAAGACCGCTGTCGAAGAGCTGAGCCCGACCCGTGTCCGGCTGAGCGTCGAGGTTTCCTTCGAGGAGCTCAAGCCGAGCCTCGACAAGGCTTACCGCGAAGTCGCGCAGCAGGCGCGCATCCCCGGGTTCCGTCCTGGCAAGGTGCCGCCGCGCGTCATCGACATGCGGATCGGCCGGGGCGCGGTGCTGACCGAGGCGGTCAACGACGCGCTGCCCGAGTTCTACAGCAAGGCCGTGCAGGAGGCCGAGGTGTTCGTCCTCGGCCAGCCGGACGTCGAGATCACCCAGCTCGAGGACGGCAAGGAGCTGTCGTTCACGGCCGAGGTCGAGGTCAGGCCCAAGTTCGAGCTGCCCGACTTCGCCACGCTGACCGTCACCGTGGACAGCGCCGAGGTCACCGCCGGACGACATCGACGAGTACCTCACCAGCCTGCGCGAGCGGTTCGCGAGCCTCAAGGGCGTGCAGCGCGCGGCCGAGGACGGCGACTACGTGACCATGGACCTGTCCGCGTCGGTGGACGGCGAGCTGGTCGAGGACGCGCAGGCGACCGGGCTGTCCTACCAGGTCGGCAGCGGGACGATGCTCGAGGGCCTCGACGAGGCGCTCACCGGCCTGTCGGCGGGCGAGTCGGCGACCTTCAGCACCGAGCTCGCGGGCGGCGAGGCGGCCGGCCAGGAGGCCGACGTCACCGTGACCGTGCAGTCGGTCAAGATCCGCGAGCTGCCCGAGCTCGACGACGACTTCGCCCAGCTCGCCAGCGAGTTCGACACCCTCGACGAGCTCCGCGAGGACACCCGCGGGCAGCTCGAGCGGGTCAAGAAGCTGCAGCAGGCCACCCAGGCGCGGGACAAGGCCGTCGACGCGCTCGTCGACAGCATCGACATACCGCTGCCGGAGAAGTTCGTCGAGCACGAGCTGAGCCACGCCCGCGAGAACGTCGACAACCAGCTCGTCCAGATGCGCCTGTCCAAGGAGGACTACCTCAAGACGCTGGAGAAGACCGAGGAGGAGTTCGACGCCGACCTCGTCGAGCAGTCCGAGCGCTCCGTCCGGGTCGGCTTCGTCCTCGACGAGGTGGCCCGCGCCGAGAACCTCTCGGTGAACCAGGCCGAGCTGTCGTACTTCGTCGCCGACCAGGCGCAGCGGATGGGCATCAGCCCCGAGTTCTTCGCCCGGCAGCTCACCGAGAGCGACCAGATCGGCGTGGCGATCACCGAGGTGCTCCGGGGCAAGGCCGCCACGCTCGCGGCCGAGCGCGTCACGGTGACCGACGACAAGGGCGAGACGATCGACGTGAAGGCGGAGATCGAGGCGCTCAACTCCGACGTCGACGCGATGCTCGCCGCCCAGGCCGCGGCCGAGGGCGCCCGAGGCCGACATCGAGGTCGACGACCTCGCGATCGACGTCGCGGCCGCCCTCGAGGCCGAGGCAGAGGCCGACGAGACCGAGGTCGTTCTCGAGGCCGTCGCCGAGGCCGAGGCCGAGGCGGAGGTCGTCGACGAGGCCGAGGCCATCGTCGAGGACGCCGGAGCGACGAGGACGAAGACGACGACGACGACGAGGACGAAGAAGAGTCCTGACCTGCTCGAACTAGCTGGCCCAGGGCTCCGGCCCTGGGCCACGCTTTTTTGTAGCAAAGCCGCAACGCGATGCGCCCAAAGCGAACAGCGGGGTACACCGGACTCGGTCGCCTCCGCGGTGGCGTTAATGTCGCAGACAACGACACCCGAAGTGATCGGAGCAGGTGACCACGTGACACAGCTAGTTGCCAGGACGGCTTCCCCTGACGCCCCCGTGATTCCGGGGGACCTGCTGTTCCAGCGGTTGCTGCGGCACCGCATTATCTTCCTCGGGCAGCAGGTGGACGACGACATCGCCAACCGGATCTGCGCCGAGATGCTGCTGCTCTCCGCCGAGGACCCGACGAGCGACATCTCGCTCTACATCAACTCCCCGGGCGGTTCGGTCTACGCGGGTCTGGCGATCTACGACGTGATGCAGTACGTGCCCAACGACGTGGCCACCTACGCGATGGGCATGGCCGCCTCGATGGGCCAGTTCCTGCTCACGGCGGGCGCCAAGGGCAAGCGCTACGCGCTGCCGCACGCCACGGTCCTGATGCACCAGCCGTCCGGCGGCATCGGCGGCACCGCGACCGACATCCGGATCCAGGCCGAGCAGATGCTGCACGTCAAGAAGACGCTGTTCGAGCGGACGGCGGCGCACACCGGCCAGCCCATCGGCACCATCGAGAAGGACGCCGACCGCGACCGCTGGTTCACCGCCGAGGAGGCCAAGGAGTACGGCTTCATCGACCACGTTGTGCGCAGCGCCCTCGAGGTCCCGTCCGGGAGCGTCGGCTCCTAGGCTCCGCGGACAGGCGAGCGGAACCCACGGACACAATGACCCGAATCGGTTAAGGAGCGAACGAACGTGACCGATCTAAACAGCAGGACTCCGCAGTCCAGGTACGTGCTGCCGTCCTTCGTCGAGCGCACCTCGTACGGGGTCAAGGAGATGAACCCGTACAACAAGCTCTTCGAGGAGCGGATCATCTTCCTCGGCGTCCAGATCGACGACGCCTCCGCCAACGACGTGATGGCCCAGCTGCTCACGCTGGAGGCGATCGACCCGGACCGCGAGATCACGATGTACATCAACTCGCCCGGCGGGTCGATGACCTCAATGATGGCCATCTATGACACGATGCAGTTCATCCAGCCGGAGATCACCACCTGCTGCATCGGCCAGGCGGCCAGCGCGGCGGCGATCTTGCTCGCGGCGGGCACAAAGGGCAAGCGCATCGCACTGCCGAACTCGCGGATCCTGATCCACCAGCCGGCGACGGAGGGCGGCTACGGCCAGTCGTCGGACATGGAGATCCAGGCGAACGAGATCCTGCGGATGCGGAGCGCGATGGAGGCCATCCTCGCCCGGCATACCGGCAATGACGAGGAGATCATCCGGCGCGACATCGAGCGCGACAAGTTCCTCACGGCCGCCGAGGCCAAGGAATACGGCATGATCGACGAGGTGCTGACGGCTCTGAAGCGCGGATCGCAGAAGGTCCCGGCGGTAGTTTCGTAGCACCGGGGAGGATTCGCTCTTCCCTCCCGGGCCGCTGAGGGGGTTTGATTGGACCATCGGACTCCACAAGGCGGTACCGTCAGAGAGCAAGCGGTTGACGGCATGGCGGGATAGGCCCGTCATGCCCGACCCGGCGCAGACGCCAGGGCGGGCATGACGGACCACGTTACGGCCCCATGTAAAGGAGAAGCTGGGTGGCACGCATCGGTGACGGTGGCGACCTGTTGAAGTGCTCGTTCTGCGGGAAGAGCCAGAAGCAGGTAAAGAAGCTCATCGCCGGGCCCGGCGTGTACATCTGCGACGAGTGCATCGACCTCTGCAACGAGATCATCGAGGAAGAGCTCTCGGAGACGACCGAGCCGACCTGGGACAAGCTGCCCAAGCCGCGCGAGATCTACGAGTTCGTCGACGAGTACGTGATCGGCCAGGACAAGGCCAAGAAGGCGCTCTCCGTCGCGGTGTACAACCACTACAAGCGGGTTCAGACCGGCGGTGAGCGCCCCGGCAGCGACGGCGTGGAGCTGGCCAAGTCCAACATCCTGCTGCTCGGCCCGACCGGATCAGGCAAGACGCTGCTCGCGCAGACGCTAGCCAGGCTGCTCAACGTGCCGTTCGCGATCGCCGACGCGACCGCCCTCACCGAGGCCGGCTACGTCGGCGAAGACGTCGAGAACATCCTGCTCAAGCTGATCCAGGCGGCCGACTACGACGTCAAGAAGGCCGAGACCGGGATCATCTACATCGACGAGATCGACAAGATCGCCCGCAAGTCGGAGAACCCGTCGATCACCAGGGACGTGAGCGGCGAGGGCGTGCAGCAGGCCCTGCTGAAGATCCTGGAAGGCACCACCGCCAGCGTCCCGCCGCAGGGCGGCAGGAAGCACCCGCACCAGGAGTTCATCCAGATCGACACCACCAACGTGCTGTTCATCTGCGGCGGCGCGTTCGCCGGCCTGGAGAAGATCATCGAGCAGCGCTCCGGCTCGAACGGCATCGGCTTCAACGGCGTGCTGCGGGTCCGCTCCAAGCAGATCAGCCAGGACGCCTTCGCCGAGGTGATGCCCGAGGACCTGCTCAAGTTCGGCATGATCCCCGAGTTCGTCGGCCGTCTCCCCGTCATCACCAGCGTGCACAACCTGGACCGTGAGGCGCTCATCCAGATCCTCACCGAGCCCCGCAACGCCCTCGTCAAGCAGTACAAGCGGCTGTTCGAGCTGGACGGCGTGGACCTCGAGTTCACCCCGGACGCGCTCGAGGCCGTCGCCGACCAGGCCAACCTGCGCGGCACCGGCGCGCGCGGCCTGCGCGCGATCATGGAGGAAGTGCTGCTGTCGGTGATGTACGAGGTGCCGAGCCGCAAGGACGTCGAGCGGGTCGTCATCACCCGCGAGGCGGTGCTCGAGAACGTCAACCCGACCCTCGTCCCGCGCGACGTGTCGCGGCGCATTCCGCGCGACAAGTCCGCCTGACGGAGGGTCATCGCCAGCCGCTGTTTTGCCGGTATTGCCCCGGATGCGCACCCCGCGCGGATAACCTCAGTGGGTTAGTTCGTGTGTGATGGCAACCGGAGAATGAGCGCAGATGAGCGGCTGGGATACACCGTCCAGGCCTACCTGGGACCCGCAGGATGGTCCGGAAGACAGCACGCAGGCGTTCCCGGACCCGGACGGCCCCGGCGCCGACGACCGCTGGTCGCAGCCCGCGCCGGCTCCGGCTGGGGCGGGTCCGGTGCGGACGGCGGCCAGGACCTCGGCCGCGGCGATTTCGGTGCCCCTGACTATGGCGGCTTCAACACGCCCGGCGTCGGTCGCGGCGGCGGCTCCGATCTCGGTTCCGCTGAATACGACCGCGGCGACCGCCGCGAGTCCGCCTTCCCGCCCGAGCCGGACTTCTTCCCCCAGGAATTCGAGCAGCGCAAGCCCGGCGCGACCCTGGCCGCCGCGACCTTCCCGGCCGCGACCTGCCCGGCCGAGACCTGCCCGGCCGCGACCTCGCCGGCCGCGACCTCCCGAGCCGGGGCGGCTACGGGTCGGGGCCGCAGGCCTCGGCGCGGGACGAGCCGCCGTGGCCGGGCCCCGCGCGCCAGGAGCCCTCGCGCCAGGAGTCCGCCCGTCCGGACTACGGCCGCCCAGCCGAGAACGCGCCGCCGGCGCCGGGCCGACTACGGCCGCCTGGATCTCGGCCGGGTCGACTTCGACCGCCCGGCCAGGCCCGGGCCAGGACTTCCCCCGTCGCGATCCCGGCCGGAGCGAGTTCTCCGCTTACTCCACGTACTCCGGTCAGCCGGAGCAGGCCGAGCAGGCGCCCCCGCCGGCGAACCAGGCGGACGCCGAGCTCGCCGCCCGGATGGACCCGGCCCTGCAGGACTTCTTCGCCCCGACCAAGCCCGACCCGCGCTACGCCGGCGGGCGGCCAAGCCGGGCCGCCCTGCCGCCGGGGCTGCCCGGCCCCGGCCAGTCCGGCCCCGGCCAGCCGGGCCCCCGTCAGTCCGGCCCGATCGGGCGGACCAGGGACAGGCGCCGCCACGCCGAGATGACCGAGCTGACCGAAGTGACGGACGCGGCCCCCGGCGGCCCGGCCGCGCGGCCGCCACCTGGGATAACCCGGCCGGCTACCCAGCCGGAGGGCAGCCCGCAGCTGCGCCGCCCCGGCGGGCCCGGCGGGCGCCGGCGGACGCCGCGACTCGGCGACGAGCCGTCGGGCAGCCGTCGCAAGCTGATCATCGCCGTCGGCGCCGTGGTCGTGATCGTGATCGCCGTCGGCGGCTACCTGCGTGCACGAAGCCGAGCGGTAACAAGAGCCCCACCGCCTCGGGCGGCACCACGCCGACCACATCGGCCTCGACCCCGGCCTCGTCGACCCGGCGGCGAGCCGAAGACCACCAGCGGTGCCAAGCAAGGCGGGCACCGGCGCGGGCAGCGCGACCTCGGCCGGCGCCTACGTGCTGTCCGCCCCGTCCACGGCGGCGCGGCTACCCGATCGGGACTGACCCGCACTTCCTGGCGACCGCCACCTCGACCGCGGCGACCATCGAGCAGTCCGCGGTCAACGGCGGCGGCGGCACGGTCACCGGCAGCCCGGTCTCGGCGTCCTACACGCTGCCGGACGAGCAGACGATCGAGTTCGTCGGCTACCAGGGCACCTTCAACCCGACGAAGGTGATGGCCAACCTCGGCGTCGTACGGCTCGTCGGAGACGACCTATCCGCGCCGGGCCGAACGGCGGCGACCTCGCCTGCGCCAACACGACCGCGACGGCGAGCACCCCGAGCGGCGGGGTCTGCGTCTGGGTCACCAAGTCGACCCTGGGCTTCACCGAGTTCTTCACCCAGGCGAACGGCCCCGAAGCGCTCAACAGCGCCCAGTCCAAGGGCGCCGAGGACACGGTGCGACCTGCGCGCCAGCGTCGAAAAGCTCAAGTCCTGATAACCAAGTGGGCACCGGACCTCGGGAATTCGTAGACTCCCTTGGTGTGACAGACCGCGAGCCGACGAGCTCCCATCCGCAGTACGCGCCAGCCGAGGTGGAGGCCCGCCGTTACGAGCACTGGGAGAAGGCGGGCTACTTCACGCCCGAGGCCCAGGAGAACGCCGGCGCCCCGAGCTTCGCCATCGTGCTCCCGCCGCCGAACGTAACCGGCTCGCTGCACATCGGCCACGCGCTCGACCACACGCTGAGCGACACCATCGTCCGCCGCCGCCGGATGCAGGGCTACCGCACGCTCTGGCTGCCGGGCATGGACCACGCGGGCATCGCGACCCAGAACGTCGTCGAGCGCGAGCTCGCCAAGGACGGCCTGTCCCGCCACGACCTCGGCCGCGAGGCGTTCGTGGAGCGCGTCTGGCAGTGGAAGACCGAGTACGGCGGCCGCATCCTCGGCCAGATGCGCCGCCTCGGCGACAGCGTGGACTGGTCCCGCGAGCGGTTCACGATGGACGAGGGGCTGTCGCGGGCCGTCCAGACGATCTTCAAGCGGCTCTTCGACGACGAGCTGATCTACCGGGCCGAGCGGATCATCAACTGGTGCCCGCGCTGCCTGACCGCCCTGTCCGACATCGAGGTCGATCACCCCGACGACGAGGGCGAGCTCGTCTCTATCCGCTACGGCGACGACAGTGTCAGCCCGGGGGGACGACCCCCCCAAACCCCCCCGGAGAAAAGCAGGGGCAGCATCGTCGTCGCCACCACCCGGGCCGAGACCATGCTCGGCGACACCGCCGTCGCCGTTCACCCCGACGACGAGCGGTACCGCCACCTGGTCGGCACCGTGGTCGAGCTCCCGCTGACCGGCCGGGCGATCCCGATCGTGGCCGACGCGCACGTGGACCCCGCCTTCGGCACCGGCGCGGTCAAGGTGACCCCCGCCCACGACCCGAACGACTTCGAGATCGGCCGCCGCCACGACCTGCCGGGCGTGCCGATCATGGACGAGCGCGGCGTGATCACCGCGGCAGGCCCGTTCCAGGGCCTCGACCGGTTCGAGGCCCGCCCGGCGATCGTCGCCGCGCTCCGCGAGGCCGGCCGGATCGTCAAGGAGGTCCGCCCCTACGTGCACGCGGTCGGGCACTGCAGCCGATGCGGCACCACGGTCGAGCCGCGCCAGTCGCTGCAGTGGTTCGTCCGCGTCGCCCCGCTGGCCAAGGCGGCCGGCGACGCCGTCCGCGACGGCCGGGTCGCGCTGTCGCCGACCGAGATGAACGCCGGTACTTCGGCTGGGTGGACGACATGCACGACTGGTGCATCTCCCGCCAGCTCTGGTGGGGCCACCGCATCCCGGTCTGGTACTCGCCCGACGGCGAGGTCCGCTGCGTCGGGCCGAACGAGACGCCGCCGCCGGGCTGGACCCAGGACCCCGACGTCCTCGACACCTGGTTCTCCAGCGCGCTGTGGCCGTTCTCCACCCTCGGCTGGCCCGACGACACCCCCGACCTGCGCGCCTTCTACCCGACGAGCGTGCTCGTCACCGGCTACGACATCCTGTTCTTCTGGGTCGTGCGGATGATGATGTTCGGCCTGTACGCGAACCGGGGCAAGGCGCCGCAAGACGCGGTCCCGTTCCGCAACGTCGTGCTGCACGGGCTGGTGCGCGACCAGTTCGGCAAGAAGATGTCCAAGTCGCGCGGTAACACCGTCGACCCGCTCGAGTGGATCGACCGGTTCGGCGCCGACGCGGTCCGGTTCACGCTGGCCCGCGGGTCCAACCCCGGCAGCGACACCTCGGTCAGCGAGGAGTGGGCCGCTGGGCTCGCGCAACTTCTGCAACAAGCTCTGGAACGCCACCAGGTTCGCCCTGCTGAACGGCGCCAGCACCGGCAGCGTGAGCGTGAACGGCCAGACGGGAACCGACGGTCCGTTCGATACCGATGAAAGCGGCACCCGCCATCACCCGCAGCCCGGCGCGGAGCTCGCCGTGGCCGACCGCTGGATTCTCTCCCGCCTGTCGGCCGTGATCGCCGAGGTCGACGGGCTGCTCGAGCAGTTCGAGTTCGGCAAGGCGTGCGACGCGCTGTACCACTTCGCCTGGGACGAGTTCTGCGACTGGTACCTGGAGCTGGCCAAGGTGCCGCTGGCCGCCGCCCAGGCGGACGGCGCCAGCGGACCAAGCAGCCAGGCCGCCGCCGACCGCACCAAGCACGTGCTCGGGTTCGTCCTCGACCAGATGCTGCGGCTGCTGCACCCGGTCATGCCGTTCGTCACCGACGAGCTGTGGACGGCGCTGACCGGCCAGGACTCGGTGATGATGGCGGCCTGGCCGACGTTCGCGCGCGACGACAAGGCGGCCGAGGCCGAGATCGCGTCGCTGATGCGGCTGGTGACCGAGATCCGCCGGTTCCGTTCCGACCAGGGGCTGCGGCCCGGGCAGCGGGTGCCCGGCCCGGCTGGCCGGGATCGAAGCCACCCCGCTGGCCGCCCACGAGGCGTCGATCAGGTCGCTGCTGCGGCTGACCGAGCCGACCGACGCCGACGCCAGCCCGACGCCAGCGCCGACAAGCCCGGCTTCAACGTCTCCGCGTCGCTGGCGGCCGAGGGCGTCACCGTCGAGCTCGACCTGGCCGGCACCGTCGACGTGGCGGCCGAGCGCGCGCGGATGGAGAAGGACCTCGCCGCCGCCCGCAAGGAGGCGGCCCAGATGGCCGCCAAGCTCGGCAACCCGGCGTTCACCGACAAGGCGCCGGCCGACGTGGTGGCCAAGTCCCGCCAGCGCCAGGCCGACGCGGAAGCCGACATCGCCCGCCTGGAGGCCCGCCTCGCGTCGCTCCGCTGACGGGCGCCCCGCGCTGGACCAACTGGGCTGATCAAACCGCGATCACTACGCGCAGTAGGCTGTACAACCGTGGACATTGAGGAACGGCTGCGCGAGGTCGAGCTCGAGATCGGGTCGCGGCGCGCGGAGCACCAGATCTCCCCGACCCTCGACCGCGTCGCGGCGCTCGTCGGCCTGCTCGGCGACCCGCAGCGCGCGTACCCGGTCGTGCACGTCACCGGCACCAACGGCAAGACGTCGACCACCCGGATGATCGAGACGCTGCTGCGCGAGCGCGGGCTGCGCACCGGCCGGTTCACCTCGCCGCACCTGGTCTCGATGCGCGAGCGGATCGCGGTCGACGGCGTGCCGCTTCAGCGCCGAGCGCTTCATCGAGCTCTACGAGGAGATCGCGCCCTACGTGCAGCTGGTCGACGACCAGCAGCCGGCGCCGATGTCCTTCTTCGAGATCCTCACCGGCATGATGTTCGCCGCCTTCGCCGACGCGCCGGTCGACGTCGCGGTGATCGAGGTCGGCCTGGGCGGCCGGTGGGACGCGACCAACGTCGCCGACGGCGCGGTCGCGGTGGTCACGCCGGTCGCGATGGACCACATGCAGTGGCTCGGCGACACGATCGAGGAGATCGCGACCGAGAAGGCCGGCATCATCAAGCCCGGCGCGATCGCGGTGCTCGCCCAGCAGCAGGTCGAGGCGGCCGAGGTGCTGCTCGAGCGCGTCTCGCTGGTCGGCGCGACGGTGGCGCGCGAGGGGTTCGAGTTCGGCGTGCTCAACCGCGAGCTCGCCCTCGGCGGGCAGCAGCTGACGCTGCAGGGGCTGCGCGGCACCTACGACGACGTCTTCCTGCCGCTGTTCGGCGCGCACCAGGCGTCCAACGCGGCCGTGCGCGCTGGCCGCGGTCGAGGCGTTCGCCGGCGTCGCGGTGACCACGCCCGCAAGCGAAGCGACGACGGATCGACCATCACCCTCGGCCCCGGGCTCTCGGACCAGGCCGGCCTCGACCCGGACCTGGTCCGGGCCGGGTTCGCCAAGGTCAGCTCGCCCGGACGGCTCGACATCCTGCGCCGCTCGCCGACCGTGATCGCCGACGCCGCCCACAACCCGGCCGGCATGGCGGTGACCGTGCAGGCGCTGACCGAGTCGTTCAACTTCGACCGGATCATCGGCGTGGTCGCGGTGATGGAGGACAAGGACGTGGCCGGCGTGCTCGAGGAGCTCGAGCCGGCCCTGTCCGACATCGTGGTGACCGCGAACTCCTCGCCGCGGTCGATGCCGGTCGGCGAGCTGGCCGAGCTCGCGGTCGAGTTCTTCGGCGAGGACCGGGTGCAGATCGCGGACCGGCTCGACGACGCCATCGACCTGGCGGTGTCCATCGCCGACGAATTCGACGCCGACGCGGTCGCCCGCGGCCTCCCCGGCGGCGCGGCCGTGCTCGTCACCGGCGCCGTCGTCACCGCGGGCGACGCCCAGCTGCTGGTCGCCCCGGCCCAGGCCGTCCGGGCCACCGCGGCGCGGGCGCAGACGAAGCGCTCGCGGAGCCCGGCACCCCGGCCAGGCACTCGTTCACGCTAGGAGAGCTCTCATGAGGAGGCTGTGCGGCACCGTCCTGGCCATGGAGGCGGTCATCGCGCTGCTGGCGATCGTGCCCGCCAAGGTGCTCGGGCACACGAGCGCGCGGCACGGCGGCGGCCGTCTGCGGCGCGGTCGCGCTGGTCGCCATCGTGCTCTCCGGTGTACGTCGGCAAGCGCCCGTGGGCGCTGTACGCGGGCTCGGTGTTCCAGCTCGCGGTCATCGCCTGCGGCGTCCTGCTGCCGGCGATGTACATCCTCGGGGTGATCTTCGCCGCGCTCTGGTTCACCGGCATCTGGCTGGCCCGCAAGTGGGAGCGAGAACCCGGCCCGACCGCGGTCTGACCACCGGCGCCGGGCCCGTGCCAGCCCCGGTAAGCTCATCCGTGACCCCGTAAGTCAAGTGTCCTAAATCAAGGCAAGGAGCAATAATGTCGCAGCGCACCCTCATTCTGGTCAAGCCGGACGGCGTTCGCCGCAACATCATCGGTGACGTCATTTCCCGAATTGAGCGCAAGGGCCTGAAGGTAATCGCGCTTGAGATGCGCACAATCGAGGTCGGACACCGCGCACGCGCACTACGCCGAGCACGCAGAGCGGCCTTTCTTCGGCGAACTGGTCGATTTCATCACCTCCGGCCCGCTGGTCGCGCTGGTGGCCGAGGGCGACCGGGCCATCGAGGCGTTCCGCGCGCTGGCCGGCGCGACCGACCCGGTCAAGGCGCTGCCCGGCACGATCCGGGGCGACTACGCCCTGCAGGTCGCGCAGAACATCGTGCACGGTTCGGACTCCCCGGACAGCGCCGAGCGGGAAATCAAGATCTTCTTCCCCGAGCTCGTTTAACAGCGGCCGCGTTAGATCAGTATCAGTACTAGACCACTGCATCGGCGAGCGTGACCGGGGCCGGGCAGGGCCGCACCGGACATTCAGCCGAAGGTACGGCAAATCGTCACCAAGCGGTCGGCCTGAGTACCAAGATACTGGTAAGAAATAACGCAGTTTTATGAAGCATTGTCCCCGCGTTTCCGCGCGGGGACGTGCTCCGCTTATCCGATAGGCTAATGACTAGTTCAGATCGCCTCTGATCGGAAGGGTTTCCGCTCCCGATGGGCAATGCGCTGACATTCCTCGGCCGTGACATGGCGGTCGACCTCGGCACGGCCAACACCCTCGTCTACGTGCGCGGCCGTGGCATCGTGCTCAACGAGCCGAGCGTGGTCGCGCTCAATACCAACAACGGCCAGGTCGTCGCCGTCGGCGTCGACGCCAAGCGCATGATCGGCCGGACGCCCGGCAACATCGTGGCCATCCGGCCGCTCAAGGACGGCGTGATCGCCGACTTCGACGTCACCGAGCGGATGCTCAGGTACTTCATCCAGAAGGTCCACCGCCGGACCCGGATGGCCAAGCCGAGGATCGTCGTCGCGGTGCCGAGCGGCATCACCGGCGTCGAGCAGTCGGCCGTCAAGGAGGCCGGGCACCAGGCGGGCGCCCGCCGGGTGTACATCATCGAGGAGCCGATGGCGGCCGCGATCGGGGCCGGCCTGCCGGTCAACGAGCCGACCGGCAACATGGTGGTCGACATCGGCGGCGGCACCACCGAGGTCGCGGTGATCTCCCTCGGCGGCATCGTCACCTCGCCAGTCGATCCGGATCGGCGGCGACGAGCTCGACCAGGCGATCATCACCTTCGGCAAGAAGGAGCACAGCCTGATGCTCGGCGAGCGGACCGCCGAGGAGATCAAGCTGGCGCTCGGCTCGGCGTTCCCGGCGGCGGACGAGCCGCACGCCGAGATCCGCGGCCGGGACCTGGTCAGCGGCCTGCCCAAGACGATCCTGATCAGCGCGGCCGAGGTCCGGCACGCGATCGAGGAGCCGATCAACCTGATCATCGACGCGGTCAAGACGACGCTCGACAAGTGCCCGCCCGAGCTCGCGGGCGACGTGATGGACCGCGGCATCGCCCTCACCGGCGGCGGCGCCCTGCTGCGCGGCCTTGACCAGCGCATCCGCGAGGAGACGGGGATGCCGGTGCACATCGCCGACAGCCCGCTCGACTCGGTCGTGCTCGGCACCGGCAAATGCGTCGAGGACTTCGACACCCTCCGCCAGGTGCTCGTTCCCGACAGACGATAGCCTGCCAAACAGAGGGCAGGAGGGGCGCGACGGGACGGGAGTTGCGCAAGTGCTTGACGCGAGACGAACACGCCCAGTACTGATCGCGCTGCTCGTCGTGGCGGTCGCGCTGATCACGATCGACTTCAGGGACGGCGGCACGTCCGGCGCCCACTCGGTCGGCGGCCGGCTGTTCGGCCCCGTCGAGCACATGGCGGGCGACGTCACCGGCTGGTTCCGCGGCGGCGGCAGCAGCGCCGAGGTATCCGCCCTGCAGCAGCAGAACACCGCCCTCCAGCTCGAGCTCGCGCAGGCCAAGGTCAGCGGCCAGGAATCGGCCGAGCTCGGCCGGCCTGCTCGACCTCACCGGCTCCGAGCACTACAAGGTCGTCCCCGCCAGCGTGATCGCGGCCGGCGGCGGCTACTCCGACACGGTGACGATCAACGCCGGCAGCGGCGACGGCATCACCGCCAACGAGACCGTGCTCAACGGCGACGGCCTGGTCGGCACGGTCGTCGCCACCACCCCGACCACCGCGACCGTGCAGCTCGCGACCGACGCCGGCGCCACCGTCGGCATCCGGATGGCGGGCGACGGCCAGATCGGCGCGCTCACCGGCACCGCCGACGACGTTCTCCGGCACCGCCCCGCTCAAGCTCACCCTGTTCAGCGCCAACGCCTCACTCAAACCGGGCCAGGAACTGGTCACGTTCGGCTCGGTCGGCGGCCGCCCGTACGTGCCCGGCATCCCGATCGGCCAGATCACCAAGGTGACCACCCAGCCCGGCTCGCTCACCCCGACCGCCCTGGTCACGCCGTTCGCCGACTTCACCGGGCTCGGCGTCCTCGGGGTCGTGATCAGCAAGTGAGCCGGGCGGTGGTCCTCGGCCGCCCGGTCAGCGGCCAGTTCGACCAGCGAACCGCCGCGCCTGGCGGAAGGCGCTCGTCGCGGCCGCCCTCCCGGTCGCGCTCTTCGTCGCCGTCGTCGTCCAGCTCACGGTGGTGAACCGGCTCCCGCTGCCCGGCGGCACCGCCCCCGACCTGGTGCTGCTGCTGGTCGCCGCGGTCGCGGTCAGCACCACCCCGATGACCGGCCTGCTGACCGGCTTCGCGGGCGGCCTCGCGCTCGACATCGCGCCGCCCGCGACGCACTACGCGGGGGAGTACGCGCTGGTCTTCTGCCTGGTCGGGTACTTCGCGGCCTGGGTCGCGGCCGCGATCGGCAGCGGCCACCGGCGAGCGCAACCCGTGGGTCGAGCTCGGCGCGATGGCGGCCGCGGTCGCGGCGGGCGAGGCGGGCAAGGCCGGCCTCGGCCTGCTGCTGTCCGACCCGAACGTGACCGGCCCCGCCATCAAGCACGTGCTGCCGGGCGCCATCGGCTGGGACCTGCTGCTCACCCCGTTCGCGTTCTTCCTGGTCGGCGTGGGTGGCCGGGCTCGCCCGGCCGGTGACCGAGCGCGCGCCGAGGCCGGAGTTCGTCGGCGCCCAGCGGCTGGCGGCCGTGTTCAGGCTCGCGTCGGCCGGCGCCGCCCCCAATCTGCGGCTGGCCGGCACCGGGGCGAAATTCGACCGACAACAGCCCGCGCGCGCCGGGTCCCGAAGCTGCGCCTAGCCGACGCCAGATCAAGATCATTGGTCCGAACGGGCCCGGCCGGCTCTGGCACCGCCCCGCCCGCCCTCGCAGGCGGGCGGACCGCCAAGCTGAACTTCGCCCATTCCGCCAGCGCGCTCCGGTCGGCGGGCGGCCCCGTCCGCCGCGGCCGGACCCCGAAGCTCAGCTTCCTGCACTCCCGCACCGCCCTCCGGTCGGCCAGCGGCGTCGGCCGTCTCGGCCGCACCCCGAAGCTCAACTTCGGCGGCCAGACGTCCGCGATCACGCCGCCCCGCAGCCAGAAGGCCCGGGCAAGGGCTGGATCCGCGCCGCCGGCCGCGGGACCAAGGGCGCCGGGGCCAAGGCCGCCGGGACCAGGGCGGCCGGGACCGGGGCGGGCTCGCCGGTGTCGGTCGCGGGCCGTCGCCCGCCCAAGGCCGGGTGGCTGCGGACCGACGCCCACCGCCCGACCACCGCCAAGCGCGCCACCCCGGGCAAGGGCTGGCTCCGCAAGTCCAGGCGGCCCCGCGCGAACTGGTACTCAAGCGGCCCGTCGACCCGCTGGGTGCGCCGATCCCGCAGCAAGGACCGGTGGCGGACCCGGCGTCGGTCGCTGTCCGGCGCGGTGATGTCCAGGCGTCCGTGATCTGCTGCCGAGTGGAGACCGCCGATGATCCCGAGATCCCGCCGCCGGCTGTTCGGCCTGTACGCGCTCACGGCTGGCGGCGGTCGTCGTGCTCGGCGGCCGCCTCTGGTACCTGCAGGTGCTCGACACCACCCAGTACAAGGCGCTGGCCTCGGTCAACCAGACCAGGCAGATCGTGGTGCCGGCGGTGCGCGGCGCGATCACCGACGACACCGGGACGCCGTTCGTGCGGAACGAGACCGAGATGGTCGTCTCGGTCAACATGATGGACCTTTCGCAGCAGACCAACGACGACGGCGCGGCCGTGCTCAAGAAGCTGGCGCCGCTGCTGCACCTGTCGGACAAGGCGCTCAGCGAGAAGGTCAGGCTCTGCACCCGGGCGTCCCCCAGCCCTGCTGGACCGGGTCGCCGTACCAGCCAGTCCCGGTCGCCGAGCGCGTCAGCGACGCGACCGCGCTGCAGATCATGGAGCAGCCGAAGGTCTTCATCGGCGTCACCGCGTCGCTCCAGCCGGTGACCGACTACCCGATGCCGAGCGGCGCCAACCCGTCCCAGGTGCTCGGCTACCTGCAGCCGATCACCCAGTCGGAGATGGCGGCCGACCACCTGCCGGAGACCGGCTTCGCCGGCGACGACCTGGTCGGCCAGGCCGGCCTCGAGGCGCAGTACAACACCGAGCTGACCGGCAAGCCCGGCAGCCAGATCGTCTCCGTGAACGCGGCCGGCGACGTGCTCAACACCGTCGGCGGCACCCCCGCCCAGACCGGCGACACGCTCGTCACCTCGATTAACGCCAAGGTCCAGGCGGTCGCCCAGCAGGCGCTCAACAGCGCGATCGACACGCTCCAGGGCGTCGGGGAACAGCGTGAACCAGGGCGCGGCGGTGGTGGAGACGACCGGCGGCCGGATCGTGGCGATGGCGAGCTACCCGGACTACAACCCGTCGGTCTGGACCAACGGGATCTCCCAGAAGGAGTTCAGCTACCTGTTCGGCAGCTCCTCGGGCGATCCGGTGATGAACTACGCCGACCCAGGGCCAGTACCCGCCGGGATCGACGTTCAAGATCACCTCGACCGCCGCCGCGGTCGCCGACGGGTTCTCGCTCAACGGGCTCTACAACTGCCCGGCCACGGTCACCATCGGCGGCCGCTCGTTCGCCAACGACGGTCAGCCGAACCTCGGCCCGATCTCGTTCCGCGAGGCGCTGATCCAGTCCTGCGACACGGTCTACTACAACGTCGCCTACCAGATGTGGCAGACCGACGACAACAAGGCCAACTTCCAGCTCAACCCGCACGCGCCGACCCAGAAGATGCAGCAGATGGAGCTCGACTGGGGGTTCGGCAACTACACCGGCGATCGACCTGCCGGAAGAGGCGGCAGGCACCATCCCCACCCGCCAGTGGCTCTACAACATGTACGAGGACAACGCCCACAAGGGCCAGAACTGGTGCAAGAACGGGAAGGCGAACGGCTCCTACGTCCAGCAGATCGAGTACGACAACTGCCAGAGCGGCTGGGTCTGGGGGCCGGGCCAGGCGGTCATCGCCGCGATCGGCCAGGGCTACGTGACCTCGACCCCGCTCCAGCTCACGAACGCCTACACCGCGCTCGCCGACGGCGGCACGCTCTACAGCCCCAGGATCGGCGAGGCCCTCGTCTCCGCGTCGGGCAAGCTGGTCCAGAAGATCAACCCGCCGGTGATCAGGAAGCTGCCGGTCGCGTCGGAGACGCTCGCCTACATGCGCTCGGCGCTGGCGGGCGTGGTCACCCAGGGCACCGCGGCCGGGGCGTTCGGCGGGTTCCCGCTCGGCCAGGTCTGCGTGGCGGGCAAGACCGGTACCGCCGCGGTCGCGGGCAAGAACGCGACCTCGGTGTTCGCCTCCTTCGCGCCCTGCAAGCAATCCGCAGTTCGTGGTCGTCGTCATGCTGCCCAACTCCGGTTACGGCGCCGACGCCGCCGCGCCCGCCGTCCGGGCGATCTAGGACGGCATCTACGGCCTCGAGGGCCACAAGGCGGCCCTGCCGGGCGGGAAGCTGCCGCCCGTGCCCGGGACCGGGAAGGCGACGGTGAAGCGATGAGCGTCGGGCTCGGCCGGTCCCCGGCACCGGCACCCCGAAGGCGAGGGCGGAGCGATGAGCGTCGGGCTGCCGTCACGCGGCTGGGCCGGGCCGCGGGCCGGGACGTTCGCGCCCCGGCGCCAGTCACGGCTGGGCCGGGCGTTCGCCAAGGGCGGGGTGGCCAGGTCCTGGGACTGGCTGCTGTTCGCCGTCACCTGCGCGCTCGCGGTGCTCGGCACGGTGCTGGTCTGGGCGGCGACCGAGCCCGCGCTGCGGCAGGCCGGGCTCGACCCGCACACGTACCTGAAGAAGGCGATCCTGTGGGCCGTGCTCGGCTTCGTGCTGATGATGATCACCGCGTGCATGGACTACCGGCGCATCCGCCGCTGGACGCCGGCTCATCTACGGCGTGTCGCTGCTGCTGCTGCTGGCCGTGCTCGCGGTCGGCCAGTCGGTGAACGGGGCCAAGGCCTGGATCTCGCTGCCGGGCGGGTTCCAGGTCGAGCCGTCGGAGTTCGCCAAGCTCGGCCTGATCCTGTCCGCCGCCTGGCTGCTCTCCCGACAGCCACCCCTCGCGGGGGGGCTGCTCTCCCGCATGGGGGGCTCCCGCCCCCCATCCCCCCTGGCCCCCGGACCCCCCGGACAATCGCGGGATGACCCGTCCGGCCGGCCGAGGCTGCGCGACGCCGGGCTGGCCGCCCTCGCCGCCGCCCCGCTGATCATCCTGGTCGAACGCGAGCCTGCCCTCGGCGTCATGCTGGTGCTGGTGTTCACGCTGGCGGGCATCGTCGTGGTCTCCGGCATCCGGCTGTACTGGGTGCTCGGCCTGCTCGCGGCGGCGGCGGGCGCGATCTACGCGATCGCCAAGCTGCACCTGCTCAAGGGGTACCAGCTGACCCGGCTGACCTCGTTCCTGCACCCCGCCCAGGACCTGGCCGGCTCCGGCTACAACGGCCTCCAGGCCAAGATCGCGGTCGGCTCCGGCGGCCTGCACGGCGAGGGGCTGTTCCACGGCACGTTCACCGGCGGCAACTTCGTCCCCTCGGTCCAGACCGACTTCATCTTCACCGTCGCGGGCGAGGAACTCGGCTTCGTCGGCGCGGCCGCCATCGTCGCCCTGCTCGGCGTCGTCGTCTTCCGCGCGATCCGCGCCGCCCAGATCGCCGACGACATGTTCGGCATGCTGGTCGCGTCCGGGGTCGCGATCTGGTTCATCTTCCAGACCTTCGTCAACGTCGGCATGACCATCGGCATCATGCCGATCACCGGCCTCCCGCTCCCGTTCATCTCCTACGGCGGCTCCGCCATCTTCGCCGACATGATCGCCATCGGCCTAGTCCAATCCGTCCGCCGCCACCACAAACTCTTCACCTAACCCCACCCCCGCCGCCGCGCCCCGCCACCCCGCGCCGCCGCGCCCCGCCACCCCCCTCCACCCCCCTCCAACGTGCCCCGCCACCCCCCTCCAACGTGCCAAGTGCGCGTTTGGGCCGGCAAGAGTGAGCCCAAACGCGCACTTGGGTCACTGGCTGACGGCCTACGCGGCGGCGGGAACGGTGACGATGGGGAGGGGTGGACGACTGTTACCCCGTGTGATTGCCCTCCGGAGGTCGTCGATGACGGTCGACGGTTCCTGTCGGAGCATGCTCGGCAGAAAATGGAGCAGATTGATGCCGTACGCCGTCATGTGGTTATGCCGCGCCGTGGTCCGCGCGTAATCCTCTGGGCTCAGGTGGTACTGCCGCGAGTCGACCTCGCCGACGACTGCGGCCTGCTCCCACCAGGCATCGGCGATACCGAGGAAGGTGCCGTCGGCTGCATACAGGGTGGCGTTGTACATCGGCCGTTCCAGGTCCGACCGGTTGATGAGCGTCTTGAGATCGGCCTCGGCCGCAGAACGGATGCCGTCGCCGACCTCACCGAGGGCGATGCGGAGCGCGCGTGACCCAGTCGAGGGCCCGTCATTCAGCTCGCTGATCAGCGATGCGAGGTCGCATCGGCCATTTTGGACCGCCTCGCCGACCACCGCCCGCACGTCGCCTAGGCGAGCCATGCCGCGAGCTGCGTCAGCCACCGCGCGGGCCGGAAGCGCATACCGGATCTGACGGGTGGTGTAGAAAGACGCGGGCATGCGCGAGGTATGGATGATCCGCACGAAGCCGGCGCTCTGCACCCGGGTGCCCCGGGGGACCAGGACGTCGACCTCGTTCAGCCCCGCACAACGGAGATTATGCCGCCGGACGGCGACGGCCCCGGTGATCACGCTTTGCGGGCCGGCATGCAGCAGCGCCGCCATGGCCCGCTGGTCGGGCGTCGTGTCCCCGGTCGTCGTCGCATAGACGCCGGGAACGATCTTCCGCCACGGCCCGTCCTGTCTCAGCAGATAGCCAACGGCGCTACGGCTGACCCCGCAGTCGAGCGCCTGACTCCTGGCGATCACGCCGAACTGCTCCCGAGCGATCCGGCCAAGCCGATCGCCGTCATAGATGGACTTCCTAGGCATATCAACACCCTGTCACCAACCTATGACAAAACGCCTCCCGGGCCCCACCCTCCAACGAGCCAAGCGCGCGTTTGGGCCGGCAAGAGTGAGCCCAAACGCGCACTTGGGTCCCGACGTCAAGCGGGAATCGTTCACCCTCCACGTCGCCCGAATCCGGCCGCGGTCAGTCGATCCCCACCCGCTCGATTTTGATAGTCAATATGTTCTACTACTTGAATATTATTTCAAATAAAGGCGTTCTACTGACGCTGGATGCTTGTCATTCGGATATACTTTGCTTACCCACAGTGACTATTCCCGCTTTGCAACGAAATGGAAGGACCCTGAATGACAGCTGTCCCCGCACCCCCGCCCGGCTACGTGGTGACCTACTCGGAGAACTTCACCAAGGCAGCGAGCCTCGGGGCGTGGCGTGTACAGCCGCACGGCAACGCGCCGGTCTTGCTATCGAGCCGCTTTGGCTTGGGCGTGGAGGTGACCGGACCCCAGCAGTGGAGCGAGGTGGTGAACACGGGCGCGGTCATCGGCCCGAGCAGCTTCATGACAGCGCTCATGTACGTTCCGCCGGGCGGCAGTAACCAGGTGGCCAACTGGCCGGCGCTGTGGTCCACGGGCACCCCCTGGCCGAAGAACGGCGAGATAGACATACTCGAGGGCACGCACGGCCAGTCCTGCCTCAAAGCCCACTACGGGCCGGACGCGGCCCACGAGATCGGGGGATCGGGCTGCAACGGGGCGACCGGCTGGGTGCAGATCGTCATGTGGCGATCGAACGGCGTGGTTACCGCGACCTACAACGGCGTCAAGGTGGCCAGCGTGAAGCTGCCCGTGACCGCGCCTGAGTATGTGGTCTTTCAGAATCAGGACGGCCCGATCACGCAGTGCCCCTACTGCCAGGGGCCGCTGAGGTACCCGGTGACGGCCTGGCTGTCGAACATCAAGATCTGGAACAAGCAAGCGAAAAAGTGACGCCGGAAGCCGGGGGCGCGGGCCGGCTCCCCTGATTGCCTCGCAATCCCCGCCCTCTAGGGTGGATATATGAAATTTGGACTATTTGTGCCACAGGGGTGGCGGCTTGACCTGGCCGGAATCGAGCCGGAGGAGCACTGGGCGACCATGCTCGGCGTGGCCAAGGCGGCCGAGGACGGTCCGTTCGACTCGATCTGGGTGTTCGACCACTTCCACACGGTGCCGGTGCCCACCGCAGGAGGCCACGCACGAGGCGTGGACGCTGATGGCGGCGTTCGCCGCCGCCACCAGCCGGGTGAAGCTCGGGCCAGATGTGCACCTGCATGGCCTACCGCAACCCGGCCTACCTGGCCAAGGTCGCGGCGACGGTCGACGTCGATCTCCGGCGGCCGGGCGCAGATGGGCATCGGGGCCGGCTGGTACGAGCACGAGTGGCGCGCCTACGGCTACGGCTTCCCCGGCGCGGGCGAGCGGATCGCCATGCTCGACGAGGGCGTCCAGATCATGCGCCAGCTCTGGACGACCGGCACCGCCACCCTCGACGGCAAGCACTACCAGGTCGACGGCGCCATCTGCCAGCCGCTGCCGCTGCAGGACGGCGGCATCCCGCTCTGGATCGCCGGCGGCGGCGAGAAGAAGACCCTGCGCATCGCCGCCCAGTACGCCGCAGTACACCAACTTCGACGGCAGCCCGGACGCCTTCAAGCACAAGTCGGAGGTCCTGGAAGCGCACTGCCGGGAGGTCGGCACCGACTACGGCGCGATCGTCCGGTCGGCCAACTACAACATGATCATCGGCGAGACCGAGCAGGACGTCCAGGACCGCATCGCCTGGATGCGCGCTCACCTGATGAAGTACGTGCCGGCCGAGGTGGCAGAGAACCGGATCCGCGATTTCGCCAGCGGCCCGCTAGTCGGCACGCCCGAGCAGATCACCGAGCGCCTCAGCCAGCTCAACGACCTGGGCATGACCTACGCGATCATCAACCTCCTCGAAGTGGCCTACGACCGCTCCACCCTCACCCTCTTCACGGAAAAGGTCGCCCCCGCCCTCGCCTCCGCCTGACGACCCGTCCCGCACGCCCGTGCCCGGCGAACCCCGGCGAACCCCGACGAACCCCGCCGGGTCACGGCAGCGGGACGTCGCCGCCACGGTCCGTGCCCGCGCGGCGGGTACCCTGAGACGCATGCCTGTCGAATCGGTCTTCCCACAGCTCGAGCCGCTACTGCCGCTGGTCCGCAAGCCGGTGCAGTATGTCGGGGGCGAGGTGAACTCCACCGTCAAGGTGTGGGACGAGACCGATGTCCGCTGGGCGCTGCTCTACCCCGACGCCTACGAGGTCGGCCTGCCCAACCAGGGCATCGCGATCCTCTACGAGGTGCTGAACGAGCAGCCGGGCGTGCTGGCGGAGCGGACCTACAGCGTCTGGCCCGACCTCGAGGCGCTGATGCGCGAGCGCGGCCTGCCCCAGTTCACGGTCGACGCGCACCGCCCGGTCGGCGAATTCGACGTCCTCGGGGTGTCCTTCTCGACCGAGCTCGGTTACACGAACCTGCTGACTGCTCTCGATCTGGCAAAAATTCCAATTCTTTCCTCCGAACGGTCCCTGGGTTCCCCCCTAGTGATCGCCGGAGGCCATGCGGCGTTCAATCCGGAGCCGCTGGCCGATTTCCTCGACGCGGTCGTGCTCGGCGACGGCGAGGAGGCGGTGCTGCTCATCACCCACCTCATCCGCCAGTGGAAGGACGCCGGCCAGCCCGGCGGCCGGGACGGCCTGCTGCTCTCACTCGCCGCCACCGGCTCCATCTACGTCCCGAGGTTCTACGACGTGAGCTATCACGCCGACGGCCGCATCGGCGCGGTGACGCCGAACCGCCCGGGCGTGCCCGCCTCGGTCAGCAAGCACACGCTGATGGACCTGGACGCCTGGCCGTACCCGAAGGCGCCGGTGGTGCCGGTCGCGGAGACCGTGCACGAGCGGTTCAGCGTGGAGATCTTCCGCGGCTGCACCAGGGGCTGCCGGTTCTGCCAGGCGGGGATGATCACCCGCCCCGTCCGTGAGCGCTCGATCACCACCGTCGGGAAGATGGTCTCGGCCGGCCTCCAGTCGACCGGCTTCTCCGAGGTCGGGCTGCTGTCGCTGTCGAGCGCGGACCACAGCGAGATCAACGAGATCGCCATCGACCTGGCCGACTGCTACGAGGATTCGAAGGTCGGGCTCTCGCTCCCGTCCACCCGGGTCGACGCGTTCAACGTCACGCTGGCGGACGAGCTGTCAAGGAACGGCAAGCGCTCCGGGCTCACGTTCGCCCCCGAGGGCGGTTCCGAGCGGATGCGCAAGGTGATCAACAAGATGGTCACCGAGGAAGACCTGATCCGCACCGTGACCACCGCCTACTCCTCCGGCTGGCGGCAGGTGAAGCTCTACTTCATGTGCGGCCTGCCGACCGAGACCGACGAGGACGTGATGGCCGTCGCCGACCTGGCGCGGAAGGTGATCGCGGCCGGGCGGCAGGCGACCGGCCGTCGGGACATCCGCTGCACGGTCTCGATCGGCGGGTTCGTGCCCAAGCCGCACACGCCGTTCCAGTGGGCCGCGCAGTGCCCGGCCGAGGTGGTCGACGAAGGCTGCGGGCGCTCGGCGGCGCGTTCCGGGCCGACCGGCAGTACGGCAAGTCGATCGGCTTCCGCTACCACGACGGCACCCCGTCGATGATCGAGGGCCTGCTCTCCCGGGGCGACCGGCGGGTCGGCGCGGTGATCGCGGCCGCCTGGCGGGACGGCGCGCGGTTCGACGGGTGGGGCGAGTACTTCTCGTTCGACCGCTGGACGGCGGCGTGCGAGGAGGGGCTCGCGTCGACCCCGGTCGATCTAGCTTGGTACACTACGCGCGAGCGTGGCTACGGTGAGGTACTGCCGTGGGACCACCTGGACTCGGGCCTGGACCGGGACTGGCTCTGGGAGGACTGGCAGTCCGCAGTTGAGCCCGACGGTGCCGGCGAGGTTGAAGACTGCCGGTGGACCCCGTGCTACGAGTGTGGGGTGTGCTCATCGATGGGTACAGAGATCCAGACGGGTCCGACAGGAGATCGGCTGGACGGAAGGCGCCTGCTTCCCGTGCTAGCGACTAACGGGAGATGAGTGGGGCGGTGGGCGTGCAGCAATCTGACCCCCCGATCGGGGGGTCTCCGGGGGGACTGCCTTCCGGCATGGGGGGCTCCCGCCCCCCATCCCCCCTGCCCCCGGGAGTGAACACAGCCGCGCCGGTCACAACTACGCATCTTCTCGTCCGGTATGCTAAGCGGGGAAAGATGCGTTTTGCCAGCCACTTGGATGTGGCGCGGGCCTTCGAGCGGGGCGTGCGGCGGGCAGGGTTGCCCATCGCCTACTCAGCCGGGTTCACGCCGCACCCGAAAATCTCCTACGCGGGCGGTGCCCCGACCGGGGTCGCGAGCGAGGCCGAGTACCTGAGCCTCGCGCTGACCAGCCGGATCGAGGCGGACGCCGCACGGGAGCAGCTAAACGCGGCGCTGCCTGATGGGATAGACGTGATCGTTGTCACTGAGGAAGCTGGGGGACTGCCAGCCAGTCGCCTCACCGCGTCCGAGTGGCAGGTAGTCCTCCCCGGCCTGACGCCGGGCGATGCGGTGCAAGTGGTTACAGAAGTTTCTTGCCCTTGACGGAGGCGCCGGTGGAACGGCTGACCTCCAAGGGCATGCGGCGCATGGATGCTAGGTCCGCCGTGGTCTCCCTTGATGTCCACGACGAGGCGGTCGGCGACGCGGTGCTGCGGATGGTTCTCCGGCACACCGTCCCGTCCGTCCGGCCTGACGACGTGCTCAATGCGCTACGAGACGTTTCCGAGGTGATCCCGACCGCGCTGCCGCTTATCACGCGGCTGACGCAGGGGTCGCTCGGCGAATCCGGGCTGGTGGTCGCGCTATGACCGCCAGCGCCCCGGAGCTGAAGTACATGCCCATGCCTGGGCGCCGTGTCCGTACCCTCGCGCGTGACCGCTTCCCGCGCGCTCTCGGGCCCGGCGCATCAGGCGAACGAACACTACGAGCCTCCGTGCGGCGCGTCGGCACCTTGCGTGCGACCGCGCCCGGAGGACTGACTGGAGATTGCCCGAATGCTCGACAGCGAGCCCAGCAACCGCGAGACAGACACTAACGAGCAAACTGGCCCCGCAGCGGCACCCGCTGCAGCCACCGCCCCGGCGCCCGCCCCAGCGCCGGCGGCGGCGCCAGCCGTTCCTGCGGCGGTCTTCCAGCCGCCGCAGGTGCTCTTCCAGGCGCCCGCGCCCGCGAGCGACTCCGGCCCCGGTGACCGCGCCGACGCCGACGCAGAAGGCGGCGGCCGGACCGGCCGTACCCGGACCCGTCGCGGCTCCGCCCAGGCACCTGACGCCGCCGAGGCCGAGTCCGGCGACGCCGATAGCGGCCGCCCGGTTACCCGCAGCAGGAGCCGCAGTCGCGCCGCCACCGCCGACGCCGAGTCCGACGACGGCCGGCCGGCCACCGCCACCAGGACCCGGGGTCGCGCGGCGACGGCAGCCGCAGCTCCGGAGGTCGCCGACGCCGAGGCCGAGTCCGGCCCGGACGCCGACAGCGGCCGCCCGACCAGGACCAGGACCAGGGGCGGACGGGGCCGCAGCCGGGTGCGCGACACCGCCCCCGACGATGACCTGTTCAGCGTCGAGGGGGCCGAGGCCGCCAGCGCGGTGGCCGAGCCGGCCGACGCCGACTCCGGCCGCGACGCCGAGGACGGGCAGGACGCCGAGGCCGGCCCCGCCGACGACACCGACGAACCGGCACGGCAGCCGCCGCAGCCGCCGTCGCCGCAACAGCCGTTCGAGCAGGACCAGGCGCGCGGGTGACGCGGGCGACGACGACTCCGACGGCCCGGCCGCCGAGGCCGACGGGTCCGGCGACGACGCCGAGGCCGACGGCGATGGCGACGATTCCGACGGCGCGTACGCCGACGGGGGCGCCTCCGGCCGCCGTCGCCGCCGCAAGCGCCGCCGTCCGGGCTCGACCGACACGGACGTGACCTCGCCCGACGACCCGCCGGACACCGTGGTGCACGTGCGCACGCCGCACAACCCCAACGACGACGTGCGCTCCATCAAGGGCTCGACCCGCCTCGAGGCCAAGAAGCAGCGCAGGCGCGAGGGCCGCGAGTCCGGCCGCCGCCGCCCGCCGATCATCACCGAGTCGGAGTTCCTCGCCCGCCGCGAGTCGGTCGAGCGGACGATGGTGGTCCGCCAGCGCGGCGACCGCACCCAGATCGCCGTGCTCGAGGACGACGTGCTGGTGGAGCACTACGTCAACCGGACGTCGCACCAGTCCTACGTGGGCAACGTCTACCTCGGCAAGGTGCAGAACGTGCTGCCCTCGATGGAGGCGGCGTTCGTCGACATCGGCAAGGGCAGGAACGCCGTGCTCTACGCCGGCGAGGTCAACTTCGACGCCAGTGGGCTCGAGGGCCAGCCGAAGCGGATCGAGTCCGCCCTCAAGGCCGGCCAGTCGGTGATCGTGCAGGTCACCAAGGACCCGGTCGGCCACAAGGGCGCCCGGCTCACCAGCCAGGTCAGCCTGCCCGGCCGGTACCTGGTCTACGTGCCCGGCGCGTCGATGACCGGCATCAGCCGCAAGCTCCCGGAGAACGAGCGGACCCGGCTCAAGTCCATACTGAAGAAGGTGACCCCGGAGCACGCCGGGGTGATCGTGCGCACCGCCGCCGAGGGCGCCGCCGAGACCGAGCTCGACCTCGACATCACCCGGCTGGCCGCCCAGTGGGAGGCCATCGAGAAGAAGGCCAAGACGGCCTCCGCCCCGGCCCTGCTGCACGGCGAGCCCGACCTGACCGTCCGGGTGATCCGCGACGTCTTCAACGAGGACTTCGCCAAGCTCATCGTCTCCGGCGACGAGGGCTGGGAGATCATCGACGAGTACGTCAGGTTCGTCGCTCCGCACCTGGCCGACCGGATCAGCCGCTGGGATGACGACGCCGACGACGTGTTCGCCGCCTACCGGATCGACGAGCAGCTGATGAAGGCGCTCGAGCGGAAGGTGTGGCTGCCGAGCGGCGGCTCGCTCGTCATCGACCGCACCGAGGCGATGACCGTCATCGACGTCAACACCGGCAAGTTCACCGGCCAGGGCGGAAACCTCGAGGAGACCGTCACCAGGAACAACCTGGAAGCGGCGGAGGAGATCGTCCGCCAGCTCCGGCTCCGTGACGTCGGCGGCATCGTCGTCATCGACTTCATCGACATGGTGCTCGAGTCCAACCGCGACCTGGTCCTCCGGCGGCTGACCGAGTGCCTGGCCAGGGACCGGACCAAGCACCAGGTCGCCGAGGTGACCTCGCTCGGCCTGGTGCAGATGACCCGCAAGCGGGTCGGCGCGGGCCTGCTCGAGGCCTTCTCGACCCAGTGCGAGTGCTGCAGCGGCCGCGGCGTCATCCTCACGCTCGAGGTGCCGGCCGAGACGGCCCACCGCTCCTCGGCCGGCGCCGCCCGCCGTCCCATCCCGACTCCGCCCGCCCATGACGACGACGGCAACGGCAACGGCCGGGGCCGGGGGAACGGCGCCGACCCGAGGCCGTCCAACGGCCGGTCGGGCAACCGCCGGTCCGGCGGCCGCCCCGACAACGACTGGCGCGCTCCGGCCGCCGCCATCGCGAGCACGTCCGTGGACGACACCGCCAGGGACGACACCGCGCTGGCGACGACCGCGCTCGACGACGCCGCGCTGGACAGCAGGACGCACAGCGAGTCCGTCCCCGTCCTCGACGCCGCTCCGGTCGACACCACCTCCGCCCTGGACGACGCCGCCCGCAACGCGGACGCGGTCGAGGACGCCGGCGGCCGCGAGAGCATCCGCAACGGCGGCAGGCGCACCCGCCGCCCGACCAACGGCGGCACCGCCTTCGCCGCCGCGGTCACCGTCGAGGACTCTCCGGCCCCGGCCGTCGTCGTCCCCGTCGTGACCACGGTCGCCGCCCCGGCGCCCGACGCCGGGACCTTCGCCTCGGTCGCGGTCCCCCGGCGACGCCACCGCGACCGACGACTCCGAGGCCCCTGTCCGCCGCACCCGCACCCGGGCCGGCTCCGCCGTCGCCCGCGTGACGATCGTCTCCGAACCGGAACCCGAGGCCCCCGCCGCCGACGCCCCCGTCACCGAGGCCCCGACCGAGCCCCCGGCAGCCCCGGACTCCCCGGCCGACACCGCGACTGAGCTAGCTGCCGCCCCGGCTGAGGAAGCCCCGGCCGAGGTCCCCGACGTCCCCGCCTTCGAGGCCAGCCGACGCCTTCGCCCCGCCCGCCGAGCCCGCCACCGACCAGCCCACCGGCACGGAGCAGCCCCACGGCACGGAGCAGCCCACCGGCGCGGAGCAGCCGTTCGGCACCGAGCAGCCCACCGGCACCGAGCAGCCCACCGGCACCGAGCAGTCCAACGGCACCGAGCAGGTACCGACCCCGGAGGCAACCACCGAGCCGGAACTAGCCGTCGAGCCAGACCAGGCCACCGATTCGGAACTAGCGATAGAGCCGGACGTCGCGCTGGAGACCTTCGCCGCCAGCGTCGTCCCGACCTTCGAGGCAGCCGAAGCCTTCACCCCGACCGTCACCCCGGATCCCGCCCCCGAAGCCGAAGGCGAGCCCCCCGCCTTCGCCGTCGACGCCGAAGGCGAGGCCTCCCCGCTACCCCAAGCCGAAGCCGAAGGCGAGGCCCCTCAGGCCCCGCAGGCCGACGCTGAAGGCGAGGCGCCAGCCCCCCAGGCCGACGCTGAAGGCGACGTCTAACCCGCCTCAGAAGCCGCAGGCGAGGCTACCGCGAAGCCCCGGCGGGTGCGCCGGGGCGCAGTGGTGTTCCGCCGCGTCGTTCCGCGCACCGGTCTATGGTGCGCGGACTTGACGCGCCGGAACACCGCAAGCCCCGACGCGGCGCCCACCACCCCGTCCGGACCGCACAACGCGGTCCGCCGGAACTGGTATGATTTACAGACAACGACCCGGCGGCTAGCTAATTTGACCAACGCCCCAGGTCGTTTCATGCGCGTAAGATGGCATGTCAGGTTCATTGGCGAGCCCGCCACGGTTCCGTATCCAGCCACAATGGCCGGCCACGTCCGACGGCAGCGGGGCACGCATACAGGGAGAGGCAGTTCTCGGGTGTACGCGATTGTGCGCTGCGGTGGCAGGCAAGAGAAGGTCGCACTCGATGACGTGCTCACCGTCGACAAGCTGGCAGACGAGGAGCCCGGGTCGAGCATCACGCTCCCCGCGCTGCTCGTGGTAGACGACGGCACGGTCATCAGCGACGCCGCTGAACTCAGCGGTTACACGGTGACGGCCGAGGTCGTCGGCACCGCCAAGGGTCCGAAGATCAGCATGATCCACTACCGGAACAAGACCGGCTACAAGCGCCGTCAGGGTCACCGGCAGAAGTACACCCAGGTCCGGATCACCGGCATCGCCAAGGCCAAGGCCAAGGCGTAAGAGGCGTAGGGGACAGCAGAAATGGCACACAAGAAGGGCGCGTCGTCCAGCCGCAACGGCCGTGACTCCAACGCGCAGCGGCTTGGCGTGAAGCGCTTCGGCGGCCAGTTCGTCAACGCGGGCGAGATCATCGTCCGGCAGCGCGGCACGCACTTCCACCCGGGCGAGGGTGTCGGTCGCGGTGACGACGACACGCTGTTCGCGCTAGTGACCGGGAAGGTCAAGTTCGCCAGGTACCGCGGTCGCCGCGCCGTCGGCGTCGTCCCGCACGTGGACACGCTCAACGTGGAAAACGTGGCCTAATAGGCCGAAGCAGAACGAGAACGTGCGTGGCGGGCCGGTGTTCCTGGCCCGCCATTCGCATGTAAAAGGGGATCAACATGGCTGAGTTCGCTGACCACGCATTGCTACGGGTGCAGGCCGGCCATGGCGGGAACGGCTGCGCGTCGGTCCACCGGGAGAAGTTCAAGCCGCTTGGCGGCCCCGACGGCGGCAACGGCGGCCGCGGCGGCAGCGTGATCCTCGAGGTGGACGCGTCAAGCTCGACGCTGCTCGACTTCCACCGCCGCCCGGTCAGGAAGGCCGACAACGGCCGTCAGGGCGAAGGGTCGAACCGCAACGGCGCGGCCGGCGAGGATCTGACCATCAAGGTGCCGAACGGCACCGTGGTCCTGTCCAACGACGGCGAGGTGCTGGCCGACCTGGTCGGGACCGGCACCCAGTTCATCGCGGCGGCGGGCGGCCGCGGCGGACTCGGCAACGCCGCCCTCGCGTCGGCCCGCCGCAAGGCCCCGGGCTTCGCCCTCAAGGGCGAGCCGGGTGACGAGCGCGAGCTCGTGCTCGAGCTCAAGGCGGTGGCCGACATCGGCCTGATCGGCTTCCCCAACGCGGGCAAGTCGTCGCTGATCGCGGCCATGTCGGCCGCCCGCCCGAAGATCGCGGACTACCCGTTCACCACCCTGATCCCGAACCTCGGCGTGGTCGAGGCGGGCGACGTCCAGTACGTCGTCGCCGACGTGCCCGGCCTCATCCCCGGCGCGAGCGAGGGCAAGGGCCTCGGCCATGACTTCCTCAAGCACGTGGAACGCTGCTCGGCGCTGGTCCACGTGCTCGACTGCGCGACCGACGAGCCCGGCCGCGACCCGATCAGCGACCTCGACACGATCGAGGCCGAGCTGGCCCGCTACGAGGAGATCGTCGGGGTCGGCCTGGCCGGCACGAGCATGCTCGACCGGCCGCGGATCGTCGTGCTCAACAAGATCGACGTCCCCGAGGGCCGCGACCTGGCCGACCTGGTCAAGGCGGAGCTGCGGGAACGCGGGCTGGCGGTCTACGAGGTCTCGGCCGCGACCACCGAGGGGCTGCGCGAGCTCAAGTACGCGATGGCGGAGATCGTGGAGGCGGCCCGGGCGGCGCGTCCCGAGCCCGTCGCCGAGCGGGTCGTCATCCGCCCGGTCGCGATCAAGGACAAGGGCTTCGCAGGTGGTCCGCAGGCGGGACGGCGCCTACCTGATCAGCGGCGAGCAGCCGACCCGGTGGGTCAGGCAGACGGACTTCACCAACGAGGAGGCGATCGGCTACCTGGCCGACCGGCTCGCCCGCCTCGGCGTCGAGGAGGCCCTCGCCAAGGCCGGCGCCGGCTCCGGCGACACCGTGCTGATCGGCGACGAAGGCGACGAGGTCATCTTCGACTGGGACCCGGACCTGTCGGCCGGCGACGGCGCCCACGTGGCCGGCCCCGGGGCACCGACCGCCGCCTGCAACGATGACCGGAGCCGTCGGCGATGACCGAGGCCGCCGCCCAGCGAAGAGGACGAGGCGCGGCCCGACGTCGCACGTCCGGGCTGGACGGCACCAGCTCGGCGACGCCGACGCCCGCCGACGCCGACGGGGGAGCGGCGGCGCGCCCGGACATCGCGGCGTCGGCGCGGACCGTGCTCAAGATCGGCTCGTCGTCGCTGACGATGCGCGACGGCACGATCGACGACGCGCGCATCGCCGCCCTGGTCGGCGCCGTCGCCGCCCGGGTGCGGTCCGGCCACCAGGTGCTGCTCGTCACCTCCGGCGCGATCGCGACCGGCCTGGTACCGCTCGGCCTGAAGAAGCGCCCGCGCGACCTGGCCACCCAGCAGGCGGCCGCCTCGGTCGGCCAGGGCCTGCTGATGGCCCGGTACGCCGCCGCGTTCGCCGCCCACGGCCTCGGCACCGGCCAGGTGCTGCTGACCGCCGACGACCTGATGCGCCGGGGGCACTACCGGAACGCGCAGCGGACCCTCGACCGCCTGCTCGACCTGGGGATCGTCCCCGTCATCAACGAGAACGACACGGTGGCGACCGACGAGATCCGGTTCGGCGACAACGACCGCCTGGCCGCGCTCGTCGCCCACGTCACCAGGGCGAGCGCGCTGATCCTGCTCTCCGACGTGGACGGCCTCTACGACGGAGACCCGAGAAAGGGCGGCGCCCGCCGGGTCGACGTGGTGGCCGGACCCGAGGACCTGACGCACGTCAGGGTGGGCAGGACCGGCCAGTCCGGCGTCGGCACCGGCGGCATGTCCACCAAGGTCGACTCGGCCCTGATCGCGACCGGAGCCGGCATCCCGACCGTGGTCACGGCGGCCGCCGACGCCGCCGCCGCGCTGGCGGGCCGGCGCACCGGCACCTACTTCGCCCCCACCGGCCACCGGCCGAGCACCCGGCTGCTGTGGCTGGCCCACGCGGCGGTGCGCCCGGGGCGCGCTCAAGCTCGACGACGGCGCCGTCGAGGCCGTCACCGTCCGCCGCGCGTCGCTGCTCCCGGCGGGCATCACCGGCGTCGACGGCGCCTTCGAGGCGGGAGACCCGGTCGACCTGACCACCGAGGCCGGCCGCCTGGTCGCCCGGGGCCTGGTCAACTACGACGCCAAGGAGATCCCCGCCCTCATGGGCCGCTCCACCCGCTGGCTCTCGACCAAGCTCGGCCCCGAATACGAACGCGAGGTAGTCCACCGCGACGACCTGGTAATCCTCTAGCCAGGTCACGTCACCGAGCGCCGGCCTGACGGGACCGGCCGCGACTTAGGGCCAATGTTGTACGCCCAGATCGTGACATGGGCACTTCGGGCGCATAAGCGTACAAGTTTGGCCCCAAGATGACCTCGTCCGCCAAGCGAGTAAGGATCTGGGCCGAGAACCGCTGCGTCGGGCCCAAAACGAGCCCGCAGCCGACCTAACCAGCGAGTTCCCAACGGCCAACGCCCGAGCCCCAACCAGGGTCGTGACCGCGCCCCCCGCACACAAAGCGGGGCGCAGGGGACAAACCCCAGCGCCCCGCTCCACGCGAAGCAGAACAGACGGCCCACCGAAGCCAGCCCCAGAATCTAGTTGTCGCTGTCCCCGTTGCCGCCGCGGTTGCCGCCGCCGCCACCGCCGAACCGGTCGAACAGCCCGCCCGCGACCCGCGCGCCGGTGTCGGCGACGCCGCGGAAGATGCCCGCCAGCGGGTCCTCCGACCGGGCCCACGACTCACGGTAGGAGTTGGCCGCGCTCCGCGCCTCGTCGGTGACCTTCGCGTCCCGGTCGGTGTCGCGGCGCGGGTAGTCGCCGGACAGGATCGCCTCGTACTCGCCGTTGGTCGCCCACCGGTCGAGCTCGGCGAACCGGACGACGGCGAACGGGTGGGTGTTCCCCTGCAGCTGGAGCAGCTTGAGGATCGAGTCCCGCAGGTCGGGCACCGCGTCGTACTCGCGCGCCTGCTCGCGGAACGCGTCCGGGTTGAGCTCCGACAGGTACGGGCCGCCCGCCAGCTTCATCAGCGCCCGCCTGGCCGCGTCCACGTCCTGCCCGGCCAGCAGCCCGGCCCGGTCGCAGGAGAGCTCGGACTTGCGGAACCACTCCTCGAGTCCCCAGATGATGGCGCGCAGGCCCAGGTACCCGATCGGCATCCACGCGATCCGGACCGAGAGCTGGATGAGGATCAGCAGCATCGTCCGGTAGACGGCGTGCCCGGACAGGATGTGCCCGAGCTCGTGGCCGACGACGAAGCGGAGCTCTTCCTCGTCGTTGCAGGTTGACCAGCCCGGTCGTGAGCACGATGAACGGCCGGTCCTTGCCGATCGCCATCGCGTTGACGAGGGGCGACTGCATGACGTAGCACTCGGGAATGTCGGGCAGGTCGAGGATGTAGGAGCCGTCCCGCACGAGCGAGTAGATGTGCGGGAACTGGCGTTCGGAGACCTTGACCGCGCCCGCCAGGAACATCAGCCGCAGGGCGCGTTCGTTGAATAGGCCGAACAGCTTGCTCAGCAGCACGTCGAAGCCGCTCAGCTTGCGCAGCGCGACAAGGGCCGAACGGTCGGCCGGGTGCTCGTAGGCGCGGGACGAGATGCCGGTGAGCCGGACACGGGCCCGATCGGGAACTGAAGTCATATCTCGATGGTAGCTCCCTCGGCCGACGTCGACGCATCGTCCTACGGGCGTAACCCGAAGGTATGAGCAGGAACATTTTCAGGCCCGCAGAGCCCTATACCATCTCGATACCGTTGAACTAAGGAGATGGCGGTTGATTAACGGGCGCAGGCGGGTCGGCGTGATGGGTGGCACCTTCGACCCCATCCACCATGGCCACCTGGTGGCCGGCAGCGAGGTGGCGCACCACTTCGGCCTCGACGAGGTCGTCTTCGTGCCCACCGGAGAGCCCTACCAGAAGGACGACAGGAAGGTCTCCCCGGCCGAGGACCGCTACCTGATGACGGTGATCGCCACCGCCTCCAACCCCCGGTTCTCGGTCAGCCGGGTGGACATCGACCGGCCGGGTCCGACCTACACGATCGACACGCTGCGCGATCTCAAGGACGCGAACGGTCCGCATACCGACCTATACTTCATAACTGGCGCAGATGCGCTGGCGAACATCCTTACTTGGCATGACGTCGACGCGCTGTTCTCGCTCGCGCACTTCATCGGCTGCACGCGGCCGGGTCACCGGCTGACCGGGGCCGGGCTGCCGGACGGGAAGGTCTCCCTGGTGGAGATTCCCGCGCTGGCGATCTCGAGCAGCGAGTGCCGTCACCGGGTCGCCGCGGGCGAGCCGGTCTGGTACCTGGTGCCGGACGGCGTGGTCCAGTACATCGGCAAGCGTGGACTCTACGACAGGTCGTGAGACCCTAAACAGTAACAACCCTCGACCGAGGAGGCCGACGCACCACGTGACTGCCACCCCAAGAGCCATCGAGCTCACCGAAATCGCCGCCCTCGCGGCGGCCGAGAAGCTGGCCACCGACATCGTTGCCTACGACGTCAGCGACCAGCTCGCGATCACCGACGCGTTCCTGCTCTGCACCGGGGCCAACGACCGGCAGGTTCGCTCGATCGTCGATGAGGTGGAGCTCAAGCTCAAGCAGGCCGGCGCCACCCTCCGCGGAGGGAGGGCGAGAACGAGAGCCGCTGGGTGCTGCTGGACTACAACGACGTCGTGGTCCACGTGCAGAACAAGGAGGAGCGCGTCTTCTACGCCCTCGAGCGGATCTGGAAGGACTGCCCGGAGATCGCGCTCCCCGAGGCGGCGCTCGCGGCGAACGGCACCCAGAGCTGAGCGCGCGCCAAGCGGCTCGTGCTGTGGCGGCACGGGCAGACGATCTGGAACGTCGAGCACCGGTTCCAGGGCCAGACCGACATTCGCCCTCGACGAGACCGGCGAGGCCCAGGCCGAGTACGCCGCCCGCCGCCTCGCCACCCTGATGCCGAGCGCGATCTTCGCCTCCGACCTGTCCCGCGCCCAGCAGACCGCCGCCCCCCTCGGCCGGCTCACCGGCCTGCCGGTCACCCCGGACAAGGGGCTCCGCGAGCGGTCCGGCGGCGTCTGGGAGGGCCTGACCGACACCGAGATCCGTGACCGCTACCCGCGCGAGCGCGCCAGCTGGGACCCGCCCGACGGCGAGCCGACCAGCGTGGTCGCGGACCGGATGAGCGCCGCGATCACCCGGATCGCGGCCAGCCTCGAGCCCGGCCAGCTCGCGGTCGTGGTCAGCCACGGCGCGGCCCTCCGGATCGGCATGGAGCGCGTGCTCGGCCTCCCGGCCGAGGGCATCGGCGTCCTCGGCCCGCTCGCCAACTGCTCCTGGTCGGTCCTGTCGGTCGTCGACGGCCACTGGCGCCTGCTCGAGTACAACGCCGGCACCCTCCCCGAGCCCGTCATCGGCGACGACCGCTAGCGAGCTCAAAGCCGAAGGTCAAAGTCAAAGTCTCCGTCATCTCGAACGGACCGTTGCTCCGCCCCATCCCGCCCGCCATCTCCCACCACCGGCCGATCCGCCGCCCCATCGCCCCCGCGTCCGTCGCCCATCGGCGCGACCTGACCCAGCCTATCGCCGACGCCTCGACCTGACCCAGCCTCTCGCCTACGCCATCGACCTGACCTGCGTCCTGTCGCCTACGCCAGCGACCCCAATAGGCGCGGTCGCTGGCGTAGGTGACCGGCGCCCGCTCCTGTCGCCTACGCCAGCGACAGGGCCCCGAACCCGCCGCCAGCTAGCCGGCACGCTCCGGTCACGCGACGCCGGCCAGGCGCAGCAGGGCGGTGACGCAGGCGGCGGCGAGGACGACGACCGGGAACGGGGCGCGGCGCGCCGCCAGCAGCCCGGCCACCAGCACCCCCGCCGGCCGGGCCCAGCCCGCGAAGTCGTGGCCGTTCATCAGCGCCGACGTCGCCGCCAGCGCGATCAGCAGCACGGCGGCGGCATCGGCGAACAGCACCGTGGCGGCGGGCGGAAGCGTCATCCGGTCCCGGCAGAGCGGGCCGACGAGGCGGAACGCGTAGGTGATGGCGGCCAGGACGACGATCGCGAGCAGTGGCATCAGCGTTCTCCCGTCAGCGGATCGATGCTCGACGGCGGTTCGGTTCCCTGGCCGCCGATCGGTCGCGTGCCGGCGCCGCGCCGCTCCGGTCGCCCGGCGGCGCGGGCGCCAGCCGGTGGCCAGGCCGGCCAGCGCGGCGAGCACCGGCAGGCCGGCCGGCAGCACCGGCGTGAGCGCGACCGCGATCACCGCGCCGGTCCCGGCCGAGACCCGGGTCCGCAGCTCGGCCAGCGCCGGCAGCGCGAGCGCGATCAGCACGGCCGGGAACGTGGCGTCGAGGCCGAACGCGTTCGTGTTCCGCACCACCGACCCGGCCAGCACGCCAAGCAGCACCGCCACGTTCCAGGCCCCGAACAAGCTCAGCCCGCAGGTCCAGAACGCCGCCCGGCGACGGGCGGGATCGGTCTGCCGCAGCGCGAACGCGACCGACTCGTCGGTGATCACCTGCGCGCCAAGCAGCCGGATCAGCCAGCGCCGCACAGTCCGTCCGGCACCCGTGCCGCTCGCGCCACTGCGGGCCGGGTCCGGATCGCCCCGGGGGCCCGACGACATCCGCGACGGCGAGGCCGTACGGGAACAGCCTGGTGTTGAGCACGGCCCCCGCCGCGACGGCCGCGAACGGGCTGCCGCCGGCCAGCACCACGCCGACCGCCGCGATCTGCGACCCGCCCGCGAAGACGAGCAGCGACATCGCGACCGGCACCCACCACGGCAGGCCGCCGGCCACCGCCGTCGCGCCGAACGACAGGCCGACCAGCCCGTCCGCCAGGCAGACGAGCGCGACATCGCGGACCAGCGTCGAACTCCGAGGCGGCGTCGACGCGGGGGCCGACGCCCGCGTCAACCCGGCTGTTCGCCATAGAGGACTCATGTTCAATATAATGAACACGAACGGAAGTGGTTCGTCAAACCGAATATTCGGGAGTCTGGAGCGAACCGGTGTCAGATACGGCCGCGAACGTCGTCGCGCTGATCTCGATGTCGCTGCGCCGTGAGCGGGCGCGGACGGGGCTGAGCCTGACCGAGCTGGCCAAGCGGGCCGGCATCGCCAAATCGACCCTGTCCCAGCTGGAGAACGGCGTCGGCAACCCGTCCCTGGAGACGCTCTGGGCGCTTGCCCAGGCGCTCGGCGTCCCGCTGAGCCGCCTGGTCGATCCGCCGCACCAGGGCATCCAGGTGATCCGCGCGGGGGAGGGGGCGGTCATGCACGCCGAGCGCGCCGCCTACGACGCGGCGCTGCTGTCGTCCTGCCCGCCGGGCGCGCGCCGCGACATCTACCGGGTCATCGGCCAGCCGGGCGGCGCCCCATCTGGCCCACCCGCACATGCCGGGCACCATCGAGCACCTGATCCTCGGCAGCGGC
This sequence comes from uncultured Actinomycetota bacterium, assembly GCA_963774945.1. Classification (GTDB taxonomy): domain Bacteria; phylum Actinomycetota; class Actinomycetes; order Streptosporangiales; family Streptosporangiaceae; genus Trebonia. The sequence continues at coordinate 2,513,085 of CAVZHA010000027.1, read as the reverse complement.
CGCGTGCTGGCCGGCCCGGAGGGCGAAGCCGTCGAACTCGGCCCCGGCGACTACCTCCGCTATCCCAGCGACGTCCTGCACGTCTTCGACGCCCTGGAGCCGGACACAACGGGCATCATCATCATGGAGCACGTCTGATCAACCGCATCCCCAAATCCCAACACCGGACCCGCTGGTTTCCTACTAAATAGGTCGATATAGTGTCGACGCTTGCAAGGATCAACTGGTGACGGGAGTCAGGCAACGATGCGTAAGAAAACCTGGGCTACGGGCGTCCTGATCGGGGCCACGGCCATCGCGGCCATGGCCACCGCGGCGGCGGTGCCCGCGGCGTCGGCCGCGACGAAGCCGACCGCGAGCGCGACCGCGCTCAAGCCGCCCCCGGTCACGATCCTGACCGACAAGGCCGGCAACGCCGGCGGCGACATCTTCATCTCCCCGTTCGGCGACTCGACCACGCTACGCCAACGGCGCCGAGATCCTCAGCCCGAACGGCAAGAAGGTCGTCTGGTTCCACCAGGCCCCGGCGGGCGAGGAGGACGCGGACTTCCGCACCCAGACCTACGACGGCCAGCCCGTGCTGACCTTCTGGCAGGGCACCGGCCTCGGCGGCGTGTCAACCGGCGCGGACTACATCTACAACGATCACTACCAGCTGATCGCCACTGTCAAGGCGGGCAACGGCTACTCGGCCGACGGCCACGAGTTCCTCATCACGCCGTGGAACACCGCGCTGATCATCTCCTACACGACCGCGACCGCGAACCTCACCAAGATCGGCGGCCCGGCCGACCAGACCGTCATCAACGGCATCGTGCAGGAAATCAACATCAAGACCGGCAAGGTGCTCTTCCAGTGGAACAGCGCCGACCACGTGCCGTACGCGCAGAGCGAGCAGCCGCTGCCCGCGGCCGCGTCCGACCCGTGGGACTGGTTCCACCTCAACGCGGTCAAGGTGGACACCAACGGCGAACTTCCTGATCGACGCCCGTGACACCTGGACCACCTACGAGGTCTCACCGCGGACCGGCAAGATCGACTGGCAGCTCGGCGGCAAGGACAGCTCGTTCAAGGTCGAGGCGGCCAAGGGCCAGGTCCTCGACAGCGCGGGCGAGATCTTCGCCTGGCAGCACGACCCCGAGGCGCCACGGCGACGGCGTCTACACGTTCTTCGACAACGACGCGGCCGGCACCGCCAACACCGCGACCGACATCCTGGTCGACCTCCCCTACAGCCGCGCGATCACCGTCAAGCTCAACTACCGCACCCACGTCGCGACCCTGATCAAGTCCGACAACCAGCCGGAAGACCTGAGCGCCTCCTCGCAGGGCAACGCCCAGCTGCTCGGCAACGGCGGCCTGTTCGTCGGCTGGGGCATCCAGCCGTACTTCTCCGAGTTCAGCGCGTCGGGCAAGCTCACCTTTAACGCCGAGTTCCCGGCCGGCGTCAACACCTACCGCGCCTACCGTCTCCCCTGGAACCCCGCTCCCCAGCCGGCCCACCACTAGCAACCCCGCGCCGGCAGCCCCGCCGCAACCGCCGCCGCCGGCAACCGCCCGGCAGCCCCGCCCGCGCTAGCCGCCACCAGCCCGCCAGCGACCACGTGCCCGCCCGCATACTCCAATGTCGGGCGGGCATCGCCCGTCCCAACCGCCACACCGGTAGCAGCCCCTGACCCCCCGGCCACCTCGTTTATGGCCCTGTGGGCCACGGACCCATCTCCGTTATGGCCCTGGGGGCCACAGACCCGCATCCGTTATAGCCCTGTGGGCCACGGGCCCGCTCTATACGGCCCGGTGGGCCCCGGGCCTACATCCGCCAGAACCCGGCCCGGCCGGCCTATGCTGGGCCCATGGTCGCCTCCGGCCAGTCGGCCGGCAAGCGTCGCGGACGTGCATGAACTCGCGATGGCGATGCCACATGTCGACCCGGTGGCCCGGGGAGCCGGGCAAGCCGCCGGTCTACCAGGTCGGCGGGAAGTCGTTCGTGTTCTTCCGCAACCCGCGTCCGGACGCCTTCGACCCGGCGACGGGGGAGCGGTACGACGACGTGATCGTCTTCTGGGTCGCGGATGAGGCCGACAAGCGGTCGCTGGTCGAGGACCCGGACTCGCCGTTCTTCACCACGCCGCACTTCGACGGCCACCTGTCGGTGCTGCTGCGCGGGGCAGCACGTGCCGCAGCTGAGCTACGCCGAGCTGGCCGAGGTGGTCCAGGACGCGTGGCTCGCGCGCGCCTCCCGCCGCCGCGGCGCCCAATGGCTGGAAGCGCGGGAGCTGGACCCGCGAAGCCACGCGACCGTTCGGGATCACACTGATTTTGAATTAAAAGATTCTCACCGTGGCGTGTCGAAGACGGCGCACGCCGTTCGACGAGACAGTGAGCCGGAACGTCCGGCCGGGGAGAGGAGAAACAGATGCGCGTCATGGTGTTTGTCCACGCGACCGAAGACAGCGAGAAGGGCGACTACGCGGGCCACGCCGACGAGTTCGAGGCGATGGGCAAGTACAACGAGGAGCTGGTGAAGGCCGGGGTCATGCTGGCGGGCGAGGGCCTCGAGCCGTCGTCGCACGGCAAGCTGGTCGACTTCGCCGCCGACGGCGCGAGCTCGCGGGTCATCGACGGCCCGTTCGCCGAGGCGAAGGAGGTCATCGGCGGGTTCTGGATCTGGCAGGTCTCCTCGATGGAGGAGGCGGTCGAGTGGCTGCGAGCGGGCGCCGTTCCGCGGCGCAGCAGGTCGAGCTGCGCCGGGTCCTGGAGCCGGCCGACTTCGAGGGCCAGCTGCCGCCGGAGATCCTCGAGAACGAGGCGCGGCTGCGGGCCCAGACCGCGTCGCCAGCCGAGGGGTAGGCCCCGCCCTTGTCGCAACAGCCGCCCGACCGGCGGTCTCGAGACAGCCGCCCGACCGGCGGCGTCAACGCGCGGCGGTGCAGCGGACCGTCGAGGCGGTCTGGCGGATCGAGTCGGCCCGGCTGATCGCCGCGCTGGCCCGGGTGACCGGGGACGTCGGGCTGGCCGAGGACCTGGCGCAGGACGCGCTGGTCGCCGCGCTCGAGCAATGGCCGCGAGCGGCGTGCCCGACAACCCCGGCGCCTGGCTGACCGCGGTCGCCCGCCGTCGCTACGTCGACGGCGTGCAGGCGCGCCGTCACCTTCGAGCGCAAGGCCGCCGAGCTCGCGCCGCGGGCAGGCTGGACCGAAGACGGAGAACCCGATGGACGAGATCGAGTTCGACGCCGCACGTCACAGACGACGTGCTCAAGCTGATCTTCACCGCCTGCCACCCGGTGCTGTCCCGCGACGGCCGGGTGGCGCTGACCCTCAAGCTGGTCGGCGGCCTGTCGACCGAGCAGATCGCGCGCGCGTTCCTGGTCCCGACCCCGACGATGGCGGCCAGGATCACCCGGGCGAAGAAGGCCCTCGCCGACGCGAAGGTCGGCGTTCGAGGTGCCGGTCGGCCCGGAGCTCGCCAACCGGTTCGCGTCCGTCCTCGAGGTCGTGTACCTGATCTTCAACGAGGGCTACGCGGCGACGTCGGGGGAGTCCTGGTACCGGGCGGAGCTGTGCGACGAGGCGATGCGGCTGGGCCGGATGCTGTCGGCGCTGGCGCCGGACGAGCCCGAGGCGCACGGGCTGGTCGCGCTGATGGAGATCCAGGCGTCCCGCATCCCCGCCCGCACCGGACCGGGCGGCGAGCCGGTCACGCTGCTCGAGCAGGACCGCGGCCGCTGGAACCGGCTGCTCATCACCCACGGCCTGGCCGCCCTGGCGACGGCGAACGCGAACGCGCACGCGAACGCGACCGCGACCGCCGACGACGCGCAGGCCCGTACGTCATCCAGGCCGAGCTCGCCGCCTGCCACGCCCGGGCGGGCACCGCCGCCGACACCGACTGGCACGCGCATCGTCGCGCTCTACGAGACCCTCGGCGCGCTCGCCCCGTCCCCGGTCATCGAGCTCAACCGCGCCGTCGCCGTCGCCATGGCCGACGGCCCGGCCGCAGGCCCTGCGCTATCGTCGACTCCCTCGCCGACGACCCCGCGCTGCGCGGCTACCACCTGCTGCCCGCGCGTCCGCGCGCGACCTGCTCGCCCGCCTCGGCCGAGCCGGCGCAGGCCCGCGACGAATTCGAGCGCGCCGCCGCCCTCACCGCCAACGACAGCGAGCGCGCCCACCTGCTCCGCCGCGCCGCCGCAGCGGCTGCGGTAGCCGAGTAGCGCCGACGTAGCCCCCGCTACCGCTTCCAGTTGTACGGCGTCGTGGTCGACACCTTCACCAGGCCGGACCGCTCGAGGATCGGCCGCGAGAACTCGGTCGAGTCGCTGTTGATGTACTTCTTGCCCATCCGCAGCGCCGACCGCGCTCGCTCGGCCGTCAGCGCCCGGTAGATGCCGCGCCCGCGCCATTCCGGGCGGGTCGCCCCGCCCCAGATCCCGGCGAAGTCGGTCTCCGGCACCGGGTCGATCCGCCCGGCGCTGATCACCACCCCGTCCGCCTCGGCCACCCACAGCTCGAGCTCGTCGCCGCGGGTCAGCCGCCGCAGCGTGCTCTGCAGCATCTCGTCGCCGCCGTGGTCATTGCCGAAGACCTCGTCCTGCATCGCGATCATCGCCCGGACGTCGGCCTCGTCGGTGATCCGCCGCAGCGTCACCCCGGAAGGCAGCGCGACATCCACCGCCAGCGCCTGCGCGTCGCCGATCATGATCGACTCGGGCTCGTCGGGCGTGAACCCGTTCGCGAGCAGCGTCTCGTGCAGGCCCGGGGCGTGGTCATGCCCCCGGGTCTTCCACTCCACCCGGACGATCGACGGGTCGGATGAGAAGTGCGCGAGCGCCTCAGGCACCATCCGCCTGATCGCCTCGGCGTCCGCCCGGCCGAGGTCCTGGTAGGTGATGAACCCGCGCCCGCTGGAAAAGGTCACCAGCCGCAGCGGGCCCTGCCGGGTAACGGACAGCGCGCCCGGGGTCTCGGCGTCGGTGCGAAGCTGGGTGTCGTAGGCCGCCAGCAGGCGAGCAGAATCAATCACGCCGACAAGCGTGCCCGCACGCCCCGACCGGGGCAACTCATTTTCGCCTGATCAGCGCGCCTCGCCCCCGGTCTCGAAGATCGGCCAGCCAATCTCCGTCCGCCACGCCGCCGCGTCCGCAGTCTGCTGGCGCCCGACCGGATAGAACTCGCGGATCGGCCCCGCCACTCCCAGCGCGTGCCGGGTGACGTAGCTCGCCAGCGCCCCGTAGGCGCGGTCCACGCCCGCGTCAGGTCCGTCGTGGGTCACCACCGCGAGCTCGACCGGCGGCAGCTCAGCCGCCCTGACCCGGCCGAGTTCCCGCACTGCCCCGCGCACCGGCAGGTAGACGGTGGCCTCCCCGCGCTCGTCGGCGAACAGCCCGTCCGCGTACACGCCGCCCGCGACCCCGGAAACCGCGAGCTCCTGCGCCGGCACGGTCGCGTAGAGCTCGGCCAGCGCGCCCTGATACCAGGCCCCGATCTGCGCGGTGTCGACGACCTGGGTGATCGCGGCCGCCCGGATGGCCGGCACCCGGCGGTGCTCGACCGGCCATTCGGTGGCCGGGTGATCGAGCAGATCACGGAGCGAGGCGACCGCCGCCTGGGTCTTGCCCAGTTCCTCCTCGAGCCGTTGCAGGTGGCGCGAGATCAGCGCGTTCCTGGCGGCCGGATCGGGCGAGCTGATCACCCGGCGGACATCCTCGACCGGCATGCCGAGGTCACGGAACCGGTGGATGACCTGCGCGGTCGGAATCTGCTCAACCGAGTACCGGCGGTAGCCCGACCCTTCGTCGACCGCGGCCGGCGCCAGCACCCCCTCCTGGTGGTAATACCGCAGCGTCTTCACGCTCAGGTGGGTGGCACGCGAGAAATCCCCGATCGACAGCAGGCTGGCTGGCATGAGCTCATTCTGGTCCCTCCCCCGACGGGAGAGTCAAAAGATCAAAATCGTCATATCGAACGGTCCGTTAGTTCCCCTACCGAGCCCGCCTGCCCCTGGTAAGCGAGCCGGCCACCAGCGGCCCGCTAGAACCGCTCGGCCACCGCGTAGGCAATCGGGACGACGGCCAGCCCGAAGCAGATCCCCAGGTTCACAATCCGGTACAGCAGGAACACCGCCGCGAACTCGCGCAGCATCGCGCTCGGCCAGAAGTAGCCGGCCGTCCGCGACCCGGTCACCTGTCCCCGGATCCCGGCCTTCCTGGCGATGATGGCCGTCCGGAACACGTGGTAGTTGCTGGTCACGATCATGCACCGCGGGCCCCGGTTACGCTTGTCTGGGGTCGCAGGCCCGGCCGCGTCCATCATCGCCTTGCTGAACGTCAGGTTCTCCTCGGTCGTGCTCGACTGGTCCTCGCACGCCAGCCGGTCGGCCGGAAATCCGCGCTCGATCAGGTAGGCGGCCATCGCCTGCGCCTCGGGCACCCGCTCGTCGCCGCCCTGGCCGCCGGAGACGATCAGCACCGGTCTCCTGCCCCTGGCGGTGAGGGCCGACCATACGTCGCGCCCCCGCTTGAGGCGGCTGGCCAGCAGCGGTGTTACCTGCCCGAGCTTTCCGAGCCCGGTTCCGAGCACGATCACGTAGTCCGCGCGGCTCACCAGCCCGGCTATCCGGCCGTACAGCCAGGCGTAGATCACGTACGAGACGAGCAGGAACGACACATAGCCGAAGACCAGCGTGATCACCGTCGCCAGCAGCCCCAGCTTCAGGCTCCTGGTCTGGTCCGCGGCCAGGTCAAGACCGATCACCGCGAAGATGGCGGCGCCCAACGCCAGCGGGAGCAGGTTCGCGGCCCGCAGTCGCTCCCGGCGGACCATCGTGACCCCGTTCCCGACCAGATAGCACGCCACCACGAACGGCACCAGGGCGACGAGCAGCGCCAGTCCAAGCAGCAGCAGGTGCCCGCGACGCCCGGGCAGGTCGGCCACCCGCTCCATGAGCCCCAGGGTGCCGAGCGCCAGCGCCAGGCCGAGGACGACCGCGTTCCTGAAGCTGCGCGAATCGGCGACCACGCTGATGAGGAACACCACCAACGCCAGCGCCGCCAGACCGAGCGTGAACACGCCCGGAGCGTACCAGGACCCGCACTACTTAAAGACCGCCAGGTCAACGGCGGCGGCGAGGGCAACGGCGCCGGCGTCGCCGGGATGCACGCCATCGCCCGAGTCGAAGGCGACGGCGAGCCGACTCCGGTCGTCGGGATCGGCCAGCGCGGCGGCGAAGTCCACCGCCGGCCACTCGGCCTGTCCGATGATCGCGTCGTTCACGGCCAGCCGGAGGTCCTCGTTGTCGGCCGGGAACGCGTCGATCGAGCTGCCGCCGAACGGCGTGATGGTGCCGAGCACCGGCTGGACGCCGTGCCCGGCCGCCCGGCGGGCGAGCGCGCGCAGCCCGTCGATGATCTCGTCCGCGGCCGGTCGTCGCTCGCCCAGCATCGACGGCAGCGCGATGTCGTTGGTGCCGGCCAGGATCAGCACGTGGGTGGCCTCGGGCACGCCGAGCACGTCACGATCGAATCGGTCCGTCATCGACGGCCCGTTGACCGGTCGCAGCAGCCGGTTCCCGCTGATGCCGGCGTTCAGCACGACCGCCCCCTCGACGCCCGCGCTGAGCAGCCGGCGCTGCAGGTGATCGGGGTAGCGCTGATCGAGGTCCGGCGTGGTGCCGTCGCCCCTGGTAATCGAGTCGCCCAGCGTGACGACGACCGGGCCCGAGGCCGGACGGTCGGTCAGCACCCGGGCGATCCAGTACAGGGCCGTGAACCGCTCCGAGTCCGCCAGCCGTGGCCGTCCAAGCTGGTCGCCCGGGGCGACCTCGCCGGTCTGCTGGGCCGAGGGCAGGAACGTGGCCGCCTCGGCGGAACCGGCGACGAGGCAGTCGACCACCAGCTCCCCGCCCGCCGCCGCGCCGCCCGATCCCGCTGCCTGCGTGGTCACCGGCAGCGGGATCGGATCGCTGATGGCCGTCCCTCCGGCCGGGATCTCCCATGTCCCGGCGCCCAGGTACAGGGCCGGCGTGGCCGACCTGAGGTCGCCGTTGCCGACCACGACCGCGTCGATGACCAGCGGCTCGCGCCCGAACTCGTTGCTGAGCTCGAGCCGCGCGGCGTGGCCGCCGCGCCGCAGCCGGACCCGCTGGCGGACCGTCTGCCCGGTGAACCGCCGCGGCGGCGGGAAGAACGGCAGCGCGTCATCCGCGCCTGCCAGCGCGGCCAGGCAAGCGGTGGTCCAGGTGCCGGTCATGACGTCACCCCCGCGAGCCGCTCGCCCCCCGCGACCCGCTCGCCCCCCGCGACCCGCTCGCCCTCCGCGAGCCGCCCGCCCTCCGCGGGCCGCTCGCTGTCCGCGACCCGCTCGCCGGGAACCCACGACCGCGGCGCGTCGGCCGCGAGCACCGCGGTCGCGCACGCGTGCAGCAGGGCGCGCTGCTCCGGTGTGAGCGCGGCCAGCGGTCCCGGCTCGGCCGCGTCCATCAGCTTCTCGACCCGTCGCAGCAGCCGCCGCCCGGTGGTGGTGATGCCCAGAATCTGCCGGCGCCGGTCGCGTTCATCGCGTTCCCTGGTGATCAGCCCGGCCCGCTGCAGCCCGTCGACGAAGGCCACGATGTCGCCGCCGTCGATGCCCAGCCGGGTCGCGACGTCCTTCTGGGGCGCCTGCCCGAACTCGTCCAGGCAGCACAAGATCGCGTGCTGATGCTGGCTCAGCCCCACCGCCGCCAGCTGCCCGGCGCAGCCCTGCCTGGCCAGCGCGGCCACCTTATTCAAGACAAAGCTGGTCCGGTCCCGCAACGCAGCCGGCAGCAGCAGGCTCTCTGAAGTGTCCACCGGCCGAGCGTAGCAAATTTAACTGGCAACGCCAATGATTGGCTTTGCCAGTCAATACGGCCGCGGTGGCCGGCCCGCCGCGAGGGGCCTCAGCCGGACTTGACGCAGGTGTAGGCGCCGTACAGTCGCCGTTCGTAACGAACGTCGGCGATCTCGAACCCGGCCGCCGCCAGCATCGGCTCGAGCAGCCACCGGAACGTGCTGTGCTCGGTCCTGATGTGCTCGGCGTAGTCCGCCGCCGTGTACCCACGGGCCGGGTCGGTCGCCGCCCCGGCGAACCAGCCCGCGAACACGTCGGCCGCCTCGGCCGGGGAGAAGTCGAAGATCAGGTCCCGCAGCACCAGCGCCCCGCCGGGGCGGAGCATGTCCGCGATCCGCTGCAGCGCGACCGCCTTCCAGAAGTCCGGCAGCTGGTGCAGCGCATGCCGGGTGAACACGCCGTCCACCGGCCCGCCGGGGTCGAAGCTGAGGAACCCGGCCCGTTCGGCGGTCAGGTTGCCGAGGCCGTCGGCTTCCGCCCGGGCGCGGAGCGCGGCCACCATCGCGGGCGACACGTCGACCGCGATCACCCGCCCGAACCGCCGGGCCGCCGCAACGGCGAACTGCCCCGTCCCGGCCCCGAGGTCCACCACGACCGACCCCGCCCCCAGCCCCTGCCCCGCAAACGCGGCCAGGTGCTCACCCGGATCCGGGTGCCCCTGCTTGCGGTCGTACCCGGCGATGAACGCCTCGTCGAGGTGTTCCGCCCCCGCATGCTCCAGCTCATCAAGCACCCACGACTCATCCACCCCCCAACCCTGCAGCCCCGCCACCCCACCCAGCAACCCAATTTCCCTCGCCCCCCGCCCCCGGCCCCCCGCCGCCGCCGTCACCCCGCCGCCACCCCCGTGACCCCGACCGCCGTTCCGCCGCCCCCGGACCGCCACCAACGGCGACGCCACACCTGACCCACCCCACCATCAAGTCGCTCCCTCCACTGGCGTCCCTCCGCGCGCTACCTCGACCCGCCTCGGCACCCCGACCGCCACCAACGGAAACGCCACACCTGACCTACTCAGCCCCCCAGTCACACCCGACCCCGCTGTGCCGCATCTATCTATCAGTTCTGACCACTCGAATCGTCTACTTATCAGTTTTGACCAAAAAATCCCGACAATTCGGGCATGAAAGTGGTCAGAACTAATAGGAAGATGAGAAAATGGTCAGAACTGATAGCAAGGTGACCGGGTTTTCGTCGTCATCGCCGCTCGCGACCCGCCTTCTGCGCCCGCCACTCGGCGGAGTCACGCTCAACCCCTCCGATGGCCGGCTCTCGTTCACCCGTCCGGGGTGATTCGTGGTGCGGCGCCACGCCGTAGGGTAACGCTGCGATTACCGCGATTACCGAAGGAGGCGTCGTGACCCTAGGGCCTGTCGAGCTGGTAGTGCTGGGGTTCCCCGGCAGCCGGTTCAGCGGCGAGATCCGGCCGCGGATCAAGGATCTAGTCGACCGGAACATCGTCAACATCGTCGATGCCCTGCTCGTCATGAAGGACGACCAGGGGGAGGTCACGCTCTTCGAGCTGGAAGAGCTCGAAGACGGCGACCCCGACCTCCGGGCCCTGCACGACTGCGTCTCCCAGGAGCTCGACCTGATCTCTGATGAGGACGCCGAGGTGTTCGCGGCCGAGCTCGCACCCGGCTCATCGGCGCTCGCGATCGCCTTCGAGCACACCTGGATGCGCCCGGTCCGCGACGCTGTCATGGATTCCGGCGGCGTGCTGATCGCCGATGTCCAGATTCCCGCCCAGGTGGTCGACGAAGTGCTGGACGCCGTCAGCCACGTCCAGTAGCCAAGCAACGGCTGAAAGGAGATTCCCCAATGCCCTTCCGCAGAGCAGGACGCCCCGGTCTCATCGGCACCATGGCCCGCACGGCGGTGGTCGCAGGCACCGCCAGCGCGGTCGTCAACCACGGCAACCAGCGCAGGGATGCCCGGCAGCAGTCTGCCAATGAGGACCAGCAGTCCCAGCAGCAGATGGCCGACATGCAGGCGCAGCTCGACCAGGCGAACGCAGACAAGCAGGCCGCCGCCCAGCAGGCCGCCATCGACAAGGCGGTCAACGAGCGGATGGCGCAGCAGAAAGCGGCCGTCCCGGCCCAGTCCGGCGGCGACGACACCATGGCCAAGCTGCAGAAGCTGGCCGACATGAAGTCCCAGGGGCTGCTGTCCGACCAGGAGTTCGCCGCCATGAAAGGCAAGCTGCTAGGAATCTGAGCCGGGCGCGCCTCATCAACGCGACCCCCGGGAGGGACGATGGCGCAGACAGCGGGCCGTCGGATGATGGCCGAGATCGACGGGGACTTCGTGGTGTTCCTCATCGGCGCGAGCCCGAGCAAGCTCCACCTGGTGCGGAGCCTGATCGACCTCGGCGGCCGCCGGGGGATGAAGCACATGCTCGACTACCTGGTCGCGCACCCGGAGAAGGGGCTGCTCGGGTATCAGCTCGGGCTGCCCGTGATCGTCCAGTACTGGCGGTCGTTCGAGCACCTCGAGGCGTTCGCCAGGGACGCCGACGACCCGCACCTGGCGGTCTGGCGCAACTACTGGCGGCGGGTCGGCACCACCGGCCGGACCGGCATCTGGCACGAGACGTACCTGGTGCGGGCGGGCGAGTACGAGGCGATCTACGGCAACATGCCGCCGTTCGGCCTGGGCAAGGCCGGCCGCCTGGTCCCGCTGTCGGAGTCGTCGCGGGCCAGGAACCGGATCAAGACGACGCCCGCAAGCACAGTCGGTGCCGCCGGCCCCGCCGGGCCGCCAGCTGGCCAGTAAAGCCGGCCAGTAAAGCCGGCCAGTAAAGCCGGCTACGCCACCCGCCCGGCCGACGGGTCCAGGTCCCCGAAGTCATACGCCAGCCGATGCGGCGTCCCGAACCGGTGCGCGGTGATGCTGATTGCCTGCTCGCGCAGGAACGGCAGCATCTCCACCCGCCCCGACTCGGTGACCGGCTGGCTGTAGATCGCGATATCCGGCCGCCCGTCGACCGCGTCGTACACCGAGGACGGGTCGCCGCCGATGAGGCGCACCCGCCCGCCCGGCAGCGCCCGCAGTCGATCCGCGAACTCCGCCCGGGTCTCCACGATGCAAGCGACGCCGCAGGCCGCGAACGCCCGCTGGACCGGCGACGGCAGCGAGGCGGCGGTCGAGACGGCGACGCCGGCCCGGAGCCGCCCCCGGCCGTCACCCCGGCCGCGACGACCCGGACCAGCTCGGCGACCGCGTCCGACTCCAGCCGCACGGCCACGTCGTGCGGCCGGTACCGCAGCACGTTCCGCTCGGCCTCAAGCCCGCTCACGTCCCTGGCCGTGCCGAACTCCGACGACCAGGCCGCGGCGTCGCTCCGCAGCCCACGGGAGATCATCTCGAGGTCAACTACCCCCGCCGCGCGCGCCGCGTCAAGCAGGGACGAGGCGGCAGGCCCGATCTCGGCCGTGGCCGTCGAAGGACGGCGAACCCAGTCCGTCAGCCCGATCAGGTAGTTCGGGCCGCCCGCCTTGGTGCCCGCGCCGACCGACGAGCGCTTCCAGCCGCCGAACGGCTGCCGCCGCACGATCGCGCCGGTGATGCCGCGGTTGACGTAGAGGTTGCCGGCCTCGACCGCGTCGAGCCAGAGAGCGAGCTCGCCGGGATCGAGCGAGTGACAGCCCGGCCGTCAGCCCGTAGTCGACGTCGCGTTCTGCAGCTCGATCGCGTGCGTCGAGCGTAGTCGGCGGTCATGATGCCGAGCACCGGCCCGAAGTACTCGGTCAGGTGGAACGGCGACCCGGGCGCGACCCCGTCCTGCATGCCCGGCGACCACAGCCGGCCGGTCGAGTCGAGCTGGCGCGGCTCCACCAGCCACGTCTCGCCCGGCGCGAGCGTGGTCAGCGCCGTCAAGCAGCTTGCCCTCCGGCGGCTCGATGAGCGGCCCCATCTGGCTGGCGGCGTCAGCGGGCCACGCCGACCGTGAGCGACGTGACCGCGTCGACCAGCTGCGCGCGGAACCGCGCCGAGGTGCGCGACCGACCCGACCAGGATCGCCAGCGAGGCGGCCGAGCACTTCTGGCCGGCGTGGCCGAACGCGACCGTGACGACGTCGCGCACGGCCAGGTCGAGGTCGGCGCTCGGGGTGACGATGATCGCGTTCTTGCCGCTGGTCTCGGCGAGCAGCGGCAGGTCGGGCCGGAACGAGCGGAACAGCGTCGGCGGTCTCGTAGCGCGCCGGTCAGGATCAGCCGGCCGACCCGGGGGTCGGCCACCAGCCGCTGACCGAGCTCGCCCTCGGCGACGTCGACGAGCGCAGCACGTCGCGCGGGCACCCCGGCCGCCCAGCAGCGCCTCGACCAGGACCGCCCCGCAGCGCACGGCCTGCGGGGCGGGCTTGATGATGACCGCCGATGCCGGCGGCGAGCGCCGCCAGCACCGAGCCGGCCGGGATCGCGACCGGGAAGTTCCACGGCGGGGTCACGACGGTCAGCGCCGCCGGCGCGAGCGACCGCGCCGTCGACCGAGTCGAGCTCGCGGCGCAGCGACGGCGTAGTAGTGGGCGAAGTCGATCGCCTCGCGACCTCGGGGTCGCCCTCGTCGATCGTCTTGCCGGTCTCGGCCGCCATGACCTCGATCAGACGGCCGCGGGCCGCCGCCAGCGCGACCGCGGCCCGGCGCAGGATCGCGGCGCGCTCGGCCCCGGAGCGCGGTGCCCCACGCCGACCCGGCCGCGGACGCCCGGCAGCGATCCGCGTCTCGAGCAGATCGGCGAGATGACACGGTCGACCGCGCGACCAGGTCCCGCCCGAGGTCGCTGGATGACACCCGGCCGAGGATCGCGCGGCCCCAGGACGCGTTGGCGGGCAGCGACGGGTCGGTGTCGGGCGTGTTGGCGAACGCGCTCATCGACCGCCGACGACCGCGGCAGTCACGGTCCTGACGGCGCGACGGCAGCGGAATCGTCCGGTCGAGCTCCGTGAGCGACGCCAGGAAGCGATCGCGCTCCCGCGCGAAGAGCGACGCGTCGGTGCTCAGCCCGAACACCGCGGACATGAAGTTCTCGCTGCTCGCGTTCTCCTCGAGCCGGCGGACCAGGTAGGCGATGGCGACGTCGAACTCGCCGCGGGTGCACCACCGGCGTGTAGAGCAGCAGCCCGCCGACCGTCGCGCCGCACGGCCGCGGCCTGCGCCGTGCGCCATGCCGAGCAGCATCTCGAACTCGACGCGCCGCTCGACGCCGCGCGGCGCTCGGCCAGGAGCCACGCGAACGCGACGTCGAACAGGTTGTGGCCGGCGACGCCGATCCGCACGGGTCGCGATCCGCTCGGGCGTGCAGCGCGCAGTCGAGCACCCGCTTGTAGTTGGTGTCGGTGTCCTGCTTGCGTCGACCAGGTCGCGAGCGGCCAGCCGTGGATCGACGCGTCGACCCGCTCCATCGGCAGGTTCGCGCCCTTGACCAGCCGCACCTTGATCCCGGCGCCGCCGCGCGGCGCGCCGTGCGGCCGCCCACTCGGCTGCAGCCGCTGCAGCGCGTCGCAAGCGCGTCGGGCAGGTAGGCCTGCAGCACGATGCCGGCCTCGAGGCCGAGGAGCTCGGGCTGGTCGAGGAGCCGCGGTGAAGACCGCGATCGTCAGGTCGAGGTCGCGGTACTCCTCCATGTCGAGGTTGATGAACTTCGGCGCGGCGACGCGGCCGCGGCCTGGCGGAACAGCGGCGTCAGCGAGGCGACGATGTGCGCGACGGTCTCGTCGAACGCCCACATGGGCTGTGCGGCGCGACCGTCGACGACACCTTGATCGACACGTAGTCGACGTCGTCGCGCGCGAGCAGCCGCCGGGTGCCGTCGAGCCGGCGCGCGGCCTCGTGCTCGCCGAGCACGGCCTCGCCGAGCAGGTTGAGGTTGAGCCGGGTGCCGGCCGTCCGCGCGCAGCCGCCGGATCGCGCGCCCGAGCTGCTGGTCGCGCGCGTCGACGACGAGGTGCCCGACCATGCCCCGCAACGCGACCCGCGCGACCGGAATCACGACCCAGGGGAGCGGCTTGCGACGACAGCGCCCACCTTCACCGCTGCGCGCAGATGCCAGGGGAGGAACCCGGGAACGTCCCGCGCCAGCTCGGCGAAGGTCCTGGCCGCCTCGCGGACGTCCTCCGGCCGGATCACGCCGTCGACGAACCCGACCGTGAACGCGAGCCCGCGCGGGTCGTTCAGCATCGCCGCCAGCCGGGCGGCGGCCTTGTCGACCGGCTGGCCCTGCGCGTACTCGAGCCAGCGCCGGACGGTGGCCTCCACGTCCGGTACCAGGCCCGACAGCTCCGCGAGGCCGGCCGGGTCGTCGTAGTGGTCGCGCAGCGGCCGCTCGGTCAGGGTCATTTGGCTAGTGTGCCCATGACCACTCGTTAGGTAAAGTGATCTTTTCTAACGCGTATTCATCGGTTTTCCCGACGGATGGACGGAGGCGCCATGTGGGACGTGCGTCGGCTGCGACTGCTGCGCGAGCTGTCGGTCCGCGGCAGCCTGGCCGCGGTCGCGGACGCGCTGCACCAGAGCCCCTCGTCGGTGTCGCAGCAGCTCACCCAGCTCGAGCGCGAGGTCGGTCTGCCGCTGCTGGTCAAGTCGGGCCGGGGGGTGCAGCTGACCCCGCACGCCGAGATCCTGGTCGAGCACACCGAGGCGATCCTGCAGCGACTCGAGCTGGCAGAATCGAACGTCCTCGAGTCGGTCAGCGACCCGGTCGGCACCGTCCGGCTGGCGATCTTCCAGTCGGCCGCGCTGGCGCTGATCCCGCGCACCCTGGCCCGCCTCCGCGAGCACAAGGGCCTGCGGGTCACGGTCACCCAGCGCGAGCCGGAGACGGCGCTGCTCGAGACCTTCGCCCGCGACTTCGACCTGGTGGTGGCCGAGCAGTACCCCGGCCACGCCGCCCCCTGGCACCACGAGCTCGACCGGGACGCGCTGGTGCAGGACACGATCCGGCTGGCGGTGCCGGCCGAGTGGGACGGCATCAAAACGCTGGCCGACGCGGCCGACGTGCCCTGGGTGGCCGAGCCGCACCGCACCGCCTCCCGGCACTACGCCGAGCAGGCCTGCCGGCAGGCCGGGTTCGACCCCGACATCCGCTACGAGACGGCCGACTTGCAGGTGCACGTGGCGCTGATCGCGTCAGGCAACGCGGTCGCGCTGATGCCGGGGCTGATGTGGCAGGGCCGGCCGCACCCGTCCGTGCGCCTGATCGACCTCCCCGACGCCCCCCGGCGCACGGTCTTCACCGCCGCCCGCCGGTCGACCACCGCCCGCCCGTCGGTGGTCGCGGTCCGCGCGGCCCTGCAGGAGGCAGCCCGCGGACTCTCGCTCGACGACTAGAAAATCAAAATCAGTCATATCGAACGGTCCCTGGTCCCACCTGTCCCCGCACCGGTTCCCACCATCGGGGAAGCCGCCGGAGACTGTGTTCCCCGCTCGCCGCCGGGCGCTGGAGCCCGATGCCTTCCCTCGTCGCTCGGCACAAACCGCCTGCCTCCTCAGTCCAGGCACCGGCGCGCCCTTTGGCTCGCGGGGCAGCGTCGAGCCAACGGACCGTTCGGGATAACGGTGTTGATCTTGATCGCGGTTCAGCGTCAGGGGCGGCCGGGGCGAGCCCCCGGGCGAACAGCTGGAGCACGTCGTCGAGCACGTCGTCGGGAACCCGGCCGCCCGCGGTCCAGTCGGCCCAGCGCATCCCCACGAAGTTGCCGATGCCGGTGTAGACGTAGGCGATGACCTCGGGGTCGTAGCGGGGGTCGACCTCCCCGGCGAGCTGGGCGACCCGCACGCCGCGGGCGTAGCCGCGGGCCAGCTGCTCGTAGTACTCGCGGAACAGCCCCGGCGCGACGAACTCGGACTCGCGCACGATCCGGTCGATCCAGGGCCGCTTCGACACCATGTCGAAGAACGCGCGGAAGCAGGCCCGCTCCCGCGCCCGCTGATTGTCCTCGGCCTGCTCCACCGCCATCGCCATCGCCCGCCGGAGGTCCCGGTTGATCGTCCGGACCACGGCGGCGAAGATCTCCGCCTTGGAGTCGAAGTACGCGTAGAAGCTGCCGGTCGCCATCCCGGCCCGGGCGCAGATGTCGGCCACCGTCGTCCGACCGTAGCTGCGCTCGCCGAACAGTTCCTCGGCGGCCGCCAGCAGGCGCTCTGCCGGCGGCCGCTCATCGGTTGTCATGCGTGGTTCATCGGCAAGGGGTCAGGGCGCGGGGATGCCGCTGGCCGGCGCCGCGGGCTGGGCGGGGGTGTAGGGGGTGATCGCCCCGGTCGCGGAGGTGTCGGTGACGAGGACCGGTCCCTGGGGGGTGAGCGCACCGTTGTTGATGACACCGATGTACGCGCCGGTGACACCATCGTGGTTGGTCATGGAGTAAGCATAGGGGGCGGCCAGCGGGCCCTGCGGGAGGCCGGCGTTGATCGCGTTGACCAGGTCGGCCCTGGTCGGGTTGCGTCCCGCCTTGAACATCGCCTGCACGAACGTGTAGGCCACGCCCATGCCGTAGAGCACGTTGCCGTCGAACGGGGCCTTGGCGTCGTACTGGTCGTGCACCTTCTTGAACAGCTCGATCCAGCTGTTGCTGGCGGAGCCGAGCGACGGCGCGTAGCTGTCGGTGATCATCCCGTTGGTGAGCGAGTTGCCGTTGACGGTCCCGCCGCCCTGCTTCGCGAACGACTCAAGCAGCCCCGACAGCGTGATCGGGTCGGAGCCGACGTTGCTGACCACCAGGGTCGGGCTGAAGCCGAGCTTGCCGCTGGTCAGCTTCAGCAGCGCGGTGAAGGCGGGGATGGAGAACGAGACGACCACCTGGGCGCCGGCCGCGCGCAGCGCCGCGACCTGCGGCGCCACGTTGACGTTGGTGTCCACGTAGCTCTGCCTGCTGACCACCATCGACTTCGGGATCTCGTAGTCGAGGCCCTTGACCCCGTCCATGCCGAACTCATCGTCCTGGTAGAAGTAGCCGACCTTCTTGCCCTTGAAGTGCTGGGCGACGTACTGGCCGAGGATCTTCCCCTCGCGGATGTAGTCCAGCTGCCAGCCGAACGTCTCCGGGTCGGCCGTGGGCTGGTCCCAGCAGTTGCAGCCGGAGGCGACGAACACGTCGGGCACCTTCTGCGCGTTGAGGAAGCTCTCCACCGCCAGGTGGGTCGGGGTGCCGAGGCCGTCGAAGATCGCGTACACGTTGTCCTGCAGCACCAGCTGGCGCACGACGGTGGCAGTCTGGGTCGGGTTGTAGGCGTCGTCGAGGTACTTGTAGTCGATGTCGCGGCCGTAGACGCCGCCGTGCGCGTTGACGTAGGCGAAGTAGGCGGCCGAGGCGGGGGCGATCTCGCTGTAGCCGGGCGCGGCGGGCCCGGTCAGCGGCTGGTGGCTGCCGATCGTGATCGAGGTCGCGGTGATGCCGGGGGCGGACGCGGTCAGCGGCGCGGTCGCGCTGCCGGTGCTGGAACTGGTGCCGGTGCCTGAGGCGGCGCCGGGACTGGGGCTTCCGCTTGAGCCCGACGAGCAGGCGGTGACGGCGAGCGCGGCCGCCGCCAGGACGGCGATCGCGGGGGCGCGAAGCCGGTTCGATCTCTTCGATCTCTTCATTGAGTGCCTTCCTTTTCTCGGGGTTGGACTCCGGACACGTCTGAGGGGCGCCAGTCGCGGGCCGACGAGATCCCGAACAGGCCGAGCGTCCAGCGCACCGCGCCCTGGATGCCCTGCGGGAACAGGAGCATGACCACGATCAGGACCGCGCCGTAGGCGGCGACCGGGATGTTGGAGGCGACCGAGCTCGACAGCCCGTGGCTGGTGGCCACGTCGGTCGCGTAGGTCGGCACCAGGACGATCACCAGGCTTCCCCAGACCGCGCCCGGCAGCGTGCCGAGGCCGCCGATCACGGCCGCCGTCAGCAGCGCGATCGAGAGCGTGATGGTGAACGCCCCCGGCGCGACCAGCCCGGTGACGATGGCCAGGAGCGCGCCCGCCAGCCCGGCGCAGGCGGCGCTGACCACGAACGCGAGGATTCGCGCGGCGGCCACGTTCACGCCCGCCAGCGCGGCCGCCACCTCGTCGTCGCGGACGGCCCGCCAGCTCCGGCCGACCCGGCTGCGCCCCAGGTTGGCCAGCAGCACCAGCGTGACCAGCGCCACCGCCGAGCAGACCCACGCCTCCCACCGGGTCAGCGGGAAGTTCACCCCGAGCCACGCGGGCGTGGTGAAGGTGACGTCGAGGCCCTGGTCGCCGCCGAAGAACCCGGTGTAGGCGTACGCGACCGAGGGCAGCGCGACCCCGAGCAGCAGCGTCGCGCCGGCCAGGTAGGGCCCGTGCAGCCTGGCCGCGGCCACCCCCACCACCGCCCCGCCGGCGGCGGTGACCGCCCCCGCGATCACCAGCACGAGGTAGAACGGCCAGCTCAGATGGAGCATCAGCAGCGCCGTGACGTACGCGCCGACGGCCATGAACGCCCCGTTGCCGAGCGAGATCTGCCCACTCAGCCCGGTCAGGATCGTGAGCCCGGCGACGGCCGTCACCTCGATCGCGATCTCGGCGATCTGGTAGTCCCTGAACGAGTTCAGCTTGATCGACAAGATCGCGATCAGCACCGCCATCGCGAGCGCGGCGCCGAGCACGCGGGGCGTGGTCCGGGTGGTCATACTCGCCGCACCCGCGCGCCGGAGAAGATCCCGTCCGGCCGCAGCATCAGCACCACGACGAGGATGCCCAGGGCGACCAGCGCGGTCAGGTCGGAGCCCTGGGAGCCGAGGTAGCCGGCCGCGTAGCTGAGCACGACCCCGAGCAGCAGCCCGCCGACGACTGCGCCGAGCGCGCTGTCGAGGCCGCCGATCACCGCCGCGGTGAAGCCGAACACGAAGATCGAGTCCATGCTGTTCGGGTACAGGAACGTCGACGGGGTGACGAGCACCCCCGCGAGCGCCCCGAGCACCCCCGCCAGCGCCCAGCCGACGGTGATCACCCGCGCCACCCGGATGCCCGACAGCCGCGCGACGGTGGCGTTGAACGCCGCCGCCCGCATCCGCAGCCCGGCGCTGGTGTACCGGAACCCGGCCGCGAGCAGCAGGGTGGCCGCCAGCACGGCGAGGGCGACGAACACGTCGAACCGGGACACGCCGAGCGGGGTCGAGCCGACCCGCAGCCCGATGACGGAGAACGCGGCCGGGAACGACCGGTACTGGCCGCCGTAGAAGATCCCGGCCAGCCCCTCGAGCAGGATGAGCAGCCCGATCGTGATGATCACGGCGTTCAGCTCCGGTTTGCCGAGCGCCGGGCGGACGACCGCCAGCTCGGCGGCGGCGCCGAGCACGACCCCGGCCGCCAGCGCGACCACGAAGCCGGCCCAGTAGGAGCCGGTGTGCCTGATCACCTCGAGCGCGATGTAGGTGGTGAACATCGCCATCCCGCCCTGCGCGAAGTTCAGCAGCCGGGTGCCGCGCCAGATCAGCACCAGGGACAGGGCTATCGCGGCGTAGATCATCCCGAAGCTGAGCCCGCTGAGCGTGAACTGAAGGAACTCGACCATCGCCTTCCTCCCTCCTTCGTTCTCGGCTCGCCTAGAACCCGAGGTAGTGATGGCGCAGCGCGACGTCGGTCGCGAGCGTCCTGGCGTCGGCGGTTGCGACGACCCGGCCGAGGTTGAGCACCACGCCCAGGTCCGCGATCGCCAGCGCGGCCCGCGCGTTCTGCTCGACCAGCACGATCGTGATGCCGTTCTCCCGGCTGAGCCGCACCACCATGTCCATCACCTGCGCCATGATCTTGGGCGCGAGCCCGAGCGACGGCTCGTCGAGCAGCAGCACCCGCGGCCGTGCGACCAGGGCGCGCGCGATCACCAGCATCTGCCGCTCGCCGCCGGACAGGGTGCCCGCCAGCTTGCGGCGGCGGTCGGCCAGCGCCCCGAAGCGCTCGTACGCTTCGGCCAGCGCGGCCGCCCGGTCGGCCCGCCGGGGGGCGAGGCCGGGCCACGACATCATGCCGATGCGCAGGTTCTCCTCCACCGTGAGCTCGGCGATCACGCCCTGCCCCTCGGGCACGTGCGCGATCCCGGCCCGGGCCATGTCCTCCGGGCCGCGCCCGGTCCGGTCGGCCCCGTCGAGCAGCACCCGGCCGGCCCGCGGTCGGACCAGGCCGCTGATCGCGCGCAGCAGGGTGGTCTTGCCCGCCCCGTTGGCGCCGAGCACGGCGGTGATGGTGCCCGCGTCGGCCGTGATCGTGACCTGGTCGAGCGCCACGACCTCGCCGTACCCCGCCACCAGGTCCTCGATGAGGAGCGAGGCGGCGTCGCGGCCTCGGCCCGTCGGCGGCGTCGCCGGTTCGCCGGGCCCAGCCGGGCTACTCATCCCCGGCCCCGCTCACGCCCAGGTAAGCCGCCGTCACCGCCGGGTCGGCCTGGATGACCTGCGGGGAGCCGCGGGAGATGACCTTGCCGAAGTCGAGCACGACCAGCGAGTCGCAGACCGACATCATCAGGTCCATGTGGTGCTCCACGATCACCAGCGACGTCTCGGCCGCGAGCTCCCGCAGCAGCCCGCCCAGCTCGGCCAGCTCGTCCTCGGCGAGGCCGCTGGCGGGCTCGTCGAGCAGCAGCAGCTTCGGCCGGGCGGCGAGCGCGCGGGCTAGCGCGACCCGCTTGCGCATGCCGTAGGACAGCTCGCCCGGCCGCTGGCCCGCCGCCGCCCCGGCGCCGACCCGGTCGAGCGCCTCGACCGCCTCCTGCCGCAGCCTGCGCTCGTCCCGGCTGGAGCGCGGCAGCCCGAGCAGGGCCGACCAGAACCCGGCCGCGGCCCGGCCGTCCGCGCCGACCATGACGTTCTCGACCGCCGAGAGGCTGGCGAACAGGCCGACCCCCTGCAGCGTCCGAGCGATGCCGAGCCCAGCCAGCCGGTGCGGGCGCAGGTCGTGGTACCGGCGGCCGTCGAGCAGCACCTGGCCCTGGTCGGGCCGGATGAAACCGCACAGGACGTTCAGCAGCGTGGTCTTGCCCGCCCCGTTCGGCCCGATCACGCCGAGGACCTGCCGTGGCTCAACCGTGAGCGACACCGCGTCGAGCGCCGTCAGGCCGCCAAAGTGAACGCTTACATCGCATACATCGAGGACTGAACCGTGCTTCATCGCGCAAACCCCAGCTTTCGCTAGGCAGAGCCGACATTCGATGAATCCTCATTCAAGGCACCCTCCGGGCATTTGACAACCCAGCGCTGAGGGGTTGTTGCCAACTCGTGTCATAACCGTGACACGCTGTTGCGGCACGGTGGCGCCGGTGACGGCGGGGCGGATGGTGAAGTCCTAGGCCGGCGCTACTGGGACCTCGTCAAGAATGGGCTCGACGTTGACCCGGACCTGGCGAGGATCGGGTGGTGCCGCAGATAAATTCTAGGTTGACGTTCGTGGAGTTATGGGCTAGTTCCGTTTCGTGGGCAAGCATGGGACGACACAGGAGCCTCGGGGCCTAACAGCATGGCGGCTGCCCCGGCCCAGACGGCGGCGTCAGTACCAGACGGGGAGCGCGTGGCGCTTCGGCGTGTCCATCATTCCGGTCACCATTGCCCGCGGGTTCATGGACCAGACGGACGTCCCCTGGTTCTTCCACCCGTTCCTGGCGGCGTTCGGCGCCGTCCTTCCCCTAGCTGCCATCGCCTGGCTGGCGAGCGCGGCCGCGAACTCGATTGCTGCCCGGCGGGAACGGCGGCAGCTGAGAACCCGGCGCAGGCTGGTCTACCTGTCCTTGGCCCTGAGCTGGGCACTGGCCGCCACCGCCTTCAGGCTTCTCGGCTGGGCGGCGGGCGGCGGCCCGGGCGGCACCGGAGACTGGGTCGTCACGGGACTGGGCTGGTCCTTCATGATCAGCGCCTGCGCCGCCCTGATGATGATCGTCCGTGCGGTAACGATCCGGGCAGTGACGTACCGGGGGCTAAGTGCGCAGTGAGCCGCAGGCTAGGTCCGCGAGTAGAAGGTCGAGGAAGAGCTCCTCCTCGACGCGAACATCGTGGTGTGCCATAGCGGTCGCCAGGCCCGGATCCCAGGGAGTCGACACCGGCTCGCCGGTCAGCCGGGGCGGCGGCGGAGCATCGCGCCCAGCCAGCACCGTCGTCGACACGGCTTCATAGGAGTCCCGGTCGTATCGCCAGGGCTGCCAGTGCGACCCGCTCTGCGCGACTCGCTGACGAACCGCGCTGGCGATCCGGATACCGCCCCAGTCGAAATCGCCGTGGTAGCGGAACGCTACGTTGCCCGCCGCCAGCAGGTCAAGCAGCCGCCATCCGGCGGCGGACGGCTGTCCGCCAACGCAGACGAGCGGCGGGCAGCGACTGCCGAGCTCGTCCGCGGCAGCCGCGATCACCACGGGATTCTCGCAGATCCACACGGATCCGGTCGGCAGCGTCTCATCGTGGCAGCGCAACTGCCGAAGAGTGAGCGCCGCCGGCTGTCCGGCCTCCCGGTGCAGCGCGAGCACCCTGCCGAGCGGGGTGTAAGCGTCGCCGGGCAGGCCGAGGCAGAGCACCATTGACGAGAGTTCGTCGAGGTGAACTCCCGCGCAGGCCCAGCCGGTACGGCGGGACTCCACGCCAACGTCGGCCGCGAACGGCAGGCCGGCCAGCGCGCGGACGGCGGACAGCGCGAGCGTCCCGGCCGGACGGCCGTCATCGAGGGCGTGTGCGTCGCCGCAGCTTTCTGCGGCGAGCCGGCCGATCGGGATTCCCGGCGACGGCAGCCGCCGTAGCACGGCAGCCACCTGCCCAAGCAGCGCCAGCGCCAGGTCGGGCGAAGGGGCCAGGCGGCGCACCAGGCCCGTCGCGTCAAGCCATGCTCGCCAGGCGGCCAACTCGGCCCGTGCCGCGACCGCATCGTCCAGCGGCGCGAACGCGGCCGCCCAGGCAGACGCGATATCGGTCCGGTCGCGTTTGAGGTCACGGAGCGGACCGGTCAGGAGCGCCACGGCCTCAGCGAGGCCGCCCGGCGCGGCTCCGCTTTCGCGCAAGACCCGATCCACTTCGGACAGCGACACCGACAGCGACGTACCGGAACGTGCGGGCCTGCCAGTCAGTCGCTCAATCGCCCGCCGCTGCTCCATGGTCGCGCCAGCCAGGGTCACGGCGCCGATCAGCGGGCGGCCGGCCTCCAGCCGGTCCCGCGCCCGTCGGACCAGCCAACCGGTGGGCTCGCCGCCAAGCAGGCGGTGCAACCTGCTACCGTCCGCCGGCGTGCCGGTCACACCACCGCCCCTTCGGCCCGTCGGCGTTCCCGGCCGTCCCACCGCCACGGCGTGACCAGGACTGCGTCGATGCCGTCCTGGCGCGCGAGCTGGCATATTCCAAGACCTGGCACCTGCGGGTAGCACCCCCATTCCCGTTCGCTGGTCATGACCACGTCCATATCGAACGTGGCCAGCAGGCCCAGACATTTGGCGCGAGAGTCGTCATCGACCCCGGCGAACGCTTCGTCGAGCGCTATGAGCCTCGGCGCGTACGGATTGCCGGCCGATTTGTAGTGCGACGATGCAGCCGCGAAGAGCGGAACCGACACCACCAGCGCGCGCTCGCCTCCCGACGCGGGGCCGGTAGCGGGCCGCCACTGGCCGCCGGAGTAGCGCTGGATCGCGAACTCATGCCAGCCCCGGTAGTCGAGCGCCGAAGTCAGCGACTCGGCCCAGCCAGCCGCCGGATTGTCCGCGTGCTCGGCGGCGATCCGCTGCTGCAGGAACGCGCCTACCAGAGCCCGGTCGGCGGCAGACCAGGCGTCGATGGTCTGCCGGAGCTTGAGCCTGACCCGGTCGAGGCCCTCGGGCGCGTTCCTGGCCTGCTGCCAGATCAGCCGCAGCTTCATGCCGGTCGACGTCGGCCGCGATTCCAGTTCGTCGTTCATCTGCCTGACCTCGGCCTCGGCCGCCGAGATCAGCTCGTGCAGCGTCCCCGCCACCTCGTTAAGCAGGTGATTTTCCAGGATCTCGCGCTCCCGCGCCGACAGCAGCGTGGTTCGCTGCCCCACCTCCGCTGCCAGCGCCTCGGCCAGACCAGGCAGATCATGGCTGCGGCCCTGGAAGATCACGTCGATCACGATGACGCCCTGGCTCAGGGTCAGCCCCGCCGAGTGCCCGTGCCTGGACATCGCGTCCGCCAGCAGCTTGTGCTCCTCGGTCACCCGCTTCTGGATCCGGTCCCACGGCCCGTCCCCGTCATCGACGGACTCAAGTTCGGCGTTGACAGCACGGGCAAGGATCACCGTCGGCGTCGCCGCCCACGGCTGATCGGTGCCCGGGATTTCCAGCGACGCTGCCGCGACCCGCAGCAGCCCGGTAGCGGCAAACGCCTGGAACTCCCGCACCGCGCCGTCCCGCTGCCGCGCCGCCTCATCCACCTGCGTCCGCAGCTCGCCCTGTTTCCCGTCCGCCTTGCCACGCCCATCGAGCGCGGACTGTTCCCGCTGCCGGGCGCCTCGCTCGGATGCCCTGAGCCGGCCCAGGGCATCGGTTACCTCGGCGAGCCGTCGCTGCAATTCTTCGATCGCCGTGCCAACGGTGGCGAGCAGCTCTTGGTACGCCGCCGCCGCCGCGCCGGCCGCTTCCTGCGCCTCGGCCGCCCGCTCGCTCGCCTCGAGCAACAGCTGCCGGCCATCGGCGAGCTCGGACTCCGCCTCGGCCGCGGCGCGGATCGCGGCATGGGCCGCCTCGGCGGCCGGCCACAGCCCGGCGAGCGCCAACCGGTAGGCGCCTAGCCCGTCCCGCACGGCGGCAAGGCCTTCGGTGTCCGCAGGCAGGCCGACGTCGACCGCGAATTCCGCCACCCGCGCCTGCGCGGCCGCTAGCTCCCCCTGCCGCTGCTGCAGCCGCGCGGTGGCCTGGGTATGATCCGTGCGCGCCTGCGCGAGCTGTTCGCGCCGCTCGGCGGCCCTGGTGTGCGCCTCGCGGACTCCGTCATCCGGCGGCACGCTGCGGTGCTCGTCCGCGACGCGATTCTGCCGCACCTTGATAACCGCCAGATCAGCGTCGAGCCCGTCAATCGCCGCACGCTCGGCGTCGAGCTCACGCTCAAGCTGCTCGATCCGCGCCCGCCGCGCGGCCTCCCGCGCCCCCTCGCCGATGTAGCCGGCCGTGTCCTTGCGCCAGGCGCCGCTCAGCACCCCGTTAGACCACCGCCCGTCCGTGGTCACCCAGGCCGCGCGGCCGGCGTTCCCTGGCCCGCGTCCAATAGCACTCAGAACGGACGCCACCGGCTCCGCCCGCAGCGCTCCAGCCTGGGGGTCGTCGGGATCAATCGCGGGCACCAGCAGGCTGGCGCACGATTCCCCGGTCACCGGAGCAAGCCCGGACACCACGATCACGTCCCCGTCGACGAGATTCCCGTCGGGCGTCACCCACGCGTCGAGGATCCCCGCCGCCTCGAGCGCGGCCTCCAGCCCGGCGCGCTCTTCGTCGGCTAGGCCTGGCGCGAAGTCGGTCACCCTCCACAGCGGCGCGCCGAGACGGCCGTCGCGGATCGCTGGTGCCCGCGTATGGGGAACCGGCGGGGCGTCGTGGCCGCCGGCCGCAGTCGGCCGATCTGCTCCGCCAGCTCGCCCGCCCGGGTCACATGTCGGGTTCGCTGACTGCCGAGTTCCCCGGCCAGGTGGCCAAGGTCCGCGCCGGCCACGCGGGCGGCGTCGTCGATGACCGCCGCCGCGAGATTCACGCCGTCGCCGGTCAGTCCCCAGGACTCCAAGGCGGCGATGAGCTCGTCGGGATCGGCCACCCGCAACTCGGCCAGGCCGCCCAGGTACGAGCGGTAGGCCTCAAGGAGCACTCGCATCCTTTCCTCTGTTGCCAGGTCCGCGGCCGTGACCCGGTCCGCCGTGGCCTGGACCTCGGCTGAGAGCCTGCCTTCCGCTTCCTGCGCGGCTCGCAGCTGCCGCTCGCGCGTGGCGGACTCCTCAAGCAGCTCGGCCAGCTGCGCGACGGCCTGCGCCTGCCGGTCGGCGATGGCCTGGGCGTCCCGCTTCGCCCGGGCGAGAGTGTCAGCCGCCGGCGCCTCGAGGGCATCCAGGTAGGAAGCGACCGCGCGGTGCTCACAGTCGGTCAGTTGGGCTGGCGGGGGAGGGCCTGAACCCGTACCTTCGAGACTCGCGCTTTCGGGACCCGGACCGTCGAGCGCCGCGACCGCTGCCAGATGCTGCTGAGCGCAGGCCGCGTCGCCGGCCGTGCTCGCGGCCTCGTCAAGCGCCTTGGTGAGCTTGTCCCGTCCGGTGCCGGCCCGGTGCGCGGTTAGGGTCGCCTTGTCGGCGTACCGCCTGACCTGGCCGGCCTGCCGGTCCCGGTCGGTCTCTTGGACCTGGGTTGCCTTCTCCTTGCGGACCACGTCCTCGCGGAGCTGCTCGAG
Organism: uncultured Actinomycetota bacterium; assembly: GCA_963774945.1. Lineage (GTDB taxonomy): Bacteria > Actinomycetota > Actinomycetes > Streptosporangiales > Streptosporangiaceae > Trebonia. The sequence continues at coordinate 2,485,876 of CAVZHA010000027.1, read as the reverse complement.
CCGCTCGGCGTCGCGCATCCGCGGGTCGGCCTCCAGCGCTTTGTGGCGCGCGTCCAGTTCGGTGCGCTGCTGCTCCAGTTGCTGGAGCTCGCCCTGGGCTTCATCCAGCTGCCGCTGAGCGGCCGTGAAGGCCTCTTCGGCAGCGACGAGGTCCCGGCCGAGCTGTTCGTAGCGGCTCTGGGTCAGCCTCGGCCCGGCGGCCTTGCGCTTGGCCGCCGCCTTCGCGTACCGGCGGTAGTAGCCGAGGAAGGCGGTCGCCGCCTCCTGAGCCTCGGCCAGGGAGCGCAGCGCGTCGCGCTCCTCGTCGAGGCCGCGGAACGCCTCGGCGACGGTCGTCACGAGGCCGGGGCTGAGCGGGGGCAGCGCCTCGGTGAGCGCCCGGGACAGCAGCTTCTCGTCGGGTTTCTTCGACAGCTGCGGCTGGCGCAGCTGGATCAGCAGGTTGACCAGGGCCTCGTAGCGCTGCGGACCGAGGCCGAACAGGTGCTCGTCCACCGCCCGGCGGTAGTCGGCCGCCCGGTCATACACATACCCGTGCTGGCCGATCTCCTCCCGCAGCTTCTCCCTGGTGAGCGGGACCCGGCTGTCGGGCAGCAGCCGCAGCTCGCCGCCGGGGCGCTGGCTGGTGACGAAGAACCAGTGCCGCGCGATCCCCCGCCCGGCGACGGCCTTCAGCCCGCAGCCGATCGTGCAGAACTCCGCTGTGCCCTCAGCTCCATCCGGGCCGTCGGCGCCCCTGCGGCCGAACTCCAGCCAGGTGTAGCCGAGGCGCTCGGGGCTTGGGTGCTTGCCGCCGAGCAGCAGGTTCCATTCCATTCGCTTCTGCCGATCGCCATCTGGCTCCACCCGGTGCGGCGCGAGGTCGCCGTCGAGCAGGAACGGCAGCATGAGGGCGAGCACCTTGGACTTGCCGGTCCCGTTGTTGCCGAGCAGCAGCAAACGGCCGTCGTGGAACCAGAACTCCTCCTGGTCGTAGTAGAACAGGTCGACCAGCCCGGCCCGCAGAGGCTTCCACCGCTCAGAAGATGGTGCTGGCAGCATCGGCTGTCGCCTTTCTGATCGGGCTCGTTCCGGTCTTGCTCCTGGGAGGACTGCCGGGCTCGCGGATAGTGGGCTCGGCGAGGGCGAAGCGGGCGATCGCCGGGCGGCCGCGGATCACGGCGCCGGCGCCGTCGCGCGTGACCTCGATGTCCGTCTCGACGAGGCGCAGGGCGGTGAGCTTCTCCAGCGCGATCGCGAGCAGTTCGGTCTCCGCGCCGGGATCGGTGACGCCCTTGCGCCAGTAGCCCGCGTGCGCCTGCGCCGCCCGCCGGACGAACGCGAGCAGCTCGGCCCGCGGTACGCGCGCCCGGCTCGCCAGGTACTCGGCGACCAGCAGCGCGACGTGCCCGTCGGTCCGCTGCTCGGGCATCCGCACGTCGGTGAGCTCGTCGTCCGGGTCCACCATGGCGATGCCCTCGGCGCGCAGCTCCGCCAGCAGCCCGGTGGCCTCGCTGATCCGTCCGGTGATGTTGTGCCGCTGGGCGACCAGGTAGGCACGTTCGTCTTCAGCCAGCTCGTCGTAGTAGACGACCGGGTCATCGAGCAGCCGCCGGGTGAGCATTCGGCGCAGCGCCTGGTTGCGCAGCTCGTCGGTCTCCGCGACCGGCTCGGCGGTCAGTTCCGCGAGCCTTGCCTCGAACGGGTGGGCCGTGATCGTGGACGGGCCCCTGCTGCCGGTCAGCAGCACGCCGAGTACCGGGCGGCGCACGTCGTACAGCACGTCGGCCCCGGCCGACAGGTACGCGTCCTCGTCCCCGGCGACCCGGCTGAGCACGCCCCAGGCGAGCATCAGCCGGACCACGGCCACCAGGTCGGCGCGGTCGCTCCTGCTGTCCAGGGTCAGCGTGAACCCGGTGGCGGCCAGGCCGGGTTCGGCGGCGGCGGTGAGTATGTCGTCGGCGAGGCCGCCGAGCGTGGTCTGCGCGTCCGCACGGGCAAGCGTTGACAACGCCAGGCAGAGGACGATGTACCGGCGTCGGCTGAACGGCTCCCGGTTGTGCCCGCGAGCGGGGTGGGTAGCGTCGAAAGCCAGCGGGGCGGTCTTGAACAACCGGGCCGTATCCGTGTCGGCGACCAGCCGCCAGCCGGTCTCCCTGCGCAGCCAGTCGCTGAGCGCCGGCCGGTGTCGCCGAACCAGGATGAGCGACTCGGCGTCGTCGGCGGCGACAAGCAGCGGCTTGGCGAGCAGGGCGCGGAGGGCGGCCTGGCGCTGCGCCTGTTCCTCGGCCGGGATCATGGCATCAGGTCCGTGATCTCGATGACGTGCTCGGGACCGGTGAGCATCCCGTCCTCCGTCTTGATGGTGGCCGTGCCGCCGTCAGGGACCAGCCGCAGCCGCACCTCCAGGCTGCCGTCATTGGTGACGGTCTTCACCTCGGTGTCGCCGGGCGCACGGGCCGCGAGCGCGTCGCCGAGGAGACGGATGAAGAGCCGGAACGCCCTCGGGTCGAGCACGTCCAGGTCGGACAGCAGCGTCGGCCCGCTGGTGCGCAGCCGCCGTCGCGCCTCGGCGGTCTGCGCCGCCTCGTGCTCCGCCTGGCGGCGCAGCAGCTCCCTGGCTGCGGAGCGGTCCTTCACCTGGCTGGGCTTGCCGCGCCGCTCGTAGCTCCCGGTCTTCCTCAGCTGCGGCGAGATCCGGATAGGCGGTGCCTCGCCCCACGGTGTCCCGGCGGGCACGAGTTCCCACTCGTCGGCGGTGTCGCCGGTGACGGACAGGTGCCTGGCGGGGGAAAGGCCGAACGCCGCCCGCCACAGCCGGTGGGCCGCCGCGTCGTCCGGTGCCTCAGCGAACCAGCGGGCGAGCGCGGCGAAGTCCGCCGACCGGTCGGACCGGCCGGAGCGGCGCTCATTGAGCAGGCCGACCGCGTCGATGAGCTGCTTGATCGCGGACACCGCGGCCTGCCGCAGCTGCCGGGCCTGCGATTGATGCCCGGCGCCGCGGGAGGTGAACCAGTCGTCGAGGCCGCGCCACCGGTTCCGCCACGCGTCGAGCGCCTGCCCTTCCGCCTGAGCGAGCGACTCGGCCGCGTTCGCCCCGTCGGGGACCGCGTCGGACGCCTCGCGCCGTGCGGCGGTCACCAGCAGCCGCTCGTGACCGGATGCTTCCAGGTCCGTCAGCAGGACGGCGATCTGGGCGCCGGAGTTGGCGAGGTCGGCGATGAACCGGTTGATGTAATCGATCAGCCGTTCCTTATACGCCATGAAGCCGTCGACGTCCCCGTCGGAGAAGTCGATCGCGCGCCGCAGCGCGGACATGAACGCCTGTGCGTTGTCGGCGAGGGAGGAAAACCGTTCCGCCACCGACAGCAGCAGCAGGTGGACCTTGGCCGGGTCGGGGTCGCTGTCGGCGGCCAGCGCGAGCAGGGCCTGGAGCCGGTCGGCGATGTCGGCCAGGGCGACCGACTGGAGCTGGCCGCGCCGTCCGATCGCCTCCTCGTAGAAGGCGATCGCCTGCTCGGCCGCCTGCCCCTCGCTCGTGAGCTGGTACAGCGACCGCTTGCGGTGAAAGTCCTCCACCGTCGTGACGCGGCTGGTGTCGACGTCGGAGCGTAGGTTGCCCCACGTCACCAGCTGGTCCAGCGCCTCGGTCAGCTGGTCATCGGCATCGACTCGCAGTTCCGCGGCGATGTCCTCCGGTCGCAGGTGCACGATGAAGCGCTGCTTCGCCCGCGCGAAGATCAGGAGCAGCCGTCGGTACCGTTCAGCATTCGGAGTGCCGAGATGGGTAAATGGCTGCGCCGCAACGGGAGCGTCGGCCGCGGGATTCCCCCGGCCGCGCCCCGACGAGAGCACTTCGTCTGCCACGGGTACATCGTGCCGCACAGCACCGACAAAACGGGTCCATATTCACCGGGTAGCCCTCCTGCCACGAGCACCTGCTGACCTTAGCTTCTCTACTGGCTCCTGTTAGTAATAGTCGCTGGTCCTTGCGCTGTTCAGTGACTTAACTGGTCGTGCTGCCAACAGAGGGGAGTACCTCATCATGATCTTGACTGCTGCGCTGATGCACGGTCTCGGGGCCGAATTCGGAGCCTGGCGGGTGCGGGAGGGCGAGGCGCGCGACTACCTTTCGTCCAGGTTCTACCTCGACATCGCCCGTCTGGGGGAGGCCGGCAAGCTGCACGGGCTGTTCCTCGCCGAGCAGATGACCAATAAGGACACCGGCACCGAGCGGCCCTGCGGCGCGATGGACACCGGGATCGTGCTCTCGCACATGGCGGCGGTCACCTCGCGGATCGGGCTCGTCGGCACCGGCTCGACCACCTACAACCAGCCCTATGAGCTGGCCCGGCGGTTCGGCACGCTGGACAACCTAACCGGCGGCCGCACCGGCTGGAACGCCGTCACCACGGCCAACCCGGCGACGGCCGAGATGTTCGGCGGCTCCGGCCTTGACACCCACCCCGATGCCGCCGAGCGTTACGACCGCGGCGACGAGTTCATCGACGTCGTGGGACAGCTGTGGGACAGCTGGGGTGAAGACGCCATCGTCGGCGACAAGGAGTCCGGCCTGTTCGCCCGGTCCGACCTGGTGCGCGAGATCGACTTTGTCGGCAAGTACTTCTCCGTCCGCGGCCCGCTGCCGTTCCCTGGCAGTCCCCAGGGACGCCCGGTCATCTTCCACGCTGGCTCGTCGCCCGCCGGCCGGGACCAGGCGGCCCGGGTAGCCGACGTGATCTTCACCGCGCAGCACACCCTTGACGGCGCCCGGGAGTTCCGCCAGGACATTCGCCGCCGCGCCAGCGACTACGGCCGCGACCCGGCCGGCGTCAAGGTCCTGCCGGGCATGGCGATCGTCCTCGGCCGGACCGAGGAAGAGGCCAAGGCCAAGAAGCGGGCGCTGGACGACGCGGTTGCCCTGGATGAGCAGCTCAGGCGGTGGTCGCGGCGCACCGGCCTGTCGCCCGAGGTGCTCGAGGCCCACCTGGACAGGCGCTTCCCGGTCGGGCTGCTGGTCCCGGACGAGGAGTTCAAGGGCGGCGTCGGCTGGCGGCGCAGCGTGGTGAACCTCGCGGTGGAGAAGAACCTCACCGTGCGGGAGCTGTTCAGCCAGGCCTCGAGCGTGCACCATCACGTCATCGGCACCGCGACCGAGGTGGCTGACGCCATGCAGGAGCGGCTTGACGCCGACGTCTGCGACGGTTTCGTCATCATGATCGACGTCCTGCCGGACGGGCTGCGTGACGTGGTCGAGCTGCTCGTCCCTGAACTGCAGCGCCGTGGCCTGTTCCACGACGACTACGAGGCCGACACGCTGCGCGCGAACCTGGGCCTGAGCGCCCCGCAGCCGATCCCGTCGAAGCGATGAGCAGCGTCAGGACCGCGCCGCAGGCCGCCGCCGTCGGCCCGCGGGCGGGGGCGCCAGCGACACGCGTGCTCGGGATCGGCGGGACGCTGCGACCCGGCTCGACCTCCGAGCTGGCGCTACGGCACGCGCTGCGGGTCGCGGAGCAGCTGGGCGCCGTCACCGAGCTCATCACGGCGCGGCTGCTCGAGCTGCCGATGTACGACCCGGCCAATGCGGAGGTCGCCAGCGCCCGGCGCTGATCCAGGCCGCCCGCTCGGCCGACGCGGTCATCATCGCGACCCCCGGGTACCACGGCAACATGTCGGGGCTGATCAAGAATGCGGTCGACTATCTGCAGGAGCTCGCCGGGGACCCGGCTCCCTACCTGCACGGCCGGGCGGTGGGCTGCATTGTCACCGCCGCCGGGTGGCAGGCCGGGGTGACCTCGCTGGCCGCGCTGCGGTCGACGGTGCACGCGTTGCGCGCGTGGCCGACGCCCCTGGGCGTGGTGATCAACTCTGCCGTCCCGCCGTTCGGGCCGGACGGCGAGCCGGTCGACCCGGCGGTGGCTGGCCAGCTCACGGAGATGGTCCACCAGGTTGTCAGCTTCACCCCGGTCGTGTCTCGGGCGGGCTAGCGCCGGCGGGTGGGGGTTAGGCTGCGGTACAGGGCTGCGCACGACCGGCGGGAGGGAACCGATGCTCGATCTGAGGCGGCTGAGCATTCTGGTTACCGTCGCCGACGAGGGGTCGTTCACCGCGGCGGCGGAGCGCCTGTACATGACTCAGTCCGCGGTCTCCCAGCAGATGGCGCTCCTCGAGCGGGATGCCGGCCTCGACCTGTTTCGCCGGGTGCCCCGCGGCGTCGAGCTCACCGCCGCCGGCCAGCTGCTGACCGGCCGGGCCCGCAGCCTGCTGGGCGAGAGCCTGGCCGTGGAGCAGGAGTTGCACCGGCTGGCCCACGGCGGCCGCGAGGTGCGGCTGGCCGCCTTCGTCAGCGCGGGCGTGGAGCTACTCCCGCAGACCTTTCGCGCGTTCACGGCCCGCTGCCCCGACAGCCAGCTGGTGGTGCGCGACACCTCCGGCGAGGCGCTGTCCCTGCTCGGCAACGGCGAGGTCGACGCCGTGCTGATGTGGGACTACGACTTCGAGCCGCTGCCGCCCGATCACCGCTTCGCCCGGATCCACCTCGCCGACGACCCGATGATGGTGGTGCTGCCCGCCCGGCACCCTTTGGCCGCGCAGGAGCGGGTTCGGCTGGCCGACCTGGCCTCCGACAAGTGGGTGACCCGCGCCCACCGCGCCCGGTACGGGCAGGAGCCGTACGAGAAGATGTTCAGGATCGCCGGCTTCGAGCCCGACATCGTGTTCCGGGCGGCCGACTACCACATTCTCCAGGGCATGGTCGCGACCGGGCTGGGCGTGAGCATGGCGCCGCAGCTGTCGCTGTACCCGCACCGGTCCGACGTCGTCGTCCTGCCGATGACCGAGCCCGCCATCAGCCGGGCGATCACCGTCTGGACCCTGCCCCAGATGGCCGAGGTCAGCCCGGTCTCTGAGCTGATCGACGCGCTGCGCGAGGCCGCGACCGAGCTGACCGGTGAGCAGGCGGGCGCCAGCGGTCAGGCTTCGTCCGGCCAGTCGTAGAAACCGCGGCCGGCCTTGCGCCCGAGCTCGCCGCGCTCGACCATGTCCACCATCAGCTGGGGCGGGGCGAAGCGCCGCCCGATCTCCTGCTCCAGGTAGCGGGCGATGCCAAGGCGGACATCGACCCCCACCAGGTCGGTCAGCCGTAGCGGCCCCATCGGGAAGCCGTAGCCGAGCGTCATGGCGGCGTCGATGTCGGCCGGGGCGGCGACGTCCTCCTCGACCATCCGGATCGCCTCAAGCGCGATGGCAACGCCAAGGCGGCTGCTTGCGAACCCGGGGGCATTCTTGACCGTGACCGGGGTCTTGCCCCATTCGCGGACCCAGCCCTCGGCCCGCAGCCTCAGCTCACCGGAGGTGCTGGCGCACAGGACGACCTCGACCAGCCTGCTCGCCGGGACCGGGTTGAAGAAGTGCAGTCCGATGAACCGCTCCGGGTGCGTTACCCCGTCAGCCAGCAGGTCCAGGGAAATGCTGCTGGTGTTGCTCGCGATCACCGCATCGGCCGCCACGGCGTCGGCGATCCGGCGGAAGGTGTCCAGCTTCAGGTCGACGTCCTCGGGAACGGCCTCGATGACCAGGGTCGCATCGGCCAGGGCGGCCGCATCGGTGGCGGTGCTGAGGCGCGCGAGCACCGGTCCCGCATCCGTGAGCTGGCCGCGAGTGACGCTGCCGTGCACCGCCCGCCCGATGCGCTGCTCGGCCGCCGCCGCCGCGTCGGCGTCACGCTCGACGAGCACGACCCGTGCGTCCGCGAGCAGCAGGGCATGCGCGATGCCGGCCCCCATCCGGCCGCCGCCGATCACGCCGCAGGATGCAGGGGTCAGGCGCAGTGACGGACCGTTACTCATCGTGGTTATGACTTTCTCCGTCTCTGGCGAGGGCAAGCGGGCGAGCGGGCGAGCGGGCGGGGGCGCCTCAGCCGCGCGCGGCCCGGGTGAGCGGGGCGAGGTCCTCGCGGATCTCAAGATCGCGGATGAACGAGAACATCTGCGCGCTGGCGGCCGCGCCCAGACGCGGCGCCACCAGCGAGGTGAACTTGTCCTCGAGGTCGTCCCACGGCATGCCGCCCAGTTCCCAGTGGCCGGGCGCGATGCGCTCAGGTCCGCGGAAGGTGCGCCCGTCCGCGGTGGTGATCTCGACCCAGGAGACGCGCCGTTGCGCCGCCTGCTTACCCAGGGTGTCGTCGCGGACGATCTCGATCGTGCCGCGCAGCCGCCGCACGTCGGGGCGGAGCAGGTTGCCCTCGTCGTGCGCATCCTCATAGCCGAGGCGCCCGAGGACGACGGCGACGCTGACCATGTCCTGCAGGCAGATGCTGGGCATGGGGCGATTGTCCACCACCTCGGCGCTGGCGGGCGTCATGCCCACGCGCAGCCGGGTGATGTCGTCCGGGCTCAGCCCGTGTTCCTTCACCAGCGCGAGCGCGCCGAAAATGGGGGAGTTGATCGGGTAGCCGGCCGAGTAGTACTTGAAGCCGGCGTCCATGATGGAGTATTCCTCGCCGAGGCCGGCCGTGATCATGGCGACGTCGGCCTGGCTGGTTCGCCACCCGTCGATGATGCCGTCCTTGGCCTCGAGCACCCGGTCGTGGGCCTCGAAACCGTGCGCGGCGAGCAGCGCGCCGGTGACGCCGGCGTAGGCGGCCTGGCCCTGGTTGAGCGCCTTGCTCATGTGCTTGCGCTCGTCGTAGAAGGAGGCGGGCACGGCGATGTTGAGGGCCGCCAGGGCCAGCGCGTGCTGCATCGGCAGCTGCTCGAGACCGAGCAGGCGGCCGGCCGCGACCGCGACGCCGAGCCCAAGCAGCGGGCTGCCGTGCGTGTGGCGCTCGCGCCGGACGGCATGACCGCCGCCCATCGCCATGAGGATCCGGCAGCCCACGTCGAAGGACAGCGCCACCGCGTTGATCAGGTCCCGCCCCCCGAGGGAGAACGCCTCGCTCACCGCCAGCGCGCCCGCGACCGACGTGCCCGCCGGGTGATTCTGACTGACGTGCACGCCGTCCAGCTCGTCGGAGTGCGAGGAGGTGCCGTTGGCGAGCGCGGCGTACCCGGCGGCGGTCCGCAGGCCGCCCCCCACCACCGTCGACTGCGGGGCGCCGCCGACGGCGGCGACGAAGGACCGCACCCGCTCCCGGGCGGCATCGTCGCGCCGAGCACCATGCAGCCGAGTTCGTCGGCGATCACCCGCTTGGCGCGATCGACCACCGCGTCAGGCAGCTTCGCGAATTCCGTCGCGCGGGCGTAGGCGGCTATCTGCTCGGTGAGCTTTGAGGTGCGTAGCGTCGAATCGTCCATGAATGGCAAAATCCGTTCTCAGTTCGGCCAGGGCTGGCGGTTGCGCCGGGCCGATGGTCAGGTGGCTGACGGGATCAGCGGGAACGTCCCGCCGGTGACGAAGAGCTCCTGGCCGGTGATGTAGCTGGCCCGGTCGGAGGCGAGGAAAACGCACATGTCGGCGATATCGTCTGGCTGCCCCTGCCGTTTCATCAGCACGGTCGACGCGGCGTAGGCGGCGTCCTCCTGGGCGCCGTACATGTCGACCGCGCCGCGCCGGGTGGCGATCCGGCCGGGCACCACCACGTTCGCGGTCACCCCGTACTCGGCCGTCTCGAAGGCGAGGCCCCTGGTCATGCCGATCACCGCGGCCTTGCTCGCGTGCACCTGCGTGCGCTGGGCGCTTCCCTTGTAACCGTGCAGCCCGCCGAGGTTTATGATCCGGCCCCAGCGGCGCTCGACCATGCCGGGAACGACCTTCTGGGACAGGAAGAACGGACCCCGCACGTTCACCGCGAACACCGAGTCCCACAGTTCCGGCGTGACGTCCGCCAGCTTCCTGCGCGGCCGGACGGCGGCGTTGTTGACCAGGATGTCGATCGGGCCGAAGGTGTTCACCACGGCTTCGTAGGCGGCCGTGACCGAGCCGAGGTCGGCCAGGTCGATATGGAACTCGCTGGCGGTGCCGCCGGCCTCGCAAATCGCGGCGACCGTGCCCGCCGCGCCCTCCTGGTCGCCGCCGTAGCCGACCGCGACCCGCGCGCCCGCCGCGGCCAGGCCTTGGGCGATTGCCCGGCCGATGTTCCGCGCCGCCCCGGTGACCAGGGCAGTCTTGCCAATTAGATTGGTATCCATCGGTAGTCGCCTCTCATGGGTAAGCCCGCATGTCATGGAAATGCCAAGTCCGGTCAGTGCGTCGCGTCCGGCGTCAGGCCGCGTGCAATGCGGGCAGCACCGACTCGGCGATCAGCTCGACGGCGGCGACCGGGTCCGGGCCAAGCTCGGAGAAGATCACCTGATCGAAACCCGAGGGCAGCACCACGTCCTTGGCGAAGGCGGCCACCTGCTCCGCGCAGTAGGCGGGGTCACCCGCCACGTAGGACGCGTCGATCATCGCGTCGGTCACCAGGTCGCTGAAGTCGGCGAAGTTGCCGCCCGCCCGCCAGGCGCGTTCCAGCGCGTCGACGTCCGCTGGGCTGATGCCGAGCTGCTCCAGTTCGTCGTCGGTATACCCGCGCCTGCGCAGCCCCAGGGTCCGGCGAGCGCATGATGGGTTGTCCCTGACGAACTGGCGGGCCGCGGCGTGGTCGGCTGCGACCGATATCTTCAGCTCGGTGACCTGCCGGAAGCCCACCGCCCGGCCGGACGCCGCGGCTGCTCGGCGGGCCACGCCGAGCTTGCCGTCCATCCGGCCGAGGGTGGCGTTCAGCTTGGTCGTCCAGCCGAAGATCAGCCCGTCCATCAGCTCCCCGGCCAGCGCGAGGCCGCGCGGGCCGTTGCCGCCGCCGAACAGCGTGATCGGGCCTGCGTCCGCGACCGGGACCCGCAGTCGTGCGCCCGGCGTGAAGTGGAAGTACTCCTGCAACAGCGGGTAGGAGTCCAGCTCGATCTCGTCGCCGCTGAGCAGCCGACGGAGTGCGCTGGCGGTCTGGCGCATGAAGCCGACCGGCTTCGGCATGCTGATGAAGCTGCCGCTCGTCGGGTTGCCGGCGCCAAGGCCGACCGACAGCTCGCGGCCGTCCATCAGCTCACTGACGGTCAGCAGTCCGCGGGCGGCCTCGACCGGGCTGCGCAGGTACTGCGCCATGATCGCGGTGCCGAGCTTGATCCGGACGGCGGGCGCGAGCACCGCCAGGAGCACGAAGGTGCTGCGGCATTCCGGGTTGTCGGTCAGCCACACCTGATCAAAGCCGGTCTCGGCGGCGGTGACCGCTATCCGGGCCAGGTCAGGCACGCTGCGATCCAGGTAGGAGGGCAGGTGCAGCTGAACGCCCGCCTCGACGCGCGGGACGGGCTCGACGCGCGGGACGGGCGGAGCCGGGGTGACCGTCACGCCGTCATACCGAGCTTGCGGCTGGTCCACGAGTCCAGCTGGCCCAGGACCACATTGAGCACGAAGCCCATCAGTACGAGCACGATGATCGACGAGTACACGGCCGCGGCGTTCAGGTTGCTCGACGCCGATGACAGCTCGTGCCCGACGCCGTTGTACGACGCGACGAACTCGCCGATGATCACGCCGAGGATCGCGAACGGTCCCGATGCCTTCAGGCCGGCGAAGAAGGGCGAGATCAGCGACGGGGCGTAGACGTATCGCAGCAACTGCAGGCGGTTGGCCTTCATCAGCCGGATGACGTCGATGAGCTCGGGGTTGATGGTCCGCATCCCGACATAGATGTTGTAGAACAGGATCAGCGAGACCATCGTCCCCGCGATGACCGCGTCGGTCCACGTGCCGATGCCCAGGATCAGCACGAACACCGGCGCGATGGCGATCTTCGGTATCCCGTTCACCGCTCCGATGAACGGCTCGAGGATCGCGCCGACCGTCTTGAAGTAGCCGAGCAGCAGGCCGGCCACCGTGCCCCCGACGACGCCGATGCCAAAGCCGATGGCCAGCTCCTTGGCCGTCACGCCGATGTTGACCCAGCCCGCGCTGGTGCTGACGAGGTTCCAGAAGCTGTCCCAGACGGCGTTGGGACTGCTGATCGCGTACACCGGCAGCACTCGCCCGCTGAACAGCTGCCACAGCCCCAGCAGTATGAGCACCGTGACGATCCGGCCGATGATGATGGTGAGCCCGGCCCTGGAGAGCGGCGAGACTTTCGTCTTCGGCACCATTCCCGGTCCCACCCGCTTGGGGAGCGAGACCGTCGGCCCTACCTCGGTAGCTGTCATAACACTTGCCCTTCCGACCTGCCCTGCGGGCCGCGGGGTGGTGAGCCCCGCGGCCCGGATGGTTAGCAGCCTGACTGGGCCGCTATGTAATCGTTGGTCCAGACCGTGCCCTCGGCGGCGGTGGCGCCTGACTTCAGGGAGCCTGACTGGATCGAGAACTGGATGGTCTTGTCCCACAGCGTCGAGCTCATCGGCGCGCAGGTGGAGTAGCCGGCCAGCGGAAGGCTCGCCTCCACCTCGGCCTGCGTCGCGCTGAGCAGGCTGGCCGACTGCTGCGCGGCCGCGGCCTTGTTGGCGAGCACGTATTCCACCGCCGCGTGCACCGCCTTCGCGACCTGCTTGGTCAGCGCCGGGTTGGCCTTGGCGAACGAGGCGTTGGCGGCCAGCACCAGGTTGGCGTTGCCCGCGTTCCAGACGGGGGCGTTCTGCGAGGTGATGAGGATCTTGCCCGCGCCCTGGGCCTCGGCCTCCTGCGGCACCGGCGGGCCGGCGATGAAGGCGTCGATCTGACCGCTCTTGAGCAGGGCGGCTAGCCCCGATTCTGAGCTCACGGTGAGGGTGTTCACCGATCCGGGATCGACTCCGTAGGCCTTCAGCAGGGTTCCCTCCTGCGTCTCGATCACCGGGCTGGAGACACCCACGTGGCTGCCGGACAGCGACTTGACCAGCTGGCTGACCGGCGTTGAGGTCGACAGGTTGTGCTTGGCCATGAACGAGTTCGAGAAGATCACGTCCACCGGGGTGCCGACCGTGTACGCGGAGATGGCGATAACGCCAGCGCCCTGCGAGACCGAGGTGATCAGCTGGCTCGCGCTGGTCAGCGAGTAATCCACCGAGCCGCTGGTCAGCGCGGCGTTCACCACGTTCGCGGTGCCCAGCGAGGTGGCGGTTACGCTGAGACCGTACTTCGCGAAGATGCCGTTCTTGGCCGCGATCTGCACGGCGACACTCTGCACGTTGGGCAGCGGATAGCCGAGCTTGATGCTGGTGGTTGCGGCCGAGCTGGCGGTGGCGCCAGCGCCGGTGCTTCCCGAGCTGGCGGTGCTTGAGCTGCCCGAGCTGCTGCAGGCCGCGACCGCGGTCGCCGCCAGGCAGCCGGCCGCGACCGCCAGGATCGCTCTCGGCTTGCGGCCTCTGCTTGCCCGACGCGCGGCGTTGCGCACATCCATCACTTCCCCACTCTCCTTTGGGTACTACGCACTCTATTAATGACTAAATCCCCTCCGCGACGACTCGGCCGCGTTCCCGGATTAACTATTTTCGGATAGCAGGAACCTGCTCTATCGAGTTCATCAGCGTCGGGCCGATGCCGGCGCTGGTTAAGTGACGGTTTTAAACCGACCACCTTAATCTGCTGTTTCTGTTTGATTGAAAAGCGACCAGAGCTGCTTGCTGAGCTGCGTGTATATTGGCAGTTCGGTCAGGTCAAGAATGCTTCGCGGCCGCTTGATGGGTACCGGAAGGACGCCTTTGATTTTCCCTGGCCCGCCCGCCATAACCGCTACCTCGTCGGATAGCGCAATGGCCTCCGAGAGGTCATGCGTGACGAATATGACGGTACGGTCGGCGGACTCTGAAAGGTCGAGTAGGTCTTGCTGCAGCTTCATGCGGGTAATCGCGTCAAGCGGCCCGAACGGCTCGTCCATGAGAACCAGGCTCGGCTCGCAGATGAGCGCCCGGGCGATCGAGGCGCGCTTGCGCATCCCGCCCGACAGTTGCCGCGGGAAGTGGTTCTCCCAGCCGCTGAGGCCGACGCGCTCCAGCCACGTGCGGACCTCGCGCTGCTGCTCCTTCTTGCCGGCCCCGCGCAGCTTCAGCGGCAGTCCGACGTTGGCGCCGACGGTGAGCCAGGGCAGCAGGTTCGGGTCCTGCGTGATGTAGCCGACCTCGGTGTTGATGTCCTTGATCTTGACGCCGCCGTAGTGCACCTCGCCCTCGGTCGGCTTCAGCAGCCCGGCGGCGAGGTTGAGCAGGGTGGTCTTACCGCATCCGCTGGGGCCGATGACGCTCAGGAACTTGCCGCGCTCAACGTTCAGGCAAACGCCGTCGATCGTCAGGTTGGTGTTCTGCGAGAACCGCAGGCTCACGTTGTCGAATGTGACGGAATAGTCTGACTTCGCGGCCGGGTATCCGCCTTCAGCCTGAACGGCTGTGAGGTTCGATGTCATACTCATCACCGATCGTCTTTCGATCGTGACCGCCGGGCCGCTCTGGCTTCGGCGCCACGAGGAGATTGCTGCCTGCCTGGAATATTCATTGCTCGCTCACGAACTTGAGTTGCTGGAAGGCGGTAATGCCTTCGATGCCGCCCTCCGACCCGAAACCGCTGTCTTTGTGTCCGCCAAACGGTGTTTCCGGGCTTGAGACCTGCCAGTGATTCACCGCGATGGCGCCGCATTCCAGTTCGGCGCTCAACCGCCGGACGGCGGCGGCGTCCCGGGTGAATATGTAGCCCGCCAGGGCGAACGGCACGTTGTTGGCGAGCCTGATCGCCCATTCAGGGGTGTCGAACGCGGTGACCGTCGCGATCGGCCCGAAGGGCTCGACTCGCGCTAGCTCGCACTCGTCATTCACCCCGGTCAGCACCGTTGGCTGCCAGAAGTAGCCGGGCGCCGGGCCGCGGTGCCCGCCGACGGTGACCTGGGCGCCGTGCTTGACCGCGTCGTTGACGAGCGACTCGATCGCCTCGACCCGGCCCGCGGTCGTCACCGGCCCTACGTCGGTGCTCTCCGCCAGCCCGTTGCCTATCCGCAGGTCGCGGACGTGGCTGGTCAGCGACTGCACGAACCGGTCGTAGATGGTGGCGTCGACGAAGAAGCGGGTCGGCGACGTGCAGACCTGGCCGGCGTTGCGATAGGCCGCCCTGGCGGCGCCGGCCGCCACCGCCTCCGGATCCGCGTCGGCGCAGACCAGGACGGGGGCGTAGCCGCCGAGTTCCATGACCGGGCGCACCATATTGCCCACCGCCAGCGAGGCCAGCGACTTGCCCACGCCGGTGGAACCGGTGAAGGTGAGCGCCCGGATGACCGGTGAGCTGAGCAGCAGACCGGAGATCTGGGCCGGATTGCCGAACAGGACGTTGAGCACGCCGGCCGGGAGGCCGGCCTCGAGGAACGCTTCGGCCAGGCACAGCGCGGTGGCGGGGGTCTCCTCGGCGGGCTTGATCACCACCGAGCAGCCGGCCGCTAGAGCCGAACTGATCTTGCGTGACGGCGTGATCAGCGGCGCGTTCCACGGTGCGAAGGCGGCCACCGGGCCGATCGGCTCCTGCACGACCAACTGCTGCCGCTGGCCCGGCCCGGGAATGACCCGGCCGTAGCTGCGGCGCCCCTCTTCCGCGTTCCAGTCGAGGATGCCGGCCGCCGTGTCGATCTCGGCCTGGGCTTCGCGCAGCGGCTTGCCCATCTCCGTGGTGATGACCATCGCCAGGGAGTCCCTGCGCTTGCGCAGCAGCCGTGCCGCCTCGTGAATGACCGACCCGCGGGCGTCCGGCGCCATCCGGCTCCACGTCAGGAAGCCGCGCTCGCTGGCGGCCAGCGCGTCCTCGATATCGGCCTCGGTGGCGTGCGGCACGTAGCCGAGAACTTCCTCGGTGGCCGGGTTGAGCACCGGCGACCCGACGGCCGAGGTGCGCCATTCGTTGTCGATGAGCAGCCGCAGGGCCGGATAAGCGCTCGGGCCGCCGTGCCGCGAGGGCGCCCAGCTGGCGGTGTTCACCGACATCAGGAACTCACCGCCGCAAGGAGTTCCTCGCGCGCCTGCGCCGCCGCCGTCAGCGTCGGCAGCAGGTACTCGCGGAAGCTGGCGTAATGCTCGCTCATCGGGAAGTGCCCGAGGCCGGTCATGATCGTCATCCGAGCGCCGGGGATCGCGTCCGCGACCTGGCGGGTGTCGTCCGGGCTGCACGAGTAGTCGTACTCGCCGGTGAGCAGGAAGACCGGGCATCGGCTGGTGTCCACCGCGGCCAGCCGGTCGCGGACGTCCCCGTCAACCTTGTAGAAGTGCAGGTCACCCTTGAAGACGCCGGGGCCGCCCTGCATGTAGTGCCAGAGCGTCTCCCACCGGTCCTGCTCGGGTGCATCCGGGCCGATCAGGCCGGACACCACTCCGGCGCAGGCGAGGCCGCCGTGCACGTCGGGCCGGTTGAGGTAGTCGGTGTCGTAGTACGGGTCCACGTGACCGCCGGACTGCAGCCCGATGACGCCGCCGATCTCCTGCGGGTGGTCAGCCGCAAGGTAGAGGACGAGCCGTCCGCCGATCGAGCAGCCCATGACGATCGGCCGGTGAAGTTCCAGCGCCCTGCTCATCGCGATGACGGTCGCGGAGTAGTCGGCCGCGGTCAGCTGGTACGTGCTGTCCTGCCATCCGGCGGGCGGCGAGGACTTGCCGTGGTAGGGCAGGTCGAAGGCGATGACGCGGCAGGTCCGCAGCACCTCATCGTCATTGACGAGCCCACGGAACTGGCGGGTGTCCGCGCCGGCGGTGTGCAGGCACAGCAGCGGCACCCCGGCCGGGTTCCCCGCCTCTTCGACGTACACCCGGTGCTCGCGGCCGCCCAGGTCGACGTGCAGGTAGCGTGCCGTCACTGGCTCGATCCTGGTACTCATCAGACCACCCTCGGCAGCGCGAGCAGCGCCTTGAAGTAGAAGAGATTGCTCATGAAGGGATGGATTTCACCCTCGAGCCGCAACTGCTTGCGCCGCAGCAGCGCGAAGAGGTCGTGATGGCCCGGCCGGGGCGCGGGCTGCCAGAACTGCGCCCACTCGAGCGCGGACGCCCGCAGCGCGAAGGTCCAGGCGGGCATGACCAGCTCGTTCGCGTTCGCGATGCCGGTCACGCTCCCGTCGACGATCGTGACGATCGCACCCTGGTCGCCCGCCTCGATCAGCATCGCGGCCCGGACCAGGCGTCCCTGCGCGATCAGCCGGTCGTCCGCCTTGCGGAGGGCACTCACCCGGTCGATCAGGTCTAGCTCACTCACGAGGAATCCTCCTGTTCGGAAGGCGCTCCCTGAGCGGTTTCGCGCACCCTCACCAGAGCGTCAACGGCGACAACTCCTTGCCCGATACCTCTCACCAGCAACGGGTTTATCTCCAATTCTGTCACTTTGTAGTCAAATGCGAGATTCGAGAGGTTTGCGATCGCCTGGGCGAGCGCCTCGGAGTCCGCCGGCGGCCGTCCCCGGTATCCGTCAAGGACGCGTAGCGACCGGACCTCGCTGATCATCTCGCGGGCGGTCGCCAGGTCGACCGGAGCGAGCCGGAGGCTCCGGTCCGCGTGCATCTCGGCGAGCTCGCCGCCGGCCGCCACCAGCACGATCGGGCCGGCCTGGCGGTCGACCCGGTACCCGACCAGGACCTCGGCCAGGCCGGTCAGCATCGGCTCGACCAGGATCGGCGGCGACGGCAGGTCCGGGCGGTGGCTCGCCACGCTGGACCTGATCGCCCGCATGGCCTCGCGCAATGCCGCCGCGTCGTTGATGCCGAGCGCGACGCCGCCGACGTCCGCCTTATGCGCGATCTGGGCCGACAGGACCTTCGCCGCGACCGGGTAGCCGAACGGCAGGTCGACCGGCTCGTCGCCCTCGATGACGACGGTGGCGGCCCGCGGCACGCTGATCGCGTCAAGAATCTGGTAGGCCGCGTTCTCGTCGCCCGGCCGGTCGGCGGCGGCCGGCCCGGCCTCGCCGGCCGGCCCGGCCTCGCCGGCGGGCGTCGCGGCGGGCCCTGGTGCTCCCGGCGGTTCCGCGCTGTCGCGGAACCGCCGGGAGAAAATGGCCGCGATGGCGTCGGCGCACGATTCTGGCGTGCGGAAGCAGGGGACGCCCGCCGCGGTCAGCAACTCCATGGCCTGCGGGGCGTGCGGGGCGAGGAAGACGGCGATCGGCAGCCCGGTGCCGGCCATCTCGATGATCGGCCGGACGGCGGTCTCCGGCTCCAACCTGGCCGACGACCCGACCACCACGACCAGCACGTCGTGTTCGCGCGCCTCGGTCAGCGTTTGCAGGGCCGGGCGCATGACCTCGTAACGGGCCCCGTTCAGCGTCAGGTCGACGATGCGGGCGGTGCGAGCGGGCGCGCCGCGCTCGGCCAGCCGGGCGAAGGTCTCGGCCGACGGCTGCTCGACGTCGATCCCGAGGACGCCGAGTTGGTCGACGACCATCGCCGCGCCGCCGCCGGTGCTGGTGACCACGCCGACCCGCGGCGCCCGCCGCAGCGCGGTGCCCGGCATCCGGCGGGCGAGGGCGGTGCCCTCCATGAGGGCATCCAGGGTGTGCACCCGGGCGATGCCGCAGTCGGCCAGGAAGGCGGCGCTGACCTCTTCCTCTCCCGCCAGCGCGCCCGTGTGCGATCGGGCCAGCTCGGCCCCGGCGTCGGAGCGGCCGAGCTTGTAGGCGACAACCGGCCGTCCCGCGGCCGCCGCCGCGGCCGCGAAGCGCCGCAGGCGGCCGGCGTCGCTGATCGACTCGAGGAAGAGCGCGTACCCGCGGATATCAGGATCGTCCAGGGTGGCCGCGCAGATGTCGCCCACGCTGAGGTCGATCTCGCTGCCGACCGACACCAGGGACGCGAAGCCGATGCCGAGCGCCTTCCCGCGCGATACCAGGGCGCCGATCATGCTGCCGGACTGCGACACCGCGAGGATGTCGCCGACCAGCGGGTCAGGCTCGCCGAAGACCGCGTTGGCGGTGAGGATCAACCCGTTGCGGAGGTTGACGACTCCGAGGCTGCTCGGCCCGAGCAGCCTGGTGGCGGATCCGCTGATCAGCTGCTGCAGCTGCCTCGTCCGCGCCGCCCCGGCCGGGCCGCTTTCCGAGAAGCCGTCGGCGAGCACGGTGACCGCGCCGACGCCGAGCCGCACGCAGTCCCGCACGACGCCAGGCACCAGGTCGGTCGGCGTCATGAGGAACACGTGCTCGGGGACCTCAGGCAACGCGGACAAGGCGGGCCAGCTGCGCTCGCCCTGCACCTGCGACCGGTTCGGGTTGATCGGGTACACAGTGCCGCTGAACCCCGACCGGCGCAGAAAGGCCAGCGGTCGCCCGGTCGCCTTCGCCTCGTCGTTGGAGACTCCGACCAGGGCGACGCTCGCCGGGTCGAGCAGCAGGCGTCCGACCGAACCGCGGCGTGCCTCGGACGCGGGGGCCTCGATCAGGCTCATGAAGCCACCGTCGTCGGCCGCTGGCTGAACCGCCGCTCAAAGACCGATTCTGCGATTCGGTTCTTGAGCATCTCGATGGACCCGCCCGCGATCATCCAGCCGCGAGTGCGCAGCAGGCAGTACTCCACCAGGGTCTCGCGGCTATAGCCCATGGCCCCCATCACCTGCAGGGACTCGTTGGCGGCGGCGAATCCGGCCTCGTTGCAGGCGAGCTTGGCGACCGTGGTCTCGTACACGTCAGGCAGGCCCGCCGAGGCGTGCCTGGCTGCCCGGCTCAGCAGCAGGCTGGCCGCGTCAAGCTTGACCGCCATCTCCGCGAACTTCCACTGGATGCCCTGGAACTCGCACAGCGGGCGGCCGAACTGCTCTCGCTCAAGCGCATGTCTGCGGGCCAGGGAGAAGGCCAGCTGGCCGAGGGCGAGGGCGCGCGCGGCGTTGCCGATCCGCTCGATGTTGAAGCCGCTGATCTGCTTCTTGAACCCGCCCGGGCCGAGCACGACGTTGGCGGCCGGCACCCGGCAGTTGTCGAAGTAGAGCTGGCTCCACTGCTCGCCGTTCATGAAGTCCGACGGGGGGGCTATCGTCAGTCCGGGCGCGTTCCTGTCGACGATCACCGACCCGATCCCGTCGACGCCCGCTCCGAACCGCACGTAGACCAGGAAGGCGGTGGCGTCCGGGCTGTTGGTGGAGAACACCTTCGACCCGTTGAGCAGGTAGTCGTCGCCGTCCGCGATCGCGGAGGTCTTGAGGTCGGTGGCCGCCGAGCCCGCCTCCGGCTCGCTCATCGCCAGGGCGAGCAGCGACCGGCCGGAGAGCAGGTCTGGCAGGTAACGCTGCTTGAGCTCGCGCGGGGCGTACTCGGCGAACGTGCGGATGGCGCCGAAGTTCGCGGCCTGCACCACGTCGCCGCTCTTCGGGCAGATCCTGGCGACCTCCTGGATGGCGATGACCGCTTCCATCAGGGTGGCGCCCTGCCCGCCGTCCTCTTCGGAGATCGTGAGCCCGAGCAGCCCCTGGTCGGCTAGCAGCTTGGCAGCGTCCCAGGCATAGCCGGGCTCATGAGCGCGGCGCAGCGCGTCGGCGCCGAGGCGGGCTTGCGCGAACGCCCGTACCGACTCCGCGAACTCTTCCTGCTCTTCTGTCAAGTCGAGGCTCATCCACTTACTCCCGCAGGCAATATACGATGTCTTCAGTGAGTATACGGATTCACTTGCATGTATACCAGAGGCAATTTTTGTGTCCCGGATGGTCGCATCGTCGCAGGTGGCCCCGCTCTGGGGGCACATGACTGCGGCCGGGACCCTTCGGGTCCCGGCCGCAGTTCGGTTACTCAGGCGGGTAGCGCCCGCCCTGCGCTAGTTGTGGCGCTCGTCCAGCTTGGCGGCGTCATCGGGCAGGAATCGGTGCGAGCAGAACGGGCAGATGAGCTTGATGCCGGCGTGCCGCAGGCTGCCGTCGACGAGGAAATCCTTCGAGCACTCCGGGCAGGTTGCCCAGAAGATCTGCTTGATCGCCATCAGTTTCCTCCGGCGCGGCCAGGGACTTCGTCCAGCCAGTCGTTCAGGTTCATTCGCTCAGTCGCCTCGGGCGGTACCCGTAGCCTGGTCGGGAACACGATGTTGGTGGGACGGGTGGCGTCGATGAGGACGCGGGTGGAACCGAGTCCGCGTGGATCGGTCGGGTGCCGCAGGTTCTTGATCGTGTCGATGTCGTTGGACGGGTCTACGTACGTGTTGACCGCCCAGAGCACGTCTTCCTCGTTGAATACGTCGATGTCGTCATCGACTACGACGACCACCTGGAGGTTCGGCACGTGCGCGGCCGCCATCAGCGCGGCCTGCTTGCCCTGATAGTCGGTGGCCTTCTTGACTGAAATGTAGGCCACGTAACGGCCGCAGCCCGAGAAGGGCATGTTGACCGCGGTCACGGTGCCGAGCTTCTCCGCCAGGTGCTTGTAGATGGTGCCCTCCCGCGGGATGCTGCCAAGCAGCATGTGCTCGCGGTGACCGCTGAAGATGTCCTGCATGATCGCGCCGTCGCGGAAGGTGATCGCCTTGACCCGCATCATCGGCGCGAGCTCCTGCGGCTGGTACTGGCGGCTGATCTCGCCGAAGGGGTCGACGATGGTCTGCTCGCCCGGGGTTATCTCGCCCTCGACGATGATCTCCGCGTCGGCCGGCACCAGGAACTTGTCGCCCCAGGTGACCGACGGTGCCAGGCGCACCGGCTGGCCGAGGAACCCGCCGGCCGTGGCGTACTCGTCGTCGCCGTAGGGGGTGTTGTTCAGCGTGCCGGTCCAGAACGCGGGGTGGTGGCCGAGGATGTTGATCACCGGTACCGTCTCGCCCCGGCGCTCCCACTGGCGCAGCATCCGGCTCATGTCGGCCGAGTGAATCGTCACGCCCCCGCCCTCAGGGCTCTCGGCGAACTGCTTGACGAAGGTGATGTTGTAGAAGTCCTCGCCGGGCGCGTGCATGGCCAGCGCCATGGTCAGCACTCCGCCGAGGTCCATCTCCGAGTGCCGCACGACCGGCAGCCGCCACAGGTCGGCGTCGGCTCCGCGCCAGACGTTGGCCTGGACGGGGGCATCGGAGACGATGACCGGATCCAGCTTCTTGTCGACCATTTCAGCCAGCCGCAGGCCGAGCTGCGCGCCCGCGTCGGCGCGCGGCAGGCCGACGGCGTCGGCGCACCGCTCCCGGGTCGCCCACAAGTTCGCCACGAGCGGGAACTGGCTCGGGTCGCCGTGCACGTCGAGCGGGTTCTCGAACTTGACGACGGGGTACCGCCCGCCGCGATCCAGGTTCTCCAGGATGCCGGTGACGTCGAAGTTCATCGGGTTGACCGGGCGGCTCACTGACCGGTACTCGGCCGGGTCGTCCTTGATTGTGTCGAGGTACCCGCCGAGGTCCTTGACCCCGGCGACAGGCGATCGAGATGAGCGCACGGAGGCGCGGGGCGAGGACATCCAGACAGTTCCTTCCTGGCGCGCAACCGTCCCCGCGACGTCCCCACCTGCTGGCAGGTCGGGAGGCACCGGGACAAGAATGTTCGCTATGTATACATGTGTTCGCTCTGGGGGTAGTCTAACGAGCTATTCACATCCGTCAACCATGCGCTCTCGGCGGAGGTCCGATGACTGACTCGCTCACCCGGTCGCTGCTCGAGCCGCTGCTCGGCTGGCGGGCCGGGGCCGTACCGGGCGCGGCCCAGGCGGCGCGGAACCTGCTGCTCGACCACATCGGCGTCGCCGCCTGGGGATCCCGCAGCGAGGTCGCCACCGCGTTCCGGGTGCACGCCGCCGAGGACCTCGCCCGGGGCGCGGGGCCGGACCTGCCGGCCTTCGGGACCGGGCAGCGCTGCTCGGCGGTGGAGGCCGCCATGGCGAACGCGGTCGCGGCGGCCTGCTTCGAGTTCGACGACACGCACACTGCCGCCTCGGCCCACCCCGGCTCCGTCATCCTCCCGGCCGCGCTGGCCGCGACGGCCTGGGCGCAGTCCGGCGGGGAGCGGTTCCTTGACGCGGTATGCGTCGGCTACGAGGTCATGTGCCGGGTGGCCCGTGCCGTCAATCCGCACGCCCACCGCGCCAGGCACTTCCACCCCACCTCGACCGCCGGGCACTTCGGCGCCGCGGCGGCCGCGGCGGTCTGCCTCGACCTCAGCCTCGACCAGGCGGTGGCGGCCCTGTCGCTGGCCGGGACCGTGGCCGGGGGGAGCATGCAGTTCCTGGTCGAGGGCGCGGTCACCAAGCAGCTGCATCCCGCGTACGCCGCGCAGCGCGGCGTGCAGGCCGCCCTGCTGGCCAGGCGCGGCTTTCCCGGCCTGGCCGACCCGATCGGCGGCGCCCGGGGGTTCCTCGCCGCGCAGAGCGAGGATCCGCGGCCAGAGCGGCTGCTGGCCGGGCTTGGGGCCGCCCCGGCCGAGATCACCCGCTGCGGAATCAAGCCGTACCCGAGCTGCCGCAACACCCAGTCGCCGGTCGACGCGCTGTTCTCCCTCCTCGGCCAGCACCCGGTTCGCGCGGAGGAGGTCGCGCGCCTTACCTTCGGCCTGATCAGGACCGGCCTGGCCACCGTCTGGGACCCGCCCGAGCGCCGGCGCAGGCCCAAGACGCTGGCCGACGCGCAGTTCAGCATGCCGTTCGTCGCCGCGCTGGCGCTGCTCGACGGGCGGCTGGAGGCGGACCAGTTCCAGGCTGAGCGGTACACTGACCCCTCCGTGGTGGCGCTGATGGACCGGGTCGAGTGCGTCGCCGACCCGGCTCTCGACGAGCGGTACCCGGCCAGCTGGCCGGCCTGGGCGCAGCTGACTACGGTCGGCGGGCAGCAGTTCCGAGCCGAGACGGAGCATCCACGGGGCGATCCTGACAACCCGCTCAGCCGGGCCGAGCTGACCGCCAAGTTCGACAGCCTCACCAGGCACTGCTACGACCCCGGCCGCCGCGCGGCGCTGCGCGGCGCGGTGCAGAGCCTGCCGGACGACGGCGGGCTCGAGACGATCATGAGGCTCGCGTGACACGCCGCCTGGTCGGCGGCGCGGTGGCCCGCCTTGACGCTCCTGGCGGCTCCCGATATCGTGCTGGCACGAACTTCTGTTCGCGATTCGCACACGGACGTAGCAAGTTGACAGGACATCAGAAGGGAGGCTGCCGGTGCGCGGCCCAGACGCCTCCGCAGTGAACGCCGGCCCGGCGCCGGAACCAGGGACGGCCGCGGCGGAGGCCGAGGACGCGGCGGATGCCACCGGGTCTGGCCACAGGCAGCGCAGCACCGATTTCGCGCAATCCCTGGAACGCGGTCTGGCGGTCATCCGCGCCTTCGGCCCCGATCGTCCCCGGCTGACTCTCAGCGACGTCGCGCGGCACACCGGGCTCACCCGGGCAACCGCCCGCCGGTTCCTGCTCACGCTGGTCGAACTTGGCTACGTGGACTTCGACGGGCGGCTGTTCTGGCTGCGGCCTCAGGTACTCGAACTCGGGTACTCCTACCTGTCCGGGCTGACCACGCCCGAAGTCGCGCTGCCCTACATGGAGGGCCTCGCCGCCCGGGTGTCGGCGTCCGCCTCGCTGTGCGTGCTCGACCGCGAGGAGGTCTTCTACGTCGCGCACGTGCCGGCCAGCCGCATGCTGGCGGTCAGGGTGCCGGTCGGTACCCGGGTACCCGCGCATGCCACCGCGACGGGCCACGTGCTGCTCGCCGCTCTCCCCGGCGAGCAGCGCAGGCAGTACCTGGACTCGGCCCGGCTGGACCGGCTGACGCCGAAGACCCTCACGACCCGGGACGACCTCACGGAAGCGCTCGACGCCGTTTACCGTAACGGGTATGCCCTCGGGGACCAGGGCCTGGAGGAAAACCTGTTCGCGATCGCCGTGCCGGTGACCGACGGGCGCGGCTCGGTCGTCGCCGCCCTCGGCATCGCGACCCAGGCGGTCACCCCCGCGGCGCAGCCGCAGCATGGTGACTACCTGGCGGCGCTGCTTGAGACCGCGGCGCAGATCAGCGCCCAGCTGCGGCGCATCTACCTGCCGCCGACGCGCTGAACCGCAGCCACCCGACGCCGCCGGGCGCGCCGCGCCGGCGGGGCCCCCGGCCGCCATCCCCGGGGCGGGGCGGCTAATCGGCGACATACAGCCCGCGGGTCCGCTTGCGCGAGTGGGGCTTCATCGCCCGGCTGGTCTCGCTCTGGCCGACCTGCTTCCACTGGGGGGTGGAATTCACCTCGAGGTCGCGCAGGTGGTACACCGCGAAGTAGCCCGGCTCCCCTCGCACGCTGCGGTAGCGGTGGGCCGAGTAGGTGCCGGGGGCCGCGCCGAGCCCGGGCACGTGCTCGGAGTCCATCCACGCGTTGAACTCGTCCTCATGGCCGGGGGCCGGCTCCTGCCCGACGGCGAGCAGCGCGGTGGCGGCGGCCGGGTCGCCCTGCTCATCGAGGGAGTCGATCTGCCGGCCCGCCCAGACACTCACGCCCGGCCCGAAATCGAGGTCGGCTGGCGCGTCGTCGACGAGCAGCACCCGGCAGTATCTCGGCTCGCCGTCGACGGCGCGCCACAGGCGGCCGCTGTCGCCGGGAATCGGCTGCTCGGATCCGAGCAGGATGATGACGGGGGCCGAGCTCATTTTCCCTCCGAAGCGTCGAGGTCGAACCGGTCAAGGCCGTAGAACTTCTCCACCTCGGCCAGCCGCCCCGCGGGCGGCCGGGCGCTGAAGAAGTCCGCCGCCGAGGCCCGCAGGCCGGTGATGCGGGCCAGGTCGGCGAACATCTCGCCGAATTTCAGGGTGACGCCGATGCAGTCGATGACCGCTATCTCATCGACCCGCGTCAGTCCGGCCACCGACAGCACCGTCGACACCGGGGCCTCGCCCGGGATAACGACGTCGACGCCGTGCTCGCGGGCCAGCCGGCGGGTGACCTCGGTGACCCGCTCGACGACCGGGCCAGGCTGGTCGAATGCGTCGAAGACGGTCCGGTAGTCCTGGCCCAGCGACTGCACGCCCCAGGCCCGCGACTGCATGCCGAACTTCCCGATGTGCGACTCGTACAGCGGGATGTACTCGTCGATCATCGTCAGCACGGCGAAGCGGCGCCCCAGCATCGCGGCGGTGTACATGGCTGCCTGCGCGTAGCTGATCACCGGAATGCCGACCAGCGACTGCGCCTCGCCCACGATGTTCTCGGGCAGGTTCATGATGAGGAAGCCGTCGTATCCCTCGCGCTCGGCCCGCTGGACATTCTGCAGGATCTGCAGCGAGTGCAGGTAGGCGAGGTACACGTACCGGTTGTCATACCCCGGGTACTCGGTGACGTACGTGCTCGGGGCGAGCCCGTGCAGGTCGACCACGGTGCCCGGCTGGCCGACGCGCTCGAAGTGCGCCGCCATCGCGGCGGCGTATTTCGGCAGCCGGGCCAGTTCGGTCCGGCTCTGGTGCCAAAGTCGCATTCGGTGACCTTCCGCTAACTGAGAACCGCTGATCCGCGGCCGTCTGTATCGGTTACGCAGCGCGCCTCGCGGCCGTGCGCAGGACCTGCGCCGTGAGCATCCGGGCCAGGTGCTGCCGGAAACCGGCGCTGGCGTGCAGGTCGCCCGCCGGGAAGATGTCCTCGCGGACGAGGGACGCGGCCCGCTCGACGGCGGGCTCGTCGAGGCGCGCGCCGAGCAGCGAGTCTTCCGCGCGTCGGGCCCGCAGCGCCGTCGGCCCGACCGAAATGCAGGCCACCCGGGCGTGGTTCACCGTCCCGTCTTCGGCCAGGCCGACCACGCAGCCCACGCCGGCCAGCGCGAAGTCGCCCCGCCGCCTGGACACCTCCCTGAAGGCGTACCCGGCGCGCGGCGGCCGACCCGGGATGACGATCTCGGTGAGGATCTCGTCCTCGGCCAGCGCGGTGGTGAACGGTCCGAGGAAGAACTCGGCCGCGGGGATCTCGCGGTCGCCGTCCGGGCCGTGCACCCGCATCAGGGCGTCGACGGCGAGGCTGACGGAGCACAGCTCGGAGCCGGAGTCGGCGTGGGCCAGGCTGCCGCCGATCGTGCCGCGGTTCCTGACCGCGGCGTGCGCCACCAGCGGGAGCGCCTCCGCCATGACCGGGCAGCGCTCGCGGACCAGGGCGGATCGCTCAAGCGCGGCCTGGCGGGTGAGCGCGCCGATGGCCAGGCCGCCCTCGGGCCGCGGCTCGATGTAGTCAAGCTCGCGCAGCGGGTTGAGGTCGACAAGCAGTTCGGGTCGCGCTAGCCGCAGGTTCATCAGCGCGATCAGGCTCTGCCCGCCGGCGATCGCCTTCCCGTCGTCGGCCTGGCGCAGGGCGGTGACCGCGTCGCCGACGTCGA
Source organism: uncultured Actinomycetota bacterium (assembly GCA_963774945.1). Classification (GTDB taxonomy): domain Bacteria; phylum Actinomycetota; class Actinomycetes; order Streptosporangiales; family Streptosporangiaceae; genus Trebonia. Next base: position 2,458,741 of record CAVZHA010000027.1, on the reverse strand, counting down.
CCGCGCGATGGTAGTCGAACGGAGCTGGCTTCATTCGCCGCGGTCCTTCCGCGTGGCGGTAACCGCCGCCACTTTGTCGAAGATCATCTGCGGGGTGATCGGAACCTCGGTAATCCGGATGCCGTACGGCGTCAGGGCGTCCTCGACGGCGCTGGCGATCGCGGCCGGCGTGGTCATGTACGCGCCCTCGGCGGTCCCCTTGGCCCCGTAGGGGTGCAGCGGCGACGGCGTGACCTGCTCATGCAGCTCCACCCGGGGTATCTCGGCCGCCGTCGGCATCAGGTAGTCGATGAAGCTGGCGGCCAGCAACTGGCCGTTCTCGTCGTAGGCGAAGTTCTCGAACAGCGCGCCGCCGACCCCATGCCCGACCCCGCCGTAGGTGAACCCGTCGACGACCAGCGGATTGATCACCGTGCCGCAGTCGTGCACCACCACGTACTTGCGCAGCTCTATCTCGAAGGTCTCAGGATTCACCTCCGCGATGACCACGTGGAAGTCGAATGAGTAGGTGGGGAACTGCTTGGCGCCGGTCTTGAGCTTGCGTTTGGTGACGATGTCGGGCCCGGCGTAGACGTTCTGCTCCACGATGCCGGGCTCCATGCCCGGAGGGCAGTTCATCCGGGGACCGTAGGCGATCTTCGCCAGCTGCCTGATGGTGAGCGCGCGCTCCGGCTCGCCCGCGACCCGGTACGTGGTCCCGTCGATCTCAACCTGCTCCGCGCTGACCTGGAGCGTGAACGCGGCGAGGTCGGTCAGCTTGCGCCGTACCTTGGCCGAGCACTGGTACACGGTGGTGCCCAGCATCTGCGTCATCCGGTTGCCGGTCGGGGCTCCCGCGTAGATGCCCGCCAGCCCGTGGCCGCGTTGCACGATGATGTCTTCGGCGTCGAGGCCGAGCTCTTCGCGGATGAGCTGGGTGACCATGCCCTCGTGGGCCTGCCCGGCCGACTGGAATCCGATGGTGGCCACCACGTGCCCGGTGGCGTCGATCTCGATCCGCACCCCCTCGCCGTGCTCGGCCGCCGCGCCGCCCGGGTCGAGGCCGCCCGCGACGCCGATCCCGAACAGCCGCCCGGCCGCGCGCGCCTCGGCCTGCTGCGCCAGCAGGTCCTCGATGCGGGCCTGCTTCAGGCCGATCTCGGCCGCGCCCGGGTAGTTGCCCGAGTCGTAGATCGCGCCGCCAGGGATCTCGTAGGGGAACTGCTCCGGCTGGATGTAGTTGCGCAGCCGGATCTCCACCCGGTCCAGGCCAAGCTCAAGGGCGACCTGGTCGATGGTCCGCTCGACGATGAAATTATGCGGCGACTGGCCCGCCCCGCGGAACGGAACCTGGTTGGTCTTGCAGGTCAGCACGCCGTAGCCGCCGTACCGGACGGCCGGGATCCGGTACGGCCCGACCACCGCTGACGTCGGCTTGGTGATCTGCCTGGGCCCGCGTCCGCAGTAGGCCCCCAGATCTTCGATGACGTCGACGTCGAGGGCCCTGATTATCCCGGCCGATGTCGCCGCGACCTTGACCTGGTAGTAGCGGTCCGGGCCGTGCCCGTCGCTGGCCTGCATGTTCTCGATGCGGTCCTCGATGAACTTGACCGGCCTGCGGGCCCGCAGCGCGGCCGCGGCGGTCAGGTACATCTGCTTGCGCCCGCGCTTGGAGCCGTAGGAGCCGCCGATGTCCACGTCCATGTGCACCTTGACCTTGGGCGTCCGCATCACCTTGATGACTTCCTGCTGGATGTCGGGGTTCTGATGGGATGCCCAGAGCTCCAGGATGCCGGTCGGGTCGACCTGGGCAACGCAGCCGAAGGTCTCGAGCGGCACTCCGGAGTGCCGATTCCAGCGGTAGGAGTACTCGAACGTGTGATCCGCCCCCAGGAACTCGGCGTCGACCTCGCCCCAGGTCCAGCGCTCGTTCCAGACGACGTTGGTGCCCTCGGCCTCGTGCAGCGGCGGCGCGTCCGGCTGCATGGCCCGGCGCGGGTCGACCAGCGGCTCAAGCTCTTCGAACTCCATGCCCACCAGCTCGGCCGCGTCCTCGGCGGCCGCCCGGGAGGTCGCGACGACCGCGGCCACCCATTCGCCGGCGTAGCGGATCTTGTCGACCGCGAGCGGGTACCAGACCACGTTGGGCAGAGCCAGCTCCTGCGGTACCGGCTCCATCATCGTCGCCAGGTCGGCGCCGGTGAGCACGGTGACCACGCCCGGCGCGGTCAGCGCGGCCGACATGTCGACCGCGAGCAGCCGGGCGTGCGCGACCGGCGCCGGGACCACCCCCAGATGGAGCATGCCGGGCAGGCTGATGTCGTTGATGTACCGGCCGCCGCCGCGGACGAAACGGCGGTCCTCGACCACCGGCAGCGGCTTGCCGATGAACTTGTACCGGGGTTCGGCGTGGGTCACGCGGTTGTCCCCTTCGTCGCGCTCGAGGCGATCACAGACCTGGCCGCCTGGAGGATCTGCTGGTAGCCGGTGCACCGGCAGAGGTTGCCTGACAGCGCGTCGACCAGCTCCTCGTCGCTCGGCCGAGGGTTGGAGCGCAGCAGGTCCTCAAGCGTCATGATCATGCCCGGGGTGCAGTAGCCGCACTGCATGGCGTGATTCGCGCAGAAGGCCTCCTGCAACGGGTTCAGCTCGTCCCCGTCGGCTAGGCCCTCGATGGTTTCCACCGACGAGCCGTCTGCCTGGACGGCCAGCATGAGGCACGAGCGGACCAGCGCGCCGTCGACGATGACGTTGCAGCAGCCGCACACGCCGTGCTCGCAGCCGACGTGCGTGCCCGGGTAGACCAGGTCATCGCGCAGGCAATCGAGCAGGGTCCGGCGCGGTTCGACCCTTACCTGGTGAGCCGTGCCGTTTACCGTGAGGCTGATGGTGCTTATGTTTGTTTCGGCCACGAGTACCTTCTTATTCAGCTCCATCGCTGGAACGCGTTATGGGAGATTCCGAACTGGTCGAGGATCTTGCCGGCGGTCTGCCGCAGCAGGTCGTCGATCGACTCGGGCTTGTGGTAAAACGCGGGCACGGGCGGCAGGACCGTCGCCCCGGCCAGCGTGACCGTCTCCATGTTGCGGATGTGGATCAGGCTGAGCGGGGTCTCCCGCGTTACCAGGACCAGCCGACGGCGTTCCTTGAGGGTCACGTCGGCCGCGCGCGCGATCAAATTGCCGCTGATCCCGGCGGCCACGCTGGCCAGCGTATTCATCGAGCAGGGGACGATCACCATGCCGTCGACCAGGAATGAACCGGACGATACCGGCGCCGCCAGATCCTCAGGCTCGTAGACCACATCCGCCAGCGCCTCGACCTCCGGCCGCTTCATGCCCGTCTCCAGCGCGATGCTCCGCTCCGCGCCCCGGGAGACGACCAGGTGCACCTCGACGTCGGTGAGTTCGCGGACCACTGTCAGCAGCGTCACCGCCAGCTGGGGGGCGCTCGATCCGGTGATCCCGACCACCAGCCGTCGTTTACTCATCGCCGCTGCCTTCCTGAGCTGGCCCCCGGCCGAGCCTGAAGAGCCGGGTCGCGTTGCCGTCAAGGACGGCCTGGAGGGTGGCCGGATCGGCGGTCGCCGCACGGGTGGCCGCGGTCACTCGCACGCCGGACCGCTCGGTCTGGGCGGCGCCGAAGTCGGAGCCGATCAGGACCTGCTCGGGGCCGGCGTAGTCGAGCAGGAACCGCACCGCGGCGGCGGACATGAGCACCGTGTCGTAGTAGAGCGACCGCGCGACGTCAGACGGCAGACGCCGGGAATCCCCGCCGCCCTTCACGTCCCGGTCGAACCGGCCGACCTGATAGGGGAGGAACCCGCCGCCGTGCACGACCACCAGCCGCAGGGCGGGGAAGCGGTCGAAGACGCCCGCCACCACCAGCTCGGCGGTGGTCAGGGTGGTATCTATCTGACGGGCGAACAGCGCGTTAAGCGTCGGGTACTGCGCCAGCAGGTCGTTGGCGGGAGCGTTGGTCGCCGGGTGCAGCACCACCGGCACGTCGAGCTCGACCGCGGCCGCCCACAGCGCGTCGAAGCGCGGCTCGCAGAGCCGGCCACTGGGCAGGCTGGCGGGGATCATCGCGCTGCGCAGGCCGAGTTCCCGCACCGCCCGCCGCAGTTCCTCGGCGGCGGCGTCCGCATCGGCCAGGTGCAGCGTCGCGTGCCCGGACAGGCGGCGCCCGCGGTCGCTTACCGACTCGGCCACGGCCTCGTTGAGCAGCCGGACCCAGCGGGTGCCGTCGGCGGCGGGCAGTTCCTGCCCGTGGATGTCCAGCCAGGGCGCGACGACCTGGTGAGCGACCTCCTGCTCCGCGAACCAGGGGCCGCGGTCGGCGGTGTCGAGCATCACCCCGGCGATCGGCCGCAGCCGCTTCCGGCCAGGGAAGGTCAGGTAGTACTTGCCGTCGGCGGCCTCCGCCTGCACCCCGAACGGCGCGCTGCGCACCACCTCGTCGAGGAACGCCTGCGGCACGCAGTGACCGTGGACATCGATCGCCCCGCCGGCTGGCCCGTTGCTATTCACCGTCCGCCGCCCTGTCCGCCGCGTGGTCCGCGGCCTGCTCGTGCTCGGCTATCTCGCGGTCGATGACCACCATGGCATCGCGGGCTGTGGGGTAGCCGACATAGGGATTGAGGTGCAGCGCCACCGCGCGGATCTCGTCGGCGCTCAGCAGGCTCTCGCGCAGGGCGCCGGCCACGTGGAAGCCGAGGAGCCCGGAATGGCGCATGGCGATGAGCGCCGATATGGTGACGACGCTTTTGAGCCGCAGCTCAAGAGCCGGGTCGATCCACTGGCCGGACCAGATGTTCTGGATCCCCAGTTCGGTGAAAGCTTCCAGGCCGGGCGTGGTCCGCGAGCCCGCGTCCCAGGTCTCGCCGAGGATTCTGGCCCTGATCGCGAGTGCCTGCTCGCGGCGCTCGTCGGGGTGCGGTGGCTGGGCGTCGGTCATTGCTTCCTTTCCAGGTCTTCGCGGCATGTGGCGTCGCTCGGCCCGGGTCGGGCGGTCCGGGCCCGCCCTGGGCGAGCGAGAACCGGGAAGTTCGCGCCGGACGGCCGCTGCCTGCGGGCGCAGTAGCAGCGGTAGTACTGACGGCTGAGCGCGCTGTATCCCCACTGCTCAAGCAGCCGGGCCGGGATGGCCTGTTCCCGATCCGGTGCGGGCGAGCCCGCGCAGATCAGCCTCGCGCCGGGCAGGTCGCGCGCGAACTGGCGTAGTTCGTCGCCCCCCGCGTGCAGCACGATCGCGTCCGCGCCGGACTCAAGCAGGTCCCTCGCCCGGCCGACCGCCTCGCGGTAACCGCCGCCGGGCGAGACGGCGCAGCGGGCCATGACAAGAACGTGCTCTCGCGCGGCGCGGGCGGTCCGCACCCGGCCGGCCAGGTCGGCCTGGGCGCGCGCACGCTCGGCGGCCGGGCTGAACGGCACCTGAGCCGGGACATGCTGGCTGGTGAGCTGGATCGCCGCGACTCCGGCCGCTTCCAGCCGGGCCACGGCGGCCGGGAGGTCCTCGATGCCGCCCCAGCCGATATCCGCGTCGAGGAGCAGCGGCAGGCCGCACGCGCGGATGGCCGCGCGAGCCGCCTGCTCGATGTCGTCGAGTGACAGCTCGGACGTCAGCGGCAGATGGGCGCCGATCGCGTAACCGCCGAGGCTCACCGCCTCATAGCCCGCCTCGCGGGCGAGCCGCGCGCTGAGCGGGTCGCAGACGGCCGGCTGGTCGAGGATCGCCGTCCGGTCCAGCAGCTCGCGCAATATCTCACCCGGCCAGGCCGTCTTCACCGTCGCGGTCACCTCGTCTCACTGCGTAGGAACATCATCCCAGGTCCAAGCGGCAGTGTATACGGGTTAGCGACTTTCGTATACTATGAGAGTGCAAGGTATACGAGCGTGGTGGATGTCGACGGCTTCGCGGGCGGCAGCGGATCTAGTTATATAGCCATGCCGATAGCGCACTGTCACCAGCCTCAGGAGTACAAGGTGGATCCCGTCTCACCGACCCCGAAGAACATGGCACTCTACGAGCGACTGCGCACCGCGCTCGCCGACGAGGAGTTCCCGCCCGGCATGCGCATCTCGGAGGTTGAACTCTGCGCGCGGTTCGAAGTCAGCCGGACCCCGATCCGCGAGGCAATGGCCCGGCTGGAACAGGACGGCCTGATCGAGCGCCAGGGGTCTGCCTTGTTCGTCCGTGATCGCACGGCCGACGAGACCATCGACATCTACCGGGTCCGCGTCTACCTGGAGGGCGCGATCGCCTTCGACGCCGCGCACCGGCGCAGCGAGACCGATCTGCTCCGGCTCGAGGGGGCGGCCGCCCAGGGCGAGGCCCTGGCCGGGACCGAGAACCCGGCCCTGCTGCAGGCGGCGAACACGACGTTCCACCGGGCCCTGGCCGCCGCCTGCCACAACCGGACGCTGCAGGACCTGCAGAACCGGCTGACCGCCCAGGTCGCCAAGCTGCCGTCGACGACCCTGAGCTTCCCCGGCCGCTGGCCGGATTCGGTGCGCGAACACCGCGAGCTCATTAGCGCGATCCGGGAGCAGGACGCCGAACGCGCGCGGCAGATCGGCAGCCAGCACATGAACGAGGCGGCCGAGATCCGCATCAAGCTGATCGCTCGCGAACTGGAGCCGCGCCAGGACGGGGACGGGCGCGTCCGGTGAGCGGCAGCCCGACCGTCCAGGTCACGCGGCGCGAGAACGCCGTCTGGATCGGCCTGAACCGGCCGGACAAGCGCAATGCCCTCGATCTCGCGACCAGCCGGGCCCTGCGCGACGCGTTCGAAGCGGCGCAGGCGGGCGGGCCGGCCGTGCTGGTACTGCATTCCACCACACCGGGCATTTTCGTCTCGGGAACGGACATCGCCGACCTCGTCGAGCGCCGCGCAGAAGAGGCGCTGAACCCGGTCAACGTGCGGCTGTTCGAGCAACTGGCCTCGTTCCGCTGGCCCACCGTCGCGGTGATCGACGGCCCGGCGTTCGGCGGCGGCCTGGAGCTCGCGCTGGCCTGCGACCTGCGGATCGGCACCCCGGCCGCACGCTTCGCGACCCCCGAGCCGTCCCTCGGCATCCTCGCCGGGGCCGGCGGCAACCACCGCCTGCCCAGGCTGACGGGCTTCGCCGTCGCGCAGCGGATGCTCTATGCCGGCGACGTCGTCGGCGCCGAGGCAGCCCTGGCGGCCGGGCTCATCGACCGGCTGGCCGACCCGGCGGAACTCGACGCCGCCGTCGATGCCCTGGTCGAATCGATCGCGCGGCGGTCATGGCGGGCGCTCGAGCTGACCAAGCTCGCGCTCCGGATCGGCCAGCGCGACACCACCGCCTTCGACCTGGCGGCGCAGGGACTGCTCTATGAGAGCGAGGACGCCGCCGCGCGGCTGACGGCGTTCCCGGAGCGGCGGCCCGCGCGATGACGCAGCCGCCGTCCGCTGGCCGCCGGACCCCGCTCCGGCTGGCCGTGCTCGACGACTGGGAGCACGCGGCCGAAGAGTTCGTCGACTGGCGGGCCGAGCTTCCGGATGCGGAGGTGACGGTCTTCACCGACCACCTCGCCGACGCCGGCAGGCTCGCCGCCCGGTTGGCGCCCTTCGACGCGGTCATGCTGATGCGCGAACGCACGCCGATGGACGCCTCGCTGCTGCGGGAACTGCCGAAGCTCGGGCTCATCGTGACGACCGGGATGCGCAACCGCGTGCTCGATCTGGCCGCGGCGGCCGAGCGCGGGGTGCTGGTCTGCGGGACGCAGGGGCTGCAATGGGCCGCGCCCGAGCTCGCCTGGGCGCTCATTCTCGCGCTGGCCAGGAAGATCCCGCAGGCGGACGCCTCGATGCGGGCAGGCCGCTGGGAGCCGACGATCGGGATGGACCTGCACGGGGCGACCCTCGGGCTGGTCGGCCTTGGACGGCTGGGCGCGCAGGTCGCGGCGGTCGCCCGCGCGTTCTCGATGAAGCTGGTGGCCTGGAGCCCGCACCTCACGGCCGAGCGCGCCGCCGCCTGCGGCGCCGAGCTGGTCGGCAAACGCGAGCTGTTCGCGACCTCCGACGTGGTGTCGGTGCACATGATCCTCGCCGACAGCACCCGCGGCCTGGTCGGCGCGGCCGAGATCGACGCGATGAAAAGGAGCGCCGTGCTCGTGAACACATCCCGCGGTCCGCTGGTAGACACCGGTGCGCTGCTGAGCGCGCTGCACGAGGGGCGCATCGCCGGCGCCGGGCTTGACGTCTATGACGTCGAGCCGCTGCCCGCGGATGATCCGCTGCGGTCAGCGCCGCACCTCGTCCTCACGCCGCACCTCGGTTACGTCACGGCGGGCACCTTCGCCGCCTTCTACCGCGAGGCGGCGCAGGACGTGCGGGCCTACCTCGACGGCAGCCCGATCCGGATGATGAACTCGTGAGCGGCCAGACGACAACGAGCATCCTGGCCGACTTCGTCGCCTCGATCGACTACGCCGACCTGCCCGAGGCCCTGGTTCGGCGGGTCGCCAGGCAATGTCTCGACCTGGTGGGAGTGGCTCTGGCGGGGTCGGACGAGCCCGCGGTCCGCGCGGTTCGCCGGCTCGCCGACGCACCGGGCGCCGCATCGGTCTGGGGCACGCCGGGCACGGCGCGCACGGCCGACGCCGCGTTCGCGAACGCCACGGCGGGGCACGCGCTGGACTTCGACGACATGTGGCTGCCCGGAGCCCACCCGACCGCTCCCATCTTCCCGGCCGCGTTCGCCGTGGCCGAGGTGAACGGCAGCACCGGCCAGGACCTGATCGCCGCCCAGGCGGCCGGGTACGAGGTCATGGGCCGGCTGCACTCGGCGGTATCCGGGCGATTCGGCTGGCACCCGACCGGCGTATTCGGCACGCTCGGCGCCGCGGCCGCGGCCAGCCGTCTGCTCGGGCTGTCGGGCGCCAAGACCGCGACCGCGTTCGGCATCGCCAGTTCCATGGCCAGCGGCATCGACGGCCAGTCCGGCACCATGACCAAGCCGCTGCACGCCGGCCTGGCCGCGCAGAGCGGGGTGCGCGCGGCGCTGCTGGCGGCCGACGGATTCACCGCGACCGAGACCGCCTTCGAGGGCAGGCGCTCCTTCTTCGCGTCATTCTTCCCGACGGTCACCCCGCAGACCTGGCGGCTGACGTCGGCCCTGGGGAGCAGCTATTACCCGCTGAATCCTGGCATCGGCATCAAGATGTACCCGGCCGGCTATTACATGCATCAGTCTTTCGAGGCCGCCCTGAGCATCGCCGCCAGCGAGGACCTCGCTGCCGACGACGTCAGCTCCATCCGCATCGCGGTACCGGGCAAGCGGTTCGACCGGCAGTTTCCCCGCGCCTCGCTCGACGCGAAGTTCAGCGTGCAGTACATGGCGGCGATGGCCGTGCTGTACCGCAGGCTGGACGCCGACCTGTTCGACGAGGGAATCGTGTTCAGCGAGCCGGTGCGCACGCTGCTGTCCCGCATCACCGCCTACGAAGAGCGCGGGCTCCCTGATAACCCGGACATCGCGCACAACCCGGTGACGATCTCCTGTCGGGACGGCCGCGAGTTCACCGCGTCGGTCACGATGCCGAAGAGCCACTGGAATTACCCGCTGCCGAGACAGGCGTGGATCGCCAAATTCCGTGCCAACGCGTCGCGGGCGCTCACCGATCCCGCGATAGACGGCCTGATCGACGGCTTCGATCACCTTGAGCAGGCACCGGACGTCCACCACATCGCCAACCTGCTGCGCCCAAGGCAAAGATCAAATTCGTTATCTCGAACGGGCCCTTGGTTCCCGCGCATGTCACGGCTGGGACCGGGGGAGAGCAAGACCTATGAAGACCGTGTCCGCGACCACCCAGATCGACGCGCCGCCGATGGCCGTATGGGCGGTACTGACCGACCTGAGCCGCTACCCGGAGTGGAACCCGCTCTTCCGCGAGGCGTCCGGCCAGGTGACGGCGGGGAAGCGGATCACCCTCCGCGCCGTCCAGCCCGCCAACGGCCGCCTGATGACCATCCGGGCGAAGATCATCGCCGCCGACCCGGGCGCCGAGCTGCGCTGGGCCTCCAACCTCCCCGGCATCATGAGCGGCGAGCACAGCTTCGTCCTGACCTCCCTCGACGGCGGCACCCGCCTAGCCCAGACCGAGATCTACGGCGGCCTGCTAGCCGCCACCGTCTCCATCCCCCGCACAGAAACCGTCTTCCAGGCCCTAAACGACGCCCTCAAACAACGCGTAGAAACCCCCAACGCCCCGCCCCCCAACCCCATCACCTAGCCCACCCCACCCCACCTCCGTCACCCACGCCACCACCCCACCCCATTCCCGCCGCCCCCGTCCGCACCGCCGCCCCATCCGCACCGCCGCCCCGTCCGCACCGCCGCCCCGTCCGCACCAGCCCCAATAGCTCCACCAGTTCCATCAACCCCCGCCCAACTCACCTCCCACCAAGCCCGCTAACCCCATCCATCTCACCAACCCCGCTCGCGCCTGTCGCCTACGCCACCGACAGGACCCCGACCTGTCGCCTACGCCAGCGACACCAATAGGCGATGTCGCTGGCGTAGCTGACAGGTCCGCCAGCCGGTCGCTGGCGTAGCTGACAGGTTTTGGGCCCCTACAGGTCGAGCCCGAGACGGGCGCTGAGAGCCTGCCGCCCGTCCGGGGTGACCTGGATTGCCCGCTGCCCCCGGGCGCGGGTAACCCAGCCCGCCTCGAGCAGCGCCGCCAGGACCTCGGCCCCGAGCCGGCCGGCCAGATGATGACGCTGCTCGCTCCAGTCGAGGCAGAACCGCAGCAGCGGCCTGCCCGACGGCCGGTCGGTCGCGAGCCGGTCCGGGGCAATGCCGAGGTCGGCGAAGACCTCGGCCGCGCGCGGCCCCAGAACCCAGGGGTGCTCGGCCAGTCGGCTCGACAGCCGATCGTCGGCCCGGCGGCGGTTATCCGGGATTCCATCGGTCGGAGTCAGCGCCTGGCAGTCGATCAGCGCCTGGGTGAGCTCGACCCCGAGTTTCCCGGCCAGATGGTCGTAGCAGGCGCGGGCCGAACGCAGCGCCGCCGCCCGAGTCGACTGTCGCAGCGACCGGACCGGCTGCGCGGGCGCGAGTTGGGCCAGCGCCTCCAGGATCGCGGTGACCTGACCACCGGCAGCGAGCCGATAGTAGCGGTGCCGGCCCGATTGCTCGACCGCGAGCAGCCCGGCCGCCTGCAGCCGGGACAGCTGAGCGCTGGCGGCCTGCGCGGTAACGCCCGCCTCGCTCGCCAGCACGCTGGCCGGAAGCGCCCGCCCGTCGCTCAGCGCCGTCAGCATCCGGGCCCGGGTCCGGTCGGCGAACAGGGTGGCCACGGCGGCGATATCGACGTCGCCACCGGGCGCGATCACGGTAGCCATCACCCCAGTATGACCCGGCCACACTTCCACCGGCATGGAAGCAACCGGGCCGCATGCTAGGCACCGTGGAACTCAAGCCGAGCAGCGCAAACCGACCTCCGACGTCGTCCACCACCGTTCCCTCGACCCCTTCTGTCGCGACTGAGGCGACCGCCGCGACCGCCGCGACCGCCGCGACCGCCGCGACCCCCCCGACCGCCGGGACCGGCACGGCCGCCGGGACCGGCACGGCCGCCGGGACCGGCACGGCCGCCGGGACCGGCACGGCCGCCGGGACCGGCACGGCCGCCGCGACCGGCACGGCCGGACCGACCGGACCGACCGGCACGGCCGGCGTGAGCGCGGCTGGGGCGACCCCGGCGCAACCACAGAAGCGGCCCGGGCTGGTGCTGCTGGTGATGTGCGCCGGCATGTTCCTCGTGCTGCTGGACGTGACGGTGGTGAACGTGGCCGTCCCGGCGATCGCGGCGGGCCTGCGCACGGGCACGGCCGGGGTGCAGTGGGTGGTCGACGCCTACACCGTGACCCTGGCCAGCCTGCTGCTCGCCGGCGGGGCGGCCGGCGACCGCCTCGGGCACCGCCGGGTGGTCGCGGCCGGGCTGACGATCTTCGGCGCCGCCTCGGCCGCCTGCGCGCTCGCGCCGGCGCCGGGGCTGCTGGTGGCGGCGCGGGTCGCCCAGGGGATCGGCGCCGCCCTGCTGCTGCCGGGCAGCATCGCCGCGATCGCCGACGCCTACCCCGACCGCGCCGCCCAGGCGCGGGCGCTCGGCGTGTGGGCGGCGGTGTCGTCGCTCGCGCTGCCCGCCGGCCCGCTGCTCGGCGGCCTGCTCGTGTCGACCGTGGGCTGGCGGGCCGTGTTCTGGATCAACCCGCCGGTGGTGGCGGTCTGCCTGGTCGGAGTTCTGGCGTGGGTCCGGGCGTCCGGCCCGCGACCAGGAGCCCGGCGACTCGACCTGGTCGGGGTGGCACTGGCGACCCTGTGCCTGGCCGCCACCGTGTACGCGGTGATCGCCGCGGCCGGAAGCACCGTCGCGGCCGTAGCCGCAGCCGGCATCGCGGCGGCGGCCGCCGCCGGCCTGATCCTGACCGAGCGCCGCGTCGCCGACCCGTTGCTGCCGCCGGCGCTGTTCATCCGTCCGGCCTTCCGCACCGTCACTGTCGCCGCCCTGATCATGAACCTGACCAGCAATGGCCTGCTGTTCCTGCTCACCCGCTACCTGCAATCGATCCTCGGCCAACGCCCGGTGACGGCCGGTCTCATGCTGCTGCCGCTGTTCGCGCCGCTGGCGGTGACGTCGCCGCTGGCCGGACGGGTGACCGCCCGGTACGGGCCGCGCCCGGTGATGCTGGTCGGCGCCGCCGCCGCGGCCGCCGGGCAGCTCTGCCTGCTGCTTGTTACTCCGACGACCGGCTACCCGCGCCTGATCCCGGCCCTGCTCGGCGTCGGGTTCGGGGTGGGCCTGTTCACCGCGCCCGTCGTCGCCGCCGCGATGCGGGTCGTCCCGGCCGAGCGCTCCGGTCTGGCCAGCGGGATCAACAACACCGCCCGGCAGGCCGGCACCGCCCTCGGGGTCGCGATCTTCGGCGCGGTGGCGGGCAGCCCGTTGCACGCCGCCCACTTCATCACCGCCCTGCGCTGGCTCGGGGTCGCCGCCGCAGTCGGCTGGCTCCTCGTGGCCGCGCTCGTAATTCAGTTGCGCCGAGGCCCCGCCGTGGGAGGTAATTGACCATCAACTGACGACTAGCTCTGGAGGTCACCGAGATGCGAGCGGCTACTGCTCTGCCGACAGTCCCGACCCGACTTCTGGAGCAGTTGTCACTTGTCGTACGTAACGCACACCATCAATCTGGGCATCCTCGCGCATGTTGACGCGGGCAAGACGAGCCTGACCGAACGGCTCCTCTACGAGGCCGGCGCCATCGCCGCGCCCGGCAGCGTCGACGACGGCACCACCCGCACCGACTCGATGGACATCGAGCGGCGTCGCGGCATCACCGTGCGCACGAACGTCGCGTCCTTCGCCGTGGGGGACGTCCAGGTCAACCTCATCGACACCCCGGGCCACTCCGACTTCATCGCCGAGGTCGAGCGGAGCCTGGCCGTGCTCGACGCGGCCGTCCTCGTCGTCTCGGCGGTGGAGGGCGTCCAGTCGCAGACCGTCGTCCTCTGGCGCGCCCTGCGCCGCCTGGCCGTGCCCACGCTGATCTTCATCAACAAGATCGACCGCGGCGGCGCCGACCCGGCCCGGGTGCAGGCCGAGATCGGCCGGCGGCTGACCGCGCCCGGCGGCGTGCAAACGCTGCCGCTGACCGACGTCGTGGCCCCGGGCACCGTGAACGCAGCCACGCGCCCGATCGCGTTGTCCGACGCCCGGGTGATCGACGTCCTCGCGATGCTCGACGACCGGGTGCTGCGCGCGGCCCTAGCCGAGTTCCCCGGTCCGGCCGGCCGGCAGCGCCCGGGATCCGGCCGCCAGCGCTGGCGAGCCGGCCCCGAGACGCCGGCCCGGCCACGAACGCCGGGCCGGCTGTCAACGCCGGGCTCGCGCTGCGCTCGGCCCGGGCACAGGTGCGCCGGTGCCTACTGGTGCCGGTCGCGGCCGGGTCGGCGCTGACCGGTTCAGGCGTCCCCGACCTGCTGGCCGCGCTGCCGACCCTGCTGCCGTGGGCGCGAGAGTCGGCCTGCGCGCTGTCCGGAGTGGTCTACAAGATCGAGCACGCCGACCGCGGCCGGCTAGCGCACTGCCGCATCTTCGGCGGCGAGCTCAAGGTCAGGGACCGCGCGGCGGCGGGGGAGGGGCGGCCCGGCGTCATCACGTCGCTGGAACGGTCGACCCCGCAGGGCTGGACCCAGACCGGCGCCGCCACCGCCGGCGACGTCGTCCGGGTCCGCGGCCTCGCCTCGGCCACCGTCGGTGCCTGGGTCGGCCAGGCCATTCCCGGCCGGGTCACCCGCCAGTTCCCGCGCCCCGCGCTCGAGTCGGTGGTCGACCCGGTCGACCGCGCGCAGCGCGGCCGGCTGTTCGCCGCCCTGCAGGAGCTGGCGGAGGCGGACCCGCTGATCAACCTGCGGCTCGACGACGAGCGGCACGAGATCGCGGTCAGCCTCTACGGCGAGGTGCAGAAGGAGGTGATCGCCGCGCTGCTGGCCGAGCAGTTCGGCGTCGCCGTCACCTTCCGCCCGACGGTCACCGTGCACATCGAGCGGATCGGGGGCACCGGCGCGGCCTTCGCCATCTCGTCCGAGCACACCACGCCCTACCTGGCCACCCTCGGGGTCCGGGTCGAGCCCGCGCCCGTCGGCGCCGGCCTCAGCTGCGACCTGGACGTCGAGCTCGGCTCGATGCCGCCCGCCTTCTTCGCCGCGACCTGGGAGGGGGTTCGGACGGCCCTCGCCCAGGGCCTGTCCGGCTGGGAGATCCCCGACGCGCGGGTGGTGCTGACCCACACCGGCTACTGGCCGAGGCAGTCCGCCATGCACCAGAAGTTCAACAAGAACGTGTCCTCGGTCGGCGCCGACTTCCGCAACCTAGCCCCGGTCCTGGTGCACGACGCCCTCCGGCAGGCCCGCACGGTCGTCTGCGAGCCGGTCGAGACCTTCCAGCTGGAGATCCCGGTCGGCGCGCTCCCGGTGGTGACCGTGACCCTGGCCCGGATGTCCGGCCTCGTCACCGGCACCGAGGCCGACGGCGCGCGCCGCCGCCTGCCCTGACGCTGACCGGCACGATCCCGACCAGGAACGTCCAGCCGCTGCTGGCCCAGCTCCCCGAGCAGACCAGCGGAGAGGCCGTCTTCACCTCCGAGGTGACCCACTACACCCCGGTCACCGGACCGCCCCCGGTCCGCCCCAGAATCGGCCCCGACCCCCTGGACAGGGAAACCTGGTTCCGTGCCCGCCCGCGCTAGGCAACCCCAGCCGCCTCGATGATTCAGAGCGACACGCGTCCGCGATCGCGGCCGGGCCGCTGCTACTCCTCCAGCACTCCGCCGACACCGGTCCTGCCCGCCGGCGTCGCGACCAACTCCACCGTGGTCCTGGCCCGACTCTGCTCGCCGAAGACCGAGGCTGTCGCGTCGGTCAGCGACGCGATGAGCCGGCGGATCAGCTCCTCGGCGTCCGGCCGCGCGAACATCGCCTCGCGGACGCCGAGCGTAACCGCCGGGGAACCGGTCCTGACGAGCTCGGCCCCCGACCGCCCAGCGCCCGACCGGTACCCCGATGAGCTGCACGGTGACGAGCTCACGGGCCCACTCGCCGTACACCGCCGCAATCGAGTCGGTCAGCGCCTCGGCCAGGGCCGCTTCCCGTCCGGCGAGGTCATCTTCGAGCGCATGGACGGTCAGGTGGGGCATGCCGTTCTCCTGCGATAATCGGGGCGAGATTACAATTAGCTTTGTTTCCAAAGATAATTTGGATGGCGGGAAGTGTCAAAGGAATCGTCCGCAGGGCTGTCCACCGACGCCACGATTCGGCAGCTCCTGCTGCTGATGCCGCGACTGGTCGCGCGGGCCAAGCGACTGGCCGTCCCGTCCGGCCTGCAGTCGCTTGACCTAGCCCCGAGGCACCTCTCGCTGCTGTCGTACCTGCTGTTCGACGGACCGCTGACCGTGTCGGACATCGCCGAGCGGTTGCAGGTGGCTCCGACGACAGTCAGCCTGCTGGTCAGCGAGATGGCGGCGAAGGGGGTGCTGACCAGACGCGAAGACGAGGCGGACCGTCGGCGGCACATCGTCGTTATCGCCAGCGAGCACCGGGCGGCCATTGAGCAGTGGCTCGCACCCGGCGCGCGCGCCTGGCGACGCGCACTGGAGCCGCTCACGCCAGCAGAGCGGGTCACGTTCATCACGACGCTGCGCGCCTATGAGCAGGCGATCTCCGAACCGCCTCCCGGCTAACCGGGTCATGCTCCGCTCTGGACCCGGACTAGGAGATCCCCGGCGGCAGACCGGCGGTACAGCACCGACCGCCCGACCCGGCGGCGTTCAAGCAGCCCGGCCGCGCGCAGGATCTGCAGGTGCCGGCCGACCGACCCGAGACGCTGACCGGTCAGCGCGACCAGCTGGGTGGTGCTCTTGGGCGTGACCAGCAGCATGAGGATGGCCGCGCGGGCCGGGCCGAGCAGCGCGCCCAGCGTCTCCGGTGCGGCCGCGCGCCGGGCGGGCTCGGCCAGCGCGCCGGAACACGGGTACATCACCGCGTACCGGTGCGGCTCGTCCCAGGCAACCCAGCCGGCTCCCGGGGTCACCGGCACGAACAGGAGTTGCGCGCCGGAGATCTCCCGGGGCGGGTTCTCGTAGGCGTTGATCTGCAGGCGGCCCTCGCCCAGCCAGCGGAGCCCCGGGCGCATGTCGGACAGCGCCTGGGCCCAGCCGCCGCGGCCGAGCTGGGTGGTGCGAGCGACGATGTCCGCCTCAATGATCTTGCGGCGTTCTGGCCAGTACGGCCGGACGGTATTCGCCCACACCCACTCCAGCAGGTCCGCCGACTTGCGCGGCAGATCATCGGGGTACCGCTCGAGCCCGACTTCCCCCAGATCGCCGGCCACGAAATCGGGCGACAGGCTCGCGATCTGCGCCAGCTCGTCGCCGAAGGCCTGCTCGTCGAGGCCGGCCGGGGCCACCGTGATGACCCCAGGGATCCAGCACCGCGCGAGCGACAGGCGGATGAGCCACGGGACGTCCGGGTGCTCTTTCACATAACCGTGGTACGCGCCCCGATGAGCGTCGAGCCACCGGCGCTCGCCCGGATGCGCGGCCGTGCCGCGCTCGAGCGCCAGCAGGCTGGCGGTCGTCTCGGCCAGCGGCGAGATGACGAACCGGCTGCGCGCCAGGGTGTCGGCGTTGACCTGCCACCAGCCCACGGGGTTCGCCGTCCTTCGGCCGAGTTTCGCGTACCTGCGAAACTCTACCGTCTTGACCGCTGCGGGCAGCAGGCTTGGGCCTCGTGCGAACCTACGGCGAACTGTTTCGGGTACCCGAGTTCACCGCCCTTTTCGTTGCCTCGTCAGCCCAGGTGGCGGCGTCGACGGTTACCGGGCTGGCGCTGGGGACGCTGGTGTACTCGTCGACCGGGTCACCGCTGCTGTCGGCGCTGGTGATGTTTGGCCCGTCGCTCGCCCAGGTCGCGGGGGCGTCCCTGCTGCTGTCGGCGGCCGACCAGATTCCGCCCCGGGCCGCCCTCACCTGGCTGGCGCTGATCTTCGCGGTGGGCAGCTTCGCGCAGGCGCTGCCGGGCGTCGGGGTGGGGACGATCCTCGCGATCGGCCTCGCGCTCGGCGTCGTGTCCTCGCTCGGCGGCGGCGTGCGGTACGGGCTGATGAACGAGATCGTTCCGCCCGACGGCTACATGCTCGGCCGGTCGGTGCTGAACATGTCGGTCGGCATCATGCAGATCGTCGGCTTCGCGGTCGGCGGGATCCTGGTGACCGTGATGTCGCCGCGCGGCACGCTGCTGGCGGGCGCAGGGCTCTACGTGGTGTCCGGCGTGCTCACCATGTCCGGGCTCTCGCGACGGCCGGCCCGCGCCAAGGGACGCCCGTCGGCCGCCCAGACCTGGCGGAACAACGTCCTGCTGCTGGCCTCGGCCCCCCGCCGCTACGTCTACGTCGGGCTGTGCGTGCCGAACGGCCTGATCGTCGGCTGCGAGTCCCTGTTCGTCTCGTACTCGCCGCGCCATGCGGGCACCCTGTTCGCCTGCACCGCAGTCGGAATGCTGGCCGGCGACACGCTCGCAGGACGGTTCGTCTCCGAACGCTGGCGGGACCGGCTCGGGCCGTGGCTGCGCCTGCTGCTGGCCTGCCCGTACCTGGTGTTCTTCGCGCATCCGCCGCTGGCGGTGGCGTGCGCGGTCTGCGTGGTCGCCTCGGTCGGCTACTCCGCGACCCTCATGCTGCAGCAGCGGCTGATAGCCCTGACCCCGGAAGACCTCAAGGGGCACGCGCTCGGGCTGCACTCGTCCGCCATGCTCGCGATGCAGGGGGTCGGCGCCGCCCTCGCGGGCGCCGTCGCGGAATGGACCTCCCCGGCGATCGGCATCACGGTGATGGCAGCCGCCTCCGTCGCGGTAACTCTGTCCCTGGCCCGAGGCCTCCGACCGACCCCCGCGCCGCCGCCGACCCACACCGCCCCCAAGCTAGCCGAGCAATCCATCCCATAGGCCGCCCTGCCCGCCCAATCGCGGACAAGGAATTGTCTGCTCGAGCTGCGGTGAACCGAAGCCTAGGATCCGGCCGTTTCCCTAAGGGAATGTTCGACACTGACGCCACTAGGCGGGTGACGCGTGCGGATTGATGAGTCAGACCCAGCCGATGGGCCTGCCTACGTGGATACGGCCCGCCGTGCACGATCGGCTCCCCCCAATCCCGACGCCGTCCGCATGCACTCAGGCGATACGGGCGGTACCGACCGCCCACCCGGTTCCTCCCGCGTCGGTGACTCAGCATTGCGAATAGAACTTGCTCGGGCTTATCGCGCCGGCGTTGATGCCGTCTACCGGCAGGACGCCATTGACCCCAGCGGTGTCCGGGCGGGAAGAGTCGAACCCGAAACGGCCTCCAGAACGATACGCCGAATCGAATTGGAAGACCCGAAGTCTCATACGGCGGAAGTGGGTCATAGTCTAAAGGGCAATGGCCGATTGGCCGAGGCTGCCGAGTTGAGGAAAGGTGACCTTCGTCAAGCGCCCGAAGGTGCCGCTGAGGAAGCTCGGGGCGGATCGGCCTCAGCCGACGTCGCCGGCCTGGTTCGCGGTCGCGCGATTCGCAGCGAACAGAGCAGCGAGCGAGTTGCGGTATCACCCGCCCTGGCCCTTGCTCAGGATTACGAACTCCGGCAGGGATACACATCATCGCCAGGGCTAAAGCGGGACCCGTATCACGCGGACTCGGTTGCAGCGCGCAGCAGGGCCAATCAAGAACTATACGCTCCCACTTCGCGTGATCGGGCGGCAGTTCTGGGGTACACTACGCGAATCCCTGCTCAGAAAGTCCATTTCGACTCCCACGGCCAAGAAGCGTTTACGAACGGCAAGAGCTACATCACCCCCGATGTCGACGGTCACAATGTCACCAGCGGATGGAAGATGTTCAACAGGCGAGGCGTGCGGATCGGGACCTACGACTCTGAGCTGAACTACACGAAGGAGTGACGTGTTTTCGATTGAACTGCAGGAAAACCAGGAGGCCGGGGAGAGGGGCGGCGACTCAGAGGTATCCGGGAAGATCGTAATAGGAGACTTCACAGAAACCTTCAGAGTTCCTCTGGGGTTCTGGCGCGAAGCTGACTACCGGCGCAACTGGCGGCAGGCATTTGACGTGCTCGACGCGGCCCCGCATGCCACGTCCTGTTTGATGACTTCCATGACCGATCCCAGCAATAGCAATTTCCTGAGCTGCTGGCCAATGTACAGAGAAGGCGATAACGTGTACATTCAGAACGCGATCGTCTTCCTCGATGAAGTCGGGAAGGATTTCGATCCTGAAGAGCCATGGAGAGCTGTAGGGCCCCGGCAATCCATAGATGAAGACGGCAATAAGATCTCTGAGTGGACCACGTCCATGGGTTCGCTGAGGGAGTTCTTCGGGTGAGCATCTCCCGGCCATGAACTTCAGTTGCGGCCATGCCGCCGTCCGCTAGCTAGCTCACCGGTCTCGGTGGCCTGTAGATCACACTGTATCGGTGCGTGCTGGCCCACTTTGACGGTACCGGGTTCCACCGGCGAGGCTTTGCGGGGCAACTGGTGCCGATCTGACATGCTGCAGGCCGAGGTCGTGGCCGATCCTCAGACATCACCGGAACCTGAAATGGGTCTCGGGTCGCTCAGAATGTGGCGTAGCTGAATCGGAGCCAGTGAAAGAAGAAGTCCAGAGCCGACTTGTCGAAGATTGACAGCGCTATGACGATCAGGATAACCAGACCGAGCCAGATTAGGATCTGCTTGAGGAGGGCGGCCCCGGTGAGGATCATGCCCACGGTCAGGATGATGAGCCCGGCCCCCAGGCTCCCGCTCACATATCGGGAGGCGTCGATGGCGCTCTGGGTCCGCCCCGCCTGGTTCACGAAATCGGCCCGGAAGCCGGTGTTCCAGAACGCGAGCTGCAGCCAGACGAACGCCAGTACCGCGTAGGCCAGGACGAGGTGGAACCCCGCGTGCGGGAACCGGGCGATCGGGCCGGCACTGGTCAGGCCCGCGACAGCCAGGACCGCTCCCGCAGTGATGACCCCGAGCAGGATCTTGCCGCCGTCGGATGACCGCTCGACCAGGCCGCTTTCTGTGAATGTCGATGCCTTCATGATCGCGCCATTAACGACCGTGGATCCATTTGGCGGCGAGAACGCGACCCAGTACCACGGGAGGAAGAACCCGATGAGGATTGGGACCTTCCCGGCGATGATGACGCCCTGCGGGCTTTCCCCGACCATCAGCTGCGTCACGATACCCAGGCCGACCAGGGCGATGATAACAACACCGACTATCCCGCCCGTGATAAACGCATGGCTCACTGCTGCCCCCACCCCAGGCGCTGCGACGCCGCTCCGGCGTTTCATCGAACCATGCAGAGACGTCGCCGTATCGGGCGCATGGCGGCCGTCGGAATCGGAGTCGGAGTCATCCGGCGGGTTGGGCTGGGGGTGGTCCGTGGCTGCGGAGGATGACTTTGCCGTCGGGGCTGGTGGCGCGGGTGGATCCGTCGGGCAGGAGCTCGAGGTTCCAGCCGAGGCGGTGGACGCAGATGTCATGGTGGTAGTGACATAGGAGCACGCAGTCGGTCGAGCTGGTTTTGCCGCCGTGTTTTTTGTGTTTGACGTGGTGGACGTCGCAGTGGGCGGGGCGGCGGTGGCAGCCGCCGGGCCAGGCGCAGCCTTTGTCGCGGGCGATGACGGCTTTGCGGATCGCGTCGGGGATGGTGTCGGCGTAGCCGATGTCGAGGATCGCGCTTTTGGTGTTGAGGGGCTTGCCGAGGAGGCTGCGGCGGAGGGCGGAGGCGAGGGCGCCGGGGCCGGAGACGAACCGGATGGCGCGGCGGGCGAGGGCGTACTGCAGCGCCTCCCACGCCTCGGGCGGCAGCGGGGTGCCGGTTTTGGCGCTGGCGTGGTTGTAGGCGTCGGTGACGAGGTGGATCATCTCGGTGATGAGGTCCCAGTTCGGGGAGCCGGTGACGACCGGGACGATCATCGCGTCGCAGCTGATGGCCTCGGCGTCCTTGCCCGACAGGTAGCCGTGCTCTCCGGCGCGGGCGCGGAGCCAGGTGTCCTCGACGGCCGACGCCCCGTCCATGCCGAGGAGGTCCCGGAGGGGGATAGTCACATCCACGCGGGTGTCGGCGCCTGCACGGTCGGGGATCATCTTGGCGCGGATGAGGAGCTCGCAGGCTTCCTGGAGGGCGTCGTGGTAGCGCTGCTGGGCGGTGCGCAGGTCCTCGGGGCCGCGGTTCTTGCCGAGGGCGTCGAGGACGGCGGCGAGGGCGGCTGAGCATTCGGGGGTCAGGTCGCCCCGCAGGTGCCCGGCGTTGTCGAGGGTGGTGTCGAGGATGAGGGAGCGGTCGCCGAAGCCTTTCCCGTGGGGGTCGTCGTCGGGGTCGGGCTCCTGCGCCCGCCACGCCTCGTACGCGGCCTGCGCCAGCAGCTTCAGGTCGTCCAGGTCGGCCCCCGCGGTGGCGGCCTCGACGAGGATCTTGTCGGCTGCCTGCTGGAGGTCGTCGTGGTCGATGCGGCCGGTCCAGGCGGCGATCTCCCGCGCCCACGAGATGGTGATCGCCCCGGTGGCGGTCGCGGCGTCGAGCGACGGGTGCCTGCCCAGCAGCCGCATCTGCCGCACGGCGGCCTTGGCGTCCCTGCGGCCGAGGCGGGTCTTGGCGGCGAGCCAGGCGGCGGTGGTGGCGTACCCGTCGGCGTCGTGGTCGTCGGCGGCGTCGAACCGCCGCATCAGCCCGTTGCTGGCGGCGCCGAGCAGGGAGGTGATCGTCCCGAGCTGCTCCAGGGCCTCGGCCCGGGCGGGGCCGTCGAGGCCGTCGGCGGCCGCGGAGTTCAGATAGCGCGCGGCCGCGCTGGTAACGCGGAGCGCGTCGGCGACGCTGGCGAACGCCCCGCCGGGGGCGGCCAGGGCGCATCCCGAGCCGTCTGCCGTGCACATCAACAACCACCCCCTCCCCATGGGACGCCGAGAGCCTTCGGCTGAGGCTCACGCGGCGTCGGGGCCGGCCGTGGCGGCGCGCTGCTGTTTGTGCGCCTGCGGTGACTGGTCCGTGCCGACTGGCCTGGCGGCAGCGCAGGCGTTCCGCCGGTCGGGATTCCGCGGGGGCGGCGCGCCTTCGGGGGCGCGTTCGCGAGGGCTGCCTTCTCCTCTTATATTACCCGTTCGATTGATAGTAATCAAATAGCCTGACCATGATCATTTATTCGATTTCCTGTCACCTACGCCTTCGACATGAAACCGAGTGGGAGATGAGTCAGGAGGGACCGTTCGATAAACCGGTTTTGATCTGCCTTGGCATTCTCAGGCCGGCGCTGCTGACAGCAGACGCCCAGCCCGGCCGACCCGCCCCGCGCGTTACCGTGGCCGCGTGGAACTCATCCAGCTCACGCCGCGGCTGCACCAGATCCGCCTCCCGGTCGGGCACGCCTACCTATGGCATGACCCCGACGGCCTCACGCTCATCGACACCGGCCTGCCCGGCTCCGCGCCGCTGATCGCGGCGGCGATCGGCCAGGCCGGATACCAGACCGAAGACCTGCGCCGGCTGGTCCTGACGCACTTCCATCCCGATCACATCGGCGCCGCCGCCGACATCGCCGCCTGGGGCGAGGTCGAGGTCATGGCCCACCAATCCGACGCCCCGTTCATCCGCGCCGAGGCGCCCGGGCCGCCGCCCGACCTGGCCGACTGGGAACGCCCCCTCTACGACCAGGTCACGAGCGAGGTCGCGAGCGAGGCCACGAGCGAGCCGCAAGCACCACCGCCGCCGCCGCCCAGGATCGATCGCGAACTGGCCGACGGCGACGAACTCGCCTTCGGCGGCGGCGCCGTCACGGTGGCCGTCCCCGGCCACACGCCCGGCAGCGTCGCGATCCACCTTCCCCGGCACCAGGTGCTGTTCACCGGCGACGCCGCCGCCCGCACCCCGGACGGGAGGGTCATCGTCGGCGTGTTCAACGTCGACCGCGCCCAGGCCGCCGTCTCATTCCGGCGGCTGAGCGAACTCACGGTCGCCGTCGCCTGCTTCGGTCACGGCGACCCGCTCACCCACGACGCCGCCGCCGCGCTCCGGGCAGCCGCTGGCCGGCCCGCATAAGGTGTCGGTCATGGCACGGGTGATCTTCATGTGCGGTCCGGCCGGCTCGAGGCAAATCCACCGTCGCCCGGCAGTACGAACGCCAGGGGATGACCCGCCTCTCCTTCGACCAGGAGGCCGGTCGCGCGGCATCACCACGATGCCGCTGCCGGAGGACGTCCACCGCGACATCGAAGCCGCGCTGCGCGCGCGCCTGGAAGAACTCGTGCGGGCCGGATCGGACGTCGTCCTCGACTTCTCGTTCTGGTCCCGCCGCATGCGCGACGACTACCGCGCGCTGCTGCGCCCGCTCGGCGTGCTGCCGGAGACGGTGTACCTGGCGACCGACCGCGCCACCGTGCTGCAGCGCGTCGGCGCCCGGGCGGCCGGCCACGGCGACGACTTCCAGCTCAGCACCCAACTCGCAGCCGCCTACTTCGACCACTTCGAGCCCCCCACCGAAGCCGAGGGCCCGCTGACCGTCCTGACCTGAGGCCCGCCGCCGGCGAGCGCCGCGCCGGACACCCCGCCGCCCCTATGCTCGGGACATGGCGATTGCGCGAATGGATCACGTCAGCGTCGTCGTTGACGACCTCGAGGCCGCGATGGCCTTCTTCGTCGAACTCGGCCTGGAGTTGGACGGCCACGCGACGATCGAGGGACGCTCGGTGGACCGCGTCGCCGGACTCGACGACGTGCGGTGCGACATCGCGATGATGCGGACCCCGGACGGCCACGGCCGGCTCGAGCTGACGAAGTTCCGCCGCCCGGCCGCGATCGGCGTCGAGCAGCAGCGCGCGCCGGCCAACACGCTGGGCCTGCGCAGCGTCATGTTCGCCGTCGACGACCTCGAGGACGTCCTCGCCCGCCTGCGGTCGCACGGCGCCGAGCTCGTCGGGGAGGTGGCGCGGTTCGAGGACAGCTATCTGCTGTGCTACGTCCGCGGCCCGGCCGGCATCATCGTCGCCCTCGCCGAGCCGCTCGGCTGAGCCTCCCGGCCACAGAGGGACCAGCGAGGCAGACCAAGACCAAAATCGTCATATCTAACGGACCGTGGCTCCGCCCCGACCGTCCGCCCACCGGAAACCGGGGAAACATCGGGGAAACTGGCCGCGGACAGCCCGCTGCTCGCCCCGCCGGAGACCCGGCCCGCACCCCGGTGATCGCCGCCGCCTGCGCCGATTCTTCGAACACTGCCACGTCACGGCGAGATTACGGCCATAATCCCTCACATGGGACAAATGGGACAGAATGACACTGGTGTAACACGAGAACAGACCCGTCCGCGACGCTGGGTCAGCCGCGGCCTGGCCGGCCTCGGCGCCCTCGCCGCGGTCGGCGCCCTCGCCGCCTGCAACGGCGTCACGCCCGACGCGCTGCAGGCGTCAAGCGCGATCGCGAAGCTCGGCCCGACCGCGGCCGGCGGCACCGCGCAGAGCAACAACGCGCCCGCGATCATCAGCCACGCAATCGCGCACGGCAAGCCCGCCCGGTCGGCCCGCAAGGCCGCGAACTGGCATCCGGGACATCCGAGTTCGCCGAGCTCCCCGACCGCCACGCCGACCGCCACCCCCAGCGGCACCGCGACCGGGACCCCCACCGCCACCCCGAGCGGCACCCCCAGCGACCCGCCGACCTCAACCCCGACCGGCGGCCAGAGCGGATCCGACCCCTCCGGCCAGGACCCGGCCACCGCCCTGTCCGGCTACACCCTCAAGTACACCCAGGAATTCAACGGCGACAGCGCCCCGGCCAACTGGAACCTGTACACCGGCGTGCCCGGCGGAGAGACCTCGTCCGAGGCCGACTGGGAGCCGAGCATGTGCGCCTTCAGCGGCGGCGAAGCGCACTTCATGGCCTCAGGCATCAACTCCTGCGGCATGAAGTACCTGGGCGACAACCAGGAGTACGGCGCCTTTTTCGCTCGTATGCAGGGCAACGTCGAGCCGGCCGGCCAGCTGTTCACCGACATCTTCCTGCTCTGGCCCGCCAACAACCAGTGGCCGCCGGAGATCGACGTCTACGAGGACAAGGGGGACCGGTCGCGCACCGGCGCCACCGTGTTCAACACGACCGGCGACGCGTGCGGCTCGTCGCCAAGCGTGGGCTGCCTGGACGAGTACGCGCAGAACAACTGGGGCAGCAACGGCGTCGCCAACAACGGCACCCAGTGGCACACCTACGGCGTCGAGTGGACCCCCTCGGGCGTGTCCTGGCTCATCGACGGCCGCGTCGTCTTCACCGCCCCGGCCAGCGCGGTCAAGTCGCCCGCGCAGCAGCCCGCGCTGCCGATGAACATGGTCCTGCAGTCCGAGAACCTCCAGGGCAGCCCCGGCGCGTCGACGAAGGAGGACACCATGAACGTCGACTGGGTGGAGCAGTTCGCCTACAACGGCTGACCTCCACGTCCAACCCCCCTCCCCAACGGGACCAAATGCGCCTTTGGGCCGGCAAGACCGAGCCCAAAAGCGCATTTGGCGCACCCGGCTAGCTCACCGCGTACGCGTTGATGGCGGCGACGGTGGACGTGAACCCGGCCGCGTCCGCACCCTGCACCTTGAGCGAGACGTAGCCCGCCTGCCGCGGGTTGTTCACGACCATGGTCCACGTGCTGCCGTTCTGGGTGACCCGCAGCGGACTCCAGGTCTTGCCGCCGTTGGCCGACGCCCACACGTGGACGTCATGCGCGGCGATGGCGCCGTTGACGGTGTCGAACGTGATCGGCACGCTGGTCTTCGAGCCGCCCGCCGCCGTGTTCGTCTCCGACACGCCCTGCGGGACCATCCGCGGCCAGAAATCGGTTGCGGGCAGCGACGTGTCCCCCGCCGCCGCCTTGAACGTGTAGGTCGCCGTCACCGACTTGGCGATGCCGTCGAGCGGGAAGTTGTTCCCGTTCACCCGAGTCGTCTCGAGCTTCAGCGTGTAGGCCTCGGTCGTCGCCGGGATCTTGGCGCTGAAGTTCGCGTCGTAGCCGGAGGCGTGCGCGATGAGCTTGGTCCCCTCGTACAGCCACCCCTGCGGGTCGGTCGGGTAGAGGCCGACCGACTCGAGCCGGCCCCCTGGTTGGCCGCGTCGACCAGCAGGCAGTTGCCGAACGTCTCGGTGAGGTTGAGGATGCTCCCCTCCACGCTGGGGCCGAGCAGCGGCGAAGGGCTGAACACGGCCGCGTTGAACGTCTGCGCGTAGGTGTGCCCGGCGAGCAGCGGACGGTCGGTGTACACGTCGTCATTGGCCGCGAAGTCAACCGACTCCCACTGGTATCCCGGCGAGAAGAAGACGTCGACGTTGGCCGGCGTCTGCACGTTCTCCTGACCCAGCTCCGCTGATAGTAGATACCCGTAGAGCGACCCGTTCGCGCCGAACTCGGTCGGCGCGAACTCCACGCCGTCGGTCCCCGGGCCGAGGGACCTGATCGTCACGTGGTCCTGCGCGAGCCCGGCCCGGACGCTGGCGATCGTCAGGTTCGCGGGGACGCTGCCCGCGAGGATCTTGACCAGCTCGTACTCCACCGGGCTGGCGGTGTCGTTGGTCTCGTGCCTGACGAGGTTGGCCTGCAGGAGCAGATCCCACCCGGCCGGCAGGGCGCCCGGCACCAGGTACATCGGAGTCCCGTTGTTCGGGGCGTCCTGGTCAGCCCCCAGCATCGCGTTCCCGGTGGCGGGGGAGAACAGCTCGGCCAGCTCTCCGTTCTGCGCGACCGTCGAGTCGTTGACGGTGAAGCGAACCAGCACGCTCCGCTCGGCGTTGAGCGTGATCGTCGCCGACGACGTGATCGTGATCGCCTGGACCACGAGGGTGGCGCCTTTCTTGCCCGGCTCCCACACCCAGGCCGCGATCAGGTAGCTGCCGGCCGGCACCGAGGTCGCGTGCGCGCTGGTCAGCGTGACCGGGTTGGCGGAGGAATTCGCCAGTTGAAGCGACGCGGTAGCCGCGACCGCCTTCCCCTCCCGATCGATCGCCCGGATCGTGACCGACGGCTCGCTGGCGGCGCTCGCGGCCGATCCGGCCTGCCGGGCGCTCACCGCCGCCCCGGCCGGAAGCGCCGTCGCGCCAACCCCCGCCACAGCCGACCCAAGAAGTACTGCAGTCACCGCCGCAACGCGACGTCTCATTACCGTCCTGCCTTCTACCGATGACCCCGTCGAGCCGGGCGATCCCGGCCAACCTACTGAAACACCGAATCCAGAGTCTTCCGACATTTCCGGACCCAGACAAGTACCAATTCCGCCGCGCTGATCAAGAGGTCAGGGCGCAATCGCCCGTATCCGGCTGTCGGCGTTGTCGGTGACGAGCAGGCTGCCGGCGGTCGACACGGCCACGTTGACCGGGTCGAACTTGACCTGGGTGGCTGGTCCGCCGTCGCCCAGGATCCTGGTGCCGCCGCCGGCCACGACGTAGATGTGGCCGGCGGTCATCGCCCGGCCGTAGAACGTGCCGGCGCGCGCCGCGATCGCCCACACCACGTGGTTCCTGGTGTCGGTGACGATCACGTTCCCGTGCTGGTCGACCGCCACCCCGCCCACCTGTGAGAATTCCGCGCTGGTGGCGGGGCCGCCGTTGCCGGAGAACCCGGCCGTGCCGTTGCCTGCGATCGTGTAGATGTCGCCGACGGTCATCGCCTGCCCGTAGAAGGCGCCGGTGCTGGCCGCGACCACGCGGACCCGCTGGCTGTCGTCGGACACGATCAGGTTCCCGGCCGCGTCGACCGCGACCGCCACCGGCTGCACCCCGGTCGTGCGGGCCCGGCCGCCGGCGCCGTCGTAGCCGCCGTCGCCGTCGCCCGCGACGGTGTAGATGTCGCCCGCCTTCATCGTGATCCCGTAGAAGGAACCCGACCCGGCCGCGACCACGCGGACCCGGTTGTTGCCCTGATCGACGATGATCACGTTGCCGTGCCGGTCGACGGTGACGCCGTCGGGGCCGTTGAGCCCGGCGTTGCGGGCCGGGCCGCCGTCCCCGGAGAACCGGTACCCGTCGCCGCCGGCGATGGCGTAGGTGTCGCCCGCGGTCATCTTCTGTCCGTAGAACGTGCCGGTGGCGGCGGCGACCACCCACACCCCGTTGAAGTTGGGGCCATCCTCGGTGTCGGCCACCACGAGGTTGCCGCTGCGGTCGAAGGCCAGCGGCGCGTCGCCGTTGAGGTCCTCCTGACCGCCGCGGACGGCCACGTCGTACAGCGTCCCGGCGGTCATCTTCCGGCCGAAGAGCGTGCCCGACCGAGCCGGAATCACCTGCAGCACGGAGCTCCAGGGGGTGCTGATGAAGGCGATGTCACCGCGGGCGCTCACGGTCACGCCGTCGATGCCGCCGAACTCGGCCGCCAGCGGCGCCCCGCCATTACCAGAGAACAACTGGCCGTCGCCCGCGACGGTGTAGATGTCGCCGACCGTCATCTTCTGCCCGTAGAACAGCCCGGTCCTGGCCGCGATCACGCGGACCCGGTACCCCTCCTGGGCGAGCGCCACGTTCCCGTAGCCGTCGACCGCGATCGCGGTGGCCCACACCCCCGCCCGCAGGGCCGACCCGCCGTCGCCGGCATCCCCGATGGAGGGGGACCCGGCGATGCGGTAGATGTAGCCGGCCTTCATGTTCTGGTTGTAGAAACGCTCGGACCGCCCGGCCACCACGCGCACCTCGCCGCCGTCGGCGATCGCCAGGTTGCCGGACAGGTCGGCGACGGCATTCGAGGCGGCCCACAGCGACGTCTTGGTGCCCGCGACCGCGTTGGAGTACGGACCCTGGGCCGCGTTGCCTGCCACCTGGTAGATGCGGCCGGCCGTCATCTTCTGGCCGTAGAACGTGCCGCTGACCGTGGCGATGATCCGCAGGTAGGGGGTGGTGGTGTCGTACGGTACGGACTGATTGGGCGGCAGGTCCCGGCCTGCCAGGATGATGTTCCCGGACCGGTCAAACTCGGCCGAGGACAGCCAGGGACCGAGCCACGCCCCGGCGGCCGGCCCGCCATTGCGCTCGGGCCCGGGACCGAGGTCCCGGCCGGCGATCGAGTAGATGTAGCCGGCCTTCATCGCGACCCCGTAGAAGGTCCCCGCCTTGGCCGCCACCACCCGCAGCAGCGCGCCCGCCTGGACGCAGCCGGGGCACGCCTGCCCCCACCCGGAATCAGCGATCAGCATGTTCCCGGCCCGGTCGAACGTGACGTCGCCCGCGGACCAGAGGAAGGCCTTGGTGGCCGGGCCGCCGTCACCGGTCGGACCCCCGGTCCAGCCGTCAAGCGTCGACGGCAGGCGCGCGTTATTCAGGTTGCCCGCCACCGTGTAGATGCGGCCGACGGTCATCTTCTGGCCGTAGAACGTGCCGGTCTTGGCCGCCACCGTTCGCACCGTCAGGCCGTCGGGGATGACCAGGTTCCCGGCCGGGTCGACCGTCGAGCTGCACGGGCCGACGGCCGTCGCGGTGGCGGCCCCGCCGTCGCCGACCGGACCGTCCGCGCCGTTCCCGGCCACGGTGGCGAGCGCACCGGTGACCACGTTCACCCGGCGCAGGGCGGACCCGTAGCCGATATTCCCCGCCCCGGTCCCGATGTAGAGCGACGCGCCCGCCGCCCGCAGCCCGCACGCGTTCACCATCGCGACCGATCTGGCCGGCCGGGGCCGCCCACGCCGCCCGCCACGGTCGAGATCGTGCCTCCGGCGACCGCTGCGGCCGGGGTTGCGGCCCCGGCCGGGCCGGCCGACCCGGCCACACCGCCCGCCGCCAGCGCCAGCCCCGCCGCCACCGCGAACGACGCCGGTACCCCGCAGCTGTTCCTCATCGCCCAATCCCTCCGAGCGCGCCGCCGTGTCAGGGATCTGGCCGTCGGACCTGTCATGAGCGTAGCGGTGTAAAAGCGCGAAACCGAGAGGTTGCAGGGCACGGAAATTACTGGTCGAAGCGACGTACATCGCCCAGGCCCGAGCGCCCGCCGCCGCCTCTCCCGCTAATGAGCGACCTGAACCCTCAGCAGCGGCCCGAGCACCCGGGCGCCGCCCCGATCGCGACGCCGTTGGACCGAAGCACGTCGCGGACGTCGAGGATCAGCGGGAACACCTCCCGGTTGCAGTCCCGGCCCTGCTCGTCCCAGGCCCGCTGCTCGGCCTCGACCGCCATCCGGTCCTCGGCGAACACCCGCTCGGTGAACCGCCGGATGAAGGGCCAGGCCAGCTTGAGGGCGCCGCGGACCGGGCGGCTTGGCGATCATCAGCAGCCCGAACGTGTGGCTGGTGCGCTGCCCCGCATCCGCGGGCACGTACGCCGCCCACAGCGAGAACGCCGGCGGCCCGCTCCCGGCCGACAGCTGCAGCGTCTGATACGGGTAGCCGGTGCGGATGGTGATGACATGCGGGGCCGAGCGCGCAGGCGTGGTGAGCAGCGCGGCGCCGGCCGACTTCTTGCCCGCCGTGTGGGTGAACTGGTACCGCGCCTGCACCCAGTCGAGGCCGGTCTCGTAGTCGAGCAGCTCGGGATGGATCCGGCCGACGACGCCGCGATGCAGGAACTGGTGGTTCATGTCAAGCAGGTTCTCGTGCATGAACGAGTAGTGGCAGCCGACGGTGCGCGAGTAGGTCATCGTCTTATGCCCATCGGAGTCGAATTCCGGCAGCTCAGGCAGCGGCATCCCGTCCGCCTTGGCCGGGTCCCCTGGAAAGACGAACACCAGACCGTACGCCTCGCGGACCGGGTAAGCGCGGACCCCTCGCGGCGGCCGAGCGGCCCCCTTGGGCAGGTACGGGATCTGCGAGATGCGGCCGTCGCCGCGGTACGCCCAGGCGTGGTAGCAGCAGCGCAGCGCCTCGCCCTCGACCACGCCCATGCTCAGCGGCACCTGCCGGTGCGCGCACCGGTCCTCAAGCGCGTAGACGACGCCGCCGGCGCTGCGGTACAGCGCGATCCGCTCCCCGGCGAAGCGGGCCGCGAACGTCTTCCCCCTCCGCACCGAGCCGGACACGGCGACCGGATACCAGAAATCCGGGTTGATCCCGACCCGCCGCAGGTCGGCGGGCTCTGCGTCGGCGCTCCTGCGGCTCTGGGCCGCAAGCGTCTCGGTCATGCGCTGCTCCTTCCAGTCGGCAGGTCGGCCAGCTCGCCGTCGGCCTGCGCGCGCAGGGTGCTCAGATCCCGGCCGAGGCGATGGAGCGCGTCGGCCTGGTCGGTGCCCGCCTCGATCCGCGCTCTGATCAGCCGGGTGCCCTCGCCCGCGATCGTGCCGAGCGGGTGCACGCTGACCGCGAACGCCACGCCCACGCTGACGGCGTGCGGGACCGCGGTGTCTTTCAACCGCCGGGCAAACGTTGTCCTGGCCACTCCCGGCCGGCCCGCCGCCTGGGCCGGGTCGCCGAGCGGAGCGCCCGCCAGATGCTGCGCGACCAGTTCCCAGTGCGCCCTGACCGGGCAGGTGCCGACAACCTGGCCGCCCTTGATCAGCTCCAGTTCCTGCCCCGACCCGGCGTTCGAGCCGGGCCGGTCGCCCGGCCGAGCCAGCCGCACGCTGTCGGCCGCCAGGCACAGCGGCCCGAACGATCCGCCGTCAATCAGGTCCACCAGGATCTGCGCGAACTCAAGCTGCCGGCCCGGGCTCCGCCTGGTCGCCTGCTCGGCCGGGGTCAGCTCGGCGTCGAGCGCCCGCCCGGTCCGCGGCGCGAACCGGGCCAGCCCGCGCTGCCGGAGCGGTTCGGCCAGCTCCGGCGGCCACCGTCCGGGCGTCAGGTCGTCCGGCCCGATGAGGCCGGCCAGCAGCGCGCTGTACAGGTAGTACGCGGCCAGCCGCTGTCGTCCGCTGTCCTCCATGACCGCGTCGAGCGCGGGCAGGTCGGCAACGCGCCCGACGGCGTCGGCGCACAGGCGGGTCAGCTCCTCCTCAACCGTCACGGCGCCCCGCGGCCTGCGCCTCAAGCTCCGCGACCCGGTCGATCAGGTCGACGATCAGCGCGTGATGCGCCCGCGCGATCTCGGTCAGCAGCTGCACGTCGCCGCGCAGCTCATCCCACGCGTCGTCCTGGGCGACCTTCCGCGAAACGGTCTGCGACACGCCCTCGGCCTGAACGGCCACCGACCGAGCTGCGGCCGTGGTCGACCGGACGCGCTCGTCCTGCTCAATGCGCGAAAGAGCCGATCGCGCCCGATCGGTGAACGAGCTCATCGGGTGATCTTCGGCGTCAGCCACCGGCCTCACCTCCGTTGGCAGTGGTCCCGTTCGTCCGATCAAGATCAAGATCGTCATCTCGAACGGACCGTGGTTTCACCCGCCCCGTCAACCTCTCTACCCACAGCGGGGGAGACCTTCAACACCCGTATGCCAGGAACTAGTGCCCCACGCCACGTAATCGCGTGCCACCGCTGCCAGGAACTAGCGCGCCCCCGCCGCGTAATCGCGTGCTACCGCCGGGGCGACCCGCCGCGCGTCGGCCGCGATGTCGCGCAGCATTCCCCGCAGCGAGACGGTGTAGCCGACGAAGTGCAGGCCCGGCGCGGCCGCCGTCCCGCCGTGCACCCGGGGCAGGCCCCGCTCGTCGAGCACCCCCAGCTCGCCGACCATCTTCTCGAGCCCGCGGCGGTAACCGGTCGCCGCGATCACCGCCTGCGGGCTGATGGTCGATCCGTCCGCCAGCAGGACCTTGTCACCCTCGAACCCGGTCACCGCCGCCACCGGCGTCACCGCGCCGCTGCGGACGGCGCCGATGAACCCGACGTCCTGCAGGGGCACCTCGCCGACCCGCCGCACCCGCGTCATCAGGCCGTCGTCCGGCCGCCGGATGCCGTAGCGGGTGAGATCGGGGATGGTGAGCCGCCGCTGCAGCCGGGCGACCGGGTCCACCAGCGCCGACGGCAGCCTGCTGACGAGCAGGCCGGTCGCGTGCGCGGGCCACCCGGCGACCTGGCGCCTGACGATCTGGGGCGGCGTCCGCACCGCGATCCAGACCTTGCGGGCGCCGCCCTCGCCCAGGTCGGTGGCGATCTCGGCGCCGCTGTTGCCGACGCCGACCACGAGCACGTCGAGCCCCGCGAACGGGCCCGGGTTGCGGTACTCCCGCGCGTGCCGCAGCTCGCCCGAGTACGCCTCGCGCCCCGGCCAGTCCGGCACGAAGGGCGTGTGCGCATGACCGGTCGCGACCACGATCGACCGGGCCGGCAGCCGTTCGCCCGCCGTGGTGTGAATAACCCACCGGGTGCCGTCCCCGTCATCCGCCGCCCGCGTCCCCGCCGTCCCCGCCGCCCGCGTCCCCGCCGTCCCCGCCGACGCCGTCGCCTCCGCCGTCCCCGCCGCCGTGATCCGCTCGACCTCGGTGTTCGCCCGGACCTCAAGGTCATGATGGGCGCGATACCGCTCCAGGTAGTCGATTACGGCGTCCCGCGACGCCCACCGACCGGCCGCCCGCGGAATCCCGAACCCAGGCAGCCCGGAAAGCGCGCGCACGGTATGCAAGTGCAACCGGTCGTACCCCGCCCGCCAGCTGGTCCCGACCCCCTCGCCGCGTTCGAGCACCACCGGCCGCAACCCCCGCCGCCGCAGCTCAGCCGCCGCCGCCAGCCCCCCAGGCCCGCCCCCCACGACGTACACCCGCCGCGCATCGTCCATGCTCACGCTCACGATCCCGATCCCTCCACCGCCAATTGCCCCCCATTGTCCCCGATCCCCAACAATGCCCGCCCCGCCCCGCCGCGCCCGCGCGCCGAAGGACCCCGAACGCCCGGCCCCCGCTCCGTATGGCGTTTCGGTCGTCCTGGCGACCCAAACGCCAATCGGCACTCCGCCGCGACCTACCGCCACCCCTCACCCGTCACTAACACCCCACCCCGCCACGTCCGAGCACCCCGCCACGTCCGAGCACCCCGCCACGTCCGAGCACCCCGCCACGTCCGAGCACCCCTGTCAGGTCCGAGCACCCCGCCACGCCCGAGCACCCCGCCACGCCCGCACAGCCCACCACGCCCAGGTAGCCCACTATCTCGGGCGCCCCATCTGCCCTGCACGCCCCATTAGCCGCATCAGGTCGCACTTCGATACCGCGACCTGCCTCCGCGCGCCCATGATCGCGAAGTGTTTTATCCTGGCGAAGGTTAATTATCGAATAAGTGCATAAATTCTTCGTGATCACGCCGCCAACGCGCGTTTGCCCACCAACCCCGCGATTAGCGTGATTCATGCTTCCAACGTGCCTGGTGTTTCGGTCTGGCGTCGGGGCCGGCCCGCCCGGACGTCAGTGGTGCCCGCCTCCGGAGTGCCCCCCATGGTCGGCCGCATGGTGCGCTGCTCCGGTGGCGGCGGATGCCACCGCATGGTTGACGCTGTTGACCGCAGACCACACGGCCGTTGTATTCGCGGTGCGGGGAGCCGCCGTAAGGTCCGCAGTCGATCCGCTATCGCGGCCAACCCGCGCGACCCGCCTGCGCGCGGACCAACCCGCGAAGCCCGGGTAGACCAGGGGCGGCAGCCCGATCGCGCTGGCCAGCCCGGCCAGGGCGACCTGCTCGGAATCGGCGCTGTCAGAACCGTAGGCGACGGCGTCCAGCCTGGCCCGCGCCGCCGCCAGCCGTCCGGCGTCGACAACCGTCCAGCCGGCCACGGAAACGAGGCCGAGGGCCTTGCGGCGATCGAGGCTGATGATCCCGGCGCCGACGAGCCGTTCCAGGTACGGTCGGGTAACGTCCCCGCGCCCGGCGATCCAGTACTGCGCCGGGAGACCCCCGTGCATGCTCTTCAGCGCCTCGTCGAGGAGCACATCGCCCGTCGGCGCCTCATCGTGAATGACGATCTGGCCGCCCTCGACCTCGACCCGCCCGAGCGCCGTGAGCCGGACAAGCTCGCTGCCCGACAAGCCGAACCCGAGCTTCGCCGCTGTGCCGATCACGCCGCTGGGACGGATCGAGAGCAGGATGAGATCGTTCCCAAGCGTCTCCATGGCCGAGACGCTAGCCCGCTCCGCCCATCGTGACAACGGCTCCTAGACGCGGCGTGCCACCGCCCCTCACCTACGAGCCAAAGTCCCACCCCAACGTGCCGAATGCGCTTTGGCGCAAGAGCGAGCCCAAACGCGCATTTGGCACATAACGACCTAGGAGAACGTCAGGTCGTGGATGTTCCACCCTCCGTTGTCCTGGTAAATGGTGAGCGTCTGCTTGCCGGCCGGAAGGGCGACGCTGACGGTCGCCGTGGCATAGGTCTGCCAGCCGCCGGTGTTCGGGGCGTTGACCGACCCGGACAGGTTGGCTCCGGACGAACTGGCGATGTGCAGCGCGTCGGTCACGCCGCAGGGGGAGGACAGCCGCAGGCTGACCGTGTAGCTCCTGGCGGTGGCGACGTTGACGGTGTAGCGGAACCACTGCCCGGTCCCGGTCCAGCCGATGTCGTCACCGCACCCGGTGTCGCTGCAGGCCTCGAGGTCGACCCCGTCCGGCCGGTAGCTGTTGGCGCTGCCGTTGACCGAGGCGACGCTGTAGCCGGTGCCCTGCCCGCCGGTGTCGTAGTTGGCCGCCTGCACCGTCCCCGGCACCGCGGCCGCGGTGCCGCCGTACGGCCCCTCCGCGCTGATCGCGAAGACGTGCACGGCCGGGGTGCCCGTGGCCAGCGCCCCGCCTGGCGGCAGGGTGACCGAGGCGACGGTCTTGCCCGCGGTGAGCGCGACCGTCTCGGAGAAGATGTCGCCGGTGCCGGCGTAGGTGGTGTTGCCCTGCCGGTTCTGGTAGGCCGAGCTGACCGCGACCGCCCCGCCGCTCGGCGGCGTGGTGGAGAACCAGTCGGGGGCGTTGAGCGTGTAGCTCTGGGTGCTGCCGTCGGTGTAGGTGATGGTCCCGGTCCCGGTGGCGGGCCCGTAGCTGCCCGACACCAGGAACCCGAGGGTGCCGCTGCCGGACATCGTGATCTTCTGGCCCTCGGCGACGGTGTTGTCGTTGCTCCCGGCGGCGACGTTCGGGAACGTGAACGCGATTCCCGAGGAGACGACGGTCGCGCCGGGAGCCGCCCCGGCGTTGGTCAGCGCGGTCTCGGAGAAGCTGGCGCCGCCGCCGTCGTAGTTGCCAGGCGCCGTGTTCGCTGTCGGCGGTGATGCCGACGTCGTTGAAGGAGGCGGCCAGGCTCGTGGAGCCGGCGGCCGCGTCGAGGCCGATCTGAACCTTGCCCCCGAGGTGCTTCGCGGCGGTCGCCTGGGTGCCGGTGACCTGTGCGAACGCCAGCGAGGTGGTGGGCGCCGACGGCTGCTCGATCAGGTACGACGAGCCGGCCGTCACCGGCACGCTGAGCGTGCCGCTGGTGGTCGCGGAGACCACCACGGCGCCGGTCGACCCGTTGACCACCTCCGCCTGCTGGCCCGACCACGGGTTGCGCACGGTCATCGTCTCGGTCGTGCCGGCCTGGATGGCGGCGGTGGCGATGACGCCGCCCTCGATCTGCACGTCGACCTTGGAGCCGCCCTGGATGTAGACCGTGCCCGAGGCGTCCCAGCCCGACGGCCAGGCCGGGGCGATGCGCAGGGTCCCGTCGTAGTCGGTGGCCAGCGCCTCGTCCATCGCGGTGGCGACGTTGGACGCCTGCTCGATATACGGCTCGTCGCTCGAACCGGGGTTGAACGCGGCCAGGCCGGAGATGTACGTCTGGTATTTCTCGGTGTTGTTGACGAGGTCGGTGGAGACCTGGGAGCCCATGTCCAGGCGGGCCGCGTCGACCGCGTCGTAACTCCAGTCGTTGGAGTCCGTATTCGGCCTGGAGTTGTAGGTCCGGTCGGCCAGCGCGGTCAGGTTGTCCCCGTTCACCGTCGTGCTGTCGCCGATGACGCCGTACGGCCAGACCGGCTCGAGGCCGATGTTCTCGCCGTTGCGGATCGTCGCCGACGGCTGGTAGGAGTCGCCGATCACGTCGGTGCCGGCGGCGTCGGCGCTGGCGGCCGCCGACGCCGACGTCGGCTGCGAGTTGAGCAGTGAAGTCAGGCTCGACTGGCTCGATCCGCGCGTACGGCTCGATCTGGTTCTCGGCGGTTCGCAGCTGCGAGACCAGCGAGGAGTCGGTGTTCAGCAGCGTCGCCGCGCTGACGACCGCCGGGAACAGCGCCTGGTCGGCGGCGATGTCGTCGGTCGGGTCCTGGACCGCCCACTGGGTCTCGTGCGCGTTGGCGACCGCGTGCAGGTAGCCGTCGGAGCCGACGCTCTGGTAGGCCAGCAGGAACGTCGGCCGCCTGCTCCATCACCGGGATAGTACTGCTGCAGGAACGCGAGGCTGCCGGTGTCCTGGTACTGCTGCCAGATCTCACAGCGCGATCTCGGCGCCGCTGGTGATGTTCTGGGCGTTGTAGCTCGGGCTGGACGCCGTGGCGCACGAGGCGTTCGACGTGTTGCTGCCGCCGTTGTAGTAGCCGTTGCCGTTGAACCGCATCGTCTCCGGCACGCACGCCCCGGCCTTGCCGCCCATCTGCGCGCTGGTCCACGACTCGATCGCCGGCAGGTCGTTGAGGTACATGCCGAAGATCGGCACGTTGCAGCGCTGAAGTTGCCGGACGACATGTTCGCGGCGATCTGCCCGCGCAGGTTCCACAGCCAGTACCCGGCCGGGTACCAGTCCTGCTGGTCCTGGTCGTAGGCGAACATGTCCGCGACCCCGGCCTGGCTGCCCGGGTAGTCGCCGGCTGTGCATCGAGGCGGCCTCGTCGTAGAGGTAGAGGGTCCGCAGGTTCTCCATGTACTGCGCCGGTGCCGTCGGAGGAGTTCGCCTCGATCAGCCCGGCGTTCGCCCAGTAGCCGTTCCACCACGACGACTGGGTCGACAGCAGCGTCGACGCGGCGGTGGTGGCGTCGCTGCCGATCAGGGTCGAGGCGGTGGTGGTCGGCGTTGCCGCCGGTCCACGCGGGCGAGGCGATGACGACCCGGAACGAGCCGTTGGAGTTCGGGGTGAAGGAGACCTGCACCTCGGTCGAGTTGACGACCGACGCGGTGACGTTCGGTCCCGCCCGCGGTGATCGCGCTCATCGCGCCGAAGGTCTGCCCGGAGTAGCCGGTCTGGGAGTTGTCCACCCAGGTCTGGGCCAGGCTGCCGATCGCGCCCGACGCGGCCGCGGTCGGGCTGCGGCCGCTCCACAGGTGCAGGTCGGCGGTCTCCTGGGTGCTCGGGTTGGCGCCGGTGACGTTGACGATCAGCTCGTCCTTGCCGGCCGGCACCCACGCCTGCATGGTCATGCCGCCGCCGGACTCGTTCAGCACCCCGTTGTACAGGTCGAGCGTGCCGGTGAAGTTCGACGCCGACGTCATCGCCGCCAGGCCCGGGATCTGCACCTGGCCCGGGGACAGCCGATTCGGCATGGTGTCGCTGCGGTTGAGCTGCGCGGTGAAGCCGCCCGCCGCCCACGCGGCGACGCCGAGCGAGCCGTTGCCCAGCGGCAGCGACTGCGAGTCGGCGGTGTTCGGCTGGCCCGAGGAAGACGTCCGAGCGAGACACCACGCCCCCGGTGTTTTCCGAGAAGGCCCCGTTCTGCCAGGCGGTGGTGTCAGTGGCGGCCGACGCCGCCGGAGTGCCGCCGAGGGCGGCGGTGACGAGGACGGCGGCGACCGCGATCAGGCAGGCGGCGGCGCTGGCGAGAAGTCGGTGCAGAAGTGACGAACATCGAGCGGACATGAGTCCTCCCCGGACGCGAGGTGGGTGTGTGCAAAGCCGTTAACGCATTTGATACATCGGATGTGTTGTACCTCTGGTACGAGACGAAGTCTAGACTTCATCGCAAAACTTGAGAAGCCGGTCAGAAGGATGGCGAGAGTCATCGGACGTATTTGTCGCGCTGCTGCGAGGTGCCGAAGAGCGGAGGCGGTCAGCGGCAGCAGTGCGGATCCCCCGGCCGCGCACCCAGGCCTGAAGGTAAGCGCGCACTTGACGCCGCCCCGGCCGACCCCTATGTGTTGACCATGAATCACGGCAAGCGGGGCACGGTGCTGGTCACCGGGGCCACCGGTTTCGTGGCCGGGCACTGCATCGTCGACCTCCTCGCGCACGGGTACGACGTGCGCGGCACCGTCCGGAACCTCGCCACCGCCGACACGGCGCACCTGCGCGCGGCCGTCGACCGCGCGAGCGGCACGTTCGAGCTGGTCGAGGCCACTCTGGACGCCGACGAAGGCTGGCCCGAAGCGGTCCGCGGGTGCGACTACGTCCTCCACGTCGCCTCGCCGATCCCGTTCAAGGCACCCAGGCGCGAGGACGAAGTGACCCGCCCGGCCGTCGACGGGACCACCCGAGTGCTCACGGCGGCGGCCTCGGCCGGGGCGCAGCGCGTCGTCTGCACCTCCTCGCTCGACGTGATCACCCGCAACCGCGCGACCGCGGGCCGCCAGCGGACCGAGGCCGACTGGTCGGACCCGGCCGAGTGCAACGCCTACGCCAAGAGCAAGCTGCAGGCGGAACGGAGGGCCTGGGATCTCGCCGCCGATCACGGCATCGAACTGGCCGTCCTTCACCCCGGCGCCATCATCGGCCCGCCGCTCCAGGTCAAGCGGGAGAGTTCGGCCGACATCGTCCGCCGGATGCTGGCCGGCGAGATGCCCGCGATACCGCCGCTGCACCTGGCGTTCACCGACGTCCGCGACCTTGCGGCCGTGCACCGCCTCGCCCTCGAGGTCCCCGAGGCGAAGGGGAACCGCTACATCTGCGCCAACGGCGCCCTGCCAATGACCGGCATCGCCGAGATCCTCAAGCAGGAGTACGGACCGCACGGCTACAAGGTCGCCACCCGGCCGCTGCCGCCCAGGATCCTCCGCGTCGCCGCCCCCTTCAACGGCGAGGCGAAGCTCGGCGCCGAGATGCTGGGCATCCAGCACGACGTCACCTCGGAGAAGGCCGTCCGCGAGCTCGGCTGGACCCCGCGCCCGCTCCGCCAGGCGATCCTCGACACGGCCGAGTCCCTGATCAGCGCGGGCATCGTCCGGGGCCGCCGCGACAGCCGGGGCGCCCGGTCAGCTCGGCCAGCGCGTACGTGAAGCAGTCGCCGAAGACCAGGACGCCGGCTCAGCCGCGGTCGTGGAGAGTCACCTGGTAGCCGTCGGGGTCCGCGAACGTGAAAGTGCGGCCGAACGGCCCGTCGACGGGCGCTGAGACGATCGTCGTGCCGGCGGCGGCGAGGGCGTCGTGGATGTCCTGCGCGTCGGGGGCGTGCAGCCACAGCGCCACCCCCTGGCCCGGCTGCGCGATCGCGTCCAGGTCGGTGCCCGCGACGACGTCACGGACGGCGAACGCGATCGGCTTGGTGCCGAACACGACGGCGTGCGGCGGTCCTGCGTCGGAGCGCTTCAGCCCCAGGTACTGCTCGTAGAAAACGGCGGAACGCTCCAGGTCGCGCACCTGCAGTGAAACGAAGTCGGGTCCGGTAACGGCCACGATCCTTACCTCCTCATTGTATGTCAGTCTCCTGACACGCCACAATGTATGTCAGAATACTGACATGAGTCAAGGTGAGCCGGGAATCGAGCTGGACACATCACTGGGGTACATGCTGAAAGCGGCCGCGAGCGCCCTGCACTCCGCCCTGGAGGCCGTGCTGAGGCCGCTGGGCATGACGATTACCCACTACTCCTGCCTGGAGCTGCTTTCCCAGCGACCGGGCCTGTCCAACTCCGAGCTTGCCCGCGGTGCCTTCGTCACCCGGCAGTCGATGAACGTGCTCCTGCAAGCCCTCGAACGCCAGGGACTCGTCGCCCGCCCGGCCCAGGCACCGGTAGGCAGGGCCCTGCCGACTGAGCTGACCGCCCGCGGGCGCCGGCAGCTCAAGGTGGCCAGCGCCGCGGTCCGCCGCGTCGAGCAGGACATGCTGGCCGATCTAAATGCCAGCGAGCAAGATCAGATGCGGCGCCTGCTCACGGCGTGCATCGCTTCGCTGAGCGAGCCTCCGGCAACGGCGACGTAACTGCTCTGGCGTGAATTGTGCCCCGGATCAGCTAGTCGGCAGCCGCACTCGGAACCGCGTGTCACCGGGCACCGACTCGACCTGGATATCCCCGTGGTGGTTGTTCACCACGATGCGCCAGCTGACGTCGAGTCCGAGCCCGGTGCCCTGCCCCACCGGTTTCGTCGTGAAGAGCGGATCGAAGATCCGGTCGCGGATCTCCGGCCGGCACTCCGGGCCCGGTATCTCCGATGACGACCGCCACCTGATCCCGGTCCATCCCGGTGCGCACGGTCAGCACGCCCGCCTCGCCCATCGCCGACACCGCGTTGTCGATCAGGTTGGTCCAGACCTCGTTCAGCTCGCTCCGCGTACGCGGGGATCGCCGGGCACGACCAGTCGTACTCCTTGACCAGCCGGATACCGGGAGGGATCGTTCCCGCCAGCACCAGCAGCGTGCTGTCAAGCAGTTCATGAACGTCGATGATCTGGTACGGGTCCCGGTCGAGCTGCGAGTACTGCTTGGCCGCGCCGACCACGGTGGAGATCCGCGTCGTGGACTCCTCGATCTCCTTGATCAGCAGTTCCGTCTCGACCGTGTAGACAAGCCACCGCACCGCCTCCGCCAGCGCCGCGTCCTCCACCGAAGCCGCGACATGCTCCAGCCAGGCGATGTCGAGCCCGGCGGCAACCAGGGTCGGGGCAAGCTGCCAGCCGTCGTCCTCCAGCCCGCGCGACTCCAGCCAGTCGGTTGTGCCATCCTCCCGATCCGATGCCTCTAGCGGCGTGCAGCGCCTGCGTCGCTGGGCACTCGTCTGACGGCCTCCTCCTGAAGCTTGATCAGCGTCTCCACTGTGCCCCGCTCGTACGGCCCGGCCGCGATCGCGCTCAGCCTGCGCCACGTGCCGGCGACCCGCTCGCGCAGCTCGGCCGCTGCCCGGACCGCCGCCCCGGCCGGGTTGTTCAATTCGTGGGTGAGGCCCGCTGACAGCGAGCCAAGCCCCAGCAGCCGTTCGCGCTGCGCGGTCAGCTCCTGCACTTCCGTGCGGTAGAAGACGTGCCCCTCGAGCAGGTGCACCGCCATCGGGAACCACCCGTTGACCAGCTCCGCGAACCCGGCCGCGTCGAGCACCATGAACCGCGACCGCTCGGTGACCCGCATGGAGTTCGTGTACAGCTGCGGCACCCGGTCGCCAAGATAGGCCTGCCACGCGCCCGCGTGCGCGCCCGGCTGCGAGGTCCGGCAGACCTCGACATCGTCGGCCCCCACCCGCCGCGACAGCACCACCGTGCCCTCCAGCAGCACGAAGAAACAGCGGGCGGGGTCACCCTCCGTGTACACCGGCCCGGCCGGGAAGTCTCTCGACCCGGCCCCGTTGGCACAGCCAGTCAAGCTGGTCGTCGGTCAGCTTCTCGAACAGGAACAGCGTGCGGAGCTCGTCTGGGCTGCACGGCGTAGTCGTCACCCATCGTCCAGATGGCGGCGCGCCGTTCGCGCCCGTGTCGCTCCCGGGCCCTAGAGACCCGGGTGGGCGGATGAGGCCGCCGCCAGCCCGCCAGCCCGGCTGCCCCGCTACCCGGCCGCGTCCAGCCGCGCGCGCTGCTCCGCGGTGAGCTCCAGGTCCACCGCGGCCAGGCTCTCGTCCAATTGGGCGACCGAGGAGGCGCCGACCAGCGGGATCATCGGGACGTCGCCTCCGATCAGCCAGGCCAGCACCACCTGGTTCAGCGTCGCGTCGGCGTCCTTGGCCACCTCGCGCAGCGCCGCCAGCCGGGCGGGCGTGCCCGGGTACCCGTACTCGGCCTCGTCCAGCCGCTCCGGCTTGACGTAGCCGCCCTTGAGCAGCGGCGAGTAGACGACCATCGACAGCCCCGGGTCGGCCCGCAGGTAGCTGAGCAGGTCTCCGCCGACCGCGCCCTGTGCGCCGTCCGGAGACAGCAGGCCCGGCCGGTCGGTCCGCGGCCGCAGGTAGCTGTGCTGGTACTGCAGCACCTCATACCCCGGCAGCCCGGCCGCGGCGGCCAGAGCGCGGGCCCGCTCCACCCGCCACGCCCAGTGATTGCTCACCCCGAGCAGACCCACGGTCCCCTCGGCCACCAGCGCGGCGAAACCCGCCACGGTCTCGTCCAGCGGCACCGCCGGATCCTCGATATGCGCGTACAGCACATCCAGCCGCGACAGCCCGAGCCGGTCCAGGCTCCGTTCGGCCGACTCGTGGATCACCTTGGCCGACAGCCCCTCGGCGTTGTCGATGAAGCTGGTGCCCGGGGCCAGCGGCCGGGCGCCGACCTTGGTCGCGATCACGATCTCGTCACCGACGCCGCGGCTGCGCCGCCACCGTCCGAGCAGTTCCTCGCTCTCCCCGCCCTGGGTGCCGTTGGCCCAGAACGCGTAGTTGCCTGAGGTGTCGATGAAGGTGCCCCCGGCGTCCACGTACCGGTCCAGGATCGCGAACGAGGTCGCCTCGTCCGTCGCCGTGCCGAAGTGCATCGCCCCCAGGCTGAGCACGCTCACCTCACGCTGGGTGTTCGGATCCGAGCCAATCGTGCGGTATCTCATGCGAGTTCCTCTCCAGGCGGTGGCTTCGCCCGGTCTGCCCGGGCCCCGACTACCAGCCTGGATGCTGGAGCGCGCTCCATGTCAAACCCGCGCCCGCTGCCTCCCGTGGAGCCTCCCGTGGGGCCTCCCGCGCGGGGCAAATGGGACACAGCGCTACTAATGGTGCAATATGCTCGCGCGCATCGACGTAAGCACCCGGGTCGGCCGACGCCGACCCGATGAACGGAAGAATCGATGATGGAAGAGTGCTTCTACTGTGGCGAGCAGGCTCGGCAGGCGGACATCGACCGCCTAGGCAAGTGCCCCACCTGCATGGACACGATGACCCGAGCGGCCGAGGCGGCCGCCAGGGAATCACAGGGAGCCTGCTACACCGTCGGCCCCAATGCCCAGCGGATGTACTGACCGCCTGATCCCGATCCCGGCCGCCAAGGCGCTACCCAGCCGGATCGTAGTAGTGG
This sequence comes from uncultured Actinomycetota bacterium, assembly GCA_963774945.1. Lineage (GTDB taxonomy): Bacteria > Actinomycetota > Actinomycetes > Streptosporangiales > Streptosporangiaceae > Trebonia. Next base: position 2,414,248 of record CAVZHA010000027.1, on the reverse strand, counting down.
GCGTACTGCCAGGCACCCCTCTCCACCAGAGCCGCATCGGTCAGACGGCCGAATCGATCGGGTGAGAATCGGGCCAGGCCCGAGGACGGGGGCGACCGGCACCCAGGCCCGCGCGAGCTCGCCGACCTGACGCGCCCACGCTCCGGCGGCGTCGACCACGGTCCGGGCGGTGATGTTCCGGCTGGCGGTCTCGAGCCCGGTTACCCGCCCTCCGGATATCAGCACGGCGGTCGCAGGCTCCGACTCCAGGATCTGCACCCCGTGCAGTCGGCACGCGGACAGATAAGCCGTGACGAGGGCGCCGGGTTCCTCGATGTACATGTCCTCCGGGCACCAGACCGCCACCTCCGCGCCCGAGGGCTGGTAGTGGCCGGCCCGCTCGCCGAGTTCGGCGATGTCGGCCTCGCGCGCATCGACCCCCCACGCGCGTGACTGCGCCAGCTCCGCCCGCAGGAAGGCCTGGTGAAGCTGGCATGACTGCTGATCCCTACAAGAGCAGAGGCGTCGTACGCTTTCAACTGCTTCAACCGGGGCTCCAGGCCGAGCGCCCGAGCTGAACCAGCGAGCGAATTCTTCCGCTTGACGCATGCCGATATCGGAATATGATGGCGGACATGGCACGAGCAGCGACGACGTCGGACGTCTTCAACGCGATCGCCGAGCCGCAGCGCCGGGAGATCCTGGTGCTGCTGCGGTCGGGTGAGCGGCCGGTGACCGATCTCGCCCGTGAGCTGGGGATGACCCAGCCGGGGGCGTCCAAGCACCTGCGGGTGCTCCGCGAGGTCGGGCTGGTGCGGGACCGCAAGGCGGGCAGGCAGCGCCTGTACGGCCTGGACGCGCGCGGGCTGCGGCCGGTTCACGAGTGGGCGGGCGGGTTCGAGCGGTTCTGGAACGAGAGCTTCGACCGGCTGGACGCGTACGTGCAGGATCTCAAGCAGGCAAGGCAGGGGGAGTAGCTGATGAATGCGACGGGACGAGGAGCGTCGGCGCAGTCCGCGACGGCCGACCGCGAGATCGTGATCTCCCGGGTCATCGGTGCGCCGAGGGAGCTCGTGTTCGAGGCGTTCGCCGAGGTGCGGCACCTGTCGCGGTGGTGGGGGCCGGAGGGGTTCACCACCACCACTCTGGCGTTCGAGTTCCGCGTCGGCGGGGAGTGGGACTTCGTGCTGCACGGACCGGACGGGACGGACTACCAGGAGTGGATCTCCTGGACCGAGATCACCCCGCCGGAGCGGATCGCCCTGCTGCACGGCGAGTCCCGCGGCGACCCGAACGCCTTCGAGTCGGTCATCACGTTCGCGCCCGACGGCGCGGCGACCCGGATCGAGATGCGCGCGGTGTTCCCCACCAGGGAGCTGCGCGACGAGGCGGCCGAGCAGTACCACGCGATCGAGGGCGGCGAGCAGACCCTGAGCAACTTGGCTGCCTACGTCACCGAGATCGTTCGGACGGGAGAAGCGGGAGAAGAGGACTGATGGCCGGGAAGGTGTTCTTCAGCGTGACGATGTCACTCGACGGGTTCATCGCGCCCGAGGAGCGCGGGGACGACCCGGGCCTGCAGCGCTGGATGGCGCAGTGGATGGAACTGCAGCAGTGGATCTTCCCGCTGCGGTTCTTCCGGGAGAACCTGAAGCTCGGCGAGGGCGGCGAGGAGGGACGGGACAACGACATCGCGCGGGAGACGTTCGAGCGCACCGGCGCGAGCGTGATGGGCAGGCGCATGTTCGATCTCGGCGAGCAGGCGTGGCCGCAGGAGGCGCCGTTCCACACGCCGGTCTTCGTCGTGACGCACGAGAAGCGCGATCCCTGGGAGCGGCCGGGCGGGACGACCTTCCACTTCGTCAACGACGGCATCGAGACCGCGCTCGACCAGGCCCGCCAGGCCGCGGGCGACCGGGACGTCCGCATCGCCGGCGGCGGCGCGACGATCCTCGAGTACGTGAACGCCGGCCTGGTCGACGAGTTCGCGATCGCGCTCGCACCCGTGCTCTTCGGCTCAGGAATCCGCCTGTTCGAGGGCGTGGACGCGAGCCGCGTAGCCCTGGAGCAGGTCCGCGCGCAGCCGACCCGGCGAGTGACCCACCTGACCTACGCAGTCCGACCGCGGTCGTCGTAGCCGGGCGCGCTATTCAGAGAACGGCAAGCTCAGCTAGCGACCCGGCGAATCAGGGCGTCCACTTGCCCAGGGTGAAGGTCGGGTGCCAGAGGCTCAGCGGCCAGAAGAGAACCGAGATGATGTACTGACCCCAGCTATGCAGCGACGCCACGCTGTCCGGGGTCGTCGGCGCGTGCGGAGCCGCCGTATTGAGGAACACGCCGATCAGAATGTAGATGGCGATGAGGAAGCCTCGTCTGCTGAAAAGCGTCTTGAGAAATTCCACTTCAGGTCGCACTCCTCTGGTGGATGCCGTGATCGAGGCAGACCAAGCGTCCAGCGGTCGAACGATGGAAATGAGTCAGTTCCTGGCGGGACCCTCAAGCAGCGGACCGGGCTGCTTCGCTCCCAGGACACAAAATGGGTGGTTGGCGGTCTCCACCATAGTTCGCCCATAGCTGTCCGTCGCGGCGACACTCCGCACTGTCACCAATTGTCGCAACACGCGTAGCGCGTCCCCCCACTCCGCGAGGGGAGCGGACGCCGGGGTCCCGGCCTCCTGGGAAGATTGGGTTATGGGTTCTGCTCCGCGCCGCCCCGCGGCAGACGACAGGCCGCGGGAGTGGCTTGCGCTGCCGGGCGGCCGGATCCGCCCCGTCGTCTCGGTCCCCGGCGATGACGGCGAGCTCGAGTTGATCTCGCATGCCGCCTGGCTGGCCCGCCCCATCCGCCCCTGCGCGTGCGGCAGGCCCCGGCTCGGCTCGGGACGGACCTGCGGAAGCGTCGAATGCGTGGCCAGGCTGCGGGACGACGACGAGCGGCGCTCGTGAAATCACGCTTGGCCTGGGGTGCCCCGATGTGAAATGGTCTGTCATTGTTAGTTGACGAATAGCAAGTAGCGGGGTCTCAGATGGGGAGCATGTCCGTCCGATGACGGTTAATTCTGACGTGGCAGGCGCGCCAGCGCGGAGCCGACCGACCGCTCGGCCCGCACTACAAGTGGATCGCGCTGTCCAACGCGACGCTCGGCACGCTGATGGCGACGATCAACCAGTCGATCGTGCTGATCGCGCTGCCGGACGTCTTCCACGGCATCGGGCTGAACCCGCTGAGCCCCGGCAACACCAGCTACCTGCTGTGGATGTTCATGGGCTTCCTGGTCGTGTCGGCGGTCCTGGTGGTGTCGTTCGGCCGCCTGGGCGACATGTTCGGCCGGGTGCGGATGTTCACCCTGGGCTTCGCGATCTTCAGCGTGGGGTCGATCTTCCTGACCGTGACCTGGATGCACGGCGCGGACGGGGCGCTGTGGCTGATCATCTGGCGGGTCGTGCAGGGCATCGGCGGCGCGTTCCTGTTCGCCAACTCGGCCGCCATCGTCACCGACGCGTTCCCGGCCAACCAGCGCGGCACCGCCCTGTCGGTGAACTCGATCGCGGCCATCGGCGGGTCGTTCATCGGCCTCATCCTCGGCGGCGTGCTCGCCCCGATCAACTGGCACCTGATCTTCCTCGTCTCGGCCCCGATCGGCGTCTTCGGCACCGTCTGGGCCTACTTCATGCTGCACGACATCGGGATCCGCAAGCACGCCAAGATGGACTGGTGGGGCAACCTGCTGTTCGCGCGTCGGCCTGATCTCGATCCTGGTCGGCATCACCTACGGCCTGCAGCCCTACGGCGGGCACCCGATGGGCTGGACCAGCCCGATGGTCCTGTCCATGCTCTTCGGCGGCCTGGCGCTGCTGATCATCTTCGTGTTCGTCGAGACCAAGGTCGCCGAGCCGCTGTTCCGCATCTCGCTGTTCAAGATCCGGGCGTTCGCGGCCGGCAACATCGCCAGCCTGATGCTGGCGATGGGCCGCGGCGGCATGCAGTTCATGCTGATCATCTGGCTGCAGGGCATCTGGCTGCCGCTGCACGGCTACAGCTACAGCCAGACCCCGCTGTGGGCGGGCATCTACCTGGTGCCGCTGACGATCGGCTTCCTGGTATCGGCGCCGCTGTCCGGCGATCCTGTCCGACAAGTTCGGCGCCAAGGCGTTCACGATCGGCGGCGCGCTGCTGACCGGGGCGGCCTTCGTGCTGCTGCTGTTCGTCCCGGTCAACTTCCCCTACTGGGAGTTCGCGCTCGTCATCGCCCTCAACGGCTTCGGCTCCGGCCTGTTCGTCTCGCCCAACTGGGCCGAGATGATGAACTCGGTCCCGGCCGACCGGCGCGGGGCGGCGGGCGGCATGATCGCCACCTTCCAGAACTCCGCGTTCGTGCTCTCGATCGGCATCTTCTTCACGCCTGATGGTGGCCGGCCTGTCGAGCAAGCTCCCGACGGCCATGACCAGCGGCCTGGTCGCGCAGGGGGTCCCGGCCGCCACCGCCGCGCCGATCTCGCACCTGCCGCCGATCGGCGTGCTGTTCGCCTCCTTCCTCGGCTACAACCCGATGCAGCAACTGCTCGGTCCGGTGCTCCACACGCTGCCCCCGGCCCACGCGGCCTACGTGGTCGGCCGGGACTTCTTCCCGCACCTGATCACGGCGCCGTTCCACAGCGGCCTCGGCGCGGCCTTCGCGTTCGCCATCGCGGCCAACGTGATCGCGGCCATCGCCTCGGCCCTGACCGGCCGCCGCCCGAAGCCCGCTCCCGCCGCCGAGTCCCTGGGCTACGAACTGGCCGCGGCGGCCGGAGAAGGCGGCTTCGAGCCGACCGGACTCGTCGTCCCCGCGGCCGCGGAAGACACCAAGCACACGCCCGACACTCCCGACTAGAACCCAACAAACCACCGGAGCTTCTTTCGCGAATGCGGCATAACGCCTCACAATGAGGCTGTGTGGCCACCGCCCTGGAGTCGTCGCAAGCACATCGTGATCTGGACCCCTGCCGTCGGCGCGGCGGTGCTCGGGGGAGCCGGCTGGCTTCTTGGACCGCTGTGGGCGGTGGCGGGCATCCTCGTCGGTTCGGTGGCTGCCCTCGCCTTCCTCCTGATCATGGTCGAGCGCGGCAAGCCCGATCCGGCCCTCCTGCTGCGGTCGGGACGTCCACAGGAGGCGTACCGGCACCTGCAGCCTGAGCTCGCGTTCGTCAGAACGCTGGTAATCAGGCGGCCGATGTTCCGCGAGATACTCGCCAACCGTCTGGAGACGATGGCGCAAGTGCTGCAGGCACTCGACAACGAGCCGAAAGCGCTCGAGACCGTGACCGAGGCGGTGACAATCTACGGCGACCTGAACGTCAAGGACCCCGACCGGTACGGCCGCGCCCTCGCGCAGGCGCTCCTGCGGCAGGCGGCCATGCTGGCGAACATGGGCCGCCACGGCGAAGCGCTCGCCGCCGCCGCACCCGCCGTCCGGATCTACCGCCGCCTCGCCGTCAAAGACCGCAGCGCCCACCTGCCGTCCCTCGCCGCCGCGCTGACCCGCCAGGCGGACGAACTGGGCCACCTCGACCGGATCACCGAAGCGCGCGCCGCCACCGCCGAGGCGGAAATGATCAGCACCGACATGCTCCCGTCGACCCGTTCGTAGCGCAGGCATGGTGCACGTCAACGACGCCACCGCGCAAGAGTTTCCGAGCGCCGCTGGCTAACCCTCAACCCCGGCCAAGTGCACTACCCGTGGTAACCCCAGAAGATCAGAAGATCAAAATCGTCATATCGAACGGTCCCTGGTCCCACGCCCCCCGCCGCCACAACCACGCAACCCCGGGGCCACGTTAAGGGCGGAACCGAAACAGCGCTGGGGTCACCCGGATCCCTCCGGGTGACCCCAGCGCTTCCTGCTAACACGCGCCTAGAGCTGGCTGCCCTAGATCCCGTGCAGTGCCTTGAAGTCCCGGATGTAGTTGTCCGGCGACCCCACGCCGGTCGTGTCGCTGTAGCCTCCATTCGCCTGCAGCCTGCTCTCCAGGTTCACGGTGACGCTCGGCAGGGCCGGCGATCCGGCCCCAAGCGCGCCCGCCGGGACTGCCGGGAAGGTGACGTTGCGGCCGGTGAAGCCGTTCGCGCCCAGCGTGCGCAGGTAGGTCACCAGCGGGAGGGTCTCGTTGGACGGGTCGGTGTAGTTCGACCGGATCTCGTAGAACGTGGCGCCGCCCGGGTTGTCGACCACGTTGTGGAACGCGCTCGAGCTCCGGCCGTCCAGCCAGTAGATCGCCGGGTTGGCGAAGCCGAGCGGGAACCCGGCCGCCTGCTGCGCGTCCGCCTCGATGCCCGCGAAGATGGGCGAGGCGACGCTGGTGCCGCCGATCCGGCTGATGTAGAACTTCTCAGGACCGGGCACGCCCTTCTTGTTGTCCGGGCCGAAGAGGGTCTCGCCCACCGCGACGCCGGTCGAAGGGTCGGCCAGCGCCGACACGTCCGGGGTCACCCGCATCGGGCTGCTCGCCCTGGTCACGCTCTCGTTGTAGGCCAGCGTGAGGGTGCCGAAGGCGGTGGTCCCGGTGTTGAAGGTGATCGGCGTGCTCGTGACCTCGGTCTCGGCCAGCCGCGTCGGCACCACGTTCTTCTGGTACCACGGCTGGGCGTAGGAAGTGGACACGCCGCCGCCGCTCGAGCCGTCGTAGAGGCCGTTCACGACCTCGTCACGGGTGTCGGTGGCGGCGAAGGTCCAGCTGCTCTTCCCCGTGGAGCTGACCGTCAGCGGGTTGAGGAAGGTGCCCCAGGAGGTCTCGCCCTCGTAGTTCTCGTTCTTGCCGATCGCCAGGCTGGTGCCGCCGACCGAGGTCACCCACGGGCTCGAGTCCGGGTAGTCGACCTCGACCTGGTCGGTCGGGTCCTCGTAGTTCGGGTCCTCGTAGCCGCTGTCGCCGGCCGAGAAGAAGAACCCGATGCCCTCGGCCGCGCCGGCCTCGAACAGCTGGTCATAGACCGAGACCATCGACGACGTGTCGAACGGCTCGCCCCACGAGTCGGTCACGATCGACGCCGCGTGGGTGTTCACGACGTACGCGACCGCGTTGCCGAGGCCCTGGTCAGTGCAGTCGGACGCGCCGACGTAGGTGACGTTCGCGTTCGGCGCCATGCCGTGCACGGACTCGACGTCCAGCGTCGACTCTCCGTACCAGCCGGAGGCGCCGCACTCGGCCGCCGACGTGTCGTCATAGGTGGTCGCCCCGGGGTGCTGGACCACCTTGAACTGGCCCTTGGCGAACGCCTTGTCGAGGGCCGGGTTGCCGCCGGGCTGGCGGGCCGACCACTGCGCGTACTCGCTGGCGTCCGCCCCCAGGGTCGATGGGGTGTAGGCGTCGATGATCGCGACCGTCACGCCCTTGCCGGTCTCGCCGGACTGGCCCACGTTGTACGCACCGCGGACCTGGGCCGGGGTGTAGCCGGTGTTGGTCCAGGGCTGGGCCTGGCCGTTCACGGTCGGGATCTTCGTCTTGGTGCCCGCGACCGTGCCATACGACCCGGCGGCGACCTTCTGGCCGTAGTAGGCCGAGGACCACGGCGCGACGAAGTAGTTCTGCGGTGGCGGCGGCAGGGCCTCGCCCGGCGTCGCCTGGTGCTTGGCGCTGTCGAGGCCGGTCACCGTCAGCACGTCGCCGCGGATGGAGGCGGGCACGGAGGCGGCCTGCTCCGGCGCCCAGAACTTCTGCGCGTGCTTCTTGGCCCCGACCTGGTAACTGCCGAACTTCACCCCGAACGCGTGCGCGATCGCGCTGGCCGTGCCGGTCACCTGGACGTAGGCGCCGAAGCCGGCGGTCACCGCGCCGACCCGCAGCGCGTTGCTGGCGGCCCAGCCCTCGACCGACTGCGCCTCCGCCGTCGTCGGCGCGTACAGTGCCTGCGCCTGGGCCGCCGTCAGGTAGCGGTGGTACTGCGCGGTGCCAGGGGTGGAAACTGCCTGGGCGAAGGCGGTCAGGGCCGCCGTGTCCCGGTCGGCCAGGTAGACGTTAGCGGTGATGCTGGCCGGCAGGGCCGGCGCGGCCTTCTGCAGGGCCTTCGCGGTTGCGAGCCCGGTCTGGGTCCCGGCCAGCGCCACGCGCACGCTGTTCGGGCTGACCGAGGCCGAGGCGGTGGCGGACGCCACGATGCCACCGCCGACCGCGAGCAAGGAGGCAACCCCCGCCGCGCCGTAGACGCGCAATCTCCTCAAATTCTTTTTCACAAGCAAATGCCTCTCACGTGTCGATGGTGACTCCCGAGCTGAGAGTAACTTTCTCGTGCAGTTGTTAGCGAAGGCAATAGCTTGCCGTTAAAGACGAAGTAAAAAGAACAGCCAGAACCGCCCAACGGCACCGTTTAGTCACACCAGTCACATCAGAAACTTTGATCGCTTTCGTCTCTGACTACCCCACAGATCTCAGCCGAGTGCCAGGAAATCGTAAAATACGGGAACCTGTTTCGGAGTTTCGCCCGTCGGCCGGAACTTCTGTCATCCACCGACCCGCGCTCCCGCCCCGGCGCCATCGCCCCCGACACGCCACAAACACCGCGCGGGGCCAGCCGACACCCCCGCCGTGTTACGTTCTGGCGGTATCAGAAATGCCGCTGACCTGGGGGGATATCATGAAATTCATCGTAGAAGCCGATTTTCCGCTTGAGCCGTTCAGCACCTATATCCGGCAGGGCACGGCGGGCGACAAGATCGCCGCGGTGCTCGGCGCCATCAAGCCCGAGGCGGTCTACTTCACCGACAGCGGCGTTGGCCGCGGCGCCCTGATGATCGTGGACCTGGACCGCGCGAGCCAGATTCCGAATGTGACCGAGCCGTTGATGCTCGGCTTCGGCGCGTCAGTGCACTACCGAGTCGCCATGTCGCCCGAGGAACTGCAGTCCGCCGGCCTGGACAAGTACGCCACGCACTGACGCTCGCCGGGTCGGCCAGGCCGGGTCGGCCGCCGCTGCGGCGGCGACCGCCAGCAAGTCCTATGGCGACGACGGCGGCAAGGGCGCGACCGCACGCTCGAAGTAAGGCTCCAGGTCCTCGCCCGACCAGAAAAGTTCACTGGCGAGCCCTTCGTAGCTGGCGATGACCGCGCGGTCAGTGAAGCGCCGAGCGCCGGCCGGCTTGCCGCCGTCCTCGTACTCGGTGGCGTAAAGGGTCGCGCCGCACAGCGAGAGCAGCTCGGGAACGAGCCGGCCCAGTGGCTCCAGAGCGGCCAGCCGCTCAGCCGGGATGACCCGTATGCGCTCGCCGCTCTGAACCCGGACTCGCAGGCAGTGCACTTCCCAGCGCAGATAAGGGGTCAGCGGCGTCTCGACGACCCGAATTCGGCAAAACCGGGAGCCCCGCTCCCGGTATCGCCCGAAAAATGCCCGCAGCTCAGGCCGCATTTCCGCGTACAGCTCCATTGAGCGGTCCCAGTCGCCGACGGCGAACGCGTCCCAGCTAGGGAAACCGGTCTCGTCGTAGAACTGCCTGCGTTCTAGTTTCCACGTATCCCTGTTGTCAGCCAGCCAGAGCCTGTCCGCGAAGTCGCGCCCATACTCATCCTGCGATAGCCGCGCCCCGGAGGATGGATCCCGCAGCAATTCAATCAACCGACCGATGTCGTCCACGACCGCCATGATAAAGGCCATACGGTTCCGCGTCTCCTGCCGCCGAGTATCATTTAAACAAAATGTTGAAAACGTTCGGTTGACAACGAGTTGGACAAGTGTCAGGCTGGAGTGATGAGCGATACCTGGACCCCGCCAGACGCGCCCAAGGCGCGGGCGGAACGCGAAAACGCCGCCCTGTTCCGCATCCACCAGCGGCACGCCGATACGACGGCCCGCCGCGACCGTGCCCGGCTGCCCGTCCTGGTCGGCTCCGAGGAGGCGGTACGCCTGCTAGTGGGCCTGGCGGCGGGCGCGTACATCGCCGAAGCGGATGAGGAGCCGGTGGATGTCGCCGACCTGACCGCCGCGCTGACGCTCATACCCCGGGTCCGCGCAGAAGTCGATCAGCTCGAGGCGTCGCTGCTGCTAATCGCCCGCGGTCAGGGCATGACCTGGCAGGAACTAGCTTTCGGGCTCGGCCTAGGCAGCGCCCAGGCCGCCCACCAGCGCTACGACCGCCTCACCCGCCGATCATCACCAACCCCCTGACCGGCATTGTGGCGGGTGAGGGTTGCGATGCGGCCGTGGTGAATGCCAACAAGCCGCCCTAAGCAATAGCCATTATCGTGTGCAGTTTGGGTCGCAATTTCCGGCTACAGACGTCAACGTGTGCAGATTGGGGCAGCCCGCGACCCGAAATACCCACGATAACCCCGAAATCCGCTCGGCCAATTGCACGTGGTGACGGTGAGAACGATGTGTTGATGTCCGGCCGCCTGGCCCGACGGTCTGGCGAATTGCGGAGACCGCCGCCAACGCCACCGAGCCCGAACGCCGCCCATCACCTGTCGCCGACGCCACCCACCCCAAACGTCACCTGTCGCCGACGCCGCCGACCCCGAACGTCACCTGTCGCCTACGCCAGCGACCCCAATAGGCGATGTCGCTGGCGTAGCCGACAGACCGCGCAACCTGTCGCTGGCGTAGCCGACAGGCCCCGCGGGCGTCCCGCCGCTGCGGAGCGGCCAAGCGGCCAAGGCGTCCGCGCGCCGCGCGACGCCCGGCGGCCGAACACGAAACCATGACCCGCGATGAACGCCCCCAGAACCGGCCTAATTCAGCAGGCTCCTAGAGGCGTGGTCCCGATGCTGACCGCGAAGGGCGGCGGGCAGGGCAGCCACTCGTCGACCAGGTCGATGGCGGCCGAGACCGGCCTGACGCAGTCGTCGGGCTCGCGGATCTGGCGGGCGTTCGGCCTCAGCCGCACGTCGTGGAGACCTGGAAGCTGAGCACGGACCCGGAGTGCATCGGCAAGGTCCGCGACGTCGTCGGCCTCTACATGAGCCCGCCGGAGACGCCCTGGTCCTTGCGTGACGAGAAGTCGCAGATCCAGGCCCTGGACCGGACCGCACCGCGCCTGCCGATGCGCCGACGACCCCGGCCCGATGACGCACGACTACGTCCGCAACGGCACGACCAGCCTGTTCGCCGCGCTCGACCTCGGCAGCGGCTCGGTCATGCCCGCCACCGGCGGCACCGCCCCGTAGACGATGTCCAGGATCTCGGCGTCGGTGCCGCCTTCCTCACCCAGGATCGAGCCGATCTGCGCGACCGCCTCCGGGCGCCGCGCCCGCAGCCAGAACAGGATCCCCACGCCGACCGCCAGCCACACCAGCGACAGCCACGGGGTCCAGGCGAGGATGCCGGTCGGGGTCGGGTGCACCGACCCGTACAGGGCCGCGCCGAACACGACCGCGCCGATCAGCGGCACCAGGACGTGGATCAGCGGGTTCCACCGGCGCGAGTCGCGGGTGCGGTAGAAGAAGACGATGCCGCCGATGCACAGCATGATGTAGACGACGATGATCACCAGCGTGCCGGTCGTGGCCCAGAAGTAGTAGTTGCTGAACGGCTGGCCGAACGCGCTGTCGGAGAACGGGTACCCGACCAGCAGCGCCATCACCGTCGCGAGGACGGCCACGCAGATCGTCGCGTTCACCGGCGTCTTGAACCGGGGCGACGTGTGGCCAAGGGCCGCAGGCAGCACGCCCTCGCGGCCCATCGCGAACAACGTCCGCGACGCGGCGGTAGCGCAGGCCACGCACACGATGAAGGCCGACAGCATGCCGCCGATCTCCACCAGCGTGCCCAGCCAGGAGCCGACGAACGTGATCGCGGTGGTCTTCAGCGCGATCGGGTCGGCGGCGAACTTCGCCCCGTTGTTGACGCCGTAGCCGATCGTGATCGAGTAGGTCGTCCACAGGTAGAAGACGACGGCGAACAGGGTGGCCGCGATCACCGCGATCGGGATGTAGCGACGCGGGTTGGAGGTCTCCTCGCCGAAGTCGGCCGCCGTCTCGAAGCCGATGTAGGAGGTGACGCCCAGGATGATTCCGTAGAAGACGCCGCTGAAGCCGCCCCGCAGTGAGTGCCCGAAGCTGAACGCCGACAGCGCCTGCCCGTGGCTGCCGCCCTTGGCCGTCGTCACCAGGTCGACGATCAGGATGATGACGACGGTGGCGATGCCGACGTACAGCTGCACCCGGGTGGTGACCCTGATCTTGATGACCGACAAGAACAGGAACAGCGCCATCCCGATGAAGAAGAACAGGATCCACAACTTGGGGTTAAGGCCGAGCAGGTCGGCCGCCAGGTAACCGACCCCGGACATCGTCATCGGGACGAAGCAGATCATGCCGAAGAAGTACAGCCAGCCGGCCATGAAGCCGGCCCCCTTGCCGAGGCTGCGGCTGGCGTAGGTGTACGCGTAGCCGGCCGACGCCATCCGCCGGGTGAACCCGATGACCACAAAGGCAAGCGCGAGGCAGGCGATGCCGCCGAGCAGGAACGCCAACGGCGTCGAGCCGCCGCTGGTGGCGGCGACCCCGGACACGTTGAGCAGCATCGCCATGCCCGGGGCGAGCACGGAGACGGAAATCGCAATCGCATCAGGGAGTCGCAGGGTGCCGCGCGCGAGCGCGTCGGCGCGCGCAACGCTCGGGCCAGAACTGATCTGGGCCATGAAGGTGTTCCTTTCAGCCGCGTCGGGCTGCTATTCGGGCATGAGGACGGTCTGGTCGTCCAGGACGTAGTCGAAGGCAAGCGGGACGCAGTCGCGCTCGTTCAGCCACGCCAGGAAGGCCTGGTGCACGGGATGGTCGCGGTAGGCGGTCATCGTGTCGAAATCGGCGAATTCTGTGTAGAGCAGGTGCGAGTACCCGCGGGTGCGGGCCCCGGTGATGTCGGTGCCCAGCCGGCACTTGGTCATCAGGCCGATCTCCCGCGGCCACGACGCCACCATCGCGCGGAGCTGGTCCTCATCCGAGGCACTGAGGGCGGTGGGGAAGCTGAACAGGACAATGTGCTGCAGGGTCATCGGGAATCCTCAGTAGAACTCGAAGTACTCGCGCATCTCCCAGTCGCTGACGTCCTGCCCCTCCGGCGGCGGGTTGTCGGCGATGGCGGCCTCGTAGCGGGCGAGCTCGGCCCGCTTCATCTGGATGAGGTAGTCGACGACGCCGTCGCCGAACGCCTTGCGGTAGAAGGTGTCCTCCACCAGCGCGCCGACCGCCTCCCGGAGCGACGTCGGCAGCATGGTCGCCTCCGCCGCGTACGGGTCGGCCTCGACCGGCGCCGGCGGCTCGAGCTTGCGGCGGATGCCGTCGAGTCCGGCCGCGATGTTGGCCGCCATGTAGAGGTACGGGTTGGCGGCCGGCTCGCCGATGCGGTTCTCGACGTGGCTGTTGGAGTCGCCGGGGGCGCCCTGGACCCGGACCAGCGCGCCGCGGTTCTCCACCGCCCAGCAGACCCGGTCGGGGGCGAACGAGTACGGCCGGTAGCGCTTGTAGCCGTTGACGGTCGGCGTGGCGAACAGCGTCATCGGCAGCGCGTGCTCGAGCAGCCCGGCCACGAACTGCCGCCCTACCGGCGACAGCGTCGAGTCCGCATCAGCGAACGCGTTGCGCCCGTCGGCGCGGGAGATCAGCGACTCGTGCAGGTGCCAGCCGGAGGAGAAGAAGTTCGGCAGCGCCGGCCGGCACATGAACGTCGCCAGCAGCCCGCGGCGCTGGCACATCTGCTTGACCGCGGAACGGAACAGCACCACCGCGTCGGCCGCCGCCAGCCCGCCGATCGGGCTGAAGCTGAACTCCATCTGGCCGGGGCCCCACTCGTCCTCCATCGACCTCGGCGGCAGCCCGACCGCGTTCAGGCCGTCGCGGATCGCCTCCAGCGTTCCCGAGACGCTGTCCAGCCGCACCTCGGACAGGTACTGGTAGCCCCGCTGGAAGACGCTGACGGCCGGCGGGACCGGGGTGAACCCGGCGTTCTCCGGCTCGATCCGGTCGGAGTCGACCTTGACGATGTAGTACTCGATCTCGATCCCGGCGAGGTAGTCGTACCCGGCCTCGCCCAGCGAGGACAGCGCCCGCCGCATCAGGCCGCGGCCGTCAAGCGGCATCGGCGCGCCGCTGGAGAAGTAGACGTCGCACAGCATCCAGCCGGTCCGGTCGGCCCACGGGAGCACCCGGAACGTGCTCGGGTCCGGCACCAGGACCACGTCGGGGAAGCCGGTCAGCTCGTCGATCCCGAAGCCGCCGCCGGCCGCGAAGGCGGGCACGAACACCTGGTTGCCGCTGTCGAGGCTGTAGATCGCGCCCGAGAAGTCCAGGCCGTTCGACATCGCGGCGATCGCCACCTCGGCCGAGAGCGACTTGCTGCGGGGCACGCCGTGCTGGTCGACGACGACGAGCCGGACGGTGCTCAGGCCGAGCTCGCGGATGCGCGCGGCGACCTCGTCCGCCGCCGCCGCCTGCTCGGCGCTGTACAGGCCGTGCCGGGCGACGAAGCCGTGCTGGCCGACGCCGCTGATTCCGTGCGAGGGGTTGGTGGTGCTCACGGGGTTGAGCCTCCGGTCAAGTGCGGGACGAGTCGCGCTGCTGGATCATGTCCTCGAGCAACGCGGCGGTGAAGTTTTCTGGGTCGATGTCGGCGATGGACAGGAACGTCTCGGTCCGCTGCACGCCGGTGATCTGGAAGATCTTCGCCAGCAGGAGCTGGCGAAGATGGGTGTGGTCGCGGACCCGCAGCCGGACCAGCAGGTCGAGGCTGCCGGTCACGACGCTCATGGTCTCGGCCTCCGGCAGGTCCTGGATCTGCCGGATGATCTCGGTCAGGTCCATCCCCGCGGCGGCCGTCACCGCCAGGTACACCACCACCGGCAGGCCGAGCGCCGCCCAGTCAATGTCCGCCCGGTAGCCGCGGATCACCCCGCTGCGCTCGAGCCGGGCGAGCCGGTCCGCCACCGCCGGCGGCGACATCTCGATCTGCCGGGCCAGGGCCCGCTGCGACTGCCGCGAGTCGGCCGCCAGCGCGCGCAGCAGCGCCAGGTCGAAGTCGTCCACCTCCACCTCGGGCCTCGGCGGCGGTGACACCTCAGCCAGCTTGGCCAACGGCGCGGGGTTGATTGTCATTTGGAAGGTGGCCTATCGTCGAGACGATTTGGATGAGCTATGCTGGAACGTGTGGGATTGTTGATTGTAAGATGTGTTAGTGAGGATTCTTACAATTGCAAGATCCACATGTCAAGGGTCAACTTCCCCTAGGAAGGAGTCGGGTCGATGACCGCAGTGACGCAGCAAGGCCTTGATCGGGGCGGCGAGAATCAAGGCGCTGGACACCGCGACTGGGACGAGCGGCTCGCGCGCCGCACGCACGCGCTCGGCGGCTCGGAGATCACGGCGATCCTCTCGCTGGCCGGCGCCACGGACGTCATCACGTTCTCGGGCGGGTTCCCCGAGCCGGCCACGTTCCAGACCGGCATCCTGGCCGACATCGCCGCCCGGCTGATCGCCGACGAGCCCGGGGTGGCGCTGCAGTACTCGGCCACCGAGGGCCTGGCCGGCCTCCGCGATTACGTCTCCGGGCGGCTGGCGGCGAACGAGGGCCGCACCCCCGGCGCGGGCGAGCTGATGATCACCAGCGGCGGCATCGACTGCATGGAACTGCTGGCCAAGAGCTACGTCGATCCTGGCGACGTCGTCGTCGTCGAGGCGCCGACCTACCTGGGCGGGCTGATGGCCTTCCGCGGCTACGAGGCCGACGTGCGCGGCGTGCCGCTCGACGACGACGGGATGCGAGTCGACGTCCTCGAAGACCTGCTGGCCGGCGGGCTCCGACCGAAGATCGTCTACACGATCCCCGACTACCAGAACCCGACCGGCCTGTCGATGAGCGCGGAGCGCAGGCAGGGGCTGGTCGACCTGGCTCGCCGCTACGGCTTCCTGATCCTGGAGGACGTGGCCTACCGCGAGCTCGGCTTCGGCGCCGCCGCGAGCGAGGCCGCCGCGAGCGAGGCCGCCGCGAGCGACGCCGCGCGCCGCCGAGCATGTGGTCGCTGGCACCCGACGTGGTGCTGCAGGCGGGCACGTTCTCCAAGATCTTCTCGCCCGGATTCCGGATGGGCTGGGCCGCCGGGCCGGCCGACGTCGTCGGCAGGCTCGTCATCGCCAAGCAGAACTCCGACCAGTGCGCGGGCGCGCTCGGCCAGCGGATGCTCGAGGAGTACGGCCGGGGCGGTCACATGGACCGTCAGATCGCCGAGTCCCGGGTGCTGTACGGGCGGCGAGCGCGCCTGACGACGGAGGCGCTGGCGGCCCACATGCCCGATGGCGCGACCTGGACGACCCCCGCCGGGGGGTTCTACGTGTGGCTCACCTGCCCGGACGGCGTCGACACGGTCGCGCTGTCGGCCGCCGCCCGCGCCGAGAAGGTCGCCTACGTGCCCGGACGGCCGTTCTACCTGGCCGACGCGGGAGTAGGCGCCAACCAGATCCGGCTCGCCTACAGCCGGGTGGCCGACGACCTCATCGACGAAGGCATCCGCCGGATCGCCGACGTGGTGAAAAGCGCACAGTAATTTCCGCAGCACGGTAAATTTTTTCAACAAGCAGCACGGAGGACACATGAGCGACGCCGCGCACCAGTCGCCGGCCGACGAGGGTGGTTCGCTGGGCGATGCCGCCAGCCACTTCACGACCGAGGGCGGCACCCCGGCCGGCCCCGGCCGGTACGTCAACGTGGACGCGCTGACCCCGGTCGAGTTCCTGCCCGGGCTCGGTTTCCGCCCGGTCCTCGGCCACAACGCCATGACCAACTTCGTCAGCTTCGAGCCCGGCGCGATCGCGCCCCGCCACGTGCACGAGGAGGAGCAGATCGTCGTCGTCATCGAGGGCGAGTTCACCTTCGATCTCGACGGTGACGTGCGCACGATGCGCAAGGGCGACGTCGCCGTCGTCCCGTCCTGGGTGCCGCACGGCGCCTGGACGACCGACACCCACTGCCTCGAGATCGACGTGTTCGCGCCGCCGCGCAGCAGCCTCCTCAAGCTGGCCGAAGCCCAGGCAGCCGACACCGCGGCCAGCACAGCAGAAGCCAACGAAGCCGCAGACGCCAGCGCAGGTGAGGACTAGGTGGACCTCGGGCTGACCGGCCGCCGGGCGGTCGTCACCGGCGGGTCCAAGGGCCTGGGCAAGGCCATCGCGGCCGAGCTGCTGGCCGAGGGCGCCGCCGTCGCGATCTGCTCCCGCCACGTCGGCGAACTGGAGCAGACCGCGGCCGAACTGCGGGCAACGGCCGCCCCCGGGCGGCAACTGATCGCGCTGCCGTGCGACGTGACCGACCCGGCTCAAGTCACCGACTTCATCGCGGCCGCCAGCGCCGAACTGGGCGGCCTCGACATCCTGGTCAACAACGCGGGCGGGGCCCGGCCGGGCCGGTTCGCGGCGCTGACCGACGACGACTGGCACGACGACATCGAGGTGAAGCTCTTCTCGCAGATCCGCTGCATCCGCGCCGCGCTGCCGCACCTGAGGTCAAGCGCCGCGCCCCGAGTCATCAACATCAACGCCCTGTACGCCCGCTACCCGGACCCCGCCTTCCTGGCCTCGTCGGTCAACCGCGCATCCTGCCTCAGCCTGTCCAAGGCGCTGTCGATCGAGCTGGGGGCCGAGGGGATCCTCGTCAACAGCGTGAACATCGGCTTCGTCGAGACCCCGCAATGGCAGAACATCCACCACAAGCGCGCCCCCGAGATGCCCGCCGACGAGTTCTTCGGCCAGCTCGCGAAGGCGGAGGTTCCGCTCGGCCGGTTCGGGCGGTCCGACGAGGTCGCCGGGCTGGTCGCGTTCCTGGCCAGCGATCGGGCGAGCTACATCGCCGGCGCGTCGATTGACATCGGCGGCGGTATGGGCAAGTCACTTTAGGAGAGCTAATCCTTCATGTGCCGTCTGCTTGGCTATTGCTCGCGTGATGCCGCGTCCGTCGCCGAACTCCTGGGCACGGAGAGCTTCCGCGCCTTCACCAGCCTGTCCGACCTGCACGGAGACGGCTGGGGCATGGCCTGGTACGCGGGCTCAAGGCCCGCCGTGTGGAAGTCGCCCGCCCGGGCCGGCAGCGAGCCGGAGTACGACAAGGTCGCCTGGCAGCCGCTCGGCGACCTCGGCCTGCTGCACCTGCGCTGGGCCACGCCGGGCCTGCCCGTCACCGACGTCAACACCCACCCGTTCCAGTACGGCGACTACACGTTCGCCCACAACGGCGCCATCCACCCGCAGGAGCGGCTGGGCGAGCTGCTGCCCCCGGAATGGGAACGGCGGCTGGCCGGGACCACCGACAGCGAACGGTACTTCCTGCACCTGATGTGGCGGCTGGCGGAACGCGGCGGCGACATGGTCGCGGCGATCGCCGACACCACCGCCGATATCTCCCGGCGCTACACGACCGGCAGCCTGAACGCGATCCTGCTGTCGCCGGACACGCTGTACGCGATCTCGTTCTACGACCGGTCGATGGTCCCGGCCGACCGGCTCAGGGAGCGCGGGCACGGCGAGGACCCAGACCAGGTCGCCGCCTACTTCGACCTGGCCTACCAGGTCACCGCCGACGCCGTGCTGGTCGCGAGCTCCGGCTGGCCGATGCCCGGCTGGACCCCGCTGCCCTCGGCGCACGTGCTGGTCACCGACCGGCGCACGCTGGCCACGTCCGTCCGGCCGATCGGCTAGGCGCAGTACGGCCGCACCATTAACGCTATTTTACGGGTAATAGCGTAATTATTAACGGTTTATTCACAGCCTGCTCGTTACCTTCATGCCTGCTTCATGGATGCCAACCTGAAGGAGGCGTAGGCAGCGATGCCAACGATCGCAACCAGGAACAGAAGGCTACTGAGGATCCTCGCCACGCTGGCGGCCGCCGCCGGTCTGGCCGCCGCCGGCCTCGCCGCGTCGCCGCTGACGTCGGCCGCGTCGCCGCTGGCGTCAGCCGCGACTGCGGCGCCGACGGCGGTCACCGCGTCGGCCGGCCACCCACTCGTCTCGCCCCAGGTCATTCACACGGGAAAGGCCCCGACCGGCTACGAGGTGACGTTCCGCTACTACGACCCGACGGCGACCACGGTCCAGGTCCGCGGCGAGTGGTTCTTCTCCAGCCCGGCCGACACCAGCACGACCTCCTCGCAGGGGGTGCTGCCCGCGCAGTGGCAGCCAGGCGACTTCCCGATCGCCAATCCCAACCAGGGCCCCGCCCCGAACTGGCCGGTCGCGCAGATGACGCTGGACAAGTCGACCGGAGTCTGGTCGTACACAACCCCGCTGCCGTCCGGCACCTTCACCTACGGCTTCTACGTCAACTGCACCAGCCCCGCCCCTGGCCTGGCCGGGTGCACCGAGCTGTCCGACCCAGGCAACCCACCGTGGAACAAGACCGGCTCAGTAGAGCCGGACAGCGAGGTCTACGTTCCGTCGGATCCGCGCTTCGGCACGCTCAACCTGTCCTGGCAGGCGCCGAACCCCCGCGTCCACGGCACGCTGCTCGACGTCTCCTATCCGGATCCGCAGTCGACCAGCCCGGTCGGGTCGCACCCGCTGGCCGTCTACCTGCCGCCCGGCTATAACCCGCGCCGGCGCACTCCCTACCCGACGCTGTACCTCAGCCACGGGTCCGGCGGCAATGAGGTGGACTGGAGCACGCAAGGCGCCGCGGGCTCGATCCTGGACAACGCGATCGCGGCGCGGCAGATCCAGCCCATGGTCGTCGTCATGACCAACTTCAACAACCTGGGCACCTGCTCCGGCTTCGACGCCAGCTGCTACGCCCTGGACGTGAAGGACTACGTCATCCCGTACGTGAGCGCGCACTTCAACGTGTCCCAGAATCCGGACGACCGCGCCTTCGCCGGGCTCTCGCTCGGCGGCCTGATGGCCAACTACCTGCTGTTCAACGACACCACGTTGTTCGGCTACTACGGCAGCTGGAGCATCGCCGCCCTCGGGGCGCCGGCCGCCACCAGTTCGCAGTGGCAGAACCCGGCGCTGCGCACCCGGCTGGGAATTCAGCTCGGCGGCGGAGAGTTCGACGAGCTCACGGTGCCCGGTATCAACAGCTACGAGGCGACCTTCGAGACCAACGGCATCCCGGTCACGACCGACCTGGTAACCGGCGGCCATGAGTGGTACACGTGGCGTCAGCTGCTCTACAACTTCGTCACCACGGTCGCCTTCAAGCACCCGGCCGGAACCCCGTAACCGAAACAGACCGCCTGCGGGCCGCGATCCGCGGCCTGCAGGTGCGCCCGGCCACGTTCGTCCTGCCATCGGCTAGGCCGGCCGGACGCGGCTGACCGCAGAATCCACCCGGTCGGCCACGGAGTCGAGGAACTCGGCCGCGCGGGACTGCGACTTGCCCTCCTCGGGGATCAGCGCCCACGCGGCCGCGTAGGCCGGGATCGCCACGTGTCCGAGAACGGCGACGGCGACCAGGCCGACCCGGGTGGCGGTCACATCGGTGCCGAGGTAGTCGGCCACCCCGGCCCCCACCCCGGCCAGCAGCCGGTCGCCCGAGGAACGCCGCAGCGTCCGCGGCCCGGTTCGGTTTCCTGCGCTCGCGCGGTCGCGGTCGTCGTCGTGCGGGGGAGTGTCGTTGGTTTCCATAACCCCATGATCGGCCGACCGCCCGTCCCCGCGCCTCGGGAAGATTCCCCATTCCGTCCCTGATCCGCCGCCGCCGGCCAGGGTCGCCGTAGGGGTCGCCGCATGACACTCGCCCTCGACGCGAAGGCCCGCGTCCGTTCGGGCTGATGTTTTGGATTTTCCCGAACGGTCCGCTGCTCCGCCTGCATCCGCCGCCGAGATCTCAGTCGAGGCGCGATACCTGGTAGTGGCAGATCCGCCAGCCATCCGGGTCCTGACGGATGATCACGCTGAGGTACACGGTCAGGGTGTCGCGGTCAGTGAAGCCGAAGTCGACCGTGAGGTAGCCGAGCACCACGCCGTCGCCCAGCGTGCGCGTTTCGAGCAGCGTGTACGCCGCGGTCATTCCCGGCGGCAGGGCGGCGTAGTACTCGGCGACGCCCGCCCGCCCGACGGTGTAGGGATGCAGCCCCTGAAAGATCGCGTCGGTCGTGAACAACGCCGCGACGTGGGCCGGCTGGTGGGCATCGACCGCCGCCTTCCACCGGGCGAGGACCGCGTCAAGCAGGTCCGCCGCGTCGGGTGACGCCTGACCGCTCCTGACGTCCCCGCTGTCATCGACTAGGAATTCCATGGTGTCTCCTTTGGTCATCGGCGTGCTCCGGCAACGGCGGTTATCGCAGCGCACCATCGATCCGCGGCGCCCCGGCCACCCGGACGGTCCGGCTCGCAGGCCGCAGTCCTGAGCGGTCCGGGGCGCGTCGCGGCGTTCCCGCTGTCAGGTCAGCTCTCGACCGGCGGGGCGAGGTAGGGGAAGTAGTCAAGCAGCTTCGATGGCTGGGTCAGGCCGGACACGAAGTCCTGGTTGAGGATGACCTTGGCCGCGTTGTCGAACGCGTCCTCGATCAGGCCCTTGCCGTTGTGGCTGCCCTGCCACGGGTCCCATAGCGCGTTGGTGCCGGGGGTGAACGGGATGACCATCGGGAGGAACACGTCGGCCACGTACGCGGCGTAGGCCAGCGCGGTCGGTCGGCCGTGCACCCCGTGGTTGTAGGTGCCGCCGAGCCCGACGACGACGGCGGTCTGGTCCCTGATCTGGCCCCAGACCCCGGTCGCGGGGTCGGTCTCGGGGCGGGCGGGCCTGCCCTCGAGGTCCTGCGACGGGACGGTGGCGTTGATGTTGATCCCGGCCGAACCGGTGGGGAAGGCCCACAGGGTGGTGCCGTTGGGCCCCCCGGCCCGCTGCAGCTGCACCCAGCCGTGCCCCTGGTCGTAGACCGCGGTGGTGGCCCAGTAGTTCAGCCGCCGCCGGCCGGTGACCTCGGCCGGCGCCTCGATCAGGATGGAGTGGACGACTTGATCGAGGAAGAAGTCGGTGGCCGGCTTCAGGGCGTCGAGGTCAGGGAAAAAGCCCTCGTTCAAGGCGTTCGCCAGCGTGATGGGGAAGGGCAGGTAGTTGAAGAACGAGTCGGTGCGCGGGCCGGCGAAGATCTTGATGCCCCGCCCCACCTCGATGACCTCGCCCACCGGCGCGTTGGGGGGCGTGATGATCCGGCCGGGGGCTTGGCGGTCGGTCGCTTCCCGGCCGCGGAGCTCGGCCACCACGACGTGCTGGACGCCGGCCGAGTCGACCGGGAAGGTGAACCGCCAGGTGATGTCCTCGATCAGGTCCTCGTTGGTGTCGACCTTGAGCTCGTAGTAGCCCGCAGGGTCCCACGGGCCGGCGTTATTCGGGCAGGCGTTCATCCCGAACACCGTGCGCGGGCCGAAGCCGTCGCCTGGCCCGGCGAAGCAGTACGCGTCGCTGATATCCAGCCGTTCGTCGGCCGAGTAGTCGAAGTGGTGAGACATGATGCTCCTAGAGAATGGTGGTGCCGCGGAGGTAGGGGTTGCCGGACATCGGCTGCAGCGCGAGCGTGTAGAACCGGCCGGCGAACGGCGCCTCGTCGGTGCCGCCGAACTCGCCGTGCACGAACAGGAACGGCAGCTTGCGGGCGTCCCAGGTCACTCGGTCGGCCCGGCCGCTGGCGTGGGCGATCTCGTACCAGCCCTCGGTGAACCCGGTCACGATCGCCACCCGGGTCGGGGCGCCGCGGTCGGGGATGAGCGACGCGTCGACCGTGGTGCCGTTGGCGGCCTTGATGTGCGGCCAGGCGGACGCCGCCGGGCCGAGCCGCGGCCGGTGATAGTAGTCCACGACCGGGACGGCCTTGACGCCCGCGGGCAGCAGCAGGCGCGTTCCCGCCGTGAGCAGCGGGGCGTTGTAGCGCCGCTGCTGCCCGGTCGTCAGGTCGCTGCCGGCGGCGGTGGTGACGGTGCCGGGCCGCGCGGCCGAGCCGGCCGTTGAGCTGGCCAGCGCGGGGGTGGCCGACGCGACGGTGTACAGGACCGGAAGGGCGGCCAGCCCGCCGAGGATGCTGCGCCGGGCCGGCCTGCCGCTGGTGCCGTCGCCGTCCCCGCGTTCCGTCGCCGCAGGCTCTTGCCTGCCTCTGATGATGCTCACTGCGGTTCCTCTCGTGCTCTGATCGGGATGCCACCGACCGGCCCGCTGCGCCGCCTGACCAGGACGGCCGTGATGCCCGGGTCGCTGTGCCCGGGCATCGTCAGGCCGGTCACCGAATTGGTCAGCCGGGCAGGTCCGTCCCGGTCTGCTCCGCCACCACGTAGTCGGCGTACCAGGCGGACCAGTTCTCGTCTTGCTCCGACCGGTGGAACAGGTGCGACCGGCCGGCCCGCTTCTCGTGCTCGCGGTGGGCGGTTTCGGCCCGCTGCAGCGCGCTGGCCAGGTCGGCGCGGGACGAGAAGGCCGTGCTGGCCGGGTCGACCCGGCCGGGGCGCCGCGTCGTGACCTCCTGGACCAGGTACGCGTTGCCGTCGGGGTCGGTGAACGCGCAGAACGACCCGTAGCTGGCGCGCTCGGGGTCGGGCCCGGGCTGCCGCGCCTCGACCGGGAACGGCGGGCCGTGCCAGATGTCGCTCGTCTCGATGCCGCGGGCGAGGAGGTCGTCATGGGCCGCGACGATGTCGGAGACGGTCAGCCCGGCCGTGGCCGCGCCGGGCGCGGCCGTGCTGAGTCCCTCGCCGAACGTGATCGAGGTACCGGAGCCGGGCGGGGTGAACTGGACGATGCGGAGGCCGGGCATCGGCGCGACGTCGTCATCGAGCCGCCAGCCCAGGCGCTCGTAGAACTTCTTGGCCCGGTCGACGTCGGACACCGGGAGGACCTGGATCTCTAGGTGGAAGTCGACGTGGCCGTTATCTGGATCGGTGGCGCTCATGGGTGCCTCCTGTGGTGTTGGTTGATTGGATGGATGGCCGGTTCAGCTGCCCAGGAAGTCGAGCAGGGCGGTGTTGACCTGGTCGGCGTGCGTCCACGGGATGGCGTGCGGGCCGCCCTCGACCACGACCAGGCGGACGTCCTCGATCAGGCCGGGCAGGCGGCCGCCGGTCTTGTCCAGCGGCAGCACCTGGTCCGCGTCGCCGTGGATGACCAGCACCGGGACGTCGATCTTGGGCAGGTCGTCGCGGAAGTCGGTCGTCCAGGTGCCGATGCAGGCGACCGCGGCGGTGGCCGACGCGGTGACCGCGAGGTTCCAGCTCGCCTGGAACGCCTCGTCGCTGACCAGGGTCCCGCCGAGGGTGTCCCGGTTGTAGAAGTTCTCAAGGAACCCCTTCATCCAGGCCGGGGTGTCGGACCGGGCGGCCTCGGCGAACCCGTCGAACAGGCCCTGCGGGACTCCCTCGGGGTTGTCGTCCGCTTGCAGCAGGTACGGCGGGATCGCTCCGATCAGCACGCCCTTGGCGACGCGGGCGGACCCGTAGCGGCTCAGGTAGCGGACGACCTCCCCGGTCCCCATCGAGTGCCCGGCCAGCACGGCGTCGTCCACGTCGAGGTGCTCGAGCAGAGCGTTGAGGTCGGCCGCGAAGGTGTCGTAGTCGTAGCCGGTGGCCGGCTGGCTGGACTTGCCGAACCCGCGCCGGTCGTAGGTGATGACCCGGTAGCCGGCGTCAAGCAGCGCCAGGGCCTGCTTGTCCCAGGCGCGGCCGCTCAGCGGGTAACCGTGGATCAGGACGACCGGCCGGCCCGCGCCGTGATCCTCGTAGTAGATCTCGATGTCGGCGTTGTTCTCCTGGCCGACCGTGACTGTAGGCATGCGGCTTCCTTCCGCTCGCGGGGATGGCCGGCGCCTGCGGGCCAGGCGCGGCCCCTGTGTTCTGCTGGGTAGTACTCGCCCCAGCGTCACGCTTCGGGGAGCCCGTGGCACCCGTGGTGATTACTGGCCGGGGCTCTGGGCCGGGGTACGGGGCCCACCAGTACTCGGGCCCAGCCGCGCTCGGAACCTTCGGCTGCGCCGGCGCGGCCCGGTCTCCGGATTCGGTCCGGGTAGGCTGGCGGCCGGGCATAGTCGGTGTCTGGCTGGGGAGGCCGTGTGAGCGTTCATGCCTGGCCGGGCGGCCGGGGCGCGGCGTTCCTGTGCCGACTTTCGGTCGCGGCCCCGTCGGTCGCGGGCCTGCCCGTCGCGGGCCTGTCGGTCGCGGGCCTGCCCGTCGGAGACGACGCCGCCGCCACGGTCGGGGTGCGGCTACGGCGATGACGGCGCAGTCAGGTGTCAGGGGATCGGCCGCCGGGCTGATGGACCGGCTCAGCGAACGCGCGGTGCTTGACCGGTTCGTCGCCGACGTGCGCGCCGGCCGGGGCCGGTCGCTGGTGGTGCGCGGTGAGCCCGGGGTGGGCAAGACCGTGCTGCTCGACTACCTGGCCGGGCGGGCCTCCGGCTGCCTGGTGGCGCGGGGGGCGGGCGTGCAGTCGGAGATGGAGCTGGCCTTCGCGGGCCTGCATCAGCTCTGCGCGCCGATGCTGGACCTGGCCGACGCGCTTCCCGCACCGCAACGGGATGCGCTGCGGACCGCGTTGGGCCTGAGCGCCGGCCCGGTGCCGGACCGGTTCCTGGTTGGCCTGGCGGTGCTCGGCCTGCTGTCGGAAACCGCCGGGAAACGCCCCCTGATCTGCGTGATTGACGACGAGCAGTGGCTCGACGATGCCTCCGCGCAGGCGCTCGGGTTCGCCGCCCGGCGGCTCGCGGCCGAGCCGATCGGCCTGGTCTTCGCGGCCCGGGTTCCTGGCGAGCACCTCGCCGGGCTGCCGGAGCTGGTGGTGGGCGGGCTGCCCGATGACGACGCGCGGAAACTGCTGGCGTCGGTGCTCACCGGCCCGTTGGACGCGCAGGTCAGGGATCAGATCATCGCCGACACCAACGGGAACCCGCTGGCGCTGCTCGAGCTGCCCCGAGGCCTGACGCCCGCCCAGCTCGCAGGCGGATTCGGGCTCAGCAGCGCGGTGCCGCTCGACGGGCGGATCGAGGAGAGCTTCGCCCGGCAGCTGGCGGCGTTGCCGGCCCAGACCCGGCGGCTGGTGCAGCTGGCGGCGGCCGACCCGTCCGGTGATCCGGTGCTGGTGTGGCGGGCGGCCGGGCGGCTGGCGATCGGGGCGGGGGCGGCCGGGCCGGCCGCGGCGGCGGGGCTGGCGGAGTTCGGCGGGCGGATCCGGTTCCGGCACCCGCTGGTGCGCTCGGCCGCCTACCGGTCGGCCTCCATCGAAACGAGGCGGGAACTGCACGGCGCGCTGGCCGACGCGACCGACCCGGCGGTTGACCCCGACCGGCGGGCGTGGCACCGGGCGCAGGCGGCGCCGGGCCCGGACGAGGCGGTCGCGGCCGAGCTCGAGCTGTGCGCGGGCCGGGCCCGGCGACGCGGCGGCCTCGCGGCGGCGGCCGCGTTTCTCGAGCAGTCGGCCGGGCTCACCGTCGACCCGGCCCACCGCGCGCAGCGGGCGCTGGCCGCGGCGCAGGCCAAGCTCCAGGCGGGCGCGTCCGATGCCGCGCTCGGCCTGCTGGCGATGGCGCAGGCGGGACCGCTTGATGAGCTGTCGAGCGCCCGGGTGGACCGGCTGCGGGCCGAGGTGGTGTTCGCCTCCCGGCACGGCCGGGACGCGCCCCCGCTCATGCTCAGCGCGGCCAGGAGGCTTGAGCCGCTGGACGTCGAGCTGGCCCGCGAGACCTACCTGGAGGCGTTCACCGCCGCCCTGTTCGTCGGCCGCCTGTCCCCGGCGGTCGGGGACGTGGCCCGCGCCGCCCGGACGGCCCCCGCCCCACCGGTGCCCGGGCGCGCTTGCGATCTGCTCCTTGACGGCCTGGCGGTGCTGGTCACCGAGGGCTATCCGGCCGGGACGCCCGCCCTGCAACGGGCGCTGCTCGCGTTCCGCAACCACGACATTTCCGCCCAGGACGGGCTGAACTGGCTGTGGCTGGCCGGACGGGCGGCGATGGCGGTGTGGGACGACGACACCTGGCACATCCTGGCCAGCCGCCACGTTCAGCTCGCGCGTGAATCGGGGGCGCTCAGCGAACTCCCGCTCGCCGTCCGGTCGCGGATCCTCCTGCACGCGCACTCGGGCGAGCTGGAGGAGGGCGCGGCCCTCATCGCGGAGGCGCAGGCGGTCGCCGACGCGACCGGAAGCCAGCTCGCGCCCTACGGCGCCACCGGCATCGCCGCCTGGCGCGGCCGCGAGGCCGAGGCGACCGAGCTCATCGCGGCCAACATGGAGGGCGTCACCACCCGCGGCGAGGGCAGGGGAGTGACCAGCCAGTACTCGGCCGCCCTGCTCTACAACGGCCTCGGCCGGTACGACCAGGCTCTCGCCGCCGCCGAGCGGGTGTGCGAGTACGACGACATCGGCGTCCTCGGCTGGTCGCTGGCCGAGCTGATCGAGGCGGCCGTCCGCAGCGGCCAGCCCGACCGCGCGGCCGGCCCGCTCGAGCGGCTGACCGAGACGACCCGCGCCAGCGGCACCGACTGGGCCCTGGGCGCCGAGGCGCGCTCCCGGGCGCTGCTCAGCGAGGGGGAGACGGCCGAAAAGCTCTATCGCGAGGCGATCGAGCGGCTCGACCGCACCCGCATGCGCCCGGCCGCCGCTCGCGCGCACCTGCTGTACGGCGAATGGCTGCGCCGGGGTAACCGGCGCAAGGACGCCAGGACCGAGCTGCGGACCGCCTATGACCAGCTCTCGGAGATGGGCATCGAGGCGTTCGCCGAGCGGGCCCGGCGCGAGCTGCTTGCCACCGGCGACACCGTGCGCAAGCGCACGGTCGAGACCGCGACCGAGCTCACCCCGCAGGAGGCCTGCATCGCCCGGCTGGCGGTCGACGGCCGCACCAACGTGGAGATCGGGACCCAGCTGTTCCTCAGCACCAGGACCGTCGAATGGCACCTCGGCAAGGTCTACAGCAAGCTCGGCGTCGGCTCACGCCGCGACCTGCGGCGGGCCCTGGTCAGCCTCGGCCACCAAGACCGGTAGGTCCGGCCGCCGGCCGCGCGAACACGACGCCGCTGAGCTCAGCGGGCGTCCGGCTCGCGTGCTGGCCGGTACCCGGCGGCGTTGAGGCCGTCCCGCGCCAACGGGCCCGGTTCGCGGTCGGCGCTGGTCACCGTGACGCCGCCGCGCGCCTCGTAGAGCAGATACCCGACCTGGCCGACATCACCGACGCCGTTCTCGCGCAGCAGCGCAGGCAGGGGTGCCGTCGGCGGGGTTGGTGTATAGCATCGGGCCGGTGAGCGCACATTCCGGTGCTGGCGGGCCGGCTCCGGGTCTGACCGGCCGGTTCAGCGAGCGTGCCGTGCTCGACCGGTTCGTCGCTGACGTGCGGGTCGGCCAGGGCCGGGCCCTGGTGGTGCGCGGCGAACCGGGTGTGGGCAAGACCGTGCTGCTTGACTACCTGGCCGGGCGGGCCTCGGGGTGCCTGGTCGTGCGGGCGGCCGGGGTGCAGTCGGAGATGGAGCTGGCCTTCGCCGGCCTGCACCAGCTGTGCGCGCCGATGCTGGATCATGCGCAGGCGCTTCCGGTTCCGCAGCGGGAGGCGTTGCGGACCGCGTTGGGCCTGAGCGCCGGCCCGGTGCCGGACCGGTTCCTGGTTGGCCTGGCCGTGCTCGGCCTGCTGTCGGAGACAGCCGGGAAACGTCCGCTGGTGTGCGTGGTCGATGATCAGCAATGGCTCGACGATGCCTCGGCGCAGGCGCTGGGGTTCGCCGCCCGGCGGCTGGCGGCCGACCCGGTCGGCATGGTGTTTGCGGCGCGGGTTCCCGGCAAGGACGTGGCCGGGCTGCCGGAGCTCGTGGTAGAGGGCCTGGCCGAGGACGACGCGCGCGAACTGCTTGGCTCGATGCTGACCGGCCCGTTGGACGCGCAGGTCAGGGATCAGATCATCGCCGACACCAACGGGAACCCGCTGGCGCTGCTCGAGCTGCCGGCCGGGCTGACCACGGCCGAGCTGGCGGGCGGGTTCGCGTTCAGCAGCGCGGTGCCGCTCGACGGGCGGATCGAGGAGAGCTTCGCCCGGCAGCTGGCGGCGTTGCCGGCCCAGACCCGGCGGCTGGTGCAGCTGGCGGCGGCCGACCCGTCCGGTGATCCGGTGCTGGTGTGGCGGGCGGCCGGGCGGCTGGCGATCGGGGCGGGGGCGGCCGGGCCGGCCGCGGCGGCGGGGCTGGCGGAGTTCGGCGGGCGGATCCGGTTCCGGCACCCGCTGGTGCGCTCGGCCGCCTACCGGTCGGTGTCGGCTGAGAAGAGGCAGGAGCTGCACCGGGCGCTGGCGGAGGCGACGGACCCGGCGGTTGATCCCGACCGGCGGGCGTGGCACCGGGCGCAGGCGGCGCCGGGCCCGGACGAGGCGGTCGCGGCCGAGCTTGAGCTGTGCGCGGGCCGGGCCCGGCGACGCGGTGGTCTGGCGGCGGCGGCCGCGTTCCTTGGAGCGGTCGGCCGGGCTGACGCTCGACCCGGCCCATCGCGCGCAGCGGGCGCTGGCCGCGGCGCAGGCCAAGCTCCAGGCGGGCGCGTCCGATGCCGCGCTCTTCCTGCTGGCGATGGCGCAGGCCGGGCCGCTCGATGAACTGGCCAGCGCCCGGGTGGACCTGCTGCGCGGGCAGATCGCGTTTGCCTCGGGCCTGGGCCGCGACGCCCCGCCGTTGCTGCTCAAGGCGGCCAAGCGGCTCGAGTCGCTCGACCTGGACCTGGCGCGCGAGACCTACCTGAGCGCGTGGATGGCCGCGCTGTTCGCCGGGCGTTTCGCGGGCGCCGGCGATCTGACCGGAGGTCTCCCGGGCCGCCCGGGGCCTGTGCGCGGTCGACTCACCGCAGCCCGTCGCCCTGGTCCTCGACGCCCTGACCATGCTGGTCACGCGACGGACCGGTCGCCGCCGCGCCGGCCCTGCGCGAAGTCGCTCGGCGTCTTTGCCAGCGGAACCGTCCCCGCCGAAGAGGAACTCCGGTGGGGCTGGTTCGCGCAAGCGGCCGCCAGCGCCCTGTGGGACGACGTCCCTTGGCGGGCGATGCTGCTGCGGCAGGTCCAGCTCGCTCGTGACGTCGGCGCGCTCGACCAGCTCCCGATCGACCTGGCCTCCCTGGGCACCGCCACCGCGTGGACCGGCGACTTCACGGTCGTCTCGGCCCTGATCGCGGAGTCCGACGCGGTCTGCGCGGCGACCGGGAGCCCCAGCGCGCCGTTCGCCGCCATGCTGCTCGCCTCTCTGCGGGGTGACGAAGCCGAAGCCGCCCCGCTGATCGAGGCCACCATCGCCGAGGCCACCGCGGGCGGGCAGGGAATCGCGGTGGCCTACGCGCACTGGGCAGCCTCGATCCTCGCCAACGGCCTCGGCCGCCACGCCGACGCGCTGGCGGCGGCCCAGCAGGCCAGCCAGGACTTCCCGGCGCTCTACGTGGCCATGTGGGCGCTGCCCGAGCTGATCGAGG
Organism: uncultured Actinomycetota bacterium; assembly: GCA_963774945.1. GTDB lineage: Bacteria > Actinomycetota > Actinomycetes > Streptosporangiales > Streptosporangiaceae > Trebonia. The sequence goes on along the minus strand of CAVZHA010000027.1, from coordinate 2,383,920 downwards.
CCGCCGTCCGGACCGGAAACCCGCGCATCGCCGATGACGCGATCGCGCGGCTGGCGGAAGCAACGCAGGCGGGCGGGACGGACTTCGGGCTCGGGCTCGAGGCGCGGTCGCGGGCGCTGGTGAGCGAGGGCGAGGCGGCCGACAGCGGCTACCGCGAGGCGATCGACCGACTGGGCCGCACGCAGGCGCGTCCCGAGCTGGCCCGCGCTCACCTGCTCTACGGCGAATGGCTGCGGGGCGAGAACCGGCGCCGGGATGCCCGCGCCGAGCTGCGGACCGCCTATGACCTGTTCACCACGATGGGCATGGAGGCGTTCGCCGAGCGGGCCCGGCGTGAGCTGCTTGCCACCGGCGACTCGGTGCGCAAGCGGACGGTCCAGACGGCCAGCGAGCTCACCGAACAGGAGGCGCACATCGCCGGCCTCGCCGTCGACGGCCGCACCAACGTCGAGATCGGGGCGCAGCTGTTCCTCAGCACCCGGACCGTCGAATGGCACCTCGCCAAGGTGTACGGCAAACTCGGCGTCGGCTCCCGCCGAGAGCTGCGCCCGGCCCTGGCCAACCTCGCCCGCCAAGACCCGTCCGCCTAGCGGCCGCCGCCCAAGACCGGCCGCCCAAGACCGGCCGCCCAAGACTCGCCGGCCGAGCGCCCAGCACCTCGCGGGCCTGGCGCTGCGCAGGTCGGCCCCGGCCGGCGGCCGGCATCGACACACCGTCCTCACCCTCACCACGCGCAACCGGCCGGACGGATTTTGGGGTCAGCGTGGGGAGTTCGAGTCGCGGAGTGCCCCCAATCGCACACGTTGACCCCCAAGGCCCAAAAACGCCGCCCCCAACGGAACACAATCACGGGCCTCCGTCCACGCCGACTCGCGACATCGCCCGCCGCCCAAGGCCCGCCGCCCAAGGCCCGACCGCCTAGCGGCCGGCGCCCCGTTTTCTCAGAGCCCGCTCGAGCTCGCGCCGGGAGTTGATGTCGAGCTTGGCGAACACCTTGCTCAGGTGCCACTCCACGGTGCGGCGGCCGATGAACAGCTGCGCGCCGATCTCCTGGTTGGTTCGTCCCTCGTCGGCCAGCCGGGCGATCTCCTCCTCTTGCGGCGTCAGGTCGGTGCGGGTGTCGTCGTCGCGCTTGCGCACCTTCTCGCCGGTCGCCTGCAGCTCCCGCCGCGCGCGTTCGGCGAACGCCTCGGCGCCCATCGGCGCGAGCGCGTCGAACGCGGATCGCAGCTGGGCGCGGGCCTCGACCCGCCGGTTCTCCCGCCGCAGCCACTCGCCGTAGACCAACTGCGCGCGGGCCAGGTGGGTCGCCATCCGGGTCTCGCCCAGCAGCTCGATTGCCTCGCGGTACCCCTCGTCGGCGGCGCGCCCCCCGGACACCAGCGCCCGGGACCGTGCCGCCGCTCCGCGCGCCCAGTTGCTTCCGCTCGCCGCGGCCAGCTCGGACAGCTGATCGGCGGCGGCACCCGCACGGTCCTGCTGATCGCTTCGTGCCGCCGCTTCCACCAGCTCATACAAGGCCCACGGGGAGATGACGATCTCATCGGCGGCGCTGGCGGCGTGCGCCGCCTCGGCGGCGGGCCGGTAGTCGCCGTGGCCGTTGCACAGCACCGCCCGCGCGTAGTCGGTGTAGGTCAGCGCCGCGCCCTCGCCCCGGTCGGCGGCGCCCCGGGTCATCCCCTCGGCCAGCGCGGCCGCGCCCGGCGTGTCCCCGCGCCACGCGGCCAGCAGCAACGGGACGTAGGGCAAGGTGGCCTCTCTGGTCCCCTGGTCGACGCGCTCGCGCTCCATCAGCACCGCCGCCGCCTTTGACAGCTCGCCCGCCTGGACGTGGATCTCGGCCAGATAGTCGAGCGCGAACGGAAGCCAGCTGAGGGTGCCGTTCGCTCGCGCCAGCCGAGCCTGGCGGTCCGCGAGCTCGAACCACGCCTCGTCGTCCCACAGGTCCATGGCGACCATGTTGTAAGAGACCGACAGCCAGTCCAGCTCCTGCGGCTGCGCCCGGTAGCGGCGCAGTGCCTCCTTGAGGGTGGGCGCGGCGGCCACGTACCCGTCGGCCAGGCGCACGGCGAGGCCGTGGATGAGCGCCTGCGACTGCGGCAGCGGCTCCGTCCCGGACGGCGCCGTCGTCGCGGATCTCGCGGCGCGCGCGACCTGCCTGCGCGTCCTGCCCGCGGGCGAGCCGGCCGGCGTAGATCGCCGCCACCATCGCTTCGAGATAGGTCTGCTGGGCCAGTTCGGCGTCCAGGCTCTGCAGCCGCTGCGCGGCCTGCAGCATCAGCGGCGGCGCGTCGCCGCCCCGTCGCAGCGCGAACGCGATCTGCGCCCGCATCCGCTGCACGCGCGCTCGCGCCGAGTTCGCCCGGCGGTCCGAGCTCAGCCGTCACCAACAGGGCCTGCGCGGCCTCGAAGTCCCCGGCCGCGTACTTCGCCTCGGCTGCCGTCAGCGCCCGGGCGGCTCGCTCGCCCGGGTCGGGCGTGAGCAGCACGGCCCGCTCCCAGAAGGCCGCCGCGGCGGCAACCCCGCCTCGGCGCCGGGCGCGGTCGGCCGAGTTGACGAGCTCCTGGGCGACCGCCTCGTCGGGCCCGGCCGCCGCGTGGGCGTGGTGCCAGGCCCGGCGGTCGGGGTCGGCCTGCGGATCGGTCGCCGCCGCCAGCGCCTCGTGCACGGCTCGCCGCTCAGCGGCGGCGGCGGCGCGGTAGGCGGCAGAACGCACCAGCGGATGCCGGAACCGCACGTTCGCGCCGAACCGCAGCAGGTCGGCCGCGGCGGCCAGATTCACGGTCCCGGTGTCTAGCCCGAGTAGCCGGGCCGCCCGCAGGATCAGCGCCGGGTCGCCCGCCGGATCGGCCGCCGCGAGCAGGATCAGCCGCTGGACGTCGTCCGGCAGCTCCGCCAGGCGCGCTGCGTACTGATGTTCGATCCGCTCGGGCAGATCTCGCGCGTCAGGAAGAGCGAACCCGCCCGCCAGGTCGGCGGCGCTCCGGCCCCGGTAGAGCTCGAGCAGGGCCAGCGGATGTCCGTGCGCCTCCTCGAGAATCCGGGCGCGGACGCTCTCGTCAAGCGGACCGGAGGCGACCGTCGCCAGCAGCGCCCGCGCCGACTGGTCATCGAGCCCGCCCAGCCGCAGTTCGGGCAGACCCGCCAGGTGATCCGTCGAAGGATCACCTTGGGCCGGCGTCCGAGTCGCGAACACCAGCGCGATCGGCTCCGCCAGCAGGCGGCGCCCGACGAATCCGAGTACCTGAGCCGAGGCCTGGTCGAGCCACTGCGCGTCGTCCACGACGCACAGCATCGGCTGTTCCTCCGCGGCCTCGGCCATCAGGCTGAGCGCCGCCAGGGCAACCAGGAACCGGTCCGGGCTTTCTCCGGCGGCAAGCCCGAACGCGACGCTGAGCCCGCGCCGCTGCGGCTCGGCCAGTGACCCGAGGCGGCCGAGCATCGGCGCGCACAGCTGGTACAGCCCGGCGAAGGGGAGCTCCATCTCCGACTCGACCCCGGCCACCCGGGCCACCCAGAAACCGGACGCCTCAGCGGTCAGCTGCCGCAGCAGCTCCGTCTTGCCGATCCCCGGCTCTCCCCGCACCACCAAGACGGCGCTCCGACCGCTGCGCACCTTCGTGATAAGCCGTCTCAGGATCTCTAGCTCGCCGGTCCTGCCGAACATCCCGGGCGGAGGGTTCACTGCCACGCCCACCACCCGGAGTGAAACCTGCGGAAACTCTTCACGCCCACGCTACCGGCCGCCCCAACGGCCGCAACGAGCGCCCCGCCCGTCTCCCATGACAGCCTCACATCTCTTTTATCGAAACTTGGTCCGATTATCCGCTCCATCGTAGGTATAGCTGCATAGCTCGATCTTGGTAACCGCATTGCCTTCCAGGTCCCGCTTCACAATTCCGCCTTTCTTGACGACAGTTCGTATTAGGGCTCGCGCAAGGCGTGCGGGTATTGGCCGTGTCAGGGGTCGGCGTGGCGAAGAAGCAGGGATTTTGGGCCGAGATTCAGCGCGGCCACCCGGGTGTCGGCGCCGATAGAACCCGCCCCGGCGCGAGCAGCCCGGGAAGCTGCCAAGGATTCCCTGGACCGCGGCTACCGGGTGCCGGGGATTTGCTCCTCCAGTTACTGGAGGAGCCAGACTGAGGCCATGGAGAACGACGGACCTTTTCTGACAATCGGTGAGCTGGCCAGGCGTGTCGGCGTGCCGGTGCGCACTATCCGGTTCTGGTCGGATAGCGGGCTGGTGCCGCCGGCCTTGCGGACTGACGGCGATCGCAGGCTGTACGACGCGGCGTGCGTGGTCCGGCTGGAACTGGTGACGACCTTGCGAGAGCTGGGCGTGAGCCTGGCCAATGTCCGGCGCGTACTGGCCGGCCAGGTCACCGCCACGGAGGTGGCCGCTATCCACCTGGAGGCACTGGATACCGAGATGCGGGCCCTGCGGCTGCGCCGGGCCGTCGTGGCCGCCGTGGTGAAGCGCTCTGCCGGCGGCGAGGAGATGGGCATGATCAACAAACTCGCGCGCCTGTCCGCGGCCGAGCGGCGCCAGATCATCGATGACTTCATGGTGGAGGTTTTCCGCGGGCTGGATCCCGGCCCGGCGCGGGCACCCCGCTGGGCCGCAGCGCCTGATCTGCCCGACGATCCTTCGGCCGAGCAGGTCGAAGCGTGGGTAGATCTCGCTGAACTGGTAGCAGACAGGGGTTTTCGCGAGCAGGTCCGGCAGGTCGCTGGCATTGGCATCCAGATCCAGTCCGGCCGCTGGCTGGTCGACGTCGAGCAGGCGCAGGCCGAGGCCGAAGCGGCCTGTCAGCGGGGCGTGCCGCCCGAGTCCGCCGAAGCGGCCCGGATCATGGCGCGGATCCTGGCGGACGCCCCCGGCGGCCAGCGCCGTGCTGAGTTGCTGGCTCAGCTGGAAGCCGCCACCGACCCCCGGTTCGAACGCTACTGGGAGCTGACGGCCGTCATCAGCGGCCGCGGCCCGTTCCCGTCGCCGCTGCGGGCCCTTGAATGGCTGGCCGCCGCGCTGCGCGCGAGCCAGGGCCGACAGGAGGCAGGCCAGTGATCGAGGTCCGCGGGCTGACCAAGCGCTACGGCTCAACGGTCGCGGTCGACCGGCTCAGCTTTGACGTGCCGCCGGGTGCCGTGACCGGTTTCCTGGGCCTGAACGGATCAGGCAAGTCAACCACCATGCGGATGATCCTCGGCCTGGACGCCCCGGACGCCGGGCACGCCCGCATCGGCGGCCAGGCCTACCGTCAGCTTCGCTGGCCGCTGCGCGAGGCCGGAGGACTGCTGGAATCCAGGGCCTTCCACCCGGGCCGGTCTGCCCGCGCGCACCTGGCCGCGCTGGCGGCCAGCAACGCCATCAGCCAGTCCAGGGTCGCCGAGGTCCTGGAGATAGCCGGACTGGGATCCGCAGCGGGCAAACGGGCCGGGAAGCTCTCGCTCGGCATGGCGCAGCGTCTCGGCATCGCCGCGGCGCTGCTGGGAGACCCGGCCGTGCTGCTGCTCGACGAGCCGGTGAACGGCCTGGACCCGGAGGGAATCCGCTGGATACGCGGCCTGCTCCGGTCACTGGCCGCCGAAGGCCGGGCCAGTCTTGGTCTCCAGCCACCTGATCAGCGAAATGGCCCTGCTGGCCGACCGGCTGGTCGTGATCGGCCAGGGACGGCTCCTGGCCGACACCACGGCGGCCGAGCTGTCCAGCCGGGCCCCCAGCCTCGAAGAGGCCTTCCTGCAACTCACCGGCGATAGCGCCCAGTACCAGGCAAGGAACATGTCATGACCGCCCACGCCAGCCGCCAGCCACCCGGCGGATACCGATTCCGGCAGCTGGCCCGGATGGAATGGATCAAGCTGCGCAGCCTGCGCTCCACCTGGCTCACCCTGGCCATTGCCGTCGCCGCGCCAGCGGGCATCGCCCTCGCAATGGGCAGCAGCAGCACGACAAGCGGCGGCATGTTCGTCGGCAACACGCTGGTCGGCATGCTCACCGGCATGCTGCTCATCGGGGTAGTCGGTGTACTGGCCATGACCAGCGAGTACACCTCCGGGACCATCCGCGCCACATTCGCCGCCGCGCCACGCCGGCTCAGGGTCCTGGCGGCCAAAGCCGCGGTCGTTGGTGCGGTGGCGCTGATCACCGGCGAGGCAGCAGCATTTCTGTCCTTCTTCGCAGGCTGCATGACCCTGCGCCACGGCATCACCGCGCCGGCCCTCAGCCAGCCCGGTGTCCTGCGGGCGATCGTATTCACCGGAGCCAGCCTCAGCCTGATCGGCCTGTTCGGACTCGGCCTCGGAGCGATCATCCGGCACACCGCCGCGGCGATCACCGTGGTAGTCGCAATTGTCTGCGTCGGCGGGCCGCTGAACCTCGCTATCCGGCCCTACCTGCCGATTTACATAGTCAGCCACTCGCTCAGCGCTACGACGCCGCTATGCCGCCCCGGCGCGGCGTCATGCTGGCTGTCAGCCTGGAGCGGACTCGGAATGCTCGCCATCTACGCAGCCATCGCCATGGTCCTGGGCGCGCTGATCCTCGCCTGGCGAGATGCATAAGCCGCAGGCGACGCTCCCGCCCCTGCGAAGGCTCCGCGTGATCACCCATCGTGACTCATGTCCCAGCGATGGCGCGCCATCCGCCACGCCTCCGCCGACCCATCACAGATCGGCGACATCGCCAAGTCAGTCCTCGTCCTCACGAAATTCGAGCACAAGATGATCAGCTGAAAGTCGCTGAGAAACCTCATTCTTGCTCTCCGAGCTCGACCCGGTGGCCTGCCTCAAGCGCCTTAACGCTCTGGTCTCGCCGCACCCGTACGATTTGGAGCCCGTCCGGCCCGCCGTCGACTGCGACGGCGTCGACGCCGTCGCGGTAAACAACAACGCGGTGTTCGGCGGTATGTGCATTATCCAGGCCAAGCGCTATCGTGGCGCCGTCGGCGTCGAGGCCATTCGCGCGCTGACGTAGCACCGTTCTGTCTGCCCGCTGATGGATGTGAGGATATCCGCACAATCCAACGGTGTGAGGATATCCTCACACCCCGGTCCCGCCGGGCGTCCGCACCGTCGGCGCAACACGGATCTTCTGGATCGTCGAATGGCTGCGGGTCGGGTGCTGCCTCAGTATCCCCGGTCGCCCCGTCGGATCCGTCGCGCCAGCCAAGCCTCAGTCTTACTGCCACGATGGCCAGCATCGTGTGCGAATTAGGCGTCTTTCTATAGCGATGACCGTCATCGTGGGCCGGAGGGGGCACCCCGCGACCCGAACCGCACACGCTGACGCCTGAACGCCGAAAAGCCTCAACCAAAGCTTCGCGAGTGACAGATGTGGCCGCTACCGCGACACCATCCGCGACTTCTGGCGCGGCGCCGAAGCCACCCTGCCCGAGTTCGCCTCCCGGCTGGCCGGCTTCGCCGACCTCTACCAGAGCGACCGCCGCCGCCCGCCCGCCAGCATCAACTTCATCACCGCCCACGACGGCTTCACCCTCCGCGGCCTCGTCTCCTACAACGACAAGGACGACGACGCCAACGGCGAGGACGGCCAGGACGGCTCCGATGACAACCACTCCTGGAACTGCGGCGCGGAAGGCGCGACCGACGACGCGCAGATCCTCGCGCTCCGCGCCCGCCAGCAGCGCAACCTGCTGACCAACTACGCCGAGACCATCCGGTGCTGCGCCGCCGCCGCTTCTTCCGCGGCGACGCCCCCGACGGCAGCATCGGCGACCTGGCCTGGTTCCTGCCGGACGGAAACCGGATGCAGGACAGCGACTGGCACTGGGACGAGGCCCGCACGGTCGCCGTGTTCCTCAACGGCCACGCCATCACCGAGCCGGATCAAGAAGGCGACCCGGTCACCGACGACTCGTTCCTGATCCTGTTCAACGGCCACCACGAGCCAGTCGCGTTCCGCCTCCCCGGTACCGCCGTCGGCGAGAAGTGGCACGTCGCCGTAGACACCTTCCAACACGGAGCAACCCGACCCGACCTGCACGCAGAAGACAGCGTCCACATCGAGCCCCGCAGCACCCTCGTCCTAATCCGCCAGTGAGAAGGCTGAAGATCAACACCGTTATCTCGAACGGTCCGTGGCTCCACCCAGAAGGTCATCAGGGCACGCGGCCTCGAGCTGACCAATGCCCAGCTCGAACTCGTCACGTCCTGCGCCGACCTGAGCCAGCTCGCCATCTGGTTCGACCAGGCGCTCGACGCCGGGGCCCGGCCTGCGGGGGCGAGGGGCGCCGCGGCCCGGTCAGCCAGGGCGGACCCCCATCGTCATCGTCCCGCTCATACGTGAGCGGATAGGACGCGGCCTGCTGGTCGTACGGTTCGCGGGGATCGGCGGGCTCTCGGCCGTAGGCACAGTCCCAGTTGCTCATGGCGGGCGCTCTCCAGGGTTAGTCCTACGTCCTGTGTCACCGATAGCGGCACGCGCCGGCTCACGTCCGAGGCTGGCACGAATGCGGAATGCCGCTGGGTGATACCGGCGGGTTAGTTGCTGCCGGTGGGCCCCGAGTACTCGCCTAGGACGGTCGGGACGCCGACGTTGGCCGGGGGGTCGTAGGCAGCGAACTGGTCCAGGTAGGTCAGGCCCGCGCTGCTAAGTGCCTGGGCGGGGGAGTAGAAGCCGGGGACGGTCAGGTGGAGTTTCGAGCCGGCTGGCGGGGTGATCGTCAGCTCGGCGGAGTCGGTGTACAAGACCAGCGCGCCGCCGTTGGCGGTGAGCAGGGCGAACGTCTGGCCCTCCGGCCCCGTCGCGGCCGCGTGCGCGTCGGTGACGGTCGCGGTCGGCAGCTTGGCCCGCCAGAACTTCTGTTCGAAGCGGTCGGCGAGCTGGCCGGGGACGCTGACGGCGCTGCGGGCGCCGTCGAGCGATGCCGCGGTCAGCCCCGCGAGCTGGCCGGGCGCGGCGGCCAGGGAGGCCGAGGTACCGCTGACCGCCGTCGCGAGCCCGTTGGCGCCGATCGCGATCTGCGGGGCGTCCGCGCCGGGCAGCAGGTAGGGCTCGACCGCGTTCCGCCAGGTGCCACCGGACGCGGTCTGGGTGAACAGCAGGTACTCGGTTGAGGTGACCTTCTTCGGGTGGGCGGAGAACGCGTTCGCGACCCGTACGACGAACCAGCGTGGCCCGCTGGCGGGCTCGGCTCGCGGGATGTAGTACGTCGCCGTCACGGGACCGAACGCCGGGTACGGCGCGGCGCCGTCCGCCCGCCCGACCGTGTAGACGCCCGCGTCGATCGCGTAGCTGGCGCCGGTCTCGACCATGGCGAGCTCTGAGTCGCTGCGCAGCGCGTTCGCGCTGTTGTTCACGGTCGTGTAGTTGGCCAGCGCGGCCTCGGCGGCGGCCAGGGTCAGCGGCGGCGCGGCGGCGGTGTTCCTCGGCCCCGGGGTTCGGCCGGCCGTGGGACGGCTGGCTGCCGAGGTGGCCATCATATTTGGCGTAGCCTGGCCGGAGGCGGCCGGGGCGTTAGGGTGGGTGCTGGTGAGCAGCACGAGCGTGGCGCCGAGGACGGCGGCCAGCACGGCGACGACCGCCGGGACCGGCCAGCGCCGCCCGCGAGGCCGTGAGTCCGGGTTCCACCACGGTTCGTTGAGGTGAGGCGCGCTGGCGGGCTGCCCGCCCGCATAGTGGTCGCCTTCGAACCGGTCGGCGGGAGGCGGGGCGGCCGGCCAGGGCGATGGCCCGGGTGGCTGCGGAGGCTGCTGCTGCCGGGGCGGAGGCTGCTGCTGCGCCGGGGGCGGTGTCGCGGGCGGCGGGGGCGACGCCAGCCGGAACGTGGACGACGAGGACGGCCTCCCGTCAAAGTCGTCGCGCTCGTAGGTGAGCGGGTAGGGCGCGTCCTGCGGCGGATCGTACGGATTGCCGCCGTCGCGCGGGTAGTCCCCGGCGCCCGGCCATCCCGTATCGCCGGGCCATCCCCTATCGCCGGAACTGAAGGCTGCTCCGCCCGGTCCGCCGGGTGGCGGGGGATACCGCGGCTCGCGGCTATCGGCCGACTCCAGGCCGAAGCCAAGGTCCCAGTTGCTCATGATGGCGCGCTCCATGATCGTTTCCTACATCCTGTATCCCGGATCGCAGGACGTGCCGGTTCGAGTCCGGGCTGTTAGGAACTCGAAAGCACTTGGGCGCGATGACAACGCGATATGGGGTCTGCGTTGTCATCGCCCGCCACTAGTGGCGCCGAGGCCCGCTCGCTGGCCCACGGCGGGATCCGGATGAGGAGACTGGCAGACACATGGGCGACTGGCGTAAGTCCACTCACAGCGACGCTAGCGGCGGACAGCAGGTACAACTGGCCAGCGATGATGCAACTGTGCTCGTCCGCGACACCACCGACCGCGATGGCGGAACGCTGGGCTTCACCGCAGAGTCGCTAGCAGCCCCAATCCGCTATAACGTACCAAATCGGACACATGACAGAAAACTTAGATGTGTTCGATTTATCTTGAATAACTGGTTGTTATAGCGTTTTACGGCATGTTGTTGCAGGTACCGTTTTTTGGCTTGACAGATTGCGCCTCCGGCCGGTGGCAACCTCAGCGCTCGGGCCAGCCGAGGGCGTCGAAGACCGCGACCGGGTCGAGGTAGTCCCGCCAGCGGACCACCTCGCGGTCGCGGAGGGTGACGACCGAGATGTACCGGTTGCCGTAGGGGGCGCCGGTCGCCACGACCTTGCCCTCGGACGCGTACTCGAGAACGACCGTCCCCTGGGCCGGGTCGTGGTGGACGGCCAGGTCGTAGCACCGGTCGAGGACGAGGGCGTCGCCGTAGCGCCGGTAGAGCTCGGCGACCGCGGCGCGGCCCTGGACCCGGCGCGGATAGCCGGGGACGGTGATCACGTACTCGAAGACAGCGTCGTCGGCGAGCAGATCGAAGAAGTGACCCGGGCCGGCCAGGCCGTCTAGGCCCTCCTCGATCACGCGGAAGAACGGGTCGAGCGCGGTGAACTCGTCCGGACGGGCGATGGGCGTCTTCATGGCAGTCCTTTCCCGTTACTTCCAGGCTGAGGCGGTCGCGGCGGCGAACTCGGCGAACGTGATCGGCGCCGCGCCGGTGACGTCGAGGACGTCGCCGTTCGGACGGGCGCCGTTGCCGCTGGCCATGGTCACGGTGAGGGGGCGCAGGACGTCCGCGTACTCGGCCGGCACCCCGGCGTCGACCATGGCCGCGATCCACTCCTCACGGTCGGTGTCCCGGTAGCTGATGGTCCGGCCGATCGCCTCCGAGATGAGCCCGGCCGCCTCCGCCATCGTGAGGGCCTGCGGCCCGGTCGGGGCGTAGGCGCGTCCGGCGTGCCGACCGGGGTCGGTCAGCGTCACCGCAGCGACCGCCGCAATGTCCTCAACGCTTACGTAGGCCTCGGCCCCGCCGCCGGCCGGAACGGCGATCTCGTCGTTCACCGGCCGCAGGAACGTCTCGCTGAAGTCTTCCATGAACCACGCCGGGCGGATGACGGTGCTGGTCAGGGAGGGGCGGGCGGCGAGTTCGAGCTCGACCGCCCGCAGCGCCACCTGGGCCGGGGCGTGCTCCATGCCATAGGCGCTGAGATAGGTCACGTGGCCGACCCCGGCCCGCTCGGCCTGGTCGAGGAACCTCCCCACCTGGCCGGCGAAGTCGATGCGGAGGGTCGGCGGGACCAGGTACAGCCGCGTCGCCCCGCGCAGCGCCTGCTCCCAGGTGGCCCGATCGTCCCAGTCGAAGCGCGCGTCCGCCCCGGACCTGGCGGCGGTCCGCACGCTGGCACCGTGGGCGGACAGCCGCTCCGCAACCCGTGAGCCAGTCTTCCCGGTTGCCCCGAGGACGAGAGTCTGATCTTTGCTCGTACTGTTCATACAACCATGATTGCGGGGCAAGATGAGAGGCTCAATGATCTTGACGCTCAATTCTTTACGAGCAACACTCAATCGGTGGACATTTTGCAGGAGCACCTGGTTCGGGCGCGGGCGTCGGGCGGCGTCTTCGCTCGATCGGCGGCGGTCCCCCCGTGGGGGATTAGGTTCCCCGGGACCATCCAGCTCGCGGTGCACGCGGTGCTCCGCGGCCGCGCCTGGCTGTGGACCGACGACGGCGGCGACCCAGTCGAGCTCGGCCCGGGCGACCTAGCCCTCGTCCGCGGTGGGCCCGACCACTTCGCGGCTCATGAGCCCGGCGCCCACTGCATCCGGCCGGGGGAGTTCCGGTCGCTGCCCGACGGCGACCCTGCGCTGTCCGCCCCCCGCACCTCGGTGTTCCTGTGCGGCGCCTACCGTTTCACGGGCGACATCGGGCGCGGGCTGGTCGCGGCGCTCCCGCCGATCCTGCTGCTGCCCGCGAACGTCGACGCCCCCATCCACCAGGTGCTCACGCTGCTGTCACGGGAAATGCAGCTGGCCGAGCTGGGCAGGCAGACCATCCTCGACCGGCTGCTCGACGTCCTGGTGGTGATGGGCCTGCGGGCCGGGCTAGCGCAGAGCGAGACCGCGCCGCCGTGGTTCCGGGCCGCCGCCGACCCCCGCCTATCGCCGGCCCTGGAGGCGGTGCACTCCAGCCCGGGCAAGCCGTGGACGGTCGATGATCTGGCCAGGCTGTGCGCCATGTCCCGCGCGACCTTTGCCCGCGTCTTCCAGCAGGTCCTCGGGCAGGCCCCGATGCAGTACCTCACCGACTGGCGGATGACCCTCGCCCGCGACCTGCTGCTCGCCCAGGAGGCCACCATGGACGAGATCGCGGCCGAGACCGGCTACTCGACCGTCTACGCGTTCGCCGCCGCGTTCCGCCGCCACCATGACGAGCCCCCGCGCCGCTGGCAGCAGCGCGAGCTCGCCAACCGCCCAATCGACGAGCCGACCCGCTAAGGCCGGCCAACGTCAGCGGCACGGCCGGCCCGGGCGCCACAACCTGCTTCACGGGCTCTTGGATGCCTCGCGGAAACGCGTCCTAGTGATCGCGGGATGCGGAGATGGCAACTTGTTCCCAAGGTGAGATCACTCTTACTTTCGAGTGCTACTTCTAATCCAATGGGCATACGAACCCGTCAGACTATTTACATTGGTGGCATGCCCTCCCTCGAACATGAAGCGCCCCTCGAGGTCATCCGCCAGCAGCCCGACGTGGTGGCCGACCTCCTACGCCGCGTGCTCCCGCAACTCCGGCTGCCGGCCGGGGTCACCGGCGCGCTCGGCGCCGCCGACATGAGCCAGATCGCACCCGCCCAATACCTCGCGGACATGGTCGTCGTGCTCTCCGATCAGCAGACCGGCAACCCGATCCTGGCCGTCGTGATCGAGCCGCAGGGCCGCGATCGGAAGACCAAGAGGGTGAGCTGGCCGGTCTACCTCACGACCGCCCTCAAGGCCAACAAAGTGCCCCGAGCGATCCTGGTGGTGATCTGCTGGGACCCGCGCGAGGCGGCGCTCTGCCGCCGGGTTATCCCCACCGGGCACCCCGGCTTCGACCTCTACCCCATAGTCGTCGACCCCAGGACGTTCCCGAGCTGGGAAGACGCCAGCCCCTACCTGGTCATCCTGGCCGGCGCCACCAAGGCCATCGACCTCACGACCCCCGGCGGCCGCGACGCGGTCCTGACCGCCATCGAGCAGGCCGGGGCCAGCCACGCCGACACGGCCGCCCTTTCAACGATTATCCTCGTAGTAGCCGACGCAGCTGCCCGCGGCGAACTGGAGGCACTCATGGCCAGCCCCAAATTCCACAGCACCTTCGTCGACGGCCTCCTCCAGCAAGGCGAGGAGAATGGCGCGGTCAAGTCCAAGATCGAAGACCTGATCAAGGTCATCCGGGCACGCGGCCTCGAGCTCACCCAGGCCCAGTTGGAACTCGTCACGTCATGCGCCGACCTGAGCCAGCTCGCCACCTGGTTCGACCAGGCGCTAGACGCCAAGACCGCGGACGAGATCTTCGGTGCCCGCTAGGCCAGATCCACGGCCTCCGCATCCGCCCCGCCGACCGGCCGTCCGGGCTGATCGGTCACGTCCCTTGCGCCGGCTCTCAGACCTCTGCGCAGGCCGGCGCAGGATCATGCCGCGAGGACGTTTCCCGTTCGTTAATGATGTCGTTGGTCGTCCGACGCCTTGCGGCAGTCTAGAATTCTGTTACTGTCTCGGTAGGAGCGGCACCTAGGCGAACCCCGGCCGCTGATCTGACGACGTCGTCGGAAGCTACCAAGGTCAGGGCGGTTTTCCCGGGTTGCGGGACCCCGAAGTGGCCATCCACCCCGTTCGCCGGTTGCGGCGCTGGCGCACACCTTCGCCCGCGGTGTCTGCAAGTTTGTCGGCCGGTGCCCCCGGCGCGGAGAGGAACGATTGAAATCTGACGACGGTTCTCATGGGGAAATTGTTTCGATATCTTGTTCGTTTTACCTCTACTCCGGTGACACTAGGCCGTTCGGTGCCTTAGGCATCTCTCCCTTGCCTCATCCCCGACACACCGGCTCGCTCCCGAAAGAGTTCACCCATGCTCAGCACTGTCGCCGTACGTCCCATGCGCCTGATCGCGTCCGTCCATCCCGACACCGTGGCTGACCTGCAAGCACTGCACGACCGGCTGGTCACGGCAGGGCTCTCGAGCCTGGCTGGTCCGCCACAAGTGGGGGGTGGCCGTCGCTATCGCCAGCTCAGACCCCGGCGCTGCCGTGGCCGACGCCGTGCTGCGCGTGTGCTGGCCGATCTGCGCGGCGACGGCTTCGACTGGGCGGAGGCCGCACCTGGCATTGTCCGCGTCGGCCGAAGCAGCGACACCAGCAGGTGGGTGGAGCTAGAGCACTGGAATATCGGCGCGCACAGCGTGACCTGCGCGCGCGCCAACGCGCTTACCCGTGAGCAGTTCGACGTGGCCGACGTGGAGCCGGTCACGGTGGAACTGTTCGGTCGGCGGTGGCTCACGCTGGCCGGGATGTTCGACGCGCACGCTGATGACGTCGGCCACGACATCGACGTGGTGTTCTCCTGGGTGGACGGGACCGATCCGGCGTTCTTGTCCAGCCGGGCCGGCTGGCTGGCCCGCGCCGGCTGGGTGACGGCGACGACGCCGATGCGCGGACCCGCCAGATCGACGAACTGCGCTACGCCTTGCGCTCCGTGGACCAGAACGCACCGTGGGTGCGGCGGATCTTTATCGCCACCGACTACGCGGCTGCCGGGCTGGCTGATAGCCGATCACCCGAAGATCACCGTCGTGCGCGCGTCCGAGCACTTCTCCGACCCCGCCGCGCTGCCGACGTTCAATTCACACGCGGTGGAAAGCCAGTTGCACCACATCGACGGACTTGCCGAGCATTTCCTGTACTGCAACGACGACATGTTCTTCGGCCGCCCGGTGGCGGCGTCGATGTTCTTCACTCCGGCCGGGATCAGCCGGTTCATCGAATCGCCCATCAGGATCGGCGGCGGGGCAGTCGGCCCTGGCCGCAGCGGTCACGAAAACGCCGCCCGCAACAACCGCCGCTTGCTGGCCGAGCGGTTCGGGTACCTGATCACGCGCCACCTGGCGCATTCACCGGCCCCGCTGCGGCGCAGCGTGCTCGCCGAACTGGAGGCCGAGTTCCCTGACGAGTTCGCTGCCACCCAGGCCAGCCGGTTCCGGTCGGCAACCGACATCTCGGTCACGAACTCGCTCTATCACTACTACGCGTTGCTGACTGGCCGAGCGGTACCGCATGAGTCAGCACGCGCCTGCTACATCGACACGACCAGCCACGACGGGCTGAGGTTGCTGGCCGGCCTGTCGGTGCGGCGCGACGCGGACTTCTTCTGCCTCAACGACGGCAGCGAACCGGAAGTCGACGAAACCTACCGCGCCACGACCGTGTCGAACTTCCTCGCCGGCTACTTCCCGGACCCGGCGCCGTGGGAGCTGGAGTGGGCCGCGCAGTGCGGCCAACCGCATGATGTGTCGCGCCGCGCGGCGTAGCTGTTACGTGTTCACTGCCGGTCGCGAGCGCCGGAAACCGCACGGTCGAGCTGGCGCGGAACCTGCGGTGCATCCGGGATGACGATCCCGGCCCGTTCAAGCCGCGCCTGCGCCTGCCGCGCGGTGACCGTCTCGCCGACGGTCGGGCCGCTCTCGACCGGCACAACGGAGTGCATCACCGTCTCCGGGTAGACATGCACCAGGCTGAACGCCTGTGCGGCGTCACGGCCGCGGGTGCCGGCCTGCTCGAACGCCAGGTCCTGGGTGTAGCAGGTCGACGAGGCCACCGAGACTGGTATGCCGGCGAAGGTGCCGAACGACGAGTAGTGCAAGTGACCGGCCAGAATGGCACGCACGTCCGTGCCTGCCAGCACGTTGGCGAGCCGATGCTGCTCGACGAGCTCGACCGCGACAGCGAGGTCGGCTACCGTCGGCAACGGCGGGTGGTGCATGGCGAGAATGGTCCCGAACGGCGCGGGAACGTCGAGCACCCGGGCAAGCCACGCCAACTGCGCATCGGTCACCTCGCCGTAGTGATGGCCGGGCACGCTCGTGTCAAGCGCCACGATCCGCAGGCCGTTAACCAGGAACACCCGGTCCAGAGGCCCCTCGGAGGGTGGCTCGCCGAGAAGGTGCTGCCGCATCGCCATGCGGTCGTCGTGGTTTCCCATGACCCAGATGACCTCGCACCCCAGCCGTGCCGCGAACGGCTCGACCATGGCCCGCAGCTTGCGGTAGGCAGCCGGCTCACCCGTATCCACGAGGTCGCCGGTGAACACCAGCGCCGACGGGATGATGCGGGCCGCCTCGATGCGATCAAGCAGCCGCTGCAATCGGGCATCAGCGTCGACCGCGCCGTACAGCCGCTCCTCGCCGGCGATCAGGTGAGTGTCGGAAAGGTGGAGCAGGACATGATCCGGCCGCGGATACTCCGCAACCCTCAGTGTCGGCACCGGACGGTGACCTCCTCGGCGCGCTGCGCCGTTCGTCGCCAGGCAGAAAGTGTGCGGCAACCAAGCTACCCCCGCAGCGTTCTGATGAGGTCAACCTGGCCGTCCACGCGCAGCTTGGCGTAGATGGAGGACAGATGATTGCGGACCGTGCTCTGGCTGACGACGAGGTCGGACGCGATGCCAGCGGCCCGCTGGCCCTCGAGCAGGCGAGTGAGCACCGCCCACTCGCGGCTGGTGAGCAGGCCGAGCCGAGGATTGCCGGAGAGGGTCGGCAGCTGCTGAAGCCGGGGGAGCAGCCCGGCCGCATGCAACTCATCCGCTATCCGTAGCAGGTGCGCCTCCAGCCTCGACTCGCGGGTCGGGTCGACGCCGGTGCCAGCGCCGGACCCGCCCCGGATGAGGGCGAACGCCATCGGGGGAGGAACCTCCGGCGAGACAACCGCGAAAACAGCCGAGACCTCGCACCATTGCGGTTCCCTGGCGCTCAGGCGGACGACGAGCGAGACCGATCGCTCGCCCCGGCGGGCGTGTTCGACGCCCGCGAGAAAGCCCGGCGCGTCCGAGGGGTGGATCGCCCCCAGAACCGGTACGCCGACGCACTGCTCGGGTGTGATCCCCAGGAAAGCCGTGACGTCCTGGCTGATGCGATCGATCCGCCAGGCGCCGTCGACGGTGCCGAGAACCACGTCACCGAGCTCACGCACCGTCGGCGACGGCAGCGCGGGCAGTTCGCCGTCGGGGCCGGCCGCAGGCGTCACCGAGATGAGCCCGACCCGTGTGCCGCCCACCTCGACGGCGTTCACCCACACAGAGAACGCCTGACCCGGGTTCCCGGGACTGTCGCGGGTGCGGATCGCCTGGTACCCGGTCAGGTGACCATCGGCCAGAGCCTGGAAGCCCAGTTCGGCTGAGTGGCGTTCGGGCGCCGCCAGCTGATCGAGGCTCGATGAGCCGGTCAGCGCGTCGACGGTGGCCCCAAGCGCCTTGGCCAGCGGAAGATTGACCGCCAGGAATCGTCCTGACGGCAGTTCCACCGCCGCGAGCGGGGCAGCGGAGTCGCGTACGAGCGATTCGACCATGGTGTCCGTCATATTTGACCATGGTGCCAGGCAGCCGGGTGCGTTGCGTGCGGCGCACGTAGTTGCGACGTCTGTCTACCTCATTTGGTCACCTGCCTATGGAAAGCGGACGGTCCAGTCGAGCAGTATGGCCTGCGAGGCTGCGACGGCAGCAGCGATGAGCCCTCGTGCACCAGGAAATGCGAGCGACCGGTAATGAGGCAAGGCGCTGGAGAGGATCGGCCGCGCGCACCGGCGGGCGACGCGCATGACGGTGTCGAGCTGCGGCATTTGCGGTATCTGGTGGCGGTGGTCGAGGCCGGCACGTTCACGCACGCGGCCGAGCGGATGTTCGTCACCCAGCCGACGCTGAGCCAGCAGATCCGCCGCCTGGAGGAGATGGTCGGCACCCCGTTGCTTGATCGCCAGCGTGACGGCGTGCGGCTGACCGCCGCGGGCGTTGTCTTGCTCGAGGAGTCACGGACGGTGCTGTCCCTGATCGAGCACGGGGTGCGCCGAAGTCGGCAGGCGGCGGGCCTGGGCCGGCCGCGGCTGCGGTTCGCGCTGCCCCCGCAGCTTGCCGGAGGCGCTCGCCGCCGATACCGCGGCGCGGCTATGGTCGGTCGCCGCGGTGGCCGGCGTCGAGGTGACATGGCTGGAGGCGCCGGTGGACGCCGGGTTCTCGCTGGTCCGCCACCGACGCGCCGATGCGGCCCTCGGCTGGGTCATGTCCGACCCGGCGGTGCTGCCCGATCCACTGGACGTCATGTCACTGGGCGAGTTCGAGCCCGAAGTCTGGGTTCCAGCCCGGGCCGCGGCCGCCCACCGCGGCGTCATCGGCCTGGCTGAGCTGGCGGGCATGGACGTGGTGCACGGCCCGCGCCGTGCCAGCCCCGGCAGTTACGACGCCTGGCTGGAGGTGCTGCGCTCCGTCCGGCCGGACTTTGAGTTCACCGATCCGCCGCTGCGCCACTCGCCGTCGGTGGCGCTGGCGTTCGCGGCCAGCGCGGATCGCCTCACCGCGGTGCTCACCGGTCCCCTTCGCGCCGCAAGCGACGAGGCGGGAGACGTGGGAGACGTGGGAGATGCGGGGGAGCGGGCGGCGGCGGACACCTACGACATGGTCCGGGTGCGGCTTGACGGGCGCCCGCTGACCGCGACGGCGGCCATCGCCTGGAGCGGCGACCTGCCCCGTCACCTGCAGCAGGTCCTGTTCGACACCGCCGACAGCGCGACCCTGTCGGCCGTCGGCTGACTCAGCCGCCTCAGCCGCCTCAGCCGCCTCAGCCGCCTCAGCCGAACAGTCGCCTCAGCCGAGTCAGCCGACGTCTGCTCGGATCACCGCCACCGGGCAGCACGTCATCGCGTACTGCCCGGTGCCCGGCCGGGACCGTCAGCCGCTTACGGTGAGTTCGTCGATGACCTCGTAAACGCCGCTGGCCATCCAGGCCGCGCCGACCACCGCGTCGTGCTCGGCCCAGGTCCGGACCGTGCCGCTCAGCGATACGACATTGCCGCTGGCATCGACGATGACGTCGCTGTCGTCAAGGATGAGCGCGTTGCGGTCGAGCGCGGCCTGCACCAGCGCGGTAACGTCGGCCGCGTCGGCCGCGTCGTAGTCGATGTCGATCTCGTTCTTGATGTTGCGGACGCCCGCCAGGCCGCCGACTGCGAGCTCGGCCGCGGTGCGCTGCGCGCCATGCCGTACGGTGCCGGTCAGCGTGATGTTGCCATTGCGCGCGGTTGCCTCGATGCCGCCGGGGACTCTGACGTCCCACTCCAGGGCGTTGTTGGCGGCGGTGGCCAGCTGCACGTCGTCGCGGTAGTCACCGCCGGGCAGTTCGACCGCGAGGTGGTTGTGGACGTGCCTCACCCCGGCCACGCGCTGGACCGCGGCCGCCGCCGCCAGGTACTGCGGGTAGCTCGGCACGGTGCCGTTGAGCGCGACAAGCCCGCTGGCGTTCTTCACCGAGATGTTCGACGCGTCGACCAGCGGGTCGAACGCCAGCTCGTCCTCGACCGCCACGCGGATATCCTTGGTGCTGCGCATAAGGCATTCCCCTCTTCGGGCTATGGGCTGCGTGAGCGGCGAATGCCGCTTGCGTTTACAGTCCAGCAGGTAGTTGCGGGACGGTAAAAATAGTTCTATCTCTCGGCGTATTGACCGGGCCTATACAAGAGAGCCGGACCGGGAATAACGCGGTGTTCCGCCAGATTTCCCTGGCGATAACTTGCAGCGCGGCCGCGCACGGAATCGAGATCAGCGCGGCCACGAAACCGCCGAACACGCCGCCCGCCCAGTCTCCGAGCGACGTGCCGAGCAGCACCGACATGAGCACCAGCAGCGGACTGACCCTCACCGTTTTGCTCATGATGAGCGGGTTCAGGACGTGGTTCTCCAGCTGTTGGTACGCCACGAACACCGCCGCCGTGACCACGCCCGCGGTGAGCGAGTGGGCCAAGGCGAACAGCACCGTCGGGATGCCCGCGAGCGCCCCGCCGATCATGGGCAGAAAATCCACGATGGCCACCCACAGCCCCCACAGCAGCGGGAAGGGCAACCCCAGGGCGGCCACGTCGGCGAAGATGACGACGCCCGCGATCAGCGACGTGGCCAGGTTGCCGACCACGTAGCCGGTCATCGACTGGTTGATCTCGCGCCCCACCCGGGCCCACCGCTCCGCGCGCTCGGGCGACAGGGAGCTAAGCAGCCCGGAACGCATCCTCGGGCCCTCGACGAGAACCAGCGTGGTGATCGCGAAGATCGTCAGCAGGGTCCCGATCAGCGACACCGCCCCCTTGCCGACGCTCAGCGCGGGCCGGGCCAGGCTCGCGCCGACGGTCTGCAGCTTGGGGGCGTTGTGCGCCACCCACTGCTGCAGGTGCAGGCGGCGGATGAGCTGCCCGACCCAGCCGTGGCCGTCGGAGGCGTCCCGCGTGTACGACGGCAACTCCCGGGCCAGGTGCGTCACCCCGTTCAGGAGCGGGTAGCCGAACAGCGCCGCCAGCCCGATGAACACCAGGGTGGCCCAGACGATCACGATCGTCACCGCCCACCCGCGCCGCCTGACACGGCGCTGCACGTAGGCCACGAGCGGGTTCAGGATCACCGCGAGGAACCCGGCGACCGCGATCATCAGCAGGACGTCAAGCATCCGGTAGGCGATCTTGCCCGCCAGGTAGATGGCGACCACCACGCCGCAGGACGTCAGGATCGCCGGCAGCGGGATGCCGCGCGCCGCGGCGGTCGCGCGGATGCGCTCGTAACGGGACGGCCGCGGTACGTCAATCTCGGGTTCGCCCTCTTCCAGGGCAGGAATTTCCACGCCACAAGTCCAGCCAGCAACGGGTTCCGGTGGCGAATAGCCCGCAGCTATGGCGGTATTAGCGGCATTTGTTGGGCATCGGGGCGGTCATCGGATTGGCTACCGCCTGACGCATGTCCCATCGGAAGGAAGCAACATTCTCATGTTCAAATCAACCTCGACCTCGATGATCGTGGTCGGCGTGCTCGCGATCGTCGCCGGGATCCTCGCGCTGGCCTGGCCGGGGGTGACCGTCCTGGTCCTTGTCATCCTGTTCGCCGTGTACGCGTTCAGCGCCGCCATCACGCAGGGAGCGCGCGCGTTCAGCAGTGACGGCTTCGGTCCGGTCCTCGGCCACCTGCTGCTGGCCGTGGTCGATGTCGCCGCGGGCGTGGCGGCGCTCGCCTGGCCGGCCCCGACCGTGCTGGTGCTCGTGTACGTGGTGGGGTTCTGGGCGATCCTCGGTGGCCTGGCCGAGTTCTTCACCGGCTTCGCCGCCGGGGAAACCGCCGGCACCCGGGCGCTGTTCCTGCTCGGCGGCCTGGTGTCGATCGCCTTCGGCGTGGTCCTGCTGGCCCGCCCGGGCGTCGGCGCCCTCACCCTCGCGCTGCTCTACGGCCTGTTCGCGCTGACCTACGGCGTCACCCAGATCGCCGCCGGCAGCCAGTTGCGCAGCGTCGGCCGCGACATGCAAACGGTCCTGCACCGCGCCGCCTGAACCTCGTCCGCGCTCTGGGCGGATGCTCAGGCGTCTGTCTCGATGGGCGCGTGGCTCGGCGGATCGCTTCCGGCCGCCGGCCAGCTCGCCAGCAGCCGGAATGCCTCCTCCGAGCGTGACCCAGGCTCCGCCATGTAGGCGAAGATCTCCAGACCAGGATCGGCGGCGACCTCGAGTCGGTCGTACCGCAGCGTGAGGTCGCCCACGACGGGATGGTTGAAATGCTTCTCCGCCTGGCGGTGCAGCCGCACGTCGTGGGTGGCCCACAACGCGGCGAACTCCTCGCATCGCGTCGAGAGCTCGCCGACGAGATCGGAGAGGTCGCGGTCGAGCGGATCTCGTCCGACTTGCGTGCGTAGCGCCGCGACGCATTCCCTCGCGGTCCGATTCCAGTCGGCGAAGAAGTCCCTCGCGCGCGGGTCGAGATAGGTGAAGCGGGCCATGTTCGCGGGCCCGGCCGACTCGAACATCGGCGCGTAGAACGCCCGACCGAGATGGTTGGCGGCGAGTATGTCCTGGCGGCCGTTGACGACGAACGCGGCGGCGCCCGTCATCGCGTCGATCAGCCACGCGATGCTCGGGCGCACCGTCCGCCTGACCGGGCTGCGGCGCCGGCCGGCGCTCCGGTCGTTCGCGGCGCGCGCCAGGTCGAACAGATGCGCCCGTTCGGCCTCGTCCAGCCGGAGCGCGCCCGCGACCGCCTCGAGCACGCCCTCGGAAACGCCGGCCAGGCTGCCGCGCTCCATCCGGTTGTAGTAGTCGACACTGACCCCGGCCAGGGTCGCTACCTCCTCGCGCCGGAGTCCCGGGACCTGCCGCGCTCCGTAGGCGGTGAGGCCGACCTCCCCCGGAGTGATCTTCGCCCGCCGAGACGTGAGGAAATCCCGGACTTCGGTCTTCGTGTCCACGTCAACGACACTAACCCTGCCCTAACCCCGCGGCCCAGGTCACGGGGGTGCCCTGCCAGTACATGGACAAGCCCGTCCTCCCACCAGGCACCGGAACCGTGCTCTGCTGAAACCACGCCAACACAGGAGGACGACCATGCAGATCACTAGGAACGGACCCCAAACGACCGCAGGTCCCGGCAACTGGTTCGCCGGGGACGTCTACATCGACGTCGTCAGCACACCCTCGCCGCCCTCGCGGGTCATGGGCGGGATCGTCCACTTCGCGCCGGGAGCCCGCACGGCGTGGCACACCCACCCCGTCGGCCAGACGATCTTCGTCACCGAGGGGATCGGCCTCTGCCAGCGCGAGGGCGGACCGGTCGAGGAGATACGGCCGGGCGACCGCGTCTACGTCGAGCCCGGCGAGAATCACTGGCACGGTGCCACCCTCGAGCGCTTCAACACGCAGATCGCCTACCAGGAGTCCGACGACTCTGGCAGCCACACAACGTGGGGGCGTCACGTCACCGAGGAGGAGTATTCCGGCTAGGTCCGCGCGCGACGCCGCCACGCCCGCGCGCCCGCCGGGGGATGAACGCCCACAGCACCCCGGCGGCGGCGAAGCCGACCAGCCCGCTGACGATGATGCCGGCCACCAGGCCGGCCACGGCCGTCACGCCGGACAGGACGAGCGGCCCGACCCCCTGCCCGGTATCGGACAGCTCCCGCCACAGCCCGAGGAACGTCGGCCGCCCGATCTCCGGCGAGACGTCGGCCGAGAGCGTCATCACGATGCCGGAGCCGATGCCGTTGCCGAACCCCATCAGCATCGCCACCAGCGTGAGCGTGAGCGCGCTGTGGGTCGCGGTCATCAGCACGAACGAAAGGCCGAGGACCAGCGTGCACGGCACCGCGACCCAGCGCCGCCCGTACAGGTCCATCACCTTGCCCGCCGGGTAGAACGTCGAGACGTCGACCAGCCCGGCGGTCCCGTAGATAAGCGAGTTGGCGGTGGGGGACAGCCCGATGTGCGCCGCCCACAGCGGGATGACCACCTGCCGGGTCGACCGGATCGCCGACAGCAGCACGACCCCCAGCCCCAAGGTGAGGAAGGTCCGCCAGTACTCCCGCAGGATGCCCCGCGTCGTCACCTGCGCCGCCGCCGCCCGCTGCTGGTCGGTCTTCTCCAGATCGGGCACCCGCAAGACGATGATCGGCGGCGCCGGCCATCGCCGCCAGGCTGACGTAGTAGGCGCCCGGCAGCCCCCACAGTTCCTCCGCGCCCGCGCCGAGAAAGGGACCCACGAACATCCCGATGCGGAGCACGCCGCCCAGGGTCGACAGCGCCCGGGCCCGCATCTGGGGCGGCACCGACTCGGTCAGGTACGACTGCCGGGCCAGCGTGTAGACCGAGCTGGCCGCCCCCAGCAGCAGCACCCCGAGGCCGAACACGGCCAGCGACAGCGCGCCGCGGCCGAGGTTGACCAGGCACAAGATCAGCCCGGCGACCGCGACCGCCGCGGCCACCAGCATCGACCTGCGCTCGCCGATGCGGGTGGCGAGGATGCCCGACGGGATGTTGGTCACGATCGACCCGATGCCGAGCAGCGCGTTGATCAGCGCGGCGATCGCGGTGCTGGCGCCGCGGTCGATCGAGCTCAGCGCGATGACCGGCATCATCGCGCCCTCGGCGAGGCCGAACAGCGTCGCGGGCCCGAACGCCGCGACCGCGATGGAGCGAAGACTGAACTCGCCGCTCTCCAGTCCGCCCTCCTCGGCTGCAATCGTTTGTTTGCTACACACAACTAAATCATCCGCCGATGAGGCCGCGCCCACCGGGCCGGTCATTTATTTACTTGCGTGCGCAGGTAAATAAATTTAGAATGATGCCGTTCGCCTCGTCTGCGGGACATCCATCGTCACGGAAAGGCAACACCAATGACCTCATCGACGCCCGAACCAGATCGTCGCGGCACCAGAGCGCCGCTGACCCGCCGCACCCTGATAGCGTCGGCCGGCCTGACGGCGGCGGCCGTCCCGGCCGCGGCCCTACTCGGGCAGCCGGCCGCAGCGGCGGCCGCCGCGAGCGCGGCCTGGCCGCCCGCGACCGCGCCCGTCCCCCGCCGGCCAAGGGCCCGGCCATCCCCAAGTCCGGTTACCTCGTCCAGGAGATCGCCGAGCGGACCTACTGGCTGACCGACGGCCTCTACCAGATGATCTTCCTCGTCACCGCAGAAGGGGTCGTCGCGGTGGACGCCCCGCCGACCATCGGGAACAACATCCTGCGCGCCATCGCCAGCGTCACCAAGGCCCCCGTCGCTCACGCCGTCTACAGCCACCACCACGCCGACCACACCGGCGCGATGGTCCTGTACTCCGGTGCCCGCGTCTACGCGCAGAGCGAGGTCGCCAGCTTGCTGCGGCAGGTGGGGGACCCCAACCGCCCGCTGCCGGACGTCACGTTCGAGGACCGGCTGACCGTGCAGGCCGGGGAGGACCGCGTCGAACTCGCCTACCACGGCCCTAACCACTCCCCGGGCAACATCTTCGCCTACCTGCCTGCGCAGCGGGTGCTCATGCTCGTGGACGTGGTCTTCCCCGGCTGGGTGCCGTTCGCGTACCTCGCCGAGTCGCAGAACATCCCCGGCTGGCTGGAGGCGCCCGCTCAAGCCCTCGGCTACCCCTTCCACACGTTCGTCGGCGGTCACCTCACCCGCCTCGGCACCCGCGATGACGTCACCATCCAGCAGCAGTACGTGGCCGAACTGAAGGCCGCGGCAGCGAACGCGATCGACACCTTCAACGTCGAGACGGTCTACGCGTCGGTCGACGACGCCAACCCGTGGGCGATATTCCGCGCCTACCTCGACGGCGTCGCCGCCCAGGCCGCAGCCGCGGTCGTCCCCCGCTGGATCGACAAACTCGGCGGCGCGGACGTCTACACCCAGGCCAACGCCTACGAGCTCGTCGAGTCGCTGCGGATCGACTACGGGCACCTCGGCCCGTTCGGCATCCATCCCTAGCCCCGTCGGACGTTCCGGCGGCGGCGTCATCGACTCGATGCCCTACCCGAGGGACTCGGCGATGGCGCTGACCGCCTCGGCAAAGCAGGGCAGGGTCGACCGGTCAACGTGGTCAAGCACCCGGGCGCGCACACTGCGCAGGTGAACCGGGTACGCCCGCTGCAGCGCGGCCAGGCCCTCATCGGTTAGCGTCACATCGAAGCCGCGCCCGTCCGCGGCGTTGCGCTCCTTAGCCACGAGCCCGTCGGCGATGAGCTCATCCACCAGGCGGGTAGTACGGCTCCCTGACAGGTACGCGCGGTTGGCGAGTTCGGTCATCCGCAGCGCCCGCCCGGGCGCCTCGGACAGGTGCAGGAGAATGGTGTAGGCGCTGAGTGACATGCGCGCCCCCCGCTGCAGGTCCTCATCGAGCAGCCTCGGCGCGACGACGAAGAACCGGGCGAGGGCACGCCAGGTCGGCTCCTCGACGGCATCCAGCGGTCTTGGTTCCTCCTCCGGCATGCGCCCAGCTTAATTGCTCGCGCAGGAAAGTACTGCCATGGCCCCGGACGACAGATTGGGCTAGACCAATGATCTAGACCAATTCTCTCTGTATTTCTCGAAGCAAGAATGTCATCTAGTCGTCAATTCAGAAAAAATGAAAGAAATTCACGCGACCTGACGACCTCGGTTCGCGCGCCCGCACCGCAGCATGGGTACACGGCCAGTCGCACCGCACGGCGCCGTAACCGGGAAGAGGTCATCACCATGTGCACCAACGCAGAGCAAGCGGCCCTGTTGCAGCGGGAGTGGAAGACCGATCCCCGCTGGGCGGGCATCACGCGCAACTACACCGCCCAGGACGTGATCCGGCTGCGCGCCTCCGTCGCGGCCGAGCACCCCCTGGCCAAGCTCGGTGCTTGTCGGCTGTGGGACCTCCTGCACCGCCAGGACGCGCTGCCGACCCTCGGCGCGCTCGTTGGCGACGACGCCGAGCAGGCGACCAGGCCAGGATCGCAGTCCATCTACCTGCCCGGCTGGCAGGCGGGAGGGCTGGCCGACGCGTTCGAGCTCATGACGGACATGATCAAGGCGGGCGCGGCCGGGCTCCGCCTCGAGGACCAACTGCCGGGCCGGAAGGTCCTCGTCCCGACCGGTCAGCACATCGAGACGCTGACCGCAGCCCGGCTCGCGGCCGACGTGCTCGGCGTCCCCTCGCTGCTCATCGCCCGGTCCGGCGCTCGCACGGCGACCCTGCTGACGTCGGACGTCGACGACCGGGACCACGAGTTCCTGACTGGCGAGCGGACTCCGGACGGGCTCCACCGGATCGAGCCGGGCCTGTACGCGCACGTCACCCGCGCGCTCGCGTTCGCGCCCTACGCCGACATGCTGTGGCTGCAGACCCCCGCGCCCGACCTGGCCGTGGCCCGCGCGTTCGCCGACATCATCCGCTCCCAGTTCCCGGACAAGCTGCTCGCGTACAGCTGCCACCGGCCGCTCACCGGGTGGGCGCACCCGGCCGACGCTTCGGCCGCGAAGTTCCACCGCGAACTCGCCGCGATGGGCTACCACTTCCACTCCGCGATCCCCGGCCCCAGCCCCGAATCGACGTCGGAACGGGCCGACCGGCACCAGCACGACGCGGCGCCCGCCTACGCCTAGCGAAAAAGCAGAACCCCGGCGCGAAGGCCCGCGTCCGTTCGGGCTGATGTCTTTGATTTTCCCGAACGGTCCCGTGCTCCGCGCTCATGCGCCGGCTCACCCGCTCTTGGTAAGTTGGCGCATGGATCTGATTGCAGATTTCGCGAACATCCCCATCGGCGACCACGCGGCCGAGATCGCGCGGCTGTGCGACGCGATGGAGGCGGCCGACGCGGACGGCCGCTACCCGCAGCTGACGGTGGAGCGGCCCTGGTCACAGCACAACCCCGTGCTCGAGGGCGAGTTCGCCGCTCCCGGCGCGATCCGCTGGTACCTCGAGCGGGAGCTGGGCCGCCTCGCCGCGCACGGCGCCGTGATCTCAGTCCGCCCCGGGCGCGAGGCGCTTGACCTGCACGACCCGAGACTCGGCCCGGCCGTGGACGAGACCCGCCGGGACCTGCGGCGCAAGAAGCTGTTCCTGTTCGCCCCCGAGCGGATGGCGCTGTCGATCGACCGGCTGCGGCACTACACCGGGACCGAGCCCGGGTCGTTCCAGCGCTACGTGCTGCTGACGAACTACGCCTGGCACATCGAGGAGTTCCGGGCCGCCCTGCCGGAGTGCACCGGCCCCGACCAGGACGGGCGGCAGATGCCCGCCTGGCACTACGCCCGTCCCGGCCGGGCCGGCGTGACCATGGTCAACATCGGGGTCGGCCCGTCCAACGCCAAGACGATCACCGATCACCTCGCCGTGCTCCGCCCCGACCTCATGCTGATGATCGGGCACTGCGCCGGCCTGCGCAATCACCAGAACATCGGCGATCTGGTGCTGGCGACCGGCTACGTCCGCGACGACCGCGTCCTTGACGACACGCTTCCGCTCAGCGTCCCCGTCGTTCCCAACCACACCCTGGACACGCTGCTGCTGAGCGAGCTGACCGCCCGCGGCCTGCCGTCCCGGATGGGCATCGTCTTCACCACCATGAACAGGAACTGGGAACTGCAGCAGACCACGGTTGAAGAGCGGCTGCGAGCGTCCCGCGCGGTGGCGGTCGACATGGAGTCCGCGACCGTCGCCGCCAACGGGTTCCGCTACCGGATCCCGACCGCCACCCTGCTCGCGGTCAGCGACAAGCCCCTGCACGCGGCCCCGAAGCTCAGCGCCGACGCCCAGGGCTTCTACGCCTCAAGCCGCCGCCAGCACGTCGAGATCGCCATCTCCGTCGCCGAGAAGGTCAGGAAGCTCTACCCCGGCGGCCTGCCCACCGCCGACCTCCGCTCACCCGACGAACCCCTGCTCGGCAACACCGGCACCCCGCCCCCCGCCTGACCCCCCAGGCGCGCAGCCCCCGCCACCGTGAAGACCTCGGTCCGACCGCAGTTCCACCCACCCGGCCACGCACCCCCCGCCAGCGTGAAGATCTTGGAAGGTTGTATCGTCGCGGAAGTTTTGCACCCGTATAGCGGTCTTTTCCTCCAAGATCTTTATCGGCGTTGCCTCATTCGCCTAATCCGCCCCACCCGTGTCACCCGTAACGCGGAGAGGCAACGTCCCGGCCCGCAGCAGCGCCTCCGATCTAGGGTCCCGCAACTGGCTGGTCAGCTGTCCGTGATGGTGAAGCCGTCGAGGGTGCTGTAGGTGCCCGACAGTTTGGTGATGACGATGGTGTGGTTTCCAGGGGCGAGCCCGGTGGCGGTGTAGACGGCGACGTTGCTGTGGCGTTGCCCGTCGGTGGGCAGGGTGCTGATGATCTGCTGGGTGCCGCCGTCGACGCTGACGCCGATATTGCCCTGGTCGGTGTACTGCTCTCCCATGACCGCGATCCCGGTCCCGGTGAACGTCACCGTCGCAGTCGATGCGTTGGCGGTGGCGTAGTGCACATCATTGTCGTAGTCGCCGAGCCCGCGGTTGGCCGAGTAGCTGAACCCGCTGTAGCCAATCGTCGGATCGTTGTCGTTCAGCCGCACGGAAGGAACCGTCGTGACGTTGAACCCGTCGAGCGTGCTGTAGGTGCCCGACAGCTTGGTCACGACGATGGTGTGGTTGCCCGGGGTGAGCCCGGTGGCGGTGTAGACGGCGACGTTGCTGTGGCGTTGCCCGTCGGTGGGCAGGGTGCTGATGGTCTGCTGGGTGCCGCCGTCGATGCTGACGCCGATGTTGCCCTGGTCGGTGTACTGCTCTCCCATGACCGCGATCCCGGTCCCGGTGAACGTCACCGTCGCGGTTGACCCGTTGGCGGTGGCGTAGTGGACGTCGTTGTCGTAGTCGCCCAGCCCGCGGTTGGCCGAGTAGCTGAACCCGCTGTAGCTAATCGTCGGGTCGGTGTCGTTCAGCCGTATCCCGGCCGGGGGCGTGCCGACGGAGATCTGTGACGCTGAGGTCCCGGCCGGGACGGGCACGATCAGGAAGCCGCCGGAGAGATACTGGACGCCGCTGACCTGAGCGCCGTTCACGTAGACGGGCATGCTCGAGCTGAAGCCCTCACCGGCGACCAGCACCTGGGTGGTCGTGCTGGTGGTGGGCGAGGTGTAGTAGATCTGCGGTCCCGCCGCGACCGCCAAGGCCGAGAACGCCGAGGCGACCCCGGCCGCGCCGAGCAGGCTGCTGGGGATGGCGCCCGGAGCCGGGGTGGCCGAGATCGTGGTGTTGCCGCTGGCGTTGGAGTTGACCGGCGCCGCACACGGATAGCTCTGCGTGCTGTTAGAGAAGTAGTTGCCGGTGATCCAGAAATTGCCGGTCGGGCTGCACCCGCCCTGGGAGGCGCTCCCGGCGCCGAACGCCACGTTGCCCTGCCAGTTGATCCACTCGGACCCGGCGTCGTCGTAGTAGGTGAAGTCGGCCCTCGGGGCGTTGTAGGCGATGTTGCCGGTCACCTGCAGACCCTGGGCCAGCGTCGCCGTCTGGTTGATGGTGGTGCCGTTGGCCTCGTAGACGTACTGGGCCTGGTGGCCCTCGGCGTAGATCGCGCCGCCGTCGCTGCGCACCTGCAGGAAGTTATGCATGACGTTGTCGGTGATGGTGTTGTCTTCGTTGATGTTGGTGGAGTTCTGCGGCGTGCTGGCCTGATCCACGTGCCCCTGGATCACTCCGGCCGTGATCCCGGTGTAGGGCAGGTTGTACAGGTCGTTGTCGGCGATCGTGGTGCCGCGCGAGAACAGCAGGGTGATGCCGGACGCCGACGTGTAGTCGGTGCCGATGTTGTGGATGATGTTGTCGGAGACCGTGGTGCTGGTGAGGATCTCGTTGGTCCCGATCGTGTCCCCGCTGACCGCCGAGCTGTTCGGCGTGCAGTTCTGCTTGATCCCGGCCGCCTCGGACGGGTCGGTCGGCAGCGGATCGTAGGTGCAGCCGAGCAGGATGGCGGTCGAGGCGATGTCGGTGAACTCGTTGCCCTGGATCAGGGTGTGGGTCGAGCCGTACATCACGCTCAGCCCGGCCCCGCCCAGACCGGCGAACCGGTCACCGGTCAGCGTGATGTCGTTGGACGCGGTGAACGACACGTTCGCCAGCGGCTGGGTCAGCGCCCCCCACGGGCAGGTTCCGGCCGGCGTGGAGAACGTGCACATGCCCTGGTTGGTCGCGCCGGTCATGTGCAGGTTGCTCTGCACGTCGGAGAATCCGGCCGCCGACGAGGGCGCGTTCCAGGTCGCGTAGGAGAACTGCAGGCCCTTGAACGTCACGTCGTGCAGCGGGCTGGCCAGCGTGCCGGCCCCTGCAGGAGCGATTCGAGGCGGGGGAGCTCCACGTCCAGGCTGGCCATCTGCTGGCCGGCCAGGGGCTCGTAGTACAAGGTGCTCGCGGACGAGTTCAGGAACCACTGTCCGGGGTGCAGCAGCGCTTGCGCGTCCTCCACCAGAGCGGGCATGGTGCTGGTCGACATCGACGGCAGGCCGCCGCTGCCCTGGCTGAACGATGACCTCTGGGTCGTGTCGGCCCAGCACGGCTCGTCCATCGTCAGCGTTCCCGCGGCGGCCGAGTAGCTCGCCACCCGGCATCGGGAATCGGTCCACGCCCCGTTGCCGCCCGGGTAGTCGAATTCGACGTCCGCGACCTGGGCGGCGGTCAGCGATCCGAACCAGGCCTTCGCGGCGCTGTCATTGCCGATCGAATAGCCGGCTGACGAACCGGTCCACGACCCGGTGAAACCCAGCGCCGACGGGCTGGCCGACGCGGCCGGCGCCTCCTGGCCGTTGACGTACAGCTGCCGGCTGGCGCTGCCGGCCGGCACCGGCGCGGACCACACTCCGGAGGATCCCGCCTCGGTCCAGCCGGTGACCTGGGACGCGCCGGAGATCACCGGATGAGCCCCGGGGGCCGCCGCCCAGACGACCGGATCGCCCGGGCTGCCGGAATCCGCCGCCCCGAACGCCCACGTGCTGGCCAGCCGGTAGGTGCCGTCCTCGAGCAGCACGGTCACGCTCGCGCCGCTCGTGGCGGCCAGCTGGGACCTAACCGCGGCCTGCGCGCCCGACAGGGAGCACGGCGAGGCCTGCGAACACGTCGTACCGCTCCCGGTCGGGGAGGCGTACAGCGTCACCGCCGTCGCCGCCGAGACCGGCAAAACCACCGTCACCATCAGCCCGGCGGTGACCGCCGCAACGCCCACCACAGCCGTCAACGCACGACGTAGCCCTGACATCCGAAGGGCCCACCCTTCCATTCATCCGACCTATGACTGGTTGATTCGCTAAATGCCTGGAAGCGGGCACACGTCCAGCCCGTCAGGCGCACGATAGATTGGATGTTTCGTTGCCGTGAACGTACATGTGACGCCCATCACGGTCAAGGCCCTATCTGCGAGGCCCGGTGCGATTCGACGACGAGGCCCGGTAACTCCGCGTCTGCGCTAAACGGGAGCAAGCACCCGCGGTCAGCTGGGCCGGGCGCTCACCATGATCGTCGAGACGCCCGCCGTGGCGTCGATGTCGAAGCCGGTCACGCCCGGCGCCCAGCCGACCGTGGTAAATACCGACCCGCCCGCCACGCCGGTGTGCTGCTGGCCGTCCAGCGACACCTCGCTCGCCCCGCCGCCCGCGGTCACCCGGGCCGGAACCCCGGTCGGCAGGCTGAGCTGGAAGTCGCTGGCCCCGCCGGCCATCTGCACCGGGACGTCGCCGTGCGGCTGCGGCAGCGCGAGGGTGACGAGGCTGGAGCCCGCGTTGAAGGAGATGCCGGACAGCTGGCCGCCCCGCAGGTCGACGTCGGTCCGGCTGGCGCCCCCGTCCAGGTCGATCTGCCAGCTGACGTCGGAGTTGAGGGTGACGGTGACCGCAGGCGAGTTGGCGGCGGTCAGGTCGATCAGGGAGCCGTTGCCGATGCCGTCAGGATCGGACTCGCTCAGCTGCGGCACCGGGGTACCCGAGGGCGTGGTCACGGTCAGCAGCGACCCGCCCGGGCCGAAGTTCGCGGTCCCGATGGTGAGCACGGTGGTCCCGCTCAGCACGTCGAGGCTGGCGCGGGTGCGGCCGCCGACCGTCATGCTGACGGTGTGCGAGTCAGCGGCCGTAGCGGTCGTGGTCACCGGGATGTGGAGCTCCTGCGGGGTGGCCGACGAGCACGCCGCCAGCAACGCCGCCAGCAACGCCGCCAGCAACGCCGCCGCGCCCCCGGCAACCGCGGCCGCACCCCAAGCCCCGAGCCGCGTCCCGCCCGCCGGGCGCCTCGTTCCCGCCACCGCAACCTCCCGCGACCACCCGGTCAGCCCCGCTCGCCGTGAGCTGACGAAATGCCTCAACCCTGCCCAGATCGCAGTCAACCATGCCAAGCCGGTTCCCCTAGACGCGGGCAAGCGCCTCGCGCAGCGGGTCAAGCCCCATAGCGCCCAGGCTCAGTGCCTTGGCATGAAAGTCCTTCAGGCTGAACCCTGCGCCGGCCCGCGCCCTGGCATCCGCCCTGGCCTGCAGCCAGATCCGCTCGCCGAGCTTGTAGGAAGGCGCCTGACCCGGCAGGCCCAGGCAGCGGCGCAGCTCGGAGCGCAGTTGCCGTTCATCCCAGCTGGAGTGGGCGCGCAGGAACTCCCACGCCAGCTCGGCGTTCCAGGGCTCGCCCTCGCGCCAGCCGGCGCCGGGTGGAACATCCAGCTCCAGGTGCACCCCGATGTCCAGGGCCACCTGGCAGGCGAGCAGCTGCTGGCTGTCGAGCATCCCGAGATACGCGCCCGGGTCGTCCAGGTACCCGAGCTCTCCCATCAGCCGCTCCGCGTAGAGCGCCCAGCCCTCGCCGTGGCCGGATACCCACGACATCCGCTGCCAGCGGTTCAGGCTCTCCGTGTTCGCCATCGCGAGCGATACCTGCAGGTGATGGCCGGGGACGCCCTCGTGGTGGACGTTCGTGACCTCCTTCCAGGGAGCGAAGGTCTCAACGCCGTCCGGCACCGACCACCACATCCGGCCGGGCCGGGACCAATCATCGGAGGGCCCGGTGTACCAGAGCCCCCCGTCGTTGGTAGGCGCGATCACCGCCTCGATCCGCTGCGCGGGCCCCGGGATGTCGAAGTGCGTCCCGTCCAGCTCGGCAATCGTGCGCTCGGCCTGTTCCTGCATCCAGGCGCGGAAGTTCTCGCGCCCCGCCACCCGCCGGGCCGGGTCTTCGTCGAGGATCGCCACCGCCTCCTGCACGGTCGCCCCGGGCCGGACCAGGCTGCTGACCCGCGCCATCTCGGCCCGCAGCCGGGCCAGCTCCGCAAAACTCCAGGCGTAGGCCTCGCGCAGATCGACGGCGGCGCCGAGGTAATGCCGCGAGGCCCGGCCGTAGACCTCGGGCCCGCACGCATCCTTCTCCCTCGCCAGCGGCATCAGCTCACGATCGAGGAAGGCGCCAAGCTCGGCCGTGGCGGCCGTGGCCGCCCGCGCGGCCGCGCCCAGCTCCCCTCGCAGCGAGTCCGGGACCGAGGTCAGCCGCTCGACCAGTCCCGCATAGAAGGAATTCCCCGGCTCGGCCCAGGCCGCGCACTGCCCGGCGACCTCCTCGACCTGCCGTCGGGCCGCGCAGCGGCCATCCCTGGCCGCGTCGAGCAAGGTCCCGGACAACTGGCGGTAAGCCTGCGGCACCGCGGCCATCCGGTTGGCGATGTTGGCGGCGGCCTCCTCGCCGTCGGTCGGCATCAGGTCGAAGACCTCGCGCACCATCTGCACCCAGCTGTTGATGGTGTTGAGTTCGCTGGTGGTGTCCCCGGCCTCGTAACGCTCCACCGCCAGTGCCAGCCGCTCCCGCATCGCGTCCCGCGCGACCTGCTCGCGCGGCGCCGGGGCGGCGGCCGAGTCCAGGGCCGCGAGGGTCGAGCGATCCAGCCCGGCCCGTGCGGCGAACCCGTCAGCTCCGAGATCCGGCAGCTCGTGGTCGTGTCCCGCGATCCCGGCGTAGGTGCCGTAGTACGGGTCAAGGGCGGCGGCCCGCTGCACGTACTCCGCCGCGATGTCGTCGATCGAAGGCATGCCTGAAACCTAGCCCCAGCCGCCAGCGCGGCACCATTCACATTCAGGCTGGGCCGAGCGCTCGGCCGCGCCCTCGATCAACACCCGGAGGCGGTGCGCCCGGCCGGCGGCGCGAAGGCACGCGTCCGTTCGGGCTGATGCTCTTGATTTTTCCGAACGGTCGCGTGACTTCGTCTTGAACGGTCAGCTCACCCGGTCGGGTCGCAACGCAGCCAGATCCCCAGCGCCGTCAGCGCCCGTTGTACTCGGCCCAGCAGGCGCCGCCGTGTCGAACAGTGGCAGGAAGAACTGCACCAGCGGGCCGATGCAGACCGCGAACAGCACGGTGCCGACGCCGACCGTCCCGCCCAGCAGCCAGCCGATCGCCAGCACGGTCAGCTCGATGCAGACGCGGACTAGCCGCAGGGAGCGCCCGGTGCGGCGGGCCAGGCCCGTCATCAGCCCGTCGCGCGGTCCGGGGCCGAACCGGGCGCCGATGTACATGCCGCTCGCCAGCCCGCAGAGCAAGATCCCGCCCAGCATCTCCGGAATCCGCCATGCCAGCAGGGCGCTGGCCGGCAGCAGCGTCAGCGTCACGTTCATCGAGCTGCCCACGAGCACGACGTTGCTGACCGTGCCGAGACCGGGCCACTGCCGCAGCGGGATCCAGCCAAGCAGCACGACCGCCCCGACGATGATCGAGACCGTGCCGATCGCCAGCCCGGTGTGCGCGGCGATGCCCTGGTGCAGCACGTCCCACGGATCAAGGCCGAGTCCGGAGCGAACCTGAAGAGCACCCGACGCCCCGTACAGCACCAGACCGAGGTAGAGCATCACGATCCGCCGAGCCAGGCCGCCCGGTGCGCCATTGCGTGTCATGTTCCCAGCCAACCAGACCGAACAAGGCCATTTCGCGGGCCAATTGATCAAAAATGGCCCGCGAAAAGCAGACCGCCTCGTGCCAGAATGGCGACATGGCATCCACCCGGATCGGCAGCCACGCCCTGGCCGCGCTGCTGCCCGACCTGTCCGGCTCCGGCGCCCGCCGCGGCGCGGTCTACGCCGCGCTCGCCGACGCGCTGGGCTCGCTCGTCCTGGACGGGCGGATCGCGGTCGGCACTCGGGTGCCGTCCGAGCGCGAGCTGGCCACGGCGCTGGGCCTGAGCCGCACGACCGTGACCGCCGCGTTCAGCGCCCTGCGGGCCGATGGCTACCTGATCAGCCGCACCGGCTCGGGCAGCTTCACCGCCGTCCCGGCCGGCACCAGGGCATCCAGCTCGACCGCGCGCTGGGCGCCGCCGGGGGTGCCGCCCGACCTCATCGACCTGACCTGCGCGACCCCCGCGGGCCGGCCATGGCGATCGCGGACGCGGTCGCCGCGGCCGCCGCGCACTTGCCGCAGCTGACCGCCGGCACCGGCTACGACCCGGTCGGCGTGCCGAGGCTGCGCGAGGCGATCGCCGCCCGGTTCGCCGCCCGCGGCGTGCCGACCGACGCCAGCCAGATCCTGATCACCAACGGCGCCCTGCACGCGCTCGACCTGCTGCTGCGGCTGCTGGCCGGCTCCGGGTCCCGAGTCCTGACCGAGCTGCCGACCTATTCGGGCGCGATCGACGCGATCCGGGCCAGCGCCGCCCGGCTGCTGCCGGTGCCGCTGGCACCCGGCGGCGGCTGGGACGTCGAAGCCCTGCAGGCGGCGCTGCGGCAGAACGCGCCCGGGCTCGCGTACCTGATCCCCGACTTCCACAACCCGACCGGCGCCCTGACCGGAGACGCCGAACGGCGCGCCGTGCTGCGCGCCGCCCGCCAGGCCGGCACCACCGTCATCGTCGACGAGACCTTCGTCGACCTCGGCTTCACCCGCGCGGCCACGCCGGCCGCGGCGATCGACCCCGCCGTCGTCACGATCGGGTCGCTGTCCAAGACGGTCTGGGGCGGCCTGCGCATCGGCTGGATCCGCGCCCGGGCCGACCTCGTCCAGCAGGCTGGCCGCCCTGCGCGCCGCCACCGACATGGGCGGGGCGCTGCTTGACCAGCTGGTCGCGGTCGAGCTGGTGGACCGCCTGGACGAACTAGCCGCCGCCCGGATCGCGGAGGTGCGACCCCGGCGCGACGCGCTGCTGGCGGCGCTGGCCAGGGACCTGCCGGGCTGGCGGGTCAGCGCCCCGCAGGGCGGCCTGTCGCTCTGGGCCGAGCTGGACGCGCCGCTGTCCACGCCGCTGAGCGTGCTCGCCCGATCGGCCGGCGTCCAGCTCGTCCCCGGCTCCCGATTCGGCGCCGACGGAACCCTCGAGCGGTACCTGCGCCTGCCCTACACCCAGCCCGCCGAGGTGCTGGAGCGTGCAGTCACCCGGCTGCGCGAGGTCTGGACGACCCTCGACCGGTCCTCCCCGGCGGCCCGCCCGCTCGTCGTCGCCTGATCCCGACCTGAGCGATCTCCGCGGCAGCGAACCGGGTCCTGGTCACGCCCGGCCCAGCCGTGTCGAGTAGCAGGCGAGCGTGCATTCGCTGACGTCATAGCCCGATTCGCAAAAGTATACTCCTCAAAACTATACTTTTGCGGAGCTCCGTTGCTGGCCGACGTTGAACCGCCGACATCCTCCCGCGCGGCGGTTTCGGCGCGCGCTTCCCCGAAGGAAGAATTCTCGTCTGGGAGTGATCGAACACCGCCACCCGATCTGGACGATACGCCCGCTCGAGGCTTCGAAATCAGCTGCGCGCACGCGGCAACGGCCAGGAATTTCACCATTCCCTCATCTATATGCCATTCTTTGGAATAACCGTCAATGTGCCGGGGGAGCGGCGGGCGTTCGTTTCGAAGGCATCGCCGACGGGCGCTGTCGGCGCAAGATATCATGATCCCGCTCGGACACTTCTCTGAATAGAGTTTGGCGATGTCAAGACAGGCTGTCATAGCCCTGGATGTCGGTGGTACGACCATCGATAGGGCTTGCGTGTCGATTGACTGCGAGCTAATCGGGGGAGTGCGGGAGAGCGGCAGCCCGGCGGCCGGGACAAGAGACGACATCGTGCACGAACTGGTACGCGTCATCGATGCGGCGCGCGCCCAGGCCGGGTCGGCCGAGGTGATCGCCTGCGGCATCGCGATGCCCGCGCCGTTCGACTACCCTGCGGGCGTGTCGCACATGACGCACAAGTTCCCGGCCATTCGCGACCTGCCGCTGGGGGCCCTGCTGGCGACGCAGGCCGGATTGCCCGTTTACTTCCTCAACGACGCTGACGCGTTCGGCCTGGGGGTGGGCTGGCGGCAGTTGCCGGACATCAAGCGGTTGGTCGCGCTCACGATCGGGACGGGCCTGGGGAGCGGCTTCATCGAGGACGGCAGAGCCGTGACGTCGGGTGGCCAGGTCCCGCCGGACGGCGAGGTGTGGAACCTGCCGTACGGGGACGGCATCCTGGAGGATCACGTGTCGGCCCGCGCCCTGACCGCCGCTTACCGCGCACGGCCTGACGGCACCGGGCTGCCCGGCCCGGGGCTGCCCGCCCTGGGGCTGGCCGGTATGGGGAAGACCGCCAGGGAGGTGTCCGTCCTCGCGGCGGAAGGCGACGAGACTGCGGTCGCGGCCTTCCGGGCCATGGGCGCGGCGCT
Source organism: uncultured Actinomycetota bacterium (assembly GCA_963774945.1). GTDB lineage: Bacteria > Actinomycetota > Actinomycetes > Streptosporangiales > Streptosporangiaceae > Trebonia. The sequence goes on along the minus strand of CAVZHA010000027.1, from coordinate 2,345,413 downwards.
GGGCCGGGGCCTGGTCCCGGTGCTCGCCCGGTTCGAGCCGGAGGTCATCGTCATCGGCGGCAAGGTGGGGCAGTCGCTGGGGCTTTTCGCCCCGGCCATGCGCCAGGCGCTGGCCGGGGCGGGCCTGCCGAACCTGCCCGTCATCCCGGCGGCACCCGGGAACATGGCGATCTGGGGCGCCGCCAGGTACGCGTTCACCGCGGGCCCAGGCGCGGTGAACGCCACCGATCAGGATGTATCTCACCGAGGGTAGGTGCCTCTGGGCAAGAGAGGGAACAACCGCTTCCCTGCCAGCAGGCGGCGGCGCCCTAGGTGAGGAGAAGACATGTCCAACCGCACTTCCGAGACCAGCCCCGGCAGCACCTGGACCCATCCCCTGCCGCCCGACGGCTTCGATCCGCGCGCCGCGTCGTCGCTCGAGCTGCGCCGCTACGGCCTGCCGCAGCGACCCGATCCCGCGCTCCGCCCGGAACTCGCGGCCGTCTGGGACGATGTCTTCTCCCGCCAGCTCAGCTACATCACGCCCGTCTTCCAGCCGGTCGAGGAACTGGTCCCCGGCATCAGCCCGGCCGATCGCCCCCGCCCGGACGCGAACGGCACCAACGGCACCTGGTCGGGCACCGTAACCCACGCCCCGGCGGGCGAGGCGTTCGAGTGGGTCTTCGGCACCTGGAACGTGCCTAGTGTCGAGCCCGGCGGCGAAGGCCCCGGCAGCTGGTGGGCCGCCACCTGGATCGGCATCGACGGGGTCACCGACGTCACCCAGATCGGCACCATGCAGGTCTCTTCGCGGGCCTCGAAGGGCCGACCCACCATGTCCTGCTTCGCCTGGCACGAGTGGTGGTCCGCCTTCGCGCCGTCCCCGTGGGTGGCGATCTCGAACTTCCCGCTCAGTTTCGGCGACGCGATAAGCGGCCTGATCTGCCTGCAATCCCCGACCGAGGCGATCTTCAGCATGGTCAACCTGACCACCGGAGTGCACGTCGGGTTCGGCCAGATCCCGCTGACCGCTCCGCCCGGCACCGCCTCCATGGAAAACCAGGCCGAGTGGATACTCGAACGGCCAGAGCTGTCGACCGGCCAGGCGCTGCTGCCCGACTTCAGCGAGATCTACTTCAACTCGGCCTACGCCGGCCGTGGCCTGGACTTCCTCGCCGAGGGAGGCGCGGCCGACACGGTGCTGAACATGGTGGAGAACGGCACCACGGTGGCCACGACCACGATCGAGTCGCCAACTGACTTCAAGATCGACTACACCGGCGGACCGACTACGGCTTGACGCCGATCCCGCACAGGTGCCAGGCCGCCCCGGGATCGTCCTTGGGCCGCTCGGGGACGACCAGCTTGAGGACGGGCGCGTCGTCGCCGTCGTCGTCCCGCGCGCTGACGAGCGGGTTGTCGAGGTCAGGCCGCCACTGCGCGGGCGGCACCAGGCCCGGCTCAACCAGCGTGAACCCGTCGAACAGGCGCATGATGTCGGAGCGGCTGCGCGATATGAGCGGGGTATTCCAGTGCAGATCCTGCGTCATCTGGAACAGCGCCTGGGCCCCCTCCGGGTGAGCCTCGTTGGTCATGTGGCTCAACGCCAGGTGGCTGCCCGACGGCACCGCGTCCCGGAACCGCCGCACTACCGCCCACGGATCTTCCTTGTCCCACAGGCAGTGCAGGACGCAGGCGAACATGACCCCAATTGGCTGCCCGAAGTCGAGGGCGTCCCGCACCTGCGGGTCGCCGAGCACTTGCTCCGGCTCGCGCAGATCCGCCCTCAGCGTGACGACGTTCGCGCCGGCCATCAGCGCGGAGGCATGGGTGGAGACCATCGGGTCGATGTCGATGTAGACGACCCGGGCGTCGGGGTCGACCCGGTGCGCGATCTGGTGCGTGTTGGCCATGCTCGGCAACCCCGAGCCAAGGTCGAGGAACTGGCGGATGCCCTGCCCGAGCATGTAGTCCACCATCCGCTGCAGCAGGTGACGCCCTTCGATGGCAGTGTCGGCCGCGAGCGGCACGCCGATCTTCACCGACATCGACTCGACCGCCTCGGCCGCCTGCCGGTCGACCGCGAAGTTGTCCTTCCCCCGCAGGTGGTAGTTCCAGACCCGGGCCGTGTTCGGATACTTCAGGCCGATCGGATCAGCGGGCTCCGGCTCGGGGGTTGCGGGAGGCAGGTCGGGCATCAGGCGTCTTCTTCTTCCGCGCGCGGGAAAGGACACCACCGATCCTATCGGCGTTTGACAGACGACGCTTGGGGTCGGTGGCGTCGGTGACAGCCTCCCCATTCGGCCAGCCCATACAGTCGGCGGCCGGACATCGACACACCCTCCTCACCGTCACCACGCACTTTTGGCCAGATGGATTGAGGGGACATCGTGGGAACTTCGGGTCGCGGGGCGCGGGGCGCCCCCAGCGGAACACGCTGACGCCTGCGGTCGGAAAGCGCGGCCCTCAACGGAACACAATCATGGCCTCTGCCCCGACCGGCTTGTCGGCATCTACCACGGCCGCCCCGCAACCCGCACCCGCCACCACGGGAACACCGCCTAGAGCCACCCCAAAAACCAGAGTTATCCCGAACGGTCCCGCCCGACTCTCCTCCGCACCGCTCATTCTCTGACCGTTGCGATCGCGTCGGCGACGGGTTCGTAAGCTGGCAGGCGTGGATCCCGTGCAGGCGTTGCGGCAGATCGCGTTCCAGCTCGAGCGTTCCGGCGCGCCCGCGTACCGGGTCCGGGCGTTCCGCCGCGCCGCCGAAGTCGTCGCCGGCCTGACCCCGGGGGAGCTGTCCGACCGGCTCCGCGAAGGGACGCTCCAGCAGTTGCCCGGGATCGGCGAGGCAACCGCCTTGGTGATCGCGCAGGCGGCAGCCGACCAGGAGCCGGATTACCTAACCCGTCTCCTCGACGGCGGCCCGCCCGCCCCGCCGTCGGCGCTGCGCGCCGCGATGCGAGGCGACTGCCACGCGCACTCCGACTGGTCCGACGGCGGCAGCCCGCCGCTCGACATGGCGCTGGCCGCGCGCGACCTCGGCCACGAGTGGATGGCCCTGACCGACCACTCGCCCCGGCTCACGGTGGCGAACGGCCTGTCGGCCGACCGCCTCCGCGCCCAGCTGGGCCTGATCGAAGAGCTGAACGCGACCCTGGCGCCGTTCCGCATCCTGCCCGGGATCGAGGTCGACATCCTCGACGACGGCGCCCTCGACCAGACCGACGAACTGCTCGGCCGGCTCGACGTCGTGGTCGCCAGCGTCCACTCCAAACTGCGGATGCCGTCGGCGCCGATGACCGAGCGGATGCTCGCCGCGATCGCCAACCCGCACACCGACGTGCTCGGCCACTGCACCGGACGGCTGATCACCGGCCGCGGCCGCCCGCAGTCGGAGTTCGACGCCGAGGCGGTGTTCACCGCCTGCCGCGAGCACGGCGTCGCCGTCGAGATCAACTGCCGCCCCGAACGCCAGGACCCGCCCGACGACCTGCTCCGGCTGGCGGTCGAGCTCGGCTGCACGTTCGCGATCGACACCGACGCCCACGCCCCCGGCCAGCTCGACTGGCTCGACGGCGGCTGCACCCGCGCCGAGCAGTTCGGCATCACCCCCGACCGGGTGCTCAACACCCGCGGCCTCTCCGCCATGACCGGCCGCATCGCCTGACGTACTCGTCATGGCTCTCGACGCGCGGCGGGCGGGTTCGCGGCCGTTCTTACCGGATTCGGATTCACTGCGACATAAAGCGGATGAAGCCTGTTGATGCGGTTAGCAGTTTGGTAACTTCGCCGGCCGCATCGAATCGCAGATCCTGCAGGGATCGCTGATCTGCAGAATATCTCTTGTTTGATCGCCGTTCGTTCTTCCGTTGCCGATTTTCATTGCCAACTGCCTGGCTGTATACGGCCATGGCCGTTAGTGCCTGCTGGCCTGACTTGTTCAGCTCATTGAGCCTTTTCCATCCTTGTTGTAGCAGGTTGGTCACGGTCTGACGGTGGTGCGGCGTGTCGCCGCCGGGAACAAGGAAGCCCCCGGTAAATGAGGCAGTCGACCAAAACGACCCACACCACCAGGGGCTTCCTGTGCTTTTCTACCGTGCCGCGCTGCCGTTGTCTTCCAAGACCCTCAACTACGTCGCCGGGATCATCCGGCGTCACCGGGCCTCGATCGGGTCGGCGTGGCGGAAGCTGAACCCCGGGCAGCAGGCGCTGCTGGTCCTGGCCTACCTGCGCAAAGGCGAGACGTTCGCGGACCTGGCGGCGGGGTTCGGGGTCGGCACGGCGACCGGATGGCGGTACGTGAACGAGACCGTGGCGCTGCTCGCGGCCCGGGCGCCGAGGCTGCGGAAGGCGGTGCGAGACGCGAAGAAGGCCGGGTACGCCTACGTGGTCCTGGACGGCACGCTCATCCCGATCGACCGGGTCGCCGCGGACCGGCCTTTCTACTCCGGCAAGCACAAGCGCCACGGGATGAACCTGCAGGTCATCGCCAGCCCCAGCGGGGACATCCTCTGGGTCTCCGGCGCACTGCCCGGCTCGGTCCACGATAAGAAGGCCGAGTGGATCTGGGGCGCCCTGCACGAGCTCGAGGCCGCCGGCCTGATCACGCTGGCCGACAAGGGCTATCAGGGGAGCACGCACGCGAAAATCCCGTACCGGGGAAAGAACAAGCCGGAATCACAGAAAGAAGCAAACCGCCGCTCACGCGAAGCTCCGCGCCCCCGGCGAAAGGGCAAACGCCCTGCTCAAGAACTGGCGGATCCTCCGCAAGCTCCGCTGCCGCCCCTGGCGTGCCGGGCAGCTCGCCAAGGCCATCCACGCCCTGGAGATCCACGCGGCCTAACCAGGATGAAAAAGGCTCAGTGGCCTGACCGTTCGGGTGGGCCGGTGGCGTACCATACGGTCAGCGGCAGTTGCGCCTGCCTGCACTGAGCCGGGAAGCACCCACGCTGTAACCGGCGACGATGACAAGGGTCCCTGACTCGCGCGCCTTCCCTGATGTTTACCGCTGCGACTTCCAGGCGCGTGCGTGGGCTCGCCGGAGGAGACCACAGTGACCAGGGACCGAGCCCGCAAGAAGGCGATCCGCCGCCGCATGGCCGCCAGCGGGGAACCGTATAACGTCGCCGCCCGCAAGCTTCCCGGGCAAGCACCACTGAGCGGCCCTCCCGGACCGGCGCCGGCGGACGACGCGGTCGCCGCCCGCGCCATCATCGCGTGCGCGGCCACCACGCTGGCGGAGCCGAGCGCGCGGATGGAGTTCCGCACCGACTGGGAATTCGCCGCCCGGCCCGGCCGGCGTTCCCCCGCGCTCGCGGGCCGGCTGATCAGGCGCGCGGCCAGGGCGGCGTGGGCGCGGGTCGCACCGGATACGGACATCGCCAGCCTGCGCGAAGCGTTCGCCCATCAAGTCGCCGTGGGCTACCTCGAGCCAGCCCGCGACCGTTACCTGATGAACTCCGGCGATTACGCGGAGATGCGGGTCGACGGCACGCACTTCGGCGGTCCGCCCGGAGCCCCGCTGCGGCGCCGTCCTCAGTCCCGCGCCGGGGCAGGCGCAGAGGAGCCACTGGACCTGCTCCGGCTGCTGCGAGCGGCAACCGGGGCCCGCTTTACCGGCGAGGAGACACTGCACGGGACGGCGTGCCCGGCTGGCTGCCGTCACCGTCGGCTCCGCCGAGCTGGCGGTCTGGGCCGACGATGAGCACATCCGGCGGATCCAGCGTGTGTACTTCGCAGGGAGCACCACTAAGTCGCTGACCCTGGACTTGTGGGACTTCGGCGTCCCCGTCGGCGAGCTCGACTGGTCGCGGCTGCCCAGCTTTGACGGGCTACCCGAATGAATCCCGCAGCGCCGCGCTGGCCTGGGCGGCAGCCTAACGGCGGAAATTCAGCAGCAGTGCCAGGAGCGCGACCCGGGTAGCCCGGCCTCGACTTGCACCCAGGAGAACCTGTAAGAGCCGCAGCCCGGCTACGCTGTCGGCCGTTGCCTGCTACCAGGGGCTTCTTGCTTACCAGCGCCGACGCGCCGTCACGCGATCAGACCGTGACCAACCCGCCACGACCAAGATGAAAAAGGTTCATTGAGTGCTTCATTGAGTGCTTCATTGAGGCTGGAAGCTGATCCAGGCGCTGAGGTGGTCTGGCTGAGCTGCAGACGGCGAGGAATTATCTGGTCGCTGATCAGGCCGAGGAGCTGAGTCACCAAATCATCCGCCTCCTTTACATCTGCCTCCTCTGGGTAGGCGAGCGATCCAATACGTGAAATTGGACCCTGAAGTTTTTCCGTGATTTCTTTGATCGTCGCGATAAGCTCGCTGAGCCAGTGATCGTCTCCATTTCCCGGATCGGAGAACATGGCCGCAAGCACGGCGCCATCGACGACTGCGTTCCGCTCGGCTGGCGGCGTAGCGGGAAACCGCGGACGCTGCCGCGGCGGCCGGCCGCCGGGGAAAGGGGGCGGCGCATCGGGCTTGGCCCGGCCAGTCGACGCGTCGTCGAGCATTCCTACCAGGAGACTGCGTGCTGCCGTCTCGTCGGTTCCGAACAGGTCGATGTAGACCACCGTAGACAGCAGTCCCGAGACCTTGAAGTCTCTCACCCGCACCGGCAGCAGCCTGCGGTCGGTTCCCTGGGCATCCTGGGCCCACATCGCCTGCCATTCAGCGGCACCGTAAACGGAGTTCAGATAGTCAGGCGACAGCACGGCGATCATCCGGGCGCAGCTTTGGAGTCCGTCATTCATCTTCTGGACCCAGTTGGTCCCAGGCCGGAAATCCCAGGCCTGCACCATGGCCTGGAAACCCATCTCCTCGACGATCCAGGCGATCGCAGCCGGTCGAGCTGATCATCGCTGAGGTCAACCGTGCCGGGCAGGAACTGGCTGATGCTGGGTTGGCGAGCGCCGCTGAGGCGAATCGATCGCCTGCTAAGCCTGCATCTCGGCGGGCCCGCTCCAGCGGGCGACTTCGCTGGCAAGGCCGCCAGGCCGTAGGTACGCATCCCATGTCTGCCGCAGATCTTGCTTAACTCGCCATCCCCACGAGCTGAACGGGAAACTGTAACTGCGATCCAGGAATGCCAGCATCTCGGCCTCGGTCACCGGACTTCGCATCAGCGTGATGGTCTGGCTCGCGGAGAGTTGAGTCGCGTTCAGGCCGAGCGCGTTGAACCAGTCCGCACTCGAGAAATCGACTCCGTCCAGGACCGCGCCGTCGAAGCGCGCGTTACGGATGCTGCAGTCCGCGAAGCTTGACCGTCTGAGGTCCACTCCCCGAAAGTCACATTCGATCATGAACGATCCGGCAAAATTCACCCCGACCATGTCGGCGCCGCGGAAGTCGAACAGGGCAAGATCTATCCCGCTTAGCGCCCGGTCCGGAAGGTACGTACTCAGCTTGCCGTCTGCGAGGCGGATCAGGGTGCGCACAACCTCTTTCCGGAGTAGCCGCTCATCCGTTGGGTACGTCGCCGAGGCCTCGAGCGCGGATATGTAACTTATAAGCTGCCGGATTATGGTTTCGGCCAGCACATCCCGATCCGTCGACCGAGCCATCTGCTCAAGTTGCCTGAGCGCTGCGTCGGCGTCTTTTCCAGGACCGGCCGTGATCACGCGGATCTTCTGTTCGATCAACGTGGCTCTGTCCAGTGACAGCGCGGTACTGGGAATGCCGGGAGATATGACCTCTACCGGCTGCAGCGGTCCGGGTCTTGCCCGTACGGTCCTGAGCTTTTCAGGCCACACGCCCGGTTGGCCGGTGAGCAGGAAGTACAGCTCGTCGTACTGCCGGTCAAGCACGAAATGAGTATAAGATTTCAGGGCAAGCGGGATCACGGAAGACGCATCTTCCGCAAAGCACACAGGTATGAAACGAGAATTTTCCCCGCGGGCGTCGTATATGCATTCGGAGATGATCTTCGTTTCCCAGCTGACCCCTTTTCCGGAATCCCTCTGGGATGCACCATCAAAGCTAATCCGATAATCGTCGGTGCAGACACAGAGAATGAAATCGGCCGCCTTGACTTGCTGTACCATCCATCTAATCCAGCCTTCCGCGGGGAAAGGGAAGAACTGGTCTATTATCGCGTCGACCCCCTCACGCCTCAGTCGCTGCGTCAGATCGCGCACCCGAGTCGCATGCTCTTGCGAATCGTGGCTGTAGCTGACGAATACGCGGGCCGGCCGTTGGGTCGCCGCGGTAGTGGCAGTAGCGGAGTCGCCAGCAGTAACGAAGCCTGCTCGGCTCTCGGCATGGGTCGCGCCGGGACGATCTAGGGCCGAGGATTCCGCGCGAACAGCGGCTGACCTGCGGGCGGATCGCTTGGTCGGCGACCAGCTCGATATGGAGGCGAAGCACATGCACAAGGCGAGTGCGGCCAGCGCACCGAAAAAATATGCCGGCCAGATCGGGAAGGTCGACTTCGGTGTGCTGGCTACTTGCCAGGTAGCGATAGCGCATGCACAGAACACTCCCGCCGCTACTCCCCAGGCAGCGGAGCGCGGGGCCCGTGCATCCTCATTTGGCACCTGTCCAGACTATCGTCAGCTAATCTCACCGGCGCAAGATTTACTTTGGCGACTTCGTATTGGGAAAGCGCGAAGAAGAGCAAGCAGGGACCTCGAGCGGATCGCCCTAGTCCGCCATGGAACGCGACCCTGGCGCCGTTCCTGATCCTGTCCGGGATGGAGGTCGACATCCTCGACGACGGCGCCCTCGACCAGACCGACGAGCTGCTCGGCCGGCTGCTGGCGGCGCGTTTAGTAGGGTGTCAGACATAGACATCGAGGCAGGTCTTTGAGGGTGGCTCAGGCAACTCCGCAGCTGATTGACCGGGGTGACGTTCTCGCTGTGCTGGATCGCGCGGCGGAGCGCCGGGTGACGGTCATCTCGGCTCCGGCTGGCAGCGGGAAGACGTCGCTGGTGCGCGCCTGGATTGACCGTGTCAAGCAGCGGCGCCGACTGGCCGTGCTGCAGGTGGAACGCGACCAGCAAGACGCCCAGCAGTTCTGGCTGGCCCTGCTCGACGCGGTCCGCCATGCTTCGGCCGCGACCGCCGACCCGGAACCCCCAGCCGCGACGCCCGACTTCAACGCGCAGGCGATGGTCGACCGGGTGCTATCGGACCTCGCCGGCGCCGCTGGCGACATCACGCTGGTTATTGATGATGTCCACGAGCTGAACTCGCCGGAAGCGCTCGCTGCGCTGACCCGGCTGCTGACGAGCCTCCCCCCGTACGCACACGCGATCCTTACCACCCGTCACGATTTGGAACTGCGGCTGCATCAGCTGCGCCTAGCAGGGGAGCTGGCCGAGATCCGCGTCGGCGACCTGCGCTTTACCGAACGCGAGACCGGCGAGCTGCTGCAAGCCGCGGGGATCGCGCTGTCCGAGCCCGGAGTGGCGCTGCTGCACCAGCGGACGGAGGGGTGGGCTGCAGGCCTGCGGCTCGCGGCGCTCTCACTGGCCGGTCACCCCGACCCAGAGCGGTTCGTCGCGGAGTTCTCCGGCAGTGACCGCCTGGTGGCGGAGTACCTGATTGCGGAAATGCTGGAGCGTCAGCCAGCCGACGTTCAGGATCTGCTCCTGCGCACCTCCCTGCTCGACCGGGTCAACGGCGAGCTCGCGGACGTGCTGACCGGCCGCCCTGGCTCGGAACGAATCCTGCTGGAACTCGAGGGGGCGAACGCGTTCGTCGAAGCGCTCGACCCAGAGCGCACGTGGTTCCGCTATCACCACCTGTTCGGGGATCTGCTCCGGCTGGAGCTGCGCCGGACGCTGCCTGCGGAGGTGCCGGAGCTGCACCGGCGCGCCGCCCGTTGGTTCATCCGGCAGGGCCGGGTGGCCGAGGCCGTCCGGCATACGCAGGCGGCGGGCGACTGGCCCGACGCAGCCCGGCTGCTGGCCGACCATTCGTTCAGCCTGACGCTCGACGGGCAAGCGCAGACGATGCAGGCGCTGGTGCAGGCCTTCCCGCCGGGAGCGGACCACCCCGAGCTGGCGCTGGTGCGCGCGATGGGTGACCTCGCTCAGGGGCGCCTGGGCGAGGCGGCCGCCCACCTGGAGATCGCCGAGACGTACGCCGAGACGGCGCCGCCGGATCGCCGGCACCGCATTCTGGTGGCCATCGCGTCGCTGAAGCTGTCGCTAGCCAGGCGGCGCGGCCACCTGGCCGGCGTCATCGAGCACGCCAGGTTCCTCGCCTATCCGGTGACCGGTCAGTCGGACGAGGACATCGCGCTGGGCAGCGACCTGCGCGCGGTGGCGTTGATGAATCTGGGGACGGCCGAGGCGTGGACGCTGGGGCGGCCAGACGCGCCGGATGCCGAACGCCACCTCCGAGAGGGCGCCGACCTGGCCCGTCAGATCGGCCGGCCCTACCTGGAAGTCGGCTGCCGGGCGCAACTCGGGTTCGCAGCGCTGGTGCTGCACTCGTACGCCACGACCCAGCGGCGCTGCCGCGAAGCGATCGCCCTGGCCGAGCGGTACGGCTGGGGCGCAGAACCGGTGATCGCACCCGCGCTGGTAATGCTCGCCGCCACGCTGGTCTGGACGGGTGAGTTCGACGAGGGCGAGCGATGGCTGCAACGAACCAGACAGGCCCTGCAAACAGACACCGGGCCGGACATCACGCTCCTGCTGCACCAGACGGCCGCCCTGCTGCACGCCGGCCGCGGCCGCCACCACGAGGCGCTCGAGGAGTTCAGCGCCGCCGAGCACCTCGCAGCGCAGCTTGCGGGATCGCAAGGGCCGGGGGGCCGGACCACCCGCTGGCTGCCGGCCACCCAGGCCCGCATCGGGAGGACCGGCGAGGCCCGCGCCCTGCTGGCGGCGATGGATGACGGGCGGGCCGGCTCCGGCGAGATCCGCAATGCCCGCGCCGTGATCTGCCTCGCGGAAGGCGACCCGGCCGGGGCCCTCGGCGCGGTGGCCGAGGTTCTGGACGGCACGGCCCCGGTCCTCGGATACGTCACCGTCATGGAGGCGCACCTGCTGGCCGGGCTCGCTCATCGCGAACTCGGCGACCAGCGCGCGGCCAACCAGGCGGCCGAACGCGCGCTGGCCCTGGCGGAGTCTGACCGGCTGGTGCTGCCGTTCGCGATGACAGGCGCCAGGGAACTGCTCGAGGCGGTGCCCCGGCATGAGACGGCGCACGCCGCGCTACTGGCTGACATCCTCGACGTCCTGCACGGCTCGTCCGCGCCGGCCCCACAGCAGTCCTCATCGCCGCCGGGTGAGGAGCTCACCCCGGGTGAGCTTCGGGTGCTCCGCTACCTCCCGTCGAACCTGACCCGACCCGAGATCGCAGGCGAGCTGTCCCTCTCCACGAACACCGTCAACGCGCACGTCCGCAGCATCTACGACAAGCTCGATGTTCGCGATCGGTCCTCGGCCGTGCGGCGCGCGAGACAGCTGCGGCTGCTGGCCGTCCGCCGCGCGCGCTAGCCCGCAGGCCCGGAGGCTCTGCCGCTCGGGGGCTCTGCCGACTAGTAGCCGACCGACTGGCGGATGAGGACGATGTGGATGCGGTCGGGCAGTTCCTGGTGGATCTCGAGGACCTTCCCGACCTGGCTGTGCTGCCCGTAGGCGGCCTGCGCGCGGACGTCTTCCAGCGGCAGGCTGTGCTGGTAGATGCGCTCATGCGCCGCTGCCAGCGAAGGCACCAGCTTCTGCGCGCCGACCACGAAGATGACATTGGCGGCGCCCCAGGCGTAGGAGGCGAGCTGGCTGCCCGACGCCGAGGCGATGACCAGGGTGCCATCGCGGGTCACCGCGTGCACGCTGCCCAGGGCGTAGTCCGGTTGGCCGCCGATCGCCTTCATCTCCTGCCCTTGGGTCGCGAAGTCGAGGGCGAACATCTTGTTCCGCGCCGACTCCCAATGGCCGCCGCCGTCGTTGATCGCGTCCGCGATCCCGGTCTCGGTGAGCGTCACCGAGGTGTTGGTCATCACCGACGAGCCCTCCGGGATGCGGGCAAGCACCGCCTGGCGGGCGGCGTCGAGATCATCGACGACCTCGACGCTGAACCCGTGCTCCTCGAGCGCCACGACGGTCGCCTGCAGCGCGTGCTCATCCGGCAATGTGGTGAATCGGTCAGGGACGGCAGGGGCGCTCATGTGCTGGTCCTCCTTGATGCAGCTTGCTGTCTGGTCGAGTGCCCCGAAGCTACTGGGCGGCAAGGCTAGCGCCCCTCACTAGGTTCCGGTGATTTCGCGGATCGCAGTGCCATCGGCCGGTGCAACACCCCGGATCAGATGAGGATTGCTAACCGGCCTATTCGGCGCATTTGCGCCCGAACATGGTCGATCGGGTCTGGGGTGCTTCGGTCACGCGAATCACCGCGATCGGGTGAGGCCTCCTAACCAGCCTGGCGGCAAGCCTGGTACTGCCAAACCAGCCAAACCGAAGGGAGATCCTCCGTGAGCACCGAGCAGCGAGAGACCCTCGACGCGATCCTGCGGCAGTCAGCCTTTCCCGTCGGCAGCGACGTGAGCGAGCAACGGCGACTGCTCCACGAGCTGCTGTCGGCGCAGCCGCTGCCCGCCGACGTGACGGTGACCGCAGCCGCACTTGGCGGCGTCCGAACCGCCGAGATCACCGTCGACGGAGTCGAACCGCGCCACGTCGTTCTTTACTTCCACGGCGGCGTGTACGTGATGGGGGACGCCTTCCTCGCCGCTGACCTGGCCTCTCAGGTCGGCCGGCGGACCCAGGCCAAGGTCATATCGGTCGACTACCGGCTCGCCCCCGAGCATCCGTATCCGGCCGCGGTCGACGACGCCCTGGCCGCCTACGAAGCTCTCCTGCAAGGCGGCACCGCGCCGGAGGACATCGTGTTCGCGGGAGAGTCGGCCGGCGGCGGGCTCGCCATCGCCACCCTGGTCAACGTCCGCGATCGCGGGCTGCCCCTGCCCGCTGCGGCCTTGTCGATGTCACCGTACGCCGATCTCACCCTGGCCGGGACGACCCTGGAGACCAAGGGCAAGGCCGACCCGCTGCTCAGCCGGGAAGCACTCCAAGCCAGGATCGCCGACTACACAGCGGGGCAGGACGCCGCCCTTCCCCTGATCAGCCCCATATTCGCCGACCTGACTGGCCTGCCGCCGCTGATCATCCAGGCCGGAACGCACGAGGTTCTCCTCGACGACGCTCTCCGCCTCGCGGGGCGAGCCGCCACCGCCGACGTCGCGGTCACCCTCGACGTCACCCCCGGGGTGCCGCACGTCTTCCAGGCCTATTACCAGATCCTCGACGAAGCGGCCGCCGCGCTGGACCGAGCCGGACTGTTCCTGTCGGCGCAGCTCGCCGTGGCCGAACGCGTCACCGGATAGAGGAGTTCAGATGGCACAGCCAGTCGCTTCTGCAGGTCCCGGGGATACGCGGGACCACCAGACGGCACCGGCCGACCGGCGCTGGTGGGTCTTGGCCGTCGTGGCGGTCGCGCAGCTGATGGTGGTGCTTGACTCCACCATCGTCAACATCGCGCTGCCGTCGGCGCAGCATGCGCTCGGGTTCGCTAACAGTGACCGGCAGTGGGTGGTGACCGCCTACGCCCTTAGCTTCGGCAGCCTGCTGCTGGTGGGGGGTCGGCTGGGCGACATGTACAGCCGGCAGCGGGTCCTCATCGCGGGCCTGATCGGATTCGCCGTCGCCTCCGCGATCGGGGGCGCCGCGGTCTCGTTCGTGATGCTGGTGGTGGCCCGGGCGCTGCAGGGCGCGTTCGGTGCCATCCTCGCCCCCGCCGCGCTTGGCACCCTGGTCAGCACGTTCCAGGACCCGACGGAGAGGCGCCGGGCCTTCGCTGTTTTCGGCTCGGTCGCCGTCGGCGGCGGCGCCGTGGGCCTGATCCTCGGCGGGGTGCTCACCCAGTACCTGTCCTGGCGTTACACGCTGTTCGTCAACCTGTTGTTCGCCGCGATCGCCGTGGCCGGCGCCCTCGCGTACATCCGCAGCAGCCGCCCGGCCGACCCGCCGCGGATGGACTGGCCTGGGGCCGTGCTGGCTTGCGCCGGGCTGTTCCTCATCGTCTTCGGCTTCTCGCGCGCCGAGACGGCGGGCTGGACCGCCGCGCTGACCCTCGGCTCACTCATCCTCGGCGCGGTCCTGCTCACCGCGTTCGTCGTCGCCGAGCAGCTGTCCAGTCACCCGCTGCTGCCGATGCGGGTCATCCTCGACCGCACCCGGGGCGGCTCCTACGTCGCTGTCGGCATCACCGGAATTTCGCTCTTCGCAATTTTCCTATTCCTCACCTTCTACATGCAGCAGGTCAAGGGATACAGCCCGCTGACCACCGGGCTGCTGTTCCTGCCGCTGGTCGCCGGGATCCTGGTCGCCTCCACCCTCTACAGCGCCCTGCCCGCGGTCGCGCCCCGCCTCCTGGTCACCGCGGGCATGCTGCTCGGGGCCGCCGGGACCGCCTACCTGGCCCAGCTCACGGTGACCTCCAGTTACCTCGCAGGCGTGCTGCCCCCGCTGATCATCATGGGCCTGGGCTTCGGCCTTATCTTCGCGTCGGCGGTCAACTCGGCCACGGCCGGCGTCCCGGTCCAGGACTCCGGCGTGGCCTCGGCGCTGGTCAACACGATGCAGCAGGTTGGCGGATCGATCGGCATCTCCGTCCTCAGCACCATCACGGCGAGCGCGACGACCAGCTACCTCATCGCCCACCACACCGGCCCGCAGGCGCAGGCAGCCGCGGCGACCCACGGCTACACCCTGGCCTTCGCGATCTCGGCCGCGCTGCTCGGGCTTGGCGCGATCCTCGGCGATCCTCATGCTGCCCTCGCGGAACCGGCTTGAGGAACTCACCAGCGAAGCCCCGCCACTCATCACCGAGCCGGAGGCAGCGGGACCCCGCCCCGCCCTTCCGGCGCAGCGCGAAGCGCCCTCCGCGCAGCACCCAGCGGCAAGGGTGATGCCCGTGGGGCTGCTCTGCCGCTCGCCAGTGATAGACCCCGGTCTTCCACTGGGGTCCGGGCCGCCCACGTGACCTCGAGCCCCCGCCCGCTGCGTCGGCGTCGGCGTCCGAACGATAAGGCCGACCCCCGGCCAGTCACCGGATTCAGTGAGTCGAAGGAGAGTGATCATGCCAAGGGCAGTCAGGTACGACGAGTTCGGCGGCATCGACGTGTTGCGGGTCGACGAGGTGCAACGCCCGGCGCCCGGGAGCGGGCAGGTCCTGGTACGGGTGAAGGCGGCCGGCATCAACCCGAGCGAGGCGGTCATCCGCACCGGGGCGGTGTCGAAGCTGTTCCCGTCGACGTTCCCTTCCGGGCAGGGCAGCGACCTAGCCGGGGTCATCGAGGAGGTGGGCGCCGGAGTCGGCGGATTCGCGCCCGGCGACGAGGTGATCGGGTTCACGCAGAGACGCGCCTCCCAGGCCGAGCTGGTCCTGGTCGAGGCCGGCGATCTCACGCCCAAGCCGGAGAAGGTGTCATGGGAGGTGGCCGGCGGCCTGTACGTCGTCGGCGTGACCGCATGGGGAGCAGTGAGCGCGGTCCAGCCCAGGGAGGGCGAGACCGTTGTCATCTCCGGAGCCGCCGGGGGAGTCGGCTCGCTCGCCGCCCAGCTCGCGCGCCGAACCGGGGCCACGGTTATCGGCCTGGCGAGCGAGAGCAACCACGAGTGGCTGAAGGCCCACGGGGTGCTCCCGGTCGCGTACGGCGACGGCGTCGCGGACCGCATCAGGGCCGCCGCGCCCGACGGCGTGGACGCCTTCATCGACACCCACGGCGACGGGTACGTCGAGCTCGCCCTCGCGCTCGGCGTCGCGGCCGACCGGATCGACACCATCGCCGATTTCACGGCCGCCGAGAAGTACGGGGTGAAGACCGACGGGGGGACGGCGGCGGGACCCGGCGCCGCGGTGCTGGCGGAGCTGGCGGGCCTGATCGCCGACGGGCAGCTCGAGGTGCCGATCGCGAACGTCTACCCCCTGGCGCAAGTCCGCGAGGCCTACGCCGAGCTCGAACGCCGCCACACCCGCGGCAAGATCGTCCTGCGGCCCTAGCAAGACAGGAGTTCGACATGAGCGAGCCGCTCGATTGGAACGCGAAGACCGTCGCCGAGTTCCGGGCGAACGAGGGCAGGGTGGGCGGGAACTTTGAGGGTGCCCCAATGGTCCTACTGCATCACCACGGCCGCAAAAGCGGGCGGGAGTACGTCACTCCGGTGATGTACCTCCCCCACGACACCGAGCCGGACATTATCTACGTCTTCGCGACCAAGGCCGGAGCACCCACTGACCCGGACTGGTACCGCAACCTGGCTGCCGCCGGCGACGGCACTATCGAACGCGGAACCCAGACGTACAAGGTGGCCGTACGCGAACTGACCGGTGCTGAACGCGACCGCATCTACGCCGAGCAAGCGCGACGCTACCCGGGCTTCGCCGGTTACGAGCGGCAAACCGCCGGGGTCCGCACCATTCCCGTGCTCGAACTTAGGCGGGCGTAGCCGTTCCCGAAGGGAACCGGCTGACCTGCCCCAAGGAGGTTGAGGCAGGCCAGCCGGACCCGATCGGTGTCAGTAGGAGAACTGCTGGACCTGATCGTCACCGGGGGCGAACATGTACCCGGTGTCGGTCGCCGGATCGAGCTGGATCCCCTGATTGGTGCCGAACGGGTAGCCGTTGACCGACGTCGCGCTGAAGCCGCCAATCGTCTTCACGACCGCTCCGGTGCTCGTGTCCACGACCTCGATCACCGACGTGGCGTTGCTGTCGGTGGCCGCTATGCCACCCGGCGCCCCGAACTTCGCGGGCCCATCGGGCATGTCGTACAGCACGACCGCCAGGTGGTGGACCGGATCGGCCGCGAGCTCCACCGGCGCCCCGGTGCGCAGCGGGTAGACCGAGTCGTCCGCCGGTTCAGACTCGGGCATCACCACCAGCGAACTGCTGCCGGCGAAGTTGACCGACACGGCCCGGTAGTTGACGGAGATCAGGTTCCCCGCGGCCGAGTCGACCGCCAGGTCGGTGTCGCAGTTGGTGCCGGCCTTGGTGACCGACACCGTGCCGGTGCCCGGGTCGACGTCGGCGAGCGAGGTCCCGCCGCCGAAGCAGAGCAGCGAACCCGCCCCGGACGTGAGGTAGACCTTGCCGGTCGAGTCGTCGAGCGCGATGTTATCGAGCGAGCCAGCCGGCGCCGTCCCGCCGTCGGCGTCCGCCGCCGTGCCGGCGGCACCGGTGATCATGCTGACCGGGATGACAGTGTCGGCCCGGGTCGCGGCGTCGGTCGCGAGCAGGTCGGCGCGGTCACGGGCCGCGTCCACCACGCCGCCCTTGAGCGTGTACCCCGACAGGTCCGGCGTCCCCACCAGGGCGCCAGTCTCGGTGTCGTACAACTCCACGTCGTCGGTCCTGGTGCCGTCGCTGTCGGTCGCGGCGTCGTCGACCAGCACCGTGTGGGCCGCCGGGTCCACGCCGAACACGTAGAACTCGCCGCCGGAGGTGTCGGAGGCGATGACCGAGCCGTAGGTCCCGGTCGCCGGGTTGTAGTTCACGACCGCAGAGCCAACGGCGCTGGCGGTCGCGACGACCGAGTTCGCGCCCGCCATCGCGAAGCTGTCCACTATGTCGCCCTCGGGCGCGAGGCCGTCATCGACCTCGAGCTCCGAGGTCGGGGACGCCTGGCCCGCGACGGCGCCTGACCGGTCCGCGGGCAGGATGCGCACGTCGTAGCTGAGCGAGGTGGGCAGCCCGAGGGCGAGGGCGCTGAACGTCCGCGACCCTGCGGCGGCGGGCAGCTTCTCGTACACCACGGAGCCGGTGTCATGGCCGTCAGCGTCGCGCCGGGTACCGTTCGGGTTGCTGAAGGTGTTGTAGGAGCCGTCCAGGGTCGGCGCGGGCGCGGAGATCTCCAGGATCGCGCCCGCCGCCCGCGGGCCGGCGTTCCAGTCCAGCGTGAAGTCCGGGTCGGCGCGGCTGACTTCGGCGTCGTGGCCCGGCGCGGTTGTCGCCGGAGTTACCGGGGCCGCCAGGAGCGGCGCCGACGGGCGGGAGACCGGGTCGAACCCGGCCCGGAAGCCGGTCACCCGCACCGGGGCGAACGCCCCGTAGAGACCGCTGTCGCTGTCCTGCTCGATGCCGACGCCGTAGATGCCGCCGCCGTCGCTGAAGGCCGACGCGGGCAGCGTCACCGTGCCGGTGAGGGCTGTCAGCGGCACCGAGTAGGCGGCGTTGAACACCGGGCCGAGGGTCGGGTTCCAGTGGCCGGCGGCGGAGACGACGAGTTCGGGGTTGCTGACCTGGGGTCCTACCCCGGTCAGGTCGTAGGAGACCTTCACCGATTGGCCGGAGGCGACGACCTGCGCAACCACCGGGGACGGGGCGTAGGTCGCGCTGCCGTCGTACGGGCCGATCGTCAGCGTCTCGCCGGTCTGCGCGAGCACGCGGCGGCCCTGCCGCACCTGGTAGGTGACGGTGACCGTGCGGTCCGAGGTCGACTCGAGCGGCTGCCCGGCCGCGGCGAGCAGTTCGGCCGGCGTGACCCGGATGTAGTCGGAGGTGTCAGTGAACGTCTTGCCGTCGACGACGAGGGCGTAGTTGTTCCCGCGCGGCCCGGTGATGTCGGCTGCGAACGTGACCGGCCCGGTCGCGCCCGCGCCGGTCATGCCGGGGGTGGACGCGGCCGACGGGTCTTGCAGGTCGATGTCGCCGGGGTCGGTGTACTCGGTGAACGCGGCGCCCGTGTCGTTGATGTCCACCCGGTGGGCGACCGACAGCCGGACGATGCTGGTCTCGGCGGTCCCCGCGTGGCCGGCCGCCAGCACCGCGTCGACCGCGGCGGTGACGTTGACCTGCGGGCCGACGTTCAGCGGCTGGTCCGCCTGCGGCGGCGTCGCGACCGCGCCCCCGGTCTGCCTGAGGACCTTGATCACCTGCGCGGGGCCGTACCGCTGGTGCGTGAGCCGCGCGGTCTGAAGGACGTCCGCAGCGGCGGCCGCGATCTCGGGCGCGGCGGCGGACGTGCCGCCGTTGAGCACCACGGCGACCGAGTCCGCGTCCGGGCCGAGGTGCTCGAACGCCGGGATGTTGTCGCCCGGCGCGGACAGCGTCACCCGCTGTCCCCAGCCGCTGGCGAAGTCTGCGCTGCCGTCCGTGCGAGTTTCTGCGTACGTCGGGTTCCGCCAGGCGTCGCCGCCGTCCTGCGGCGAGACGGCGAGCGCGTCATCCGCGGTGGTCGCGCCCGCGTCGATCGAGCCGCTGTCGATCACCTCGCTGGGCGTGGTGGAGTCCTCGTCATCGTTGATGTTGGTG
The DNA here is from genome assembly GCA_963774945.1 of uncultured Actinomycetota bacterium. Taxonomy (GTDB): domain Bacteria; phylum Actinomycetota; class Actinomycetes; order Streptosporangiales; family Streptosporangiaceae; genus Trebonia. The sequence goes on along the minus strand of CAVZHA010000027.1, from coordinate 2,326,171 downwards.
GCGCGGGCCGGGGTCGCCGCGACGTTGGTCGGCGTCGCGCCGCCGTCCGGCCCGATCGCCGTGGGCGTGTACAGCCGGGTGCCGTCGTTGGCCGCGTCCACGACGGTGATCCCGTAGTGCTGGACGAGCGCCGCGATGACCGTCTCCATGACCGGGTCGTCCTCGAGGTACCGGCCCGGGAACCCGATGGTGTCGGTGCCGAACCCGAGGCTGGCCGTGATCACCTCCGGCGACGGCGTCTGCGCGGCCGCGGCCAGAAACGCCTGCGCGATCTCGCCGGTCGTGGGCACCGACGGCACCACGAGCCGGTAGTTCGCGCCGGGGGCGATGCCGAGCAGGTCGGTGAAGCCCGAGCCCGCATCGCCGGCCCGCTGGTCGGCGTCCGGGAGCGGCGCCATCACGCTGAAGTCCAGCCCGATCTCGCCGAGGACCGGGTCACCCGTCCCCTCGACGGAGGCCGTGCCGCTCAGCGAGCCGTCCGGTTCCGCCACGTAGGCCGGGATGAGCGGCATGGACGGCAGGTCGAGATAGCGCTGCCCGTTGGTGAGGATAGTGGTGGGCCCGTACTCTGCGACCTCGCCGTCGTCCATCGACGCGTCGGTGAGGTCGCCGACGGAGACGTTGGTGATGGTCTCCCCGGTGCCGGGAAGCTGGCCGAACTTCTGCTCAAGGGTCGCGTAGGCGCCGCCCACGTCGACGCCCTGCGCGTTCAGGTAGCTCTCGAACGAGGACTCAAGACCGTAGTTGGCAGGCAGCACCGCGGCCCCCGGCGTGACCGCCTTGACGTCCGCCGCCTTCAGCGGGGTCGCCTTGATCCCGGTAGCAGCCGGCGGACCCGGTGGTCAGCGTCTGGCCGCCGGTGTCCATCGTTTCCACGTACCGGTCGGGCTCGGCGAACGAGACGCCGCTGGTGGCGGCGAGCGTCTTGGCCGCGGCGGTGGCGCTGCCCTTGGTGACGTGGACGACGACGATGTTACCGAGGTTCAGCGCGCTGGCGCCGATCTTCTGCCGCGCGGACGAGGTCAGCGTCTGCGCCGCAGCGGACGAGAGCCCGCCGAACAGCGGCTGGATCGACGTCGCCCCCAGCCGGGACAGCGCGGCGTTGACGACCGCGCTCGACGTCTTCGGGGCCAGCATCGTGCTGTCGGCCCGCAGCCTGCTCCCGGTGACGGACGGGCCGGACAGCACGGCGATCACGGTGCCCGGCACGACGCCGGCCTTCTCGGACGGCTTCACAAGCTTCGAGTCCACCGACCCGGCGGCCTGTCCTGACGGCTGCTGGGCCGGCTTCGTCGCGGCCGACGCGGAGGCAGGGATCGCCTGCCCCGCGGCGACCGCCAGCGCGGTGACGGCCATCGCCGACATCGCGGCGAGCCGCCTGCGTTGTATCCAGTCTGTCGCCCTCATCAACTTCCTTCTCGCCTGCGGCCTCGCTTGCAGCCGGCTCCGACCTGACACGGCTCAACATTGCAGATATGGGCTTTTGGGGGCAATAAAGTTGAATGGTGAGTAAGTGGCGGATAGGTGCCATGTGACATAATCGCGCCAATGATGGCGTTCGCTGGGAACATCGGCTGGGCGGGCCCCGGCGGGGACTGTGCGGCGTGCTTGAACCGGTAGGCGTCAGCGGCACGGCCGCGCGGGTCTACGTCGAACTCGTCGAGACCGATCAGCTGAGCGTGGCGGAGGCCGCCGAGCGCTGCGGCATCTCCGTCCGCCGGGCGACCGCGGAGCTGCGGCACATCGCCGCGCTCGGCCTGGCGTTCCAGGTCACCGGGCGTCCGGTCCGGTACCGGGCGGTGGCTCCCGACCTTGCCATCAGCGGACTGGTCGCCCAGCGGGAGAAGGAACTGCAGGACGTGCGGGCGACCATGCACCGGCTCGCGGAGGTATTCCAGGAAACCTCGCGCGGCCGGCACCCGGACGCGCAGGTCGAGGTCGTGCACGGCACGCCGAACATCGCCCGGCTGGCGGACCGCGTCTACGAGCAGACGCAGTATCAGGTGCGCGGCTTCGACCGGCCGCCGTACTCGCGCGAGCCCGGCACGGGCTATCGGATGGAGCGCAGCCGCCTCGCCGCCGGCGTCGCCTACCGGATCATCTACGACGGCGACGCGCTCGCGATCCCTGGCCGGATGTACGACGACATACTCCCAAGCTCGGCGGCCGGCGAGCAGGCCCGCACCCGGCCTCATCTGCCGATCAAGCTGATCATCTCCGACGACCAGCTCGCGCTGATCCCGGCAGCGGTCAGCTCGCGCTCCATCGACACGACGTTCGTGATTCACCGCTCGCCCATCCTGGACGCGCTGATGGCACTGTTCGAGGCCGAGTGGGTCAAGGCGACTGCGATCCCAGGGACGCATGCGGCGCCGGCTGGAGCCGCTTCAACCGTCGCGCCCGGCCAGCCCGGTGCGTCTCATGGAGCGCCTGACGCGGAGACGGCCGCCCTGTTGGCGATGCTCGCCGCCGGAATGACCGACGCGTCGATCGCCCGGTCACTGTCCTGGTCGATGCGGACTGCGCAGCGCCGCATGCGGCAGCTCATGAACGAACTGGGCGCGACGAGCCGGTTTCAGGCCGGGGTCGCGGCCCGTGAGAAGGGCTGGCTGTGAGACCGCTCGCGGATTCGTGGAGAAGCTCGCCGTCGCGCACCCCGCGCGACGCCGAGGGCGAGGTCGCCGCCTACTGCGGTCTTGGGCGCAAGCCCCAGGACCGCCGGGCAGATCGTCACCATTGACCTGTGAGCGAGCAGGCCGGCCAGGCGGTTGAGGTGTGGACGGTGCGCCCGCCGAGCACGGTCTGCGTTGGCATCAGGTCCCGGAGCTGGTCGATGCCGAGTGTCAGCGGATCGGCCGGCCAGACGGTGTAGTCGGCGAGGTGCCCGGGCGCGAGGGTGCCGCGGGTCTCGCTCTCGTTGAGCAGTCGCGCCGCCTCGACGGTGTGCAGGGCGATCGCCTCGTCGCGGGTGACGGCGTGCTGCGCGCCGCGGACCCCGGCCACCGTCTGGCGGGTGACCATGCCCCAGACGGAGATCATCGCCCCGTACGGCCCGACCGGGAAGTCGGACCCGGCCGCGACCAGGGCCCCGGCGTCGATCCACTCGCGGACCGGGAAGAGTTCCTCAACCCGGGCCGGTCCCCAGTAGCCGGTCTCGACTTCGGCGGTGTCGTGCAGCAGCGGGTGCTGGACGGTGACCGGGACGCCGAGGGCGACGGCCCGGGCGCGCTGGGCCGGGCCGGCCAGCCCGGCATGCTCCATCACGAGGGTGCCTGGCGGCAGTCCGGGGTTGCCGGCCAGGACGCGCTCGTAGACATCGAGCAAAATCCTGACCGCGCGGTCGCCGTAGGCGTGGGTGCCCACCCGCCACCCGCGTCGCACCACGCGCTCGATGGCCTGCTCGATGGCGTCCGGTTCCCACAGCACCATCCCGCAGAAGTCCTCGCCGTGCCCGTGGCTATCAGCGTAGGGCTCCTCGGTGGCGCCGGCCTCGAGTCCGCCGTCGAGCCCGAACTTCACGCCCCACACCCTCAGCCACGGATCGTCGCCGCCGTGCCACTTCTGCATCCCGTCCAGCAGCGCGTCGACCTGCTCCGGGCTGGTCAGGCCGATCGCCGAGACCATCGCCCGGACCCGGACGCTGAGGGCGTCGGCGTCGCGCGCGGCCTGGAAGATGTCGAGGAGGGGGAGCGGCACCATCGCGTCGCGCACGGTGCCGATGCCGCTGGCGGCGTAGTCGCGCGAGGCCAGCCGCAGCCCTTCGATCATGGCGGCCGGGTCCGGAGCCGGGTAAAGGCGCTCAACCAGGTGCATCGCGTTGTCGATCAGCCGACCGGTCAGGCGCCCGGCCGGGTCGCGCTCGAGGGTGCCGCCCGGCGGATCCGGGGTCTGCTCGGTGATCCCGGCGAGGTTCAGCGCGTAGCTGTTGACCACGTCATTGTGCCCGCCCCGCTTGACCAGGACGGGGTGGCGGTCGGTGGCTGAATCCAGTTCGGCGGTGGTGGGCAGGCGGCGCTCGGCGAGGTTGAGCTCCTGCCAGTTGACGGTGGTGCGGATCCACTCCCTGTCCGGGGTGATGGCGGCGCGCTCGCGGATCAGGTCGAGGAACTCGGCCAGGTTCCGGGCCCGATGCACCGGGACGTCGCGGGCGCTGAAGCCGGCGAAGACGAGGTGGGTGTGGGTGTCGTCGAACGCCGGGAGCACGGTGGACTCCGGCGCGTCCACGACGTCGGTGTCCGGACCGATCAACGCGTCCAGCCCGTGCGGGTCGGGCGAGAGGGCCAGGACGCGGTCCGCGCCCACCGCCAACGCGCGCTGCGGGCCCTGGCCGCGGACCAGCGTACGGATCGCCCCCGCCCGGATGACCAGGTCGGCGTGCTCGGTCGTCATATCAGCGGCCCTCTCATTAGATTAGACTGTCTAATCTAAAACCTAGCCGCCATGATGGGCACGCGTCCACCCCCGAGCCCGCGGCCGCCGAACCCCTGGAGCACGACCGATGCCAGCACCGAACCGGAACGCCGCCAAACGCGACGCGATCCGCCGCGCGGCCTTGGCAGTGTTCCTGCGTCGCGGCTACACCAACGCCAGCGTGGACGAGATCGTCACCGAGTCGGGCGTCTCGCGCCAGACCGTCTACAACAACTTCGGCGGCAAGGAGGCGCTCTTCCTCGCGGTCGTCGACGACGTGCTCGACCGGTTCCTCGCGGCGATGACCGCCGTCGTCGACGAGGTGGCCCTCGGCGAGTCAGACGACCCCGCCCGGGATCTCGCGCGCCTGGGCGCAGGCTGGGTCGCGCTCGCGCTCCAGCCCGAGATGGCGGGGCTGCGCCGCCTGATCGTCGGCGAGGCGGCCGCGTTCCCGAACCTGGCCGCCGCATGGCGCGAGCGCGGGCCGAGCCGGGCGCAGGCAATGCTGCGTCGAGAATTCGAGCACCTAGCCAAGCGCGGCAAGATCCACCTCGGCCAGGACCCGGCGCTCACGGTCATGCTCTACTCCCAAAGCGTCCTGCTGATCCCGAACCAGCTGGCGATGCTGAGCGCGCAGCTGTCCCCGGACCCCGAGACGATCGACCGGTACGTAGGCGAGGCCGTAGCGATGTTCCTGGCCCGGTACGGCGCCCTCGCCGACAACACCAATCCAGATGGGATCTTCGGCGGATTCTGACTTTCGCCTGCACGGTTGGCTCCCGGAGTTGGGGCGCGGCCAGCCGCCGACCGCGCCCGACCGAATGAACACCAGGACGCGCGAGGATGGGTGCTTGCAGGCCGGTCAGCTATGAGCTGCGCAGCTGCCCTCCTGATCGCTGAGTCCGATTCCACAGCCTGCCCGGTTCGAAGCGCGGCGCCGGCAGCGATGCAGGTCGCCTTGGATCGGGCGCAGTCGGGACGTCACCGTCGGCTGTCAGCCCGGCGGAGCATCGCGTCGAGTTCGGGGTCGGCCCCGATCTCCCGGACCTCTTGCGCGCAGCGGCAGGCGATGGCGATCTTGGCCGCCCACTGCAGCGCCTCCTCGCGTGACGGCACGTCGACGAGCGTGAACCCGCCAATCGCCTCCGGGTACGGGCCGTCGGTGACCGCCCCGTCGGCGGCCACGATGCTCGCCGGCTGGTTTTGCAGCCCGCCGGCGGACACGTACACGCCGGCGTTGATCGCCTCCTGGACCGCCGCGCGCGCGGCCCTGGCCACGGCGGGCGCGTCCGCGTCGGGGATGTGGTCCATCGCGTGGGAACCGAACGAGATCAGGTACTGCGTCATCCACGCCTCCGTTGTGACGGCGGCCTGCTCCGGCCGTGCCTGACTCAAAGACGAACGACCCGCCCGGATCCCATCGCTTTGCCAGAAGAGATCCTCACGGTTCCCCTCCGCTCGGTCCCGCGAGCGTCATGTGACCCGCGTTCGCGGAGATCATCGCCGCTGCCGCCGACTACGAGCAGTCCAACCGCCCTCATCTAACGCCGCGATAGTAGCGTCAGTGCTCATCGGGATCCTGTACGCGCGGATCGCGTTGACACCCAGCTGGCAGGCCAATCGGGCCTGTCAGGCCTGTTCCGGCGGCTCAGCCGGGGTAGGCGGGGCGGGCGCCTGGGGGTCCGGGTCGATCTTGTTCAGCCAGCACAGCGGGCACAGCATGTGCGGTCGTCCGTGTCGGCCCTGCCCGTGCTCCCACACGAAGTAGGCCGCGCCGGCAACGAGCGCCAGGTTGAGTCCTCCGCCGAAGGGAAGACCCGGGGCTCTGGGTATGGGGGGAGGCATCGCTGTTCACCTGTCCATCGATACGGCGGCGCGTTCGGGGTGATCGCAGGGAGCCGCCCCCGTCAGTGTGGCACCATCAGGCCGGATTGGCCGCAAGGACCGGCGGCGCCGCCCGGGCCGAACCGACATATCTGGCCAGCGGGCCCCACAGCGCGTGGACTCGGCGAGCTCGCCCCACGACCCAGGTCGGCGTTAGCGACGCCATGCTGCCGGTCCTAACATTCATCGCGCGCCGGATCCGCCGTTAGGCGCGGGTTTCGTGCTGGCTGTGGAGCGATGGCGTGGCGCGCATAGTGGGGTGATCCGCGCGCTGCTCGCAGCGGGCTCGCGCCTTACGTGTCAGGCTGCCGTACTGCCGCTGAGCCTTGAAAGTGCCGCCAGCGCGGGATAGGTATCCCGTGAGGGGTGCAGGGTCCGTTAGTAGCTGACCGGAAGCGACTGCACGACGCTGGTGACGGCCGGGGCCAGCCGGGCCGGGAAGGCCCGGGCGAGGCTCGCACTCACCCGGGTATCGTACCGGCGGAACCCGGACTCGCCCCGGCGAAAGACGCGCGCGAGCGTCAGGGCTCCCTCTTCGGCGGCCGGTGCCGACGGTCTGGCCTAGGCAGCCGGGCTGACCTCGAACACGGTGACGTGCGGCACCGCCGGGAGCAGGCCCTCTGGGGTGTCGTCCCGGGCCAGGCCCATGTCGACCAGGAAGGACGTCGCCGGGCGGTTCTTGTGTTCGCCGGTGGCGAGGATCACCCTGGGCTTGACCGCGGCGTAGGCGATCACCACCTGGTGCTTGACGTCGCGGTCGGTTACCTCGGTGAAGGTGACCTCGGTGTCGGTGCCGTCGTAGCTGAGCGTGCCCCGTCCGTCGGCGCGGCGGATGTCCCGCGTGTGCCCCCGGCGCGGGGCGATATCGAGCAGGAAGCGACGGCCGTCGATCTCGTAGAGGTCGGCGTGGAAGGAGACGGAGCCGATGGTCAGCCATTCGGCGGGATTGGCGCCGCCGAACCAGCCGGAGATCGTGTCGGTGAGGCGGAACGGCCAGTGCGGGGGCCTGCTAGGGGGCATGGCCGACAATTTAAGGCCGGACGGCGGTCTTCGCTACGGCGGCTGGGTGAAGAGGTCAACGGGCTGGCCCCAGAGCGTTAGCCGGACTGGCATCGCTCTGGCCGGGGAGTGCTCGTTCTGAAGGCGTGACCGTCGCAGTCAGCGGCGACTGTGGCCGGACCGGAGGCTCCGGCGTGTTCTGTTACCACCGGTTCTAGCCGTCGGCCGCTCACCGCGGGGTCGTTGGCCGGCCTGGCCGTCGCCTTGGGCCACCGAGCGGACCAGGGCCGCTGCTGGCGGCCGGTGAGCGGGACCGCCAGCGGGGTTCGGGCCAGGAGGCTGGTAAAGGCCACGCCGGCCAGGAAGACGATGACGACGGTGGCCGAGCAGAGCAGCGGCCACCACACCAAGGAGTCCAACCTGCCCCAGCCTGCCCAGATCAGGGCGTTGACGAACAACATCTGGGACAGGTAGACGCCATATGAGTTATCCGATCCGATGCACACTGCGGCACGCAGTCGCCGCGACCGTCCGGGTTTCACCAGCACTACGCCCAGCAGGTACAGGCAGGCGATAGCGCCGACGTCGAACGGGATCACGCTCGGCTGGAGGGGGTCGTTGCCCGAGCCCAGGACGGTCGTGACGCCCTTTTCGGCCAGGAAGTAGACGGCCTCCGCGTAGAGAGCCGCCGCCACGGTCAGCGCGATGACGAGGCGCGCGTGCCAGAGCAGCCAGTGATCGATCGCGTCGAGGTGGAACGCCGCGATGCTTCCGGCTATGAGGTAAAACGCATAGGGCGGAAACTCCAACAGCCAGCCGCTTCGGAGCACGGGCACGATCCTCCAGTGCAGCAGGATCATGAGCGCCACCTGTCCCAGTGCGGCGATGACGACGATCAAGCCATGGTGCTTGCGGGTCCGCCGCAGGAACCTGAGGAAGAGCGGGAACGCCAGGTAGAACTGCATGATGATGAGCAGGAAGTAGAGCTGGTAATACCCCGTGGCGATCAGCTTGGCGAAATGGTCCAGTGCGGCGGCGGCGCTCGGGTAGTGCATGCTGGGCAGCAGGTACAGGAAGTAGATGACGGTCCAGCACACGTACGGGACGGTGACCGCGACAAGTCGGCGACCGTAGAAGCGGCGCAGGCCTCCCCGGTCGAGGTCCATGTAGGCGTACGTCAGCATGCACGCCGAGATGAAGAAGAATCCCTCACGGGAAAAGTGCGTCAGCAGCATCACGGCGTTGGTGCTTACGACGGCCGTCGCGGGCGCGAAGGCGGCAAGCACGTGGGTGCTGAGCACGCCCGCCTGCTTCATCGGCCGCATGGCGTCGACCTGATCGAGTCGCTGGCGTGGCATCAAGACCCCATGATCAAGCCGCCCACGGCGGCTGCGTAATGCGGGGGCTGGCTAGCACCGCGAGTCGCATAGTCATGACGTCGATGCTGGCGCCCTGACATCCAGCCAGTCTCCAGTGCGCCTGCCAAACCGGCGCAAAACGCCTGAGAGCGAGCGCAGCGGGCGCTGAGTGCTGGCGACCGGCGGAAGGCTGCTCCCGGCCGCCTAAGACGCAGCTTCGTACTCGGACTCGAGAGCGCCCGCCCACGGCTGGCACGACTGGCCATGGTGCTCGTGGCCGATCCGCCGCATTGGCTCATGCCAATCGCGAGGACTAGGTCTTCGAATGAAGTCGGCAGCGGCCGGGACGCTCGAGCCCCATTCGGTAACGTTTAGGGCTGTGATCTAACGCCGACTTGAATCCCATGAGGCTGAACTGCGGAAACCGGCCGACGGTGATGCCGTCCGGATCCAACTCGCGGCAGGTTCCCGGCAAAGGGGGACTGCAGCACAAAGCCCATGGCTGTTTTCGGCGGAGTTCTTGCTGGCTGATGGTGGTGCCTGATGAACGCGGCGGACCGGGGACGGCGGGGTCAGGAGCAGGTGATGGTCGCCGGGGCGTTGTTAGTCCCGGTGACGTTGGCCGTGAATCCCACGGTGAGTGAGCCGCCAGCGGGGATCGTGCCGTTGTATGGCTGGTTGGTCACCGTGACCGCTTGTCCTGACTGCGTGTCGACGCCGTTCCACAAGCTGGTGATCTGCTGGTTACCCGGGAAATTCCAGGCGAGCTTCCAGCCGTTCTTCGGGCTGCTGCCGGTGTCCTTCACCACGACCTGGGCCTGGAAGCCGCCGCCCCAGGAGTTCACCACCGAGTAGGTCGCAGTGCAGGCCGCCGGAGTCGGGTTGGAGCCGCCGACGTTCACCGAGAACGAGTTGGTCGCGAGACCCGCCCCGCCTTGCCACAGCTCGAAGCCGGCCTCGATGTCGATCAGCCACCAGGACGGCTGGATGTAGCCGCGGCTGATCGCGTCCTGCACCAGCGGCGCGAGGTCGAGACCGCTTACCGAGGTGGTGGGGGTCGTCATGGTGTAAGAGACGGTGTTCCACCCCTGGGTGCCGAACCAGACGTTGTAGCCGCGGCCGCCGATGGTGGTGCCGGTGGCGACCTGCGAGCCGAACGGCTGCACCGGGCCGTTGTGGTTCAGCCAGATCATCAGCTCGGTACCGTTGGGCTGGCCGGACGTCGTCGGTGTCTGGTTGAACCAGATGTCGTAGGCGACGTCGTAGTCGTTGCTGCCGCCAGGCTGCGTGGTGCTCCAACTCGTGGTCACCTTGCCCGTGGTGATGGCCGAAGCCTGGACGGGGTTACCCGACAGGCCGCCCGACGTGCAGTTGCCCCAGTGGCAGCCCTGGTAGATGGACGGATAGCCGCCGGGCGCGCCGTTGGTGGCGTTGCTGATGGACGAGTTGGCGACCGTGAAGTCGGCGTTGCCGTCGGTCGTGATGCACTCCGGCGCGCTTGAGCCCCACTCGTTGTTCTGCACGGTATAGACGCCGCCGCCCACGGCCGCCGTCTGCGACTGGCAAAGCTGGGTGGTCGCCGCAAGTGCGCCGCCCGACCCGGTTACGAGCAGCCCGGCCGCGAGCAGCCCGGCGGCGGCCAGACCAGCCGCCCTGTTTCTCCAAGACACCGGACGCGTCTCCCTTCGCGAACCTTCCGTTCGATATCGAATAGTCGGGACGCTAAGGCGACAGCAAGTCCGAAAGCCATAAAGTGCCTGGCACCCCACCGTTAGGCCAGGTCAGGGGTTTGAAAGAGACCGTGAAGTCATGAAATTTACTTACCAGCCAGCAAACCGGTGCCATCGGCGGCCGCGTAGTTGACGGCCTGCTGCGTGCTCATTCGCGAGCCCGCCGCCATCAACCTGCGGCTGCCGCTCCTCCCGCGCATACGCGGGCAGGCGCCCGTAGGCAGGAGAACCTGGCTACCGTCCGCCTTGGCTAGGGCATTCGCCAGTCGACAACACGAGAGGGTCTATCTCGTTAACTACACAGACCCTCAGAGCTACTCGGGCTGGCCGCAGAGCCGGGCTGCTGATCTACCCCGCGAGGAGCTGACGCTTGCCGTCTAGGTCGGGCCTCCGCCCGTGCTCGTCGCGGCGTCCTGGCTGGCACGGCGCGTTACCCGGGCTCACGTTGCAGAGGGTGTCGAAAGGGCTGGGATGCGCCGCTCGATATCCGCCTGCACTGGAACAAGCCGCGCGTTCCGGTTGATTGGAAGCATGCAGAACAGGCGTTCTGAGGGCTTGCGTCATAGGCGGCGGGTGCTCACGTGAAAGCCGGAAACGGTCCGCTCTTGCTGCCCTCAGTCAGTGATCAGCGCTGTCATCGGCTTTGACTAGACGGAACCGCTCAGTGACAACGAGCGTGCTCTCGTCGATCACCGGGGTGGCGCCGAGGAACTCGGTTATGCCCTCGCTCCGGAAGAAGTCCTCGTGTGCCCTGCGCCATTCGGCGGCGTCCGTGTAGCCGCGGCCTTCGGCTCGTGCGTATTCATCATCCACCGCGCTGATCGGGACTACGCGTACCTCGGTGAGCTCGATCACAGCCGCAGGCAGTCCCGCTGAATCGAGCACCGAGAAACGCTGGCCCGGCTGCGGGACAGGCTCGGCGGCATGCTCGAGGATCTGAAGCAGCCCAGTCAGTGCAGTCTTTCTGCCGACAAGTATGGCCGCGACCCCGCTGTCTCGTTCTGGCCCCGGAAAGGCAAGCTCGAGCGGGGGCAATCCACCGGAGTCCATAGGTCGAACTTACTCCTCGCCGCCTTCGCCACCGCGATGCCGCGGGCGACTGCCCGGCAACGCGCTCTGCATAGGCGGTCGATCTGCGCGCGGCGCACGGCAAATCCGGCGCGCCCGCAGGCCGCCCCGAGTCGGTGATCCGGGCATGCCTCCTCTGCGGCGTTCGCTCAGGTGAGCGATCACCTTGGATCTGGGGATCAGCGCGCAGTCCCCCGATCTGCGGCCCTCGTCTCGATCCGGCGTCGGCCTGCGGCGTGCACAGATCAGGTCACTGTGGCGTGCGGCGGTGCTCCTCGAACATCAGCTCGTACCCGTCCGGGTCAAGGCCGTAGAAGATCCGGGCCCAGTACGCGTCGTGGGGCTCCAGGGTCACCGTCAGGCCCTCGGAGCGCCACAGGTCATAGGTGGCGCTGAGGTCGCTGACGGGTACCGCCAGCACCACCCCGCTGCCGAGCGGCCCGCTCACGGCAGCCAGTTCCCGCTCGGCGTTATGGTAGCCGTGCTGGTACCTGTCCGACAGGATCAGCCAGGTGTGACCGAACGTCAGGTAACGCAGGCGAGGCTCGTCAGACCGGGGAATCTGCCGGAATCCCAGCTTCAGGTACAGCGCGCAGGACGCCTCGAGATCTCCCACCCGCAGACCGACCTTCAGCTGTCTCGCGCCCCGCACGACTGCGGTCCCTTCCTCGGCCGGCTTCACTCCCGGCCATCGTCTCCCAGAAAGCAGCGCGGCGCTGGATATTCTGCGCGCGGCCACCGGCACGCCGGACTTCGCTGTCAACCGCTCAGACTCGGCGATCGGGGTGCGCACTCCGATGGGACACCTTCGCCGGTCGTCACTTGGAGTGGCGCTTTCTGGCGAGCCGTCCTGGCTAGCCCGCTATCGCGGGTTGCGGGACGGCCGCGGCGGTTACGGGTGCTGGCGTCCGCGCGGGTCAGGTCTGCTGGTAGATGACGGCGCTGATGGCGCACGGGTCGCACCACAGCAGGTAGCAGATGCCCTCGGAGTACCACAGGTCCGCGATGGCGATCTGGCAGGCTGCGCTCATCGTCCGCTCGCAGCCGGGACAGGCAGGGTAACTGGCGTCTTGGATCCAGGTTGGCTCGCCGCCGGCCCGGTGCAGGTTCTCCCGGTCGTTTGACAGCGCCCAGTCCTGCTGCCGCCAGCGATCGTCGAGCCCGACGAGCTCGACCGGGGTCTGCGGGATGAACCAGTCCTCGGCGGGTTCCGGCTCGCGTCCACTGTCGCCGCGGGGGCGGTCGACGAGCGGCTCGGGTGTGCCGTCGCGGGCGTGGCGGGCGTACCCGGCGCCGGTGGACGTGCCGCACAGCGGGCACCAGGCGAACTCGACCCGCCTGCGGGAGGTGATGCCGAGGTCGGCGGGCACCGGGTCCATCCGCAGCAGTCGGTGTAGCCGCTGGCCGCATGCCGGGCACGTCTGGTCGAGGAAGCCGCTGGTGAGATGTTGCCGGCCCGAGCCTGCGTTCACCGGCCAGCTCGACTGGCGGGCGCGCAGCGGATTTCGGGACGCCCACTGGTCGAGGACCTGTTGGGGGAAGGCCAGGTGCCACACCGCCGTGGCGTGCAGCCGCCGGAGGCTGCCGTCATCGTCGCGCCCGAACCCCACCCCGGCCAGCTGGCCGTCATCTGCCGGCAGCCGGGCCAGGATTTCCGGGCGGCGGGTCTCCAGCAGGCAGCGAACCGCGAAGCCCGCGTCCGGCCCGCTCGGATCGCCGGCCAGCTCGAGCAGCCTGGCGACCTCGGCGTCGTCCGCCGCCCGCCACGGCCAGCTCGCATAGTAGGAATCCCGGTTCGGCCTGGTATCCCACAAGGCCCGCAGGTGCGCGGTCAGCGCCCCGGGCTGGTGCGCTGATATGTAGGCGATGACCTCATCGGCGGACTCGTTGCCTCCGTCGCCCCGCGCCTGGGCCGCCTCCTGGGCCAGCTGCCGCAGGCTCGCCGCGGGCAACCGGTCGCAGACCGGCCCGATGTACCAGTGGAACCGCGCGTTCTCACTGATCATCCGCGACGCGACACCGGACAAGAGTCCCGGCTCCTCCAGCGCGGCCAGCCGCGCCGATACCTCCCGGGACCGCCGGATGTCACCGGTCCGAGCCGTCAGGAGCGCGTACCAGTCATCAACCTCAGCGGCCGCCACGACGCAACTGTAGGCCGCCGGGCGGCACCCTGCGCCGGTCAGCCTCAACGCGGCCGCCGGCCAGCGCGAGGTGAAGCCAACTAGATGCACTGTCGGCTGAGCCGACACCCGCAAAGCCGAACGGCTGCTATACATCCAGAAAATCGGCAGCAGCGCGAATCGCACGCGAGCGCCGCTTCGGCCTCGCCCGACCCGTCGTCCGCACCATCTCCGGAAAGCTCGCCACGGCTGTTTCCCAGCTCAGTGAGCCAGTAAGCAACAAAGATGACTGTGTATTAAGCGATAGGCGCTACCGGGGCCTCGCAGATGCGGTCACGTTTTCGCCATCACCGCTACGTGAGGTCGGTGAGGCTCGCGTCGGCGCGGGACGCGATCTGGAACACGTTGCCGGACGGGTCGCGCACCATCGCGCGCCGGTCGCCGTACGGGGTGTCGAAGGGCTCTTCCAGGGCGACCGCCCCGGCGGCCAGCGCCCGCCGGTAAGCGCCGTCAGTGTCATCGACGTACACGTACAGGAACGCGGGGAACGGCTGCCGCTGCCCGGCCGCCGACACCATGACCACCGAGTTCCCGACCCGGATCTCGGCGGGCCTGTCATCCCGGACCTCACCCGTCGCCCCGAACACGGCGCGCAGGAAACCTGCCGCTGCCACCACATCGCTGACTACCATGCGGGGCGTCACCGAGTGAAACCCCGCAGGAGGCACCGCACTCGTGCTCATGAGAACGAGTGTGGCACCAGGCCGGCACCGAGACCGCGGCAGGCCAGACTCCCGCGGCTCCCACAGCCAGGTCAATTCCCAAGCACGCTCTCAGACCAGCTGTCACGCGCAGTTGACGACCCTGGTTGTGATCAGCGCGCTGGTTCAGGCCTCCCGCTCAGAGGATTCCTCTTCGGCTAGGCGGAAGGCCTCGGCCGGCGCCAGGAGCTCGTCGGGACCGGGGGGTGTGATGTCGGCGGCCACGCCGAAATCCCACAGTTCGACGATCGACCAGACCGCGTCCGCAGTGGCGGGCTCAGAGTTCACCGAGATGCGGCGGGCGAGGCCTGCCGCGTCCAGCCATACCTCGGCGGGCATCGCGCGCAGCGAGCGATACGGCCCGGACGGCACGCTCACCCCGGCGGGCAGCGCGGTGTCCGCTCGCGCCAGGTCAACCGTGGCGCGGTAGCGCGTGGCGGGCACGCCGCGCACGGCCTCGGGGCCAATCACCACGGCGTCACCGCCCGCGCCGAACAAGGCGTCCAGCGGCCATAGCGGGTCGTTCGGCCCGCGCGGTCCGCCGGGATCAGCCAGGAAGAAGCCCGTCCAGCTGCCGCCTACCCGGACATAGGCATTGGCGCCGTCGTAGATCATCTCGCTGTCCCCGGAGAGATCGCGCGCGCCGGGACCGTCGTCACGGTGACCGGTGAGCGCGGCCGTGGCACCGTTGGTGAGGAACAGTGACTGCGACACGCGGGCCCGGCGCATGGCGAGGTCGGCCACTCCCTCGCAGCGTCGGTCAGCAGCCTCGGGCAGCGGCGAGCCCGTGCACCAGGCAGCGAGTAGCCGGGCAGTGCCGGCCGCGGCCGTCCGCGCGGCCGCGTCAGCCACCGGGCTGAGGAGGGGACCGCTCACAGGCGACATGAGTTCACGATAGTCGCGAGAACACCGGGAAACGATCGTGCCGAACGCGCGAAAGTAAATAATCTGCGCACGTTCACGCGCAGAGCGACATGGATTGTCCAAGGCGCGTAATCGGCGATCCGGGCCATCGGTAAGGGTGACGTCCGGCGCTTGGCCGAACGGGGTGTGGGTCGCGCGTTTGCTGTGGCGGTGATGGCCAGGAGCGGGGCGAGCCGGTCACGGTCGGATGATCTCCCGGCTGCCCGCGAAGAGGGCGGACTTGTCGCCGTACCGGGAGCGCCCTTCCCGGGCGTGCCCGGCGGCGAGCATGACATCGACGACCGCGTCCCAGAGGCCGCCCGAGTCCACGCTCATGCCTGCGATGGTAAACAGCCTCCGGAGCAGGACGGCAGGCATCACTCAGAAGATTCCCCCCGATCGCCACCAACAAGCTGGATCCGCCGTTCGGCGCTACGGATGACGGATGCAGGAGTCGTTCGCCAACCCCCGCAGATCAGGTCGATATGTTCTGGCTGCGAACAGCAGTCGGTAGTCACTCCAGGAGTTGGTCGAGCTGGGGAAGGTGGATGCCTGCCTGGGCGTTATCGGCCGGATCCCAGGCGAAGCTGACCGGAGGGTAGCGGATGGTGAAGGCGTCGCCGGGCAGTTCGCGGCCGGTCGCCTTGAGGTAGGCGTCCCGGGCGATGCCCAGGGCTTCCTCGCATTCGAGGTTCCCGGCCTCGGTGGCCGTGGCCTGGACGGCGGGTACGCCGGCCAGGGAGTCGGGGTCGGCGACCGCGCGCTCGAATACCTCGCGGCCGTGGGTGATCAGCCACCCGCGGAAGTACTCGAACCCGTCATCGGAGCATCCGCCGTTGATCAGGTACGCGGCTGCCCACAGGTCGCCCCTGTAAGAGACGGCCATCAGATCCCACAGCGTCTGCGCCGCCGCTGCGATCTGCTCCGGCGGCAGCACCGCCAGCATCTTGACCGCACGCTCGGCGACCACCTCCGATTCGGCGCCGCCGACGCCGGTACGGGCCTGCTCGATCACTTCCCAGAATTCCTGCCTGTTCACGAAAGCACAGCGTGCCAGCACGCAGCCTGGCACGGCCAGGTACTAATCTGCGAGCCCGCGCCCGGCCAGCCCCTGTCTCTCAGGTTTAACTGCTTCTCGGCATCAACGCGAAATACGTGTGATGGCGGCACTTGAGCAGGGCCGGCCCGTTCCGGTACCGCTGCACCACCCTGGATCTGATGACGTGGTCCGGGATCCATCGTGATCCGGCGGCGGGATCGCATTCGGCGGTGAGCCTGGTCCGGCTGTACCGGTCGCGGCTATTGTCATCGACTGTGCCATCCCCTCTGGGCGCGGCCATTGACGGCTTGCTGCCGGTTATGCGGCGTGGCGACCTGGCTGGTTTTCAGCAGATCTTTAGCCGCCTTCACCGCGACGGCGAGGGCTTGCCGCCGGATGAGCTGAGCGCCGCGATCAGCGAACTTGCACCGGTTCTGGCACGCCGGCCAGAAGGGGCATTCGCGCGCCTAGCGCTGACCGCCGGAGCATTTGTCGAGTGGGGCGGATCTGCGCTGCCGCTGGCGGCCAATGCCCCCGCGTGCACTCTGCAGACCATGCTGTTGCGCGCCCGCTTCTCCGAGTTGTGGCCGGCGGCCTCGGGCGGAAGGCCCGAGCCCGGCCTGGAACAGGCACCCAGCATGGCCGATCTCATCGGCGTCTTCGCCGGGGCCGCTGGGCGCCTCGGCCTGTCAGAGCGGCAGGGTACCTCTATCGCGCTGGCCTGGTTCGACGTCGGCCACTGGGTGAACCTGATGATCACCGTCATGGCCAAGCGGGAGTTCCGCGACGCTGCCGGCCTGCTGCCTCGGATCGGTGACGCCGCTGCGGGGCTAGGGGAGTCGGTGCCGCGGGCGCACTGGCTGCCAGGGCTGGCCCGGGTACTTGACGACGAGCCAGTGGTTGTCATCGACGATGCGACCGGCCGCGGGTTCCGGCTGACCATGAGCGGCGTCGGCGACAACTTCCAGCTTCATACCCTGCTCGCCGACAGGCTTGTCGGTGATCCCGCGCGCGGCCTGCTCGCCGGCGAAGGACCGGCGCCGGCGTGGGTCGCCGCGGCGACGACGGCACCACCCCGGCTCGTTTCCGGGGACGCCATCCAGCGCCGGTTCCGGCTGTTCGATGCGACAGGCGCCTACATCTACCCGGAGGGCCGGCCAGCCGACATCCCCCTTGCCGAAGGCGCCCGCGTGATCGTGCTCCATCCGCCCCGCGGAAACTACGGCTGGGCAGGCGGCCGAACCTACGAGCACCTGATCCCGGCCCTCACCTCGAGCACGTCATGACTCCCGACCAGGCAGCCCCCTGGCGTGCACGCATCGCTCCCGCCCGAGAAACCGATCTCTTCGGGAAGACAAGCCAAACATGAGTCCAGGAAGCCACCGCACTTCGGCACAAAAGGAACACCTCGCCGGGAACGTGTCGTTGCGCGAGTGTAGGGGTGCGAGCCCGCTCAGCACCCTCGAAGATGTCATCATCGCGGGCCAGTCCGTCGAGCAGGGCGCGACGGGCAGTCACGGCGTCCTCGGGAGTCGGCCGCTTCGTGCCAGGCATGTCACGACGGTAGACCAGCCAGGCCTTCACAGACGCTGTTTCGATTCGTGTTGCCGTCCATCCGCGGCCTCTCCGCATGGCCGGTGAGATTGAGATCGAGGAGTGGAAGTGTCTCGCGGAATTGATCGGCAATGCCTTTGACGACTTCACGAGAGCATGATTTTCATTACTTTAGAGGCGGGCCAGGCGGCCGTGTCGATTCTCACTGTGCGTCAACATCGCCTCCGCCCCCGAGCTCAATGCCTTCGCCATTGCTGTGCCGCATTCCCTCTGTTGGCACCGCTGTTGTCAGTCGAACTGATCAACCATGCTTTGAAATGGCACCGCTTCCAAGCTGCCACATTTCATAGTTCCCACATTCTGCCGTGATCTCGGCCGTCGCCTGGGCCGCGGTGAAGAAGTCGTCGACCACCAGGGAGGTGCGCGATGCCGCCACCGCGAGGCACACCTGGTCGGGCGCTAGATCCGGTATAGGCACATAGGTGACTTCCGGATGTGAGTAGAACACGGTCGCCGAGCGGGCCAGGAACGAGATGCCCCGGCCGGCCGCGACGTGCTCGAGCGTCTCGTCCACCCCGCGCACCAGGTACCCGGCATTAGGGTGCGGGCGCCTGGTGGGCTGCGTGCTCGTGTCGCCATGCCAGACCAGCGGCTCGCCGGCCAGGTCCGCCTCGGTGACCTGATCCTTGCCGGCCAGTCGGTGGCCGGCGGGCAGCACGGCCACCCGCGGCTCGGTGTACAGCGGGGTGACGCGCAGGCCGGCCTCGTCGATGGGCAGCCGCACATAGCCGACGTCGATGCGGCCGTCGAGCAGCATCGTGGCCTGGTCGTCCCATTCGATCCGCTGCATGTCCACCAGAACGTCCGGGTGCCGGTCGGCGAACAGCTGTACCGCCGGGGTGACCGCGATGCCCGCCCGGAAGCCGACCATGAGCCGCTGGCTGCCCCGCGCGGCCACGGTCACCCGGCGGCGGACCGCGTGCGCGGAGGCCAGCAGCGGGCCGGCGTCGGTCAGCAGTTGCCTGCCAGCGTCGGTCAGCGCCACGCCGTGGCTGTCCCTTGTCAGCAGCGGGGTGCCGAGATCGTGTTCCAGCGCGCGGATCTGCCGGCTGAGCACCGGCTGCGCGATGTGCAGCTCCTCGGCGGCGCGACCGAAGTGCAGCACGTCGGCGACGGCGACGAAGTAGCGCAACTTGCGCAGGTCCAGATCCATGGAGCCTCCCGGTCCGGCGATGCCTCCAGGGTATCGCAACGGCTGAAAGAGGTCTTGGACACCCACTCAGGACAATGGCATCCTCAAATAGGTACCCGATGGGGCTACAGCGAATTCAGCATGAGAATTCGACATCTGGGCTTGATGGCAGGGACCAGAAACAGAATGGGCACATCGTGAATTGGCCCGGGCCCGTCGCGTCATTCCTTTTCAGCTCCAGAAAGAAGGCATGCCAATGAGCAGCATCAGCGTTATCGGCCTGGGGGGCATGGCCCGCGCCATAGCCGCCCGTGCGGTCGAGGGCGGCAACGCGGTCGAGGTCATCGGCCGCGACCAGGCCAAGGCCGAGGACCTGGCCGCGGCGCTCGGCGGCGGCGCCGCGGCCGGGACATTCGGCACCGCCCCGGCCGGCGACATCGTCATCCTCGCCGTGCCCTACGCCAGCGCCGTGCAGGTTGTCGCCCGGTACGGGGACGCGCTGGCCGGCAAGGTCATCATCGACATCACCAACACCTTCAACGCCGACGCCACCAGGCTGCTCACCCCTGACGGCACCTCCGGCGCGCAGGAGATCGCCAAGGCCGCCCCGGCGAGCGCGCACGTCGTGAAGGCGTTCAACACCGTCTTCGGCCACGTCCTGGCCCAGGGCCGCCCGCTGGACGTGCTCATCGCCGGCGACGACGCTCACGCCAAGGCCAGCGTGTCGGCGTTCATCGAGAGCCTCGGGCTGCGCCCGCTGGACACAGGAGACCTGGCGATGGCGCACTGGCTGGAGGGAGTGGGCCCGCTGCTGATGGGCCTGGCCCGCCACGGCGCAGGGTTCAACATCGACCTCGGCGTCAGCATTCTCAGCTGAGCGCACTCGCACCCCCACTTCTCGCGCCAACATCACTCATAAGGGGCAGCAGCATGCGCGTTTTCGTCACTGGCGGGACCGGCCATTCCGGTTCGTATATCATCCCCGAGCTCATCGCCGCCGGGCACGAGGTCACCGGCCTGGCCCGGTCGGACACGGCCGCAGCGGCGGTGTCAGCGCTCGGCGCGAAGGTGCGTCGCGGCGACCTGCAGGATCTCGAAGGGCTCATGGAGGCGGCCGCGGACTCCGATGGCGTCATCCACGTCGCGCACAGGCAAGACCCGCTTCCTTTTGGCGGGATGGACGCCGTGTCCGCCGCGGAGCTCCCGGTCATGCTCGCGTACGGCGAGGCACTCGCCGGGACCGGAAAGCCGCTGGTCGCGGCGGGGAGCATCGGCTCCTCCGGGAAGCTGGGGCGGACGGCCACCGAGGAGGACCCGGCCCTTCCCGTCGGCGATGAGCACAAGGGCACCCTCCGGGTCCGCAATGTCGTGGAAACCGCCGTCATCGACCTCGCCGAACGGGGAGTGCGGTCTTCGGTCGTGCGGATTGCCAATATCGCGCACAGCACGACCGATCGTGCCGGCTTCCTCCCCACGCTGATCGCGCTCGCGAAGGAGAAAGGCGCCGCCGGCTACCCCGGAGACGGCGCGAACCTGTGGAACGCCGTGCACGCCCGCGATGTCGCCTCCTTGTTCCGCCTGGCGCTGGAGAAGGGCCCGGCCGGCGGATACTGGCACGCGGTTGGGGACGAGGGCATCCCGTTCCGCGAGATCGCCGAGGCCATCGGCAGCCGCCTGGGCCTGCCCGCCGTGAGCATTCCCAGGGACGAACTGATGCTGCCGGGATACTTCGGGTTCCTTGCGAACATAGCCACGCAGAGCTACCCGGCGTCCAGCCTCATCACCCGCCGGACCCTCGGCTGGGAACCCGCTCACCCCGGCCTGCTCGCCGATTTGGACAACGGCCACTACTTCCCCGCCAGCTGACGGCAGGGACCCCGGATCGCAACGGATCCGGTAAATGACCAGGGTGCGGCTCTTCTGGAGGGACGCTGAGAATATGACGACTGTGGGATTCATCGGAAGCGGACAGATCGGCAGTGCCATCGCGCGGCTCGCCATCGAGGCCGGGCACCAGGTCGTGCTCAGCAACTCGCGCGGCCCCGAAACGCTCGCGGACACGGCCGCGGAACTGGGGCTGCGGGCGTCTGCGGCGACGAGCGGGGAGGCCGCGGCGGCCGGTGACATCGTCGTGGTCGCGGTGCCGGTCAAGGCCTTCCCCGACTTGCCCGCCGCGCCACTGGCCGGGAAGACGGTCATCGACACGTGCAACTACGGGCCCGAGCGCGACGGGCACATCCCCGAACTCGACGGCAGGTCGCTCACCTCGAGCGAGCTGCTGCTGCGGTACATCCCGGATGCCATGCTCGTGAAAGCGTTCAACAACATCTTCTTCAAGCACCTGCTGTCACTCGCCCGCCCGGCGGGGGCGGCCGACCGGTCCTACCTGCCGGTCGCCGGGGACTTCGCGCCAGCGAAAGCGGCGGTGACCGAATTCATCGAGTCCATCGGGTACAGCGTGGTGGACGCGGGACCGCTGGCCGATAGCTGGCGGCAGGCGACGGGCACGCCGGTGTGGGGGGCCCCGTACGGTCCGTACTCGAACGAGAAGGGCCAGCCGGCCGGCGAGGACGCCATCCGCGCGGCACTTGCCACCACAACGCGGTAACCGCAAGTTGGCGCGGGCCCCGGTATGGTCGAGCCGTGTTATGGCCCGGCCCGGCAGGCGTTGGGCGGGGCCATAACACAGAACTCAGCCATCCGGATCCGCCAGGATGTGGCATGTCAAGCCGTTCTCGCGGACCGGACGCCCGTAAGCACCGCCGCTCCCAGGCCGTGCCCCAGCGGGCCTCGGCGGTTAGGTCCCGGGTACGCAAGTCCAGGTGAAGACGGTTTTCCGCGACCTTTCACGTCGGCGGTGCGCTGCAGGAGGATCATCTGCGCTCATCTCAATGGCGAGGATGTCGCGGGCTCGCGTTTCCAGATTCGGCGATCAGTGCCGCCCGGATGCACGCGATGACGACGTTCGGTTGTCAGTAGCCCACGGACAAGAAGGACTCATCGGCACAAGCCATTCGGCGCGTGGGCGGCAAGTCGAGCGGACCAGGTCAGGGCGCTGGCGCGCGGGTAGCGGCGTCGGGCGCCAATGCTCAGCCGGCGGCGGCGAGCGCGCTGTCAATCCAGGTTCGCAGGGCGGCCAAGGGGACGGCGCCGGTCTGCCGGGCGGTCACCTGCCCGCGACGCAGCAACAGCAGCGTGGGGATGGCCTGGACGCCGAACCGTTGCGAGGTCTGCGGCGAGGTATCGACGTTCACCTTGACCAGCTTGACCTTGCCTGCAAGGTCTCGGGCGAGCTGCTCCAGCGCCGGGCTGACCGTGCGGCAGGGCCCGCACCAGGGTGCCCACAAGTCGACGACGACCGGGATCTTGGCAGCCTCGGCGACCTCGCCGAAGGTGGAGTCGTCGGCGTCAGCGACCCACGGCAGCGCCTCATGGCACTTACCGCACCGGGGCGTCCCGGCCGCTGCGGCCGGGACCCGGTTCGCCTGGCCGCAGTGCCCGCACCGGACAAGCCCAGCTGTCATGGCCTCATTATCCCCGCCTCAGCGCGCCACGCCAGTCCTGGCCAGTGGCGGACATCGAATCCACGACTAGGCGCGGAAGCGACCACATCGGTGTCGCCCAGGCCAGCCGCCACAGGACAGCAACCTTCGGCCGGCTGGTGAATCGCCGCAGGGGCACACGCCGGACCTGCCGTTCAGCGGGCATCGCTCCTGGTGACGAGACGTAGGCAAATGACGCGCCCGAGCCGCCGATATGTACGTCCTGAATGAGAACGGATGCGCCCGCCCAGCCGCCCGTAACCGGATCATCTGGAGAGTCACACGCAGGTGTTGAGTGCTTGATAGGCATGAGGGCTGTCAGCGGGATGCGTGACCCGATTCTGATCGCGCCTGTGGCGGGAGGGCCGCAACGGCGCATTCGATTGGGGCTCCGCAGCCGCTGCGGCTCCGGTTCGCCGACACGCCGTCCCGGGCGGCGGGGGTGATCCGTTCAGTCGAGGTGGCTGTCCAGGAACTCGATGATCCCGTCGATGGCGCGCTGCTGGACGTCGTCAACCTGAGGCGTGCCGTCGGGGCCGGCCTCCGGGAAGATGTAGCCGTGCAGCGGGTGGTCCCACGACACCCAGGTTGCCTGCTTGCCGGCGGCCGCGAGCAGGTCGTAGCTCACCCGGAAGATGCCCTGCAGGTGGTCGTCATCGCGGCCCATCACCAGGATCGGCAGGTCGATGGGCGCGATCCGCTCCAGCGCCAGGCGCTCATCGATGCGGGCCCGCACGCGCCCGGGGTCCTGCATCTGCATCTCCTCGATGTTGCGCAGGCCGGTGGCGGGTTCGACGAACGCCGACTCATCGATGGTCAGGCTGAGGAACTCATGGTTGGCGGGCTCGCACGCGACGCCGGCCCGCACCGCGCCGGGATACTGCGAGGCGAGCTTGAAGAGCATCTCGCCGGCATGGCTGACACCGACGTGCCCGAGCCGCCCGGCGTCGACCTGCGGGTGCGCGGCGACGTGGCGGAGGACGGCGAGTTCATCCTCGAACTCCAGCGGCCCGCGGTTCATCAGTTCCATGCCCTGCCGGCGGTCGACGACAAGCGGGCCGCCGTTGTGGTAGCCGAGCTCGACCTCGGTGCGGTAACGCGCCCACGCGCAGGCGTACCCGGCCTGGAGCAGCCGCTCCATGATGTAGCCGTGGGTCCGCAGGCGTCGCTGCAGCCAGGGGATCCCGCCGCCGCCGTTGCCGTAGGCGAGGAAGACGAACGGAAAGCTGCCCTCGTCGGCCGGCGTCCGCAGCGCGTACGGCGTGTACAGGCCGTCCAGCGTCGGGGCGAGGTAGATGCGGGCTGGTCGATCGGAGCCCTCGACGGGCTGGACCATCACCGGCTCGGTGAGGTCCGGGTGCTGCACAGCGACATCGGCCATCTCAGGGTTCCTTCCGGGGCGCAGACGATTGCACGACCACGATGGCAAGCCGCGCCAAGATCCGCAACGCTGCCTGTCTGGTCCGACGGTCGTGACGGCGACGCTCGGGCACGAGAACGATCGTCAGGCTCTGGCCTGGTGCCTTGCCAATCGCGGGGTCCGGTGCCGCTCCCGAAGCGCATTGAACCGTCCCGAGAACGGCGCCACCAACCTGGCCCACGCCGCGATCTGAGGATGGCCAGCGCTACAGCGCCGGCCACGATCAACGCGACGAGGATGGGGCCGAAGGCGTCCGGGAAGCGGATGCCGTCGACGCCCGTGGTCGTCTGGTAAGGGGGTCCCCGCGGCGATCGGTGACCGACGACTCGGCGGCGTCGGCATATCCGTGGCGTTGGGCGGGCCCCGTCGGCGGGCGGCGACCTGAGTTCCTGCCTGTGTGCCCTGCCCGGCGGGGCTGGGTCACTGTCCTTCGTCTTGACGGCGGTAGATCGCGATGCCTGGCGAGGTGGCGATGACGAACGTGGCGCCGTCCGGAGAGAAGCCGAAGGCGCGCATCTCCTCGCACTCGTTCACCCGGAGCGGCCGGCGGCCGGGTGCCGAGACGGTCACGCAGCCACCAGATCGGCGTCCAGCCGGCCGCCGTGGCGTCGGGCAGCCGGCCCCCGGCAAGGCCGCTGACGCCGATCCACGCACCGTCCAGCGGGCCGATCCCCGCCGCTGCCCTGCGGACCGTATCGAACCAGGAACCGCCCTCATCCCGGTTCCTGGCCAGCAGTTCCCCGGAGGCCGTGTCCGCCACCCCGCGTCCTTGGTGGCTGACCACCAGCAGCAACTGCTCGTCGGCGAAGCCCACCTCCGTCAGGCCGCCCACGGCCAGGTACGTGACCTTCCTCCAAGTCGATGGCATGCAGCCCATCGTCGCGGCCCAGCGTGCGCCGGTCCAGCGATTTGGCCGGCCAGGCCCTCATGCCGGACATCGCAGTTCGAGGCTATCTCCAGCGGGTCAAATGCGCGACGCGAGCGCGCGTAGCCGCCTGATTGCACGTGCGACTGATGCATCCGTAGCTGGCCGTGGTCCGCGCGGAACGTGCCGATCTGAGCGCCCGGAGCGGGGTGCCAGCCGGCCACCGACTGCGATGCGGCCGGAGACCTAGGCTCCGTGCCCGCCTGGTTCGCCGAGGTCGCGGAGGAGGTCGCGGATTGCGATGCGCAGCGCCTCGTCCTCGCGGATGATGTCGTCGTAGGTGCCTGCCTGGATCACCCGCCTGGGACGGTCGGCGAAGTCGCGCAGGCGGGCGCGGGCCTGGTCGGAGACCGCTGAGGGATCACGCCTGCTGATCTCGCGGAGCAGGTCCAGCGCCTGCCGGTGGAAGTGCGCGTGCTCGGCGCCTGCGGCGGTGACCAGGTAGTCAGCTAGGCCTGCGAGCGGGATGCTGACTACTTCAGGCTCGGCCCGGAGCAGTGCCGCAGCGGCCGCGGGGCAGCATGTTGGGTTTTCCAGCAGCCGGAGCAGGCCCGGGATGAGCGGGGATGCCGCCGGGCCGAGGTCGGCGGCGGCCTCCGCAGCCGTCCGCTCCGCGAGGATGTGCCGGAACCCGGGCTCCGGCGCCGGGAGTCCCTCGGCGATGACCGGGATGACGATCGCGGCGTCTGCGGTGAAGTGCCACAGGGTCCTCGCCACCTGGATCCGGCCGACGATGTCGGCGTGTTCTTGCTGTGCGCTGGTGTCGAGCGCTGCCCTCAGGGCGGGAACGAGCCAGTCCGGCGGGATGGCGAGCGCTCGTGCTGCCAGCGCGGCGCGGATCATGCCGCGCCGCGAGGCCAGGCCTCGCCTGATCTCGGCCAGAGGGAGCGCGCCGACGCGTGCCTGCCCGATCCTGGCCGCCGCCGCGGGCGGTGCGGAACCCAGCCGCTCTTGCAGCCAGTTAACCATCCGGGAGGCTTCCGCGTCGGGGGTGAGCCGCTCCAGTGCCGCGATGAGCTCCGGAACGGGAACTCGGTACTGGTCGGTGAACTGCTCCACGTCCCACGCGGCCTTCCCGAGCGCGCCCGGCGCGGTGGCCAGCGCCAGGCTGGAGATGGCCAGGCCGGCGGCGACGGCGAAGTCCCCGCGCCCGGCCAGGTCGAACAGCAGGCCCGCGAACGGGCCGTGGTTACTGTCGCCCCACCAGCCGTTTACCAGGTCCAGCCCCTCGGCTAGCCAGGCAAGCGAGGCCGCCTGCAGGTCATCGTCCCATGGCCGGCCGGCGGTCACGCAGGCCCACGCGGCGACGAGCCGCTCACCCGCGCTGGCCCCGGACGCGGCGGCCGGGACGGTGAAGGGAAGGGCCCGCGCGGGCGCGAGTTCCGACATCGCCTTCAGCAGCGTCGCGCGGACTACCGGTTTCTCCTCGCCAGCCCATTGCGCCTGCGCCGCCGTGAATGCCTCATCGCCTGCCCGGCACTGGGCGAGCGTCCACGCGGTCCCCGCGCGGATCCCGGGGTCAGCGTCGCGCAACAGGGGGATAAGCAGTCCGGCCTCGGCCGCGACCGCCGCGCGGGCGCGGCCGCCAGTGGCATCATCGGTGCTCTCCGCGATGCAGCCGAGCAGCTGCACCAGGTCGCCGGCCCGGATGCCGGCTGCCGCCATCCGGGCCAGGAAAGGCACGGCATAGGGGGTCGCCTGGTACACCGTCCGCTGATGCCAGATGTTGCCGAACAACTCCGACACCGCGTCGTCGGCAGCCTTGGCGTCCCAGGAGGTGATCGCCCGCAGCAACCCCGGCACGTCGCCGGCCGGCCCGTACGCGTGAGACAGATCCCCCCACGGGATGCCCGCAAGACCCGCCAGGACACCCTCGTCGCGGACCTGAGGCACGATCAGCTCCTTCCGAACGGCAGGCGTCCGGCTCGCCGGCGATCAACCTTGGCGTCATGAGGGCAGCGTGTTCGCTGAGACAGCGCATGCCCGCTGCCCTAGGACGTGAACAAGCCGGACGGCCGCGTGGACCCAATGCGCCCGGCGGCCGTGATCATTATGTACACCTTCGCCGACACTCAAGCAGAAGACAGACGTCAACACTGCCCCCATCGCTGCGACCCCCGGCAAGGCTCACGATTCGCATGGCTGACTGCGACCCGACGCGCGCCCCCCGCTGATTCGTCCGGTGCGGCTCCGAGGACATCGGTGCTTGTCTCCGGCAGAGCAGCAAACCGGCGCTGCTCGAGGAGGAGATATTCGGCGGTAGGGAGCTTGTTCCGATCGCGGTCGAGATAGCCCAGGGGCTAAGGACCGTGGCATAGCCCGTAGTCGGCGGTCGGCGTACGTTGCGGGCATCGTTCGTCGCCGGGGCCCGCTGTGGCCCGGCCCTCCAGGTCCCGGCCGTCCCTGAAGGTGCCGCGATGGCCTCCTGTGAGCACGCCTGCGATCTCGTGCGGATGCACGGTGAGTCGGGCTGGAAGGCCCGCCCTCGCGCAGGCGGCGCACAGGTCCTCCACCGCGTGCTCCCGGTCGGCTTCGGGGCCGTGTGCGCCCTGCCCGTTGCCCGCTCCGAGTCTGCGTTCGCTCGCCGTGCCCCCGCGCAGCCGTGCCTGAAAGTCTGACGGATTCCGAACGTTCAGGGAGCCGTGCCGTAGGCGGCCCGTTACCGCAGGTACGGTACGAGCAGGTCATGGCCTAGGCCTGCACCCGTGAGAGGAACCCAGTCAGTTGAGTCTGATCCGTGATACCTACCTCCGATTTCAGATGCTGGCCCGCGAGATCGGCAAGTTCGGGATCGTGGGCATCGTGGGCGCGATCGTCCAGTTCGGGTTGCAGAACGCGCTGTACGGACGCACCGGGCTGACGGCCTCGGTCGTCATCGCCACCTGTATCGCGACGTCCGTCACCTTCCTCGGGAACCGCTACTGGGCTTTTGAGCACCGCAAGACCGCGAACGTGGGGCGCGAGACGGTGCTGTTCTTCTTCTTCAACCTGGTCGGCATGCTGGTCCAGACCGCTTTCGTCGATGCGAATCATTACTGGCTGCACGGCACCGACCGGCTCTCCTACAACCTCGCCACTGTCATCGGCGTCGTCTTCGCGACCCTGTTCCGGCTGTTCTGTTACCGCAGGTTCGTCTTCAACCTGGTGCCCCCGGCCCCGGTCGAGGAGATGGCCGAACTGGCGACAGTGCTCTAGGAGATGAGTTCTAGCAGGCAGGGCTCTGTGGTTCCGCGAGCTGGGGCAGCGCGGTAGCGAGCGGGCCGGATCCCAGAAGGCAGTGGTCACTGCCGCGACCGCGAACCGCCGCTATGCGCGTCTCCGGCACACTCAGCCTTCGTCAGTTCGCGCATACAGAACAGGCCGTTCTGTAGCGAGAGCATCGCGGCTGCCAGGTGACGGTTTACAGACGGCCTCGTTCCTCACAGGCCCGACTCGGCCCAATTAGTGCGCACTAGGGTCCGCAGGATCCCTGGACGTCCCCGGAATGGGGAAGCGATGGCGAACGACCGGCTCCGCGCGACTGTGGCGGACAGCGGCTGCGACTAGCGGTCTTGAAGCATCTCTGCGTTGGACGCGGAGGACGGCGCGCGTGAAGGGTCAAGCGCGAGGACGTGCTGACCGTTGATGGTCTTGCCGCGAGGGGATCGTCATACGACACGTCGCGGGCAACCTCGGGCAGCCGACCACTTGCTCAGGGGATGGACGCGCGCTCGTTGCGCAGCGCGGCGAACGTCGCGTAAAGCTTCCAGAACTGCGACGGAGGGATCGTTTCCCCCTGGACGGCGGCCTCCAGATACGTTAGGTGCGTCGTCCAGCCAGGACCGTACGAGGCGGCAAGATCCGGTCCGGTATGCGTGAGCTTCGCGGCAGCGCCTTCATCGGACTCCCGCAGTTCGACAGCAACCCGAGACCGAGGCTCGTCGGGGAACTCCCATGTCATGGTCAGCCGATGCGGCGCCTCCGCCTTGGTCACCTCGCTGCGAGACAGTTGTCCCTGGCCATGGTCGATAACCAGTCTTCCCCCGGTCCTGATGTCTATCTCGACGACGGTGCCCAGCCACTGCGGCAGTAGTGCCGGATCGGTCAGTCCCCTCCAGACAGCTGCGATGGGCGCCTGGAACGACCACGACACCGTGACGGCGCCGTCGTTGAGCGCCAGTGCAGAGAGCGACATGGATCTCAGTATGCCGGTGCCCACGGTGGACCCGAAAGGCGCCGGCCTGAGCGACTTCCTGACCGGCAGCTGCATCCGCCGCCTGGCCATCACGGGTGTCATGTCGGAGATGTGCGCGTACGTTGCGGGCATCGTTCGCTGCTGGGGCCTGCGCGGCCTAACCCTCTCAGGTCACGGCCGTTTCTCCCGGACCTGGAACTATCTCCGCCAACACCCTTAGGGTCCGCAATCCTTGCGAGCTGGAGTTAGCTTTTGTGCCGGAATGATTGTTATGGGCCCGCCGCGATACAGAGAATCGATCCGCTCGACAAGTACCGAATCGGCGTTCGGGCGTTATTCGGCCGTCGGCGTGATCCCCTGCGGCAGCAGCTATGCGGGAGGCTGTGGAAGGGAGAGCGCCCGCCGCCAGTGCTCGGCGACTGAGCTGCGCAGTCGTTCGGTGTCGACGGCAGGGGAATCGACAAGCCGTTGCAGTCCGATTCCGCGGAGCTGCGCCAGGACGGCGACCGCGGTCTCCTCGGCGGTGACGTCGGGCCGGATGGTGCCGTCGGCGATTCCGGCGGCGACGTCCTCGCGCAGGTCGGCGCGGAATGACTCGTCCCGTTCGCGGAAGATCCGGGCCAGGTCTGCCGCCGTGGCCGCCTCGGCCCACAGCAGCAGGAAGGCCCGGTTCCGCATCCTCAGCTGGCCGAGCGCTCCGATGTAGCCGTCGATCAGCCGCAAGAGCCGGTCAAGGCCGGGTGGCATGCCGTCGAGCCCGGGCACGAACCCGCTCTGGGTCGCGCGGGCGAGACGCTGCAGGAGCGCCTGCTTGGACCCGAAGTAGTGGGTGACGAGCCCGCGGCTGTACCGGGCCCGCTCACCGACGCGCGCCAGCGTCAGCGAGTGCACCCCCTGCTCGACGACCAGTTCGGCGGCGGCGTTGAGCAGCGCGGTCTCGGCCTGGTCGCGGCGCTGCTGCTGGGTGCGGCGGACGGTGGTGGTCATGGGTATGAGGCTACAACATACTTGTCGTCTAGCCAACAAATATATGAGGTCAGTTATGTCGTCCAGACCTGCTCCACTGGGCAATAGCGTGCAAATCTCCGCCTTACTCCCGGGCATGACCGCGGCTCCGTCTGGTGCCGGTGAGCGCGCACTCGCCTCGACCGGCCCGGCTGTCGCTTTACCGGGGGATCAGCGGTCGCTGGCAAGTCATGCTTCAGTGCTGTGGGCCGCCTTCGATCAGGCGCCGCCGGAACGTCACCGTCGGCTATCAGCCGGGCGGAGCATCGCGTCGAGTTCGGGGTCGGCCCCAATCTCCCGGACCTCTTGCGCGCAGCGGCAGGCGATGGCGATCTTGGCAGCCCACTGCAGGCTGCCGGGCTGGTTCAGTGGGCGGTGGCCAGGCGCAGCACGTGGGCCCGCTCTTGTGCTCCGAACCACGGCGGTGACCCTGCGGTGGCGTTCGGTACCCCTCCGGATGCGTATGTCCACGCGCTCGGCAGAATGCTCGGTTCCTATGCCGACGTCAGCATCAACGGCAGGGATCCGTTCTTTCTCACCCTGATCGCCCTGATCGGCATACTTACCCTGCTGCTGGCCGTCGTGGCCGGGCTGGGCGTGCTGAACACGGTGGTGCTGCACACCTGCGAACGCGCGCATGATCTGGGCGTCTTCAAGGCGATCGGGATGACCCCGCGGCAGACCATTGCCATGGTGGTGTGCTCGGTAGCGGGGACGGGGCTAGTCGCGGGCCTCCTGGCGGTCCCGGCCGGTATGGCGGTACACCGGTACGTTCTGCCAGTCATGGCGCACGCGGCAGGAACCGGGATTCCAGCCAGCTACCTGGCTGTCTATCGGCCACGGGAACTCGCTGTGCTGGCCTTGGCGGGCCTGGTCATAGCTGCGGCCGGGGGGATGCTGCCGGCAGCCTGGGCCGCCCGAGCCAGCACCGTGGCTGCGCTGCGCGCTGAGTAAGGCCGAGGCAGCCCGGCGAATGTTGGCTCGTGATGGCCGAGGCCGGCCGCCGACGGCTGGCCGGCCTCAGCGACGGGACCTGGCCGCCGGTCAGGCGAGCTCGACCAGGGGGAACGCGCGGTTGCGACGGGGCGGGATGAGGAAGTTCTGCCGACGGGTGGCGGTCAGGAACCGCTCAAGGCCGTTGTCGTCGGGGTCGACGCCAAACTGCTGCACCAGGTCAAGCGAGGCCTGGTTAACGCGCATGAGCCGGAAGAACTCCGCCGTTGGCACGAAGATCGTGAACTGGAGCTTGGGCTGGACCGAGCCGTCCGGCACGTCCAGGTTGTCCAGGCCGGGTCCGTCCATTCGGATGTGCATAGCCGTCCCGTCGGCGGCCCTGGACGAGCGCTGCAGGCCGGCCAGGTGGCCCATCCTGTGCTCGCCGTTGAACGTGTTGATGCCCTGCGCGTTGTTGGACGCGTCGTTGACGCCCTGGAAGGTGTTGGCGAAGTAGCACGGCCCGCCGCCGTTGCGGAACTGGTCGGAATTGCCGACGGACGGGATCGGGTTGGACCGGAACATGTACTGCACCCGCTCGGTGAACGGCTCGCCCTCCGGGTCCGCGGTTGACGGGGGCGTGTAAAACTGCGCCAGGTCTTCGATTACGTGCGACAGGTGCTGGATCGACCCGTTATCGAAGTAGTCGCCGGCTTTCGCGGTCGTCAGGCGCGCCGACGCGTTCCCGGCGAACGTGGTGATGGCGGCCGGGCCCGCGCCATTGGTCTGCTGGTCTAGGAACCCCATCCACATAGGCGAGTCGGGGTTGATCTCGTCTGCGTATGAGAACCCCTGGTCCGCCGCCGTGAGCCTCGGTAGCGATATGCCGACGAATTGGGCACGGCTGGAGGTGACGGTCGCTAGGCCCCTGAACAGCGAGGGCGACGTGACCGGATTTCCTTTCAGGGTATTGCTACCGCCCAGCCAGTTGAGCACGTCGCTGATGTATGAGGAGTTGTCGCCTCGGACAGTGATGAGGAGGTCGTTGCTTTCGATCGTGACCGGGACGTTGAAGGTCTGCTTGGTGATCCCCGGGTTGGCGGAACTGACGTCCGTCGGCGCGGGTACCGCCTCCTCCAGGGCGAACCGGCTAGTGTCGGACAGGAGCCGCGGCATATGGGACGACACCAGCGACCCCGTGAGGCCGCCTGGCAGCCGCTTGAAGTACGGAATTCCGTAGGCGATGAAGGTCATGATCGCGGCCGCGGAGAACGGGTAGGCCGCCTCGATCGTCGCCAGTGCGTTCCTGAGGTTCTGCTGATCCGCGCGCGTTGGCGTCCGGTTGAGCTTGGCCGTCACGAACACCGTGTGCAACGGCGGCATCGCGGCGGTGATGGTGCCGCCGCCGTCGTTCAACGTCACCGGGGCGGCGCTGAACGACCCGATGTCGAACTGGATGTCCGGCAGGGTACTGGCGTCGAGGACGATCCGCTGCGGCAGGACGGCGTGCCTGCCTGCCAGCTCCACGGTGCCCAGGGCGAGGGCCAGGGCGCCTGCTCCCTTGAAGAACGCCCTCCTTGCGAGCGCCCGTTTGCCGGAACGTTCCTGGTCAAGCAGCCCTTCGTCACTGTGCAGCAGACTGTACCTCTGCTCTTCTGCGGTCATTTCAGTGTCCTTTCGCTGGTCCATTGCCGAGGACGGAAACGCAACATGAATCCCATCGACGGCATGCGGATGCCCGGTGGATTTTGTTTCATGAAAAACCCTAAGAAATTGGAAAGAAACTTTACCGGACAGAATGGAACCCCGGATTGGCCGTGTCAATACCTGAGCGCAACATCATGCGGCACTCGCGATAACCGGAATAGCAGAAAAGCAGAATGACCGCGTTCTTGCGCTGTGCGCACAGTGAACGATTCGCGTCCCGTCCCTCTTGGCACGCCCCGCAGAACCGCCAGACGACCGCCGTCGCTAGGCGGCCGATGGCTAGTCGAGTTCCGCAATGACATGACCGCGGACGTGCACGCGGTGGCGGGTTGGTTAGCTGTTAGCTCGCAGATGGCAGCCGGTCGCGGTCCCGACACCACCGGCCCGTTCCGGCCGGTGACCTTCACCCTGGCAACGCACTCCCGCCGTGTTGAGGGGGCTCACCGCACCTCTATCTCGGAATTACGCTTCCGCAGTCCACCCAGGGATCCACGGTGCGTGTCGCCCGGCCATCGCGGCAGCAGCGATGCGGGCTGCCACTGTGCGAAGCGGGCGATTGGCGTTTTAACTCCCGCGGCGAGCAGAGACCGAGCCCGGCGGCGGGATGGTGCCGGGGCCGTTGACGCTGCAGCTCAGCGCGGACGGGTCGGTGACCGCCAGCGGCTGTGCGAGATCCGGTGGCTCGGCGAAGGCGGGCCGGCGGAAGTCGAGCATGTCCAGCATCGCCGCGGCGTTGGCGTCCCGGTACGTCAGCGCCGGCAGGTTCCACTTCGTCTCGACGAGCTTGAGGATCGACGTGTGGTCGAAGACCCGGTGCGACACGTAGTGCGCGCCGTGCCCACGGGGACACGATCGCGAACGGTACCCGGAACCCGTAACGGGCGAACCCGTCGAAGCCGTTCTCCCCGGGCAGCAGGGTCGGGCCGATGCTGTCAGGCGGGATGGCCGCGGGCGGCGGCACGTGGTCGTAGTAGCCGCCGTGCTCGTCATAAGTGAGGACGAGCAGCGTGCGGTCCCAGTCGGGACCGTCGATGACGGCGTTGATCACGCTGGCGGCGAACTGCTCGCCGACGGCGATGTTCTGCGGGTTCTCCTCGGACTGGGTCCCGTAATCCGGCTCGACCAGGCAATAGCCCGGCAGCGTCCCGGCCGCCGCGTCGCTGAAGAAGTCGCTGATCGGCACGACCCTGGTGCCCGCGTTGTCGATGTAGAGCTTAGGGAACAGCTCGGTGGACGGCGTGGAGGTGAAGTAGTCCTTCCAGGTGATGCCGTGCGCGTCGAACTGGTCGAAGATCGTGCCGTTCGCCGGGTAGTCGGTCGGGCTGACGCCGAGGTCGTCGATCTGCCCGAGGGAGGTCGCCGCGAGCAGATAGCGGCGGTTCGGGTAGGTCTGGCCGAGCACCGAGCAGAAGTACCGGTCCGCGATCGGGAACTGCCGGTCGACCGAGTAGTAGAACGGCTGGTCTTCTCCCTGCCAGTAGCCCATCGCGACGCCGCCGACGATCTCGGTCGTGAGCGGGCTGATCGTCGTGCGGACGAATCCGTCCATCTTCCCGTCGTCGTAGGCGTTGTGGCTTGCGGTCCACTCCTGGCTGGGCCGCGACGGAAGCTGGCACGTCGTCGGCATCCGGAACGCGTGCTGGATGCTCCCGTCCGGATACGGGTTGGCGGCGAGCGGCAGCCCCTGCCTGCCAAGCCGGAACCCGTCCGCGCCACGGCGGCCGAGCATGCCCAGCCGGTTGTCGTAGGAGTGGTTCTCCTGCATGAGGACCACGATGTGCTCGATGCGGGGCATCGTGTCCGTCCCCGGCGGAAGCTCCGGATACACGAGCGATCCTGGCCGGCGGACAGGCCCGTCACCGGGGTTCCTGGCCCACGCGCCAGTCCCGGCGACCGCCGCCGCCACCGCCCCCGCCTTGAGCACCCCGCGCCTGCTTGGCCGTGGAGCCGACGGCGTTGGGAAACCAGAAGCGTTCATCTTCGTTCCTCCCGAGCTGCTGGGGTCTCGTAGCACCCGAGCATGGCAACGCGGGCGATCGCCCAAACCACAGCGAGCCGACCGCAAGGTGACGCCTCGATGGCAAAACGGCACCGTCGGCCGACTGACCCGTCTACCCGGCTGAGCCGGACTTTGCCGCCGTCCCGCCTGACGCGCGAGCACGGACCCCGTCGGGCGCCGAGGCTGCGTGTTAACCGCCGATCGGCGCGGCGGGGAGGCCGCGCAGCAACGGATGGATCTTGGTGTGCTCCGGCGGCGCGCGTTGCCGCCTCGTGCGGCCGCTGGCACGCTGACCATATGGACCTCGCCGAGAAGTTGCAGATTAAGCCGGGCCAGTCACTGGCAATACTCAATCCACCGCCTGGCGTGCCCCTGCCCGCAGCCACCTCGGGCGCCCAGCCGTCCACCGCATCCGCCGTGATCGGCTTTGCCGTCCATCGTGACGACCTCGATCTGCTCGGCGCGGTGATCGGCGCCGCGCACGCCGACCGCGTCGCCTGGATCGGCTACCCCAAAGGCGGGAAGCTCGGCACCGACCTCAACCGTGACCGGCTCGCTCAGGCCCTCGCCTCCCACGGCATCCAGCCTGTGCGGCAGGTTTCCATCGACGACACCTGGTCCGCACTGCGCTTCCGGCCGACTGCCACCTGAGCCGCGCCACCGGTTGACCAAAACGGCTCCTATCCTGACACGATAACCGCGGCGTTCTCGTAAGAATCCAGCAACGTCCTTCGGCGGTCAGAATCGGCCATGCGGTTCGTTCTCGGTGCGACAGGCCAGCTACCCCGGTCGCCGGTCGCCGGTGCGCGTGCGCACCGAATGATAAAGGGTCAGTTTTCCGCCGTCGCCGACACAGGCCGATAAAGACGAAAGTTCCAAATTGAGATCGTTGGCTGCCCGAGCGGCCAGGCAGGGGCAACGCTCTAAAGGCGTCTGCGTGCGCTTGGCTCCCGTGCCTGCCGCTCATGTCAGTCCCTCGAAACATGCCTGATTGATCCGGAATCGGTGATGATATTGCGCGCGGCCGCCAGCGCCGATCTGGCCGGGGAGCGAGAAACGGGCAGTACCGACTGTGGCCTGGTCTATATGTCCCAAAATGTCAAATAACTTTACTTTTACGACCTATGACCGGTAATTTCGCTCACATTGACGGATTATTTGCGCTGTAGTAAACAAGATTTAACATCGGACACTGCGGCGGCCCGGCTCGCAAGGGGCGGGCTTAGAGGCCGTCGCGCAAGTCTCTTCAGAAGCCGTCATGGTACGGCTGGCGGAGGCGCCGGGGGTTGTTTTGGAGTCTGCGCGGAGGGCTGTCTCGAACTGGCCATTGTGGGATCTTCCGCGTTGGCTGCAGGTCCTGGTTGCGGGTGTCGTCGCCTTGTACCTGGCGGCCGTCGCGGTCGCCGTCGCGGTCGGCGTCGGCCACGTGGAAGCGGCGCAGCTGTGGCTGTTCGGGCTCCTGCTGGCGTGCGGCGCGGTCTCGGTTGAGTTGACCCGGCGGGCCGGGCAGACCGGCGGTGTCGTGCGAGACGTGTACGCAATCTGGGACCTGCCCGTCGCCCTGCTGCTGCCCCCGGTGTTCGTGCTGCTGGTTCCGATTCCCCGGATGCTGCTGACCCAGGCCCGTATCCGCCAGACGCCACTCCACCGCCGGGCCTACTCGGCGGCGGCCCTCGGGCTTGCCTACGCCGCCGCGTCCGTCGTCTTCCACGCCGCGGTCCCGCTCCTTGGCGCGGGGCGGGGGACCGGGATGTGGATACTGCTGGTGGTGGGGTGCGGCCTGCTTCGGCTCGCCCTTAACGACAGCCTGGTGCTGACCGCGGTCAAGGGGGCGGCCCCGCAGACGCGGCTGCGCTCGGAAATCATCGGGTCCGAGGCGGTGTTCGGCAGCAGCGCTGAACTCGCGCTCGGCACGCTGGTCACGTTCGTGGCCGCCCACGTGCCCTTGGCTGCCGTGCTGGCGCTTCCGCTGGTGATCAGCCTGCAGCGCAGCCTCCGGCACTCCCAGTTGCTGGCCGAGGCCAGCGTCGATGCCAAGACGGGGCTGCTGAACGACCGGACCTGGCGGCGGCGCGCGGCTGAGGAAGTGGAGCAGGCCGTGCGTGACCGGGTCCCGATGGCGGTCGGGATCCTTGACATCGATAACTTCAAGGCGGTCAACGACACCTACGGGCACCCCGCCGGGGATCAGGTCTTGGAGGCACTGGCCGCGGTGGTCACGGCCCAGTTGCGCGGCAACGACCTTGTCGGCCGGACCGGCGGCGAGGAGTTCGCGTTCGTCCTGCCGGGTACGACGCCGCAGGCTGCTATCAAGGTGGCCGAGAGGCTGCGCAAAACGATCCTGCGGACCCCGTTCCGCTTCGAGGGGACGTCCGGTGAGGCCCTCGTCTGCGTCACCGTGTCCATCGGGATAGTCGTCACCGCCCGGCCCGCCCGGGATCTCGGCCGGTATTACGGAAGCGCCGACCGGGCACTGTACGCCGCCAAGCAGAACGGGCGCGATGCGGTGTGGGTCGTCCTGGCCGATCGGGCTGATCCGGAGCCCCGGCCGAGCCCCGCCGTGCTGGCTTACGCCGAGTCATGACCGGCCCTCGCTGAGGCCGTTCGCCCGCGGCAGCGACCGGCGGGCTGCTCAAGCGATCGCCGCCGCCCCAGCCGTAGCCGCCGTCCCATCCGTACCGGCCGCGCCCTCCCGGCCCCCCGCTCTGCGCGCTCCGGCGCTGCGAGCTTGATCACACTGTCTGCCCCGCAGGCACCCAGAGCAAGGGCCTGCGGTCGGCTAGATCGCACTCGGCTCCCTGGCGGTTAGGCATGCCGCCATGCCAAATCATACACGACAGATCCATTAAGTAACCGCTGGAATCCATTCGGTAACGATAAGCACCCATTCAGTAACCACAAGTACTTATTCGGTCACTGTAAGCCCCATTGTTGCAATCCGGCGGATTATAGCTTCGACATGATGAGTGTGTGGAACGTTCTTCCTAACTCGCTCATAATTTGATTCGGCTGCCTATCTGTGACCGTCGGGCACATAATGATGGTCGTCAATGTTAGCTGTACCTGGTACGGCAATCGTTGACGTACGCATCCGAGGTGCCTGTCGCAGATTGGAGGCTGCTGCTATGCGGAACACTTCTTGGGGATGATGATTGCGCCAGCAATCGGCAATCAGCAATCAGTTGAACACAATTAGTAGTGCGGCCGCCGCCCCGACAGCGCCGGCCACGGTGACGGCCAGCCAGGGGTCAGCCTGCGAGGCGACGACTCCGGCGAGGATCATGGCCGCGCCCTGGCCGAGTTGCATCCCAGCGATCGCCAGCCCGAATGCCTGGCCACGGCGTTCGTCGGGGACGGCAGCCACAAAGGCGGCGTTGGCGCCGACCTGGTACGAGTCGCACAAGCCCGAGGCAAGCAAGATCAGCAGGATCCCCGCCAGCCCGGGCCGCAGCGCAGCCGCCGTCAGGATGGCGCAGGCGCCGAAGGCCAGCGGTACCGTCATCCGCCGCCGCATCTCCGGCCCGACGAGCATGGTCAGGGCCAGCACCCCGAGGGCCGCTCCCAGTGCGGGCGCCGCCATGACCACGCTGGCGGCGACCGGGCCGCCGCCGGCGGCGCGAGCCAGCGGCACCGCGATGGCCTCCGGCACGTTGTAGGCCGCCGACAGCAACCCGAGCAGCAGCGGGACGCGGACGGCCCGCTGACCCAGCAGCAGCCGGGCAGTGGCCAGCAGGCTCTCACCGCTCCTGGCGGCCGCACGGGCAGCGGCGGGGGCCGGGCGGCCGCGGACACCGAAGGCGACGATCGCGGCCGAGGCCAGGAAGGTGCCCGCGTCGATGCAGATCGCCGTCCGGGCGCCGAAGAACCCGACCACCGCACCGCCGGCCACGAAGCCCGCGACCTGGGCGGCCTGATAGGTCGTCATCGTGATGGCCGTGCCCAGCGGAAAGGCGTCTCCGAGGACGTCGGGGACAATGGCGGCGCGAGCGGACGCGAACGGCGCCCCCAGCGCGGTCACCGCGCACAGCAGCCCGATCAGGGCTGCCGTCGGCATACCGGGCACGGCCATCAGCGCCGCCAGCGGAACGCGGCCCAGGTCGCAGACGATCATGACGCGGCGTCGCGGCCAGCGGTCGGCCAGGCCGGACAGCAGCAGCCCGCCCAGGAACGTCGGAGCGATGCTCGCCGCGTAGGCGGCCGCCGCCAGCAGCGCGGAGCCGGTGTGCGCGTACACCAGCACGGTCAGCGCCACCCGGGCCAGCTGATCCCCGCCGACCGACAGAACCTGCGCGGCCCACAGCGCCCGGAACTCGGCCACGGCGAAGACGTCACGGTAGCGCGCCGTCTCCCCGGGGCGACGGCTGGCCCTGCGTCGATGGGCCGCCGAGACTATCTCCGGCAAGGCCGCGAGCACGCCAGCCGCTCGCGCGGGCAGTGTCGGGGATTGCCTTTCCCGCACGGGCCTTTGCTCTCCTTCGCGCCAGCACCCAGCCTGAAGGCCGATGACGGTAGATCACGACGGCCCGACTCAGGTTACTCGCGATTCGTCCCATATACGCCTCCACCTGCTGAAACCGCCTACTTGCGGAGGATCGCAGGCCGGGGGAGCGGGCCATCTGATCCTCAGATGGACTCCATCTGAGGCAGCTGCGGCGCAGGCGGGATCGGCGGCAGCGAAGGCGCGGTTGTACCGGGCGAGGCTTCCAGGCCGCCCCTAGAGCGCGGAAAGAAAGCGAGCAGGCCGATGGACACCGATGAGTACCGCAGCGAAGTACGGGACGGGATGCGGATCGACTGGGACGTGCCCGTCCCGATGCCGGACGGCACGGTGCTGCGGGCCGACGTGTTCCGGCCCGCGGCCGAGGGCCGCTACCCGGTGATCATGACGCACGGCCCCTACGCCAAGGGCCTGGCCTTCCAGGACGGGTTCGCCGGGCATGTGGAAGCCGCTGTCGGCGAAGTACCCGGACGCGGTCGCCGGCTCGTCCAACCGGTATCAGAACTGGGAGACGGCCGACCCGGAGAAGTGGGTGCCCGACGGGTACGCGTGCGTGCGGGTCGACTCGCGCGGCGCCGGGCGGTCGCCCGGGCGGCTGGACATCTTCTCCGCCCAGGAGACCCGCGACTACTACGACGTGCATCGAGTGGGCGGGCACGCAGGACTGGAGCAACGGGAAGGTCGGCCTGCTCGGCATCTCCTACTACGCGGTGAACCAGTGGCTGGTCGCGGCGCTGCGGCCGCCGCACCTGGCCGCGATCTGCCCGTGGGAGGGGGCGAGCGACTACTACCGCGAGTTCACCCGCCACGGCGGCATCCTCGACACCTTCGTCTCGGTCTGGTACCCGGTCCAGGTCGCGGCCGTGCAGTACGGCGGGGGCGGCCGCGGCGAGACGAACCCGACGACCGGCGAGCCGATCGCGGGCGGCGGCCGCCTGCCGGACGACGTGCTGGCGGCCAACCGGGCCGACTCGCCCGGCGGACCTGCTCGCGCACCCGTTCGACGACGAGTTCTACCGCGAGCGCACGCCGCGGCTTGCGGACATCACCGTGCCGCTGCTGTCGGCCGGCAACTGGGGGCACGACCTGCACACGCGCGGCAACTTCGAAGGCTACGCGGCCGCGTCTTCCGAGCAGAAGTGGCTCGAGGTGCACGGCCTTGAGCACTTCGCCGAGTTCTACACCGACTACGGGGTGAGCCTGCAGAAGCGTTTCTTCGGGCACTTCCTCAAGGGCGAGGACACCGGGTGGGACCGGCAGCCGCCGGTGCACCTGAACGTGCGGCACGTTGACGGCAGCTTCGAACTGCGCGCGGAGCAGGAGTGGCCGCTCGCGCGCACCGAGTGGACCGAGTTCCACCTCGACGTGCAGCACGCCGCCCTCTCGCCGCGCGTCCCGGCCGAGCCGGGCAGCGCGCAGTTCGACGCGCTCGGCGCAGGCCTGACCTTCACCACCGAGCCGTTCGCAGCCGACACCGAAATCACCGGGCCGGCCGCCGCGCGGCTGTTCGTCGCGTCGAACACCGCCGACGCCGACCTCTTCCTGACCCTGCGCGTGCTGGACCCGGACGGCGCCGACGTCGACTTCGTCGCCGCGCTCGACCCGGCCGGGGTGATCGGCATGGGCTGGCTGAGGGCGTCGCACCGCGCGCTCGACCCGGACCGAAGCCTGCCCTACCGGCCCTACCACCCGCACGAGAGCGCCCAGCCGCTCACCCCGGGCGAGATCGTGCCGCTCGATGTCGAGATCTGGCCGACCAGCGTGGTCGTCCCGGCCGGCTACCGGCTCGCGCTCACCGTGCAGGGCCGCGACTTCGAGTTCCCAGGCGACGGGCCGTGGCCGGTCACCTACGGCGTGCAGATGAAGGGGCACGGGATGTTCCTGCACAACGACCCGGTCGACCGGCCGGCCGCGGTGTTCGGCGGCATCACCACGCTCGTGTCGAGCCCCCGGCGCCCCTCGCACCTGCTGCTGCCGGTGATTGCGCGCGAGCCGGGCGGCTCCCCGTCGGTCCGCCGCGGCCCGTACCCCCGGTGACCGGCCCGCCCGCTGACCTGCCCGCTGTTCAGGCCAGGGCCGATCCCGCGCCGACGGGAGCCGCGAACCGGAAGCCGATCCCGAGTCGGCGGGTCACCGAGCGCAGCCACCAGACCGAGACGCCGATCCCGGCGGCGATGAGCGCGATGGTGGTGACGGCCCAGACCGGGACGTAGACGCCGACCGGTATGGTCGCGAGCAGCGTCCCCAGGCCGATCGCCAGGAGCAGGAACACGCTGGCCCAGAGCACGGTGACGCCCTGGAAGAAGCGGTGCATGCCCCGCTGGTGGCAGGGCGGGCAGCGCAGGCCGATAACCTCGGCCGCCAGCCGGGCGGCGATCGGGCTGCGGCCGCCCGCCGTCCTCGCGAACAGCAGGCACAGGCCCAGGTTCGCGAGCGGGAAGTGCAGCAGGAAAATCCACAGGCTGCCGGTGACGATGGCGGCCAGGGTCTGGACGGTGAGCACGATCAGCGAGATCGTCACCAGGCCGGGAACGGACTTCGTCACAAGCTTGCGCAGGCCCGCGGTGATCCAGATGGCGGCGAGCATCGCCCACAAGCCGGCGTCGCGTCCGCCCAGCCACGCGGCCAGGACATACGCGCCAGTCGGGAGCCCGAAGGATTCAGCGAGGTTCCAGCCGACGGTGCGAAGCAGCGACGCGGGCCGCGGCAGCTCAAGGCAGTCGGCTGGAGCTGGCTGGCCGCCTGCCGAGGCGGTTGGGTCCTGGCCGGCAGCGGGGATGAACCGGGACGTGGGTTATCAGCTCCATTTCGTCCTGTCGCGCTCTCGGCTTCGCGGCCGAGGCGGCGGTCGATGGCAGATCAGCCAAAGCTACCCCGTGTTCTGGGCCCGTACCCCGCATTCGCCCGTCATGATTCCGTTATGAAAGGAGAGCAGGCTCCCAGGTGGCGGGCTCAATGACGCTGGTCTTGGAGCGGGCTTGCCGGTGCAGGCAGCGGCTCCGCGGTGCGCACTTCTGGCGCGTCCGCCGGCTGGGAATCGAATGCGCGCCGCTCGCCGCCGGTCTGCGCCCGGTATCCGGCCGGCAGGCAGCGGACCGGCGACTGCTCGTCCTCGCCGAGGATCAGGCAGCTGTGGCTGAGGATCCAGGCGCCGGCGATGACGACGGCCAGCGCCAGCCCCTCGCCCGCCAGGTCCAGGACGCCCGTCCTGATGTGCTCGTCGAATAGGAACACGCCGAGGAGGCCCGCCGACAGCGGGTCGAGGACGGTGAACCCTGGCTGCGAGGCGGCCAGCGGTCCCGCCGCCAGCGCGTGCGACGCCAGCAGCATGGTCGCCGCGCCGACCGCGAGCAGCACGTAGAGCGACCAGTTGGCGAAGACCGCGCCGACGCCGTCGTCGATGTGCGAGCTGAGCTCCTTGATCACCGCGGCGACGAAGCCCCAGGAGACGCCGGTGGCGCAGCCGAGCAGGGCGGCGCGCCGGGACC
Organism: uncultured Actinomycetota bacterium; assembly: GCA_963774945.1. GTDB lineage: Bacteria > Actinomycetota > Actinomycetes > Streptosporangiales > Streptosporangiaceae > Trebonia. The sequence goes on along the minus strand of CAVZHA010000027.1, from coordinate 2,283,462 downwards.
GGGTCGGGACAGAACGGCTGCCATGGCCGAACGCCAGCGCCAGCGCCAGCAGGACCAGGCCGAGCGTGATCAGGCCCGCGAACAGCCACGCGGGTCCCGGCGCGTGCAGCCGCCCGCCGGCGGGCGACGCCAGCAGCAGGAACACCCCGATCCCGGCCGACATGCCCGCCGCCGCCAGCCAGTCCCGGCGCCGCACCCGCACCCGGCCGGAGCCCGCGACCGCCATGTAGCCGAAGACCAGCAGCAGCTCGACCGCGAGAATCGGCTGGACCAGGGCCAGCGGGCCGAACCGGAGGGCGGTCAGCTGAAACAGGAAGCCGCCGATCATGCTGCCCACGCCGAGCAGCCAGATCGGCCGCCGGGCGAGCCGGAACACGAGCCAGATGTCGAAGCCCGCCGTTTCGCTGCTCCTGGCGCCGATCCGCTGGCAGACCGACGCCGTGGCCGTGCAGAAGCTCGCCAGCACGGCAAACAAGATCGCTTTCTCCATCAGAAAAGGCGAACATCCCCAGGTTCCCGCTGATTCCCAGCGACCCCTCCTACCAGGCCGGCCACCACGGCACAGCCTCCTGGCCGATGGCGCGAAGGCACGCGTCCGTTCGGGCTGACGCTTCTGATTTTTTTGAAGATCAAGATCTTTATCCCGAACGGTCCGTGGTTCCACGCCGAACCGGCCGGCTCACGATCGGCCCGCGCCGGCCCAGCACCGGGCGTGGGCGCGGGCCGGCCGCCCGGCCAGCCCGTCGGTGGCGGCCGGGGTGAGACAATCGTGAGGCATTCTCCGTAAGGAGGCTCGGCATGCGCTACCTGGACGTCGACACGCCCACCAGGATTTCCAAGATAGGCCTGGGCACCTGGCAGTTCGGGTCGAAGGAGTGGGGCTACGGTGACGGCTACGCCGGGGCGGTCGCCCGCGACATCGTCCGCCGGGCGGTCGACCTTGGCGTCACGCTGTTCGACACGGCCGAGGTGTACGGCCTCGGGCGCAGCGAGCGCATCCTCGGCGAGGCACTCGGCCAGCGGCGGGAGTCGGTTTTCCTGGCGACGAAGATCCTGCCGGTCCTGCCCGTCGCCCCGGTCGTGGAGCAGCGCGCCGTGGCCAGCGCCAACCGGCTCGGCACGCGCCTGCTCGACCTGTATCAGGTGCACGGGCCGAACCCCCTGGTCTCCGACCGCACGACGATGCGCGGCATGCGCGCGCTGCAGCGGGTCGGGCTGGTGGGCGAGGTCGGCGTCAGCAACTACCCGCTGGCGCGCTGGAAGGCCGCCGAGCAGGCTCTGGGCACGCGGGTGCTGAGCAACCAGGTCCGCTACAGCCTCGCCGACCGCGCGCCAGAGAAAGACCTGCTCCCGTTCGCGGCCGAGGCCGGCCGGATCGTGATCGCCTACAGTCCGCTCGCGCAGGGCCTGCTGTCCGGCCGCTACGACCGGTCCAACCGGCCCGCCAACCGGGTCCGCGCCTCGAACCCGCTGTTCCTGCCCGAGAACCTCGACCGCGCCAGCGAGCTGATCGCCCAGCTGCGCGAGGTGGCGGACGCTCATCAGGCCACCGCCGCCCAGGTCGCGCTGGCCTGGGTGATCCGGCACCCGGCGGTCACCGCCATCCCCGGCGCGTCCACCGTCGAGCAGCTCGAGGGCAACGTCGCGGCGGCCGACATCGAGTTGTCCGACGATGAGTACGCCGCGCTGAGCGCCGCCTCCGACCGGTTCCGGCCGGTCACCGGGCGCGCTGCGGCGCCCGCCATCGTCCGGGCCCGGCTGCGCCGCTAACCAGCAGGACGCCCGCAGCGTAGATCACGTAGGAGCTCCCGACCAGCTGCTGCCAGGCGGCCCAGTGGAGCTCGCGGTTCCCACCGCTCGCAAACCACCACTGCGGCGACAGCGCGAACGCGGCCGCCCCGGCGGCGGCGATCGCCACGCTGAGGCGCCCCGGCATCAGGGCCCGGCCGCGCCAGCCGAGGATCGCCAGCGTCAGCACCGCCGTCTCGCCCCATACCCAGTGGTGCGACCATGAGATGGGCGAGATCAGCAGGCACGCGAACGCGTTGAGGGACAGCGCCCAGGCGGCCGCGGCCGCGGCGAAGGCCCTGCGCATGCCCCGGCAGGCGAGCGCGACGACGACGGCCGACAGGACCAGCCACGTCAGCGCCCCGGCGGGCGAATGCGGGTCGAGCCCGGCCCGCGCGAGCACCCCCTGAATGGACTGGTCAGCGGCGTAGGCGGGTGCCCCGGGTCGGCTGCCCTGGACGATGACCGACGTCCAGTACCCGACCGAGTCGCGCCACGCGACCAGGAACCCGATGCCCGTGCACGCGCAGAACGAGAGCGCGGCCAGGCCGGCCGCCCGCCAGTCCCGCCGCAGCACGAAGAACAGCACGAACCCGGCCGGGGTCAGCTTCACGGCCGCCGCGATCCCGACCAGCGCCCCGCGCGGCCAGCGCGGCCCGGCCACCAGGCAGTCGGCCGCCACGAGCGCCATCAGCGCCACGTTGACCTGCCCGTAGTTCAGCGTATTGCGCACCGGCTCAAGCAGCAGCGCCGCCGGCAGGAGCCAGCAGACGGACCACCAGGACAGGTCCGCAGACGCGATGACCGACCCGAGGAACACCCGCAGCACGAGCGCGGTCAGCGCGATGGTGACCGTCGTCAGCAGGGTGACCGCGACCGGCATGGGCACCAGTGCCAGCGGCGCGAGCAGCACCGCCGCGATCGGCGGGTAGCTGAACGGCAGCCGCGCTCCTGAGCTCGTCGGCGGAAGCACGCCGTAGAGGTCGCCGCCGTGCAGCCACGCGACGCTCCCGATCCGGTACACGTTCAGGTCGATGCGGTACGGCCCGAAGCTCACCCCGTGCCGGGAGTACGACAGCAGGAAGAACGCGACCGCGGCCAGGTTGACCGCGATGAGGCAGCCCCGGGCCCAGCGGGCGGCGGGCCGCTTGAGGAGCGACGGCAACGCCGGGGGCGGCGCAAGCGCGGGAAGCAGACCGGCGTCGGCGTAGTGCTGCGGCCGGACCGCGTGGCTCGGTTGAGAGAGGGGAGAGGTGGATGACTGCGCTGGGTTGGGCACGCGGACAGGTCTAGCGACCGACCGGTCAGCGGGCCGTCAGCGCGACGCTTATGCCCCGCTTATCCGCGCCATGGATACTTGTCCAGGCAGAGTCGGCGATGCAGTCAGCAGGAGGGAGCCCCCGGTGCGTGTGCTTGTGGCCGAGGACGAGCGAGTCATGGCGGACACCATCGCCGAGGGCCTGCGACGGCGCGCGATGGCGGTGGACGTTTGCTACGACGGAAACGCCGCTCTGGAGCGGGCCATGACCCACCGTTACGACATCGTCATCCTCGACCGCGATCTCCCGCTCGTGCACGGCGACGAGGTCTGCCGCGCGATCGTCGCCGCCGACGGCGAGACCCGGGTGCTGATGCTGACCGCCGCGGCCGGGATCAGGGACCGGGTGGATGGCCTTGACCTGGGCGCGGACGACTACCTGACCAAGCCGTTCGCCTTCGCGGAATTGATCGCGCGGGTCGGCTCGCTCGGCCGGCGGGCCAGGGCCGCGCTGCCGCCGGCGCTCGAACGGGCCGGGATCAGGCTCGACCGCCCGCAGTTCCGTGCGTGGCGGGACGGGGAACTGCTGCCGCTGTCCCCGAAGGAGTTCGCCGTCCTCGAGGTGCTCATGCGCGCTGAAGGCCGGGTTGTCAGTGCCGAGGAGCTGCTTGAGAAGGCGTGGGATGAGAACGCCGATCCCTTCACGAACGCGGTCCGGGTGGCGATGCTGGCCCTGCGCAAGAAGCTCGGCGACCCGCCGGTGATCGAGACGGTCCCCGGCGTCGGCTACCGGCTGGACGGCTAGCGGGAGCGGAGACGATGACCGATTCCCCGGCAGACGCGACGGCCGGCCGAATGACCGGGCTGGTCGCCAGAGTGCGGCGCCACGCGGCAGGCGCGGCCCCGTACGCGGCCGCTCTGCTCGTCGCGGCGCGCCGCGTGACCATCGCTGTAGCGAGCCCCGCCACTGAGAGCCTGGTTCCAGCCGTCTCTGCGCCGCCGGCTCGCGGCGTCGCTCGCCGTGATGAGCCTGACCGGCTTCATCGTCGTCTCCGGCAGTCTGCTGACGATCAACAACCTCTTCATCCATGCCGGTTATTACGGTTGCGGCGGCCTCCAGAGCGCCTTTCCCGCCCTGCCGGCTCCCGAAGGCGGCTGCTACTACAACGGGGCGGAGCACGTGTTCGGCGTGGTCTTCATGCTCGTCATGATCGCGCTGCTGATCTGGGGCTGGTGGCTGCTGGCAGGCTGGGCGCTTGGCCCGCTGAAGGCCACCGCCGAGACCGTCCGCCGCCTCGGCCCGCAGAACCTCGGCCAGCGCATCGGCCTCGCGAGCGGGGATGACCAGTTCAAGGAGCTGGCCGACGCGATCGACGACGCGCTCGACCGGCTCGCGGCCGGCTACGAGAGCCAGCGCCGGTTCGCCGCCAACGCCTCCCACGAGCTGCGCACCCCGCTGGCCGTCCAGCGCCTGCTGACCGAGGTGGCGATGGACGACCCGGGCGCGGGCCAGGACCTGCACCGGCTCGGCGCCCAGCTGCTGCGCACCAACGAGCACAACGAGCAGCTGATCGAGGGGATGCTGACCCTCGCCGAGAGCGACCGCGGCCTGCAGGGCAAGATCCCGATCCGCCTGGACACGCTGGCGGGCCGGGTGATCGACCAGCACGAGGAGCAGGCGGCCAGGCACCAGCTGACCCTTCGCCGCGCGCTGGCGGCGGCCACCATCACCGGCGACCCGGTGCTGCTCGAGCGCCTGATCGTCAACTTGATCGAGAACGCCATTAAGTACAACGAGCCCGGAGGCTGGGTCGAGATCGCGGTGAGCCGGGGACCGGACGGCCTGCGGGGAACGCTCGCCGTCCGCAACACCGGCGCGCCCGTCGCCGCCGAGGCGGTGCCGGTCCTGTTCGAGCCGTTCCGCCGCCTCGGCGACGATCGCGTCCGGGGGCGCGGCGGCGTCGGCCTCGGCCTCGCGATCGTCCGCTCGATCGTCACCGCTCACCAGGCCGACCTCCAGGCCCGCCCCCGCCCGGACGGCGGCCTGGAAATCGTGATCGACCTACCGTCCAAATAAGAGCTTCTTGGGTCACAGCCTGCGGCTTCATCTGCGGCAGCTGCCAGGGTACGCCAGCGCTTTGCTGAGAGTTCTCTGAATAGTTACTGGACGGACGTTCTTTTTGCCCGGTCGCGCGTCCATTGTTGGCCGCGAAAGGAGATCACATGAACCGAGACAACAGGTCGGGATCACTCGGCCGGATTACCGCCGTGGTCGGCGCCGCCACTCTGATCGCGGGGTTGGCCGCGGCCGTGGCCACTTCGCCGGTGCAGGCGGCGGCGTCATCGCCGACCGTCAAGACCGCCGTCGAGCTCGGCCGTACCGACAGCGGGTGCCAGCTCGGCAATGGCGTTAAGCATGTCGTGCAGATCACCTTCGACAACGTGCATTTCTTCAGGGACAACCCGAACGTGCCGTCCGACCTGGAGCTTATGCCCAACCTTCTGAACTTCTTCGAAGACAATGGCACATTCCTGTCCAACAACCACACGCCGCTGATCGCGCACACCGCCGATGACATCCTGACCACGTACACCGGCCTGTACGGCGACCGCCAGGGCATGCCGATCTCGAACGGCTACCAGGTCTACCAGTCCAACGGCGCCGGCGGGACCCTCGGGACGACGGACGGCGCGGGCTCGTTCGCCTACTGGACCGACCCGGTCTTCGACACGTCGCCGACGGCGACCGACACCAACCCCAACATGGTCTACTCCCCGGTCCCGCCGGCCACAGCTCGCAAGCCGGTCAGCCCGACCACGACCACGCCGGCGCCCTGGGTGCCCTACACCAGGGCGGGCTGCAACGTCGGCGACATCGCCACCGCGAACGCCGAGCTTGAGAACACCGCGGTGGACATCCCCAAGGTGTTCGGCGCCGGCTCGCCCGAGGACCAGCAGCTCATCAACGACCCCGACTCGTTCAAGGACCCGGAGACCGCCGACTACGTGGGCGTCGCCGTGCACTGTGCCAGGGGCAGCGCGTTCTGCTCCGGCGCCACCGGCGTCAAGTTCGGCCAGACCGCGCCGTCAAGTACCGCGTCGGCCGACCTGCTGCCGGACGAGCCCGGCGGCTACAACGGCTACCAGGCGCTGTTCGGCCACCGGTACGTGGCGCCGCAGCTTGGCGCGGGCACGCCGAACGCGGCCGAGGACGGCTTCCAGGTGACCAACGCCGCGGGGAACCTCGTCGACCTGAACGGCAACGAGATCGACGGCGACTTCCTCACCAGCCCCGGCTTCCCCGGCTTTGGCGAGATCAACGCCTCGCAGTCTCTCGCGTACGCGGCCGACATGCTGGGATCCGGTGTCCAGGTGGTCAACATGTACATCTCGGACCTGCACGGAAACGAGTTCATCAAGGGCCTGACGTCCGCGGGCGAGCCCTGCTTCCACGCTCCGGCCGCACTGGGCAGCGGCAGCGCCTGCTACCTAGCCCAGGCGGCGTACTACAACCAGGCGTTTGGCACGTTCTTCCAGCGACTGGCCGCCGAGGGCATGACCGCGAACAACACGGAGTTCATCCTCAGCTCCGACGAGGGTGACCACGAGGCGGGCGCCAACGTCGGCCGCGCGATCCAGCCGACCCCGGCGAACTGCGACGGCGTCACCACGCCATGCACCTACCCGGCGGGCACCTTCGGCGAGCTTGAGGGCAACGTCACCGGCCTGCTCGCGCAGGAGAAGGGCGACACCACCCAGTTCGGCATGGAGTTCGACACGGCGCCTGAGTATTACGTGAACGGCGACCCGTCGGAGTTCTCACCGCAAGTGCGCACGTTCGACAGGGACGTCGCGGGCCTGACCGCCGCCAACCCGTACACCGGGGCGACGCAGCAGATCGCGAACTTCCTCGCCGATCCGACCGAAGAGGCGATCCTGCACATGGTCAACGCCGACCCGGCGCGCACACCGACGCTCGCCGAGTTCGCCAAGCCCGACTACTACCTGACCCAGGGCTCGACCACCTGTAACGCCACCGTCACCGGCAGCACGGCGAGCGCCTTCCCCGCGGACTGCGTGACGGTCGACCCCGGCTTCGCCTGGGACCACGGCGATTACGCCGCCGAGATCGACACCAACTACGCCGCCTTCGCGGGTCCCGGCGTCCAGCGGCTTGGCCTGGACGGCTCCGGGCCGGCCGACGGCCCGAACTCGGCCGGCCCGAACAGCGGCCAGACCGAGGTCATCGACACCAACCTCCAGGGCCCCTGGACGGATGAGACCGACATTCAGCCGACCGAGATGTACCTGGCTGGGCCTGCACACCGATTACGTGCAGGACGGCCGGGTCATCACCCAGATCCTGGCCGACCCGAACCGGGCACTGCGCGACTCGCTAGTGACCCAGCTCGGCGAGACGTACAAGCAGCTCAACTCCAGCGTGGGCGAGTTCGGCGCGGACACGCTGACGGCCTCGACCAACGCCATCGAGTCCAGCACTCGCGGCGACGTCGAGTTCACCGCCGTCAACCACGCTCTGACCGCGCTTGACCAGCAGCGCGACGCGCTGGCGAACGCGATCAAGACCGAGCTGTACAACGCCGAGAACTGGGGCGCCCCGATCCTCGGCGCGGGCGCGCAGATCGTCCTGGCGAAGATCATCATCGCCGAGGCTAAGGAGCTCGCGGCCCACAGCTAGGCACGTTCCGCGAGCACCCGGGGATGCCAGGCGCCAAGCCTGGACATCCCCGGGTGTTTCGCGGCAGCGTCGGCAGGGTGACGGTCGACGTAAGCGTCAACCCCAACAACACCGCGCCATTAGCGCGTGGTCAGGGTGCGGAGAATGCTGACCGCGGAAGTGCCGAGTCCGGTCGGGCTGCCGAAAAGTTCCGGTCGCGCGCGGCGCGCGTTGCCGATCAGGTCCGCCTCGGCGTAGCGGTGGCAGCCCTGGTGCCAGTTGAGGATCCCGGCTAGCCAGTTCTCGAGGTTCCTGGCATGGCTCAGCAGGGCCTCGCGCGTGCCGGCGTCGAGGTGGAGCTGCGTCGAACAGCTCGGGGAGTTCCACGGCGACGATGTCCCTGAACTGGCTCATGCGGGCGGCCATCAGGTCGCCCACGACCCGCATGGCCGTCGCCGCGTCGCAGTCGAGGAAGTTCTGCACGACGAGCACGCAGTTGTGGATCTCGCCCTCGAACTGGATCTCCTTCTGGTAGGAGAACACGTCGTTGAGCAGGCATGCGTAATCGGCGGCCGAGTTTTCCATCGCGGCGACCGGGCGGAGCTTGTACACCGCCGTCGGGCACGCTGCCGTGGTGGACAAGCCGGGACAGGCTCATCGTCAGGTCCGAGCCGAATGTCTTGCGGCGCATCTCGATGTAGTCGATGGGATCGGGGATCCGGTTCTGCGCCTGATTGCCGAGTTCCCAGATCCAGCTGGCGGTCATGTCGGTGATGGCGCGCCGGAACGCGCGACGCGCGGGCGGTTCCATCGGCCCGGCCGTGCGAATCCACAGGTCGGCCAGGCCGCGTTCGAGCGCGCTGGCCGGCACCGGCATCTCGGCGAGGTCGAGGGGCATGAACGTCTCGAGACGGGCGTTGCAGGCCTTGGCGGCGGGGATGTCCGCGCCGCGCCCGAAGACGACTGGGATAGTAGTCGTCGCCGTAGGTGCCCCAGGTCAGCCAGCCGGTCGTCAGGTCAAGCTGCTCGGCGGTGGCGTCGGGGTGGATGCCCGCCGCGCACAGCGCCAGGTCGGCCGCGCGCAGCTTGCGCTCGTCCCACACGCCCTCGCTGAGGATGCCCATGTCAGCGGACCAGTGCACGTTCTGCTCGCGGGCGGCGTCGAGGTGCGGGCTGAGGGTGAGCGCGAACGGCACGTCGATCGCCGGGTGCTCGAGGTGGCCGACCGGCTGGAAGGGGACGTGGGTGAAGCTGCGCAGCCGCTGCGGCGCGGTCGCCGCGAGCGAGAGCGCGATGCGTGCGCCCTGCGTGCCCGATCCCTGACGGGCCGCCGAGAACCGGCGCCGCCGGGGCGGCACGGGGCTTGGTGTACCTGGATGACCGCAGGTGCCACTCGTGACCGCCCGACTGCCAGTCCTGCAGCCCCTTCACGTAAAGCCCGACCTGAATCCGCGCCGCCGGATCAATGCCGTGCTCGTCGAGGAGGGCGGGCAGCTCGGTGAACGCGGTGTGCTCGAACTGCTGCAGCCGGGAGGTGAGCAGGTCGTTCACCCGGTCGGCGGCCTGCTGGGCGGTGCAGCCGAGGAACCGCTCGAGCACCAGCACGCCGTTGGACAGCTCGCCCTCATCGTGGACCTCGCGCTGGTAGGAGAAGAGGTCGTTGCGCAGGTGCACGGCGTCGGCGAAGGTATCGCGGAGCACCTGCATCGGCCGGGACGCGGCGATGGTCGGCGGGCACCTCGGCGTCGTAGGCGTGCTCGATCAGGTTCGCCGACCACGGTGCCCCGCCGACCTTGCGCCGCATCTCGACGTACTCGATCGGGTTGGACACCCGGTCGGCGTTGATGTTGGCGAGTTCCCACAGCGACTCGTCGAGCAGGTTGCCCGTGCTCTCGGCGAAGCGGGCCCGCCAGTCGTCCGAGCGGTCGGGCACGGTGCGGGACCATAGGTCGGCGAGCCCGGCTTCCACCGGGTTGGTCGGCTTCTCGCTGATCTGCCCGTCAGCTGGCATGAACGCGCGCAGCGCGTCCAGGTAGGCGCGGGCGCCGTCCAGATCCCGGCTGCGCTTGAACAGCTCGAGGAAGTGGTCGTCGAAGTAGAACACCCACACGTACCAGTCGGTGACCAGGTCGAGCAGCCCGGCCGTCGTATCGGGGTGCGTGTAGGCGCACAGCAGCGCGTAATCGTGGGCGTCGAGGTCCCCTTCCGTCCAGATCACCGTGCCGTGCTGCGGGACGTCGATCATGTCCATCGACCGGGCCCAGGCCTTGCTATGTGCCCGGGCCCGGTCTAGGTGCGGATTACACCGAGCCGGATACGGCGTGTAGAACTCGGGCAGCTCGAATGATGGCATCGGCGTGATCCTCAGTCCTTTGTCGGTTTCTCTCTTCGGTCGGGGTTAGCGGCCGAGTTCGGCGTTTTCGAGCATGCCGATCGCGTCGGGCACGAGCACCGCGGCGGAGAAATAGGTCGACACCAGGTAGGAGATGACGGCCTTCTCGTCGATTCCCATGAACCGGACGTTTAGCCCGGGCTCGTGCTCATCGGGAATGCCGGTCTGGTGCAGACCGACGACGCCCTGGTTGTCCTGGCCGGTGCGCAGCACCAGGATCGAGGAGGTGTTGTGCTCGCTGATCGGGATGACCGGGCACGGCAGGATCGGCACGCCGCGCCAGGCGGGCACCGTCCGCTCGCCAAGCGCCACGCTCGTCGGGTAGAGGCCGCGCTTGTTGCATTCGCGGCCGAACGCGGCGATCGCGCGCGGGTGAGCGAGGAAGACCTTGGAGTCGCGCCTGCGGCACAGCAGCTCGTCGAGGTCGTCAGGCGTGGGCGGGCCGCTGATCGGCTGGAGGCGCTGGGAGTAGTCGACGTTGTGCAGCAATCCGAAGTCGCGGTTGTTGATCAGCTCATACTCCTGGCGCTCCCGCAGCTCCGCGATCGTGAGCTTGAGCTGATGCTCGATCTGGTTCATCGGCTCGTTGAACAGGTCCGCCACCCGCGAATGCACGCGCAGCACCGTCTGCGCCACCTGCAGCTCGTACTCGCGCGGCGAGCCTTCGTAATCCACGAACGTGGACGGCAGCACCTGCTCTCCGGAATGCCCGGCGACCATGGCCAGGGCGGCCTCGCCGCCGCGGTTCATGGGCTTGTCCGCCTTGGCGGCGTACTCGCGCAGGTGATCTTGCAGCGACGCCGACTGGTCGGCCGACCGCGGCGAACTGGGCTCGGTCGAGGCTCAGCAGCGTGCAGGCGGTTTCCGCGGTGATGGTCTCGTCCCACACCGCCTGCGGGTTGGTGAGGCCGGATGACCCGAAGAAGCCGCCGTCGGCGATCACCCCGGTCTTCTTCTGCTCGCCATAGGCATTTGTCCCCGAGCGGACCAGCCGGCCGTGCACGACGACGAGCACCGAGCTGATCGGGGTCCCTGCCTGAGCGACCACCGCGCCGGCCTCGATCTGCTGCTCGGCGAAACGCCCGGCGAGGGCGGACAGCACGTCGGCGTCGTCGTAGCCGCGCAGAGCGGGGAACTCGCCGAGCTCGGCGGGGACAATGCTGACCCGGTCGGCGGTCTGCACCACCTCCACCCGGCCGTCGCCGACCGCGTACGACACGCGCCGGTTCACCCGGAACGTGCCGCCCTTGACGTCCACCCACGGCAGGACCTTCTGCACCCACCGATTGGTGATGCCCTGCATTTGCGGGGGCGTCTTGGTCGTCGTCGCGAGATTTCGCGCCGCCGCCGTCCCCAGACTGGACTGCCCCAGACCGTTGTGTGAATGCGCCTGCGTGTCCGTTTCCACCGTCATTCGGCTGAACCTCCAGACTCTGCTTTATTTACGCTTTATTTTCGGGACTTGTTGATCGCGGCGATCCGCTCCCGGCCTAACCGCATACCTCGGCTGGCTGCTTTCACCTCAAGTATCTTGAACTGCGATGATCACTTAACGCAACCATCTCAGTACTTAAAATTGCTAAAGTTGAGAACGGCGGAAGGCGACGGGGAAGGTGTCAATGCTGGGACGGGAGACGTGGATACTTCTGGTGACGGTGGCGGCGACCGCGAGTGCCGCGGCCGCCATCGCGTGGTACCTACGCGATCACAAGCGGGAGCCCGAGGATGTCACGATCGGCTTCGTCGGCCCCTCGCTCGCGGCCATGTACCTGCTCGTGCTTGCCCTGGCGCTGGCAACCGAGTGGCAGACGATCGGCTCGGCCCAGCAGGCGGTCGGCAACGAGGCGGTTGCCGTCCGGCAGGTCTACTGGGCGGCGAGCGGGCTTCCGCCCGCCGCCGGGAACACGCTCAGGGCGCAGATCCGCGGCTACGTCGCGACCGTCATTGACCACGACTGGCCGGAGATGGAGCGCGGCACGCTCGACGACGCGAGCCTGAAGCTGCTCACCGCGATGAGCACGTCCCTGCTCGAGGTCAGCACGCAGACCTCGCGCGCCGCCAACGCCCAGGCGTACGCGACCGGCCAACTCGGCGCGCTCGTCACGTCCCGTGCCCAGCGCGCAGAGCGCGGCCGAGAGCCGACTGCCGGTCGGCGTGCTCATCGCGGTGGTCATGACCTCGCTCGTCGTCGGCGTCTTCCCGTTCGCCGGCGGAATCCGCTCGGACCGGGCATCGATCAGCGTGGCCGTCGTGCAGGCCGTGCTCGTCGCGGTCGCCGTCGTCGTCGTGTTCCAGCTGAACAACTCGTTTAGCGGTCCGCTCGGCACTGGCCCCGGCCCTATCTCCGCCGTGGCATCTGCGGTTGGTGCCCGATTAGAGGTCGGTGCCCTGCGAGAGCAGGCCTCCTGTGGGTCTGCGCGGTATTCGTCTTCGCTCCGACCCTGGTCCTAGCCGCGCTGTCCGCGCATTCCGACGCCGTGGCAGCGCCAGCCTGCGAGACCGAACGCGTCCGGGATCGTGCACGTCGTGTCGTCGTCGCGGCAGGTCCGTCCCCCGCGCCGCCATCACCGATGTCACCATCACCGGTGCCGTTGCCACCATCATCGATGCCACCGGCACCGGCGTCGGCACCGGTGCTCGTGTGCGTGTCCGTCTCCGAGCCCGCCTCCGGGCGCGTCCGCGAGTCCGACGGTGACCGGGCCGTCTCCGAGCGCGTTTCCGACCCCGACGGTGACCGGGCCGTCCCCTTGCCCGCCCCCGAGCGCATCACCGAGCCCGCCCCCGAGCGCATCACCGAGCCCGCCCCCGAGCGCGTCTCCGAGCCCGCCGCCGAGCGCGTTTCCGAGTCCGACGGTGACCGGCCCGCCCCCAAGCCCGTCTCCGAGTCCGACGGTGACCGGCCCGCCCCCAAGCCCGTCTCCGAGTCCGACAGTGACCGGCCCGCCCCCGAGCGGGTCTCCGAGCCCGCCCCCGAGCGGGTCTCCCCCTCCGACGGTGACTGGCCCGCCCCCGAGCGCGTCTCCGAGCCCGCCGCCGAGCGGGTCTCCCACTCCGACGGTGACCGGCCCGCCCCCGAGCGCGTCCCCGAGTCCCACAGCGGCAGGCCCGTCTGCGAGTCCGACGGCGACCGTCCCGTCAGCGAGCGGGTCCCCGAGTCCGACGGTGACCGGCCCGCCCCCGAGCGCGTCCCCGAACCCGACGGCGACCGGCCCGTCCGCGAGCCCCAGCCCCGGTCCAGCGGCAACCACTGCGTCCCCGAGTCGGACGACCTCGGCGCTGTCGGCGACCAGTCCCGCGACGCAGCCGACGGTGCATCCGCCATCGTCGAACAGCCTGGGTCGGCATCGGCCCGGCCAGGCCCCGCCCGGTGTCTCGCCCGCGTTCTCCCGCGTCCAGGACCGCCTGCTGCTATCGCCGACGACCCGGACGCAGGTGGAGCCGAGCATCCGCCTCATCCTGATCTTGGTGCTTATCCCGTGCGCCGCGGCAGCGGTTCTCCGATACGCCAGCAAGCGATGACCTCGCCGTGATTTCCGTAACGACGTAGAACTAAGAGCCCGTCCCGGCCAGCCCGCACCGCGCTTCAGCTCATCCCGGAATTGGCTTGCGGTGGCCGCCCCAGGTCGCGCACGACGAGGGCGAGGCCGCTCCGGCTGGCCATGGTGTCGGGGTGCTCGGCGCCCAGGGTCCTGGTCCGGCTGGCCAGGACGGCGCGGTGCTCGGCCTCGGCTTCCTCGAGCCGCCCCAGGTCGTGTAGGACCGCGGCTAGGTTTGCCTGGCTGGTCAGGGTGTCGGGGTGCTCGGCGCCGAGGGTCCTGGTGCGTGCTTCAAGGACGGCGCGGTGCTCGGCCTCAGGCTCCTCGAGCCGCCTCAGATTCCAACGCGCCAGCGCGAGGTTGCTCCAGCTGGTCAGGGTGTCGGGGTGCTCGGCGCCCAGGGTCCTGGTGCGGGCTTCAAGGACGGCGCCATGCTCGGCCTCGGCCTCCTCGTGCCGCCCCAGGTCCCACAGGACGAGGGCGACGTTACTCCGGCTGGTGAGGGTGTCGGGGTGCTCGGCGCTCAGCCCGGGGTCGGCGCCCCGGGCACGGTAGGCGTGGCGGTAGCCGTACTCGGCCAGCGAGTAGCGGCCCTGAGCGCGAGCCGCGTCGGCCAGGGAGGTGGCCTCGGCGGGCCCGCTGGCGTCGACGGCGGCACGGACGACCCGCTCGGGAACATGGGCGCCGGGCGCGGTGCGGCGCTGGACGGTGTCCACCAGGTAGTCGAACACCTCAACCCGGTCGCTGGCCACGGGCTGGAGCAGGGCCGTGGTGACACGCTGGCGGGTGGCCCACTGCCACGCCTCTGCCAGCGGCTCGCGCGGGGTGCGGCCGTGCTCGGGGCCGGTCAGGTACTGCTCTTGCACCCGCCCAAGCACGGCCCGGGGGATGGGCGCGGTGTACCCGGCCCGGCGCAGATCGATCGCGGCGGCCACCAGCGCCGCGCCGCGCGCGTGCCGCCCGGCCGCCGCGCCGCGCGCGTCCTCCCAGTCCCGCAGCAGTTGCGGGGCCGGCCGCCAGGTACTCCGCGATCCCGTACTCCCGGCTGTGACCCAAGGCTTCGGCCACCCGCGGGTCCCAGTCCCTGGCCCGCGCCCGTTCCAGCTCCGCCGGGGAGAACATCCGCGCCATCCGGATGGTCGTGGCCTGGTCGAGGACCTGCCGGGTATCGCGGAGCGCATTCCTGGCGCCTTCGTCGGCGTCCGCGGCAGCGTCGGCCAGGCGCGCCTCCTCCGCTGCCCGCAGGGTCGCGAGGATGACCCGGTGATGACCGGCCCCGATGATCAAACGGCCAAGCAGGGCAGCGGTCAGCCCGCCCGATCCGAGAAACCGCTCCAGGTCATCCAGCCACAGCACGCATCGCCGGGTCTGCGCCGCCTGGGTCACCGCAACCGAGACCGCCTCCCTGCCCGACGGGCACACCAGCACGTGCTTCGGCAAGGTGGCGGCCATCGCCTCGAACGCCGCCCGGGTCTTGCCCGCGGTGGAGTCGCCGACCAAGAGCACGAACCCGCCCGCGGCCAAACGCTCCCGCAGCCTGGCATCCACGTCCCTGGGCACATAGGCCGGAACGTGCTCAACCGCCTCGTCCCCGCCTGACGACTCGGTCGCGGCGGTGGCCGGGGCGGCCATATGGACGCCCAGCCGCACCGGGTCGGTGATGTCGCGCACCTCGGGCATCTGGCCGTTGGGCAGCACCAGGCACCCATCCTCGGTCCGCAGCCCCACCTCATCGCGGCGCCGCGCCGCCTGCCGGTACCGGTCCTGCCAGACAGCCCCGACGGTCACCACCACGGCCGCCACCGCCGTCGCCCCGGCCAGTACCCAGCGGTCCTGCACGCCAGCCGCCGCCGTGACGGCCGGGGCCGCCGCCAGCAACGCCAGCCCTGCGACCGCCAGGCCGGTCCGGTTCTCCCGCCACTTACCGCCCGCCATCAGGCACCCTCCGCCCGAGCGGCAGCAGCATCCCACGGCAGCCTGCTGAAGATCTCGCGCGTGGCCATTTTGTCCGTCAACGTCTCTTAGGAGTCCGTAATTGGCTCCTGTATTCTCACACTCTTGTCCTGTCCACTCCTCTGCTTTTCTCTAATTCATGTTTTGTCCCGCATCGCACAGCGCACCGTGCATTTATGGCAATAGTCATCGCGAGACTGCCGCCCGGTTGAATTCGCGTCGGATTCCCGGAGCGAAGGCACAACAAAGCCAAAATCTTCATATCGAACGGACCGTGATTTCACCGGCACCGCCAGGTCTGCTCTGGTGCGAGCGGCCAGACGAACACGAGCGCTGTGCTCGAATCCCGGAGCTGACGGCGCCACATCATGGTGACGTCTTCGATCGGGGCGGGTAAGGGCCAGCTGTGCGGTATCTGATCGTGGCCGAGGCCTATCGTGACCTGGAGCGGCTCAGCAGTCGGCTGGCGCTGACGGAGCGGCTGGCCGCGCTGGTGGCGGACACCCCGGCCGGGCTGCTGCCGACCGTGTGCTACCTGTGCCAGGGGCTGATCGCGCCGGAATGGGCCGGGGTGGACCTCGGCCTGGCGGAGAAGCTGGCCGTGCGCGCACTGGCCGCCGTGGTCGGCGCCGACGCGGCGGAGGTCGCCGCGCTCGTGCGGGAGGCCGGGGACCTGGGCCAGGCCGCAGAACAGCTGCTGGCGCGGCCGTCGGCGGGCGCGGACGGCCTGGAGGTCGGCGAGGTGGTGGGCACGCTGCGCGAGATCGCCTTCGCCGAAGGGCCGGGCTCGCAGGGCAGGAAGCTGGAGCTGCTGGCCGGGCTGCTGACCCGGGCCACCCCGCTGGAGGCCCGTTACCTGCTGCGCCTGGTGACCAGGAACCTGCGGCTTGGCATCGGCACGCCCACCATCCTGGACGCTCTGGCCGAGGTCTACGCGGGCGGCAAGTCCGCCCGGCCGGTGCTCGAGCGTGGTTACAACATCTGCTGCGACCTCGGCCAGGTCGCCGCCGCCGTGGCGGATGGCGGGCTGGCCGCGGTGCAGCAGTTGCGGGTGCAGCCAGGGAACCCGGTGCGGGTCATGCTGGCCCAGCGTCTGTCGGAGGCCGACCAGATCCTGGCCCGGCTGGGCGGTCGGTGCGCCGCCGAGTACAAGTACGACGGCATCCGGGTCCAGGCGCACCGCGCCGCCGACGGGAGGGTCGAGCTGTTCACCCGGCGGCTGGAGGAGATATCCGGTCAGTTCCCCGACGTCGCCGCGCTGCTGTCAGAAGGGCTGGGGCCGGCCGAGGCGATTATTGAGGGGGAGGTCGTCGCCTACGACGCCGCCGCGGGCGAGCTGCGGCCGTTCGGGGAGGTCATGCTGCGGCGCCGCAAGCACGGCATCGACCAAGCCGTCCAGGATGTGCCGGTGGGGTTGTTCTGCTTCGAGCTGCTGTACGCCGACGGCGAGGATCTGACCATGCTGCCCTACCCGCGGCGGCGCGCCGCCCTGGAGGCGGCCATCGCTCTCTCGCCGCGGCTGCGGCTGACCACCGCCGCCGAGGTCGCCGACCCCGCCGCGCTGGACGCGACGTTCGCCCGGGCGGTTACCGATGGATGCGAGGGCCTGGTCTGCAAGTCGACCGGGCCGGACTCGGTCTACCAGGCGGGGGCGCGCGGCTGGCAGTGGATCAAGCTCAAGCGGGACTACCGGACCGAGCTGTCCGACACCGCCGACCTGGTCGTCATCGGCGCGTTCGCCGGCCGCGGCCGGCGTACCGGGGTCTACGGCGCGGTGCTGCTGGCCGCCTACGACGCGGACGCCGGCGTGTTCCGCGCCGTGACCAAGTGCGGCGCCGGGTTCTCCGACGCCGACCTGGCGGCCCTGCCCGCCCGGCTGGCGCCGCTGCTGAGCTCGCAGCAGCCCGCTCGGGTGGACGCGCGCCAGGAGCCGGACGTCTGGTTCGAGCCGGGGCTGGTGCTGGAGATCCTCAGCGCCGAGCTCACCCTGTCCCCGAACTACACCGCCGCCTGGGGCCAGATCGAGGACGACGCCGGGCTGGCCATGCGCTTCCCCCGGTTCACCGGGCGATGGCGCGACGACAAGGCCGCGGAGGACGCCACCACCACCCGCGAGCTTGCCCAGCTGTTCCGCACCGCCCGCCGCACGCCGACCGGCGCGTAGACCGAGGGCCCGAGGCCATCGACCTCGCGGCCCCCGGCGCAGGGCCGCGCGGGTGACGCCGAGCCGGAACCTCTGCGCCGTTGACTGCGACCTAGCTCCGCAGTTGCCGGCCAGCGTCAGAGCAGGACGGCACCGCCGTCGACGGTGAGCACGGTGCCGGTGACGAAGCGGTTGTCCATCAGGTAGAGGTGGGCGGCGGCGATCTGGTCCGGCTCGCCGACCGTCTTGGTGATGGTCCGCTCGGCCAGGGCGCCGAGCAGTGCCGAGCGCCGCGGTTCCGGCGCCGCGTCCCACATCGGGGTGTGAATCGCTCCCGGGCGAACCGCGTTGACCCGGACCGGAGCCAGCTCAACGGCCAGCCCCCGGGTGAGTCCCTCGATCGCGGCGGCGCCGGCGGCCATGAGGGCGGCGCCGGCCGACGGCCGGACCGCGATCGTCCCGGACGTCAGCACGACCGAGCCGCCCGCCCTGATCCGGGGGGCGGCGTACTTGACCGCGGTGACCGCACCCCAGAAGCGGACGTCGAACAGCCGGCGGGCCTCGTCCAGCGGCACCTGGGCCAGCGGCCGCGGGACGACCCCGTCCCCGGCGGTGTACACCAGGTGATCCAGCTCGCCGATCTGGGCGAGCGCCTCGGCCACCGACGCCTCACTGCGGGCGTCGGCCACGACTGCGCTGCCGCCGCCCGGCAGCGCGGCCAGGGCGGCGTCGAGTCGGCTCCGGTCGCTCGACGCGATCGTGACCTTCGCTCCCGCCGCCGCCGCGCCGGCCGCAGTGGCCAGTCCCATGCCCGAGCTGCCGCCGAAGATCACAACGTGCTGGCCTTCAAGGTCCATCGTCCGTCCTCCGTATCCGATGTGATGATGTCTCATCGAGTCATCATCTTATCGAATGCGATGACCCAATGAGACATCGCTGTAGGATCAGGCTCATGCCGCGATGGGAACCTCAAGCCAGGGACCGGCTGCGCGATGCCGCGCTCGAGCTGTTCCTCGCGCACGGCTTCGACAACGTCACCGTCGCCCAGATCACCGAGCGGGCCGGGCTGACCCGCCGGACGTTCTCGCGCTACTTCACCGACAAGCGCGACGTGCTGTTCGCCGGCTCCGAGCAGCTCCCGGCGGTTCTGGCCGCCGCCGTCGGGCGGGCCGACCAGGACCTCCGCCCGTTCGCGGCCCTGCTGACCGCGCTCACCGAGGTCGGCGACCTGGTCGCCGACGAGCACGCCGCCGAGCGCCGCGCCATCGTCCAGGCCAGCCCGGAGCTTCAGGAGCGGGGGCTGACCAAGGACGCCGCCGTCACCAGCGCGCTGGCCGCCGCGCTCGAGCAGCGAGGGGCCGAGGCGGCGACCGCCGCGCTCCTCGCGCCGGTCGGCACCGCCATCTTCCGGGCCGCGTTCGGCCGCTGGGCGGAGCAGCCGGAACGCGCGAGCCTGGCCGACCGTATCCGCGAGACGGCGGCCGAGCTAGCCGCCAACGTGCAGCCCGCCGCCCCGCCTCCCGGCCGAGCAGACACCGCAGCCGACCAGCAGCGGGGCGGGAGCCGGGCAGGATGATGCCGTACCCTGCCGCGGGACTGAATCCTCCCGATCCATGCACGCGCGTAAAGTTGCCGACTGCGGCCCGATGTCCCTGCACTGCCCCTATTCCTGCTGGCCGGTCGAGACTTCGACGGCGCTCGGGAGCGGCGGAAACGCCAGCGTGAAGGTCGACCCGTGCGGTCCCGTCTGCACCGCGACGGTGCCGTTGTTCGCGTGCGCGACGCCTCCGACGATGGCCAGTCCGAGCCCGGCGCCTGGCATGCCTCGTGCGGCGGGTGCCCGGTAGAAGCGTTCGAAGATGCGCGGGAGGTCCTCGTCGGCGATGCCCGGGCCGTGATCGGTGACCGACACCTGGCCGTTCTCGACGACCACGCGCACCGCGGCGTCGGGCGGCGTCCATTTGAGGGCGTTGTCGACCAGGTTGCTGACGGCGTGATCGACCGCGGCAGGGTCGACGTGCACCAGGCACGGATGCAGCCGGGTGTCGATGGCCGGGTGGGGCACGCGCTGCCGCAGGCGGCGTACCGCCTCGTCGGTGAGCAGGTCCAGGCGCACCGTCTCGCGGTGCGGCGCGGACTCGCGGTAGCGCGCGAGGTCGAGCAGGTCGGTGATCAGCTGGTCCAGCTCGCCGGCCTGCTCCCGGGCTGCTCGCACGAGGGCGGGGGCCTGCGGGTCGGCCAGTCCGGCGCCGTCCTCGAGCAGGTCGAGGTTCGTGGTGAGGCTGGTCAGCGGGGTGCGCAGTTCGTGCGAGGCGTCGGCGACGAGCTGGCGTTGCGCGGTGACCGATTCGTGCAGCGCGGCCAGCATGGTGTCGAAGGACGAGCCGAGCCGGCCCACCTCATCGCTGGTCCCGGCGGAGCCGACCCGGGCGGTGAGGTCGCGGGTCCTGGTGACGTGCTCGGCGGCCGCGGTGAGCTCGGCGATGGGTCGCAGGATGCGGCCGGCGGTCAGCCGCGCCGCGCCGTAGGTAACGCCGGCGGCCGCGACGGTGAGCCCGGCCAGCAGCAGGGCCGCGTCGCGCAGCGCGCCGTCATCGGCGTTCGCGGCCCGGCTGGTGCGCACCAGCCCGCCGGGGTTGCCGGGCCAGGCGGTGGTGTAAACGCGGAACTGCTGGCCGCGGTCGCGCTCGTCGGCGAAGTACGGCGGCTGCGCCTGCTCGGCGACCGCGACATCGCGGCTGTCGAGCGGTCCGAACGGGGTGGGCTGGCCGGCCGCCACCGGTCCCGGGAACAGTTGGACCTGCACGCTGCCGACCGTGACCGGCGCGTTGATGTCGGGGGCCGGCTGGCCGTCGCCGGCCCCCGATTGCTTGATGCGCTGGGCGATGCCGGAGGCTTGCTGGGCGGCGTCGACCAGGGCTGCGTCGACGCGGGACTGCAGGCTCGCGGCGTAGAAGAAGTACAGCACGCCGCTGACCACCGCGACGACGATCAGCACCCCGACTGCCGCCGCCACCGAGACCCGGTTCCGCAGCGTCACGGCTTATCCCGCAGGACGTAGCCGAGCCCGCGCACGGTGTGCAGGATGCGCGGCTCACCGGCAGCCTCGAGCTTGGTGCGCAGATAGCCCATGTACACCCAGAGGTTGTTCGAGCGCAGGCCGAAGTCGTAGCCCCACACCGCCTGGAAGATCTGCGAGTGGCTGAGCACCCGGCCGGGGTTGCGCAGGAACAGTTCAAGCAGCAGGTACTCGGTGCGGGTGAGGGCAACCTCGCGCCCGCCCCGGGTTACCCGCGCCGCGGCAAGATCGAGCGCCAGGTCGGCGTAGCTGAGCTGTTCGGCGCTGGCCGCGTTGCGGCGCAGCAGTGCGCGCAGTCGGGCGCGCAACTCGGCGAGCGCGAACGGCTTGGCCAGGTAGTCGTCGGCGCCGGCGTCCAGCCCGGCGACGCGATCATCGATCAGGTCGCGGGCGGTGAGCATCAGGATCGGCGTCCTGTCGCCGCGGGCGCGGAGCCGCCGGCACACCTCAAGGCCGTTCGGCTCGCGCATCGCCACGTCGAGCACGATCGCGTCGACGCTGGCCGCCACGAGGTGGGCCAGCGCCGCGTTGCCATCCGTCCGCGGCCAGCACCTCATAGCCGTCGCGCCCAAGCGCGGTGGCCAGCGACTGGCGCACAGCCGCGTCGTCATCGACCACGAGGACCCGCACGTGATCCATTGTGCACGGACTTGCGATGCCGACCCGGCTTACTTGCTGACCGGTCTGGCCGGCCGACGCCTGCGGTGGCGCTGGCTTGGGGGACGGTGAACCAGCCGCGGGCGGCGTTCCGAACACAGCGTCCGCGATCCGCTGCGCGGTCGCGTTCGTCACGCCGGCCGAGGCCGCGAAGGCGGCGATGCCCGCCGGGGTGTCGCCGCCGGCCCGCTTCATGGCAATCAGTCCGGCCTGCAGTCGGTCCGCGCTGATGCCCGCTGCCGCGGCCATCTCCGGCAGCCTCGACGGCCCCGCGGACTTGCCGGGAGCCGCGGCCTTGCTGGCAGCCGCGGCCTTGCTGGCAGCCGCGGCCTTGCTGGCAGCCGCGGCCTTGCTGGCAGCGGCGGCCTTGCTGGGACCGGCGCACGCCGACGGTGGCGCTGGCTTGGGGGACGGTGAACCGGACGCGGACGCCAATGCGGCGGTCGGGACCGCGATCGCCGCCGCAGCGATGAGTCCGGCAATCGCGAGACGACGATTTCGAGCCAACATGGGGTGCTCCTCTCCTCGGATCGATGCCTCAAGTCCACCGACGAGGCCCAAGGTCCGCCTTCTAATGACATAAGAAAAACCTAGGAGACCCGGAGGCAGGCTGGCTAATCGAGCTGGGACGCGATCATCGCGTGGAAGGACCACGCGCCGGGCTCCCGGCGCGGCCGTCACCCACGGGGGATGATGCGGCCGGGGCGGGCAGCGCGACAGTGTTAAGCGCACGCGGCTGAGAGTCGGCGTCCTGACGGGTAGGGCCGGGCGGGCTAGGTTTTCACGGCCGCCGCAGCCGTGTTCCCGAGGTGCTGCAGACTCCGGTGGCACCTTGGACGTGGACAGATAGTCGAAACGGGTATGCGGTTATGACCCTCACGGTGGCGTTTGCCCTGGCCGCCGCCTTGTCCAGCGCGGTCAACCTGATGACGCAGCATTCTGCGAGCGTCGGCGCGCCGACGGGGGAGAAGGGCTGGCACCTGGTCGCCTACCTGTTTCGGCAGCCGCCCTGGCTGCTCGGCTGGATCGCGGCCGCGGGCGCGTTCGCATTCCAGGCGGTCGCGCTCCACTACGGCCAGCTGTCAGTGGTCCAGCCGATCCTGGTCACAGAGCTAGTCTTCGTCCTGGTGCTGCGCCGGGTGTGGATCCGCCAGGACGTCGCGCGGACCGCGTGGGCCGCGGCGCTGGTCGTCTGCGGGGCACTGGTGGGGTTCCTCGCGGCGGCTGAGCCGACCGGCGGCCATTCCAGTCCCGAGACGGCGGGATGGCTGTCCGCGTTGCCCGTGTTCGGCGCGGCCACAGCCCTGTTGGCCGTGCTCGGAACGCGGGGTTCACCGACACGCCGAGCTGCCCTGCTCGCGGCGGCGGCCGGGTTGGCGTGGGCCCTGACGGCAACGTTCGTCAAGACAGCGACCGAGACGCTCGCCACCTTCGGTGTCGGCGGCATGCTCACGCGCTGGCCGGTCTACGCCCTTGTCGCCGCCGTCATAACCGGCATTCTGCTCGACCAGTCCGCTCTCCACGTCGGGCCCTTGAGCGTGTCCCAGCCCCTCCTGGCCATCGTCAACCCGATCGCCAGCATCATCTTGAGCGTCTGGCTGTTCGACGAGCGCTTCACCGACAGCCCGGTGAGGATCGCCATCGCCGCCCTGGCGATGGTGGTCTTGGCCGTCGGAGTCATCGCGCTGTCGCGGACGGCGCCAAAAGATCTCGAGCCCTCAGAAGACGACGCCTAGCGCCCAGTCCGCGTTGAGCAGGAGAAAGGGCGGCGCCTTCGGCCGCGGCCAGCTGCCAGCTGCCAGCATGCTTTATACACTCGTCAAATAGTTTGCGACCTGAAGACGGAGCCAATGCCTGGACCTGAGGACGGCGCGATCACCCGTCAAGATCGCTGGGCTCGCCTGCGCGACTCGCTGTGGCAGCCGCCCCGCCCGCACGGCGAGCAGCCGCACGAGCGTGTCGTAGGCCCACTCGAACTGTTCTACGACCTAGCTGTGGTCGTGCTGATCGCCCAGGCCGCCCGGCGTCTCGCCGGGCACCTGGCCTGGAGCGGGCTCGGCCAGTTCGCCGTGGTGTTCACGCTGGTCTGGATCGCCTGGGCCAACGGCAGCCTCCACTATGAACTGCACGGGCGCGAGGACGCGCGCAGCCGCATCACGTTCCTGGTCCAGATCCTGGTGCTCGCCGTGATGGGCGCCTGCATACCGGCGGCCTCCGGTGCGCGAGGAGGGGCGTTCGCCGTCGCCACAGCGGTGTTGTTCGCGATCCTGGCCGGGCTCTGGCTGCGGGCAGGGCGCGGCGACCGCCCCGAGTACCGGCGGTCGAGTCGGCTGTATGTCGCCGGGACCGCCGCCTTCGCCGTCCTGATGGCTTGCACCGCCCTGCTGCCTGCCAGTGCTCGTGTCCCCGCGTGGGGCCTGCTCGACGCCGCCTACCTGGCCGTATTCGGCGCCGTGATCCTCACGGCCAGCGCGGGGGCCGCGCTGATCGTCACCGACGCGCTCATCGAGCGCTTCGGGACTCTTACCATTATCGTGCTCGGCGAAATCCTCACCAGCGTGGTCGCAGGACTGGCGAGCCAGCCGCTCAGCGGGCTCACGCTCAGCGTCGGGCTGGTCGCCGTCGTGGTCGGCTTCGGCGCGTGGTGGACGTACTTCGACTTCACCGGCCAGCGCCAGCCCAAGCCCACGCGGCCGGCCACCGCACTGTGGGTGCTCGGCCACCTGCCCCTCACGGCCAGCATCGCTGCCATGGGAGCCGCAGTGGTCTCCCTCGTTGACCACGCCCACGACAGCCGCACCCCCGTCGCGACGGCATGGGTACTGTGCGGGGGCGCCGCCGTCGTGCTCTGCGCGACGATCCTGGTGTCCGCGAGTCTGCAGGCCCGGCCAGGTGACCCAGCCTTGCACCGACTGCTCACTCGTTCGTGCATTCCCGTGGCGGCGGCCTGCCTCGCGGTCGGCGCCGCACGGCCTGCGCCCCTTCTCCTCTGCGTGGCGCTCGTTGTCCTGCTTGGCGTCCCCTGGGTACTTGCCGTCGCGCACCACCTGGCGAAACCATCCGGGTCACCGGGCAAGTAGCAGCCACTGATTCCCAGATTGACAGTACGAGTTCGTCCCGGGGTGCGTCAGTGCCCGTGCGCGCCGTGCCACAGCCATGACGAGAAGAACAGAAGCCTGTTGTTGTCGGACGGGATTGTCGTGGCGTACTGACCGTTGCTCAGGTGCGCGGTGGCGGCGGCGATCCCGGCCCGCCCTGGGAGGACGAACGCCACCAGCCGGTACCCGTACCGCCAGACGGGAACCAGCTTCACCTGCTGCCCGTCCTCCAGCCCAAGCACGATCGACGTGACGTCGGCTCCGACCACGCCGACAGCACCGTGCAGGTGGTCCTCCGCGAAGGGATAAAACCACACGGGGTCCAAGCGCGCACCGGACTTGAGCGGCGTCTGGGGAAACGGCAGGCACCCTATTGACGTGAAGGGCGAGAATGCCTGGCCAAGCCCGTAAACGCACATCGTGCCCGGCTGATCGCCGATTTGCGCGCTCGGCCTGAAGACGAGCTGCCAGGATGCGTTCCCGATCTTCCCCGAGGCGCACAATCCCTTCGCCTCCAGGCTGAATGATCGCACAGCAGAGCAGATATGTGCCAGCCATCGAGAATCGGCACGCCAGCACCGGTATTGCTCCCTGCTGCGGGTCTGAATCCTCGGGTCATCGCGGCGTGATCGCGATGGCGATAGGGGCGGATCCGACCGTGACCGGCTGCCCAGCCGTGTTGGTGGCCGTGCTGATCGGGGTCACGGTGCTCCCTTCGAGGAGGTAACCCGTGTTGGCAACGTAGACGGTCTTGCCGTTCGGGGTGATCGCGAAGGCATGGGGACCGTCGCCCACCGTGATCGAGGCGGCCACCGTGTTGGTGGCGGTGCTTATCGCGGTCACCGTTGCCGGACCGGGGAGGTCATACAGGCTCAGGACGTACACGGTTTTGCCGTTCGGGGTGACGGCAAGGTCGCCGGCGCTTGTCCCGCTTACCGTGATCGGCGGTCCAGCCGTGTTGGTGGCCGTGTTAATCGCCGTCACCACATCGGAGAAGCTACTGACGTAGGCGGTCTCGCCGTTGGGCGTGATCACGATGGCCTGCGGGAAGCTCCCGACGGGGATCGGGGCGCCGGGCTTGTCGGTTGCCACGCTGATTGGGGTCACGGTATCGCTGTCCTCATTGACGACGTAGACGGTCTTCCCGTTCGGCGTGATCGCCATCGCGACCGGATCGCCCCCGACCGAGATCGGCGGCCCCGCGATGTTGGTGGCCGTGTCAATCGCGGTCACCGTTCCCACCGGGCCGAAATCGGTACCGACGTCGGTGACATAGGCGGTCTTGCCGTTCGGCGTGATCGCGATGGCGGTTGGGTCGAACCCGATCTGGATCGGGGGCCGGCCACGTTGGTGGCCGTGCTGATCGGGGTCACGCTTCCCAGCCCGGCATCGCCGTTGCCAAGCTGGTTGTTGTCGAGGACATAGGCGGTCTTGCCGTTCGGCGTGATCGCGATGGCGACCGGGTCAGGCCCCCCGAGGGTCGGCGGTCCGGCCTCGTTGGTGGCCGTGCTGATCGGGATCACCGCGCCGACGCCGCTGGTGACGACGTAGGCGGTCTTGCCGTTGGGCGTGATCGCGATGAGGGCTGGCGGGCCCCCGAGGCTGATTGGCGCGCCCGCCTTGCTGGTGACCGTGTTGATCGGGGTGACCGAGTCGCTAAAGAGGTTGCCGACGTAGGCCGTCGCCGGTGGTTGCTTCTGCGTCTCCCGTGCCGTCTCACGGGGTGCCGCTACGCTGCGGGCAGCGGGAGCCGGTCCGGCCGCGAGGGCCGGCCCGGCGGCGCCGGCGCCCGCCAGGCTCACCGCCGCGGCGACGATTCCCGCCGCCGCCGCGAGCAGGCCATGCCGCATGCGTCCGTTCATTTAACCCCCGGTGTTTTCGCGTTGATGACAGCGGTGGCGGGCGGGCGCCCTGCCCCGCCCCGGATACGCATTTGATATGACCGCCGTTATTTGGCGACCACGATGTCGACCGGGAAGCCATCGTCGGGAATGGGCGTGCCCGCCTTGTTGGTGGCGGTGCTGATCGGGGTGATCGCGCCGCCCGCGTAATCGGCACTGGCGACGTAGACGGTCCTGCCGTCCGGTGTCACCGTGATCGTTGTCGGGTAGTAGTACGTGATCGGGATCGGACTGCCCGCCTTGTTGGTGGCCGTGCTGACGGGGATGACCGTCGCGCCGTTGGGGTTGCTGTTGGCGACGTAGAGGGTCTTTCCGTTCGGAGTGATCGCGATCTCCGCCGGGTCGTCCTCGGGGCTGTTCCCCACCAGGATCGGGGTGCCCGCCTTGTTGGTGGCGGTGCTGATCGGGGTCACGGAGTCGCTGCCGCCGGTGAGGGCGTAGACGGTCTTCCCGTCCGGCGTGATCACGACGTTCCCCGGGTAGCTCCCGACCGGTATCGGGGTGCCAGGCTCGTTGGTGGCGGTGCTGATCGGGGTCACGGAGTCGCTGCCGTCGTTGACAACGTAGACGGTCTTCCCATCCGGCGTGATCACGATGGCGTCGGGGTCGTCCCCGACGAAGATCGGGATTCCCGCCTTATCCGTGGCCGTCCTGATCGCGGACACCGTGCCGCTGACGTCGTTGACGACATAGACGGTCTTCCCGTTCGGCGTGATGACCATGTGCGCGGGGTCGCGTCCGACCGGGATCGGCGGCCCGGCGGTGTCGGTCGCGATCGTGACCGGGGTGACCGTCCCGGGAAAGGTGAAGCCCGCTTGGTCCGCGTTGTCGCAGGCGACGTAGGCGGTCTTGCCGTCCGGCGTGATCACGACGGCGTCGGCGTCGACGTACCCGACGTTGATCGGCTGACGCGTGGTGCCGGTGGCCGTGCTGATCGCCGCCACCATCCCCGGCTCCGTGTCCAGGGCGACGTAGACGCTTTTCTGGTCCGGGGTGATCGCCATGTCCACGGGGTCGCCTGCGACCGGGATCGCGGTGCCTGCGTCGCCTGCGGCCACGTTCAGCGGAGTCACCGTCGCCGCGTATTCGTTCGCGACGTAGGCGATCTCGGGTCGAACGGCTGTCGCCTCGGACGTCAGGCCGGCCGGCGCGCCCGCCCGGCGGGCGGCGCTGGCCGGCCCGGCGGCGCCCGCCAGGCTCAGCGCGGCCACGGCTGTCCCGGCCGCCGCGGCGGCGAGCAGGAAACGCCTCATGTGCCCGTTCATGTAGCCCCCGTTCTGGCAACTGCGATATCAATCGAGTCCGACGAAAGCGATGGCATCGGGGTCGTGCCCGACCGGGATCGAGGTGCCGGGCGTGCCGGTGGCGACGTCAATGGGTGTCACCATTCCCAGGCTGTTGTTTTCCCCGACGACGTAGGCGGTCTTGCCGTTCGGGGTGGTGGCGACGATCTCGGGATAGGACCCGGTCGGGATCGGGGTGCCCGCCAGGCCGGTGGCCGCGCTGATCGGGATCACCGTGTCGTCGTTCCCATTGGTGGTGTAGACGGTCCTGCCGTCCGGCGTGATCGTGATCGAGGCGGGGAAGGCGAGATTCCCGATGAAGACCGAGGCGCCCACCTTGCCCGTGACCGTGCTGATCGGGGTGACCTCCCCGTCGAGGACGACGTCGGTGAGGACATAGGCGGTCTCGCCGTCGGGGGTGATCGCGATGGCCGTTGGAGAGGACTGGGGGCCGAGGGATACGGGGGTGCCCGCCTTGTTGGTCGCCGTGCTGATCGGGGTCACGAACCCGCTCTGGAAGTCGCCCTCTTCCGCGACGTAAAGTGTCTTCCCGTTCGGCGTGATCGCGATGCCCACGGGAAAGGACCAGAGCTGGATCGGGGCGCCCGCCTTGTTAGTGGCCGTGCTGATCGGGGTCACGGTCTGGCTGTCGGTGTTGATGACGTAGGCGGTCTTCCCGTTCGGCGTGATCACGATGGCGGTGGGGTCGTACCCGACGTAGATTGGCTCGCCCGCCTTGTCGGTGGCCGTGCTCACAGGGGTGACCGTCCCCTGGTCTAGGGTGCCGTCTGGCTGGGCGTTGGCGCAGACGACGTAGGCGGTCTTTCCGTTCGGCGTGATCGCGATGGCGACCGCGTCGCTGGCGCCGACCGTGATCGAGTGGCCCGCGGTGCTCGTGGCCGTGCGGATCGGCGTCACCGCTCCCGGCTGGGAGTCGTCGGCGACGTAGGCG
This sequence comes from uncultured Actinomycetota bacterium, assembly GCA_963774945.1. GTDB lineage: Bacteria > Actinomycetota > Actinomycetes > Streptosporangiales > Streptosporangiaceae > Trebonia. The sequence continues at coordinate 2,254,744 of CAVZHA010000027.1, read as the reverse complement.
GTCTTCCCGTCTGGCGTGACCGCGATGGCGTCAGGCTGGGCGCCTGCCTGGATCGGGGCGCCTGCCTGGTTGGTGAACGTGCTGAACGGAGTGACGGTGCCGTCACCGAAGTTGGCGACATAGGCAGTGCCGGGCCCCCTGGCTGTCGGCGGCGGCGGCGTTCGGCCCGCGGCGCTGGCCGCCCCGGCGACGCCGGTCACGCCCAGCGACCCCGCGGCGATTCCCGTCGCGACGCCGAGAAATACGCGCCGTATCAGCCCGTGCATATAACCCCCCGGTTACGCTGCGCGAAAGCCTACTCCGGCGCAACCAGGAAGAGGGCTCATTCCAGAATTCTCCGCAATTCCCGTGTCGGCCTATTAGGCCACAAAGAATACATTCGCGCGAAGCGCTCAGATTCGTAAGGCGATCGCTGCGCGGCCTTGCTGGGCAGGCGCGTTCTGTCTGGCAAGATACCGAACCCCAATTTAAATTAGGCACTCGGATTCGAGCCGTTCCTCCTTCCCACTCTGCGGTCTGCCGAATTTCACCAGGAAGCAGCGCGCGACTGGGAAAGCGCGCTGCTTCTTCAGGCACCCGCCGCGGAGCCAGCCTTCCCCGGGCGATCACATCGGCCGCGAGTCCGACGTCGACGCGACGCGATGCGGGTCGCGGAAAGCCTCAGTGCGTCTCGCCGAGCAGGTGCCCGGCGACGCGGGCGAGATGGGTGCGCATCGCCGCCACAGCGACGTCCGCGTCGCGTGAACGGAGGGAGGTGACGATTGCCCGGTGGTCTTCCTGGTAGAGATCCCGGCGCTGCCGGGTCGCGCTGCGGCGCTTGAGGTCGCCCCAGACCTGTCCGTGCCGGGCGGACTCGACGACGCCGTACAGCGCGACGAGCAGCGGGCTGTGCGCGGCCGCGATGATGCAGCGGTGCAGGGCCAGGTCCCAGGTTTCGAACTCCTCGTAGCTGGCGGACTGGTCACCTCCGGCGATGCAGCGTTCCATCTCCGCGAAGTCCCGGGCGGTCGCCCACAGCACGACGAGCGGTAGCGCCTGCGGCTCGATGAGGCGGCGGACCGTCATCACGTCGGCCGGGGCGAAGTCCGTGGCCGCAGCGCGGTCCGGCGGGCTGGCGGGCTCGGTGCCGCCGCCTTGGCCATTGCCGCCCAGATCGCCGGCCGCCTCGCCCGGACCGGCCTCGCCTCGGCGCGCGGCGGCCAGGGCGCCGGCCGCGGCGTCGCGCAGGAACGTGCCGCGGCCGACCTCGCGGGAGATCAGGCCGTCCGCCTCAAGGGCCGCCAGCGCGAGCCTGATCCCGCTGCGCGTAACGCCCAGGTCGGCGGCGAGCCGGCGCTCGGTGGGCAGCCGGGAACCCGGTCCCAGGCCCGCCCGGCCGGATTCGGCCAGGATCAGCTCCGCGAGCTTACGTCCCCGCTTCAGGGGTCACGGCTGGCGTGGTCACCGTCACTGTCTGCTCACCATCCACCCTGCTTGGCGCAGGCTATCGCATCCCGCGCCGGTGCGCCTCGCGGCATCCGCGCCGGACTGGAGAGCCCGTCCGCCGATCGACAACCAATCCTACCAATTGCTATCTATTTGTGATGCTCTCTGAACCATTTCTGCATATTTGAGGTATTGACCGCCTCGTGATGCAGATCTAGTCTCCAACCAATCTGGTTGTTTTGACCAATCGACGGCAAGATGGCGCCCAATTTGCGGGTGCTGGAGCACAGGAGGCGGCCACGTGCGGCTCGCGACCATACTCACTCAGGCAGGACCACGGCTGCACGTGCGCGGCGAGTCGGGGTACGTGGACGTGGCCGCGGAGACCGGCAACCCGGAGTTCGCCACGCTCGCCGCCGTCCTCGAAGCGGGCCCGGCGGGCATGGACGCGGTCCGGGCGGTCGCGACCAGGGACGGCCGGGAGTACGGTCCGGCGGACCTAGGGCCCGCGGTCCCTGCCCCGACGCGGATCCTATGCCTCGGCGTTAACTACTCAGAGCACGCGATCGAGGGCGGCCGGGCAGTCCCGACCTGGCCGGAGGCGTTCGTCCGTGGCCGGGACAGCGTGCTCGGCCCGTACGCGGACCTGGTCAAGCCCGCACTCACCGAGCGGTTCGACTACGAGGGGGAGCTTGGCATCGTCATCGGCGCCGGCGGCCGGTACATCCCGGCCGACAAGGCCATAGATGCCATCGCCGGCTTTGTGGTACTCAACGACGCGACCGCGCGGGACTGGCAGCGAGCGGCCACGCAGTGGACGGCGGGCAAGAACTTCGAGGGGAGCATGCCCATCGGCCCCGAGGTGGTCACCGCCGACGAGGCGGACATGACCGACGCGCTGCTCACCACCGTCCTGAACGGCCAGGTCATGCAGTCGGCCCGCACCTCGCAGATGATCGTCGACATCCCGAGCGCCGTCGAGTTCTTCTCCTCCTTCACCCGGCTGGCTCCCGGGGATGTCATCGCCACCGGCACGCCCGGCGGCGTCGGCTTCGCGCGCCAGCCCCCGGTCTGGCTCACCCCCGGCGACGTCATCGAGGTCACGATCGAGGGCCTCGGCACCATCCGCAACCACGTGGTCGCCGAGCCAGGCGACCAGGCCCGCTGGCGGTGGCATCCCACCGTCACCGCCAAGCCCGGACTCTGAGCGCCCCGCCCGCCGCGGCTCACCCCCAGCCCACCCCCAGAACGCACTTGTGGAGGGACAATGAAGTTCACCAGCCCCGCGACCGGGCGCAGACGCCGCGCCGGGATACTCGCCGCCGTCATCCCCGCCGCGGCACTCGCCGCGCTGACCGCATGCAGTTCCTCGTCGGGCAGCACCAGCGCTCCCGCCGCCAGCACCTCAGCCAGCGGCGCCTCAACTAGCGGCGCCCCAGCCAGTGCCGCCGCCGCCGGCCAGCCGACCGGATCGCCCCTCACCGTCGCCGACGTCGCCCCGTTCAGCGGCCCGGACGCCTCGCTCGGGCCCACGTACCTAGCCTCCTGCTACGGCGCGACCTCGGCCATCAACGCCGCCGGGGGAGTGGACGGGCACCCGCTCACCTGCAAGAGCGTCGACACCCGGGGCGACCCCGCCGACGCCGTGCCTGCGGTCAATCAGATGTTCGCCTCGACCTCCAACCTGGCGCTGGTCATCGGCTGCACGTCGGACGAGGCGGCCGCCGTCGCGCCGATCATCAACGCGCGCAAGATGACGATGTTCTGCATGACCGGGCAGTCCGAGTTCGACAGCGTGCACTTCCCCTACTTCTACCGCCTGGTCCCGCCTGACCTCGAGGAGTCGTACGCGATGGTGGCCATCGCGCAGCAACTCCACTACACCAAGATCGCCCTCGCCTTCGGCAACGACATCGGCTCGCAGACCTTCATCCAGCCCGCCATCGCGGCGCTGAAGAAGGCCGGGATGACGCTCACCACCGACCAGACGCTCGACTTGACCGCCACGACGTTCCGTACGGAGGCGGAAGCCATCGTCCAGTCCCACCCGGACGCGATCATGACCGAGGCGCTCGGGTCGGCCGACCCGACCCTGTTCTCCGAGATCGAGCAGCTCAACGGCGGCAAGATGATCCCCGTCATCGGGACGTCGGCGGCTATCTCGCCCGCGTTCTTCAAGTCCGCGGCGGCGGCGGTCGGCGCGAGCACGTTCGCGTCCGACTTCCATGCCGACAACCTGGTGACCGAGACCAGCGGCCCCGCGTTCCAGGCGTTCTCGGCCGCGCTCCTCGCCCAGCAGGGGAAGGTCCCCGGTGCCACCGGCGACTTCACCACCTACCTGAGCGCGCCCGGCGGGGTACACCTGTATGACGGGATCAACCTGGCCGCGCTGGCCATGGTGATGTCCAAGTCCACTGACCCCAGCGTGTACGGGCCGGACATCCTCACCATCGGCGACGGCGCGCCCGGCGCGACGGTCTGCTCCTCCTTCGCGTCCTGCGCCCCCCTGCTCGCCGCGGGCAAGGCCATCAGGTACGAGGGGCCGGGCGGCCCGACCAACTTCGACAGCTACCACGACTCGACCGGCATCTTCCAGATCGACACCTACAGCGCCAACGGCCAGGTGAACGTCGTCGGCAACCTGAGCGCCGCGCAGCTCCGGGCCCTGTCCGGATGACCATCTTCCTGGCCTCGGTGGGCTTCGGGCTGGTCACCGCCTCCGTCCTGGCGATAGCGGCGGTCGGCTTCACGCTCCAGTTCGCCGTGACCGACGTGCTGAACCTGGCGTACGGGGCGGTCATGATCGCCGGGGCGTTCCTCGCCTACCTGCTCAACTCCCACGGCGTGAACGTCTGGATCGGCCTGGTGGTCGCGGTAGCGGCCTGCGCGGCCGGGTCAGTGCTGCTCAACGCGTTCGTCTACGCGCCCTTCCAGCGGCGCGGCACCGCGCCGATCACGATGGTGATCGTCTCCCTCGGGATGACGCTCATCATCGAGTTCGGCGTCCAGGCCCTGGCGGGTGGGACCAGCGTCTCGTACGCGATGAGCCAGGGACCGTCGGTCAGCGCGGACGGATTCACGCTGACCGCGGTGCAGTTCGTTGTGATCGGGCTGTCCCTGCTCGTCATGGCGGGAACGCACGTGCTGCTCCGCTACACCAGGCTCGGGAAGGCCATGCGCGCGACGGCCGCCAACCGGACGCTGGCCCGCAACTGCGGCATCAGGACCGGACGAGTGATCACCGCTACCTGGGCGATCACCGGGGGCCTGTGCGGGCTAGCCGGCGTGATCTTCGCGATGGACGCGGGCAGCTTCGACGCGACCAGCACCGACCTCTTCCTCGTGCTGATCCTGGCGGCCACCTTCCTCGGCGGCCCGGGGCAGGCCTACGGCGCCATGCTCGGCGCCGTCATCATCGGCCTGGCCACGGAGGTCAGCGCCGCGTACATCACGCCCTCCTACAAGTATGTGATCGCATTCGCGGCGCTGCTCATCATGCTCGGCGTGCGACCCGCCGGGCTGCTCGGGAAGGCGGCCGCATGAACTCCTACTACATCATCAACCTGCTCATCTACGCCGCCGTCGACGCCATGGCCTGCCTCGGCCTGAGTCAGCAGTTCGGCGTGGCTGGCGTCACCAACTTCGGCTTCATCATCTTCCAGGCCGCTGGCGGCTACACGGCCGCCATCCTCGCCTCGCCGTCGGACTCGGCCAACGGGGGGTTCCAGTCCTACATCGGAGGCTGGAACCTGCCGTTCCCGGTGCCGTGGATCGGCGCGGCGGTCGTCGGCGGGCTTATCGCGCTGCCGTTCACGTTCCTCGTCGGGCGTCGGCTCCGCGGCGACTTCGCCGCCGTGGGCCTGCTGGTCACCGCGGTGCTGCTGAACCTCCTGGCAACCAACTACCGCCCGCTGCTCAACGGGGACGCCGGGCTCTCGCTGATCCCGCAACCGCTCCAGGGGGAGTACAACCCGCAGTCGGCCGGCTATGAGTGGGCGCTCGCCGCGGTCGCGCTAGTCCTGTGCGCGGTCGTCTACCTGTTCGTCCGCCGGATCACCGAGTCGCCCTACGGCCGCAGCCTGCGCGCGATGCGGGACAACGATATCGTCGCCGACTCCCTCGGCAAGAACCTGCTCTCGCTTCGGACGGCGATGCTCGTAGCAGGCGGGGTCATCGCCGGCCTGTCCGGCGGCATCCTGGTCTCCTACATCACCACGTGGTCGCCTGCCGCCTGGGGCTACGCCGAGACCGTCGTCCTGTTCGCGGCGGTCATCATCGGCGAGGCCGGCAACCATCGCGGCGCGATCCTCGGGGCGATCCTCGTCCCGGTCGGCTTCGAGGAAGTCACGCGCTACATCCCCACCTCCAACAGCCTGCCGCCGAACCTGATCCCGTCACTTCAGTGGGTGGCGATCGGCCTGCTCATCGTGATCTTTCTCTGGGCGCGGCCGCAGGGCATCCTGCCTGAGCGCAAGCGGGTGATCCGGGCTGAGCCGCTCGGCCTGGCCGTCTGCCCCGTACCCACCGCGCCCGCCGCCGCGGACCAGGCGGAAGCGGTCACCGCGCCCGCCGTTCCGCCTCCCGCCGTGTCGCCGCCCGACGCTTCCGTTCCGTCGACTGACACCTTGCCCTCCGTCAGCACCGTGGCCCCGGCCGGTGCTATTGCGTCCGTCAGCGTCGTCGGCGAAGCGCAGCAGGCGCCGCCTGACCGCGAGGTGGTGCTGCAGGCGGTGGACGTGGTCCGTGAGTTCGGCGGGGTGCGGGCGGTGGCCGGGGTCTCCCTCTCCGTCAGGCGCGGAACGCTGACCGGACTCATCGGCCCGAATGGCGCGGGCAAGTCCACGCTCCTCGCCATGCTCGCCGGGACTCTTCCCGTGTCCGCCGGGCAGATCCGCTACCAGGGCGACGACGTGACCAGCCTGCCCGCCTACCGGCGCGCCCGGCTCGGCCTTATCCGCACCTTCCAGCTCGCCAGTGAGTTCAAGAAGCTCACCGTGACGGAGAACCTGCTGTCATCGGTACCGCGCAACCGCGGTGACTCGCTGCGCGGTGCCCTGGCCGGGCCGAGATACTGGCGAGGCGACGAGGACGCGGCGATCGCCCGGGCAACCGCCTTGCTCGAGCGGTTCGGCCTGGAAGCGCACGCCAACAGCTACGCCGGCGACCTCAGCGGCGGTCAGCGTCGCATGGTCGAGATCATGCGCGCGCTGATGGCCGAGCCGCGGGTGCTGCTGCTTGACGAGCCGATGGCAGGCGTGCACCCGATCCTGGCCCGCAAGATCGGCCGCGAGCTCGTCGCGCTCGCCGCCGGGGGACTGACCGTGCTCATGGTCGAGCACGAGCTGGCCATCATGGACGAGTTCTGCGATCCGGTGGTGGCCATGGCCGAGGGCGCCGTCCTGGCTCAGGGCACCATGTCCGAGCTGAGGCGACGCAGCGATGTCGTGGAGGCCTACCTTGTCGGCTGAGCGCGCTGCCCGCGGCGTGCCGCTGCGGGCGACCGGGGTGACCGCAGGGTACGGCGGCGACCCGGTCATCAGGAACATCACCGTCCTGGCCGAGCCCGGCGAGGTCGTCTCCCTGGTCGGGGCGAACGGCTCGGGTAAGTCCACCTTCCTCAAGAGCCTGGTCGGCGTGGTGCGCGTCACCGCGGGCAGGGTCGTCATCGGCGAGACGGACGTGACCGGCAAGGCACCGGAGGAAGTCGCCAGGGCCGGGGTCGGTTACGTGCCGCAGGTCGATGACGTGTTCGCGCCGCTGACGGTGCGCGAGAACCTGGAGATGGGCGGCTACTTGCTGCCGTCTGGGCAGGTCAGAGCCAGGATCGACGAGGTGACGACGGTCTTCCCGCGGCTCGGCGCGATGCTGTCGCGGGCGGCGGGCAAGCTGAGCGGCGGCGAGCGCAAGATGCTGGCCATGGGCCGGGTCCTCATGGTCCAGCCAGCTGTCTTCCTGCTCGACGAGCCCACGGCTAACCTTGCCCCGGCCATCGCCCGCACGCTGCTCGAGGAGCACGTCCGTCAGCTAGCCGCAAGCGGGGCCACGGTGCTGGTCGTCGAGCAGCGCGCTCGCGCCGTGCTCGCGATCTCCGACCGGACCTACGTCCTCGCGGGCGGCGAGGTGCGGATGGAGGGAACCCCGGCCGAACTCGCCGCCAGCCCAGCGTTCGTCGAGTCCTTCCTCGGCGGCACAGTCGCCAGGTAGGCGCTTCGCGCCGAACTCGCCACGCTCTCGTGCGTGAGGCACGCGCTCACTCCGGCCGACGTGCGCTCGATCCTGGCTACGAGCGGTCCACCTCCTCGCTGACATCGGCTATTGACCATACGTTTAAAGCTATGTACCATAGCGTTATGGCGACGAACCAGAGCCTAGCCGCGACGACCAGTTATCTCGCCCCGGCCCCGAGGGACGAGCCGCCTACGGATTCCAACCCGGAAGGACCAGGCACAATGGCTACGAACTCACCGAGCATCGAGGTACGCGAGCTGACGAAGGCCTACGGCAGTACCGTCGCCGTGGATCGCCTCACCTTTGACGTCCGCCCCGGCCGGGTCACCGGGTTCCTCGGCCCGAACGGCGCAGGCAAATCCACGACCCTGCGCATGATTCTCGGCCTGGACAATCCCACGGCCGGATCGGCGCTGGTCAACGGGCGGCCGTTCGCCGACCACCGCCAGCCCCTGTTCGAGGTCGGCGCCCTCCTGGATCCCAAGGCCTTCCATCCCGGCCGCAGCGCCGCCAGCCATCTGCGCTGCCTGGCCCTGGCCAACGGGATCGACCAGCGCCGCGTCGACCGGGTGCTGGACATGGTCGGCCTCACCGCCGTGGCCGCCAAGCGGGCCGGCGGGTTCTCGCTCGGAATGGGACAACGCCTCGGGCTCGCCTCCGCCCTTCTCGGCGATCCCGCCATCTTGATCCTCGACGAGCCCATCAACGGGCTCGACCCCGAGGGCATCTTGTGGATCCGCACCCTGCTGCGCTCCCTGGCCGCAGAAGGCCGCACCGTGCTGGTGTCGTCGCACCTGATGAGCGAGATGGCCCTCACCGCCGAGCATCTCGTCGTCATCGGCCAGGGCCGCCTCCTCGCCGACGACAGCGTCGAGGCCGTCGTCGCCGCCAGCGGCCACAACACCGCCCGCGTCCGCTCCCCCCAGGCCGGGGAGCTGGCCGCCCTCCTGGCCGCCCGCGGCGCCGTCCCCACCGTCACCGCCGCGGGGGAGCTGATCGTCACCGGCGTCTCCACCGACAGCATCGGCGACCTCGCCGCCGCCAACGCCATCACCATCCACGAACTGTCCCTCCAGCGGGCATCGCTCGAAGACGCCTTCATGGACCTCACCCACGACAGCGTCCAGTACCGCACCGGCACCCACGCCACCGCCACTCTAGAAAGCGCAGCCTGATCATGACCGCCACCACCGTCGCCCTGAGCGCTCCGACCCGCCAGCCGCCTGCCCTGCCGAACCTGCTGCGCTCGGAGTGGGCCAAGGCCCGCAGCGTCCGCTCGACTTACTGGATCCTGGCCGCCGCCGTCGTCGCCATGATCGGCTACGGAGCCATCAACAGCGCCCCTCATGCCGGCGCCGGTCACGGAGCCTCCGACCCCATCTTGACCAGCCTGTCGGGGGTGCTGCTGGCCCAACTCGCCATTGGCATCCTCGGCGTCCTGGTGATCACGACCGAGTACTCGACCGGGATGATCCGCTCCACCTTCGCCGCCGCCCCGCAGCGGCACTTGGTCATCATCGCCAAGGCTGGCGTCCTCGGTGCCACCGCCTTCGCCGTCGGCACAGTGGCCAGCTTGATCGCCTTCCTGGACGGCCAGGCCCTCATGGGCGCCAACGGGGTCAGCCTCACCTCACCAGGCGCGCTGCGCTCGGTCATCGGGATCGGCCTCTACCTCGGCCTCCTCGGCGTCTTCGCCGTCGCCCTTGGCACCATCATCCGCCGCAGCACCGGCGCCATCGCCGCCCTGGTCGGACTGATCCTCATCCTGCCCGCGCTGCTGCTGACCCTCCCCGCCTCGCTCCAGGACACAATCGTCAAGTTCCTGCCAGGCAACGCCGGGCAGGCCATCTTCACCACCGGCCAAGACACCTCTACCCTGTCCCCGTGGGCCGGCCTGGCCGTGTTCGCCTGCTACGCCGCCGTCGCCCTGGCCGTCGCCCTGGTCCTGCTCCGCCGCCGCGACGCCTGACACCAGCGACCCCCAACAGGAGATACAGCAATGCCAAACCTGCCGATAGCGCCGCCGCCGACGCGGCGGCGCTTTGGATGCCCGCAGACCACCTGCCGATTCCTCGCTCCCGCCCTCCGCGACGGCGGCTGCCGGGCGCCCCTGCGCGACATCAACGCCCCCGCCATAGCCCGCTTGGCCGGCCCGGTGAGCAACCGTGCCTAGAGCCGGCCTCACCGAGGCCCGGGTGATCGACGAGGCCGCGCAGATGGCCGACGAGATCGGCCTGTCCCGCCTCACCCTCGCCGCCCTGGCCGACCGCCTCGGCGTGCGCTATCCGTCGCTGTACAAACACGTCGATGGCATGGACGGCCTGCAACGCGGCATCGCCGTGCGAGCCAAGAACGAGCTGGCCGCGATCCTCGCCAGGGCCACCGTCGGCCGGGCGCGCGGCGACGCCATCGTCTCCCTCTCCAACGCCTACCGCAGCTGGGCGCTCAAGCACCCGGGCCGCTACGCCGCCGCACAGCGGGTCCCCGCCCCCGGTGACACCGAGGCGGAAGCCGCCGACTGGGCCTCGGTAGAGATCATCGGTGACGTCCTGGCCGGCTACGACCTGCGAGGCGACGACGCCATCGACGCGACCCGCGTGCTCCGCGCCGCCCTGCACGGCTGGGTGACCCTGGAAGCCACATTCGTGCATCCCGCCAACATCGACCGGAGCTTCGACCGCCTGGTCCAGGGCCTCGCCACCGCGCTGGCCAACTGGACCGACCAACCCGCCAGAACAGATCCAGGGAATTGATGCAGATCCCACATCTCGCGCACAAAAAGCAAGGTATTCGAACGCGCCGCATTTACGCGGTCTGCTATCAATCGGCCTGGTAAGTGCCTGTTTTCCATGGAAGGATAACGACATCCTCGGCGGAGGCAGGCCATTACCGCCTGCTTGCCGGTCCGGCTGATTCAGGGGGAATCGATGACCGCAACCGACCCAGTGCACACCGAGACCGAGACGCATACGTGGTCGGTCAACGTCCCCGATCATCCGCAGCGGGCGGACTCGCCGGAGTACACCGCGGCGAAGAACAAAATGAACGAGATCGCCGCGCAGGCGCCGGGTCTGCTTTACGGTCCCGGCCCGTTCCAGGACCACCACGGCAGCGCCCTGTGGCTGCGAGACAGCCAGGGCTGGTTCATGGTCCGCAACCTCGCCGGCATTGAATGGTCCGCGCAGTTTTGCGCCGAACCGGCCAAGGTCGACCTGCTGCGCCAGAACGCCAAGCGGCTCTACGACCTTGTCGCGCCGCAGCTCAAGCAGGAACTCGACCCAAACGGCCTGCTTGACACTCCGATCACCGACGCCGACGGGGTCGCGAAGTGGACCGATTCGATATTCAACGCCGGGGTCCCGCTGCACGCAAGCTTCCACATCGGCGTCATGCCGATGGGTAAAACGCAAGCGCAGAGTCCACCCGCGACAGCGGACGCGCAGAATTCTCCTGACGCCAGCGACCAGGCGCAGGCGGCTTCCGCGCCCGGGGACCCGCAGTCGGTCGGCGTCCACCACTACCCCACGCCCATCGTCGACATCCAGTTGTTCAAGTACGACGATTTCCAGCTCTGGGTGACCGACAGCCAGGGCAACCCGGCCGCCGTCACCCCGGTCGGCGCGCGCGGGAGCGGCGTCGCGAGCGTCCACGTCCAGTACGCCACTCCGGGATCGCAACTGGCGCGGCAGAAGCTGCAGCAGGAAAGCGCAGGCGGCGCGCTGATCCTCCCCGCCGATCACCCGCTGGCGAAGCAGGCGTTCCAGAACCAGTAACGGCGGGCCGTCTGACGTTGCCTGGGCGACCGACTCGCCGAGGTCGATCGCGCCGCCGGGGACGGCCCAGTTGCCGTTGTCGGTCCGGCGGATATCGACCAAATGTCTGCCTGCTCATGGTGTTCGGTGTTCGGTATTTACCGAACACCGAACACCGAACACATGTCAGACTGGTCCCTGTGGACGGCGCGGGCCTCTCGCTCTCCGGCGAGGACCTCGCCGAGCTCGACAAGATCGGCTCTTCCATCGTGAGCAGAAAAAGTTAGCCGGTTTCTGTTGTCAGGCCCCCGGTTGCCGCCTCTAAGAGTGTGGGGCGCCGAGGGGTGGCTCGGTGCCCCACTTGGCTAGCGCCTGATCAGCCAGACCAGCAAGTCATCAGGAGCGCGCCCGAGGCTGACCACCCGCCCGGCAATTTGCGGCCTCGTCGTTAGCGCTGTCGGCGGGTGCTGAGTCCGTCGAGGATCAGCCCGAGCATGGGGTGCGATCGGTCTTCCGGACCCGGCGCGGCCCGCCAGAGGGCGCCGGTGAGCTGCAGGAAGTCACGGGGGTCGGCGTCGGCGCGGATGGTGCCGTCGCGTTTGCCCGCGTCGAGCAGCTGCGTGATGGCGGCGATGACCGGGCCGTAGGTCTGCTCGGTGATCGACCGGTGCGCGCCGGGGCTGAGCGCGTCGCCGAGACCGTGCTTCCTGCGCATGGCGCTCACCAGGTCGGTGGTCCAGCGCCGCAGCGCCTCCAGCGGCGGCAGCGCGGCCAGCAGCCCCGGCACCGAGCTCGACCAGCTCGTCGACGTCGAGCTGGTAGACGGCCAGGACGAGCGCCTCGCGGGTCGGAAAGTTGCGGTACAGGGTGCCGGGCCCGACGCCGGCCCGCTGGGCGATCTGGTTCATCGAGGTGCCGCCGTCCTCCGCGAGGGCCTGGCGGGCGGTTTCCAGGATGCGGGCCCGGTTCTCGCGGGCGTCTGAGCGGACCATTCCACCCCTTTGCTATCCGGAGAGTTCTCCACTAACGTAAGTGGAGAACTCTCCACAACGATAGAGGAGCACCGTGCGCTACATCAAGCTCGGCACCACCGGCCTCGACGTGTCCCCGGTCGCCATCGGCGCGATGACCTACGGCGACCCCGGCCGCGGCCACCCGGTCTGGTCGCTCGACGAGGAAGCCAGCCGCCCGCTCATCAGGCACGCCCTCGAGGCCGGCATCAACTTCTTCGACACCGCCAACATGTACTCCTACGGCTCCAGCGAGGAGATCCTGGGCCGCGCGCTCAAGGACTTCGCGAACCGGGACGACGTCGTGATCGCCACCAAGCTGCGCCACCCGATGCGGCCGGGCCCGAACGGGAAGGGACTGTCCCGCAAGGCGATCATGACCGAGGTCGACCACAGCCTGCGGCGCCTCGGCACCGACTACATCGACCTCTACCAGATCCACCGCAACGACCACGCGACGCCGCTTGAGGAGACCCTCGAGGCGCTGCACGACCTGGTCAAGGCGGGCAAGGTCCGCTACCTCGGCGCGTCCTCGATGCACGCCTGGGAGTTCGCCAAGGCGCTGCACCTGCAGCGCCAGCATGGCTGGGCCCGGTTCGTGTCCATGCAGGACCACTACAACCTGCTCGCCCGCGAGGAGGAACGCGAGATGATCCCGCTGTGCCTCGACGAAGGCGTCGGCACCATCGTCTGGAGCCCGCTCGCCCGCGGTCGGCTGGCCCGCCCGTGGGCGGCCGCGAAGTCGACGGCTCGGGCTGAGACGGACGGGGGGTACGCGGACCTGCTCTACACCCCGCTGACCGACGGCCAGCGACCACGCGATCATCGACGCCGTCGGCGCGCATCGCCGAGGCCCGCGGCGTCTCCCGCGCCCAGGTCGCGCTGGCCTGGCTGCACAGCAAGCCCGTCGTCACCGCGCCGCTCGTCGGCGCCAACACAACCGCTCAGATCGACGACGCGGTCGCCTCGCTCGAGATCGAACTCACCGCCGACGAACTCGCCGCCGTCGAACGGCCGTACACCCCCCGCTACGACTTCCAGGGCATCTCCGACGAAGCCGAGCTGCAGACAGATCAGAGACCAGATTCCGGGGTACGCGAACGCGTAGGTGAGCCGCCGGAACGGCACAGCCCTGGCCGATAGCGCGGAGCACGGGTCCGTTCGAGCTCATGTTTCTGCTTTTTGAAGTTCAAGATCTTCGTCCCGAACGGTCCGTGGTTCCACGCCGAAGGGACCAGCTCACCATCGACCCGCGCCGGCCCACCACCGAGCGTGGGCGCGGGCCGCCCGCCCGGCCAGCGATCGCCTACAGTAGCCAGCGCACGCTCGCGGACACGACCGGCATTTCGCAGTCGACCTTGTCCCGGGTCATCTCCGGGCAACGGGCAGCGAAGCTGCCTGAGCTGGTTGTCATCGCGTCGGCGACGGGGGTCACGGTCTCGGAGCTGGCTGGGACGGGGACAGTAGCAGGAGTGGGCGGACGCCGATGCCGGGCGGATCCGGCTGACCTGCCGGAGGTCAAGTCGATCTCGCCGCATTGGACGAGGCCTTGGCCGCAGCCGACGACGATGGGCAAGACGCGACAGCATCAAAAGACGTGAAATGAGCGTCAGGCCGATCATCGATGCCGGTCCCGGCCTGAACTTCCTATCCGTGAACAAGGAACGTCTCGGCACCCACAGCCCGCAGTCGGTCGCGGACGCGACCCGGGCGAGATCGCTAGTGGTCGTGGCGGACGCGGCCGGCCGTGCGGGCCAGGTGCTCGCGCATGATGCGGGAGGCGTCGTCGCAGTCGCGGCGGCGGACCGCCTCGATGAACCGCTCGTGCTCCTTCGTCCCGAGGCCGCCCATCTCGGGGGCGACTTCCCTGGCCTCCATGAGCGACATCAGGATCGGCCCGCGGAACGACTCGACCAGCATCTCCAGGGCCGGGTTATGCGTCGACTGGGCGACCCTGGCGTGGAACTCCAGCGACATGTCCATCGTGTAGTCGCCGTTGCGCAGGGCCGCTTCGGACCGCTCGCAGATCTTCTCGAGGTCGGCGAGGTCGTCCTCGGTCGCTCGCTCGCAGACGAGCGGCACGATGCCCACCTCGAGGATCAGACGGACCTCGGTGACGTTAGCCGCGCTGATCACCGACAGCGTGAGCAGGTCGGCCAGTCCCTCGCCGACCCGGTTGCTCGACGGGGCCGTGACGAACGCTCCGCCCCGCGCGCCCACGCGGATCTCCACCAGGCCTGCCGACTCCAGCATCCGCAGCGCCTCGCGCACGGTGACCCGGCTGACGCCGAAGCGCTCGCACAGGTCTCGCTCCGGCGGCAGGCGGTCGCCGGGCTTGAGCTGGCCTTGGCGCATCAGCAGGCGGATCTGCTCCACAATGATCTCGGAGATCCTGCCGACGCTGACCCGGCTGAAGAGCTCTGGCCCCGAAGGTGGGGATGCGTCTCCCTCACCGGTGGGCGCTGTTCCTCCCGACCGGGGCATCTGCTTCCTCCTTGGGCCGTTGACTTCAGAGGAACCAACTATAAGGCATTATGGTTGGGCCAATAGCGAGAGTCACTGTGGCGTAGCGTTTTCCGAGTCTGAGATCTGCCAGATCTGCCGTGGATTGTCGTGGATCGTCCCGTCGGCCACGGCGCGCGGTCACGACTTTGGTCCAGCTGTTGCCCTCGACGCCCCCGGTGCTCCATAATGGTATGACCTTAGTCCGATTCGAAGGAGTCGAGTGTCGCACGATGCTGACGTTGACGCGCTGATCGTAGGGGCCGGCCCCGTCGGCCTGTACGCCGCCTACTACGCGGGCTTCCGTGGCCAGCACGTCGCGGTGATGGACTCGCTCCCGGAGATCGGGGGCCAGGTCTGCGCCATGTACCCGGAGAAACTGATCTATGACATCGCCGGATTCCCCGCCGTCCGGGGCCGCGACCTGATCGCGGGGCTGGCCGAGCAGGCGGGCCGGTACGAGCCGCGGTACCTGCTCGGCGAGGAAGCCCGGGAGCTGGCCTACGACGACGGCCTGCCCGTCGTCACGACGTCGGCCGGGCTGCGGGTCCGCGCCCGGTTCGTCGTGGTGACCGGCGGGATCGGCACGTTCACGCCGCGGCCCCTGACGGCGCTCGCCCCGTTCGAGAGCAAGGGACTTGCGTACTTCGTGCCGCGGCCCGAGGAGTACCGGGACCGGGACGTCGTGATCGTCGGTGGCGGCGACAGCGCCTTCGACTGGGCGCTCACCCTGTCCCCGCTCGCGCGGTCGGTGATCGTCGTGCACCGGCGCGAGACGTTCCGGGCCCACGAAGCCCTGGTCCGGCAGGTCGCCCGCCTGGGCGTGCCGGTGATCACCAGCGCCGAACTCGTCGCGGCGAGCGGCGGCGGATGGATCGAGGCCGTCGACGTGCACCGCAAGCGGACCAAGGAGACGACCCGCCTCAAGACGCAGGCGGTCGTCGCCGCCCTCGGCTTCACCGCCGACATCAGTGCGCTCGAGTCCTGGGGCCTAGACATCGCCGAGCGGCGCCTGGTCGTGGACACGGCCATGGCGACGAACCTGAACCGCGTGTACGCCGCAGGCGACATCACCGAGTACCCCGGCAAGGTCCGGCTGATCGCGGTCGGCTTCGGCGAGGCCGCGACGGCAGTGAACAACGCCGTCGCCGCGCTCGACCCCAAGGCACCGTTGTTTCCCGGCCACTCAAGCGACCTGACCTCGCAAGCAGCCTGAATCAGGAGCCAGCATCCATGCCCTACTTCATCGCCGCCCCGTGCATCGACGTGATGGACAAATCGTGCATCGAGGAATGCCCGGTGGACTGCATCTATGAAGGCGACCGGAAGCTCTACATCAACCCCCGTGAATGCATCGACTGCGGGGCCTGCGAGCCGGCCTGCCCCGAGAGCGCCATCTTCACCGACTTCAAGGCGCCGCCGGACATGACTGCGTTCGTCGAGGACAACCAGCGCTTCTTCATCGAGCCGCTGGACGGCCGCGACGAACCCCTTGGCAGCCCGGGCGGCAGCGGGAAGGTCGGGCGCGTCGGCGCCGACACCGAACTCGTGCGGTCGTGGGACGCGGGCTAGCGCCCGTGTTCAGCCGGGCGTGAGACGGCGCCCGCGCGGGCGGCCATCGAGACCCGCGCGGGCGACCACCAAGACCCGTCGGCGTGGAGACCTCGACGTGGATCGATGGTCAGAGGTATAATTGTTAGACCGATACTGGAGAGGGAGTCGTTGTGGCGAAGAGCGGACGCGTGTTCCTCCGGGGAATGACCTCGGAGACCTATGGCCTCAAAGAATTCCGGACTGCCCAGCTTGCGGCGCCCCGGGTGCGCGACAACTCCGTGGTCGTGGACGACGCGAAGGTCGGCCACTCCGGGGACTCGGATCAATCAAAGACCTGGTGGCGGGTCGGCCCCGGCGACGACCCGTTCTTGACCCAGACGCTCCAGGTGCACTTCGTGCAGCTGCCGCCCCGGTCGTCGAACCACGGTCACGGCCACCAGAACGAGGCGGCGTTCTACATCCTCGAGGGCAACGGCTACGAGGTCCACGACGGCGAGCGGTACGACTGGGCGACCGGCGATCTCGTGCTCGTCCACACCGACTCGGTTCACCGGCACTTCAACCCCTATGACGAGCAGGCGACGGCGCTCGTCATGAAGGCCAAGTGCGCGTGGATGTACCTCGGCCTCATCCAGCAGGGCCGCAGCGGCCCGCTCGCCGACGCGGACAAGTACGGCGAGCGCGTTGACTGGTCGCAGATCTGGACCCCTGGCGTCGAGAAGCGCAGGAAGGTCGTCAAGCAGGCCGAGACGACCTGGGAGACCACTCCGCTGGGCAAGGTCCGCGTGCTGTCATCCCCGGACACGACCGACGTGCGCACGTTCAGCGTTGACGTCTTCGAGCTTGAGATCCCGGCCGGGAGCCGCTCAGGCAAGCGGTGGCACATGGCCGACGAGATCCTCTACGTCCTCGGCGGTTCGGGCTACAGCCTGCACTGGGAGGTAGCGGCCGACCTGGACGACAAGTACTACGCCAGGATCGCCAACGAGCCGACCAGGCACGAGATCAAGACCGGCGACACGCTCTACGTCCCGCAGAACACCATCGCGCAGCACTTCAGCGCTGACGGCCAGCCGCTCCGGCTGCTGTCCGGGCAGAACCGCCTGTTCAAGCAGCTCGGCTACAACCAGGTCGCCTACCTCGAGAACGCTCCGGAGTACGGCGCGGCGGTGGGCGCGTGACCGCACAAGGCCAGCAGTCAGCGGCTATCTGGTCGGACACGGACTTCGCCCGCGACTGGGCGACCGGCGACTCCTTCCGCGACCTCCTGGACTTCCCGCGGCGGATGGCCGCGGCCGTCGTCGCCGGCGACAACCCTGACCCGGCGACGATCATCGACATCGGCGCGGGCCCCGGCGCCGTGCTCGAGATCTTCCTCAAGCAGTTCCCGCGGGCCCATGGCATCTGGTCGGACGCGTCGCGACCGATGCTGGACCTGGCATACCAGAAGCTCGCGCCGTTCGGCGACCGGGTCGAGTACCACATCGTCGACATGACCGACCTGGACGGGGCCGCCCTGCCGGGCAACGCGGATGTCATCACCACCTCCCGCGCCGCCCACCACCTCGACCGGGACGGCCTGATCAGCTTCTACGCGGCCGCGGCGAGCAGGCTCAAGCCGGGCGGCTGGCTGGTCAACCTCGACCACATCGGTCCGGCCAGCCAGGCGGGCCCGCCCGCCGCGGCCGGGTTCGACGACGTGTGGGACCAGCGGCTCCGGGCGGCCCGCAGGCAGTTCGGCGTCACCCCCGACGGGCCCAAGCACCACCACAACTACCCGCTCACCAGCGTCCAGGACCACCTGGACGCCTTCGCGGCGGCGGGCGTCACCGACGTCGAAGTGCCCTGGCGGGCGTTCTTCACCTGCCTGTTCATGGGCCGCACCCCGTCATGAACCGAGTTGGCCCTGAGCGAGGGCACGCGCGAGAAGAGGCAGGACAGCAACCGCGATGCTGAACCAGGAGATCAACGATCTACTCACCCAGACCGGACCTGGGACGCCGATGGGCGACATGTTCCGTCAGTACTGGATCCCGGCGCTGCTGTCCGAGGAGCTTCCGGAGAACGACTGCCCGCCGGTGCGGGTGAAGCTGCTGTCGGAGCGGCTGATCGCCTTCCGCGATAGCGACGGCAGGTACGGCCTGATGGACGAGTTCTGCGCGCACCGGGGCGTGTCGCTGTGGTTCGCGCGCAACGAGGAGTCCGGGCTGCGCTGCTCCTACCACGGGTGGAAGTACGACGTGAACGGCCAGTGCGTCGAGATCCCGTCCGAGCCCGACGAGCGGCACAGCAGCCTGTGCTCGAAGATCAAGCTCAAGAGCTACCCGATGGTCAAGATCGGCGACGTGCTCTGGACCTACATGGGCGACCCGGCGACGACGCCGGACCTGCCGCAGTGGGAGTTCGCCCGGGTGCCCGCCGAGCAGAGCTTCACGTCCAAGCGGTGGCAGGAGTGCAACTGGCTGCAGGCGCTTGAAGGCGGCATCGACTCCAGCCACGTCTCCTGGCTGCACTCCGACGGCCTCAAGAACGACCCGCTGTTCAAGGGCGCCGTGGGCAACAAGTACAACCTGGCCGACATGAAGCCCTTCTTCGAGGTCGTGGAGTCCGAGGGCGGGCTGTTCATCGGCGTCCGCCGCAACGCGGAGGAGGGGCACTACTACTGGCGGATCACGCCGTGGGTTATGCCCAGCTTCACGATGATCCCGCCGCGCGGCGACCATCCGATCCACGGCCACTTCTGGATCCCGATCGACGACGAGAACTGCTGGGTGTTCACCTACGACTACCACCCGGTCCGTCCGCTGTCGGAGTCCGAGGTCCAGCACATGAAGGACGGCCACGGGGTCCACAACGAGTTCGTCCCGGGGACGTACCGGCCGCTGCAGAATAAGGACAACGACTACATGATGGACCGCGCCGCCCAGAAGCGCGGCGACACGTACTCGGGCATCAAGGGGATCTCCATGCAGGACGCTTCCCTGCAGGAGAGCATGGGCCCGATCGTGGACCGGACCAAGGAGCGCCTGGTGTCGACCGACAGCGGCATCATCATGGCCCGCCGCAAGCTCTGGCGGGCCGTGGAGGCGCTGCGCGACGAGGGTGTGACGCCGCCTGGCGTCGACGTCGAGCACCAGGAGGTCCGGTCCGCCGCCATCGTGCTGCCCAAGGACCAGTCGTTCATCGAGGGCTGCGCGGACGTCCTGCGCGTGCGGCCGGGCCAGAAGCACGCGTCGGTGTGAGCACGCCAATCGCGCAGCCCGAGCCGGCCACCCAGCCAGAACCAGCCGCACAGCGCCAGCCGACGCTGCTCAGCAGCTGCGCCCGCGCCACCACGGCCGCCGAGGCCAGGTACCGAATCACCGCCCCCGCGTTCACCCGCCGCAGCTCGCGGGTGATCGCGCTTGACGAGGAGTCACGAGGGATCGTCCGGGATATGGGGAGTCGGTCGTGGGGCGGCGGGCACTTCCTCGTGTTCGAGTCGGCGGTCCCGGATGACGCGCTGCTCCGGCACGCCGGGACCGGCGGCACGGCGCTGCTGAGCGAGGAGCTCGACGGCGCCGACACCGTCGTGATGGTCGCGTCGGCGGGCGCGAGCGCGGAGGCGGCGTCGATCATCGGCGACGCCGCCGCGGCGCGCGGCATCATGTCCGCGGGCCTGGTGCTGCCAGGCGGCGCCCCGGTCAACCAGGTGGTGGCCGCGCTGCGGCCCAACGCGATGGTGCTCGTGGTCCTCCGGGACGTCGCGGACGTCCCGGAGGTCCTGTCCGCTCTCAGGGTGTAGGGAATCATGAACGAGAAAGTGACCGTCGGCGCGCTCCAGCAGATGAAGCGTGACGGGCGGAAGATCGTCGGCGTCGTGGCCTGGGACTACCAGATCGCCACGATCGCCGACCGGGCCGGCGTGGAGATCGTGTCCGTCGGCGACTCTGTCGGCGTCAACCTCTGGGGCCACCGCAGCCCGCTGGAAGTCACGCTGGCGGAGATGCTCATCGTGTGCCGGGCGGTCCGCCGCGGGGTGTCGAGGGCGCTGGTCAGCGTGGACATCCCGTTCGGCCCGGTCCAGGAGGGCACCGACAGCGCCGTGCGCGCCGCGATCACCCTCGCCAAGGAAGCCGGGGCGGATCTCGTGAAGATCGACGGCGCGGCCGACTTTCCCGCGGCCGTGGCCGCGGTGACGCGGGCCGGCATCCCGGTGTGGGCGCAGCTCGGGGTCACCCCGCAGACAGCGCTGCGGCACGGTGTCGGCTACGAGGCGATGCTCGCGCCAGGCGCGCGGGTGCCTGAAGGCATGCAGGACGAGCTTGTCGCCGACGCGAAGCGCCTGGAGGAAGCGGGCGCGGCCCTGCTCGACTTCACCAACTCCGGGCCGGTCGCGGGACCCGAGGTCACCAAGGCGGTCGGCATCCCCGTCATCGGCGGCGCGGGCGGCGGCCCGTGGCTCGACGGGCGGGTCCGGATGGCGCACGCCGCCATTGGCTACGCGGCGCGAACGCTGGACGACAAGCCGGACACCTACGCTCACGTCGCCCAGGTCACGATGGACGCGCTGACGGCGGTCGCCGAGGACGTGCGGGCCGGCCGGCACATCAAGGGCGATCTCGCCGCCCGGGCCTAGCATGGGCCAGGAACGGGCCTAGAGAGGATTGCGCATGCCGACCGCCGTTATCGACGGCATTGCCACGCATTACGAGGTGACCGGGGACGGGCCGCCGCTGCTCATGTTCTCCCCGGGCGGGTTCAACGCGACGCTCGCCAACTGGTCGTCATTCAGCCTCTACGCCCGGCTCGGGCTCGTGGACCAGCTCCGGAATTCCTACACCTGCGTCATGTTCGACCGGCGCGAGTCCGGCGCTTCCGGCGGCCGGATCGAGCGGATCACCTGGGCGGACTACGCCGCGCAGGGCAAGGGCCTGCTCGACCACCTCGGCATCGACCGCGCCCACCTGATGGGCGGCTGCGTGGGCTGCTCGGCGGTGACCGTCTTCGCCGCCACCTGGCCGGACTCGGTCATGTCGATGGTGCTCTACTCACCCGCGGGTGGTGCACGGTACCGCATCGCGCAGCACGCCAGGTTCGCGCGGCATCTCTCCTTTGTCGCCGAACGGTCCCTCCCGGCTCTGGTCGACTTGGCCCTCTCGTCCGACCAGGGGTTCACGCAGGACCCACGCGTCGGCCCGTGGGTGAACTGCGTCCGCAGCGACCCGGCGTTCGCGGACGGCTACCGGTCTTTCGACCAGAAACGGTACGAGACGCTCGTGGCCGGCCTGGCGCGGACCCTGTTCGACCGGGACACCGTGCCCGGGCCGGAGCCGGAGGACCTGCTGCGGCTTGACCTCCCGGCGCTCATCGTGCCAGGCCAGGACGCGTCGCACGCGACCTCGGCCGCTCGCTACCTGCAGGAGTGCCTGCCGCGGGCCGAGTACTGGGACATGCCCGTGAGCGGGCAGACGGCCGAGACCGCGCCCTTCCGCGTGCTTGAGTTCCTGCGTTCAGCCGGCGCCGGCGTCTAGCTGGCGCTGAGTGACTCCCCGCGTTCCAGGGCGGCGATCTGGTCCAGCCGGTCCTGGTGGCGGCCGCCCTTGAACGGCGTCGCCAGCCACAGGCTGGTGATCATCTCCGCCAGGGCGGGCGCGACGATCTTCGCGCCGATGATGAGCACGTTCGCGTCGTTGTGGGCGCGCGCGATCTCGGTGGTGAACAGGTCGTGGCAGACGCCCGCGCGGACGCCGTCGATCTTGTTGCACGCGATCTGCTCACCGGAGCCCGAGCCGCCGAGCACGATGCCCCGGTCGGCCGCCCCGCTGACGACTCGTCGGCCGACCGCGGCGCACAGCGGCGGGTAGTCGACCACTCCGTCGCCGTGGCTGCCGAGATCGTCGACGTCGTGGCCCTCGGCGGCGAGCCGCCCGATGAGGTAGTCCTTCAGTGCGACGCCGTTGTGGTCGGCGGCGATCACGATCCGCACGGTATGGTCCTCCTGCTGTCGGTTCCGCCGGGCTCGTCTGCCCGGCTCAGGCGGTCAGGTCGTGGGTGCCCGCGGCGAACAGGTCCTCGGCCGAGACGGGCTTGTCGAGGATCTTCTGGTCGACCGCGTGCCGGATGAGCTGGTCGATCATCGCGCGGTTGGGGGCGATGCCGTAGGGCAGCGGGTCGGCGCCGGTGATCTGCGCGACCCGCTGGTACATCCGGTCGGCCGGGTCGGGCTCGGCGATCGCCGTCCGTTCGCGCAGCGCGTCGACGTAGCGGTTCTTGGCCGCCGCGTAGGCGCCGAACAGATCCGCGGCGAGGTCCGGGGTGCGCGGCGAGCAGTTCGTCCTTGACGACGACGAGGTGGTTGATCGGGTAGAGGCCGCGCTCGCGCAGCGCGCGGTACCCGGCCTCCGCCGCGTCCGGGATCAGCGGCGCCAGGTCCGGGCGGTCGGCGGGCACGCCGATGCCCGCGGCGAGCTCGCCGGCGGCGACCATCGCCGGCGACGTCCTGGCCGGGCGCGACCGGGACGACGTTGGGCGGCGGGACGTACTCGCGCGACGTGCTCGTCGCCGGACAGCACCCAGGTGACGCGGCTGAGGTCGACGCCGTACTCGTCGGCCAGGATGCCGCGGGCCCAGACGCCGGTCGTGACCGTGTAGCCGCGGTTGACGCCGACGCGCGGCCGTCCAGGTCCTTCGGCGCGAGGGCGCCCGACGCTCGTGCCGCGCAGGATCGCGCCGTGGTGGAAGCCGCGCACGAGGAACACCGGCAGCGCGGTGAACGGCTTGCCGTGCGCCTTCGCGACCAGGTAGGTGGTGAACGCCATCTCGGTGACGTCGAACTCGAGCGTGCGCACCATCCGGCGGAAGGCCTGGACGAGGACCGGCACCTCCTCGAAGTTGCAGCGTCGCAGCCGGCCGGCTGGACGGTCCCGTCCTTCAGCGCCCGCGGTGGCGCCCTGGGTGCGGGTCACGGCGGTGAGTGTCGAGCTGGCCCATAGCCCGAACCCTAGCATGGTAATCTGTCATACCAATAGACCTTTCTGGTCGAGTACCAGTGGACGAGCACCAGTGAGGAGCGTCGCTCATGGCTGAGCAAGTGCTGGCAGCGGTCAGGACCGGTCCGGGACGCACCGAGCTGCGCGAGTTCCCGATGCCGGACATACCCGACGACGGTGCCCTGCTCAAGGTCGAGGTCGCCGGGATCTGCGGGACCGACGTGAAGATGTACGCGAAGCCGCCGTTCGCCGACCCGGTGATCATGGGGCACGAGAACGTCGGCGTGATCGCCAAGGCCGGACGCACGTTCGCCGAGCGGCAGGGCGTCCGCGAGGGCGACCGCGTCTTCGTCGAGCACTACGTCGGCTGCTTCCAGCTGCGACTGGTGCCGGGCGGGGGAGTACCGGCACTGCGAGCTGACCGACTGGCGCACCAACCCGGACGCGCGCCGCTACGGCTACACGTCGGCGGACAACCCGTACCACCTGTGGGGCGGGTTCGCGCAGTACATGTTCCTGCCGTGGAACGCGGTGCTGCACAAGGTCCCGGACGGCGCTGACGCCCGAGCTGGCCGGGCTCGTCACGCCGATGTCCAACGGCATCGAGTGGGCGCTGTTCGACGGCCGGCGTCGGCTACGACTCGACCGTGCTCATCCAGGGCCCGGGCCAGCAGGGGCTGTCGCAGACGGTCGCCTGCAAGCAGGCCGGCGCCTCGCTGATCATCGTCACCGGCACCACCAGGGACGCGGCGCGCCTGGAGATGGCCAAGCAAGCTCGGCGCCGACTACGTGATCGACGTGCAGGCCGAGGACCCGCTCGACGCGGATCATGGAGGTCACCGGCGGCAAGGGCGTCGACGTCGTGCTCGACTGCACCTCCGGGCGCCGGGACCGCGCCGGTGCTGCTCGGCATCGACGCGCTCAAGCGCCGCGAGGGCACGCTGCTGATCCAGGGCGAGCTGGCCGCCTTCCCCGACTTCCCGGTGAAGAAGGTGACCGAGAAGGCGATCACGATCAAGAGCGCGCGCGGCCACAGCTACCGCGCCTGCGAGCTCGCGGTCGGGCAGCTCGCGTCCGGCCGGTTCCCGCTCGACCTGCTGGCCACGCACACGTTCGGTCTCGCCGACGTGGACCGCGCGATCAACGCGATCGGCGGCGCAGGCGGCGACGAGGACGTCATCCACGTGTCCCTGCTGCCCGT
The DNA here is from genome assembly GCA_963774945.1 of uncultured Actinomycetota bacterium. Classification (GTDB taxonomy): domain Bacteria; phylum Actinomycetota; class Actinomycetes; order Streptosporangiales; family Streptosporangiaceae; genus Trebonia. The sequence continues at coordinate 2,230,101 of CAVZHA010000027.1, read as the reverse complement.
GGGAGGCCTGAGCATGGCGTATCGTCGTCCGCGACGTCGACGCGCACCGACCGGGCGGTCGTCGACGCGTTCGCCGAGTTCGGCGTCGCCACCGTGCACGAGGCGCAGGGCCGCACGCGGCCTGCTGGCCCCGTACCTGCGACCCGATCTACCCGGGCGCGCGCATCGCCGGCACGGCGGTCACGGTCAGCGTGCCGCCCGGCGACAACTGGATGATCCACGTCGCCGTCGAGCAGTGCCGCGACGGCGACATCCTCGTGGTCGCGCCGACCTCCCGCTCGCGACGACGGGTACTTCGGCGAGCTGCTCGCCACCGCGCTCGCGGCGCGCGGCGTGCGCGGCCTGGTCATCGACGCGGGCTGCCGCGACGTCGCGCGAGCTGACCCGGATGGGCTTCCCGGTCTGGTCCCGGTGCGTCTCCGCGGCCGGGCACCGTGAAGGAGACGCTCGGCGACGTCAACGTCCCGCTCGTCTGCGCCGGCCAGCTCGATCGACGCCGGGCGACGTGATCGTCGCCGACGACGACGGCGTCGTCGTCGTGCCCCGCGCCGGACGCTGCCGCGGTGCTCGAGGCCTCCCGGGCCCGCGAGGAGAAGGAGGCGGCGGCCCGCGAGCGGTACGCCGCCGGCGAGCTCAGCCTCGACGTCAACGGCATGCGCGAGCGGCTGGCCGAGCGAGGGCCTGCGGTACGTCGGACTAGGCGGTCGTGCGGCGTCGCCGGGAGCGTCCGATGATCATCGACTGCCACGGTCACTACACCACGGCGCCGGCCGCGCTGCAGGGCTTCCGGGACGCGCAGCTCGCCCGGCTGGCTGACCCGTCCCTGCCGAGCCGTCGCCGGCGCCGATCAGCGACGACGCGATCCGCGAGAGCGATCGAGAACAACCAGCTGCGGCTGCTGCGCGAGCGCGGCGGCGACCTGATGCTCTTCTCGCCCCAGGCCTCCGGCATGGAGCACCACGTCGCCGACCCGGCGATCGCGCGTGGCGTGGGCGCGGGCGTGCAACGACCTGGTGCACCGGGTCGACGACGCTGTTCCCCGAGCACTTCGCCGGCGTCTGCCAGCTGCCGCAGACCCCCGGCGGCTCGCTCGGCGACTGCGTCGCCGAGCTGCGCCGGTGCGTCGACCAGCTCGGGTTCGTCGGCTGCAACCTCAACCCCGACCCGTCCGGCGGCTACTGGACCTCCCCGCCGATGACCGACCCGTACTGGTTCCCGCTGTACGAGGCGATGGTCGAGCTCGACGTGCCCGCGATGATCCACGTGTCGACCTCGCTGCAACCCGGCCTTCCACACGCTCGGCGCGCACTACCTCAACGCCGACACGACGGTGTTCATGCAGCTGGTGCGGGGCGACCTGTTCGACCGGTTCCCGACGCTGCGGTTCGTGATCCCGCACGGCGGCGGCGCCGTGCCCTACCACTGGGGCCGCTACCGGGGCCTGGCCGTCCGGATGGAGCGCCCGCCGATCGCCGGGCACCTGCTGCGGAACGTCTTCTTCGACACCTGCGTCTACCACCAGCCCGGCATCGACCTGCTGACCTCGGTCATCGCCGCGGACAACATCCTGTTCGCCTCGGAGATGCTCGGCGCCGTCCGCGGCGACGACCCGGAGACCGGCGCCGCCTGGGACGACACGAAGCGGTACGTCGACCAGGCGGGCCTGCCAGAAGCGGACCTCCGCAAGATCTACGAACAGAACGCCCGCCGCGTCTACCCCCGCCTCGGAACCCGCACCGGCGCCTGACGCCGACCCAGAGAGGATGCGAAGCATGCAGACAGCAGACAAGCGGCCGGTTGGAGTCCTGGGCGCGGGCCGCATGGGGCTGCCGATCATCGGCCACCTGGTCAGAGCCGGATTCCCGGTCGTCGTGTACGACGTCGACCCCGCCAAGCGGGAGACGGTGGCGGACTCCGGCGCCGCCTTCGTGACCGACATCGGGGATATCGCGGCCCGGTGCGGCACCGTGCTCGTCTGCGTCGGCTACGAGGAGCAGCTCAACGAGATCATGCACGGCGGCGACGGCCTGCTGAGGCGGCTGCCGCGCGGGACGCTCGTCGCGGTCCTCAGCACGGTATCGGCGGCGGTCATGAAGCGCCTGCACGCGGCGGCCGAGCCGAACGGGGTGGACGTGGTGGACGCTCCGGTGTGCCGCGGATCGCGGGCGGCTGACGCCGGCCAGCTGCTGTCGCTGCTCGGCGGGACCGAGGCCGCGGTGGCGAAGTTCACCCCGGTCGCGCGGGCGTACTCCGCCGATGCCGTGCACCTCGGCGACGTCGGCGCGGGCCAGGCCGGCAAGGCCATCAACAACCTGATCCTGTGGGCCTGCCTGGTGGCGGACCATGAGGGGCTGGCGCTTGCGACGCGCTTCGGGGTCGACGTCGACCAACTGCGGTCGGCGCTGCGGACGAGCAGCGCGGCCAACCAGGCGCTCGACAACTGGGGCAACCAGACGATGGCGTGGGCCGAGGACGACTTGAAGATCGTCCAGGACATGGCCGCCGAGGCCGGCATCGGCCTGCCGCAGAGTGCGCTCAACCGGGAGATCTGCCGGGTGCTCAGGCCGCGCCGCTACCAGCTCGACGAGTACGGCCGCTGACGGCCCGGTAACCGCTCCGCCCCGGTGCATTGTTCATGATCCCCGGTCTGCTGGTCACTCAGATTTTACTAATGCAGCCTCTTGTAAAATGGTATGACCTTATGCCATTATCGGTTGATCGATCGCACGCACCCGCCCGGAATCCGGTTATCCGGATAGGCCGGGCAGACAGCCCAAGGGCACCGCCCAGGGCCGCGAGATAGGGTCCCGATGACGCACGATCTGTTTTCCGGCTTTTCGCAACTGCTCACCCCCGAAGCGATCGGGCTGCTGTTCGTCGGCATGGCGGTCGGCATGTTCATGGGCATGCTCCCCGGCATGGGCGTGTCGCTCGCGCTCAGCCTGATGCTGCCGTTCCTGTACCACATGAGCGTGATCCCCGCGATCACGCTGATGCTGGCCACCCAGGCCGCCTCCTACTACGCGGCCTCGATCACCGCCATCTTGCTGAACACGCCGGGCGCGCCGGAGTCCTACCCGACCACGCTTGACGGCTTCCCGATGGCGCAGCGCGGCGAGGCCGGCCGCGCCCTTGCCATCTCCGCCGCGTCGACGTGGGCCGGCGGCTGGATCGCCTGCGCCGCCCTGCTGGTGCTGATCCCGATCTCCGGCTCGCTTGTCAACCTCTTCCATCCGCCGGAGTTCGTCGCCATCATCGTCCTGGCGCTGGTGCTGATCGGCGGCACCGGGGAGAGCACCTCAAGCGCCAAGGTCGTCTTGTCCGGCGCGATCGGGCTGATGTTCTCGTTCATCGGCGAGCGACCCGGTGACCGGCATCGACCGGTTCACGTTCGGCAACTTCGCGCTGATGGACGGCCTGAACATCGTCCCCTTCGCGCTCGGCGTCTTCGCGATGACGCAGATGGTCGTGATGTACGGCCGCAACGAGTCCGTCGCGACCGGACAGCAGGCCATGCTCCGCAACGCCTTCCGGCGCCAGGTCGGCGAGGGCCTCGGCGACGCCGCCCGGTCCTGGGTCCACATCCTGCGCTCAGCGCTCGTCGCCAGCCTGCTCGGTCTCATCCCGGGCATCGGCGGCTTCAGCGCCAACTTCATCTCCTACAGCCTGGGCCGTCAGGTCTCGCGGAAGTACGGCAGGCAGTTCGGCACCGGCGTACCGGCCGGCATCGCGTCGGCCGAAGGATCCTCGCTCGCGAAGGAAGTCGGCTCGCTGGTACCCGCCGTCGCGCTCGGGCTGCCGTCCGGCGTCGGCATGGTCATCTTCATCGCCGCCCTGTCGATCCTCGGCATCCAGCCCGGCCCCACGCTGCTCAAGACCGAGCCGTCGCTGCCCTACTCGATGCTGTGGGTGATGGCCATCGCGGGGCTGGTGTCCTGCGCGGTCGGCCTGATCATCACCCCGTGGCTCAGCCGGGCGACAAGCGTGCGCGGCCCGGTCATGATGCCGATCATCATCACGCTCGCGGTGCTCGGCAGCTTCGCGGCCGTGACCGGCTTCGCCGGCGTCGTCGAGCTCGGCGTGTTCGCCGTCTTCGGCGTGGTGCTGCGCAAGGTCGGCTACTCCGTGGCGGCGATGACCATCGGCCTGGTGCTCGGCGGCACGTTCGCCGACAACGTGCACCTGACGCAGAGCATCTACGGCTGGGGCTTCATCGTCCACAGCCCGCTCGCGGACGTGTTCCTCCTCATCAGCATCGCCCTGCTGGTGCTGATCACGTGGCGCAGCCGGCGCGGCCGGGCCGTGATCACCCCCCAGCGGGCGGCCCGCGGCCCCCGGTCCCCCCACCCGGTCCTCGAGCCGGTGACCGAGGCCGTCATCGCCGTCGTGTCGATCATCTACATGGTCATCGCCCTCGGCTACCCCGCCGACGCGGGCAGCGTGCCCGCCATCATCGCGGCCATCGCCGCCGCGGTGGCCCTGTTCCGGCTGGCGTCCCGTGGGATCGGGGTGCTCCGCCACCGGACGGCGCGCGGCGCGCCTGGGCGCCGTGACCGCGGAGGCGGTGGGACCGGAGGCGATGGACGCCGCGCTGGCGACCGTCCCCGCTGGTTATGACGCCGGGGCCGGCCACGACAGCGAGACCAGCGGTGGGCTGGAGAGTCAGCCGGGTCCGTTCGGGCGAAGGGTGGGACTGGAACCAGAGCCGGAGGGGAGCCGGCCTCCGGACGACCAGCCCGAGTCCGGGCGCCGGATGCGCCGGACCGCGCGCGAGCTCGTCGCCCTCGGCTGGATCTGGGCCGCGGTGGCCGCGAGCTACCTGTTCGGCTTCGAGGTAGGCGTGCCGGTGGTCGCCGCCGCCTACTGCCTGACCTCGGTCGAGTGGGACCGCCGCTGGCAGCGCCTCACGTACGCGGCCGTGGTCACCGCCACGTCCTTCGGAATCGCCTATGCCTTCGTAACCCTGTTCAGCCTCACGTTCTCCGGGGTCCTGATCTAACCTCGCGGCCTGCCGGCTGCCTGACCAGCCGAGCCGTCAGCATCGCCACCACCATGAAAGGCAGAAACATGTCCGATCACGAAGCACAGCGGACTAGATCGACTACGTCACGGCGGCGCCGGATCGCGGGCGTCGCGGTCGCGGCGGCGTCCGCCGCCTTGCTCGCGGCCTGCTCGTCGCTCGTCACCGGGTCCGGGGGCAGCACGGCCTCCGGAGCGGGCGGGGGAGCGGGCTACTTCAAGGGCAAGACCATCACGCTCATCGCCCCGGACGCCCCGGCGGCAGCTACGACTCCTACGCCCGGCTGTTCGCGCCGTACGTGGGCCAGGAACTCGGGGCCACGATCAACGTCGAGAACGTCAACGGCGCCGGGACGCTCCAGGGCAGCAACCAGATGGCCGCGGCCACGCCGAACGGGCTGACCATCGGCATGGTGAACGTCGGCGGCGACATCGCCAGCCTGGTGGAGAAGCAGCCTGGCCAGAGCTTCACCATGTCGAAAGCTGGACTGGATCGGCCAGCCCGCCCAGATCCCGAACGCGATCGTCACCCAACCCGGCTCCAGCGTGTCGAGCTTCTCCGGGATGCTGCACCCCAGCGGCCAGGTGACCGTGCTCGACATCCGCAACGGCGATCGGGGACATGCTCATCCGCGTGCTCTACGGGGCGTTCGGCGTCCCCTACAAGCTCGACACCGGGTTCGAGCAGACCTCCGCGCTCAAGCAGGGCTTCCTGGCCAAGGACGGCCAGACGATCCTCGAGGCCATGTCGACGCTCTACCCGCTAATATCCGGCAACGAGGCGAAGCCGCTGCTTGTCATCGGCCCGGTCTCGCTGCCGAGCTACCAGAAGGTGCTCAGCGGCGTGCCCACCCTGCAGACCGCGATGTCCTCGGCGCACCTGTCCGGCGGCAAGGCAGCGGCGGTCAACGAGGCGCTCGCGCTGAGCAACCTGTCCGACGACTTCGCCGCGCCCCCCGGTTTGCCCGCCTCCGAGCTGTCCGCGCTGCGGCAGGCGTTCAGCGCGGCCGCCAGTCTGCCCGCGCTGAAGGCGCAGGCGGACAAGGAGTCGCTGCCGCTGTCGTTCATCAGCGGTTCCGCGGTGTCCGGCCAGGTCGACCACCGCGCTCGCCAACTCGAAGACTCGATCGCCCCGTACGTCAACCAGTAGGAGGACTGCCCGTGAGTACGAAGACGACCACCAAGGTCGCCCACTACTACGTCCAGAAAGCAGCGTCGCGCCGAGTTCATCGAGACGTGGCGGGCCAACCAGCGCACGGTCGTCGCGCTCGAGGACGTCGAGATGCACGAGACCAGCCGCCGGATGCGCCGGGGCGTCTACGTCGGCGCCGACGGCGGCCGCCCGACCCGGTCCATGGACGCCACCGCGCACGAGATCGACCCGGGGACGATCAGCACCGTGCACCGCCACTCGTGGGACGCGATGGTGTTCTGCGTGGCCGGCGAGGCGTGGACCGAGATCGACGGCGAGCGGATCCACTGGGGTCCCGGGTGACTCGCTGCACCTGCCCGCCTGGAGCTGGCACCGCCACGGCAACGAGGGCGGTGAGCACGGCCCGGTTCCTGACCTTCTCCTCCGAGCCCATGCTGGAGACGATGGGCATGGCGATCCTCGAAGACGGCGGTGACGCCGACGCCGCCACGCTGCCGCCCCGGCCGCCGTTCTCGCCCGGCGCCGAGGGCGCGGACCCGTACGCCGAGCGGCTGCGACGGCTGGCGGCGGACCAGCAGGCGCGCCGCAGCGGCCGGCTGCACACGAGCTGGGACGAGCCTGGAGATGCTGCCGACGCCGCGCGGCACCAGGACGACGTTCCTGCTCGACCGGGCGATCGGCTACCAGGCCTCCGGCATCACGATGGCGATGTTCGAGATCGGGCCGGGCCGCGGCGCAGTCGATGCACCGGCACCCGGGAGAGGCGTGGCTGTACGTGGTCGAGGGCCACGGCCACTCCTACCTGGGCGCCGAGCCGGAGGGCGGGCAGACCTACCCGTGGAAGAAGGGCGACATCATCGTCGTCGACCACTTCCTGTGGCACCAGCACATCAACGACGATCCCGAGCGGACCGCGCGGGTGGTGCGGATCCACATGTTCGACAGCCTGCTCGAGACGATGCGGGCGCTGTGCGACCCGCTGGTGCTCTTCGAGGAGCCGCCGGACCACATCAGGGACAAGCAGGCCGGCGACCCCGGCACGGTCGACTGGCCGGAGCTGACCAGGCCGACCTGGCCGTGAGCACGCAGTCGCTCCCGCCCGGCGTCGCGTCGGTGCACGTGCTGCCCGCGGGCCACCACGACGGGCCGTGGGACAGCATCGTCGTGCCGGCCGGCACCAGGGAACGGCTGCTCGGGACGGCGCTCGTGGCAATGATGCACGGGCGCCGCCTCGCCGCGCTGCCGGCGCCGCCGAGCGGGCTCATCGTGCTCGCCGGGCCGCCCGGCACCGGCAAGACCACGCTGGCGCCGCGGGCCTCGCCCAGGCGGCGGCGCTCGCCGTGGCGGCGCGCGGCGCGACGACGTTCCTCGAGGTCGACCCGCACGCCATGCCGAGCGAGATGCTCGGCGAGAGCCAGCGGAACGTCACCAGGCTGCTGCGTGACATCGTCCCCGAGCTGGCCGCGTCGCCGGCCGCACGTCGTCGTCCTGATCGACGAGGTGGAGAGCTTCGCGGTGCGGCGCGAGCCTCGCGTCGTTCGAGACCAACCCGGTCGACGTGCAGCGCGCCACCGACGCGGTGCTGGCCGGCCTTGACCACCTCGCGGCGGCGGTGCCCGGGGCGGTCGTCGTGACCACGACCAACTTCCTGTCCGCCGTCGACGAGGCGTTCCTGTCGCGCGCCGACCTGGTCGTGGAGCTCGGCCCTGCCCGACGCGGCGGCCAGGGCGCGGATCGTCGCGTCGGCCCTCGACCGACCTGGCGGTGGTGTGGCCGGAGCTGAAGGACCTCGCCGACGACGGCGCGCTGCACGACGAGCTGGCCGCGCGCACCGACGGGCTGGGACGGGCGGCGGCTGCGCAAGCTGCCGCTCGCGGTGATCGCCGCCGACCCGGCGCTGGCCCGCGACCCGTCGCGGCTGACGCCGGCCGAGCTGCTCGAGGCGGGAATCGCCGCGCGAGCTTACTAGGGTGCAGGTGGCAGGCCAGCCTGGCAGGCAGGCCCCGAGCCACGGAGGCGAGAAAGGCGAAAGCGCATGGGAACTCTGGTGCTGCTGCGGCACGCGGAGAGCGAATGGAATGCCAAGGGACTGTTCGCGGGCTGGGCGGACGTCAGCCTTGCGCCGGCGGCCGCCACGAGGCGGAAGCCGCGGGCCGGATGATCGCTGACGCGGGACTGCGACCGGACGTCGTGCACACGTCGGTGCTGACCCGCACCGTCCAGACGGCGAACATCATGCTCGACATCGCGGGCCTGAGCTGGCTGCCCGTCCGGCGGAGCTGGCGGCTGAACGAGCGGCACTACGGCGCCCTCCAGGGCAAAGACAAGGCGCAGGTCCGCGAGCAGTACGGCGACGAGCAGTACATGCGCTGGCGCCGGTCCTACGACGTGCCCCCGCCGCCGATCTCCGACGACGACCCGCTGTCCGCCGTCGGTGACCCGCGCTACCGAGGGCTGCCACCGGAACTGCTGCCGCGCACGGAATGCCTGCGGGACGTCGTGCACCGGCTGCTGCCGTACTGGTCTGACGCGATAGTGCCCGACCTGGCGGCGGGCCGCACGGTCCTCGTGGTCGCGCACGGCAATTCCCTCCGCGCCCTGGTCAAGCACCTGGACAGCATCGGCGACGAGGCGATCGCCGAGCTCAACATCCCGACTGGCATCCCGCTGGTGTACGAGCTCGACGCGTCTTTCGCGCCCGTCACGAAGGGCGGGCGCTACCTCGACCCGGAGGCGGCCGCCGTGGCGGCGGAAGCCGTGAAGAACCAAGGTCGCTGATGGCAGCCTGAACGGGCAACTCGCCCGTCATAGGGTAAATTTTGGGCAAATGGTTATACCAATCTACAGAATCTGTTACCGTGGTCGGCAGGTTTACCGGTCGCTGACGTAGGAGTGATGCATGGAAGCCGTCGTAGATGCCGGGCTTGCGAGCAAGTTCGTCACCGAGAAGGACACGCCCTACACCCGCTGGGTGGCCGGCCAGGGCCTGGACATCATCAGCGGCCATTACGTCCGCGACCTGCGCTCGGTCGAGCTCAAGGACTGGGAGGCCCGCGGCGGCAGGGCGGTGTTCATCAATCACGACGCCACCCGGACGTCGAACGACTGCTACGTCTGCGAGATCCCGGCCGGCGGCGAGCTCAACCCGCGGCGACAGCTGTTCGAGGAGATGATCCTGGTCCTCGACGGCAGGGGCTCGACTCGCGTGTGGAACGACGCCGGCCACGAGGTCACGTTCGAATGGCAGCCCGGCTCGCTGTTCGCCATCCCCCTCAACACGATTCACCAACACGTCAACCTGTCGGGGACCACGCCCGCGCGGTTCGTCTCCTCGACCAACCTGCCGCCGGTACTGAACATCTACGACGACGTCGACTTCGTGTTCAACACCCATCGTGACTTCCCGAACCGCTTCAACGGCGAGACCGATTACTTCGCGGCCAAGGAGGAGACCAAGGGGTTTCTCCTCGACACCAACTTCGTCCCCGACGCGGTGCGCCTTCCGCTGATCACCGCCAAGGAGCGGGGCGCAGGCGGCGGCCACATCCGGTTCTCGATGGCGAACGGCTCGATGAACAGCCACATTTCAGAGTTTCCGGTGGGCACGTACAAGAAAGGCCACCGGCACGGGCCTGGCGCGCACGTGATCATCCTGTCCGGCGAGGGCTACTCGCTGATGTGGCCTGAAGGTGAGGAGCCGCGGCGATACGAGTGGTCCGTGGGTTCGCTCATCATCCCGCCCAACATGTGGTTTCACCAGCACTTCAACACCGGCTCCGAGCCGGCCCGCTACCTCGCCTTCAAGCACGAGGGAGTTTCCATCCGCAACTCTCAGGGTGTGCCGAAGGCCTGGATCAGCCGCCGGATCGGCGGTGACCAGATCGACTACGTCGACGAGCAGCCTGTTATCCGCGAGACGTTCGCCCAGGCACTGGCCGCGAACGGCCTGACCTCGGCCATGGAGTCGTCGTACGAGGCCGAACTCGCCGACATCCCGCCGGCTCCGGCCGGGACGAGCGCTGGGTCGCTCTAGGCTCGCGGGGTGGGCAGCAGCGTTCGCCTGTACCAGCAGGATCGAGACGACGATCACCACGGCGAGAGCATCGGGCTGCTTGCGGACAACCCGATCTGGCTCCAGGAGAACGTCACCCTGTGCAGCGTTGGAATCGATATCGGATCGTCGGGCACGCAGGTTGTGTTCTCGCAGCTGACGCTGCAGCGCAGCGGCGCCGGGCTGGCCACCCGGTTCGTGGTGGTTGAACGGCGCCGCTTGTACGAGTCGCCGGTCGCGTTCACTCCGTTTGCCGCAGACGGGCTGATCAACGCGGTAGGGATCGGCCGGATCATCGACCGGGCCTACGACGAGGCGGCCCTTCGGCCCGAGGCCGTCGATTCCGGGGTGGTGATCCTCACCGGAGAGGCACTCCGTCGTGAGAACGCCGAGAGCATCGCCGAGGTGGTTTCCACGATGGCCGGCGACTTTGTCTGCGCGGCGGCCGGCCACCACATGGAGGCGGCCCTGGCCGCCTACGGATCGGGCTCGGCGCGGGCTTCCCTGGACACCGGCCGCCGCATCCTCAACATCGACATCGGGGGCGGTACCACCAAGCTGTCGATCCTCGCTGCCGGTGAAGTGACCGCCACCGCGGCGCTGGAGGTCGGCGGACGGCTGGTGGCGGCCGACGCCGACGGCCGGATTGTCAGGCTCGAAGAAGCCGGGCGTAAGCACGCGCGTGCCGCCGGGGTGGAGCTTCGGCTCGGCGCGCGCGTGAGCTCAGCTGAGCTGGATGCCGTCGCCGCCGAGATGGCCGACGTGCTGGCGGCCGTGCTCGACGCCGACGCCGACGCGGCGCGGGTGCCCTATCTGACCGAGCCGATCGGCCCGCTCACCGACGTCACCGGCGTGATCTTCTCCGGCGGGGTCGCGGAATACGTCTACGGCAACGAGACGCGCGACTTCGGCGACCTGGGGCGACGACTGGGCCTCGCCATGGTCGGCCGGCTGGCGGACGGCACAATCTCGTTTCCGCTCCTGCCCGCCGCGGCGCGAATCCGGGCGACCGCGCTCGGCGCGTCGGAGTTCAGCCTGCAACTGAGCGGCCCCACCTGCTACGTGGCCGCCGCCGGGGCGCTGCTGCCCCGCCGCAACGTCCAGGTGCTGCGCCCTGGCTATGAGCTGGCGGATGAGATTGACGCGACCGAGCTCGCAGCGGCGATCGCCGCTGCGATGCGCACGTTCGGGGCGCACGAAACCGAGGGCGACCTCGTGCTCGCGCTCGACTGGACCGGGCGGGTCACCTATCAGCGCCTGTCCGCCTTCGCTCTCGGCATCGCCTCGGCCCTGGCGGCTCGGACCGCGGCCGGACATCCGCTGGTGCTCGCGGTCGATGCCGACATCGGCCATGCCCTGGGCAGCATCCTGTGCGAAGAGTTGCACGTCGCGACCAGCGTGCTCGTCGTCGATGGCCTCAACCTGCTGAATTTCGACTACATCGACCTCGGGCGGCCGCTTCAGCCGTCGCAGGCGATTCCCGTCACGATCAAGTCGCTCGCTTTCTAATTCCTGCCGATCCCTGGAGCTGACATGATGAACCAACGATCGAACCCGCGCGGAACGTCCAGGGCTGACGGCTCATGCTGCGCCTGAGCCTGGCGTGCGGGGACTACGATCGCACCCGGCCGCTCATCGACGGGACCGTCCGGCCGCTGGGGATCGACCTCACGTGCCTGCCGATGACCATCGAGGAGATCTTCTTCCGGATGGCACGGTTCCGGGAGTTCGACGCCGCGGAGATGTCGCTGTCGAGCTATCTCGTGTCGCTATCGGCGGGCGAGAGCGCGCCCTTCGTCGCGATCCCGGTCTTCCCGTCCAGGTCCTTCCGGCACAGCGGAATCTACGTCCACACCGGGAGCGGCATCAGCCTTCCTGAGCACCTGGCGGGGCGGACGGTAGGTGTCGCGGAGTATCAGCTGACCGCGAACGTCTGGATCCGCGGCATCCTCGCCGACCGGTACGGCGTCCCGGTCAGCTCCGTGCGCTACCGAACGGGCGGCCTGCACCAGCCCGGGCGTCCGGAGAAACTGGCGGTCACGCTCCCGCCGGACGTCGAGGTGGCACCGATCGGGCCCGGCCAGACCCTGTCGGACATGCTGGCCGCGGGCGAGATCGACGCGTTGTACACACCGCGCACGCCACGCAGTTTCGCGGAGGGGCACCCGAAGGTCGCCCGGCTGTTCCCTGACTTCCGGGCGGCCGAATCGCAGTACTGGCGGGACACCGGGATCTTCCCGATCATGCACGTGCTGGTGATCAGGGCCGACGTCTACCGGCGCGATCGGTGGGTGGCCAGGTCGCTGATGGATGCGTTCGGGAAGGCACGCGAGATCGCGCTGTCCGGGCTGGCTGAGACCGCGTCGCTGCGGTACATGCTGCCCTGGCTGCCCGATGACGTGGCCTACACGCAGCGGGTGCTCGGCCGGGATTACTGGAGCTACGGGCTGGAAGGGAACGAGGCGGCGCTGGCGGCGCTGACCCGCTACTCCTACGAGCAGGGCCTCATTCCGCGGCCGTACGAGCCGCGCGAGCTGTTCGTCCCCGAGGTGCTCGAAGAGACCGTCATCTAGGTGCCACCGACCGAGGCCGGCCCCGCCGTGAGGCAACGGGCGCGGCCCACGAATGGAGTAGGTTTCTGCCATGCAGAAACAAGGGGCACCTGCGGTCGCCGACGTCCCCGCCCCGCAGTACCCCATCGAATCGGTCGACAATGCCCTGAAGATCCTGCTGCTCCTAGGCGAACGGTCCGAGCTGCGGCTCACGGATGTCGCCGAGTACCTCAACGTGGCGACGTCGACGGCCCACCGGCTGCTCGCCATGCTGCAGTATCGCGGCTTCGCGCGGCAGGACCCGCGCACGCGCGCCTACCGGGCGGGTACTGCCCTGACTGGCGCTGCTCTCTCCATCCTGGAACGGTTCGACGTCCGCGCGGTCCTCCGCCCGTTCGTTGAATCCCTGAGCCACCAATTCGCGGAAACGGCGCACCTCGCTCTCCTAGTCGGCGCCAGCGTTCGGTTTGTCGACGCCGTCGAGAGCCCGCAGGCGACGCGGGTTACCTCTCGGCTCGGCAATTCCATGCCCGCCCACTGCACGTCGGTCGGCAAGGCGATGCTGGCTTACTGCAGCGAGGACGAGCTCAGGCGGCTCTATCCCGACGAGGAACTCGGCGGCCTCACCCCGAACTCGATCCGCACCCGGTCCGCTCTGGAGACGGAGCTGCAGCACGTCCGCCGCCGGGGCTATGCGACCAGCCAGGAGGAAAGCGAGAACGGGATCTGCTCCGTCGCCGTCGCATACCCACCGCGCCAGGCGCCCATGCGGCTCGCCCTCAACGTCGCCGCTCCCATCCACCGGATGAACTCCGAACTGGCCGCGGCTAGCCGCCGCGCTCAAGGCAGCCGTCGCGGAATCGGCCGGCCTGCTGCGCTGACCAGGGTTCCCGTCGGCCATTCGGCCTATCGACGTTCCCCTGTCCTAATTTGTGTTAATTTGCGTAGGAAAGAAGTTCTGCTATGCAGAGACTTTATGCGGAAGGTGGACAAGTGGTCACGACACCATCGACCTCGTCGGAAGCCATCACGCTGGCGGTTCAGGGCAGCCGCGCGCTCGCGGCGGCGGGCCAGTCGGACATGGTCTGGGGGCATGCCAGCGTGCGTGACCCGGAGGGCCGCGGCGCCTGGCTGAAGTGCTCGGGCTGGGGGTTCGAGGAGATTGACCGAGGCAAGATCGTGCTCGTGTCCCCGGACGGCGAGGTGCTGCACGGCACCGGGCGGCGGCACATCGAATACCCGATCCACACCGAGATCATGGCGCGCCGCGGTGACGTCGGCGCCGTTGTGCACACCCATTCGGACGCCGCTAACGCGTTCTCTGCGCTGGACGTGCCGCTACGGCCGCTGAGTCATGCCGGAAGCCTTTTCTGCTACCCCGACGTGCCCCGGTTCACGCTGACCGGGGGGCTGATCAGCTCTCGGGAGCTCGGCCAGGCGCTGGCGGAAGCACTCGGCTCCGCCCCGGCCTGCCTGATGCCGCAGCACGGGCTGGTTGCGACGGGCAAGGACCTCCCGGCCGCCGTGATGACCGCGGTCCTGCTGGACCGGGCCTGCCGGACCCAGCTCGCCGCCATGGCGGCCGGCCCGCTCGCCCGGTGGGGGAGCGAGGAGGACACGGTGGCCAAGCGCGCCGTGGTCTGGTCCGACGGCCAGCTCCAGGCGGGCTGGGAGTACCTCGTCCGATCGGCCGGATAGCCCCCTTTGTTACGGTTTGTTACGAGATCGTGATGGGCAAATCATTGAGAATGGTATGACCTTATGCCACTCTAACACAATCTGCAGGCACCGAGATGGCCCGTCCGGCCTCCCCGGTTCCCACGACGACTCGCTACAACTCATTAGCAGCACCGCGAGGTAGGACGGCCGGCTTTCCGGGGCCGTTCCACCAGCGACACTCCCCACGACCTTGCGTCGGTAGCACACTGCTCGTTCAGGCAAGTTAAAGGAGACGGCCTCGATATGAGAGTTCGGATATGGGCATCGGACAACGAACTGACGCCGACGGCCGCCCGCCCGGGCAGTCGCAGGTGGCCGGTCCGGCTGACCGCCCTCTCGGCCGCGGCGCTGACGGCAGCAGCCGTGGCCGGCTGCGGTTCCTCGTCGGCTGGGACGTCGGACCCGGCGGCGGGCAGCTCGTCATCGGGCGGCTCGGCGTCTGGCTCGGCCTACACCATTCACGCCATCGTGGGGGAGACGGGCAGCGCGTCCTTCCTCGGGACCGAGGAAGCGGCGGCCTTCAACGCGCTCGCGAAGCACGTCAACGCCACCGGCGGCATTGACGGGCACCCGCTGGCGTTCGCGATCTCCGACAACCAGAGCACGGCCTCGACCTCGGTGTCGCTCGCCTCGCCCCTGGTCGGCCAGGCGCCCGTGCTGCTCGTGGGCAGCATCACGAGCACCGACAAGCCTGTCGATGACCTGGTTACCTCCAACGGGCCCGTCGTCTACGACCTGTCCCCAGGCGACCATCCGGCGCTCGGCAGCTACGTCTACTCGTCGTCGAACTCCACCATCAACCAGACTCAGGCGTTCATCAACTTCGTCGAGTCCAAGGGGTGGAAGAAGGTGGCGGTCATCAACTCGACCGACTCCTCGGGCCAGGATGGCTGGACCAACATCCAGCGTGCGGTGGCCGGCAGCAACGGCGCGGTGACGGTCACCGACCATGAGCAGTTCGACCCCACCGCCGTCAGCGTCACCACCCAGCTTTCCAAGATCAAGGCGACCAACCCGCAGGCCGTGCTCGTATGGACCACGGGCACGCCGCTCGGCACGGTGCTGAGCGGCATGCAGCAGCTGGGCATGAGCAGCCTGCCCACCATGACCACGAACGGCAACGCGTCCTATTCGGAAATGCAGAAGCTGGCGGGCGAACTGCCCGCGCAGCTTTACTTCCCCGGTGCTCCGTTCATGGTGGGACCGCAGGACCTGACCGGCCAGACCAAGACCGAGGTGCAGGCCTTCGACAGCGCGATGCAGGCGGCCGGGCAGAAGGTCCCCGACGAAGGGGACGCGCTCGCCTGGGACCCCGGCCTGATCCTGGTCAGCGCGCTGAAGAAGCTGGGCACGGGTGCGACGGCGTCGCAGATCCACCAGTACATCGAGTCGCTGACCAGCTTCGCCGGCATCAACGGCACCTACAACTTCGCCGATAAGTCTCTCCCCGACAACCGAGGGCTGACGATCGCCTCGGTGTACATCGCCCAGTGGAGCAAGTCGCAGGGCGAGTGGACGGCGGCCTCCGGCCCCGCTGGTAAGGGCAATCCCTAGCATCTGCGCGGCCGGCGGGTCCCGCGGTCTCGGCCGCGGGACCCGCCCGCCGAGACCGGCGGTGCCCGGCAGGAGCCTGGACAAAGACGTGCGGCAGGAGGACGCCTGAGGTGTGGACGCTCGGCAACATCATTATCGGTGGCCTGATCACCGGGTCGATATACGCCCTGCTGGCAGTGGGCTATTCGCTCGTGTTCAGCGTCAGCGGGGCGCTGAACCTGGCCCAGGGCGCGTTCGTGGCGCTGGGCGCGCTCACGATGTACACCTTCATGAACAGCGCCCACCTGCCGGTGGTGGCGGCGTTCCTTGCGTCGGTGTGCGTAGTCGGAGCCGCCGTCGGGATCATCGAATGGGTCGTCATTCGCGGGGCGGTCACGCGCATCCCGCACGGCAGCCTGCTAATGATGATGGGCGGGCTGCTCACCGCGTTCGAGGGCACAGCGTATCTCATCTGGGGAGCTAACCCGTTCGCGTTCAACCAGTTCTCCGGGTCACAGCCGGTGAGGGCAGGACAGCTGTTCATCCCCACGCAGGGCTTCTGGGTGATCGGGGCGATGCTGGCATCGGTGGCGGGCCTGGCCTGGCTGCTTGCGCGCAGCCGCTGGGGGCGCGGGCTCCGGGCCACGTCTGAGAACATGACCGCCGCGCGGCTGATGGGCGTGCCGGTGGACCGGATGGTCCTGCTGTCGTTCATCGCGGCGGCCGTCCTTGGGGTCATCGGCGGGGCGGTCATCGCCCCCCTGACGTCCCTCGACTACTCGAGCATGGCAACCTACACGAACGAGGGGCTCATCGCGGTAAGCCTGGGCGGGCTCGGTTCGGTGTACGGCTCGCTCGCCGGCGGCCTCGCCCTCGGGGTGGTCGAGGCGGTCGTGGCGGGATATGTGTCCTCGCTGTTCTCGACTGCCATCAGCCTGATCCTTCTCATCGGCATCATTTTCGTGCGGCCCCAGGGCCTGCTGGGCCGCGTGCGCGGCGCCCGGATGGACGTCGCCGAGCGGACCGCGGGCCGTATCTACGCTCCGCCGAAGCTGCCGCGCGGCTGGCTGCCGGGCGCGGGGCTCGCGCTGGCCGTGGTGATGTTGTTCTTGCCCCAGATAGTTCCTGGTGGGGACATGCGGGCGGTGGATATCACCGGCCTGTTCTGCCTGACGATCGTGGGCCTGGACCTGCTGACCGGTATCGCCGGGCAGGTAAGCCTGGGGCAGGCCGGGTTCATGGCCATCGGCGGGTACACCTCCGCCATCCTGGCCGTGCACTACGGCGTCCCCACCCTGGTCGGGCTGATCGCCGGCGCGTGCGCCTCGGCGCTGGTGGCGGCGGTGCTCGGCCTGGTCTGCGGACGGCTGCGCGGCATGTACCTCGCCATCGTCACCTTGGCGTTCGGGATCCTGGTGGAGGCGATGGCCAACGGGCTGAACATCACCGGCGGCCCTTCGGGGATCGCCGGCATTCCCCCGTTCTCGGTCGCGGGCTACTCCTTCGACACCGATACCCGGATGTTCTATCTGGTCTGGGTGCTGGTGGCGGTGGCGCTGGTGCTGAGCGCGAACCTCGTGCGCAGCAACCGGGGCCGGATCCTGCGGGCGATGCACGGCGACCAGGTGGGGGCCCGGTCGCTTGGCCTGCACATCACCAGGGCCAAGGTCGCCGTGTTCGTCATCAGCGCGTGCATGGCCTCGGTCGCCGGGAGCCTCTACGCCAGCTACTTCCGTTACCTGTCCCCTGATCAGGTCGGGAGCGCGCAATCCCTGACCCTCATCACGATGCTCGCGATCGGCGGCATGGGGACGCTGTTCGGGCCGCTCATCGGGGTGGCCCTGCTCACTTACCTGCCGCTGGTGTCGCAGTCCTTCGCCAACTACTCCATGCTGGCCACCGGGGTGCTCCTCGTGCTGTTCCTGCGTTACCTGCCAGCCGGCATCTGGGGCGCGGTGCTGGAAGGGGTCGCCCGTGCCGGGGCGGGCCGGCCCGGCTGGGCCGGCCTGCGTGGCTTCCCCGGGCAGCGCCCGGCGGGCGGGACGGCTCCCGCAGGCGCCGTCGCGGCTGCGGACCCGGCCGGCCCGCTAGCCGCAAGTACGGCTGGGAGCGCCAACGGCAAGAGTTCCCGTGGCCCGCTCGCCGCCGCCGGGAATTCAGCGCCCGCGGCGGGGGCCAAGGTAGACGCGGGCGCCACCGGGCGGGCCGACGGCCTGGCCCTGGAGGTGCGGGGACTATCGAAGTCGTTCGGCGGCGTGGCGGCGGTCCGGGACGCGAGCTTCACCGTCCCCGAGGGGTCGCTAACCGCCCTGATCGGCCCGAATGGGGCGGGCAAGTCGACGATGTTCAACCTCGTGACGAACCTCTACCGGCCCGACAGCGGCGAGGTTATCCTGCGGGGCCGGTCCATCGTCGGGCTGCGGTCCGACCGGATCACCTCGCTCGGCCTGTTCCGTACCTTCCAGACCGCCCGGGTCTTCCCTCAGCTCTCGGTGCTGGACAACGTCCTGGTGGGCGGGTACCGGCTGGGCCGGGCCGGCTACCTCGCCCAGGCGCTGCGGCTGCGGCGCAGTCGGCAGGAGGAACGGCAGATGGCGGCGCGGGCCGGTCGGCTGCTCGAGGTGATGGGCCTGGCCGATCGCGCCGACGAGCGGGCCGCGGTGCTCCCGTTGGCCGCGCAGAAGTACCTGGAGCTGGCCAGGGCGCTGATGGCACGGCCCAGCGTCGTGCTGTTCGACGAGCCCGCGGCCGGCATGAACGACGCGGAGACCGCCGAGTTGGGGATGATCCTTCGAGCGGTCAGGGACACCGGCCATACCGTCGTGGTCGTGGAGCACAACATGTCCCTGGTCATGGGCGTGTGCGACCAGGTTGTGGTGATGGACGCCGGGAGTGTCATCGCCGCGGGGCCGCCGCAGGCGGTGCAGAACGACCCACTGGTGATCAGCGCCTACTTCGGCGCCGCGGAGGCGAACACCTGAGATGCTCGAACTGACTGGAATACGTGCGGGGTATGGGTCCGAGGAGATCCTCCACGGGCTGAGCTTCTCGGTCCCCCCCGCGACGATCGTGGCCGTCGTGGGGGTCAACGGGGCGGGCAAGTCGACCACGCTGAAGGTCATCTCGGGGCTGCTGCGGCCCCGCAGCGGCGCGGTGACCGTGGACGGCCGCCAGCTGACCGGAGGCTCCACCGACGGAGCGGTCCGCGCGGGCGTGGCCCATGTGCCGGAAGGCCGGCAGGTATTCGCGAACATGACCGTGCGCGAGAACCTACTGCTCGGCGCCTATGCGGTCCGCACGGCCGCGGCGCGGGGGCATGGTGCCCACCGGGCGCGCCTCGATGAGGCGCTCGCCATCTTTCCCGAGCTGTCCTCCCGGCTCGGGCACTATGCAGGATCGCTGTCAGGCGGCCAGCAGCAGATGCTCGCCATCGCCCGCGGCCTCATGTCCGACCCCCGCTACCTGCTCCTCGACGAGCCCTCACTGGGCCTGGCGCCGCAGGTCACCGAGCGCATCTTCGACGTCATTACGGCGCTCCGCGACGCGGGCAAGGGCATACTGCTGGTTGAGCAGAACGGGCGCCTCGCGCTCGGCGTCGCCCAGCAGGCTTTCCTGCTCGAGCGCGGCTCCGTCGCTCTCACCGGCACCGGCGCCGAACTGCTCGGCAATGCCGAGGTGATCGAACGCTACCTCGGCGTTGGCACAGCGACGAGCCAGGACACCCAGCAGCAAGCCTGGACCGTTGCCCTCGGCGCTGCCCTAGCCGACGGGTGACCGGCAGCGGGACGCTGCCACGCGTCCTGCGCGCTCAACTGCCCGTCACCGTGCCCCGGCCGACGTGCCGCCGCGCGCCGAGGAGTCGACTGGCGACCGGGCTTAAAAGTCGGCGTTGCCGAGACCGTCGAAGATGGCCGAGACCACCGCGCCGGCCGCGCGCAGGCGTCTGTGGCCGGGGTCATGCTCCTGCCCTGACGGCAGCTCAGCGGCAGCCGCATCACCGGGCGGCAGCCAGGCCTGGCTGGACGGGTCCCACCGGTCCAGCCGGATGTCCGCTACCAGGCCCTGCTGGGCGAGCACCTCCCGCGCCATGCCCTCCGCGGTCGCGGCGGCATCCGTCGTGGCAGCGTACAAAAACACGCCGGTCTTTCCCGCGGTAACGGAGACATCCTCACGTGCGCGGCTGCGCAGCAGGTCACAAACGGAATCAGCGAACACCGGCTTCCCGGAAGCCAACTGGCCACAGGCGGTCAGGCTCACCCGCCATTCTTCATCCACGTTGCGAGCTTATGCCAACCGCATGCTCCAGGCATCTCACCGTCATGCCCTCAGCGCTTGCCGGCGTACTGGCCGTCATCTCACGCGAGCTGCGCGCGTGGAACTTTCATATCGAAACACGCGGTTAACTCAACAAATGACCGCCGCCCTTGTGGGCAGGCTGCGTGACGCCTTCACTTTATCCAGTTATCGGAATTTTCTCCGATAACTTTCGATAACGAGGAGGTTCATGAAGATGTGGCGATCCCGTCCGGTAGCGAACGCGACCAGGTCTCCTGGCAACGCGTCGCGGCGCCGGATATCCGCAGCCGGGGCCATAACCACAATCGCGGCAGCCGCGGTAGCCGTGGCGACGCTGGCGATCGGAGGTACCGCGCAGGCGACGCTGGCGTCGGGGACACCCCTAAAGACCCTCGCCCAAGCGGCAGGCGGCCGATACTTCGGCAGCGACATGACCGGAAACCTGCTGTCCCAGTCGACGGTCACCCAGCTCCAGTCCCAGCAGTTCAATATGGTCACGCCGGGCAACGAGATGAAGTGGGACACCACCGAGCCGTCCAACGGCACGTACAACTTCGGCCCGGGCGACCAGATCGTCTCCTACGCCCAGGCCAACAGCGAGCGGGTGCGCTGTCACAACCTGGTCTGGCAGAGCCAGCTCCCCTCATGGGTGTCATCCCTGCCGGCTAGCCAGGTGCAGGCGGCGATGGAGGCCCACATCACGACCGAGGCCACTCATTTCAAGGGCGAGTGCTACGCCTGGGACGTGGTCAACGAGCCCTTCAACAGCGACGGGTCGTTCGTGGCGGACCCGTTCTATAACGCGATGGGCAGCGGCTACATCGCCGACGCGCTCAAGACCGCGCATGCCGCCGACCCGAACGCGAAGCTGTACCTGAACGACTACAACATCGAGGGTGAGAACGCGAAGAGCAACGCGATGTACAGCCTCGCGCAGTCGCTGCTGGCGCAGGGCGTGCCGCTCAACGGTATCGGCTTCGAGAGCCACTTCATTCTCGGCCAGGTCCCATCCGACATGGAAGCGAACATGCAGCGGTTCGCGAACCTGGGCCTGGATGTCGCGGTCACCGAGCTCGACGACCGCATCACGCTCCCGGCCAGCAGCGCCAACCTGCAGCAGCAGGCCACCGACTTCGCCGCCGTGGTCAAGGACTGCCTGGGCGTCTCCCGGTGCGTGGGCGTGACCCAGTGGGCCGTCGGCGACGCCGACTCCTGGGTTCCCGGCACCTTCTCTGGTCAGGGTGCCGCCACCATGTTCGACCAGAACTACAACCCCAAGCCCGCCTTCACCGCGGTGCAGAACACGCTTGCCGCCGCCGGCGGCGGTAGCGGCAGCGACACGGTGACGGTGACCAACCCCGGTGCGCAGACGGGAACCGTCGGCACCGCTGCCAGCCTCCAGATCCACGCCGTCGATTCGGCGTCGGGACAGACCCTGTCCTACTCTGCGACCGGCCTGCCGGCCGGGCTGGCGATCAACGCCTCCAGCGGGCTGATCTCCGGCACGCCCACCGCGTCGGGCAACAGCACCGTCACGGTCACCGTCAGGGACGGCACGGGCGCAACTGGCACTGCCGCCTTCGCCTGGAACATCAGCGGCGGTAGCGGCGGTGGCACCTGCCACGTCACCTACACCAGGAACAGTGAGTGGCCCGGCGGCTTCACCGCTCAGGTGGTCATCGCCAACACCGGTACGACCACGATCAACGGATGGTCGCTGACGTTCACCTTCCCGGGCGATCAGAAGATCAGCAGCAACTTCAACGGTGGGTTCTCCCAGGCTGGTGAGAACGCAACCCTCACCAACGCCAGCTATAACGGCACCATAGCGGCCGGCGCCAGCGTCACGGACGGCTTCCAGGGCACCTGGACCAGCAGCGACGCTAGCCCGACGAGCTTCTCCATCAACGGCACCGCCTGTGGCTAAGCCCCCCAGCGCATAACCGCGATCCGTCCCGCCGGCGGCAGCCACCCGCTTCCGCCGGCGGGCATCTCAAGCCGCGCTCCTTCGAGCCCGCGGCCGACGGCACGCCCTACCGCCGAGCGACATCAGCGAGTGTAATTTTCATGGTCGGCGGCAGTCTCGCACGACCGAATGCGCTGCCTGAACGCGGCCGCGCCGCGCCGCCCCTGGGCATACTTTCACACCCGGCGTAACGTCACGGCCCATGAGACACCGGGCTGTCCGCGTCCTTGCCGCCCTCGCCTTGGTGCTGCCGGCCGGCATCGCCGTAGCGGGCTGCACCGCGGCTACCGCCACCGCCGGAGGCACCTCCGCTGGCTCCGTCTCGGCTGCCGCCTCTGCTGCCAGGGCAAGCGCCCCTGTCGACGGGCCGTATGGTCTCGACGCGGCCTGCGTCGCCGCGCTGAAGGCCGAGCAGACTTTGCAGACGCGGCAGGGCAAGGACGAAAACGCCGAGTCCGCCCTCGATCGTGACTTCACGAACTTCGCCGCCGCGCTCAACGCCGCCGCGCAGCAAGACAAGCACCCGGCGACCGCCAAGGCGATGACTGCCCTGGCCAACGACTACACCGCTCTGGTCGAGTCGCAGAGCGGCGCGGCGCAGCTTCCGGACATGAGCACGGTCCAGAACGACGGCGCCGCCTTCGACAAAGCCTGCTCTAATTCGTAACGCCATTCACTGCCCGCCCGCCCTACTGCCCAACCGCGCACTCGCACGGCATGCCATTCGCCGGGGGCGCGGCGCCCTCGTTCGAAAAGATCTTGGAAGCTTGTATCGTCGCGGAAGTTTTGCACGCGTATAGCGGTCTTTTCTTCCAAGATCTTTATCGACGTTGCCTCATTCGCCTAATCCGCCCCACCCGTGTCACTGGCCACCCGCCCTACTGCCCAACCGCGCACTCGCACGGCATGCCGTTCGCCGGGGGCGCGGCGCCCCCGGCGAACGGACTGCGATTCTGCTTCCCGGACCGGTAGCCGGCCCGGGAAGCAGGTCCTGGTGTTAGGTGCAGGTCGTGCCGTTGACCGAGAACGACGCCGGCGAGGTGTCGTTGTTCGTCCAGGTGCCCTGGAAGCCCAGCGTGGTGGAGCCGCCTGCCGGGATCGCGCCGTTGTAGCTCTCGTTCGTAATCGTGACGGCCTCCCCGCTCTGGCTCTCCACACCGTTCCAGGCGTTGGTGATCTTCTGGTCGCCGGGGAATGTGAAGGCCAGCGTCCAGCCGTTAACGGCCGTCGTGCCGGTGTCGGCGATCGTGACGTTGGCGGTGAACCCGCCCTGCCACTGGTTGGGCGTGTAGGTGACGTGACAGGCGCCTGACGAGCTGCCAGAGCTGATCGTCCAGGTGAAGGTGGCGGTGCCCTTCGCCCCGGTGCCGTCGGTGGCGGTCGCGGTGACGCTGGAGCTTCCCGCCGTGGTCGGGGTGCCGGAGATGAGGCCGGTTGAGGAGCTGATGGACAGGCCGGCCGGCAGGCCGGTCGCGGTGTAGGTGAGAGTCTGGCCGGTCGCGGAGTCCGACGCGTGGATCTGCAGGCTGGCCGCGGTGCCCACGGTGCCGGTCTGGGTGCCTGGGTTGGTTACCGTGACCGTGTTGCCGGTGCCGGTCGGGCTGATCGTCCAGGTGAAGGTGGCGCTGCCCTTCGCCCCGGTGCCGTCGGTGGCGGTCGCGGTGACGCTGGAGCTTCCCGCCGTGGTCGGGGTGCCGGAGATGAGGCCGGTTGAGGAGCTGATGGACAGGCCGGCCGGCAGGCCGGTCGCGGTGTAGGTGAGAGTCTGGCCGGTCGCCGAGTCCGACGCGTGGATCTGCAGGCTGGCCGCGGTGCCCACGGTGCCGGTCTGGGTGCCTGGGTTGGTTACCGTGACCGTGTTGCCGGTGCCGGTCGCGCCGATCGTCCAGTCGAAGTTGACCGAGGACGCCCCGCTGCCGTCGTTCACGGTCACGGTGGTGGTGTAGCTGCCCGCCACGGTCGGGGAGCCGGTGATCGCGCCGGTGGACGAGCTGATCGACAGGCCGAGCGGCAGGTCGGTGGCGCTGTAGGCGAGGGTCTTGCCAGTGGCCGAGTCGGACGCCTTGACTTGCACGGTGTCAGCGGTTCCGACCGTTCCGGTCTGGGTGCCCGGGCTGGTCACCGTGACCGTTGGAGTGGCGCTGGCAGGCGGGGACACGTTCGGGAACAGGAAGGCGAACGAGTCGAACGCCGTCGCGATGTCTGCCTCCGCCCAGAACCGGTGGTAGTTGAAGACCGGGGCGGCGCCGCCGTTCAGGTAGTTCTGCACCTCGGGATAGTCCGCGACGCTGGTGTACCACGGCCGGATGGACAGGAACGTGTTGTCGGCGGAGGTGATGCTGGTGCCGTTGAGGCCGGGGTAGCTCCCGGACCAGCCGGACGGGATGAACAGGCCCTCGTAGTTGGTCGTGTTGAAGGCGGAGGTGAAGTTGCTGTAGTCGGTGCGGCTCTCCGGCGCCGAGAAGCCCAGCGAGTCACCATAGAACTGGTGGATGATGTCGATGATGTTCTGCGCGGCGGTCTCCGCGGCGGTGTTGCCCGACTTGGCCGCGTAGTACATGTACGTCTTGGCCAGCGAGGCGGACACGCCCAGGTCGGCGGAGCATCCCGTCACCGCTACGTGCAGGGCGGGGTTGGCCGGCGGCTGCGCCGTGCTCGACGTGCCGGTCGTGAAGTTCGCGGCCGGCTGGCCGGACCAGGACAGCGTCCCCGGCAGGCAGATCGCCCCGGTCGACGTGTTGAACGTGGCGACCGACTCGGCCCACGTCACCCATTTCGACAAGATCGCCCCGGCCTGGGCGTTGCCGGTCGCGTAGTAGTACTCCGCGACCCGCTCCATCGGCCAGGTCTGGTAGCCGAACCACTGGTTGGATGGCGGATTGTGGTACACGGGCTCGAAGTCGTAGTACATGCCGTCGAAGGTGGTGTCACCGGCCGGCGGCTTGGACACGTCACCGTAGTTGCCGCCCCAGTTGTTGGTCACGCCGCCGGCGATGGCGCCCTCGTTGGACTGCAGCCACTGCATCAGGTTGAGCTGGGTGGTCAGGCTGGTCGACCAGTCGGACTTGGCTGACGGGGACAGCGGGATCAGGCTCGAGGTGGTGGACAGCGCGTAGGCCGCCATCGGGTTCTGGTAGCCCTCGTGGATCTCGGTGCCGCTGATCCGCCAGGACCAGGCGCCGGTGGTGGAGCCGCCCCAGGCGTAGTACCAGGACAGCAGGTACGTCTGCTCGTTCGCCTTGGACGTGCCCGCCGGGCAGGACACGGACCCGTCCTGGCTGCACGCGGAGCTGATCTGCTTGAAGTACTTGTCGTACATCGAGTACCTCAGGTAGTCGCCCAGCTTGGCCGCGTCGGCCATGGTGGCTGAGATCTGCGACTGGTTGCCCTGGGCGGTGGCGTACTGCTCGGCCCAGTACGCGGCCTGGATCAGGCGCGCGTCGGCGTCCGGCGCGTCGGTGTACTTGTACTGGGACGCGAAGCTCCCGCCGCCGTTGTTGAACAGGTCGAGGTAGCCCGATCCGTTCTCGCCATTCTTCAGCGTGTCCCAGTCAGGCTGGGGGACGGTGTCCCACACCGACTCCTCGGAGCCGCGCTGGAACGTGTTGATCCAGCTTGGCGTGGAGGTGCCATCTTCCTGCTGGCCGAAGCCGTACCGGTTGTCGGTGTCCATGATCCACATCGGCGCGTAGATGTCGCAGTTGCCGTAGGTCGAGTTCAGCTCGCTGTACAGCGGGTCCGAGCCGACCGGGACCGAGGAGTTGAGGGCCACCGGGTAGTCGGCCGGGGACGGCTCCTCCGGCCCGTACGTCGCCGGCGAGGAGGCGTTGTAGCCGCTGCACCCAGGCTGGTTGGCCGCGTTCGGGATCATGTACTGCTGCAGGTTGGACCACGCTGCGTTGAACTCGGTCCAGTCACCGGTGACACGGCCGTAGTCGGCGGTCAGCCACAGCCAGTAGCTGTAGGTTTCCGAGGTGGTCTCGTGGCCGTAGTCCGGGGCCTCCACGATGAGCTCCTCGACCGAGTGGTAGGGGATGCCGAGCGGGCTGAAGTACCCGTTGGCCGGGTTCGTGATGTCGTCGTAGAGGTTGAGGAACCACTGGTCATATCCGGTAGCGGTCGCTGCTGCGGTAACCCCGACCGAGGCACTCCCCAGCCCGGACGCCGTCGCGGTGACGGTCGAATGGCCGCCGGACTTGACCTGCGCCGCGGCCACGGTCACGGGCTGCGGCCGGTTCCAGTCCGACGGCGTGAAGGTGAGCGTCTGGCCCTTCGACAACCTGGTCTCGGTGCCGGCGTCGGCCAGGCGCACCGTGACAGACCTGCTGGGCGCCGCGGACAGCGAGACGCCGAACGAGGTGCTGTGGCCCTTCTCGACTGTGAGCGAGGACTGGTCTGTCACCACGCTGGGCTTCTCAACCCGGATGGCCACCGGGTCCGACGTCGTGCTTCCCTGCTTGCTGGTGGTTACCGCGGTCAGCGAGTAGTCGCCCGCTGGCACGTGGTTCCACCGCACCGTCCAGGGCGCTGACTTGGCCACGCCCACCAGTCGGTTGTTGGTCAGGCTGGTGCTCGCGTAGAACGCGATGGAGGTCACCGGGCTGCTGCTGAGCCCGTCCTTGACGCTGTCGCTGACCAGGAAGGGAGCCGCCGACAGGGTGACGTCCGAACCCGGCGTGAACACCTCCCCAGGGACCGGACTGGTGATCGGCGAGCCGCCGGCGGCCCGGTGATTGCCTTACTCGATGACGCGTGCGCGGCCCCCGCGGGATGAGCGATGGAGGCCGATGCGTTGCCGGCGGCAAGCAACGCTCCAGCGAACAGGCTGGCCGCGGCCAGCGCGCTGGCTAGCGCGCGCGGACGAGGGCGATGTTTCCTCATCTGTATCTCCTCAATGGGAAGGTGGAGAAATCTGAGGCGGCGCTGAGGGCTCGCTCATCAGACTCGCAAAGTAACTCCGCACGGGGGAGACTGAAAGCGCGCGATCGCGACCCAGCGGCAAACCGCGACGGTGCGCGGTGACACCGAATTCCGCGGCAGTCGGAATACGGCGCGCAGTGTGGCCTCTACCTGCGCAGAGCCCGGTTCCACGAGGCCGGCGGCCGGTTGCGCAGCCGCCCGAGC
Organism: uncultured Actinomycetota bacterium; assembly: GCA_963774945.1. Lineage (GTDB taxonomy): Bacteria > Actinomycetota > Actinomycetes > Streptosporangiales > Streptosporangiaceae > Trebonia. The sequence goes on along the minus strand of CAVZHA010000027.1, from coordinate 2,202,688 downwards.
TCGGTTTCATTGCCTATAAAGTTCGTCTCAAGCTCGTGAAACTCTCATGGCGGACTCGCCGCCCGCCAAGTCAATAGCGCGGCCGTCGCCCGCCGCCTACTCCGCCTTTTACAGCTCGCCGTACGCGCTTACTCGACCGTTATAGTCGCCAGACTTAGACGGCAGTTGTAGCTCGTTACCGCGGCGGCTCGTCGGCGTAGGCGTGCCAGCGCTGGTGGGCATGCCGGGCCTGGTACCTCGCCGCCGGGCTTCTCGTACCGCCCCGTCCACGGCATCGGCGGCCGAGTGGCGCGGCCGGGAAGATCAAACCCGGTTTCCCCGAACGGTCGCGTGACTTCGCGTGTCAGCGACATGACCCGCCGCATCGGGTCGCCCAGTCCGCGCGCTTAGGCCGAGACCCGCCGGCCCACCGCGTTCCCGCCTGCCCAGAACCGGCGGGGCACCGATCGTGTCCGCTCATGCACGAAGTCGGTTGACATTCAGGATCACTGTGTGATTTTTCGCCCATTAGACATTTATTGTGTTGAATCATACAGAACTTGTCACTATCCTACCCAAGCTGACCACGATCGCTGTCCGGCGATACGGGATTCTGTCTGTCCTTGGGAGCTGGAGAGTTGACAGTGACGGTGATCGGCTGCGGGCCGCTGCGCGCCCTGCATGCCAGGCGGGTGACGGCCGCGTGAGACAGGGTCCTGGGCCGCAGCGTCCGGCGCAGTGGGTGGTCTCGACCGACGGCTGGGAGGCGTATCCCGGGCCGAGCGCCGATGAGCAGCACTCCGGGCTGACCCACCTGCGGCGGATCGCGGCGGAGCAGATGGCCATGTACACGGAGGCGCCCCTCCCGTACACCGGTCCGGCGACCGGCGACGACCTGGCCGTGCTGGGGCGGATGGAGCGGATCGCCACCGGCCCGATGGCCGCGGCGATAACGGCCTCGTTCCGCATCGACGACCAGACCGTGATCCGGCTGCCGCGGATTACCGTCCTCATCCCGGCCCATAACGAGGCGGCCACGATCGCGCAGACGATCCGGTCGCTGCGCGGCCAGACCCTGCCGGTCGCCTCCATCACCGTCGTGTGCGACAACTGCACCGACGACACCGCCGCGGTCGCCGCGGCCGAGGGCGCGCTGGTCATGACCACTCACCTGAACACCGCGCGGAAGGCGGGGGCGCTGAACCAGGCCCTCGCGCGCGTCCTGCCCCTGCTGGGGGACGATGACTACCTGCTGGCGATGGACGCCGACTCGGCCCTGTGCCGCGAGTGGCTGGAGACCGCCGCCCGCATCCTCGTCCTCGACGGGCGCGTGGGCGCGGTCTGCGGGGCGTTCCTCGGGGAGCCGGGCGGCGGCATCGTCGGGCAGGTCCAGCGGAACGAGTACTACCGGTACGCGCGGATCATCAACCGGCGCTGGCAGGCGCTCGTCTTGTCCGGCACCGGAAGCCTGTTCCGCGCCCGGGCGCTGCGGGGGATCGGCAAGGAGCGCGGCTCGCGGCTGCCTGGCATCCCCGGCCAGTACTACCGCCACGCGTCGATCACCGAGGATGACGAGATCACCCTGGCGATGAAGACCCTCGGGTGGCGGTGCCTGTGCCCGACCGGGTGCGAGACGCTGACGGAGGTCATGCCGACCTGGAAGGACCTCTGGACCCAGCGGCTGCGCTGGCAGAAGGGCACCCTGGGAGACCTGTCAGCCTACGGGTTCACGCGGGTGACCCGCTCGTACTGGATGCGGCAGGCCGGCCTGTACGGCGGCTTCGGGATCTCATTCGTCTGCCTCGGGATCATGATCTTCGCGCTCACGACCTCGCCCGGCATCAGCGTGGCGTGGACGGTCGGCATCCTGTCGGTGACCGCCGTCGAGCGGACGGTGACGGTTCGTCGCGGCGGCTGGCGGGCCATGCTGCTGGCCGTGCTGATCCTCCCCGAGGCGTATTACGCCCTGTGGCAGGCATGGCTGTTCATGAGCGCGGCCTACGCGGCGATCTTGCGCAAGGAGATCTCGTGGGGACACCTGGACCGAGGAGCGGAAACGTGAGTACCCTGCGCGGCATCTTCCTATCCGGCGGCCCGGCCTGGATTTTCGTCAAGCTCACGACGATCCTGTTCGCCGCCATCGCCCTCTCCCGGCTCCTGCCGGGGCCCGACCGCCAGGTCCCGCACTACCGGCCGCGCCCGCTGCTTGCCGCGGCGAAGTACGCCGGCGGCACCGCCCTCATCGGCCTCCTGGTGGGCGCGTGCGCAGTGGCGGTGGAGCATCCCGCTGCGCCGCAGGCGACCGCGGCCAAGCCCTGGGTCACTCATACCGTGCCCCCCGATGCGGTCGGCGTGTTCGTCCCCGGCGACGCCACCTCCATCGCGCCGACCCAGGCGTTCGCCAAGTCGACTGGTGTCAGGCCGTCCATCGTGCTGGCCTACAGCGCCCTGACGGCGCCATTCAACACGGGGTTCGCGCGGCAGGAGATAGCCAACGGCGCGACCCCTTTCATCCAGCTGATGCCGGGCAACGTCTCGATGGCGAAGGTGGCTTCCGGGGCCGCGGACGCGCAGCTGCGGGAGGACGCCGCCCAGGTCCGCTCGCTGACGGAGCCGGTCATGCTGTCGTTCGCGCCGGAGCCCAATGGCAACTGGTACTCGTGGGGCTGGTCGCACACCCCGCCAACCGTGTGGATCGCCGCGTGGCGGCATGTCGTCAACGTCTTCCGCGCCGACGGCGCGCACAACGTCACCTGGGTGTGGACGATGAACGTGCCCTTCAAGGGCTCGGGACCGATATCCGATTACTGGCCCGGCGCGTCGTACGTGAGCGAGGTCGGCATCGACGGCTACTACGTCCACCCGACCGACACCTTCTCCACCCTGTTCGGCCCCATCATCGCCGACGCCCGCAAACTCTCCGCCAGACCAGTGCTGATCTCCGAGACCGCCGCCGGCCCGGACTCCGGGCCACTGCGGGAAACGCAGATCCGGGGCCTGTTCGCCGGGGTCAAGACCGACCACCTGGTCGGTTTCGTGTGGTTCGACCAGACCCAGAACCAGGGGATCTACCACCAGAACTGGCGGCTCGAAGACGACCCGGCGGCCCTCGCCGCCTTCCGGTCAGCGGCGAACACCAACAAGATGGGCTGAGCCGTCGGCGTGCGCATGATGGAACCGACCCCAGTCGACCCCATCAAGCGACGGTCGTACTCATCCAGTCGCTGCCCGCCGTCTCAATCGCCGTGTCCTCGATCCCGGCGGCGAAGATGAGCGCCTCGTCGCTGCCAGCATGCTCGGCGCCGAGTGGTGCTCGACCGAGTGCTAATTCTCGGTGAGGCGCACCTGCGCACCGCACCGGCCGAATACCAGGCGCTTGCTCAGGGAGCCTGCCGGGGCAGGTTGTATCCGTTGACCAGGACCTGGGGTGCGAAATGCTTGAGGCTGGCCCGCCAGGAGAGGGTGACGTCCCGGGTCTCGCCGGGCAGTAGCCACAGGTAGTTCTCGCTGTAGCGGGTGGGCAGGATCCGCTGTCCGGAACTCCGGTCCCGCAGGGACAGGACGACCATGGCCGCGACCGCCTGGCCGTCATTGGTCAGTGTGACGGTCACCTGGTTCCCGTTACCGGTGCCGCGCAATCTGCTTGTTACCGGCACCTGGGGGAGTTGGTTGAGTGCCTGCATGTCCTGGGCGTTGCGGTACCGCCAGTAGATGTTCTCCGATAGCAGCCGGTTCTGCTGGTCAGTCAGGCGGAGTCGAAGCAGGTGCGGCGATGGCATGGAGGCGTCGAAGCCGATGGTGAACAGCGGGGCAGCTGACGAGGGCGCTACGGTTACTGCCTGGCTCTGGGGTGCGGCGAGCGCGTTTCCGGTCAGGTCGTAGAGCTCGGAGGTGACGGTCGCCCCGGTCAGCGCCTGGGCCGTGTGGTTGACCGCCAGCACCTGCCAGTTGGTCAGGCTGGCCTGCACGTGGAGGGCTTCGCAGCCTTTGCGGGCCCCGTAGTAGGTGCCGTTGACGTCCAGGTCGTAGTCGTAGGTCTGCCAGACCGTGCTGTGGTGGGCGGGGTTGGACATCCACAACATGAGGCCGCTGGCGTCGTTCCACAGCTTCGTGTTCCACGCCTCGAACATGGCCCGGGTGTTCTCGTAGTTGACGAACTGGGCTTTCACGCAGAAGTCGTCGAGGCTTACGGCGGCGCCCAGCTGTGTCTCGATGGCGGTCTGGTAGGTGTCCACCTGCTGGTTGCCGTTGGTGCACCAGTCGTGCAGGAACCACGGCCCGCCGTCGAGGACTGTCTTGACGTCGGTCCAGGTGGTGCCGTCGTCGGAGACCTGGATGGCGTAGTTGAGCGCGTAGGCCTGCTCCCAGTCGATCACGACCTGGTCGAAGGTGACGACGGAGCCGAGGTCGACTTGAATCCACTGGTTGTCCTGGTAGGCGGAGGACCAGCGTGTGTTGGGGTTGCCGTCGACGGCGTTGCCGGGCTCGTCGCTGCTGTTGTCGACGGAGGATGCGGTCGCCGTTTTGCCTAGCGCGAGGTCGGTGCCGGGCGAGGCGGTGTTGAACACCGACAGCGTCCACATGGAGTCGCCCCACTGGGTCACACGCTGACCGCACTGGATCCGCAGGTACCGGGCGTGCTGCTGTGGGAAGTTCTCGGTCTGGGTTGCCCGGTCGGTGGCCGAGTTTATGTCGACGGGCAGGTCGGAGTCCGGATCTGGCGTGTCGCCGATCAGGTGCCGCATGCTGTCGGCGACCGAGACGGTGGGCAGCCCGATCTCGGTGTGGAACCCGAAGTCGCCACTGCCGCCTACGCCGGAAAAGTACTGCGTGGGGTCGACCCAGTTGTAGGGCCCGCCGCTGCTGGTGCCGTTGGCGGCGGAGTTGGAGTGGTAGAGGACGCTGGGAGCGGCCTGCGCGACGGCCTGGCTCAGCCCGGCGTCGACCGCGGCGGGAGGGGAGGATTCGTTGGCGCCGCACCACACCACGATGGACGGGTGGATGCGGTACCGGAGGACCGTGTCCGCGGCCTGCGCGATGAAGACGTCGGTGTTCTGCTGGTCGGGGAAAAGCCCGTCTCCCTCCCAGAACTCGGACCAGACGAGGATCCCGTTCTCGTCGCAGCCGCTGTAGAACTCCTCCCTTGTGCTGCAGCCTGCCCAGTTGCGGATCATGGTGAAGTTCATGTCGCGGTGCAGGCTCATGACGTCAGTCATGCGATCCGGAAGCATGCGGCGCAGGAGCTCGTCCCAGCCCCAGTTGCCGCCCCGGCAGAAGACGGGCACGCCGTTGACCGTGATCCGCAAGGGCGCGGCATTGTTGACCGTCTCGACGTTCATCCAGGTGGTGCCGTCGTCGGAGACCTCGATGGCGTAGTTGAGCGCGTAGGCCTGCTCCCAGTCGATCACGACCTGGTCGAAGGTGACGACGGAGCCGAGGTCGACTTGAATCCACTGGTTGTCCTGGTAGGCGGAGGACCAGCGTGTGTTGGGGTCGCCGTCGACGGCGTTGGCAGGCTCGTCGCTGCTGTTGTCGACGGAGGATGCGGTCGCCGTTTTGCCTAGCGCGAGGTCGGTGCCGGGCGAGGCGGTGTTGAACACCGACAGCGTCCACATGGAGTCGCCCCACTGGGTCGCACGCTGCCCGCACTGAATCCGCAGGTACCTGGCCTGTTGCAGGGGGAAGTTAACGACCTGGGTGCCCCGGTCGGTCGCGGCGTCGATTGTGATCGGGGGAAGCCCGTAGTCCACCTGCCGCAGGCCGAAGCGCCGGGTCCGGCGGTCGCTCTCGGCGTCGCCCACGCTCGCCGTCATGATCAGGTCATGGAGGGCTGGCTCGCCGTAGCCGTTGGGCCACCACAGGCGGGGGTTGCTGACTCGCAGCGCCGGGAAGTCCGCGGGCGAGAACGTCACCTCTGTGCTGCCGCCGCCGGGGACGGAGACCGTGGTAGCGACATGGACATCACCGAGTGACGCACTCACCGTGACCGCCTGGCTTGCGGTGCTGGCGTTGCGGACCGGGACGACGACGGTGACCTCGGCCACGCTAGTGTCCGGGAGGTTTGGCAGTGACGTGTCCACCCGCGGGTCGCCGAGTACGGCCGCCCCCGTCGAACGCAGCCGCACGTGGTTCCAGATACCCGACACCCGGTCCCGGACGGCCGGCATCCAGTCCCAGCCAGAGACCGAGAGGTAGCTCGGGAAGTCGAGAGACACCTCGCTGGAGTTCACGAAGGAGGCCCCGTTTGGCCCCTTATCGCCTGGGTTGCCCGGATGCGGCATCGGGCTGATCCGCACGGCCAGCACCTGCTCGCCACTGGCCAGGACGCTCGTGACGTCGAAGGCTCCGCGGGCGAAGGGATGGGTGAGCTCGCCTACCGAAGTGCCGTTGAGCCAGATCTCGGCGTGGTGGTTGATGCCGTCGAATTCCAGCCAGACGTGCCGCTCCGCACCGGTGCTGAACCCGGGCGGCAGGTCGAAGGCCCGCCGGTACCACCAGGAGTGCCGTGACAGGGCCTCTGGGATGTGCAGGTTGTTGAAGCCCTCGACCGGGTCGGGGAAATGGCCTTGCTCGACCAGGCTCGCCAGGACGGTACCGGGAACGGTGGCACTCACCCAGCCGGCGGTGTCGGCCGAGCCTGTCGACAGGGTGGCGCCGTCGCTGGTCTCTGCCCAGGCATCGAGCGTCAGCGCCCAGCCCGACTCGATTGGCACGGTGCCGTCGGGTGCCGTGGTCAGCGCGGCCGGTGGCGCCGGGGGCTGGCCGCCCCAGTTGCTCCACCCCGTCGCCGGCGGGCGGGGGTGCTCGCTGGTGCCGTAGACCTGGAACCCGTTGACCTGCAGCGGGGAGCCATTCGACTGCTGGGTCGCCGCCATCCGCACCCAGCGCGCGGTCACCGGCTCCGCCAGGGGAATCTGCATGACACCGCCGGTTCCCGACGTGGTCTGGTAGACCGTGGTCCACGTTGAGCCGTCCGCTGAGACGTCGAGCTGGAACGCGGTCGCGCAGCTCGACATGACTTCCCAGCCGGTCGTGTTGTTGTAAGGATTACTGCCCGGCGCCGGGACCCACTCCGGATCGGAGATCGTGGCCTCGAACACCAGGACCACGGACTCGACGCGGCAGGGTTCCTGGAGGTCGACCGTGATCCACTGAGGGTCCGGTCCGCCCGCCCGCCACCCGGTGCCGCGCACCCCGGTCACGGCCAGTCGGTCGACAGCGAACTCGGCCGGCGTCGGGCCGTAGGCGGTGGACGACACGGTCACCGGCCGGTACTGGGCCAGGTCGGTGGATGCCGCGTTCCCGGCGCTCCCCTGGCCGGCCCGCTCCGCGGCGCTGGCCGGTGCCGCCTCCGCAAGGGACCCGGCCAGCGCGAATCCGCCCAGCAGCGTGGCGTTGGCGGAGAGGAACCTCCGCCGGGACATGTGATTGTGCCGCTCAGGCATGGCAATACGCCTTCCGCGCTCTGGTGGCCGGTCTCATTTCCGCGCGCCAGGCACCCGCCGACCCGCAGCGGGTTTGGGTTATGCCCCAAGCCGACGGTCCGTGTGCCTGACAACGTTGTCTACAGTCTCCCTGAAGACTCCGGGTGTCAACCCCGCCGTACATCCGGCTCCTGACGCGCGCAGGGCAGCTGATCCGTGCGGAAATGTCGCAGCCTGAGGAGCGATGACGGCAAGCCTTGCGTGAACCGCCCGGATCGTTATACAACCTAAGCGACGAATGACAACGTTGTCGGCGATTGGGCGTTTCATGCTTCTTCTCCAACATCGAGGACGCGGGTGGCGTGCGCAAGCCGCCGCTGTCGTCCTGGCCGGGATGACCACGATCGGGCTCGCGGCCGCCGTGCCCGCGCAGGCTGCCACCGGGGGGCGGGCTGCCACCGATGCGCTGGTGAGCACCCCGGCATCGCTCGTTGACCCGATGATCGGCACCGGCTCCGGTGGCGCCACCGTCGGCCAGGTCGACACCTTCCCCGGGGCGTCGGCGCCGTTCGGCATGCTGACCTTCAGCCCCGACACGCCCTCGCGCCCTGACGGCGGCGGATACAACTACGACGACTCGTCCATCAACGGCTTCAGCCTGACGCACCTGTCCGGCCCCGGGTGCGGCGCTGACGGGGACTTCCCCATCCTGCCGACCACGGGGGCCATCAGTAGCGACCCGGTCAACAGCACGGACACGTTCTCCCACAGCGCGGAGCACGCCACCCCGGGCTCCTACGACGTGACGCTGAATCCGGGCAGCACATCCGGCGGCATCCAGTCCGATCTGGCGGCGACCACCCGCACAGGCATCGGGACGTTCACGTACCCGAGCACTACCGCGGCGAACATGCTGTTCAAGATCGGCGACGCGCAGTCAGGCAACACCGCGGCGGACATCCAGATCGTGGGGGACGACGAGGTGACAGGGGAGGAGACCGCCGGGCAGTTCTGCGGTTCGCCGGGGACCTACCCGGTGCATTTCGTCGCGCAGTTCTCCCGGCCGTTCAGCTCCCACGGCACCTGGCAGACGGAGCCGACCGGGCCCAACGTGTTCACCGAGCCCACCGGCGACCTCGACTGGGGCTACCACGAGGTCAACAGCGACGGCAGCACGCCGGCCATCACCCCGACGACGACGTCCAGCGGGGCGAGCGCCATCTCCTGGCAGCAGACCACGGCGGAGGCCAACACGTGGATCCAGGCCAACCCGCCGGCGCTCACCCAGGGTGACACCTACCTGGCCAGCGTTACCGTGCAGGGCACGGGCGACGTGTTCCTCGACTTCTACAACGGGCAGCAGGACGTCGACAGCCAGCCCGTCAACCTCAGCTCCACACCGACCACGCTGACCATCGCCTCGACCGTCCCGACCGGCTCCATCGGCGCGCCCGTAGTGCAGGTGCGCACCGCCACGACCGGCCCGGTCAACCTGGAGGCCTCGGCGCTGTCGCTCCAGCAGGAGTCCCTCGTGGAGACCCCCGGGTCCACCGGCGCGTCCACCCACACCACCCCGGTGCAGCGCACCCCCGCGGCCGTCAACGGCACGGCCGCGACAGCCCCCGCGCTCATCGCGCCGCGCGGGGTTGAGGCCAAGGGCACGCAGTCCCGGACCCAGGTCGCCAGCGCGACCGGCCTGCAATCGGGGGCGTGGGTCACCTTCGACACGACGTCGCAGCCCACGGTCGCCATGAAGGTCGCCATCTCCTACGTGTCCCAGGCGGACGCGTGGCAGAACCTGCGGGCCGAGGATCCGGGCTGGAGCACCGGCGCGGTCGCCGCGCGCACCCACGCGCAGTGGAACCAGCTGCTCAGCCGCATCAAGATCGGCGGCGGCGCCCCGTCCGAGCAGCAGCAGTTCTACACCGCGCTGTACCACGCGCTGCTTGACCCGAACACGTTTTCCGACGTCAACGGCGACTACCTCGGGTTCGACGACAAGGTGCACAGCCTGCCGCGAGGGCAGGTGCAGTACGCCAACTACTCCGGCTGGGACATCTACCGCGACGAGGTGCCCCTGCTCGCGGTCATCGCCCCCGAGCAGACGAGCCAGATGATGAGCTCGCTCCTCAACGACCAAGTCCAGGGCGGCTGGCTGCCCAAGTGGGGCTTCGCCAACGATTACACGGACGTCATGAACGGCGACGCCGCCGACCCGATCCTGGCCGAGGCGTACGCGTTCGGGGCCAGGGACTTCAACGTGAAAGCCGCCCTGGCGGCCATGATCAAGGGCGCGACCGTCATGCCGACGGCCAGCCAGCTCGGCCAGGGCTGGTACGACGAGCGGCCCGACCTGCCCGCTTACGAGTCCCTCGGGTACGTACCCAACACCCAGGAGAGCTCCCTGTCGCCGGTGGACAACGGGGCATCGGAGACGCTCGAATACGCGACGGCTGACTTCTCGATCTCCCAGCTCGCCAAGGCCATCGGCGACACCTCGACCGCTGCCACCTTCCTGCAGCGGTCGCAGAACTGGACGAACATCTTCAACACCGCGACCGGCTACATCGAACCGCGCGACGGCTCCGGGCAGTTCCCCCAGTTCGGCCCGACGACGGCGGGCCTGAGCAGCTTCGGCCAGTCCGGCTTCCAGGAGGGCAACGCGGCCCAGTACACCTGGTCGGTGCCGCAGGACCTGCACGGGCTCATCAGCGCGATCGGCGGCGACGCCGCCGTCGTGCAGCGGCTCGACACCTTCTTCACCCAGCTCAATGCCGGGCCTAACGCGCCGTACATGTGGGCGGGCAACGAGCCGTCGCTCAGCATCCCGTGGGTCTATGACTACGCGGGGGCGCCCTACAAGACCCAGCAGATCGTGCACACCATGCTGACCTCTGTCTACTCCGACAGCCCCGGCGGCGAGCCAGGGAACGACGACCTCGGCGCCGCGAGCTCCTGGTACGTCTGGGCGAGCCTCGGCATCTACCCGGAGACCCCGGGCACGCCGGTGCTGGCGCTCGGTGCCCCGGTCTTCCCCCGGGCCCAGTTCAACATCCCCGGCAGGCCGTCGGTGACGATCACCGCGCCCGGCGCTACGATCTCGACCTACATCCATGGCGTCACCGTCAACGGGCGGCCGTCCCAGGACGCGTGGCTGGACGGGTCGGTCTTCGGCGTTGCCGGATCGCCGGCCGCAGGGACACCCCCGACGCACGTTGCCTTCACCCTGTCCTCCACCCCTGACACCTCGTGGGGCTCCGCAGCCGCCGACGCCCCGCCGTCGTATGCGGCAGGCTCGCTGCAGTTCCCGCCGGGACGCGTGCCGGAGACCTTGGTACCGACCGGCCCGAATCTCCTTGGCAGCATTCCGACCGGCCAGCTGAGCTGGCAGGGTCCCGTGGAGAACGGCGTGGGCTCGGTGCCGGGAACGATCACGCCCAACGTGACCACACCGCAAGGTGCCAGCGCGGTCGAGTGGACCGAGAGCGACGCCGGGCCGAACACGTGGATCTGGCTTAACCCGGCCGCGAACCTCGCCGGCGGCCAGTACTACCAGGCGTCGATCACCGTGCAGGGCACCGGCGACGTGTACCTCGACTTCTACAACGGGCAGGAGGACCTAGTGAGCGAGTCCGTTCAGCTGTCGAGCACACCGCAGACCCTCACCCTGCAAGGCGAGGTGCCGAACTCATACTCGACGCCCCTGCAGGTGCGCACCGGTTCGGCCGGGCCAGTGGATCTCTACGCGAGCGGAGCGTCGATCCAACTGCTCACGCCGGAGCCGAGCAGCTGACACACGGGTAGCAACGCAAGGGAGCTCCCTCCCGTCGTTGGCGGGGACTGGCCGCCACAAGGCCAGTCCCCGCCAACGACCGCGTCCGGTGACAAGTCCCGCGCGCACGGGGGGTTGACCGTTGATCATGGCTCGAGCCAGGTCCCTTTGATGATTTGCGAGGGCGGCTGAATAGGCTCGTCGCGAACCCCTGACCTTCAGCACGCCATGCGCAGCGATTTTGTCTGAGGCGGTCTGACTAGGTCTGGTTCCCGCAGGTCGGAGCGTCGCAGCAGTCTGAGGTCGTCGCGCTGGGTCTGGCGGAAGCTGCGCTCGTAGTCACTAGCTGAGTCACTATCCTTCGCAACATCCAAGCGAAGGGGAGACGCTGATGGCCGCCAGTCCCGCCTTGGTGAAAGCTGTTCATAGCGAACGGAGCCACGAGGTGGCCACCTCGGCCGCTGGGCGGTAGCGCTCGTCCACGGAGGCGAGCCGGGAATGGATGGTGTCGCGGTCGACGAGCGAGGATCGTACGAGCGCCGCTACGAAATTTCGGTCCTTTTCCCGGAACGCGCAGAGCTTGGCGACGCATAGGTCTTCCTTATCGAGGCACCAGCCTGTGTATTGGGGCTCGCCGTCTGGTGCCGCTGTATTGGCGTTCTGGACTTTGACGAGCCGGCTGCGCCAGCCCGTCGGCAGGGCGGACGTGGTGAGGTCGACGCCGTCGATGCTGAACCCGTGGAGCTCCTCGAACGGGGAGAATTCCCCGGCGACGCCCTCGATGAGGTCGGCGAGGCGCTCGGTCTCGGAGTTGTCGTCGGCGATGGGAAGGATGTCGATTTCGACGGACCTTGTCGCGTCGGCGGGTAGCTGGTCCTCGCGGAAAGTGCCCAGGATGGACTGGGAGCCGACGACGATCACCTCGTGCCTGCCGATGATCTGGCATGCGGTGCGGATCGCGTGCTCAAGCTGGTCCTGTCGCATCAGCCTGCCTCCTGGAGAGCGGCTTGCCGTTCATCTTGGGGGAGCAGGCCGCCCATTGGCGACACCTCGCGCATTTCGATTGAGTCGCGGTCGAGGCCGGTCAGGACCCGGTGCAGGGCGAGCACGTCGCCGTGCCCGATGAGCAACTCCCATCGATCGAGGTTGCGGCTGTGTGGCTGGCCGGTCACGCCGCTCCGGAGCCGTTTGAGGTTGCGCTCGATGACGGGACGCCACTCCTCCAGGCTGTCCGGGGTCAGGCGGATGGAGAGTCGGCAGTGGAGCCGCCAGGATCGCCGCTCGGAGCGGGTGAGCTCAGGCATCACAGGTCGTCGGCTCACCTCGAGGCGATAGCCCATGCAGGACAGCAGCCGGTCGAGCTGATCATCGCTCAGGTCAACTGTGCCTGAAAGGAACTGGCTGATACTGGGCTGGCGAACGCCGCTAAGACGAGACAGCGCTGACTGGGTGGTGCGCGTTTCGCGCATCACCTCGCGGAGTAGCTCGCCGCGTTCAGGCATGCGATCATTATAGCACTGCATACTATAGATAGATGGGTAGGCGCGTTGAACGCGGTCTGGCTGTCACGGTTGGCCTTGTTGCCCGGTCGACCGCTACCCCCGCGCTCCCGACGGCAATCCGCGAGAGCCATGCGGTGGACGGAAAACCGGCGGCAGTGACACTACTGTCAAAAGGAAAGCCCTAGCATCCCGATCCGCTACTCGCGGGATTCTGTGACAGAGGTCTGATCAAATAAGTCCGTCAAGCCGGTCGGAGTCGGTTGCAAAAGGTAGTCGATCTTTACGGTGCCGTCGGCGGCTCGTAGGTCAGCGCGTCGATGTCGGCGCTGGGAGTGTGGGGGTGCCTGCGGGGATCGGGGAAGCCGAGGCTGGTGTAGCCGGGTGCGCGCTTGGCGAGGGATGAGGCGAGGAAGAGGGCGTCGAGCGGGGGCAGTCGAACCCTTCTCCGGCGTAGGGTCCGGTCGCGACCACCAGCAGGGGCGGCCGGCCTGGCAGTGGGCGGAGCCGGGCGAGCGCAGCAGTCCTGTCTTTGGCGCCCATGCCGCTGCGCAGGACGACGGGGTCATGTCCGAGGCTGCGCAGTGCGCTGGCGAGCCCGTTGCGAGCCAGTCCTCACCTAGTGCTCAGTATCTGTCGTGCGCCCGGGAACGTCCGGGCGGCTTCCCGGGATCGCGATGAAGACGAGCTCCCGGCCGGGGCGGTCGGGGGCGTCGCGAACCTCTGCCACCGTGAAGCCCGCGGCGTGCAGCGAGTCCGTGACCTCCGCCCTGGTACGAAAGCGGAGGGTGGAGTCGGAGGTGAGCACCGCGCCGTCTGATTCGAAGACGCAGGTGCTCCGGAAGGTGACCAGGCCCGGGCTGACGTTGGTGACGTCGTTCCAGGCCTCGATGGTGCCGATGCCGGGACGCGCCGCCTTCTGGTAGGTGTCCTGCCGGTTCCACTCCAGCCAGGCCCGGCGCGCCGGATCGCGGGTTTCGAAGACAAGCCTGCCGCCCGGGCGCAGGACCTGGCGGGCGGTGCCGAGCACGGCGTCCCATTCGGCGTCGGTGAGGAAGACCTGGGCGACGTTGCCGGTCATCGTCACCAGGTCGACCTGGAGGTCAGGCAGGTCGCCTACCGTGCCGTTGACCCAGCGCACCTTGTCCGCGAACGGCTTGCTGCCGGCGATGTCGAGCGACGCCCGTGCCGGGTCAAGCCCGGTCACGGTGAAACCGCGTGCCGCGAGCAGGCACCCGAACGTGCCCGTGCCGCAGCCGATGTCGAGCACGTCGAGGGCGCCGAACTCCGCGGCCATCGCCGCGTAGACCTCGAGGTCGGAGCGATCCGGATCCAGCGGGTCATAGAGCGCCGCCAGGCGCGGGTTCTCGTAATGCGCGTCGGCCACGCCGGTCAACGCTAGATGCAGTCCGTCCGCTGAGTCACCCGGTTTTATCCGGCCAGCCGGGTGGCCGGCGGAAGGGGCTCGATATTCCAGCGGATCGGTGCAGCCCAGGAGCGAGGACTGCTCGCCGGAATTAGACAGTCTCGTCTGTCTGTGGTCTGCGCAGGTACCGGCAGCGGAGGTGTTTACCGGGCGAACTCGCGCATTTTCCGCAGCAGGACGTCGAGGTCCGTGCTCTTTCGTACATATGTCACATTGGGAGGCAGCGGCTTTCCCTGCCGCTCCAGGTCGTCCTTCTCCAGAATTGTGTAGAGGATGACCGGGACAGCCCGGAGCGTGTCGTCGGCGGCAATCATCTCGGCGCATCGCAGCCCGGCTCGGTAGAAGCTCTCGCGGACTACTTCTTGGGGCGGCTCGGTATTATCCGGACCGGGGTCGGCCCATCTCAGCATCACGTCCATGATCACGAGATCAGGGACTTCCCTGCGCAACCATGTAAGCTGCTTTCTGAATTCATGCTCGGTATGGATGCTGTTGACCCTGCTATTTGGAAAGGCATCGCTAATCTCATCAACGAGCGGCCCTTCTTGCAGGTGATCGTCCTCGACTACAAGTATATAAGGGTTTAGCTTCATATTTCATCCTCGACTTCTAGGTGCGTATGGAATGCCCAAGCAAACGATTGTATCGTCACTGTCAGCAGTAATCTCGACTCGGCCCTTCATGGACCGCATCAGGTTATCAATGATCCAGAGTCCCAGCCCCGATCCTTCGCCAGTAGCGTTGCGGGCCGCCTTGCCTCGCCAGTTTTTTTGTGTGCAGCGTACAATATCGCCTGGCTCGATAGGTATTCCAGTGTTGGCTACCTGAAGCCTGAACTCATCGCTCGCGAGCACGCCCCTGACCTCGATCGTTGTATTGCTGTAGCTGTACTTCGTCGCATTATCGAGAAGGTTCCCCACGCATTGTGCCAGGAAGGAGCTATCGGCGAACAGCAGCTGCCTTCCGAGGGCGCGAACCGACGCCCGGTCGACGTCGATCCTGATCTCGCGGTGCGGCTCGGCCAGCAGCTGCGAGTCGTCGGCATTGGTTATAACCATCCGGAGAAGGTCATCGGAACTCAGAAAATCCAGCCGCGGAGATAGGCTCTGACCCCTGCTCAGCGCCGAGAAGACGCCGGCCGACGACGCAACTTTGCTCGCCCTGCGGCATAGTCCCCGCACGGCCTTCAGCCGCAGCTCCGTCCGGCTGTCAAACCGGCCGCTCTTCAGCACCTGCTCGGTTCGCACCGTCGCCGCCAGCAAAGGGCTGACCAGCTGGTGCTCGAGATCTGCCATCGCATCGGCTTGACCCCGCAGCGTCTGCTCTACCTTCTGCTGTGCTTTCCTGAGATCGCCGAGTGTTCTGCTCAAATGATGGTATAGCCCCAGCTGATCGGCGATCACACCACAGACCTGACCAGAGTTAGACGGCAGCAGCCCCCGCTCTCCCGCCGCGCCGAGGAATCCGTAAACGGTGTTGCTCACCCTGATAGGTCTACGGACAAACCACCATTCTTTTCCCGTCTCTGTCAAGAATTCCGTCGGAACATCCTGAGCATTACGATCCTGCTGCCACTGGGCAGCGCTAAGCGCGGCGGCCGCATCAAAATCGGAGTCCCGATCGTAGTCTTGAGCTATCACATCGCTCGCGGCGTCATTTTGTGCGCTCCTGATGTCCGCGCCAAAGTACCCCGGAACGACATCACGAATAACCTGGAAGGCGGCTTCGTAGACTGACTTATCCGCAGGGCGGCGCTCGCCCAGCTCATCATGTATCTGCTTATTTAGATTCGTGATCCCGAAGGCGAGGTTCCGCCAAGCGTGGTTCTCTTTCAAGGTTTCGCGGCGGTGCAGCCAATAGCTCCAGTACTGGGATATCTGCGCTGCCAGAGGTGTCAGCAGCGCCAAATCGGATTCGGTAAAGTGGAACGGAGGGCCGTAAGAGCCCGCGCATTCGAGGCGCCCCCACACATGCTTCCCGCTGGCCAATTCTACTATCAGCGTGTCTTCCCGATCCGAGGTATCCGAGCCGAGCTGCGGAGCCGGGGTATCAGGCCGCGAACATGCGAAAAGAGGGTAGGTGTCCGGCGGGTCGGTCGGCTGCTGCAAGAAGAGCGACACGTTCAGCATTCGAAGGCCATCCGCGATGGCCTGGCATAGCCGGCCAAGAAACGCACTCAGCCGGTCCGCGCTGATGGGCTCGGTGGGGGACTCGACATCGGCCTCATGCAGGATGGAATCACACGCGGTGACGAGCGCTAGCGTGTGCCGTTCTCTCACCACGCTGCACAGTTTCGGCAGTACGTCCATGAGTTCGGTGAGGATGTCAAAGGCATCATCGGCCAATTGACCGTCGCCGAGCAGTGTTATGACTCCACGGCTCTGGTCCGCCCAGTCGACCGACAGGGCGGCGGCGACTCTCAAGTGGGCAGCATTGCTGATCGTCAAGTAATGAATCGCGGATCCTGACGGCAAGGCCAGCGTCCGGCCGTGCTGTGCCATGATGCTCAACGCGTCTGGCGCCGGGGTGAAACCAGAGTGTCCGTACGGCCTGTCGCCAGTCCAGGCGGCGAAGGCCGTCAGCGGCGGCGTCTCGTTCCCCCTGCCCTCTTCCCACAGCACAACACCGGACATGCCGGTCGCCTGCGCGATTACCTCCGCCAGCGAGCCGAGACCGCCCAGGGTCTGCTGCGTTAGGCCGACATGTACCAGTCGTCTCAGCCACGGCGAGGACATGATCACTTCCGGACCGAGGCTTTGGCCAGCGCAAGGAGTTGCATCCGCATCTCGTCGGATCGTTGAATCAGCGAGTCGTCGTCCGTCTCCGTCTCCTGGACGACATCGTTGAAGACATGCGCCGCCTCGCCGATGAGAGCCGACTCACTTCTGAACGGCGATCGGTCAAGGCCGTCCTCCAGACGGCCCGCGATCTGGGCGAGAAGATCCGACGCTGCGGAGTCGGCTACCGCCTCCACGAGCACGTCTGGCAGCAGTTCCCGCTGCCGACGACACACCATCTGACTCGGCAGGAGCTCGATGAGGTCGCCGTAGACCACCAGCCGGTCCAAACCGCCCGGGAGGCGTTCAATGAGGCGATATAGATCGATCGGGGTGCGACCCGCCTGCTTGCCGCGCGCCTGTACCATGTGCTGCAGAATCAGCGGCATCCGTTCCGAAGCCTGAATCGCGTCCCGCTCAGCGGCGATTCGCACGCGGCGCCAAACGAGCGCGACAAGCAATCGGATCCTGGCTGGCTCGCTCGGCCCGCCGAGCCCGGCAGGAGCCGCCAAATCGATGGCTAGATCGATGAAGCGTCGGAACAGCCGGTCGAGCCCGCCGTCCGAGATGTTCTTCAACACGTCCCGCATCCGGACGGCCGTTCGCAGAAGGTCATCCGGTGGGACCTGCTCCCCGGCGGCCTCCCGGGCCGTCAGGGAGGCAAGCTCAAAGTCCGCCCTCAGCCGAGCAAAGGCGATCCCCGGCTGAGCCGTCTCGCTTGCCGCGTCAATACGAGCGCTGAACGACTCGGTCGTCCACGATGGTCCCGGCTCCTGGAATACCCACCACGGTCCTTGCTCCGGGGTGAGCAGGGCCAGCACCTGGAGCACGTTGTTGCGGGCGGTGGCCGCCATCACCTGGCGGAGCGTCGAGGACTCCTCTGCCCCGCATTCGATCAGGGTCTCCTCTGCGACAACCAGTCGGCCGATAAGCCCGGTCAGGCCCGCGGCACTGGCGACCGCCTCCGTGGGCCGCCTGAGCTTTTCCCGCGGCTCGGCCCTTCTGACAGCCGCCCGGATTGCGTCGGGTTCGAGCACGCGCCATCGCTGTTCCCCGGTCGGCTCGATCCGGCCACGTTCTGTGGCAAGCACGGCTTCGACCTCCTCCGCCGTCGCCCCGCAATACGCGGCCAGCTGGGGAACGCGGAATTCATGCAGCGCGACCGCAGCCGAGAGAATGGCTTCCGTCTTCATGACAGGCGCGCGTCAAGGGGAAACGAGGACAAGGCCTCGGCGAAGAGCTTCCCGGTGTCTATCTCACCATCGACCCAGTTCCGCAGCAGCTCATCTAGCGAGGGCGGGAACGGCTGCTCAAGTATCGTGACGAAGTGGTCTTTCAGCCGGATCGAGCTATCCACCTGGTTCAGTTCAACCGCGAGTCTGGCCACCCGCGATCCGGCTTCGCTCGGCGGCAGCGCGCATTTCCACTCGAACCAGGAAAACAGTGCTTCGGCCGCCCCGTGCCCCTGGCGCCGGGCCGCCGCCTCCTTGGTGTTGTTGCGTTGCGTGAGAATCTCGGTCAGACGTTCCGCATGCATCCGCGCGGCCGACGCGAGTTCTGGATCAAGCGCGCCCGCCCATTCCTGGAGGAAGCGGCAAGCGGCCCAGTCCATAAATCCCTCGGCGAACAGGCTGTCGTTCTTGGCCTTATCCTGCCGGGCTGGCACATGGCAGATGCACTCATGCGTCAAGAGCATCGGAAGAACGGCGAACGCGGCGGGCCCGAATTCTTCGCAGAAAATCCGAAGCTCGACTACTACGGCCTTCAGGGCGATCGGCGGCCACTTGGTAAGAGCTGTCACCGTGTAGGGATCGGTTGACGCCTGGGCGAGCCGTGGATGCCTGCCGATGTGCGCGAGGGAAAGGACGGCCGGGCGCCACCCTTCACCGTACACGGCCTGCGCCCTGTCCTCGATAGCGGCGAACAGCGCCTGGAACGGGTTGTGAGCCACGCAATGGCTCACGAGATCTCGCACCTCCGTCAGCAGCTTACGCGCGTCAGGCTTTAGCGACTTGCGGCTGAGGGCGCTGTCGAGGTTCGCATCCCAGGCCTTGAGTGCCTTTCTGAGGACAGCGTCTGCATCCTCCTCAGCGGCGACGTCCGCGCTGGCCTCTTGGGCGGCGAGAATCAGTTGATCTAGCACCGCCTCGACCGATTTTGTCTGCGTGCCCATGTCGTACAGTCGGTCAAGCTTGGCCCGTACTGCGTAATAGACAACGGAGAGCACCAGCAAGTTTAGCCATCTCTCCGCGTCGAGGTCCTCGTAAGGAGAGGCCGCGGTCATGACGTGTCCTGGTCAGCATGCCCCTCTGGGAGCGCCGCCCCCATCTCCTTTTCCCCGACAGCGGCCGCGCCCAGCCGCTTCTTGATGCGCGGCCAGAGAATGTCGTCCCAGAAGGATTCGGCGGCCTTGGATGCCAGCGAAACCACGATGCCGACGAGCACCGCCGTCAGGAACGGCTCTATACCTTGCGCGCCTTCTTCGACCGTCACCCGGGCGTCGGCCAGTTGCCCGGGATCAAATCCGGCGGCAAGTGCCGCCTCGGCCGCTTCGCTGTCGGGAACGGCTAGCTCGCGCAGTACCTCGTCGACGACCCGCTGGATCTCATCCGCGGTGGCGTCTCCTCGCTGGTAGCGCAGTTCAACACTGGTCATTGCGTTGGTCCCCCATGTTCGCTCTGCTTTCGTATGCTGCCCCGCATGGGCGGCAGGTACGGCCGTAACAGGCCGACGCTGCCTCCCGCTCATCCGCACCAGGTCCGCTTTTAACTGGTGAAGATATTGTCCGATTTGTCCCCCGTTCGGCCAACCGGAAGCCCCATTTCCGATTGAGTCATAGTTTAGACACATCTAGCGGCCGAAAGGACAGCTCTGGGCAGGAAGCCTAGCGGCTGAGATAGTTTTTATTTACCGGCCGGCAGTAGCATTCAACGGAACTGGACGCAGAGTTGGTTTTCCGGAGACCTTGCACCTGATCCGGTGTCCCATCCGGTGTGGGCGATGACGTAATTCGGATCTAACGATGATTACGTGACGTGCGCAGGCCGACGTGGCGTGCGAGGAAGGTGGGAAGCGGTCGGCCAGGATGACCGGGGTGCACATCACGGGGAATTGACGCGCTTTTGCCGCAGTTCGCTGCCGCCACGGTGGACAACGGAGTGACTCAAGCTGGGGAGCAGGGCGGCCTGCTGCCGCTCGAGGTCGGCCACGACCTGACCCGACGACCACGACGACTTCGCCGCAATGTGCGCGTCGTTGAGCCGCTCGATGCCGAGATCGGTGCTGAGGGTGCCCCCGATCGCGGATCCGAGGATGCCGAGCAGGTCGCCGAAGTGCGCGACGACGTCCTTGACCGTCCAGCCCGCGGCCGCGCTCGCCGTGGCTCATTCGCCGTCGTCGAGCGCGCCGATCAGCCCGGACACGTCGCCCAGGGTGGCCCGCATCCCCGCCATTCCCGCGTAACTCATGGTGAATACCCACTTTCAGTCAAAAGCTTTGATTGTCGAACGGTCCGTGGTTTTACCTCTCAGCCCAGGAACTCAGTCACGTCGGCGGCGAACTCGGCGTGGTGCTGGAACAGGAAGCCGTGCGCAGGCGTCGGGGTAGATCTTCACCGTCGCGTGCGGGGAGCAGGCCCGCGATGAGGTGCGAGTAGCGCGGCGGGATCATCGGGTCGCCGTCGCCGTTGGCCACGCCCGGGGACCCGGAGTCGGCCGGCGTTCACCATTACCCCGCGCCCATCGTCGACATCCAGTTGTTCAAGTACGACGATTTCCAGCTCTGGGTGACCGACAGCCAGGGCAACCCGACCTGACCGGAGCGGATCGGGAGAGCCAGGAGGTTTCCATGCTCGCCCTGCATCTGCTGCAATCATCGCTCGTCCAGATGATCAGGAAGTGGCCCGCCCGGACTCAGCAGACCGGGCCGGTGGGTGCCACACCTGAACGGTCAGCGTACTGCCCCTACGTGCCTGCGCTGCTGGCCCGGGGGACTGGCCGACGATAAGGCCGTCTACCGGCATGGGATGCTCTGTGAGCCTGACGGTGCAGAGGCGAAAACCAAGCTTCCCCGCGATGCCAAGGCACACGCCGTAGAACAGCCCCCGGACGTCCGGCACCGCGACGCGCCTCGGCTGGCGCGGGTGCGGCGTCATCCAGTCACCCAGCATCAGAAGGCCGCCGAGCACTTCCAATCCCGCATCGCCTCCGATGAAATCCACGTCCGGCTGCTCGGCTCCGGGCTCAGAGGGGAAGCTCTCGGGCGATGACAGGCCACCGCTACGGCGATGGATACCGGCGGTCTCGTCATAGCGCGCACGATTCGCCGGGTCACCCAACACGCGCCGTGCGGTGCCGAGGATCTCGCGTGCGCGTGAGGCTGCCGCGACTACCGGCGAAGGCGCGCCCGCGACCAGTTCCGGCCGCAGCAGCCTCGCCTTGGCGTCGTGCTGGTATTGGACCTGCTCGACCGTGGCACTCGGCAGCACCCCGAGAACGTCGTACCAGGTAATGCCGGGTTCTGTGCCGAGCTCACCCAAGAGCCTGCTCCCTTCGGGTGACCTGATCGTAACTGGCCCCGTCCACAGTTGCAGACAGCGATATACAGCGTTGGGTCCTGGGACACCGCACTTATAGGCGGCGGCCGGATCCGGGGAGATGTCCTGCCGCCTGCCGCCACCAACCGATGGCTGGAGTTGCTTACGTTCCTGATCGACGGTTTTCTCAAGTGTGGGCAAGCCGTCTGCTACGACAAGAGAGATCGTTCGCCGTAGTCGCTATTCGTTGAACAGAGACTCGAAAAACCTGTGGAGTTATGGGGATTCGAACCCCCCGAATTTCTGCACGCCATGCACGGCTGTTTCGTCTGAGGCGGTCCGACTGGGTCCGCGCGGCTCGCCGAGCTCGGAAAGGCGTTCACGGGTGCCGGGGACGCGGCCGTGTCGGCTGACGGGCGGACGCTGACCCTGCGGCTGTTCGGCGGCCCCTGCGGCGCGACGTGGGGCGGGCTTGAGACCGAGGCCGACGGCGCGGTCGTCATCGGCGGCTGGGAGGTCGACCCGAACCCGGACGTCCCCTGCGCGGCGATAGGCATATTGCTCACCGCCACGGTCCGGCTCCCGGCCCCAGTCGGCGACCGCGTGATCATCGACGCTTGGACGGGACAGCCGGTATCGCCGTCGCCCGGCTTCCCGCCCCGGTCCCCAAGCTAGCCAGTTGCCCGCGTCTCGCCCTCATGCCCTGCCGGCGCCTCGGCGGCGGTTCACGCTTGGGTGGCCGTGCCTGCGGCGGGTGCCGCTGTCATGCGGCCGGGCTGCCCGGGCCTTATCGGGCCGGCCAGCTCGTGGGTCCCGCTGCCCGCCAGCCCGGGAGGGCCTGGGGCGGCGGGAACACCGCAGTTCACTGCGGCATCCCGCTGAAGCCGTAGATGTGCCAGGCGTTGTCTCTCAGGACACGCTGTGCGATGTCGTCGGCCTCCCGGCCACTGAGCTCACGGTCGCCGACCAGTTCGCCCAGCACCGTCCCGAGGATCCGGCGCCCCGCGTGTGCGGCCAGCCAATGCAGTTCAGGCACCCGCACGCCGTCCGAGCTGTACATCAGCTTCGAGAATGGTGCGGCGCCGAGCGCGGCCCTTGTCATCGAGGTCATCTCCCCGATCGACAGAAACGGAATCCCGTAGGACAGGTCGAGGTAGACGTTCTGGTAGACGGCTGCGAGGTACGCGCCCTCGCGGAAGTACGGCCAGCAGCCGTGGAGCAGCACGATGGGCACCGGGCGGTATGCCGGGTCCTCCAACACCGCTCGGAGCTCGAGTGGTGCCGCCGTCCGCAGGTCAGCGTCGGGGTCGCCGTACCCGACATGGAACTGAACGGGCAGCTCCTGCTCGGCCGCGGCGCCCAGGGCGACGTGCAAGAGCGTGTCGAGCAACGGCTTGTGACCGAGCCGTACGCCGCCGGACGCGCTGGCCTCCTCTCGCGCTTCTGCGAAGGACGACTCGGCCGCCGCCCTCGGCCAACGCTCGACTCCCAGCCCGGTCCGGTAGCCGACCACGCTCTTGAGCCCGCTGAAGCCGGAGCCGCGGACGTCCTCGAGCTCGTACAGCAACGCCTCCTCGACCGACCTGAGGCTGTGGTGCCGCACGACGAGGTCCTGGAACAGCAGCTCCAACCTCAGCAGGTCCACCTGTTGCACGCCGGTCGCCTCGGTCAGCGCGTCCTTCGCGAAGGTCGTGTCCGCCGGCGGGAATCCGGTGTCGACCACAAGGCCCGCCACGCCGGCGTCGGCGAACAGAGCCGCGGCGATCTCCCCGGTGCTCGAACGACCTCGCGCCGCCAGCGTGGCCTGCTCCGACCGCTCGTCGTCGGCGACGCCGTAGAACTCGGTCATCGCGTGCAGGAGGCGTCGGTAGAACGCGGTGTCGGCCGCGTCCCTGGTGCGCATGGACTGGTGCGGGGACTCGGTGAAGCGGGACCGCCACGCGCCGACGGACGCCGGTCGTTGGTCCTCCTCCAGCGCGTGGCAGTGGTTGTCCACAACCCGGATTCCGGTCAGATCAAGTGCGGGGCCCATCTCAGAACTTGTAGAAGTGGTTGCGGATCTCGAAAGCTTCATCCTCGGAGGAGAAGATCTTTTCCTCCGAGCGGCGCACCGCCAGGTAGCAACGTGTCAACAGGTCGCCCATGCTGGAGAGGAGAGTCTCGTCCTTCTCCAGCTCGTCGAGCGCAGCGGCCATCGTCGTCGGGAGCGGCAGGATCTTGCTGCGAGCCAGGTCAGCTGCGGATAGCCGTGCCGGGTCGTGCTCACAGGCGTCGCCGGGCTCCCGCTCCCTTTCGACGCCGTCCAGGCCGGCCGTAATCAGAGCTCCGAGGGACAGGTACGGGTTCGCGCTGCCGTCCGAAGGCTTGAACTCGATGTTGTAGCTGGCCTCCTCGCGCTTGTAGAAGGGCGAGGCCACCCGCAGTGCCGCTTCCTTGTTGTCGAAGCCCCACGCGGTGGTGCACGACGCCCAGGCACTCGGCTGCAGACGCCGGTAGGAGTTGTAGCTGGGCGCGGTCAACGCGACGAGCGCCGGGAGGTGCTCGACCACGCCGGCGATGAAGTGTCGTCCGGTCTTCGACAGCCCTCGGTCGGCGCGGCGGTCGTACAGCACGCTGCGTCCGTCGGGGTCCCAGAGGCTGAAGTGGACGTGGGCGCCGCTGCCGATCTGCTCCGGGAAGGGCTTGGGCGCGAACGAGGCGAGCAGCCCGTGTCGAAGCGCGACTCCCCGCACGGTGTCCCGGAACTTCATCTGGTTGTCCGCCGCACCCAGAGCATCCGTGTGCCGGATCGAGATCTCCTGCTGGCCTGCGCCGTACTCGTTGATGGCCTGCTCGGGAACCATCCCCTGCGCCTCGAGGGCGCCGACCATCTCGACCATGAGGGCGGCGTTCAGGTCATGGCCGATGGAGCTGTACACCGGCGCGTGGCCGAGGGTGTCGAAGGGAACGGGAGTCCCGTCGACGCTCCCGGGCGAGGTAGTACTCGTTCTCGAACGTGGCCTGGACGTTGATGCCGTGCTCGGCGGCGCGGTCGACGACGCGCTTCAGGTAGGACCGGGGGCACGCGCCCCAGTCGGTGCGATCGTGGTCGAGCTGGTCGCAGAGCACGCTGGCGTGCGCTGGTGCCCACGGCAGGACCGAGAACGTGGCGGCATCCGGGACCAGCCGGATCTCACCCACCGGCTCCATCCCGTCGACGTGGACCATCTTGTCCAGCAGGTTGATGGACATCTGTGCCCGTGTCAGCCCGACACCTTCCAGTAGCTTGTGCTGCAGCTGCTCGATGTGAATCGCCTTTGTGCGGGCGACCCCGCTGACGTCGCAGTACTCGAAGCGGATGAGCTTGACTCCGGCGGCCCTGGCCGCAGCGACAATCTGTCGGTGTTCCATCGAATCCCTTCCTTCCACTCCGGCCACCGGCCTAGAGCATCACGTCTCCGCCGTTGGGCCCGAGGGTCTGGCCGACGTAGTAGGAGCCATCGTCGGAAGCGAGAAGCAAGGCGGTCGGGGTCACCTCAGAGACCTCTCCGAACCTTCCGATGGGCAGCTCGGCGAGTTTGGCGCGGCGCCACTCCTCGGTCTCCCCGTCCAGCAGTGGAGTCCGGATCGGCCCGGGAGCGATTGCATTGACCAGGACTCCGCGTGCGGACACCTCGCGGGCCAGGGCCTTGGTCAGGCCGATCAAACCGGCCTTGCTCGCGCTGTAGTGCGCGGCCTCGACGCCACCGATCTGGCCCAGTTGGGAGGCGACGTTGATGATGCGCCCGGAGCCGCGCTCGAGCATCTGGCCGATCAATGCGCGGGTGCACAGGAACGGGCCGCGCAGGTTGATCGACAGAACGCGGTCCCAGTCCTCGACAGTCATGTCTTCGAGCAGGGACTGGGTGAAGATGCCGGCGTTGTTCACCAGGACGTCCACATGTCCGAACTCCTCCAGCACCCGTTCGGCCATCGCCCGGACACCCTGTTCGTCGGCCACATCCGTGCGGACGAACAGGGCGCGGCGCCCGCGCTCGCGGATGGCACCGAGAACCGGGGCCGCGTCCGGTTCGGAGACCAGGTCGACGACAGCGACATCCGCGCCCTCGCGGGCAAAGGCCACGGCGATACCCGCGCCGATGCCGGACGCTGCGCCGGTTACGACAGCTGTGCGGCCGGCGAGCCGTCCAGTGGCGTCAGCCATGCTGCTCCCTCGGGTCGGCGGACCAGAGGTCCATGATCTCGTCCGATGCGGCTAGGTGGAAGCGGTGCCGCATCAACAGCATCGAGGCGTCGTGCTGTTCGCGGTCGTCGCTGCCGACGCAGCCGGTGGCGACCACGACGTAGTAATCGCAGAACATGGCGTCACGAGCGGTCGACTCCAGACAGCCCTCGGTCGTGCAACCGGTGACCACCACCGTCTTGATCCCGTTGCTGCGCAGGACGAGGTCGAGGTTGGTGCCCCAGAAGCCACTCGAGCGGTACTTGCGCACGACGGGCTCGCCGCCTTCGCTGCGACCTTCGGCCAGTGCGGTGTTCTGCACGGGGATCACCGCCACACCGCGGTGTCTCGCGGCGGCGAGCAGACCGGCCAGACGAGGGAGCGTCTCGTCGTACATCGACAGGTCGATTCCCCAGGGTGCCGAACAGGCCGTCCGGCGCCACGAAGTCTCGCTGCATGTCGACCAGCACCAGGGCCGTGTGTCGCGGGTCCACGATCTCGGCAAGGTCGGTGTAGATCTCCTGCCGTTCACCTCGATCAACGAAGTCCCTCGTTTCCCGGCGCTGCGGTGGAGGCCGCGCCTGTCTGCTGGTGGACCAGCGACGTCAGCGCAGCCACCAGCGAGGACTGCGGCAGGTCCGACGTCAGGTGCTCGGACAGCTCCCTGCGCGCCACGATGTCGAGCGTCCCGCTGACCACCAGCTTGTGACTTGCTTGTCCGAGACCAAGCCTGTGTGACTAAAACAGATATATCAGTTGTAGTCATTGCGCTTATAGCACATGTGAAGGGGCTTGTTTCGGTGGCGTGACGCTCAGTATGACGATCGGAGAGCCGGGATCCGTTACCCCGGCAGTGCCTCGGCGAGGAAGTCCCGCATCGTCTGCTGGAAGAGGTCTGGCGGTCCACCTGTGTAGTGGCCCCGACGACAGCCTGGCGCCGACGACACCGATCACGTCATGCCGTCCGTCCGCTGGGCAATGTAAGCGCGTTGGTGCACGCTGGGACGCGACGACGTAGCCTCCCCACCCCGGTGGCGGTAGAGCTACGGGGATTCGAACCCCTGGCCTTCTGGCCGTCGATGCTGAACCCGCGGAGTTCGTCGAACGGGGAGAACTCCCCGGCGACTCCTTCGATGAGGTCCGCGAGGCGCTCGAGTCCACCCACTCACCGAGACCGTCTACCGGCACGTAATCGTGCCCGCCAGCCGACATTATTCGGCTACCGGGTCATACGGGCGTTACCGAGAATGGCGCGTCCGCCGGAATGAAGCTTTCATCAGGCCGATGCCGGTGATGCCGCGCTGACCTGCAATCGGACGGCCGCCGTGGGCCCGGCGACGCCGAGTGCTGTCTCGGCAGCCGCCGGCGCTTCTACAGTGACGGCACCGGCTTGAGGTGGAGGCGGATCATGCGCTGGCGGTGGATATCCGGATCGGTGATCGCGATCGTGGCGGCCTGCCTAACGTTGCTGCTCGGGCAGCTACCCGCTGGAGCCCTCGACGTGACGGGGACGCCAGCGCCGGTGACCGGCAACGCGACGTGGTTCTCCGGGCTCGGGTCACCGTATGGCGGGTGCGGGCTGCCGCAGGCCAATGTGGACAGCCAGAACTTCCTCGCGTTGAACGTGCAGAACTCGCCAGGCACCTACACCAACCTGCCGCGGCCGATTCCCGCGGCGGATGCCGCGGAGATCGGCATGTTCGACAACGGGCTGAACTGCGGCCGCTGGGTGCAGGTGACAATCGGCAACTACTGCACCGGCGTCAACGACGGGGCGCCGAATTTGGCGTTCTGCCGGAACGGGTCGTGGGTAACCGATCAGTACAACGGTGCGACGCTTGACATGGTGGTCGCCGACAGTTGCGACGACGGCAACGCATGGTGCAAGGACGACCCGTACCACGTCGATCTCGCCCAGGGGGCGCTGAACCAGTTCGTGCTGAACGGCTCACCGGTCGGGAACATGTACCCCAATCACTGGAACAACCGGCAGGTGTCCTGGCAGTTCATCCCCGCGCCGAACTACACGGGCGACATCGGCATCGGCGCTATCCAGGGCGCGCAACCCTACTGGCCGGCGATCGCGATCTCGCATCTGCCTAACGGGATCCACGGCGTGCAGTACTTCGCGAATGGCTCATGGGTTAACGCCACGATGGACTCCGACCAGGGTGACGACTACATCATCGGCCCCACCACCGGTGCGGGGACCGGCGGGACGCAATACCAGATCCAGGTCACCGACGCGTCGGGAAACCTAATCAACAACGGGCGCGTGTACAGCTTCACGCTGCCGTCCGGATGCACGAACGGGTGCTCCGCGCCGTACACCGCGATCAGCTACACCACTTCTACTGGGCCGTCGCCGTCGCCGTCGCCGTCGCCGTCGCCGTCGCCGTCGCCGTCGCCGTCGCCGTCGCCGTCGCCGTCGGCTGGGGCGGGCAGTTGCACGGTGTCCTCTGCCGTTACCAACTCGTGGCCGGGCGGGTACCAGCTTCAGCTCACCGTCACTGACACCGGCAAAGTGCCGGTGACCGGTTGGACCGCGGGCTTCATGTTCGCCGACGCCGCTGAGGTCATCTCCAACTCGTGGAACGCCACGATCAAGCAGACCGGGACGCAGGTGAGCGCCAGCAACGCCTCGTACAACGGCTCGATAGCGGTCGGCGGGTCGACGACATTCGGCATGACAGTCAACGGCTCGAACGCGGCACTGTCTGCCTTTACCTGTACCCCGACCTGACAGCCGTGGCCCCGCCCCCCTTCTGCATGCCATGCACCCTGGTTTCGTCTAATGTGGTCGTGCTAGATGCGGTTCCCGCAGGTCAGGGGTTCGACGGCGTCTGCTGGCGTCGCTCTTGATCTGACGTCGCCTGGGGTCGATGTCACTTGGTTTGTCACTGGTTCCGATCCGACCTGCCCCAAGTACCACAGCAGCAACACTCCGTGATGCATCCGGGTTCTCTCCGCAATGTGAGCCTGAAGTTGGCGGACTTGGCCCATGTGCCTCGACTGATTGCCGGGTTATCGAGGTGTCGATGGGCAGGCAGGCCTGGACGGAGTGCTCGGCGGCGCGCAGGTCGCTGTTGGGATGGTTGCGGCGAGCCCTCGATCTAAACTTCGACCGCGGTAAGGTCGCGGAGGCCAACCGATCGAGACTTACGCGCGCATCTCCGACAACATGCTCGTGTGGCGATCATCCCTCTGGTAACCGTTCAGTACGAGGAGACGGTATCTTCCGATGAGCAGGGGTTGCGACTCTGCTGCTGGCAGTAGACTGCCCTGGGTAGTGTAAATTTGTCTAACTTGCCAAGCTAGGCGGGCACGGGCGGGTGATCCAGTGAAGCGACAGCGAATTACGCTCTTCGCGGCAATCACTGCACCTATCCTGGCGGCAATTGTAGCACTCGCCGTTAATTTGTTGAGTGCAAATAGTATTTCCCTCGCGCAATGGTGGGCAATCGCAGGGGCCGTACTCGCGGTTTCCGCCGCCCTGGCTAGCTTGATCCCAATTATCGCTTATCGCAGCGAAGGAAAAGCGGCTACAGTTGATACGGATGCTTACGTACGCCGAATGATGATTCGTACACTTCAGCCCGATCCGTCGGATTTTTTCGATTTGAAGTTGCGTATAGAGCCTGGCGGCGAATTGGTCGGGATGCGAGAGTTCATTGATTCGTATGTTGCAGCTCCTAATCGAACACTGGTAGTGGGGCCGGCGGGTTCGGGGAAGACCTTTATGCTCTCTCTGCTCACCCGCCGACTCGGTATATCTGCAGCGAACGGTGACGGTGCATATATTCCTCTGCTTGTTTCGGCCGCGCGTGTTTCATTTGCCCAATCGTTCGACAAATTCTTTGATGGCGAAATCTCGCGAGCCTACGACATTTCAGCAAAGATCGTAGAGCAGATTCTCGCAACACGCCCTATATTGCCTCTCATTGACGGCCTTGATGAAATGTCCTCGCGCCAAGGTATGTATGAGATCAGTAACTGGCTAGGCAGGGAAAGTGACCGGCCGGTTGTGCTCAGCGTTCGGGAAGGCATGCACCAAGAAGCATTGCGTCATCTGCGCGTGGATTCGGTTGTCTTTATCGAACCTGTATCGGTAAGTGATGCGGCATCATATCTCAGGCGGCTCGGCTATGAGGGCCTTCCTGAGAGTCGAGGTGATCAAGGTTCACTCACGCACTTTTTGGCGTCCAATGAGGGATTCAGGCGTCCACTGACGCTTGCACTCTTGAGTCTCTGGCTAAGGAGACGATCGTCAGAAGGCGGAGATGTTGAATACGAAGACATCTTGTCTCCGGTCCCTTCTGAAGGGATGGATGATTATCTTACGGTCCTTAAGGCGAATACACTGGCGTTGTCCAAATCTTGGCGATCGACGGTCACGGACAAGAGTATCGAGTCGCGAGTGTTGGATGCGATGGAGCCAGGTGTTAGTTACGATATTGCACAGATCAGCAGCTCTTCCGATCTTCCGCCAAGTCTATGCAATGGCGCTCTCGAATCTCTCGCTTCGGCTGGCCTAGTAAGGGAAGTCAAGGGTGGCCGCGGATCCCAGCGCTTTCTACGCATGGCTGAGATCTGAGAGGGGCGCTAGAGATGCCCCTCTGGGTCGATCCGATCTTGTCTGGGGTCTTGGCGGCTGGCCTATCATTCCTTGAGCTTGTGGTTTCGCTTCGTCGGACGCCGACATGGAGGGCGACGCACTGGATCGCTATCCGGCTCCTATTTGATGTGGCGGCCGGTAGCCTAGCGTATGGTGTGCTCGAGTTGGCCTTTGGAGATGTTAAGTGGTTTACCGGTCTATGGCCGATTCTGATCGCAGGTTTGTCTGGACCTGCCCTGTTGCGGAGCCAGCTTGCACTTTTCGGCAGCGGATTGGAAGCTGCGCACTTCGGACCGGCGGTCGTATTTGCTTCTCTTCAAAGAGCAATCGACCGGCGTATAGCTGATCTCGAGGCCGTTGAGGAGAGCCGCTGGAAATCTCGCGAGGTCATACCAAAGCTTGTCAGGATTCCTCTCGTTGAAGTCGAGCGAATGATTGTGGATTATCTCGAATACCCTGGCCATTTGGAAGGAGATCAAAGCGCTCATATTCAGTTCATTAAAGTTACCTTGGCGGATGAGGCATCTCCCGTAGACGTACGTTGTAGCGCAGTTGTTTCAAGAGTGCTACAACTTGGCGGTCGGCGTTTGATAAAGGAAATGATACGGAATGAGAAGCGCATGACTATGACCTCTCATGACTCGGCTGCTGGCGTGAGCTCGCATGTAGGGTCGGCCGAAACTGTGCCCAACGAAAATCCGATATCCCCAAACGATCAGAAGTAACGCAGACCTGACCCACGTTACGAGCTTCCCAGTTTGCTAGGTATCCGATTAGCTATCGAGATCACTAGATAGAACTGGCTGACATCCGGGCCATCTCAAGCTGCCAAAATATGCTCAATCGTCCAGCTCTTCAACTTCGATCCCAGTCCGCGTCAACTCTCGGTACGCACGCTTAGCCCTTGCAGCCTCCGCCTGTGCGTGGAACCAACTCTCACGGACTCTAGGAATCCAGCTTCCGATCATTCCCGGATTCTTCAAAAGAAAGAGGGCTCCGGTGGACAAGCTTCCGATCAATTCGATCGTGAGCGGAGAATTCATTGAGACCCGACGGACAATTGGTCCCGCCATTCCTCGGATGTCCGAGTCGAGCTGGACGAGAAAGTCGGCGTGATCTGGATCATTCATTCGGGCGCGATGCAACTCTTCAAGCGCAGACAGTGTCCCCGAGTCAAATTCTCCTGCCTCTAGCATTGACCCGAGGTTGGTAATCGAGCAGAATTCGTCCAAAAGGCCAAGTGCATCGTGTAGAATCGGAAGACTTATGACATTTTGTCTTGAAGAATAATCTGATGCCAAGACGGGGATTCTGGGCAAGATCACTCGAAGACCTACTGCGGTAGCCGTCCCCGCGCCTGTGCTAGTGGATGTCATGGCATAGATCCTACGACTGGGGAGCTGCCTGTGCGCGATGTAATTCCGCAGCCCTTTCAGGAACGCCGCCTCTGCGCTCGCGGTGAAGTCAGAGGCGACCCGGCCGCGGTACTCCTGCATCAGGCCCGGGTCATCATCGAAGTACGCGGTCATGAAGCAGCGCTGCTGGTCCACGCGAGTGCTCATCGCGGTCAGGACGTTGTGGAGCAGACGCTCGGCCTCGCCCAGGAGATCAGCGTGGGAAAGGGGGTGTCGTCCAGGATCGGACGAGACGGCAGGGTCTTGCAGCCTGGCGACCAGCGCCCCGTACTGACTGACGTTGCCTTGGAGCAGGTAGCTCATGCGCTTCACCGCGCTAATGAGGGCCATCAAGCGATACCTGGGCCCGGGGCCCAGGCCGTGCATCAGGCTGGCCCTGGCCAGCGCCCGCGTTGGCGCCCGCATGAAGCTCCTCAGCCGCCGCGAGCGTGTTGTCGGTCGACATGCTCTCGACGCTGCCGCCCGCCGCGGCACGTCTGGCCGGCCGCGAGCCTGTAGTCGCGGCCGCTGAAATGGGGCCAGTCGAAGTGCATCTCGAACTTCTAGCGGTGGTTGCCCTACCAGCGGATATGCCATCGCCGGAACTGACGCCCGTGCGGTGAAGGTAACCACGGCGGTCCGCGCTGCTCGCCTTCGGCACCGAAACACGCCAACCTCATCGTTACCCAGAGTATGCTTCGGCTAGCCAATCGCTAATGCAATCCCTTCGGAGAGCACTGTGTATACAACTCACCCATCGTTTGTTTCCCCAGCTGATTCAAATGCAACCCTGTGGCGCTACATGGATCTAGCAAAGTTCCTGGCGCTCCTTGAAGATGAGGCGTTGTATTTTTCTGTAGCCGCGAACATGATCGATAAGTTCGAAGGAGCCAGGAGTGCCGCCAACCTTGAACAACGGAGTTTTCTAGCTAATTCATCGGACTACAAAAGGTTCGCCGAAATGGAGCATCTGGTGTTTGCTCCGCATGCGCAACTGGCCACTCGCTACACGTACCTTAACTGTTGGTACACCTCAGAACATGAATCGGCGGCAATGTGGGGATTGTATCAGCACGAAGGACGCGGTATAGCAATCCAAAGCACTTTTCATAGGCTAACGCAATGTTTTGAAACCGATCGTTTGATTTATGCCGGAAAAGTGAACTATGTAGATTACAATAAGACTCTTATTCCGACCCGCAACAGTTATGATGCCTTTATGTATAAACGTTTGAGCTTCGAACACGAACATGAAATTCGAGCAGTTACATCAGATGACGACACGATGTGGGAGATCTGGCAGAAGACTAGCCATGGGTACGGGCCAGGCGACACTTCGCCGCATCCGCTCGATATGCCTTCTGGCTATCCTGCCGGACTAAATATTCCGATTGACTTGCCGCAACTGGTGGAGGCGGTGTACATCTCGCCAGAAGCTGAGGGCTGGTTCGCGAATCTGGTCGAAAAAATAACTCGTCGATACGGGCACGCTTGGCCGATTCATTATTCGGACCTAGGTAAAGATCCTGTCTATTGATTTGCCTAGGTCCGCTTCCCGCAGGTCAGAGCAGTTGTATCGTCTGGTGACGTCCCGTTCGGTCTGCCCAAAACCGGGGTAGTTGGTACTTGGTTAGGTACTGGATCTCCGGACCTCCCTCACAAGGGAGGTCGCACCATGGCAGTCCGCTACGACGACTTCGTGATTGTTGAGGCCGGCAGGGCAATTGTGGTACCGCTCGGCTCAGGCAGGGCTGGGTACCCGACGCTGCGGGTGATGACCTTGGCCGAGATAGCACCCGGGCCAACATCGGCTGGACGGCGGACCGGGACGAAGCAGCCCTGACCCACCGCCTGTTGGCGCCGCTGCGCTCCGGCATGCCCTTGCTGCGCGACCCGCTGACCACGCACAGCCTGCCGCGCCGCTTCGCGTCCTCGGATGCTTCGCGTGTCCCCAGCGCCTCCTCGATGGTAGGCCGACACGGAACCACTGCGGGGCGGTAATAGGGCACTTCGGCCAGGTGGATCGTAGGACACTTGGTTGGTGCCGACGTTGCTGAACGACATGCAGCCGGAGTGGGCTGGCCGAGTGTTCCTCCATCCGATCCATCAGGATGCCTTCCGTGACGCTGTGCAGCTCATCGCGGATCTGCGGCAGTGCCGCAATTATCGGGACTACTACCAGTTCCAGCAGAGTTTGCTTAGGAAGGTTCTAGAGGTCCAAGAACATCGGGGGGCATGTAGGCGGATGGCCATCCGGCTGCGCAAGGGCAAGGCGTCTCCTTCGGGTGCTCCGGGCCTGCGGTCCGGCGAGGATCCAGATGATCCCGCTTCGTGGGAGCTCGAGGCTGATGTTTGCGAGCGCGTCGATCGTCAGCTTCGCTCGATCGGCGACGCGCTCGCATGGCGCGTGTTCAGCTATGACCGGCGGGTCATCATTGCGTTCTCGCGGAATCAGGCACCCGGACCGATGGCGGGTAAGGCGGGCTTGGTTGCGGAGCGCGATTTCGTGGAGAGATGGTCGGAGGATGAGGACAGTTTCGTCCTGATGCATGACCTGACCTCGTGCTTGCGCATCGGTGACGCCACGCTGTTTAAGTCGGTGGGAAAGGAGTACGAGGCATACCTGTACGAGATCAAGTCTGATCCGAGTCGCAAGAAGTCAGAGCAACTCAGGCGTAATAAGCTAGCAGAGGCGGCTATCAGAGATAACGGCCCGTTGTCCAATGATCCTGATGCGCGGTTGGTGCAGCTCGATACACCTTACAAAACTCATCTGTCAATGCTGAGAGACGGCTTCGAACTCGCACAGAGCCGTGGAGCACAGGGAATGAAGGTTCCGGGCGGGCGGGCATTGATGACAGCGGATATGCGGCGAGGCTATGAGTTGTGGCCCGAGGAGGAGTTCATCACTCGGAGCGAGCAGGCTTTTGATGGCGCGTGTGAGCGGGCAGGTATTGTAGATCGCACCCAGTTTGTCGGTTCCCGTAGCGATGATCGGGCTGCGCGAGCGCCGACCCAGCCACCGTGGGGAATCTATCCGTTTTCGCCTGTCGTTTGTGCAAATCTGATTTTCGATATGGCGTTTTTCGTGGTCGGAATATCGGGTCCGTCACTCCTTGATGCCCTGCGGAAATCTGGTCTTGCTGCTAAGTGGGTGCTGCCACCTAGCCAAGAGCAGCTCCGGCCTGGTGAGGCAGTGCTGCGTATCTATCACGGGACCCGGGGCCTAGAGTTGCGTGAGGCAGAGGTGGTCCGGCTGACGCTTGAACTGGTCCACCTTCCAACGTGGGTTGAAGGCATTAAAGAGATGCTCGCCCACGCCGATATCAGTGGTCGTCCCTGGCCGTGCTTTGCCGATGAGTATAAGGTTTGGGCTTAGAAAAAATGATTAAACTCGATATGACAATCGCCGTCCACTCTAGCGCGTCATTTCGTGACTAAAGCGTCGATCCCACCCTGCGCCCTGAAACGCCTAAACTGCTAGGGCAGAGAGTCCGCGAGATGTTGGATAGCATTTCTTCTGCCTCTTAGCCAGGTATGGAGATGCCATTTTTTTCGCCTAGTAGAAAAGATTATCTGTCTAACTTGAAAAATTACCGGGATACGCAAACTACCGTTTCTCAGCTCTTCACGGATAGCGTTCCGCAATCGAAAGATGGCTGCCAGTAGGTTCCTGCCGTGCTCCTCGTACGGAGAAAATCCGGATTCGTCAGGCTCTTTATCTGCACCCTGGGAGAGAAGGAACAGCCCGAGTCTGCACGGTCCCTGAGCGTGACGCACCGGCTCCGATGCGAACGCCCAGATCTGCGCGAGAAGCTGATCGGGCATCTCGACGCCGTCAAAGTCCCGCGGTTCCAACCAGTCATGGAACTGCCCGGTCTCGTCGGCGACCGCCTTCTCAACGGTGAAGGTCCAGTCGAGGATCTTCATATATGTCTCGGTGCGATGCTGCCACAGACGTGCAACGGTGTCTCTTCGACCCGACGCCCTGTTAGCGACGACGACGCCCAGCAGTGCGGAAGCGACGGGGAGGACGGCAGCAAGCCACTGAGGCATGAGATTATTGTCCCGGTTAGTGCCGCCAGTGTCAGCCAGGCGCGCCGCGGCAGTGTCACGCACGCAGGTCAGCCGCTCAGGCTGCACGCTCGGCGCGAGCCGGCCGGTCACGGTGCCGCCGCCTCGATCAACCCGTGGGCTCTCAACTCGGCAAATACTTCGGGCCACCCTTCCGCGATCCAGGCCGGATTGACCTAACCCAAAGCTTAAGCTTGTCAGCCCCTACAACCGAGGAGAGGTGGAACGTTAGCCGCCTCGGCGGTATGCTAATGCTTTACGCGGTTGAGGCGCAGGCTGTTGTGTACCCAAAAATGGAAGCTCGGCGGTTCGATACTATCTTTATAAGTACTCAAGCGGCTATTCTGGTGAGAGCCCGCACAGTGACCGTTCCGGACTATCGGCGACAGCGACTGCCTCTTCAATGTTGTTCGTACACAGCACGAGGTAGACGCGGGACGAACCCTCGTGCGGAAAGGGAGACCAGTATGCATGTCACCGAATACTACAACCTCGGCCTTACCCAGGGCGAGGTTGACTTCGTCGACGTGGACACTGCCACGGACAACCCGATCTTCATCGATCCTCGTGCTATACGCCTACAAAAAGGCGATTTTGTCCAAAACTGCATTGCTTGTCTGGTTACTTTCTTTACTGAAGTACTGGATGCCATCCGGCTAGACGACTCAGACAAGGTGCGAAGGCTCATGCGGCGCTTGGGCGAACCGAATGAAACACACCTCGGGTATTCAGAAGGAAAATCGCACGGCAGGGGTTTGAGGGGCAAGAGCAGCGATTCGATAGCCGACGCCATTACAACGAGCAAAGCAGCCGAAACCGGCCTCCTCCGAGATCTCGAAGACACGGCATTCCTCGTACCTGGAGTCGGTAAAGATCTACTTTCAGACATGGCAACTCAGATTATTCGCGGTCCGCTGATTGAATACACCCAGCGAATGGGCTCATATTATGAGATTCCTGTCGAGGAGCAGTATAGCGGGGCAGTCTGGAATCCCGACACGCTCGACTGGGAAGAGAGTTACGTCGCACTGCCTAGAACACCGGAAGGCACCCTTATCCTTGTGCCAAAATCCATAGTTCGCCATGATCTCATATTCAATAACAAGCAATACTTTAGCGGATATATTGCCCCGTTGCTAGAGGACCAGGAATTGAGGGCCAACACGCAGATCGTCCGCCTGCTCAAGGACGGGCGACGGCTGGTAACTCAGAAGGATCTCAGAGACAAGTACGGCGACAGTAAAGATAAGGTAGTCGAGCACACTCTGCAGTTCAACAAGGCTCCACTGGATGAGTACCGACGGAAGGCGGGAACTATGAGTTCGCCCCCGTTGCTCAATGAGGACATCGCGAGTACTGTTGGAGCTTCAAACGTTGACTACATGGCTGCTTTCCGCAAGATTAAAGCCGTCCTGCCTGGGGCTGACGGAGCGACTCTGTACCACAGAGCGGTGAGGGATCTTCTTGCGTCAGTCTTTTATCCCGCTCTGGTGAATGTGAGGATCGAGCGGGAGATTCATCAAGGACGCAAGAGGATCGACATCACGTTTGATAATGAAGCAGATGCGGGGTTCTTTGCGTGGATAAACCGCGCGTACACATGCCCCATAGTTCCTATCGAATGCAAGAACTATACGAATAAGATAGGGAACCCCGAGCTAGATCAGATGATCGGCAGGTTCGGTACAAATCGCGGGCGCATGGGTCTAATCGCGTGCAGATCATTCGACAATAAAGAACTTTTCCTCCAGCGCTGCAAAGACAGCGCCGCTGACGGGCATGGCTTCGTTATCGCATTGGATGACGATGATCTGGAAAAGCTGGCGAAAGAAACTGCTAGTTTTGGGACAAGCGCCCCCAGAGATATGCGTCTTGCGTTCCCTCTGCTGAGGGAGCGTTTCAACATGCTTATCTCCGTGTCATAGCAGGCCGACGTTGTGTTAGGTGAGTTCGGATGGGTTCGGTTGCGAGGCGGCGAAGCCCCGTAACGACGCAGTGGGCGCTCTGAGTATCCGACGCGGCGCGGTTAAGCAGCGACGTTGATTCCATTGACCACGTATTGTTGCTGGAGCGCCTCATTGTCGAAAAGATCTCAGGCGATTGACCTAGCTGACTTCCAGACGATCTCGAAGCTGTCCATGTATGCAGCGGCGATGTCGCCGCTCTCGGACTCGCGATAACAGTACACGGGGGAGTGGGCCGCAGGGATGCCGTAGGCGTGCTGATTGACGAAGAGCTGATCGTCGGCCCGGAAGATCGAGTTATACAGCACGGCCTCGTGTTGCCGGATTTCGATCTGCTTGATTCCCATGAGTGGCCGGTAGAGCATGAGGGCGTTGCGAATCTTTGCGGACATGGCGTCGCCGATACCCTCTTCGTCCCCGCGTGTTACAACGGCCGGACAATCTGGATCGCCGAGCGCGATTCTGACTCGCACGCCGCAGCTTGCCCTGTCGGCAAGGATGCCGAGCAAACCTGAGTCCTCGGCGAGGAACAAGGCGCTATATGCAAGCACGCCGATCTCGTGCTCGGCTGACTCGAAGAATCCCGTCCATACGTCGCGGGGGATAGCCCAACGGTGCCGGTAGACCGTAGCGAGCTCATCCGGGCGTGATCGTCCGGAGAGTGGGCCTCCGGCCTCGGGCCATAGTTCTGCTTCGTCCGCACCGACCAGGTCCGCCAACGCGGCTCGATTTCCCGGATACGGCACGCGCCCGCTCAGCCACCGTCTGACGGTCTTCGGATCAACGCCCAAGTGCGCCGCGACGTCGTTTTCACGAAGCCGTGCCCGCAGCATGGCGCGGCGTAGCGACTCGTTCAAGGTCCCTGCCTCCCGTCACACAGCGGGATCACGGCTTCACCGTAGCAGAAGACGTCCCTAGAAGTCCCTAGTCGTTGTTTAGAAGTTCCACCGTTCTCGGCAGGCTTGGTTACCCGGCACGGTGACCACACGAAATGGCGCCGACTGCTTTCGTCCCAGTTCAGCCGCTTAGAAAGGCATGAGGGACGCCCCCATGCAGACAGAGACGACCAACCCGCCCGAAGCGATTACCTTTGCGCGCGACTATCCAGGCACCATCAACCAGCCCTGGCACGTTCGCGCCGACCTGGCGAAGATCACCTCCGAGTGCCCCGCCGCCGATGGCGTGATCTTGTTGGCGTCTGAGTTGGCAACGAACGCCATCTTGCACAGTCGGTCGGGTCATCCCGACCGGGTATTCACCGTCCGAGCAACGCTCTACCCCGGCGACTACGCATGGGTTGAAATCATCGACCAGGGCGGCGCGTGGACGGCCGACGCACCCGACAACGAGCACGGGCGTGGCCTGGCTATCGTTGCCGCTGTCGCTGGGGCGGGCAACTGGGGCATCGATGGCGACGACGCATGCCGCGTCGCCTGGTTCCGGCTCGACTGGAACTACGAGTGAGTCGGCCAACTGGACGTGCGAACGGCCTACCCAAGTATAAGCAGGTCGCTGCCAGCGTCCGCGCCCAAATCGAAACGGGGGGTCTCTCGCCGGGAGCACCCGCACCGAGCGGCGCTGAACTCGCCCGTACAACGGGGTTCTCACACCTCACATGCCGCAAAGCGCTTCAGCTATTGATCAAAGATGGCGTATTGGTCCCTGGTCCTAGCCCAAACGCTAGGCCACGTGTTCCGTGTCCCACCCATGATGAGCAGACCTCCATAGAGGCTGAGCGTGTCTTGTCCATGGCGCTCGCTGGCCGGCGTCGCGGCGCCGGGATGACGCAGATTGAACTCGCCGCTATCGTCGGCGTGTCCGTCACCACCGTTGGGCACGCCGAGACCGGCCGTCTGTGGCAGTCCAGAAACTTCTGGGAGCGTGCCGACAAAGCCCTTGGCGCCCACGGGCTGCTCTTGCGCCACCACGACGACTACCGTGCCGCAGTAGTCCCCAGCGTGTGCGATGCCGAAGCCGAGCCCATGGATTCGCCCGCCGCAGACGCCGCCCGCGCCCCCGCCCCCGCCGTTGTGACCTGCATAACCATCACGTGGGCCGATGGTACGACAACCACCGTGCACCCGCCCGACCACACCGCGGCGGGCCGCATCGCGATATCAGAGATTCACGGGACGTCCCGAGACGGCGCGCCACGTCCGTGAACGTCCCTCGCGTGTTGGGTAGCGTCAGTAGTCATGAGCCAAGCACACTGGGCCGCTGAACTGGCACGCAAGCTCCTCGAAGTCCCGCTCCCGCGTCGCTGGGCTCACGTCCAAGGTGTGGCCGCGCAAGCTCGCTCCCTCGCTCCAATCCTCGGAGACGACGCCGATCTACTCGAAGCCGCCGCGTGGCTGCACGACATCGGCTACTCGCCGGAGCTCGCCGACACGGGCTTTCACCCGCTCGATGGTGCCCGCTACCTCCGCGACGTCGAGCACGCCGACCCCAGGCTGTGCAGGCTGGTCGCGAACCACTCATGCGCGATCCTCGAAGCCGACGAACGCGGACTAGCCGATGTCCTGTCGAGCGAGTTTCCCGTCCGCCAGATCTCAAGCTTAATGACGCCTTGGCCTACTGCGACATGACGACGACGCCGACAGGCGATGTGGTCTCCGTGCATGATCGACTCTCGGAGATAGTCGAGCGCTACGGGCCGCACGACGTGGTGACCCGGTTCATCCGCAGGGCAGAACCGGAGCTCGTCTCCAGTGTCGCTCGTACGGATCAGCGTCTTTTCCTAGCGCAGTAAAACGCGCTAGATGATCACGGGCGATTCTTTGCGGTCAAGGTAGTCGTCGATCCGCATCCGCATCGATCGGTCCATCGTGTAATCAAGCACCTCTGACCGCGGGCACCCAGCGCACCTCGCTCGATTCGCTGCTCGGCGTCGGCTGGCCGCTCAGCGGTCGAGCGGTCAGCACGATCGAGAACTCTTGCCGAACCTCGCCGTTGCTCGTGTAGAGAATCACGTGCTTCGGGTCAGAGTAGATGCCGACGATTCCCGTGATCTCGCACTCGATGCCGGACTCTTCGCGAGTCTCGCGAACCGCGGCCTGGCCGACGGACTCGCCGAGGTCGATCGCCCCGCCAGGAACGGCCCAGTTGTCGTTGTCCGTCCGGCGGATCATCAGGATCTCGCCAGCGTCGTTGACCACGACCACGTTGACAGACGGAACAAGGCTGTTGGCCTTCGGCGCGCTCGGATCGTCGTAGTAGTCGATCCTGCTAGGGCTCACGCGTCAGTTCCCTTCCGGTAGCGGCTTCGCTTCGTTCCAGACGCGCTCGAAGCTCTCAAGGTAGTTAGCGGCTATCGCGCCACCCGGTATCTTGCGCAAGTGGAAAAACGGCGCGTTGTTGGCCATGACACCGTAGATGTGCGTGTTGACGAACAGTTGATCGTCGGCCACGGAAGATCGAGTTATACAGGATCGTCCCGTGTAGCCGAATCTCGACGTTCGCCACCGACTGGAGCGGGCGGAACATCGCGATGGCGCTCCGCACCTTGGCCGGCATCGTGTCACCGATACCTTCCGACTGCCCGCGTTCGAGCACGAACGGACTTTCCGGATCGCCGAGCAGGATACGCACCCGCGCACCGGACGCGGCTTTCTCGGCGATCAGCTTGCCGCAAGCCAGCGTCCTCGGCGAGGAAGTAACACGAGTAGGCAAGGATGCCGATCTCTTGCTCGGCCTGGCCGAAGAGATGTCCCCACGCGTCCCGCGGCACAGCCCGACGGTACGGGTAGACGGCGACGATCTCGCTCTCAGACGCGGCCACGACCTGGTCGTGATCGAGCGCATCAGGCCAGATGTACGACTCGTCCACGCCGAAGAACGCGGCGACGTTGTACCGGTGCTTCCGATACGGAACGCGGCCCGCGACGATCCACCGCTCGACGGTCTTGGC
The DNA here is from genome assembly GCA_963774945.1 of uncultured Actinomycetota bacterium. Classification (GTDB taxonomy): domain Bacteria; phylum Actinomycetota; class Actinomycetes; order Streptosporangiales; family Streptosporangiaceae; genus Trebonia. The sequence continues at coordinate 2,161,122 of CAVZHA010000027.1, read as the reverse complement.
GTCTACCTGCACGGCTTCAGCGAGCTTGGCGGTAGTGACCCGCCGCTCTAGCAGGAGCGCTCGCAGTCTCTCGTTTGCCATTCCACCGTGCCCAAGGACGCAATAGGACGGCTTCATCCTTAGCGGAGACGTCCCGTCACGTCCGCGGGATGTCCTAGCGCGTAGTCACTGCGTCCTCACTCCTCTGCCGCCACCCTTGCTCATACCGGGGCATTAGCGCCAATCCGGACAATCCGGAAGGCGCCGAATGAAGGGAGGTTCGGATGCACAATCTCGCTCTCACCGTCATTCTCGCCGACCAGAGGCGTCGCCAGTGCCCGTGTGGCGCTGTCGCCGATCGACCCTTTGGGCTCTGCCGCAAGTGCCAGGACCGCAACGTCTGGCGCCGCAAGACCGACGTCCACCCACCGCAAGTCCACCCGCCGCCAGACCAGCCGCGTCGCGCGCGATCGGCCGTCGTGTCCACGCACGTTCGCCCGCGCAACGGATTGGAGGTCTGATGTCGCCGCTCACGTCCTGGCGCTGGTCTCCGCTCTGGCCATCCTCGCCGTGCTCGTGTTCGTCGCGGTCGTCCTCGGCATCCACTCGGAACCGCGCTACCGGGAGATGACCACCAGGGCGCAGCGACCCCTCGCCGTGATGGTTCGCCGGCTGCTCGGCGTCTACGTCCGCAAGCCAGCCGACACGGACGCCGAGGACGACCGCGAAGAGTGCCTTACCGGACAACTCCACCGACTGGTGGAACGAAGGGCGGGCGGAACTGATCGACCCACCCGCCCGAGTGGCCGCTCGGCGAGCCGTGCCCCAGTGTGCGGCTCGCCGGACATCCTCGCCGCCACCAAGGTCGACCACCCAGGAAGGGAGGTGATCCCACATGGCAATCTCGATCTCGCTCATCACGCTGCTCGCCGTCGCGGTGTGGGCGCTCTACAAGTTCGCCGCCTTGAAGCTCTGGCACGGTCTCGTGTGCATGCTGTTCGGCTTCTACCTGGCATCGAGCAGCGTCGCCCCGGAAATCCGCACCACCGTCACCAGCATCATCCACGCCCTGACCGGCCAGGGCTGAGCAAGCCCGCAACTCGAAGGAGGTGGTCAACACGTCCAACCGCATCAACCCCGACACCGATCTTCAGGAGGTAGCCAACCGCCACGACACCGCGGCCGCGGTCATAGACACGCTCGGCAGAGCACTCGACACGATCCCGCTCTTGTCCGCCGAGATCACCCGTCTACGCCGACGGCTCGCCACCACGCTCAACGACCTCAACAACCTGCTCGCCGCTGCCAAGGCCACACTCAGCGCCCACGCGGACGGCGAGGAAGACCCGCTCTACTACCTCCGCGACGAACTCACCGCGCAAGGCCATCTCCGCGCCGAGCAGCGTCACCAGGAGCGGCCATGATGAGCCGCCCGACGCGAAGCCAGCTCCGCCGGCACGCCCGCCGACTCGCCCGCGACGGCTACCAGCCGATGATGCTCATCAACTCCGGAAGCGACCTTCCCGAGACAGCCACGACCGCGATCGTCCGCGCCATCTGGCGCTACCGTTCCGAACTCGCCCCCATCGCCGTCGCCGTGGCAACGTTCATCGCCGCGAACAGCACTCCACCGCACCCACCACGCCGCGTGGCCCTGGCTGGCGCTAACGACCCTGGCCAGCATCACGGCTCTCACAATTCCGCCACCCGCATGGGCGCGAAAGTCATGGGTCATGCTCGACCACCCCGCCGAACGCGCCTACGCCGTCGCCGTCACGGCCACAACGGGCGGTTGGCTCACCGCCGCAACCGCGATCGGCCCAGCAACCCCGCCGATGCCCGCCATCGCCGTAGCGCTCACCATCGCATGCGGCATCCCGTGGTGGGCCAACCGTCGCCGTCGCGCCAAGGTCCGCGTCGATCGCATGCTCGACGCCTGGCCCGAGATCGCCAACGCGACCGGCCTACCCGGATCGCAGATCATGTCCGCCCTGGTCGACGTCTGGGGCTGGCGAGCCAGGCTACGCCTGGCCCGCGGCCAAACGATCAACGACGTCATCACGAAGATTCCCGCCCTCGAATCCGGACTCGGCACCTTCCGCGGTGCCGTCCGCGTCTACCCAACCCCCGACGACCTCGCCAACCGATGCGAACTCCGCGTCCTCGACATCGACCCCCACGCCGACGCCATCCCATGGCCTGGCCCGTCAACCAACACGATCACGGAACCAATCGACCTCGGCCCGTTCGAAGACGCCGCACCCTGCCGCGTGCTCTTCCTCCGCCGACACGTCCTCTTCGGTGGCGCGACCGGCGCCGGCAAGAGCAGTGGTCTCAACGTCCTGATGGGCAACCTGGCCGCATGCCACGACGTGGTCATCTGGGCCATCGACCTCAAGAAGGGCATGGAACTTGGCCCGTGGGCACCGTGCATCGACCGACTGGCCACCACGCCCGACGAAGCCCGCCAACTCCTGGCCGACGCGGTCAAGGTCCTCGAAGCGCGAGCCGCCCTACTCGCCGAACGAGGCCAGCGCGTCTGGCAACCCACCCCCGACATGCCCGCACTGGTCATCATCATCGACGAATACGCCGAGCTGTCCGACGACGCACCCGACGCCATCAAGCACGCCGACTCGATCGCCCGCCGCGGTCGCGCCGTCGCCGTCAACCTGGTCGCCGCGACCCAGCGACCGACGCAGAAGGCCATGGGCCAAGGCGCGGTCCGCTCACAGATGGACGTCCGCATCTCGTTCCGCGTCCGCGAACGCAAGGACGTCGATCTCATCCTCGGCCAAGGCATGCTCGCCGCAGGCTGGCACGCCCACACCCTCAACGCCCCCGGCAAGTTCCTCATCGCCGCAGCCGAGCACGACACGCCCAAGCGTGCCCGCGCCTACCTGCTCACCGACCAGGTCGTCGAAGCCGCCGCGACCTACTACGCCGACTATCGCCCGCCGCTCGATGCAGTCTCGCAACAAGCAATAGAAGATCAAGATCATTATCCCGAACGGATCGTGGTTCCACCCGACACCGACACCATGACCGCCGAGCACGAGCAAGACGGCCCAGACGTCATGCTGTGGACCGCCTTGATGCTCGCCCCGACGGACGGAACCACCGTCCCCGACCTCATGACCGCGACCGGCATGAGCCGCCCGTGGATCTACCTACGCCTACGCGAACTCGCCGACGCAAGGCCACGTGATCCAAGTCAGCCGTGGACGCTGGCGAGCCGTAACCGACGACACAGAGTGATTGTCTATGTCTACGTCTAACGCGCGTGTCTGCACGTATAAGGCGCAAACGCAGCCGTTAGACAAAGACGTAGACAACTACCCAAAGTAACCGCGAAAGGAGCCGCCAAGGCCAACCCCGACAACCCAAGGAGGTGATGCCACTTGCAGGCATACACGGTCGAGCAAGTCGCGAAGATGCTCCACATCAGCCGCGACAAGGTCTACTACCTGCTCCGTACCCGCCAACTACGAAGCATCAAGATCGGCAAATCCCGCCGCATCACCGACCAGCACCTAGCCGCCTTCATCGCCTCACTCGAAGACCACGCCGCATCAGGGACGTCTAGGGACGTCTTGAGTTATACTCAAAGGAAGGAGCACGTCAACCCCGAAGGGAGCGATGCCCGGTGGCCAACCAGACACCTAGACCGAAGAAGCGCTATCGCGACCACGGCGACGACGGCATTCACTGGGACAAGATCAACAAGTGCTACATCGGCACGATCTCGCTCGGCTTCAAGGACGGCAAACGCGTCCGCCGTACGGTACGCGGCAAGACCAAGGCCGAAGTCAAGGACAAGCTCGACAAGCTCCACGACGAGATCAACGCCGGTATCCGCACGCCGGTCACCTACACCGTCGAGCAATGCGTCAACGACTGGCTCGACTCGATCGAGCGTGACGAACACACCCTGGCCACCTGGCGCGGCCAGGCCAAGAAGTGGATCTATCCGAAGATCGGCGCGACCAAGCTCAAGGACTTCAGCGCGACCGACGCCGACAGGTTCTTCAAGGAACTCGGCAAGATCCTCAGCAAGCGCTCGCTGATGATGATCAAGAGCACGCTCCGGCGGTCCATCCGCCGAGCGCAACTTCACGACCTCATCGGCCAGGAACGTTGTCGAGCTGGTCGACCTTCCGGCGGGCCAGCCCGGCCACCCGTCACGCGCCATGACCGAAGCCCAAGCCGCCAAGGTGCTCAAGACGGCCAGCGGCAAGGCAACGAGATACGTCAGGGTCGTGAAGGCCAGCAAGGGTCGCTACGGCGCAACCCACGCGGCCACCGAGACCGGCGAGCTAGCCTGCGGCACCAAGCCGCCACGCGAACGCGACGATCACCGAAGTGAGCCGAGAGTTGAAGGAAACGACGTGCCGCTCGTGTCGCTTGCAACTCGGCCTCGACGATACCGACGACGCCAACGTCCGGCTCGAAGCGCTCTTCGTCCTGGCGATCACGCTCGGCCTGCGTCCTGGCGAACTGCGCAAGCTCACGTGGGACCACGTAGACCTCAACGGGGGAGTGGTCCACGTCTGGCGCTCGGCGAGCAAGACCGGCGACACCAAGACCCCGAAGTCGAAGCGCTCGCTCATCCTGCCGAAGCGCGCCATCGTCGCTCTCAAGGCGCACAAGACCAGGCAAGACCGTGAACGCCGCGAAGCCGGCGAAGCCTGGCAGGCCAACAACCTCGTGTTCTGCCACGAGAACGGCGACGCCTACACGTCCGACGCGCTCAACTGGCGCTTCTCCAAGATGACCAGGAAAGCCGGCATCGGCCACTGGCACGCCCACGAAGGCCGGCACACCGCAGTCTCGATCATGAGCAGCAACGGCGTACCGATCCAAGAGATCAGCGACACCGTAGGCCACAAGTCAACCCACGTAACCGAGACCGTCTACCGCCACGTGATCGTCCCCGCGATCCGCGGCGGAGCGACCGTGATGGACAACATCTTCGATGACTTCGGAGACGTGTAGTAAGTGGCTACCTACAGAACGGCCACTCGCTCGCCCACTCGTGCCTGCGATTTGTCACCGCGATGACTTCCTGCGACGACTCCAGCCCCGGTGCATCGAGTTCTGCACCGGCCCTAGAAGGCAAACGGTCGGCCTTGGGGTGGTGCATGCTCTGCACGAACACGTCGTGACTCATTTATACAAATCTCGATGTCATCCCCGCGCCGGTCGAATGGTTTACTGCGGGCCAGACGGTAGAACCCCGACGAGGGCATTCCACCGTCTTGTTCTACGACCAGGACAGAGATCATGCCACGGCTATTCTCATACTCTCGCCTGGATGCCTCCGCAAGGAGGTGCGGTAGCGGTCCCATGTGGTGCGGTACGTCTATGCCGCGATCCGTTCGCAGTCGTTCGCTCAGGCCGCCGTACGTGATCGTGCCTGCGGGGTCGTTCTCACCATGAACGGCCACGTCATGCAGGATCTCCAGGATTGCTTCGATAGCCTGCTCGAAGTCGTCATCGCCAACTTTCATAATTCACCAGGTCCAAGCCTCGGGTGCTGCGAGCGGATGTTACGCCCTCGCAGTCGTTGCTGCATTTTACGCAGCGTTGGTGGTTGCTTGACGCCCCTTACTTCTCGTCTTCGGTTTCAGCGCGAACTTCGAGAGCCTTGGGAGGTGGCCAGAGGAGGCTGGGATGGAAGTCGGAGTCTATGAAACGTACGTATCGGTCATGGGCGTGCTGCGATCCACTCAACAAACCAGTGCAACGCCGCCCCGTGACCGGGTCCATCTGGCATGTCATATCATCAGTCGGAGACTTACCTGTGCCGCATACGGTACGGTTTATCCTCTTTGCGGGCTAGGTCAGTGCGAAGCCGCTCCAGATGGCCCTGGCCAGCGCGCGGCTGCTTCAGTACACCGCCCCAGCTGTCGCCACGCCGCCCCGATGGCACCGGTCCAGGCCAGCGGGTAGCCATGAACAACGCCTTGCCAGCCGCGGGCGTTGAGAGTAGGCCCATCCGCGATATGCTGCCTTCGGGGTACAGGTTGTAGGCGCGCCGACCCAAGAAGTTCGATCCCTAGAGAGGTAGCCTGCGTGGAGATTGAGGTTCCTGGATTTCTACATGAGCCGAGGCGAACTCCGACGGGGGCTCCCTATCAAGGACGGCTTACACTGTCGGCTGTTCAGTGGACTGGCACTGGTCGCGATATATTCGCGACCGTCACTGTCACTCTCGAACAAGTTGCCGATGCTGCAGAAAATCGGCTCCTTTGGACAGACCAGTCGGTGCAGCGCGGTATCCAGCCAACGGCACCTTCTGGTACCCCACGTGAATTGCCTGTCTCGGATGGATATCCCGATAGTCGCTACTATATCTTCGATGCGGCCAATGCCGACGATATGACCAGTAAGCTCTTGCGCGGGGAGCGGCTATTTCTAAATCCTCTTATTTGGAACCTTCGTCCAGGCGATTTCGAGGCGTATTGGAACGATGCTGATAGCGAGCTATACATATATTCTGGAAGAATCTACCTTCCAGACTCGCATCATCGGCACCAGGCAATTCTCAAGGCTGCGCGCGCATATCGTGACAGCCCTCGCGCATATAAAAATTTCAATCTTTCAAGGCAATTCAAGATTGAGCTTTATTTCCTTGATCGAGAAGATGAGGGAAACTACTTCTTCGATAAGAACCAGCGCCCCAAACCTACCGCTCTTTCGAAGGCCTACGACCTCACAACCGAAGACGATCTTTCTATGCTGGCAAAGAGGGTCCTGGACCATTCGACTCGACTTGATGCGGGCGTAAACCGGGCAACTGATCGACTCAGTAAGAAGGCGCCGCAGTTTGTTACCCTGTCGACCTTGCGCGAGCTCATGCATACTTTCGCCGGATCGAATGAGGTAGAGGAAGGAGAGCTTGAAGGGCTAGCAATAACTGCAGCCGAATTTCTCGATCTTCTAGCCGATGTGCGGCCGGAGCTTAATACGGAGACATCATGGGCGACGCGGGATGAAACCCTTGCGTCAGCAGCTGTCATGATGCATGGCTATGCGGCACTCATGCAGGATTACAGCAATGACCTTGCAAGACTGGGCCGTGGCAAAGCTCGCGATCAGTGGATAAGTCTTCTATCCAAGCTCACTCCAAACCGCGTTTACAAGCACGGAAACTTCTCGGGAGACTTCCTTAGTAAATTCAACCCACTTTGGCAAGAGCTTGGAATCACTAGAATCATTCCCGAAAGTAACCGGCTAGCAGTGTCGAACACTGGAGGAGCCAGAGCCAGGGCCGGTCGCGCCTTGCGACGTTATCTTGAATCCCCTAAAGACAATGCGAATTAATTCATGACCACTCGCGCACGACAATCCCTGCTCGCTGGCCGCTCAACGGTTGAACTTTCCGAACGGCAAGTCCGAAGTGTGACAAGCACCTTTCTTGGCTTGGACCGTGATGTTCCGTTTAGATATGACCCAGATGGTTATACACGCTTCGTTGTTGAAGCCGAGGATGACGAAGATATCGGACTCGTCTACTTCAGTCGTGACATATACCCTGGAACCGGCGTGGCGGATCCAAATTCGGCGTTGTCAATGCAAGCCGCAGTTGCTCATGAGATAAGCCACTTTCACAGGTGGCAGGATCAGACCGAGCTTCCGCTGGACGTTCATCGACATCTAGATGAGGCTCTGACGAGCCTGGATGCCGCCCTACGTTTCGCCGTGCAATTGCCGCCATACGAAATACAGCAGCTAATCCGTGATGCAATTCAGCGGTTGCAACTTCACTACTCCGCACTAAACGAAGTGATCGCGGAGAATTCGGATAGCTGAACGGCGCTAAAACGTTGGACGACCGACTACCGCCAGATCATCAACTATTCATTCAGGGCGTCCCAAATTCGGATAATGGCACGGTCGCAAAGAATGGGCAAGTCACTTTCGATCTCTCTCAGCTGGGCCATCTGTGCCATGCTCTTGGCGCTGCTCGGATTCTTCTCGGTCATTTCCTTGGTGGTGCCCAGTCTTCCGGCAACCGCAGCTGGAGCGCAATCGCTTTTTGCGATGGCACTGTCACTCCGGTAGTTCAGGATCTGGAATATGCCTCCGACGATAAACAGGCCCCGCTCGAGTTCTTTGCCGCGGAACCGTGCCCGGATGAGGGGCGAGAGAGGAGAGAAAGACGTGTATAAGGACAAGAGGTTGATACTACAAGGGTGCCCCCAAAGGCGGCCGAGCCGAGCATGGGCTACAGCAACGCACAAAACAGCGCGCATGGCGAGGTCGGCCCGGTTTCGTAATCTGGGGTCCCTAAGCTCTGGCCTCTACCTTGGCGATGAAGCGTGGGTCGCGCTCGGCCAGGTCGCGCGCCCGCTGCGCGGTGTGCTGGTCAGCGCCTGCCTGCGCGCGAGCTAGACAGGTGTCGAACTAACTGCTGCTGATTGCAGTCATGTCGGCGTCGGCCTCGGCCATAACCGTGAGTGCCGCGGGGTCGATGTCGGCCGACATCTCGGCGCGGGCCTCCGGCCACGCGGTCTTAGCCTCGACGGCCGGTTTCGTGCGCTCGATCTCGCGGCCGGAGTTGGTGATCTCGGCCGTGGGCTCGGCCTGCGGTGCGTCGGCGGCCAGCTGGTCTCCGGCGCGTCCTCGACAAGTTCGCCAGCGCATCCGTGCCACCGTGCCAGTCTTGAGCTATGGCACGTCCGCTCCCTGACTTCGATGACCTGGTAACACTAATCCAGGCCTGCGTCCGCAACGCTGAAGACCTACTTGCCGACGCACGCCAGCTGTTGGAAGCCGACCGGGCTCCACGAGCCCATGCGCTCGCCACGCTGGCCTTCGAAGAGATCGGCAAGGCCTTCATCTGCGTCCTCGCGCTTATCCCGGGGCCGACTCGCTTCTTTGGTCTTAAGAGCGAGGGCGATTTTTGGAAGGCATGGAACAGCCATCTAGACAAGCTGGCCTGGGCCCGGTCGTACCTTTCGATGCTGGCGCAAGATCCGGCCGCCCCAATCGCTGAGATCGTCTGTCGGCTGGCTGCCATCACAGATGCCGACCATCTCCGGAAAATGCGGGGGCTCTACGTCGATTACTCGGATGGCACTGTGCTCCTGCCGACCGACGTCACGGCTGGAGAGGCCGCGGAGCTGGCGCAGATGTCCAGGCCGTTCTTGATACTGCCGTGCAAGCCTGGTGCCATGAGGACCTGCGCGAACGCGTAGAGGTCTTCCGCAACTTCCCGCCTGAGCTGCGCGACATGATGCAGTTGGCAGGCCAAGCCGTCGAGAAGGACCCTGACGCGGCGGTAGGCATCGTCCGTGCCCTGCTACGAAACGGACCCCTCCCTGAAGAAACATCCCCTGACTCGGAGACGTCCCGCTCACGCGTGGGCGGTTCCTCGTGAACTCGTATGACGGGCACAGTTCGAACCGAAAGGGCAGGCGCTCGTCGCTTTGCGTCGTTTGCCGTTCTCGATCCGTGTTCGACGGGGCAGAGGTGGAACGGGTTCGGAAGTTGGAAAGCTCGATATACTGCCGTTTGGGACTGCGTGTATAAACGAGTAATCGTTTTGGGGAGGATAGTGCTCTACTTTCCGAAATGTCCGGAATGTGGACGAGAGGCCAAAGAGGCCGGTGAGTTCGTAAAAGTTGGTTCTGCTGGCTCCCTAATTACGGGGCTGGATTTCGAGAACTGTCCAGGCTGTTGGGACACGATGCAGAAGAACGGCGCTTCGCCGGGAATCCTTAGCCCAAACGGGAGTTTCACGCCAGTGTCCCGACCAACGGTGGCGTAGGTATACACCAAGGCCCGGAGTTCCGCCGCAGTAAAACATCAGAGAAGAGGTCGAGGGAGTCTATGGCCCGAGCCAGACTTGAGATCGTGCAACCGTTGCTTGACAAACTTGATGAAATTGAGTCAGCAGCCTCCGGTTGGCAAATGGGGTCCGAACCAAGTCAACGTGAGATTCGCCGAGTCAGGGACGAATACCTGGTATGGTATGCGTCCGCGCAGCGGATTATCCCAGAAGAGAAGCTGGAGAAATTCAGGAACGCCTATGAGGGCGGCCTCGTAATAAAGCGCATTCGGGACTTCTTGTGTAGTCCGATGGAGCCAAATGTGCTTGCAAACCCAAGCGATCCAAATAACCCGTACGGCACGTATCAGTATTCATTCGATAACTGCTTTCGTTCTTCCGCTGCAATCCAACGAGAACTCCTATATGAAGTTACGCAGCTGGAAGTTCCTCTTGCAGCAGAGTTGGAGCGACTTGCTGACTTGCTATCCCGGGTGCCTGACTACCTTAAGATGCTCGCAGATGCCGGCGCTCCCGAGGTCATGAACGAACCTGGACTTCAGGAGCTTCTGCACCCACTGCTGCAGGTCTTGTTTGGTGACGTTCGGCGAGAAGACTTGGTCCCGCAATTTGCTGGAGGTGGCTCGCGTGTCGATTTCTTGCTAAAAGAGCTCGGTGTTGTGCTTGAGACAAAAATGACTCGGCCTAAATTGACTGATAAAAAGGTTGGCGAAGAACTCCTCATCGATTGGAGCCGTTACCGTAAGCATCCTGATTGCGCGGCAATATTTGGCCTCGTCTACGATCCAGCTCGCTACATACTCAACCCGAAGGGACTCCAAGCTGACCTGACCGATATGTCTGCTGCAGTGCCAACCTGCGCCCTGGTTATTCGCTGACGCGTAGATCGGCCCTGCCTAACGACGTACGAGATGCTTGGGAACTTACTTCATGATTCCAGGCGGTCGATGTCGGTCTCAATCTTATGTACCGGTTGACGGGTGGTTTCCATCCGCCTCACTCGTGGCCGCCGCGGGCTGTTCGGGGGAATTGAATTTAGGCAAGAGATCCTCTTCGCCCAGTTTGATGACTTCTATGCCGCGTGACCTGGCGTTGATCCGGACGCCAGAATCCCCGGTTATAAGGATCACGGGCGAGCCGGTCACTTGCGTGAGGAACTCACATCGTTCGAGAATTTCTTGATCTGTGCTTGCTGCCCGGAAATGCCCCGTCTCGTCGGGAAGGATCTCGAAGGTCACCCCTTCTCGGAGAGAAACATAGGCATCAGGCGCAGTCGTCTCATAGCGGTCGATTAGCGAAAGCAGTCTCGCGCGCACGTTGCTGAAATTCGCTTCGCCGTGCGTACTTCTTATTGTCCAGCTCATCGATGACGGCGAGCGGAATCATCAAGCGGACGGCCGGTTGCCCAACACGTTCTCGCCATGGAAGCTGGTCAAAGCGTGTGTAGTGGAGGAGAACGTTGGTATCGGGGACGCAGATTGTACCGGGTCGATTCGCGAGCTCTCGCCATTGGCGCAAGCGGACGACAATATCGCCGAGACTGCCCGCGTCCCCAATAACGCCCGGATGCCCAGCCTGGAAGACTAGCTCTTCATCGATCAGCCGGCCTAGTTCTGGGCTGGGAGGAATCGAGCTCATAGAGACGTGCCAGTATGCCCGGGCGAGCAACGAGTCCTCAAGTTCGGTATCGGCAAAGAGCAACCGCAGACGTGTCTGGGCGCCATAGATCCAGTTGAGATAAGCGTTTAGCTGGACGCGCGCGCTCTCTTGCGGTCCACTGTTCCGAGGCCGCTGGGACTCCGTAATGATCTCGCTCAGTCCCTGGATCGCCTGCTCGACCGTTACACCATGACGAAGGCGCATGGCTAATAGACTAGCCTGGCGCCGCACCGTGACGGCGGCGAACCGGTGTTTCTACCTCGATGCGAATTACTGCAAGAGGCAACGCAGACCCCTTTTGCTGGTCAACAGGCTTGTCTTCGTGCCAGTCGACAGTGCATGAGCGCAGCACCGCGCGGGAAGAGCATGAGCGTAGGGATTGGCGACGCGAAGACACAACGTCACCATTGTCACTTGGAATGTCACTGAAAATCGAACATTTACTCGAAAAACCCGTGGAGCTAAGGGGATTCGAACCCCTGACCTTCTGCATGCCATGCAGACGCGCTACCAGCTGCGCCATAGCCCCGCAGCCCACCACCGGCTACTCCGTGCTGGAGCACCCCGCAAGGTGGAACGCAGTTAGCATACCGGTTCCGAGGGCGTGTGTTGTACGCGATCGCCACGCCAGCCCCGAACCCCGGCCCCAGCAGGCCTTCCAAGCCCCCAAGACCCCGCCAGTTACCCTGATCCACGTGACCACCCAGGAGCCGCAACCCCAGCCAAAAGCCCACGCCCGCAGCCGACCGCGACCCCCACCAGACCACCCCCACCGGCAAACCTCGCGCCCGCGCCCTAGGCCTGAAGTACCGCGGCACCCCAGGCCCCCACAACGCCATCACCGACGTCCCCGGCGTCGAGGTCGGCTACCGCACCCTGATCGAAGGCGACAACGTCAGAACCGGCGTCACCGCCATCCACCCGCGCGGCAAGGCCAACCCCGGCGACCCGGTGGCGGCCGGCTACCACTCGCTGAACGGCAACGGCGAGATGACCGGCGTCTCCTGGATCGAAGAGTCCGGCACCTGCCAGGGCCCGATCGCGATCACCAACACCCACGCCGTCGGCATCGCGCACGCCGGCATCATCGCCTGGATGAACCAGTACCACCCGGACCTCACCGACGTCTGGCTCCTCCCGGTCGCGGCCGAGACCTGGGACGGCTACCTCAACGACATCAACGGCCACCACGTCAACGAAGACACCGTCGTCGAGGCGCTAGAAAACGCGACCGACAGACCAGCCCGACGAGGGCTCCGTCGGCGGCGGCACCGGCATGAACTGCTACCAGTTCAAGGGCGGCAACGGCACCGCCTCGCAGGCGAGTCGAGTACGACGGCACCACCTACACGGTCGGCGTCTTCCTCCAGGCCAACTTCGGCCGCCGCAGCGATCTCACGCTCAACGGCATCTACCTGGGGGAGGAGCTCGCCGACGACAACCCCATGCGGGACTTCCACACCGCGCCGCAAGGCGCCGGCTCGGTGATCGCCATCGTCGCCACCGACGCCCCGTTCTTCCCCAGCCAGTGCAAGTCCCTCGCCAGAAGAGTCTCCCTCGGCCTGGCCCGCACCGGCACGATCGGCAGCCACTCCTCCGGCGACATCTTCCTCGCCGTCTCCACCGCCAACGAAGGCGCCTTCTCCCGGAAGGCCCCGAAGGCCACAGACGCCCCGAGACGGCCACCGACGCCTACGGCCACCTAGAGTTCATCCCCTGGGACGCCATCGACCCGTTCTACCGCAGCCGTCGTCCAGGCCACCGAAGAGTCCGTCGCCAACGCCCTCATCGCCAACGAGGACATGACCGGCCGCGACGGCCACCGCTCCCCGGCCCTGCCCAGGCACCGCCTAGCCGAGATCCTGTCCAGAACCAGACGAAGCCTGAGAGCTACCTCAGTCCCGCCACATACCAGACCCGCCCGACGGGTAACTCCTGTCACTATGGCGGCGGAGCGCAACAGAACGCGACGTACAACCACCATTGCGTTGACATTTGTCAATGCAATCGTTTACTGTCGTTTACCTTGCGTCAATGTAGTGTCGGGGGAGTGCGGTAATGCAGCCTACGTCGGCAGTGTCCCGTCCTGCCTGGGTGAACGCGATGAACTGCCCTCACGGGCACCGGCGGCACCGTCAGGAAGTCGCCGGTCGAGATCGTCGCCGACGCGGCGTCCGTCGTCACCCGCAGCCGTTACGCGGAGTTCACCGGGGTCCGCACGGGCAAGCTCGGCCGCTGGACCGACGGCGTGGCCGCGATGCGCGCCGACCGCGCCACGTTCGCCTCCTACTGGGCCGCCCACAACGAGCAGGTGCGACAGGAACGGGCCAACGACGAGAACGCAGCCAGAGACCCGCTCTGGGTCGTCCTCGGCGACTCGACCGCGCAGGGACTCGGCGCCCCCGGCCCGCAAGGGCGGCTACGTCGGCCAGGCCCTGGCCCAGCTCAGGCGCAACACCGGTCAGCACTGGCGCGTCATCAACCTCTCGGTCTCCGGCGCGCTCACCCGCGACGTGCTCGCCGCAGCAGATCCCGCTGCTGGCCGAGGAGCAGCCTGATCTCGTCACCTGCGGCGCAGGCGTCAACGACATCCTGTTCAGCGCCCCCGGCAAGCTCTTCGCCGACCTGCAGGGAGCTGCTCGACAGCGGTTCCCGACAACACCGTCCTGCTCGACCTGCCGCTGCCTGCCGGGATTCTGGGGGATCGTCGGCCGCATCAGCGTCCCCTACATCACCCGCATTAACCGCGTCATCCGCGAGGTCGCGCCGAGCGGAACCTGCCGGTCGCGGAGGTGAGCGCGCAGTTCACCCCGCCGTGGGCGGGCAAGTTCTCCTGTCGACAACTTCCACCCGAGCCAGGACGGCTACCGCGACTGGACCCGGGCCCTGCTCGCCGCGGTTCCCGCCGGCTCGCTCGCAATGTCCTGAGCAAGGCCGCTCAGTAGTTACCTGCCTGCCACCCGTTGCCCCGAGTCCGGTCCGGTGCCTGCCGTCCCAGGCCGTGGAGCGACATCGCGTAGCCGAGGTTGATGGCCGTGATCGCCAGCCAGACAACGATAAGGCCGAGCGCCCCAGCCGGATGGTCGCCCGCCGCCACGGCGATCGCGCTGATCGGGATGCCCAGGACCATGGAAACAACGGCCAGCGCCAGCGGAGAACCCGAGCCTGAGCCACGCCGCTGCCGCCGCCTCGGCCCGGACATCGGTTCCAGAGCCGCGAGCCGAGCGGCCACCCGGGCGTCGATCTCTCCGCCGACCCTTTCCAGGAACGACTCGATCACCGCGTCGCGGTAGCCGGGGCCGAGCTCGCTGTAGGTCTCGGCGGCGGCCCGGATCTCTTCAGAGGACATGGCGCTCATGTCACCCAGGCAACCACGCCCGCCTCGGGGCAGTCACTACAGCCAGCCCCCCGAACCGAGGTAGGGCCAGCATGCCCGCCTGAACGTGGCCGCTCCAGGCTGGGCCACGAACCGTGCGGGATAAAAAGAATTCAAAATCCTTTATCTCGAACGGACCCTGGTTCCACCGATCAGGAAACGCGCACCGCCGCACGGTGCGTAAGCCTGGTGTTGGTACCGTAACGAGGCAGGAGGGTTCTTATGGCCGGAACCCGGCAGGTTCTGTTGATCCAGGGCGGCGGCGCGGGCGTGCATGACGGCTGGGACAACCGACTGTTCGACAGTCTTAGACGGGAGCTCGGGGCCGGTTACGAGGTGCGCTACCCGCGCATGCCCGACGAGGAAGACCCGAGCTACGCTCGGTGGAGCGCAGCGATCCGGCGCGAGATGGCGGCCTTGGACGACGGCGCGGTCCTCGCAGGCCACTCGGTGGGCGGCGCAATTCTCATCAACACGCTCGCCGAGCGGCCACTACAACGGCAGTTCAGCTTGATCGTGCTGGTCGCCGCGCCGTTCGTCGGTGCGGGCGGCTGGCCTAGCGATGAGTTCGAGTTGCCACACGATCTTGGCGCGCGGCTGCCTCAAGGCGTCCCGGTGCACGTTTTCCATGGACTCCAGGACGAAACCGCCCCGCCGTCGCATGCCGACCTGTATGCCAGCGTCATCCCGCAGGCACAGCTGCATCGACTCCCTGGGCGCGATCATCAACTTGGCAATGACCTGAGCGACGTAGCAAAGGTTATTAGTCCGAAGGCCTAGGGGAGTCGCCTACCTGCAAGTAGACAGCCCCCACTGATTGAATTCATATCTCAATCGCAGCGCCGCCTGCTTCCCCAGCGTCTTCCTCGCAATCAGAACAAAATTGACCCGCCATGCATGATGATGACCCTTACTGCTGGCTCGGCCGAGCCGAGGCTCGCGTAGCTCCCCGTCCGCCCCGCAGTCCGAGCTCACGATATGCGCGAGCTCATGCAGGCAGGCCTGCTCGCATTCGCCCACGTGGTACCGGTTGTTCGTGCCGATCTTGATCCGCCGCTCAACCGCGTCTGCGTGGCTGCGCCCCCGCCCGCCCACCACCGTCAAGGGGTCCGAGTGCGCCGGGAACGCCGCCGCGAACCACGGCATCTGCTGGATGGCACGAATATAAGTAGCGCAATGCCGATGGCCAATTATCCCGCCGTCCACGACAAGCATCGCCGACGCCAGCGAGCTGACCGGCAATCCCGCCGCCAACTGTGCGTTATACGCATTCTCCTGCAGCCTGGTCACATCAATTCCTCGCCATCGGAACGCACAGCAACCGACCCAAACCGCTGCGACCCCAGTATGCAGGTGTCAGCGCCCTGTCAGCCCCAGTCTCCGCCCCGTATCAGCGACCAAAGCCACGCCCAGCATCATGACGAACGCCATAGTCGACCTTTTCATCTTCGTATCGGTTCTGACCACTCTAGCGCCCGAATTGTCCGAATTTCGCGGTCAAAAATGATAAGAAGATGAATCCTGTGGTCAGAACTGATACATAGATGCGCCGCGGCTGTGGCAGGTGTGAATGATGTGCCGGGTGACTCGAGCGCCGTTAACGGCATGCCCCTGACCCGTCGGCTTCGCCGTCGACACGTTCCTCGGGCCGGTCACCTATGCCATCGACTCCAAACTCCACCTATCTTCCACGCCATCGACCGCCCATATCGGTGTCTCTGGCGTAGCCGACAGGCGCGAAGCGCGGCCAGAGGCGCAACTCATCAGCGTCAGGCACCACACACGCCGCACAAGGCGCCCGCGAGCGCACGAGGCGCCCACGAGCGCCCACGAGCGCCCGCCAGGGAACGCGGTACCTCGGTCAGCCGCCGGTCCCCGCCGTCATCACGCTCACGGAGAGCAGGTTGACCGACGACGACGCGCACCCCGTCGTCTTGTAAGCCAGGTAAATCGGCGTGGTCTGCCCCGGCGGGAAGATCTGCAGGTAAGTCGTCGCGGTCGGCTTGCACGTCGCCGTGGGGTAGTTCCCCGCCTCGACGATCCGGACGGTGGCGTTGGCGGACTGGCCGGCCTTGAGCGTCACCACCGTCGCCGCCGTGGCGGTGGACCGCGACGCCGCCGCACCAACCTGGTTGACCGTGCGACGCGCCGGCCGCCAGCGACACCCCTGGGTACCCGAAGAGCGAGCACGGCGCGTTCCCCAGGTTGGTGAAGTAGATGACCTGGTAAATCGATCCGGCCGTGCCCTGGGCGAGACCCACGTGCGCCCCCAGGTCCCTCGACCCGCAAGCCGGCGCGGCCGACGATCCGGCCCCGGACGTCCCCGAGGCGGAGGGAGTCGCCACCGCCTGCTGCAAACCGGACCCCGTCGCCGACGCAGAGGCGGACGCCGAAGCCGCCGCCGAAGAACTCGAGGTCACCGCGCTAGCCGCCGGCGCCGACGAAGAGGACGAAGAAGCCGACGAGCACCCGGCCACGCCCGCCCCAGCCACAACCGCGGCAGCCCCGACCGCCGCCAGACGACCCGCCAGCCTCGTGGAACCAAACATCCGCCAACTCCCATCTCCGCGCGGCTCAGGCGCCGCAGCATGCACAATGTCACGGAATCTCGCCGTGTATACGATCTTTAAGGACGACGTACAGTTCGCCCCGGTTGGCGGGAGATTATGTCACTTCCATTACGGGGATGAAGGGACCCATGACCGTTCCCCTGCCCGACTTGTTCAAGAGAGTCACACTCGCCCCAGGCGGGGTGAAAATCAACACGCTGGTAGGCGGCAACGAGAGCGGCTCGCCGGTGCTACTGCTGCACGGCTACCCGCAGACCCACGTGATGTGGCACCACGTCGCCCCGATCCTCGCCCAGGATCATACGGTCGTCCTCACCGACCTGCGCGGCTACGGCGACAGCGGCAAGCCGCCGGGGGGCCCGACCCATGAGGCCTACGCCAAGCGCACGATGGCGCGGGACCAGGCGCTGGTGATGCGCGAGCTCGGCTTCGACGAGTTCGCCGTCGTCGGCCACGACCGCGGCGCCCGGGTGGCTCACCGGCTGACCCTGGACTACCCCCACCTCGTCACCAAGCTCGCGGTGCTGGACATCGTCCCCACCCGGCACGCCCTGCGCACGGCCGACCTGAAGTTCGGCCTCGGCCAGTGGCACTGGTTCTTCCTCGCCCAGCCCGAGCCGCTGCCCGAGCACCTGATCGGCGCCGACCCGGTCGGCTGGGTCCGCGGCCGCCTGGGCGAGCGGGCGGCGCGGCGGCCAGCCGTTCGACGAGCAGGCGGTCCACGAGTACGTCCGCTGCTTCCGGCAGCCGGCCGCGATCCACGCCTCGTGCGAGGACTACCGCGCCGCCGTCGGCACCGACCGGCAAGACGACGACGCCGCCGCGGCCCGCGGCCAGCGCGTCACCGTCCCGCTGCTCGCGCTCTGGGGCGAGCACGGCTTCGTCGGCCGCCACTACGGCGACTTGACCGAGATCTGGCGCGAGTACGCCGACACCGTGACCGGCCGCTCGCTGCCCTGCGGCCACTTCCTGGCCGAAGAGGTCCCGCTCGAGACCGCCGCCGCCCTCCAGGACTTCCTCGCCGGCTAGAGCCGACCAAGCACCTAACCGAGGACCCCCGAGAAACGACCCCAGAAACCCGCGCGCCGCCGCGACCGTCTCGTCCACCTGCTTCTTCACCGCGTCGACGACCGCCCGGACCTCGTCCGGCGGATCCGCCCGCCGCCCGTCCGGCCCGAAGAACTTCAGATCGTCGTCGCTAGCGTCATCGTCAGCATGCGACCGGCCAGACCAAGACCGTTCCGGCTCCTCGACAACCGGCAGCCCGTCCGGCGGCGTGAACCCGAAGTCGTCAGAACCGCCGTCCGACACCGACCTCAGCTCCATGCCGTAGCGCCGCCCGACCGTCGCAGTACCGGGTCAGCCGCAGCAGCCGGCCGGTCGACGCGTCGACCAAGACGACAGCGGGCAGCCACCACATGGGCAGCCAACGACAGCGATACCCCGGCGGCCGGTCCGTCACCTGCCGTGGCGATCACCCGGTAAACGGCCCGGCCGTCGACCTCGACCTCCTCGCCGCCCCACAGCCGGCACCCGAGCAGCCACGACCCGTCGATCAGCTGGGCCAGATTGCCGTGCCAGCCTTCCTCGAGCCCGCTGGCCGGCCCGACCCGCACCTCGTCCTCGTACACCCGGAAGGTCCGCTGCCCGTCGCACGTGACGGTCACCACGTCGCGATCACGCATGCGCAGCTTGATTTTCCGCGCCCGAGCCGGCCGCGTGCGGAACACGCGATCGATCCTGAACCGTTCCCACCCGCCGACTCGCACGCTGTACACCGAGTGCTCAACACGGGGTGAGTCTTCGAGCGAAAGCACCGTGTCGACCAGGAACCCGACGCCGCCGAACCCCGCCCGCCGGGCCGACTCCGGCACCGCGGCCAGCAATGGCGCCGCCCATCACCTCGCCGTCCATCCACTCGCACAGTCTTCCGCTGAACGCGGTCGGCTCAAGACCACCTCGGTACAGCAGGTTCAACACCTCGTCGCCGACCGGCGTCCGCCCCTCCGCCCCCGCAGCCCCCGCCCCCGAACCGCCCGCCTCCGCCGCCGAACCGCCCGCCGCCGAACCGCCCGCCCACGCGGGCAACGGCTCATCGTCCGGCATCGCGTCGTCCGGGTCCTCCGTGGTCGCGGCGGCGAACGGATCAACCTGCCGCTTAGGCGAATACTTGATGGCCGCGCCGAGCCCGCCCGCCGCCAGCCCGCCCACCAGCTTGAGCGCCTCAACGCCGAGATCCTCCAGCGGCGAGCGCCCCGACCCGTCCTCGGCCCCCGGCCGGCCGCCGAAGAAGCTCCCGGCGACCGGGCTGAACACCGAGGGATCGACCGCGCCGCCGACCTCGAGCCCAAGGAACTCGGTCACCCTGACCGTCCCGTCGGGATACGAAAGTTCGCGCCGGAGCAAAATCCCGAGTTCCGCGTCGACCACGACCGATACCCGTTCGGGGGGCGGTATCAGCTCCCACGGCAGCACCAACGACGTCGACCAGGCCGCGCTTCCCGGAGACGCTCCGCGCCGTCCCGGTGACCACGATCCCCGCCCGCCCGGCGACCGTCGTCTCGTCCTCGACGCTCAGCCGGTAGGCCATGAGCAGCCAGGCCGGGGCGAGCAGCCCGGCGACCGGCGGCTGCGGCTTGCGCTCGAACGTCAGCCATTCTCCGGCCGGAATGTCCGCCAGCCACTGCCAGACCCGCTCGCCGTCGCAGCCGAGCACCCGCGACCCGTCCTCCGTCCGCCAGCCGATACCGTTTCCCCGGCGCGAGCGTCAGCGTCGACTCGGATCTCCGAGCTGATCGGCCGTCGCCGTCGCCCATTCCGGCCACGGAAACGAGCCCCGTCGGCTTCGGCGGCCCGCCGCCGGAACGACCACCATCGCGTCACCCTGAGTTCGTCGCCGGGAACTGCCCGCTGCCGCGCACCGTCCCGGTCAGCGACAGCCGCGTCCAGTCCGCCCGGTAAAGCAGCCCCACAAGCTCCCGCTCATCCACCGAGCCACTCCCGTCCCGCAGCAGACCGCTCCGACAAGCTTCGATAACCCGCCAACGCGATTACCGCGCAAGCCCAAGCTCGCGCGCCACCGCCGTCAGCGTAGCCCCGAGCGGCGCGTCAATCGTCGCCACCGCCAGCGAATCCCCTCGCGTCGCCCCCTGATTCACGATCACCACCGGCACCCCGAGCCGAAGCCGCGTGCCGCACGTACCGCAGCCCGGACATAACGGTCAGCGACGACCCGAAAACCACCAGCGCCGACGACGCGGAAACAAGCTCGAAGCAAGACGACACCCGAGGCCGCGGCACGTTCTCACCGAAGAACACCACATCCGGCTTGAGCACCCCGCCGCACGAGCTGCAGTCGACCACGACGAACCCCGACGTCTCCTCAAGCGCCACGTCCCCGTCCGGATTCACCGCAGGCTCGGCGGACCCCGAAGCAGCCGCATCGCCCACCCCCGCCCCGCGAGCCCAACCAGGATTCGCGGTCCGCAGCCGCGGTCAAGCTCCTCCCGAGGCGACCGCTACCAGCACGACAAGCACACCACCCGGTGCAGCGACCCGTGCAGCTCGGTCACCGCCGAAGCCCCCGCCGCCTGATGCAGCCCGTCCACGTTCTGCGTGATGATCCCGCCCACCAGTCCGGCCCGCTCCAGCACCGCGACCGCCCGGTGCCCCGGATTCGGCGTCGCCCCGGTAATGTGCCGCCACCCCAGATGCGACCGCGCCCAGTACCGCTGCCGGGCCTCCGCCGACCCGGTGAACGCCTGGTAGGTCATCGGCTGCCCCGCCCGCCGAGCAAGCCCGCTCGGCCCCCGGTAGTCGGGAATGCCGGACTCTGTCGACAGTCCAGCCCCGCTCAGCACCGCGACGTTGCCCGCCCCAAAAATCTCAACCATCATCCCGAACGGTCCCGGCTGACTCTCCACCCCAACCATTTCAACCAGCTCAGGCAACGTCATACCAGCCATTTTGCCTCACCCCGCCAACCACCCCGCCCCGCCAACCTCCCCGCCGCGCCAACCTCCCCGCCCCGCCAACCGCCCGCCCCCTGTGGCTCCGGCGCCCCGCCCCCCCCCGTGGCCCCCGCCCCCCGGTGGCCCCCGCCCCCCGGTGGCCCCCCCGGTGGCCCCCCAACCACCCCTCCCCAGCGAGCCAAATGCGTGTTTGGGCCGGCAAGAGTCGGCCCAAACACGCATTTGGGCCGGCGCCAACCCCCGCCACCGGCGCGCAGACCCCCGAGGAGCCGTCATCATTGATAGGTGTGCACGGTAGTTCTCAGCCTTGAGCCCGGCGAGCGGATGCCGCTCCTGCTGCTCGGCGTACGCGACGAGCTCGTCGGCCGGCCCTGGCGCCCGCCCGCCCGCCACTGGCCGGGCTCGCCGCTGGTCGGCGGCATCGACGAGCAGGCGGGCGGGACCTGGCTGGCGGTCCACCCCGGCGTCCCCCGGGTGGCCTGCCTGCTGAACGGCCGGGGGACCGAGGCCGACCCGGCCCGCCGCCGCAGCCGGGGCGAGCTGCCGCTGCGCGCCGCCGCCGACGGCGCGGGCGTGCTCAAGGAACTGGCCGACGATCCGGACGCGCTCGCCGCCTACGACCCGTTCTACCTGGTCTGCGCCGAGCCCGACGCGGCCGCGCTGCTGGCCTGGGACGGCGTCAGGGCCGCGATCCGCGACCTCGCCCCGGGCACCCACCTGCTGACCAACGCCGGTCACGCCTACCCGCCCGATCCCGCGCACCCCGATGACCCCGCCGCCGAGCCGAAGGCCCTCGCACTTCGGACCCAAGTTCGCCGCCTCCCGCCCGTCCGCCGACCCGGCGCGCCGGGGAGCGCGAAGCCTGGGGGGAATGGCTCGACCCTCGCCCGCGGCGACGACCGCGACCTGGCCGACCCGGGCGCGATCATCGCCCGCCGGAACCTCCCCGACGGCCGGCTCTGGGGGACCACCTCGGTCACCCTGGTCGCCCTCGCCCCCGACCGATCCGCTACGACTTCCAGGCCGCGCCGGGCAGCCACAGACCGGCTGGTATCCGGTGCCCATTTCGCTATAGCAGATTGCCTTGTGCGGCTATGGTGCCTCTATGTACAGGCCCAGGAGTTTCGCCTGCGTAACAGCGCTGACCGCCGCCGTACTGCGTCTGCTGCCCTCGCGCCTTCCGCAACTTCCGCAACTTCCGCCTCAGTCGCGACCGCCGCCCCGGCCCCTCCCGCGACTCCGCCGCGACCGCCCCGCCATCCGCCGCCAAAGCGCCGGCCGCCGAAGCGTCCGCCCCGCCGCGCATCGTGATCTCCCCGGACGCGATCCGGCTCCCCGGCGAGCCCAGGCCGCGCGCCGCTCACCACTGCGCAGTGCGAGGAAACCGAGGCCATCGCCTGCTACTCGCCCAACCAGATCAGGACCGCGTACCACCTGCCCGCCGCTGTACGCCCGGGGGATCACCGGCACGGGCGAGACGATCGTGATCGTGGACTCGTTCGGCTCGCCGACGATCAGGTCCGACCTGGCGACGTTCGACAAGACGTTCGGCTACCCCGCGCCGCCCAAGTTCACAGATCATCGCGCCGGCCGGCAAGATCCCCGCCTTCGACCCGAACAACAGCAACATGACCAGCTGGGCGGGGGAGACCACGCTCGACGTGGAGTACGCGCACGCGCTCGCGCCGGGCGCGTCCATCCTGCTGGTCGAGACGCCGACCTCCGAGAACGAGGGCACCAGCGGCTTCCCGCAGATCGTGCAGGCCGAGGAGTACGTGATCGATCACGGGCTCGGCGAGGTGATCAGCCAGTCGTTCAGCGCCACCGAGGAGACGTTCGCCAGCTACGCGCAGATCAAGCCGCTGCGCGCCGCCTACCTCGACGCCGACAGCCACCACGTGACCGTGCTGGCCGCCTCGGGCGACGAGGGCGCGACCGACTACACGGCGAACGGGTCCGACTTCTACACCCGCCGGGTGACGTCCTGGCCGGACAGCGACCCGCTGGTGACCGGCGTCGGCGGCACCCAGCTGCTGGAGTCCGGCGGCGCGTACACCTCGGTCGCCTGGAACGACACCTACAACACGGCCTCGGACGAGTACTGGGGCGGCTCGACCGACCCCGACCCGCTGGCCAGCGGCGGCGGCACGTCCGAGTACTTCGCCCGGCCGTCGTACCAGAACGGCGTCGAGGCCGTCACCGGCGCCAGCCGCGGCGTGCCCGACATCGCGATGAGCGCGGCCTGCAACGGCGCGGTGAACGTCTACAGCAGCTTCGCCAACGGCCCGGCGGGCTGGTCGCTGACCTGCGGCACCAGCGAGGCGACGCCGGAGTTCGCGGCCATCGTCGCGCTCGCCGACCAGGTCGCGGGCCACCGGCTCGGCCTGCTCAACCCCACCCTCTACGTGCTGCTCGCGCAGCACGCGCCCGGCCTGGTCGACGTCACCTCGGGCAACAACTCCGTCTCCTTCTACCAGGGCACGGCCAGCCAGGGCACAACCGACCCGCGCGCGCCGGCCGACGGCCAGGGCCCAGCGGCCGCGCTCCACACCGTCCCCGGCTACCAGGCCGGCAAGGGCTACAACCTGGTGACCGGCGTCGGCACCGTCAACGCGAGCGAGTTCGTCTACGAGCTGGCCGGTGTCCCGGCGCCCTAGCCCCGCCCGCGCTCCAGCACCGACCGCACCAGCTCGGCCAGCTCCTTCGGGTAGATGGTCTGATCGGTCGCCTCCAGCTCGGCCACCGTCCACCAGCGGGACGCGCGGATGCCGTCGCTCTCGTGCATGGCCGCCACCTCGCCCAGCGGCCGCCGCTCGTCGCGGCACCCGACCGACGAAGAAATGGTCGTACTGCCTGACCAGCCCCTGGATAGTGAGCAAGCCAGTGCACGTAGGTCTCCTCGAAGACCTCGGCCGGCGCGACCGGCGACGTCGGTCCAGCCGGTCTCCTCGGCCAGCTCGCGGCGGGCGGCCTCGTAGAAGTCCTCGTCCCCCTCGACCCCGCCGCCCGGCGTGGCCCAGTGCTTTTCCTTCGGCGGCGGGTCGTCGTAGAAGAAGAGCAGCACTCGCCCGGCCGGATCGATCGCGATTACCCGTCCCGCCAGCCGCACGGGGTACTCAGATTCACTCACGCGACCAATTATCCAAGAGCGGTACGCTGTCCGCGCGTGCTTGAACACGTCCGGGTGACCAGCTACCTCGCCCCGCTGCGCGAGGGCGGCAGCCTGCCCGCGATCGTCGAGGCCGACAACCTGGGCACCTACGTGCTGAAGTTCCGCGGCGCGGGCCAGGGGCCGCTCGCCCTGGTGGCGGAGATCATCGGCGGCGAGCTGGCCAGGCGGCTGGGCCTGCGCACCCCCGAGCTCGCGCTGGCCGAGCTTGACCCGAGGATTCCGCCGAGCGAGCCCGACCCGGAGATCCAGGACCTGCTCCGGGCCAGCGTCGGGCTCAACCTGGCGGTGGACTTCCTGCCCGGCTCGGCCGGGTTCGACCCGCTCGGCTGGACCGCCGACGAGGACTTCGCCAGCGAGCTGCTCTGGTTCGACGCGCTCATCCAGAACGTGGACCGCACCTGGCGGAACCCGAACCTGCTGGTCTGGCACGGCGACATCTGGCTCATCGACCACGGCGCGGCGCTCTACTTCCACCACGACTGGTCCCGCGCCGACCCCGCCAAGCCGTACGACGCCCGCAACCACGTGCTCCGCGACCGCGCGACCAGGATCCAGCAGGCGCACGAGAAGCTGGCCCCGCTGATCACGGTGCGCGCGGTCGAAGAGGTGATCGCGGACGTCCCGCCCGACTGGTTCGGCCAGCGCGGCGGCGACGCCTACGTCGACCAGCTGGTCAAGCGCGCCCCGCTCGTGCCGGGGGTGATCCGGCTATGAGCGAGGTCTTCGAGTGGGCGCTGATCCGGGTCGTGCCCCGGGTCGATCGCGGCGAGGCGATCAACGCCGGCGTGATCGTCTACTCCAAGTCGTTCCGCTACCTGAAGACCAAGATCGAGCTCGACGAGCGGCGGCTGCGCGCCGTCGACCCCGACGTCGACCTGACCGCCGTCCGCGACGCCCTCACCGCCCTCGAGCTGGCCTGCACCGACCGGCCCGCTGGCCGAGTCTCACCCTCGGCGAGCGCTTCCGCTGGCTCACGCGCCACCCGGTCGGCCATCGTCCAGGCCGGCCCCATCCACGCCGGCGTCACCGACGACCCGCAGGCCGACCTCACCCGCCTCTTCGAATCCCTCGTCGCCACCTAGCCTCAATTCTGTAACACGGCAACGTCTTTCCCATGCGTCGTTAGATGGCAAGCTCGACACCGTGCCCCTGCCGCCATCTGCGTTCCGGATGCGAGCGTTCGCCGCCGCCTACCCGGAGCTCATCGCCGTGCTCGCCGCGGCGATCCTCGGCCTGACCGTGCAGCGCCCGCTGGCCTGGCTGGCCGGCCATCAGGGCATCAACGTCCTGCTGGCGATCCTGGTGTTCGCCACCGCGGTCACGATCGACCCGGCGGCCCTGCGCCGCCTCGCTCGAGCGCCTGGCGCTCGCTGCTCGTCGCGATCATCGTCGGGATCACCGTGCTGCCCGCGCTCTCCTGGGCGGTCTCCAGGATCGTGGCGGCCGGATCGCTGCGAGACGGGGTCCTGGTCGTCGGGCTGGCCCCGTGCGAGATCGCCTCGGTCGCGACCACCGCGATGGCCGGCGGCGCGGCCGCCGTCTCGGCCGGGGTCCTGATCGGCTCCACCGTCGCCGCCGTCGCCCTGGCCGGCCCGATCCTGACCCTGGAGGCCGGGCCACGCCGGCATCTCACCGGGCAGCATCATCGCCAACCTCGCCCTCGTGGTCGCGCTGCCCCTAGCGCTAGGCCTAGCCGCCCGAGCCTGCGCCGAAGCCCCCGCCCGCCCAAGCCCGTCCGAGCGTCCGCCAACCCCTCGCCCTCCACACCCACGCCCGCCCGCCGCCTGCTCGCCCCCGCCCGCGTCCTGGCCACCCCCCGCGCCGAACGCATCGCGTCACGCACGTCCCTCGCCGCCGTCGCCGCCCTCGTCGCCCTGATCGCGTCCGAGGTCCACCTGTCGGCCGCCTACCTCGCAGTCGCCGCCGCCCTGCTCCTCTTCCTGCTCGGCTCGGCCCTGATCGGCCGCGCCCTCGGCACCCGCGCCGCCCGCCCGACCGCGACCGCCCTGCTGCTCACCACGTCGATGCGCGACTTCGCGATCGCGGCCGGCCTCGCCGCCGCCGCCTTCGGCCCGGCCGCCGCCGCCCCCCTCGGCCTCTACGGCATCGCCGTCCTGATCTGGGGCACCGCCGTGGCCGGCGTCCTGCGCCAACGAACCCCAGAACCCCGCCAGGAAAACAGCAATTCAACACCGATTTGATCTAACGGTCCGTGACTTCGCCCATCAGCAAACTCCCTGTTTAAAAGCGGTCAGCGCAAGCAGTTGCCATTCCATTGGCGATCTTCGAACACAGGAACGCTGAATTGTCGGTGCTTCCGACTACCTTGGTTTCAAGGAACCGGTCCCGCTATCGACCGGCATCACTCAATGGGTTCGGAGATTGCGATGCGCAAGCAACTGGCCTCGGGATTGGTCCTGTCCTACCAGGTGTACTACCATCGGAGTATGGCACAGCGAGAGAAGCGCTCGATATCGCTGCCCCCCGAGCTGGCTCGGGCAGTTGACGATGCCGCCCGGGCCGAGGGGACCACCTTCAGTGCCTGGCTGGCCCAGACCGCGGCACACCGTCTGAAGCTGGAGGCAGGACGGCAGGCTATCGGGGAGTGGGAGCAGGAGAACGGTCCGCTGACGCCCGAAGAGCTGGCTTCGGGGCGGGCGCGTGCCCGGGCCCTACTCGGACGCGACGCCGGTGATGCCCGCACCAGCGCCGAGCAGAATTCGGCTTGATTACCATGGGTGGAGTTACCTATGACACCGGCGCCCTCGTCGCCGCCGAGCGGAACAATCGCAAGATGTGGCAGCTACATGCTGGCCTCATCGCCGAAGAAATCGTCCCCGTGGTCCCGGCACCCGTCCTCGCCCAGGCATGGCGTGGCGGGGCGCGGCAAGCGAGCCTGGCCCGGCTGCTGCGGCTGTGCGACGTCGAGCCGATGAGCGAGGAACTGGCGAAGAGGGTCGGGGCCCTGGTCAGCGAATCCGGCCATGACGACATCGTCGATGTCACTGTGGTCGAGGGTGCCATCCGTCGAGGCGACGGCGTGGTCACCTCCGACGCGGGCCACATCCGCAAAATTGCGCAAGCCGCCGGAAGTACGCTCAGGATCGCGTCGATCTAACAGCAGGAATTCAGCAGCGGTTAGGCGCGTGATCGCGAAGGCTTTTATCTTGGCGAAGGATAATTATCGTATAGGTGCAAAAATCCTTCGCGAAAACAAATGAGTCGCGATCGCGGCGCCTTACCGGAGGCCATCGCGAAATGCAAGCAGCCGATCTTGCCGAAGCGGCGCAAGAGGTACACGTTGCCGGCCGAACGCGACGTGGATGGTCAGCCAGCGTTCCACGATTGGCACGGACCTCGAGACGCAATCGGCGGCGTAGCGGACAGCTGCGCTGCATACGTGGTCTCAGCCGCGACCCGTCCCGGATCTCAGACGGAACGCCCGAGGAACGCGGCCAGTTGGTCGGCCGGGCTCGCTCCGGTCGGTGCCTGCGTGGCCGGTCCGAATAGCGCCACGCCGTCAGGTCCTCGGTAGGCTTCGGAGACCGCGAACCTGGCCTGGGCGAGCAGTTCGGCGGCAAGTTCAGGATCCAGATCGGTGTGCTGCCTGATGGCGCGCGCGAGATCCCAGCCGTGGGTGAACTGCTCAGTCGCGGCCAGGCCAAGCAGCGCGGCACCAGAAAATTCGCCCAAGTCCAACCGGAACGTCTCCTCCATGACATCCCCGGTCCCGAACGCCAAGGTCGCGATCTCGATGCTCTCCTCGTAGGCAGAGACAAAGTCCCCGGCTGAGTACCCCACCTCGTCGACCGCGCCCGCACCGGTGACGATGGCCGCCCACCACCGGGCCGTCCCGACAAAGTGATTGACGAGCGCGCTCACGTCCCACGAAGCGCACGGCGTCGCCGCATCAAGATCCCCGGGCTGGACCTTCGCCAGGATGGCGCGGGTGCTCTCAAACGACCTGTTCAGTGCTTCCATTGCTCGCGGTCCTCTCATCCAGATCTACGGTTCACCATGTAGACCTGCCGAGACCGGAAGAGGAATCGGCCTGCCGCCCTGGCAAAACTCGCTCTACATCCCGCGTTCAACGCTCTCGCCGCTGGGAGCCCGAAGTCAGGTGCCGGCTGACCTGCTTTCTGACCGGCTCGCTGACATACCGCAGCACGCCCGCGGCGAACTCGGAGTCCGCCCGCAGCAGTTCGGCGGCGGTGACCGGCCGGACGTGCGTGAGCACGGCGGCGGCCCGCTGCCTGCTGTACATGGACTTGAGCAGGGTCGCGGAGGTGGAGACCGGGAGCTCCTCGATCACGGCGGCCACGGTCCGCTCGTCGGTGTTGTCGAGGATCCGCAGCGCGTCTGCGGGCTGCATCGACGAGATCAGCGCCGCCCCCGTGGCAGCCCGCAGGTAGGCGAACGCGCGCCCGGCCGTGGTCGACCGCAGTATCCGCAGGATCGCGGTGGCGGTGTGCGGCCGGACGGCGGCGATGCCCTGGAGCAGCTCGCCGCAGAGCTTGGCCGGGCAGTCGGCCAGGACGCGCGCGGCCTCGTCCTCGGTCAGCGTGAGCAGCATCGCGACGCCGGTATCGATGCCGACGTTCTTGATCATCTCGCGGGCCTCGTTGAACCGAGGGTCCCGCTCATTCCCGCCCCGGCCCGGCTCGGCCCGCCCGCCCTCGGGACGACCCCCGCCGCCCCCCTGCCGTCGCGCCGACGCGGCCGACGCCGACGCCGCCGCGGCCGACGCGGCCGACGCGGGCGACGGCGGCCCGTCGCCCGCCCGCCGCGCGGGAACGGCAGGCACCGGGCCCGCGACCCGCCGCCGCTTCCAACCGCGGCTGCGCGCTTCCTCACCCGGCCCGCGCCGCAGCTTGACGGACTCGTGATACGCCTCCGGCCCCGCCGCCTGCTGGGGCCAGCCGACCGGCTCGGGCCGGCCCGCGACCTCGGGCCGAACCGCCGCCGGCACCGAGGCCGGCGGCACCGAGGCCGCCGGCACCGAGGCCGCCGGCGTCAGGGCCGGCGTCATGGCCGGCGGCGGCACCGCCGGCGCCGCTCCGAGGATGTCCTCGAGGACGGCGAGCACATCCTCGGTGTCCGCTCGCCCGGCCGGGTCCTTCTGCAGCATCCGCAGCGTGATGTCGGCCAGCCGGCCGCGGCCGGCCGGGGCGCGAGGCGCCTCGTTGAGTATCGCCATCATCGTCGCCTCCCAGCCGCGCTCGCTGTCGCGCCAGAACGGGTAGTAGCCCTCGAGCGCGTAGTAGAAGGTGACGCCGAGCGCCCAGATATCGGCCGGGGGCCCGACCGTGTAGCCGGCCCGGAACCGCTCGGGCGCGAGGAAGTCCAGCGTCCCCACGATGGACTGGCCGGTCAGCGACGCGTCGCCCGCGATCCGGGCGATCCCGAAGTCCACCAGGAAGATCGAGTCGTCATCGGCCACCAGGATGTTGGTCGGCTTGACGTCGCGGTGCACCACGTTGGCCCGGTGCACCGCGACCAGGCCCCGCAGGACCTGCAGCCCGATCCTGGCGATCGACCGCTCGTCGAGCGTCTGCTGCTTGATGATGTCGTGCAGCGACCGCCCGCTGATGTACTCCATCACGATCCACGGGTCATCGTCGATGAAGAACACGTCGTGGATGGGCACGATCGCCTGATGCCGCACCCGGGCCATCGCGCGGGCCTCCGCCAGCGCGCGCGCCCGACGCTCGGGCAGGTCGGTCGCGCCCGCGTGCGGGATCAGCTCCTTAAGCGCCACCGAACGCTCGAGGAGCTGGTCCTCGGCCAGCCAGACGCTGCCCATTCCGCCCGCCCCGAGCTTGTAGACCAGCCGGAAGCGCCCGTTCAGCAGCGTCGGCGACTCGGCGGCAGGCTGCTGGCCGTCGTCGGTCAAAGGTCGTCGTCACGGTAGAGGCGCTCGACGCCGCCCTGCCGCCCGTCGTAGCCGTCGCTGTCCGGGCGGGTGTCGGTCATCTCGCGCAGCCGGTCGTTCAGCGGGTTCGGTCCCGTGAGGTCATCCCTCCGGGTGCCGTACTGGCTGGTCGGGGCGGAACTCGCCCACCCCGGCATCGGGTGGACCTTGGTCCGCCGCTCGAACATCCGGGTCAGATCCTCGTCCAGCGGATCCCGCGGCCTGCGGCCCCGGCTTCGCCGCCCGAGCCCGCCGAGCCCGCCGAGCCCGGCGTCGGCGGCGCTCGGCCGCAGCGAGTCCTCGTCGACCGCCGCGCCGCCCGGCCCGCCGCGCAGCTCCCACTGCGCCTGCTTGAGCTCCCGGGTGGTGACCGTGCGCAGGATCTCCTCGTAGTTGCCCGGCTGCTGGAGGAGCTTGACCGTCACCGGCAGGATCTCGATGACGAGGAACAGCAGGAAGAGCAGGAAGCGGGCCATCTGCAGCGTCGAGTCGCCCGCGGAGAGCTGGTCGAGTGCCTTCAGCCTGATCAGCAGGCCGTTGGTGCTGCTGTTGGTCGACTGGAAGTTGCCTAGCAGCGAGCTCTCTTCGCCTTGGGCGGCCTTGAGCTGCGCCTGCGCATTGGGCAGCGCGCCCTGCGCCTGCTGCAGCCGGCGTCTGCTGCGACTCGACGCCGGTGGCCTGGATGTCCTGCTCCCGGGTCGCGATCTGGTTGGTCAGCGACGTGATCTGCCGTTCGTCGGCGTTGTAGCGTTTCTCGCTGGCCTGCGCGAGGACGCCGTCTCCCTGCGGCGCGCCGCAGCCGCCGTAGAGCTGGCACTGCCACGCCTTGTAATCGGAGGCGGCGACCTTGCGCTCGTTGCCGAGCTGGGTGGTCAGCCCGGCGACGATCGGGTCGTCGGCCGGGTCGAGCGGCTTGGCGCCGCGCGAGTCGATGACCTGCTGCAGGTTGTTCACCTCGTTCTGCCATTCGGTCACCCGGGCCTGGATCGAGCTGTGCTGCTGCGAGTTGAGGAACGTGGCCTCGTTGGTCTCCTTGATGATGGAGATCTGATTGTTGATCTCGGACTCGAAGATCCGCAGCACGATCGGAGTTGAAATGAGGGTGCCGAGCAGCACTGCGAGCACCAGCCGCGGTGCCGCCACCATGAGCTTTCGCTTTCCATCGATTGGCATCGAGGTAACGAGCCATCGATCGATCCCCATAATGATGAGGCCCCACATGATCGCGATCGGGAACGCGGCGATCGGGTTAATGCCCATCGCGCTGGTGAGCGCGAACCACATCGAGACCGTGCCCATCCCGCAGGTGATCAGGATTGCCCAGCCGAGGCTCTGGAATTTCACCCGTTCGGTCGGGCAGCGGGCCAGGATCTCGGGCCGTGCCCCGGAAAGCACGACAAGGAACTGACCCGGCCGCGGCCGCCCGCGCCGTGGCATTTCCTCGTACTCGGACATGTCCTCAGGCTGTGACATCTGACGCCCCGCCCCTCGTCGTGCCGTGTCGCTGAGCCGCGCTCCACAGCATAGGGCACAAGTGATGGCAAATGGCAAAGGGGATGCTATAGGCTTTAGCGCAGCTAGATAACGAAGTTGTAGACGACGTCGCTATAAACCCTCGCATGAGGGATTTTGCTTTATTGATTGCTCTAAATTTACCGGGGTGGGTGGGTGGCTGGCGCTGCTGCGGACGCTGACGGCGAGGCCATCGTGTCCAGATTCTCCGACGATATCGTCCGCCTCGCAACGGGCAAATCGCTCGTAATTGCAGAATTCCACACAAGTAAGGTCACCGTGTGGCGGGTTCGCCCGGATTCCTGCGGCACGCCCCGCGTCTGGCGCGAGTCGCGGGCCCTGGACCTGCTCCAGGCGTGGGGAACGCTCGACGAGCCCGCGCTGGTCGCGTGCATCCGGCCCGGCGAGGGCGACCGGATGGTGGTCGCTCGCACCGGCCGCGCAACCGAGGGGTTCGAGGCCGGACGGGACGCCGATCGCGCGTTCGATGTCGCCCGGGAGGCGTACCCGCGGGCATGGGCGTTCCGCTCGGCCGCCTCGGTCGATGACCTGCTCGAGGAGGCGACGGCCCGCGTTCCGCTGCCCTCGTCGGTCTGGTACGAGCTCGTGCTTTTGCGCCGCACCAGGTCGGGCCGCCTCGAGTTCACCGCTGAGCAGCTCTTCCTGCCCGAGGCCCGGCGCGACGACACCAGGACGTTCACCGTCCGGTGCGAGCCGAGCGACGAGAACGGCACCGTGTTCGCGGTCGCCGCCCGCAACGCGGAGCTCGATTTCCGGCTGCTGTCGATGAAGTCCGCCTGCATCCAGCCCGGCACCTACACGGTCACCGCGACGCTGAGCCGCCCCGGCAGCGTCCGCTTCAGCGGCCTGCCCGTCAAGGTGCGCGACGACCCGAGGAGCTGGCTCGACATCCTCGCCGAGGTCCCCGAGCGGCTCGATGTGGCGGGCCCCGCGCACCTGATCGTCGCGATCGAGATCTGCGGCACCCCGGACGAGCTCCGCGAGCGGGCCGACCGCGCCCGCCAACTCGTCCGCGAGGCCGCCGCCAGGGCGGACAGCCCGGTGCGGTTCTCGCTGCTCAGCTACGGCGCGCATACCCATGACCGGCGCATCCCTGACGAGCCGGTGACGACCCTGCTGTGGTCGGAGGCCGACCCGGGCGTCGTCGACCACCGCCTTGAGCGGCTGGGCGCACGTGTCCCGGCCAGATCCGGCCACGCCCGCGCGGCCCAGGTCGAGTGCCTGGTCGCCGACGTCGGGCGCAGGCTGCGCCCCCCCGAGGAAGCCGCGGCGGGCCGCCCGGTGCTGGTCGTGATCGGTCAGCGGCCCGCGTCTCCGCATCGCATCGACCAGGTGTCCAGAATCTTCCCGTGCCCGCTGCGCAACGACTGGCGGGCGGATCTGCGAGGGCTCAGCGAAGCCCACGCCGGCATGGCCTTCGGTGCCATCCGCGACGGCGCCGTCGACGACGATGACCTCCTCGACGACGACCCGTCGGACGAGGTCTGGGCGATGCTCGGGACCGATGCCTACGCCCGGGCCGACGTCTTCAACCCGGGCGAGTTCACGATCGAGCTGGGCCTGCGCAGTGCCAGCCTTCAGTACCTGCCGTTCCCGCTACTTGTCCCCCAGGGAGATTAGATGGCGTCCAGATCAGGGTCGTCGGGAGCAGGCCCGGGCAGCGACCACCCGGTCGGCGGCGGGATCACCATGCTCGGCGCGCAGGCGACCGGTAAGACGACCTTCCTCGGCGCGCTGCAGATCGCGCTGCTGCGGCGGCCCAGCCTCGGCTGGTCGCTGGTCGGCGACAACGAGATATCGGCCCAGGCGCTGGTCGAATTCGTCGACGCGATGACCGATGAGCATATTTTCCCGCAACCCACGACTACCATCGCCGACTACAAGTGGGCCCTCGAGGCGGTGCTTCACCGCGCGGTCAAGGAGTGGCACTGGTGGGGATACCGCCGTCGCGACCAGGCCGTCAGAATTCCCCTCGACCTAGTGGACGCGCCGGGCGAGAGCGCGGACAGCAAGAGGATGTACGGCCGGGCGAGTTCGCGGGCACTGATCGAGAACCTGGCCCGCAGCGCCGGCATCGTCTTGTTTTTCGACCCGATCAGCGAATTCGAGCGCGGCGACGCATTCCGCCATATGTACGGCGTGCTGACTCAGGTCAAAGCCATGCTGCAGCGTCACGGCCCGCTGCCGCATTACGTAGCGGTCTGCATCACGAAATTCGACGAGATCCCGGTGTTCGAGGCCGCGCAGAAGCTGCGGGTCGTGGAGTACGACCCCTACCCTCCCGAGTTCCCTGAGGTGCCCGACCAGTATGCCCGCGAGTTCTTCAACCGGCTGGTGAGGCTGTCCAAGTCGGACAGCGCCGGACTCGTGCTCCCCATGCTCGAGCAGACCTTCCGCGCCGAGCGGATCAAGTTCTTCACCACGTCCGCGATCGGCTTCTACGTGGACCCGCAGCTCGACGTGTTCGATCCAGATGACTATCAGAACCACATTCCCCGCGAAAATCCCGGTGATCGCGACTATATTCGCGGCGGGATTTATCCGATTAACGTAGTGGAGCCAATACTCTGGCTGGGCAGGAACGTGGCGAAGGCGGCGCGGTAGTGAGCGACAGAGGCCTGCGCCCGCCGGACGGCGAGCTGGCGGGCGGCCGTGACGAGACCATCGAGCCGACCGGCGACATCACCCGGCTGTTCAACGTCTCCCAGCCGGAGGCCGACGCGGACCCGCCGCCCGCGGTCATCGCCGAGTGGGCGCTGTGGGGCAAGGATGAAAGGCAGACCGCGTATCACGTGCTGCGCTGCAGCGAGGGCGTGCTCGCGGCCGATGACTTCCGCGAGATCATCACCCGGTACGGGCTTGGCGTGAAGCCGGACCTGCCGCAGTACACGGTGTGCTGGATCCCCGGCCCGCATGGGCGTCCCGAGCACATCGCGGTCGGCATCCACGAGCTGGCCGATCCCGACCCGCAGCGCTCCGGCGGACGGAGCAGGCACGTCGGCGGCCGGGTGGTCGAGTACGTCAGGCTCTTCTGCGTCCGCTACACCGATCTGGCCGAACTGGCGCCGACCTACGCCGAGCTGGTGGCCGCGGTGAAGGACTACCAGCTGCCGGCCGGCGACGCCGCCCCGCTCAGGATCGAGCTGCCGTCGGCCGACCAGGCCGCCGTCCCCGGGCCAGGCCCCCATCCGGAACTGGCGGCCGAGGTCGCGGTGCTGCTGCTGACCGGCCGTCCGGTCTGCATACTCAACGCCGACCAGGTTCCGGTCGCCGGACGGCTCGCGTTCATCGACGGGGTGCTGTCCCTGCTGCCGTACGGACTGCGGGCCGCGCTGTCCGCCTCGACCTGGGCGAGCTCCAACGCGCAGGACCTCAAGTTCCGGCTGTTCTTCGCCAGCGCCCCCCGCGACGACGGCGGCCGAACCATCCACCTGGCCTGGGACCAGGGGCACCAGACGAAGCTCGAGCCGGGCCGCTACGAGGCGGCCGACCTCTACCAGGACTGGCTGCACCGGGCGGGCCCTGGCGCGATCGCGGCGCTGTCGAGCATGGGCGCCCCGGTTCGGTTCGCTGAGCGGGAGATCCGCGAGCGAATCACCACCCTGCCGTCGGACCGGACCGTCGCGCAGACGCTATCCGACCTCGACGCCAGCATCCGCGGCGCGAATTGGCCGGTCGTCTCGGAGCAGGTCAAACGGCTCAAGCGGTTCGTCGCGGCGGCGTCGCGGAAACCAGAAGACCGTGCCGTCTACCAATCGCTGATCGCGCGCTACGGGCTGTTCGCCGACCATCTGAAGCTGCACGGGAGCACGAAGAAGAGCCTTTACAGAACGCTACTGCAGCTGGCCTACGACGAGCCGCTGTCCTATGCCGACTACTGCCAGATCGAGGACTCGGTCGCCGGGGGACCCGGCTGGGCCTTGCACACGTTGCTGCTGAACACACGCATCAACGTTCTCCCCTACGTTCTCGCGGCCGAGGCCGGACCGGTCCGGAGCGATGTGCTGATGGACAGCCTCGAGTCGTACCAATGGCTGCCGGTAGACCTGCTCGACTTCCTCGATCGGGACATCGACGCGATACGTCCGCGCCATCGCAAGGTCCAGCTTGATTTCGCGGTGCGCTACCTGAGAGCGCGCGACGAAAGCGCCCGCCAGGTCCTGATGGACCGCGGCTACCTCAGCGGCCTGCTCGACCGCGCCTTCCCCGGCGATCTGCGGTCGCAGCAGAACCGCCTGGAGGCGATCCTGACGTTCGTCTACGGCCACGCGCTCAGCCGCGCGCAGATCACCGAGGTGTTCGAGCAGCCCGCCCTGGCGCCGACCAAGGCGGTCGAGGCCGCCGTCGCCCGGCTCGCACCGCCCAAGGCCAGGCGGTTCATCGAAGAGTCGGTGTCCTACGCCCGGCTCAGCCGGGCCTGGCTACGCCGAGGAAGCCGCGCGGCTCCGGAGTTCAAGCCGCAGACGCCCTAGCTCGGCGCCCGAGGATCGCCCGCCCGTCATCCCCACCGGAACCAAGATCGCGGTGGCGGTCGCGCTGGCGCTGGCGATCCTGACGGTCGCGGTCCTCACCGGCCTTGTTTAACCTCTCTGCCCGGGGCCATTCTTAACCCAGCGGCCTCAGCGGCGAGGGACGAGGGGACGAGGGACATGAGCAGCGTGACAGAGAAGAGCTACACGTCGGCGACCAGCGAAACTCCGCTGCTCGGCGACACCATCGGCGAGAACCTGAACCGCACCGTCGCCCGCTACCCCGACCAGCTCGCCCTGGTCGACCGGCCGGCCGGCATCCGGCTGAGCTACGCCGGGCTGAACGCCGAAGTCGACGCCCTCGCCCTCGGCCTCCTGGCCGCGGGCATCACCAAGGGCGACCGGGTCGGGATCTGGGCCCCGAACTGCGCCGAGTGGACCCTCACTCAGTACGCCACCGCCAAGATCGGCGCGATCCTGGTCAACATCAACCCCGCCTACCGCACCAGCGAGCTCGAGTTCGTCCTCAACCAGTCCGGCTGCAAACTGCTCGTCGCCGCCCAACGACTGAAGACCTCCGACTACGCCGCGATGATCACCGAGGTCCGCCCGAACTGCCCCGACCTAGAGCAGGTAGTGCTGCTAGGAACGCCGGAATGGCAGGAACTCCTCGAGACCGGCAAGAAGGCCGACCAGACGAAGCTCGACGCAATCCAGCTCTCCGCCGACGAGCCGATCAACATCCAGTACACCTCGGGAACCACCGGCTTCCCGAAGGGCGCGACCCTGTCCCACCACAACATCCTCAACAACGGCTTCTTCGTCGGCGAACTGTGCCGCTACACCGCCGACGACAAGATCTGCATCCCGGTGCCCTTCTATCACTGCTTCGGCATGGTGATGGGGAACCTGGCCGCGACCACCCACGGCGCCGCGATGGTCATACCCGCCCCGAGCTTCGACCCGGTCAAGACCCTGGAGGCGGTCGAGCAGGAGCGCTGCACCTCGCTCTACGGCGTCCCCACGATGTTCATCGCCGAGCTCTCGGCCGAAGGATTCGAGCGCTTCGACCTGACCAGCCTGCGCACCGGCATCATGGCAGGCTCGCCGTGCCCGGTCGAGGTGATGAAGCAGGTCATCGACCGGATGGGCATGTCCGAGGTGTCGATCTGCTACGGCATGACCGAGACCTCGCCGGTCTCCACCCAGACTCGGCACGACGACTCGATCGAGCGCCGGGTCGCCACCGTCGGCAAGGTCGGCCCGCACCTCGAGGTCAAGGTCATCGACCCCGCCACCGGCCTGACCGCGGCCCGCAACACCCCCGGCGAGCTCTGCACCCGGGGCTACAGCGTGATGCTGGGCTACTGGCGGCAGACCGACAAGACCGCCGAGGTGATCGACGCCGCCCGCTGGATGCACACCGGCGACCTGGCGGTGATGGACGACGACGGCTACCTGTCGATCACCGGCCGGATCAAGGACATGGTCATCCGGGGCGGCGAGAACATCTACCCCCGCGAGGTCGAGGAGTTCCTCTACACCCACCCCGACATCCTCGACGCCCAGGTGATCGGCGTCCCCGACGCGAAGTACGGCGAGGAGCTGATGGCCTGGATCCGGCTCCGCCCCGGCGCCGCGCCGCTGACGGCCGAGCAGCTGCGCGAGTTCTGCCACGGCAAGCTCGCGCACTACAAGATCCCCCGCTACGTGCACCTGACCGACGAGTTCCCGATGACCGTCACCGGCAAAATCCGCAAGATCGAAATGCGCGAGAAATCAACCGAGTTCCTCGGCCTTTAGCACATTGCCAAAACCGGTCGCCCGAGGGCTGCGTTTGCGGCGGTTACTCTCCGAAGAGGGAGCATTCTCTACCGGGAGGACCCATGTTCGCAACGAAGCGAGTCCGCATCGCCGCCGCCGCCCTGACGGTCGCGCTGCTCTCGGGCGGGGTCGCCGCCGCGGTGACCTCGACCGCCTCGGCCACCCCGCGATCCACCGCCGCAGCCACATCGGCGAGCAAACACCACCCAGGCAAGCTAAGCCTGACCCGGTTCAGCCTCAGCGGCTACGTCATCAACGCCAAGTACACCCTCGGCCGGAACACCGGCAACACCTTCCAGCAGACCTACCAGAGCTCCACCGTCCTCGGCGTCCCCATCGCCGGGCCGAACGTCGGCACGACGTTCCCGACCGAGGACTATGTGGCCCTCCCCATCGGCCACCACGAGCTGTACGTCACCTGGCTGGACCCGTCCACCGACGCGATCGTCGACGTGTTCGTGATGAACTTCGAGACCCACACCGTCTACGACTTCGCCCCCGGCAGCGCCACCCCGGAAAGCGCCGGCACCATCACCGTGGTGTCCCGGGGCGCGAGCCGAATCCCGTAGCCCGCGCTCCGAGCAACCAAAGGCACCCGTATCCGGTGGCGGGGCAGGGCGCGCCGCCGCCCCTCCCCGCCCCGGACCTCAACCGCTCATATCGAACGGTCCCGGGCGTCTGTCAACGGCAGATTCCCGCTGGCCCCGCTGACGAGCCCGAGCACCCGGCGTGCGCCTCGCCCAGCATCTCGATCTCCGGCGCCTGCCGGAACCCCCGCTGCCCATGGCCCCGACGGGGCGCCAGCGAGCGCCACAGCCGCCCGAACTCCGCCGCCAGCTCGCCGGTGCGGATGTCTTCCTCCCGCTGCTGCCGCGCGGTCCTGATGTGATCGGCCTGGTAAAGCGTGTATGAGCTGTACATTTCCCCTACCTCCTGCCCACACGCTAGGCCGCCCCTGTTCCCGCAGTGTTCCCGCCGCATGCGCTCTGTGCCGGGACGGCCAGTGGAATGTCATACATAGCCCCTAGCCTTTCGCCCATGGAAGCTTTGGTGGCCGATAGCGGAGGCGCTGCGAACGTCACGTACGACGACATCGTGTGGCTCCGCGCCAATAGCCCTGCCTGGCGGCTGCTCCGCGCGGACAACGGCCCGCTCGTGCTCAGCTTCCTGTACCGGGTTTTCGTGGCCGACAACGTGCGCTCCATCGCCGCCGTCGAATTGGCCGGCCGCCTTGACGATGAGCTTTACGCGCTGAATGAGCGGACGCCGAAGAGCTTCCCTAGGTCCGCCAAGGCCTATCTGGACGACTGGGCAAGCCCTGACCAAGGCTGGCTGCGCAAGTACTATCCCGAGGGCGGCGATGAACCGCACTTCGACGCGACCCCGGCGGTGGAAAAGGCGGTGCAGTGGGTCCGCGCCCTGGCAGAGCGCGACTTCGTCGGCACCGAGTCGCGGCTGAACACGATCTTCGACCTGCTTCGCCAGATCGTCTTCGGCACCGAGACCGACCCGCAAACCAAAATCGATGAGCTGAGGCGCCAGCAGCGGCAGATCGAAGACGAGATCGCGCGCATCGAGGCGGGCGACATTAGCATGCTCGACTCGGCTGGCGTTCGCGACCGCTACCAGCAGTTCTCCGCTATGGCGAGGGAGCTACTGGCTGACTTCCGCGAGGTCGAGGAGAACTTCCGGAAGCTCGACCGGCAGTTGCGGGAGAAGATCGCGGGCTGGCAAAGCGGCAAGGGCGAGCTCCTCGACGACGTACTCGGCAACCGCGAGTCGATCGTCGGCTCGGACCAGGGCAGGTCGTTCCAGGGCTTCTACGACTTCCTGCTCTCCCAATCTCGCAGAGAGGAGCTGGCGGAGCTGCTCGACCGCGTCCACGAGCTTCCAGACAACGTCGAACGGGACCCGAGACTGCGCAAGGTTCACCACGACTGGCTTGACGCAGCAGAGCGCACCCAGTCGACGGTCAGGCAGCTGTCGGAGCAACTGAGGAGATTCCTCGATGATCAGGTCTGGTTCGAGAACCGCCGGGTGATCGACCTGCTGCGCGATATCGAAGCGCGCGCCCTTCAGCTTCGCGACTCAACACCGACGGTCGGCCTCAGCATGGCGATCGACGCTTCCGCGGCCGAGGTAAGGCTGCCGATGGAGCGCCCCCTCTACACCCCCGTCAGCAAGCCTCGCCTCGACAGCGAGAGCATCCGCCCGGCCGGAGAAAGCGACGAGACGGACCCGGCCTCGCTTTTCGACCAGGTCTACGTGGATCCCGGCCCGCTTCGTGCGGCCGTCCGCTCCGCGCTCCGCCGCGCCCCGCAGGTCGGACTGGCCGACCTCATCGTCACCGCGCCGCTAACCCTTGGAGCCGCGGAGCTCGTCACGTATCTGACGCTGCGGGACGACGCCTTCACGATCGTCTACGACGAAGCCCGCACCGAGCAGATCGGCTGGAATGACTCCGACGGCAACCGTCGGACCGCCACCCTGCCCAGGGTCACGTTCACCAGGTCCAAGGGGAGTGCCGCATGACGACCGTGGTTGAGCCGGACCTGTCATCCGCCGTGATCCCATTGCTCAAGGGCGTGGTCTACCGGGACACGCACGACCGCCCTTGGCAGCACCTGATGCAGCTTCAGCCTCAGGTCAGGGACTATGTGGCCACCCTCGGCCTGACGGTCGT
Organism: uncultured Actinomycetota bacterium; assembly: GCA_963774945.1. Lineage (GTDB taxonomy): Bacteria > Actinomycetota > Actinomycetes > Streptosporangiales > Streptosporangiaceae > Trebonia. The sequence continues at coordinate 2,120,179 of CAVZHA010000027.1, read as the reverse complement.
GATCGACGAGGCCGAAGGCTACGCCTTCCTCCGCCAGCGCCCGGCCGACGAAGACTCAGACGACGACAAGCAACTGCCCCGGCTGATCCCCCGCCGCTCGCTCTCCTTCCCGGTCAGCCTGCTGCTCGCGTTGCTCCGCAAGAAACTGGCCGAGTTCGACGCGCAGGGCGGTGACACACGGCTCATGCTCACCCGGGCACAGCTCATCGAGATGCTCCGCGTCTTCCTGCCCGCCACCAGCAACGAGGCAAGGATCATCGACCAGATCGACGCGCATATCGGCAAGGCGGTGGAGTTCGGCTTCCTGCGACCAGCCAAGAACGCCGACCAGACCTACGAAGTCAGACGCATACTCAAGGCCTTCGTGGACGCCCAGTGGCTCGCCGACCTTGACGTGAAGCTGGCCGAGTATGCGAACCAGCTGTCGGCCAGTACAGACGCCAGAGGCGAGGACGGATGACGGCAGAAGGACTTCTTCCTGGCTTTCGGCTGGCGCGTCTCGAGCTATACAACTGGGGCACCTTCGATGCGCGCGTCTGGTCGCTCCGCACTGACGGCCGCAATGCCCTGGTCACTGGCGACATCGGCTCGGGCAAGTCCACGATCGTGGACGCGCTGACCACCCTGCTGCTGCCCGCCAACCGCATCGCCTATAACAAGGCGGCCGGCGCTGAGTCAAAGGAGCGCTCACTGCGCTCCTACGTCCTCGGCCATTACAAGTCCGAGCAGGACGAGACCACCGGCACCACGCGCCCGGTGGCGCTCCGTGACGCCACCAAGTTCAGCGTCATCCTCGGCGTCTTCACTAACGAGGGGTACGCCGCGACCGTCACCCTCGCCCAGGTCTTCTGGATGAAGAACGGTGACACCGGCGGCCAGCCCGACCGCTACTTCGTCACCGCAGACAGCGATCTGTCGGTCAGCGGCGACTTCGGCGATTTCGGCGGCGACATGAACGGTCTCCGCAAGCGGTTGAAGGCCCGGGATGGCGTCCGCGTGCACGACGCCTTCCCCGAGTACGGCAAGGACTTCCGCCGCCGCCTCGGCATCGAGTCCGAGCAGGCCCTCGAGCTGTTCCACCAGACCGTATCCATGAAGGCAGTCGGCAACCTCACCGACTTCGTCCGCGCGCACATGCTTGAGCCGTTCAACGCGGCGAAGGCGACCGCCGACATCGTTGCCCACTTCGAGGATCTCACCAGCGCGCACGAGGCCGTCCGGCGCGCTCACGCCCAGCTCGCCGAGCTGACCCCGCTGCTGAAAGACTGCGACGTCTACGACGCGGTGGCGGCCGAGATCGCGGACCTGACCGCGCAGCGCGAGGCGCTGCGGTACTACTTCGCCGATCAGAAGGCGACTCTTCTAGAAAACCAACTTCAAATCCTTCATAGTGAACGGGCCCGGCTGACTCTCAACCGCAGGCAACTTGAGGAACGCCTGGAAGACCTACGGGCGCGGGAGACCGACCTGAACGTCAAACGCGCCGGCCATGGTGGCAACCAGCTGGCCGAGATTGAGCGTCGGCTCGACGAGAGCGAGCACACCCGCGCCGACCGGATGGCCCGCCATCGGCGGTTCACCGAGCTCCTCGGCCAGGCGGGGCTTGAACCGGTGGCGACCGCCGAGCACTTCGCACTACGCGCAGTGCAGATCGCGGCCGAGCGCGGTGCGGCGCAGGAGCGCATCGCCGCTAGCCAGAACAAGCTAACCGAGGCGGCCGTTGCCAATCGGAAGCTCGACGACGAGGCTGCTGAGGTCAACGGCGAACTACGCAGTCTTCAGGCGCGCAAGAGCAACATCCCCGCCCGTGACCTGGAGGTGCGCGCGCGGCTTTGCCATGAGCTTCGGCTGACCGAAGAAGCGCTGCCGTTCGTCGGCGAACTGATCGCCGTTCGCGATGGGGAAGCCGACTGGGAAGGGGCGGCCGAGCGGTTGCTCCGTGGTTTCGCCCTGTCCGTGCTTGTCCCGGAGGGGCACTACACCGCCGTGTCCGACTGGATCAACGGCCACCACCTGAACGGCCGGATCGTCTACTATCGGGTGCCGGATCAGGCCACGGCACGTCGGATCTCCCCGCCGGACCAAGGCACGGACACGCTGGCGGCCAAGCTGGATGTCAAGGACTCACCGCAGTTCGCCCCGTGGCTAGAGCGCGAGCTCGCGCACCGGGCCGATGTCGTATGCGTTAAGAGCACGGCCGAGTTCCGCAGGGAACAGAAAGCGATCACTAAATCGGGTCAGGTCAAGGTCGGTGGCGGCCGGCACGAGAAGGACGACCGATTCCGGATCGACGACCGCAGCAGGTATGTTCTCGGCTGGACCAACGAGCGCAAGGTCGAGGCGCTGCTCAGCCGGGCAACCGCGCTTGCCGCACGGATCGAGACGGCCAGGGCAGAGCAGGCCGGATACGAGCGGGAGATGACCACCGCCGTTACCCGCGGCCAGGTGCTCGCCAGCCTGGAGCAGACGCACGAGTTCGCCGAGATTGACTACCGGACGTTCGTCAACCGGATCGCCGATCTGCGTGATGAGCACCAGCGCCTAGTCGCGGCGTCGGACCAGCTCGCTGATCTGGACAGGCAGCTCCTCGAGGTCAGGGGAGAGATCAAGGAGGTCGAACGGAACCGGCGTCAGCTCGACGGCGATCTCGGGGGAGTAGAGCAGACGAGCAGCGGCGCCCGGATGACGCTGGACGAAACCCGCGTGATCATCGGGGAGCCCGATTGCGACCCGGCCCGGGTTCACTTCACCGCGATCGCCGGCCTGCTGGCCAAGGCCGGGCACGAGCCACCGCCGACGGCTGCGGCTTGCGATAGGGCGGAGACGAGCGGCGCTAGGGAGATCACCACGATCGCCGAGAGACGAAACACGAGGAAGAACACCCTCAGCAACAAGATCGTCTCCGCGATGCAGACCTTCCGTAGCCAGTACCCGGTCGAGACGAGCGAGCTCGACAACGCAATCGAATCGGCGCACGGCTACCGCGAGCTGCACAAGCGGCTCACCGGTGACGACCTGCCCCGGTTCCAGCGCACGTTCAAGACGTACCTGAACCAGAACACGATCCGCGATATCGCGACTTTCCATTCGCAGCTCACCAAGCAAGCCGACCTGATCAAGGACCGCATCGGCACCATCAACGCCTCCCTGGTCGGCGTGGACTATAACCCGGGCCGGTACATCAGGCTCGAACCGCAGCGCACCAGCCACATGGAGATCAAGGAGTTCCAGGCGGACCTGCGAGCCTGCACCGACAACGCCGTGTCTGCGGACCCCGACGATGACCAGTACTCCGAGCAGAAGTTCCTCCAGGTGAAGCGGATCATCGAGCGATTCAAGGGCCGGGAGGGCCAGACCGAGGCGGACCGGAAGTGGACCGCGCTCGTCACCGACGTGCGGAACTGGTTCACGTTCTCCGCATCCGAGCGGTACCGCGAGGACGACACCGAGTACGAGCGGTACGCCGACTCGGCGGGCAAGTCAGGCGGCCAGAAGGAGAAGCTGGCCTACACGATCCTCGCCGCCTCCCTCGCGTACCAGTTCAAGCTGGACTGGGGCGCCGCCAAGTCGCGGAACTTCCAGTTCGCGGTGATCGACGAGGCGTTCGGGCGCGGGTCCGATGAATCCACCAGGTTCGCACTTGAGCTGTTCGGCCGCCTCGGTCTGCAGCTGCTGATCGTCACCCCGCTGCAGAAGATCCACGTGATCGAGCCCTACGTGTCGGCGGTCGGCTTCATTGACAATCCGACGTCCATGGACTCGCACCTGCGCACGCTCACCATCGAGGAATACCGCGCCGAGAGGCTCACCCGGACCCTGCTGGCCGAGGCGGCGATGGCCTGACATGGCGGGGGAGTGGACCCGGCCCGCCGACGTCCGGGACCGGGTCGTCAGGAAATGGCCGACCCTGCTGGCCGACTTCGCGGCCGGTCGGGACTGGACACCGATCGACATCCCGCTGCGCGGTCCGGCCCCCGCCGAGATCGGCCCCCGCCTGGCCGCGGTCCAGGCGTGGGTCGCCGAATGGCAGCGGGCCGGCTCGGGCCCGCTGCGCGTCGAGTACAAGCAGGTCGGTGGTCGGCTCGTCGGGACCAACCAGATCCCGTCCCGGGCCCTGCTCGAGGGTTACGACCAGGCCTGGGAACTCCTGGGGGCGCGCGCCAAGATCCGTCTGTTCACCGCCCTAGCTGACCGGACGAGGGCCGAATGCCCCCGTCTGGCTCCGTGGCTGGAGCGCCGTCCGGTGAAAGTCCTCGAGTTGGCCGCCGACTGGGCCGACGTGCTGGCAACGGTCCGCTGGATCGACGAGCGCCAAGTCCAGGGCATGTACCTGCGCCAGGTAGACGTCCCCGGCGTGGATACGAAGTTCATCGGTCGTCACCGCGGGGTGTTGACACAGTTGCTCGACCTTCAACTGACGCCGAATCGCATCGATGTAACGGCCCCCGACTTCGAAGGCCGCTACGGCTTCGCCCGCAAGCCCGGCTACGTGCGCCTGCGCGCTGCGTCCGGCCAGCACGGCTACACCGAGCTGGCCGTCCGGGCTGATGAGCTCACCGCCCCGCCCGCAGGGATCACCCGTGCCTACGTCGTTGAGAACGAGATCACGTACCTCGCGTTCCCCCTTCCACCTGATGCCATCGTGATCTTCGGCGGCGGCTACGCCGTTCAGACTCTCGAATCGCTCAACTGGCTGGCGAGCCTGGACTTGGTCTACTGGGGAGATCTCGACACCCACGGCTTCGCGATCCTGAATCGGCTCCGCCACCGTTTCCCCAATGCCCGCTCGCTGCTCATGGACAGCGACACCCTGCTGGCCCATCAGGCTCAATGGGTTACCGAACCGACCCCGACGGCAGCGGTCCTCAGCCTGCTAAATCCAGAGGAGCAGGCCCTCTACGCCGCACTCAGGTCGGGCGTCTTCGGTCCTGCAGTCCGCCTGGAGCAAGAGCGGATCAGCTTCGCAGCCATAGTGCGGGCCCTTGCCGCCGACGAAGAATGACGGATACGGCGCAGATCTGACGCTTAGCGATGCCTCTTTTGACTGCTAGATAGACGCAAGTTGTTGCCATTATCGGCTTATTTGTGGGAGCGGGATATTCTGCCGTCGAATGTCAGAACCAGCGAATATCGTTATGACATGAACATCCCGGTAAGGCATCGGGTCGTGCAACGAGCTATGCCATTGGAGTGGTATCTATGTATGTTGTCAGTATGACCGCTAAGACTCGCCTGTCGGCCACGGTCGACACAGACGTCCTTGCTGCGGTGCAGGCGGCTGTTGCCGCAGGTGAGGCCGAGTCCGTCAGCGCCTACGTGAACGACGCTCTTCGCTTGAAAGCAGAACACGATCGCAGGCTGCGTGGCATCGACGACTTTCTCGCGGCCTACGAGGCCGAGCACGGGGAGATCACTGATGAGGAGATGGAGGCCGCTTACCGGAGAGCGAAGGCGCGCGCGGTCGTCGTCCGTGGTGGCCATGTGATCGACGACAAGGGCTCTGGGGTGGCCTGATGCTGATTTTGGACGCTGGGGCGTTCATAGCTGCCGAGCGCGGAGAGGATGATGTGGCGGCACTGGTTAGGCGGGAGCGCAAGCACGGACGTGTTCCTCTCACGAATGGCGGTGTCGTCGCTCAGGTGTGGCGTGGTGGTAACGGCAAGCAGGTTCCGATCGCGCGATTGCTCGCGAGTGTGCACGTCGTCCCGATCGACAATGAGCTCGGCCGGAGAGCCGGGCAACTGCTTGCTCGTACTGGGACCGCAGACGCGATCGACGCCTCGGTGATCTGCCTCGCTCAAGACGGAGACGACGTCCTCACCTCTGACCCCGCCGACCTGCAGGCTTTGTCGCGGGCAGCCGGACTGCACGTGGACCTGATCTCGGTCTGAGGACAGAGCTGCACCTCAAAGGCGCGAGGGCCCGTCGCCAAATTACGCGACGGGCCCTTTGCAGACGGTCAGCGGAACGAAACCGGCCTCCGTCAACTGCGGTGGCGAACGGCCGGGCGGGTCTGGGTGCACTGGACGGATGACGCGGCCCGAATCGCCTGCCGGTTCCTCCGCTGCCTGCTGGCCCGCCGGGGCGTCAGCGCGTGCCATAGCCGCCCGAAGTCGGCCGCCAGCTCGCCGGTGCGGATGTCTTCCTCCCGCTGCTCCCGAGTGGTCCTGATGTGATCTGCCTGGTAAAGCGTGTATGAGTTGTACATTTCCCCTACCTCCTGACCACACGCTAGGCCGGGGCTGTTCCCGCGGTGTTCCCGCCGGAAGCGAGCTGTTCCCGGCGAAAAATCGTGCCGGAATGTCGGACCGTGCCGGGATAATGGGGGAGTGGTCGCGGGAACCGCGCGGGATGCGCCAGTAGGTCAGGCCGTGCAGGTCACGCTGCTCGGCCAGTTCAGCATCGCCGCGCGCGGCCGGGTGGTCAGCGAGTGGCCGAGGCCGAGCGCCCGCCGCCTGTGCGAGCTCGTCCTGGTCAGCCCCGGCCGCCGGGTCAGCCGCGACCTCGCGTGCGAGGTGCTGTTCCCGCGCCTCGAGCCGCGCGCGGCCGCCCGCGCGCTGTCGAAGGCGCTGTCGATGGCCCGCAGCGCGCTGGCCGAGCTCGGCGCCGGACGGCGCCGCGCTGCTCTCGGCCGACCTGTTGCACATCTGGGCATCGCCGGACGTCGACGGTCGACGCCGAGACCCGGTCGGCGGCGCTGCGGGCCGGGCTCGCGATGTCGCCCGGACAGCTCCGCGACGACGCTCTCGTCCGCTGCCCTCGCCGAGGACGGGGAGCTGCTGGCGGACGAGCCGTACGCCGAGTGGGCGATCCGCGTTCGCGAGCGGCTACGAGACGCTGCTGCCAGGAGGCGCGCCTGGCCCTGGCCAGGGACCGGGCGATGGGCGCAGGGCGGTCCGGCCGCGACGACGTGCTGGCGGCCTGGCAGTCCTGCCTGGACCACGACCCCGCCAGCGAGGAGGCGGCGGGCGCCCTGATCCGCGCCTATCTCGCGCAGGGCCGCCCCGAGCTGGCGGCGCGGGTGTTCGAGCGCTGCCGCGTCGCGCTCGAGCAGCTCGGGCTGCGTATCTCCCCGTCGCTCGAGCGGGTCTACGCGCCGGCCGGACCCGCGGCCAGCGTGCCCGGCCGTGTGCCGGAGACGCGCACCGGACCGTCGGCCGCCGGCCCGGCCGCGCGCGCCGGCCCGCGTCGGCCGCCGGCCAGCCGCGACCGCCGCCGGCCGCCCCGCCGCCGCTGCCGAGGGAGGAGCGCCGCCCCGTCAGCGTGCTGTTCGCCGAGGTGGCCGCCCCGGCCGGGCTGGCCGGCGCGGTCGGCCTGGAGACGCTGCGCGAGCTCGTCGGCGGTTCGCTGGCGGCGGTGATCACCGAGGTGGAGGCGCTGGGCGGGACCGTGACCTCGGTATCGGGCCGGGGCCTGCAGGCGATGTTCGGCGCGCCGCAGGCGCACGAGGACGATCCGGAACGGGCCGTCCTCGCGGCCTTCCGCGCGCTGACGGCGGCCGCCACCGCCGAGGCCGCGGCCGAGGGCGGGACCGCGCTGCGGATCGGCGTGGAATCCGGCCCGGCGGTCGTCGGCCCGATCGGCGGCGGCGCCAAGGTGGAGTACGGCGCGTTCGGCGACGTGGTGAGCGTGGCGGCCGCGCTGCAGTCGGCCGCGAGGCCGGGAGCGGTGCTGGTCGGCCCGGCGACCCGGGCCGTCACCGGCCACCTGTTCAGCTGGGGCGCGGGCGAGGAGGTATCGCTCGGCGGCACGTGCCAGCGCCGCTGGTCGCCAGCTACCTGGAGGCGCCCAGGGCGCGGGTCGGCGAGCGGCGGCCCCGGGGAGTGGGCGGGCGAGCCGCGCTGATCGGCCGCGACGCCGAGATGCGGGTACTCGACGACCGCGCTGCGGGCAGGCGGTCGAGGGCCAAGGTTCGGTCGTCGTGCTGACCGGCGAGGCCGGGCTCGGCAAGACCCGCCTGGTCCAGGAGTGCAGCAAGCGCTTCATCGCCTGGGTCGGCGCGGGCAGCGGCAGGCTGCCGCTCTGGCTCGAGGGCCGCGGCGCCTCCTACGCGTCCGCGACCCCCTACGGGCTCTACCGGCAGCTGGTGGCCAGCTGGGTCGGGGTCGCGCCGGACGAGCCGGCCGCCAGGCTCCAGCCGGCCCTCGAACGAGCGCTGACCAACCTGATGGGGAACGCGAACCTGCTCCCGCCGCTGGCGCGGATGATGGGCATCGCCTATCCGGCGCCGGTCCGGCCGGATGAGCCCCGAGGAGCTGCAGCGGATGACGTTCGCCGCGCTCCGCTCGGTGGTGACCCGGTTCGCGGTCGCGGGCCCGACCGTCCTGGTCCTCGAGGACCTGCACTGGGCCGACCCGACCTCGCTGCGCCTCACGCTCGACCTCGCGGAGCTCGCCGCCGGCCGGCCGCTGCTGGTGATCGCGACCAGCCGGCCGGACTCGGGCCGCCAGGAGATCGCGGCCCTGGCCGACTCCCCGTCGGCTCGTCGGATCGTGCTCAGGCCGCTGCCCGCGAGCGCCGAGCAGACGCTGGCCGCGTCGCTCATCGGCCAGGTTCCCGGTGCCCTGGGCGGTGCCAGCGGCGCCAGTCCCGAGGTTCTCGCCGCCGTGCTCGCCAGCGCCGACGGCAACCCGCTGTTCCTCGAGGAGCGGCTGACCTCGCTGCTCGAGACCCGGGCCCTGGTCCGCGAGGACGGCACCTGGCTGCTGCGCCAGCCGCCGGGACCGCAGCTGCCCCAGGTGCTCGAGCGCCTGGTCAGGTCCCGGGTGGACCGGCTCAGCCCCGCCGCCCAGGAGGCGATCCGCGCCGCCGCCGTGCTCGGCCCCGAGTTCACCGCGGCGCTGCTGGCCGCCATGCTCGGCACCCAGCCGGCCGAGCTCGCGCCGGTCCTCGACGAGCTCGTCGCCAGCGATCTGGTGCATCGCGAGCCGCCCGACAGCCGCGGCCGATACCTTCCGGTTCCGTCACGCGCTGATTCAGGAGGCCACCTACCTGGGGCTGCTGCGGGCCGAGCGTCGGCGGCCTGCACGCGCGGGCCGCGGCGGCGCTGGAGGCCGCGTCGCGCGACCGCCTGCCCGAGGTCGCCGCCGTCCTCGGCCAGTACTACGCGGCCGCCGAGGACGCCGAACGGGCCGTGCACTACCTCGAGATGGCCGGCGACCACGCGACCGACGCGTTCGCCAACTACGAGGCGATCTCCTCGTTCAACGCGGCCCTGGCGGTGACCGCGGAAGGACCGGGACCATGGCGGCCGACGCCGTCCGGCTGCACGCCAAGCTCGCCAACGTGCTGTGGCGCATCGGCCGGCGCGACGAGGCCGCGGACGCATTCCGCGCGGCGCTGCGACTGGGCGGACGCGGTCGACGCGCTGCAGCGGGCGCACCTGTACACCCGGCTGGGGCGGCTGGAGATGAGCAACCCCACTACGAGGCGGCCGTGGCGGCCTTCGACGCCGCCGAGGCGCTGCTGGGCGGCGATCCGAGCGGCTGGGACGACGCCACGGTCGACCAGTGGCTGGAGATGATGATCGACGGACGGGCCGCCATCCACTCGATGCGCTTCGAGCCTGACCTGATGCTGGCGACTCTGGAACGGGCCAGGCCGGTGCTCGAGTCCCGCGGCACGCCGGCCAGACGGCACGATCTTTCGACCGGCAGGTCACCATGCAAGAGCTGATCAGGCACCGGTTCCGGGTCGAAGACGCCGACATCGCCCGGCTCCGCACGAGCATCGAGTTCGCGGAGCAGACCGGCGGACGAGAAGGACGTCGGCTACGCCACGTACTTCCTCGGCTGGGCGCTATGGCTGCGCGGCGACCTGACGGAGGCCAAGCAGCAGCTGGAGAAGGCGCTGGCGATGGGGGAGCGCATCGGCGAGAGGCACTTGCTGGTGCATCAGCCTGTTGGCGCTCACCCTGACGGCGCTGCGCCGGCACGACACGGAGGCGGTCCGCACGCCTGATCCCGCGGGCGAGGATGGCGGCGGGTAAGGACGGCATCTACGTCGCCCTCGACGATGGCGGCGCAGGCCTGGCTCGCCTGGCAGGACGGGCATCCGGACGAGGTGATCCGGCTGGCCGGCCGGGTCCCCGAGTTCGACCTCAGGGCGCTAGTCACCGGTGGGCGCTACCGCTGGGTGTACCTGTTCCCGCTGATCGCCGCGCGGCTGCAGTCGGGCGACGCCGCCGCCGCGGTCGCCGCCGCCCGGCAGATTCTCGATCCCGCCCAGCAGCTGCTCCCCGACGAGCTCATGGCGGTCCTCGACGCCGCCCTCGCCGCCTGGGACGGCGGCGCGGCGGCGGCGGCCGAGGAACGCCTGGCGAGCGCTCTCCAGCTCGCACACGAGCTGCATTTCTTCTGACGTTAAATCCAGAAGGCCTGGCCGGCGCGCTAAGCCTCGCGGACCACTGCGTTACTTCTGAATGCTAACTCCGGTCGGAGACCAGCAGCCCGTCGTAGGCGAGGCTGTTGCGCAGGTCGATGGTGGCCCGGTCGAGCCCGCGCACGACGCGGAGCGGCGTGCCCACCCAGATGCGCACGCCATCATCGACGGCCGCTTCGGCTGGCCCATCGGACGCCGCGGAATCGGGCAGCCTGGCGGGCAGCCAGGTGCCATAGCGCGCGGTCCGCTCGGCGATCCGCTGTGCGCTCGCGCCGCCCACGTCTTCCGCGCGGTTGAAGGCATCGGACTCGGTGCGCGTACTGCGACCACTCCCATCGCGGTCGGCTTCGACCCTCCGGTCGACTCTGACTCTGCGGTCGCCTTTGACGCCCCGGTCGGCCTTGTCGTCGCGGTCCCGGTCGTGGTCGTCGCCAGCGACGTCGCCTTCCTCGTCCGCGGTGACTGCACGATCGTCGGCCACCGATCGGTTGTCGCCTGCGTCGCCGTTGCCGCTCCGGCCGCCGTGCCCATCGCCCAGCGCCGTTTCCGCCGGAGCCGGCGCTATCGCCCGCGAAGACAGCGCGGTCCATTCGTCCCAAGATGCTGTCCGCCTGCCAGCCGGGCAGCCGCTCGGCGTGATCGGCCAGCAGCCAGCCAAGCGACGTCGGCCCGAGGCCGTCGAAGAGCGGCTCGATGGCACCGAACGGCATGTGAACCACGGGCACGACCAGGAAGAGCGACTGCCACGCGGCCGCAATGGCCGCCGCCGACGAGTCGGCCGCGGCTGCGCCGGCCGTGGCTGCGCCGGCCGCGGCTGGGCCGGCTGCGGTTGCGTCGGCGTCGGCGTCGGCTGCGCCCGCGGCGGCCTCGTCCGTCGCCGCGACGTCAGCGTCCACCGGCCCGGCGTCGACGGCACCCGATCCGGCCGGCGTCGCGGTCGCGCCGGCTGACGCTGCGCGCTCACGCGCCGCCGCCGTCCCCGACGACATCTCCGGCCCGGCCTGCGCCGACGTCGGCGTCGGGTCGGCGCAGAGCAGGTCCATCAGCGCGCCCAGGTTTGCGGCGAAGACGTCGGCCCGCGCCGCGATCAGCGTCTTGTGCAGATCAAGGGCGGCCAGGAAGACCTCAGCCCGGCTCGCCGCGTACTCCTCGTCGGCCCACGGGGCGGAGGTTTCCCGCCACTCGATCAGCGCCGCGTCCTCGGTCTCGGCCTGGGCCGGCCCGTCGGGTACGTGGTCGCCCCACCGCTGCCGGGCGAGCGCGACCGCCTCGGCCAGCGGGCCGATCTCGGCCGTGAGCCGGGTGACCTCGGCCGTCTCGTCGTTGACGGCGGTCCAGGCGACCGCCAGGCTGGCGCTCAGCGTCTGCAGTTCCTTCGCGGCCGCTTCCCGTCGCAGCTCCGCCTCGGCGCAGGCGGCGCGCAGCTCGCGTCGCCGCGCGGTCCAGCCGCGCCAGTTCCGGCCGCGGCGAACCCCGCCTGCCAGCGCGATCGACAGCGCGCTGCGAGACCGGAGCGCCGTCTTGCCGTCTGCGGTCACGGTGGTGAACACGGGCCGGTTGAGCTGGTGCGCCCCGAGGTCGGCCAGCAGCGCCTGCTGTTCCTCCTCGGCGGCGGTAAGCGCCTCGCGGACAGCGGGTTCGCCGCGCGGCGAGGTCCGCCAGCCGGGCCTGCGCGGCCTCGGCCGAGCAGGACGCCTCCTCGCAGGCCTGCTCGAGGTCGGAGATGCGGGTGACTGCGGCAGCCACCTCGGACCGTTCGGAAGCGAGTTTTTCCGTCTTCGCCAGCGCCGACCGGAACCGCGCGACGGCGCCCTGCCAGTCGACCGCCGCGCTCTCGGCCTGCAGCCGCCGCAGCGCGGCGGCCATCGACTCGCCCGCCGGGAACAGCACGTCGGTGCCGCGGACGGCCCCGCGCCACCACCGCTCGGCGAACGCGCGGTTCGCCGCGCCGTCGCCCAGACGGGCCGCTAGCATCGCCCACGCGCCGACGCCGTCGGCCAGCCGGGCGGTGGAGGCGAAGTAGTCGATCGTCGTGGCCGCCTCCCGCCACCCCGCCCCGATGGGCGGCAGTCCGTGCGCGGTCAGCGCGCTCGACTCCGGCGCCGCCAGCACGATCTCGAACCCGGTCAGGATCCGGTTCGGCGCCGCGACCCGGTGCGTCGACCAGGTGCGCAGTTCCCCGAACGCCGCCGCCGGACCAGGCAGGTCGGCGATGCGGCGGGCGCGCTCGGTGATGATCGCCGCGACCAGGTCGCCGTACACCTCGGCCACCCCGGTGCCGGGCGGCGCGTGCACCGCGAACACGCCCCCGCCGGGCTGCGCGACCGCCTCGTTGACCACGAACTGCTCGCTCCGGACCAGAGCGCCGTCCGACGGCCACCGACCGTCCGGGATGCGGTCGGGTCGGCATCCGTCCCGCACCGCCAGCGGCTCCCACCGCACGTCGACCCGGGCGATCCCTGGAGCGTCACCGTTCACGCCGGAAGGACCAGGCGCCGGGGGATCCTCGGAGTCGAAGACGACCTCAAATGGTTCGGTGCTGCGTGACACGCTTACCGAGCCGCGGTCCGCAGCCCCGCCGATGTCAGCCGAGTCCCCCGACCGGCCGATCTCACCGGGCCCGCCGCGCTGCTCCGGCACCGTCGGGAACGGCGCCGTCGGTGCCCCGCGCTTCCCCGTTGGGCCGTGGCGTCCTGCCTCTTTCTCACGCCCGGTTGCTTCCCGAAACCCTGTTCCGTGGTACCCCGCGACACGCTCAGCGTCCATCCATTCACCGCCCCCGATGACCGCAGCCCAGCCACTCAAGACCGCGGGGCTAACACTACGCCGAGTCGCCAGACAAACATCTAGAGTTACCAAATTTCGCACTTGTGGATCTTCCAAGGCCAGGTCGCGACACCGCCAACCAGAGCGGCCCTCGGCGCCAACGCCCCCGAGTGCGAGCCGGGGGCTACTGATCGGCCGGGACGGTCCAGGCGTTAAGGAGCCAGTACTGGCCGGAATCTTCACGGTCGAGGATGTGATAGTCGATGAGGTAGCGGCGGATCGAGACGTAGTCGGTGGCGTCCGCGCCCTTGCACCAGGCCTTGAGGATGTCGTTGACCTCCTGTTCGGCGTACCAGGTGCGGGGCCGGAAGTCGCGCATCGCCAGATAGCGCAGGATCTCCTTGCGCCGGGTGAACTTGGCAGGCAGCCGGATCAGGCGCCCGTCGCGCAGGAAGTTCTGCAGCAGCGCCTCCAGGCGCTCGCCGTCGGCCGCCGTCTCGTCAACCATTGCCGCCTCCGTGATCGGTCCGCCAAAATACCCAACCGCCCGGCGTCCCGGCCGTCAAGCGATTTAGCCGAAGCGCGCTGCTCGCGGCGCTGCCGTCGCGCGCTGCTCGCGCGCAAACTTCCGGCGGTCACAGCTCCTCTTCAGCCGACGCGCTTCCGGAATTAGATCGCCGAGACGGCTGCGTTGACCGCCGACAAGTTAAACCGGCCGGGATCGTAGTCACCGCCTGCCCATTGCAGCAGCGCATCTCGCTCGGTACCCCGCGGCCCCGCCAATGCAGCCTTGAACTCGGCGAACCCAGGGCTGCCACCGCAGTCCTCAGGCGGGCAGGCCCCCTCGCCCGCTACGCAGGCCGGATAGACCTCGCCGTCCTGGGCTGTTTCACGTGCCTCGACGACTAGCGTGTGCTCCCAGCCATCGCCGAAGTCGTACTCGTAGTCCATCCGGTCCGCTTCCGAGACCAGGTCGCCCAACCGATACTTCGTCTCGTCGAGATATCCCATTTCGGCATCGGGATCCGCGGCGGCGTAGCTCTCGTCACCAAGCCGGAATACGTGCAGGTGCGAGTCCTCCCAGCCCATCGCCGCCTGGATCACGGTGTGCACCCGGTCGAGCGGGTAGGCCGACGGGATCAGCACCCGCCGCCATACCTGCGGGTCACATACATCCGCCAGCTCGATCCGCACTTGGAGGAGCGCGTCACCGGGCTGCGCCATGCCCCGCAAGCGCCGGATGGCGTACCGGCCCAGATCCGTGAGTTCCGCGCTTTCGTCGGCCCGGTCATGGTCCGTGCTTCCATCAAGCACGACAACGCCGAGGACATTCAGCGCCGACATGGCGATCCTGATGTCAACGGCGACCGTCCGTCGCAGAAAGTCGTGCTGCTGTTCGGTCAGCCTGCCAAGCATGTATCGGGCGGCGATCACGTCGTAGGCCGTGTCGCTCAGCGTTGCCAGCGGGCACGGGCCGATGCTCGCGAGCAGGGCCGTGAGCAGTTCCTCGCCGATGTCAGCGAACTCGTCGCCGACGACGGACTGACGCCAGGTGTTCCTGGGAAACAGCGACTTCCCGAGTTTCGGGTAGGCGACCAGCATCGCCAGCACCAGGTCGAGGGGCCGGTCCGCGAGGGCGGCGTTCTTCTTCACCGGCGTGAGCCTGGTCCCGGCAACCCGGATGAGCCTGGTGACCTTCGCCCATTCGACGATCCTGGTCAAATACGCCAGTTCTTCGCTGGACTTGGTCTTAAATACCCTGCCGCCGATCTCTGGGTCGACTACGTCGCCGGTGTCGAGGAACTCGACGAGGTAGCGGGCGTCAGCCAGTCCGACCCGGCCGGTCTGGGTCAGCTTGCGACCCTCGCCGAGCCAGTCGAGGAATGACCGGATCTGCACAGTGAGTTTTGCTTTCTGGGCGGCCGCGTCAAGATCGGTCACGTTCATTCCTCCCGGGATACGTCGGCTCGGTTACGGTCGGGCCGGTGGAAGCAGTGACCACGCAGAACGCGATGGCGTGGTGTGCCCGGTCCCGTCTCCGCGTGAGCCTAAGGGCAGGAGGGCTTTCGTCGCCGTCCTTTCACCGTCGTGTGCGCCGCCGCAATCGCGAGTTGCTCGCCTGCCACGGTATTGTGCGGGCAAATGGACGAGCAGGACGAGAACGGGCGCGACCCCGGACGCGACTCGCTGCACCTCGACGCGCTCGCGGTCAGCGACCGGTTCCGGCTGTTCAACTTCACCCGGCGCGATGACCACCTCGCCTACCTGTGGGTGCTGCGCGCGCTTGACCGGCTCCGGGCGGTGCACCAGGTGCAGGCGCACTCGGCCGACGTCGCGGCCGCGCTGGCCGAGCTCGCGGCCGGCCACGAGGACGTCCCGGCCCATCACGACCTGGTGCGATCTGCGCGAGCGGCTGGACGCGCTGGCCGACGATCAGATCCTGCACCGGCTCGAGGACGCGTCCCGGGCCGGCTCGCTCGCCCGCTACCGCAACCGCCAGTCGGTCTACCAGTTCAGCGAGCTCGGCTACCGCGCCTACACCGCCGTCGAGGACGTGCTCGCCGCGCGCATCCGCGACGCCAACCTGTCCCGGCTGGTCTTCTCCGACATCCTCGACGACCTGCGCGCCCTCGACCAGGCGACCGCGTCCGGGGACCACGATCAGGTCTACCGCCGGCTGTCCCGGCTGGATACCGTCCTCGACGACATGTCCCGCCGCGCGGCGCAGTTCCACCTGACGCTGGCCGAGCTCATGCGCTCGACCGACACCTCGCCCGAGGCGTTCCTCAAGTACAAGAACGCGCTGCTCACCCACATGACCGATTTCATGGCCGAGCTCGACCGGTACCTGCCCCGGCTGGCCGCCGCGATCACCGCCGTCGAGCGCCGGCGCGATGCTCGGCCTGGTCGTGCGGGCCGACGACCGGCCGTTCCTGTCCGACGAGGACAAGCACGACGACTGGCGTCGCCGCTGGGCCGCGCTGCGGGCGTGGTTCGCCGACGACGACCCCGAGTCCCGCGCCGCTCGGGCTGCGCACCGCCACCCGCGCCGCCGTCTCGGCCGTGATCGCGCTGCTCCGCCAGGTCACCGAGGCGCAACGCGGCGGGGTGAACCGCTCATCGCAGCTCCGGCACCTGGCCGAGTGGGTGCTACGGGTGCCCCGACGAGCCGGCCGCGCACGCGCTGATGACCGCCGGGTTCAACCTCCGCACCGCGCGCCACGTCGGCGGCGCGCACGATGACGCCGACCAGATCTCCTCCCGCGCGACCTGGTGGGAAGCGCCCGGCGTCGACATCTCGGTCACCCTGTTCAGGCGGGGCAAGGCCCCGACGCCCGGCGTTCCCGCAGCCCGCCAGGAACAACCCGGCGGTCAAGGCGGCGCTGGCCCGGCGTCAGGCCGAGCAGCGCGCGGCCGAGCGCGCCGCCGCCCGGTCGCTGCTCGCGGCCGGCCCGCACGACCGGGTTCTCGACGAGGCCGAGACCCGGGTGCTGCTGCGCCTGCTCACCCTCGCGACCGAGGCCCGCACGGTCGTCGCCGGCCGGCTCGCCACCGCGGCGGGCGGCAACGACATCCTCACCATGCGCCTGGTGCCGAGCGAGGCCGGCAGCGCCGTCCGCACCCAGCACGGCACCCTGCACCTGCCCGGCTTCGAGCTGCGCCTCGAGCCAGCGGTCACGGGACGCAGGTAACCCCATGCCGCCGCAGCCAGCCGCCGCCAACATCCAGCTCAGCGACCTGGGCGCGTACCAGCACGCGGTCCGCGTCGGTGCTCACCACCGACGTGATCACCGCGACGCGGCCGCGCCCGGGCATGCTCGAGGCGGTGCTCCGCTGGGCCGACCAGCTCAGCAAGGACCTGCGCGACCACCTCGGCTACACGCTGATCGCGACGACCCGCCAGGTCCGGCTGATCCGCCGGCTCGACGGCCTCGACCCCACGCAGACCACGATCTTCACCGCCAAGTCAGGCCGTCCGTTCGACCGCCGCCGGCTCGCCTACCTCTGCCTCATCCTCGCCTCGTTCCAGCGCTCCCGGGTCGAAGTCAGCCTGGCCGACCTGGTCCGCGCGTTCACCCCGAGCGCGAACGCGATCGACGGCCTCGGCTTCAACCCGACCGTGTCCGCCCACAAGGCCGCCGTCGTCGACGTCCTCGACTGGCTGGCCGACCGAGGCGCGCTCCGCCTCTCCGACGGGTCGGCCGACGCATGGTCGGCCGACACCGAACGCGGCGACGCCCTCTACGACATCGACCATGACATCTGCGCGGCGTTGTTCCGCCCCGCCCGTCCGGTCCAGCACCTGACCAGCGCGGCCGGCCTGCTCGACGCGACCTACGTCTCGGCCAAACGCGGAGCGCAGCGCGAGGCGGCCGCCCAGCGTGCCGCCCGCGCCCTGCTCGAGCACCCGGTCGTCTACTACGCGCAGGTTGAGCCCGAGGTCGCCGAGGCGCTGCGGCAGACCGGAGTGGCGGAGAACCTGGCCCGCCTCACCGGTCTCGCGGTCGAACGGCGGGCCGAGGGCGTGCTGCTGGCCGACGCGGGCGGCCGCTTCACCGACCGCCCGTTCCCCGGTCGCGGCGGCGCCGTCAACCGGGCGGCCGGCCTGCTCCTGGCCAAGATCGCCGACGTCCTTGAGGACCCGGACGAGGCGCCGCTGCTGCTTCCGGTCCCGGCCGAGTCGGCCGACCAGCGCGACCTGCTGGAAAAGATCGACGCCGCGCTTCCGCTGGCCGGGGTGGTCACCGAGCTGGCCTGGTCCGCCCCGCTGGAAGAAGACGCCTACCCCGAGCAAGCGGGTAACGTCCCGGATCCGTCCGGAGCGGACCAGAGCCGAGCGGACCAGGCCGAGCGGACGCGACGCCCGACCACCCCTGGTTCCCTTCATCGCCGACAGCGGCCTGCGCGCCATGATCAACGACCTCTACGACGAGCTCGGCCCGGCGTCGTTCACCGTGACCTGGCAGCACGATCCGCGCGGGCTGCTGAACGCGGCGGTCGCGTTCCTGGCCGACCTGCGGCTGCTCCGCCGGGTCGACGCCGGCGTGCTGGTGCTCCCGGCGGCGGCCCGCTACCGGAACATCAAGGCCGCGCTCCCGGTCCGGCACGCCGAGGGCCAGCTCGCCCTCGACCTGTTCGGCAGTGACATCGGCAGTGACAACGACAGTGATATCGATAGCGACATCGGCGGTGACACCGACGATGACTGACCGATTCAAGCCGTCCCGGGCCGGCGTGATCAACATCTGGGACTACGTGGACGAGGAGTGGGCGTTCGCCGACGGCCGCCTCGCCTTGCGCGGTCACAACGGCTCGGGCAAGACCAAGGCACTCGAGGTCCTGTTCCCGTTCGTCCTCGACGGGATGGCCGACTCCCGCCGCCTCGACCCGTTCTCCGGCGAGAACCGGACGATGAAGTCCAACCTGCTGTTCCGCGGTCAGGAATCCGAGTACGGCTACGTCGTGGATGGAGTTCGCGCGTACCCGGGAAGCGCCGGGAGGCAGCGGCACCGCCGCCGAAGCGACCAAGGCGACCGAGGCGACCGAGGCGACCGAGGCGACCCGAGCGGGCGAGGCGACCGCCGAGACCGTGACGCTGATCATCGGCATGCGCGCCCACCGGAACACCGACGGCGTGCGGATGTCGTTCTTCGTCACCGGCAAGCGGGTCGGCGTGGACTTCGGACTGCTGTCGGCCGACTCCCGCCCGCTGACCGAACGCCAGCTCCGCGCCGTCCTCGAGCCGGACGCCTGGCGGCGGACCGCGACCGAGTACCGGGACCTGGTCGATCAACCGCCTCTTCGGCCTCGGCCGGGAGCGCTACGCCCAGCTCCTCGACCTGCTGCTGGCGCTGCGCCGCCCGCTGCTGGCCAAGGACCTTGACCCGGCCAAGGTCTCGGACACGCTGACCTCCGGCCTCTCCCCGGTCGACGACGACCTGGTCCAGCAGGCGGCCAGGGACTTCGAGAACCTCGCCGCCGTGCAGAAGCTCTTCGACGACCTGACCGCCGCCAACGCGGCCGTGGGCGAGTTCAGGACGCACTATGAGGCCTACCTCCGTTCCCATGTGAAGTTCGCGCTTGACCGGGTGCAGGCCCGATCCGACGTCGCCGCCGATCACGCGGAGCGGCTCGCGGGGGCCGCCGCGGCCCGCCGCGTCGCCGTCGCCGCGGAACGGGCGGCCGAGGCGCGACCGGGAGGCCAGCAGGTCCGAGGGCGAGACGCTGCAGGGCCGCCTGGCCGGCCTCAAGAACTCCGAGGAGTACAAGGCCCAGGGCCGGATCGAGGACAAGCGCCGCGAGGTGGCCGCCCGCGCGGCCGAGGTCGCCCGCCAGCGCGACGGCCTCGACCGGGACCGCCGCCGGCTCGCGGACCAGACCGCCGCCGTCGGCAAGCTCGCCCACCGCGTCACCGGCAGCCGCGCCGAGGCCGATCGGATCGCCGCCGCCCTGGCCGACGCCGCCCAGCGCTCCGGCATCGCCGACGACGGCTTCGGCCCGGTCGACGCCGGCGACGAGCTCATCGCGACCGCCCGCGCCCGGGTGGCCGCCCGCCGCGACGACATCGGCGAGATCCGCCGCCTCCTCGACGCGATCCGCGACGCCAAGGCCAAACGCGCCTACGCCGAGCAGGAACTGGCCCGCAAGATCGCCGCCCACGAGCGCCAGCAACACGACGCCGACGCCGCCGCCGCCCGCCTCGACGGCAGCCCGGACCGAGGCGGCCGAGACCCTGACCGCCTGGTCCGCCCGCTGGGCACCCCCCTCCGACGCACCCGCCGACAGCCGACGAAGCTGCCCTTCCCGTCGACGGCTCCGACCTTCCCGATCACCTGATCACCGCGGCCGACATTGACGCCCTGGCGGAGGTGCTCGAGCGCACCGGCGAACCGGGCGCGGCCAGCCTGGCGGAGGCGTACGACCGCCGCACCGCCGACCGGCAGGCCGCGACCATCACCGCCCAGGCCAAGCTCGGCGCCGCCCTGCGCGAGGCCCGTCGGCGCCTGACGGACCTGCGCGCAGAGCGTGACGCCATCGCGGCCGAGCAGGACGACGCGCCCCCCGCCAGTGACCTGCGCCCGGCCACTCGCGACGCCCGTCCCGGCGCCCCGCTCTGGCAGCTCGTCCGGTTCGCCCCCGACGTACCGGACGAGACCGCCGCCGCGATCGAGGGTGCCCTGTACGGCGCGGGCCTGCTCACCGCCTGGGTGCACCCAGATCCGGCGCTGACCACGGCCGCGCTCGATGCCGCCGAAGCCGACGGCTACCTCATCCCCACCGCCTCCGGCAGCGCTCCCGGTGCCAGCCCTGGTGCGGCCTCAGGCGGTGCCAGGACCCTCGCCGACGTCCTCATCGCCGAGGATCAAGAGCACGTCCCCGCCGACGTCATCGTCGCCGTGCTCCGCTCCATCACCCTCACTGACGACATCATGGCATCCGGGTCTGACATTCCGGCCCGCCCGGTTTCCCGCGGCGTCGACTACCTCTTCGGCAACGCGCCCGAGCCGAGGGCCGCCCGTTCCGTCGACGTCCGCCAGCCAGCCCCTCGTCTCCACGAAGGCCCAGTTCAGCTACGGCGTCCACGTCGGCGCCCGCCCCAAGCAGGTCCCCGAGTACATCGGCGCGACCAACCGGGCCGACCGCCGCCGCGCCCGGCTGGCCGAGCAGGACGAGCGCATCGCGACGGCCGCCGGACAGGAGCGAGACGCTCGCCGCGCGGGCCGAGCGAGCCGCCGTCGCTGCACGAAGACTTCCGCCGCGCCCGACGCGAGCTCCCCGACACCCGCCCGGTCGCGAAGGCGGCCGAGACGGCCGGCCGTCAGGCGGCGCTGCTCGCCAGGACGCGGGAAGACGTCGAGATAACACGCGTCACCCTGGACAGCGCGATCGCGGAGACCGACGCCAGGACCCGCCAGCTGCGGCAGGCCGCCGCCGAGCGCCGCATGCCCACCGACGCGACCGACGTCGATGCGATCGCCCGCGCCGCCGCCGAGTTCGAGAACGCCGCGTCCGATCTGCACAAGGAGCGCGCCACCCTCGCCCGCGCGGAAGAGGACCTGGCCGAGCGCACCGAGGCCGTCGAGCGCCAGCGCCAGGAGCACGCTCGAGGCCGAGGCCGCCCTCGACGAGGCCGAGCGGTTCCAGGCCGCCCTCGACGAGGAGTTCCGCACCCTCGAGGAGGCCCTGCAGACCGACGTTCAGCACGTCCTCGAGCAGATCCGCCAGACCGAGCGCGACCTCAAGGACGGCCCAGCGGGCCTACGCGCAGCACGACCGGCGCGCCAGGGGCGAGCATGACAAGGTCACCGCGGCCGACCGGGACGTGCTCAACGAACGCCAGTCGCTCGCCGACGCGGTCGGCCAGCTCTTCGATCAGGCCACCGCCTTCGGCGAGTTCGCCCGCCCCGACCTGCGCCCGCTGCTGAGCGTCGGCACCGCGCCCGGCTGGCCCGACCCGGCCGCCTGGCCGGACGCCCGGCGAGCGGGCGAGGATCTCGCCGCCCGGCTCGTCGGCGGCAGCGCCGACGCAGCGCCGAGCCCGACCGGCCGGTCGACCCGGCCCGGTCGTCGCGAGCGCGCTCCCGCCCGCCGTCACCCGGATCCTCGACGCGTTCGCCGCCGCGACCAGAGGCGGCCGCCAGGTCACCGAGGGGTCGCTGAAGAACACCGCCGACCGCATGTCGGTCGCGCTCAAGGACTTCACCGACGCGCTCGCCGCCTGCGAGGAGGACTACCGGGTCGACTGGGAGCCCGGCGCCGTCGTCACCGTCCACGTGATCGACGACGAAGGCCGCAAGCCGGTCGCCCAGTTCGCCACCCGGATCGCCGAACGCGCCGCCGACCAGGGCGTCCTCCTCGAAGACCGGGAGCGCAAGGTGCTCGAGGACGAGCTCCTGGCCGCGCTGGCCGGCCAGATCCACACAAGGGTCGTCGCCGCCCGCGACCTGACCAGGAACATGAACGACGACACCCGCTCCAAGCCGATGTCGTCCGGCATCGCCGTCGGCATCCGCTGGGCCCAGTCCGACAAGATCACCGACCCGCAGCGCGCCGCCTCCAAGCTCCTCGACCGCGACCTGCCCGGCCCCGAGCGGCTGGCCGAGCTCAGGGGCGTGCTCCGCGACATGATCCGCGAGTACCGGGCCGGCCATCCGCGCGCCACCTACCGCGAGGCCCTCGGCAGCGTGCTCGACTACCGCTCCTGGCACGCCTTCGAGCTGCTGCTCATCCAGCCCGGCGAGGGCGAGACGCGACTGACCAGGGCCAGGCACTCGGTCATGTCGGGCGGCGAGAAGTCGGCCGCGATCCACCTGCCGCTCTTCGCCGCCGCCAACGCCCTCTACTCGAGCGCCAAGGAGCACTGCCCGCGGCTGATCGCCCTCGACGAGGCGTTCGTCGGCATCGACGAGCGCTACAAGCCGGACCTGTTCGGCCTGGCGGTCAAGTTCGACCTCGACCTGTTCATGACCGGCCACGACCTGTGGGTCACGACCGACACGGTGCCGATGATCGCGCACTACGACCTCTACCACGACAAGGTAACCCGCACCACGTCCGCGCTCCTGATCCTCTGGGATGGCCAGCAGCTCATCGACGCCACCGCCGGCTACAAGGACAACGACGCCCTCACCGCCGAGATCCTCGGCTTCCGTCCCACCCGCCACACCCCACTCGGCGTCAACGCGACCCTCTACACCCCCGCCCTAGGCCAGGGCCCAGAAGACGACGACGAAGACGAAGAGCCATAAATTCAAAATCGTTCATATCGAACGGTCCCGACCGACTCTCCACCGCCAACCAAAGGCGCCGGCATCGTTGTGTGCGTCATCATTCCTAAACCGTGACAACGATCTTTCCGGCGTGGATCCCCTTCTCGAAGTAGCGGTGCGCCTCGGCCACGTCGTCGAGGGTGAATACCTTGTCGATTGCGGGCCGTAGGGCGCCGAGGCGCAGGCCGGCGTTCAGGAAGGCCGCCATCCGTTTAACCGCGACGTCGTCGAGGGTGTGCTCGAAGCTCCGGTAGCCGAAGATCGTGAGCGACGTGCTGGCCGGGACCGGCGTGGGCCGGGGGTCCAGGAAGCCCGCGGCGACCAGCGTCCCTTCAGCTCGGGCCGCCTTCACGAGATCCTGCTGGCCGGGGCCCGTGACCAGGTCGAGGACGATGTCGGCGCCGGCTCCACCGGTGAGGCTGCGGACTACCTCGGCGACGTCCATGTGATCGGTGGCGATGACTGCGGCGGCGCCGGCCGGCGAGTAGGTCGTCCTCCCTCGCCGCGTGCCGGGTGACGGCGATGGGCACGGCGCCGATCTGATTGGCAATCTGCATCGCCGCGCGGCCGACAGCGCCGGACGCCGCGGTGATGAGGACGTGGTCGCCGGGCCGCATCCCCGCCTTCTCGACGAGCGCGCCGTAGGCGGTGGAGTACGCGACCCAGATCGCCGCCGCCTCCGTGATCGCGAGCCCGGCCGGCCGGGCGATGACCCGGCTCGCGGGCACCGTGGTGTACTCGGCGTAGCTGCCTCTGACGTTCGCGTCCGGAATCGCCGTGAAGATGACTGGATCACCGATCTCCAACCCGGTGACCCCGGAACCCGTCGCGTCGACGACGCCGGTTCCCTCGACGCCGAGGCGGGCGTGCGGCAGGGGTACCGGCGCGGGCGAGGCGCCGGAGCGCATCATCTGGTCGAGCGGGTTGACCGCGAACGCCTCGATCCTGACCCGCACCTCGCCGACTGCGGGCTCGACGGCCGGCTGATCGACGATGTGCATGACATCCGGCCCGCCGAACTCGTCGAACACGACGACTCGTGGCATGGTGACTCCTTCGCGTCTGGTGCTGCTTTCGTTGCTCGCCAAACACGCTACGGAGCCCGTGGTTACCTCCTGGTACCTTCGATTTCATGCAGAACGCGGCTGGACCAGCCTTCCTCGCCGACTGCCCCACTCGCCTGGCGGTCGAGATCATCTCCGACAAATGGGCCGTGCTCGTGCTCTTCGGTCTCAGCCAGCAGCCTCGCAGGCACGGTGAGCTCGTCGACCTGATCGGCGGCATCTCGCGCAAGGTCCTCACCCAGACGCTGCGCAGGCTCCAGCACTACGGCCTGGTCGAACGGCATGCCGAAGCGCCGCGGCAGGTCGAGTACAGCCTCACCGACCTCGGCCGGACCCTCGTCGAGCCCATCGAGGTCCTGACGAACTGGGCGAGGGACTACGGCGAGGCCATCGTCGACTTCCAGGAGG
This sequence comes from uncultured Actinomycetota bacterium, assembly GCA_963774945.1. Taxonomy (GTDB): domain Bacteria; phylum Actinomycetota; class Actinomycetes; order Streptosporangiales; family Streptosporangiaceae; genus Trebonia. The sequence goes on along the minus strand of CAVZHA010000027.1, from coordinate 2,095,791 downwards.
CGGCGGAAGCCGCAACTCCTGCCCGGCCTCGCGCGGCGGGTTGATCCACGCGATGGGCGGTTGCTATTGAGCCGCTCCGTGCAGGTCGACCGCATCCAGGAGTTCTAGCAGCGGGCTGTGGTCGCGCTGTGGCGGCGGATCCCAGTTGACCGCGATGTCGGTCCCCGTGGTGATGTAGAAACGGATGGCTGCCGTGATCCCGGCCGGAGAGTAGGGGCCAGGTGCCGGGCCGGCCGGGACGCCCACGCGTCCCAGTGGCTGCCACCGAAGCGGTGATGGGTGGTCCCGGCGTCGCGGTCGCGAATCTCCGCTGCGGCTGTCCGCGAACACCGGCGATAGGCGGCGGCCGATCTGGCGGGCGAAGTCCTCCGCCACCACGGCCGGGTCCGCAGCGGTGACTATCAGGTCCAGATCGGACCAGCGGTCAGTTGACGCTGTCGTGCCGCTCGCCGAGCCATGCATCCGCAGGTCGCTGATGCGGGCGTCTTCCCTAGCCAACCCGGCTAGGACGGGCAAGGCACGCTGCTGCCAGCCGGCATCGGGCAGCCCGGAGAGTGATCCATTCGAGGCCATGGCATCACGGTGGCACGCCGTCCACGCCCGAGACGCAAGCTTTTTCTCCGGCCCGACGCTCGGTTACGGCGACGGGATTACGCTCGACCGTGTGAATCAGCGAAGGCCACTGGAACCCCGCGTAGTGGCGGCCGCCGAGCAGGCGCTCGCCCGGCAGAAGTTCGTCACGCCCATCGACGTGTGCCTCGGCATCGGCTGGCTTCAGCCGTCCAACGTGGAGGACTGGCGGCGCGGCCGGGTGGACGATCTCGACTATTTCCTGCGCACCGATGCTGCGGCCTTGCTGGTTCACCTCCAGGAATGGGCGACCGCCAAAGGACTCAAGCCATTCGAGGCCGACTACGTGTCGGCGTCCAGATCCCGCCGCCCGCTGCGCTTCAGTTCACTGGACGAGCCAGCGTTGGAACGGGCGTGGCGAACGCACTGGATCATGCCCGACCTGCCGGACAAGCAGGCCGAGCGCGTCATCGAGCGTCAGTCCGCGCCGCCTGATCTGCTGGTCATCCAGCCCAGCAAGGACTTCACCTGCGCCGAATGCGGGGTCAGCTCGGGCGAGCTGCTCACCATGGACGATGCGGGTCCGCTGTGCATGAGCTGCGCGGACATGGATCACCTGGTCTTCCTGCCGGCCGGCGACGCCGCGCTGACCCGGCGGGCGAAAAAGGCCAGCCGGCTCTCCGCCGTCGTCGTGCGGTGGAATCGATCCCGCAAGCGGTACGAGCGGCAGGGCCTCCTCGTGGAAGAACCCGCGCTTGACCAGGCCGAGCAGGAGTGCCTAGCTGACTCCGACGCCCGGTCACGCCGCCGCGAACGGGACGCGGTGCGCCGGGCGGACGAGGACGTCGAGTTCCAGCGCCGGTTCGCGGCCGAGATCGCTCGGCTGTATCCGGGCTGCCCGACGGCGCGCGCGGAGGCCATCGCCCGACACGCCGGGCTACGCGGCAGCGGTCGCGTCGGCCGTTCCGCGGACGGCCGCGCCCTCGACGAGCGAGCGATTGCGCTGGCGGTGGTGGCATCGATCCGGCACAAGGACACCGACTACGACGAACTGCTCATGTCCGGCACGGCGCGCGCAGACGCCAGGACACAAATCAAGCCCGCCATCGACCGCGTCCTGGCCGATTGGTCTGCCCAGTGATGCCTGGTGAGGAATCCGCTGGACATCCCAAGGGCTGAGCTTGTCGAGCGACGGCTTGACGCGTTTGCGGGCGGCTTCAGTCGGTGTTCTCGTGGTGGCGGATGCGTGTTGTGGGGCAGCTGTGGTGGATGCCACGAACCGGCGTCGGCCTGGAGGCGTGATTGTGTGCCGTTGGGGGCCGCGTTTTCCGGCTGCGGGCGTTAGCGTGGTCCGTTGGGGGCGCCCCGCGACCCGAAGTCCCCACGTTGACCTCGAAATCCGTCCAGCCTGTTGGGCGTGGTGCCGGTGAGGACGGTGTGTCGATGCCCGCCCGCAGGCCGAAGGGCTGGCGGAGTGCCGAGGCTGTCGCCAACACCACCGAACCCGCCTCAGTCAAGCGCCGCTGGGCGGCGTCATCGCCTCGGCGACGCCAGCAAATATGTCACTATATGAACGCCGAGAGTAGTGAAAAGGTTCATAGGGGTACGCACCCGGCCCGGGAACGATTCAGCGAGGAGGCACGTCCGATGACGGATCAGGCATCGTCTGGCCGGTACTCCGGGTCTGAGTACGTGCGGCTGCTCGCGGCCGCCCGCCGTTCCCTCGAGCGGACCGGCGGCAGCCTGAGCGCCACCGTCACCGTCAACCACCCCGACGACGCGGAGCGCAAGGCGATCATCGGCATCACCGGGCAGTACCGGGCCGAAGGCAGCGCCCAGATCGGCGTCCGCCTCGCCGACCTCGACCGGGCCGTCCGCGAGTCCACCGGCGCGGGGCTCATCGAACTGCTCGAACGGATCGGGCCGCCGCTCAGGGACCGCCCCGCCGACCGGAGACGGCTGGCGGACGGACGCGAAGCAACGGTCCGTTCGGCCGAAAATAGCTCTTTGAACGACCGGGACTGGTTTCAGGCCTGGCTGACCGAGATCAACGCCGACGGCACGCTCACCCGGCTGGTCAACGCGGCCGAGGCAGCGCGGATCGGCCACGCCGTCCGGGTGCTTGAGGCGGTCGAGCGCCGAACCGAGCCGGTCCAGTTGGCCGAGCTCGCGGCGGCGACGACCGGAGACACGAAAGCGCTCAACCACGGCACCACGCTGGCCACCCTGGTGCTGCGCGCACTCGCCATCCGCGCCAGCGTCGGCAAGCCCTTGACCACCGAGCAGCGTCGCGAGCTGTGGGACGCACACGGCGTCATCGTGGACGACCTGGCCAGCCGTGTCCTCGTGCTCAACCTGGCGGCCGGCGGCGACGGCCTGGGGGAGTGGCTCACCGACGCCAGGGCCCGCGGCGTCCCCTTCTACGTGACGCTGCAGCAGCTCATCGCCATGCCGGTTGTTCCTGCGATCGAAGCCGAGCCAACCGTGCACGTCTGCGAGAACCCGGCCGTCCTGCGTCGCGCCGCCGCCGACCTGGGCCCCCGATCACGGCCGCTCATCTGCACAGAAGGCCAGCCGTCGACCGCCTTCCACCGTCTCGCCGTCGCGGTCACCGCCAACGGCGGCCGACTGCGGTACCACGGTGACTTCGACTGGCCGGGCATCGCGATCGCCAACTCCGTCTTCAGGCGTCACGATGCGACCCCGTGGCGCCTGGCGGCCGCCGACTACCAGGCAGCCGTCCGCGAGGACGCCGATCACGTGAAGCTCAGCGGCCCGCAACAGCCAACCCCGTGGGACCCGGCCCTGGCCGACGCGATGGCCGCCACCGCCCGCGCCGTGTACGAGGAATCCGTCGCCGACCCTTTGATCGCCGACCTCACCACTCCGTTATGCTCCACTGCCGAACGTCGACCGGATGCGCAAGACGATCCGCTCAGCCTCGTCCTCCGAGATCGGGACCATGTCATTGGTGAGATCACCCCGTTCGGCCGAGTAAAGCAGCGGGGTTAGCTTCCACGCGAAGTCCCGCGAGAACACCTCGTCTCGCTGGCCGCCGTTGTGCTTCACGCGCCGGATCACGCCGAAGGGGTTGTCCCGGCTGCTGAACTCGTTGACGATCGCGTAGTACGTAATCGCTTCAGCCATCACGTTTCTCCCGTCGGTAATCCTCAACGACGCTTACGTCCGGCGGAATCCGAACCTTATCGTTGACCTTGCTCTGGAACGATTCGAGTTCCTCGGTTTCCCGTTCGGTCTCTGGAGTCGCTTCGGTTATGGTCCGGATACGCTCGTACGCCTCATGGCTGAGTTCCTTGGCTTCGAGGCTCGCCTGCGTGTGAAACTGCACCTCGAAGCGTACCCCAGAGTGCGGTTCCAACCATTGTGTGTTGATCCCCTTGTACTGCTGGCTGCGCCACGTGTTCTTTAGCCGGTCGAGCTCGAACCCCTGTGACTTCAACCGCGCTACGTCTGCTAGAACACCCTGTGTATAGCCGGTTTCGTGGTACGTGTACGTGAAGCGCACCACGTCAGCAATTGCCGAAAGCGCCTCGCCCGCTCCCAGCTTTGACGGAGGTTCAAGCAAAGCCGAGACCTTCTCCTTCAGCCGGTCCTCGCCCTTGATGCGGCGGTCGAAGCCAGCCAGGCACCGAGTCGGGTCCTCGGCCGCGACGCGGAGGATGGCAGGCGCGATGACGTTCTCGCCGACCTCCCGGATGCGCGCGTAGCCGAGGTCGATCTCGGCGTTGCTGGCGGCGTCCAGCCTCCGGCCGCCCTTGCCGCGTGATGAGCCGCCGTCGGCCTGCGGGACGGGCTCGGGCCGTTCCTCGTATCCGTATTTCTCCTTGAGTATCCGCCACGACGCGAGCAGTTGCGGGACCGCCTGGGCCCACCCATCCTGCGCCGCCGGGCCGCGCACCATCGCGTAGGCGTGCTCGACCTGTGCCCGGTACATCCGCTGCTCGGTGACCCGCCGCCCGGTTTCTGCGAGCCTCTCGACGGATGGCGTGTCGCTGTCAGTGGCCGTCTCACCAGGAGTGGGCGCATCCTGCTCGTGAATCCCCTCCATCCGCACCCGTCACCATCCAGGATCGGCACCACTCACCCTGGCAAACGGATGCATTCGGCATTGGGTTCACGCCCAATCCCTGACGCGCCTCGCCGGGCGTGAGCCCAGCTACGGCTTACTCCGTCCCGTAGTTACTTCGATGCTCGGCTCGGCCGACCGGTGGGAACGGTAAGCGGCAGTCGTTAAAATGAGCCCGTGCACGACTTCGATCCGCATACTCCCTCCATCGCGCGGGTTTACGACTATTTTCTCGGCGGCAAGGACAATTTCGCGGCGGATCGTGAGGTGGCGGATCGGCAGATCGCCATCGCGCCGCTGATCCCGGTCATCGCGGTCGAGAACCGGCGGTTCCTCGCTCGCGCCGTTACCTGGGTGGCCGCCAACCACGGGGTCGGCCAGTTCATTGACCTCGGCTGCGGCATGCCGACGGTGCCGAACACGCACGAGTCGGCGCGAGTGGTCACTGGCGATGCGCGGGTCGCATACGTCGATAATGACCCGGTCGTGCTCTCCCACCTGAACGCGCTCGTCGCCAAGGGCGACCCGGGCGTGACCGTCGTGGCCGGTGACGTGCGCGAGGTGGCGGCCATCCTTGACGGCGTCCGCGCCGGCATCGATCTGTCGGCCCCGGTCTGCCTCGTCATGGGGTATTTGCTGCACTTCTTCGCGCCCGAGGCCGCTCATAGCCTGGTTGCCGACTACGCCGCAAGGCTGGCGCCGGGTAGTTACCTCGTGCTTTCCGCGATCCATGCCGACAGCAAGGCAGCCGACGAAGGCTTCGGTGGTTACTCTTCCGCGGTCACGTCGGTGTACAACCATTCGGTTCCGGATTTCGCCGGGTTCTTCGGTCCGATGGATCTGGTGCCGCCAGGCGTGGTGGATGCTCGCAAGTGGCAACCGGCGTGGGAAGAGCCCGTGAGCCTCCCGAAGCGGGAAGGCTATGTGCTGGCCGGCGTGGCTCGCGCTGGCTGACGGAGACGACCCGCGCACGGACCCCAGCAGCCGTCCGGTGTCTTACGCCGACCCCTAGATATTCCGATGCTGCGCTCAGGTAACCGATAGGAGAGCCGGCCTTCGGTCAATACAATGGTGCGCGTGCCCGACTTTGACCCGAATACTCCCTCCATCGCGCGGGTCTACGACTACTTCGTCGGCGGCAAGGACAATTTCGCCGCCGACAGGGACCTGGGGGATCGGCTGATCAAGGCCCTTCCCGATCTGCTGCCGAGCACCGTGGAGAACAAGGACTTCCTCGCCCGCGCGGTGACCTGGGTCGCGAACCAGGGGATCAGCCAGTTCATTGACGTTGGCTGCGGGATGCCGACCTCGCCCACCACCGGCGAAGTTGCGCAGGAGATCCAGGCCGACGCGCGGGTGGCGTACATCGACAGCGACCCGGTCGTCGTCTCGCATCTGGGCGCGTTGCTGGCCCACGGCAACCCCGGCGTGACGGTCGTGGACGGTGATGTGCGCGACGTGCCCGAGATCCTCGCAAGGGTGTCGGAGGGCATCGACCTTTCCCGGCCAGCCTGCCTGATCATGGCCATGCTGCTGCACTTCTTCGATGTCCCCGACGCGCAGGACCTGGTGGCCAGCTACGTGGCCGCGCTGGCACCGGGCAGCTACGTCGTCCTCACGATGGGGCTGGTCCTCGGCGAGAAGGGAGACGCGTTCTTCCGCACCTACATGGCCGACGGCCCGACGAAGCTGTACCAGCATGGCGCGGCCGACTTCGCGTCCTTCTTCGGACCCCTGGAGCTGGTGGAACCGGGCGTGGGCGACGGCAGGACCGTCAGGCCGGGCTGGGCCGAGGCGCCGGTCCCGCCCGAGCGCGACTGCACGATCATCGTCGGCATCGCCCGCGTCGCTGGCTAACCACCACCCGCCCGCCCCGACAAGCGAGCCATCAGCCGACTCAATGGCAACTGCTTGCGTTCACATAAATCTCATTCACACCACACGTTTCAATTTCGATGGTTTCGATCTACGCAACGTCACAGCGTTCGTAGCGTGACGATATGCCTTCCATATCGCACGAAGGGCCGCTGGACCTCGTCCGCCAGCACTCCGAGATCGCCGTGGACCTCATCGCGGGCACCCCCGGCATCCAACTTCCCCGCCAGCCAGCCGTCTCCCTTGCCCCCACCGACATGAGCGCGGTCGTTCCAGTGCAGTACCTCGCCGACATGGTGGTCCTCATCTCCGATGCCGCCACCGGAAATCCCGTCCTGGCAGTGATCATCGAACCGCAGTTGCGGGACAGCGCGACCAAACGCTACAGCTGGCCGGTGTACGTCACCACCGCCCGCCGCGTCGCCGAGTGTCCTGCCGCCGTCCTTGTCGTCCTCTGCCCAGACCCGGCCGAAGCGGCGAAGTGCCGGCAGCTCATCCGCACCGGGCACCCCGGCTTCGATCTCGCGCCCATTGTCATCGACTCCGTCGGGCCTCCCGGCCGAGACGGAATGGGCAGCCCATATCTGACAGTGTTCGCCGCGAGCATGGGCGGCATCGACCTGGAGTCCCAACCCGGGGCCCGCCAGGTACTGGACGCGATGGCCAGCCCCGAGATCAGCGACGCCGACCGCTTTCGGATGACCACGATTATCCTGACACTAGCGTCCGATGCCGCACGGCACCTACTGGAGGCGATGATGACCACGAGCGAATACGAGAAGACCTTCGTGGAGCGAATCCACGACCAAGGCCTGGCTGAAGGCGAAGCGAAAGGCGAGGCAAAAGGCAAGGCCGAGGCTGTCCTGAAGCTCCTCGACGCCCGGCACCTCGTCCCGTCCGCGGAACAGCGTCAGCGGGTCACCTCCTGCACGGACGCGCTGCAACTCGATCGCTGGTTCGACCGCGCCATCACGGCCGGCACCGCCGCCGAGGTCTTCGCTGACTGAGCGCATTGCTCTACCGTCTGGTCGCCAGAGCACGTCGACATGCCGACACGGTTTAGTTTCACGCGTCATTTACTGCCTGCGGTGTACCCTGGCCTCATGGGCGAACAGCAGGAAGTGATCGAGGAGCTCACGGCCGCCGGCGTGCTGGCCGGCATTCGCTGGGCGTACGAGTCCGCGACGAGGCGGTCGCTCGAGAGCTATTGCGAGGCCGACGGTCACGACCCCGCGTGGCTCGGCCACACCCGGTTCACTCTGTTCCGTGACCGCCTGGACCGGGTCTTCACCTGCTCGCGGTACGCCGTTCCAACCGACGACGACGGGCTTGACCTCGACGTTCTTTACGCCGAGCTCTCCGAGCGGGACCTGGCCACGCTGCCCATGGTCGCGCGCGGCCTAGTTATCCGCCGCGATCTGCGCGGCAGCGCCGGGTGGTCCTACCGGCGGCACTGGTTCCTGATCGCCTCGGCCGAGTTCGGCCGCATCGACACGCTGCCGTGGCTGGAGAAGTCCGTCACCAAGCAGCTCGTCGCCGCCCAGCCGGGCCCCGACCATCGTCAGCCGTCGCTGTTCGAGGACCTGCTGACGGACGGCGTGGTGCCCGACGACCTGGTGCCCGAGGGCGCGCCGCTCGGCGCCTCGCTGCCCGCTCGGATCGACCCGCTCCTGCTCGCCGCCGACCGGCAGCTCAAGCTGCCCTCGTTCATCGTCGCGCACTCCCTCGAGGCCGACACCGGCGAGATCGAGCTGGCCTTCGGCCGGCCCTGGCTCAACCTGCGCGGCGGCTCGGCCTGGCACTGGCGGGAGGACCTGCTCACCGTGCCGCTTCCCGCCGTCCGGCGCACCGAGGTCCCGGCCGCGGCCAGGATCGACAAACTGTCGGCAGTACCCGACGCGCCGGTGCGCTTGCGCGTCATCGACGGCGGTCGCCGTGCGGGCCGAGAACGCGACGGCGGACAGGCGTGACGCCGACCGACCGTCCGCGGGCGGCCGACGTCGCGGCGTTCTTCGACGGGGCGCGCCTTACCCTCGGTCGCCAGCTGGCCGGGCTGCGCAAGTCCGATCTCGCCCAGTACCTCGAAATGAGCCCCACCGCGGTCGCCGCCTGGGAGTCCGGCGCCAAACGCCCGACCGCCGTCACGGTCGCCAGGCTCGCGCTCAGCCTGGGCGTGGACCCGGGCTTCTTCGCGATGCGCCCCGACGACGTGGCCGCGCTGTCGGCCACCCCGCACTTCCGGTCGCTCCGCTCGACCACGCAGCTGGCCCGGGACCAGGCGTTCGCCTACGGTCAGCTCGCGGTCGACATCGCCACCAGCCTGGAGAAGCACGTCGAATGCCCCGACCCGGACGTGCCGAGCTTCCCGGTGCCGATCGACGCCGACCCCGCAGACGACGGCGGCCCCGAACGGGCCGCCCGCTACGTCCGCGACCAGTGGGCGATGACCGCCGGCCCGGCGCCGCACCTGGTCCGGCTACTGGAGAACCACGGCGTGCTCATCGTGTTCAGCCCGCCCCAGGCCGCCAGCGTCGACGCTTACTCGTTCGACAGCCGGCTCCGCCCGGTCGTGGTGCTCAACCCGGTCAAGCATGACTACTACCGCCAGCGCTTCGACGTCGCCCACGAGCTCGGCCACCTGGTCATGCACAGCGACGCCGAGCCCGGCGGCCGGACCGTCGAGGACCACGCCAACCGATTCGCCGCCGAGCTGCTCATGCCCGCGGCCGACATCCGCGACGAGCTGCCCACCGTCATGAACGGCGCCGCCTGGCAGTCCCTAGCCCGGAGCAAGGAGCGCTGGGGGGCGAGCATCCAGGCGCTGCTGTACCGGGCCCGCCGCCTGGGCACCCTCACCGAGGTCTCCTACCGCAACGCCATGGCCACGCTCACCAGCCGGGGCTGGCGGCGCGGCGAACCCGGCCTGATCACGGTCCTAGAGCAGCCCTCGATGCTGCCCCGCGCGGTCGAACTGCTCGCCGCCGAGGGCATCACCGAATCCCACCTCCGCGACCAGTGCCGCGTTCCGGCCGACCTCTTCTGGACGGTGACGTCCCGCGCCCCGCACCCGGCGCCGCCGGAAGACGACGCCGACCCCGCGCAGCCATTCCGTGTGACATCCCTGTTTCGCTGACCGTGGGACCGATGCCGACTCAGGCAGGGCAGGGCAGGGCGGGGCGAGGCGGGGCAGGCCGGCGTCGGCGGCGTACCACTGAGGGAGTACATCGCCAGTGGCTGGTGAGCGGCGCCGATCGGCCTTACCCTGCGTAGCGTGAGCACTTCTCGGCCGACGTCGCCCAGCCGGGCACTACCCGGCTGGGCCCGTCGTGCCTGGGCGCGCCCGGGTGACGGCTGGCGGCCGTCGCCCCGCGACGCGGCCATCGCCGTGGTGATCACCGTGATCGCCGTGGTCGCCGCCTATGGCGAGGCGCACCCGTCCACCCCCGGCACCTACTTCACCGGCCAGCACCATCTGCCGCATACGCCGGACGCCGCGCTGCTTCTCGTCGCCGCGGGCGGCGTCGCCCTCGCCTGGCGGCACCGCTACCCGAGGCTCGTGCTGTGCGCGACGTCGGCCGCCGTCGTCGCCTACACCCTGCCCGGCTACGAGAACGGCGTGGCATTGCTGCTGCCTGCCGTCGCGATGGGCACGCTCGCCGCCGATCCGTCGACGACGGCGCTGCGCTCGAGCGCGTGGGCGCTCGGCGTTACCGCCGTGCTGATGGCGGCCACGGCGTCCGATAATCCCCTCGGGCAGACCGGCGGCGGCTTCTTCCTCATCCCGGCCAACCTCGCGGTCGCGCTCTTCGCCGGGCTGGCGCTCGGCAGCCGACGCGCCTACCTTGACTCCGAGCGCGCGCAGCTGGCCAGGCAGGCCGCGCAGGAGGCACAGCGGGGGATCGACGAGGAGCGGGTGCGCATCGCCAGGGAACTGCATGACGTGGTGGCGCACACTATGGCCACGATCACCGTGCAGGCCAGCGCGGCCACCACCCTGCTCCGCGACCGCCCCGACCAGGCGGCCGAATCCCTGCAGGCGATCCGCGCGGCGAGCAAGAACGGCCTGCGCGAACTGCGCGCCATCCTCGACGTGCTGCGCGCCGCGAGCGGCGACGCCGACGAGTTCGTCGATCCGGTCCAGCCGGCTGCGGGCCTGGCCCGGCTTGACGCCCTCGCGGCCGGGGTCCGGGCGGCCGGCCTGCCGGTCACGGTGACGGTCACCGGTCATCCCCGCGACCTGCCCGCGGTCACCGATCTGTCCGCGTACCGCATCATCCAAGAGGCGCTGACCAACGCCATCAGCCACGCCGGCCCCGCCACCGCCGCCGTGACCGTGCGCTACGCCGCCGATGGCCTGGCCGTCGAGGTCACCGACACCGGGTGCGGCCTTTCCTCGTCGGCCGCGGAGACCGCGTTGGCGGGTTTCCTCGCCGTCGGCACCAGTGTCGGGCACGGCCTGCGCGGCATGCGCGAGCGGGCCGCCGCCGCCGGGGGCGTCATCGAGATCGGCCCGCTGCCCGACCGGGGTTTCCGGGTCGCCGCCCACTTCCCGCTTGACGTTGACGCCCAAGTCGAGACGGCACCGGACGCCCGGCCGCCGACCCGCGACGACTCCGCCGCCAGCGGCCAGCAGGGCGGCCGCCGGTGATCCGGGTCGTGCTGGCCGACGACCAGAAGCTGATCAGGGCCGGCTTCCGGGTCCTGCTCGAGGCGGCCGCGGACGTCGAGGTGGTCGGCGAAGCGGTCAACGGCGAAGCAGGCGCTCGCCCTGGCCCGCGCCGAGCGCCCCGATGTGATCATGATGGACATCCGGATGCCCGAGGTCGACGGGCTCGAGGCCACCCGCCGGATCGCCGCCGACGGTGACCTGGCCGGGGTGAAGGTCGTCATCCTGACCACCTTCGAGACCGACGATTACGTCTACCAGGCACTGCGCGCGGGCGCGAGCGGCTTCCTGGTCAAGGACGCCGAGCCGGAGGATCTGATCCGCGCCGTCCGGGTCGCCGCCCGCGGCGAGGCGCTGCTGTCCCCGAGCGTCACCCGGCGCCTGATCGCGACGTTCGCCGGCCGCGCCCGGGCGGCCGGGCCGGGCGTCAGGCCGGGCGCGGCAGAAGGCGGCCAGCGTGACGCTCCGCGTCGCCCGCGCCCCGGCTGCGACCTGTCCAGGATCACCGAGCGCGAGCGCGAGGTCCTGTCGCTGGTCGCCGAGGGCCTGTCCAACGACGAGATCGCGACCCGTCTCTACCTGAGCCCGCTCACCACAAAAACGCATGTCAGCCGCATCATGACCAAGCTCAACGCCCGCGACCGCGCCCAGCTCGTCGATCATGGCCTACGAATCCGGCCTAGTCGTCCCCGGCAACACCGGGAACCCCGGAAACGCCGGAGCCTGAGCCGTCGGCCGCTGTGTACCTAGCGTTACTTGAGCACTAGGTACGCGAGGCTGCCGAGCCCGGCGATGATGCAGTACCACCCGAACGGGTTCAGCGACTTGTCCTCGCTGAAGTACTTCGTGAGGAACCGGATCGACAGGTACGCGCCGAGCCCGGCGATAATCGAGCCGACGATGATCGGCCCGTGCATCCCCTTGCTGATCGGCCCGGTCAGGTCGGACGCCTTCAGAGCGCCCGCCGCCAGGATCACCGGCGCGGACAGCAGGAACGAGTACCGCACCGCGTCCTGGCGGGTGAGCCCGCGTCCCATGCCCGCCACCGTGACGATGCCGTCCCGGCTGATACCGGGGAGCAGCGCCAGGATCTGCGCGGCGCCGATGAAGACCGCCCGCTTGTAGCCGATCGTGGACAGCCGCCGGTCGGCCGCCACCGCCGGGTCGTCGCCCCCGGCGTCGTTCGGCCCCGGCCGCCCGTCACCGCCCCGCCCGTCACCGCCCCGCCCGTCCCCAGGCCGCCGCCCGTCGCCGGGTCGTCCCTCGCCGGGACGCCCGTCACCGGGACGCCCATGACGCCCAGCCGCCTGCTGCCCCGACGCACGCGGGTCACGCGGGTCACGTGGGTCACGCGCGCCACGCGGGTCGCCCTCCTGCTGGCGTGCCTGGTCGCGCCAGGCGTCGTACTCCGGCCCCGCCTGCCCGGCCGGGCCCGCCTGCCCGGCCGGCCCCGCCTGCCCGTCCCGGCCCTGCTGCCCGTACGGCGCCTGCTGCCCGTAACCCGGACCCCCGCCCGGCTGCTGCGGCTGCTCGCCCCACGGATCCCGCCGGTATTGCCCTGGCCCGGACTGCTGCTGCTGCCCGTACTGCCCATCCTGACCCGGCTGCCCGCCCCGCCGGTACTGCTCCTGCCCGTACTGCTGCTCCTGCTCGCCCCGCACCGGCTGCCCGTCAGGCCCAAACTGCCCGCCCCGCACCGGCTGCCCATCCGGCCCGTACTGCCCGCCGCCCCGATGCCGCCCGCCGCCGCCCTGCCGCTGCCGGTCGTCGTCCTGCCCGTAGCGCGGGTCCGGCCCCTGCCACTGCTGCTGCCGCGGCTGCTGCGAGTACCCCGGCGGCGGCCCGCCCGCCGGCCGGCCGTCCGGACGCCCGGAACCGAACCCCGGCCCGCCCGCAGGCCCGTCAAACGCAGGCCCGTCAAACGCAGGCCGAGGCCCGCCCGCCGACCGCGTCCCGCCGCCGTTCCGGTCTTCCTTCCGCCGCCGCATCCGCTCGCTCGCCAGCAGGATCAGGCCGTTGATGGCCAGGAAGGTCGCCGCGAGCTCGGGCTTGGCGAAGACCTTGACGAATTCCTTCTGCAGCGCCACCCCGACGATGCCGACCGGGATCGTCCCCAGGATGATCATCCACGCCAGCCGCTGGTCCGGCGTCGCCACCCGGCGCTCCACCAGCGAGGAGAAGAAGCCGCGGATGATACGCAGCCAGTCCCGCCAGAAGAACGCGATCATCGCGATGGCCGTCGCCACGTGCAACCCCACGATGAACGCTAGATACGGCGAGCCGGGCGCGGACACGTTCAGCGTCTTCGCCCAGCTCCCGCCGATCAGCGCCGGAAGCAGCACGTTGTGCCCGAGGCTGGAGACCGGGAACAGCTCGGTCACACCCTGTACGAGTCCGGTCACGACCGCTTGCAGGTACGTGAGGTGGTACGACATAGGGCGTGCCGCCCCTTCCGTGGTCTCGGGGTTTCAAAGCTTCAGCTCGAACGGTCCCGGCCGACTCTGGCCCTCACGGCGCACCGAGGTCCGACCGGCCGACAACCCGACCAGACTAGTTGAACGAAGGGGCCGCAGGGGCCGGACCAGCGGCACCTTCATCCCGAAGGATGAGCGCAGCCAACGCGCCGCCGCGCGCAATGATTGTGGTGCACAACTAACAATCCGGCCGCAGATTTGGTCGTCGCGTGGCTGGACAATCGCCGGCCCGGAGCCAGAATCGCCAAGAGTAACGCGATCAACGGGGCCGGAGGTTTTACTCGTCATGACGATGCCAACCGCACTGGAAATCGCGCGGCAGGCCACGCTGAAGCCGATCACGGAAATCGCCGAAGGCATCGGCATCCCGCCCTGGCTGGTCGAGCAGCACGGCGAGCACGTGGCCAAGATCGACCTCAAGGCGATTGAGGAGCTGCAGGACCGTCCCAAGGCCAAGTACGTCGTCGTCACCGCGATCACCCCCACCCCGCTCGGCGAGGGCAAGACCACCACCACGATCGGCCTCGGGATGGCGTTCCGGCACATCGGCCGGACCGCCACGATCGCGATCCGCCAGGCCAGCATGGGCCCGACGTTCGGCATCAAGGGCGGCGCAGCGGGCGGCGGCTACTCCCAGGCGGTCCCGTTCGAGCTGCTCAACCTGCACCTGACCGGCGACATGCACGCGGTCACGGCCGCCCACAACCAGATCGCGGCGATGGTCGACAACAGCCTCTTCCGCGGCAACGAGTTCGGCCTCGACCTGAACCAGATCACCTGGAAGCGGGTGCTCGACGTCAACGACCGGGCGCTGAGAAACATCGTGGTCGGCCTCGGCCCGGCCGGCGACGGGGTGCCGCGACAGGCCGGCTTCGACATCACCGCCGCCAGCGAGGTGATGGCCGTGCTCGCCCTGGCCAGGGACCTCAAGGACCTGCGCGCCCGGCTCGGCCGCATCGTCGTCGGCTACACGCAGGCGGGCGAGCCGGTGACCGCCGAGCAGCTCAAGGCGGCCGGCGCGGCGGCGGTGATCATGCGCGAGGCGCTCAAGCCGAACCTGCTCCAGACGCTGGAGAACACTCCGGTCTTCGTGCACGCGGGTCCGTTCGGCAACATCGCCCACGGCAACAGCAGCGTGGTGGCCGACCTAATCGGCATCCACACCGGCGACTTCCTCGTCACCGAGGCCGGGTTCGGGGCCGACATGGGCGCCGAGCGGTTCTTCAACATCAAGTGCCGCGTCTCCGGGCTCACCCCGGACGCCGCCGTCGTGGTCGCGACCGTCCGCGCGCTCAAGTCCCACTCCGGCAAGTACCGGGTGGTGGCCGGCCGTCCGCTGCCCGACGGCATGCTGGCCGAGAATCCCGACGACGTGCTGCTTGGCGCGGCCAACCTGCGCAAGCAGCTGGAGAACATCCGCGCCCACGGCGTCGAGCCGGTCGTCGCGATCAACGCGATGCCATCCGACTTCGCGTCCGAGCGGGCCGCGATCGCCGAGGTCGCCGCGTCGATGGGCGTCAGGTCCGCGGTCGGCACGCACTTCGCCGACGGCGGCCGCGGCGCGGCCGAGATCGCCGAGGCGGTGGCCGAGGTCGCCGCGCGACCGAGCGACTTCCACTTCCTGTACCCGTCCGACGCCTCGCTGCGGCAGAAGATCGAGGCGCTCGCGACCAGGATCTACGGCGCCGACGGGGTGGACTACGCCCCGCTGGCCGGCCGCCAGCTCGACGGCTACGAACGGAACGGGTTCGGGACCCTCCCGGTCTGCATCGCCAAGACGCAGTACTCGCTCAGCCACGACGCCGCCCTCAAGGGCGCGCCGACCGGCTTCCGGCTCCCGGTCCGCGAGGTCCGCGCCTCGGTCGGGGCAGGCTTCATCTACCCGATCTGCGGCGACATGCGCACCATGCCCGGCCTGGCCGGCCACCCGGCCGCCGCCTCGATCGACCTCGACGACGACGGCAACATCGTCGGCCTGTACTAAAAAGTCAAGAGCGCAACCCGCTCATATCGAACGGTCCCGGCCGGCTCTCCCGCCGCCCATGACCCGCAAAGGCGGGAAGAAGGAAGGTGGCTCAGCCCGCCAGCCGATGCAGCACCTCATGCCTGCCGTGCCCCTCGGCCAGCAGTTTCTTGGCCTTCTCCCAGGTCGTGGCCGGGTCGTCGTGCCAGATTTCCTCCACGATCCGGGGCACGGCGGTCAGCAGCCTGATCGTGGCGGCGCCGCCGCCACCGCACTCCGCGAACTCGGCCACCGCGATTTCGGCCCGGCCGTGCGAGTCGGTCGCGTCGATGCCATCCGTGCTTGGTTCGCGGTCTCCAGGGAACGGCGCCGCGAACTCCCGCCGCTCCAGCTGATCCGCCAGCCACGGAAGGTCGGCATCGAGGGTCGCCAGGTCGCGTAGGTAGCTGCGAGACGTCGTGTTGTAGGGGTGGTCGTACGCATCAGGGAACTCGTCGAGGAGCTCCGGCAGCCGCGTCATCACCACGTCGGCGGCCGCCTCGTCCAGACGCTGACGCGCCGCCGCCCACCGGGTCCACGCGGTCGTCGCCCGCTCCATCCCGTCGCGCTGCGCGGTAGTGAGCGTGAATGTACTGGCGACGTGGACGAGCAGCATGGCGGCGAGCTTGTGCGGCCCGACCCGGGCGGGCGGCTCGTCGGGAACCCGGCTGCTGTAACCCGTCAGCACCGTCGCCCAGAATCGCACGACATCGGGATCGCCGGCGTCCCCGGCCTCCGGGCTGCCGAGGAACTCCGCAACGGCGGCGGCCCGGTCGGCGGCGGTGTAGACGACGGCCTGGGCCGGGTCGTCCGATGGCAGTCGCCGGACGCGAGACCGGGCCAGCGGCACGAACAGGAGCGAGGAATCGTCGAGCTCGAAGTCCGAGTCGGCGCCGACCCGGCTGAGCGGTCCCTCGATCCGCCGCCGGGCCTCGGCCAGCGTGATCTCGGCAAAGCGCTCGTGCGGCTCGGCCTCGTCTTGCAGCACCTGCAGCATGCGGTCGGGCTCATCGCCCATCGCGACGACGCCGACGGTCGGCAGTTCGGCCAGATCGATCCCGACCAGCAGCGCGTGCTCGGCGCCGTCGTAGCCGAAGGTAACGACGATGACTTCGCGTTCGTCGAACACGTCGTGCTTGCGCCACGCCCGCCCCGGGATCGGCTTCCCGATGCTGGTCACCCACGAGGGCGGGTAGATCCCGTCCGCGGTGAAGTCCGCCAGCGCCTGACTGGCAGCCCGTTTGACCGCCCGTGAGCCGAGCGACATCAGCAGCCGGCAGAAGGCGGCCGACTCTGACCCGTCCGTCCCGGATCGGTGGTTCGAGGCGGCGTCGATGAGCGCGTCGGCTAGGGCCTCCGTCTGCTCGGGTGAGCCGTCGGTCAGGTCCGGCGCGGCCACGAAGGCCGAGGTCTGGAACTCCGCGTCAAGCACATCGCCCGCCGCGATCGATTTCCACAGTTCGTCAAGCAGGCCTCCGAGCGCATCCCCGGGTCCACCTCGATCCGGGGTCGCCGCGCCCGGGCGCGCCGATGCGCCCGCCTTGTTCGCCGAAATACGGCTTTTCTTTGCCACCTCGCCATGGTAGCGACGCGCGGTAGCCAGCGGGCGCCGCTGAGCGGGTTCGCCCGGTCGCTAGCCCCAGACCTGCTGCGCGGTCTCGACCACCAGCGCGAGCTTGGCCCGCTGCTCGTCCGGGGTGAGCACGTTCCCGGCCGAGGTGGAGGCGAACCCGCACTGCGGGGAGAGCGCCAGGTTCTCCAGCGGCACGTACCGGGCGGCCTCGTCGATCCGCCGCCGCAGGTCGTCGCGCGACTCAAGGACCGGCGTCTTGGACGAGACCAGGCCGAGCACCACCGTCGCGCCGGGCCGGACGAACCGCAGCGGCTCGAACCCGCCCGCCCGCTCGGTGTCGTACTCGAGCAGGAACCGGTCGACCGGCACGGTGCCGAACAGCTGCTCAGCGACCGGCTCGTAGCCGCCCCTGGCCATGTAGGCGCTGCGGTTGTTGCCGCGGCAGATGTGCATGCCCACGGTGACGTCCGGGTGCGCCGCCTTCACCCCCGCGACGATCGCGGTGTCGGCCGCGACCGACGCCGCCAGGATGAACGCCGGGTCGAGCGGATTGCCGCGTCGCCACGCGGAACTCGTCGTCGAACACCTGGTTGTAGGAGAGCGAGTCGAGCTGCACCCAGCGCGTCCCCAGCGCGGCCAGTTCGGCGATCTCCTCGATCTGCAGCGCCACCAGGTCGCGGACCAGGTCGGCCGGATCGGGGTAGGCGGCCGCGCTGACCTCGGGCCGCCAGGTCATCGCGCCCATCGCGGCCGACATCATCGTGACCTTGAACTGGCCCGGCGCCTGAGTCGCCAGGTACGCGGCCTCGACCGCGGTCAGGTGGTCCTTGCGGAACACCTTCGACGTCGCCACCGTCATCACGAAGTCGGTCTCATCCTCGGGCGGGACCTCGCCGTCCTCGCGGCGCCAGGTGACGGCCGGGGTGTCGATCGGGCTCATGCCGCCGGTGGATTCGAGGATGCCGGTCATCCAGTTGGTCCGCCGGACCTCGCCGTCGGTGAACACCCGCAGCCCGGCCGAGCGCTGCAGCGCGATGTTCTCCTCGGTCGCGCGATCCTCGGCCGCCCGCAGCTCCCCCTCCCCGGTCCTGCCCGCCTGGTACTCGGCCCGGGCGGCCAGCAGCCAGGGCTGCCGCAGCAGGCTCCCGACGTGCTCGGCGTGAATGTCGGCGGGTTCAATGCTCGCGGCCATGGGCGTCCGTCTCCTTCGCGCGGATAACCGGGATCTGCCCCTAATCTCCGCCGCCGGGCAGCCCCAGGCAACCCCCCCGCACCACAAACCGCGGACGCCTCGGTCAGGTCAGGAGCTTAATCAGCGCCGCGGTGCCGACGCAGACGATCACCACCCGCAGCCCCCACGGGGGGAGCCGCTTGCCGATGCGCGCGCCGACCTGTCCGCCGATGATCGAGCCGGCCGCGATCAGCCCGGCCACCCCCCAGTCGACGTGGGTGGCGAGGATGAACACCACCGCCGCGAGCCCGTTCACCAGGCCGGCCAGCACGTTCTTGGCCGCGTTGATCCGCTGCAGTGAGTCGTTGAGCGCGATCCCGAGCATGCCGATCAGCAGGACGCCCTGCGCCGCGCCGAAGTACCCGCCGTAGATCCCGGCCAGGAAGACCAGCACCCACAGAACCGGCCCGCCGATCGCCTCGGCCGCGGCCGTCCGGTCAGCGACCGCGACCGCGCTCGCGCCCTCAGCGACTGCGACCGCGCTCGCGCCTCCGGCGACCGGGCCCGAACTGGTGCCTGCAGCGACCGCGCTCGCGCCTCCAGCGACCGTGCCCGCACTGGTGCCTGCAGCGACGCGCGACCGCGCCCGAGCCTCCGCCTGCGGCGGACGCGCCAGTAGCATCGGCATCCCCGCCTGTGTCCGGCGTCGCCGCGGCCGCCCGCGCCCGCTGCCGCTCGGCCACCCACTTCGCCAGCCGCGGCTGGATGATGACCATCACCACGGCGAGCCCGATCAGCGCCGGCACGATGTCCTTGAACGCGCTCTGCGGGAGCGTCAGCAGCAAGATCGCGCCGACCAGGCCGCCGCAGACCGAGGCCGAGCCGAGCCGGATCAGGCGACGCCGCTGGCCGCCGAGCTCGGACCGGTAGCCGTACACGCCGCTGGCCACGCCCGGCACCAGCCCGACGTTGTTCGACACGTTCGCCAGCACCGGCGGGTACCCGAACGCCAGCAGCGTCGGGAAGGTGATCAGCGTCCCCGAGCCGACGACCGTGTTGATCGTGCCCGCCGCGAGGCCGACCGCGAAGATGGCGAGGGCTCGGAGCAGGTCGTGCGGCACAGAGACACGTTAAGCCGCGCGAGCAGGCCGAGTCGCTACCTCGCCGGTGTGAGAACCGTCGCATCGCCGGCCCTCGGCGTCGTCAGCGCCGGCGCGTCCGGCAGCGGCGCCGCCGGCCGGCGGGCGACGTCGGTGACGAACCGCCGGACGAGCTCAATGGTGCGCGCCGCGGCCGCGCCGGTCAGCTGCCGGGTCTGCTCGAGCAGCGCCTCGGCGTCGATGTCGAGCCCGCTGAGCTGGTCGTACCCGCCCACCCGGAGCCAGCGGTCGAGTACCTCCTCGTTGACCTCGGGGTGGAACTGCAGGCCGAGTGACCGCCCCGTGCAGAATGCCTGGTCGGCCGCCGCGGTCCGGCTCAGCACCGCCGCCGTCGGCGGCACCGTGAACCGGTCGAAGTGCCAGGAGAACCACGGTCCGGGATCGATCAGCCCGGACGGGTCCTCGGAGACCGGGATCCACCCGATCTCGGGCGTCGGCGCGGCCGCGACCGACCCGCCGAGCGCCGCCGCCAGCAGCTGCCCGCCGAAGCAGATCCCGAGCACCGGCACCCCGAGCGAGACCGCCGACCGCGCGAACGCGATCTCGTCGCCGACCCAGCTCCCGATCGTGGCCGTGTCGTACACCGACCAGGGCGCGCCGTAGAGCACGATCGCGTCGAACAGGTCGGCCGACGGGAAGAACGCCGGCACGTCGGGCGTCGTGTACCGCGATTCCGGGACGACGGTCAGCTCGAACTCGTCCCACCCGAGCGAGGCGAACGCTTCCCCGACCAGCCCGCTGGGCGAGGCGTGATCCTGCTTAACCAAGAGAACTCGCACAGCTGCGAGGATAACGGAGCTTTAACGATCGTCGAAGATCCGGTCCGCCAGCCCGAACAGCGGGAACACCCGCTCGACGTCGAGGAAGAACGTCAGCCGGCTGATCTTCCCGCCGCTGACCTCGTGCACAAGCAGCGCCCAGGGCGCCAGCCCGCCGTGCTCGGGGTCCGGCTTGTACTGCCCCCAGCCGAGCACGCCATTGGCCCGCACCGGCACCAGCAGCGATCCCGCGCACGCGCTCGGCCCCGGCTGGACCATCCAGGTCGTGATGTCCGAGGCGCCCCTGAGCCACAACTCGAAAGGGGGCATCGTCATCACCGCGTCCTCGCGGATGACCGTGAGCAGCGCGGTCATGTCGTAGCGCTGGAACGCGTCCACGTACTGCGCCGAGCAGGGCCGCGTTCTCCGGGTCGACCGATTCCGGCCGCTGGTGGTCGGGCAGCTCCGCCAGCGTGGCCCGCGCCCGCTGCAGCGCGCTGTTGACCGACGCCACCGTGGTGTCCAGGGCGGCCGCGGCCTCGGCGGCGGACAGCTTCAGCACCTCGCACAGGATCAGCGCGGCCCGCTGCCTGGCCGGCAGGTGCTGCAGCGCGGTCACGAACGCCAGCCGGACCGAGTCGCGCAGCGCCGCGATCTCGGCCGGGTCGCCCCGCTCGGGCATCACCATCGAGTCCGGGATCGGCGTGACCCAGATGTCCTCGGCCGGTCCCGGCCGCAGCAGCGACTCGACCGGCGGCGACGACGGCCCCAGGTCCATCGGCAGCGCCCGCCGCTTCTCCCCGCGCAGCGCGTCGAGGCACACGTTGGTCGCGATCCGGTACAGCCACGACCGCAGCGAGGACCGCGCCTCGAACCCGTCGGCCCCCCGCCAGGCGCGCAGCATCGTCTCCTGCACGGCGTCGTCCGCCTCGAAGGCCGAACCGAGCATCCGGTAGCAGTACCCGGTTAGCTCGCGCCGGTACGTCTCGAGGTCGGCGCTTCCGAAACCACTGGTCGTCGCTGTGTCTGCCACGTTCCCCACCATAGGCGGGGGCACTGACATTCCAGCGGAAGAACCGGCACCCGGGTACCCGGGCTTTGCGGCCGACATGACAGCGACGCGGCCCGGTGCTTCCGGCGAACGCCGGATGCACCCGGGCCGCGCCCGTGAGCTGTGGTTCCACCTAGTGGATGTCGCCAGAAGCGGCGCCCCTCACGCGGCCCGCAGTTCGGTACCGCGGTGGGCGGTGCGGGCGCGGTCGGCCAGCACGGCCACGGCGGCGGCGATCAGGGCGGCTCCGGCGGCGATGAGGGCGATCTGCCAGCCGGGCATGCCGCCCACTACGACGACGCGGGTAACGGCGGGGACGCGCGGGCGCGCCGATCCCGCCTGATTCGCCCGCCGGGACGACCCTGGCGAAGGCAGCCGGCCCGGCGGCGGCCAGCCCGAGGACGGCAAGCGCGAGCCCGAACGCGGCGGCGGTGGCACGGCGGATGCGCGGGATGCGGTTCATGACGATCTCCTTCGGTGCTAGCTGCTCGGTCACGTCCAGTGTGGGCGGCCCGGTGGTCCGGCTGCCATCGGAGGATCTACGTATCCCGAGGCCGGCCGGTCGTGGCGTAGCGTGACGGTATGAGCACACTGATGACAGCTAGCGAAGCCGACTTGTGCAGGCTGGCGGCGATCGTCACCGCCGACCGCGAGGACCTGCCGGCCCAGGGCCTGCCGCTGTCCCTGCTCACCGACCTCATGGACCAGATCCGCTGCGACTTGGTGCAGTTCGAGGGGTTCGACAGCAGACGACAGGGATACTGGTTCGTCCAGGGTGTCCCTGACGGGGGCGACGACGAGGAGCCGGGCGGGGACATCGACCGGGCCCACTGGCGGCATTACTGGGACAGCGCGCCCTGCAGCTACCCAGACCGCAGCGGCGACCTGCGCAGCGTCGTGAAGATCGCGGACTTCTACTCCGCCCGGCAATGGCGTTCCAGCGGTATGTACGCCGACGTGTACCGGCCCCAGGGACTCGAGTACGAGCTCCAGCTCTGCCTGCCAGAGCCGCCGGGGCCTGCCCGCGGACCAGGCCGGACCGTCAGGTTGTACCTCTTCCGCTTCTCCGGCCCGGACTTCTCCGAGCGCGACCGGGCCCTGCTCACCTTGCTCCGCCCCCACCTGCACCACGCCTACCTCGACGCCGAGCGCCGCCGCGCCCAGGGCTCCCCGCTCACCCCCCGGCAGTCGGACCTGCTGCGCCTGGTCGCCGATGGGCACACCAATGCGCAGGTGGCCCGTCGTCTCGGCCTGTCCGAGGGCACGGTGCGAACGCACCTGGAGAACATCTACGGCAGGCTTCAGGTCTCCAGCCGCACCGCCGCCGTCCTGCGCGCCTTCCCCGACCTGGCGGCGCAGGATCGCTACGCACCGCCCGACTAGCGTCAGGTTGCTGGCCGGCCGGTCAGCTCGAGCAGCAGGGCGACGAGGTCGGCCGGGCGGTTCAGCGCGATCACGTGGTCGCTGTCGACCTCCCGGTAGCGCCAGTCCTGGCTGGTCTTCGCGTGATCGGCCGCCGCCCAGAACGCGGAGCCGCGTCCGCCCCCGGCCGGCCGGGGCTCCTGGGTCGCCTTGACGTACGTCCGGGTGAAGGGGAACTCCTCCAGCGGCCGCTGCAGCCGGACCGGCTCGGTGAAGCAGCCGACCGGGTGGGGTGAGCGGCGGGCGGCCGCCCAGTCGGCCGCGGCGGCGTCCTCCATCGGCCGTGGCAGCGGCGTCACCAGCCACGTCGCCCCCGGCCCGACCGCGCCCGGCCGGTACCCGGCGCCGGACAGGTCGTCCAGCGACTGGCCGTCGGCGGGCACGAACGCGTCCAGGTAGACCAGGTGCGATACCCGGTCGGCGACGTGCTCGAGGGCGCCGGTCACGACCATGCCGCCGTAGGAGAAGCCGAGCAGCACGATGTCGGTCAGGTCCTCGTAGAGGATCGTGTTCACCACGTCGAGCACGTGGGTGGACAGGTTGACCTGCGGCGACGTCAGATGGGAGCGTTCCCCGATGCCGGTCAGAGATGGGGTGAACACCTCGTGTCCCGCCTCGCGCAGCGGCCTGCGGACCAGACGGAAGCCCCACGACCCGCCCCACGCCCCGTGCACCAGAACAAATGTCGTCATGGGGCGGACGCTAAACCCGCCCCACCGCTCCCGCAATGTGCTCGCACCCCAATTTCACCGGCGCGGCCATGAGATCGGGGCGATGAGATCCAGGCCCGCGTAACGTCCTCATTCGCAGCCGGGATGACGCCCGGCGAAGGTCCTTCGGAGGTGCAGGGTGGTCGACGCGAGCATGGCAACCGGCAAGGTGGTCGTGAACAGGTGCATGTCGCTCGACGGGTTCATCGCCGGCCCGGCGACGCGATGGCCTGGATCTTCGACTTCATGCCAGGCGGCGCCGAGACCATGTTCCCCGACGTCATGGCGGCGACCGGGGCCGCGCTGGTCGGACGGCGGACCAGCGATGTGGGCGACCGGATGGCCGACCCGAACAACGACGAACAGGCGCCCGGCTACGACTCGGGGGCGCTGTTCGTCCTCACCCACCGGCCGCCGGCCGAGCCGGTCCCTGGCGTTACCTTCCTGACCGGTGATATCGAGGAGGCGGTCGCCATCGCCCTGCGCGCCGCCGGCGGCAAGAACCTCGAGATCCTCGGGGCCGACGTCGCCGCCCAGTGCCTGCGGGCCGGGCTGGTGGACGAGATCATGGTGTTCGTCCTGCCGGTGCTGCTCGGCGACGGGGTTCGCTTCCTCTCAGCCCCGGATCTGGGCCGCATCGACCTGGAGCCGATCGACAGCACCCGGTCGGGAGACCTGACCGTCCTCCGGTTCCGCGTTCTCAAGTAGCGCCGAGCCCGGGCCGTCACCGACTTCGTCCAAGGGCCGGGCGGAATAGCGACGCCGCCCCCTGCAACGCCGTCTGGCACCCACCAGGGCAGGCTGGCCGGGTTCTTCGACTGGGAATTCGCCGGGCCCGCCACACCAGAATGGGACCTCGCCTTCGCCGGCGCTCCCCGCCCAAATCCAGCCCGGGACAGCAGCCAGCCCGGGGTTAGGTAAGTGTGTCCATTTGGTAAGCCTTTTCCGGAGTCATCTGTCACTGGTGCGAGATATTATTCGATTATAAGTCTTAACGATAATAAAGGGGAGGGGGCCGGATGGAACAGGAGTCAGGTCAAGACCCGGAGAACGACCGCCCGGCCGGCTCGCAGCCCCCGGACTCCTCCCACCCCGGTGCGGGCTCTCCCGGCCCCGGCCCCGGCCCCGGCGCTGCCAGTTCTGGTTCCCCGGGCGCCGATGGTGGGATCGGCGACGGTGACGACGGCGAGAGCGTCTTCGGCCCCTGGGACGCATTGGAAGGCACCCTCGGCGCGGCCAAGGAGCGGGAGGAGCTGCTGGCCGGGTTCGCCCCAGGCGGCGTCTGGGATCACCGCATGCGCCGGGCCCGAGCTGGCCGCCGCCGTCGCCCGGCGGCGGGCCCGGACTGGCGGTGCAGCGCTGCGACCGGCCAGGAGCTGATCGGCCTGCTGCGCCGCGATCGCCGTCGCTCCAGTCGTGGGCGGGCGCGGGCATGCTCGGGGTGATCCGCGCGTTGATCCGCGACGACGACCCGGCGTTCCTGGGCCGGTCCCGGCACGGCGACCTGCCCGATGAGTGGGACGACGTCGCTGGTCCACGAGATCTGCCCTCGCGCTGGCGGTGTCGGCGCCGTCGGCGGGCAAGACGGCCCAGGCCGCGTGGGAGCTCGGCGCCCGCCTGCCCGGCGATCGGAGCCGCTGCTCAGGGACGGCGACGCTCGACGCTGCCGCGGGCCCGGCTGGTCGCCGAGGTCTTCGAGGAGCTTGTCCGACGAGAACTGCGCCGGGCGGAGGAGTTGCTGATCGTCCCGGAGCTGACCGAGCCGCCCGCGCAAGACCTACACCCAGGTCGAGCGGCTCGCGACCGCGATCGCGCCGAGCGTCGACCCGGAGCCTGGCCGAGCGGCGCCGCAGGGCGGCGGAGAAGCGCCTCGTCCCGGGTCGACGATGTTCCGCGAGCGGTCCGGCGCCGCCGCGCTGTCCGGCCGCGACCTGCCGGCCGACCAGACGCTGGCCGCGCTCGCGCAACGTCAACGCCCGCGCCCGGCGTGTACAAGGAGTCCAGGGCGTTCCCGAAGGAGCGGATGGACCAGCCTCCGCGCGACCGCCTACCTCGACATCCTCAACGACGTCGCCGCTCAGGATCGGATCGCCTACGGGCTGCTCAGCCCGGACGACGACGCCCCGGACGACGACGCCCCCGACGACGACGAGGCGCCCGACGCCCCGGGCATCCCGGACGCAGCGGTCGGCCGGGGCGGGTCCGACTGCCCTTGCGACGAGTGCGACGGCCGGTGCGCGCCGCCCGACGACGCCACTTCCCCGACGACGACGAACCCGGCACCGGCGAACCGGAACCTGGTGACGACGGCCCGGGCACCGGCGAACCGGGTTACGGCGGCCCCGGCAGGGGCAGCCCGCGAGACGGCAGCGAGCCACCCGGTCGCGGCCGTCCCGGCGGGAACGCGGGGCCGGGCGCCGGCGGCGCTGGCCCGCGCCGCCGACCGCGGCGGCCCGCCCGCCGGTCACCGGTGAACCCGGTCCCGATCCCGGTCTCGGCGGAGAGGGCCAGCCGGCGACGACCACCGTCCAGATACCGCCCCGCCCGCGCCGCGATCGCCGTTCCTGCGGCCCCCCGACGGGCCCCCAGCGGACCTGACCGACCTGGTGCATCCCGCTCGCCACCCTCCTCGGCCTCGCCGAGCGGCCCGGCGAGGGACACGGCCTCGGCACCCTCGACCCCGCCTTGTGCCGCGCCCTCGCCGCCACCGCGGCCCGCAGCCCGTACACCACCATCTGCGTCACCGTCACCACCTCCGACGGCATCGCGATCGGCCACGGCTGCGTCAAACCCGGCCGGCCGCCGCCCGATCGCCCCGCGGTCCCGCCCCGCCGCTCGTGCGCGCTCCCGGCCCGGATCAACCTCACCATCACCACCAGCGCGCCTAGCAGCAACTACGCGCGCGGCCGGAACCAGGGCCACCCGGACCACCGGGCCCACCCGGACCACCGGGGCCACCCGGGCAGCTGGGCGACTCGCCTGGCGCGTTCGCCCGCCGCGGCCGCCGGCCCGCCCGCCGGCGATCCGGACTGGTGCGGCGTCCTGGTCGCTCACCCTCCCCAGCGGCCTGGAGTTCACGTGCGAACCTGGAGCCCATGCCGACGTTCGACTGCGATCACCGCAACGAGTCGCACGCTTACAAGCCCAACGCGGTCCTCCGCCACCTCGTCCAGATCCGCGACTACACGTGCACGTTCCCGCCCTGTAACCGCCACGCAAGGGAAAGTGATTTCGAGCATGCGGTCCCGTACGACCGAGGCGGCCGGACCTGCGCGTGCAACGCAGGAGCCCGAAGCCGCAAATGCCACCGGGTCAAGCAATCGCCGGGCTGGAGCGTCACCCAGCCCCAACCCGGCTGGCACCAGTGGACCACCCCCCGCGGCCGCACCTACACCCAAGGACCCAAGCAATACCCAGTCTGAGCGGGGAGCGGGGAGCGGGGAGCGGGGAGCAGGGAGGCTTAATAAACCAGCTCGCGCTGCCACTCGTTCTCGGCCTGACTGGCCAGTTCGGCCATCACCGCCGAGCTCAGGCCGGCAGGTGCTTCTCGATCGCGGCCAGCACCTCGGGGTCGTCCGGCACCGTGCGCGGCCGGAACCGCGCCAGCACCGCCCCGTCCGGGCCGAGCAGGAACTTCTCGAAGTTCCACTGCACGTCGCCCGCCGCGCCCGTCGGCGTCGGGGACGGCGGTCAGCTGGTCGTAGATCGGGTGCCGCTCCTCCCCGTTGACCTCGATCTTCTCGAACATCGGGAACGTCACCCCGTAGGTCGTCGAGCAGAACTCCTCGATCTCCTCGGCGGTGCCCGGCTCCTGCCCCATGAACTGGTTGCAGGGGAAGCCGACGACCGAGAAGCCGCGGTCGGCCAGCCGTGCATGCAGCGCCTCGAGCGCCGCGTACTGCGGGGTCAGCCCGCACTTGGAGGCGACGTTGACCACGAGCAGCGTCTTGCCCGCGAGCGCGCCGAGCGACGAGTCCTCGCCGGACAGGGTCTTCACAGGAATGTCATAGAGGGTCACGCGTCAAACGCTACCGGCCCCGGCCGTCCTTGCCGTCGACCGGGCGGCAGGCTTAGACTGAACATTCAGTCAAGGATTGAATGAATATTCAGTCAGTCAAGCTCCGGAAGAGGCGCCACCGTGCTCACCACGGCCAACAGCAGACTCGCCGACATCATCGCCGACCAGGAATCGATCTTCGTCAAGCGGCAGCCGAAATCGGCCGTGCTGGCCGCCCGGGCCAGGAACGTGCTGGCCGGCGGCGTCACCTCGAGCTGGCAGATCACCCAGCCGCAGCCGGTCTGGCTCAGCCACGGCGTCGGCGCCAAGGTCTACGACGCCGACGGCAACGAGTACGTGGACCTGCACGGCGGCTACGGCGCGGCCCTGGCCGGCCACGCGCACCCGGCGATCGTCCGGGCGGTGCGCGACCAGGTCGGCCGGGGCACCCACTTCGCCCAGCCGACCGAGGACGCGATCGTGGTGGCGGGCGAGCTGGCCCGCCGCTGGGGCCTGCCGCGCTGGCGGTTCGCCAACTCGGGCACCGAGGCGACCATGGACGCCGTCCACCTGATGCGCTCCTACACCGGCCGCGACCTGATCATCAAGGTCGAGGGCGGCTACCACGGCCACCACGACTCGGTCCAGGTCTCGGTGATGCCCGACCCGGACGAGGCCGGCCCGCGCGATCGCCCCACCAGGTCCCGTCCTCCACCGGCATCCCGGCCGCGATCACCGACCTCACGCTGGTCGCGACGTTCAACGACCTGGACAGCGTGGCCCGGCTGCTCGACGAGCACCCGGGGCAGATCGCGGGCATGATCGTCGAGCCGATCATGATGAACGCCGGCATCATCCCGCCGCTCCCCGGCTACCTGGCCGGCCTGCGCGACCTGCTGCACTCGCGCGGCGCGCTGCTCACCTTCGACGAGGTCAAGACCGGCCTCACGGTCGGCCCGGGCGGGGTCACCGCCGCTCTCGGGCGTCACGCCGGACCTCGTCTGCCTGGCCAAGGCGCTCGGCGGGGGAGTGGCGGTCGCCGCCGTCGGCGGCAGCGCCGAGCTGATGGAGCACGTCGCCGGCGGCGGCTACGAGATGGTCGGCACCTTCAACGGCAACCCGCTGGCGATGGCGGCCGCGCGCGCGATGCTGACCGAGGTCGCGACCGAGGAGGCCTATCAGCGGATCGAGCGGCTGCGGGCGCGCGCGGCCGAGGGGATCGGCGCGGTCATCGACGAGCTTCGGGATGAACGGGCGGGTGGTGACCGCGGGCGCCAAGGGCTGCGTGGTGTTCGGGGCGGGCGCAGGTCCGCGACTACCGCGAGCTTCCTGGCGATCGACGACTCGATGAGCCACGCGCACTGGCTGTTCCAGCACAACGGCGGGGTCTTCCTGCCCCCGTGGGGCAAGGTCGAGCAGTGGCTGATCTCCGTCCAGCACGATGAATCGGACATCGACCGACTTGTCGCGAACTTCCGGTCATTCGCCGCCGCGATAAGCGGCTAGGCGAAAGAAACGATGATGCCCGGAGATAACAGCGCAATGCATTCTTAACAGACGAAATCTTGCGGCCGGCGTCGGTCGGGGAGTCTAATTGACCGAACATTCAGTCAAGGTCGCGCCAGCGTCAGGGAGACGGCCGTTGGTACACCCGCGTGAAGGCTGGCAGGGCCACGGCGTGCCGCGCCGTCGGTTCCTGAAGGGCGGCGTCGGCCTGTCCGCGCTCGCGGCGCTCGGCGCGGGCGGCGCGCTGACCGGCTGCGCGTCGGACCTGACCGGCTCGGGCACGCTGCCGCTGCCCCGGCCGAGCAATCCGGTGCAATGGCCGGTCTTCGCCGGCAACACCGCGATCAAGCCGGGCCTGGCGCCCGAGCGGGACGCGACCCTCCAGGTGTTCATCTGGACCGCCTACATCAACCAGGCCTGCGTCAACGCCTTCGCGAAGAAGTACAAGTGCAAGGTGCAGCTCACCACGTTCGACACGATGGACGAGGCGCTGTCCAAGCTGCGCAGCGGGCTCTCCTACGACATCCTCATCGGCGCGACCCCCGACACGCATGGGCCAGCTCGTCGAGGGCCAGCTGGTCCAGCCGCTGAACCACTCCTACATCCCGAACATCGCCCAGGCCTGGCCCGACTACACCAACCCCTTCTACGACCAGAACTGGCAGTACACGGTCCCGTACACGATCTACACGACCGGGATCAGCTGGCGTAAGGACCTGGTGCACGAGAACCCCTACGCGATGGCGAACCCGTGGACGATGCCGTGGCAGCCCAAGTACCGGGGCCGGGTGGCGATCCTCGACGACTACCGCGAGGGCATCTGCCTGGGGCTGATGAAGAACGGCATCTTCAACCTCAACACCACCGACTACCGGCAGATCGACCTGGCCAGGCAGTCGCTCCAGGACCTGAGCGGCCTGGTCAACCTGCGGCATCGCCAACACCGACTACTCCGACGTCCCCGGCGGCCAGACCTGGATCACCAACGCCTGGTCGGGCGACATGGCCGCCGCCGCGTCCTACATGCCCAAGGGCGTCAACGTCGACGTGGTCGGCTACTGGGTGCCGACCGACGGCCGCTGCCCGGTCAACAACGACACGATGGTGGTGCTGAAGTCGGCCGCCAGCCCGGTGCTCGGCCACCTGTTCCTCAACTACCTGCTCGACCTGCCGAACGCGCTCGAGAACATCTCCTGGAACGGCTACATGCAGCCGCTGACCGGGGTGACGCCGCAGGTGCTGGTCAAGGAGCAGATCCTGCCGCCGTCGCTCACCTCGACGGTGGTGACGCCGACGAACTTCCGCCAGGGCCTGTTCGAGCTCCAGCTCCCGGTCGACGCGGACGCGCTCTGGCAGCAGGCCTGGCTCGTGGTCAGCAACGGGATGTAGGGGAGGGGCGATCATGAACAAGACGCGGAAGAACGCCTTCTGGATCGCGCTCGCCCTGCCCGGGATCCTGTGGCTGCTGGTGCTGTTCATCGTGCCGGTGTACGCGGTCCTCGCGATCGGGATGGGCAAGCTTGACCAGCTCATCGAGTCACCGGTCGCGGTCTGGAACCCGCTCGACTGGTCGTCGTCGGCCGTCATCGACGTGTGGCGCGACATCTTCGGCGGCTCGG
This sequence comes from uncultured Actinomycetota bacterium, assembly GCA_963774945.1. Taxonomy (GTDB): domain Bacteria; phylum Actinomycetota; class Actinomycetes; order Streptosporangiales; family Streptosporangiaceae; genus Trebonia. The sequence goes on along the minus strand of CAVZHA010000027.1, from coordinate 2,065,150 downwards.
CCTTCGCCGGCCCGATCATCGTCCGCACGCTCGTCTACACCGCCATCGCCTCGCTGCTGTGCCTGCTGATCGGCTACCCGGCGGCGTACTTCGTGGCCCGGTTCGCCGGCCGCCGCAAGGCGCTGTTCCTGGTCCTGCTGATCGCGCCGTTCTGGATCAGCTACATGATGCGGATGCTGGCCTGGATCGACCTGCTCTCCACCGGCGGCTACGTGAACAAGGCGCTCGGCTGGGTCGGCATCTCCCCGGTCAACTGGCTCGGCGGCGAATCGGCGACGGTGGTGCTCGGCCTCGTCTACGGCTACATCCCGTACCTGATCATCGTGCTGTACGCGGGCCTCGACCGGATCGACCCGGCCCTGCTCGAGGCCGGCCGCGACCTCGGCCTCGGCCGGTTCCGCACGTTCGTGCACGTGACGCTGCCGCTGTCGCGCCAGCCGATCCTGACCGGCCTGCTGATCACGGTGCTGCCGATGCTGGGCGACTACTACACCAACCAGATGCTGTCCGGCGCGGCGTCCACCTCGATGGTCGGCAACCTCATCCAGGGCCAGCTCGGCACCCCCGGCCTGGAGGGCCAGGGCGCGGTGCTCTCGCTGATGCTGCTGGTCGTCCTGCTGATCCCGATGGTCTACTACGTGATCGCCACCAACCGGGAGGCCAGCCAGTGACCGCGCCCGCCGCCACCCCTGCCCCCGCCGCCGACGCGCCCGCCGCCGCCGCTCCGGCGCCCGCGACCGCGAAGAGCCGACGGCTGCGCCCGTTCTGGCGCAACCCGTGGCGTCACCCCTGGTTCCTCGAGGGGTTCACCTGGCTCTACCTGATCTGGTCGCTGGTCCCGATCGCGATCGCGGTGCTGTTCTCGTTCAACAACGGCCGCTCGCAGTCGAGCTGGCAGGGCTTCTCCTGGCGCTGGTACTTCAGCGACCCGGTCAACTCGGTGCTGCACGACCCGCAGCTGCACGCCGCCGTGATCCAGACCGTCCGGCTGTCGGTGCTCACCACGATCATCGCGGTGCCGCTCGGCGTCGCGTTCGCGCTCGGCATCAACCGCTGGCGCGGCCCGATCCCGGCCACCTTCAACTTCGTGATGATCTTGTCCTACGTGATCCCCGAGCTGATCTTCGGCGTGTCGATGTTCTTCGTCTTCACCACCCTGTTCAGCTCGGTCCACCTGGGCACCGTGGCCGAGGTGCTCGGCCTGGTCACCTGGAACGTGAGCTGGCCTGCGATCGTCGTGCAGGCCCGCCTGGTCACGATCGGCCGCCACTACGAGGAGGCCGCCGCCGACCTCGGCGCGAACCAGTTCCAGGTCGCCCGCCGGGTGCTGCTGCCGCTGCTCGCCCCGGCCATCTTCGCTAGCGCGGTGCTGGTCTTCTCGGGCGTGATCGACGACTTCGTGATCGTCGACCTGCTCTCCTCGAGCGCGGGCAACACCCCGATGTCCGTGATCATCTACTCCACTCAGCACGGCGGCAACGGCGGCCCCGCGCTCAACGCGCTCGGCTCCATCATGCTGGCGATGTCACTGATCATCGTGGTCGTCGGCTACCTCGGCTACCGCCTCCTCAGCCGCGGCGAGGGCGGTAGCGGCCTGGCCGCCCTCACCGCCATCTCCGGCGAAGGCTGACTTCCTTAAACCCTGCCAGGGGTAGCACGAAGTCGTGCGGTCCCTGCGTCGTCACCTCTCGCTGTCGCCGTCAGCGTTCCGTGTCGGCACCACGCATCCCTCGGGCCACTTGCGTTGAAGCCGATCGTCCTTCGGGCGTCAGCGTGTGCTGTTCGGGTCGCGGGGTGCCCTTGCGGAACACGATAACGTCCAACCCGCCGAAACGACGCCGAAACGACGCCCCCAACGGAACACAATGATGACGGTCAACCCTCCCGGGGCCTCAGCCGGCCGGGCACAGCGTCCGCTCGGCTAGGCCTCACCCGGGTCGGGCTACCTGCTCGCCTCAGCCAGCGCCGCGCGAATAACGGAAGCGCTCGCGGGCGTCCCCTTCTCGTCGTCGAACGTCCCGTACGGCGGCCCGTAGGCCGGCGTCCCCGGCTGGTAGCGCCAGCCGTCCGCCAGCGCGCCTGCGTCCACCGCCCCGTACCCGATCGAGTCGAGGAAGGTGGTCACCGCCGCCTTGGCGGCCGCGCTGTCCCCCGCGATCGGCAGGTACGAGCGGTCGGCCGCTCCGGCCGGGCGGGCCAGGTTCAGCAGGTGCTTGAAGAAGATGTTGTTGAACACCTTGACCACGGAGGCCCCCGGCAGCTCTTTCGCCAGCAGCTCGCTGCTGGTCAGCGCACCGCTGTCGAGCTCCGCGAGCTGCCCGTCGCGCTCGGGGTAGTAGTTGCCCGTGTCCATCACGACCTTGCCCGCGAAGGGGGCCGCGGCCAGGCCGAGATAGGCCTTGACCGGGATCGCGACCACCACCAGGTCACCCGCCTCGGCCGCCTCCGCGCAGGTGCCGGCCCGGGCCTGCGGGCCGAGTTCTGCGGCCAGGTCGGCCAGCGTCTCCGGGCCGCGCGAGTTGCTCAGCACTACCTGGTACCCGGCGTCCACCGCCAGCCTCGCCAGCGTGCCGCCGATCATTCCGCTTCCGATGAGTCCCAGAGTCGTCATATTCGCGGCAACCCGGCCGGGGTTCCCGGCATTCCGGCCGGCTAGCCGGCGAGGGGCGTGACCGCCCTCACCCCGATTCCAGGCGAACGCCGAACCCGGCCCGGCCGAACCCGGCCCGGCCCGGTGACGACCGGGATTGTCCGCCGGAGTCCCGTTGCAAGGTAATGTCGGCCCGGTGCTGCTGACTGAGTCCTACCGTGAACTGTTCACCGCGGTGGCCACGTGCGCGGCCGGCCTGACGGGCCTGCTGTTCGTCGCGATCTCGGTCGGCCCCCGCGAAGGCAAGCCCGCCCAGCCGGCCGTGATCCACCACGTCCGGGCGGCCTCGGCGCTGGTGGCGTTCACCAACGCGCTCGTGGTCTCGCTGTTCGGGCTGGTGCCGGGGAACAGCGCCGGCAAGGCGGCCATCGCCGTGGGCGCAGTCGGCATCTTGTTCACTGCGGCCAGCGTCCGATCGATTGTGACCAGCCGCGATGTGTCGGGGAAGCAGGCGTGGCGGCAGGCCGGCCTGATCACGCTGTTGCTGGTGGCCTTCGGCGCCGAGCTCGGCTGCGGGATCGGCGTGACCATTAACAGGACCGCTGTCTTCGGTCCCGAGCTGCTGGGCGACGTCCTGATCGCGATGCTGCTGATCGGGATCGCCCGCGCCTGGGAGCTGGTCGGCGACCGGGACACCGGCATCGTCTCCTCGCTCGCCGTGCTGGTCGGCCGCAGCTCCGCTCACGACGATTCCGGTGACTCGCCCCGCGCCACCCAGCCCAAACCGTGACCAACGCCTGCCGGGCGAGCCAAACGGCAGCGAACGGCAGCGAACGGCAGCCTTAGCTCGCGAGCGACAGCGCCGCCTGCGTGAAGCCGGAGCCCGAGCCAGCCGGCGGCCAGCGCCCGGCTAGCTCGCGAGCGACTCCGCCGCCTGGGTGGACGCGGCCGCGGCAGGTGCCAGCACCCGGATCGCGTCGGCGGGCAGCCAGCAGTGCACCGGGGTGCCCTGCGCCCACGTCGCCGCCGACTCGTCGTTCGCGATGACCGCCTGGACCGACTCGCCGGTCGCGAGCCGGAGCATGACCTGGGTGGCCGCGCCCAGGTAGACCAGCCGCTCGACCATCGCGGGCACCCGGTTGGGTCCGTCCGAGCCGTGCGCCTCGACCCGGACCCGCTCCGGCCGGACGACCGCCTGCGCCGTCTCGCCCGGCGAAGCCGGGACCGTGAGCGACGTCGTCAAAACGCTGTCGCCCAGCTTGACGGTGGAAGAGCCGCCCACGGTCCGTTCGATAACAGAGATTTCGATCAAGTTCGCGGCGCCGAGGAAGTCGGCCACGTAGGAGTCGGCCGGCTCCTCGTACACCTCCCGGGGCGTGCCGATCTGCGCGATCCGGCCGGCGTGCATGACCGCCAGCCGGTCGGACATCGTCAGCGCCTCCTCCTGGTCGTGGGTCACGTAGATGAACGTGATCCCGACCCGCTCCTGCAGCGCCTTGAGCTCGACCTTCAAGGACCGACGAAGCTTTGCGTCCAGAGCGCCCAGCGGCTCGTCGAGCAGCAGGGCGGACGGGTTGAGCACCAGCGCCCGGGCGAGCGCGATCCGCTGCTGCTGGCCGCCCGACAGCTGCGACGGCCGCCGGTCGGTGAACGAGGTCATGTCGACCAGCGCGAGCGCCTCGCCGACCCGCGTCTTCAGCTCGGACTTGGAGCACCCCGCGTACTTCAGCCCGAACGCCACGTTGTCGAATACCGACATGAACGGGAACAGCGCGTAGCTCTGGAAAACCGTATTGACCTTGCGCTTGTGCGGCGGCACGCCCGAGACGTCAACCCCGTCGAGCAGGATCCGGCCCGAGGTCGGCTCCTCGAACCCCGCGACCAGCCGCAGGGTGGTCGTCTTGCCGCAGCCGGACGGCCCGAGCAGCGAGAAGAACTCACCGCCGGCCACCGACAGGTCGATGTTGTCGACCGCGGCCGCGTGGCCGTGGTGGAACCGCTTTGTCAGCCCGACGAGCTCAATGCCTGCGGCCATGCCGTCATCTCCGTATCTGCGATCCCTACTGCTGCCAGGTGAAGCCAAGCTGGCCGGACGCGTAGCGCATGGCGAGATCATAGGCCCGCGCAGGCGGCACATCCGGATCTTCTAGTGCGATTTGCACGGCCATCCCATCGAGCAGCGCCGACAGCGTGACCGCGAACTCGCGCGCGTCGACCGTCGCGCTGAACTCCCCGGCTTCCTGCCCGAACAGCACGGTCGTCTCGATCGTCTGCCGCCACCGCTCGTCGAACTTGCGCCGCACCGCCGCCACCCCCGGGTTGCGCGGGGACAGCGCCCACAGGTCGAGCCAGAGCAGCCACTCGGTCGGCTTGCCGGCCGTCGTCCCCGGGTCGGTCTCGGGCAGGCAGGTCATCGCGATCAGCTCGGTCAGCCGTCCGGCCGCGGTCGCGATCGCCTCGAGCCGCTGGGTGCCGGTCTCGTACCAGCGGTCCTCCGAGTAGCGCAGCGCCTCGGTCAGCAGCTGGTCGCGGGTCTTGAAGTAGTAGATGACGAGGGCCGGGCTGGTGCCCGCGTGCTCGGCCACGTCGGCGATCCTGGTGTCGGCGTAGCCGCGCGTCACGATGACGTCGAGCGCGGCCCGCAGCAGCTGCTCGCGCCGCTGCTCGGCCGCCTTGCCGTCGGCGGACTTCGCCCCGCCCGCCGACCCCGCTGCAGACCCCTGTGCCATCGTGCCCTCGCCGGCTCGCTGTCCCGTGACGCGGTCGCCCGGAGACCCTGGTCAAATCGTAGCAGTCAACTAGACTGAATGTTCAGTCAATCTTGTCCAGATCGCACTCGCCTTCTAGACTGAATGTTCAGTCAAACTTTTGCGCAGGCTCCCAGAGCTCTCGGAGGCAACCAGCATGGCAGCGGACAGCTACGACGCGATCGTCGTCGGCGGCGGGCACAACGGCCTGGTCGCGGCCGCCTACCTCGCCAAGACCGGCGCGAAGACCCTGGTCCTGGAGGCGCGGGGGACCACCGGCGGCGCCGCGACGACCGAGGCGCCCTGGCCCGACGCGCCCGAGTTCCGGGTGACGCGGCTCTCCTACGTGATGTCGCTCCTCCCGGCCACGATCATGAACGACCTCCAGCTCGAGCGGCACGGCTACAAGATCTTCCCGATGGGGCCCTACTACCAGGCGTTCCCCGAGGGCGGCTCGCTCACCCTGTACGAGGAGGACTCGCAGCGCGCCTACGACGAGATCGCGCGGTGGTCCAAGCGCGACGCCGACGCCTACCCGAAGTGGAACGCCTGGCTCGGCGGCCTGGCCGACGTGCTCGGCCCGCTGCTGCTGACCGTCCCGCCCGCGATCGGCTCGCGCAAGCCGCGTGACCTCGCCGCCACCCTGCGGCTGGCCTGGCGGCACCGCGGCCTCGACGTCCGCACGATCGCCGACGTGACCCGGCTGATGACGATGTCGATCGCCGACCTGCTCGACGACTGGTTCGACCTCGCCCCAGATCAAGGGCGCGCTCGCGGTCAACGGGGTGATCGGCACCTGGGCCGGCCCGTACGAGCCGGGCACCGCCTACGTGATGGCGCACCACTCGATCGGCGACGTCGGCGACGGCCGCCTCGGCTGCTGGGGCTTCCCCGAGGGCGGCATGGGCGCGGTCGCCGACGCGATCGCCAGCTCCGCCCGCGCCAACGGGGTCACGATCAGGACCGGCGCCCCGGTCGCGAAGATCACCGTCGCCCCCGGCTCCGGCCGCGCCACCGGCGTCGTCCTCGCCAACGGCGAGGAGCTACGGGCCAAGGTCGTCGTCACCTCGCTGCACCCGAAGACCGCGTTCCTCGACCACGTCGGCCGGGAGAACCTGCCGGCCGACTTCGCGGCGACATCGAGCACTGGAAGACCCGCTCCGGCGTCGTCAAGATCAACCTGGCCCTGGCCGAGCTGCCCGACTTCACCGCCAACCCCGGCACCAACCTGCAGGAGCACCACACCGGCTCGGTCGAGATGGCGCCGTCGATGGAGTACATCGAGAAGGCGTTCATCGACGCCCGCGAGGGCCGCCCGGCGCTGCGCCCGTTCTCCGACGGGGTGATCCCGACCGCGTTCGACCGCACCCTGTCGCCCGAGGGCACCCACATCATGTCGCTGTTCACCCAGTGGGTCCCGTCCGAATGGGCGTCCGAGCCGCACCAGGAAGAGCTCGAGAAGTACGCCGACCGGGTGATCGACACCTACAACGAGGTCGCGCCCAACTTCAAGGGCGCGATCCTCCACCGCGACGTCGTCGGCCCGTACGAGATGGAGCACGACTACGGCCTGATCGGCGGCAACATCTTCCACGGCGAGCTATCCCTCGAGCAGCTCTTCCACATGCGGCCGGCCCCCGGCTTCGCCGACTACCGCACCCCGGTCCCCGGCCTCTACAACGCCAGCTCCGCCACCCACGCAGGCGGCGGCGTCTGCGGCATCCCCGGCATGCAGGCCGCCAAGGCCGCCATCGCCGACCGCCGCAAGTCCGCCCGTGCCCGCCGCCCCTAGAAAATTCACAACCATCATCCCGAACGGTCCCGCCCGACTCTGCCCCGCCCGCCGCGCGTGGCCAGTTCAAGCCGGCCTCGCCGCCCCGGGTCCGCAGCCGCCCACGCACGCCCCCACCCGGCCACGCCGACCTCGCCCCCGCACGCCCGATGCGCCACGCGCACACCCCACCCGTATCCCACCCCCACCCCTCGCGCCCCGCACCCCGCACCCCGCACCGAGCGAGCCCCCGCGCGCCGACACCGCGCACCCCGCACCGACCGAGCCCCCGCGCGCCGACACCGCGCACCCCGCACCGACCGAGCCCCCACGCGCCGACACCGCGCACCCACCCCTCGCGCCCCAGGACCACCCCACGCCGACCGAACCTCACGCCCCGACACCGCGCACCCCACCCCTCGCGCCCCAGGACCACCCCACGCCCCGCCCGCGCTCCGCCTGTCCAGGCGGACAATGATCACGGAAACTTTGCACGCGTATAGCGTGCTTTTCTTCCGAATAGAAAAAAGTTTCCACGATCCTGCGCCGACACCCCGTGATAACAGCAACAACCGCCCACGGCCATTCGGGCTCCCAGCCCAGAATTCCAGATGACAGCAAGATGGTGATCACGGCATGAACGAGGTCGCAGCCGACCCGCTCGCGGTCATGCTCGAGGCCCGCAGCGTCGCCCTGGTCGGCGCGTCGCCCCGGCCGGGCAGCCTCGGCGCGCGGATGATCGAGGAGGTCGCCAAGTCGGCCGCCGCGCCCCGGCACTACCTGGTCAACCCGCGCTACGACGAGATCGGCGGCGTCGCGCTGCTACCCGACGCTGAGCGACCTGCCCGAGGCGGTGGACCTGGCCCTGCTCGCGGTGCCCGACGCCGCCCTCGAGCAGCAGCTGAAGGCGGCGGCTGAGGCCGGCGTGCGCTCGGCGCTGATCTTCGGCTCCGCCGTCGACCCGGACTCGGCCGGGTCGACCCTCCGGGACCGGATCGCCGCGATCGCCCGGGACGCGGGGATGCCCGTGTGCGGCGCCGGGTGCATGGGGTTCGTGAACGTGGCGCGCGGGCTGCGCGCGATCGGCTACACCGAGCCCGACCCGCTCCCGGCCGGGCCGGTCGCGCTGGTCACGCACTCCGGGTCGGTGTTCTCGGCGCTGCTGCGAACCCGGCGGGCGTTCGGTTTCACGGTCGCGGTCTCGTCCGGCCAGGAGCTGGTCACCCCTGCCGCCGCCTACGCCAGGTACGCGCTCACCCTCCCCGAGACGAAGGTGCTCGCGCTCGTCCTCGAGGCCATCAGGGACGGGGCGCTGCTGCGCAGCGTCCTCGCCGACGCCGCCGACCGCGACGTCCCGGTCGTGCTGCTCGCGGCCGGCACCTCGGCCGCCAGCCGGTCCCTGGTCGCCGCGCACTCCGGTGCGCTGGCGGCGGGCGACGGCGCGTGGCAGGCGCTGGCGTCCGCCCACGGCGTGCACCGCGTCGGCGACCTGGCCGAGCTGGCGGACACGCTCGAGCTGTTCTGCGCCGGCCGCCGTGCACCCCGCGCAGGCAGAAAGCCGGGACTCGCCACCGTGCACGACTCCGGGTTCGAGCGGGCGCACGTGGCGGACGTGGCCGCCGCCGTCGGCGTCCCGTTCGCCCAGCTAACCGGCGAGACGCAGGCAACGGCTGGCGGCGGTACTCGACCCCGGCCTCGAGCCGGGCAACCCGCTCGACGTCTGGGGCACCGGCCGCGACTCCGAGGAGCTGTTCACCGAGACGCTGTCCGCGCTCGCCGACGACGCCAACGTCGGCGCGGTCGCGCTGGCGGTCGACCTGGTCCCCGAGTACGACGGCGACGACTCCTACCGCGACGCCGTCCTCGCCGCCGCGGCCGCGACCGACAAGCCGGTCGTCGTCCTCGCCTCCGTCCCGGCCGCGATCGACCCCCAGGCCGCGACCCGCCTGCGCGCGGCCGGCGTCCCCGTCCTCGAGTCCACCCGCTCCGGCCTGCTCGCGCTCGGCCACCTGCTCACCCACGGCCGCGCTCTCCACCCGCACGCGCCCGCCCGAAGCATCCGCCCCGAAGCATCCGCCCCCACGCATCCGCCTCCGCGCCCGATTCCCCCGCGTCTGCGTCCGCCCGCACGAGCGCGTCAGCCGTCGCGTCCGTCGCCTCCGCCGCAGCCCGCCGCTCGCGCTGGACGGCGGCCCTGACAGCCGGCCCGCTCACCGGCGCCGACCTGTTCGACCTGCTCCGCGACTACGGCGTCCCCGCCGTCCGCGCGCGCTCAGCCGGCACCCTCGCCGCAGCGGTCGCCGCCGCCGCCGCGATCGGCTACCCGGTCGCGGTCAAGACCGACGAACCCGAGCATCGCGCACAAGTCCGACGTCGGCGGCGTGCACCTCAACCTGGCCGACCCGGCCGCCCTCGCCGCCGCCTACCAGGACCTCGCCGCCCGCCTCGGTCCCCGCGTCACCGTCTGCGAAATGGCCGCCCAGGGACCCGAGCTCATCCTCGGCCTGGCCCGCGACCCGGCCCTCGGCCCGCTGATCGTCGTCGGCGCCGGTGGCGTGCTGGCCGAGTACCTCGCCGAGCGCGTCGTCGCCCTCCCGCCGCTGTCGGCCGCCGACGCCGCGACGATGATCTCCGGGCTGCGGGTGGCCGAGGTCCTGGCCGGCGTTCGCGGCCAGCCGCCGTGCGACGTGGCGGCGCTGGCCGTCGCCGTCGCCGCCTTCTCGATGCTGGCAGCCGAGCTCGGGGAGTACCTCGACGCGTTCGACGTCAACCCGCTGATCTGCTCTCCCTCGGGCGTGCTGGCGGTCGACGCGCTGGCCGCTCCGCGGACGGCCGGCGCGCCCGGGGACGGAAGCGCGCCCACGTCGCGCTGACAATCCCAAATCCTCGGTGGCTATTTGATATTGACAGCCGGCGGAACGTACTGTTATATCTCTGATATCAACGTTTGAGCATTCGCATTGACCTATGCCGGTCCGCGAATTACCTCACCCCAAGGCGGAATCAGTAATCGAAGGCGGCCGCTGCGTGCGCCTTCTGATGAAGGGTTTGCGGAATGGCAGCGCGCACGACGGTCGTGACGGCGGGGCGGCATCGGATTGAGGCGAACGTATTCGGCGGCGGTTCGCCGGTCGTGGTCATAGAACCGTCATTCGGCGGCGTGGCGGCCGAATGGCGGTCCATCGCCGAGACCCTCTCCGAGCAAACGACGGTCGTGACCTACGACCGAGCGCCCTACGGGGTCAGCAGCCGAGCCGTCGACCGCAGAACGCCGGCCGACATCGCCGGGGACCTGCACGCGGTGCTTGAGGCGCTCGGCCTGTCCGCTCCGCTCGTTCTCGTCGGGTTCTCCGCGGGCGGGCTTTACGTACGCAAGTACGCGGCCATGTACCCAGCCGACGTGGTCGGGATGGTCCTCGTCGAGTCCAGTCACGAGGGTCAGACGCCGCTGCTCAACGCGGTGTTCACCTGGCGCGTCAGACTCGAGGGGGCGCTGTTCTACCCGCAGATTCTGCTCTCCACCCGGGCCAAGCGCGAGGGAGCCGATCGGCTGTCCATGATGCGGGAATGGCGGGCCTTCCGCGGCCTTACCGCCGCCGACCGCCCGCTCGCGCCCGGTGCGCTCGGCGACCTGCCGCTGGCGGTGATCACCCGCGCGGACGGCGGGCCGTACGGCGGCCGGCAGTGGCAGGTATGGCATGAGTTCCATTCCGAGCAGGCGCAACTGTCCGCCAACAGCCACCACGTCATCTCCAGCCACGCGGAGCACGGACTCCACGAGAGCGATCCCGACCTGGTTATCGCCGCCATCACCGATGTCGTCAACAGCGCCCGCACCGGTACCTCGCTGCGACACCAGCGGCAGGCGGGGTTAACGGGCTAGGGAGCGCCCGACCCGGACGCGAGCAACCGTCGGCCAAGATCGGCCGTCGCCTGCCGAAGCTCGGCCGAGCCGTGCACGTGGAAGGCGTACGGGAGCACCGCCAGGCGGCCCGCGTACCAGCTCGGGTTGGCGGTGGACGCGCGCAGCCGGGTGCGGCGGCCGTCGTCGGACGGCGTCAGCGTGCCGAGGCTGCGCGGCAGCCAGCGCGCCACCTCGGCCACCGCCGCGTCGATGACCACGTCGACGTCGTACGCCCAGCCCTGCGACAGGTGCTCCTCGAGGACGGCCAGCGCGTCGAGGGCGGCCGGCGGCGTGAACGTCTCCGGCGTCGTCGACGCGGTCACGATCCGGTCGATGCGCAGCACCCGTCGCGCCTCCACGGTGTGCGACCAGCACAGCAGGTACCAGCGGCTGCGCCGGAGCACCACCGCCCACGGGTCGACCTCCATCGCCCGGTCCGCGCTGTCACCCGCCCAGTGCCCCCGCCGGTACGTCAGCCGCAGCCGCCGCGCCGCCGCGCACGACTCGAACAGGGTGGTCACCACCTCCAGGCTGACCAGGACGGCCGGGTCGGGCTCGTCCGGGGTGCCGCCGGCGGCGCTGTCGCGGATCGGCCGCACCTGGGCGGCGACCCGGGCCGGCAGCACCCGGACGATCTTGGCGAGCGCGCCGCCTACCAGGTCGGCCGGGTCGGCCGCTCCCTTGTGCCCCTCGAGGACGGCCATGACCAGTCCGGATGCCTCGGCGGCGGTGAACGTGAGCGGCGGCAGCCGCAGCCCGTGACCCACCTGGTACCCGCCGTAGGGCCCGCTGACGGAGTCGATCGGCAGCCCCGCCTCGCGCAGGATCGCGACGTAGCGGCGCGCGGCCCGCTCGGTGACGCCGAGCCGCTCGCCCAGCCGGGTGGCGGTGATGCCGGGCGCGTTCTGGATCGCCTCGAGCGCGAGCAGGGCCCGGGCGGTGGGGCTGATCTCGTGGCCCCCGCCGACGTGCGTCATCCGACCGCATCCTCCCCGCTTCCCGGAAGCAGAACGTCCGGCCTAAACGGTACTCTGCCGACCAGACCCAGCACACGCGCCGGCACCGGCGCGGACCCAAGCGCACGCCAGACCGAGGCGCACGCCGTACCGAGGCGCACTCCCCGACCGGGCGCAGAGAGGACAGTCATGAAGCGCGACCAGCCAACCGGGCCAAGCTCGCCGATCACGGCCGATGACCTGTCCATCGTGCCCGCCAACCACGCCTCGGCCGACGACCTCAAGGCGGTCTTCGGCACCCGCGACTACAGCAGCCGGTGCAACTGCCAGCGGTTCAAGACCCGGGGCTGGTTCTGGGAGCAGGCAACCGACGAGCAGCGCCGGGCGAGCCTGCGCGACCAGGCCAACTGCGGCGACCCGGCCGCGACCTCGACCTCCGGTCTGGTCGCGTTCCTGAAGGACCCGGCGTCGACGCCGGTCGGCTGGGTCGCGGTCGAGCCCAGGACCGAGTACCCGCGGCTGCTCGGGCTGCCCACGGTCTGGAAGGGGCGCCCGGACGAGGACAAGCGCGACGACTCGGTCTGGGCGGTCACCTGCCTCGTGGTCCGCAAGGGCTACCGCAGGCGCGGCGTCACCTACGCGCTGGCGCAAGCGGCCGTCGGCTACGCCCGGGCGAACGGCGCGCGGGCGCTCGAGGCCTATCCGATGCTGACCCAGCCCGGCCGCGAGATCACCTGGGGCGAGCTGCACGTCGGCGCCCGCCAGGTCTTCGCCGAGGCCGGCCTGACCGAGGTCTCCCGCCCGAGCGTCCGCCGCGCGGTCATGCGAATCGAATTCGACTGAATACCCAATTCGCGTCGCCTGAATTCAAGGCAAGCGGCGCGAGCTAAATCGGCCAGCCGACATTTCTTCGCGGCCTGACAATAATGGCGACCGCGACCACGACCGCGACCACGATTGGCGAAGCGCCGTATTTCAGAACACCACGTAGACCTTGCGCACGGTCTCGTGCAGGTCCCAAGTGCCGCGCCACCCGCGCGGGAACATCGCGCTGTCACCGGCCCCGAACGTGGCCGGCTTCCCGCCGTCGGGGGTGACGGTCAGCGATCCGGACAGCAGGTAGATGAACTCGTTCTCCTCCTGGACCCAGTACGACGGCCCGGCCGTGCACTGCCAGATCCCGGTCTCCTGGCCGCTGCCCTCCGGCCCGGTCCACATGGTCAGCCCGTGCACCTGCATCGGCACCTCGTCCGAGGTCGCCTCCTCGAGCAGCCCCCAGTCCTCGAGCTCGGCGGTGGCGGCGGCGCTGAGCACCGTGGTGTCGATGAAGGGAACTTCGGTCGCTGAACTCATGATCACGACGCTTTCTCGGGGAAGGGGAGTGCGATTGGATCGGCCGCGAGCCTACTGCGGCCGGAGGCGTCGAACCGGTCGAGGCCGAGCATGGAAACGTCCTCGACCACCGTCGACGTAACACCGAGGGCGACGTCCGCCGCGCAGCGCGCGACGGCGGGCCCCCACATCATGCCGGCCCCGCCGGCCGACGCCACGAACACCCGCGAAAGGTCGGCCGCGGGGCCGATGATCGGCAGGTGATCGGGCGTGAAGTCGATCGTCGCCGACCACGCCCGCCGCAGGCCGAGCCCGGCCGTCAGCGGGACCAGCGCGGCCAGCTTGGCCCGCATCAGCGCGAGGTACTCGAAGTCCAGGCAGCGGTTCTCACCCGGCGGCTCGTCCGGATCGCTCATCCCGAACAGCAGCCCGCCCTCCTCCGGCCGCCAGTACAGCCCCGACGGGACGTCGAACGCCATCGGCGTGCTCGCGAAGGCCGGGTGCTCCTCGGTCACCGCCACCGTGTGCCGCACCCCGCCCGCCGGCACCGAGACCCCGGCCAGCGCGCCGACCGCCGCCAGCTGCGGCCCGCCCGCTAGCACCACCAGCCCGGCCGAGACCGGCCCGCGCGACGTCAGCACGGTGCCCGCCGAGCCGCCGGAACCGCCGCCGGCGCCGGAAGCAAGCCCGCCGAACCGCGTCCGCTCGGCCACGAGCACGCCCGAGCCGACCAGCGCGGCCGTGTACGCAGCGACGTTCCGCGGCGGGGTGATGTACCCGTCCTCGTCGCAGTAGGTCGCGCCGAGCGTGCACCCGGGCGCCATCGTCGGGTTGATCGCGTCGACCTCGCCGGAGGTCAGCCAGCGCACCGGCAGCCCCAGCGACTGCTGCATCGAGATCCGCGCGTGCGCCGCGTCGACCTCGGGCGGCGTGAAGCAGGGCAGCAGGTACCCCTGCTGGACGAACCCGGAGTCGGTGCCGATCTCGGCCTGCTGCCCGAGGTAGAACGAGCGCGACCAGCGCCCGAGCCGCACCGCCTCGGGCGTCCCGCCCTGCACCCGCACCACCCCGGCCGCGCGGCTGGACGCGCCCTGGCCGAGCACGCCCTTCTCGACCAGGACGACGTTCTCCAGGCCGGCCTGGCGGAGGAAGTACGCGCACCAGGCGCCCACGGTGCCGCCGCCGACCACGACGGCGTCGGCGGTTTTCGGCAGCTCACTAGTCATCGGCACGCTTCGATGCTAGACATAGACTGAACGTTCAGTCAATGACCCAATAATCGAGGTGCCACCGATGTACGGCCTGTCTGCAGCGGATGAGGACATCCAAGCGCGCGCCCGCGTCTTCGCCGACGAGCTGATACCGCTCGAGGTCCAGGCGGAGCTCGACGGGGCCCTCCCCGACGACGTGACCGCCGCCCACAAGAAGCGGGCGATCGAGCTCGGCCTGTTCGCCACCAACATGCCCGCCGCCCTCGGCGGCGTCGGCGCGACCGCCCTCCAGCAGGTCCTCGTCCAGGAGCAGGTCGGCCGGGTCACCAACGCCCTCGGCTGGGTCGCCGCCACCCCGCCCTCCTGGTTCCCGCCGGTCGCGACCGCCGATCAGGTCGAGCGGTACCTCAAGCCGACCGTCCGGGGCGAGCGCGAGGAGTGCTACGCGATCACCGAGGCGTCCGCTGGCTCCGACGTCGACGCGATCGAGGCGACCGCCTACCGCGACGGCGACGAGTGGGTCCTGAACGGGGTCAAGTGGCACGTCACCAGCTACAACTCCGCCGACTACTGCTTCTTCCAAGCCAAAAAGATCAACCCCGTTCATCCCGAACGGTCCCGTGGTCCCCGCCCCAGCCCGCCGTGCACCTGCTCTTCCTGGTCGACCTGCCCACCCCCGGCGTCTCCGTCGTCCGCACCCCCGCCTACACCCACACGATCAGCCACCACCACCCGATCGTGGAGTTCACCGACGTCCGCGTCCCGGCCGCCAACCTGGTCGGCGACGAGGGCGGCGGCATGCTCTACTCGCGCGAGTGGTTCCGCTTCGAGCGGCTGATGGTCGCCGCCCGCTGCACCGGCGCGGCCGACCGACTGGTCGCGGAGATGACCGCGTTCGCGAGCGCCCGCGTGGCCGGCGGCGTCCCGATCGCCTCCCACGGCCTGGTCGCGGGCATGCTCGCGGACAGCGTGACCGAGCTGTTCGCGGCCCGCTCGATGCTGTACGAGACCGCCCGCGGCATCGACCGCGACCCGTCCGACGTCAAGACCGCGCACGCCCAGTGCTCGATGATCAAGCTCTACTGCTCGGAGATGGCCAACCGGGTCGCCGACCGCGCCGTCCAGATCTTCGGCGGCCGCGGCTACATGCGCGAGAACGTCGCCGAGCGCTTCTACCGCGAACTGCGCGTCGAGCGCATCTGGGAGGGCACCAGCGAGATCCAGCGCATGATCATCGCCGGCCAGCTAACCAAACGCGGCCCCTCCGCCCTCGTCTGACCCACCCACCCACGCCTGACCCACCCACCCACGCCTACCCCCCACTATCACCCGACGCGCCACCATCACCCCCACGCGCCACCATCACCCGGGCGCCCAGCGCGACCCCACGCGCCAGCGCTACCCCACCGGCCCCGCCTAGCCCCACCGCACCACGTCGGCGGATCGTTCACACCTTCCACAGCTCGCGTGCACCTATGTATCAGTTTTGACCACTTCCACTCATCTCCTTATCGGTTCTGACCACAAAAATCGGACAATTCAGGCGGAATAATGGTCAGAACAGATAGGAAGGTGAAAAATGGTCAGAACTGATAACAAGTGGAGGCAGGCAGAGGTCGCCTGGTAACGCCCTACGCGCACCAAACGACTCAGACGCTGAGTCTCGGCTCAGACAGCAAGCCCCGTCTCAGCCGTCCGCTCGGTCACCCGCATCCCTTGGTACCCGCGGGCCACCGTCGTCACGAACGAGTAGATCGCGTCCTCCTCATGGGCGAGCGGCCCGGGCGAGGCGAACGGCGAGGACAGACCGCGCTGCACGCCCTCGCAGGCGGCCCAGTCCTGGCGGTTGGTCAGGTCCCAGAAGTCGACCGCGTACGACGGGTCAAACGACGCGTCCGCGACCGCCTCGGGCGCGAACGCCCACGAGCAGTCGATCCGCGTCCGGTCCGCCGCCACCGGGGTGAGGATGTGCGTCATGACGTAGTCCGGGTGCAGGCTCAGCAGCACGTTGGGGAAGATCCCGACGTAGGCCACCGTGCGCAGCTCCTCCGCCGACAGCCCGCGCAGCGGCACGCCGCCGCTGTGGCCGTCGAGCGACATCGTCGCCGCGTCGTCCCGCAGCGACATCCAGCCGCCGATCCAGGACCCGGTGGCCGGGTAGTTCTCCCCGCTGTGCGGGGGCGAGACGCTGCACAGCTCCGGATGGATCGTCGGGCAGTGATAGCACTCGTGGTAGTTCTCGGTCAGAATCTTCCAGTTCACGGCGGCGTCGTAGCTGTGGGAGGCCGCGACGACCAGCCGCTCCGGCTCGTACGGGGCGACGATCGCGTCCAGCCCCGCCAGCGGCAGCGGCCCGGCCGCCCCGCCCGACCCGTCGACGAACACCAGCCCGTGCCACTCCACCGCCGGCAGCGACACCAGCGGCCACGCGGACGCGTCAAAGCCGGGGACCTCCCGGTAGCCGGGCGCGCCGCGCAGCTCGCCTGCGAGCGAGTACGCCCACGAGTGGTACGGGCAGACGATGGCCTTGGCCGATCGCGGACGAGCCGCACGGCAGCAGTTGGTGGCCGCGGTGCCTGCAGGTGTTCGCGAACGCGCGGACCTTCCCGTCCTCGCCCCGTACGAGCAGCGCGCCGCCGTTTCCGGTCTCCACCGCGAGCTGGTCGCCGGCCGCGGGCAGTCGTGACCCGTGGGCCGCGCACGTCCAGCCACCGCCGAAGAAGTGCCGTCGCTCCCAGTCGAACACCTCCGCCGACGTGTATGCGGCGGGCGGCAGCATCCGGCTCTCGCCGAACGGAAGCAGCGCGGTGGCGAGCGCGGCCGGATCGACCGGCGCAGGCGGGAAGGCGCGCGAGGATTCGTTGTGTACCGAGTCCGAAAAATCCTGACTGACCATACAGTCAAGATTAATGACCGATTCAACAGATGTCTATACTAGCGGGGCGTTATGCGGCCGAAACCGCAGCTAGCGGGCGCTCCCGAGGCCTCCTTCGCCCGCCAGGATCTCGTCCAGCCACGCCCGCGCGGCCGTGATCGACTGTGGCCGGAGCCGGAACACCCGCGCCCGCGCGTCCGCTTGCAGGCGCTCGTCCTCGATCACGAGGGCCTCGAGGAGAACGCGCAGGTGCCTGCTGATCGCCGGGGCCGACATGCCGATCTCCGTCGCGATCTCGCCCGCCCGCCGCGGTCCGCCGCTGAGCAGCGTCACCACCTGCCGCCGGACCGGGTCGCCGAGCGCCTCGATGACCGTCCCGGCCGTCAGGTCCCCGTTCTGTCTCACGCCACAATAATTAACAAAATCATTAACTATTGTCAAGACGCGGGACGCGACAGAAAACGCGGGTCAGCTCAGGCGAAATCCGATCCCGATTAGCTGAATTGCGTTTGTCGGAAGTCAAGATCATCCCCGGGGGCTTGCGGGCCGATAGCGCCGCTACCGATACTGCTGGGATGAGCGACCGGAACGTGCTGGGCGGCGAGCTTGAGCCCTGTGGAAGTGACCCGCTGACGGGGTTCTACCGGGACGGCACCTGCACCACCGGCCCCGAGGACCGGGGGAGTCACACCATCTGCGCGGTGGTGACAAGCGAGTTCCTTGAGCACCAGCGGCGCATCGGCAACGACCTGACCACCCCGATGCCGCAGTTCCGCTTTCCCGGGCTGGTGCCGGGGGACCGCTGGTGCGTCACGGCCGTGAACTGGCTCCGCGCGTACCAGGACGGCAGCGCGTCGCCGGTCGTCCTTGCCTGCACGCACGAGCGCGCGCTGGAGATCGTCCCGCTGACCGCGCTGCGCGAGCACTCGGTCGACGTCCCGGCCGACCCGAGCGCCCTCGAAGGCCACTGACGAAGGTCCCTGAGAACCGCGCCCGATAGCGTAACCAGTATGGCGATCAAGACACGAACCCTAGGGCGCACCGGCGCTGACGTCACCATCCTCAGCTACGGGGCGATGGAGCTTAGAGGCCAGCCGCGCGGCCCGGAGATCGCCGACGAGGACGCGGGGCGGCTGCTCAACGCGGTCCTCGACGGCGGCATCAACCTGATCGACACCTCACCCGACTACGGCCGCAGCGAGGAGTTGATCGGCACGCACGTCGGCCACCGCCGGGACGAGTTCTTCCTCGCCTCCAAGTGCGGCTGCCTGATCGAGATCCCAGCCGACGCGGCGCCGCCGTACCCGCACGACTACAGCGCGGCGAACGTCCGCGCCGACGTCGAGCAGTCGCTGCGCCGGCTCCGCACCGACCGCCTGGACCTGGTCCAGGTCCACATGTCACCGAGCCGGGCCACGCTCGAGGAGAACGGCACCGTCGAGATGCTGCAGGCGCTGCAGCGCGAGGGCAAGGTCCGCTTCATCGGCATGTCGGGCATCCTGCCGAACCTCCCCGACCACATCGCGATGAACGTCTTCGACGTCTTTCAGATCCCGTACTCGGCCGTCCAGCGCGACCACGAGGACCTCATCACCGAGGCGGCGGACGCCGGCGCGGGCACCTTCATCCGCGGTGGCGCCGCCCGCGGCGCGGCCTCGGAGGAGAAGAACTGGCGGGTCGGGCCGCTCACCCAGCAGCCCGGCGTCGGCCAGCGGAACTGGGAGACCTCCGGCGTCCAGGACGCTGCTGGCCGAGGCCGGGATACCGGCAATGGAGTTCATCCTCCGCTTCACGCTCAGCCACCCCGGACTGTCCACCACGATCGTCGGCACCGCGAACCCCGATCACCTCGCCAGCAACATCGCCACCGCGGAGAAGGGCCCGCTCCCGGCCGACCTCTACGCGGAGGCGAAGAAGCGCCTTCCGCTGCCCGAGTTATCGGTTTGCGGGCGATCCCGCACCACAGCGACGCCCCGCCGGGCGAGTCGACCGGCGGGGTGTCCGCGTCCGGTTGCCACTGCGACGTCCAGACGACTTCGCCCGGCTCCTCAAGCGGCAGCCCGTCGAAGAGCGAACCGACCGCCGCCCGCGTGCGCAGGTGCAGCCCCGACGACGCGTCCTGATAGACGTCGGCCGCCTTGTCCGCCTCCGCGTAGTGGTCCGCCGACAGATGCGAGATCACCAGGAAGCTGCCCGGCGGCACCGACGCCATCAGGGCGGCGACGATGCCGGCCGGGTCGTCTGCGTCCGCCACGAAATGCAGGATCGCGACCAGCAGGACCGCGATCGGACGATCGAAGCTGAGCACCGAACGGACCCGGGTGTCCCCGGTAATCCCGCCCGGATCCCGCACGTCGCGGCCGACGATCGCGGTGCCCTCGACGCCGTGCAGCGTGTACCCGGCGTGCGAGATCACCACCGGGTCGTTGTCGACGTAGACGACGCGGCTGTCGGGCGCCTCCGCCCGCGCCGCCTCGTGCACGTTCCCCATGGTCGGCAGCCCGGTCCCGATGTCGAGGAACTGCCTGATCCCCGCGTCGCGGGCCAGGTAGCGGACGGCGCGGCCGAGGAAGCGCCGGTTCTGCTGGACGGTGCCGCGCACCACGTCCTCGCCGAGCACTTCGAAGGTCCGCCGGACGGCCTCCCGGTCGGCCGGGAAGTTGTCCTTGCCGCCGAGCATGTAGTCGTACATCCGCGCGACGTTCGGTTCTTCCGGGCGAAACGCCGCCCCGCTCGTCGCCATGGGCAGATCGTGTCATCGCCCGATAACGCTGTCATCGGTAACCGCGTCCGCCGTGCAAATCGGTATAGATACCTAGGCGCCGCGGCCCAACGCGCACTGCTCAGCGATCGATGTGCGAACTGAGCCAGTCGCAGAAGGCCGCGCTCGTCCGGAAGAGCTCGACGACGTTCCCGGCCGCGGCCGGCGTGGACAGCGTCGGCGACGGGTTCCAGTGCCGCCACGTGGTCAGGCCCTTGTGCCGGAGCAGGCTCGATCCTGGGGTGGTCGGCCGGGTAACCGCGCGGCGCGGACTTGAGCGATGCCGTGGCCGTGGATCTCGACGCCCGCCCGCTCGAGGCCGGCCACGATCGCGGCGAGCTCGGCGCCGTCCGGGCCGGCCACCGCGGCCCGGTACTTGATCAGCTCGTCCGGCTCCAGGTGCCACATCCCGGTGCCCGCCGACATTCCGTCGGCCGAGAACTGCACGTAGCCGGTCCCGCCGACGGTCGCCCCGATGTGCGTCTTGTAGGGCGTCTTATCGTTGCTGAAGCGGATATCCCGGTACGGCCGGAAGATCTTCGACGGCCCGAACTCGGCGGCCAGGTCCTCGAGCAGCTCCTCCATCGGGCGGAGCACCTGCTCCTGGTAGACCGCCTTGTGGCTGGTCCAGTACGCCTTCGAGTTGTCTGTCTCGAGGCCCTCGTAGAACTCCAGTGCCGCCGTCGGCCAGCCGCTGAACGCCATCGGCCAAGCCTACGCCGCGGCTGGGCCCGCGGCGGTGGCTGACCGGGCCAGGACGTCCCGATTTGCGGTAATCGCGGATTTCCGGCGGTCGCCGGGCGCTCGGTCATAAGATTTGCCCGGTATCCCCGGTGCGCCTCGGCGCCTCCTTGGCAATGAAAAGAGTTGTTCGATCGTGTCGCGTGATGACCTGACGGTCAGGCAGCGGGCGGTGCTTTTCGCCCTCCTCGGCGAGGCGCGCCAGGTCGCCAACCCGGAGCTCGAGCAGCTGATCGGCGTCCGCCTCGACGGAGCGGAGCGCCGCGACCTGAACGACCGCAAGCTGGTCGAGTCGACCAAGGTCGGCCGGGCCTTCGCGCACGAGCTGTCCGACGCCGGCTGGCGCTGGTGCGCCGAGGAGCTGGCAGCGGCGCCGGGCGAGCGCGGCAGCAGCCTGGAGCGCGCGCACTACCGCGTCTTCGGCCGTGTTCGCGCGCTACCTGGACGCGGCCGGGCTCAGCCTCGCCGACATCGTCGCCCCGCCCCGACCAACCGCAGCGACACGCCACCGCGCGCAACGCCGACCAGCCGCACGCCGCCACGCCGATGACCTGACCGCGTGCATCGAGGCCGGCTACCGTTCGCTCGCCGCTCGGCCGCGGCGAGTTCGTCAGCCTGCGCGACCTGCGCCTGCGGCTGCCGGACATGCCGCGCCCCGACGTGGACGCGGCGCTCGCCGCGCTGTTCACCGAGCAGCGGATCAACCTCATTCCGCAGTCCAACCAGCGGGCACTGTCCGACGCGGACCGCGAAGCGGCGCTTCGCATCGGCGGCGAGCACAAGCACCTGATCTCGATCGAGTGAGTGAATCGAGCAGCGAATGACATGAGCAGCGAATGAGCACCGAAGAGCTAACCGCGCTAGCCGGGCTCACCTTCAACTGGACCCGCGCGCTCGACGACGTCTGGACGGACCAGCGCTATCACGTCGACGGCCTGCACGCGGTGACCGCCGCCCTGATCGGCAGCGGCATCCGCGAGGTCACGCGCCGACGGGGCCAGGCCGCTCGGCATCGTCATCCAGGGCCAGCGCGGCGTCGGCAAGACCCACCTGCTCGGCTGGACCCGCGAGCAGGTGCAGCGCCAGGGCGGCTTCTTCTTCCTGGTCGGCGACCTGTTCACGAAGGCGTTCTGGGAGCAGGTGCTCGGCTCGATGGTGGAGCAGCTGCTGCCGCTCCCCGACGGCAGCCGCAACCAGCTGGCGGCGCTGCTGACCCGGCTGGCGGACCAGGTCGGGCTCGACGGCAGCTTCCGCGCCCAGGTCACCGGGGAGGTGCCGCCGACCCCCGAGGGCGTCAAGGTGTTCATCGCGGCGCTCCGCCGGACCGCCCCCTCGCTGGGCCTGATCTGCCAGGACACCGCGCGGGCGCTCGTCCTGCTTGCGTCGCCGCTGCAGGAGGACCAGGACGTCGGCTACTACTACCTGACCGGCAACGAGGTCGACCTGCAGGACCGCCGCCACTGGCGCATCAACTCCACCAGGAAGATCCCGAGGCTGCTCGTCAACGAGGTCTCCCAGCTGCTGGCGCTGGCCGGGCCCATCGTGCTCGCGATCGACCAGGTCGACGCGCTGATCGACGAGCTCGTCGGCCGCAGCGCCGCCGACGCCGCCGCAGGTCGCGGCCGCTGGCGGACGTGGCGACCGGGCTGATGGCGCTGCGCGACGTCGCCCACCGCACCCTCACGATCGTCTCCTGCCTCCCGGAGAGCTGGGACGTACATCCGCAAGTACGGGGTCGACACCGTCACCGACCGGTTCCGCGAGGCCCGCCAGCTGCGGAACATCCCGAGCGCGGACGTCGGCCGCCTGATGATCGAGAAGCGGTTCGCGGTCGACTTCGGTCGGGTCGGCTTCGAACCGCCGTACCCGACCTGGCCGATCCGGCCGGCCGCGTTCGACGACGCCAGCAAGTACACCGCGCGCGCCCTCCTCAAGCGGATCGAGGCGCACGTCGCCCGGTGCCTGCAGGAGCAGGACATCGTCGAGCTCGACCAGCTGGACGAGGTGCCGCCCGACCCGCAGTCGGCCACCGCCGACGGCGCCAGCCGAGTCGCCCGGCCTGGCCGCCCTCGACCGGCTGTTCGCCCGGCTCGGCCAGCAGGCGACGGTCGGCGCCGCGCTCGAGCCCGGAGACCGAGGACGCGGCGATGCCGCCGCTGCTCGCGGCCGGCCTCGAGGCCTGGGCCAGGGAGCTCGGCGGGGCCGACGACCAGGCGTTCGTTCAGGAGCCGCTGCCGGGCAAGAACCCGAGGCTGCACGCCTGCCTGCGGATGCTCCTCGACACCAGGACCGAACGGCAGCGCCGCTGGGCGTTCCGCGCCATCGCCTCGAACAGCCCGCGCGCCGTGCAGACCCGGCTCAGGAAGGCGATCGAGGGGGCCGGCCTCGCCGCAGGCGGCGTCGGCGACGCCGAGCCGCCGGCTGTTCGTGCTCAGGTCGGCCGGGTGGCCGAGCGGCCCGGTCACCGAGAAGGCGGCGGCCGAGTTCGCGGCCAAGGGCGGGCACGCTGCTGCCGGTCTCCGAGGCGGACCTGAAGACGTTCGCCGCCCTCGGCGAGCTGCTGGCCGGCCACCACCCGGAGCTGAACGCGTGGCTCCTCGCCCGGCGGCCCGCGCACGGCACCGAGCTCCTCGGCCGCGCCCTCGGCGACGCCGCCGTCGACCCGCGCCCCGAGCCCACCCGAGCAACGCCGACCCCAGCCACGCAGCCCGACCGCCAGCGCCGCCGACCCCAGCAACGCCCGCCCGAGCAACGCCGACGCCCGCCCCGGCGCCGCGTCCCCGCCCGGCCATCCGCATCGGCCTCCCGGCCGCTGACGCGGGGCCGGGCGCTCCGGAAACGACGCTCGACCTGGCCGCCCTCCGCCGTCACCTGGCGATCTTCGCGGGCTCCGGATCCGGCAAGACCGTGCTGCTCCGCCGGGTGATCGAGGAGTGCGCGCTGCAGGGCGTCTCGTCGATCGTCCTCGACCCCAACAACGACCTCGCCCGCCTCGGCGACGCAGTGGCCAGACCAGCCGACCCCGTGGCTGGACGGCGACGCCGAGCGGGCCAGCCGACTACCTGGCCGGCACCGACGTCGTGGTCTGGACCCCGCGCCGGGAGAGCGGCCGCCCGCTCACCTTCCAGCCGCTGCCCGACTTCGGCGCCGTCCTCGACGACGTCGACGAGTTCAACGCCGCCGTCGACGCCGCCGTCGAGGCGCTCGCGCCCCGCGTCGGCGTGCACCGGGCGAGCACCAGGGCCGCCCAGGAGAAGGCGGTGCTGACCGAGGCGATGCGCTGGTTCGGCCGCGGCGCCGGCCACGACCTCGGCGTCTTCATCGACCTGCTGTCTGCCCTGCCCGAGCACGTGACCGAGATCGCCAAGGGCCCGCTGCTGGCGGCCGAGCTCGCCGACCGGCTGCGGGCCGTCCGCGCGACCGACCCGCTGTTCGGCGGCGTCGGCGAGCCGGCCGACCCGGGCACGCTGCTCACCCCGCCGCCCGGCAAGCGGGCGCGCATCTCGGTCATCAGCAGCGTCGGGATGGCCAGCCTCGAACAGTGGCAGGGCTTCGTCAACCAGCTCCAGATGGCCCTGTTCTCGTGGGTCAAGCGGAACCCGGCCGAAGATCGCCCGCTCGGCGGCCTGCTGGTCATGGACGAGGCGCAGGACCTGGTGCCGTCGGTCGGCACCACCGCGTGCAGCGAGTCGACCAGGCGGCTGGCCTCGCAGGCGCGCAAGTACGGCCTCGGCCTGCTCTTCGCCACCCAGTCGCCCAAGAGCCTGCACAACTCCATTCCCGGCAACGCCACCACACAGCTGTTCGGACTGCTCAGCAGCCCCGTCCAGATCGGCGCGGCCCGCGAGCTCGCCTGGGCCAAGGGCGGCAACCTGCCCGACATCGGCCGCCTCAGCAGCGGTCAGTTCTACCTCGCGACCGAGGGCAGCGCGTTCCGCCAGATCCGCACCCCGATGTGCCTCAGCCACCACCCGTCAAGCCCGCTCACCGAGGAAGAGGTCCTCAGCCGCGCCGCCGGCCGTTGGCAAAGTCAAGATCCAAAGATCAAGACATGGTCATATCGAACGGTCCCTGACTCCGCCGCCAACCGGAAAGGTGTCCCCATCCAGGTGGCGGACCGGGCCGGGTCAGCCCATCGTCTTCTGGCCGTCGAGGGACTCGCGGATGATGTCGGCGTGCCCCGCGTGCTGCGCGGTCTCGGCGATGATGTGCAGCAGCGACCTGCCGGGCGGACCACCGCGTCGATGGCGGGAACCAGGGGGCGACCGGCAGCGGCTGGGTCGCGTCGAGGTCGGGCAGCGTGCGCACCAGTTCGGCGGTCGCGGCGGCGGTCGCCTCGTAGGCGTCGAGCACGCCCGCCAGCGTCTCGTCGTCGAGCAGCCGGAACCCGTCCGCCCGCTTGGCCCAGTCCGCCTCGGTCATCGCCGACGCGTCGCCGAGCGCGCTCGGCCCCTCCACGATGAACTCGGCCCAGCTCCGTTCCACGTCCGTGACGTGCTTGATCAGCCCGCCGAGGGTCAGCTCGCTGACCGTGGTCCGGGCGCGCGCCTGCTCGTCGGTCAGGTCGCGGGTGGTGTACCGCAGGAACTGCCGTTGCTCGCCGAGCATCGCCAGCAGGTCGCTGCGCTCGGCGTCGAGTTCGGTTGCCGCCAGGACCATGGGATCCCCTTCTGTTGATGAACGTTTCAGTCCCCACGCTACGAGCAATCCCGGACGATCAGCTTCCGTGATGACGAGGCGAAGGTGGAGCAAGAGCACGGTCATGATCTGACCATTTGTCGAGTAGATGGGGTGATGTGCGGCATTGGAATCGATGAATTTCCCGAGGCTGAAAGCACTTCCTGCGTCAAACCCCGCGTAATTGCGCGACGTCTATGCGAATCTGAATTTCGTCCGCCTTCCCTTTTCCCTCGAGAGGGAAGAACGTGCCGCATATAGAGGGAAGAACGTGCTGCCATGACCATGCTGAGTCTCAGCCGCCGTCTCGGGATCACGCCGAGGCCTGACCATGAGTACGATCCCGCTGCGGCCGGCTGGCTCGACAGCGTCGGCCCGAGAGCGTCGACCAGGAAGCAGGCCAACAGCCCTTCGTCCCACAGCAATGGGCCGGCACCAGCGCGGTCAGGGACCGCGAGCGCGCGCATTACCGCGGCCGACGACCAGCGACCAGCGGTCACGACGCGACCGCGCGCGGCCCGCACCCGGTCGGCTACGCTGACCGCCGCGGCCGTACCGCCGGGGCGTTCGGGCCGCCTTCCGACGCCGCGGCTCGGCCAGACCCAGCCGATTGAGCGCCCGTCGGCGCCGCCGGCGGCGGCCGGACGGCGCCTGGCCGGAGATCTGCGACCAGTTCGGTTCGCACATGCTCGTCCTGGCCGAGCAGCTCCGGGCCTCCCTCAACCTGCTCGAGGAGGGCGAGGACGATCCGGAGCGGCTCAAGCGGCTGTACCAGGTCGATCACGCGGTCACCCGGATGCGCCTGGCCAGCCGCCAGCTGCGCACGCTGGCCGGCCGGAGCGAAGAGCGGCTGGCCGGGTTCACCACCTCGCTGCTCGACGTCATCCGGATGGCATCCTCCGCGATCGAGTGGTATCCCCAGGTGTCGGTCGGCCCCGTAGTCGAGCTGGCCGTGCCCGGCTACGCCGCCGACGACGTCGCCGACGCTGATGTCCGCGCTGCTTGACAACGCCACCAGGTACTCGCCGGGCATGGTGACCGTGAGCTGCCACCTCCTCGAGGAGGGCGGCGTGATGTTCCGCATCGAGGACATCGGCATCGGCATCGGACGGGGCCGGGTCGCGAGGCTGAACGTCGTCCTCGCCGGCCCGGTGCCCGAGGTCGATGAGTCGACCGGCCGGCACACCGGCTTCCCGGTCGTGCACCGGATTGCGCGCAAGCACTCGATCGGCGTGCGATTCGCCTCGCGCCGCGCGCCCGGCACCGGCACGGTCGCGATGGTGATCCTCCCGCCGCAGCTGCTGTGCGAGATCCCGGTGGAAACCTCGCCGCCCCCGGCTGCGCCGGCACGAGCAGCGCGGCGCCGCAGACCGGCCTGCCCGAGCCCGGGACCGCTCTGGCCGTAGTTGCCGGAGCCCGCAATGCCTGCCGTCGTGGCGCCGGAGGTCGAGGCGCCGGCCGCGGTGGCACTGGAGGCCGTGGCCCCTGCCGTCGTAGCGCCGGAGACCGAGGTGCCGGTGGCGGTCCTGCCGGAGGCCGAGGCGCCGGCGGCCGTGCTGCCGGAGGCCCTGGCCCCGGCCGCCGCAGGCGCCGGCGGCCATAGCGCCCGCGGCCATGGCGCCGGAAGGCGGTGTCGCCGGAGGCGGTGGCACCAGAGCCGGTGACCCGCATGGCGGCGGCGCCGGAACCGGACCAGGACGCGCGTCCGTGCGAGCTGCCGCGCCGGGAGCCGTCCGGCCGTCGGGCTGACCAGCCGCGGCCGGTCGAGGCCGCCACGGCTTCGCCACTGCAGCAGGCGGCCGCCAGAAGGGCCTTCGCCGACGAACTCGGCGCGTTCTCCCGGGGCATCCACGATGCCCTGGCCGCACGCGGCATCACGGGCGGCGTCGTCCGTGCGACGACTGATAATGCCCCGATCGAGGAAGGCGCCCAGGCATGAGCAACCCGACCGATTTGCCGCCCCAGGAGCCGCAGGACTTCGGCTGGCTGGTCGACAACTTCGCGCTGTCGACGCCCGGAGTAACGCACGCGCTCATCGTCTCCTCCGACGGCCTGCCGCTGATCACCACCGGCGACATGACACCCGACCTGGCCGACCCGCTGGCCGCGATGACCAGCGGGATCATCAGCATCGGGAACAACATCGCGGGCCAGATCGGCCAGGCAGGCTGCGAGCAGGTGATGCTGAAGTTCCCGGCCGGTCACTTCCTCTTCATGGGGATCGGGAACCTGGCCGGGTTCGCGGTGCTCGTCAGCGACGGCGCGGACCTGGGCGTGGTCGGCCACCAGATGGCGCGGCTGGTCGACTCGGTCGGGCACCTGCTGACACCGCAGCTCCGCGATGACCTGCGACGGATGAAGACCCCGGTAACGGAGGGAGCAGCCGGTGATCGCTAACCCCTGGGTGCGGCCCTACGTACTCACCGGCGGCCGGACCCAGTCCAGGAATCACCCCTACCTGCACACGCTCGTCTCGGTCGAGGAGTACGACGTGAGCGCCTCCGCCCGGCTGCTGCCGGAGGCGCGGCGGCTCTACGAACGCGCCGCCGTCGGCACCCAGTCGGTCGCGGAGCTCTCCGCCCACTGCGGGGTGTCGCTCGGGGTGACGCGGGTGCTGCTTGAGGACCTGGCGGCCGCCGACCTGGTGCGCATCCACGACGACGCGCTGTCCGCACCGCGCGACCAGCGCCTGCTGAGCCGGGTCATCGCCGGCCTGCGCGAGTAGCCTGCCCGGCTGAACCCCTTCCGTCGAAGGAGATCTGGTCGGCGTTAGGATCGCCGGATGCCCGCGCTCACCGAATCGGAAGCCCGGGCCCGCGCGGCCCTGCTCACGATCGACTCCTACGACGTCTCCATCGACCTCACGGCGACCCCGGTGCGGTCGCGCACGGCGATCAAATTCCGCTGCGCGCGACCGGGCGCCGCGTCCTTCGCGGACCTCACGGCCCAGGTCTGCGGGGGCGCGGCGGTGCTCAACGGTGCGCCGCTCGGCCCGGTCGTCGACGGCCGCCTGGCCCTAGCCGGGCTGGCGGCCGAGAACGTGCTCACCGTCGAGGCCGAGGTTGCCGACCGAAGCCTGAACCGGTTCGCCGAGCCGTCGGGTGGCGGCGACTACGTGCGGGGGTACGCGTACCCGACCGGGGCGCCCGACCTGTTCTGCTGCTTTGACCAGCTCGACCTGCCCGCCCCGCTGACGCTCTCGGTGCGCGTCCCTGGCGGCTGGAGCTGCGTCGCCAACGGCGCGATGGCGGACCGGCCCGCGCCCGGGGCGGACGGCAGCTGGCAGTTCGCCCCGGTGCGGCTGAATCCGCTGGAGCTCGTCTTCGTCGCGGGCCCGCTCCGCACCGTCGCGCCAGCGCGCACCGTCGCACCGATGCGCGCCGCCCCACTGCGGCCCACCGCGTCGCCGTCGCCCCCGGCCGCCGGGGTGACCCTGACCGGCTACGGGCGGGCCGGCCTAGCCGACGACACGGCAGGCTATCTCGCCCGGTTCAGCCAGATCGCGGCCGGGGCGGTGGAGCACTACGAGCGGGAGCTCGGGGTGCCGTGCCCCAACCGGAAGTACGAGATCGTCGCGCTGCCCGATGTGCCCTTCCGCGCCGCCTCGGTGCCCGGCCTGATGCTGGTCGGGGAGGATCTGCTGGCTCGGTTGGCCGACCCCGACGACGACTTCGCGGTGATGATCTCGGCCCACGAGGTGGCCCACCTGTGGTTCGGCGGGCTGGTCGGCATGCGCTGGTGGGATGACCTGTGGCTGGAGGAGTCGCTGGCGACCTACCTGAGCGAATGGACCGAGGCGGGCTGGGCGTCCTTCTGCTACGACGAGAAGCCCCGTGCCCTCCGCGCCGACGAGCTGCCGACCACCGAGCCGGTCTCGTCGCCGGTCGCGACGATAGCGCAGGCCCGGGACCGGCCGAACGCGATCACCTACGTGAAGGGCACCGCCGCCATCCGCCAGCTGGCCGCGCTGATCGGGCCGGACACGGTCACCGCAGGCCTGACCGACTACCTGACCAGGTTCGCCGACGAGGGCTCGGCCCGCCTCGACGATCTGGTCGAGTGCTGGTCGCGGGCCTCCGGCCGGGACCTGACGGGCTGGGCCGACGCCTGGCTGCGTACCGTCGGCACGCCGCGGCTGGCCGCGAGCCTGACCGAGGCACCGCACGGCAGCATCGCCTCGCTCACGGTCACTCAGGATCTCCCGCGCCCGCACCGAGTCGGCGTGGCCCTGTACGACGCCGCCGACCGGGGCCGACTGCGTCATCGCCGCACCGAGCTGGTCGAGCTGGCCGGCCCCGCGACCAACCTGCCGGGCCTCGCGGGCGAGCCGCTGCCCGCCGCCGTCTTCGTCAACGCCGGCGACTGGGCGCTGGCCCAGGTCACCATCGACGACCGGTCCTTGGCCGCGCTGGTCGAGGCCGCCTTCGACGTGGGCGACCCGCTGACCGAGGCCGCGTGCTGGAACGCCGCCTGGCACATGGTCCTCACCGGCCAGCTCGGCGCAGCCGACTACGCCCACCTCGTCGCTCGCCGCCTAACCAGCGATCCCATCCCCGGCCCGCTGACGCCCACGGCCGCCCAGGCGCTCCTCGGCCGCGCGCTGACCTGCGCCGACCGCTACGTTGCGCGCGGACACCGCGCGGCCGTCCGCGCCGCTATCGCCGACTCCGCGCTGCGCGCGGCCCAGGCCCCGGCAATCCGCGATCCCCTCCGCCGCGCGCTGCTGGCCGGCTTCGCCGCCAGCGCGCAGACCGACGAGCACCTCGCGATCGTCAGGGCCCTAGTTGACGGCGACGCCTCGGTCGCCGACGTGGCCCGGGCCGACCTGACGCTGCGCGCCGCGCTGGTCAGGGCGCTGGCGACCCGAGGCCTGGCGGAACCGGCTGACCTCGCGGCGTTGACCGACGCCGACCCGGTGGCCGGGCGTCCGCTGCGAGCCACCTGTGAGGCGGCGCGACCGGACCCGGCCGCCAAGGAGACGGCCTGGGCGGCGGCGCTGGACGAGCGGACCCCGCAGTGGCTGGCCCGCGCCCAGGCGGAGGGCATCTGGATAGCCGGCCAGGAGTCCGTGCTGACCCGCTACCGAGAGCGGTACTTCGCCGAGGCGCTGCCCGCGCTGAGCGCCAGGGACGCGCGGGGGGAGCGCCTCGCCCGCCGCCTGGCGGACCTGCTGTTCCCGGTCACCCTCGACGAGCGGGCGACGATCGCGGCCGTCGGCGCGGCGCTCGGCGGCGGCGGCCTGACCGACCGGCTTCGCGCGATCCTGCAAACGCAGGAAGCGGAGCTGCGTACCGCGGCCGAGGTCCGAGGGGCCTAAGTCCGAGGGGCCTAAGTCGGCGGGCCCGTCCGCCATGTCGGGGAGGGTGGGCGCGTCGGTGGGGTAGAGGCCGGCCGCGAAGCCGTAGACCTGATCGCCGGCCCGCGGGATCTGCGCGAACTGGCGGGAGAGCTCGTGCACCGCGGCCCAGAAGTTCCGCACTTCCTCGCTCGGGATCCGCGCGTGCACCAGCGAGCAGCGCAGATCGTCGGCCGCGTGGGCCGGTTCGGCCTCCGCCGCCGCCTGCGCGAGCCCGTTGATGGACGACACGATCTGCTTGTCCTCGTCGCGGCTGGAGCGCGCCGATGTAGATCGTCCGGGCGACCCGCCCGTAGTATCGCTCCTCGATCGCCCGCACCCGCCGGGTCCGCACGACCCGCAGCAGCCCGGCGTCGACGAGCAGGTTCACGTGGTAGGCGACCGTGCTCTTGGGCCGGTCGACCGCGAGCGCCATCTCGGTGACGGTGGCGGCCCGCTCGAGCAGCAGGTCGAGCAGCGTGCCGCGCAGCGGGTCGGCCAGCGCCCGCAGCTGCCCGGGCGCGGTGACCACGATCATCTCGTCGAGGTCGTAGTCGGGGATCTGCTTGACCGTCATAACCCAACCATACTAAGGTTTTGAAACATACCAAGTTTTGGATCATTCGACGATGCGGTCATGATCGTTCAGACCCCCACCGGCAAGGAGAGCACCGATGGCCGAGGTCGTGCTGTTCCACCACGTGCAGGGGCTGACCGACGGGGTCCGCGCGTTCGCCGAGGAACTGCGCGCGGGCGGGCACACCGTGCACACGCCCGACCTGTTCGACGGCGAGCTGCCCGGCCACGATCGAGGACGGCATCGCGCTCGTCGGCCGGCATCGGCGACGAGACGATCGACGCGCGGGCCAACGAGGCCGTCGCCGGGCTGCCCGCAGGGCCTGGTCTACGGCGGCTTCTCCTCGGCGGCGCCAGCGCGCAGCGGCTCGCGCAGACCAGGCCGG
Organism: uncultured Actinomycetota bacterium; assembly: GCA_963774945.1. Classification (GTDB taxonomy): domain Bacteria; phylum Actinomycetota; class Actinomycetes; order Streptosporangiales; family Streptosporangiaceae; genus Trebonia. The sequence continues at coordinate 2,033,288 of CAVZHA010000027.1, read as the reverse complement.
GCGCGCGCGGCGCGCTGCTGTACGAGGCGTGCATCCCGATCACCGGCGAGTGGGCGTTCGGCCCGTGGCCGGACGGGCGTCCCGGTGCAGATCCACGGCATGGACAAGGACCCGTTCTTCGGGCTCGAGGGCGACCTCGACGCCGCCCGCGAGCTGGTCGAGACGGTCGGCCCCGAGCTGGCGCGAGCTGTTCACCTACCCCGGCGACCAGCACCTGTTCACCGACAGCTCGCTGCCGTCCTACGACGCCGACGCGACCGCGCTGGTGCTCAGCCGCTCCCGCGAGTTCCTCGACCGGCTCGGCTAACGGCACCCGGGAGTCGCGCGTGACCGCGTGACCGCCTAGGTTCGGTTCCATGAGCGAGAAAACCGGCGCGTTCAAGCGCGACACCACGTACCTCGACGGACGGATCACCGCCGACGGCCGCGACGGCTGGCCGGTTGAGCCGGGCGCGGTACCGGCTGGTCGTCGCGCGCGGCTGCCCGTGGGCCAACCGGACCATGATCGTCCGCCGCCTGCTCGGGCTCGAGGACGCCCTGTCGATGGGCATCTGCGGCCCGACGCACGACTGGCGGTCGTGGCAACTTCGATCTCGACCCGGGGGAGAAGGACCCGGTCCTCGGCGTGCACGAGCTCCGCGAGTCGTACGAGAAGGCGATTCCCGGCTACGACCGGGGCGTCACCGTCCCCGCGATCGTGGACATCCCCAGCGGCGGCGTGGTCACCGCCGACTTCCGGCACATCACGCTCGACCTGGAGAGCGAGTGGGCCGCCTACCACCGTGCCGGCGCCCCCGACCTCTACCCGGACCCGCTGCAGAGACGAGATCGAGGAGGTCAGCGCGCTCGTCTACGAGGACGTCAACAACGGCGTCTACCGGTGCGGGTTCGCCACCACCCAGCAGGCCTACGACGAGGCCTACGAGAAGCTGTTCGCCCGCCTCGACTGGCTCGAGGAGCGGCTGGCCACCCGCCGCTACCTGGTCGGCGACACGATCACCGAGGCCGACGTCCGGCTCTGGCCGACCCTGGCCCGGTTCGACGCCGTCTACCAGGGCCACTTCAAGTGCAACCGGAACAAGCTGACCGAGATGCCGGTGCTGTGGGCCTACGCCCGCGACCTGTTCCAGACCCCGGGGTTCGGCGACACGATCGACTTCGTCCAGACCAAGCAGCACTACTACCTGGTGCACACCAACCTCAACCCGTCCGGCATCGTCCCGGACGGCCCGGACCTGTCCGGCTGGCTGACCCCGCACGGCCGCGACTCGCTGCCCGGCCGCCCCTTCGGCGACGGCACCCCGCCCGGCCCGCCGCCCGCCGCCGAGCGAGTCCCCGCCGCCCGCACCGCCCACTAGCCCGGCCGTCACTGCCGCGCCGCCCGATCTCGGCCGGAAGACAACGCCGGACTAGGCTCGTGCTGCATGGCGGACACGACAGCGCGGCGGATCTGCGTTACCGGAGCGACCGGCAAGGCCGGCCGCGCCGCGGTCAGGGAATTGCGCGAGCACGGCTACCAGGTCGTGGCGACCGACGCCAGGCTCACCGGCGACGACGTGCCGGCGGGCGTGCTCCGCGCCGATCTGACCGACTACGGCCAGGCGACCGAGGCGCTGCGCGGCGCCGACGCCGTGGTGCACCTGGCCAACATCCCGGCCCCCGGCCTGTCCACGCCCGCGGTCACGTTCAACGCCAACGTCACGATGAACTTCAACGTGTTCCACGCGGCCGCGGCGCTCGGGCCTGGCCAGGGTGGTGTGGGCGTCAAGCGAGACCACGCTCGGCCTGCCGTTCGGCGGCGGCCCCGAGCAGTTCCCCGGCGCGGCGGGCCAGCCGCCCCGCTACGCGCCGGTCGACGAGGACCACTTCCCGGTCCCGACCACGACCTACGCGCTGTCCAAGGTGGCCAGCGAGACGATCGCCGAGCAGATCGCCGCGCTGGTCGCAGATCCCGTTCGTCGGGCTGCGCATCTCCAACATCATGGAGCTCCACGACTACGAGCGGTTCCCGTCCTACTGGCCCGACCCGCAGCTGCGCAAGTGGAACCTGTGGGGCTACGTCGACGTCCGCGACGTCGCCGCCGCCTGCCGTCTCGGCCTGGAAGCGGACGTCACCGGCAGCCAGAACGTCATCATCGCGGCCGCCGACACGGTCATGAACCGCCCCTCGCGCGAGGTCCTGGCCGAGGTCTTCCCCGACGCCCCGCTCAGCCGCGAGATCGGCGAGTTCGACACCCTGCTGGCGATCGACCGGCGCCAAGCAGCTGCTCGGCTACCAGCCCCGCTACTCCTGGCGCGACCAGATCTCGCACTGACCGGTGAAGCTTGACCTGGCGGCCGCGCGGGACGCCACCATCCCCGACGTGCTGCCGGCCGAGGGCGAGCCGTTCCTGGTGCTGTTCTGCGGCATCAACCCGGGCCTGTACTCGGCCGCGACCGGCTGGCACTTCGCCCGGCCCGGGCAACCGGTTCTGGCCGGCGCTGCACCAGTCCGGCTTCACCCCGCGCCAGCTCAAGCCGTCCGAGCAGGGCGAGCTGACCGGTTACGGCCTCGGCATCACCAACATCGCGCCCCGCGCCACCGCCCAGGCCGCCGAGCTCACCGCCGAGGAACTCCGCGACGGCGCCGCCCGCCTGCTCGCGCTCATCGACGCCCGCCGCCCCCGCTTCATCGGGATCGCCGGCGTCACCGCCTACCGCACCGCGTTCGCCCGCCCCAAGGCGATCATCGGCCCCCAGCCGGAACGCCTGGGAACGGCGCGCCTGTGGGTCCTCCCGAACCCCAGCGGCCTCAACGCCTCCTGGCCGATAGCGCGCATCGTCGAAGCGTTCCGCGAGCTGAGAACGGCCACGGCGACAGTCGCTCAGTGAGCCCCCAGGCCAGCGAGCCCCCAGGCCAGCGAGCCCCCAGGCCAGCGAGCCCCCAGGCCAGTGAGCACCCGGGCCAGCGAACAGCCGGGCGCTCAGCCTTGCGAGCGGGGATACCCTCGCGCCACCGTGCGGGCGAGGATGCCGAGGGTGGCGCGCAGCGCCGCCTCCGGAGATGACCGGGAAGATGTCGGCCTCCTTCCACGTCCGGGTCGATCGTCGACCAGTCGTAGTACGAGGTCACGAGCGTGCCGTCGTCGGTCGGCTCGAGCCGGTAGCCGTAGACGTGGCCGATCGGCGGCTGGATCGTGCCCACGATCGTCCACGCGATCTCCCGGTCCGGGTCGAAGGTGGTGATCGTGACCGTCACGTCGTAGCGGCCCATCGGGTAGTCGTTGAGCGCCTCGCGGTCCATGTGGACGACGAACGTGTCGCCGACGGCCGTCACCGGCGACGCCGGTCGCGTCCATCAGCATCCCGGAGCTGTCGATCGCCACGTGGCCCTGCGGGTCGCTCAGCACGCGGAAGATCGTCGCCGGGTCGGCCGCGATCGTGCGCTGGACTTCGCAGCCGCTCGGTCGTCATGCCGCGCATCCTGCCAGGCGCGCGGTCAGCGTGCGGTCGCCGTCGGCTGGCTGTCCGGTACCGGGAACATCCGGGTGAAGCGCTCGGCCAGCTCGCGGTCACCGCCGACGGTCAGCCGCCCGTCCCGCTCGGCGGCCGCGATCGGCTCGCGGCCGAACGCAACCGACCGCAGCGTCGCCGCATCGGTCTCCAGGCAGACCGCCGGGTGCTCGGCCCGGCCGTGCACGATATCGATCGAGCGACCCGTGATCGTCAGCCGGAACCAGTCGCCGTCGATCCCCAGCGCGAAGACGGCGTCGGCGTCGGCGTCGACGTCGACGCCGGCCGAGGTCGAACACGGTCTTCAAGGCGAGCAGCACCGCGCGACGCGCTCAGCTCGCCCGCCGCCGGGAGCGGCTGCTGGCTGCCCCACCGGCCGAGCTCGAGCAGGATCGGCTCGAGGCCCAGGCCGCGCGCGGTGAGCTGGTAGACCGCGACCCCGGCGGGCGGGTCGAGCACCTCGCGGCGGACGATGCCGCCGTCCTCCAGGTCCCGCAGCCGCTGCGACAGGACGTTCGGGCTCACCCCGTGCAGGCCGTCCCTGAGCTGGCTGAACCGCTTCGGCCCGAAGATCAGCTCGCGGACGACCAGCAGCGCCCACCGCTCGCCGACGGCGTCAAGCGCACGGGCGATCCCGCACGGGTCGTCGTATCGTCGCGTCGACATGACGCCGAGTCTAGCCGATGAGGTTGCAATCCAGAAGCTTCATGGTCCTAAATTAGGACGATGAACGCATCCGCACGAGAGACAGCGCCCACGGGGGACCGGACCGGAGATCGCCGCACCTACGTCCTGATCCCCGGGGCAGGCGGCGTCGCCTGGTTCTGGCACCGGGTGGTCCCGCTGCTGCAGGCGGCCGGGCACGAGGCGATCGCGGTCGACCTGCCCGGTGACGATCCGGCGGCCGGCCTGCCCGAATACGCCCGCCTGGTCGAAGCCGCCATCGGCAGCCGCAGCAGCCGGAGCAGCCGCAGCCGGAGCAGCCGGGGCGGCGTGGTGCTGGTCGCCATGTCGCTCGGCGGCTTCACCGCGCCCCTGGTCGCAAAGAAGGTCCCGGTCAGCGCGATCGTCTTCGTGAACGCGATGATCCCACGCCCGGGGGAGACGCGCAGGCGCGTGGTGGGACAACACCGGCTGGTCCGACGCCCGGGTAGCGGCGGCGAAGCAGGGCGGCTACCCCACCGAGGTCGATCTGCCGGTCTACTTCCTGCACGACGTGCCGCCGGAGGTCGCCGCGTCCGGCGAGCCGTACCAGCGGCCGGAGACCGACGCGGCGTTCGCGTCGGTCTGCGACTTCGACGGCTGGCCGCCGGTCGCGATCCGCGCGGTGGCGGGGGCCGACGACCGCTTCTTCCCGGTCGCCTTCCAGCAGGCGCTGGCCCGCGACCGGCTCGGCATCGAGGCGGACGTGCTGCCAGGCGGCCACCTGATCGCGTTGGCGCACCCGGCCGAGCTGGCCAGCTACCTGCTCGCGCTCTAGCCACGCCAATCACGGCCTAGGAAGGCTGGCGGCTCTTGCGGGCCGCGGCGATATACCCGGTCCAGGTAGCGGCGCAGACCAGCACGACCGGCAGGCCGAAGACCGCCAGCACGAGGAAGGCGATCGGGAAGAGCATCGGCGCGACGCTCTGCGGGTCGCCGCCGCCCGAGTACCCCTCGACGACGAGATAGATGGCGAACCCGACCACGGTGGCGGCCGCGGCCGAGGCGAGGACGGCGAGAGCGAGCAGGGCCCGGCGCAGCAGCACCAGCTGCCGTCCCCGCGGGAAATGATTCATCATGAGATAACCATCGCCGCCCCGCGCGAGCCCCGACAGGGCGGTTGTACTCAGCCTGCGGGCGCGAACGTACTCAGGGAAGAACGGTAAATCAGCCCGGCAGCAGCCGGGTCGGCAGCGCGACCTCGCCGACGCTCCCGTCCGGGCGGCGGCTGAGCTGCCAGGTGGTGGCGCCCTCGGTCTCGCTAACGCAGTCGGTCAGCTGGGTCCCCTCGAAGACGAGCCCGGTGCCGTCGTCGCTCGCGTACCCATCGGGCAGCGTCCCGTCGCCGATCAGCCGGTGGATCGCGGGCCGCCGCTGTTCCTCGCTGTCGTGGTGCGGGCTGTTGGAGTAGGGCAGGAAGCCGAGCCCGTTGGTGACCGGCCGCAGCGGCAGGCCGAAGGAGTCGGTCGTGCCGCCGTTAAACCAGCAGACCGAGCCCGCCGACACCCCCATCAGCACCACCCCCGCCTGCCAGGCGGCGTGCATGGCCGGGCCGACCTCGTGCAGTTGCCACAGCGCGAGCAGGTTGGCGACGCTGCCGCCGGCCACCCAGATGACATCCTGGGCGAGCAGGTGCTCCTGGATATCGGGGACGTTCGGCTGCGGGAACAGCGCCAGGTGGCTGGCGCGCCACCCGGCCCGGCCGAAGGCGGCGTAGATCGCAAGCAGCATGTCGCCCGCGTCGCCCAGGGCGGTGCCGACGATGCAGACCCGGGGGCTGTCCCCGACTCGCGCGAGCGAGGCCGCCAGCCCGTACGACGGCCCAAGCCGCCAGTCCATCGACCCCTGCCCCGCCAGCTGGAAGCCGATGCTGGTCGCGATGATCGTCGGGTTCCGTGCCGTCATCGGCGCACTATAACAGCCACGGAGGAGGGCGGCACGGCGGCCCGGCCGAGGCCGGCTGACGGTGCGGGAAATGGACGGATCGCGGCGACTGGTTTGGTACTTATCTCACGGGACGTTCCGGTATATAGTCGCCGCCGTGTCCTGGACCCCCTATCGCCGTCAGCGGCCGAGAACCGGCTGGAGCGCCGCCCTGTCGGCGGCGGTCCGCTGGCCGCGCCGCTGGTTCACCCTGCGGCGCTTCGTCTGGCTGCTCTGCATCGGGTTCTCCGTGTTCGTCATCTGGGGAGCAGGCACTCATCTGGGCCCGGGGCTGCGCGCGGCCCACGGTCAGGGCATCACCGGTCGGTGGATCGCGCAGCAGCAGAACGGCGGCGCGTGGAGCGGCGAGTTCATCTCGTCGTCGGGAACGGTCACGCTGCCGAACGTGTCCTACGCGGGAAGCCTGCCCGCGATACGGGCCGGCTCCAGCGTCCCCGCCCTCGACGCGGGCGCCAGCAACGAGGTCTACCCGCTCACCGGGTCGGATAAGTGGGTCCGTGATCTCATCGGGGTCGTCGGCGGCACGCTGGCGCTGATCGCGCTGCTCGCCCGCGGGTTCTTCGTCGCCCGCCGGCGACGGCGCGCACCGCCCGCTGACTACCTCGACCAGGCGCTGGCCCCGGCCGACTACCTCACGCAGGCGGCGACGCCCCGCGGCCGGATGCCGAGACTCCGGCCCGGGACCGCGCCGCGGTCCCGGGCCGGGAAGATCGCCCTGCTCGCGCTCGTGGTCGGGATCACCGGATGGGCCAGCGCCCGGTTCGCCGCCCTGCTGGCCGACGTCAGGCCGTACACCGGCTGGTACTGGTACCTCGCGCTGGCGGCCGGGATCGTGATCGCGGTCGCGCCGGTCTGGGTGCTGTCCCGCCGCGCCGTCTGGGCCCGCGCCGCCCGCACCGCCCGCGCCGCCCGCGGCGCGCGGGGCACGGCCCGCTGGCCCGGCTGGCTGTTGGCCGGGTACGTCCTGGTCATGGCAGGCGGCATCAAGTACTACCTGTCGCTTCGCTACACCCCGCCGCCCAGCGGCGTCACCGTAGCGCCGCCGTCGGCGCTGTTCGTGTTCGAGATGGCCGGGCTGGCGGCGGAGACGATCATCATGGTGGCGATCACGCTGCTGCTGCTCGCGGTCACGGCCGAGATCATCGCGCCCGGCCCGGTCGGCCGCTGGCTGCGGTCGCTGCGGAAGCAGTAACACCACCGCCTCGCCACGCTCAGGGGGCCGCGAACACCGCCGACCGGGAGGCGTAGTCGTAGCGGTAGACCTCGCGGCCGCCCGATGTAGGCGACCTCGGCCCGCGACATGACGTCGAACGGGTCGCCCGACCAGATGACCAGGTCGGCGTCCTTGCCGGGCACGAGCGACCCGATCCGGTCGGACACCCGCATGATCTTGGCCGGGTTGATCGTCACCGCGCGCAGCGCCGTCGTCCCGGTCCATGCCCTCCTTCACCGCCAGCGCCGCCTGCAGGATGAGCAGGTGAACCGGGACCACCGGGTGGTCGGTCGCGATCGCGACCGTGATCCCGGCCGCGGCGAGCACGCCCGGGTTGGCCAGCGTGCGGTTCCGCAGCTCGACCTTGGACCGGGCGGTGATCAGCGGGCCGGTCACCACCGGCACCCCGGCCGCGGCGATCTTCTCCACCAGCAGGTACCCCTCGGTGCAGTGGTCGAGGACCAGGTCGTAGCCGAACTCGGCCGCCAGCCGGAGCGCGGTGGCGATGTCGTCGGCCCGGTGGCAGTGCTGCCGCCACGGGATCTCCCGACGGAGCACGCGGGCCAGCGCCTCGAGTTTCAGATCCCTGGTCACAGGCGCCCCGGACCGTTCGGACCCACTGCTTTTCTCCGGGGGGGTTTGGGGGGGTCGTCCCCCCGGGTTGGCAGCGCCGAGCCTTTGATCTTCTTCTTTGGCCAGGTAAGCGGCCGCGTCCACCAGCGCGGACCTGATCGCGGCGGCGGTGCCGAGGCGGCTGGACGGGTTGACCCGCCGCTCGCCGAGCACGCGCTTGGGGTTCTCGCCGAGCGCGGACTTCATCCCGGCCGGGGAGCGGAGCACCATGTCGTCCACGGTCAGCCCCCAGCAGCGGACCGCCACCGTCTGGCCGCCGATCGGGTTGCCCGAGCCGGGGGTGATGCCGGCCGCCAGCACGCCGCCGGCCAGCGCGTCGCGGAACCCCTCGTCGGCCGGGTTGATCGCGTCGAGCACCCGCACGTGGGCCTGGACCGGGCCGGTGAGCTCGTTGGTGTCGTGTCCGGCCCAGCCCTCGCCCTCCTCGCGGGCGCCGAGGTGGGTGTGCGCGTCGACGCAGCCCGGGCAGCACCCACTTGCCGGTCGCGTCAACCACGGAACAGCCAGAAGGCGGCACGAGTCCGGCCCGCCGACCGCCGAGATCGTGCCGTCGGTGATCAGCACCGTGCCGCCCTCGATCGGCGCGCCCTCGACCGGGACGACCAGCCCGCCGGTAATCGCGACAGATGCCGACGTGCGGCGTCACCGCGCGGCCACGACGGCGCGGGCCTTGGCCGCGTGCACCGCCTCCTGCAGCGCGGCCAGGTCGAACGCGCCGTAGTACCGGTTCCCGTTGATGAAGAAGGTCGGCGTGCCCGACACCGAGGCCAGGTCGGCCGAGTCGACGTCCTCCGCGACCCGGTAGGCGCCCGCGTGCTTGCGCAGGTCGGCCGAGAACTTCTCGGTGTCAAGGCCCAGGTCGCCCGCGTACCCGACCAGGTCCCTGAACGGTCAGCGCCCCCTGGTGGTCCATCAGCATGTCGTGCATCTCCCAGAACTGCGCCCTGCTTGGCCGCCGCCTCGGCGCCCTCGGCGGCGAGCTGCGCGTGCGGGTGGACCTCGGTCAGCGGCAGGTGCCTGAACACGAACCGCAGCTCCCCGTACTCCCGCACCAGCTCGCGGACGGCGGGCTCGGCCTGCCCGCAGTACGGGCACTCGAAGTCGCCGTACTCGACCAGCGTGATCAGCGCGTCCTTCTTCGGGCCGCGGATGTGGTCGCGCTCCGGGTCCACCGGCACCGCCAGGTCGGTGACGCGTCATCGACGTGCCGAGCAGCGCCCGCAGCCGGGTGCGGGGCGAGAGCCGGTCCAGCCCGTGGAAGACCACCCAGGTGAGCCCGGTCGCGAGGATCACGCCGGACAGGATGCCGAGCTTGGCCTCGTTGAGCACGGGGCCGGTGAACGCGAGCGAGGCGATCAGCAGCGAGACCGTGAACCCGATGCCCGGCCACCGTGCCCACGCCGACGACCGCGCCCCAGCCGACCGGGGGAGTCAGCCGCCCCCGGGTCACCTTGCTCACCAGCCACGCGGTGCCCGCGGTGCCGACCGGCTTGCCGACCACGTAGCCGATCATGATGCCGAGCGTGGCGGGCGAGGTGTAGGCGTGCGCGAGGAACGACACGCTGATCTTGATGTCGGCGTTGGCCAGCGCGAACAGCGGCACGATGACGTAGCTGGTCCACGAGTGGTAGCGCTCCTGGAGCCGCTCGTTGGGCGAGATCGAGCTCCGCACCACCACCTGGGCCTCGGCCGCCAGCCGGGCCGTGGGCTGCTCGCGGAACGCCCGGAAGGTGTCGGTGGCCTGCTCGAGGTCCTGCCGCGCGGCCGGGTAGGCGCAGGTCAGCAGGCCGACGACCAGTCCCGCGACGATCGGGTCGACCCCCGACTGCCAGAACGCGACCCAGGTCGCGAGCCCGAGCACCAGGTAGGCCGGGCCGTTGCGGAAGCCGCGCCGGGTGAGCACCGCGTACACGCCGAGCAGCACGACGCCGATCAGCAGCGCCAGCCAGTGCACGTGGCTGCTGTAGAAGATCGCGATGATCGCCAGCCCGAGCAGGTCGTCGACGACCGAGAAGGTCAGCAGGTAGGTCCGCACCCGGTCGGGCAGCCGCTTGCCGCCGACCAGGGCCAGCGCGCCGAGCGCGAACGCGGTGTCGGTCGACGCCGCCGCGCCCCAGCCGTGCAGGGTGGCGTGGCCGGCGTTGATCGCGAGGTAGATCGCGATCGGCACCAGCATGCCGCCCAGGCCGGCCAGGAACGGCAGCGCCACCCGGCTGCGCACCCGCAGCTCGCCCATGTCGAACTCGCGGCGCGCCTCCAGCCCGACGACGAGGAAGAACAGCGCCATCAGGCCGGAGTTCACGAACTGCCGCAGGTTCAGGTCAATGCCGTGGCCGGCTATCCGCCCGATCAGCTCGGTCGACCACAGGCTCTCGTAGCTGCCGCCCGCGAGGTTGCGTCCACAGCAGCGCCACCAGCGGTGGCGCCCGGCCAGGATGGCGGCCGAACCGGTCTCGGTCCGCAGGAACTGGCGCAGCGGGGTCTTTCCGCTGCCCGACCACGCGGTGCGACGGAGCGGCAGCGACGGGTGTCACGGGGCTGGCCTGTTGGGACTCGGTCATGCCTCCATTGTCCCTGGTGCGCCGAACTGCCGAGACGCGGCGGGCCTCGTGCGACCGGGTCGGCTCGTCCTAGTATCGGCCGCATGGGTCATGATCAGCAGGCTTCGCCGGACGCGCGCGTCGCCGCCGCGGCCGCGCACTGGGGCTATCGTTTCACCTCCAACGGCACCGACTACGGCGACTTCACCGCCACCCTGGCCAGGATCGGCCGCTGGGCCGACTGGTGCCGCGAATGGGGCGTCACCGCCAGCCACTACGAGCAGCTAGCCGAGGCGGCCGAGGACGCGGGCCAATCGGAAACCGCCAACGGCGCCTGGCGGCGGGCGTCCCTGGCCTGGCACTGGGGCAAGTTCGTCTTCGTCGACGACCCAGTCCAGCAGCGCGCCGCCCAGGAGCGCTCCGTCGCCTGCTACCGACGGGCGGCGGCCGGGCTGACCCCGCCCGCCGAGCCGGTGCGGATCCCCTATCAGGCCACCCAGCTGGCCGGCCTACCTGCGCGTTCCCGCGGCCTCGGCCGACAGCAGGAAGGCACCCCCGCCGGTCGTGATCATGTTCCCCGGCCTCGACTCGACCAAGGAGGAGCTGCAGGCCACGGCCGAGTACCTGCTGGCCCGGGGGATGGCCACGCTCGCGATCGACGGCCCGGGCCAGGGCGAGGCCGCCTACGACCTCCCGATCGAGCCGGCCTACGAGAAGGTCGCCACCGCCGTCGTCGACTACCTGGCCACCCGGGCCGACGTCGACGGCGGCAATGTCGGGCTATTCGGCATCAGCCTCGGCGGCTACTACGCCGCCCGCGCCGCCGCCCGCGAGAAACGCCTGCGGGCGGTCGTCGACCTGGCCGGACCGTACCGACTCGACCTGGACTGGGACGAGCTGCCCGCACAGACCAGGGACACCTTCCGGATCCGGTCCGGCGCCGCCAGCGACGACGACGCGCGGGCCAAGGCCGGCACCCTCACCCTCGAGAAGGCGGCCGGGGAAATCACCACCCCGCTGCTCATCCTCGGCGGCGGCCGCGACCGGATCACCCCCGCCTACCACCAGGAACGCCTGGCCAGCGAGGTCCCCACGGCCGAGCTGGTGATGTACCCGGACGGCAGCCACGGCGTGACCAACCGCGCGTTCGAGTCCCGCTCCCGGCTGGCCGACTGGCTCGCCGCCCACCTGCACGGATAACCCGGACAAGGAGCGCGGCAACGCAGCGAGGCGGGGCGCAGATGTCGGATTCTGCGCCCCGCCTCGCTCTACGCCGCCTCGCCTCGCGTTGCGGGCCGCCAGGTCCCGCGGCGCGATCAGGCCGAAGGGCCCGTGCCCAGCGTCAGCGTCGTCGTGTGCGACTGGCCGGAGGTGTCAGTCCAGGTGACCGTGATCTTGTCGCCCGGGTGGAGCGGGATCAGCGCCTGCGAGATCTGGGTGCCGCTGGTCACCGCCGTGCCGTTGATCGCGGTGATCACGTCGCCCTCGGTCAGCCCGGCCGCGGCGGCCGGGGTGCCCTGCTGGGCGCCCGCGAGCTCGACCCCGGAGGTCTGCCCGGTCGTGCTGGCGATCGCGACCCCCATGAACGCGGTCGCGCCGACGTGCACGGTCGACGACCCCTGCGCCGCCTCGATCTGCTTGGCGATGGACACCGCGGTGTCGATCGGGATCGCGTAGCCCTGGGTGGTGGTCCCGTTGCCGGTCGACGACGAGCCGGAGGACCCCGACGAACCGGAAGATCCGGAGCCGCCGAAGCCGCCGCTCGAGCCCCCGGAGCCGCCGAAGCCCCCGTTCCCCTCGCCGCCGAACGTGTAGTTGGTCGACGCGGCGGTGTCCATGCCGATCACCTGGCCGTGCGAGTTGACCAGCGGCCCGCCCGAGTCGCCGGGCTGGATGCCCGCATTGGTCTCGATCAAACCAGTCAGCTGCTCAGAGGTTCCTGAGGATTCGTCCGAGGCGGTGATCGACTGGTCGAGCGCGGTGACAGAACCGGTCGCGACCGACGGGGTGCCGCCGAGGCCCTCGGCGTTGCCAAGCGCCACCACCGAGTTGCCCACCCCGACGGTGCTCGAGTCGCCGATGTTGGCCACGGTCAGGCCGGACGCGCCGGTCAGCTGGAGGACGGCGACGTCCTTGCTCTCGTCGTAGCCGACGACGGTCGCCTTGTACGTCTTGCCGTTGCCGATGTCGGTCACCGAGACCGAGGTGGCGCCGTTGATCACGTGGTTGTTGGTGAGGATCTCGCCGTTGGACGGTCAGCACGATGCCGGTGCCCTTGGCGGTGGCCTGCTGGTAGCCGAGGGTCGAGGTCACGTCGACCAGGCCGGGGTCGATCTTGCTGGCGATCTGGGAGGTCGACAGCCCGGAGTTGGAGGTCGCCGCCGCCCCGGCGCCGCCGCTCGACCCGCCCGCGAGCCCGACCGCCGCGCCCGCCCCGAGCGCGGCCGCGACCACGGCGGTCGCGGTCAGGCCGAGCGCGTGTCTGGCCCGGTGCCGCCGCGGCGGCTCCGGCACCGGGTACGCGCCGCCCGGGCCGTAGGAGTACTGGCCGTGCGGGTACTGTCCGAAAGGCTCACTCATTGGTACTGCCACCCCGAATCCTGTTCGTGGCTGCTGCTCACTGGTTACAGGTAAGAGCATCGCCCGCTGAACCTGGGCGCACCCCGAAGGGACCATCAGCCCAACCTACCGGTTACCTGAGCGTTATCTCAGGACCCTGAAGTCCCGCCCTGCCTGGTTCCCGGCCGCCTCTACCAGTAGCGTCCAGGTCACCAACCCCATTCCGCCTCGCCCGGATCAAGATCAAAATCTAGGTTTTCCCGAACGGTCCCTGGCGACTCCCCGTCCCTCAAGCGCACCTGGCCCGACAGCAAGCCGCCGGCCGCCATGGGCCCGTGCCCACGACGGCCGGCGGCAATCGCCGATACCCGGCTACCCGGCTACAGCAGCGCGGCCGGCTTCTCCGCGTCGTCGCGCAGGTGCTCGTCGAGCTCCCGCCCGCCCCGCGCGAGCAGGAACAGCACCACCCCGACGATGAACACGATGACCATGACGACCAGCGTGATCCAGTCGAGGTTGAACAGCGCACCGCGCGGGCTCGACAGGCCGGTCGGCGCGACCATGTCGATGAACATGACCAGCAGGTACACCCCGGCGAGCGATGATTACCGGCCACCCCCAGCGGCCGAGGGTGAACTTGCCCTCCGGCATCCAGCCGCGCGCCCGCGCGATCCCGGCCCCGATCACCGTCAGCAGGAACGACAGGTAGATGCCGCTGGTGCCGAACGAGATCAGCGAGGTGAGCACGTTGACGTGGCCCGGGTAGGTGAACCACAGGATGTTCACGTTGTGGGTCGGGGTGGCGAACTCGAACAGCACGAACAGCGCCGACACCACCGCGCCCGCCAGCAGCGCGTTGACCGGGGTCTTGAACCGCGGGTGGACCTTGGCGATGCTCTTGGCGGCCGGCAGCGCGCCGTCGCGGGCGTAGGAGAACATCAGCCGGCTGCCCGCCCCCTGGACCGAGGAGCCGCAGGAGAAGAACGCGAAGATCGAGCAGCAGCAGCGCGAAGTCCTGCAGCCCGGCTCGGCAGCTGGGCCAGGATGTACGGCACGCCGCCGGTCACCGCGGCGGCGACGCCGCCCTTGGTCGGGATCGACAGCAGCAGGGCGGCGATGATGATGAACGACGCGACCCCGCCCCAGATCAGCGCGTGCCGCATCGCCCGCGGCACCTGGCGGCCGGCGTCCTTGGTCTCCTCGGAGATGTCGCCCGCCGACTCGAAGCCGTAGAAGATGTAGACCGGCGCGAGCACCGCGATCATCAGCGCGCCGAATTCCGAGCCGCTGAAGTTGAGCCCGAGCGCGTTGGTGCTTCACGTTCTGCGCGCCCTGGGTGCTGAACAGGTACCCGACGTCGTGGTGGAACCCGTGGATGGCGAGCACGATCGCGAGGCCGAGGGTGCCGAGGATCTCGACGTACACGCCGAACTGCGCGACCCGGCCCATGACCTTCGCGCCGGTGATGTTCAGGGTGGACTGGATCGCGAGCAGGACCAGCACCACGATCAAGATCGTGACGTGGCTGGCGGGGTTGAAGTTCCAGTTGAACCAGTTGTGCATGAGCGCCGAGAAGTACACGACCACCCCGGTGTCGACCGAGGCGACCGTGACCAGCAGCGCGATCCCGTAGAACCAGCCCACGAACCAGCCGTATCTGCGGCCGACGTTGTACTTGCTGTACTGGTACAGCGCCCCCGAGATCGGGTAATGGCTGGCCAGTTCGCCGAACACGAGCGCAACCAGCAGCATGCCCCCGACCGGGAGCCAGAGCGTCCAGATGTAGCCCGGGCCGGCGATGCCGAGCCCGATCGTGAACAGCGAGAACACGCCGACGATGGGCGACAGGTAGGTGAAGGCAACCGAGAAGTTAGAGAACAGCCCGAGCACGCGGTTCAGTTGCGGCGTGTAGCCGAGACCCTCCAGTCTCGCGTCATCGTCATCGGTGGCCGCCGTGGTCTGCGGCGTTGCCTCTTGCATGGAGTTAACTCCCTCGATCGTCAGTGACTTGGGGTACATCGTGCACTTATGTGGCCCTTGTGCCAAGCCGCGCCGAGTGACGTCAACATCTCATTTTTCAGTATAAAGTCCGATGTTAGAGTTTTTCTGTGAAGATCCCTTTGCGATAAAGGTTGCGCTCCGTGGCACTGCGCTCCGTAAAGTTGTCCAGAACGGATGCGTGGCGGCTCGCATACGAACAATTACCCCCTTATCGCTGAGGAGCGTGTGTTGAGCGCAGAGACCGTCCCGGCCACGGCGGGACACGTGGCAGCCGCGGAGCGACGAGCTGCGCCGGCTCGCCGGCCAGTACGTCGACGACCTGGCCCTCCGGCACCCCGACACCGCCACCGAGCTGGGCGATCACCGGTTCGACGAGCTGCTGCCGGACCGGTCGGAGGCGGCGCTGACGGACGAGCGACACGTTCTCGACGACTTCGCCGCCAAGCTGACCGACCTCGACCTGGCGGCGCTCGAGCCGGAGCTGCGGGTGGACGCCGCGCTGATGGCGGGCGATGTCGCCCGCCGGCTGTTCGAGCTCGAGGAGCTGCGCGAGCACACCTGGAACCCGCTCCTGGCCAACCCCGGCGCGGCGCATCTACATGCTGCTGGCGCGGGACTACGCGCCGCTGCCGGTCCGGCTGCACTCGCTGGCCGGCCGGCTGGCGCGGGTGCCGGACGCCCTCGCGGCCGCGCGGGACTCGCTCGGGCGGATGCCGAAGGTCCACCTGGAGACCGCGATCACCCAGTTCAGCGGGACGATCGCGCTGGTGACGGACGCGGCGGACCGATGCCGTCGGCGGCCGCGCGGCTGCCGCCGAGGTCGACCAGGCGCGGCCCGCTGCCCTCGAGGCGCTGGCGGCGCACCGCGACTGGCTCGCGGCCCGGCTGGCCGAGCTGCCGGCCGCCGCAGGCGGCCCCGGCTCGGCCGGGGCCGGCCCGACGGTTTCGCCGACCCCCGGCTCGGCCCCGAGCTGTTCTCCCGCAAGCTCTCGCTGACCCTGCAGTCGGCCGCCGACGCCGACGCGATCCTGGCCCGGGCCGAGGCCGACCTCGAGCGGATCACCGAGGAGATCACCCGGGTCGCGGCCGATCTCGGCGGGACGCCGCGCGAGGTGCTCGCCCGGCTCGGCGCCGCCGCCCCCGACGAGGCGACGATCCTCGCCTTCTGCGCGCAGGCCCTCGCCGCGCAGACCGCCTTCGTCCGCGACCACGACCTGGTCACGGTCTACGGCGACCCGATCGAGCTGATCGACATGCCGGAGATCAACCGGGGCGTCGCGGTCGCCTACTGCGATCCGCCCGGGCCGCTCGAGCCGAGGCCGCTGCCGACGTTCATCGCGGTCTCGCCGACGCCGTCCGACTGGCAGGCCGACCGGGTCGCCTCGTTCTACCGCGAGTACAACCGGCACATGGTGCACAACCTGATGGTGCACGAGGCCATGCCCGGCCACTACCTGCAGCTCGCGCACGCCCGCCGGTTCGCGGGCTCGACCCGGGTCGGGCCGCGCTCTGGTCGGGCTCGTTCGTCGAGGGCTGGGCGGTCTACGCCGAGGAGCTGATGGCCGACCACGAGTACCCGGGGGAGGGCGACCCCGCCGCCGTGCGCATGCAGCAGCTCAAGATGCAGCTGCGCATGGTGATCAACGCGATCCTCGACGCGCGGGTGCACGCCCACGGGATGACCGAGGCGCAGGCGATGGCGCTGATGACCGAGCGCGGCTTCCAGGAAGAGGGCGAGGCGGCCGGCAAGTGGCGCCGCGCGCAGCTCACCTCGGCCCAGCTCTCCACCTACTACGTCGGCTACACCGAGGTCTCCGACCTAGCCCGCGAGCTCGCCAAGACCGGCCTAGAGCCCAGAGACCTGCACGACCGGATGCTAGCCCACGGCTCCCCGCCCCCCCGCCTCCTCCGCACCCTCCTCTAACCACCCCCCGCCGGCCCCACGTACCCGGCCGGCTTCACTCCACACCCACCTGGCCTACCCGGCCCGTCGGCTCCGCCTGCCCCATCCACCCCAGGGGCCCCCGGCCCCACGCGCGTCGCACCAGGTCCATCCTCGTTCGGGCCCTGGGGGCCACAGGCCCGCCTCCGTTCGGGCCCTGGGGGCCACAGGCCCGCTCTAGGCGGCCCGGTGGGCCACAAGGCCGCAATCGAGCAGCAGCCGGCTCAGAGGGATTCGGCGTCCTCGAGCTCGCCCGCGTCGTCCGCGGACAGCCCGGTCGGCATCCGGAATCTGGGCAGCGGCGACGGCAGCAGCAGCAGCGCGCCCGCCGCCCCGCCGGCCACCGCGACCCAGAGCGCGGGCCGGAGCCCGGCCGAGGCGCCGAGGGCCCCGCCGAGCAGCGCCCCGGCCGGCCGGGTGCCGTAGTTGATGGCCTGGAACGCGCCCGACACCCGCGACCGCATCGTGTCGGGGATGACCATCGCGAAGATCGCGCCGATCGAGATGTCGAGCACCATCACGCCGAACCCGCTCGCGAACTCGGCCGCGAACAGCATCAGCAGCACCGCCACCCCGTGCACGCTGGCGGCCAGCGGCACCAGCGCCAGCGGCAGCGTGAAGACGAAGCACCCGACCACGTAGACCAGCCCGATGCCGAGCCGGTTGCCCAGCCGCTTGGCGGTCAGCGATGCGATCATCCCGCCGACCGCGCCCGCCCCGATCACCACCCCGAGCACCCCCGGGCGGACGTGCAGCATCCGCACCGCGTAGAGCATGAACAGCGCGCCGAACATCATGTTGAAGAAGTTGATCACCGCCACCCCGGTCAGCGACGCCCGGATGATCGGCGAGGCCCACGACGAACCGGAGCCCGGCCGTGACCCCGTCGGCCCCGTCCGACGAGGGCGGCTCGGCCGGCTTGATCACGGCCAGCTGGAGCGCCGAGCCGACGAACGACAGCGCGTCCGCGATGATCGCGAACGGCGCCGTCAGCGCCTCCACCAGCAGCCCGCCGACCGACGGCCCGCCCATGAACGAGAACGCGCGGCTGCCGTAGATCAGCGACTGCCCGTCGACGTAGGAGTCCGGCGGCACGATCGACACGAACAGCGTCCCGTCCGACACCGTGAACAGCACCGACAGCGCGCCCGCGATGAACGTCACCACGTACATCTGGATCAGCGTCAGCACGTGCAGGGCGTAGCAGAGCGGGATGGTGGCCAGCGCCGCCGCCCGGCCCAGGTCGGCCAGGATCATCGCCATCCGGCGCTTGCCCCGCCGGTCCACCCAGGCCCCGGCGTGCAGCGCGAACAGCAGGCTGGGAAGCCACTGCAGCGCGGTCAGGTACCCCATTGAGGCGGCCCCCGCGTGCAGCACGAGCACCGCCGTGAGCGGCAGCGCGACCGACGAGATCTGGTCGCCGAACATCGAGACGGTCGATGCGCCCCAATATCGCCGGAACACCCGGTCTCGCAGCAACGGCGGAACCAGGCCGCCCAGTCCCGCCCCTGAATTCATAGCTATCGAAGCGTAACCGGATAAACGGGACAACGCACGCGATTGCGCCCCCTGCAACTTGCGCCCGCTCCCGCCCGCCCTGCCGCCCGCCCGCCCGTCGACCTCGCCCCGCCCCTGTCGCCTACGCCAGCGACACCAATAGGCGATGTCGATGGCGTAGCCGACCGGTTAAGCCACCTGCCGACGGCGTAGCCGACAGACGGCACCGCCCCTATTCGGCCCAATCCAATTGTCCGACATTTCCGATATTTGACGAAATGTGCAGCAATGTGCAGCAATGATTTCGGCGCTATTCGGCGACCGATTCGGCCGCCTGCGCCTCCCCGGCCCCGGCCCGCGCCCGGTCGCGGACGCCCGCCAGGGCATCGATCGACGCCGACGGCGTCGCCCCCGGCTCGGTGGCCCACTCGCGCGGCTCGATGAGCGCCTCGCGGGCGGCGGTGAACAGCAGGTAGGGGATGAGGTCGATCGACCTTCGCAGGCACCACGAGGTGCCCTTGGTCGCCATCCACACGAAGTCGTCGCGCCGGGTCGCGCCCGGGCCGGCCGGCTCCGGGTCGGGCCGGGCGCCCACCTCGTGGCCGGCCGCGGCCAGCCGGTCCCAGAACCGGCACGCGATCAGCCGGTGCCCGCGCTCGTTGGGGTGCAGCCGGTCCACCGACCAGTTCCGCCGGTCGTAGGTCTCCGGGTCGCTCGAGGCGTCCCAGTGCACGGTTCCGAAGTGCGCGGCGACCTTGTCGAGCTCCGCGTTGACGGCGCGCATCCGCCTGGTTAGCGGCCGGGCGAGCCCGGCCGGCAGCCCGAACATCTGCGCCGGGTCGGGCAGCCGCATCGTCAGCACGGTCGCGCCGCTGGCGGTCAGCGCGGCGACCGTCCGCGCGGTCGCCTGGCCGGTCCGCACCGGGTCGAAGCCGGCCCGGAGGGTGTCGTTGATCCCGACGATGACGCTGGCGACGTCGGGCCGCAGCTCAAGCGCGGCCGGCAGCTGGTCGCGCTCGACCTGCTTGGCCTGTGCGCCGCGGACCGCCAGGTTATGCAGCTGCGGGCCGGGCAGCCCGGCGGCCAGGTACTGCGCCCAGCCCCGCCAGCCTCCGCCCGGGGCGGGGTCGCCCATGCCCATGGTGATCGAATCACCGAGAGTCACGATCCGAGTCATTCCTGCACCTGCCCGAGATAACGAGGGACTGGGGGAGTAGCTGGCTGCGTTCGGCTGGCCTGGACACCGCCCGGGCTCTGGCTCAGGCCGCCGCTCACGCCGCCAGCCGGGCCACCGGCGCGGCGTCGTCGATCACGGCCTCGTAGTGGTCGAGCAGTTCGTCGGTCAGCGCGGACCAGGTGCGGCCGAGCACCCGGCGCCGCGCCGCGTGGCTGAACTCCGCTCGCAGGGCCGGGTCGGCCGCCAGTTTGCCGACCGCCGCGGTGAGCGCAGCCGGGTCGCCCGGCGCCACCAGGTAGCCGGTCTCGCCGTCGGCCACCAGGTCGAGCGGCCCGCCGGCCGCGGGCGCGACGACCGGCAGGCCGCTCGCCGCCGCTTCCTGGACGGTCTGGCCGAAGGTCTCGAACGGCCCGGTGTGCACGAAGACATCCAGGCTGGCGTAGATCCTGGCCAGATCCTCGCCGTGACGCATGCCGAGGAAGGTCGCCGTCGGCAGCACGGCCCGCAGGTCTTCCTCCATCGGGCCGCCGCCGGTGACCGCGAGCCGTACCCCCGGCAGGTCCGCCAGCGCGGCCAGCAGGTCGACGCGCTTCTCGGCCGCCAGCCGCCCGACGTAGCCGACGATCACCTCGCCGCCTGGCGCGATCTCGGCCCGCAGCCGCTCGTCGCGTCGGGCCGGGTGGAACCGCTCGGCGTCGACGCCGCGGCCCCACCGCTCAACCCGCTCGAGACCGTGCGCGCGCAGGTCGGCGGCGGTCACGCTGGACGGGGCGAGGGTGCGGCCGGCCGTGTTGTGGATGTCCCGCAGCCAGCGCCAGGCGAACGCCACCGTCGGCCGGCCCAGGTGGTACGCGCGGGCGTAGTTCGGCAGGTCGGTCTGGTACACCGCGACCATCGGCAGGTCCATCGCCCTGGCCACCCGGCTGCCCCACGCGCCGAGGGCGACCGGGCTGGCCAGGTGGACCATCTCGGTGCCGTGCCGGGTGATGGCGCGGCGGGTCTTCGGCGTCGGCAGGCCGAGCCGGAAGGTGGGGTACCCGGGGACCGGGACGGACGGCACCCGCTCGACCGGGTAGGGGAGCCGGCGATCGGCGTCGGTGGTGTCGTGGGCGGACTCCGGGGCGATGACGAGTGGATGATGGCCCTTACGGACGAGGTTCTCCGCCACGCGCACTACGCAGTTTGCGACGCCATTAACGTCAGGCGGGAAGGACTCCGTAATGATCGCGATCCTCATGTCTTCAAGATCGCCCGTCCGGTGTTCGAAATTAGCCACAGCGCCGTTACATACAAACGAACGATTAATGACAATTAACGATGCCCGACGCTTGCCGCCGGCGGGCCCGCCCCGTAGGCAGCGCACCGGCCCTCCAGCCACATCCGATCGAGTCCGGCCGTCGCCGGACGATCAGCGGCCGCGCAGAGGCCGCGTCAGAGGCCGGGGCTCACCGGATGCCACACGGTCTTGCTCTCCAGCGTGCCGAACATCCGGTCAAGCCCCGGCTCGGCCGTCCAGTCGGCGTCGGGCAGCCGGACCACGCGCTTGAGCGTCCCCGCCGCCGCCACCGCCAGGTCGTCCGCGAGCGCGCCCGGCGCGCCCGCCAGGTCGATCGCGTTCACGTCCTGGTGCGCGGCCAGCCACGGCGCCACCTCGGCGACCTCGCCGGTGAGCACGTTCACGACCCCGTCCGGCAGCCGGGCGGCGGCGCAGACCTCGGCCAGGCCGAGCGCGGGCAGCGGGTACCGTTCGCTGGCGACCACGACCGACGTGTTGCCCCCCGCGATCGCGGGCGCGAGGACGCTGACCAGCCCGAGCAGCGGGCTCGTCCTGCGGGGCGAGCACCGCCACCACCCCGGCCGGCTCGGGCACCGTGATGTTGACATAGGGGCCGGTCACCGGGTTGGCGCCGCCCCGGACCTGGGCGATCTTGTCGGTCCAGCCGGTGTACCAGAGCCAGCGGTCGACCGCCGCGTCCACCTCCGCGTAGGCCGTCGCGGCGGGGACGCCGACGGCGCGGCCGATCTCGTCGGCGAACCGGGCGCGGTGGTCGGCGATGATCTCGGCCACCCGGAACAGCTGCTGCCCCCGGTGGTAGGCGCTCGAGCCGGACCACTCGGGGAACGCCGTGCGCGCGGCCGCCACCGCGTCACGGACGTCGCGGCCGGAGGCGAGCGCCGCGTTGGCGAGGTACCGGCCGTCGGCGCCGCGGACCTCGAACGTGCGGCCGCTCTCCGAGCGGCGGAACGCGCCGCCGATGCGGAGCCGGTAGGTGGTGCGGAGGGCGACCTCAGACATCGACCCCGCCGGGCAGGTCGAGATAGGCCTCGAGGCCGTGCCTGCCGCCGTCGGTGCCGAAGCCCGCCTCCCGGTAGCCGCCGAACGGCGCCGCCGGGTCGAACCGGTTGAACGCGTTCGTCCAGACCACCCCGGTCCGCAGCCGGGACGCCAGCCAGCCGGCCAGGGCGCCCCGCCGGGTCCAGACGCCGGCCGCCAGCCCGTAGCGGGTGCCGCCCGCCCGCTCGACCGCCTCGGCCGGCGAGTCGAACGCCGACACGGTCAGCACCGGCCCCGCCAGTTCCGCGCTGCCGATCCGGTGCGCGTCCGCCACCTCGGTGAACGCCGTCGGCGGGAACCAGAACCCGCGGTCGGGCAGCGGGCACGGCGGCGACCAGCGCTGCGCGCCCTCGGCCTCGCCCGAGGCGACCAGCTCGCTGACCTTGTCGAGCTGGGCGCGGGAGATGACCGCGCCGACGTCGGTGTTGGCGTCGAGCGGGTCGCCCAGCCGCAGCGCGCTCATCCGCCGCCGCAGCGCCGCGACCAGCTCGTCGCGGGCCGGCGCCTCGACCAGCACCCGCGACCCGGCGCAGCAGACGTGGCCCTGATCGACGAATACCCCGGCCACGATCCCGCCGGCCGCCGCCTCGACGTCAGCGTCCGCGCAGACGATGTTCACCGCGGTGCCGCCGAGCTTGAGCGTCAGCGGCTTGCCCGACAGCGCGCAGGCCTTGGCGATTTCCTTGCCGACCTCGGCCGATCCGGTGAACGCGACCTTGTCAAGCCCCGGATGGCCCGCCACCAGCTGGCCGGTGGTGCCGTCGCCGGTCACCACGTTGACCACCCCGGGCGGCAGGTCGGCCTGCCGGCAGATCTCGGCGAACGCGAGCGCGGTCAGCGGCGTCGCCTCCGAGGGCTTCAGGATGACGGTGTTCCCGCAGGCGAGGGCGGGCGCGACCTGCCACGCCAGCATCAGCAGGGGCGAACTCCAGGAGATGACCTGGCCGACCACGCCGAGCGGGCGGGGCGACGGCCCGAACCCGGCGTACCCCAGCTTGTCGGCCCAGCCGGCGTGGTAGAAGAAATGCGCGGCCGCCAGCGGGACGTCCACCTCGCGGATCTGCCTGATCGGCCTGCCGCCGTCGAGCGTCTCGAGGAAGGCGAGCTCGCCCGCCCGCTCCCTGATCAGCCGCGCGATCGTGAACAGGTACCTGGACCTGGCCCGCCCCGGCATTGCCGACCAGACCCGCTCGTAGGCCTGCCGGGCGGCCAGCACCGCCCGGTCCACGTCCTCGGTCGCCCCGTGCGTCACCTCGGCCAGAACTTCCTCGGTGGCGGGCGAGATCGTCTTGAACACCGATGCCCCGGCCGCGAACGAGCCCCCGATGAACAGCCCGTAGGAGTCACGCAACGCCGCAAGCGTGCGCGTCTCCTGGGCTGCAGCGTACTCAAACCGCATTGTTCAAACCCACTGTCCAGTCCGCCGTCAGGAAGCGGGCGGGCTTGACCCCGACCTGCCGTACGCCGCAGCCCCGCTGCCAGCCATCGCAAGCATCGCGAGCGTGACCGGAAGCTTAACAGCGGCCGCCACCCGGCGGGCGGCGCTCTCGCGGAAGTCACCCCCGGACGGCGGCCTCGATTACCCGCCCGAACGCCACTACCTGCTCCTCCGAACGCCCGATGACCTGCATAGACGCGATCACGTCGGCTGGGCGCGGGCACCGGCAGCGACAGCGCGGGCAGCCCGGCCAGGTTGGCGGCCACGGTCAGCGCGGTCAGCGCGAAGCCGCGCGCGCCGAGCAGCGGAGGCGAGGCCGCGAGGGTCGGCAGCACCAGCACCGGGAAGTCGGCCAGCAGCGACTCGAAGCCGGTCGCGGGTCGCCGCCCTGATCCGCTCGGCGGCGGCGCGGTCGCCGCGCCCCAGCCGGGCGCCGCGCTCCAGGTTCCGCCGCACGTGCGGGCTGAGCTGCTTCAGGTACTGCATCAGATAGGCGTTGACCCGGAACCCCTCGGAATCGATGAGCACCCCGGACGCCTCGAGCAGCTCGCCGACGTCGAGCGCGGGCAGTAGCGTGACCGCGACCCCCGCCGCGCGCAGGGCCTGGTCGACCGCGGCGTCAACGGCCGGGTCGACCCCGCCGTCGAGCCCGACGACGGTCAGTCGGCCCGCCACCAGGGCGGCGGGCGCGGGCGGGGTCGCGAACGCGGGCTCGAGCAGCCGCATGCCGAGCTCGACGGCGGCCACGTCCGCGCCCAGCGGGCCGACGGTGTCCAGCGACGGGGCGAGCGGGTAGACCCCCTTGACCGAGATCCGGCCGTGCGTGGTCTTCAGCCCGGTGATACCGCAGCAGGCGGCCGGGATGCGGACCGACCCGCCGGTGTCGGTGCCGAAGGCGACGTCGGCCTCCCCGGTCGCCACCGCCACCGCCGACCCGGACGACGACCCGCCCGGCAGCCGCCGGGGGTCACGCGGGTTCACCGGCGTGCCCGACCAGTGGTTCACCCCGTTGGCCGACCAGCACAGCTCGGTCAGCCCGGTCTTGCCGACGATCCGCGCGCCGCCCTCGCGGGCGGACGCCACCACCGCCGCGTCGATCTCGGCCGGCTCGGCCATCTCGGCCACGACGGGACACCCTGCCGTCGTCGGCACGCCCGCCACGTCGATGCAGTCCTTCACCGCGAGTCGCGGGCCCTGACCGTCATTGGCCAGGCGCAACACCCAGGTACCCATCTATCCATGATCGTCCCATTACCGGAAAAGGCGATGCGCCGGAGGCAACAGAATTCGACCACTGTGATTGCAGCCGCGCCCGGCCGCGGGCGTGCGCCCGCCCGTACCCGGCCATAACGGACACCCGCCGCCCGCCCGCGCCGCCCCGCCACTGCCGCTAGGCTGTCCGTTATGCGTTCGGCCAGGCTAGCGGTGGTGCTCGACGTCTGCTGCGTGCTCATCTTCGTGATCATCGGCCGGGCCAGCCACACCAAGGGCGAGAGCCTGGCCGGCATCGCCTCGACCGCCTGGCCCTTCCTGGCCGGGCTCGGCATCGGCTGGCTGGCGGCCCGCGGCTGGCGCCGGCCGCTGGCGATCCGCCCCGAGGGCCTGGTGATCTGGCTCGCCGCGGTGGC
Source organism: uncultured Actinomycetota bacterium (assembly GCA_963774945.1). GTDB lineage: Bacteria > Actinomycetota > Actinomycetes > Streptosporangiales > Streptosporangiaceae > Trebonia. The sequence continues at coordinate 2,008,187 of CAVZHA010000027.1, read as the reverse complement.
GCTGGGCATGATCTTCCGGGTCGTCTCCGGTCAGGGCACCGCGGTCGCGTTCATCGCCGTCGCGCTCGTGTTCCTCGCCCTGTTCCTGCTCGGCTGGCGGCTGCTTGCCCGGCTCGCCCCGTCGACCCGGCGCACCCAAACGGCCCACACCGCCCACACCACCCAGATCGCCCAGACGGCCAGGAAGACCCGCCGCTAGGCGGGCGCGAGCACCGGCGACGTCAGGCGGCCCGCGCGGCCGAGCGGCCTGCCCGCGTCGAAGCCGCCCGTGACGCTCGCTATCTCGGCCAGCTCGTAGCTGCTGAGCACCTCGATCGACAGGTCGTGCAGCCGGCGGGTCTTGGCCGCGCAGCAGTCCGCAAGCAGCGTGACCGGGAAGTCCCGCATGAACGCCGAGCGCGCGGTCGTCTCCACGCAGATGTTGGTGACGACGCCGCAGATCATCAGCGCGCCGACGCCGAGACCGCGCAGCAGCGGCTCGAGCGAGGTCCACTGGAACGCGTCGAAGCGGACCTTGTCCACCACCAGGTCGTCGGGGCCGCAGCCGAGCTCCGCGCACACCTCGGCGTCCCAGCTCCCGGCGGCCAGGCCCGACACCCCCGCCAGCTCCGGGCTGTTCCCGATCAGGGCCGCCCCCTCGTCGGGCCGCCCGGGCCGGTAGACGTGCCGGGTGAACACGACCGGGACCCCGGCCCGGCGCGCCTGCCCGACCGCCACCGCAGCAGCGGCGACCGCGTCCATCGCGCCCTCGAGCCCGCGCCCGATCCGGGGGAACGACCCCTCGGGATGACAGAACCCGTTCTGCATGTCGACCACGAGCAGGGCATAGCTATCAGCGGACATCGCCAGAGCTCCTTCCGGGCGCAGGGGTCGCGTTCACGCTAACATCCCGGCCGCCGGGGGAGTAGGAACGCGCGCCGCCTACCCCAGGCCGGGGATGATCTCGCCGGCGATCAGCTCCAGGTGCTCGAAGTTCCCGTAGAGCGGCGTGAACAAGATCATCTCCGCCCCCGCCTCGACCACCGCCTTGACGCCAGCCAGGCACTCGTCCACCGTCCCGGCGACCGCGGCCGACTCGATCGCGGGCACCCGGGCGCCGTACACCCGGGCGAGCGCCTCGTTCATCCGATCGCGCGCCCGCGAGCCTGACGACGGGTCGATCGCGATGTAGACCCGCTTCGCGATCGGGAACTCGCCCGGCCCGAACCCCACCCGACGCCCGGCCGGGTCGTCCGCCAGCGTCTCCCGGACGACCGCGACCTGCGACGCGAACGCGCCCGTGGCCGAGGACCCGGCGCCGAAGAACCCGTCGCACAGCCGCACCCCGCGGCGCACGGCGGCGGGCGCCGACCCGCCGAACCAGAGCCGCGGATACGGCTTCTGCAGCGGCTTAGGCTCCATCGCGGTGTCTTCGAGCTGCCAGAACTCCCCGTCGAAGGTCACCGACGGCTCCGTCCAGAGCGCCTTCATCAGCTCGACGCCCTCGGTGAAGCGCGGCAGCCACCGCTCCGGCGACAGGCCGAACGCCGCGAACGGGCGTCGCGGCCCGCCCGACCCGATCCCGATCTCCACCCGGCCCACCGACAGCTGGTCGAGCGAGGCCAGTGCCTTGGCCAGGTGGGCCGGGGTGTGCAGGGTGGTCACGAACACCGTGCAGCCCAGCCGGAGCGTGCTTGTGCAGGCCGCCGCGTACGTCATGACCTCGAGCGGCGCGAGCTGCGGGGCCGCGCCGAGCACCATCTCCTGCGTCCAGGCGCTCTCGAACACCCCGAGCTCCTCGACCCGCGCCAGGTACGCCTTGAAATCCGACGGGGAGAACGATCCATCCGGGTAGAGCTGCGGAATGCCGATCGCGAACCTCATGAGCCCATCGTAGGCCCGCCAGGAACACCCCCAGGGACACACCAGGGACAGCCCCAAGGACCGCCCCAGGCGGCAGTGTGATCGTTGTCCTATGTCCTCCTGGTTTCACCTAAGCATGCAGGAGACTAGCGTTTGGGTATAGACCTCTGGACCCCAACGGGGCGGTGCCACGGCCGGCGATCCCAGCCGTACATCCATGTACGCGTCCCGTAACAGAACGTGAAAGGGACCGCCAATGCCTGCAGCATCGGTCGCCAATAGCAAAGTCGCCCTGCGCTACAACGACAGCGCTGAGCTCGACCTGCCCGTCAAGCACGCCACCGAGGGATCCGACGGGATCGAGGTGACCAAGGTGCTGTCGACGACCGGCATGGTCACCCTCGACCCCGGCTTCGTCAACACCGCCGCGTGTTCCTCGGACATCACCTACATCGACGGCGACGCCGGGATCCTCCGCTACCGCGGCTACCCGATCGAGCAGCTGGCCGAGAAGTCGAGCTTCCTCGAGGTCAGCTACCTGCTGTTCTACGGGGCCCTGCCCACCGCCGATGAGCTGGCCGACTTCACCGAGAAGGTCACCCACCACACCCTGCTTGACGAGGACTTCAAGACGTTCTTCAGCGCCTTCCCGCGCACCGCGCACCCGATGGCGGTGCTATCGTCGGCGGTTTCGGCGCTGTCCAGCTTCTACCCGGGCCACCTCGACCCGCATAACGAAGCCGACGTCGACCTGTCCATGATCCGGCTGCTGGCGAAGCTGCCGACGCTGGGCGCGTACTTCTACAAGCGCTCGATCGGCCAGCCGTACCTGTACCCGGACAACTCGCTGACCCTGACCGAGAACTTCCTGCGGATGACCTTCGGCCTCCCGGTCGAGGACTACCAGGTCGACCCGGAGGTCGCCAAGGCCCTGGACATGCTGTTCGTGCTGCACGCCGACCACGAGCAGAACTGCTCCACCTCCACCGTCCGGGTCGTCGGCTCAAGCGAGGCGAACGTGTTCGCCAGCATCTCGGCCGGGGTGCACGCGCTGTCGGGCCCGCTGCACGGCGGCGCCAACGCGGCCGTCCTTGACATGCTCGAGGACATTCGCGAGCAGGGCGGCGACGTGAGCTCCTACGTGACCCGGGTGAAGAACAAGGAAGCCGGCGTCAAGCTGATGGGCTTCGGCCACCGGGTCTACAAGAACTACGACCCGCGCGCCCGCATCGTCAAGGCGGCCGCCGACCGGCTGCTGCCCAAGCTCGCGCCCAACGACCACCTGCTCGACCTGGCCATGCAGCTCGAGGAAGTGGCGCTGAAGGACGACTACTTCATCAGCCGCAAGCTGTACCCGAACGTCGACTTCTACACCGGCCTGATCTACCGCGCGATGGGCTTCCCGACCGACATGTTCACGGTGCTGTTCGCGATCGGCCGCCTGCCCGGCTGGCTCGCGCACTACAAGGAGATGCTGCACGACCCGGCGACCAAGATCGCCCGCCCGCGTCAGGTCTACACCGGCCCGGTCGAGCGCGACTTCGTCGCCATGGAGAAGCGCTAGTCTTCCAGGCCCCGGCCAGTGCCGGGAAGAAACCGGCCGTTACGAGGAACCCCGCGACCGTTCGGACAAGCGATTTTGATCTTCGCTTCTCCGGACGTCGGCGGGGTTCTCGCGTCTCAAGATCAAGATCAAGATCGCCACTGCCTTTTATCTAACGGACCGTTGCGCTGCCTCCACCGACCCCGTTGCCCCCGATCAGCGGATAACGTGAGCGCGTGAGCGAGGAGCCGACAGCGGCGGCGGAGGTGTCGGCGCACACGGTCGACCCGACCGCCCCCGCGCCAGAAGCAACGCAGGCCAGCGACGCCGCCCAACCCGGCGATCAAGCCCAGCCCGAGCCTCCGGCCGCCGAGGCCGGCGATCCGGGCGCCGAGGGTGACGATCCGGTCAAGGCCAAGGATCCGTGGGCCAACGCGAACCTGCCCTGGCAGGGCAAGCCGCGCCGGGTGGACATCGCCTGCTGGGGGGCGATCACCCTCAGCGGGGTCTACTACCTGGCCCTGCTGCCGTTCCGCGCCAGCCTGGTCGGCACCCACCCGCTCGTGTCGGTGCTGCTGAACGGGTCGACCGAGGCGATCGTGTCGGCCGCCGCGTTCGCCAGCAAGTGGGCACGGCTCGCTGGTGGTGCTGCTGATCCTCGGGATCCCCGGCCGATGAAGTTCGACATCATCTACTGGTGGGCGGGCCGGCTGTGGGGCGAGCGGGTCATCCAGATGTTCTCCGGCCGGGGCAAGCGGAGCCAGAAGTTCGTCGCCCGGGTGAACCGCTCGGGCCGCTGGCTCACCTGGCCGGCGGTGGTGCTCTCGCCGTTCCTGCCGATCCCGAACGCGCTCGTCTACGCGGCGGCGGGCTGGACCGGGATGAGCTGGGTGACGTTCCTCATCCTCGACGCGATCGGGTCGCTGGCCTGGGTCGGGCTGCTGGCGGGGCTGGGGTGGGCGCTCGGGCAGAGCGCGGTCGACGTGGCGCAGGAAATATCGAAGTATGGGCTGTGGGTGACGATCGCCATCGTGGTGCTTGTGGTGGCCGGCACAAATGCGCGGAGCAGCGGGCTCGGCGCTAGCTGCACGGCAAAATGAACGTGCATCTGGCCTTGCGGCTGCATGAGCTTTGCGGCAAGATGTGTAGCGCGTCAATCACCCGGATGACGCTGGACGCTCCTCGGGGTTGCCATGAGCTTGACCCAGCTGCCTACCCGCACGCGCGTACACGCTGCCGTCGGCGAGCCACGTCACGGTCGTATCCCGGCCTGAACCGGCGGCCCGGCGGCCGCGGATGATGCGGATGCCCGCCGACTGGTGGGACTCGCCGACCGCGGTCGGCTGCCCGCTGTCGCGCGGCCCGCAGTCCGCGCGCGCGGCCCGCCGCCTGACCAGATCCACCCTGCGCGACTGGGGGCTGGCCTTCCTGGCCGAGGACGCGGAGACCATCGTCGGCGAGTTCGTCGCCAACGCCGTCACGCACGCGGCGGCCGTGGCGGCGGTGCCGTCGCAGCGCAGGCAGTCGGCCGAGGGGCTGGGGCTGCGGCTGCTGCGCCGCAACGGCGAGGTGATCTGCGCCGTGCTCGACCCGAGCGACTCGGCCCCCGTGCTCAAGGTGCCGGCGCTCGGTCGAGGAGTCGGGCCGCGGGCTGCAGATGGTGGACGCGCTGAGTGACGTCTGGGGCTGGTCCCCGGTCGCAGGCCGAGGCAAGGCCGTCTGGGCGGTGCTGTTCTGCGCCTGACGCCCGCGCGTGGACCGCGCTAGCCGCCTGAGCCGACCCACGCAGGAGGGGGGTGCCGGGTCAGGCGGCTAGCAAGCGGTCGACGGGGTGTTACCCTCGCTTGACGCGACAGCATGACGCTGCAGTGAGACGGGAGGCGCGGCACGATGCCCTGGACGTGGCGGTACGAGAAGACCGACGGCGCGGTGGTGGGCGGCGCGGGCCAGCAGGAGACGATCTTCGCCAGCCAGGGCGACGCGGAGAGCTGGCTGGGCGAGAACTGGCACGAGCTGGTCGACGGCGGGGTCGATCAGGTAACGCTCTTCGACGACACCCGCAAGGAGTACGGCCCGATGTCCCTCCACCCGGAGGGCTGAACCGCGGGCGACGGCCCGGAACGCCGGAAGGCGGAATGTCAGTCCGGAATGCCGTGAGCGGGAACCGCGCCTCGGCGTTCCGGACTTTTCATGAGTCCGGGATTAGAACTTGTCGCCGGGCTTGAGCCTCGGCGCCGGGTTGCGGAAGCGCCGCAGCTGCAGGGCGCGCATGATCGCGTAGAACGTGATGCCGCGGGTCGACTCGCCGGGCAGCCGCTCCTTCGCCAGCTTGGCTGATCGACCGGCGCAGCAAGATCGCGTCGACGATGATGACCGCGATGATCGCGAGCAGCAGGAACTGCAGGTCGCTGTTGAGCGCCTTGTGCGACTTGCCCGCCACCAGCGCGACGACCAGCACGATCAGCGCGTACATGTAGAACTCGCTCGGCCGCCGGTGCGCGTCCACGTAGTCGCGGGCGAGCTTCTTCATCGGGCCGCGGTCGCGGGGCTGCAGCGCCCACTCCTCGCCGCGCCGCATCGCCTGCACCTGCCGCTCGCGATCGGACCTGGCCTGCGTGCGGGCCTTGGTCCTTCTCCTCCGGGGTGAGCTTGCGCCCCGGGGTGGCGGCGGGCCTGGGCCCCCGACCGCTGGTCGTGGACCCGGTCAGCGACCGGTACCGGTTGGCCTCGGCCTCGCTGCGCTTGGGCGTCGGCCGGCCCTTGCCCGTCTGCGCGGGCGGCTTGCTCTTGGCCGGGGCTTCCGGGGCTTGCGCGGGCTGGGAATCCTGGGCCTGGCCTTCGGTCGCGCCGGCGCTGCTGCGTCGGAACACGGGCATATCCTAACGGCTGTGGGACTGCACTCTGAGCATGACCTGGGGTGCAAGTTTGCTCCGGCTCGCCCGGTTCGTTATTACCCCGAGCCGAACCGGGGATACAGACAGGTATAAGTGGCTACCGCTCGCAGCAGCGCGTAGGGTTGATTGCGGTTAGCCGGCGGCATAATTTAGCCGTCGCCAGGTGGCTGTGCGGCCGCTGGGTGGCGGCGCTCAGGTGAAATGAAGGGGACGGCCGCGTCTATGAGCGTGATGAAGCGAGTCTCGCTGATATTCCGGGCCAAGGCCGACAAGGCGCTGGACCGGATGGAAGACCCTCGCGAGACCCTGGACTACTCGTACAAGCAGCAGGTTGAGATGCTGACCCGGGTACGACGCGGTGTCGCGGACGTCGCCACCTCGCGCAAGCGGGTTGAGCTGCAGATGACCTCGCTGCAAAAAGAGATCGCCAAGCGCACCACCCAGGCCAAGACCGCGCTCGAGCAGGGCCGCGAGGATCTGGCCAGGGCAGCGCTGCAGGCCAGGGGGCAGCTGGAGCAGCAGTACGACGATCTGCAGGGCCAGTACACCCAGCTGCAGGACCAAGAGGAGAAGCTGACCCTCGCCTCGCAGCGGCTCGACGCCAAGGTGCAGGCCTTCCGTACCAGGAAGGAGACCATCAAGGCGACGTACACCGCCGCCGAGGCGCAGACCCGCATCAACGAGGCCTTCTCCGGGATCTCGGAGGACATGGGCGACGTCGGGCTGGCCATCCAGCGAGCCGAGGACAAGACCGCCCAGATGCAGGCCCGGGCGGGCGCGATCGACGAGCTGCTTGCCTCGGGCGCCCTCGAGGACCACGTGAGCGGCGGCAACGACTACATCCAGGCCGAGCTGGACAAGCTCGGCGCCACCGCGGGCGTTGACGACCAGCTCGAGGCGATGAAGCGCGAGATCGCCAACAACGCCCCCCGGCAGATCGAGGCCAACGGCGACGGCGGCGAGCCGACGTCGGCCCCGGCCGACGTGCCGGCCGCGCAGCAACCGCAGGCGGGTGACGGCGCGTGATCGTCAGAATCCTCGGCGAGGGCCAGTTCCGGCTCGACGACGACGCGTCGGCCAAGCTGACGGTGCTCGACAAGGACGTGGACGCGGCCGTCCACGCCGGGGACGAGGCCGTGTTCAAGATGGCGCTCGGCGCCGCGGTGAAGCTCGTCCGCGAGGGCGGCCTGCCGGTCCCCGACGACGAGTTCGTGACCGCCGACTACATCCTGCCGTTCTCGGACGCCACCATCGACGAGGTCCGCAAGCTGCTGACCGACGGGACGATCCACGGCGACCCGACGGCGCCGTAGCCCTCGCCAGGACCGCCGCTCGCACGTCCCGTTTGGCCTGCGCAAAAACGCCATGCGGTCACGAACCGGCCACGGCACGGCTAACTTCGCCGTGGGCGCAATGATCGCGATCGCTTTCAGCCGCCTCGGTGGAAGCCTTGAGCCTGCCTCGAGCGTTATTGAGATACATTGCCATTGAAGAACCAGGCGGACCGGGACAAAAGCGACCGGATCGCGGCCTGGCTGGATTCGGAGGTACGTCATGTCGACCCGTACGCGGTACGCCCCGGACCGGGGTCTCACCGCGCGGATGACGGTGACGATGTTCCTGCTTGGGCTGGTCTTCGTCGGGTTCGTGGCCGCGCTCATCGGTATTTTGGCGGCCACCAAGCAGTCGGCCGGTTTCATCGTTTTCGTGGCGATCGTGTTCGGCGGCGGCGCCGCGATCATCTCGCTCTTCTACAGCGACAAGATCGCCCTGGCGGCGGCCGGCGCCCACGAGGTCACCCCGCAGCAGGCGCCCGAGCTGCACGGCATCGTGGACCGGCTCTGCGCGCTGGCTGACATGGACAAGCCCCGCGTGGCGATCGCCCCCACCCGCATGCCGAACGCGTTCGCGACCGGCCGCAACAGCAAGAACTCGGTGCTCTGCGTCACCCAGGGGATGCTTCAGCTCCCCGGGCTGACCAAGGACGAGCTCGAGGGCGTGCTGGCCCACGAGCTCAGCCACGTGGCGCACAAGGACGTCCAGGTGATGACGGTGGCCGGCCTGCTCGGGATCACGGCCGGGCTGCTGGTCCGGTTCGCCTTCTACTCCGAGCTCTTCGGCGGCGGCAGGCGAGGCGGCAACAACGGCAACCAGGCCCTGCTGATTCCGCTGATCATGCTCGTCTCGATCGTCGTCTACGCGATCAGCTTCGTGCTCATCAGGATGCTGTCCCGGTACCGGGAGCTGGCCGCCGACCGTAGCGGCGCGCTGCTCACCGGCCAGCCCAGCGCCCTGGCGTCCGCGCTGACGAAGGTCAGCGACTCGATGTCAGGGATCCCGAACGAGGACCTGCGCAAGGCCGCGCCGATGAGCGCGTTCTACTTCGCGCCGGCGATGAAGCTGCACGGCGGCGGCGGCGACAAGCTGGCCAACCTGTTCTCCACCCACCCGTCGCTTGAGAAGCGCATCGAGCAGCTGGCGAAGATCCAGGCCCAGCTCAACGACACCAGCTTCGGGTGCCAAGGGCCTGAAGTAGTGGGTTTCCTCGACGTGCTGCTCGGCCGGACCAAGCCGGTTCAGCCGAAGCTCGACGACCTGTTCGCGCTGCCGTCGGCGGCGATCCAGCTCCAGGCGGCCACCGGGTTCACCCCGACCGGCTCGGGCTCGGTCTGCTTCCGCTCGGTCGAGGGCAAGACGTTCGCGGACATCCAGAAGGAGGTCCGCGAACTTCTTGACCTGGACAACAGCAAGCCGGGCGGCGGCGGGCTGCCGGTCGAGGTGACCAAGGACAGCTACGGGTTCACCTGGCTCATCAGCAACCACATGAGTGACGAGACGGACACCCTGGTGACCGACCTGCACGCCGTGAACAGCGCGCTGGTCGACAACGGCTTCGGGCCGCAACTGCTGTGCACGATGGTCGCGTTCACCGACGAGGAGCACCGCCGGATGGCGCTCGTCTACCTCTACAAGCGGGGCACGTTCTACCCCTTCGCCCCGATCAGCGAGACGCGGCAGCAGCGCGACAACGCCCTTGAGCTCCAGGTCAAGGGCGTGCTGAGCGAGGACCTGAAGATCGAGCCCGACCTCACCAAGTGGATGGCGCTCTGGGGCGCCCCCGGATTGTGACTTTTCACCCAATAACGACCGCGCACAATGCGCCCGTTGGCAGGAATGCCGGCGGCATGCGTACAGTTGAAAGCGAACGATGGCGCCGCGCAGGCGGCGCGCACACGATAACGACGGGAGCTAGTCGCAGATGACCGTTCAGGACGAAGTGACCAAGCAGGGTGTCAACCTCACCGAGGCCGCTGCGCTCAAGGTCGGCGCGCTGATCGCCCAGGAGGGCCGGGACGACCTGCGGCTGCGGGTGGCGGTGCAGCCGGGCGGCTGCTCGGGCCTGAAGTACCAGCTCTACTTTGACGAGCGCTCGTTCGACGGCGATGTCGTCGCCGACTTCGACGGCGTGGGCGTGGTGACCGACAAGATGTCGTCCCCGTACCTGATGGGCGCCACGATCGACTTCGTGGACACGATCGAGAAGCAGGGCTTCACGATCGACAACCCGAACGCGACCGGGTCCTGCGCCTGCGGCGACTCTTTCCACTGACCGCCGGCCCCGACGACACCTGAATAGAGTCCCCCAACGATGCGGATAGCTGTCTCCGGGTCGATCGCGACCGATCACCTGATGACCTTCGGCGGCAAGTTCACCGACACGCTGATCGCCGAGAAGCTGGACAAGATCTCGGTCTCCTTCCTCGTCGGCAACCTGGAGATCAGGCGCGGCGGCGTGGCCGGGAACATCGCCTACGGCCTCGGCTGCCTCGGCCTCAAGCCGCTGCTCGTCGGCTGCGTCGGCCCGGACTTCGCGGACTACCGGAGCTGGCTCGAGGCCCACGGCGTCGACACCTCCGCCGTCCGCACCTCGGCCACCAGGCAGACCGCGCGCTTCACCGCGACCAACGACGAGTCCGGCAACCAGATCGCCTCGTTCTACCCGGGCGCGATGAGCGAGGACGGCGAGATCGACATCGCCTCGCTCGCCGCCGCCAACGGCGATCGAGCTGGTGCTGATCGGGGCCGGCGATCCGGGCGCGATGCAGCAGCACACCGCTGACTGCCGCGCCGCGGGCATCCCGTTCGCGGCCGACTTCTCGCAGCAGGTGGCCTTCCTCGACGGCGACGCGATGCGGACGCTGATCGAGGGCGCCATGTACCTGTTCTGCAACGAGTACGAGGCGGCCGTGATCGAGTCCAAGACCGGCTGGACCAGCGAGGAGATCCTCGCCCGGGTCGGCACCCGGATCATCACCCTCGGCGGCGAGGGCGCCCGGGTCGAGCGCCGAGGCGAGGAACCGCTCGTGGTCGGCGCGGTCAAGGACGCCACGTTTGTCGAGCCGACTGGCGCCGGCGACGCATTCCGGTGCGGATTCCTGGCCGCGACGGCCTGGGGCCTGCCGCTCGAGCGCGCCGTCGAACTCGGCAACCTGCTCGCGGTGCACGCCCTGGAGACCGTCGGCCCCCAGGAGTACGAGCTCAAGCCGACCGCGCTGGCCGACCGCGCGCGCCTCGCCTACGGCGACGAGGCCGCCGCCGAGCTGGCCGCCCACCTCCCGGCGTAGTCATCCGGAAGCCCCGCCAGGAGAAACCATCTCTCCCGGCGGGGCATCCGCATTTATAAGATCAAATACGTTCATATCGAACGGTCCCTGGCTCCACCCCGTCCGCGGATTGCCCCATCCGTCTATCCCGCTCAGGCTTCCGGGCTCCCGTCGCCCGGCTCCGGCTCCGGCCCTGGCCCCGGACCCTGGTTTCCCCCGGCATCGGGCTCCTTGCGCTGCTGGTACTCGGCCAGCAGCCGCACCACCTCCGCCTGTACCCGCTCCAGGTCAGCCCCCGCAGCCGCGAGCACCCGGCCGGCCACGTCGTCGCGCTCCGAGATCAGCGCGAGCAGCAGGTGCTCGGTGCCGATGTAATTGTGCCCCAGGCGCTGCGCCTCGCCCAGCGCCAGCCGCAGCACCTGCTTGGCCTGCGGCGTGAACGGTATGTGCGCCGTCGCGGGCGACTGCTGCCCAGGGTCGACCATCTCCGCCACCCCCGCGCGGAGCTCGGCCGCGCTGACACCGAGCGACTCCAGCGCCTTGGCCGCCAGGCCGCCCCCCTCCTCGATCAGCCCGAGAAGTAGGTGCTCGGACCCGATGTAGTCGTGCCCGAGCGCCCTCGCCTCGTCCTGAGCTAGCACCACAACCCGCCGCGCCCGATCGGTAAACCGCTCAAACATGCCGCTCCCCAGGGGTTCGCGAGCCGCCGTCATCGAGTCCAGTGTGCGCCCGTCCGCGCATGAAGCCAATCCGCGTAGTCCGGGCACTTCCCAAGCTCCGCCCCGCGCCCCCCGCCCCGGACGTAACGCGCCCCGCGCGCCCCACAACCCACCCCCGCGTGCTCCGGCCCTGGGACGTAACGCGCCCCGCGCGCCCCACAACCTGCCCCCGAGCCTGTCGGCTACGCCAGCGACACCAATAGGCGATGTCGCTGGCGTAGGTGACAGGTTGGCGGACCTGTCGTTGGCGTAGCCGACCGACTCGAGACCGCCGTCACTCGCCCCGGTAAATGCGCTCGAGGTCGACCAGTTCGACGTCCGCGCGGGCGGCGGCTTCGCCGGTGAGGCCGGCCGCGAAGCCCGACCGGCTGAACAGCAGCAGCCGGGGCGGCCGTCCGACGCGGTCGCCCGGCAGCAGGGCGCGCAGGTGCTCAAGCCGCCTGAGCTGCCCGGCGTCCATCGGCCCGCTGGCCGCGTTCGTCTCGCCGATGGCGATGACCCGGCCGGTGGCGACAGGATCTGCGACGACGACGGCCGCAAGCTCGTGCTCCCGGTGGTGCTCGCGACAGGCGATCACGGTCGGCCGGGCGCCGCGGGCGGCCCCGCCGAGGGTCGCCTCGGCCGCGTGGCGCAGGCACCACTGCCTGGCCACCGACGCGAAATGCGGCCGGTAGATCCGCGCATCCACGGTTGCCCGGGCGCGCGACCAGACGCGATCGGCCTGCCCGGCCGCCAATTCGGGTTCATACGGCGCGATCACCAGTTGATGCAGCCGCGCGATCGGCTTGACGATCACGCACACGCTGCGATCGCCGTTCAGCGGGTCCTGCAGCCGCTCGATCAGACCCAGCGCGATGAGCGCGCCGACCGCGTCGTCGACCGCGCCCTCCGGCCGTCCGAGCGTCGCGGCGATTTCCGACGGCCGCGCGGCCCCAGCGCTGATCGCGCCAAGCACCGATGCGCACGAGGCCGGGTCGGTGACCGAGTTGGCCGATGCGGTCAACGTCTCTCCGCCCGTGGGCGTAGCTCCGCCCGTGGGCGTAGCTCTGCCCGTCGTCGTCTCTGCGCCCGTCGGCGTCGATTCCCCCGGCAGCGTCGCTCCGCCCGGCGGCAGCCCGCCCTCGCGGAACATCAGACTGGCCGCGTTAAGCAGCCACCGCTGCACCCAGCGATCGAAGTCCGCCAGCGACCGCGGCCCAGCATCGCCGCACCTGGCCTTGTACTCAGGCGTGCCGCCGACCAGTGCGTGCAGCCGAAACGCGAGTTCCGGGTCGGACGCAGCCGCCCAGAACACCGCCGCCTCGCGGAACCCGAACGGTCGCATCACTCAGTTATAGCGGCAACAGCGAGAGCTGCGCCGCCCCCGCTGTCGGCCCCCGGGAGCGACGACTACAGGTCGTAGGCGTAGCGTGGACGGCATGGTCGCCCTCGCATCCGGGGTTTCCCCCGATCTCGCCTACAGCGGGCCGCCGAAGTTCACGATGACCCAAGCGTTCACCGCGTGGACCGTAGACGTCCCGATGCTGGTGATCATCGTGGCGCTCGGCGCCTGGTACCTGTTCAGCGTCAGGAAGGTACGGCGGCAGGGCGGGCAGTGGGGGATCGGCCGGACCTTCACGTTCTGCGTGCTCGGCCTCGGCTTCTGGGTGATCGCCACGATGTCCTGGGTCGGCGTCTACCAGAGCGCCCTGTTCTACGCGCGGGCCACCCAGACCGTCCTCCTGGTGCTGGTCGCGCCGCTGTTCCTGATGATGGGCAAGCCGATCACGCTGCTGATCGAGACGCAGCCAGCAGTAGGCAACCGGGTCGCGGCGGTCATCCGCAGCCGGGCGGCCAAGATCGTCACGTTCCCGGCGATCACCACCGTGGCGCTCATCGCGGTGCCGATGTCGATGTACTTCACCACCTGGTACACGGCCGTCTTCAACAGCGGGACCGTCCGCGAGCTGACCTACCTGATCTTGATGGTCCCCGGCCTCGTCTTCTTCTGGACGCTGCTGCGGGTCGACCCGGTGCCCAAGAAGTACCCCTACGGCGTGGCCATGTGGATCACCGCTGCCGAGGTGGTCGGGGACGCGTTCTTCGGCATCGCGATCATCGCCGACCAGACCATCCTCGCCGCCCAGCACTACCAGGCCGTCGGCTACCCGTTCGGCCCGTCGCTGGCCACCAGCCAGGTCCTCGGCGGCGGCATCATCTGGATCCTCGGCGACGCAGTCGGGCTGCCGTTCCTCGCCGTCCAGCTGATCCAGATGATGCGCGAAGACAAGGTCGAGGCGGCCGAGATCGACGCCGAGCTGGACGCCCGCGACGCCGCCCGGGCGGCCGCCCGTGCCCAGCAGACCGCCAACGCCGGCAACGGCCCCGGCGACGCCCCGGCCGCGGCGGCGGCCGCCGACGGGTCGCCGGCCGAGTACGACCCCGTGAATGCCGAGGCGAACGGTGCCGATGATGGCGACCGTCCCTGGTGGGAATCCGATCCCCGGATCACCAACCGCTACAACCGCGCCTGACCCCGGCCCGCAGCCCGTCTTCCTATCACTTCTGACCACTCCGATCATCTTGCTATCATTTTTGACCACATTCACGCCCGAATTGTCCGAATATTGTGGTCAGAACTGATAAGAGGGCGAGCGATGGGACGACCGAGACGTGCCCTGACTTCGGATAACAGCAAGAAACGGGCCGGAGCGGACTCCTCTCGCGCCGCAAGCGCGTGGCGGTGAATCGTCACCGCAGGCAGGTCCCAGATAACAGCAAGAAGGTCGTCCACGTCGGGCAGCAGACCAGCCCGATCGGCGCTGCCGAAGACAGAGAGCCTCTCCTTCCCGGCTGCCTTCGCCCGCCCCAATCGGCGGCCTAATACCCCCGGCGAATACCGAACGCCCAGCCCGACGGCAGGTCGGCCCGGAACACGCACTCATGCGACTTGAGCGCACACCAAGCCGGAACGTCCGTGTACACCGCCGGGTCGTCCGCCAGCACCGCGATCACCCCGCCGACCGGCACGTCGCGGATCTGCGCGGCCAGCATGATGATCGGGATCGGGCACTTGCGCCCCAGTGCGTCGATCGTCACCAGCGGCGTCGCCCCCGGCGGCACCTCGCCCGGCACCCAGGCGCCGGCCGCGGCGGCCCGCGCGGCCTCGGTCACCGGCGAGGCCAGCGCCGAGGCCGGCGGCGCGGCGACCGGCGCGGCAAGCGGGCCAGGGGGCGACGCGAGCCGGCCTGCGCGCCCGCGCGCCCGGACCCCTTCTCCCTGCGTCCGAGCCACGTCCGGCTCATGCGATCACGCTCACAATGTCCATAGTGCCCGGGGTTGCGAACCGCTACGCCAAGGAACACGCAAAGAAGCGATCACGACCGCGCACCGTGTGCGATGGCCTCCCGGGCACCCCGAACGCCGGGGGTCCCCTGCAACCGGGTTAAGGCGCGCGATACTGTTTCCACGACACGCTGTAGAAGACCGTGGACCGGTGCCTAGCGAGCCTTAAATCGGCACCGGGCGACGTTGTTGGGAAGGCGCCTCCTTTGACTCTGATTCACCGGCAGGCCGCGCCAGGCGGGCGCGACCGCGCCGCGCGCGGCTCGGCCCCGAAGCGCTCGCGCCGCCGGGTTAACGCGCTGCGCGGCGGCGTGCTTGCCGCTGCGCTGCTTTGCCTCGCCGGGTGCTCGCCGAACGACACCTTCACGCGGTTCGGTTTCCCGAACCCCGTGACCGACCAGGGCAAGATCACACTGAGCCTGTGGCAGGGCTCGTGGATCGCGGGCCTGCTGGTCGGGGCCGTTGTCTGGGGCATGATCCTGTGGTCGGTGATCTTCCACCGCAAGCGCGGGAACAAGCTCCCGCCGCAGGTTCGGTACAACATGCCGATCGAGATCCTGTACACGGTGGTGCCGTTCGTGCTCATCGCGGTGCTGTTCTACTACACCGCCAAGGACGAGAACACGATCGACGACGATCCCGGCCCACCCGCAGGTCGTGGTCAACGTGACCGGCTTCCAGTGGTCCTGGCAGTTCAACTACCCGCAGCACGGGGTGACGACCGACGGGTACATGTGGGGCCAGGGCCCGCTGCCGCTGCTTGAGATCCCTGAAGGCGAGACGGTCGAATTCAACCTGACCTCGACGGACGTGATCCACTCGTTCTGGGTGCCCGAGTTCCTGTTCAAGCGGGACGTCATCCCGGGGCACCCGAACCACTTCTCGATCACCGCCAACCAGACTGGGACGTTCACCGGGCACTGCAGCGAGCTGTGCGGTCTTTACCACAGCCGGATGCTGTTCACGCTCAAGATCGTGACGCCCGCGCAGTTCAACACGTGGATCGCCCAGCAACAGGCGAGCCAGAAGACAGTTACAGGGAGCACCCAGTGACGACCCTCGACGAGCCGGCCGCGCGCCGCGCGATAGCCAGGGCAGCGCGCACCGAGCGCAAGGGCTCGGTCCTCGCGGGCTGGCTCTCCTCGACCGACCACAAGATCATCGGGCACATGTACCTGATCACGTCGTTCGTGTTCTTCCTGCTCGCAGGGATCATGGCGCTGCTGATCCGGATTCAGCTGATGAGCCCGACCAGCAACTTCCTGTCCGACCAGATCTACAACGAGCTGTTCACCATGCACGGCACGATCATGCTGCTGCTGTTCGCGACCCCGCTGTTCGTCGGGTTCGCGAACGAGCTGGTGCCGCTGCAGATCGGCTCGCCCGACGTGGCGTTCCCGAGGCTGAACCTGCTCAGCTACTACCTGTTCGCGTTCGGCGGCCTCATCCTGTTCGCGAGCTTCCTCGCCCCCGGCGGCTCGGCCGCGTTCGGCTGGTACGCCTACGCGCCGCTGACCAGCGCCACGAACTCGCCCGGGGTCGGCGCGGACATGTGGATCATGGGGCTGGCGCTGTCCGGCTTCGGCACCATCCTCGGCGGCGTCAACTTCGTCACCACGATCTTCTGCATGCGCGCGCCCGGCATGACGATGTTCCGGATGCCGATCTTCACCTGGAACGCGCTGCTCACCTCGATCCTGGTCCTGCTCGCCTTCCCGGTGCTGGCGGCGGCCCTGCTGGTGCTCGAGGTCGACCGCCGGCTGGGCGCCCAGGTGTTCGCCGCCAACAGCGGAGGCGCGATCCTCTGGCAGAACTTGTTCTGGTTCTTCGGCCATCCAGAGGTCTATATCTTGGCGTTGCCGTTCTTCGGCATCGCCACCGAGATCCTGCCCGTCTTCAGCCGCAAGCCGCTGTTCGGCTACAAGACGCTGATCGCGGCGACGATCGCGATCGCGGGCCTGTCGATGACCGTGTGGGCGCACCACATGTTCACCACCGGCGCGGTGCTGCTGCCCTTCTTCTCGTTCATGACGCTGCTGATCGCGGTGCCGACGGGCGTGAAGTTCTTCAACTGGGCCGGCACGATGTGGAAGGGCCAGATCTCGTTCGAGCCACCGATGCTGTTCACGATCGGCTTCCTGGTCGTGTTCCTCTTCGGCGGCATCACCGGCATCATCCTGGCCTCACCGCCGCTGGACTTCGCCGTCTCCGACTCGTACTTCGTGGTGGCGCACTTCCACTACGTGCTCGCGGGCACGGTGCTGTTCGAGATGTTCGCCGGCTTCTACTTCTGGTGGCCGAAGATGACCGGCAAGATGCTCAGCAACAAGATGGGCAAGCTCCACTTCTGGCTGCTGTTCATCGGCTTCAACATGACCTTCCTGGTACAGCACTGGGCGGGCGTCGAGGGCCAGGTCCGCCGGACCGCGAACTACCCGTTCCTGCCGGGCAACGTCACCACGCTGAACATCATCTCCACCGTCGGCTCGTGGATCATCGCGCTCTCGGTGCTGCTGTTCATCTGGAACGTCTACGTCACCACCAGGTACGGCAAGAAGGTGACCGAGGAAGACCCGTGGGGCTTCGCCTCCTCGCTTGAGTGGGCGACCTCCTGCCCGCCGCCGAGGCACAACTTCTACCGGATCCCGAGGATCCGGTCCGAGCGCCCCGCGTTCGACCTGCACTACCCGCACATCAAGTCGGGCACGGCGTCGAAGGGCCTCGAACAAGACATCCCCGCGATCAGCATGGCAGAGAAGTAGGGGCGTGCTCACGACATGAGAGTCGAAGGCTGGCTTTTCCTAGGCTGCGGCATCTTCATCGGCGGCGCCGACGTTGTCTACTGGTACACCTCGTATGACCCGACCGGCACCACCGCGCTTGCGCTGGCGGTCGGACTGTGCCTGCTGACCGGGTTCTACATCATGTTCACCGGTCGGCGACTGCCGATGCGGCCGGAGGACGACACCGAGGCGGAGGTCTCCGACGGCACCGGCGAGATCGGCTTCTTCAGCCCGCACAGCTGGTGGCCGCTGTTCGTCGGCGTCGTCCGCCGCGTTCACCGCGCTCGGCTTCGCCTTCGGCTGGTGGATGGTCCTGATCGGCTTCGTGGCCCTGGTGTTCACGTCGATCGGCTTCGTCTTCGAGTACTACCGAGGTCGCTTCGCCCACTAAAAAATCAAAGACAAAGATCTTTATCTCGAACGGACCGTGGTTCCACCTCGGTCCGTTCGCGTTTTCCTGGCTGGGGTCGCGGGCCGCGGAGGTGCTTCACCGCGCATCGTCCCTCCGATGAACCCGTTCGGAGGCGCGAACACGCGGTGCGCGCACCCCTCGCGGTCCGCTCCCGCGCATCAGGTCCGGCGCTTCACGCGAAAACACCAAGCCTCCAACCCGCTAACGCAAACCCCCCTCAGCGCCCCCAGCCCCCAGACGTCTTCTCAACCCCAAGCGCACCCCGCCCCGGCGTCCGCCAACGTGCCCGGCCAACCGGCCCGGCCAACCGGCCCGGCCAACCGGCCCGGCCAACCGGCCCGGCCAACGTGCCCGGCCAACGTGCCCGAATGCGCCTTTGGCCGGCAAGAGTGAGCCCAAATGCGCATTTGGCGCACCGGCCTTCGCCTCCCCACGTGCAAGCGCACCTAGCGCGTCGGCGCACCTCACCTCGCGGCCGGCGGCCCCCCGGATACCGCTAGCAGGCGGTTAGGCCGGCCTGGAAGGCGATGATGACCAGTTGGACGCGGTCGCGGGCGTCCAGCTTGGTGAGCAGGTGGGCCACGTGGGTCTTGGCGGTGGCGGGGGAGATGAGGAGCTGGCTGGCGATCTCGGCGTTGGACAGGCCGGCCGCGACGAGGCGGAGCACCTCGCACTCGCGGTCGGTCAGCAGCTCGGTGACCTGGGCTCCCCGGCTCGGCGTCGTCCCGGACGGGCCCGGCCCCCGGCCGCCGAAGCTGCCCGCTGGCGGCGGCTCACGCAGGGCTGAGCCCGGCGGCCGTCCCGTCGAGGGCAGCCCGGAAGCGACCGGGCCCGATGTGCCCGAGTGGCGGGATCCGGGCGAATTCGCTGATCAGCCGTCGGGTGATGCTGGGCGCGAGCAGGGCCTCGCCCGCCGCGACAACGCGGATCGCTGTGATCAGGTCGGCCGGCAGGGTGTCCTTGAGCAGGAAACCGCTGGCCCCCGCGCGCAGCGCGCCGAACACGTAGTCGTCGAGATCGAAGGTGGTGAGGATGATCACCCGCGCCCCCGATGACTCCGGCGCGGAGGTGATCTGGCGGGTTGCCTCGATGCCGTCGAGCACCGGCATCCGCACGTCCATCAGCACGACGTCGGGGCGGGCGGCCCGGGCGACCGCGACCGCCTCGGCCCCGTTGGCGGCCTCGCCGACCACGGTCAGCCCCTCGGTGGCGGCGATGATCCCGCAGAATCCGACCCGGACCAGAGCCTGATCGTCGGCGACCGCGACCGAGATCGTCACGCCGCGTCCCCCGCGGTCAGGCCAACGGCCAACCTCGGCGGCCGGCTCGCCGCTGGACGGTTGATCCTCACGCGGTTGCCTCGGCCCGCGGCATGGCAGGCAGCGGCAGGCTGGCGGTGACCTGGAATCCGCCCTCGGCCAGCGGCCGGGCGCTGAACTTGCCGCCGCACAGATGCGCCCGCTCGCGCATGCCGATGATCCCGTGCCCGGCGGTGGCCGGCGGCTCGCTTGGCACCCGCCAGCCGCCGACGGTCCCGTGGCCGTTGCGGGCCGGGCCGGGCGGGCCGGGCGCCTGGATCCACCGCCCTCGGCCGCGACCCGAGACCGAAGGACCCCCTCCGCCCGGGCCGCCACGTCGGTCGGCGAGCCCGCTCCGCGCCCGTCGCACTGCCGTCGTCCGCCTCCCGGCCGCCCGCGGGCCCGCCGTACCGGGGCAGCGTGGTGGACGAGCCTCCGTCATCGGTCACCCGGATGGCGAGCACGCCCTCGTCGTAGCCGAGGTGGACCGTGCACCGGGCGCCGTTACCGGCGTGCTTGACCACGTTGGTGAGCGCCTCCTGGACGATCCGGTAGGCCGACAGGTCGAGGCCGGCCGGCAGCGGGCGGGCATTTCCGTACACCTCGAGGCTTCACCCGCACCCCGGCGCTGCAGGTGCGCTTGATCAGCCGGTCGAGGTTGGCCAGCCCCGGGGCCGGGGCGAGCGGCGCCGGACCGCCGCGGCCGTAGCCGGGCGCGACGCTCGCCAGCGCCCCTGCCTCCCCGCCGCCATGCGAAGCGGCGTCGGCCGGGACGCCCACACCGGAAGCGGCCGCGGTCTCGGCCGGATCGAGGCCGGCCGCCGACGCCGACCACCCGGCCGCACCGCGGGCTGGCCCCGGATCGCCGCCCCCGCCGCGGCCGCGCCAGGCGCTGGCCTGGCCCGCGGCCGGGGTGACGTCTTGCTGGCGCAGCACGCCAAGCATCCGGCGCATCTCGTCGAGGGCTTCCCTGCTGGTGACCTGGATGGCGCCGAGGGCCTCGCGCGCGCCGTCCGGGCTGTCATCGATGACGTACTGGCCGTAGCCCGCCTGGACGGCGATCACCGACATGCTGTGCGCCACCACGTCGTGCAGTTCCCGGGCGATCCGCAGCCGCTCGTCGGCGACCGCGCTGCTCGCGGCCTGCTGCTGCAACCGCACCACGTACAGCCGCCGCTGCCGCACCGAGTATCCCGTCATCCAGGCGATGACGCTGGCCAGCCCGACCGGGACAAGCTCGGCGGGCGCCCCCTCGCTGCGGCCGCGCCCGGTCACCGCCGATGAACACCAGCAGCGCCAGCGCCAGCGCGAGCGCGGCCCCGCCGGTCCGCCTGCTGCTGGTCACGGTGACGGTGTAGAGGACGTAGGCGGCGCTCAGGAAGATGATCGAGTCCGCCGTGACCGCCGCGCCAGGGAACAACAGCCCGCGCGCCATGTCGCCGAACAAGACCGCCAGGATGAGCAGGGCGCCGAACGCCAGCACCGGGGCGCGACGACGCAGCGTGACCGGGATGAAGACGCCGGCCGCCGTCAGCATCCCGATCGCCAGCCACATCTGGTCGCTGTTCATGAACGCCGCGCGGACCGAGAACAAGACCAGCAGGGCCGCCAACCGCGCCCACCACGCAGTCGATGGCGATCCAGTGGCCGGTCTGCATCCGCTGGGTCAGCGGCGCGTGCGGCGGCCGCTGCGGGCGCGCGGGCGCGACCGCGGACGGCCCTACCGGCGGATAGGAAGGCAGCCGCGGCTCGTTGTGCGACAGGTCGCGTTCGGAGGCCACCGTTCTACGGTAACCGCATTACGGCGGCCGTGCCTCATCCCGCAGGCGTAACCCCCGATGCCTACTACGCGGGCGCCGGACCGGGCGGCGGCCGCAATTGTCACCATGCAGGGGGACGCGCGCAGCCTGCGGCGTCTGGGACCCTAGGCCGCATGACCCCCTCAACCGGATCGGGCACCGGGCCTGCCCCGGCAGGCCGCCGACGCCGCCGGAGGCGCCACGGCGCCCGCCGGTCATCGAGGCGAACGCGCTGACCAAGGTGTACCCGGGCGGCGTGACCGCGCTCGGCGGCCTCACCGTCAACTTCGCGCCCGGCGTCACCGGGCTGATCGGCGCCAACGGCGCCGGCAAATCGACCCTCATCAAGATCCTCCTCGGGCTGGTCGAGCCCACCGCCGGCACGGCGCGGGTGCTCGGCCTCGACAGCGTCACCGGCGGCGAGCAGATCCGCCAGGTCGTCGGCTACATGCCGGAGCACGACTGCCTGCCGCCCGACGTCTCGGCGACCGAGTTCGTCACCCACATGGGCCGGATGAGCGGCCTGCCCGCCACCGCGGCCAGGGAACGCGCGGCCGAGGCGCTCCGCCACGTCGGCCTGCACGAAGAGCGCTACCGCCAGATCGGCACCTACTCGACCGGGATGAAGCAGCGGGTGAAGCTCGCCCAGGCGCTGGCGGGCGACCCGAGGCTGCTGCTGCTCGACGAGCCCACCAACGGGCTCGACCCGGCCGGCCGGAACGCGATGCTCGAGCTGATCGAGCGGATCGGCGTCGAGTTCGGGATCTCGATCGTGGTCGCCTCGCACCTGCTGGGCGAGATCGAGCGGATCTGCGACCGCCTGGTCGCGATCGAGGGCGGCCGGCTGCTGCGGGCCGACACCATCGACAGCTTCACCCGGTCCAGCCAGACGCTGCTGATCGAGGTGGAGGAGGGGCTGGCGGCGCTGCACGACGAACTGATCAGGCGCGGCCTGCGGCCCACCGCCTACCAGCGCAGCCTGCTGGTGCCGATCGGCGGCGACGCCACCTACGACACCGTTCGCGACACCGTCGCCGACCTCGGCCTGCCGCTCAGCCGGATGGAGCAGCGACGGCACCAGGTCGAGGAGCTGTTCCGCGATCCCGGCCCCCCCGGCCCGGACGCCTCCGGCGCGGGCCTCAGCGCGCAGGAGGCGGCCGATGTCCGCTGACCCGTCAGTCACCGGCCGCCGGCAGCGTCATCCACGACCTCGGCTACCGGCGCTACGACGGCCCCCGGCTGGGCCGGGCGCAGATCGTCAGGGCGCTGGCCTGGCACAGCTTCCGCGGCGCGTTCGGCTTCGGCCGGGGCGCCAAGGCCAAGATCGTCCCGCTGGTCGCGCTGGTCGCGCTCTGCCTGCCCGCGGTGGTCAACGCCTTCGCGATGTCCAAGGGCAACCCCCGGGTGGTCGACTACGACACCTACACGCCCGCGCTGCGCGACCTGGTCATGACCATCTTCGTCGCCGTCCAGGCGCCCGAGCTGGTCTCCCGGGACCTGCGCAGCCGGGTGCTGCCGCTCTACTTCGCCCGTCCGATCAAGACCATCGACTACCCGCTGGCCAAGTACCTCGCGTTCACCGGCGCCTGCCTGGTGATGATGGAGGTCCCGCTGCTGCTGCTCTACGGCGGGGTCGATCGCCAACGTGCACGGCGGCGCCGCGGTCTGGGCGCAGACCAGGGCGCTGATCCCCGGGCCTGCTGGTCGGCCTGATGTGGGCGGTGGTGCTGGCCGCGATCAGCCTGTTCCTCGCCAGCCTGACCGGCCGCCGGGCCTTCGCCACCGGCGCGGTGGCGATCGTCTTGCTGCTCACCTTCACCCTGGCCGAGATCCTGCTCCAGGTCGAGGGCCCGCAGAACCAGGGGCCGCAGGCCGCCGGCGTCAAGGGCGGCCCAGGCGGGCCGGTCCACGTGCAGGCGGTGCTCTACGTGCCGAGCCTGGCGGAGAAGGTCTCCGGCCTGTTCAGCCCGTTCACCCTGTTCGACGGGGTGCGCATGTGGCTGGGCGGCACCGACCCGGCCGACGGCGTGCCCAACCCCGGCGGCTTCGGCGCCGTCTACGCCCTCGTCCTCGTCGCTCATCCTGGCGCTGTGCCTGTACGGCCTGGCCGCCCGCTACCGGAAGGCGCGCCTGTCATGACCGTCATCCAGATCAAGAACGTCAGCCGCTGGTACGGCAACGTGGTCGCGGTCAACGACATCACGATGGACATCGGCCCCGGCGTCACCGGCCTGCTCGGCCCGAACGGCGCAGGCAAGTCGACCATCCTGCACATGATCGCCGGCTTCCTGGCGCCGTCGCGCGGCACGCTGACCGTGCACCCGGTGCTCGGCGATCCGGTGCCGACCTGGCGAAATCCCGACATCTACCGCAGCCTCGGCCTGGTGCCTGAACGCGACTCGGTCTACGCCTTCCTCACCGGCGAGGAGTTCGTCTCGGCCACCGCGAAGCTGCACAAGCTCGGCGAACCCCGCCGCCGCCACCAGGAAGGCGATCGAGATGACCGACATGGGGCAGGCGGCCGATCGCAAGATCGCCACCTACTCCAAGGGCATGCGGCAGCGGATCAAGGTCGCCGCCGCCCTCGTCCACGATCCGGAGATCCTGCTGCTTGACGAGCCGTTCAACGGCATGGACCCGCGGCAGCGGATCCACATGATGGAGCTGCTGGCCAAGCTCGGCGCGGAAGGCCGCACGATCTTGTTCAGCTCGCACATCCTCGAGGAGGTGGAGCGGCTGTCGGGCACCATCCAGGTGATGGTGGCCGGGCGGCTCGCCGCCTCCGGCGACTTCCGCGCGATCAGGCGGCTGATGACCAGCCGCCCGCACGTGTTCACGTCCGGTCGTCCGACGACCGCAGGCTGGCGGCGCTGCTCGTCGGCCGCCCGTACACCAACGCGGTCGAGCTCACGGCCAAGGGCCTGCAGGTGCGGACCAGCGACTTCGGCGCCTTCTGCGCGCAGATCGCGGTGCTCACCAGGGACCACAAGATCGCGCTGCGCGAACTGCTGCCGACCGACGAATCGCTGGAGAGCGTCTTCGGCTACCTGATCTCGAGCCAAGGGAGCTAACCGTCATGTTCGGCCTACTTCAACCCGACGATCGCCGGGCTCACCTTCCGGGCGACGCTGGGCCGCAGGCGCGCGCTCCTGTTCGCGATCCCGGCCATGATCCTCATCGCCCTGACCGTGGTGCTGCGGGCATCACGACCAGGCGGACCGGGCGTGGACGTGCTGTGGCCGGACCGGGTGCTCGGCGACTTCGGCTTCTCGGTCCTGCTGCCGCTCACCGCGCTGATCGTCGGCACCGGCGTGCTCGGCGCCGAGATCGACGACGGCAGCGCCATCCACCTGCTGGCCACGCCGGTCCGCCGCGGGTCGGTCGTGGTGACCAAGTTCGCGGTCGCCGCGGCGGTGACGGCGCTGTTCGCCGCCGTCCCCGAGCTGGTGGCGGGCCTGCTCGCGCCCGACCGCTCCGGGCTCGCGGTCGCGCTGTTCGTCGGCGCCCTGGCCGGGTCGGTCATCTACAGCGCGGTGTTCGTGCTGGCCTCGGTGCTGACCACCCGCGCGATCGCGTTCGGCCTGCTCTACGTGCTGATCTGGGAGGGCCTGCTCAGCAACCTGGTCGGCGGCGCCCGCATCCTCTCGATCGCGCACTACTGCCTCGGCATCGCCAACGCCATCCACCCGGACG
Source organism: uncultured Actinomycetota bacterium (assembly GCA_963774945.1). Classification (GTDB taxonomy): domain Bacteria; phylum Actinomycetota; class Actinomycetes; order Streptosporangiales; family Streptosporangiaceae; genus Trebonia. The sequence goes on along the minus strand of CAVZHA010000027.1, from coordinate 1,983,276 downwards.
CCAACCTCAACGCGGGCCTCTCGCTCGCCACCTCGGTGATCCTCGGCGTCATCGTGACCATCGGCGCCCTCATCCTCGCCACCCGCCGCCTGTCCGCCTTCGCCATCCAAGGCGAGCCGGCCTAAGGACTCCGCGTATCGGCCTTGTGGCCCACCGGCACACATCTAACGGGCCTGTGGCCCCCAGGGCCGATACGCTGACCGAGGATCAGCGGATAACAGCAAGAAGCGCCCGCAGGGCGCCGACCACCAAGAGCAGCTACGCGCGCGGGCGCGGCGTCGCCAGCCGGTGGCTGGCCTGCGTCCACCGGTCGAGCAGCTCGGCGGCGGCGCCCGAGTCGACCGCCGCCGCCGCCCGGGCCAGGCCGTCGCCCAGCGCCTTGGTCAGCGAGTCGGAGTCGGAGCAGGTCACCCGGACTCGGCCGAAGCCGACTCGCCGGCCGGCCCAGCCGGGCGGCGGTCATCGCGGCGGCCGCGTTGAGCAGCACGATGTCGCGGACCGGGCCGGCCTGGCCGGCCAGCACCGTCGCGCACCACGGCCGCGTTATCGGCCGGGTCGCCGCCGCGCAGGTCCGACGATCGACGCCCGGGGCAGCCCGAGCGCGGCCGGGTCGAACGAGGTCACCGTCACCGCGCCGTCGCAGGCGACCCAGACGGTCGACGGCCCGGTCGTGCTGAGCTCGTCGAGGCCGCCGTCGCCGTGGAACACCAGGGCCGACTCCCCGCGCTCGGCGTACACCCCGCGCCAGCACCGGCCCCATCAGCGGATCGGCGACGCCGACCGCCAGCGACGTCGGCCGGGCCGGGTTGGTCAGCGGCCCCAGGTAGTTGAACGCCGTCGGCACGCCGAGGTCGCGCCGGACCGGGCCCGCGTGCCGCAGCGACGGGTGGTACATCGACGCGAACAGGAACGCGATGCCGACCTCGGCGAACAGCGCCTCGGTGGCGGCCGCGGGCAGGTCGATCACCACCCCGAGCGCCTCAAGCACGTCGGCCGAGCCGCAGGCCGAGGACGCCGCCCGGTTCCCGTGCTTGACCATCGGCACCCCGGCCGAGGCCGCCACGATCGTCGCCATCGTCGACACGTTCACCGTGTGCAGGCCGTCGCCGCCGGTCCCGACCAGGTCGGTAACCGGGCCGGGGATGCTGATCGGGGTCGCGTGCGCCAGCATCGACGCCGCCAGCCCGGACATCTCGGCCGCGGTCTCGCCCTTGGCCCGCAGCGCCACCCCGAACCCGGCGATCTGGGCGGGCGAGGCCGCCCCGTCCATGATCTCGTTCATGGCCCAGGCGGTCTGCTCGGCGGTCAGCGCCTGCCGCCGATGAGCGCGCGGATCAGCGCCGGCCAGCTCGGAGTGTCCATCGGTTGGCACCTATTCAGGAGGGGGCGGACCTCAGGGGCGAGAGCAAACGGTCCGTTCGATATCGTTATGCTTTTGAGCTTTTTACTCGCCGTGGGCGGCGAGTTACTTGCCGGTGGGCAGCGAGCGGGCCCGCGAGCGCATCAGCGCGGCCACTTCCTTGGCCAGCGCGACCGGGTCGATCGGGTGCGCTGATCACCGCTTCCGCCCGGGACCAGGTCGCGAGCCAGCGGTCGTCGGCCCGGCCGATGACCAGCAGCGCAGGCGGGCAATTATAGATCTCGTCCTTGGCCTGGCGGCTGACGCCCATGCCGCCGGCCGGCTGCGCCTCGCCGTCGAGCACCATGACATCGATGCCGCCCGCGTCGAGCAGCCGGAACAGCGCCGGAGCGGTCGCCACCTCGACGATCTCCGCTTCCGGCACGTCAGGGGCGGGGCGAACGCCGATCGCGAGCTTCATCTCTGCCCGCGTGTCGGCGTCGTGACTGTAAACAACGACCTTCATGGACCAGCATCCTACTGGTCCGCGGGCCGCCGCGGGCGCGCGGGGAGGCCCGCGCAGACCAGGCCCCACGGAGGATCTTCCAGGGAACTTGGACCAAAGTCGGGGGGTCGGCTGCGGATCCCCTACGGGGTGTCGTAATAATGGCGATCGTGGCGACGACATCCGTGACCGAGACGGCACCGGTACCGCGCAGTCCGGCCAGCAGACCGAACTTGGTGAGCGTGGGCACCATCATCTGGTTGTCCAGCGAGCTCATGTTCTTTGCTGCGCTGTTTGCGATGTACTTCACGATCCGTTCGGTAGACAAAGGCCAGGGCCTCCCGTGGCCCATGGCTCATCTGAACATCCCGCTTGGCTCGGCCAACACGACCGTGCTCGTGTTGTCGTCGGTTACCTGCCAGATGGGCGTGTTCGCGGTTGAGCGTGGCCAGATCAGGCGCGTGGCGAGCATTTGGAACTTCATGAAGTGGGGGCTGCGCGAGTGGTACGTGCTCTCCTTCCTCATGGGCCTGTACTTCGTGTGCGGGCAGGCGTACGAGTGGTCGCAGCTGGTCAGGGATGACCACCTGACGATCTCGTCGAGCAACTACGGATCGGTCTTCTACCTGACCACCGGGTTCCACGGCCTGCACGTGATCGGCGGCCTCATCGCCTTCCTGTTCTTGCTCGGGCGCACCTACGCCGCTAAGAAATTCACTCATGAACAGCAGGTCAGCGCCATCGTTGTGTCGTACTACTGGCACTTCGTCGACGTCGTGTGGATCGCCCTGTTCACGACCATCTACCTCATCCAGTAACCCAGGGGATACCGAGTGAGTTCGATCATCGCCCGGCGCAGGCACCCGGCCGCAGGCTACGCGGCCATCGCCGGCGGCCTTGTCGCCGTCGGCGTGGGTTATGCCGCGCTAGCCGGCGGCGGCGCGTCGGCGTCGGCACCTGCCCAGGACACAACGCAGATCTCGCAAGGTCATTCGCTGTTTGTCGCAGAGCTGCGCCACCTGCCACGGGCTCGACGCCCAGGGCACGGCGGTGGCGCCGTCGCTGATCGGCGCCGGCGCGGCCGCGGTGGACTTCCAGATGTCGACGGGCCGCATGCCCGCCAAGGAGCTCGGCGCGGAGAACGACCGCAAGCCGACTGACTTCACCCCGGCCGAGATCTACGACATCGCCGGCTACATCGCCTCCCTCGGCGGCGGCCCGGCCATCCCGGACGCCAACCAGGTCTCGACGGCCGGCGCCAACACCGCGCTCGGCCAGGTGCTGTTCAGCACGAACTGCGCCCAGTGCCACGGCTTCGCCGGGGCCGGCGGCGCGCTGACCTACGGCAAGAACGCGCCGTCGCTCAACGCGGCCACGCCGACCCAGATCTACGAGGCGATGCTGACCGGCCCCGAGGCGATGCCGGTGTTCGACGACGGCGACGGTCACCCCGGCCGAGAAGAAGGACATCATCGGCTACATCATCGCCACGCGGGACGAGGCCAACCCCGGCGGCTTCTCCCTCGGCCGCACCGGCACGGTCACCGAGGGCCTGCTGGCCTGGCTCGGCGGCCTCGGCTTCCTCGTGCTCATCGCCCTGTGGCTCACCGCCAAGCGGAAGGACCGAGTGGTCCATGTGCGAGAGGATGCAGCTCTGATGAGTGAGTCTCCGGAGGAGATCTCCGGCCCGCGCCGGGTGATCGGGACTCCTTCCCCCGCGCCGAAGGCCGGTCGACGTGATCGAGCAGCCCGACGAGCCTGCCTTCTCGGCCGAGCCGGACAATGGTCGACCACGCCAAGAACGCCGAGCGGGTCGTCGCCGGGCTGTTCATCCTCGCGTTCCTCGCGGGCTGCGGATTCATCGCGGCCTACGTGGGACTCGAGGTCGGGCAGTCGACGATCCCGAAGGGCGCCAACGCCGTCGTCGCCGCCTTCCGGTCGAACCTGGCGCTCGGCTCGACCCTCGCCGTCGCGCTGCTCGCGCTCGGCGCTCGGATCGATGATCTGGGTCAGGCACCTGACCCCGAACATCGAGATCGAGGAGGAGCGGCACGACCTGAACGTCCGCCCCGGCCGACCGGGCGGCGTTCCAGCGGACGTTCGCCGAGGGCGCGGCGATCTCGCAGATCACCAAGCGGCCGCTCGTCCGCCGGACGATGCTGCTGGCCACGCTGCCGCTGGCGCTGGCGCCGCTGGTGCTGCTGCGCGACCTCGGCCCGCTGCCGCAGAACAGCCTGCGGACCACGGTCTGGCGCAAGGGCCTGCGGGCGGTCACGCTCGGCGGCCTGCGGCCGCTGACGCCGGGCGACCTGTCGGTCGCCGGGTCCATGATCACGGTGATCCCCGAGGGCTACCAGGACGACCAGGACGCGCTGGCCAAGGCGGGCGTGATCCTGATCAAGTTCGAGCCCGGCCAGCTGAACGTGCCGACCAACGTCGTCGGCGGGGTCACCGTGTCATCGCAGAACTGGACGATCGACAACACGATCGTCGCCTACTCCAAGATCTGCACCCACGTGGGCTGCCCGGTCGCGCTGTACGAGCAGACCACGCACCACATCCTCTGCCCCTGCCACCAGTCGACGTTCGACGCGTCGACCGGGGCCAGCGTGATCTTCGGCCCGGCACCCCGCCCGCTGCCGCAACTGCCGCTGATGGTTGACTCGCAACGGCTACATCGCGGCGGCGAGCGACTTCACCCAGCCGGTCGGCCCGAGCTTCTGGGAGCGCGGATGAGCGACGACGCAGTAAAGATCCCGGCCCCCGTCTCCGGAGTCGGCGGCTGGCTCGACGACAGGTTCCACGGCGCCAAGGGCGTCCGGACCCTGATGCACAAGGTGTTCCCCGACCACTGGTCGTTCATGCTGGGCGAGATCGCGCTCTGGTCGTTCGTGATCCTGCTGCTGACCGGCACCTACCTGGCGCTGTTCTTCAACCCGTCGATGAGCGACGTGGTCTACCACGGCTCGTACGCCAAGCTCGACGGCATCACGATGTCGCAGGCGTACCAGTCGACGCTGAACATCTCGTTCGACGTCCGCGGCGGGCTGCTGATCCGGCAGATCCACCACTGGGCGGCCGACATGTTCATGGTCGCGATCATGGCGCACATGCTCCGGGTGTTCTTCACCGGCGCCTACCGCAAGCCGCGCGAGATCAACTGGCTGATCGGCATCGTGCTGTTCACGCTGGGCATGATCGAGGGCCTGTTCGGCTACTCGCTCCCCGACGACCAGCTGTCCGGCGCGGGCCTGCGGATCACCGAGGGCGTCCTGCAGGGCATCCCGATCGTCGGCACCTACGCGTCGTACTTCCTGTTCGGCGGCGCGTTCCCCGGTGACTCGATCATCCCCCGGATGTACATCCTGCACGTGTTCCTGATCCCGGGCCTGATCCTGGCGCCTGATCACCGCGCACCTGTTCATCATGTTCCACCAGAAGCACACGCAGATGCCGGCCCTCGAGAACACCGAGAAGAACGTCGTCGGCCAGCCGTTCTTCCCCTACTTCCTGCTCAAGGGCCAGGCCTGGTTCTTCTTCATCTTCGGGGCGCTGGTCGTGCTGGCCACGTTCGCGCAGATCAACCCGGTCTGGCAGTACGGCCCGTACACGCCGCTGGCGATCTCGTCGGCGTCGCAGCCCGACTTCTACATGGGCATCCTCGAGGGAAGCCTGCGCATGATGCCCGCCTGGGAGATCAACTTCCTCGGGCACACGCTGTCGCTCTCGGTGCTGATCCCGGCCGCGGTGCCGCTCGGCATCATCTTCACCGGGGCCGCCCTGTGGCCGTTCTTCGAGCAGTGGGCGACCGGCGACAAGTCCTTCCACAACATCAACGACCGGCCGCGCAACGCCCCGGTCCGCACCGGCGTCGGCGTCGCGGCGGTCCTGTTCTACGGCGTGCTGTGGGCCGAGGGCGCGAACGACGTGCTCGCCGACCGGTTCGACGTGCCGCTGTACACGATCACCTGGATCTCGCGATTCGCGGTCTTCATACTGCCCATCGGCGGTTATTACATAACCAAACGAATATGTCTCGGACTGCAGCGGAAGGACGCCGGCCTGCTCACCCACGGGGTCGAGATCGGCATCATCCACCAGCTGCCGAACGGCGAGTTCGTCGAGGAGGAGCGCCCGCTCACCGAGGACGAGCGCGCGGTCGTCGACTCCAAGCACGTCTTCGAGGCGCTGCCGACGCCGGTCGATGAGGACGCCAACGGCGTGCCCTCAGCTGCCGAACGGCGAGTTCGTCGAGGAGGAGCGCCCGCTGACCGAGGCGGAGCGCGCGGTCGTCGACTCCAAGCACGTCCCCAAGGCGCTGCCGACACCGGTCGAGGCGGACGAGAACGGGGTTCCGGCCCCGGCCGCCCGCGGCCCGCTCGGCTGGGCCAGGGCGTACGCCAACCAGGCCTTCACCGAGACCGTCGAGCCCGCCAACGGCCACGGTCACGGCAACGGCCACGGCCCGGACGACCACGAGGCGATCGAGAGCGGCGAGCACGCCGCCATCGGGGCCGGCGACGACGACTCCCACGAGGAGCACTAGCCAGCCGCCCAGCATGACAGCAGCGCCCCGGCGCCAGGTCCCCCTGGCCCCGGGGCGCTTGCCGTTTCAAGTCAAGATCATCAAATCCGTCATTTCGAACGGTCCCGGGTCCCACCTCCACCGCCACGCGCACCCACCTCCACCGCAGCCCCGCGGAGCGAAGACGCCCCCGCCCCCTGTCCCAGCCTCGGCCTCCCGCCCTCCGCGCCCCCCTGCCCCCTGCCCCCCTGCCCCCTCTGCCCTTGCGGCGCCGGCTCCCCGCGCTCCGGCCCCCGCCCTCCGCGCCCTCAGCCCATTGCCGCGCCGGCTCCCCGCCCTCCGCCCCCCGCCCTCCGCGCCCCCTCTGCCCTTGCGGCGCCGGCTCCCGCGCTCCGCCCCCCGCCCTCCGCGCCCCCCGCCAGCGCCCCCAGCTCCTGTACCACTCCACCCCCTCAGCCCCTCTACGCCCCGGGCGTATCGAAAGATCTTGGAAACTTTTTTTGTAACGGAAGAAAAGCACGCTATACGCGTGCAAAACTTCCGCGATAAAACAACCTTCCAAGATCTTTGCGGGCCTCCGCCCGAGGTGTCAGGGATGTCGAGGGGGTACTCGCCTGCTTCCCGCGCTCGCGGCCCGGCGCCTGCGGCGGGTTGACGTGGGTGGTTTCTTGACGGGGGCGCGTGGCGGGGGCGATGCTCGGAACTGACCGCTGCGCGAGCCGCGCGGCGGTGACAGCGTTGTCGCAGATGCGGAAGGGGCCCAGTGTCGGCCGACCGCCGGATCGTCGCCCGCGGGCGTGGCCACGACCTCGCCGCGCTGCCGGCCGACGCCGCCGCCCGGGCGGCCGGGCTGATCGCCGTGGCCGAGGACCTGGCCGGCGAGTTCTCGCTCCGCCCGCTGCTGCAGCGGATCCTGCTGCGCTGCACCGAGCTGCTCGGCTGCACCGCGGGCTCGATCTGCAGCGTCGACGAGGTGGCCGGCACCTACCGCAAGGAAGCCGACATCGGCGTCGCCTGCCAGTCGGGTCAGGTCTTCCCGCTCAGCGAGGGGATGACCGGCGTCGTGGTGGCCCGGCGCGCGCCGGTCTGGTTCGACCGGTACGACCAGGTGCAGGGCGGCCACGTCGCCGCCGAGGACCGCGCCACCCTGCGCGGGGTCATCGGCGTGCCGCTGGAGTGGCGGGGCCAGGTCATCGGCGCCTGCGTCGTGTTCAGCCGCGACGAACGTCGGCTGTTCGGCCCCGACGACGCCGAGCTGCTCGAGCTGTTCGCCCGGCACGCGGCGATCGCGCTGGCGACCGCCCGGATGCACGAGGCGGCCGAGGAGCGGGCCCGGGCCGAGGCGACCGCGAGCGAGCGCGACCGGCTGCTCGGTGAGGTCCAGGACAGCCTCGGGCGGCGGCTGATGTCCATCAGGCTGCACCTCGACGCGGCCGAGGCGGACCTGGCCGAGACCGCCAGGCGGGCGGCCGAGCTCAGAGGCCCGGGCAGGCGTGGCGCGGGTCGCGGCTGCGGGTGCTGGTCGCCGCGGGCAGGCCGCTGCTGCGGGCCGGGGTGGCCCGGCTGCTGTCGGCCGGCGAGCCCGGGTTCGACGTGGTCGGCGAGGCGGCCTCCACCGAGGACGCGCTGGCCGCCTGCCGGGAGCTCGAGCCGGACGTCGTGCTGGCCGACCTGGGCCTGCCCGCGGTGGCGGCCGATGCTGCTGGCGGCCTTCCCCGGCCTGGCCGTGGTCGGGCTGTGCGAGGCGGGCGACGACGCGCTGGTCGCCGCCGCGATCCGGGCGGGCGCGCGCGGCTGCGTGGACATCGGGGCGGACGGCCCCGAGCTCGCCCGCGCGGTCGTCGCGGCCGGCGCGCGGCCAGGCGATCCTGTCGGGCCCGGTGCTCGACCGGCTGCACCGGGGGCTGCGCGAGGCCGGGCAGGAGCCGCTGACCAGGCGGGAACGCCAGGTGCGTGGCCTGATGGAGCTCGGGCTGCCGGACAAGGTCATCGCCGAGCGGCTGGTCCTGTCGATCAAGACGGTCGAGAAGCACGCGGGCGCGGTGCTGCGCAAGACCGGCGCCAGGAACCGCACCGAGCTTGCCGCCCAGGCGAACCGGGTACGGGGAGTTAGGTAGGGACGCTGCCGAAGGCGGTGTCGCCCGAGGTAGGGGAAGCCCTCAGCTGAAAGCGGGGGTTTCCACTGATTCGCGCGGTCGGGGGGCCGCCTAGGTTCGAAATCGTCACCCGGATGCGAGGAGTGTCAGCGCGTGCCTGTCGTGCCACTGAAGGAGATCGTCGACCGGGCGTTCGCCGAGCGCTACGGCGTCGCCGCCATCAACGTGGTCAACGACCTGACCATGGAGGCGGTGCTGGCGGCGGCGGTGGAGCAGCGCGCTCCGGTCATCATCCAGACCTCGGTCAAGACGGTCCGGTCCATCGGCCTCGACCTGCTGTTCGCCATGTGGCGGGAGATGACGGCGGGCATCGAGGTCCCGGTCACCCTGCACCTCGACCACTGCCCGGACCGCGCGTTCATCAGCGACTGCCTGCGCAAGGGCTGGAACTCGGTCCTGTTCGACGGCTCGCGGCTGCCGGTGGCGGAGAACCAGCGGCTGACCGTCGACGTCGTGGCCGAGGCGCGGTCGGTCGGCGCCAACGTCGAGGGCGAGATCGAGGCGATCACCGGCGTCGAGGACGGCATCGGCTCCGACGAGGAGGCGGACCGCGAGTCGCTGCCGGTCGCGCTCGACTTCATCCGCACGACCGGGATCGACGTGTTCGCGCCCGCGATCGGCAACGCGCACGGCGTCTACCGGTCCGAGCCGAAGCTCGACGCGCAGCGGGTGTCCGACATCGTGGCGGCCGAGCCCATCCCGATCGCCCTGCACGGGGGCACCGGGATGACGGACGCCCAGTTCACCGACCTGATCGCCCGGGGCTGCGCCAAGGTGAACATCTCCACCGCGCTGAAGATCGCCTACATGAAGTCCAACCTCGCGTTCCTGCGACGGCGCGCGGGAGCGGAACAGCTGGGACCCGCCGTCGCTGTTCGCCGCGGTGCGGGCCGACGTGATGGCAGATGGCGGCCGAGCACATGCGCCGGTTCGGCAGCGTCGGCCGGGCCTGGTGACGCCGCGATGGTGACGTCAGCGCTCATCCTCGACTGCGACGGCGTGCTCGCCGACACCGAGCTGCACGGCCACCTGGTCGCGTTCAACCAGACCTTCGAGGAGTTCGGGCTGCCGGTCCGGTGGTCGGTCGACGAGTACAAGCGAGAAGGTCCTCATCGGCGGCGGCAAGGAGCGCCTGGCCAGCCTGCTCACCCCCGAGTTCGTCGCCGCCGCCGGGCTGCCCGCCGACGCCGACGGGCAGCGGGCCGCCGTCGCCGCCTGGCACCGCCGCAAGACCGAGATCTACCTCGACCTGGTGGCGCGGGGCGCGGTCCCGCCCCGGCCGGGGGTGGCCCGGCTGGTGGGGGAGGCGCTCGCGGCCGGCTGGCCGGTGGCGGTCGCCTCCACGTCGGCCGAGCCGTCGGTCCGGGCGACGCTCGCGCGGGCCGTCGGCGCCGAGACCGCGCGGGCAGGTCACCGTGTTCGCCGGCGACGTGGTCCCGGCGCAAGAAGCCGGCCCCGGACATCTACCTGCTCGCCCTCCGCACCGCTCGGGGTGCCCGCCGAGCGCGCCATCGTCGTCGAGGACTCGCGCAACGGGCTGCTGGCGGCGGTCGGGGCCGGGCTGACCTGCCTGGTCACCGTCAACGAGATCACCGCCGGCGAGGACTTCAGCGAGGCGGCGATGGTCGTCTCCTCGCTGGGCGACCCCGGCCGGCGGCGAGCCGACGGTGCTCATCGCCAACCGCAGCCGGCGCCGCCGCCGGGCGACCAGATCACGCTGGCGGACCTGGCCGGCCTGCTGCCGGACCTGGCAGTGAACGGAGGGAACGAGCATGTCCGATGCGGACTTCGCGGACGTGGAGGCGGTCGTGCGCACGATCGCCGCCACCGCGGTGGACAACGAGAAGTACTTCGGCGACCTCGACGCGGTCGTCGGCGACGGCGACTTCGGCTACTCGATGGCCCGCGGCTTCGAGCTGGTGCTTGAGGGCTGGGACGGCTTCGACCGGACCGACATCGGCACCTTCCTGAAGAAGGTCGCGATCGTGATCACCAGCCGCATCGGCGGCACCTCGGGCCCGATCTGGGGCACCGCCTTCCTGCGCGCGGGCACCACCGCCGGCGCCGTGACCGACGCTCGACGGCGACCAGATCGTCGCGATGCTGCGGGCGTCGATCGCCGGGATCAAGGCCCGCGGCAAGTCCGACCTCGGCGACAAGACCCTGCTCGACGCGCTCGAGCCCGCGGTGGACGTCCTCGAGCAGGAGATCAAGGCGGGGCAGCCCGGCGGCCGAGGTGCTGCGGGCGGCGGCGGTGACCGCGCGCGACCGGGCCGAGGCCACCACCGAGATGATCGCCAAGCGCGGCCGGGCCTCGTACACCGGCGAGCGCAGCATCGGCACCCTGGACGCCGGCGCCGTCGCCGTCGCCGTCATGTTCGAGGCGCTCGCCGACCAGTGGGCGAATCGCCCGGCGTCCCCCTGAAGCGACTGAACCAAACGACCAACCGAGACCGTGACCGACGACAACCAATGGAGGCCCTGTCGTGAAGAAATTCGTCAACGATCCCAGGAATTTCGTGCCGGAGATGCTCCAGGGCATCGCGCTCGCCAACCCGGACACGCTCAGGTACATCCCGGAGTACAACCTCATCATGCGGGCGGACGCGCCGCGCGACAACAAGGTCTCGATCGTCCAGGGCTCCGGCTCCGGCCACGAGCCCGCGCACGTGATGGCGGTCGGCAAGGGGATGCTCGACGCCGCCTGCCCGGGCGACGTCTTCGCCGCGCCGCCGATGGACTACGTGTACGAGACGACCAAGCTGCTCAACTCGCCCATGGGCGTGCTGCACATCATCAACAACTACACCGGCGACCGGATGGCCTTCGAGATGGGCACCGAGATGGCCGAGGCCGACGGCATCACCGTGGGCACGCTGCTCGTCAACGACGACGTGGCGGTGAAGGACTCGACCTACACGGTCGGGCGGCGCGGCGTGGCCGGCAACTTCTTCGTCATCAAGGCCGTCGGCGCCGCCTCCGAGCAGGGCGCGGACCTGGACGAGCTGCTGCGGATCGGGAACAAGGTCAACTCCGTCACCCGGACGATGGGCATGGCGCTGACCTCGTGCACCCCGCCCGCCAAGGGCTCGCCGCTGTTCGAGCTGGGCGACGACGAGATGGAGATGGGCGTCGGCATCCACGGCGAGCCCGGCCGCAGCCGCGAGAAGCTGGCCAGCGCCAACGCGATCGTCGACGAGCTGCTCGAGGCGGTCGTGACCGACCTGCCGTTCAACTCCGGCGACGACGTCGCGCTGATGATCAACGGCCTCGGCGGCACCCCGATCAGCGAGCTCTACCTGCTCTACGGGTACGCCCACGAGCAGCTCGCCCGGCGCGGCATCAACGTCAGGCGCAACTACGTCGGCGAGTACTGCACCTCGCTCGACATGGCGGGCGCGTCGATCACGCTGAGCCGTCTCGACGACGAGATCGCCGACCTGCTGGCGGCGCCGGCCGAGATCGCCATCCGCACGTTCTAACCGCCCGGCGGCTGTAGCGCCAGCGCCGCAGCCGGCGCCGGCGCCAGCCATCCGGCGCCGGTCAGCCGGCGTCGGACAGGCCGATCGCGAAGGCGGCGTCGAGGTCGTGCCGGGAGTAGGTGCGGAACGCGATGTGCGTCTGCGGTCGCGGTGACGCCCGGCACCTTGTTGAGGCCGCCGGGGATGACGTCGGCCAGCTCGTCGTGCGCGCGGACCCGGACGATCGCCACCAGGTCGTAGTCGCCGGTGACCGAGTAGACCTCGCTCACCGCGGGCATCTGCGCGATGACCTCGGCCACTTCGGGGATGCGGTGGATCTCGGCCTTGATCAAGCAGATGGCGGTGACCACTGGGTGCCTCCCGGTGCGCTGGGACCGGCGCGCCGGGTTGGGCGCGCTGCGACCGGTGCCGACTGGCGGTCGGCTCTAGCGGTTCACCCTATCCCCGGCCGCCGCCGTCAGCCCCGGCGGCTGGCTCCGCGTCGGCCTGGCCGCGCGGCGCCCGCAGCCGCCGGGTGAGCGGCGCAGCAGCCGCGCGAGCGGGCCGCACGCGCCGCCGGTCCGCTCCGCCGCGGCGCGGCCGCCGCGGCCGCCGCCGCGTCGCGGGCGGCGAGCCAGGCGTCGAGCTCGGCCAGGGTGTGTGACCGCCTCGCGCTCGGCCAGCCGCGCCAGCAGCCGCCCGAGCACGGCCGCGGTCGCCCGCGCGTCGTCGAGCGCCCGGTGCGACGGCCGCACCGGCGTGCCGAAGAACTCGGCCAGCGTCGCCAGCTTCCGGTCCGGGACCTCCTGCGGGGTCGGCCATCAGATGCCGCGCCAGCCGGACCGTGTCCAGCACCTCGAAGCCGGGCCAGCCCAGGCCCGTGCCGGCGCACGCGGCGGTGAGGAAGCGCAGGTCGAAGGGGGCGTTATGGGCGACGAGGACGCTGCCGCGGGCGAACGCGAGCAGTCCGGGCAGGACCGCGGCGACCGGCGGCGCGCCGGTCAGCATCTGGTCGTCGATCCCGGTCAGCTCGGTGATCGGGGCCGGGACCGGCCTGCCCGGGTTGACCAGCGAGCCGAACTCGGCGACGACCCGGCCGTCGTGCACCCGGACGGCGCCGATCTCGGTGATGCCCGCGTCGTCCGGGGCCCAGCCGGTCGTCTCCACGTCCACCACCGTGAAGTCGAGGTCGGCCAGCCGGACGTCCCTGGCGTCCGCTACGGCTCCGTCGCGGGTCTCTGTCATGATCACCACGGTAGGACGGCCCACTGACATTCCCGCTCAGGCGCGCCCCGCGCCACGCCACACCTGGCGTCGTTTTGTCCTGATTTGCCCAGATCAATCACGCGATGATCACAATTGCCAGAAGCCGGCCCGCCGCCAGACGCTGACTCAATAGCCTGGCCAGGATTTATCACGGTCGCAAGGCACGGTGAGGGAGCTCAAGGTGACGTTCCGCGCGGGACTGGCTGCCCGTCTGTCGGGTGCGCGCCGGCGCGCCGCCCTGATCGGCGTCGCCGTGCTGGCGGCGGCCGGGCTCGTCGACCGCGGTCACGCAGACGGCCGGCGCGCTCCCGCAGCCGTCGATCGACCAGGTGCAGGCCAAGATCAACAGCCTCACCACCCAGTTCAACAAGGCGGACCAGCAGTACGACAGCGCCGAGCAGCAGCTGACCGCGGCCAAGGCCAGGCTCGCGCACCGTGAACAAGCAGCTGGCCAGCGAAGAGGCCACCTACAAGTCGGCGCGCGGCAGAAGGTCGTGCAGATCGCCGACTCGACGTACGAGGACTCGGCCCAGACGTCGCTGGCGGGCCTGCTCACCACGGCCGACCCGGCGCAGGTGCTGGCCGAGGCGTCGATCGTCGCTCCAGCTGACCGACACCCGGACCATGGAGACCCAGACCTTCCTCGCCGCCGCCACCGAGCTCAGCAGCGTGCAGCAGGAGCAGCAGCGGACCGAGCAGGGCGTCGCGCAGCTCGCCGCCCAGACGTCGCACACCAAGAACCACATCCTCACGCTGCTCAACGCGCAGAAGACGATCCTCGACTCGCTCACCGCGCAGCAGCAGCAGCAGGTGAACACGGCGACGTCCACCGGCGGCAGCGGCAGCACCACCGCCACGTACACCGGCCCGACCGGCGACGCAGGCGGACACGGCCGTCGCGTTCGTCTTCGCACCAGCTCGGCTGCCCGTACGTCTACGGCTCGACCGGCCCGTGCAACCGACGGGTTCGACTGCTCGGGGCTGGTGATGTCGGCCTGGGCGTCGGCCGGGGTCTCGATCCCGCGCGACACCTACGAGCAGTGGGCGGCGCTGCCGCACATCTCCGCGTCCGACGATCGAGCCCGGTGACCTGCTGTACTACAACGGCGATCGGGCACGTCGCGATGTACGTCGGCGGCGGGCATGATCATCGACGCGCCGCAGCCGGGCCAGGACGTGCGAGAGATCCCGATGAGCACCGTCCTGGTACGCCGACAACTTCGACGGCGCCGCCGAGCCGTAAGCCGCTGCCCCGCCTACACTGGCTGGGCACCATGCGCCGCACGCTGATCGTCACCAATGACTTCCCGCCCAGGCAGGGCGGCATCCAGTCGTTCGTGCACGAGCTCGCCCTCCGCCTCGACCCGGGCGACCTGACCGTCTACGCCCCGAAGTGGGACGGCGCGCCGGAGTTCGACGCCAGCCAGCCGTTCGAGGTGGTCCGGCACCCGACGTCGCTGATGATCGGCGGCCCCGGCGTCACCCGCCGCGCGGCCGAGCTCGTCCGGTCGAGCGGCAGGCCGAGGTCGTCATCTTCGGCGCCGCCGCCCCGCTCGGCCTGATCACCCCGGCGCTGCGCCGGGCGGGCGTGCGGAAGGCGATCGCGATCACCCACGGCCACGAGGCCGGCTGGGCGGCGCTGCCCGGTCGCCCGGAACCTGCTGCGCCGCATCGGCGAGCGCGACCGACGTCGTCACCTACCTGGGCGAGTACTTCCGGGTCAGGCTCGCCCGGGCGCTCACCCCGGCCGCCGCCGCGCGGCTGACCCAGCTCCACCCGGGCGTCGACGCGGCCGCCTTCCGCCCCGACCCGGCCGCCCGCGACGCGATCAGGGACCGCTACGACCTCGCCGACCGCCCGGTCGTGGTCTGCGTCTCCCGCCTGGTCCGCCGCAAGGGCCAGGACACGCTGCTGCGCGCCTGGCCGGAGGTCATCAGCCAGGTCCCCGACGCGTCCCTGCTGATCGTCGGCGCCGGCCCGTACGGCAGCAGACCTGCAAGCAGTTGTCCGAACGGTCCGGGCTGACTGCCTCCGTCCACTTCACCGGCCCGGTCCCGCAGGCCGAGCTGCCCGCGCACTACGCCGCGGGCGACGTCTTCGCGATGCCGTGCCGGACCCGGCGCGGCGGCCTCGACGTCGAGGGCCTCGGCATCGTCTACCTCGAGGCCTCCGCGGCCGGCCTGCCGGTCGTCGGCGGCGACTCGGGCGGCGCCCCCGACGCGATCCTGGACGGCGAGACCGGCTACGTGGTCGGCGGCCGCGACGTGCCGCGCCCTGTCCGGCCGGCTCGTCGCCCTGCTCGCCAACCCCGACGCCGCCCGGGCGATGGGCGAGAAGGGCCGCGCCTGGGTCGAGCGCGACTGGTCCTGGGACCAGACCGCCGCCCGCCTCCGCGCCCTCATCGACTCCTAGCGCTCCCGCCTGGGCGCTCCCGCCGCCACCGCCGCCGCCATCCCTCCCGCCGCCGCCATCCACCCCGCCGTGCCAAGTGCGCATCTGGGCCGGCAAGAGTGAGCCCAAATGCGCACTTGGCACACGCTGCAGCGCGGGTGCGCTAGGAGTAGAGCGCGTCGATCTCGCTCGCGAACTCCTTGGCCAGGACGCTGCGCTTGATGCCGAGCTTGGCCGACAGGTGGCCGTCCTCCTGGGTGAAGTCCGACGTCGAGGATGCGGAACTTCTTGATCGCCTCGGCCCGGGAGACCGCCTTGTTGGCGTCGTCGACCGCCTCCTGGACCTCGGCGAGCAGGTCCGGGTCGTCGCGCAGGTCGGCCACGGTCGCGTCGGCGGGCTTGCCGTGCCGCGCCTTCCACGGCCCGAACGCCTCGGGGTCGATCGTGATCAGCACGCCGATGAACGGCCGTCCGTCGCCGACCACCATGCACTGGCTGATCAGCGCGTGCATCCGCAGCCGGTCCTCGAGCACCGCGGGGGCGACGTTCTTGCCGCCGGCGGTGACGATGATCTCCTTCTTGCGGCCGGTGATGGCCAGGAAGCCCTCGTCGTCGAGCTCGCCGAGGTCGCCGGTGGCGTACCAGCCGTCGGCGGTGAACGCGCTCGGTGGTGGCCGCCTCGTTGTGCCAGTAGCCGGGGAAGACCGACTTGCCGCGGACCAGCACCTCGCCGTCGTCGGCGATCTGGACCGCGACCCCGGGCAGCGGCAGGCCGACGGTGCCGATCTTCTGCCGGTCCGGCCGGTTCACCGACACCGGCGCGCTCGTCTCGGTCAGCCCGTATCCCTCGAGGACGGTGACGCCGACGCCGCGGAAGAAGTGCCCGAGCCGCGGCGCGAGCGCCGCGCCGCCGGAGATCGCCAGGTCGGCGCCGGCCGCCGAGGGCGGCCCGGAGCTTGCTTGTAGACCAGCCGGTCGAACACGGCGTGCTCCGCCCGCAGCCGAAGCGCGGGCCGGCCGGCGGAGTCGAGCGCCTCGCTGTAGGCGACCGCGGTCGCGCGCGGCGCGGGCGAAGATCTTGCCCTTGCCGTCCGCCACCGCCTTGCTCTCGGCGCCGTTGTAGACCTTCTCGAACACCCGCGGCACCGCGAGCACGAAGGTCGGCTGGAACGACGCCAGCTCGGGCAGCAGGTTCCCCATGTCGTCGCAGTGGCCGAGGACGATGCCGGCCTCCAGGCAGCCGATCTCGATGACCCGCGCGAAGACGTGCGCGAGCGGCAGGAACAGCAGCGTGGACGACTCGACGACGGCGTGGATGCCGGCCAGCGGCCCCATGAACGCGTTGCGGACGACGCTGAGCAGGTTCTCGTGGGTGAGCTCGCACCCCTTGGGCCGGCCGGTGGTGCCCGAGGTGTAGATGACCGTGGCCAGGTCGGCGGCGCGTGGCGGCGGTGGCCCGCTCGGCGACGGTCTCGTCGCTGACGTCGGAGCTGGCGGCGATCAGCTTGTCCAGGTCCTCGCAGCATGCGCCACAGGTGCTCGAGCGCGGGCAGCCGGTCGCGCGCGGCCGTGATCATCTGCTCGAACGCCTCGGTCTCGACGATGACGGCGCGGGCGGCGGAGTCGGACAGGATCCACTCGGCCTGCTCGGCGGAGGAGGTCTCGTAGATCGGCACCACGACCGCGCCGACGCTCCAGAGCGCGTAGTCGAGCAGCGTCCACTCGTAGCGGGTGTGCGACATGATCGCCACCCGGTCGCCGGGGGCGATGCCGGCCGCGATCAGCCCCTTGGCGAGCGCGCGCACCTCGTCCGCTGAACTGGCTCGGCGGTGACGTCCTGCCAGCCGCCGGCGGCGTCCTTGCGGCGCAGCATGACAGCCCGGGGCTGCTCGGCCGCGCGGCGCGCCGACGACGTCGGCCAGGTTCGCCGATGCAGGGATCTCCGCCAGGGCGGGCATGCTGTACTCGCGCACGACTTCTCCTTCTCCGTCCACCCGAGTCTATGTTTATCTCATGAGGGTTCACGTGGTCAGCGATGTGCACGGCGCCGCGGACGCGCTGGCCACCGCCGGCGACGGCGCCGACATGCTGATCTGCCTGGGCGACATGCTGCTCTTCCTCGACTACGCGGACCACACCCAGGGCATCTTCGCAGAGCTGTACGGCGCCGAGCACGCCAGGGAGTACATCGACGCTGCGCACCGAGCGGCGGTTCGACGAGGCCAGGCAGCTCACCGCCGGGATCGCGGCCCGGCTGACGGCCGAGCGCGGCACCGACCTGCGCACGCTGACCGAGCAGGCGATCAGGCAGGCAGTACGCCGCGATGTTCGACGCGCTGGCCGAGCCCGCCTACCTGACCTACGGCAACGTGGACGTGCCGCGGATGTGGGACGGCTACCTCAAGCCGGGCCACCACGGTCGATCGACGGCGGCCGCGGTGGTGGTCGGCGCGGTCTCGCCTTCGGGTTCGCCGGCGCCGGGCTGATCTCCCCCTACCGCACGCCGAACGAGATCCCGCAGCCCGAGTTCGCCGCCAAGCTCGACGCGGTCGGCGCGGTCGACGTGATCTGCACGCACATCCCGCCCGCCGTCCCCGAGCTGCTCTACGACACGGTGGCCCGCCGGATGGAGACGGGTCAACCGCGCTGCTCGAGGTGATCCGCCGCACCCAGCCCCGGTACGCGTTCTTCGGCCACGTGCACAACCCGCTGGTGCGCCGGGTCCGGGTCGGCCGCACCGAGTGCGTCAACGTCGGCCACTTCCGCGCCACCCGCACCCCCTACGCCAGGTCGACCTGCTGACGCGCCCGATCCACGACAGCGACCCACGTAGCGACCGTGATAACAGCAAGAAGCGCGCAGCGCGATTTGACTGGAGCTCGCAGCGCGGGAGAGTTACCCTGCGAGTATGAGCGAACAGCCGGGGAGCGACCCGATCGGCGATTTCCAGCGCTGGCTGATGAAGGCCGGGGCGCGCAGCATCACCAGGGACGTGACGGACCGGGTGAAGTCCACGATCGGCGGCGGCACAGGCGAAGGCGCACACCGACGTGTGGGATGACGGCGACCACCACCGACCCGACCGACGAGCCGCCCGAGTGCCAGTGGTGCCCGATCTGCCGGGCCGCCCGCAAGGCCAGGGACTCGGGCGGGTCCTCGGCCGGGTTCAGCGAGCAGGTCGCGGGCGCCGCCGACGCCCTCGCCGGGCTCACCAGGGACGCGTTCAGCCTGTTCGAGTCGGCGATGCGGACTCCGCCGACCGCGCCGCGCCGGCCGGCGGCACCCCGAGCGCCAAGCCCCCGACCGCCGCCGCCGCCAGCCGCGACGCCGCACCCGGCCACGCCGACCCCGGCCACGCCAGCGCCAACCGCGTCCACGCCAGCCACGCCCACGCCACCGACCAGCGCCGACCACGCCGGACCCGCGCTCCTGGGAGCGCTCAGACGACGGCACCGTCGTCGGGCCCGGAGTCGGGTGGCCGACCGTTGTCCATCCGAAGCACGAGGACGACGAAGCCGCCCACGAAGGCGGCGACCGCCAGGAAGGCGGCGAGACCGGAGATGGCGGACCCGACGGCGGTGCCGATCAGCAGGTAGAGGGGTCCGCCGAATAGCGCGATCCAGGCGACCTTGGTCGACCGGGTCGAGCCTGGGCAGCGGCGGCGGCACCGGCGGCACGTAGTGCTCGTCGGCCGGGTCGTCGGGCGTGATCGAGTCCCGGGGGCCGGTGCCCATGCCGCGCTCGCCCGCGCCGGGGCCGAGGGTCGGCCACGGCTGGTCCGGCAGCATGACCGGCAGCCCGGGCAGCCCGGTCGGGTTGGTCGGCGGCTCGCCCGGCAGCGCGTCCGGTCGGGCAGCCCGTCGGTCGGCCGCCCGGGTTCGGGGCTGACCCGCACCGGGCCCGCCAGGTCCTCCCGGTCCGGCCAGGGCGCGCCTCGCCGTCGGCGGGCTCGGGCGCGGGCGCGCCGAACCGGGCGACCAGGTCGAGCCAGACGGCCTCATCGCCGTCGCCGCCTGTCGCGTTTCCGCCGGTGCCGTTTCCGCCCGGCACGTCCCCGTCAGCCACAGTGCAGTCCTTTATACCCGCTTCTCCGCCGCTCCGTGCCCCCGGATGCCACTGCGCTTATACGTTACTATGCGTGAGCGTGCTTCTGGATGAACGACAGAGTGCCATCGAAGATCTCCGGGGCGTCGTTGTCAAGCGTCGCGACGTGGTAGCTGTTGTCCAGCGGGCGCACCTCCGCCCCCGGCAGCGCCGTCATCAGCACCTTCATGCTGGCCGGCCCGACCACGTGATCGACCGTGGAACGGAACACCAGCAGCGGCTGGGTGACCGACGCCAGCGACGCCGCCGTGGTCCGCCACATCGCGGGCAGCGTCGCCACCGACGCCACCGGGGTCCGCTTGACCGCCTGCTCGGCCGCGCCCGGCTTCTTGATGTCGCCGCCGATGGACTTCACCGACTTCAGCACGTACTTGAGCACCGGCGCGAGCGCGATCAGCCGGGGTGTCCGCCGCCAGCGACGGGTTCACCACGACGACGCCGCTGACCCGCGGCCCCTGCGTCTCCGCCAGCCGCAGCGCCAGGCAGCCGCCCATCGAGATGCCGGCCACGAACACCTGCGAGCAGCGCTGCGAGAGCGAAGCGAAGGCGCGCTCGGCGTCGGCGTACCAGTCGGTCCAGCCCGTCTTGGCCAGGTCCTGCCAGGTCCCGCCGTGCCCGGCCAGCAGCGGCGCCCGGACGGTGAGCCCGGCCGCGGCCAGGTGCGCGGCCCAGTCGCGGACCGTCTGCGGTGCTGCCGGTGAAGCCGTGCAGGACGAGGACCCCGACCGGCCCGCCGTCGGCGGAGAACGGCTCGCGCCGGCGAACGGCTCGGCGGCGGCTGGCGTCAGGCGATAGTGACGACACCTCCGAATAGTCCCATGGAAGCCCGTCGCCGCGCAGCAGCGGGGTCCGACGCTGCCAGGCGGAGCAGCGGTCCGTTCGAAACCTGGAGAACGTACCACCCGCGCGCCCGACAGCCGTCGCAAAACCCGCAGGACGTGCGACGATGTATGTGTGTTCTACTGGGTAGCTAAGTACACGCTGGGCATCGCGCTGAAGGTGATATTCCGGCCCTGGTCGCGCGGGCGGAAGAACGTGCCCCGGCGCGGTCCCGTCATCCTGGTGAGCAACCACCTGTCGTTCGCCGACCACTTCTTCGGCCCGATGCCGCTGCCGCGCAAGGTGGTGTTCCTCGCCAAGGCCGAGTACTTCACCGGCAAGGGCATCAAGGGCCTGCTGAGCAAGGCGTTCTTCAGCGGCGTGGGGCAGATCCCGATCGACCGGACCGGCGGCGACGCGAGCGAGCGCGCGCTCCGCTCGGGGCTGCGCGTGCTCGCCGAGGGGAACGTCCTCGGCATCTACCCGGAGGGCACCCGCTCACCCGACGGACGGCTGTACAAGGGCAAGACCGGCGTGGCCCGCCTGGCGCTCGAGTCGAGGGCGTCGGTGGTGCCGTGCGCGATGATCGACACGTTCGAGTTCCTGCCGCCCGGGTCGCTCCACCCGCAGCTGAAGATCAGGCCCGGCGTGATCTTCGGCAAGCCGATGGAGTTCTCCCGCTACTACGGCAAGGAGTCGGACCGGGCCGCGCTGCGCGCGGTCACCGACGAGATCATGGCCGAGATCGCGAAACTGTCGGGACAGGAGTACCTTCCCGAGCTCTATGCGGCGCGGGCGAAGGAGCTAATTGCGGCGGCAAATGCCGACAAAAGCGACAACCCGGGCGCTCGGACGCTGCCGGAAAAAGAGTTACCGGCAACGTTGCCCGACGACTCATTACAAGGCACCGACGGAACGCTAGGCTTGGCCCATGCGAGTGGGAGTGCTGACCGGTGGCGGCGACTGTCCCGGACTTAACGCCGTCATCCGCGCGGTGGTGCGCAGGGGAATCCAGGAATACGGGCTCGAGTTCGTCGGGTTCCGCGACGGCTGGCGAGGGCCGCTCGAGGCGGACACGGTGCCGCTCGACGTCGCCGCGGTGCGCGGGATCCTGCCGCGCGGCGGCACGATCCTCGGCTCGTCGCGGACCAATCCGTTCAAGGAGAGCGGTCCCGGCCGCACCGGGGTCGAGCGGATCAAGGACAACCTCAGCGGCCTCGGGGTGGACGCGCTGATCGTGATCGGCGGCGAGGACACGCTCGGCGTCGCCGCGCGGCTGAACGGCGAGGGCATCCCCGTCGTCGGCGTGCCCAAGACGATCGACAACGACCTCGGCGCGACCGACTTCACCTTCGGCTTCGACACCGCGGTGAACATCGCCATGGAGGCGATCGACCGCCTGCACACGACGGCCGAGAGCCATCACCGGGCGCTCATCGTCGAGGTGATGGGCCGCCACGCGGGCTGGATCGCGCTGCACGCGGGCCTGGCCGGCGGCGCCAACGTGATCCTCATCCCGGAGCGCCCGTTCGACATCGACAAGGTCTGCGGCTACGTCGAGCACCGGTTCCAGACCCGGTACGCGCCGATCGTCGTCGTCGCCGAGGGCGCGCACCCGATCCAGGACGAGCTCTCGCTCACGTCGGGCGAGCTCGACGCGTTCGGCCACGTCCGGCTCGGCGGCGTCGGCTCGTTCCTGGCCCGCGAGATCGAGAAGCGGACCGGCAAGGAGGCCCGCTGCACGGTCCTCGGCCACGTCCAGCGCGGCGGCACGCCGACCGCGTTCGACCGGGTGCTGGCGACCCGGTTCGGCCTGCGCGCGGTGCAGGCGGTCTACGAGGAGTCGTTCGGCCAGATGGTGGCGCTGCGCGGCACCGAGATCAGCCTGGTCCCGATCGCCGAGGCCACCCGCGAGCTCAAGCTGGTCCCGCCGGACCGCTACGCCGAGGCCGAGGTCTTCTTCGGCTGAGTCTCCCTCAGGCTCAGAAGATCAAATTCAGTCATCTCGAACGGACCGTTGCTCCGCCTCAGCCGATGACGCTTTCCCTGAGGTGGCCGACGGAGTCCGAAGCGCGGCTGATGACGTCGACTTGCCCGGCATTTCCGACATATCGGGCGGGCGGGCGGAAAGATCTTGGAAGGTTGTTTCATACCGGAGGTTTTGCACCCGCATAGCGTGCTTTTCTTCCGCTACGAAAAAAGTTTTCAAGATCATGGGTGACCCGTGGCGGCGCGGACGGAACAGCGCGCGCGTCAGCCCAACCACGCGGCCCCCAGGTTTCCCGGCGACTCAGGCTCTTGCGGTTGACGCTCGTCGACGTATACTCGTCTACGAGTACTCGGACGCGAGCGGAGAAGGTGCGGGTTCGGATGGCGAAGCGGCGGAAGGTCGGCAACCTGCTCGCGCTGTACCTGCTGTCGCTGCTCGCGCAGCAGCCGATGTACCCGTACGAGATGGCCCAGATGCTCCGGGACCGGGGCAAGGACAAGAACTTCCCGATCAACTGGGGCTCGCTCTACACCGTCGTGGCCAACCTGGCCAAGTACGGGTTCATCGAGGAGGCGGGCACCGTCCGCGAGGGCAGGCAGCCGGAGCGGACCACCTACCAGATCACCGCGCGACGGCCTGGCCGAGCTCAGGGACTGGATGGCGGAGCTGCTGAGCGTGCCCGAGGACGAGCGCAGCGGCTTCGTGGCGGCGCTGTCGGAGGCGGGCATCCTGCCCCCGGACGAGGTCATCGGGCTGCTCACGACCCGGCTGGAGACCCTCGACAAGGCCAACGCCGCCCAGCAGGACGACCTCAAGCTGTGGGTCGAGCGGCTGCCGCGCATCCTCCTCGTCGAGGCCGAGTACCAGCTCGCCATGCGGGTCGCCCAGTCGCAGTGGCTCCGCGGCCTGCTGACCGAGCTGGTCGAGGGCACCATCAGCGGCATCGACGGCTGGCGGCGGATGCACGAGACCGGAGAGGTCCCGCCGGAGTTCGGTGGAGCTGGACGAGCAGGCCCGAGAGGGGGTGGGACCAGACGCCGCCCGGCGTCGATGACCCCCAGACATAGCACGACCCCGGTTCACGGTGCTGGAACACCACGAACCGAGGTCGCAACCTCACCACCAGCCCTGCGGTTAGGCAGGACCCGGCGATCATGAGGCCCAATCACGATTGTATGCCGGGCGCCTTCTCGCGGGACTGGACCACGCACCAGTCCAGCAACGAGGAGTTATCGCCATGCCCACCGGCATCCACCCCGTCCCTGCGATCGAGGCACGGGGTCTCGTCAAGACCTATCCCGCGCCGGGGAAGAACCCGCGCATCCGGGCGCTCGACGGCCTCGACCTCACGGTCGAGCCCGGCACGATCTACGCCCTGGTCGGCCCGAACGGCGCCGGCAAGTCCACCACCGTCAAGATCCTCACCACGCTGGCGATCGCCGACGAGGGCACCGCCAGCGTCGAGGGCATCGACGTCCGGGCCGACCCGGCCCGGGCCCGGCGCGTCATCGGCGTCGTCGGCCAGCGCTCCGGCGCCGACCCGACCGCCACCGGCCGGGAGAACCTGGTCCTCCAGGGCCACCTCTACGGCCAGTCCACCAGCACCGCCAGGGACCGCGCGGACGAGCTCCTCGAGCGCTTCGCGCTGACCGAGGCGGGCGGACGGTTCGTCCGCACCTACTCCGGCGGCATGCAGCGCCGCCTCGACGTCGCCCTCGGCCTCGTGCACCGGCCGCAGGGTGCTGTTCCTCGACGAGCCGACGACCGGGCTCGACCCGGAGGCGCGGACCGCGATGTGGGACGAGATCACCCGGCTGGCCGAATCCGACCGGATGACCGTCCTGCTCACCACCCACTACCTGGACGAGGCCGACCGGCTGGCCGGCCGCCTGGCCATCGTCGACCGAGGCCGGGTCGTCGCCGAGGGCGAGCCGGACCGGCTCAAGCACGACCTAGGGGTGACATCGCTCGACGAGGTGTACCTGCACCACGCGGGCCGGCACTACAGCGACGCAACCCGAGTGACGGAGGTAGCAGGACGATGACCATGACCATCGACAGGGAAATGACCGTTCCGGCCCCGGCCCGCGCGGTCGTATCGGACACGCTGGTACCTGACCGGCCGCAAGCTGCACGCTCTGCTCCGCCAGCCCTACGTGCTCGCGTTCAGCGTGGTCCAGCCGGCCATCTGGCTGTTCCTCTTCGGCGGCCTGTTCCAGAAGGTCATCGACATCCCCGGCTTCGCCTACCACGGCTCCTACCTGGCCTACCTGATCCCGGGCGTCGTCGCGATGAACGCGATGTCAAGCAACATGTGGGCGGGCATGGCGATGATCGAGGAAATCGACCGGGGCACCCTCAACCGCTTCCTCGTCACCCCGGCCAGCCGCCTCGCGATCATGAACGCCGCCGTCGTCGAGCAGGCGGTCGCCACCACCGTGCAGACGCTCATCATCGTGGCCCTCGGCTACGTCGGCGGCGCCCGCTACCCGGGCGGCGTCGTCGGGATCGTGGTCCTGGTCGTCGCGTCCATCCTGGTCGGCGTCCTCTGGGGCGGCCTGTCGAACATGACCGGCATGCTGCTGCGCTCCCGCGAGGCGATCATCGGCGTCTACACGTTCTTCATGCTGCCGCTGATGTTCCTGTCCTCGGCCTTCATCCAGCCGGCCTTCATGCCCGGCTGGATGCAGGCCATCGCCTCCCGCAACCCGCTCAACTGGGAGGTCCAGATCGGCCGGGACGCGCTCGCCGCCAGCACCGACTGGTCGGCCGTGGCGGTCCGGACCGGCGGCCTGCTCGCCCTCGCCCTGATCGCGGTGGCCATCTCCGTCACCACCTTCCGCTCCTACGCCAAAAACGTCTAACCACCACTCCAACCATCCACGCACCACACCAAGCCCAGAGCCCAGACCCAGGCGCCACCGCCCCGTTTGCAACGGGCGGTGGCGCCTCGTCATGCCGACACTCATTCGGACCGGACGGTGCGCACGAGGGAGGGCGGAGTTAGCCTGAATGGACGTCCGAGTGTTTGCCTGAAGCCAGTGCTTTCCCGACGGGAGCCTCCGATGGGCGATGAGCCAGTGGAGCACGACCCCAGGGACGGCGAGGCGGCCCGCCCCGAGGACAGCACGGCCTGGCAGGATGCCACGCTGCGGCGGCCCGCCCTCGATCCCGCGATCCCTCGTGCTGCCCGCGACCTGCTGCGGGCACGCGGCGACCTGCTGGCGCCCGCCTCGCCAGACCTCGGCCGGCGCCGCAGCCTGCTCCCCGCGTCGGGCGAAAGACGCGAGGCGATGGTCTCCAACGCGGTCACCGGCCTGTCCACCGCCCTGTTCGTCGCGGTCGTGGGCGCGACCCCCTGGGCGGTCGGGGTGCTGGTCTTCCAGCAGCCCGTGGGCTGGCAATCGGCCGCCGGGAGATACGGGCTGGTGCTGGCCGAGTTGATCATCGCGGTGACCGCGATCGCCTTCGGAGCGCGGGTCGCCCGGTTGGGCGAGCCTCAGGTCGCGGACGAGGCCGTCACCGCCGCCCGGATCTACCGCGGCCGCTACCTCACCGACGCCGACTTCGACGCTCGCGCCCGGGTTCTGCTGCGCCGCGCGCAGGACGCGATCAACGCGGTCACCTCGGCCGCCATCGTCCGAGAGGACCTGCTGGACGAGCCAGCCACCAGCGCGCTGCTGGCCGAGCAGGAGTGGCAGATCGCGCTCGCCCTGCGCGACCAGGCGGGGCTGCGCGCGCTGCGCTCCGGCCTGGCCGAGCCACGACCCGGCTCACCCGGGGCCCGGCTGCTCGACGACCACCGGCGGTCCGCCCAGGCAGCCGAGCTGAGCACCGCCAAGCGGGTCGCGGCGCTCGAGCGCTACGCGGCCGAGGTCCACGGAGCCGACGCCGCCTACCGCGACTGGCGTGAGCACGCGGCCATCGCCGAGCTCAGCGGGCCGCACCTCGACCTGCTCGCCCGCACCGCCGCCGACGACGACGGCATCACCGAGCTCGACGCCCTCACCGAGCACGCCCGCGCCCTCCGCCAGTCCTTCACAGAAACCGAGGACTAGCCGCTCGGCCGTCTTGGCCTCCGGGGAACGGTCAGGCGGTTACCAGGTCAGCGATCGGGAGGCTCAGCCGGACGGGCTGTTCCAGCTCCAGAACGGAGCGATGGACGGCGTGCAGCCGATAGGCAGCTGCCGCAGCGTCGAGGTGGAACTCGCGGATCTCCCAGATGTCGTATTTCTCATCGAGTACCACCACCAGATAAAGCGGAATCCCGGCCGTCGCATACTGGGCCCGCTTGTCCACCAGATCTTCTCTGGCGGTGGTGGGCGAGGTCACTTCGACGACGAGGACTGTCTCCTGGGCGCTGGGCCTCAGGGTTGGATCGTCGATGCGTCGGTTGACCGCCACGTCCGGGCGACGGAAGGTGAATCGGGGAACGCGCCATAGCACGACGTCGACGTCCGTCTTGACCGTCAAGCGGCCGGCCGGAGAACGGGCCGCCTCAAGCGCAAACGAAAGTCGCCGGGCGATCCGGTTGTGCCGGGGGACCGGCGACTCGCACCTGATCACGTGTCCGTGCACGATCTCGATGGCGCGGGAGATCTCCTCAGACAGATCGCGGTACTCCGCCTCCGTCATGTACTCAGGAAGTTCGTTGAACCATCCCGGACTGCTCATAGGCATCATCTTTGCACGGCTCATTAACCGCACGGAGGACCTCAGCGGGGCTGCTCCAACCTGGTCCAGGGGGAGGGCGGGTTGTCGTCGCGGGGGAGCCAGAGCATCGGCTGGGTGCGCGCGAAGCCGCGCTGGAACCCGCGCTCCCAGGGGAACCGGCTGCCGGCGTCCGACCAGACGACCTGGAGGTACGGCACCCTGACCATGCCGTAGAACGAGTCGGAGATCGTCAGCAGCCGGGACTTGCGCCAGCTCAGGTCGACCGGGCGGAACGCGAGCGGCGTCGGGCAGACGTCGTCGAGCACCGTCTCCGGGGTGATGTCCACGCCGTCGGCGGCCCGCGCGCCGATCGCGTTGATGATCGACGCGGCGCCCTCGACCGGCAGGCCGCACAGGATCAGCTCCGGCACCTGGCACGTCAGCCACATGCCGATGCTGTACGCCCACGGCGGTGCCTTGCGGTCGGCCCGGCTGCCGGAGACGGCCCAGCCGTACTCGCCGACGGTGGCGGCGACCCAGTTCAGGTGGTCGACCTCGCCAGGATCAGGCCCGGCGGCATCCTTCACGCGCTCGGGGCACTCGGTGCGGTTCCTACGAGCGGAAAGGCGCTTCGGAAGGTTCATGCCAGACACGCTACGCCGGGGGTCCGACATTCCGGCTGACGACAGGAAACCCCTCGTCAGATCCGTAATCCGTTCGTTAGATCGGTGCTAGCGAACCGGGTCCGCGAGGCTCGCCGTGTTCGAATCGCCGACCCCCGGCTGGTCGATCTCCGGGTCGTTGATCCCGGCGTCGTCGAGCCCGGTTACGTCAAGCCCCGAGCCGCCGGGCACGGAGCCGTTACCGACGACGTCATCGGCGCGGATCGTTCCAGATCTCGCGCGGGATCAGCGTCAGCGCCGACGCGACCACGATCACCGCGGCCGCGGCGAACTGCGTGGTCGAGACGCCGATCGCGGCCGCCAGCGGACCGGCCAGCAGCGCGCCGAGCGGCATCGCCGACATCGACCCGAGCGCGTCGTAGGACGAGACCCGCGCCAGCTTGTCCGAGGGGATGCGGGTGGCCATCTGCACGGTCCACTGCACCATCATCACCTCGATCAGCGTGCCCAGCGCGAACGCGCACAGGCAGATCACCGGCAGCGGCAGCACCAGCGCGAGCGCGAGCGGCGTGAGCGCGATCGCGGCGCCCGACCCGACCACGAACAGCATCGGCTTGCGCGGCGTGTACCGCAGCGACACCAGGCCGCCCGCCACCAGGCCGAGCGCGTCGGCGGCGGTGATCGCCCCCCAGGCGGCCGGGACCGCCGAGGTGCGTTCTGGCCACCACCGGGCCGAGCACCAGGAAGGCGCCGTTGAACGCCATCATGACCAGGGCGTACTGGATCACGGTGGCCCACAGCCAGGTATGGCTGCGGAACTCGGTCCACCCCTCGCGCAGCTCCGTGACCATGCCAGCGCCCTTGGCGGCGGCGAACCGCAGGGTCCGGCTCCCGTCTAGCCCGTCCCGGCCTCCGCCGAGCGACAGCAGCAGCGGGATCGTGCCCGTCATGCCGATCGCGCACAAGATCAGCGCCCACCCCGGGCCGAGCGCCGCGACCACCAGGCCGGCCGACGCCGCGCCGGTCATCTGCCCGGTGTTCATCGCCAGCCGGCTGATCGAGCTGCCCTCCTGCAGCAGCGCGTCCGGCACGATCTGCGGGAGCAGCGCCTGCGAGGCGGGGTAGAACATGGCCGCGCCGATCCCGTTGAGCGCCTCCAGGCAGATCATCGTCCACAGCGCCGGATGGCCGGTCAGCACCAGCAGGCCGAACGTGCCCTCGCCGACGATGACGGCGATGTTCCCGGCGATGATCACCCACTGCGGCCGCAGTCGGTCGGCGAACACCCCGCTGACGAGGGTGAACACCAGCATCGGGGCGACCTGCGCGGCCAGCACGTAGGAGAGGTCGGCGGTCGACCCGGTGAGGTTGAGCACCGCGAACGAGACCCCGACCATCGAGAACCCGTTGGAGAACGGCGCCAGCAGCCGGTCGACGAGCAGGATGCGGAAGTCGCGGATGGCGAGCACCGGGTACCGGCGAGCAGGCGCACGCCACGACATGACAAGGTCCGTTCTACGTCGGCTGGGAAGGCCCACGTTACGTGGCCAGCCCGTGAACCAGCAATTTCTTTTGCGCGGGGCCCGCTACTCCGCAGATTCCTCTGGTGTCTCGTCCTCCGGCGCTTCACCGCTTCGATCCGGTGCCTGAGCGGCCTCCGGCCGGGCCTGAGCGGCCTCCGGCCGGGCCGCAGCGGTGTCCTGCGCTGCCCGGGCGGGCTCATCCGGCCCCGCGCGGGCTCCGCGGCGATGCCGAGCTGGCGCTCGATCGCCGGTCAGCCGCTGGTCGAGCGCTTCCAGCGTCTCGCCGATCGACGCCAGCGTCTCCCGGAACTCGCTGATCACCCCGGGCCGGCACGACGGCGGTGGCCCGGGCGGCAGCCGCAGGCCGGCTGCGGCCGTCTGCGACCCGCTCGCCAGCCACTCCATCGCGCAGCTGCTCGTCTGGTCCCGGTTCGCTCGGCTCGCTGGCAGTGAGCAGCAGCGCCTTCTCCCTGCACGGCCGACAGCGGAGCGGCCGTGCCCAGGATCTGGGCGCCCACCCCGTCGGCCCTCCCGGATCAGGCCGAGCAGGATGTGCTCGGTGTCGATGTAGTCCTTCCTCAGCGCCAGCGCCTCGCGCAGCGACAACTCGAGAACCGTCTTCGCCGGCGGGGTGAACGGGATGTGCCCGGACGGTGCCTGATGGCCGCGCGCCGACGATGTCCCTGACCTGATCGCGGGCCATCTCGAGGGTGAGCCCGAACGACACGATGGCCCGGGCCGCGACGCCTTCCCGCTCGTGGATCAGCCCGAGCAGGATGTGCTCGGTGCCGATGTAGTTGTGGTTGAGCATCCTGGCCTCTTCCTGGGCCAGGACCACGACGCGCCGCGAGGGCTCGGTGAACCGCTCGAACATGGAATTCTCCCTCGGGGATCGGCGGGCGGGGAGATATCGTCTCACGGTATGCGGCTCCGCGGCGAGAGAGCAAGAATGAGTGCTTTATCCCGAAACGTCCGAGGTCGGCTTCTCCTGCGCCCCCGCCCCCAGCACCCCGCCGGTCCCCGGGCAATGCGCTTCCGGTGCGCCGCGAGGGCGCCGGCAGGGCCGCATAGCTGGCAGACTGGAGGGATGTCCATGACCGATCCGGTGACGGCCCCCCAAGCAATCGACCGAACCGTCGGCGAGCCGTGCGTGCTGCTCAAGCTGGGCGAGATCTTCCTCAAGGGGAAGAACCGCCAGCAGTTCGTGCGGATGCAGCAGGCCAACGTCCGCGCGGCGGTGCGGAGCACCGGCGTACCTGTGGAACTCACGGTGCGCGAGGGGGTGCTGGTACTCCGCGTTGCCCACGGCGAGGGCGAGGCGGCCGAACGCATGACCGCGGCCGAGCACGCGGCGGCGATGGACCGGGTCGCGGCGCGGGTCGCCGACGTGCCGGGGATCGTCCGGGTCTGCCGGGCGCTGCGGGTGGACAAGACGCCGGAGGCGGCCATCGCCGCCGCGATCGCCCTGACCAGCCCGGCCAGCGGCACCTTCGCGGTCCGCGCGCGCCGCCGCGACAAGCGCTTCCCCATCACCTCCGAGCAGCTCAACGTCCTCATCGGGGACCGGGTGAACGCCGCCCACGGGCTGAAGGTCAGCCTCAAGCACCCGGACACGGAGATCTTCGTCGAGGTCGACGCCCGCGAGGTGTTCGTGTTCACCGGCGGCCAGCCGGGACAGGGCGGCCTGCCGGTCGGGATGAGCGGCCGGGCGGTCGTGCTGATGTCCGGCGGGATCGACTCGCCGGTCGCCGCCTACCGGATGATGCGCCGCGGCCTGCGCTGCACGTTCCTGCACTTCTCGGGCATGCCGCTGACCGGCCCGGAATCCATCTACAAGGCGTATGCGCTGGTCCGCGGCCTGGACCGGTTCCAGGGCCAGTCCCACCTGTACGTGGTCCCGTTCGGCAAGGCCCAGCAGGCGCTGGCGACCACCGGGGCGGGCCGCCTTCAGGTGATGGCGCAGCGGCGGCTGATGCTCAAGACCGCCGAGGCGCTCGCCGCCCGCCTGCACGCCGAGCGCCCTGGTCACCGGCGACTCCCTCGGCCAGGTCTCCAGCCAGACCCTGACCAACATCACCGCCCTCGACGACGCGGTCAAGCTGCCGATCCTGCGCCCGCTGCTCGGCTGGGACAAGACCGAGATCATGGCCGAGGCCCGCCGCCTGGACACCCTCGCCATCTCCGAGCTCCCCGACCAGGACTGCTGCACGCTGCTCACCCCGCGCCGGGTGGAGACCAGGGCGAAGATCGACGACCTGCGCCGCATCGAGATCCGCCTGGACGCCGCCGAACTGGCCGAGCAGCTCGCCCTGACCGCCCAGGAGTACCGCCCCGAGTAGTCCTGGTATCCCTCCACTAGGCAATCCCGTACGGCGTCGTTCATCAGCTCGCACAAGCGCGCGGTCTTCTCGTCCGTGATGTCCGGACGGTTCTTCCGCAGCGCGCGGGACATCTCATCGAGGATCTCGCTCGTCCATTTAGCCTGCACCAGGTGCGGCAGCTGGGCGATGCGGATCAACAGATCGCGCAACGTGTTCGGGTACAGCACGTTCGCGTCGTAGATCACGATGAAGGCCATAATCAGTACAGATCCAGGTCCTCGCTAAGCTCGGCGAGGTTGTCGGCCGCGACGCGTCGAGCCGAATCGTCCCGACGCTGGTAGTCCACAAGGTCTTCGAATCGGATCCTGCGGTGTCTCCCGACCCTGCGGAAGGGGATCCGGTCGGACTCAAGCAAGCCGATCAGGTACGGACGCGACACGTTCAGCATCGTCGCTGCTTGCTGCGTGCTGAGTTCCACCTCCTTCGGGATGATCTGCACCCCGCGGCCCTGTGCCAGTTGATCAAGGATCTGCACAAACATGACTGCGGTCGCGCGAGGGATGACGAGAGCGTCCTCGGTTCCGACCTCGCCGAGTGCCTCGATGAGGTCATCATCGGGATGTCCGTCGAGATACTCCGTGATTCGCCGAGCGGCGCGCTCTGCGACCTCGGCGTCAACGTCACCGGGGTTGATCGAACCGATGCTGTGGGCGGGCATGTCCGCCTCCTCTCAATCGTATTATCCGCAACAAACGAATTATTCGCAAGCGTGCCCGGTGGGGCTCTCTACATACGCGCGAGGCGGGATCAGGCGTGCGGGGTCAGCGCCGGAGCCGGGGTCAGGGTGCGGCCGACCAGCGGGGACAGGTGGGTCGCGATGCTTGCGAGTTCCCGCAGGTCCGATTCGACGAGCGCCTGCGGGCCGTCGCAGAGCGCGGTCTCCGGGTGCGGGTGGACGTCGATGATGATGCCGTCCGCGCCGACCGCGATCGCCGCCCGCGACAGCGGCAGCACCAGGTCGCGGCGGCCGCCGGAGTGCGACGGGTCCACGATCACCGGCAGGTGCGAAAGCCACTGCGCGACCGGCACGGCCGAGATGTCGAGCGTGTTCCTGGTGGCCGTCTCGAACGTGCGGATGCCGCGCTCGCACAGCACGATGTCGAGGTTGCCGCGCTGGGCGATGTACTCGGCCGCCATCAGCCACTCCTCGATGGTGGCGGACATGCCGCGCTTGAGCATGACCGGCTTGCCGGCCGCGCCGACCGCCTGCAGCAGCGGGAAGTTCTGCATGTTGCGGGTGCCCACCTGGAGCATGTCGGCGTAGGAGGCGACCAGGTCGACGTCGCGCGCGTCGACCACCTCGGTCACGATCGGCAGCCCGACCTCCGCCCGGACGTCGGCCAGGATCTTCAGCCCCGCCTCGCCGAGCCCCTGGAACGCGTACGGCGACGAGCGCGGCTTGAATGCGCCGCCGCGCAGCAGCGACGCGCCCCCGGCGCGGGCCATCCTCGCGGCCGCCAGCGTCTGCTCGGGCGTCTCGACCGCGCACGGCCCGGCGATGACGGTCAGCGTGTCGGGCCCGATCGGCACCCCCGCCACTCGGATGACCGAGCGCTTGCGCCGGTGCTCCCGGCTGACCAGCTTGTACGGGGCTGACGTCCGCACCAGGTCGGCCACGCCGGGCAGCCCGGCCAGGTTCAGCGTGGCGGCGAAGCGCTCGATGTCGCCGGAGAGCCCGATGATCGGCGCCGCCCCGCCGCGGCTGACGAACGCCTCGCCGCCCGCTTCCTGCACCACGCTGACCACGTGGTCGATCTCGGCCGCGCTCGCGTCCGCGGCCATCACGACAACCATCTGACCCGCCCCTCCACGCGCCTGGCGGCGTCTATGCCGCGCGCAATTCCTTTAGCGTAGCGATGTCACGCGCGTGACCCGCCTTACCGCCGGGCGTTTCGACCACGAACGGAACATCGCCGAGCGCCGCCAGCAGCTCGCGGAACGGCTCGGTGCCGATCTTGCCCGCGCCGAGCGCCTCGTGCCGGTCCCGCTTGGATCCGCAGCCGAGCAGCGAGTCGTTGGCGTGCACCAGGCCCACCCGGCCGGGTCCGGCCGCCGAGACCAGCTCGTCGAGCATCGCGGCGACCCCGCCGACGGCGGTCAGGTCGTGGCCGGCCGCGAACATGTGACAGGTGTCAAGGCAGATCCCGGCCTTCGGGTGCCCCTCGACCGCGGCCAGATACGGCGCCAGGTCGCCGGCCTGCGCGCAGAGCATCTGCCCCTGCCCGGCCATCGGCTCGAACAGCAGGTCAGGATCGTCGTCGCCGAGCTTGTCGAGTAGCGGGAGCACGATCTCGCCCAGCTGCCGCAGGGCCTGGTCCCGGTCCGCCCAGCCCACCGCCGACCCGGTGTGCACCACCACGCCCCGGGCCCCGATCTCGCCGCCCCGCTGCAGAGCGTGCGCGATCGCGGCGGCCGACTTCGACGCCACCGCCGGATCGCCTGAGCCCAGGTTGATCAGGTACGGCGCGTGGACGAAGACGGGGAGCCCGCAGTCGCGCAGCCGCCGGTCCTGGCCGGCGTCGCCAGGACCGGTCGCCCAGCCGCGTGGATTGGACACGAACACCTGAATGACCTCGGCCCCGACCTCGGCCGCATACGCCAGCCCGCCCGTCGCGAGCCCGCCGGTCACGGTCGCGTGCGCCCCGATGCAGTCCCATCGAGGGGTTAGAAGAACCCGGCGAAACCGCCGTAGGTCACGGTGATCGTGCTGCCGGCCGGGGCCTGCCCGGACGGGCTGATGCTGGTGACCTTCTGGCCGAAGCCGCTCTGCTGCTGCCCGACCACCTTGAAGCCGAGCTGCGTCAGCTGCTGCTGCACCTGCTGGAAGCTTCTGGCCGATCAGGTCGCCAGGGATCTGCACCTCCGGCGGCCCCTCGGAGACCGTGACGCTGACCGTGGATCCGGGCGGCTCCGGCGTTCCCGGCGGGGCCGACTGGGACACGATGATGCCCTGCGGCTGGTTGCTCTGCACGGTGGTCGGCTGCAGCGTGGATGTTGTTGCCGCTGGCCCACTGCTGGATCGCGTTGATGTCCTGCCCGACCAGGTTGGGCAGCGCCAGGCCGGCCACCACCTCGATAGTGACGGCCTGGTTCTGCGGCCACGACGTCCCGGCGGGCGGCACCGTGCCCGCGACCGAGTTCAGCACCACGGTCCCGTTGACGCCGACCGGCTTGGTCGTCGAGCTCACCGTCAGGCCGGCCGCGCGCAGCGCCGCCTCGGCCTGCGACAGCGACTTCCCGGCCACCGTCGGCACGTGTGATCATGTGCGGGCCGAGCGAGACGGTCAGCACGATCGTCGCGCCCGGCAGCGCCCGGCCCGAGGGCGACGTGCTGATCACGTCGTTCTTGGCGACGTCGTTGTCGATCTCGCTCGTCCCGATGCTCACCTTGAACCCGGCCTGCCGCAGCTCCTGCTCGGCCGCCGTGACCGATGTCCGGTCGACCGAGGGCACCGCCGTGTACCGGCCGGACGTCAGCCACCAGCCGCCGCCGCCGAGCCCGATCACGGCCACCACGGCGACCGCCAGGTACGCGAGCCGCCTGCTGAACAGCCACCGCTGCAGGAACGGCTCCCGCCCGCCGGGCTCGTCTGACCCGCCGCCGAGGGTGGCCCCGCCGAGATAGGAGCTGGCGTCGTATCGCCCCGTCGCCGCGTACTCGCCGCCGCCGTACCCAGCCCCGCCGCCGTACCCGGCGTCGGCCCCGGCCCCGGAGCCGTAGCCCGCGCTGCCCAGCCGCCCGCCGTCGAACATGGTCGTCGACGACCCGCCCGCCGCCTCCAGCGTGCCCGCCCGGCCGCCCCGGCCGCGCCGTAGGGGTACCCGCCGCCGCGCCCGCCATGACCGCCGGCGAACCCGCCCTCGAAGGCATCCCCGCCGTACCCGATCATCCCGGCCGCCGCCGCGCCCGCGGCGGTGCCCGCCGCGGCCGCGGCGTTCGACGCCGTCCACGCCCCGCTGACCGACTCGTCCGGCCCGGAAAGCGCCGCGCAGCGACCGCACCGCCCGCCAGAACACGTCCGCGTTGGCGGGCCGCCACTGCGGGTCCCTGCTGGTGGCCGCGCCGACCAGCTGGTCGACCGCCGGGATGACCCCGCCGACGACCGAGCCGACCGCGCGGAACGTCGGAGTTGACGTGCGCGTAGGCCACCGCCAGGGGGGTCTCCCCGCTGTACGGCTGCCGTCCGGTGAGCATCTCGAACAGCATGCACCCCGGCCGAGTAAACGTCGGTCCTGGCGTCGGTGACGGCCCCGGTGACCTGCTCGGGCGCGATGTAGGCGACCGACCCGATGATCTCGCCGGCCCGCGTGTTACCGACGGCGGCCGAGGCCCGGGCGAGCCCGAAGTCCACCACCTTGACCCGCCCGTCCGGGGTGATCAGCACGTTCTCCGGCTTGACGTCCCGGTGCACGATCCCGGCCTGGTGCGCGGCTGCCAGCCCGGCCAGGATGGGGTCCATGATCCCCAGCGCCTCCTGCCAGGTGAACCAGCCGCGCTCGCGCATCAGCGCCCGCAGCGTCTGCCCGGGCACGTACTCCATCGCCAGGAAGAGATACTCGCCGTCGGCCCCCTGGTCGAAGACCGCGACGATGTTCTGGTGAGACAGCTGCGCCACTGACTTCGCCTCGCCGATGAACCGGCCCACGAACTCGGCATCGCGGGCCAGGTCGGCGTGCATGACCTTAAGCGCCACCTCCCGGTCGAGCCGGGTGTCGGTGGCGAGGTACACGGTGGCCATGCCGCCGTGCGCGATGCGCGAGCGGACGTGGTAACGCCGGTCGAGCATCCGCCCCGTGAGCATGTCCGCAGGCGCAGATTCCATCACGGCCGATTTTACGGCCCGCCGCCGACGGGCTTCGCCCTATTCATCACTTTGTCTCATCTTGACCACGGTCCGGCCATGCCCGCAGCGTGCACTGGGTATATCTGCAAGTGTCGAGTTGCACCTATTGGGGTGATATGCAAGACTCCGCAGGCGCTGCGCGGTTGAGGGAGGGCGTTGTCATGGAAGACCGTATCGAACAGCGGATCACCATCCGGTCCACTCAGGACAAGGTATGGCAGCTTGTCACCCGGCCGGGCTGGTGGCTGCCCGGCAGCACGGCCGAGCCGGCCCGCAGCCCGGGACGGCTGTCGGTCGAGTACGGCGGCGACAGCAGGCCCTACGTGATCGACGTCATCCGGCTGGAGCCGCAGGGCTACGCCTCGTTCCGCTGGGCGAGCGCGTTCGGCGGCGCCGCCCCCGTGCCCGGCAACGCGACCCTGGTCGAGTTCTACCTCCGGCCGGTCGGCGACGAGGTCGGCGTGACGGTGGTGGAGAGCGGCTTCGCCTCGCTCGACCTGCCGGACGCGCTGCGGGAGGACGAGTGGAAGGGGAACACCGGCGGCTGGCAGTACGAGCTCGCGGGTCTGCGGATCCGGGCCGAGCAAGGGAAATGACCGACCCGGGCCGAGTGTTCGCCGCCCTGGCTGATCCGCGCCGTCGCGAGCTGCTCGAGCTGCTTGCCAGCACTCCGGGCGTGTCCGCCGGGGCGCTGGCGGCCCGGCTGCCGGTCTCCCGCCAGGCGGTCGCCCAGCACCTGGCGGTGCTCGAGGAGTGCGCGCTCGTCAGCCGGCGGCGGGCCGGCCGGCAGGTGCTGTTCAGCGTCAGGACCGACGGCCTGACGGCCGGGGCGGACTGGCTGCTGGTCCCGCACGACCGCGTGGCGGGCTCCATAAATTTCGAGCTGACCAGGGGAAAGATCCCCTATTGTGGTGGAATGTCGGTTGTTTCAAACCGGCCCTGATGTGGGACATTGGACACGTGGCACAGATAGAACCCTCAGCCGACGCACTTGTCGCCGAATGGCTGTCACTCCCCGAGGTGGCCACCCGGCTCGACCTGCCCATCAGTCGCGTCAAGCAACTGCTCCGCGACCGCAAGCTGCTCGCCGTCACCCGGCCGGGCGGCGACCGCGCCGTCCCGGCCGCCTTCCTGCACGGCGATCAGATCGTCAAGGGCCTGAGCGGCACGCTCACGGTCCTGTTCGACTGCGGTTTCGCCGACGAAGAGGCCCTCCGCTGGCTCTTCACCGCCGACGCGACCCTCCCGGGCACCCCCATCGACGCGCTCAACGCGCACCGCGGCACCGAGGTCAACCGCCGCGCCCAAGCCCTGGCGTTCTAGCTCCTCCAGGCTCAAGCCCGAAAGAAGGCGGCCTCCAGACCGGGCCGCCTTCTTTTACATGTCCGAAATCTCCTTGTGGTGGCAGCACATAAAACCAAGGCGTGAGTTATGCTTGGCCACATGCCGCCGAGACCGAGACAGCCTCAGCCGTCGCACGCGCCCCGCGAGCTTCGCATCGCCGGGCCGCGCCCAGCATCGCCGAGGTCCTCAGGACCGGCCGCTCGTTCTCGTTCGAGTTCAGCCCGCCCAAGAGCGAGAAGGCCGAGCAGCAGTTCTGGAAGGCGATCCGCCAGCTCGAGTCGCTCAAGCCGACGTTCGTCTCGGTCACCTACGGGGCCGGCGGCTCGACCAGGGAGACGACCGTCGCGATCACCGGCGCGATCGCCGAGCAGACGTCGCTCGACCCGGTCGCCCACCTCACCGCGGTCAACCACTCCGTCCAGGAGCTGCGGCACGTGATCGGCTCCTACGCCGGCGTGGGCGTGCGCAACATGCTGGCGCTGCGGGGCGACCCGCCCGGCGACCCGAACGCGGACTGGGTCAGGCACCCGGACGGCCTCGCGCACGCGGTCCAGCTGGTGGAGCTGCTCAAGGCCTCGGGCGACTTCTGCGTCGGCGTGGCCGCGTTCCCCGAGCTGCACCCGCGCTCGCTCGACGCCGACGCCGACGCCCGCTACTTCGTCGAGAAGTGCCGGGCCGGGGCCGAGTTCGCGATCACCCAGCTCTTCTTCAACCCCGAGGACTACCTGCGGATGCGAGACCGGGTGAGCGCGCTCGGCTGCGACGTGCCGATCATCCCCGGGATCATGCCCGCCACCAGCCCCCGCATCCTCGACCGGATGGTCGAGTTCAGCGGGTGCAAGATCCCGGTCGGCCTGCTCGACCAGCTCCGGGCCGCGACCGACCGGGGCGACAAGGCGGCGGCGCGCGAGATCGGCGTCGGCTACGCCGCCGCGCTGTGCGAGCGGCTGCTCGCGGAGGGCGTGCCCGGCCTGCACTTCTGCACGCTCAACAACGCCCGCGCGACGATCGAGCTCTACTCCTCGCTCGGCCTGGCCACCTGAGCGGCAGCAGGGCGCCCATCACCGCGTAGGGCGGCTCGGCGCCGGAGAAGCGGAAGCCGGTCAGCAGGTCGGTGAACCCGACTCCCCGGTAGAGCCGCCGAGCGCGGGGTCTGCGCGTCGGCGGTGGAGAGCACCGCGGTCCGTTCGTCGCGCTCGTCGGTGACCGACAGCAGCAGCGTGCGGCCGATGCCCGCGCCCTGGTAGGGCGGCAGCACGTGCAGCTCGGCGATCTCGAAGGAGTCCTCGAGCCACGCCGTCGCCTCGGGGCTGTCCGGCCCGGGCCCGGGGTACCCGGCCCCCGATCGCGACGCGAGCGCGCTGGCCACCATGTCGTGCCACCACTGCCCGCTCTCCCCGTGGAACCCGTAGCAGAAGCCGGCCACCACCCCGTCGTCGACCGCGATCAGGCAGCGGAAGCCGGGGCTGGCCGCGTGCCGGTCCATGATCGCCTCCCGCCCGCCGATCAGCCGCTCGGGCGGGTTCATCGCGGCGGCGTAGACACCGACAAGCTCGCCGATCGCCGCCCGGAATTCCCGGGGCCCAAGCTCGCTGTAGCTGACCCTCATCTGCGAAAGCTTAGGTGAGGTGGGCAGATGGCGGAGCGTGCGGGGTGGAACACCGGTCCGTTCGATATAAATCCTTTGATTTTGCTCGAGAATAAGAGCGAAATTCAAATAAATGTTTGCGAACGGTCCTTAGGTGACTGTCAACTTCACGCTGGCTTCCCCCCGCGTGGCCTGCCCGGCGGTCAGGCTCACCCGGAGCCGATCGCCTGGTGCCAGCGGCAAGGCCGGGCCGCTCGAACGTGCCGCCCCTGGAATGTCAGACCCAGGGCGTAGCTTCGAACTCGTCAGCAAATGGACTGGACTTTTCCGCGAACCTGTGTTCGAATGTAACTGTGTTCGAATGACGGGGACAGGCTCCGGCCGCCGCCGACCCCTGGCGGCCGGTGCCGGCCGGGCGGAGCGTGGGGAAGCGCTTCGCCCGGCCGGCCTCCCCGAGGAAATGCCGCGCGAGCGCGGAGAGCACAGCATCACCTGAAGGAGTGATGACCATGATCAGCTCGATGACGACGGAAGGCGGCGCTCGACCGCGCAACCGGGTGCCAGGCGATTCGGGCCACCGACCGACGCCGGCCTGTTCGACGCGGTGCCGCTGCCGAGCCGGGTGCCGTCGGCCGCGCTGAGCCTGCTCCGCACCGCGCGGCACGGCCTGGCCGAGGCGGAGGTCGAGGGCGATCCGGGAACCCGCTACATCTGCGCGCACCTGGCGGCGCTGCGCGCCGCCGCCGCGATCGTGGCGGCCAGGGGCGAGCCCGGCAGCGGCGCGCGGCGCAGGCGGCCGAGGTCCGTCTGGGAGCTGCTGCCGCAGGTCGAGCCCGCGCTGGCCGAGTGGGCGGCGTTCTTCGCGGCCGGCGCGGCCAAGCGGGCCGCCGCCGAGGCCGGGCTACCGAGGGCGGCGTCCCCGCAGGAGGCCGATGACCTGCTGCGGGACGCGAGTACGTTTCTGACCGTGGCCGAGCGTGCGCTCGGCGTGGAGAGCGAGCCGGTGCTGCCGCTCCGCTCCGCGAGCTGATCCGCCCACCCGGCGAAAGCCGGGTTACGCCAGGTGGGCGGCAGACCACTCGAGCCTAGAAGGACTCGATGGAGTTGCTGCGGGCGTCCGCGTCGAGCACGCCCCAGCTGATGAGCTCCTCGGTCAGGTCAGCGGGCGACTTGTCGTAGATGACCGCGAGCGAGCGCAGGTCCTCATGCCGCACCGACAGCACCCGGCCGTTGTAGTCGCCGCGCTGCGCCTGGATGGTGGCGACGTAGCGAGCCAGCGGGCCGACCTTCTCCTTCGGCAGCTGGTTCATCCGCTCAAGATCGATCACGAGCTTGGGCGCGCTCGCGATCGGGGTCGGGGCGGCGTCGCCCGGCAGCAGCTCGGAGACGGGCACCCCGTAGAACTCGGCCAGCTCGGCCAGCTTCTGGACGGTGACGGAACGGTCGCCGCGCTCGTAGGAGCCCACGACGACGGCCTTCCACCGGCCGCGGGACTTCTCTTCAACACCGTGTAGTGAGAGCCCCTGCTGCGTGCGGATGGCGCGCAGTCGCGCGCCCAGGGTCTTGGCGTACTCAGATGGCATTTTTCCTCGGTTTCCCGGCCAGTCGTCGCTTACGGTAACGGTTACGCACAGTGACGGTAGGCGGCGAGAGCGACAAGGTCAAGCCGAATGGCAAAAACTGGTTGAACTCGTCTAGTAACCGGCATCTCCCTTTCCTATCGCTACCTACCCTCGGCCGGAACGCGACAACCCCCGCTGTAATCGGCTTTCCCGTGTGCAGAGCGGGCAAAGTGGAGACCTCTGGCGCTCTCGAAACGTTATGACACCGTATGTCCAATGTGACGTAAATCACAACTTTCATGATCACCATCCGGGGCCCGCCCCGGCGCTCGCGCGAGGGCGCAACGGTCGCTCGGCGTGGCGGAGGGGGAGCGAAGTAACGCTGGGGGACGTTCCGCGAGGCGGGGCAACCACAGTGTAGTGACCTTTCGTGTTCGTTGTGTGGCTAATAGTGCGGTGGCGAGTCCTGGGTTTGGGTGGCCAGTACATACCTGCTGGTACGGTGGTCGATGTAGGCATCCTTTAATGGACCGTCCCGTGAGACGGGGAAGGAGGTCGTGACTGGTGTGCGCAATGCGGCCTGAACCAGATCACGAGCCGGGCGCTGACGCCCCCGGCCAGCTCGACCGCCCGGATTATCCGAGCCTCAGCCAGCAGGGCTGGAAGGCGGTGCTCACTCCGGAAGAGATCCGCCGCGCGCTGAGCCGTATCGCGCACGAGATCCTGGAGCGCACGCACGGCGGCGAGGGGGTGGTGCTCCTCGGCATCCCCACCCGCGGTGTTTACCTGGCCCGCCGTCTGGCCGCCCGGATCGGCGAGTTCGAGGGCGCGCCCGCGCCGGTGGGATCCCTCGACGTCACCCTGCACCGCGACGACCTGCGGCTGCGCCCGGCCCGGGCCCTGCAGCGAACCGAGGTGCCGCCGGACGGCGTCGACGGCAAGACCGTCGTCCTGGTCGACGACGTGCTGTTCTCCGGCCGGACCGTCCGCGCCGCCCTGGACGCGCTCAACGACCTCGGCCGCCCGCGCTCGGTCCAGCTCGCAGTGCTGGTCGACCGGGGCCACCGCGAGCTGCCGATCCGCGCCGACTACGTGGGCAAGAACCTGCCGACCGCGCACCGCGAGGCGGTTCGGGTCCTGCTGTCCGAGCTCGACGGCGAAGACTCGGTGCTACTCGGGGAGCGTGACCAGTGAACAGGCACCTGATCTCGGCCGGCGACCTCAGCCGCGAGGACGCGGTGCTGATCCTGGACACCGCGGCCGAGCTCGCCAGCGTGGCCGACCGTCCGATCAAGAAGCTGCCGACGCTGCGCGGCCGGACCGTCGTCAACCTCTTCTACGAGGACTCCACCAGGACCAGAACGTCGTTCGAGGCGGCCGCCAAGCGGCTGTCGGCCGACGTGATCAACTTCTCCGCCAAGGGGTCGAGCGTCGCCAAGGGCGAGTCGCTCAAGGACACCGCGCTGACCCTGGAGGCGATGGGCTCCGACGCGATCGTGGTCAGGCACCCCGCCTCGGGCGCGCCCCGGCGGCTGGCCGACTGGACCAGCGGCCGGGTGATCAACGCGGGCGACGGCACCCACGAGCACCCCACCCAGGCGCTGCTCGACGCGTTCACCATCCGGCAGCGGCTGGTCGGTCCCGACCAGCGCGGCAAGGCCCTGGACGGGATCCGGGTGACGATCGTGGGCGACGTCCTGCACTCCCGGGTGGCCCGGTCCAACGTGCTGCTGCTCGACACCCTCGGGGCCGAGGTGACGGTCGTCGCCCCGCCCACCCTGATGCCGTGGGCGATCGAGACCTGGCCGTGCAAGGCCAGCTACGACTTCGACGCCGAGCTGCGCAAGAGCGACGTGGTGATGATGCTCCGGGTGCAGCAGGAGCGGATGTCGGCCGCGTTCTTCCCGACCGTGCGCGAGTACCGCCGCCGGTACGGCCTCGACACCGGCCGGATGGCGCTGCTGCCCGAGCACGCCATCGTCATGCACCCGGGCCCGATGAACCGGGGGGTCGAGATCGCGGCCGAGGTCGCCGACTCGCCCAGGTCCACCATCGTCGCCCAGGTGGCCAACGGGGTGACGGTCCGGATGGCCGTCCTCTACCTGATGCTCGGCGGCGCTGCCGAGGTCGGCTCATGACCGCCCCCAACAACCCCCGCGCCGCGCTGACCCCCCAGCCCCGCCCCCGCGCCCCCCAGCCCCGCCCCCGCGCCGCGCGCACCCCCCAACCCCCACCCCCGGGCATGATCACGAAGGATTTTTGCACCTATACGATCGAAATCCTTCGCGATCACGCCGCTAACCAGATAACAGCAAGAAGCGCTGCGGCTGCGGCGCGGATGGAGGCGTGATCATGAGCGACGAGTGGCTCATCAAGGGCGCCTCGATTGCCGGCGGCGAGACGGCCGACGTCCACGTCAAGGACGGCGTGATCGCCGCGCTCGGCGGCGGCCTGTCCGCGCCCGGCGCGACCGTGCTCGACGCGAGCGGCCTGGTCGCCCTGCCCGGCCTGGTCGACCTGCACACGCACCTGCGCGAGCCGGGCCGGGAGGACGCGGAGACGGTGGAGACCGGCACCCGCGCCGCCGCCCTCGGCGGCTACACCGCCGTGCACGCGATGGCCAACACCGAGCCGGTGGCCGACACGGCGGGCGTGGTCGAGCAGGTCTGGCGGCTCGGCCAGCAGGCCGGCTACGTCGACGTCCGCCCGGTCGGCGCGGTCACCGTCGGCCTCGGCGGCAGGCAGCTGGCCGAGCTCGGCGCGATGGCCGACTCGGCCGCCCGCGTCCGGGTCTTCTCCGACGACGGCTTCTGCGTGGCCGACCCGCTGCTGATGCGCCGCGCGCTCGAGTACG
Source organism: uncultured Actinomycetota bacterium (assembly GCA_963774945.1). Taxonomy (GTDB): domain Bacteria; phylum Actinomycetota; class Actinomycetes; order Streptosporangiales; family Streptosporangiaceae; genus Trebonia. Next base: position 1,939,348 of record CAVZHA010000027.1, on the reverse strand, counting down.
TCAAGGCGTTCGACGGGGTGATCGCCCAGCACGCCCAGGAGCCCCGGCTGACCGAGGACGCGCAGCTGAACGAGGGCGAGGTCGCCTCCAGGCTCGGCCTGGCGGGCTGGCCGGCCGCCGCCGAGGAGGCGATCATCGCGCGCGACTGCCTGCTCGCCGCGCACGTCGACGCCGCCCTGCACGTCTGCCACGTGTCGACGGCGGGCTCGGTCGAGATCATCCGCTGGGCCAAGTCGAAGGGCTGGCGGGTGACGGCCGAGGTGACGCCGCACCACCTGCTGCTGACCGACGACCTCGCCGCCGACTACGACACCGTGTTCAAGGTCAACCCGCCGCTGCGCACCCAGGCGGACGTCGACGCGCTCCGCGGCGCGCTGGCCGACGGCACCATCGACTGCGTGGCGACCGACCACGCGCCGCACCCGGTCGAGGCCAAGGAGGCCGAGTGGGCGGCCGCCGCCAACGGCATGACCGGCCTGGAGACGGCGCTGCGGGTGGTGCAGCTGGCGATGGTCGACACCGGGCTGCTCGACTGGGCCGGCGTGGCCGACCGGATGTCGGCCCGCCCGGCCGTCATCGGCCGGGTGCCCGGCCACGGGCAGCCGATCGCGATCGGCGCGCCCGCCAACCTGACCCTGTACGACGCGGCCGCGCCGGCGGTGCCGGTGGACCCGAGGACGCACGCGTCCAAGAGCCGCAACAACCCGTTCGCGGGCCGGGCGCTGCCGGGCGTCGTGGCGGCCACGTTCCTGCGCGGCACCGCGACGGTCCTGGATGGAAAGGTCACGCGATGAGTAACCAAGGACCGGACGCGATGCTGGTCCTCGAGGACGGCACCACGCTGCGCGGCACCGGGTTCGGCGGCCACGGCGAGTCGTTCGGCGAGATGGTGTTCAACACCGGCATGACCGGCTACCAGGAGACGCTGACCGACCCGTCCTACTGCGGCCAGATCGTCGCGATGACCGCGCCGCACATCGGCAACACCGGCATCAACGACGAGGACCAGGAGTCGCACCGGATCTGGGTCAGCGGCTACGTGGTCCGCGAGCCCGCCCGGATCGCCTCCAGCTGGCGGGCCAGGCGCTCGCTCGACGCCGAGCTCAAGGCCCAGGGGATCACCGGCATCGCCCTAACCGGCACCCGCGCGCTGACCATGCGGCTGCGCGAGCACGGCGCGATGCGGGCGGCCGTCTCCACCGTCGAGGACGACCCGGCCCGGCTGCTCGACCGGGTCCTCGCCAGCCCGGGCATGACCGGGGCCGACCTGGCCCGGATCGTCACCACCCCGCACCCGTACACGGTCTCACCGCCGCCCGGCGTCACGACCAGGTACCGGGTCGCCGCGGTCGACCTCGGCATCAAGAACGCGACCCCGCAGAACATGGCCGCCCGGGGCATGGAGGTCCGGGTGCTGCCCGCCACCGTCACCGCCGCAGGAGATCCTCGCCACCGCGCCGGACGGCGTGTTCTTCTCCAACGGCCCCGGCGACCCGGCCGCGGCCGGCTACGCGGTCGCGGCGATGCGCGGCGTGCTCGACGCCGGGGTGCCGCTGTTCGGCATCTGCTTCGGCAGCCAGATCCTGTCCCGGGCGGTCGGCCTCGACACCTACAAGCTCCGCTACGGCCACCGGGGCGTGAACCAGCCGGTGATGGACCTGTCGACCGGCAAGGTCTACATCACCAGCCACAACCACGGCTTCGCGGCCGCGCTTCCGCCCGGAGGCAGACGCCGAGCCCGCGAGCCCGGCGGCACCTGGGCGCACGTTCCCCCGGGGGCCAGGAGCCGTTCGACACCCCGTACGGGGCGGCCGCGATCACCCACGTGAACCTCAACGACGGCGTGGTCGAGGGCATCAGGCTGCTCGACCGGCCGGCCTTCGCCGTCCAGTACCACCCGGAGGCGGCCCCAGGACCGCACGACGCGGTGGACCTCTTCGACCAGTTCGCCGCCCTGATGAACGGGGGGAAGTGACGTATGCCGCGCCGTGACGACCTGAAGTCCGTCCTCGTCATCGGGTCCGGCCCGATCGTGATCGGCCAGGGCTGCGAGTTCGACTACTCCGGCACCCAGGCCTGCCGGGTCCTCAGGCAGAGGGCATCCGCGTCTCCCTGGTCAACTCCAACCCGGCCACGATCATGACCGACCCGGAGTTCGCCGACGCCACCTACGTCGAGCCGATCACCCCCGAGGTGCTGGCCAAGGTGATCGCGAAGGAGCGCCCGGACGCGCTGCTGCCCACCCTCGGCGGCCAGACCGCGCTCAACGCCGCCGTCGCGCTGCACGAGAACGGCACCCTGAAGAAGTACAACGTCGAGCTCATCGGGGCCGACATCGACGCGATCGAGGCGTGCGAGGACCGCGAGAAGTTCAAGGACATCGTCATCGGCCTCGGCGCCGAGGTCCCGCGCTCGGTCATCTGCCACACGATCACCGAGTGCCTGGCGGCCGTCTACGGCGGCGCCGGCAACTCCCCGCTCGGCTTCCCGGTCGTCGTCCGCCCGTCCTTCACCCTCGGCGGCCTCGGCTCCGGCATCGCCTACGACGAGGCCGACCTGCGGCGCATCGCCGGCAGCGGGCTCGACGCCAGCCCCACCACCGAGGTGCTGCTCGAGGAGTCGATCATCGGCTGGAAGGAGTTCGAGCTCGAGCTGATGCGCGACCGCCACGACAACGTCGTGATCGTCTGCTCGATCGAGAACGTCGACCCGATGGGGGTGCACACCGGCGACAGCGTCACCGTCGCGCCCGCCATGACGCTGACCGACCGCGAGTACCAGACGATGCGCGACACCGCGATCAAGATCATCCGCGCGGTCGGGGTGGACACCGGCGGCTGCAACATCCAGTTCGCGGTCGACCCGGTGACCGGCCGGATGGTCGTCATCGAGATGAACCCGCGGGTCTCCAGGTCGAGCGCGCTCGCCTCCAAGGCGACCGGCTTCCCGATCGCCAAGATCGCCACCAAGCTCGCGATCGGCTACACCCTCGACGAGATACCGAACGACATCACCGGGCAGACCCCGGCCTCGTTCGAGCCCGCCCTCGACTACGTGGTCGTCAAGATCCCCCGGTTCGCGTTCGAGAAGTTCCCCGGCGCCGACACCACCCTCACCACCCACATGAAGTCGGTCGGCGAGGCGATGGCGATCGGCCGCTCCTTCGCCGAGGCGCTGCAGAAGGCCCAGCGGAGCCTGGAGAGCCCCACCGGTCCGTTCGACTTCGGCCCGATTCTGACCGACGGGAAAGACGCAGCCCGCGGTCGCGGCGGAGCTGCTCGACCGCTGCCGGACCCCGCACGACGGCCGGCTGAACACGATGATGCAGGCGCTGCGGGCGGGCGCCACGGCCGAGGCGGTGGCCGAGGCGACCGGCGTCGACCCGTGGTTCGTCGACCAGCTGGTCGGGATCCGCGAGCTGTCGGCCGACGATCGCGGCCGCCCCCGAGCTCGACGCCGGGCTGCTCCGGCTGGCCAAGGAGAACGGGTTCTCCGACGTGGCCGTCGGCCAGCTCCGCTGCGATCGAGGCCGACCAAGTCCGCGCGCTGCGGCACGCCCTCGGCGTGCGGCCGGTCTACCACGTGGTCGACACCTGCGCGGCCGAGTTCGCGGCGCGCACCCCGTACCTGTACTCGAGCTACGACGAGGGCAACGAGGTGCCGGGCGGCGACACGCCCAAGGTGATCATCCTCGGCAGCGGGCCGAACCGGATCGGCCAGGGCATCGAGTTCGACTACGCCTGCGTGCACGCCTCGTTCGCGCTGCGCGCGGCGGGCTACGAGACCGTGATGGTCAACTGCAACCCGGAGACGGTCTCGACCGACTACGACACCTCCTCCCGGCTGTACTTCGAGCCGCTCACCCTCGAGGACGTGCTCGAGGTGGTGCACGCCGAGCAGGCCGCCGGGCCGCGTGGCGGGCGTGATCGTGCAGCTCGGCGGGCAGACGCCGCTCGGCCTCGCCCGCGCGCTCGAGGAGGCGGGGGTGCCGATCGTGGGCACCTCGCCCGCCGCCATCCACGCGGCCGAGGACCGGGGCGCGTTCGCGGAGGTGCTGGCCGAGGCGGGGCTGACCGCGCCGCGCGGCGAGATCGCGCTGTCGGCCGACGAGGCCGCCGTCGCGGCGGCCGAGATCGGCTACCCGGTGCTGGTGCCGCCCGTCGTACGTGCTCGGCGGGCGCGGCATGGAGATCGTCTACGACGAGGCGACGCTGCGGGCCTACGTCGGCCGCGCCACGGCCGCCAGACCGGACAACCCGGTGCTGATCGACCGATTCCTCGACGACGCCATCGAAATCGACGTGGACGCCCTCTACGACGGCTCAGAGCTGTACCTGGGCGGGGTCATGGAGCACATCGAGGAGGCCGGCATCCACTCCGGCGACTCGGCCTGCGCGCTGCCGCCGATCACCCTCGGCCGCGCCGACATCGCCGCCATCCGCGAGGCGACGCGGCAGATCGCGCGCGGCGTCGGGGTGCGCGGCCTGCTCAACGTGCAGTACGCGCTCGCGGCCGGGGTGCTCTACGTGCTCGAGGCCAACCCGCGGGCGTCCCGGACGGTGCCGTTCGTCTCCAAGGCGACCGCGGTGCCGCTGGCCAAGGCGGCGGCGCTGGTGATGCTGGGCAGCTCGATCGCGTCGCTGCGCGCGTCCGGGGTGCTGCCGGCGACCGGGGACGGCGGCACGCTGCCGCTCGACTCGCCGGTCGCGGTCAAGGAGGCGGTGCTGCCGTTCGGCCGGTTCAGGGACGCGACCGGGGCCGGCGTGGACACCGTGCTCGGCCCCGAGATGCGCTCGACCGGCGAGGTGATGGGGATCGACGAGTCCTTCGGCACCGCCTACGCGAAGTCGCAGGAGGCCGTGTACGGGTCGCTGCCGGTGAAGGGCCGGGTGTTCGTCTCGGTCGCCAACCGGGACAAGCGGGCGATGGTCTTCCCGGTCAAGCGCCTCGCCGACCTCGGCTTCGAGATCTGGGCGACATCCGGGACGGCGGAGGTACTGCGCAGAAACGGCGTTCGTGCCAAGATCGTGCGCAAGCACAGCGACGGCGCTGCGCCGGGCGGCGAGCCGACCGTGGTTACGCGCATCCTGGACGGTGAGGTAGACCTGATCGTGAACACGCCCTGGGGCAGCCTTTCCGCCGCGTCGGCGGCGGTCCGGCTCGACGGGTACGAGATCAGGACCGCGGCCGTCAGGCGGGGCGTGCCGTGCGTGACGACCGTGGCCGGCCTGGCGGCGGCGGTGCAGGGCATCGAGGCCATCATCCGCGGCGAGATCGGCGTCCGCTCCCTGCAGGAGCACGCCGCCGCGCTGCGCGGTGCGGCTGAGCCGGCGGACGCGGCACAGCGGCCGGATGAGTGACGTGGCGGGACTGATGGACCGGAACGACTGACTGGGGCGGGGCGGCGGCTGGATGGCAGGCAACGAGCGGGAGGGCGGGGTGGCGCCCGTTCAAGTGCGCGGCACGGTGCTCACGGTGCGCCGGGTCGACGCGTACGTCGCCATGACCGTGGTCGCCCCCGCGATCGCCACCAGGTTCAGGCCCGGCCAGTTCATCGCGATCGCGGTCGGCGGCCCGCAGTCCGGCATGCTCGCCCGGCGCACGTTCCCGGTGCACGACGTGCGGCCGGACCACGGCGGCACGGTGGAGTTCGTCTTCCTGCCGCGCGAGCCCGGCGCGCAGTGGCTGGCCGACTGCCGGGCCCGGGACGTGCTCGACGTGGTCGGCCCGCTCGGGCGGCCGTTCCCGATGCCGCGCGACCCGGCCTCGTGCCTGCTGCTCGGCGTCGGCGCGGGCGCGCCGCCGCTGTTCGCGCTGGCCGCCCGGCTGACCGAGCGCCAGTCGGCGACGGACTTCCTGCTCGGCGCGGAGAGCGCCGACCGGGTGTTCGGCGCGCTGACCGCGCGGCGGACCGGCCGGTCGGCGGTGATCACCACCGCCGACGGGTCGCTCGGCTCGCGCGGCTCGGTGGTGGACATGCTGCCGACCGTCGTGCAGCAGGCGCGCACCGACGTGATCTACGCGTCCGCCCCGGTGCCGGTGCTGCGGTCGGTCTGCGCGCTGGCGGGCCGGTACGGCATCCCCGTCCAGGCGCTGGTGTCCGAGCCCGCCATGATCTGCGGGACCGGCCTGTGCATGGGGTGCGTGCTGCCCGTGGTCGGCAACGACGGGATCACCCGGATGGTCCGCGCGTGCGTGGACGGGCCGGTGTTCCGCGGCGACCTGGTCCGCTGGGACGACGTCGGCACGATCCCGTTCGACGCGCTCGGCGCGCCCGGCTGGAAGCCGCGCCCGGCCCGCGGCGCAGGCCCGGTCACCGAGGGACGCTCCCATGTCGGCTAGCGGCGTCTTCCCACGGAGGGACGTTCGCATGCCCGGCTGACCTGCGGACCCGGGTCGGGCACCTGGACCTGCCGTCGCCGATCCTCACCGCCTCCGGCTGCGCCGGCAGCGGGCGCGAGCTCGCCCAGTTCACCGACGTGGCCCGGATCGGCGCGGTGATCACCAAGTCGGTGACCCTCGAGCCGCGGGCGGGCAACCCGGCGCCGCGGATGGCCGAGACGCCGAGCGGCCTGCTCTCCTCGGTCGGCCTGCAGGGGCCGGGCCTGGACGGCTTCCTCCAGCGCGACCTGCCGTGGCTGCTGTCGCGCGGCGCCCGCGCGTTCGTATCGGTCGCCGGGCACACCAGCCGCGAGTACGGCGAGCTCTCCTCCCGGCTGTCGGACTCGGCCGGCGTCACCGCGATCGAGGTGAACCTCGGCTGCCCGGACGCGGCCGCGGCCGGCCGCCCGTTCGCGCTCGACGCCGCCGCGGCCGGGGCGGTGGTGGCGGCCGTGCGCGGGTCCGCGCGGTACGACATCCCGGTCTTCGCCAAGCTGTCGCCCGAGGTCACCGACATCGTCGCGATCGCCCGGGCCTGCGTCGCGGCGGGCGCGGACGGCCTCTCCATGATCAACACGCTGCCGGGGATGGCCATCGACCCGGTGACGTTCCGCCCGGCCCTGGCCGGGCTCTCCGGCGGCCTGTCGGGCCCGGCGATCCGCCCGGTCGCGGTGCGCTGCGTCTGGGCGGTCCGCGAGGCGCTGCCTGACGTGCCCATCATCGGCTGCGGCGGCGTGCGGACCGGGCGCGACGCCCTGGAGTTCCTGCTGGCGGGGGCGTCCATGGTGGCCGTCGGCACGGTGCTCTTCCACGACCCGTCGGCCTGCTCCCGGATCCAGCGCGAGCTTGAGGAGGAACTGGCCGCCCGCGGGGTGGACCGGGTCTCGGACGTCGTCGGGCGGGCGCACCAGACCGCCGTGTACGCTGCGGAACGCCGCAGCTGGGTGTAATCAGATCAATTACAGGATGTGATTTAGTTGCCGGGCCGATCCGCAAGCGAGCAAGCCGAGTCCGTCCGCCCCGGGCTAGCCATCAGGGGCAAGGGCAGGCCGAAGGCCCGCGCCGGTGGCCGTCGCGCTCGACGCGCCCGACCTGGACACCGCGGCGCACTGGGCGGCGCTGGTCACGCCGTACGTGTCCACCGTCAAGATCGGCCTGGAGCTGTACCTGCGCTACGGCCCGGACGTGGTGGCCACGGTGCGCGGGGCGAGCGGGGTCAAGGTCTTCCTCGACCTGAAGCTGCACGACATCCCCAACACGGTGGCGGGCGCCGCCCGGGCCGTGTCCCGGCTGCGCCCGGAGATCCTCACCGTGCACGCGGCCGGGGGAGCGGACATGATCAAGGCGGCCGTCGAGGCCGTCCCGGGCACGATGGTGGCCGGGGTGACCCTGCTCACCTCGATCAGCGACCGCGACCTGGCCGCGCTGGGCGTGCCCGGCACGGTCAGCGACGCCGTCCGCCGGATGGCCGTGCTCGCCGTCGCCGCGGGCGCCCGCGGCCTCGTCTGCTCGCCGCAGGAGGTCGCCGCCGTCCGCGCCGAGGTCGGCCCGGACATCGTCCTCATCACCCCCGGCATCCGCCCGGCCGGGCGCGGACAGCGACGACCAGGCCCGCATCGCGACCCCGGAGGAGGCGATCAAGGCCGGCGCCGACCTGCTCGTCATCGGCCGCCCGATCACCCGGGCGTCCGACCCCGGCGCCGCCGCCGCCGCGATCGCCGCCTCGCTGCGCCGCGCCGCCCCGGCCGCCTGACGGCGCTTAGCTGCGTCACGCGCCTGAGGCGGGCGCGAGCGCGCCCGGCGGGGGCCCCGTCGCCGACCCCACCGACAGCCTCCGCACGGGCGAGACCCTCGGCCAGCGGCCGGACATCGGGATAGTCGAACTTCCCAGCCGTGAGAATGGCAGGCGTCCCGGTCGGCAAGCGGAGTCGGATGCAGTCACCGGTCACACTGGCATCAGGCGTTGCTCTGTGACCGGAGATATGTTCGGTGCGACAAACCCTACCTGCGGCGATTTCGTAGAATCTGTCCTGTGATCGCGGCGCTGCGGTGGGTAAAATGTCCTCCAAGGACGAGGTGAGCGTCGGAACATCCTCGAATGATGACAAAAATGCGACATTAGTGCCCATAAATCACATATGTCACGCAAAGTGCCTCTCGGTCACGGCGTGCACGGGGGGCGTCGGCCAGGCAGCGGCGGGCGTCGGCCTGCCGGCACATCCCTGGGCTGGTCTTTGCGCCGGTACGTCCCGGGATCGTCGCTGCGTGTATGGTTGAGATCGCCGGACGGCGGCCGGGTCCCGGGTGCCGACCGAGCCGCGCTGGATCGGCCAATCCGGAAACGGACAAAAGGAATATTTTGCCGATGACAGGGAAGGGCTCAGCAGCGGCTGCGCAGGCGCTTCGAAACTTTCGATGCGGAGCGAGAGCCGGACGGGGCGCGAGACCTGCCCGTGGCTACGTTGAGTAGTAATACATGTGTACAGAGTAATATATTTGAATTTGTGATGACATAAACGGAGGTTCGCGTTGCCGAAAGGGTGCTTGACTCGCTAGTTTCCCCTCCCGTCCAACCTTTTTTACGAACGAAACCCGAGGTGACCCCGAGTGGCTCTTCCTCCCCTCACTCCCGAACAGCGCGCCGAGGCCTTGCAGAAGGCAGCGATAGCGCGCAAGGAACGTGCCGAGGTTAAGAATCGCCTCAAGCGCGGCGCGGTGACCCTGTCCGAAGTCATCAAGGACGGTTCCACCGACGACGTGATTGGCAAGATGAAGGTCTCCGCGCTCCTGGAGTCCCTGCCTGGCGTCGGCAAGGTCCGCGCGAAGCAGATCATGGAGCGGCTCGGCATCGCCGAGTCCCGCCGCGTGCGCGGGCTCGGCGCCAACCAGCGCGCCGCGCTTGAGCAGGAGTTCGGTGCGGATCTCTGATGCAGTGAGCCGGTCCGGCGGGCGGCCGGCCCGGGCGCGAGGGCATGGTCGGCGCGCCCGGCGGTAAGGCGCGCGGGACCGGTGCCGCGGGGAAAGCGGCGCCGGCCGGCGCCGGCCTTCCCGCGGTGCGGAACAATTCGCGGCTGACTGTGCTCTCCGGGCCTTCCGGGGTCGGGAAGAGCACAGTCGTCGCGGAACTCCGGCGTCGATCGCCGGAGATCTGGATTTCCGTTTCCGTAACAACGCGAAGCCCGCGGCCGGGAGAAGTGAACGGCCGGGAATATTACTTTGTCACTCACGAAGAGTTTGACCGCATGGTGTCCGCCGGAGAACTTCTCGAGTGGGCCGAGTTCGCGGGAAACAAATACGGCACGCCGGCCGCGCCGGTCCGGGAGCGGATCGAGCGGGGGCTGCCGACCCTGCTCGAGATCGACCTCGCGGGCGCCCGGCAGGTCCGGGAGACCATGAAGGACGACGCGCTCCTGGTGTTCCTCAAGCCGCCGTCGTGGGCGGAACTGGTCCGCAGGCTCACCGGCCGGGGCACCGAGTCGCCGGAGGTGGTGCGAGCGCCGCCTGGCGGTGGCGAAGGAAGAACTCGCCGCGGCCGGCGAGTTCGACGTGACGCTGGTGAACACGTCGGTCGATGAGGTCTGCCGGCAGATGGTAACGTTGATTGTTAGCTCAGTGAATCCGTGAGGAAGGCGACACGTGGCAGCAACCCAGGGCGCAGCACGGCATCATCAACCCGCCGATCGACGAGCTGCTTGAGGTCGTCGACAGCAAGTACCGGCTGGTGATCCTGGCGGCCAAGCGGGCTCGCCAGATCAACGCCTACTACTCGCAGCTCGGCGAGGGCCTGCTCGAGTACGTCGGCCCGCTGGTCGAGACCCGGGTGCAGGAGAAGCCGCTGTCGATCGCGCTCCGCGAGACCCGCGAGGGCATGCTGAAGGTCGAGCAGCTCGAGGCCTAAGCCCCTCCCGTTATGGCGCGCGTCATCCTTGGCGTGGGCGCCGGCATCGCCGCGTACAAGGCCTGCGAGCTGCTGCGCCTGCTCAAGGAGTCGGGCCACCGCGTCCGCGTCGTGCCGACCCCCGATGCCCTCCGCTTCGTCGGCGAGCCGACGTGGGCGGCGCTGTCGGGCGAGCCGGTGACCACCGACGTGTGGACCGGCGTGGCCGACGTCCCGCACGTCAGGCTCGGCCAGAGCGCCGACCTGGTGCTGATCGCGCCCGCGACCGCGGACATCCTCGCCCGCGCCGCCGCCGGAATGTCGAACGACCTGCTGACCGCCACCCTGCTGACCGCCCGCTGCCCGGTCGTCTACGCGCCCGCGATGCACACCGAGATGTGGGAGCACCCGGCCACCCAGGACAACGTGGCGACGCTGCGCCGCCGCGGCGCGATCGTGGTCGAGCCGGCCGTCGGCCGTCTCACCGGCAAGGACAGCGGCAGCGGGCGACTGCCGGAGCCAGCCGACCTGTTCGCGCTGGCGGAAAAAATCATTGGACTCCGAACGGACCCTGGCTCCGAGCCGCCGGTCAGCGACTCCTCAGCCCAAGGCCGGCCCGGGGCAGTCGATTCCCCCACTCTCTCCAGCTCCGGCCACCCCACCCCCGGTAGCCGTGCTCCGGCTCCTATTTCCCTTCCGCTGGCGGGCCGGCGGGTCCTCATCTCGGCCGGCGGAACGCGCGAGGAACTCGACCCGGTCCGGTTCCTCGGCAACTGGTCGACCGGCACCCAGGGCTACGCGTTCGCCCGGTCCGCCGTCGCCCGCGGGGCCGACGTCACCCTGGTCGCCGCGAACGTGGAGCTGCCCGACCCGGTCGGCGCGAAGGTCATCCGCACCGTCTCGGCCCGGGACATGCACGCCGCGATGCTGGCGGAGGCGCCGCACGCGGACGCGATCGTGATGACCGCGGCGGTGGCCGACTTCCGCCCGGCCGCGCGCGTCGGTCAGAAGATCAAGAAGGACGGCCGGCTGCCCGAGCCGATCGCGCTGACCGAGAACCCCGACATCCTGGCCGACCTGTCCGCCCGCCGACGGCGCCGACGGCCCGGCGGGCCAGGTGATCGTCGGCTTCGCGGCCGAGACCGACCCGGACCTGGCCGCCGCCCGCGCCAAGCTGGCCAGGAAGGGCTGCGACCTGCTGGTCATGAACCAGGTCGGCGGCGGCCTCGGCTTCGGCACGGCCGACAACGAGGCGGTCGTGCTCGGCCGCCGACGGCACCGTCACGCCGATACCGCGCCGGTCCAAGGACGCGCTGGCCGACTTCGTCTGGGACCTGGTGGCGGCCCGGCTGATCTGACCGGCGCGGCGCCGCCGCTCGCCCTGATCGGCTCGGCCTCGCCCGTGCGTTCGTCCGGCTACACTTCACCTGGTCAGCTGGCTCTTTTTGGATGGAGATCAATAACGTGGCTCGTCGGTTGTTTACCTCGGAGTCGGTGACGGAAGGCCATCCGGACAAGATGGCCGACCAGATCAGCGACGCCATCCTGGACGCGATGCTCAAGGACGACCCGGAGAGCCACGTCGCGGTGGAGACGCTCATCACGACCGGCCAGGTGCACGTGGCGGGCGAGGTGACCACCAAGACCTACGTGGACATCCCCGGCATCATCCGGGCGAAGATCCTGCAGATTGGCTACGACTCCTCGGCCAAGGGCTACGACGGCGCGTCCTGCGGCGTCTCGGTCTCCATCGGCTCGCAGTCGCCCGACATCGCCCAGGGCGTGTCCGACGCGTTCGAGTACCGCGAGGGCGAGGGCAGCGACGACTACGACCGGCAGGGAGCGGGCGACCAGGGCCTGATGTTCGGCTACGCCTGCCGGGACACCCCGGAGCTGATGCCGCTGCCGATCATGATGGCGCACCGGCTGTCGCGGCAGCTGTCGGCCGTGCGCCGCTCCGGCACCGTGCCCTACCTGCGGCCGGACGGCAAGACCCAGGTGACCATCGAGTACGCGGGCGACACGCCGGTGCGGCTGGACACGGTGGTCGTCTCCACCCAGCACGCGCCCGACATCAACCTCAAGGAACTGCTCGCCCCCGACATCAAGGACTACGTCGTCGACCCGGTGCTGGCCGGCTTCGACATCGACACCACCGGGTTCCGGCTGCTCGTCAACCCGACCGGCCGATTCGAGATCGGCGGCCCGATGGGCGACGCCGGCCTCACCGGCCGCAAGATCATCATCGACACCTACGGCGGCATGGCCAGGCACGGCGGCGGCGCCTTCTCCGGCAAGGACCCGTCCAAGGTGGACCGCAGCGCCGCCTACGCGATGCGCTGGGTGGCGAAGAACGTGGTCGCCGCCGAGCTGGCCGACCGCTGCGAGGCGCAGGTGGCCTACGCGATCGGCAAGGCCAAGCCGGTTGGCCTGTTCATCGAGTGCTTCGGCACCGAGAAGGTGTCGGTGGAGCGGATCCAGGACGCGGTGACGGAGGTCTTCGACCTGCGGCCGCGGGCCATCATCGCCGACCTCGACCTGCTTCGCCCGATCTACTCGCAGACCGCGGCCTACGGTCACTTCGGCCGCACCGAGCCGGACTTCACCTGGGAGCGCACCGACCGCGCCGCCCAGCTGCGCGCCGTGGTCGGCCTATAAGCCAGCCGGGACGGGTTCTCCGTCCGATCAATACCCGGGGCGGGTTTCCGCCCCGGGTATTTTTTCGTTCCTGTCGTTGCAACCGGGCACCCCGCCGGTACGTCTTTCGTTATGTAGATACGCGCGGAAATTGTGGCGTACATCACAATGATCACGGAGCGGTGTACGGTAGTTATCCAAAGTGACTGTTGACGAGATTTGATCCTCGTGCATACAGGCTGACGGGTGGGGTAGCCGAGCCGAGCCGAAAGCCGCAGTCTTATCGCCACGGCGGCAACCTGCGGTGATATCTGAATCGGGAGTCCGGCGGTTACCTAGACGAACGCGTATGCAGATGCGTATGCGTATGAAAGTGCGAAATACCATGCGGATGCACGTGCATGCGCTATGCTTTGACTTGTAAGTCCCGGGGGGACACGAAGGAGAACCAACCGGGGCCGTCCGCAACCCGCGCCGGACCCCCTGTCCTCTCCGGCCCGTGACGCGGCAGCTGCCGGCAGACGGGCCGGGGTTACATCCGTCAGGAGACGAGAAACGATGCAGGACATTCACAACGGGATCAGCGCCGCGCAGCTCGAGGGCGCGATCTGGCGTAAGAGCCAGCGCAGCAACTCCCAGGGTGCGTGCGTGGAGCTTGCTCGCCTGGACTCGGCCACGGTTGCCATGCGCAACTCGCGCGACCCGAAGGGCACGGCCCTCATCTACCCGGCCACGGCCGTCCGCGCTATGGTCGAGCGCGCTCCGCACCGGGGAGTTCGACTACCTGATCGGCTAATGCAGGCCGATCGGGCAACAAGCTCGCGATGGCTCATCCTGCGCAACATCGGGCAGGCGAGTCCGCGTGCGGCCGGGCACGGGTGATTGCGGCTCCCCGTGCCCGGCCGTATGTGTCGGTGGCAAGTTCTTTATCTGGTAAGACGGGACCGTGGCGGAAACGCGAAACGACGGCGCACTAGACCTGCTGCCGGACATGCCGTCACTAGAGCCCGCAAAAGCCGCAGAGACCCCTAAAACCCCGAAACCCCAGCGGGAAAATCGGTCGAAAAGGTCAAAAGACCCTAAAACTCTCAAGCCGGCGGCGGACCGGCCCGATCGCGCGGATCGCCGTGGACCTGCCGCTCGCCCATCTGGACCGGCCCTTCGACTACCTGGTACCGGAGCGGCTCGCGGCGCTCGGCCCGGCCCGGCGTCCGGGTCCGGGTCAGGTTCGCCGGCCAGCTCACCGACGGCTACGTCCTCGACCGGGTCGACAGCAGCGAGCACCAGGGCAGGCTCAGCTACCTGGAGCGGGTCGTCTCGGCCGAGCAGGTGCTCACCCCGGAGATCGCCGGGCTGGCGCGCGCCGTCGCCGACCGCTACGCGGGGACGCTGGCCGACGTGCTCCGCCTCGCGATCCCGCAGCGCCACGCGGCCACCGAAACGGCCAAGCCGACCGAGACGGCCAAGCCGACCGAGACGGCCAAGCCGACCAGACGGCCACGGCCGCCGTCAGCGGCCGACGGCGCGCCCGGCCGGCCGACGGCCGGCCTCCCGCCCCGGCCCGGATCCCGGCCCGTGGGCCAGGTACCCGGCAGGCCCCGCCTTCCTCGACGCGGTCGCGGCGGGCCGCCCCGCCCGCGCCGCCTGGACCGCGCTGCCCGGCCCGACCTGGCCGGAGGAGATCGCCCGGGCGGCCGTGACCGTCCGCCAGCGCGGGCCGCGGCGCCGTGATCGTCGTCCCCGACGCGCGCGACCTGGCCCGCGTCGACGAGGCGCTCGCGGCGCTCAGCGCCGGCCCGATGGCTACGTCACGCTGACCGCCGATCTCGGCCCGGCCGAACGGTACCGGCGCTGGCTCAGGGCCCGCCGCGGCGAGGCGCGGATCGTCGCGGGCACCCGCGCCGCCATGTTCGCCCCGGTCGAGAACCTGGGCCTGGTGGTGCTCTGGGACGACGGCGACGACCTGCACGCCGAGCCGCGCGCCCCGTACCCGAACGCCAGGGAGGTGCTCGCGCTGCGCGCCCACCGGGCCGGCGCCGCCGCCCTCATCGGCGGGTTCGCCCGCACCGCCGAGCTCGCCCAGCTCGTGCAGGCCGGCTGGGCCAGGGACCTGACCCCCGACCGGGCCACGCTGCGCGCCACCGCCGCCCGGGTGCGGCCCGCCGCCGACGACCGCGAGCTCGGCCGGGACGAGGCGGCGACCACGGCCCGGCTGCCCAGCCTCGCGCTCCGCACCGCCCGCGCCGCGCTCGAGTCGGCGGCCCGGTCCTCGTCCAGGTGCCGAGGCGCGGCTACCTGGCCGCGATCGCCTGCGGCCGGTGCCGTGCCCAGGCCAGGTGCGTCGCCCTGGTCGGCGGGGCGAACTGCAACGGACCGCTGCGGCTGGCGGGCCAGCACGCCACGCCGGACTGCCGCTGGTGCGGCGCGCTGGCGACCAGCTGGCGCTGCGCGGATTGCGGCCACGACCGGCTCCGCGCGATCGTCACCGGCGCCACCCGCACCGCCGAGGAACTCGGCCGGGCCTTCCCCGGGGTCAAGGTGCGCACGTCCGGCGGCGACCTGGTCCTGCCGACGCGTTCCTGACGAGCCCGCCCTGGTCATCAGCACGCCCGGCGCCGAGCCGCTGGCAGGACCGGGACTGGGCTACGCCGCCGCGCTGCTGCTCGACGGCTGGGCCCTGCTCGGCCGGCCGAGCCTGCGCGCGGGGGAGGAGGCGCTGCGCCGCTGGCTCGCCGCCGCCGCCCTGGTCCGGCCCGACGGCACGGTGCTGGTGCACGCCGACTCCGCCCTCGCCGCCACCCAGGCGCTGATCCGCTGGGACCCGGTTACGTTCGCGGAGCGAGAGCTGGCCGAGCGGGCCGAGCTCGGCTTCCCGCCCGCCGTCCGGATGGCGGCGGTGACCGGCGAGGCGGCGGCGGTGGCGAGCCTGCTGGCCGGCGTCGACCCCGCGTTCGAGGTGCTCGGCCCGGTCCCGGTCGAGCACGGCGGCGCCGGCGGAAACCGAGGATCAGGTCCGCGCCCTGATCCGGGCGTCCAGGGCGCGGGGCGCGGACCTGGCCCGCGCGCTGCAGGCAGCGCAGGCGGGGCGCAGCGCCCGCAAGGAGGGCGGCGGCGTCCGGGTGCAGCTCGATCCGGCAGAGCTGATCTAGATCCGTCCGATAGAATTGGCGGTGAACACGCGCTTGCTATTTCGGGGGACAGGCGCCTCGCCGCCGTCGCGAAGGGAACCTCAGTTGCTCAGGGACATCAAGCTATTCGGTGACCCCGTGCTGCGCACCCCGGCCGAGCCGGTGGTCGACTTCGACCTCGAGCTGCGCAACCTGGTCGCGGACCTCACCGAGACGATGCTCGACGCGCCCGGCGTCGGCCTCGCCGCGCCGCAGATCGGCGTCGGCCTGCGGGTCTTCACCTATCACGTCGACGACGAGCCCGGTCACCTGGTCAACCCGGTGCTGAAGCTCGAGGGCGAGGAAGAGGAAGACGACGAGGGCTGCCTGTCGCTGCCCGGCCTGCAGTTCCCGACCCCGCGCGCGCCGCGCGTCGTCGCCACCGGTTTCAACATGTACGGCGACCCGGTCACGATCGAGGGCACCGAGCTGCTGGCCCGCTGCGTGCAGCACGAGACGGACCACCTGGACGGCATCTTGTTCATCGACCGGCTCGACAAGAAGCAGCGCAAGCTCGCGATGAAGGCGATCAGGGAGGCCGAGTGGTCCGGCCTTGCCATCCCCGAGGTCAAGGTCTCCCCGCACCCGACCCAGCGAATCTCCTAAGGGGGCGTGCCAGGTGCGGCTCGTCTTCGCCGGAACACCGGAGGTCGCGCTTCCCGCGCTCCGCGCGCTGGTCGACTCCCGGCACACGGTGGCGGCGGTCGTCACCCGGCCGGACGCGCCCGCCGGGCGGGGCCGGCGGCTGGTAGCCTCACCGGTGGCCGAGCTCGCGGCCGAGCTCGGGATTGAGGCGCTGAAGCCCGAGCGCCCGCGCGAGCCGTCGTTCCAGGAGCGGCTGCGCGCGATCGCGCCCGACTGCTGCCCGGTGGTGGCCTACGGCGCGCTGCTGCCGCAGTCGGCCCTCGACATCCCGGTCCACGGCTGGGTGAACCTGCACTTCTCGGTGCTGCCCGCCTGGCGCGGCGCCGCCCCGGTGCAGCACGCGGTGCTGCGCGGCGATGACATCACCGGCGCGTCCACCTTCCAGATCGTGAAGGAGCTCGACGCCGGCCCGGTCTACGGCACCCTCACCGAGCCGATCCGCCCGACCGACACCAGCGGCGACCTGCTGGACCGGCTGGCCGTGGCGGGCGCGCAGCTGCTGGTCGCGACCTTGGACGGGATCGAGGACGGCACCGTGCTGGCCGTACCGCAGCCGGCCGACGGCATCAGCTTCGCCCCCAAGCTCACCTCTGAGGACGCCCGGATCGACTGGAAGATGCCCGCCCACCTGATCGACCGCCAGATCCGCGGCTGCACCCCGGACCCGGGCGCCTGGACCGACTTCGACTCCACCCGCCTCAAGCTCTGGCCGGTGACGCTGACCCGGCCGCCGGCCCGGCCGCCTCCGGTCCGGCGGCTGACAACGCGGCCGACGGCTCAGCCGCGGTCAGCGTTGCCCCGGGACAGCTCCGGGTCGAGCGGGCGGCCGTCTACGTCGGCACCGGCACCGTTCCGGTCCAGCTGGGCGACGTCCAGCCGCAGGGCAAGCGCCGGATGCCCGCCGCCGACTGGGCGCGCGGCCTGCACGCCGACGCCGCTGTCCGCCTCGGGCTCGGCTGACGTGGGCGTCTACCGGCGTCCCCGCCCCCGGCACCGCCCGGCCGGGCCAGGGCCGGGGTCGGCCCGCGAGGCGGACGCGGCCAAGCGCGACGTCGCCCGCCGCTCCGGCAACCCCCGCCGCGCCGCCTACCAGGTTCTCGCGGCGGTGGAGAACCGCGAGGCCTACGCGAACCTGCTGCTGCCCAAGCTGCTGGCCGAGCGTGACATCACCGGACGGGACGCCGCCCTCGCGACCGAGCTCGCCTACGGCACCCTGCGCGGCCAGGGCACCTACGACGCCGTGCTCGCCGCCTGCAGCGACCGCCCGCTGGACCAGCTCGACCCGCCGGTCCGGCAGATCCTCCGGCTGGGCGCGCACCAGCTCCTGGCCACCAGGATCGGCGCCCACGCAGCCGTCGCGACCTCGGTCGACCTGGCCAAGCAGGTGGTCGGCCCACGGGTCTCCGGCTACGTCAACGCCGTCCTGCGCCGGGTCGCGACCAGGGACCTGGACGCCTGGCTGGAGATCGTCGCGCCCGACCCGGCGGCCGACGCCGACGGCAGCCTCGCCGTCCGCTACGGCTACCCCCGCTGGATCGTCGGCGCCTACCGGGACGCCCTCGGCGACGCGGCCGAGACCGAGCTCGAGGCCGCCCTGGCCGAGGGCAACGCCCGCCCCAAGGTCACCATGGCCACCCTGCCCGGCGGACCCGACCGCGACCAGGTGATGCCGGCCGACGCCGAGCCCGGCCGCTGGTCGCCGTACGCCTTCACCCTGGACTCCGGCAACCCGGCTGATCTGATCGCCTCCGGCCAGGCCGCCGTCCAAGACGAAGCCAGCCAGCTGGCCGCCATCGCGCTGACCAACGCCCCGCTGGCACCCGCGTCCACCTCCGCGTCCACCGGCGCCTCCGCCTCAACCACCGCCTCCGCCTCCGAAGGCGTCGACGGCGACAGCGTCGGCGAACGCTGGCTCGACCTGTGCGCAGGCCCCGGCGGCAAGTCCCGGCTGCTGCACGGCCTGGCCACGATCGACGCCCCGCAGGCCAGCCTCATCGCGGCCGAGCTCCACCCGCACCGCGCCGCCCTGGTCAAGGAGACGCTGTCCCGGGCGGGCCGCGCACGGTGCCCCGGCCGAGGTCGTCGTCGCCGACGGCACCAGGCCGCCGTGGCCCGACGGCAGCTTCGACCGGGTGCTGGTCGACGCCCCCTGCTCGGGGCTCGGCGCGCTCCGCCGCCGCCCCGAGGCCCGCTGGCGGAAGGCCGAGTCCGACCTGCCGGCCCTAGCCGAGCTACAGCGGGCGCTGCTCCGCTCGGCCCTCGCGGCGGTCCGCCCCGGCGGCGTGGTCGCGTACGTGACCTGCTCCCCGGTCCCGGCCGAAACCCGGGACGTGGTCGCCGACGTCGTCGGCGCCGACCCGAGCGTGGAGATCCTCGACGCCCATGCGGCCCTGCCGGATGTCCCTGGCACGGAGTCGCCGGCCCGCAGTTCGCCCAGCTGTGGCCGCACCGCCACGGCACCGACGCGATCTTCATCGCCCTCCTGCGCCGTCACGCGGACCAGCGAGCAACCCCCCGGTCCACCCGCCCCTAAAACCCCCTCCTTGGGCGCGCCACGAACGCCACCCGCGCCCGATCATGAACTCCACTCACCGTTCCCGCACTACCCAACGCCAAGATCAACTTATTGCGCGACGTTTGTACGCGCTTCCCGATACGTTTGTCGCGCAATAATTCCCAGCCGAACACCACGATGGCATCGCGTAACCATGACATGACATTGTGTGGCGATCGACGAGTGGTCGGAGGCTATGCCAAGACACGAGCCGTCACCTGGTCGGAGCTGTCCGACTTCCAGGTCTGACCCGACGGCATGGCTGCGCTCGAGCACGCAGCCATGCCTTCGCCACCCGTGATCCAGGCGACCGGGACCTAGTGCGCAGCGACCCCGGCCCGCCGGTACCCCGACCCGCCGGTAGCCGAGGCCTGAGGACCCGGCCGCAGCTACCGGGCGGCGTCGCCCATCCGGTAGTCGTGGGTGAGGTCGTCGAGCCGCTGCTTCAGGTCGGGGTCGAGTTCGTACGTCGCCGCCGCCAGCGAGGCGTCGAGCTGACGCGGGTGGCTGGCGCCGATGATCGGGGCGGTGACCGCCTTATTGGCCAGCACCCAGGCGACCGAGAGCGTGACCAGGCTGACCCCCGCCTCGTCGGCCAGCTTGCGCAGCGCCTCGACGGTGTCGAACATCTGCTCGTGCCAGTACCGCTCCTGGTACATCGCGCCCGCATTGCCGAGCGTGAACCGGCTGCCGTCCGGCGGCGGCGCGGTCCGGTTGTGCTTGCCGGACAGCAGCCCGCCGGCGATCGGGTTGTAGGAGATCACGCCGACGCCGTCCTCGGCGCAGAACGGCAGCATCTCCCGCTCGATCTGCCGGAACAGCAGGTTGTAGCGGGGCTGCACCGAGTCGAACCGGGCCAGCCGCAGCGTCTCGCTGCGGCCGATCGCCCGCACGAGCTGGTACGTCAGGAAGTTGGAGCAGCCGACGTAGCGGACCTTGCCCGAGCGGACCAGGTCGTCGAGCGCCGACAGCGTCTCGTCGATCGGCGTGTTCCGGTCGTAGCCGTGCAGCTGGTACAGGTCGATGTAGTCGGTGCCGAGACGGCGCAGCGACGCCTCGACCGCGGTCAGGATGTGCTTGCGGGAGTTGCCGCCGTCCATCGGCGACGGTCCCATCGGCGCAAAGCACTTGGTCGCGAGGATGATCTGATCCCGCTTGCCCGGCAGCCAGCGGCCGATGATCTCCTCGGTCCGCCCGCGGGTGGTCAGGTCCCCGCCGAGCGGGTACGCGTCGGAGGTGTCGAAGAAGTCGACCCCGCCCTCGACGGCCTTGTCCATCACGGCGACCCCGGTCGCCTCGTCGCTCTGCAGTCCGAACGTCATCGTCCCCAGGCACAGCCGCGATACCTGCAGTCCGCTCCGTCCCAGCCTCACGTGTTCCATGCTTCGCACGCTACCGGACCGCCGCCGAGGAAGATATTCGCGCATCCGCGCGTTGTGGCGTCCACTAGGCTAGAGAGCGTAGGGCGATGATCCGGCCATCACCGGGGAGCCCCCGGAAGAAAAGGCGCCACCCGCAAAGGCGAGCGTCCCCCAGTAGAACCGGGCGGGTCCGGCCCGTCACAGCCGGCCATGAGCGGCCGTCGCGTCCACCAGGGCGAGACGGCAAGCGAGGTGGTACCGCGGTGCGCCCGCGCGGGAGCGGGCGCGTCGTCCTCGCGGCACGTGCCCACCGACAGGCACCCCCTGCCACGAGGAGAATCGCAGCACCCGATGGCCACCTACCCGCGCGCCGGCGCGTCCGAAGTATCCGTCCAGCCGGACCTGCCCGAGCTCGAGCAGCGGACGCTCGCCTACTGGAACGCCCACGGCACGTTCAAGGAGTCGATCGCGCGCTCCGGCGCCGACGGCGAGTTCGTCTTCTACGACGGCCCGCCGTTCGCCAACGGCCTGCCCCACTACGGGCACCTGCTGACCGGCTACGTCAAGGACATCGTGCCGCGCTTCCGCACGATGACGGGCAGCAAGGTCGACCGGCGGTTCGGCTGGGACTGCCACGGCCTGCCGGCCGAGGTCGAGGCCGAGCGGCTGCTCGGCATCTCCGGCAAGGACGACATCCTCAAGATGGGCATCGACACCTTCAACGAGGCGTGCCGCGACTCCGTGCTCCGCTACACCAAGGAGTGGGAGGAGTACGTCACCAGGCAGGCCCGCTGGGTCGACTTCGAGAACGACTACAAGACCCTCGACCTCCCCTACATGGAGAGCGTCATGTGGGCGTTCAAGCAGCTGCACGAGAAGGGCCTGATCTACCAGGGCTTCAAGGTGCTGCCCTACTGCTGGCGGTGCGAGACCCCGCTGTCCAACCACGAGCTGCGGATGGACGACGACGTCTACGCCGACCGGACCGACCCGTCGGTCACGGTCCGGTTCAGGCTGGAGACCGGCGAGTGGATCCTCGCCTGGACCACCACGCCGTGGACGCTGCCGTCGAACCTGGCCGTCGCGGTCGGCCTCGACATCACCTACGACGTCGTGCAGACGCCGGACGGCGAGAGGTACATCCTCGCCCACGACCGGCTGCCCGCGTACGAGAAGGAGCTGGCGGGCGCGGACACGGTCGGCTCGCTCAGCGGACGAGAGCTGCTCGGCCGCCGCTACCAGCCGCTGTTCGACTACCTGGCCGACGCCGACACCTTCGGAACCGCCGGCGCCTTCCGGGTCATCGCGTCCGACGAGGTGACCACCGAGGACGGCACCGGCGTGGTGCACATGGCGCCCGCCTACGGCGAGGCGGACGCCAACGCGTGCGCCGCGGCCGGCATCCCGATCGTGCTCACGGTCAACGAGCAGGGCAAGTACCTGCCGGTCGTCACCGACTGGGCCGGCCTGCACGTCTTCGAGGCGAACAAGCCGATCATCGCGCGGCTGCGCGCCGACGGCGCGCTGGTCCGCCGCGACGACTACACGCACTCCTACCCGCACTGCTGGCGGTGCCGTAACCCGCTCATCTACAAGGCCGTCTCGCGCTGGTTCGTCGAGGTGACCAAGTTCCGGGACCGGATGGTCGAGCTGAACGAGGAGATCACCTGGGTGCCCGAGCACGTCAAGCACGGGCAGTTCGGCAAGTGGCTGGCGAACGCCCGCGACTGGTCGATCAGCCGCAACCGCTTCTGGGGTTCCCCGATCCCGGTCTGGATGAGCGACGACCCGAACTACCCGCGGGTCGACGTGTACGGGTCGCTTGACGAGCTGGAGCGGGACTTCGGCGTGCGCCCGGCCGACCTGCACCGGCCCGCGATCGACGAGCTGACCCGGCCGAACCCGGACGACCCGACCGGGCGAGTCGGTCATGCGGCGGGTCCCCGAGGTCCTTGACTGCTGGTTCGAGTCCGGTTCGATGCCGTTCGCGCAGGTGCACTACCCCTTCGAGAACCGCGAGTGGTTCGACAGCCACTACCCGGGCGACTTCATCGTCGAGTACATGGGCCAGACCCGGGGCTGGTTCTACACGCTGCACGTGCTGGCGACCGCGCTGTTCGACCGCCCGTCGTTCCGCACCTGCGTCAGCCACGGCATCGTGCTCGGCAACGACGGCAGGAAGATGTCGAAGTCGCTGCGGAACTACCCGAACGTGAACGAGGTGTTCGACACCCACGGGTCGGACGCGATGCGCTGGTTCCTGATGGCCAGCCCGATCCTGCGCGGCGGCAACCTGGTCGTCACCGAGCAGGGCATCCGCGAGGGCGTGCGGCAGGCGCTGCTGCCGCTGTGGAACTCGTATTACTTCTTCGCGCTGTACGCCAACGCGGAGAACCACACCGCCGTCCGCTCGCTGGCCAGCACCCACGTGCTCGACCGGTACATCCTCGCGAAGACCAAGACCGCGGTCGAGCAGATCGGGCGGAACTCGACGGCTACGACATCGCCGCCGCCTGCCAGGTCCTCCGCGACTACCTGGAGCTGCTGACCAACTGGTACATCCGCCGGTCGCGGTCGCGGTTCTGGGAGGGCGACGCGGCCGCGCTCGACACGCTCTGGACCGTCCTCGAGACGGTGACGCGCGCCGCCGCCCCGCTGCTGCCGATGACCGCCGAGACGATCTGGCGCGGCCTGACCGGCGGCGCCAGCGTGCACCTGGAGGACTGGCCGTCGGTCGCCGACTGGCCGTCTGACCCCTCGCTGGCGGAGACGATGGACCTGACCCGCGCCGTCTGCAGCGCCGCGCTCAGCCTGCGCAAGGCGCGCCAGCTCCGGGTCCGGCTGCCGCTGGCGTCGCTGACGGTGGCGCACCCGTCGGCGCCCGCGCTGACCGAGTTCGCGGACCTGATCAAGGACGAGGTCAACGTCAAGGACCTGGTCGCTGTCGGCCGAGCCCGCCAGCCTCGGCACCGTCCAGCTCACGGTCAACCCGCGGGCGCTCGGGCCGCGGCTGGGCCGGCAGGTGCAGGAGGTCATCCGGGCGGTCAAGGCCGGGGACTGGAGCCGCCGCGGGCACCGACGGCGACGTCGTCACCGCGGGCGGCGTGCAGCTGCAGCCGGGGGAGTACCAGCTCACGCTGACCGCCGCCGACCCGGACTCGACGGCGGCGCTGTCCGGCAGCGACGGGCTGATCGCGCTGGACACCCGCGTGACCCCCGCGCTCGCCGCCGAGGGCACCGCCCGCGACGTCATCCGCGTCATCCAGCAGGCCCGCCGCGATGCGTGCCTCGACGTCTCCGACCGGATCGCGCTGGTCGTCGGCGCCGACGACCCGGTGGCGTCCGCCGTGCGGGCGCACGCGGACTTCATCCGCGCGGAAACGCTGGCCACCGCCTTGACGATCGTCCCGCGCAGCCGAGGTCGGCTCGCCGCCCCAGCCGGTCGGCGACGGCACCGAAGTCAGGGTCAGCGTCAGCCGGGAAGGCGAAGACACGGACCGTTCGAGATGAGCTAAGGGGTGGCCCGGCCGCGACCGGCCAGCGTCGCAGGACGCCAGCCGGCCGCGGCCGTGGTTCAAGCTCGCCCCGGCCTGCCCGCGACGGGTCAGCGGCGCAGGGCGCCAGCCGGACGCGACCGGAGCTTGCCGCCGCCGATGTCGGCCTTCTGCGCCCTCGCGGTAGCCGTCGCCGTAGCCGCTGCCCGAGTAGGTCACGCGCTTCTTCTTCAGGCGCGGGTAGGCGGCGCTGACCTGGAGCCGGACGGTCAGCGAGCGGTCGGCCAGCACCAGCGCGGCCGACGGCCGCGCCGTCGGCCTGCGGCGGCGGCGTCGTCGGCCCCGGCCGACGCGACCGCCGCCTCCTCGGCCGCGCGGACCCGCGCCACCACCGCCGCGCAGTAGCCGAGCATCCAGGACCGCCGCCACGCCTTGGCGCTGTTCCCGTAGCCGGGCACCGGCCTGCCTGGCCAGCGCCCTGGCCATCTGCACGAGCAGCGAGGTGAACAGGATCTCCGCCCGCTCCAGGTCGGAGGAGTAGCCGAAGACGTGCAGCCGCGGGCCGTCGTCGGTCTGGGTCTGCACGCACTGGCAGCGCAGCGCGGTCGCGAGCGCGGCCAGCAGGTGCGCCTTGACGTCGGCCCACGGCGCCTCGAAGCGGAACTTCCGGTCGGCCGGCCGGTCGGTCTCCGGCCGCAGCGCGCCGAGCAGCGCCCGGTCGATGCCGTACCGGGCCATCAGCTCGGCGGCCTTGGCGGTCAGCGCCTCGGCCTCCTCGGGGGTGCACCCCTCGTCCTCGGCCTTGGCCAGCAGCTTCCGCACCCGGTCAAGAAGGTCAGTCTGCATAATCGACTCCCAATGCAACCAATTATTCGAACTCAATGGCCAATGCTAACGACGCGGGTCTGACATTCCGGGGCCGCCCCGCGCGGCCCGTCGCCAACCCTCTAGACTCGCAAATGCTATGGCCGTTCAGATCTCGCCCAGTATCCTCAACGCGGACTTCGCGCGTCTCGCCGACGAGGCCGCCGCCGTCGAATCCGCCGCCGACTGGCTGCACGTCGACGTGATGGACAATCACTTCGTGCCCAACCTCACGATCGGGCTGCCGGTCGTGGAGTCGCTGCTCAAGGCGGTCGCGCTGCCGATCGACTGCCACCTCATGATCGAGGACCCGGACTCGCACGCGCCCGCCTACGCCGAGGCCGGCGCCCGCAGCGTGACCATCCACGCCGAGGCCGCCAAGGCCCCGGTGCGAACGCTGCGGGCGATCCGCGCGGCCGGCGCCAGGGCCGGCCTCGCCGTCAACCCGTCCACCCCGGTCGAGCCCTACGCGGACCTGCTCCCCGAGCTGGACATGCTGCTGCTGATGACGGTCGAGCCCGGCTTCGGCGGCCAGAAGTTCCTCGACCTGGTCCTGCCGAAGATCCGCCGCGCCCGCGCGATGATCGCGGCAGGCGGGTACGGCGAGATCTGGCTCCAGGTCGACGGCGGCGTCAGCGACGAGACGATCGAGCGGTGCGCGGAGGCGGGCGCGGACGTGTTCGTCGCCGGGGCCGCGGTCTACGGCGCGCAGGACCCGGCCCGGGCCGCGCAGCTGCTGCGCGAGCAGGCCGAGCGGGCGACCGCGCGGGCCGGCTGGCGCACCTAGACCGCCCGGACCGCCCCCGCCCGGCTCAGCTCCGGCGTCAGCCCGGCCGAGCCGATCAGAGCGCGCCGATCAGCAGGTTGACGATCTGGTTGCCCGGGGTGACGGTCAGCGTGGTGGTCAGCGCGCTCAGCAGCGACACGCTGAGGTGCACGGTCACGCTCTGGCCGGCCGCCAGCGTCCCCGATGACGGGGTGACGGTCAGCAATCCGAGCAGCGACGTCGGCTCGGCGATCGACCAGGTGACCGGCCCGCCGTTCGCCGTCAGCGTCAGCGTCCCGCCGACCAGCGCGCTGAGCGACACGGTGCTCGGCGACACGCTGAGCGAGCCCGCCAGCGACCGGCGTGGTGACGGTGACGCTCACGATCGGCGCGGGCGTGGCCGGTGGTCGGCGGGCCGGACGCGTAGGCCCGACGGCGGGCGCCGACGCCGAGCCGCCGCGCCTGCGGGCCGGCCGCCTGGCCGGCCGCGAGTCGGCGACGTCGCCCGCGACCCGGGCAGCGCGCGGGAGGCCTTGGCGCCGGCCGGCCGACAGCCGGCCGGCCAGCGCGGTGCCGGGCGTCGGGCCGGCGCGCGGCCGCGGTCGGCGTCGCGCCGGACGTCGGCGCCGGTCGCCGGCCGGCCGCCGGTCGTCCGGTGGTGGGCATGCGGCACGACGGCCAGCACCACCACGGTCGCGGTCGCCGCCACGGCGGTCCCGCCGACCGCGCTCAGCGGCAGGTGCGCGATCCGCACCAGCCCGAGGTGGCCGCCCTGCGGCTGGCTGCGGAAAACCATTCAGCTGGAACGAGCGCGTGCCCTGCCCCACTGCCGCCCGGTAGGCGACGGCGCGCGCCCCGTGATCGGCCGCCAGGTGAGCACGCTCCGCGCGCAGGCCGGCCGGCGCCAGCGACCAGCGCGGCCAGGACCGCCGCCGCCCGGCGAGGGCGAAGCCGACCAGCGCGCCGGGCGCGAGCGACAGCAGCGCGCGCCGGCCGCAGCTCCCGGCGCCGCCGGTCCGAGCAGACCGAGCACCGGTCGATGTGCCGCCCGACCCGCCTGCGCAGCGGCGCGGTCAGCCGGCCGTCCCAGTCGTGCAGCAGCTGGTCGAGCGCGGCGCAGTCCTTCCGTCCGGACCGGCCGACCACGAGCACCCCGACCGACGCCTCGAGCTGGTCGCGCGCCCGGGAGAAGAGCGAGTGGACGTGATTGCGCGAGACGCCGAGCACCATCGCCACCTCGGGGATCTCGAGGCCGTGCCAGAGCTGGTTGATCACGTCCCGTTCGCCGTCGTTGAGACCGCCCGACGGCGGCCCGGATCAGCTCGCGCGACTCGGCCCGCTCGGCCTCGTCGCCGACGTCCACGCTCTCGTCGGGCTGCTCGGGCAGGTCCTCGAGCGAGCGCCGCGGCGCTGCCTGGACTT
This sequence comes from uncultured Actinomycetota bacterium, assembly GCA_963774945.1. GTDB lineage: Bacteria > Actinomycetota > Actinomycetes > Streptosporangiales > Streptosporangiaceae > Trebonia. The sequence continues at coordinate 1,912,180 of CAVZHA010000027.1, read as the reverse complement.
GAGCCGGTGCAGGCACTCGTTCCGCGCCACGGCGAACAGCCACGCCCGCAGCCGCTCGGGGTCACGCAGCCGGCCCAGCTTCGAGGCGGCGATGACAAATGTGTCCTGCACCGCGTCGGCGGCATCGTCCGGCTCGCGCAGCAGCGACTGGCAGTAGCCGAACAGCGGGCGCGAGTACCTGTCGTACGCTGCGGCGAGGCCCTCAGGATCGCCCGCCACGATCGATGCGACAACTTCGCTGTCGCGCATGCACTCACCGTAGCGGTTCGGATACTTCGCCTTGCTGCAATTGCAGATAACTTTGCGACGAAGGGTCAGGGTCAGATGGGCATCCCGGCTCGTCCAGTTGCCCATCCTCGCCGCTAGAGAACTCGTCCACGGTGATCGCCGATGGTCAGCGGCGGCAACGACCGGGCTCGGTTCTCACCCGGTGGTTCCCGCCCGGGCGCGCTCGCGTGGACGGCGTCGTCGACGGCCAGCGCGAAGTCGCCGTCGCCGGTGAACTGCCGAGGCGCGCCGGTGCAGACCGTGAACACCGCCCCGCCGGGGCTGACCGTGATCGTCGGAGGACGTCGCGAGCCGCACGGCCGCGAACCGAGTTGGCCCTGACCGTCACCACGGCCGTCGAGCTCGGCCGACGTCAGGGTCGCCGGAGACGGGCGACACGCCGACGACGTTGACCGGGTCGTTGGCCACGGTCAGCGACCAGGTGACGCGCCAGTCGCCGCTGCCGCTGCCGGTCAGGTCGATCTGCCTGGGCGCCCCGTCCGGCTGCAGCTCGAGCGTGCCGCCCTCGCGGGTACTCCGACAGCGTGCCGGGCGTCGGCGCAGCCGCGGGCGTGCTGGCGACGCGGTCGGGCTGGCGGTGGTCGGGCGTCGCCCGTGCCCGGCGGCCGGCAGCTCGCGGTGGTCGGCGTCGCGGCGGCCGGGTCCGTCGAAGCCGCCGCCGACGGCGTGGCCGTGCTGTCGGCCGACGACGCCGAGGGCCGGTCTGCCCGGTGCCCGACGCGCCCGCCGAGGCCGAGCCGAGGCCGATGCAGATGCCGACGTCGACGCCGCCGCCGAGGTTGCGGCCGCAGCCGCCGCCGTGACCCCCGGCGGGCTCGGATCGGCGGCGGCGGAGACGGTGCGCGCCGTTGCCGGTCAGCGCGAAGGCGACCGCCGCGATGATCGCCGCGATCACGACGCCGCCGTCACCACGGCCGCCCCCTGCCGGGACGACCGTGGCGATCGCCTCGCCCCGCCCGCGCCGCGGCCGCCCGCGCCGCGGCCGGCCGCCATGCCGCGGCACCGCCGCCGCCCCGTACCGGCCTGGGGAACCCGCTGTGGTTGAACGCCCCCGCCCGGCTGAGCACGGCCGCGCGGTGCGCGACGGCGCCGACCTCCTGCCCGGTGGCGAGCGTGATCGTGTGCGCCCGCAGCCCCTCGGGCGCGCCCGGCCGCGAGCCGGAGCGAGATCGCCGCCCCGGCCGCGAGCGCCGCGCCGGGCGACAGGTCGAGCAGCATGGCCGGGCGCAGCTCGCGGGCCCGCCTGGCGTCGCAGGTCGGGCAGCGCTCGATGTGCCGGTGGACGCGCTTGCGGAGCAGGATCGTCAGCCGGCCGTCCCAGCCGGCCAGCAGGGCGTCGAGCTCGTCGCACTCGCCGCGACCGGCCCGGCCGACCAGCAGCACCGCCAGGCACGTCTCGAGCTGATCGCGGGCCCGGGAGAGCAGCGCGTGCGCGCGGTTGCGGGAGACGCCGAGCACGGTCGCGACCTCGGCCGTCTCAAGGCCCTGGCGCAGCTGGAGCTCGATGACCTCGCGCTCGCCCGGGTTCAGCCCGACGGCGGCGTCCTCGAGCAGCGCGCGCAGGTCGGCCCGCTCGGCGCCGGCGGCGACGTCGCCGGAGTCGTCGGTCACGTCCGGCGCCTCGTCCAGCGCCGACGTCCCCTTCTTCGACCGGAGGATCCGCAGCGCCTCATTCCGCGCCACCGCGTACAGCCAGGGACGCAGCCGATCAGGGTCACGCAGTCCGCCGAGCCGGGACGCGGCGATGACGAAGGTGTCCTGAACGGCGTCCGCGGCGTCGGCCGGGTCGGCGAGCAAGGTTCGGCAGTACTTGTAGAGGGGATCTGCGTACCGGTCGTAGGCAGCTGGCGAGCCCGAGGGAGTCGCCTGCCACGATGGACGCGACAACCTCGCTGTCGCGCATGCGAATACGTTAGCGGTGCTTTCGGTACGTCCGGGGCGAGAGAGGCGTCATTGTCGGTATACCTACTTCGGCTACGTTAGGTCCGGCGATCGCTGCCTGGTGCACGGGTCCCGCTGGCCGGCGGCCCCGGCCGGTGCCGCCCCCGCGTGCACCGGCCCAGGTCCGCGCCTTCAACCGGCCACCGGCCGGCCTGCGGCCTGTCAGCAGGCCCGAGCTGGAGGCCCCTCGCACTCCAGCCGGGGGATCCCTGCTGACCCCCGTGGGTCGGCGAGGATGCCGGACTGACGCCCCGCCTCTAGCGTCAGGTCGGCCTCGCCGTCCCCGTCTTCGTAGGTATGAGGAGCGAGGCGGCCGACCGCCAACAACTTTTCTCGGATTTATTTCAAGAACTTCTCGGCCAGACCCGGGCACCTGGGTAGCCCCTAGTCACCCGGTTACCACCGGGCACGCCGAAGACACCGCAGGAGCTGAGACGATGACCAAGCAGGAGGCGGCCGAGTTGGTTCGCGCGGCGAAGGCACGGATGGGACTGACCTGGGCGCAGCTGGCCGAGGCGATCGGCGCGCCGCTCCCGTGGACGGTGTCGGCGCTGCTCGGCCAGCAGCCGATGTCGTCCGAGCAGGCGCTCGCGGCGGTCGAGATCCTCAATCCGGCGCTGCGCAACCTCACCACCACGACGCACGACGTGCAGGAGGCCCTGCAGGCCCAGCCGACCCGCGGCGCCCTCGAGTCGCCGATTCCGACCGACCCGACGGTCTACCGGTTCTACGAGATCGTCCAGGTCTACGGGCCGACGATCAAGGAGCTGATCCACGAGGAGTTCGGCGACGGCATCATGAGCGCGATCAACTTCCGCTTCGACGTCCAGCGTGTCCCCGACCCGGCCGGCGACCGCGTGGTGGTCACCCTGGACGGCAAGTTCCTCCCGTACCAGTGGTGACCCGCTAGCGCGCTCACCACCGGTCGAGCAGCGCGGGCAGCTCCGCCAGCCGGCTGATGACCGCATCGGGGACCGAGCCCGCAAAGGCGGCAGCCCGCTGTGCGGGACGAAGACCGTGCGCATGCCCACCCGGCCCGCGCCGTAAATATCGTCGAACGGCCGGTCGCCGACGAACACGCACGACGCCGGGTCGGTCACCCCGATCGCGGCCATCGCCGCCAGGAACGCCTCCGGGTGCGGCTTGGTATACGGGATCTCGCTGCTGTAGACCGCCCCGTCGATCAGCTCGAGCACCCCGTCGCGCTGGAACACCCGCTCGTGCAGCGCCCGCGGCCACACCGTGTTGGAAAGCACCCCGACCTTGATCGACCGCTCGCGCAGCAACCGCAGCAGCGGCGCGACGTCCGGGTCGGTGTACGTGTGCGGCGCCCACTGCTCGAAGTAGGTCTCGATCAGCTCCTCGGCCGCGGTGACCCCGGCGGCCGAGAAGATGTGCGCGAGGGTGGCGCTGCTGTGCGCGCTCTCGCACTGCGCCCAGCAGCCGTCCTCCGCCGCCAGCAGCGCCGCCGCGACCGCCGCGGCCCGGTCGGCCGGGAAGTGCGGCGCGCACGCCTGCTGCCACAGTGCACCGCGGTCAACGCCGTGCCACGGCGTCAGCGTCCCGCCCCAGTCGAAGATGACCGCCCGCACCGCCATGAACGACAGCATAGCGACGCGAGCGGAACCGCTAGCCGTTCACGACCCCGGTGGCGGCGCCGGTCCGCAGCACCTTGGGGGAGCCCGGGGAGAGCGAGGCGCCGGGGAACGTCTTCGGCGACACCACCGGCTCGACCTTGCTGACCAGCCGGACCGACAGCGGCTGCCACGTCATCGTCGCCAGCGTGCCAGCACCTGCGAGTCGACGCTGCCGCAGGCGCCGACCGGAAGCCGGGGGATGAGCTCCTGGCCGGTCGAGCTGAAGAGCACGATCTGCGGCGGGATGACGACGAACTCGGGGCACATGACGTCCGGCTGCCGCTCGGACGGCGCGCATCAGCACCGCCGTCAGCGTCGCCAGCTTGTCGGTCGACCGCTCCAGGGTGGCGGTCTGCCACTCGCCCTTCCCCTTGATCTGCTGGACGCTGCTCACGCACCGCTCGACCGCCACCGGGGTGAACAGAGCCGTCAGCTTCCCGTGCGGCGCGTTGGCCGGCCAGCCCGAGCAGGCCGCGCCGCCCGTCCCGATCATGACGGCCGCCGGTGACGGTCGGCACCGGCGTCGCGGTGGGGGCCGCCCGCGGCACCGAGCTGGCCGCACGCGGAAGACGACGCGGAGCCGAGGCAGCAGCCGAAGCCGACGACGACGCCGCGCCGGCCGCGGGCTCATTCGGCCCGCCCGGGTTGGCCGCCACCGTCCCGCACCCGGCCGCGAGGACGCCCGCCACCAGCAGCGGAACCGAGAAGGCCGCGCGCCTGCCGGGCGAGTCGTGCGAATGAAGTAATCGGTGTAGTCATCTGAGTGCCTCGTTTCTAACGCGGACACCTCTTAGACGGACCCACAGCCGTCAGCGGTTTCCACCGAAGCCAAAGTTTTCTCAGCCTAAGCCGACGCGTCCGGCGCGGTGGTGTGAACGGTACGTTACGAAGCTTCTGTTTGTTCCCGTCAGCCGCCACACTTGAAGCGTGTACGACTATGACCTTCTCGTGATCGGCTCCGGCCCCGGCGGGCAGAAGGCGGCCATCGCGGCCGCGAAACTAGACCGGCGGGTGGCGGTGGTCGAGCGCCCGGCCATGATCGGCGGCGTCTGCGTCCAGACCGGAACGATCCCGTCCAAGACGCTCCGGGAGGCCATCCTCTATCTCACCGGCATCGACCAGCGGGAGATCTACGGGCAGTCGTACCGGGTCAAGGACGAGATCACGATGGCCGACCTGACCCGCAGGACCACCCACGTGGTCAGCCGGGAGAGCGACGTCGTCCGCAACCAGCTCGGCCGCAACCGCGTCACGATCATCAGCGGCCTCGCCTACTTCATCGGCCCGCACGCGGTCGAGGTCGACGACGGCGGCGGCCGCAGCCGCAAGATCACCGCCGACAAGATCGTCATCGCCACCGGCACCACCCCGGCCCGCCCGTCCAGCGTCGCCTTCGACGACGTGGCGATCATCGACTCCGACGGCATCATCAACCTCGAGAAGGTGCCGCGCTCGATGGTGGTGGTCGGCGCGGGCGTGATCGGCATCGAGTACGCGAGCATGTTCGCCGCCCTCGGCACCAAGGTCACCGTGGTCGAGAAGCGCGATCGGATGCTCGACTTCTGCGACGAGGAGGTCGTCGAGGCGCTCAAGTACCACCTGCGCGACCTCGCGGTCACGTTCCGCTTCGGCGAGACCGTCGCCTCGGTCGAGTCGCACCCGGAGGGCGCGATCACCGTCCTCGGCAGCGGCAAGAAGATCCCGGCCGACACCGTCCTGTACTCGGCCGGCCGCCAGGGCATGACCGACAGCCTCAACCTGCCCGCGGCCGGGCTGACCGCCGACGAGCGCGGCCGGATCACGGTCGACGAGTTCTACCGGACCAAGGTCGAGAACATCTACGCGGTCGGCGACGTCATCGGCTTCCCCGCGCTCGCCGCGACCTCGATGGAGCAGGGCAGGCTGGCCGCCCACCACGCGTTCGGCGAGCCGGTCACGGTCACCGACGCGCCGCAGCCGATCGGCATCTACTCGATCCCCGAGATCAGCTTCGTCGGCCGGACCGAGGACCAGCTGACCGACGCCTGCGTGCCGTTCGAGGTCGGCGTGTCGCGCTACCGCGAGCTCGCCCGCGGCGCGATCGTGGGCGACTCCTACGGCGTGCTCAAGCTGCTGGTCTCGCCCGCCGACGGCAAGCTGCTCGGCGTGCACGTGTTCGGCACCGGCGCGACCGAGCTGATCCACATCGGCCAGGCCGTGATGGGCTGCGGCGGCACCGTCGACTACCTGGTCAACGCGGTCTTCAACTACCCGACGCTGTCCGAGGCGTACAAGGTGGCCGCGCTCGACGCCACCAACAAGATGCGCGCCGTCACCCGCCTGTCGGGCTGAAAATGCATAAAGATCAAACCCGCCAAACCCGTCATATCTAACGGACCGTGGCTCCACGCTCACCGCACGCGCGTCCTGGTTCGATGGTTAGCGAAGTCACTCGATTCCCCCCTAACGGCTGGAATATCTCCTGTGGCAGACTGGTTAGCGCAGATGTAAGCGTGCTCCGGGGTCGGTGAAACTCCGAACCGGCGGTGATAGTCCGCGAACCGGCCGCACCAGCGGCTGGCCGAACCGGTGAAACTCCGGTACCGACGGTTAAAGTCCGGATGGGAGGCAGCACGCGCGCGGTCGGCTGATACCGGCCGTGCCCAGGCGGCGCGGTGCGCGCCGCGTATTCGGGCACGGTCGCCTCGGCGGGCATCGCGTCCCCCGGAGCCAGTGACCGGAGGAGGGCGCGGGTGTTCACCGGCATCGTTGAGGACCTCGGTGAGGTCGAGGCGGTCGACCAGCAAGGCGATTTCGCCGTTATCTATGTCCGCAGCTCGGTCGTGACCAGCGACGCCCGCATCGGCGACTCGATCTGCGTCAGCGGCGTCTGCCTGACCGTGACCGGCCTGATCGGCGAAAACGGTCCGGTCGAGGCGCACCGGACGGCCCCCCACCCCGAGGATTCACCGCCGACGTCATGGGCGAGACCCTCCGCTACTCCAGCCTCAAGTCCCTCAGCCCGGGCACCCCGGTCAACCTTGAGCGCTCGGTCCGCCTCGAGGACCGCCTCGGCGGCCACCTCGTCCAGGGCCACACCGACGGCACCGGGACGATCCAGAGCCGCGTCTCCCACGGGACTGGGACGTCGTCCGCATCAGCCTCCCGGCCGACCTCGCCCGCTACGTCGTCCACAAGGGCTCGATCACCGTCGACGGCATCAGCCTCACAGTCTCGGCCCTGTCACACCCCACCACCGCGAGCCCCACCAGCACCAGTACCACCACCAGCCCCACCGATGAACAGCAGCCCCGTGGACCTCAAAGCTGGTTCGAAGTCAGCCTCATCCCCGAGACGCTCAAGCGCACCACGATGGGCGCCAAACAGCCCGGTGACGAGGTCAACCTTGAAGTCGACGTGATCGCGAAGTACGTGGAGAAGCTGATGACCGGAGGTACCCGATGACGGACCTCACACCTACGCAGACTTTGGACGATGAGCTGAACATGCAGAACCTGGAAGCCGAACTAGCCGCCATCCCGCTCGACGAAGTCACCCGGGCGATCAAGGACATCGCCGACGGCCGCCCGGTCATCGTGGTCGACGACGCCGACCGGGAGAACGAGGGCGACATCGTCTTCGCCGCCAGCAAGGCCACCCCGGAGCTGCTCGCGTTCACGATTCGCTACGGCCGCGGCCTGATCTGCGTGCCGATGCTCGGCCCGGACCTGGACCGGCTGAACGTTCCCCAGATGACGAGCGAGAACCAGGAGCATCACGGCACCGCGTTCACGATCAGCGTGGACGCGGCAGGCACGGCATCACCACCGGCATCTCCGCGGCCGACCGGGCGAAGACCATCCAGCTCCTCGCCAGCCCCGACAGCGCCCCGGCCGACCTGGTCCGCCCCGGTCACGTGTTCCCGCTCCGGTACGCCGAGGGCGGCGTGCTGCGCAGGCGCGGCCACACCGAGGCCGCCGTCGACCTGGCCGTGCTGGCCGGGCTGCCGCCGGTCGGCGTGGTGTGCGAGGTGATCGGCGACGACGGCACGATGCTGCGGCTGCCCGGGCTGCGCGCGTTCGCCGACGAGCACGGCCTCGCGCTGATCAGCGTCGAGCAGCTCATCGAGCACCGCCGCCGGACCGAGCGCCTGGTCACCCGGGTGGCCGAGACGGTCATCCCGAACGCCTACGGCCGCTGGAGCGCCTACGGCTACCGCTCCGACGTCGACGGCACCGAGCACCTGGCCCTGGTCTACGGCGACCTGGCCGACGGCGACGGCGAGGACGTCCTCACCCGGGTGCACTCCGAGTGCCTGACCGGCGACGTGTTCGGCTCGCACCGCTGCGACTGCGGCGCCCAGCTCGACGCGGCCATGGCCAAGATCGCCGAGCGCGGCCGCGGCGTCGTCCTCTACCTCCGCGGCCACGAGGGCCGCGGCATCGGCCTGCTGTCCAAGCTGCAGGCCTACGAGCTCCAGGACAACGGCGTCGACACGGTCGACGCCAACCTCGAGCTCGGCCTCCCGGTCGACGCCCGCGAGTACTCGGTCGCCGCCCAGCTCCTCGACGACCTCGATGTCCGCTCGGTCCGGCTGCTCACCAACAACCCGGCCAAGGTCGACGCGCTCGCCGCCCACGGCTTCGGCGTCACCCGGATCCCGCTCCCCCCGCAGCCCACCCCCGACAACCTCCGCTACCTGGCCACCAAGCGCGACCGCCTAGGCCACCAAATCGCCTAGCGCGTCCCCGGTCGCCGACCCCACCGCCCCCTGTCGCCGACCCCGCCGCCCCCGGTCGGCCGGCCCCACCGGCCCGGTGGCCGACCCCACCGCCCCCTGTCGCCGACCCCACGGCCCGGTGGCCGACCCCGCCGCCCCCGGTCGCTGCCGGCCCCACGGCCCGGTGTCGCCGACCCCACCGCCCCCTGTCGCCGACCCCACCGGCCCCACCGACCTCAAACTCGTCCCCAGCGCGGTGCCGCGCGCCTTTAGGCGAGTCACTCCAGCACCGGTTGCTCCGCTCCACCCCATCCGTCTAACTCCCTGAACTGCGAGCCGAGCTTGTTATCAGTTCTGACCATGAAATTCGGACATTTCAGGCGCGAAAGCGGTCAGAACTGATAGAGAGGTGAAAAAGTGGTCAGAACTGATAGGAAGACGCGGCGTAGTCGAGCCCGCGATACCGGGCGGGCGTCGGTACACTCGCAAGTGGACCTGGCAGTCGGGCCCGCGTACCAGTTCCGGGTTGGCGTATCCGGGATGAAGGAGAGCGTCGCATGAGCGGACAGGGGCGGCCTGAGCTGGCCGTCGTCGACGCCGCCGACCTGGCCCTGGCCATCGCGTGCACGCGCTGGCACGAGGAGATCACCGACTCGCTGCTCGACCGGGCCGCCGCGGCGGCCAAGGCCTGCGGCGTGAACGACGTGATGATGGTCAGGACTGCGGGCGCGGTCGAGCTCCCGGTCGTCGCCCAGGAGCTCGCCAAGCACTACGACGCGGTGGTCTGCCTGGGCGCGGTCATCCGCGGCGGCACCCCGCACTTCGAGTACGTCTGCGACGCGGTGACGGCCGGGCTGACCCGGGTGGCCCTCGACGCCGGCACGCCCGTCGGCAACGGCGTGCTAACGTGTAACACGATTGAGGAGGCCCGCGATCGCAGCGGGCTGCCCGACAGCAGCGAGGACAAGGGATGGGAGGCAGTCGTGGCGGCACTTGACACCGCGATCCTGCTTCGCGACATCCGCTGCGGTCACCTTCCGAAGAACGCCACGCGACATTAGCGGCGCCGCGTAACCCCTGTTTCACTAGTCAGTGTGCTGACGCGCGCCCGTGCGCGTCCGGCTGGACCGGGGCGCGGCGCTTGCCGTAGCTGTGCAACCACGCGTCCGTTCGGAAGAAATGGGTTTGATCTTCATGCTGTCACTGGTACTGCCCAAGGGCTCACTGGAAAAAGCCACCCTCGACCTCTTCGACGCCGCCGACCTGACCGTGCGGCGGGCGTCGGACCGCGACTACCACGCCTCGATCGACGACCCGCGGATCGAGCGGGTGCGCTTCCTGCGCCCGCAGGAGATCCCCTCCTACCTGGAGCGGGGCCTGTTCGACATCGGCATCACCGGTCGCGACTGGATCACCGAGACCCAGGCGGACGTCGTCTCGCTCGGCGAGCTGCAGTACTCCAAGGCGACCTCCAACCCGGTCCGGGTCGTGCTCGCGGTGCCGGACGGCGCGCCCTGGCGATCGGTCGCCGACCTGCCCGACGGGATCAGGATCTCCACCGAGTTCCCGTCGCTGACCGAGCGGTACCTCGCCGAGCACGGCGTCAAGGCGATGATCGTGCCGTCCTACGGCGCGACCGAGGCCAAGGTGCCCGACATCGTCGACGCGATCGTCGACCTGACCGAGACCGGGTCGTCGCTGCGCAAGAACGGGCTGCGCATCCTGGAGACGATCCTCACCAGCTACACCGAGTTCGTCGCCTGCGCGCGCCGCCTACGCCGACCCGGCCAAGCGGGCCGCCATGGAGGACATCACCCTGCTGCTGCAGCGGCGCCATCCGGGCCCGCGGCAACGTGCTGCTCAAGCTCAACGTGGCCGCCGACAAGCTCGACGCGGTGGCCGCGATGCTGCCCGCGATGTCCTCGCCGACGGTCACGGCGCTGGCCAACACCGGCATGAACGCGGTCGAGACGGTGGTGCCCAAGCGCGGCGTCAACACGCTGATCCCGGCGCTCAAGGCGGCCGGCGCCCGCGACATCCTGGAGATCCCGATCTCTAAGATCGTGGAGTGAGACTTCGGCGTAACACCGCACGCGTCCTTCCGGTCGACCCGGAAGGGCGCGTGCTGCTTCTGCACGGCTGGGACCCGCTGCGGCCGCGATGACCCGTTCTGGTTCACGATCGGCGGCGCGGTCGAGCGCGGGGAGACGCTGCGCGAGGCGGCCGCGCGGGAGCTTCGCGAGGAGGCGGGCATCGTCGTCGATCCGGAGCTGCTTGGCGAGCCGTTCGCGACCGCGCCGATCGAGTTCTGGTGGGGCGGCATGCATTTCGACCAGGACCAGACGTTCTACGCGATCGCGGTGGCGCGACGCCGCGGTGAGCTTCGCGGGCCAGGAGGCCCTGGAACGGGCGACGATCGACAAGCACGGGTGGCTGCGTCCGGAGGATCTGGGCGGCGGCGACGGCGAGCGGCCGGCCGATCCCGAGCTGCCGCGGCTGATGCGGCTGGCGGTGGCCGCGATCCTCGGCTAGGCATAGTCCGGCGCCGGCTACGTGTTCAATTAACCAATCGCTAAACCGGCCGTAGCCCTCAACGGCGGCGCTGTCGTAGCGTGGTAGTCCAAGTGAGACTTCGAGGTGGAGCTGTGCGCGACATCCTTAACACGATCGCCAAGTGGTGGGACTCCGGCGAGACGTTCGGCCTGGCCACCGTGGTCGACACGTTCAGCAGCGCGCCGCGCGACCCCGGTGCCGCGCTGGCGGTCGAGGGCGGCGGCGAGGTGATCGGCTCGGTCTCCGGCGGCTGCGTCGAAGGGGCCGTCTACGAGCTCTCCAACGAGGTCATCGAGTCCGGCCAGCCGGTGCTGCAGCGCTACGGCGTCAGCGACGATGACGCGTTCGCGGTCGGCCTGACCTGCGGCGGCATCCTCGACATCTTCGTCGAGCCGGTCAGCAAGCAGACGTTCCCCGAGCTCGGCGAGATCGCCGCGGCGGTCGAGCGGGGCGAGCCGGTGGCGGTGGCGACGGTCATCTCGGGACCCGGGTCGGATCGGCGCGCGCCGGGTGATCTGGGGAGACGCCGCCCGGCCGTCGAGCGGGTCGCTCGGCGGGGGAGAGCGGCTCGACGCCGCGGCCGACGACGACGTGCGCGGCATGCTCGCGCAGGGGCTGACCGGCATCCGCCGCTACGGCGAGCACGGCGAACGGCTGGGCGACGAGCTCGCGGTGTTCGTGAACGCGTTCGCGCCGCCGCCCCGGATGCTGGTGTTCGGCGCGATCGACTTCGCGGCCGCCGTGGCCCGGGTCGGCAAGTTCCTCGGCTATCACGTGACGGTGTGCGACGCGCGGCCGGTCTTCGCGACCAGGGCCAGGTTCCCCGGCGCGGACGAGGTGGTGGTCGACTGGCCGCACCGGTTCCTGGCCGGGGCCGAGGTGGACGCGCGGACGGTGATCTGCGTGCTCACCCACGACCCGAAGTTCGACGTGCCCGTGCTCGAGGTGGCGCTGCGCACCCCGGCCGGCTACGTCGGCGCGATGGGGTCGCGCCGGACGCACGCCGACCGCCTCGAGCGGCTGCGCGCCATCGGCCTGACCGAGGCGGAGCTGGCCCGGCTGCGCTCGCCGATCGGCCTTGACCTGGGCGCGCGGACCCCGGAGGAGACCGCGGTCTCGATCGCGGCCGAGCTCATCCAGCTCCGCTGGGGCGGCACCGGCCAGGCCCTCACCAGCACCGACGGCCGCATCCACCCCGAGACGACCAGCGCCTGACGGCCCTGCGCTCAGTCGGGGCTCAGTCCGGCCGGCCGGACAGGGCCAGCCGGGTGCCGATGCCGATCATGGCCAGGCCGCCGGCGCCGCCGAGCAGGGCAAGCCGCCGGGGCGAGCTGGCCAGCCACGCGCGGGCCGTTCCGGCCGCCAGCGCCCAGGCGCTGTCGCTGATCAGGGCGATGCCGGCGAAGATGGCGCCGAGCATGATGATCTGCATCGGGACGTCACCCGCCTGACGGTCCACGAACTGCGGCAGCATGGCCGCGAAGAAGACGATCACCTTCGGGTTGGTGACGCCGACGGTGAACCCGTCGACCACCAGCCGCGCGGCGGTCTTGCGCTCAACCTCGGCGCCGAGCGCCTCCGCCAGCGAGCGCCGGTGCCTGATGGCCTGGACGCCGAGGTAGATCAGATAGCAGGCGCCGGCCAGCTTGAGCACGGTGAACAGCGCGACCGACCGCTCGACCAGCGGCCCGAGGCCGAACGCGACCGCAACCACCTGCGTGAAGGCACCGACCGTGTTGCCCGCCACGGTCGCCACCCCGGCCACCCGGCCGAGCGAGATGGCCCGGCTGACCGTGAACAGCACGCTCGGGCCGGGGATCGCGATCAGCACCAGCGCGGTAACCGTAAACGCGAGCAGATGCGTGGTGGGGACCATCGCTCTAGGGTAAGAGGGTCGGCGAAGCGGCGCGACTGGTTAACGTCCGGCCGCATGGCCTCCGGGGAACGGGAGTGGCTGGTGGGAGTTGCAGGGGTGCTGCTCGCGGCGGGAAACGGTTCCCGGCTCGGGCAGCCGAAGGCGCTGGTCGAGCTGGCCGGGTCGACGCTGGCCGAGCGCGGCGTCGCGCTGCTCGGCGACGGCGGCGCCGACCCGGTGATCGTGGTGACCGGCGCGGTACCGGTCGAGATACCGGGGGTGGTCGCCGTGCACAACCCGGACTGGGAGACCGGCATGGGCTCCTCGCTGGCGACCGGGCTGCTCGCGCTCGCCCACGGTGACGCCGAGGCCGCCGTGATCGCGCTGGCGGACCAGCCGCTGGTCGGGGCCGAGTCGGTCCGGCGGCTGATCGCGGCCTTCCGGTCCGGAGCCGGCGTCGCCGTCGCCGCCTACGACGGAAAGCCGCGCAATCCGGTCCTGATCGCGCGCGAGCACTGGCCGGCCGTCCTCGAGCTCGCCGCGCGGCGACACCGGGGCGCGCCCGTTCCTGCGGGCGCACCCCGAGCTGGTCACGCTCATCGAATGCGGTGACACCGGGCGGCCCGGACGACGTGGACACCGCCGAGGATCTAGCGCGGATCCGGGCGAGGCCGCGACCGCGTTCTAGGGAAGGTCCTTGATCCCCCAGCGGACGGTGACCGATTCCCTCGGCTGCAAGCACGATCAGGTCCTCGCCGCTCTCGAACGCGTTAGGCGGGCAGGTCATCGGCTCGACCGCCAGCGCGGCGCGGTCGTGCTCGGGCTCAAGACCGTCGCTGGTGAAGACCTGCAGCCACCGGCAGCCCGCGTCCATCCACAGCCCGGTGCGCCTGTCGCCGGTCTTCAGCCGACCCAGGCCAGGCCGTCCTGCTCGCGGCGGAGGCCGGTGAACGCGGTGTCGAGCTTGGTGTCGCCGAGCTTGCGCGCGGTCCGGAAGTCGTAGTCCGTCCCGGCCACGTCCTGCGGCTGCGTCGGACGGGATCAGCCGCTCGTCGACCGGCAGCCAGTAGTCGACCGGGCAGCGTCAGCTCGCAGTCGTCGACGGTCGGCGACGCGACGGTCAGGTACGGGTGCTGGCCGTAGCCCCAGGGGGCCGGCCGGCTGCCCTTGTTGGTGGCGGTGACGGTGACGTGCAGGCCGGATTCCGCGTCGACCCGGTAGGTCACGTCGACCTGGACGGCGAACGGGTATCCCTGCGACCCGTGCGGGATGCTGCTCAGCGTCACCTCGCTGCGGTCGTGCCCGGTCCTGGTCCACGGGACCCAGCGGGTCAGGCCGTGGATCGCGTTGCCGAGGGCAGGCTCGGACAGGGCCAGCTGGTACCGCGTGCCGCCGAAGGAGTAGCGACCCGCGTCGACGCGGTTCGGCCACGGGGACAGCAGCTCGCCCGCGCCGTGCGGCGGCAGCTGGTCGGCGTCGTAGGTGGTCACGAGCGGGCGTTCCGGCGTGCTCGAGTTCTCGCAGGCCGGCGCCGAGCTCGGTCACGGTGGCCCGGTAGTCGCCTGCCTCGATCTCGTACTGGGTGCCCGTAAGCGGGATCGTCATGCCGATCAGCATACGGAAAAGGCAGGCGGGTTGCCCGGCCAGCCCGCCCCGAGTTTTGCCGCCCGCCGACGCGCCGCCGAGGGCCGCAGGCGTCGCCCGCGGCCCGCTTACCCGGAGGCCGCAGACGGCCATATGACCTATTTAAGCCAATCACGATTGGGTATCTAAGTGACAAATTGCCATTTATGCCAATCGGATGATAAACATGACCGGGCGTTTCTGATGGTGCAGTTGCCGACTTCCGATGCGCATGGTGCGCTATGGATTTGCGTTAGCACGCGGTGATGACGGGCAGCCGCTGCGCAGCGATATTTGGGAGGTAGGCCGACGGGGCTGCTTGGGGAGCGGGGGACCGTCAGCCCCGCCGGCTATTTAACTTTAGCCGCAGTTGTGGAGCTAACGCGATGGTTTCCGGTCATTCTGTTTGTTCGTGTTAGCCATTTTTAATACTCAGCCTCTGCGCGGGCTCAGCCGCCCGTTGCGCAACGCCTCCGCGGCGAGCACGCCGAAAAGGTAGAAGTAGGCGGCTTCTTCGTCTTCGAAAAACCGCACCTCGTGCCGGGCGTCCTCGGCGCAGCTGAACACCTCGTAGCCGCCCTCGGTCTTGAACAGGCACATGGCGCCGGTGACTTCCTCGTCGACCGCGTAGGCGGAGCGCGGGATGTCGGCCATGTCCACCAGGTCGGCGAAGATCGCGGACATGGCCAGCCGCGGCTTGCGCGCCGCCCGCCGTCCCCGCACCGCGCTCGCCGCGCCGGTCAGCCGGCCGAGCGCGCTCGCGGCGGCGGCCGCCGCCGGGGCGGACCGCGACGGGGCGGGCGCCTGGGCAGGCGCGGGGGCCTGCGGCGGCGCGGGCGCCGACTCGAGCGGGCCGGTCTGCTGTGGAGCGGGCGTCAGCAGCGGGGGAGCGGCCAGCGGCGCGGTCAGCGGGGAGACGGCGGCCGACGCCTGGCCGGACAGCGGCAGGCCGAGCTTGGCCGGGCCGGTGTTCGCCGTCGTGCCGGACTCCGCCAGCGAAGCGGGCGGCGGGGCCGACGCCGACGGATTCGGCGCCAGCGGGGTGGGCGGGGCCTGCGCGGCCTGGGAGAAGGGCTGGCCGGGCGGGACGAAGGACGGCCCGGGTTGGGAGATGGAAGTCCCAGCCTGCGAGATCGAGACCCCGGGCTGGGAGATCGAGGCGCCCGGCTGCGAGATCGAGACCCCGGGCTGCGAGATGAAGGCCCTGGGCTGGGAGAGTGGCGCCGCCGGCTGCGAGTACTGCGCCTGCTGCGCCGCTGTCCGCGAACTGCTGCTGCCCGTAGCCAGCCGGCTGCGCTTGCTGTGCGGGCTGCGTCTGCTGGGCGGGATCAGGGAACTGCTGCCCGAAGCTCGTCGGCTGCGCTTGCTGTGCGGGCTGCACCTGCTGCGCGGGCTGAGGCTGCTGCGCGGGCTGAGCCTGCTGTGCGTACTGCGCCTGCTGCGGCGACGGCGGCTGCTGCTGCTGCACCGAGGGCGGCTGCTGGAGCGACGATGCCGGCTGGAGTGACGATGCCGGCTGGACCGCTGCTGACGGCTGAACGGGCGCGGCCTGCTGGGCCGGCCCGGCCTGCTGGTATCCGCTGCCCGGTGCCTGCTGGTATCCGCCGCCAGGCGCTGCTGGTAGCCCGCAACCGGAGCCGATTGAGTCGGCTGCCCGAACTGCGAAGGCGTCGTCACCGCGCTGGGCTGAGCCGCCGACGGCGCACTGGTCGACAGCGTGTTCTGCCCCGGCGGAACGTATCCGGTTGGCACGGCCGCGTTCGGGCCCGTGCCGTTCGACATCGTCCCGTTTGCCGCCGTGCCGTTTGCCGCTGAACCGTTCGGCATCGTCCCGTTCGGCACCGTCCCGTTCGCGGCGAGGCCGTTCGCGCCGGTGCCGTTCGCCCCGGGCCCGTTCTGCGCGCTTCCGTTCTGCGGGCCGACATTGGGCTGGTAGTACCAGGTGCCGTTGCCGTCAGGCACCGGCGAGCCGTGCCACGCGGCCACGGCGGCGGGCGGCTGCCCGTTAGCAGCCTGCTGCGCGCCCCCCGGCTGCTGGCCGACGGCCGTCTGCTGGCCGCCCATGCCCTGCTGAGCAGCCATCTCCTGCTGGGCGGGTGGGCCCGCGGCCGAGTACTGCTGCCCGGCCGCCCCCGGCTGCGCGGAAAAGCTCTGCTGAGCCGCCGGCCCCTGCTGCTGAGCCGTCGGCCCCTGCTGCTGCGGCGGCGGCGACTGGATCCCGCCGATGAACTGGTGCGAGCTGGCCCGCGCCGGGGATGCGCCCGCCGGCAGGCCGGACGTCGCGTCAGCCCCCGGAGGCAGCGCTCCCTGCGGCTGCTGCATCATCGGCGCGGCGGAGGCTGAGACCCCGCCCGGCCCGCCGATCGCGTTCTGCGCCATTCCCTGCGCCGACGGATAGCCGCCGGTCATCTGCTGCCCGCCCACCCCCGCAGGCTGCTGCATCGACTGCTGCATCGACGCCTGCTGCATGGACGACTGCCCGGCCGGCTGCAGCTGCTGTCCGCTGCCCGGCTGCTGCATGCCCGACGGCTGCTGCTGCGGCTGGGCGGCGGGCAGCTGGCGGGCGGCGGAGGCGGGCTGACCGTTCCAGGTCGAGTTCCCACCGCCGGCCGCGCTTGCGCCCTGGCCGCCGCTGGGCAGGGCGATCCGGCCGACACGGTTCCCCGCCCCGGCGCCCATCCGAGCTCCGGCACCGGAACCAGCCATCGACCCGGCGCTGCTGCCCGCGCCCGCATCGCCCGCATTGAGCGCGCGTGGCAGTGCAGAAAGCAGCAGCGCGATCGGGAACTCGTGCCGCTCCTCGGCCAGGTCGGTGACCTCATGCCGCTGCACCACGACCTCGAACACACCCCGGTCGACCTGCCAGTAGCCCAACTGCCCGGCCCGCCGCTCGTCCATGCCCAGGTAGACGATGTGCAGCCGGTCGCCGAGGTCGTCAAGGACCAGGCACGGCTCACCGTGGTAGGAACCGATCGGGCGCGACTCCCACAGCCCGTCAAGATCGTCGAGTCGGACCTGCTTGCGCCAGATACCACCGCCGGGCACGGGGGAGAACCCGTGCTCCTCGGGCGGCGGCGGCGCGGCGAACAGCGTGACGTCGCGGTCGGACGGGCCGACCGCAGCCTGGTAGGAGGCGCCTAGGTAGGAGGCCATGAGCCGGTATCGCATTAGCGCCTTATCCCTCCCGAGGCCGTCGCCAGGCCAGCCCGTCGTACCGGGCGACCGGTTCCTCGCCGGCGTCTGCCAGCCTGCACAGTGTGGTCGCGACGGGGATCTGGATCGGCTCGAGGTAGAACTCGGCCCGTCCGGCAGGCCCGCGCACGGTAACCGGCACGTACCCGTCGATCTCCCTGGCCTGCCAGCACAGGAAGTACAACTCGGCCATGTCGGGCTTAAAGTCTGATCCCTCGTAGCCTAGGCCGAGCGCATAGAACGCGTCTGCCGTGTTCCGCAAGACGATGTCCCGAACCCGGTGCACGTACCCGGCGATCACCCCGCGCTGACCGCTCATGTACGGCCCGACCATGCGCGGCGGTATGACTTTCCGCATCGGCGTGCCGGGAAATATCCGCGCAGGCTGCGCTGACTCGCGTGCAGAACCCACGAAGACTGCTCCTTCCCGCTAGCGCCGCTACCTCTGGTCCGCACAGCCGGTCTCGTCAGGGGGCCTGCACGTAGCCGCAGGTCATGAGGTTCCCATATCCGACATGTGTGCTCAACCGATTCTGCCGCGCGAATCGACAGTACCCAGGGCAAAGTGCAGGTTTCGTCGATTTCATTACATCCGGTAGCCGCCGGCCGGCCGTCAGGCGTCGCGCCGCCGCCCGCCGGCCGGGCACGGCGGTAGGGTCGGACCCGTGCGACCGAGACCGACCAGACCTGCAGGTGACACCGGGGAAGCGGATCCCGCCGTGACCGCGATTCTCGCCGCCTACCAGGCGGGCGAGGCCACCGAGCACGCGGCGCTCAGCGCCGTCGCCGCCGCCAGGCTGCTCGTCCCCATCGTCGCGGTGCTGGCCGAGGCCAACGACGACGGGACCGAGAAGGAGACTGAGATGGCGCTGCCGACGCTGATCGGCAACGACGGCCGCGCCGCGGTCATCGCCTTCACCGGCGCCGACACGCTCCGACGGTGGCGTCAGGACGCCCGCCCGGTCCCGGTCCCCGGCCCGCGCCTGTGGGCGGCCGCGCGGACCGAGGCGCGACGCGGTGGTGGTCGACATCGCCGGCCCGGTCCCGCTGATCGTCGAGGGCGCGCGCCTGGCGGCCCTCGCGGCCGGCCAGCCGCCGCCGCCCGCGCACGAGGACCCCGACATCCGCGCGGCCGTGGCCGAGATCATCGACGACTTCACCCTGCAGCCCGCCGCCCCCGAGGCCGACCTGGAGATCGCCTTCAGACCGGCCGACCAGGCTCACGCCACCGAGGTCGCCAACCAACTCGCCGCGCGCCTGCAGCCCCGCCTGCACCGCCTCCGCCTTCGCGTCACCGACTAGCCAAACGCAGATCAAAATCGTCATCTCGAACGGTCCCGTGCTCCGCCTCCACCGCACCGCTCGACCGCCCCACGCTGGCAACCGTTCCCACCGGCGCCTCGATCCAGATAACAGCAAGAAGCGGGCTAGCCGCTCGAAGCCGACGATTATTGCGCGACGTTTGTACTCGTTGTCCGTTACAAACGTCGCGCGATAATTTCCGCCGTCAACGCCAGCAGCCGAGATCGCCCTCGGAACCGGTCGCCCGCCCATCGATCGGCCCGCGCCCACCGTCGACCTATCACCGACGCCATTGACCGGAACCACCACCGGTAACCGACCCCCATCGACCCCACCCACCATCTGTCAGCTACGCCATCGACACCGTTAGGCGATGTCGCCGGCGCAGCCGACCGGTCGGCCATACCGTCGGCGACGCCATCGACCGGCGCGAGCAGGGCGGGGCCCGTGCTGACGGTAGGGTGAACATCATGTTTCGGTGGCTGACGGCGGGCGAGTCGCATGGCCGGGCGCTCGCGGCGATCTGTGACGGCGTCCCGGCCGGCGTGCGGGTGACCAGCGAGGACGTGGCGCAGGCGCTGGCCCGGCGGCGGGCCGGCTACGGCCGCGGCGCGCGGATGAAGTTCGAGCAGGACGAGGTGGAGCTCACCGGCGGGGTCCGGCACGGCGTCACCCTCGGCGGGCCGGTCGCGATCCGGGTCGGCAACACCGAGTGGCCCAAGTGGGAGACGGTCATGTCGCCCGACCCGGTGACCAGGGAAGAGCTCGACAGTCAGGCTCGCAACGCCCCGCTGACCAGGCCGCGGCCCGGGCACGCGGATCTGGCGGGCATGCAGAAGTTCGGCCACACCGACGCCCGGCCGATTCTTGAGCGGGCCAGCGCGCGGGAGACCGCGGCCCGGGTCGCGGTCGGCGAGGTCGCCAAGCGGCTGCTCGACCAGGCCCTCGGCGTCAAGATCCTCTCCCACGTGGTCTCGCTCGGCGAGGTCGCGGTGCCCGCCGACGCGGCCGTGCCGGAACCAGCCGACCTGGCGCAGGATCGACGCAGGACCCGGTGCGCTGCGCCGACGCGACCACCAGCGAGCGGATGATCGCCGAGGTGGACGCCGCCCGCAAGGACGGCGACACCCTCGGCGGCGTGGTCGAGGTGGTGGTGCACGGGCTGCCGCCGGGACTCGGCAGCTTCACCCAGTGGGACAGGAAGCTCGACGCGCGGCTGGCCGGCGCGCTCGTCTCCATCCAGGCGATCAAGGGGGTGGAGTTCGGCGACGGGTTCACCACCGCGACCAGACGCGGCTCGGGCGCGCACGACGAGATCTACCTCGGGGCCGACGGCGTGCGCAGGCGCACCAACCGGGCCGGCGGCATCGAGGGCGGCATGTCCACCGGCGAGGTGCTCCGGGTGCGGGCCGCGATGAAGCCGATCTCGACCGTGCCGCGCGCCCTCGAGACGATCGACGTGGCCACCGGCGAGACCGCCAAGGCGATCAACCAGCGCAGCGACGTCACCGCGGTGCCGGCCGCCGGGGTGGTGGCCGAGGCGATGGTCGCGCTGGTGCTGGCCGAGGCGGCGACGGAGAAGTTCGGGGGAGACTCGGTGGAAGAGCTGCGCCGAAACGCCGAGGGCTACCTGAAGTCGCTGGTGATCTCGTGAGCGTGCCCGCTACTGGCAGTGGCGTAAGCGGAGGTACCAGGGCCCGAGGCGCCGGCGTGGTGCTCGTCGGCCCGCCCACGGCCGGCAAGTCGAGCATCGGCGCGCTGCTCGCCCGCCAGCTCGGCGTCCCGTTCGCCGACACCGACGCGCTCGTCGCCAAGGCGGCCGCCAAGCCGGTCGGCGACGTCTTCGTCGACGACGGCGAGCGGGTCTTCCGCGAGCTCGAGCGGGGTGCCGTCGCCCGCGGGCTCGAGTCCTTCGGCACCGGACGGCGGCGTGCTCGCGCTCGGCAGCGGCGCGGTGCTCGACCCGGACGTGCGCCGGATGCTGGCCGGCCTGGTGGTCGTCTACCTGGAGGCCGGGTTCGCGACCGTCGCCAAGCGGACCGGCATGGACCGGCCCCGCGTCGTGATTCCCGGCAATCCGCGCGGTATGCTCCGCGCCATGCTTGAGGAGCGCCGCCCGGTCTACGCCGAGCTCGCGTCGATCACCGTCGCGACCGACGACATGGCCCCCGAGGAGGTCGCCGCCGACCTGGCTAAGCGGCTCAGAGCGGCATGACCCAGACCCGGATAACCGTCAGCGGCGATCAGCCCTACGACGTCGTCGTCGGCGCCGGCGTCCTCGGCGCGCTGCCCGACCTCGTCGGCAAGAAGGCGGAGACGGTCGCCGTCATCGCCGACGAGAGCCTCGGCGCGATCGCGCGCCCGGCCTGCCGCGCCCTGGCCGAGGCCGGCTTCACCGTCGCCGCGACCGAGGTCCCGGGCGGCGAGGCGGCCAAGAACGTGGACGTCCTCGCCCGGCTCTGGTCGTGGCTGGCCGCGTCGAAGGTGACCAGGTCCGACTGCGTGGTCGGGATCGGCGGCGGCGCCGCGACCGACCTGGCCGGGTTCGCCGCCGCGACCTGGCTGCGCGGCGTGCCGGTCGTGCTGGTGCCGACGACGCTGCTCGGCATGGTGGACGCGGCCGTCGGCGGGAAGACCGCGATCGACGTCCCCGAGGGGAAGAACCTGGTCGGGGCGTTCCACCCGCCCCGAGGGGTGCTGGCCGACCTGGCCACCCTCGAGACGCTGCCGAGGCAGGACTACGTGGCCGGCCTGGCCGAGATCATCAAGGCGGGCTTCATCGCCGAGAGCGAGATCCTGCGCCTGGTCCAGGCCGACCCCAAGGGCGCCACCGTGCCGCACGGCCCGCACACCCGCGAGCTGGTCGAGCGGGCGATCAACGTCAAGGCCGCGGTGGTCGCGGCCGACCTGCGCGAGTCCGGGCTGCGGGAGACGCTCAACTACGGGCACACCCTCGCCCACGCGATCGAGAAGCTCGAGCGGTACACCTTCAGGCACGGCGACGCGGTCGCGATCGGCATGGTCTTCGCGGCCGAGGTCGCGCGCCTGGCCGGGTACCTCAGCGGCCGACGAGGTGGCCCTGCACAAGCGGCTGCTGACCGAGGTCGGCCTGCCGGTCGCGTACCCGCGCTCGGCCTGGCCGGAGCTGCGGGCGACGATGTCGCTGGACAAGAAGACCCGCGGCGCGCGGCTGCGGATGGTGATCCTGGACGGCGTCGGCAACCCGATCATCTACGACAACCCGCCCGAGGACCTGCTCGCGCAGGCCTACCAGGCGATGGCGGCATGAGCCGGGGCGGCGACGGCCGCCGGGTGCTGGTGCTCAACGGCCCCAACCTCGGCCGCCTGGGCAAGCGCGAGCCCGCCGTCTACGGCACCGCCACCCACGCCGACCTGGAAGCCCTGTGCGTGAAAACGGGCACGCGAGCTCGGCCTCGACGTCGAGGTCAGGCAGACCGAGTACGAGGGCGAGCTCGTCACCTGGATCCACCAGGCGTGCGATGACCAGACGCCGGTCGTCCTCAACGCCGGCGCGCTCACCCACTACTCGTACGCGCTCAGCGACGCGGTCAAGATGCGGACCGCGCCGCTGGTCGAGGTGCACATCTCCAACATCGCCGCCCGCGAGGGGTTCCGCCACGAGTCGGTGATCACCGGCGTCGCGACCGGGATCATCGCCGGCTTCGGCTTCGGCTCCTACGTGCTGGCGCTGCACGCGATCGCGTCCGCCCCGGACGCACCCGGCGCCCCAAGCAGCCCGAACGCCTAGCTGAAGCGGGCCGGCTGGCCGGTCGCCTCGAGCACCGACATCCACAGGTCGCCGTCCGGGTCGACCTGGTTGCGGCTGCCGGTCGCGAGCGCGATCGGCAGGTGCACGAACCGCCCGTGCCAGCGCCCCACCACCATCGCGGTCCGCCCGGCCATCGCGGCGTGCACCGCCGCCTGGGCCAGCCGCAGGCAGTACACCGCGTCCCAGCCGTTGGCGGCGCACGCTGCGGATCGCGTAGCCGGGGTCGACGTAGCGCACGCTGAGCTCGGTGCCGACCGCCGCGAAGTCGGCCAGGATCCGGTCGCCGCAGCAGCGGCCCGATGTCGGCCAGCCGGGCGTTGCCGGACGCGTCGACGGCGCCGTCGTAGGCGAACAGCTCCTGGCCCGCGCCCTCGGCCACCACCACGACGGCGTGCCCGCGCGCCGCCACCCGCCGCCGGAGCGAGGCGAGGAACCCGGCCGGGCCCGTCGAAGCTCGAACGGCACCTCCGGGTATCAGCACGAAGTCGACGTCGTGGCTGGCGAGCGCCGCGTAGCAGGCGATGAAGCCGGAGTGCCTGCCCATCAGCTTGACCAGGCCGACCCCGTTCGGGGTGGAGCTCGGCCTCGGTCTGCGCGGACTTGATCGACTCGGTCGCCCGGGTGAACGCGGTCTGGAAGCCGAAGCTCTGGTCGATGTAGGGGATGTCGTTGTCGATCGTCTTGGGCACGCCGACCACCGACAGCGTCGAGGCCGCGCCGGTCCGCCTCGTCGGCGATCCGCTGCGCGCCCCGCAGCGTGCCGTCCCCGCCGATGACGAACAGCAGCGATGACGCCGAGGCGCTCCAGCGTCGTCCACCATCGCGGCCGGGTCCTGGCCGCCGCGCGAGGTGCCGAGGATGGTGCCGCCCCGGTTGTGGATGTCCGCGACCACCTCGCGGCTCAGCGCACCGGCTCGCCGCCGTCGACCAGGCCGCGGAAGCCGTCGCGGAAGCCGAGCACCTCGGTCACGCCGTAGTTGTCGGCCAGCTCGAGGACCAGGCCGCGGATCACGTTGTTGAGCCCGGGGCAGAGGCCGCCGCAGGTCACGATCGCCGCCCGGGTGCGCGGCGGGTCGAAGTAGATGTACTCGCGCGGGCCGCCCGGCTCCATCGACGGCAGGTCGCCGACCGCGCACTGATGGGCGACGGCCGATCCGACCGTGTCGTCGAGCAGCACCCGGTCGGATTCGTGGACGTAGTGCGGCGAACTCGCCCGGCCCGTGCAGCAGGCGGACCATCGGGGAGAGTGCGGGTCGGCTCGCCGACGCGTCTGATCCAGAGGTCGGACGCATCGATGGACAGCGGATCAGCGGTACTCACCATGTGCACTAGCTTGCCGTTTCCGTGTTTCGGCGGAATGATCTTCCCAAAATGGTCTAGACCACAACACCACGGAATGGTCTAGACCACAACCCCAAGGTACCCGCGCTCGATGTCCGGCGAGCGCCCCGGGGATAGCCAGCGTGCTAAGCCGGGGTTAAATTGGCACCCGGTGACGGCAGTAGCAGCGAACAGCAGGGAGGCGACGAGATGCGCGTCGGGATGATGCTCAACTACGCGGGCGGGTTCAACGAGACGGTCAACGAGCTGACCGACTTCGAGCGGGCGGGCCTGGAGATCGTCTTCGTGCCCGAGGCGTACAGCTTCGACGCGGTCAGCCAGCTCGGCTTCATCGCCGCCCGCACGACGACGCTGGAGATCGCCTCGGGCATCCTGCCGATCTACTCCAGGACCCCGGCGCTGACCGCGATGACCGCGGCCGGCCTCGACTACGTGTCCGGCGGCCGGTTCACCCTCGGCCTCGGCACCTCCGGCCCGCAGGTGATCGAGGGCTGGCACGGCGTCCCCTACGACGCCCCGATCGGCCGGACCAGGGAGCTGATCGAGATCTGCCGGGCCGTCTGGCGTCGCGATCGGCTCGACTACCAGGGCAAGCACTACACGCTGCCGCTCCCGGCGGGCCAGGGCACCGGCCTCGGCAAGCCGCTCAAGCTGATCAACCACCCGGTCCGCGACCGCATCCCGATCGTCATCGCCGCGCTCGGCCCCAAGAACGTCGAGCTCGCGGCCGAGCTGGCCGAGGGCTGGCAGCCCATCTTCTACTTCCCGGAGAAGGCCGGCCTCGCCTGGGCCGAGCCGCTCAAGGCGGGCCAGGCCAAGCGAGCCGACGACCTGCCGCCGCTCGACGTGATCGCCGCCGCCCCGCTCGCGATCGGCGACGACGTCACCCATCTGCGCGAGGTCGCCCGCCCGGTCTTCGCGCTCTACATCGGCGGCATGGGCGCCCGCGGCAACAACTTCTACCACGACCTGGCCTGCCGCTACGGCTACGAGAAGGAGGCCAACCTGATCCAGGACGCCTACCTGGCCGGCCGCAAGGACGAGGCCGCCGCCCTGGTCCCGGCCGAGCTGCTCGAGAAGACCGCGCTGATCGGGCCGAAGGGCTACGTGGCCGAGCGGCTGGCCGCCTTCAAGGAGACCGGCGTCACCACCCTCAACGTGACCGCGCTGGCCCCCACCCACGAGGCCCGGGTGGCCGACATAGCGCAGGTCCGCGACCTGGCCGGCTAGGCAAACGCGGGACCGTGCGTGCTAGCCGTACTTCGGGTTCGGGTGGCCGCACGATGGATCTCCTCGCGCCCCGCAGGGAGCATCGAGATAGGCGCCCGGACTGGCCGGGCACCGCTCGCACGAGGAGAAATCCAATGAACGCAGCAACGGCCTGGGGATACCGTCACCCTCACCTGAGCACGAGTGTGCGCATCGCCGCCGCCACCTGGAACCTGATCGTCGGCGTCGCCCTGCTCGCGCACGGCTACCAGGGGTGGGCGCTGGTGGAGTTCACCGTGTCGGCGTCGATCTTCGCGGCTGCCTATTACTTCGCCCGCAGGCACTCGGCCGCCCGGGGCAGCCGCCGTGGCTAGCCGCGCCGACGGGCTAGAGTCGCAGGCATGCCGGACATTCACGCCGCCCGCCGCCGTCGCGCCCAGCAGCTGGTCAGGGCAGCAGACGCGGACGCCGCGCTGATCACCGCCCGTCCCAACGTCCGCTACCTGACCGGGCTGGCCAGCTCCAACGCCGCCCTGCTGCTGCCCGCCGACGGCGACGCGGTGCTCGCGACCGACTTCAGGTACGCCGGGGCGGCGCAGCGCGACGCCCCCGACGTCGAGCTGCTGATCGAGCGGTTCCTTGAGGGCAGGCTCGCCGCCGAGGCGTCCCGCCGGGGGCTGGCGCGGCTGGCGTTTGAGGCGCACGAGATGACCGTCGAACGCCACGAAGAGCTCCTGGCGGCGGCCGAGGGAGTCACCACGCGACCGTTCGGACGGATGATTGAGGGTCTTCGGATGGTCAAAGACCCCCTGGAGCTGGAGAAACTGCAGGTCGCGTGCGAGCTGAGCGATGCCGCACTGGCCGAGGTCCTGCCCAGTATCAAACCAGGGGATTCCGAACGGTCCGTGGCCTTGCGCCTTGAGTACCAGATGGCACTGCTCGGTGCGGAGCGCCCCGCGTTCGACACGATCGTCGCCAGCGGCCCCAACGGGGCCATCCCGCACCACGTTCCGACCGATCGCCCGCTGGCCCGGGGCGATCTGGTGACGATGGACTTCGGCGCGCTCTACGACGGCTATCACGCGGACATGACCCGCACGGTCGCGATCGGCGCGGTCGCCGACTGGCAGCGCGAGATCTACGACCTGGTGGCGCTGGCGCAGCAGGTCGGCATCGCGGTGCTCGAGGACGGCGTGGAGGCCGGGGCGGTGGACGCCGCCGCGCGGGACGTGATCGAGGCGGCCGGGCATTCCGGGCATTTCCAGCACGGCCTCGGGCACGGCGTCGGCCTGGAGATCCACGAGGCACCGATGCTTGGGTACGGAAGAACGGGTAAGCTGAGCGATCGGGTTCCTGTCACCGTCGAGCCTGGTGTCTACCTGCCCGGACTCGGTGGCGTCCGAATCGAGGACGTGCTGGTCGTGACGGCGGGCGACCGAGCCAGAATCCTGACTTCGACCACCAGGGAACTGCTGGTCCTGTAATTGACGTAGATGATGGAGACGATCCGTGGCAAGCACGAATGACCTGAAGAACGGCATGACGCTGAACCTTGAGGGGCAGCTCTGGAATGTCGTTGAGTTCCAGCACGTGAAGCCGGGCAAGGGGCCGGCCTTCGTGCGCACCAAGCTCAAGAACGTGATGTCGGGCAAGGTGGTCGACAAGACCTTCAACGCCGGCATCAAGGTGGACGTCGCCAACGTCGACAAGCGGGAGATGCAGTACCTCTACCGCGAGGGCGGCGACTTCGTCTTCATGGACACCAGCGACTACGACCAGCCGCGGATCCCGGCCGCGGTGGTCGGCGACTCGGCCGACTACCTGCTCGAGGAGCAGATGGTCACGATCGCGTTCAACGACGGCACCCCGCTCTACGTCGACCTTCCGGCCGCGGTCGAGCTGATCATCGCGCAGACCGACCCGGGCCTGCAGGGCGACCGGTCCACCGGCGGCACCAAGCCGGCCACGCTCGAGACCGGTGCGACCGTCCAGGTCCCGCTGTTCATCACCACCGGCGAGAAGATCAAGGTCGACACCCGCACCGGCGCCTATCTCGGCCGCGCGTAGGTGGCTGCGCGCAGCAAGGCACGCAAGCGGGCGCTCGACCTGCTGTTCGAGTCCGAGCAGCGCGGGCTGCCGACGCTCGAGCTGCTCAGCGAGCGCCAGTCGCTCGGCGAGCACGCCGGTTCCCGGAGTACGCGGCCGACCTGGTCCGCGGGGTGGCGTCGCACAGCGAGCGGATCGACGAGCTGATCTCCTGGAACCTGGTCGACTGGACCCTGGAGCGGATGCCCGCGGTGGACAGGAACGTCCTCCGCATCGGCGTCTACGAACTGCTGTGGGCCGACGGCGTGCCCGACGGGGTGGCCATCAGCGAGGCCGTCGCGCTGGTCGAGGACCTGTCCACCGACGCCTCGCCGTCCTTCGTCAACGGCGTGCTTGCGCGGATCAAGGCGGACAAGCCGACCACCGCCCTCGACCGGGACCCGTCCGTCGACGCCCAGCCCTCCCTCGACCCCGAAGACGAGGCGGCCGATGCCGACGAAGCGGACGAGGCGGACGAGGCAGACGCCGAACCCGAGGATGACGAGGACGCCGATCCGTTCGCGGACTCCAGCCCGGAGCCCGCGCACCGCCCCCACCCGTAACACCCGCGCGGAGGCGGCAGCTCCGCCCATGCCCCGCGACCCATCTGGAGCCCTCACCCGGATCCCGTGCGCAAACACGCGGACCCCGGGCGCAACACGCTCCTCAGGCGTATCAACTGCCTCTAGCGTGGCATCGCCGGGCACCGCGAGTTCCATCCGGAGCCCCCGGCCCCGCCCCCTGGCGTAACACGCGCCTCAGGCGCAATCCCAGTCACAAAGATCTTGGAGACTTTTATCCTGACGGAAGAAAAGCACGTCTATAGCGTGCTTTTCTTCCAAGATCTTTTCGAAACGCCTAATCAGGCGGCGGTGAAGCGCAGACCGACGCCCAGGCGGCGCAGCACCGCGAAGAACCAGAGCGCGCACACGGCCGCGCCGAGCGCGGTCAGGCCGATGGTGACGACCGTCGACAGCAGCATGAAGAGCTTGAACGGCTCGGTCTCCATCATGACCGCCATGCCCAGCGTCAGCAGCAGGAACAGCCCGGCCCAGAACCACGTCGCGCCCTGGAAGAACCGGTGCAGCCCGGGGTGATGGTCGTCGCTCTGCTTGAACGCGACGACCTCGGCCGCCAACTGCGCCACGAGCGGCTTGCGGGTCGGCGCGGTCCGCGCGAACACCAGGCACATCGCCAGGTTTGCGAGCGGGAACTGGAGCTGGAACATCCACAGGTAGCCGGTGCTGACCGCGACCGCGGTCTGGATGGTGAGCACCACCGCCGAGATCATCAGCAGCGAGGTGACCGAGCCGGTCACGATCCGCCTGGCCGCGATGAGCAGCCACACCACCGCCGTGCCCGCGAGCAGCCCCGCGTCCGGGCTGACCAGGTCGGTAACCGCCACGTAGGTGCCGAACGGCAGCCCCACTGATTCCGCCATCGACCACGCGGTCGTCCGCAGCAGCCGTCGGGGGTTGGGCAGTTCAATATGCTCGGGGGCTGGCATGCGGATGAGCATACGTGCCGAGCCTGGGTCCCGGCTGGACATTCGATGATGGCGGCGTGTCGGTTTTGACCCGTAAGCATTGTGACGATGTGTCGGATATGTCCGCCCGGTCGGGGTGGCTCG
This sequence comes from uncultured Actinomycetota bacterium, assembly GCA_963774945.1. Classification (GTDB taxonomy): domain Bacteria; phylum Actinomycetota; class Actinomycetes; order Streptosporangiales; family Streptosporangiaceae; genus Trebonia. The sequence goes on along the minus strand of CAVZHA010000027.1, from coordinate 1,883,035 downwards.
CGTTGTCTTCACATTTCTGATTACGGTGGCGCGGTCGGCGTGGTTCAATCCTGATAGTAACGTATTGGGATCATATGAATACGTTGAGTGCCTGAGTGTGGCGTCGTGCCTTGTCGGGCGGCGACCCGCCCGGGCGCACTACAGTGGTCTTCCGGGGGTAGCCTCCCGGCATGGGGGGCTCCCGCTCCCCGTCACCCCTGGCCTCCGTACCCCCGATGCGGTGGTCAGCGGGCCCGACAAAAGGTAATGGTATCGGGCCAGCCGACCAGCGCCGATATCGCTGACCAGCGCCGATATCGTCGGCAGACGCCGATGTCTCGGGGCCGACTATCTCCCGGAGGGACGCCCGATGAGCGGCAAGGATTTCGGGTCTGCGCAGGCACCCGTGCGGATTGCCTACGGCGACGACGCCGAGCGCCGCCGCGGCGGCGCCGTCGACGCAGGTCTCGGACGCGCTCGACGAGGTCCTGGCGGTTCGCGCGGCGGAGGTCGGCCGGGCTGCGCTCGAGGTCGTCGACGTCGGCGCGGGGACCGGCGGGTTCGCGGTGCGGCTGGCCAAGCTCGGGCACCACGTCACGGTGGTGGACCCGAGCCCGGACGCCCTCGCCGCCGCGCGCTGGCGGGCGGCCGAGCTCGGCGTCACCCTGACCGCCGTCCAGGGCGAGGCGAGCGAGATCGCCGGGCTGGTCGGCGACGGCGCGGCCGACCTCGTGGTCTGCCACAACGTGCTCGAGTACGTCGATTCGCCGGCCGCCGCGATGGCGGCCATCGCCCGGGTCCTGCGGCCGGGCGGCACGGTCAGCGTGCTCGCCGCCAACGTGGTCGCGGCGGTGCTGCAGCGCGCGCTGGCCGGCCGGTACGAAGAGGCGCGCCGCCTGCTCACGTCGAGCGCGGGCGACCCGTCGGCGGCCGGCTCTGCCCATGCCCCCACACCCACCCCTGCCCACGCCCCCATCCCCACTCAGACACTGACCGAGCACCGCCGGTTCACGCTGGCCGAGCTCACCGCGCTCATCGAGGGGGCCGGGCTGCGGGCGGGCGACGCACAGGGGGTGCGAATCTTCGCCGGGCTGCTGCCGGGCGTCGGCGCCGACCCGGCGACCGCCGACGCGCTGCGCGACCTGGAGGCGGCGGCGGCCGACTACCCGGCGCTGCGGGACATCGCGGCTCGCCTGCACATCTTCGGCCACCGTTGACCATGCCCGACCCTCCGCTGGCAGACGACGCCGACTGCCGGATCCTGCACGTGGACATGGACGCCTTCTACGCCAGCGTGGAGCTCCGCGACCGGCCGGAGCTGCGGGCAAGCCGGCCGTCGTGGGCGGCCTCGGGCCCCGCAGCGTGGTGCTCTCCGCCACCTATGAGGCGCGGGCGTTCGGCGTCCGCTCGGCGATGCCGGTCGGCCGCGCCCGCGGGCTGTGCCCGCAGGCGGTCTTCATCCCGCCCCGGCACGATCTCTACGCCGAGGTGTCCAGGGAGGTCATGGCGATCTTCCGGTCGATCACCCCGGAGGTGGAGCCGCTCTCGCTCGACGAGGCGTTCCTCGACGTGTCCGGCGCGGTGCGCAGGCTCGGCCCGCCGCGCGCGATCGCGGAGCTGATCCGGGCCCAGGTGCTCGAGCAGCAGTCCATCACCTGCTCGGTCGGGGTCGCGCCGGTCAAGTTCGTGGCCAAGATCGCCTCGGCCCGGTGCAAACCGGACGGCCTGCTGGTGATCCCGGCCGCCGGGCTGCTCGATTTCCTGCACCCGCTGCCGGTGAGCGCGCTGTGGGGGGTAGGCGACCATGCCGAGCAGGTGCTCGGCCGGCTCGGCCTGCGCACGGTGGGTGACATCGCTCACGTTTCCCAGGCCACCTTGCGCCGCGAGCTCGGCGCGGCGGGCGAGCACCTGTGGGCCCTCGCCTGGGGCAAGGACGAGCGCCGGGTGAGCACGCACCGGGAGGAGAAGAGCGTCGGGGCCGAGGAGACATTCCCGACCGACGTCGACGACCCGGAGGTGATCCGGCGCGAGCTGCTGCGGCTGTCGGGCCGGACGGCGCGGGCGCTGCGCGGCGCCGGATGCGTCGCGCGGACCGTGACGGTGAAGCTCCGGCTGGCCAGCTTCCGCACGATTACCAGGTCGCGGACGCTGGCGGAGCCGACGGACGTGGCCCGGGAGATCTACGCGGCCGCGTGCCAGCTCTACGAGGGGTCCGGGCTCGGCGCCGGGGGCCCGGCTGCGGCTGGTCGGTGTCCGGGCGACGGGGCTGCGGCCCGCCGAGGGCGCCGCGCGGCAGCTCGCGTTCGACGACCGCCCGGTCGGCTGGCGTGAGGCGGAGCAGGCGGTGGACAAGATCGCCAGCCGGTTCGGCACCGACGCGGTGCCGGCCGGCCGCCCTGTTGCCATCTTCTCACGACGGTCCGGCGGACGCCCCTTCCACGGAACGTGAGGAGCCTCGTATTCTGGGAAATGAACCCGGTAGCCAAGTGAGGTGAAAGTCACCTCACCCCCCGGGTTCCATGGGAGGCGTCGTGCCGCTCTCTGAGCATGAGCAGCGCCAGCTCGAGCAGATCGAGCAGGCGCTCTACAGGGAGGATCGGAGGCTAGTCCGTCTAGTTCGCTCCAGCGATCCCCACGTGCATTACCGGCGTCGGGTGGTAGAGGCGCTCGTTGGGTTGGCCCTCGGCGCGGCGATGGTTGCCGTCGGGATCATCCTGCCGTTGATCGGCCTTGCGGCCGGCGGTTTCGTTGTCCTGCTGCTCTGCGGCATCTGGGCGCTGAACAGCTGGCGGCAGATGGCCACCGTCACGCTTGGCGGCGGGCCGGCCAACGGCCCGGTCGGCAAGCGCCGCTCGCGTCGTTCCCGGCGCGGCGGCCGCGGCCACCCGGCCCGCGGTTCGATGATGGAACGGTTCGACGAGCGCTGGCGCAGGCGACAGGAAGGCGGCTTCTAGGAGGCCGGAGTCCGGAACCTGCTGAGCCACTCCGGGGTCAGGCGGCCGAAAATGTCGGCTGCCTGGGCCGTTGCGTTCAGAGCCGGGCCGATCACCGAGGCCGGCAGCAGCCTGCCGCGCCACCGGATGGGGCGAGGCACCGCGACCGCGATCGCGCGCCGCACGGTCACGCTGTCGTGCCGCAGCCCGCTGCCGTCGGTCGGCCGGGCCGCGTACCTGGCCCGTTCCTCCGCCATGGCGATCCGCCCGAGCGCGGACAGGGCCGGTTCGGCCAGGGCCAGCTCGGTGCCCGCCCGGACCGCCACCGCGCGCGGCGTGTCGCTCGGCAGGCAGCCGGCCCCGTAGTCGGCGAGGTCGTCGCGGAGCTCCTCCCAGGCCGCGTGCGCCCACTCGGCGTCGGTCCGGTCCGGCCCTTCCAGGCGCCTGCTCAGGTGCCAGCGGCGCCGCCTGATCACCAGCCGCGCCGCCCACGGCGCCACCAGGCCGAGGATCAGCAGTCCGGCCACCACCAGGCCGAACACCTCCCATGGGTTCGTTCCGGGGGCGTGCGCGGCAGTCGCCGCGCCCGCGCCCGCGGTGAGGCCCGGGTCGGCCAGGTCGCCCAGCTGCTCGCTGGAGGTGGAGGCGCAGGTTCGCCTGGTTCGCCTTGCTGCCGGCCTGCGAGCCCGGCGCGGTGGTCGGCGCGGACTGCGTCGGGGTCCCGGACGAAGTGCCGTTCGCCAGGTCGGTGTAGGTCGGCTGATAAGCGGTCCCCTGCCCGGTCGCGCCGGACGGGGTGGGCTCGAATCGCAGCCAGCCGGACCCCGAGAAGTACAGCTCCGGCCAGGCATGCGCGTCGTGCGTGGTGACCTGCCATTCGTCGTCGCCGAGGGACGAACCGGAGGTGAAGCCGTAGGCGACACGGGACGGGATGCCGAGCAGCCGGGCGAGCACCGCCATCGCGAACGAGAACTGCTGGCAGTAGCCGCTCTTGGTGACGTTGAGGAACTGAGACAGCTGGCTCGCGTTGAGCACCGTCGGTGCCTTCAGCGTGTACTTGAACGACCCGTTGGCCAGCCAGTCCTGCAGCGCCACCGCCTTGTCGAGCGGGGTCTTCGCCCGGCCTTGCCCGCGATCGACTCGGCCACGGCCCGCAGCGAGTCGTAGGAGGCGGGAACCTGCAGGTAGTTGTTCTTGATCACCGCGGGCGGCGGTGGCGCGATGTCAAGGGCCTCGGCCGAGGGAGCGTTGACGAGGCTGTTGACCTGGTAGGACAGGCCGCCGAGGGCGGTCCCCTGATCGAACACCATGAGCGTCGACCGGTCGGCCTCCAGGTCCCCCTTGGCCTTGACCGAGGTCGTCGGGTAGGGCACCGGCAGCGCGTCCAGGTCGTCGGGTCCGACGTCGCGGGCGACGGTGATCGACGTCGATCACCGTGCCGTCAAGCGACGCGTCCGAGAGCCCGGGCGGCGAGGGCAGCCGCGGGCCGACCCGCACCGTCGACTCCGGCTGGCTGAACAGCGACCAGCCGGAGTCGGTGAGCTTGTCGAGCACGTAGAGCTGTAGGTAGTCGGGGGACTGGACGGCGGTGGTGTAGCCGAGCACGATCTGCGACGGAGAGGTCAGCTCCGACGAGAGCTGCTGCGAGAACTTCGTATCCACCCCGGGGAAGCCGACGCCGCCCGGCCCGGTGCCGCTGACGCCCGCGCCGCCGTGCCCGCCGATCCCCACCTGCCCGCCGAACAGCCGGGTGACGTGCAGCCCCGGGATCACCAGGGGCAGGATCAGGGCGACCACCACCGAGGCGAAGCCGACCCGCCGCCCGGCCGCCGCCAGCGCCTTCGTGTCCGGGCGCGTCGCGGGCGGCCGGGTCCTGGGACTCCCACTCGCGGATGCGGTCCTTGCCCTCGCTGCTGAGCAGGCCGAGGTACCCGCCGATGCCGACGCAGAACGCCACCGTGGTGCCGAGGAAGCCGCGGCCGACGCTGAGCGTGAACGGCTCGGTGAACAGCAGCAGCAGCGGCAGCCCGGCCAGCGCGGCGCTGCCGAGCCGGACCGCCATCCAGTCGGTCAGCAGGGCCGCGATCCCGATGCCGCCGGCGGCGAGCAGCACCATCGGGGCGAGCTCGGGGACCGGCGGGAGCGTACCTGGCCGGCCTGGTTGAACCCCTGGCTCGACCAGGTGCGCGAGCAGCCGGGCGGAGGCGGGCGTCGGCAGCAGGTGCAGCAGCGACCGGCTGTTCGCGAACGCCAGGTTCAGGTAGAGCAGCAGCGCGACCAGGCCGCCGGCCAGGCAGACGGACTCGGGCAGCCGCCGCCAGCGGGTGGCCGTGCCCGCCGCCGCGACCACGGCGATCGCGCCGAGCCCGGCCAGGAACCACAAGCCGCCGGTGAAGATGGGGTAGAGCGAGACCGACGCCGCGGCGGTGGCGATGGCCGCGGCCAGCGTTCGTCGATGACTACTCATGGCTGGTCCCCCGCCCGGCTGAACCGTTTGCGGCGGCGCGGCCCGCCGCGGCGGCCCGGCCGCGGCGACTGCCGCCCCGGCCGTCGATGGGGCCGTCGCGTCGGCGGCCGCGCCGACCCCGGGACCTCGCCCGGCCGCCCCCTCGGTGCAGTTCCTGCCACGCCACCGGCAGCCGGGCGGCGTCGGTCACCACCGCCACCCGCCAGCCGGCCGCGGTCAGCGTCCGCGCGCTGATGGCGGCGCCCCGCTCGTCCTGCGACAGGATCAGCGCCAGGGCCGGGGTGTTGCCGTGTCGCGCGGCCGACAGCTCCTGCGCCTGCCCGGCCGTCAGCTCGCCGAGCACGGCGATGAGCTGCCCGTCGCCGCTGCCGAGGGCCCTGATGCCGGCCTCGAGCCCGATCGCGCGCGAGGGCCGGACCACGGCCAGCGTGTCAAGCAGCGTGTCGCGGAACGATCCCTGGCCGCGGCACCTCGCCGAGCTCGGTCACCAGCCTGGCGTCGAACCCCTCGCCCGCCAGGTGCACGCCGATCGACGCGGCCGCGGTCACCGCGAGCTCGAACAGCGCGTTGGAGTACCCGAGTCCGCCGGGTGTCGAGGAACAGCGACGCCGTGTTCCGCCAGAACTGCTCCTCGCGGCGGACCATCAGCTCGCCGTAGCGCGCGGTGGACCGCCAGTGGACCCGGTGCAGGCTGTCCCCGGTGCGGTAGGCGCGGGGGGCCGCGTCGTCGTCGCCGCTGGCGGCGATCGACCGCCGGCCCTGGTCGCTGTCGCCGAGCCAGCTGCCCGCGAGCGGCGGCCGGGTCAGCGGCACGATCGCCGGGGTGACGGTCAGCGTCGAGGTGGTGGTGAACGCCCGGGTGATCGATACCAGGCCGAATGAGTCGGCCACCCGGACCCGCAGCGGCCCGATGGTGTACTTGCCGCGGGCGTCCGCGCCGAGCTGATAGGTGAATTCCCGCCACCCGCCGCCGCCGATTCCCTCGAACACGAACCGAGGGCCGGGACCCGAGCGCGTACGGCACGGTGTCCTCCGCCAGCAGCAGCCCGGTCCGCAGCCGCGACACGTTGACCAGCCGGATGGTCAGCGAGGCGGTCTGCCCGGCCGGCAGCCGGGACGGGGTCATCTGGCGAACGCAGGACAGCCGGTACCTGGCCCGGCCCGAGCCGAACGCGGACAGCAGCGGCAGCGCCATCAGCAACGCGCCGATCCGCAGCAGATCGGGTTCCGGTATCAGCAATCCGCAGACCACCGCCGCGGCGCCGGCCGCGACGAACGACCGGCCGCGTACCGTCAGCGCTCCGAGCAGCCTGTGCATGACGTGGCCGGCCCCCGTCAGGGCCGCGGCAGCGGGGTCTGCGCGACGATCCGGGCGACGACCTGCTCCGGCAGGTGCCGCTCGACTAGCGCCTCGGCGGTCGGCAGCAGCCGGTGCGCGAACACCGGGACGATCAGGGCCTGGATGTCATCGGGGATGACGTAGTCCCGGCCGTCGAGCGCAGCCCGCGCCCGGGACGCCCGCAGCAGGTGCAGCGCGGCCCTCGGCGACGCGCCCAGCCGGAGCTCGGGCGCGGACCTGGTCGCGGCCGCGAGCGCGATGATGTACTCCTTCACCTGCCCGGTGACCAGCACCCCGCGCACGGCCGCGATCAGCTGCGCGCACGTCGACTGCGGTCGCGACCGGCTTGAGCGAGTCGAGCGGTGACGACGACCCGTGCGTGTCCAGCATCTCCAGCTCCGCCGCGGCGGTCGGGTAGCCGATCGAGATCCGGGCGGTGAACCGGTCGCGCTGCGCCTCCGGCAGCGGGTAGGTGCCCTCCATCTCGATCGGGTTCTGGGTCGCGATCACCAGGAACGGCGCCTCGAGCGGGTAGGTGGTGCCGTCCACCGTCACCTGCCGCTCTTCCATCGACTCGAGCAGCGCCGACTGCGTTTTGGGCGAGGCCCGGTTGATCTCGTCGCCGACCACGATGTTCGCGAACACCGGCCCCGGCTTGAACTCGAACTCGCGCCGCTCCTGGTTGTAGGCGTTGACCCCGGTGATGTCGCTTGGCAGCAGGTCGGGGGTGAACTGAACCCGCCGGACCGAGCAGTCGATGGACCGGGCTAGTGCCTTGGCCAGCATCGTCTTGCCGACCCCGGGCACGTCCTCAATGAGCAAGTGCCCCTCGGCCAGCAGCACGATCAGCGCGAGCCTGACGGCGTCCGCCTTGCCGTCGATGACCGATTCCACGGCCGTGCCGATCTGGTGCGCGGTTGCCACCAGGTCATCGAGCGCCCGCTGCTGCCCGCGCCCCGTGTCGAGTACCAAAAAGCCCTCCTGGTAAAGGCCCGGTTGGTCGGCTCTCCCACTCGCAACCGGATACTCCGTCGTCGTCTACAGACAGTATGTCGTGCCACCCCAAAAGTGCCACGCCCGCAGCGGCGATGGTGACGTTTCGGCCTCATCCGACGGGTTGGCCGATGCGCGCGCGAGCGACGTCGGCTCGGGACCGGTGGGAGAAATGGGGCGGATGGGGCATCGGCTCGCGACGCGCGCTCGACCGCGTTTCTTCCCCCACTCCGCTCCACCGTCGCTGAGCTGGGCATTCGTGGGGCAGATCGGAGCGCTGGGGACGTTTGGGCTGGTGCTGGTGGAGGAATGTGGAGTACAGTGGGGCGCGGTGGAGTGAGATGGCAATCGAAGCTCGGCTCGCTGGGGGGTTGGAGGTGAGAACCGAATGTTTCTCGGTACTCACGCGCCCCGGCTCGACGAGAAGGGTCGACTGTTCTTGCCCGCCAAGTACCGTGACGAGCTCTCGGGGGGAGTCGTGATCACGAAGGGGCAGGAGCGCTGCCTGTACGTCTTTCCGGCCGACGAGTTCGGGCGGATCACCGAGGCGCTGCGGACGGCGCCGGTGACCGCCAAGTCGGTGCGGGACTACAGCCGCGTCTTCTTCGCCAGCGCATCCGACGAGGTGCCCGACAAGCAGGGCCGGATCACCGTTCCGGCCGCGCTGCGGACGTACGCGGGGCTGGACCGGGACTGCGTGGTAATCGGGGCCAACACCCGACTTGAGATCTGGGACGCCCAGGCCTGGGAGACCTACCTGGCCGCTCAGGAGGACTCGTTCTCCGAAGCCGCGGAGGAGGTGCTCCCAGGAGTTCTGTAGAGCCGCCGCCGGGATCGGCCCGGCGGTTTACCGGCAGTCCGGCGGGTCTCTCGCCTGTGCCCGGCCAGCAGGCTGGCGCCACTTCCCCGGCGCCAGACGATGGCCAAGTGCGATGGCGCGGACGGAGACACCGCCGGGCAGCCGGCCGGTCATAGCCGGAACACGGCGCTGCCGCGGGGGCGGCGGCCCCGGCCCGGCGATCCGGCAGCACGGCAGTTCAGCAGCTCAGCAGTAGCGCGAAGCGGAGGGGTCAGTGGGCGAGCACGCCTATGCGCACGTGCCGGTGATGGCCGGCCGGGTGACCGCGCTGTTGCTGCCCGCGCTCACCGGGCCCACTCCCGACGGCCGTCCGCCGGTCCTCGTCGACGCCACCCTCGGCCGCGCCGGCCACGCGCGGATCCTGCTCGAGGCCGCCCCGGAGCTGCTGCTGATCGGCATCGACGCCGACGCGGCCGGGATCGAGGCCGGGCGCGCCCTGGCCGCGCAGTACCCGGGCCGGGTGACCGTGGCCCACGCGTTCTACGACCGCATCGCCGAGATCGTCGCCGAGGCGGGGCACCGCCGCATCCAGGCGGCGCTGTTCGACCTCGGGGTGTCATCGCCGCAGCTCGACGACGTCAGCCGCGGGTTCTCCTACGCCCAGGACGCGCCGCTCGACATGCGCATGGACCAGAGCGCCGAGCTGACCGCCGACCGGGTCGTCAACACCTACCCGGCGTCGGACCTGGCCCGGGTGCTGTCCGAGTACGGCGAAGAGCGATTCGCCCGCCGGATCGCCGAGGCCGTCGTCCGGGAGCGGTCCCGCGAGCCGATCAACAGCACGCTGCGGCTGGCGACGATCGTCAAGGACGCGATCCCGGCCGCCGCCAGGCGCACCGGCGGCAACCCCGCCAAGCGGACCTTCCAGGCGCTTCGCATCGAGGTGAACGACGAGCTCGGCGCGCTGCGCCGGGCGGTGCCGGCGGCGCTCGACCTGCTCGCGCCGGGCGGCCGCCTGCTCGCGCTGGCCTATCACTCGCTCGAGGACCGGCTGGTCAAGCGGGAACTCGTCGCGCGGACGGCGGACACCACCCCGCCCGGGGTGCCGCTCCGCGCGGCCGACCTGGCGGCCAGCGGCCCGCCGTTCCGCCTGCTGACCAGGGGCGCCGAGCGCCCCGACGAGCAGGAGCTGGCGGCCAACCCGAGGTCGGCCTCGGTCCGGCTGCGCGCGATCGAGCGGATCAGGGACTCGACATGAAGCGGATAACAGCAAGAAGCATGGGCGTTTCCGGATCGGGCGCCCATTTGACCAGGGAGGCTGCCCTGACCGGGCGAGCCGCCTGACCGGGGGAGTGGCGTGAGCGGCGAGCAGAACACAAGCAACGGGAGTCGGCCGATGGCACGGAACGAGCGGCAGGAAGACGACGTGCGCGGTGGCGTCTCCACCATCACCCGGCCGGGCGTCAGACCGCGCCCGGCGCCACGCGATCGCGCCCGCCGACGGCGCCGCGGCCAGGGCGTCGGCCGGCGTCCAGGCGCACGGCCCGTCCCCGACGCCGGGGGCATCCCCAACGTCCGCACGGCGCCGCGGCCGTCGGCCGCGCGCGGCGGCGTCGGCCGGCGGCCGCCTTCCCCGGCACCCACCGGCTGCCGTTCGTGCTGCTGCTGTGCGGCCTGCTCGGCGGCGCGCTCGTCTCCGCGCTGGTGATCAGCACCACGCTGGCCGAGGGCTCGTTCGAGATCAGCAAGCTCCAGAACTCGACGATCGCCCAGGCCGGCAGCTTCAGTCGCTCGCAGGAGCAGGTCGCGCAGGCCCAGTCGGCCCAGCAGATCGCGACCCGCGCGGCCCAGCTCGGCATGCGGCCGGTCGGCGAGCTCCGGTTCGTCGACCTCAAGACCGGCAAGCTCACCACCGACGGGACCAACTGGCCGGGGTACGTCCCGCCGGGGTACACCCCGTGAAACGGCCTGGATCTGGCCCGACCGGCCCGCGCCGGGCCAGGCGGAACGGGCGGAACAGGCGGGCCGGGCGGACCGCGGCCGGCGGCCCGGCGCCGGCCGCGGCCGCCAGCCGGGCCCGCCCCGTCGCCCGGGCAGCGTCCCGCCGCCGGCCGGCCGTTCCGGACCGGCGCCCAGCGACTGGCCAGCCGCCCGGCCAGTCGCCCGGCCGGCCGCGCCGCCCCGGCCAGCCCGACTCGGTGCGGATCACCGGCCCGAACCCCCGCCTGCCGCCGGACGCCCGTCCCTCGCCCGAGGCGCGTCCCGCGCAGGACGCCCGCGCCGCCCGGGGCAATCGCGCCGCGCCCGACCCTCGCGCCGCGCGTAACCTCCGAACACCACGCGCCCCCGGCGATCGCGGCGCCAGTGCATCGCAGTACCGGCCCGATCGGCCCGGCTGGCTCCGCCGGACTCGCGCCGGCCCGCGACGGCCCGGCCGCACCGCGCCGCCCCCGTGGCCCGCGCCCGCCTCGCCGGCCGCCCCGCCCGCCGCGCTGGCTGATGGTCCGGCGCGGCGACCCGGGCCGGCGGGTCGGCATCACCCTGCTCGCGATCGCGGTCATGCTGACCCTGTTCGCCGGCCGCCTGGTGCAGATCCAGGGCCTCGACTCGGGCTCACTACCAGAACCTGGCCAACCTGGGAGAAGCTGCAAGAAGACCGTGCTGCCCGCGCTGCGCGGCACCGTCTACAGCTCGAACCACCAGGTCCTGGCGATGACCACCGAGACCTACACGATCACGGCCGACCCGCCGCAGATGAAGCGCGGCCGAGCTGCCGACGGTCGCCCAGCAGCTGTCCGGCCCGCTCGGCCTGCCCGCGGCGAAGATCCTCAGCCTGCTGCAGCACCCCACCTCGACCGACTACGTGCAGCTCGCCTCCGGCGTGTCCGTCGCCAACGACGAGAAGATCGAGGCGCTGAAGCGTCTACGACGCTGGCATCAACGACGACGCCAGCTACGCCATGGCCTACCCCGACGGCGAGGCCACCGCCAACGTGGTCGGGTTCGCCAACGTCAACCCGCAGACCGGCGTGATCGCCGGCCAGGCGGGCGTCGAGCAGGAGTACAACAAGCTGCTGACCGGCACCACCGGCAGCGAGGAGTACGAGAAGGGCCCAACGGCCAGCAGATCCCCGGCAGCCTGGAGGAGACGCCGGCCAAGAACGGCGACTCGATCAAGCTGACGATCAACTCCGTCCTCCAGTACGACGCGATGAAGGCGTGCGAGCAGGAGGTCGACAAGTCACAGGCCAAGTCGTGCACGGCCGTCATCATCCAGCCGAAGACCGGCGACATCCTCGCCATGGCGCAGTGGCCGACCTGGGACCAGAACACGCTGGCCCCGCGGCACCGAGCCCACCGACCTCCCCGACCAGGCGGTGTTCACGCCCGGCTCCACCGCCAAGGTGATCACCGCGGCGGCCGCGTTCGAGCACGGCGGCAAGACCCCGATGAGCGCGTACCACATCCCGTACCAGATCTACCGGGGCGGCCAGTGGATCCGCGACGCCGAGTACTCGGCGCAACGAGAACTACACGATCGCGGGCATCATCGCGAACTCCTCCAACGTCGGCATGTCCGAGGTCGACGCGAGCGTCCCGCCGCAGACCCAGTACGACTACCTGCGCAACTTCGGCCTCGACGAGCCGACCGGCCTCGGCCTCCCGGGGAGACCCAGGGCCTGCTCGCGCCGCCGTCGAAGTGGGCGGCCGACGAGCGCTACACGCTCGCCTACGGCCAGGGCATCGCGGTCAACGCGATCCAGATGGCCAGCGTCTACGCGACGATCGCCAACAACGGCGTCCGGGTCACGCCGCGCCTGGTCGAGGGCACCTACAACGCGGCCGGCCAGTACACCGCGGCCCCGCCGTCGACGTCCCGCCGGGTGATCCAGCCCAAGACGGCCAAGGAGCTGATCTCGATCCTGCAACAGGTGCCGGGGATAGACGAGACCGCCAACCAGCCCTGGGGCATCATCCCCGACTACGCCGTCGCGTCCAAGACCGGCACCGCCAACGAGCCGGCGAACGAGCCGGACGAGTCCTGCCCCGCCAGCAACCCGATCTGCATCTACGGCGCCAGCTACATCGGCATGGCGCCCGGCAACGGCCCGCAGGTCGTCGTCGCGGTCAACGTGCAGGATCCGAACAAGTCCAACCAGGACTATTTCGGTGACATGGTCGCGGGCCCGGTCTTCTACAACGTGATGAAGAACGCCATCGCGCAGCTGGGCATCCAGCCCCAGCCCGGGCTGGTCCCACCGGATGTTCGGCTCAATGCGCCCTGATTTTGGATACCCTCAGGGCGTGATCCGACCAGCCCGTCCCGTGCCGCGTCCCCTGTCAGGGCTCGCCGAGCTGCTTGGCGTCGGCCGGGCGGAGAGCGTGGCCGACGGCCCCGGCCGGCTGACCGGGGTCACCCACGACTCCCGGGCGGTGCAGCCGGGCGACCTGTACGCCGCGCTGCCCGGAGCCCGCACGCACGGCGCGATGCACGCCGAGCAGGCGGTCGCGGCCGGCGCGGTCGCGATCTTGACCGACCCCGACGGCCGTGACCTGGCGGCCAGGGCCGGGGTGCCGGTCTTCGTCGTGTCCAACCCGCGGGACCGGCTCGGCGACGTCTCCTGCTGGATCTACGGCGACCCGTCGACCCGGATGACGATGATCGGCGTGACCGGGACGAGCGGCAAGACCACGTCGCAGCTACCTGTGCGAGGCCGGCCTGCGCGCCGCCGGGCACAGCACCGCCCTGATCGGCGGGGTGGAGATCAGGCTCGGCGACGACCGGGTCGCCTCCGCGCTGACCACGCCGGAGGCGCCGGACCTGCAGGCGCTGCTCGCGGTGGCGGTCGAGCGCGGGGTGACGGCGGCCGCGATGGAGGTGTCGAGCCACTCGCTCGCGCTCGGCCGGGTGGCGGGCACCCGCTACGACGTGGCCGTGTTCACCAACCTGTCCCAGGACCACCTGGACTTCCACGCCGGGTTCGAGGACTACTTCCGGGCCAAGGCGAAGCTGTTCACCCCGGCCTACTCGGCCGTCGGGGTGGTGAACGTGGCCGACCGGTACGGCAGGCGGCTGGTGGCCGAGGCGTCGATCCCGATCGTCACGTTCTGCGCCGACCCCGCCTCCGGCGGCTACCCGCAGGCGGACTGGCAGGCCGCCGACGTGCGCTGCGGCGCCGACGGGTCCACGTTCCGGATACTCGGGCCGGGCGGGGTAGAGGCCGACGCGTCGGTCACGCTGCCCGGTTCCTTCAACGTCGCCAACGCCCTCGGCGCGATCGTGGCCCTGGTCGAGGGAGGCGTTGACCTGGCCGACGCGGTGGCCGGGGTGGCCTCCTGCCCGGGCGTTCCCGGCCGTCTGCAGCGGGTGCCTGGCGGCACCACTGACGTCTTCGTCGACTACTCGCACAAACCCGGTGCGGTGGAGGCGGTGCTCACCGCGCTTCGACCGGTGACCAGCGGGGAACTCATCGTTGTGCTTGGCTGTGGCGGCGACAGGGACCGGGGGAAGCGCCCGCTGATGGGCGCCGCCGCCGCCAGGCTGGCGGACATAGCGATCTTCACAAGCGATAACCCGCGCACGGAGGACCCGCTCGCGATCCTGGCCGAGATGCTGCAGGGGGTGCTCGGGGTCTCGCAGGGGGAGCGAGCCCGGGTGATCATCGAGCCGGACCGGGCGGCGGCGATCGACCTCGCCGTCTCCCTGACCGGGAAGGGGGACGTGGTGCTAGTGGCTGGCAAGGGACATGAGACGGGGCAGTACGTCGGGCGCGACCGTGCTGCCGTTCAGCGACGCCGAAGTAGCCGCGGCCGCCCTGGCCAGGCACGCGGCGCGGCGACGGGACCGGTCTGTCATGATCGCGCTGTCCGCCGCCGAGATCGCCGCGATCGTCGGCGGCGCCCTGACCGGTCCGGCCATCGCCGACCCGGCCAGCGCGGCGTCGTCGTCGACCGGGCCGGTCGTGATCGACTCGCGCGAGGCGGCGCCGGGCGCGCTGTTCGCCGCGCTGCCCGGCGAGCGGGTGGACGGCCACGACTTCGCCGCCGTGGCGGTCAAGGCGGGCGCGGTCGCGGTGCTCTCCTACCGGCCGATCCCCGACGTCGCCGGCGTGCCGGTGATCGTCACCGCCGACGTGACCGTCGCCCTCGGCGCGCTCGCGCGGGAGGTGCTGCGCCGGCTGCCGTCCGCGACCGTCATCGGGATCACCGGGTCGTCGGGCAAGACCTCGACCAAGGACCTCACCGCCCAGGTGGTCGACCGGCTCGGCGCCACCATCGCCCCCGTGGGCTCCTTCAACAACGAGCTCGGCCTGCCGCTGACCGTGCTGCGGGCCGACGGTCGACCAGGTACCTGGTGCTGGAGATGTCCGCCCGCGGCATCGGCCACATCGCCCAGCTGTGCGACATCGCGCCGCCGCGGATCGGCGCGGTGCTCAACGTCGGCCGGGCCCACGCCGGCGAGTTCGGCTCGCTCGACGCGGTCGCCAAGGCCAAGGGCGAGCTGGTCGAGGCGCTGCCGGCCGACGGGGTCGCGATCCTCAACGCCGACGACCCCAACGTGCGCCGCGATGGCCGCCCGCACCCGGGCGCGGATCAGCCGGTTCAGCGCGTCGGCCGCCCGCACGGCCGACCGCCAGGCCGAGGTCCGCGCCGCCGCCATCAGCCTCGACGACCGCGGCCGGGCCTCGTTCCGGATGATCGCCGCGGGCGGCAGCGCCGACGTGCACCTGCGGCTGCACGGCGGCCACCACGTGTCCAACGCGCTCGCCGCCGCCGCGATCGCGGCCGAGCTCGGCCTGGACGTCCCCGCCATCGCCGACGCGCTGAGCCACGCCACCGCGCGCAGCAAGAAGCGGATGGAGCTGCACGAGCGGGCCGACGGCGTGCTCGTGGTGAACGACGCCTACAACGCCAACCCGGACTCGACCAGGGCCGCGATCGAGGCGCTGCGCCACCTCACCAGCACCGGCCGGCGCGGCTTCGCCGTCCTCGGCTACATGGCCGAGCTGGGCGACTTCGCCGAGGAGAGCCACCAGGAGGCGGGCCGGCTGGCCGCCCTGGCCGGGGTGGCCGGCCTGGTCGCGGTCGGCGAGCTGGCCGCGCCGCTGCTCGACGGGGCGCGCCGCGAGCTCGGCTGGCGGGGCGAGGCGATCGCGGTGCCGGACGCGCCAGGCGGCGGTCGAGGCGCTGCGAAACCGATTGCGCCCCGGAGACGTCGTACTAGTGAAGGCATCCAAGTCGGCCGGCCTGTGGGAAGTGGCGGACGGCCTGCTCGCGGAGGTTGATCAGTGAAGACCATCCTGCTTTCCGGTGCGATCTCGCTGGTCGTCGCGCTGCTGGGCACCCGCCCGGTCATCACCGTCCTGCGCAAGCGCAAACTCGGCCAGCAGGTCAGGACCGACGGCGTGCAGTCGCACCTGGCCACCAAGAGCGGGCACGCCCACCATGGGCGGCATCGTCATCATCATCGCGACGCTGCTCGGCTATCTGGGCGGGCACCTGTTCACCGGTGACCCGATGACCGCCTCCGGCCTGCTGGTGCTGTTCCTGATGACCGGCCTCGGCCTGGTCGGCTTCGCCGACGACTACATCAAGCTGTTCATGCGCCGCAGCCTCGGCCTGCGCAGCAGCGCCAAGCTGTTCGGCCAGGCCGCGGTGGGGGTCATCTTCGCCGTCTTCGCGCTGCACTATCCCGACGGTTACGACATCACCCCGGCCTCGGAGCACATCTCGTTCCTGGCCGACTTCGGCATCTCCATCGGCCCGATCCTGTTCGTGATCTGGGTGCTGCTGATGGTGACCGGCACCTCGAACGGGGTGAACCTCACCGACGGCCTGGACGGCCTCGCCTCCGGCGCGTCGATCCTGGTGCTCGCCGCGTACGTGATCATCGGGAACTGGCAGTACCGCAACGACTGCACCACCGGGCTGGCCCCGAACTGCTACGACGTCCGCGACCCGCTGGACGCGGCGGTGGTCGCGGCGGCGGTGATGGGCGCCTGCTTCGGCTTCCTGTGGTGGAACGCGCCGCCGGCCAAGATCTTCATGGGCGACACCGGCTCGCTCGCCCTCGGCGGCGCGCTGGCCGGCCTGGCCATCATCACCAGGACGGAACTGCTGCTGATCCTGCTCGGCGGGCTGTTCGTGATCATCACGATGTCGGTCGTGATCCAGGTCGGCTCGTACAAGCTCACCCACAAACGCGTGTTCAGAATGGCGCCGCTGCAACATCACTTCGAACTGGCGGGCTGGGCGGAAACAACCATCGTGGTCCGCTTCTGGCTGATCGCGGGCATGTTCGTGGCGCTCGGCCTCGGCATCTTCTACGTCGGCTGGTTCCCCAAGTTATCCGGCTGAAAGCGCCTGCCCCGAGGGCCTAGCTCTCTGTAAGCACGACAAAACTCGCCGTCACATGTCTCCGGTGGCTCACTCAGCGGCCGCGGCCGTCACCGCCGCCTGGCCGCCAAGCAGCACCCGGGTGAGCTCGCTGCGCCCCGCGAGTAGCTGGTCAAGCGCCTTCTCGAGCTGTCCGTCGCGCACCCGAATCGGCCCCGAGCCGTCGGCCGCCCCCGCCGCATCCGCCCCCGCCGCATCCGCCTCGGCCGCGAGCAGCGCGGCCTTCCGCAGCAGCTCCTTAAGGAACGCCGCGGTCACCCCGTCGGTGCGCGCCACGATCGCGTCCACGCCGGTGTCGTCGAGCACCAGGCGCCCCTGGTACAGCCGGATCAGCGCCCGCCGCGCGGCCGCGTCCGGCAGCGGCAGCTCGGCCGCCAGGTCGACCCGGCCCGGCCGGGCGGCGAGGGCGGGCTCAAGCAGGTCGGCCCGGTTGGTGGTGAGCAGGAAGGTGACGTCGGTGGCCGAGTTCAGCCCCTCCATCTCGTTCAGCAGCTGGAACAGCAGCGGGTGCTCGCCCGGGCGGTGACTGCGCTCCTCGGCGATGAGGTCGACGTCCTCGACCACGACGACCGACGGCTGCAGCGTGCGGGCGACCGAGCAGGCCTCGGTGATCCGGCCGAGCGCGCGGCCGGAGATCACGATGACGGTCGCCTGCGGCAGCCGGGCCGAGCAGGTAGTTCACGGTGTGCGTCTTCCCCGCCCCGGGCGCGCCGTAGAGCAGGATGCCGCGCTTGAGGTGCTGGCCGCTGGCCAGCAGCCGGGCGGCGTGGGCGGCGATGCCGAGTACCTGGCCCTCGATCTCGCCAAGCAGCTCATCGGGCAGCACGACCTGGTCCCGGCGCACGTCCGGACGGCTGAGGAAGTTCAGCGGCGTGCTCGCCCCGGTCAGACCGAACAGCTCAGGTCCGAAGCTGATCACCTGGCCGCGGAACACGCTCCGCTCCACCGCCAGCCGCCTGATCTCGGCCAGCACCCGCTCGACGTGGCCCTGATCGGCCCCCACGACCTGCAGGGTCACTTCCTGGTGGGGTCCGATCCCGGATGGCAGCAGCACCAGCGCGAGCCTGTCCTCGCCGTCCCGCACCAGGTAGATGCCGTTGCTGACGCAGCCGCGGGTCTGCCCGTCGGGGCCGCACGGCAGCGCGCTGGTGATCGCGGCGCCGACCGCCGCCGCGCCATACTGGCCGCCCGGCCGGGCCTGCACCAGCGCCCCGATCGACAGGTCGTTGAACCTGAGCTGCCCGACCCCGGTGATGCCGATAAGCTCATGCGCCCGGTCCGGGCTCGCCGCCAGCCACGACTCCACCCCGACCTGCAGGTTGACGTGCTCCCAGAGCGGGTAGCTGCCAGAGATCGTGGGCAGCCGCCCCGCCTCGGGGCCGAGGTGGTCGAGCAGCACCTGCCGCAGCGGCTGGTCCTCGGTCCGCGCCAGCCGCACCGCCCGGCCGACGAGCTTGCGCGCCAGCCGTCCCGCGTCGGCCAGCTCGGGCCGGTCTCCGCCCGAAATATCCGCCATGGCGTCAGCCTAGGAGCGCGCCCTCGATGTCCGCTAGTAGGTCGGCGATGGGCTCGATCCCGGCCGACAGCCGGATCAGCGTCTCCGGCGCCGTCTCGGCCGCCCACCGCCCGCGCCGCTCCCAGGTCGACTCGACGCCGCCGAAGCTGGTGGCGGGCACGATCAGCCCGGCCGCCGCCACCACCGCGTCCGCGTCGGCCGCCGTCCCGGCGATCTCGAACGACAGCAGCGGCCCGAAGCCGCGGGGCATCTGCAGCGACGCCACCGCCGAGGGGGCGAGCCCCGGGTAGTGGACCGCGGTCACCCGCGGCTGCCCGGCCAGGAACTGCGCGATCGCGAGGGCGTTGTCCGACTGCCGCGCGATCCGCAGCGGCAGCGTCTTCATCCCGCGCAGAATCAGCCAGCTCTCGAACGGCCCGGGGATCGCCCCGCCCGCCGTCCGCCACCCCCGGACCGACTCGGCCAGCTCCGCGTCCCGGGTCACGACCGCGCCGCCGAGCACGTCCGAGTGCCCCGAGATCGACTTGGTGAGCGAGTAGACCGAGGCCACCGCGCCGAAGTCGAGCGGCTTCTGCAGCAGCCCGGTCGCGGTCGTGTTGTCGACCACGAACGGCGCCCCGGCCGCCTCCGCCAGCGCGCCGAGCGCCGCCAGGTCCGCCACCCGCAGCAGCGGGTTGGTCGGCGTCTCCGCCCACAGCACGGCCGGCCCGCCCGCGCAGCGCCGCCTCGACCACGTCGAGGTCGAGCTGGTCGACCGCCACCGCCAGCGCCCCGTGCGGCCGCAGCCGGTCCGCCAGCGCCCGGGTGTTGTAGTAGCCGTCGTGCGGGAACACGATCCGCGACCGCCCGCCCGCCAGCGCCAGCATCAGCGCCATCGACGCCGCCTGCCCGGACGCGAACGTCACCGCCTGCGCGCCCGGCCCCTCCGCCGCCGCGAGCGCCTCCTCGACCGCCGCCCACCCGGGATTGCTCATCCGCCCGTACCCGCGGTCCGGATCCGGCTCCCCCTGCGACACGTACGTGCTGGTGGCCAGCAGCGGCGGCGCCAGCGGCGACCCGGCCCCGCGCTCGGTCCCCGCATGCACCAGCCACGACTCAAGATCAAATTCCATAGCCCCATTCTCCCGAACGGACCCGTCCCTCCGACTGCCCGGCCCGTGCCGCCAAGTCCGACGTGTTAGCTACTCGTGACGTCGTCCTTCCCGCTCGCGGGTAAAACGCTAAAGCACTTTGAATGGAGGGTGATTCACTCAGGTGTTTCTTAGGCGGAGTGCGGTTCGGGCGGGACGGAGCAGATGGTGCTGGCGGGGCGGCGAGTATTATCGCTGGCTGGGGCTGCGGCTCATTAAGGGTAAGCATTCAGGTCCCCCTGCCGGGGTTTTAGGCAACGACGGGTTTGCGCTGGCTGAGGTTACGTTTTCGCTGCGGTAGGGGGGTTTGCGCGTCGGCGGGTGCTGCCTGCGGGGACGATGGCTGCCGTGACCGGGACCGCGCCTGATGGTGATCTCGCCGTGGTGGCTGAGCTTCAGGGCATGCTGATCGAGATCCTGGAGAAGCGGAACGCCGAGCTGGCGGCGCAGGTCACGGACCTGTCGGAGCGGCTGGCGAGACTCGAGCGGGCGGTGTCGCGGAACTCCGGGAACTCCGGGATGCCGCCGTCGGCCGATGACCTGCCCGGGAAGACCCCGCCGGAGCCGAGGCCGAAGCGCGGCGGCGGGAAGAGAAGGCAGGGCAAGCAGCCCGGCGCTCCCGGTGCGCACCTGGCCTGGAGCGAGGACCCGGACAAGACGGAGCCGCTGTTCCCGCGAGGGCTCCTGCGCGTGCGGGCGGGACCTCGCGGACGCAGACGACCTCGGCGTGGTCGCGTCGCACCAGCTCATGGACACCCCGGCGGTCACCGCGGTCCTCACGCAGTACGACGAGCACGCGGTGGCGTGCCGCTGCGGGCGGGTGCACGCCGCGGCGCCGCCGGCCGGCGGCCGGAGAGGCCGGCACCGTGACCTACGGGCCGAACCTGCAGGCCTGGTGCGTGTTCCTGCTGGTCGTGCACCATGTCCCGGTCGAGCGGTGCGCGGGCATCATCGAGGCGCTGACCGGGACCCGCCCCTCGGACGGGTTCGTCCACTCCATGATCGCCCGCGCCGCGAAAGCCGTGCGCGGGCGTGAACATGCTGATCCGGGCCCTGGTCATCACCGCGGGCGTGCTGTGCGCCGACGAGACCCCGATCCGGGTCGGGCCCGGGCCGAAGACCCGCAAGAAGTACCTGCTCGTGGCCTGCACGAGCCTGCTGACCTACTTCTTCCTCGGCGACCGGTCCATGAAGACGCTTCGACGCGTTCGTGTTCCCGGACCTGTCCGGCGCCGTGCTGGTCCATGACCGCTACCAGAATTACGACGCGATCCCCGGCGTGCTGCACCAGCTGTGCACCCAGCATCTCCTGCGCGATCTCGAGGACGCCGCGCAGTCGTACCCGGACGCGATCTGGCCCGGCCAGGCCGCCGGACGCGCTGCGCGCCCTGATCCACGCCGCGAACACCGCCCGCGACAAGGGCCTGGCCGCCGTCCCGGACGACGCCATGGCCGCTGACCTGGGCCTCTTCCGCAACGCCGTCCGCGTCGGCCTGTCGGAGGTCCGCCCGGTGCCCGGCGCGAAGAGCAAGCAGAAACCCGGCCGCATGCTGCTGGAATGCCTCCGGGACCGCGAGGCCGACGTGCTGCGGTTCCTGGGCGACCTGCGGATCCCGCCGACCTCCAACCAGGCCGAGCGCGACCTGCGCCCGTCGAAGACCCAGCAGAAGATCTCCGGCCGGCTCCGCTCCGAGACCGCCACCCGCAACCGCTACGCCATCCGCGGCTACCTCGACACCGCCCGCAAGCACGGCGCCGACGTCATGACCGCCATCCGCGACGCCCTCACCGGAAACCCCTGGATGCCACCGATCCCCGCATGAGCACAACCCCGCCCGCCGCCAGTCACGCAACGCAATAGGAAATAACACAGCGAGACAGAGCCTGAATGATTCCAATGTGCCGACCGGCAACTACTGCGCTATTGTCTGGCAGTATAAGAGCGGTGTGTATCTAGAGCTTACTGAGGTCTGCGCCCCAGTGTCTTAATTGCATCGCCGCGCGTGACATCTCTGGTGTGGCGATCCGGCGGCCGCCTGTCGATCATGAGTTGTGAACGCAACGGAATCGCAGGCGGCCGCCTTGTCGGGACTCCAAAGTATGTCGGCGTTTCGGTTATTGCGGTCTCGCTTGCGCCTCATGACCCACGTGCGGAGCTTGGCCTCGACACGTCTGTAACGGCTGGCACCACGACAGTAGCAATGGAATAAGAGAGTCCGCGGAGGCCTGGCGAATGCATACGTGCTGCGCTTGAGAGGACACGCCCAAACTGAGGGAGTGATTGCTGCGCGACCTTGAGACTGCAGACTGCCCGCACAGACACGACTAACGGCGGGCTCGCCGTCCTGCGCCGGTCCCCGTGATAGAAGTGGTCGGCGACACGTGGCGAATCCGCGCGGCTAACATACTGCAGGCGTCGGCCATGCTGCACGGTAATTTGCTGTTGCGCGGATGGCAGCTTTCTGACGTATCCTTCTATCTGACCGAACTGCCCTGAGTACATGCTGGTTGTCGCGGTTCGCGGCCTGCGACCGGACGTTGTGCAGATCTGCGCGGCGCTTACGTACACACTGTGCCTGCTGCTTGTCGTCCTTGTCGCTAAGGGAGACGCGGCTGGGCGTGCGGGATTCGTCCGTGCGGCCATCTGCGGCCGGGGTAGCGCTGGCCCCAGTCGCTGTTGATCAGAGAACTCTGCTGACGAACCCAGATCACACCGGCAGCGCGGTGCCGATTCTGCTGCTGTTGCTTCTGATTCGAAGCCCGCTCACTGCAGCTACAGGAAAGCTCGCCATCGTGGTCGTTGTGTTGTCGGCCGCGGTTCGTTAGCGATCAGCTCACCCTGGCTGATCGGGGTCGCGCCGCTGATCGCTGTTTGCTCTGCTCAGATGCAGATTCAGTATCACGCGCCCTGAATACCGTCAGGAGCGACTGCTGCATCGCCGTCTGCTGTGCGCTCGGCGGTCATCGGACTTGCTGCCCCCCGAATCATCAAGGCGGTCGGCGGATGGTCCGTAAGCGGAATACCTGCGACGTTCGTCGGCTTCGGGTCGCTCTGGGAGCACTTCGTTGGCGCGCTGCATGGGACTGCCTGTACCTTGTTCGGCGTTCAGTTCCCATCCTCAGCTAGGCCCTCCAGACGGCCTTCGCTGTCATCCGGCTGACCGCGCTTGGTTCTTGTCGTGAGCGGCGGTGGCGCTTGGGATTCGCAGCGATCAGGCCCATGCGGCGACCTCGTATCGGGCGGTCGTGACCGCCGCCATCGTCTATCGATTTCCTGGCCTACGGCGTCTTCATCCCGGATCCGATCGCCAACTTCCGTGAGATCGACTCGATCGTGCCCCTGGGGCCGCTTGGCCGGGCCGCTGATGCGTCGGCCCACTGGCCCGACTGCGCCTGCAATGGTCGGTTCCCGTTGCTAATCGGCTGTTACGCAGTCACCCTGGGCGTGGGCGTCTAGCGCAACCGGCCGGTCCGGTCGCGAACCGCCGGCTCTGGGGAACTGGTTGTCCGCGCACGGCCTGACCAGATGGCGTCGCCGGATACTGGGCGGCCAACCCGATCACGGTCGAGACCGGCGGAGCCGTCCAGTTGGCGGCGGTGCAGCTGACCGGGGCGCATGCGTCTCCCTACCTATGGGAGACGAACGTCAGCGCGTTCGACCCGGCCACCCACTACGCGGATTTCTTGCTTCATCAACCCTCCGTCGGGGACCGATCCGCATCCGATCACCGAGCTGGAGGCCGTGCGCGTCGTTCGGCTCGCCCGCGCAGGTGTACCGATACCAGGACTACACGATCATCGTCTGGCACAAGAACCTCCTCACCGAGATTCAGTGATAGTCGGGCCCCGCGGCGATGCCGATCGCGGAGTTCAGCAGGTCAAGCGCGGACGGACTGGCGGCCGGCGTCGGCGCGGTCGAACGGGCCCTGCCAGCGGTAGCCGAACTGGTCCGACAGCGTTCCGCGCCCGGTCCCACGCGGACGAGGCGTTCGCCAGCGTGAACTCGACGGTAGCCCGGGACCGTCGCGACGGCCGCGAACGCCCGCAGGCTTCGCGCGAAGATGCCCTTGAACTGCACGAGGTCTCCGCTGGGGGCGCCGCGCCCCAGCTCCGTCAAGATCCCGTCGAAGGTCAGCGAGCGCAGCGCCGCTCCCGCCGTGACCAGCCCAGTCGACAAGTAGGAGCGATCCGAAGTCGCCGCGTGCAGGTCGGCCAGCCAGCCGAGCACCACGCCCTGGTTGTAGGTCCAGGTGGTGCCGCCGTTGTTCTTGCCCGCCGCAGACAGGCCGTCGTTGACTAGGCCGGACGGTCCGATCAGGTCGCTGGCGGCGAACCACTCCCAGCAGCAGGTGCGCCCAGGAGAGGTAGCCTGGTCGCTCCGTGCGCAGGTAAAGGCGCGCGGCCAGCAGGCCGAACAGCTCATTGGTGATCGCGTTCTTGTAGTCCCGCCGCCGGGACCACCACACGCCGCCGCCGAACGTGTCATCCCAGCCCGTAGATCATGTACTGGAAGAACGTCCTCGGCCGCCCCCAGGTACCGTCGATCGGCTGTCAGGTCGAAGGCGCACAGCCAGGCCAGTCCCCACCAGCCGCAGTCGTCGTAGAACTCGTTGATGAATCCGCGCCGCCGACGCCCCGGGGCGCGGTCGAATGTGCGCGCGACAACCGGCAGGTACGAACGATCGCCGGTAAGCGACATGTAGTCCACCAGGCGGTCAGCGCGTTGGCGGCATTCCACCAGCCGGCCGATCGCCACACGACCCGATCGCGGCCGATACCACCGCTGCAGCGCGTGGCGGCCGCGGTTGCCCGCGCTACCCAGATCGTCACTGACTTAGAGCCCTAACGCCGACGGTCGCCGCGAGGCAGACCCGTCCGCGTCGCGTGCCGGACCAGGTGCCAGGCCAACGCCCGGCGAACGGAAACAATGCGTGGCGGGGAATGCGGTGGAGTTGCGCGACACGCGGCGGATGTTCCGGGTGCGGGCGGGCCGAACGCAGACACTAGATGGCATGTATGTCCGCGTGGGTGGAAGTGCGGTTGACGACGGGTTCGGGCCGGGCGAGGACGAGGACGCCGAGCGCCTGGACGCCGGCCCGGCGCCGGCCGTGGCGCGATCCGCTCGGCGGCGGCGTGGCCGGGCTCCGCGAGCGGGTGCGGGCCGCCCGGGCGCTGCTCGACCGGCCGCTCACGTCGTACTACCTGATCGTCGGCATCACCACCCTGCTGCTCTGCCTCGGCCTGATGATGGTGCTGTCGACCGGGTCGGTGATCGACCTGAGCCAGGGCGAGTCGCCGTACCACGACTTCGAGTGGCAGGTCGCCGGCATCGTGGTCGGCCTGCCGATCATGTGGCTGATGGCGCGCTCGTCGCCCCGGGTGTTCCGGGCGATGGCCTACCCGCTGCTGGCGGTGTCCGTCATCGGCCTCGGGCTGACGCTGATCCCGGGCGTGCGCGGTGAAGCACAACGGCGTGGCCCGCTGGATCGCGATCGGCCCGATCACCTTCCAGCCGTCCGAGCTGGCCAAGCTGGCGCTCGCGGTCTGGGGCGCGGACCTGCTCGCCCGCAAGGAGAAGCTGGGCATGCTGGCCGACTGGCGGCACCTGCTGGTCCCGCTGATGCCGGGCGCGGGCGTGCTCGCGCTGCTGGTGATGGCGGGCGACGACCTCGGCACCACCTCGATCCTGCTGGTCATCCTGCTCGCGCTGCTGTGGATCGCCGGGATACCGACGCGGGTGTTCGCCGCCCTGCTCATCCTGATGGGCCTGGTGCTGGTGCTGCTGATCGTGGCCAGAGGGCTACGGGTCCGCCCGGATCGAGCGATTTCCTGCACCCGGGAGCAACACCAACCCGGTCGGGACCAACCAGCAGCCCATCCAGGGGAAGTACGCGCTCGGGTCCGGCGGCCTGTTCGGCTCGGGCCTTGGCGCGAGCAAGGAGCAGTGGGGCTGGCTGCCCGAGGACTCGAGCGACTTCATCTTCGCGATCATCGGCGAGGAACTTGGCCTTGTCGGCACGCTCTGCGTGACCGCGCTGTACGGTGGGCTTGCGTACGCCGGACTTCGGGTGGCGCGTCGCGCCCCTGACACGTTCAGCCGGCTGGCCGCCGCCACGATCACCGCCTGGATCGTCATGCAGGCAGTGGTGAACATCGGCGCGGTGATCGGGGTGTTCCCGATTACCGGGGTGCCGCTGCCGCTGGTCTCCCAGGGACTGTCATCAGTGCTGGTGACGATGATCGGTCTGGGTATGCTCATGTCGTTTGCGCGGCGGGAACCAGGAGCGAGCCAGGCATTGGCGGCACGCGGCCCCGGCGTGGGGTCTCGCGTTCTAAGCTGGCTTGGCCGGGGGACGCAGCGCGGAACTTAGATGATCAGCGCCGCGGCGTAACACCGGCCGGGCGACGAGCGAGGAGCAGATGCGATGCGGGTCGTGCTAGCTGGCGGCGGGTCAGCCGGTCATATCGAGCCTGCTCTCGCGCTTGCCGACGCGCTTCGGCAGGCCGACAGCAGTATTCAGGTCACGTGCCTCGGCACCGCGCGGGGCCTGGAGACCAGGCTCGTACCGCTCCGCGGCTACGAGCTTGAGCTGATCCCGGCGGTGCCGTTGCCCCGTTCGGTGACGCCCCAGCTGCTCACCGTGCCCGGCCGGCTGGCCAGCGCGGTGCACGCCGTGGGCACGATCCTGGACCGGGTCGGCGCGGACGTCCTCGTCGGGCTTCGGCGGGTACGTGGCGACGCCCGCGTACCTGGCGGCCAAGCGGCACAAGGTGCCGATCGTGGTGCACGAGGCGAACCCGCTGGCCGGCATCGCCAACCGGCTCGGCGCGCATCTCACCACGCACGTCTTCACCGGCCACCCGGACACCAAGCTGCGCAACGGCAGGTACCTGGGGCTGCCGATCAGGCGGCAGATCGCCGAGCTCGACCGGTTCGCGCTCGGCGACAAGGCGCGAGCGCACTTCGGGCTCCGGCCCGACCTGCCGGTGCTGCTCGTCACCGGCGGCTCGCAGGGCGCCGTGTCGCTCAACCGGGCGCTCGCGGGCGCGGTCGGCGCGATCACCAGCGCCGGGGTGCAGGTGCTGCACGTCACCGGGCCCAAGCACGTGAACGAGATCCAGGCGCCGCCCGGGCCGGTGCCGTACGTGGCCGTGCCCTACGTGGACCGGATGGACCTGGCCTACGCCGCCGCCGACTTCGCGCTGTGCCGGGGCGGCGCGATGACGTGCGCCGAGCTCACCGCCGTGGGCCTGCCCGCCGCCTACGTCCCGCTGCCGCACGGCAACGGCGAGCAGCGGCTGAACGCGCTGCCGATCGTGCAGCGCGGCGGCGGCCTGCTGGTCGACGACGCGGAGCTGACGGCCGACTGGATCAAGACCTCGCTGCTCCCGGTGCTGACCAACATCGACCAGGTGGCCGGCATGTCGGAGGCGGCCGCCGCGATGGGCAGGAAGGACGCCGACCGCTGGCTGGCGAAGGCGGTCATCGACATCGTCGCCGCCGAGGCGGCCGCCCGGGTCGCCGCAGGCGGCCAGGACCCGGCCGGCGGCAGTCAGCCGACCCCGCGCCCAGCCCCGGCCTCGGCCCCGGCGCCGTCGTCGGCGCCCGCCGGGCAGTGGGCGTCCCCGGCGCCGCAGCCGCCCGCCCCGGCCCCAGAAGAACCAGGCAGCCTGTTCACTCCGCGCACCACCCGCCACCAGCAGGGCGCGGGCGGCGCCCAGCAGCCGGGCCCAGGCGGTCCGCAGCAGCCGGGCTTCGGCAGCCGCGGACCGCAGGCAGCCGGGCACCCGGCCGCCCCCAGCAGCAGGAGAGCGGCCAGCGCCAGGCCGGGAACGGCCCGGGCGCGGGCTGGCCGCCGTCCGACGCCTGGTCGCCAGCCGACGCTCGCCGGCAGCCGGCCCCGCGCCCAGCCCCAGCCCCAGCCCCGCAGCCACCGCGGGCCCCTCAGCCGCCGCAGGCCCTGCCGGCCAGGGCCGGCTCCCGCAGAGTCCGCCCGGGTCGGCCGCGTCGCTCCCGAGCCCGAATCCGGGCCCGGGACGTCACCGGCAGGCGCGGTCATAGCGGCGGGGAGGGGACACGCGCGATGGCGCTGGTGACGCCAACAGAACCAGTACCGCTCGAGGAACTCGGGCGAGTGCACTTCGCCGGCATCGGCGGCGCCGGGATGTCCGGCATCGCCCGGATCATGCTGGCCCGCGGGGTGGAAGTCTCCGGCAGCGACACGACCGCCGACTCGGTCGCGCTGTCCGAGCTGGCAGCGCTCGGGGCCCGGGTCTGCGTCGGCCACGCGGCCGGCCATCTCGGCGACGCGGACACGCTCGTCGTGTCCAGCGCGATCAGGGCGAACAACCCGGAGCTGGTCGAGGCGAACCGGCGGGGCCTGCGGGTGGTGCACCGCGCGGCCGCGCTCGGCTCGCTGATGTTCGGCCGCCGGGTGATCGCGGTGACCGGTACCCACGGCAAGACCAGCACCACGTCGATGATCGCCACCGTGCTCATCGAGACCAGCGCAGCCGGCGCGGACCCCGCCTACGCGATCGGCGGCGTGCTCGCGGCCACCGGCGTCGGCGCGGCCGACGGCGACGGCCCCTTCTTCGTCGCCGAGGCGGACGAGAGCGACGGCTCGTTCCTGATGTACTCGCCGGATGTGGCCGTGGTCACCAACGTCGACGCCGACCACCTGGACAACTACGGGACCGAGGCGGCCTACCGGGCCTCGTTCGCCGCCTTCCTCAGCCGGGTCAAGCCCGGCGGCCTGCTGGTGACCTGCGCGGACGACTCCGGCACGCGCGACCTCGCCAGCCAAGCCCGCGCGCTGGGGCTGCGGGTAGTCAGCTACGGCGAATCAGCCGACGCGGACTACCGGATCGCCGACGTCACGACCAGCGGGATGCAGGCATCGTTCCACCTGCACGCCGACCAGGGCAGCGCGCCCGAGGCGGCCGGCCACTGCCCGAGGCGGCCGGCCCACTGCCCGAGGCGGCCGGCCCCGCCGGGACGGAGCCGTCGGCCCGCCAGAGCCGCCAGGGACCGTTCGGGACAATCGATGTTGATCTTCAGCTGCGGGTGCCGGGACGGCACAACGCGCTGAACGCGGCCGCCGCCTTCGCCGCCGCGGTGGAGCTCGGGATCGAGCCCGGGCGGGCCGCGACGGCCCTGGCCAGCTACCGCGGCGCCGCCCGGCGGCTCGAGCCCAAGGGCGAGGCCCGCGGCGTCCGGGTCCTCGACACCTACGCCCACCACCCGACCGAGCTCGCCGCCGACCTGCGCGCGGCGCGTGACATCACCGCCGACGGCGGCCGGGTCATCGCGGTCTTCCAGCCGCACCTGTTCAGCCGGACGAGGATCTTCGCGGCCGAGTTCGGCGCCGCCCTCGGGCTCGCGGACGAGGCGGTGGTGCTCGACGTGTACGCGGCCCGCGAGGACCCGGAACCGGGGGTGACCGGCAGGCTCGTCGCCGACGCGGTGCCGGGCGGCGCGGCCCGGTACGTGCCCGACTTCGCCGACGTGCCCGGCCGTCGTCGCCGCGATCGCCAAGCCGGGCGACCTGGTGCTGACCATGGGGGCGGGCGACATCACCAAGATGGGACCGCTGGTGCTCGACGAGATCGCGGCGTCCGGGGCGACCACGCCATGACCGGCCCGGCGCCGAGCGGCGGGCCGGGTCCCGGCACGACAACCGGCACAACGACCGGCACAACAACCGACGCGGTCCCCCCGGCGGCGTCGCCGCCCGGCCGGGCCCGCCGCCGGAGAGGCCGCAACCCCTGGCGGACGGGGTTCTTCGCGCTGGCCGGCGGTCGCCGTCGTCGCCGGGGTCGCGTGGCTGCTGCTCGGCAACCGGGTGTTCGTCGTGCGGTCGGTCACGGTCACCGGCACCCATCTCGTCCCGGCCGCGGCCGTCATCGAGGCGGCCGACGTCCCGCTGGGCACGCCGCTGTCCGGGGTCGATGCCGGGGCGGTGACCCGGCGGGTCGAGGCGATCCGTCAGGTGGCCTCCGCCACCGTGAGCGTGGACTGGCCCGACCATGTGGCGATCGTGGTCACCGAGCGGGTGCCGGTGCTCGCGGTGCGGATGGCGCACGGCGGCTACGACCTGGTCGACCCGGCCGGGGTGATCGTGCGGATGGCGACGGCCAAGCCCGCCGGCGCTGCCGCTGCTTCGCCACCTCGCTGTCGGGCGCCGCGCTGCGCGCCGACCCCGGCGTCGCCGCCGTCTCGGCCGTGCTGACCGAGCTGGCGCCCTCGCTGGAGCGCACGGTCAGCAGCGTGTCGGTCGCCGCAGGTGCCGACCGGGTCGGGCGGCGGCTCGGTCGCCGAATCGCAGCAGGTGACCCTGACCGCGGACGGGCGGCAAGACGATCGTCTGGGGCGACCCGGGTAATGCCGCCGCCAAGAACCGCGAGCTTCAGATCCTGCTCCGCAGCGGCGTCAGCTACATGAATGTGAGCGCGCCGGGGACCGTGGTCACACGGTGATACGCGACACGCTGGGGATCTACGCGCGTGGCTAGTTGACCACGATGTCTCCCCACCCTACTGTCCCTATCAATCGTAAGGAAGACAAAACTCTAAATCTCAACCTGAAGGTGAAACTCTAAGGGTCGGGATGGGCAGGTAAAAGAGCGAGCGGAAAGGTACCCTCCTCGTGGCAGCACCGCAGAACTATCTGGCGGTCATCAAAGTCGTCGGAATCGGCGGGGGCGGCGTTAACGCCGTCAATCGCATGATCGAAGAGGGACTCAAGGGCGTCGAGTTCATCGCGATCAACACCGACGCGCAAGCCTTGCTGATGAGCGACGCCGACGTCAAGCTCGACGTCGGCAGGGAACTGACCCGAGGGCTCGGCGCCGGCGCGAACCCGGACGTCGGCGCCCAGGCTGCGATGGACCACCGCGAGGAGATCGAAGAGGTGCTCAAGGGCGCCGACATGGTCTTCGTCACCGCGGGCGAGGGCGGCGGCACCGGCACCGGCGGCGCCCCGGTGGTGGCCAACGTGGCCCGCTCGCTCGGCGCGCTGACCATCGGCGTGGTGACCCGCCCGTTCGGCTTCGAGGGCAAGCGGCGCGCGGTCCAGGCCGAGACCGGGATCGAGCGGCTGCGGGCCGAGGTCGACACGCTGATTGTTATTCCGAACGATCGGCTGCTTGTCCATCTCCGACCGGTCCGTGTCCGTGCTCGACGCGTTCAAGGCGGCCGACCAGGTGCTGCTCTCCGGTGTTCAGGGCATCACCGACCTGATCACCACCCCCGGCCTGATCAACCTCGACTTCGCGGACGTGAAGTCGGTCATGTCCGGCGCGGGTTCGGCGCTGATGGGCATCGGCTCCTCGCGCGGCGACGACCGCGCGGTGGCCGCCGCCGAGATGGCGATCTCCTCGCCGCTCCTCGAGGCGTCGATCGACGGCGCGCACGGCGTCCTGCTGTCCATCCAGGGCGGCTCCGACCTCGGGCTCTGTTCGAGATCAACGAGGCGGCGCAGCTGGTTGCCAACTCGGCCGCGGTGGACGCCAACATCATCTTCGGCGCGGTCATCGACGACGCGCTCGGCGACGAGGTGCGGGTGACGGTGATCGCGGCCGGGTTCGACGAGGCGCAGCCGAACCGCGGCGGCCTCCGCCCCGCTCACGTGAGCCGCTCGCCCGGCTCGTCCGGGCAGCGGACTCGACGCCGCTCGTCCGGTGGCGGCTCGCCAGCGCCGCCGTCGACGGCCCGGGCGGGCCGCCGTCCACGCCGTCCGACGAACGTCGCCCGCCGGCTCAGCGGCGGTCGTCCGCATCGCCGGCCGCCTCGCGCCGCGGCCGCCTGGGGCGGCGCAGGCGCCTCGTCGCCCGCCCCGGCGGCCCCGGCCGCCGCCGCCCTGCTCCCGCCCCGCGCCGAGCCGGCGCCGTTCACGAGCTCGCTGCGCCAGCAGCCTGGCCGACCCGATCGTCGGCCGTCCCCGCCCAGACGGGCGGCGACGGCGCCTCGGCGGGCTACGTGCCATCCCCGGTCTCGTTCGTCTCGCCCGACGGTGACGACGAGGACTACGACGGCAAGTCGGCCGGCGGCTACGGCTCGCGGGCCGCGCGACGACCGCGACCGCGACGCCGACGCCGCGTCCGCGGGCGCCCGCCAGCTGGAAGGACTCCGGGCGGGCGGGCAAGCAGGACACGGTCTTCGACGTGAGCGCCGGGCGTCGTCGCCCGGTCGTCTTCGAAGAGGACGACGACCTGGATGTCCCCGACTTCCTCAAGTGACTCGCGCGAGGCACGCCGAGCTGGCGGGCAACCTCGCCGCCGTCCGGGGCCGCGATCGCGGCCGCCTGCGCGGCCGCGGGACGAGACGCCAGCGAGATCACGCTCATCGCCGTCACCAAGACCAGGCCCGCGCAGGACGTGGTCGACGCTGGCCGGGCCTCGGCCTGACCGACTTCGGCGAGAACCGGGACCAGGAGGCGGCGCCCAAGGCGGCTGAGGTGGCCGAGGCGACGTCGGCGCCGGTCCGCTGGCACTTCATCGGCCAGCTGCAGACCAACAAGGCGCAGCAGCGTGGTCAGGTACGCCAGCGTCGTGCACTCGGTCGACCGGGTCCGGCTCGTGCGCGCCCTCGGCAGCGCGGCCGTGCGCGGCAACGGCAGCAACCGCCGCGGCGGCGCCCGCGCTGTCACCTGCCTGGTCCAGGTCAGCCTCGACGGCGACCCGGCCAGAGGCGGCGCGCTGATCGCCGAGCTGCCCGAGGTCGCGGCCGCGATCGAGGCCGAGCAGGGCCTCGCGCTCGGCGGGCGTGATGGCGGTCGCCCCGCTCGGCGTCGCCCCGGAGACGGCGTTCGCCGCGCTCCGCGCGATCTCGGACACCGCTGCGCGAGATCAACCCGGCCGCGACCATCATCTCGGCCGGGATGAGCGGCGACCTCGAGGCCGCCGTTCGAAACGGCGCGACACACCTGAGAATTGGTACGGCGTTGCTCGGCAACAGATCGCTCCCGGTCCTGTAATGTCCGTCGCGTAAGGAGTTTCTGGGGTCTGTTGGGTGCGCGGCGACGCGTGGGTGTGGTACGACGGAGGACTGAAGGATGGCCAGCGCGATGCGCAAGATGGCGGTCTACCTTGGCCTCGTGGAGGACGATCGCCGGTTCACGGACGGTTACGACTCGTACGAGGAGTACGACGAATACGACGAGACAGTCGACGTCGTCGATACCGTCGCGTCCGTTGCCGCGCGCGCCGACTACGGTGCGTACGTGAGCGATCACCGGGTCGAGGCCATTCCTCCGCAGCAGGTGAGAGCTTGCCCGGATCACGACACTTCATCCGCGCACCTACAATGAAGCGCGGACCATCGGTGAGCACTTTCGTGAGGGCACCCCGGTGATCATGAACCTGACCGAGATGGTCGACAGCGACGCGCGTCGCCTGGTCGACTTCGCGGCGGGTCTGATCTTCGGCCTTCGCGGGTCCATCGATAAGGTGACGAACAAGGTCTTCCTGCTGTCCCCGGCGAACGTCGAGGTGACCGCGGAGGACAAGGCGAGGATCGCCGAGCGCGGCTTCTTCAACCAGAGCTAGGGCCACTGGTTGAGGGGCACGAGGCCGGGCTGAGACGCGTGCGCGGGCTAGGACAAGGTGATGTGATGCACAACTTCCTGCATTACCTGCAGATCGTCCTTACCTACGTGCTCGACGCTGTACCTGGTCGTGCTCATCGGGACCATGATCATCAGCTGGATCCGCGCGTTCGCGCGCGACTGGGTATCCGCACGGCGTCGTCCTGGTGCTGTGTGAGACCATCCTCACGCTGACCGATCCGCCCACTAAAATTCCTACGTCGCCACATTCCTCCCCTCCAGCTCGGTAGAGTGAGGCTCGACCTCAGCTTCATGGTGCTGTTCATCGTGGTACTGATTTTGCTTGCAGGTGGCTGTACCGAGACTCTGAAGCATGTACCGTGCTTTGCAGGTACGGTGCTGAGGAACACGGTGCTGACGGAACTACGGTGCTGAGGAACACAGCCAAGCGCGCCGAGGAGACGAGATGCCGCTGACTCCCGCGGATGTGCGGAACAAGCAGTTCAGTACGACCAGGCTTAGGCCCGGCTACGACGAGGAAGAAGTTGACGCCTTCCTCGACGAGGTCGAGGCCGAACTTGATCGGCTTATCCAGGAGAACGAAGAACTCCGGGCGAAGCTGGCCGAGGTGCTGCGTGGTGGAGGGAAGCCGGCCATGTCCGCGCTCTCTTCGCCACTGTCCGACCAGAAGTCGGACATGATGGCGCCAGAGCCGCCCATGGAGTACCGACGCCCCGAGCCCATGCATCAGAGCTCGATGTACTCGAGCGAAGACAACAACAACAGCATGGACACGGCCGCGCGGGTGCTCTCGCTTGCCCAGCAGACCGCCGACCAGGCGATCGCCGACGCTCGCCGGGAAGCCGACGAGACCCTGGGCAGGGCTCGCCGGGAGGCCGACGAGGTGCTGACCAAGGCCCGCCGCCAGGCGGAGCAGATCACCGGTGACGCCAGGGCGCGCGCCGAGTCCCTGGAGCGTGACGCTCAGGAGCGTCACCGCCAGGCCATGGGCTCGCTCGTGCAGTCGCGTGAGGAGCTTGAGCGTCGGGTCGATGACCTGCGCGCATTCGAGCGTGAGTACCGCAGCCGCCTGAAGGCCTATCTTGAGGGGCAGCTGCGCGACTTGGAGGCCGGCGTGACCGACAGTGGCACGTTCCCGGCCATGCCTCCGGCGGCACCGCCAGCACCGCCGCAGCTTCCGGCTGGCCTCGGCCAGTCCGGGGTGCGCAACGGTCTGGCTGGTCCGGCGCCTACGGCAGCCCAGTATGCGGTTCCCGAGCACGCGGGCGGCTTCCGTCCCGATGGTCGTTGATCCGCTGACGTAGCTCTCCGGTTCTCCGGACACGAGGTGATTTTTAAGTGATCCGGTTCAGCGCCGGGCTGGTTGTCGTCGCCATCGGGGTGCTTATCGGCGGCGTCGCCACCAGCAAGCTGTCGCTGGTCTACGTGAGCGATCGCGGTCAGTGCCGTGGCACTGATCGTGCTCGCTATCGGGGTCGTGCTTAAGCGCGACGAGCTATTCGGGGGCGGTCCTGAGCTTGCGCCCGCTAGTGCGGGCGCGGACTCAGGAATCGCCGGTCGGCCAGTCGGCCGGCACCGGTCGATGTTCGTGGCAGTGACGGGCCCGTTCGGGAGGATCAACCGACAGATCCGCCCGAAGGGGCCCGCTACGGCTGCCTTTGAAGCCGCCGCAGCTGCATCCGCCGCTGCGGTCGCGTCGAAGTCCGCCGCGGCGCCGACCGTCGCGGCCCCGTCCGTGACGACGCCGGCGGCGATGCAGCCCTCCGTTGGGGCAGCGCCAGCATGCTTTCAGCCAGGCGTCGACCCGGGTAGACGAGACCGTGGCGGACTGGGAGACTCGCCCGCCGCAGCCTTCCTCTTGGTCGCCGGACGACCAGGGGCGCCCGAACTGGACGCCCAGGGAGCAGGCCCCCACCAGGCCATCCGCCAAGGAACCGCAGTCCGGCTCCACTTCGGCCGCCTCCGCTCCCGCGCGCGGCTGGGACAGCTCCACCGACCAGCCGGCCCCGCCGAGCTGGTTCGACCGGCTGAACCAGTCCGTCGCCGACCGGGCTGCGGCCGAGCCTGTCAACGGCGAACCTGCCAACGGCGAGCCTGCCAAGGCCGACCAGGTAAAGGCCGGCGCCGGCGAAGGCCGACCCACCCACGGCCGACGCCACCCGAGGCCGAGCCGTTCAAGGCGTTCGCGGCGAAGACGCCCGCGCCCGACGACGACTCGTCCACCGATACCCCATCGGCCGCAGCCGACGTCGTCGACACCGACGTCGTCGACACCGACGACGACTGGCCGACTCGCTACTCGTGGCTCGAGGACGACGAGACGGACGAGGCCGCGCCCGAGGCAGACAAGAAGCCCGACGCCGCCGAGACCGTGGCGGCTAACACGGTGTCGCCCGACACGGTGCCCGCGAAGACGGTGACGGAGAAGGCCAAGGCGGCCGAGCCCGCCCCGACCGACGCCGAATCACCCGACGCGGCCAGCGCCGACCCCCGCCCTGACGGCGGCCAGCACCCGGTAACGCCGGATGGCGCGATCGTGACGGCCGACTCCAGCGCCGAGACGGCCGAGACCCCCGCCGCGGCGGCGGCGGACGAGGACACCGGCACCGACGAGACGTCCGCCCCGCAGGCGAGCGGCGCCAGGCTCGTCACGGTGATCCCCGGCGTGCCCAGGTACCACGACCCGGACTGCATCCTCATCCGCTTCATGGACGAGGCCGACATCGCCAGGAAGTCCGATCCCCGAGGCCAAGGCGGCCAACTGCACCCCCTGCGCCGCCTGCCAGCCCGAGGGCTAGCGCCACGAGCTCCAGCAAAGCGGCTGACACGCCAGAAAACCGCTAAAGCCAACCAGTTTTCTCGAACGGACCGGTGCGACTCTGGCCCCGGTCCGCTCCCCTCATGACCGGGTGACCTTCGGCCCGCCGCGCACGCCCCCGGACCGCCCGCCCGCGCGGCGTGCGGTCAGCCGCTGACCGCGAGCCAGAACCGCAGCCCCAGATCGTCGTCGGCGTGCTCGTACCACGGGCCCGGCCGCGTCGCCCGGTCCCTCGCCGGGCCCGAACGACACGGCCAGCACCTCACCGGCGATCAGCTCGCCGTGCGCGCGCCAGCGCCGCCGCCAGGTCGCCGTCCGGCGTCGCCCAGCGCAGCTCGATCCGGTCGCTGACCTGGAGGCCGTCGCTCTTGCGGGCGTCCTGGATGAGCCGCACGACCTCGCGCGCCCAGCCCTCGGCGCGCAGCGCGTCGGACACCGACAGGTCGAGCGCCACGGTTTCGCCCGCCGCCGTCGCCACGCCCCACCCCTCGAGCGGCGTCTGCGTCACCACCAGGTCGTCCGCCGTCAGCGTGACCGAGCCGAGCCCGGCCGCCTGCACGGTCGCTGATCCTCCGTCGGCGGCGACCGCGTGCGCGAGCACGGCCGGGTCGGCCGCCCTGATCGCGGCCGCGACCGCCTGGGTCGACGAGCCGAACCGCTTGCCGAGCGCCCGGAACTCGGGCTTGACCGTGTAGGTGACGAGCTCGCCGCCGACCGCGTCGAGCGGCTCGACCGCGTGCACGTTCAGCTCGTCGGCGATCAGGTCGCGCAGTTCGGCCGGCAGCGCCGCGAAGCCGGCCGCGCCCGACCAGCGCCCGCCCGAGCGGCTGCCTGGTCCGCACCGAGGCCGCCGACCGGGCCGACCGGCCGAGCTCGACCAGCCGGCGGGCGAGCGCCATCTGCGACGACAGCGCCGGGTCGATCAGGGCCGGCGTCCCACGTCGGCCACGACGCCAGGTGCACCGACTCGGGCGCGTCGGCCGGCCGCAGCACGCCCCACAGGTAGTCGGCCAGGAACGGCGTGATCGGCGCCATCATCGCGGTGACCGCCGCCAGCGCCGAATGCAGGGTCGCGAACGCCGAGGCGCCGTCGGCCGACCCAGGCCCGTCCCAGAACCGCCGCCGCGACCGCCGCACGTACCAGTTGGACAGATCGTCGATCAGGCCGGCCAGCCGCCGTCCGGCCGTGGCCGTGTCGAATGCCTCGAGCGACGCCGTGACATCCCGCAGGCACGCGTGCACCTCCGACAGCAGCCACCGGTCGAGCAGCGGCCGGTCCGCCGCCGGCGGCGCCGAGGCGCCGGCCTCCGGCGTCCACGCCGACCGGCCGCCGCCGCGGCGCCGGACCCGGCGCCCGCCGGACGCCGGCCGCGTTCGCGTACAGCACCAGGAACGACGCGGTGTTCCAGTAGGTGAGCAGCACCTTGCGCACGATCTCGTCGAGCACGTGCGGCCCGATCCGCCGCGGCGCCCACGGGGACCCGGACGCGGCGAAGAACCAGCGCACCGCGTCCGCCCCGTGCGAGTTCATCAGCCCCATCGGCTCGATGACGTTGCCGAGGTGCTTGGACATCTTCCGGCCGGACTCGTCCATGACCAGCCCGAGGCAGACCACGTTCTCGTACGGCGACCGCCCGAACACCAGCGTGCCCACCGCCATCAGCGAGTAGAACCAGCCCCGGGTCTGGTCGATCGCCTCGCAGATGAACTGGGCCGGGTAGGCCTGCTCGAACGAGTCCAGGTTCCGCAGCGGCGCGCCCCACTGCGCGAACGGCATCGACCCGGAGTCGAACCAGACGTCGATCACCTCCGGCGCCCGCGTCGCCGGGCAGGCCGCACTCCGGGCACGGGAACTCGACGTCGTCCACGTAGGGCCGGTGCGGGTCAAGCCCGGACAGGTCCTGCGCCGGCCAGCCCGCCCAGCTCCGCCAGCGACCCGACGCAGGTCACGTGGTCGGACGGGCAGGACCAGATCGGCAGCGGCGTCCCCCAGTACCGGGTGCGCGACAGCGCCCAGTCGACGTTGTTCCGCAGCCACTCGCCGTACCGGCCGTGCTTGATCGTGGCCGGCTGCCAGTTGGTCTTCTCGTTCTGCGCCAGCAGCTCGTCCTTGATCGCGGTGGTCCTGATGTACCAGGACGGCAGCGCGTAGTAGAGCAGCACGGTGTTGCACCGCCAGCAGTGCGGGTAGCTGTGCGTGTGCAGCTCGGACTTGAACAGCAGGCCGCGCTCGGCCAGATCGGCGATCAGCGGCGCGTCGGCGTCCTTGAAGAACAGCCCGCCGACCATCGGCAGGCCCTCCTCGAACCGCCCGTCGGCGCGCACCGGGTTCACCACCGTCATCCCGTTGGCCCGGATCGCCGCCAGGTCGTCGGCGCCGAAGGCCGGCGCCAGGTGCACCAGGCCGGTCCCGTCCTCGGTGGTCACGAACGTGCCGGCCACCACCCGGTGGGCGTCAGGAATATCAACCAGGTCGAACGGCCGCTGGTACGACGCCCCGAGCAGCTCGGCCCCGCGCACGGTGGCGACCACGTGCCAGCCCTCGCCCAGGACCCGCGGCCAGAGCGCGTCGGCGACCACGACCTTGTCGCCGTCGCCGCGCTCCTTGCCCGCCGGGACGGTGCCCTGCAGGCCGCCGGACCGGCGGGCGACCACGTACTCGACCTCGGGGTGGACGGCCACCGCGGTGTTCGACACCAGCGTCCACGGGGTCGTCGTCCAGACCAGCAGATCCGCGCCCGCCAGCAGCGGGTTCGCCCCGGCCGGGAGCTTGGTGATCGGGAACCGGACCGTCACCGACGGGTCGGCGACGTCCTTGTAGACGTCCGGCTGGCCCATCTCGTGGTCGGAAAGCGCCGTGCCGCAGCGGGGGCAGTACGGGCTGATCCGGAAGTCGCGGACCAGCAGCCCCTTGTCGTAGATCGACTTCAGCGCCCACCAGACCGACTCCACGTACTCCGCGTCCATAGTCCGGTAGGCGGTGGACAGGTCGATCCAGTAGCCCATCCGCGTGGTCAGCGCCGCGAACGCGTCCACGTGCCGGAGCACCGACTCCCGGCACCGCTCGTTGAACTCGGCGACGCCGTAGGCCTCAATGTCCTTCTTGCCCGATAGGCCGAGTTCCTTCTCGACCGCGACCTCGACCGGCAGCCCGTGGCAGTCCCAGCCGCCCTTGCGGGTGACGTGGTACCCCTGCATGGTCTTGAACCGGGGGAACACGTCCTTGAACACCCGGGCCTCGATGTGGTGCACACCCGGCATCCCGTTCGCGGTCGGCGGCCCCTCGTAGAAGGTCCACCGGTCGGCCCCCTCGGTCTGCTTCAGCGAGGCGTCGAAGGTGCGCTGCCGGTTCCAGCGGGCGAGCATCTCGTGCTCGATCGCGGGAAAGTCCGCCTGCGCGGGCAGCGGCGGCATCGCTCCGCCTGGCTTGCGCTCCATCAAATCCCCCCAGCGTCAACGGTTGGGCACAGCCAGACAGTACCGGGGGCGGGCCCGATGTCAGAAACCGCTGTCGTATCAAGCGCTTTGCGCCGCTCTCGGCCGGGCGCGGGAAGCCATCGGGCGCACCGGGCGTTCTAGGAAGGCGCGCACGGTTCCGCCGAGAGCCGAACGAGTTTGCGGGTGGGCCCGGCGCGTCGTATTCTCCGTTGTCTGTCCGAATCTCATGATCCGAGGAACCGACTATGACCGCTGCGCAGTCAAGCGCCGCCGAACTTCCGGTGCGGGATGGCGAAGCGCCGTGGACCGACGCCGAGCTCGGGGAGCTTCGCATCGAGCTTGAGAAGGAAGCGGCCGCGCTGCGCGCGGAGCTGGGCGAGGTGCAGGCGCACATTTCCGCCCATATCAGCGACATGGCGGCCGAGGCCGGGGACGATGAGGCCGACGCTAGCTCTAAGCTGTTCGAGCGGGAGCATGAGCTCGCGCTCAACAACAACACGCGCGAGCTGCTCGAGCAGACCGAGCATGCGCTCGACCGGATCGAAGCCGGAACATATGGAGTGTGCGAATCGTGCGGCAAGCCGATAGGGAAGGCGCGGCTGCAGGCGTTCCCGCGGGCGACCCTGTGCGTGGCGTGCAAGCAGCGCCAGGAACGCCGCTGACCCCTGCCCGTCCCGCCCAGCGGGCACGGCGGCGGCGCGATGGGCGTGCTCGCCGCGTCGCGGCCTTCGTGCTCGCCGCCGACGCCATCAGCAAGGCCCTCGTGGTCGCGCACCTGCGCGATGACCAGCCGGTCCACCTGATCGGCAACGTGCTCATGCTCTGGCTGACCCGCAACCCGGGCGCCGCCTTCAGCGTCGGCACCGGCGAGACGGTGGTGTTCACCGTGATCGCCTTCGGCGTCATCGTCTACATCGCGCGGACGGCCCGCAGGCTCTACTCGCTCGGCTGGGCGATCGCGCTCGGGCTGCTGCTCGGCGGGGCGATGGGCAACCTGAGCGACCGGATCTTCCGGGCGCCGGGCCTGTTCCGGGGCGATGTGGTCGACTGGATCGCGGTGACGCGCTTCTACCCGATCTTCAACCTGGCCGACTCCGCGATCGTCTGCGGCGGCATCCTCACGGTCATCCTCGCCATGCGCGGCCAGCACCTGGACGGCACCCGCGGCGACGCAGGCCACGCCCCGGCCGCCGCCTCGGCCGGCGTCGCGCTGACCAGTCTGACCAATCGGACGAATCCGTCGCAGGCCGATGCGTCGTCCCCGACGGACGCGGAGCGGTGAGCTCGGGCGAGCGGCTGGTCTACGTCCCCGAGGGCCTCGACGGGGAGCGGCTCGACGCCGCCATCGCCCGGATGTTCGGCGTGTCGCGGACCGGCGCGGCCGAGCTGATCGGCAACGGCAAGGTCCTCATCGACGGGAAGCCGACGATCAAGTCCGACCGGGTGACGGCCGGCGCCGAGCTGTCGGTGACGCTGCCGCCTCCGCCCGGCGCGGCCGCGCCGACGGTGCCGGGCCGAGCCGGTGCCGGGGCTCGCGATCGTCTACGAGGACGACGACATCATCGTGGTGGACAAGCCGCGCGGGGTGGCGGCGCACCCGACCACCGGCTGGACCGGGC
The DNA here is from genome assembly GCA_963774945.1 of uncultured Actinomycetota bacterium. Classification (GTDB taxonomy): domain Bacteria; phylum Actinomycetota; class Actinomycetes; order Streptosporangiales; family Streptosporangiaceae; genus Trebonia. The sequence continues at coordinate 1,842,040 of CAVZHA010000027.1, read as the reverse complement.
CGACGGTGACCGGCGGACTGCTCGGCGCCGGGTACCGGGTGGCGACCTCCGGCGCCGCCGAGCGGCAGGGCATCGTGCACCGGCTCGACGCCAACACCACCGGCCTGATGGTGGTGGCCAAGAGCGAGTCGGCCTACAGCGCCCTCAAGCAGGCGTTCCGCGAGCGCACGGTGTCGAAGACCTACCACGCGCTGATCCAGGGCCACCCCGACCCGCTCCGCGGCACGATCGACGCGCCGATCGGCCGGCACCCGTCCGGCGACGGCCGGTTCGCCGTCGTCGCCGACGGCCGCCCCTCGGTGACCCACTACGACACCCTCGAGGCGTTCCGCGCGGCCACCCTGGTGACCGTCGGCCTGGAGACCGGCCGCACCCACCAGATCCGGGTCCACATGACCGCCGTGCACCACCCCTGCTGCGGCGACCTGCTCTACGGGGCGGACCCGACGCTGGCCGCCCACCTGGGCCTGACCCGGCAGTGGCTGCACGCGGTCCGGCTCGCGTTCGAGCACCCGTCGACCGGCCGTGAGGTCATCTTCGAGTCGGCCTACGCCCTCGACCTCCAGCACGCCCTCGACATCCTGGTGGCAGAAAGCTAACGTCTTCTGGCGGTCGAGGCGCTGTCGCGCGCAGCCGGCCGCTGGCACGATGAGCGACGTGGAGATCACCGCGCATATCGACGCGCTCGACCGTGACGGCGCGCTGCTGGCCGACGCCGCCGAGGCGGCCGGCCTGCAGGCCGAGGTTCCCGGCTGCCCCGGCTGGCGGGTCCGCGACCTCGTCAGGCACCAGGCGTACGTCCATGACTGGGCGGCCAGGCACGTCCGCGACCGGTCGCCCGAGCTGATCGACGACGGGGTGACCGAGCCCGACATCCTCGGCGGCGGCCCGGCCGACGCCGACCTCCTCGCCGCCTACCGCGAGGGGCACGCGGCCCTGGTCGCGACCCTCGGCGACGCCGACCCGGACGTCCAGTGCGCGACGTTCATGCCGGCCCCTCGCCGCTCGCGTTCTGGGCCCGCCGGCAGGCGCACGAGACCGCCGTGCACCGGTACGACGCGCAGAGCGCGGCTGCGGGCGGGCCGCCGGCCCCGGCCGACGCGTTCGACCCGGCCTTCGCCGCCGACGGCATCGACGAGCTGATCATGTGCTTCGCCCCCCGGCGGCGCTACCGAGCCCGCGACGGCGGCGCCGAGCGCACGCTCACCGTCCGGGCGCTGGACGCCGCGGGCCGCTGGCACGTCCGCCTGACCGACGGCGGCACCGAGGCCAGCCGCGACGACCCGGCGGCGGACTGCACGCTGGAAGGCACCGCGGCCGGCCTCTACGCGTTCCTCTGGAACCGCTCCGACGCCGCCCGGGCCGGCCTCACGATCACCGGCCGCCGGCAGGTCCTGGCCGCGTGGAGCGACACCGTCCGGGTCCGCTGGTAGCGGCGGCAACGCTGGCCGGGCGGCGGAAACCATGATTGTGTGCCATTGGGGGCCGCGATTTCCGGCCGCGGGCGTCAGCGTGTGCCGATGGGGGCAGCCCACGACCCGAACTCCCCACGATCACCCCAAAATCCGTCCGGCCGATTGCGCGTGGTGACGGCGGGGACAGTGTGTCGATGTCCGATCGCCAACGGAGCCCGGGTTTCCCCGCGCTGCCGCCAAGCGCCCGCGCGCCGCCTAGAGCGGCGGAAGCTCGTCCGGGAGCACGCCCGCCCGGCGCAGGAAGCCGAACACGTCGGTCTCCCCCCAGAGCTCGACGATCCGCCCGTCCCGCAGCCGATAGGACTTGTGCCCGGTCATGACCAGTTCCTCGCCGGTCCGCGCGCGGGTGTAGGTGAGCGTGAACGCCACCGTGACCCGGTCCCTGGCCGCGAACAGGTCATCGACCCGCACGACGCACGCCGACAGCCCCGGGCTGAGCACCGAGTCCTCCACCTGGCGGCGCCCGTGCACGGTCTGCCCGGCGCCGTGCCCGACGACGTCGGGGTCGACCAGCTCGGCGAGGTCGGCGACCTCGCGGGTCTCGAAGACCCGCAGGTACCGCAGCACCACGCCGGTGTTCTTCGCTTCCAGCGCCTCATCGGCGACGGCGGTCATATCCAACTCATCACGTCCAACCTCCACGTCCAACCCCCGCGTCCAACCTCCACGACCAACCCCCACGTCCAACCCCCGCGTCCGATCCCTCAGGCCGACATCGACCAGGCCTGCTGCGGCACCAGGCCCGCCCCGCGCAGGAAGCCGAACACGTCGGTCGCCCCCCACAGCTCGACGATCACCCCGTTGCGGAGCCGGTACGACTTGAGCCCGGACAGCGTGAGCTGCTGGCCGGTTCCCTCCCGGGTGTAGGTCACCGTGCAAGCGACCATCACCCGGTCCCTGGCCGCGAACAGGTCGTCGACCACGATCCGGCAGGCCGCCAGCCCCCGCGTCCGGACCGCCGCCGACACCCAGTCGATCCCCCGCACGGTCGTCCCGCCCTCGTGCACGATCACCGACCGGTCGAGCAGGAACGGCAGCTCCTCGACCGCGAAGGTCTCGAAGACCCGCAGGTACCGCCGTACGACGTCCGCATTGCGCTGTTCCGCCGTGATGGCAGCACGGATCCCCATGTCCGGTGCATACCCAAATGCCCCGAGATCAAAAAAGCCGTCAGCCAGATCGACGGGAGAAATCACTCGCTCCCGCGGACCCGGCTGGCGGCTCTAGCGGCGCTACCGCCGCCGCGACTTGGCTACGGCCGGCAGAGCTGGTTGAACAGGTTGCGGTAGTCCTGCATCAGGTGCCGCAGCTGCTCGGTGTCCGACAGCCCGCTCGTGCTGGCGCCGGCCGCCGCACCCGACCCGTTGTCGTCCCACTGGGTGCGCAGCGCGCGCTGCCGCTGCTGCAGGGAGCCGATGAGCGTCTGGGCGGTGTGCTCGACCAGCTCGGCCGCGTCTGCGACAGCCGCCCGCGGGTCGTCGACGAAGCCCGCCTGCGCCTGCTGCCAGCTCGCCCGCAGGCCGACGGCGTCGCCGAGCAGGGGCGCGTTGGGGTCGATGCCGGTCGCCGAGGACAGGGGCGCCTCGGTCACGGCCGGGTCGGAGACGGGCACGACCGGCACGACCGGCACGTTGTCGGTCTCGCTGAGCGTCGGCGCGCCGGCATCCGGCACGTCAGTGACCGGCACGCCGCTCACCGAGCTGTCGTCGACCGTACCGTCGTCGACCGGGGTGAACGTCGGCTGCGGGTCGTCGACGTCGGTGACGACCGGGTCGGTGCCGGTGCTGCCGTAGCTGGCGGCGCTGGAGTCGTAGACGGATCCCGTGCACGACCGTGGCGTCGTCGCCCTCGAGGTTGTCCGCGTCGTCACGGCTCACCACGTCGTCGTCGTCGAGGTCGTCGTCGGCGGCGGCGCTGTCCGCGCTGCGGTAGCCGAACGTGTCGCTCGTCGTCCGGGTCGCCGTCACCCGGTTGGTTCGTCCTGCTGGTCTCTACACTCATCGCTGAGCTTCCTTTCTCACGTGCGTTTCGTCTCACGTCTACGCTTGCGGGGCGTCAGCGCTCTCGCGCCGTCAGCGCTCTCGCGCCGTCAGGGGGAACGACCGGCTAGGACGACTGCTAGACCGCCGTCTGGTCGCGCCGGGGGAGTCGGGACCGGGCGCCGTCCGCCGTCTGCGCGCCGATCAGGTCGTTGAACAGGGTGCGGTAGCCGAGCAGGGCCTGCCGGAGGTCCTCGGTCGACCCGTTCGGCGGCCTGGTCGGTGGCGCGGAGAGCGCCCCGGTAGCCGTCGAGGTACTTCCCGTGGTTGACCGACAGGTCGGCCAGCAGCTGCTCCCGGTCGTCGACCGGGTAGCCGACCTCGGCCGCGACCGCGGTGACCAGCCCGGCCGCGGTCTGGGTGGCCTGGCGGCGGGTTGTCGATGAACTGCTCCTGGGCGGCTTCCCAGCGGGCTTCGTAGGCGGCGCGCTGCTCGGGGGAGAGCTGCTTGAGGTCGAGCCCGGCGACGCGCTTGCTGCCGCTTCGCGAACTCGGCCTGGGCCTGGCGCGGACCGACCTCCTGCACCAGCTGGTCGTACTCGGGGCCGAACTGGCGGCGCTGCGAGGTCTGGCGGGCGACAAGCGCGCCCCCCGACCACTATCACCACCAAGACCACGCACGATGATAATGACGATCGTCACGGGAACCTCTCTCCATCGGGGGCTTTGCGCCGTCCGACTGCCCGGCCCGCGACCGCGGCTAAACCACGGCGCAGCGGCGATGCGCGGGCGGTCAGGTTCCCCGGCTACGATCATGCGGGAAAGCGAGGTGGGATCTCCCCGATGGCTACTGAGCCCGTATGGTCGTCCAGAAGCCGGACGTCCGGCCGTCGGCGTGGTCCGCCGTCGCCTGGTTCGCGGCGGCGGTCGCCGGCAGCGCCGTGCTCGGCCTGCTCGGCGGGCTGATCTGGGGCGAGGCGGCCCCCCGGGCGCTGCTGCAGGAGATCAGCGCGGGCACGGCCCAGCTGATGAACGCAGAGACGCGCGCCTTCATCGGCGCCGACGCCTGGTTCTGCGGCATCGCGGTGGTCGCCGGGCTGCTCACCGGCATCATCGGCTTCCGCTTCTGCATGGCAGGCGCACGCGGCGGCATCCGGGCCGGTGATCGCGGCCGGCCTCATCCTCGGCGGCGTCGCGGGCGCGTTCGTCATGCTCTGGCTGGGCCAGCAGATCGGCCTGTCCGCCTACAACCAGCACCTCGCGTCCAGCGCCGACGGCACCGTGTTCCCCGAGTCCCTCACCCTCGGCGCCCGCAGCGCGCTGGCCTTCTGGCCGATGTTCACCGCGATCGTGATCCTGATCGGCGAGTGGGGAACGCGCGCCTCAAGATAAAGGCCCCCAAAACTTATCCCGAACGGTCCGAGGCGCTCCCCACCGCCCACCGCACCCCCTCGTCGGCCCACCCCGGGCTGCTTCCGTTCGGGCCTCGTGGCCCCCGGGGCTGCATCTAACGGGCCCGTGGCCCCCAGGGCCACAACGCCCCGCGCCTCCCGCTGGATAACAGCAAGAAGCGCGGGGCGCTGAGCCCGAAGCGGCTACGCCCTACCGGTCGGCTACGCCCGGCCGGTCGGCAACGGCGACGGGGAGGCCACCGGCGACGGCGCCGTGCCCGGCGTAGTCGGGCTGGCCGCCGCCGTCGGCAGCGCCGTCGGGGACGACGAGGCCGTGCCGCACCCGCTCGGGCTGACCGCACTCGGGGCGGACGTCGCGCTGGCGGTGGGAACCGGGACCGGCGTCGCCGCGTTTGCGGTGGCGGGGGCCGCGACCGCGCTGGCGCTTGCGGTGGGGCGGGGGACCGGGCTGGCACCGCTGGCGACCGGCACCGGCGTCGCGCTGGCGGTGGCGACCGGCACCGGCGTGGCGCAGGACGGCGTGGTCGGGGTCGCCGACGCGGCGGCGGTGGAGGTCGCCGACGGGCTGGCGGTCGGGGCGGCCGGCGCCGCCGAGGGCTTGGCCGACTTGCTGACCTGCGCGGCGTCGGTGCCGGCGGTGGCGGCGGACGCGCAGCCCGGCCAGCAGCGCCACCCCCGCCACGGTGCCGAGCGCCCAGGCCGCCGTCCCGCGCGTCCTTCGCGTAGTGACCTTCATATGCTCCTCCTCGTAACGATCAGACCGACAGCGGGAGATACGTGCGGCCAGCCGAAAAGTTGCGCCGTCCGGTCAGCAACCTTTTGCGCCCTCCGGCCGTATAAGCACGAGCGGGACTGAATCTCCCGGGGGAAGATCCCCGGACCCCCGAGAGGAAAGGACGGCATTGGCACGCGGTGACGAGGAGTTCGTCGAGTTCGCCACGGCAAGCGCAGCCGGCTTGCGGCACGCCGCCTACCTGCTGACCGGCGACCGGCACGCGGCCGAGGACGCGGTGCAGGCGGCGCTGGTGCGGACCTACGCGGCCTGGCCGAGGGTGCGCCGCGACGACGCCTTCGCCTACGTCAGGCGGACCCTGGTCAACTACGTGACCGACCGCTGGCGGCGGAAGCTGAAGGAGTACCCGACCGACGAGCTCCCCGACCATCCGTCCGGCCCCGACATCGCCGACGAGGTCGCGCTCCGCCAGTGGGTGACCGGCGCGCTGGCGACCCTGACCGCCCGCGAGCGCGCGGTGATCGTGCTGCGCTACCTGTTCGACCTGCCCGAGGCGGTCGTCGCCCGCGACCTCGGCATCACCCCGGGGACCGTGAAGTCCACCAGCTCGCGCGCCCTGGCCAAGCTCCGGGTGTCGGCCGAGGCGGAGGCCCAGGCAGAAGCCCTGGCGGACGCGCAGCCGCAGGCCAGCGCCTCGGCGATCGGAGGGGAGCGGTCATGACCGACCTAGACACCGCTGCGGCGCGCCCTCCGCGCGTCCCCAGAGCCCGAACCGCGCCAGCCCGAGCCGACGTTCGACCCGGCCGCGATCATCACCCGCGGGCCGGCGGCTCCGCTGGCGTCGCCGGGCGGCGGCCGCCGGCGGCGGCCTCTGCCTCGGCGTCGCCGTGCTCGGCGCGGTCGTCGGGATCGGCCGCCTCACCGCGCCGTCACCGCGGCCCGGTCACGCACACGATCTCCCCGGTCGGCCCGGCCGGCGCCGGCACCGGCGCCCGGCCGAGCCCGGTCCCGTCGCCCGTCCGCGAGGGCCGCGCGCCGTTGCCAGCGGCGAGCACGTCGCCCAGCGCCGTCCCGACCACGCCCGCGCAGCGCCAACGCCGACGCCGTCGCCCACGGCGCGGTCGGCAACGGCGTCGAACCAGCCGGCCGCCGACCACTCCGGCCGGGCGTCCGACCGCCAGCGCGAGCCGCAGGCAGCGCCGATGGCGTCGCGACGACCACGCCGAGCGCGGCCGCGTCACCAGCGCGTCCGTCAACGCGCCGAGCGCCACGCCCACCGCGAGCCCAATAATCACGTGCGGTCGTTCGTAGACTAGGCGGGTGACTTCGGACAGCGGGGCCAGTCCCGTTACCACCTACATTGACCTGCGCGGCCGGGGCGCGGCGGGCCTGACCCACGCCGCCCTCGCCAGCGTGCTGCCCCGCGCGGCCCTCGACGTCGACCGCGCGGTCGACTCTGGTCAGGCCGGTGACCGAGGACGTCCGCGTCCGCGGCGGCGTCGCCGTCCGCGAGTACACCAACCGGTTCGACGGCGTCGACCTGGAGCGCACCCGGGTGCCGCAGGCAGGTCATCGACAACGCGCTCGACACGCTGGACCCCAGAGTCAGGGACGCGCTCGAGGAAGCGGCCCGCCGCGCCCGGGTCGTCCACGAGGCGCAGCTCCCCGAGCGCAGGGACACCGAGCCCGCGCCCGGCCTGCAGCGTCTCCACCCGGTTCATCCCGGTCGAGCGGGCGGGCGTCTACGTCCCCGGCGGGCTCGTCGCCTACCCGTCCTCGGTGGTCATGAACGTGGTCCCGGCGCAGGCGGCCGGGCGTCGAGCAGATCGCCGTCGCGTCCCCGCCGCAGCAGGAGTTCGGCGGCCAGCCGCACCCGGCCGTGCTCGCCGCCTGCGCCCTCCTCGGCATCACCGAAGTGCACGCGGTCGGCGGCGCCCAGGCCCTCGCGATGTTCGCCTACGGCACCGACGAGTGCGCCCCGGTCGACGTGATCACCGGCCCGGGCAACGTCTACGTCGCCGCCGCCAAGCGCATCCTGGCGGGCGTCGTCGGCATCGACGGCGAGAACGGCCCGACCGAGATCGGCATCATCGCCGACCACACCGCCGACCCCGCCTTCGTCGCCGCCGACCTGATCGGCCAGGCCGAGCACGACGAGCTCGCCGCCTGCCTGCTGATCACCACCGACCCGGGCCTGCCCGCCCGGGTCGACGAGCGAGCTGGCCCGCCAGCTCCCCGCCACCAGGCACCGCGAGCGAGTCGAGACCGCGCTGGCGAACCAGGCCGGCTACGTCCTGGTCGACGACATCCACGCCGCCCGCGCCGTCTCCGACGCCTGGGCGCCCGAGCACCTGGAGATCCAGACCGAGGGCGCGGAGAAGGTCGCGGCGAGCATCCGCAACGCCGGCGCGATCTTCGTCGGCCCCTACAGCCCGGTCTCGCTCGGCGACTACCTGGCCGGCTCCAACCACGTGCTCCCCACCGGCGGCACCGCCAGGCACACCAGCGGCCTGTCGGTCTACCCGTACCTCAAGGTCGTCAACGTGATCGAGTGCGACCGCGACTCGCTGGCCGACGTCGCGCCGCGGGTCGACGCCCTCGGCGGCGCCGAGGACCTGGCCGCCCACGTCGCCGCCGTCCGCGTCCGCGTCCCCAAGACCGGGGGCTGAGCCCGGTGACCGCGACGCCAGCCAGGAAGCCGCTCCCGATCAGGGACGACCTCAGGGACCTGCACCCCTACGGCGCCCCCCAGCTCGACGTCAACGTCCAGCTCAACACCAACGAGAACCCCTACGGCCCCAGCGAGAGACCTCCAGAGCGCGGTCGCCGACGCCGTGCGCGCGGTGGCAGGCACGCTCAACCGCTACCCCGACCGGGACGCGATCGAGCTGCGCAAGGACCTGGCCGCCTACCTCGGCCACGGGCTGACCGAGGACAACACCTGGGCCGCGAACGGCTCCAACGAGGTCATCCAGCAGCTGCTGCAGGCGTTCGGCGGGCCCGGCCGGACCGCGCTCGGGTTCGAGCCGTCCTACTCGATGCACCCGCTGATCTCGCTCGCCACCTGCACCGAGTGGATCGCGGGCGCCGCGACGCCGACTACGGCCTGAGCACCGCGGCCGAGCAGGTGGCGCGCCACCACCCCGACGTCACCTTCATCACCTCCCCGAACAACCCGACCGGCACCTCGGTCCCGCTCGCCCTCATCGCCGACGCCTACGACGCCACCGACGGGCATGCTCGTCGTCGACGAGGCCTACGCCGAGTTCAGCCGGGACGGCACGCCGAGCGCGCTGACCCTGCTGCCGGGCCGGGAGCGCCTCGTCGTCTGCCGCACGATGTCCAAGGCGTTCGCGGCGGCCGGCACCCGCCTCGGCTACCTGGCGGCCGACCCGGCCGTGCCCGACGCGCTGCTGCGGGTGCGGCTGCCGTACCACCTGTCCACCGTGACCCAGGCGGTGGCGCCGGACCGCGCTCGCGCACACCGAGGAGCTGCTCTCCAGCGTCGCAGGCGCTCCGGGCCGAGCGCGACGCGCTGGTGACCTGGCTGCGCGGCCAAGGCCTGACGGCCGCCGACAGCGACGCCAACTTCGTCCTGTTCGGGACGTTCGAGGACCGGCACAAGGTCTGGCAGGCGCTGCTCGACCGGTCGGTGCTGATCAGGGAGACCGGCCCGGCCGGATGGCTGCGGGTGACGGTCGGGACGCCCGCAGGAGATGAGCGCGTTCCGCGACGCGCTGACGGAGGTGCTTGGCCAGTGAGCCGCAGCGAGGGGTTCGCCCCCGGCAGCCGGGTGGGCCGCGTGGTCCGCGAGACCAAGGAGACCGCAGCTGCTGGTCGAGCTCGACCTCGACGGCCCCGGCCCGGTCGAGGTCGAGACCGGCGTCCCGTTCTTCGACCACATGCTCAACCAGCTCGGCAAGCACGGCTGCCTCGGCCTCACCGTCCGCGCCAAGGGCGACACCGAGATCGACGCGCACCACACGGTCGAGGACACCTCGATCGCGCTCGGTCAGGCGCTGCGCGAGGCCCTGGGCGACAAGTCCGGCATCTCCCGGTTCGGCGACGCGCTCGTCCCGCTCGACGAGACCCTCGTCCGCGCCGCCGTCGACCTGTCCGGGCGCCCCTACGTGGTGCACGACGAGCCGGCCGGGATGTCCCCGATGATCGGCAGCTACGACACCACGCTCACCAGGCACATCTGGGAGTCGCTGGCGCACTCGGCCGGCATCTGCCTGCACGTCCACGTCCTCTACGGCCGCAACCCCCACCACATCGTCGAGGCCCAGTTCAAGGCCGTCGCCCGCGCGCTGCGGGCGGCCGCCGCGTTCGACCCGCGGTCGTCCGGGGTTCCCGTCGACGAAGGGCGTGCTGTAGCCGATGAGCGAAAGATCAAAATCAGTTTCCCCCGAACGGACGCGTGGCTCCGCCCAGACGGCCGCCCTCGTCTCGCACCGGGGCGGCGCCCGCCTCAGCCGACTCTCCGACCCGGCGTTTCCCGGACGGACGGGTGGCTCCGCCCAGACGGCCCCCCTCCTCTCGCACCGGGCCGACGCGCCGCTCAGCCGGTTCCCCGGCACGACTCGGCCGCGGTCGCGGGTCGCGTCATGACCGCTCGGGTGACGGTGCTCGACTACGGGTCAGGCAACCTCCGCTCGGCCGAGCGGGCCCTCGCCCGGGTCGGCGCCGAGGTCCGGGTCACCGCCGACCCGGACGCCGCGCTCGACTGCGACGGCCTCGTCGTCCCCGGCGTGGGCGCGTTCGCCGCCTGCATGGCCGGCCTCCGCGCGGTCGGCGGCGACAAGCTCATCGCCCGCCGGATCGAACTCGGCCGCCCGGTCCTCGGCATCTGCGTCGGTATGCAGGTGCTGTTCACAGGCGGGGTGGAGCACGGCGTGGCCTCGCGCCGGCTGCGCCGTCTGGCCCGGCACCGTCGAGCGGCTTGACGCCCCGGTGCTGCCGCACATGGGCTGGAACACGATCACCGCCCCCGAGGGCTCCGCCCTGTTCGCCGGGATCGAAGCCGGCACCCGCTTCTACTTCGTCCACTCCTACGCCCTCCGCCTGCGCGACGCGCAGCCGCTGCTCGACGCGGGCGCCGCGATCACCGTGACCGAGCACGGCGAGCCCTTCGCCGCCGCCGTCGAAACCGGCGTGGTCGCCGCCACCCAGTTCCACCCGGAGAAATCCGGCGACGCCGGCGCCCAGGTCCTCCGCAACTGGCTGGGCACCCTGTGACCCCGATCCGGAATGTCGGGCGCACAAACCGCGCCTCGACATTCCGGATATTTCACCACTTCAACGCTTATGCCCACCCTGTCGGCTACGCCGCCCAACCTCCACCCCACCTGTCAGCTACGCCAGCGACACCAATAGGCGATGTCGATGGCGTAGGTGACCAGGCGGCGTTTGGGGTCGATGGCGTAGGTGACAGGCTGACCATGTGACTGAGGAGACGCTGTGACACTGACATTGCTGCCCGCCGTCGATGTGGCCGGGGGACAGGCGGTGCGCCTCGTGCAGGGCGCCGCCGGGTCCGAGACGTCCTACGGCGACCCGGTCGAGGCCGCGTTCGCCTGGCAGACGGCCGGCGCCGAGTGGCTGCACCTGGTGGACCTCGACGCCGCCTTCGGCCGCGGGTCCAACGCCGACCTGCTGGCCGAGGTCACCGGCAAGCTCGACATCAAGGTCGAGCTGTCCGGCGGCATCCGCGACGACGAATCGCTCGAGCGGGCCCTGGCCACCGGCTGCGCGCGGGTCAACATCGGCACCGCCGCCCTCGAGAAACCCGACTGGGTGGCCGAGATCATCGCCGCCCACGGCGAGCAGATCGCGGTCGGTCTCGACGTCCGCGGCCGCACCCTGGCCGCCCGGGGCTGGACCCGCGAGGGCGGCGACCTCTACGAGACCCTCGCGCGCCTCGACGCCGAGGGCTGCGCCCGGTACGTGATCACCGACGTCCTCAAGGACGGCATGCTCCGCGGGCCCAACCTGGACCTGCTACCGGGACGTCTGCGCGCGCACCGACGCCCCGGTGGTGGCCAGCGGCGGCGTCTCCTCCCTGGACGACCTGCGGGCGCTGGCCGCGCTGACCGGCCTCGGGGTCGAGGGCGCGATCGTCGGCAAGGCCCTCTACGCCGGCGCGTTCACGCTGGCCGAGGCGCTCGCGGCGGTGGCGGGCATGAGCGAGCCTGCGAGCGAATCAGGAAGCACAGTGCCCCGGCGAATGCCGCCGACGAGCGCCAGCGAGGAGGTGTCATGAGCCCCGCGCGGCGCAAGCGGGTGACCTCGGGCGTGCCGTTCGAGCAGGCCGTCGGCTACAGCCGGGCGGTCGCGGCGGGCGACTTCATCTTCGTCAGCGGGTGCACCTCGATCGTCGCACGGCAAGGTCGTCTACGAGGGCGACCTCGCCCGGCAGACCGAGCAGGCGCTGCTGAACGTGAGCGCGGCCCTCGAGCAGTTCGGCGCCAGCCTGGCCGACGTGGTGCAGACCCGGCTGTTCGTCACCGACATCTCCCGCTGGGAGGAAGTCGGCGAGGCGCACCGGATCGCGTTCGAGCTGGCGCCGCCGGCCACCAGCATGGTGCAGGTGTCCGCGCTGATCGACCCGCGGCTGCTGGTCGAGGTGGAGGCGGTGGCGCACCGCGAGGGCGGCCTCGACGCCGACGAGGACGAGCCGGACGACTCCGAGCTTCCCGCGGACGCGATCCGGCTGGACGACCCGAGCCCGGACGACTCCATATGACGGTCGCGGTGCGGGTCATCCCCTGCCTCGACGTCGACGGCGGGCGGGTGGTCAAGGGGGTCAACTTCGAGAACCTGCGCGACGCGGGCGACCCGGTCGAGCTGGCCGCCCGCTACGACGCCGAGGGGGCCGACGAGCTCACGTTCCTCGACATCACCGCGTCGAGCGGCGGCCGGGCGACCATGTACGACGTCGTCCGGCGGACCGCCGAGCAGGTCTTCATCCCGCTGACGGTGGGCGGCGGGGTGCGGTCCACCGCCGACGTGGACGCCCTGCTCCGGGCGGGCGCCGACAAGGTCGGGCTGAACACCGCCGCTGTCGCCCGCCCGGAGCTGCTGGCCGAGGCCGCCCGCCAGTTCGGCTCGCAGTGCGTCGTCCTGTCGGTGGACGCCCGCCGGGTCAGGGCAGGCAGCCCGCCGACGCCGAGCGGCTTCGAGGTCACCACCCACGGCGGCCGCCAGGGCGCCGGCCTCGACGCCGTGGAGTGGGCGCGCCGCGCCACCGAGCTGGGCGCGGGCGAGATCCTGCTCAACTCGATGGACGCCGACGGCACCACCGCCGGCTTCGACACCGAGCTGATCGCCCTGGTCCGGGCCGCCGTCAGCGTCCCCGTCATCGCCAGCGGCGGCGCCGGGACCCTGGCCCACTTCCCGCCGGCGATCGCCGCGGGCGCCGACGCGGTGCTGGCCGCGAGCGTCTTCCACTTCGGCACCCTCCGCATCGGCGAGGTCAAGCAGACCCTTCGCGCGGCGGGTCACCCGGTTCGGTAACGCGTTCGTGAAAGCGACGCCGAACCTCACAGTCTCCCGAAGGACAACCGCTGGCCTACCGTGCCGTGGCCGATGTCCGTCCCGTCCCACACGATGAAGCGCTGCCCAGACTGGAAGCATCCGGATGCGTCGTCGTCGGGGACGGAGATGGTGACAGCTACGCCCCGGTCGCCTGGTGTCAGCGGGCGGCCATCGGCGGTGTGGATGACGGCGGGGAAGTACTGGTCGTGGGTGGGCCGCAGACAGGAAGGCGCGTGCACCATGAGACCGGGAACCCCGCTCAGGTATTGCCTTCTGAACCGTCCGGCGGCCTCCAGGGTGACGACCGCCGAGAACTTGAAGCGATGCCAGGTGCCCGGGGTCCGGTGCCGCTTCTTCCGCCGCGGCCGTTCCTCGGCCCCGCCGCCGACCTCGGCGCGCGGTTGCGGCACGGCCGGCACGTGGCCTGCCTCCTCCGGATCGAAGTCCGGGCGGGTGCCGTACAGCGGGTCCCGCCGTGACCTCGTGTCATGGCAGTTCGGGCACTCGACGTTCCCCCCGACCGGCGCCTCGCACGAGACGCCGTGGTCCCGGTAGAAAGAGCGGACGTTGCCGGCGTCGTCGACCGCCTGGCTGACCTCGTAATCATCGGTCCATCGCGCACCGCATCGCGCGCACGTGAACAGGTAAGATTCGACAGAAATTTCTATGGCCACCTCGACCTCCGGTCGCTCGCAGTGGCATTCCTACCTGCTGTCGTTCCCATCCGGGCCGCGCCTAGTCAGCCGGATAATGATTCGCCCCGGCGCGAGCGTCGCGCCGGGGCGAACGGGGCCTGAAGGCCGTTACTCGGCGGCGACCCCGATACCGCGGGCCGCCATCGCGGCGCCGACGATGCCGGCGTCGTTGAGCAGCGTGGCGGGCACGATGCGGGCCTGGACGCCGGTCAGCAGCGGCACCCACTTCTCGGACTCCTTGCTGATCCCGCCGCCGACGATGATCAGTTCAGGGGAGACCAGCGCCTCCACGACGCTGCAGGTACTCGGAGACCCGCTCGGTCCACTCCTTCCAGCCCCAGCCGTGCTCGATCTTGCCGTGCTCGGACGCGCGCTTCTCCGCGTCCTTGCCCCGGATCTCCAGGTGACCGAACTCGGTGTTGCGAACCAGCAGGCCCCCGGTGAACAGCGCCGACCCGACCCCGGTGCCGAACGTGAGCATCAGCACGGTCCCGTGGACGCCCTTGCCCGCGCCGAACGTCATCTCCGCGACCCCGGCCGCGTCGGCGTCGTTCAGCATCGCCACGTCGGTGCCGATCGCCTTGCCGAACAGCGCCGCCGCGTTCGTCCCGATCCACGTCTTGTCCACGTTGGCGGCGCTGCGGATGGTGCCGTTGATCACCACGCCAGGGAAGGTGGCCCCGACAACCTCGCCGCTCTGGGGGAACGAACCCGCAAGCTCCCGCACCACGTCGGTGACCGCCTCGGGCGTGGCCGGGCGCGGGGTCGCGATCTTCTTCCGGTCGGCGAGCAGTTTCCCGGTGTCCAGGTCGACCGGCGCGCCCTTGATCCCGGTCCCGCCAATGTCGATCCCCAGTGCCTGCATCGTCAGTGTCCTTCCCTAGCTAGGTGCCTGCGGCCAGCCTCAGGGTTTCCCCTGAGTCTTCCCGGAGACTGCTGGCCGACGATCACTTCTACCCTCAACGTGACTATTATCGATGTTGCCCAAGCAGAAAGGGGCACGGTCATGAGTCTGCTCAAGGTCGCCGCTGTCGTGGTCGGCGGGATCATCGTGTTTTTCGCGCTTAACTTCGTCTGGCACGCCCTGCTCGCCCTGGTCACCACCCTCGTTATCGTGGCGATCATCGCAGGCGGCGGGTATGTCGCCTACAAGGTGGTCGGCGGTGGCAGGCGGCGCGAGATCAAGCGCGGCCGTTACTGAGCCGTGCTGCGGTTCGGGGCTGGCACGGTCCGGAGATAGCGGCAGTGCCGTTATCGCCCGGGGAGAGTAGCCATTCCCCCCGAGCGGATCTCGCCGGCGTTACCGACGCCACGCCCGAAGCCGCGCGACCGCCTCGTCCGGTCCCTCCAACGTCACGTTGGCCGCGCTCACCCGGCCCATTGACCACAGGGTCAATTCGGCCGGGCGTGCCGGTCACGGTGACGCAGTCGGCCGCGTTCTTGGCGATGATCGCGGGCGCGCTCGCCGTCCGCGCGGGTCAGCGCCACCCCGGTCGGCGCGCCCCGCAGGAACAGCCGGGAGCTCTTCAGGCGCCTCCACAGCGCGTCGGACAGGCCCGGCGGCAGCTCCCGCTCGGTCCAGCCCTGCGGCCGCCGCGCCGCACGTCCTCATGGTGGACGAAGTACTCGACGGTGTTGGCCGCCTCGTCCGCCCCCGGTATCGCGAACGGCGACAGCCGCGGCGGCCCGGACCTGAAGATCGCGATCAGCTCCTGGTAGGAGTACCTGTCCAGGTAGCCGCTGCTGCACCCGGGCGGTGTAGCCCGCCAGCGGGCCGCCGAGCATGCCCAGGCCCGCGTCGGGGCGGCGCTCCCGCACCACCACGTGCGCCGCCAGATCCCTGGTCTGCCAGCCCGCGCACAGCGTCGGCGCGTCCGGGCCGGTCTCGTCGAGCAATGCCGCGAGCGCAAGGCGCTCGTCCCGCGAGTAAGTCACGGTGAGATCGTAGGCTGTAACGGTGCCGCCCGTCGCGGGCGGGCATCGGCTCCCGAACCACAAGCAGCTCCCGAACCAGAAAAGGTGCCAAAGATGGCTGACGCGGTGCGCCCGTCGAATCTGGACCCGAAGATCGCCGCCCGGCTCAAGCGCGACGCCAACGGCCTGGTGGCCGCGGTCGCGCAGCAGCACGACACCGGCGAGGTGCTGATGGTCGCCTGGATGGACGACGAGGCGCTGCACCGCACGCTGACCACCGGCCGCTGCACGTACTGGTCGCGCAGCCGCCAGGAGTACTGGGTCAAGGGCGAGACCTCCGGCCACCAGCAGTGGGTCAAGTCGGTGGCGCTCGACTGCGACGGCGACGCCATCCTGGTCAAGGTGGACCAGGTGGGGGCGGCCTGCCACACCGGCGACCGCACCTGCTTCGACGCCGATGTGCTCGACGCCGCGCTCGGGCTGCGACCGGTGGCCGGCCGATGACTAGCCCCAAGCGCCAGTACGGGTACGCGCTGCTGGCCGGGGCCGTCGGCGCCGGCGCTGATACTGCTCGCCGTGCGGGCGCAGTGGGCGCAGGCCGTCTTCACCCCGCAGAAGCCGCTGACGGCGGAGGTCGTCGACGTGTCCGGCACCGACCTGGTGCCGCTGGCGGGCGCGCTCGCGCTGGCGGCCCTGGCGGGCCTGGTCGCCGTGATCGCGACCAGGGGGGTGGTCCGCCGCGCGGTCGGGGTGCTGCTGGCGCTGTTCGGCGCGGGCGCCGGGGCCGCCGTGCTGACCACCGTCACCGCCGAGACGGTGGTGTCGGTGGCGGCGGGCAAGGTCGCCTCGCCGGAGTCGGCGGCCCTGTCCGGCCCGCCGCCGGCTCGACCACCAGCGGTTCCTCGGGTAACGGGGCGCGCTCGTCGTCAGTGGCTCGGCCGGGCACGCGATCATCGACCGGCACCCCGTGGCAGGCGGCGGTGATCGTCGGCGCGCTCCTGATCTTCGCGGCCGGCCTGGCCACCGCCCTGCGGGGGCAGGACTGGCCGGTGATGTCCGCCCGCTACGACGCGCCGGGCGCCCGCGACGCGGCCGGGGCCGACGGCGCGGCTGAGCCGGGGGCGGCAGGCGAGGGGAGTACCGCGCGGAAGTCCGATGCAGCGTCGATGTGGGAGTCGCTGAACGGCGGCGAGGACCCGACCGCAGACGACCAGAACGACCAGGCCGACCAGGCCGACGCGGCAACGCGAAGGTAAGCCCTAGGCATTGCTAAGGCAAACTCAAGGGGGGTCCGCTAAGGCCGGTCCCGGCGACGGCTAGCATCGGTGGCGCAACATTTCCGGTTTGAGGAGACGGCGGAATCGCTGTGAGTGTGCTCGACGAGATCCTCGAAGGGGTGCGTGCCGATCTCGCCGATCGGCAGCGAAGCGTCTCGCTTGAGCAGCTGAAGGATTTGGCGGCGCCGCGCCCCCTCCCCCCGGGACGCCCTGGCGACGCTCAAGGCAGACGGCGTCAGCGTCATCGCCGAGGTCAAGCGGGCCAGCCCGTCCCGCGGCGCGATGGCCGCGATCGACGACCCGGCCGCGCTCGCGGCCGACTACGAGGCCGGCGGCGCCGCGGTGATCAGCGTGCTGACCGAGCAGCGGCGGTTCGGCGGGTCGCTCGACGACCTGGCCGCCGTCCGCCGGTCGGTGCAGATCCCGGTGCTCCGGAAGGACTTCGTCGTCAGCGCCTACCAGCTCTGGGAGGCCCGCGCCCACGGGGCCGACCTGGCGCTGCTGATCGTCGCCGCGCTCCCGCAGAGCGCCCTCGTCTCCCTGGTGGAGCGGGCGCTCTCGATCGGCCTGCTGCCGCTGGTCGAGGTGCACGACGAAGACGAGCTCGACCGGGCGGTGGACGCGGGCGCCACCGTCATCGGGGTCAACGCGCGGAACCTGGCCACCCTGGAGGTGGACCGCTCGGTCTTCACCCGGCTCGCGCCGCGCATCCCCGAGGGGGTCGTGAAGATCGCCGAGTCGGGCGTGCGCGGACCGCACGACCTGCTCGCGTACGCCGCCTCCGGTGCGGACGCGGTGCTGGTGGGCGAGTCGCTCGTCACCGAGAAGGACCCCCGGGCGGCCGTCGCCGACCTGGTCACGGCCGGATCGCACCCGGCCCTGCGCGGCGAGCGTGGCCAGTAGGGGCGCGCTCCGTAAGCGATAAGGTATGCGGGTGAGTACCGCACCCGCAGAACCTGACATCTCCCCAGTTCCCGATACCTCCGGGCACTTCGGCGTCTACGGCGGCCTGTTCGCGCCCGAGTCGCTGATGGCGGCGATCGAGCAGCTGGCCAAGGAGTACGAGGCGGCGCGGACCGACCCGGAGTTCACCGCCGAGCTGGCCGACCTGCTCGACGAACTACGCCGCCCGGCCGACCCTGGTCACCGAGGCGAAGCGGTTCGGCGGCGGAGTTCTGCGGCGGCGCGCGGGTGCTGCTCAAGCGCGAGGATCTCGCGCACACCGGCTCCCACAAGATCAACAACGTGCTCGGCCAGGTGCTGCTCACCAAGCGGATGGGCAAGACCCGGGTGATCGCCGAGACCGGGGCCGGCCAGCACGGCGTGGCCACCGCGACCGCCTGCGCCCTGCTCGGCCTCGAGTGCGCGGTCTACATGGGCGAGGAGGACACCCGGCGGCAGGCGCTGAACGTGTCGCGCATGCGGATGCTCGGCGCCGAGGTCATCCCGGTGACCGCGGGCACCAGGACGCTCAAGGACGCGATGAACGAGGCCTTCCGCGACTGGGTGACCACGGTTGAGACCACGCACTACTGCATCGGCTCGGTCGGCGGCCCGCACCCGTTCCCGATGATGGTCCGCGACTTCCAGCGGATCATCGGCGTGGAGGCCCGCCAGCAGGTCCAGGACATCGCCGGCCGGCTGCCGGACGCGGTCGTGGCCTGCGTCGGCGGCGGCTCGAACGCGATCGGCGTCTTCCACGCCTTCATCCCCGACGCAGGCGTCCGGCTGATCGGCTGCGAGGCCGGCGGGGACGGTGACGGCAGGCCCGAGCGGACCGCCGCCACGCTCACCCTCGGCTCGCCCGGCGTGCTGCACGGGATGCGCACCTACCTGCTGCAGGACGACGAGGGCCAGACCCTCGACACGCACTCGATCTCGGCCGGCCTCGACTACCCGGGCGTCGGCCCCGAGCACGCCTGGCTGAAGGACACCGGCCGGGCCGAGTACCGATCGGTCTCCGACGCCGAGGCGATGGAGGGGTTCTCGGCGCTGTGCCGGACCGAGGGGATCATCCCGGCCCTCGAGTCCTCGCACGCGCTCGCCGGCGCGATGGAGCTCGGCCGCGAGCTCGGCCCCGACGCCCTGCATCCTGGTCAACCTGTCCGGTCGCGGCGACAAGGACGTCGCCACCGCGTCCGCCTACTTCGGCGTGTGAGGACCGACAAGCATGAGCACCGTCAGCACCGCCTTCGAGAAGGCGCAGGCCGAGGACCGGGCCGCCCTGGTCGGCTACCTCCCGGCCGGCTTCCCCGACAAGGAAACGGCGATCAAGGCCGCCCTGGCCATGTGCGAGGCGGGCGCCGACGTCATCGAGGTCGGCCTGCCCTACTCCGACCCGCTGATGGACGGCCCGGTGATCGCCGACGCCGTCTACCACGCGCTCAAGGGCGGCACCCGGATCGCGGACGTCCTCGACACGGTCGCCGCGATCGCCGACGCGGGCACCGCCGCGCTGGTCATGACCTACTGGAACCCGGTCGACCAGTACGGCGTCGGACGCGTTCGCCCGCGACCTCGCCAGCGCGGGCGGGGCCGGGCTGATCACCCCCGACCTGACCCCGGAGGAGGCCGGCCCCTGGCTGGAGGCCTCCGACGGTCACCACCTGGACCGGGTGTTCCTGGTCGCGCCGTCCTCCACGCCGACCCGGATCGAGCAGATCACCAGGCTCTGCCGGGGCTTCGTCTACGCCGTCAGCCTGATGGGCATCACCGGCACCAAGGAGGCCGTCAGCTCGGTCGCCGGCGGCACGGTGGCGCGGATCCGCGAGCACACCGGACTTGCCGGTCGCGGTCGGCCTCGGCGTCAACACCCGCGACCAGGCGGCCGAGGTGGCCGCGTTCGCCGACGGCGTCATCGTCGGCTCCGCCTTCGTCCGCCGCCTCGCCCAGGCCCCCGCCGCCGACGAGGCCATCGCCGCCGTCCGCGCCCTCACCGCCGACCTGGCCGAAGGCGTCCGCCGCGCCCGCTAGCCCCTTCTCGACCGCCGCCACCGCCCCGCGCCCGCGGTTCTGTGCCCTGGGCCCACCGTGCGACGCGGCCTGGCCCCCGGGCTGACGCCACGCCCGGGTAACAGCAAGAAGCCGTGGCCCCGTGGCCCCCGCGGCTGAGCCGGGCGGCGCAGCATGCCTGCGTACGATGGGCATCTTGTCCGGGGCGCCCGGCGGCGACGGGACGAGCGGGTAATGTCCGGGTATGCCCCTGGCGTCCATTCCCGAGCCCAGCGCGCGCGCTCTGGCACCTCGGGCCGGTGCCGCTGCGGGCGCAGGAGCTGGCGATCGTCGCGGGCATCGTGCGTCGCCATCGTCGTCGCCGACCGCCGGTACCGGAACGCGGGCGGCCCGCGCGGCGTCATCATCGACGTGGCCGCCTGGGCGGTTCCGGCCGGCCTGATCCCGCCGCGTCGGCGCGCTCGCCGCCCAGCGCGCACGGCGTCGCCGTGGCAGGCGCGTGCACCGCGCGACGCGATCGCTCGGCTTCCCCGGCGCGGTCGCCCTGGGAACGCTCGCCGCCTGGCTCGCCTGCCGCCGCCTGCGCCCGCCCGACCCCGACCCCGCCCGCCCTGCCCGACGCCCTGCCCAGGCTGACCCGCCAGCCGCGGGTCAAGTTCGGCGCCGGTGCTCGCCGCCGCCGCGCCCGCGATCGCGTTCGGCGCCGCCGTCGCCGCAGCTGGGCGACTGGTTCACCCAGCAGGGCTTCGGCCATCCCTCGTCGCTGCCGTGGGCGGTCGCGATCTCGCCCGCGCACCGTCCGCTCGGCTATGAGAACTTTGCCACATTTACGCCGATTTTCCTGTACCAGGCGATATGGGACGTGACGGCGGGTATCGCCGTCATCGTCGATCGCGCGGCGGCTCGGGCTCTCCGGCGACCGGGTCTTCGCGCTCGGCGCGATCGCCTACGCGGCCGGCGGTTTCGCTCTGTTTTGGCTGGGTATCGGTCATCTACCGATCATCCTGGGGCTGCGCGCGGGAGAGCTCGGGGACGCCGCGGTACTCGTCGGAGCAGTCGTCTACCTGGTTCGCACCCGCCGCACGCGCACCAGAATCCATCCAGGCCGCTCACAAGCCGGCTCTGGAAAGGGATTCACCAGTCATGTAATCTCTACGTAACTTACGTGTAGCAGCAGGGCCAACGTCGTCCCCACAGCAGCAAGCGCATTTCAGTGGAGATTATGACGACAGGAGTTTTGATGGTGCCTGCCGCGTCGGACGGACTATACGACAGCCGTTTCGAACATGACGCCTGTGGTGTGGGTTTCGTCGCCGACCTCGCCGCCAGGGGCGGCCACGACGTGGTAGCGAGCGCGCTGCGCGTCCTGTGCAATCTGGAGCACCGGGGCGCGGCGGGCGCGGACCCGGACACCGGCGACGGCGCCGGCATCCTGACCCAGCTGCCCCACGCGTTCTTCCGCGAGGTCACCGGTTTCGCCCTGCCCGAGGCGGGCGGCTACGCCGTCGGCCTGGCCTTCCTGCCGACCGACGCGATCGAGCGGGCGGACGCCTGCGCCGCGGATCGCCGGCGCTGGCGCAGGACGAGGGGCTGACCGTCCTCGGCTGGCGCGACGTGCCGGTCAACGACACCGCCTGCGGCGCGGGCGCCCGCGAGGTGCTGCCCTACCTGGCCCAGCTGTTCGTGGCGGGGGAGGCGGGCGAGACCGGCCTGACCCTCGACCGGATGGCCTTCTGCCTGCGCAAGCGAGCCGAGCACGAGACCGCGCGTCTACTTCGCCTCGCTGTCCTCGCGCACGATCGTCTACAAGGGCATGCTGTCCGCGCCGCAGGTCGAGCCGTTCTTCCCCGACCTGTCCGACGACCGGTACGCGTCCAACCTCGCCCTCGTCCACTCGCGCTTCTCCACCAACACGTTCCCGTCCTGGCCGCGGTCGCACCCCTACCGGTACGTCGCGCACAACGGCGAGATCAACACCGTGCAGGGCAACCGGAACTGGATGCGGGCCCGCGAGGCGATGCTCGACTCCCCGCTGATCCCGCGTCTCGAAGTCGGGCCAGGGGATCGAGCGGCTGTTCCCGATCATCGATCCGGAAGGCTCCGACTCCGGCTCCTTCGACGAGTGCCTGGAGCTGCTCCACCTGGGCGGCCGGTCGCTGCCGCACGCGCTGCTGATGATGATCCCCGAGCCGTGGGAGAACCACGACGAGATGGACGTCAAGCGGCGCGCGTTCTACCAGTTCCACTCGACGCTGATGGAGCCGTGGGACGGCCCCGCGCTGATCGCCTTCACCGACGGCGCCGTGATCGGCGCCGTGCTCGACCGCAACGGCCTGCGGCCCGGCCGGTACTGGGTGACCAGCGACGGCCTGGTCGTGCTGGCGAGCGAGGTCGGCGTGCTCGACATCGAGCCCGCCCGGGTGGTGCGCCGGGGACGGCTGCAGCCCGGCCGGATCTTCCTGGTCGACACCGCCGAGGGCCGCCTGATCGAGGACGAGGAGGTCAAGACCGAGCTCGCCGCCGACCACCCGTACGCCGACTGGCTGCACGCCGGGCTGGTCCACCTCGACGACCTGCCCGAGCGTGAGCGCCAGGTGCCCACCGCCTTCGACCTGCTGACCCGGCAGCGCGCCTACGGCTACACCGAAGAGGAACTGCGCATCATCTTGTCCCCGATGGCGAGGACCGGGGCCGAGCCGATCGGGTCGATGGGCACCGACACCCCGGTGGCGGTGCTGTCGGACAAGCCGCGGCTGGTGTTCGACTACTTCACCCAGCTGTTCGCCCAGGTCACCAACCCGCCGCTGGACGCGATCCGCGAGGAGCTGGTCACCTCGCTGTCCACCACCACCGGTCCCGAGCAGAACCTGCTCGAGCCGAGCCCGGCCTCCTGCCGTCAGATCGTGCTGCCGTTCCCGGTGATCGGCGAGCAGGACCTGGCCAAGCTGGTGCACATCAACGACGAGGGGAACCTGCCCGGCTTCGCCGGCCACGTGATCGACGGCCGGTTCGACCCGGCCGCCGGCGGCGAGGGCCTGCGGCGGCGGCTGGCCGAGATCTGCGCCGAGGTCAGCGCCGCGATCGAGGCGGGCGCGCGGCTGATCGTGCTGTCCGACCGCGACAGCGCTCGGGACCGGCCTCGTGCCGATCCCGTCGCTGCTGCTGACCGGGGCGGTCCATCACCACCTGATCCGCGAGAAGACCAGGACCAGGGTCGGCCTCATCGTCGAGTCGGGCGACGCCCGCGAGTGCCACCACGTCGCGCTGCTGGCCGGCTACGGCGCCGCCGCCGTCTGCCCCTACCTGGCGATCGAGACCGTCCGCGAGCTGGCCGCGTCGGCCAGCGCGGCGAGACTGCGGCGCCATCACCCCCGACAAGGCCGAGGCCAACCTGATCAAGGCGCTCGGCAAGGGCGTGCTCAAGATCATGTCCAAGATGGGCGTGTCCACCATCGCCTCCTACACCGGGGCGCAGATCTTCGAGGCGATCGGCCTCGGCGACGAGGTCATCGCCACCTGCTTCGCCGGGACGTCATCCCGGCTCGGCGGGGTCGGGTTCGACGTGCTGGCGCAGGAGGCGGCGCGGCGCGCCGCCGTCGGCCGGGGCGGCCCCGGCCTGGCCCACCGGCAGCTGGAGACCGGCGGCGAGTACCAGTGGCGGCGCGAGGGCGAGCCGCACCTGTTCAACCCGCAGACCGTGTTCAAGCTGCAGCACGCGACCCGCAGCCGCCGCTACGAGATCTTCAAGGAGTACACCGCCCTGGTCGACGACCAGGCGGCGAAGCTGGCGACGCTCCGCGGCCTGCTGCGGATCAAGGGGATCGACGACGCTGAGGTGGAACCGGGACCGTTCGAAAAATTGATCTTGATGAAGTTGAATCTGTCTCGTCGATCGTGAAGCGGTTCGCGACCGGGGCGATGTCCTACGGGTCGATCTCGGCCGAGGCGCACGAGACCCTCGCGATCGCGATGAACCGGCTGGGCGCGCGGTCCAACACCGGCGAGGGCGGCGAGGACGCCGACCGGTTCAGCCCCGACCCCAACGGCGACCTGCGCCGATCGGCCGTCAAGCAGGTGGCGAGCGGCCGCTTCGGCGTGACCAGCGAGTACCTCGTCAACGCGGACGACCTGCAGATCAAGATGGCGCAGGGGGCCAAGCCGGGCGAGGGCGGCCAGCTGCCCGGGCACAAGGTCTACCCGTGGATCGCCGGACCCGCTACTCGACCCCCGGCGTCGGCCTGATCTCGCCCGCCGCCGCACCACGACATCTACTCGATCGAGGACCTGGCCCAGCTCATCCACGACCTGAAGAACGCCAACCCGGCCGCCCGGGTGCACGTCAAGCTGGTCGCCGAGGTGGGCGTGGGCACGGTCGCGGCGGGCGTCTCCAAGGCGCACGCGGACGTCGTGCTGATCTCCGGGCACGACGGCGGCACCGGCGCCGCCCCGCTGACCTCGCTCAAGCACACCGGCGCGCCCTGGGAGCTCGGCCTGGCCGAGACCCAGCAGACGCTGCTGCGCAACCGGCTCCGGGACCGGATCACCGTCCAGGTCGACGGCCAGCTCAAGACCGGCCGCGACGTGATCATCGCGGCGCTGCTCGGCGCCGAGGAGTTCGGCTTCGCGTCGGCGCCGCTCGTGGTCTCCGGCTGCATCATGATGCGCGTCTGCCACCTGGACACCTGCCCGGTCGGCGTCGCCACCCAGAACCCGGAGCTGCGCAAGCGGTTCTCCGGCAAGCCGGAGTTCGTGGTCACGTTCTTCGAGTATCATCGCCGAGGAGGTCCGCGAGTACCTGGCCGCGCTCGGCCTGCGGTCGCTCGAGGAGGCGGTCGGCCGGGTCGACCTGCTCGACACCGCCCGCGCGGTCGCGCACTGGAAGGCGGCCGGGCTCGACCTCGCCCCGGTGCTGCACGCGCCGGAGCAGGACGGGCCGCTGCACCAGACCATCGGCCAGGACCACGGCCTCGACCGGGCCCTCGACAACACCCTCATCCAGCTGGCCGAGGGCGCGCTCGAGGAGGCCAGGCCGGTCCGCCTCGAGCTGCCGATCCGGAACGTCAACCGCACCGTCGGCACCATGCTCGGCTACGAGGTGACCAGGCGGTGGGGCGGCGAAGGGCTGCCGCCGGACACGATCGCGGTGGCGTTCACCGGGTCGGCGGGCCAGTCGTTCGGCGCGTTCCTGCCCCGCGGCATCACCCTGCGGCTGACCGGCGACGCCAATGACTACCTGGGCAAGGGGCTGTCGGGCGGGCGGCTGATGGTCGCGCCCGCGGCCGACTCCCCCTTCGCCGCCGAGACGCAGGTCGTCGCCGGCAACGTGATCGGCTACGGCGCCACCGCGGGCGAGATCTTCCTGCGGGGCAAGGTCGGCGAGCGGTTCTGCGTCCGCAACTCCGGCGCGCTGGCCGTGGCCGAGGGCGTCGGCGATCACGGCTGCGAGTACATGACCGGCGGCCGGGTGGTGGTCCTCGGGCGGACCGGCCGGAACTTCGCGGCCGGCATGTCCGGCGGCATCGCCTACGTGCTCGACCTCAACCCGATCAGGCTCAACCGGGAGATGGTCGACGTCGACCCGCTGACCGAGGCCGACTCCGAGTTCCTGCACGAGGTGCTGCTGCGGCACCAGGCCGAGACCGGGTCGACCGTGGCGGCCGGGCTGCTCGCCTCCTGGGAGCACTCCCTCGGCCGGTTCGCCAAGGTCATGCCCAAGGACTACAAGCGGGTCCTCGCGGCGGCGTCGGCCGCCGAGCGCGAGGGCCGGGACGTCAACGAGGCCGTCATGGCCGCTGCTCATGGCTAGCGGGTCAAGGGGGATGGAATCCCCCGTGCGGGGGGTCCCCGGGGGGCAGAGCCCCCGGGGGAGACAGAGTGAGGAGGCGATATTCCATGGGTGACCCTAAGGGTTTCTTGAAGACCGCGCGCGAGACGCCGCGGCGACGCCCGGTCGACGTCCGGCTGACCGACTGGCGCGAGGTGTACGAGCCGTTCGCGGCCGAGCGGGCCGAGCGGCAGGCGGCGCGCTGCATGGACTGCGGCATCCCGTTCTGCCACCAGGGCTGCCCGCTCGGCAACCTCATCCCCGAGTGGAACGACCTGGTCTACCGCTCGGACTGGGCGGCGGCGGCGGACCGGCTGCACGCGACCAACAACTTCCCCGAGTTCACCGGCCGCCTCTGCCCGGCCCCGTGCGAGACCGCCTGCGTGCTCGGCATCAACGCCGAGCCGGTCACCATCAAGCAGGTCGAGGTCGAGATCATCGACCGGGCGTGGGCCGACGGCGGGGTGCTGCCGCTGCCGCCGCAGGCGCTGACCGGGCATTCGGTCGCGGTCGTCGGCTCCGGGCCCGCCGGGCTGGCCGCGGCCCAGCAGCTGACCAGGGCCGGGCACCAGGTGACGGTGTTCGAGGCCGAGGACCAGCCGGGCGGCCTGCTCCGGTACGGCATCCCCGAGTTCAAGCTCGAGAAGCGCCACCTGGACCGGCGGCTCGACCAGATGACGGCCGAGGGCACCCAGTTCAGCTGCGGGGTCCCGGTCACGTCGGCCGCCCAGCTCGACGGGTTCTCGGCCGTGGTGCTCGCGGGCGGCGCCCGGGTGCCGCGTGACCTGCCGACCCCCGGCCGCGAGCTGTCCGGCATCCACCAGGCGATGGAGTACCTCCCGCTGGCGAACCGGCTCGGCCCCGACTCGCCGATCACCGCGGCGGGCAAGCACGTGGTGATCCTCGGCGGCGGCGACACCGGCGCGGACTGCCTCGGCACGGCGCTGCGACAGGGCGCGCTGTCGGTGACGCAGCTGGAGATCATGCCCAGGCCGCCCAAGACGCGGGCACCGCACCAGCCGTGGCCGACCTACCCGATGATCTACCGGGTGGCGTCCGCCCACGAGGAGGGCGGCGAGCGGGTCTACGCCGTCTCCACCGAGGAGTTCGCGGGCGACGCGGAGGGCCGGGTCCGGGCGCTGGTGCTGACCGAGGTGGTCTTCGAGACCGGCCGCTTCACGGCGGTGGCCGGCACCCGCAGGGAGATTCCCTGCGAGCTGGTGCTGCTGGCGATGGGCTTCACCGGGGCCGAGAAGCCGGGGCTGCTGTCGGATCTGGGGGTCGAGTTCGACCCGCGCGGCAACGTCGCCCGCGACCCCGAGTACCAGACGTCGGTCCCTGGCGTGTTCGTGGCCGGCGACATGGGCCGGGGCCAGTCGCTGATCGTCTGGGCGATCGCGGAGGGCCGCAGCGCCGCCGCCTCGGTCGACCAGTACCTGCGCGGCCTCGACCGGCCCGAGCTCCCGGTGGCGATCCCGCCGACGGCGCGACCGCTTGTCTGATTTGTTATGGAACTTCCCCGCTCGTCATGCTTGGAGAGGGGAAGTTACATAACGAGCGGGAGACTTTGTGCGCGTGGGAGGACGATGACGCACACAATGGGCCCTGCGCACGCGGCGGTTCCGGTCCGGCCTAGGGAGCAATCGAATGGCGAGCACGGCGGTCAGCGCCGGCGGACGGGCTGGCCCGACCGTCCCCGCACGTCCCCGCCGGTTCCGCCCGACCCTGTCCACGACCCCCGGCAGGCTGCGCCTGCTGCTGATCATGGGAGTCCTGCTGAGCCTCGCCTGGGGCGCGCTCGCGGGCTTCACCGCGAGCCAGTACACGGCGGCGGCCTCAAGCGTGGTCACCACCCGCGAGCCGCTGAGCCTCGATGCACAGCAGATCTACTCGCGTCTTTCCGACGCGAACGACGCCGCGGCGACGGCGTTCCTGACCGGCGGGCTTGAGCCGCCCGCCGTGCGGCAGCGGTACCTGGCCGACATCGGCGCGGCAGAGAGCGGGATCGAGGAGGCGACCGCCAACGGCGGTGCCGCTTCAGGCGCGGCGGCGCAGGATCTCAACACGCTCGCCGAGGATCTTCCCGTGTATGCAGGAGAGGTCGAAACCGCCCGTGCCGACAACCGGCTCGGCCTGCCGCTCGGTGCCGCCTACCTGCGGGAGGCCTCGGGGCTTATGCGCAGCACGCTGCTGCCGGCCGCGAGCGGAATGGACGCCGCGGAGAACGTGAGCCTGGGCGCCACAAGCGCCCAGGCGACCGGACTCCCGCTCATCAGCGTGACCCTGGCCGTCGGCCTCGTCATCGGCTACCTTCTGTACCGGGCATCACGCTGGCTGCGCAGGCGCACCAACCGAATGCTCAACGTTGGTCTCGTTGCCGCTGGAATCGCCCTTATCGTCTCGCTCGCGTGGCTGGCCGTCGCGTACACGGCGGGCCGCAGTGACATGCTGGCGGCGCAGGCCCGTGGTTCGACGCCGGTCGAGGCGCTCGCCAAGGCCGGCATCGCGGCACAGCAGGCGCACGCCGACGAGAGCCTCACCCTGATCGACAACAGCGGCGACGACGTCTACCAGCAGGATTACGTTAGCGAGCAGCGGACGCTCGGACCGGGACCTGGAACGCTGCTCGCCGCCGCGCAGACGGCGGCCGCGGGCAGCCCGGCCGCGTCGGCGGCGGACGCCGCGGTCCGCGACGCGCGAGCCTGGTACGCCGCACACGCGGCTGTCCGCGCGCTTGACGACAAGGGGAGCCACGCCGATGCCGTGGCATCGGTGCTTGGCACGCAGGCCAGCAGACGCCGGTGTCCGCGTTCGCGAAGCTGACGGCCGACCTCTCCGCAGGGATGACGGCCGATCAGGCCACGTTCGATACAAGCGCACAGGCAGGCGCGGGCGACTTCACCGCGCTTGCAGCTGGTGTCGCCGTGGCGGCGCTTGTCATGGCGGCCAGCTGCGCCTGGGGACTGAGCCGCAGGCTCGTGGAGTATCGATGAACGCACGGCCACGGCTCGTGAAAAGCGGCGCGGTCGCCCTCGCGGCCGTGATCACCATGGCCGTCTCCGCCTGGATGCGCCGCCCTGCCGGGTGCGCGTCCGGCCGCGACGGCGACCGCCCGCGTCGCGGTCCATTCCGCCGTCGCGGCGTCGGCCATCGCCGCCCGCTCGGTCAGCCGGGCAGGGGCGGGTGGCGCGGCCGCCACCTGTAATCCCGAGGCCGCGAGCCTGGCGCCGCTTGGGCCGCCGCAGGTGACGGCCGGCTCGTTCATGGCGAAGATCCGCGCCCGGGGCTTTCTCATCGCCGGGGTCGATCAGAGTACCTACCACTTTGGCTACCTCAACCCGCTCGACGGGCAGATCGAGGGCTTCGACATCGACATGATCAAGGCCGTGGCGGAGGCGATCTTCGGGAGCCCCGGCCATGTCGTGTACAAGGCCATCTCCGATGCCCAGCGGATACCGGACATCCTGAACGGAACCGTGGACATCGTCGCGCACACCATGACGATCACCTGTGCCCGGCTGCAGCAGGTCGACTTCTCCAGCGTCTACTTCCAGGCGCATCAGCGGGTGCTCGTCCTGAAGGACTCCACTGCGAATGGCCTGGCGGACCTGAGCGGCCAGAAGGTGTGCGCGACCTCGGGATCGGACTCCGCGACCCTCATCACCCACTACCACGCGATCCCCGTCACCGTCCCTTACTGGACGGACTGCCTGGTCCTGATGCAGCAGGACCAGGTGGCGGCGATCTCCACCGACGACTCGATCCTTGACGGGCTCGCGGCGCAGGACCCGTTCACCAAGCTGGTTGGCCCGGAGCTGACCCAAGAGCCATACGGCCTGGCGATCTCGAGGCAGCACCAGGACTTCGTCCGGTTCGTGAACGCCGTCCTGGTCAAGGAGCGCACCGACGGCGCGTGGGCGGCCAGCTACGCCCGGTGGGTCGGCACCCCGGTTCCCGCACCGCCAACCGTTGGCTACGCGAGCTGAGCTGTGCTTCCCCGTTCCCCATCGGGCCCCCGGCCTAGCGGTCGTTGTACGCAGTGCCTTCTGTCGTCGGTCCAGGCGCCGGCGCTCTCTCTGGCTCGCGGGTCCGGCGCCTATCGCCCGCCCGCGCGCATGACCGTCGTTAGGGATCATGATCACGGAGCGAGCACCCTGAAATAGCGGCAGAATGGTGGATAGGGGAGCAGCGGGTTGCGTGACTGGAGCGGGCATTGGTGATGGCCGAATCGGCCGCCGGGCAGGCGGCAGCCGCAGTGCTCGCAGAGCGGGACGCCATCCAGGCAAACCTGCTCGAACTCGACGGCGGCTTCACCAGGCGGCTGCTCGACGGAGCGACGCTGTCCGGGCAGACGCGCGAGCGCTGGGACGCCGCGTCGGCGACCCTGGCGAGCCTGTGGGAGACCTACCTGGCCTACTCGGCCGTGGTGGACCGGGTCGCCGAGCTTGGCAGCGGCCCGCATCGCCCGGCGAAGAAAGACCTCCCCGAGCTCGACTCGCTCCTCACCGGCGCCTGCCTCCAGCTGGCCCGCGCCGCCGTGCCGCTCGCGCGCAGGAACCTGTCCGACACGGGAGTCCGCGCGGTCACGCTGGCGGGTGCGGTCACCGCCATGCGCCGGTCGTTCAGCGAGGTCGCGGAGGTGACCTCGAGCGTAGAGACGGTCTGGGCCCAGGTGAACGAGCGGCTCGACGCGGCCGAGGCGGAGCTCAGCGCCGGCCTGCCGCGGGCGGCGGGTCTCGGCGATGAGGTCGCGGCGGCGCTGCGCGAAGCGCAGGGCCGCCTGCGGGCAGCGCGGGAAGCGGTCAACGCCGACCCGCTTGGGCTGTGGGGCGGCGGCCGCGTCGACACGGCGGCCGCGGACCTAGTCCGGGAGCAGGTGGCGGCGCTCACCGCCCGGATCGCCGAGCTTGACCGGGTGCGGTCGCAGGCGCGGCACCGCATCGACGGGCTCACCGCCGCCGTCGCCGCGGCCCGGGCCGCCCGCGCGGACGCGGTCACGGCGTGGCAGCGCGCCGCGCAGCGGATCGCGGGGCTGCCGCCGCTGCCGCCCGGCGTCGCCGAACCGCCGCTGGACAGCCTGGCCGCGCTCGCGGCGGCGGGCCGGTGGCCCGCGCTGGCGACCGAGCTTGACCGCTGCGACGGTGCGCTGGCAGCCGCCGTTAAGCAGACCGAGGAGTGCGAACGGTCGGCCGCAACGGGCCTCGCCAACCGCGATGAACTACGCGGGCTGCTCGGCGCGTACAAGGCCAAGGCCGCCCGGCTTGGGGTGGCTGAGGACCCGGATCTGGTGGCGAGCTACGACCAGGCGCGTGACCTGCTGTGGACCGCGCCGTGCGACCTGACGGCGGCCGCGGCGGCCGTGGCCGGCTATCAGCGGGCAATTAACGCCACGACGACGAGAGAAGGGGGCCGTCGATGACGGCTGCCACGTGCGCACAGCCTGGGTGCGGCGGAACGATCGAGGACGGGTACTGCACGGTCTGCGGCATCGCGCCGGCGCCCGGACCCTCGAGCGCGCGAGTCTTCCAGCGCGGCGAGTGCTCGGAGCGGTGCGAGCGGCAGTCAGGGGTCGGCGCCCTGGTCCGCCGGTTCGGGCACGGCCACCGGTTCGGGCAGCAGGCGCGGCACCCGCGGCTCGCGGGCCGGCAGCGGCCGGTCCTCGCGCGGCGCGCTCGGGGCCGGGCTGGTGGAAGTGCCGCCGGTCCCGGCTCGCGACCCCGCCACGGCGGTCCTGGCCGACCCGCGGGTGCCGGAGAGCCGGCGGTTCTGCGGACACTGCGGGGAGCGGGTCGGCCAGTCGGTGAACGGGCGCGCCGGCCTGACAGAAGGGTTCTGCCGGCAGTGCGGTACCCGCTTCTCCTTCAGCCCCAAGCTCGCGCCCGGCGAGCTGGTCGCCGGGCAGTACGAGGTTCTCGGCTGCCTCGCGCACGGCGGACTCGGCTGGGTGTACCTCGCGCGGGATCGCAACGTGAGCGACCGCTGGGTCGTGCTCAAGGGACTGCTCAACACCGGGGACGCGGACGCGATGGCCGCGGCGGTCGCCGAGCGTCAGTTCCTGGCCCAGGTCGAGCACCCGAACATCGTGCGGATCTACAACTTCGTCGAGCACGTCAGCGCCAGCGACGGCGAGAGCGCCGGGTACATCGTGATGGAGTACGTGGGCGGCAAGTCGCTCAAGGAGATCAGGCTTGACGCGCGGCAGGCCGGCGGGGCGGTGCCGCTTGCCCACGCGCTCGCCTACGCGATCGAGATCCTGCCCGCCCTCGGCTACCTGCACGACCGCGGGCTCGTCTACTGCGACTTCAAGCCCGACAACGTGATCCAGACCGAGGAGCAGCTCAAGCTCATCGACATGGGCGGCGTCCGGCCGATCGACGGTGACGACCCCATCTACGGGACGGTCGGCTACCAGGCGCCCGAGATCGAGGCCGACGGCCCGTCGCCCAGCTCCGACCTGTACACCGTGGGCCGCGCGCTGGCCGTGCTCACCTTCGAGTTCGCCGGCTACCAGGGAGAGTACAAGTACCGGCTGCCCGATGCGGTGCCGCTGCTGGCCGAGCAGGAGTCGTTCGCCCGTCTGCTGCGCCGGGCCACCAACCCCGACCCGGAGCGCCGTTTCCAGTCGGCGGCCGAGATGGCCGAGCAGACCACGGGGGTGCTCAGGGAGGTGCTCTCGGCCACCGACGGCCAGCCCCGCCCGGCGTTCTCCCGACTGTTCAGCCCTGAGCTGCGTGCGATCGGCGCCGAGCTGACACCGGTCGCCGGCGAGCGCGTCCGGGTGAGCCCGCCGCCGGCCGCCGAGGTGATCGCCGGCCTGCCCGCGCCGCTCGCGGACGGCACCGACCCGGCGGCGGGCTACCTGGCGACGCTCGGCACCCTGCAGCCCGAGCAGCAGGCCGCGGCGCTGCTCGCCGCCGTCGCCGGCGGCAGCGTCGCCGGCGGCAGCGTCCCGCCGGCGGTGGCCGCGTCGCCGGAAACCAAGCTGGCGCTGGCCCGTGCCCTCATCACGGCGGGCGACCCGGATGGCGCCGCGGCCTACCTGGCCGAACTGGCCGCGGCCGATCCCGCCGACTGGCGGATCGCCTGGCACAACGGGCTGCGCGAACTCGCAAGCGGCCGGCCGGAGGCGGCCAGGGCGGCGTTCACCGCCGTCTACGACGAACTGCCGGGCGAGCCCGCGCCGAAGCTCGCCCTGGCCTTCGCCGCCGAGGCCCTGGGGGACGAGGTCGCGGCGCGTCGCTACTACCAGCTCGTGTGGACGATCGACCGGTCCTACGTCAGCGCCGCATTCGGTGCGGCGAGGGCCTGCCTCGCCCTCGGTGACAGGCCCGCTGCCATCGCAGCGGTGGCCGCGGTGCCTGACACCTCGAGCTACCACGCGCCGGCGCAGATCGCCGCGGTCCGGCTGCTGATCGCCGGCGGAGCCGGGGTGTCCGCGTCCGACGTGCGCCAGGCCGACGGCAGGCTTGTCCGGCTGTCCCTCGATGACCTGCGACGGCAGCAGCTCACGGTAGAGATCTTGCACGCCGCCCTCGACTGGGTGGCGGACGCGCGGCCGGCGGGCGCGCGGGTCGGCGGGGCGAGTGACGGCGGCGGGGCCATACTCGGCTGCGAGCCGAACGAGCGCGCGCTGCGCTTCGGCCTTGAGCGCGGTTACCGGGCGCTCGCGGGCCTGACCCAAGATCCCTCCCGCCGGGTTGAACTGGTGGACATGGCGAACAGCGTTCGGCCGAGGACCCTGACGTGACCAGCCCGTGCCCGGCCTGTGGCGAGCCGATCGGCCCCGACGACGGCTTCTGCGAGGTGTGCGGCGCGGAGCTCGCACCCGCCGCGGTCAGCTCCGGCGCTGTCGGCGGCGCGCCCGAGTGCCCGCTCTGCGCGGCGGCCGGGCGCCCGTCGGCCGGGGTCAGCCCGGAGGGCTACTGCGAGTTCTGCGGACGCAAGGTGCCATCGGGCCGGGACCGCGAGGAACTCAACGTAGGGCTGGCGGCCGGGGTGACCGACCGCGGGCTTCGGCACGCTCGCAACGAGGACGCGATGGCGCTTGCGGCTACCCGCGTGTCGGGCGAGCCGGTGGCGCTCGCGGTGGTGTGCGACGGCGTCTCGTCGGCGCCGCGCCCTGACGAAGCGTCGACTTTGCGCGGTGCGGGCGGCGGCCGACTCACTGCTTTCCGCGATGCGCGCGGGCGACGATCCGGCGGCCGCTTCCGCCGGTGCCGCGCGAGCGGCCGGGAGGGCGGTCGCCGACCTGGCCAGCCCGGACGGGCGCGCCCGCCGCGACCTATGCGTCGGCGATAGTCGACGGCACCGGCGTGACGGTGTGCTGGCTCGGTGACAGCCGCGTCTACTGGCTGGCCGCCGATGTCTCGGGTTCACGCTGCCTCACCACGGACGATTCGCTCGCCGAGGAGCTCGTCGCGACCGGCCGCCACCGTCGATGAGGCGATGGCGTCGCCGCAGGCGCACGTCATCACCCGGTGGCTTGGCGCGGACCTGCCAGAGCCCGAGTCGCACGTGGCACGGTTCGAGCCAACGGATCAAGGAGTGGTCCTGCTCTGCTCCGACGGGCTGTGGAACTACCAGCCAGAGGCGGCGGAACTGGCGGCGATGGCGCTGCCCGCCGCGCTGACCGATCCGCTCGCCGCGGCCGCCGCACTAGTCAAGTTCGCCGTGGACGCGGGCGGCGCCGACAACATCACGACCGTACTCATGCCGTTCCCGCCTGCGTGGCCGGAGACTTCACCGAGGAGTGAGCGATGACGAGCCTGTCCGGATTCACCGTGCAGATCGACCAGAACCCGTACCTGCCCGTGGGCGGGCGCGACGTCAGCGCGGTCGTCACGGTGACCGCGGACGCGGAGTCGACCGCCGGCGCACCGTCGGCGCAGGACAGCGCCGACGGCAGCGCTGAGATCATCATCGTCGACTGCTCCGGGTCGATGGACTTTCCGCCGGACAAGATCCGGGCGGCGCGCGCGGCGACGTCCGCCGCGGTGGACGTCATCAGGGACGGCGCGCGGTTCGCGATCGTCGCCGGCACCAACACGGCGTGGCCCGTCTACCCGACGGACGGGTCAATGGCGGTCGCGGACGCGCACACGCGCTCGGAGGCCAAGCGGGCCGTGGGCGGGCTGCGGTCCAACGGCGGGACGGCGATCGGCCAGTGGCTGCGCCTCGCCCACCGGATATTCCAGTCCTACCCGGCCACGCTCCGGCACGCGATCCTGCTCACCGACGGCAAGAACCAGCACGAGACACCCGAGCAGCTCGCCGCGGCGATAGGCCTCTGCGAGGGCTCGTTCCGCTGCGACTGCCGCGGGGTCGGCACCGACTGGGTGGTCGACGAGCTGCGCAAGATCTCCACCGCGCTGCTCGGCACGGTCGACATCGTGCCTGACCCGGCCGGGCTCGCGGCCGACTTCGAGGAGATGATGCGCGGCGCGATGAGCAAGCAGCTGCCCGACGTCATGCTGCGCGTGTGGACCCCGCAGACGGCGATCGCGAAGTTCGTCAAGCAGGTCGCCCCGGCCATCGACGACCTGACCGGCCGCCGCTCGCAGACGAGCCCGCAAGTGGGCGAGTATCCCACCGGCGCCTGGGCGCCGGGGGAGAGCCGCGATTACCACGTGGGCGTCCAGGTGAACGTCGGGGCAGTGGGCCAGGAGATGCTCGCCGCTCGGGTCAGCCTGGTGGCCAGCTCGCCGTCGGGCCAGCAGATCCTCGGCCAGGGCCTGATCCGGGCGACGTGGACCGAGGACGAGGCGCTGTCCACGCGGATCAACCCGGGGGTCGCGCACTACACCGGGCAGGCCGAACTGGCCGCGGCGATCCAGGATGGGCTTGAGGCAAGCAAGCGGGGTGACGACGAGACCGCCACCGCCCAGCTTGGCCGAGCGGTCGCGCTGGCGCACGCGGCCGGCAACGAGGACACCGCGAAGCTGCTCGCCAAGGTGGTGGACGTGGTGGACGAGGCGACAGGCACGGTGCGGCTGAAGAAGAAGGTGAGCACCGCAGACGAGATGGCGCTCGACACCAGGTCGGCCAAGACGGTCCGGGTCAAGAAGGAATAGCGATGGCGACCTGCCCGTCCGGCCACGAGTCGGCCAGTGACGACTACTGCGACGTCTGCGGCGCGCTGATCGGCACCGCCGTGCTCACCCCGTTCACCCAGGCAGCCGGGTCGACGCCCGATCTGGCACCCGGTGGCGTCAGTCCCGCCGAAGGCGGCCTGCCCGCGTTGCGGCGTCCCGCGGGTCGGCCAGTTCTGCGAGTCGTGCGGCTTCGACTTCAATGCCGCCGGAGCGGGCACCACCGGCACCACCGGTGCCGACCCGGCTATCCCGCAGACCGCGACGCTGCCGGCAAGCCGAACCGCCCCCGCCGACCGGTCCGCCGCCGCTGATCGCACCGTCCGCGCCAACCCCATCGCCGACCACGCCCAACGGCGCCGCCTGGGCCATCGTGGTGACGGCCGACCGCGCCTACTACGACAGCGTCCAGGACGCAGGCGGCCCGGACGCCGCCGCGATCGGATTCCCCGCGTACTGCCCGGAACGGCGGTTCCGCCTGGCCGGGACCGAGGTTCGCGTCGGGCGGCGCAGCGAGTCCCGCGGCATCCACCCGGAGATCGACCTGACCGGCCCGCCCGCCGACCCCGGCGTGTCGCGCCTGCACGTGGTGCTCGTCGGGGCTCCCGACGGCACCTGGTCCGTCGTCGATCCCGGGTCAGCGAACGGCACGCTGGTCAACGGCGACGAGATCCCGGCGGGCGAATCCGTCCCGCTGCGCGACGGCGATGTGATCCACCTCGGCGCCTGGACCGCGCTCACGGTCACCAGCGGCTAGAGACAGGCGCCCGGTCCGTTCGGTGTGATGGATGTTGACTTAGTGATATTCGGCCAGCCGCGGCCGGACGCCGGCCAGCACCAGCGCGGCGAGCAGCGCCGCGCCTGCCACCGGCAACGCGAGGTTCCATGGAGCGGTGTCGCCCTGGCCCGCCTGGATCGCGTCGGCGAAGGCGGCCGAGTTGATGGCGATGACCGACGACAGGTCCGCGTCGTAGGTGTTGAACGCCGCGTCGGACTGCCCGGGGGCGGTCCCGATGTCGAACGCGACCGCGGCCGCCAGGTTCGTCTTCGCCAGCGCGCGCAGTTTCCTGTCGTCCCGTTCGTAGACCTGGTAGGCCAGCAGCGTGCGGACCGCCGCCGCCCGCTCGCCAGGGAACGTGATGTTGCGGAACTCCGCGCCCAGGTAGCCGCCGAACCGCACGTCGCTGTTGTCGCCGTCGTAGGCGCGGATGTCGTTGGCGAGCGCCGCGTCGTAGCCGAAGATGCCGACGTTCCCGACGTCGGCGAGCTGCTGCGACTTGGCGAGGAACGCCTGCTGGTACTGCGCGGCGCGGGCCGGGTCGACCAGGTACCTGCTCTCGTCCGCGTTGGCGTCGTAGCTCACCGCGCGTGCCTGGGTGAGGGCGAGGATGGAGTCGAAGGCGTCCTGCTTGGCCACCTTCAGGTGACCCGCCTCGGCCGAGAGCCGAGTCGCCGCCGTGATCACGAGGGCGACCGCGACCAGCGTCGCGGCGGCGAGCGCGGGGTTCACCAGCCGCCGGAAGCGGGCTGACAGGTAGAGCTGGAGCGCCACCAGGACGGCGATCAGCGCCACGCCGACGGCGATGACCACGCCGGCCGTGGTCCACGCCGTCGACGTGCCGTCGGTGTAGCTGGCGTTCAGCTCGGACGCGCTGACGGCGGTGAGCGAGGAGACCGAGGGCAGGATGGTGGTCTGCATGAGGTCGGTCGCCTGCTGGTAGTAGGCGAGTGAGGCGGCGGGGGCCCGGCCGACGGAGCTGCGCGCCTGCTGGTCGGTGAGCAGCGCGTCGGCCGCCAGGGCCTCGTACTGGCCGACTCCGTCGAGAACCGACCTGAGCTCGCGTTGCGCCGCGGCGTTGCCGTCCTCGCTGGCCAGCGCCTGCGTCAGGTCCGCGTCGGCGGTCGCGCGGTCGCTGCCGTAGATGGCCAGGTCCTGCGACCGGTCGGCGGCGAGGGTGGCATCGCCCCCGACCAGCAGGACGTTCGCGACCTGCGCGTCCATGTCGTTGAGGGAGAAGTACAGGCCGGTCGTCGAGTCGACCGTCGGCGCGTCGCGGTTTCCGATCGCCTGAAACTGGCCGCCGAGCGCGCCGGACGCGACGGCGATCACAGCGGCAAGGCAGCACGCGAGCGCCACTGCTGCCACCGCGCCGTTCCTGATCCTGGCTGGCGTGGACATCGGTTAGAAACTACGCCGACGGGCGGTTTTGTGGAGGCGCGCGCCGTTAGGGTCTCGTTAGGGCCTACGCGCTGTTTGCGGGCGGCGATTGAGCGACCGACGTGTGAACCTTCTGTGACCCCGATCACCCACGTCGCAGGATCGGCTAGGGTGGTATAGACCACTGGAAGGGGATCAGCGATGAGCCGCCGGGCGAAGATTGTCTGCACACTCGGGCCTGCCACATCGAGCCAGGAGCAGATAACCGCGCTGATCAGCGCGGGCATGGACGTCGCCAGGCTCAACATGAGCCACGGCACGCCAGGCCGACCATCTGACGTCGTACCAGCGGGTGCGGGCCGGGAGCGACGTAACCGGCCGTGCCGTCGGCATCCTGGCCGACCTGCAGGGGCCGAAGATCCGCCTCGGCGACTTCCCCGACGGGCCGGTCCGGCTCGCCGCCGGCGACGAGTTCACGATCACCACCGAGGACGTCCCCGGCGACCGGAACCGTGAGGCTCGACCACCTACCAGGGGCTGCCCGACGACGTGCGGATCGGCGACCGGATCCTGATCGACGACGGCAACGTCCAGCTCGACGTCATCGGCGTGAGCGGCGACCGGGTGCGGACCAGGGTCGTCGTCGGCGGCAAGATCTCCAACCACAAGGGCATCAACCTGCCGGGCGTCAAGGTCAGCGCCCCCGCGCTGACCGAGAAGGACGAGGCCGACCTGCGCTGGGCGCTGGCGACCGGCGTGGACATGGTCGCGATGTCCTTCGTCCGCAGCCCGGACGACGCCCAGCTCGCGCGGAAGATCATGAACGACTGCGGCCGGACCGGGGTGCCGCTCATCGCCAAGATCGAGAAGCCGGAGGCGGTCGAGTTCCTGCCGGACATCGTGGACGCGTTCGACGGCATCATGGTGGCCCGCGGCGACCTCGGCGTCGAGCTCCCGCTCGAGCAGGTGCCCACGGTGCAGACCCGGGCGATCAAGCTCGCCCGGGAGCGGGCCCGCCCGGTCATCGTCGCCACCCAGATGCTCGAGTCGATGATCAACGCGCCCCGGCCGACCCGGGCCGAGGTCTCCGACGTGGCGGGCGCGGTCTCGGCCGGCGCGGACGCGGTGATGCTCTCGGCCGAGACCGGCGTGGGCGCCTACCCGATCGAGACGGTCGCCACCATGAGCCGGATCATCGTCGCGGCCGAGGAGAGCTCGCTGCGTCGCGGAGCACCACCTGTCCCGGATGCCGACCACCACCGGCGGCGCGATCGCCCGCGCCGCCGCCGAGGTCGGCGCGATCGTCGGCGCCAAGGCCCTGGTCGCGTTCACGATGACCGGCGAGACCGCGCGCCGCCTGGCCAGGTACCGCTCGCCGATCCCGCTGCTGGCGTTCACCACCGACCCGGCCACCCGCAGCCAGCTCGCCCTCACCTGGGGCGTCGAGACGTTCATCGTCCCGACGGTGTACCACACCGACGAGATGGTGCACGCGGTCGACTCGTCCCTGGTCGAGACTCAACCGGTGCGCGATCGGCGACAAGATCGTCATCGTGGCGGGCAGCCCGCCCGGCAGCCCGGGCAAGACCAACGCGCTGCGCGTGCACCGCATCGGCGACGCCATCAACCTGCCCTATCCGTGATCGGAGGCACGGTTCCGGTCTTATCCGGATCGGCCCGGTTTTTGCCTGCCAATCGAAAAAGCCTTTGCAATAGGCAAAAAATGGCGTCCCGACCCTCGTGGACATAGGCTAATGTCCTGGCGAGCGGGACACGCCGCCGGCGGACAGGAGCGGGGATATGAGCACGTCGCGAGATGATTCGCCAGGCGCGAGGCAGTGCCCGGCGTGTTCGGCCGACTCTGGTGAGCCGGTCCTCGCCGGCCCCGATGGCCGCTGCACATCGTGCGGCCAGCCGCTGGTCATCAACGCCGACCACGTGGAGAAGGATCTCGGTCAGGTCGTCGGCGTCAGCGACCGGGGCCTGCGCCACCACCGGAACGAGGACGCGTTCCACATCGCGGTCGTGCCGACCGCCGCCGGCCAGGTGGCGGTCGCGATCGTCTCCGACGGGGTTTCCTCGGCGCCGCGCCCGGACGAGGCGTCGCTGACGGCGGTCCGGACCGGGATGAAGCTGCTGGCCGAGGGCGTCCAGCGGGGCGACGACCCGGCCGAGGCGTCGCTGGCGGCGGTCAACGCCGCCGCACGGGCGCTGGCCGGGCTGGTCGGCGCCGACGGGGCGCCCGCCGCCACCTACGTGTCCGCCGTGGTCAGCCAGGAGCTGATCACGATCTGCTGGCTCGGCGACAGCCGCGCCTACTGGCTCGCGGCCGACGGGCTGGCCCGCGGCGGCCCGAACGACACGATCGACATCACCGGCGGGTCGAGGCGGATCACCAGGGACGACTCGCTGGCCGAGGAGATGGTCGCGGCGGGCCTGGCGTCGATGGACGACGCGATGGCGTCACCGCAGGCCCACGTGATCACCCGCTGGCTCGGGGCCGACCTGCCCGACCCGCTTGCGCACCTCGAACAGTTCACCCCGACCGGCCCGGGCGTGCTGCTGGTCTGCTCCGACGGCCTGTGGAACTACCGCCAGGAGGCGGCCGAACTGGCCGTCATGGCGATGCCCGCCGCGCTCGAGCGCCCGCTCGACGCCGCCGCCGACCTCGTCAAGTTCGCCATCGACTCGGGCGGCCTCGACAACATCACGGTGGTCCTGATCCCATTTCCGCCCAAATGACCATTTATCGGATAAAGGAAGTCCCAGGCTTGTCGGCGGGGCGATGAGATGGCGACCTGCCCGTCCGGACACGAGTCGTCCGACGACGACTTCTGCGATGTGTGCGGTTTCGCGATTGGCCCAATGGACGATCGCGGGGCCGCCCCCCCGACCGTCCCCAGGCCGGTAGTCCACGCGCCGCAGGCACCCCGGCCGAGCACGCCCAGCGGAGCCGCCTGGATCGCCGTGGCGAGCGCCGACCGCGACTACTACGACAGCGTGCAGGCGTCGAGCCGCCCTGGCGCCAGCGGCATCGGCTTCCCCGTGCACTGCCCGCAGCGGCGGTTCCAGCTGGCGGGCGCCGAGGTCCGGGTCGGGCGGCTCAGCGCGCACAGCGGCATCGACCCCGAGATCGACCTGAGCGGGCCCCCGTCCGACCCGGGCGTGTCCCGCGTGCATGCGGTGCTCCTCGAGGCCGCGGACGGTTCCTGGTCCGTCGTCGATCCTGGATCGGCCAACGGAACGCTGGTCAACGGCAGCGAGATCCCCCGCCGCGAGATCGTGCCGCTCCGTGACGGCGACCGGATCAACCTGGGCGCGTGGACCGAGCTGAGGATCACCCGCGAGGGCTAGCACCACGTCAGTACTTGGGCCCGACGAACTCATCCAGCCG
The DNA here is from genome assembly GCA_963774945.1 of uncultured Actinomycetota bacterium. GTDB lineage: Bacteria > Actinomycetota > Actinomycetes > Streptosporangiales > Streptosporangiaceae > Trebonia. The sequence goes on along the minus strand of CAVZHA010000027.1, from coordinate 1,800,603 downwards.
CGCCACCGCGTCCCGCTTCGCGACCGAGATCGTGTTCGGCCTCGAGTAACGCCACTCCACCCCCAACCGGTCCAGCGTCTCACCGCAGAGCGCAAGGATATCTTTTGACTCGTTGCCGAACAGATAGCGCGGATACTCATACCACCGCTCGCCGCTCGGCAGTACCCGCCGTACCCGGTTGAGCCCACGGCAGCCGTCCGAATGGAGGAGCCCCCGAGCGAACTCTCCTGGGTAGCGATCCACGATGGCCCTCTGCCACTCGGCAAGCTCGATCTTCCTTAGATGTTTCTTTCCCGGCCCGTGCTGCGGGAAGAGGCAGGGCCAGTGGCGGGAATAGCCCTTCACTTCGGTGCAGCCGAGACGCTGAACCATCAGGACCTTGTTGTCGGGCCGTACCGCCTGGATGGCCCGCGCGCACTCCTGGATGAGTCCGGCCAGGCGTCGGCGCAGGCGATGGAGAGCTTCCATACGTCCTTCTTGCGGGTGCTTCCCCGGGAGATACAACCGTCGCCCAGGTATAGACCCAGGAGGTACGAGTAAGCGCGCCCGTCGAGCGGGTCGCCATCGCAGCGCGGACAGCCAGACTTAGCGGTACCGGGAGCTCGCCGGATGCCGGTACGCCACTTTTGGACGGCGCCGATCGACACGCCGACGTGCTGGGCAACTACGCGGTCGATCAGGCCTTGCTGGGACAGTTGCCGTGCCCTGTCTACGGTTGCCTGTGGGTGCATGAAATCATCATCCAGCGTACCACTGACATTTTCGATAAAATCCTATGAGATGCGATAATATGAGTCAGACGTTCAGCGCTCGGCTCGGACGTCAGTACTTAGGCCCGACGAACTCGTCCAGCCGCGCCACCGCATCGCGCTTCGCCACCGAGATCGTGTTCGGCTTCGAGTACCGCCACTCCACCCCCAATTGGTCCAGCGTCTGACCGCACAACCGAAGGATGTCCGCGGACTCGTTCACGAACAGATACCGCGGATACTCGTACCAGCGCTCGCCGCTCTCCAGCGTGGCCCGGACGCGGTTGAGCCCTCGATACCCGTCTGAGTGCAGAAGCCCGCGAGCGAACTCTCCCGGGTAGCGCTCCACGATGACCTGTTGCCACTCAGCGAGCTCGATCTTGCGCAGGTGCTTCTTGCCCGCCCCGTGCTGGGGAAACAGGCAGGGCCAGTGTCGTGAGCAGCTCACTACTTCGGTGCATCCCTGACACTGAACCCTCATGACCTTGTTCTCGGGCCGAATCGCCCGCATAGCTTCTGCGCACTCCTCGACCAGCCCGGGCCAGGCGTCCGCGCAGAAGATACGGAGCTTCCAGACGCCTTTGGCCCGGTCGCCTGCCACGGAAATGCAGCCGTCGCCAAGATAAAGGCCCAGAAGGTACGCATAGTCAGCGGATGGCTCCGGCAGAGCAACTACGTCAGCGCAGCGCGGACAGGACGCCCCTGAGCGTTGGGCTTTCTCAGGATAATCACGCCGCTCACGGAGCGTCGATCGGTTGATGCGCATCGACAGACTGATCGAGCGGAGGCTGTGGCCGCTGCTCATGAGCGCCAAAGCCTGCTGTCGAACCTCGGGACGGTACATGAAACCATGATGCCGCCCACCACTGACATTTTCGGCTTTAGGCTGCTGACCTGCGATGATAAGTGCCCCGGGTGGGACTCGAACCCACACTTTGCGGTGTTTGAGGCCGCTCCCTACTGCCAATTGGGGTACCGGGGCGTTGGCGACCGGCCCGTTACGGGACGGCGCTCGGTAATCAATCTACCGGGTCACGGTAGGCTCTGCTGCGTGAGCCAGAATGCGTTGCGTGTCGTTATTGCGGAAGATGAGGCGCTGATCCGCCTCGATCTCAAGGAGATGCTCGAAGAGGAGGGCTACTCGGTGGTCGCCGAGGCGGCCGACGGCGAGACTGCGATCGAGAAGGTCACCAGCCTCCGGCCCGACCTGGCCATCTTCGACGTGAAGATGCCGGTCCTCGACGGGATCTCGGCCGCCGAGCGGATCGCCGCCGAGCGGATCGCCCCGGTGGTCATCCTGACCGCGTTCTCGCAGCGCGAGCTGGTCGAGCGCGCCCGTGACGCGGGCGCGATGGCGTACCTGGTGAAGCCGTTCACCAAGGCCGACCTGGTGCCCGCGATCGAGATGGCGGTCAGCCGCTACAGCGAGATCAAGGCGCTGGACTCCGAAGTCGTCACCCTCAAGGACCGCCTCGAGGTCCGCAAGCTGCTCGACCGGGCCAAGGGTCTGCTCCAGTCCGAGCACGGCCTGACCGAGCCGCAGGCGTTCCGCTGGATCCAGAAGACGTCGATGGACCGGCGGCTGACCATGCGCAAGGTCGCCGAGGCCGTCATCGAGGGCACGCTCAGCACGACCACGGGAACCGACCAGGCCGACAAGGCCGAGACACCCGAACAGAAGTCTGAATAGCAATCTCGCCCCCGCGAAACACCGCGAACCAACGCCAGTGAGGGATCCGGGGACCCGTTGGTACCGTGTCCGCCTTCCCCGGGCAGACACGTTCTCTACTTGGGCCCCCGGATCCGCCGTCGTTACGTTAGCGATCCCGAGTCACAACGGCAAAGCGGAGTTCGGCCGGGGGACTGCTGACGGTTCCCCGGTGATTCCGGTGTGTTTACCCAAGTCGGTCCCAGTTTGGCGGTGTTCGCCGGGGATGTGCCCGCAAGGGCGGTCCATAGCGGCTGCGAACAGGGCAATCCCCGCACTGCGTGGCCGGCAGCCTGCAACGGTTAGCGGCCCGTTTAGCAGCGGAGCGTGGCCAATCGGGTATTGATAACAATCTCGTAGCGACGGCGTGTCGCGCTTCCCAGCGCCGGCGTTCGCGGCCAACGAGCCATCGATAGCCCCGGCGGTCATAGGATGCGAAGCGTGACTGACAGGCTCCTGCTGCTCGACGGGCACTCGCTGGCGTACCGGGCGTTCTTCGCGCTCCCGGTGGAGAACTTCGCGACCACGACCGGGCAGCCCACCAACGCCGTCTACGGCTTCACCGCGATGCTGATCAACGTCCTGCGGGACGAGAAGCCGACGCGGGTCGCGGTGGCGTTCGACCGGTCCGAGCCGACCTTCAGGCACGAGCAGTACGTCGAGTACAAGGCGGGCCGGACCAAGGCCCCGGACGAGTTCCGCAGCCAGATCAGCCTGATCTTCGAGGTGCTCGACGCGCTCGGCATCCGGCACCTGTCCGCGGCCGGCTACGAGGCCGACGACATCATCGCCACCCTCGCCACCCAGGCCAGCGCGGCGGGCGACGACGTCCTCATCGTCACCGGCGACCGCGACACCTTCCAGCTCATCGACGACCACGTGACCGTGCTCTACAACAGCCGCGGCGTGTCCGACATGAAGCGCTACGACCCCGCCTCCCTGGTCGAAAAGTACGGGCTGACCCCCGAGCAGTACCCCGACTTCGCCGCCCTGCGCGGCGACCCGAGCGACAACCTGCCCTCGATCCCCGGCGTCGGCGAGAAGACCGCGACCAAGTGGATCGTCGAGTTCGGCTCGCTCGAGAACCTGGTCAACCGGGTCGACGAGGTCAAGGGCAAGGCCGGCGACGCGCTCCGCGAGAACCTCGGCAACGTCCTCCGCAACCGCCAGCTCACCCAGCTGCATCTGCGACCTGCCGACCGAGACGGTCGGCGCGACGCCGGACGACCTGGCGCCCGCCCGGTCCGACCGCAACACGGTCCACGACCTCTTCGACACCCTCCAGTTCCGGGTGCTGCGCGACCGCCTCTACTCGACCTTCCCCGACGGCCTGCCCGGCGCGCCCGCCCAGGGCGCAGGCGACACCGCGAGCAAGGATCAAGAACTCGGGGGCTTCGAGGTCGACGCGTCCGTCCTCGGCCCGGGGCAGGTCGCCGCCTGGCTGGAAACCCATCGGTCGGTCGAACGGTCCGGGCTTGCACTGGCAGGTACCTGGAGCAGTGGCACCGGGGTGGCCACCGCCATCGCGCTCGCCTCCCCGGACGGCGCCGGCGCGTTCATCGACCCGACCCAGCTGACCCCGGACGACGACCGGGCGCTGGCCGAATGGCTGGCCGACGAGCGCCACCCGAAGGCGCTGCACGACGCCAAGGGGCCGATCCACGCGCTCGCCGCGCACGGCTGGACGCTGAAGGGCCTCAGCAGCGACACCGCCCTCGCCGCCTACCTCGCCCTGCCCGGCCAGCGGACCTTCGACCTGGCCGACCTGTCGCTGCGCTACCTCGGCAAGGAACTGCGGGACGCGGCCGGCGGCGACGTGCAGCTCACGCTGGACGGCTCCGACGAGCAGGAGGCGGCGACCGCCCTGATCTGGCGGGCGGTGGCCACCCTCGACCTGGCGGCCGCGCTCGACGAGGACCTCGAGGCCCGCGGCGCCACCCGGCTGCTGCACGAGATCGAGCTGCCGCTCGAGTACGTGCTGGCCGAGATGGAGCGGATCGGCATCGCGGCCGACGTCGACCACTTCGTCGAGATGTCGGCCTCGCTCTACGGCGAGGTCAAGGCGGCCGAGCAGGCGGCCTACGCGGTCGTCGGCCACGAGTTCAACCTCGGCTCGCCCAAGCAGCTCCAGGAGGTGCTGTTCACCGAGCTCGGGCTGCCGAAGACGAAGAAGATCAAGACCGGCTACACGACCGACTCGGACGCGCTCACCAACCTGCTCGCCAGCACCGGGCAGCCGGTGCTCGAGCACATCATGCACCACCGCGACGTCTCCAAGCTCAAGTCGTTCGTCGACATCCTGACCCTCGCGACCCGCGACGACGGGCGCATCCACACCACCTACAACCAGATGGTGGCGGCGACCGGCCGGCTGTCCTCGACCGACCCCAACCTGCAGAACATCCCGATCAGGACCGAGCTCGGCCGCCGCATCCGCGAGGGCTTCGTCGTCGGCCCCGGCTACGAGACCCTGCTCACCGCCGACTACAGCCAGATCGAGCTGCGGATCATGGCCGACCTGTCACGCGACGAGGCGCTGCTGGCCGCGTTCGAGTCCGGCCACGACTTCCACGCCGCGACCGCCTCCCGCGTCTTCGGGGTCGAGCCGACCGACGTCAGCCCCGAGCAGCGGGCCAAGATCAAGGCGATGAACTACGGCCTCGCCTACGGCCTGTCCGCGTTCGGCCTCTCCGGCCAGCTCCGGATCGCCGTCGACGAGGCCCGCGGCCTGATGGACGACTACTTCGAGGAGTTCGGCGGGGTCCGCGACTACCTCCAGTCGATCGTCGCCCAGGCTCGCCTCGACGGCTACACCAGCACGATCATGGGCCGCCGGCGCTACCTGCCCGACCTCACCTCCGACAACCGGCAGCGCCGGGAGATGGCCGAGCGGATGGCGCTGAACGCCCCCATCCAGGGCTCCGCCGCCGACGTGATCAAGGTGGCCATGCTCCGCGTCCGCGCCGCCCTGGCCGAGGCGGGCCTGGCCTCCCGGATGCTCCTCCAGGTCCACGACGAGCTCATCTTCGAGGTCGCCGCCGGCGAGCTAGAGGCGCTCACCGCCCTGGTCACCACCGAGATGGGCGCCGCCACCACCCTCAGCGTCCCGCTCGCCGTCTCCACCGGCACCGGCCGCAGCTGGGCCGAGGCGGCGCACTGAGGCAACGCCCAGGCAACCTACCGACTTGCATTTGAGTCCGAGTCGTAGCCTGCTGAAATTGACCTGCCAGCAATAACTCCATAAGCTGAACAGTGCGCTGTGTCCTCGTGCGGCCCGTCGCGGACAGGTGACTCCCAGAGTCGCGTGACCACTTCAGGCAGGCCGCCGGTGCGTGTCGTGGCTGTGAACCGGCCCGGCAAGTCCCGCGCGTTCACTGCATAGTCCGCGGCGCGCACCATTCATTCCTGTCCGCATCCGGAGCCCACTCACTCATGACGAGCAGCACGCAAACCACCTCGACGCCCCAGGTAGCGATCAACGACATCGGGTCCGAGGAGGAATTCCTCGCCGCGATCGACCTGACCATCAAGTACTTCAACGACGGAGACATTGTCGAGGGGACCGTCGTCAAGGTCGACCGAGACGAGGTTTTGCTCGACATCGGTTACAAGACCGAGGGCGTCATCCCGTCCCGCGAGCTGTCGATCAAGCACGACGTCGACCCGCACGATGTCGTCAAGACCGGCGAGCAGATCGAGGCCCTGGTTCTCCAGAAGGAGGACAAGGAAGGCCGCCTCATCCTGTCCAAGAAGCGGGCGCAGTACGAGCGCGCGTGGGGCACCATCGAGCGGATCAAGGAGGAGGACGGCGTCGTCACCGGCACCGTCATCGAGGTCGTCAAGGGCGGTCTCATCCTCGACATCGGGCTGCGCGGCTTCCTGCCCGCGTCGCTGGTGGAGATGCGCCGGGTGCGCGACCTCCAGCCGTACGTCGGCAAGGAGATCGAGGCCAAGATCATCGAGCTGGACAAGAACCGCAACAACGTGGTCCTGTCCCGCCGGGCCTGGCTCGAGCAGACCCAGTCCGAGGTCCGCCACACCTTCCTCAACACGCTGCGCAAGGGCCAGATCCGCAAGGGCGTCGTGTCCTCGATCGTCAACTTCGGCGCGTTCGTCGACCTCGGCGGCGTGGACGGCCTGGTGCACGTGTCCGAGCTGTCCTGGAAGCACATCGACCACCCGGGTGAGGTTGTCGAGGTCGGCCAGGAGGTCACGGTCGAGGTGCTGGACGTCGACATGGACCGCGAGCGCGTCTCGCTGTCGCTGAAGTCCACCCAGGAAGACCCGTGGCAGCAGTTCGCCAGGACCCACCAGATCGGCCAGGTCGTCCCCGGCCGGGTCACCAAGCTGGTGCCGTTCGGCGCGTTCGTCCGGGTCGAGGAGGGCATCGAGGGCCTGGTCCACATCTCCGAGCTGGCCGACCGCCACGTGGAGATCCCGGAGCAGGTCGTCCAGGTCGGCGAGGAGATCTTCGTCAAGATCATCGACATCGACCTCGACCGCCGTCGCATCTCGCTGTCGCTCAAGCAGGCCAACGAGGGCACGGTCGGCGAGTCCACCGGCGACGAGTTCGACCCGACCCTGTACGGCATGCCCGCGACCTACGACGAGGCCGGGAACTACCTGTACCCCGAGGGCTTCGACTCCGAGACGGGCGACTGGCTGCCCGGCTTCGACTCGCAGCGTGAGGAGTGGGAGCGGCAGTACGCCGAGGCCCGCGCTCGCTTCGAGGCGCACCGCAAGCAGATCGAGGAGTCCCGCGCCAAGGCCGAAGAGGCGGCGGAGAGCGGCGAGGTCCCCGAGGGCGGCGTCACCACCGTCGAGTCCGCGCCGCGCGCGCCGAGGGCGGGCCGCCCGGCGGCCGAGCCCGGCGCGCCGACCGGCACCCTGGCCTCCGACGAGGCCCTGGCCGCGCTCCGCGAGAAGCTGTCCGGCGGACAGAGCTAAGCGCTCAGCAGGCAACACCCGTCGCTGCCCCGCCGCCCGGTTCACCCCGGCCGGCGGGGCAGCGTCATTTCCCGCCCCCGCCCCGCCCCCGCCACCACCACCAACGTGCCAAATGCGCTCTTGGGCCGGCAAGAGTGAGCCCAATCGCGCACTTGGCCCCACATCACCCGGCCGCGCGGGCCTTCAGGTCGCCCCAGACCTCGTCCACCCGCCGGTCCAGGGCCTCGCGGGACCCGGAGTTGTCGATCACGATGTCGGCCACCGCCAGCCGCTGTTCCCGGCTGGCCTGGGCCGCCATCCGCGCCCGGGCCTGGTCGGCGGCCATACCGCGCTCCCCTGTAAGCCGCTCGAGCTGCGTCTCGGCGGGCACGTCGACGACGATGACCAGGTCGAACTCCTTGGCCCGGCCCCATTCGGCCAGCAGCGCGACGTCGTGCACCAGCACCACGTCGTCGCCCCCGGCCCGGATCGCGGCCTGTTCGGCCGCCCCAATCCACTCGTGGATCAGCGGGTGGGTGATCGCGTTGAGCCGCCCGAGCGCGGCCTCGTCCGCGAACACGATCCCGGCCAGCTTCGCCCGGTCAAGCGACCCGTCCGCCGCGAGCACGCCGTCGCCAAAGGCGGCCGCGATCGCCGCCAGCCCTTGCGTGCCCGGCTCGACGACCGCCCGCGCCGCCTGGTCGGCGTCGAGGATGACCGCCCCCAGCTCGGCCAGCCGGGCCGACACCGTGCTCTTGCCCGAACCGATCCCGCCGGTCAGCCCAACTCGCAGCATGTTTTAACGTCCCTTCCCGCCCCGCCATCCCGAGCCACGCGATCACCCTACGTCGCTTCGGCTCGATGAAATCATTCGCACGCTACGATGTGCCGGTGGCCGACTTCGATCCCACTACGCCGTCTATTGCCCGGGTATACGACTACCTGCTGAACGGCAAGGATAATTTTGCCGTCGATCGCGAGGTAGCCGACAAACTGCTGGCGGTCGCGCCGATCTCCGCCCTCGTGATGCGGGAGAACCGGCAGTTCCTCGCGCGCGCGTCCGGCTGGGCCGCCGAGCACGGGATCAGCCAGTTCATCGACCTCGGGTGCGGCATGCCGACGACGCCGAACACCCACCAGAGCGCGCAGGCGGTCAACCGGGAGGCGCACGTCGCCTACGTCGACACCGACCCGGTGGTGCTCGCGCACCTGCGCGCGCTCGCCGCCCAGGGCAACCCGGGCGTGACCGTGATCGACGGCGACGTCCGCGAGGTCGACGTCATCCTCGGCGCGATCAGCCCCGTCATCGACCTCTCCCAGCCGGTGTGCCTGCTCATGGGGGCGCTGCTGCACTTCTTCCCGGCCGACGCGGCCCGCGACCTGGTGGCCGCGTACGTGCCCGCGCTCGCGCCGGGCAGCTACGTGGTGCTCTCGGTCGGCCGGGCCGACGGCGATGAGGAGTCCCGCGGCTTCGGCACCTACTCGTCGACCGGGGCGGCGACCGCGTACAACCACTCGGTGGCCGAGTTCGCCAGCTTCTTCGGCTCGCTGGCGCTGGTGCCGCCGGGCGTGGTCGATGCCCGCGAATGGCCGCCGGACGGCGAGCGGTCGGGGCCGCTGCCGCCCCGCCCGGGCCAGTCGCTGGTCGGCGTCGCCCGCGTCGATTAAAAGGCATAACCCAATTCTTTCTACCGAACGGTCCGTGCCCTTCGCGTCCAACCGCAGGTCACCGCCGTTTCATCGGCAATAACCTAAGTCACGGCGCCCCTCCTCCCACCGCCCGGCCGGCGTTGGCGAGATGTTCAGTTGCGCCCGGCGCGACGCAATGTCTAAATGGGTACTTCTGGTATAGGGCGGTACGGTCGGCACACTGCCGATCGGGCCGCGGCGGCCTCGGAGAGGGAAAGCGCGATGGAACGGATGACTCCGCATATCGGCATCGAGCCGGGGGCCGGCCTTGTCGGCCGGTTCGGCGACACCGTCGTCCTGATCCCGCGCGGGACCACGGGCGCGGCCGGCAACGCCGGACAGCCCGACGGCGCCGGCCAGCCGGCCGGCCAGGACCAGGCCGTGGCCGAGCTCCTCGAGCTGGCTTCCGCCGTCGCGGCCGACTCCCAGCTGCCCGCCACCGTGATCGCGGCCCGGCTGGCCGCCTGGGTGATCGGGCACATGGCGCAGGACATTACCGCGTTCGGCATCGTGGTGCCGGTCAGGGACGGCGTGGTCATGTTCCTGCGCGGCGCCGTCTGGGGCGCGGTCACCAACGGCGGCGTCACCCACCAGCTGTCCGGGGAGCAGGCCCTGACCTGGGTCGACCAGCTCATCCCGGGCACGTTCGACCAGCTCGCGATCGGCATCGCGGCCGACCGCCCGGTGCAGCCGGACCCGCTGTCGGACCTCCGCGACGGGGTCGTGCCCGGCCAGGGCTTCGTCGTGAGCCGAGTCGCGACCGCCCCGGAACAAGCCGACGCTGACTCAGCCTCCCCGGCCTGGTCGCCCCCCGCAGCGCCGCCTGCGCCCCCGGCGCCCCCGGCCCCGGCGGCCTGGTCGCCCCCGGCAGCGCCGGCCCCTCCCGCACAGCCTTTCCAGCCCGCGCAGCCCTTCCAGCCCGCGCAGCCCTTCCAGCCCGCAGAGCCGGTCCAGGCCGTAGAGCCCATGGAGCCAGCTGAGCCCATGGAGCCAGCTGAACCCGTAGAGCCGGCCGAGCCGGTGGAGCCAGCTGAACCCGTAGAGCCGGCCGAGCTTGTAGAGCTGCCGGAGCCGGCCGGCGCTGCCAGGCCCGCAGAGCCATTCCAGCCAGCCGAGCCGGCCTGGTCGCCCCCCGCTCAGCCGATCCCGCCCGCACAGCCGACTCCGCCCGTAGAGCCGGCCCAGCGCGGGCAGTCGCCCCACGCCCTCAACCCGGTCTGGCCCGGAGGGCCCGCCGCCGCCGAGCCGTACCCGCCCGCCCCCCAAGCGCCGGACCGCGCCGTGCCCGACCCCACGTCGATCGAGTCGATCCCGTCCTACAACGACGCCGAACCGCCGCCGCTCGGCGTCCTGACCTCGCAGAACGGGCCGGCCATCATCCTCGACCGCGCCTACGTCCTCGGCCGCGACCCGCGCCGCGACCCCGCAGTCGAGAACGGCTACGCGGAACCGGCCCTGCTGGAGGATCCGGACAACGTGATCTCGCGCGTGCACGCCTACGTCGCCATCGACAACGGGGTGGTGCTCATCCGCGACGCCTCATCGCTGGACGGAACCTACATCAGCCCGCCCGGCGGCGACGAGTGGACCCGAGTCGGCCCCGAGGCGAACGAGCTGCCGCCGGGCTGGAGTCTCCGCATCGGCGGCCAGGTCCTCACCTACAACCCGGCAGGCCCGGCCGACGCCCGTTGACCCCGGGTCCCGGGTCCCGATCGCCCAGCGCTCGCCCGCCCCGCTCCTGACGACCGCCCCGGCCGCCGACCCGGGTCCCGATCGCCGTTGCGGCCGCCCGCCCCGCTCCTGATGCCCCTGCGGCCGCCCACCGGGCGGCCGCAGGGGCGCCCACTGGGCGGAAAATCAGTGGGATCGGCCCGGCCGCGAGCCTACGATCGGACCCATGTCGAGCTATCAGCCCGTCGACCTGTCCGCCGCCTGCAACGCCGGCCTCGACGTCCTCGGTGACGAACCCGGCGACGTCCCCCTCGGCCGGGCAGAGCTGCGCGGCCTGCCGTTCCTGATCGGGTCTGAGCCGCCGTCGGCCGGTCCGTGCTTCCTGCTGCCCGCCGCCCCGGTCTCGGTCGCGATCGGCCGCCTGGCGCCGCGGGTGATCATCGCGCACCGGCTGCTCGAGCCGGGCGGGCCGGCCGGCCACGCGGTCGGGCAGCCGGTCGCCGAGTACCGCTTCCACCTGGCCGGCGGCGAGGTCGTGACCGCCCCGATCCGGGAGCGGTTCGAGATCCAGGTGGTGCCGCCGGGCTGGGGCCGCCAGCCGTTCCTGGCCGTCGCCGACACCGAGAACTACAAGCTGCCGAGGTTCGAGGGCCCCTGGAGCGAGTCGGGGACGCGCCTGGCCGAGCACGCGATGGCCGACCCGGCCGGCTATTACCTGTGGTGCTGGGAGAATCCTCATCCGCAGCGACCGGTCGAGCGGATCGAGTTCGTGCCGAGCGGCCCCCGCTTCATCGTCGCCGCCATCACCACCAGCGACGTTGACGAGCACCCGTTCGTCCGCAGGCCGTCCGTGCCGGTCCGGCTGGTGGCCAGCGACGGGGGCGAAGGCGTGCTCGACATCGACGTCGACCGGGGCGTGACGACGTACCCGCAGCCGCTGCCAGGCGCGGACGACCGCCCCGGCTGGGGGGCGACGGAAGGCGAGGCCGCGTTCGCGTCGATCGCCGCCCTGCCGTCGGCGACCGTGGCCGTGCGGCGGGGCGGCGACGAGCTCGGCCGGGTGCGCTGGGGCGACCTCGAGCGCGACGGCCGGGCCGAGGCCGGCCGGGTCCGCCTCGAACTGGCCGAAACGGGCCGCAACTGGGTGCACGTCACCGTCGTCGACGAAGCGACCGGGCGCCCGGTGCCGTGCCGGGTCCATTTCCGGTCGGCCGCGGGGATTCCGTACCAGCCGCACGGCCACCACGATCACGTCACCCAGAACCTCGGCAGCTGGCACTACGACGTCGGCGGCGACGTCCGCCTCGGCCAGCGCACGCTACGCCTACATCGACGGCACCTGCCAGGGCTGGCTGCCGCGCGGCGACGTGGTGGTCGACGTCGCCCGCGGCTTCGAGTACGAGCCGCTCCGCCAGACGGTGCGGATCGAGCCGGGCCAGCGGGAGCTGACGCTGCGGATCGGGCGGGTCGCCGACCTGGCGTCGGAGGGCTGGTGGTCGGGCGACTCGCACGTGCACTTCCTGTCCACCCCCGGCGCCCAGCTCGAGCAGCGGGGCGAGGACCTGCGGGTCGTCAACCTGCTGCAGGCGCAGTGGGGCGCGCTGTTCACCAACACCGAGGATTTCTCCGGGCAGCCCGGCGTCGTCGACGGCGGCGGCTACGTGACCTACGTCGGCCAGGAGAACCGGCAGCACATGCTCGGGCACTCGCTCCTGTGGGGCCTGAAGGAACCGGTCATGCCGTGGTCAAGCGACGGCCCGGACGAGGCCGAGCTCGGCGGCGCGCTCGACGCGACGCTGAGCGACTGGGCCGACCGGGCGCACGCCCAGGGCGGCACCGTGGTCGCCGCCCACTTCCCGAATCCGAACGGCGAGCCGGCCGTGCTGGTCGCGACCGGCCGGGCCGACGCGGTCGAGATGCTGGTCGAGTCCGGCGACGCGATGCTCGAGTACTACCGGTATCTCAACTGCGGCTATCGGCTGCCGCTGGTCGGCGGGACCGACAAGATGTCGAGCGAGGTCCCGGTCGGGCTGTACCGGACCTACGCCAAGCTGGACGAGGAGTTCAGCTACGAGGCCTGGTGCCGGGCGGTGCGGTCGGGCCGCACGTTCCTGTCCGGCGGGCCGCTGCTGACGCTCTCGGTCGACGGCCGCGAGCCGGGCGACACGGTCGGGCTGTCCGGGCCGGGAACGGTCAGCGTGCACGCCGCGGTGCGGAGCATTTTCCCGCTCCGATCGCTCGAGGTCGTCCGCAACGGCGAGGTCGTCGCGCGGGCGGACGCGAACGGCGGACGGCAGGCCGAGATCAACGCCGAGCTAACGGTCGACGGGAACTCGTGGATCGCCTGCCGGGCGTTCGGCGTCGATTACCACCTCGACGAGTGGAGCCGCCGGGTCTTCGCGCACACCTCGCCGGTCTACATCGCCTGCGGCGGCGACTGGACGATGGCCGACCCCGAGGGCCTCACCTACATGAGAACGCTCGTCGAGGGGGCCCGCGAGTACGTGCGGCACACCGCCGTCCGCCGTCCGGACCAGCTCACGACCCAGCATCACGGCGAGGCGGACCACCTCGCGTGGCTGGAGCGGCCGTTCGCCGAGGCGCTGCGCGCGCTGGACGAGCGCGGCCGCCGAGCGCCGGACTGACCCCGGAATGTCAGACCCCCGGCTTAGAGTTGACCTTCTAAGACAAGGGAGGTGGCATCATGCGTCCGGTAACTGACCTGCAGCGGAAGGTGGCCCCGTTCGAGGTCGTCACCGACATGGTGCCCGCCGGGGACCAGCCGGCCGCGATCGCGGAGATCGAGAAGCGGATCCGCGCGGGGGAGGAGAACACGGTCCTGCTCGGCGCGACCGGCACCGGCAAGACGGCCACCGTCGCGTGGCTGGCCGAGCGGCTCGACCGCCCGGTCCTGGTCATGCTGCCGAACAAGACCATCGCCGCCCAGTTCGCCAACGAGCTGCGCGAGATGATGCCCAACAACGCGGTCGAGTACTTCGTCTCCTACTACGACTACTACCAGCCCGAGGCGTACATCCCGCAGACCGACACCTACATCGAGAAGGACTCCTCGATCAACGACGAGGTGGAGCGGCTGCGCCACTCGGCGACCAACTCGCTGCTCACCCGGCGGGACACGATCGTGGTGGCGTCGGTCTCCTGCATCTACGGCCTCGGCACGCCGCAGGAGTACCTCGACCGGATGCTGCAGGCTGCATATCGGCGACAGGATGGACCGGGAGGCGCTGCTGCGGCACCTGGTCGGCATGCAGTACTCCCGCAACGACCTCGCCTTCACCCGGGGCACCTTCCGGGTCCGCGGCGACACGATCGAGATCATCCCGCAGTACGAGGAGCTCGCCGTCCGGATCGAGATGTTCGGCGACGAGGTCGAGCGGCTGTCCACCCTGCACCCGCTGACCGGCGAGGTGATCACCGAGGACCAGGAGCTGTACGTCTTCCCCGCGACCCACTACGTGGCGGGCGAGGAGCGGATGGCGCGCGCGATCGCCAGCATCGAGGCCGAGCTGGCGGAGCGGCTGGCCGAGCTCGAGCAGTCGGGCAAGCTGCTGGAGGCGCAGCGGCTGCGGATGCGGACCACCTACGACCTCGAGATGATGCGCCAGGTCGGCAGCTGCGCCGGCATCGAGAACTACTCGCGGCACATCGACGGCCGCGCGGCCGGCAGCGCGCCGAACACGCTGCTCGACTACTTCCCCGAGGACTTCCTGCTCGTGATCGACGAGTCGCACCAGACCGTGCCGCAGATCGGCGCGATGTACGAGGGCGACGCGTCCCGCAAGCGAATGCTGGTCGACCACGGCTTCCGGCTGCCAAGCGCCAGCGACAACCGGCCGCTGACCTGGGACGAGTTCACCGAGCGGATCGGGCAGACGATCTACCTGTCGGCCACGCCCGGCCCGTACGAGATGCAGCGGGTCGGCGGCGACGTGGTCGAGCAGGTGATCAGGCCCACCGGCCTGGTCGACCCGCAGGTCATCATCAAGCCGACCAAGGGCCAGATCGACGATCTGCTCGAGGAGATCAGGCTGCGGACCGAGCGCAACGAGCGCGTGCTGGTCACCACCCTGACCAAGAAGATGTCCGAGGACCTGACCGACTACCTGCTCGAGAACGGCGTCCGCGCCCGCTACCTGCACAGCGAGGTCGACACGCTGCGCCGGATCGAGCTGCTGCGCGAGCTGCGGGTCGGCGAGTTCGACGTGCTGGTCGGCATCAACCTGCTCCGCGAGGGCCTCGACCTGCCCGAGGTGTCGCTGGTCGCGATCCTCGACGCGGACAAGGAGGGGTTCCTGCGCTCGGGCACCGCGCTGATCCAGACGATCGGCCGCGCCGCGCGGAACGTGTCCGGCGAGGTGCACATGTACGCGGACAAGATCACCCCGTCGATGGAGCGCGCGATCGACGAGACCAACCGCCGCCGGGAGAAGCAGGTCGCCTACAACCTCGAACGCGGCGTCGACCCGCAGCCGCTGCGCAAGCGGATCGCCGACATCCTCGACCAGATCAACCGCGAGGACGCCGACACCCAGGAGCTGATCGGCGGGGCGGGCGGCAGCAGTCCCGCGGCAAGTCCCCGGTCCCCGGCCTGTCCTCGCGGAACAAGGCCTCGGTCGCCAGCGGCAGCGGCGTCGGCGCGAGCAGCGCGCCGCGCGGCGACCTGATCGCGATCATCGAGCAGCTGACCGACCAGATGCACACCGCCGCGGCCGAGCTCCAGTTCGAGGTCGCGGCCCGGATCCGCGACGAGATCAAGGAGCTCAAGCACGAGCTCCGAGGAATGCAGGCGGCAGGGGTCTGACCGCGAAACGGCAACGCCCCCGATAACGGGATTTGTCGGGCGGTAGAGTCCTCGCGATGGTCGCGCCGACCCCTTGCGGCGCGCCTGCTGGAGGTAGCACATGCCGTGGGTGGTCCGCGAGGCGGTGCGCGACATCAACCGCGCCGTCGGCCGGCGCTGGCACGCCGTCGACCCGCTGCTGCCCGACCCGGCGACGCTGCCGGCCGGCTGCGGCGAGCCGCTCGTCGTCACCGCCGACAACGGCCGCATGGCCGGCCTCGGGGTCTGCGTGCACCAGCACATCGGGCCCGACTCGCTGAACCAGACCTGGGGCGCGGCCGACCGCTTCACCCTGGTCCCCCGGCTGCCCGGCCCGGACGTGGCCGCCCCGGCCGACCAGCTGCTCGCCCAGTGGCGCGACCACCTGGCCGGGATCGGCGCGACCCGGGGACCCGACACCTCGGCCGGCGTGGTCTGGCCGAGCCTGGACGTGACCGGCGTCCGCGCCCTGCTCAGGCACGGGCTCCAGCCGCTGACGGTGATCGCGGTCAGGACCCGGCCGGCCACCGCCGCCCTGGCCGGCGGCCCGCCGCGCGGCGCCCACGGCGTCACCATCCGCGCGGCCGGCCCGGCCGACGAGGAGCAGGTGCTCGACCTGGAACTACGGCTGATCCGCTACGACCTGCAGTTCGGCGGCCCGGTCTGGCGGGCCAGCACCGCCCGGCTGGTCAGAGACGAGATCCGGGCCAGCCTGGCCCGGCCGGCCGCCAGGACCTGGCTGGCCGAGCGGAACGGCCGCGCGGTCGGCCTGCTGGTCGCGCAGTCGCCCCAGGAGGCCGGCTGGATCGCCGGGATGACGAGCGCGGCCTCGGCGGCGTACCTGCAGACGATGTTCGTCGATCAGGCCGAGCGCGGCACCGGAATCGGCGCCGCCCTGGTCAGGCACCTGCACTCCGCGGCTGGACGGGTCCGGCGTCGACGTCACCCTGCTGCATCACAGCCAGGTCAACCCGCTGTCGGCCCCGTTCTGGTACCGGATGGGCTACCGGCCGCTGTGGACGAGCTGGGAGGCCCGCCCGGCCAGCGCGCTGCGCTGATCGCGGCGGCGCCGGCCAGGCGGGCAAACCTGGACGTAACCTGACAGGTCGCTGAGCCTGCGATAACAGTGGGCGCGTAAAGTGGGACCATGCTGGTCAGCCTGATCGCAGCCCTGGTTGCGGCGCTCTGCTACGGCGTGGCCTCGGTCATGCAGGCGATCGCCGTCCGCGAGGCCAGCAACCGGGCCGGGCTGACCGGGGTCGACCCCGGCCTGGTGCCGAGGCTGCTGCACCAGTGGCGCTTCGTGGCCAGCGTCGCCATCGACACCCTCGGCTTCCTCGCCCAGCTGATCGCGCTGCAGCGGCTGCCGCTGTTCGCCGTCCAGGCCATCGTGGCGGCGAACCTGGCGGTCATCGCGGTGCTTGCCAGCGTGGTGATCGGGGTCTCGCTGTCGTGGCGGGAGTGGCTCGCCGTGACCGGCGTCGTCGCCGGGGTCGGCCTGCTCGGCTCGTCGGCCGGGGCCGAGGGCGCCCATCAGGCCGGCGCCGTCTTCAAGATCGCCCTCATCGTGGCCACGGCGGTGCTCGGCCTGTGCGGCCTGATCGCCGCACGCCTGCGCGACCCCGCCCGCACGCTGGTGCTCGGCACCGTCGCGGGGCTCGGCTACGGCGTGCTCGGCGTGCGCCGCTCGGGTGCTCACCGGCTTCGAGCCGCTCACGCTGATCCGCGACCCGGCCGCCTACGCGGTGGTGGCGGGCGGCCTGATCTCGTTCGTGTTCTACGCCACCGCGCTCGAGGGCGGCAGCGTCACCGTCGCCACCGCCGCGGTGGTGCTGGCGGAGACGCTGCCGCCCGCGCTGATCGGCGTGATCTTCCTCGGCGACACCACCAGGCACGGCCTCGCCCCGGTGGCGGTCATCGGCTTCGTGATCGCGGTCGCGAGCGCGCTCGCGCTCGCCCGGTTCGGCGAGGCCGGGCAGGATCCGGCCGGCCGTCGGGCCGGCGACGGGGCCGGCCAGCCGAGCGGGCACCCCGGCCAGCAGGCGGCCGCCAGCGGCTGACCACAAAGAGTTAAAAAGTTACGTAGGGGTGGCCGGTACGGTTATAGGTCCGTGACATGTTATTCTGGTGGCCCGTGGACCTGCGGCTTTCCGCCGTTACCTCGCAAACCACGGGAGCACATCTTGGCCGCTGCAGCGACTCAGTCAAATCCGCCCTCAAGGCCCCCGGCCAAACAAAGGCAAGTTACGACCAAGCATCTCTTTGTCACCGGCGGCGTCGCCTCTAGTCTGGGCAAGGGCCTGACCGCGTCCAGCCTGGGACGTCTGCTCAAGATGCGCGGCCTGCGCGTCAAGATGCAGAAGCTCGACCCGTACCTCAACGTCGACCCCGGCACGATGAACCCGTTCCAGCACGGCGAGGTCTTCGTCACCGACGACGGCACCGAGACCGACCTGGACGTCGGCCACTACGAGCGGTTCCTCGACATCAGGCTGAACGGCGAGGCGAACGTCACCACCGGCCAGGTCTACTCGAGCGTGATCGCCAAGGAGCGGCGGGGCGAGTACCTGGGCGACACCGTGCAGGTCATCCCGCACATCACCAACGAGATCAAGGCCCGCATCCTCGCCATCGGCGGCCCCGAGGTGGACGTCGTCATCACCGAGGTCGGCGGCACCGTCGGCGACATCGAGAGCCTGCCCTTCCTCGAGGCGATCCGGCAGATCAGGCACGAGATCGGCCGCGACCGGTGCTTCTTCCTCCACGTCTCGCTGCTGCCCTACATCGGCCCGAGCGGCGAGCTCAAGACCAAGCCGACCCAGCACTCGGTGGCCGCGCTGCGCTCGATCGGCATCCAGCCCGACGCGATCGTGGCCCGCTCCGACCGCCCGATCAGCGACGGCCTCAAGCGCAAGATCTCGCTGATGTGCGACGTTGACGAGGACGCGGTCGTCTCCACCCCCGACGCCCCCTCGATTTACGACATCCCCAAGGTGCTGCACGCCGAGGGCCTCGACGCCTACGTGGTCAGGCGCCTGCAGCTGCCGTTCCACGACGTCGACTGGGCGGAATGGGACGACCTGCTGCGCCGCGTGCACCGCCCGGCCCGGTCGATCACGATCGCCCTGGTCGGCAAGTACATCGACCTGCCCGACGCCTACCTGTCGCCCGCCGAGGCGCTGCGGGCGGGCGGCTTCGGCAACGACGCGAAGGTCACCATCCGGTGGGTGACCAGCGACGACTGCGAGAACCCGGAGGACACCGCGGGCCAGCTCGAGGGCGTCGACGGGATCTTGATCCCGGGCGGCTTCGGCGTCCGCGGCATCGAGGGGAAGATCGGCGCGATCCGCTACGCCCGCGAGCACAACATCCCCATCCTCGGCCTCTGCCTCGGGCTGCAGTGCATGGTCATCGAGGTCGCCCGCGACCTGGCGGGCGTCGCCGACGCGAACAGCTCCGAGTTCGACCCCGGCACCGCCGACCCGGTCGTCGCCACCATGGCCGACCAGGAGGACGTGGTCGCGGGGGAGCGGGACATGGGCGGCACGATGCGCCTCGGCCTCTATCCGGCCGCGCTCACCCCCGGCTCGATCGTCAGCGAGCTCTACGACGGCGCGGCCGTGATCGAGGAGCGGCACCGGCACCGGTACGAGGTCAACAACGCCTACCGGGACGTGCTCGAGGACGCCGGGCTGGTCTTCTCCGGCCTGTCGCCCGACGGCCGGCTGGTCGAGTTCATCGAGCTGCCGCGTGAGACGCACCCGTTCTTCGTCGCCACCCAGGCCCACCCGGAGTTCCTGTCCCGCCCGACCAGGCCGCACCCGCTCTTCACCGGCCTGATCGCCGCCGCCCTGGCCCGATCTCGTGCCACCGAGACCGGCGCGCGCGCGGTAGCGTCGTGATGTGGAAGACACTCCGGAAAGCTGGCCCGTAGCCGCCACCGAGCCCCTGCTCAAGCACTGGCTCCTCGAGGTGCGCTCCGACAAAGTTCAAATGCCAGACCAGAATTTTGCCGAACGGACCGTGGTTTCCCACCCAGGCGCGGTGGCCGTCCTGGCGCTTGACGACGCCGGCCGGGTGCTCATGATCAGGCAGTACCGGCACCCGGTCGGGTACCAGCTGTGGGAGATCCCGGCCGGCCTCCGCGACGCCGCGGGCGAGCCGCCGCTGGAGACGGCGCGCCGCGAGCTGTTCGAGGAGACCGGCTACCGGGCGCGCGACTGGCACGTGCTCATCGACTACTTCACCTCACCCGGCTACTCGACCGAACGCCTCCGGATCTACCTGGCCCGAGCCGTCGAGCAGGCCGAGGACGACCCCGGCCAGGCCTACGTCCGCCACGACGAAGAGAAGTACCTCATCCAGCAGTGGGTCCCGCTCGACGAAGCGGTCACCCTCGCCTTCGCCGGCCGCCTCCACAACAGCGCCGCCATCACCGGCGTCCTAGCCGCCCAGTCCGCCCGGTCCACCAACTTCAGCACCCTCCGCCCCGCCACCGCCCCCGAACCCTAACCCCACCCCCCGCCACCCATGCCCGCTCCCCGCACTGCCCCACCAGGACCTCCGACCCCTCGAGTCACAAAGATCTTGGAAACCTTTTTCATGACGGAAGAAAAGCACGCTATACGCGTGCAAAACTTCCGCGATAAAAATTGTCTCCAAGATCTTTTCGATCGGCCGGTGCCGGAGTGGTGAGCGTTGCCGACGGGGCGCGCGAGTACCTGCAGCACCTCGTCGTGGAGCGCGGGCTGGCGGCCAACACGGTCGAGTCGTACCGGCGGGACCTCAACCGGTACGCCGAGATCCTGGCGGCGCGCGGTAAGACCGCGCTCGGCGACGTCACCTCCATCGACGTGGCCGAGTTCCGGGCCGCGCTGCACACCGGCGACGAAAATCATCCGCCGCTCGCCACCAGTTCGGTCGGCCGTGCGGTGGTGGCGGTCCGCGGTCTGCACGCGTTCGCTCGCGCACAGGGCCTGACCGTCGACGACCCGGCCCGTGAGGTCGCGCCGCCACCGCCGCCGAGGCGGCTGCCCAAGGCGATCACCATCGACCAGATCGAGCGGCTGCTCGACGCGGCCGGCTCGACCGACGACCCCGACCCGCGGGTGCTGCGCGACCGCGCGCTGCTTGAGTTCCTCTACGGGACCGGGGCGCGGATCTCCGAGGTGACCGGCCTCGACGTCGACGACCTCGACCACCTGGCGGCTGACCCGGCGGTCAGGCTCAGCGGCAAGGGCGGCGAAGCAGCGCTACGTCCCCGTCGGCAGCTACGCGGTCCGCGCGCTCGACGCCTATCTGGTGCGCGGCCGTCCCGTCCTCGCGGCCGCCGCCGTCCGGCGGGCGTCCCCGGCGGTGTTCCTCAACGCCCGCGGCGGCCGGCTCACCCGGCAGGGCGCGTGGGGGGTGCTACGCGAAGCAGCGGTCCGTTCGGGGAAAATGGATGTTTCACCCCATACCCTCCGGCACTCCTTCGCCACCCACCTCCTCGACGGGGGGGCCGACATCCGCGTCGTGCAGGAGTTGCTCGGACACGCCTCGGTGACCACCACGCAGGTCTACACTCTGGTGACGGTAGACAAGCTCAGAGAGGTGTACGCCGCCGCGCACCCGCGGGCTCTGGGGTCGCAGAGCAGCAAATCATAGGCGTACGGAGGAAATCTCCGACGTTAACGGCGCGGTGGCTTGCCCCTGTCCGGCGGGGGTCCTAGAGTCCGGATCAGTTCGCGACCTCTAGCCCCGGGAGGATCTTACTGGTGGCCGCATCGCGCGTAATGGAGCTACTGCCCGGTGACATCGGGCCAACGGGGCGGCCGCTGCCCGCCTTCCCCACGCCCAAGGTGCTGGCCGAGCACGGCCCGGCCCGGATCGTGGCGATCTGCAACCAGAAGGGCGGCGTCGGCAAGACGACGACGACCATCAACCTGGGCGCGGCGCTCGCGGAGCAGGGTCGCAAGATGCTCCTGGTGGACTTCGACCCGCAGGGGGCGCTGTCGGTCGGTCTCGGCATCCAGCCCCACGACATCGACTCCACGGTCTACAACCTGCTGATGGAGCGCGGTGTCAGCGCCAGGGACGTCATCTTCCCGACCGGGATCAAGAACCTGGACCTGCTGCCCTCCAACATCGACCTGTCCGGGGCCGAGGTCCAGCTGGTGTCGGAGGTCGGCCGCGAGTTCGTGCTCGGCCGCGCGCTCAAGTCGATCGTGCCCGAGTACGACTTCATCATGATCGACTGCCAGCCGTCGCTCGGCCTGCTCACGATCAACGCGCTCGCGTGCGCTAACAGCGTGCTCATCCCGCTCGAGTGCGAGTACTTCGCGATGCGCGGGGTGGCGCTGCTGATGGAGACCATCGACAAGGTGCAGCAGCGGCTCAACCCGGATCTCGCCATCGATGGCCTGCTGGGCACTATGTACGATTCGCGCACCTTGCACACCCGTGAAGTGCTCGGATCGGTGGTGAACGGCTTCGGCGACAAGGTTTTTCATACGGTGATCAACCGCACGGTGAGGTTCCCGGACGCTACCGTTGCCGGTGAGCCCATCACGAGCTTCGATTCCTCGTCGATGGGGGCAAACTCCTACCGTGAGCTTGCCAAGGAGGTACTTGAGCGGTGGCGGACGGACGGGGTCGGTCACGCCGGGTAAGCGTTCCCGGGGTCGCAGAGCTGCTGCGCCCCGCCGCGTCCCCGCCAGCCGCCTCCGATGAACGCCAGGCGACGGGCAGGGAACGACACGACCAGAAGATCACCGTCTACCTTTCCGCGACCGAGCTGCTCGAACTCGAGCACGCGCGGCTGCAACTGCGCCGGATCGGAGTCGTCCTCGACCGGGGCCGCCTGGTCCGCGAGGCGATCGCGATCCTGCTCGCCGACCTGGACGCGCGAGGCGATGACAGCCTCGTGGTCCGCAACATCCGGGCTAGCATGAATGATGATGACGACGAAAGCGGCCGAGCCGGATGACGCGCCGCGCGGCGCAGGTGCCTTCGAGGTGCACCTCGACGTCTTCGAGGGCCCGTTCGACCTGCTCCTCGGGCTGATCTCCAAGCACAAGCTGGACATCACCGAGGTGTCGCTGTCCAAGGTCACGGACGAGTTCATCTCCTACATCAGGCACCGCTCCGGCGGCTGGGACCTGGACCAGGTGTCCTACTTCCTGCTTGTCGCCGCGACCCTGCTCGACCTCAAGGCGGCCCGGCTGCTGCCGTCGGGCGAGGTCGAGGACGAGGAGGACCTGGCGCTGCTCGAGGCGCGCGACCTGCTCTTCGCCCGGCTGCTGCAGTACCGGGCGTACAAGGAGGTCGCCGCGATCTTCGCCGGCCGGATGGCGGCCTCGGCCAAGCGATTCCCACGGCGGGTGCCGCTTGAGGCACGGTTCGCCGGACTGCTGCCCGAGCTGCTGTTCGCGATCGGCCCGGCTGAGTTCGCGGCCCTGGCGGCCCGAGCGCTCACCCCGAAGGCTCCGCCGGTGGTGTCGACCGAGCACATCCACGCGGCGTTCGTCTCCATCAGGGAGCAGGCGGTGCTGATGGCGGAGCGGCTGCGCGCGCTCGGGAAGGCGTCGTTCCGGCAGCTGTCGGCGGGTGCCGCGGGGAACTATGAGATCGTCGCGTCGTTCCTGGCCCTGCTCGAGCTCTACCGTGAGGATGTGGTCTCGTTCGAGCAGGTGGCGCCGCTCGGCGAGCTGTACGTGAGCTGGACCGGCGGGGACCGCGAGTTCCAGCTGGACGCGCCCGGCTCGCGCGGCGGCGACGCCGTGACCGCTACCGACCCTGACAGCCAAAGCGAAGAAGAAGACTACACATGACCAGCAGTTTTGCAGACGGCGCTGACGGCGGCGCGCCGAACGAAGGCGCGGCGAACGAAGGCGCGGCGAACGAAGGCGCGGCGAACGAAGGCGCGCCAAGCGACAGCGGAGCGGGCGACGCCACGGTCGACGATGACGCGATCGCCCGGGATCCGGTTAGCGGCGTAGAGGTCGACGTCGTGGCCCGCGCTGGCGCCGACGAGGCCGACATCGAGGAGCTCGACGGTCCCGGGGTGCGCGCCAGTCTCGAGGCGATCCTGCTCGTCGCCGACGAGCCGGTGCCCGAGGTGCTGCTCGCCCAGGTGCTCGAGCGGCCCCGGGGCGAGATCGACGCCGCCCTGCGCGCCCTCGCGGCCGAGTACACGGCCGACGGCCGCGGCTTCGACCTGCGGGAGATTGCGGGCGGCTGGCGCTTCTATACTCGTGAGGACTGCGCGCCATTGGTCGAGCGGTTCGTCAGGGACGGGCAAGAGGTCCGCCTCACCCAGGCGGCGCTGGAAACCCTGGCCGTGATCGCCTACCGGCAGCCGGTCAGCCGGGCCCGGGTGTCGGCGGTCCGCGGTGTCAACTGCGACGGCGTGATCAGGACGCTCGTGCTGCGCGGTCTGGTCGAGGACTCCGGTACCGATCAGGAGACCGGCGCGATTCTGTACCGCACAACCGGCTACTTTCTCGAGCGGCTGGGCATGGCGTCCCTGGACGACCTGCCCGACCTGGCGCCGTTCCTGCCGGAGAACATTGAGGACATTGAGGACAATGAACGGACGCGGGCGTAGCGGTTCCGAAGGTAACCCGGTCGAGCTGTCGCCGGAGGCACAGGCCCGACTGCGGGCCCTGCGCAGCATGGGCTTCGAGGACGACGACTCCGACGACTTCGCCGACGACGCGGGCGACCGGGACGACCTGGCCGACGTGCCGGGCGGCGTCCGGCTGCAGAAGGTGCTGGCGGCGGCCGGGGTGGGCAGCCGGCGGCACTGCGAGGAGCTGATCGGGGCCGGCCGGGTCGAGGTGGCCGGCCAGATCGTCCGCCGGTTCGGCGCCCGGGTGGACCCGGAGAACCAGATCATCCGGGTGGACGGCAAGCGCATCCCGTCCCGGCAGGACGTCGTCTACCTGGCGTTCAACAAGCCGGTGAAGGTGCTGACGGCGATGACCGACGACCGCGGCCGGGCCACCATCACCGACTTCCTCGGCGACCGGGCCGAGCGGCTCTTCCACGTGGGCAGGCTCGACTACGACACCGAGGGCCTGATGCTGCTCACCAACGACGGCGAGCTCGCGCACCGGCTCGCGCACCCGAGCTACGAGGTCGCCAAGACCTACCTGGCCGACGTGCCCGGCCCGATCCCGCGCGACCTCGGCCGGCGGCTGGCCACCGGGGTCGAACTCGAGGACGGGGTGGCGGTGGCCGACAAGTTCCGGGTGCTCGAGCAGGCCGGCGGGCGCGCCCTGGTCGAGATCACGCTGCACGAGGGGCGCAATCGCATCGTCCGCCGGATGCTGGCCGAGGTAGGCCATCCGGTCAGCCGCCTGGTGCGGATCTCGGTCGGGCCGATCAAGCTAGGCAACCTGACGCCCGGTAGCACCAGGGACCTCACCACCAAGGAGATCGGCGAGCTGTACGCCGCCGTCGGCCTGTAGGCAGCGCTTTCGCCGCTCGCCGCCGGGCGTTTGAGCCCGATGCCTCCCCTCCCTCGTCGCTCGGCGCAAACCGCCTCGCTCCTCAGCCCAGGCATCGGCGCGCCCTTCGGCTCGCGGCGGGCGAGTAGCCTTGAGATCAAGATCGTTAGGAGTTGAGCACGTGACAGTCAGGGCCATTCGCGGCGCGATCCAGATCGACGCCGACGACAGGGACGCCATCCTTGAGGGCACCGCCGAGCTGGTGAGCGCGGTGATGAGCCGCAACGACCTCACCCCCGACGACGTGATCAGCGTGCTGTTCACCGTGACCCCGGACCTGACGGCCGAGTTTCCGGCGCTGGCGGCGCGCAAGCTCGGCTTCCACGCGGTCCCGCTGATGTGCTCGACCGAGATCCCGGTCCCCGGCGCCATGCCCCGCGTCGTCCGGCTGATGGCCCACGTCGACACCGACCAGACCCGCGCCGAGATCCAGCACGTCTACCTCCGCGGCGCCGTCGGGCTCCGCCAGGACATCGCCCAGTAATGTCCGACGCCGGGGCGGGTGCTGATCGCGGGGACCGGGCTGATCGGGACCTCGGTCGCCCTCGCGCTGCGCGCCAAGGGCGCCGAGGTGTGGCTGAGCGACGCCGACGAGGCGACGGCCGAAGCTCGCGGCCGACCTCGGGGCCGGCGTCGTGGTGCCGGACCTGCGCGACGCCAAGGGCATCGCCGACGTCGCGGTGCTGGCGATGCCGCCGGCCGTGGTCGGCGGAGATGCTCGGCCACGCGCAGGACTGCGCCGTCGCGGAGTGGTACACCGACGTCGCCAGCGTGAAGGCGCTGCCGGTGGCGCAGGCGCGCGAGCTCGGCTGCGACCTGGAAACGTACGTGCCCTCGCATCCGCTGGCGGGCCGGGAGCGGCACGGGCCCGCCGCCGCCCAGGCCGATCTGTTCCTCGGCCGGACCTGGGCGCTGTGCCCGCTGCCGGAGACGTCAGCGCCGACGCGGTGGCGGCGGTGACCGCGCTCGCGGTCGCGTGCGGGGCCGTTCCGGTGACGACCGACCCGGCAGACCCACGATCGCTGGGTCGCGCTCGTCTCGCACGCCCCGCACCTGGTCGCGGTGGCGATGGCGGCCCGGCTGGCGCCCTCGTCGGTCCCGGCCGACGCGCTCGGGCTGGCCGGGCAGGGCCTGCGCGACGTCACCAGGATCGCGGCCGGCGACAGCGCGCTGTGGACGCAGATCCTGACCGCCAACGCCGGCCCGGTCGCCGAGGTGGTCGCCGCGGTGGCCGAGGACCTGGCGGCCGCCGCCCGCGAACTGGCCGGCGAGTGCGACCAGGGCCGGACGTGGCCGGCCTGCTCGACCGGGGCCAGGCCGGGGTGGCGCGCATCCCGGGCAAGCACGGCGGGCAGCCGAGGAACTTCCGCCTGGTCCAGGTGGTCATCGCCGACCGTCCGGGCGAGCTGGCCCGGCTGTTCAACGCGGCCGGCGCGGCCGGGGTGAACATCGAGGACATCCGGCTCGAGCACTCGCCCGGTCTCCCGGTCGGCGTGGCCGAGCTCTCCATCCGCCCCGACCAGGCCGGCGCCCTGCTCGACGCCATGGAAGCGGGCGGCTGGCCCGTCCGCCGGTAGCCCGAAATGGATTACGCGACGGCCGGCTCGGTGTGCGAAGCTTGACCTCATGACCAAGAGCGCGAAGCAGGACACCTCGAAGGCATCGGCCCAGGCGGCCGAGACCGAGTCCGCCGCGACCACGGAAGCTGACGCGGTCGGCGACAGGCCGACGCCACGCCGGACGCCGAGACCGGCCCGCGGCCGGCGACTGCCACCGACGAGGCCGACAAGCCGGACATCGACGACGTGAAGGCCAAGTTCCGCGAGGCACTCGACCGCAAGCGCCAGGTGCACGCCGAGGGCCAGGGCAAGGGCGCCCACGAGGCAGGCAAGGTCAGCGGCGCGCACGGCCCCGCCGCCAGCCGCCGCAACTTCCGCCGCAAGAGCGGCTGACCGCTTCAAGAAGGAGCTTTTACCCGCCGGAAACCGCCGGGCCAGACGGGACGGGCGTGCCCGGTACCATTTGGCGGTGGGAATCTCATCGTCGAGCGGGTTTGTGGTGGCCATTGACGGGCCGTCGGGGTCCGGCAAGTCAAGCGCGTCCCGGGGCGTGGCCAGCTCGCTCGGCCTGAGCTACCTGGACACCGGCGCGATGTACCGGGCGCTGACCTGGTGGCTGATGACGGTCGGGGTCGACACCGCCGACGAGCAGCTGGTCGCGGCCCGGGCGGCGGAGCCGGTGATCGAGGTCTGCACCGACCCGGACGACCCGTGGACCCGCGTCAACGGCGACGACGTTTCCCGCGAAATCCGCTCCGAGGCGGTCTCCGCCCAGGTCAGCGTCGTCGCGAGGGTTCAGGCGGTGCGCGACCACCTGATCGCCGCGCAGCGCGCGATCATCTCAGCGGCCGCCGTCGGCATCGTCGCCGAGGGCCGCGACATCGGCACCGTCGTCGCCCCGGACGCCCAGCTCAAGGTGTTCCTGACCGCGGACCCGCAGGCGCGCGCTCGGCGGCGCGCCGCCGAGCAGGGCGCCGCAGTCGACGCGACCGAGGCCGCCCAGGCCCGCCGCGACCGGCTCGACGCCGCGCAATCGCAGATGGCCGCCGACGCGGTGCTGCTCGACGCGACCGACCTGACCCTGGCCGAGGTCATCGAGGAGATCGCCCGGCTGGCCAGGGAGCGCAGCGAGCTCGCCTGCACGGGGGATAAGAGCAGTTGATAACGAACGGACGCGGGGCGAATTAACGTGGAATCACCTGACATCAGCGGCGACGCCGGCTGGGTCGACATCGGCGACGTCAGCGACGCCGACTTTGACGACTCCGGCTTCGACGACGCCGACGGCGACCTAGACGGCGGGCCGACCGGCCAGCCGATCCTGGCCGTCGTCGGTCGGCCCAACGTCGGCAAGTCGACCCTGGTCAACCGCATCCTCGGGGCGCGGCAGGCCGTCGTCCAGGACGTGCCGGGGGTGACCAGGGACCGGGTCACCTACGACGCCAACTGGCGCGGCCGGTCGTTCACGCTGGTGGACACCGGCGGCTGGCTGGCGCGGCAGCAGGGCCTGGCGGCCCAGGTGGCCGAGCAGGCCAGCGTCGCCGTCGACCTGGCCGACGCCGTGCTGTTCGTGGTGGACGCGCGGGTCGGCGCGACCGACGAGGACGAGGCGGTCGCGAACGTGCTGCGCCGCGCGGGCAAGCCGGTCGTGCTGGTGGCCAACAAGGTCGACGACGCCAGGAGCGAGGCCGACGCGCTGTCGCTGTGGTCGCTCGGCCTCGGCGAGCCGGTCATGGTCTCCGCCATGCACGGCCGGGGCAGCGGCGACATGCTCGACCTGGCCCTCGAGGCGCTCCCCGAGGCGCCGCGGGAGCGGCTCGGCGAGACCGGGCCGCGCCGGGTGGCGCTGATCGGCAAGCCCAACGTCGGCAAGTCCTCCCTGCTCAACAAGCTGGTCGGGGAGCAGCGGGCGGTCGTCGACTCGGTTGCGGGCACCACCCGCGACCCGGTCGACGAGCTGATCGAGCTCGGCGGCACCACCTGGCGGTTCGTCGACACGGCCGGGATCAGGAAGCGGTTCAGGGACAGCCAGGGCGCCGACTACTACGCGACGCTGCGCACCCAGGGAGCGCTCGACCGGGCCGAGGTCGCGGTCGTGCTGATCGACGCGAGCGAGCCGCTCACCGAGCAGGACCTGCGGATCCTGACGATGGTGGTCGAGTCGGGCCGGGCGCTCGTCATCGCCTACAACAAGTGGGACCTGGCCGACGAGGAGCGCCGCCACTACCTCGAGCGGGAGATCGAGCGGCAGCTCTACCACGTCCGCTGGGCGCCCCGGGTGAACATCTCGGCCGATGACCGGCCGGCACGTCGAGCGGCTGGTGCCGGCGATCGAGCAGGCGCTCGCGGGCTGGGAGCAGCGGATCTCCACCGGGCAGCTCAACACCTGGCTGAACGCCGTCATCGCGGGCACCCCGCCGCCGCTGCGCGGCGGCAAGCAGCCGCGCATCCTGTTCGCCACCCAGGCCGGCATCAGGCCGCCGCACTTCGTGCTGTTCACGACCGGGTTCCTCGAGGAGACCTACCGCCGGTTCATCGAGCGCCGGCTGCGCGAGGACTTCGGCTTCGCAGGCAGCCCGATCAAGGTGAGCATGCGCATGCGCGAGAAGCGCGGCAAGGGCGCGGGCGGCCCCAAGCCGGGGCTCAGGCCGAGCACCCGTCGGGGATGATCGAGGACCTGCTCGAGGTCGACCGGCGGCGGGTCTGGCATCCGTACGGGCCGATGCCCGGCGCGCCAGCGCCGCTCGTCGTCGAGTCGGCCGACGGGGTGCGGCTGCGGCTGGCCGACGGCCGTGAGCTGATCGACGGCATGTCGTCCTGGTGGGCGGCGATCCACGGGTACGCGCACCCGGCGCTCGACGCCGCCGCCCGCGACCAGCTCGTCCCGGATGAGCCACGTGATGTTCGGCGGGCTGACCCACGAGCCCGCCGTGGCCCTCGCCGACCGGCTGGCCGAGCTCGCCCCGGACGGGCTCGAGCACGTCTTCCTGTGCGACTCGGGCTCGGTCAGCGTCGAGGTCGCGGTGAAGATGTGCCTGCAGTACTGGCGCTCCCGCGGCCTGCCCGCCAAGACCAGGCTGCTGACCTGGCGCGGCGGGTACCACGGGGACACGTTCATGGCGATGTCGGTCTGCGACCCCGAGGGCGGCATGCACCGGATGTGGGACGGCGTGCTGCCCCGGCAGGTCTTCGCCGGGCTGCCGCCGGCCGGGTTCGACGCCGGCGTCGACGAGGCCTACGCGGCCGAGCTGCGGCGAGCTCATCGAGGCGGGCAAGGACGAGCTCGCGGCGGTGATCGTCGAGCCGGTCGTGCAGGGCGCGGGCGGGATGCGCTTCCACGACCCCGGCTACCTGCGGGTGCTGCGCGAGGCGTGCGACGACCACGGCGTGCTGCTCGTCTTCGACGAGATCGCGACCGGGTTCGGCCGCACCGGCACGCTCTTCGCGGCCGAGCACGCGGGCGTGTCGCCGGACGTGATGTGCGTCGGCAAGGCGCTGACCGGCGGCTACCTGACGCTGGCGGCCACGCTGTGCACGCCCGAGGTCGCGGACGGCATCGCCGGCGGCGAGCTGCCGGTGCTGGCGCACGGGCCGACGTTCATGGGCAACCCGCTCGCCTGCGCGATCGCCGGCGCCTCGCTCGACGTGCTGCTCGGCTCGGACACGTACCCGCGCGGCTGGCAGGCCGAGGTCGCGCGGATCGAGGCGGGGCTCGCGGCCGGGCTGGCGCCGGCCGCCGGCCTGCCGGGCGTGCGCCGACGTGCGCGTGCTCGGCGCGATCGGCGTCGTGCAGCTCGACGCGGACGTCGACATCGCGGCCGCGACGCGGGCGGCGGTCGAGGCCGGGGTCTGGCTGCGGCCGTTCCGCGACCTGATCTACACGATGCCGCCGTACGTGACCGGCGACGACGACGTGGCCGCGATCTGCTCAGGCGTGCTCGCCGCCGCCGCCGCGTCCGCCCACGCCGCCGCGTCCACCCACGCCGCCAACGCCATCCAGCCGTCAACGCCGTCAAGACCGCGACAACGCGATAGCTACCCGCCGTCGGGCGACCAGTGCGACGACAGGTGGAACCAGACCGTGGTGCCCGGCCGGGTCCCGCAGGTAGCCCCACTGCGCGGCGAGCTGCTGCACCAGCAGCAGGCCGTGGCCGTTGGTGGTCAGCACGTCGCGCTTGACGACCGGGGTGCCGTCCGAGCCGTCGTCGATGACCTCGACCAGCACCCCGTCGGGCACGTCGACCACCACGATCGTGACCGTGCCGCCCGGCGCGCCGGACGCCGTGTGCTGGATGGCGTTCGTCACCAGCTCGGACGTGAGTAAGGTGGCCGCGTCGGAGTCGAGCGAGGGCGTCTTGTCGGCGGCCGACAGGGTCCGCGCGACGAACGCGCGGGCCCCGGAGACCTCCTCGGGCCGGCCGGGGATCGTGGCCGAGCCGAGGATGGCGGTGGAGCGGCTTTTCAGGGGGGTGTTCATCTGCGCGTGCCTCCCGTGGTGCGCATTTTGTTCCTGCAGCCGATAAGAACCATATTTCCGACAAGCACCATATGTCCAATTTATAACTCTTATGGACTTGTGAACACATGCGGCGTCCGCCGGTCCTCGCCCGGCGCGGCCCGCCGGGTTCATCATAATGCAGTTGCAAGATCATCCGACGCAAGTGCGTGAGGCAAATCTAGCAGATGAAATCGCGCCTGGGATTTCATTTCCCGCTGGTTTGCGTGTAGCGTGCTACTTGTCAGGGACGCTTTGTCGTCGATCCCGTCTGCGCGTCGTGCTCGCGCGCGCTTTAATTACATGATCAGAATGTGACGACGTCCGCGCTGGAGGAGGTGGGCCCGCGATGACTACCGGTCCGACGGTGCGCAGAAGGCGTCTCGGCACCGAACTGCGCAGGCTGCGCGAATCCAACGGGTTCAAGCTGGAGGAAGTGGCCGCGCAGCTGGGCGTCGCGCCGTCCACCCTGTCCCGCATCGAGACCGGCAAGGCCCCGACCAAGTCGGCCTACCTGAACCAGATGCTCGAGACCTACGGCGTCACCGACGCCGAGCAGCGCCAGGTCCTCGTCGACATGGCCCGCGAGGGCCACCGCAAGGGCTGGTGGGCGGCCTACGACGACGTGCTGCCGAGCGGGTTCGACATCTACGTCGGGCTCGAGGCCGAGACGGCCGCGATCCGCGGCTACGAGATCTCCGTCGTGCACGGGCTGCTGCAGACGCCGGACTACGCGCGCGCGGTGCTGCGCGAGATGTTCCCGCGGCACGCCGCCGAGCAGATCGAACGCCTGGTCGACCTGCGGATCGAGCGGCAGCGCAGGCTCGACGACGATCCGCCGCTCGAGCTGTGGGCGATCCTCGACGAGGCGGTGATCAGGCGGCCGGTCGGCGGCACCGAGGTGATGTGCGCCCAGCTCGAGCACCTGCTGGCGATGGCGGAGCGGCCCGGGCTGACCGTGCAGATCCTGCCCGTTCTCCTGCGGCGCGCACGCGGGGCACGGCGGCCCGTTCACGATCCTCGAGTTCCCGAACCGGTCCGACTCGCAGGTCTCCTACGTCGAGTCGGTGGCCGGCAACATCTACCTGGAGAAGGACCGGGAGATGCGGCTGCGGGCCGAGGCCTTCGACCGGCTCATCGCGGCGGCGCTCGCGCCCGGCGCGTCGGCCGACATGATCGCCCAGGCGGCGCACGAACTTCGCTGAGGCCCTGGCTACTGGGGTGGCAGCCAGGGGCGCACAAAAGAATAGGGGAAATAGGGAAATCAATGGGAGGAAACGAATGGAAAGGGAGCTAGGCAACCTGCATTGGTTCAAGAGCAGCGCCAGCGCGGCCGGCAACTGCGTCGAGGTGGCGCATCTGCCCGGCGGCGGCGTTGCCGTCCGCGATTCGAAGGACCGCGTCAAGGCGCCGCACGTCTACACCCGCCGCGAGTGGGAGGCGTTCCTGGTTGGTGCCAAGAACGGCGAGTTCGACCTGCCGCTGGCGTAGCCGGGGAGAGAGCAGACGGCGGGTTCCCGCGCACGCGGGAACCCGCCGTCGCCGCCGGTCAGCTCGTCGTCTCGGGACCTTCGCTCTCCAGCTGCCTGATGATCTCGTCGAGGATCCCGGTGGTCTCATTCGGCTCGTGCGCCACGATCGACAGCCGCTCCATGGCGAGCAGGTACCGGTCCACGTCGGCCTGCTTGTCGAGGTAGAGCGCGCTGGTCAGGTTCTCCACGTAGACGACATCGGGCAGGTCGCGCTCGGCGAACCGGAGGATGCTGAACCCGGTCGGCGCCGCGTGCCCGCCCGCGCCGTACGGGATGACCTGGAGGGTGAGCGTCGGGCTCTGGCAGGCCTCGCGCAGATAGGCGAGCTGCTCGAGCTGCGCCTTGCGGCCGGCCACCGGGCGGCGCAGCGCGGCCTCGTCGAGCACGATCCAGAGCTTGAGCCGGTCCTCGCGGAACCGGCGCTGGCGCTCCTTGCGCAGCACCACCAGCCGGTCGGCCTGGTCGACGGGGAAGTCGCCGAGCGAGATCACGGCGGACGCGTACTCCTCGGTCTGCAGCAGCCCGGGGATGAACTGCGCCTCGTACACCCGGATCGAGCGCGCCGCCTCTTCCATGCCGACGTAGGCCTGGAACCAGTCGGGCAGGATGTCGTTGTACCGGTGCCACCAGCCCGGGCTTGTTCGACTGCTCGGCCAGGCTGAGCAGCTGCTCGCGCTCGCGCGGGTCCACCCCGTACAGCGTCAGCAGGTCGAGCACGTCGATCTCGCGGATCGCGTTCCTGCCAAGCTCGATACGGCTGATCTTGGATTCCGACGCACGGATCTTGCGCGGCCGCCTGCCGGGCGGTGATGCCGCGGGACTCCCGGAGCCGCCGCAGGTGAGAGCCAAGCAGGATGCGCAGGACGGTTGGCCCCTCGGAAGAATCAGGCACGACACCGACCTCCTCGGTATATTCGATGCACGCGACTGGCACGCAATTGCGCCGGCGGGGCCCGACCTTGCGGCGTCACCCGATGATATCGCATATGCGATTCCAGGTCGGCTATCCGACCCTCACGTTAGCGCCTCCCGCCAGCCGGCGCACGCGCTTCCAACCGGGGTCTCGACGCGCCGCCCGCCCCGGCTCCGGCCCTCCGCGTGTCGTGCATGCACGTGACCTCCGGATCGTGCACGCACAGCCGGGCTCGGCCGCCTCGCGGCCGGGGACGCCGGATTACCCGCGGATGGAATTGCGCGGTGAATATCATTCCGCGTTCAGCCGCGCTGAGCAGCAACTGTAAGCTCACGATATCAGCGGCACGCAAGCAATTGCGTGGAGTTTTTTCCGTCGAATCGCATCATTACCCGATAAAAGGCCCGCCGGCCGCCGGGCGTAGGATGCGGAACCATGCGCTACGGAACCCTGGGTGACTCCGGCCTGCTCGTCTCGGTGGTAGGCCTCGGCTGCAATAACTTCGGCGGCCGGCTCGACGTCGAGCAGACCCGGGCGGTCGTCGACGCCGCCATCGACGAGGGCATCACGCTCTTCGACACCGCCGAGACCTACGGCGGCGCGGGCGCGTCCGAGACTCGCGCTCGGCGAGGTCCTGCAGGGCCGCCGGGACAAGGTCGTGCTCGCCACCAAGTTCGGCCACCAGGAGCGCCGACATGGGCTACGGCCCGGCGGCGGGCGCCAAGGGCGGCCGCAACTACATCAAGATCGCGGTCGAGAAGTCCCTCGACCCGGCTGAAGACCGACTACATCGACCTGTACCAGCTGCACACCCCCGACCCGGTGACCCCGATCGAGGAGACCCTGGCCGCCCTCGACGAGCTCGTCACCGAGGGCAAGGTCCGCTACCTCGGCCACTCCAACCTCTCCGGCTGGCAGATCGCCGACGCCGCCCACACCGCCGTGGCGTCCGGCCGCACCCCGTTCATCTCCGCCCAGAACCACTGGTCGCTGCTCGAGCGCGACGCCGAGCGCGAGGTGGTGCCGGCCTCGCTGCACTTCGGCGTCGGCCTGCTGCCCTTCTTCCCGCTCGCCAACGGCCTGCTCACCGGCAAGGTCCGCCGCGGCCAGGCGCGTCCCCGAGGGCACCAGGCTGGCCGAGCCGCGCCGGGCCGGCTACGTCACCGACGCCAAGCTCGACGCGGTCGAGTCGCTGATCGCGTGGGGCGAGGAGCAGGGCGTCTCGCTCCTCGCAGATCGCCATCGGCGGCCTCGCCGCCCAGCCCGGCTGCTCCTCGGTGATCGCCGGCGCCACCTCCGCCGCCCAGGTCCGGGCCAACGCCGCCGCAGGCCAGTGGCAGCCGACCGACGACCAGCTGGCCGCCATCGACAAGCTGGTCCCGCCGCCCGCCCCGCACCGCTAAAAGCCCAAAAGCTGCAAATCAGTCATCCCTAACGGACCGTTGCTCCGCCCACCCCCTCCATGACCCCCCACCCGTCGCGACCCATCGCCGCCGCCACCGCCCCCACCGAGGACCCCTCGCCGACGCCACGGCCCCACCCCCACCTGTCGCCGCCCCCACCGCCACCCGTCGCCGCCGCCACCGCCCAACCCCCACCCGTCGCCGCCCCACCCGCCCCACCGGGACCTGTCGCCTACGCCACCGACACCAAACGCCACCTGTCAGCTACGCCAGCGACACCAATAGGCGCGGTCGATGGCGTAGCCGACAGGATCCGAAATCTGTCGATGGCGTAGCCGACAGGCATCGGGAACCCAGCGACGGCGTAGCCGACCAGACACTCGCCGAGATAACAGCAAGAAGCGCGAAGCGCAACACACCGCAGCGCAGCGCGCCACACACCGCAGCGCAGCGCGGCGCAGCACCGTGGCACGCCCGCCCCGCACCAGCCAGCACCCAGTCACC
Source organism: uncultured Actinomycetota bacterium (assembly GCA_963774945.1). Lineage (GTDB taxonomy): Bacteria > Actinomycetota > Actinomycetes > Streptosporangiales > Streptosporangiaceae > Trebonia. Next base: position 1,765,123 of record CAVZHA010000027.1, on the reverse strand, counting down.
CGGGGATGTCGCTCAGCAGGTTCCTGGGCCACCAGAGGATCGTGTACGCCCCGACGTGGTACACCCGGCCGGGCTTCCCGAAGGTAGCGAGAACCGCCTGCCGGTCGGTGAACCCGGGGTACCCGCCGATGCCGGGGAACAGCACCACGAAGTCGACCAGGGAACAGGCCCGGGTTGAACCACTCGGCCCTGACCTCGCCCCCGGTCGGCGACGACCGCCCGTCGGTGATCGTCACCGGCCGTACCTCGGCCCGGCCGCCGCTGGTCAGCGTCACGACGTTGGCCTCCCAGTAGCCGGACAGGCCGGCCCCGATCGGGTGGCTCTCCAGCCACGCCGTCAGCTGCGCGTCCTGCGGCGGGCGCGGTCAGGCCCGGTCAGCTCCAGACCGAGCCCGGCGAGGTACCCGGCCAGCACCAGACCGAGCGCTGCGACCCCGGCCCGGCGGAGCCGACGGCCGCGCCGAGCCGGGGCGCCAAGACCGGGCCCGAGTTCGCGGCCGGCCAGCGCGGCCGCGAACGGCAGCGCCGGCGCGATCTCCCGCGCGGAGGCGACGGTGAAGACGTGGGTGGTCGCCACGAAGGCAGCGAAATTGATCACGATCCCGGCCACCAGCAGCTGGCCGGTCAGGCCCCCGACCGGGTTGGCATCCCGGCGGCCGAACCGCCAGACCGCGAGCCCGATCGCGACCGCCGCCACCGCCGCCCCGACCAGGTGCAGCGCGACGAAGAGGGTGCCGGCTCCGGCCGGAAGTCCGAGGAAGTCGGCCCCCGGCAGCAGCAGCAGGCTCTGGGCCGCGATCGGCAGGTTGTGCGAGAAGATCTCGCCCAGCGGCGCCGGCTGGGTGCCGAGCGGCTGCTCGGTGTAGCCGCCGAACGCGTGGATGACCTGGTAGCCGATCTGCGCGAGGGCGAAACCGGCGACGGCCCCGCCCGCCAGCGCGATCTCATACCAGCGGGCCGCGAGCCGCTGCTGCGACCGCGCCACCCGGAACGCGCACACGACGGCGAGCGGGATCACGGCCACCAGCAGCACGACCGAGTCCGCCAGCTGCGCCCACGCCAGCAGCAGCGACACGATTACCGGCACCCACCAGCGCGGGCGCCGGACCCGGTCGATGATGAGCAGGATCAGCAGCAGCGGCACCGACGTGCCGAAATGGTCGGGGGAGGAGACGAGCACGTTGGTGCCAGACCCGAGCTGCGGGGCGAGCATGATCCCGACGCCGATCGCGATCCGCGCGGCCGCCTCCCGGCCGGTCGCCGCCGCCTTCGCCACCAGCGCGACCAGCAGCAGCGCGAGCGTGTAGGTCATCGCCGCGGCGATGTGCACGACGTTCTGGTCGAGCCCGACCACTAGCTCGACCAGCGCGTACTGCGGTACCTCGGTGGTGGAGAAGTTGGCGTCCGGCAGCGACCAGCCGCGCAGCAGCACGTTGCCGTGCAGCATGTCCCACGCTGCCAGCGCGGTCGAGGCGCCGTCCGAGTTGACCGCCCGGGTGCCTGCCAGCCGCAGGTAGACGGCGAAGGCGGCCACCGCCGCGACCGTCCAGGCGCCGCCGACCAGCAGCCGCGGGACCCGGGAAGCTCGCCCATCCGGCAGGCCCGCCGCGTCGGCCACGGTGGCCACATCGGCCGCGATCGCTACGTCGTCCATCATCGCGACAGAGCCACCGGGCGAATTCACCGCACTATTTCACCACGATTGAAGTTCGCCACCGCTGAAGCCATGCGGGCGGGTCCAGTGAAACCCACGGTCCGTTCGATAGGGAAAAGATTTTGACTCTCCGAGCAAACGACATCACTGCGGCCAATGTCACAGTCCGCACCGTTATGCGACACCCCCGCCAATCACCGATGCTTAAAGGCGTCTATGACGATTTATCTGGCGTGCGCCCTCATCGCGGCCGGCGTGGGCGGCGGGATCGCAGCGTCGGTCGCCGCCGTCGCCAGCATGGTCTCCTATCCGGCGCTGCTCGCGCTCGGCCTGCCGCCGCTCGCCGCCAACGTCACCAACACGATGGCGCTGGTGTTCTCCGTCCCCGGCGGCATGCTCGGCTCGCGCCCGGAACTGGCGGGCCAGCGCGACCGGGTGCTGCGGCTGGCCGCCGTCACCGCCGCGGGCGGCGCCGTCGGCGCGACGATCCTGCTGGTGGCCCCGCCCGGGGCCTTCGCCTACGTGGTCCCGGTGCTGATCGCGAGCTCGTCGGTGGTGCTGATCCTGCAGCCGAGGCTCCGGGCGCTGGCGCCGCGACCCGGCGCCGAGCGGTCCCGGTGGCGGCTCGCCGCGCTGTTCGCGGTGGCGGTCTACGTCGGCTACTTCGGCGCCGCCGGCGGGGTGCTGATGCTGGCGATCCTGGCCGCGACCCTGACCGAGTCGCTGATCCGCGTCAACGCGATCAAGAATGTCGTCGGGGGCGCCGCGAACCTGGTCGCGGCGGTGATCTTCGCCTGCTACGCGCCGGTCGACTGGGCGTTCGTGCCGCTGCTGGCGCTCGGCTTCGCCGTCGGCAGCTTCGCCGGCCAGCACCTGGTCCGCCATCTCCCGGTCCGGCTGCTGCGCATCGTCGTCGCGCTGGCCGGCCTAGGGCTCGCGGTCAAGCTCGGCGCCAGCGCCTACGGCTGACCCCGATCGCCGATCGCCCATCCCCGGTCCACGCTCGCCGATTGCCCGCGCCCAGCGCCGGCCGAGCAGCACCGTGCGGGCCGCCATCCAGCAGCCGAGCGCTGCCCACACACAAGGCAGCCCGAGCCAGTGGAAGCGGACCACCAGCAGCGCCAGCGGCGCGAACGCGAAGATCGAGATGACCATCGCCCGGCGCATCGCGGTGTAGTCGCCGAGCCCGAGGATGATCCCGTCGTAGACGAACGCCAGCGCCGCCAGCGGCTGCGTCAGCGCGGCGCACAGCAGCGCGATGACCGCGTCGTGGCGGACGGCCGGGTCGGCCGTGAACGCCTGCGGGGCGGCGAACGCCAGCGCGGCGGTGGCCACCGCCAGTGCGATGCCCGCGGCCAGCCCGAGCACCAGCGTGCGGCGCGCGGCCAGCCGGGCCGCCTCCCGGTCGCCGGTGCCGAGCGCGGCGCTGACGTAGACCTGGGCCGGGACCGCGAGCGCGTCGAGCGAGAGCGAGAGCAGGTACCAGATCCGGTAGGCGACCTGCTGCCCGGCCAGCGGGACCGGCCCGAGCCTGGCGGCGACGGCGGTCACCGCCAGCGGCACCACGCCGAGCGCGATCGTCCGGACCGACAGCCGGTGCCCGTCGCGCAGCAGCGCGCGCAGTTCGACGGCGCTCGGCCTGGCCGGGCGCAGGGCCGAGCGCCGCGACGCCCGGGCGTAGGCGGCCGCGGCGATGACCTGCGCCGCGACCGTGCCCCAGGCCGACCCGGCCAGCCCCGCGTGCAGGCCGAACACCAGCGTCGCCTCGAGCGCGACGTTGATCACATTCGCGCCGACCGCGATCCGCAGCGGCGTCCCGGTGTCCTGCTGGCCGGTGAGGTGCCCGTTTCCCGCGAACGACAGGTAGAGGAATGGCAGGCCGATCGCGGAGATCCGCACGTACTCGGTCGCGGCCGGGCCGGTCGCCCCCCGGCCGCCCAGCAGCTGCACCGCGTACGGGGCCACGATCACCAGCGCCGTCGCCGTCACCGCGCCCCACGCCGCCGCGACCGCGTAGGCGGCGCCGACCGCCTGGGCGGCCGCCCGGTGCGCGCCGGTCGCGGTGTTCCTCGCCACCTCGGTGGTGGTGGCGGTGGACAGGAAGATCGCGAGCCACGCCACCACCGACAGCACGCTCGCCGCGATCGCCAGCGCGTCCAGCGGCGACCGGCCCAGATGGCCGACGATGGCCGTGTCGGCCAGATTGTAGAGCGGCTCGGCCGCGATCGACCCGAGGGCCGGTATCGCCAGCTTCGCGATCCGCCGGTCCAGGTCGAGCACGGCCCCAGCATAGACCCGAGAATTTCTAGGGGGCCGCTAAGGGAATCTGCAGAAACTGTGGATACTATGAGCCGCACCCCGATGATAACGATTGAATATCGGAGCGTGGCGGTTGGTGGAGCGCGGGGCGCAGGGAGTGCGCGGATGCGGGTGATCGCAGGCCGCCGGCCGAACGGTGACCGCAGGCGCGGCCGCGCGCGGGCGAGGCGGGTCTCCGCCTGCCTGGGCGCCCTCGGCGTTTCTGCGGCCCTGCTCCTGCTCGCCGCGGGCAGCGCGGGCAGCGCGGGCAGCGCCGACCGGGCCCGCTCGGTGCTGGCGGCCGGGCGCGGCCTGCCGATCGAGCAGCTCGCCCCGGCGGCGGCGACCGCGCCGGCCGAGACCGGGGCGTCGTTCGGCGGGATGGCGGCGGTCGGCGCGCTTTTCACCGAGAGCAACGGCAAGCTCGGCTCGCACTTCTGCACCGCCAGCGTGGTCGACAGCAAGGCCGGCGACCTGGCCGTGACCGCCGCCCACTGCGTGTACGGGAAGACCGCGGTGATCGTCTTCGTGCCCGGCTACGCCGACGGCAAGAGCCCGTACGGCGTCTGGCCGGTCACCAAGGTCTACACCGACAGCGCCTGGAACTCGAGCCAGGACCCGGACCACGACGTGGCCTTCCTGCGGCTGTCCAGCGCGTCCATCCGGACGCCGATCGAGAACCTGACCGGTGCCGAGACCCTCGCCACCAACGCCCCGACCGGCCAGTCCGTCCAGGTCATCGGCTACCCCGACGGGGCGCCTGAGCCGGTCTGGTGCACCGCGCCGCTCAAGGGCTTCAGCGCCACCCAGTTCGAGTTCGACTGCGCCGGCTACACGACCGGCACCAGCGGCGGGCCGTTCCTGACCGGGGTCAACGCGGCGACCGGCCAGGGCAGCGTGATCGGCGTGATCGGCGGCTACCAGCTGGGCGGCGACACCCCGCAGGTGTCGTACGCGGCTGTCTTCGGCACCGCCGTCTCACAGCTGTACGCGACCGCCGACGCGGACGGCTGATCGGCCGCGTTCCCTGGCGGCCCGATCCGTCCGGTATGTCCCGATCGGGACCGGCGCGCCGCGATCGGGTAGCGTTAACTACTCGTGACCCGGATCCAGCCCGCGCCGCCGAACGCCGCGCCAATCCCCGCGCGCGTCCGGCTGGAACGGACGCTGCTGGTGGTCGGCGTGATCGCGCTCGGCTTCAACCTGCGCGGCGCGATCACCAGCCTGCCGCCGATCTTCCCCGAGCTGCAGACGCGGCTGGGCCTGTCCGGGGCGACGATCTCGATCCTGGCCGCGACCCCGGTTATCTGCTTCGGCGTCGTCTCCGGGTTCGCCGCCGCGTTCGCCCGGCGGCTGGGCGAGGAGCGGGTGCTGTTCGCCGCGATCATCGCGCTGACGGCGGGCCTGGTGCTGCGCGCGGCCGCGCCGTCGGCCCTGCTGTTCCCTGGCACGATTCTCGCCGGGGCCGCCATCGCAGTGATGAACGTGCTGCTGTCGAGCCTGATCAAGCGCCGCTGGCCGGAGCGGGCGGGGATGCTGATCGGCCTCTACATCACCGCGCTGTCGCTCGGCGCGATCGCGGGGTCGGTCGTCAGCGTGCCACTGTGGCAGAGCAGCGGCGGCTCGCTGCTGCTCACCCTCGGCTGGCTGGCCGCCCCGGCCGCGCTGGCGGCACTGCTGTGGCTGCCGCAGCTAAAGTCGCAATCACCCCCATCCCATCGAACGGTCCCGCCTGACTCTGATCCCCCGCCCTCTCCGGCCGGTCGGCTGGCGGTGCACCGGCACCCGCTCGCCTGGCAGGTCATGCTGTTCATGGGCCTGCAGTCGCTGGTGTACTACGCGACGCTGTCCTGGCTGCCGACGATCCTGCGCGACCGGGGCGAGTCCGCCGCCGGGGCGGGCGACCTGCTGGCGATCATGGGGGTCGGCAACCTCGCGGTCTCGCTCGTCGTGCCGATCGTCGCGCAGCGCCTGCGCGCCCAGCACGTGCTGGTGGTGCCGACCGTGGCCGCGATCGCGGGCGGGCTGGCCGGGCTGGTGTACGCGCCGCTCGGCTCGGCGGTGGCGTGGGCGCTGATCCTCGGCGCGGGCCAGAACGCGGCCCTCGCGCTCGCGATCTTCTTCACCGCCGCCCGTAGCCCGGACGCGGCCACGGCCGCCTCGCTGTCGGCGTTCTCGCAGGCGGCGGGGTACCTGCTGGCGAGCGCCGGACCGCTTGGGGTCGGGCTGCTGCACTCGGCCACCGGGAGCTGGACCGCGTCGATCGCGGCGATCTTCGCGCTCACCGCCGTGATGCTGGTCTTCGGGCTGCTGGCGGCCCGGCCGCGGATGCTGCCGGCCGGGCTGCCCGCGCTGTCCGCCCTGCGGCCGGCCGGGCCTGACCACCAGCTGCCCGTCCAGGGGCAGTCATGACGCCCCCGCCGGTCGGATTCGACCTGGACATGACGCTGATCGACTCGCGGGCGGCGATCCTCGGCTCGTTCGCGGGCGTGGCGGCCGAGACCGGGGTGGCGATCGACCCGGCCGGGGTCGACCGGCGGCTGGGCATCAAGCTCGAGGATGAGCTCGCGCACTGGATGCCGCCGGAGGCGATCGAGCCCGCCATGGCCATCTACCGGACGCACTACCGCCGGCTCGCCGGGCCGCTGACCCGGCTGCTGCCGGGCGCGCGCGAGTCGCTGGCGGTGGTCCGCGCGACCGGGGCGCGCGTGATCGTCGTCACCGCCAAGCTCGAGGCGACGGCGCGGCTGAGCCTGGACGCGCTCGGGCTGGTCCCCGACGCGGTCTTCGGCGGCGTGCACGGTCCGGAGAAGGCAGCCGTGCTTTCGTCGGTCGGCGCCGCCGTCTACGTGGGGGACACCCCGGCCGACATGGCGGCGGCGGTCACGGCCGCGGCGCGCCCGGTCGGCGTCGCCACCGGGTCGTTCACCGGCGAGGAGCTTCGCGCGGCGGGTGCAGCCGACATTCTGACGTCCCTCAGGGAGTTTTCAGCTCTCTATCAGTCACTTGCGACTTAACACTCGTAACGTTAGGACGGTCGCGACGAGTCCTAAGATCCGGTAAGGTTCCGCTGGTGAGCTCGGTGCTTGAACGTCTGGGGTCCGCCACGCCTCGCGAAAGTATCGCAAAGAATCGGCTGCTGATCGTCGGGATTGTCGCGTTTGTCATTGTTCTCGGCGGCTGGCTTATTTACGCGTTCACGCAGCCGACCTCTTCGACGCTGTGGCCGGTCGACCTGGCCGTGTACCGCGACGGCGGGCTCATCGTCCGGCAACTCGGCCCGTACAACGCCAAGCTCGGCGCGCAGCCGTTCCCGTTGTACGACTGGACCGGGGCCGGGAACCTCAACTTCACGTACACGCCGTTCGCCGCGCTCTTCTTCGCCGCCGTCTCGTTCATCCCGTGGTCGGTGCTGCCCCGGGTCGTTCAGGTCGCGAACCTGATCTTCCTGTTCATCGCCTGCTGGTGCACGATGGGCGCGCTCGGCTACCGCAACCGCCGGATCCGCCTCGGCGGCGCCCTCCTCGGCGTCGCCGCCGGGCTGCTGACCGAGCCGGTCTTCCGCACGCTGTACCTCGGGCAGATCAACCTGCTGCTGATGGCGGCGATCATCTGGGACCTGCGCCAGCCGGACAACCGGCGGTTCAAGGGCATCGCCACCGGGCTCGCGGCCGGGATCAAGCTCACCCCGCTCGTCTTCATCCCGTACCTGCTGCTGACCAGGAAGTGGCGGGCGGCGGCGGTGACGACCGCCAGCTTCGCGTTCACGATCGTGCTGGGCTTCCTGATCCTGCCCCGCGACTCCAAGGACTGGTGGTTCAACGGCCTGTTCATCCAGGACGGCAGGACCGGGTTCGTCGGCTGGACCGGCAACCAGTCGCTCCGGGCGGTCGTCACCCGGCTGGCCGGGTCCATCGACGCCGGGACCGCGCCCTGGGTGATCCTCGCCCTGATCGCGACCGTGGTCGGCCTGCTGGTCGCGGCCCAGCTCGACCGGGCCGGGCACGTGATGCTCGGTCTGCTGACGGCCGCCCTCGTCGGGCTGCTCGACTCGCCCATCAGCTGGGACCACCACTGGGTCTGGGTGGTGCCGGCCATGATGGCGGCCGGGCATTACGCCGCCCGCGCCTGGCAGGCGCGGCAAGCGGGCCGCCACCTACTGGTGCTCGGGACTGATCGTCGCGCTGCTGCTGATCTTCGCCCCGTGGCCCGGCAATGGCTGGGGCGTCCACAACTCCGGCCCCGGTAACTTCACCCAGGGTCTGATCTGGGACGGCCCCTACACGCCGGTCACGAAGTACATCGAGTACGGCGACCTGCCCTGGTTCAAGGAGTACCACTGGAGTTTCCTGCAGGATCTCGCGGGCAACGCCTACATCCTGGCCGGCATCGCCCTGCTCGCCCTGCTGACGGTGGTGGCCGTGCGGTCCCGCCGCCAGGGGGACCGCGACCTCCGCCCAGACGACGCTACTGAGCCGGCTTTGCCAGACGCGGTCGCCCGGCCCGCCTGACCGGCCTGGCCGCCGTCAGCATCTCGCCGACCGACTTCTCGGTCACCATCGCGCCGAACGCGTCGGCGTCCATCGTCACCCGCCGCGGCTGCTCCTCGCCCGGCAGGTACACGTCGAGCACCGCGACCCGCAGCGTCTCCTTCTCCATCGCCAGGGCCTCGTCCGCGAGGGTCTCGATCTCAACCGGCCCGTCGCCCAGGTCGGGGTGCTGGTGGATGACGATGCGCGCGAGAACGTCATCGCGCATGATGAGCTGACCGCTGAGATCGCTAAAACGAACAGTCTTCTGACCCATGATCCTGACCCTTCAGGAAAAAAATTTCTGAACGTAGCTCGCTAGGGTCAACTATGGCGTAAACATGTTCGCCTGTCAAACTCATGTTCTATGGTGCAATCTACCAGGCGAAACTACTCTCGATCGCGGCGGCGCGCCCGAGCTACAGCGGCTTTTTCATCTGCAGCGCCGTCACACCGTAGCCGAGGCTGTCGTAGAGCGACCGGGCGACCGTGTTCTGCCCGTGCACGTTGAGCCCGAGCGACGTCATGCCGCGCGACCGCGCCTCCTCCTCGGCCAGCAGCATCGCCGCCCGGCCGAAGCCGCGGCCGCGGAAGGCCGGGTCCACCTCGATGTTGTAGACCCACCCCATCAGCCGGTCGGGATCGGGGCCTGGCACCGCCAGCCACAGCCACCCGGCCGCCTCGTCCCCGGCCATCAGCCGGAAGACCAGCTGGCCGGGGGTCGCGTAGCCGGCGTGGAAGCCCCGCGCGGTGTCGGCCTTGGCCTTCGCCCACGCGTCGGCCTCTGACATCTGGCCCGAGGCGATGATGTGCTCGGCGTACCCGGCCATCTGGCGGGGCACCCACTCGTCCCATTCGGCCCGGGTCATCGGCCGAATCGTCAGCTCTGCTTCGGTCACCCCGTCATCTAATCAGGCTAGGGTGGCGTTGATGAAAGACGGGACGGCGTCGCACACGGCGCGCAGAGTGGCCGCGCACCGGCTTCAATACGAGCGGGTCGCCGCGGACTACGGCGACCCGGCGGCTGACCAGGCGCTCAGCGCCGACGTGGCCGACGGGGAGCAGCCGAACCCCGGCCGCATGCACGAGCACCTGCGGACGCGGACCGCCTTCTTCGACCGCGCGGTGGTGAACGCCCTCGGCCGCGGCGTGCGGCAGGTCGTGATCGGCGGGGCCGGCTACGACGGCCGCGCCCTGCGCTACGCCAAGCCGGGGGTGACCTGGTTCGAGCTCGATCACCCGGCCACCCAGGCGGACAAGGTCGCGCGGGTTGCCCGGCTCGGCCTCGAGCGCGCGCAGGTCCGCTTCGTCGCGGCCGACTTCACCGCCGACCCGATCGCGGAACCGCTGCTCGCGGCCGGCCTGGACCCGGATCGCCCGACCCTGTTCCTGCTCGAGGGCGTCGTCGTCTACCTGGAACGCCCGGTCGTCGAGCGAGTCCTGGCCGAATTCCGCCGAGTCGCGGCCGACGGCAGCGAGCTCGCGCTGAGCGGCGTCACCGGCACCGCGGCGCCCCAGGAGCGCGCCCGCCTCCAGCAGCGGGTGGCCGCGCTCGGCGAGCCCATGCGGTCCCAGTTGACCGCCGACGAGGCCCGCGACCTCCTCGCGGCGGCCGGCTGGCAGACGTCAGCCGCCCCCGAACGCCAGCTGGCCGCGGGCCCGCTCCTGGCCCGGGCCGGCGCCCGCAGCCAGCAGGCGTGCACGACCGATGCCCCCGCCGAAGAAACGCCCTCTCCTTGAGCCATGGCATCGACCTCCGCGTCCCCGGCCGACGGCGCCTCGCCCGCCCTCCCGCTGTCGGCCCTGCTGTCGGCGGCGCTGGTCGCGTTCACCATCGAGGCTGACAACGAGGCCGAGCACCGACTGCCGCACCGCACCACCAACGACGGCCGGTCGCCCGGCGCGGCCGCCGACGCGCCCTGGCTCACCTCGCTGCCGATGTGGGCCAACTGCCTGCGCCACCTCCCGGACGGGGGCCTCACGGTGGCCGAGCTGCGCCGCCGGGCGAGGACCGGCACCAACCTGGACGGCATGCGCCGCTGGGGCTACGTCAGCTACACGCCCGACCCGGGCCGGACAACTGGCGCGCCCGCGTCAGGCCGCCGCGAGTGCTCCCGCACTACCCCATGACCCTGCACCGGGGCGGCTACCCGGATGGTGCCTAGGACACCGAAGGTGTGGGAATCCCCTGTCCCGGGGTACAGCAGTAGCAAGGAGGTGCCGATCATGCGGCTTGGCAAGGAACAGTCGGCAGGCTACGTCGAGGACACCGAAGTCGATTCGATCGCCGTGGACGAGGTCACGGCCGAGATCACCGTCGACTCCGCCGAACGGGCCCCGCTGACTCCAACAGACCAACCCTCCATCTCCGTCGGCTGACGCACGACCCGGGGTGGGCCTGTCTTCCTGGTTGTCCGGATCAGCGCGGGGCGAGCATCCGGACCGACCGTTCACCGGCTACAAGCTCGCACACGCGACGCTGTCCGCGGACGGCGTCAGGACCGGCTTCGCGGGCCTGACCATGGGCGCCGGCCACGTGTACGGCGTGGTGGCCGAGGCGACCTGCGTCTGGAACTCGCGCCACCAGTCGCCCCGGCGCTGGTGCGGCTGCGGCTTCTACTGCCTGCACGCGCTGACGGACGCGCTCTCGCTCGGCTGCGCGACCGAGAACCGGTCGGCGCTGCTGATCGAGGTGGCCGCGTCCGGGCGGTACATCCGCTACGAGCGCGGCCTGCGCTACAGCAGGCAGCGGGTCCGCGCGATCAAGCAGGCCTGGTGCGGCTGCGGTCGTCCCGGCGTCGCTCTGGCCGACGCGGGCAGCGGCCTGGTCGGCTGGCGTCATCTCGCCCCGGCCTGCGAGCACTGCGTGGCAGGCCGCCCGACCCTGACCCTGCGCGAGTTCGTCGCCCGCCTCGACGGCCGGGTCCGGATCGACGAGGGCCAGGACGGCATGGCCCAGCTGCCGGGGATGGCGGCGCCGGCCGAGACGACCGCCGACGAGCAGCCGTTCGCGGTCCTCACGGCCGAGATCGCGCTGCTGCACGCCCGCCTGGACCACCTGCAGGCGCGGCTCGACGGCTGACCGGAATACGGATCGGGCGCGCGTAGCCTGATAGCCCATTGGCGGAGCTAGGCAGGGCCTGATGCAACTGGCGATCGTGCTGTCACTGACAGCGTGCTTCTGTACCGCCACCGCCTCCGTCTGCCAGCGTCTGGGCGCGCGCAACCTGGAGCGAACTCCCGCCAAGGCCGGCGGCTTCGACCCCTGGCTGGTGTTCCGGCTGGCCCGTCAGCCCGCCTGGCTGTTGGGCCTGACCTGCATGATTGCCGGCTTCGGGTTCCAGGTCGGCGCGCTGCGGTTCGGCCCGCTTGCCCTCGTTCAGCCGATCCTGGCGCTTGAGCTGCTGTTCGTCTTCGGCTACCTGGCGCTGCTGCCGGCCGCGCGCCGTTCCGGGCCCCGGGTGCGCGGGCGCGACTGGCTGGCGGTCGCCGTCATGTGCGCGGGGATCAGCTTCTTCCTGCGCGCGGCGGCGCCGTCGGGCGGCCGCGACCACGCGCCGGCCGGCCTGTGGTGGCTGACCGCCGCCGTCACCCTGGTGGTGGTCGCGATCGCCATCGGGCTCTCGGAGCGGGCGGGCGGCTCGTCCTCCCGCCGGGCCGCCTTGCTCGGCATCGCCACCGGCATCACCTGGGGTTTCGTGGCGGCCGTGATCAAGGAGCTGAGCTCCCACGTGGCCGGCGGCCCGGCCGCGATCTTCACCAACTGGTCCGCCTACGCGCTGATGATCACCGGCGCGGCCGGCATGCTGCTGGCCTCGCACGCGTTCGCTGCGGGCCCGCTGGCCGCGTCCCAGCCCGGCTTCACCATCCTCGACCCGGTCACCGCCACCCTGCTCGGCGTCTTCCTGTTCAGCGAGCACCTGGCAACCTCGCCCGCCGCCCTCACCGCCGAGGCCATCGGCCTGCTGCTGCTCGCCGCCGGCGCCTTCACCCTCAGCCGCAGCGACCTCATCATCGCCGAACCCGCCGTCCCACCCCCCGCGGCACCACAATCCGCCCCCGACGCCTGACCCCCTGCCGCCGCGGCCGAAGACCGGCGTAGACAACGCGCCGCCAGGTACCCACCAATCGCTTTGCCACGCCTGAGCACCAGCCCCGCCAGGCACCCCCACCAGTCGCATGCAACGCCCGACCCCCAGCCGCGCCCCGCGCCCTTCGCCCGCGCCCCGCGCCCTTCGCCCGCGCCCCGCGCCCTTCGCCCGCGCCCCGCGCCCTTCGCCCGCGCCCCGCGCCCTTCGCCCGCGCCCCGCGCCCTTCGCCCGCGCCCCGCGCCCTTCGCCCGCGCCCCGCGCCCCTCGCCCCTCGCCCCGCGCCCGGGAGCAAAAGATCTTGGAAACTTGTATCGTGACGGAAGAAAAGCACGCTATACGCGGGCAAACCTTCCATGATCATTCGCCGCCGCCCCTTCGTCGCGGATAACAGCAAGAAGCGCGGGGCGCTTTTCCCGATCGAGGCCTTCCCCGACGCCTACCGCGCCCTCCGGGAAGCCGTCGGCCCCCGCGGCAAGGTCCTCCTCGAGGTCAACCCGCGCTGAGCCGATCAGGCGTCACGACGGGTGATGACCAGGCCCGCGGCCAGCAGCGTGCCGGCCGGCCAGGCGACGAGCACCAGCATCGACCCGCCCGGGGAGAGCAAGCCTGCCTGTGGGTGCAGCGCGGTGACCTGGGCGGCGGCGAACGCCAGGGTAAACCGTCCGATGTCGGTCTTCCACGGTGACGGCAGGAAGAAGCACAAGCCGGCGACCAGGTAGATGACCGCGAGGGCGGCGGTGATCGCGCCTGCGGTGTGCCGGATGATGGCGGCCAGCCCAAGCGCGGTCAGCGCGCAGGCACAGAGGACGAATCCGGCCGCGAGCACGGCCCCGAGTACACCGGGCTGGGCGAGGGACAACCCCCGGTGCCGGCCGGACAGGATCGCCTGGACGAGGGCGAAGCACCCGAACGCCAGCACTTCGCCGATCACCAGGGCAGCCGCGCCGACGACAGCGGCCTTGCCTGCCAGCACCGTCCAGCGCTGCGGCACCGCGGCGAAGGTGGTGCGGATCAGGCCGCTGCTGTATTCGGAGGTGAACTGGAGCACGGCCAGCACGCTTACCGGTATCACCGTGTATTCGGCGTAAGCCAGGAAGCTCACGCTCAGCGCGGAGAAGCCGCCCGGCGGGGGCTTGGGCGTCGATCCGACGGCGCGCGCGACGATGGCGGTGGCGCCGATGGTCACGGCCGCCGCGACCAGGACCGTGATGTAAGTCGAGCGGACCGACCGAAGCTTGGTCCACTCGAACGCGACGATGTCGTGCGCGCGGGCCGCCGGCGAGGGCGCCGACGCCTGAGCGGGGCGGGTCTGGACTGCCGTCATCGGCCTGCCTCGGATTCGCCCGACGCCGCTCCGGCTCGGTAGTCGGTGGTGGCGGCCGTCAGGTCCAGGTAGGCCTGCTCCAGGGACGGCTGACGCGGTACTAGTTCGTGCACGGCGATGCCGTTCGCCGCCGCCAGGTCGGCGATGGCCGGCGCGTCCAGGCCGGTCACGGCCAGCCCGCCGTCGTCCTCGGCAGTGACGGCCGCGCCGCTGGCGGTCAGCAGCGTCGCCAGGTCGTGCGCGCGCGGGGACCTGACCAGCACGTTGGCACGGGTGCTTGCCTTGGCGAGCCGGTCGGCCGGCAGGTCGGCCAGCAGCCTGCCGCGTCCGATGATGATCAGGTGATCGGCCGTCAGCTCCATCTCGCTCATCAGGTGGCTCGACACCAGGACCGTGCGGCCGTCGGCCGCGAGCTCGCGCAGCAGCAGCCGGACCCAGCGGACGCCGTCGGTGTCGAGTCCGTTAACCGGCTCGTCGAACAGCAGCACCGGCGGCTCGCCGAGCAGCGCCGCCGCGATGCCGAGGCGTTGCTTCATGCCGAGCGAGAATCCGCCGACGCGCTGGGTTGCGACCGCGCCGAGGCCGGCCAGTTCCAGCATCTGGGTCACCCGGGCGCGGCCGATGCCGTTGCTGACCGCCACCGATAGCAGGTGGTCGTAGGCGGTGCGCCCGCCGTACAGAGCCGTCGCGTCGAGCAGCGAGCCGACCTGCCACAGCGGGCGGAGAGTCTGCCCGTAACGACGGCCCCCGACCAGCGCAGTACCCGCGGTCGGGGCGGCCAGCCCCAGGATGATGCGCATCGTCGTGGTCTTGCCGGCGCCATTCGGGCCGAGGAAGCCCGTCACCAGCCCCGGTCGCACCGTGAAGCTGAGATCATCGACCGCGGTGACAGAGCCGAACCGCTTGATGATCCCGTGCAGCTCAATCATCGCTGCCGGGCCGGGCCGGGCGGGGCCGACCGGGCCCGGCCGACCCGGCCGGCGCACAGGTAGGCAATGCCGCCCGCGGGCGTCTGGGCCAGGCAGATCAGCGCCCACGCCCACTTGGGCAGGTAGCGCACCTGCCCGGCGCGAGCGATATCGGCCAGACAGTAGCCGTCGAAGCCGATTCCGAGCGTTACCAGCAGCAGGAACGGCCAGCCGCGCGGACCCGGATGCACCCTCAGCACGGCGATGACGCCGGCTACCACCACGGCGTAGACGCCGACCCCGACGGCCACCCGGACCGCCGTGTCATTCGGCCGAGTCCGCAGCGCGCCGGACCGCCAGCGGGAGCTTCCGACCCGCCGGGGACTGGCCGGCGCCAGCCGGCTCAGCTGCCTGGCGGCCCGGGAGATGCCGACGCAGAAGGCCAGCGCCCGCGGCCCGCGCAGCCACGACGGGCGGATGCTCTCATCGTCCAGGATCGCGTGCAGCTCAGCGGTCCACTCCCGCAGCCGCTCGGCCCGTTCGTCGGCCGGCAGCCGGCGGCACGCGGACCGGATCAGCCGCTCGGCCAGCCGCTGCATCGGCCGGGTCCCGTTCATCGCGCGCTCCCGGGCATCCCGTGGGCCGGCCGCACCGCGACGTGCCGCGAGTTGCCGCGCGGCGCGGGGGCCCGGGCGAGCTCAAGGCGGGCGACCCGGGCGCCTTCCGCGGTCAGCCGGTAGTACTTGCGCGGTGGCCGGCCGCCGGCGTCCGGGCGCTGCTCCTCCCACTCCGAGTCGACCAGGCCCTCCTGCTGCAGGCGGGCGAGCATCGGGTACAGGGTGCCGCTCGGCAGCCTCGCCGCCTTCATCAGGTCATAGCCGTAGTGCTGCGCGGCAGGGTCGGCGACAAGCACTCTCAGCACCCGCTCCAGCGGTCCGGTCAGCTTCACAAGCTAATCCTACACATGTAGCCTACATATGTCGATCAACCGCCAGGACGACGCGCCGAATGGCGCTATCGGCTGGTCATCGCCACCGCGTCGACCCATGCGATGATGGGTGATGACTGAGAGCCACCTGCCTGCAGCGATCCAGGATTTCATCGACGCGACCAACCGCGCGGACTCGGACGCGTTCGTCGCCGCCTTCACCAAGGACGCCTACCTCAACGACTGGGGCCGCGAGTTCCACGGCCACGACGGCGTGCGCGCCTGGAACCGCACCGACAACATCGGCGTCCGTTCGCATTTCGAGCTCGTCAGGGCCGAGCCCGACCCCACGCCCGACAGCTACGTCGTCACCCTGACCGTGACCGGCGACGGCTTCAACGGGACCGGACCGATGAACTTCGAGCTCTGCGACGGGCGGATCGCGAGCCTACGGATCAGCTGACCGCGTCGGCGGCCCCCCAGCTAATACTGGCTCAGCCCAGGAACTCGGTCACGTCGGCCGCGAACTCGACGTGGTGCTGGAAGAGGAACCCGTGGGCCGCGTCCGGGTAAATCTTCAGCCGGGCCTGCGGGATCAGGCCCGCCAGCAGGTAGGAGTAGCGCGGCAGGATCATCGGGTCGCTGTCGCCGTTGGCGACGAACACCGGCATCTCGATCGCGCTCACCCGCTCGAGCGCCGCGTGGTCGGGAATGCCCCAGGCGCACACGGCGTCATACTGCGCTTCGCGGGTCGACCAGCTGGTCGGCTGGTCGCGGTCGGCGGTCCGCGCGTACATCCGGCCCAGTGCCTCCTTCCCAGCCTGCTGGCTGGCCGCGGAGGCGGCGAAAAACACGCTGAGGTACTCCGCCGGGCTGGTTTGCGGGGTGCCGACCGCGCCGATGACGTCCGGTGCCCAGCCGTGCATGCCGGTCGCGCCCTTCGGCGCCGAAGACGCGAGGACCAGGCGCCGGACCAGGGCCGGCCGACGCAGCGAGATTTCCTGGGCGACGAAGCTTCCGATCGAGAAGCCGAGCACGTCAACCTGACCGAGCCCGAGCGCGGCGACGAACGCGATCGAGTCCCGCGCCGTCTGCTCGATCGTGTCCGCGGTCGCGCCGGACGAGCCGCCGACGCCGGCGTAGTCGTAGGTGATCACCCGGCGGGACGTCGCCAGCCCGTCGACCAGCGCCGGGTCCCAGGAGTCCAGGTTGCCGCGGAAGTGCTGGAGCAGCAGGAGCGGGATGATTCCGTCGTGACCGCCGGTGTCCCGGTACGCGTAGTCGATGCCGTTCGCGGCGCTGACCGTGCCATTGGGCAGTTCAGAGTACGAGTGTTCCATGCCCCTAACGTGTACCCCGCCAGGACGCACCGCCATCACCTGTTTAAGTGAGGATCGCGGTGGCCGCGCTGACTACTGACATTGCGACCAGTAACCAGCGCGGATGCCCGGACCGCATTCCGGCCGGCGCTGGCGGACCTGATCCACGCAAAAGCTTATAAGCCTCGCCTATCACCCCATGAACTTCCTCGACCGGGCATCGACGCGGCCCGTCAGTCCGCGAGGGCTGTGCGGAGCCACTCTTCAATGCCGGCGATGTGGACCATTGCCCAGGAGGCCGCGAGGTCAGCATCGGAGTTGGTAATCGCCTTGTGAATGGCGCGGTGCTCGTCCATCGTGCGTTCCAGGGCGCGCGGTTCGGTCATACCGCGCCAGACCCGGGCGCGTGCCGTCGGCAGCGACATGTTGTCGACCAGCGATGCCAGCACCGAGTTACCCGAACCCTGCGCGATCCTGCGGTGGAACTCCAGGTCGGTGGCGACGAAGTCCTCGACCGGGGAGTCGACCGAGACCGAGTCGAGTATCTTGCCCAGTTCGGCCTTGTCCTGGTCGGTCATCCGCAGCGCCGCCAGGCCGGTGGCCGAGGGCTCGAGGATGCGTCGCACCTCGAGGAACTCAAGCACGGTGTCGTCGCGGTGGAAGTCGACGATGAAGCTCAGCGCCTCAAGCAGCAGCGACGGGGCGAGGCTGGTCGCGTACGTCCCGTCGCCCTGGCGCACGTCGAGCACGTTGATCAGGCTGAGCGCTTTCACCGCCTCGCGCAGCGAGTTGCGGGACAGGCCGAGCTCGGCGGCCAGGTCGGCTTCCCTCGGCAGCTTCTCTCCCGGCCGCACCCGGCCGGACAGGATCATCTGCTTGATCTTGTCGATCGCCTCGTCAGTTAGCGCCACGAACCGCTCTCCCGCCCCTGTCCCCGACCGCTGCGCGCCAGACCCTCATGGCAGGCCATGTTCATGCGAGGCCCTTCTCTTGCGCGGTAGCAAGGGATTCCCACAGTTCCGCCGGTATGTCAAGCCCGCGCAGCGCGATCGCGTCGGTGACCTCGGCCGCGTTGCGCGCGCCGATCAGCACGCTGGCGACGGCGGGGTGCGCCAGCGGGAAGCGCGCGGCCGCCGCGCGCAGCGGCACCCCGGCCTGCGCGCTGATCTCCTGCAGCCGCAGCGCGCGGCTGATCAGGGAGCCGGGTGCGGCCGCGTAGTCATAGGTGGCGTCTGGGGTCGGCGCGGCGAGCACGCCGGAGTTGAACACCCCGCCGGCGATGACCGACACGCCGCGCTCCACGGCGGCGGGCAGCAGCGTGTCCGCCGCCGTCTGGTCGAGCAGCGTGTACCGGCCGGCCACGAGGACCACGTCGATGTCGGTTTCGCGGACGAACCTGGTGAGCATCTCGGTCTGGTTCATGCCGACGCCGATCGCGCGGACAACGCCTTCCGCCCGCAACCGGGCCAGGGCGGGGTACGCCTCGCGCAGTGCCTGCTCCCCGTGCGCGTCGGGGTCGTGGATGAGCGCGATGTCGACCCGGTCCAGGCCCAGCCGGCCCAGGCTCGCCTCGAGGCTGCGGCGGACGCCGTCGGCGCTGTAGTCGAACCGCCGGACCAGGTCGCCGGGGACGTCGAACCCTTTGGCGTCGCGCCCGCCGCCTGGGGTCGGCGCGGCTGCCGGGGCCGGCGCGGCGGCCGGGGCCGGCTCGAGCAGCCTGCCGACCTTGGTGGAGATCACGTACTCGTCCCGCGGCCGGTCAGCCAGGGCCGCGCCGAGCCGGCGCTCGGACAGGCCGAGGCCGTAGTGCGGCGCGGTGTCGAAGAACCGGATGCCGCCGTGCCAGGCCGCGTCGACCGCCGCCCGCGCGTCGTCGTCGGTCACCGCGGTGAACAGGTTCCCGATCGCCGCGCCGCCGAACGAGATCTCGGTGACCGCCACCCCCGACTGCCCGAGCTGACGCAGCGGCAGAATGGGGCGGTCGGCCGGACCCGCGTCCGGTGACGCAGCGGTCACGAGCGAGGCCTGATCCGCAGGCCCGACATCCCGCCGTCGATGGCCAGCGCCGTCCCGGTGACCGACGACGCCAGCGGGCTGGCCAGGTAGGCGATGCCCGCCGCGACCTCCTCCGCGGTGACCAGCCGGCCCATCGGCTGGCGGGCGTTGAGCGCCGCGCGCTCGGCGGCCGGGTCGTCCGCCTGGTCGAGCAGCCGGCCGACCCACGGCGTGTCGGCGGTGCCGGGGTTGACGCAGTTCACCCTGATGCCCTCGTGGACGTGGTCGGCGGCCATCGCCAGCGTCAGCGACAGCACCGCGCCCTTGGTCGCCGAGTACAGCGCCCGCTGCGGCAGTCCCGCCGTTGCCGCGATCGAGCAGGTGTTGACGATCGCGGCGTGCTCCGAGGCGCGCAGGTACGGCAGCGCCGCCCGGGTGACCCGGACCAGGCCGACAACGTTGACGTCGAACACCCGGTGCCATTCCTCGTCCGGGTTGTCGGCCACGGTGCCGATCGAGCCGATGCCCGCGTTGTTCACGAGGATGTCGAGGCCCCCGAGGCGTCCGGCCGCCGCGTCGACCGCGATCCGCACCGACGCGTCGTCGGCGACGTCGGCGGTCACGCTGGTGAACTCGTCACCCGGCTTGAGGTCGAGCACGGCCACCTCGGCGCCGCGGCTGGCGAGGAGCCGCGCGGTGGCCAGCCCGATCCCCGACCCGCCGCCGGTCACCAGCGCGGTCAGCCCGGTCAGTTCTGCCATGTCAAATCTCCCTCTCGTCTATGCGATCTTGCCCTGCCCGGCCCGCGGGTTGGTTCAGGGGGCGGGGATGAACCGCTGCTGAGCCGAGCCCAGGCCGTCGATCTCCAGTCGCACCTCGTCACCCGCGCGCAGGTAGGGATGGTCGGGCAGGCCGAGCGCGACCCCGGCCGGGGTGCCGGTGTTGATCAGGTCGCCCGGCTCGAGCACCATGTACTGGCTCAGGTACCAGATGAGGTACGCGACCCCGAAGATCATGGTGCCGGTCGACCCGTCCTGCCGCTTGCGTCCGTTGACCGCGAGCCGCAGCCCGAGCGCCTGCGGGTCGGGCACCTCGTCGGCGGTGACCAGCCACGGCCCGAGCGGGTTGAACGTCTCGCACGATTTGCCGAGGTCCCACTGCGGCGACAGGTCGAGCTGAAACGCCCGTTCCGACACGTCGTGGCTGACCGCGTAGCCCGCCACGCACGCCAGCGCTTCCTCAGGCGAGCCGAGGTAGCGGGCGGCGGCGCCGATGACGACGCCCAGCTCCACCTCCCAGTCGGTCCGCTCAGAGCCGCGCGGTATCCGCACGTCGTCATACGGCCCGGTGACGGTCGACGGGTCCTTCATGAACACCACCGGACGCTCCGGTATCGCGGCGCCCGTCTCCTCGGCGTGGTCGCGGTAGTTGAGCCCGATGCACACGACCTTGCCCGGCCGGGCGACGGGCGCGCCGATCCGGCCGTCGACGGCCGGCAGCGCCGCCCGGGCGGCCGGGTCCGCGAGGGCGGCGGCCAGCTCGGCCAGCCCGCCGCGGGCGAAGAACTCGGGGCCCACGTCCCCGATCAGGCCGGACAGGTCACGAGCAACCCCGTCAGCATCAAGCACGGCCGGCCGTTCCCGCCCCGGGTCACCGATGCGCAGCAGCTTCATGACGTCTCCGCGGTGGACTCGCCGCCCACGATGCGGGCGAGGAAGAGCGCGAACAGGATGACGGCGCCGTCGATGGCCTCGAT
The DNA here is from genome assembly GCA_963774945.1 of uncultured Actinomycetota bacterium. Lineage (GTDB taxonomy): Bacteria > Actinomycetota > Actinomycetes > Streptosporangiales > Streptosporangiaceae > Trebonia. The sequence goes on along the minus strand of CAVZHA010000027.1, from coordinate 1,744,321 downwards.
CCAGTAGTTCGACACGTTGGTCAGGGTGAGGATGTTCTGCACGATGCCGAGCAGGATCACGCCGGAGGCCGCGCCGATCATGTTGCCGCGGCCGCCCTTGAGGCTGACGCCGCCGATCACCGCCGCCGCGAAGACGTTGAAGATGATGCCCTCGCCGTAGCCCTGCTGGCCGGTCACGGCCGACACCCGGCCCGCTTCCATCAGCCCGCCGATGGCGGCGAGGACGCTGCCGGCGACGTAGACGCCGATCTTGACCCGGTCGATCTTGATGCCCGCGGCCCGGGCCGCGGCCGGGTTGCCGCCCACCGCGTAGATGGCGCGGCCGGTGCGCTGGTACCGAAGGAACAGGCCCACCAGCACGAAGATGATCACGGCGACGATGAGCGAGACCGGCACCTGGCCGATCGACGCGGCACCCAGATAGCCGAAGGCGGGCGGCAGGTTGAACAGCGTCTGGGCCTTGACGATGCCGTTCTGCAGGCCGGCCAGCACGATCGTCATGCCGAGGGTCACGATGAACCCGTTCAGCCTGCCCTTCACGATCAGCAGCCCGTTGATGAGGCCGATCGCCGCGCCGACGGCGATCAGCACCACGATGCCAACGTAAGGGCTCAGGTCGGTGCCGTCGCCGTAGGCGGCGATCGGCACGATCAGCCAGGCCGCGACCATCGGCGCCAGGCCGTAGGTTCCCTCCAGCGACAGGTCCATGCCGCCGATCATCAAGATCAGGCTCTCGCCGACCACGACCACGCCGAGCGCGGCGCTCTGCTGGCCGATGCCGGCGAAGTTGGAGAGCGTCAGGAACACCGGGCTGGCCACGGTCCCCACGACGATCAACAGGATCAGGACGGGGAGCAGCGCGACCTCGCGCAGCAGGCCGACGTTCGACCGGGTGAACCATGACCCGATGCCCCTAGCGGCGGCCGGCGCCGTTCCCGCGCCGCCGTCGGCGACAGTGGGAGAGTTTGAAATCATTCTGCTGCCTCCTGGGCTATCCCCTCGGTCGCGACGATCAGGGCGTCGCGGTCGAAAGGCGGCTCGGTGAATTCGGTGAAGACCTCGCCCCGGACCAGGACGACGACCCGGTCGCAGATGTCGAGATCGGAGAGCTCGTCGCTGCACAGCAGCACGCCCGCCCGGTTGCCGCGCGCGACGTCGGCCAGCGAGCCGAGCAGCAGCTCCTTGGACGCGACGTCCACGCCGCGGGTCGGCGTGATCGCCACGATCAGCGACGGGTCATGGGCCAGGGTCCGCGCGACGGTTACCTTCTGCTGGTTGCCGCCGGACAGCTCGCCGACCGGCTGGCCGGGGCCGGACGACACCAGCGCGAGCCTGCGGGTGAACGGGGCCGCGGCGGTCACCCGCCGGGCCGGGCTGAGCAACCCGAAGCGGTCGGCCAGCCGCTTCGTGATCGTCATGGTGACGTTCTCGGCGACGCCGAGATGGGAGACGAAGCCTTCGGTGTGGCGGTCCTCGGGAATGTAGCCGACGCCCGCGCGCTGGGCTACGTCGCGCTGCCCGGACGGGACGCGCCGCCCGCGCACCCGGACCTCTCCGCCGGTACTTTCCTCGGCGCCGCCGATCACCCGGCCGATGGTGGCGACACCCGCGCTCAGCAGGCCGGTGATGCCGACGATCTCGCCCGCCCGTACCTGCAACGACACGCCCGACAGGCGTCCCCGCACCGAGTCGGCGGTGAGATTTTCCACCGAGAGGACCACGTCCTCGCCGTCCGCTGGGGTCGCCCCGGGGCCGGGAGACGGGTGGCCGACCAGTGCTGCCGGGGACCGTTCGATGGACTCGGTTTGATGATTTTGACCGACCATCGCGACCACCAGGTCGTCGCGGGACAGCCCCGCCGTCGGCGCGGCCAGCACCATCTCGCCGTCGCGGAGCACGGCGACGTCCTGGCAGATCTCGAAGACCTCCTCCAGATGATGGGAGATGTAGAGGACGGCGACACCGCCGGCGGTGAGCTGGCGCACCCGGTCGAACAGCCGGCGGCCCGCGTCGCGTTCGAGGGTCGCGGTGGGCTCGTCGAGCAGCACGCACTTAGCGCCGCGGGCGAGCGCCCGGGCGATCTCGACGATCTGGAGCTGCTCGACCGACAGGTCCCTGCACAGGGTCCCGGCGGCTATGTCAAAGCCCCAGTCGCCCATGATGGCGCTGGTCCGGTTGCGCATCGCCCGCCAGCTGATCAGTCCCGGGGTGCTGCCGAGGAACACGTTCTCTGCGACCGACAGGTCCGGCACGATCATCGAGTGCTGGAAGACCGTGGCGATCCACTCGTGCCAGCGGGCAGTGTCGCCGACGCGGGGCGCGGGCTCACCGCCGAACGCCACGGTCCCGGCGTCCGGCTCGACGAGGCCGGACAGGATCGAGACGAGCGTCGACTTGCCGGCGCCGTTGCGGCCGACCAGCCCGAGGCACTGTCCGGCCTTGATCGACAGGCTGACGTCGTGCAGGGCGCGGGTGGTGCCGAAATGCTTCTCGATGCCGGTCACCTCGACGAGCGCCTGGCCGCTGGAAGTCATTGCTTATATCCGTTCTGGTGGCCGGCGCCCGCGAGGACGCCGGCCACCGGGAGGCGTTAGGACGAGGCCGATGCGGCGCAGACGCCGCCGTGGGCCTGGCCGTACACGTTGCCCCACAGGTCCGAGTCCGAGACTGCCGTCGTCGTGAACGAGGCGGGCAGGCCGTCGACCGGGCTCGCGAGCGACAGCTTGGTGGCGGTCTTGGTGACGAACGGCGCGACGATCGGGTCGGCGAGGTTGGTGTCCCCGTCGTACGCGACGTTCTGCAGGGTGGGAGCGCCGCCGCCGGGCTGGCCGGCCGCGAGCTTGACGCCCTTGGCGGCGTCCTCCGCGTAGGTGAGGGCGTACTGCGCGTAGAGGTTGGCCGGCTGCGACTGCGAGGCGGTAACCGAACCGTTGCCGATGTCGCACATCTCGAACGGCACGCCGTCGTCGCTGATCACGATGGTGTTGGTCAGGCCCTTGCTCTTGAGCAGCGGGAGGATGCCGGTGTCGGGGCTGGACCACTGGGAGTAAATGGCCTTCAGCTGCGAGCCGTAGGCGTTGACCGCGTCCTGCGCGTCGGTCACGGCGGTCGCGTCCGTCCAGACGGTCGGGTCCTTGAGGAGCTTCACGCCGGGGTCGTTAGCGGCCATGCAGGAGTCGAAGGCGTTCGTCCGGTCGGCCCCGTTGGACGAGGTGAGGTCGCCCTCCAGGTCCAGGACGTAGCCGGACTTGACGCTGTTGGCGATGTAGGCGCAGGCGTCCTGCCCGTACAGGGTGTTGGACGCGCGCACGACCATGTACACGTGGCCGGCGCCGACGATCGTGTCGACCGAGACAAGCTGGACGTGGTGCGCGGTCGCGTAGCTGATCGCCGGGCCGAGGCTGGTCGCCGTCTCCGGGTTCACGATGATCGCCTGGGCGCCCTCGTTCACCAGGGTCTCGATCTGCTGGTTCTGCAGGCTGGCGTTGGCGGCGGCGAGCAGCGGGCCAAGCAGTTTGATGTGCATCTGCGAGGCGTACTGCTGCTCGTAGTTGATGTAGGCGGCCCAGAAGGCGGTGTTGTTGTAGGTCAGGTCGACGCCGATCGTGACCTGGCCAGAACCGGACGAGGTGGCGGCGGCGCTCGCGCTGGACGTGCCGCTGCTGGCGGGGGCGCTGGTGCTGCTGGAACTGCTCGAACTGCAGGCGGCGACCAGCAGACCCGCCGCGGCCAGGGCCGCGGTACCTATCAGGCGTCTCTTTGCTCTCATGGCTCTCTCCTCATATGTTTCGGAATGTTACGGATGGAAGGTGACTTTTCGGACTCTTAATGGCTACTGACCTCCTAGCTGCTGCCAGACGGCACCGTTGGGGAACTCGTAGTCGCGCAGTGACTGAGGCCGGAGGGTGGTCGAGAAGCCGGGCTCGGTCGGCGCGAGATACCGGCCGCGGGCGATGCGCACCGGGTCGGTGAAGTGCTCGTGGAGGTGATCGACGTACTCGAGGACGCGGTCGTCGGCCGACGCCGATACCCCGACGAAGTCGAACATCGCGAGGTGCTGGACCATCTCGCACAGCCCCACGCCGCCCGCGTGCGGGCAGACCGGGACACCGAATTTCGCCGCCAGCAGCAGGATCGCCAGGTTCTCGTTGACCCCGGCCACCCGGCAGGCGTCGATCGTCAGCACGTCCGCCGCGCCCGCTTGCAGGATCTGCTTGAAGATCACCCGGTTGGCGACGTGCTCGCCGACGGCGATCTTGATCGGCGCGATGGAGGTCTTGATGACGGCCAGGCCGAGGATCTCGTCCGGGCTCGTCGGTTCCTCGACCCAGTACGGGTGGAAGGGGGCGATCGCGGCGATCGCGGCCTGCGCCTGGGCCACGCCCCAGCGCTGGTTCGCGTCGACCGCGATCCTGATGCCCGGTCCGACCGCCTCCCGGGCGAGCGCCATCCGGCGGACGTCGTCCCCGGTGTCCGCGCCCACCTTCAGCTTGATCTGGGTGAAACCGTCGGCGACGGCCTGCTCGGACAGCGCGATCAGCTTCTCGTCGGAGTAGCCGATCCAGCCCGGCGTGGTGGTGTAGGCCGGGTGGCCGACGGCCTCAAGCTCCGCGATCCGTTCGTCCCTGCCTTCCCGGCCGGCCCGGAGGATGTCCAGGGCCTCGGCCGGGGTGAGCGCGTCTTCCAGGTACCGGAAGTCCACCAGTCGCACCAGTTGCTCGGGGGTCATGTCCGCCAGCAGCCGCCAGACCGGCTTGCCCGCCACCTTGGCGGCCAGGTCCCAGGCGGCGTTCACGACGGCGCCGATGGCCATGTGCATGACGCCCTTCTCCGGCCCGAGCCACCGGAGCTGGCTGTCGCCGATCATGCCGGCGCTGAACCGTCCGAGGTCGCCGATGATGTCGTCGACGAACTGGCCGACCACGTGCTGCCGCAGCGTCGTGATCGCGGCGACCACGACGTCGTTGCCCCGGCCGATGGTGAAGCAGAGGGCATGCCCCTCCAGCCCTTCGGCGTCGGTGCGCAGCACCGCGTAAGCCGCCGAGTAGTCGGGATCGGTGTTCATCGCGTCCGAGCCGTCGTGCTCGAGCGAGGTCGGGAACCGCACGTCATAGCAGTCGAGCGCGACGATTCTCGCGCCCGGCGCGGGACGGCCGACGGGCGCGACGGTCCCGACAAGCGCGCCACGCCCGGGAAGGCCGGCCGGCGCGCCGCCGGGCGGCGCCGGATTCGTGGCGGGCTCTGCTGGCTGCAGGTGCGACACTTACGCTCCTCGAAGTGGAAACATCGGATCTATTGATCGGATGTTTACATCCCGCAGGTGGGCCGCGCAAGGTCTAGTTACTAGGAAATTTCCTGAGTATGACCCGAAGTGTCGTTTCGGCAACAGTTCAGAGATCGGGTCTTTACAACGGGTTGTTGAAAGTCGTATAAACCAGTCATCCGATGTTACAGCGCTGTGAACACGCCAGACAGGGAAACGAGCCCATCTGGAGCGGCCTGATGCCATGATTCATCGGATCATCGGCGCTGCCGAATCATCGGACCACACCCGGGCAGTCGGCCGTGGGGCTGTCCACTCTCGCACTCGCCATGGGAGGCTACCGTGTCGTTGAGTCCACCGACCCCACCCGTACCATCCTCGGCACCGCCCAGACGGGCCGGGCGCGCGATCTCCGGCACCCGGCGGACGGCCGCGATCGCCGCCGCGGCCCTCGCCGCCGCGACCGGCCTGGTCCTCGCGAGCGGCCCGCTGCCCGCGGCAGCCGGGACCGGATCAAGCGCGACCGGATCGACCGCCAGCGTCACCACGGCCTGGCACGACGGGACCTTCGCCCTCGACGCCGGCAGCGTGGTCAGCCGGGACGATATCGTGCTCGGTCAGCCCAACATCAACCCCACCGCGTCCATCCCGCTTGGCAACGGCGCGCTGGGCGTGGCGGCCTGGGCCGCGAACGGCTTCACCGCGCAGCTCAACCGGTCCGACACCATGCCCGACCGGAAGTCGCCTGGTCAGGTCGAACATTCCAGGTCTCTCCGTGATCTCCCACGCGTCCGACTTCAGCGGCAGGCTCAACCTGCCCGACGGCGTCCTCGAGGAGTCCGGCGGCGGCGAGTCGATGAAGGCGTGGGTCTCGAGCGCCAAGGACGAGCTGATCATCGACGTCAGCGGCGCCAACCCGAGCGCGACCCAGACCGCGTCGATCAACCTGTGGTCCGGCCGGAACCCGATCGCGGCGGTCAGCGGAAACGACCGGCACGCTGGCCGAGACCTGGGTGGACAACTCCGAGCAGGAGCCGAGCGGCCAGACCTTCGGGTCGCTGTCCGCGATCACCGCGGGCGGCCGGGACGTGTCGGCTTCCGTCGTCAGCCCGACCAAGGTGCAGGTCAGCTTCAAGCCCGACGCCGACGGCGACTTCCGCGTCGTCGTCGCCGCCCCGCACTGGGCCGGCGGAACGGCGACCGACACTCCCGCCGTGACCGCGGCGAAGGTCATCGGCAATGACGCTAACGCGCCCGAGCAGGCGCTGCTTGCCAGCCAGGACCGGTGGTGGGACGGCTTCTGGTCGCACTCCGGCCTGGTGGAGATGAGCTCCGCCGACGGCAGCGCCGCCTACATCGAGAACCTGCGGACCCTCTACCTGTACGAGGAGGCCGCGAGCGAGAAGCAGGGCATCTACCCGGGCAACCAGGCCGGCGACGCCGACATGTTCGACTGGAACAAGGACACGATCGCCTGGACTCCGTCGTCGTACTGGATCTGGAACCTGCGGGCCGAGATCTCGGCCAACATGAGCTCAGGCAACTACCAGCTCAACGTCCCGATCTTCGACATGTACATCAACGACCTGTCCAACATCGAAACCTGGACCAAGGCGAACATGGGGGGCCTGCCCGGCGCCTGCGTACCGGAGACCATGCGCTTCAACGGCAACGGCGGTGACCCCGGATCCGGAAGCTGCACCGAGGCCGCCTCGCCGCTCTGGAACGCGGAGGACATCACCAGCGGCCCTGAGATGTCCATGTACATGTGGGAGCAGTACGAGGGCACCGGCAACCTCGCGTTCCTGAAGCAGGCGTTCCCGTTCATGGAGGCGACCGCCCAGTTCCTGCTCGCCTACCAGCAGGTCGGATCGGACGGACTGCTGCACGCGGTCGCCAACGCGCACGAGACCCAGTGGGCGGTGCAGGACCCGACGACCGACATCGCCGCCGACCAGGCGATCTTCCCGATCATTGCCGACGCCGCGCGGCTGGTGGGCGACAAGCCCGCCAAGGACCCGCTGCTCACCCAGTTCGCGAAGGCGCTGACCGAGATCCCCCCGTACCCGCGGACCGACGACGCAACCCGCACGCAGCTGCTCAACCCCGACTACACCCAGGCGGAAACCGAGGCTGCCGACGCGACCGGCACCGACATGCTAGCGATCTCCTACCAGCCGACCGCGCAGCGTCAGAATGACGAGAACATCGAGCTCGAGCCGCTGTGGCCGTGGGATGACGTGAACGACCAGAACGCGAACCTGTTCGCCCTCGAGCAGCGCAGCTACGCCAACCGGCCGAACAAGGGCGGCAACGACTGGTCCTACGACGCCGTCGACGCGGCCCGGCTGGAGCAGCCATCCCAGGTGGAGAGCAACCTGATCTCGCTCACCGAGACGCACCAGGTCTACCCCAACGGATTCGCCGATCTCGGCAGCACCGTCGGCACCCAGCCCTACATGGAGCAGTCGGCCGCCGCCGCGACCGCGGTGGACGAGGCGCTGGCCCAGGACTACGACGGCATCATCCGGTTCGCGCCGGCCTGGCCGTCCGACTGGAACGGCAGCGGGACCGTCTACATCCAGCGCGGTGACAAGGTCGACGTGCAGGTCGAGAACGGGCAGCTGGTCACCGCCGCGATCCAGGCGGCCACGTCCGGCCCGCTCACGGTCAAGAACCCGTGGCCCGGTCAGCAGGTCGAGGTCGTCTCCGGCAGCCGGCCTGCACCAGGTCGTCGCCCGTACCTCGGCCAGCGACACGTTTACCTTCCAGGCCCGGGCGGGCCAGTCCTACCTGGTCGAGCAGGTCGCGGCGCCGACCACGAAGCTGGCGTTCGCGCCGGTGACCGGCACCGCGGCGACCACCGACAGGCACCTCGGCGACGTCCAGATCGGCCTCGACCCGGCCGGCCCGGCGACCACCGCGGTGGTCGGCACCGCGCTTGGCAGCACTAACGGCAGCTACGGCCTCACCCAGGTCGACTACGCCGGCGCCGACGAGGCCGCGCAGACCGCCGCGTCAGATGTGGCCGGGCTCAGCGCGCGCACCACGACCGGCTCCGCCGCAGAGAACGACATGTACTTCAGCATCGACCCGTCGGTGGCGGCGACGTCCAGTTACGACGCGACCATCAAGGTGTCGTACTACGACTCCGGTACCGGCACGGTCGCGCTGCAGTACGACAACGGGCCAGGCGATCCGGACCACACAGCCGGCACGATCACGCTGACCGGCAGCGACACCTGGAAGACGGCCTCGTTCACGGTCACCGGCGCCTACTTCGGCGGGCTGGAGGCAGTATCCCCGGGGACAACAACTGGGGGCGCGGACTTCCGGCTCGACGCACAGCAGCCGATCACCGTGCACAGCGTCGGCCTGTCGGTCACCGGCCCGGCGGTTCCGGCCACGACGGAGTTCCCGCCCGCGCCGGCGATCACCACCCCCAAGGGCGGTCAGACCCTCACGCTCGACTCCTCGATCGCAGGCACGTCGGAACCGGACGCGTCGGTGACCGTGCACGAGGGCTCGACGGCGCTCTGCACCGCCACCGCCACCGACTCCGGTTCCTGGTCGTGCGCGCCCGCCGCCGGTCTCCCCAGCGGCAAGCTGACCATCACCGCGACCGCGACCGACCCGACCGGGTTCGCCAGCGGGCCGTCGGCGGCGGTCAGCTTCGACGCCTCCGACCTGCCGCCGGGCACCGCGGTCGTCGGCGCGGTCGTGGGGCCGACCAACGACGGCTACGGCCTGACCGAGAACGTCGCGGCCTACGACGGCCCCACGACCGGCTCCGATGTCGCCGGCCTGTCCGCCCTGACCAGCACCGACAGCAACATCTACTTCAGCATCGACAACTCGGTCGCGTACCAGGGCGATTACTCGGCCACGTTCACGATCGAGTACTACGACACCGGAACCGGTTCGTTCCAGGTCCAGTACGACAACGGCACCTCCAACCCCTACCAGGCCGCGACGCCCAACATCCCGCTGACCAACACCGACACCTGGAAGACGGCGACGGTCACCGGGACCGGCGCGTACTTCGGCAACCAGCAGAACGGCGGGGCCGACTTCCGGCTCCGCAACGGCGGCGGGCAGCTGACGGTGCACAGCGTCGCGGTGAAGATCAGCGGCGACGGCGTCGCCAACGTCACCGACTTCCCACCGCCGGTCGCGATCACCGGGCCGGCCGCCGGGGCGACCGTGACGACAACGCCGACCGTGTCGGGCCCGAGCGAGCCCGACGCGACCGTGACGGTCGACGCGGGCAGCGTCGCCGTCTGCACCGCCACCGCGTCCGACAGCGGCTCGTGGTCGTGCGCCCCGTCGGCCCCGCTCGCCGACGGCGCTTACACCCTCACCGCCACGGCGACCGACGCAATAGCAAGCCCGGTGACCTCACCGCCAGTGCAGGTCACGGTCCAGGGCTGAGTTCAAGGAAATGACGGCGGCGGGGGCCGGCGGTTGACCGCAGGCACCCGCCGCCGCTGGCGTGACACTCCAGAGCCAGGGAAGATGACATGACACTCCAGAGCGGCGACAGGGCGGAACTCGCCAACCCGGCGCAGTTGGGGAACGTTCTAGCGGCAGGGGGCGACTGCGCATGAGGATCGCGCTGCACACGCGGATCCGCGCCGGGCGGATCGAGGAGTACGAGCGGGCGCACACGCAAGTGCCGCCCGCGCTGACCGAGGCGATCAGGGCGGCCGGGGTGACCGGCTGGACGATCTGGCGCAGCGGAACCGACCTGTTCCACCTGATTGACTGCGAGGACTACCCGGCTGCGCTCGCCTACCTGGCCGGCCAGCCGGTGAACGTCGCCTGGCAGGCCCGGATGGCGCAGTTGCTCGAGACGCCGCACGACTACACCGCCGACGGCGCCGACGCCGCGCTCCCGGCGGTATGGCAGCTATGACCGCGCGGGCCATGGGCATCGTCGACGCCCATCACCACGTCTGGGACCTCGCGGTCCGCGACCAGCCGTGGATCGCGGGCCCGCCGATGGCCGCGATCCGGCGCAGCTTCGGTGTCGGCGACCTGCGGCCGAGCGCGCAGCAGGCCGGGGTGAATGCGACCGTGCTGGTCCAGACCGTGACCGTCGCCGCCGAGACGCCCGAGCTGCTCGCCATCGCCGCGGCCGATCCGCTGGTGGCCGGGGTGGTCGGCTGGACCGACCTGACCAGCCCGGAGATCTCCGACGAGCTGGCCCGGATGGCCGCCGGTCCGGGCGGCCGCTACCTGATCGGGATCAGGCACCAGGTGCAGGGCGAGCCCGACCGGGACTGGCTGCGCCGCCCCGATGTCATCCGCGGCCTGCGCGCCGTCGCGGCCGCCGGGCTCTGCTATGACCTGGTGGTGCTCCCGCATCAGCTCGCGGCCGCCGAATACGCGGCGAGCGAGGTGCCCGAGCTGACGCTGATCCTGGACCATGCGGGCAAGCCCCCGATCGGCAGCGGTGCGCTCGACCCGTGGCGCGCGGCGATCCGGGCCTTCGCCGCGCGGCCGAACACCGCCTGCAAGCTGTCCGGTCTGGTGACCGAGGCGCTGCCCGGCGCGCCGCTCGATGCGTTCACGCCGGTTGCCGATGTCATCGTGGAGGAGTTCGGCCCTGAGCGGATCATGTTCGGGTCGGACTGGCCGGTCTGCCTGCTCGCGCGTGATTACGCGGGCGTGGTAGAGCTAGCGCAATTGCTGACGGCAGGCTTGTCGGACGCGGAACGAACCGCGGTGTTCAGCTCGACCGCGGTTCGGCTGTACGGGATCGGCGCGCCCGTGCCAGGCGCCGACGGGGACCAGATACCAGGAGACGAGTCGTGGCTCTAACCGACGAGGCAATTGTCAAGATCAAGGAGATGATCACGTCCGGGCGCCTGCGGCCGGGCGAGAAGCTCCCCAGGGAGGCGGACCTTGCGGCCGAGCTCGGTCTGTCCCGCAACTCGCTGCGCGAGGCGGTGAAGGCGCTGAGCATGATCAACGTCCTCGACGTGCGCCAGGGCGACGGCACCTACGCGACCAGCCTGGCGCCATCGCTGCTGCTCGAGGCGCTGAGCTTCATCGTCGACTTCCACCGCGACGACACCGTGCTCGAGTTCCTCGAGGTGCGCCGCATCCTCGAGCCTGCCGCCACCGGGCTGGCCGCGGTCCGCATGTCCGGGGAGGGCAGGAAGGAGCTCGGGGAGATACTCCGAGCCGCCGACGTGAACTCGCCGATCGACGACTTCGTGGCCGCCGACCTCGAATTCCACCGCAAGATCGCGCTCGGCGCGGGCAACTCCGTGCTGGCCTCGCTGATCGACAACATGTCCGTGCCCACCCGACGGGCCCGGCTGTGGCGGGGCGTGACCGAACCCCGCGCCCAGGAACGCACGCTGGCCGAGCACACGGCGATCTACCACGCGATCATGAGCCGCGACCCCGACCTCGCCCGCTCCTCGGCCATCGTCCACATCGCCGGCATCGAATCCTGGCTCCGCACCGCCCTAGCCGACTAACCCCACGACAGCTAAAGCCCAAAAGATCAACTTCGTTTTGTCCGAACGGTCCGTGTCTCCGCCTCACCCGCCCACCCAACCCCACCCCACCCCCGCAAATCGGCCCCCCCACCTAACCCCACCCCACCCGCGCATACCGCCCCGCCCAGCTAACCCCGCCCCACCCGCGCATACCGCCCCGCCCAGCTAACCCCACCCCACCCGCGCATACCGCCCCGCCCAGCTAACCCCACCCCACCCCCCGCAAACCGCCCCGCCGCGCTAGTCCCAACACCTACCCGCCGGCACCCCGCCCGTTGTGGCCCTGGGGGCCCCGCGCCCGCCTGCGTTATGGCCCTGGGGGCCACAGGCCCGCTTTCGTTGTGGCCCTGGGGGCCACAGGCCCGCTTTCGTTGTGGCCCTGGGGGCCACAGGCCCGCTCTATGTGGCCCGGTGGGCCCCAGGCCCAGTTCGGGCATCGGCACCGCCGTCTGCGCGCTACGAAACGACGGGCGTCGTCACCCCGCTCGGTCGGCCTGCCATCCCACGGCCGCCCCCGTCGAGGGGTCGAAGAAATGCAGCCGGCTAGCGTCAACCCGGAACGTGACCCGGTCCCCGGGCCGCACCGCCGCCCGCGGGCCGAGCCGCGCCACCCCGTTGTACGCCAGGCCGGGCAGCACGTCCTCCGCGTCCTCGGCCGTCGCGGCGAGCTCCCGCCGCCCGGCCGCAGGCGCGTCGATCGAGAAAATCGCGTGCAGCTCGCTGCCCAGCGGCTCGACCACCCGGACGTCGGCCGTCACCGTCGCCGACCCGCCCGCAGCGCCTGCGCCCGACCCGCCCGAAGCGCCTGCGCCCGACCCGCCCGCAGCGCCTGCGCCTGCGCCGTCCTCGGCAACCGCGCTCCCGTCAAACGAACGCCCGCCCCCGGCGTCCCAGGACTCCGACTCCGACTCCGACCCCGACCCCGACCCCGACCCCGACCCCGACCCCGACCCCGACCCCGACCCCGACCCCGACCCGAGCGTCAGGTCAGACGGTCGCACCCCGACGACCACCTTCCCTCCACCCCGGCCCGCGACTGGCGCCAGGTGCGCCGGCAGCGGCCCGAGTTCGAGCCGCTGCGACCCCAGCGTGAGGCGCCCCGACGGTTCGAGCGCGGCCTCGTACAGGTTCATCTCCGGCGAGCCGATGAAGCGCGCGACGAACAGGTTGGCCGGCCGGGCGTACAGCTCGCGCGGGGTGCCGTACTGATGCAGCAGGCCGCCGTCCATAACCGCGATCCGGTCGCCCATCGTCATCGCCTCGACCTGGTCATGGGTGACGTACAGGGTGGCCGACCCGATCGCCTGGTGCACCCGCAGGATCTCGGCCCGCATCTGCACCCGCAGCTTGGCGTCCAGGTTGGAGAGCGGCTCGTCCATCAGGAACACGGCTGGCTCGCGCACGATCGCCCGCCCCATCGCCACCCGCTGCCGCTGCCCGCCCGACAGCTGCCGGGGCTTGCGGCCGAGCAGGTCGGCCAGGCCGAGCGTGGCCGCGGCGGCCCGGACCCGGCGCTGCCGCTCGGCCCGGGGCACGCCCTTGTTGGCCAGCGCGAAGCCGATGTTCTCGGCGACCGTCAGGTGCGGGTACAGCGCGTAATTCTGGAAGACCATGGCGATGTCCCGCCGTCGAGGCGAGACGTCGTTGACCACCCGGTCGCCCAGCCGCACGGTGCCGGAGGTGACCGACTCAAGGCCGGCCACCATCCGCAGGGCCGTCGTCTTACCGCAGCCCGACGGCCCCACCAGCACCACGAACTCGCCGTCGTCGACGTCCAGGCTCAGCCGGTCGACAGCCGTCACCCCGGATGCGTAGACCTTGGTCAGGTTCTCCAGGCCGATTGCAGCTGACATGGGAGCGCCTCCTCAGTTCGCGATGCTGCCGAGCAGCATGCCGCCGCGCCAGTACCGCTGCAGCACCAGGAAGAGCGCGATGAGCGGGATGATCGTCACCAGACCGCCCATCACCAGCATCGGGTACAGGTCGGCGTCGCCGCTGTTCACCGCCCGGTCCGACCACAGGCCGAGCCCGACGGTGAGCGGGTACTTGGTGTTGATGTTGAAGATGAGCAGCGGCAGGAAGTAGTTGTTCCAGACCGCGACGACGCTGATCAGCAGCACCGTCACCACGCCCGGCACCATCAGCGGTAGCGCCACCCGGAAGAAGATCCGCAGCTCGCCCGCGCCGTCGATCCTGGCGGCGTCGATCAGCTCCCGCGGCACCGAGATGTCGGCGTAGGTCCGCATCAGGTAGACGCCGATCGGGCTGACCATGCTCGGCAGCACCATGCCCCAGATCGAGTTGATCAGGTGCGCCTTCGCGTAGGTGAGGTACAGCGGAACCGTGAGCGCGGTGATGGGCACCAGCAGCCCGACGATGATCAGGTAGAAGGCCACCCGCGAGCCGCGGAACCGGAACCGGGCGAGGCCGTAGCCGGCGAACGCGGACAGGGCCGTCGCGCCGACGCCGCCGAGCACCGCGTAGAGCGCGGTGTTGCCGAACCACTGGATGAAGGTCCCGTAGCCGTCGACGTTCTGGAACAGCAGGCCGAACGTGTGGAAGAAGTCGAACGGCCGGGCGAACCAGAACCCGAACGTCTCGAAGACGTTCGCCTGCGTCTTGGTCGAGTTGATCACGATCCACGCGATCGGGATCAGCGTGAAGATCGCGAACAGCAGCGCCAGCGCCGTCAGCAGCGGGACCGTGCCGGGGCGGAGGCCGTAGAGCTCGACCGGAATGGTCCGCTCCCGCTCCTGCAGGCGGGCCAGCCGACGCCGCTCGCGCCGGGACGTCGTCACGAGAATTCCCCTCTCCGTCGCCGGAAGAGCAGCGAGGCGGCCGAGATCACCACGATGACCAGGGCGAGGATGACCGCCATGGCCGCCGCGAGGTTGGTCTCGTCGGCCGCGATCGCGGTGTTGTAGATGTAATACGTGGGCGTGTAGTTCAGCGAGACCGCGCCCTGCTCGAAGTACTCGAGGATCTGCGGCTCGGTGAACAGCTGCAGCGCGCCGATCGTGTTAAGGAAGACGAGCATGACGATGGCCGGCCGGACCATCGGCAGCTTGATCCGGAGCACGATCTTCCATAGCGGGGTGTCGTCGAGGATGGCCGCCTCGACCACGTCCCGAGGCACCGACTTGAGCGCGGTGTACAAGATCATCATGTTGTAGCCGGTCCACTCCCAGATCACGATCACGATGATCGCGGGCAGCAGCAGCGACGGCGAGAAGAAGTTCGTGCCGGAGAAGCCGACCGCGCTCGCCAGCCGGGTGAACGGCCCGAACTGCGGCTCGAGCAGGAACGACCACATGACCGCGGCCACCACGGCGGGCACCGCGAACGGGATGAAGAAGATCGTCCGGAACGCGGTGCCCCATTTGGCCACCCCGAGATCGAAGACGGTGGCGAAGAAGAACGCGATCGCCAGCATCACCGGGATCTGGATCGCGGCGAAGATGATCACCCGGATCACGCCGGACCAGAACTGGCCCGACTGCAGCGCCTGGGTGTAGTTGGCCGCGCCGGTGAAGGTCGTGCCCCCGATGATCCGGTACGTGTAGAGGCTGGTGTAGATCGCGTAGCCGAGCGGCACGAGCATGAACAGCAGGAACCCGACGAGGAACGGCACCACGAACCAGATGCCGCGGCGGTCCCGTCGCTGGATCCAGGACCCGGGCCCGAGGAGGCCGCGGGCGGCGGGGCGAGACCTCGCCGCCCGCGTGACTGTGCTGGTCATCGGCGTGATCAGGTGCTGACCGTGAAGCCCTGCGCCTTGGCGTAGGACACCAGGACGTTCTGGAAGTCGCTGAACGCGGCCTGCAGCGTCTCCTTGCCGGTCGCGACCCCGGCGAAGACGGTCGAGGCCTCGTTGAGCGCCTCGGTCATGAACGGCGGCCACTGGTCGGCGCTGATGTGCGACGCCGCCGCGGTGAACGCCACGTTCGGGTCGGAGGTGCCGGACAGCGCGTTGTTGAGGTCCTTGTAGGACGGGTCGTTGAGCAGCGGCACGTAGGTCGGGAACAGCAGCGACGGCGCCGTCTTGGTGATGTTCCACGAGGTGGCGGTCGCGTTCAGCCACTCGGCGAACTCGGCCGCCTGGGCCGGGTGCTTGGACTGCGCGAACACCGGGTACGAGGAGCCGCCCCAGTTCGCCGCGACGTCGGCCCCGGCCGTCCACTGCGGCAGGCTGGTCGCCCGCCAGTCGCCCAGCGACGACTTCGCGTCCGGCAGGAAGTAGGACGGGCCCCAGGCCGAGCTGAGCCAGCTCGCGTCGATGCCCTTGTCCATGTCGGCGAACGACGTCGCGGACACGTCGGTCGTGTCGTTCAGCTCGTGCGCGGACAGCATCTTCTGCCAGTAGTCGGCGAACGCCATCTGGGCCGGACCGGTCCAGTTGATGGTGACCGAGCTGCCGCCGGTGTAGGTGAACGGCCACGCGTTGTCCTGCGCCATCAGCGACATGATCCACTGCAGGTCGACGCCGGAGAAGTTGGTCATGTAGGCCGACGGGTCGGCGGAGTGCAGGGTGGCCGCGTCGGCGGCGAACTGAGCCCAGGTGGTGGGCGGGGTGATGTGGTACTTGGCCAGCAGCGCGGTGTTGTAGTAGAAGGCCATCGGGCCGGCGTCGCCCGGGATCGCGTAGACAGCCGAGCCCTGGCTGACCTCCTGCCACGCCCACGGCACGAAGTCGTTCTTATAGTTGTTCGCGCCGTACGGCACGAGGTTGTCCACGCTCTTGGTGACGACGAACGACGGCAGCTCGTCGTACTCGACCTCGGCCACGTCGGGCGCGCCGGACCCGGCCTTGAGCGCGTCGGTGATCGCCACGTACTCCGGATCGCCCGCGCCGACGTCTTCCTGGGTGACGCAGATGCCGGGATGGGTGGCGTTGAACTCGTTGACCGCGCGGCCCAGTCCGGGCACCCAGGCCCAGAACGTGAGCTTGACCGCGTTGCTCGACGCGCAGGACCCGCCCGCCTCGATCGTCACCGACGAGCTCGGGCTGGCCGAGGCGGCGGCCGAGGTGCCCGAGGACGACGAGGCGGCGACGCTGCTCGAGGCGGCCGGGGCCGTCGTCGAGCTGCCGCCGCTGCTGCAGGCGGCGAGGCCGGTGACCGCCGCCAGCGCGGCGACACCGCTTACCGCGAGCCGGGTGCGCCGCCCGCGCGGATGCCTTGATTGTGGTGAGCTGTCTGATGTGATCGGTCTCATTGGGGATAACTCCTTCGTTGTCGCTGTACCGCTGAGACGTTCGTAGGGAGTGCGGCGGGGGACCGGTGGTCAGGAGGCGGTGACGGGCGCCTCGATGACGATGAAGGACTGCGGTGGCAGGGTGAGGGCGAGGACCGGGCCGCGGGCGGGCTCGCGGCCGAACTCCAGGCGCGCGGGGTGGACGCCCGGCAGCGGCGACGCGTCGTCGGCCCGGCCCGCGGTCAGCGTCGTGATCGCGGCGTCGCCGTCGAACGCGGCGTCGCGCAGCGCCAGTCGCGCGAGCTCGGCCTCCGGGCTCCGGTTGACCAGGGTGACCGCGACCCGGCGGCGGTCGGCGGACACGCTCGCGGCGGCGTCGACCAGCGTGAACGGCCCGAGACCGCAGACCCGGTGCGGCCACCGGCTGACGTCGGCGGGCCAGTTGTCCGCGTCGGCGGGCACGGTCTCGCCGTCGACGTGCGCGTCCACCGCGAAGTCGAGCGCCGCCTTGGCGTGCAGCAGGAACGGGTAGTAGATCGGCTGCACCGCCGCGCCGTCCGGGGTCGCGACGACCGGCGCGATGGCGTTCACCAGCTGCGCCAGGTTAGCCATCCGGACTCGGGCGCAGTTCCTGACGAAGATGTTCAGGTAGGTGGCGACCGCGAGCGCGTCCGCGTGGGTGTACCGCTCGGCCAGGTCGACGGTCATCGTCCGGTACCAGACGTTCCACTCGTCATACGCGATCGCCGCCGGGTGGTCGAGGCCGCGCAGGTAGGCGGCGCGGTCAAGCAAAGCGCCGGCGGTGGCGATGGCCCGCTCGGCCGCGTGCGGCTGCAGGACGTTCGCCCAGTAGTCGTCGCTGCCGGTGTAGAGGTGAACGGAGTGGTAGTCGACCAGCCCGGCCAGGCCGTCGATCACGACCCGGTCCCACTCGCTCCACCCGGTCTCGCCGCAGGCGATCAGCTTGGCGTCCGGGTCGAGCTTGCGGATGGCGCGCGCCCACCGGGTCGCCTCGCGCACGTACTCCTCGGCCGACAGCTGCCCGACCTGCCAGTCTCCGTACATCTCGTTGCCCAGGCCCCAGTACCTCACCCGGTACGGCTCGGTCCGGCCGTTCGAGCGTCGGACGTTGGCCCGGGAGGTGTCCAGGGCCGAGTTGCAGTACTCGACCCACGCGAGCGCCTCCGCCAGCGTGCCGGTGCCCATGTTCAGGCAGATGTACGGCTCGGTGCCGAGCTCCGCGCAATAGGCGAGGAACTCGTCGGTGCCGAACCGGTTCGGCTCCTCGCCGCCCCAGGCCAGCTCCGGCCGTCGCGGCCTGGTGTCACGCGGGCCGATCCCGTCCTGCCAGTGGTAGTTGCTGACGAAGTTGCCGCCCGGCCAGCGCAGCACGCCGGGCCGCAGTTCGCGCAGCAGGCCGAGCACGTCGGTGCGGAAGCCGCGCTCGTCCGACAGCGCCGAGCCCTCCTCGTAGACCCCGCCGTAGATGCAGTGGCCGAGGTGCTCGACGAAGCCGCCGAACAGCTTGCGGTCGATGGCGCCGATGGAACGGGCCGGGCTGATGGCGATCTGTGTCAAGGAAGACCTCCTTCCGCGGTCGGGTGAGGCTGGGTTCAGTCGCCGGGGATCCACACGCGCATCGCCCCAGGCCCCCGGTTGTCCCACTGGAAGTACGGGATCGCGACGGCTGGCAGCGGGACGTGCCGTCCGTCCGCGATCACCTGGACGGTCGGGCCGACGCCGTCCAGCGTGACCGCGCGCTCGGCCAGCGGCGCGCCCGCGCTGACGGCGAGCTCCTCGAGCGACACCGCCTGGTCGGCCTGCTCGAGGCAGTAGACGAGCGGACCGCGCTCGATCGCCGCGCAGCCGCGCACCGCGTCGACCCGCCGATCGGGGCGGGTCCAGCGCGGCGTCAGGTCAAGGCGCAGCCGGACCTCATCCCCGGCCTGCCACCGGCGGCGGATCAGCAGGTACCCCTGGCTCGAAGTCACGGTCCGTTCGGGAAAATCATTGATGTTCACGACGGCGGCCGAGGCAGACCAGCTCGGGATCCGCAGCGCGAGCCCGCGCTCCGCGGCTGACGCTTCGAGGACCCGGATCGTGACCAGGCCCGACCACGGGTAGTCGGTCTCGATCTCGACGTCGAGGTCCGCGCCCGACAGGCGCGCCGACGCGTACTGCTGCACCGTCAGGGTGGCGGCATCGGGGGAGACGGTGGCCAGGTAGTGCTGGACGGACGCGAGCAGCCGCATGATGTTGGGCGGGCAGCAGGCGCACTTGAACCAGACCCGGCGGCGGCCCGGGTCGTCCTTCTCGTAGTGGTCATCCCGGCGCTGCAGCGGGTTGACGTAGAAGAACCGGTCGCCCGCGATCGAGATCGCGGCCGCGAACCCGTTGTAGAGCACCCGCTCCATGTGGTCGGCGTACTTGGCGTCGCCGGTCGCCAGCAGCAGCCGCCAGCTCCAGTGGAAGCTCGCGATCGACGCGCAGGTCTCGTTGTAAGCGCGGTCGGGCGGCAGCTCGAACCGGTCGCCGAACCCCTCGTCGTCGTGCCGCGAGCCGTTCCCGCCGGTCAGGTACGTCTTCGCGGCGACCATGTCCGCCCAGCGGCGGACCGACGAGTCGAGCAGCTCGCGGTCGCGGGTCTCGACCGCGACGTCGGTGACGCCCGCCTCGAGGTAGAGCGCGCGGACCGCGTGCCCGACCTCGGAGACCGACTCCCGAACCGGGGTGGCGTCCTGGAGGTACCGCCGGCCCATGCCCGAGTCGCCCGCCAGGCCGTGGCCGCGCTGCTCGACGAACTGACGGGCCAGCTCGAGGTAGGCGGCCTGGCCGGTCTCCCGGTAGAGCTCGGCCAGGGCGGTCTCGATGATCGGGTGCCCGTCGAGCCCCTTCTCCTGGCCGGCGAACTCGCTCACCAGGTGGTCGGCCAGCCGGGTGGCGACGCGCAGCGCGCGCGAGCCGCCGACGCCCCGGCGCAGCGCGATCGCAGCCTGGATGAGATGGCCGGCGCAGTACATCTCGTGGCTCCAGGCGAGGTTGGAGTAGCGCGGCTGCCGGGTCGCCTGCGCGTAGGAGTTGAGGTAGCCGTCGGGCTGCTGTGCCTGCTCGAGCAGTCCGACGGCGGTCACCGCGAAGTCGCTGAGCGCGGCCCGGGGGCCGCGGCCGAGCTCCCAGCCGATGGCTTCCAGGGTCTTGTAGACGTCGGAGTCCATGAAGACGGGACCGTGGTACGCGCCCGCCCCGGCGCCAAGGCCGCCAAGGCCGCCGGGGCCGCCCGGGCCGCCGGGCCCATCAGAGCCGCCCGGCCCGCGCGGCCCCCGCAACCCACCCGACGCCCTCGAACCTCCGATCGAGCCTGCAGAACCCGATCCGTCGCCGGCACAGGCGATGGCGAGCCGCAGGTTGTCGAGGTTGCCCGCCGCCGCCAGCTGGCGGACCGCCAGCGGCAGGCTCGCGGTCACGTTGCGCTGCTGCCATTCGTGCAGGAGACCGCCGGTCAGCCGCGCGGCGTCGACGAGCGGCCGCTGCGCCGCGATCGCCGACCCGGTGGGCAGGACGGGACCACTCAAGGCGACGCGCCTCCTCGGAAGGAATAGGTTTTCCTCGACGTGATCCGTACGCTAGAGTCTCGGCTCGGGTACGTCAACGGCCGGCCGCGAACAGCCTGCGGCGGGGTGCGGCCGACGGCGGCAGTGGGGGAGGTCCAAACGAGCGGCGACGAAACGACGGTGCCGCAGCAGCGCCCGGACGCAGGCACAGCCCCGGCTGACCTGCGGCAGAGCGCGCGGCGGGCGACGATCAGGGACGTGGCGGTGGCGGCCGGGGTGTCCGTCGGCACCGCCTCAAAGGCGCTTAACGGGCAGGGCAAGCTCCGCGGCGAGACCATCGAGCGGGTGCTGCGCGCCGCCGAGCAGCTCGGTTTCGCGCCCAACACGCTGGCGCAGGCGCTGCTCGCGGGCCGCTCGTTCACGGTCGGCCTGATCACGACTGATACCTTCGGCCGGTTCAGCATCCCGGTGATGCTCGGGGCCGAGGACGCGCTCGGCACCGGCCAGGTCTCGGTGTTCATGTGCGACACCCGCGACGACCCCGAGCGCGAGCGGCGCTACGTGGAGATGCTGTGGGCCCGCCGGGTCGACGGGCTGATCGTCACCGGCCGCAGGATCGAGCCCCGGGCGCCGTTGCAGGCGCTGCCCGGCATCCCCGTCGTGTACGCGATGACGCAGGTCACCGGCGGCGGCGCCCCGGCCGTGCTGCCCGACGACGAGCGCGGCGGAGCGATCGCGGCGGCTCACCTGCTCGCCATCGGCCGCCGCCGGATCGCGCACATCGCCGGTCCCGAGCGGTTCCTCGCGGCCCGGCTGCGCGCGGCCGGCTTCCGGTCGGCGCTGGCCGAGGCTGGTGTCGAGCCGTGCGGGGAGGTCAGGTACGGGGAGTGGACCGAGCACTGGGGCCGCGAGGCGGCCGGGCTGCTGCTGGCCGACCGACCGGACGCGATCTTCTGCGGCAGCGACCAGATCGCCCGCGGCGTCGCCGACACGCTGCGCGCGGTCGGCCGCCGCGTCCCAGACGACGTCGCGCTGGTCGGGTTCGACAACTGGGCGCCGATGGCGCTTGGCGCGCTGCCCCCGCTGACCAGCGTCGACATGTGCCTCGAGGAGGTCGGGCGGGTCGCCGCGCAGCGCCTGCTGGCCGCCATCGCGGGCGAGGGCGGCGACGACGGCGCGGACGGCCCGGCCGAGGTGCGCACGGTGCCGCCGCGCCTGGTGGTCAGGGAATCAACCGGCGGCTACCCGCAGTAGCACTGGCAGCCGCCCGGCCGGCACCCCGCCCGGCACCCTGTCCGCCGCCCGCCCGCCACCCGAACTTGGGGGTTGACGCCCGCCCCTTCGCTTCTAAGCTCTTGGTCAAAGGCTCTTAGGAAAAGGGTTTCCTTAACGATAGGGCAACGCCATGAAGCTCCTGAGCAGAAAGACCCTTACCGGCGCCGCGGCCGTCGCGCTGCTCGGCGCCGCCGCCTGCTCCTCCTCCGGATCAGCGGGCTCCCCGGCCCCCACCGCGTCCACCTTCGGCGTCAACGCCACCGGCACCGTTCAGTTCTGGGCCCGCACCGTGTCCAAGACCCTGGCCCAGAAGCTGGTCAGCGAGTTCAACGCCACCCACAAGAACCTCCAGGTCAAGCTCACGCTCACCTCGATCAACGACGACACCACCACCCTCGCGACCTCGATCAGGGCGGGCGACCCGCCCGACGTGGTCGGCCTCAACGACATCGACATGCCCGCGTTCACCAGCGTCGGCTCGTTCCTGAACCTGACCAGCGAGATCAACAAGCTGCCGTACAAGGCCGACCTCTCCCCGGGGCACGTCGGCCTCGGGACTTACCAGGGCAAGCTCTACGGCGTCCCCTACTGGGCCGACCTGTCGGTCCTGTGGTACAACAAGACGCTGTTCAAGCAGGCGGGGCTCAACCCCGACGACCCGCCGACGACGTACGCGCAGATCCTGACCGACGCCCAGGCGATCAACAAGCTCGGCCACGGCATCAGCGGCTTCACCTTCGCCGGGGACTGCCAGGGCTGCCTCGGCTTCACCGTCCAGCCCGGCATCTGGGCCGACGGCAGCCACCTGACCAACGGCGACATCGGCAGCCAGAGCGCCAACATCGCCGGCAACACCGCCCTCCAGAGCGCCCTCACCCTGTACAGGAACGTGTGGACGCAGCACCTGGCGCCCGACAACGACCGCACCGACGACGGCACCACCTGGGGCCAGGACTTCGCGGCCGGGAAGATCGGCATCATGCCCGGCGGCTACGGCCAGTTGGTCGACCTGGTCAAGCCGAGCCAGCTCGGCGCCGAGTTCATGGACACCCCGCTGCCCGGCGCCAACGGCGGTTACAGCACGTTCGACGGCGGCGACGACTTCGCCATCCCGGCCGCGGCCAAGAACCCGTCCGGCGCGTGGGAGTTCATCCAGTGGGTGCTGCAGACTCAGCAGCAGGACCAGTACCCGGCCCTCGGCGCCACCCCGGTCCGCACCGACGTGCTCACCCCCGCCTTCACCGCCGCGCACCCGGAGGACGCGGTCGCGCTCAAGGCCCTGGCGAAGGGCTACGCGCCGGTGACGATGGTCTACGACCAGATGTTCAACCAGGCGGGCGGCCCGTGGTTCCAGATGTTCACCACCGCCGTCTACGACGGGAACATGACCTCCGCCCTCCAACAGGGACAGTCGGGCCTGGCCCGGCTCCTGCAGCAGGCCTCTCCGTGACCAATTTTGTGACCGTGCTCACGACTGGGCGCGCCAGCAAGGGCATCGGCCTGTCCGCGCGACGAGCGCGGACAGGCATGCTCCTGGTCGCGCCCGCGTTCGTGATGGTCGCGGTGTTCGTGCTGTTCCCGCTCGGCTTCGCGGTCTACATCTCGCTCACCAACTGGCCGCTGATCGGCCCCTATCACTTCGTCGGGGACCAGAACTACAGCCTGCTCGCCCACGATCCCGCGTTCATCCACTCGGTGCTGTTCACGGTCCTGTACACCGTGATCGTGACCGGGCCGATCTTCATCATCGGCTATGCGATGGCCATGCTGGTGCGGTCGAACCGGCTCGGCGCGACGTTCTTCCGCACCGCGTTCTTCCTGCCGTTCATCATCGGCCTCGCCACCGAGTCGTTCATGGCCCTGCTCGAGCTCCAGCCCGACTCGGGCGCGGCCGACTACGTGCTCGCGAAGGTCGGGCTCGCGCACGCGACCACCGCCTGGACGGTGAACTACGGCCTGGCGCTGACCGCCATCTGCGTGATCGTCGTCTGGTTCGCTTCAGGACTGACGATGATGCTGCTGATGGCGGGCATGCAGGGCATCCCGGTCGAGCTCTACGAGGCGGCCGACTCCGACGGCGCGACCTGGTGGCAGAAGGAGCTGCGGATCACCGTCCCGCTGCTGCGCAGGAACATCGCGCTGGCGCTGATCATCTCGGTCATCGGCTCGTTCCTGGCGTTCAACCAGTTCTACATCCTGACCGAGGGCGGACCCGGCACCTCCACCCAGCCGGTCGTGATGTGGATCTACGAGGAGGCGTTCGTGCAGTACCACCTGGGATACGCCACGGCCGGCGCGATCGCGCTGGTCATCGTCATCGCGATCATCAGCGCGGCGCAGCTCTACCTGCTGCGCGACGACCCCGCCGCCGGCCGGGTGCGGCGGCGCAGTCAGGCCGGCCGATGACCTCGGCCGTCGCCGCGCGGGACCGGCGGCACGCGGGGGGCACCCGAGACGGCGGGGGATCGGGTGCCCCGAGGGCGGCGAGCGGCCCTCGCTCCCGGCTCGGCTTCGCGCTCTACCTGACCGTCGGCACGCTCGCGTCGCTGCTGTTCCTGCTCCCGCTGGCGTGGGCGGTCGCCCGCTCGTTCATGCCCGACAGCCTGGTCACCCAGGCCCCCGCGGCCCGCGACTTCGGGCACCTGACCACCGCCAACTACACCGGTCTGGTCCAGGCCAACGACATCCTCCGCTACGCGCTCAACAGCTTCCTCGTGGCCTGCGGGACCGCCCTGCTCACCGCCGTCATCGCGACGATGGCGGGCTACGGCTTCGCCCGGTTCCGGTTCCCCGGCTCCGGCCTCGTGTTCGCGCTCGTCCTGGTCACGATGATGATCCCGTTCCAGGCGCTGCTGACGCCGCTGTTCCTGGAGATGCACGACCTCGGGCTGACCAACAACCTGGCCGGCCTGGCGCTGTTCTACACGACGTTCAACCTGCCGTTCGGCGTGTTCGTGATGCGCAACACGTTCATGCAGATCCCCTGGGAGCTGTCGGAGGCGGCCGCGGTCGACGGCGCGTCGCCCGCCCGCACGCTCATCTCGGTCCTGCGCCCGCTGGTCATCCCCGGCGTCGCCACCACCGTGCTCTACGCGTTCCTGTTCTCCTGGACCGAGTTCGTCGGCGCGCTCACCTTCCTCACCTCCAACAACCTCTACACGCTCCCGCTGGCCCTGCTCAACCTCGAGTACGGCAGCGTCGGCCAGGTGAACTTCGGCTACCTCGAAGCGGGCGCGGTCATCGCGATGGTCCCCTGCGTGGTCCTCTACATCGCCCTCCAGCGCTTCTACATCCGCGGCCTGGTAGCCGGCGTCATCAAAGGCTAGAAAATTCAAATTCGTTTTGCCCGAACGGTCCCTGTCTCCGCCCCACCCATCCCCCCACCCCACGCCCACCCGGGCAGACCCCGCTCGCCCCCCAACCCTGGCGGCCACCCGTCAGTCGTGATCACGAATGATTTTTGCATCTATAAGCGAATTTTCCTTCGCCAAAATAAAACGCTTCGCGATCACCAAGCCGGCTGGCACGCGACTGCGTGACCTTAGGTTCGGCTGTGAACGCAGGGGCGGCAGGGCCTCGCGCGGCTCCCTGCGGTAGCTACTGTCCGAGCACCTCGAGGATGCCGTCGCCGTACTTGGCGAGCTTCGACTCGCCGACGCCGCTGATCCCGAGCAGCTCGGCAGCGAAGACGGCGCCGCCGCCGCGATCGCGCGCAGGGTCGCGTCGTGGAAGACCACGTAGGCGGGCACGCCCTGCTCCTTCGCGGTCGCGCCGCGCCAGGCGCGCAGCTCCTCGAAGACCGCCTCCTGCTCGGGGGACAGCTCGACCTCGGCCAGCTTGGCGCGGGCGGCGGCCCCGCCGCCGGCCGGACCGCGCGAGGACCGGGCGGCCTTCGGCGTCGGCGCGTCCTGCCTGAGCATGACCTGCCGCTGACCGCGCAGCACCTCCGCGCTCGCCGCGGTGAGCGCGAGCGTCTGGTACTCGCCCTGCACGGCGAGCAGTCCCTGCGCCAGCAGTTGCCGCACCACGCCGCGCCACTGCGCCTCGGTCAGCTCGGTCCCGATGCCGAACGTCTTCAGCTCGTGGTGCGCCTTCTCCGACACCTTCTGCGTCTTGCGGCCGAGCAGGATGTCGATGACCTGCCCCGCCCCGTACCGCTGGCCTAGTTCCTGGTTCAGTCGCACGATCGTGGACAGCAGCTTCTGCGCGGGCACCGTCCCGTCGAAGGTCTGCGGGGGAGACAGACACGTGTCGCAGTTGCCGCAGGCCACGGTCCGTTCGGAAAAATAGGCCAGCAGCTGCGTCCGGCGGCAGTCAGTCGCCTCGCACAGCGCGAGCATCGCGTCGAGATGCGATGCCATCAGCCGCCGGTGCGCGACGTTGCCCTCGGAGGAGTCGATCATCCGCCGCTGCTGCACGACGTCGGCCAGCCCGTAGGCGAGCCAGGCGGTGGCGGGCTGGCCGTCCCGCCCGGCGCGGCCGGTCTCCTGGTAGTAGCCCTCGACCGAGCGCGGCATGTCCAGGTGCGCGACGAACCGGACGTCCGGCTTGTCGATCCCCATCCCGAACGCGATCGTCGCCACCATCACCAGGCCGTCCTCGCGCAGGAAGCGCGCCTGGTGGTCGGCCCGCACCCCGCTGTCGAGCCCGGCGTGGTACGGCAGGGCCGGGATGTCGTTGTCGGTCAGGAACGCCGCGAGCTTCTCGGTCGAGTCCCGGGACAGGCAGTAGACGATGCCGGCGTCGCCCGGGTGCTCGGTCCGCAGGAAGTGCAGCAGCTGCTTCTTCGGCTCGTTCTTGGGCACGATCCGGTACTGGATGTTGGGCCGGTCGAACGACGACACGAACAGCTTCGACCCGGCCAGCTTCAGCCTGATCGCGATCTCTTCCCTGGTCGCCTGGGTGGCGGTCGCGGTCAGCGCGATCCGGGGCACGTCCGGCCAGCGCTCGTGCAGCACCTGGAGCTCCAGGTAATCGGGCCGGAAGTCGTGGCCCCACTGCGACACGCAGTGCGCCTCGTCGATCGCGAACACCGAGATCCTCGAGGCGTCGAGCAACTGCAGCGTGCCCGGTGCCCGCAGCCGCTCCGGCGCCAGGTAGAGCAGGTCGAGCTCGCCCGCCTTGAACTGCTGCTCGACGACGTGCCTGGTCCCCGGGTCCTGGGTCGAGTTCAGGAAGTCGGCGCGGATGCCGAGCTGGCGCAGCGCCTGCACCTGGTCCTGCATGAGCGCGATCAGCGGCGAGATGACGACCCCGGTGCCCGGCCGCACCAGCGCCGGGATCTGGTAGCAGAGCGACTTGCCGCCGCCGGTCGGCATCAGCACCAGCGCGTCGCCGCCGCCGATGACGTGGCTGATGATCTCCTCCTGGCGGCCGCGGAAGGAGTCGAAGCCGAACACCCGGTGCAGCACGGTCGCCGCCCGCCGCGCCCCGTCGGGCACGGCGGCCGGAGCGGCGGCAGGCGCGGCGGCAGGCGCGGCGCCGGGGTCGCTGCCGGAGCGGCGTCGCTCGGGTCACGGGGGGAGGAGCACGCGGCAATCCTACGGGCCGGGACCGACAGTCGGTCGGCGCAGCGTCAATCGCGCGCCGATCAACCCGGGGTTACGCGGCGTGAACAACCGGCCCACTTCCGCTAGGCTGGTCACTATCCGTGACCCAGCGCCCGCGCGCACTCGTCAAGGCAACGTCCTCACCGACCGTACCGGGCCGGATCCGCGACGTTGACCGCGTGCTGCTCGGCCCCATCGGGCCGATCGCGGCCAGCGCCGCCCGGCCGATCGCCACCGCCGCCGCGATCGGCATCGCGATCGGCGCCGCCACCGCGCTCCTGCAGCCGCATCTCAGCCAGCCGTGGAGCGCGCTCGCGAACTCGGCCAGCCCGTGGCTGCTCGGCGGCTTCGCGGCCGGCGCGCTGGCGGCCCGGCGGCGGCTGGCGGTGACGGCCGGGTTGTCCGCCTGCGCGGTCATGGTCGCCGCCTACTACGTCACCGCCGCCGTGATCGACATGCCGGTCGCGCGCTCCCTGGCGCCTTCTGGCTGGCGTGCGCGCTGATCGGCGGCCCGGTGTCCGGGCTCGCGGGCTGGGCGTGGCGACGGGGCTCGGCCGGGCCCGGGCCTACGGCGCCGCGTTCCCGCCGGGCACGTTCATCGCCGAGGCGGTCGGCGCGTACGGATTCCGCCTGCACTATCAGCCCGCCGTCGCGCTCTTCCTGCTGATCGGCGTCGCCCTGCTCTGCCTGCTGATCAGACGGGTTCCTCCGGCGGGCTTCCTGGCCTGGACGGTGGTCTTCGTCGTGGCCGGCGCGCTGGTCTACGGGCCGCTGCTCGACGCCGTCGTCGGCACCAGTTCTGGCGGCGTCAACTTCGGTCCATGACGGCGCGGCCGTCCGAGACCGCTCACGGCTCGTCGAGCCGGACCGCGATCACGCCCGCCAGGATCAGCGCGCCGCCGACGAACTGGAGCGCTGTCGGCGTCTGATGCAGCAGGATCCAGGCGAACAGGACGGCGAACCCGATCTCCGCCATCGCGACGAACGACCCGAACTTCGGCCCCAGCCGTCGCGCCGCCGCGATGCCGGTCACGTACGCGATCGCCGCCGCCACCACGCCCAGCCCCAGCACCGGCACGATCCAGCTGGTCCGCCCGCCGAACAGCGCGACGTCCGACCCCGCGAACCGAAGCGGCATCACCCGGGCCGCGCCGACGAGCGCGATCGCGGCCGCCCCCACGATCATCCCGCCCCAGGTCAGCACCACCGGCGGGAGATCTTCCGAGCCAGCCGCGCCGACCGCCCCGCTTCCCGTGGCCACGCCCTCAACGTCAGCGCTTTCAACGTCAGCGCTTCCGGCGGGCACGCCCGACGTGGCCGCCGACTGGAAGAAGTACACCGCCATCGACACCGCCGCCGCCAGCGCGAACAGCACCCCGATCAGGCTCACCCCGCCGCTGCCGGTCAGGTTCAGCATCAGCGCGAGGCCGCCGAGGGCGGCCACCCCGCCGCCGATGGTCAGCGGCCGCGGCCGCTGGCCGTGCCGGACCCACAGCCAGACCACGATCAGCACGATCCCGAGGTACTCGAGCATGATCGAGATCCCGACCGGCATCCGCGCGATCGCGTTGAAGTAGCAGATCTGGCACGCCGCCACCCCGACCAGACCGTAGACCGTCACCTGCCAGGCCGACCGGCGCAGCGCGCGCCACCGACCGCGCAGCGCGAGCTACGGCCGGCACCGTCAGCGCCAGCGCCGCCACCAGCACCCGCGCGAACACCGCCCCCGCGGGCGACCAGCCCGACCCGATCAGCGCCGTGCCGAACGTCCCTGACGTGCCGAAGCACATCGCCGACAGCAGCCCGATCACCACTCCAGCCGACCGCCGCGACAGCGCCGGGCGAGCTCCCGTCGACGGCCCCGCCGACGCCGCCGACGCCGCCACCCCCGCCGACGCCACCCCCGGCGTCGCGATCGCCCCGCCCACTGCCCGCACGGTGGTCATCCGCCCGCTCCTCGTCCCGCACTAAGCTGTAAGTGGTATAACGTGTTTACGTCCATGACACTATCGAGGCCGACTGAAAGGAGTCAAATGGCTTTTACCCATGACACAGAGCTGTCACTGAGCGCGACCGCCGCGCTGGTGAACACCGGCCGCGCCGCCGTCGACGAGATGCCCGACGTCGCCGCGCTCGACGAGTTCATCGACCACTGGCAGTGGTCAGGCAGCCGCACCCACGAGCAGGCCGAGCTCGCCGCCGTGCTCGCGCTCCGCACCCGGCTGGACCGGCTCTGGGAGATGACCGCCGACGAGGCCGCGGTCCTGGTCAACACGCTGCTGGCCGACGCCAACGCGCTCCCGCAGCTGGTCAAGCACGACGGCTGGGACTACCACATCCACGCCACCTCGCCCGACGCGCCGCTGGCCGACCGGATGGCGGTCGACGCGGCGATGGCCATCGCCGACGTGATCCGGGTGGGCGAGTTCGGCCGCCTCCGGGTCTGCGCGGCCGACGACTGCGAGGACGTCGTGGTCGACCTGTCCAAGAACCGGTCCCGCCGTTTCTGCAGCCTGACCTGCGCTAACCGCGTCAACGTGGCGGCCTACCGCTCCCGCCGCACAGCGGGCTGAGCGCCAGCCGCAACCAACCGCGGGCTAAGCGCCGCCCGGCAGACAACCCAGCGCTACTCGGCCGCCGCCGAGACCGGCGCCGCCTCCTGCCGCCGGACCGCGGCGCGGCCGCAGACGAGCCACCCGACGAACGCCACCACCAGCGCGACGATCACCCCGAGGTTGGCGAACTCCCAGGTCCCCGTCTTCCCGCCCAGCCCGAACGGCCCCAGCAGGTACCCCTGCCAGGACAGCCACGAGGCGTAGGTGTTGACCACCAGCCCGAACCCGAGCACGCTGCCCGGCCACCATCAGGCCGACCGGCACCCACCGCACCACGCCGTACCGCCCGGACGAGGTGAACAGCTCCGCCTCCGCGTACGGCCGCCGCCGCAGCAGCGATGTCGGCCAGCATCACGCCGCACCAGGCCGAGATCGGCACGCCCAGCGTGATCAGGAACCCCTCGAACGGCCCGATGAAGTTGGACGAGAAGAACACCACGTAGATCGTCCCGACGATCATCAGCACGCCGTCGATCAGCGCGGCCGACCAGCGCGGCACCCGCAGCCCGGCCGCCAGCAGGGTCAGGCCGGACGAGTAGATGTCGAGGACCGCGCCGCCGACCAGGCCGAGCACCGCCACGATCACGAACGGCACCAGGTACCAGGTCGGCAGGATGGTGGCCAGCGCGCCGATCGGGTCGGTGTTGATCGCGCTCGACAGCGACGTCGACGAGCCGGCGAGCAGCAGCCCGAACCCGAGCAGGAAGATCGGCGCGATCGACGAGCCGAACGTCGTCCACCACACCACCCCCGCCGCCCGACGACCGGCGGGGCAGGTAACGCGAGTAGTCGGCCCCGGTGTTCACCCAGCCCAGCCCGAACCCGGTCGCCACCAGCACGGTCGCGCCCAGGAAAGCCTGCGCAGAGCCCGAGTGGAGCGAGGAGACCGTGGCCCAGTGGATCTTGGGCACGACGAGGATGAAGTAGACCACGGTGAGCACGCCGGTGACCACGGTGATGATCGTCTGCAGCCGCATGATCGTGTCGAACCCGAGCGCGGCGCTGCCCACGATCAGCACGGTGATGATCAGGAAGGCGATCACCTTGGTGACGTCGCCCGAGCTCCAGTGCAAGCGGCTGGAACACCGTCGCGGTGGCCAGCGTGGCCAGCACCGTCAGCACGATCTCCCAGCCGACGTTCAGCATCCACGACACCAGCGCCGGCAGCTTGTTGCCCTGCACGCCGAACGCCGCCCGCGACAGCACCAGCGTCGGCGCCGACCCGCGCTTGCCCGCCACCGCGATGAACCCGACCAGCAGGAACGAAACCACGATGCCGATCACCCCGGCCACGCAGGCCTGCCAGAACGAGATGCCGAAGCCGAGCACGTAGGCGCCGTAGGCGAGCCCGAGGACCGAGATGTTGGCGGCGAACCACGGCCAGAACAGGTCGCGCGGCGTCCCCTTCCGCTCGTCCTCGCTGATGACGTTGATCCCGTTGGCCTCGTAACCGAGCGGCCGATCCTGGGTCGCAGTGCTCACCGGTGCTTCTCCCTGCTGTAACAGCTTTAGCCTGGGAACATACAGCCATCCGCGTAAACCTCGCATTACGGGTCTATCTTCCCGCTGCGGCGCGCACGCAAGACACGCATTCACGTCAAGTACCCAGAAGGCACAGGAAGGCGGCGGCCAGTGCGACAGGACCGGGCCAGGGGCGCGCTGTACGGCCTCGCGATCGGCGACGCGCTCGGCATGCCGACGCAGATGCTGTCCCGCCCGCAGATCGTCGAGCGCTGGGGTCCGATGCTGACCGGTTTCGAGGCCGCCCCGGACGGCCACCCGATCGCGGCCGGGATGCCCGCGGGCGCGGTCACCGACGACACCGAGCAGGCGGTGCTGCTCGGCCGGACTGCTGATCGAAGGCGGCGGCCGGGTCGACCCGGGCGAGCTGGCGGCCGCCCTGCTCGGCTGGGAGCGCGAGATGGCCGCCCGCGGCTCGCTCGACCTGCTCGGCCCGTCGACCAAGCGCGCGCTGCTGGCGGTGCAGGACGGCGTGCCCCCGACCGAGGCCGGCCGGCTACGGCGACACCAACGGCGCCGCGATGCGGATCACCCCGGTCGGCATCGCGACCGCCGCCGACCGGCTGTCCGTGCTGGTCGACCGGGTGCAGCAGGCGAGCCTGGTCACCCACAACACCTCGGTCGCGCTGGCGGGGGCGGCCGCCGTCGCCGCCGCGGTCAGCGCGGGCATCGACGGCGCCGACCGTCGCGGCCGCGACCGGCACGGCCATCGCCGCCGCCCGGCTCGGCGCCGCAGCGCGGCCACTGGACGGCCGGGGCGGACGTCGCCGCCCGCATCGACTGGGCCGGCGAGCCTGGTCGCGGGGCCGGGCCGCCGGCAGGCGGCCGAGCTCATCTACACCCTGGTCGGCACCAGCCTGGCCACCCAGGAGTCCGTGCCGGCCGCGTTCGCCGTGCTCAGCGCGGTGCCGGACGACCCCTGGCGGGCGTGCCTGCTGGCCGCGTCGCTGGGCGGCGACTGCGACACGATCGCGGCGATGGCGGGCGCGATCGGCGGCGCCTGCCACGGCCTGGCCGCGTTCCCGCCGCACGCGGTCGAGACCGTCGACGCGGAACGGCCTCGACCTCGCCGGCGCTGGCTGACTCCCTCCTCGAACTGCGAAAATCATGATCATCCCGAACGGACCCGTGCGACTCTCCCCGGGCGGCCATGACCCTCACCGCTGGCCGGCCCCGCAGGCTCGTCTTCGCGGGCGAGGCGATCGTGGACGTGCTCATGCGGGTGCCCGGACTGCCCGCCGCGCGGCGGCGACCTGCTCGCGACCTCGGCCGAGGTCGCGGTCGGCGGCGGGTTCAACGTGATGGCGGCCGCCGCCCGGCAGGGCCTGCCGGTGCTGTACGCGGGCGGACACGGCACCGGCCCCTGGGGCGACCTGGTCCGCGCCGCCCTCGCCGCAGAAGGCATCGGCCTGCTCCGCCCGCCCGACCCGTGCCGCGACACCGGGTTCGACGTCGCGCTGGTCGAGCCGGACGCCGAGCGGACGTTCGTCACCAGCCTGGGCGCGGAGTCGGCGGCCGAGCCGGGCAGCTGGGACGCGGTCCCGGCCGGCCCCGGCGACGCCGTCTACGTGTCCGGCTACGGCCTGGTCGCGCCCGGCTCGGGGGCCGACCTCGGCCGCTGGGCGGCAGCGCTGCCGCCGGCCGTGCTGCTGTTCGTCGACCCGGGACCGCTCGTCGCGCAGATCCCCGCGGAGGTCCTCGACCCCGTGCTCGCCCGGTGCGACTGGCTCAGCTGCAACGCCCGCGAGGCCGCCCTGCTCACCGGCGTCACCACCCCCGAACAGGCGGTCGACCGCCTGCTCACCCGCACCGCCCGTGCCAACGTCATCGTCCGCCTCGGCCCCCATGGCTGCCTCCTAGCCACCCGCCCGCCCGCCAACCAAGCAACGCACGCCGCACCCTCAAACACCGCCGCCGCCCCAAACGCCGCACCGACCCCAGGCACCGGGTCCGAGCGGGACGCACCGACCCCACCCGTGCACATCCCCGCGCCGGCCGTGTGCGCGGTCGACACCACCGGGGCCGGCGACGCGCACGCCGGCGTCTTCCTCGCCGCCCTGGCCGACGGCCTGTCGGCGGCCGACGCCGCCCGCCGCGCCAACGCCGCCGCCGCGCTCGCGGTCACCCGCCCCGGCCCCGCCACCAGCCCGACTCGGGCCGAGTTGAACGCCTGGCTCGCCCGGCGTTGACGCAGGATCAGCCACACGCGTCCCTCGAGCACCTTTGGTTGTGGCTCGTCGGCGACCGGGCGTCAGCGTGTGCAGTTCGGGTCGCGGGGTGCCCTTGCGCTCCGGCACACGATCACGCTCAAAGTGCCGGATCGACGGCGCAAACGGCACACGCTGATGGCGCTCACCGCGCAGCGAGGTCGTGGCGCGGTCACGGGTAAGCAAGCCGGCCCTAACCCCAAGGCCAGTAAGTTAGCTGGCGTGGCGGCCTGTCAGGCGGTTCGGTGGATGTCGATGTGGCTGCAGAGGGCAGCGGGACTCCGGTAGTTGAGGTACGTCCGCCAAGACAGGCCTCGCACCGGGAGTCCCGCTGTTGGATAAATCTGTCATTACCCGTGTCGTGACGGTGGCCGGAGGGCGGTTCGCGCCCGGTCATCTGGGTGAGCTGACCCAGCAATCCTCGGCGGCCGCGTTCTGCCAAGAACACGCTTGCCAGTCATCCCCGAACCCCCCGCCGCGCCCCGATCGCGGCTTATGGACCACGCGCGACGCACGGCCGTGAGGCCCTCATGAGCGAGCGCCGCGAGCTAACTGGTGGCCGAAACGCCCCAACCCACGGCGGCGAGCGCAGAACGATCACCCATGCGTCTTCCCAACGGCGAACAGGCTCAACCGTGAGAGCCACGGCAGGGTTCCCTGGCGTCTTCCCCGGTGCGGGCGGTCGTGGTGTCGGGGCGGGGCGGAACCAGGGTCCGTTCGATATGACGATTTTGATCTGCCTGGCGGGATTAGAAGGAAATTCCGACCCGGCCTGAGCAACCTATTCCTGTCTGCGTCGTCTCCCCCATTGTGGAGCTAATGGACACCGATACCAACGCATCAGTCCCCCATCCCCGGCCTCCGGGCTGTGACACCGACGCCACGCACAACGTGACCGCGCTCTACGACGCGCA
Source organism: uncultured Actinomycetota bacterium (assembly GCA_963774945.1). Classification (GTDB taxonomy): domain Bacteria; phylum Actinomycetota; class Actinomycetes; order Streptosporangiales; family Streptosporangiaceae; genus Trebonia. The sequence goes on along the minus strand of CAVZHA010000027.1, from coordinate 1,709,721 downwards.
CGCGGTTTCCTTGATCAGGATCGCGCTGGTTATGCTCGGCGACCGCGCGGCCGCTGAGGACGTGGTGCAAGACGCCTTCTTCGGTCTCTACCGGCGCTGGCCCAAACTCACGGACCCGGTCAAGGCGCTGGCCTATGTCCGGTCAGCGGTGTTCAACGGCTGCCGCGACACGCTGCGCTGGCAGGCACGCCGCGACCGGCGCGACCGCGCGACCGCCTCGTCATGGCAGGACGTGGGCTCGGCCGAGGCGGTGGCGCTGATCCGGGAGGACCACCGGCAGATCCTCGCCGCGGTCAGGCGGCTGCCCGACCGTCAGTGCGAGGCGCTCGTCTGCCGGTACTACCTGGAAATGTCCGAGGAAGAAACGGCACGCGCCATGGGCATCAGCCGCGGCACCGTCAAGTCCACCACGTCTCGCGCCGTCGCCGCGCTCGGCCGCATCCTCGGGGAGGAGCAGTGCTAGAGAACGGGACCGATCTGATCGAAGAGACCGCCGCGGCCATGCGGGAGCTCGCCCGCACCGTCACATACGCCCCGCCGCTGCGGCTCGCGCGGCGGGCGGAGGACCGCACGCTCCGGCGCGCGCCGCGCCGCTGGCAACTCTGGGCGGCACCGCTCACGGCCATGGCCGCGGTGATCGTGCTTGCGATCTCGCTGGTGATTATCAGGGATATGCCGAACGGACGCGTGGCTCCGCCTACCAGGCCCGCTCCCGCCGCCGATGGCGGACGGGCCTCCACAGCGGCTGGCCGGTCCACCATAACCACCCCGCCCACCGTTGCCCAGACGACCCCTCCCGCCCCAGCCACGGCCACTGCCACGGCCACGGCCCCCGCCACGAGGACGGCACCCAATCCGACCACCAGCAGCACGTTCGTGCCCATGCAGACGGCCACGGGCGGCGAGTTCTACTCACCGCTGGGCGGCCTCGAGTGCCAGATCAGCTCCCAGACTGGCCTGGCGAGTGCCTACTGTCAGACGACCACCCCGGCCCGGTCGGTGACCATGAACGCCACCGGCCACTACACGATCTGCACGGGGCAGCAGTGCCTCGCGAACGCCGGGGAAGGCACGCCCACCCTCTTCTTCGGAACGGAGACCGGCGTCGGGCCGTTCCGCTGTGAATCGGCCAGGACCGGGGTCACCTGCACCGCAGATGGCAGGGGCTTCCTGATCTCCGCCTCCGGAATCACGCCCGTGCCCGCCTGACCGGAGCAACCAAAAGTCACCGGCAGACGTCTCCCACGTGCCTGCGGCAAACGGCGCTAAAACCTAACGAACACGGCCCCCGGACTTAAATCCTGTCACCCTGAAATGGAGCTACATCATGCCTGAAAACTGGACGAGCAAGAGCAGGAGCAGAAATGGCGACAATAGGAATGGCCCGCCCCGGCTGCGCCACCGGGTGACTCGCGGGTTGCCATCGCCCCTGGTCGCCGCCTACCTGGTCTCCGCCGCGCTCGGCGTAGCAGCCTGCACCAACCCGCCATCCGGTCAAGCTCTGCCAGCCAGCGCGGGTACGGTGGGCGCGCACTCGCCGGCGTCGATGACCGCGCTTCCCGCGCCTTCGGCGAGCGCCACGCGCGGCAATGCCGCGGCGGCTCCCCCGACCCTGCCCAGCACGACCGCGACGGCCGCCCGCAACCAGCCCAGCCCAGCGAACTCAGCCCTTCCCCTCGCCCCAGCGGAGCTGCCTGCCTTCAACGTCGAGTCCTGGACCGCGCAGAAAGCCGGCCCAGTGGGGCACGTGAAGGGCCATAACATCGAGTTGAACGAGTGCGCGATGGTCTATGGCGCCGCAACCTGGCAGCAGCAGTCTTACGTGAGCAGCAGCGGCGGTGATTCCGCGATCTTCGAGACCTACACCTTCGGCACCCCCGCCGCAGCGCGCTCCGCCTTCGCCGCCGCGTCTTCCGGCATGAAGTCGTGCCAGGCCACCTCCCGTACGCTGCAGGTCCGATCTCATATCACCCCGGACGCGGTGTCTCATCAGACCGCGAGCGCCACCGACGCGGCGGCGTTCCAACGTCGGTGGAACGCAGTAGCGGGTGTCTCGGCCGCTGGCGCGCAGATTAATCACCTTTATCTCGCCACGCGCGGCACGACACTCGTGGTTCTGCACTTCGACGAGTTTGGTAAGCAGCCCGCCTCCTATGACATGCGCAATGACCCAGCCGTGCTGGCCACGCTGATAGGCGTCGTGACCCGCTAAACGGTGCATGAGTAGTCGGGGTGTCAGACGTTTCCGTGCTTTCGTCCGCGGCGGCGGGGACGACGAGTTCGCTGGGCTCGAAGCCGCCCTCCCCAGCCGCCGCGGCCAGTTCGTAGCCCAGTGCTTCGCCGGCCGGGGCTGCCTTCTGGCGGCGGCCGGTCAGGGCAGAGGCGATGGCGATCACGTTGGTCGCGATGGCGAACGCGAAGGCCGCTCCAAGGCCGCTGTGGAACGGCGCCGTGATCAGGTGCGGGAAGAAGTCTCTGCCGACCACGTAGACCGCGTGGGCCGGGGGCAGCGTGTGGAGCACCGGGCCGAGCAGTTGCTGCATCGGGTTGTAGCCGAGGAAGGAGGCGAACAGCACGCCGATCGGCGGCAGGTGCGAGATCGGCCCCCGCGACGGCTCCGCACCAGCCCCGCGTGGTCAAGCGCGCCATCTCCAAATACAACGCCCGCGGCACCATCGACCGCGCCACCTACAAGGCCACCATCGACATCGCCACCATCGCCGCCCCCCTTGACACAAGGCCAAGCACCTTAACTGACCGGCCTTGGCCCTAACCCTCGCTAGTCGATCAATCGACGCAGCTGACTCCGCCGGTCAGCGCGCCGGGCAGGCGGCCGCGTGCCAGCCGGCCTCCGCCTCGCCCATCGGGGTCGACGGCGGCGCCGCCACGAACGGCCAGATCTCCTCCGAGATCGCGCGCCAGTTCGCGGTGGCGTTCATCTCGCCCAGAATCGCGAACAGCCCCAGGTTGATCCGCTGCAGGATCACGTAGGAGCGCGGGATCTTGGCGTAGGCCGCCAGCGGGCTCTTGAAGTCCACGTAGCGGCGGGCCACGGCCGAGGCGTAGCCGCGGGTCATCGTCCTCGGCCCGGCGGTCGCGATGGAGTCGTAGAACAGCGCCATGTGGTCGACGACCTGATCGGTGCCGATCGGCGCGCCCGGCTGGAGGAAGCCGGCGTCCTCCATCGCGCGGCGGAACGCCTCCGGGTCGTCGCCGATGCAGAGCGTCTTGATCATGTTGATGAGCGGGTCGAGCTCGCTCGGGGTGAAGTGCTTGACCAGCCCGAAGTCGAGGAACGTGACCCGACCGCCCGGCTCGAACAGGTAATTGCCCGGATGCGGGTCGCCGTTGAACGCGTGCAGCTCGTACAGACTGCGGAAGGTGAACCGGTAGATCGTCTCGGCCGCCAGGTCCTTCTCCGGCTGGGACCATTCGAGCATCTCCGCGAACCGGGCCCCGGTCGCCAGCTCGCTGGTGATGACGCGGGCGGTCGAGAGCTCATCGACGATCTTCGGCACGGTGATGGTCGGATGGCCGTCGAAGTAGGCGGCGAACTGGCGCTGGTTGTCCGCCTCGCGCAGGTAGTCGAGCTCCTCGCCGACCCGCTCGCGCAGCTCGTCGATCAGCTCGGTCACGTCCTGGCTGGGCACCGCCATCCGCAGTAGCGAGCGGAGCAGCCCGACGTTGCCGAGGTCGGCCGCGATCGTCTCCGCGATCCCCGGGTACTGCACCTTGACCGCCACCGCGCGGCCGTCGCGGGTGATGGCGCGGTGCACCTGGCCGATCGAGGCGGCCGCGATCGGCAGCGGATCCCACTCGCTGAACACGACCTCGGGGGCGTCGCCGAGCTCGGCCACGATGACTCCGGCCGCGAGCTCGGGCGACATCGGCGGCACGCTGTCCTGCAGGCGGCCAAGGACCCGGCGGGCCGGCGGCGCCAGCCCGTCGTCCACGTAGCTGGCGAGCTGGCCGATCTTCATCAGCACGCCCTTCATGGTGCCGAGCGTGTCGGCCACGTCCTGGGCGGTACGCAGCGCGAGATCGTCCCGCAGCGCCTGGCGCTGCTCCCCGGCCCGCGCGAACAGCCGGGGCGCGTTGGCCGCGTACCGGGCGCCGCCGCGGGCGGCGAGCCTGACCGCGGCCAGCCCTCGGCTGACCCGTAGCAACGGCTCGTTCACCGGGCGGACTCGGCCGCTCGCATCCGCACCGCGAGCCGCTGGCGGGCTTCGAGTACCCCCGGCTCACCCAGGTAAATTGCGTCGAGGACGCCGAGGACCTGCCTGACCTCGGTGCGGTCGGGCGCGTCGTCCGACCACCCGTACAGGTCCCGCGCCCAGCCCGGCAGCGACGCGACCGCGGCGGCCGCGATCACCTGCCAGACGTCGGCCAGCTCCGGCTCGATGGCCGGCATCTCGGTCAGGTACCGAGCGGTGTCGGCGGCGCCGGGGCTGAGCGTCAGCTCGGGCCGGACCGCCGCGAAGTAGGCGTCGAGGGCGGCCACCGAGGCGGGCGCCCGGCCCGGTGGCACCCCGACCAGCTCGGCCGAGGCGGTCATCTCGGATACGTAGCCGTCCCGGTCGGCGTCGCTGAACGCGGCCCCGTAGCGCGCGGCCGCGGCCAGCCCGGATTCCACCTGCGCCGCGTGCACCCAGATCAGCAGGTCGGGGTCGCCGGCCGCGTACGGCCGCCCGGTCACCGGGTCGGTGCCGCGCACCCACTGGTGGATCTTCTTCACCCGGTCGGCGGCCGCGCGGGCGGCCGCCCGATCCCCGTAGGTGACGGTCAGCACGTAGGCCGCGGTGCTCGCGAACCGGCCGGCCGGGTCGTCCCGCCACTGGCTGTGCTGGTCGACGCCGGCCATCGCCAGCGGGTGCAGCGCCTGCAGCAGCAGCGAACGCAGGCCGGAGACCGGCGCCGACAAGTCGGCGTGCAGTCGCCAGGTGACGCTGCCGGGGCCGAAGAAGCCGTCGTCGGCCGGGTCGGCGGGCACGCTGGCGGCGAAAGCCGAGGCACCGCGCTCGAACAGCCCGCCACCAGGGAAAACTTCAGCCGTCATGGATACAACGCTACCTCGGGGTTAGTCCCGTCTCGTACGGGTTGGGTCGCCCGCGCGGCGGGCCGACGGAGCGGCTGCGCCCGGCCGGCCGGCCGGGGCAGCGGGTGCCTGCGGCGGGACCGGAGGGACCGGCGGCATCGCCTGCTGCGGGTAGTCAGGGAAGTCCGGGTACCCCCGCTGGCCGGTCGGCTCGAGCGTCGGCAGACCGGTCCGGTCGCGGTAGGGGGTGAACGCCCCGGCGTATCCAGGCGCGCTCGGCCTAGCCGGGGGCTGGATAGCTGGTGGCTGGACGGCCGCCACCCGGTGCGGCACCCGAGCCTGGGTCGGCGCAGGCAACTCGAGCACCAGCGCGCCGCCCTCGGCTCGCAGCCGGGCCCGGCGGCGCAGCGAGAACTGCTGAGTGAACCGCCGCGCCGAGTGGTTGTAGTAGGTGCCGTTGCCGTACCTGATGCGGATCTCGCGCACGCCGGGCCGCCACTCGGCCAGCCGCGCCCCGAGCGGGACCCCGAGCATCGTCGGGGTAAGCGCGGTGTGCGCGTTCCCCGCGATCACCAGCGTGCGGCTGGCCGGTCCCTGGGCGTTGAGTATGCGCTCGGCCATCGCCGACTCGCGTTGCGACCAGCCCGCCTCGTTGACCCCGTCGAACAGCGTCAGCGCCTGCAGTCGCTGGGCCTGGAACCGCTCGCGGAGCAGGGCGAAGTGCCCGACGGTGATCCGGCCGTCCCCGCCCCACAGCTGCGGGTGGTCGGGGACCTGGCCGTCGGCGAAGAAGCCGCTCACGGCCGCCGCCAGCCCGGCTGGCCACTCCAAGGCCAGCCCCGTCATCTCCAGGGCGGCCATCAGGGCACGCGCGAGCAGCGGGTTCTGGCAGACCCCATGGACCTCGCCGAGCAGCAGCAGCCCGGATTGATCGAGCGACTGGCGGGCAGCTGCCAGCGCGGCCGGATCGATCGTCAGGCGGAGCGAAGTAACGTCAAATTCGTTGACATCCCGCTGAAACACCTCGATTGAGTTAACCCCCGACATACGGGACATGAGTAAGTCCTGCGCAGCCAGTAGTCAGCTAGTGACCCGCCTCGGACGGCGACGATTTCGCTGCCGATGCCGACGGCGATTGCGGTGCTAACCGGTCGGCGGCACCCAGCGGATCGAGAACGCGGTCACGCTGTAATTGAGCGCGCCGACCGTCGGCGCGATGAAGTTGTCGCGGATGATCGTGGTTGCTTCCTTCTCGGCCGCCGCGATCAGCGGCTTGGTGACGCTCGGCAGCGTCGTGGCCTGGTGAATATGCCTCGGTCTGGGCCTGCGAGTACAGCACCGACTGGGCGAACTGCGGCTCGATGAGCGCGCCGCAGGCGAGACCGGGGTAGGTCCAGCTGTGGTTGGTCGAGATCGGCGAGGACAGCGTGTTGTCGATCGCTACGTCATGTACCGACTGGGGCAGTTGAGGCAGCGGTAGTGCCATGGTGATGGCGAGTTTCCCGGGGATGGACCCGGCCGGCTGGCTGAGCACGCGCAGCTGGTAGTGCCCGGTCGAAGATTTCCACCAGGCGGTGCCCGGGTTCAGGTCGACCGTGGCGGACGCCCGGCCGACGGCGGCGAACGTCGCCGAATACCAGCACGGCAGGAAGCCGATGTTCTTGGTCACCTTGCGGGTGAAGGTGAAGTGGAAGCTGGCGGTGCCGAGCGCGGGCTTGTCGATCCCCTCGATCTTCTGCAGGACGATGGGCCCGACCAGGGTGTTGGTGGTGGTCGACGACCACGGCCAGCCGAACGAGACATGCGGCAGGTGGACGTTGGCGCCGAACAGGTGCAGCGCCGCCGACAGCGCGGCCAGCACCGCCCAGGCGACGACTCGGCGGAAGAACACCAGCACGATGACGAGCACGATCGTCACCTTGGCCCAGCGCGGGATGAAGCGGTGCCAGCGTCGCCGCGGGTACTGCGGCCCCGGGCCTTGCGGCGGTCCCGCCATCACCATCGTCGGATGATAAGGACCGCCGTCTTCGCCGTCCGACCGCTGCTCGACGACCCGGCCGCGCGCGAACTGCCCGTCCGCGAGCTGCACGGTCACGTGCTGAGCGGGGGCAGCGGCCGGGGCGCCAGCAGTGGGGTTGGACCGGCGTCGGAGCCAGGAAAGGAACCGGAACACGGGGTTGCCTGCGCTTTCTGTCCGTTAAGACGGTTGCCGGGTAGTCGAGGCTGAGCACGACCGGAACAGCGCCGAACGGCTCGCGGAACCGCGCGCCCGGCCGATCGGGAGCGGCCGGGTCGTTGATGACGGGCCAGTGCATCTTCTGGTGCTGCGCGGTGAGCCCGGCCACCGAGTAGGGGAACTCCATCGCCGAGACGCCGTGCCGCCGCAGCAGCGCGCCCCAGCGGAACGCGGCGAAGGCGTCGGCCAGCGCCCGCACCGACAGTAGCCGCCGCGCGGTCAGGTCGATCCCGTACACGGCCGACGCGAGCTCGATCAGATCAGATGCGCACTGCCCGAGCGCCGCCGACTTGGTCGCGTAGCTGGTCCCGTCGGAGTTGAGCGCGCCGATCTTCTCCCCGTGCACGGGGGAGTACCGGGGATGCGCCTTGCACTGCATCCAGTCGCAGGCCGCCAGCAGCTCCCAGCGAAGTCCGGTCTGCGCGGCCACGTCGCGGTAGAGGTGCTCGCCGTGTCCGAGCGGTCCCTTCGCGGTGGCGAAGTAGGCGGTCGTCATCGCGGTGGTGAACTGCGGCTGGTACCGGGCGGCGGTCGTCGTCGTCGTCGTCGCCGCGGGCTTCCGCTGGTAGTTGACTGCGGCGGTCGCAGCAAGACCCGGTATGGCTGCCCCGCCCACGGTGGTGCCTGCGGTGGCGCTGGGACTCGCACTGGGAGTGTCGCCGGCCGACGCCCGAGGAGTCGCGCTGGCAGTGGCGCTGCCGCTCGTGCCCGGAGCTGACGCCGACGCGCCGGTCGCCACCTCGTCCGGGGCAACCAGACCCGGTATCGCCGCCGCGGGCTGGGACGCCCCCGCAGGCCCGACGCCCGCGCTGGCATGAGCGCCGGCGGTGGGATGAGCGCCGGCGGTCGGATGGGCAGCGGCGGTGGGATGGCCAACGGTCGGCGCCAGGGCCGGCGCCCCAAGCCCGGGGATGGTCGCCTGCCCGCCGTCCGCCGTCCGGTCTGCCGGGTGCCCGGGGACGGTGGCGTCGCCGGCGTTCGCCTGGCGCGCCGCCGGCTGAGTGGCGGACGGCTGCGCGCCGGCCGACTGCGCGGCCGCAGGCTGAGACTGAGTCGTCCCCGGCGACGCGGCCGGCGACGCCGACGCATGAGCAGACTGGGGCTGGGCGGGCTGGACGGGCTGGGTCGGCCCGTCGAAGCGGTACAGGTTGTAGAGCTTCATGATCGCGATGAGGTTCGCGCCGTAGTCCGGATCGGTCGCGTAGACGCCGGTCAGGTCGTTGGCGAACGCGTCCGGGATCGCCCGGTCCGCCATCGCCCGCTGGTAGTAGCCGCTGGTGGCAAGCAGCTCGGCGTGGTCCGCGATCGACTCGGCGACGTTGTGGTAAACGCGGAACTGCGCGTCGATCGTCACCCACTTCCCGCTGTAGAACTCCGAGGTCGGCAGCCCGACACTGCCCGCCGGGCCGGACCCCTTGATGCCGAAGAGGTTGTGGTACTTGGCGGCGAGCTGGCTGTTCCCCCAGGAAGACTCCTCGATCGCCTGCGCGATGGTCACCGCCGCGGGCACCCCCCAGCGCTGCTGGGCGGCGACCGCCCCCGGCGAGATCAGGCTGATGAACGCCTGCTGCGTCCGCGTCCCCGGCGTTGCCTGCGCGGCCGGCGCGTACTGCCGGTACTTCTCCGGCTTGGAGGTGGCTGAGGAGGCGGCGGCAGTCGGCCCGGCAGTCGGCCCGGCGGTTGCAGTCGGCGCATGACCGCTCGCGGGCGCAGTCTGGTGGGAAGCCGGAGCGATCGCCGCCGGGTTCGCCCCGGGCACGGCCGCGACGCCGGCCGACGCGCTCGTCGTCGAGGCACCTGCACTGACCGAGGCACCGGGGATAGCCGCCGCCCGTCCCCGGTCGTCCAGTCCGTGCGTCCCCGATCCAGTGCCCGATCCAGTGCCCGAACCAGCGGTAACGCTGGCGCTAGCCGGCTCGACGACGCCGGGCACGACGGCGGCGCTGCCCGCCGTGGCGCTTGCCGATGCCGCGCCTGCGTGCCCGCTGTCGGCGTGCGACTGCCGCCGCGGAGTTGCCGAGGCCGACGTCGACCCTGATGTTGTGCCTGAGGCGGTAGCGGCGCCCGCTGCCATCGGCTGCGCGAGGCCGGGGATCGCAGCGTCCCCGGACGCGGCGCTGGCGGTCGGCGCTGCGGTCGCCGTCGGTGCCGCGCTCGCTTTCGAGGCAACGTTGCGCCCGCCCGCAGGGTGCGCCTGCTGGGCGATGCCGGGAACGACCGCCTGCCCTCCGGTCGCCGCCGCAGCAGGGCTCGCCGTCCCACTGGCTGGCGATGGCGTCGCCGTTGCCGAGGGTCGCGCAGCCTTCGGCGTCGCGGCCGGCGACGAATGTGACTCCGGCGGCTTGTCAACGGCGGCATCGCCAGCGCCAGGAGTGGCCGCCGCCCGGGGCGCGGCCGTCGCGCCGTCGACCCCGGCCGCGGCGAGGTGCCCGTTGTCGACGAAGCCGGCCACGCCGTCCGCCGCCAGCGTCCCGCTGTAGGAGTGGGCGTTGACCGTGAGACCGGGGTCGGAGTCCGCGCCGATGGTCTCAAGCACTGCCGCCGGAGTAGCGGGTCACCACCTCGACGTGGTGATCGAACAGCACCCAGTCACCCGGCTGGGGCTGGTAGCCGTCGCCGACCGGGTGCCAGCGGTCGTGCGCCTGGGCGTCCGCCATGACCGACGTGACGGCGGGCGACGCCGGGTTTGTGTCGACCCGGACGTCGGCCCAGGCCGGCAGCGGGAACGGGTAGCTCGTCCCGCCGCTGACCCAGCTCTGCTGGCCGACCGCCTGCGCCGCCAGCTCGAGCGTGAGGCTGGCGAACGCCGCGCACGAGGGCCCGTGGTCGGCACCGTTCAGGCTGGTGTTGTCCCAGATGAGCGCCTCCATCTGGGCCGGACTGCGGGTCGCCGCGATCTGCAGGTAGTACTTGGCGACGTTGACGATCGCCGACCGGAGCAGCGCGTCGCCGGTGCCGCTGTCGGCGCTGTCGCCGCCGACCGCCCTGGCGTTCATGGCAGCGCCAGGCTGTGCCGCCTGCTCGAGGGCGAGCAGGTGCAGTGGCACGCTGGTCGGCGAGGTCATCGTCGCGGCCGCCCCTGGGACGAAGTTGAACCCGGTAATCACGCCGCCGGTGGTCACGGTAACGAGCGCCGTTGCCTGCTGCCACCATGGCTTCTTGACGGAATGCACGGTTCCTCTTCCCCCCTTCCGCGGTAACAGTCCTGCGATTTCGTTCTATACAGAACGAAACTATACGATTACATTCCGAAGCTGGGCAGGCTGGCGAGGATCGCCTGGACCTGCGGGTTGCCCGGGTTGTCGGCGTTCTCGAACAGCACTCCGGCCTGGGCCGCCATCTGCGACGGGGTGCCGCCCATCCACTGCTGGAAGACGTCGGTCACCAGCGCCGCCTGGCCCGACGGGGTGCTGACCGGCTGCGCGCACCGGGCCGGGAAGCCCGACCGGGTGACGAGCAGGGCCGAACCGGTGTAGCGCTGGCAGTTCGCGGCCGTGCTCTCCAGGCCCGGCTCGACGTCGGGGGTGCCGCTCGAGCTGGTGAGGGTCGCCCCGCTGATGATGTTGTTGATGGCCCGCGCCGCCACCTGCAGGCTGTCGATCGGGTTGGCCGGGTTGTAGGGCTGGTGCAGGTTGAGCGACCAGGCGATGTCGCCGCCCTGGGCCGGCTGGATCGGCTCGAGGCCCTTGCGCCCGGTGGTCTGATCGACGAAGCCGGGGTTGTTGCCGCTCGTCAGCAGCGCGAAGACCCAGAGGATCTGCTGGGTCGACTTCGCGCAGGCGAAGTTGAGCTGGCTCGGCTCGGCCGCCACGTTCGGGTTCTGGCAGGCGGTCGTGATCTCCGCCCGGACCTGGGCCACGCTGCTCGGCCAGCTCGCGCCGCCGCCGGGCAGCACGATCACCAGCGCGACGATCGCGATGCCGGCCGCCGCCACCGCGATCGCGACCGACCGCAGATGGGAGCGGAGCCATCGGGTCCGCGACCGCCCGGCGGGCGCCCGGCCGCGGTTGATGAGCGCCTCGGTCCGCCCGTCGGGCGGCGTGCGGGCCAGGCCCGCGGGCCCTCGGGGCCGGCGCCGCCAGCGGTCGGCTGGCCAGACGCCGCTCATCGTTGGCGGCGGTGTTTTCAGTCATGGTGAGCTGGTCGGCATCATCATAGCTAATATATTCGAAACTGCGCGTCATGGTCACCTCTTGCTGGTGTTCGTGTGCTGGCGGCGTCGGCTAGCTCGCGGCTCGCGGCCGGGGGTCGTGGCGCAGGGAAGCGCGCCACGCCACCCTGGCCGCCGATCGTCGCGAGCGACTTTCTTGTAGTCAGTATTAGAACACAGATGCGACCACATGGAAAGTATTTGCGGACAGCACCGAAGTTCGTTATCGAACGTTCGAATAAAGATACTAGATGATGCAGTGAGTGAGTCAGTGTGACTGATGTGACGGACGCAGACAACGGTGACCGGCCGAGCCCCGGTCGCCACCCGAACTAACCGGCCGGAATTCGTTCGCGCGCACCCGGGCGCGCATGGCAGCATGGTCCGCGTGCTGAACGGGCTGCTAACCGAATACCAGGCGGCGAGCGAGGCCGAGGCCGCCGACGTCGAGCGAATGCGCAGGCTCGCGGAGGCGGCGGCCGACCCCTGGTCGCGATCGCAGCTCCCGCTCCACCTCACCGCGTCGGCGCTGGTGGTGCACCCGGCCAGCCGCCGGGTGCTGCTCCGCTGGCACGTCAAGCACGACCGCTGGCTGCAGGTCGGCGGGCACGGCGACCCGGGGGAGACCGACCCGCTCCAGATCGCGCTGCGCGAGGCGCGCGAGGAGACCGGCCTGACCGACCTCGTGCCCTGGCCGGACGGGTCGCTGCAGCATGTGGTCGTCTGCTACGTGCGCCCGTCGGGGGCCGAGCCCGAGCACGAGCACGGCGATCTGCGCTACTTCCTCGCCACCGAGCACCCGGACGCGATCGCGCCGGAGAACGCGCAGTCCCCGCTCCGCTGGCTCACCATCGACGAGGCCCGCGCGCTGGTCGGCGACAACAACCTGAGCGAGACCCTTGACCGGGCCGAGTCGCCTGTTCGACCGCCAGGCAAGATAACAGCAAGAAGCGCCCCGGCGCATCCCGACCGATTCACGCCGGCATCCCCGCCATCCCGAGGCCCCGCCATCCCCTGGCCCCGTCGTTCTCCGGTGCGCCCGAACACCACCAGGACCGCCAGTCATTCTGTTGCGCAGACTTACCGTGCGTAACGGTGGATCGTGGTAGGTTCCGTTTACTGCATACTGCTTCGAAAGAGGCGATGTTCAGGAAATCTTCCGGCAGAGTACGACAAGCACCGAAAAGTCGTTGGGTTCCTCGTGGTACATAACGTCTGCTTTATGGTATTTTGGCCGGAACGCAGGCACCGGCGCCGCGCGTGCCTCCCTGCGCGCTGGCGGGCGTGCGGACGGCAAGATGTCCAAATATCGCGAAACGATAGCAAATCGTGACCGTCCGGCTTCGGGTCCTTAACAGGCCTAATCTACGCTCCTGGCAAACCCAGCGCCTGGGGGCAAGCCCTACCCGGGCAAGCCGGAGGCGCATCATCAGCACAGCCAAGGAGCGCAATTGATGTTTCGGAACAGACGGCGGCCGCGCATCGCGCGGATCGCGGTGGCCGGAGCCGCAGCCCTGCTCGCGGTCGGGATCGCCGCGTGCAGCAGTAGCAGCTCGGGTGGCGAGCACGACCGGCGGGCGTCGCCCACCACGTCCGCGTCCTCGACCGCCGCGGCCGCAGCCAGGCGGGACCGCGACCGTACGCGCTCCCCGCGGGCGTGACCGTGAACTACATCTTCCCCTTCGTCCCGGCCGCCAGCGCCAACGAGTACAACACCCTGGGCTTCCAGGAGGTCATGTACCGGCCGCTGTACTACTTCGGCGGCGAGAACAACTCGGTCGCGGTGAACTACCCGCTGTCGACCGCGGACGCGCCGGTGTACTCCAACGGCGACAAGACCGTGACGATCACCATGAAGGGCTGGAAGTGGTCTAACGGCGAGAGCGTCGACGCCAACGACCTGGTCTTCTGGCTGAACATGATGAAGGCCCAGGAGTCCAACTACTACGGCTACGTGCCCGGCCTCATCCCCGACAACCTGGCGTCTTTCAAGGCGACCGGGCCGGACACCGTGGTGCTGAACCTGAAGAGCGCCGTCTCCAGCATCTGGTTCACCTACAACCAGCTCGCCGAGCTGACCCCGATGCCGATGGCGTGGGACGTCAGCAAGGCGGGGGCCGCGTCGGGCAGCGGTGGCTGCACCACCGACACGGCGGCCGACAAGTGGGCCAAGTGCAACGCGGTCTACAACTACCTGGCCGGCCTGGCCAAGAACGCCAACGGCTACGCGACCAGCCCGATCTGGGGCGTCGTCGACGGCCCGTTCAAGCTGAGCTCGTTCAACACCGACGGCTACGTCACCCTCGTGCCGAACAAGGCCTACTCGGGCTCGCCCAAGCCGATTCTTGACGCGGTCAAGCTGGTCCCGTACACCGACGACACCACCGAGTACACCGGCCTGAAGACCAGCGCGGTCGACGTCGGCTACATGCCGCCGTCCGACCTCGCGCACGTGTCCGGGCAGCGAGATCCTGCCGCCGACGAGCCCGCTCGGCCGGTTACACGCTCTCGCCGTACTACTCCGTACGGGATCCAGTACTACCTGATCAACTTCCACAACCCGAAGACCGGTCCGATCTTCAGCCAGCTGTACATCCGGCAGGCGCTGCAGGAGGTCATGGACCAGGAGGGCATGATCAAGGCGATCGACAACGGCTACGGCTACCCGACCTCGGGCGCGGTGCCGCAGGAGCCGTCGAACCAGTGGATCCCGACGATCCAGAGCCAGAACGGCGGGCAGGGCCCGTACGCCTTCTCCACCAGCGCGGCGACCTCGCTCGCTGACCAGCCACGGCTGGGCCGAGGTGGGCGGCGTGATGACCTGCCAGAAGCCCGGCTCCGCCGCTAACGAGTGCGGCGCCGGCATCGCGTCGGGCGCCAAGCTCTCGTTCACGATGGACTACGCCACCGGCATCCAGGCCTTCCAGGAGGAGGTGGCGAACTACAAGTCGGACGCCGCTCAGGCGGGCATCCAGCTCAACCTGGTGCCGCAGTCGTTCGACACCATCATCGGCGAGACCACGCCGTGCGCGGTCGGGCCCGAAGTGCAACTGGGACATGCTCAACTTCGGTGGCTGGAACTTCAACGGCCCCGGCTTCGAGCCGACTGGTGAGCCGCTCTTCGCGACCGGCGCTGCGTCGAACTCGGGTAGCTACTCCAACACCAACGAGGACAAGCTGATCACCGAGACCCACACCAGCAGCAGCATCGTCGGCGTTCGACTCCTACGCGACGTACACCGCGCAGCAGCTGCCGTTCATCTGGATGCCGAACGCGTACACCGTCCAGGCAACCACCACCAAGCTGGCCGGTGTTGCCTTCAACCCGCTCGGCGACTTCCTCCCCGAGTACTGGTACTTCACCAAGTAGTTAAGAAGTAGCCAGCAGCAGTAATAAGCGGGTCAAGCCTCGGCCGCGGCCCCGCCCCACAACGGGCGGGACCGCGGCCGATGTGAGAAAGGACAATGAAACCGTGGTCGGTTTCCTGATCAGGCGGACCGGACAGGCGATCTTCGTGCTGTTCCTGGTGACGCTGGCGACCCTCGCCATGGTCCACCTCTTCCCGGGCGGCCCAGTTCGCGCCCTCCTCGGCGTCCGGGCGACACCCCAGCAGATCGCCTACTACAACAACCTGTACGGCTTCAACCGGCCGTTCTACGTGCAGTACCTCAAGTGGGTGGGGCAGCTGCTGCACGGCAACCTCGGGTTCTCTGACCACCTGAACCAGAGCGTTACCAGCCTGATCGCGCAAGCCTGCCGCGGACCGTCGTGCTGGTGCTGCTCGGGACGATCGTGTCCCTCCTGTTCGGCATCCCGCTCGGCGTCTACCAGGCGGTGCACCGCAACAGCGTCGCCGACTACGTGCTGACCGGCGTCTCCTTCCTCGGCTACTCGACCCCGACGTTCTTCCTCGGGATCCTGGTGGTCGACTGGTTCTCGGTCGACGTCCACATCTTCCCGCCGTTCGCCCCGCAGGGGACCACGATCACCGCCATCCTCGGTGACCCGAGGGCGCTGGTGCTGCCGGTGTTCACCTACGCCTTCCTGCTCTACGCGCTCTGGTCCCGCTACATGCGCTCGTCGGTCCTCGACAACCTGGTGCAGGACTACGTGCGGACCGCCCGGGCCAAGGGCGCGAGCGAGCGCCGGGTGATCTGGCGCCACGTCTTCCGCAACTCGCTCTCCTCGATCGTCACGCTGCTCGGCCTGTCGATCCCCGGCCTGGTCGGCGGCGCGATCCTGATCGAGGTCGTCTTCAACTACCCGGGTATGGGCCTGGCGTTTTATCAGGCCGCGCTTAACGTGGACTACGAGGTGTTGCTCGGGTTCACCGTGCTCGCCTGCGTGGCGACGATCGTGGGCAACCTGCTCGCGGACGTCGGCTACGCGGTGCTCGACCCGAGGGTGAGGTACTGATGGCACTAGAGCAGGCCGTCGCGGCCAGCGACGCTGAACTCGGTCTGGCCCCGTCCGACAAGCCCCGCGGGATGTTCATCCGGGCGTGGGAGGTCTTCGCGGAGAACAAGCTCGCGATCGCCGGGCTCGCCTTCGTGGTCTTCATCTTCCTGTTCTGCTTCGTCGGACCGCACCTCTACGTCACCAACCAGGTCACCACCCAGCTCGACAACTACCTGTGCACCCCGGGCGGCTCGCACCTGCTCGGCTGCGACGAGCTCGGCTACGACCAGCTCGGCCGGCTGATGATCGGCGGCCAGACCTCGCTCGAGGTCGGGCTGGCGGCGGCGGTCGTGTCGGTCTTCATCGGCACCATCTACGGCGCGATCTCCGGCTTCGCGGGCGGCTTCGTCGACTCGCTGATGATGCGGATCGTGGACGCCGGGCTGTCGCTGCCGTCGCTGATGGTCATCATTATCCTGTCGGTCATCTTCCACCCGACCCCGATCGTGATCATCTTCATCATCGCGGTGTTCTACTGGTTCGGCGTTGCCCGGCTGGTGCGCGGCGAGACCCTCGCCCTCAGAACCAGGGAGTACGTCCAGGCGGTCAAGGTGATCGGCGGCCGCCCGATGCGCTCGGTGCTCAGGCACATCGTGCCCAACGCGATCGGCACGATCATCGTGCAGGCCACGTTCGCGGTCGCCGACTCGATCCTCACCCTGTCCGTCCTCGGCTTCCTGACCCTGGGAGTGGCGCCGCCCAACACCGACTGGGGATCGATGCTCTCCGGTGGCCTGCAGTTCCTGCAGGGCGGCAACTACTGGTGGCTGATCTACCCGCCGGGCGTGCTGATCGTGTTGACGTGCATCTCGTTCAACTTCATCGGCGACGCGCTCCGCGACGCGTTCGAGACCCGGCTGCAGCGCCGGTAAAGGGGGAAAAGTGGCGCTTTTGCAGATCGAGGACCTGCGCACCGAGATTCAGCTCAAGAACGGCATCGTGCACGCCGTCGACGGCGTGTCGTTCCACGTCGACGAGGGCGAGACGCTCGGCATCGTCGGCGAGTCCGGCTGCGGCAAGACGATGACCGCGCTGTCGATCATGGGCCTGCTGCCGAACAGCGGCCGCATCGCCGGCGGGTCGATCAAGCTCGCCGACCGGGAGATCATCGGCTTGCGCCCGGCCGAGATGCGCAAGATCCGCGGCGACGACATCGGCATGATCTTCCAGGACCCGCTCTCCTCGCTGAACCCGACCCACACCGTCGGCGCGCAGATCGCCGAGGTCGTGCTGCTGCACCGGGAGGTGTCCAAGAAGGAGGCCATGGACCGGGCGGTCGAGGTGCTCGACCTGGTCGGCATGCCCCGGGCGCGGGAGCGGATCGACGAGTACCCGCACCAGTTCTCCGGCGGCATGCGGCAGCGCGTGATGATCGCGATGGCGCTGGCCAACGATCCCAAGCTGCTGATCGCCGACGAGCCGACGACCGCGCTCGACGTGACCATCCAGAAGCAGATCCTCGAGCTCATCGACGGCCTCAGGCAGCGGCTGGGCATGGCCGTCATCATGGTCACCCACGACCTCGGCGTGATCGCCGGGCGGGCGGACCGGGTCGCGGTCATGTACGCGGGCAAGGTCGTCGAGACGACCGACACCCCGGCCCTGTACGCGAACCCCCGCCACCCGTACACCGAGGCGCTGTTCCACGCGCTGCCGGAGAAGTCGGCCGAGACCAGGGAGCGGCTGTACTCGATCCCCGGCGCCCCGCCGGACCTGGTCAACCCGCCGTCCGGCTGCCGGTTCGCGCCGCGCTGCCGGTACGCGACCGACCGCTGCCGGACCGAGCCGCCGGTGCTCGCGGGCGAGACCACCGCGCACGTCTACCGCTGCTTCTTCCCGGTCGGCCATGAAGGAGAGGACCGTCGCCGGTCACCTGGTCGTGACCGAGCCCGCCCCGCCCGAGGAGACGGTCTCGCCCGAGACCGCGCCCTCGGCGAGGTCGTGCTGTCGGCCAAGAACCTGATCAAGGACTTCCCGGTCACCAGGGGCGCGATGCAGCGCAGGGTCGGCACGGTCAGCGCCGTGGCCGACGTGTCGTTCGACATCCGCAAGGGCGAGACGCTCGGCATCGTCGGCGAGTCCGGCTGCGGCAAGACCACGATCGGCCGGATGCTGGTCGGCCTGGACAAGCCGACCAGCGGCTCGATGCTGCTTCGACGGCAAGGACCTGGCCCGCTCGAGCGGCCGCCAGTACCGCCGGGAGCGCCGGGACATCCAGTACATGTTCCAGGACTCCTACGCCTCGCTCGACCCCCGGATGCGGGCCGGGTCGATCCTGCGCGAGCCGCTGATCGTGCAGGGCATCGGGTCCAGGCGCGAGCAGCACGCCAAGGTCACGGAGATGCTCGGCGAAGGTCGGCCTGCCCTCGTCGTGGACCGAGCGGTACCCGCACGAGTTCTCCGGCGGCCAGCGGCAGCGGCTCGGCTTCGCCCGCGCGCTGCTGCTCAACCCGCAGCTGATCGTGGCCGACGAGCCGGTCTCCGCGCTCGACGTGTCGGTCCAGGCGCAGGTGCTGAACATGATGCGGGATCTGCAGAAGGAGATGGGCCTGACCTACATGTTCATCTCGCATGACCTGTCCGTCGTTCGGTACCTGTCCAACCACATCGGCGTCATGTACCTCGGCAAGCTGGTCGAGATCGGCACCGCCGACGAGGTCTACCTGCGCCCGGCCCACCCCTACACCAAGGGCCTGATCGAGTCGGCGCCCACCGCCGACCCCGAGACGGAACGATCCAAGGTGCACGAGGGCATCACCGGCGAACTGCCGAGCGCGATGCACCCGCCGACCGGCTGCCGGTTCCGCACCCGCTGCCCGATCGCGCAGGAGATCTGCTCGACCAAGGAGCCGGAGCTGAAGCCGTACGGCGTCGCCAGCCAGGATGGCGGCCTGCCACTTCGCGCTGCAGCCCCCGGTCGAGGCGACCGAGGTCCCGGTCGCCAGCGAGCAGGTCCCCTAGCGGGGAGCGGAACCCGACCGAGCACGCGAACGGACCCGGCCACCGGCGGCCGGGTCCGTTTCGCGTCCGCAGGGCCACTGGCAGCCCGGCCGGGCCCGGAGTTAGGGTGGTGAGAGGGCTGTGACCAAGCCCTCACCGATTTGCATGACGCTTCAACAAGTTTGAGGTAGTCTTACTGCGTAACGCACTTCAGCGTCGCAGTTGCACAATCATTCCTGGAGGCTCAATGAGCTCGACTGCTGTGGAGATCCCGGGCTACGTCGCCGGCACGTGGGCGATCGACCCGGTTCACTCCGAGGTCTCGTTCACCGTTCGTCACATGATGGTCAGCAAGGTGCGTGGCCGCTTCGACACGTTCGAGGGCACCATCGTCACCGGCGCTAGACCCGCTTGACTCGTCCGTCACCGCCAGCGTTGACCTCTCCTCGATCAACACCGGCCAGGAGCAGCGCGACGCGCACATCCGCAGCGCCGACTTCTTCGAGGTTGAGAAGCACCCGTTCATGACGTTCGCCTCGACCGGCGTCCGCGTCGACGGCAGCAACTTCCTGCTCGACGGCGACCTCACCCTCAAGGGCGTGACCAAGCCGACCACGTTCAAGCTCGAGGTCAACGGCTTCGGCCCGGACGCCTACGGCGGCACCCGGGTCGGCTTCTCGGCCACGACCGAGATCAACCGGAAGGAATTCGGCGTCAACTTCGACGGCCCGATCCCCGGCGTGCCCGGCGGCGTGGCGGTGTCCGACAAGGCCACCATCACCCTCGAGATCGAGGGTGTCCTGCAGGCCTAAGGGCGCAGGTCACCAGCCACGAGCGCGGCGCGGCCCCTGCGGGTCGCGCCGCGCTCGCGTCTTTTCCCAGGCGCAATCAAAATCAGTATGTCGAACGGTCCCGGGCGACTCTGGTCCCGCCCGCTCGCCCCGGTTACTTAGAGTGCTTGACCAGGTAGTCGATGTACAGCGGCCGGAGCGCGTCCGCGACCGGTCCCTCGCCCGAGCCGATCAGGTCAGACAGCAGGCCGGACACCTTCACCGCGTCCACCTCGGACTCGCCGTCGTAGCCCTCGAGCGACTCCGCCTCGGGAATGGTCCGCGCTAGCTCCCACAGGAAGCCAAAGTCGGCATGGGTGAGTGCCCGGTGCACGGCCTTGTCGTGCAGTTCGCGGGACGACAGCGCCTCAAGTTCGGTCTCGGTAGCCACCCCTGGACTCTATAACCTGCGCGGTACAGGCCGGTTAACGCCGGACCGAGCGGAGGGCCGAGGTGACCATCGGCAGCGCGAACGCCCCGCCCCCGGTCTCCGGTCGAGACTCTAGATAGCCGCGGATCCGGCCGAGCACCAGCTCGCGCTGGCCGGACTCCATGATCAGCACCGCCGAGTGGGTGCGCAGGTCGTCGATGAGCGAGTCGATCGTCCGCGCCTGCGGGTTGGCGAACTCGGCCCGGTCGGTCGGGGTGAACAGCTCGTTGCCGAACTGCTCGGCCCCGAACGCGGTGGCGTCCCGCTCCCGCTGCGAGCGGACCGGCGAGCCCGCCCCCTGGGCCACGTCCCGCAGCCCGGCGACCCACTCCACCCGGTCGTCGTCGCTGTTCCACAGCGCGCCGAGCACCCCGCCCGGCGTCAGCACCCGGGCGATCTCGGGCAGCGCCCGCGCCATGTCGAACCAGTGCATCGACTGCGCGCACAGCACCGCGTCGACCGAGCCGTCGGCCAGCGGGATCGCCTCGGCCGGGCCGTGCAGCGCCCGCACCGACGGCAGCTGCCGCCGCAGCTCGGCCAGCATCGCCTGGTCCGGCTCGACCGCGGTCACGTCCGCGCCAAGCTCCGCCAGCAGCGCGGTCAGCTTGCCGGTGCCGGCCCCGAGGTCGAGCACCCGCAGCCCCGCCACCGGACGCCCGGTCGGCGCGACGCACCAGGCCACCGCGTCGGCCGGATAGTCGGGCCGGTGCTCGGCGTAGGCCGCCGCGACCGCCCCGAACGAGGATCCCCGTCGGGCCCACTGATCGATGTCCGTTTCATCCGTGTCCATGCTATCCACCCTATCTATCCGCCCGCGGCGACGAATTGGCGGGCGCTAATTAACTATTGCCACAACCGTTTATGTCATTACTGCGTCTTACTTTCTAGCGGGACATCGACCGGGGAATGTCATCCGGCGAGCCCGCTTAACCAAACCGGGAGTGAAATAAATGAGAACGACAATTCGCCGCGCCGCCGCGGCAGTCGCCGCCGCGCTTGCGCTCGGCACCGGGTCCGCCGTCGTGGTGGCCTCGTCCGCGTCGGCAGCCCCAGCCGCGCCCTCCACCCTCATACCGGTCTGCACCGCGGGCAACCTCGCGGTCTGGGTGAACGCCGACGCCGGCGCAGGGGCGGCCGGGACCTTCTACTACCCGCTGGAGTTCACCAACACCAGCAACCACACCTGCCGCACCTGGGGCTGGCCCGGCGTCTCGGCCACCAACCTGAACGGCCACCAGCTCGGCGACGCGGCCGGGCGGCTGTCTAACTACACGCCGAAGTGGGTCAACATCGCCGCCGGCGGAACTGCGCACGCGCTGTTCGCGTACGGCAACGCCGAGGTGCAGACCTCCGGCTGCAAGCCCACCAACGCGAGCCTCATAAAGGTCTACGCGCCGAACCAGCGCAGTGCCGACTACGGGTTCTTCTCCCTTCCCGCCTGCACCGTCGGCGGGAAGCACGTGTACCTCCGCGTCTCCGCCATCGCGCCGGGGACGAACATCTAGCAGTCCCGCCGTCACCGCCGCCCGGCCGGCGCGACCGCGCCCGCCGGGCGGCCCCGCGCTGCGCGCTGTAGGCAGTAAGCTGCCGGCGTGCTCGACACCCGTACCCCGAGCGTCGCCCGCGCCTACGATCACCTGCTCGGCGGCGAAGACAACTTCGCCGCCGACCGGGCCCTGGCGGGCCGGCTGGTCGCGCTCTACCCCCGGCTCCCCGACCACCTGACCGCGTCAAGGACGCAGCTGGCGGCGGCGGTCGCCCGCATCGCAGGCCACGGCGTGGACCAGTACCTGGACATCGGCGCGGGCCTGCCCACCCGCCCCTCCACCCACGCGACCGCGCAAGCGCTGCTGCCGGCCGCCCGCGTCGTCTACATCGACCGCGACCCGGTCGTCGTCACCCACGCCACCGACCTCGTCCCGGCCGGCGTCCGCTACCAAGTCGGCGACCTGACAGAACCCGAGGCCCTGCTCGACGCGCTCCGCGCAATCGACTTCTCCAGGCCCGTCTGCCTGGTGCTGGCGCTGATCGTCCAGGCCCTCGAGCCGGGCACCGCCCGGTCCGTCGTCGGCGTCCTGGTCAAGGCGCTCGCGCCGGGCAGCTACCTGGTGGCGACCGTGGGCGCGGGCGACGCCGGGCGACTGCCCGATTCGGTCTGGCCGTCGGGCGCGACCGAGGCCGACCTGGCGGCCTTCTTCGGCGGGCTCGACCTGCTGCCGCCGGGCATCACCCAGCACGGCGACGTGCTGTGCGGCGTCGGCGTGCAGCCGTACCCGGGCAGGCCCCGTGGATGAGATAGCGGACGGCGTCTTCGTCGCCACCGCCGACCTGTACACGACCACGACCACGGTCGTGGCCGGCGACGACGGCGGCTGCCTGCTCATCGACCCGGCGGTGACGGTGGCCGACCTGGCCGCGCTCGCGCGCTGGCTGACGGCGCGCGGGCTGCGCCCGGTCGCGGGCTGGTCCACCCACCCGCACTGGGATCACCTGCTCTGGTCACCCGCGTTCGGCCCCGCCCCGAGGTACGCCACGCCGCGCGCGGTCGCGGTCGCCGCCCGCGAGCTGCCCGGTCTCATCACCGCGTGGAGGACGAAGCCCCCGGCCACGACCTGACATCCTTCGCCCAGGTCGAGCCGCTGCTCGGCCGTGAGATCGACTGGGCCGGGCCGCGCGCGGTCGTCTACGCGCACGACGCGCACGTGCCCGGGCACGGCGCGGTGCTGCTGCCAGACCCGGGCGTGCTGATCGCGGGGGACATGCTCTCGGACCTCGAGATCCCGCTGCTCGACCTGGCGGCGGCCGACCCGTTCGGCGGCTACCGGCAGGGACTTGAGCTGCTCGCGAGCGTGCCGGGTGTGCGCGTGCTGGTGCCCGGCCACGGCCACGTCGGCGAGCAGCCCGAGTTCCGCCGGCGGGTCGACGCCGACCGCGCCTACCTGGACGCGACCGAGGCCGGCGCGGACCCGGCCGACGAACGCCTTACCGACGAACGCCCGACCGCCGACTGGCTCCGCGCCGAGCACGCCCGGCACCGCGAACTCGCCCGCACGCGGCGTCGCTAGCGGGCACGGCGTCTGGTCAGCCGGCTCGCTCGAGGACGAAGACCGGGATCATCCGGTCGGTCTTCGTCTGGTACTCCGCGTACGGCGGGAAGGCGGCGACCGACCGCTCCCACCACCACGCGCGCTCCTCGCCTGCCACCTCGCGGGCGGTCATCGTCCACGTCTCGGGACCGTCCTGCAGCACCACCTCCGGGTTCGCGCGGAGGTTGTACACCCAGACCGGGTTCTTCGGCCCGCCGCCAACCGACCCGACCGCCGCGTAGGCGCCGTCGTGCTCAACCCGCATCAGCGGGGTCTTGCGCACCGCGCCGGTCTTCGCGCCCCGGTTCGTCACGATCACCACCGGCAGCCCGGTGTCGCGCAGCGTCGTCCCGGAGGTGCCACCGGAACCCTCGTACTCCGTCACCTGATCCCGAACCCACGCCCGCGTGCTCGGCACGTACTCGCCATCAATAGCCATGTTGTCATCCAACACCCCGACCGCCCGCGCTCTTCCGCCCGGGCGTCATAGCGCGGGCGGAAGAGCGCGGGCGGGATCGATCGGCGAGCCGGTCAGACCTCGGCGTTAGCCGGTCAGACCTTGGCCGCCTTCTTGGGCTTGGCCGCCTTCTTGGCGGCCTTTGCCTTCTTGGCCGGCCCGGCCGAGGACTTCGTCGCCGTCGTGGTCGACGACTTCGGCGCGGTCGCCGTCGAGGCCTTCGCCGCCGTCGCCACCGCGGACCTCGCGGCGGCGCTGGTGGCAGGTTTCGTCGCGGTCGACCGCGACGACGCGGCCGGCCTCGCCGCCGCTCCCGCGGACCTGCTCCTGGTGGTGGTCGAGGTCTTGGCGGCCGAGTTGGCCGACAGCCCCTTGGCCGCGTCGTTCAGCGACGCGACCGCGGTCTCCAGGGCCTTGGTCGCGGTGCTGATCGCGGTCAGCGCTGACGTCAGCGCCTTGGCTGACGTCCCGGCCTGGGTGGCCGCGGTGTTCAGCTTGGTCGCGGCCGTGGTCACCTTGGTCGCCGCCGCCGAGACCGTGCGCGGCGTCGCCGCGCTCGTCCTGCTGGCGGTGCTCCTGCTGGCGCTCGACCTGCTCGCGGTCGTCCTGCTGGCGGTACCCCGGCCGGCCGTGCTCCTGCTGGTGGTGGCCCTGCTTCCGGTCACAGCGGCCGTCCTGCTCGCCGCCGTCCTGCCTGCCCCGTTCCTGCTCGCCGCGGTCCTGCCGGCCCCGGTCCTGCTGGCCGCAGTCCTGCTCGTCGCGGGTCGCGCCGCCGTCCGCGCGCTCGCCGCGGTCGCGGGCTTGGCCGCCGCCGAGCGAGTCGCCGGCGGCTTGCTCGCCGTGTCTGTCGTGCCCGGCATGGTAGCCGTGGTCTTCGTGGGCACTGATCTCCCCCCCGATATGGATCAGTTACGGGGGCGTCATTCCACGGAGCGTTACCTCTTACACCTGATGACCAGGAAAAACAATGGGAAGACAGCGATTTCCGTGACCTTAGGTCACTCGTCGTGCCCAGGAAGCAGTCCGCCGACGATCCGCAGCGCCTCCTCCGGCGACGCGCCGCGGCCGACCGCGACTCCCATCAGATAGCTGGTCAGCGGTACCGCGACCCGCACCACGCCATGCGCGATCTCCGAGGTCAGCGCCAGCATCTCGTCCTGCGCCGACTGCGGCAGCACCTCCTCCACCGGCACCCCGAGCTCCGTACTGACCGCCCCAAGCCACGCCCCAAGATCAGCCACGCCCGCACTCCCTTTCACCCCAGCCGACAACCGGCCCCGGCCGACAAGCAACCGCCGCCAGCGTAATCCCCTCACGCCGACCGCGACACGACCGCCGCCGCCCGCACCGCAGTCGGTCCCGCCGTCCGCAGGTGAACAAGAGCGGGGACGATCCGAGGCGGCGTGTGGGCGACCACTTCGCGCGGCCCGAGATGGCGGACGACCGCATTCTCGAGCTCAGCGTCCGACCATCTCCGCTTGCGGCGGAAGTGAGACACGTCGAGCCCGAGTCGGCTTGCGCGCCGGGAGGTCGGACATTCCAGCTATGTTCTCGAAAAACAGTCGGGACGGAGAGATTCGAACTCTCGACCTCCTGACCCCCAGTCAGGTGCCCTAAACCAAACTAGGCCACGTCCCGCCGTTGGCAGGATTAACCGACCAACGCGTTCACCTTAGCGCATCCGGAGCACCACCGGGAAACGAGAACCGCGAGCCCGCCGGAACTTGCAGCACCACCGGTCCCGGACGCTTCTGGTCCCCGCGCCCGGCTAGCATCGACCCGATGGGTAACACCCGGCCGCTTCCGCAACCCGAGGCACCGTCTGGCGAGCCCGCGCCCACGAGCGCCCCGGCCCCCCAGCCGAAGAGCCGCGCGCGTCGCTACCTCAAGCGCGCCGCCATCACGCTCCTGGTCCTCATCCTGATCGCGCATCATCGGCGTCGGCATCCTCTGGGTCGCCACCCCGTCCGCCAGCGAGGCGACCCAGCTGGCGCAGGCGCAGGCGCAACAGCACGGCATCGCCTACCCGGGCCCGCCGGTGCCGTCGAACTTCGCCCGCCCGCTGATCGCCACCGAGGACAAGCGCTACTACGCCGAGCCCGGGGTGGACGTGCTCGCGGTCGGCCGGGTGGCCTGGTCCGAGGTCAGCAACGGCAGCGACCAGGGCGGCGCGACCCTCGAGCAGCAGCTCGCGAAGATGCTCTACACGCCGACCGAGACCGGCCCGACGGCCGAGCTCAAGCAGGTCGTGCTCGCGCTCAAGCTCAACGCCACCTACTCCAAGGCGCAGATCCTCGCGCTCTACGCCGAGGTCGCCTACTACGGGCACGGCTACTACGGGCTCGAGCAGGCGAGCTGCGGCTACTTCGGCCACCCGGCGGCGGACCTCACCGTTCCGCAGGGCGCGATGCTGGCCGGCGTCGTCAACGCCCCGTCCCTCGACGACCCGATCAACGATCCGGTCAGCGCCCGCCAGCGCCTCGAGCACGTCATCGCGCGCATGGTCGCGGTCGGCGACCTGACCAGCTCCCAGGCCAAGACCGCCCTCGCCGCCCCGCTCGGCATCGTCCCCCGCGACCAGGCCGGCTGCTAAACCCGCGAGCCGAAGAAAACAGCGTTACTTCGCCGACGCGGAGGCGAGCTCGCCGGCCTCTTCGGCCGTCTGGTGGTTGTTGAACACGAACTTGCGGTAGGCGAACAGCCGGAACATCGTCGCCAGCCCGATGCCGATGATCGTGGCGACGTTGTAGGACAAGCCCGTCCTTGTAGCCGAGCCCGTAGTACGCGATGTCCACGATGCCGACCTGGATCACGATGCCGACCAGTTGAGCAGCACGAAGAGCGATCGTCTCGTGTTTCAGCCCCTTGCCCTTGCGGTGCTTGAACGCCCAGTGCCGGTTGCCGACGAAGGTCACCACGGTGGCGACGACGTAGCGCGATGATCACCGAGGTGATGGCGCCGACGCCGGCGCCGGAGTGCAGCGCGTTCTGCACGCCCGAGCTGGACGACGAACCCGGCCAGGCCCACGACGCCGAACTTGGCGACCTCGTGGACCAGCACCTGAAACCGGAAGTAGTAATCGCGGATCAGACTCAACTGGCTCAGTTCCTCTCGCCTGTCGGGCGCCTCGCATACCTCCGCTGCGCCGCCAACACCGTGCCCCTAGCTTACTTAGACGCCTGACCTACCCTGCTGGAGGGCCGGAAAATCGTTCGGAATCCACCAAGAATGCCAGGTATTCTTGCGCTCAGTGCCCGAAGTACTTGTCCGCGCCCGAGGACTGACGAAGCGGTTCGGCGGCTTCACCGCGGTAGACGGGATCGATTTCGATCTGCTCGCCGGTGAGGCTTTTGGCTTCCTTGGCCCGAATGGGGCCGGAAAGTCCTCCACGATGCGCATGCTCGGCTGCGTCTCTCCGCCTACCAGGGTGAGCTTACCATTCTCGGCGGTGACCCGGTGCGTGACGGCGCCGCGATCAGGGCCCGACTCGGGGTGGTACCGCAGGAGGACACCCTCGACGCCGAGCTCACCGTCCGGGAGAACCTGCTGGTCTACGGCCGCTACTTCGGGCTCGGCGCGCAAGCTGATCGCCGAGCGGACCGATCAGCTGCTCGACTTCGTCCAGCTCACCGAGCGCGCGAACGACATGGTCGACCCGCTGTCGGGCGGCATGAAGCGCCGCCTCACGATCGCCCGCAGCCTCATCAACGACCCCGAGATCCTCATCCTCGACGAGCCCACCACCGGCCTCGACCCGCAGGCCAGGCACGTGGTCTGGGACCGCCTCTTCCGCCTCAAGCAGCGCGGCGTCACCCTCATCCTCACCACGCACTACATGGACGAGGCCGAGCAGCTGTGCGACCGCCTCGTCGTCATGGACCACGGCAAGATCGCCGCCGAGGGCACCCCGCGCGAGCTCATCACCCGCTACGCCACCCCCGAGGTCCTCGAGCTGCGATTCGCCCCCGACGAGCAGGAGGCGGCGGCGGAGAAGATCCAAGACCTTTCGCCCGAACGGTACCGAGGTGACTGCCGACCGCATACTCATCTACGAGGCCGACGGCGACGCGTTCCTCGAGCGCGTCCACGCGGCCGGGCTGAAGCCGATCACCGAGCTGGTCCGCCGGTCCTCGCTCGAGGACGTCTTCCTCCGCCTCACCGGCCGGACCCTGATCGACTGATGTCCCTCACCGCAGAACGCACCGCATCCGCGAGCCCCCCTGGCCGCAAGCTCCCCAGCGGCTGGGAGCTGTCCGTCCGCGCGTTCCGCTGCTGGCTGGTCATGTACCGGCGGACCTGGCGGTCCTCGATCTGGTCGTCGGTCTTCGGCCCGCTGTTCTACCTCGGCGCGATGGGCTACGGCCTCGGCTCGCTGGTCGACAAGAACGGCACCGCGCGCCCTCGGCGGCGTGCCGTACGTGGTCTTCGTCGCCCCGGCGGTGCTGGCCGTGCAGGCGATGAACACCGGGCTGCAGCAATTCGATGTTCCCGGTCTTCGGCGCGCATGCACTGGAACTCGATCTACATCGCCGCCCGGGCGACCATGCTCCGCCCGGCCGACATCAACCGCGGCCACCTGATCTTCATCACGATGCGGATCGCGATGAACTCCGCCTGCTTCGTGGTCGTGATGGCCGCCTTCGGGCTGATCAGGTCCTGGTGGGCGGTGCTGCTGCTGCCGGCCTCGGTGCTGCTCGGCCTCGCGTTCGCCGCGCCGGTCGCGGCCTGGGCGGTCACCCTGACCACCACCACCCCGATGAACTACATCATCAGGTTCGGCTCGATACCGCTGATGCTCTTCTCCGGCACGTTCTTCCCGATCAGCCAGCTGCCCGGCTGGATCCGCCCGATCGCCTACGCGACCCCGCTGTGGCACGGCGCGGCGCTGTGCCGCGCGCTCGCCCTCGGCACCGTCACGGCCGGCTCGGCCGCCATCCACGTCGGCTACCTGGCCGCGATGGCCGCCATCGGCCTGTGGGCGGGCGCCCGGAGCTACCGCAGGCGGCTCTATGTCTAGCCGCCGGTCGGACGCCGAGGAGACGGGCGGCCGTGCCGGTCGAGCAGGAGGTCCGTTCGACATCGGATGCCTTTGACTTTTCCTCTTTGCCCGGCGCGCGGGGCATCCGGCTGATCGAGCGGCACGCGCGCTTCTACCGGCGGATGTGGCTGGTGGTCGCGTCCGGGGCCGCCGAGCCGCTGTTCTACCTGCTCTCGGTCGGCGTCGGCATCGGCGGGCTGATCGGCACGGTGGCCGGGCCGGCCGGGCACCCGGTGCCGTACCGGGAGTTCGTCGCGCCCGGGCTGCTGGCGGTCTCCGCGCTGAACGGGGCGCTGAACGACTCGACGTTCAACGTCTACGGCCGGCTCAAGTTCGAGAAGCTCTACGACTCGGTGCTGGCCACCCCGCTCGGCGCGCAGGACGTGGCGCTGGCCGAGATCGGCTGGGCGGTGCTGCGCGGCATCCTCTACTCGGTGCCGTTCCTGATCGTGATGGCCGCGATGGGGCTGATCGTCTCCCCGTGGGCGCTGCTCGCGCTGCCGGGCGCGGCCCTGGTCAGCTTCGCCACCGCCGCCGCCGGGGTGGCGCTGACCACGTACATGAAGTCCTGGCAGGACTTCGAGTACGTGCTGCTGGTCTCGGTGCCGCTGTTCCTGTTCTCCGGCACGTTCTTTCCGCTGTCGGTGTATCCGCACGTCATCGGCGTGATCGTGGAGTGGACGCCGCTCTACCAGGGCGTGGTCATCCTGCGCGACCTGGTGCTCGGGGCGCCGTCGTGGGCGCTGCTGTGGCGGGCGGCGTACCTGGCGGCGATCGGCGCGGCCGGGGTGGCGGTGGCCGGCCGGCGGATCGCCAAGCTGCTGCTGGTCTGACTCAGGTTGCTCCGCCGGTTCGGCGCGGTAAGCTGCGGGGGTGCTGGGGGAGCCCCGCCCGCGAGCCGTGGATACCGAGGACGCTCTCCGCGTGCCCGTGACCCGCCAGCGCAGCGGGCCTACCGGGAGCCGGGAGTCTGGCGCGACCCGGTCGCGTGGACGATCGCGTCGCTGGTGTTCTGCGCCTACTACGCGATCTCGCTCTTCCGGCTCCTGCAGCTCGCGCCCGCCTCCTGGGACCTGGGCATCTACACCGAGTACGTCAAGCAGCTGTCGCTGCTGCGGGCGCCGATCGTGGACGTCCGGGGGCCCGGGTTCAACCTGCTCGGCGATCACTTCCAGGTCGGCCTGGCGGTGCTGGCGCCGTTCTTCCGGCTGTTCCCCTCGCCCGCCACCCTGCTGTTCTTCCAGGCGCTGCTGACGGCGCTGTCGGTGTTCCCGGTCATCGCGGCCGGATCGGTCGCTGCTCGGACGGCCGAGCGGGCGGACGATCGGGTTCGCCTACGGCTTCTGCTGGGGCCTGCAGCAGATGATCGACTTCGACTTCCACGAGATCGCGCTCGCGGTGCCGCTGCTCGCGTTCTCGCTATCGGCGCTGGTCCGCGGCCGGGTGCGGGCGACCGCGCTGTGGGCGCTGCCGCTGGTGTTCATCAAGGAGGACCAGGGGTTCACGGTCGCCGCGATCGGCGCGCTGCTGGTCTTCACGGCGTCCGTGCCCTCGCCGACGGGCCCGGCGGGTCCGGGTCGGCCGGCTCGGGCCGCTCGGCCGGCGGGGGAGCATCGGCTGGGGCGCGCTGCTGTTCGGCTGGGGCCTGACCTGGTCGGTGCTGGCGATCACGGTGATCATTCCGCACTTCAACCCGCTGCACGAGTACTACTACTGGAAGGACGGCGGGCGTCGTCGGGCGGCGACCACGGCTTCTCGGCCGGCGCGCTGGTCGTGCAGACGGCGTCCGGCTGGCCGGTCAAGCTGCAGACCGTGGTCCTGCTGCTGCTGCCGACCGCGTTCGCGGCCCTCGGCTCGCCGGTCGCGCTGATCGCGCTGCCCGGCCTGGCGCTGCGGTTCATCTCGACCAACGCGGCCTACTGGGGCACCAGCTGGCACTACAACGCCACGCTGACGCCGATCCTGTTCATCGCCGCGATCGAGGCGATTGCCCGCTGGCGCGCCGTCGACGCGCCTGGCGAGAGGCGACCGCACCGGCGGGCTCTGGACCAGCGTGCGCGGCGGCCTGGCCAGGCACGGCCCGGCGATGATGGCCGCGGTCGCGGTCGCGCTCGCGTTCCAGTTCCCGCTCAGCAGCCTCTGGCACGGCTCGACGTACACGATCAGCCCGCAGGTGGCGGCCGACAACGCGGCGATGGCGGTCGTCCCCGACGGCGCGACCGTGCAGACCACCCTCAACCTGCTCGCGCCGCTGGCGGCCCGCACCGACACGTTCTGGATCGGCAACGCGGGCAACCCGCTCACTCAGTACATCGTCTTCGACGGCAAGAACAGCGGCTACAGCCCGGCCCCGGCCAACGTCCCGGCCTTCATCGCACCAGCTCTACCCGACCGCCGGCTACCAGCAGATCTTCGTTCGCACCGACGTCTACGTCTTCCGCCGCTAGCCCCGCCCCCGCCCCCACCCCCACCCCCGCAACCAACGACCACCTTGCCCCGCCGCCCGCCGCCCGATGACCACCCCCGTCCCCCGATGGCCACCCCCGCCGGCAGTGACCACCCCCGCCCCGGATGACCACCTCCGCCGCCCGCCGGCAGTGACCACCTTCCACCCGCTGGCGACGACCGCCCCCGGATGGCCACCTCCGCCGCCCGATGACCACCCTCGCCGCCCGCCGGCAGTGACCACCTTCCACCCGCTGGCGACGACCGCCCCCCAGCGGTTATGACCTTCCACTCTCGCCCCACCACGGCAGTCATCTACTTATCAGTTCTGACCATTCCATGCATCTCCCTATCACTTTTGACCACGAGAATCAGACAATTCGGGCGCAAAAGTGGTCAGAACTGATAAGTAGGCGAGAAAGTCGTCAAAACTGATAAGAAGACAAGATCAACTTCTGAGGATAACAGCAAGAAGCGCGCAGCCGCCACCCCCGAAACCGCGCGCGAGCCCGCGCGAGGGCCCCGCCAGCCCGCACGAGCCCGTCCGGAGAGCCCGCCGGCGCGCCCGGCAGCCGTACTAGGCTTGCGGGAATGGTGACCACGACGGCGGCCGTCACGCCAGGGGAGACCGTCAACCTGGGGGAGCTAGCGGCCGCGCTCCGCGCGGCCGGGCTGGCCGAGGTCGAGACCGCGACCAGGCGGCGGGCGGAGTACTCCTCCGACGCCTCCAACTACCGGGTCGTCCCCGAGGTAGTCGCGTTCCCGCGCAGCGCCGACGAGATCGTCGCCGCCCTGGCCGTCTGCCGCGAGCTGAACGCGCCGATCGTCAGCCGCGGCGGCGGCACCTCGATCGCCGGCAACGCGCTCTCCACCGGCCTCGTGCTCGACCTGTCGCGGCACCTCAACCGCGTGCTGCACGTAGACCCCGAGCAGCAGACGGCGCTGGTCGAGCCCGGCACCGTGCTCGACGACATCACCGCCGCGGCCGCGCCGCACGGGCTGCGGTTCGGCCCGGACCCTTCCACCCACTCGCGGGCCACCATCGGCGGCGCGATCGGCAACAACGCCTGCGGCTCGCGGGCGCTGCGCTACGGCCGGACCGCCGACAACGTGATCGCGCTGGACGTGGTCACCGGCACCGGCACGCGCTTCACCGCCGAGCGCGGGCGCGGCCCGGCCGCCCCGAACGCGGCCGCCCCGGACCCGACCGCCCCGGGCGCGCGACTGCTCGACGACCTGCGCGCACCTGGTCGACGGCAATCTGGCCACGATCAGGACCGAGTTCGGCCGGTTCACCCGCCAGGTGTCCGGCTACTCGCTCGAGCACCTGCTGCCGGAGAACGGCGCCGACGTCGCCAAGTTCCTGTCCGGCACCGAGGGCACCCTCGCGCTGACCCTGCAGGCCACCGTCCGCCTGGTCGCCGCGCCGCCGCGCCACCGCGCTGGCGGTGCTCGGCTACCCGGACATGGCGTCCGCCGCCGAGGCCGTGCCCGCGCTGCTGCCGCACCTCCCGGTCGCCCTCGAGGGCCTCGACTCGCGGATGGTCGACGTGGTCCGGATCGCGGCGCGGCCCGGCCGCCGTGCCCGACCTGCCGCGCGGCGGCGGCTGGCTGTTCGCCGAGACCGCCGGCGACACGCCGCGACGAGGCCCGCGCGGCCGCGAGCAAGCTCGTCGCCGACGGCGGCTGCCTGGACAGCGCGGTGATCACCGGCCCGGCCGCGGCCGCGCTGTGGCGCATCCGCGAGGACGGCGCGGGCCTTGGCCGGCCGCACGCCGGCCGGCGCGCCCGCCTGGCCGGGCTGGGAGGACTCGGCCGTGCCGCCCGCGTCGCTCCCCGCCTACCTGCGCGAACTTGAGGCGCTTATGGCCGCGCACGGCGTCGACGGCCTGCTCTACGGGCACTTCGGCGACGGCTGCATCCACGCTCGGATCGACTTCCCGCTCCGCGACCGGCCGTCCGTGCTGCGGTCGTTCACGCAGGACGCGGCCCGGCTGGCCGCCTCCTACGGCGGGTCGGCGTCCGGCGAGCACGGCGACGGCCGGGCCCGCGGCGAGCTGCTCCCGGCCATGTACTCGGCGACGGCGATCGGCCTGTTCGGCGCGGTCAAGCAGCTGTTCGACCCGGCCAACCTGCTCAACCCGGGCGTGATCGTCGATCCGGCCCCGCTCGACGCGGACCTGCGGGTCCCGCTCGCCCCGCCGCTGCGCCGCGGCCTTGCCTTCGCCTACGCCGCCGACGGCGGCGACTTCTCCGCCGCCGTGCACCGCTGCACCGGCGTCGGCAAGTGCCGGGCCGACAACACCGCCTCCGGCGGCGTGATGTGCCCGTCCTACCTGGCGACGAGGGACGAGAAGGACTCCACCAGGGGCCGCGCGCGGGTGCTGCAGGAGCTCGTCGAACGGCTCGCTGGTCTCGTCCGGCTGGCAGTCGCCCGAGGTGGCGGAGGCGCTCGACCTCTGCCTGTCCTGCAAGGGCTGCTCGACCGACTGCCCGGCCGGGGTGGACATGGCCACCTACAAGGCCGAGGCGCTTCACCAGCGGTACCGGGGCAAGCTCCGGCCCGCGTCGCACTACGCGCTCGGCTGGCTGCCCCGCTGGGCGGCGCTGACCTCGCGCGCGCGGTGGACGGCGAGCCTGGCCAACGCCGCCCTGCGGTTCGCGCCTGCGGCCGCCCTGGCCAAGCGCCTCGGCGGCATCGACGAGCGCCGGGACCTGCCCGTGTTCGCGACCCAGAGCTTCCGCCGCTGGTTCGCCGAGCGCCAGGAAAGCACGCGCCCCGCGAGCAGGCCCGCGACCACCGACGGCAGCGAAAGCACGCCCGTGCTGCTGTGGGTGGACACGTTCACCAACGCGTTCGCGCCGCAGGTCGGCCAGGCCGCGGTCGCGGTCCTCGAGGCGGCCGGCTACCAGGTCCGCGTCACCGAGCGCAACGTCTGCTGCGGTCTCACCTGGATCTCGACCGGCCAGCTGGACGGGGCCAGGCGGCAGCTCAAGCGGACGCTCGACGAGCTAGGCCCGGCCCTCGACGCCGGCATCCCGGTCGTCGGGCTCGAGCCGTCGTGCACCGCCGCGCTCCGCGCCGACGCGGCCGAACTGCTGCCGGACGACCCCCGCGCGGAGGCGCTTGGCGGGCGCCGTGAAGACCCTGGCCGAGCTGCTCACCGCGCACCGACGGCTGGACCCCGCCCGACCTGTCCGACGTCACCGGGGTCGCCCAGCCGCACTGCCACCAGCACGCGGTCCTCGGCTGGGACGCCGACAGGAAGCTGCTCGCAACCGCGGGGGCGAACGATCACCGCGGTCGGCGGCTGCTGCGGCCTGGCGGGCAACTTCGGCGTCGAGCGCGGCCACTACGACGTGTCCGTCGCCGTCGCCGAGACCGCCCTGCTCCCCGCCGTCCGCGAGGCCGTAAGCCAAGCAGAATCCAGCACCGCCCCCGCGATCTTGGCCGACGGCTTCTCCTGCCGCACCCAGCTCGACCAGCTGGCCGACGTCCACGGCATCCACCTGGCCGAGCTGCTGGCCGAGCGCCTCCGCCAGGAAACGTAACGATCTAGCCAAGCACCGCCGCGGCCGCCTGCCGCTTCATCAGGTTGTAGATGATCGTCTCCTTGGCCGGCACCGCGGGCGCGCCGGTCCCCAGGCCGACCCCGGCCGCCGCGAACACGTCCACCCCGCTCGCGACCAGCAGCGTGTCGAGGGTCACGCGCCGACCCCGATACCTTCCCCGACTGCACCAGCTCGACGCTGGACAGCCCGGCCACCGAAGGCCCCGGCGTCGCCTTCAGCGAGAACGTACCCGTCGTCCCGGTGCCGGCGGGCGCGGTGAACGACGCGCACCGCCCGGCCAGCGACCGGATCCCGGCCACGAACGCCGACGCCGACGAAGCCGCGCCGAACTGATAGATCACCTGGTCATAAGCCTGATCCGTGCCGACGATGCTGTCGGCCGCCATCGCCGTCTCGCCGAACCCGGTCGACCCCAGATGCTGCACGAAGTCCGAGCAGCTGACCGTGGCCAGCGGATACTGGGCCGCCGCCGAGGTCAGCGTCCCGCCCGAGCTGACCGGCCCGGACGAGGAGGCGCTGAACCCGGCCGGGAAGTCCGAGGCCGGCAGCAGCACCGACTCCAGCTGCGTGCCGGTCAGCTGGCCGGCTAGCGGCGGCCAGCGGCGTCATCGACGCGGTCGGCAGCGCCCCGGCCGACGACGTGGGCGCGGTCGCGGCCGACGTCGCCGACGCCGACTGCGAGGAGGAAGGGGTGGCGTACGGGGTGCCCTTGGTCGCGCACCCGGTGACCGCGACCGTGCCGGCCACCACCGCCAGCACCGCCAGCCCCGCGCGCGAGCGGCGGGCAAAAGCAACAGCAATCGATGGCACTGGGCTACCTACCCTCATCCGGACGGAACACTGACAACGTACCCGCCGGTGCCTCCCGGGACCGCCACGCAACCGGACGTGTGGGCAAACTCGCCCCCGACCGGGGGTGGCGCGTCGCTCGTCGTCCGGAATAATGACGCAGGAACACCGACGTTCGCCGACAGCGGCGTCGGGCATCTGGGAAAGGAAATGCAACGATATGCCACAGCGAATCGCGATCGTAACCGGGGCTGCCCGGGGCATCGGGGCCGGCACCGCCAAGCGCCTCGCCGCCGACGGGCTGGCCGTCGCGGTGCTCGACCTTAACGAGGCCGACGGCGCCGAGACCGTCGCCGAGATCGAGAAGGCGGGTGGCAAGGCGATCGCGGTCGGCGCCGACGTCAGCGACGCCGAGCAGGTCGCGGCGGCGGTCGACAAGGTCGTGGCCGAGCTCGGCGAGCCGACCGTGCTGATCAACAACGCGGGCGTGACCAGGGACAACCTGATCTTCAAGATGTCTGAGAACGACTGGGACACGGTCATGAACGTGCACCTGCGGGGTGCGTTCCTGATGACCCGCGCCACCCAGAAGTACATGGTCGCCGCCAAGTGGGGCCGGATCGTCAACCTGAGCTCGACCTCCGCCGTCGGCAACCGCGGCCAGGTCAACTACTCCGCCGCCAAGGCGGGCATGCAGGGCTTCACCAAGACCCTCGCGATCGAGCTCGGCAAGTATGGCGTGACCGCCAACGCGATCGCGCCCGGGTTCATCGTGACCGACATGACCGCCGCGACCGCCGCCCGGCTCGGCGTCTCGTTCGAGGACTTCCAGGCCGGCGCGGCCAAGGGCATCCCGGTCCAGCGGGTCGGCAAGCCCGAGGACATCGCCCAGGCGGTCTCGTTCTTCGTGAGCGACGCCGCCGGCTTCGTCTCCGGCCAGGTCCTGTACGTGGCCGGCGGCCCGGTCTCCTAAGCCCAAGCGAGAACAGGCGGCACGGCGTTGAGCGACAGCATGTCAACTGACCGACAGGCGGACGAGGCGGACCTGCGCGCGAGGATACGCACGTTCTGCGCCGACCACGATCCCGCGAGCACGCCGCGCGATCAGTTTCTCAGCGACCGGTTCGACGCCGGCCTGGCCGCCGTGCACTACCCGGTAGGGCACGGCGGCCTCGGCCTCCCCCGGTCGCTTCAGCAGGTTGCCGAGAATCAGTTCGCGCAGGCAGGCGCGCCAGCCCCCGCCCCCGGCCGTAACGTCATCGGGCTGGGCATGGCCGCGCCCACGCTCATCGCGTTCGGCACCGACGAGCAGCTGGACCGCTGGCTCAAGCCGCTGTGGCTGGCCGAGGACATCTGGTGCCAGCTCTTCAGCGAGCCCGGCGCCGGCAGCGACCTGGCCAACCTGTCCACCCGCGCCGTCCGCGACGGCGACGACTGGGTGGTCAGCGGGCAGAAGGTGTGGACCTCGCTCGCGCACCACGCCCGCTGGGCGCTGCTGCTGGCCAGGACCGACCCCGACGCCGCCAAGCACGCCGGGCTGACCTACTTCGTCCTCGACATGCACGCGCCCGGGGTCGAGGTTCGCCCGCTCCGCCAGCTCACCGGCGAGGCCGAGTTCAACGAGGTGTTCATCACCGAAGCCCGCGTGCCCGACGCCGACCGGCTCGGCGAGGTCGGGGCGGGCTGGCGGGTCGCCAACGCGACGCTGATGAACGAGCGGGTCGCGATCGGCGCCGCCGGCGCCGCGCCGCGCGAGGCCGGCATGATCGGCACCGCCGCGCAGGCCTGGCGCGACCACCCGGAAGCGCGCACCCCCGAGCTGCACCAGCGGCTGCTCCGGCTGTGGGCGCGGGCCGAGGTCGCCCGGCTGGCGGGCGAGCGGCTCCGCCAGCAGCTGGCGTCCGGCCAGCCGGGCCCCGACGGCTCGGCCGTCAAGCTCACCTTCGCCCTGCTCAATCAGGAGATTTCGGGCTTCGAGATCGAGCTCGCGGGGCCGACGGCCTGACCTACGACGACTGGACGATGCGCCGCTCGGGCTCGAGCGACTACGCCCGCGGCCCCGCTTACCGCTACCTGCGATCGAAGGGCAACTCGATCGAGGGCGGCACCTCGGAGATCCTCCGCAACATCATCGCCGAGCGGGTCCTCGGCCTGCCCCCCGAGCCGCGCACCGACACCGGCGTCCCCTGGAAGGACCTACCGCGATGACGCCCCCCACTCCCACCTCACCAGCCACCCAGACCCCCCGGGCAGGTGCGCGTCATGGCGCTTGATCTGCTCTATTCCGAGACCGAACGCGACCTCGCGGCCACCCTGGCCGACCTGCTGGCCGCCGCGGCGGCCCCGGCCGACGTGCTCGCACGGACCGAGCAGCCGGAGACCTACGACGCCAAGCTCTGGCGCACGGTCGCGGCCGAGATCGGCATCGCCGGCCTGCTGATCCCCGAGCCGCTGGGCGGCGCGGGCGCGTCCTATCGCGAGCTGGCCGCCGCCGCCGAGCAGTTCGGGGCGGCCGTCGCCCCGATTCCGTACCTCGGCAGCGCCGTCGTCGCGACGGCGGTGCTGCTGTCGGCGGCGCGTAGCGCCGCGGCGGCCGACGCCAACTCGGCCGACCGGGAACCCGCCGCCCCGTGGACCTCGGGCGAGGGGCTCTCCGGCCCGGCCGCCGCCGCCCGCGCGGCCGCGCTCCGCGCCCAGGCGCAGGCAAGCTCGGGCGGAGCCACCCGCACGACGCCGGTGTCGCCCGCCGCCGGGCTGCTGCGCCAGCTGGCCGACGGCTCGCTCACGGCCGCCCTCGCGGTGACCGCCACCGCCGCCCCGCGCGGCCAGTTCCCGGCCGCGGTCCGGGTCAGCGGGCGCGCCTCGGACGGCTCCGGGCGGGACGGAACGGTGAAGCTGCGGGGCATGGTCAAGGCGGTCATCGACGCGCTGCCGGCCGGGATGCTGCTGGTCCCGGCCGAGGGCGTGCCCAACGGGCTCTTCCTGGTCGACGCGAGCGCGGCCGGCGTGCACCGCACCCCGGTCATCTCGCTCGACATGACCAGGCAGCTGTGCGACATCTCATTCGACGACGCCGAGGCCAGGCTGATCGTGATCGGCGAGGCCGCCCGGACAGCGGTCGACGCGGGCCTGGCGGCCGGGGCGGCGATGCTCGCGGCCGAGCAGCTCGGGCTCGCCCAGCGCTGCCTCGACCAGACCGTCGCCTACGTCAAGGAACGCCGCCAGTTCGCCCGTCAGATCGGCTCCTTCCAGGCTCTCAAGCATCGGCTGGCCGACCTCTGGACCACGATCACGCTCGCCCGGGCGGCCTCCAGGTACGCCGCCGCCTGCCTGGCGGCCGACGACCCGGACGCCCCGGTCGCGGTCGCGCTGGCCAAGTCGGCCTGCTGCGAGGCGGCGGTGCTGGCGGCCGAGGAGATGGTCCAGTTGCACGGCGGCATCGGCTTCACCTGGGAGCACCCCGCCCACCTCTATCTCAAACGCGCCAAGGCAGCCTCGGTCACCTTCGGCACCCCCGGCGCCCACCTGTCCGCCCTATCAGCCCTGGTCGACCTCCCCAACCCGTAGCCCGGCGCCCGCCCTCCCGCGCCACCCCGGCCTGGAGCCATCAGGCCTAGTTACCGCTGGTCCTGGTCGTCTTCGTCGTCCTCGCGATTGGCCTCAGGTCCCGCATAGGTTCGCTCGGCCCGGTCGGAGTCGCCGGTGCGCTGGGTAGGCATAGCGGCCCGGTCGGAGTCGTCGCTGCGCTGGGTAGGCATCGCCTGCGGGTCGG
The DNA here is from genome assembly GCA_963774945.1 of uncultured Actinomycetota bacterium. Taxonomy (GTDB): domain Bacteria; phylum Actinomycetota; class Actinomycetes; order Streptosporangiales; family Streptosporangiaceae; genus Trebonia. The sequence continues at coordinate 1,670,480 of CAVZHA010000027.1, read as the reverse complement.
GGTCGCCGGTGCGCTGGGCGGGCATCGCGTGCCGGCCGGTCGGCGCCGCCTGGGCGGGCAGGTCCGGCCGGGTCGGAGCGTCCGCCTGGCTACCCGTCGCGGGCTCGCCGACTCCACGGGGGCTCGTCTCCGGGTTTCCGGCCGGCGGCTTCTCCGCCGCCTTGTAATCAGCCGCCTCGTAGTAGTCGGCCGCAGCGTAGTAGTCGCCCGGCCGGGCGTGCTTGCCCCGCGCCGCTCCGGTTTCCGAAGCAGAAGCAGAAGCAGAAGCAGAAGCAGACGTCGAAGTCGAGGCCGAGGCGGGCTCCGGTTCCGCCTCCCCAGCCTCACGGCGCTGGCCCGGTATTGACGCTGCCGCCGACGCCTCGGCCGGCGCAGCCGCGTCGGCCCCGGTGAGTGCCGGCCCGGCACCCCCACGCGCCGCCGCTGACGGCTCAACCGGGTCTGATAGCTATCGGCCACGTAGACCCCGACAAGCCAAACCGCCAGGCTGATCATCGCCACGGCGACAATCACCCAGATACCGAAAGTCGATTGCGTCGTCCGTACCGCTTCGACCATAGCTGGCCCCCCAACCAGCACCATCCACCCGCCTACCTACCCACCTCGCCCGCCCGGGCACCCTCCACCCCGCCGACCCGCCCCCCCGCCGACCCGTCCACCGCCGACCCGCCCACCCAAGCACCATCAACCACAAGCGCAACACGCGTCTTTTGTCCGCCTCGTCGAAGCGTGAGCGTGGGCAGTTTGGGGCACTCCGCGACCCGAATCGCACACGCTCACGATTTCGGGCGTCCTGTTGACACCCATTCGGCACACGATCACGCTTCGCCGAAATGCATTGGCATCACAAACCTCGCCATTAACACGCATTACGGCCTGGCCTCGCCTGGCCTGGCTCAGCCAGGCGGCCGTCGGTCAGCCGCCAGCCGCCCGGCGGGCAGCCGCCCGGCAGGCAGCCCCCGGCAGGCAGGCGCCGGCCACCGTAGCCACCGCGCCGGAGAGGCTTCGTCGTGCAGGAGCGTCCCAAGCAACCTCCAGCCGGCGTCACCCAAGCGCATCGCCACGGTCGCCGTCGCCCGTCTCCCGCGTTGCGGACGGTGGTACGGTAGCCGCCTCCGCACTGCGAGGACAGTCCCGCAAACGCCCGTACACGCTGGCCCGGACCTCGCGCGGCGGCAGCGCACGCCCGCCTCGCGCCAGTCGATCGACGGGCAGATGCCGCCAAAGTTACGGCAGTGTGTCCGCGCCGTCCAAGCGGCCGTCAAGCCCTCGCCAAGCGTGGCAAAGGCGATAAAACCCCGGACATCGCGACACATCCAGGAAACATCGCGGTCCATTCCACCTGCCACGTTACCGGCGGCGTAACAAACGGGAAATGCTGACGAAACCCGCCCATGGGAAACATAAAGCGTTGCATAAAAGCACGCGGAGTGGCCGGGGCGGGACTAAGCCTGGGGGGCGACCCTGGAACCCGAGAGGCCCTTCATAGCAGGCAGCCCCTGGAGGAGTAGAAAGTGCTAGTTCCATACGCTTCGTTTCTGGGGAGCGGAGATAACGCCTGGCAGATGACAGCGGCAACGCTGGTCGGGCTTATGTCCATCCCGGCCCTGGCCGTCCTCTACGGCGGCCTGGTGCAGAAGAAGTGGGCGATGAACACCGTCCTCATGGTGTTCGTTACCTTCGCCCTGACCCTTATCGTGTGGGTGCTATGGGCCTACAAGATGGGCTTCGGCACACCGCTCATCAGCACGTTCGTGGGCGATCCGCGGACAATTCTCGGCGCCAACTCCCTTGAGGGACAGGCGAACATCCCGCTGCTCAACGGCCTGATGCCCGCCTTCAAGCTCCCGGGCGCGTCGGTCGAGTACTTCCAGTTCGTGTTCGCGGCGATCACCCCCATCCTGTTCATCGGCTCGGTCCTCGGCCGGGTCAGCTTCAAGGCCTGGATGGTCTTCGTCCCGCTCTGGATCACGTTCGCGTACGCGGTCAACGCGTTCCTCCTCTGGGGCGGCGGCTACTGGGCGGGCAAGGGCGCGCTCGACTTCTCCGGTGGTTACGTCATCCACCTGGCGGCCGGCGTTTCCGGCTTCGTGTCGGCCGCCATCATCGGCCCGCGTCTGAAGAAGGACCGCGAGCGGGCCATCCCCAACAACCTGATGTTCGTCGCGCTCGGGGCAGGCATCCTGTGGCTCGGCTGGAACGGCTTCAACGGCGGTGACCCGTACTTCGCCGGCTCGGACGCCGCTGCGGCCGTGGTCAACACCAACCTCTGCACGGCCATCGCCATGATGGTCTGGATCCTGATGGACATGTTCTTCTCCTCGGAGAAGAAGCCGACCTTCCTCGGCGCCCTCAACGGCATGATCTGCGGCCTGGTCGGCATCACCCCCGCGGCGGGCTACGTGAACGGCCTCGGCGCGATCATCATCGGCGTCGTCTGCTCGGCGGTGGTCTGGGTCGCCTGGTACACGCTGCCGAAGTACGTCTGGCCGTTCAACAAGGTCGACGACGCCCTCGGCGTGATCTACACCCACGGCATCGCCGGCCTCCTCGGCGGTCTGCTTGTCGGCTGCCTGGCGGACCCGAACATGATCGAGTACATCGGGCTCGGCAAGGCCAGCTCGATCAGCGGCACCGGCGCGTTCTACGGCCACCCGCACCAGCTGCTTGTGCAGTTCCTGGCGGCGCTCACGATCATCATCTGGGACGCCGCGGTCACGTTCGTCATCTGGATGTTCATCAAGTACGTGCTCAGGATCAAGCTCCGCCTGACCGACGAGGAGCTTGCGATCGGCGACGTCGCCATCCACGGCGAGGAGGCGTACCCGTCGGAGTCGAGCTACACCAGCGCCACGGAGCAGGCCGAGGCGTCGCCGACGACGCAGGAGCCGATCGTCGACGCGGTGTCCGTCGCCGAGGAGTAACCGAAGACCTCGCGCTACGTTGCGGCCGTAGCGAGAGTGGGCCGCGCTCCCGGGACCAGAACGGTCCCGGGAGCGCGGCCCTCGGCATGTCCGGGGCCGGTCATTGGTTACGGTTATTAGCGTTCAGCCGACCCTGGCGCCCCCGCACCCCGATGGAGCACCGTGAAACCCGTCATCATGACCGCCACCCTGGTCACCGACGATGGCGTCCCGATCGACGCCGTGCACCTGCCCGCGCCCGAGGGGCGCGATCTGGAGGAGCTGTCGCCGGCGGAGCCGCCGTCGGGCGGCCGCGACCTCGCCATCGTGGTCGCGCACGGCTTCACCCAGTCCTGGCAGCGGCCGATGGTGTGGTCGATCGTCCAGCGCTTCAACCGCGCGGCGGGCGTGGTGACGTTCGACTTCCGCGGGCACGGCCGGTCCGGCGGCCTCTCCACGCTGGGCGACAAGGAGGTCAACGACCTCGACGTGGCGGTCAGGTACGCCCGCGGGCTCGGCTACGCCAAGGTCGTCACGGTCGGGTTCTCGATGGGCGGGAGCGTGGTGCTGCGGCAGGCGGCGCTGCGCCGCGGCGTCGACGCGGTGGTGTCGGTGAGCGGCCCCGGGCGGTGGTACTACCGGGACACCGAGCCGATGCGCCGGGTCCATTTCGCGGCCGAGAAGCGGCTCGGCCGGGCGTTCACCCGGCACGTGCTGAAGACGCGGATCTCGCCCGAGGGCTGGCCGGTGCCGTACCCGGTGCCGCCGGCCGAGGCGGCGGCGATGATCGCGCCCACCCCCCTGCTGATCATCCACGGCGACCGGGACGTCTACTTCCCGCCCGAGCACGGCCGGCAGCTCTATGACGCCGCCCGCGAGCCCAAGGAGTTCTGGCTGCTGCCCGGGTTCGGTCACGCCGAGCGCTACACCGACGACGCCCTGACCGACCGGATCGCCGCCTGGGCGGCCACCGCCGCCGCGACCCAGCCCGCGCCCTAGCCGCTAAAGGCCCGGGCCAGGGTGCCGGCCGAGCTACCAGCTGGTCGGGACCGGCATCCCCTCGGAGTACCCGGACGCGCTCTGCAGCCCGATCACGGCCTGCTCGGCGAACGACGCCAGGTCGGCCGCGCCGGCGTAGGTGCACGAGGACCGCACCCCGGCCACGATCATGTCGAGCAGGTCCTCGACCCCCGGCCGGACCGGGTCGAGGTACATCCGCCCGGCCGAGATGCCCTCCTCGAACAGCTCCTTGCGGGCCCGGTCGTAGGCCGAGTCTGACGCGGTCCGCAGCCGCACCGCGCGGGCCGAGGCCATGCCGAAGTTCTCCTTGTAGAGCCGCCCGTCGGGGTCCCTGAACGCGTCACCGGGCGACTCGTAGGTGCCGGCGAACCAGGAACCGATCATCACCGCCGAGGCCCCGGCCGCCAGCGCCAGCGCGACGTCGCGCGGGTAGCGCACCCCGCCGTCGGCCCACACGTGCGCGCCGAGCGACGCCGCCTCGGCCGCGCACTCGAGCACGGCCGAGAACTGGGGCCGCCCCACCCCGGTCATCATCCGGGTGGTGCACATGGCGCCGGGACCGACCCCGACCTTGATGATGTCGGCCCCGGCCGCCACCAGGTCGCGGACCCCGCCCGCGGTGACCACGTTCCCGGCCACGATCGGCACCGACGGCGAGAGCCCGCGGATGGCGCGCAGCGCGATGAGCATCTTGTCCTGGTGCCCGTGCGCGGTGTCGACCACGAGCACGTCGACCTCCGCGTCGAGCAGCTGCTTGGCCTTGGCCGCCACGTCCCCGTTGACCCCGACGGCGGCGCCGACCCGCAGTCGGCCGCGCGCGTCCACGGCCGGCGAGTACAGGGTCGCGCGCAGCGCCCCGGTCCTGGTGAGGATCCCGACGCACTCGCCGCTGGCCGACACGACCGGCGCCAGCCGATGCCGTCCGGAGTGCAGCAGGTTGAACGCATCGGCCGGCGGGGTGCCGCTCGGCAGCGTGAACGGGTCGCCCGACATCACCGCCGACAGCTGCGCGAACCGGTCCGCCCCGGCGCAGTCCGCCTCGGTCACCACGCCGACCGGCGACCCGGACCCGTCGATGACCACCACCGCCCCGTGTGCCCGCTTGGGCAGCAGCGCGAGCGCGTCACCGACCGTGTCCGACGGGCGCAGCGTGATCGCGGTGTCGACGACCAGGTCGCGGCTCTTCACCCAGGAGACGACGTCGGCCACGACCTCGCCCGGGATGTCCTGCGGGATGATCGCGAGGCCGCCCCGCCGGGCGATGGTCTCGGCCATCCGCCGCCCGGAGACGGCGGTCATGTTGGCGGCGACGATCGGGATGGTGGCGCCGCTGCCGTCGGTGGTGCCGAGGTCCACGTCGAGCCGCGATGCGACGGACGACGGCCCTGGCACCATGAACACGTCACTGTAGGTCAGGTCGGTCGCTGGGGTGACATCATGAAGAAAACGCACGTCCCTCATTGTTACCGAATTTTCGAGTACAACAACCAGCCGGATCCGGGACGGGGGTCGCAAACAACATCAAACCCGTCATTTCGAACGGTCCGTGTGCGGCTCTGGCTAGCCGGCCGCGCCCCGCCCCTCGCTAGCCGACGGTAGCCAGCCGTGATCGGCCCGGCCGGCGCAGGCCGGGAACGCTGCTCATCACGATCCCGCCGAGGATCGCCAGCCCGCCGATCAGCAGCCGCGGCCCGGCCGGGTCGGCGAAGAAGACGACCCCGGCCAGCGACCCGACCAGCGGCTCGAGGTTGAGGAAGGCCCCGGCCACCTCGGCCGACACCGCGTGCTGGCCGTAAGCGAACAGGGTGAACGGCACCAGGGTCCCCACCACCGCCAGGCCGACCACGGCCACCACCGCCAGCGCGCCCGCGCCGCCGGCGGCCGGGGCGTGCGGCAGGCCGCCCGCGCCGATCGCGAACGGCAGCGCGACGAGCGCGGCCCCGACGAACTGCACGGCGGTGATCGCGGCCGGGTTCTGACCCTCGAGCAGTCGGCCCTGCGCCACCGTCACGGTCGCCACCATCAGCACCGACAGCAGCACCAGGGCGTCGCCGAAGCCGGTGGCGCCGCCGCCGTGGCCGCCGGCCACCACCACGATCCCGGCCAGCGAGACCGCGAAGCCGGCCCAGGCGACCGGGCGGGCGACGTTGTGGTGCCAGGCGGCGGCGATGACGGCCACCAGGACCGGCCCGGCGCCGATCAGCAGGGCCGTGTGGGTGACGCTGGTCCTGGCCAGCCCGGTGTTCTGCACGAGGACGGAGCCGCCGAACCCGACCGCTCCCCAGGCCAGCACCTGCCAGCGGAACGCCGCCCGCAGCGCGCTCCGGTCCACCGTCACCAGCAGCACCGCCGCCGCCAGCGCGAACCGGGCCACCACGAGCCAGCCGGGCGAGAGCCAGCCGAGCGCCGCCTTCGACAACGGCACGCTGGTGCCCCAGGCCACGCCGGCCGCGGCGAGCGCGGCGACGGCGCGCCGCTGGCTGACGGGGGCCCGGCGGATCGGGTCGTGACTGACGGGGGCGTGACTGACGGGGACGGTGCGGACGGGCTCGACGGGGAGATGGGTGGTGCTCATGTCCTCCAGCGTGCCGTCGACACGGTCATCATTTGACGATCTAGCGCTTTGACTAAATATAATTTTGTGCTATGGCCATTAAGATTGATGAAATTGACATCCAGCTCCTCGCCGAGCTGCAGGCCGACGCCGACACGACCAACGTCGAGCTCGCCCGCAGCACCGGCCTGTCCCCGGCCGCGACCCTGCACCGGGTGCGGGCGCTCAAGGAGTCGGGCGTGATCAGGATCATCCGCGCGCACGTCGACCCGGCCCTGGTCGGCTTCCCGCTGCAGGTCTTCGTGATGGCCACGCTGCCGCGCCACGACCCGCGCTCGGGCGCCAGGTTCGAGGCCTACGTCCGGTCCCTGCCCCAGGTCATCGGGGCCGACAGCGTCGCCGGCGAGACCGACTACATCCTGTCAGTGGTGGCCAGGGACGTGGCCGAGCTGGCCCAGGTCCTCGCGGGCCTTTCCGGCCGCGGCGGCGAACGCCTGGTGACTTACCTGCGCTTGGCCGAGGTAAAGCCCCCGTCCCCGGTCCCCCTGGGCCCACCCGAGTCCCCCAAGCCGCCCCGCCGCCCCCGAGCCCCCGCCACCCGCCAACCTCACCAGCCCCGCTAGCCCTACTAGCCCTACTAGCCCTACTAGCCCTACTAGCCCTACTAGCCCTACTAGCCCTACTAGCCCTACTAGCCCTACTAGCCCTACTAGCCCTACTAGCCCCACTAGCCTTAATCGCCCCTCCTTGCCCCGCCCGCCCCTCTTCGCCACGCTGCCCCCCTCCGCCCCGCCCGCCCCTCCTCGCCCCGCTTGACTTGACGGGTGCGGGTTGTGGGGTGCTCGTGGCGGATGGCGGCGAGCCGCCCCGGGCCGGAGGCATGATTGTGTGCCGTTGGGGACCGCGCTTTCCGCCCGCAGGCGTCAACGTGCGCCGTTGGGGGCGCTCCGCGACCCGAAGTCCCCACGTTGACCCCGAAATCCATCCGGCCTGTTGCGCGTGGTGACGGTGAGGACGGTGTGCCGATACCGGACCGCGCACCGAGGGTCTCGCCGAGGCCGACGCTGCCGCCGATGCCACCGACCCCAGCTGTCACCTGTCGCCTACGCCACCGACCCCAAACGCCACCTGTCAGCTACGCCAGCGACCCCAATAGGCGATGTCGCTGGCGTAGCCGACAGACCGCGCGACCTGTCGCTGGCGTAGGTGACAGGCCCGGACAGGGCCGACAGGGCGCCCCGCCGCAGCCAAGCGCCCGGCCAAACGCCTCAGGGCGCCCACCGGTCGCGCCACTCCGCCCGGCCAGGTAACCCCGTCAGGCGCTGGCGAGGCCGAAGGCGGCGAACATGATGTCGGCGATCTTGTCCGACATCTCGGCCACCGGCAGCTGGACCTCGGTGCTGATCAGGTAGTTGACCCGCTCCAGCATCATCAGGCAGGCGACGGCGGTGAGCTCGGGGGTCTCCTGGTGCTTGCCCGCCGCGGCCGCGGCCGCCGTCATCCCGGTCGTCATCGCCTCGGCAATCGCGAAGAACAGCTGCAGCCCCTCGCTGAAGACCTCGTCAGGCACCAGGTCGGCCGAGCTGAGGATCCTGATCACGGTCGCGTGGGCGGCGTAGGCCTTGAAGAACTTCCGCACCCACTGCCGCAGCACCGTCAGCCCGGTCGCGTCGCTGGTGACGACGGGGAAGTCGCCCGCCACGATCTCCATGTCGTGCAGCGCGTCCCGCAGCAGCGCCTTGAATAGGTCTTCCTTGTTCGCGAAGTACAGGTAGAACGTCCCGTGCGAGATCCCGGCCCGCTTCACCACGTCGTCGACCCGGACGCCGCCGAAGCCGCGTTCCTCGAACTCGATCATCCCGGCCTCGAGCAGCTTGCGGACTGTCTCCCGGCCCTGCGCCCGCAGCTCGCGGTCCTGGGCGGGGGCGCCGCCGCCGAGCGACGGCCGGGCAGGCTTGCGCGGGGCGCGCCCGACACTGCGGGGCTTGGCGGACCCGCGGGCCGCCCCGGCGCCGTGCTGCCCGATAGTTGGCTGCGCGGGACTCTGCTCTGCCTCCTGCGTCATACTCAGAGCGTAGTCGTAGCAGCGACAGTTCCTGCGATTACCCGATAGATGCGGCCCATCCGCGCCGTCCGCGGGTCGGCTGACGCGATCGTCAGCAAGATAACAGCAAGAAGCGCGCCGATGATCGGACCTCGCGCTGACCACGCCGCGACGGCTTTGTAGAGTTAGCCTCACTGTGAGGCTGCTGACCGTTAACCGCCGAGCGAGACCGGCCGTCGTGGGAGGCGGGCTGGTGGCCGTCTGCGCGGCCATCGCCGCCCTCGTCGCCGCTCTCTCCGGTGGTCCGGCGCCATCGTCCGGGGCGCTGCCCGCAGCGGCGGCCGGCGCGGCCGCCAGCGCCGGAACCGGAACAGCAGGCGCAACCAACCCGACGTCGCCCGCCACCCTCACCGAGACCAGCACCCCGCGGCTGATCGTGCCCGACGTGATCGCCTCGGTGCCGGGCGGCGTGACCGCGGCCGACCTGGCCCGGCTGCGCAAGCTCAGCGGCGTCCGGTCGGTGCTGGCGATCGACGGGGCGAAGATCACCGTCAACGGGCGGCAGCTGACCGTGCTCGCCGCGGCCGAGGCGGCGCTGCGCCCGTGGACGCCGCCCGCCACCGCCAGCGACGCGCCGCTGTGGTCCGACTTCGCGGCCGGCGACCTGATCACCACCGCGTCGGCCGGCCAGCAGGCGGGAGTCGTCCGCGGCAGCCGCTACCCGGTCACCGCGGGCACCAGCACCAAGCTCACGGTCGGGCGCGCAGGCGCCGGTCGGCATCTCCGGGGTGGACGGGATCGTCGACTCCGCCCGCGGCCGCCAGCTCGGCCTCGTCCGCAACATCGCGGTCCTCGTCAACGCGCCCGCCAGCAGCCCGCTGACGCTGGTGACGCAGGTGACCGAGGCCCTCGGCGCCAACGCCACCGTCATCCGGCTGGTCCCGGCCGAGGTCAGCACCAGCCTCCCGGTCGACGCGACCCCGACCAGCGGACGGCCGAGCAGCTACCTGCAGCTCTTCCAGGAGTCCGCCGCCCAGTACTGCCCGGGGCTGTCGTGGACGGTGCTCGCCGCCATCGCCCAGATCGAGTCGGCCGACGGCCAGAACGAGGGCCCGTCCACGGCCGGCGCCCTCGGCCCGATGCAGTTCCTGCCGTCGACCTGGCAGACCTGGGGCACCGACGGCTTCGGCGACACCGGGACCCCGAACATCATGAACCCGTTCGACGCGGTGCCGTCGGCCGCCCGCCTGCTGTGCGCGGACGGCGCCGCCAGCGGCGGCCAGGGCCTGCGCACCGCGATCTTCGACTACAACCACGCCAGCTGGTACGTCGACGAGGTGCTGACGCTGGCCGGAGAGTACGCCCAGGAAGGCTAGGCGAAGGGCTCGCCGGCGGAAACAGGCTCGGCCCGAGCCAACCGGGGCACCCCGGACAGGTAGATCACGACCGTGGTGACCCCGGAGGCGGCCGCGAACGCGTACCCCCAGCGCGGCCCGAACGCGTCGAGGATGAACCCCACCGCGGTCGCGCCGAGCGCCACCCCGACCGAGATGCCGGTGCCGAGCCACGACATCGCCTCGGTCGCCCGGCCCGGCAGCGCGGTCGACTCGAGCAGGCTGTACCCGGCGATCAGGGTGGGCGCGATGGTCAGCCCGCACAGGTAGATCACGATCGCGAGCACCAGCAGGTTCGGCATCGCCCAGAACGTGCACACCCCGGCCACGGTCAGCGAGAGGGTGACGGCGAGCCGCTTCCAGGCCGGCGCCCGCCAGCTCCGCGACCCGTACCAGAGGCCGCCGGTCGCGCTGCCGAGCGCGTAGCAGCCGAGGATCACCCCGGCCAGCGGCTTGTACCCGGACCGGGCGGCGAAGTCGACCGTCGACAGGTCGACCGACACGAACATCGAGCCGAGGAACAGGTACGCGGGCACCAGCACGACCAGGCCCGGCGCCGCCAGGCTGTATCTCCCCCGGGGGAGGAGCAACCGGGCGCCCCCCGCATGAGGGGCTCCCGCCCCCGATTTCCCCTGGACCGCGACCGACTTGACCGGCGGCTCGGTCGCACGCTGGGCCGCGAACCACAGCGTTCCCGCCAGGCAGCAGATCGCGGCGGTGGCCACCCCGGCCGCCGGGTGCACCTGGGTGGCGAGCAGGGTGACGGCGGCGGGCCCGACGATGAAGCAGAGCTCGTCCGCGATCGACTCGATCGAGAAGGCGGTGTGCAGCCGCGAGGTCCCGGCCAGCAGCACCGACCAGCGGGCTCGCGCCATCGGCCCCAGCTGCGGCATGGTCGCGCCGCCGACGATCCCGAACGCGAACAGCGTCCAGTCCGGCAACCCGAGCTGGACCGCGGCCACCAGCCCGGCCACCGACAGCGCGAAGATCACGCAGATCGGCACCAGCACCCGATGCTGCCCGAGCCGGTCGACCAGCCGCCCCAGCTGCGGCGCGCAGAACGCGTTGCCGAGCGCGCTGACCGCCGAGACCGTCCCCGCCAGCCCGTAGCGGCCGGTCCCGGCCGAGATCAGCAGCACCGTGCCGAGCCCGTACATGGACATCGGCAGCCGCCCGATGACGCCCGCGACGGAGAACCGCCAGGCCCGCGGTATCGAGAAAATCTCCGCGTACGGCCGAAGAAAGCCGCGCGCGTCCGCCTCGTCAACACTCGTCATTGGGCGCCAAACCTCACAAAAAACTCACAAAGTAGAAACTTACACCAGGGTCCGGGGTGGCAACATGTTTTCCATCCCCGCTGTTCCCCTTGATCACCCGCCAGTCGCGTGCCGGCCTGCGGAGAGTTCCTGGTTGGATGGAGGCATGCCGTCTTATGACGCGTTCCTGCTGCTGTCCTTCGGCGGCCCCGAGGGGCCCGACGACGTGCTGCCGTTCCTCGAGAACGTCACCCGCGGCCGCGGCGTCCCGGCCGAGCGGCTGGCCGAGGTAGCCGAGCACTACTACGCCGTCGGCGGGGTCAGCCCGATCAACGCCCAGTGCCGCGAGCTGCTCGCCAACGTCCGCGCAGGCGGGCCTCGACCTGCCGATGTACTGGGGGAACAGGAACTGGCATCCGTTCCTGGAAGACACCGTGCGGGAAATGGCCGACGCCGGGGTGGAGCGCGCGATCGCGTTCGTCACCTCCGCCTACAGCTCGTACTCGGCCTGCCGGCAGTACTACGACGACATCGACCGCGCGGTCGCCGCGGTCGGCCCGCGCGCGCCCAGGATCGACAAGATCCGCCCGTACTTCAACCACCCCGGCTTCATCGAGCCGTGGGCGGCCGCGGTGGCCGACGCGCTGGCCACGCTTGACCGCGAGCGAGCGGCGTCCGCCTGGTCTACACCGCGCACAGCGTCCCGGAGGGGATGGCCGCCGCCAGCGGCAGCCACACGGCCGGAACGTGGCTGGGTGGGCAGGGCGGGCGGGCGGGGGCGGCCGCTAGGACGGCCCGGAGCTCAGGGAAGTCTCAAAGCTTATCTCCGAACGGACCTCGGGCGGCTCTGTCCCGTTCGACCTCGCCTATCAGAGTCGCAGCGGCCCGCCGAGCGTGCCCTGGCTCGAGCCGGATGTCAACGAGCACCTGGCCCGGCTGGCCAAGGGCGGCGCGTCCGGGGTCGTGGTGGCGCCGGTCGGGTTCGTCAGCGACCACATGGAGGTCGTGCACGACCTGGACGTGGAGGCGGCCGAGACCGCGGCCTCGCTCGGCCTCGCCGTTCGCCCGGGCGAAGGCCCCCGGGTCAACCCCGCGGTTCGCCCGGATGGTGTGCGAGCTGGTGGCGGAGCGGACCGAGGGCGCGCCCGCGCTCGCGCTGGGCGACCTCGGCCTCGGCGCGTTCGCGGGCGGGGCGCTGAACTGCCCGGCCGACTGCTGCCGGTACGCGCCGCAGCGGCCGGGGCGGCCGGCATGACCGGCGGATGCCGGCGATGGCCGGAGTGACCGGGCCGCGCGAGCTGCTGGTGATCGCGGTCGGGGCGGCCCTGGAGGCCGGCCAGCTGCTCGCCTCCAAGGAGGGCCGGGTCGAGGTCGCGGCGACCAAGTCCAGCCCGACCGACGTGGTCACCGAGATGGACGGCCGGGCCGAGGAGCTGATCAGGGCGCGGATCCTGGTCGCCCGCCCCGACGACGCGATCCTGGGGGAGGAGGGCGGCCAGGTCGAGGGCGCGGCCGACGCGCCCGCCCGCTGGGTGGTCGACCCGCTCGACGGCACCGTCAACTACCTCTACGGGCTGCACGACTGGGCGGTGTGCATCGCCGCCGAGGTTGAGCGCGGGGCGGGGGGCGGGGATGTTGGCAGAGAGATAGTGGCCGGCGTGGTCTACGTGCCGATGCGGGGCGAGCTGTTCACCGCCGTCCGCGGCGAGGGCGCGTGGCTGGAGTCGACCCGGGGGTCGGCGGCCGGGCCGGGCGAATCGGTCATCCCCGACTCGACCTTCGAGCGGATACCGCTCCGCTGCCGGCCGGGCGTGCCACTCGGCCAGGCGCTGGTCGCGACCGGGTTCGGCTACCGGGCCGAGCGGCGCACGGTGCAGGGCGAGGTGGTGGCGGCGCTGCTGCCCCGGATCCGCGACATCAGGCGGAACGGGGTCGCCTCGATCGACCTCTGCGCGGTCGCCGCCGGGCGGCTGGACGGCTACTACGAGCGCGGCCTGAACTACTGGGACTACGCGGCCGGGGCGCTGATCGCGGCCGAGGCCGGGGCGGTCGTGGGCGACTCCAAGGGCGGCCCGCCGAGTACCTCGATGACCGTCGCGGCCGGCCCCGGACTGTTCGGCCCGCTGCGCGACGCGCTGGCCGAACTGGACGCGGAGCGCGATGGATGACGCAAGCCCCATGACTGTGTAAGGTGCTCGCGTCGGGCGGAGCAACGGTCCGTTCGATATGGCCTGATTTGAGCCCGGCGCCCGGGGGAACCCTCGCGCGGACCGAGCCACTGACCGGCCTGCAGGCAATTTGGATACAGCGCGGAATAGATGCGGGGTATGCGAGGTTTACCAGCGGCCGGAAACCGTCTCGGCGGGACACGTGAGCATCGGCGGCCGCGCTGCGTGCGCGGGGGCCGCGAACGTGACAGAATTCGCCGCCGGAATCGGGCACAACCGAGGCTCCCAGAGCGTTACACCCGCGCAGCAATAGCGCGCCACCTATGGAGGGGGATGGGTCACCACAATGGCTACCGACTACGACAGCCCGCGCAAGACCGATGACGACCTGAGCGAGGACAGCCTGCAGGAGCTGCAGGCCCGCCGGATGGACAAGTCGTCGTCGACGATCGATCTGGACCCGGACGACGTCGCGGAGTCGCTTGAGCTTCCCGGCGCCGACTTGTCCAACGAGGAGCTCTCATTTCGGGTGATACCGAGGCAGGCGGACGAGTTCACCTGCACGAGCTGCTTCCTTGTGCACCACCGGAGCCAGCTTGCCGAAGAGCAGAAACGGCCAGCTGATCTGCCGTGAGTGCGCCGCCTGACGGCCGGTACCCGCGGGCGGCCGGCCCGCGGGTCCGGACCGACCGGTCCAACCAAACAACCAGGGCTAGCTAAGACTTCGCGCTCTCGTCCGTCGCCGGACGTCGCATCGTCGAGCGCACGATGAAGAACCGCGCCGTTTCCACGATGATCCCGGTCGCCACGCCCCAGGCCAGTGCCTCCGGCAGCGTGACCTTCGGGTCGGTGAGGTCGGTCGGCGGAACCCGCCCGGTGACCTTTTTCCACGCCGCGGCCAGTCCCTTGCGCAGCAGCAGCAGCCCGCCGGTGGTCGCCATCGTCGTGATCAGCGTGGTCGAGCCGCCCGCACCCTCGCTTTTCTTACTCATCCGTAGCCTCCTCGCCCCCTTGCGTAATTGCGCAATCATCCCACGGATTGCCGATCGCCAGCGCCCGGCCCGCCGGCCCGCGCGCCCGCATCCCCCAGTGCGGCCGCGAGGCGGTCCGGGTGCCTGGTCGAGATCAGCCAGTAGGGCACCCCGTCGGCCGGATCGGCCACCGCGACGTAGACGGCGCGCTTGACGTAGGGCCGCAGGAACAGATGCGCGGCCGGGTCGGCCCGCGGCCCGCGCAGCAGCGCCGCCTGCTTCTCGTCGAGCGGCACGACCTCGCCCGCCTCGCTCAGCGGCAGCGTGTCCTTGCCCGCGCGGAGCACCCCGGCCGTCACCTCGATCGTGGCCGAGCCCCAGTTGACCAGGAAGATCGCGGCGATGACGGACAAGACGCGCCAGCGTCAGCGGCGGGACGATGCCGCCGGCGATGAACCACGCCTCGGCGCCGAGGAACGCGATCGAGGGGACGGCGAGCAGCCAGTAGCTCACCGGCACGAGCAGCCGCTCGCGGTACGAACCCATGTCCCAGCCTCCGCGTCCTGATCTTCAAGCCCGGCCGTTGAGCGCGCCGGGGGTACACATCCCACGGTAGTTGGTTAGATGGACTCATGATGGGGCGGGCAGCCAAGCGGGCCGCGCGGTGGGTGCCGGGCCGGGCCGGGTCGCCCGGCGTCGAGCCCCTGCCCGCGCCGCCAACGCCCACGCCCCCGCCCACGCCCCCGCCCACGCCCCCGCCCCCGCCTGCGGCGCCGCCGGAACTAGTCCCCGCGCTGGCTGCGGGTCGGCGCGGCCTGGTCCTGGCGGCTGGTGCTGCTGGCGGCGCTGCTCTACGTGGCGGGCCGGGTCGCCTCCGACCTCTACCTCGTCATCGTCCCCGGCGCGGCCGCGCTGCTGCTGACCGCGCTGCTGCAGCCGCTGGCGAACCGGCTGCGGCGGCGCGGCTTCGGGCCGCTGGCCGCGACCTGGTGCACCCTGCTGCTGGCGTTCATCCTCATCGGCGCGATCGCCTGGCTGGTCACCAGCCGGGTCGAGGCCGAGTACCCGGCGCTGGTCAGCCAGGTTAAGCACACCACCACCCAGATCCAGTCGTGGCTGGCCGGGCCGCCGTTCCACATCAAGACCGGCAACCTGACCAAGCTCTCCGACAACATCGTCAGCTACCTGAGCAAGCACCAGTCGGTGCTCGCGGGAACCGTGCTGACCGGCGGCAGGATCCTGGTCGAGGTGCTGGCGGGCGCGGTGCTGTGCTTCTTCATCTCGTTCTTCCTGATCAAGGACGGCGACCGGATCTGGGCCTGGGTCACCAGCGGCCTGGTGCCCGAGCGCAGGCGGCGGGCGGACCTGGCCGGCCGGGCCGCCTGGCAGTCCGTCGTCCACTACGTCAGGGGCACCATCGCGGTGGCCGCGATCCAGGCCACGGTGATGGGCATCACCCTCGCGGTCATCAACGCGCCGCTGGTCGCCCCGCTGGCGCTGATCATGTTCCTGGCCGGGTTCATCCCGCTGCTCGGGGTGCTGGTGGCGGGCACCCTGGCCATCCTCATCGTGCTGGCGGCCAAGGGGCTGATCGCGGCGGTGATCGTGCTCGGCATCCTGGTGCTGATGAACCAGCTCGAGGGGCACCTGCTGCAGCCGCAGGTGGTGGGCAAGATGGTGCGCCTGCACCCGCTGGCGGTGATCCTCGTGCTGGCGGTGGCGGGGGTGGTGGCGGGCATCGCCGGCGCGGTCGTCGCGGTCCCGATCACCGCCGCCATCACCAGCGCGGTGCGGGCGCTGCGGCGCGACGATGACGACGGCCGCGCGCGGACCGCCGGTGGCGTAATCTCTGGGTGAGCGCGAAGGAGACACGGCAGATGACCCACGGCGAGACCGCTGTGACCAACGGCGAGACGGCCGGCGACACCGACGTGCTCCTGATGCGACTCGACCCAGGCGTGCCGTTGCCGGGCTACGCGCTGCCGGGCGACGCGGGCGCGGACCTGACCGCGGCCGAGGACGTCGAGCTGGCGCCGGGCGAGCGGGCGATCGTCGGCACCGGGATCGCGATCGCGCTGCCGGTCGGCTATGCCGCGTTCGTGCACCCCCGGTCGGGGCTGGCCGCTAAGCACGGCGTCACGCTGGTCAATGCGCCCGGCACGATCGACGCGGGGTACCGTGGCGAGATCAAGGTGATCCTGCTGAACACCGACGCGACCCGACCGGTTTCGCTGCACCGCGGCGACCGCATCGCGCAGCTGGTGGTGCAGCGGGTGGAACACGTGAGTTTCCGCGAGGTGACGACCCTGCCCGGGTCGGCCCGCGGCGAAGATGGCTTCGGCTCGACGGGCGGCCACGCCGGCGGACGGATGCGTCCGGCCAGCGCGGCGGCCGGGGCCTAACGGGAGGAGATCGCAGTGTTCGGTCGGCGACGGAACGCCGGTGACCGCGACCTGGTGAGCCAGGAGGCGGATCTGGCGGCGGAGGAAGCCGAGACCGCAGGCGGTGCGCCGACGGGCGCGGCCCCGGCCGGGGAGACCGGCCCGTGGGACGCGGCCGAGCCGCACTCGGAGCTGCCGCGGGTGGACCTCGGCAGCATCCAGGTCCCGGTGCTTGAGGGGACGGACATCCAGCTGGTCTTCGCCGAGCAGCATGGCGCCTGGGTGACGGTGCGCTATCAGCTCAGCGAGCTGCAGCTGCAGGCCTTCGCCGCGCCCAAGCGGGCCGGCATCTGGGACGAGGTCCGGGGCGAGATCGTCAACGAGATCAGCGGCGCGGGCGGCCGGTGCCAGGAGCGCCAGGGACCGTTCGGGACCGAGGTCGTGGCCGAGGTGCCGGCCGAGCCGAACCAGCCCGCCACGGGCGTCCGGCCGATCAGGTTCGTCGGCGTCGACGGCCCGCGCTGGTTCCTGCGCGGCCTGCTGGCCGGCGCCGCCGCCGTCGACCAGGCCGCCGCCGCGCCGCTCGAGGCCGTCTTCCGTGAGATCGTGGTGGTCCGCGGCGACCACCCGGTGCCGCCTCGCGAGCTGCTCGAGCTGCGGCTTCCGGCCGAGGCCGCGGCCGCCCTCGAGGCCCAGGCGCAGGCCCAGCAGGAGCAGGAGCAGGCGGGGCAGGGCCAGGGACAGGGCGGAGCGCCGCCGGAGGAGGAGCGGAGCCGGTTCGCTACCCCGCTGAACCCGTTCGAGCGCGGCCCGGAGTTCACCGAGACCCGGTGACGCCTTACCCTGGGTAATGATGTCGTTACCCAGGGGGTGCAGCTTGAGCGCGTCGTCTACCCGCGCCGGAACGGCGATGGAGGCCGTCGACGACGTTCTGTCCGGCTACCCGGGCCTGCAGGCGGCCCAGGAAGCCCTCGCCGAACTGGACGCGCTGCCGATCGCCGAGGACACCGGGGTGGACTACGCCAGCACGGTGACCACCACCGGACCAGACGGCCGGTCGGTCCCGGTCGCTCACGCCTGCGGCCATGACCTGCACATGGCCTGCCTGCTGGCCGCGGTCAGGCTGCTGGCGAACCGCCGCGCCCGGTGGAGCAGCACCCTGCTGGCGCTCTTCCAGCCAGCCGAGGAGACCGCCGCCGGCGTCCCGTACACGTACTGGGGCATCGGGCGAACCGACCGGCAGGCCTACCTCACGGCCGAGACGGCGGGGCGACTGCAGGACCTGCCGTCCAATCGCTCGCCCAAGTTCCTGCCGCCGCTGCAGCCCACCCTCCGCACCGGCACCGAGGCGCTGGCGGTGGCGGCGATGGCCTGGCTCGCACCGCACTGACGATCCCGGAACCCATCGATCGGAGAGCCGGCATGGACACCAGAACACGCACGCTGACACCGCTGGCCGCCGTGACCGCAGGACTGCTGGCCGGCGCCGTCGGGACCGCCGTCATGGACGCGGTGCTCTATGCCCGCTATCGCCGCTCGGGGGGCAAGGAGGCCCCGCTGGCGTGGGAATTCCCGCCGACTGAAAACTGGGCCAAGGCGTCCGCCCCCGGGCAGGTCGTCAGACGGGTCATCGAGGGTTTCACCCAGCGCCCGATCGCGGACCGCTGGGCCCGGCCGACCACCATCGGCGCCCACTGGGCGTTCGGGTCGGCCTCGGCCGCCGCCTACGGCGTGGTGGCCGGGTCGCTGCGCAGGCCGCGGCCGGCGGACGGACTGCCGTTCGGGGCTGCGGTCTGGGCGCTCGGCTACGTCGTCCTGCCGCAGGCCGGCCTGTACAAGCCGATCTGGGAGTACGACGTCGAGACGCTGGCCAAGGACCTGAGCGCCCACCTCGCCTACGGGGTGAGCACCGCAACCGTCTTCTGGCTGGTGGCCACCGTTCTGTAACCATTGTTCGCTTATCGGCCATAAGTTATTCATCGGCAAGAAAAAGCGCGCGTCACCCTTTTCCCTGAAAGCTGCTAAAGAATTAGCTGCAGATTTCATCGGTGACGGAACGGGTGCGGCATGCGGCGAACGAGGACGATGGCACGCGCGGCGGGGCTGGCGGGCACCGGGCTGTCGGTGGTGACAGTGACGCTCGCACTGCTGGCAGCGGGCGCGCCCGCGATGGCGGCCACTACGGCGGCGAATCCGCCGCCGCCGGTCGAGGGGTCAGGGGTCGTGGCCGCGGTCACCGCGCCGACGACCATCACCAGCAAGTACTCGTGCGACCTGTCGGGCTACGGCGCGTCGATTCCGGCCGCCACGCTCAGCGCGACCGTGACCATCCCGGCGTCGGTGGCGGCCGGCTCAGAGCTGCACCTGACGGTGGCCACCACGGCCAGCGACGCCCTGCCCGCGGCGGTGCTCACCGCGCTCAAGGGCGTCACCTCGTTCGACGTCTCGGCCGAGCTGGCCCAGCAGCCGGGGGTGGCCAACACCGTCGGCCCGGTATCGGTGGCAGGCACCGCCCAGGCGCCGGCCACGCTAACCGCGATCCCCGCGGCGACGGCGACCGGCTCGGCCGAGTTCACCAGCCCCGGCAGCGGGGTGATTATGGCGCCGGCCCCGACGCTGACCATCGCCCCGCTCATCGGCGCCAAGGCGCTGACCGCGATCACCTGCACCACCGCTGACGCCATCAAGAACGTGAAGGTCACCGTCACCCCGCAGATAGTCGGGACGTCCGGGCCGCTCTACGCGTGCGTCCTGAGCGTGGCGGGCGTCGGCACCGAGACGGTCGACGCGCACCTTCCGGCCACGATCACGTCGTCCGGCACCCGCACGACCGGCAAGACCGACACCGTGACGTACTCCACCGCCGCGTTCGGTCCGTGGACGAGCGGGTCGTCATCGGTCAGCGTCGCCGTCGACGTCGCTACCAGCCTGTCGGTGACCGGTGCGCAGCCCGGGCAGATCTCCGTCAACCAGGCGATCGACCCGACGTCGGCCGTCCTGAAGGTGTCCGGGAAGCTGGCGCTGACCAAGGCCGGGACCGACCACATCCTGGTGCCGAGGAAATTGGCGATCACGATCAAGGAGACCTCCGGCGCGATCACGATCACCGGCACGTACACCTGCACGCTGATGACGACCCCGACGCCGGTCGGCCTCACGATGTCGGTGACCAAGGCGGCCGGGAGCACTCTGGGCAGCGGCAGTCCGACTCCCACTCCCACGCCCACCTCGACCCAGACCGGAGTCCCGGTCGGCGCCCCCGACACTGGCGGCGGGATCGGGGCAGGCGTCAGCGTCGGCGCGGTCGCGGCCGGCGGGGTGATCGCGGTCTCCGGCGGTGGCTTGGTCCTCGCCAGCCGCCGACGTCGCGTCAGCCGCCGCTAGCGAGCGCCTCGCCGCCACGACGGTGAGCCGAATGCGCGTTCGGGCCGGCTAGAGCGAGCCCAAGCGCGCATTCGGCTGGTTAACTCAGTCGCCGGAGAAGAGGTTCTCCAGCTCTTCCTCGACGTCCTCGGTGGTGACGAAGAACAGCTCGTCGCCCGCCTGCAGCGGGTCCTCGGACTGGGGGACAAGCACCCGGCCCTCGCGCAGGATGGCGACCAGGGCGGCGTCGGCGGGCCATTCGATCGAGCCGACCTGCTGGCCGGCCAGCGGCGCGTCGGCCGCCAGGGTCAGCTCGACCAGGCTCGCCTCGCTGTGCCCGAAGGTCATCAGCCGCACCAGGTCGCCGACGCTGACCGCCTCCTCGACCAGCGCCGACAGCAGGCGCGGGGTCGAGACGGCGACGTCGACGCCCCAGGACTCGTTGTAGAGCCACTCGTTGCCCGGGTGGTTGACCCGGGCCACCACCCGGGGCACGCCGTACTCGGTCTTGGCCAGCAGCGACACCACCAGGTTGACCTTGTCGTCGCCGGTCGCGGCGACGACCACGTTGCAGCGGTCGAGCCCGGCGTCGTCGAGCGAGCTGATCTCGCACGCGTCGGCCAGCAGCCACTCGGCCCGGGGCACGCTGTCGACCTTGATCGAGGACGGCTTCTGGTCGATCAGCAGCACCTCGTGGCCGTTCTCAAGCAGCTCGCGGGCGATGGACCTGCCCACGGCGCCCGCGCCGGCGATAGCGACCCGCATCAGTGCTCACTCCCGTCACGCGTGGCGAACGCGGCCATGACCCGGTCGAGGTCGCTCTCCCTGGCGATGACGTGCACCACGTCGCCCTCCTGGAGCACGGTGCCGATCTGCGGCACGACCGCCTCGCCGAGCCGGTCGATGTAGGCGACGCGGGCCCCGGCCGACATCTCGGCCAGCTTGATCGGCTCGCCGATCCACTTGGGCGACATCGTCACCTGGGTCAGCACCAGCTTGCCGGTGGCGTCCCGCCAGAGCGGCTCCACCCCGCTGCCCGGCAGCAGCTTGCGCAGCATCTGGTCGGCCGTCCAGCGGACGGTCGCGACCGTGGGGATGCCGAGCCGCTCGTAGACCTCGGCCCGCCGCGGGTCGTAGATCCGCGCGGCGACCTGGCGGACGGCGAACGTCTCGCGGGCGACCCGGGCCGCGATGATGTTCGAGTTGTCGCCGCTGCTGACCGCCGCGAAGCCGTCGGCCCGCTCGATGCCCGCCCGGGCGAGCACGTCGCGGTCGAACCCCACTCCGGTCACCCGGTCGCCCTTGAACGACGGGCGGAGCCTGCGGAAGGCCTCCGGGTCCTGGTCGATGACGGCGACCGTGTAGCCGCGGTCCTCTAGGATGTGGGCGAGCGTCGAGCCGACCCGCCCGCAGCCCATGATCACGATATGCACGACCCGTCCTTTCACGGTGCGTCATCGCCTGGCGGGCGCCCGGCCAACGCAGGCGCCCCGGTAAAGGTATGCCCTCACGTGGGCGGACGCCATCCCGGGGGAAGGAGAATCGAGTGTCCGATGTTGAGCTGGCCTACGCCGTAGGCCAGACCGTCGAGGTGACGGTCGTTGACGTCGCCCAGGGCGGCTGGTGCGTAGCCAGGCCCGAGGGTCTGCCGGTGCTTTTCGTGCGGCACGCGCTGCCCGGCGAGCGGGTGCTCGCCCCGTGACCGAGGTCACGTCCCGGTTCGCCCGGGCCGACGCGATCGAGATTCCGCGAGGCCTCGCCCGACCGGGTGGAGCCGCCGTGCCCGAACGCGCACCCGGGCGGCTGCGGCGGCTGCGACTGGCAGCACGCGTCGCTGCCCGCCCAGCGCGCGCTCAAGGCCGCCGTCATCGCCCAGCAGCTACGCCGGGTGGCCGGGCTCGAGCTCGACACCGAGATCACGGTCGAGGCGTTGCCGGACACAGGGCGAGGCCGGTCTCGGCTGGCGCACCCGGGTCCAGTTCGCGGTCCGCCCGGACGGCCTGGCCGGGCTCCGCGCGCACCGCTCGCACGAGGTCGTCGACATCGGTGACTGCCCGATCGCGCACCCCGCCATCCGCGATCTGGGCCTGCTCGACTACTCCTGGGAGGGCGCGGGCACGGTCGAGGCCGCAGCCGGCAGCGCCGGAACAAGGGGACCCCGCCCTGCCCGCACACCAAGACCGCGTGGTCATCCTCACCAAGGCGGGCCGCGCTGCCGCGTGGCCGCCGGGCCCCCGGTTCCGAGCCCGGCCACCGGGGCCGCGCGCGATGAACGGGGGAGAGACGCCCGGGTCCGTTCGGAAGACCGGGCGGTTGAACTTTTCCCGCAGGAGGCCGTGGACGCGGTCGAAGCGGAGGCGGTGCTGATCCGCTCCGCCCACCGGCTGACCCCGCTGCGCGGGCGCCAGTACCTGACCCAGTTCGCCGCGGGCCGGCACTGGCAGGTCAACGCGGGCGGGTTCTGGCAGGTGCACCCGGCCGCGGCCGACACCCTCAGCGAGGCCGTGGTCGCCGCGCTCGAGCCGAAGCCGGGCGACACCGCGCTCGACCTGTACGCCGGGGCGGGGCTGTTCGCCGGGGTGCTGGCCCCGCTGGTCGGCTCGGACGGCTCGGTCACCGCGATCGAGTCCGACGCGGCCGCGGTCAGGGACGCCCGGGCCAACCTCGACGTCTACCCCTGGGTCGCGGTGCACCGGAACGACGTGGCGCTCGCGGTCGCCGACCGCCGGGCTGCCGCAGGCCAGGCTGGTGGTCGCCGACCCGCCGCGGGCCGGGCTCGCCCGCGAGGTGGTCGACTACCTGACCGGCGGCAGCGGGGCCGAGCGGTTCGCCTACGTCTCCTGCGACCCGGCCACCCTCGCCCGCGACCTCGGGCTGCTGATCGCGGGCGGCTGGCGGGTGGACGGGCTGCGGGCGTTCGACGCGTTCCCGATGACCCACCACGTGGAGTGCGTGGTCACCCTCAGCCGCTGAGCCGCAGGCCCTTCGTCGTGGGCTAGGAGACCTCGCGGAACCCCTTCGGGATCGGCGCGGTCAGCTCCTTGCAGGTTCGCGCGGGTCGGCGGCAGCCAGCGGAAGTCGATCGTCAGCGTGGCGTCCTGCTTCTCGTTACCTCCGGTGTTGAGCTGGACCCGGCCCGTCAGCCGCACCGGCAGGTAGCTGCTCGGATCGACCCAGATCGTGGTCCCGGCCGCGGGCTTGTGGCCGGTCAGCTTGATCGCGTCCACGCCGTCGACCCACTGCCGCCCGGCGACCGTGAACATGCCGCACTTGAGCCCGGCCTGAATGATCTGCCTCCAGTCCGCCGCCGTGTTCTGGCCCGCAGAGAACGCCGACAGGAAATTGTCCTCGCACTGGTTGTGCCCTCCGGAGGGCCGCGGCAGCTCCGAGTCGAGGCGGACCGTGATGCTCATCCAGTCCCGAGTCGGGTAGTGGACCGAGATGATCGCCCCACGGCCGTCTTCCGGGCGGGCCGAGTTATCGACGATGGGCTGGCCCGCCGCTCGACTCGATAAGCTGCCGCGACAGGCTCGCCGAACTCCCACTCGACCACCCGGTCGGAGAGGAACCCGATGGCGCCGGCCCGCCGTACTGCGCGGTGGTGTAGCCGATCGCGTCGGTCGCGGCCAGCGCGGCGCTGACGTGGTTCACCACGTACGCGGTGGTCTCGATCGGACCGGTGTCCGCCGCTCCCCGCCGTCAGCGCGAACCCGGCGGTCGCCCCCGCGACGGCGGCGGCCGTCCCGGTCGCGGCGACCGCGAGCGCGGTGCGGCGTCG
The DNA here is from genome assembly GCA_963774945.1 of uncultured Actinomycetota bacterium. Classification (GTDB taxonomy): domain Bacteria; phylum Actinomycetota; class Actinomycetes; order Streptosporangiales; family Streptosporangiaceae; genus Trebonia. The sequence continues at coordinate 1,646,648 of CAVZHA010000027.1, read as the reverse complement.
GCTCCTGGCGTACCGCCGGTGCGCCTCCCGCGCCAGGCCGGGCCGGGGGCGCACCTGGACCCGTCCCATGTCGGCCCGCAGCTCGTTCCTCGAAGTCGATGCTCATGCCGTTCTCCCTGTCGGTTGGGGTGGTGTCGTCGTGCTCGCCGCGGGGCGCGCCCAGCGGAGCCGTCGCTGAGCTCACGGAGCCTGCGCAGGCCGCGTGAGCACGCGGCCTTGACCGTGCCGACGGAGCAGCCCATGGCCCGGGCCGTCTCCGCCTCGGACAGGTCTTCCCAGTACCGGAGCACGACCGCGGTCCGCTGCCGGGGCGGCAGCGCGCTCAGCAGTCGGATGATCTGATCGCGCTGGTCCACCGCGTCGGTGCCGTCGGGCACCGACGCCGGGTGGCCGAGCAGGCGCAGCCGCGCGCGCCAGGCCCCGTTGCGCCGCCAGCCGTCGGCGGCCAGGTGATAGAGCGTCCGCCGGAGGTACCCCTCGGGGTCGCCCGGATCGTCCGCCAGCGCCGGAACAGCCGCTCGAGCGCGGCCTGGAGCAGATCCTCGCCGTCGGCGCGGCTGCCCGCGAGCAGCACCGCCGTCCGCAGCAGGTGCTCGCCCCGGAGGGCGAGCAGTTCCTCGAGTACCTCGACCGGCTGGGCGGCGGCGTCCGGCCGCGGCCCAGGGTCGTCTTCGCTTCCCGCATCCATCCGGTTCCTCTCGTCCTCGTCACCCGTCGCCTACCAAGTACGAGTGGGGAGACCGCAAGGTTGACCGGTGGTAAAACCGAGAACGAGCTAACGCTAGAGCGCGTCTGGCGTGCCCGGCCCGCTGGCCGGGCTGCCCGGCTTGGCCGGTGAGCCGACCACGTAGTAGCCGAGGCCCGGATAGCGGATCAGCAGTCCCTCGTCCACGAGCACGTTGAGGGCCTTGGCGCACGTCTGCCGGGCGTGGCCGGACTGCTGGCTGAGCGTGGTTATCGACGGGGTAGGCGATCCTGGCGGATATTTTCCCTCCGCGATCGCCTTCCGCAGGTCAGCGGCGAGGCGCACGTACGCTCTTGGGTCTGATTCGTCACCTATCGACATTCTCGTACCGTACTCGATTGGCAAAGTTGCCAATCGCAACGTTTCGACAGTAGTCGACCATTCCCGTGATGCTGTATGCTCGTCTCGCATGTACCTATGGACTCTGCTCGGCAATGACATCGTGGCGGGACCGACCGCGCATGGCGTCTGCTCCGACGCGGCCACCGCCATGCGCATGGGCGAGCCGCGGGTGAAGGACGGCAGCGTCTTCCTCTGCATCGTCGAGGAGGTCCGCCTGCGGATCTCCGTCGGCGGCCTCGAGACCACCTACCAGGGGACCGGCCGGTACTTCATCGGCCGCCGGACCCGTTCGGGCGGGGTCTACTGGGAGGCCAATGACGCGGACCGTCGATCCGTCGGAGGTCTACCGCGTCAACGATCTTCCGCTCTGGATCGAGCGGGAGTCGCCGATCCGGGGCGGGCGCGGGCTAGGCCGTGCCCGCTATGCCACGATGGGATCCATGCGACTTCGGATCTTCACTGAGCCTCAGCAGGGCGCTAGTTACAGCACGCTCCGCCGCGTCGCCAAGGCGGCGGAAGACCTGGGCTTCGACGCGTTCTTCCGGTCCGACCACTACCTGAGAATGGGCGACGGATCGGGCGCAGCCCGGCCCGACCGACGCGTGGGCCACGCTGGCCGCGCTGGCCGTCGAGACGTCCACGATCAGGCTCGGCACGCTGGTCACGGCGGCCACCTTCCGGCTTCCAGGGCCGCTCGCGATCACCGTCGCGCAGGTGGACGAGATGAGCGGCGGCCGGGTCGAGTTCGGCCTCGGCACCGGCTGGTACGACGGCGAGCACCGGGCCTACGGCATCCCGTTCCCGCCGCTGAAGGAGCGGTTCGACCGCTTCGAAGAGCAGCTGGCGATCATCACCGGCCTGTGGTCCACCCCGGTCGGCCAGACGTTCTCCTACGACGGCGCGTACTACTCGCTGACGGACTCGCCCGCGCTGCCCAAGCCGGTCGCAGCGGCCGAAGGTCCCGGTGATCATCGGCGGCGGCGGCGCGCGCCGCACCCCGGCCCTCGCCGCCGCGCTACGCCGACGAGTTCAACGCGGCGTTCCGCGCCGGCGAGGACACGGCCGCCGCGTTCGAGCGGGTGCGGGCCGCCTGCGCCGAGGCGGGCCGCGACCCGGCGTCGATCGACCTTCTCCGCCGCCCACGTGATCGTGCTGCGGCAAGGACGAGGCCGAGCTCGCCCGCCGCGCCGCCGCGATCGGCCGCGACCTGTCCGAACTGCGCTCGAACCGGCCTGGTCGGGCACGCCGTCGGAGATCGTCGACAAGATCGGCGCCTACGCCGAGGCCGGCGCCACCACCGTCTACCTGCAGATCCTCGACCTGGCCGACCTCGACCACCTGGACCTGCTCGCCTCCCAGGTGCTGCCCCAGGTCTAGACCGCGCCCACCCCCCGATCAAAAGCCACACTCATCATCTCGAACGGACCGTTGGCTCCCACGTTCACCGGCCCGGTCGGCTACGCCTGCGCCCCCGAACGTGGGCGAAATCTTATGATCCAGGCCTTCTGGGGCGGCTCAAGACTCGGCTCTGACCTGTGATTCCGGACAGAAGGGTGCTAACGGTCGCCGGTGTGCTTACGATCGATGATGTGGCAAGGTTCTCTGGGGGGCGGCGCGGGCGTCGGGGGTCGGACGCCGAAGAGTGGCCGGATGACGAAGGCGGGGCTGATACCAACTCCTGGGTCGGCGGGGGCGCCGGTCCAGGAGGCGAGGCAGGCTTGGCGGGTAACGATGGCTCGGGGTATCGGGGTTCGGGGTTTGCCGGGGGTCCAGGTTACGACCGCGTGAGCGGCGTTCCCGTCGCGCCCCGGCAGTGCCCGAGGATTCGCGGCGGTCCCGGTTTCGCGGTGACCCGCCGGGCGGTCGCGGCCGGGTGACGGTCGCGCCGATGGCTACGGACCTGGCGGGCAGGGCATGCCGCCCGCCGGTCCCTGGATGCAAGGCCCGGCCATGGGCGGCCCGCAGGGCGCACCGCCCGCCGGGCCGTACGGGGCCCAGCAAGCGGGGGCGCAGTACCCGGGATGCAGTTTCCCGGCGGATGCAGCGCCGGGCGGCGCGCCACCGGTCGATGGGCAGCGGGCGGCCCGCAGCCGGGCGGTCCGCTGCCGGGCGGTCCGCAGGCGGCTCCGTCCCGACGGTCCAGGACCGAACGGCGGCCGGACAGCGCGGCGGAGGCTTCCCCGGCGACGGCCAGGTGCGGCCGGGACAGCCACAGCCCGGATCGTCCGACCCCGGCCCCCAGTCTCGCCGGACCTCAATTCGCCCGGGCCGCAGTCCGCCGGGCAGCAGTTCCCCGGGCAGCAGTTTCCCGGACAGCAGTTTCCAGGGCAGCAGTTCCCCGGACAGCAGTTTTCAGGGCAGCAGTTCCCCGGACAGCCTCCGGGTCAGCAGGGACCGGGTCCGCAAGGACCGGGTCCGCAAGGGCCGGGTCCGCAAGGACCGGGTCAGCAAGGACCAGGACCGTTCATCGGCGGCCAGAACGGCGGCGGCTTTCCTGGCTCCGGTCAGGCTCTCTGGCCGGTCGGCGCCAGCGGTCCAGGCTGCGCCCGGGATTTACGGGCCAGGGAGCCGCGGGCGGCGCATCGCCCGGCTACCCGGCCCCGCAGCCGGGTCAGTTCCCAGGCGGTCCGATGCCGTCCGGTCCGATGCCGTCAGGTACGTTCCCGTCGGGCGGGCCGTTCCCGCCCGGGATGCCCGCGCCAGGGCCAGTTTCCGCCCGGATACGCGGGCCCCGGCGGACCCATGCCGTTCGGTCAGCAGCAGAGCGGACCTGGTCCCGTTCCGCCCGGCGCGATACCGCCGGGCCAGTTCATGCCCGGCCCAGGCGTGCCCTACGGCGGACCGCTGTCTCCGGGCCAGCTTGCCCCGCCGGGACGCGTTCGCAGCCCGGACAGTTCGGCCTGCCCGGTCAGTTCGGAGCGCCCGGTGGCTTCGGCAGCGGGCGGCCAGCCTCCAGTTCACTGGGCGGCCAACTGCGGGGCGCAGTTCCCGCCGGGCGGGTTCCAGCCCGGGTCGGCAGGACCGGGACCGGCCGGCATCGGGTCCGCACGCAGCCCGGCACGCGCACGTCCGGGTCCGCCTCAGGGCCCGGCCGCCCAGATACGGGGCACGCCCGAGTCACCAGGTCGACGCCGATGGGGAACGGGTCCTCACCCCGACGACCATCTACGCGCCAGGCAGCCTGATCGTCACGCCCGAGGGCGGCGAAAACAATCCAGCGGGAGGCCCTGCCACCGGTCGGCCGACCGACGGAGGGCCCGGCGGCCCCGGATACGGCGGCCCCGGATACTCGGGCCCCGGATACGGCGGACCTGGATACAGCGGGCCCGAATACGGTGCGCCATACGGTCACGGCTCGGGCCCGGCGCAAGACCCTTACGCCGCCCAAGGACCGTTCGCGGGCCCGGGGTTCCCGCCCGCCGCCGGCGGTTTCCCAGGTCACGCAGGTACCCAGGCCGGCGGTCCAGGATCCGGCGGTCCGGGACTCGGCCAACCCGGTCCTGTCCCCGGCAACGGTTCCGTCCACGGCAACGGCCCTGCGCCCGGGTACGGGCAGGTGCCCGGCAACGGCTTCATCGGCGACCCGCGGCACAGCGGCTTGCCCGGATACCCAGGCGGCCACCCGGATACGCGGTCGGCCACCCGGGTACGCCGCGCCAGGCGGACCCTCCGGACCGGGCGATTTCGGCCTGCAAGGGCAGTCGGGCCCGGGCGGCCCCCAAGGTCAGTCAGATCCGTACGCCATGCAAGGTCAGCCGAGTCCGTACGGCATGCAAGGTCGGCCGGGTCCGTACGACCCGCAAGGGCAGGCCGGTCAGTTTGGCAGGCCGGGCCAGCCGGGTCCTTACGACGCTCATCAGGGACAACCACCGCAGTTCGGTGTCCAAGGGCAGCCCGCCCAGTTCAACATGGCGGGCCAGCCTGGTCCCTACGGCCTCCAAGGCCAGCCTGGTCCCTACGGCATGCAAGGCCCGCGCAGTCCGTACGACGGTCAAGGCCAGCCTGATCAGTTCGGCCGGCCGGGCCAGCCAGGTTCTTATGGACAGCAGCCGCAGCAGCCCGGCCCGTACGGACCGCCCGGCCAGCACCCGCAGGGCGGCCCGGTCCAGGCGCGCCAATGTCCGCCGACTACCCGCCGTCCTACGGCCAGCACGGCCCGGCCGGTGCTCCCCGGTGCTCCCGGTGGTCCCAGTCGTCCCGGCAGCGCCCAAGGCTGGAATGGCGGCCCAGGGCCTGGCGTCCCGGGCTGGCAGTCGGCCGGCGGACCGGCTCGGAACGGGTACCCCGACTACGGATACCCCGCTCAGGACCGATACGGCCAGAGCGTCAACGGAGGCGAATACGCCCACGTAATCAGCGACGACGGCCCGCGCGGAGCGCGCCGGCCCGACCGCGCGGTCCGCAGCAGCCGCCGCGGCCGAGCAGCAGCCGCTCGCCGCCGAGCCCCGGCGTCGGACGCGGGAAGAACGCATGCAGGCGAGGCCGACCGGCGCCACCCGCTCGATCACCGCGGGAAGGTAGCGCCGGCCGCCAGCCGCTGGCGAACGCCAACCCGCGCGAACGCCGACGCGACGCCTACGGTCCCGACGATCCCGCCTACGGCCCGCCAGAACCCGGTTGGTCCCACCAGGATCGGCCGGTCGAAGACGTGCACGGCGCGGAGCAGCCGGGCCGCAGCCGAGCCGGTCGGAGCGGCCGAGCCGGTAACCCTCGAGCCGGCCCACCCGCAGCCGCCCGTACGCGCAGCCGCCCCACCCGCAGCCGCTCCCCAGCGGAACGGCCCACGCCCGAGGAGTCCCGGCCGCGAGCGAGCCGGAGCAGCCAGCGACGCCGCGCCCGGTCACCACCGACCAGCCCCCCGTTCGCGGCCCGTTCGAGCCGCTCGTCGAGCACGACCGCCAGACCTCCGCCGCAGCCTCGCTGTCGGCGGATCATCCCGCGACCGACCCCGAGGGTCGGCCGTACGAATTCCCGGGCTCGACGACGACGAGCCCGCCGGGTCGGCCGATGCCGCGCTTGACCGGCTCAAGGAACTGCACCGCACCGCGGCCGCCGTCGCCCCGCAGAGCCTTGACGCGCACTTCGACCAGCTCCTCGAACGGCAGCGGAGGCTGATCAGCGAGTACATCGGTGAGGCCGAGGCCCCGTCGGCGGCAACCGACGACCCCGGTGATGACCGCCTGGTCGGCTTCGGCGGTGACTTCCTGGGCTCGCGGTGAGCGGCGTCATCGCCGTCCTCGGCTTCGGCGAGGCCGGGTCGCTGATCGCCCGTGACCTGGTGGCGGCCGGCGCCGCCGTGCGCGGCTTCGATCCCGAGGCGCCTGCCCCGGCCGGCGTCACCGCCGCCGCCAGCGACGCCGAGGCGGTCGTCGGCGCCGACCTCGTGCTCAGCGTCAACAGCGCCAGCGAGGCGGTCGCGGCGTTCACCGCATCCATCGACGCGCTGGCCGCCGCCGCGATCTGGGCCGACCTCAACACCGCGTCCCCGGCCGTCAAGCAGCGTCTGGCCGCGCTCGGCCGCGAACGCGCGATCCCGGTCACCGACATCGCGATGATGGCACCGGTCCCTGGCAACGGCCTGCGCGTCCCGATGCTCGCCAGCGGCGACGCCGCCGACCGGGTCGCGGCCACGCTGCGCGGCTACGGCGCCGACATCGAGGTGCTCGACGGCCCGGCCGGGCTGGCCGCGACCCGCAAGCTGCTGCGCAGCGTCTTCTACAAGGGCATGGCCGCGTCGATCGTCGAGGCACTGGAAGCGGCGCGGGCGGCCGGCCTCGAGGACTGGCTGCGCCCGCACATCGCCGAGGAACTGGCCAAGGCCGACGCCTCGACGGTCGACCGGATCGTCACCGGCACCCGGCAGCACGCCGTCCGCCGCGGTCACGAGATGGCGGCCGCCGCCGAGATGCTCACCGACCTGGGCGTCGAGCCCATCATGGCCGACGCCAGCCGCGCCCTGCACGAGCGCCTGGCAGCCGAATAAACCGCCCGTCCAGCAGATAACAGCAAGAAGCGCCTCGACCAGGCGATCTGCCGCAAGATAGTGGATCGTTGTCTACATCCGGGTGTGCACAACGATCCATTATCTTCGCCCAGCCCGTCACCCCTCGGGATAACAGCAAGAAGCGCCTAAACACACAAGCCCCATTACCCCTACCCCCGCGCGAAGTACCTTGATGTCGAGATACTGTAGGTTAAGCACCCGGGGGCGCCGCGGACGCGTGAACGCAAGCAAGAACAAGACGTTAGAGACAAGACGTAGAAGCAAGACGTAAAGACAGCATGCACAGAACGCATAACTGGGCGAGGAGGCTCAACCAACGATGACTGCGAACAGCTTCGGCAGCCGCGCGACGCTTGAGGCAGGCGGCGCGACGCACGAGATCTACCGCCTGGACGCGGTCCCGGGCAGCGAGACCCTCCCGTACAGCCTGAAGGTCCTGCTCGAGAACCTGCTCCGCAACGAAGACGGCAAGAACATCACCAAGGAGCACATCACCGCGCTCGCCAACTGGGACAAAGACGCCCAGCCGGACACCGAGATCCAGTTCACCCCGGCCCGGGTGATCCTGCAGGACCTGACCGGCGTGCCCGCCGTGGTCGACCTGGCCGCCATGCGCGAGGCGATGCAGACCCTGGGCGGCGACGCCAAGAAGATCAACCCGCTGATCCCGGCCGAGCTGGTCATCGACCACTCCGTGGTGGCCGACGTCTTCGGCAGCCCGGACGCCTTCGAGAAGAACGTTGCGCTTGAGTTCCAGCGCAACCGCGAGCGCTTCCAGTTCCTGCGCTGGGGCCAGAACGCGTTCGACGGCTTCCGCGTCGTCCCGCCCGGCACCGGCATCGTGCACCAGGTGAACATCGAGCACCTCGCCCGGGTCGTCATGACCAACCCGCAGCACCAGGCCTACCCCGACACCTGCGTCGGCACCGACAGCCACACCACGATGGAGAACGGCCTCGGCATCCTCGGCTGGGGCGTCGGCGGCATCGAGGCCGAGGCGGCGATGCTCGGCCAGCCGATCTCGATGCTGATCCCGCGGGTCGTCGGCTTCCGCCTCACCGGCGCAGCTGCCCGCCGCCACCACCGCCACCGACCTGGTCCTGACGATCACCCAGATGCTGCGCAAGCACGGCGTGGTCGGCAAGTTCGTCGAGTTCTACGGCGACGGCGTGGCCAAGGTCCCGGTCGCGAACCGGGCCACGATCGGGAACATGTCGCCCGAGTTCGGCTCCACCTGCGCGATCTTCCCGATCGACGCGGCGACGATCGAGTACCTCACGCTGACCGGCCGAACCGACCGAGAGCTCGACCTGGTCGAGAAGTACGCCAAGGCGCAGGGCCTGTGGCACGACCCGAGCCAGGAGCCGCGGTTCTCCGAGCAGCTCACCCTCGACCTCGGCACGGTCGTGCCGAGCATCGCCGGCCCCAAGCGCCCGCAGGACAAGATCGACCTGAGCCACGCCAAGACCGCCTTCAGGGACGCCCTGCCCGGCCTACACCGGCGGCGACGGCAACGGCAGCTTCCCCGCCTCCGACCCCGGCGAGCAGGAGGACGTCAGGCCCACCCACGAGGTCAAGGTCACCCTCGACGACGGCAGCGAGACCACCCTCGACCACGGCCACGTCGTCATCGCCGCGATCACCTCCTGCACCAACACCTCCAACCCGTTCGTGATGATCGGCGCCGCGCTGCTGGCGAAGAAGGCGGTCGAGAAGGGCCTGAACCGCAAGCCCTGGGTGAAGACGACGCTCGCCCCCGGCTCCAAGGTCGTCATGGACTACTACGAGCGCGCCGGGCTCATCCCGTACCTGGACAAGCTCGGATTCAACCTCGTCGGCTACGGCTGCACCACCTGCATCGGCAACTCCGGCCCGCTGCCGACCACGATCAGCGAGGCCGTCAACGAGAACGACCTGACCGTCGTCAGCGTCCTGTCCGGCAACCGCAACTTCGAGGGCCGGATCAACCCGGACGTGAAGATGAACTACCTCGCGTCCCCGCCCCTGGTCGTCGCCTACGCCCTGGCCGGCACGATGGACATCGACCTGGACACCGAGCCGCTCGGCACGGACACCGACGGCAACAAGGTCTTCCTCAAGGACATCTGGCCGTCGCCGCAGGAGGTCCAGACCGTCGTCGCCTCGTCGGTCGCGGCGGACATGTTCACCACCGACTACGCCGACGTCTTCAACGGCGACGACAACTGGCGCAGCCTCCAAGTGCCGACCGGCGACACCTTCGAGTGGGCGCCCAGCTCCACCTACGTCGCCCGGCCGCCCTACTTCGACGGCATGCCGGCCGAGCCGACCCCGGTGACCGACATCCACGGCGCCAAGGTCCTGGCCAAGCTCGGCGACTCGGTCACCACCGACCACATCTCGCCGGCCGGCGCGATCAAGGCCACCGCCCCGGCCGGGCTGTACCTGACCGAGCACGGCATCGACCGGAAGGACTTCAACTCCTACGGGTCCCGCCGCGGCAACCACGAGGTGATGATCCGCGGCACGTTCGCCAACATCCGGCTCCGCAACCAGCTCGCGCCCGGCACCGAAGGCGGCGTCACCAAGAAGGACGGCCAGGAGATGTCGATCTACGACGCGTCCCGGGCCTACATCGCAGAAGGCACCCCGCTGCTCGTCATCGGCGGCAAGGAGTACGGCTCGGGTTCCTCCCGCGACTGGGCGGCGAAGGGCACCGCGCTGCTCGGCGTCCGGGCCGTGCTTGTCGAGTCGTTCGAGCGCATCCACCGGTCCAACCTGATCGGCATGGGCGTGCTCCCGCTCCAGTTCAAGGCGGGCGAGAGCGCCGAGTCCCTCGGCCTCACCGGCCAGGAGGTGTTCGACGTCGAGGGCATCGAACAACTCAATGGGGGGGCAACCCCCACCGAGGTCACCGTGACCGCCGACGGCAAGCGCTTCACCGCCACCGTGCGCATCGACACCCCCGGCGAGGCCGACTACTACCGGCACGGCGGCATCATGCAGTACGTGCTCCGCTCCCTGCTCGCGGCGCAGTAGCCAAAAAGCGAGCAACCGCTCAACAACGACCGCGGCAACCGTTAATAAGCACGTTAACGGTTGCCGCAGTCGTTAGGTTTAGTAGCCACCCTGCCGCGTCCCGCGCCCGCCCGCGGGCCGATAGGCTCGACCCCATGGCCCACGACCACGACCACGTCAACTCCCATGGTGTCGCCGATGACTTCGAGTTCGAGGACATCGACATCAAGGACGCGCTCGGGCTGCCCGACGCGCTGCCGCCGATCCGCCTGCTGCCGCTGCCTGAACTCGCGGCCGAGGCCCGCCGGGCGCCGCTGATAGCCCAGCTCGCCGCGCTCGCCGCCTGGGTCGGCAAGGACGGCAAGGAGGTGGACGAGGATGGCGACCTGACCCCCGAGGACCAGGCCGAAGTCGTCGCCGCGCTCGGCGTCGCCCCCGAGGACTTCGACTTCCTGTGGGAGTACGCGCTCGGCGTCGAGTGGCTGCTGTTCGACCCCGAGGACGAAGACCGGGTGCTGCAGGGCGAGACCACCGACGACTGGGCGACCGGCGACGACGAGTCGGTCTTCGGCGTCTGGTCGTCGACCATGGCCGCCGTGCTCGGCGAGACGCTCGAGCTCTACGGCCCCGAGCCGGAGTTCGACGCAGACGCAGACGACGACGACGAGGGCGACGGAGAAGGCGACGACGAGGAGTTCAACTTCACCGGCCAGGGGATGGCGATCGCCATCCTGCTCTTCCTCGCCCGCCGGGAAGGGCTCACCGGCGACGAGTTCACCGAAGTGCTGTGGGAGAACGCGGCCGGCGGCGACATCGACGAAGACGACGAGGAGCTCAGCGAGGAACTCGCCGAGGCGCGGGAACGCTGGGAAGAGGAGTACGGCGACCCCGCCCGGCTGCTGCTCGACAAGCTGCACACCGTGCTCGCGATCACCGAGGAAGACGACGTCATCCGGCTCACCCCGCTGGCCCTGGCCGCGCTGCACGAGCAGCTGGTCGAGGCCGGGGTCGACATCCCGACGCTGCCGCCGACCGCCGCCGAGCTGACCGGCAGCGAGCTGCTGGCGATGGCCGAGGGCGTCAGCGACGCCGAGTTCGAGGCCGAGGCGCAGGCGTGGGTGGAGTCCCGCGGCGACGAGCCGGCCGCCAGGGAGCTGCTCGAGCTCGCCGCCGAGGGCCACCCGGGCGAGCGGATGCTGGCGGTGGCGGTGGTCACCGCGATCGGCGCCCCGGCCGCCCCGGCCCTGCGCGAGAGCCTGACGGTGGAGCCGCTGCGCGGCTACGCGAAGGTCGCGCTGCTTTCGCTGTCTGGCATCGACGACATCAGCGGGGCGGCCGACGTGCCGCCCGAGCTCGACCTCAACCCGGACGACCTCGCCTGGATCGCGACCGACCTGCTGGCACTGGCGTGCGACGACGAGTACCCGGACCCGGACGACCTGGCGGTCAGCTTCCGCGAGGCGGTCCCGGTCGGCCAGGAAGTGCCGCTGTTCGACGCGATGGCCCGCAGCGCCCACCCGGACGCCGAGGACGTGCTCAACCACCTCGGCCGCCACCACCCGGACAAGCAGGTCTCGAAGGCGGCCAGAACGGCCGCGCACAAAGCCGCCTCCCGCTAGCGGCACCCCCAGTAAGGAAGGGCGCGCCGATGTCCGAGGGCACTGGAAACGGAAACGGCACTCCAAGCGGCATCGGCAACCTCGCCGCGATTAACCACGTCGTGGTCCTGATGCTGGAAAATCGCTCGTTCGACCACATGCTCGGCTACCTCTACGCGGCCGAGGGCAACGTCTCCCCGTCCGGTCAGCCGTTCGAGGGCCTGACCGGCGCCGAGCAGAACCCGGACGGCAAAGGCGGCACGGTCAGCGTCTACCAGATCACCCCGTCGACCCCGAACGCCTATTTCATGCCCGGGGCCGATCCCGGCGAGGGCTACAAGGCGACCAACAGCCAGCTCTACGGATCCACCGCCGCCCCCGCGACCGGGACCCCGGCCCCGATGACCGGTTTCGTCACCGACTACGCCTACACGCTCGGCTGGCAGTCGAAGGACCCCGGCTGGTCGGTGCTGCCGGGCACCACCGCGAGCGAGATCATGGGCTGCTTCACCCCGGCCGCGCTGCCGGTGCTGTCGGCGCTGGCGACCGGGTACGCGGTGTGCGACCAGTGGTTCGCCTCGGTGCCGACCGAGACCATGCCCAACCGGGCCTTCACCTGCGCGGGCACCAGCATGGGCCAGGTCGACGACAACACCAAGACGTTCTCGGCCCCGTCCATCTTCGGCGCGCTCGGCAAGGCCGGCCAGACCTGGGCCATCTACGGCTACAACCAGCGACCGCTCAGCGCCGACACGTTCACCGACATCGCCACCGCCAGCGGCGGCGCGATCGGGCTGTTCACCGACTTCCAGGCCGCCGCCGCGGCGGGCACCCTGCCGGACTTCACGTTCCTCGAGCCGAGTTGGCCGTCGACCGGCAACAGCCAGCACCCGAACTACAACGTGGCCCTCGGCGAGCAGCTCATCCACGACGTCTACGAGGCGCTGCGGTCGGGCCCGGGCTGGGCCCAGACGCTGTTCGTGCTCACCTACGACGAGCACGGCGGCTGCTTCGACCACGTGCCGCCGCCGTGGGGCGCGACCCCGCCCGACAGCGCCGTCGAGGCGGCCTACGACTTCACCTTCAACCGCTTCGGCGTCCGGGTCCCGACCGTGCTGATCTCGCCGCTGATCGCGCCGGGCACGGTCTACCGGGTGCCCGAGGGCTCCACCCCGCTGGACCACACGTCGATCCTCGCGACCGTCGAGCGGCGCTGGGGTCTGCCGCCGCTGACCGCCCGCGACGCCGCCGCCCCCGCGTTCGGCGGCGTGCTCACCCTCGCCGCCCCCCGCACCGACGACGTCCTGGCCGGGGTGACGGTCCCGGTCGCGGGCAGCGCGGGCCCCTCGGCCGGCCTGACCTCGCACCTGGAGGCCATCCGCCAGCAGCTCCCCGCCAACACCGCCCCGGCCGGCGCCCCCGCGGCCCCCGCCATCCTGCCCGCCCTGGCCAGGATCTCCGCCCCGGCCACCCCCACCGCATAAAAATTCAAAGTCCTTGATATCGAACGGTCCGTGAGCGCTCTTCACCCGCCCGCGAACCCACCACATCGGGCCGGCGATTGCCCGCCAGTCGCCTCCGCCCGCCCTCGATCCCACCACGTCGGGCCGACACATGCGGCCACAACCATCTCCACTCGCACCATCCCCGCCAGTCTCACCGCCCGCCTGATCACGTCCGCCGGAAAACAAGTGGCTCGACCGGGAAATCCCGTGGCACCGTGACGTCATGACGACAAGCCAGGTAGCTGCGTACTTCGATGGCGTCGCCGACGTCTACGACCAGGTGCTCCCGTTCTTCGCCAGCTTCGCCCGGCAGGTGGCCGCCGCCCTCGACCTGCCGCCGAACGCCCAGGTACTTGACCTGGCGGCCGGGCGCGGCGCGCTGAGCCGGGAGCTCGTCGGCCGGGCGGGCCGAGTCGTCGCGGTCGACGCCGCGCCGCGGATGGTCGAACTGCTGGCGCGCGATCTCCCGGCGGTCGAGACCCGGGTGATGGATGCGGCCGCGCTCGACTTCCCCGACGAGGCCTTCGACCTGGTGGTCGTGGGCTTCGCCATGCACATCCTGCCCGACCCGGTCGCGGCGGTGGCCGAGATCAGGCGGATACTGCGGCCGGGCGGCGAGTTCGCGTTCACGACCCCTGGGCGGTCCGACGGCTCGTCCGACCCGTGGCCGGACCCGCTCAACGATCTCGTTCTGCAGTACCGGCAGAAGTACCAGGTGGCCGGCTCGGCCTCCGGCCCAACGACGCGGACGAGGAAGACCTGCTTGAGCGAGCTGGGTTCACCGACGTCACCCGGCAGACGCTGGAGACCGCGATCGCCGTGCCCGACGGCGAAACCTACTGGCGCTTCACCAGGAGCCACGGCGAGGGCGCGGCCATCAACGGCCTGCCCGACGACCGCCGCGCCGAGCTCCATGACCGACTCGTCGCGGCGATCGACGCGGCCGGCGGGACCACCCTGCGCCGATCGGCCACGCTCGCGCGCGCCCGCCGACGGTAAGCCGGGGCAGCGGAAAGTCGCGAGTGGCGGTCCGCTCCGAGCCCGTCCGGGAGGAATCGCGCCTCCAGGACGGGCCCGTCGCGTTGCCTGCGACATGAGGGATGTCGCAGGCGGGGGAGTGACCCGGGCGGGGGCTGCCTCAGGCCACGGTGAGGACGATGGCGCCGGTGTAGCTGCCGCCCGGCGTGATCTCGGTCGCGGTGCCGTCGACGGTCATCGTGACCCGCTTGCGGCCAGGCCCGCTGACGCCCGAGGTGGCGTCGAGCGAGAGCGCCGACAGGTAGCTGGTGCCGGTCACCGTCCACCGGCTGCCGCCGGTCAGCGACACGATCACGCCGTTGTTGATCACCGGCTGGGCGACGTTGCTGACCTTGCCAAGCTCCCGCCAGTTGGCCGACGTGATCGTGTCGACGTAGTGCGTCGCCAGCGTCGACGTGATCACGCCGGTGACAGCGGAGGCGGCAAGGTTCAGCACCAGGTTCAGGCCGTTGGCGGCGCCGCCGCCCGGTCCGGCCGCACCACCCGACGAGGGCCCGCCGGCCAGGCCGTTGTAGAAGTCGCCAGTCAGCTCGATGTCGCTGAACGAGAAGACCGAGTCGGAATCGGGGTGGACCACCGTCACGTCGAACGTGGGGTCCTTGGTCGGCTCGCCGGTCGGCTGGGTGTACACCCCGGCGTTCTCGAGCACTCCGTTCACGACGACGGGGCCCGGGTCGTCGTTGTCCATGACCTGTACCAGGATGCCGTCGCCGGGGTTGAGCCGGGCGCCGTGGCTGCCGTCGACGCTGATGCCCCACTGCTGCCCCTTGTTCAGGAACGTCGCGTGCGGCGAGTTGACGACGGTGCCGCCGGTGATCGTCAGCGTGTTGGTCCCCTGGTGGTTCATGAAGCCGAACCGTCGGGAGTTCACCACCGTCGGGCGCGGCCGCAGGGCCCGCAGCTCCGCGTTGGTCAGGCCGAGGCCGAGACTGGCGTTGAGCGAGGCGACGGTGGCGGGGTCGCTGTCGCCGTAGGTCGCGCTGCCCCCGGTGAAGATGGAGGCATAGCTTCCGACGTCGAACTGGGTACCGAGCAGATACTCGGTCGCGTTGCCGATCACGTAGGTGCCGTAGCCGTCGTTCCCGGTCTGCCCGACCACGCTGTTGACCGCGACCAGCGTGCAGTCGGACCCCGAGTCGGTCGACAGCGCGCCCCAGGTCTCCGAGAAGACCGAGCTGTTGACGTAGGCGGCGACGGAGTTGTTGCCGAGCAGGTTGGTGGCGCGGACGTTGCCGTCGATGGAGAGCATCCACGGCGCCGACTCCATCGTGTCCAGGTTGACCGTCGGCACGTAGTCGGCGGGCAGCACCCCGTTCCTGACCGAGAGCGACGAGTTCTTGACCACCAGGGTCGCGCCGTTGTCGGAGATCGCGGCGGTCCGCACCGCGCCTTTGGTGCTGATCTGCGCGCCGTCCACGACCACGGTGGTGCCGGTGTTGTTGGCGACCAGCGCGGCCCCGTAGCCGACGAAGTCGCACCGGCCGTTGCCGTTGAGGTTGATCACCGGTCGATCGAGCGCGTAGCTGCCGCCGTTGACGAAGACGCCGTCGAAGCACTGGCCGGTCGAGGCGATCCGCACGCCGTAGGCGCCGACGTTGCTGACCCTGCCGCCGACCGCCGCCGCGAGCACCGAATACGCGCTGACCAGGCCGGTCGAGTCCGCGTAGATGGCCTGGCGGAACGGGTAGACGTGCTGCTGCCAGGTAACGTCGTCGGCCTCGGTGACGGTCAGCACGATGTCGCCGCGCCAGCTGCCAGGCGCGAACACGGTGTCCGCGCCGCTAGTGGCCGCGAGCACCTGGCCGGTCTCGACGCCGTTGACGGTCATCGTCAGGCTGTAGCCGGCCGGCGCGGTCAGCACGCCGCCCTGCTCGATCGTGACCGCCGAGACGGCGGTGGTGGCGGCGACCGTGTAGGTCTGGCCGGACGCCACGCTGATGGTCCCGGCCGCCGCCCGCCGGGGCAAGGCGGTCGCGGCCTGCGCCGCCGGCGCGAGCAGGGTCACGCCCGCCGCGGCGGTCGCGGCGGTCGCGCCGCCGGTGAACAGGAAAGAACGTCGGGTCACTGCGCTCATGCTTTGCCCTTCCATCGGACTCCCCGGGGGTTACGGGGGGTACGGGGGGTCGTCCCCCCGGGTGGTGACAGTGCCGTTGCGTGGCGGGCTGGCGGCGAATTCCAAGTGATCTCGATCACGGAAACTAGCAATGGCCTGGCCGGTACCGGAACCCGCCAATTACCGATGGCTGGCATACCGGTTGGTGATTTCTCCCAGGCCACCGTCGGTTGTTAGCGTCGCCTGGGAACGGCTGCGCGCTGTCGCGCGGCCGGAAAGGGGTAACGCCGGATGGGAACCCTCGACGGCAAGGTCGCGCTGATCAGCGGCACCGGGCGCGGCATGGGCCGGGCGGCGGCGATCGAGTTCTCGGCCCGCGGCGCGAGGGTCTTCGGCTGCGACCTGGACGAGGCCGCCAGCGAGGAGACCGTCGCCCTGGTGACCAAGGCCGGCGGCGAGATGGCGGCCATCGCGCCGGTGAACCTGAGCGGCCGCGACGGCGCGCAGGCGTGGGTGGACGCAGCCGTCGAGCAGTTCGGCGGGGTCGACATCCTCTACAACAACGCCTCGGCGCTGCGCAACGGCCCGCTGATGGAGCTGTCCGATGACGACTGGCATTTCACGATCAAGAACGAGCTCGACATCGTCTGGTACTCGGTCCGCGCGGCCTGGCCGGAGCTGGTCGGCCGCGGCGGCGGATCGATCATCAACGTCGCCTCGATCGCGGCCAGGCTCGGCGCGCGGTTCGTCGGCCAGGTGCCGCACGGCTCGGCCAAGGGCGGGGTGCTGGCCATGACCAAGCACCTATGCGCGGCCGGCGGCCCACTTCGGATCAGGGCGAACGCGATCCTGCCGGGACTGATCTACACCCCCGAGACCGCCCGCTTCATCGACGACCCGGAGGGTCCGCTGCCCGGCATCCTGGCCAAGATCCCGCTCGGCCGCTACGGCCACGCGGACGAGGTCGCGAAGCTGGCCGCGTTCCTCGCCAGCGACGACGCGGCGTTCATCACCGGCGCGGAGATCGCCATCGACGGCGGCGACGGATCGGTGGCCGCGTGAGCAGCAGTGGCCGCGTGGGCACCGGCCGCACCGGATGCAGCAGTGGCCGCGCGAGGACTGGCGACGGCGTGAGCGGCGGCCACGCCCGCAGGACGGGGACGGTCTGAGATGAAGTTCGCGCGCTACGACGTCGGCGGCGCCCCCCGAGTCGGCACCCCCCGGGTCGGCGTCCTCGGCGAGGATGAACGGCTGCATCAGCTCGCTTCCGGACTGACGGTGGAGACGCTGATCGAGCGGGGCGGCCTCGAGGCGCTGCTCGCGGCCGGTGCGGCCGCGCTTGCGGCGGAACCGGGTCCTGCCGTGTCCGACGTGCGGCTGCTGGCCCCGCTGCGCCCGGCCTCGATCCGCGACTCGGTTTCGTTCGAGGCGCACATCGAGGGTGCCCGCCGATCCCAGGAAGGCGCCACCGACCCGGTCCCCGCGCGCTGGTATGAGGCACCGTGCTTCTACTTCACCAACCCGCACGCCTGCATCGGCGCCTTCGACGACGTCCAGCGTTTCCCCGGCTCCGAGCTGTTCGACCTCGAGTGCGAGGTCGGCGTCGTCTACGGCGCGCACGGCCGGAACCTGACTACGGAGCAGGCTGCGGCCGGAATCGTCGGCTACACGATCTTCAACGACTGGTCGGCCAGGGACATCCAGCGGATCGAGGGCCAGCTGCCGTTCGGCTTCTTCAAGGGGAAGGACGGCGCCCACACGCTCGGCCCCTACCTGGTCACCGCCGACGAGCTCGAGCCGCACCGGACCGCCGACGGCTTTCTCGACCTAACCATGCGCGCGTCCATCAACGGCGAGTTGCTCGGCGAGGACTCGCTCGCCAACATGGCGTGGACCTTCGAGGAGCTGATCAGCTTCGCCTCGCGAGGGTCGTTCGTCGGCCCGAACGACCTGCTCGCCTCAGGCACCCACCAGCGCGGCTGCCTGACCGAGATCTGGGGCCGGGCGGGCGAGCGGGTCCCCCCGCCGCTTGTCCCCGGCGACGTCGTCACCTGCGAGGTCGAGGCCCTAGGGCTGGTCACCAACCGGGTGGTCGACCCCGACCCCTGCCCGCCGATCCCGGCCGCCCGCCGCGGCCAGCCCCGAGGCCCCCGCCACTGAGCAGGGCCACCCCGGACTCCGACCGGTCGCGGCGTGGCGGGCCGCGGCCGGCTCGGGGCTGCCCTTGGTTAGATAAGTGTGGCTATTAGGTAAGCCTCTATCCGCAGCAATCATACCTAAAAGGGATTAGAATTCGAGTATCAACTTAAAAGTCATCGGGAGGGGGAAACCTGATGGAACAGCAGCCGGGCCAAGACCCAGAGCACGACGGCCCCGCAGGCCCGCAACCGGGCCCGGGCGCCCCCGGCCCCTCCGGCGCAGGCCTCCCCGATGACGCAACTCCTCCCGCGTCTCCCGCGTCTCCCGCGTCTCCCGGCGCTTCTCGTTCCGGCGTCGCCGGTTCGGGTGGGTCCGACGCCGATGCGGCCGCCTCTGGCTCTGGCTCTGGCTCTGGCTCTGGCGCCGGTCCCGGTCCCGGTCCCGGTCCCGGTCCCGGTCCCGGCGATGGCGATGGCGATGGCGAGAGCGTTTTCGGCCCGTGGGACGCCCTGGAGGGGACGCTGGGGGCGGCGAAGGAGCGGGAGGAGCTGCTGTCGGGGTTCGCCAGCGGCGGGGTGTGGGATAAGCGCCCGCCGGGCCCGGAGCTGGCCGTCGCCCTGGCCAAGGCGGCCGGGCCGGACTGGCGGTGCGCGTCGGCGACGGGCGAGGAGCTGGTCGGCCTGCTGCGCGCCATGGCGGCGCTGCAGTCGTGGGCGGGCGCGGGCCTGCTGGGCGTGGTCCGGGCGCTGGTCCGCGACGACGACCAGCCCTACCTGGGCCGCCCGCGGCACGGGGACCTGCCCGATGGGTGGGACGACTCCCTGGTCGCGGAGGTCGCGCTGGCGCTGGCGGTCTCCGTGCCGTCGGCGGAGAGGACGACCCGGGCGGCGTGGGAGCTCGGCGCCCGGCTGCCCGGCGTCGAGCTGCTGCTGCGGGACGGGACCCTGGACGTGGCGCGGGCGCGGCTGGTGACGGAGGTGTTCGCGGAGCTGTCGGACGAGAACGCGGCCCGGGCGGAGGAGCTGCTGCTGCCGGAGCTGACGGCCCCGCCGCGCAAGACGTACACGCAGGTGGAGCGGATCGCGACCGCGATCGCGGCGGCGGTCGACCCGGGGCTGGCGGAGCGGCGGCGGGAGTCGGCGCAGAAGCTCCGGTCGCGGGTGACGATGTTCCGCGAGCAGGCCGGGACGGCGGGGTTGTTGGGCCGGGACCTGCCGATCGACGAGACGCTGGCCGCCTACGCCAATCTCGACGCCCGCGCTCAGCAGTACAAGGACTCCGGCGCCTTTCCCGGGCGAGCGGCTGGACCGGCTGCGGGCGGCGGCCTACCTGGACATCCTCAACGGGATCTGCGCCGGTGATCGGATCGCCTGCGGCCATCTCGGCTCTGACGCCGCCTCCGGGACCGGTCCCGAGGACGCCGCCGGGACCAGCCCCAATGCTCCCGACGGCGGCGGCCCGGTCGGCGGCGAGGGGCTGGCCGGCGGCCCGGGCGTGGGCGGGTCCGATTGCCCGTGCGATGAGTGCGACGGCCGCTGCGCGCCCCCCGACGACAGCGGCTTCCCCGACGACGGCGAACCGGACGACAACGGCCCCGACGTTGGCAGCCCCGACGACGAACCGGACGGCGGCGGCCACGGCGACGGACCGGACGACGAATCAGACGACGGCGGCCACGGCGGCGGGCCGGACGAGGGGCCGGGCGATGGCGGCTCGGATGACGACGCACCGGGCGGCGGATCGGGCGGCGGCCGCCCCGGAGGCTCAGGCGATGACGGCGGCCCCGGCCACGGCGGCCCGCAGGGCGGCAGTGAGCCGCCCGCTGCCGACGGGTCCGGCCATGAAGCGGGACCCGGCCCCGAACCGGCCCGGCCGGCCCCGCGATCGCCGTTCCCGACGCCGGCCGGCGGGCCGCCGCCGACTCTGACCGACCTGATCCTCCCGCTCGCCACCCTCCTCGGCCAGGCCGAACGGCCCGGCGAGGGACACAACCTCGGCACCCTCGACCCCGCCCTCTGCCGGGCCCTGGCCGCCACCGCGGTCCTCAGCCCCCACACCAGCGTCTGCGTCACCGTCACCGACCCCGACGGCATCGCCATCGGTCACGGCTGCGCCACAACCAGCCGCCTCGCCCGGCCTCCCGACGGCCCGGCCCCGCCCCTGGTCGCACTCCCGGCCCTGATCAACCTCACCATCACCACGGCCAACCTGACGCAACCGCGCGCCCACCCAGCCGCCGGACCATCCGGACCACCCGGACCACCGGGGACCGGCTGGGCGCTCGCCCGCCATGACGCGGGCCCGCCCACCAGGAGCCCCGCGCGTGCCCGGGGAACGACAGCCACCCGCAAACCGCAGCGCCCGCCCGGCGACCCCGACTGGTGCGGCCCCTGGACGCTGACCCTGCCCGGCGGCCTCCAGCTCACCGTGAACCTGGCGCCGGTCCCGACTTACGACTGCGACCATCGGAACGAGTCCCACGCCTACAAGCCCAACAAAACCCTCCGCCACCTCGTCCAGATCCGCGACCACGCCTGCACGTTCCCGCCCTGCTCCAGGCATGCAAGGGAAAGCGACTTCGAGCATGCAATTCCGTATGACCAGGGCGGACGCACCTGCGCGTGCAACGCCGGAGCCAGAAGCCGCAAATGCCATAGGGTCAAGCAGTCACCGGGCTGGAACGTCACCCAGCCCCAACCCGGCTGGCACCAGTGGACCACCCCACGCGGCCGCACCTACACCCAAGGCCCCAAGCGATATCCCGTCTGACCAGGCCGGCGTTTGCCTGCTGAGACCGGCGGGGGCAGGATAGG
Source organism: uncultured Actinomycetota bacterium (assembly GCA_963774945.1). Lineage (GTDB taxonomy): Bacteria > Actinomycetota > Actinomycetes > Streptosporangiales > Streptosporangiaceae > Trebonia. The sequence goes on along the minus strand of CAVZHA010000027.1, from coordinate 1,625,414 downwards.
CGTCATGACAGCACGCGAGGACGTTGTGGACCAGATCAGGGCGCTGGAGGACCGGCGATACCAGGCGATGACCGACGGCGACGTCGTCGCCCTTGAGGAGTTGTTCGCCGCCGATCTCGTGTACACGCACTCCGACGCCAAGACCGACACCAGACAGAGCTACCTGGACAAGCTGGCGAACGGCTACTTCAAATACGGCCCGATCAGCCATCCGGAATCCAGCATCGTGGTGCACGGCGACTGTGTCCTCGTCTTCGGCGACATGCGCGGCGAGGTGCAAATCGACGGGCAGATGCGGGTGCTGAACAACAAGTCGCTGTCGGTCTGGGTGCGCGAGAACGAGCGCTGGGTCCTGCTCGCCTACCAGCCGACCAAGTACCCGGCCTAGCGCTAGCGGCCGCGGAGGCCCTCGGGGTCCCCGCCGTTCAACGCCCGCTGCAGCAGGCTCAGCGATTGCATGAAGCTGTCCGGGGGAGTGCCGCTCGGGTCGATGAGCCGATGCAGCCGAAAGCCGTCCTCCATCGCCAGCAGCATCGCCGCCACCTGCTCCGGGTCGATGGCGGGGTCGAGGCTGCCGGCCAGCTCGGTCCCCTTCACGAGGTCGACGATGAGCCGGCGGCGGGCCTGCAGGAACTCGGTCAGCTCAGGGCGGTGTTCGGCCGCGCGAGCGGTGTGCAGGATGAGCTCCAGGTGCAGCAGCGGCGAGCGGCCGAGCGGGTCCTGCTCGCTGCGGTCGACCGCCATTAGAGCGGCGACGAAGCTGTCGGGATCCCGGTGCCGGGCGAGCAGTTCCAGATGGCGGCGGGCGGTCTGCTCGACGTGATCGGCCAGCATGGCGGTGATGAGCTCGTCCTTGCTGGCGAAGTTGGAGTAGAACGCGCCGCGGGTTAGCCCCCCGGCGGCCGTGATCGCCTCGACGCTGGCGCCGCCGATCCCGTGCTCGGCGAAGGCGGCGGCGGCCGCTTCGAAGAGCCGCTGGCGGGTCTCTTCGCGCGTCGGTCGAACCCGTGCTCTTGACATGCTCAATACGATACAGGAATGTATTGACTGGATGCAAGATCACATCGACCGAGGAGGATGGCGATGACGGCGCTGCTAGAGGCGACCGGCTTGGTGAAGCGCTTCGGGGGCGCCGTCGCGCTCGACGGCTTCGACCTTGCGGTCTCGGCCGGCGAGATCGCCGGGCTGGTCGGGCACAACGGGGCGGGCAAGTCCACGTTCGCCTGCGTCACCGCGGGACTGGTGACGCCGGACGCCGGGGCGGTGCGCGTCAACGGGCTGAACGCGTCCCGCGCCGCCGCCCGGGTCCGGCCCATCCTGGGGCTCGCCCCCCAGGAGCTGGCCCTCTACCCGACGGCGACCGCCCGCGAGAACCTGTTCGCCTTCGGCGGCCTGTACGGTCTGCGCCGCGCCGAGGTCCGACGGCGGATCGACGAGCTGGCCGACGCCCTTGCCCTCGGCGATGTGCTTGACCGGCGGGTCCGCAACCTCTCCGGCGGCCAGCAGCGCCGTCTCCAGGCGGCCACCGCCATGATCCACCGGCCGCGCGTCCTGCTGCTCGACGAGCCCACCGTCGGCGCCGACCCGATCACCCGCGACGCGCTGCTGGCCGTGGTGCGCGCCGCCGCGCACGAGGGGGCGGCCGTGGTGTACACGACGCACTACCTGCCGGAGCTCGATACCCTCGACGCCACCCTGGCCATCGCCGACCACGGCCGGGTGGTGGCGCGGGGCAGCCGGGCGGAGCTGCTCGCCACCGTCCCCGGTGACGACGACGAGCGGCACCCGCCGACCCTCGACGACCTCTACCGTCACCTGGTGCGCGCATGAGCCGCCCGTCCGGAGTGCGACTCGCGGCCGAGGTCCGCCACCAGAGTGTCCTGATCGCCCGCGACCCGGGCCCGCTGATCGGCTACACGGTGATGGGGCTGCTCCTGATCACCGCGACCCGGCCCCTCTACGCGGCGCTGAGCCACCTGGGGATGGGATCGGGGGAGAGCGGAATCGACCGGGCGGCGGCCGGGATGGCGGTCATGTTCTCGCTCTTCGCCCTCAAGGTCGGGGCCGCGCAGCTGCTCAACGAGCGAACCTGGCACACCTGGGACCGGCTGCGGATCAGCCCGGCCGGGTTCGGCGAGATCCTCGTCGGCAAGTCCCTGCCGATCTTCGTCGCGATTGGCCTCCAGCAGGCGCTGCTGTTCGGGTTCGCCGCCGCCGCCTTCGGGCTGCACCCGCGGGCCGGCTGGTGGGCGCTGGCGGCCTGCGGGTTGGCCTGGTCCTGCTGCGTGCTGTTCCTCGGCGTCGGGGCCTCCACCCTCGCCCGCAGCCCGGCTCAGCTCAGCGCCGCTGGCGACGTTTTCGCCCTGCTCACCACCGTCCTTGGCGGCGCTCTGGTCCCGGTCGCGTTGCTGCCCGGCTGGATGCGCAGCGTCGCCCCTGCCTCACCCGGCTACTGGGCGCTTGACGCCTATCGCAGCGCCCTGGCCGGCACCCCGTCCCAACTCGGGCGGCCGCTGGCGATGCTCGGCGTCTTCGCGCTCATCGGCGTCGCCGTCGCGGGCGGAATCGGCGCCCGCCAGAACGCGCGATCAGCGCCCGCCCGAGCGCCCCTCCCCGTCCCGTCGGCAGGCCAGGGCTAGCGGCCTAGCTCTGCGCGGGCGGGAGTGAGCCATCGCGTCCGAGCGCCTCGAAGACCCGACGGCGGAGAGTCAAGTACTCCTCCCGCCCTCGCTTCATCGGAGTGGTCGGCCGGGCGAGCGCCGTCGCCGCGGTGACGATCTCCTCCGGGCCGAACTGGTCGCGGGTCAGATCGACTTCAACCCCGCCCGGCAGGAGATTCCACCAGTGAAAATCGACTCGCTCGCCGGCCACGTGCACTTCGGCCCGGACCAGCTCACCGCCGAGCAGATCATGAACGACCAGCGCCGTGACCCCGCACTGCCCGCAGGCCGGGTTCGCTGGATCCCAGACCGGGTTACGCGCGTCCGGCGGGCACGTATCGGACCCCCAGGACGACCTGATGATCCCCTCAAGGCCGGCCAGTGTCCATGTCATGTCGGCAGCGTCCCGGCCCGGCGGAGGGCGTCGACGATCGACTTGGTTCCGCCGTGCGAGGTGTGGCCGCCGTCGACCGGGATCTCGGCCCCGGTGATGTAAGAGGCGCGGGCCGACAGCAGGAAGACCACCAGCTCCGCCACCTCCTCCGAGCGCCCTTCCCGGCCGAGCAGCGTCTGCTCGACGGTGGCGGTCAGGAACGCTGGGTCGGCGCCGACTGAGATCGGCGTGTCGATCGGGCCGGGATGCACCACGTTGACCCGGATGCCGCGCGGTGCGAGCTCGAGCGCCGCGACCTTGGACAGGCCGCGCAGGCCCCACTTGGAGACCGTGTACGCCAGCGCGTGGTGGGCGGTGAGCCCCGCGATCGAGCCGATGTTGACGATGGCGGCGCCGTCGTCGCTCGGCATCAGCGGCACCAGCGTCCGCATGCCGAGCATGGCGCCGGTCAGGTTGATCGCCATCACCCGGTCCCAGCCGGCCAGGTCCATGTCGAGCAGCCGCGCCCGGTAGGGCACGCCCGCGTTGTTGACCAGGCCGTGCACCTTTCCGAGGTGCGCCGCCAGCCCGGCCCACTGCTCCTCGCTGCTCACGTCGAGCCGCCAGTACTCCATCGTGCCGGGACCGGACGCCGTCAGCCGCTCGGCCAGCGCCCGGCCCTCGTCGTCGAGGATGTCCGCGCCGATGACCCGCGCCCCCTCGCGAACCAGGATCTCGGCCTCGGCCGCGCCCTGCCCGCGGGCCGCGCCGGTGACGACCACCGTCCGTCCGGTGAATCCGTACTCCATGACGTCTCCCTCCGCAATGAGCTGCAGGCCGGCGTTGAGATTCAGGCGTCCGCGCCCGTGTCCGGCGCGTGCAGCGGATCGTGCAGCAGCCCGCCGAGCACCCCGTCGCCCAGCGTCGCCAGCAGGTCGGCGGTGAACGCGCCGTCGATCAGGATGAACGCCATCCGCGCTGTCCGCTCGGTCCGGTTCTCCCAGCGGTGCGAGGTGCCGCGCTGCACCGCGACGTCACCCGCTCGCAGCGTGGTCTCGTCGGAGTCGAGCACGAGCACCACCTCGCCTTCTAGCACGATCCCGTAGTCGACCGACTGCGTGCGGTGCACCGGGGACACGACGCCGGGCGGGAACTCGTTGATCCGGATCTTGGTCCCGTTCGGCGGCGGCGGCACCGTCAGCGCGCTGCGGGTCGGATCGGGCTCGGCCGCGTCGATCCGGGCGGGCATCGCGTCGGTGCCCCAGATCTCGTAGAAGTGGGCGCCGTCGGGGGCGGTCCTGACCACCGGCACCGGGCCGTCGTCGGCGAACACCGACCCGCCACGGCGGTCATGGCCGGTCACGACCCGGCGGGGAATGGTCGGCATCACAGGCGCACCGGTCCGTTCGATAAAAGCTGATTGTGACTTTGACTTTTGCTAGCGCCCCATCACAGCACGGCCCGCGCGCCGGGGATACCCAGCCGGTCATCGGCCGTTCCGATGACTGGTATCGGCACTGCCAGTGCGAAAAAATCGGTGGTAGCTCTTGGCTTGCTGACCTCGGCTGACCTACAGTTCGGCAGTGTGATCACCATGACCGAGCACGTCGACGTGCTGATCGTTGGCGCCGGGCTGTCCGGCGTCGGGGCAGCGCACCACCTCCAGGCGGCCTTTCCGAAGCGGACCTACGCGATCCTGGAAGCGCGCGACGCGCTCGGCGGAACGTGGGACCTGTTTCGCTACCCGGGTGTGCGGTCCGACTCCGATATGCACACGCTCGGCTACCGGTTTCGCCCGTGGACCCAGGACAAGGCGATCACCGACGGGCCGTCGATCCTGCGCTACGTCCGCGACGCCGCTACCGAGGCCGGCATCGACCAGCACATCCGGTACCGGCACCGGGTCGAGCGCGCGACCTGGTCGACCGAGGACGCCCGCTGGACGGTCGACGCGACCCGCGAGGGCGAGCCGGTCCGGCTGACCGCGAACTTCCTGTTCGTCTGCAGCGGCTACTACCACTACGACGTCGGTCACACCCCGAGCTTCCCCGGCATCGAGCGGTTCCAAGGCGCCGTGATCCACCCGCAGCAGTGGCCGGAGGACCTCGACTACGCGGGCAAGAAGATCGTCGTGATCGGCAGCGGTGCCACCGCGGTCACCCTGGTCCCGGCGCTGACCGACCAGGCCGAGCACGTCACGATGCTGCAGCGGTCGCCCACCTACATCGCGGCCCGGCCGGCCAGGGACAACCTCGGCGCGAAGCTGACCAAGCGGCTCGGCACCCGCGGCGGCTACGCGGTTACCCGGTGGAAGAACGTCGTCCTCGGCACCTACTTCTACCAGCTCAGCCGGCGCCGCCCCGACGCGGTCAAGTCGCTGCTGCGGAAGGCGGCCATCGCGCAGCTGCCGCCAGGCTACGACGTGGACACCCACTTCACCCCGCGCTACAACCCGTGGGACCAGCGGATGTGCCTGGCGCCCGACGGCGACTTCTTCGCCGCCATCCGCAGCGGCCGGGCCGACGTGGTCACCGACCAGATCGCCGAGTTCACCGAGCACGGGATCCGGCTCGAATCCGGGGCCGAACTCGACGCCGACATCGTCGTCACCGCGACCGGGCTGCGGCTGCTGGCGCTGGGCGGCATGCGGCTCGCCGTCGACGGCCGCGACGTGACGCTGGCCGACACCATGGTCTACAAGGGGACGATGCTGTCGGGCGTGCCCAACCTCACCTTCACCTTCGGCTACACGAACTCGTCCTGGACGCTCAAGGCCGACCTGGTCAGCGAGTACGCGGTCCGGCTGCTGCGGTACATGGACGCCCACGGCTACGACGAGTGCGTTCCGGTCAACGACGACCCGGCCGTCAACATGAGGCCGATGCTCGACTTCCAGTCCGGGTACGTGCAGCGGGCGATTGGTGAGTTCCCGAAGTCGGGTTCCCTGGGGCCGTGGCGGGTGCGCATGAACTACCCCCGCGACCTGCTGACGCTGCGGTACGGGCGGATCAGCGACGGCGCGCTGCGGTTCTCGGGCCGCCGTCGGCGCGCGGCGGTAGCGGAGACATCGGAGTCAGCGCAGGCGCCGGCGGTTAGCTAGCAAGGGCCGGGCGGACCGCGGCCGAATCGCTCGCCACCGGCGGCAGCGACGCGGCCGCCTCGGTCAGCGTGCGCCGCAGCCAGGCGTGCTCGGGGGTGGTCGCCTTGTCGGGATGCCACCACAGGGTCTCGATCAGCTCCACCCGGCCGAACGGCGGCTCCACCACCGTCAGCCCCAGCGGCACCGCCACCCGCCGCGCCAGCCGCTCGGGGATGATCGTGACCAGGTCGGTCCCGGCCACCAGGAACGGCAGCGGCAGAAACCCGACCGTGACCACCTGGACCCGACGGCGGATGGACAGCTCGTCCATCACCCGGTCGGTCGGGGTGACGTGGGTGGGACCGTAGTACCGGGCCGCGTGCGGCAGCGCCGCCAGGTCGTCGAGGGTCAGCCGCCCGTCCCGCAGCGCCCGGTTGGCGGGATCGACCACGCACACGAAGCGGTCGCGGAACAGCGGCTCCTGCGAGCCGGGGAAACCGAAACCGAGCGGGCCGATCAGCGCGTCGCAGTTCCGCAGCCCGTGCTCGGACTCGTGCATGTCCTCGGGGATCGAGTCGAAGTCAAGCCGGATGCCGGGCGCGAGCATCGCCACCCGGCGCAGCAGCACCTCGGCCAGCACGGTGATGACGTAGTCGGTGGCGTTGATGCGGAACGCGTGCCTGCTGGTGGCCGGGTCGAACCGGCGGCCGTTGTCGAGCGCGAGCTCCACGCACTGCAGCGTCTGCTGGACCGACGGGACCAGCGCCTTGGCGAACGGCGTGAGCTCGTAGTCGCGGCCGACCCGGACCAGCAGCTCGTCCTGGTAGTGGCGGCGGAGCCGGGCCAGCGCGGTCGACATGGCGGGCTGGCTCTTGCCGATCTTCGCCCCGGCCTTGGTCACGTTGCCCTCCTCGAGGAGCGCCTTGAGCGCGACCATCAGGTTGAGATCGGTCCCACCGAGAGACATGCTGACTCCGTACTGCGTTTACCCGCCTGGCGCCGACGTTGGCATCCCATGGTCAACGACGAACGGGCAGCTAGTCACGTCCTCGTTGCACCATTGTTACCTTATGGAAAGCCTCTGTATCGGCCTAGTCGGCGGCGTTCGGCTTGGCGGCGGCCGCGCGCGGGACTAGCCTCCTGGCGTGGGCGGCAGCGTGGCCGGCCAGCGGGGGGAGGGCGCGCGGTGGTCGAGGACGTCGACATTGACCTCAACCTGCTGCTGGCGCTGGGCGCGCTGCTTGAGGACAGGAACCTGACCCGGGCCGGCGAGCGGATCGGTCTGAGCCAGCCCGCGATGAGCGCCGCGCTCGCCCGGCTCCGCCGCCACTACGGTGACGACCTGCTCGAACGCGAGGGACGGGGGTACCGGCGGACGGTATTCGGCGAGCAGCTGCTGCCGACCGTGCGCGAGGCGCTGCGGCACCTGGACACCACCATGCAGCGCTCGCCGACGTTCGACCCGGCCGACTCCGACCGCGAGTTCTCCATCGCCGCCTCCGACTACACGGTGGCGATCCTGGCCGAGCCGCTGCTGCGGCTCGTCAACCGGATCGCGCCGCGGATCAGGCTGCACCTGAACGCGCTCCCGGCCGGGCTGTCCTCGTCCGGCGCGGCCCTGGCCATGCACGACCTGCTGATCGGCCCGGTTGGGTTCGACTTCCCCGGTCGGCACACCGAGCTGTTCAGGGACCGGCTGGTCTGCGTCGTCGACCCGGTCGCGAGCGGGCTGGCCGGCCCGGCCCTGAGCCTGCAGGACCTCACCCGGCTGCCGCACGCCGAGCCCGCGTTCGCGCCCGGCCAGCCCACCCCGGTGGACCGGGTGCTTGACGAGCTCGGGATCACCCGGCGGGTCAGGATCACCATGTTCGGCTGGCTCTCGGTGCCGTTCGCGCTGGCCGGCACCGAGATGGTCGCGATCATGCCGGAGCGGATGGCGCGGCTCGCGGTCCGCAGCGCCCCGCTCGCGATCCTCGAGCCGCCGTTCGGCCGGGTCGAGCTGGTGGAGGCGGCCTACTGGCAGCCGAGCAGGACCGACGACCCGGCCGTGCGGTGGCTGCTCGCCACCCTCAAGGACGCTGCCCGCGAGCTCTAGCCCGCCTCCGCCAGGCGTGTGTTTGCCCTGGCAGACGAGGTATCAGCCAGGCGATGCCAGGCATTGAAAACAAGTATTTCCTTCTGTCGGCGCACGCTCCTAGTGTCCACTTCATGACATTCGCTCCCACCGGCGTCGGGCCGGGCGTCGAGGCCGGCTTCGCGCTCGGCGTCTTCCGCCGCCGCGCGGCGACCAGGATCGCCGGCATCGCCGGCGCCGCGGTGGGCCCGGCATTCACCGGTCTCGTCCGCGGCGACCGGGTCCGCGACGTCTCCGCCCTCGGCACCGTCAACGACCTGCTGGCCGACTGGGACGCAGCGCTGGCGACGCTGGCCGGGCTAGCGAAACAACAGGACGACTGGCACGACCTAGCCAGCCTGGACGTCCGCTGCCCGGTCGCCCCCCGGCAGATCCTGCAGTGCGGCGCCAACTACCGCTCGCACGTGGTCGACATCGTGATGGCCGAGCGCCGCGCCGACGAGTCGATGACCGGCCACAACCAAGACGTCCCGGAGCACCAGGTGCGCGCCTGGGCCGAGGCGATGATGGACGAGCGCGCCAAAACCGGCCGCCCCTACGTGTTCGCCGGCCTGCCGAGCGCGCTAGCCGGCCCCTACGACGAGATCGTCCTCCCGCAGCGCGGCGCCAACCACGACTGGGAGCTGGAGCTGGCGGCGGTGATCGGGCGGCCCGCCCGCAACCTCACCCGCGAGAACGCGCTCGAGCACGTGGCCGGCTACACCATCTGCGACGACATCACCACCAGGTCGCTGGTCTACCGGCGTGACCTCAAGGCGATCGGCACCGACTGGTTCGCGGCCAAGAACGCCCCCACCTTCCTCCCCACCGGCCCGTTCCTGGTCCCGGCGGCCTTCGCGGGCGACCCGGGAACGCTGAAAATCACGCTGACCCACAACGGCATCACCAGGCAGGACGAATCCTGCGCCGACATGCTGTTCGACCTGCCGCAGATCCTCGCCTACATCACCGCGGTGACCGAGCTGGGCCCGGGCGACCTGGTGCTGACCGGCTCGCCGGCCGGCAACGGCGCGCACTGGGGAGTGTTCCTGGCCGACGGGGACGTGCTCGAGGGCGAGATCACCGGGCTCGGCCGCCAGCGCAACCACGTCACCACAGCCGACCACAGCGCAAGCACGGGAACGCCATGACCGAGAGCCTCATCACCCACCTGCGCCACGTCGACCTGGCCATCCCCGACTACCGCCGCCAGCTCGAGTTCTACACCCAGGTCTGGGGCCTGACCGAGATCGCCGGCGACGCAAACATCGCCTTCCTGGCCGCCGAGGGCTCGCCCGAGCGCTACATCATCCGGCTCAGGCAAGACGACGACAAGCGCCTCGACCTAGTCTCGTTCGGCGCCGCCACCGAGCAGGACGTCGACGCCCTGGCCGAGCGGCTGATCGGCAAAAACGTCGCGATCGCGCAAGACCCGCAAAAACTCTCCACCGAGGGTGGCGGCTACGGCCTGCGCTTCTTCGACCTCGACGGCCGCACGGTCGAGGTTAGCGCCGGCGTCGCCACCAGGACCCACCGCAGGATCGAAGAGCAGGAGTCGATCCCGGTCCGCCTCTCGCACGTGGTGCTGAACTCAACCGACCCCGACCGCACCGCCCGCTGGTACGAAGACGTGCTCGACTTCCGGCTCAGCGACACCCTCGCCGGGGCGGAGATGGGCACGGTCATGAACTTCATGCGCTGCAACGCCAGGCACCACTCGCTCGCGTTCGCCCGCGGCCCGCACGTCTCCCTGCACCACGTGAGCTTCGAGCTGCGCGGCATCGATGAGTTCATGCGCGGCAGCGGTCGGGTGCTCCGCAACGGCACCCGGATGGTCTGGGGGCCCGGCAGGCACCTGGCCGGGAGCAACACGTTCGCCTACTTCCTCGACCCGCAGAACAACACGGTCGAGTACACCACCGAGCTCCAGGAGCTCGACGAGGACGCCTGGCATCCCCACATCTACGACATGCACGACCCGTCCGTGCAGGACCAGTGGGGGACCGCCAACCCGATGAACGAGCTGGTGGCGAGGGAGTCGTTCAACGACCCCGACCCCGGCCTGTTCACCGCCCCGCCCGTTTAGTCACGTCACTAGTCGAAGGAGACATACGATGAGAGCTGTAACCACGGGTGGTGCGGCCGCCGCCGCCCTCGCCCTCACCGCCGGCCTCGGCCTCGCGGCCTGCTCATCCTCGAGCTCAACCTCATCCGCCCCCGCCAGCGCCAGCACCCAAACAAGCGCCACCGCCAGCGCCAGCGCCGCCTCCGCGACCGGCTGCGGCACGATCCCGACCACGCTCCCGTCCGACCCCGACGGCGCCATCGCCGCGCTGCCGAGCTCCCTCCAGACGCTCTACAACGGCTACCCGACCACGGTCTACAAGAGCGCGTTCGCCAGCTGGAAGCCGAAGTCAACGACCAACAAGACCGTCGGCTTCCTGCTCAGCGAGACCAACAACGGCTACCAGCTCGCCCTCGCCGCGATCCTCGAGGGCATGCTCAAGAGCGCCGGGTACACCGTCGACGCCGTCACCTCCTCAGACGAGGTGACCGACCAGGTCGCCGACTTCAACCAGATGGTCGAGAAGAAGGTGGCGATGATCGTCTACGAGCCGCTCTCCTCGACCGCCTTCACCACCGCCGTCTCCAACGCCGCTGCCGCGGGCATCCCCTCGATCTCGGTCCTCAACTCGGTCGGCAGCGCCGACACGATCTCGATCGGCGCCAACGACTGGCTGCAGGGCGCGCAGATGGCGGCCCAGGTCGCCACCGACATCGGCGGCTCCGGCAAGGTCCTCGACGTGCACGGCATCTCCGGCGTCGGCATCGACATCGCCGCCTTCGACGGCGTCCACGCGGTCTTCAAGGAATGCCCCAACATCAGCACCGACGACACGATCTACACCCAGTTCGCCGACTCCACCGCCAAGAGCGACGTGCAGACCTACCTGGAGACCCACCCGCAGAAGATCGCCGCCGCGATCACCTCCGGCGCGGGCGCGACCGGCGTCCTCGAGGGCTTCCAGGCCGCGGGCAAGTCCGTCCCCGAGATCGCCAACGACTCCCTGGAAGACGGCGAGCTCGCCTACTGGTACCAGGACAAGTCGAGCTACCACGGCGTCGGCATCACCGCCACCCCGCCGCAGATCGCCGCCGCCACCACCACGATCGTCAACGACCTGTTCAAGGGCGACGGGGTCAAGATCAGCGCGATCGTGCTGAACACCCCGCTGGTGACCGACGCCAACGTGGCCCAGTGGTACGTCAAGGGCACCACCAGCTCCTCGACCGGCAACGCGAGCGGGCCGGCCAGCCTCAACGTGCTGCCGGCGTCCGAGCTCGCCGCGGTCGTCGGCTAGCTGATTGCGCCCGTGGCATCGATGACGCAAACTCAGGCCCTGCCGTCCGCCTTGCTGGCGATCGAGGGGGTGACGAAGTCCTTCGGCCCGACCGTCGCGCTCCGCGACTGCTCGCTCGAGCTGGCGGCGGGCACGGTCCACGCCCTGATGGGCGAGAACGGGTCGGGCAAGTCCACCCTGGTCAAGATCCTCTCCGGGGTGCACCGGGCGGACGGCGGTCTGGTCCGCATCGAGGAGGCGCCGCTGCGGGCGCGCAGCCCCCGGGCGGCGGTCGCGGCCGGGGTCGCGACCGTGTTCCAGGAAGTCCAGTGCGTGCCCGGCCAGTCGGTGTTCGACAACCTCTGGCTCGGCACCGACGGGATCCTCCGCCGATCAGACGCGGGCGACCGGCCCGCGCGGGCCGAGGCGGTGCTGACCGAGCTGCTCGGCCGCTGCCCCGACCTGTCCGCCCCGGCCGGCTCGCTCTCGCTGAGCGAACGGCAGGCGGTCGCGATCGGCCGGGCGCTGCTGGGCCGGCCCAAGGTGCTGATCCTCGACGAGGCGACCTCCGCCCTCGACGTGGCGACCAGAGACCGGCTCTTCGCCGCGGTCAGAAACCTGACCGCGGCGGGCGGGGCGGTGCTGTTCATCTCGCACCGGATGGACGAGGTGACCGAGATCGCCGACCGGGTCACCGTGCTCCGCTCGGGCGAGTCGGTCGCCACCCTGGACCGCGACGAAGCCCGGATCGGCCGCCTGGTCGAGCTGATGACCGGCGGCGAGCACCTCGTCCAGGCGGCGGCCGAGGCGTCCGACGAGGCCGAGTTCGGCGACGTCGTGCTGCCCGGCGACGGCCTCGGCCTGCGGGCGGGCGAGATCGTCGGGCTGGCCGGGCTCGAGGGCCAGGGCCAGGACGACTACCTGCGGGCGCTGCGGGGCCCGGGTACCGCCTACGTGGCCAGGGACCGGCGCGAGGAGTCGATCTTCCCGCCATTGACTGTTCGGGAAAACTTCGCCGCCGCCACCCTCGGTGAGGACACGCGGTTCGGGCTGATCTCGGCCCGCCGCGGCGCCGCCCGGCTGGCCCGCTACGTCGACGCGCTCAAGATCAGGCTCGGCCGCGACACCGACGCGATCACCACCCTGTCCGGCGGCAACCAGCAGAAGGTGGTGATTGCCCGCGCCCTCGCCGGCGACCCCCGGGTGCTGCTGCTGAACGACCCCACCCGCGGCGTCGACATCGGCGCCAAGCGCGACATCTACGCCCTGCTGCGCCAGCTCGCGGCCGATGGCATGGCCATCGTCATGCTCTCCACCGAGGTCGACGAGCACCTCGAGCTGATGGACCGGGTGCTGGTCTTCCGCGACGGCCGCCCCGCCGCCGAGCTGCCGCGGCCCGACCTCAGCCGGACCTCGATCGTGGGCGAGTTCTTCCAAAGTCAAAGTCAACATCATGAGTTTTCCGAACGGTCCGTTGGTTCCCCCCATCAGCCACCCCCGGAAGCCCCCATCCCGGCCAGCAGTACGTCCCGTCTCCCCTGGTTCCGAAGCGCCTGGGCGTTGCCTGCGGTGCTCGCGGTCGCGCTGCTGATCGCCAACGTCGCCGAGCAGCACTCGCTGCTGCGGGTGTCGGCCTGGCCGGTCACGTTCGCCGAGCTGGCGACGCCGGCCCTGCTGGCGATGGCGTCTACCCCGGCCATCCTCGGCGGCGGGATCGACATCTCGGTCGCCCCGCTGTTCACCTTCGCCTCGGTGGTCATCGAGGTAATGCTGCTCGGCCACGGCGTCACCAGCGCGTTCATCGTCATTCCGGTCGCGGTCGCCGTCGGCGCGGTGATCGGCCTGATCAACGGGGTGCTGGTGAACTACGGCCGGTACCAGGCGGTGGTCGCCACCTTGTGCATGAACTTCATCCTGTCCGGCTTCGCCCTCGGCTACGCCCCCGCCCCGGTGTCCGGCACCACCGGTTGGCTCACATCGCTCGGCAGCACCGTCGGCGGCGTCCCTGGCGGCCTGATCCTGCTCGCGGTCCCGCTTCTGGCCTGGTGGGGACTGAGCCAGACCCCGTTCGTGCGGACGCTGCTCGCGGTCGGCGGCAGCGAGACCACCGCCTACACCGCCGGGGTGAACGTGGCCGCCGTGCGCACCCTCGCCTACACGCTCGGCGGCGCCATCGCCGGCCTGGCCGGCATCGCCATCGTCGCCCAGCTGCACCAGGCCGAGGCCGACGCCGGCTTCGTCACCCCGTTCATCCTGATGGCGATCGCCGCCGCCGCGATCGGCGGCAACTCGCTCGCGGGCGGCCGCGGCGGCCTGCTCGGCGCGCTCCTCGGGGCGGCCGTGATCTTCCTGATCGAGAACCTCCTCGGCGCCCTCGGCCTGTCCTCCTTCTGGTCCCAGGCGGTCTACGGCGCCACCCTCATCATCGCCGTCGTCTTCGCCGCCCTCAGCACCACCGCCACCCGCCGCGCCACAACCTCCACCCCCTCCACCCCTACCTCCTCCACCTCCTCCACCTCAACCCCCACCACCTCAACCCCCACCACCCCGAGACCCACCACTCCGGGAACGCCCACCCCCACTTTCACCGCTCCAGCTCCCACAACCCCCGTGAATCACAGAGACCCCACCACCCCCGGAACCCCCACCACCTCGAGACCCATGACCCCCGGAACCCCCACCACCTCCGGAACGGAGGCAAGCGCATGACCAGTCTCGCGCCGGCGCGCTCGCCCTCGTTCCGGGCCGCCACCGTCCAGCGGAAGTTCCCGCTGCTCCAGCTCCTGGTCCTGATCGCGCTTGTCGTCTTCGTCGGCAACCGCGACGGGGACTACAGCTGGGCCGACCTGTGGGCCCCGATCCTGCTCCAGGCGTCCTTCCTCGGCATCGCCTCGGCCGGCCAGACCCTCGCGATCCTGGTCGGCGGCCTCGACTTCTCGATCGCGGCCTACATCGTCGCGGGGAACCTGCTTACCACCCACCTGACCGGCCTCGAGCACTGGAACTTCGCCTTCGTCGCCCTCATCGTGCTGGTGATCTGCCTGGCCTGCGGCGGCGCCAGCGGCTGGGTCTGCCACCGGTTCAAGCTCGAGCCGCTAGTCGTCACCCTGGGGATGAGCTCGGTGGTGGTCGGCGCGCTCCTCGGGACCGACACCACCCTGGTCAACGGGGCAGGCCCGGGCTGGCTGCAGAACTTCACCGCGCAGTCCTCGGACACCTTCGGGATGCCGGTCCCGCCGATCGTCACCGCCTGGATCGTGCTCGCCATCGTCGTCACCGTGATCCTCGCCAAGACCCCCCTCGGCCGGAAGATCTACCTGGCCGGCTCGAGCCCGCGCGCGGCCGACCTGGCCGGCATCAACACGCGGCGGGTATGGACCGGCGTCTACGCGTCCAGCGCGGTGCTGGCCGGCCTGGCCGGAGTCCTGCTGGCCGGGTTCAGCACCGGCGGCGACACCAACATCGGCAACAACTATCTCTTCCCCGGCCTCGCCGCAGTCATCGTGGGCGGCACGATGATGGGCGGCCGCGGCGACTACCTGCGCACCTGCCTCGGCGCCCTGATCATCACCGCCCTCAACTTCGTGATCTCGGTCCTGAACGTGAACGCCGCCGCCGCCCAGATCATCTTCGGCGCCCTCATCCTCCTCACCGTCGCCCTCTACGGCCGAGAAAGGAGGATCCGCGACCGTGTCTAGCCCACCCACCCGTCATCCCACCGACCCCTCCGCCTCGTCCCGCCACCCCCGCCCCCGTAGTCTCACCCGCACCCCGCCCCGCGCCACCGCACCGCCCCGCCACGCGCCCCCGCACCCGTCGTCCCACGCACCCCGCCGCCATCTCCCGCACCCCTTCGCGCGTCGTCCCACCCGCCCCCGCCACACGCACCTGCACCTCGTGCAGTCAGCCCCGTCCACCAGGCCTTCAGCGTGTGCAGTTCGGGTCGTATGGCGCCCCCAACTGCACACGATGAGGCCGAAACCGGGCTAGCCGCCACCCCAACGGCACACGATGACGCGGCCGCCGGGCTGGCCGGCCGACGTTGACTTCTTTCCGCTCGCACAGTTGAGGACATTGATGAGACTGCACCACGCCGGGGTTAGCGTTCCTGACCTGGATCGCTCGCTTCAGTGGTACTGCGCGGCGCTCGGCCTGACGCCGGGATTCCGCTTCGAGGTGCCGCCGATCGGGCTGCGCGGCGCGTTCGCGCTCGGCGACGGCGGCGCCGGCGTCGAGCTTCTCGAGATGGCCGGGGCGGTACCGGGCGCGGCCAAGGCCGACCCGCCGTCGGCCAACGCGATCCACGGCTTCAACCACATCTGTTTCCACGTCGCCGACCTCGACGCGGTCTACGACCGGGTGATCGCCAACGGCGCGGTCGCCGTCTGGGGCCCGCGCGAGTCGCCCGAGCCCGGGATGCGGATGG
Source organism: uncultured Actinomycetota bacterium (assembly GCA_963774945.1). Taxonomy (GTDB): domain Bacteria; phylum Actinomycetota; class Actinomycetes; order Streptosporangiales; family Streptosporangiaceae; genus Trebonia. The sequence goes on along the minus strand of CAVZHA010000027.1, from coordinate 1,609,422 downwards.
CGTACGTGACCGACCCCGACGGCAACCTCATCGAGCTGGTCGCGCCGGGGTACGGGAGCGCGGGCCGATGACGCCATCGTTCACCGGGCAGCTGCTGCGCCGCGGCGACGCCGAATTCCCCGACGCGGCGGTGAGCCGGATCTTCAACCAGCGGCGGCCGTCCACCCGGCCTGCCGCCGTGCTCCGCGCGGTGGGCACCGCCGACGTCGCCGCCGGGGTGCGGCTGGCCGAGGCGGAGGGCCTGCGGGTCGCCGTCCGCGCGGGCGGGCACAGCTGGCCCGCCTGGTCGCTCCGCGACGACACGCTCCTGATCGACCTCGCCGCCTTCACCCGGATGAGCTACGACGACACCGGCGTCGTCACGGCCGGCCCGGCGATCCGCGGCGGCCTCGACCTCGACCCGTTCCTCGCCGCCCGTGGGAGGTTCTTCGCCGGCGGGCACTGCCCGACGGTCGGCCTCGGCGGCTTCCTGCTGCAGGGCGGGATGGGCTGGAACTGCCGGGGGTGGGGCTGGGCGGCCGAGTCGATCGAGGCCATTGCGGTGGTCACCGCCGACGGCGAGCTGCACTGGTGCGACCAGTCGAGCAACGCCGATCTGTTCTGGGCCGCCCGGGGATCCGGCCCGGGCTTCTTCGGCGTGGTCACCGCGTTCCGGCTGCGGACCAGGCCGAGGTACCGGGAGCTGACCCAGACCACCTACGTGTACCCGGCCGAGGCCGCGCCGGAGGTGCTCGGCTGGCTGCACACCGCCCGGCACGACGTGCCGTCGTCGGTCGAGCTGGTGGCGGTCGGGATCACCCCGCCGCTGCCGCCCGAGGTCAACCACGTTGGCCCGGCCCTGGTAGTGGACGGGGTCAGCTTCGATGGCGGACCCGAGTCGCTGCGGGCGCTCGACACCTGCCCGGTCGCGGCCAAGGCCCTGGTGAGCAAGATCGCCCAGCCGGTCACGATCGGCGAGCTGCGGGCGGAGCAGGTGCGCGCCAACCCGGAGGGGCACCGCTACACGGTTGACAACGCCTACCTGGCCGGGGAGACCAGCGCGCTGATCCCCGCCCTGACGCCCGCGTTCACCGAGCTGCCGACGGCCAAGTCGTTCTCGCTCTGGTTCGACCTTGCCCATCTGCCCGCCCGGCCGCTCCCGGAGATGGCGCTGTCGGTGCAGACCGACCTCTACTTCGCCACCTACGTCGTCGGCGAGGAGCCCGCCCACGACGACCTCTGCCGGTCCTGGACCGACGACACGATGCGCCGCCTGGCGCCGTTCTCGGCCGGCTGCTATCTCGGCGACAGCGACCTCGCCGTCCGGCCGGACCGGTTCATGAGCGACGCCGCCTGGGCCCGCTTCGGCCAGGTCCGCGCGGCCCGCGACCCCGGACGGCTCTTCGCGGGCTACGACTGCCCGGATGAATACGTCCTGAACCGAGCTGAGGAGCGTTACCAGCCATGAGCATCACCTACCTGAAGCAGGCGGTCCCGACGGCGCAGGTGGCCAAGAACCTGGCTGACGTCCAGGAGACCGTGACCGGCGTCATCGCCGACATCCGCGAACGCGGCGACGAGGCCGTGCGCGCGTACTCGGCCAAGTTCGACAACTGGTCGCCCGAGAGCTTCCTGCTCTCCGCCGGGCAGATCGAGGACATCGTCGCGACCCTGCCATCGCAGGTCATCGACGACATCCAGTTCGTCCAGGCGCAGGTGCGGGGCTTCGCGCAGGCGCAGCTCGAGTCCATGCGCGAGTTCGAGGTCGAGACGCTGCCCGGCGTCTTCCTCGGCCAGCAAGCAACCTCCCGATCGCCTCGGCCGGCGCCTACATCCCCGGCGGCCGCTACCCGCTCACCGCCTCCGCCCACATGACCGTGCTGACCGCCAAGGTGGCCGGCGTCGGCCGGGTGGCGGCCTGCACGCCGCCGATCCGCGGCGAGATACCCGCCGCCACCATCGCCGCCGCTGCACCTGGCCGGCGCGGACGAGATCTACCTGCTCGGCGGTGTCCAGGCGGTCGCCGCGCTGGCCCTCGGGCACCGAGACGCATCGGCCGGGTCGACCTGCTCGCCGGGCCCGGGCAACGCCTACGTGGCCGAGGCCAAGCGGCAGCTGTTCGGCGAGGTCGGCATCGACCTGTTCGCCGGGCCGACCGAGATCCTGGTGATCGCCGACGACGACGCCGACCCGTTCGTCGTCGCCGTCGACCTGCTCAGCCAGGCCGAGCACGGCCCCGACTCGCCGGCCGTGCTCGTCACCACCTCGCGATCGCTCGGCCGAGAAGGTGCTCGGACACATCGAGGCGACTCTTGCCGGGCATGCCGACCAGCGACTTCGCCGGCCCCGCCTGGCGCGATCACGGCCAGATCCTCGTCGTCGACACCATCGAGGAGGCCTCGCGGTCGCCGACTCGTTCGCGTCCGAGCACGTCGAGGTGCTCACTGCGCACCCCCGGGACGCGCTGGACGGCGATGCGGCAACTACGGCGCGCTCTTCCTCGGCGAGTGGACCTGCGTCTCCTACGGTGACAAGGTCATCGGCACCAATCACGTGCTGCCGACCCGGGGCGCCGCCGGTACACGGGCGGGCTGTGGGTCGGCAAGTACCTGAAGACAGTCACCTATCAGGAGGTCCGCGACCCGGCGGCGAGCGCCCTGCTCGGCGACGTCTGCGGCCGCGCCTCCCGGGTGGAGTACTTCGAGGGCCACGCCCGCTCGGGTGACATCCGCGCCGCCAGGGTGCGCGGCACCCGGCCGGCCTGGCTGGCCGAAGCCCTGGACAACCGTATCGGGCGAGCATGACCGAGACGGTCGGCCTCGCTGATCTCGCCCGCGCGCGTGAGCTCCACGGCCGGACGGCACTGGTGACCGGTGCGGGCAACGGCCTCGGCGCGGCGATCGCCGTCGGCCTCGCCCGCGCAGGTGCCCGGGTCATCCTGACCGGGCGGACGGTAGCGACGCTCACGCAGACGGCGGGCCGGTTCCCCGATGCTGGCGCAGCCGTGCTCGCCCCGGCCGACGTGGCCAGCCCGGCGTCAGTCGATGCGCTGCGAGACTCGCTGTCCGGCGAGCAGGTCGACATCCTGGTCAACAACGCGGGTATCGGCGGCCCGGTCAAGGCGCTGGTCGACCTGGCGCCGGCCGAGTGGGACGAGGTCTTCGGCGCCAACGTGCGGTCGGTCTACCTGATGTGCCGGGCGTTCCTGCCCGCCATGTACCGGCGGGGGAGCGGGGAGGTCATCAACATCGCCTCGGTCACCGGCAAGCGCCCGCTCGCCCGGCGCACCCCCTACGCGGCCTCGAAGACGGCGGTGCTCGGCCTCACCAGGACCCTCGCCTTCGAAGCGGGCCCGCTCGGAGTCCGGGTGAACAGCCTGTCGCCCGGTCCCTGCCGGGGCGAGCGGATGACCCGCAACTTCACCGCCGAGGCGGCCGCCACCGGGACCAGCTACGCCCAGGCCGAGGAGGCGTTCGTGTCCCGGGCGGCGCTGCGCAGGCTGGTCGAGGAGGACGAGATCGGCGCGGCCGTGCTCGCGATGCTGCGGATGCCCGGCCTGTGCGGCGCCGATATTGACCTGTCGGCCGGCATGATCGCACCATCGTGATCACATCCAGGAAGGAGCACACCGTGAGCGTCTCGACTGTCCTCGTCGTCGGCGGCGGGATAACCGGCAGCATCCTCGCCCTGGCCCTGGCGGACCGAGGCGTCCAGGTCGACCTGGTCGAGATCAGCCCGGTCTGGCACGGGGTCGGTCACGGCATCACCGTGCAGGGCAATGCCTGGCTGCGCTTCGACAAGGTCGGTGTGCTCGACGAGATGCTAACCCTGGGAATGCCGTTCCACCAACTGCGTATGCGGCACGCGGACGGATCACTAATCGCCGAAGTGCCGACGCCGCGCACCGGAGGTCCGCGGGCTGCCCGCCACGATGGGCGCGCTGCGCTCGGACCTGCAGGCGGTCCTGTGCGAGCGGGTGTACCGGGCGGGCGTCAGGGTCCGGCTCGGGCTGACCGTGCGGCGGCTCGCCCAGGAGCAGCACGGGCGACGTCGAGTTCAGCGACGGCAGCACGGGCCGTACGACCTCGTGGTCGGGGCGGACGGGATCAGGTCGGCGGTCAGGTCGCTGCTGGGCATCGCGACCGACGCCGCAGCCGAGCGGTATGAGCATCTGGCGGGTGGTCGCGCCGAGGCCGCCCGAGCTGGACTGCGCCGAGGTCTACTACGGCGGGCCGAGGTACAAGGCCGGGTACAGCCCGATCTCGGCCGACCGGTGCTACGCCTACCTGCTCGATGAGGACGACGCCGCCGGACTACGGCGAACGGCCGCTGTGGGAGCAGCTGCACGAGCGGTCGCAGGGCTACGGCGGGACCTGGGGCAAGATCCGCGACGACGATCGGGCCGGACTCGCAACGTCTCCCACACCAGGATCGAGTGGCTGCTGGTGCCCGACCCGTGGTACCGGGGCCGCGTCATCGTGATCGGCGACGCCGCGCACGCCTGCCCGCCGCTGATCGCCCAGGGCGCGGCGATGTGCGCCGAGGACGCCGTCGTGCTGGCCGAGCTGGTCACCAGCGGCCCGGGCCGGTCACCGACGCGCTGCGCGCGTTCATGGTGCCGCCGGCTGCCCCGGGTCGAGATCGTCGTGCGCAACTCGCTGCAGCTCACCCGCTGGGAGATGAACCTTGAACCGCACACCGACGACGACGTCGCCCGGGCGATGAACTCGACGCTCAGCTTCCTGGCCGGGGCGGCGTGACCGTGCAGGCCCCATGACGCCGGTCGCCCCCCATCGACGCGCACGGGCACCTGCTCGTGCCTGAGGCGAACGCGCTCGCGGCCGGGTCGCCCGGGCAGGCCGCCGACGAGGCGGCCGAACGGGCCTCGTTCTCGGCCGACAGCCTCGCCGTCAACCACGAGCAGATCCGCCGGGTCTGGCCGCAGCTCACCTCGGTCGACCGGCGGCTGGCGGACCTGGACTCGATCGGCGTCGACGTGCAGGTCGTCGGGCCGATGCCGATGCACCGGTACTGGGCCGAGCCGGAGCTGGCGCTCGCGCTCACGACCGTGATCAACGAGGCCGTCGCCGCGCACTGCGCGCAGGGCCAGGGCCGGCTGCACGGGATCGGGCACCGCTTCCGCTGCAGCACCCGGCCATCGCCGTCGCGCGAGCTCGAGCGCGCCGTGCGGCGAGCTCGGCCTCAAGGGCGTCAGCGTCTCGACCAACGTGGACGGCCGCGAGCTGGCCGACCCGCGGTTCGACCCGGTCTGGGCGGCCGCCGCCGAGCTCGGCGCGGTGGTCTTCATCCACCCCTGGGGCTGCTCGCTCGGCTCCGCGGCTGGCGCGCAGTTCCTCGGCAACACCTTCGGCCAGCCGGCCGAGACCGCGCTGGCGCTCTCGCACCTGATCTTCGGCGGCACGCTCGACCGGCATCCGCGGCCTGCAGCTGCTGGCCGCGCACGGCGGCGGCTTCCTGCCCACCTACATCGGCCGCTCCGATCACGCCTGGCGGACGCGGCCCGACGCCCGCGGCTGCGCCCACCCGCCGAGTGCGTACCTGCGCCGGATCTGGTACGACGCGCTGGTCTACACGCCCGCAGGCGCTCCGTCACCTGGTCGAGGTGGTCGGCGCGGACAAGGTGATGCTCGGCACCGACTACCCGTTCGACATGGGCGTCACCGACCCGGTCGAGCGCGCTGCCGCGGCCGGGCTGCCAGCCGCCGACCTGACCGCGATCCTCAGCGGCAACGCCGCCACGTTGTTCGGAATCGGCTAGCCGCACGGCCTTCCGGCGCTGCAAGTCGCGACCCTGCCGATATCATGCGCGGTGTGACTGATCACGCCGCCGAGGGACCGGACCGGCCGGCCCGGTCCTACCGGGTTGAGGCGCTGGCCAAGGGCCTGCGGCTGCTCTCCTACTTCACCGCCGAACGGCCGGCCCTGCACGTCAAGGACCTGGTCGCCCTCAGCGGCATCCCCATGCCGACGGTGTTCCGGCTGGTCGCCACCCTGACCGAGGAGGGCTATCTGGAGCGAACGGTCGACGGCATGGTCCGCCCCGGCACCGGCGTGCTCGTCCTCGGGTTCGCTGCCATGCAGGGCCTCGACCTGGTGCAGATGTCGGAGCCGGTACTGCGCGACCTCGCGGCCGAGACCGGCGAGACGGTCAACCTGGGGGTCCTCTACGGGGATCAGGTTCTGTTCGTGGCCCGCATACCGCGCCGCGACACGCTGGTGGCCGCCAACATCCGCGTCGGCTCGACCGTCCCGGCGGTGTTCAGCTCCATCGGCAAGATGATCCTCGCCTACCTCAGCGCCGACGAGCTCGGCCAGCGGGTCACCGCCGACTCGTTCCGCGGTACCTGGGGCCCGCAGGCGGTCACCACCCTCGACGCGCTGAGCGCTCAGCTCGAGTCGGCCCGGCGGGACGGGTACCTCGTCCAGCGGGACGAGGCGATCCCCGGGCTCAGCTCGATCGCCGCCCCGATCAGGCAGGCCGGCGACACCGTGTCGGCCGCGGTCAACGTGGCCGTGCCGAGCGCCGAGTACGCCAGCGAGCAGCTCATCGACCGGCTCCTCGGGCCGCTCCTCGGCGCCAGCCGCGAGATCTCCCGCCGGATGGGCGGCACCGCCCCCCGCGTGCACGGACAGTACCGCCGCATCCTCAAGTAACTGCCGCATCCTGAAATGAAACGCTCGGTCGCGGCTTCTCGCTGTGCCACCGGCACAGGTCGATGGCGGCTGCCGGTTGACTCAGATCGAAACGGATCCGTACACTTGCGGTTGTAAGTGTACGACAGCGTTTCGATTCAAGGGGCTCGGGTGGCGGTACCAGGCGGTCGCGGTGCGACCCGCGAGGCCGCAATCCTGCGCGCCACCCTCGAGCTGCTGGCCGAGTCCGGCTACGACCAGATGACCATCGAGGGGGTGGCAGCGCGGGCCCGGTCCAGCAAGGCCACCATCTACCGCCGCTGGCCGGACAAGGCAGCGCTCGTGGTCGCGGCCGTCCGCCGGCACGCCGGCCAGCCCGCGGCCGCCGCCGCGGCGCCCGACACGGGAAGCCTTCGCTCCGACCTGCAGGCGGCGCTGCAGGCCATGCGCTCCAGCCTGTCGGGCCAGGACGCCGCCCTGATCCTCGGGCTCCTCGGCGCGATGCACCACAATCCCGAACTGGCCGCAGTAGTGAGGGAGCAAGTCCTCGAGGCTAAGCGCGAGGTGTTCGGCGTCGTCATCGCCCGGGCAGCCGCCCGGGGGGAGGTCCCGGTCGCGACCAACGCCGCCCTGCTGGCCGAGATCTGCTCGGCGGTGCTGTTCTCCCGGCTGCTCGTGACCGGCGAGCCGCTCGACGATGTTTTCACGCAGCATCTCGTGGACGCGGTCCTGCTGCCGGCGCTCGGGCGGCCGTCCCCCTGACGACAGACATGCAAAGGAGCTCACCGCATGTGGCAGGCGATCGTCTTCGGCTTCCTTGGCGGCGTGCTGGCCGCCAACGGCTATCCGCACTTCACCCGGGGCATCACCAAGAAGAGCTATCCAGGCGCGTTCGGCAACGGGCCCGTTCCGAACTTGGTCGCGGGCTGGGTGCTGCTCGTTATCGCGGCGGTGCTGTTCTACTTTGCCCGCGTCGGCCTGCACCCCGCTTGGTCCCTCGGCCCGGCCGCAGTCGGGATTCTCCTGATGGGACTCTTTCACGCCGGTCCCGGGGCATTCGGCAGGCCCGAGCCGCCAGATGCGGCCGCCAGGAGCCCGCGAACGGGCCGCGAGTAGGCTCGCTCCTGTCTGACCTGCCCGATGAATCTCGCCCGAGGAGAGTCGCATGCCGCTATTCAGCAACAAGCCGACCGACGCGGCCCCCGCCTGGGAGCCGCAGGCCGCGGCCACCAGGCTGGCGCAGACCGCAGGCGCGGCCCCGGCGGGCGTGTTCACCTCCGACCTATCGGTCTCCGAGTACGTGCTGCTCGGCGAGGCCGGGTTCGAGCCGCTCGGCTTCGTGGTCGGGTCGTCGATCTACCACATCGGCCTGCAGGTCGGGCGATGGGGACAGAACCAGGAACTGCAGGTGCTGACCCAGGCGATGTACAACGCCAGGGAACTGGCCATGGTCAGGATGCAGGCCGAGGCCGAGCAGGTCGGCGCTGACGGCATCGTCGGTGTTCAGCTGCGCATGCAGAGCTACGTGTGGGGCCAGGACGTCTTGGAGTTCATCGCCACCGGGACCGCGGTGCGCGCGCTTGGCAACGCCGGCGCCGGCACCGGAGGCGCCCACCGCGCGCCGGACGGCCGGGCATTCACCTCCGACCTGTCGGCCCAGGACTTCTTCCGGCTGCTGGCGGCCGGCTCCGTGCCGGTCTCGTTCGTGCTTGGCACCTGCGTCTACCACATAGCCCATCAGTCGGCCATGCAGTCGCTGCGCCAGGCAGGCCAGAACCAGGAGATGGTGATCTTCACCCAGGGCATCTATGACGCCCGCGAGCTCGCGCTCGCCCGGATGCAGGCCGAGGCGACGCAGGCGAAGGCCACCGGCATCGTCGGGGTGAACGTGGCCGTCAACAACCACGTCTGGGGCGAGCACGCCACCGAGTTCCTCGCCACCGGAACTGCCATCCGACGCCTCGGCGACGAGCACCGGCTGCCCGAGACTTCGCCCAAGCCCACCTTCACCCTGGGCCTCGACGTCTAACCCAAGGCCGTCGTAAGTGGGGGACTGCCGCCCGTGACGGCGAATGGCTAATGTTGCGCCATGACGAGATTCGGCGTGCAGCTGCCCAACTTTTCCGGAGTTGAGGCGGCCGAATTGTTCGAGCACGTGGCCGGGCTGGCCACGGCGGCGGAAGACGCCGGGTTCGACTCGGTGTGGGTGATGGACCACCTCCTTCAGCTGCCGTCCCTGGGCGGGCCCGACCAGCCCATGCTTGAGGCGTATACCCTGCTCGGGGCGCTCGCCGCGCGGACGCGGCGGGTGCAGCTCGGCACCCTGGTCACCGGCGTGACCTACCGCAACCCCGCCATCCTGGCCAAGATCGTCACCACCCTCGACGTCATCTCGCGGGGCCGGGCCGTGCTCGGCATCGGGGGCGCCTGGTACGACGTCGAGCACCGGGCGCTCGGCGTCGACTATCCGGTCGACCGGGTGCGCCTGGACATGCTGGAAGAGGCAGTTCAGGTCTGCCGGGCGATGTTCACCGACGACGATGTGAGCTTCTCCGGCACCCACTTCCGCCTCGATCACGCCCGTAACCTGCCCCGCCCGGTGCAGCCGGGCGGACCGAAGATCATGATCGGCGGCGGCGGCGAGAAGCGAACGCTGCGGCTGGTGGCCCGCTACGCCGATATGTGCAACGTGACCGGCGACGCAGCCACGCTGGCGCACAAGGTCGAGGTGCTGCGCCTGGCACTGCGGCGAGGTCGGCCGGGACCCGGCCGAGATCGCGGTGACCTGGATGACCCCGTTGATCTTGACCACGTCGGCCGGGAACACGGCCGAGATGCGCGAGCTGCTGGCGGGGTCGGACTCGGTCGGGGAGACGGCCGGGTTCACCGTCGGCCAGCCGCACGAGGTTCCCGACCTGATCAAAGGGCACATCGAGGCCGGCGCGGACGAGGTGATCTTCAGCCTTCCGTTCGCCGACGCGACCGCGATCGGCGCGGTGGCCGAGGCGCTGTCACTGAGGTGACCGCCGCGGTCACCATCGAGCCGGGGGACCGGGTGGTCATCACCGGCGCGGCCGGCTTCATCGGGTCCGCCGTCGCCCGGGCGGTGCAGGCCCGCGGCGCGACGATCGTCGCGCTGGTCGAACCGGGCACCAGCGACCGCAACCTCGACGGCATCGACGCGGACCGGGCGGTGGCGGACATCCGCGATGGCGCCGCCGTCCGGGCCGCCTGCGCCGGCGCCCGTTTCGTCTTCCACCTGGCCGCGCTGTACCGCTTCTGGGCGCGCGACCCGCGAGCCTTCTACGACATCAACGTGAGCGGGACGCTCAACGTGCTCGCCGCCGCCCGGGCGGCCGGGTGCGAGCGACTGGTGTTCACCTCCACCGTCGGGGTTCTCGGGCTGGGCGGCAAACGGGCGGGCGAGGCGGCCGACGAGTCGTCCTACGCCGACATCGGTCAGCTGCACGGTTCCTACAAACGATCCAAGTACGCGGCCGAGCACGAGGTGCTCAGGGCCTGCGCCGAGGGGCTGGACCTGAGCATCGTCCTGCCGACCTTTCCGCTCGGGCCCGGCGACACCGGGCCGACGCCGACCGGCCGGGTCGCGCTGGACTTCCTCAACGGCAAGATGCCGGCCTTCGCCGATACCGCGATGAACGTGGCCCACGTCGATGACCTCGCGCTCGGTCACGTCGCGGCACTGGAGCGGGGCGGCACCGGCCGGAGCTACATCCTCGGCGGCGAGAACCTGTCGATGCGGGCGATCCTGCAGACGCTGGCCGACTGCACCGGCCTGCCGATGCCCCGGCTGCAGGCCTCGAGCAGGCTGGTCCTGACCGCTGGCGTCGCCTCGACCCTGATCGAGGGCCGGCTGCTGCGGCGGGAACCGCACGTGCCGCTCGAGGGCGCGCGCATGTCGACCGCCAAGATGATCTTCAACGACGAGCGCGCCCGGACCGAACTCGGCTACGCCTCGCGGCCGGCCCGCGAGGCGATCAGGGCGTCGGCCCGCTGGTTCGCCGACCACGGCTACGTGAGCGCCCGCCGGCGGGCTTCGATCAGCTGGCGTGAATGACGGGACCGACTCGAGGCAAGCGCGCTCGGCCCAGGCTGGGCCCGCACCTCATTCAGGACTGGGGTCCCGGAGGCGGGGTGGCCGGCAAAGACTGCCCGGTCAGGCTTTCGACGGTGTCACGTTCGCCTTGGCGTTCCGCGCTTCGGCGAGTTCGGTGGCAGTGAAGATCGTGACGGACAATCCAATCAGGATCGCGCCGAGAATCCGGGCGATGGTGAGTGGGTCGCCTAGCCAGAAGACGGCACTGGCCAGCCCGAAGACGGGGATCAGATTCACAACAATGCTCGCCGGGGCCGCTCGCACCCGGGTGATGGCGTAGTTGTAGAGCACGAAGCTCGCGGCGTAGCCGACGATGCCTACGAAGATTGCGGCGAACCAGAATCTCGCGGCCACGTGGCTGGGCGTGGCTTCGACGTGCGTCGCCCACACGAAGGTAACGGCGGGAAGGATGAGGATCGTCGCCGTGGTGAACTGGCAGGCGGTCACCGTCAGCGGGTCTGACTCGTCCCCCATTCCTCGGGCGACGATCGTGTAGGCAGCAGCGCTGAGGACGCCGGCCAGAACGAGCAGGTCGCCGAGTCCGACGCCCGCGAACGATCCCGTGCCTTCGAGGGTCGCGACGCCGGCCAGTGCTAGGGCGAGCGCCATGGAGATGCGGCCGGTAATGCGTTCGTGCAAGAAGACGGCCGCCAGCGCGGCGATGAAGACCGATTCCAGGCCGGATAGCAGCGCGCCGTTAGCGGCGCTGGTCCGGGCCAGGCCGAGCAGGTCGCCAGCGTAGGCGAGCGCCGGCTCGAACAGCCCTAGCAGCACCGCCCGCCGCCACGGCGGCGGTGGGTGGTGGCCACGCAGGATCACGATCGTCCACAGCACTGCTGTTCCCGCGATCAGCGAGATGGCTAGCAGCGTGATCGGGGCGAAGCCGCGCAGCGCGTACTTGGTCACGCTGACCGCTGTGCCCCAGAACAGCGATGCGGTGATCAGCGCGGTGAGCGGCAGCCGGGTGATCATCGTCGTCCTGCTCGGGCAGCTGCACCTGGAGACCGGACCCAATGACTTGATTGCGATTCGTGGTCAGCCATGCGCCCAGCTCAGCGGGTTCGGCACCGCGGCCGCATGGGGAGGACGTCCCTATCTTTGCGGCCGGTCTGGCCGGCCTTGGCGCGAGGTTGCCAGCCAGCCGAACGCAGTAGGCAAGCGCCCGCTCCGATAGCGACGGACGCCGGGGCCGGACCTTAGCGACCGCGAAAGACCCAGCGGCACGCGAAGCCGGCCGCGAAAGATAGGGAGGCGGCGCCCGTAATTTAGGGAGATGGCTCCGATGCGGCCCCGTACTCCGCGTTCGTACGCTCTGGCTGTCCGATATCTCCGCTGCGGACTGGTTGCCGACGACGTTTTCGAAGTGCAGCGCATCCAAGCTCGTTGAGAGAAGATGCTGAATATGACTTTGCTGGAACGCGGCCCGGTGCTGGCCTCGCTGCGCCAGTACGCGCACGAAGCGGGTCAGGGTGAAGGGCGACTCGTCCTGATCGCCGGTGAGGCAGGCATAGGAAAGTCGGTGCTGGTCGAGCGGTTCCAGCGCGATCTGCCCGACGCCCGCTGGTCGTGGGGGGCCTGCGACGGGCTCTCGACACCGCGCCCCCTCGCCCCGTTGTTCGACCTCGCCCGCGATCTCGGCGGCGCGCTGGAGGATTTGTGCCGGGGCCGACCCGAGCGCGACGAGCTGTTCGCGGCGCTGCTGAGACAGGTCGTCGGTAATGATCGACTCGACGTGATCGTAATCGAGGACATCCACTGGGCGGACGAGGCGACGCTCGACCTGATGCGTTTTCTCACCCGTCGCATTCGCGGGGAGTCAGTGCTGGTGATCGCGACGTATCGCGACGACTGGCTCGCTCCATCGAGCCCGCTGCGTCTCGCCCTGGGCGATCTCGCCGCGCGGCGGTGGGCGCGCCGGCTCGACCTTCCGCCGCTGTCGATCGAGGCCGTCCGGACGATGGCCGCCCGGACCGATCTCGACGCCGACCAGTTGTACCGGCTCTCCGGCGGCAATCCGTTCTACGTCACCGAAATGCTTGAGGCCGGGACACACGGAGTCCCGCTATCGGCGCGTGACGCGATCCTCTCGCGTACCGGACGGCTCACCGACGCCGCCCGGCAGGTACTCGAGATGGCCGCACTCATGGGCCTGCGGATCGACGCGAGCCTGCTCGCCGATCGACAAGCTGCGCTAGACGAGCTCAGCGCGTCCGGACTGCTGGTCGATAAGGGAATCGGCCTGCGCTTCCGGCACGAGATCGCCCGGCTGGCGATCGCGCAGGAGATCCCTGCCCACCGGCAGGCGGTGATCCACGCGGAAATCCTCAACGCGCTGCTGGTCAACGGCAGCCGCGATGAGGCGCGCATGGCCTTCCACGCTGAGAGTGCTGGCGACGAAGAGGCAGTCGTCCGGCACGCGTCACTCGCCGCGAGACGAGCCGTTGATCTCGGCTCACATCGCGAGGCTGCGGCCCAGTACGAGCGCGCACTGCGATGGGCGGCGCATGCCGCGCCCTCCGCGCTGGCCGAGCTCTACACGGGGCTAGCCGAAGAGGCGACTCTAAGCGACCGATCGCAAACCGCGGCCGACGCCGACGAGCAGGCACTACAGCTCTGGCGTCTGCTCGAAGATCGCCGCAACGAGGGCGAGTCATTGCAGCACTACTCGCTGACATTGAAACATCTGTGCCGAGGCGATGAAGCGGTGGGTGCCGCTGTCCAAGCGATCAGCACGCTCGCGCCGCTCGGCGAGACGCGCGAGCTGGCCAGGGCGTACGTGACGCTAGCGGCCCTCCGGATGACCCGCAACGAGAACGACGAGGCGATCGAGTTGGCCCGGCGAGCGCAGGCTCTCGCCCGTTCGCTTGGCGCATCCGACGTCATTGCCGACGCACTGAACACCGAGGGCTGCGCCGTGTCCGCAAGCGACCCGAGCTGGGTCGAGCTGATCCGCAGCTCACTTGAGCTGGCCATCTCTCACAACCTGGCCAATCAGGCCGGCCGTGCCTACAGCAACCTGTACGGCATCTCGTGCGACCAGTTCCGGTTCGACGAAGGAGAGCAGTACTACCGCGACGGCATCGCCTACTGCGAGCAGAACGACCTGGAAAGGCACTCCTATTTCCTGCGCGCAGCTCGAGCCGTCGTCCTCGAACATCGTGGGGATTGGGACGAAGCGGTGGCGATCGGTGTCCTGCTGCTGGAGGAAAGCTCGGCCGCCCCACTGAATCAGATCTGCGTCCAGACCCTGATCGGCGTGATCCACGCGCGCCGCGGCGAGCCGGAGGTCTGGCGCGCCCTCGACAGCGCGATCGCCAACGCCGCACCGACCGGACAGCCACAATACGTAGTACCGACCCGGCTCGCTCGGACCGAGGCATTCCTGACCGAAGGCCGAGTTGACGAGGCGCGACGCGAAGCCGAACTGGCCGCCGACGCCGCGCACGACGTCGACGAGTGGATGCGCGGCACGCTGCGCCGCTGGCTTGACCGCACCGGCTCCGGCCGAATCGTCGATGGCCCCATTGCCTGGCCGTATCGGCTCCAGGAATCCAGCGAGCACGCAGCGGCTGCGCGTGCGTGGGATGAGCTCGGCTGCCGCCTGGACGCGGCGCTCGCACTGCTTGACTCATCGGACGAAGACGAATTGCGCGACGCACTGCGGCGTCTCGATGAACTAGGCGCCAAGGCGACGGCCGGCCTCGCCCGCCAGAAGCTGCGCCACATTGGTGCGCGGTCGGTGCCGGCCGGCCCGCGCCGAGCGACCCGGGCGCATCCGCTCGGTCTCACCCCGCGCGAATGCGAGGTGCTCGCGTTGATCTGCGAAGGGCAGACCAACGCCAGCATCGCCCGCACGTTGTTTATCTCGGCCAAGACGGTCGATCACCACGTCTCGGCCGTGCTGGCCAAGCTCGGCGTCGAGAACCGCGAGGCCGCCGCCGCTGTGAGCCGGAACCTCACCGCTTAATCGGCCGCCGCACAGCTCACCCGGCACGAGAGGCGCCGGCCGCCGCGCACGCCGCCCGGCTGCAGGCAGTCGGCGCGGCAGCAATATGGGGAACGCCGGGGAAAAACGGGGATTGCCTCCCGATTCGAAGCACAGGCCTGCCGCCGTACGGTCGCTTTGAACTCATCCAGAGTGAAAGGAGATCGTCATGAATCCCATCCGTCGCATCCGTCGCATCCGCCGCATCGCCGGCGCGCTGGCCTTCGCCTGCCTCGTGCTCGCCGTCGCCGCGCCCGCCGCGTTCGCCAGGACTAACCCGCCCTTTGTAGACTCCCCGGGCGTCCCGGCGCCGGCGCTGGCGCCGGTCCAGGTCCATACCGTGATCGTGAGCGGAATGGCCGGCTGGCAGATCGCCCTGATCGCCGTGGGGGCAGCGTTGGTCGCGGCCACCATCGCCGTGCTGCTGGACCGGGCGCGCAACGCCCGCCTCAAGCCGCTCACCGAGGGCGCCTGAGCCTTGCGTGGCAGAGACAGCGGGGCCGGGCACCCACGCCCGGCCCCGCCCGCCGATTCGCCTGAATCGTCTGATCGCTGGACCGGGTCCCGGGGCCGTTGGTGCCGTCGGCAGAAAGAACAGCGCATCCACCTACGGCCGGTTCGCGGCCACCCAGCGGAACGTGTTCTCCAGGGTGACCACGCCCGTGAGGGGCGACTGGAACCGGGCCAGGACGGGGCCGAGGACGTCGCGGACCGCATCCTCGCCCGCCGCTTCCGCTGCCCGGGCGCCTCCGGCCGAGCAGAGCAGCGCCAGAAAGGCGTCTTCCAGCGTCGGGTAACGCCAGCAGCACACGACGTCGCCCACGTCGGCCGCCCGCAGGCCGGCGTTGACCAGCGCGGCTTCTAGGTTGCCCGGCGCCGACAGGGCGTACGGGGCGTGGTCGCCGGCCTGGTCGGGCGGGATGAGGGCGCTCATGGCCTCGTGCGCGGCCGTGCCCTGGGAGCGCTCGGGCGCCGCGAACAGGCTGGCGACCACCCGGCCGCCGCGCCGGGTGACCCGCGCTGCCTCGCGCAGTGCCAGCCGAGGGTCGCCCGCGAACTGGAACGCGTTGACGCCGACGACCGCGTCGAATGAGGCGTCGGGAAATGGCAGCGACTCCATGTCCCCGTCGCGCAGGTCGGCCCCGGGCAGCCGCTCGCGGGCGACGCCGAGCAGGCCCGGGCTGACGTCCAGCCCGCTGACCAGCGCCCCGCGCTCGGTCGCGAGCACCAGCGTCAGCCCGGCTCCGCAGCCGACGTCGAGGACGGAGGTACCGGGGCCGACGCGCGCGGCGTCGAGCACCGCCGAGAACAGCGGCCGGTTATGCGCCTCGGCCAGCTTCGCCCACGCCTGCGGGTCGGTGCCCCACAGGCGCCGCTGCACCAGGGCGGCAGCGCTGATCGCCGCCGCCCCGCCGGCGCTGGCGCTGGCCGCGCCGGCGCCAGCGGCGCCCACACCGGTCGGGTCGTTGACCGCGGGCATCACGTCAGCGGCCCCCGTCAGCGCGCAGCGCGCACAGCCGACCGTGCATACCGTCGATCACGTCATTGCGCTGGTGCACCTCGATCGGGTGCGGGAACAGCGGCCCGCCATCGTGCCAGGCGACCGTGACCGGTCCGGACCGGGCGGTGTTGATCAGCGCGCAGCCCAGCCCGGCCAGCCGAGCGCTCTCCTGCTCGAGGTCGGGCACCACCCAGGAGACGTGACTGACCGCGCCGGGGACGACGCGGTAGGCGGCGGCAAGGCGGGCGTCGATCGCGTGCACCTGGTCGAGTTCCACCACCACCGGCCCCCAGGCGGCGAAGGCGGCCGAGTGGTCGAACACGACGTCACCACCGTCCCGGTCTTCGTCGGACAAGGAGAACGAGTCGAACGGCACGTGCTCGATCACCTCGAACGGGCCGACGCCGAGCTCGGCCTCCCACCGCGCCTGCGCCGCCGCCAGGTCATCGACCCAGTACCCGACGTGATGCAGGCCCGGCATCAGGTGGTCGACGAGTAGAGGTCGGTCGTGTACGGGGGAGTGTCGTGCGCGGCGCTCCACGGCACCACGTGGTTGCGCAGCACCCCGACGCCCTCGATCTCCGCCTCGATCTGGTCGCCCGGCTGGAGGTAGAAGTCGAACGGGTTGGGCTGCACCGCCGCGACGCCCGAGATCGTCCCGGTGGTGAGGATGTCGTCCGGCCGAGTAGCCCTGGGCCGAGTGGTACGCGACCAGGTGCGGGATCGAGATCAGCATCTGGGCGGTGTTCCCCTGCTGCCGGACCTCGCCGTTCACCCGCAGCTCCATCGCCAGCGACTGCAGATCGGGCACCTCGTCCGCCGTCACGATCCACGGGCCGATCGGGCAGAAGGTGTCGATCGCCTTGGAGAACGAGAACACGCCCGACTGCATCTCCCGGCGCTGGATGTCGCGCGCGGTGATGTCGTTGAATACGGTGTAGCCGGCGATGTAGTCGGCGGCCTCTTCGGGCGAGAAAAACTTGCCGCTGCGGCCGATGATGATCGCGAGCTCGAGCTCGTAGTCGAGCTCCTTGGTCAGCCCCTCCGGGTACACGATCGCGTCGTCGGGGCCGATGATCGCGTCCACGTTCTGGAAGAACACGATCCCCTTGTGCACCGGGTGCGACCAGTCGACCGCCTGCAGCTCCTTATGGTGGTCGGCGAAGTTGCCCGCAGTGTGGAAGAACTTCTTCGGCACGATCGGCGCCCGCAGCCGCACGTCGGCCAGCGGCAGCCGCTCGCCCGTCTCGCCGACCTGGCCGCCGCGGTCGAACCACTCCCGCGTCGAGGCGCAGTCGAGCTCGACCACGAGCTCGCCCTCCAGGCGGCCGACCCGGCCGGCGTCGAACGTGACCAGCTTCATCGCGTCAACCAACTCTCATTCTATGAAAGTGACTTTCATGCAAAGCTTAGAGTGTCAGGAGTCGGTCAGCAACCCGGAGATCTCGGCGCAGGTCGTGAGCACGGCCGGCCGCAGCTCGCGGACGATCCGCTGCGAGGACCAGTCCCGGGCCTGGACGGCCAGGTTGACGCCCGCCAGCACCCGGCCGTCGGGGCCGGTGATCGGCGCCGCGACCGACCGCAGCCCGTAGGCGAGCTCCTCGTCCTGCATCGCCCAGCCCTGGTCGCGCACCGCGCGGAGCTCGCCGCGCAGTTCGGCCAGCGACAGCTTCGCGTTGGGCCCCGAGTTGGCCGAGAACGACGCGTCGGTGATCCGCGCCGCCAGGTCGGCCTCGTCCAGGTAGGACAGCAGCAGCTTGCCGATCGAGGTGTGCACGGCGGGCAGGGTGGAACCGACCTGAATATTCGCCGTCACCAGATCGGAGTTGCGCAGCCGGACCAGGTACAGCACCCGGTCCCCGCTCAGCACCGCCAGGTTCACCGTCTCGCCCGAGCGCTCGGCCAGCTGCTGGAGCTTGGGGGTCGCGATCGCGACGAGGTCGAGGCTGCGCAGCGCGGCCGTGCCGAGCGTGAGCGTGCGCACCCCCGGCCGGTAGCCGCCGTCCGGCAGCTGGTCCAGGTAGCCCTCGGCCGCGAGCGTCATCACCGCGCGGTAGACGGTCGGCATCGGCAGCCCGGCCGCCGACGCGAGATCGCTGACCCGCCAGGACGGCCGCTTCTCGTCGAACAGCGAGAGGATCCGCAGCCCCTTGGCGAGGGCCTCCACCCGATAACCGGGGAGCTCGCCCGACGGCGAGCTGGCGGTGCGACGAGGCATAGGCGGTGTTCCTCCTGGTGCTGGGATCCAGCCCGGTCCGGGGGAGCGCCCGGGCTAGACAGCCGCCGATGGGTCGGCTACGTTAACGTGAAAGTTACTTTCATTCTACGAGAACCTGCCCGAGAAAGATAGGCCCCAATGCAGGACTGGCTCACGCTGGAAGGGCGATCGGCCCTGGTCTTCGGCGCTGGGGGGCTCGGCGGCGCCAGCGCGCTGAGCCTGGCCGCCCGCGGCGCGCGGGTCGCGCTGGTCGACGTCAACGCCGACAGCCTGAACGCGGTCAGCCGGGCCGCCAAGGAGGCCGGCGGCGACGTCACGCCGGTGGTCGCCGACCTGCGCACCGCGCAGGCGTGCCGGGCAGCGGTGGACGAGGCGGTCGCGCTGGCGGGGACGCCGCAGGTGTTCCTGCACGCGGTCGGGCGGAACGTGCGCAAGCCGGTGCTCGACCTTGACGACGCCGACTGGGAGGAGACCGTCCGCCTCAACCTGTCGACCGCGTATCACCTCGGCCGGGCCGTCGGCCGGCTGATGGTCGGGCAAGGGTACGGCCGGATGGTCTTCGTCTCCTCGGTCTCGGGGCTGCTCGCCCACCCCGACCACGCGCCCTACGCGGCCACCAAGGGCGGGATGAACCAGCTGCTGCGGGTGATGGCGCGGGAATGGGCACCGCACGGCGTCACCGTCAACGCGGTCGCCCCCGGCTACATCGAGACCGACCTGACCAAGGACTACCTCGACGCCGGCGATCACCGGGCGAGCCTCCAGTCGCTGGTGCCGGCCGGGCGGCTCGGCCGCCCGGAGGAGGTCGCCGACGCGGTCACGTTCCTCGCCTCCGACCGCGCCCGCTTCATCACCGGCCAGGTCCTGTACATCGACGGCGGCCGCACCCTCGTCTGACCGCGACCAGCGCAACGACAAAGACAACTAAAAAGACCACTAACAGGAAGGACATCACGTGCCCCTCGCACCCGTTCCCGTACCGCGCCGCTTCGAGGGCCGGTCGGTGGTCGTCACCGGCGCCGGCACCGGCTTCGGCGCCGAGATCGCCGTCCGCGCCGCCCAGGAGGGCGCCCGCGCCGTCGGCGTGCACTACCGCAGCTCCATCGACGGGGCCAAGAAGACGGCCGAGCGCGTCGCCGCCGAGGGCAGCACCCCGGTGCTGCTGCAGGCCGACATCGTCGACTGGGAGCAGATCAAGGCGATGGCCGACGCCGCCTTCGACCAGCTCGGCGGGGTCGACGTGCTGGTGAACAACGTCGGCGACGTCGCCCGCGAGCAGATGTCGTGGCGTGACATCACCGAGGAGTCCATCGATCACGTCCTCACCGTCGACATCAAGGGCACCATGCTGTGCGTGCACGAGTTCGGCTCGCGGATGCTCGACCAGGGCCACGGCGCGATCGTGAACATCGGGTCCACCGTCATCGTCCGCGGCAGCGCCCGGGCGCCGCAGTACGCTGCGGCGAAGTACGGGCTGCTGGGCGTGACCAAGTCGTACGCGCACGCGTTCGCGCCGACGGTCCGGGTCAACGTCTTCGCCCCCGGCTTCATCGAGACCGAGGCGACCCTCGGCCGCAAGGACTGGCAGTCCGGCCGGGCCGACCAGCTGCGGTCGCTCACCCCGATGGGGCGGATCCCGGGCCCGGCCGAGGTCGCGGGCACCGCGCTGTTCCTCGCGACCGACGACGCCGCCCACATGACCGGCGGCTACATGGTGGCGGACGGCGGCTACAACATGGTCGGGGCATGAGTTGCCGAAGAAAAGCGAGCCGACCCGACCGCGCCACCCGAGTGATCTCGGCCTTACCGAAGCCCGCGCCCTCGTCCAGCGCGCGGTCGACAAGGCCGAGCAGCTCGGCCTGCGCGGCGCGATCGCCGTCGTCGGCGCGAGCGGCGCCCTGCTCACCGCGTCCCGGATGGACGCGGGCGGACCCGGCGGTATGACGCGGGCCCGGTCGAAGGCGTGGATCTCGGCCACCCAGCAGATCCCGAGCGCCGAGCACCTGCACCGGATGACCACGATCGCCCCGCCGGTCGCGACCGGGTTCGCCGCGGCGTCACCCGAGGCGCTGTTCCCCGGCGCGGGCGGCCTCCCGGTCAGGAACGCCGACGGGATCGTGGTGGCCGGCATCGCCGCCTCCGGCGCGACCGTCAGCCCGTTCTTCCCCGAAGACGTCGACCCGCGCGCGGTCAGCGCCGACGGCAGGCCCGCCAACCCGGAGGACCTGCTGATCGCCTACGCCCTCGGCATCGCCTACCAAGGCCAGCACGGGGACGACGGCAAGCGCTGGCAGCAGCGCTTCGGCGACCTGGTGATCAACCCGGCCGACAGCCTCGGCCTGACCGCCGCGCGGCCGGCCACCCGCCAGGCCGAGCTCGCCTGGGCGCGAAGACTCGCCGACAGCGCCATGCAGGAGGCAGCGCGCCGCGGCGTCACGATTTCGGTCGCCGTCGTCGACCGCGGCGGCGACCCTATCCAGCAGGACCTGATGGACGGCGCGCCGTCCGCCGCGCCCGCGATCGCGCAGGCCACCGCGGCCGCGGCGGCGCTATTCGACTGCGAAAGCGCCGAATTCGGCCGCCATCGGTTCGGGCCACCGGAAGTCGTCGCGGCGCTGGTCGTCCCGAGGGTCCTCGGCCTGCCCGGCGGGCTGCCGGTGCGCCACGACGGCCGCCCGGTCGCGGGCCTCGGTGTCGGCGGGGTCGAACCCGAGATCTGCCGCGACATCGCCCGCGCGGCCCTGGCGCAGTCGTGACCGGCCCGACGGTCCGAGTGGCGGTCATCGGCTGCGGCGCGATCGGCAGCCTGTACGCCGCCCACCTCGCCCGCGCCGCGGAGGTCGAGGTCTGGGTGGTGGACCCCTGGGCCGAGCACATGACGGCCATCAGAGACAACGGACTGCGGGTCACCGGGCTGGCCGATTTCACCGCCACGGTGCACGCCGCAACCGTCGGGGCAGACCTCCCCGACTGCGACTTCGGCCTCGTCGCGACCAAGGCGCTGCACACCCGCGCGGCCGTGGCCGGCGCGGCCGCGGCGCTCGCCGACGCGGCCGTCGTCAGCCTGCAGAACGGGCTCGGCAACGAGGAGGTCATCGCCGAGCTGGTGCCGCGGGTCATCCGCGGCAGCATCATCACCGCCGGGGCCGTCATCGCTCCCGGCGTGGTCAGGTACGACGCGCCCGGCGAGTCGTGGTTCGGCCCGTTCGAGCCCCGCCCGGCGTCGATGGGCGAGACCGAGCGCCTCGCCCGGACGCTCACCGACGCCGGCCTCGCCACCCACGCCGTGCGCGACGCCCGCGGCCCGCAGTGGACGAAAGTCGTTTTCAACTCCGCCACCAGCCCGCTGTCGGCGCTGACCGGGCTCCCGGTCGGCCCCGTGTGCACCGACCCCGGGCTCCGCCGTCAGGTCGACGCGCTGATCGCGGAGGCCCTCGCGGTCTGCGAGAAGACCGGGATCACGCTCACCCGCCGCCCCGCCGAGGCCGTGGAAGAGGCCATCGCCGAGGCGTACCACCACCGCCCGAGCATGCTCCAGGACGTGCTCGCGCACCGGGAGACCGAGATCGACGCGCTCAACGGCGGGATCGCCGCCGAGGGCCGCCGGGTCGGCGTGCCCACGCCACTCCACGACGCCATGGTCGCGCTGGTCAAGGGCCTAGAACGGTCCTGCAGGACGCAACCCAAGCCGTAACCAGGGCACAACCGGTGCCGCCAATTCGTGACATCTCAGGGGTGGACAACCGAGGTCACGACTCGTAACTTGATTGAAATGAAAGTAACTTTCATCGTATGAAAGTCGAAGGTGGGAGGTGCCGTGAGCGAACCAGCCAGCAGGCAGCCGCTGCTTGACGTCGCCGGGCTCCGCGTGACCTACGGGGGCGTGGTCGCCGTCTCCGACGTCGACCTGCAGATCACCGAGGGCACCATCTTCGGGCTCATCGGGCCGAACGGCGCGGGCAAGACCTCGATGGTCGACGCGCTCACCGGCTATACCAGGCAGGCGGCCGGGCGGATCGTCTTCGACGGCCGCGACATCGGCGCGCTGCGCCCGTACCAGCGGGCGCGGCTCGGCCTGGCCAGGACGTTCCAGTCGGTCGAGCTGTTCGACGACCTCACGGTCGAGGAGAACCTGCTGGTGGCCAGCGAGCACGTGACCGTCGGCTCCACCCTCCGCGACCTGTTCCTGCCCCGGCGCCCGGTGGACCGGTCCAGCGTCGACTGGGCGATCGAGGTCTGCGGCCTGGGCGACGTCGCCGCCCGCTACCCCGGGCAGATCTCGCTCGGCAAGCGCAAGCTGGTCGGCATCGGCCGGGCGCTGGCCCGGCGACCCAAGCTGGTCCTGCTCGACGAGCCCGCGGCCGGGCTCGACACCGACGAGAGCCAGGAGCTCGGCCAGCGGCTGCGGGCCCTGCCGGCCGAGCACGGCCTCACGATCTTCCTCATCGACCACGACATGGGCCTCGTCCTGTCCGTCTGCGACCAGCTGATGGTGCTCGACTTCGGCCGGAAGATCGCGGCCGGCACCCCGGCCGAGATCCGCGACGACCCCCAGGTGATCGAGGCCTACCTAGGAGGCCACCGTGTCTAGCGACCCGCCCGGCGGAAACGCCGGCCACACCCTCGTCGTCAAGGACCTGTTCGCCGGCTACCGCGGCATCCCGGTCGTCCGCGAGCTCAACCTCCAGGTTCGCCCGGGCGAGGTGGTGGCCCTGCTCGGCCCGAACGGGGCCGGGAAGACCACCACCCTGGAGACGATCGCCGGCCTGCACCGCCCGATCAGCGGCACCGTCGAGGTAGCCGGTCACAGCGTCGGCGGGAAGCCCGCGCACGCCCTCGCCCGCACCGGCCTCGCGCTGGTGCCCGAGGGCCGGGCGCTGTTCCCCGGCCTCACCGTCCGCGAGCACCTGCGGCTGGCGGCCGGCCGTAAAGCCGCCGCCGCCGGCCGCGAGGACGAGCTGCTTGAGATGCTGCCCGAGCTGCGCAAGTGCCTCGCCCGCAAGGCCGGCCTGCTGTCCGGCGGCGAGCAGCAGATGCTCGCGGTCGGCCGGGCTCTGGTCACCCGGCCGGGCCTGCTGCTGGTCGACGAGATGAGCCTCGGCCTCGCCCCGGTGATCGTCGAGCGGCTGCTGCCGATCCTGCGCCGGGTGGCGACCGAATTCGGCACCAGCGTGCTCTTCGTCGAGCAGCACGTCGCGCTCGCGCTGGAGATCTCCGACCGCGCCTACATCCTCACCCACGGGCGGATCAGCCTCGAGGGCAGCGCCGCCGAGCTCAGCAGGCGGCAGGAGCTGCTGGCCGCCAGCTACCTCGGCGAGAGCGCCGCCTGATCAAGCAACGACAACAACGAGTAGGGAAGAGACACACATGAAGCACCTGCGACCGATTGGCGCCGCCGCCATCGCCGTGCTCGCGCTCACCGCGGCCGGCTGCAGCAGTTCCGGTAACTCAAGCGCCCCGGCCTCGGGCAACGCATCGAGCAGCGCGTCCGCCAACGCGTCAGCCGGGGCCGCCGGCAGCGCCACCGCCGCGGCCGCCGGCTCCGGCTTCGGCACCCCGCACAAGGCGACCGGCACCCCGTACGTGTTCGGCATGATCAACGACGAGACCGGCGCGGTCACCTTCCCCGAGGCGCGCCAGGGCTCGATCGCCGCCGTCGATTACGTCAACAACTACCTCGACGGCATCAACGGTCACCCGATCCAGATCGACAGCTGCATCGGCGACGGCACCCCCGCCACCGCCGCCCGCTGCGCGAACCAGCTGGTGGCCGACCACCCGCTCGCGATCCTGGGCGCGGCCGACGTCGGCGCGCCCGCCTCGATCCCCATCTACGCGCACGCCAACCTGGCCTACCTAGGCGGCATACCGTTCACCCCGGTGCCGGAGACCGCCGCCAACTCGATCCAGTTCTGGTCGGTCAGCGTCGGCGACAACGCCGCCGCCGCCGTTTACGCGGGCAAGAAGCTCGGCGTCACCAGCGTCGCCATCATCTACTTCAGCAACGCCCAAGGCGAGTCGATCCTGCCCCAGATCACCCCGACGTTCAAGGCGGCCGGCGTCACCAAGATCACCGACATCCCGCTGTCGCCGACCTCGCCCGACCCGAGCCCGCAGGCCGCGCTGGCCGAGAGCAGCGGCGCCCAGCTGGTCTACGTCGACATCCCCAACGGCTGCGGCAACGTGCTCAAGTCGCTCAAGGCGGTCGGCTTCACCGGCAAGATCATGGGCATCGACCCGTGCGGCGCGCCGCCGGTGATCACCGCCGCCGCAGGCGGCGCCAACGGCATGTACATCGCCTCGCCGTTCGAGCTGCAGAGCGGCGGCAGCGCCCAGGCCCAGCTGTTCCTGGCGGCGATGAAGCAGTACGCCGCGCCGGGCACGCTGGTCGACTCGATCTCCACGGCCGGCTTCGCCACCGTGATGAACGTCCAGCAGGTGCTGAGCAGCATCAAGGGCACCCCGACGACGGCCCAGATCCTGGCCGCGTTCAAGACCGGCACCCACCCGAACTTCCTGTCGCACCCCTACACCTGCAACGGGCAGGCGCTCAAGGGCGCCGCCGCCATCTGCAACGACAACTACCTGATGAACCAGATCGAGAACGGCGCGCTGACCCAGCCGTCGTCGACCGACTGGACCACCTCCATGGGCTACTTCCCCGGCATCAGCGGCTGATGATCGCGCTGGCCCCTAGTAACGAGACGCCATGTCCAGCTATCTGCTCTTCCTGATCCTCGGCCTCGGCTCGGGCGCGACCTACGCCATCCTCGGCCAGGGGCTCGTCCTCAAGTACCGCAGCGCCGGCGTGGTCGACTTCGCGCACGGCGCGGTGGCGATGTTCATCGCCTACGTCTTCGTCAACCTCCGCAGCTTCGGGGAACTCGAGCTGCCGCTGGTGCTGCTCCCGCACCAGATCTCGCTCAACGGCGGCGCCGGGCTCTCGGCCGGCCCCGCGATCGTCATCTCGCTGGTCTACGCGGCCGTCCTCGGGCTGCTGCTCTACGTCATCGTCTACCGGCCGCTGCAGAGCGCGTCGCCGCTCACCCGGGTCTGCGCGTCGGTCGGGGTGATGCTCACCCTGCAGGCGATCGCGGTGCTCAACTACAGCACCGAGCCGGTCACCACCAACCCGATCTTCCCCAGCTCGGGGCTGTCGCTGGCCGGGATCACCTTCCCCGAGGACCGGCTGTTCTTCACCGGCGTGGTGGTGGTGATCTCGGTCGCGCTGGCGCTGGTCTACCGGTACTCCCGGTTCGGCCTGGCCACCAGGGCGGGGGCCGAGAACGACAAGGGCGCCGCGCTGACCGGCATCTCCGCCACCCGCATCGCCGGCCAGAACTGGGTCATCGCGACCGTGCTGGCGGGCGTGGCCGGCATCCTCATCGCGCCGGTCTCCAGCCTCGACCCGACCTCTTACACGCTGTTCGTGGTGCCGGCCCTGGCGGCCGCGCTGATCGGCCGGATCCAGTCGTTCTGGATCACCGCGCTGGCCGGCCTGCTGATCGGCTGCGCCCAGTCCGAGATCGAGAAGCTCGTCTCGGTCTTCTCCTGGCTGCCGCAGCAGGGCCTGCCCGACTCGCTCCCGTTCGTCGTCATCATCGTGGTGATGGCGGTGCGGGCCCGGTCGGTGCTCGCCCGCGGCGGCGAGACGGCCGACCGCAACCCGTCGGTCGGCCTGCCCCGGGCCCCGCTGCGAACCGCCGCGGTCTGCTTCGCGATCGGCCTCATCCTGCTGTTCACCCTGGACAACGTCCTGCGGTTCGCGTTCATCTCGTCGCTCACGGTCACCTGCGTCGCCCTGTCGGTGGTGGTGCTGACCGGCTACGTCGGCCAGGTCTCGCTCGCCCAGATGTCCCTCGCTGGCATCGGCGGCTTCATGCTCGGCCACATCTCCACCTCCTGGGGCATCGGGTTCCCGTGGTCGCTGCTCCTGGCCGGGCTCTGCGCGGTGCCGGTCGGGCTGGTCATCGGCCTGCCCGCGCTCCGGCTGCGCGGCGTCAACCTGGCCGTGGTCACGCTCGGGTTCGCCTCCGCCCTCGACGCGGTGCTGTTCACGGTCGGGAGCTTCACCGGCGGCACCGGCGGGCTGCCGATCCCGCCGCCGCGGCTGCCCGGCCTGAACCTGGCCATCAGCTCAGGCAGCTCCACCAACCGGGTGGTGTTCGGCGTGCTCGTGCTCGTCGTCGTCATCCTCCTCGGGCTCCTGGTCGCCCGGCTGCGGCTCGGCCCGACCGGCCGGATGCTGCTCGCGATCAGGTCCAACGAGCGGGCGGCGGGCTCGGTCGGCATCAACGTCGCCCAGGGCAAGCTGCTCGCGTTCGGGCTGGCCGCGTTCATCGCCGGCATCGGCGGCGCGCTCACCGGCTATATGCAGGGCGAGCTGACGGCCGACAGCTTCGCCGCGTTCACCTCGATCGGCCTGCTCGCGATCGTGTTCGTGGCCGGGGTCGGCCGGATCGCGGGGGCGGTGGTGGCCGGGATCATGTTCTCCGCCGCCGGCCTGTTCGTCACCTTCCTCAACCTGCACCTCAACATCGGCAGCTACCAGGCGATCGTGGCCGGCCTCGCGCTGGTGCTGACCGCCGTCCAGAACCCCGACGGCATCACCGGCACCTCGACCGGCAAGGGCCCGGCCGTCGCGCTGGCCAAGCTCCAGGACCGCGCGCTGGGCGAGTTCCGCAGGCGCCGCCCCGCCGTCGACTCCGCCTCCCAACCGCCCCCCGCCGCCCCGCCCCCCGCGGCCCCGCCCCCCGCCGCCCCGCCCCCCGCCGCGTCGGGCCCAAGTGCGCGTTTGGGCCGGCAAGAGTGAGCCCAAAGGCGCACTTGGCACAATGGGGTGGCGCGGGGAGGGTCGCCATTGCCGGAGAAGGGGAACCAACGGGCCGTTCGAAATCAAAGTCTTTGATCTATCGAACGGTCCCGGCTGACTCCCTCTAGCCAACGACCCGGCCACCCCGGTCGGCCGCCGGGCGGGATACTGGACCCCGGAGCAGAGCCGAGGCGAAGGACGTGATGTCATGCGGGCGATAGTCGTCACCGAGACCGGGGGGCCCGAGGTCCTGGTGCACGCCGACCACCCCGACCCCGAGCCCGGCCCGGGCCAGGTCGTGGTCGAGGCGGCCGCGGCCGGGGTCAACTTCATCGACATCTACCGGCGCTCGGGCGTGTACAACCAGCCGCTGCCGTACGTGCCAGGCAGCGAGGGGGCCGGCACCGTCGTCGCGGTCGGCGAGGGCGTCACCGACGTCGCCGTGGGGGACCGGGTGGCGTGGCACGACGCCCACGGCGGCAGCTATGCCGAGCGGGTCGCGGTCGACGCCGACATGACCGTCCCGGTGCCGGACGGCACCGACCTCGTGACCGCCGCCGCGGTCATGCTGCAGGGCATGACCGCGCACTACCTGTGCCGCTCGACCTACGAGGTCAAGCCGGGCACGGTCGCGGTCGTGCACGCGGCCGCAGGCGGGGTCGGCCTGCTGCTGACCCAGATGATCAAGACGCTCGGCGGCACCGTGATCGCCACCACCTCGGGCGGGCCCAAGGCCGAGCTGGCCGAGCAGGCCGGCGCCGACTACGTGACCGGCTACGGCGAGTTCGGGGCGGTCGTCGACCGGGTCACCGACGGCCGCGGGGCCGACGTGGTCTACGACGGCGTGGGCAAGGACACGTTCGACGCCGGCCTGGCCGCGCTCCGCCCGCGCGGGCTGATGGCGCTGTTCGGCGGGTCGAGCGGCCAGGTCCCGCCGTTCGACCCGCAGCGGCTCAACAGCGGCGGCTCCCTGTTCCTTACCCGCCCCACGCTCGCGAACTACACCGCCGACCGAGCCGAGTTGCTGTGGCGGGCGGGCGACGTGCTCGGCGCGGTCGCCCGGGGCGAGCTGAACGTCCGCGTCGGCCTCGAATACTCCCTGGCCCACGCCCCGCGGGCGCACGAGGACCTGGCCGCCCGGCGCACCACCGGGAAGCTGATCCTGATCCCGTGAAACACATCCGGCACCCGCGCGGCCATGACACGCGTGTCGGTAATCTCACCGCGCTGGCACGACCGCGCCGACTACGCACCACTAGTATCGGGTAATCCAGCTGGAAAGCCGCGTCAAGAGGAGCCGTCCGTGACCTATCTTGAGCACATTAACGGCCCGCAGGACCTCAAGGGGCTTTCCCAGGAGCAGCTCGCCATCCTGGCCAGCGAGATCCGAGACGTCCTGGTGGAGTCGGTGACGAAGACCAGCGGTCACCTCGGCCCGAACCTCGGCGTGGTCGAGCTGACGCTGGCGATGCACCGGGTGTTCGACTCGCCCAAGGACAAGCTGATCTTCGACACCGGCCATCAGTCCTACGTGCACAAGCTGCTGACCGGGCGGCTGGCCGAGTTCCACACCCTGCGGCAGACCGGCGGCCTGTCCGGCTACCCGAGCCGGGCCGAGTCCGAGCACGACCTGGTGGAGAACTCGCACGCCTCCACGTCGCTGTCGTACGCCGACGGGATGGCCAAGGCGTACCGGCTGCGGGGCGAGCACGACCGGACCGTGGTCGCGGTGATCGGCGACGGCGCGCTGACCGGCGGGATGGCCTGGGAGGCGCTGAACAACATCGCCGTCGCCCGCGACTCGCGGCTGGTCATCGTCGTCAACGACAACGGCCGCTCCTACCAGCCGACGATCGGCGGGCTCGCCAGCCACCTGTCCACGATCCGCGTCAACCAGCGCTACGAGCAGGTCCTCGACCTGATCAAGACCACGGTGACGTCCACCCCGATCGTCGGCAACCCGCTCTTCGGCGCGCTGCACGGGGCCAAGAAGGGGCTCAAGGACTTCCTCCAGCCGCAGGTGCTGTTCGAGGACCTCGGCATCAAGTACATCGGCCCGGTCGACGGCCACGACGAGGCGATGGTCGAGCACGCGCTCCGCCAGGCGGCCGAGTACCGCCGCCCGGTGCTGGTGCACGTGATCACCCGCAAGGGGTTCGGCTACGAGCTGGCCGAGCAGAACGAGGAGGACTGCCTCCACCAGGTCCCGGCCGCCCCGGCGGCGACGTCGACCCCGGTCAAGCCGGCCGCGCCCGCGAAGTCGTGGACCGACGTGTTCGCCGACGAGATGGTCGCGATCGGCGGCCGCCGCCCCGACATCGTCGCGATCACCGCCGCGATGCTGCACCCGGTCGGCCTGGCGCCGTTCAAGGCCGCCTACCCGGACCGGGTCTACGACGTCGGCATCGCCGAGCAGCACGCGATGACGATGGCGGCAGGCCTGGCGATGGCGGGCCTGCACCCGGTCGTCTCGGTCTACGCGACGTTCCTGAACCGGGCCTTCGACCAGCTGCTGATGGACGTGGCGCTGCACAGGCTGCCGGTCACCGTGACCCTCGACCGGGCGGGCGTCACCGGCCCCGACGGCGCCAGCCACAACGGCATGTGGGACGGCTCCATCCTGCAGGTCGTGCCGGGCCTGCGGGTGGCCGCGCCGCGCGACGGCAGCCGCGTCGCCGAGCTGCTCAACGAGGCGGTCGAGGTCAGCGACGGGCCGACCGTGGTCCGCTACCCCAAGGGCGCCGTCGGCGTCGAGGCCGAGGCGGTCGGCAAGCTCGGCCGGATGGACGTGCTCGCCCAGCCCGGCCCGGAGCAGAGCCGCGACGTGCTGCTGCTGGGGGCCGGCCCGATGGCGGTCACCTGCGTGGAGGTCGCCCGGCGGCTGAACGACCACGGCATCGGGGTGACGGTGGTCGACCCGCGCTGGGTCAAGCCGGTCGACGAGGCGGTCATCGGCGCCGCCGACCAGCACCGGCTGGTCGCGGTGGTCGAGGACAACGGCCGCTCGGGCGGCTTCGGCGACGCGGTCGCGCGCCTGCTGCGCGACGCCGACGTGGACACCCCGGTCAAGACCTACGGGCTCGAGCAGGAGTTCCTCGCCCACGCCAGCCGGGGGGAGATCCTCGAGGCGGCCGGGCTCACCTCGCAGCACCTGGCGCGCAAGCTGACCGAGGCGGTCGCCCGGCGCTCCCCGGCGGCGGCCGACCCGGCCGATTCGGCCGCGGCCGACCCGGCTCAAACGCCTGTGAGGGAACAGTCATCGACGCAGGAGCGGCTTCCCGAGTAACTTGGGCCTCATGCTCCGAGTTGCCGTAGTCGGCTCCGGCCCGGCCGGAATTTACACCGCCGAGGCCCTGATCAAGCAGGCGGCGCTGCTGCCGGTCCCGACCACGATCAAGGTCGACGTGATCGACCGGCTGCCGACCCCGTACGGGCTGGTCCGCTACGGCGTCGCCCCCGACCACAAGTCGATCAAGTCGGTCGCGAACTACCTCCGGCGCGTCCTCGAGTCGCCCGACGTCCGGTTCGTCGGCGGGGTCGCGCTCGGCGTCGACGTCACCCGCGATGAGCTCCTCGCGGCCTACGACGCGGTGGTGTACGCAACCGGCGCGATGCGCGACCGCCGCCTCGGCATCGACGGCGAGGACCTGCCCGGCAGCTACGCCGCGACCGACTTCGTCAACTGGTACTGCGGGCACCCGGACGTCGACCCCGACGCGTTCACCCTCGACGCCGAGTCGGTCGCGGTGATCGGGGTCGGGAACGTGGCCGTCGACGTGGCCAGGATCCTGGCCAGGGACCCGGCCGAGCTCGAGGCGACCGACATCCCCGAGCCGGTGATGGACGCGCTGCGCGCGTCCAGGGTCCGCGAGGTGCACGTGATCGGCCGTCGCGGCCCCGCCCAGGCCAAGTTCACCACCAAGGAGCTGCGCGAGCTGGGCGAGCTGGCCGGGGTAGAGGTCTCGGTCCCGGCCCCCGAGTTCGACCTCGAGGGCGGCTTCGACCGCTCCGGTGAGTCGGCCACGCTGGCCGCCGCCGACCGCCGAGTGCGCGGCAACCTGGTCGCGATGGCGGGCTGGAGCGGCGCCGCCACCGACGCCGCCGCCGACGCCGCCACCCCGGCCCGCCAGCTCCGGCTGCGCTTCTGGCTCCGTCCGGTCGAGATCGAGAAGTCGGCCGACGGCGGGGTCGGCGGCCTCCGCCTGGAGCGCACCCGGCTGACCGAGAGCGGCGAGTTCGAGGGCACCGGCGAGTTCGAGACCATCGACGTGCAGATGGTGCTGCGCAGCGTCGGCTACCAGTCGGTGCCGCTGCCCGGCGTCCCGTTCGACCCGAAGTCGCACACGGTGCCGAACGCGGCCGGGCGCGTCCTGTCGGGGACCGGCGAGCCGCTGCCGGGGGAGTACGTGGCGGGCTGGCTCAAGCGCGGCCCGACCGGCGTGATCGGCACCAACAAGGCCGACGCGGCCGAGACCGTCCAGGCCCTGCTGGCCGACCTGGCCGGCGGCCCCGCCCCGGGCGAGACCGCGCTGCCCCGCCCCGGCCTGCTCCGGATGCCCGGATCCGCCGGCGCCGCCGCTCGGCCCGATGCCGCCGCTCGGCCCGATGCCGCCGCTCAGGCCGACGCCGCTGCCCCGGCCGCCGCCGCCGCTGACCTGGCCGACACCGCCGTCGACACCGCCGTCGGCCTGGCCGACGCGGCCGCCGCGGCCGGGGACACGGCCGCGGCCGAGGCCGCCGCCGAGGTCGCGTCCGAGGCGTGGGCGCTGGCCGAGCTGCTGGCCGCCCGCGGCGTCGACCACGTGACCTACGAGGCCTGGCTCCGCGTCTCCGCCGCCGAAGAGGAGCTGGCCCGCTCCCTCGGCCGGGGCGACCGGGTCAAGCTCCCGCACCGCGACGCCGTCTGGTCCGCCGCCCGCGGCTAGCGCCGCCCGCAATTCTTCAGAAATCTTCACACGGCGGGGTTCCCGGTTTATCCTTAACCCGCTGCGTTCGGGGTACCTCTCTGGCATTCTCGCTGACGAGCGAGCGTGAGGGCGGGGATCGGTTTGCTAGAGGGGCTGAAGTCGTGGGATCCGGCCAGCGTCGGCCCGTTTAAGCTGCTCGGGGTGCTTGGCAACGGCGGCTTCGGCCGGGTCTACCTCGGCCAGGCGCCAGGGCGGCCAGCGGGTCGCGGTCAAGGTGATCAAGCCCGACCTGGCCGAGGATCCCGAGTTCCGCGCCCGATTCGGCCGTGAGGTCAGCGCGGCCCGGAAGGTGGGCGGCAAGTTCACCGCCCTGGTGGTCGACGCGGATACCGCCAGCGAGGAACTCTGGCTGGCGACCGAGTACATTTCCGGCCCGACGCTCCGGGAGGCGGTGGCGGACCAGGGCCCGCTGGCCGAGAGCTCGGTGCTGTCCCTCGCGGCCGGCCTGGCCGAGGCGCTTGGCGCGATTCACGCGGCCGGCCTGGTGCACCGCGACCTGAAGCCGGACAACGTGCTGCTGGCCTACGACGGACCCCGGGTGATCGACTTCGGCATCGCCCGGGTGGCCGGGGCGAGCACCCTGACCGGCACCGGCGTGCTGATGGGAACCCTGGCCTACATGTCGCCCGAACAGGCCATCGGCCAGTCGGTGGGGCCGCCGAGCGACGTGTTCAGCCTGGCCTCGGTGCTGGTGTTCGCCGCCACCGGGCGCGGGCCCTACGGCGACGGCACCCAGGCCGAGCTGCTCTACCGGGTGGCCCATCAGATGCCGAGCCTGGACGACGTCCCCCCGCAGGTCCGGGCGCTGGTCGAGCCGTGCATGGCGGCGGAGCCGGAGCGACGGCCGACCACCAGCGACCTGATCGAGCACCTGGGCGGGGCCAGGCCCGCCGTTGGCTGGCTGCGAACGGAGACGATCGCGGCGGTGGGGCCGGATGACACGGCATCGATGACCGCGCAGCAGCCGCAATTGGGCCGGCCGTGGGAGCCGGGCGGCCCGTCCGGGTCGGGCGGCCCGTCCGGGTCGGGCCGACCGTCAGGGTCGGGCCCGCCGCCTCGTTCCCGAAGGTCCCGGCTGCGGATCGGCGCCATCGTGGTGGCCGCGGTCGTGGTGGTCGGTCTTGCCGTCGGCCTCGGCGTCAGCCAGTTCGGCGGTCATCACGCGACCGCCGCCACCTGGTCGGGCGGGCACCGGATCGATACCGCCGACGGCCTGACCTCGGTCTCGTGCGCGTCGTCCGACTTCTGCGCCGCCGCCGATTCCGGCGGGAACGCCTTCACCTACTCCGGCGGCTCGTGGTCCGCGCCCCGGCACCTCAGCAGCAACGGGCTGTCGTGGATGTCCTGCCCGACGGCGGGCTTCTGCGTGGCCACCAGCAACGGCAGCCTCCTGTACACGTACTCGGGCGGCAAGTGGTCGGCGCCGACGGAGCTATTCGGCGACAACGGCAAACCCGCCCACCTGACGTCCGTCTCCTGCGTCGCCGCCACCTTCTGCATGGCAACCGGGAGCATGCACGCCTATAAGTATTCCGGCGGCACCTGGGACCGAGGGGCCCTGGTCGAGCCAAGCAACAAGCTGGCCGCCATTTCGTGTGCGTCGACGCAGTTCTGCGCCGCCGTCGATTCGGCCGGCAACGCCTATACCTACTCGGGCAGCTCGTGGTCCGCGCCCCGTCAGCTCGCCACCACCGCAATGACGGGGGTGTCGTGCTCGGCGGCCAGCTTCTGCATGGCGGCCGGCACGACCACTCCGTACGCGTACTCCGGTGGCAACTGGTCGCCGTCGGGCCCGCTGCTCACCGCCGACGGCGGCCCGGTGCACCTGACGTCGGTCTCCTGCGCGAGCGCTTCCTCCTGCGAGGCGACCGGCAACGCCGACGGCTACGCGTATTCCGGTGGCAGCTGGGCCCGCGGGATCGTCGTCCACCACAGCAACAAGCTCACCTCGGTTTCCTGCCCGTCGGCCGGCTTCTGCGTCGCCGCCGACTCAGGCGGCAACGTCTACACCTACTCATCGACCTGACCTCCTCCTCGGCCCGGCCGCCGGGCGGCTGTACATCGACACTCCGTCCCCACCGTCACCACGCCCAACAGGCCGGGCGGATAAGGACGTCAACGTGGGAACTTCGGGTCGCGGGCTGCCCCCAACAGAACACGCTGATGCCCGCAGCCGAAAACCGCGCCCCCCAACGGCACACAATCACGGCCCCCGCCCAGGTCGGCTCGTCGACTTCCTTCACTGCTGTCTCAATAACCGCAGCCGCCACTACGGGAACACCGACGAAAACCACCTCAGCGACTGTCAGTTCCCAATTGTTCACGTTCCGCTTGTGGATGACCGCCTTCGCGTTGTTTGATGAGCATCAGGGCCCGCTTAGCTCGGGTAACGGGGATGAAGTGCGTACGGAGGCAGGCAATGGTCGGGTCATTCAAAAAGGGTGCAATTCCTCCTGGGTGCAGCGCGTTCGGCGTGACCGGCATCGGTGGCGACCGGACCCGGGCGGTGACCGACATCGCTCAGGCGATCGCTGACAGCAGGGGCGTCCGGGGATAGAGCGGCCGTCCCGGCACCCGGGGCAGGTCCGGCGGACACCCTCCCGCCGCCGGCTAACCCAGGTGTATTGGTTACGTTACTTTGGCGATCTTGCGGTTGGACGTCACTATCCGTAAGAATGTCATTACCCCTCGGCATTATCGAGTTGCATAGCGGAACCGGATGGCTCGGTTTCGCGACCCGGCGGACGCTGGTTTCTCCGCCGGGATGTCCGGCGGAGGGGATTTTGTCATGGGGGACTGGGGCGGCGCTCCGGGGATGCAGCCGGGTATGCAGCACCTGCTGCTGGCCGAGATCCTGGGGCTGGCGATGGCGCGACGCGCCGCGGACATCCTCGACCGGCACCGGGCGGCGCTGATGAGCGCCCCCGGCGGCGGAAACGGCGAGGCAGGCGAGCCCGGCCCGGCCCGCCCGGCCGGGCAGCCCGACGAGGCCGACGACGCCCAGTTCGCGCTCGACAACGCGATCTTCACCGCCGTGCTCGACGCGGCCAACGAGTGCCTCGGGCAGTTCGACGCTCGTCCGTCCGACGAGCGCTGGTGCGACGCGCTGCTGCAGCTGATTCAGCTCGCCCAGGTCGCCAGCGGTCACGCCGGGCCAGGTCAGCCCGGCTAGCGAGCCCTCAAATCGACCACCCGACCGGCGGATGCCGACGCCGTGGGTGGGTAAGACGCTCGGGCAAGTTGACCGCGCCCAAAGATCCTGATTAATATCACCAAAAAAGTAGTAATTGCAGAATCCGCTGCCTTCAGCAGACCAAGGCACACCCCAAGCACCCCTCAGCGGCAAAGGAGAGGCGATGGCGCTGCCTGACTTCCTGGTGGCCGGGGTTCCCAAGTCGGGGACCACGGCGCTGCACGCGGCGCTCGCCCGCCACCCCGGCCTGTTCCTGTCGCCGATCAAGGAACCGAAGTTCTTCCTCACCGACGGCCCGCCGCCGACCAAGGGCGGCCCGGGCGACGCGCTCACCTACCGCGAGCACGTCTGGCAGCGCGACCGCTACGAGGCGCTGTTCGACGCCGCCCCGACCGGAACGCTCCGCGGCGAAGCCACCCCGCTCTACCTCTACGACCAGGCGGCGATGGCGCGGATCAGGAAGACGATCCCGGCCGTGAAGCTCATCGTGATCCTCCGCGACCCGGTCGAGCGCGCGCACTCCAACTGGACCCACCTGTGGTCGGCCGGCCTGGAGCCGATCGGCGACTTCGTCCGCGCCTGCGCCGAGGAAGAGCAGCGGATCGCGGCCGGCTGGGCGTCGTTCTGGCACTACAAGGGGCTGGGCCGGTACGGCGAGCAGCTCGCCCGCGCGTTCACGCTGTTCCCGCGCGACCAGGTGCTGGTGCTCAGGTACCGGCTGCTGATCGACGAGCCCGCCGCTACCCTCGACAGGATCTGCGGCTTCCTCGGGGTCGAGACCGGGCTGCTGACCGAGATCCCCCGGGAGAACGTCACCGCCCACCCGGAGCGCACGCTGGCGCACCGCGCGGTCTCGCTCGGCATGCGGGCCAGCGACGCGGTCGGCCGGCTGCTGCCCGGCTCGGCCGCGACCGCGGCCACCCACCGGCTCGAGCGGTACCTGCAGCGCGACGCCCGCGAGCGGCAGCCGCTCGGCTGGGAGCAGCGCCAGGTGCTGCTGCCCGCGTTCGCCGACGATGTCAAGCTGCTGGAGACCGTCCTCGGCGAGGACTTCAGCGACTGGCTGGCCCCCCGCGACCGCTCCGGCGGCCTCGTCGGCGCCCGGCCGGTCGGCAAGGGCCAAGCCAAAAACGGCTTTCAGTATTCACCCCGGGGGACTGCTCGCTAGCACGGAGGGCTCCCGCCCCCCCCGTTCCCCCCAGCCCCCGGTGACCCCCCGGATATAACCGCAGCTGTATCTCCCCCGGGGGGCGACCCCCCGGTGACCCCCCGGATATAACCGCAGCTCGGTCACCAGCGCGTGCGACCCGTCGGGCTGGGCAAGCTCGTAGTACAGCCGGGTGCGCCCGTCCGGCAGGTCGACCAGGTCGAGGTAGCGCAGCCCGCCGCCCGACCACGGCGAGAACGCGTCCGGGCCCGCCCCCGGGGCCGCCGTCGCGACCAGCGCGGCCGGGTCGGTGCCGACCGCGATGCCGGTCCGCTCCTCGTAGTTCTCGGCCGCGCTCGCCCGCCCGTCGTAGTAGGCGACCACCTGGTCCGGCCCGAAGCGAACGGCGGCGACCCGGGTGCCCCGCGAGTCCCACTCGCCCGGCCGGCCCGACAGCGCGGTGCCCTGCCAGGTCCAGTCGAGCCCGTCCGCGCTGGTCGCGTACTCGGTGCTCATCTGGTCGGTCTCATCCGGGTCGGCCAGCGGGTGGATCGTCGCCCACATGTGCCACTGGCCGTTATGGCGCTGGATCACCGGGTCCTTGACCGCCCGCTTGCGCGGGTCGCCCGGCAGCACGACCTCGCGGGTGCGGACGTCGAGCTCGGCCGGGTGGGCGGCGTCGATGACCTCGACCCGCCAGTGCTTGGTCCCGGTGGTGGCGCAGCTCAGATACAGCCGCCAGCGGCCGTCCGGAAGCTGGACCAGCTCCGGGCGCTCAAGCGACTCGGTGTCGGCCTGGCCGGAGGTGATGACCTTGAGCGGATCGTCAAAGTGCACGCCGTCGCGGGAGAAGGCGATCGCGACCGCGTAGCCGCGGCCGCTGCCGATCGGGCGGCGCAGCCGGCAGGCGAGATAGAAACCGCCGTCGGCCGCTACCGCGGACGGGCCGCCGGCCCAGAACCCGCGGCCCGCGCCCGGGGCCGAAATCGCGATCGTTGCCTCGGTCGGACGGGGAACAAGCACGTCACTCCTATCGCCACCAATCATGTAGGAATTATAGACAACTCCGCTACATGGTGTAGCCACAGTTTCCGAAAGTAATTCGCCGGACGCGAGTGGCCTGCTTCAAGATCATACGTAGGGTGCTGCCTGCGCGGACCCGTTTTCGCAGCGAGCAAGCACGGGGACAATGGGGATCATGAGTAACGATCTCCCCGCCGACCGGTACCTCGACCGGGAGTACAGCTGGGTCCAGTTCAACCAGCGCGTCCTCGAACTGGCCGAGGACGAGCAGATCCCCCTGCTCGAGCGCGTCCGCTTCCTGTCCATCTTCGCCTCCAACCTGGACGAGTTCTTCCAAGTCAGGATCGCCGGCCTGGTGCGGAGGATGGCGGCGGGCTTCCCGGTCCAGAACGCCATCGGCTGGACCCCTGAGCAGCTGCTGAAGAACACCCTGACCGAGTCCGGCCTGCTGGCGAGCAGGCACGCGGCTGTCTTCGCGGACCGGATCAAGCCCGCTCTGACCACCCAGGGCATCGAGATCCTGCGCTGGAAGGAGCTGACCGGGGACGAGCGGGCCGGCCTGACCGAGATGTTCAAGAAGAGCGTCTACCCGGTGCTGACGCCGCTGGTGGTCGACCCGGCGCACCCGTTCCCCTTCATCTCCGGGCTGTCGCTCAACCTCGCGGTCACGCTGGTCGACCCGGAGGAGGGCGTCTCCATGTTCGCCCGGGTCAAGGTGCCGCCGCTGCTGCCGCGGTTCTTCAACGTCGGCCAGTACCGCTACGTGCCGATCGAGGACGTGATCGCGGCGCACCTGGGCCAGCTCTTCGGCGGCATGGACATCGTCGAGACCTACGTCTTCCGGGTCACCCGGGTGCGCGAGCTCGAGGTGGACGAGGACGTCACCGAGAACCTGCTCCAGGCGATGGAGCGCGAGCTGGTCAAGCGACGGTTCGAGCCCGCCGTCCGGCTGGAGGTCGAGCAGGACATGTCGCAGGACGTGGTCTGCCGGCTGGCCAAAGAGCTAAGCGTCGACGAGAACGCGATCAACCGGCTGCCCTGGCCGCTGGATCTGACCGGTCTGAACGCGATCGCGGACCTGCAGATCGCCGCGCTCAAGTACCCGCCGTTCGTGCCGAACACCAAGGCCGTGCCGACCGACGCCCCGATCTTCGACACCCTCGACGAGCGGGACGTGCTCGTGCACCACCCCTACGACTCGTTCACCACCACCGTGCAGCGCCTGGTGGAGGAGGCGGCGGCCGACCCCCGGGTGCTGGCGATCAAGCAGACGCTGTACCGGACCAGCGGCCAGTCGCCGATCGTGGACGCGCTGATCGACGCGGCCGAGGCGGGCAAGCAGGTCGTGGTGGTGGTGGAGATCAAGGCGCGGTTCGACGAGAAGGCGAACATCACCTGGGCGCGCAAGCTGGAGGAGGCCGGCTGTCACGTGGTCTACGGCTTCGTCGGGTGGAAGACGCACGCCAAGCTCATGCTCATCGTCCGGCAGGCCCCCGACGGCACCCTGCGCCGCTACTGCCACATCGGCACCGGTAATTACCACCCGACGACGGCCCGCCTGTACGAGGACTTCGGCCTGCTCACCTCCGACCCGACCGTCGGCGAGGACGTCACCGACCTGTTCAACCACCTCACCGGGTACAGCAGGAAGATCGACTACCGCCGGCTGCTGGTCGCCCCCGAGGCGCTGCGGACCGGCATCGTGAGCCGGATCGACGCGCAGGCCGAGCTGGCCCGGTCGGGCAGGCCCGCCAAGATCGCGTTCAAGTCCAACGCGATCGTCGACGAGGCGGTGATCGACGCGCTCTACCGGGCCTCGCTGGCCGGGGTGGACATCGACCTGTGGATCCGCGGCATGTGCGCGCTCAAGCCGGGCGTGCCCGGCCTGTCCGAGACGATCCGCGTCCGCAGCGTGCTCGGCCGGTTCCTCGAGCACTCGCGGATCTACTCCTTCGGCACCGGCGACCCCGACCCGGAAGCCCGCAGCGAGATCTTCCTCGGCAGCGCCGACATGATGCACAGGAACCTCGATCGACGGGTGGAATCCCTGGTACTGGTGGGCGACCCGGGACATAGCGCTAAGCTACGTGAGCTGATGGCGATGGGCATGGATGACGGCACGTCGTCTTGGTGGCTCGACGGCGACGGCAACTGGACCAGGCACGCGCGGGATGTCGACGGCGCGCCGCTGACCGACGTCCAGGAGTTCCTGATCATGGACAAGAGCCGAGGACGACTCATCGATGGCTAACAGCAAGCCCGAGTCCAGGCTGATCAAGGCGGCCGGCGCGGTCGCCTGGCGGCCGGGGCCCGATGGCGGGCCGGAGATTCTGCTCGTGCACCGGCGCAAGTACGACGACTGGTCGCTGCCGAAGGGGAAGGTCGAGCCGGGCGAGACGCTCCCGGTCACCGCCGTCCGCGAGGTGCTCGAGGAGGGCGGGGCCCGGCTCGCCCTCGGCCGCCGCCTCGACTCGGTCCGCTACAACGTCGGCGGCCGCCCCAAGCGGGTGCACTACTGGTCGGCGTCGGTCACCTCGGTCGACGACCATGCGGTCCCCAACGATGAGGTCGACAAGGTCGAGTGGGTGGCGGCCGACCGCGCGGCCGAGCGAATCAGCTACGACCGCGACAACGCGGTGGTCGCCGACTTCGCCCGGCTGCCCGCCCGGACCGTCCCGGTGATCCTGCTCAGGCACTCCAAGGCGGTGGTCAAGTCGCACTGGAAGCGCGCCGACGAGCGCCGCCCGCTCGACGACGTCGGCCGGGCCGACGCCAAGGCCCTGGCCGAGCTGCTCGCGTGCTTCGGCCCCCGCGCCCGGCTCATCACCTCGCCCGCCGCCCGCTGCGTGGAAACCCTCCGCCCGTTCGCCGAGCTGTCCGGCGCCGAGCTGCGGGTAGAGCCGTCCCTCTACATTCACCACCATTCATCCCGAACGGTCCCGCCCGACTCTCACCCGTCCATTGCCGCCCTGCTGTCCGAGGCCATCACCGCGGGCGAGCCCACCATCATCTGCGCGCACCGGGAGAACATCCCCGTCCTGCAGGCCGCCGCCCTGGCCGCCCTCGGCGTCGCCCAGCCCCCCTCCGACGCCGCTCCCGGCAGCGCCCTCGCCCACAGCGCCCTGTCCGCCAGCGCACTAACGAGCAGCGTCCAGTCCGGCCCCGCCCAGTCCGGCCCCGCCCAGCCGCCCATCCCCGAGCTACCCAGAGAGTGGGACGACCCCCTCCCCACCTCCGGCTTCTGGGTCCTCAACCTCACCCTCCCCCCACACCCCGCCCTGCCCGCGTCCACGCAACCCGCACCGTCGGCGCGCCCGTCATCTGCGCCGGCACCCACCACCCCGGCCTCGCCCGCACCAACCACCCCGGCCGCGTCCGCACCCACCACCCCGCCCCGCCCCGCGTCGTCCGCCCCAGCCCCGGCCTCGGCCGCGCCCGCCGCCCCGCCCCGCCCTGCCTGGCGCCGCTGGTTCCGCGGCCGCACCCGCCAACCTCGCGCCGCCGCCGCCCCGCCCCCCGCCGCCCGCAGCTCACCCGAGCGCCCCGACGCGTCCGCCAGCTCACCCGCATTCCTCAGCGCCCCAGTCCTCGCCCCCAACCCCTCCGTCGCCACGCCGGAAACCGCCACCCCACCGGCCCCCTCGACCCCCCGCCTAATCTCCGCCGACCGCTACGACCTAGCCGAGCCCTAACCGAGCCCCTGCCCGCCCCCACGACACCTGAGGGCCCCCGCCCCTCCGGCCCCCCACCCCCGGCCGCCCCCGCCACTTGGCCGCCCCCCGCGACTTGGCCGCACCCCACCCCCCGGCCGCCTCCCGCCACTTGGCCGCACCCCACCCCCCGGCCGCCTCCGCGCCGCCCCACCCGGCCGCACCCCGCCCCCCGCCACTTGGCCGCACCCCACCCCCGGCCGCACCCCACCATCCGGCCGCCCCGGCCGATCGGGAGCCCCTCGCGCTGATAACAGCAAGAAGCATCAGGCGCGGAAATTATTGCGCGACGTTTTGATCGGTTAGCCGAGTCTTTTGTCGCGCAATAATTCGGATGCCGCCCTCGAGTGCAGATAACAGCAAGAAGCGGGCCGCAAGCCAACCGCTAAACCGCTCGCTTTGGCCGCTAGGCCTGGCCGGAGGATCCGGGCTCCGCGCCATCGTCAGCGCCGTCGGTGCGGTCAGCGTCAACGTGGGCGGTCTCGACCTGGGCGGCGTTAGGCGGGGTGTCGTTGTCCGCCTCAGCAGACGGCTCGGACCTCTCCTTGCCCCCGGTTCCCCCGGCCTCACCTGGATCCCCGGCCTCACCTGGATCCCCGGCCTCACCAGGGTCCCCGGCCGACGCTTCGTCACCCCCGCCACCGGCGGCGCCGTCGGCAGCCGCGGCGTCGGCGCCATGATCACCAGCAGCCTGGCCGCGGCCGGCCACCTCGCCATCGCCAGAACCGCCGCCGCCAGCCTCGCCGCCGCCGGAACCGCCGCCGCCAGCGTCGCCGCCGCCGGAACCTCCGTCGCCCGACCCCGCCGCGGCCCGCATCACCCGCCGCCGCTTGCGCATGACGTGGCGCACGATCAACCCGACGATCACCACCACCGCCGCAATCGCGACGTACAGCGAGTAACGGGTGATCAGGCTGTAGATCGTGTTGATGTGCTGGCCCGCGAAGTAGCCGATGCTCACCCAGGTGCCGACCCAGAGGGCGGCGCCGAGCGCGTTGTAGGCGATGAAGCGGAGCCAGTGCATCTTGGTGATGCCCGCGATGATCCCGTTGGCCTGCCGGAGCCCCTCGATGAAGCGCGCAATGGTGATGATCTTGGCGCCCTGGCGGTCGAAGAACTCCTCCGCCTTATCAAGCCGTTCCGGGGTGAGGAACACGTACTTGCCCCACCGGTCCACCAGCCGCCGCCCGCCGAACCGGCCGATCCCGTACCCGATGTTGTCGCCAAACACGGCCGCGAAGAACGCAACCACGCCGACGGCGACGACGTTCAGCCGACCAGATCCCGCGTAGATGGAGGCGGCGATGATCACGGTTTCGCCCGGCACCGGGATGCCGAAGTCCTCCACCAGCACCAAGAAGAAGATCGCCCACAGCCCGTAATGCTCAAGCGGCGACGCCAGCGCCTCGAGGAATCCGGGCAGCGCAGGCTGCGACCCGCTGCTGAGCGCGGCGGCGATGGTGGTGAGCACCACTAACCCGCCGCCGCCTCCGTCGCCGCAAACGCCTCGGCGAGCGGTCCGGCGGTCAGCTGCGCCTGCCACGGGCGGGCGCCGAAGCCGGTCAGGGTCGCGGCGATCGCGTCCGCGGTGGCGGGCGCGGGCGGCTCCCACGCCAGCCGGCGCAGCGCGTCCGGGGGGAGCAGGTTCTCGGCCGGCAGCCGGTTCGCGGTCGCGAGCGCGGTCACCGTCTCCCGGCCGGCCGCGAGCCTGGCCGCCGCGGCCGGGTCGCGTTCGGCCCAGCGGTGCGCGGGCGGCGGTCCGCCGGCGGCGGTGGCGCCGGCCACCTCGGGCAGTTCGCCCTCGTCGAGTTCGCGGGCCCGCAGCACCGCCGCCTGCCAGCGGGCCGAGTGCTTGCGGGCATTGCGCGCGTGGAACCCGCTGATCCGGTCGAGCTGCGGGCGGCCGGTCGGCGGCACCTTGCCCGCCTCGGCCCTGGCCGCCTCGATGATCGCCTGGTCGGCCAGGACCCGGCGCGGCGACAGGTCGGCCTCGCGCGCGACCTCGTCGCGTTCCTGCCAGAGCTCGCGGACGACGGCCAGCGACCGCCGGGTGCGCACCTTGTGGATGCCGGAGGTGCGCCGCCAGGGGTCGATGCGCGGCGGCGCCGGGGGAGCGGCCGCGATCGCGGCGAACTCCTGCCGCGCCCACTCGGTCTTCCCCTCGGCGTCGAGCTGGTCGGCCAGGGCGTCCCGCAGCTCGGTCAGTATCTCCACGTCGAGCGCCGCGTACCTGAGCATCTCGGTCGGCAGCGGCCGGATCGACCAGTCGGCGGCCGAATGCTCCTTGGCCAGCCGGAAGCCGAGCACCTCTTCGAGCATGGTGCCGAGCGCCACCCGCGGGTAGCCGAGCAGCCGCCCCGCCAGCTCGGTGTCGAACAGCTCCCTGGGCCGGTAGCCGATCTCGGCCAGGCACGGCAGATCCTGCGACGCGGCGTGCAGCACGGCCTCGACATCGGCCAGCGCGGCGTTCAGGCCGGACAGGTCGGGGGCGCCGACCGGGTCGATCAGCACCGTCCCGGCGCCGGCCCGGCGCAGCTGGACCAGGTAGGCCCGCTGCCCGTAGCGGTAGCCGGAGGCCCGCTCGGCGTCCACCGCGACCGGTCCGGTCCCGGCCGCGAGCCGTTCCACCGCGACGGCGAGGTCCTCCGGCGTCGCGATCACCGGCGGCAGGCCGTCGCGCGGTTCGAGCAGGTCGGTGACCTCCCGCTCCGGCTTCTCGTCAGCCGCCGCCTCGTCGCCCGCCGCCTCGTCAGCCGCCGCCTCGTCGCCCGCCGCCTCGTCAGCCGCCGCCTCGTCGCCCGCCGCCTCGTCGCCCGCAGCCTCGCCCGCCGCCGCCGCCTCGTCGCCCGTCAGCGCCACCGAACCGTCCGGCTCCGGCGTCTGCTCCTCGGATTCCTCGCTCGCCGCCGTCATCGGCGTCGCCGCCCGCCCGACAGGGCGCCGTGACCAGAGCCGCCGGCCGCCCGCGGGTTCGCGGCCCGGCCGCCGATCGCCACCGTGCC
This sequence comes from uncultured Actinomycetota bacterium, assembly GCA_963774945.1. Lineage (GTDB taxonomy): Bacteria > Actinomycetota > Actinomycetes > Streptosporangiales > Streptosporangiaceae > Trebonia. The sequence continues at coordinate 1,565,114 of CAVZHA010000027.1, read as the reverse complement.
GGTGGCAGGCAGCCCGGCCGCCGACGCCAGCAGCTCGCACCAGGCGGCGACAGCGCCGCCGATCTCCGCCGCCAACTCGTTCGCCTCGCCGCCGAAGTCGCCGAAGTCGCCGGACCTGTCGGAGCCGCCGTCGGCCGGGCACCAGGAGGCGCGCAGCTCGAACCCGGTCGACGGGGCATCGTCGGACTTCGCGCCGTACCCTTCGGTGATCACCCGGGTGACGGTACCGCTGGGCGCGGCGTAGCCGGGCGCGTGCAGGTCGAGGGCGTCGGTCAGCCACGACCAGCCAACCTCGCCGAGCAGCGGGTCGGCCGCCATCTCCTCGTCGACGTCCGCTTGCACCTGCACCACGATCCGGAAGGTCCCGGTCCACCCGTCGTGGCCGGCCGGGTCATACAGCAGCATGAACTTGCCCTCGCCCGCCTCCTCGCCGTCGCGGAAGGCGGTGACGGCCAGCGCGACCGCGTGCGGGGCGAGCCGCTTGGGCGCCGGCCAGCTCTCAAGCTCAAGGTCGTCCCGGGTCGACGCGACCGCGTCGCGGCCTGCCTCGAGGGCGGCCACGGCGGCGTCGAAGACCGGATCGCCCGAGTCGCAGGCGCGCGCTGCAGCCGAGTCAGCGCGGACGGCGGCCGACGTTCGGTTGTGGCCAGCGGGGACGGCGGGGACGGCGGGACCCACGTCCGCTTGTCCGCCTGCCCGCAGCGGCGCGGGCGTGTCAGCCAACCTCATGGCCTGAGCGTACGTCGTGCCAGCCAGCGGACGGTGCCCGGGCGGCCGTTAAGCGGCCCTGAGGTGCGGCTACGCAGCACGGACGGACTGCTCGGCCGCGATCTCGGCGTCGAGAAGGGCGGTGGCAGCGCCCGAGAAGACCGTGCCCATGATGACGCCCGCCCCGCAGGCCGGGCAGGCCCACTCCGGGCACTCGCCGACCACATCGGGGCAGACACCCTCATGCACCTGCTCGAATGGCTCGTCGGCACCACAACCGGGACAGTTCCCGAGCGGCTGCGTCATCGCGATGGCCCCCTATACTTCTCGGCCCACTAAAATCACTGAAATCTCTGAAATGAATGTGCGTACATGGCGAGACCTCATCTGGATCTTGGCATGTGCAGGTGCGATTTCGGCGGATCTCGCCCGGCGTGTCGCCGAGGCGGTTGGCTGACGCCGCAATCGGGTATGAGAGGATACTCCGAGTGAACCAGCCCCAGACGAACTCGCCCTTTCTCCGCGCCTGCCGCAGGGAGCCGGTGCCGTATACCCCGGTCTGGTTCATGCGCCAGGCCGGCCGCTCGCTCCCCGAGTACCACCGGGTCCGCGCGGGCACCGCGATGCTCGAGTCGTGCACAAGGCCGGAGCTGGTCACCGAGATCACCCTGCAGCCGCTGCGCCGCTACGACGTGGACGCGGCCGTCCTGTTCAGCGACATCGTGGTGCCGCTGAAGGCAATCGGCGTGGACGTGGAGATCAAGCCGGGCGTCGGTCCCGTGATCGACCGCCCGATCCGCGCCCTGTCCGACCTCGACCGGCTGCGCGACCTCACGCCGGACGACGTCCCGTACATCACCGAGTCGGTCAAGGCGCTGACCGGCGAGCTCGGCGGCAAGCCGCTGATCGGGTTCGCGGGCGGCCCCTTCACGCTGGCGTCGTACCTGATCGAGGGCGGTCCGTCCAAGAACCACGACCGGACCAAGGCGCTGATGTACGGCAACCCCGAGCTCTGGCACGCGCTGATGGGGCGGCTGGCCGCCATCGCCACCTCGTTCCTGCAGGTGCAGGTGGCGGCCGGGGCGTCGGCGGTGCAGCTGTTCGACTCCTGGGTCGGCGTGGTCTCGCCCGCGGACTACCGGCACGCGATCCTGCCGCACACCCGGCGGATCTTCGCCGCGCTCGGGTCGTCCGGGGTGCCGAGGATCCACTTCGGCGTCGGCACCGGCGAGCTGCTCGGCCTGCTCGGCGAGGCCGGCGCGGACGTGGTCGGCGTCGACTGGCGGATCCCGGTCGACGAGGGCGCCCGCCGGGTCGGCCCGGGCAAGGCGATCCAGGGCAACCTCGACCCCTCGGTGCTGCTGGCCCCGTGGGACGTGATCGAGCCCCGCGCCCGCGCGATCCTCGACCGCGGCCGGACGCTGCCCGGGCACATCTTCAACCTCGGCCACGGCGTGCTCCCGGAGACCAACCCGGACATGCTGGCCCGGCTGGTCGACCTCGTGCACGAGGCCTCCGCCCGCGCCTGACCAGCAAAAGATCAAAATCCGTTTATCGAACGGTCCCTGGTCCCACCTCCGTCGTCCAGCCTGATGCCTGGTTCCGGTCAGGAAGCAGGCGTTCCTGACGCCGGCGCGATGTTCCACTGCTGGCAGAGGTTGTCCAGCTGCGCCCACTGGCGGACGACGGTGCCGTTGGCGACCTCGCAGTCCTCCGCGTCCAGGACCATGCCGTTGCCGACGTTGCTGATCGTGTAGTGGCTTCCGACCGCGGTCACGTCCCACTCCTGGCAGACGTTGCCGAGCGACGACCACAGGTCGGTGAGGGTGCCGTCGAACGGCCCGCAGTCGACCGAGTCGAGGACGGTGCCGCTGGCGACGTTGGTGATCGTGTAGTGGCCGTCGCCCGCGCTGCTGAACGTCCACTGCTGGCAGGTCGTGCCGCTGGCGGACGAGAGCTCGATGCCGGTGCCGTTGGCGGTCCCGCAGCCGTCCGGCTGAACCTCGGTCGCGCTGTTGACGTTGGTGATCGTGTAATCGGTCCCCGCCGCCGGGAAGACCGGGGTGACCGCCCGGTAGCCGGCCGCGACGATGTTGGCCTGGACGGCGCTGACGGCCGCGGCCGACGGGTAGCCCGCGGTGACGACGCCCTCGAAGAAGGACCCGTCGGACCCGTTGCTGTCGTCGCCGCCGGTGCCGAGCAGGATCGAGCCCTCGGTGTTCATCGGCGTGTAGCCGCCGATGTCAGGCAGTGGCCCGCTGTATTCGACGTGCACGCCGCCCGACTGGGCGTTGGCGTCGGCGATCGTGTAGTCCGTGCTGCCGTTGTTGTTCATGATCGCGGTCACGAACGTGCTGGCGTTGCCGACGTTGCCGGTGTCGGAGCCGTTGCCGCCCATGAACAGCCCGTTCTCCAGGTCCGCCTGCACCCACGGGCCCGATCCGGTGCACGGCGTGAACCAGCACTCGGTACCGAAGTTAATCGCGTCCATGTGCCCGTTGCCGGTGTCGGTGTTGGTCGTCTCGGCGTTCCCGAAGTCGAAGCAGCACAGGTCGTCGACGTGGGTGCCGCTGGTCACCATGTACGCGCCCTGCGGCTGGCGGCCGGTCGGCACGCCGTTGGTGACGTCGTTCCGGTACCCGACCCCGGCCTGAACCGACACCCCGTACACGAGGTGACCGTCGACGGTCACCGGCAGCGCGTTGGCGATCGCGCCCACGTCGGGCGAGCCGTTGCCGCCGATCGGCTCGATCCCGAGCGTGTTGCCGTGCCCGCTCTGGTCGTAGATCCGGCTGATCGTGCAGGTGGTGCCCGCACAGAACGCGGTCTGGGCGGCGGCGTCGGCGTAACCGCCCGGCCGGGACGTCCAGATCTGCTTCGACGAGCCGTCCGAGGCTCGGGTGACCTGGTACATCGGCCCGAAATAGCCGTGGTACAGCGCCCGCACGGTGCTGTACGCGGCCACGCAGGGGGCGCCGCCGCCGGCGTAGACGTCGCACGGCCCGGGGGATGCGGCCTGCGCCGTCCCGGCCGTGCTCGATACGCCGGCGAAGGCGGCCAGACCGAGCGCGGCCGCGGTCGCGACGACCGAGACGATCCTTCTGACGCTCGGAAATCTGATCTTGACCAAGGGAAACACTCTCCGCTCCGACATCGAATGTGACCGGTAACATTCTGTACGTTATGTGACCGGTAACACGCTGGCTGGGACCCAAATATCCGTCCGCCTGGGGACCGTGTCAACCCCGCTCCCGGCCGTTCGGTCCGCGCCGCCCGGGCGGCCGGCGGCTCGGTGGCCACCACCGCGCCGCCGACCGGACCATCACGCCCCGCGTCGTTGGATCAGCCAGACCGCCCCGCCGATGAGCAGCGCGCTGACCACCAGCAGCCAGCCGCCCTCGATGAGCTGGAACTGCCAGAACCGCGAGTCGGGCTGGACCGACTGCCACATCGTGTAGCCGTGACTGGCCAGCCAGCTGGTGAAGGCGTCCGGGCTCTGCGAGTTCTGCACGCTGGCGGGGACGGGCAGGCTGTTGACGGCGGCCGGGCTGAGGTGCTGGCCGTTGGGTGCCTGGACCCAGCTGCTGATCACCCAGCCGGCCCCGGCGCCCTGATTCCAGCCTTCCGCGGCGACCGGGGCGGCGTAGTGCGGCCTGATCGCGGTCGCGGTCCCGATCGCGAGCACGATGTAGACGATCAGCGCGACCACCATCGCCGGGATCGTCCGGCGGAACAGGGTGCCGGTGAACGCGGCCAGCGCGTAGGCGAACAGCGTCCAGGCGGCGAACGCCACCCCGAGCAGCCCGAAGGCGAGCGGCAGGAACTCGCTCACCTGCCCGTCGGCCAGGAACGGCCGGTAGTACCAGTAGAACAGCGCCGTGAACGCGCCGGTCACCGCCGTCAGCAGGAGGGCGGGCAGCACCAGGGTCGACAGCGCCCAGCGGGTCCGGCCCGCGCCCTGCGTCCAGGCGAACCGGAACGTGCCGGTGTCAAGCTCGCGGGAGATCAGCGGCGCCCCGACGAACACGCCAAGCAGCACCGGCACCGCGAACATCAGGCTGGAGACGGTCTGCGCGCCGCCGCTCTGCAGCGCCGAGTCGTGGCCGCCCCAGTAGGTGGCGGAGAAGTCCTGGGCGAGCTGCTGGCACTTGTTCGCGGCGGCCGGGCGGCAGGCGGTCACCGCGGCGTAGGCGTTGTTCTGGATGATGCCCATGATCAGCAGGTACACGGCGATGGCGCCGAGCAGCGCCGCCACCCCGATCATGGCGCCGCGCCGCTGCCGGAGCGTCACCAAGCAGATGCTCCGCCAGGGCACCGGGCGTCGGGCGGCGGTCGCGGCCGGGCTGGCGGTCGTGGTTGCGGTGCTCATCGCGTGGTGTCCGTTCTTGATGTCGTCGCGGCGCCCGCCCGCAGCTGGCGGAGCGCTATTTCCTCGAGCCCGGCCCCATGGGACGCGAGCAGGTCCTTGACCGAGCCGGCCACCTGCACCTGGCCCCGCGGCCAGCACGATCAGGTAGGTCGCGACCCGCTCAAGCTCGGCCAGCACGTGGGAGGAGAGCACGACCGAGATGTCGTCCTCGCGCGCCGCCTCGACGACCGACGCCATGAAGTCGTCCCTGGCCACCGGGTCGAGCGCGGCCAGCGGCTCGTCGAGCACGAGCAGGCCCGGCCGGCGGGCCAGCGCGATGGTCAGCGCCAGCTGCGCCTTCTGCCCGCCGGAGAGGTCGCCGACCTTCTGCCGCGGCGGGATGCCGAGCCGTTCCAGCCGGTCGTCGGCCCGGCGCTGGTCAAAGCAGCGGTTCAGGCGGCGGGCGACCCGCAGCATGTCGGCCACGGGCAGGTTCCGGTAGAGCGGGGCGTCCTGGGCGACGAAGGCGATCTGGTCGAGCGCGCCGGGCGACCCCGCCGGGATGCCGCCGAGCACGGTCACGCCGCCCTCGGTGGGCTTGTTCAGGCCGACGGCCATGGTGAGCAGGGTGGTCTTGCCGGCCCCGTTCGGGCCGACGAGGGCGACGATGTGGCCGCCGGGAATGCCGAGAGTGCAGTCGCGCAGCGCCCATGCGCGCCGGTACCGCTTGCCGAGCGCGGTCGATTCGATGACGTTCATGATTGGTTACGCTAGGAAGCGGACGGTGACCCGCGATATACGGCTGAACGGCATCTCGCTGGTGGACCTACGTACACCCCGATTTGGGGGTCAGGCGTCACTGCGGGGCCGGCCCGTCCGCAGCGAGACTGGAGCCCTCAACGGTCGCTCTGCACGGAATGACGAGGATTGCCGATGAACGGACCGGTGGCTCAAGCCGCCAGCGCCGCCAGCCACCCCGGACCGGCCCCCGACCGGCCGGACCGGTGGCCGGGCCGGCGGCCGGACGCTTCCGACCGGCTGCTCGGGATCCTGCTCGCGCCGGTCCGGTCGCTCGGCATGCTCGGGCTGACGCTGGCCGGGACGGTGCTGCTGGCGGCCGTGGTCGTCCCGGTGGTGTTCGGCGCCTGGGGTCTGGGTCAGCTCATCGACGACCTATCGCAGCAGCGGTACGCGCTGAGCCAAGCCCCGGGCCAGCCCGGCGGGGTCCTGCCGCTGGTGCTCATCGGCCTGGCAGGCTGCCTGTTCATCCTGCCCTGGGCGCTGCTGTGCGTGCGCTGGCTCGCGAACCAGACCAGGGACCTGTCGGCCCGCTGGTGCGGGGTGCCGATCGCCGCCGCGTACCGTCCGTCACCCCTGGAAAGGGAGCCAGGCGGCCGGCCGGGGACCGCGCGGCTGAGGTACCGGCGGCGGATGCAGTGGCTGCTGGCCGACCCGGGGACCTGGAAAGACCTGGGCTGGCTGGCGGTGAACGCCGTCGTCGGCACGGTCATGCTGGTCGCGCCGATCGTGCTCATCGTGGGCGGTGCGGCGGCGCTGTTCGAGCTGAACCTGCACAGTGGCGGCCGGGACACCTTCGACGGCGTTGACCGCGGCCTCGGAGCTGTGCTGGCGGCGCTGGGGGTGGCGGCCGCGCCGTGGATGCTGCGCGCCTACGGCGGCCTCGCCCGGCTGGTGCTGGCGCCGTCGGAGCACTCCGTGCTTGAGCAGCGGGTCGAGTACCTCGCCCTGACCCGGCAGGAATCGCTCGACACCGGGGCGGCCGAGCTGCGCCGGATCGAGCGCGACCTGCACGACGGCGCCCAGGCCCGGCTGGTCGCGATGGGCCTGACCCTTGACGCGGCCGGGCGGCTGATCGACACCGACCCCGCCGCCGCCCGGTCGCTGCTGATCGAGGCCCGCGACGCGTCCGCCAAGGCCCTGGCGGAGCTGCGCGACCTGGTGCGCGGCGTGCACCCGCCGGTGCTGGCCGACCGGGGCCTGGCCGAGGCCGTCCGCGCCCTCGCCCTCGACAGCCCGGTCCGCGCCTCGGTGACCGGATCGCTCGCCGGCCGGCCGCCCGCCCCGGTCGAATCGGCCGCCTACTTCGCGGTCAGCGAGCTGCTCGCGAACGTGGCCAAGCACGCCGACGCCCAGTCGGCCGACATCGACCTCCGCCACTCGCTCGGCGCCCTGCGGATCAGCGTCCGCGACGACGGCGACGGCGGCGCGGATCCCGGGCGGGGCACCGGTCTGCGCGGCGTCGAGCGGCGGATCGCGGCCTTCGACGGCATCCTCGCCATCAGCAGCCCGCGGGGTGGCCCGACCGTGATCACCATGGAGATCCCGTGCGAGCTGTCGTAGCCGGCCACCGGTCACCGTTCGGGTCCGCGCTGGCCAGCGGACGAGGCTGAGCCGTGCACGTCGTCATCGCCGAGGATCAGTTCCTGCTCCGCGACGGGCTGATCCGGCTGCTCGAGGCGTACGGGTTCGAGGTCGCCGCCGCCGTCGACAACGGCGATGACCTCCTGGCCGAGCTGCGCGCGAGCCGGCCCGACGTCGCGGTGGTCGACGTCCGGCTGCCGCCCACGTTCACCGACGAGGGGCTGCGGGCCGCGCTGCAGGCCCGCCGCGAGCTGCCGGGGCTGCCGGTGCTGGTGCTCTCCCAATACGTCGAGCAGCTCTACGCCCGCGAGTTGCTGGCCGACGGCGCGGGCGCCGTCGGCTACCTGCTCAAGGACCGGGTGCTCGACGGCGAGCAGTTCACCGACGCGGTCAAGCGGGTTGCCGACGGCGGCACGGTGATGGACCCGGAGGTGATCGCCCGGCTGCTCGCCCGCACGGCCGGCGCCCAGAGCCCGCTCGCCCGGCTGAGCCCGCGCGAGCGCGAGGTCCTGGAGCTGATGGCCGAGGGCCGCTCCAACGCCGCCATCGCCCAGCGGCTGGTCGTCACCGAGCGCGCCATCGCCAAGCACACCGCCGCGATCTTCACCAAGCTCAATCTGCAGCCGTCCGATGACGACAACCGGCGCGTCCTCGCCGTCCTCGCCTACCTGGGCGAGCAGTAGGAGAGTATTCACCGGAGGTTCGCGGCACCCGGCGCGTGCCATCAGACTGCGAATGGGACAATCAGGACATGGCGTGGATTGATCTAGAGGGTGCAGTCAATGTCCGCGACGTGGGCGGGACGCCCACCGCTGACGGCGGCGACGTCGTTTACCGCAGGCTGCTCCGCTCGGAGAACCTCCAGGAGCTGACCGAGGCCGACGTCGCGCTGCTGGTGGACGAGCTCGGCCTGACGACGGTGGTGGACCTGCGCTCGACGCGGGAGCTGATGACGGAGGGGCCGGCCCCGCTCGACGCGGTCGACGGCGTCCAGCACGCGCACCACCCGGTGCTCAAGGAGTTCCTCGACGCCTCCGACACGGTCGCGGCGGCGCTGCTCCTCACCGCCCAGCAGGAGGATGCCGAGCGGTACCCCGACGACCTGATGACCGGCCACTACCTCGGCTACCTGGAGAACCGGCCCGAGGAGGTGGTGGGCGCGCTGCGCTCGATCGTCACCGCCCCCGGGGCGGCGATCGTGCACTGCGCGGCGGGCAAGGACCGGACCGGCGTGGTGGTCGCGCTTGCGCTCACCATCGCCGGGGTGGACCCCGAGGTCATCGTGGCCGACTACGTCGCCACCAATGAGCGGATCGAGCGATCATCGACCGCCTGAGCCGCGCCAAGATGTACCGCGACGTCACCGACAAGCCGGTCGCCGCCCACGAGGCGCGGGCGGAGACCATGCGGGCGTTCCTCAAGCAGCTCGATGTGCGCTACGGCGGCCTCGAGCCCTGGCTCGCCCGTCAGGGCTTCGCCGCCGACGAGGTCGCCGGGCTGCGCGCCCGGCTGAGGCAGCCGTGACCGCGGCCGTCCGCGGCTGCCTGGTCGACGTGTACGACACGATCCTCCGATCCATGTTCGTGGAGCGGGTCGCGGCCCTGGCCGAGTCGCTCGGCGTCAGCGTCGAGGACTGGCTCGCCGAGCTCGAGAAGACCCGTCTCGACCGGGACCGGGGCAAGGTGACCACCGCCGGCGCGTTCCACCAGGCGCTGCGTAACCTCGGGATCGAGCCGTCGGCCGACCTCGTCGACGACCTTGGGCGGCGCGACGCCGAGTTCAACCGGGCCCACACCCAGCTGTACGACGACACGATCCCGTTCTTCGAGTGGCTGCGGTCCGAGGGGATCCCGGTCGCCCTGGTCAGCAACTGCGCCGACACCACCCGCGGGCTGCTCGAGTCCCTCGGAGTCATACCGCTGGTGGACGCGGTGGTGCTGTCGTGCGAGGTCGGCTCGGCCAAGCCGTCGCCCGAGATCTACGTCACCGCGCTGGCCGACCTCGGCGTCGCCGCCGCCGACGCGGTCTTCATCGACGACCAGCCGACGTTCTGCATGGGCGCCGAGGCGGTCGGCGTCCGCCCCATCAGAATCGCCCGCGACGGCGTCAACCCGATCAACGGCATCAACGGATTCAACGGCGCCGCCAGCGCGGGCTGGGACTTCCCGGTGGTCCGATCCCTGCTCGACGCGAAGTCGCTGTTCTGACCTTTCCCAGGGCCAGGGCGCCCGGCTGGGCGGCGACCTTTCCGGGCCAGGGCGCCTGTGGCAGGCTTGAGGACTATGACGACAGCGACACCCCCGCACGTGGTGGTCATCGGAGGCGGGATCGCCGGGCTGGCGGCCGCCTTCTACCTCAGGGACGAGCCGGTCCGGGTCACGGTGCTCGAGGGGTCGCCCCGGCTGGGCGGGAAGCTGTCGGCGTCGGACGTCGCGGGCGTGTCGATCGACGAGGGGGCCGAGGCGCTGCTCGCCCGTCGGCCGGAGGGCATCGAGCTCATCGACGCGGCCGGCCTGGCCGGCCGACCTGGTGCCGGCCGGCGTCACCTCGTCCGCGATCTACACCCGGGGCGTGCTCCGTTCACTGCCCCGCAGGCAGTTCATGGGCGTCCCGGCCGACATCGACGAGCTCGCCGCCAGCAAGGTCGTGTCGGGTGAGGGAATCGCCCGGGCGCGGGCCGAGTCGACGCCGCCGTTCGAGGGCGCGGACACGTCGGTCACCGCCTACATCGGCGCCCGGCTCGGGACCGAGGTCGTCGACCGGCTGGTCGACCCGCTGCTCGGCGGCGTCTACGCCGGCCGCTCCGAGGACCTGTCATTCCAGGCAACGCTGGCCCCGCTCGCCGCCGCCAGCCGCACCCACCCAACCCTGACCGAGGCCGCCGCCGCCCTCCTGCCCCCCGCCCCGACATCTGGTCCGACCTCTGCTCCGACGTCCGTCGCGTCGCCCGCCCCGACCCCGACCCCGACGTCCTCCTCCACCTCTTCCCCGGATAACAGCAAGAAGCCGACGCCGATCTTCGTCACCCTCACCACCGGGCTCGGCGCGCTGCCGGAGGCGGTGGCCAAGGCGTCCGGGGCCGACGTCCGGGTCAACGCGATGGTCCGCGAGCTGGCGCGCACCGCAGACGGCTGGCGGCTCACGATCGGGTCGGCCGCCGACCCGGAGTACCTGGACGCCGACGCGGTGATCCTCGCCACCCCCGCCGCGCCGACCGCCCGGCTGCTGAAGCAGACCGCGGCCGACGCGGCGGCCGAGCTCGAGCGGATCCCGTACGCGTCCATGGCCATCATCACGCTGGCCTTCCGGGCCGGGGACTTCCCCGTCCAGCAGCGCAGCGGCTACCTGGTCCCGGCGGTAGACGGCCGCGCGGTCAAGGCCGCCACCTTCTCCACGATCAAGTGGCCGCACCTGGCCCAGGCGGCCGATCCCCGGAACCCGGTGCACATCGTCCGCTGCTCGGTCGGCCGCAGCGGCGACGTCGCCGTCCTCCAGCGCGAGGATGACGACCTGGCCGCCCTCGCCGCCGCCGAGCTGTCCGAGTCCATCGGGCTGACGGCGCCACCGGTCGCGCACCGGGTCACCCGCTGGGGCGGCGGCCTGCCCCAGTACAACGTCGGCCACCTGGACCGGGTCGCGCGGATCCGCGCCGCCGTCGCCGCCCGCCCCGGCCTCGCGGTGGCGGGCGCCGCCTACGACGGCGTCGGCATCCCGGCCTGCGTCACCACCGCCCGCCAAGCCGCCGGCCAGGTGATCGCCTATCTGGCCGGCGCTCACCGCGAGCAGCCGGGCACCTAGATTCCGCGGTTGCCCGCCTCTGCCTTGCCACGTTCTATCAGTTCTGACCACTTTTTCGTCTTCCTATCGGATCTGACCACTTTCCCGCCCGAATTGTCCGATTCACATGGTCAAAAATGATAAGAAGGTGAGTTGGCCCACGCGGCTCGCGGCTGTATCGAGATAACAGCAAGAAGCGGGCCGCAGCGGGAGCGGCAGGGAGCCCGGAAAACCGCCATCGCCCGGGCGGCCGCCGACCAGGTGATCGCCTATCTGAGTGCGCTCGCCCCGCCAGGCGCTGATCCACGCACCTGAGAGCCACGTCACGGGACTGGGCGGAGCAACCGGCCGTTCGAACTCACTAAGATTTTGAATTATGACCGACACGGCGGACGAGAAGCAGCGGCTCAAGGCGCGAGAGCTCAACGAGCTGATCAGGTACACCATGTGGGCGGTGTTCACGGTGACCGACCGCGACGCGCTCGACGCCGGCCGCGGCCACGCCGCCAGCGAGCTGACCGAGCTGCTCGACCAGGCCGAAGGCAAGGGCATCGTCACCCGCGGCTGCTACGACCTGCAGGGGATGCGGGCCGACGCCGACTACATGCTCTGGTGGGTGGCGCCGACCAGCGACGAGCTGCAGGAGATGTACGTCAACTTCCGGCGCAGCAAGCTCGGCCGGGCGTCCGAGCCGGTGTGGAGCGCGATGGCGCTGCACCGCCCGGCCGAGTTCAACAAGAGCCACATCCCCGCCTTCCTGGCCGGCGAGGAGCCGAAGAACTACGTCTGCGTCTACCCCTTCGTCAGGGACTACGAGTGGTACCTGATCGAGGAGTCGGAGCGACGCCGGATGCTGGCCGAGCACGGCATGATGGCCAGGGAGTACCCGGACGTGCGGGCCAACACGGTGTCCAGCTTCGCGCTGGGCGACTACGAGTGGATGCTCGCGTTCGAGGCCGATGAGCTCTACCGGATCGTCGACCTGATGCGGCACCTGCGAGGCGCGGACGCGCGACGGCACACCCGGGTCGAGATCCCGTTCTACACCGGCCGTCGCAAGCCCGTCGCCGAACTCGTCGCCGCCCTCGCCTAGCCGCCGCTCGGCCCGTTCGCGCCAGCAGTCCCGGTCGTGCCGGTCGTGCCGGTCGTGCCGCCCGCCGCGCCACCGCCCCGCGCGACCCGCCGCCGCACCCACCAGGCGCCGCCCGCGATCACCGCGACGGCGGCGGCGAACGGCGCGATCGCGCCGATGAACGCCAGCAGCCAGTCGATCGTCAGCCGGAACGCCCGCCAGCCGCCCGTCAGCCCGCTCGCGAGCCCCGGCGGCGGGGTCTGCTTGGGCTTGGCCTTCGGCTTCGCCTTGACCACGGCCTTCGGCCCGACCAGGGTGAGCGTCACCGTCGCGTAGGCGGTCTGGTGGTCGAGCGCCTGCTGCTGCGCGAGCATCGACTCCAGGTCGGACGTCTCGCTGTTGATCTGGTCCTGCACGGTGAGCAGGTCGCCGACGCTTCCGGCGTCCTTCAGCAGCGCCCGCAGCTGGGTGATGGCCGCCTGGTCGGACGCGACCAGGCTGCTCACGTCGGCGACCTGCTGGGTCACGTCCTGCGCCTGCTGCTGCAGGGAGAGCTGGGTGCCGAGCCCGGCGCCGGTCAGCCGGCTCAGCGTCGCCGGATAGACCGCGGCCGGGATCTTGAGCGTGACGGTCGCGGTCGCGCTCGAGGCGGGCTGGCCCGCCCCCTGGCCTATGCTGTTCTCGGCCGAGACGTAGCCGCCGGCCGCGGTCACGATCGACGTCGCCGTCGACAGCGCGGCGCCCACGTCCTTCGCCCGGACGGTGAGCTCGGCGGTGTAGATCAGCTGCACGTCGCCGGGCGCGTAGCGGGCGGAGGCGGCCTGCGCCTTGCCCGCCTTACCGCCCCCCACGCCGCCGGAGCCGGTACCGCTCGCGGCCGAGAACGCGCTGCTGGCCGACGAGTGGCCGGCCGCGCTGGCGGCGGCGCTGGCTGCGGGCATGGCGGCGCCAGGCGCGGCGACCGCCCCGGACGCGGAGATGGCGCTGCTGCTGCTGGCGCCGCTTGAGCAGCCGGCCAGCGCCGACAGCGCCACCAGGGTCGCGATGGTGATGAGGGCAAGCCCCGCTGCGCGGGGAGCGGGCCGGGAATTTGCGTTCAGCATGCCCCTTGGACGGCACCGGGGCAACGCCCGGTTGCGGGCCTAGATCACAATTCGGGATCGACCGCCTTCGTCCAGATTGCGCAATCGAGCCCGGAACGTCGGCCATCCTTAATGGCATGGCCGACGATCTTCGGGTGAACAGCTGGCTGGTGATTCCGGCCGGCGAGCTGCGCGAGCGGTTCTCGCGCTCCTCAGGGCCGGGCGGCCAGTCGGTCAACACGACCGACAGCCGGGTAGAGCTCTCGTTCGACGTGCTGCGCTCGCCGACCCTGCCCGAGCGGGAGCGCGACCGCGCCCTCGCCCGGCTCGAGACGCCGGCTGGCCGACGGCGTGATCACCGTCGCCGCCGAGGGCGAGCGGAGCCAGCTGATGAACCGCGAGGCGGCCAGGGCCAGGCTGGCCGCGCTGCTGCGGGAGGCGACCGCCCCGCCGCCGCCGCCTCGGGTCCCGACCAAGCCGACCAGGGGCTCGCGCGAGCGCCGTCTGGAAGGCAAGCGACGCCGCGCGCAGACCAAGCGCAACCGCCGCTACGAAACCGGCGGCGACTAGCGATCGAGCGCCCGAAGCAACCGGCTACTCCGCCGCCGCTTGCTTCGGCTCCAGCGTCAGCGAGACCGAGTTAATGCACCAGCGCTCGTCGGTCGGGGTGCCGAACCCCTCGCCGGTGAACACGTGCCCGAGGTGGGAGTCGCACCGCGCGCAGCGCGCCTCGGTGCGGACGGTGCCGAACGACCGGTCCTCGATCAGCGTGACCGCGTCGCCCTCGACTGGTTGGTAGAACGACGGCCAGCCGCAGCCCGAGTGGAACTTCGTGTCCGACCTGAACAGCTCCGCCCCGCACGCGCGGCACTTGTACACGCCGGTCGTCTCGGTGTCGGTGTACTCGCCGGTGAACGCCCGCTCGGTGCCGGCCTTGCGCAGCACGTCGTACTCCGCAGGCGACAGCTGCTCGCGCCATTCCGCGTCTGTCCGCTCCACTTTCTCCATAGGTCGAGAATAAGTGATCGACGAAGGTCGCCTGCGGTGCGGGCCGCCGGCCGCCCCGCCCGCCGAAACTCAGCCGGCGCTCACCGAGTAGTTGCTGAACGTGAACGTTTCCGGCACGCCGTTCGTCGAGACCAGCTCGGGTCCGTAGCACACCTGGCTCAGGGTGGAGTTGGACGGTATCCAGCCCTTCCCGATGATGTACTGGAAGAACGCCAGCAGGTTCATGGTTCCGGCGGTGAAGTTCGCGTTGGCGACGAAGGCAATGTAGCTGCCGCTCCGCCATACCGTGTAGGTCCGCCCGCCGAGCGTGACGGTCCCCTGGACGGAACCGGACGGCGTCTGGCCGTGGTTCTGGGTCCAGATCATCACCTCGGTCGACCCGGACGTCGCGAGCCCGTTGAGCCAGACGTCGTAGGCGTCCTCGTAGATCCCGGTTCCCGGGCTCGTCTCGGCGAACGTGCTGGTCACCGAGCTGAGCGAGCTGATGGTGTCGTTGAAGTCGCGCTGGGAGTTCGGGTACGTCTTCACCGCGCCGTCGCCGTTGTTGTTGTTCATCGTGGCGGTGACGTACCAGTTGCTGTAAGAGCAGGCGTACAGGGTCTGCGAGACGCTGTACCCGCTGGCGTTCCACATGTTGTTGGAGACGAAGTAAGGGCTGGCGTTAAGCATGCCGTCCGCGGCCGAGGTCGAGTACGAGGGGTGCGTGCAGCTGGCGGATCTGGAGGTCGCCGGATCGGACGACGCGGGGCTCCCTGATGGCGCGGAACTCCCGGATGGCGCGGGACCCATGGACCCCGCCGGGTGGCTCGCCGACGCGGATGCGGACGCCGATGCGCCGCGCGAGCCGGCCGCCCGCGCGGCCGAGCTGGGCATGGTGGCAACGTGCGGACTGGAGACGACCTGTGGCATCGCCGGCGCAGCGGACGCGGTCGACTGCGCGCTGGCGCCCGCCGTGGCGCGGAGCGCCAAGCCATCGTCGGCGGCGGGCCTGCCGCTGGAGCCGGGTCCGCTTGCGAGGAAGATGGCGGCCGTGAGGCCGCCGCCGACCACGAGGGCACCCGCGACGACCATGCCGATTATCCCTCGGCGGGAAGGCGCGAAGACCGGGCGCCAGCGTGGCTTCGGGCCTTGCGTACCGGCCTCGTTCCCCTGGTCTCTGCTAGCTCTGTAGCGCACGCGTCGCTCCTTAAGGGCCACCGCTCCTGCTAGTCGGCGATCGTAGCCGCTGAGCAGGCCATTGTGTCCGGAACCGCGTGATTAGCCCGGCACACGTAAGTGGTCCGTAACTTCCGGCACGTCGCAACACAGTAGTACATATCGGGCATTTAGCCCCGGGCATCCGGGGCGAGCGCCTCCAGGATCTCGCTCGCCCGCAGCACCGCCTTGCCCTCGTCCGCCGACGGGTCGCCCACCTGCGGGTCGAAGTTCAGGTCGTAGAACACCTCGGTCACCCCGCACGAGTCCAGCCACCCGACGTCCTCGCGGATCTGCTCGTACGACCCCGACAGCAGGTGCCGCTTGCCGGTCCGCTTCGACACCGTCGGCCGGCCCGGCCGGACCACCCCGCGGCAGACGATCCTGGCCGGCCCGCGCCCGGCCGCGGTGGCGGCGTTCTGCACCACCTTGGCCGACTCGGCGACCTTCCACAGATCGGCCCCGGACGGGGTGATCCACCCGTCGCCGATCCGCCCGGCCCGCTCCATCGCCGCCTCGGACGTGCCGCCGAGCAGGATCGGCGGCCCCGGCCGCTGCACCGGCGGCGGATCCTGGCGCCCGGGCGGGATGTCAAAGAACGTCCCGTGGTACCCCCGGTCGCCCGACCACAGTGCCCGCAGCGCGGCGACGTACTCCTCGGCCCGCGCCCCCCGCCCGGCCAGCGCTGCGCCGGACCCGGTGAACTCCTCCGGCAGCCAGCCGTTGCCGATCCCGAGGTCGAGCCGCCCGCCCGAGAGCACGTCGACGGTGGCCGCCTGCTTGGCCAGCAGCAGCGGCGACGCGAACGGGTGGTTGACGACCGCCACCCCGAGCCTGATCGACGACGTCGCGGCGGCCAGGTAGCCGAGCGAGACCAGCGGGTCGAGCACCGACCGGTAGACCGGCGCCAGCGGCGCCGAGGCCGGCGCGAGCAACCGTTGGAACGTCCACAGCGACCGGTAGCCGAGCCGCTCCGCCCGCCGGGCGAACTCCGTCAGGTTCCGCGGCGTCGCCCACGCCCCCGACACCGGTGCCCCGAATCCGATATCCATGGTCTAAGACACTAGCCCGTCGGCGTAACCGGGCTTGCGGCCCGAGTCTGTGGGACACTGCCACCGTGACCGATTTGTATGTGCCGGGCCTCCCCTTTCCCCTCGAGCCCACCGGGACCCCGGCCTGCGAGGCGGTCGTCGCGGGGGGCACGCTGGTGCTGACCAGCGGGCCCAAGTCGGACATGTTCATCGACCCGATGGGGGACGAGGGCGCGCGGCCGGACGCCGCGGCTGACCGGCCTCCCTGGCGACCAGGACTTCACCTTCGCCGCCAGGGTCACGGTCCAGTTCGGCGAGATCTTCGACGCCGGCGTGCTGCTGGTGTACCTGTCCGATCGCCGCTACGCCAAGCTCTGCTACGAGTTCTCACCGCAGCGCCGCCCGACCGCGGTGACCGTCGTCACGCACGGCATCTCCGACGACAGCAACTCGTTCGCGACCGCGGGCGCACCGCTCTGGCTCCGCGTCACCAGGTCCGGCCGGGCCTGGGCGTTCCACGCGTCCGAAGACGGCGCCTACTGGCAGCTGCTGCGGTACTTCAGCCTGGGCGAGACGTCGGGCGCCCGGGTCGGCTTCCTCGCCCAGTCGCCGACCGGCCACGGCTGCACCGCGACGTTCGACTCGATTAGCTTCCGGGTCGGCGCGCCCGCCAACCTCCGGGACGGCAGCTAAACCCCCGAACGGAAGCTGGCCGAAACTGGCGGGTTCTGTTCGCCTGCGGGTCATTAGCGCGTTAAGTCCCGGCTGCGCGCCGCCGTTACGCTCGGTTCGACCGTAGCCAACGGGCCGTAGGAGGTAACCAGCGTGAGCGAGCAGGACAAGCAGGCGTCAACGCCGGACGGGAACGGGGACGGGACCAGCAGGCGCATGTTCATGGTCGGCGGGGCCGCCGCCGTCGGCGCCGCCGCGATCGGCCAGGCCCGGTCCTCCGGCAAGATCACCGACGATCAGGCGCGGACGCTTGACAAGGTCACCGCCGCCAGCGCCACCGGCGCCGCGTCGCTGAGCGACGTCAAGCACATCGTGATCCTGATGCAGGAGAACCGCAGCTTCGACCACTACTTCGGCACCCTGTCCGGGGTGCGCCGGC
Organism: uncultured Actinomycetota bacterium; assembly: GCA_963774945.1. Classification (GTDB taxonomy): domain Bacteria; phylum Actinomycetota; class Actinomycetes; order Streptosporangiales; family Streptosporangiaceae; genus Trebonia. The sequence continues at coordinate 1,547,401 of CAVZHA010000027.1, read as the reverse complement.
TTCTCCGACCCGAACGCGCTCCCCGGCGTCTTCGACCAGCACGGCTACCAGCCCGGCGTCGGGGTCACCGCGGCCGGCTACACCCAGCCGTTCAACCTGCAGAACAACCCGCCGACCGAGGACGGCTACGACACCAACGACATCGACCACAGCTGGGGCGGCCAGCACCACAGCTGGAACGGCGGGGCGATGAATCAGTTCATCACCTCCCACCTAGCGACCGACGGCGACAACAACGGCCCGGTCACCATGGGCTACTTCACCCGCGCCGAGCTGCCGTTCTACCATGCCCTGGCCGACGCGTTCACGATCTGCGACGGCTACCACTGCTCGGTCCTCGGCCCGACCGACCCGAACCGGCTGATGGCGTTCTCGGCCTGGATCGACCCGGCCGGCGCGGCCGGCGGCCCGGTCATCACCACCGCCTCCGACCGGCTGGCGATGACCGGCAAGCTCAACTGGGAGACGATGCCGGAGGCGCTGCAGAAGGCCGGCGTGTCCTGGAAGGTCTACGGCGACCCGACCGGCCGCCTCGGCCTCGATGTGCTGCCGTACTTCCACAACTTCAGCGACCCGTTCAGCCTCACCAACCTCGAGCTGATCGCCAAGGGCATCACCCCGACCTTCCCCGGCACGTTCCAGAGCGACGTGAAGAGCGGCGGCCTGCCCAGCGTGTCGTGGATCCTCCCGCCGCTGGCCGAGTGCGAGCACCCGGCCGCGCCGCCGGAGTGGGGCGAGTACCTGGTCCAGCAGATCCTGAACATCCTCGTCGCCAACCCCGGCGTCTGGGCGCAGACCGTGTTCATCGTCGACTACGACGAGAACGGCGGCTTCTTCGACCACGTCGCGCCGCCCGTCCCGGCGGCCGGCACCGCCGGCGAGTACCTGACCGGCCCGCTGCCAAGCTCGGCCGACGGCATCGCCGGCCCGATCGGCCTCGGCTTCCGCACCCCGGCCCTGGTCATCTCCCCGTTCAGCGCGGGCGGGTACAAGTACTCAGGCACTCTCGATCACACGTCAGTGCTGCGCCTGATCGAGAGCAGGTTCGGCGTCACCGTGCCGAACCTGACCGGCTGGCGGCGCTCGGTCACCGGCGACTTCACCGGCGCCCTCAACCTGACCGCGGCCCCGGTCACCGCGGTCCCGACGCTGCCGACCACCTCGCTGGTCGGGAACGCCACCGTGATCGAGGAGGCGGTGCTCAACGCCCTCACCGGCACCCTCGACGTCGGCATCGACTACCCCATCCCCACCAGCAACGTCATGCCCGCCCAGGAGACCACCCCCGCCCGCCCCAACGTCCCCTGACCACGCCCGACCCCCAAAAGGCAAAGATCACAACCCGTCATCTCGAACGGACCGTTGCTCCGCCTCCAGGCTCAGGCGCTCCATTGCCCGGAGGCGGAGTGCGGCGAGGCCATTTAGTTCAGTAGTGCCTGCCCCTGGTCGTCCCCCGGTAGGGCTGGATCTGATCCGGCCACCGGCAGGCGCCGGTGCAGGGCTGGCCGAGCTGGAGCAGCGGCGAGCTCACCGTCGACAACCAGGACCGGTCCCGGACGTGATGCCGGCCGTCGGCGGGGTGCTCGTCGCGGTGGCATCGTTCCCAGCCTCGCTCGGTGCGGGCGAGCTCGTGGCAGCGGTCCGTGGTTTCGTCCCGGACCGGCTGGCCGGGCTGGCCGGGTGCCTTGGAAAGCGTGTCGCTTGTCATCTGCGTGATCCTCTCCGCTGCCGTCTGGCCGTGCGCGGTGTGGCGGGGCGGGGGTGCTTGCCGTCGTGGCGGTGGTCCCGGCAGTGGGATGTGGTCGCACTCACAGCCTACGCCCGCCCCGGACCGGCGATCCCGGATCGCTGACACCGTCGTCGCGCCGGCCGACCCTACCCCCGCGCCCCCGCAAGCACCCCGTCGGTCACCTCGCGGGCGCAGCCCCAGGCCAGCGTCACGCCCGCCCCGCCGTGCCCGTAGTTGTGCCATAGCACCCGCCCGCCCGGCCGCGCCTCGGCCTCCAGCCGCACCTCCGGCCGGCACGGCCGCAGCCCCACCCGCTCGGTGATCACCCGCGCATCCTTTAGGGCGGGGAGGGCGGCCGCGCAGTCGCGCATGATCCGGGCCGAGACCTCCGGCCGCGGCGCCCAGTCGGACGCCCCCTCCTCGGCCGTCCCGCCGAGAATCACCACGTCGTCGTGGGGGAACGCGTACACGTAGTCCGGGGTGTCGTCCGCTCCGTGGTCGATGTAGAACTCAGAGATCCCCGGGTTCTGCACCACCACGACCTGTCCGCGCACCGGCACCACCGACTCGTCCGGCACCAGCGACCGGGCGCCGATCCCGGTGCAGTTGACCACGACCGGCGCGTCCACCGCCGCGAGCGAGCTCACCGTCGCGTACTCGATGCTCCCCCCGAGGCCGGCGTACCGGTTCAGCAGGTACTCCAGGTAGACCGGCATGCTGACCGCGGGCGCGGTGTAGGACCAGCCGGACGAGAACCCGGCCGGCAACTCGGCCCCGTCAAGCAGCCGCAGGTCGGCCACCAGGTCGGCCCACGACGGGGGAGACTCCGCCGCCCGCGCGACCGAGCGCCCGTGCAGCTGATGGACCCCGGTCGACGGCTCGTCCGCCAGCGCGGTGAGCTCCTCCAGGCCGGTCGTGGCCCACGCCCGGCACCGATCGCGCGGCCCGCACCGGACCGGGCCCCAGAGCGCCCCGGCCGCCGCCGACGTGACCCGCGACGGCGGCTCGGCCGCCACCACCAGGGTCGACAGCCCGGCCTCGGCCAGCGCGATAGCGGTGCTCAAACCGACCACACCCGCGCCAACCACCACAATGTCTGCTGCAGCCATGGACTCGACCGTACCGGCGTCACGCCAGGTTCGACGCGACGGGCTCCTTCGGGTGCCAGCGCCGGCCGTCGGATCGCGGCCTGACCAAGGTGAAGGTATCGAAGAGGGCGTAGTCGTCGGCCCGGCCGCCGTCACCGGGACCGGCGCCGGGGTCGACGTCCACCGCGTGGTAGTAGCGGACGGTGATGGAGGTCTGCGCGCCCGCCTCGGCCCCGGGATTGACGTCGAACACCGCGACGCCGTACCCGTTCCCGGCGTCTCGGCGGGCGGACCAGGCGGCGTCCGCGACGGCGTCACCACGGCCGGTTCCACCCGCGTCACCGTCACCGCCCCCGGTTCCGCCCTCACCGCCGCCGAGCACCAGGTGGACGGTGCCCTGGCTGGTATCGAACACCCCGGTGTCCACCGTGGTCACCGGGCGCGGGCAGTAGGTGTCCCCGGAGTCGAAGCCGCGGACCGGGAAGGAGCGCTCGTACCCCCGGCTGTGGCCGCACAGCACCAGGTCGACCTCGTACCGGTCGAACAGCGGCAGCCACTGCTGCCGGAGGCCGAGGGCGGCGTCGTCGCCGGGCCGGGCGGACGAGCAGGCGCACTGGTGCACCTGGATCACCAGCCAGTCGATAGAGGCGTCCCGCCGGGCGGCGGCCAGCGCGGCCTCGAGCCAGCGGGTCTGCGCGCCGCCGGAGTACTCGCGCCGCACGTCGTCGCCGCTGAGGCAGAGGAAGGCGGCGGTGCCGACCCGGAACGCGTACCAGCGCCCCTCGAACCCGGGCACGCCGTTGCCGGGCAGCGAGTACCTGGCCAGGTAGGACCGCAGAGCGCGCTCTCGGTCGGCCGGCTCGGCCGCGTGATTGGCTACGACCGGCAGCCACGGCCGGTTCGCGGCCGAGACCTGGACGTTGTTGGCGAAGTCCCGCCACACAAGCGGCCGCGGCCGCGTCCTCGGGGCCGGCTCGGCGTCGACCAGGTCCCCGTTGAGCAGGTGAAACAGCGGCTGGAAGGTCTCCACCGCGCCGACCGCGTAGGCGGACGGGCCCGCCGAGCCCGCCCATCGGTCACTGGGCGCGGTCAGATCGCCGAAGCTGGTGAACCGGAAGGCCGCCCGCCCCTCCGGCGCGGTCCTGAAGGTGGCGCTGAACGGGTCGGCCGCGTTCCTGTCATTGTCCGCGGTGACCGCGTACCCGTAGGTCGCGCCCGGCCGCAGGCCGTCCACCAGCGCGTGATAGGTCCAGACGACCTCGTCGCCGCGCGGGTCGGCGTAGCCGCGCTCGACCGCCGGGATCACCCGCTGCCCGATCCTGACCCGCGGTGCCAGCGCCTGGCCGGGCGACGCCCACGACACCACGACCGATCGGGCCGGGTCGTCGCCCCAGGTGAGGTGGATCTGCTCGGGGGTGCCGTCGGCCGCCCCGGCCCGCCGGCGGTTCGCGCCGGCCGACCGGCGGCACCGCGGCGGTGGCGATCAGCCCGGTCGTGCCTGCAGCGAGCAGCTGCCGCCTGGACAAGCCGGGCTCCGGATCATCTGACATGCGGAGACTTTGCCGTCCGCCGGTAAACGTCCGGTGACGGGCGGGAAGGTAGCGGTGCTAGTTCTTGATGAATATTGGTGGCGAAGGATAAACGTCGAGGCGCGGGGAGTGACCGTGACCTGAGAAAAGGCGAGCTACTGGCCCTTGCCCTGCCCCAGCACCCAGCTCGCCAGCTGCGTCCGCGACGAGAAGCCGAGCTTGGTGAAGATGTGCTCCATGTGGGAATCGACCGTGCGCTTGGACAGGAACAGCCGCGCGGCGATCTCGCGGTTGCCGTGCCCGGCCGCGACCAGGGCCGCGATCTCCTTCTCGCGCCGGGTGAGCTGCTTGACGTCCGAGGGGCCGGGCTCGGCCGCGAGGAAGCCGTCGGCGGGCGTCTCGCCCTTGGCCATCGCCACCGCGTCGGCCAGGTGCAGCGCCAGGCCGCGGCCGAGCAGCTCGTCGAACCGCTCCGCGCCGAGCGCGGCCCGGGCGGTGTCGGCCGCGCTCTTGCGGATCTCCGCGTACCCCGGCCCCATCAGCACCGGCGCGTTCAGCCGGGTCCACAGCGCCTCGCCGGCGCCGTAGAGGACGGTGGCGAGCTCGAACTCGGCCGTCGCCACCCGGCAGACCGAGAGCAGGTCGAACGACATCGCGATCGTGTGCAGGTCGTTGACCGACTCGCTTGATGCGCAGGCAGGAAAGACGAATCCGCGATGGCCGCGGTGATGTCGCCGGAGAGCCAGCGGGTCGCGCCGCGCACCCACAGCGCGGTACCGCGTGCCCACTGTTCGCCAGTCTCCTCGCACCGGCGCAGGCACTCCTCGCACAGCTGGACCGCGCGGTCGAGCTCGCCAGCGAGGACGCAGACCCAGGCGAGCCGGCTGTAGACGACGAGCGCGAGCGGGTCGCAGAACCCGATCCGCTCGTAGCTGGCGAGCGCGGTCTCGTACCTGGCACGGGCGGTCTCCAGGTCTCCGCCGTTGAAGGCGACGATGCCCCGAGCGTCGACTGACATGCGCGGCCAGGTTCTCGTCGCCGTTCGCGGCGGCAAGCGCGGCGGCGCGCTCGAGCAGCGGCGCGCCCGTCGGTCACGTCGCCCTGCTGCACGGCGAGGACGCCGGCGCCGAACACCGCCCAGGCGTTCTCGGGCGACCCTGGGCCGACCGCCACCGCCAGGTCGTGCCAGCGCCTGCCCTCGGTGAACTGCCCGGCCATAAGCCAGTAGGGCCGCAGCAGCGTGGTCAGCCGCAGCCCCGCGTCCTGCTGCCCGGCCGCGGCGAACGAGAAGTCGAGCGCAACCCGCAGGTTGTCGGTCTCCGTGCCGAGCCGGGCGAGCCAGCCGGTCTGCTCGGCGCCGACGCTGTCGGCGGCCGCCGCTGCCGCCAGGTCGAGGTAGTAATCGCGGTGCCTGGCCCGGAGCTGACCGACGAGGTCGGCGCCGGCCGGCGCGGCGGTCGTCGAGAGCCGCTCCGCGCCGAACTCCCGCATCGTGTCAAGCAGCTGGTAGCGGCGGCTGCCGTCGCTGTACTGCACGACCGACTTCTCGACCAGGCGGGTCAGGGTCTTGGCGGTGCCCGGGCCGCAGACCCGCTCGGCCGCCGCGAGCTGCGAAGCCGGCCGGGAACACGGAGAGCTCGGCCCACAGCCGCTGCTCGGCCGGAGTGCACAGGTCGTAGCTCCAGGCGATGGCGGCCCGCAGCGTGCGGTGCCGGCTGGTGGCGGTGCGGGCGGCGCCGAGGATGCGGAACCGGTCGGTCAGCCGGGCGAGGATCTCGTCGGCGGGCATGCCGCGCAGCCGGACCGCGGCGAGCTCGAGCGCGAGCGGTATGCCGTCGAGCCGCCGGCAGAGCTCGCCCACCGTGCCGGTGTTGGCCGGTGCTGAGCGCGAACTCGGGCACGGCCGCCTGCGCCCGGTCGACGAATAGGGCGACCGCGTCCGCCTGGGCGGCCCCGTGCCCGGGCGGACGCGACCAGCCGGGCGCGGGCAGCTCGAGCGGGCCGATCAGCAGCGCGTGCTCGGCCGGCACGCCCAGCGGCTCCCGGCTGGTGATGAGGATGCGCAGCCCGGGCGCGGCCGCCAGCAGCGTGCAGGCGAGGCTGCCGCAGGCCTCGACCAGGTGCTCGCAGGTGTCGAGCACCAGCAGCAGCTCCCGCTCGGCCAGGCTCGCCGCCAGCCACTCGAGCGGGTCGCCGGCCGCCTCGTCCGGCAGCCCGAGCGCGGCCGCCACCGCGCCCGGCAGCAGCTCGTAGTCGCGCAGCGCCGACAGCTCGACCAGCCAGCTGCCGTCGGCGAAGGTGTCCCTGATCTCGCGCGCCACCCGCAGCGCGAGCCGGGTCTTGCCCACCCCGCCCGCGCCGCGCAAGGTGACCAGCCGGTACTGGTCGATGGCGGCGATGATGGCCGGCACCTCCCGCCGTCGGCCGATGAACCGGGTCACCTCGGGCGGCAGATTATCCCTCTGCTGGCCCATCGTCAGCGCGGCCACGGTGCCCCTCGTGTCGTGCGGCCCACCGTTTTAACCGAGGCCAGAGCACGGGGTTCCCGCGGCCCCATTCCCTGGCCACCGTCGGTCATTGGGTGGTTACCGGGGAATCGTACATCGCAATCAAAAAGAGTGGGTGTGCCTACCGTCAAATAGCAACGGCAGGCACACCCACTATCGGCCCGGCTTTTAGAATGTGAATTTAAAGCCGTGACCAGGCCTCGGTGAGGACCGAGCGGAGGATCTGCTCGATCTCGTCGAAGTGCTCCTGGGTGCAGATCAGCGGCGGGGCGAGCTGGATCACCGGGTCGCCGCGGTCGTCGGCCCGGCAGACCAGCCCCGCGTCGAACAGCGCGTGCGACAGGTAGCCGCGCAGCAGCCGCTCGGACTCGTCGTCGTTGAAGGTCTCCTTGGTCGCCTTGTCCTTGACCAGCTCGATCCCGTAGAAGTAGCCGGCCCCGCGGATGTTGCCGACGATCGGCAGGTCCGACAGCTTGTCGCAGGGTGGAGCGGAAGCCGTCCTCGTTCGTCGCGGACGTTGCCGAGCAGGTTGTCCCGCTCGAAGACGTCCAGGTTGGCCAGCGCGACCGCGGCCGAGACCGGATGCCCGGCGAAGGTGATGCCGTGCAGGAAGGTGGCGGTTCCCTTAGTGAACGGCTCCATCAGCTCGTCGCGGACGATCATCCCGCCGAGCGGGGAGTACCCGGAGGTGACGCCCTTGGCGAAGGTGATGATGTCCGGCTGGTAGTCGTACCTGGTCGAGCCGAAGTAGTAGCCGAGACGGCCGAACGCGCAGATCACCTCGTCCGAGACCAGCAGCACGCCGTACTTGTCGCAGATCTGCCGCACCCGCTGGAAGTAGCCGGCCGGCGGCGGTGAAGCAGCCGCCGGAGTTCTGCACCGGCTCCAGGAACACCGCCGCCACCGACTCCGGGTCCTCGCGCAGGATCGCCCGCTCGATCTCGTCGGCCGCCCAGACGCCGAACTGCTCCTCCGACCACTGCGACGCGAAGTCGGGCGCGCGGTAGATGTTGGTGTTCGGCACCCGGATGCCGCCGGCCGGCAGCGGCTCGAAGTCGTGCTTGATGGCGGACAGGCCGGTGACGGCGAGCGCGCCCATCGACGTGCCGTGGTACGCGTACTCGCGGCTCAGCACCTTGTACCTGGTCGGCTCGCCGACGCGCTTGAAGTACGCCTTGGCCAGCTTCCAGGCCGACTCGACGGCCTCGGAGCCCGAGGTGGTGAAGAACACCTTGTTCAGGTCGCCCGGGGCCAGCTCGGCCAGCCGGGCGGCGAGCTCGACCGCCGACGGGTGCGCGTAGGACCAGAGCGGGAAGTAGGCCAGCTCGGACGCCTGCTTGGCGGCGGCCTCGGCCAGCTCGGTGCGGCCGTGCCCGACCATCGAGACGAACAGGCCCGCGAGCCCGTCCAGGTACCGCTTGCCCTTGTCGTCGTAGACGTACGGGCCGGAGCCGCGCACGATCACCGGGACGTCGGCGTCGTTGTAGGCCGACATCCGGGTGAAGTGCATCCACAGGTGCTGCTTGGCCGCGTCCTGGAGCTGTTCTGGAGTGAAGGTCATCGCGTTCCCCATGTGTAGGTCTGCTTGCGCAGCTTCAGATAGACGAAGGTCTCGGTGGACGTGACGGACGGCACCCCGCGCACTCGGCTCAGGATCTCCAGCAGATGGTCGTCGTCCTCGCACACCACCTCGAGCAGCAGGTCGAACGAGCCGGCCGTGAGCACCACGTAGTCGATCTCTTCCATCGCGGCGAGATCGTCGGCCACCTTCTCCAGGTCGCCCTCGCACCGCAGCCCGATCATCGCCTGCCGTCGGAAGCCGAGCCGAAGCGGGTCGGTGACCGCGACGATCTGCATGACGCCGGTCTCGTGCAGCCGCTGCACGCGCTGCCTGACGGCGGCCTCGGACAGCCCGACCGCCTTGCCGATCGCCGCGTACGACTGGCGCCCGTCGGCCTGCAGCTGCTCGATGATCCGCTTGGAAATATCGTCGAGCACCGCCGTGCCGACCGGACCGCCGCGCGGGCCGTGGGCCATCCGATCACGTCCTTCTGCCGCTAGCTTGAGTACTTTCATGCTTGTCATGGACGGCCCAGATGTCAACTGATTTCGAAGACAAATGTGCAAAAATCCACGGAATCACTTGTACTGGCTGTCTAGCTGTGACAAGCTCAGCACGCACGGTCGGATACCGACGGGCACCACTGGAGGCTGGGATGACACAGGCGCGGTTGCGCAACTTCGTCAACGGCAGGTACACCGACCCGTGCGAGGGCGGGTACAGCGAAGTCGTCGACCCGAGCACCGGCCAGGTCTACGCGCACGCCCCGGTGTCGAGCGCGGCCGACGTCGACGAGGCCCTGCGGTCGGCCGCCGACCGCGTTCGAGAGGTGGCGCGACTCCACCCCGGCCGAGCGCTCGCCGGGCGATGCTGAAGTTCGCCGACGCGGTCGAGCGGCGGGCCGGGCGAGTTCATCGCGGCCGAGACCCGCAACACCGGCAAGCCGGTCGCGCTGGCCGTCACCGACGAGCTGCCGCCGCAGCGTTGACCAGCTCCGCTTCTTCGCCGGCGCCGCCCGGATCCTCGAGGGCCGCAGCGCGGGCGAGTACCTGCGCGACCACACGTCGATGATCAGGCGCGAGCCGATCGGCGTCTGCGCGCAGGTCACGCCGTGGAACTACCCGCTGATGATGGGCATATGGAAGATCGCGCCCGGCGCTCGCGGCGGGCAACACGGTCGTGCTCAAGCCGTCCGACACCACGCCGGTCTCGAGCCTGCTGCTGGCCGAGGTCGCGGCCGAGTTCTTCCCGCCCGGCGTGTTCAACGTCATCTGCGGCGACCGGGGCACCGGCCGGGCGATGATCGCGCACGACATCCCCGCGATGGCCTCGATCACCGGGTCGGTCCGGGCCGGGACCGAGGTCGCGCGCACCGCCGCCGACGGCCTCAAGCGGGTCCACCTCGAGCTCGGCGGCAAGGCGCCGGTCGATCGTGTTCGACGACGCCGACGTCGCCGAGGCGGCCAGGGGGATCGCGGCGGCCGGCTACTACAACGCCGGCCAGGACTGCACCGCCGCCACCCGGGTGCTGGCCGGACCCGGCATCGCCGCCGACCTCACCGACGCGCTGGCCGAGCAGGCCAGGTCGACCAGGACCGGCGGGCTGGACGTGGCCGACGCGTTCTACGGCCCGCTGAACAGCTCCGCCCAGCTCGCCCGGGTGGCCGGCTTCCTCGACCGGGTGCCGGCCCACGCGACCGTGCACGCGGGCGGGCACCCGCTCCCCGGCCCGGGCTACCTGTTCGAGCCGACCGTCGTCTCCGGCCTCGGGCAGGACGACGAGCTGGTCCAGGACGAGGTGTTCGGCCCGGTCATCACCGTGCAGCGGTTCACCGACGAGGATCAGGCCGTCCGCTGGGCCAACGGCGTCAAGTACGGCCTCGGCTCCAGCGTCTGGACGCGGGACCACGGCCGCGCGATGCGCGTCTCCCGGCGGCTAGACTTCGGCGTCGTCTGGATCAACACCCACATCCCGTTCATCGCCGAGATGCCGCACGGGGGCTTCAAGCACTCCGGCTACGGCAAGGACCTGTCCATGTACGGCTTCGAGGACTACACGCGGATCAAGCACGTCATGTCCTACATCGGTGCCTAGCAGATTTTTCGAAAAACAAAAATAATAAAAATTTAATGAACCAAATTCGATCAGCACCAAACGGCACCCAGCTAATTGCGTCACCATTCGGCGGGCCTGAGTGGTTCGGGACCTTGGTCCCTAGGTATCCCTTATACCCCGCCGTTCTGTGACTCAGACATTACTATGGGGCTGCACGGCAGGTCAGGCATCTAAATATATTTCCTGGGATTGCGTAGTAGGCACGTGTCTTTGTTCGTCTAGTCACTATGGGGCCTCTACTGGGGTCTCTTTCTGACCGCGTGAACAAGGTTGGCTACGGAGGCGATCATGCAGTACCTGCTCTTGGTCTGCGCCGAGGGTCCGGTCGACGACGACCGCGTCGAGCTAGAGACGGAAACTATCCCCGCGCCCCGCGGCGAGGCGGCGGAACGGCACGGGATCCTGGTCGTGGGCAGCCCGCAGCCCGCGATGGCAGCCACCCTGGAATTTCGCGGCCGAGATGTAACGATCACCGATGGTCCCTATGCCCGTACATATGGACAGATATGCGGTTTCGACATCATTGACGGCGAGCAGCTAGAGGAGGTAATCGAACTCGCATCACGGCCAAGTAGCCCGTGACAGACGGCGACCAATCCGTAGCGGACCAGCTCGCGGCTGTCTCCGCTGACGCCTGGAATCACATCGCGGTGACCCTGACCCGGCTGACCGGGGACAGGGAACTCGCCGAGGACTGCGTTCAGGACGCATTCGCGCGCGCCCTGGTCCGGTGGCCGGTCGACGGCGTGCCCGGCAAGCCGATGGCGTGGCTGATGACCACGGCCCGCAATCGCGCCATGGACCGGGCCAGGCGCGCGCTGGTGGAGGCGGAGAAGCTCCGGCTGATCGCCAGGCAGACGGCTCGCGAGCCGCCTGACCTGGTGCCGGAGGCCGGAGCTCATCGCCGACGACCGGCTGGAGATGATGTTCGCCTGCGCGCACCCGGCGCTGCCGATCGAGGCGCAGGTCGCGCTCAGCCTGTCCAGCCTGACCTGCCTGTCGGCGGCCGAGATCGCGGACGCGTTCCTGGTCAGCGAGCGGACGATGCGGCAGCGGGTGTTCCGGGCCAAGCAGCGGCTGCGGCGGGTCGGCGCCCCGCTGCTGCCGCTCGAGCAGGACCTGCCGGTGCGGCTGCCTGCCGTCCTGCACGTCCTCTACCTGATGTTCAACGCCGGGTACGGGGGGATCGGGGCCGACGGCCCGGTCCACGAGTGCCTGCTCGAAGAGGCGCTGCGGCTCGGCCGGCTGCTGGTCGACCTGATGCCGCGCGAGCCAGAGGCGACCGGCCTGCTGGCGCTCATGCTGCTGCACGACGCCAGGCGCGCCGCCCGCCGGGCTGAGCGGGATTTCGTCCCGCTCTTCGCCCAGGATCGGTCCCGCTGGAACCGGGCCGAGATCGCCGAGGGCATCGAGCTGGCCGACCGGGCGGCGCGGACGGGCCGTCCCGGCCCGTTCCAGCTCCGGGCCGAGATCGCCGCCTGCCACGACAGCGCGCCGACGCTACGCCGAGACCGACTGGTGGCGGATATCCATGCTCTTCGGCCAAGCTCGCCCGGATGCGACTCGTTCGCGTCGGTGATCCCGGGCCAGTCGCTGGCCGTCGGCAGCGCCGACAGCCCCGAGGCCGGCCTGCTCATCGTGGCCGAGGCGCCGGAGGCTGAAGGCGGCCGGCCCGGGCCGACGGGCGGTACCCGAACGTGGGCGGCACGCCGCCGCTGGCCATTCGCTACCAGCTGCTGCCGGGCATCCGCGGCTACCTGCTGCGGCTGTCCGGGCTGCTGGCCGAGTCGGCCGACGCCTACCGCGAGGCGCTCGACGCGGCCGCATCGATCGCCCAGTTCCGGGCCGAGCTGCTCGGCCGACGGGCGTCCTTCGAAGCGAGCTGACCCGCAGCGCGCCTGTGGGTGGACGGGCGCGCTGCGGGTGGCTCGGCACCCCCCCAGGTGCGGTCAGCAAGTTCGTGCGGTCTCAAGCTCGGTCAGCCGGTCAGTGGAACCGGGAAGCGCCCGCCCCCGTTGTGGGCGCTACCCGGTCACACTGAGGGGGAAGGGCCATCCCCGGTCCGACAGCGAGCAACCGGGAAGTGGACCAGGGATGGCCGCGCGTTGCCTCGGCAGACCCCTCAATCTGCCGGGCACAACTGGCAAACCCCCCCTGAATGCCAGTGTCGCGCCGCGCTTCGCGGCCAGCTAGTACAGTTACCATCCGGTCACGGTGCGCATTGCTAACGATAGCCGCCTATGGGCATAGGTGTCTACACACCTATGCCACTTGCTCTATAATTTTTTTCGTAACCCACGGTGCGAGGGGATGGAGACACCGGGTGAAGATCGACTACGACTCCGGCGAGCCGGTATACCTGCAGATCGCTCGGCTGCTCCGAGACCAGATCATCCAGGGTGAGCTGCAGGTTGGCGCGCAGCTGCCCTCCGGCAACGAGATGCAGGCCAGCCGGGGCGTCACCCGGGTCACCTATCAGCACGCGGTCGACCAGCTGCGCGAGGCCGGACTGGTGGTGACCCGCGCGGGCAAGGGCACCTTCGTCGTCGCGGTGCCGATGCTCCAGGTGATCGGCCTGTTGGCCGGCGACGAGGTAACCGCCCGGATGCCGACCGAAGCCGAACGCGAACAGCTCGACACCGGCCTCACGCCGGTCCTGGTGGTGACCCGCGCCGACGGCACCGAGGAAGTCTTCCCTGCCGCCGTCACCGTCTGCCAGGCCCTCCCCGGGCCCCCGGAACCCGCCTCCACCCCCAACCCCTAACCCAACCCCTAACCCAACCCCCAAGGCGTCCGAGGGCCCGGAGCGCCCCCCAGGCGTCCTGGGCCCCGAGCGCGCGCCCCGCGAATCCGCAGCCCGCCGCATCCCGCCCCTCAAAGTCCACGCGCCAGCCATCGCGCGCCGAGCCCGTCAGCCCCATGCGCGCCTACGGCGGCCGCCCGCCTGCGAGCCTCGTCCCACCCGCGAACCCCGGCAGCCCCATGCTCCGTGCGTGCTCCGCGCGTTCCGCCCGCCCGCCACCTCGCCACGCCCTGAACCTGTCGCCTACGCCAGCGACACCAAACGCGACCTGTCGCCTACGCCAGCGACACCAAAAGGCGCGGTCGATGGCGTAGCCGACAGGTCGACAAACCTGTCGACGGCGTAGCCGACAGGTCGGCCGACGGACGTTCACCGTGATAACAGCAAGAAGCGGGGCTGAGGGCTGAGGGCTGAGGGCTGGGCGCTAGGGGCTGAGGGCTGCGCTGGGGGCTATTCCCGGCCGGGGCGGTTCGGGGCGAGACGCTATTCCGAGCCCGGTGCGGCGAGGCGCCTGGCGGTGGCGGCGGCCTGCTCGTGGGCGCGGGCCAGTTCGGCCCGGCTGCGGTCGCGCTGGTCGGCCAGCGCGGGGACGGTCTCCGCGAGCGTCAGGCTGGTCGTGATCACGGTCAGCGTCATGCCGAGCGCGGTGCCGAGGATGAGGTCGAGCACCGGGACCGCGTGGTCCCAGCCCTCGGTCGGCGTGTGCGCGTCGTAGGACGCGCCCTGGGCGCTCACGATCACCGCCGGGCGTCCGGCCAGCGGCTGGGTGGGGACGTCGAACGGCGCGGTGACCCCTGGCACGTGGATGTGGTCGATCCACGCCTTGAGGCTCGACGGCAGCGAGTAGTTGTACAGCGGCGCGCCGATCAGCAGCACGTCGGACCCGGTCAGCTCGTCGATCAGCACCTGCTGGAGCGCCTCGGCCGCCGCCGGCGGCGCCGCGTCGGCCGGCCGCAGCCGCGGCGGCCAGTGCAGCGCCGCGTCGGCCAGGTGCGGCAGCGGATCGCGGTGCAGGTCCCGGTAGCTGACCGAGTAATCCGGGCCGTGCTCGCGCCAGGCCGCGGCGAAGGTGGCGGTGATGGACCTGGAGCGCGAGCGCTCCAGGTCGGCCGAGGAGTCCAAATGGAGCAGATGGGGCATTACGCCACTCTAGTAATCGGTGACAGAGACGGTCGCGCCGACCTGGTTGCCGGTCCGGCCCGAGAGCCTCGAGCCGGGCCGTCCAGGGTCTCGAAATGCCAGCGGGTCGACGTCCACCAGGCATGCCGCAGCGAGTGGGCGGTCGCGTCGGCGTAGTAGACCTGCGGGCCGTTCGCCATCTCGGTGACGCTGACCACCGACCCGACCTGGTCGCCGTCGTGCCCGGCGATTACGGAACCGGCGCCGTCCAGCGTCTCGAACTGCCACGCCGACCCGCTCCACCAGGCGTGCCGCAGCGACCCGCGGGTAGCGTCGTAGTAGTAGACCTGCGCGTTCCCGTTCATCTGGGTGACCGAGACGGACGACCCGACGTGGTCGCGGGTGCGCCCGGGCAGCGTCGAGGACGATCCGTCGAGCGTCTCGAACAGCCAGCCGGCCGCGGTCAGCCGCGCGTACCGCAGCGACGCCGCGCCGCCATCGTCGTAGTAGACCTGCGGCTGCCCGCCGAGCACCGTCGCGCTGATCGCGGATCCCACCCGGTACCCGGTGTGCCCGGCGTCCCGCGAGGTCGGGCCGTCGATCGTGAGGAAGAACCAGCGGGTGCCGTTCCACCACGCGCGGTGCAGCGCGCCCGCAGTCGAGTCGTAGTAGTAGACCTGCGGCGCCCGGTCGACGACGACCGCGCTGAGTGCGGATCCGACGTGATGCCAGGTGTGCTGGTAGAGCGTGGAGCCGGGGCCGTCGAGGGTCTCGAACTGCCAGCCCGCGCTGGTCAGCCGCGCCCACCGCAGCGACGCCGAGCTCGCGTCGTAGTAGAACACCTCCGGCTGGCCGCCACCACGGCCGCGCTGATCGCGGTGCCGACGTAGTCGGCGGTGTGCCCGGCCAGGGTCGATCCTGGCCCGTCGAGGGTCTCGAACCGCCAGCTGCCGCCTGAGCCGTCGGCCCGCCAGGCGGCCCGCAGCGAGTGGGTGGTCGAGTCCGAGTAGAACACCATCGGGCCGCCGTCGATCACGACCGCGCTCGACGCCTGCCCGACGTCGCCCGACATGTGCCCGGCCAGCGTGGAGGCGGATCCGTCGAGCGTGCTGAAGACCCACCCGTTGGCGGTCCAGAGGGCGTCGCGGAGCGACCGGGTGGACGAGTCGTAGTAGAACGCGTCGGGCGCGCCGTTGACCGTCAGCTTTAGGTCGGCGGTGGCCGCGGCGCCCTTGGCGTCGGTCGCGGTGACCGTGAACGGCCAGCTCCTGACCAGGTCGCCGCCGCTCGCGGTGGCGGCCGAGATCGTGCCCGACAGCACCCCGGCGGCCGACAGGGTCAGCCCCGACGGCAGCGAGCCCGCCGTCACCGCCCACTGGTCGGCGCCCTTGCCCCCGGCCGCGGTCAGCCGGGCCGAGTACGGCCGCGACACCTGGGCCGACGGCAGCGTCGGGGTGGTGACGATCATCCCCGCCGCGTCAGCCACTCCAGGTAGGGGAAGCCGTCGTAAGTCACGTTCCAGTCGGTGTCCTTGAGAGATCTGGACGCCGCTCGGCACCGCGTTCTCCTCGACGATCGTGACCGTGCCGTTGCCGGCCGAGTTCACCGAGCTGGACTGGACGACGGCGGTGTGGCCGCCGTCCGAGCCGTCGAACCCGGGCACCTTCGCCATCGAGAGCACGTCGCCGGCGACCGGCGCGCGGTTCGGCGTCCCGCTGTTGACGAGCATGAACAGCGCCGGGTACTTGGCTGCGTAGTGCGCGGCGACCTGGTCACCGTTGGTCGGGATGTCCATCGTGACGCCGTACCGGTAGAACAGGTACCGCTCGCTGAACTCGACGCACTGGTACCCGGGCGTCTTCAGCGCCCCCGGGTAGGGCGCGATCGGCGTGGTGGGGCCGCCGTCGTTGGGAATCGGACCGCAGGCGGGGACGGTGAGGCCGTCGCCGGTCCAGGCGGCCGGCGTCACCCCGTCCGCGCCGGGGAACTGGTAGGCGCCGGCCACCGCGTTGCACGAACCGCCCTGCCCGGTGGCGGAGAGCGCCGCCGCTGGCTGGTCCGGCCAGGTCGCCGCGGTGGCGATGGCCGCCGTCAGCGCGGCCACGCCGGCTGTGAGCACACAACATGCCTGTTTCAGACGCATCACTACTCTGCCCCCCAAGGATCAGAGCCGTTGCAGCTACCGAACGTAGTCATACCTATGCGTTCGGCTAGTATGTTGCGTAGTTCACCGCCCAACAAAACCCCAGTAACCCCCAAGATCGCACGCTCGGAACGCGATACAACCGCGCCAGCGGGTAGAGCGTCTTCTGAAACGTGACGAAAGAGATGCCCTTGAGTGCACGCGCAAACCAGACATTGAACCCCTCCGTCCGGCGCGCGGCGGTCTCGGCGCTGACCGTGCTCGCCGTCGCAGGCTCGGCTGCGGGCTGCGGGGCGGCGTCGTCAGGATCGACCGCGGCCGGGTCAACCACCCCCGCGCAGACGTCGGCCGCCTCGGCCGGAACCGGCTCAACGCCGAACGGCGCCAGTTCCGCGACCTCGCCGTCAGCAGCGTCGCCCGCGCCAGCCGCATCCTGCGCCGCCAGCGGGGCCGGCGCCTCGGCGGCCGCGACGACACCGCCCGGGTCCTCCGGCCAGGCCCCGGCGCTGGCGGCCGTTCAGTTCATCGACCCCGGCCACGGCTGGGTCGCGGGCGCGGGCCGGATCATGGCCACCAGCGACGGCGGCGCCAGCTGGACCCGGCAGTACGCGGGCCCGGCCGACCTCGACCAGGTCGACTTCATCGACGCCCAGCACGGCTGGGCGGCCGGCGGCGGCTCGCTGCTGCGCACCACCGACGGCGGCGCCAGCTGGACGGCGCTGGCCGAGCCGTGCCAGGGCGAGCTCAGCTCGCTGCACTTCGTCTCGCCCACCCTCGGCTACGCGGTCGCGGCCACAACCACGGCCGCAGCCGCGGTCGAGCAGTCGCCCGGCGGCCAGTACACGACCGCCCTCGGCGGCTCGCTGCTGCGCACCACCGACGGCGGCTCGACGTGGTCGCCGGTCACCGGCGCGCCCGCGAACCCGCAGAGCGCCTGCTTCGCCAACGCCGACGACGGCTACCTCGGCACCCCCGCCCACATCTGGCGCACCACCGACGGCGGCCAGCACTGGACGCTCGCGCTGACCGAGCCCGGGGCTTCCGGCAACCCGTCGACGGACAACGCCGACACCCCGCAGATCGAGTGCGCGGGCGCGAGCGGCCTGTGGGTCGCTCTTCCTCGGCCAGGGCGCCGCGACCGGGCACGCCCCGTACCTCGCCTACGCCAGCCAGGACGGCCACGAGTGGCACGGCGTGCTCGAGGAGCAGTTCACCGAGACCGCCCTGCGGCCGGGCGTCAAACTGCCGGAAGGTCCCGGCTCCTACCCGGGCCCGGTCAGCGCGATCGACCCGGGCACGGCCGTCTTCGTCGGCTACACCCCGCCGCTCGGCTACGGCCGGCGCCGGTCATGCTCGCGTCCGACAACGGCTACGCCCTCAGCAAGGAGGGCGACCGTGGCTGCGATCAACGAGCCGATGGCGGCCGCCTTCCTCAGCCCCGACCAGGGCTGGGTGGTCGGAGAGAACCTCAAGACCAACGCGTTCGACATCGAGTCCACCAGCAACGCCGGCCGCACCTGGACGACCCAGTACACGGTCGGCTGACCGCCGCCGGCCAGCGCCTGCCGCCGGCCAGCGCCCGCAGGCCCGGCCAGTGCGGAGAAACACGGGACCGTTCGAGATCACGGGTTTGATCTTTGCTCGCCGCTAGGCTGGGCAGCATGGACATCAACAAGCCAGAGATCGACTTTCCCGAGGGCGCGCCGCCCAAGGACCTAGAGATCACCGACGTGTGGGTGGGTGACGGGAAGGTCGCCGGCCCCGGCGACACCGTTGACGTGCATTACGTCGGCGTCTCCTTCTCCTCCGGCGAGGAGTTCGACGCGAGCTGGAACCGGGGCGAGCCGCTGCGCTTCAAGCTCGGGGTCGGCCAGGTCATCGCCGGCTGGGACCAGGGCGTGCAGGGCATGAAGGTCGGCGGCCGCCGCAAGCTCGTCATCCCGCCCGGCCTCGCCTACGGCGACCGCGGCGCCCCCGGCGCGATCAAGCCGGGGGAGACCCTCATCTTCGTCTGCGACCTCATCGCCGCGTAATCCCCGCTCGCCATCGACCGCCCCCGGGTTCGGCCTCAGCCGTCCCGGGGGCGTTCTTATCGCACTGCCCGCGAGTCAAAGCGCGCGCCGCTGTCCTCGGACTGAGGAGGGAGGGAGCGCAGCGACCGACCGACGAGGGAGAGGGCAGTGGCCTTAGGCGCGCGGAGACGAGCGGGAAAACACTGCGGCCTCGAGAACAGCGCCCGCCGCCAGCAGCCGGTCCTCGCTGCCGCCCGGCCCGATCAGCTGAACGCTGGCGGGCAGCGGCCCGTTGGCGGCCCGCGGTCCGCCCGTTGCGGGCACCGGCAGCGCCAGCGCGGGCAGCCCGGCCGCGTTCACCGGCGTGGTCACCCCGCGGATGCCGAAGATGCTCTGCGCGTCCTCGATCAGCGGCGGGAACCCGAGCAGGGTGGGCACCGCCAGCAGCTCGACCCGGCCCCAGATGACGTCGAGGGCGCCCTTCCACCGGGTGTTCATCGTCCGGGCGGCGCTCAGCCGGGCGTCGGTGATCGTGCTCGCCTGCCGCAGCCGGTCCCGCACGTTGGCGCCGATCCGGTCGGCCGCGCGCCCGTACAGCGCCGCGTTGGTCGCCCACGCCTGCGCGTCGAGCAGCGCCGCCGAAGCCGCGATCACGTCCTGGAGCTCCGGGATCGTGATCCGCTGAACTTCGAACCCGGCCGCCCGCAGCGCGTCGTCGACCGCCGCGTCCACCACCGGGTCGGCGTCGATCGCCAGCCGCCCCACGGTCCGCGGCGACGAGGAGGCGACCGCGAACCCGGGTTCGAGCAGCGCCATCCCCGCGATCAGCCCGTTGACGTCGGCCGCCATCGGCCCCACCGTGTCCAGGCTCGGCGCGAGCGGGCGCACCCCCTCCAGGCTGATCCGGCCCCAGGTCGTCTTCAGCCCCGCGATCCCGCAGCACGCGGCCGGGATGCGGATCGAGCCGCCGGTGTCGGTCCCGTAGGCGACGTCCGCCTCGCCCGCGGCGACGGCGGTGGCCGATCCGCTCGACGAGCCGCCGGGCACCCGCCGCGGGTCAACCGGGTTGACCGGGGTGCCGAAGGCCTCGTTGACCCCGGTGATCCCGTAGGCGAGCTCGTGCAGGTTGGTCTTGCCGACGAACCGCGCCTCACCTCGCTTCATCGCCGCCCGCAGCCCCGCCAGGCAGCTGGCGTCCTGGTCGGCCGGCGCGGCGGAATCGGCGACCGCAAGGCAGCCCGCGGTCGTCGGCAGGCCGGCCATGTCGATGAGATCCTTCACCGCCACCCGCAGGCCCGAGCCGAACGAGGTGTCCATCACGATCCAGGTAGCCACGCAAGCCAGGCTATTGGGCTAACAGAATCGGCTCACCGGCGGCCGGGGTATGCGCCTGCACATACAGCCGGGCCAGGCCGTGCAGCGCGTCCACGTAGGGCGTCGGAACGCCGGTGAGCGCGCCAAGCTCGCGCACCGCGCCGGTCAGCGCGTTGAGCTCGAGCGGCCGGCCCGCCCGGGCGTCCTGCAGCATCGACGGGGTGAAGTCGCCCAGCTTCCGGGTGACCGCGTGCCGGTCCCGCGGAGTCTGCGCGATCGGGCAGCCGATCCGCCCGCCGATCTCGCGCGCCTCAAGCATCGCATTCGAGAGGAACTCCCGCACCAGGTCGTCGTCGAGGGCCGGCCCGGTCGTCGCCCCGGTGATCGCGCAGATCGGGTTCAGGGTCAGGTTGCCCCAGAGCTTGTACCAGACGTCGTCCCTGATCCGCTCGGACACGGTGACGTCAAAGCCGCCCGCCCGCAGCGCGCCCGCGAGCGCGCTCAGCCGCTCCGACGGCCCGCCGGAGAGCTCGCCGATGATGAGCCCGTTCCCGGCCCGCCAGTGCACCACGCCGGGGGCGGGCGATCCCGCCGACAGGTGCACGGTGCCGCCGATCACCCGGTCGGCCGGCAGCGCGGCCGCGATCTTGCCGCCCGGGTCGACGCTATCCAGGTGCGCCCCGGCGGCCGGCCCGCCGAACCCGTCGAGGAACCACCACGGCACCCCGTTCAGCGTCGACAGGACCGAGGTAGCAGGGCCGAGCAGCGGCCCGATCGACGCCGCGACCGACCCCATCGACTGCGCCTTGACCGCGACGATCACCACATCCTGCGGACCGAGCTCGGCCGCCGCATCGGTCGCGGCCGTCGCCAGGGTGCCGACCACCCGGTCCGACCCGTCCGGCACCTGCACCCGCAGCCCGTGCGCCCTGATCGCGCGCAATGTCTCGCCGCGCGCGAGCACCGACGCGGTAACGCCGTCGACCCCCGCCAGCCCGGACGCGATAACCCCGCCGATCGATCCGGCTCCCACCACACAGATGCGCATGCCCCATGTTCTATCCGCCCGCCACGCGTATGCGAAAGTCGGGTCATGAACACTCCGATGCTGACCGAGTCCCGTCAGGCCGATATCCGTGGTGCGTAGCGGGGCCAGTCCCCGGCTTTCCGCCGCGGTCGGGAAGTCCCTCGCGCACGCCGCCCCAACGCCGTTCTGGCTCGACCAGCCGGACGCCCCCGAGCCCCTGCCCGCGCTCGCCGCGCACGTCACCACCGAGCTGGCGGTGGTCGGCGGCGGGTTCACCGGCCTGTGGACGGCGCTGCTGGCCAAGGAGCGCGACCCGTCCCGCGACGTGGTGCTGCTCGAGGCGCGCACCGTCGGCTGGGCCGCGTCCGGCCGCAACGGCGGCTTCTGCTCGGCCAGCCTCACCCACGGGATCGGCAACGGCCTCGAGCGGTTCCCTGAAGAGATGCCGCTGCTCGAGAAGCTCGGCGAGCAGAACCTGCGCGAGATCGGCGAGACGATCGCCAAGCACGACATCGACTGCGACTTCCAGCTGACCGGCGAGCTCAGCGTCGCCACCGCGCCCTGGCAGCTCGAGGGGATCGAGGAGGAGGCAGCCGCCGCCCGCGCGCTCGGCCACGACGTCGAGGTGCTCGACGCGCGAGGGGATCCGGCGCGAGCTCAACTCGCCGACGCTCGTCGGCGGCCTCAAGTTCACCACCGGCAACGCGCTGGTCGAGCCGGGCAGGCTCGCCTGGGGGCTGCGCCGCGCCTGCCTGGAGGCGGGGGTGCGAATCTACGAGCAGACGCCGGTCCGCTCGATCACCCCCGGCGGCACCGGGCTGACGCTGACCACCCCGTACGGATCGGTCCGGGCCGGGCAAGGTCATCCTCGGCGCCGGCGTGTTCGGCCGCTCCCTGCTGCGCCGGATCGGCGCCTACGTGGTCCCGGTGTGGGACTACGCGCTGATGACGGAGCCGCTGTCGGACGCGCAACTGGCCGCGCTGGGCTGGAACGGCCCGCGCGGCGCGGGCGACATGAGCAATCAGTTCCACTACTTCCGGATGACCCGCGATAACCGAATGCTGTGGGGCGGCTACGACGCGGTTTACTACAACGGCGGCCGGATCAGGGACGAGCACGCGTACTCGCCCGCGACCTTCGGCAAGCTCGCGGAGCACTTCTTCACCGCCTTCCCGCAACTGGAGGGGGTGTCGTTCACCCACGCGTGGGGTGGGGTCATCGACACCTGCAGCCGGTTCTGCGCGTTCTTCGGCAGCGCCTACGGCGGCCGCCTGGCCTACGCGGCCGGGTACACCGGCCTCGGGGTCGGTGCGACCAGGTTCGGTGCGCAGGTGATGCTGGACAAGATCGAAAACCATGATTCCGAACGGACCCGGCTGGCTCTGGTGCGGTCCAAGCCGACTGCCCTTCCCGCCGGAGCCCCTCAGGTCCGGGGTGATCCAGCTGACCAGG
>CAVZHA010000027.1:0-1522500 GCA_963774945.1 uncultured Actinomycetota bacterium | reverse complement strand
GACGCGAGCATCTTCTGTAATCTGCAGAAATTTGCATGTAGTGCCTAGTGTCAAGTTTATAAGGGCACACGGTGGATGTCTTGGTACCAGGAGCCGATGAAGGACGTTGGAGCCTGCGATAAGCCTCGGGGAGCCGGCAACCGGGCTGTGATTCGAGGATTTCCGAATGGGGAAACCCGGCACCCGTCATGGGGTGTCGCCTCCGCCTGAATGCATAGGGCGGCTGGTGGTAACGCGGGGAAGTGAAACATCTCAGTACCCGCAGGAAGAGAAAGCAACAGCGATTCCCCTAGTAGTGGTGAGCGAACGGGGATCAGGCTAAACCTGTGCGCGTGTGATAGCCGGCGGGCGTTGCGTGTGGGGGTTGTGGGACCGTCTGGCCGTCTCTGCCGGGATCGGCGAGAAGTTACAAAGTGGCGTGGTAGCGGAACAGTCTGGAAAGTCTGGCCGTAGCGGGTGACAGTCCCGTACGCGAAACTTCGCCGCCTTCTTGGTGTGTTCCCGAGTAGCACGGGGCCCGTGAAATCCCGTGTGAATCTGCCAAGACCACTTGGTAAGCCTAAATACTCCCTGGTGACCGATAGTGGACTAGTACCGTGAGGGAAAGATGAAAAGCACCCCGGTGAGGGGTCGTGAAATAGTGCCTGAAACCGTGTGCCTACAAGCCGTGGGAGCCTTTCGGGGTGACCGCGTGCCTTTTGAAGAATGAGCCTGCGAGTTACGGTGCGTGGCGAGGTTAACCCGTGTGGGGTAGCCGTAGCGAAAGCGAGTCTGAATAGGGCGTTTGAGTCGCGTGCTGTAGACCCGAAGCGGGGTGATCTACGCATGGGCAGGGTGAAGCGCGGGTAAGACCGCGTGGAGGCCCGAACCCACCAGGGTTGAAAACCTGGGGGATGACCTGTGCGTAGGGGTGAAAGGCCAATCAAACTCCGTGATAGCTGGTTCTCTCCGAAATGCATTTAGGTGCAGCGTCGCGTGTTCCTTCCCGGAGGTAGAGCTACCGGTTGGACTAGGGGGCCCACAAGCTTACTGAATTCAGCCGAACTCCGAATGCCGGTGAAGCCAGAGCGCGGCAGTGAGACTGCGGGCGATAAGGTTCGTGGTCGAGAGGGAAACAACCCAGATCGCCGGCGAAGGCCCCTAAGCGCGTGCTAAGTGGGAAAGGATGTGGAGTTGCGATGACAACCAGGAGGTTGGCTTAGAAGCAGCCACCCTTGAAAGAGTGCGTAATAGCTCACTGGTCAAGTGATTCCGCGCCGACAATGTAACGGGGCTCAAGCACGCCGCCGAAGCCGCGGCACTCCAGCCTTGCGCTGGGGTGGGTAGGAGAGCGTCATGCAGCGTGTGAAGCAGCAGAGTGATCTAGCTGTGGAGGCTGCATGAGTGAGAATGCAGGCATGAGTAGCGAAAGACGAGTGAGAAGCTCGTCCGCCGATTGACCAAGGGTTCCTGGGGCAGGCTAATCCGCCCAGGGTAAGTCGGGGCCTAAGACGAGGCCGACAGGCGTAGCCGATGGATAACGGGTTGATATTCCCGTACCCGTGCACGGCCGTCCAGGCTGAACCCCATGATGCTAAGCTCCGCCGGATCGCCTTCGGGCTGAGGCTGGGTTGCGATCCTAAAGGGTAGTAGGCGAGCTGTAGGAGAGACGCAAGAGGCTAGCTCTACCGGGCGGTGGTTGTCCCGGGGTAAGGACGTAGGGCGATCCGTAGGCAAATCCGCGGGCCATGGCCTGAGATCTGATGCCGACCCGCAAGGGGAAGTGAGTGATGCCATGCTGCCGAGAAAATCTTCGCAGCGAGGACGTGCGCGGCCCGTACCCTAAACCGACGCAGGTGGTCAGGCAGAGAATGCCGAGGCGATCGGGTGAACCGCGGTTAAGGAACTAGGCAAATTGCCCCCGTAACTTCGGGATAAGGGGGCCCAGCCCTGGTGACGGCACTTGCTGCCTGAGCTGGGTGGGGGCGCAGAGGCCAGGGGGAAGCGACTGTTTACTAAAAACACAGGTCCGTGCGAAGCCGCAAGGCGATGTATACGGACTGACGCCTGCCCGGTGCCGGAACGTTAAGGGGACGGGTCAGCTCTTCGGGGCGAAGCTCAGAACTTAAGCGCCGGTAAACGGCGGTGGTAACTATAACCATCCTAAGGTAGCGAAATTCCTTGTCGGGTAAGTTCCGACCTGCACGAATGGCGTAACGACTTCCCCGCTGTCTCAACCGCGGGCCCGGCGAAATTGCACTACGAGTAAAGATGCTCGTTACGCGCAGCAGGACGGAAAGACCCCGGGACCTTTACTGCAGCTTTGCATTGGTGCTTGGGATGGTTTGTGTAGGATAGGCGGGAGACTGGGAAGCGCGGACGCTAGTCCGTGTGGAGTCACTGGTGAAATACCGCTCTGATCATTCTGGGTGTCTAACCTGGGCCCGTGATCCGGGTCAGGGACAGTGCATGGCGGGTAGTTTAACTGGGGCGGTTGCCTCCCAAAAGGTAACGGAGGCGCCCAAAGGTACCCTCAGCCCGGTCGGCAACCGGGTGCCGAGTGCAAGTGCACAAGGGTGCTTGACTGTGAGACAGACATGTCGAGCAGGAGCGAAAGCTGGGACTAGTGATCCGGCGTCGGCTTGTGGAAGCGGCGTCGCTCAACGGCTAAAAGGTACCCCGGGGATAACAGGCTGATCTTGCCCAAGAGTCCATATCGACGGCATGGTTTGGCACCTCGATGTCGGCTCGTCGCATCCTGGGGCTGGAGCAGGTCCCAAGGGTTAGGCTGTTCGCCTATTAAAGCGGTACGCGAGCTGGGTTTAGAACGTCGTGAGACAGTTCGGTCCCTATCCGCTGCGCGCGCAGGAGACTTGAGAGGGGCTGTCCCTAGTACGAGAGGACCGGGACGGACTGACCTCTGGTGTGCCAGTTGTTCCGCCAGGAGCACGGCTGGTTGGCTACGTCGGGAAGGGATAACCGCTGAAAGCATCTAAGCGGGAAGCCCGCCTCAAGATAAGGTCTCCCACCACCTCGAGTGGGTAAGGTCCCCAGCCAGACGACTGGGTTGATAGGCCGGAAGTGCAAGCGCCGCGAGGCGCTCAGCTGACCGGTACTAACAGGCCGAGGGCTTGACACACACTTACAGACATTGCATGTATCCCCCGAGCGATCGGGGGCTCGCGTCCACTATGCGGTTCCCGGAATACGGCCGGGAACCACCAGCACGGCTGATATTTCCATAGAGTTGCGGCGGCCATAGCGAGGGGGAAACACCCGGTCCCATCCCGAACCCGGAAGTTAAGCCCCTCAGCGCCGATGGTACTGCGAGGGAGGCCTCGCGGGAGAGTAGGACACCGCCGCACATTTCTTCCAAAAAAAGCCGACCCCCTGGGTCGGCTCTTTTTGTTTCTCCCGGCCTCGGCCACGGTCAAAGGCGGCCTCACGGGTCGGGTTGGGCCCCTCACCTCCACCAGGGGACACCCAACCCCAACGTCAACCCCTCAACCCCAAACCCCACCCCAAGACCACCACCCGGGACCACCACCCGGGCCCACCATCCCGAGGCCCCCACCCCGAGACTCATCCTGCGGCCAACCACCTCGAGGCCCATCCCTGAGGCTCCCGCACCGAGGCCCTCGCGAGTCCCTACCCCAAAACTCATTCGAGCCCCACCTCTGCCTCCTGGTCGCTCCGACACCAGCCCTATCTGGACGCGCCATCGCCCTAGCTCGCCGAATTCCCGGGGTCCGCCGTGGAGGGATTCCCAGATTGCACTTTGGCGTCAGCATTCCCGGGAGAGGCGCCTGCGTCGGGGCGGGTAAAAAGATCTTGGAAGGTATTTTCATCGCGGAAGAAAAGCACTCGTATAGCAGTCTTTTCCTCCATGATCTTTTGTTATCGGAGGATAACAGCAAGAAGCGGAGCTGGGTCGTCATGCCGGCACGGTATCGCCCAACGCCGCGAAAACCGCCTCTATACCGGGCCGGTCCCTTTGAGGCTCGTCTGGCCCGCCTTGCGGTTCGGGACCTGGCCTGCCGACAATACCGATGTGACGGACGCGAATGAAATAGCGGGGCAGCTTGAGCGGGACGGGTACGCGGTCATTCCCGGGCTGCTTGGCTTGGATGCCGTGGCCGCGGCTCGGGCGGAACTTGACCCGCTGCTGGAGACGGCCGAGTGGGGGACCGGCTTCGACGGCACGCGGACTAAGCGGGCCTGGGCTCCGCTCGCGGTGACCCGCCGTCTGGACCAGGCCGCGCTGGCGCCTGTCATCCTCGACACGGTGGAGCAGATGATTGGACCGGGCGCGCAGTTCGGCCTCACCTGCGCTATCCGGGTCCATCCCGGCCAGCAAGCGCAGGTCCTCCACTACGACCAGGGCATCTACCCGCTGCCCCGCGACCGCGACGTCGTGATCACCACGCTGTGGGCTCTCGACGACTTCACCGCCGACAACGGCGCCACCCGCATCGTGCCCGGCAGCCACCTGCGGCCGGCCGGGAAACCCGACGTGGCCGAGACCATCCCCGCAGAAATGCCGGCCGGATCGGTCCTGCTGTTCTCCGGCCGCCTGTACCACGGGGCCGGCGCCAACGTCACCAGCCGCTCGCGGCTCGGGGTGGTCATCGACTACGTCCAGCCCTGGCTGCGCCCTTGCGAAGCGCACACCCTCAGCGCCAGCCACGAACTAGTCCGCCAACTCCCGCAGCGCCTCCAGGAACTCCTCGGCTTCAACCAGCCCACCCCCTACCTGGGCTTCGTCAACGGCCGCCACCCCCACGACTGGCTAATGAACAACCAGCAGCGCAGCACCCGACCCTAATCCGCCTCCCAGCTCCGGGTCTCCCGCGAAATTGATTCTCTCCCCGCCCTTTGGCGCCAGTATTCCCGCGAGGCGCACCTGGCACCGGTCGAGACAAAAGATCTTGGAAGGTATTTTCATGGCGGAAGAAAAGCACTCATATAGCAGTCTTTTCCTCCATGATCTTTTGCTATCGGCAGATAACAGCAAGAAGCGGGGCTGGGCGGCGGGCGCGCGCGGCGTAGCGCGCTATCGCCAAGTCGGGCGGGCAGGCGCGTCGACCTTACGAGATAACAGCAAGAAGCGCGGAGCGCCGCGTTCAGCTCGCGAGCGACGCATTCGAATCGACGCCATCCGGCGGGGCGCCACCGGACGGGGCGTGATCGGCCGATACCGCGTCATCCGGCGGGGCGCGATCCGGCGAGGCGCCACCGGGCGAGGCGTGATCGGGCGGGGCGTGATCGGCCGATACCGCGTCATCCGGCGATACCGCGTCATCGGCCGAGGCCGCGTCATCCGGCGATGACGCGGCGGCGGGCGGACCGAGGTAGTGCCGGAAGGCGGGCAGCGCCACCACCACCGCGCCCACGGCAGCCACGCAGGCCAGCCCGCCGGACGTGAGCGAGAACCGAGGCCCGGTCACGGCCGCGACCGCGCCCGAGCGCAGCTGCCCGGCCGGCGGCCCGGCTGCGTACGACAGCAGTTCGATGCCCGCCATCCGGCCGCGGAGATGGTCAGGGATCGACTGCTTCCACATCGCGTCGCGGAACACCCCGCTGCACTCGTCCGCCCCGCCCGCCACCGCCAGAAACGCGAGCGCGACCCAGACCGACGGCGCCAGCCCGACCATCCCCATCGCCAGCCCCCACGAAGCGGCGGCAAGAGCGATCGCCAGCCCATGCCGCCGGACCCGCGGCATCCACCCGCTGGTGGCCGAGACCGCGAACGCGCCCGCCGACGGGGCGGCGAACATCAAGCCGGTCGACCACGGGGCGTGCAGCTCGACCGCCAGGAACGGGAGCATCGCGTTCGGGTAGGCGAAGACCATCGCCGACAGATCGGCCAGGTAGGAGCCGAGCAGATCCTTGCGCCCGACCGCGTACCGAAGCCCGATGAGGATCTCGCGAAGCAACGAACCGTTCGACACCGACGGACCTTGATCTTCGTCGCCGCTGTCATCGCCGCCACCAGAAACGACAACGGCCGCCGGCAGCTCCGGCACCCCCCAGCTGAGCAGGAAAAACGAGACCACGAACCCCACCGCGTCAAGCGCGTACACCAGCCACGGGCCCGGCGCGACCGCGAGCACCCCGCCCAGCGACGACCCCAGCAGCACGCTCGCGTTGGTCGACAGCGACAAGATCGCGGCCGCGGCGGTGAGCTGCGCGCGCGGCACGATGCGCGGCGTCGCCGCCTCGAACGCGGGCCGCTGCAGCGACGCGAACGCCATCATCAGCCGCCGCCACCACGTACAACGGCCACAGCAGCGGGTGCGGAAGCAGCGCGTTGAGCAGCAGCAGAACGCCGCACAGAGCCAGCCCCGGCTCGCACCAGCGCATCAGCGCCCGCCGGTCGAACCGGTCCGCGAGCACCCCGCCGTAGAGCCCGAACACGACCAGCGGCACCAGCTCGGCCAGCCCCAGCGTGCCGACCACCAGCGGCGACCCGGTCAGCTGCTTGGCCTGCACCAGCAGCGCGACCTCGGCCGCCTGCGACCCCAGGTACACCACGGTCCGGCTCAGGAAGACCGCGCGGAACGCCCCCGCCCCCGGCCCCCGCAAGGGCGACGTATCCGGCCACAGCGCCGACCAGCTCACGGTCCTTCCACCAGCATCACCAGCGGACGCTACCAGCCCAGGCGGTCGACCTCGGAATCATTTTCCGGGCCGGCCAGCAGGGCCGGCACCCGAGACCGGGCCGCAATCCAGCCCCGCGTCGTCGGGCAGATCCACCCGGCCGTGGTCAACGCGGCGGCATGCAACTCAAGCAGCGGGCGGTTGTGGATCGGCTCGTGATGCGCGATGCGGTTCCGCAGCAGGTGCAGATCGCGCATCGCATCATGAACGTCCCGGCGCATCCCCCGTCCCCGGATTCCCGGGAACGCGTCGCGCAGGCACGGCAGCCACAGCGACCGTTCGTAGCGGCTGGAGAGCAGGAACCGCCAGAACCCGAGCGGCAGTTCGGCGATGATCCGGCCCGGGCTCTCCGGCCGCCCGCCGGCGGTGACGTGCCGGCGCGCAATCGCGATGTCGCGAGCGGTCTGCGCGGTGAAGATCCGCCCCCGGTCCGCGTACCAGTCGGGCCGCCCGTACGTCGCCGACGACCACGAGCCAAGCCGCTCGTGCATCGCGTTCCGCACGACGACCTCGAGATCACTCAGCACCGCCCAGAACGCGGCCGAGATCTCGGTGTTCCGCTCGTATCGTCGCATCGCCCGCGCGAGGTCGTCGCCGACGGCGGCCCGGTACGGGGCGAAACGCTCGGCCGAGATCCGCTGTTCCAGCGTCAGCAGCTCATCTGGCCTCACTGCGGGCCCTCCGGTATGCTCAACCCGAAGACCCCGGTCGCCCCTGCCCCGTTTGCGGGTACGCCGCCGGGGTTTTGACTTTCCCCCGCGTCAGATCTAAAGATCGATCGGATCATGGGACGAACATAACCGTTCCCACTGACATTCGAGAGCCCGCTGACCTGCAACTATGCCATAGGCGGACATGACCGGTAGGGTGCGTTGGTGACGGTTAGCGCGGTGTCCCCCCGAGATCAAGAGTTCCTCACCCTCGACGAGATCCACGCGGCGGCGCTGCAGAACCTGCCGGACGACGTGGCGGTCTACCTGGAGAGCGGCGCCGGGCACCGAGCAGACCCTGCGCGCCAACCGGGAGGCGTTCGGCCGTGCACGTGATCAAGCCGAGGCCGATGAGCGGCGTCAACGACCCGAAGACGAACACCGAGTTCCTCGGCATCCCGCTGTCGGTGCCGGTGCTGACCGCCCCGTTCGGCGGCGACGCCCTGTTCGCATCCGACGGGCACCTGGCGGTCGCCCGCGCCAACGCCGCCTGCGGCACCGCGTCGATCGTGCCCGAGGTCGGCAGCTTCTCCTACGAGGAGGTGCGCCGCGGCCGCCCCGGCGGCGGCGCGGATCGGCCAGCTGCACCCGTTCGAGTCGTTCGACCCGGTCGCGCGAGCGGATCAAGGCGGCCGGCTACGACGCGCTGTGCGTGACGGTCGACTGCGCGACGATGGGCTGGCGGGTCAGGAACAAGATGGCCCGCTTCCGCTTCGACCCCGGCGTCTGGTTCGGCAACGTCACCGACGACGGCGAGCCGAACGTGGCGTCGACCTTCGGCGGCGGCGATCATCCCCGACTGGACCTGGGACCAGCTGGCCGAGGCGACCGCCCGGCACGGACTGCCGTGGATCGCCAAGGGCATCCTGACCGCCCGAGTCCGCCGTGGCAGCGGTCGACGCCGGGCGCGTCCGCGATCCTGGTCTCCAACCACGGCGGCCGCCAGGTCGATCCCGCCCCGGCCAGCCTCGACGCGCTGCCCGGAGGTCGCCGCAGGCGGTCGGCGGCCGGGTCCCGCTGCTGCTCGACAGCGGCGTCCGCACCGGCGCCGACGTCTTCCTCGCGCTCGCCCTCGGCGCGTCCGCGGTGGTCATCGGCCGGCTCGCCGCCTACGGCCTCGCCGCCGCGGGCGAGCACGGGGTACGCCGCACCATCGAGCTCCTGACCGAGCGAGCTCCGCACGCTGATGATCCTGGCCGGCGTGCCCGACATCGCCTCCCTCACCGCCGCCACCGGTCGCCCGGCGCATAGGGTGAAGCAATGGCCAGAACCATCGCGACCAACACGGTCGTCAGCCGAGACGAGCTGATCGAGTTCATCAAGACCGCGGCACCACGCGATCGTGATCACCACCCGCAAGGACGGCCGCCCGCAGGCGTCGCCGGTCAGCTGCGGGGTCGACGACGCGGGCCGGATCGTGATCGCCACCTACCCCGAGCGCGCCAAGACCCGCAACGCCCGCCGCGACCCGGACCGGGTCAGCGTGCTGTTCCTGTCCGACGACTTCGGCGGCGCCTGGGTCCAGGTCGACGGCACCGCCGAGGTGCTCGACATTCCCGAGGCGGTCGAGCCGCTGGTCGACTACTTCCGCTCGATCTCCGGCGAGCACCCGGACTGGGCCGAGTACCGCCAGGCGATGATCGACCAGGGCAAGTCCCTGCTCCGCATCACCCCCACCCACTGGGGCCCGATCGCGACCGGCGGCTTCCCCGCCCGGCTGGCGTGAGCGTGATAAAAGCCGTAAATTCAAGATCCTTATGTCGAACGGTCCGTTGCTCCGCCCCGGCCGGCCCGCCGATTGGCGTCGCTGGGTGGTCTACCAGATCTACCCGCGCAGCTTCGCCGACTCCGACGCCGACGGCGTCGGGGACCTCCGCGGCGTGCTCGCCCGCCTCGACTACCTGGAACGCCTCGGCGTGGACGTCGTCTGGCTGTCCCCGGTCTACCGGTCGCCGATGGACGACAACGGCTACGACATCAGCGACTACACCGACATCGACCCGCTGTTCGGCACCCTGGCCGACCTAGACGAGCTGATCGCCGAACTGCACGCGCGCGGCATGCGGCTGATGATGGACCTGGTCGTCAACCACACCTCCGACGAGCACCCGTGGTTCGTCGAGTCGCGGTCAAGCCGCGACAACCCCAAGCGGGACTGGTACTGGTGGCGTGACCCCCGGCCCGGGCGTCGACCCCCGGCACGCCGGGCGCGGAGCCGACCAACTGGGAATCGCACTTCTCCGGCCCGACCTGGACCTGGGACGAGCGGACCGGCCAGTACTACCTGCACATCTTCTCGGCCAAGCAGCCCGACCTGAACTGGGAGAACCCCGAGGTCCGGCAGGCCGTCTACGCGATCATGCGGTGGTGGCTCGACCGCGGCGTGGACGGCTTCCGGATGGACGTGATCAACATGATCAGCAAGGACACGTCCCTGCCGGACACGACGCCCCGGCCCGGCTCGCTCTACGGGCCCGGCGATCAGCACTTCATCTGCGGCCCCCGCAACCACGAGTTCCTGCAGGAGATGCACCGCGAGGTCTTCGACGGCCGCCCGGATCGCGTGCTCACGGTCGGGCGAGATGCCGGACGTCACCATCGACCAGGCGGCCCTGTTCACCGCGCCGGAACGGCGCGAGCTGGACATGGTCTTCCAGTTCGAGCACGTCCGGCTCGACCAGGGCGCGCACAAGTTCGACCTCCGCCCGCTGAAGCTGCCCGAGCTCAAGGCGTCGATGGCGGCCTGGCAGGCCGGGCTGGACGGACGGGGCTGGAACTCGCTCTACTTCGGCAACCACGACCAGCCGCGCTCGCTGTCCCGGTTCGGCGACGACGGCGAGCACCGGATCGCCTCGGCCAAGACCCTGGCCACGGTCCTGCACCTGCACCAGGGCACCCCCTACGTGTACCAGGGCGACGAGCTCGGGATGGCCAACGCGCCCTTCGCCGCCATCACCGACTACCGCGACATCCAGGCGCTCCGGTTCTACGCCGAGGCGGCCGCGCGCGGCGACACCGACGTCGAGCTGGCGGCGCTGCTGGTGGCCATGAACCGGATGAGCCGCGACCAGGGCCGCACCCCGGTCCAGTGGGACGCCTCGCCGGAAGCTGGGTTCACCGCCGGCACCCCGTGGATCGCCGTCAACCCCGACTACGTCGAGGTCAACGCGGCCGCCCAGGTCGGCCGCGACGACTCGGTGTTCGAGCACTACCGGCGGCTCATCGCCCTGCGGCACGCCGACCCGGTCGTCACCGACGGCGAGTTCGAGCTGCTGCTGCCCGACCACCCCGCCATCTGGGCCTTCCTGCGCCGCGGGGCCGACGCCGAACTGCTGGTCGCGGCCAACTTCTCGGCCGAACCGGTCAGCGCGGCGCTGCCGTTGGAGCAGGCCGGCTGGGCCGACGCCGAGGTGGTGCTGGCCAGCCATCCCGACCGGTCACCGCGGCAACTGCCCGAGCTGGCGCTGGCGCCGTGGGAGTCGGCGGTCTGGCGTCGCGCCGTCTAGTCGGCCTAAGCGGGCCGGGTAGCGCGAAGCACCGGACCGTTCGGGATAATCGGGTTTGATCTGCTAGTACACGCAGGGAATGCCGAACCGGGCGTTGGCCGGGACCGCCTGGTCATCGCCGAACGATGAGCTGCTGTCCGGTCGTCGGCTTGGCGCTCGGCTTGGTCGCCGCCGGGTGGGCGGGGGCCGCAGGGCGCGCGCCCGCGAGCGCGGAGCTGACCGACTGGGTGCCGGCCTTGGCCGAGGCCGGGGGCAGCTCGCTGGCGGGCAGGTGGTTCTCCTGGGCGGCGACGGCGAACTGCTGAGCGGTGACCGTGGTCCCGCCGTAGGTCTCAAGGCCGGCCGGCAGCGCGGTCACGGTCGAGCCCAGCACCACCGCGACGTGCCCGGCCGGCAGCGACGCCAGCTCGGTCGCGCCGAGCGCCCCGCTGGCGGTCATCGCCCCGACCTCGTCGGCGATGCTGCCCGCGTCCGCCGCCGCCCCCGCGCCGTAGAAGACCTGGGTGTCGTCCTGCGACCGGCTGCGACTGGGAGGCGGCGTTGGCGGCCTTGCCGGCCGTGTAGCCCTGGCTGGCGAAGGCCTGCGCGGCGTTCCCGGCCAGCCCGGGCGCCCCGCTGCCGTTGTAGACGTCCACCGTCACCGATTTGGCCGCCTTGACCGCCGTCGGCCCGTAGAACCCCGCGTTGACCATCCGCTGGATGAACGGCACGTAGATGTAGTTCGCGTCCTGCAGCTGGTTGCCGAACGCGGGGATGTAGATGTTCTGCACGGCCGCGTCCGGCAGCGTCGCCAGGTGCAGGTTCGAGCCGGTCAGCGACTTCATCTCGGGCGCGAAGTCGAGCAGGCTGAAGCCGCTGTCGGTCTTGAGGTACGAGCTCGCCCCGGTCAGCAGGCTGGAGATCACGGTCGGGTCGGTCAGGATGCTGTGGTTCTTGAGGTCGTAGATGATGTAGTCGATGGCCGCCTGCTGCCGGTGGGTCCGGCCGATGTCGACCCCGGGCAGCGAGTCCCGAGCCCGGACGAACGCGAGCGACTGCGGCGGCGACAGGTGCAGGTACTGCGCGCCGCTCTTCTTCGTGTTGTAGCCGTCGTACTTGATCGCGTTGAAGCCCGAGTTGCTGGCCAGCGTGAAGTTGGCGGTCCCGTCGGGCAGGTCGACCAGGTTTGACCCGAACCCGAACCCGAGCCCGGGCGGCTCGATCGACTTCGGGGCCGGCTTGAGGCACACCTCGATGCCGCCGAGCTCCTGGGAGATCAGCTCGAAGCCGTAGATGTTGGACACCACGAAGTGGTCGATGTGCACCCCGGTGACCGACTCCACTGTCTGGACCTGGAACACCTGGCCGGCCGCGTTGGCCCCCTGGTACAGGGCGTCCTTGCTCATCTTGCCGTTGTTCTCGTTCACGTACTGGGTGTAGGCGTAGGCGTAGGCCCCGTCGATCTTCCCCTCGGTGACCCCGTCGCTGGTGTGCGGGTAGTTGACGACGTCGTCGCGGGGGATGGAGTAGCCCATCGCCTTCTGCCCGCCGGCGAAGACGTGGATGAGGATCAGCGTGTCGGTGTCCTGCGAGCCGAGGTTACCGCCGGCCTTGTTGCTGCCCGAGTGCGTCGTCGTGAGCTGCGCCGAGCTGAGCGTGTTGCCGGCGAAGTCGGTCCGGCTCTCCAGGCCCATCAGCAGGATGTTCATCGCGCCGACGGACGGGCCGCCGCCGATCGAGGCGCCGCCCTCGATCTGGTTGGTCAGGTTGACCACGCTGTGCGCGTAGCCGGCCACCACGATCACGACCATCGCGGCCAGGCAGGCGGCCGCGTAGCCAACCTTGGCGAGAACGGTTGACGTTACCCCAGATCCGAGCACGACCCCACTTTAACGACTTGGCGAGCGGGTCGGGCGCGTTCGGCAGCACCGTCTCGAAGTAGGAGTTGGCCGCGGCGGTGGTCCCCACGTCGCGGCCGGCCTGCTCCGACAGGTACCAGCGGTGCACGAGGATCTCGTGGAAGATCTCCGGCGGCGCCAGCCTGCCCCGCAACCCGAGCGGGATCGCCTCCACCACCGGGTCGTAGACCTCCTCGAGCCAGCGGTGCGCGGCGACCGTCTCCGACACCGGGCCGTGGCCCTTCTGCTCCAGGTAGCCGCGGAAGCTGGCGATGTCGTTGAGCAGCCGGCGGGCCTGATGCTCGTCGGCGCTGATGCCGGTCTGCCGGAACAGCTGGGCGCTGTGCTGCCCGGCCTCGGCGACCTTGGTCCTGATCCGCAGCTGGCTGCCGTCCGGGGTGCTGATCAGCTCAAGCTCGTCGGCGTCGAAGCCGAGGTCGTTGAGCCGGCGCAGCCGCTTGGCGATCCGATGCCGCTGCTCGGCCGGCCGCAGCGTCTCCTCCCTGGTCAGCTCCTCCCACAGCGCCTCGTACCGGTGCTGTATCTCCTCGCCGGTCTCCAGCGGGTCGATGTCGTCCGGCAGCAGCTCGCCCGCCTGCAAGTCCATGAGCTCGCCGCTGACCCGCTCGACCGCGAGCTCGACGTCCCAGTTCCGCTGCCCGTCGGTCAGCACCGGATGCTGCTCGCTGGTCTCCGCGTCGACCAGGTACGCACCGAGCGTGCCCGCGTCGTAGCGGAACAGCGTGTTCGACAGCGAGCAGTCACCCCAGAAGAACCCGGACAGGTGCAGCCGCACCAGCAGCTCGACCAGCGCGTCGAGCAGCCGGTCGGTCGGCTGCCCGACGCGCGGGCTCGAGAACAGCGCCCGGTACGTGGTCGAGTACTCGAGAAACCGCGTCACCAGGATCGCGTCCAGGTCCGGCCCGCGGTCGACGACGATGCCGACGACCTCGACCGCGGGCACGTTGAGCTCCGCCAGCGCGCGCAGCAGCCGGTACTCGCGCCGGGCCAGCCGCTCGCTGAGGGCCTTGAGCGCGTAGAGCTCGCCGCCCTCGGCCACGAACCTGACCACGTGCCGCGACAGCCCGCGCTGGCGGATCTCGACCAGCCGCTCATCCTCCCATTGCTCCAGCGGCACGCCGAAGGGCAAGGTCAGCAGGCCCGCCGCCTCATCCGCGGGCGGGCTGAAGACGAACCTCACCCGCGGATGGCCAGCCCGGTCGCCTCGTCGAAGAACTTCATGTCTTCGATGCTGACCGCGAACGTCAGCTTGTCGCCGACCTTGACCGGGACCTTGGCGCCGACCCGGGCGACGCCCTCGCCGTGCTTGACCGCCGCCGCCTCGTCCTTGTCGACCGCGCCCTCGGCCAGCACCCGGTTGGCGTCGATGGTGAAGTGGACGACCTGCTCCGATCCGAGCGCCTCGATCAGCTCCACGTCGCCGACCAGCTTCGGCCCGGTGGCGGTGTCGCTCTCGGCCGGCAGGTGCTCGGGCCGCAGCCCGGCCACCACCTTCTTGCCGGCGTAGCCGCGCAGGGCCGGGCGGGCGACCAGGACCGATTCCGGCAGGTCGACCTCCTGCGAGCCGAGCTTGAGCGACCGGGCGTCGGCCCCGAGGGTGGCGTCGTACAGGTTCATCGACGGCGAGCCGATGAACGCGGCCACGAAGATGTTGTCCGGGTTGTCGTACAGCACCTGCGGGGTGTCCACCTGCTGCAGCACCCCCTCTCGGAGGACGGTGACCCGGTCGCCCATCGTCATCGCCTCGACCTGGTCGTGGGTGACGTAGATGGTGGACACGCCGATCCGCCGCTGGATCCGCTGCACCTCGGCCCGCATCTGCACCCGCAGCTTCGCGTCGAGGTTGGACAGCGGCTCGTCCATCAGGAAGACCGACGGCTCGCGGACGATCGCCCGGCCCATCGCGACCCGCTGCCGCTGGCCGCCGGACAGCTGCCCCGGCTTGCGGTCCAGCCAGTCGGTCAGGCCGAGGATCTCGGCCGCCTCGTTGACCTTGGCCCGGAGCTGGTCCTTGGGCAGCTTGCGGAGCTTCAGCGCGAAGCCGATGTTGTCGGCCACGGTCATGTGCGGGTACAGCGCGTAGTTCTGGAAGACCATCGCGATGTCACGCTGCTTGGGCGTCTCGTCGTTGGCCTCCTTGCCGCCGATCCGCAGCACGCCGCTGGTGATGTCCTCCAGGCCGGCGACCATCCGCAGGGCGGTGGTCTTGCCGCAGCCGGACGGGCCGACCAGCACCATGAACTCGCCGTCGGCGATGTTGACGCTGAGGTCCTTGACGGCGTGGAAGCCGTTCTCGTAGACCTTGTTGATCTTCTCGAGGCTTACCGGGGCCATGATGTCTCCTGTAGAGGGGTGGCGGGCGGGGTGGGCAGAAGGAGATATGAGAAACCGTTCATCCCTTCACCGCGCCCGAGGTCAGGCCGGAGATCACGAACTTGCGGAAGATGAAGACCAGAACGCCGATCGGCACCACGGCCACGACGCTGGCGGCGAAGATGGTCCCGTACGGGACCTGGAAGTCCCCGCCGAATTCGGCGATGCCGACCGGGATCGTCCGGTAGTTGTTGGAGCTGTTGAACGTGAGCGCCATCAGGAACTCGGTCCAGCAGGCGGTGAAGGTGAAGATGCCGGCCGTGAACAGGCCAGGCAGCGCCTGCGGGAGGACGATCGTCCAGATGGTGCGCAGCGGGCTGGCGCCGTCGATCCGGCCGGTTTCCTCCATTTCCTTGGGGATGCCGAGGAAGTAGTTCCGCAGGATCCAGATCGCGAACGGCAGGAAGAAGGCGGTGTACGGGATGATGAGGGCCGGGTAGCTGTTCAGCAGGTGCAGATTGCGCATCAGCAGGTACAGCGGCGCGATGACCGCGACCTCGGGGAAGACCGAGATCATGAGCAGGATCACCAGCGTGGGGAACTTGCCCCGCATCGGCAGCCGGCCGAGCGCGTAGCCCGCCAGCGTGCCGAGGATGAGCACCAGCGCGGTCGCGGTGACGCAGACGATGACCGAGTTCCTGAAGTAGATCCCGAAGTCGTACCCGACGAACGCGTTGCTGTAGTTTCCCCCGCTGAACGGGGTCGGTCCGAGCGACGGCGGGCTGTTGCCGACCGAGTTCGGGGCCTTGAAGCTGCTGGCGATCAGCCAGTACAGCGGGATGAGGATGAAGAGCGCGGTGATCAGCACCGCGATGTTGACGCCGTTGACGTACCGGCGCCAGCCGACCCGCTTGCGGTTGCGCATGTCAGTTTCCTTCCTGTCCGACCTGAGCCCGGAACACCCGCAGGGTGGCCAGGCAGCCGAGCAGCACCAGCAGCGCGGCGCTGACGGCGACGGCGGCGCCGGGCCCGAACGCGAGGTTCTTGAACAGCGCGTCATAGGCCAGCACGGCCAGCGACGTGGTCGCGGTGCCTGGACCGCCGCCGGTCATCACGTAGGGCAGGTCGAACAGGCCGAAGGCCTGCAGGATCCGGAACATGACCGCGAGCGCGATCGTCGGCCGCAGCAGCGGCAGGGTGATGTGCCAGAACGTGTACCAGCCGGACGCGCCGTCCATCTCGGCCGCCTCGTAGACGTCTCCTGGCAGCATGACCAGGCCGGCCAGCACGATGATGGCCACGAACGGCGTGGTCTTCCAGATGTCGGCGATCATCAGGCCGATGATGGCGGGGGTCGGGGTGCCGAGGATGACCGGGCTGCCGAGGCCGAGGGCGTTCAGGATGTAATCGGCGACGCCGTAGGTGCCGTTGTAGATGTAGGCCCACAGCTCGGCGTTGATGACGGTGATCATCGACCACGGGATGAGCAGCAGCGCCATCATCCAGCCGCGGCCGGCCGCCAGCCGCTCCAGCACCAGCGCGATGCAGGTCCCGATGATCAGCTCGACCACCACGGTGACGGCCGTGTAGTAGAGGGTGAAGATCAGCGCGTTGCGCCACAGCGAGGAGTGCAGCAGCAGGTTGTAGTTGCTGAAAGTGAAGCCGTCGAGGCTGAAGCCGCTGCCGGTCACGTTGACGTTGTTCAGGCTCATCACGACCGAGTACACGATCGGGAAGATCGTGACCGCGCCGATGACGATCAGCGCGGGCGCGGTGAATATCCAGCCCATCCGGGCCAGCCGTTTCCTGTTGACATCGGGGCGGCCGACCAGCTTCGGCTCGCCCACGATCTGGTCTGCGATGTCGGGGGACAGCGCGGTCATGGGTCCTCCACCGCCACGGGCGGGATGGGAATCGGGTATGCGTTCATGAGTCCTCCACCGCCGGGGCGGGATGGGCGGGCTAGGGGCGGGATGTGATTTGGTTAAGAAAATGGGGGTGGGTGCCCAGGCGGGCCGGGCGCCGCATTCGCAGCCCCCGGCCCGCCCGGTCAGCGGTGACTTACAGTCCGCCGCTTGCGGTGCTGGTGAGCGCGGTGCTGGCGGCCGACTGGGCGGCCGAGGCGGCCGAGGCCGGCGAGGCCGACCCGGCCAGGGCGCCGTTCACGTTCTGGTAGATCGCGGTGGACAGCGCCGGGTACTCCGGCGTGCCGGCCGGCCGCGGCACCAGCTTGGTCTTCGGCACGACCGCGAACACCGGGTTCGAGCCGATGACCTTGGGGTCGGACCGGACGGCGGTCACGGTCGAGATGAACCCGTACCGCTCGGACAGGATGTCCTGGGCGGCGGCGCTTGACATCCACTGGATGAACGTCAGGTCGGCCGCGACGTGGCTGCTATGCGGGTTGACGTACAGGTTCCAGCCGCCGATGTTGGAGTAGCCGGGGTACGCCTGGCCCGCGAAGGTGGGCAGCGGGGCGACGCCGACCTGGCTGGCGGTGAGCTTGCCGCCGCTGGACGCGGTGGTGGCGGCGCTGTAGGCGTAGTCCCAGTTGCGCAGGAACGCGGCGTTGCCGTCGCCGAAGGTGTTCATGGCCTGCGGCTCCTGGAACGTGGTCACCGCGGCCGGGCTGGCGCCGGAGGTGATCAGGGACCGCATGAACGTGATCGCCTTGACCGAGGCGGGCGAGCTGAGCGTCGCCTGGGTGAAGGCGTTGTTGGTCACGCTGCCGCCCGCGTCCGCCAGGTACTCCATGAAGTCGCAGGTCAGGCCCTCGTAGGAGTCGCCCTCCCAGACGAACCCGTACTTGAC
Source organism: uncultured Actinomycetota bacterium (assembly GCA_963774945.1). GTDB lineage: Bacteria > Actinomycetota > Actinomycetes > Streptosporangiales > Streptosporangiaceae > Trebonia. The sequence goes on along the minus strand of CAVZHA010000027.1, from coordinate 1,504,623 downwards.
GTCCCCGGCGTGGACCAGCTGCACCGAGTCGGTCTCGAGCTGCTGCCAGGTGGTCGGGACCGACAGGTGCGCCTTGGCCAGCAGGTCCTTGCGGTAGTAGAGGAAGCCCTGGTCCTCGAACAGCGGGGAGCCGTAGACCTTGCCCTGGTAGGTGGCGCCCGGCACCAGCCCAGGCGCGAACTTGCTCCAGTAACTGGCGGGCAGGTAGTCAGACAGCGGGAGGGCGAGCTGGTGCGCGCCGAACTGGGCCGGCCAGATCACGTCCCCCATGAACACGTCGGGGGTGGTCGATCCGCCCGAGATCTCGGTCGCGAGGGTGGCCCGGTTGGTGTCGGTGTCGGTCGGCGCCGACACCAGCGTCACGTGAATGTTCGGGTACTGCTTCTCGAACGCGTTGATGAGCACGGTCCGAGCGTCGTTGGCGCCGGTGCCGGTCAGCGGGCTGGCCGACCAGACGATGCTGCCCGACGTCGCCGAGCCGCTGGCCGAGCTGGTGGGCGAGCCCACCGCGGTCGCCGAGCTGGTGCTGCCGCCGCCGAGGCCGTTGGTGGTCGTGCTGCTCCCGCTTGAGCCGCAGGCGGCCAGCGCCAGCACCCCGCACGCGGCCAGCGCGACGCCCACGCCCCCGCGCCGGATGTAGGCCGCGCCTTCTCGTCTTCGAGACATACTTCCTCCTGTGATTGCCGCCCTAGCGAAGGGCCGGAATTTCGTTGCTCACTGGATGATCTGAGCCAGCTGGGACGCCATCTGCGATAGCGCCTGCTGGGGTGTCTCCCGCATCCGCAGCGCCGCTTGCACGGCGCTGGAGATGACGAGACTGGCTTGGTCGTAGTCGGCGCTGACCGGGCGCGGCTGGGCGGAGTCGATCGCCTGCTCGAGGACGGGCAGGTAGGGGAACTGCTTGCGCAGGCTCGGGTTGGCGTAGATCTGCTTCCAGACCGGCGGGAACCCGCCGCTCGTGAGCATCGCGGTCTCGTTCGACAGGTCGGTCAGGAAGGAGATGAAGTCGAGCGCGGTCTGCTGGTGCTGCGAGTAGGCGCTGATCGCGAGGTTGGCGCCGCCGAGCGAGCTCGACCCGGGGCCGTTCATCCCCGGCAGCGCGACCACGCCGAACTTGCCGACCACCTCGTTGCCCGGACCGGGCTTGCTGGCGGCCGCGTAGACGTCGGGCCAGTCGTTGAGGAACAGGAACTTGCCCGCCTCGAACGCCTGCTGGGCCGAGACCTCCTCGTAGCCGAGGTCGGCGGTCGGGATCCACCCCTGGCGGAGCCCGTTGACCAGGAAACCGAGCCCGGCCACGGCCTGCGGCGAGTCCACCGTGACCTGGCTGCCGTCGGGGGACAGGATCGACCCGCCCGCCGACTGGACCGACTCGGCGAAGTTGACCGTCAGGCCCTCGTACGGCGCGAGCGTCGCCGCGTAGCCGGACAGGTGGTACTGAGGGGCCACCTTGGCGGCCAGCGACTGCAGCTGCGCCCAGGTCGTGGGCGGCTTCTGGTGCGCCTGCTTGAGGATGTCGGAGCGGTAGTAGAGCAGGTCGGCGTTGCTGTAGTAGGGGATCGCGTACAGCCGGCCCTGGTACTGGGCGGTGGCGACGGCCGGCGGCAGGAAGTCCCCCAGCGGGAACTTGCCGGCCGGCAGCGGGATGATCCAGCCCGCCGAGGCGAACTCGGCCGTCCACACCACGTCCAGGTCGATGACGTCGTAGGCGTCGGATTTGGCCTGCAGGTTGGCGACCAGCTGCGCGAGCTGGTCGTTGGCCGCTTCCGGCAGGTACAGCGGGGTGACCCGCTGGCCGGGGTGGCTGGCGTTCCAGGCGTTGAGCACCGGGGTTAGCCAGGAGATGTCGTCGGAGCCGATCGCGAACGTGATCGGCCCGATCCCGGAGGTCAGCGACCGCGACCCGCCCGACCCGCCTGACCCGCCTGACCCGCCGCCGTGCTGGACGCCGCCCCCGACGCGGGCGTGCAGCCGGCCAGCGAGACGACGGCGGCGACGGTGACCGCAAGGCACGCGGCAGCCGCCGCGAGTACCCCGGTCAAGCGCGCCATTGCGCCTCCGCATCACAGTCGGTCGGTATGAGCTATGTCATACATGCTTGTTATGCACCGATGTAATCCAGATGTCAACGACCTATACCTAGATGTTAGGTATGCCGCTAATATCGAGACAATGGGTGCAACCTGGATTTGGCACCCTACGTGGTCGTGGAGGTGGCATCAATCGTGCGGCAGCCCCTGCTGGCACTGCTGGCGAAGGAGCCGGCCCATGGCTACGAGCTCAAGATCGCGCTTGAGCAGACCTTCGGCGCGGCCTACCCCTCCCCGAACATCGGGCAGATCTACGTCACGCTGAAGCGCCTGGAGGCCGACGGCCTGGTCCGCAGCCAGGACGTGGAGCAGACCACCCGGCCCAACAAGCGCGTCTACGAGCTGACCGCGGCGGGCCTGCACGCGGTCGCCGCGTGGGTGGACGAGCCGAGCGACGGGCCGCGGATCCGCGACGAGTTCTTCGCCAAGCTGATCCTCGCGCCCCGGGCCGGCCTGGCCGACCAGATGGAGCTGATCAACAAGCAGCGTCACCACTACTATCGGCTGATGCGCGGACTCAACGACCTCCAGGACAGCGCCAGCCGCCAGGACACCGCCGCCCGGCTGCTGGTCGAAGGGACCAGGCTGCACCTGCAGGCCGACCTCGACTGGCTGGAACGCTGCCAGGAGGAGCTCGTGTGACCGGGTCCGCGCCGGGGCCTGCCCCGGTGATGCTCAAGACCCGCAAGCTGGTGAAGGAGTACCGCGCCGACGGCCTCTGCGTGGAGGCGCTGCGCGGGGTCGACATCGAGCTCGCGTTCGGCGAGTTCGTCGCCGTGATGGGCCCGTCCGGCTCCGGCAAGTCCACCCTGCTGCACGTCATCGGCGGGCTCGCCGCCGCCACCAGCGGCGAGGTCTGGCTGCGAGGCCAGCGGGTCGACGCGCTGTCCAAGCGCGACTGGGCGATCCAGCGGCGACGGCACATCGGCTACGTGTTCCAGACCGCCAACCTGCTGTCGACGATGACCGTGGCCGACAACGTCGAGCTGCCCGCGATCTTGTCCGGGGTGTCGGCCCGGCAGGCGCGCAAGCGCCGCGAGGAGCTGCTCGACGACCTCGGCCTGACCGACAAGGCCCGGGTCGCGCCGTCCCGGCTGTCCGGCGGCGAGCAGCAGCGGGTCGCGCTCGCGCGGGCGCTCGCCCATCACCCCAGCCTGCTGCTGGCGGACGAGCCGACCGGCAACCTCGACAGCGGCAACACCCGCGACGTGCTCCGGCTGCTGCGCCGCACGCACGCCGAGGGGCAGGCGATCCTACTCGTCACCCACGACGCGCGGGTCGCGAGCAACGCCGACCGGGTGATCAACCTGTACGACGGGATGGTCGCCGACGACTGGTCCTTCGGGTAGCCGGGGACAGCGGAATGCCGGCCAGATCGTGGGCGATCGCGCCGCACGCCACCCTGCGCTGGGTCCGGGCCGACCTGCGCGCCCGACGGGTCCAGGCCATCCTCACCGTCGCCGTCGTCGCCGGGGTGGTCGCTGCCCTGCTGCTGGCGGCGATGCTGCTCGAGGGGACCACCAACCCGTGGCAGGGCCTGTTCGCCCGCACCCACGGGGCCGACGTGATGCTCCGCTTCGGCTACGGGACCGACCTGGCCAAGCTCGACGCGCTGCCGGGGGTGACCCGGGTCGGCACCCCGTCGACGATCGCCTCGGCCACCCTGCAGCAGGGCGCCACCGAGTCCCCGGTCGAGCTGCGGGCGATGCGCCCGACCGAGCCCGCCATGTCCGCCCCGCTGGTCACCGCGGGCCGCTGGCTCCGCGCCGCCGACGGCCCGGCCCACGGCGCGGCCGGCGCCTCCAGCGCGGCCGGCCCGGCCGGCGCCCGGCCCGGCCGGCGCGGTCGTCGAGGCCTCGTTCGCGGCCGCCGAGCACCTCGGCGTCGGGATGAGGGTCAAGGTCGTCGGCGTCGACGGCAACACCGCCACGATCACCGTGGTCGGCCTCGCCTACACCGCCGACCAGGACTTCTACCCGCAGGCGACCCCGGGCCTGGTCTGGGTCCTGCCCGCCACCCTGCAGCAGGTGGAGAAGATCCCGAGCGAGACCGAGGAGGTCGTCGGCCTGCGCGTGGCCGACCCGTCCGCCAACGCCATCGGCCAGGTCGTGCAGGAGGTCTACAACGCCTACCACACCACCACCGAGGCGTCCCCGGTCGAGCAGGTCGCCACCTCCCAGCAGGTCGACGCGTCGATGGCGAGCAACGACCGGCTGCTCGGCCTGCTGCTCGGGCTGTTCGGCATCATCGCGCTGATCGCCGCCCTGTACGCGATCGCCAACGTCACCGCCTCGCGGGTCCTCGTCCAGCGGCGCGACATCGCCATGCTCGGCGCGCTCGGCTTCACCCCCGGTCAGGTGGTCTGGGCGCTGCTGGTCGAGCAGACCGCGCTCGGCGTCGCCGCCGCCGGGCTCGGCCTGGCGGTGGCGTGGACGGCGATCAGGAGCCCTGCGTTCATCGGCCCGCCGGACGGCATCCCGGTCGCCCTCGCCCCGCTGCCCGCGTTGTGGATGGCGCTCGCCGCTGTGGTCACGGTCGCGACCGTCGCCGTCGCCACGGTGGTCCCGGCCTGGCGGGCCGGCCGGGTATCGCCGGTCGCGGCCGTCGCCTCCACCCCGCCGCGAGGCCGGCTGTCACGCCTGGCGCGGATCGGCCTGCTGGTCCGCCTCCCGGTCCCGCTCGTCCTCGGCGCCCGCGACGCCTTCACCCGCCGGCTCCCGGCCGCGCTCACGATCGTCGGGGTCGCGATCCCCATGGCGATGATCACGATCGCGCTGACCTGCTGGACCACCCTCGACGGGTTCACCAGCGACCCAGGCCGGATCGACCTCGCGGCCTCCCTCACCGTCTACCCCGGCAGCGAGTCCATCCACGCCGAGCAGGCCCAGCTCGCCCGCGACGCGCAGATCCGGCGGACTACCCCGGGGCCGAGTTCGACACCCTGCTGCCGGGCGCGACCGCGACCTTCACCGCCCGGGCGATGGGCACCTCGCCCCGCCCCTACCCGTTCGACGTCGCCCAGGGCGCGATGTTCGACTCCTACAACGAGGCGATCGCCGGCCAGGGCCTGCTCGACCTGCTGCACTACCACGTCGGCGACTGGGTCGAGGTCACCGTCGACGGCGTCCCGATGATCTTCCACATCGTCGGCCGCACCCTCGACCCCGCCAACAACGGCGACGTCCTCGACTTCGGCCTCGACGCCCTCGCCTTCAACGGCGCCGCCGACCAGCCCCAGTTCTACAGCGTCGTACTCAAGCCCGGCGTCGACCCGTCCGCCGCCCGCCAGCAGCTGCTGCGGATGTCGGGCGACCGCCTCCAGGTCCAGCAGGCCGCCAACCCGGCCGACGGCCTCGGCGTGCTCAAGGTCGTCATCATCATCGCCATCGCCGCCCTCGCCATCATCGGCCTGGCCAACCTCCTCACCGCGACCGCCGTCGGCCTCGGCGACCACCTGCACGAGGCCGGGGTGCTGGCCGCCATCGGCCTCACCCCCCGCCAGGTCATGGCCACCCTGGTCGTCAACACCACCATCCTGACCGCCTTCGGCGCGTTGCTTGGCGCGGCCGCAGGCCTGGCGGTGGCGCCGCTCCTGGTCAACGCCCAGGGCCAGGCCAGCGGCCTCGGCTGGGGCATCGCGGTCATGCCGTCGGTCGGCGCGATCGCGGCCATGCTGGCGATCACGCTGACCATCGCGACGGTGGCCGCCCTGCTGCTCGCCCGCCGCTCGGCCCGCGCGCCGGAGCCCCTCGCCCCGCCCCGCCGGCCGCTCGTGACCCCGCGCCCGAGCGCGTAAAGCCAAGGACCAAGTCAAACCCGCAAACCCGTCATCTCGAACGGTCCCTGCCCTCCGCGTCCACCGCCAGGATTCTCTCGCCGGTGGGAGACCAGATGAAAATGGTGCTAACTGATATCCGCGACCAGCACGTCAGAACCGACACCAAGAACGAGAATTCCTTTCGCTGACTCGCAGGCGATTGATCTGATTTCACCGTGTACCGGCCAGCTGCCGATGAGCTTCCCCTTCGTCAGGTCCCACATGCGCACCCGTCGGTCATCTCCTCCGGTGAAGGCGACCGGCCGCCCGTGGTGTTGTGCACAGGCGACGCCCCGTAGGTAATCACCGGTGGGCGTGCGGCGTGGGCCTACGACTTTACCGCGCGACAGATCCCAGATATACACTTCGCCGAAGTAGACCTCAAGGTTGCCATCATTCATAGCTTCATAATCGATTTCGGTGTGGATCGATACGGCAAAGGATCGGCTGTCTGGGGACGTGCATGCCAGGCTGCCAGGTTTCCGAATATAGTAGTGTTTGAGGGGCTTTCCGATCGTCACCCCGCGGTCCAGATCCCAAGTCCAGATTTCCTTGTTTCCGTAGCCGACCGCGATCGACCGTCCGTCCTCCGTGATGGTGCACGCCACTGCGAGAATGGCGTCCTCCCCGGCGGAAAGAGTACCGGTCTGTTCGCCGCGGGCTAGGTCCCAGAGGCTGACGCCGTGCTTGTCGGAAATAAGGGCGACGGCGCGTCCCCGCACCACCGTGGTGGTCGCGGCAATGAGATTGTCTCCGAGCTCGCCGACCTTCTCACGGAGTGACAAGTTCCAGATTCTGGCAGTTCCTTCAACGTAGCCTTCAGTGACAGCAAAGGAGTGGCCATCAGGGGCGGCTACGCAGGTGAGATTTTTTATCCTGGCCTTATCAGTAGGAAGTACGGCGGTTTGCCTCCCGGTGCCCAGATCCCAGATTCGCATCGTCCTGTCTTCGCTCGCGGTGACGACGACCGGCTGGTCATTGACGTGAGTGTAGGCCACCGCCCTAATCAGGTCATCGTGGCCAGAAATTGATTGAGTAGTTCGCTTTGGGTCGGAAAGATCCCATACCTGGACGAGGTCGTCGTTGCTGCCGGTGATGGCGACCGGGCGGCCGTTTAGCTCGGTGGCTGCGATCGACTGGGCCCCGCTGGGCGATCCTTGGATGGTTTTCCCGATGCGCTGATGGCTGGCGATGTCCCAGGCCCGAATGGTGCCATCATGGGCATCGGCGGTGACGGCGGCGGACCTGCCGTTGATTACCACGCAGGTCGCTGACCTGACTCGTCCGTTCCCGCGAAAGGGTCGGCCGATCTCCCGGCGGCGGGCCAGGTCCCATACCCAAACCGCGCCGTCTTCGTAGGTGCCGTACATATTGGTGTGGACGATAACGGCCACCGGGCGGCCGTCCATCATCGTGCAGGCTACGGTTGATATCCGGTCACCGTAAGGCCTTTCCCGCGGTTCGTCGATCAATTCGCGGGTGGCCAGATCCCACGTCCAGATAATCCCGTGTTCGTCGCCGGCGACCACGATCGGCCGACCATTGAGGATCGTGCAATCTACCGCTTCCACCCTGCCCCTGCCTGCGCTGAATGTCTCGCCCTTGAGCGGGGAGCGGGTCAGATCCCACGCCTGCAGTAGTCCGCTGTCCCCGCCGGTGACGGCCACCGGCTTGCCGTCGAGCATGGCGCAGGCGAGCGCATCGACCCATACTTTATTTGCGGTCACTGCCTGGCCGATCTGCTTTCCCTGCGTGAGGTCCCAGATCCGGACCGTCCGGTCGTGTCCGGTGGAGATCGCGACCGGTTGACCGTCCAACTGGGTGCAGGCCACTGTTCGGACTTCTTTGGTGTGGCCCTTCAGCGGGGGCCAGATCGCCTGACCCCGGGAAAGGTCCCAGACCCGCACGGTGCAGTCGTAAGAGCCGGTGACGACGACCGGCTGATCGTCCAGCGTCGTGCAGGCGATCGCAATGACCGGGGCGATAGACCCGCTGAAGGTGTTGCGGAGTGCCGAGCGCGCCGGTCCGGTCGACCATCGCGGCCACAGCCCATCGGTTACGGCCGGCCGCAGGCGATCTTGGAGCTGTGTGTAGCCGAGACGGGCGGCGGCGGTCGCAAGCGCCCAGCGGCGGGCGTCGGGGGCGGCGCCTTGGAGATGCTCGGCGCAACTCCGGTAGATAGCCGCCGTTAGTCGTCCAACCGGGGTCTTAGTCTGGTCAAGCACCGGCAGCAGTGCGGCTGGCTCGACGATGACGAGGTAGTCGGAGTTCTCCAGCAGGATGTGCAGGCGGTCCCCGTCAGCGGCGTGCGCCGGCAGGTGGTCGAGGAGGTAAGGATCGGCGCCGTGCCAGTCCCGCGAGCCATCGGCGGCGCGGGTCACGAGCTCGTAGAGCCGGTCGAACATAGTGGTCAGCACGTTCTTGCCGGGTCGCGCGGGACTGGATCCGGGCTCCTGCTGCGCGTCTGTCGTCGCTTTGGTCTGCATCTGCAGGTCGTCGGCGAGGGCCTGGTGGTAGAGGCGGTAGACCGACCGGCCGCGGGAGTCGAGTGCTTCGACAACGTAGGGGGCGGCGGCGTCGGTAGCCAGGAGCTGGATCAGGTCGTCTTCAGTGACCTGCCGGCCGGTGAACGCGCTCGCGGCGGCGGGCCAGACGGACGCCAGCGGCAGCCCTGCCCCCTGCACGTACGCGAGCGGACTGAGCAGCGCCCGGGTTCTGGCCGCTTGGGCGGGCCCGAGCTGGGTGTCGAGTGCCCAGCGGAAGGCGGCACCGACTACTTCCGCATGGCTCATTCCATCGACGGCCGGCCCGGGCAGCAACGGCGCCCACTGCCCCGGGTCGGTTCGCCACAGCTCTCGGTCGGGGTCGGCGAGGGCTCGGGCGATCAGACGCGCGACGAGATAGTTGCCCTGGGCGATGTCCGCGACCTCGGCCGCCGCGCGCGCCTTAAGCCGCTCAGAGAGGCCGGTTTCGCTGCCGGGCCCGTGCGGGGCCGTGAGCAGTGTCGCCGCGTAGGCGACGATGTCGGTGTGCTCGCTCCAGTTGGATTCATCGAGGTTGACCCTGGTGATGAATCCGCCCGACGGGTAGTTGCTAAAGACATGAGGGCGGCCGCCGAGGAGCAAGCGCAGCTGCGGAGCGCGGGCCGACGCCATCCGTAGGAAGGCGATGATCTCTTGCCAGGCTCGTCCGTCCACGCCCGTTCCGGACTCGTCCAGCGCGTCAATCACTGCTGTGAATGGTTGAGTCCGGGCCCGCAGGGCGGTAATAATCCTGTCAGGATCATTACCGCTCACGCCCAGGGCGTCGGCGAAGGCAGTAAGAATCTCAGCGAGCGTCCGGCGCGCGGCGTGAATGGCTACATCAACGATGCCGGCCGGAAGATCGGTCGAAAGCAGCACGGTCGAGTCGGGAATGCCCGCTCGTAGAATTGGGTCGGATAGCGCGACCACGCGACCAAGCACCGAGGATTTTCCGGTGCCAGCGCTGCCGGTGATCTGGAACACCCGGATATTCTGCTCGCTTCGAGCTCCGAGCCAGTTGGCCAGGCGAGTCAAGACGGCGGTACGGCCGGTGAAGTAGTGTCCCGCCTGACCGGGGGAATGCACACCCCGAGCGCTGGCGCCGAAGTGACCGGTCCGCTCGACCAGACGCATCCGGTCCGCTCGACCGGTAAGCGTCTGCTGTTCGGCGATATCGAGTTTCTCTGGCAGATTCGCCACGTAATGCGGGTTAGGCAGAAAGCCGATTCCATCGCCATGCATCTGCGCGTGGTCGACACGCTGCGGGATTCTCTCCGCCTCGAGAATGCGATTGACTTCTCGCACCACTTGGTCCAGGCGGATGTAGGGCGCCCGGTTGCCAGCCAGTCGGTGCCTGTTGATGACACTATTGCGCAAAACGCTCGTCAAGACCTCGGCAAATACCCCGTCCTCGGCCGCCTCCCCGCACCGGGCCGCGGCGAGCACCTCGAGCGACTTCCAGTGCCGGCGCCGCTCTGGTGATGCCGAGGCGGCGGCGACGATCTGGTTCCTCGCCTCGAGAGCGAGTGATTCTGCTGCACCGTCGCCTGCGTAACAGGCATCCAGAATAACCAGAAGCCGGCGCGCCCCGCTGTTGCCGAGCAACTCCACCAGGCGTGACGTCAGGAGTGCCGTCTCAGGCGCGACGTCAAGGTCGCGTTCGGTCTCATTGCACACGAGGAAGTGCTGGTTATCCTCATTTACCCCGTGCCCGGCATGATAGACCACGAGCATATCGTCTTCTAGATCTTCCGTCTTAGCCCAGTCTCGCAATTCCGTCCGAATGCGAGCCGGCGTGGGCGGGTCAATCAGCCCCCGCGGATAGGATTGCGCAGGGCGGTAATCAAATGCGGCCAGAACATCGAGAATAGCCGCTACATCTCCCGGAACGTGCGGAAGGTTGTCCCACCCCTCCTTGTACGTTGCGACACCGATACCGAAGGCATGGCGACGAATGGCGTCTGGCCAATCGTCGGTACCGCTGCCCTGCCCGAGTGCGGTCATCACGAGGCCTCAAGGCCGGTCAGGATCGCACGGCCCGTTTCTCTGGCTGTTAGATGCCGACCGAGATCATGGACTCTCCAGCCGTTGTCTACGACTTCATCGCCCACCGTCCGCCCGTCACTATCGAACAGCGGCCCTAGATTCTTTACGGCTGCGACTGCATCATGCAGATCGCACAGATTGCGCCAGATTCTCACGCCAGCCGGCCACATGCCTTTGCCCCCGGTCGGCGCCGGGCGCAGTCGGTGGAAGATGAGCCCCGGTATCCCCAGGGGCGAGCCCAGGGTGACCAAAGTCCGAACGGGCCAGTCCGGGTTGGCGCACAAGGCCTCATAGGCCACCACCGACCCAAGAGAGTGGCCAACGATCACTTGTGTGTCTGGCCCCACCCGCGCTGCGACCGCCTTCTGCACCGCTTCGCGTACCTCATCGACGGTCAGGTACCACCGCACCTGTCGCAGGGACCCGAGCAGGAAGCGCTCCGCCACCCCACTCGACACGCAGCGGGACCGAAGCAGCGCATTGATCGCTCTTTGCGCCGTTATCGGCGTCGGTGCACGGAGCGCCGATGCCTCGGGATGCACGACGCGGTCAGGCTCCGCGGCGGCCGCCGCCGCCCACCACGCATACAGCAGCTCCGCCTCGAAGTCATCGACGATATCCGTCCCTTTTTTCGGCTCGCCGCCACCACGCAGGCCTGCGGCACGGAAACGGTCGCCGTAAAACGCCACCGCCACCTGGTCCGGACGCAGCTGGCCCTCTCCACCCGCATGCTCGACCCCGTCGACCAATGCCCCAGCCACAGCGCCCTGCATAGACCAGCGCCCAAGAAATTGCTGCCCCACCCCATGCACCAGAACCACGCGCGCCATGGCCACCCCTTCTTCTGCCGATAATATCGGGCAGTGGATGGACAAGCCCGCGAGATCACCGTGCGGGACTCATTGGTCTATCGAGCCTATGGTCTTATCTAACAGATGTACGGGGGAGCGCGTCGTTATCCTCCAGGTTTCTTGGTACCCGCGGCGAAGCCGGTCCGGCTGAACACAGGAGCCTCGGCGGCTGGTCGACCCGCTGGCTTGGCAGTAGGCCGCGCAGGTGCTCAAGCCGCCGGAGCTGGTCCAGGCCGACTGCTCGCCCGCCGCTCGGCCCGCGCGCCAGAGCCCCTCGCCTCGCCCCGCCCCGCCGGCCGCTCAACGCCACTTTCCGATTTTCCATTTAGTTGCACCAATCGTTACCGTCGGTCACATGAATGTGATAACGTGCAGGCAGTCGCACTGTTACTCGAGCAACGCGAGAGTCATATTCAGCCGCGACTGCTGCTCAGGACCCCGGCAGAGGACCTTGTGGACCGCCAAGCCGGAGGAGCCGTGCGCTACACCCTGCAGGAACGCATCCCGGGTCGTTGCCCGCGGCCGCCTCCCAGGTCTCCCTGCCTCCGTCAGCGGAGCTGCGGCTCTCCAGGGCCCGAATTGAGCGATCTGGTGACATCGCCTTGCCGTGAGGATGCTCTAAACAGGGGCTAGCACCGTCCCGGAGGCATTTTGCCGGATGAGCGACGTCCTCGGCGACAAAGCCGAGGCATTAATAAGGTTTTCTTGCGCCCTTAAATCATTCAAAGTCCCCGGCAGCATCATCCACGTCGCCGGGGGAGCGACGACGACCGCATAGGTCGAGCGATGGTGTTGCGCGGGTTGAGGCGGCGGCGGCGAGTGACGGCTGGGGGGCCGAGCTGGCCGCCGTCGCCGCTCCGCTGTTGCGCGACGGTGTCACCCGTGGAACCGCGCTAGCCGACAACGACCGACGCCTTGTCCTGTCCCGATCGGATGACCGCCACCGCCAGCCCGGTGGCGCCGGGATGCCATGACGCCAGCTGCACCTTGGCCGGGAAGACGAACTCGGCGACCAGGCTGTCGTCACTGGACGGCCAGCCGAAATCAACCGCGGTGTCGCTGCCGACGGAGGTGCCAGGCAGGGCCGTCAGCCGGCCGCTGGCCGTGGACGCAACCTCAAGTCGGGTGGACGGCCCGCTCCCTTCGTCGGACATCACCTGGAGCGCAAGGTAACCCCCGCTCGGGCTGAACTCAGCGCCGGCCGCGAAACTCCCCGCAGGCAGCTCGACCACAGCCTGCCTGCCAGTCGCCAGGTCGAGTAGCTGGACTCGGCACCTCCCAGCGCACGGCGGCGTCCAGGCGATTTCGGCCCGGCTCGCCGCGATCACTCCATCGAACGTGCGGTTGGCCTTCCGGTCAGCCGGGTTCCAGAGCTTGTAGGCGGGGGTCCCCGGCCGCTGCCGGACCGGCGCCAGCAGCAGGCCGCGGTCGGTTGCCTGGTAGATCACGTACCCGGTCGGGAGCCTGACCGGCGGCCCCATTGGCACGCCCGCCAGGCTGACCTCCCGCGCCGTCCGCGCGGCGGTGTCCGGATCGGCGATCGGCGGGTAACTGGTCAGCCACACGGCCCCGGCGGTGGCGGCCGGCGTGACCTGATTCGCCCGGCCGACCCGGGTCGCCGACCGTGCGCCGTCGGCCAGGAACCAGACCGGGAGCGACGGCACCGTGCAATCGCCGCATCCGGTTACGCCGGCCGAACTGGCCTGCACCACCCAGCCCCCGCTGGCGCGGGTGAAGTGGTAGCCGGCGCTGTCGGCCGGCAGGCTGCCGATCGGCGCGGAACCGCCCGTGGCGGGCGAGAACCAGGCCGGCTGCGTTCCCGCGACCGGGAGTCGCAGACTGCCGGCCCATGGCAGGACAGGCCCGGCGATCCCGTCCGGTTCGGCCGCGGCGGTGGTGGCGACGGGCGTCGGGGGAGTGGCGGCGGGAAAATGCGGGCGGTGACCGAGGCTGAGGTAGACGATGCTCGCGACCGCCACCACGACGATCGCGCCGATCGCTGCGAGGCGGCGCGGCCACCGACTGGGCTCGCGATCCCCGCCCTGGCTGAGGATGTCATCCATCGCCCACCCCCCACAGCACACTGACCTATCGCGCACCACGATACGTCGCCCCGCTCGGCGCAGCGCCATCGGGCCAATTACGCAGATAAACATCAGGTAAAGCATCCGTACCGCCATAAACCCGCAATGCTCTTCGGCCGCACGGTTTACACCGCGCGCAATCACCAGGTAAATAATCACCCCGGATCGAATCCTTCCGACAGCGCGCGCCGTATTCAGTTCAGCGGTCAATCCGATGACCACGTGACGGGCCTGTTGGACCCCGTTTCTGCATGATGGCAATTTTGCCAGAAATGGAGAATTCGGTGGTATTCAGAAAACGTATCCGAGCAGCGGCGCTCCTCGCTCCGGTCGGAATTATCGCTGCGGCGCTCGCCGTCGCGACCACGGCGACCCCGGCGTCGGCGAAGCCCTACCCCCCGCCGAGCATCCGCCTGCTGTGCACGGCGGCCGCCAACAGCGGCACGCTCGAAGGCAACGTGTGCGCGCTGCCCTTCGGGGTCACGACCGCGCCCAACGGCTACTCCGCGACCGTCGCGGTGGGCAAGGCCGGCGCGGCCGGCGCCACCGTCTCCTTCGCGGTGACGGCGGGCGGCCTCCCGCCCGGCCTGAGCCTGGCCTCGCCGACCGGGTCCGGCACCACCATCACCGGAAACCCGACGCACGCCGGGACGTTCAACTTCACCACCAAGGCGACCGACGGCGGCCTGACCTCCACGCTCGCCTACGAGATCACGATCACCGTGCAGGGCCCGCCCGACCAGCTGCTGTGCGACCCCGCCGACAACGGCGGCTTCCTGGTCAGCGGGGTGTGCGAGCTGCCCGACGCCGAGACCGGACTCTCCTATCAGGGGCACCTGGTCACCAGCCACAAGGCCGGCGGCGCCCTCACCGTCGTCTCCGGTTCCCTCCCGTCCGGCCTGTCCCTGCCCGCGACCTTCACCGGCTCGGGCGATATCATCGGCGGCACCGCCGCCGCCCCGGGCATCGAGCCCGGCAGCACCTTCACCGTGCAAGGCACCGGCGATCAGGGACAGCCCCTGTACCTGGCCTACTCGATCCTGGTCGACCCGAACGAGCCGCTGGCCATCAACGCCAGCGGCGGATCAACCCTCAGCCCGGGAACGGTCGGCGAGGCGTACGCGCAGAACTTCTTCCTCAGCGGCGGGGCCGGCCCTTACAGCTGGGCCGTCGCCGCCGGACAGCTCCCGCCCGGACTCACCCTGCAGACCTCAGGCGATCCGCGCGACGCCAGCAACCAGCTGACCGGAACACCGACCGCAGCCGGCAGCTACGCCTTCACCCTGCGGCTGACCGACTACGCCGGGCAGCAGGCAACCCAGCAATTCCGCCTCACCATCAATCGGTAGAGCCGAGACACGCGCAGCAGGAGAACGGCACCCGGCCGGCCAGCGCCACTACTGAACCGGCATCAAACCCGCACACCCATCATCTCGAACGGACCGTGCCCTCCGCCTCGACCGTCAGCACGTTCTCAGGTCGGGGTGGCGGGCACCTCGAGCCACAGCCCGCCGTTCAGGTTGACGTTGTTGCCAGAGGCCTGACCCGGAGCCGAGTCCCCGATGTACGTGTACAGCGGGTGCCCGTCGTAGGTGAGCTGGAGCGAGCCGTCGGTCCGCTTGATCGTGGTGGTCTTCCCCGGCAGCCCGGCGCCGGCTGCGGCGGTGCCGATCGCCGGCGGCCAGTAGGCGGCGCAGGTCCCGTAGCACTTCGACGTGGTCGGCGTGTCCGGGGCGAACGAGTAGAGCACGAAGCCCTTGCCGTTGGTCAGGACCGTCTTCCCGCCGATCGACATGGTCTTCAGGGCAGTATCGGTGCTGCTTGAGGCTGGTGCCGACCCGGCCGCGTTGCCAACCGCGACCCCGAGCAGCACCACCGCCGCAACCCCCAGGACCGCCGTCGTCAGCCCGGCCGCCCGGGCGATCGGCGTCGGGATCTGATCGGGGAATCCCGCCGGTGCCGCCCGTCCGTCGGCCGCCACTGCCTTCGCCGCCTCCGCCTCCGCCTCCGGTGCAGGAGCAAGCGCGAGCGCGGCCAGCACAACGAAAGCCACCACCTCGATGACGCCGGCGACAATGCCGGCCGTCGTGCGGACCTCCTTGAACCCGAACAACCCGATCCAGACCGTCAGCAGGTAGCCGCCGAGGGTGGACAGCGCGAAGCCCGCACCCGCGGCGGCAGCGAGCCGGCTGGCGATGACGAGCCTGCTCGGGATGACGAGCACCGCCAGCCCGAGGGCGAAGGCGGCGATCACCTGCAGCAGGAACAGCCAGCCGATCGTCGGGATCGTCCGGTAGCCGGTCACGTACAGGTCAAGATGGATCGACGCGGTGGCGATCAGCAGACCCGCCCCCGCTCCGCGCAGGATGAGTTGCAGCCAGCCACGCGCCGACGGCGCCGGGGTTTCCATCACGGCTCGCCGGCTCAGTAACCCACGCTGCCGCCCGAGCCCAGCGATGAACTGCTGGTCGGCGCGGCGCTACCGGACGCAGGGACTTCGTGCCACAGTCCGCCGAACGCGTTGACGTTGTTGCCGCTGGCCATCCCCGGGGCGGTGTCGGCGATATAGGTGTAGAGCGGGTGCCCGTTGAAGACAAGCTGGGTCGTGCCGCCGGGTCGGTCGATCGAGGTGTACGGGCTCGTGACCGTCGCCGTCGCCGGCTGCGGCGGCCAGGCCGCCGCGCACGCCCCGCTGCAGGCCGACTTGGTGGCCGTGTCGGGGGCGAACGAGTAGAGCGTGAAGCCCTTGGCGTTCGTCAGGACCGTCACGCCGCCGATACTCGCGGTCTTCAGGCCCGCGGCGGTCGCCGCCGCGGCGCCGGACGCTGACCCGCTGCTGGCGGGCGCGCTGCTGCTGGCCGACGCGCTGCTGCTGGCCGGCGCATTGCTGGTGGTGGGCGAACTGCTGGCCGGCGCGCTGCTGGACGAACTGCTCGTTGAGCTGCACGCTGCCAGCGCCGCGAGTCCTGCGGCGGCAGCCGGGATCACCAGCAGCGCCCGTCGGCGGCGGTTCGGGATTTTCAGCCTGTCATGTGAAGAAATCATGTCTTCACCCCGTTTCTCATTGGTTATCCGGCTTTCTCCCTGCGCTATGGCGAGCTCTGCCTCACGCGGAACGACACTGACGAGTCCGCCTTGCAGTCGACGGTTCGGGTGACGTTAGGCCGCCCTGCGGCGCGGGAGGCGGACTCCGCGCAGCGCTGACCGTGCTGACGTCGGGCAACTAAGGCCGCGATGACTGCGCATGATCAGACGTACCCAGACCGTCTTCGCTAATGCGGTCGCCTCAGAACCTTTAGAGAACCTTTGGCTGCCCGCGGCGAGTTCTTGCCGCCGACCAACCCAGCGGCCTAGCCTCGACCCGTGCACGAGCGCCCACCGGATATAGGCGACAGCGCTGTCACCGCCGCGCTGGCTCGCCAGTGGGCGCTCACCGCGGGCGAGCTGTCCTACCTGCCGGTCGGGTTCGGCGGCTACCACTGGCTCGCGGTCGACCAGACCGGCTCGCGCTGGTTCGTGACCGTCAGCGACCTGGCCGCGCCGTGGGTGCCCGACCTGTCGGCGGCCATGCAGACGGCAGCCTGGCTAGCGGCGGAGGGCGGCCTCGAGTTCGTCGTCGCCCCAGTGCGGACGAGCGCCGGTGAGATCGTCGGCTCCCTGGACAGCCAGCATGCCCTGACCCTGTTCCCGCACGTCGACCCCGCGCCCAGCCGCTTTGACGACGAGATCGACGACGGCGATCGGGCCGCGATCATCGACCTGCTGGCCAGGCTGCATACCGCAACCCCTCCGGACGTCCAGCTACCAACCCGGCCACTGGAGCTGCCCACCCGACAGCGCGTGGAACAGGCCCTGGCCAGCCTGGACGTCCCCTGGAGCGGCGGTCCGTACGCCGAGCCGGGCCGTGATCTCCTGGCCCAGTACGAACGACCGCTCCGTCAGGCTTTCACTCGGTTCGACGCCCTGCTCGACCGGGTCAGGAAGGCTGGCGGGCCCTACGTCGTCACGCACGGCGAGCCCCATCCCGGCAATCTGCTGCACACCCTGGCCGGACTGCGCCTAGTCGACTGGGACATGACCGCGCTCGCCCGCCCCGAGCGAGACCTATGGTGGGTGATCTCCGGCGACCAGGACGCCGCACGCTACTCGCGGCGGACCGGGTGGCCCGTCAACCAGGATGCGCTGTCGCTCTACCGGCTGCGCTGGGGCCTGGACGACATAGCGGAATTCCTGTCCGAGATCCGCGGCCCGCACCAGCAGACGGCCGACACCCTCGTGTCCTGGACGGCCCTTCAGGACACCCTGGAGGCAATCGCAAAGGGTTAGCCATGGGCCGTCAGCTGCCGCCGTACAGCCGATCGATGCCGATGAGCTCCACGTCAGGGCGCGCGACATCCTCGTCAGTTACGCCCGCGGTGAAGCCCGTGCGGCTGAACAGCAGCAGCTTCGGCGGCTGGTCGACGCGCTGGCTTGGCAGCAGGCCGCGCAGGTGCTCAAGTCGTCGGAGCTGGTCTAGGCCGACAGGGCGGAGGGTCGCCTTGGCCTCGCCGATCGCGCTGATATGGCCGGCCGGGCTGGGTCGTCGGTCGACGACGATATCGAGCTCGTGGCCGTGTCCTCGTGCTCTCGGCAGGCGATCTCGGTCGGCCGGACCGCGCTGGCCACGCCGCCGAGGCTCTCCTCGTCGGCGTACTGCAGGCACCACTGCCTGGCCAGGTCCTCGAAGTGGGGGCCGTAGATCTTTTCCGCGACGACGGTCGCGCTGCGCCGCCATACCCGGTCCGCGCGGCCTGCCACCAGCTCCGGCTCGTACCGCGCCGTGATCAGCTGGTGCAGCCGGACGATGGGCTCAGCGATCCGGAAGACGGTCCGCTTGCCGCGCAGCGCGTCATCCAGGTGCTCGATCAGCCCGATATCCTGCAACCCGGTGACGGAGGTGCGCCAGCGCACCGGACGGGCGCGCGAGGGCGGCGGCGACCTCAGAGCGGCGGCTGGCGCCCGCGCTGATGGCGGCGAGGACCGATGCGTACGAGGTCGGGTCCGCAATGGACGGTTCCTCGCGCAGCAGCAGCGTGCCCTCGCGGAACATCGCGCTTGCCGGGCTGAGCAGGCGCCGCTCACCCAGCGGTCGAAGTCGTCCAGGTCTCGCGGGCCGGACCCGCCGCACATGTCCTTATAGGCAGGCGTCCCGCCGACGAGGGCGTTGAGCCGAAAGGCGAGCTCAGGGTCATGTCCCACGTCCCAGAACTCGGCCGCCTCACGGAACCGGAACGGCCGCACAACCAGCTCCATCCGCGCCCGGCCCGCGCAGCGGGGCGCCGCCGCCAAGCAGCTGTGACATGGTCGTCAAGGCGCTGCCGCACAGGATCAACCGCGTCTTGGTGCCCTGCCGGGCATGGCCGAGCGGGGTCAGCGCCTGCTGCAGATAGGACGGAAGCGCCGGGGTCGCCGCGACCAGGTAAGGGAACTCGTCGATGATCACTGCGGTGGGCCGTTCCTCGCCCAGCCGGAGGAGCTCGCCGAAGGCCTCGCGGAACCCGGCGAAGGCAACCGGTTGGCCAAGTCCTCGGTACGCTGCGTAGGCCGCTCCGAGATCGGCCAGGTTCTGCGCCTCGGTCTGCTGCGTTGCCCCGAACATGAACCCGCCGGTTTCCAGGGCCAGCAGCTCAAGCAGCAGCGTCTTCCCCTGCCTTCGACGCCCGTAGACAAGTCCGAGCGTCGCCCCGAGCTCATCCGAGCTAGCGAACTCCGACAGCTCCGCCCACTCGACATCCCGGTCGAACAGCCGATTCGGCTTTGCCCACACAACAGTCTCCCTGACTATGATAGCTCAAATTATCATAGCTGAAGTTATCATTCCCGGCGAGGGTGATTGTGCGGCGGCCTTGAATGGCGTATCCCTTTACCCGCAGGTATCCCGGGCCCACTGGGCGAGCACCGGGCGGTTCCCGCGGGCGGCGCGCCCGAGCGCTCGCAGGGAGCCGAGCTGGTCGAGCGTTCCCGGATGCGCCGGCTCAAGTGACCCGCTACGCCGCCGGACCCGGAAGGTCCCGTCGCTGACGGTGCCGTGCAGCGTGAGCTGGCGCAGGTCCGCCATATCGGGATCCTCGTCGTGGACGAGCAGGCAGGCCGCGCCGTCGCGGGCGGCCGGAGCTGGGATCTCGTCTCCCAAGACGCCGGTCGCGGGTTCGAGCGGCACAATCCGCGGCAGCCCGCCGTCCACGAAGCTGACCGTGATGCGGTCCGATCCGGGCGCCGGCGTGCAATCGTCGAGGGGGATGGCCATGGACGCGCGCCCCACGTACCACCACAGAAGGCGGCGATGGCCGGGGATGGCGAGCAGCCGGCGGCCGGCGGGTACTTGCGTAGCTCCTGGTTGCGGACGCGCTCGTCGAATGTCTTGCTGGTCAGATCGACATCGAGGGCGGCCCGCCCGCGAACCAGGCAGCCGCCGGCCAGCAACGCAACCCGGGGATCGCGGCGGACCGCCGCGACCTTCGCGGTGAACGCCAGCGTCGAGGTGACCAGGGCCCGGTCGGCGTTCAGGTACGGGGTTACCGCGCAGGCTCGCGGCAAGCCGTCGTTGCCCACGAACGCGAAGACGCCGACCGACGCCGCGTCGAGCGCCGCCACAGCATCCGATTTTGCACAACACATGTTATGCATCATGCCCCGGGCCATCGGGATCGCACAACAACTGTTACGCAAACAATAGAATGGCCCCATGCCGAAGGTCGTCGACCACGCTGCGCGCAGAGCCGAGCTCGTCGACGCCGCCTGGCGCGTCATCGCCGCCGAAGGGCTCGAGGCCGCGACCGTCCGGCGGATCGCCCAGGCCGCCGGGTGCACCACCGGGCTGGTGACGCACTACTTCGAGTCCAAAGACGACATGCTCGTCGCCGCGCTGCGCGAGGTGCACCGACGGGCCGGCCAGCGCATGATCCGCCACGTCGGCGGAGCGGACATCGAGCCCGTCTTGCTCGAGGTCATCCTCGACGCGCTCCCCTTGGATCAGGACCGGCAGCTCGAGTGGAAGGTATGGCTGGCGTTCTGGGGCCGCGCCGCAACCGACGAACGCCTGCGCCAAGAACAACAGCGGCGCTACGCCGAGTGGCGCGGGCTGCTCGGCAAGCTCATCCGGCGAGCCCGCCCCGACGACACCACCGTCGACCGGCGCACCGCGGTCGACCTGATCGCCGGAGCTATCGACGGACTGGGGATCCAGGCCACACTCGAACCCGCGAAATTCACCGACGCGCGCCTGCACCGGGCCGCCACCGCGATCGCCAGATCAGCCCTCTGACCAGACCACAACCGGAACCGCGCCAGTTCAGCCAGGTTGGGCGGCTTCGCGGCTTTCCCGCTCGGCTAGAAACTCGTCGAGGAGTTGGAAGAGGACCTGGATCGCGCGGGCTTCGTGTTCGGGTGGCAGTTTCCAGAGGTTGTCCCAGCCGTCGGGCAGGGCGATGTGCAGGACTTGGCCGGGCCATGCGTGGTTGCAGTCCTGTCCTCGGCGGGCGACAAGCCACTCGTGCCACCCCGACAGCCCCGGCGCCCCGTCTCGCGGGTGCGGCCGGGTCAGCCGGGCTGGCGTTCCAGCTGGTTGAGCAGGGCGCGCCTGGCAGAGCCGAGATCGTACCTGGCTTGCGTCTCGGCGAGCACTGCGGCGAGCGCGCCGCCCGGGTCGGACGGGTCAAGTCGCAAGCTGTCCCGCCTGCCGCGCAGTTCCAGTAGCGATCGGCGCATCCGCTCGACGGCGACGACTGCCTCCCAGCGGCGCCCGCGTGCGAGGTACTTCGCGGCCCCGATCGCATCTCTCACGAGGGTGTCAAGGAGTCGCTGCTCATCAGGTCGGCCTTCGTTCGCCTCGCCCGCAGCCACGATTTCGGCATCCGGCAGCTCGCCGTGGACAACGCGGACGCTCGCGCAGATGTTAGGACTGGTTGAGCTCAGCGGGTGCCAGCGGATGGACACCTCCTCCAGCGAGTCCAGCACGATGTCCGCCGAATCGGCCCGGGCCAAGACGATCACGGCCTTATCACCGAACACCGCCGCCACCTCATCACCGGGCCGCACTACCGCCCGGTCGTCGGTCACGATGTCAAGGTCCACGTCCGACAACTCATGCCACCCGCCGGTACTGACGGAGCCGAATACCGCGACCGCCAAGACGCGGGCATCGTCCCGGTAATGCGCAATGACCTGATCGATGATGGCACGATGCGCGTCGCTGCCCAGTTCTTGAGGCACCCGTTTTCGTCCCCCTTGTCACGTGTCCCGTCTCACGATAAGCAACATGGTCACGCTTGACGGACCCGTTTTCTCAGTCGCCGACGCGCCTGCGCCGGGCCGCCACCATGATCGCCAGATCAGCGCTCGGAGCAGACCACCACCACCATCGCTCCAGCACGGGCGACGCCGCACGGACGCGCCCGTCAGCGTGGGCGGAGGCCGTCGAGGAAGAAGCGGGTGCGCCGGTCGTAGTCTTGACGGGCGGGTCTGGGTAGCTTGCGGAGGGCGAGCCCGTTGGCCACATCGGCGTAGTAGAGGTCCCCGGCGGTGAAGTCCGGGCGTATCACCCCGGCCTCGTGGCTTCGCTGGACCAGGCTGGTGGTCATGTCGATGGCCGCCGTGGCGATCGCGGCCAGCTGCCCGGACTCTGGGTAGGTCATCAGCAGCGCGTCGGTGAAGGCGGGCTCGCGGTATTGCAGGTCGCGTCGGTCGCTGACGTAGCTGGCGATGGCCTGCCAGGGGTCGGCCACGTGCAGGGCCTTGTCCATGATCGCGTACATCTCGGCGGCGACGAGCTTTTCGATCACGGCGTCGATGAGGCCGGCCCGGCCGCCGAACCGGTTGTAGATGGTGGCCTTGCTGACCCCGGCGGCAGCGGCGATTTCCTCCAGCGGAGTGTCCAGCCCGCAGCCGTGGAACGCGGCGATGGCGGCGGCCCGGATCTGGGCCACGTTGCGGGCGGCATCGGCGCGCAGCGGCGGGCCCGCCGCCGTGGCGCCTTCTGGGTCTCCCGGCGGGCTGGTTCTCGGGCTCATCCGTCCGTCCTGAACAACTTGACTCCAGAGTTAACTTGACTCTAGGGTTAACTTAACCATCAGGTCAAGTTACCGCGAAGTCGAGTCTAGGAGCAGGCCGCCCATGCCCCCATCCATCGTCGTGTTCGGAGCCGGTCCCGGTCTCGGCCGGGCCGTCGCCTGCCGCTACGCGCGAGCCGACTACACCGTCGTCCTGGTGGCCCGTCGTCAGGCCCCGCTCGAAGAGCTGGCCGCGGAGCTGGCCGGCATCGGCGCAACCGCGCACGTCTTCACCGCCGACCTGTCCGACACCGACGCCGTGCCACAACTGGCCGGGCGGATCCGCGACGCGGTCGGCGACCCTGGCACGCTGTACTACGGCGTTTCCGCGGGCGGGTTCATTCCGGTCGGCGCCTTGACGCCCGAGCGCGCCCGGGCGCTCATGCCGCTGGCTCTCTACTCGTTGCTGGCCCTGGTGCAGGAGTTTCTGCCGGCCATGCTCGAACGAAAAGACGGCGCCATCTTGAGCGCGCAAGGCGCCAGCGCCGTACGGGGCATGCCTGACATCGCCGGCGGGTTCGCCCTGGCCGCCCAGCGCAACTACCTGCAGTCACTGCACACCGCAGTGGCCGCCGAAGGCGTCTATGTCGGTGGTCTGTACATCGGCGCGGCTATCAAGCGCACGCGCTTCTACGAACGACGGAAGGCGGAAAGGGCGGCCGGAAACCCCGTGCCGGACATGCCCGAGGTTGACCCGGACGATCTCGCCGGCCTTCTCTGGACTATGCACAGCATGAGGAGCCAGTCGGAAGCCACCTACCCCGCCGGCTTTTCCGGCCCCCCGTCACCGGCCGATTCGGTTACGCCCGGCGGACCTGTTTCCTCAGCTCCACGGGCATGAGGTCGTCCTGCCCCCAGTCCTTGAGGAGGGCTTCGAGGGTGCGGGTGCCGAGGACGGCGGGGTCGCGCAGGCACGATTCGAGGGCTGACAGGCCGCTGCCCTGCTGGGCGGCGGTCACGATCGCGGCGCGGACCTCGTTCTCGGTGCCGGTGCATTCGAAGGGCTTGTCGCCATTCAGCCCGGCCATAGCGAGGTAAAGGCCGGACAGTTCCGGGTTAGTGAGCATGTCGCCGCCTGCCTTGGCGATGGCGGTCTCGCGTCCGAACAGGGCGGTAGTCGCGAGGAACACCCACGCGCATTTCGCGCACCCCAGGCACCAGCCGTGGCCCTTGAGCTTGTTGCAGCTCTGGGTCTGGAAGTACTCGTCCATGTGCGGCGCGAGGGAGCGGATGATCTGGAGTTCGTACAGGGGCCGCAGCGGCGAGCAGTAGGACGGGGCGCCGGGTAGCCAGGCGGCCGCGTAGTCCTGGAGGGCTTGCTCGTACTCGGCGCTCTTGGTCCACTGGTGGTTCACTGACCGCCCGAGGTACTCCGAGACGTTCGGCTCGTCGTCGCTTCGCGAGTTGCCTGCGACGATCATGTCGTTGCCCCGCAGGTACCCGGTCAGCATCGCGGCCAGCGCCAGGTACGCCGAGTAGGGCGTGTGCCCGTTGAGGAACTCGCCCGAGTCGTTCATCGCCAGCAGCTCAGGCAGCACCGACCGGTGAACTTCCGTGATCCGCCCGCCGTCGGCCAGCGGCCGGGCCAGCGTCCGCTGGGACTGTGTGGGGTTGTAAAGGAAGAAGTCGACCGGGCCGTCCTTGAGCGCGTACGTGAGCGCGAGGGAATCCTTGCCGCCGGAGAACATCACCAATGGCCGGGCCGCGCTCACCGGGCCGCCCGGGGCGGCCGGCTTCCCGGCGGGCAGGCGCGGCGCGGCGGTGATCCGCAGGAAGCCGGGCGCGGTGAAGTCGATGCCGTTGCGGTAGAGGAATTCGCCCATCGCCGGGATCCAGAACTTCTCCCACCAGGCGACCTCGGCCGGGTCGTCGGCGCCGAGGCCGATCTCGATGACGGGGGACACGGTCGCCTTCCAGTAGGAGGCGGCCTCCACGATCGCTAGGGCCCGGATGATCCGCTGCGCGGCCGGGTCGGTCACGCGCGCTGCCTCGTCCGGGCGCAGGCCGGAGAACTCCACCGACGGGCGGAACGTCCGGTCGCCAACCGTGAACGTGAACGTGACCTGCACCGTTCCACCGTCGGCGTGGGCGTCGGCGGCCTGGATGCGGAAGACCGGATAGGCGACCCGCAGCCGCCGCAGCTGCTCGTCACGGGTGGCGTCTGAGGCGAGTAGAGGCACGTGGCGACGCTACCAGCCGCCACTTCTACAGGGCCGCCTTCACCGACGACCCGCCGCGGAGGGTGCTGTTCACGTGAGCGCCCGTGGTTCTGTGGATAGTGTTCCCGATGTGACTGGACGCCCTGTGCTTCCGCCCGATCAGTACGTGGCGTCACTGGCGCGCAAGCGGATGGCTGCGACCGCGTTCTGCCGTGATGACGTGGGCCGGGTGTTGCTGGTGAAGCCGGTTTACAAGGAGACGTGGGACCTTCCCGGCGGGGCGGTGGAGGCCGAGGAGTCGCCGCACGCCGCGTGCCGCAGGGAGGTAGCCGAGGAGCTCGGGCTGGACCGGCCGCCGGGGCCCGTACTCGCCGTTGACTGGGTTCCCTCGCGCCCGGAGCGCCCGGAGGGCCTAATCGTCGTCTACGACTACGACGTCCTGTCCAAGGCGGAGATCGAGGAAATCGTGCTCGCGGACGGGGAACTCGCTGAGTTCGCGTTCGTCGCGCCGGACCAGGTCAGGGGACTCGTGACCCCGCTGCTCGCGCGGCGGGTGGCGTCGTGCCTGGACGCGGTGAGGGCGGGCGCGGTCGCCGCGCTGGAGAACGGCGGCCCGGCCGCCTGACGCTCATCCTGCGGCGCATACCTTCCAAGTCAACCCGCAAATCCGTCATCTCGAACGGACCGTGCCCTCCGCGTTCACGGTCAGCAGCACCTGTATACCCGAACGTAGAGGGCGGTGTGCGGACCAGTCTCGAGCCGGCCGAGCCAGCGGCCCCCCGCAGCGTGGCCAAACGTGTCTCGTTGGCAATGCCTGTTTCTCCCCACGATAGGTGTCACATCCCAGCGATCCCTATCTGCAACACCGGCGTATTCATGTCACGTTTATGTGCGCACAACTGGGTTACCGAGGTCGGTCCGGATCAGGCGACGGTAGCGACACTCGCACGGCGGCCAGCTACTACAGCAACTTGAGCGGCGAGATCATTTTGGGGTACTTTGCGGGCATCTTTGCAGGTACGGGCAAGACAATGCAGATACGCAATTGCGCCACACACTATTGCCAATGTTCGTGCAAACAAGAGTGCATTCGTACGTGCCGTTTCGGTTGCAGCCGTACTTGCAATGCCGCTATGGTCATCCTTAGACCTAGTGCGGCAGTTCGCACCGAATAGACGGACGAACCCCTCTACTGCGCAAAGGTCCCAAAACGGAAAATTGGGGCACACGCAAGAGCTCGCCTGATGGAGGCTGGCTTAGGGCAGTAGGGCGCGTTCAGCCGGCTCCGGCACGGCGCCGACCGAGGCTGATTAGGCTCGGGCTGCACTGGGGCGCGATCGTCTCAATCATCGGGCAATAGCGTGCGTTTCTAGACAGGTGGATACGTGCCAGCGCTTTCTCCTCATGGGGTCTTCCTGAGCTACCGTCGAGAGGACAGCGGCCCATACGCGATCCTCCTGAAGGAGCACCTGAGCGAGCGCTTCCCGGACATACCGGTCTTCATGGATCTGGACGCGATCGAGGCGGGCGTTGATTTTGCGGAAGCGATCAAGTCTGGCGTGGACTCGTGCGCGGTCCTGATTGCCCTGATCGGCCCCAAGTGGCTGACGATCACGGATGAGGACGGCCAGCGTCGGCTCGACAACCCGGATGACTACGTGCGGTTTGAGATCCGGTCGGCACTGGAGCGCTGCGTGCGCGTTATTC
Organism: uncultured Actinomycetota bacterium; assembly: GCA_963774945.1. Classification (GTDB taxonomy): domain Bacteria; phylum Actinomycetota; class Actinomycetes; order Streptosporangiales; family Streptosporangiaceae; genus Trebonia. The sequence continues at coordinate 1,478,261 of CAVZHA010000027.1, read as the reverse complement.
CGGTGCTCGTCGATGGGGCGCGAGCACCTCGGCATCAGCAGTTGCCGGCCGCCTCCAGAAGCTTGCGCGCCTCAACGCGCTGGAGATGAGCTACCGCCGATTCGAGTACGACGAAACCCAGCTCATGGATGTTATCCAGCGGGTGCTTTCCTCTGCAGCCGGCAGCCCGGCGGGATAGCCAGACCCGGCCCGGGAGACTGTTGTTCGGCCGAAACGCCAAGCTGCAGCTCAGACGTTAGTCGTCGAGCGAGCTTGGAGCCGAGCAACGCCCCGGGTCAGCGGCCGACGAAACATTACTTATAGCGGTAGACGATGCGCCCCTGCGACCAGTCCGCCGGGCTGATCTCCAGCAGCACGCGATCGTCCTGGATCACGCGGATGTGGTTTTTCGTCATCCGCCCCGACATCCTCGCGAGGACCTCGTGGCCGTTGGCGAGTACCACGGTGTAGAAGCCGTGCCCGCGCATCCGGGTGACCGTGCCCTCGGTCTCGATGAAGTCAGCCTTCGGCATGGCGCATCCCGCCCCGGTAAATGGCGGTGATCTCGCCCTCGGTTCCGATCATGTCACTCTTCAGCATTTAGCGATCCTCCTCATTGCTCTGGCGCTGCGGCGTCGCACATCTTGCAGCGCGAGCGTGCCCGTCACGGGCGGTTCGGTCAGTGCCGAACTCCTTCCCCAGCAGCTTGATCTCGTTACAGGCCTAACAGTGCTTCTTGCCGTCGATATGCGCGAGCGTGCACCGTCCGCTCGTGCCCTTGGAGTCGTTGCAGGACAAGATCTGGAATCCCTCGGGGAAGCCATTGTCCCGCAGCCAGATACATGCCCTACGTCTCGGCATCTCGACCGAACAGCTTCTCGCGTTGTCCTGAGCCACCGCCGCCTCCTCGAACCGCAGCAGTCACACCGCGAACCGTAGTGGTCGAAGACCTGCGCCGCTACTTCAGCGCGCCGGCGGCCGCCGATGTTCCCGCTTGCGCTCGGGCGTTTGCTCGAACGCCCCCCGCCGGCTGCCAACTCGGAGCCGGGGGCGCGTTCGGCGCGACGGGTCCCGTCGACCCCTGCTACAGTCCCCGGGGTGGACACCCCTGTCGGCCAGCTGATGAACATCGTCGTGGACTGCCCCGACGCTGACATCTCGGCCCGGTTCTGGGCGGCCGTCCTCGGCTGGCAGCGGGTGCAGGAGACCGCCGACTCGGTCGACATCGCGGACGCCTCCGACGGCCGACGACGCCTGGTGTTCCAGCAGATCGCCGATTACCGCCCGCCCCGCTGGCCGGACCAGCAGCCACCGCAGCAGCTTCACCTGGATGTGCGGGTCGACGACCTCGAGATCGCCGATCAGCGGGTGCGCGCCCTGGGCGCGGTCCCGCTCGGGGAACGTGTCGTGCTCGAGGACGAAACCTACCGGGTCTACGCCGACCTGGCCGGACACCCGTTCTGTCTCGTGCAGCTCGAAACCACCTGAACCGCGGAGCCTTCATCCTCGGGAGACCTCGCCTCCCATCAGGTCACCGCGCAATCTCCGGGGTACCGCAGACGATCAGGTCAGCGCGTTCCCACGTCCGCTTCGCCGAGTTGAACGGTATCTCCTCAGCCATCCACCCGGCGTCGTCGGGAGGCGATCCGTCCGCAGGCGTGTTGGCGCCGCATGTCGAATGCTGGGCCCGGGCTTCGACTACCAGGCGAGACAACCGCTCGATTCCGCAGGGAGCTAGAAATGATTAATGCCACCACCTCCACGCCAGCCAGCACGTCCGGCGGCACCGCAGGCCGTACCCGGCGGCCGGTGTCCCAGGTGAGCATCGCCGCGGGGGCAGCCGCCCTGGTCGTCATCGAGGCCTACGGGGCGATCGCGCACGCCGCGGGCGTCCCGCTGCGGGCTGCCGCGTTCGGCGCGCACACCGCCACCCAGGTCAACGCCGGATGGCTGGCGTTCGGCGTGGCCCTCGGCACGTTCTGGGGGACCGTGCTCGCGGTCGTCTTCGCCCGCCGCGCAGCACAGCCGGCGCGTGCCTTCCTGGCTACCACGCTGCCGCTGCTCACACTGTCGCTGACCGGCCCGCTGACCGCAAACGCCACCGCCGCGACCAAGGTCACGCTGGCCGGCGGCCACCTGATCGCCGCCGCGATCATCATCCCGGTGGTGACTCGCCGCCTCGCGGTTGCTCGCCGCGCGCGATAACAGACCGCTCCGGACAAAGAGAAGCCCTGCCGCGGTACCCGCGGCAGGGGCTTCGGTGACCTAGCGGGGAATTACTTCTAGGTCGGCATCGCAATCATTGCGCAGTGTTGAACGGTATCTCCTCAGCCATCCACCCGGCGTCGTCGGGAGGCGATCCGTCCGCAGGCATATTGGCGCCGTCGATCGCATCCGCGTGCGCCGCCCGGGCCCAACCCCGCCGCGCGGCCTCCCTCTCATCAGACTGCACCCAGATCAGCGCGTCGATCAGGTCCCGGACCTCCCGCCGCCCGGCCCCGTCCCCCTCGATGACCAGCAACGAGCAGCCAGCAGGGACATCAATAGATCCCTCCCGACCATGCTCCGCCCACCGCGGCGGCCGAAAGCTGACCCCCCGCCCCTGGCCCACAGGCACCAAAATCCCGTCAACCAGCAAATCCGACCAGCCAAAGCGAGAATGCTCCCACGCGACGTCATCGGTATGCACGACAGCCGACCCGGGAACCGCTTCGCAGATCCGCGCCGCCAGCGTCGTCTTGCCCGCGTTGCTGCGCCCGTCCACTGCCAGAATGACCGGCCGCCCAGACACGACCCGCCCCGGGCCACGCCCGATAAGCGCCTCGATAACGGCAGTCAGCAACTCGGCCCGCCAAGGCCCAGCCTCCGGCTCCTCCCGAGCAAGCTGCAAACTCATGCCCCCATCATGCCGGGAAGCCAGCCGCTGCCGTCGCGGGCCGACCGCGACCCGCACGACTTCGACCATATTGACGCCATGTTAACGACTAATAGCTTGACGCATTTGGTCGCTTTTCGTAAAAGGAAGTCGTAACACGTTTTAGTCGCGCTCAGCGATATGAGGAGTTCGCCATGCCCGCAGCCCCCACCAGGTCATGGCGCCACCGCCTCGCGCCAAGCCGCCGCCGCACCTGCGCCAAGGCCGCGATCGCCGCAGCAGCCGCCGCGATCCTCGTCCTCGCCGCCAGCACCGGAGCCAGCGCGCAAACAGCCACGACTGACACCTCCCCGGTCAACCTCTCCAACAACATCAACATGGCCAACGGCACCGCCGCCGCCCAAGCCACCGTGGCCGAAGGCGACGCCCGCTTCGAGGTCATCGCCCCCGAGGTCATCCGCATGGAGTACTCCCCGATCCGGCAGCTTCCTCAACGACCCGACCTTCGACATCGAGGACCGCAACTTCTCGGTCCCCGCCTACACCAGCAGCGTCTCCGGCGGCTGGCTCACGATCACCACCAGCCAGATGACACTGAAGTATCAGGTCGGCTCGGGCCCGTTCACCGCCGTCAACACCCAAATGCAGCTACTCGGCTCGCTGCCACCGGGAGCCAGCGCCAACGTCGCCCCCACCTGGGAATGGGAGTGCACCTTCGGCCAGGCCTGCCAGGCGGGCGCGGCGAAGCTCAGCGGCGGGGCGGCGATCGCGAACGATCACCTGAACTACCTCAGCCCGCCCGGGTTCATCGCCGGGCTGTCTGCCACCGGGGCGGACGCCTCCTGGCAGGTGCTCGGCGCCCCCGCCGGGACCGCGAACGTGACCATCCGCTACTCCAACTCCACCGGTGGCGACGGGAATCTCGAATCGCGCACCGAGAGCCTGGTCGTCAACGGCACCACCACCCAGGTCACCCTGCCGACGACCTCGAGTTGGGACGCCTGGTCCACCGTCACCGTACCGGTCACCCTGACCGCGGGCACCAACACCGTCGCGCTGAACTGCGCGAGCGGCAACAGCTGCAACGTCAACGTCGACGACATCGCGGTCAGCGCGCCCGGCGCGACCGCCGCGCCGTTCCTGCCCGCCGATCCCCTCGGCGGCTACATCCGCTCCTACGACTCCGCCAACGGCACCTACACCGGGGCCACCCCGACGTGCGCGACCTGCGCCGCGAACATCCCGCAGATGGCCGCCGGACTGCTTGACCAGTCCGGCTGGTATCTGCTCGACGACTCCCAGACCGCGGTGTGGACCTCAGGCGGCTGGATCGCCAGCCGCCCGGCGGGAGACATCCAGGACGGCTACCTGTTCGGCTACGGCCAGAACTACACCGCTGCCCTTTCGGACCTGGCCAAGCTGACCGGTCCCGCGCCGCTGCTGCCGGAATCGACGTTCGGCACCTGGTTCTCCCAATACGACCCGTACACCACCGCCGACTACCAGGGCACGATCCTGCCGCAGTTCGAGGCCAACGGAGTCTCCCTGGATAACCTCTCGGTCGACACCGACTGGAAGAGCCCGAGCACCTGGGACGGGTGGGAGTGGAACTCCAGCCTGTTCCCCGATCCCACCGCGTTCCAAGACTGGGCCGCATCCGAGGACATCCACGTCGCCCTCAACGTCCATCCCTCGGTCGCCAACGATGACCCGCTCTACGCGCAGGCCCAGAGCGTCGCCGGAAACACGCTCAGCGACAACGGCACCCAGGCGGTGTGGGACTGGGGCAACGTGGCCCAGGCCGAGTCCTACTTCGACACCGCCGACCCGACTCAGAACGCCGTCTCGGAGACCTGGCTCGATTGGTGCTGCGACGCCAGCGAGGTCTCCACCCAAGGCGTGACCCCCGACGCCTGGATCAACTACCTGACCGCCCAGCAGATGGTGAACCAGGGCGAGCGCGGCTTCGACCTGTCCCGCATCGGCGCGTCGTATCAGGATTCGCAGGCCGGGTCGTTCCCCTCCGGCCCCTGGGCCGACCACCGCAGCGCGATCGCGTTCACCGGCGACACCCAGGGAACCTGGAACACCCTCGCCTCCCAGGCGCAGCTGTCGCAGGACGAGGGCAGCATCGGCGAGCCGTATGTCAGCGACGACATCGGCAGCTTCCTTGGCAGCAACACCACCGGCAACGGCAACGACCCGGACGACCTGTACCTGCGCTGGCTCCAGCTCGGCACGTTCCAGCCGATCATGCGCGAGCACTCGGACGAGGTGGACTGGGGCCAGAACGCGCGCCTGCCGTGGGAGTACGACGCCGCCACCCAGGCCGTCGGCGACCAGTTCCTCCAGCTCCGCGAGGAACTCGTCCCCTACCTCTACACGCTCGCCGACCAGGCCTACAGCACCGGCCTCCCGATGACCCAGGCGCTCTACCTCGACTATCCCGCCCAGGCCGCCGCCTACACCAACCCCGACGAGTACCTGCTCGGCCCGGACGTCCTGGTCGACCCGGTCACCCAGCCGGGGGCGAGCGCGGCTACCGCGGTCTGGTTCCCGCCCGGCACCTGGGAGGACTACTTCACCGGCGCTACCTTCACCGGCCCCACCACCGTCACGATCAACGTCCCGACCAGCCGCATGCCCGTCTTCGTCAAGGCCGGCGGCATCATCCCGCTCCAGCCCGCCTCCGGCAACGCCCAGACCGCGGGCACCGCCCCGACCACCCTCCAGGTCCACGCCGGCGCGAACGGCAACTTCAGCATGTACGACGACGCGGGCACCGGCCTCGGCTACCAGTCCGGCCAGTCCGCCCAGACCCCGATCACCTACACCGAGAACGTCTCCGCGAAAACGTCGACGGTGACGATCGGCCCCGCCACCGGCTCCTACGCCGGCGAGCCGAGCAGCCGCACCTACACGATCGACCTGGTCGACGAGTCGCAGCCGACCTCCGTCCAGCTCAACGGCCAGACCCTCGCCTCCTCAGCCTGGAGCTACAACAGCGCCGACCATACGCTCCAGGTCCCAGTCGGCGCGGTCGCAACCGGCTCGACCGCGACCATCACCCAGACCGGCGGCGCCCCGGTGCAGCTCCAAGAGCCGACCGCCCCGCTGGTCACCTTCACCTCTCCCGCCACCGCCGCGGCCGGCCAGCAGGTCACCGTCACCGGCAGCGGCTTCGGCGCGACCCAGGGGAGTAGCTACCTGACCTTCAGCGACAACGGCACCAACTGGGGCGCGCCCCCCGACGAGGCCAGCTTCACCGTCGACAGCTGGAGCGACAGCGCCATCACGTTCACCGTTCCCACCCCCAGCGGCACCAACGGACAGTGGGCGGTAACCCCCGGCACCATCGCCAACATCACCGTCACCACGGCCGCCGGAACCTCCAACACCACGGGGACAGCCATCACCAGCGCCACCCCGCCAACCGGTGCGATCACCGGTTACCAGGGCCTGTGCCTGGACGATCGCGGCGCCCTGACCACGGACTACAACCCGATCCAGGTCTACACCTGCAACAACACCACCGCGCAGCAGTGGACGGTCGCCTCCAACGGCACCCTCCAGGTCCTCGGCAAGTGCCTCGACGTCAACGGCGGCAACACGACCAACGGCACCGTCGTCGACCTCTACGACTGCAACAACACCGCCGCCCAGACCTGGTCCCGCCAGCCCAACGGCGCCCTCGTCAACCCCCAGTCAGGCAAGTGCCTGACCGACACCGGCAACGGCGGCTCCGGCACCCAGGCCGCCATCGACGACTGCACCGGCCAGACCAACCAACGCTGGACCCTGCCTTAAAAACCAAAGGCCAAGCCCAAGTCAAACCGCAAATTCATCATTTCGAACGGACCCTGCCCTCCGCGTCCACCGTTCAGCTGCTTCTATCGATCGCGGCCTACACAGTCTCAGCCAGTTTCGCGTGCATCCACGGATACGGGTCGTTGAGCGGCTTGCGCTCCGAACGACGGCGCTCCCGGATCTCCCGGATCGGCGGCCCGGCGACGTAGTAACGTCCCCGGCCCGTGCCGTGCGCCAGCAGGACACCGGCCGAGGCAAGCGCGGCGAGGTCCCTCGTGGCCGTCTGATCGGTGATGCCGGCGCGCTTGGCATACCCGCCGCGGCGGACTCGGTAGCCGAGGGCCGCGTCGAACAGCGCATCCAACCCGCGCTCGGGCAGCCCGTGATCAGCGGCCAGCTGCTCGATCTCGTCCCACGTGGCCCCGGCTTCGTTGACTCGCCGGGCGACCGTCTGAGCCTGCATGTGATGGGCCCGAAGGTTGAATGCCAGCCACAGGTGCGCGTCGGCTCGCGGGCGCCATGTGCCGTGCCCAGTATGTGCGAGCACGCTGTAGTAGTCCTCGGTGTTGGCGCCGAGCCACTCCTCGATGCTCGAGAATTCGGGTTCGCCGATGTCGGACCGGGTCAGCACCAGGGTCGCGAGGGCGCGGGCCATCCGCCCGTTGCCGTCACGGAACGGGTGGATCATCACCAGGTTCAGGTGAGCCATGGCTGAGCGTATGACCGGGTCGCTGTTCAGGCCGGTGTGCAGGCTGGCGGCCAGCGCTTCCATGAGCTCCGGGACGTCAGCGGCGTCGGGTGCGTCGTAGACGATTCGGTCGCGGCGCTCGTCGTGGACGTAGATCGGTCCCTTGCGGTAGCGGCCGGGCGACTTGCTCAGGTCGTGGCTGAGCATCATGTAGTGCATGGCCCGAAGTTCGGTGGTGTCGAACGTGGCGTAGTCCGCGTCGCTCATCGCCAGGACGTAGCCCAAGGCCTGCCGGTATCCCTGGATCTCGAGAAACGTCCCCTCGTCGGCGCTGAACGGCTCCTCGCCGTCGATCGCGGCCGCCGCGTCGTCCTCGGCCACGTCATAGCCCTCGATGCTGTTCGAACCCCGGATGTTCCGGGCAAGCGCCGATCGTCGCAGCCCGCCCTCCCACCGGCGCGGCGTCCGCAGGACGAGGCGCAGCTCCCTGCGCAGCCGGTGGATCTCACCGAGCACCGCCTCGTCTTCGCTGGTTAGTGGCGGGGCGGCATAGAGCGCGCGATGATGCGTTGTCGCATTCATAGCGTCATAATAACACCACAATGATTACTTTAACTTATCATCGTGGACTCGGGAGCTGACCCTCCGCACGGTTGAGACGCCGGAGGGAAGCGTCGAGTTCTGGCACCAGACGGCTAATGTCCGGCCAGCTCAGCGACGACAGGAGCAATTGCGTCAGCGGCGTTGGCGCCGACGACGAAGTAGGAGAAGCCGCTCTCCTCCCGCCGCCTCAAGATCTCCTCGGTGGCCGCCGCCGGGTCGCCCGGGAGTATCGCGAGCGAGTCCGCCGCGCGCAGGGCGGCCGGATCCGTGTCCGGGGTGGTCATGAACGGCGCGACAGTGTCACCGACCACCGATACGTGGCACGCAAGCTCGACGTCCCGGACCGCACGGAAGTCCGTCGCCAGCCGCACAATCTCGGCCCGGGAGTCCGCAGGGGACGCGGCGAACGTGACGGTATCCGCCAGTTCCGCCGCCAGCGCCAGCGCCTTCGGGCCGCGCACGGCCATCACCACCGGCGTATGGAGGGCGGGGCCGTCGAGCTCTCTGAGTGACGTAACCGCGTCACGCACCTGCGACAACCGCTCGCCTGGTGTCGCTACCGGAAGGCCCAGCCCGCGCAGCTCATCCTCGATCCCGGGTCTCCCGGTGCCGATGCCCATCTCGAAGCGACCCTCCGTCACCACCGACAGCGAGTGCGCCTCCCACGCCATACTCCAGGCCATCCGCAGCGGCGCGGCATACACCCACGTCCCCACCCGCAGGTCGGTGAGAGTCGCCGCGACAGCCAACGTGGGTCCAGGCGCCGGCTGCCATTGCTGCACGTCCGGCATCAGAAGCGTAGAGAAGCCGCCGTCGGCGATCCGGCGCACCTGGTCTCGCCACTCCGGGAAGGCAGTTGTGAGCGGGGCCACGACCCCGAACCGAAACGGCCTCGTCCCGCCCGTCCCCTGATTGTCCGCCATGGCTGTCCCGTCCTTTCCTGTCGCCCGAACCCAGTGCCGGGCTTCCCACAGTCACATCGAACGGGCCCGGTCGGATCCGACAAGTCAAACCCGCAAATCCATCATCCCGAACGGTCCCTGCCCTCCGCGTCCACCGTCAGCAGTCTCCACGACCCGGGCCGACGTCAGCTGCCGCCGTACAACCGATTCGATGCCGCCTCCCGGGTCGACGCGGTCCCGGTTAGCCGACGACCAGCGACGTCTGCTCCTGCCTCGCCCGGACCACGGCCACGGCTAGCCCGGTGGCACCAGGGTGCCAGGACGCGAGCTGCACCTTCGTGGGGAAGATGAACTCCGCCGCGAGGCTGTCGCCGCCTGTCGGCCAGCCGAAGTCGACGACGGTGTCGCTGCCGACCGATGTCCCCGGCAGCAGCGTCACCCGGCCGGTGGGCGTGGACGCGACCTCGAGCCAGGTGGATGCCCCGCCGCCCTCGTCGGACATCACCTGCAGGGCCAGGAAGGCGCCGCTCGGGCTGAATGACGCGCCCTCCGCGAACGTCCCCGCAGGCAGCTCGACCGCCGAGCTCGTGCCGGTGGCAAGGTCGAGCACCCGCACACCGCACGTCGCCGCGCACGGCGGCGTCCACGCGACCTCGTCCGCGCCGGCCGCGATCACCGCGTCGAACGTCCGGCTCGCCTTCGGGTCAGCCGGGTTCCACAGCTCGTCGACCTGCACTCCCGGCCGCGGGCTGACCGGCGCGAGCAGCAGCCCGCGCTCGGTCGCCCGGAAGATCGCGTACCCGGCCGGCAGCCGCACCGGCGCCCCCAGCGCCACCCCGGCCACGCTGACCTCCCGCGCCGTTCGCGCCGCGGTGCCCGGATCGGCGCCCGCCGGATAACTGGTCAGCCACACCGCGCCCGCGGTGGCGGCCGGCGCGACCTGGTTCGCCGTGCCGACCCGGGTCACCGACCGCGCCCCGTCGGCCAGGAACCACACCGGCAGCGACGGCACCGCCGGATCACCGCTCGCCAGCTCGCCGCCTGACCCGGCCCGCACCACCCAGCCCCCGTCGGCCCGGGTGAACTGGTATCCGGCGCTGTCCGACGGCAGCCCGCCGATCGGCGCCGACCGGCCGGTGGCGGGGGAGAACCACGCCGGCTGCGTCCCCGCCACCGGAAGCCGCAGCGCGACGGCCCACGGCAGGGCAGGCCCGACGATCGCATCCGGTTCGTCCGCGCCCGCGCTGGCGGTCGCCGACGGAGCGGCCGCGGGGGAGTGCGGATGACGGGGCTGGACGAGGTAGACGATCCCGAGGACCACCACCGCCACGACCGCCCCGATCACCGTGAGCCGACGCCGCCACCGGCTAGGCTCGCGATCCCCGCCCTGGCTGAGGATGTCCTCCACCACCGCACCCCCGCAACAGCCCGCCGACCTACCGCTCACCACCCTACGTCGCCCCACCCGGGCATCCCCGGACTGGTGGCCCGTCCGTCAACGCAGGATGGTCTTCGCCCGCTTGGCAAGTTCGGCCAGTTCAGCCTGGCAGGAACTGCAGGAGTGCCAGTGCTCGGCCATCTTCGCCGAGTCGAATCGGGTGACGTTGAAGAAGCCGCCGAGAACGCACTCGGTGGGCTCCGGGTCAGCTGGAGAAGGCGCAGGACGGGTGGGGTCAAGGCTTGCGTCGAACTCCTCCATGAGGTCGGGGGCACCGACCTCGCCCGCGGCGAAGGCCTTCGCCGCGGCGTCCCGCGATTCCTCGCGCAGCGCTTCCGCCATGGCGGTGTCCCCCTCGGCCTGGTGCTCAGCCGCCAGGTTGTCGAGCGTCAGGGCGAGCCTGAGCATCGCTCCGGGGAAGTCATTGACCGCGGCCAGACGGTAGTAGTGGACGGCCGATTCCAGGTCGCCACCTTCCTCGTGCACGACAGCGGCCCGGTAAGCCGCCTCGTCCAGCTCGACGGAAGCGGCCTCCGCTTCCTGCCGGTAGAGCTCCCGCCCGGTGCGGGCCTTGCGGGCCGCCTGCAGCTCGGCGAACTTGGACCGGATGTCGGCCTCCGGCATCTGGCCGATCGTACGAGCGGCGGCATGAAGGGCGTCTTCCGCGGTCACGATGGATCTCTCACTTCCAGCAGCAGGCGAATCTTGTTCCTGGCCCGGGACAACTGCGTTTTTACCGTTCCTTCCGTCACCCCGAGGATTTCCGCGGTTTCCCGCTCCGAGAAGTCTCCGAGGCACCTTAGCGCGAGGACTTCGGCCTGACGGCGCGGCAGGAGTCGCATCGCTCTGACCAGGTCCACGTTGTGAGCCACCCACTCATCGGATGCAGAGACGAGGCGGAGGTCGGCCTCAATGCCGGGCCGATCCTCGGCCAGGCAGCCATGGGCCCGCGCTTGTGCCTCCATCCGGCGCAGCCGGCGAGTCGCCACCTTGTACAGCCAGGAATCGGGACGTTCGAAGGTGACCAGATCATTCCATTTATCGAGCGCGGTTGTGATGGTTTCGGCCGCCGCTTCCTCGGCCAGCCCGGAATCGCTGGCCTGGCTCAGCAGGATGTGGAGCAGCCAGGGCCAGCAGGAGCTGAAGAATTCCTCCGGCGACGACAGGTTGATCCTGGCGGCACGGCTGACATCGTCGCGCCCAGGGCGGCGCTCCATAACGCAGCCTCATCGAAGCTGGCTGCCTCGACCGGAGCAGCGGGGCGGACGTGCCATTGCCTGCCGCGGGAGTCACGGACGGTAAGGCAGGCCCCGGACGGGAGCTGCCCGAGCGCGGCGGCGATGGCCCGCTCGCTTTCGCGATCGAGGCCGGGCGCCCCTCTGTCATAGACGAGCATCAGCGGCGCGCTCCTGGTACGCGCGCCGTTCCCTTGCACCGGGCGGGCCGATACCCGCCTCGGGCCGATTCTGGGGGCTGGAAGATCTACGACCATGGCCACCTCACCCACCTCCACGTGATTGGACGATGACTGCCTAGAAAAGGCAGGAGCGGTCAGGAACGTTGACAAGACCCCGAAGATCCTTTGTGCTTCTCCGGCCGACTAATCCGCGGCCGCTAGCGGGCCGGGCAACGGGGATGCAGGGACGTTTCGGGGGCATCATGAGCGTGCGCAACGAGCAGGAATCACTCACGTCGCACGCGGAAAATGCGGAATAACGTCGCTCAACGAAAGAGCGTGAAAAGGGAACGAGCTCCCCATCCAGAAGTCTAACCTGTCGGATTACCGGAAGACGCCGTTTTTCTTGTCGCCGCAGATCAACTGGCGCGCAACAGGACTTACAATTTCACCGTAAGATGGCGCCTGCCCCAGCAGCCTCGGTAAAAGCGTTCGCGTATCGCGGGCATTAGGCCGTCCGTGATGTCAGGCAGCCAGCGGCTCTGGCTGGGGGATTCGGCTCCTCCAGGTGCCGGACAGCGCTTCGGGCACGGTCGGGAAGATCCGCATCCAGCGGTTGAGCCGGAAGGCGTTCAGGAAGTGGATCGTCAGCTTGCGGACGGTGACTACCCTGAGCTCCCCGCCGTGGTCCGCGAGCAGTCGGGCGATCTCGTCGAGCACCCCCATGCCGCAGGCGTCGCAGAAGGTGTCCGCCATGTCGACCACGACGACCCTGCTGTAGGCGGCGGCGGACAGCAGCTCCTCGCGCATGTCGTGCTTGTTGCTGATGTCGAGGTAGCCGACCGCGGTGACGATCGGCAGCGCGCCCGTCAGGTCGGTCGTGAACTCATACGGGTCTGGCTCGAAGTCACGGAGGTCGACGGTCGTCATGATCTCACCCCGCCTGATCGCGGTCAGCATGGCCTTCACGCTTTCGCTCGGCTCAGTCGTGAACATGTGATCACTGCCTTTCCCTGTGTCGTGCCCCCCAGTGGGCAACTGCCTAGAGAAGGCGGGAGCGGCCTCGGAGGTTGACAGGGATATCGAAGATTCTTGGGCGCGCCGGGGTCAGCGCTGGCTGATGAGGATCATGCCCGCGAGCGCCACCGCCATGACGGCGGCGATCACGGTGATCAGAACGGAGTGCGTGCCGACGTAGACGCCGCCGACGCCGGCCAGAACGCCATTGACAACAGTGAGGATGGTCCCCGCGCTCGCACGGCGCGGCGGCTGAGGCGGCCTGGCGGGCTGCTCCGGATGTGCGACACTGTCGTTCATGGCGATCCCTTCGGCTTGGCGCTGGGGATCGCCGTGTGCTTCCCTACGGCCGGCTACGCCCCTTGAGTGCCTAGATAAGGCGCAGAGCCCCCGGATCGTTGACAGCCGCGACACTGGAGGTGGGCCCGGCGCCTTGCCGGCGCTAACTCCAGCACGCGGTGGGCTCAGCGGCGGGTTGCCTGGCGACTGGCCCGGGCGTAGTCGAGGACGAGCGGGCGGCTGTCGTCGCGGCGCCAGGCAAGGGCCAGCGTGGCGAGTGACAGGCCGTTGACGGGCCGGGTGGTGACGCCGCCGAGGGTGATTAGGCGCGCGTTGCCGGCCGCCAGCAGGCAGATGCCGCGCCCGTCGGCGAGAGCCTCGTAGGTCTCCTCGGTGCTGGCGACCTCGGCGCCGATGCGCGGTGGCCGGCCGCCGCGGGCATCGGTGGCCAGCCAGTAGTCCCGAAGTGGCCCGGCGCTCGGCGGCAGGGCGAGGAATGGCTCGTCGAGCAGGTCGGCCACCTCGATGGTGTCCTTGCTGGCCAACGGGTGGCCGTCGGCCATCGCGACCAGGCGTGGTTCTTCCGCCACCACGACCCACTGGTAGCGATCGGGGTCCGGCAGCGGGAGCCAGACGAAGGCCACATCGACCGCGCCGTCGGCGAGCCCCGCCGTCGGGTCGCCCCATCTCGACTGACGCAGTTGCACGGTCGCGGCCGGCTGCAGGGCGGTGAACCGGGACCTGATCGCGGCCACCAGGCCGCCGCGTCCCGGGCTGGTGCTCATCCCCGCCACCAGCGTCGCTGCCTGCCTGCTCTTGGCCTCCTCGGCGGCCGACCAGCCACGGTCCCAGGCGGCCAGCACCTCCCGGGCGTGCGGCAGCAGCGCCTTACCGACCGGCGTCAGCTGGACGCCGTCGCGGCCACGGTCGAAAAGCGGCGCGCCCAGCTGGCGTTCCAGCATCCTGATCTGCTTGCTCAACGCCGGCTGGGAGATGAACAGCCGCTCGGCCGCGCGGGTGAAGTGCAGATCCTCGGCCACGGCGACGAAGTAGCGCAGGTCTCGCCCGTGCACGTCCATAACTATCAGCTATCACATCAGGTCTTGGACGGGCCACCACGGCGGCGGGCAGAGTCGGTACCGACGGGCGCACCGCACCGCCCGCGCAGGCAAGGCAAGCCGTGGGAGGACAGGATGAACAAGGTCTGGCTGATCACCGGGGCGAACAGCGGCTTCGGCCGGGCGATCGCCGAGGCCGCCGTCGCCGCCGGGGACGTCGTCGTCGCGACCGCCCGCCGGGTCACGGCCCTAGACGATCTGGCGGCCGCGCACCACGGCCAGGTCGACGTGCTGCCGCTTGACGTGACCGACGCCGCCGCGATCGACGCGACCGTCCAGGATGTTATCGACCGCCACGGCCGCATCGACGTGCTGGTCAACAACGCCGGGCGCACGCACGTCGGAGCGGCCGAGGAGACGACCGACGCCGAGCTGCGCGACCTGTTCGAGGTCCACCTGTTCGGGCCCGTCGCGCTGACCCGGGCGGTGCTCCCGCACATGCGGTCCCGCCGGGCGGGGGCGATCGTGCAGATCAGCAGCATGGGCGGCCAGCTCTCGTTCGCCGGGTTCGGCGCCTACAGCGCCACCAAGTTCGCCCTCGAGGGCCTGTCGGAGGCACTCGCGGACGAGGTCGGCCCGCTCGGGATTAAGGTGCTGATCGTGGAGCCGGGCGCGTTTCGCACCGGGTTGTTCGGCAGTCACAGCGCCAGCGAGCCCATGCCCGAGTACGCCGGCACCGTCGGGCGGACGCGGCAGATGATTACCGGCAGCGCCGGCACCCAGCCCGGAGACCCGGCCAAGGCGGCGACCGCCATCCTCACCGCCCTCGCCGCTCCAAGCACCCCGCTGCGCCTGCCGCTGGGGGACGACGCCGTCGATGCGATCCTCAGTCATCTCGACCGCACCGGCGCCGACATCCGCTCCTGGGAAAAGCTCGCCCGCGACACCAGAATCGCCGACTGAAAGGTTCCCCATGTCCACGCTGCGCCTTGGCGTCTCCCTTCAGCCGCGCTGGCCGCGTGCGGACGCAACAGCGGCGCTGCGCGCCGCCAGCCACGCCGAAGACCTCGGCTTCGATCACGTGGCAGTGGGAAACCGCCTGCTTGACAGCGGTTTCGGCCTCGACGCGGACCCGCTCGTGCTGCTCTCGGCGGTGTCGGCCGCGACGCGGCGGCTGCGGCTGCTTACCTCCGTGCTCGTCGCGCCCTACTATCCGGCGCTCGTGCTCGCCAACCAGGCGGCCACCCTCGACGTCGTCTCCGGCGGCCGCCTCATCCTCGGCGTCGGCACCGGCTGGAACCCGGAAGAGTTCGGCGCGCTGGGTGTCAGAAGCCAGGAACGCGGCGCCCGCACCGACGACCACCTCGCGGCCGCGAGGGCCCTGTGGTCACAGCGCCCGGCCGACTTCGACGGGCCGTTCACGACACTGCGCGGCGCGCGCCTCGGCGTTCCCCCCGTCACCCCGGCGGGCCCGCCGATTTGGATCGGCGGCCACAGTGACGCCGCCCTGCGCCGCGCGCTGCGCCTCGGCGATGGCTGGTACGGGACCGGCGTCAGCGCCGCCGAACTCACCGACGTGCGACGCCGCCTGCATGAACTCGACGAGGGCACGGGGAAGGCGGAGCGCCTCACGCTCGCCACGGCGGCATTCCTGACGCCGCCGGGCATCCCCGCAGTCACATCCGCACCGGGACGGCCGCTCGGCGGTGACGTGGCCACCGCGGCGAGTGTCGTCGATGACCTCGGGCGTCTAGCCGAGTCCGGGCTGACCACCTGCACACTGTGGCTGCCGATCGCGGCCGAGCACGTGGAAAAGGCGATGGAGTGGGTCGCCTCTGAGATCACGCCGCAGCTCGAAGAGATTCAGTAGTTCAGGAGCCAAAGTCGAACCCGCAAATCAGTCATCTCGAACGAATCTCGAACGGACCCTGCCCTCCGCGTTCACCCACAGCATCTCTTGTGCCACCCGAACTGACGGCCACGAAGAGTTATTTTTCCATAACGCACCCGACCTTCGTCGGTACTTTTGCCCTAAATCACCGGTGGATTGAGGCGAAGAGGTCAGTACCATATTTCAAGCCATGCGCCAGGCTCAGCGGGGAGGGCAGCGTCGGGATCCGTCCCGTGATGAGGGTACCGTTCCAGAACTGATGGCGAAATAGTGTAGTATTTCTTCGCGACGGCCAGCCGATTGCCATCCGGACTGAAAGCTATTCCCTTGACCGGCATTTTACGGCGGGAATCCTTTTCCGGATTGCCTGGAAAGGAATACATATGACGGCCGGAACTGGAATTCCACAATTTCACTTGCCCGCCGAATTCTCCAGTGGCTATCAAGCGATCATGGGGGCTGTACGTCGCCACGAGAAAGGAAGTACTCCCTTCGAGCGCGCGCCCCTGCCCCCCGGCATCTAGGTTCAGCAAGCACGTACCCGGACCGCTTATGATGACCAGTTCGGTTCCGTCGGGGCTGAATTCTATAAGCTCCACTGGGTCAGACCGGTACCCTCGGCCGGTCTGGTCTCCGTCGTCTCCCTCATACTTGAAGACTCTCTTTATGTCCCCGGTGGCGATATCCAATATTTGCACAGACCCATCGGAGTAGCCCGTCGCCACGAGACTGCCGTCGCGACTTAGCGCAGTTGCACTCACGTAAAAATACTGTCCCGGCATCCGCCGCCTGGCCCTTGCGAAGGTACCGCCCGGCGGCGCAATCTTGAAACTTCTCCGGAGTTTGCCGCTGGCCGGGTCGACTATTTTCAGCGTCTCCCTTGCGCAAATGATGAGTTGCTCTCCGTTTGAGCTGAACGCAGTAGTTGCAGCGACACCATAAGATCCGTCGAAACTGCGTACCAGCCCTCCGGTCGCTAGATCCCATAGATGAGTCGCCCCTTCGTGGTCAGTGACGAGCGTGCGCCCGTCGGGGCTAAAATTGATGGACTTACATTGCTGCATGCCTCCCATACTGCGAAGTTGCCGCCCAGCGACAGGGTCCAGAAGCGCTATCGCACCATACTGCGAGTTTTCCAACTTGCACGCGTAAGCGAGCACCAGGCCATCCGGACTGAACGCAATGGCGCCGATTTCTTCCGCTTCCGTCCTAGTCACGGTCACCGACAACTGCCACGGCCCACCCGGGTCGTGACGCACTGGCGTGGGCGAGGAAATCTTGTGAACCGAGAGCTTGGCGGAATCCGGAGCGGTGAAATCGCGGCCAGCGCCGATCCGACCGGCGGTGGGACTACCTTCAGCGCCAAAGTCTAGTACGGTCCGGGCGGCGTCGGCCACTTGCTGGATATCGCTTTCGGCGACTTGACGGAGGTAATGGAGAGCTGTCACTTGTCGGGTAAGGTCGCCGCTTGCCGTCCATGCTGCCAGCTCATTTACCGCTGCGATCCTGATAGCTGCGATCGGGTTATCAAGCGCGTCCCGCAGAGATTCGGGAAGAGGATTGTGTCCGGCCTTGCTTCGGGCAAGCAGGATCATTCCCTCGGCCCCGTAGAGCCAGCGTTGGGGCGTTTGCGCAATTCCTGCCGATCGAACCCGGTCAAAAGCGTAGGCGTAGGCATCGTCAATGGAGATATAACCGTCGTGATCGAGGTCGGCGTTCCCCGTCTGCAAGCCCTCCACGAGGGCAGCGGTGAAAACCGATGGTGTCGCGGCCCCGTCTTCCGCAGATTCGCCTTCGAAGGAGTACTCGGTGGCGGTAGATGCTGTGAGGACCACGCGTCCGCGCCCTTGCCCCCCGAAATGGTCCTGCAACCGGACGTCGGCGTCACCTTTGGCGCCACGGGCGAACGCGCCACTGAAGCAGGAATCCAAAATCAGGACTTGACGCCGGGCGCGGCAATGCTCCAACAGGTCCAATATCCACGCAGCCTCGACCCCGGTTGATTGCAGCCGGTCCTTGCGGGTATCCGTTGCGGCGAAGAACAACCGCCGGTGGGGATCCAGCAGTCCGTGGCAGGAGAGGTACACCAGTAGCAAGTCTTGAGTGCCGCGGTCGCTCAGGAAATCTTCCATGGCTGTACGTATCGTCTGGCCGGACTGATCGAGAACTGCGGTAACCGAGAAAGCCCCGATATCGGGGTCCCCGAGGACCTCCGCCAAGTTCTTTGCGTCCTGTGCCGGCGCGCGCAGTCGGCTCAGCCTGGTATCGATGTAGGCCGTTGTGGCGATCACGAGGGCGAAACGATTGCCGGACGGGAGCCCGGGCGCGGATTCAGTGTCGGGCAAGCCAGGCATCCAGGATTTCCTGCTGCTGCTGAGCGGTGGCGGCGGTCAACTTCAAAGTGTCCCCGTTCAACGAGATTTCCACGGTTCGCTGCGTTCGGTCAGTCCACGAGCGCGCGGCGGACAGCAGCGCCTTCAAACCGTCCAAAGTCACGAATTGCGCGGCGAGCCATCCCGTGACCGCGCCCGTGCCCTTAGCTCCAGCTGGCACCTCGGCCGCGCTCAACGGTTCGACCGAAACTAGATCAAGTTCCAGCAGTTCTCCGCGCAAATCATCAGACGCGTCCGTCAGCTCTTCCGCATCGCTGTCGTGCTCTGGCAACACATGCATAAGAACCTGCTCAGCACTCTCCACAGTCACCGCCGATCCGCAGCATTATCTAGCTAAAACAAGCTACTACTCACTGTTACATGCCGCCATAGGATCATGATTCTTGCCTTATACGGAGGCGCAGCCGTTCCCGCGGTGATTCCGCGAGGGCGCAGTCGATCTCGCTAAGAGTTGGCATCCAGGTGCCCGCCCTCTCTTCACGCGGGCCTTGTCACAGCCGGAGTCATCGCCCAACGAGCCGCCAACACCCGCGGCAAGCCCGCCGCCACACCGGAACCCCGCCTTATCGAGGCCCACCGACGATGAACAAGATCCCGAGCCCGATGATGATGGCGAGAACCGACAGCACGAAAATCCCCGCCGCGACGTTGCCCTCACCACGCTGCCCGCGCCCGAGGCTGTTCGCCGCGCGGCTCACGATTTTCGGCATGCCCATCGGACCCCGAGGGTCCAGCAGGTCCTGGTAAGGCTCGCGCCGCCTGCTCGGGTCGGATCCGTCGGCTCCGGGCAGACCTCCACCGCGATCCCCAGCATCGGTCATGGCACTCACCAAGTTTCTAAGCAGGCCGATCAGTTTCCACGCTAGCTGATGAGATTCTGGCCGCGGCGGCTCACATCTGGTCCGGAGCGGCGATCCCCAGTAGTCCGAGGCCGAGTTTGAGGGTCCGGGCGGTCAGGTCGCACAAGACGAGCCTGCTGCTGCGGACCTCGCCTTCGGCCCGGAGCACCGGACAACGCTCGTAGAAGTCGGTGAAGGCTGACGCCAGGCCGTACAGGTACTGGGCCAGGCGATGGCATTCCAGGTCCCCGGCAACTTCCGTTACCACGCCCGCGAATGCCAGCAGCTCGATGGCGAGCGCCCGTTCGGCGGGCTCGGCCACGATGACGTGCTTGGCGTCCGGCGGCTCCAGGCCTGAGCGCCGGAAGATCGAGCAGATTCGCGCGTGGGCGTACTGCAGGTACGGCGCTGTGTTGCCGTCGAAGGACAGCATCCGGTCGTAGTCGAAAACGTAGTCCTTGCCGCGCTGGGTCGACAGGTCCGCATACTTAACCGCGCCAATGCCGACGGCCTGCGCCACGTGCGCGCGGGCCTGCTCATCCAGTGCCGGGTTCTTCTCCGCGACGATGGCCGTCGCCCGCGCTATGGCCTCGTCAAGCAGGTCGATGAGCTTGACCGATGCTCCGGCGCGGGTGCGCAGGATCTTGCCGTCTTCGCCGAGGATCGACCCGTGGCCCACATGTTCGGCCCGGGCCGGGGGAACAAGCCAGCCGGCCTCGCGCGCGGTCTCGAAGATCATTTCCAGGTGCTGGCGCTGGGGCAGGCCGACGACGTACAGCAGTCGAGTCGCGCCAAGGACCCGGAGCCGCCTGCGGATCGTGGCCAGGTCAGTGGCCGCGTACCCGAAACCACCGTCGGTCTTCCGGACGATCAGCGGAAGGGGCTCGCCCTGGCGGTTCTTGAACCCGGCCGGGAACACGCACAGGGCGCCGTCGCTGAGCCGGAGCAGGCCGAGCCGGTCAAGCTCGTCCACCACCGACTGGAGCTGATCGTTGTAGAAGCTCTCCCCGAAGAAATCCCGCTCGTCCAGGAGCACGCCCAGCCGGTCGTAGACCGCGAGGAAGTACGCCTTGGACTCCGCGACCAGGATCTCCCAGAGACGGAGCGTGGCCGGATCGCCGCTTTGCAGCAGGACCACCCGGCCCCGCGCCCGGTCCTTGAAGGCATCATCGGCGTCGAACTTCTTTCTCGCCGCCTGGTAGAAGCGGTTCAGGTCGCCGACCGCGAGTTCCCGGGCCGCCTCGGTCTCGCCGATGTCGATCAGGTGCTCGATCAGCATCCCGAACGGCGTGCCCCATTCGCCGATGTGGTTCTGGCGGATCACGGTATGCCCGCGCCAATGCAGGATCCGGACCACGGCGTCACCGATGATCGTCGACCGCAGGTGGCCTACGTGCATCTCCTTCGCGGCGTTCGGGGCCGAGTAGTCAACCGTGACGGTCTCCGGGGCGTCGGTCAGCGGGGAGCCAAGCCGGTCATCTCCGGCGATCTCTGCCACCAGGCCGCCCAGCACCTCATCCGCCAGCGTCAGGCTGATGAAACCCGGCCCGGTAACCTCAACCCGAGAGCACAGATCGCTCAGATCGGCCTGCCGCAGGACCCGCTCCGCCGCCTCCCGCGGGCTGATTCCCAGCTTGCGCCCAACTGCCAGGGCGCCGTCGGCCTGAAAGTCCGCATGCTGGGAACGGCGGACCGCCGGGCTCACCGACTCGCCGGCCACAGCATCGAAAGCCGGCCCTAGCCGCCGGCTGAGCAATTCCTCAACGTCCGCCATGGATGGCCAGTCTAGGCATCAAGCCAAGTCAAACCCGCAAATCCATCCTCTCGAACGGACCCTGCCCTCCGCGTCCACCGTCAGCAGTCTCCACCACCCGGGCCGGACGTCAGCTGCCGCCGTACAGCCACCGATGCCGATGAGCTCCCCGTCGGTCCAGCTGGCTGGTCGTCTGGCAGCCCGTCTCTGCTAAGAGTCGATGATCGCCATGAGTGCGGCGGTGAAGGGTGCTGGGTCGATGTCGCCGCGAACGGCGAGTTGCTGGCTGTAGCCCTGGCAGAGAGCCGTGAACGCTTCGGCGATTCGGGCGGCGTCTGCTGGTTGCCGGTCGGGTAGAAGGGCCGCGACTGCGTCTCGCAGGTCTGTGAGCTGCTGCTGGACGAGGGCTGCGAGCGGAGGGGAGATGGCGGCCTCGGCATAGATCTGAGCGACCAGTCGGGCATGGCCTTCCTCGCGGGCCATCACGCGGACGTGCTCGAGGAACTCCTGGACCGCCAGGGCGGTGAGCTCGGCGGGGAATGCCTGGCTGCCCTGCTCGCAGATGGCGGTGACGATTTCGTCCTTGCTGGCGAAGTACCGGTAGATCGCCCCGGTGGATAGCCCGGAGGCCTCGACGAGGTCGGTCATGGATGTACGGGCGAAGCCGTGGCTGGCGAAGCGGGCGCGCGCGGCGTCGATGATCTGGGCTCGGCGCGCGTCGAGATGGGCCTGGCTGACTCTGGGCATAAAAGAACGACCATTCGTTTTTGATGGTACCGTTCATGACTGTATCCCGTAGTCCGCGCCCTGGGAGGCACTCATGCGTTATCAGACCTTCGGACGGCTGACCGGCCTGCGGCTTTCGGAGTACGTGCTCGGCACGGCCAACTTCGGCTCGGCTCCGAGCGCAGCTGGGCTAGAGGGTTCCAGGGCGATCTTCGAGGCGTATGTCTCCGCCGGGGGCACGACGTTCGATGTCTCGAACATCTACCAGAACGGGGAAGCCGAGAGGGTCCTCGGCGAGCTCCTGGGCCGCGAGCGCGACGACTTCGTGGTCATCACGAAGTACGGCGGCAGCAGGCAGCCCCAGGTCCGTCCCGGAACGACGGGCAACAGTCGCAAGACCATGATCCGGTCGCTGGAAGAGAGTCTGCGCCGCCTGAACACCGATTACGTGGACGTCTTCATGCCGCACTTCCCCGACGGGATCACGCCGATGACGGAGATCCTGGCCGGGCTCGAGGACCTGATCCGGGCCGGCAAGATTCGCTACGGCGGGCTGTCGAACTTCCCGGCGTGGCGAGTCGCGGGCGCCGCCGCCCGGGCGGACCTGAGCGGGCTCACGCCGCTGGCCGGCATCCAGTCCGAGTACAGCCTGGCCGAGCGCTCCGCCGAGCGGGAACTGCTTCCGATGGCCGAGGCCCACGGGCTCGGTGTCCTCTTGTACTCCCCGCTCGCAGGAGGGCTGCTGACCGGCAAGTACCGCCGCGGCGAGCAAGGCCGCCTCACCACCCGGGGAGCCAGCGGCGAGGCCACCACCCAGCGCAACGCCGTACTCGACGCCGTCCTCGCCATCGCAGACGAGCTCGAGACCACACCGGCTCAGGTCTCGCTTGCCTGGCTGCGCCGCCGCGCCGCAGACGCACAGACCTCGATGACTCCCATCGTCGGGCCCCGCACCCCGGCCCACCTGCAGGAGTACCTCAGCGCACTCGAGGTCGAGCTCGGCCAACAGCACTACCAGCAGCTGGCGGAGGTCAGCGCGATCCAGCTCGGCGCTCCTCACGAGGACGTCGCGTCGGCACTGAGTCACGGCATGGACGGCGACCGCCGCCTCCTCGACCTCCCACCCGTGACAGTGCTCTAGGGGGCCACCAAGGAGAGCCAGCAGCCTGCTCACCGCCAAGAACTAAGCCACAAGTCGACGGCAAGCCCGAGGCCGACGATCGCGACCACCACTCGGAGCACGTCGGCCGGTATCCGCCGGGTCAGCGAGGGGCCCGCTCTGCTTCCGGCCAGGACGCCGAGGCCCAGCGGCACGACTGCGGCCCAGCGGACAGGCCCGCAGGCGACGAAGACGATCGAGCAGGCGATATCGGCCACGCCCAGCAGCACGTTCTTGAGGGCGTTAGCCCGCGCCAGGTGCGGCTCGACGGCCAGCGCGAGCACCGCCAGGGCCATCACGCCCGCCCCGACGCCCCAGTAGCCGTCGAAAAGCCACACTGCCAGCAGGCCGCACCGGGGCCAGAACCCGCCGCGCCGACCCGGGTGGCCCTCCAGCCACGAGGAGACCCTCGGCTGGGCCAGCAACATCAGCGCGGCGAAGGCGACCAGGAACGGCACGATCCGCGCGAACACGCCGGCGGGGGTGAGCAGCAGCAGCGCCGC
Source organism: uncultured Actinomycetota bacterium (assembly GCA_963774945.1). Classification (GTDB taxonomy): domain Bacteria; phylum Actinomycetota; class Actinomycetes; order Streptosporangiales; family Streptosporangiaceae; genus Trebonia. Next base: position 1,454,955 of record CAVZHA010000027.1, on the reverse strand, counting down.
CCCGCCGGCGCTCCCGGCGATGGACAACGGCGCCAGCCGGATAACCCGCTCGCCCTGGCCCCGCAACTCCGGGCGGGACCCCAGGGCCGACCCCGGCAGGCTCGCCACGAAAGCGATGGTGTCCGCCACGTTGGCAGGCTTGGCCGGAAGGCCGACCGCCAGCAGCACCGGATACGAGATCAGCGAAGCGATACCGCCAGCCGAGCCCACCAGTCCGGCAAGAACTCCAGCAGCCAGCAAAAGCACCGCGTCACCAGCCGAGATCCCGCCGAGAATGACAGAGCCCTCCCGCCGACTGCGAGATCGCACCGCATTCGTCCATCGGGCGGCACGCGAGCTACCAGCATCCCACCCGGGACCCCGTCGGTCATCAATGGTCGGCTGGGTCGGTCGAATCGCGCGGCGACGCTCAGAGGTAGCCGAGGTTAGCAAAGTGTATCTCTTAGGTAAGCATCTATGGCAGCACAACGCATGGAATCGGAGTAATATTCGACTAAGAGATATTTACGATGATCATTATCGAACGGGGATCACGATGGACGGGCAGCCGGGGCAGGAGGACGGGGAGGGCGCGGGCCGGGACCGCGATCGCGAGCCGACGCCCCCGGCCTCCGGCAGTCCGGTGCCGGATCCGGCCCCGCTGGGTCCCGACCCGCGGCTGGCGCAGTTCGCGTGGGACGACTCGCGCGAGGGCCCGGCGCCTTCGGGCCGGATGGCCCTGCTGGTCGACGAGCTGTCGGGGCTGGAGCGGCGCTGCCCGGGGGCCACCGGCGACGAGCTGGTCGGCCTGCTGCGGGCGTGGGCGGCGATCGAGTCATGGGCCGCGGGCGCCAAGCTCGGCCTGATCCGGGAGATGATGCGCCGCGAGGCCCCTCCGTCGCCTGGCAGCGACCATGGCGACCTGCCGGAAACCTGGTCCCGGTCGCTGCGCTACGAGCTGGCGGGCGCGCTGGCGTGCTCGACCCAGTCGGCCGAGAGCACCGCGTCGCTCGCGTGGGAGCTGGGAGCGCGGCTGCCCCGCATCGCCGCCCGGCTGGACGACGGGACGCTGACCAGCCCGAAGGCCAGGGCCGTGGCCGAGATCCTCGTGCAGCTGACCGACCCCGACGCCGCCGCCGCGGAAGCCCTGATCGCCGACCAGTTGGCGGGCAGGACCTTCACGCAGGTGCTGCGCCTGGCCGAGCAGGCGGCGTTGACGGTCGACCCGGGGATGGCCGGGCGATGGCGGGAGCACGCGCAGAAGAGGGACGCGCGGGTCTCCTTCTTCCGCGAGCAGGCTGGCACCGCGGGGCTGTCCGGCCGCGACCTGCCGCCCGACGAGGCGCTCGCCGCCATGGCCAACGTCAACGCCCGCGCCGAGGAATACGAGGAATCAGGGGCGTTCGGCGACACCCCGATGGACGTGCTGCGCGCCCACGCCTATCTCGACCTCATCAACGGCGTGCCGGCCGCGATGCGGATCGCCGCCGCGGAACAGCAAGACGACCTGACGGACAGCGCGCAAGCATGGGCAGCCGCTCAAGCAGGATCAGAACAAGCCGAGCCCGCTGCCGGCGACGCGCACGGCGACCCGGACGCCCCGGCCAACCCGGGCGACTGCCCGTGCTCCGAGTGCGACGGCAGCTGCGTGCCCCATGAAGACGACGATCTCGACGGCAGCGGGCAAGCCGATGACGACGATGACCCCGGCGACGATGCCCGCCCCGATGACGGGGGCGATGGCGGCGAACCCGGCTCCGGCCCCGGCTCCGGCCCCGGCTCCGGCGGCGATGGCGGCCCCGGCTCCGGCTCCGGCGGCGATGGCGGCGACCCCGGCCCCGGCGGTTCCGGCGGTTCCGGCGGCCTGGACCCCCGGCCCGGCGTGCCGCCGACCGGGCAGGCGCGCGAGCGACGCCCGGCCGATCTGATCGTGCCGCTGGCGACGCTGCTCGGGCTGGCCGAGCGGCCGGGCGAGATCCACGGCTTCGGCCTGCTCGACCCGGCGCTGGCCCGGGACCTGGCCGCCGCCGCAGCGGCAAGCCCGCGCACCGAGGTCTGCGTGACCGCCACCAGCCCCGAGGGATACGCCATCGCCCACGGCTGCGCCCGACCGGCCCGGACATCACGCCAGGTCGGCTCGGCAGCATCCCCGGTCGCATTCCCCGCCCGGCTGAACCTGACCATCCCCGCCGCCACCCTCCCCAGCCTCTCCAGCCGCCCCGCCAGTCACACCGGCCCCTGGTCATTCACGATGCGCACCCCGCGCGGCAGACCCGGAACCCCAGACGGCTTCGGCACCTGGACGCTCGTCCTGCCGGGCGGGCGCGAGCTCACCGTGCGCCTGGACCCGGTACCGGTCTTCGAATGCGACCACCGGTACGAGACCCACGGGTACCAGCCGAGCGACCGGCTCCGGCACCTTGTCCAGATCAGAGACGGGACCTGCACGTTTCCGCCATGCAACCGGCACGCGCGAGACTCGGACTTCGAGCACGCCGTGCCGTATGACCAGGGTGGGAAAACGTGCACCTGTAACGCGGGCGCCCGCAGTCGCGCCTGCCACCAGGTGAAACAGTCGCCCGGCTGGAGCGTCACCCAGCCGAAGCCGGGCTGGCATCGGTGGCAGACCCCGGCCGGCCGCGTCTACGTGCAGGAACCGAAGCGGTACCCCGCCTGATCCGGACCGCTATCGTGCGGTCGTGAGCGAAGTCAGGTGCTCCGGCTGCGGAGCGATGGTCCCCGATGTGACCGGCCCGGTCCACGCCTACATGCACGCCTCCCCAGGATGCTGGATGCTGTACTGCGGGCTTGAGGACTGGAAGGCCTCCCTGACCGCCGCCGACGACGCGCCGACGCTGATCCAGCACCTGGTGGACTCGTACGCGGTCCAGCACGCCGCCAACCCCGACCGGCGCAATCGCCAGTCCGTCGCAGTCCACCTGATGAGCCTGTGCGCATCCCTGGAGCAGGGCATCCCCGGTACCCGGCTGCGGCAAATGATCGGCACCTGGACTCACCGCGAATACCCCCTGCTCGCGCCCAGGCCCGACGCTTACCAGCTGACCGTGCGCAACCTCGCGGACGCCGCCGGACAAGACCGGGCCGGCCTCGTCTCCGACATGGCCACGGCGACGTGGGCGGCGTGGTCTGCCCATCACGACCAGATCCGGGCATGGCTCGCCGCTGCCACGCCAGCCGCCCGCCCCGGCACCGCCATCCACTGAGCCCGTTGCTACCCCGCTCAATCGGCACCTAATGAGTGCTTAACCCGCCCGTAATACGCTCACCGCACATGGCCGTCCAGCAGCGGAAAGGGAGACGAGGATCGTGTGCGGGATCACTGGATGGGTGGACTTCGGGCGTGACCTGAGGGCGGAACGGCCCGTGATCGAGGCGATGACCGCGACGATGGTCAACCGAGGGCCGGACGCGGGCGGGGTATGGTGCTCCGTCCACGCGGCCATCGGCCACCGGAGGCTGTCGGTCATCGACCTCGAAGGCGGCGAGCAGCCGATGCGGGCAGCCCTCCGCAGCTCGAACAGGGCCGGGGACCAGGACGAAGACCAGGTCGTGCTGACCTTCAGCGGCGAGGTCTACAACTTCACCGAGCTCCGCACCGAGCTGACGTCCCTCGGGCACGAGTTCCGGACGCGCTCGGACACCGAGGTCGTGCTCCACGCCTACCTGCAGTGGGGTGCCGACTGCGTGACCCGGCTGAACGGCATGTTCGCGTTCGGCATCTGGGACGGGCGGCGCCAGGAACTGCTGCTGGCCCGGGACCGACTCGGCGTGAAGCCGCTGTACTACGCGCCGCTGCCGGACGGCGTGCTGTTCGGTTCCGAGCCGAAGGCGATCCTGGCGCACCCCGGCTTCCGCGCCGAGATCGACGCCGAAGGCCTGGCCGAGCTGTTCGCCCAGGCCGGCACCGCGACGCCGGGTCACAGCGTCTACCGGGGCCTGTCCCAGGTCCGGCCCGGCACGATCGTCCAGGTCGGCCGCTTCGGCCTAAGGACGTCGACGTACTGGACGCTCGAGGCGCGCGAGCACACCGACGACCTCGCCGCCACGGCCCGAGAACGTCCGCGAGCTCCTGGCCGACATCGTGCACCGCCAGACCGTCGCCGACGTGCCGCTGTGCAGCCTGCTGTCCGGCGGCCTCGACTCGAGCGTCGTCTCCGCGCTGGCGGCCGACAGCCTGATGCGGCGCGACCGGACCAAGCTCGCCACGTTCTCGGTCGACTTCGCCGGCAGCGCCGACGCGTTCACGCCGGACCAGCTCCGTCCCAGCCACGACGAGCCGTTCGCGCGCGCCGCCGCCGAGCACATCGGCAGCAGGCACGGCACCGTCCTGCTGACCGCCGATGATCTAGTCGAAGCCCAGTGGGCGCCCCTGAAAGCGCACGACCTGCCCACCATGGGCGACATGTGGGTGTCGATGTACCTGCTGTCCCAGGAGATCCGCCAGCAGTCGACGGTGGCGCTGTCCGGGGAGTCGGCCGACGAGGTCTTCGGCGGCTACGCGTGGTATCACGTCCCCGCCCTGCTCGCGGCGCCCACGTTCCCGTGGGCCTACCGCGGTTCGTGGGCACCGCTGCTGACCGCGTCGGTGCGCGAGGCGATCCGGCTGGACGAGTACGCCGCCGACCGCTACGCCCAGGCGGTGACCGAGGTACCAAGGCTGGCAGGAGAGAGCCCGGAGGACCGCCGAGTACGGGAGGTCCTCTACCTCGGCCTGACCCGCTGGCTGCCGCTCCTGCTCGATCGCAAGGACCGGCTGAGCATGGCCTGCGGCCTCGAGGTGCGGGTGCCGTTCACCGATCACCGCCTGGTCGAGTACGTATGGAACGTCCCGTGGGCCATGAAGGAAGCCGGGGGAATCGAGAAGGGCCTGCTCCGCACCGCCGCGGCCGGCCTCCTCCCGCCGGACCTGCTGAACCGTCGCAAGAGCATCTACCCCGGCGCGGCCGACGAGGCCTACGAGCGAGCGATCGACGCGCAGCTACGCGACCTGCTGCGACAGCCGAGCGCGCCGCTGTTCGACCTGATCGACCACGAACCAGCTCGCAGAAGCGTACGCACGCGACCCGCGCCTGACCGGCTTCATGGCGATCCAGCCGAGCAGCACGGCGCCCGTCGCGTTCATGCTCGACATCAACCGCTGGCTAGACCGCTCCGGCGTCACCATCCGGTTGGACGTGTGACCCGACGGCCAAGTGAAGCCGATGTCCAAAGTCAAACCCGCAAATCCATCATCCCGAACGGTCCCGGCCCTCCGCGTCCACCGTCAGCATCCACGCCCACCAAGAGTCGGCGGGCATGGCAGATCTCACGACCCGGGTGCACCCGCCATCGGTGCCATCATGATTTCGACCAGTTCCGCGAGAAATTCACGCGTTTGGGGGTCGACCGCGTAGATGACCGTCCCCGCCATTCCTCGGGTCAGCAGGACCTTGTAGATGTTCCGGATGTGCCGCTCATACTGCAGGTCAGTGACCGACCGCTTCTTGAATTCCGGGTCCTTATTGGCGTCCCTGACGGTGACCGTCCGGCCGTCGCGGGCGACCAGATCCGGACCGATGATCACGCCCGACCAGTCGTACTCGAACCCCTGGGCGGTGTACACGCAGCCGACCTGGTCGAAGCCACCCTCCATGGTCGCCCAGAGCGCGCTGGGCGGAGCCGCGCCGACGGCCCGGTCGCCCTTCACATTCCACGGCTTCGCCCAGTCGCCGATGCGTACGTCGCTCACCAGCCGGCCATCACGGTCTGGATTGCTCCAGGGCCAGCAGTATCCGGCCGACACCCGGGCCGAATAGCCTTCCGTCATCTTGCCCCGCAGGATGCTCTCCATCTCCCACGGGGAATCGGCCAGCATGACCTCGAAGTGGTCGTCGCCAGCCCACGCCTCGGGGCCGTCGGCTTCCAGGCCGAGCAGGCCCAGCACCCATCGTTCGTATTTCCTGCTGCCGCCGCACCGGAACTGGTCGTTGAGCTGAACGTGGCGGACGCGGAACCCCAACGACGACGCCTGTGACTTGATGGCCTCCACCGTTCCGACTTCCCCCGGCTTCACGACCTGGTGCTCGTCGAGCAGGAACACGGGTACCCGGGCGGCGGCGATGAGCTCGTCGATCTGGCTTCGCCCGGTTCGGTGCACGGCGCTGGTATAGCGATTAGCGGACGTCTCCCTGATCCGGTGCGCTTCATCGCAGATCAGCACTTCGATATCGTTCGGCTGAGCGGCCATGAAGCTGTTGAAGTATTTGAACAGTTCTTTAACGCGCGGGCGAGCCGCGTCCCGCCACCTGTCTCATCGTCTGGGTAAAGGACCGAGAACCGGTGGCGTGCAAAGCGCTGTAGCCCTGCCGGTTCAGCTCGCCGAGCAGCGACAGCGCGATCACGCTCTTCCCGCTGCCAGGGCCGCCGGTGATGACCACGACCTCCTTGGCGTCCGAACGCCTGGCCCTCTCGACCGCGTGCCACACGATGTCGAAGGCCAACTGTTGCTCATCGAGCAGGACGAACTGCTCGCGATCCTTGATCTCGCTCGCCGCCAGCTTCATGAGCTGCTTGGACGGCCGGGCGGCGCTCGCCAGCAGCCGGTCGGCCGCACCGGCCCCCGGTTCCGGCGCGAACTGATCACGCAGATAGTCGAGAAAGGCCGCTCGTCGGCTCTTGGTGAAGAGCCGCGTCCTCTCACTCGTGCTGAGTTCGAAGAGGTCTTCCACATCGAGGTCGACCGCGTTATGCAAGTAAGCGACGCCGCGCACAGCAGATTCATCGCCACACAGGCTGGCGACGAAGCCGGAGATGTACTCGCAATAGCCCTGCACCTGGACGAGGGGATGCGTGACCTCACGGTGCATTCCCGAGACCAGGACGAGCCGCTCGCTGTCCTCGAACAGCTCGGCCTGGCTCCACTGCTTGAGCTCCACCACCACATAGGCGTCGCCGCCGGTGCGGCGGTCAACCCCCGCCAGCACCACGTCGGCCCGCTTGCTGGTCAGCGGGAGCTGGTACTCGATCAGCATCTCGACGTTGCCGAGGCCGGCCTCGATGAGGTCCCGCACCAACACCGGGAGGCTGCGCCGCCACGACTTCCGCTCGGATTCCGACGGCGACCGTCCCGTCGTCGCGCGCAGATGATCAGCGATGATCCCAGCCAGCTGTCGTTCCATGGGTGAGCCAGCCAAACCCGCGGCCGAAACCCTGAACGCCGTCACATTGTCCCCAGGCAGCACGAAGAACTCGTGCGGGTGGGGGCATGTCCGCGATCAGCAAGAACCAGCGGAAGCCCGTCGGGCCGCAATCCCTAGCAAAAAGCAGATTACTCCCAACGACCTGGACGCTCAGGACAATGGCGGAGCCTTGCGCGCGGACCCGTGATAGCCCTCAACGTCGTAGCGGCGGTCGCTCTCCACGAGCTTGACCCGCGCCGCCTCGATCAGATCGACTCCGAGCACATCGGCCAGCCTGACCAGGTAGATGGTGACGTCGGCCAGTTCCGCTCGCATCCGCGCGGCTGCCTCAGGATCGGCCATGACCTGCTCCGCTTCCTCGGGAGTCAGCCACTGCAGCTCCGCCACGAGCTCGCCCACCTCGCCCGCGAGCGCCATCGCCAGGTTCTTCGGTGTGTGGAATTGCTCCCACGCGCGTGCGGCCGCGAACTCCCGCAGCCGCACCGCCAGGTCGTCCAGTGTCACGTCGGCCACCGTACCGCTCCGCATCCCACGCCGCCCGGCCCACCGCCTGCGGCGGCATCACGCCCCGGATCATCACCGCCCCCGCCCACCCGGGAAGCACATCCCCGCCTGGACGCCGCCGCTCGCCACCGCGCCGACCGCCTGGCCAAGGCCACCAACGACCAGATCTAGGCCGCGCTCGCGTACCTAAGCATGATCAATCCCGAGATTTCCTGGTACCTACCCGGTGAGGCTTCCGAAGGCTTCTAGCAGCGGCCGCCCACCTGTCCCTCCCGCCGGTCTACTGGCGGGACACGGTGCCTGCTTGTGGGCAGCCCGTGCTTCCTCTAGGCGGCCTTGAATACGGTGTCGAGGTGCCACTGTAGGAAATCCGGATTCGGCCGGTCGGCTCGCCGTTCCGGCAGCGTGATGAGCTCCCCGGCCTTCGCATAGAAAGACTCACCGTTGCCGAACTCGCTGCGCAGCCGAGGGCTGACCCGAAGCCGATAGGACGGATCGACGCTCACATAGCCGTAGTCGAACATCACGTGCACGTCGGAACGGAGCAGCAAGCCGTTGTCGAGGCGGTGCTCGCCGCCGTGGGCCGGCTTCACCGGCAGGATGTGCGCTGCTTGCAGGGCCGGGCGGATTTTCGACCCGGTGATGGCGCAGCGCCACTGGTAGGCGTCCGCCACTACCGCCTTGAACGCCTGCTGCCCAAGCCGGTACGGCGCGAGCCGGAGGTCGCCGAACACCGGCCCGGACCGGTGCCAGGGTCGGCTGAGATCGAACTCCACCGCCACTCCGAGCACCATCTGCATCAGGTCGCCGAAGTAGCCGGAGTACCGCGGGTCGCCCATGTCATAGGACTTGCCCTGCACGATGCTCGAAGAGAACTCGGGCGGCGGCTCGAACGTCAGGTTGTCGGGGAAGAACGTCACGTCCCGGACGAAAACGCAGCCGATCTCGGGATCTTCTCCGGGCGCGATCGCCTCCCGCCGGTAGTGGGCGATCCGCCGCATCATCGTCTCTTGGTTGGCGACGCCGTTGGCGGTACCGAGCAGATCCCAGGCCTCGGACACGCGCAGCGGGGCGAACCCGCCGAAGAAGCCGCCGCCCACGACTCGGTTGTCCGGAGCGTGAGTCTTGAAGAAGAACGGCTCGCCCTCCGCCACCGCGTGGAACCCGCGGCCGCCGCCTGGCCGCCAGAAGTTAACCTCGCCCAGATCCTGCGGCCGATCCGCCAGAAACCGGTACCACTCCCCGTCCGTCACCCCAACGTAGCCGCGCATGAGTGAATTGTGCTCTGTTGCCCCCGAGCGCACATGGCAATCGCGGGCGAACGGCCCGGTGCGAGTAAGCGTGGAACGGGCGGACCGCCCTCACCGCTGGAGGCGTTGGCTATCTCGGACGACAGGTGACGAACACGCGATCCTGACCGATCGAGTAAGGAGTGCGCCTATGAGCTTGGCGGATCTCCCCTGATTGGTTGGTCGCACCCTGCCAGTGGCCTGTTCGGCATCCTGAGTTGACCGTGGGCGGCTGCGGCGCGACTGGTCGACTCGGTGGGGAACTGCGAGTCTCGCCCTCCCTCTGCGCGCACCAGCTTCCGCGCGCCCACCCCGAGGCCCTCGATTCGCGACGAATCAACCGACTCGGCGCGCAGCAGCAGCCTGGCTAGCGCCTCCGTGTCAGCCAGCGCGAAGGCGCCTGCATTCAGTCCGTTGATGGCTGCCTCGGCCTCCGTCATGTCTGCGGCAACGTCACCGTCCAGCCTGATGGCTCTTCCGACGAGCGGGTCTGGGACGTACGGCTTCATAGCCGCACGGCATGCGTCCCTGACGGTACTGGCAAGCGGGTTGCCGGGCCACTGACTGCTGATGACCCTTGACATGGCCCGCCATATTAATGGTTGTTCGCTAACCTTTAATATGGCGAGTCTTGTTAAGAGTTAGGCGTGCGTCACGCGGGCGCGGAGCGTCCAAACCTAAGCGCGTCGCGCCGGTCGGGCCGCAGCGCCAGCAACGCCACATGCAGCGACGCCCGCGACTCCGCATCCGCCAGCGACACCCCCAGCACCGCCTCGATCACCCGCAGCCGCTGATAAAACGTAGGCCGCGCCATATGCGCCCGCGACGCCGCCAGCGCCTTGTTCCCCCCAGCCTCCAGAAACGCAGCCAGATCCCCCACCAGCCGCGTCCCATGCACCGCGTCGTAGCTAACCAACGCCCCCAGCTCCCGGTCAGCAAACGCCCGCACCCGAGGATCATCCCGCAGCTGATACAACAGCCCCCGCAGCCGCTGATCCGGCAACTGCGCCCGCGCCTCGAAGATCCGCGTATGCACCGCCTCGGTCAGCTCAACAAACGCCACCTCCGCCCGGAACTCAATCAGCACCACCCCAGACGCGGCAGCCGCGGAAACCAACGCAGACGGCAGCGACACCGAATACCGCCGCCCAAGCTCAATCGCCAGCCCCGCCACCCCGGCCGCCGCGAGCTCCGCGACATACGACGCCAGCGCCGAATCCGACTCCGGCAGCGCGATCCCGGTCGACAAGATGAGCTCGCCGCCGCGCAGCAGCCGCGCCACGTCGTCGGTCACCTCGACCGCGTGCACCCACCGCACCGGCACGTCCAGCCGGTCCGCTCCGGCCACCACCACCGGCAGGCCGCGTCGGACGACGTCCAACGACAAAACCTCACGAAGCGTGATCAACACCAGGCCGACTTTACAACATGTAAAACCAGCACCGGAAATCCGTAACAGGTCGCATCTATATCCTGCCGGCAACCAGGGGCAGACTGGGACTATGTCTGATCTCATCGCCCGCCAGCGCGCGGTCATCCCGAACTGGGTCGGCGTCTACTACAACGAGCCGATCGAGATCGTTAGCGGCAAGGGCTGCCGCGTCACCGACAGTCAGGGCCACACGTACCTGGACTTCTTCGCCGGGATCCTGACCAACATGCTCGGCTACGACGTGGCCGAGGTGCGCGAGGCGGTCGAGCGGCAGCTCGCGACAGGCATCTACCACACCTCCACGCTGTACCTGATCCGCAGCCAGGTCGAGCTGGCGGAGAAGATCGCGAAGCTCTCCGGCATCCCGGACGCCAAGGTGTTCTTCACCAACTCCGGCTCCGAGGCCAACGAGACCGCGCTCACCGCCGCGCTCACCGCCCGCAAGGCCAACCAGGTCCTGGCGATGCGGAACTCCTACCACGGCCGCACCTTCGGCACCGTCGCGATCACCGGCAACGCGGTCTGGAAGGCGACGAGCAACGACCCGTTCGGCACCCACTACCTGCACGGCACCGACAAGTCGCTGCCGCAGTTCCGCAACCTGTCCGACGCCGAGTACATCGACGCCTGCGTGGCCGACCTGCGCGCCCTCCTGCAGGCCGCGATCAACCCCAAGGACGTCGGCGCGCTGATCGCCGAGCCGATCCAGGGCGTCGGCGGGTTCACGATGGCGCCCGACGGCCTGTTCAAGGCGTACAAGGAAGTCCTCGACGAGCACGGCATCCTGCTCATCTCCGACGAGGTGCAGACCGGCTGGGGCCGCACCGGCGAGCACTTCTGGGGCATCCAGGCGCACGACGTCACCCCCGACTTCATGACGTTCGCCAAGGGCCTGGCCAACGGGTTCGCGATCGGCGGCGTGGTCGGCCGGGGCGACCTGCTCGACGGGATCCGCGGCAACGGCATCTCCACCTTCGGCGGCAACCCGATCTCGACCACCGCCGCCAACGCCACCCTCGACTACGTGCTCAGCCACGACCTGCAGGCCAACGCGCAGGCCTGCGGCGAGATCATCATCGCCGGCCTCAAGGAGGCGGCCAACGAGCTCAAGACCGTCGCCGACGTGCGCGGCAAGGGCCTCATGTTCGCCGTCGACCTGGCCGACCCCGCCTCCGGCGCGCCCAGCCCGCAGCTGGCCGCCAAGGCGCTCGAGGCGACCAAGGAGCGCGGCCTGCTCGTCGGCAAGGGCGGCCTGCACGGCGCCACGCTGCAGGATGGCACCGCCGCTCACCCTCACCCAGGACGAGGCGCGCGAAGGCCTCGGCCTCCTCATCGACGCGCTCCGCGCGGTCAACGCGGGAGCAGGGGCGTAAGCAATGGCGACAGACACGCAGAGCAAGCACGTCACCCACTGGATCGGCGGCAAGCCCTGGACCGGCGAAGCCGAGCGCCGGGGCGACATCTACAACCCCGCCACCGGCCACGTCAGCGGCACCGTCGACTTCGCCAGCAGTCAGGACGTCGACGACGCGGTAAAGACCGCGAAAGAAGCGGCCAAGACCTGGGGCAAGCGTCTCGCTGTCCAAGCGCGCCACCGTCCTGTTCGCGTTCCGCGAGCTGGTCAAGAACCACGCGACCGAGCTGGCGAAGCTCATCACCGACGAGCACGGCAAGGTCGCATCCGACGCGGCCGGAGAAGTAGCACGAGGCCTCGAGGTCGTCGAGTTCGCCTGCGGCATCCCGCACCTCCTCAAGGGCGGGTTCTCCGAGAACGTCTCGACCGGCGTCGACTCCTACTCGCATCAGGCAGCCGCTCGGCGTGGTCGCCGGGATCACCCCGTTCAACTTCCCCGCCATGGTCCCGATGTGGATGTTCCCGGTGGCGATCGCGACCGGGAACGCCTTCATCCTCAAGCCGTCGGAGAAGGACCCGTCCGCGTCCATCCTCCTCGCCCGCCTCTGGGCCGAGGCGGGCCTGCCCGACGGCGTGTTCAACGTCGTCCACGGGGACAAGGTCGCGGTCGACGCCATCCTCGAGCACCCCGACATCGCCGCGGTCAGCTTCGTCGGCTCCACCCCGATCGCCCGCTACGTCTACGAAACCGGCACGCAAAACGGCAAGCGCGTGCAGGCCCTCGGCGGCGCCAAGAACCACATGATCGTCCTCCCCGACGCCGACCTCGACCTCGCCGCCGACGCGGCCGTCAACGCCGGGCTTCGGCTCAGCGGGGGAGCGGTGCATGGCGATCTCCGCCCTCGTCGCGGTCGACCCGATCGGCGACGAGCTCGTCGCGAAGATCAAGGACCGGGTCAGCAAGCTCACCATCGGCCCCGGCGACGACGAGCGGTCCGAGATGGGCCCGCTGGTCACCAAGGTCCACCGGGACAAGGTCGCGTCCTACCTCGACCAGCGGCGTCGAGCAGGGCGCGACCCTGGAGATCGACGGCCGCGGCCACCCGATCATCGGCGCCGAGCAGGACGGCGAGAACGCCGACGGCTTCTGGCTCGGCCCGTCCCTGCTCGACCACGTGACCCCGGACGATACCGCCTACCCGGACGAGATCTTCGGCCCGGTGCTCTCGGTCATCCGCGCCGACAGCTACGCAAGCGCGGTCGAGCTGGTCAACAACAGCCCCTACGGCAACGGCGTGGCGATCTTCACCAACGACGGCGGCGCCGCCCGGCGGTTCGTGTCCGAGGCCGAGATCGGCATGGTCGGCGTCAACGTGCCGATCCCGGTGCCGATGGCGTACTACTCCTTCGGCGGCTGGAAGGCCAGCCTGTTCGGCGACACCCACGTGCACGGCACCGAGGGCGTGCACTTCTACACCCGGGGCAAGGTCGTCACCTCGCGCTGGCTCGACCCGTCCCACGGCGGCGTCAACCTCGGCTTCCCGGTCAACTCCTAAAACGAGGCGGCAAACCCGCCCCAGGCGGCAAACCCGGCGAGATCAGTCGCCCGGCGAGCCGCCCGGCGCGGGGGACCCGCCGGCGTCCGACGCGGCCGGGTTCGCCACCACCGTGAGCTGAAGCGACGAGACCAGCGAGTTCACCGTCGTCGCCCCGAGCGTGTTCGGCACCGACGCGAAGAACACCACCGGCGTATTCCCGGCGCCGGTGTCGATCACCTCCACCGCCGCCTCCTCGGTCGTCCAGGTCGCACCCTGGGCGGCCGCGTTGGTGTAGGTGAGCTGGTACTCGATCTCCCAGCCGGCGTGCCCGCTGACCGAGACCGGCTGGCTCAGCACCGGCGCCGAGCTGTGCGCGAGCGCGGTGTAGTACGCGTTGCCAAGCGTCGACGCGACGTTGGTGGCGGTGTTCTCCAGGTCGGACGCGCTCGTGTAGTTGTACTGGGCCGGCAGCGGGCCCGAGCACGCCTCGCCGTACCAGGTGGTCTGCCCGCCGTTGATCTGCCCGGCGATCGCGTTCTCGCCCGCGGTCCACGGGAACGCGCCGTCCAGGCCGGTCGGGCAGCCCGCCGTCCACGGGGTGGCGAGCTGCGAGTAGGACAGGCCCGACTGCCCGTCGGACAGCACCGAGGCGGGCGGGGTCACCGAGGCGGTCGGTGACGCGGCCGGGGTCGGCGACGCCGGCGCGCTTGAGGCGGGCGCGGTCGGCGACGGCGGGGTCGTCACCCGGGTCTGGTCCGCGGCCGTGGCCCCGTTGGAGCCGCCCGAGCTGGTGGCGACGATCACGATGATCGCGATCGCGACCGCGGTGCCGGCCGAGAGCCCGCCGATCAGCCACAGCTTCCGGCGCCGCTGCGCCTCCTGGTAGCCGTACAGGTTGGGCTGGGCCGTCCCGTCCGGGCCGCCCTGCTGCCAGGCGTCGCCGCCGAGGAAGAGCACCTGCGTCCCGTCCGCCCCGGAACCGCTGGCCCCGCCGACCGCCTGCTGCCCGTTCGGCTGCGTCGGGTTCGTCCCCCAGCCGCCCGACGTCGACGGCTGCACCGTCGTCGCCGGCACCGGACCCTGCACCGTGGTCGGCTGCACCGGCGCCTGCACACTGGTGGCCTGCACCGCCGACTGGTACGTGGTCGCCTGGACCGGCGCCTGCACGCTGGTCGCCTGCACGGCCGGCTGATACCTGGTCGCCTGGGCCGAAGACTGCACCGACGCCTGGACCGAAGTGTCCGGCAGGGCCGGCTGCGGCTCCGTCCGCGGCCCCTTCGGCGGCTTGGTCGTCGCCAGCTGCTCGCCGGTCGGCCAGTCGGTGCCCGCCCAATCCCCAATCACCCGGTCCCGAGCCGCCCAACCTCCGCCGCCAGCGCCGCCCGACAGCCCAGCGCCGCCCGACAGGCCCGCCGACGGCTGCACCGTCGTCGCCTGCACAGCCGCCCCGCCACCGGAAGCCCCGTTACCGGAAGCCCCGTTACCGGAGACCCCGCGACCGGCCCCGCCGGCCACGCCAGACGCCGCGCCGGCCCCGTTACCCGCCGCCGCCCCGCCGCCACCGCCGGTGTCCGCCGCATCCACACCCGGATGCGTGTGGTGGGTCCAGTTCAGGCCGTCCCACCAACGGAGCAGATCGGGTGTTCCGTAAGGGTCGGGATACCAGCCAGAGGGGGGCAAGTCCATGCCCCCAGGTTAGAAGAACAACCCCACCCGAATACGGCGAATCGGGCGCGTTACCAGTTCGTTGGCTGCGGAGAGGTCTCATCCGACGCTTGGGTGTTAGCGAGCACCCCCGCATCCGTCACCACCGGGGCCCCGGAGCCGAAACGCCGCAGTTCATCGCCAAGAACCACCCGGGCCGGGAACGGATCAGAAGCACAAGCGCGCTCCAGCCCCGTCAGCGGCAAAGGCAGCGAAGAGTCGCTGCCCACGATCACCAGGTTCCCCCGCCGCCGCCCCTTGAGCACGCTCGCCTCCGCGATCATGCACATCTGGCTGTACGCGGTGCGAACCGTGGCCACCGCCGCCCGGGCCGGGTCAAGCGGCAGCCCGGCCGCCACGTTCACCGCGTACACCCCGCCCGGCCGCAGCGCCCGCGCCGTCGCGGCCGCGAACTCGGCCGTGGTCAGCCGGGGTGGCGTCACCGCGCCCGCGAACACGTCCGCGATCACCAGGTCGTAGGTACCAGGTCGGACCGACTCCACCACCGACCGCGCGTCCGCCGCCCGGACCCGGATCCGGTGCCCCGATGGCAGCGGCAGCTGCGCCCGGACCAGCTCGGTCAGCGCGTCGTCGATCTCCGCCACCAGCTGCCGCGACCCCGGCCGGGTGTGCGCGATGTACCGGGGGAGGGTGAGCGCTCCGCCGCCCAGGTGCAGCACCTGCACCGGCACCCGGGCGGGAACGCCAGGTCGACGACGTGCCCGATCCGGCGGATGTACTCGAACTCCAGGTAGGACGGGTCGCCGAGGTCGACCCCGCTCTGCGGGACGCCGTCCACGAAGAGCAACCACGCGTCCGTTCGATCGATATCCGGGACGAGCTCGGCCCCGCCCAGCCGCACCTGCCGGTGGACAGCCACCCGCAGCCCGCCCGCTCTCGCAGGCCGCCGCCCCCGCCGCTCAGTCACGCTCCATCATCTCCCCTCCCGCCCAACCGGCGAAAACGCCGGCCGCGCCGGCGCCGAAGGCGCCACCTCCGCCAACACCGCCAACAACGCCGAACGCCCGCAAATGATTAACGCGATCGTTAATCATTCACGGGCGCCGGGCGTTCAACGGCTAGCACACAGCCAGCACCAGCGTCAGGCAGACCCGCCGCGGCGGGTGACCCGGTCGACGATGACCGCCGCCAGCAGCACCAGCGCGGTCCAGATGAGCTGGGCCGACGCGGACAGGCCAAGCAGTTCGAGGCCGTTGTAGATCACACCGACGACCAGGCCGCCGATGACGGCGTGGACCATCTTGCCGCGCCCGCCGAAGAGGCTGGTGCCGCCGATGACCGCCGCCGCGACGGCGTTCAGCACGTTCTGGCCGCCGTTGACGTCGGTCGAGATCGAGCCCAGGTAGGAGGCGTAGATGATGCCGGTCATGCCCGCGGTCAGCCCGCACAGCATGAACGCGAGCGTCCGGATCTTGACGATGTTGATGCCCGCCCGGCGGGCCGCCTCGGCGCTGCCGCCGATCGCGTAGATGTACCGGCCGAACTTGGACCGGCCGAGCAGCACCGTCCAGGCGAACAGGATCGCGAGCACCACGAGCACGCTCCAGGGCATGCCCTCGACGACGAGGAACCCCCGGCCGCGGTTGAGGTTCGCGATCCAGGCGACGATGATGCCGGCCGCGACGATCGCCCCGGCCTTGAGCAGCGACACCGATACCGGCGGGGCGACCAGGCCGGCCGAACGACGGCGGAGGTCGCCGTAGAAAATGACAGCCCCGGCCGCCACCGTGACGGCGATCATCACGATCCAGGTCGCGGTCGGGTTGAGGTGGCCGTTCTCGATGTCGTTGATGATCGAGCTTTGCAGCGAGATCACGCCGCCGTTGCCGATGCTGCCGGCCGAGTCGATCAAGACCAGCAGCACGCCGGACAGGGCGAGCTGGCCGGCCAGCGTCACCACGAACGATGGGATCCTGAGCCAGGCGATGATGAACCCTTGGAGCGCCCCGTAGACGGCAGTGCCCGCGAGCGAGACGAGGACCGCCGCCCACCACGGGTCGCCCAGGGCCACCATCCACAGCGCCACCACCGCGCCGCAGGCGGCGGTGTAGCCGGCCGCCAGGTCGATGTCGCCCAGCAGCAGCACCCAGATCTCGGCCATGCCCAGGGTGATGATGAACGCCGACTGCGCCAGCAGGTTGACCAGGTTGAGCGGCGAGAGGAAGAGCGAGTTCCTGACCTGGAAATAGATGATCACGACGATCAGGCCGACGATGACCGGGAGCGCGCCGCTCTCGCCTGAGCGGATCCGCCGGGTGACGATGCGGACGTAATCGCTCAGCGAGTTGGCGAGCAGGTCAGCCGACGCGTCGGGCGACGTGATCAGCCCGGGCGGGTCTTGCTTCGGGGGCTCCTGGTTCACGGAAGTCAAGGCTCAGCCCTCCTTCTCCGGCGCCGCAGCGCTCTTGTCGGCCGGGCCGTTGCCGGTGGTCATCCAGTGCACGGCGGAATCCGTCGTGAAATCCGACAGGGGGCCGCTGGTGACCAGGCGCCCGAGATAGAGGACGGCGAGCCGGTCGGCAACCTGGAACACGTCGGTCAGGTTGTGCGAGATCAGCAGCACCGCGATGCCGCGACTCGACAGCCGCCCGATGAGCTCGAGGATGAGCGCGGTCTGGGTGACGCCGAGGGCCGCGGTCGGCTCGTCCATCACCACGAGCTTGGCGTCGAGCATGACCGCCTTAGCGACGGCGACCGACTGCCGCTGGCCGCCCGACAGCGAGCCGACGGGCTGGCGGATGTTGCGGACCGTGGTGACCCGCAGGTCCGCCAGGGTCTTCTTGGCCGTCTGCTCCATGTTGATCTCGTCAAGCAGCCCGGTTTTGGCGCGCACCTCGTGGCCGAGGAGCATGTTCTGCACGATGTCGAGGTTGTCGGCCAGCGCGAGGTCCTGGTAGACGGTCGCGATCCCGGTGGCGGTCGCGTCCTTGGGGGTGTGGAAGTTAACGTGTTTCCCCTGCCAGAACATCTCCCCGTGGGACGGTTCGAAGATCCCCGCGATCGTCTTGATCAGCGTCGACTTGCCCGCCCCGTTGTCGCCCACCAGGGCGGTGACCTGTCCGGGCGGGATATCGAGGTCGATGTCACTCAGCGCGGTCACCGGGCCGAAGTTCTTCCCGATGCCGCGCAGCCGCAGGAGCGGCTCAGCGTCGTTCATGGTCATATCCGTTCGGACCTTGCACTTTCGTTGCACTGCCTAAGTTCTGCGGCATGGCGTCAGCATGTAAGCGTTCGTCACGGCCACCTGACCGATCGTATGGCTATATCGTGCCTGATCGGACACTGTGACCTGGCTCGGGGTGCGGGCGGCGAGCCGCCCGCACCCCGAACGCGGAGTGTTACCTAGTTCAGCTGGAGATGCCCGCCAGCTTGCAGGCGGGGCCGAACGAGCCCGCGCACAGCTGCGAAGCCGGCACGAACTTGTCCGCGATGACCGTCGAATTCATGTTCGCCGTGGTCACCCACTCCGGCGTGAGCAGGACCGACGGAACGCTGACCTTGGACGTGGTGTCCGGGGTCGAACCGTTGACCAGGGTGGCCGGCGGGGTCTGGTTGTCGCGCAGGAAGATCGCGAGCGCGGCGGCCGCCTGGGCCTCCTCGTAGATCGGCTTGTAGACGGTGCCGCACTGGTAGCCCGCCAGGATGTTGTCGAGGCCGGTCAGGGTGGCGTCCTGGCCGGTGGTCGGGAACGTGCGCGGCTTGATGCCCTGACCCTGGAGGTAGTGGATGATCGGGGCGCCGTTCTCGTCGTTCGGGATCAGCGCGGTGTTGATGTTCTTGTGCGCGGTGTAGGTCTGCGTGAACTCGCTCAGGGCCACGTCAGGCGTCCAGGTCCCGGCCGGGTTGGAGACGTCGACCCACTTGCCGGAGGAGAACAGCGGCTTGAGCACCGCGTCGTAGCCCTGCGCGAACAGGGTCGCGTTGTTGTCCGTCGGGGCCCCCTTCATGACGACGACCTGCGGGGTCTTGACGCCCCAGGCGGAGACGCAGGACACCAGGCCCTGACCCATCTTGGTGCCGACCAGGACGTTGTTGAAGCTGACGTAGTAGCTGCGGGTGCCGCCGAGGGTGAGCCGGTCGTAGTCGATGACCGCGACGCCGGCCGCCTTGGCGATGGACTCGATGTGCGCGCCGACGCCGGAGTCGAGCGGGTCGACGACGAGCACGGTCGCGCCCTTGGTGATGGCCGACTGGGCCATCGAGAGCTGGGTCGCGTCGCTGCCGAGGGCGTTCTCGACCGTGTAGTCGGACGAAGGCAGGCCCGCCGCGGCGAACGAGTCCTTCAGATACGGCGCGTCGAACTCGACGTACCGGGTCGAGGAGACGGTGTCCGGCAGGATGACCGTGACGTTGCCCTTGCCCGCGGCGGCGATCGACTTAAGGCTCGCCATCGACGCGAAGTTGTTCGTTAGGCCCGCGTATGAGATCTGCGGCACGCTCGAGCTGCCGGAGGTCGAGCTTGAGGTCGCGCTCGAGCTCGGCGAGGTCGACGCTGGCGCCGAGCTCGAGCTGGAGCTGCTACTGGAGCAGGCCGCGATGAGCAGCGCCGCCGAGACGGCGGCGGCGGTCAGGCCCGCTCTCTTTGCTGATACGGAATACAACGGTGTACCTCGCTTATTGAGTCGACATGCCAACCGGGCATGTGCGAGACCAGATCCGTATGACCCGATCTCTTATTGACCGGGCGCTTCTGGCGGAAATCGTAAGACCGTCACGAGAAACGTTGCCGTTAACGCGTTCGTAAAGACGTTAAAAAAGTGTTAATACACGGATCGTCGCTCTGCGGTCAAGGTACTCTTCGAGACCTTTTCGTGACCTATTCGTTTTCCGCGCGTTAACCTCCTTGTCCCCATCTGATTACGATACGATACATCACCATCACTTAAGGTAACAGTCCCTGATAGCAGGCTTCCACGAGGTCCCGTCGTACGGCGTGTTGACGGAACGTGAGGGTGATATAACACAGCGTAGTGATGTGACACAGCGTAACTGGCGCGCTAGTCGATCGCGATCCGGTACCCGGCCCGCGGCTGGGTCAAAATCAGCGGCGGCCCGCCCGGCCGCTCGAGCTTGGCCCGCAGCCGCCTGATGTAGACCCGGACGTACTCGGTCTCGGTCTCGTACCCGCGCCCCCACACCCGCCGCAGCAGGTGGGCCCGCGACAGCAGCTTGCCCCGGTTCAGCGCGAGCTCCCGCAGCAGCGCGAACTCGGTCGGCGTGAGGTGCACCTGCTCGCCCCCCAGCCGCACCACCTGGCCCGCCAGGTCGATCTCGACCTCGCCGATCACGATCGCGGCCGGGGCGGTCTCCACCGTCCCCTCGGCCGGCCGGGTCCGGCGGAGCGTGGCCAGGATGCGCGCGAGCAGCTCCTCGATGCCGAACGGCTTGGTCATGTAGTCGTCGGCGCCCATGTTGAGCGCGGTCACCTTGTCCCGCTCGCCGCCCCGGGCCGACACCACGATGATCGCGACCGGGGAATGCTCGCGGATCTGCCGGCAGAGCTCGAACCCGTCGACCTCGGGCAGCATCAGGTCGAGCAGCACCATGTCCGGCTGCTCGGTCTCGAGCATCGACAGCGCCTTGGTGCCGTCGGTCGACACCAGCGTGTCGAACCCGCGCACCGCCAGGTTGGACCGGATCAGGTCGACGATGTTCGGGTCGTCCTCGACGATGAGCACCCGGGTCGGCGCGCTGAACTCGGTCACTGGATCCACTAGGGCTTCTCCACGGGCAAGGTGATCAGGAAGGACGTGCCGCAGTCGGCCGGCTGCAGCTCGATTCTGCCCCGGTGAGCGGCCACGATACCGGCCGCGATGGACAGCCCGAGCCCGGCCCCGGCCCGGCCCCTGGCCGGCCGCACCACGCCCGCCGCCAGTACCTCGTGCCAGCGCGGGTCGCGACCGCGGGCCGCCTCGGTCACGGCCCGGGCCAGCTCAGGCGGCAATCCCTCGCCGTCGTCGGCGACCCGCACGGTGATGTGGTCGGGGCCGGCCAGCTGGGCGGTGACGACCACCCGGGTCTGCGGCGGGTTGTGGGTCAGCGCGTTGCCGAGCAGGTTGACGAAGACCTGCTCGAGCCGGTCGTGGTCGGCCCAGATCGCGGGCAGCCCCGGCGTCGCCTTGACCTCCACCAGCGGGGCAGAATCGGGCGGCAGCACCGCGATGGCGGCGTCGAGCACCAGCGGGATGTCGCACCAGTCGCCCTGCAGCCGGAACACGCCCGACTCGATGGCGGAGAAGTCGAGCAGGTCGTTGACGAGGCGGCCGAGCCGGGCCGACTCGGCCGCGATGCGGGACAGGAACCGCTGCTCGGAGGCGGCGTCCCAGGTCACGTCCTGCTGCAGCAGCGAGGTCGCGTACCCGGTGATCGCGGTCAGCGGGGTCCGCAGCTCGTGGCTGAGCCTGCGCAGGAACGTCTGCTGGAGCTCCCGCGAGTGCCGCAGCGCCATCGCCTCCTGGTGCGCGACCAGCGCTTGCTCCCGCTCGAGCGCCATCCGCAGCGAGTGGGCCGCGTCCTCGAGCAGGTCGGTCGCCTCGTCCCGGCGCTCGCCGTCTGCCCACGACGACAGCAGCACGGTCCGCCCGGCCGGGGCGGCGAACGTCACCCACTGGTACCGGCCGGTCCCGGTAACCCCGGTGGCCACGCCGTCCGGCCCGCCGCCGTCAAGCGCGGCCCTGGCCGCCGCGATCGTCGCCGCCGGAACGTCGGCCTCGCCTCCGGTCAGCCCGCCCGCCCCCGAGTAGGCGCGGACCGTCAGCGACCCGTCGGCGGCCGCGGTGACCAGCGCCGCCTCATCCGCCTCGAGGCTGCGCTGCAGGGCCTCAAGCGCGACCGACAGCCCGGCCGCGACCGGCACCGCCCCGGCCAGGGTCTGCAGGATCTCCCTGATCGTCTCAAGCAGCCGGTTGCGCGCGGTCACCGCGTCGAGCAGCTGGTCGCGCTCGATCGCGCTGGCGGCGTAGCCGGCGTACAGCGCGGCCAGGTCGAGGTCGTCCCGGCGGGGCTTGCCCGGCATCGCCCGGAACACGGTGATCACGCCGAGCAGCCCGCCCGGGCCGAGCACCGGCACCGACCACGAGCTGGCGACCTTGGCCGACCGGGCCAGGTCGCCGAAGTTCTGCCACGAGCCCGCGACGGCCTTGATGTTGTCCTCGATGACCGGCGACTGCCGCTCGGCCGCCAGCCCGACCGGCCCGCCCGCCGCGCCGAACGGCAGCCGCGCCCACGCGTCGAGCAGCAGCTCCGGCACCCCGAAGGACGCGGTCCTGGTCAGCTGGCCCTCGTCGACCAGGTGGATGCAGAGCCGCTCGCTGCCGAGGGCCGCGCCGAGCGCGGACAAGATCAGCGACAGGCTGGAGGACGGGTCGGACGAGACCAGCCGCCCGGTCAGCCCGTGCAGCCGGGTGAGCTGCCGCCGGGCCGAGGAGTCGACCGCCTGGCCCGCGATCAGCGCCATCACGTCGTCCGGGTGCACCTCGTCGGTGCTGACCTCGCTCACCACCCGGCCGTGGCGCAGCACCACGATCCGGTCCGACAGGCGGAACATCAGCCCGGTGTCGTGGCAGGACAGCAGGATCGTGGTGCCCTGCTCGCGCAGCCGGGTGATGAGCCGCTCGACCTGCGCCGCCTCCTGCATGCCGAGCGAGGTGGTCGGCTCGTCGAGCAGCAGCAGCCGGGGATTGTGCGCCATCGCCCGGGCGACCGCCACCATCTGCCGCTGGCCGCCCGACAGCGCCCCGATCGGCAGCGTGGTGTCCCGGACCGGGATGCCGAGCTTCGCGAACAGCCGTCCCGCTTCGTCGTGCAGTGCGACGTCGGAGAACATGTGCCAGCGGCGTTCGTTGCCGAGCATCACGTTCGACGCCACGTCGAGGTTCTCGATCAGGCCGAGATCCTGCCAGACGATCCTGACCCCCAGCTTGGCGGCAGCCGCGGCAACCGGGGCAACCGGCCGCCCGCCCACCCGGATGGAGCCGGAGACCGGTGCCAGGTCGCCCGCGATGGACCGGATCAGCGTGGTCTTCCCGGCCCCGTTCTCGCCCGCCAGCGCCACCACCTCGCCCGCCCGCACGGTCAGGTTGACGTCGGTCAGCGCGGTGACCGTGCTGAACCGGACCGTGAGGGAGGACACGGTGAGCTCAGGGGGCGCCCCCGCCGCACTTGGATCCACCCGAATCGTCACGGACTAATTCTTATCCGAGGCGACGACCATTCTCATCCAAGGTCAAACTCAATTTTTCCCGAACGGTCCCTGGTCCCACCTCAGCCGCCCGGTTCCGGGCCCGGAACCGGGGCAAGCCGGGCATCGCCCAGGCCCGGTCGCCGAGCAGCGCCAGCCCGGCCGGCAGCAGCACGCCGCGGACCACGGTCGCGTCGATGAGCACGGCGACCGCCATCGCGACGCCGAACACCTTGAACTCGATCTCCGACAGCGAGGCGAAGATCGAGAACACCGCCACCATGATCACGGCCGCGCTGGTCACGACGCCCGCGCTCGAGGTGATCCCCTCGGTCACCGCCGTCTTGGCCGACGCGCCGCGCAGCCGCAGCTCCCTGATCCGGCTGAGGATGAACACGTGGTAGTCCATGCTCAGCCCGAACAGCAGCACGAACATGAACAGCGGCAGCCACGGCGTGATCCCGCCGTAGGAGCTGAAGTCGAGCACCCCCTGCAGGTGGCCGCCCTGGAAGATCCAGGTCATCACGCCGTAGGCGGCGCCCACCGACAGCAGGTTGAGGCAGATCGACAGGGCCGGGATCGCGACCGACCGGAAGCTGAACATCAGCAGCAGGAACGCCAGCCCGAGGACGAACGCGAAGACCAGCGGCGTCCGGCTGTCCAGCTGCGCGTCGAAGTCGGTGTTGCTGGCGGTGTCACCGCCGACCACGTAGCTGATCCCCGGCACCTTGCCCAGCGTGGCGGGCAGCGCCCGGGTGTCGAGCGTGTTGAGCGCGTTGACGCTGGTCGCGTTGGTGGCGTCGCCGTTCAGCGGGACCGAGATGACCAGCACCTGGTCGCTGGCGGGCTGGCCCGCCCCGAACAGCTCGGTCGTGATCGGTTCCCTGATCGCCCCGTGGGTGGCCGCGACCTGCGCGTGCAGGGCGGTGATGGCGTGGCTGACCCCCGCGCCGCTCAGATTGTCGCCGGTCACGACTACCTCGGCCGGCTCCGGGCCGCCGGGGAAGGCCTGCCCGATCGCCTCCTCGGTGCGGACCACCGGCACGCTGTTGGGGAATGCATGCAGGTCCGGGTTCTCCAGGTGCAGCGACAGCAGCGGCGTCGCCAGCGCCAGCAGCGCCACCGCCGCCAGACCGCCCAGCGCCAGCGGGTGGCGCACCACCGCGCGGACGACCAGGCCCCAGAGCCTGGACGGGCGGGCGGCCGCCCGGCGGCGGCCCAGGAACGGGATCCTGGCCCGGTCGGTCGCGGTGCCGAGCAGCGACAGCAGCGCGGGCAGGAACGTCAGCGAGCCGAGGACGGACACCCCGACCACCAGGATGGTGCCGATCGCCACCCCCGAGAACACGTCGATCCCGGTCAGGAACAGTCCGGCCAGCGAGATCATCACGGTCAGCCCGGACACCGCGATCGCCCGGCCCGAGGTGGCGGCCGAGATGCGCAGCGCCTCCTTGGTGTCGCGGCCCGCCGCCCGTTCCTCCCGGACCCGGCGCAGGTAGAACAGCGAGTAGTCGATTCCGAC
The DNA here is from genome assembly GCA_963774945.1 of uncultured Actinomycetota bacterium. Lineage (GTDB taxonomy): Bacteria > Actinomycetota > Actinomycetes > Streptosporangiales > Streptosporangiaceae > Trebonia. The sequence continues at coordinate 1,430,234 of CAVZHA010000027.1, read as the reverse complement.
CGCCATCCCCACCAGCAGCACGATCGCCGAGGTGGTGCCGTCGATCGGCACGATCCGGCTGGGGATCGACAGCAGCGAGATCGCGGAGATCACCGCGGTGCCCGCCAGCAGCAGCGGGATGCCGGCCGCGATCAGCGCCCCGAACACGATCAGCAGCAGTACCAGCGTGACCGGCAGCGAGGTGACCGCCGCGGTCCTGAAGTCCTGGCCGATCATCGCGCTGGCGACCCGATCGCCGCTGGCGCCCCCGGCCTCGGCGACGGTCAGGTCCGGATGGCGGGCCTGGATCGCCGCCACCGCGTTCAGCGCGGGCACCACGGCGGTGTCGTCGTTGTCCGGCTTGCCCGCCACGTTGAACGTGACCAGGGCCGACCGGCCGTTGACGAGCCCGGAGCTGGTGAACGGCGACTGGATGTCGGCCGCGGCCGCGGGCAGTTGCTTGAGCGCGGCGGCGACCTGCCGCACCGTCTGCCGCAGCTCGGGGTCGTTGGCGAACGTCTGGGCGGCGGTGCGGCCCTGGACCAGCACCGCCTCGCCGTCGGGCTGCTGCACGGCCGGCTGGTTCAGTATGCGCTCGGCCCGGCCGGCCTGGCCCGGGTCGTAGCTGTTGGTGTTGCTGGTGCCGAGACGCTGTCCGACCGCGATCGCGATGACGACCATCAGCAGCCAGCCGATGACGACGATGACTCGGTGCCGGACCGACCAGCCGGCTACTCGTTCGACGATGGGGCGTTTTCTGCCCGTAGGCGCTCTGTTCATGACCCCCAGGCTCCGCCGCCGGGCCCCCTCGGAGCCATGGTGGAAACTCCCGAGCCGAGGGTGGGGTTACCCCCACCCCGTTTCCGGGGGCATATCTGATGGCCGGGCACACCGAAGATGGCCTAGCGTCATGAGTATGCAACCCGCTCCGGACCCGCAGTCGATCGACCAAGGCCAGGCGCACGCTCACGGCCAGCGGTCGATCGCCCGGGGCCAGCGGCTCGCCCGAGATCGGCGGCCCGCCAGGAACCGGCAACCTGCCGCCGACCCGTGGCCTGCCTCGGACCTGCGACTTAGTCCGGACCAGCGGCCCGCTCGCGACCAGCGGCCGCAGCGCACCTGGCTCGCGGTCGTCCACCACCTCGTCGGGCTGATCATCGGAGCGCTGTCGTTCCCGCTGGTACTGGCCGGGGTCACGGTCGGGTCCGTGCTGACCCCGATCGGCGGGTCCGGCCTGCCGATCCTCGGCCTCACCCTCCGCTACACCGACGGCCTGGCGGCGATCGAGCGGTCGCGGTTCGCCGGCATGGCCGGACGCGAGGTGCCGCCCTGGCCCGCCGACCCCCGCCGCCGCTACCGCTGGCTGGTGATCCCGGGCCTGGCCGCCTTTACCGGCCGCGCGACCTGGGGCAAGGTCTGCTATCCGCTGCCGCGGCTGCTCGCCAGCGCGCTGCTGTTCCCGATCGTGGTCGCCTTCTGGGCCGTGGGCTTGGCCACCCTCCCGCTCACGGCCCCGCTCTACCTCTGGACGAACCCCCTGCCCGCCCTCGAGGACGGGCAGGACCGCGCCGGGCGGCGCAGCCGGGCGGCCCGCCGCGCCCGGGCGGCCCAGCGCGGCCGGATCGCGCGGGCGGCGTCGGCCACCGGCGGCGCGCTGCTGTTCGCCTCCGCGCCGAGGGTGTCCCGCAGCCTCGCCACCGTGGACGCCGCCCTGACCCGGTGGCTGCTGTCGCCCCCGGCCGACCTCGCCGCCCGGGTGACCGAGCTCGAGATCAGCCGCGAGCGGGTGGTCGACGCGGCCGAGTCCGAGCGGCGGCGGATCGAGCGCGACCTGCACGACGGCGCCCAGCAGCGGCTGGTCGCGCTGGCGATGGAGCTCGGCCGGGCCAAGGCGAAGTTCGGCGACGACCCCGAGGGAGCCCGGCTGCTCCTCGACCAGGCGCACATCGAGGCGAAGGCGGCCCTGACCGAGCTGCGGAACCTGGTCCGCGGCGTGCACCCGCCGATCCTGACCGAGCGCGGCCTCGACCCGGCCCTGTCCGGCCTCGCCGCGCTCTGCCCGATCCCGGTCGACGTGCACGTCGAGGTCCCGGTCAGGCCGAAGCCGGCCGTCGAGGCGGTCGCCTACTTCATGGTCGCGGAGGCGCTCACCAACGTGGCCAAGCACTCCCGCGCCAGCCACGCCAGCGTCGTGGTCGAGGGCCACGGCTTCCCCGGCTCGCTGACCGTGCTGGTCAGCGACGACGGCATCGGCGGGGCCGACCCGCACGGGGCCGGCCTGTCCGGCCTGGCCGACCGCGTCAGCGGCGTCGACGGCGAGCTCTCGGTCGAGTCCCCCTCCGGCGGCCCAACCATGATCTCGGCGGTCCTGCCATGCGGCTAGCGATCGCCGAAGACCCGACGATCATCGCGGGGGTGCTCCCATGCGGGTAGCGATCGCCGAGGACTCGGTGCTGCTCCGCGAGGGGCTGACCCGGCTCCTCGAGGAGGCCGGGCACGAGGTGCTCGCGGCCGAGCCCGACGCCGAGCGGTTCCTGCGCGCGGTCGCCGCCGACCAGCCCGACGTCGCCGTGATCGACGTGCGGATGCCGCCCACCTTCACCGACGAGGGCCTGCGGGCCGCCCTAGTGGTCCGCGACCGCTGGCCCGACGTCGGCGTGCTGGTGCTCTCCCAGTGGGTCGAGGAGCAGTACGCGACCGAGCTCATCGCCGGCCGCGCCCGCGGCGTCGGCTACCTGCTCAAGGACCGGGTCGCCGACGTCACCGAGTTCCTCGACGCGCTGACTAGGGTCGCCGACGGCGGCAGCGCCCTTGACCCCGAGGTCGTCGCCCAGCTCCTCGCCCGCAGCCGCCATCCCCTCGGCGCCCTCACTCCCCGTGAGCGCGAGGTCCTCGCGCTGATGGCCGAGGGCCGCTCCAACGCCGCCATCGCCGCCAACCTAGTAGTAGGCGGCGGCGCCGTAGAAAAGCACATAAATAACATTTTCACCAAACTCGGCCTAGCCCCCGGCGAACGCGACCACCGCCGCGTCCTAGCCGTCCTCCACTACCTAAACGGCGTCCAATAAACCCCGCTTTCCACCCCCAAATTGCCAATGGCAACAATGTGCAATTTGCCGCCCTGAAATTTCCCGCTATCTTCTCTTCTGACCCCCCAGAAAAGGAGACAGCAATGGCCGACGATTTTGAGTGCTCCGCACAGCGGCGGGGCAGCGTCGGCGACCGACTCGGTAGGCTAGCCATTACCGTGATCCCGTGACAAACGAGGGTCAACCGGTGACGGGAGTGGACGCCTGTGCGGGCGGATGGGTGGCCGTCACACTCGCTTTGTCGGCCTCCAGCGCGTCTCGCCCGGTCACGGCCATCCAGGTGGCAACAACGCTGGACGAGCTATCGCTGACGGGCGTCGTCGGAATCGACATGCCGCTCGGGCTCCTCGCCGACGGCTGGCGCGACGCCGACGCGCTCGCCCGCCGGGCGCTCGGCCGCCGCGGCGTCACCGTGTTCGCGATCCCGCCCCGGTCCGTCTGGCAGCAGCCCAGCTACGCCGACGCCAACCGCGCCTGCCGCGCGCTCACCGGCAAGGGACTATCCGCGCAGACGTGGGGCCTGCGCGGCAAGCTCCTCGAGGCCGACGCCTACCGTCGCACGTCGCCCGCGCGCCTCTACGAGGTCCACCCTGAACTCGCCTTCGCCGCCCTGGCTGGCGCACCCCTGCAGGACAGCAAGCACACACCGGCCGGCGTCGCCCGACGCAGAGAACTCCTCCACCGGGCCGGCCTCACCCTGCCGCCCCGAGTCATCGGCGCGCCAGAGAACGACCTCCTCGACGCCGCCGCCGTAGCCTGGTCCGCCCGCCGCATCGCCTCCGGCGACGCCATCACCCTCACCAACCCATCCCAGCGCGCCGACGACGCCACCCAAATCGCCATCCGCTACTAACCCTGCCTAGCCGGACGGCCCTTACAGGGCGGCGAAGGCGTTCTCGATGATGTCGAGGCCCTCCTCCAGGAGGTCCTCGCCGATGACGAGCGGGGGCAGGAAGCGCAGCACGTTGCCGAAGGTGCCGCAGGTGAGCACGATCAGTCCCTGCTTGTGGCACGCGGCCGCGACGGCGGCGGCGGTCGCCGGGGCCGGCTCCAGGGTGCCGGGCTTGGTCAGCTCGATGGCGATCATCGCGCCTCGGCCGCGCACCTCGGCGATGGTCGGGTAGGTCTCGGCCAGCTTCTGCAGCCGGGGCAGCATGATCTCGCCGATCCGCCGGGCCTTGCCCGGCAGGTCCTGGGTCTCCATGGTCTCGATCGCGCCGAGCGCGGCCGCGCAGGCGACCGGGTTGCCGCCGTAGGTGCCGCCGAGGCCGCCGGAGTGGACGGCGTCCATGATCTCGGCCCGGCCGGTCACCGCGGCCAGCGGGAGGCCGCCGGCGATGCCCTTGGCGGTGGTGATCAGGTCGGGCACCACGCCCTCGTGCTCGCAGGCGAACCAGTCGCCGGTGCGGCAGAAGCCGGACTGGATCTCGTCGGCGATGAAGACGATGCCGTGCTCCTGGCAGAACTCGGCCAGCGCGGCGATGAACCCCTCGGGCGGCACGATGAAGCCGCCCTCGCCCTGGATCGGCTCCAGGATCACGGCGGCGACGTTGTCCTCGCCGACCTGGGTGTGGATCAGCGTCTTGATCGTCTCGAGCGCGTCCGCCTTGCACGCCTCCGGGCCGCCCGGCCAGCGCAGCGGGTAGGCCATCGGCACCCGGTAGACCTCGCCCGCGAACGGGCCGAAGCCCTGCTTGTAGGGCATGTTCTTGGCGGTCAGCGCCATCGCCAGGTTGGTCCGGCCGTGGTAGGCGTGATCGAACGCGACCACCGCCTGTCCGCCCGGTGTAGTGGCGGGCGATCTTCACCGCGTTCTCGACCGCCTCGGCGCCCGAGTTGAACAGGGCAGTGCGCTTCTCGTGGGTTCCCGGCGTGCGGCGCGCGAGCTCCTCGCAGACCTCCACGTAGCCCTCGTACGGGGTCACCATGAAGCAGGTGTGAGTGAACTGCGCGACCTGCTGCTGTACCCGGCTGACGACCGCGTCGGCGGCGTTGCCGACCGACGCGACGGCGATGCCGGAGCCGAAGTCGATCAGCGAGTTGCCGTCGGCGTCGAGCATCACCCCGCCGCCGGCGGCGGTGATGAAGACGGGCAGCGTGGTCGAGACGCCCCGGGCGACGGTGGAGTTGCGGCGCTCCATCAGGGTGCGTGAGACGGGTCCTGGGATCTCGGTGACAAGGTTACGGCGTTGCGGCAGCTCAGGGCCGCCAACGGGGAGCGCGGTCATGATCGGACGATAACATCCACAGATGCCTGATTAGAACGGCGGATGGGCAACGAAGGGACGGAAGCGACGTGCAGGAGGGCGGAATCTTCGGCGGCGTGTTCGTGCGCGGCGGTCCCGTCGCCGACGACGCCGCCTGGCTGCGGGCCATGCTCGCGGCCGAGTCGGCGCTCGCCCGCGCGCTCGAGCGGGCCGGGCTGGCGTCGTCAGGGGCCGGGGCGGCGGTGACCGCCGCAGCCGCCCGCCCGGGCGACTTCGACCTCGCCGAGCTCAGCCGGTCGTCGGCGCTGACCGGCAATCCGGTGCCGGGGCTGGCCCGGGCGCTGACCCGCCTGGTGCCAGACCCGGCCGCCAGGTCCGCGGTACACAAGGGCGCGACCAGCCAGGACATCCTCGACACGGCGGCAATGCTGTTGGCCAGGGACGCGATCGACGCCGCGGCCGATTCGCTGTCGGGCGCGGCCGCCGCCGCCGCACAGTTGGCCGACGCCCACCGGGCGTCGCCGATGATCGGGCGGACGCTGCTCCAGCAGGCGGTGCCGGTCACCTTCGGGCTGGTCGCGGCGGGCTGGCTGGCCGGCCTCGACGGCGCGCTCGACGGGCTGGCTTCGGTCCGCGAGACGCGCCTGGCGGTCCAGTTCGGCGGGGCGGCGGGCACCCTGGCCTCGCTCGGCCCGTCCGGCCCGGCGGTGAAGTCGCTGATGGCGGCGGAACTGGGACTGGCCGACCCGCCGCTGCCGTGGCACACCGAGCGGCTGCGGATCATCGACGTCGCGGTCGCGATGGCGCGGGTGACGGCGGCCCTGTCCAAGATCGCGCGGGACGTGACGCTGCTCGCGCAGACCGAGATCGCCGAGGTCAGCGAGGGCGCACCGACCTCCACCGGCGCGGCCGCCGGGGCTTCAGGACCCCGCCGGGGCGGCTCCTCGGCGATGCCCAACAAGAGCAACCCGGTCGCCGCGGTCGCCATCCTCGGCTGCGCGCGGCAGGCCGGCGGCCTGCTCGCCACCCTCGTCGCCAGCGCCGAGCAGGAGCACCAGCGAGCGGCCGGCGCCTGGCACGCCGAGTGGCAGCCGTTCGGTCACCTCCTCGAGCTGGCCGTGTCCGCCGCCGCCTGGGCCCGCGACCTGCTCGAGAACCTGGCCGTCGACACCGCCAGGATGGCCGGCAACCTCGCCGCCGCCGGGGGGCTGCCGATGGCCGAGCGGGTCACCGCCCTGCTGCGCGACTCCCTCGGCGGCCCGCAGGCGCACGACCTGGTCGCGACCGCCGCCGCGCGGGCGGCAGGCGCGGGCGTGCCGCTCCGCGACGTGCTGCTGGCGACCCCCGACGTCGCCGACCGGCTGACCGCGGCCGGGATATCGGCGGCGGAGATCGAGCAGGCCCTGAACCCGGCCGGCTACCTCGGCGGGGCCGACGCCTTCATCGCCGCCGCCCTGGCCGCCCACCACGCCCGGTAGCAGCAAGCGACCCAACAGCAAGCCAGACAAAGGCAAGCCAGATAACAGCAAGAAGCGACGAGCGGAGCGGAGCGAGCGCAATGAACGACGAAGAACGCGCCGAGCAGGGCATGGCGGTTCGCCGGGCGGTCCTCGGCGACGCCCACGTGGACCGGGCCGCGGCCCGCACGACCGAGTTCACCGCCCCGTTCCAGGACTGGATCACCCGGTACGCCTGGGGCGAGATCTGGTCCCGGCCCGGGCTGAGCCGGCCGCAGCGCTCGATCGTCACGCTGACCGTGCTGGCCGCCCTGCAGCACGAGGATGAGCTGGCGATGCACACCAAGGCCGCCCTCCGCAACGGCCTCACCGAGGACGAGATCCGCGAGGTGCTGCTCCAGGTTGGCCTGTACGCGGGCGTCCCGGTCGCCAATCGCGCCTTCGCCATCGCCAGCCGCGCGATCAACGAGTACCGGGTCGAGCAACAAGGCTGACCGCCCGCCCTTGTGGCTGGCCCCAGTCGCGGTTGTCCGACATGCGAACATCTGTACCCTAGGCGGCGTAGGCAGGCGTAGCGGATATATCGTCGGGTTAACGTGCTGAAGGAGTTAGACCACCGTGACAGTGTCAGAACAGGGGCTCATCGTCCCCGACTCCGGCAGGCTGGCCTTGCCCGAGTACACGAAGCCGCAGCCCGGCAACCACCCGCCGCTCGACTCGCCCGGCTACAAGTCGACCGCGTTGCGCCACCCGAAGCAGCCGCTGGTGCTCCTCCCGCACCGGCTCACCGAGGTGACCGGCCCGCTGCTCGGCGACGAGCTGATCACCATGCAGGACGCGGACCTCACGACCCAGCACGCGGGGGAGCCGCAGGGCCAGCGGATCATCGTCTTCGGCGAGGTGCGCGACTCCGACGGCCGCCCGGTGCCGGACACGCTGGTGGAGATCTGGCAGACCAACGCGGCGGGCCGGTACCGGCACAGCCGCGAGCACCACCCCGCACCGCTCGACCCCAACTTCACCGGCGTCGGTCGCGCCATCACCGACCAGGGCGGCCGGTACCGGTTCATCACCATCCAGCCCGGCTCGTACCCGTGGGGCAACCACTACAACGCCTGGCGCCCGGCGCATATCCACTACAGCCTCTTCGGCCGCGCGTTCACCCAGCGCCTGGTCACCCAGATGTACTTCCCTGGCGACCCACTGCTGGCCTACGACCCGATCTACAACTCGGTGCCGGACGAGAAGTCGAGGCTGCGGATGGTGGCCGAGTTCTCGATCGAGGACACCCAGCCCGAGTGGGCCCTGGCGTACCGGTTCGACATCGTGCTCCGCGGCCGCAACCAGTCCGTCTTTGAGGAGCCCCACGCATGAGCGACCTGCTGACTCCTTCGCAGACCGTCGGACCCTACTTCTCGATGCGGCTGCCGTGGCCGGAAGGGCCCTACGTCGTGCCGGCCGGCACGCCCGGCGCGATCACGGTCCTCGGCCGGCTCTACGACGGCGCGGGCGCGGCGATCCCCGACGGCCTGATCGAGACCTGGCAGGCCGACCCGAACGGCCGGTTCGCGCACCCCGACGACCCCCGCGGCCCGATCGTCGACGGCGACCTGGCGTTCCGCGGCTTCGGCCGGTGCAAGACCAACCACGACGGCTCGTTCAAGATCGTGACGCTCAAGCCCGGCCCGCTCCCGTCCCGCGACGGCCGGACCGAGGCACCGCACATCGACGTCTCGGTGTTCGCCCGGGGCATGCTCGACCGGTCGGTGACCAGGATCTACTTCCCCGACGAGGAGGCCGCCAACGCGGCTGACCCGGTGCTAGAGGTGGTACCGGCTGACCGCCGCGGCACGCTGATCGCGGCCGAAGGCGGCGACGGCCTGCTCCGGTTCGACATCTACATGCAGGGCGACAGGGAGACCGTCTTCTTCGACCTGTAAGCCGCCGGTGGTCGCGAACCCCCGGAAGTGGCCATTGAGAACCCGTCCGGCCGTGGCAAGCAGGTCGGCCTCGGAGAACGGCTTTCTCCACCAGGGCCACGTTAGGGTCGAGCCTGGCCCTGGGAGGCGAGGACCGGCCGGGCGTAACCGGACATGAACAGCACCTCGATACCCGGCTTGACCGCCCGCATCTTCTCTGCGACTTCACGGCCGAGCATGTGCGGCATGACGACGTCGGTGACCAGCAGGTGGATCTCGCCTGGCCACTTGGTGGCGATGGCGAGGGCCTCAGGGCCGCTGGCGGCGGTGATCACGTGGTAGCCGTTGCGGGTCAAGATCCGCTTGGTCACCTCGCGCAGTGCCGCCTCGTCCTCGACGACCAGGACGGTTTCTCCCGTGGGGGTCCGCTGGTATGGAGCCGATTCGGAGAGGGGCGTGGCTGCCTCCGCGGTGACCGGCAGGGTGATGATGAACGTCGTGCCCGTTCCGGGTTCCGAGTAGATCCGGATGTCCCCGTCGGCCTGCATGAGAATCCCGTAGACGGTGGCAAGCCCCAGTCCCGTCCCGCCGCCGTCCTTCTTGGTGGTGAAGAACGGCTCGAACACGCGCTCGGCAGTCTCGGTCGTCATTCCGACGCCGGTGTCGCTGACCCGCAGCCGTACATTGCGTCCCGGTCGCGCCTTCGATCCCCCGGCGATCATGTCCGCGTCCACGGTGATGTTGCTGGTATCGATCGTCAGCGTCCCGCCGTCAGGCATCGCGTCGCGGGCGTTGACCGCGAGGTTCACCAGCACCTGCTCGAGCTGACCCGGGTCGGCCAGCACCGGCCACAGATCATCGCCGCGGGTGACGACCAGCTGCGACGTGCTCCCCGAGCGTCCTGCGCAGCATTTCCTCAACCGAGGTGATTACGCGGTCGAAGTCCAGGACCTGCGGCCGGACCACGTCGCGCCGCGCGAACAGGAGCAGCTGATGGGTGAGTCCAGCCGCCCGCTGCGCAGCCTTCTTGACCTCCGCCAGGTCAGCGCCGACCGACGCCAGGTGCGGGGCCGGGTCTGACCCGGACGCCGCGGCGACGTCCTCGGAGGCGAAGGACAGGTAGTTCAAGATCACCGCGAGGAGATTGTTGAAGTCGTGGGCGACCCCGCCGGCCAGCTGGCCGAGGCTCTCCAGGCGCTGAGCCTGCACTAGCGCCTGGTCCTTCCGCTCCCGTGTCTCCCTGGTGACACGGCGTTCGGCGTGGGCGCCTACCTCGGACCGTTCCTGGGCTTCGCGGGCAGCACGGCGGTCGGCTGCGGCGCTCACCTCGGACCGCTCCTGTACCTCCCGGGCAGTACTTCGCTCGGCCGCGGCGGCCACCTCGGACCGCTCCTGGGCTTCGCGGGCTTCGCGGGCGCCGCTTCCGGCGCTTACCTCGGACTCGGCCTGGGCCTCCCGGGCACCCCGCCGCTCGGCGCCGGCCATAACCTCGCGCCGTTCCTGGGTCTCGCGGGCGTCGCGGGCGTCGGCGCCGGCGGTCACCTCGGACCGCTCCTGGGCTTCGCGGGCGTCGCGGGCGTCGGTTCCCGCGCTCACCTCAGACTCGGCCTGGGCCTCCCGGACGCCGCGCCGCTCGGCGGCGGCCATCACCTCGGACTGCGCTTTGGCCTCGCGGGCATCGCGGGCGTCGGTTCCCGCGCTCACCTCAGACTCGGCCCAGGCCTCCCGGACGCCGCGCCGCTCGGCGGCGGCCATCACCTCGGACTGCGCCTGGGTCTCGCGTGCGTCGCGGGCGTCGGCGTCGGCGCTCACCTCGGACCGCTCCTGGGCTTCGCGGGCGTCGCGGGCGTCGGTTCCGGCACTCACCTCGGACTCGGCCTGCGCTTCCCGGGCAGCGCGGCGGTCGGCCGCGGCGCTCATCTCGGACCGCTCCCTGGCATCCCGGGCGTCGCGTCCCTCAGCGTCGTCTGTCACGTTGTCCCTCTTCCGTAACTCGCGGCCACGGCCCGCGCCGCCCTCAAGCTCTCACGAAAGAAGCGGCTGCCACGTGCACCCCGAGTCGCCCCAGTGGACCAGCCTTATCGATATGCCGTCACTGTGAGCTTATGTTGATTATACGCTAAGTAGTTAAGCCAGCTGACCGGCCGCGGGCGCGCCGTCATCGTCGGCGTGAGCGCTTCCCAGTGTCGGAACGTGTGTGCTGGCACGCGCCGCCCGGGACGCCTTGTTAGAGTCGGTCGGTAGCCGGACATTTCGCACGAAGGGAACCCGATGCCCGCGGTGAAGCTGGTCTCGTCGTTTGACGGGCCCCAGGACGCGCCGGTGCTCGTTCTCGGCAACCCGATCGGCACCAACCGCGACGTGTGGTCGCACCAGTTGCCAGTCCTGTCGCGCTACTTCCGGGTGCTGCGCTACGAGCCGCGCGGTCACGGCGAGCCCGGCGCGCAGTCGCCCGCCCCGCCCGGCCCGTACACGATCGCCGACCTCGGCCGCGACGTGCTCGCGCTAGCCGACTCCCACGGCATCGACCGGTTCGCCTACGCCGGGGTCTCGCTCGGCGGGATGACCGGCCTGTGGCTGGCGGCGACGGCCCCGGAGCGGATCGCCGCGCTCGCCGTCTGCTGCGCGGCCCTGACCGCGCTGCCGAGCCCGCAGGCGTGGCACGACCGGGCCGCCCTGGTCCGCGCCGAGGGCATGGCGCCGCTGGCGGCGATGGCGGTACCGCGCTGGTTCACCCCCGAGTTCATGGCCCGTGAGCCCGCGGCCGTGCAGACCGTGACCGACATGCTGCTCGCGACCGCGCCCGAGGGCTACGCCGGCTGCGGCGAGGCGATCGCCGCGCTCGACCTGCGCCCGCTGCTCCCGTCGGTGCAGGCGCCGACGCTGGTCCTGTCCGGCGCCGATGACGTCGCCGCGCCGCCCTCGATCGGGGCCGCCACCGCCCGCGCCATCACCGGCGCCCGGCTGACCGTCATCCAGCGCGCCTCGCACTTCGCCCACTACGAGCGGCCGGGACCGGTCACCGACGCCCTGCTCGCCCACTTCACCAGCGCGCCGCCCTATGCGTGAGGGCCGCGATCGCGTGTAATAAGTACTAGTAAGCGGTTCACCGGACCGGCTGCTGCACCAGACCCCGGAGTGTGACATGAGCGGTAGCGGCATCGTCGTGCTCATCATCGTGGCCGTGGTGGTGATCGGCCTGATCTTCTACGCCATTGCCCATCGAAGCCCGGTGCAGCTCACCCGGCAGTTGCGCAGCACCAGCTTCAGCAGGCGGCGCTCGGACCGGATCAAGGCGGCCGCCGCCGCCGACGTCGCGGCGATATCGGAGGACGACAAGTACTTCCGCCGTCGCCGCCGCCGTCGCGCAGAGGACGTCGACAGCGAGCTCTAGCGGGCTTGTGCCAGGCTGGAGGCATGCCCGAGAACCCCGTGCCCGAGAACCCCGCCCAGCCCCGAGTCGCACCCGAGGACTACGCCGCCGCGGCCCGGCGGATCGCCCCCTACGTGCGCAGAACCCCGCTGCTGACCGTGCGCGCCGACGGTCGCGAGGTCAGCCTGAAGCTTGAGCACCTGCAGGCGGCGGGCGTGTTCAAGATCCGCGGCGCGCTCAACGCGCTGCTGGCCGAGCGCGAGCGCGAGGGCGGCCGGCCGGACGCGTCCGTGGTGACCGCGTCCGGCGGCAACCACGGGCTCGGCGTCGCCACCGCCGCGAGCTGGCTGAGCGTCCCCGCGACCGTCTACGTCCCGGTCACGGTGCCGGACATCAAGGCGTCGAGGATCGCCGCGACCGGCGCCGAGGTGGTCAAGACCGGCCGGGTGTACGCCGACGCCGAGCGCGCCGCCCGCGCCTTCGCGGCCGACCAGGGCCGCCTCTACGTGCACGCCTACGACGACCCGGCCGTGGTCGCGGGTCAGGGCACGCTGGCGGCCGAGATCGTGGCCGACCTGCCCGAGTGCGACGTGGTCGCCGTCCCCGTTGGCGGCGGCGGCCTGCTGGCCGGCGTCAGCGGCGGCCTCACCGCGCTCGGCCGGGCGACCGTGGTCGTCGGCGTCGAGCCGGAGGGCTGCCCGACCCTGCACGCCGCGGTCGAGGCGGGCGAGCCGGTCGACGTCGGCGCGGACTCGGTGGCCGCGTCTGCCCTCGGCGCCAGCCGGGTCGGCGGGCTGGCGCTGGCCGCCTACCGGGTCAACCCGGTCAGCCTCGCGCTGGTCAGCGACAAGGAGATCATCGCCGCCAGGGACCGGCTGTGGGAGGAGTTCCGGCTGGCGGTCGAGCCGGCCGCCGCCACCGTCTTCGCCGCCTGGCTCTCCGGCCAGGTGCCCGGCGCCCACCCGTGCCTGGTGCTGTCCGGCGCCAACGCCACCTGGACGCCCGCCTAAGCCCCGGTGTCGCTGTCCGGCGCATCCGCCGGGACGCCGATGTCGCAGATGATCGGCGCCGCGGCCAAGCCCGTCGTGACCGGGCGGCCGGCGATGCCGTGCGCGCGCAGGATCGCCTCGACCTTCCCCGCGATCCAGGCGTCGCCCGCCGCCGTCGGGTGCAGGCCCTGGTCGGCGTGCTGGTACGTCCACTGCCCGGTGAGCGGGTCCATGATGATCGCGTTCGGGTCGGCCGCCCTGGCCGCCGCGACGATCGCGGCGTCGGTCCGGTAGAACCGGCCCGGGATCGGGCGGGCCGGGCTGGTGAAGACGGTGACCACCCCGATCGCGGCGTGCGGGGCCTCCGCCCGGATCTGGCCGATGGTCCGCAGGACCTGCTGCCGCTCGATGCCGGCCGGCACCCGGCCGTCGTCGTAGCCGGCCTGGACGATCACCAGCGACGGGGCCAGGCCGGACAGCCCCTCATCCGCCAGCAGCCGCGTCATCGGGCCCTGGCCGTCGGTCCCGGCCCGCACGTAGCCCGCCCCGGGAACCCCGTAGACGACGGCGTCCCAGCGCAGCGCCCGGGCCAGGTCGGCCGCCCAGGAAAGCCCGGCCCGGCCCGGTCCGACCCCGGCCGTGTACGACGCGCCGACGACGGCCACCGTCGGGACGTGACCGGGCCCGCGCTCTATCCGCTGCTCGCAGGCGGTGAACCGATCGCGGACCGCGAGCATCCGGACCCGGTCGGACCTGGCCCGGCTGCCCGGATCTCCGGCCGGCCCGACAGGCGCGGCCTGAGCGGCCGCCGTCTGCCCGCCAGGTCCAAGCCCGGGCTGCGCGGCGGTCCCGTGCGCGCAGGAGGTGACCGCCACCGTCGCGGCGGCAATGCAGCAGCTGAGCGCGCCCACTCGCAGCCAAGCAAACCGGGCAAGTCTCCGCTCAGTCACACCTCAGTGTCGGTGAGTATTCCCATTCGCGCAACTTCGTCCGGGTACCCGCCGACCCCGTTCCGACCCCGTTCGGCCTCACGTCAGATGCCGTTCTGCAGCGGTTTGCACTGCGTTGGTGAGGGCGGTCAGCCGGGGCGAGTCGAGCCGCCAGCGTTGCCAGTACAGCGGCACGTCGATCACGTCCGGTGACAGCAGCGCGAGCCGGCCGGCCGCGAGGTCGGCCTCCGCCTGCGGCTGCGGGAGCATCCCCCAGCCGAGGCCGACCGCGACCGCCTGGTAGAAGTCGGCCGTGGCGGGGACCTGGTGGACGACCGGCGGCGACTCGGCGACGCCGTGCCGGCGCAGCAGCCGGTGCTGCAGATCGTCCTTGGCGCCGAAGATGACGACCGGCATCGCCGCCCAGTCGGGGGCGTCGCCCCGCCGCCACCGGCCCGCGAACCAGGGCGCGGCCGCGGGCAGGTAGCGCAGCGCTCCCAGCCGCCGGGCGCTGCAGCCCTGCACCGGGGCCGGGTCGCTGGTGACCGCGGCCAGCACCTCGCCGCCGCGCAGCAGTTCGGCCGAGTGCGTCTCGTCCTCCACGTGCAGCCGGATCGCGACGTCGTCCCAGCGCGCGATCTCGGCCAGCACCTCGTGGAACCAGACCGTCAGCGAGTCGGCGTTGACGGCAACCGGCAGCTCGATCCCGCCGGCCTCGGCCAGCGCCTGGCTCGCCTCGTCGTACAGCAGCCGGGTCTGCCTCCCCAGCCGCACCAGCCATTCGCCGTGCGGCGTCGGCCGGCACGGCGTCCCCCGGCTGATCAGCACCTGGCCGGTCGCGCCCTCGAGCGCGCGGATCCGCTGGCTGACCGCGCTCGGGGTGATGTGCAGCCGCCGGGCGGCCGCGTCGAAGCTGCCGTGGTCGGCGATCGCGACCAGCGCCTCGAGCTGGCCGGGGTTGAGGTCCACCAGCCAAGTGAAGCACAGCTAAAGGATCATTAGAAGCTTTCGTTTGCCTTCACTACCCGCGCCGCCTAGCGTCGAGACCATGCTCAACGCCTCCGTCACCGGGCTGCTGACCGGACTGTCACTGATCGTCGCGATCGGCGCCCAGAACGCCTTCGTGCTGCGGCAGGGGCTGCGACGGACGCACGTCGGGGCGATCGTGACCGTGTGCATCCTCTCCGACATCGCGCTCACCCTGGCCGGGGTGAGCGGGATCGGCGCGGTCGTGCAGCACGCCGACTGGGCCCTGCAGGCCGTCCGCTGGTTCGGGGTCGCGTTCCTGACCTGGTACGGCCTGTCCTCGGCGTGGCGGGCGCGACGCCCCTCGGCGCTATCGGCAGCCCCCAGCGCGGCCGAAGGCGGCCAGCTCAGCCTCGCGTCCACGCTGCGCAAAATACTGGCGCTGACCTGGCTGAACCCGCACGTCTACATCGACACGGTGGTCCTGCTCGGCTCGATCGCCAACTCCCGCGGCCCGGTCGACCGCTGGTGGTTCGCGGTCGGCGCGCTGATCGCCAGCACCGTCTGGTTCCTCGGCCTCGGCTTCGGCGCCCGCCTCGCCGCCCCGCTGCTCACCACCCCGCGCGCCTGGCAGGTCCTTGACCTGCTGATCGCCGCGACGATGGTGGCCATCGCGGCGAAACTGGCCTTCTAGAAAGTCTGACAGGAAACGAGCACGAAACCTGAGCACACGAGCCTGAAACCCGGCCTGCGTAGCATTCGCTGGTAACGCGTGAGTGGAAACGCTTGAAGGGGTTATCCGGCATGACTGATTACCTGATCTCGGCCGTCCTCTTCGTCGCGATGGTCACGCTGCTGATCTACCTCTGGAAGCGCGAGCACTCCTAGCGGCGCGACCACCATGATGTAGCCCGCCTGCCCCGACGGGGTATCGGCTGCTTGCGACGACACCAGGCAAATCGTCGGCGACTGCCACCGCGGACAACCCCGACGCGGTTGAGGAGCACGGCGAGCGGCTGCTGGTGATCTACGCCGCGCTCATGCTGGCGATGCTGCTGGCGACGCTCGACCAGACCACCCCGACGCCGCTGATGTACCTCTACTTCTTCCTCCTCGGGGCCAGCCTCGGGCTGATCATCCAGGTCCTGGTGATCGCGGTTCAGAACACGGCCTCGTACGCCGATCTGGGCGCCGCCACGTCGGGGGTGACGTTCTTCCGCACGATCGGCGGCGCCTTCGGGGTGTCGGTCTTCGGCGCGATCTTCACCAACCAGCTGTCGAGCAAGCTCACGGCGGCGCTGCACGGACGGAGCCTGCCGGCCGGGTTCAGCGCCTCGTCGCTCGAGGCGGACACGACCGCGCTCAAGCGGCTACCGGCCGACCTCCAGCACATCATCCTGCAGGCCTACAGCGACGCGCTGCACCCGGTCTTCCTCACCGCGGTGCCGATCGCGCTGATCGCGTTCGCGCTCTCCTGGTTCATGCGCGAGGTGCCGCTGCGGACGGTCTCGGGCGAGCAGGCGCGCGGCACCTCCGGCGCGCCCGACCTCGGCCAGGCGCTCGGCGCGGCGCCCACCCAGCGGACCTCGGCCGAGGAGGTCGAGCGGGTCATGTCCCGGCTGAGCGCGGTCGAGCGCGCCGGTTCGGCTACGCCAAGCTGGCCCGGTCGGCCGGGCTCGACCTGTCCGGCGGTTCCTGCTGGCTGCTGACCAAGCTCGCCCGCCAGGGCGCGACGCCGGGCCCGGTGCTCGCCAGGCAGGCCGGGGTGACGATGGAAGAGGGCCACCCGGCCGCGCAGCTGCTGGTCGAACGCGGCCTCATCACCAGGAGCGCCGACGGCGTGCTGGCGATCACCGAGGCCGGGCGGGAGACCGCCGACAAGGTCTGTGACGCCCAGCGCCAGTGGATGGAGAACCAGCTCGGCGGCTGGTCGGCCGAGCAGCACGCCGAGCTCGACCAGGTCCTGGCCAAGTTCTCGCACGCCCTGCTCGGCGACGACGCCGACCGCCGCCTCCTCGATCGGTAACTCCTGACCGGAGGAACCACGGGACCGTTCGGGATAATGGGGTTGAATTTGCATGCAACCTCGCAGCGCCAGACGGCTGTCTGTGCGGGCGAGGAGGTGGGCCGTGAGCGCGGAGTCGGACGAGGAGTTCCGGGAGTTCATGCGCGGGCGGTGGCCCGCGATGGTGCGGCTGGCCTACGGGCTGACCGGGGACCTGGGGCACGCGGAGGACGTCGCCCAGGCGGCCTTCGCCCGGGCCTACGCGTCGTGGTCGCGGGTGGCGGGGACGGGCAACCCCGACGCGTACGTCCGGCGGATCGTGATCAACGAGAACAACAGCCGGTTCCGCAGGCGCCGGGTGGCGGAGCGCCTGGTCGACGCGGTGCCAGAGCCGGCCGGCTATCCGTCCGCCGGCCCGGCGGACGCGCTCGGCGACAGCGAGGCGCTACTGAAGGCGCTGCGCAGGCTCGGCCCGCGCCAGCGCGCGGTGATCGTGCTGCGCTTCTGGATGGACATGTCCGAGGCCGAGACGGCCACCGCGCTCGGCTGCTCGGTCGGCACCGTCAAGAGCCAGGCGTCCCGGGCGCTGGCCGCCTTGCGCGGCAGCGCCGAACTCATGGAGGGGGAACTCCAGTGAGCGACCTGCACGAGGACCTAACGACCGCGCTGGCCGCGGTCGAGCCGGGCGCCGCCCCGGTGGAGGCAGCCATGCTGACCGGCCGGAAGATCAAGAACCGGAGGCGGGCCGGCCTGCTCGCCGGGGCCGTCGCGGTCGTCGCGGCCGCCGTCGTCGGCGTCCCTGCGTTCACGCATCAAGAGGCGCTGCCGGCGCCCACCACCAGCCACATCCGGGTCACGGTTAACCCGCCAGGACCGCATGCGCCGGTCGGCCTGATCGCATCCGGCCTGATCGGCAGCGAGCCCTGGAATGTCACCCTCAAAGCGTCGAGCAACTGCGTGTCCGAGGGCAACGGCATGTCGATTGTGGCGTGCACCGCAGATCAGGTGCAGCCAACCGCCGCCGCTCCGATCAGCTTCGAAGGCGAGGGCGGTGACGGCAGCCCGGTCCCGGTCAACATCACGTTCGGCGAGGTCTGGAAGGACGTCGTGTCGGCCCGGGTCGAGCTGTCCGACGGCACGATCCTCACCCTGCACCCGGCCGAGGTCGACGGGTCGCGATACGTGGCGTTCGCCAGTCCCCTCTCGGTGCAGGTCGACAGCGTGACCGCGTACTCGCGCAGCGGGGCGATCGCGACCGCCATCCCCTTCACACCGCCCGGCGGGCTCCTCCCCAGCTTCGAGGCCTGGCTCCGTCCCGGCCAGGCCCTGCCCGCTCGGCTGACCGGGACGTTCGGGTCCGGGATGGTTCAAGGGAAGCCGTGGCGAGCGACCGCGTACCTCGGCCCGTGGGGAACCTGCCTCACCGTCGGCCACGACGGCGCCTGCCTCGGCCCGCAGCGGCCCGCGACCGGCTGGGCCGGCGGCTCGGAGTCCTGGGTCGTGGGGACGGCCGCCGATTCGGTGTCTTACCTGGTGATCACGCTCAAAGACGGCAGCACCGTGCGGGCGGAGGCGACCGCGGTCGGCTCGCAGAAGTTCTGGGGCGTACCGCTCAGCTCGTCTCAGCAGACCGGCGCCCGCTGGACCGCCTACGACGACGCCGGCCAGGCGGTCGCGTCGGGCTCGATCCACACCGGCTAGAAAGGATCCAGGTCGGCGTCGGCCAGCACCCGGTCGGCGCCGTCCGGATCGGCCAGCAGGGCGGTCAGCAGATGACGGAGCGGCCACTGGCCGGCCCGCCAGGCGAGCGCGCAGCCGAGGCCGGCCGGGGTGGCGGCGTGGATCTCGCCGTCGAGGTAGCGCCATGGGAGCTCGATGCCGTCAACGGTGAGCTTGTCGTGCGCCTGGTAGTGAGTCGGCGCGGCTGGCAGGACGGCACCGACGATCGAGGGGACTTCCCGGCGCTCGCCGGCCCCGTCGAGCGTGCCGGCGATCTCCTCCGACGCCAACGGCAGGTCGAGCAGGTCGGCCAGCCGCCCCGCCAGCTCATACGGGGCGAGCACCAGCGGCTGGTCCGCCAGCAGCGGCCACAGGTCGGGGGCGTCGAGCACGAGCACATCATCGGCGTCGGCCAGCACAACCTCGGCCCCGCGAACGGCCCGGACGCGATCAACCGGCGACAGCGCCAGCCCGTCCCCGTCCGCGCTGTCCGCGCTTGCCAGCGCCGCCCACAGCGCCCGCAGCTGCGGCCGGGAGACCAGCCGGGCCGGATCGCCCAGCCGGGCCAGCAGCTCGTCGGGGCCGCCCGGCTCGGCCAGCAGGTCCGCCAGCGAGCTGCGGACGCCGAGCGCGCGGGCGATCACCGGGTCCGCCAGCGGGCCGGCCGCGCTCATCGGGTCGTACAGCCCGGCCAGCAGCGGGTCGGCGTCCGGCCCGAGCAGGTCGCCCGGACGCTGACCGTCAAGCACCAGGTGACGGCGGAGCCACCAGGCCGTGTACGACGGCACGTCGACGTGACGGCCGTCGAACAGCCGGACCCGGGTCCGGTCGACCAGGGCCGCCCGCAGCGGGGGACGGGCCAGCAGCTCCAGCGCCCGCGGCCAGCGGTCGGGGTCGACCAGGTCAAGGTCGCGGACGGCGATGAACTCGAGCGCGACCGGCGGCAGCTCCGGTTCGCCAAGCAGCGCGACCGAGTCGGCCGCCCAGTCCTCGATGCCGTCCAGGTCCAGGTCGATGGCGGACTCGTCGAGCTCCACGTCGTCCGCCGTCAGCAGGCCGAACGAGGACAGCAGGCCGGCCGCCGCCAGCGCCCGGACGCCGTAGCGGTCCACCGCCGCCTGGTCGATGGTGCCGAACGGCGCGTCGGCCGCGAGGACCCCGGCCAGCTCCGACCCGGGCAGCAGCAGCTCGCCCGCCGGGTACCAGTCGCCGTCGTCGCCGGGAAGCGCCAGGTCGGCCACGTAGGGGAAGTCGCCGGGCTCGGCGTTGAGCGCCGCGACCAGGCCGAGCACCGCGTCGGCGACCCGCTCGGGCCGGTCGTCGTCGTAGCCGGCCTCGTTCGCGGCGTCGTACGAGGCGGCGACCGCGGCGCGGGTGGCGGCGTCCTCGAGCACGGTCCGCGGCGTCGCCTCGAACCCGCCCAGCCGGACCAGCAGCGGATGGGCCGCCTCGGGCGCCACCACCCGCAGCCCGAGCACCGCCAGCCGGTCCGGGTGCTCGAGGCCGCCGCCCGGCAGCAGCAGCCCGCGCGGGCCGCGCACCGGCCGCCCGTCCGCCAGCGGCACCGGCAGCGCCCCGAGCTCGCCCAGGTCCTGGGCCGGGGCGTCCGCCAGCGCCGCGTACAGGCCGCGCCACCAGGCCGGCTCCCGGTCGAGGGCGGCGAGCAGGTCGGCCAGCTCGGCCAGCGGCAGCCGTCGCACCCCGAGCACCGCCAGCGCCGGGTGCCTGGCCGGCCCGTCGACCAGGCCCGGCAGCACCGGCGCGAGCCAGTCGGCCAGCGCCGGGGTGCCGCCCGCCAGCAGCACCGCGTCCCGCGGCCGGATCCGCCCCGCCGCCGCGTCGGCGGCCGGCAGGAACGCCACGTCCGGCAGCCGGGCGACGATCGCGCGGGCCAGCCGCGCGTCAAGCTCGCCCCGCCCGACCGGGCCCGGCACCAGGTCGAGCAGGCCGGGCCCGGCCGGCAGGCCCGGCAGCATCCCGGCGTAGACGTCGGCCGCCCGCTCGACCAGGAAGTCGGTCAGCGGCCCGGGCGCGACGTGCCGCCGGTCGGGGCTGAGCGGGAACGACGCCAGCAGCAGGGCCGGCAGCCCGAGCGGCTCGTCGGTCGGCGTCGGCGCGTGCACCACCGCGCTCACCCCGTCGGCCGGCAGCGCGACCGGCCCGCCGTCGGCGTCGACCGGCACCGCCCAGCGCACCGACCAGGCGGCGCGGCCCCGTTCCTCGGCCGGCCGGTCCGCCAGCAGGGCCGGATCGCCCGCGCCGCCGTCGGCCGCCACCCGCCACCGGCTGACCGCGCCGCCGCTCACCGCGTCGCCGTCCGTGATCGTGACCAGGTCGGCCGCCCGGACGGCGGTCAGCACCCGGGTCACGTCGCCGGTCTCGATCATGATCTCGGCCAGCGCCGGCAGCGCCAGCAGCAGGGCCGCCCCGGTCTCGGCCAGCAGCCGCGTGACCAGCCCGATCGCGGCCTGATCGCGCAGCGGCAGCTCGACCGAGGTGGTGAACCCCGCCACCGGCAGCCCATCCGCCCGCTCATCATCGAACGGAAGCCGCAGCACCGGCACATGCCCGCCGCGCGCCTCAAGCTCGCCCGCCACCGCCGGCACCCCGGCTGCCAGCAGCCCGGTCCGCTCCCGGGACCAGCCGACAGCGCCGGCGGCGGAGTGAATGCGGGGCGAGTCGCTGACCGCGACCACCGCTGCGAACCCGACCCCGAACCGCCCGACGGCGTCGGCGTGGTCGCGCTTGCTCGACGCGCGCAGCGTGGACAGCGCCTCCACCCCGGCCGCGTCGAGCGGCGCCCCGGTGTTGGAGGCCGTCAGCGTCCCGTCTCGCAGCGTCAGCCGGAGCCGGCCGGGCACCCCCGCCCGGGCGGCCGCGTCGGCCGCGTTCTGCGCCAGCTCGACCACGACCCGGTCCCGGTACCCGCCGAGCGCGTAGTCCTCCTCGGCGTTGGCGTCCTCACGGAACCGCGCGGGCGAGGCCGCCCAGGCGTCGAGCACCCGGTCGCGCAGCGCGGCCGTGGAAAAGGGGTCGTTCGGCGGATGAGGCACAGCCCGACCCTATGGCACCCGGGTAACCCGCATTTAATCTCTTCGCCCGGCGAACCCGCCCGGTAACCCAGCGGAGCCGGTACCGTTGACAGAGTGACGACCTGGGGTGATCACGCGATTCTGTGGCACGTGTACCCGCTCGGCTTCACCGGCGCGGAGCGGGCGGCGCTGCCGGACGATGCGCCGGCCAGGCATCGGCTGGGGCAGCTGGAGGCGTGGCTGGACTACGCGATCGAGCTCGGCTGCAACGGCCTGCTGCTCGGGCCGGTCTTCGCGTCGGAAAGCCACGGCTACGACACCACCGACCACTTCAGGATCGACTCTCGGCTGGGCGACGAGGCCGACTTCGACGCCCTGGTCGCGGCGGCCGACCAGCGTGGGCTGCGGCTGATCCTGGACGGTGTGTTCAACCACGTCGGCCGGACGTTCCCCCCGTTTCAGGCCGCGCTGAACGGCGGCCCGGGGTCGCCCGCCGCGCGCTGGTTCAAGTACACGGCCGACGGCGACTACGCGGTGTTCGAAGGCCACGGCCAGCTGGTCGAGCTCGACCACGATGAGCCCGCCGTGCTCGGCTACGTCATCGAGGTGATGAGCCACTGGCTCGGCCGCGGCGCGGGCGGCTGGCGGCTCGACGCTGCCTACGCGGTCCCGCCCGCGTTCTGGGCCAAGGTGATCCCCGCCGTCCGCGAGTCGTTCCCCGACGCGTGGTTCCTCGGCGAGATGATCCACGGCGACTACGCCGCCTACGCGAACGAGGCCGGCCTCGACTCGATCACCCAGTACGAGGTATGGAAGGCGATCTGGTCGTCCCTCAACGACCGCAACCTCTTCGAACTCGACCACGCCCTCGGGCGGCACAACTCGTTCCTCGACGGCGAGCTGGCGCAGACCTTCGTCGGCAACCACGACGTAACCCGGCTGGCCACCCAGCTCACCGATGACCGGCACTTCGGGCACGCGGTCGCGGTGCTGATGTGCATCGGCGGCGTGCCCAGCGTCTACTACGGCGACGAGCAGGGCTTCCGCGGCCTCAAGGAGTTCCGCGAGGGCGGCGACGACGCGATCCGCCCCGCCTTCCCGAACTCCCCGTCCGAGCTCGCCCCCGACGGCTGGCGCTACTACCGCCTGCACCAGCGGCTCATCGGCTTCCGCCGCCGCCACCCGTGGCTGGTCCGCGCGCGGACCGCGGCCGAGCACCTGACCGACTCGGCGATGGCCCTGCGGGTCTCCGGCGCCGAGCCCGGCCAGAGCCTGCTGCTCCTGCTCAACGTCGGCGACGACCCGGTCGAGTTCCCGGTCGACGCCACCGGGCTGTCGGTGGCCGAGGTCCCCGACCCCGGCACGCTTCCGGCCGACCCCCTGACGGTCGCACCGCACAGCTGGACGATCCTCGCCTAAAAAATCCACCCCAGTAATCTCGAACGGACCGTGCATGACTCTCGCCAGGCCCACGCGCCAGGCACCGCGCTCGAGTCGATCGGCACATCATTCACACCTGCCACTGGCGCGTGCATCTAGGCGTCAGTTCTGACCACAGGATTCATCTCCCTATCACTTTTGACCACGAAACTCGGGCATTTCGGGCGCTAAAGTGGTCAGAACCGATAAGAAGACGAAAAAGTGGTCAGAACCGATAGGAAGCCGACCGGCTCACCTCTAGGCGAACCCGCTCGGGTTCTGAGCTTTAGTCGCAGCCGCCGCCGAAGGCGAGGGCGGTGCTGTCATCGAGGTTCACGTACCAGTGGCCGGCTACCTCGGTCGTCGCGAGCCACTGCGCGCTGCCCGGCCCCTGCGGGAGGATCGGGATGTCCGTCCCGTCGAGGCTCGCCTCCGCCTTGACCGTGAACCGCACAGTGGCACTGGAGTCCCCGGCGGGCTGCGCCGACGTGATGTGCAGCGCGGACACGGTGATGGTCGGGCCGCCGCTGCCAAGCGACGACTGAACGCACGATCGCTGGGCCGGCACTACCGTCGCCACCACGGCGGCCGTGTTATTGCCGCCGAGCGCGGCCCAGAACGCCGTGACCGCCTGCTCGGCCGAGGCCGCCTGGTCCGGGGTGAGCGTTCCCGCGACCGGCGGGGGTGTCGGGCTGTCAGCACCGGATGGGCCGCCCGACCCGGATCCCGATCCCGAGGCTGCGGCGAACTGGGACTTCTCGGTGGCGACCTGCGATGCGGGCGGGGCCGAGACCCGGACCGGCACCCCGAAATCGTAGAAGTCGGTCGTCCAGGTGAGCTTCGTGCCGGCCGGCGCCCCTGACCCGCTGGGCATCGCGAGCGACAGCCTCTCCCGCCGCACGAGATTCTGGCCGTCTACCCACACGTCCACGGGGATCTCGGCGGTACCAAAGCCCTTGCGGAAGGACTCGACGGCGGCTCGATCAGCGCCGGGGATCTTGGCCTTCGCCGGGTCGATTTTCAGGGCGAAACCGGTCACTGGCACGCCCCGGATGGTGCTGGGGCCGAGTTTGGTCACGCTGCTTGCCGCCGCCGTCAGCGATGCGAGCAGGTCGGCGGGGTCGGCGCTGCCATCCAGCGGTCCGAGCAACCCGCCATCGGGCAAATCGCCTGCCGCCGCGTCGGGCAGCGCGATCCAGCTCTTCCCCTTAGGTAGCCCGCTGCCGCCGGCGTCGGCCGCCGGAAGCTTGATGTACGTCGTCGGCGGCACGAAGATCTCGGTCATGCCAACCGGGCTCTGCATGGTGATCGTGCCGCGTGAGCGGGCGAAGTCGAACAGCCCGGTCTCGGTGAACGACACCGTCATGCCCTGCGATTGGGTGGAGATCGTCGCGGCGATCCGAGCCGTCTGATCTTGGGTACGGCTGACCGCGGCGGCAAGGTCGACCGGCTGGCTGTTGCCCGCCGTAAAGTGCTGCGTGCCGCAGCCGGCGGCCAGCACGGTGCCGCCGGCACAAGTCAGAACCCCGAGAAATCTACCGACGCGCACGCTTTTAGCCTTTCGCCCCTGTTTGCAGATGACGAATAGTGTGGCATCGGTTTTCCCGTTTGCTAACCGCTCAGTGCGGGCGTTAGCAACCTGGAATCGGTTTGCCTAGGTGGGCGTGGCGTAGCCGTGGGTATAGGCGTAACGCATCGCCTGCACCCGGTCACGGGAGCCGGTCTTGGCGAAGATGCGGTTGACGTGGGTCTTGACCGTCGCCTCGCTGACGTACAGGGTCCGGGCGATCTCCCGGTTGGACTGCCCGGCCGCGATGAGCTTCAGCACCTCGGCCTCGCGCGGCGTCAGGTCGTCGACGCCGCCGGGATCACCCGACGGCGCGGCCGCCCCTCCCGCAGGCGTCACGCCCGCCGAGGCCGGCGTCGTCGCCGGCGCCGCTGGCGTCCGGGTGGCGGCCGACAGCAGCCGCCGCTGGACTCCGGGGTCGAGCACCGCCTGGCCGTCGGCGGCGGCCATGATCGCCCGCCCGATCTCGGCCCTGGTGGCGTCCTTGGTCAAGTAGCCGAGCGCCCCCGCCTGCAGCGCCCCGATGATCGACTCGTCGTCGGCGTAAGTGGTCAGCACCACGACCCGGGTCGACGGGTGCTCGGCGGTGATCCGGCGGGTCGCGCTGACGCCGTCGCAGCCGGGCATGTTCAGGTCCATCAGCACGACCTGGGGGCCGGTGGCGGCGACGAGGGCGACGGCGGCGTCGCCGTCGGCCGCCTGGCCGGCCACGGTGACCCCGGATAGCGTGCCGAGCAGCAGCACCAGGCCCTCGCGGACGGCGGACTGGTCGTCGGCGACGACGACCGTAACGGGCGCGTCGGAATCGGTCATGCTGGGATCCTCAAGTGCACGCTCCATTGTCCATCTTCCGGCCCCGCGGTGAGCGTGCCTCCGGCCAGCGCGGCCCGCTCCCGCAGCCCGGTCAGCCCGTACGCCGGCCCCCGCGCGGGCCAGCGGCCCGGCCCCATCGGCGGCCGGCAGCGGGTTGACGACCCGCACCTCCAGCGCGGCGGGCGCGAACGTCAGGCCGACCGTGACCGGCTCGCCCGGCGCGTGCTTGCGCGCGTTGGTCAGCGCCTCCTGCGCGGTCCGGTACGCGGTCAGCGCCGCCTCGGCCCCGACCGGGCGCGGCTCGCCGATCAGCTCGAGGTCGACGATCGCGTCGCCGTCGGCCCGATAGTCGTCGGTCAGCTTCTCCAGCTCCGCCACCAGCCGGGTCGGCGCCGGGCCGGACGCCGGCGTAGCCGTCGCGCCGTCGCCGGCGTCCGCGCCCTCGCGCAACGCGATGATCGCCCGCCGGGTCTCGGTCATGCCGTCGCGGGTGAACGCCACCGCCCGTTCGATGCACTCCATCGCCTGCACCACCTCGGACCCGCGCGCGTCGGCCGGCAACTCGCCCAGCAGGCCCTCGGCCGCCTGCAGGTTGACCGAGACGGCGGCCAGCGAATGGGCGAGCACGTCGTGGATCTCGCGGGCGATCCGGGCCCGCTCGGCCAGCGCCGACGCCTGGTTCTCGGCCGCGTGCGCCCGCCGGGCCTGCTCCAGGGCCGCCTCGGCCTCCTCCGCCCGGAGCACGTAGGCCCGCCGGGTCAGGCCGAACGCCCACAGGCCGATCATCGCGGCCGGGTAGCCCGCCAGCGTCTCGGCCGGCGCGCCGACGACGAAGCCCGCGATCAGGAAGGCGGCCACCGTCGCGGCGGTGATGGTGAGCGACGCCTCGGTCGACAGCCGGACCCCGGCCGACGAGGTGACCACGCAGCAGACCGCGACCGCGGTGCTGAACGGCGACAGCCCGGCCAGCGTGCCGCCGGCCACCGCCATCACCGCCAGCGCGGTCACCATTACCCGGTAGCGGCAGCTGGCCCGCAGCCAGACCAGCCAGGCGATCGCGCACACGCCGAGCAGGACCGCGATCGTGATCATGCGCGCGTCCCCGAGCCCCGGGTGCGGCGATGCCAACGGGACCGTGACCAGCACCAGCAGCAGCACCAGGACCCGGACGCCGGAGATCACCGGCGGCGCGGTCGCGGCGGCGTTGGCGGGCCCGCGGCGGACGGTCTCCCATCGATCGGTGATCAGGCTAAGCACGCCTCTACGGTAGCGCCGGGACCCCGAAATCCGCGCCGGCGCACGGGTGGAGGCCGGGTGGAGGCCGCCGTCTCCACCCGCGCGCGAGATCCCGTCCACCCCGCCTGGACCCGGTCTCCAGCCGCAGGCCGACGCGCCGGCCCCGCTCCGATTTCTAGCGTGTGACTCGTCAACGCATCGCCCCTAAGGAGTCCCGATGGACGCCAGCGTCCTCATCCCCAACCTCGTCATCCTCGTCACCGTGCTCGCCTCCGACCTCGGCCGCCGGCCGGTCAGCCGGTTCCGGCTGCTGCGCCCGTTCATCGCGGCGGTGGTGATCGTCCCGTTCTTCTTCAAGGGCGTCGCCACCTCAGGCAACGGCCTGCTGCTGGAGCTGGCCGCGATCGCGGTCGGCCTCGTTCTCGGTGTGCTGGCAGCCGCGCTGATGTCGGTCTTCTTCGACCGGCGGACCGGCAAGGTCACCTCGCAGGCCGGGCTGCCGTACGCGCTGCTGTGGATCGCGGTCGTCGGCGCGAGGCTCTACTTCGCCTACGGCGCGCAGCACGTGTTCACCGCGCAGCTCGTGCAGTGGGGGACGACCAACCACATCACCGTCAACGCGCTCACCGACAGCCTGATCTTCCTCGCCGTCGCGATGCTGCTCGCCCGGACCGGCACCCTGGCCGCCCGGGTTCGCCGGGTCGGCGCCCGCCGCGCGGACGACGCGGACGACGCGGCCGCCCCGGACGACGCGGTGGCCGACCTCCCGTAAACACGCCCCCTCGCGCAGTCGGCTACCCGGGAGTAGCATCGCGCAGCATGACCGTCGTCACCGAGCTCGACCTGCCCGAGATCGACTACAACCAGCCCGGGTTCGGGCCGGACACGTATCACCAGCTGCTCGCCGCCGCTCGTGAGCAGAGCTGGCTGGCCCACTCGCCGCTGGCGTACATCGTGCTCGACGGCGAGTCGGGCGACTTCTTCCTGCGGGCGCGGCAGACGACGTTTCCCGGGCGGGAGATCGCCGAGCTGTTCGGCATCACCGACGGGCCGCTGCACGAGAACGTCGAGAACAACATCCTGAACCTCACCGGTGACAAGCACCGTCGGCTGCGGTCCCTGATCGGGCACGCGTTCACGCCCAAGGCGGCCGACCGCTGGCGGCCGGCCATGCGCGAGTTCCTGGCCCAGCTATGGGACGATCTCGGCCCGGACGCCGGCGCGGGCACCGAGTTCGTGGCCGCGATCGCCAAGCCCTACCCGTCCCGGACCATCGCCGCCGTGCTCGGCGCCCCGGTCGCGGACGCCGGCCGGCTCGAGCACTGGTCGAGCATGGTGCAGCGGCAGTTCGACATCGCCGCCCTGTCCAGCCAGATCCCGGACATCGAGCGGGCGGTCGTCGAGGCCCACGAGTACGTGACCCGGCTGCTCGAGCAGCGCCGCGCGACCCCGGGCCCCGACCTGATCAGCACGCTGCTCGCGGCCGAGGAGGAGGGCGACCGGCTGACCCACGACGAGTGCGTCAACCTGGTGCTGAACCTGCTCGCCGGGGGCGTGGACACCACCCAGAGCCAGCTCTCGCAGGCGCTCCGGCTGTTCGCCACCCACCCCGGCCAGTGGGCGCTGCTCGCGGCCGACCCGGACACTTACGTCAAAAAAGCGGTCCAGGAGGCGCTGCGGTTCGAGCCGATCGCGCCGTTCACCGCGCGGATCGTCCTGGAGGACATCGAGCACCGCGGCGTGCTCTTCCCGGCCGGGCACGATCGTCGCGGTCTGCGCGGAACGGGCCAACCGGGAGACGCCGGACGGGGAGGCGTTCGACATCACCGCCGAGCGGGGCGGCAAGCTCTACACCTTCGGCGCGGGCGCGCACTTCTGCCTCGGCGTCAACCTCGCCCGGGCCGAGCTGGAAGAGGCGCTCACCTTCCTCGCCCCGCGGATGCCTGACCTCGCGTTGGCGGGCGAGCCGGCGCTCGGCGGCATCGAGGGCATCTACAACGTCGAGTCGCTGCCGCTGCGCTGGTCCTAGCGCCCGGCGCTGGTCCTAGCGCGACGCCGCCTGGCCGGAGCGCCCCGGCCACCACGCCCGCCGGCCGATGAGCGCGGTCAGGCTGGGGGAGAAGAACATCGCCATCACGAACGCCGCCAGCGCGATGCCGGCCGCGACCGCGAAGCCAACCTGGGTCAGCACCTGGTTCCCGGCCAGGGTCAGCGACGCGAACGTGCCCGCCAGGATCAGCCCGGCCGACGCGATCGCCGGGCCCGCCTGCGCGAGCGCGTGCGCCGCCGCCACCCGAGGCGTCGCCCCCTCCCTGATCTCCTCGCGTACCCGGGCGATCATCAGGATGTTGTAGTCGGTGCCGAGCGCGACCACGAACAAGTACATGTACATCGGCAGGATGAACACCAGCCCGGTCTGCCCGGCCAGGTTCTGGAACACCAGCACGGTCGCGCCCAGCGTCGCGGCGAACCCGAGTCCGACCGACACCATCAGGTACCAGGGCGCGACCAGGCTGCGCAGCAGCAGGCCGAGGATGACCAGGATGATGAGCGCCGCGACCGGGAACACCACCTCGTAGTCGCGGTTGAGCGCCTTCTGGATGTCGGCGAAGACCGCCGTGATCCCCCCGACCAGCGCCTCGGTGCCCGGCGGGGCGGCCGCGTGGGCGTCCGGCCGGAGCTGGTTCTGGACCAGGTTGACGGCGGCGGTCGACTCCGGGTCCTCCTTGAGGTACACGTTGTACTCCGCCGTCGCCCCGTCCTTGCTGGTCAACGGGGCGGCGACCGCGCCCACGCCGGGCATCGCCCGGAGCTTGGCCGCATACGAGGTCACCTCGGCGGTCGTCAGCGGGCCGGACGACGCGTGCAGGAAGACCTGAGTCGGCTCGGTCTCACCCGGCGGGAAGCCCTTCTCCAGGGTGACCAGCGCGGTCTGCGACTCCGCAGTCGACGGGATGCCCGCCGACGACAGGTCGAACGTCGGCTTGAGCGACAGCGCCCCCAGCGCCAGCAGGATCAGCACCAGGCCGGAGGCGACCGCGAAGGTGGCCGGCCGTCGGCCGAGGGCGCCGCCGATCGCGGTGAACGCGGCCCCCTTCGGCTCCCGCTGCCACGACTTCGACGGCCAGAACACGGCCGTGCCGATCAGCGACACCACCGCCGGGATCAGCGTGAGGGCGGCGATCAGGGTGACCGCGACCGCGATCGCCAGGGTCGGGCCGAGCGACCGGAAGATGCTCAGCGACGACAGCGTCAGCGCCAGGAACGCCGCGATGACCACGCAGGCGGCCGAGGCGATGACCTCGCCCACCCGGGTGACCGACTGGACCATCGCCTGCTTCTTGTCGTCGCCGAGGCGCAGCCGTTCCCGGTAGCGGAACATCAGGAACAGGAAGTAGTCGGTCCCGATCCCGAACAGCACCACCAGCAAGATCGTGCTGTCCTGGGCGGTCGAGTTCAGGTTCAGGGCCTGGTTGACGTCGGAGATAAGGCCGACCGCGACCTCGTAGGCGATGCCGATCAAGATCAGCGGCATGATCGCGATGATCGGGGCGCGGAAGATGACCAGCAGCAGGATCAGGATCAGCAGGAACGTCGCCGCGCCGACGATGGCCAGCGCCTTATTGCCCGACTGGGTGCTGTCGAGCGCCTCCGCCGCCGAGCCGGTGACGCCCTCGGTCAGGCCGGTCCCGGTCATCAACGGCTTGATGTCGGCCCGCAGCGCCTTGATCGCGTCGCCCGCCTGGCTGCCGCTGCCGTTGACGATGCTGTTGTCCATCGCCACGTACGCCGTCTGCACCAGCTTGTTGGACGATGTCGCGCCGGCGGTGACGGCGAGGATGTTCGGGATGCGCTTGGCGTTCAGCTCGGTCGTGACCCGCGCCGCCGACGCCTGATCGGCCGCGGTCAGCGGCCCGCCGTCGGGCCGGGAGAACACGATGATGGACGCGGCGGCGGTCACGTGCCCCTGCTGCGGGAACGCCTGCGACTGGAGCGTCTGCGCGCGGATGGACTCGTAGCTGCTGGGCAGGAAGCTCGACTCGTTGGTGGTGGTCGGCAGCGCCGGCGCGGTGGCGATCACGATGAACGCGACCACGATCCAGCCCGCGATGACCTTCCACGGGTTGCGGACGACGAAGCGGGCAAGCGCGGCGAAGGGGCCGCGCCCGCCGCCGCCCCCGCCGTTGCGCTGCCCGTTCGCCGCGCTGGTAGTCGTCGCGCCAGTGGCGCCTGCCCCGGTACCGGTCCCGTCGGCCATGCCCCGTCCTAACGATTTCGGCGTAGATCGCTAGCTTTTGGAGTCTATCGGGCGGTATTTCGTGACTTCCTGACGGGTCCCGGTGCCCGGCTTCGAGGCCGCCGCCCCCTACAAGATCGCGACCGCGTTGGCGGGGGAGCCGACCGCGCCGGTCACGTTGAGCGGCACGCCGGTGAACAGGAACTCATACCGTCCCGCCCGTCGGCACGCCCGTGCCAGCCCGGCGAAGTCGAACAGCTCGCCGATCGCGAAGCCCAGGTGCGGGATCAGCCGCCGGTGCAGGGAGCCGGCGGCGGGGTCGGCCGGGACAACCTCGACCGAGGGGTTGTCGCACGGCAGCGCGGCGACCCCGGAGTCCCACAGGAAGCGGCTCATCTCCTCGCTGCCCGCCAGCCCGGCGCTGCTGAACCCACTCACGGACGCCATGGTGGCGGCCAGGTCGCGGCGGGCGTCCGGGCCGAGCGTCAGGTACCGGTCCAGCCAGCCGGTCCGCACGCAGACGATGTCGCCGTACCGCAGCGCGCTGCCCTGCGCGTCAAGCGCGGCGGTGATGTCGGCCGGGGTGAACGCGACCGACGAGAACGGGTCGTAGCCGGTCCCCGCCCGCGCGCCCGCCAGGTCGACCAGCACGCCCCGGCCGATGATGCCGCGCTGCGCCCAGTGGTGGATGCCGAGCGGCTCGAGGTCGGCCTCGGGCTGCCCGCGCCAGCCGCCGTACCAGCCGTCCGGGCCGGAACCGACGTGCCGGAGCCCGTCCCACTGGCTCGAGCACTGCAGGTAAAACCCGTCGACGTAGTCGTCCCAGGCCGTCTGCCCCATCGGCACGAACGAGTGCCGGTACCGCTGCCGCCCGAAGAACGGCGGGTCCGGCAGCCCCATCGGCAGGGTCAGGCCGACCCGCTCCCCGGTCCGCACCGCCGTCGCCGCGGCGGCGACCACCGGCCCGGTCAGCCGGTTCAGCGTGCCCAGGTTGTCGCCCGGCCCCCAGACGTCCCAGGCGTGCCGCAGCCTGGACCCCGGCAGTATCGGCAGCTCATCGAATGGCACCAGCACGCTGTCGCTCTCGCTCACCCGCACGACGCTACAAGAGTCGCGGACGCCGGCCCATGCCGTCGGACACCAGTCGCCAACACCAGGCCTTGTGGCCGGGCACGTAATCGGCTGGCAACGCGGCCGCGCCGTCTGCCAGACTGCCGCCATGGCCGAGAGCGCGGAGTCTGCGGTATCGAGGCGGGTCTGGCGGCAACTGGCGGACGACCCGCGGGCGGCCCTCGACCACGGGCTGAGCCCGGCCGACCTGCAGGCCGCGCTGATGGACGTGAGCCGTAGCCGGGCGGCGACGGTGACCCCGGCCCGGCTCATGCAGCGCTGGCGGCAGGACCGCTACGTGCAGCCCGTCGTCAGCGATCCGCGCCCGGTCTGGCAGCTGGAATCGCGGCTGTGGTCGCTGCTGCCGGACGAGTTCGCTGGTGTCGACCTGTCGCCGGTGGCGCCGCTCGGCGCCTGCTCGGCGGTCGGCCCGGTCAGCCAGGACCGGGTGATCTCGACCACGCGCGGCAGCGAGGTGGTCAGCGACCCCACCAACGTGCTCGCGCTCGAGGCGGCGTCGCGCAGGCATCGCTCCGGCGCGGCCACCGTGAGCCTGGCGTGCTGTCACCGGGTGCTGCGCGGCCAGCCGTTCGACGCGCCGGGGGCATTCCAGCACTTCCGGCTGTTCGCCCTCGTCACCAGCGCCCGCGACCAGGGGTCGGGCCGAACCGAGGCGGCCATGCTCACCAGCCACCTGCGGTTCTGGGCCCGCGCGCTCAGCGACGTGCTGCCGGCCCGGCGGTCCGCCCTGCGCTACACCGTCTTCGGCTTCCCGCCGCTGCGCGAGCGGATCCGCGACACCGTGCTCCCGGCCCTGCACCCGCTGCCCGCAGGGGTGACGGTCGACGAGGACCCCGACCGAGAGCGGGCCCGCGGCTACTACCAGCGCGGAGCGATCAGGATCGACGCGGAATCCGACGGCGACTGGCACGAGGTCGGCGACGGCGGCTTCACCGACTGGACCGCCCGGCTGCTGAACGACGCCAAGGAGCGCTGCCTGATCTCCTGCGTCTCGACCGAGCGGCTGGCCGCCTTCGCCGCGCTCGCCCGTTTAGACCGGACAGGCCCAGTCCTCCGGACTCCGGATCGCTTCGCGGGCACCGTCGCCCGGAGGCGGGAAGTGCTGTTTGAGCGTGAACGCGTGCGGCGTCGGGCCGTGCGCGCGCAGGTGGTCAAGCCGGTTTTCGGCCTCGCTCACGGTCGGGATGTGCCCGCGCGGAATCCACCACAGGACCAGATACGCGTGCGTCATCCGCTCGAACCACTCCCGCCGCCGCCGCAGGATCGCGACGTGGGCGGTGCCGTAGGCGTACGCGGCCAGCGTCTCGACCGACTCCCAGACGGACATGTTGATGATGACGCCGCCGCCCGCCCCCACCCCGTCCAGCTCGAACCCGCGCACCGCGGTCGCGTCCCCGTCCTCCGTCTGCAGCCGCCAGACGAACCCGGGGGCCCCGTCCGCGGCCGCGTTCACCTCATCCAGGGCGCCGGCGAAGTCCGCGATGAGCGGGCTGTCGATCGGCGCCAGCAGTCGTCCGATGTTGACCTGCGCGAGCACATAATCATCCACCTGGCTCACGCTAACGAAGGTAGGAAGCCCCGTTCAAGTCCAATACGGCGCCGCTCGCCCACTCCGCTTCCGGCGACGCGAGGTACACGACCGCGGCCGCGACCTCGTCGACCGTCGCTACCCGGCCGAACGGCGACTGCGCGCGGATGACATCGCCGGCCGGCGTCGCGAGCTCGGCCCCGGTCATGTCGGTCGCCACGAACCCCGGGGCGACCGACGCCACCGTGATCCCGTGCGGCGCCAGCGCCACCGCCAGCGACTGGCCGAAGGCGTGCAGCCCGGCCTTGCTCGCCCCGTAGGCCGGATGGGTCGGCTCGCCCCGGAACGCGCCGCGCGACCCGACGTTGACGATCCGCCCGTTCCGGCGCCCGGACGCGGTCATGTGCTGCACCGCGCACCAGGTGACGTTGGCCGCGCCGACCAGGTTGACCCCGAGCGTGGCCTGCCAGGCGGCCTGCCACTCCTCGTACGAGGTTCCGAGCACGGGGTGGTCGAGGTAGACCCCGGCGTTGTTGACGAGCACGTCGAGCCCGCCGAGGCCGGCCGCCGCCGCGTCGACCATCGCCCGCACCTCGGCCGGGACGGCCAGGTCGGCCCGCACGACGACGTGCTCGTCCCCGTCCAGCGAGTCCCGCACCACCTCGGCCGCGGCGACCGCGTCCCGGCAGTGCACCGCCACCCGGTCCCCGCGCTCCGCGAACGCCCGCGCGATCGCCGCCCCGATACCGCGCGACCCACCCGTAACAAGAACCGCTCTGCTCACCCGGCCGACTCTACCGGTGGCGCTACCGGTCCCCGCACAGGTCAAGCAGCTTGAGCATCGTCGCCCAGTTCCTGGCGGTGCCGGTCACGCCCGCCCGCGGCGACGTGACGATCCGCAGCACCGCCGCCGCCAGCTCGCTGTTGCCGAAGCCGTCCGGCGTGTGCAGGTACAGCGTCCGCCCGAGCGGTCACCAGCTCATCGCGGGCGCCCTTGGCCGCCGACCGCGACCGGCGCCTCGTCGATCTTCGCGGTCGCGTCGGCCGCGGGCGCGCCGCTGAGCAGCACCGCGTGCACCCGCCTGGGGTCCGCCTCGTCCGGGAACGGGTTCGCCGCGATCACCGCGGCCAGCTCATCGCGGGAGAGCACCACCACCGGCGCGGTGACCCCGAGCTTGGCCGTGATCGCCGCGGCCAGCGCCGCCGCCAGCGCGGCCGGATCGGCGTCGGCCGGGTCCGGGCTGAACAGGACGTTCCCGCTCTGGATGTAGGTCGACACGTCGGCGTGCCCGAGCTCGGCGACGACCTCCCGCAGGTCGGCCATCGCCACCTTGTTCCGGCCGCCGACGTTGATTCCCCGCAACAGCGCCACATGAGTAGCCATAGGCGTCATTCTGCCGTGTCCGTCACCTCCGTGTCCGGTTGCGTGACCGGTTCGAGCAGCTCGATCAGCGCCTGCTGGCCGAAGTAGCGCGCCCAGCCGAGCGGCGTCGAGTCGAACCGGTGGTCGCGGATGTCCGGATCCGCGCCGAGCCGCAGCAGCGTGCGGGCCAGCTCGAGGTTCCCGTCCTCGGCCGCCTTGTGCAGCGCCGTCTGCCAGGGCTGGTCGCTCGGCACGTCGGTCCGCCCCCTGGCGTTCACGTCGAAGCCCAGCTCCACCAGGAGCTCGACCGCGGCGGGGGACCCGCACGCCGCCGCCCAGGTGATCAGCGCGGGACGTTCCGCCCGCAGCTGCCCGGCCAGCGCCGGGTGGTCGGCCAGCAGCAGGCCCATCCGCGCACGGTCGGCGGCGAGCGCGGCGGCGACGAACGCGTCCGGCGGGCGTCAGGTCCGAGCGCCGGGGCGCCGTGTTCGACCAGGTAGTCGATCAGCTCCGGGTGCCCGGTGGTGGCGGCCATCGACGTCACCGTGACCCCGTCGTCGAACGGCGCGGTCAGGTCGACGCCGTGGCCGACGAGCAGCCGGACCCGGTCGGCCAGGCCGTGCGTGATCGCCCAGGCGAGCTCGCCGCGGACCATCGCGGCCGGGGCAGTCGAGCGCGTCGCCGAGCCGCCTGCGCCACGGGCCCGCCGTCGCCGGTCGCCGAGACCGAACTCGAGCAGCAGCTCCAGATGATCGTTGCCCGGCTCGAACATCCGGTTGTAGAGCGCCTGCCCGTCGTTCGGGTCCGCCCCGGCCTCGAGCAGCAGGCGGGCGAGCGCGATCGAGTGCGGATGCCGCGGCTGCCGGATCGGGCCGAGCTCACCCTCGCCGAAGACGCCGGTGAGCACGGTGAACGGGGTGGGCAGGCCGTGCCAGAGGTACCCGGCGTTCGGGTCGGCCCCCGCGTCGAGCAGCAGCCGCGCGGACCCGAGGACCGCGTCCAGGGAAACCTCCGGGTCGTGCCGGGCGTAGGCGAGATAGAACAGCGGCTCCCACCGGTAGGGGCCGCCCTCCCGCCGGGCCGCACCGGGGTCGGCGGCGAGAACGCGCCGCAGCTCGCCGGCGTCGGCGGTCGCGGCCGCGACATAGACGTTACCTGCGACGATCCCGCGATCAAGGTCAAGCAGCCGCCGCGCCTGGTCCCACCGCTCGGGCTGGTCGTCGGCGTAGGTGAGGCAGGCGAGGCGGAGGAACTCCGCGGCCGGGTCGGCGTCGGCCGTGACCCGGTCGGGGAACCGGCTGTAGCGGGTGACGAACTCGACGTGCTGCTTCAGCCGGGTCCAGCTCGCGAAGCCGTATCGGCGCGCCACCGCCAGCTGGGCCGCGCTCAGCCCGATGCCCTCGGCCCGGCGCAGGTCTTTCGCCTGCTTCCGCAGCTGTTCGAGGCTCGGCTGGTCGGGCAGGTCGACGACGTGGTCGTCAGGCATTACGACTCCTTCCGTACGCCTGCTGTCCGCGTCGCAAGGCCGAAAGGAGGAACGACGATCATGTCATCGGTACCGCTGCCAGGCGGGCTCTGCCCTTCCCGCGGACCGGGGGCCGCCTGTCGGCCTACCCCGAATATTACTGCCGGTACGAGGAAAGGAACTCGCCCAGCCGGCCGATCGCCTCGGTCAGCGTCTCCACCGGCGCCAGGAACACGACCCGGATGTGGTCGCTCGACGGCAGGTTGAACCCGGTCCCGTGGGTCAGCAGCACGTGCTGCTGCTCGAGCAGGTCGATGCACATCCGCTGGTCGTCGACGATCTTGTGCACCTCGGGGTCGAGCCGGGGGAACAGGTAGAGCGCGCCGGCCGGCTGGTAGCAGTCCACCCCGGGTATCGCCGTCAGCAGCTCCCAGGCGCGGTCCCGCTGGTCGCGGAGCCGGCCGCCGGGCGCCAGCAGCGGCGTGATGTCGATGCCGCCGTCGAGCGCGGCCGGGATCGCGTGCTGGGCCGGGACGTTCGGGCACATCCGCATGTTGGCGAGCAGCTCGAGGCCCTCGAGGTACTCCGCGATCGGCGCCTTCGGGCCGCACACCACCAGCCAGCCGGAGCGGAACCCGGCCAGCCGGTAGGTCTTGGACATGCCGCCGAGCGAGAAGACCGGGATGTCGGGCGCGAGCGACGCCGCGCAGTGGTGCACCGCGCCGTCGTACACGATCTGGTCGTAGATCTCGTCGGTCAGCACCAGCAGGTTGTTGCGCCGGGCGACGTCGAGCAGCTGCTCGAGGGTCTCTCGCGAGTAGACCGCGCCGGTCGGGTTGTTCGGGTTGATGATGACGAGCGCGCGGGTGCGCTCGGTCACCAGCGAGGCGACGTGCTCGACGTCGGGGTTCCAGTCGAGGTCCTCCGCGCACCGGTAGTGCACCGCCCGGCCCCCGCAGAGCGAGACCGCGCCGGTCCACAGCGGGTAGTCGGGGGCGGGGACGAGCACCTCGTCGCCCGGGTTGAGCAGCGCCTGCAGCGTCATCACGATCAGCTCGGAGACGCCGTTGCCGAGGAAGACGTCGTCGGCGGTGGCGTCGGCGACGCCGAGTCGCCGCCGGTAGTAGCTCGCGACGGCCTCGCGGGCGGGCGCGATCCCGCGCGCGTCGCTGTACCCCTGCGAGTCGGCGATGGACGCCTGCACCTGCGACAGCACCGCGTCCGGGGTGAACAGGCCGAACGGCGCGGGGTTGCCGATGTTCAGCTTGATGATCTCCTGCCCGGCCGCCTCAAGCTCGCGAGCTCGCCGCAGCACCGGTCCGCGAATGTCGTACCGGACGTCGGCAAGCCTGCTCGCCTGAGATACCACCGCTGTCGCCTCCCCGGGCAATTATCTCAGCACGTGGGTGCTGAGCGTCGATGCCCGAATGTTACCGGCTGACTGGCTGCGGCCTGCGGTATTTAAAATCCAGAAGATTTATCCCGAACGGTCGCGTGGCTTCGCGCCCGGCGTCCCACTCGCCGCCCGCGTGGGGCGGTCAGCCGCCGGTGATCCTCCGGTAAAGCGCCTCGTAGCGCTCGGCCACGTCGGCGACCACGTCGGCCGGCACCTCGGGTCCTGGCTCCCTGCGGTTCCAGCCCATCGCGGTGGACCAGTCGCGCAGAAACTGCTTGTCGTAGGAGTACTGCGGGCGCCCGGGCTGGTAGTCGTCCGCGGGCCAGTAACGGGACGAGTCCGGGGTGAGCACCTCGTCGGCCAGGACCAGCGCGCCGTCTTTGTCCGTCCCGAACTCGAGCTTGGTGTCCGCGACGATGATGCCGCGCTCGGCCGCCAGCTCGGCCCCCCGCCGGTAGACCGCGAGCGTGATCCGCTTGAGCTCGGCCGCCGTGTCCGCGCCGACCAGATCGACGACCTCGGCGTAGGTCATCGGCTCGTCGTGGCCCGCCGCGGCCTTGGTGGTCGGGGTGAACACCGGCTCGGGCAGCTTCGACGCCTCGACCAGCCCTTCAGGAAGGGGCACGCCCGACACCGCGCCGGTCTCGTTGTAGGAGACCAGGCCGAGGCCCGACAGGTAGCCGCGGGCGATGCACTCGACCGGCACCATGTCCAGCCGCTGGCAGCGGATCGCCCGGCCCGCCCACTCGGCGGGCACGTCGGTCGCGGAGATCACGTGGTTGGGCACGATGTCGGTCAGCCGGTCGAACCACCACAGGGACAGCTGGGTCAGCACCCGGCCCTTGCCCGGCACCGGCGTCGGCAGGATCACGTCGTAGATGGAGACCCGGTCCGAGGCGACCAGCAGCAGGTCGTCCCCGTCCTCGTAGACGTCGCGGACCTTGCCTGAGTGGATGAGCTCCATGGCGGGAAAGCGTACTAGCGGCGGCAGGCGTACGATCAGGTGGCATGGCGGTAAACGGTGCTGACCGCCCCGCGGCCGGCGAATACTTGCAGGTGCAGACGACGACCGACACGCGGGTCGAGGCGATGGAGCTGGCGCGGGCGGCGGTCGCCGCGCGCCTGGCCGCCTGCAGTCAGGTAGCGGGCCCGGTCGCCTCCACCTACTGGTGGAATGACGAGATCGAGCGGGCCGAGGAGTGGTTCGTCTTCTTCAAGCTCCCGGCCGACCGGTACGAGGAGCTGGCCGCGTTCCTGGTCGAGCAGCACAGCTACGACGAGCCCGAGATCGTCGCCACCCCGTTCGTCGCGGGCTCGGCCTCGTTCCTGAGCTGGATCACCGAGGAGACCAGGCGCCGCGAGGTGCCCGCCGCCCCGGCCCCGCGCGCCCCGG
Source organism: uncultured Actinomycetota bacterium (assembly GCA_963774945.1). Lineage (GTDB taxonomy): Bacteria > Actinomycetota > Actinomycetes > Streptosporangiales > Streptosporangiaceae > Trebonia. The sequence continues at coordinate 1,391,022 of CAVZHA010000027.1, read as the reverse complement.
CCCCCTGAGCGTTACCCGGTCGCGGGACGTTACGTGGTCGGGGGGACGTTCCAGGTCAGCACCACCGGCTCGGCGTGTTCCGCGCCGAGCGTGCTCACGGTGCCGGTGTCGAGCTTGAACAGCCGGCCACCGTCGGGCGGCAGCCCGAGCCAGCGGGCGGTCAGCACGCGCAGCACATGGCCGTGCGCGACCAGGGCGACATCCCCCTCAGGGAGCAGCGCCGACACCCGCTTGAGGACCCGGTCGACCCGCTCGCCGACCTGCGCCGCGCTCTCCCCGGGGTGCTCCGCGTCGCCCGGGATGACCCCGTCCCGCCACAGGAACCAGCCGGGCCGGTCGCGCTGGATCTCGGCCGTGGTGACGCCCTCGTAGCCGCCGTAATCCCACTCCCACAGGTCCGGGTCCTGCTTGGGGGCCGGCCCGCCGTCGAACCCAGGGACGCCCGGGCTGCCGAGCCCGGCCAGCTCAGCGGTCCGGACCGCGCGCTGGGCGGGGCTGGTGAACACCGCCACGATCGGCTGCCCGGCCACCCGCCGCTGCACCATCGGCGCCAGCGCCGCCGCCCCGGAAATCCCCTTCGGGGTCAGCGGCACGTCCGTCCGCCCGGTATGCCGGCCATCCCGTGACCACTCGGTCTCCCCGTGGCGCAGCAAGATCAGCTCTCCCATAGCCCCATCATGGCAGGCCACCCCCCGCCCTAAACCGCCACCCGGATAACAGCAAGAAGCCCCCCGCGCCCCCGCGCCACCCGCGCCGACGAGCCCACCCCACCCGCGCTACTGCGCCACCGTGTCACCATGCCACCGCGCCACCCGCGCCGACGAGCCCCCACCCCACCCGCGCTACTGCGCCACCGTGCCACCATGCCACCGCGCCACCCGCGCCGACGAGCTCCCGCGCCGACGAGCCACTGCCCCACCCGCGCTACTACTGCGCCACCGCGCGACGAGCCCCAACCCCACCCGCCACGCGCGCCACCGCGCCAGCCCGGCGCAGCCCGGCCAGCCCTACGCGCCTTGCGCGCCAGCCTCCGGTTGTGGCCCTGGGGCCCGCGAGGCCACAACCGAAGTGGGCGTGGGGCCCACCGGGCCACATCTAGCGGGCCTGTGGCCCACAGGGCTACAACGATCAGCACTTCTCTCGGGATAACAGCAAGAAGCGCCGGAGGCGCCAAACGAACAGGCGGGGGGCGCGGGGCGCGCGGGACTACAGAAGGCGGCGGAGGCGGAAGAGGTCCTTCATCGAGGCCTCGATCTTGATCTTGCCGGTCATCCAGCTGCGGGCGATGTTCATCGGTTGCTGGGCCAGCGCGACCACCTCATCGCTGTTGGCGGTCAGCCGGATGTCGGCCGGCGGGTCGCCGGGCAGCACCTCGTGGACCGGATCGTCGCCGGTGCCGAGCTTGGTCGCGTAGGTAACGCCGAGGTCGGGGATGGTAACGCTGATCGAGCGGTTGCCAAAGTACTGCTCCCGGTCGTCCGGGCTGAGCTCGGACAGCCTGCCCGCTAGCTTCTGCAGTGCCTCGCGGCACTCTTCGGCCGAGTTCATGTGCGCCTCGCTCGTCAATCGGCGGTACCGTTCACGCGGGAGGTTAGCGCACTGCGGGCACCGCGCTGGTTATCCGGAGCCAAGGGGAAGGAAAAAGATGGACGAAGAACGCACTCGGCCGGCCCTCGCCCCCACCGGCGACGCCCGGGTCGACCAGGCCATCGAAGGGCTTTCCGACCTCGACCAGATCGACCTCGACGAGCGCCCGGCGGTGCTTGAAGAGGTGCACGACCGGCTGCGCGACATCCTCGGCGAGCTCGGCGAGGCCGGCCGCCAGGCCCAGGGCGCCGTCGCGCCGTCGCGCCCGGGTGAGCCCGGCCGCCCGGGCCAGCAGGGCGTGCTTCCGGCTGGGTTCACCCCCGGGCCGGGTGCGCCGAGGCCCGGTGCGCCCAGGCCCGGTGGGCCGAACGGCGGCGGCTGGGGTCGGCGGCCAGGTGCCTGACCGAGCGGGGGGCGACGCTGATGCCGACTAGGGCGAGGCTCGACTCGGAGCTGGTCCGGCGGGGTCTGGCCCGGTCCAGGGAGCAGGCCGCCGAGCTGATCGCGGCCGGACGGGTCGCGGTATCGGGCCAGACCGCGTCGAAGTCGGCCACCCAGGTGACCAAGGACACGCCGGTGACGGTGGCCGAGGATGACGACGGCGACGGCCAGTACGTCTCGCGCGGCGGGCACAAGCTCGCGGGCGCGCTCGAGAAGTTCGCCGGGCTGTCGGTCGCGGGCAAGCGCTGCCTGGACGCGGGCGCCTCAACCGGCGGGTTCACCGACGTGCTGCTGCGCGCGGGCGCGGCCCAGGTGGTGGCGGCGGACGTCGGCTACGGCCAGCTCGCGTGGTCGCTGCGGACCGACGAGCGGGTGACCGTGCTCGACCGGGTCAACGTCCGCGCGCTCGAGCCCGCCCAGGTCGCGCCGCCGCCGGAGGTCGTGGTGGCCGACCTGTCGTTCATCTCGCTGACCAAGGTGCTGCCCGCGCTTGTGGCCTGCGCCGCCCTCGACGCCGACTTCGCGCTGATGGTGAAGCCGCAGTTCGAGCTGGGCAAGGGCCGGGTCCCTGGCGGGGTTGTCCGGTCGCAGGAAGACCGGGCCGAGGCGGTGCGGACCGTCGCCGCGGCGGCGGCCGCACTCGGCCTGGGCGTGCTCGGCGTGACCGCGAGCCCGCTGCCCGGCCCGGCGGGCAACGTGGAGTACTTCGTCTGGTTCCGGGCGGGCGCGCCCGCGCTTGACGAGGCCGCCCTGCAAGACGCGATCAAGTCCGGCCCGCAGTAATCCTGCCCCCCCGGCAAGGTAAGTTGCTCACGATGGGTGAATCCAAGCGGACGATGCTGGTGCTCGCGCACACCGGCCGGGAGAATGCGCTGAGCAGTGCGCGACAGGTAATCAACCAGCTCACCGCGGCCGGCGTATCGGTCCGGGTGACCGAGGAGGAAGCGCCCGCGCTGGCCTGCTCGGGGGCCGACGTGCTGCCGGCCGGGCCGGCCGCGGCCGAGGGCGCGGAGCTTGTCATCGTGCTCGGCGGCGACGGGTCGCTGCTGCGCGCGGCCGAGCTCGCCCGCCCGGCCGGGCACCCCGCTGATCGGCGTCAACCTGGGTCACGTGGGCTTCCTGGCCGAGGCCGAGCCGGACGGGCTCACCGAGACCGTCGACCGGCTGATCGCGGGCGACTACCGGGTCGAGGAGCGGATGACGCTCGAGGTGGTCGTCTCCGACGACGGCACCGAGTTCGCCCGGGGCTGGGCGCTCAACGAGGTGTCGGTCGAGAAGGCCGCCCGGGAGCGGGTGATCGAGGTCATCATCGAGGTCGACGGCCGGCCGCTGTCCCGCTGGGGCTGCGACGGCGTGGTCTGCGCGACGCCGACCGGCTCGACCGCGTACGCGTTCTCGGCCGGCGGCCCGGTGGTCTGGCCCGAGGTCGAGGCGCTGCTGATGGTGCCGCTGGCCGCGCACGCGCTGTTCGCCCGGCCGATCGTGGTGTCGCCCCGTTCGGTCATCGCGGTCGAGCTGGTGGACGGCACGCGGCGAGTCGGGCGGCCACGAGTCCGACCACGCGGTCATCTGGTGCGACGGCCGCCGCAAGCTCAAGCTGCCGCCCGGAGCGCGGGTCGAGGTCCGCCGGGGCACGCTTCCGGTGCTGCTCGCCCGGGTGCACGGCGACCCGCGAGGGGAGTTCACCGGCCGGCTGGTGGCCAAGTTCGGCCTGCCGGTCAAGGGCTGGCGCGGCCGCAGCGGTCTACATCCTGGCTGACGTCGGCGGCGACGATCAGACCGCCCTGGACGGTGTCGGTCCCGCTGAAGTCCTGCACCGCGCCGGTGCAGTCGTCGGTCGCGGCCAGGTCGAAGTTGACCTGATCGCCGGACTGCCCAGTTCTCGCTCAGGTCCTGCGATCCGGTGCAGGAGAAGCCGTCGACGAACTGCTGGTAGGTCTGGCCGGTGGTCAGCCCCGAGTCGAGCAGCGCCCACGCGCCCGCGTAGTCGCCCGATTCAATGTCACCGTAGTAGGCGGAGACGACGGCCCAGGGCTGGGTGACGTTCGGGTCACCCGCGGGCGCCGCCGCCGGAGCGACGGGCGCGGCGGTCGTCGCGGGCGCGGCTGGCGCGGCGGTCGTCGGCGCGGCGGTCGGCGTCATCGTCACGGTTTTGGTGACGGCCGGCGTCGGGGCGGCCGATCGCGGCGCCGCGGTCGGCGATTGGCTGGCGGCGGTCGGCGTCTGCTCGACCGTCACCGCCGCGGGCGACGCGCACGCCGCGACCCCGAGCAGTGCCCCGCCGAGCAGCGTCACCCCGATCGGGACGGCAACGTTGGCAATTCTCATGGCGCACCAGGCATTTCCCCCGAATTACCCAGCGCATCCATTTACCTACAACCCGACACTACACCGGGAATATCAGGAAAGGATTTCCCCTGGTCAGGTGGGTGAGACGGGGGAGACGGAGTCACGCGACCGTTCGAGAGACGGATTTTGATTTTCCGCGTCGATGATGGCGTCGATCAGGCCGGGGAAGCGGCGGTCCAGATCATCCTTGCGCAGCTTCGTGTAGCCCTTGGTGCCCTGGATGCGCTTGGTGAGGACGCCCGCCTCGCGCAGGATGCGCAGGTGGTGGGAGAAGGTCGACTTGGTCATCGACAGCCCCGCCTCCTGCGATGACCTCCGAGCAGCAGGACTCACCGCGCGCGCCACGTACTGCACGGTTGCCAGGCGGTTCGGCTCGGCCAGGGCGGCGAGTACCCGCGGCAGCTGGAGGTCCTCCGCCGTCGGCTCGACCACATCATCCATCACGCCTTCGAGCATAAGCCAAGTTGCGTGAAGTTCGATACCTGTCGTACTGTTTGATCTGGATCGAACTTTGATGGCGATCGAACTTCGGAGGCTGGATCGTGACTGCGCAACCACGCAGACGGGCGCGGCAGACGCGGCAGGCGGCCACCGGGGCGCGACGGGGCAGCGCGGGCAGGACGCGGGCAGAACGGGTACCCGCGGCGATGGGCGATGCTGCCGGTCATCCTGATCGCGATGTTCATGGCCGGCTTCGACATCTGGGCGGTCAACGTCGCCGCGCCCTCGCTCCAGCGCGACCTGCACGTCAGCGACGCGGCGCTGCAGCTCATCGTCGGCGGCTACGCGTTCATGTACGCCAGCGGCATGGTCACCGGGGGCAGGCTGGGCGACCTGTTCGGCTACAAGCGGCTGTTCCTGATCGGCGTGGTGACGTTCGCGCTCGCCTCGCTGGCCTGCGGCGTCGCCCCTACCGCGGGCGTGCTCGTCGTCTTCCGGCTGGTGCAGGGGCTCACCGGCGCGGTGATGGTCCCGCAGGTGGTCGCGCTGATCACCGCGACCTTCCCGGCCCGGGAGCGGAGTAAGGCGCTCGGCTTCTACGGCGCCACCATGGGGCTGGGCTTCGTGTCCGGTCAGATCCTCGGCGGCGGGCTGATCCAGGCCAACATCTTCGGCCTCGGCTGGCGGGCCATCTTCCTGGTCAACGTGCCGGTCGGCGATCATCGCGCTGATCGTCGCCGCCGTCGTCGTGCCGAGGGCGACCGGGCTGCGCAAGCCGCGGCTTGACCCGCTTGGCGCGATCGGCGTCTCCGGCGGGCTCGCGCTCGCGCTGGTGCCGCTGACGCTCGGCCGCGACGAGGGCTGGCCGGTCTGGACCTGGATCTCGCTCGCGCTGGCGCTGCCGGTGCTCGGCGGCCACCGTCGCCTGGGAACGCCGGCTGACCCGCGGCGGCGGCGACCCGCTGCTGAACCTGGCGCTCTTCCGCGACCGCGCGTTCTCGGCCGGCCTGCTGCTGAACTTCGCCTCGCCTGTTCTTCTTCGGCAGCTTCATGTTCGTGCTGACGCTGCTGCTCCAGTCGGGTCTCGGGCTGTCGCCGCTGCACGCCGGGATCGTGAACCTGCCGCTGGCGCTGACGTTCATCGCGATGACGCTGCTCGGCCCGAAGGTCGCCGCCCGCCTCGGCCCGCGCTCGATCACCCTGGGCGCGGTCGCCGCCATCGCTCGGCGCGCTCGTGCTCGCCCTCACCGCCGTGCACTTCGGCGGCCAGCTCACCGGCTGGGAGACCGCGCCGGGGACCGCCCTGATCGGGATCGGCCAGGGGCTGATGGTGCCGTCGCTGATGAGCGCCGTGCTCTCGCACGTCCGCCCGGAGCAGGCGGGGGCGGCGGCCGGGGTGCTCACCACCACCCAGCAGTTCTCGATCGCCAGCGGCGTCGCGGTCATCGGCGCCGTCTTCTACGAGGTGATCGGCGCCGGGCCGACCAGGGCCAGCTTCGTCACCGGGCTGACGGTGGTCGCGTGGGTGGACGTGGCGCTGCTCGTCGTCGCGGCGGCGCTGACGTTCCTGCTGCCCAGGCCAAGGCCAAGGCGGCAGCGGGCGTGGTCCGTCACGCGGTGGAGTAGGCGCGGTGGAGTGGGCGCGGTGGAGTGGGCGCGGCCGGGTCAGTCAGGCGATGAACAGCGCGATCGCGGTGAACTGGCAGGTCGCGGCCGCGCAGACGTAGACGTGGAAGACCTCGTGGTAGCCGAACACGGCCGGGCTCGGGTTGGGCCACCGGAAGCGGTAGGACAGCGCCCCGGCCGTGTAGAGCAGGCCGCCCACCAGCAGCAGCGCGCCCGCCGCGGCGCCCGAGTGCACCCACACGGCGGGGATGGCGAGGCCTCCGGCCCAGCCGAGGGCCACGAAGGTCGAGCCGACCAGCAGCTCGGGGGCGTTCATCCAGACCATGTGGATCGCGCCCGCCGCCAGCGTCAGCGTCCACAGCGCGGCCAGGCAGGCGATGCGGAAGACCCCGTGCGAGGCGATCAGGAAGGCGGGGGTGGCGGTGCCCGCGATCAGCAGGAAGATCATCGCGTGGTCGACCCGCTGCAGCCTGACCCGCCACGTCTCGCTCCAGTTGCCGCGGTGGTAGAACGCGCTGACCCCGAACATCGCGCTCACGCTGCCGACGAAGATGGCCAGCCCGGTGATCCGCACCGCGCCGTGGGTATGGACAAGGGCCAGGGTGCCGAGCACCAGGCAGGCCTCGAACCAGACCAGGTGCATCCAGCCCCGAAGCAGCGGCTTTACCGGTGCAACACTGTTCACTACCGCCACAACAGCCTCCTCGCCCTGCTTCTCCCAGTGTGACCGACTTAGGGCTGTGCGACGACCCCCGGCGGCCGCGCGAATGCTTGACATCCGACCCGAAGCAAGCTAGCTACTTGATAGGCAAAATAGGCATATGACTGCCTGATCTCGAGGGGGAGATTCGACGATGAGCGCTACCGACGAGTACCTGCGGAACAACGCCGCCTACGCGGCCGGCTTCAGCGGCCCGCTGCCGCTGCCCCCGTCCCGGCACGTCGCGGTGGTGGCCTGCATGGACGCGCGCCTCAACGTGTACGCGATCCTCGGCCTGAAAGACGGCGAGGCGCACGTGATCCGCAACGCGGGCGGCGTGATCACCGACGACGAGATCAGGTCGCTCGCGATCAGCCAGCGGCTGCTCGGCACGACCGAGATCATCCTCATCCACCACACCGACTGCGGCATGCTCACCTTCACCGACGACGAATTCAAGGCCGCCATCCAGGCCGATACCGGGATCAAGCCGGGCTGGTCGGCTGAGGCCTTCACCGATCTCGACGAGGACGTCCGCCAGTCGATCGCGCGGATCAAGGGCGAGCCCCTTCATCCCGCATTCCGATCAGGTGCGCGGCTTCGTGTTCGACGTGGCGACCGGGAAGCTGAACGAGGTCGCCTAGCGCCCAAGACCGGGTAGGACCAGGTGGGACGGCGGGCGCCGGATAGGGTGCCTGCCGGCCGCAGTCGTGCACCCGGGAGGTCAGTCGCAGTGAGCGTCGCCGATGAGTACCTGTACAACAACGCCGCCTACGCGCAGCGGTACTCGGACCCGATGTCCGCCCGGCCGTCGCGGCACGTGGCGGTGGTCGCCTGCATGGACGCCAGGCTCGCGGTCTCCGACCTGCTCGGCCTCGCCAACGGCGAGGCGCACGTGATCAGGAACGCGGGCGGGGTGGTGACCGACGACGTGATCAGGTCGCTCGCGATCAGCCAGCGGCTGCTCGGCACGACCGAGATCATCCTCATCCACCACACCGCCTGCGGCATGCTCAACGTCACCGACGACTCCTTCAAGCAGAGCCTCCAGGACGACACCGGCCTGCGCCCGCCGTGGGCGGTGGAGGCCTTCACCGACGTCGAGGAGGATGTCCGCCAGTCGCGGGCGCGCATCCTCGCCAGCCCCTATATTCCCTATAAGGACGACATACGCGGCTTCGTCTTCGACGTCGCGACCGGCAAGCTCAACGAGGTGACTGGTTGATAACCCTGCTCAGCATCGGCGCCGTCACGGTCGGCAGTGACGGCTATCGGGGCGAGGTGCGGGCCGCGGTCATCGACCCGGTCGCCGCCACGGTGACCCACCTGGTGGTCGAGCCCGAAGGCCGGTCCGGTCTCGCCCGGCTGGTCCCGCTCAAGCTGGCCGAGGCCGAGGCCGACAGCGACGACTACGACGTCCGGGCGGCCCCGGGCAAGCTCCGGCTCCGCTGCACCGAGGCGGAGTTCATGAACCTGGACGCGGCCGAGGAGACCCTGGCCGAGTTCGCGGTCGGGCAGACGGTGCCGGTCCAGCTGCTTCCCCCCGGCTGGCGCGGGACCGGCGAGCCCGTCGCCGAAGGCGGCGACATCCCCCGGATCCCGGAGCGGGAGACCGTCGACGTGACCCCGCCGGGCGAGGTCGAGGAGCACGGCGGCGATCACGTGCACGCCACCGACGGCGACATCGGCCGGCTGCGCGGCTTCCGCCTCGACCCGGCCAGCGGCCGGGTGACCCACGTGCTGCTCGGCGAGGGGCACCTGTGGGGTCGCAAGGAGGTCGCGATCCCGTTCGACAAGGTCGCCGGGTTCGACCAGGGCATCAAGCTGAGCCTCACCAAGAAGCAGGTGCAGGACCTGCCGCCGGTAGGTAGCTGAACAGGGTCGATCCACGGGGGGACCACCATGAGCACCGGCAGCAGCGCCAGCAGCGGGACAGGGAGCGGGAGCCGGAACCTGATCCTGGCCGCAATGATCTTCGCCGTGGCGATGACGTTCATCGACCAGACGATCGTCTCCATCGCCGCGGCGACGATCCAGAAGGACCTGGGCCTGTCGTCGAGCGGCATCCAGTGGGCGATCAACGCCTACCTGCTGACGCTGGCGGCCCTGTTCGCGTTCGGCGGCCGGCTGGGCGACATCGTCGGGCACCGGGTGATGGTCGTGATCGGGGTGATCATCTTCGCGGCCGCGTCGGCCCTGTGCGGCGCCACCCCGGCCGGCAGCGGGGCCGAGGCGTGGCTGATCACGTTCCGGGCGGTGCAGGGAGCGGGCGGCGCGCTCATGTTCCCGGCCGCGATCGCGATCGTCGTGCAGACCTTCGACCTGCGCTCCCGCGGCCGGGCGCTGGCGCTGTTCTTCGGCGTCGCGGGCGGGCTGACCGCGGTCGGCCCGATCGCGGGCGGGTACCTGATCGAGTGGACCTGGCGGGCGATCTTCTGGATCAACATCCCGGTCGCGCTGATCGCGCTCATCCTGATCGCCCTGTCCAAGCCGCCCAACGAGCGCCATCCCGCCCCGATCGACTACCGCGGCCTGGTGCTGATCGTCGGCGGGGTCGGGCTGAGCGTGTTCGGGTTCCAGCAGTCCGCCCTGTGGGGCTGGGGCAACCCGGCCATCTGGCTCAGCATCGCGGCCGGGGTGGTGCTGCTGATCGTGTTCGTCGCGGTCGAGCGCCGGACGGACTCCCCGCTGATCAACGTCCGCATCTTCGAAAACCGGACCTTCGACGTGCAGAACGTCGTGCTCGGGGTCGCGTCGATGGCGTTCATCCCGGTGTTCTTCTTCGCCAGCACCTACGGGCAGATCTCGCTCGGGCAGAAGGCGACCACGTCCAGCCTCGCGATCTTGTACTTCTTCATCGGCTTCGTGGCCTTCGCGCAGATCGGCGGCCGGATGCTGGACCGGGCCGGGGCCAAGCGGCCGGTGGTGATCGGCTGCATCCTGGCGACGATCGGGTTCGCGCTGTGGGCGGGCAAGGTGACCGACCTGAACGCGGGCTCGCAGACGGTCTACATCATCATCGCCGGGGCCGGCATGGGGCTGATGCTCGGCCAGTCGAACACCGACGCGATCAACCGGGCCTCCCGCTACTCCTACGGCGAGGCGACCGGCATCACCCAGACCGTCCGCAACTACGGCGCCAGCCTCGGCTTCGCCATCCTCGGCACGGTCCTCATCAACCGGTTCCGGTCCGAGATCACCAACTCGCTCACCAGCCGGGGCGTGCCCGGCCCGGCCGCCGCGGCCGAGGCGTCCAAGCTCGCCCAGCTGCAGGGCAGCGGCAGCAGCAGCGTGGCGACGATCCCGCCGTTCATCCGGGCCGACTTCGCCAGCGCGATCGAGGTCGTGCTGTACGGGATGGCGATCATCATGGGGATCGCCGCCCTGGTGGCGCTGCGCGGCCTCGGCCGCGGCGTCCAGCAGGAGAGCCCGGCCGCCGCGGCCGACCTTGACGTGGCCGAGCGCTAGGCCGGCTCGGCGGCGACCTCGGCGTAGCGGGTGAGGTTCCAGCCCGAGCCGACCGCCTCACGCATGTTCTCCCAGCCGTCGCCGTGCCGGTCGAGGTGCCGGTGGATCAGCACCACCTGGGTGCGGCCGGGCCCGTCGGCGGTGAAGGTGACCTCGATCTCGCTGGTCTTGGCCGGGTCGGTCTCGAGCTCCCAGCTCAGGTTGATGTCCCAGCTGAAGCAGACCCGCTGCGGGGGCTCGTAGGCCAGCACCCGGCTCCAGCGGCACTCGCTGCCGTCGGTGCCGCGGTCGATGATGTGGCCGCCGACGCGCGGCTCGAACACCATCTCGGCCAGCTCGGCCCGCAGGATGTGGTGGTCGGGATTCCACCAGGTGCCGATGCCCTCGGTGAACACGCGGAAGGCGTGCTCGATCGGCGCCTGGACCTCGGTCGACGTGGTCACCGAGGTTGCCTGCGTCTGGGTGGTCATGGGGTCCTCCTGAATCGGCTCGCTGGCGGCAGCGGCGAACCTGGCCAGAGACTGCTGCCAGAACTGCTCGAAGTAGTCGCGGATCGCGGCGAGGCCGGTCGGGTCGACCGAGTAGACGCGGCGGGTGCCCGCCGCGCGGTCGGTGACCAGGCCCGCCGACTTGAGGATCTTGAGGTGCTGGGAAACGGCGGGACGGCTGACCGGCAGCTCGCGGGCCAGCTCGCCGACCGCGCCGGGCGACCGGGCGAGCCGTTCGAAGATGGCCCGCCGAGTTGGGTCGGCCAGCGCCGTGAGCACCGCTCCTTGGTTAGTCATGACTTACGGTAAGTTACAACTTACCGATGCTCATGTCAACCAGCGCAGGCCAGTTCCTCCTAAGATCGAGCTATGCGACCGACGCTGTATGAGTTCGCGGGCGGCGAGAAGGCGTTCGAGCCCTTCGCCGCCGCGCTGCACGCGCGCTGCCTGGCCGACCCGGAGCTGAACCACCCGTTCTCGCACCCGGGCCAGAACCCGCTGCACGTCGAGCGGCTCGCCGCCTACCTGGCCGAGGCGATGGGCGGCCCGCCGAGGTACTCGGGGGAGTACGGCGGCGACCAGAGCGCGCCTGGTGCTGCTGCACGCGGGCAACGGCGACATGAGCGACCTCGGCCGCCGCTTCGCCGACTGCTTCATGGGCGCGGCCGACGACGCCGGCTGGCCGGCCGACCCGGCGTTCCGCGCCGCCATCCGGGGCTACATCGAACGGTCGGTCGACGACGGTCGCGCTCTCCCACCCGCTCGACACCGACGTCCCGGCCGGCCTGCCGATCCCGCACTGGTCCTGGGACGGCCCGGTCTGAAATATCGCCTGAGAAAATCAAAATCAGGCTTATCCCGAACGGTCCCGTGGTCCCCGTGGCGCCGCCCGTCTCACGCCGGACGGCGGCAGGACCTGACCGCCAGGGACTGCGTCCGGAGACGAGGGTCTAGTCGGCTGGCTGCGGTGCCCGGTCGGTCGGCTTCGGGTCGGTGACCGCTATCTTCGTGTTCCGTTGGGGGCGTCCTTGCAGCGTGTTGGCCTTATCGTGCGCAAGGGCGCTATACGACCCGAACCGCACACGCTGACGCCCGGAGCCCGGCCAGGCCTCAACCAAAGAGGCCCGAGGGACGTGTGTGGCGATCGAGCGCGCGTACTCCGGCGCTCCTAGCCCGTCGGCCCGGCCCGGTCCATGTAGGCCTGGATGCCGTCCAGGATGCGGTCGATCCCGAACAGGAACTCCTCGCGCTCCGACGGTGGCCCGCCCGGCCCGCCCGGCCCGCCGTCGCCGGCGCCGGGGCCGGGGCGTCCAGGCGATCCTGTACAGCCGGGGGTAGGTCTCCTCGTCCGCCAGCTCCCGCAGCAGCGCGTCGTAGGTCCAGGCCGGCGCCCCCTGCTCCTGCTCGGCGCGGCGCGCGTCGTTGGCCATCCGCGCCTCGCTCAGCGTGTAGGAGCTGATCAGGCCGATGAACCGGAGCTTGTCGGCGTCCGCCAGCGCGGTCCCGTCCATGGTCTCGAGCCCGCGCTCGACGAAGAGCAGCGAGTTCGGCGCCATCGGCGGCGCGGCCATCGGCATCTGGGTGATCCACGGGTGCCGGTCGAGCATGTCGCGCTGCACGATCGCCCACATCCGCAGCCTGGCCCGCCAGCCGTCGCCCTCGAGCACCAGGCTCTCGGCGCCGCGGGCGCTGCCGTTCCACATCAGCTGGAGGAGCTCCTCCTTGCTGGCGACGTACCGGTACAGCGACATCGTGGTGAACCCGAGCTCGGCCGCGACCCGCGCCATCGACACCGCCTCGAGGCCCTCGGCGTCGGCGAGCCGGATGGCGGCGTCGACGATCGCGTCGGCCGACAGCCCCGGCCGGGGCCCGCGCTTGCCCGCCTCGCGACGCCCCCAGAGCAGGTCGAGGCCCGGCGGCAGCGGCGCTTTCTCCGCCGCTGTCGGCTCCCGGTCGCTCGGCCGACGCTCCGTCTGACGTCTGTCATATGCCCGTACGGTACTCCTCCCTCGCCAGCCGGAAAACGGCCGCTTGCCTAAACTGTGTATCGCAATATACATTGAGTGTATGACATACACAGTTAAGGCCGAGGGGATCCGCAAGTCCTTCGGCGGCGGCAAAACGGCAAGGTCGTCCTCGACGGCGTCGACCTCGCCGTCGAGACCGGATCGATCTTCGCCCTGCTCGGCCCGAACGGCGCCGGCAAGACCACCCTGGTCCGCATCCTCGCCACGCTGATCCGCCCGGACGCGGGCACCGCGACGGTGGCCGGCCACGACCTGCTGGCCGACCCGGTCGCGGTCCGCCGCTCGATCAGCCTCACCGGCCAGTACGCCGCCGTCGACGACATGCTCACCGGCGACGAGAACCTGCGGATGATGGCCCGGCTGCTGCACCTGCGGCCGCGCGAGGCGGCCGACCGCAGCGCCGAGCTGCTGGCCGAGTTCGGCCTCGCCGACGCCCGCGACCGGCGGGTCAAGACCTACTCGGGCGGCATGCGCCGGCGCCTCGACCTCGCGATCAGCATGATCGCGCGGCCCGCCGCTGCTCTTCCTCGACGAGCCCACCACCGGCCTCGACCCGCGCAGCCGGGAGCAGCTGTGGGGGACGGTCAGGAGCCTCGCCGACGAGGGCGTGACGGTCCTGCTCACCACCCAGTACCTGGAGGAGGCGGACCAGCTGGCCGACCGGATCGCGCTGCTCGACCACGGCCGGATCGTCGCCCAGGGCAGCGCCGACGAGCTCAAGTCGAGCCTGCGGCGGCGAGGTCGTGCGGCTGCAGTTCGCCGACCCGGCGACTACAAGCGGGCCCTCGCGCGAGGTCGACCGCGATCCGCGCCGACGAGCGGCTGCGCACCGTCGAGGTCGGCACCGACGGCTCCGCCGCCTCGGTCTACCGAGCTGCTCGGCCTGCTGCAGGCCGCGGCGCGCCCGCCGCGCGGGTCTCGGTCGACCGGCCCAGCCTCGACGACGTGTTCCTCACTGAACCTGACCGAGAACAGCCATGAACGTCGAGCGTCCGATGACCGACCCCTACGCCCTCAGCGACACCAGCGTGATGATCACCCGCTGCGTGCGCCGCTCGCTGCGCGACCCGGAGGCGTTCTTCACCGCCCTGATGCTGCCGATCGTCCTGATGCTGCTGTTCGTCTACATCTTCGGCGGCGCGCTCAACACCGGCGGCAAGTACGTCAACTACGTGGTCCCCGGCCTGATCGTGCTGTGCGCCGGATTCGGCGCGGGCACCACCGCGGTCGCGGTCGCGACCGACATGAGCAGCGGCATCGTCGACCGGTTCCGCTCGATGCCGATCCACGCCTCGTCGGTGCTGGCCGGGCACATCGTCGCCAGCCTGGCCCGCAACCTGCTCGCGACCGCGCTGGTGATCGGGGTCGGCCTCGGCGTCGGCTGGCGCCCGACCGACGTCGCCGCTGCGGCTGGCTCGCCGCGGTCGCCATGATCGTGGCGTTCATCCTCGCCATGTCGTGGCTCGCGGCCGCGTTCGGCCTGCTGGTCGGCAGCCCCGAGGCGGCGACCGCGGCCACCTTCGTGCTGATGTTCCTCCCGTACCTGTCGACCGCGTTCGTCCCCGCCCGCACGATGCCCGCGGTGCTGCGCCCGATCGCCGCCAACCAGCCGTTCACGCCGGTGATCGAGACGATGCGCGGGCTGTGGATGGGCCGCACCTCGACCGGCGCCGAGCGTCGGCCACGAGGCGCTGCTGGCCGGTCGTCTACTGCGCGGCCATCCTGGTCGTCTCGTTCGTCTGCGCGTCCCGCCTGTACACCCGCCGCACCGCGGCCTGATCCGGGCGGGTGCGGCGCTTCATGGGCGCACCGTGGCGGCGAACAGATCCAACTTCCCCGTGCGAGTGTCGTTCCAGACGAGATGGAATGCTCCGGCGCTGCTGGCGATGCCCTGCCAGTCGCCGATCCACCAGATGCCGTACTTACCGCGGGAAGCCGTCGTCTGGTCAAGCGGATTGAAGGATGCGGCGGTTACCCGCAGCGGCGGGCCGAAGCGGAGCTCGCCAACCTGCGAGACCAGCAGGACCTCGTCCACGCGGCCGTTGGCCAGGGCAAAGACGGAGATCGCGACCCGGCCTGACTCGTCGACGGCCACGTTCGGCTGGAAGTAGATCACGCCGTCGCCGTGAGTCGCGGTCACCGGCTTGGACCAGGTCCGGCCCTGGTCGCGGGATGCGATCACGACGATGTCCGAGTGCGCCGATCCCGCCGCGTGGGTGGGGAACGCAACGTACAGGGCATCCCCCTGGGGAGAGACCGCAACCGCTGGGCCGCTGTTGGGCCGGGCGCCACCGGGCAGGGCGATCGCCGCCGATTCGGCTCCCAGACGAACCGGCGCGCCGAAGCTGCGTCCCGCGTCGGTCGAGCAGACGGCCACGACCTGACCGGTCAGGTCGCCGGACGGGTCCTGCCGCGTTGTCCAGTCGCAGACCGCGCACACCAGGCCGTCCGGTCCGGCCGCCAACTGGGGGCCCGCGCTCACCAGCGAGGGGGTTGCGGCCTCCCTCAGGATCGTGCGCGGCGGCTCGAAGCTCGCGCCGCCGTCGGTGGAGCGGGTGAACTCAAGAGCCGTGTGCGACGCTCCGGCGCCCCAGGCCACGTAGACGTTGTTCCCCGCCAGATTCTGGTCGTGCCCGGCTGCCACCCACGGGTGATCGCTGTACACCCCCTCGACCACGGTCACCGGTGGCGAGAAGGTGCGCCCGCCATCGTCGGTCCGCCACACGTACACGGCGCGGTCGGCGTCCGGGTTCGAGCGGCTGAGATCGGAACCGTGACCAGAACGCGCGGCGCACACGTAGCCCCGGCCGTTCCCGCCGAAGGCGACGGTCACGTCGTCGCCGGCCGGGCCTGCCGCTGGGTGCGCGGGCAGGCCGCCGATCTGCCAGCGCGCGCCGCCGTCAACCGACCGGTAGGTCACGATGAACTCAGGCGTAAAGGCCGAGCCTTG
Source organism: uncultured Actinomycetota bacterium (assembly GCA_963774945.1). Taxonomy (GTDB): domain Bacteria; phylum Actinomycetota; class Actinomycetes; order Streptosporangiales; family Streptosporangiaceae; genus Trebonia. The sequence continues at coordinate 1,374,945 of CAVZHA010000027.1, read as the reverse complement.
GCAGGCGACGAGGAGCTGGCGGGGGATGCGCGGGTTCGCCGCGAGCGACGGCCCGACATGGTCGCCGTAGCTGTCGCGGCTGACCCTGACGTTGGCGGCGACCGTGGAGGCCGGCCGTGCTGGCTGCTGGGGGGCCGTGCCGTGACAGCCTGAGAGCGTCATCAGGGCCGCCGCGGTCGCTCCGCCGCCGAGCAGGCTCCGGCGGGAGATCAGGTGATCGATCCCCGGCGGCGAGGGCCGATCACTCATGGCTGGCTGCCGGCCGGAGGGGAGGGCCGGGAACGTGGTCGGGGTGCCTGCGTGGTGCATGTCAGCGGCTCCCCGGTGGGCACCAGGCGTTCGACCGATCCGGGCTGCCCGTGCGTGACGGCAAGCTGGGCCGGGGACAGGTAGCCGATGAAAAGTTCCTCGCCTGCGGGCATCGCCGACGGCGTGAAAATGAAGACGACCGAGCCGTCTGGGCCGTCTTCTCCCTTCATGACCTGGCCGACCCCGCGCCCGACGCCGCTTGGGTCCAGATACCCGTTGTCGTCGGGTCCCTGGCAGAAGACCCCTTCCTTGATGAGCACGGGAAACCCGGCCTTGCGCAGGGCGCGCTGCAGGCTCGCGATGTCCTGGCGGTACTGGATGTACCTGCTCTTGTCCCAGCTCACGTGGATCGTGCCGTCGGTATAGGTGTCCACGCTGAACGCCGCCGTCCTGATGTGCAGCGGCCCGATACCGCCACTAGGCGCTGCCTGAGCCGGCGCACCCGGCCCGAGGCGGACTGCCGGTCCGCCGGATGCGAACCCGACGGCGACCGCGACCGCGATGACGGCCCCGGCCGCCAGCAGGCCGGCCGCGACGACAGGCCGTCGCCGGCCGGCGGCTGGTCGCCGCCTCGCGCCCCCGGACTGGGCGGCACGGGCGATGACCACGTTGACCAGCTCCGCTTCTAGCCGGTCCTCGAAACCGCCCGGCGGCGACCGCAGCTCGCTGCCGTTCACGACATGACCTCTTCCTCAACGATCGGCTGGACCGGGGCGGACAGCAACGCCCGGCGGGCCCGGTGCAGTCGGACCCGAGCGGCCACCGGCCGGATGTTGAGTACCGCGGCCGCCTCCGCGACGCTGAGATCGTCCACCGCCACCAGTTCGAGGACGGCCCGCTCGCCCTCCGGGAGGGCCTGCAGTTCCTCGAGCAGCTTCCGGACCTGACGGAAAGCGTCGATCTTCGCCATCAGGCGATCGACGTCGTCGGCGTCGAGCAGCCGACGGCCCGCGACCAGTCTCTCGGCGCGCCGCTCGCGCTCGGACCGGCGGAGGTCGCCGGCGATGACGTTGCGGGCGATCCCGTACAGCCACGTCCGAGGACCTCCGGAGGACCCGCGGTACCGGGACGCCGCCTCGATCACGGCCACGAACACCTCCGCGGTCAAGTCAGCCACCAGCTGGGGATCGGAGACCCGACGGGCCACGAACCGCGTCACCTCGTCCACGTGGGCCCGGTAGAACTCGGTGAACGCGGCGGGATCGGTCCCGATCGACCGTACCGGCGGCTCAGCCCGTCCACGCATCAGCGGCCCCTTCGACGACTCGTACATTAGTGAGTGGCTCACCGTCGCGAAAGCGTTACCTTGGCTGGTCAGCCGGCATCTGAGGGATGCCTAGATGGCCGCACGGCCGCCTGATCCTCGGCTACGTCGGTGACCTCGCCCGTCGGCTCTCCCCGGGTGTTCGCCGCGCGCAGCCCGATCACCGCCGCGGCGACCAGGAAGACGCCGGCGACCAGCAGCGCCCGGTGGAACCCGGACGAGAGCGCCACCGCGCCAGGCGCGTGCGCGGCCAGCAGCGAACGGGTCCGCGACGTGGCCACGGCGGACAGCACCGCCAGCCCGAGCGCCGCGCCGACCTGGAAGGACGCGTTGATCAGGGCGCTCGCCAGCCCCGCCAGCGCCGGCGGCACGCCCGCGTTGGCGGCGGTCTGGACGCCGACGAACACGCCGCCGAGCCCGAGCGCCATGACCATCATCCCCGGAAACACGTCGGCCAGATAGGAGCCGTGCGCGGGGATGCGGGACAGCCAGAACACCCCGCCGGCCGCGATCAGCGCGCCCGCCACGATCAGCGGCCGGCTCCCGAGCCGGGTGATCAACGCCGAGCCGATGATCGCGGAGACCGTGACCAGCAGCGCGACCGGGACGTAAGCCGCGCCGGCCCGGGTGGGAGAGAAGCCGAGCACGTTCTGCAGGTACAGGGTGACGAAGAAGAACACCGAATAGAACCCCGCCATCGCCAGCACCTGCACGGTGTCGGCCGCGCCCAGCCCCCGGATCCGGAAGATCGGCAGTGGCACCAGCGGGTTCGCCGCCCGAGCCTCGTTGACGGCGAACGCGACCAGGAGCACCGCCGCGCCCGTGAGCTCGCCGATCGTCGTGCCCGCGCCCCAGCCGTTGTCGGGCGCCCGCACCAGGCTGAAGATGAGCAGCAGCATCCCGGCGGTGCCGAGGATCGCGCCCAGCGTGTCGAAGGTCGAAAGATCAAATGCTTTTCGTCCGAACGGACCGGGGTGACTCCCATCGATCAGCCTGAACGCGGCGGCCAGGACCAGCGCGCAGACGGGCAGGTTCACGAAGAAGACCCACCGCCAGCCCGGTCCGGCCGATATCACGCCGCCGAGGAAGACCCCGATGACCGACGAGAGGCCGCCGATGGCGCCCCAGGCGCCGAGCGCCTTCACCCGGTCGGTGCCGTAGCTGAAGCTGGTGGTGAGCAAGGAAAGCGCGGCCGGCGACATGAGCGCGGCGCCGAGCCCCTGGGCCAGGCGCGCCCCGACCAGCGTCCCCGCGTTCGGCGCGAGACCCCCGGTCAGCGAGGCGAGGCCGAACAGGGCGGTGCCCGCCACCAGCGTCCGCCGTCGGCCGAGAGATCGGCGATCCGCCCGCCGAGCAGCAGGAAGCCGCCGTAGGTGACGATGTAGCCGCTGACCACCCACTGCAGGTTCTGCGTGGAGAAGTGCAGGTCACGCTGGATGGACGGGAGCGCGACGTTGACGATCGAGGTGTCGAGGAAGTCGAGGAACCCGACCGCGCAGAGGAAGACGAGCACGAGCCGTCCCCGGCGGGTGGCGAGGAAAGACGACGTCGCGACCGGTGGTGCCGTCATATCTGGTTGACCTCTCATGTAATTATGTAATCAGTCAGTTAGCTAACTTACCCGCCGCGTCTGTCGAGGTCTATACTTCTCAGCAAGATGACTAACTCAGATCTGGCCGGCGCGATGACCGACTCGGCCCCGACGGGCAAGCGGGCGCGGCTGGTCGCCGCCGCCTGCCAGATGGTGCACCAGCAGGGCGTCGAGTCCACCACGCTGGCGGACATCGCGCAGGCGGCCGGCGTGCCGCTCGGCAACGTCTACTACTACTTCAAGACCAAGAACGACATCGTCCGCGCCGTCGTCGAGACCCACCTGGACCAGGCGAACGCGATGCTGGCTGCGATCGACGCCGCGTACGCCACGCCTCGGGAGCGGCTGAAGGCGGTGTTCGCGGCGCTGTCTGAGCAGAGCGACCTGATCGCGCGGCACGGCTGCCCGCGCGGCTCGCTCTGCACGGAACTGGACAAGCGCCCCGACGGCCCGGGAATCGCCGCGGAGCTGATGCGGGTGCCGCTCGACTGGGCCGCGCGGCAGTTCGAGGCGATGGGGCGCACCGACAGCCGCGATCTCGCCATCGAGCTCATGGCCCGGTACCAGGGCACCGCGCTGCTGGCGAACACCTTCCGCGACCCCGGCCTGATGGACCGCGAGGCCGCTCGTTCCGCCCAGTGGATCGATTCGGTATAGCATCCCGCCCTGCCGTCAGGCGGCGTCAGGGATCCCGACCTGACAACGATCGAGCTGGGCATCCGTCATGTCGTGAGCGCCGGTTCTGGACCGGTACCGCGTGCGGAGAACATGGCCGGCGAATTGTGTGCCACGAAGATGCGGCCATCGCCGCCGACGGCGATGAGGCCTCCGGTGGAGCCGCGCTGGGTGAGTTCATGCTCAAGGGTGCCCCGGACCGCCTCGGCGAGATTCGCGTCGGCGTAGCGGATCCGGGCGGCGACGTCGTACGCAATGACGCCGCGGATGAAGGCCTCGCCGTGTCCGGTACACGAAATCGCCACGACATTGTCGCGGGCGTATACGCCCGCGCCGACGATGGGGGTGTCTCCGACGCGCCCCTCGGCCTGGCCGGCCATCCCGCCGGTGGACGTGGCGGCGGCGACGCGACCGCCGGCATCGCGGGCCACCGCGCCGACCGTTCCGTGGCGGGCGGCGATCGCACGGCCGTCCATTATGTGGTCCAGCTGCTGCTTGCGCGGCTCGGTGATGAAGTAGTCGCGCTCGACCACTTCAAGTCCGTAGCGCTCAAGGAACGCGACGTCCGGGTCGACGATGAGGACGTGGTCGGTGCGCTCCATCACGGTGCGGGCGACCCGGACCGGGTTCCTGGCGTGCTTGGATGCGGCGACCGCGCCCGCATGCCCGGCTCCCGTCATCACCGATGCGTCGAGCTCGGCGTGTCCCGTCGCGGTGAGCGCGGCGCCTCGGCCGGCGTTGAACAGCGGGTCGTTCTCGAGTACTTCCACGCTCGCGCACACGGCGTCCAGGGCACTGCCTCCTGATGCGAGCACCTGCCATCCGGCTCGATAGGCGCTGAGCAGCCCCTGCGCGTACGGCGCGCGGGCGGCGAGGGTCAGCTCCTCCACACGGCCGCCGGCCCCGCCGTGCAGAGCCAGACTCGGTCCTTCTTCGGGCGGCGCCACTTCGAAAGTGTCCATAGCGATCGTCTTTCTGTCGTGCGTGCCCAGCAGTTCGCGTTTTCAGGTGCCGGGTGCTGCGGGGGGCGGGCCCACCGACCCGCGGGAGACCAGGGACATCGGCTCGCCGATCAGGACATCGGATCCGCCGGTGCCGTCGATCCTGGCGATCAGCGCGTCGACGGCCGCCGCGCCGAGCTCGGCCCAGGGCATGCAGATGCTGGTGACAGGCACGTCAAGGTAGGCGAGGGACTCATCCTCGTCGAAGCTGACAAGGGAGACCGCGCCGGGCACCGCGACGCGCGCGTCCCGCAGCGCGGCAAGTACCCCGAACACCTGCTCGATGGTCCCGACTCCGATGGCCGTCGGCAGCGGCCCGGCCGTCAGCAGGCGCCGGATCGCGGCGAAGCCGCCTGCCTCAGTCGCGTCGCGTGCCTGATGACGGCGAGCAGACCGAGCGCGGCGCAGTGCCGCCGGGTCGCGACGACCCGGCGGTGCACGGTGTCCACCTCACGCCGGCCGTCGATGAGCAGCACGCTGCGGTGGCCAAGGCCGGCCACGTGGTCAACGAACAGCCGGACGGCGCCCGCCTCGTCCATGACGACGTCGTTGCCCCGGTCGGGGCCGCGCCGGTTGACGTAGACGTGCGGCACCGCGCTCAGCGCCTCGTCAGGCTGCGCGCGGGCCCTGCCGCTGCGCAGCGCGGTGGCGAGCAGCAGCCCGTCGGCCCGGCTTTCCGTGACGAGGTAGCTATAGGCGCCGGGCGGCTTGGGGTCCTCAGTCGGCTCCTCCATGATCATGACGACGTAGCCGCGCTCGGCGGCGCGCAGCAGGGCGCCGCGCTGCAGCCGGACCCAGATCGGGTTGCGCAGCATCGGGACGACGAAGGTGAGCGCACCGGTACGGTGCTGGCGCAGTGCCCGGGCCAGCGCGTTCGGCCGGTAGCCGCGGGCACGGGCCTCGGCCAGGATGCGCTCGACCGTCTCCGGCCGCAGCGAGTGGCCGACCTCCCCGTTGAGCACGCGCGACACGGTGGACGGGTGCACGCCGACGGCGCTGGCGATGTCGACCAGCCGGACCACCCGGCGCCTGCCCGCAGGCGCGTGCTGTCGGCTGGGTGCCCGCTCGGTCACACGGCTTCCGGTGCGTTCGCGGTTTCCATCGTCCAGGCGAAGTGACAGGCCGCGCTGTGCTCGGGGTCCGCGCTCGACGTGGCCAGGGCCGGGTCCTGCTCGGCACAGATCTGCTGCGCCATCGGGCACCGGGTGCGGAACCGGCAGCCGGTCGGCAGCCGTAGCGGGCTCGGCGGGTCGCCCTGCACCGCGGGCGCCTCGTCCTCGTCCCTGGGCTGTCATCCGGGGGATGGCGGCGAGCAGCCCAGCGGTGTACGGGTGCCGCGGATTGCGGAACAGTTCCTCGGTCGGCGCCACCTCGATGATCCGGCCCAGGTACATGACCGCGACCCGGTCGCACAGATGCCGGACGACGGCCAGGTTGTGCGAGATGAAGAGCAGGGTCAGTCCGAGCTCGCCCTGCAGTTCCTGCAGCAGGTTCAAGATCGTGGCCTGCACGCTCACGTCGAGGGCGGAGACCGGCTCGTCCGCCACGAGCAGCTCGGGCCGCAGCGCGATCGCCCGGGCGATCGCGACGCGCTGGCGCTGGCCGCCGGAGAACTGCCGGGGCAGGGCGTGTATCGCGTCCTCGGGCAGCCCGACCATCCGCAGCAGTTGCCGGGTGTGGGACTCGACCTCGTTCCGTGGCACCACGTGATGCACCCGCAGCAGCTCGCGCAGGATGCCGCCGACGGTCAGCCGGGGGTTGAGCGACGAGTACGGATCCTGGAAAACCATCTGAATCCGGCGCTGATCGGCGCGGGACCGGCGGCGCGCGGGCAGCACCTTGCCGTCCAGCTTGATCTGGCCGCGGTTAGCGCGCTGGATGCCGGCGATCGCCCGGGCGAGCGTCGACTTGCCCGAGCCCGACTCGCCGACCAGGGCGAGTGCCTCGCCCCGGCGGACGGTCAGGTCGACGCCGTCCACCGCGTGCAGCAGGTGCTGCTGGTGACGCAGCCGGGCGCCGAGCGACGAACCGACGGAGAAGCTCACCTCGATGCCCGCCGCCTCCAGGATGTCCTGCTCGCTCATCGAGTCGGCTCCTATCTGGTCCAGGCAGCGCTCGTAGTGCAGGCACGCGGTGGCGCGGTCACCCGCGAGCAGGCGCAGCGGCGGGTCGCTGACCTTGCAGTCGTCTTCGGCGAACTGGCAGCGGGGTGGAACCGGCAGCCGGACGGGGGGCTGGTCAGGCTCGGCGGCGAGCCGGGGATGGGTACCAGGGACTGGCCGGGATGGTCGACATCGGGCGCCGACCGCAGCAGGCCCAGGGTGTAGGGGTGCATCGGCTGGGTGAAGACCTCCGCACGGTGCCGCGCTCGACGATCCGCCCGGCGTACATGACGGCGACCTTGTGGCAGACCTGGGCGACCACCGGCAGGTCGTGGGTGACGAACATCAGGCTGGTGCCCGACTCGTGGCACAGCTGGGCGAGCAACCGCAGGATCTGGTCCTGGATCGTCACGTCGAGGGCGGTGGTGGGCTCGTCGCACAGGATCAGCTCGGGGTCGCACGACAGCGCCATCGCGATCATGACGCGCTGCCGCATCCCGCCGGAGAACTCGTGCGGGAACGCGCGGAAGCGGCGCTCGGGCTCGGGGATGCCCACCCGGCGCATGAGCTCCATGGCGCGCTCCACCGACTGGGCGCGGCTCAGGCCGAGGTGGACGCGGGGGCCCTCGGCGATCTGGTTTCCGACCCGCATGACCGGGTTGAGCGCGCTCATCGGCTCCTGGAAGATCATCGCGATCCGCCGGCCGCGGACCTTATTCAGCCGGGACTGCGGCAGCCGCGTCAGGTCGGTGCCGTCGAAGACAACCGAGCCCGAGGTCACCTTCGCGTCCGGCGGGAGCAGGCCGAGGATCGACTTGAGGGTCATGCTCTTGCCCGAGCCGGACTCGCCGACGAGGCCGACGGCCTCGCCCGGCGCGATCTCGAGCGAGACTCCGTCGATGGGGCGGACGACGCCCTGGTGGCCGGCGATCTGCACCCGCAGGTCGCTGACCTCAAGCTGCAGCGGGCCGCTCATGACGCGCCCGTCCGGAGGAGGTCGGCGAGGCCGTCGCCGATCAGCGACAGGGCCAGGCCGGTGATCACGACGGCGAGGCCAGGGATGGTAGTCAGCTGCCACTGGGTGGTGAGGAAGTTCTGCCCGGCGGAGATCATGGTGCCCCAGTCTGGCGTGGGGGGCTGGATGCCCAGCCCCAGGTAGCTGAGGGTGACGATGGCGAGGATGTCCTGGACGATATCGGACATCGCGTAGACGATCGACTGCGTGACCACGTTGGGCAGCAGGTGGCGGCCGATGATCCGCACGCTGGACAGGCCGCCCGACTGGGCGGCGAGGACGTACTCCTGTCTCTTGGCGACGGTGATCTCGCCGCGGGTGATGCGGGCGTAGGAGACCCAGCCGATCGCGGTGATGGCGATGTAGATGCTCTTCTCGCCGGTGCCGAGGACGAACACCAGCGCGATGACCAGCACGAAGAAGGGGAAGGCGACGACGATGTCGATGATGCGCATGATGATGGTGTCGACCCAGCCGCCGAAGTAGCCGGCCAGGCTGCCCAGGATCGTGCCGAGAATGAACGGGAAGATCACCGCGATGACGGCGACGCGCAGGTCGACCTGGCCGCCGTAGAGCAGCCGGGCCCAGGTGTCGCGGCCTTCCTGGTCGGTGCCGAGCAGGTGGCCGGCCTGCCCGAGGCCGAGCAGCGGCTGCTCCAGGTTCTGGGTGTCGGGGTTGAACGAGGTCAGCAGGGGCGCGCCGTAGCACATGAACACGATGATCGCCAGCAGCACCAGGCCCGTCATCAGGGTCGGCTGGCGGTACCAGCGGGCGCGGCGTGCCCGGACGCGCGCGGCGGCCGGCGGCCGGTGCCAGGGCGGGCGTCGGGTCGGCTGAGACTGCGCTCATGCGTCGAACCTCACTCTCGGGTCGAGCGCGACGTAGGCCACGTCGGTGAGCAGGTTGACCAGGACCACCAGCACGCCGTAGACGAGGGCGACCGACTGGATGACGGTGAAGTCGCGCTCGAAGATCGCGTTGATCATCAGGCTGCCGAGGCCGGGGATGGCGAAGACCTGCTCCACGATGAGGGTGCCGCCGATGAGGTAGCCGATGTTGATGCCGAGCACGGTCACCGCCGGGATGACGGCGTTGCGCAGCACGTGCCGGACCAGCAGCCGGGGGGTGGGCACGCCCTTGGCCCGGGCGGTGGTGACGAAGTCGGCGCCGAGCACGCCCAGCATGCTGGCGCGGAGGCTGCGGATGAGGACCGGGCACAGCGCGACCGCCACGGTCAGGGCGGGCAGGAACATCGACCGCAGGTGGCCGGTGAAGCCCTGCCCGTAGCCGGTGACCGGGAACAGCCGGACCTTGGTGCCGAGCCAGGTCTGCAGGATCAGGCCGAACCAGAAGGCCGGCAGGCCCAGGCCGAGCAGCGGCACGACGCGGACGACGTGGTCGCGGACCGCGTCCTTGCGGCTGGCGGCCAGCGTGGCCAGCGGCACGCTGATGACGACGGCGATGACCGCCGCGTAGCACAGCAGCCAGAGCGTGGGCGGCAGATGGCTGGTGATCAGGCTCGAGACCGGCACTTGGTAGTACAGGCTCTGGCCCAGGTTGCCGTGGAACAGCCGGTCGATGAACAGCCAGTACTGCTCGATGAGGGGCTGGTTCAGGCCGAGCTGCTTGTCGAGGGCGGCGACGGTGGTGGGGTTGGCGCGCTGGCCGAGGATGGTGACGGCGGGGTTGCCGGGGATCAGGTGGACCATGAAGAACGTGATGATCGTGACGCCCACCGCGGTCGGCACGAGCAGTACCAGCCGCCGGAGGACGAAGCTCATCCGGCCCATGAAGACCTCGCTCGGGGTGGTAGGGTCGGTCGGCCGCGCCGGGCGCGATGTGCGGCGCCCGGCGCGGCCGACGTGGAGTCACGGGGCGGATCCGGTCAGCTCGAGCCCGAGCTCAGCCAGACGTCCTCCATGTGGTAGTTGCCGAGCGGCGTGACGAGGAAGCCGTGCACGTTCGACGACTCCACGTACTGGTACGGCGAGTAGTACAGGAACGCCATGAAGGCGTCCTGCGCGGCCTGCGTCTGGGCGGTGTTGTAGTCCGCCTGACGCGCCGCGGTATCCGTCGTCACCTCGGCCGCGTGGACCGCCTTCACCACGGTCGGGTTGTTGTAGAAGGTGAAGAACGACTTCGAGCCGGCCGTCGGGTCGAGCGCGAAGGTGGCGAGCTCGTCGGGATCGGGGATGTCCATCGTCCACAGCGAGAACGTACATGTCGTACTTGCCGCTCTGGAAGTTCTCGTTCGCGGTGTTGGGGTCCTGTTGCTGGATCTGCACGTTGATGCCGAGCGGCTTGAGCTCGGACTGCACGATGGTGGCGATCGTGGCGTAGTCGGAGTTGCCCGAGGGCAGCAGCAGGGTGGTGGTGAACCCCTTCGGCACGCTGGACTTAGCCAGCGCGGCCTTGGCGTCCGCCAGGCTGTACTGCAGGCCCCCGCTGTTGGAGTCGTAGTACGACAGCTGGGGCGGGAAGATCGAGTTGGCCGACTGCCCGTTGCCGAACAGCACCGCCTTGACCAGCGCGCTGCGGTCGATCGCGTACGAGATCGCCCGCCGCACGTTCACGTCCTGGAACGGCGCGACGTTCTCGTTGAAGGCCAGGTACGTCGTCTCCGTCGAGGGGAACAGGCTCAGCGTCACGTTCGGCGTGGACTTCAGCGTGGCCACCGTCGACCAGGCCGGGTACTGGTCGATCTGGGCCTGGCCGCTGGTGACCTGCAGCTGCCGGGTGTTGTCGTCGGGCACGTCGGTCCAGGTCACGCTGTCCAGGTAGGGCTTGCCCGGCTGCCAGTAGTCGGTGTTCTTGATGAGCTTGAGCGCGCTGCCCTTGTGCCAGTAGTCGAACTTGAACGGGCCGGTGCCGATCGGCGCCTGGTAGAACGCGCTCGCGGTCTTGCCGCCGTAGTTGTCGGGCACGACGCCGTTGGCGAACAGCGCCAGGTCGGCCAGGATGGGCGCCCACTTGTACTTCAGGTTGACCACCACCGTGTCGGTGGACGGCGCGGTCCACCGACTTGATGGCGGAGTCGATGTAGCCCCAGCCCTGGGAGGCGGCCATCGTCTGCTCCAGGCTGAACTGCACGTCCTTGGACGTCATGGGGGTGCCGTTGGAGAACTTGACCCCCTTCCGCAGCGAGATCGGTGTACGCCAGCCCGTTCTTCGACTCGGTGTAGCCGGTCGCGAGCCACGGCATGACGCCCTTGCCGTTGCTGGTGACGGTGAACAGCGGCTGGGTGATCTGCTCGATGATCCAGATCGAGTTGTTGTCGAAGACAGTCGACTCGTCGAGCGACTGCGCATCCTGGGGGTTGGCGAAGACGAGGTTCCCGCCCGTGACCGGCGTGCCGGCGCTGGCGGAACTACTACTGGCGGCGCCTCCTGCGGACGAGGAAGCGCTTGACCCGCAGCCGGCCAGCGCCAGCGAGGGCGCAGCCGGCGGTCAGGGCCATGGTCAGGACTGGTCTGTGCCTCACGAGCAGCTCCGGTGAACATCGGAGCGACGGATTCGTCGCAAAGAGGGATGACGTGAGAGTCGCCAAAGGGACGACGACGCGTGCAGCGCGGGAAGGGGCACGGCCCTGTGCCGAAGCGGTTGGGCAAAGGTTTGCGCAAACCTTTGCCCAACACTGTACGGCCGATTTTGCGGCAGAACGAGACCTAACGCCTGCTTTAACCATCATGTAACCTCAGCCCTCTAATGTTTCGCCCGTGAGGTACCTAGTGCTTGGCTGCGGGGCAATCGGCGGGACCGTCGCGGCCGGACTCGTCCGGGACGGCCACGACGTCCTGGTCTGCGACGCCGACCCGGCGGTCGTCGCGGCGATCAATGCCGACGGGCTGCGCATCGAAGGGCCGGTCGAGCAGTTCACCGCCCGCCCCGACGCGATCGGCCCGGGCGCACTGCCCGACAGGATCGACTTCCCGGTCCTGGTGGCCTGCAAGCAGCACCACACGGCCGCTGCCGCCGCGCTGCTCGCCGGCCGGCTCGCGGGAGAGGCGTTCGTCGTCTCGCTGCAGAACGGGCTGCCCTCGCCCGCGCTGGCCGCCGCGGCGGGATCAGGCCGGGTGGTCCAGGCATGCGTCAACTTCGGTGCCGACGTGGTCGCGCCGGGCGTGGTGATGCGCGGCAACCGGGGCACCTTCAAGATCGGGGAGATTGACGGGACCCCGTCCGCGCGGATCGACGCGCTGGCCGCCGATATCGCCGACGCGGAGGCGACGACGCAGGTCATGGGGTTCGTCTGGGGCAAGGAGGCCTACGGCGCGACGCTGTTCGCGACCGCCGTCAGCGACCTGGCGATCCACGAGGTGTTCGACAACCCCGCCTACCACCCGCTGCTCCTCGCGGTCGCCACGGAAGTGCTCGGGCAGGCGCCGGTGCGGCCGTTGCCGATTGACGGGTTCGACCCGGACGACCTGACGGGATCGCTGCCGCGGCTCGCGGACTTCAACCGGCGGTCGGCCAAGTCGCACTCGGGGATCTATCGCGACCTGGCGATCCGCCGCCGCAAGACGGAAACCGAGGCGATCCTCGGACCGCTCCGCGGATTCCTGATCGGTCAGATCGCCGAGCTGATCGCCGCGATCGAGGCGGGCACGAGGACCTGCTGCCAGGAGAACCTGGACCTGCTCGCCGCCTACGAGCGGCTCGACCGACTGGGACGCCCGCTCAACGCCGTGGTCTCGGTGGCAGGCGCGCCGCGCCGGGCCGCGGCGGGTCCCTTGTCCGGGCGGCCCGTCGTGGTCAAGGACATCATCGCGGTCGCCGGGCTGCCGACCAGGTGCGGCAGCCCGGCGACCAGTAACGCGCCCGCCGACCGAGGACGCGGCGCTGGTCGGCCGGCTCCGCGCGGCGGGCGCGGAGGTGTTCGCCACCGCGCAGTGCCTGGAGTTCGCCGCCGGCTTCGCCAACCCTCGGGTCGGCGACACCCGCAACCCGCGCGATCCGGCCCGGACCTCGGGCGGCTCATCGGGCGGGTCGGCCGCGCTGGTCGCCGCAGGCGTCTGCGACCTGGCGATCGGCACCGACACCGGCGGCTCGATCCGCATCCCCGCCGCCTACTGCGGTGTCGTGGGCCTCAAGCCGACTTACGGCCTCGTGCCCACCAACGGGGTGTTCCCGCTGTCGCCGAGCCTGGACCACGCGGGGACGCTCACCGCGACGGCCGCCGACAGCATTGCCCTGCTGCAAGCTATCGCGGGCCCCCGGCCGGCCCCGCCCGCTGTCGGCGTTCCGGTCGTCGGCGTGCTGTCGGCCCAGCTCGCCGACCCGTCCGTGACGCCGGAGGTGCGCGAGGCGGTGCGGACCGCGCTCGACCGGCTCGCGGCCGCTGGCTGGCAGCTGCGCGAGGTCAAGCCCCCGTGGCTGGAGGACCCGAAGCGCTGGGAGGAGGCGCTGACCGTCATCGTCGCCCGCGAGGCGGTCGCGTCGCACGCGGGCCGGGACACGAGCCAGGACGCCGAGGGAACGCGCGCCCTGCTGGCGTTCGGTGCCGTGGTCACGCCGGAGCAGTACGCGAGCGCCCGGGCGGCCCAGGCCGAGCTGACAGCGGCGGTCGAGGAGACGCTGGCCGGCGTCGATGCACTCGCCGGGCCGACGGTCGGCTACTGCGCGCCCGAGCAGGACCCGCCGTTCGGTGTCGGCGACGACAACGCCGAGGGCCGCTTCACCGGCCCGTACAACCTGACCGGGCATCCGGCCGTGTCGATTCCCGTGCCCGCCCCAGGCCTCCCGGTGGGGCTGCAACTCGCCGGGCGCCGCGACGGTGACCTTGCCCTGCTTGACCTCGCCGCCGCCGCGCAGCGGCTGCTGCGAGGCCGGTACCGGACGGGCGGCGTCACGCCTTGAGCGGCGCAACCGCCTTGGCGGCGGTGGTCCGCCTGGCGGGCGACCGGCGGCGCTTGAGCCGGGCGTAGATGATCGGCTGCTTCCCGTCGCCGGGGCTGCGCCGGTCGGTCTCGAACAGCGTGGTCGCGGTGATGAGATCGCTCAGCTTCCGGTACCCGTAGCTCCGTGGGTCGAAGTCCGGTCGCTGGTTGGTGATGATGTTCCCGACTCCGGCCAGCGGGGCCCAGCCGTCGTCGTCCGACGCCGCCTCGAGCGCATTGCGCAGGAACGTCACCAGCGAGACGTCGTTCTTGAGCTCCGCGGCCGTGGCGGGCTTGCGCCGGGGCGGCCGGACCGAGGCGCCAGGAGCGGGCGCGGCGTCATTCTCGTCGTCGTCGCTGTCGTCGAAGGTCAGGTTCTCGATGTAGATGAACTTGTCGCAGGCGGCCACGAACGGCTTGGGGGTCTTCCGCTCACCGAACCCGTACACGGTCAGCGCGGACTCCCGCAGCCGGGCCGCCAGCCGGGTGAAGTCGCTGTCGCTCGACACGATGCAGAACCCGTCGAACCGCCCCGAGTAGAGCAGGTCCATCGCGTCGATAACCATCGCCGCGTCGGTCGCGTTCTTGCCCCGGGTGTAGGCGAACTGCTGGATGGGCTGGATGGACTGCGCGAGCAGCTGGTCCTTCCAGCCCCTCAGCTGCGGCGCCGTCCAGTCGCCGTAGGCCCGCTTGACGTGCGCGGTGCCGTACTTGGCGACCTCGGCGAGCAGCCCCTCGGTGATCGATGGCTGCGCATTATCGGCGTCGATGAGCACCGCAAGCCTGGTCGAATTTTCGCTGGCCATGCCCGCCACGCTATCTCACCACGCCTCCGCCCCCGAACTCCCCACCAACAAACCAACAACAAACCCGTCATTTCGAACGGTCCGTAGCTCCGCCCTAGTCCGCAACCTCGCCTGTCACCGGGCTGACAGGCGAGCCCAGTGGGCTTCGGCGGCGTCAAGCTCCTCCCGAATTCTCCGGTATTCCCCGCTGTGGGTGGTCGACAGTCGCAGCAGGGGCATCTGGTGGGCTTCCAGAATCTCGTTCTTGATTGCGTCCCGTGCCAGCTGAGTCGGGTTGTTCTCGTGGAAGGCGAAGCCGTCCACTTCAATGGCCAGCAGCGGCTGGTTGGTGACTCGGTTGTACACGACGAAGTCAACCGACGTTGGCCGTCGCAAGAAGGCCACCTGGTCCGCGGTCAGCCTGCCGGGATCGGGCAGCAGGTTTCGCAGCAGCACCTGGTACGCCAGGGTCAGGTGCGCGTACGGCTGCTCGGCGAGAATCTCGTGCAAGACGGTCCAGATGATGTCCTCTGACGGGTATCTGAGCTGCCTCCTGAGCCGGGCGGCGAGCGGTCTAAGCCGGGGCGAGTATTCGCGGTACAGCAGGTCGAACACGGAGACCACGGTGCTGTCCACGACATCGTCGCCGGGGTGGTGGTAACGGATGTAGCCGACCAGGTCCCTGATGTGGCGGCTCGCGGGCATCATGTCGTGGTTGGTTACCACGATGAAGCGCTGGATCGCCCGCGAGACCGCGACGTTTATCTTCTGTGGATCGTCCACGAAGGGCAGCCCCGTCCGGCCACGCCAGGTCTCGTCCAGGACCGTCATCAGGATGATGACCGGCTTCTGCCGCCCCTGGAATTTGTGGATGGTATCGACCTCGGCTTGATCGAGCACGTCGGCGGCCCGGTCGGCCTGCCGCCGGTACGCCGTGGTGACGCCGATATCGCGGTCGGCGAAGCCCTCGCAGTGGTCCCGAATGACTTCCTCGACGATGACATCGATCTCGCGCTGGTTCGAGCGGCCTCCTTCGCGGTGCTGGCGCATGTGGTTCCCCTCGGCCGTGCGCACGACGATCATCGCCCGCTCGCCGCCGCTGGTGGTGTACGGGACGAGGTCGTCCCCGTAGAACTTCTTGTTGCAGAACCCGATGATGACCGGGTCGCACCGGTAGTGCTCGCGCAGCAGCGTGCGCGGAAGCCTGGCACCGTATACGTCCGGCAGCGCGGCCAGCAGGTCGCGCTGACAGTCGTAGGCGGGCGCGGGCGGCGTGAGCTCGCGGGCGGCTTCGATCGGGATCGGGGGGAGCTGCCGCCGGTCGCCGACCACGACGACGTTGCGCGCGCAGGACATCGCCAACCCGGCCAGCAGGAGGTTCACCTGCGAGGCCTCATCGATGATGAGGTAATCGAGTAGGTGCCCGTCGGCGATGCTGCCCCGGAGCGAATGACAGGTGCTCAGCAACGCCGGGTAGTCGTTGATGAATGCGCTGAAGGTCTTGGCGAGTCGATAGGAGTCCGCACGGTACCTGGCGCCCGAGGACCCCCGGTAGCGGGCGGCGAGCTCGGACGACAGGAACTGAACCGACAGCTGCTGATGCTGCCGGGACAGCTCCTCGAAATCCGCTCGCCGCAGCTCGCGCTCGAGCCGATCGATTTCCCGCTCAAGCTCGGCCAGCCGCTTCTTGTAGTACCTCCGTTGCAGCCCGAGCACGACGCTGGTGTCAGCCGGGTCAAGCGCCCGTACGGACCCGTACCTGAAGTAGTTCCGTAGCCGCCGGAGCGGTCCCGGCCGCAGGCCGGCCAGTTCCGCCTCGCTTTCGGTCAGGTAGTCGAGAATGCGGTCGGCCGAGCGCCGCAGCAGCGGAAGACCCGCCAGGTCGGGTAGCTCATGCCGCTGCAGATGCTCGTCAAAGTGCCGCAGTTCGAGCTGGTAGGCATCGAACTCCTGCCGCCGTTCGGCGCGGGTGCGCTCGGCGCTCTGCAGCCCGCGCAGGCGTCGGTCCAGATCCGCCAGTCGCGCGAGGTCCGGCCGTTCCGGCGCGCGCATCAGGAACTGCGCGACCTGGCCGTTACGGACCGCCTGCCCCGCGAAGAATGCCTCGCGTTTTTCCTTGCGGCCGAGGTTCCCGATCATATGCGCGAAGCCAAGCTCAGCGAGTTTGTCCCGGACATTGTCGACCGCGGTGTTGCCGAACGACACCACGCCGACGGTCTTATGCTCCACAGCGACAATGTTGGCGATCAAGTTCAAAATGGTCTCGGTCTTCCCGGTCCCCGGCGGACCCTCGATGACCGAAATTGAACTGGTCAGGGCCTTCTCCACCGCCGCGCGCTGGCTGAGGTTGCAGCGAAACGGGAAAATGGGGCTGATATGCAGGGGCCGCGACTCGATCGGCGAACCGCTCAGGAAAGCATTGAGCACGCTCTCGGGGTGAACGAAGTCGAGCGTGTCGTAGCCGGGCCGCAACGGATCATCGCCAGGAAGACGGGCTACGACAGCGCGCCAGTAGCGCAGCACGCTGGCCACCGCAGGGGCCTCAGCCGTCGAGGACAGGACGCGCACCCCGGAAGCGCGCTCACTCAAGTACTTCTCCACGGTCTGCGTTCTGTAGAAGACCCGGGACCACGCGCCGTCGGGAGCGATAAAGGTCAGGACTTCGGTCGCGGGCGGCCAGATGTTCCCGTTAATTGCGACTCGCTCGCCCTCGGCGAGGACCCGCCGCCGAGGATTGCGGAGAATCAGCACGCGGTCCCGGTCGTACCGGTAACGTTTATTACTAATGAATACGATTTCGAATTTCTGGCCGACGGGATGGATCTCCACTATGTCATGGGTCTCGTCCGCGAACTGATTGGTAGCAGGATTGCGGATCAGCACCGCCACGCTCCGGGGATCGATCACGCCGCCGCCTCACCGCGACCCACCGTAATTGTATAAACCCACTCCGCGACCGACAAGCCTGGCCGCCCTGACGATCGCGAAGGATTTTATTACTGCGAAGGATTTTTGCACCTATTCGATAATTATCCTTCGCCAGGAAAAAGGCCTTCGCGATAATGACGCTGGGCGTCGATAGCTTGGGACGAGAGGCGGTTCGCGCGGCAGATGCGGCCGGAGAGTCTCGCGTCGTCGCGCTCACGGGACTCACGGCGGCTCCGCCACGCCGCCGCTGCTAAGGGCGGGGGAGCAGCTCGGCCAGCTGGCCGGGTGACATCGACGGGGTGGCGCTGAGCGGGCCCGCCGTGCGCAGGCCGGCCAGGTGGATGTCGAGGAACCGCTGCCAGGTGCCTGGCGCGATCTCGTCGGCGGTCTCGGTCAGCCCGCGCATGCCCCAGACCAGTGACATCACGTCGCCGACGGTCACGCCGGGGTTGAGCGTGCCCGCGGCCAGCGCGCGGCCGGTGAGCTCCTGGACGGCGGCGCGGATCTCGCGCGCGTCGGCGCTGTCGCCGCTCCGCTCGAGCAGCAGGTGGGCGTACTTGGCGTGGGCGGCGAGCAGCGCCCCGAGCCCGCGCAGGAACCGCTCCAGGCCGTCGCCGCCTGGGCACGCCAGCGCCTGCCTGGCCTCGGCCAGCGCCTCGGCCATGGACAGCCGGACCAGCTCGTCAACCAGCGCGTCCTTGTTGGCGAAGCGCCGGTACACGGTGCCCACCCCGACCCCGGCCCTGGCCGCGATCTCCTCCATGCTGGCATCGGCCCCGGACTCGCCGAGCACCTCCCGGGCCGCGTCGAGGACGCGGTGGTAATTGCGGACCGCGTCCCGCCGCCCGGGCAGGGCGGGCCCGGCCGGGCCAGGCCCAGCCGTGGCAGTCCCCGCCGGGTCACTGGTCACGGACTCGCCGCCCACCGGCCCTCCCTCATTCGCCCCGCTCGCTTGCCACCGACTCCCCGGCCGCGCTCTCCGCCGTCACGGCGTCACCGGACATCGCCAGCGTACCGACCGCCGCCTTCTCGGTGACGGCCGCCGACGGCCGACGCTGCGACGGGATCAGCATGCCGGCCAGCGCCGCCACCACCAGCACGGCCGCCATCACCCCGAACCCGGTCGTGTAGCCCGACCCGGCCGGCAGGCCGGACGGCTCCAGCTTGGCGGTGACGATGCTGGCCATCACGGCGGCGCCGATGCTGCCGCCGATCGTCCGGATGTTGGCGTTCATGCCGGTGGCGACGCCGGTCTGCTCGGCCGGGACGGCCGACACGACGTTGGCCGACATCGCCGAGAAGGCCAGCCCGAAGCCGATGCCGAGGATGCCGGTGGCGACGTAGATCTCCCACTGCTGGGAGTGCGCGAAGGCGAACATCGCCATCGACACGCAGCCGATCAGGCAGCCCGCGACCACCAGCACCTTGCCGCCGTAGCGGCGGGTGAGCGCGCCCGCGTACAGGCCCGCCGCGAACATGGTGACCCCCGACGGCAGCAGCATCAGGCCGGAGCTGGTGATGCTGGCGCCGAACCCGTAGCCGGCCGACGAGGGGTCTGCACGAACTCGGGCAGGAAGGCGAACATCGCGTACAGGCCGACGCCGATCAGCAGCGCCACCAGGTTGTTGGTCCACACCGCCGGGAGCCGCATCATCTTCATGTCGATCAGCGGCGAGGTGGCCCGCAGCTCGGACCAGACCCAGACGGCGGCGAGCACTACCGCCCCCGCCAGCATCCCCAGCACGGCAGCCGAGCCCCAGCCCCAGACCGACGCCTCGCTCAGCGGCACCAGCAGCAGCACCAGCCAGCCCGACATCAAGATGGCCGGCAGCCAGCTGATCGTGCCCGGGCTGCGGACCGGGGACTGCGGGACCAGCAGCACCGCAGCGATGGTGGCGATCACGGTCACGATGGCCGGCAGCCAGAACAGCCAGCGCCAGTTGAGCGCGTTCACGATCGGGCCCGCCAGCACGATGCCGAGGCTGCCGCCGACCGCGAGCAGCGCCGCCAGGACGCCGACGGTCCCGGCCACCTTGTCGGACGGGAACTCGTCGCGGATGATGCCGAAGCCGACCGGCAGCATGCCGCCCGCCAGGCCCTGAATCGCCCGCGCCACGATCATGACCCCGAGGTTGGGGGCCACCGCCGCCAGCACCGAGCCGACCGCGAGGGCGACCAGGGTGGCCACGAAGACCCACTTCTTGCCGTAGATGTCGCCGACCCGCCCCAGGATCGGGGTCATCACCGAGGCCGACAGCAGGTAGGCGGTCAGCACCCAGGTCACTGCGCTCTGCGAGGTGTGCAGCTCGGCCTGAATCGTGCTCAGGACCGGGATCACCATCGACTGCAGGAGCGAGAACGCGCCGATGCCGACCACCAGCGTCGCGAACGTCACCCGATAGTTCGACCGCCGCGCGATCTCCATGCCAGGCCCTCCAGACAAGACAAAACGGAATCATCATTCCGGTACAGCATACCGTAGCGGAATAAGCATTCCGCTACCTACCTGGCGAACCTTAGCGGGCGTCATTGTGTGCCAAAGTGGCGCGAATAATCGTCCAAAGTCGTTAGTGTGTTCTATAAGGGGCTCCATGCGACCCGAATGGAACACGTTGAGGGGCGATCGGGCTGGGCGGGAAACCGGCGGTGACTTTGGGGCTGCTGTTGCCGCGGCTGGGGGTGAAGGTGAGCGCTTTGGGGGCGCGGAGCGGATTCGCGGTCCGCTACCGGCCGGCCCGGCGAACCCCAAACGGGGCCGGTGATGCGCGGTATGGGGCTAGAGATGCCAAAAAGAGGTCATCGGGAACTCCCGGCCAGCGCAGATCGTCAGTCATCGAGGGCCTGATAGGCCGTGGTCGAGAAGTCACCGAGGAGGACGGGGCCCAGGTGCGAGGTGAACGCGTGCTGGGTGAGCAGGATCAGCGTGAGGTTCTCGGCCGGGTCGTTGGCCCAGCTGGTGCCGAGCCCGCCGTTCCAGCCATAGGTTCCGGCCGAGTGGTAGACCTGCGTGCGGCGGGTCACCACCGACACGCCGAACCCCCAGCCCATGGCGTCGAAGTCGCCCGGCGAGAGCCCGGAGACCGCCTTCACCGCGGCCGGCAGCTGGTCGGACGTCATCAGCGTGACCGATGGCCGGGACAGGATCCTGACGCCCCGGTGGCTGCCCCCGTGCATCAGCATCGACGCGAACGCGAAGTAGTCGGGAGCGGTCGAGACGAGCCCGCCCGCGGCCGACGGGAACGCCGGGGGAGTGGCCCACTGCCCGTCCGGCGGGTCGTAGACGACCACCGCGCCGCTGTCGTCCCTGGTGTACTGGGGCGGCAGCCGGCTGATCGCGTCCGGCGGGACCCAGAACCCGGTGTCGGTCATCCCCAGCGGCTCGAAGATCCGCTCCTGCAGGAAGTCGCCGAATGGCTGCCCGCCGGCGCGGGCGATCAGCACCCCGAGGATGTCCGAGCCGGTGTTGTAGAGCCACCGGGTGCCCGGCTGGTACGCCAGCGGCAGCGTGCCCAGCCGCCGCATCCACTCGTCCGGCTCGGGCACCGCGGCCGGCCGGGGCATGCCGCCCTCGAGCGTGTCGAGCGCGTCCATGAACGGCACAGAACCGGGCGGCCCGCACATGCCGTGCCCGAAGCCGAGCCCGGCCTGGAACGTCAGCAGGTCCCTGAGCGTGATCGGCCGCTCGGCGGGCACGGTGTCGTCGAGCGGGCGCGTCGGCCCGGGTCAGCACCCGCCGGGAAGCGAGCTCGGGCAGGAACTCGTCGACCGGGTCGTCGAGCCGGAGCACGCACTCCTCGACCAGGATGAGGGCGGCGACGGCGGCGACCGGCTTCGACATCGACGCGATGCGGAAGATCGTGTCAGGCTCGGCCCCGCCCGCCGTCTCCAGGTGCGTCTCGCCGTCCCGCGACAGCAGCGCCACCACCTCGGCCGTCTCTCCGCGCTGGACCGACCCGGCCAGCAGGTCGGCCACCCGGCCGAGCCGCGACTTCGAGAACCCGCCCATCGAAGCACCCCCTTCTCGTTGAAGAGAACGCTACTGCTACTGCTCGTCGACCACCACGATGTCCGACTCGGCCAGCGCCGGGCGGAGCTCGCCGATCGTGAACGCGTCCTCGGGCACCAGCACGCCGGCCGGCTCCCCGGACCGCAAGCCGCCCGCCAGCGACCGGCCGAACAGCACCGTGCCCGCCGCCGCCGACCGGTAGTCGCCCCGGCAGCGCAGGGTCCGCGCGGCCAGGCAGTCGCCGCGGCGGCGGACCGCGACCCAGTGCGCGACCGGCTCGGCCCCGGCCGCACCCGCGGCCGAGCCGGGCGCGCTGGCGAACGCCGACCGCGGCAGCCGGGCGATGATCCCGGCCGAGTTGAACGCGAGCAGCGCGCTGTGCACCCGGTGCTCGCTGATGCACAGGTACGGGCTGACCGCCCGGCCGCCCGCGACCGCGCCGAGCCAGCCGTTGTCGGTCTCGGCGAAGCCGACGCAGCGACGTCGCCCGAACGGCTCAGGCAACGGCACGACGGTCGTCTGGTGCCGCCACTCCATGGTCAGCGCGCGGTGCGCGAACCGGCTGCCGGCCGGACCGACCGCGCTCTTGGCGGAGACGGTGAAGACCAGCTCGACCTCGTCCGCCTCCGGATGGTCGGCCAGCAGGTCGGCCGCCAGCAGGTTGGTCAGCCCGGGGGCGATGCCCGCGTTCATCAGCACCGTGCCCCGCGGCTCGCCCGGCACCCGGCGCAGCCGCGCGACCGCGCTGGCGGCCATCGCCGACACATTGATCAGCACCCCGCCGCGCGACAGCACATGACGCTCGGCCACCAGCCGCTCGTCGGGGACGGTGCTCACGATCAGGTCGATGCCGTCGACCGCCCGCTCGAGGGTGTCCGGCTCATCGAGGTCGACCGGGCGGAAATCGGCGCCGGGATCGGGCCGCCGCCCGGCCCTGATACTGGTCCAGCCCGCCGCGCCGAACGCCGCCGCGATCGCCGTGCCGAGCACCCCCTGACCGCCGAGCACGAGCACCCGGCCGGCGCTCGGCCCGCTGACGTCCGGCATCGTCCCCCCTTGCCATTGACACTGAGCTATACGGCTAGGCTATGAATAATGGCCTGGATAGGAAGGTCCAATTGGCTACCGGTACTCAGACCAATCTCGCGGACGACGAGTTCCCCGCCGACCTGCTGGTGGAGCTCGACCGTTCCCGCCCGCGCACCCTCCGGGCGCAGCTCGAGCGCGGTCTGCGCCAGGCCATCGCGCGCAAGACGCTCGCGCCGGGAACCGCGCTGCCGCCGTCGCGGGTCCTCGCCGCCGAGCTCGGCCTGTCCCGCTCGCTCGTCGTCGGCGCCTACGAGCAGCTCGTGATCGAGGGCTACCTGGAGGCCAGGCAGGGCTCAGGCACCCGGGTCAGGGCGCCGGGGTTTGACACCCGCAAGGCGTCGGCCGGGCCGGGCGACTCGCCCTACTGGCCGCTGCCGCTCGGCCACGACGGCAAGATCTCAAGGAGCGGGCTGCCCGACCCGGCCCTGTTCCCGCGCAACGAGTGGCTTCGGCACTACCGCGAGGTGCTGCAGGACGTGCCGGACATGCAGCTGCTGTACCCGCCGCCACGGGGCGAGCTCGAGCTCAGGGCCGCGCTCACCGCTTACCTGGGCCGCGTCCGCGGCGTCCGCGCCACCCCGGACCAGGTGGTGATCTGCGGCGGCTTCTCGCAGGGGCTGATGCTGCTGTGCCGGGCGCTGGGCAGGCGCGGCGTCACCCGGATCGCGGTCGAAGACCCGTGCTTCGGTTTCCACCGCCGGATCATCGAGGCGGCCGGGCTCGAATGGGTCCCGGTCCCGGTCGACGACGAGGGCATCCAGACGTCGCTGCTGGCCGGGCTGGACGTGTCGGCGGTGCTGTTGTCGCCCGCCCACTCCTACCCGAGCGGGGTCGCGCTCTCGGCCGACCGCCGGGTCAAGCTGCTTGAGTGGGCGCGCACCTCCGGGGCGCTGGTGATCGAGGACGACTACGACGCCGAGCTCCGCTACGACCGGCTGCCGGTGGGGGCGCTGCAGGGCCTCGACCCGGACCGCGTCGTCTACGGCGGCAGCGCCAGCAAGGTCCTCAGCCCCGCCCTGCGGCTCGGCTGGCTGGTCGCCCCGCCCGAGCTGGCGGGCGACATCATCCGGGTCCGGCTGCTTGAGGACTTCGCGGCCGAGGCGCTCGGGCAGCTCACCCTCGCCCGCTTCATCGACAGCGGCGGCTTCGCCCGGCACCTGCGGCGGGTCCGCCCGATCTACCGGGCGCGGCGCGACCGCGTGCTGGCCGCCCTCGACCGGCACCTGCCGGAGGTGCAGCCGAGCGGCGACTCGGCCGGGCTGCACCTGCTGCTTCGGCTGCCCGACGGGCGCGACCCCGAGCAGGTCGCGACGCTGGCGGCCAAGCACGACGTCCAGCTCGAGAACGCGGCCTGGCACTGGGCCCAGCCCTGCGCCGCGCCCCCGACCCTGCTGGTCGGCTACGGCGCGCAGCGTGAGCACGCGCTGGCGCACGGCATCGAGGCACTCGCGGCCGAACCGTGGTGAGTCGCCAGGGACCGTTCGATAAAAACTGACCAGAGAGCCGATCGCGGACCCGCAGCTGCCCGCGGCCGCCTAGCCTGTCCGGTATGCCGGTATTGACGGTACTGCAGCACCTCTGGGACCGGGCGACGGGCACGCAGCCCGCGCCGCCGGTCTGGGTCGTCGCCGTGAGCGGGGTCGTCGCGCTGGTCGTGGTGCTGAACGGCTGGTTCTGGCACCTGGCCAGGAACGCGATCACGATCGCGCACGAGGGCGGCCACGCGCTCGTCTCGGTGCTGGCCGGGCGGCGGCTGCAGGGCATCCGACTGCACTCCGACACCTCGGGCGAGACCAGGTCCCGGGGCCGGCCGGACGGGCCCGGGCTGGTGCTGACGACGATGGCCGGGTACCTGACCCCGCCGCTGCTCGGGGCCGGGGCGGCCTGCCTGCTGGCCGCCCATCACGTGGTCCTGCTGCTGTGGCTGCTGCTGGTGCTGCTTGCGGCGACGCTGCTGGCGATCCGCAACGCCTACGGCGCGCTGGCGGTGCTGGTCACCGCGGCGGTGGTGGTCGCGGTGACGTGGCTGGCGACGGCCGAGGTGCAGGCCGGCTTCGGCGCTGCCGCGGCCTGGTTCCTGCTGCTCGGCGGGGTGCGGCCGGTGGTCGAGCTGCAGCGCTCCCGCCGCCGCGCCCGGCGCCCGCGCGGGCGCGCGGTCCGGCCCGGCGCGGTCGTCTGGCAGGGCCGGGCGCCGGAGTCCGACGCCGACCAGCTGGCCGGGCTGACCGGGGTGCCCGGCGGCGTCTGGGTCGGCCTGTTCCTGGTGGTGGCGCTGGTCGCGCTCGCGATCGGGGCGCGGCTGCTGATCCCAGGCCCGCTGCACCTGCCGCGGATCTAGTAAAAAATCCAATTCCTTATGTCGAACGGTCCGCTGCTCCGCCTGGCCGGCCCGCGACACGCGACACGAGCCAATCGCATGGCGAATCGAACGCATCGGTTATGCGACAATTAATGCAAACATGTAAGCGAAACGAACTCGGCTGACGCCGCCGCCGCGGCGCGGCAACACAGGCGCGGCCGCGGATCGCCGCGCCGGCGCCGGACGGCACGGTAGAGTCGGGGTTGCCGAAGCTCGGGAAGGAGACGCGGGCGGTCATGCTTGAGGAAGTGCGCATCACCGGGCTCGGGGTCATCGACGACGCGCTGCTCGAGCTCTCACCCGGCTTCACCGCGCTGACCGGCGAGACCGGCGCGGGCAAGACGATGGTGGTCACGGGGCTCGGCCTGCTGTTCGGCGGCCGCGCCGACCCGGCCCGGGTCCGGCCCGGGCGCGCAGCGCGCATCGGTCGAGGGACGGCTCCGGACCGACCCCCGGGGCAAGGTCGCGGCGCAGGTCGAGGAGGCCGGCGGCGACGTCGACGAGGACGGCACGCTGGTGCTGACCAGGTCGGTGTCGGGCGAGGGACGCTCGCGCGCGTTCGCCGGCGGCCGCTCGGTGCCGGTCTCGCTGCTCACCTACCTGGCCGACGACCTGGTGGCCGTGCACGGCCAGTCCGACCAGCAGCAGCTGCTCAAGCCCGGACGGCAGCGGGAGTCGCTCGACAAGTTCGCGGGCGCGGTGCTGGCCGAGGTCCTGGCGGACTACCAGCGCGCCTACAACGGGCACAAGAAGGCGCACGCGGAGCTGACCGAGATCACCACCCAGGCCCGCGCCCGCGCGGCCGAGGCGGAAGAGCTCAGGGCCGGGCTGACCGACATCGAGAAGCTCAACCCGGTCGCGGGGGAGTCCGCGGCCCTGCGGGCCGAGGAGGACCGGCTCGCCAACGCCGACGCGCTGCACGCCGCCGCCACCACCGCCCACGAGGCGCTGCTCGGCGACCCGACCGCGGCCAACGAGGGCGCCGACGCGATCACCCTGCTCGCCCAGGCCCGGCGGGCGCTTGACGCGGTCCGCCGTCACGACGCCGAGATCGACGGCGTCGCCGAGCGGCTGTCGGAGGCGAGCTACCTGCTGTCGGAGGTGGCCGGCGAGCTCGCGTCCTACGTCCAGTCACTCGACGCCGACCCGGCCCGGCTGGCGGCCGTGCAGGAGCGCCGGGCCGCGCTCAGCCGCATCATCCGCCTCTACGGCCCCGGCGGCGTCTCCGCGCACATCAACGGCGCCCCGCCCCCCATCGATCCCGGCGACTGGGTCAAATCGGACGGCGACGCCGCCGAGCCGACCCCGGCGCCCGACGAGATCGACGTCGTGCTCGACTGGGCGCGCCGCGCGGCCGGCCGGGTCGGCGAGCTCGACAACGACGACGAGCGGATCGCCGCCCTCACCGCCGAGGAAGCGGAGCTGGCGGCGCACGTGACCGAGATCGCGGGCCGGCTGACCCAGCTGCGGACCGAGGCCGGGGAGCGGTTCGCGGCCGACGTGACCGCCGAGCTGACCGCGCTGGCGATGCCGCACGCGCGGATCTCGGTCGTGCTCACCCCGCTCGACGAGCCCGGCCCGCACGGCCTCGACGACGTCGAGATCCGGCTCGCCTCCAACCCCGGCGCGCCCGCCCTGCCGCTGCACAAGGGCGCCTCCGGCGGCGAGCTGTCCCGGGTCATGCTCGCGATCGAGGTCGTGTTCGCAGGCGCCGACCCGGTCCCGACGTTCGTGTTCGACGAGGTCGACGCCGGCGTCGGCGGCAAGGCCGCGGTCGAGATCGGCCGCCGGCTGGCCAAGCTCGCCCGGCTGGCGCAGGTCATCGTCGTCACCCACCTGCCCCAGGTGGCCGCGTTCGCCGACAACCACCTGGTCGTCGCCAAGTCAAGCGACGGCTCGATCACCAGCACCAGCGTGATCCGGCTGGACCACGAGGCCCGCGTCCGCGAGCTGTCGCGGATGCTCGCGGGCATGGAAGGATCCGAGTTCGGCCAGGCCCACGCGGCCGAGCTGCTCGCGATGGCGGCCGACCAGGCGGCCCGGCCGTAGCTGCGGTGATCACCCAGGACCAGGCCGCCGCGATCGCCTTCCACGTCTGCGGCGCCCCGCCCAATGACCCCAAGCGGGGCTGGGACCTGACCGAGTTCGAGGCCGGCTGGCTCATCACCGCGCACGCCAAGGCCGCCCGCGGCGACGGCGCGGCCCGCGTCATCGAGCGCGACTCGGGTCGGGTCGTCAGCTTCCCTTCGTCGGTCCCGGCGTCCCGGATCCTGGCCGACTACGACCGGGTCCGGGGATCCGGGTCAGCCGTGCCGGGCGGGGCGGCGGATCCGGGCGGCGGCTAGGTCACGCAGGCTGACCACGCCGTGCACCTCCCGGCCGACGACCACCGGGAGATGCCGGAAGCCGTGCAGCAGCATCAGCTGGGTGGCCTCCTCGACGGTGGTATCGGGCGACGCAGGCTCCGGGTCCGGCGTCATCCACGCCGACACCGGGGACTTGGTCAGGTCGCTGCCGGACGCGGCCGCGCGGAGCACGTCCCGCTCGGTCAGGATGCCGGCCAGGAAACGACCCTGCATGATCAGCGCCGATCCGACCTTCTGGCCGATCATGGCGGCGGCGGCGTCGGCCACCGAGTCATCGGAGCCGACTGCGACCACCCGGGTGGTCATCAGGTCGCGCAGGGTCAGCGCCGGGCGAGGCTCGTCAGCCACTCTCGCCCACCTCATCCAGCTCCTCGTCCGCGGGCGGCGCGGACGGCCCGGACATCTCCTCCGACAGCATCCGCCACAGCGAGCCGGTCCAGGCCGACACCTGCGGCCAGCGCATCCAGAACAACTGCAGGGTGGTCTCATCGAACTCGACCTGCGCCCGCTCGGGGGAGATCGCGTCGGTAAAGTCCTCGAACTGGTGGAGGAGTTCGAGGAAGCGGTCTGCGTTAGCTTCCATGTGATTACCTTCGGCCGGGCGACGGGCGGCAAGCGCGCCAATTCGCTGTTCCATACCCCGTGACAACCCAACCGAAAAGCAGGCAAGCTGCCAGTAAGCCCGCCGTAAGAAGGAACGTGAACAGCCGCCGACGCCGGGATCACCCTGCAGGACCTCGACGCCGGGCAGCCCGGCCGCCTGCGCCGCCTGGCGCGCGAGGGCGACGTTGCGCTCGTCCAGCTCGACCAGCCGGGCGCGCACGTCGCCTCCCGGCGGGGGCACGGTCGAGCTCGGCCTGCAGGTGCCCCCGCACGAGCTTCCCCCGCCGCGAGAGCAGTGAGCCTGGATCGTCGTAGTACCGGTGCCATTCCAGCCAGTCGCGCTGCACCATCTCAGGAGAGTTCCCCGGCCCGCGCGGAGTGCAGGGCCATGATCTCGATAACCTCGGGCCGACCACTGCAGAAGACCTTTTGCCCGGCCCACTGGAACTCAACCGCCGCCCAGCCGCCAGCATCTACTCGGAAACCGGTGACTGGGATACTGTCGACGCTAATCATGACCTCGGTGGTGGGCTTTCCGGCCGCTTCAGCCCGCAGCGACCGGCTGTCGGTCACGTGGCGCTGGGCCCAGGATTCCGGATCTTGTCCCAGCGCCGCGGACCTAGACCCAGAGTTAACAGATACTTCACGATTCGCCGCATTGGTAATCGCGGTTGCCAGATCTTCTACCGGCAAGGCATGCAAATCAAGGCCTTCGGCCGATCGCACGGTTCTTATCGTGAGCAAGTGATTCTGGTCGGACAGATAGGAGGCGTCTACCGACCATGGTTCAGCGTCTATAGACATAATCGAAATTGCGCGGGTCGTGCCGTCTAGCGGCGTGGCCAGAACGGCGATCGGGCCGGGAAAGCGATCGAGCAATTCACGGAGAGAGGGACCCCCTGGCGGGGGTCCCCCGTCTCGGTATTCCATGGACATCCTCAGGTGATAGTGGTCGAACTCCAGGGTCCGCCGGATGAGCAGTAGGCACCGTTAGCCAGGATGACGAAGCTGTTCCCCGGGTTGACGGTTGCCCGCGCCGCGCCCTTCGTCAGGCGGCCGACCACCAGGTCGACCTGCCAGATGCCATTCGCGGGCGTCCCGGCCGGGTTCCAGCCCTTGTAGCTGGTGCCGCCACGGTCATCGAGCTGCACTCGCCAGCCCGATTCGATGACGGCGGTCACTCCCTCGTAAGCGACCGAGTAGCCAGTGTACAGCTCTACCGCGCTGTTTCCGATACCGTACTCGTATACGTAGGAGACGCCGCAGTTTCCGGAGGCGACCGGGTCGTCGGCCGGGCGTATGCCCTTCTTGACCGCGTATTCCTGGCCATCAGCGGCCCGGCGGATGACATAGCCGTGCGCGGCTGCGATCTTCGTGTTGAAGCCGACCACATGCATGCCCACCTTGACGACCGATTGCGGGACGGTAGCTGCCCGAGCTGCCGTTCCTGAGAACGTCATCATCACGCTGGCGATGAGGCCAGCTGTCAGGGCGGTAACGAGAACCCCTCCCTTACGCCCTCTGCTCGGAGTGGTCCCGCCGCCACCTCGAAGAATTCGTGTTGCGAGTGAGCGCATCCTGTCCCCTGTCCTTTGTGAGAGCATCCCGTGCTCCGTACACCGCCGAAGCTATGTCACTCCCCTCATAAGAGTCAAATGGTATTTATCACTTGGGCAAATGGTATTGATCACCGAGACCAAATGGTATCGATCGCTTATGTAAATGGTATTAGTCACTACTGTAAATTGGTATTGCTCGCTAAAGTAAAATGGTATTGATCGCTACGATCCGGACTCCGGCGAGCCAGCTGATCGAGGCCCGCGACTCCGACGGCGGCCTCGACGATCGCGAGCTCAAGGCGACGGCCGACCAGGGTGCTGCGCGGCTACGAGACCCTGCCCGCCCGGCTGCGCTAACCGAGCTGGCGATTGCGCGGGCCTCGCCGGAGCGGCCTCCTATGATGTACCGGTGGCGCGATTCGTGCAGCAGCCAGACTACGAGGGCGCGGAGTTCACCGACCTGTCGATGGCCGGCGCGACCTTCCGCGAGGTGGATCTCAGCGGCGCCCGCCTGCGCGGCGTGCTGCTGCTCAACGCCGACATCGACGGGGCGATCGACGGGCTGTGCGTTAATGGCGTTGAGGTCATGCCGTTGATTGAGGCCGAGCTGGATCGCCTGCACCCCGAACGGCGGCGACTACGGCCGGCCACGCCCGAGACGATGCGCGACGCGGTGGACGTCATCGAGGAGCTCTGGCAGGCGACGGTCCGGCGCGCGAGCGCGCTGCCGGAGGAAGCCGTCTACAGATCAGTGAACGACGAATGGTCGCTCGCCCAGACCCTGCGCCACACGATCTTCGTCGTGGACGCGTGGTACGGCCACGCCGCGGCCCTTCGCCCGCGCCCGTTCCATCCGATCGCCCTGCCCGCCTCGTCCACCGTCAACGGGGCCGAGCTCGGCATCGACGAGTCGGCCGCCCCTACCCTGGGCGAGATCCTCGCCGTGCGGGCCGAGCGGATCGCCGATCTGCGCGCGTACCTGGCGGAGGTCACGCAGGAGGAACTGGACCGGGTAAGGGGACCGAACACCGCGATCGGCTGCCCGCCGCCGGCCAGGCGCACGGCGGCTGAGTGCCTGCGGGTCATCTTCAGCGACCAGTGGGCGCACGTCCAGTTCGCCAACCGTGACCTGGCCATCCTGGAAGAGCGGCAGGCGTGATGCTCGGATTCGCAGGCCGATGACGACACTCGGGGCAGGCGGCCCAGCGGTCTCCAGGATCGGGCTCGGCCTGGCCGCGTTGGGCCGCCCGGCCTACATCACCGGCGGCCGCGACGGGGACCTGCCCGACCGCAGCGTGGCCGGGATGCGGGGCAGGACCTTCTCGATGCTGGACGCGGCCTACGCGGCCGGGGTCAGGTACGTGGACGCGGCCCGTTCCTACGGCCGGGCGGAGGAGTTCCTGGCCGGCTGGCTCGGTGAGCGGGGTCATCGAGACGTGATCGTCGGCTCGAAGTGGGGTTACCGGTATACCGGCGGCTGGCGCCTCGACGCTCCTAAACAGGAGGTCAAGGAGCATTCGCTGGCCATGTTCACCAGCCAGCTGGCGGAAAGCCGGGCCCTGCTCGGTGACCGGCTCGCCCTGTACCAGGTGCACTCGCTGACCGTTGACTCCGGATTGTTCACCGACGCGCCGCTGCTGGCCGCGCTGGCCCGGCTGCGCGCCGAGGGCGTGATCATCGGGCTGAGCACCAGCGGCCCGCGTCAGGCGGAGGCGATCCGCCGGGCGCTGACCCTGACCGTGGACGGGCGGCAGCTATTTACCGCGACCGAGGTGACATGGAACCTGCTCGAGCCATCGGTCGGCGGCGCCGCCGCCGAGGCCGCCGCGGCCGGGTGGGCGATCCTGGTCAAGGAGGCGGTCGCCAACGGCCGGCTGACAGCGGCGGGCGGCCCGCCGGCGCCGTTGACCGCCCTGGCGACCTCGCGCGGTGTCACCGAGGACGCGATCGCGCTGGCGGCCGCGCTGGCCCAGCCGTGGGCATCGGTCGTGCTGTCCGGCGCGGTCACCCGCGCGCAACTGGATGAGAACCTGGCGGCGCTCACCGTCGGCCCGCTTCCGCCGCTCAGGCTGGCCGAGGCCGCCGACGCCTACTGGGCGGAGCGGGCGGCCAGGCCATGGCACTGAGCAGCACGGTGACGGCGAGCACGCACCCGCCGGTTGCGGTCAGGGATGGACCGGGCCGCTGGGGCCGCGGTCGAGGCGAATCGACTGCATGATCGCGAACGTCGTGGTCCTGGTGAAGATGTCGATGTCGGCGCCGCCCAGCACGCCGGTGTATTTCGCGATGACGGGGGCGGCCGCGTGCTCGGTGACGGCGTCGAGGTGAGCCCGGACCGCGGCCCACACGTTCTCTCCGTAATGCTTGAAAATCGGTCCCGGGTTGACCGAGGCCAGCGCCTCGCGTGAGCTGGCCTCGATGTCGGCGATGTACTGCTGGTGCATGCGCCACGTCCTCGCGGGTTGCCACCCGGCCCAGGTGCCCGCTGATGAGGTGCGTCCACGGGTAGTCAAGCGCGATCGCCGGAGCGCCGGTGTACCCGATGACGTCGTCGCTCAGGTTGAGGTTGTAGATCGGTATCCAGCCCGCGTTGACCACGTCGATGAACATCAGGGTGTCGTGGTCGGGGAAGTGGATGTAGATGTTGTCCGGCGAGTGGTTGGGCCCGTGCCAGGCCAGTTCGACCCGCTCGCCGCCGACTTCCAGGGTGTAGCGGTCGGCGAAGGTCACGTCGGGAACGGGGCGGGCGGGGTCGGCGTCGCGCAGCAGCAGCCGCCGGGTCTCCTCGTGCCCGATCCGGACGACGTCCCGGCCGAACAGCGAGGACGCTCCCTGGTGGTCTGCGTGGTGGTGCGAGTAGACCAGATGGGTGACCTGGTTGGTCAGGCCGTTGGCGGCGGTGATCTCGTCCACCGCCCGCCGGATGTTGTGGCCGATGTTCGGGGGCGCGTCGAAGACCACGACGCCGTCGGGGGTGGTCAGGAAGGCCGACATGTAGACGTTGTCGGTGACCGCGTACAGGTTCCGCTCGACCTGCCAGACGTGGTACCCGTGGTCGTTCAGGGCCGCCCCCTTCGCGATCGCCGGGAGGGGGGCGTACTCGGGCAGGCCGGGGGCGTCGGCGGCATCGGTGGCTGGTGAAGTCACGGTTTCTCCTTGGATTCCCTGGGGTCGAACGCTCGCCGAAGGGCGGCGATCGCGAGGCTGATCGCCGCGCGAGTCGATTCGGAGTCACGCAGCGCGTTAAGGCGCATGAAGTCGTGGATCGTGCCGTTGAAACGCACGGACGTAGTCGGAACCCCGGCGTCACGCAGTTTGTCCGCGTAGGCCTCGCCCTGGTCTCTGCAGCAGGTCATTCTCGTCCACGATGACGAGGGCGGGCGGCAGGCCGGCCAGGTCGGCGAGTGTCGCCTGCAACGGTGAGACCAGGACGTCGGTTCGCGACTCCCCAGCGGCTAGATAGCTGTTCCAGAACCACGCCAGTCCGTCGGCGGAGCCGTAGGGCCCGTCCTTGAACTTCCGCAGGCTCTCGGAATCCTCCGCGTTAGCGTCGGTCATCGGGTAGTACAAGGATTGGTGGACGAACCGAACACTCCCACGCTGCTTCGCCATGAGGGTGAGCACCGTCGACAGGTTCCCGCCGGCCGAGTCACCGGCGACAGCGATCCGGGTGCTGTCGAATCCGCCGCCCGCCCCTTGCTCGCTGATCCATTGAGCCGCGGCGTAGCACTGCTCGAGCTGGACCGGATACTTGGCCTCGGGTGCTCGCGAGTATTCGACGAACACAACCGCCGCGTCCGCGCCAACCGCCAGCCGTCGCGTCAGCAGGTCGTGGGTGATCCAACTGCCGACAATCCAGCCGCCGCCGTGCAGGTACAAGATCGCAGGCAGCGGGCCGGTGGATCCTGGTGGCCGGACGATCCGCACGTCGAAGTCGCCGAAGGCCGACGACACGGTGACCCACGACTGATCAACGTCCGGCATCGGAAGCGGAGCCGACTGGGCGGCCTCGACCGCCTGGCGGGCCGCCGCCAGCGAGACGCCGCCGAGCGGAGGACCACTGGCGATCAGCTCGGTCAGCTCCCTCGCGGACTGTTCCAGGTTGAAGCTCGTCATCGGCCGACCCGTTCAGGAGTTTGCGTCTTGGTCGCCGGTGAAGCGGAACTCCGCCTGCCACGGGATCGTCCGTCTGGACGATCTGCCAGTAGCGCTCGGCGATACGCACCGGATCAAAGGCAGTGCCCGCGACGATCTGTCCAGCGATCGTGAGGGTCGCGACGCGAATGCCGGCTGGGCCTAGATCGGCGCCGAGCATCGTCGCCGCCGACCGAAGGGCGGCCTTGCCGAGCGAGACCGTCGCCAGGGCCGGGATCGGGTGATCGGCGAAGCCGCCTCCGGTGACGATGATCGTGCCGAGCCCGGCCGCCTTCATCGCCGGGGCGGCTTCCTGGGCTACCACGATGGCGCCGATGACGTCGACGGCGTAGGCCTCCTGCAAATGGGCCACGGTCGAACTCAAGAGCCGATCCGGCGCGCCCGAGGACCGCGTTGTAAATCACGACTCCGGGCGCGCCCTCGTTCGCGGTACAACTCAGCGATTCTGGCGCGCAGATCCTCGGGGCTGCTCGCGTCGGCCTCGACCGTATTGATCTCGGCCCCAGTGTCATCCAGGCCCCGCGCCAGCTCAGCGAGCCGGTCTGCGTTCCGCGCGACCAAGGTCACCCGGTAGCCCCCGGCCGCGAAGCGGCGGGCGACGGCCAAACCGAGGCCGGGCCCGGCCCCGACCAGCAACAGGTGTCCGCTGTCGATTGAGCCAGCTGTCATGGAGATCTCCTGTCGTGGTCGAGGTGACAACCAACATTTCACCGCGGCCGGGTGCGACGCGGCATCCAGGAAACCCTTAGTCCTCCCCTGGGAGCGCCTAGAACCTCAGGTGCGCCAGCTGGGTCCGGGATCTGACATCGAGTTTGCGGAATACCTTGACCAGGTGGTACTCCACCGTGCTCTGGCCGATGAACAGACGAGCGGCGATTTCCCGATTGGTGAGGCCTTGCGCTGCTAGCCGGGCGACCTGGGATTCCTGCGGGGTGAGCTGGGCGTGCTGTATCCGCTGCGCGCGGGCGGATGCGTTCGCCGGTCGCTTCGAGCTCGATCCGGGCTCGGTCGCCGAAAGCCTCCACCCCGAATTCGCGGAAGAGGCGGAGAGCTGCGCGCAACTCGACGCGCGCGTCCAGGGTCCGGCGCTCCCGCCGCAGCCATTCGCCGTAGAGCAACTGCGAGCGTGCCAGCTCGATCCGTAGCTGGGTCTTGCCGAAGTGGCCGATCGACTCCTGATACAGGGCCTCCGCATCGGTGTCGTCGGCCTCGAGCGCCCGGATCCGGGCAGACATTCCGAGCGACCACTCGGTGGGAGTCGCCGCGGCGCGGACTTGCATCCAGGTGGACACGTACGACAGCAACTCGTCGTCGCCCTCCCTGGACGCCGCCTCGGCCAGTTCGCCCGCGGCGAATGTCTGAAAGCCCAGCGCGTCCGACTCGATCACTTGCCTGGCGTGAGCCAGCGCGTCTGCGTGACGCCCGAGCCCGTTGTACAGAACGGCGGCCGCGTAGTGGGCAAAGAAAATGACCCGGCCATGACCGCCTTTGACCGCGGCCTCGATCATCGATTGGATCAGCGGAACGGTCCGATCCGTATCGCCGCGGAGCGCATCGATCAGCATGGTGCGGTTCGGGCTGACCAGGGTGATCGCCGACAGCAGGCGCTCTTCTTCCAGCAACGCCGACGCGCCGCGAAGATCGCCGGTGACGATGACATTGTTGGCGAGGAAGTTCAGCGCGAATTGAAGCTGTACCAGGGCTCCCGACTCTCGAGCGACTGTGACCTGCCGCTTTGCCAAGGCGAGAGCGGCTTCGTGGTCCCAAGCCTCGGTGGCTATGAGTCCGGCCAGTCTGTTTCCCGTCAGCCACAGCAGGTCGTCGGCATCGTCGGATCCCAGACCGTGATCGCGGATGGCGTCGAGCGCCGCGGTCAGCGCGGGTGTCGCGGCCGCGTAGCCTTCGGTCATCCTGGTCGCGATCGCGTCAAGGACCAGATCCGCGGTGCGCGGTGGATTCTCGGCCGACGCTGTGGCCCGAGCGGCCTGCGCTGCCTTGGCGACCAGCTCGCGGTCGCCGGGACCCGCCGCCCAGACGGCCGCGGCCAGCGCTTCGAGGTGCATGTCACGAGCGGCCCGGGGCGCAAACGGCTCGATCCGCTGCGCCGCACTGAACAAGAGCTCGGCCGCTTCCGAGCTACGGCGCTGGTCAAAGGCGATCTTCCCCCGCAGTTGCTCGGCCAGCGCGGTGCGCAGCTCGGACCGCGGCTCCGCGTCGACAACCGACAGGAGCCGTAGCGCTGATTCGAACGCCCCGGCATCTCGCTTCGCCCTCGCTGCTGCCAGCGTCCGATCGGCTCGACGCTCCCCGTGTGGTGTGAGGAGCGCCGCCCGTTCGAGGAGGGCAGCGGCCGCCAGCAGACCACCGCGAGCCCTGGCCCGGCCCGCCGTCCGCTCAAGCTCGGCGGCGATCTTCTCGTCGTGACCGACTGTCGAACAGGCCCAATGCCAAGCGCGGCGGTCCGCGTCATGGATCGGGTCGGCCACCTCCGCGAGAGTGCGATGCACTTCGAGTCGCTTCTCGAGGGGCGCGCAGCGGTAGGCGGCTGCCCGCACCAGTGGATGCCGGAAGTACACTCCCTGTCCTATTTCGAGTAGCCCGGCGCGTTCTGCGGGAGCCGCGGCGCTCCAATCGAGTCCGAGACGCTGAGCGGCGGACCACAGCAGCGCCGGGTCGCCCTTCGGCTCGGCTGCTGCGAGTGCGAGCAGGGTCTGAGTGTCGGGTGGCAGTTCACGCAAACGCTTCGCAAAGGCAGATTCAAGCCTGCCCGCGAGCGGAATACCGGCAGATTCCGAGAGGCCCTCAACCAATTCCGCCGTGGTCCACGCACGAGGCAGCTCAAGGAGCGCGAGGGGATTGCCGCGTGTTTCAGAGATGATCCGATCCCGAACGAGCGGATCCGTTGGGCCACCGACGACCGAGTCAAACAGCCGGCGAGCGTCCTCGCGTGTTCAGGCCGCCGATCGGGAGTTCCGGCAGCCCCGCAAGTTCGTTCTCGTCGCTGACGTCGCGGGTAGCGATAAGAATGAGTACCCGCTCGGCGAGTAGCCGACGGGCGACGAATCCAATCGCTTGCATCGAGGCCTGGTCGATCCACTGCGCATCATCGATAAGCCAGACGATCGGCTGCTTTTTGGCCACGGTCGCCACCAGATCCAGGGCGGCGATACCGACGAGAAATCGCTCCGGAGGGGCGCCCTCGGTGAGACCGAACACCTGATCCAGAACGTTCCTGGTGCAGCGTCGTGAGTTCTGCGTCGTGCCCGGTGAGTGGTCCGCACAGTTGCTGCAGGCCGGCGTACGCGAGTTCCATCTCGGACTCGACGCCTCCCGCACGGCAGATGCGGAAGTCGTCGGCGTTCTTGGCGATATCGCTCAGCAGGGCCGACTTCCCAATCCCGGCTTCCCCTCGAAGCACGAGAACGCCGGCCCGGCCTTCTCGAGCCCCGTGAAGCAGGGCGGCGAGCCGTCGCTGTTCCTCGCGCCGTCCGAGTAGTCCATGGTGGGCGGCATCGAGTCCGAGGGCGTCGCCGTCAGCGAACCCGGGATCCGGGACATCACCGCTAGTCACGGAGCTTCGCCACCTCCGGCGGTCGGTAAGAGGACTCGTGGCGCGGGCGCGAGCCAGTACAGCAGCTGCTGCGGGCGAGGATATCCGCTGCCCGCAGATGCGCGCCTGAGCCCGGTTAGCGACCCTTGACCGCCTGGAGCGTGTAGCTGTGGGGGAGGCGCTGCGGCCGGTCGATCAGCCGGTACTCCCCGTCGCCGACGTACTCCATGGCGCCGGGCAACGCGGGCCACGGGACGCTGTCATGCTCGGTGAACTCCACGATCTGCAGGCCCGCGTCCAGCAGCGATGTGATGATCTCGCCGACCCCGTGATTCCACCACTTCGTGACCGCGTGCGCGACCGTCACGTCGGTCCCGACGTACAGCGCGCCCGACTTCCCTACGTTCGGCTCCGACTGCTGGAAGTACGGACGCTCCAGCGTCAGCAGGCCATCGCGCACTTTCGCCGACAGCAGTACCGGGTGGTCGTCACGGATGAACAGGCGTCCGCCTGGCCGCAATAGGTCCGCGACCACGCCGCCCCAGCGACGGATGTCCGGCAGCCAAGACAACGAGCCGACCCCGGTGTAGACCAAGTCGAACTCGCCCGCACCCAGGACCTCGGCCGCCAGGTACACGTCGGACTGGACGAACGTGGCATCGGCCGTGGTGTCGGACGCCAGCTTCCGTGCGGCCTCGACGGCCTTCCCGGAGAAGTCAAGGCCGGTCATCGACGCACCCAGTCGGGCCAAGGAGATCGTGTCCGTACCGATGTGACACTGCAGGTGCGCGGCGCGCAGGGCGGAGACATCGCCGAGTCGCGGCA
Source organism: uncultured Actinomycetota bacterium (assembly GCA_963774945.1). Classification (GTDB taxonomy): domain Bacteria; phylum Actinomycetota; class Actinomycetes; order Streptosporangiales; family Streptosporangiaceae; genus Trebonia. The sequence continues at coordinate 1,336,886 of CAVZHA010000027.1, read as the reverse complement.
GGTCGAACCGCACCACGTCGCTGATGAAGTCCGGCTCCTCGAGAAAACGGCGCACGCTGTAGTACTCGGACAAGAGGTGGGTCGGCACCCGGTCGTCCCAGTTAGCCTGGTTGATCTCCCGGTAGTCAGTCACCGCGGCAACCTATCAGCGGCCATGGAGGACGAGCGGATGGAGGGTGCGGGTGCGCTCATCCCCGGCGGAGGTCTTGCGGTCTTGAAGGCGCAGAACCTGTAGCGCACACTGAGGACGTGACAGGGTCGGACGGAGAGCGTCACCTGCGGCTCGTCGCTGAGCAGATGTTGCTGGAACGCCCTGATGCCGGCTTGTTTCCAGTCGACGCGAGGCTCGTGGCGGCGGGCGCGGCACTGATCGCCGTTGGCGCGCTGACCCCCGACGCGGCCAGGGCAATCACTGACGCTTATGCGCGGGCGCTGCACCGTCGTGACCCAGCTCAGCCGCCGCTACCCGACCCGGCCCCGCCCGCCACGGCTGACGCGGGCGGCGCCGCGCAGGAGCTGGGCCGGTGGCGCGCGGCGCCGTCGGGGCAGGTGATTGCCCGGCCCTGGGGTCGGCTGGTCATCGGTTATGTCCTGCTGACCGAAGAGGCGACTGCCCTGCGGGTCAGCATGGATCCAGCGCCGCCCGGCGCCTTGTCCTGGCCGGCCGATCCCCGCCGCCCGGGCCTGCCCCACACGCTGGAGATCAGCGATGACCAGGGGACAACGTCAAGCGCGCATTTCGAGGGCAGCCGGCGGCGCGGCGAGCAGGCATGGCACGGTACCTTCCGCGCGCGGCCGGCGCTGGCGCCTGACACGGCGTGGATCAGCGTCCTGGGCGAGCGGGTCGACCTCACCGGCGAGCCTCCCGCCATCCAGTCATGGGCCGAGCAGCTCGAGGCGGGTGATCCGGCCCGTCATCACCTGTGGGAACGCGTCGCCACCCGCAATGACTTCCACGACCCGCGCGCCGCGCTGGAGGCGGCGATCGCGGCGCTGGCCGCCGTCGGGGCGCTGCAGGCCGACGACCCGGTGGCCGGCGACGCCCGCATGGCCGCGGAGCTGATGCACCCGGGCCGGCGCCGAAGGCATCCCGGCCGCAGCGGGCGCGGTCAGCCTGCCGGCGCCGTGGCGATCCCTGCTCGCCCGCTGGGGCCGGGCGGACGGTCGTGCCGGAAGCATCCTGGTCGGCAAGGTCAGCGCGCCGTTCGACGGGGTGAAGGTGGCGGTGACCGCGATCGACTCCCGGCCCGAGTGCTTCAGCATCGACGTCGAGGTCGTCCCCGGGCTGCGCACCGGCCTGCCCTACCGCGCGCTTGACGACCTGCGCCACATCACCTGGTGGGCAGTTGACGACCGGGGCAATTACTCGCTCGCCGAGCAGTGGTCCTGGAGTCCCGGAGCGTCCCGGGCTCAGGGCTCCCTGGGATTCTGGCCCGGGCTTGATCCTCGCGCGGCGTGGGTTGACCTCATGCCGACAACCACGTCCGCCCGGGCCGTGATCCGCGTTCCCTTGCCCTGGGCAACTCCCGCGTCCGTACTCCGGAAGTAGGACGCGAACCGGGAAAGACCCGTCCCGGGTCGGACGCCGTGCACGCTCCGCCTCCCTAGCGTCAGAGCCAGCCGGAATAGGCCGGCGTCTTACAACGGAGGGCGAATGATGCACACCCAAACCAGATTCTTGTCCCGGCTCGGCGTGCTCGGCGGCTGCTACGCGGTGCTATTCGTGATCGCCAGCATCTTGCTGGGCGAGCCCGGCTCCGGCACCGCCGGCGCCACCGTGGTGACGTACTACCACGATCACCAGACCGCAGAGACGGCTGGCGTCTTCGCCGTCGCGTTCGCCGTCGTGGCGCTGACGTTCTTCCTCGCGTCCCTGCGTCGCACGTTGAGCGCTACCGACGAGGGCCGCTACCTGGCGAACGTGGTCACCGCCGGCGGCGCCGTCTACGCCGCCGGCCTCATGATGATGACCGCCCTGACCGTGGCTCTCATCGACGCGGCCAAGAACAACATGCCCGCAGCGGCGCAGACCCTCAACGTGCTCAGCAGCGACATGTGGCTTCCGGTCGTGGTGGGGCTCGCGCTGCTCGGCCTCGGCACCGGAGTGTCGGCCCTCCGCAGCGCCACCTTGCCCAAGTGGCTCGGCTGGGTGTCGGTGGCGTTCGGTCTCCTGGCGCTCGCAGGCCCCGCCGGTGGCATCGCATTCCTGGTCGCGCCCGCATGGGCGCTGCTGATCGGAATCGTGATCATGCGCTCGACGCGAGCCGCAGCCACGCTCGCCGACTCAGCTGCCCACGACGCACCGCAGCAGTGGGTCAGCGGATCACACTAGGCGCGGTGGCGAACCGCGCGTGGACCTGCAGCATCGATCCCGGCCGCGCTGCTGGCCTCGGGCCTGCTACCTGGGAGCGGGACGAGACGCAGCCGCGCGGCCAGCAGGTCGTCAGCGGCGGCAGCCAACGTCAGCCCGGCTCCCGGCCGACGGCGGTGCCCTCCGCCAGGGCCGTCCCTGTCGCCGTTCGACTGGCCGGCGGTCGCCGAGGGACCTCCGGCCAGTGACAGGCGTTATTTTCCAGACGTGCACGTGGTGCCTGCCCGGCTACGCGTGCTCCCGCGAGCGTCGCGGGACGAACAGCGCGATGACGGCGCCGGCGGCGAGGAACGCCGCGCCAACCGGGAGCGCGGCGGTCAGCCCCGCCGCGAACGACGACGGCGTCGCGTAGGAGCCGTGCGCGCTGAAGACCGAGGCGAGGATGGCGACGCCGAGGACGCCGCCGAACTCCCTGATGGCGTTCGTGGCGCCGGACGCCTGTCCGGCCTCGGCTGGCGCGACCGAGGCGAGGACCGTGTTGGCCGCGGGCGCGAAGACCAGGGCCATGCCCGTCCCCGCCAGCGCGAACGGGACCACGAGCAGCGAGTAGGACACGCCGGGGGAGAGGATCGCCGCGAGCCATGCGATGGCCGTGGCCTGCAGCGCCAGCCCCGCGGCGAGCAGAGGGCGGCTGCCGATCCGGTCGCTGAGGATGCCCGCGAACGGCGCGACGATGATCGGCATCGCCGTCCACGGCAGCGTGCGCAGGCCGGCCGCGAGCGGCGAGTAGCCCTGTGCGGTCTGCAGGAACTGGGCCAGCAGGAAGATCGACCCGAACACCCCGAAGTACATCGCCAGGGAGACCGCGTTGGCCGCGGAGAACGCGCGGGACCTGAAGAAGCGCATGGGCAGCATCGGCGCGCCGCTCTTCGCCTCCCACCAGACGAACGCCGCGAGGCCAGCCACCCCGGCGGCCATCGGCGCCAGGATCCCGGCGGACGTCCAGCCGAGTGCCTGGCCGCGGATCACGGCGTAGGTGACGCCGAGCAGCCCCGCGCCGGCCAGCGCCAGGCCGGGGATGTCGAGCCGCCGGGACGGCCCGCGGGACTCGGCGAGCTGCGTGCGGGCCAGCGGCAGCAGCACGACGCCGACCGGGACGTTGATCCAGAAGATCCAGTGCCAGTCGAGGCCCTGCACGACGGCGCCGCCCGCGAGCGGCCCGATCGCGACGCCGAGCCCGCTGACACCGCTCCAGATGCCCAGCGCGATGCCGCGCCGCTGTGGGGGCGTCGCCTCGGACAGCAGCGTCAGCGTCAGCGGCAAGACGATCGCCGCGCCCGCGCCTTGCACCGCGCGGGCCGCGATCAGCAGGCCGGTGTCGGGGGACAGGGCCGCGGCGGCGCTCGCCGCCGTGAAGACCGCCAGCCCGATGACGAACATCCGGCGGCGTCCGAGGCGGTCGCCGAGCGCGGCCCCGGTCAAGAGCAGCACCGCGAACGTGAGCGTGTAGGCGTTGACTGTCCACTCGAGCGACTGGATGGACGCGTGCAGGCTGCGCTGGATCGCGGGCAGCGCCATCGTGACGACGAGGTTGTCCAGGGTCGTCATGAACAGGGCCAGGGATGTGATGGCCAGGGCCCAGCGGGTGTTCCGGGAAGACTGGGGATGCCGGCCGGCTATCGGGTCGGCGGTCGTCATGGTCATCGGTCTCGCTTCCTCTCCTATTGTGTGACTAGTCACTCACCTTTGTAGTGTGACTGGTCACTCACTTGTTAGCTGTGGCCATTGCGGCTGTGGAACTTCCGGTTTCTGTTAGGCGGTGCTGCTTTCCGCGTCGGCGTAGGCGAGCACCCGAGCCCAGTGCTCGTCAAGGTCGTAGATCTGCATCGCAGCGCTCACGTTGCAGAGCATCCCGCGGGCGAAGAACTGCTGGACTCGCTGCGGGGAAGCCCCCGATACCCGCTCTGTCATGTCAAGCAGGCCGGCGAAACCGCGGCGGAGCGCGTCCCGCACCTCGGGCTCGCTCGCCGCCGCCTGCGCCTGGAGCTGGAGGAGCAGGATCGCCGGGTCCGCGAGCAGTGCCGTGTACGCCGCGGCCATGGCCATGAGCGCCGGCTCGCCCGCCGCCCGCGCCGCCCGCGCGGCCCGCTCGAGGCTGTCGTTGATCTGCTGGAAACTGCGCTCCACCACCGCCACGAACAGGCTGAGCTTCGTCGGGAACAGCCGGAACACGTACGCCTGCGAGATGCCCGCCGCGCGCGCTATGTCGAGGGTGGGCGTGCCGTACAGGCCGCGGGTGCTCATCACCTTCATGGCGGCGCGCAGCACCTCCTCGCGCCGCTCGTCAGCGGTGGACAGGACGCGCGGGCTCAGCCGCTCCCGCGGTGCTAGTGCCGGTGTCATATCTGTGAGTGTGCACTCAATCATTCTTTTCGTCAAGCAAGCAGCTGGTTGCCCGGTCGGCTGCCGTTAGCCGTCCAACGCGTGCAGGAAGTTCGCGATCTCGGCGTTGACGGCAGCGGGATGGGTGACGTTGGAGGCGTGCGGAGCCCCGTCTATCACGGTGAACGTGGTCGGGCCGGCCATTCCATCGCGCATCTGCTCGGCCCTGGCCAGCTGGATCGAGGCGTCCTGGCTGCCGTGGACGATCAGGGCCGGGCAGGCGACCTCGCCGAGCCTGCCGGTGATGTCGTCCCGGTCCATCAGGCACCGGAACGGCCAGGTGAGCTGGCTGAGGTTGCCCGGTGCCGACCGAGCGTACTGCTCGGCCCACTTGGCGTACCAGCCGTCCCACCGGCCAGGCCCCAAGATGATGGCGGCGACGATCTCCTGCACCGGGCCCGGGCCCTGGTCCAGCCACATCTGGTGCAGCTGGTCATATCCCGGGCGGCTGGCCTCCTCCTCGGTGCCGGCCTGGCTGTCGATCAGGACCAGGCCGCGCACCCGCTGCGGCGCCAGCAGCGCGGCCCGCAGGCTCAGGAAGCCGCCCTGAGACATGCCGCCGAGGACGGCCCGCTCGACGCCGAGGTGGTCCAGCAGGGCGAGCGCGTCCCTGGCCGAGTCCCAGTAGCTGAACGGGCCCGGCGCCGGGGTGCCGCCGTGGCCCCGCTGGTCCCACGTGATCACCCGGTACTCCGGCGCGAGCGCGGCGACCTGGGCGTCGAACATCGAGGCGTCCATCAGGTACCCGTGGCTCAGCACGACCGTCGGCCCGTCGCCGCCGGAGTCGGCGTAGCTGACCTGAATCCCGTTGACCGCTGCTGTCGGCATAGGGCGGACGTTACCGCACCGCAGCGTCATCCTCCATTACTCGGGGGCCAGATGTACCTCGGCGGAGACTTGCTGCGTGTCGCCTGCGCAGGTGAGCGTCAGGAGGCTGGCCCCGGGGTCCAGGCGAGGTCGCAACGTGAGCTTGACCCCTTCGTATCCCGGGCGGCCGCTGCTGCCGCCGAAATTGCTGATGTACAAGCCGCCAAGGTCGTCTTCGGCGTAGACCGTCATGGCGGCTCGTTTGTGCTGGCGATCGGTGCTGTAGGTCCACCAGCCTGGCGTGGCCTGAAGGTAAAGGTCCCACGAGCAGGGCCATGAGGCGAGGGTATTGAGGCGCACTGCCGTGTCGTCAACCGGGGGCAGTGCAGTGTCGAGATCGACGTGCAGCCGCGGCCCGTCAGTGCGGTCCGCGGCGTCGAGCACGCTGTGCCAGCCACTGGGCAGGCCGCCAGCCGGGCGCTGCCTGATAAGCGCCGTGCACAGGCGGGTGAACTGACCCGGCAGGGGGCTTGCGCCGTCCGCCGGCCCGCCCTCCCGGAGCCTGGCCGTTTGCGCGAGCACGTCCCGGCATCGCCGCTTCAGGTCCTGGCCTTCTCGCATCGCCTTGTCGAGGTAGCCCAGGAGAATCCACCTGGCCATGTGCTGGAGCTCCCGCTCGGGGGCACTGCCCGCTGCCGGGCTTAGCCCGCGTACCCGGACGGGCGCCAGGCCGGATCGCAGGAGGCGTGTCACGGAAGTATCCCGTCCCCGCACGTCCAGCCAGCGGCTGCCGCCTTCCGGAATCGGGTCAAGCGCGCAAGTTACCTCGAAGCAGAGCGGCTGGCCCGGCCCTGGCTGCTGGCCCGCGTGCCCCGACCCAGGGCCCAGGGTGGACGTCGAGCCCTGATCATCGGTGACGGTGACGTCGCGCAGCTCGGGAAACCAGTGCCGCGACTGACGCGCGCCCGCGACAGCCTCTGCCACGGCCAGCGAGGCCTCCAGAGACGCGTTTTCCTGGCCGGCTATCAGGATGCCGATGGTCAGCTCGCCTTCCTCGACCTCGATGGTCCCGGCTCCCCCGAACGACCATCGGCCCACGGCGATGTCTCGAGCCTCCGGCCGGCCGGTGCCTGCGCGCAGTTGCCAGTCGGTGGACGGCCGGCGGCTTTCTACTTCCGACCGCAACGCGGGCCAGCTGCGGAAGCCGTGCTCACGGGCGATGGCGAGCTGGGCCGCGGCGAGGGTGGGACGCTCCGATACCGCGCGAAACCGCGCTAGCGCCTCCGGCTCGCCCGCCGCGGCGGCGCGAAGCAGCTCACGGGCCTTGCGGCGGAGCTGGTCAATGTCAGCGCGCTCGGGAAGATCGGGCATGATGTCTCCTCGGAGCCCAGGTCCGCGTTCAGGCTCGTCAAGAAGACGAAGATGGTTGAAGGCCATGAATGAACCGAGAGGCGGACTCTAGTCCTTCCCGCGAACCCGGAGGCACCCTCTCTAGCCTTGTCCGCGATCGTACGCGGGCAGCGCAGACCAAGGCAACCGCCAGCACCAGGCCCCGACGAGGTTAATGCCGGGCAAGCCACCCAGGCCAGGAAATCCCGCCCTTTTGCCTCAGCAATAGGCCGCGCATAACTGGATGTCGTACTCGCCGCAGGGTCCTACTTTTGATGCCACTCCGACGGCGTCGAGTCGGCGATATGCGGCCCGGCGCTGACCAATTCTTGGCGGCTCGACCGTCTGCATGCCATGCACGACGGATTCGTCTGAGACGGTCCGATTGGGGTCTTTTTATGCACGTCAGGGGCATTGCAGCAGTCTGGGGTAGCCGCGCTGGGTCTGGCGGAGACTGAGGCCGTAGTCACCGGCTGAGTCACTATTTCCGGATCTTTCCACCTGCCGGTCGGCGGCTGGACATGTGTTGCTGAGCCCTTGGCTGCGTGTCCATTCACGTGGCAATGACTGAACCTCAAAGCGTGATGTCGCTTGCGTGCGAGCACACGGCTTCACCCCGTGGCCCGTACTTGGTGGACCACAGTGCGCGATCGCTGCGCCAGTTTGCGGGCGGCTTGAGCTGCGGCTGGCGGAGCAGGAGCGCCGGCTCGGGATGGACAGCTCCGACTCGGGGACGCCGAGCTCGAAGGAGCGGATCGGGGCCAAGAGGCGAGGCGTGCACGGCAGCAGTCCGAGCGGGAGCGCAGGAACAACCGCAGGCGGGGCAGGCTCTTCCCGGGCATCCCGGGAAGAACCTGGCCAGTGACCCGGCCCCGGCGGGAGGAAAGAGGCGTCCCCCGCCGGCGGAGTGCCCGCGGGGGAGGGCCGGCCTGGGCGGCGCGCGGCCGGCGGGGCAGGGCTGGGCGCGGGCTCGCTCCCCTCCAGCCCGGGCTTGGGGTCGGTGGTCACTGACGGTCAGGTTGGCGTCCCCGCTCGTGTTGCCTGTGGGGCGGACGGGTACGGGGTTTGCATGGTGGAGCCTCAGGGGGGTCGATCGGGGGGCGAGGGGTTGCCGGGGGACGCGGTCATCCGGACTCCGGACCGGCGTCTGCGGGTGTTCGTGAGTTCCACGCTGGGCGAGCTGGCGGAGGAGCGGGGGGCGGTCTCGCGTGCCATCTCGGCGCTGCGGCTGACGCCGGTGATGTTCGAGGTGGGGGCGCGGCCGCACCCGCCGCAGGATCTGTATCGGGCGTACCTGGCGCAAAGCGATGTGTTCGTCGGGTTGTACTGGGAGCGGTACGGGTGGGTTGGGCCGGGCATGGAGATCTCGGGTCTGGAGGACGAGTTCGAGCTGTCGCGGGCGCTGCCCCGGCTGCTGTACGTCAAGGGGCCGGCTCCTGGGCGCGAGCCGCGCCTCGCCGAGCTGCTGGCCCGCATCGAGGCGGACGCCTCGGTGTCCTACCGTCACTTCCGCACGAGGGGGGAGCTGGGCCGGCTGGTTCGCGACGACCTGGCGGTGCTGCTGAGCGAGCGGTTCGCCGTCGCCCGTCCCTCCGCTGCGGCACCGCGGAGCGGGCACGGGCCGCGCCCGCTGCCGGCGGACGCGACCTCGCTGGTCGGGCGGGGGCGGGCTGTTGAGGAGGTGGCCGGCCTGGTCGGGCGTCCCGATGCGCGATTGGTGACCCTCACCGGGCTGGGCGGGATCGGCAAGACCCGGCTGGCGGTGGCCGTGGGCGAGCGGCTGGTCGGGCGCTTCGGGGCGGGGACCGCGTTCGTTCCGCTGGCGGCGGTCACCCAGCCTGAGCTGGTGCTGGCGGCCGTCGCCCGGGCAGTGGGGGCTGAGCTGGCGGGGACGGACTCGCCGCTGGAGGCCCTGGCCGAGTACCTCGGCGACGACCGGTGGCTGCTCATCCTCGACAACCTGGAGCAGGTGGTCGACGCCGCCCGCGACCTCGACGCGCTGCTGGCCCGCTGTCGCGGAGCGGTGATCCTGGCGACCAGCCGCACGGTGCTGGGGCTGCGGGCCGAGCGGGAGTACCCGGTGCCGCCGCTGCCGCTGCCCGCCGACCCGGCCGCGGTGCCGGCGGAGGAGCTGGCGGCCTCGCCGGCGGTGGCGCTGTTCGTCGACCGGGCCCGCGCGGTACGCCCCGGCTTCACCCTCACCGGGGGCAACGCGGCCGCAGTGGCGGAGATCTCCCGGCTGCTGGAGGGCCTGCCGCTCGCCATCGAGCTGGCGGCCGCCCGCACCCGGCTGCTCGACCCCGGCGCGCTGCTCGGCCGGCTGGCCAGGTCGCTGGACGCCCTGGGAACGGGCGCGGTGGACATGCCCGAGCGGCAGCGCACCCTGCGGGCCACGGTGGAGTGGAGCGTGGGGCTGCTGGACGACGCCGAGCGGTCGCTGCTGGAGGTCGCGGCGGTGTTCGTAGACGGCTGGACCGTCCAGGCCGCCGCGGTGGTGGCTGGCCTGGACGAGGACCGGGCGCTGGACCTGACTGAGGCGCTGGCCCGGCACAGCCTGGTCTACCTCGACCCCGCCGGCGACGGCCCCCGGCCGCGGATGCTGGAGACCATCCGCGCGTTCGTGGCCGAGCGGCTCGCGGCCCGGCCGGACGCCGCCGAGGTCGAGCGCCGGCATGCCCGGCTATTACCGGGCGCTGGCGCAGCAGGCCGACCGGCCGCTGCGCGGCGCCGGCCACCGCGAGTGGGCCGAGCGCCTGGAGGCAGAGGAAGGCAATCTGGCCGCCGCCGTGCGCTGGTACCTCGGCCACGACACCGGGCCGCTGCCCAGCCTGTTCCGGGTCCTGTGGCTCTTCTGGTTCCTGAGGGACCATCTGGGCGAGGCCCGCGCCTGGGTCGGCCGGCTGCTGCCCGCCGCCGGCTCCCTCGACATCCAGGCCCGGGCTGAACTGGCGTGGACGGCGGCGGCGACCGGTGTCGAGGTGGGCGACGACCAAGCGGCGCTGGCGGCCCGCGAGCGCATGGCGCCGCTGCTCGACGAGATCGCGGACCCCTACCTCCACGCCGTGTCCCAGCTGGCCATGGCGTGGACCTCGGGGATCGTCGGCGACGTGGGCGGCGCGCTGCAGGGGGCGCTGGCCGCCCTGGAGCAGCTCCGCGGCCAGGACGAGCCGTTCTGGACCGCCATGGCCGCCTACACCGCCGGCCTCATGGAGATGACCGCCGGCCGCTACGACGACGCCCTGCGCCACCTGACCGCGATGCGCGACCTGGCGGAGCGGTGCGACCACCCGTGGCTCGCCGCCGTCTCCCGGGTGTATCTGGGCATGCTGGCCGTGGCGCAGGGCAGGCCAGAGGAGGCCCGCGGGTTGCTGGACGAGGGGCTGGAGCTGAGCCTGGCGGGCCACAGCACTCGAAGCGTGACTTTGTGCCTGGCCGCGTTCGCCCGGCTGGCGTTCGCGGAGGGCAACCCCCAGCGGGCGGCGCTGCTGGCGGGGACAGCCGAGCGCCTGCGCCGACGGGTCGGCCTGCGAGCCTGGCCGTTGCTGCGGCGAGAGGAAGCCGACCTCGTCGACCAGGCCCGCCGGGCGCTGGGCGCGGACCGGTTCGACCAGCTCTACGCCGCCGGTTCGCCGCTCAGCCAGCAGGAGGCAGTCGCCGCCGTCCGCGACCGGCGCGGCGCCGGCACCGAAGCGCCCTGATCCGTGCCGGCGGCATCCAGCCGACAACGCGGCGAGCAGCCGGTGACCCTTCTTCAACAACGCCGTGACGACCTCAGGGCCCCGACACGTCCGCCACCTCGCCACTCCGGCGCGTGCATCCCACCCAGGTTTCGTCCGTTGGCGTCGGCTGGGGTTTGGTTACCGCAGGTCAGCGTGACTGAGGTTCCAGCGGCGCCGTGCCCGGCCTGCTCGCCCCTGAGGCTGCGGCTGTGACGTCTCGTGGATGGGGCGGGGGCGTCAGCTGTTGCGTTCCTGGAACGAGTGCGGGTAGCTGGCATTCCGGATGGTGAGCATCGGGTCGGCGAACTCGATGCCGGGCGGCAGGCTGCCGGGCAAGAACGCGAGTGACCGGTCCGCTTCTGGGTTGTTCGGCCCTACCTGGTCGATCGCGATGTGACCGAGCGGGATGCGTTGCCGGTCGTCCGGCCAGGGCGTGGCGGGATCGTCGATGACGTCGGAGTCCTCGGCGATCTGGGCGTACCAGGTGAACTGCACCGGGTTCGCGGCGACCCGCCCGGCGAGTTCCTCCGACAGGTAGTCGGTTGATTTCGTCGCATCCTCGCCGGGGGCCAGGCGTGCTCGCTGGCCTCGCGGATGAACTGGTACCGGACGAAACGGTTCCGGCCCCGGGCATTGGTGAACTGCACCGCGTTGACGGAGTAGTAGCTGGTGACGGCCCAGCTTTGCGGCAGCTGGGTCTGGGTGGTCGTCGGGCTGGGAAATGCCTTGCCAGCCTTAAGCACGTTCACAATAGAAGTCGACTATGGTCGTGAACGCTAGTAGTGTCTATCGATCAAACAACCGATGCACTCGCAGTGCTCGGGCTCACCCTCGTAAGGAAGCGCGACACCTGTCGGCCCGCCCGACGGCGGGCCCGGCACTTGGCGGGTGAAAGTGAGAAAGGAGAGTCTGACTGTGAGGACAGCCGTTATGGGAGTGCCTGCCGCTAAGGTCGAGCCGCCGCCCCGCGTCCGCGCCCGGGCGAGGGTCCGCGCCAAGGCGCAGCTAACGCTGCCCGACGACATCAGGCGGGCGCCGCGCATAGGCGAGGGGGACGAGGTCGAGTTCTCCCTCCATGATGACGGGACGGTCACCGTCCGCGGCTTCGTGTGCATCCCGACCGACCAGGCCTGGTTCTTCACCCCGGAGTGGCTGGCCGGAGAGCAGGAGGCGGACAACGAGATCGCCGCCGGGCCGGGAACGGTGCACGAGTCCGCCGACGCCATGTTCGCTCACCTCGACGGCCTCGGCGCGGCGGATGAGTGATGCCGACCTTCGAGACCCTTCCCAGCTTCGAGCGCGACTGGAAGAACCCCACAACGCACCAGAGGGCCACCTTCAGCAAGGTGATCAGGGAAGCCATCGTCCCGGACCTCATCGTCCCTGACCGCCCCTTCCGGCCGGGCCTGCGCGTGAAAGGCGTGACCGCGCACCCCGGCGTATTCGAGATGACATGGGACGGCGACGGGCGGGCGACCTTCAGCTACGGCACTGAACGCGTCCCCGGCCAGACGCACATCATCTCGCGGCGCATAGGAACCCACGCTATCTTCACCCCACCGCCCGGGCCATGACCCACGACTCCGCGATCACCCCTCTGCCAGCGGCGACTGTCCGCACTTGCGGGCAGCGCACGTAGCCGCCTGCGCAACTGGCGGAGGTGGCTACAGCCTGATGCGTGCAGACCTGGGCGGTCGTCACTCCGATTCGGCGATCGGCGTGGCTTGCCCGCTGTTCCCGCTTACCGTGCGCGGTCGGCTCTGGACTAGGGCTGAGCTCCGTGCCGCCGTTCCCCGGACCGTTGTGAGGTCCTCGCCGTCCGGGCCGCGTCCGAACTGGGCATCCGGTTCGCACGCATCCGGTTCGCACGCATAGCCGAGATCACGCCGGCATGTACCGGTCGAACCAGGTCACGAGCCGGGTCAGGTAGTCAGTGATGGCCGGGAAGCGGCTGACGCCGTGTCCTTCCTCGGGGTAGATCACCAGTTCCGAGTCGACGCCATGGCCGATCAGTGCCTGATAGAACTCCCTCGCCTGTCCGACCGGCGTGCACCGGTCTTTCGCGCCCGCCGTGAGCAGGGTCGGTGTCCTGGACTTGCGCGCGTGCATCACCGGACTGCGTGTGTGCACCTGGTTGCCGATTTCCTCGGGATCGGCGTCGCCCAGGAACCACAGACCCCAGCGGGGGATGTTGGTGGTGAACGTGAAGCTGTACCACTCCGTCACCGGCGAGCCGGCCACGGCGGCCTTGAACCTCTGATCCTGGGTTACCAGCCAAGCCGACATGAATCCGCCGTAGCTGACGCCCATCGTGCCGATCCGCGCCGGGTCGGCGATCCCGCGCTCGATCATCGCGTCGATTCCGGTCAGGTAGTCGTGGGTGTCCGCTCCGCCCATGTCACCGACGACCGCGGCGGCGAACTCCCGACCGCGCCCGGAGCTACCGCGCGGGTTCGGGTGCAGGACGGCATATCCGCGGGCGACCAGCAAAGGCACCGCGTAGCCGTGCATCGCCCAGCTCCGCTGGTAGGCCCCGATCGGCCCGCCGTGGACGTGCAGGATCAGCGGGAACGGACCGGCTCCGGGGGGCGTGCACAGGACTCCTTCGATCGCTGTCCCGTCGGGCGCGCGCCAGCTGACGTTCGTCGCGGAGCCCGCGGCCGATCGGATGTAGTCGGTGCCGGCATGGGCCAGCGAGACCAGCACCTGGTCGGTGCCGGTGCCGACGATCGCGACCTGCTGCGGAAGGTCGTAGTCGTCCCGGGCCACGACGACCCGGCCGTCGCAGGTGAAGGCGCCGGCCGGATTGAACCAGCTCGCCCACGACTGCGCGGATGCGGCCAGTTCCCTGCCGGTGATCGTCTCCGGCAGGGGTCCCTCCCCGGCGTGGGCGATCCCGGCCACGCAGTCCAGATGGCGCTGGCCGATATAGCCGAGCCGCGTTCCGTCGATCCACTGGACCGCGGTGACATCGGTCCCGGCGGTGTCGACGGCGCACCTGGTGCCAGCGACCAGGTCCAGCAGGATCAGGTCACCCGCCACGATCAATCGGTCGCTGCACACCGCCTCTACCACGGCGGCCCTCGTGCCGTCGGACGTCCCGGCAGGCAACCCGAGCTGGACGTCACTGCGGAGCAGTTCGGTCACCTCACCGGTCGAGATGTCGAGCCGACTGAGCACCGCCGAGTACCAGTCGTCCTCACCGGGCTGTTCGCTGGTGATTGCCAGCACATGCCCGGGGCCGGACCAAGCCGCCTCCCAGACGTTCAGCCCGTCGGGCGAAACCCTGGCGAGCTCGCCGGAGGCCAGGGTGTAGAGCCACAGGCCGCGCCAGGCATCCTCCGGCGTCCCGGCCTCGACCTGCGGGTACCAGGACGGCAGCCCGGACTCGCCCGAGCCGGCCGTTCCCGATCCCTGCGCGTCAGCCACCTCCGCTCCGAGCCCGGCGACCCCGAGCAGGATCCGGGTGCCGTCCGGTGACCACGCGAGGTACTCGACCGTGCCGGGGACAGCAGGCGCTGCCTGGGCCTCGCCGAGCTGCCCATCGGCCAGCAGGTAGAGCTGGAACGCCTCAGCCTTGGCCCGGTCGGACAGGAAGGCCAGGGATGACCCGTCCGGCGCGAACCGGGCGGACCTGGCTGACCCGCCACCCGAAGTCAGCGCGCGCAGCGCGCCGTCTCGCACTTCGTACACGGCCGTGCGCGGCAGCCCCTCGAGTTCGTCATAGACCGACCCGGTCACCGCGATGCGGCTGGCGTCGGTCGTCGTGACGAGGTCGGTAACGTGGTGCGGCCTGCCCAAAGCCGGCTCGTGCAGCCGTCGGACATGCTCGGCGACAGCAGCGTACTCAGGAGATTCCCACAGGTCTTTGCGCATAGTCCAGGATGATCTCATGCACGCCGAATGTCGCTCTCGGCCAGGCGACCCCGGCCGGCCCAGGGCCCATGTCCGGCCGACCTAGAGCGCGAGCGTGTAAAACGTGTTGTCCCCGGTGCGGAAGTAGTGGGCGAACGGCTCGCCGGGCACGAAGCCGCGGCTGACGTACATCGCCCGGGCGGCCGTGAAGCCCGGCGTGGTCCCGGTCTCCAGCGAAACCCGCTGGTATCCCCGCGACCGCGCGACGGAAAGCAGGTGGTCAAGCACCGCCCGCCCCACGCCGCGTCCCCGCGCCTCGGCGGCGGTGTGCATCGACTTGATCTCGACGTGGGCCTGGTCGAGTTCCTTGATCGCGCCTACGCCGAGGAGCCTGCCGTCCGCGTCGCGGCAGCTGAAGAACGCGACGCCCGGCTGGGCGAGCGCATCGACGTCGAGCGCGAAGCTGTGCTCCGGCGGCGTTTCCGAGAGGCAGAACGTCAGATGCCGTTCGAGCAGCGCCCGGACGTCGGGCTTGCGGGGGTCGTCAACGACGATCTCACTGGCAGTAGTCACGGCAGAAGTGTAGTAAACCGCCCGTCATGGACGTAAAGTCGCTGCCTGCGCGGTAGCCCTGCCGCCGGAGGCGGACTGTTCAGCAAGGAGGCACCGTCAGTGACCAATGAGACCCGAAGCCTTATGCCCGGCGCGCTGATGGCGGCCGAACTCGCCGAGCAGCCCGAGGTCCTCGGCCGCCTGGTCGCCCGCCACGCCGCCGATCGTGACCAGGTGCGGGCGCTGCTGTCGAACGCGCACGCCGGCACCGTGCTGCTCGCCCGCGGCTCGTCGGACAACGTGGCCGTCTACGGCCGCTACCTGATCGAGATGGCGTCGCGCCGGCCGGCCGGGCTGGCCGCGCCGAGCGTGCACACCCGGTACCAGGCCGACGTGGACTACACCGGCTACCTGGTGGTGGCGCTGAGCCAGTCCGGGGCGACGCCGGAGGTGGTGGAGACGGCCGCGTCCATGCGGCGGGCCGGCGCGGTGGTCATCGGCATCGCCAACGAGCCCGGCAGCCCGCTGACCCAGGTGTGCGACCTGGCCCTGCTGACCGAGGCCGGCCCGGAACTGGCCGTCCCCGCCACCAAAACCGTCACCGCCCAGATGCTGGCGGTGGCGGCGATCGCCGCAGCGTACGACTCAGAACTGGTCGCCGCGGCCGACCTGGCCACGCTGCCGGACGCGGTCGCGTCGCTGCTGGCCGATTCCGGCCCGTCGGGCGCGTCACGCCAGGCCGATGCGCTCGCGGCACGCTGGGCGGACGCGCGGCGGCTGGTCGTCACCGGGCGCGGGCTCGGATACGCGGCCGCGCTCGAGACCGCGCTCAAGATCAAGGAAACCGCGCAGGTGCACGCCGAGGGGCTGTCCTCGGCCGACTTGCTGCACGGCCCGATCGCGGCGCTCGACTCCCGGCTCCCGGTGCTGGCCGTCTCCGGTGGCGAGCGGTTCGCGGCCGACGAGGCGGCGCTGACCGCCCGGCTCGAGGCCGAGGGCGTTCCGTTCGCCGTCTGCGGATCGTCCGCGAACGCGGATCTGCCGCTGCCCGCCGGGATCAGCGAGATCACCGCGCCGATCCTCGCCATCGTCCGCGGTCAGCAGTTCGCTCTGGCGTCGTCGCTGCGCCGCGGCCTGAACCCCGATGCCCCGGCCGGGCTGTCCAAGGTCACCGCGACGCACTAGCCGTTCGTGTCAGAAAACTGCGCGTCAGTCATCTGCGCGTCAGAAAACCGCGCGTCAGAAAGCCGCGTGTCACATCGCCGCGTGCCCGAGCGGGCCGGAGGTGAGCTGGTTCCAGGCCAGCGACGCCCCCTCGGCCAGGCAGCCGTCGACCACGACGTCGGTGCCGAGCGCGCTGACCTTCACCTCCGGCAGCACCGGGGTCAGGTCGCTCAGCGCCGACGTCACCATCGCGGCGAAGCCCGGCGCCTGGCCGATCCCGCCGCCGAGCACGATCAGCTCGGGGTCGACCACGGTGATCACGCAGCAGATCGCCCGGGCGACCAGCCTGGCCTCCTCCGCGACGACCGCGACCGCCCGCTCGTCGCCTCGGGCGGCGGCGGCGAACACGCTGCGGGCCGACACCGCCCCGCGCATCCCGGCCGCGCGGGCGGCGCGGACGATGCCGGACGCGGCCGCGGCGGCCTCGAGCGGCCCCCGGCGCCTCGCCTCGCTGGACGCATCCTCGGACAGGGGCATGAACGCGATCTCGCCCGCGACCCCGTGCACGCCCCGGTGCAGCCTGCCGCCGAGCACCAGCCCCATGCCGATGCCGGTGCCGACATGCACGAAGGCGAAGCTCTCGCGGTCCCGCCCGTACCCGTGCGTCTGCTCGGCCAGCGCCGCCGCGTCAACGTCATTCTCAAGCGCGATCGACGGCCCGAACGCCTCGCGCAGGCCCGCCAGTGCGGCGGGCCGGTCCCAGCCGGCCAGCCCGCCGGTCAGCGCGATCGCGTTCCGCTTCGGGTCGTAGACGCCGGGGGTGCCGATAACGGTCTGGGTCACCGCCTGCCTGGACGTGCCCGCCCGAGCGCACAGGTCGTCGGCCAGCTCGACCAGCTCCGCCAGGCGGCCGCGGACGCTGGTCGCCCCGACCTTGCGGGAGTCCCTGACCCGGACCGCCCCGGTCAGGTCGGCCACCGCGCCGCGCAGGTACTTCAGGCCGATGTCGAGCCCGAGCACGAAACCAGCCTCCGGCCGAACCTCGTACAGCTGGGCCGTCCGTCCCGGCACCCCGGTCCGCTGGCCCGCGATCCGCACCAGGCCGGCCCGTTCCACGTTCGCCAGCGCCAGCGACACCGTCGGCTTGGACAGCCCGGAGATCCGGGCCAGGTCGGCTCGCGAGCACGGACCGGACGACCGGATGTGGCCGAGCAGCAGCTGCTCGTTCATGGCTCGGATGAGCGGGGGTCGCGCAGCCGACAGCTCGGTCGTCACAGTCGCCTCCGTTACATGACGGTAACCGTCACGATCTTGCGTCTCGGGTTAGTTAGGTTACTATCCTAACAACCTGCGAAATGGTAGATATACATGGACTTGCTCCCAATGAGGTCACAGCCTAGCGAGACCTCCTCGCCGCCTCCGGTCGTGCTCGGCATCGACTACGGCGGCACCAAGATCGCGACCGCGGTCTGCGACCTGTCCGGCCGACGGCTGGCGACGCGCGTCATCGACGCCGAGCCCGACAGCGGGGCCCGAGCCGCCTTCGACCGTGGCGTGCGCGCCGCCAAAGCCCTCCTCGCGGAGACCGCGATCGACCGGCCGCTGGCCGGCGTGGGCGTCTCCACCTTCGGCATCCCGTCAGAAGACAGCGTGGCGCTGGCCCCCGCCATCGACGGCTGGGAGGACCTGGCGATGGGGCGCGACCTGCGGGCGGCGTTCGAAGGGACTCCGGTCACGATGGCGACCGACGTCAAGGCGGCCGCCCTGGCCGAGGCGCGCTGGGGCGCGCTGGCCGGCGTCGACCCCGGGGTGTACCTGAACCTCGGCACCGGGCTGGCGGCGGCGATCGTGGCCGGCGGCCGGGTCTTGACGGGCGCGAACGGCGCGGCCGGCGAGATCGGCTACAACCTCCGGCGGCTGTCCGACGTCGGCTACGCCGGCTACCTGCCGCTGGAAGAAGCGGTGAGCGGCCGGGCGCTGACCAGGCTGGCCGGGCGGCCCGCCGCCGAGGCGTTCGCGGCCGAAGAAGGCGACCCGCTCGCGGCCGTGGCGGACCACTTCATCACCGAACTCGCCTTCCACGTGGTGAACCTCGCCATCACCATCGACCCCGTCAGGATCGCCGTCGGCGGCGGCATGACCAGATCCTGGGACCGGATCCGGCCGCAGCTCGACGCGGCCCTTAACTCGGCCGCCCCCTACCGGCCCGCGCTGGTACTGGCCGACTTCCCCTTCGACGCGCCTCTGATGGGGGCGCTCGCACTAGCCGTGGACGCAATTGAAGCAGCTCAGGCGGACGACGGTGTCACGCACAACATGCACACACGCGAAGGACTAACGCTATGAGACGACTCATCAAGGCAGGGGCGATGCTCGCCGCGGTAACGCTCGCGGGGGCGCTGGCCGCCTGCTCGGCGGGCGCGGGCTCGGGCGCGGGCGGCTCAGGCGGCGGGTCAGCCGCCAAGACCGCCACGCTGACCATCTCCAATGAGAACGGCGCGCTCTGGACCTGTGACTTCAGCCCGTTCAACGGGTCCGACACGCTGTTGTCGGTCGGCCTCGTGTACGAGACCCTGGACTACGTCAACCCGCTCCAGGACGGCAAGGTCACCCCCATGCTCGCGTCCGCCTACAGCTGGGGTCCGGGCGACAAGTCGCTAACGTTCACGATCCGCTCGGGCGTCAAGTTCAGCAACGGCACCCCGCTCACCGCCAACGACGTCGCCTACACCTTCAACCTGCTCAAGAAGTACCCGGCCCTCGACCTGCCCGGCGTCTGGTCGGTCCTGTCCAGCGTCACCGCGACCGGCGACCAGGTCACGATGGACTTCAGCGCCGCGGCGGTGCCGTGGTTCTACTACATCGCCGACCAGGTGCCGATCGTGTCCCAGGCCATCTGGTCGAAGATCGCCAACCCGGTCGCCTACCCCGACAAGAACCCGGTGGGTACCGGTCCCTACGAGGTGAACCCGTGCGCCTCGGCCAACATCACCTACACCGCCAACCCGAACTACTGGCAGAAGGGTGAACCGAAGGTCAAGAAGATCGAGTACCCGGCGTTCACGAGCAACAACACCGCCAACGACGAGCTCGCCACCGGCCAGGCCCAGTGGGGCGCGCAGTACATCCCGAGCATCACGTCGTTCTACACGGCCAAGAGCCCGGACTTCCACTACTGGTTCCCGCCGACCGTGAACGTGTCGATCGTGCCCAACCTGACCAACCCGCTGCTGAGCAACGTGAAGGTCCGCCAGGCGATCTCGTACGCGATCAACCGGTCGCAGGTCTCCTCCCTCGGCGAGTCCGGCTACGAGCCCCCGGCCAACCAGACCGGCATCGTCACCCCGACGTTCTCGAGCACCGAGGACAGCTCGCTGGTCGCCCAGATCGGCAACTCCTACGACCCGGCCAAGGCCAAGTCGCTGCTCGAGCAGGCCGGCTACAAACTGAACTCGGCCGGCGTCATGACCAACGCCAAGGGCCAGTCGCTCTCGTTCACGGTCATCAACATCGGCGACTACTCCGACTGGGTCGCGGACATGCAGGTCATCGCCCAGGACCTGAAGGCCGTCGGCATCATCGTGACCCCGGACAACCTGACCAACACTGACTTCGACGCCGACCTGTACTACGGCAAGTACCAGCTCGCCTTCTACGACCAGCAGACGTTCGGCCCGAGCCCGTACTACGAGCTCAACAACTGGCTGAACTCGGCCGACACCGCCCCCATCGGCAAGGTGGCCGCCACCAACTACGAGCGCTACAACAGCCCGACCACCGAGGCCCTGCTCAACTCCTACGCCAACACCACGTCGGCCGCGACCCAGCAGTCGATCATGAACCAGATCCAGCAGGTCATGGTCAGCGACGTGCCGATCATCCCGGTGGTCGAGGCGGTCGACTGGTACCAGTACGACACCGCGTCGTTCAGCGGGTGGCCGACTCCCTCCGACCCCTACGCCCAGCCGTCCGCGTACGCGTACCCGGACATGGAGCAGGTGCTGCTGCACCTGCAGCCCAAGTAGGCCTGGATCCGCATAGATGAGATACGTGCTGCGCCGCCTGGGGTTCTTTGTCCTCACGCTCTGGGCGGCGCTGACATTCAACTTCCTGCTGCCGCGGTTGATGCCGGGGAACCCGGCGCTGGCCATGCTGGGCAAGTTCCACGGCAACCTCACCCCGCAGTCGCTGAACGCGCTTGAGATCCTCTTCGGGGTTAACACCCACAAGAGCCTGCCGGTTCAGTACGTCGACTACCTGCACCAGATCGTGACCGGGAACTTCGGGACGTCGGTCGACTTCTACCCGGCGTCGGTCGACTCGGTGATCGGCGGGGCGATCTGGTGGACGCTGGGCCTGGTCGGGGTCACCACCGTGCTTGCGTTCGTCCTCGGCACCGGGCTCGGCATCGTCGCCGCCTGGCGCCGGGGCGGGCGGCTGGACAGCCTGCTGCCGCCGGTGTTCGTGATCGCCTCGGCCGTGCCCTACTTCTGGGTCGGCATGGTGCTGGTGCTTGTCTTCGGCATCAACCTGCACTGGCTGCCCTACGTGGACGGCTACTACGTGGCGACCGACACCCCGGGACTGAACCTGCACGTTCATCGAGGACGTGCTCAATCACGCCCTCCTGCCCGCGCTCTCGCTGCTGATCACCACGATCGGCACCTGGATCCTGACCATGCGCAACACGATGATCACGACGCTGGCGGAGGACTACGTGCGGATGGCCCGCGCTAAGGGCCTGCCCGGCTGGCGGGTCATGCTCGACTACGCCGCCCGGAACGCGATCCTGCCGAACCTGACCGGCTTCGCGATGTCGCTCGGGTTCGTGGTCAGCGGCGCCATCTTGATCGAGTACGTCTTCAACTACCCCGGCGTCGGGTTCATGCTGCTCCAGGCGGTCCAGGGAGAGGACTACCCGCTGATGCAGGCGCTGTTCCTCCTCATCACGGTCGCGGTGCTGGTGGCGATCCTGATCGCCGACCTCGCGACCGCGCTGCTCGACCCGCGCACCAGGGAGGCGAGGTGACATGGCCCTCCAGGCAACGGTAGAGAACCGGCGGCTGCCGAGCAGCCAGGCGCTGAACCGGATCGGCCGCGCGGTGCGGTCGAACCGCAAGGCGACCGCGGGCGCCATCCTGCTCGGCATCTTCATCCTCGTCGCGCTGTTCCCCGGCCTGATCGCGCACGACAACCCGAGCCTGGACGCCTACCGGCCGCACCTGGGCCTGTCGTCCGCTCACCTGCTCGGCACCACCGCCTACGGGCAGGACATGTGGGCGCAGCTGGTGTGGGGCACCAGGAACGTCCTGGAGATCGCGTTCGTCGTCGGGCTGGCCGCGACCGCGATCGCGGTGCTGGTCGGCATCGCCGCCGCCTACCTCGGCGGACTGTGGGACGGCTCGCTCAGCGTCGTCACCGACGTGCTGCTCGTCATCCCGCTGTTCCCGCTGCTGATCGTCATCGCGGGCTACGCGCACGGCGGCGGCACGCTGGTGCTGATCGTCGTCATCACCGCCACCAGCTGGTCCTACACCGCCCGGCAGCTCCGGGCGCAGGCGCTCACGCTGCGCAGCCGGGACTTCCTTGAGGCGGCCCGGGTCCGCGGTGAGCGGAAGATCTACATCATCGTGGTCGAGGTCATCCCCACGATGACCTCGCTGATCGTGGCCAGCTTCCTCACCAACGCCCTCTACGCGGTGCTGTTCGCCTCCAGCCTGCAGTTCATCGGGCTCGGCGACCCGAACACGGTGAGCTGGGGGACGATGCTCTACTGGGCGCAGAACAACGCCGCCCTGCAGACCGGCCAGGCGATGTGGGCGCTGGCCCCGGGCGCCTGCATCGCCGCCCTCGGCGCCGCCTTCGCCCTGCTCAACTACGCCTTCGACGAGATCGGCAACCCGGCCCTGCGCCCGGTCAGACGACGTTCGCTCAAACAGCGTCCGGTCAAACAGCGGCCGGTCCAACCGCCACCGGTCGAACAAGGGGAGCGCCATGCTGCTTGAGGTCAGCGGGCTGTCCGTCGACTACGTCCTCGACCGGGCCGACGTCCGGGCGGTCGACAACGTGTCCTTCACCCTCGACCGGGGCGAGTTCCTCGGCATCGTCGGCGAGTCCGGCTGCGGGAAGTCCACCCTGCTGTTCGCCATCGCCCAGCTGCTGGCGCCGCCGGCCCGGATCGCGGCCGGCAGCGTCACGTTCAAGGGCAGCAACCTGGTGGGGCTGACCGACGGCCAGCTGTCGGCGGTCCGCTGGCGGGACCTGTCGGTCGTCATGCAGAGCGCGATGAACGCGCTCAACCCCGTCAAGTCGATCGGCGCGCAGTTCAGGGACGCGATGCGGGCGCACGGGACGACGTCGCGGGACGAGATCGGCGCCCGGTCGGCCGAGGTGCTGCGGATGGTCGGCATCGACCAGGCGCACCTGCGCAGCTACCCGCATCAGCTGTCGGGCGGCATGCGGCAGCGCGCGATGATCGCGATGGCGCTGCTGTTCACCCCCGATCTGGTGATCATGGACGAGCCCACCTCCGCGCTCGACGTGGTCGCCCAGCGCTCGCTGATGGTGCAGATCAAGGAGCTGCAGCGGCAACTCGGGTTCGCGATCGTCTTCGTCACCCACGACATGTCGCTGGTCAGCCACTTCTCCGACCGGCTGATGGTGATGTACGCGGGCCAGGTGGCCGAGCTCGGCGCGACCCGCGCGGGTCTTCGACGAGCCCGCTGCACCCGTATACCCGCGGCCTGCTCGAGGCCTTCCCCTCGATCCGCGGCCCCCGGGTCCCGCTCAAGGGCATCCCCGGCAGCCCGCCCGACCTGTCGGTCATCCCGGCCGGCTGCCGGTTCCACCTGCGCTGCCCGGTCGCCTTCGACAAGTGCGCGCAGGTCGCCCCCGAGCTCACCGACGAGGAAGGGACGCTGGTGCGGTGCCTGCGCTACACGGAGGATCACACGGAGGAAAGGAGCGTGGCCCATGACCACGCCAACCACGCCGCTGCTGCGGGCCGAGCACCTGAGCAGGCATTTCAAGATCGGCGGGGCGCTGTCCAAGCGGACCCTGCACGCCGTCGACGACGTCAACTTCCAGATCGGCCAGCGTGAGATCGTCGCCCTGGCGGGGGAGAGCGGCAGCGGCAAGTCGACCATCGCCCGGCTGCTGGCCCGGGTGTACCGGCCGACCAGCGGGCGAGATCTACTTCTCCCAGGGCGAGGAGGACTCGGGCACGCCGCTGTCGGCGATGCGCTCGCGGCGGGCGCGGCTGCGCTACGCCAGCGAGGTGCCGATGGTCTTCCAGGACCCGTTCGCCTCGATCAACCCGGTCTTCCGGGTCTCGCACGGCGTGCTCCGCAGCCTCAAGCTGCACCGCCCGGAGCTGTCGGCCACGGAGCGCCAGGCCGAGGCCGCCCGGGTGTTCGAGGTGGTCGGGCTGGGCGGCCGACATGCTCGAGCGGTACCCGCACGAGCTCAGCGGCGGCCAGCGGCAGCGGGTCGGCTTCGCCCAGGCGCTGGCCGGCCGCGCGCGGCTGATCCTGGCCGACGAGCCGGTGTCGATGCTCGACGTGTCGATCAGGATCGGCCTGCTCAACCTGATGGCGACGCTGCGCGACACGATGGGCGTGTCGATCCTCTACATCACCCACGACATCGCCAGCGCCCGCTACGTGGCCGACCGGCTGATCGTCATGTACGCGGGCCAGATCGCCGAGTCCGGGCCGATCGAGGAGGTGCTGGCGGATCCGCGCCACCCCTACACCCAGCTGCTGGTGTCCGCCGTGCCCGACCCGCGGGCGCCGCTGGCGGTGGACGCCGAGACCGACAACGGCGAGCCGCCGAAGGTGATCGACCCGACCCCCGGCTGCCGGTTCCGGTTCCGGTGCCCGATCGCCATCGATAAATGCGGGACGACGTGACCCCGGAGCTGACGCTGCGCCGCCGGCCGCGAGGTCGCCTGCCATGTCGCTCAGTCCGGTGCGGAAGTGAAGGCCTTCACTCATGAAGATCACGGTAGTTGGCGGCGGCTCGACCTACACGCCGGAGCTGGCCGACGGGCTCGGCCGGCTCGCCCCCTGGGTGACCGAGCTGGTCCTGGTCGACCCCGACGCAGACGCGGCTGGCCGCGGTCGGCCCGGTCTCGGCGCGGATCATGCGCAAGCACGGGCACCCGGCCGTCGTCCGCTGGACCGACAGCCTGGACGACGCGCCTCGACGGCGCCGCCGCGGTGCTGATCCAGCTGCGGGTCGGCGGCCAGGCGGCGCGCAACCGGGACGAGACCTGGCCGCTCGACTACGACTGCGTCGGGCAGGAGACGACCGGGGCGGGCGGCCTGGCCAAGGCGCTGCGGACGGTGCCGCTGGTCCTCGACATCGCCGAGCAGGCCCGCCGCCGGGCGCTGCCGGGCGCGTGGATCGTCGACTTCACCAACCCGGTCGGCATCGTGACCCGCGCCCTGCTCGACGCCGGCCACCGGGCGGTCGGGCTGTGCAACGTCGCGATCGGGCTGCAGCGGTACTTCGCGTCGGTGCTCGGCACCGACCCCGCGCGGGTCTCGCTCGACCACGCCGGCCTGAACCACCTCACCTGGCTGCGCGGCGTCCAGGTCGACGGCAAGGAAGTGCTGCCGGAGCTGCTGACCGCGCACGGCGAGGAGATCGCCGACCACGCCGGGATGCCGCTGTCGGTGCTGCACGATCTGGGGGTCGTGCCGTCGTACTACCTCCGCTACTTCTACGTCCACGACGAGGTGGTCGGCGAGGAGAAGCAGCGGCCGAGCCGGGCGGCGGAGGTGGCCGCGATCGAGCGTGAACTCATGGAGCTCTACGCCGACCCCGACCTCGACACCAAGCCCGAGCTGCTGTCCAAGCGCGGCGGGGCGTTCTACTCGGAGGCGGCCGTCGCGCTGATCGCGTCGCTGTTCGGCGACGGCGGCGAAGAACAGGTCGTCAACGTGCGCAACTTCGGCACGCTCCCGTTCCTGGCCGACGACGCCGTGATCGAGGTGCCGGCCACGGTCAGCGCCGCCGGCCCGGCGCCGGTGCCGGTCGCGCCGATCGCGCCGCTGTTCCGCGGCCTGATCGCGCACGTGTCCGGCCTACGAGGAGCTCGCCCTCGACGCCGCGCTGCGCGGCGGCCGCTCGCGCGTCGCCGCGGCGCTGCTCGCGCACCCGCTCGTCGGGCAGTACGACCTGGCCGGCCGGATGGCCGACCGGCTGATCGCAGAGAACGCGCAGTTCCTGTCCTGGGCCTGAAGACAGAAGGAGGCAGTACATGATGCGCCGCGTCGGAATCACGCTTGCCGCACTGACGACTCTCACCACGCTGGCGGTGCCCGCCGCCTCCTCGGCCCTGGCATCCCCGCAACCAGCCGCGGCCAAGCCGCCACAACCAAGGCCACAACAAAGGCCACGCAAAGGCCACCGCAAAAAAGCCCGCCGCCCCCGAGATCCGCCTCAACCAGGTCGGCTACCAGCCGACCGCGCCCAAGACCGCCTACGTGATGCTCCCGGCCCGCGTCGCCAGCGTCCCGTTCACCGTCACCGACGCCCACGGCAAGGTCGTCTACCGCGGCGTCTCCCGCGACGACGTCGGCCCCTGGAACGCCGGCTACCAGGCGGTCTACCTGCTGACGTTCTCCGGCCTGCACCGCTGCGGCACCTACCAGGTGCACGTCGGCGCCGCCGTATCGCCGGCCTTCACGATCGCCAACGGGACCGCGCTCTACGGCAAGCTGGTCGACAACGCGGTCCGCTACTTCACCTCGGAACGCGACGGCGCGGACGTCGAGCACGCGTCCTGAGCCGGGAGCCCGCCAACCTGACCGACGAGAAGGCGGACGTCTACGCCACCCCGAGCTTCGACGACAACGACAACCTGCTCGGCACGCTCAAGAAGGTGGCCGGCCCGGTCAACGTGTCCGGCGGCTGGTTCGACGCCGGCGGCGGGTACGAGAAGTTCGGCTACACCGCCAGCTACGCCGACGCGCTGATGCTGATCGCCGCGCGCGACAACCCGGCGCCGTACCCGACGCTCAAGCCGGAGGCGGAGTTCGGCCTGCAGTGGATCACCAAGCTGTGGAACCCGGAGCCAGAAGGTGCTGTACATGCAGGTCGGGATCGGCAACGGCAACGCCTCGAACACGATCCAGGGCGACTACAACTTCTGGTTCCTGCCGCAGCAGGAGGACCTCCTCGACGTGGCCAAGGGCGGCAACCCCGGCCCGACCGCCTACTACGTCAAGTACCGGCCGGTGTTCGAGGCGGCCCCGCCCGGGCAGAAGGTCAGCCCCGACCTGGCCGGCCGGTACGCGGCCGACTTCGCGCTCGGCGCGCAGCTCGCACGGGGCAGCAACGCCAGGCATGACCTGTCGCTGGCCCGCTCGGTCTACGCGGACGCCAAGACGACCGACGTCGGGCAGCTCGTGACCGCCTACCCGAACGACTACTACCCGGGCACCGAGTGGAAGAGCGACATGCTCTGGGGCGCGACCGAGATCGCGCTGGCCGACGAGCGGCTCGGCGTGCCGCGAGCGCAGCTGCGCGCCGACCTCGCCACCGCGGCGACGTGGGCGCGGGCGTACATCGCGCAGGGCCACCCGGCCGGCTCGGACACGCTGAACCTCTACGACAACGGCGCGATCGCCGAGTCGGAGCTGCTGCAGGCCATGCGCGCGGTCCGGCCTGGCTCCCGCGATCGCACCCGCGGCTGCTCGTCAACGACCTGGCCAAGCAGCTCCAGGTCGGCGAGACGTGGGCCAAGGGCGACCCGTTCGCGCTCGGCACCGACCTCGGGGACGCCGACGCGGCGCCGCACGCGTTCGGGCTCTACGTCACCAACGAGCTCTACCGGCGAGGCCGGCGGCTCGGACCGCTACCAGGCGTTCGCCCAGCAGCAGCTCAACTTCGCCCTCGGCGCGAACGCGTGGGGATCCTCGTTCGTGGTCGGCGCGGGAACCACGTACCCGCACTGCATGCAGAGCGAGATCGCCAACCTGGCGGGCTCGCTCACCGGGCGCGGGGACATCCAGCTCGGCGCGGTCACCGACGGGCCGAGCAGCCCCGACAACTTCGTCGGGCTCGGCACCGTGAGCGGGATGAAGGCGTGCTCCGCCGGGTCGTTCTCCGCTTACGACAACTCGAAGGCCGCCTACGAGGACAACGTGCTGTCGTGGCCGTCGGTCGAGCCGGCCGACGACTACACCGCGATCTCGCTGTTCGCGTTCTCGCTGGGAGCGACGTCCGGGCGTGACTGACCACAACCACGCATGAGCCGCTCCCGGCGGTGCTCGCGATCGACGGCGGCAACAGCAAGACCGACGTCGCGCTGATCGCCGACGACGGCACGGTGCTGGCGTCGGTGCGCGGACCCGGCGCCAGCCACGAGGACTTCGGCCTCGAGGAGGCGATGCGGCGGCTCGGCGAGATCGTCCAGACCGCCGCGCAGGCCGCCAGCTGCCCGGCCGCGGCCTCGTCGCCCGGCACACGTCGGCCTGCCTGGCCGGCGCCGACCTGCCCGAGGAAGAGGCCATGCTCACGGCCGCGATCCAGCGCCAGGGCTGGTCCCAGACGGCGGCGGTCGCCAACGACACCTTCGCCGTGCTCCGGGCCGGCCTGACCCCGGCCGACGCAGAGCCCGCCTGGGGCATCGCCGTCACCTGCGGGGCCGGCATCAACTGCGTCGGCGTCGGGCCGGACGGCGCCACCACCCGCTTCCTCGCCTTCGGCACGCTCAGCGGCGACTGGGGCGGCGGTCTCGGCCTCGGGCATCACAGCCGTGTGGCACGCGATCCGGGCCGAAGACGGCCGCGGCGAGCCGACCGAGCTGCGAGCGGCCGTCGCCCGCGTTCTTCGGGCTGGCCGTCCATGCACGACGTGGCCGTCGCCTTCCACCTGGGCCAGCTCGGCGAAGACGACCTGATCCGGCTGCCCGCCGTCCTGTTCGCGGCCGCCGAGGCAGGCGACGCGGTCGCCCTCAGCCTGGTCGAGCGGCAGGCCGAGGAGGTCTGCACGATGGCGGTGACCGCGATCAGCCGCCTCGACCTCGACGCCGACCAGGACGGAAGGCAAATCCCCGTCGTGCTCGGCGGCGGCGTCCTCGAGGCCAGGAATCCGCTGCTGACCGGCGCCATCACCCGCCGCCTGGCCGAGCTGCGCCCCGACCGCCGTCGCCCGCGTGGTCGACACCCCCCGGTAACCGGCGCCGCCCTGCTCGGCCTCGACTACCTGAACGCCCGCCGGCCGCGGCCGCCCGCCTCCGCGCCCACTACGACTCGCAGGTCTCGCGCAGCGGATAGCCGCGCCCAACGCGGGTGAGCAGAGCCAGCCCGAGGTCGAGGCCGCCCACGGGGTGTCGGCCGGGCTGCGCTGGCTGAGCGGGCATCGGCTGCTCAGGATCGTCGTGGTCATGCTGGCCGTGAGCGGCTTCTGCAGTCGGCTGGGAACCGGCGCGTTCGTGTTGTTCGCGACCCAGACGCTGCACGTGTCGGTCCGCGGCTACGGGCTGCTGCTAGCGGCGGGGGCGGTCGGCAGCGTCATTGGCGGCCTGGTGAACCCGGCCCTCGCCCGCCGCCACGGCCCGGTTCCGCTGCTGGTCCTGGCGACGTGCATCGGCTCGGCGCAGGCCGTCGGCATCGGCCTGGCGCCGAACGCGCTGGTCCTCGGCGCCGCGATGGCCTGCGGAGGGTTCAGCACGACCTTGTGGAATGTCGTCACCGTCAGCCTGCGCCAGCGGGAAGTGCCCGCCGAGCTGTTCGGCCGAGTGAACAGCGTCTACCGGATGCTGGGCTGGGGCACGAGACCGCTCGGTGCGCTGGTCGGCGGATTCCTGGCCGAGGCGGGCGGCCTGCGGGCGCCGTTTATCGTCGGCGGCATCCTGCGCGCGGCGATCTTCCTCGCGCTGCTGCCCGCCCTCCTAGCCGCGGCCCGCCCACCCGCGCCGCCGGGAAACGGACGAGACGGTTAACGGGGGCCCGCGTCGAGACGCAAGACCGCGAGGCTCGGCCGGAGGCCGCCCTCGCTCCGCCCGGCGACTCGCGCCACCGCGCTGCCGGTGATGACCGCCTCGACGAAATGATCGGTGGCGGCGGCGTGGGCATGGCACCGATCGCTGCTGACCCGCACCGCCAGTCCGGACACGACCACCCCGTCAGCGCCAAGCGCGCGCGCCGACTGCGCCAGGCGATCGCGCGCACCGCTTCGCGCGGCGCTGATCAGACCGGTGTAGGCCGGCACCTCCGCGTTCCCCGTGCCCCAGGGGCCGGAACCGGTCGTCACCAGCTCATCGTGCAACCCGGCGACCGCGATGCCGA
Source organism: uncultured Actinomycetota bacterium (assembly GCA_963774945.1). Classification (GTDB taxonomy): domain Bacteria; phylum Actinomycetota; class Actinomycetes; order Streptosporangiales; family Streptosporangiaceae; genus Trebonia. The sequence continues at coordinate 1,307,346 of CAVZHA010000027.1, read as the reverse complement.
GCGCGATCCCGGCCGGCACCCAGCCCGCCATGACCAGCTTCGCGAAATCCGCTCCGGACAGCTCCGTGGCGAACGGCCGCGCCAGCGCCGGGCACCCGATAACCCGCACCGCCGTCCCCATGACCGTGAACTCGATGGCTGCCGCGGTGAGACTGGTCGCGGGAATCTCGGTGACCCGCAGCGTCGCGCCGACAACGCCGTGGCCGCCGAGCTCCGCGCATTCGCCCGCCATCCGGTCGAGCGCCGTCCGCCGTCCTTCGTACAGACTCTGCTCGAGCCGCCCGGCCGAACCGCCGGCACCCACGGCAGAAACGACGACAGAGGCGTCCTGCCGTTCGTAATCCGCCGCCGTCGTCCCCGGACAGGCAACTCCCGCCACCGTGGCCAGGTAGTAAACGGCCGCCCCGAACACCTGCCCGACCGGCTCGAACCCGACGCTCCTGACCGCCGCGAACCCGCCGGTGGCCAACGCGGAATCCCACGCCCGGCCACCGCGCAACGTGCGACTCAGTCCCGCCCGCCGCCGCCGAAGATCCGCAGGAAGAACAGGAACACGTTCAGCGCGTCAAGGAAGATCGACGCGGCCATCAGCGGCGCCGAGGCGATGTCCTTCGACCGGCGCAGCCGCTGGAAGTCGCCCATCGTCAGCGCGGCGAAGATCACCAGCCCGATGATCGCGTAGATCAGCGACCCGTGCGGGATGTGGATGAAGATCAGCACGATCCCGAAGATCAGCAGCGCGATCAGCGCGAAGAACGCAAACCGGAGGATAACCGACAGATCCCGCCTTGTCGTGTACCCGATCGCGCCGAACACCGCGATGAACAGCGCCGTCGCCCCGCCCGACTGCCACAGGATCTGCGGGTCGGTCGACCCGTACCAGTAGAGCGTCGGCGCCGCCGCCACCCCCAGCAGGATCCCGAACACCACCAGCAGCCCGGTCGCCAGCGCGGCCGACTTCCGCGCCGCGAAGTTCATGACCATCAGCACCACGAACGCGCCGATCCAGGCGACGATCGCCGCCCCCTCCGACAGGTGCCGCCCCGCGTACGCCCCGAGCGCGAACACCGCCGCCGTCAGCGCCACCAGCCCCATCGTCTGCCCGAACAGCGTCGCCGTCTGGTCCCGGGTGGAATACCCCGTGTAAGCCGGACTTGTGTACATAAGGCGCGTTCTCCTTAGCCTGGGGCTTCTTCAAAATTCTAGAACCCCCAACACCTCATCTCGAACGGACCGTTGATGACAGCTAATCCCGAACGTCTTCCATAGAATCGGCCTGACGAAAGGCCAGCGGGCATGGACGTGACGGGAAGCCAGGGCGTCCAGCTCGGCGACGGCAACGCCCAGATCAACCGACAGCCTCCGCACTGTCCGGCGGCCGGGCAGCAGCACACCGTCCTCACCGTCACCACGCGCAACACGCTGGCCGGATAGATAGGTCAGCGTGTGCGGTTCGGGCCGGCGGATGCCCTGGCGGATGCCCCCACCGGCACACGTTGACGCCCGCGGCCGGAAAACGCGGCCCCCAACGGAACACAATCACGACCTCCACGCCCAACGGGACGACGCCATTCGCCACCGGCACCTCAAAACCCGCACCCGCACCACGAGGAACCTGACGACAGGTCCGAACGCCGTCATGGCCCGCGATAGGTCTGACCAGCGCCCGCGGCCAAGGCCCTTCAGCCGCAAACCCTCAACGCCCAGGCCGACCTCAACCAGGCCCGCCACGAGGCAACGTCCGCTGCCGACACCCCCCGCCCCCACTAGCCCACCAGCCACCTCGACCGTCAAGAGATAACAGCAAGAAGCGCCGTAGGCGCATGGGTGCGCGCTCACGCCAGGCGCTCGCCGACGGCTAGAGATCGCATCCCTCAGATAACAGCAAGAAGCGATGCGCTACTAAATCATTGCGCGACATTTGACTCGGCATTCCGAGCGTTTTGTCGCGCAATAATCAGGCGTCGCCCAGCCCTGTCGGATAACAGCAAGAAGCGGCTCGCCGCCGGGTACCCGCCGGCGACGTGGTCCCCGCGTGACGCTCGTAGGCGCGGTGAGTTCCCAGTCCCGGGATGTGCAGGGCTGCGCTTCATCCCTTGGGCAGGGAGGCATGGGCGTCATTATGGCCGTTTTGCCCGGTCCGTGTGAGCTGCCTGCGGGCCGCGGCCGGGCAGGCTCTACGCTGGGAATGTGAGCAGGCTCAGGGTTCTTTTCATCGGCGGTACCGGGGTTATCTCGTCGGCGTGCGTGCGGGAGGCGGTCGCCCGCGACGTCGAGGTGTTCGTGCTTAACCGGGGGCAGTCAGCCGACCGGCCGTTGCCGGCCGGGGTCCGGGAGTTGCGGGCGGATGCACGGGACGCACGGTCCGTTCGGGCTGCGGTTGACGGTCTTGACTTTGACTGCGTGGCCGACTTCGTGGCCTTCGCCCCGGAGCACGTGCAGGCCGACATCGACCTGTTCACCGGCCGGACCGGGCAGTACGTGTTCATCTCGAGCGCGTCGGCGTACCAGAAGCCGCCGGCGCGGCTGCCGATCACCGAGTCGACGCCGCTGCGGAACCCGTACTGGCAGTACTCGCGGGACAAGATCGCCTGCGAGGACCTGCTGGTGGCGCAGTACCGGGCGACCGGGTTCCCGGCCACGATCGTGCGGCCGTCGCACACCTACGACGCGACCAAGACCGTGCTGCACGGCGGGTGGACGTCCCTCGCCCGGATGCGGGCGGGGCGGCCGGTGATCGTGCACGGCGACGGGACCTCGCTGTGGACGGTGACCCACAGCGCCGACTTCGCGCGCGCGTTCGTGCCGCTGCTCGGGCACTCGCGGACGGTGGGGGAGGCGTTCCACATCACCTCCGACGACGTGCTGACCTGGGACCAGATCGCCCGCACGCTAGGCGCCGCGCTCGGCCTGGAGCCGGCCATCGTGCACGTGCCGTCGGATGCCATCGCCGCCGCCGACCCCGAGTGGGGGGACGGGCTGCTGGGGGACAAGGCGTACTCGGTCACGTTCGACAACTCCAAGCTGCGGTCGGTGGTGCCCGGCTGGCACGCGGTGGTGCCGTTCGAGCAGGGGGCGCGGGAGATCGCCGACTGGTACCTCGCCCGTCCCGACTGGCAGGTCGTCGACGAGCGGGAAGACGCGCTGATGGACAAGCTGGCGGCCGACTTCGGCGTGGCCTAGCGCTCCGCGGGCTCGATACGGAAGACCGGGTATCCCGGCGCGATCTCGCGCAGCTTATCGGTCGGGGCCTTGGCGTCGACCCCGTCGAAGAACACGCCGACCTCCCACTTCCAGTGCTTGAGGTACTCGCGCAGGATGGCGGGCTTGTCGTCGTCGTTGACCTCGGTCGCGCTGAACGGCTCGGCCCGGTGGCCGACGCGCAGCTCGCCGGTGCCGATGACGCGCAGGTTGCGGACCCACTGGGCATTGCCGCGCGGCGCGACCAGGTAGCGGATGCCGTCGACCCTCAGCGGGTTGACCGGGGTGGTCCGCCATTCGCCGGACTTGCGGCCGCGCACGGCCAGCACCCGTGAGCCCGCGACGCTGATGCCCATCCGGGTCAGCCGGGCGACGGCGGCGTTGAAGACGAGCGGTCGCGGTCCCCGGCTTGATGTAGCGGGTGTCGGTGGTGTTCATTTTCATCCTCCGGATGCACTTTGCGAGATCGCTGCTCTCGATTAAGATCAGTGAACACCAGAACAGTGGCCCGTGTCAAGAGCAGTGCTCTCGTTTTGGTCAGGTGATCTCATAGTGTATCGAAGGGAGGCCGGTCATGACCGCCACGCAGAACGCGCCGCGCACCGCGCGCCAGCGCGCCCGGGCCGAACTGACCCGCGAGATCAAGGAGGGGGCGCGCCGCCAGCTCGCCGCCACCGGCGCGGACGGGATCTCGCTGCGCGCCGTCGCCCGCGAGCTCGGCATGGTCTCCTCGGCGGTTTACCGCTACTTCCCGAGCCGCGATGACCTGCTGACCGCGCTGATCATCGACGCCTACGACGCCGTCGGCGAGGCCGCCGAGCAGGCGATCGCGGACCAGAGCCCGATGAGACCTGGGGGCGTGACCGGTGGCTGGCCGCCTGCCACGCCGTCCGCGGCTGGGCGCTCGCCCACCCGCACGAGTACGCGCTGATCTACGGCTCGCCGGTCCCCGGCTACCGCGCCCCCGAGGCGACGATCGGCCCGGCCGCGCGGGTGCCGCTCGCGTTCGCGGGCGTGCTGGCGGCCGCGACCGCGGCGGGCGAGCTCGGCGACGACGCCGGCGCGCACGCTGGCCCCGGCGCCGCCGCCGACGCGCTCTCGGCCGGGCTGGCCGAGCAGGCGGCGGTGCTCGCGGCGGCGCTGACCACACCGGTCGCGCCCGAGGTGCTTGTGCGCGCGGTGATCGCCTGGACGCAGCTGTTCGGCATGATCAGCTGGGAGCTGTTCGGCCAGTTCGTGGGCTCGTTCGAGCCCGCTGACGCGCTCTTCGCGCACGCGGTCGCCCAGCTCGCGACGTTTGTCGGCTTTCCGCTCTGAACGCTGCACCACGAGATAACAGCAAGGATCCGCGACGCGGGGTGCGCCCCACTACGCTCATCATGTGAACAAACAGGAGCGGACGTACACCGTTCTGCGCGACCGGATTCACTCCGGCGCGTTCGGCCCGCAGGCCCGGCTGAACATCGACGCGCTCGCCCGCGAGCTCGGCGTGAGCGCGATCCCGGTGCGCGAGGCGCTCCGCCGCCTGGAGGCCGAGGGCTGGGTCAAGTTCCAGCCCAACGTCGGCGCGATCGTCGCGCCGCTCGACGCCACCGCCTGGGAACAGCAGATGGTCGCGGTGGCGATCCTGGAGGGCGCGGCCACCGCCGAGGCCGCACCGCACCTGCGCCCGGGCGATTTCGCCAAGGTTCGCAAGCTGGCGGCCGAGATGGAGCAGATCGCGGCCGAGGGCGACATGACCAAGTTCAGCAGGCTCAACCGCCGCCTGCACGCGGTCATCGTGGCTCGCTGTCCCAACTCCTACCTGCTCGAGCTGCTCGAGCAGACCAACCAGCGGCTGGACCGGATCCGCGACACGATGTTCACCTATCTGCCGGAGCGGTCCAAGCGCGCGGTGGCCGAGCACGAGCACCTCATCCGGCTGCTCGAGGTCGGCGACCCGGCCGAGATCGAGCGGTACGCGCGCTGGCACAAGCTGCAGACGGTCGAGGCGTATCGCGCCGCCCACGAGGGCGTGGCGGCGCAGGAAAGCTAGTCCCCGTCGTCGGCGGACTCCATCCGCCGCCCGGTGATCGTGGTGGGCCTGATTCGCATCCACAGCCGCTCCTCGGTGGTGGCGGCCCAGGACTCAAGGCCGGCGTCGTCGAGCCGCGTGCACGATGCCTCGGACTCCTTCTCGACCAGCCCGCGGATCACCACCGACCACCCCGTCCGCTTCGCGGCGTCGTAGGAGTCGACCTCGAAGCAGACATAGTGCCCGACCTCGATATGGGACAGCTTGGACCCCGAGCAGGTCCTGAACACCACGTCCTGCCCGTCCACCAGGAACCGCACCGGCAGCACGGCTACCTCGTCGTCGGCCATGAAGCCGATCCGCCCGATCGGGGCGGTCCCCAGTAGCCGGAACATGTCACCCAGGTGCAGTATCTCCAGCCCCGCCTGATCGGTTGCCAGCTTCCGCATAGTGCCCTCCAATATCGCCCGTTCGGTCCGCTTCACCCAGTATCCGCCTGCCCTTCACCGCAACCTCCGGCGGTTATGTTACTGTCGGGTAGCATGAGCGACCCCGCGGCAGGATTCTCCCTTGAACTAAGCAGTGACCTGCGCGAGATGCGCGATTGGGTGCACGATTTCGCGGCGTCGGTGATCCGCCCCGCCGCCGCCGAATGGGACGAGCGCGAGCAGGTCCCGTGGCCGATCCTGCAGGAGGCGGCGAAGATCGGGCTGTACTCGCTCGACTTCCTCGCGGCGCAGTTCTTCGAGGAGTCCGGGCTCGGCATCCCGGTGGCGTTCGAGGAGCTGTTCTGGGGCGACGCCGGCATCGGGCTCTCGCTCGTGGCCAGCGGGCTGGCCGGCATCGCGGTCGTCTCCAAGCGGGACCCCCGAGCAGGTCGGGGAGTGGCTGCCGCAGCTGTTCGGCACGCCCGACGACGTCAAGCTGGGCGCGTTCTGCTCGTCGGAGCCGGACGCGGGCAGCGACGTGGCCGCGATCCGCACCCGGGCGGTCTACGACGAGAAGACCGACGAGTGGGTCATCAACGGCGTGAAGACCTGGGCCACCAACGGCGGCATCGCCAACGTGCACGTCGTCGTCGCCTCGGTCGACCCGTCGCTCGGCTCGCGCGGGCAGGCGACGTTCATCGTGCCGCCTGGCGACGCCGGGGCTGTCGATGGGGCAGAAGTTCCGCAAGCACGGCATCAGGGCCTCGCACACGGCCGAGGTCATCCTCGACGACGTCCGGGTACCCGGGCGCTGCCTGGTCGGCGGCAAGGAGAAGCTCGACCACCGGCTGGCCCGGATCCGCGAGGGCGGCCGCGGCGGCGAGCAGGCGGCGATGAAGACGTTCGAGGCGTCGCGGCCGTCGGTCGCGGCGATGGCGGTCGGGGTCGCGCGGGCGGCGACCGAGTTCGCGACCGAGTACGCGCGGACCCGGGTGCAGTTCGGTCGGCCGATCGGGCAGAACCAGGGCGTGGCGTTCCAGCTCGCCGACATGGCCGCCGTCGGTCGACGCGGCCCGGCTGCTGACCTGGCGGGCGGCCTGGATGGCGCGGGCGGGCAAGCCCTTCGAGCGCGCCGAGGGCTCGATGTCCAAGCTGGTCGCGGGGGAGACCGCGGTCCGGGTGACCGAGCAGGCGATCCAGATCCTCGGCGGCAACGGCTACACCCGCGAGTACCCGGTCGAGCGCTGGCACCGCGACGCGAAGATCTTCACGATTTTTGAGGGCACGAGCGAGATCCAGCGGATGCTGATCGGGCGGACGATCACCGGGCTGGACGTTCGGTAGCGCTGACCCGCGGTTTTACCGAAGTGTCTCCGCCGGGGGCGCGTACTGGGGTGGTGATGGGACTCGAAGACCTCCGAGCGGGTGAGGATGCCGTCTTCAGCCCACCCGGAGGTCTGCTTTGGCGATCAGGGGCGGAGCGCCGTCAGGAAGTCCTGGACCTTCGGGTCAATTTGCAGGGCCTGCCGCTTGCGCTGGCGCGCCATGAACGCCTTTTCCCACTCGTACGGCGTGACCGGGTCGTAGTGCGGGTCATCCTGGCCGCCGCAGACGTCTAGCGGGGCGACCACCGCGTCGAGCGCGGGCATGTGGAAGGTGGTGAGGGTGGTACGGCTGTCATTGGGACCCTCGGCCGGCAGGACCCGGTGCCGGGTGGAGGGCCAGTGGTCATTGGTCCAGCGGGTCATCAGCTCGCCCACGTTGATCACGAACGCGTTGTCCACGACGGGGATGTCGATCCACCGGCCTGGCTCGTCAAGCGGCTGGACCTGCAGGCCGTTGTAGGTGCCCCGCTGATGCAGCACGGTGAGCGTGTTGCCGTCAGCGTGCTCGGCGAACAGCAGTTCGGGTTCGCCGTCACCGGCCGTCTCCGCCCGCGGTGGGTAATGGTTGACGGCGAAGGTGGAGGCATTCGGCTCGAGCATGGTGTCGAACCAGGTGGCCTCGAGCCCCAGGGCCACAGCGACCAGCCCCATGAGACGGCCCGCAAGCGCGTTGGTAGCAGTGAACAGCTCGCTGACCGCTTCCCGGAAGCCGTCGACCGACGGCCAGATGTTCGGGTAGAAGAAGTCGGCGAGATCGGCGGGCACGCCGGAGGCGATCGCGTCGGCGCGGTCTTCAAACCGGCTGACGAGGAACCGCTCCTGGCGGACGCGCCCCTGGCTGTCCCGGTTCATGTGGAACCCCCGGTAGGGGTGTCCCTGGCTCACGTACTCCTGCTTGGCCGACTCGGGCAGCCCGTGCAGCCGGGCCATGGCGTCATAGACGGCGTTGATAGGAGCTGCCGCGACGCCGTGGCCGACGATCTGCAGGAAGCCGATGGAGGCGGCGGCGGCCTCCACCGCTCGGGGGGCGGTGGTCAGGTCCGTCCCGGCGAGGAAGCCCTCGATGTCGACGACTGGGATTTCGCGCACTGGTTGTTCCTTTCGGCTGACTGTCACTTTCTGATGAGGGAAGCATGCAGGCGGAACTCTCCTGGCCCGCTAGCCGCCGCGCGCGGCAGCGGCCGGCTGGGGGGCGAAGGTGTCGAGCAGGAGCCGGACGAACGCGCGCTCGTCGGCGTCGAACGCCACGTCGGCGTTGGGCGGCTGGCCACCGCGGGAGGCCACGTCGAACACGGTCTGCCCGACGGTCAGCTCACCATGCACCTCGACGTCTGCGTGCACCCGCCGCGTGGTGATCACTGATCGGTCGATAATCGCGGCGACGCACAGCGCGTCGTGCACGGGGGCGGTGCCGGGGCGCTCCATCGGCTGGTCGCGGTCATAGCCGACGATCCGCCGTCGGGTAAACGAAGCGCAGGCGGTCGCCGCCGGGGTACCGAGCGCGTCCAGGGCGTCGCAGTCCGCCAGCGACAGCAGGGCGCGGTGCGTAGCGTCCAGGGGAACGATCGTCAACCGCGGGATTCCGCAGGTGAAGACGACCTTCGCCGCCTCCGGGTCCGCCCAGATGTTGAACTCCGCGGTGGGGGTGATGTTGCCGCAATAGTGAGCGCCGCCCATAAGAATGATCTCCGGAATCAGCTCAACGAGGCGCGGTTCCAGTTTCAGGGCCGCCGCTATGTTGGTGAGCGGGCCGGTCGGCACCAAGATGATCTCCTCGGTGGCATGCCGGTACGTCTCAATCAGGAACTCGACCGCCGAGCCGTCCGCGGGCGCCGAGGTGGCCGGCGGTATGTCCAGGTAGCCGCCGTGCACCCGGGTCGTGCCGGGGACCGGCGTGTCGCGCGGCACCGGGAAGTCCGGGCGGACCAGCGGAGCGGCCATCCCCCGGTAGACCGGCACCCGCTGGCCGATGTGGTCAAAGACGCGCAGCGTGTTCTGCGTCGTCATGGGCACCGGGACGTTGCCGTTGACCGAGGTCGCGGCGACCAGGTCGAGCGCCGGGTGCAGCGCGGCGAGCATCAGCGCGACCGCGTCGTCGGTACCGGTGTCAACGTCGAGGATCAGCTTGACCGGGCCTGGGTTGACTGGGCGTGGGGTGACTGGGCCTGGGTTGACTGGGGACTGGTCCATCAGACCTGCACCGCTTTGCGGAACTTGGCCATCAGGTGGGGGCCGGCCAGCACCGGCGCGTACTTGGCCGTCTCGCCGGGGGCCAGGCACGTCGGCAGGCACGTGATCTCGGCCGACCAGTTGGCGTTCTGGAAATAAGGCATGCTCTGCCGCCGGGCCCGGCTGGCCGCCGCGCCGGGCGGGTCCACCACCCGGTGCAGGGTCGACCGCCACTGGTCGTTGGTCCAGCGGGCCATCAGATCGCCGATATTGATCACGAACGCGCCAGGGACGCTTTCCACACTGGTCCAGCGTCCGCCGGCGTCGAGCACCTCGAGGCCGCCGACCGCGTCCTGGCGCAGGATGGTGAGAGTGCCGTAGTCGGTGTGGGCTCCCGCGCGCAACTGACCGGGCGGCGGCGCTTCGTCGCGTTCCGGGTAGTTGATGGCCCGCAGCGCGTTCGGCTGCTGGTCGATCTTGTCGGCGAAGAACTCCGGCGGCAGCCCCAAGCCGCGCGCGAACAGCGACATCAGCCGGGTGCCAAGGGCATTCATCGCGGTGTAGTAGGTGGTCCAGGCTTCGCGCAGCTCAGGAAGGGCTACGGGCCAGAGGTTGGGCGAGTAGACGGACGCCTCGTCGGGATCGGTCATCACGTGATCGGGGGCGGTGACCGAGCCGATGTTGAAGACCTCCTTGAGATCGGGCGGGGCACTGCCGGCCACCGACCGGCTCAGCGACTCGCCCGCCATCGGGATGTACCCGTACGGATAGCCCTCGTCCGGGCGCACCACGGTCAGCTTGTCGTCCAGCGGCAGATTGAAGAAGCTGGTCGCGGCGGTCCAGGCGTGGTCGGCGACGCCATCCGCGAGCCCGTGACCGGTGATCTGGAAGAACCCGACGGTGCGGCAGACCTCATCGAGTTCCGCGCCCACCGCGTCGGGATTCCGGGAGATGTCGATGATCGGAACGTAGGGCACTGTGCTTCCTTTCCGTACTGCTCAGCTGTCCAGCCTGCCGCCGGCCGCGGCCGGAGCGCGGCCGACCGTGTTCATGCCGCATACCACCACGATCGTCACCACGTAGGGGATCATCAACAGCAGCGACGGGGAGATGTTGACCTTGAGCAGGCTGAAGGTGGTCGAGATCGAACCGGCGAAGCCGAACAGCAGCGCGGCCGCGGCGGCCTGGGTGGGGCGCCAAGAGCCGAGGATCACCGCGGCCAGCGCGACGTAGCCAAGCCCGGAACTGATCTGCTGGACGAAGTCCCCCGAGGAGCCGACCGTGAAGTAGGCGCCGCCCGCCCCGGCGATCGCCCCGGCCACCGAAACGGCCAGGTAGCGCAGCCGCCGGACGTTGAGGCCGGAGCTCTCGGCGGCTTCCGGGCTTTCGCCCGCGGCCCGGATCCGCAGCCCGGTCCTGGTCTTCCTGAGCAGGAACTCGACCGCGGCCACGACCGCGACCGCCAGGTAGAACAGCGGGCTCTGGTCGAACAGCGCCTCGCCGACCACCGGAATCTTGTCCAGCAGCGGTATCGCGACCGTGCCGATCACCGGCGGCGAGTTCAGCGTGTTGGCGTTCGGAGTGAGGATCTGGTCGGCCAGGTAGCTGGTCAGGCCGGTCATCAGGGTGACGATGATGATCCCGGCCACCACCTGGTCGACCTGGTAGCGGATCGTCAGCACGCCCAGTAGCAGACCGGTCAGCAGGCCCGCCGCCATGCCGGCGACCAGGCCGAGGACGGTGTTCTGCGCGGCCGAGCCGACAATGGCGGCGGTGAAGGCGCCGGCCAGGAACTCGCCCTCGATGGCGATGTTGAAGACGCCGCTCTGCTCGGACAGCACGCCCGAGGTCGACCCGAGCATGATCGCGATCGCCCCGCCGACGGTGACGTCGAGGACCCCGCCCACGCTGACGTGGGTCGAGCGAGCGGCCCAGGCGAGCAGCCCGAAGACAAAGGCGATCAACGCCACCACCACGGCCGCGCTGACCCGCCGCTGGACCCGGTCGGCGCCCGCCGCGGTCGCGATGAACGCCGCCGCGGCCAGGCAGATCAGCGCGGTGGTCCCGCAGAACACCCACACCGGACCAGTCGCGTCGGGACCGTGGGTCAGGCCCGAGCCCAGGTCGAGGGTGACCGGCTGGCCGCCCGCATTGACGGCGAGCAGCGCGAGCAGCACGCCGAGCAGGACGGTCAGCCCGAGTGCCCGGCGACGGCTGCGCCCGGCGATCAGCGCCGAGGCGCTTACCTGGTAAGTCATGAGGACAGCTCTCCCCTTTGGCGGAGCCGGAAGATGCCGATGACCAGCGCCGGCGCTGTGACGAACAGGACGATCAGGGACTGGATCACGCTGGTCATCTGGGCGTCGATCCCGGCGTTGAACTGCATGGAGAGGCCGCCTGACTCCAGCGCACCGTAGAGCAGGCCCGCCAGAGCGATGCCGACCGGACGGTTAGCGCCGACGAAGGCGACCAGGATGGCCAGGTACCCGATGTCCCCGCCGAACCCGGTCTGCAGCTGCTGGGTGACGCCGAGGATCTGGACGCCGCCCGCGATCCCGACGATCGCTCCGGACAGCGCAAACGCCCCGATGTAGACCCAGGCCTGCCTGATCCCAGCCACTCGGGCCGCCGCCCGGCTGGCCCCGGCGATCTGGAACTCGAAGCCGAGCTTGCTCCGGTTGAGCAGCACGGCGACGAAGATCACCACGATGATGGCCACGATCAGCCCGCTGTTGACCTCGAGCCCGGAACCGAAGATCGGACCGAGCGTGGCCGACGCGACCGTGGGCAGGCCCACCGGATTGTCGCTGGCGCCCGGGACCCGGAAGAAGGTGTTGGTCAGCAGGAGGGTAAGGAAGTTGGCGGCGACGTAGTTCAGCATGATCGTGACGATGACCTCGCTGGCCCCGGTCACTGCCCGCAGGATGCCCGGGATGAGGCCCGCGATCGCGCCGCCGGCCGCGGCCGCCGCGAGGGCGAGCAGCACGTGCGGCAGCCACGGCATGCTGGTGAAGCTGAAGCCAACCCAGCTCGCCCCGACCGCGCCCATGATCAGCTGGGACTGGCCGCCCACGTTGAAGGCGCCAGAACGGTAGGCCAACGACAGCCCCACACCCGCGATGACCAGCGGGACGGCGTCCACGATGGTGTTGCCGATCGGGGTGAACGCCGTCGTCCAGGTGACCGCGGACGGGTGGGCGAACGCCTGTTGGAAGGCGCCCGGATCGGCGATCGAGCCCTTGAGCAGGGCGCCGTAGGCGCTGCCGAGCAGGTCGAAGGTCTGGCTCAGGGTGTAGCCGGGATAGCGGAACAGATACCCCCAGTCGGACCGCACCTTCGCGGTGGTCAGCACGATGACCACCGAAGACAGGAACAGTCCGCATACCAGGGAACCCGCGAAAAGAACGGCCGGGTGCGCGGTACGCAGCCAGGCGAGCGCGGCCAGGGCGCGGCGCAACGCGGGCCGACGCCCGGCGGCCGACGGCCCGTCCGCCTGGTCCGGCGGCGTAACCGGCGCCATTTCCGCGGACGTCTCCATCAGGTGCCTCCCATCAGGATGCCGAGCTCATGCCGGGAGAACGGCGGCCGGACGACGCCGGCGAAGACTCCCCGGTACAGCACGTAGATGACGTCGCTGAGCGCGGTGGCCTCGTCCAGGTCGGACGTGACGACGACGACCGCCCGGTCCTCCGCCCGCAGCTCGAGCAGTTTCCGGTGCACGTACTCGATGGAGCCCACGTCGAGGCCGCGGGTCGGATGGGCCGCGACCAGCACCCGGATGTCCCGCTCGAGCTCACGGGCGAGCACCACCTTCTGCTGGTTGCCGCCGGACAGGCTGGCCACCGGCTGGTCGGGTCGCTCAGCCCGGATGTCGTATTTCGCGATCATCTCCCGGGCGTAGGCGTTCAGTGCCCGCTCGTTGAGCAGCAGGCCGCCGAGCCGGAGGAAGCGCCGCTCGTGCCTGCGGTCGAGGAGCAGGTTGCGCGCGATGGACATGGACAGGACCAGACCCTCGCGGTGCCGGTCGGCGGGGACGACGCCGAGGCCCGCGGCCAGGAAGGCGCGAGATCCCCGGCCGGTGAGATCGGCGCCGCCCAACGAGATCGTGCCCTCGTCCGGCCGCTGGATCCCGGTGAGCAGGGAGAAGATCTCCTGCTGGCCGTTGCCGTCGACGCCGAGGACGCTGACTATCTCGCCGGGCCGCGCGCTCAGGTTCAGCCCGCTGACCGGCACAGCGTGCAGGGTCCTGGGCCGCAGGGCGGCGTCTCGCACGGCGAGCGTCGGCTGGCTCACCGCCTCCTGGCTCACAGCCTCCAGGCCAACCGCTTCCTGGCTGACGGCGGCGACCGCGCGGCCCACCATCAGCGTGCCGAGTTCGGCCACGGTCGTCTGGCCGGGGTCAAGCGTCGCCACCAGCTTCCCTCGGCGCAGGACCGAGACGGTGTCGGCTAGGGCGAGCGCCTCGCGCAGCTTGTGGGTGATGAAGATGATCGCCCGGCCGTCCTCACGCAGCTTGCGCAAGATGGTGAACAGGGCCGCCGACTCCTCCTCGGTCAGCACCGCGGTCGGCTCGTCGAAGATCAGCACGTGGGCGTCGCGCATCAGCGTCTTGACGATCTCCACCCTCTGCTGCAGCCCGACCGGCAGGTCGCCGACGATCGCGTCCGGGTCGAGGGACAGCCCGAACTGGTCGGAGACCGTGCGGGCGGACGCGCGGGACGCGGCCGTGTCGAACAGGCCGAAGCGGCCCCGCGGCTCGAATCCGAGCGCGATGTTCTGGGCCACGGTGAAGGCGCCGGCCAGGCGGAAGTGCTGGTGCACCATGCCGATGCCCTTGACGATGGCGGCCCGCGGGCTGTAGCCGGTGACGTCCTCGCCCCGGATCAGGACCTGGCCCGCGTCTGGCTTGACCGTGCCGGACAGGATGCCCATTAGGGTGCTCTTGCCCGCCCCGTTCTCCCCAACCAGCACGTGGATCTCGCCGCTGCGCACGGTGAGGGAGATGTCGTCGTTGGCGGCGAGCGTTCCGTACCGCTTGCCCACAGAGCGCAGTTCCACTGCGCTCACCGCGGTGTCAGCCCGGGCCGGCCGCACTGGCCGGGCTGGCTGAGCCAGTGCTCACGTTCACCGGGGCTCCTTCATCCTGAGCATGCGCGGACTCCTCCACGGGGCCTCGGCCCGAAGGCACGGCCGGCCGGGAGGAGTGGTCCCGCCCGGCCGTGCACGCGGGCGTCAGTAGGACGAGATCTTGACCGTGCCGGAGGCGACTTCCTTATCGAGCGCGGTGATCTCGCCCTGCAGCGCCGACGGCACCGTCTTCGAGAAGTCGTGATACGGCGAGAGGCCGACACCGCTGTTGTCGAGCGTGCCGTAGTAGACGCCCTTCGGGAAGGAACCGTGGACGGTCTCCGCGATCACGTCGTACAGCGAGGGCTGGATGTTCTTCTGCACCGTGGACAGGATCTCGTCGCAGGAGCTCGGGTTGCTCGCGCACCCGTCGGAGTCGACCCAGAGCGTGTAGTAGCCCTTAGCCGCGCCGCCGGCGGCGTTCATCGCCTCTACCGTGCCCTGGTCGATGTCGCCGGCCACGCCGAAGATGATGTCGGCGCCCTGCTGGATCTCCGCCTCGCTGATCTGCTTGCCCTTGTTGACGTCAGTGAAGCTGCCGACGAACTGACCCGTCTTCGACGTCGGGGTCCAGCCGATGACCTTCACGCCAGCCTTGTGGACCTTGTTGTAGTAGTCCACGCCCTCCACGTAGCCGGTCATGTAGAGCTCGACCGGCGCGATCGCCTCGTTGCCGTACACGCCGACCGTGCCGGTCTTGGTCATCCCGGCGGCCAGGTAACCGCCGAGGAAACTCGCCTGGTCAGTCTCGTAGGTGAGCGAGGTGGCGTTTGGCTCGGGCGTGGTCAGCGTGTCGTCGATCACCGCGAACTTGACCGACGGGTGCTCCTTGGCCAGCGTGTCGACCGTGGTCTCGAAGTTGAAGCCGACCCCGGTGATCAGGTTGCAGCCGTCCTGCACCTCCTGCTCGCCGAGGGTCATGTCGGAGACCGAGCCGGATTCCTCCAGGTACTTGATGTTGATGCCCAGCTTGGCCTTGGCCTCGGTCTCGGCCGCCCAGGCGGCCTGGTTGAACGAGTGGTCGTCGAGGCCCTCGTTGCTGATCAGAATGCAGGCGGTAAACGAGGAATTCGAGGCGGCACTGCTGCTGGCGGAACTGCTGGCTGGACTGCTCGCGGCGGATGTGCTGCTCGCCGGGCTGCCGCAGGCGGCCACGACCGCGGCGGCCGCGAAGGTGGCGCCGACGGCCGCCAGGGGGCGACGGTATCGGGGGCGGGGGGTCTTGGGTAGCGCAGATTTATTGCCGTTCACCGGGGCTCACTTCCATGAAGGCAGAAGTTAGATCATCTTGTTAGACGCATAACGGAGAAGTTAGACGAGGAGCGGTCGACGCGCAAGGCCTCCAGCTTGTTAGATTTGACTCGAAACGGGTCCTGGCGAGAGCGATTTGACCAGGTCAAGCGGATATTACATGTATGAAACCGAGGATTTACATGCCTGTACCATGCGCCTAGCGGCCTTCGGCAACGGTCACGACGGGCCGTGAAACCAGGGTTGTGTGACAGCTGAGCAGGCAATAACATCAAGCGCATAACGCAGCGGATGCGGTTGCCCCCAGCGAGAGGCTACAAATGACCATCGTGCGAGCAGCGCTCGTCCAGGCCATCTGGACCGGCGACAAGGAAAGCATGATCAAGCACCATGAGGAGCAGGCACGGCTCGCCGCGATCGAGGGTGCCCAGGTGATCTGCTTCCAGGAGCTTTTCTACGGCCCGTACTTCTGCCAGGTGCAGGACACGGCGTTCTACGAGTACGCCGAGTCGGTGCCGGGTCCCACCACCGAGCGGTTCGCCAGCCTGGCGGCCGAGCTTGGCCTAGTCATCGTGCTGCCGGTGTACGAGCAGGAGCAGCCGGGCGTGCTGTACAACACGGCCGCGGTGATCGACGCCGACGGGACCTACCTGGGCAAGTACCGCAAGCACCACATCCCCAACCTGCCGGGGTTCTGGGAGAAGTTCTATTTCCGGCCGGGCAACTCCGGCTACCCAGTGTTCGACACCGCAGTCGGCAAGGTCGGCGTGTACATCTGCTACGACCGGCACTTCCCCGAGGGCTGGCGCGCCCTCGGCCTCAACGGCGCGCAGATCGTGTTCAACCCGAGCGCGACCAGCGCCGGGCTGTCGAACTACCTATGGCAGCTTGAGCAGCCGGCCGCAGCGGTCGCCAACGAGTACTTCATCGGAGCAATCAACCGGGTCGGCACCGAAGAGCTCGGTGACGACGACTTCTACGGCACCTCATACTTCGTCGACCCGCGCGGGCAGCTGGTCGGCGATGCGGGTGCCCGCGACAAGAGCGACCTGATCATCCGGGACCTCGATCTCAGCCGCATCGACCAAGTGCGCAACACCTGGGCGTTCTACCGGGACCGCCGTCCCGACGCCTACGGCGACCTGACCCGGCCGTAACGCCCGCCCGTCCGAAGGAGGTAGACCCGTGCGCACGCTAATCAAGGGCGGGACCGTCGTGAACGCGACCGGGCCGCACTCCGCCGACGTGCTGGTCGACGGCGAGACGATCACGGCCGTGCTGTCGCCTTCACTGGCATCGGAGATCACCGCCGACGAGGTCATCGACGCGGCCGGCGTGTACGTGATCCCTGGCGGGATCGACGCGCATACCCACATGGAAATGCCCTTCGGCGGCACCACCGCGAGCGACACGTTCGCGACTGGCACGGCCGCCGCCGCCTGGGGCGGCACCACGACGATCATTGACTTCGCCATCCAGACCCCGGGGCAGGCGGTGCCGGAGTGCCTGGACCGCTGGCACCAGAAGGCCGCGGGCAACTGCGCGGTTGACTACGGTTTCCACATGATCCTCGGCGGTGTCGACGACGACGCGCTCAAGGCCATGGATCACCTGGTCGATCACGAGGGCGTGACCAGCTTCAAGCTGTTCATGGCCTATCCGGGCGTCTACTACAGCGACGACGGGCAGATCCTGCGGGCGATGCAGCAAGCGTCGGGCAACGGCGCGATGATCATGATGCACGCCGAGAACGGGATCGCGATCGACGTGCTCGCCGCGCAGGCGGTGGCGCGCGGCGACGCCGGCCCGCTCTACCACGGGCTCACCCGTCCCACGGTGCTGGAAGCGGAGGCCACCCACCGAGCCATCGCGCTGGCCGAGGTGGCCGGCGGCACGCCGCTCTACATCGTGCACATGTCCGCCTCCGAGGCACTGGCCGAGGTCAGCGCGGCCCGCGTCGCGGGGAGCCAACGTGTTCGCCGAAACCTGCCCGCAGTACCTATACCTCACGCTCGAGGACCAGCTCGGCGCGCCAGGCTTTGAGGGGGCCAAGTGGGTCTGCTCGACGCCGCTGCGCAGTAAGCACCAGTCGCACGCCCGCGACCTGTGGCGTGGGTTGCGCACCGACGACCTGGCGGTCGTTTCGACCGACCACTGTCCGTTCTGCATGAAAGACCAGAAGGAGCTCGGGATCGGCGACTTCACCAAGATCCCCAACGGGATCGGCGGCGTTGAGCACCGTATGCAGCTGATCTACCAGGGCGTCGCGGACGGTCAGCTGTCCCTGGCGCGCTGGGTGGAGACATGCTCGACGACGCCTGCCCGGATGTTCGGACTGTACCCGCGCAAGGGAGTCATCGCCCCCGGCTCGGACGCCGACATCGTGCTGTACGACCCGGCCGGCACTGTCGTCCTGGGCGCGGCCACCCACCACATGAACATGGACTACTCGGCCTACGAGGGCATGCCGGTGGCCGGCGCGGTGCGGACCGTGCTGTCCCGGGGCACGCGGGTGATCGACGCCGGGCGCTTCCTCGGCCGGGCCGGCCACGGTCAGTACCTCCCGCGCGGCCTGTCCTCGTACCTGCGCTGACCAAGCCAACGCCCGTCTAGGAGGTACCAAGAGTGGAATTCGGCGTCGTCCTGCAGACCATCCCGCCTGCGGCCAAGGTGGTGGAGTACGCGCGCCAAGCGGAGCTGAACGGGTTCGGCTACGCCTGGACCTTCGACTCGCATGTGCTCTGGCAGGAGCCTTACGTCATCTACAGCCAGATCCTGGCGCAGACCCGCAAGCTCATCGTCGGTCCCATGGTCACCAACCCCAGTACCCGGGACTGGACGGTGACCGCGTCGGTGTTCGCCACTCTGAACGAGATGTTCGGCAACCGGACCATCTGCGGGATCGGGCGCGGCGACTCCGCCGTGCGGGTGCTCTCCGAGCGCCCGGCCACCCTGGCCGCGCTACGCGACTGCGTCCACGTCATCCGCGAGCTGTCCAACGGCCGGGCCGTGACTCACAAGGGCACCACCGTCCGCATCCCGTGGGCCTCCGGCAGTCGGCTCGATGTGTGGGTCGCGGGCTACGGGCCGAAGGCGCTCGCCCTGGCGGGTGAGGTCGGGGACGGGTTCATCCTGCAGCTGGCCGACCCGGACATCGTGCGGTGGACGGTCTCCTCGGTGCGCAAGGCGGCGGCCGACGCCGGGCGAGACCCGTCCTCGGTCAAGATCTGCGTGGCCGCTCCCGCCTACGTCGGGACCGATCTCGCGCACATGCGCGAGCAGTGCCGCTGGTTCGGCGGCATGGTTGGCAACCACGTCGCCGACCTGGTGACCCGGTACGGGACCGCCGGGCAGGTGCCGCCGACGCTGACCGACTACATCGCCGGGCGACAGAGCTACGACTACAACCAGCATGGGCAGGCCGGCAACACCCACACCGCCTTCGTACCGGATGAGATCGTCGACCGCTTCTGCCTCATCGGGCCACCCGAGCGGCACATCGGGCGGCTCGAGGAGCTGCGCGAGCTCGGTGTCGACCAGTTCGCCGTGTACCTGCAGCACGACGGCAAGGATCAGACCCTGGCCGCTTACGGTGGCGATATCATTCCGGCACTGAATCCCGCAGGGCTAGCGGTGTGGTGACCGCTGCCCGGACAATGGGTAAGCGTAAGCACACGGTGTTAGCAGACGGTTGGGCTGGAGGGGGACGCGGGTGAGCCCGGCAGCGGCTAGCGAAGAGGTCCAGCGGTACCGAGTCAAGGCGACCGACGTCGCCGCCCGGGCCCAGGTCTCGGTGGCCACGGTGTCGCTCGTGGCCAACGACAAAGCGGCCGGGCGGGTGTCGGAGAGTACGGTCCGCCGGGTCCGGCAGGCGATTGACGAGCTCGGCTACATCGTCAACCAAGCCGCGCGAAGCCTGGCCACCGGCCGACGGCAGTGCGTGGCGCTGGTGGCGCAGGACATGACCAACCCGTTCATCTCGACCATCGCGGCCGGCGTGGCCGAGGCACTGGGCGGTCAGACCCAGTTGCTGCTCGCGGTCAGCGGATCCGGCAGCCAGGAGCCGGACATGCAGTACGTCTTCGGCACCGACGTCGACGGCGTATTGCTCGACTACCCGATCACAGTGCCGCGGGAGGCGCTCGAGGCGCAGCGGCCTATCGTGATCATCGACGATCCGAAAATCCCGGATGGCGCGTCAAGCGTGTGCTTCGACCTGCAGGCGGGCGCCGGGCAGCTCGCCGACCACCTCGTCACCCTCGGCCACCGGACAGTCGCGTACCTGGACTCGCCCCGCCCGGCCGCCACCTTCGCCGACCGCAGGCGCTACCTCACCGACCAGCTCAGGAGACAATCCAAGGACGTGCGGATTCTGCGCGTGCACTCGGACATCGAGATCGGCGCGGCCTGGGCGAAGGTGCTGGCCAGCTGGCCCGGCTGGGACGAGGCGGGAGTGACCGCCATCGTCGCGGCCTCTGACGTCCAGGCCTATGGCGCCCTCGGCGCCCTGGCCCAGCTAGGGGTGGACGTGCCGGGGCGGATATCGGTCGCGTCTTTCGACGACCTTCCGTTCGCCGCGATCGTGTCACCGCCGCTCACCGCCATCAGCCTGCCCGCCTTCGATCTCGGCTTCGAGGCGGCGACCCTGCTGCAGGACATCATCGAGCGAGGAAACCAGGCCCGTCGCAGCGTGGTGCTGCCCTCCCGGCTGATTGTCCGCGACTCCACCGGGCCG
This sequence comes from uncultured Actinomycetota bacterium, assembly GCA_963774945.1. GTDB lineage: Bacteria > Actinomycetota > Actinomycetes > Streptosporangiales > Streptosporangiaceae > Trebonia. The sequence continues at coordinate 1,287,036 of CAVZHA010000027.1, read as the reverse complement.
GCGGCGGGCTGACCCGTTCGCTGACTCCGCCACAGCCACCGGCCCGCCGTGACCCTGCCTGGCCCTCCCTTGTCAACTTCATCGTCAAGCGCTTAACCTAAGTGGCTCGACCACCGAGAGATTGGTACCGCAAAGTGCACGACACTCCCGATGCCCTCCACCGCGGCGTTCTCGTCACGGTCGGCGACCTAGTCGAGGACGTGGTTGTGTGGCCGGACGCGCCGAACCGGCACGGGACCGACAACCCATCGGCCATCCACCGCGCGCGCGGCGGTAGCGCGGCGAACGTCGCCGTGTTCGCGAGCGCGCTGCTGCCCGCGCGCTTCATCGGCTGCGTCGGCGACGACCCGGTGGCGGACGCGCTGACCAGCGAACTCGCGGGGCACGGGGTCGACGTACGGGTGCAGCGCCGCGGCCGGACCGGCACTATCGTCGTGCTCGTCGATGCGCACGGCGAGCGTACGATGTACCCCGACCGTGCGGCTGCAGCCCAGCTCACCGACGTGCCCGAGTCGTGGCTGGAGTTCGCCGCGCTACTGCACGTGCCGTCTTACTGCTTCGCCGCCGAGCCCGCCGCGGCCGCCGTGCTCGCGATGATCAGGTACGCAAGCTACGCCGGCATCCCCGTGTCGCTTGACGCCTCTTCCACCGAGATGATCGAAACCTACGGTCTCGCGCCCTACCTGGACCTCGTGGAGTCGATCAGGCCTGCGGTGTTCTTCGCTAACGCGCACGAGGCCCGGCTGCTGGACGTCACGCGCCCGCAGTTCGCCGCGACGCTGACGGTCGTCAAGAACGGCGCCGACTCCACGACGGTGACCTGGCCCGGCGGTGCCAGGCAAACCGTGCCTGTGCCGCCGTCACCGCCGGCCCGCGACTCGACGGGCGCGGGCGACGCATTCGCCGCCGGATTCCTCGCCGCCCGCGCGCACGGCGCCGACCCGGTGGAAGCGGCGCGCGCCGGCCATCAGCTGGCCCGTTCGGTGCTGTTCTCACCCGGCGCCACAGCCGTCCGCCCGGTTCCCGTCAGCACCGCCGACAACTAACCGACTCGCCATCCCGAGGAGCAGCGAACCATGACCAGTCCAACGCCCGCCAACACCGTGCCCCAGCCGGGCGCGGTCACCGTGTCCGGCGCCGTCTCCGCCGCCCTCGCGACCGGGCGCCCCGTGGTCGCGCTCGAGTCCACGATCTTCTCCCAGCTCGGGCTGCCGGCCCCGGCTAACCGCGAGGCGCTGCGACGATGCCTGGCCGCGGTGCGCGCGGGCGGAGCCGAGCCCGCCGTCACGGCGATCCTCGACGGTAAGGCGCGGGTCGGCCTCGAACCCGGCGAAGAGGACCGGGTTCTGGCTGGCACGGCGAAGATAGCCGAGCGCGACATCGCGGTGGCGGTCGCACAGGGGCTCTCGGTCGGCGTGACCACCGTGTCCGCCTCCGTGGCGCTCGCTCATGCCGCCGGCATCCAGGTCTTCGCCACCGGCGGCATCGGCGGCGTGCACCGGGGCGCGGAGTTGACCGGCGACATCTCAGCGGACCTCGATGCGCTGGCCAATCATCCAGTCATTACCGTGTGCGCCGGCGCGAAGTCGTTCCTCGATCTCGCCCGCACGCTTGAGTACCTGGAGACGGCGGGCGTTCCGGTGCTCGGCTGGCAGCATGACTGGTTCCCCGCGTTTTACCTGCGCTCCAGCGGGCTCCGGGTGCCGCACCGGGTGGAGACCGCCCGCGTCGCTGCCGACGTGCTGCTCAGCCGGGTGCGCGGGCGCACCGGCGTGCTGCTCACCGTGCCGATCCCGCCTGCCGACGAGCTTGACCCCGGGCCGCTGAACGACGCACTGGACGCCGCGCTCGCCGCCTGCGAGACAGCGCACGTCACCGGCGCCGCCGTCACCCCGTTCGTGCTGGGGAGGATCGAGCAGCAGACCGCGGGGGCGAGCATCCCGGCCAACCTGGCGCTCGCCGAGAACAACGCCCGGGTGGCCGCCGCGGTAGCCGGCGCGCTTACCGGGTCCTGAGGCCTGCCGGCTGGGGCTATCGCTGAGTAATCTTTTCGGTCTTCTACCTGATCGTTCGCTCCCAGACTGCCCTATCGCCAGGATCTTCACGATCTTCGAGGGCACGTCGGAGATCCAGCGGATGCTAATCGCCCGGACGATCACCGGGCTGGACATTCGCTAGCCTGACCGGGAAATAGCCACCTCAGCCGTCTAGCGTGATGACCGTTCTGTGCATAGCAGAATGGCCCCTCGGCGAGTGGGGTTCTTGAGCAGGTCCCAGACGATAACGAGGATGGACCGGCCGACAGCGACGTCGGCCTTTCTCCTGCCGCCCCCGCCCGGCCTGGAGGACATCCGGCGGTGCCGTTCGCCGAGGAACGTGGCGGTGCCGGCTGCGCCGTCGGCGGCCCATCGTGCGCAGGCGACGGGCGTAGCTGTTGCCCTGGCCCTTCTTCCCGCGCCCCTTGCGGGACCGGCCCAGGACACCAGGGCCTCCGGGGTCAGGAACCGGGACATATCGCGGCCGAACTCGGCGATGAGCGCGATGGCGGCCAGCGGGCTGATGCCCGGGATCTCGTCCAGCCGGGCCACCGCGGACAGCACGGCGGCGTCAGCCCTGCTTCCCGCGCCAGGGCCGGTCGTGCCGTCGGGGCCTGCACTCTGGCCAGGGCCAGGCCCGCCAGCACCTCGGGGCCGCGCTCGCCGGCGATCGTCGCCAGGGCTGATACCGGCCCGGCCAGCTTTGAGATCAGCGACGTCAGCTTGCACAGGGCGTCCTCCAGCGTCTTCTCCAGCCGCTGCCAGCACCGGGTACGGTCCTGCGTCAGGTGCGGCAGCTGGCGGGGTGTACTGGCGCAGCGCCCGGATCTCCGGCGGCGGCACGAAGCTCGGGCGGAGCATCCCCATCTCGGCCAGCCGCGCGATCCACTGCGCGTCGGACTTGTCCGTCTTCGGCCGGCCCGGCAGGCTGCGGGGCTACGTAGCGTTCACCAGCTGCACCCGGAGGCCGGCGTCCTCCAGCGTCACGAACCAGGTGCGCCAGTAGTCGGAGGCGCTCTCCATCGAAACCATCTCCACGTCGGCCGCGAGCAGCTCCTGCGCCGCCGCCTCGGCCTCCGGGACCGTCGCCCCGGCTTCCCATGCCTTTGAGAGCCGCTTGCCCTGCCCGCCTTCCGGCGGCAGCCGCAGGCAGATCATCCCCGACGCCTTCGCCACGTCGACCCCCGCCACCCGCTCGTGCCGCAGGTGATAGTCCTCGTCCTCGACCGTCCTTGCCGGCAGCGCTTCCGCTTCGTGGCCGCCTTCTGCTTACGCGCGGCCACCACGCCTCCTATCCTGAGATCGGCAGTACAGAAAGGCGGGCTGCCCGGGGACCAGGCCAGCAGGCTCGAAAGCCGCAAAACTGACCGGCGCGCTCGCAGCAGCAGAAGTCGACCCGGCAGGGTCAGGTCCCGGCGTCAGGCTGACCTTCGGGCTCCTATCCCACAGAAAAACCGGCGTCACGGGCAGTCCGCTGCCGCCATCCAACCCCACCCGCACCCCCCGCGCGAACCGCAGGACCGCACTGCGGGCGGGGTAACGCGAGCCGTCCACCGCCCGCACAGGCCGCACGTTTCTCGCGAACGCGACCGTCCCACCGATGAGGAAGGCTGCCCTGGGGACTGCAGAGCGGGGCGGCCCCCTTCCGTCCGGTTTATCCGGTTCGTGCCGGGTGTGAGCTGCCCCCCGGGTTCCTCGGAGGCTGTGACTTCCGGGAAAGAAGAGGAAGCCGGGCAAGCAGCCCGGGTCGCCGGGCGCGGCGATGCGCTGGCGCAAGGCGGGCGAGGTCACGGGCAACTTCCCGCAGGGGGACTGCGAATGCGGCGCTGACCTGGCGGATGCCGCTGACCTGGGCGTCGCCCGACCCTATCAGCAGGAGGACGTCCCCGAGCCGCGCTATGACCGGCGGCGTTATCGTCGGGTCCGTCCGTTCTCACGGTTCGCTCGCGCCCTCGAACCGGGACGCGGCCATGGTGCCCGAGTCGCCCCGCAGGCCGAACGCGAAGTGGTATTGCGACCGGGCGCTCGCGCTGGTGAGATCCAGGAACGGAGCCACTGTCGTCGATCCCAGTTCCAGCCAGGCACCGCTGCCGCCCGTCTGGACCCAGGACGTCACGTCGTTGCCGGAAAGCTCCAGTGCGAACCGGTCACCGGGATGCATGGTAACCGAGCTGCCGGGGGCCTGGAACCCGGAAGGCTCAAGCACACCGCCCAGGTTCAGGTCAAAGCCGGAAGTGTGGCTGACGTTGTTGTACCAGGCCATGACGTAGTCTTTGGCGTCCTTGACGAAGCCGACGAACACGCTGTCCTGCGTCTTCGCGTCGCCGAGGAACGTCGCCGGGTCGACCACGGCGACCGCCTGCGACGACGCGGGGGCGGCCGCGGACTGCAGCGTGCCGAACCACGGCTGGCTGCCGCTGGCCTGGGCCGTCCCGCCCTCTGCGCTCCAGGCCGGGGCGGTCTCCCCGGGGATCTGGTAGCCCTGGGTCACCGTCGGCTGGAACTGGGCATAGGAGGCCAGGTCGTCGCTGGCGAAGTGGTCGTCGACCTGGACGCCGGTGAACGGCGCGAGCGAGAACCCGACCTGCGCGCTGGCCCGCGCGTGCGTCTCGGTCCGCTGTGTGCCCTGCCCGAAGCTGGCATAGGCCCATATCGCATAGGAGCCGCCCGGCTTGGCGCCCGCCGCCGGCGTCAGCGTCCAGGTGGTGCGCACAGTCTGGCCGGGCGGGACGCTGGACGCTTCCGGCGGGGTCTGTGGCGTCGCCGTCCAGCCGGCAGGCAGCGCCAAGCGGACGGCCATCGCGGACTCGGCCCACTGTGAGGTGTTCGTGAACGCGGTGGTGACGGTGGCAGGCTGACCGGCCTGCACCGCGACTGGGGCGCCCGTTGCCGCGCCGAGCGTGACCCGTGCGGCCGTACTGGCCCAGGTCCCGGCCTCCAGTTCGGCTACGCCCACGTAGGCTCCGGGCGGGTTGGTGAGGACCAGTCGCACCTGGCTGGTGGTGACGGACGGGAAGACCACCCGGTTGAGGTCGTTGCAGGCAGGGCTGCGCTCCTGCCCGGTGACATCCGCCCATGCCGAGCCGGTCCAGTACTGGACCTGGTAGGCCGCCGGATCCTTGACGCCGCCGCCGTCGCAATACGAGTAGTAACGGACCTCGTCGACCGGGATCGCAACGCCGAAGTCGACTGCATAACTGTCGGACGCGTTCGGCGAGGAGTAGTTGGTCCAGCGGGAGTCCACCTCGGGGATCTCGTCGTACCAGACGTTGCCGTCGATGCCGCTCCAGACGCTGTCGCCCTGCCACGTGTCGGAAGCCGATGGCATCGGGTAGCCGTGCCCGCTCGTATTCACCGCGTCGTTGACGAACACGCTGCCCGGCTGGGCCGGGAGGGCCGGCGGCAGGCGCACGGTCATGTCCCGCACCAACGGGGCCTCGGCGACCTGCCGCCCGTCCACATAGACGTGCAGTCCGGGGCCCTGGTGGTACCGTTGCCCGGTGCGGTCGTAAAGCACGGTCACGTTGTGGCCGTGGTATGGCACGTTCTCCAGCACGAAGTAGTCCCACGACGCCGGGACCAGCGGCTTGAGCACCAGCGTGTTCCCGGCCTGCGGTCGCAGCCCGATCATCCCGGAGATCACCAGGTCGTTGAAGGTGGAGTGGTTGTAGTCCTCGCTGTGGTCAGACTGGTCGTAGATCCACAGCGGATTTGACGGGTCATGAGCCTCGGCCACGTACGGCTGGCCGTTCTTCATCTGGGTCGCCGCGTAGGTGTCCATGAGCTTGTCGTAGTCGGCCGGCGACGCGTAGGGCTGAGCGGGGTAGTCGTCGAGCAGGTTGGCCAGCGCAGTCAGGGTCTGTGCGGTGGCGTACGGCCAGTTCGGCCCATCCCAGTGGCAGCAGCCCGCATCGAAGGCACCCGGCGTGTACGCGTCCTGCATGTAGTACGGGCTGCGGACCTCCAGGGTGGTGGGCCCGTACGAGGCGCCAAACCCCTGCGGGTCCATGAGCTGCTTCCAGGCCGCCGAATCCTGGGGGCCGGGCATATCGAAGTACCAGGGCACGAACCCCGTCTCCTGCCGCTGGAGCAGTGGGGCGTGGCCTGGGTTACCTGGCAGCAGGACGTCGTCGAAGAACTGCTGGCTGGGCGACCACAGCAGCTTCTGCGTCTGGGTCCGCAAGGCTGCTGCCCGGGCCGCGAACGTCCGCGCCGTGGCCTGCTCGCCGTTCAGCGCCGCGAGGTCAGAGATGGCCACAGCCGCGCCGTACTGGTAGGCATTGATCGTCGGCCGGAGCGTCGGCACGCCCGCGAATGCGTCGCTGCTGGCCATCGACGAGGCGGACTGCTCCATCGCGTCCCACACCGGAAGCTGCCAGTACAGTCCAGTAGAAGAATCGAGATGGCTCGACCACGAGTCGTACTGTCGGATGAGGGCGGGCTCCATCGACTTCAGGGATGAGAAGTCGCCCGTAGTCATCGCCCGCTGCCAGGCCGCGTAGACGATCCAGTTGCTGTACTCGTCTACCCACTGCTCAGCGTACGGGTCCTGGCCTTGCGCGGCTTGTCCCGGCCCGTTCAGCCAGTACTGCAGGTCGCTGTTCAGATACGACTGGTCCCGGACCCAGCGGCCCTCCATGATGTGGTGGCCCTCGGCCGCGACGATGCCGTCGTACGGCGCCGCGTAGCCGACGTCGGGCAGGAATTCGGTCTGGATATCGCCGCCGCCGGGTTGGGTGTCGCGCAGATGTTCCTTCCACACCCGCCAGCGGTAGTAATAGACACTCTGGATGGTCTGGTCCGGCACGGCCAGGAACGGGATGTTGGCCTTGTACCAGCCCGGCTGCGACATATTGCCCAGCAGTGCGTCGTCGTTGAGGAAGTGGGTGCCGGGACCGACCGCTGGATAGGGCGACGCGGGCACCGCCGAGGTTCTTGTCGTCGGCGCATCCTGGCGGCCCGGCACCTGTGCGGTGGCCGCCCAGGCCGGTGCCGCCGCCAGGACGAGGCCGAATACCGCCATGACGACGCCCGCGTGGTGCCTGCCGTGTCGCATCGTGTCGTTCCTCTCTACTGCAGCGGGCTGAGGTCGATGACATCGGCCATCGCCTGGTATCCGGCGTTACTGGGGTGCAGGTGATCGCCGGAGTCGTACGCGGGCGCGAGCATCAGTGGATCCGCCGGATCCCGGACCGCCCGGTCGAAGTCGACGACGCCGTCGAACGCGCCGCCGACCCGGATCCACTGGTTGAGCTGCTCCCGAATCTGCTTCTTGGTGGGGCTGTAGTAGCCCGCGCCCTGTCATCGTCCTTGCTCCATTGCTGGATTTGCCGCACCAGGTGGTACTGCAGGCGGGTGGCTCGGGCGTCGGCGTTCACGCGCGGGGTACCCTCCGGAATCGGGCGACCCCGGCATCCTGGCGATCCCGGGGTGCCCGATTGGCAGCTGGCCTATTTGGCAGCTGGCTATAGCGTCAGCAGCGCGAAGAAGCCGCCGACGACGGGCCGAGCCTGGAACCCGACCTGGTTGTCGGTCTCGGTGTCGTACCAGTCGGTCATCGGCACGCGGCTGCCGCTGGAGGTAGCGAACTGGTAGACGCCCTCGATTAGCACGTCCCGGATGTCAGGGTGATCACTGAGCCACGCCGCGGTCCACAGCTCCCAGTCAGCCTTCGTGTAGGTGTGCCGCAGATCCAGCGGCACACCGTAGGTGTTTGCCCGGCTGAGATACCAGGCTGCCTCCTCAGCGGCGATCGAGTCTGGGACGAGCCCAAGCCCGAGCAGCCGATCGGGGTAGCCGTTGTACTTGAGGCTCCACGTGCCATCCTGGTCGTAGGCGAGCTTGAGGTGGGCGCCGGAGCTGTCGGTGGCTTTCTGCGCCCACTGCGCGATGTAGCTCCGTGCGGTAGCCAGGTAGCTGGCCGCGTCGGCGGAGTTTCCGGCGGCGGTAGAGATCTTGCTCATCGCGCCGATTCCGATGATCCCCTTCAACGCGAGATTGACGCTGTGCGCGATGAAGCCGGTGAAGTCGTCGGTCTGGTTCTGGAAGCCGGGGTCGAGCGCGTTGGCGACGAGGTAGTCGGCCCACTGCTTGAGGATCGGGTAGTGCAACGTCGCGTACTGCGCGCGTTGGGCGGGGCTAATCCGGGCCGCATAGGCGGCGGACATGATCAGCATGTTCGCCGACTCCTCGACCGGCATGTCCTCCTCGTTGCCGTCATTGTGCCCGCTGGCGTTGGGGTAGTGGCTGCCGAGGTCGTGTTCGGCAAACGTCTTGGGCCAGCCGCCGTGCTCTGCGTAATCGAGCAGCGGATCAAGGATCAGGCCGAGGTAGGCGGGGTCGGCATAGAGAAACGCTGGCATGCACGGATAGGTGACGTCGATTGTCGATACGTTGCCGTCGCTGGAGATCTCCTTCAGGAAGGCCCAGGGCTGGCCATCCTTGCTGACGAGCTCGGTGCCGCCGAACGCCTGCCGCAGCGCGATGGCGCACAGCGCGGCGTACTGCTTGCCGCCGGCCGCCGTCGCGTCCGACTCGATCTTCTGATCCAGCTTGGCCGCGCGCTCCTCGGCGGCGGCGTAGTCGGCGTGGAAGGCACCAACCATTGCCTGCCAGGTCGGGTAGTAAGTCTGCCACAGCGGGGGAAGCGGCGAGCCGAGGTAGCTGACCGCCGGCGTCCGGACGTGTCCGATGCTGAGCACGACGGGGTCGGTGGCCTGCCGTACCGAGCCGAGGTCGACGTTGAACGCGAAGACCGGCCAGTCGTCGTTGATGGCGCGGAACTGCGTGTCGACGGTGTTGGCCAGCGAGCCTTGTGCGACGCCAAGCGCGCGCACCACGGCGTCCTGGCCGATCTGCCAGGTAAGTCCGGGGCGGGACAGCGTGCTCCACACGACCGTGCCCCACGCCGCCATGTCGCCGTTCTCTTGCAATGGCTGCGGGTTCGCCGCCGTGTTGGTAAGGCTGATCATCGAGACACCGGACTCGGTGAACGCCTGCTGATCCCAGACGATCTGCGTGCCGGTGTCGTTGTCCGTCCACTCTCCTGAGATGTCGAAGTAGAGGCTGACCCGGTGGTTGGCGCCGTCGATGCTGCGCGCGGTCGCCGTGAGGTAGCTCAGCGGCACGCCTTGCCTGCGCAGGTCGCCCGGCTCGATTGGGGAAAAGAAGCCCAGATCCACCTCGACGCCGCCCTGCTGCATGGTGAACCGCGAATGCGTCGCGCTGATGTTGACGCTAACCTGCCGCATGCTCGGCATCGGGTTGGTGTTGGGCAGCAGCGGATTGCCGAGGAAGACGTATGACGTGCCGTCGATCCGCGCGATGCCGGTCCACGCGGTGATGTGCCCGGTCCAGAACGCCGGCCAGGTGCCGGTCAGGTTATTGGCAGGCAGCCATGTGCTCAGGTAGGGGGAACGAACGGCAAGCGGCACCGCCGGCGGCCGGATGGGGTCGAAACTCGGGCCCGGGCCGGCCACAGGGCGGCCGCTCGGCGCCGCTGTAGTCGCCGCGCCTGGCATCGTGTCGGCCGACGCGCTCCGGCTGGGGAACCCAGACAGCGCCGTGGCCGCCGCTGCGGCGATCCCGGCAGTGCCGGACCACGCGAGGAAGCCACGGCGAGAGGTGCGGCCCGGCGCCGATTCGGGCAGTTGAGTAGACGGCGAGCTGGGGTCTGGCCTGGAGGGGGTCAAGGGAGGTCGCTCCTGTTCCGGGAAGCCGGCATTCCGGGGGTCGGCGTGTCGGGCTACTTTGGTATAACTCTTTCGATCAATCTCAGTCAATAATTCGTCCGAAACTGACCGCGATCCGCTCGCTTGGTGACCGCTGGTGGGCTCGCTGATACCGTGCAGCGTCCGGTACGCGATAAAATTCGATCGCACCCGTCGATGAACGGTGGCAATCGCCGGGACTTTGGGCAGGAGAGCCATGTTCGCGACGGAACGACGACAGAACATCCTGGAGTTCGTGCGAGTCAACGGCGCCGCGTCGCTGCGGGACATCGCGGCTGCGGTCAATTCGTCTGAGGTGACGGTGCGCCGCGACATCCGCATGTTTGTGGAGCAGGGGCTCCTCGACCGGCGGCGCGGCGGCGCGGTCTGGCCGAATGACCTGTCGCACGAGCAGAGCTACCGGCAGAAGAGCCGCGTGGCGGCGGCGGAGAAGGCAGCAATCGCACGTCTCGCGGCCACCATGGTCGACGAAGGCGACGCGATCGTGGTGGGCGCCGGCACCACCACACGCGAATTGGCGATCGCGCTGAGTCGGATGATCGACCTCACGGTGGTCACCAACTCGGTACTGGTTGCGCAGGTGCTCGCCCCGTCGAAGGCCGAGGTCGTGGTGACCGGCGGCTCGCTCCGCGGCTCAACGTTCTCGCTGGTGGGCAGCGTCGCGGAGCAGTCGCTGGCGAAGGTACGGGTGCGGTATGCGTTCCTGTCCGGCAACGGGCTGACCGCTGAACGCGGTCTGTCCACCCCGAACATGCTGGCCGCCGGCATGGACACCGCGATCGCGCGGTGCGCACAGGAGGTCGTCGTCCTCGCCGACCGCACCAAGATCGGCGAGGACACAATGTTCCAGACCGTTCCGGTCGAAACGATCACGCACCTGGTGACCGACGACGGCGCCGACGCTGGGGAATTGCACCGCCTCCGGGACGCCGGCGTGAAGCTGCACGTAGCGCACCCTGCCGCCGCCGGCCCAGGCTCCTGACGCCGCCTAAGTCGGCTGTTGATCTGATCGCTTTATGTCACGTTTCGGTCAAGAGCATGGCCCAATCTTGACCGAAGGTGTTCGGAGCCGTCAAATAGGCGTTAACACACCATCTGTTCGTCCCGGCTGGCCCGCGGGATGGCTCGGTCGATGAGGCGATCGTCCGGTGCGGCGGGCGGTGGCAGGCGCCAGGAATAGTACCGGTGCCTGGCCACCAGCGACAAGTGGTCAGCCGGTCACGGACCCGGGCGGCGGGATGGTACCGGGCCCGGTTACGCTGCAGCTCAGAGCCGACGGGTCCGTCACCAGGAGAGGCTTGCTGAGCTCCGGCGGCTCGGCGAATGACGGGTGCCGCAGGTCGAGCATGTCGAGCATCGCGGTGGCGTTAGAGGGTCCCGGAAGGTGAGCGCGGGCAGGTTCCTTTTCGTCTCTTCCAGCTTCAGGATGCTGGTGCGGTCATAGACTCTATGGGAGACGAAGTTGGCTCCACCAGGCTGTAGTTGGGCAGCGTCGCAGCCGCCGCGTCGGCGAAGAAGTCACTGATCGGCACGATCTTTGTCCCCTGGTTCTTGAAGAAGAGCGGCGGGAACAGTTCCGCGCTGGGCGTCGTGGTGAAGTAGTCCTTCCAAGTAATCCCGTGCGCGTCCAACTGGTCGAATATCGTGCCGTTGGCCGGGTAGTCGGTCAAACCGGGCGTGGTGTCGTCGATCTGGCCACTCGAGGTCGCTGCCAGCAGGTACCTCCGGTTCGGGATCGCGGCGAGCGACCTCGACCCCGCGATCACCGCCGCGGTCCCGACGGCCAGTGGCCCTGCCAGCGCGTGCCGGCGGCCGCGTCTCTCCCGCGGGTCCGGGACCTGGGCAGGAGATCAAGAAGGTACTGGCTGGGGGCAGCCAGAATAGGCGAAGATGACATCGGCTGCCGGGCGTCCCTCGTGGCAGGGATGTGGCACGTCCGCAGTGCCTTCTCGGCGTGCGTCCAACCACGCTTGAAAACGGACGCGGGCGGAACGGAAACCGTCATTCCCAGGGACAGCCCGTGCTGGATCCGTGCTGATAACTTGGGGTCCAACAGGCCGTTGACCTGCGGAAACTGCCACGTATTCTGATATCTTCACGATTTTTGAAGGGACGAACGAGATCCAGCGGATGCTGATCGGGCGGACGATCACCGGGCTGGACGTTCGATAGCACCATCTTCACCGCGCGATCGCGGCGGCGGCGGGGGGCAGTTCGCCGGATCCGCGCTGCAGGAGGCGGGTCGGGATGACGATCCGGCGCGATGGCGCGGAGTCGCCGCCCATTCGTTGGAACAGCAGTTCAGCAGCCTGCCGGCCCAGTTCGCCCGGGTCCTGGGCGACCACCGTCACGCGGAGGAGGTCGGCCAGCTCGAAGTCGTCGAAGCCGATCATGGCCATGTCGACGTCCAGCGACGCGAGCGCGTGCAGCGCCAGCACCGATATTCTGTTGTTTCCGCAAATCAGCGCGGAAACCGGCGCGGGGGCCGCGAGTATCCGCTCCAGGTACGCCCGCACTTTGTCGATGGTCATCGACCCTCTCGCGACCCAGGACTCCGCGACGGGCGCGCCCGCACCGCTCATTGCCTCGAGGTATCCCCTGTACCGTTCCTGTGCGGTATAGATGTCGGGGTTGTCGCCGAGGTACCCGATCCTGCGGTGGCCGCCGGCGAGGAGGTGAGCGGTCGCCTGCCGCGAGCCGCCAATGTTGTCGCTGAGCACGGTGTCGGCGTCGATCCGCCCCGGCGGGCGGTCGGCGAAGACCACGGGTAGTCCCGCCATCATCTCGGGCAGCAGGTAGCTGTGGTCGGCGCTCGTCGGGACCACGATGAGCCCGTCGACGCGACCTTCGCAGAACGCCAGTGCCAGCTTGCGCTCGACCGACGCATCCGCTTCGCTCGACCCGCTAAGCAGCAGCGACCCGCGGGCCCGCACCACGTGTTCCATGCCGCGGGACAGCGTCGAGTAGAACGGGTCGCCGATATCTTCCACGACGAGCCCGACGGCCCCGGCCTGCCCGGTGCGCAGCATGCGCGCGCTGTTGTTGCGCAGGAACCTGAGCGTCTCGATCGCTTCACGCACCCGTAGCTCGGTGTCCGGAGTGACGCCGGGCTCGCCGTTGACGACGCGTGAGACCGTCTTCAGGCTGACGCGGGCGGCGATCGCCACGTCTTTCATGGTGGGGCGCGAACGCTCCATCGGACTCCTCGATAAATTCACTGATAGTAGAGCCCGCCCGCCGACGTGGTGTCGGCGGGCGGGCTTGGTGACTGCGAGCGTCAGCCGGTGGTAACCGCAAAGATATGCGTGGCTGAGGTGCCGCCCGCAACCGTGTTACTGATATCGGGGAAGGTGACCGAGGCCACCGTCTTGGACGAGTCGATCGGGATCGTGATGGCGTAGACGTACATCGTGATCGCCTGGGGGCCGCCGCCGTTCACATTGCGGTAGCTCATTGTAGCGACGGCCGTTTCGTCCGGTGCCGGACCATTTGCCCAGTCGCTGGACGACACGGTCGCGGTTGTTGATGTGCCGTCGGTGTAGGTGATGGTGATCGGACCGGAGTTCGAGCCATCGGAGGACGACTCGAGCAGACCGAGCTTGGTCGCCCCGGCCGTTCCGCTGACCAGCATTGTCTGCCCGGCGGCGAGGATGTTGTCGCTCGCGCAGGGCGCGGTGTTGGGCCAGGTGAACGTGAGCCCGTCAGCGCTGACGGTGCCACCCGGCGTCAGCCCGGCCGCCGACAGGGCCTCCGCGGAGTAGCTGAAACCGCCGCCGTCGAAGTCGGCACACGAGGTGTTGGTGTCGTCGGAGATGCCGGCGTTGTCGTAGTAGTCGGCAGGGTTGGAGGTCGGTGTGATCATCAGCTCTGGGGCGTCGGAGACGTCACCCGAGTTGTCGACCACGGTCACCGACGCCGGCGTACCATCCATGACTTGGAACCCCCCGCTCGGGGTCGGCACGGTGAAGGTGATCGCCGTGTCGCTCCAGCTGTCGATGGTGAAGGGGGCGACGTTGCCTGGGGCACCCCAGTTCGTCCCGTTGTCGCTGAAGGCCACGTAGCCGTTGCCCTGCGAGGAACCGAAGCCAGAGCCGTTGATCGTCACCTGCTGGCCAGCCTGGGCACTGGTGGTGCTCAGTGAGGTGGCGACCGGGCCGGTCATGGCCGCGGCCGAGGTGCCGATCGAGAAGATGTGCTCGTGGCTGGCGCTCGAGCCGGTGGGCAAGGTCACGCTGGTGAGCGTCTTGCCCTGGTCGACTGGGACCGCCGCGTAGAACACGTCGGTACTCACGGACTGCTGGCCGCCCGAGAAGTTCCGGGAGCTCGTTGTGGCCGCGACCTGGTTGCCGTACGACGGCGTGCCGCCGCCGCCGTTCAGCGTCCAGTCGGACAGCCCCAGCCAGTAGGTGCTGGTGCTGCCGTCGGAGTAGTGCAGCGTGACCGGTGCCGTGACCGGACCATTGGTGGCGGCCGCGAGGAACGCCAGTGTCTGCGTTCCGGAAGGCGCGTTCACGGTGACCGTCTGCCCGTTGGGAACCGTGTTGTCCGGGAAGCCGCCGGACGGAAGCGGCCAGGTGAACGTCACGCCGTTCACCGTGGCGGGCTGGCCTGGGTTGAACCCGTCCGCCGCCAGGGCCGACGCGGAGTAGCTGAAACCGTCGCCGTCGAAGTTGGCTGCGGCGGCGTCGCTGCTGTCGGATATGCCGGTGTTGTTGAACGTGGATAGCAGGCTGCCGGTGGCGGCGACCAGGACAGTCTGGCTCATCGACTGGGCCTGGCCGGTGCTTTCCGTGGTCAGCGTGACGGGCGCGGAGTAGAAGTTCTGCGTGGTACCCGCAGCCGCGGTCAGGGTCAGCTCGGTCGTGCCCGTGCCGTGCGGCGGAACCTCGATCGTCGCCGAGCTCGGCGAGATCGTGACCCCGGACGGCGCCGTGATCTGGACCTTGACCTTCTGCGGTTCGTTAGTGGCGTTGTTGGCGCCGATCGTGAGCGGGGCGGACTTACCCGGTGCGACCTGGGCGGTCTGATTCGCCAGGTAGCCCACTGTCGCCGAGACTCCCGCGGTGTCGGACGGCGGCGCGTCTTGCGGCGCGCTGCCCCAGCTGGTGGCCTTCGAGCTGAGCGTCCAGTCCAGGGTGGCGCCCTTGCTCAGGTCGCTGTAGCTCGTGTAGAGCTTCTGGTCCGGGCGGCCGTTGATCTTCAGCGAATTGACGTAGTACTCGTTGTTGGCGTCGGGCGCGTTGACGGTGATCGTGTGCCCGTTGGACAGCGTGATCTGCGCGTGCGGGAACCCTGGGCTGTTCAGCAGCAGGGTGCCGTCGCCCGGGTTCTCCGGGTAGAGGCCGAGCATCTGCCATAGGTAGGAAGAGCTCTCCGCGCCGAGGTCATCGTTGTTGGCGAGCCCGCTCGGCCCGGGCAGGTAGACGGTGTTCTCGATGTTGCGGACCGCGGCCTGCGTCCCGGCGGGGTCACCCGCGTAGTCCAGCCCGAACTGCTCGCCCAGGTCGAACTCGTTGGCGATCTGGTCGAACATGCCGTTCCCGTTCGGCTGCGACAGGTAAGCCTCCAGTGCCGAGTCGACCTTGGCATTGCCGCCCAGCAGGTTGACGAGCGTCTGGTAGTTGTCCGGCGTGTCCCACAGGTACTCGTAGGCGTCGCCCTCGACGTAGTCCGGTTCGTTGTTCTGCTGCGTGGTCGGAACGATGCCCTGCTCGAACTGCCCGCTCTCGAACCGGGCGGTCAGCAGGTCATTGTTCGGGTCGAACACGTTCTCCCAGTTGTTGGCGCGCGCCTTCAGCATGGCCGCGTCCTTGGTGTCACCGAGATCCTGCGCGAAGGTCGACAGGGCGAAGTCCGCGTTGTCGTCCTCCAGCTGGGTGGCGATGACGCCGTGCGCGTTGCAGCAGGGGTTGAAGGTGCCGTCCTCGGGTAGGTAGCCGTACTTCTGCTCCAGCCCTTCGCCTGGCCGCACGTCGTTGGTCGTGGTGGCCTGAGTGAGCATGTCGGTCAGCGCCTGCTTGGTGTTGAAGTTGCGCCCGCCGAACGTGTAGTAGTCCGAGATGATCGCGTCCTCGGGGTCACCGACCATCACGTAGTTGTTGTCCTGGTAGTAGCCCCACTGCTGGAGGATGCTGTCCTCCGAGTAGTAGTTGACTTGCGACTGCGCCTGGTCGGATGCGGCCGACGGGTCGAGCATGGCCTGCAGTTGGGCGAGCGTGTGGTAGATGTCCCAGCCGGAGTACACGCCGTACTGGTTCGTCTGCCCCGCCGCCAGCGTGTGCACCTTCTCGTCGGCGCCCATGAACTGGCCGTTGACGTCGCTAGTGACCTGCGGGTCGATGAAGTCCTTGTACAGCAAGCTGTAGAACTCCTGGGTCTTGGAGTAGCTGCCGCCCGAGACCTTGATCTTGCCCAGCAGCTGGTCCCAGCTGTTCTGCGCCGCGGCCTTGACCGCGTCGAAGTTCCAGCCCGGGTTCTCGGTCTGCCAGTTGAGCGCCGCGTTCGCGGTGCTCACGAACGAGATACCGACCTTCGCGTCCACGACCGGGGTGGCCGTGCCGAAGGATACGTAGACCGCCTCCGGGCTGGTCTGCCCGGAGGCCGTGATCACCTGGGACGAGGTGAACGGCTGGTTGAACGTGATGTCGAAGTAGACCGTGTACAGCTGCGACTGGCCGTCGTTAACGCCTTCGCCACAGAAGTCGCCGGTGGTCACCGAGCCTTGGACTTCGTCGTTGCCGACGATCTGCGCGGTGTCCGAGCTGACGTTGGTCTGGCTGTCCTGCAGCTTGATGTCGAAGCCGGCGTCGCTCTGCGACGGGAAGGTGAACTGGCCCATCGAGCTGTGCGCCGTAGCCGTGAACTCCGACGTGATGGGGTCGGTGGACCCGTTGCTCTGCGCGGAGTAGTAGCCCGCCTGCGCGACCTCGCCCGTGTGGCTGAGGGGCGTGGTCACGTTGTTCGGGTTGCCGGACGGGAGCGCCCCGGTGACCGGCAGGATCGGCACGTCGCCTGCGGCGCCGCAGCCCGGTCCTGAGATGTGCGTCAGGGCGTAGCCGGTGAGCGTGGTGTCGGTGAAGCTGTAGCCGCCGCCGGCGTTGCGGTTGGGCACCGTGTCGGGGGACCACTGGTCCATGCCGTACGGCACGTCCGCGCCGGGGAAGGTGTTACCGCCGCCGGTTGTCCAGGTTCGCGTGTCGACGAGACTCGCCAGATCCGAGGCCGGCTGCCCGACGGTGACGTTGTTCCGCGCGCCCGACGGGAGCTTGCTCGAGGTGACGGGCTTCTGGCAGTCGCTCAGATGCCCGATGTTCGTCACAGTGCAGGTGATGCCCTTTTTCGCGGTTGCGCCGCTGCCCGGGGACGCGGCGGCGGACGGCCCGGCCGACGGGCCGAGGCTGGGGGTGGCGGACGGGCTGGGGCTGGGGGTGGCAGCATTGGCGATTCCGCTCAACCCCAGCGCGCCTGCCGCTGTCAGTATCAGCACCGCCGGCAGGCAGCGGATGCCAGTAGCTCGTTTACGTCTCAACCTCGGACCTCCTTGGCAGGACACGTCGTCACCGCGGAGGCGTCCGCCGAGGCAGGCGGACTTCAGGTCCGGGACACAGGGCCGTCCCGGTCGCTCAACCGTCTATGACAACGATGTCAACTCTTCCTGCTCACCCTTGAAGAGTTAGGGCTGAAAGTCAAGACGATTTGTTGCATTAATATTAGTTATGTCCTGATACGGCCACCAGCCGATGCCGGCCCGAAGAGCGACGACTTCTACGTGACCATGGAGTGCGCGCCAAGGCGGAGGCCCAGGCGCTCGCCGTGAACCTGACCGTGACCGGGCCCACGGACTTCGGCGCGAGCGAGCAGGCGCCCATTGCTTGTGAGTCACAGCGGCCCGCCGTCAGTGACCGAGGGCGGGCCGCTGTGACTTCCTAGTGGAGGGTCAGGACACTGTCGAGCGGAACCGGTAGGTGCCCGACCCGACCTGGACCCGCAGGCAGGAGGCCTGCATGCCGGTCACGGTCACGTCGTGCGCGCTGGCGGCCGGGACTCCGCTTTCCATCACCGACTGCGCGGTGGCGGCCGGAACGCACACCGACGCCGTCGAGCCGACGGGAACCTGGACCGTCAGGGCGAAGCTCGTCCCCGACTCGGTCCAGGCCGAGCTCACCCGTCCAAGTGGCGTGGTCTCGTAAGCCGACGCGCGGGTGAGGCCCCCGCCCGGCGTGGGGTCGATCGAGACCGTGCGGAACGCGGGTGACGTGGACGAGATCCCGGCGATGCCGGAGTACAGCCAGTCGTCCACCGTTCCCATGAAGGCGTGGTCACGAGAGCGGGCAGTATTGCATGAGCTGTCCTCCCACGCCTCCCACATGGTGGTGGCCCCGCACTGCAGGAACCACTGCCCCCAACCGGGAGCGGTCGGGTTGGTGGCCACCAGGTAGGCGAGGTCGCCATAGCCGTAGTCGCTCAGCATCGGGAGGATGTACTTCGACCCGTTGGCCCCGGTGGACAGGTGGTTCCCGTCGGCGGTCACGTTGGCGGCTAGGCCCTCCGCGATCGCCTGCGTGGTCCCGGCCGGTGCCAGGCCGAACGCGAGGCCGAACACGTTCGCCGTCTGGTCGTAGGCGGTGGAGGTGATGACGCCACTCGGCCCGCCGTAGGCGTGGGAGTTAAGCCCGAGCGGGTCGCGGTACTCACTGTCGGCGGCGTCGTAGAACTCGTTGTTGACGGCCGTGCGGATGTCCGCCGCGAGGCTGGCGTACTTGCTCGCACCGGAGGTGTTGCCGATGGCCGCGGCCATGAGGGACAGGTCTTCGGTCTCGCGGTAGAGGAACATGCTGCCCAGCATCTCGCTGGAGGGTGGGTTGCCGTTGCTGGGCACCGACCAGTCGCCGTACGTCGTGCCCTGGTAGATGTAGCCGCTTGACGCGATCTGGCCATCAAGGTCATTCACGTAGGCCGCCATGTTGTCGTAGTCGCGGCGGATTGTCGCGAGATTGTCGTATTGCTCGTACATGTTGTACTCGATGAGCAGGAACGAGCCGCCCCAGAGCGGGTCGACGTTGTCGTCGCCGGGCGGCGTGGGCACGAGGACCCCGATGTTGCCCGCGGAGTCCTGCGAGTCGTCGAAGTTCTGCATCATTTCGTCGTAGTAGGACTCGGCGTCGAAGTTATCCATCTCCGAGTCCGAGTAGTCGCCGTTGTCGTTGGTCCAGCCTCCCTTCTCGTACACCGGGGTGTCGCTGCCGTAGGAGTACTGGTTGTTGAGGATGGTGTTCGCCTGCGCGGTCTGGTACTCGTTCAGCAGCGTGCTGGAGCTGGTGAAGTTGCCCGATGTGGGCAGCGCCGTGTGCGCGATCACGCCGGTGACCGACAGGATGTCAGGCAGCGGTGGCGGCGCGCCCCCAGGCGTGGACGGGCTCGTCGTGATCTCGACGTACTGGTAGCCCTTCCAGCCGTACTTGGGCTCGTACGTCTCGGGACCGCCGCCCTTCATGATGTAGACGTCGGTCTGGCCCGTGCTGCCGTTGCCCTCGCTCTGCACCGTCCCGTCCGAGTTGAGCTTCTCGGAGTACTCGATGTCGACGATGGTGCCGGCCGTTCCCTTCATCGTGATCTTCGCCCACCCGGAGGTGGTGATCCCGAAGGTGTAGGTCTTGGAGGGGCCTGTCGGGGTCAGGATGTTGGTGTCCCAGGGGCCGATGCCGTAGGGACCGAGGACGTTGGCGGCGGGCCAGGAGGAGTCGTCGAAGCTGGCGGTGTTCCAGCCGTCGGGCGGGCTGGCGGGGATGCCCGGCAGGGCCAGCCAGCTCCCGTCGGTGACGATTGTCGTCGGCGCCGTTCCTGACTGCGTTGAGTCGAGCTGGAGCGCGGCGATGATGCCGCTGGCGCTCTGGGAGGGGTTGAGGCCCTCGACCGCGATCACGTTGTTGCCCGCGACGAGCAGCGACGCGACGTTGGCGACCTCGGAGGTCTGCCAGTCGTCGCTCGCCGTGCCCGAGGTGGTGACCTGGGTTCCGTTGACGAAGGCGGTCTCGCCGTCGTCGCCGTTGATCCGGAGGATGGCGCTGGAGATGGTGGACGGGTCGGTGACGGTGAAGTCCTTGCGCAGGTAGATGGTGCCCGCGCTGGCGGTGGTGGTGGCCGCGTTGGGGGTGTTCCAGATCCAGTCCGCGGTCGGCGTCCCGGAGTAAGAGGGAACCGCCTCGGTCACGCCGGCCTGGCTGGTGACCTTCGCCGGCTTGATCGTCGAGGTCTCCTCGACCGGCGGGATCAGGCTGGCCCGGAGCACCCCGGCGGGCGCGGTCACCGGGCTCGAGACGCCGCTACCCCAGGGGGCGATGCCGTAAGCGCCGAGGACGTTGGCGGCGGGCCAGGAGGAGTCGTCGAAGCTGGCGGTGTTCCAGCCGTCGGGCGGGCTGGCGGGGATGCCCGGCAGGGCCAGCCAGCTCCCGTCGGTGACGATTGTCGTCGGCGCCGTTCCTGACTGCGTTGAGTCGAGCTGGAGCGCGGCGATGATGCCGCTGGCGTTCGCGGAGACGTTGAGGCCCTCGACCGCGATCACGTTGTTCCCCGGGACGAGCAGCGACTTTACGTTGGCGACCTGGGAGGTCTGCCAGCCGTTGTTCGCGGTGGGGTCTGAGCTGGTGACCTGGGTTCCGTTGACGAAGGCGGTCTCGCCGTCGTCGCCGTTGATCCGGAGGATGGCGCTGGAGATGGTGGACGGGTCGGTGACGGTGAAGTCCTTGCGCAGGTAGATGGTGCCCGCGCTGGCGGTGGTGGTGGCCGCGTTGGGGGTGTTCCACAGCCAGTCCGCGGCCGGCGAGCTCGACGTCGCGGAGTAGGACGGTATCGTGCTCGCCGCTGGCAGCACCGAGGCGGAGGCCCAGCTGCTGTCGTTGTAGCCGGCCTGGTTCCACCCCGGCTTCGCCAGCTGCGCGTTGTAGGTCTCGGCGGCCGACGAGTTCGCGGTCGTGGGGCCGGTGGTGACCTTCCAGGAGTCGTCGCTCAGCACCTTCGTTGAGGTGCCGTCGGCGTACCACACCTGGAGCTCGAGCTTCAGCGTGGGCACCGCTGCCTGCCAGGGCTCGCCGCTGGACGGGTAGTCGTCGGCGCCGCCGGCGTAGAAGCCGTTGCCGAGGCTTACCGCGAGCGAGTCAGACCCGGCGCGCACCAGCTTCGTGACATCGTAGCTGGAGTAGTCCACGGTCTTGTTGAACATGGTGAAGTCCGTGTTCAGCACGCTGCTGGTCACCGAGTGCCCGTTGATGTACATGTAGGGGTAGCTGAGGCCCGCGATGTACAGCCGCGCCTTGGTGATCGCTGGGTTCCTCTGCCCGCTCGCCAGCGTGAAATCCTTGCGGAACAGCTGCTCGGCACCGCCCGACGGCGCGGGGCTGGTGATCCAGCTCCCCAGGAACTGGCTGGGGTCAAGGAA
Organism: uncultured Actinomycetota bacterium; assembly: GCA_963774945.1. Lineage (GTDB taxonomy): Bacteria > Actinomycetota > Actinomycetes > Streptosporangiales > Streptosporangiaceae > Trebonia. The sequence continues at coordinate 1,265,836 of CAVZHA010000027.1, read as the reverse complement.
CGCGGTCTCGAACCACGCGGGCGTGCTCCACGCCGAGAGCCCCCCGTGGTTGTCCTGCACGCGGACCTGCCAGTAGTAGCGGTCCTGGGACGCGAGCGCTGGCCCGCCGTAGGGTACGTCGAACGACTGCGAGGACTTGACGGTGCCCGAGTCCCACAGCAGGTCCTTGCCGTTCACCAGGTCGTTTTCGTTCTCGGCGACGCGGAGCTGGTACGAGCTCTGGGAGACCCCGCGCGCGGCCGAGGTGATGACCCAGCCGAGCTGCGGCTGGCTGTCGTCGATCCCCAGCGGGTTGGTCGTTTGGTCGGTGGTCAGCGAGCCGACGACCGGCTGGGCCGAGCCGGCGGATGCCGCCTGCTGGGACGGCGCGGCGGTGGCCGGCGCGGCCCCGGTGAGCGTGAACACCACGAGGGCCAGGGAGAACACGCCCGCGACGGCGCCTCGCAGCCGATGTCTACGCGGATCTTCTGAGGGACCGGACGGATGCGATGAAGACGCCCGGCGGCGCTGCCTCGCCATCATGTGATACCTGCCTTTGGTGTGGGGCTAAAGACACGGCTGCGTTCCCTTGACCGCGGGCCAATACAGCGCGCCGGGGGCATTGAAACGTCTCAATCAACAAGAGCAAACCGCCGGACTAGGCGAGAGGCAACGGATCTGTCCGGAACCGGCCACGAGATTCAGCCAGCGAACGGACCACGCCACGACCGCGCCTGGGCCGGAATGGCGGGTTGTATAACTCACGCGCGACCCGGTTAGTCGCTCACTGGGCGGCCCGGGGCCGACCAGAAACCGACATTCATCCCGGACCGGGCGTGCTGAATCCGTGCTGATACCACCGGAGTCTGCAGGCCGCTGAACTGCGGAAACTGTCCCTACCGCCAGGATCCTCGTCAACGCGTCCCGGTTAGCCGCTGATGCCGATGGCGAACACATGCAAGGCCGTGACCTGGGCCGTCTGGCCGTTCTGGGTGACGTCCGGCAGCACCACGTACTGCACCGTCTTCGACGAGTCAATCGGGATGCTGGCGTAGTAGACGTGGACGGGCTGCGTCTGCTGTGAACTGTTCGAACCGTTGTTGAGGTACGGCGTGGTCGCCGCGATCGAGGTGCCCGCGATGGCGCTCCCTGACCACCAGTCCGCGAAGCCGAGCGCGAACGACTGCGTCGTGCCGTCGGTGTAGACGATCGTGCCGGTCCCGGATCCCGTGCCGTTGTTTGACGCGCCGAGGAAGGCCAGCGCGGCGCCGGAGCCGCTGACCGGCACCGCCTGGCCGCCGCAGACCACGTTGTCCGGCACGTTCACGTCCGGCCAGGTGAAGCTGGTTCCGCCGACCGTCACCGGCTGGCCGGACACGAATCCGTCCGCCGTGAGCGCCTGAGCGGAGAAGTTCAGTCCGCCGCCGTCGAACGCGCCCGCGGCGGGTGCGTTGTCGTTACTGATGCCGGTGTTATCGTACGCCGCCGCCACCGACGCGTAGGGCACGTTGGTCTGCGCCGAGCTGCTGAACGTGCCCTCGCTTGACGTCGCGGCGAACGTGATCGGGTACTGCTGCGGAGTCGCTCCCGCCGCCGGGGTCACCTGCCACGTCGCGGTGGCCTTGCCGCCGGCCGGCACGCTGGCGAACGTGACAGGGCCGGCCGCAGCCGCCGTCCAGCCGGCCGGGACGGTGGCCGACAGGGAGACGTCGGACACCGGGTTGCCGCCGCCGTTGGTGAACGTCGCGCTCACCGTCGACGGCTGGCCCGCGGGAACGACGGCGGGCGTCGAGTTCGTCAGCGTGCCCTGGACCACGATGACCGCGGTGCCGGGCACGCCGTTGACCGTGACCTTGATCGTCGCGACGCCGTCCTTGACCGCCCGGACGAGGCCGCGCGAGTCCACGCTGGCGACGGACGGGTCGCTGCTCGAGTAGCTGACCCGCGCCCGGGACAGGTTCGCGAACGACTCGTCGTTGTTGACCGCCTCGACGATGCCGTCGGCGCTCGCGTGCGGCTGCTCGAGCGCGGAGTCGGTGTCGGGGGCGATCCACGGGTTGCCGGCCGGTCAGGCTGAGCGTCTGGCCGGCCTGGTAGACGACCTGGTCGGGCTGCACGGTCACGTACTGGACGCGCGGGGTGATCGATCCGCGCACGGCAACCGTGGCCGAGGCCGCCGCCGTGGCCGAGTCGGGACCGACCGAGAACGCATAGCTGCCGTCGTAAACAACCTGCCTGAGCGCCTGCTCGTCCCACTGGCTCAGGCTCGTGAGCTTGACCTGGAGCGTGATGTGCTGAGTCTGCCCCGGCTTCAGGTCCGCTGTTCGGCTGAAGCCAGCGAGCTGTTCCCTAGGCAGTTGGGTGCCCGCCACGCTGAACCGCGGCGCGGCGTAGAGCTGAGCCACCGTGGCGCCCGCGGTCGTGCCCGTGTTGGTGACGTCGAAGCTGACGGTCACCGTGCCGTTGGCCGTGACCGCCCGGGGGCCGACCCGGACGTGCGAGTACCTGAACGAGGTGTAGGACAGCCCGTAGCCGAACGGGTAGGTCGGCGCGCCGGTGAAGTACATGTAGGTGCGGCCGAGCCCGCCGGTCTGGGAGGCGGTGAGGCCGTAGTTCTGCGATCGGGGGAAGCTGGGAGTCGTCGGCGTACCAGGTGAAGTCGAGGTGCCCGGCCGGGTCCTGCTGTGCCGAACAGCACCTGCGCGAGTGCGGTGCCCTGGCTCTCGCCGTTGTAGCCGCTGAACACGATGGCGGGGAAGTCGCCCTGCACGTTGCCGAGGTCGACCGGGCCGTCGGACTGGATGACCAGCGCCGTGTCGGGGTTGCCGACCGCGTTCACCGCGCTGATGAGCGAGTCGTAGTTGCCGGGCATGGCCAGGCTGCGTCCGGTCGTCGCCCTCGGTGCCGACGCTGAGGTCGGTGCCGACGAAGACGATCACCAGGCTGGCGGACTTGATCGCGGCCAGCGTCGCGGCCGAGCAGTCGGCCGGAGCGGTGGCGGTCGTGGAGGTTCCGCAGGAGTCGTAGCTGACCTGCGCGCCGGGGTTCGCCGCCTGGACCGCCGTGGTGATACCCTGCACGGCGCTCACCTGGAGCGATGGGTCGCCCGAGTAGTCGCCGAGCGTGACCGTGTTGGCCAGGTTGCCGACGATCACCACGTTGCTCAGCCTGGCGGGGTCGGCCGGAAGCAGCGGCTGGCTGGTGCCCGTGACGTCGTCGTTCTTGAGCAGCACCAGGTCGTTGGCGGCGACCTTCTCCGCCAGCGTCTGGTGCGCCGGGCTCTGGATCACGCCGGAGGTGATGCCGGTGTAGGCGACCTTGCTCGCCGGGTCGAACTCGCCGGTCTCCATCCGCATCGTGAACAGCTGCGTCAGGTCGCTGTCGATCACGCCCTCCGACAGCAGGCCCGCGTTGATCGCATCCTCGATGTTGGTCACCGTCGCCTCGTCGCCGGTGCAGTCGAGCTGGGTGCCCGCCCGCAGCGCGTAAGCCTCGGCGCCCGCCGCCGCGGGGATCGTCGCGCCGGTGGTGTCGTTCGTCCAGATGATCTGGCCGTTCGCGTCGGACGAGGTCCAGCCGGGCGGCGCCCAGGCGTGCCCGCCCGGCGGCTCCTGGAACGCGGTCGCCACCGCGTCGCAGTCCGAGGTCGTGTAGCCGTCGAACCCGTAGGTGCGCTGGAGCAGCTCGTTCGTCGTGTAGGTGTCGACGGGCGACGGCGTGCCGTTGATCTCGTTGTAGGACGTCATGATCCCGGAGACGTGCGCGTTCTCGACCAGGCTCTGGAACTGCTTGGTGTAGTAGTCGCGGATGTTGGCGTCCGTGGTGTCCGAGCTGCCCGTCAGCCGGTCGTCCTCCTCGTTGTTCAGCGCGAAGTGCTTGGCGGTGGCCGCGACCTTCAGGTACGGCGTCAGGAGCTTGCCGCTCAGCGTCTCGCCCTGGTAGCCATCGACGAACGCGTCCGACATCGCCGACGCGAGGTACGGGTCCTCGCCGAACGCCTCGTCGGTCCGGCCCCAGCGCGGGTCACGGTCCATGTTCACCGTCGGCGCCCAGTACGTGAGGCTGCCGTAGTCGCTGGCTGCGGGGCCCAGGTTGTTCTCCCCGGTGCCGAACAGTGACTTGTCGAGGAACCCGCGCGCCTCGTCGGAGATCGCGGTCGTCTCCTGGTCGACGAGGCTCGGATCCCACGACATCGTCGAGGCGAAGTTCACCGGGAAGCTCGTCGCCTGCGCGTCGAGCTCGCCCTGGCCGCCCGCCGCCGTGTCCGCGCCGAGCCGGTTGACGCCGTGCTGGCCCTCGCTCCAGTACGTGTACTGCTGCACGCCGAGCCGACCGATCGCGGGCGCGTTGTTCGTCTGCAGCTGCTGTACCTTCTCGCTCAGCGTCATGCAGGACACCAGGTCAGCGGCGCGCTCGGCGAACGAGTAGCTCGTGTCCAGGTAGAGCGGCGCGGCGGTCGATCCCGCGATGGGGCAGGCGGGCGGCGCGGCCGCGGCCGTATCCACCGCGGCGGCAGACGCCGTCGCGGCATGTGCCGGCGCCTGGACCGCCGGGATGGCGGCGACGAGACCGATCGCGCACGCGGCGGTCAGCGCCTTCCCCGCCGTCGTCACCGACCGGCGGGCGCTGAGCCTGCCCAACCGGGAGCTGCGGAACCAGGTCTGTGACATCAACGTCTCCTTCGGCGCTACCCGGCGTACTGGGCGACGATCTTGGTGAAGTCGTACGGGTTCTGGCTGATGTTGCTGCAGGTTCCCGGGGCCCATGGCTCTACGGCTCCGGCTGGGCAGGGCTGGTCGCGGTTGAACGACCAGAACGTGAACCACGCGACGTGATTGGCCTGCGCGAAGCTCAGCAGGCTGCTGAAGGTGGCCTGGGTGAACAGCTCGCTTGGCTGGTCGGTATGGCCGTTCATCAGCGTGATCCCGATGCGCGACCAGGCGGTGGCGGCCGACCAGCCGTACTGCGTTTCAAGCTGGCTGGCGACATCGCTGGCGACGGTCTCGTCGCTGCTTACCTGGGTGCCGCTGGTCAGGCCGTAGTCGAAGTCCTCGATGCCGAACACGTCGATCCTTGCGCCCGCCGCGATCGCCTGCTGGATCTCGCCGGTGCCGGTGCCCGGCAGCCCGACCGAGGTCATCGGGATCGTGAGCGACACGATCAGGCTGGGGTCCTCGCGCTCGAGTATCGCGATGGCCTGGAATCGCTTGAGCTCGTTGCTGGTGTCGCCCAGCGCCGTGTTCTCGATGTCGAAGTCCACGTGGGTGAGCTGGTACTTGGTGATGACCGACTGGTACGCGCTGGCCAGCGCGCTGGCACTCGAGCAGTCCTGTCCGAGCTCGGTGCCGTTGTAACCGCCGAAGCTCACCCCTGCGTCGCCGCCAGCCGCGCGGATCGCGGAGATCAGCGCCGCCACCGTGGTATCGCTGGAGACGAGCTGGCTGCTGCTGCCGTCCCAGGCCGGGATGCAGCCGCCGGAGTCGAGGACGAAGGACAGCATGAAGTCCTTTTCCCCGGTCGCGGTCATGATCGCGGCGATCTGCGACGCTCCGGGCGGATTATTGTCCAGGGGCATCAGGTAGACGGGCGAGCGCCAGTTGCTGCTCGCGCCGCTGCTGCCGGATGTCGTGGCGCTGACCCCCGCGCTCTGCGCCGAGGCGTTGCCCGACGCGTCGACGGCGGCGACAGTGAACTGATAGGTGGTGCCGGGCGCGAGCCCGGTCACGGTCGCGCTGGTGGTCTTGACGGTGGCCGCAAGCGAGCCGTTTTCGTAGACGTCATAGGACGCGGCCGGGTCGGAACCGCCCGCCTCGGTCCACGACAGCGACGCCGATGACGAGGTGACCCCGGTGACGGCCAGGCCGGCCGGCACCGTCGGCGACGATGGCGGCGACCCGCCGGGTCCGGTCAGGGTCACGTCGTCCGCGTGGTACGTGCCCTGGCCGTACCAGCCGTGCAGGTAGATCGTGACGCTGGTGGTGGCGGCGCCCGTGGTGAAGGTCGTCGACAGCTGCTGCCAGGTTGCGGCGGACGGCGTCCAGGTGCTGGTGTCGCTGGTCCCCGTGCCGGTGTCGCCGAGGTACACGTAGGTACCCTCAACCCAGGCCGACAGTGCGTAGCTCGAGTTCGGCTGAACCTGGATGACCTGTGTGCACTGCGCGTCATCGGATGAGGTCGCCGCGCCGCTGAGGGCGTACGACCCGGAGTGGACGGGGCTGCCCACGGCGGAGTCCTGGGCTGAGCAGGTCCAGCCGGAAAGGGTGCCAGTCTCGAAGCCGGGATTGCCGACCAGATTCGTCGCCGCGGTCGCGGCGGGCACGGCCGCCAAGCCGAACAAGGGCGCCAGCAGGACCAAGACAGCGGCGGCGGCGTGACGGTTCATGGATCGCTCCCACGGCTGAGAAGTGGCGACACGCAAACTAACAGTTAAGTTTCCTATCAATTAATTGTGAACATAACTGCACAGTAATCTTGTGTCAATAGTGCCGTTTAACGGCTAGCGAGGGCGCGGGCCGATCCACTCGAGAGCAGGGCGGCCCGTTCTGGTGTTCGCATTTCCTGACCCCGTGCGGAATCCGTGCTGATATCTGCGGGGTACTGCTCGCCGAGCTTGAGCCTGCCGAGCCGGGCCTTGCTGCCCTCGAGGGTGTCTTCTGGCTCGTCGCCGCCCCACCACTTGCCGGGGCTGACAGGGGTGCCGTCGGCGAGGGTGAACTCGGGATGGCCTCGGTGTGCCATTCCTTCCACCGGCTGGACTTGCGGCCGTGACGAGCAGTGTTCCGCGATTGACGACAGCGGCGGCCCGCATCACGATTGGGGCGTGCTTGAAAAGCCGGGCCTTTACGCCCTCGAGCTCTCCGTGCTGTGCCGCCGCGGGTCCACCCTCGTGGTGAGGTAGTGAACCTGGCCGCCTCGGGACCGGACTCGGGCAGCTACAGGGGGCGGACGCGATGGGGCTGCTGTCGTCGCTGGGCCTGCCAGGGCAGGCCAACGTAGAGGGCAACGGGGAGTTCGCCGCCACGCCGCCGCAGAGCAGGCCCAGCGTCCCTGTCAAGCTGACCGTCACCTCGGCGGAGGGCGCGGTGCCCGCCACACGAAGCGTGATCAGGGAGTGGATGACGCCGGGCGAAGGTGCCAGGGTCCTCACGCTCAACGCCGACAAGGTGGCCAGGGTGCTGTTCACCCCGCCCCCCGGCACCCCGAAGCACCCCGGGCGTGGTGTTGTTCGGCGGTGCGGAGGGCGGCATGACCAGGTGTACGCCGCCGCGCTCCTGGCCGCGCACGGGTTACCGCTTGTCTCCCGGTAGCGCTGGATGATGGCCGCCCTCGTCCTGCGACTGGGGCGCGTCCGCGCTGCGTTCGGCAATCGGCGCCCGGGCTAGCCGCAAAACCGTCGTTCATCGCGGACAGGGCGTGCTGAATCCGCGCTGATACCCAGGGGTCAAATAGGCGGCTGACCTGCGAAACTGCCCCTATCGCCAGGATCTTCACGATCTTCGATGGCACGTCGGAGATCCAGCGGATGCTGATCGGGCGGACCGTCACCGGGCTGGACGTTCGCTAGCCTGACCTGCTGGCGCAGCGGTCCACCCTGTCAAGCACGGAGCCCCCCACCGCGTCTCGGCTAATCACGCAAAGCGGGGACCCAGACCGTCGGCGCTGCAGGAACTCAGCCCAAGAGATTGACGGGCCGCCTGTCGATGCCGGTCAGCGCGACCTTCATCCATAGATTGGAGCGGCCGGTCAGCATTGACCGAGGGCCGTCTCAGTCCTGGGGGAACGGGCGCCGGGAGACGGTCGCCCGGATGGTGGTCTGGCTGTGCCGCTCCACCTGCGGGTTGGCCGACCCGCCGTCCGGCTCGCCCCACACCAGCTCGACTTCCGAGCCGAACTGCAGCTCGGCCTCGTCGATCATCGCCAGGGAGATCCAGCTGCGGACGTTCGACGAGTAGATGGCCAGCGGCGACACCCCGATGAGGCGGCCGTGCTTCTCGACCCGGTCGGCGTGCGCACCGCCGTAGAAGGCGGCGGGCATCTCGATGTACTTGAACCGCTTGTCGCCGGGCTCGTACATGCTGGCGAAGATCTTGGCGACGTCGTCCCGGTGCCAGAACAGCCAGACCTTCCGCTTGTGCGGCTGCGGGGCCAGCCGCTCGAGCGCGTCGGCGCCGATGAACTCGTGGTCGTGCTTGACGACTTTCCCGTAGCCGAGGTCCCACGGGGTGACGTACAGGTCCTCCGTCCGCGCGGGAACGTAGCTGCCAGCCAGCGCCAGGTTCGACTCGAAACCCCGTCCCGGCAGCCACTCGCGGAACGCCTTCATCTTCGCCCCGGTGTAGACGGCGGGCACGGTGTTGGCGACCCAGCCGGACTCGGTCGCGACCGACGCGTAGGCGCGGGCGCCGATCTGACGCAGCCCGTATTCCGCCCCCGCCTCGACCAGCGTGTCCCGCACGCTCTCGAACTGCTCGTAGGGCCCGAAGAACTCCAGGCCGGGGAACCCGGACATGCGGTGGTTGAGCGCGGTCACCTCGTGCTTGCCGACGTTGAACTTGCCCATCTGGAAGAACGGGATCTCAGGCATGGGGCCGCCGTTGACCTTCTCGAAGATCTCCCCGGCGAACGGCCCCTGAAGCTGGAGGCGGAAGAACTCGCGGCCTTTGGGGTTGCTCGCCGTCCGCTGGTCAAGCCGCAGGGTCACGTCATAGGAGCCGGTCTCGGCGTGGAACTGGACCCAGTTCAGCGCGGGCGGCCGCCCGACGAGCCGGACGTGGTTCTCGGCCAGGCAGAACAAGATGCAGTCGCCGATCATGTAGCCGTCGTAGCTGACCGGAACGAACTGCTTGGCCTTCATCGGGCCGAAGCCCTTGAAGCTGTTGGCACCCAGGTCCGACAGCAGCCGGTAGGTGTCGGGGCCCTCGACCGTCAGGTCGGACATGTGGTGCGACAGGTCCATCAGGGCGGCGGTCGTCCGCCAGCTCTCCTGCTCGTCCCGCCAATTGGTGAACTCGGACTTGATCGGCATCGGGAACCCGCCGGACCCGCTGCGCAGCAGGGCGAGCGGGCCGCCGGCGGCATTGATCGCGTCTTCAAGACTGGGCATGCTCTCTCCTTCGTGGGCAGTGCCCTCATGCTAGAATCGGGACCAGCAATTGACAAGTCATTGACAACTACTTGTTTTGAGGCGTTGGGTGATACGCTCCTCCCCATGGCCGACCGACGGGCCAGGCAGGCCCTGGCGAGCGATGTTCCAGCGCACGCCTGGCCGGGCGACAGCGTCGGCTACCTGGTCTGGCGGGCCTACGTGGTGTTCCGCCGCGCCTTCGACGACGGGCTGGCCGAACTTGACGTGACCATGGCCCAGGTCGGGCTGGCGGGCGAGCTGATGGCCCGCGGGCCGCGGGCCGTCGCCGACCTGGCCCGGGCGGTCGGGATCACGCCCCAGGGAGCCGCGCTCGCCATCAGCCACCTGCGGAAGATCGGCTGGGTGACCGAGAGCCAGGCCAAGGGGCGCGGCCGGTCCATCATGCTGGAGATCACCGGCAAGGGCCGTGAGGGCTACCTCGAGGCGGCCAGCATTGTTGAGCAGGTCGACAAGTCGCTGACCGGCGGCATGACCGCCGCCGAGCGCAAGGGCACGCTGACCGGCCTCAAGGTCGTCGCGGACGAGGGCAGCTCGGCCGTGTAACCCCCAGCTGGTCTGTGGCGCTTGCGGGCGCGGATGCCGGCGATGTCGGATTCATTTCCGGCAGGTGCGATCGGCGCGATACTCAAGGAACATTGATGACCGCGGCGGCGACGCTGACGGCGTCCAGAGTGCTCCGCACATGGTGCACCCGGACGCAGTACGCCCCGGCCCTCGCGGCCAGCACCGAGACCGCGGCCGTCGCCGCATCCCGGTCCGACGGGGCGACGCGTCCCGGGTCGCCGTTGCCCAGCAGTTGCCCGAGGAACGTCTTCCGCGACGCGCCGACCAGCAGAGGAAAGCTCAGCTCACGGAGCTGACCAAGGTCCCGCAGCAGTGCCCAGTCGTGCGCCGGGCGCTTGGCGAAGCCGAGACCAGGGTCAAGGATGATCTGCTCCTCGCGGACGCCGCGAGCGGTGAGGTTGCCGACCCTGTCTGCCAGCTCGGCGGTCACCTCGGCGGTGACGTCCGCCTAGACGGCGTGCTGTCGCATCTGGCGGCTAGGTGCCCTCCAGTGCATGACGACGTAGGGGACGCCCGCCCGGGCAACGACGGCGGCCATTCCCGGGTCGGCCAGGCCGCCGCTGACGTCGTTGACGATCGCGGCGCCGGCGCCTAAGGCAGCCGCGGCCACGGACGCGTGCATGGTGTCGATACTGACTAGCACGCCCGCGCGGGACAGCTCGCGGACGACCGGCAGGACCCGGCACAGCTCCTGCGATGACGGCACCGGCCGAGCGCCCGGGCGGGTCGACTCACCGCCGACGTCGATGATGTCGGCGCCCGAGGCCGCCAGCCCCAGCCGTGCTCGATCGCGCGGGCCGGGTTGAAATAGGCGCCCCCGTCGGAGAAGGAGTCCGGGGTGACGTTGAGGATGCCCATGACCAAGCAGCGGCCGGGCTCGGGCAGCCCGGCGATGCGCGCCGGGGCGTGCCCGGCCGTCGCCCTCGCGCTGCCCGCTACCCGGCCGCGCACTGCGCCGCCTTGAGAGTGTTGTCCATGAGCATGGCGATGGTCATCGGCCCGACGCCACCAGGTACGGGAGTGATCCGGGCGGCGATGCCGTTGAGCTCGGCCGCCCGCACGTCACCGACGAGACCTTTCTCGGTGCGGTGGATGCCGACGTCGATGACCGTCGCCCCCAGCTTGACGTGCTCGGCCCCGATCAGCCCGCGAACGCCCGTAGCGACCACCAGGATGTCGGCCTCCCGGGTTACCGCAGCTAGGTCGGTGGTGTAGCGGTGGGCCACGGTGACGGTGGCGTCGCGCTGCACCAGCAGCTGCGCCATCGGGCGGCCGACCAGCTCCGAGCGCCCGATGACGACCGCGCGGGCGCCGGCGAGCTGCACCGACTCGGCATCGAGTAGTTCCATGATGCCGCTCGGTGTGCACGGGCGCAGCCCGACTTCGCCCCGGGCCAGCCGCCCGGCGCTGAGCGTGGTCAGGCCGTCTACGTCCTTGGTTACCGGGATCCGCTCGATGAGCGGGGCGCTGTCCAGGCCCTTGGGCAGCGGCAGCTGCAGCAGGATCCCGGACACGGCCGGGTCGGCGGCCAGTTCGTCGATGACGGCGGCGACCTCTGCTTGGGCCGTGTTCGCGGGCAGCGGTCGGTGGTGGTCGGTCATGCCCGCCTCGCGTACTGCGCGCCGCTTGCTGGCGACGTAGACCGCGCTGGCCGGGTCGTCCCCGACCAGGATGGTGGCCAGGCCCGGCGGCGTGGCGCGGAACGAGGCGGCGACCTCCGCCCCGACGCGTTCGCGGACCTCCCGGGCGATCTTCTTCCCGTCAATGATGGTTGTCATTTGGGCGCTCCCGGAGCCTAGGTGAATACGATCGTGTGCTTGCCGTTGCGGATAACCCGGTCCTCGCTGTGCCACTGCACCGCGCGGGACAGCACCGCCCGTTCCACGTCAGCGCCGCGCCGCTGCAGGTCAGCGGCGGTATCGGCATGGGTGACGCGGACGACGTCCTGCTCGATGATCGGGCCTTCGTCCAGGGCTTCGGTTACGTAGTGGGCGGTCGCGCCGATCAGCTTCACCCCGCGCTCCTTGGCCTTGGCATACGGGCCGGCTCCGATGAAGGCGGGCAGGAACGAGTGGTGGATATTGATGATCGGCACCCCCGCGCGCTCGATGAACTCGCCCGACAGGATCTGCATGTACCGGGCCAGCACGACGAAGTCGACGTTGCCCGCCAGCAGGCGCAGGTGCTCGGCCTCGGCCGCGGACTTGTTCGGTCCGGACGAGGGCACGTGGAAGAACGGCATCCCGAACGACCGCACCTCCTCGGCCGTGTCCGGGTGGTTGGAGATCACCATCGGGACGGAGATGTCCAGTCCGCCGTGGCGGCGCCGCCACAGCAGGTCGAGTAGGCAGTGGTCGGACTTAGAGACGAAGATCGCCGCCCGCTTCGGTACCGACTGGTCGCGCAGCGCGAACTCGAGGCCGAAGGCGGGCACCAGCGCCGCCCGCAGCGCCTCCTCGATCTCCGGCAGCCGGACCGTGAGGGCCTTCACGCTGAACACGGTGCGCTGGAAGAACGCGCCGCCTTCCGGATTGTCGGAGCACTGGTCGAGCGACACGATGTTGGCCCCGTGGCGGCTGAGCACGGCGGCGACGGCGGCCACGATGCCGGGCTGGTCGGCGCCGTGCACGATCAGGGTGGCGTGGTCGCGGGTGGCGGCCGCCAGCGCTGCGGCGGCTGGCGCTTCCCTGGTTGCGGTCACGCTGCCTCCCCCTCCGCGCTGCGGCGGAACTCGCTGATCCACTCGGCGGTGGCGGCGAGTCCGCCGAAGGTGTAGAAGTGCAGCTTGATCTCGCCGTGCCGGGCCGGGTCGTAGCGGTCGGCCAGCTCGCGCAGGAACCGGTCGGGCCCGGCTGCGGCGACCAGGCCGGTCAGCGACAGGCCGTACTTCCTGGCGATGCCGGCGCTGGTGGCGACCCCGAACCGCTTGGCGTAGCTCAGCAGTCGCTTCACCCCGGCCGGCCCCGGTACCCCGATCCGGATCGGCAGCGTGACGCCGCGCCCCCGGACCTGCTCGGCCCAGTTCAGGACGGCCTCGGCGTCAAAGCCGAACTGGGTGATGATGCTGTCGCCCAGCTCGAGCTGGTACAGGTGGGAGGCCTTGTCCGCCAGCGCGGTCCACAGCACGTCGCCCGCGATGTCCGGGTGCCCCTCGGGGTAACCCGCGACACTGACCCGCCGCACCCCGTACTGCTCTAGTTTCCCCGAACGGAGCAGGCTGAGTGCGTCACTGTAAGGCCCTGCGGGCTGGGCCGGGTCGCCGGCCACCACGAACAGATTCTCGCTGGCCCCGATTGCCGCCAGGGCGGCGAGGAATTCCGTCAGTGCCTGCTCCGACTCGATCCGCCGGGCCGAGATGTGCGGCACCGGGGTGAAACCGTAGTCGCGCACCGCCCGGGCCGCGGCGAGCCGCAGGGCCAGGTCCTCGTGGCCGAGGAAGGTGATGTTGATCCGGGTCCCCGGCGGTATGGCGCCGCGGGCCTCGGCCAGGTTGCCGGTGTCCTTCCCGGTCATCTCTAGGGAGAAGTCCGCTAGCAGCGTTGCCTCACAGGTCATGACGGCGGTAAGCCTTCCGTGCGTGCTCATCGAAGGGAGCCGGCTGCACCGTGGCCCGGATGCGCGGGAAGCCGAGGTCCGCGTCGGGCGCGGTGCCGTCGCCGGGGTGTTCGCCCCAGACGACGGTGACCTCGGTGCCTGGCTCGGCGTACTGCTTGTCGATCAGGGTCAGCGACAAGATGGTGCCGACGGTGTCGATCGTCGCGGTCTGGTGGGTGAGGCCGACCAGTTCGCCGCCCGCCTCGACGCGGTGCCGGGCGTAGGTGAGGTAGAAGCCGTCCGGGGCCAGGTTGTGCCGGGACACGTCGGCCGGGTCGAGGACCAGGGTGACCTTGGTCCGCGGCGCGGTCTCCTTCGCCGCCAGCAGCGCGTCACGGCCGATGAAGTCGTGGTTGAAGGAGATGGAACGCCCGTAGCCGAGCTCCCACGGCGAGACGTAATAGTCCTCGATATCGGGGGAGTAGAAGCTCCCGTTCAGCGGCCGTTTGCCCTCGATGCCGAACAACGGCAGCCAGCGGCGGTAGTCCTCCAGCTCCGGAGCGGTGTAGATGGCGGGGACGGGGGAGGGGATCCAGCCGCTTTCCACGCTCGCGCCGGCGTAGGCGTACTGGCCCAGGTGGACCAGGCCGAACTCTTCGCCCGCGGTCAGGAAGATTTCCTTGACCGCCTTGGCCTCGGCCCAGTCGCCGATGAATTCGTAGCCGTCCTGGCCGGACATGTTGTGCCGCAGCGCCCGCAGCGGCCGGCCGTCCAGGGTGACCGGGACGGAGTGGAAGAACCTGGCCGGCGGCAGCGGGCCGCCGAACACCTTCTCCACCAGCGCGCGGGCCTGCGGCCCCTGCACCTGGTAGCGGAAGATGCGGGGGTCGGCGTCGCCGCGGAACGCGGACGAAGGGTCGGTGTCGAAGGCGACGTCGTAGCCGTCGGCCTCGCCGTGGTACTGCACCCAGTGCTGCGAGGCGGGGATCCCGGTCAGCGTGTACTCGTTCTCGGCCCGGCGCAGCAGGATGCCGTCGGTGATGATGTGGCCGTTGGCGGTGACCGGCACGAACTGCTTGGCCTGGCCGACGGCGAAGTTCTCGTAGTTGTTCGCGCTCACGGCGGTGAGCAGCCGGGTGGCGTCCCGGCCGTCTATGTACAGATCGAACATGTGGTGCGAGACGTCGCCGAGGGAGACGCTCTGGTGCCAGGCGGCCTGCTCGGCCTGCCAGCCGGCGTACTCGGGCTCAATGTTCTCCGGCAGCCATGGCGGCGGGTTCTGCGCCCACAGCAGCTTCATGGTCGAACCGGCCCGGTCGATACCGTCCTGGAGACTCGGCTTGTCTGCCGCCATGGCAACCCTCCGCGAGTGACTTCTATAAATGAACAGGCTAGATCGATCTACTAGATCGATCTAGCGAGACGGTACCTCCCGGTATCCGAGGTCACAACCGACCGGTTCGGAAGGCTAAGGTTGCCGAATGGGCGCAAAGCGTGTCACGCTGCGGGACGTCGCTGCGGCGAGCGGCGTATCGAAAGCGACGGCCGGATTCGTGCTCAGCGACACGCCCCACGTGTCCATCTCGCCGGCCACCCGCGAGCGCGTCCGGCAGGCGGCGCGGGAGCTGGACTACGTGCCGCACGGGATTGCCCGGGCACTGCGCGAAGGCTCGTCGCGGATCGTCGTGCTCAGCATCGACCCGGCCATGGACGGCACCTACGCGCGCACCTACACCCACGGTCTGGACGCCGAGCTGTCCGCGCACGGCCACGTGCTGCTGGTCACCCGCAGTCCGGCCGACACCGACGCGGCCCGGCAGGTGCTGGACACGGTGGGGCCGCGAGCCATGCTCCACTTCGGCCATAACTACCTGGAGGTGGGCCGCGAGTTCGACGACGGCGGGTGGGATGGCGGTCTGGCCGGCAACGTCCTGGTGCAGCTGCGCTACCTAGTCTCGCGCGGCCACTCCCGGGTCGGGGTGGCGCTGCCCGCGAGCGGCCAGCCGCTGGCCCCGGTGCGGCTGCGGTTCGCGGTCGAGGCCGCGGTCATCTTGGGGATCCCCGCGCCGCCGCCGCCGCTGTCCCTGCCGCGCGACCGCTCCGCCGCCGCCCGCGCGGTGCAGGAGTTCCTGGCCGCGCAGGACGGGATAACCGCTGTGGCCGCGTTCGACGACGAAGCCGCCCTGCGCGTGCTGGCCGCCCTGGCCGATCTCGGCCTGAGCGCACCGGGGGACCTGGCCGTCATCGGCTTCGACGCCACCGACTACGCCGCCCTGTCCACCCCCGCGCTGACTACCGTGCACATCGACGCGGAAGACCACGGCCGCCGCGCCGCCCACATCATCCTCGGACTCGACTCCGACGGCTTCACCGCCGCCCCGGCCCAGGTCATCGTCCGCGCCTCGGCCTTAGCGCCTCATGCGTCACTCGGACCTGCGCAACGCGGGGTAGGTCATTGCCGAGCTGAAGAGATCACTCACATCCCCAGGATGGCGCATACCCCATCAGCAGGCACATTTCCTTTCCACAGTGATACTTCCAGTGCGGCGCGGTGCGGGACCGGTCGGTCATCCGAGGAGTTTTCTCCAAACTGACTCCACGGCGGACGCGCAGTTAGTCGCGCAGTACGTTGGCGACCCGTTCGGCTGCGGTGAGCTCGGGGGGCTCGAACGATCGCTGGGTAAGTTCCTCGGCGAGCAGGATGTAGCGGGTTGCGGTCGCGATGCGGACCTCGTCGGTTATGGCGGGTGCCTTTCCGTCGCCGCGGAACCCTCGCTCGGCCATCCGCTCTCGCAGCGGCTCCTTGTCGAGTGATCGCTGGTCCTGGTTCTTTCTGAAGAGCTCGTCGTAGGTGCCCGCGTGCCAGTAGCGCGAGCTGTCGGGCGTGTGCACTTCGTCGATGAGCACGATCTGGTCGTCGGGGTCAGGATCGGGGCGCGCCAGCCGCTCGTTCCTGCGCAGCCCGCCGGGCATCGGGTGGCCGGCGATGTTCCGCGCGCCCGCCTCGTGGCCGGGCCACAGCGAGGTCTTCGTCACGCCCGTGATGTAGCCGCGGACGACGAATTCGAGCGGCACCGGAGCGCACTGGCGGACGCGGACGATGTTGGGGTCGGCGGCCTCGGGGAGGTGATTGGGGACGATGTCGCGGGTTGCGTCGAACCAGTAGTTCGCTATCTGGCTGAGGGCCTGTCCCTTGAACGGGATGGTCCCCAGGAGCCGGTCGAACGCCGAGAGCCTGTCGGTGGTCACGATGGTGCGCACGTCGCCGTCGACGTAGCTGTCGCGCGCCTTGCCCGCGTGGCGGGCGCCGAGGCGGGCGAAGTCCGTTCGGTCGAGCGTGCCGAGCAGCTCCCTGGCGAGCCTCTCGCCCGAGAGCGCCGGGGTCCCTTCATCGATCCGCGGCGGTGACTGCATGCGGTCGTCCCTCTCGATCATCCGGTCTACCGCCTCGACCCGGCCTGCCGCCCGCCGGGCCTCATCCGTCAGGCGCCGACGGTGCCCGGCCAGCCGCGCGCGTCGCGCGCCCCGGTCGGTGGCGTGGATGATGGCGGCGGCATCCTCCAGCGGCATGCCGACGTCCCGCAGCGCGGCCAGGGCGCGCGCTCGCGGCAGCTGGCGCAGCCCGTAGCGGCGGTAGCCGGTGCGAACATCGACCTCGACCGGCACGAGCAGGCCGACCTGGTGGTAGTGCCGCAACGTCTCCACCGTCAGCCCCGACAGCTGCGCGAACGCGCCGACACCGACCAACTCGCCTGAATCCACACCGGCAGTATCCGACCCTCGGCCGCCCGAGAGTCAAGGCGGGATCTAACCGTGTGATGCTGGTTCGCCGCCATCGGCGTGACATGTCCCGTGCGGTATGTGACGCCGCCGTGCCAACGCTATAACGCGGATCGGGACGGCGCCCCCAGGCGTCCCGGCCCGCGTACGACTCTGTCAGCGCCGCTGCCCGCCCACGGTTACCGTCATTCCTCTCGAACGGCGAGTGCTGGATCCGTGCTGATACTACGGGGATGCCAGGCCTCTGACCTGCGAAAACTGCCCTGTAGTCCACTATCTTCGCGATCTTCGAGTGCACGTCGGAGATCCAGCGGATGCTGATCGGGCGGACGGTCACCGGGCTGGATGTCCGGTAGGAAGTTGTGAACACATTTCGCCGCTGGCTGGGGTCCCAGTCCGACTAATCGGCTTCCTCATCAGCTGCCAGCCCGGCGGAGAACTCCCATATTGTCGATTGTCTAATCTGTGCCCATTGTTTCTCGTCGTTCCTGTTGGTTTGCATAATGTTTAATCCATTGCCTGTGCCCGTCGGGCGGGCAATAATCATCAATGGTTAGCGTCGGAGCGAGGCAGGTTCTGTTCACCCGTTGCCATCGGGAAAGGGGCAGGCTGGTGTGTCACCTGTAAACCTGTTGGAAGACGGACCCTCGACGGACGACGCGTTCGAGGCCAGTCAGATCGCCCTTTGCCTGCAACAGGTGCGCGAGTCGGTACGCATCGTCGGCGCGCCCGATGGCGGACCGCGCGGCCTGGTACTTGCGAGCCAGGAAGCCGGCCTTGGCGCCGCGGACCGCCCCCGGCTGGGCACGCTGCCTCCGCTGTACCCGGAATGGCTCGGAGATCGCGACTTCGGTGTGGTGCACGGGGTTCGCTTCCCGTACGTGGCGGGTGAGATGGCGCGGGGCATCGCCACCACGCGGATGGTAATCGCCATGGCCCGGGCCGAGATGCTGGCCTTCTTCGGCGCGGCCGGGCTTGACGTCGCGACCGTCGAACGGGCGGTTCACGAGCTCAGCCGGACGCTTAACGGCAACCGCGGATGGGGCGTCAACCTGATAAATTCGCCGGCCGAGCCCGCGCTTGAGGAGCGCACGGCCGATCTGCTGCTGCGCAGCGGTGTCCCGATCATCTCGGCCTCGGCGTACATGGACATCACGCCGCCGCTGGCCCGGTGCGCGGGGGCCGGGCTGCGGCTCGACCCAGCCGGCCGGATCGTGCGGCCGGTGCGGATCTTCGCGAAGGTGTCCAGACCCGAGGTTGCCGAGAAGTTCATGTCGCCCGCTCCAGCCGGCCTGCTCGCCGCGCTGGTTGCCCGCGGCCAGCTCACCCAGGACGAGGCCCGCCTGGCCGCGCAGGTTCCCGTCGCGGAGGACGTGACGGTCGAGGCGGACAGCGGCGGCCACACCGACAACCAGCCGCTTGGCGCGATGCTGCCCGCGATCCTGGCGCTTCGCGACGCGATCGCCGCCCGGCACGGATACCAGCGTCGCATCAGGGTCGGCGCCGCCGGCGGCCTCGGCAGCCCGCAGGCCGTGGCCGGCGCGTTCGCGCTCGGGGCCGCCTACGTGCTGACCGGGTCGGTGAACCAGCTGGCGGTCGAGTCGGGCGTGTCGGACGACGCCCGCGCGCTGCTGGCGCAGGCGGACCTCGCGGACGTGATGATGGCACCGGCCGCGGACATGTTCGAGCTGGGCGTCCAGGTCCAAGTGCTGCGCCGCGGCACCATGTTCGGCCTGCGGGCCGGTCGGCTGTACGAGATCTACCGCGAGTACCCCTCGATCGAGGCGCTTCCCGCGAACGTCCGGGGCATGCTGGAACGAGACATCCTGCACGCCGGCCTTGATGAGGTCTGGGCGCAGACTCGTCGCTTCTGGCAGCAGCGAGACCCGGCTCAAGCTCGCGCGGGCGGCGGAGGATGCCAGGCACCGGATGGCGCTGATCTTCCGCTGGTACCTGGGGAACTCCAGCCGCTGGGCGGTCGAGGGCGACACCACGCGGCGGACCGACTACCAGACTCTGGGCCGGGCCCGCCGTCGGCGCGTTCAACCGGTGGACCGCCGGCAGCTTCCTGGTCGAACCCGGCGAGCGCAGCGTCACGCAGATCGCGCTCAACCTGCTTGAGGGCGCCGCCGTTGTCACCCGGGCCCACCAGGCGCGCACGTACGGGGTGGCGGTCCCGCCGGAGGCATTCACGTTCGTTCCGCGCCGGCTGCGCTGAATCAGCCGGCGTCCATCTCGCAACCGCAGGGGGAATATGGCATCCGACGGCCGTCCGGGCCAGGTGCCGATCGCCGTCGTGGGAGTCGCCGCACTGATGCCCGGGGCGCGCGACACGGCGGAGTTCTGGCACAACATCGTCACCGGCCGCGACCTGATCACCGAGGTGCCGCCCGGCCGCTGGCCCGTCCGAGGAGTTCTACGACCCCGACCCCTCGACGCCGGACACCACCTACAGCCGCCGCGGTGCCTTCCTGCCCGACATCGAGTTCGACCCCCTCGCCCACGGCTTGCCGCCCTCCACTCTCGCGGCCGTCGACCCGGCCCAGTTGCTTGGCCTGAGCGTCGCCGACGCGCTGCTGGCCGATCTCGGCCGGAACCTGGCCGCGCCGCTGGATCGCGAACGCGTCAGCGTCATCCTCGGCAGCTCCACCCTGAGCCGAGTCGGCACCATGGACGCGCGCATTCAGCGTCCGCTCTGGCTCAAAGCCCTTCGCGAGCAGGGAATCGAGGAAGCCCAGGCGCACGAGGTCTGCGACCGGATCGCCGCGCAGTACGTGCCGTGGCAGGAGGACTCCTTCCCTGGCCTGCTCTCCAACGTGGTGGCCGGGCGGATCGCGAACCGCCTCGACCTGCACGGCACCAACTGCACCGTCGACGCCGCCTGCGCCAGCTCGCTCGCGGCGGTATCGGCCGGGGTGAACGAGCTGGCGCTGGGCAAGGCGGACCTGGTCGTCACCGGCGGCGTGGACGTGACCAACAACCCCCTGATGTACGTCTGCTTCAGCAAGACTCCCGCGCTGTCCCCGACCGGCGATGCCCGCCCGTTCTCCGACGACGCCGACGGCACGCTGCTCGGCGAGGGACTGGCGATGCTGGGGCTGCGGCGACTGGACGCCGCCGAGCGGGACGGCGACCGGATCTACGCGGTGATCCGCGGGCTCGGGACCTCCTCCGACGGTAGGGGCGGTGCCATCTACGCGCCGATGGCCGCAGGCCAGGTGCGAGCCCTGCGGCGCGCGTACGAGACCGCCGGGTACGGGCCTGACACGGTGGAACTGGTGGAGGCGCACGGAACCGCGACCCGCGCCGGGGACGCCGCCGAATTCAAGTCCCTCAGGCAGGTCTTCGGCGAGACCGGACGGCCGGACGGCGGATGGTGCGCGCTGGGCACCGTCAAATCCCAGATCGGCCACACGAAGGCCGCGGCCGGGGCCGCCGGACTGATCAAGGCCGTGCTCGCGCTGCACCAGCGGGTGCTTCCGCCGACCATCAAGGTGCGGAAACCCAATCCCGGCCTCGGCATCGAGAGCAGCCCCTTCTACCTGAACACCGCCGCGCGCCCGTGGACGCGTCGCGCGGATCACGCGCGCCGGGCGTCGGTCTCGAGCTTCGGTTTCGGCGGCGCGAACTACCACGTCGCGCTCGAGGAGTACGGCGAGGGCGATGCGTCGGTGGACACTCGGCCGCGCGTGTCCGGAGCCGCCGCGAGCGAACTCGTCCTGGTCAGCGGCGACTCGCCTCAGGACCTGCGCGCGCGCCTGCCCGGCGGCGGCCGCGACCGCTCGGGCCCCATCCTGGCCGCGCTGGCGGTCGAATCGCAGCGCGCTTTCGACCACCGCCAGCCGAGTCGGCTGGCGGTGGTAGCCACCGACGCTGACGATCTGCGCGAGAAGCTCGACCACGCCGCGGCGATGATCGGGCGGCAGCCGGACGCGCCGTTCGCCCTTCCCGGTGGCGTCTTCTACGACCGCGGCGCCGCTGACCCGGGCCGGGTCGCGTTCGTCTTCCCCGGGCAGGGGTCGCAGTACACCGGGATGGGCGGCGACATTGCCATGGCCTTCCCGCGCGGCGCAGAAGGTCTGGGACTTCGCGGCCAGCCTCGATGCGGGCGGGCGGGCGCTCGGCGACATCGTCTTCCCGGCGCCTGTCTTCACCGACGAGCAGCGCGCGGCGCAGGAACGTCAGCTGACCGACACGCGTTGGGCGCAGCCGGCGCTGGCCGCCCACAGCCTGTCCCTGCTCGCGCTGCTGGAGTCGATCGGCGTCGAGCCCGACTGCGCAGTAGGCCACAGCCTCGGCGAACTGGTCGCACTGCACGCCGCCGGGGCCATGGACGCCGAGAGCCTGCTGCGATTGGCCCGGCGCCGAGGCGAACTGCTGGCGCAGATCGACGCCGAGCCCGGCACGATGCTCGCGGTCGGCGTGGATGCGGGCGCCGCCGCGTCGGCGATCAGGGAATCGGGCATCGCTGACCTGTGGCTCGCGAACATCAACGCGCCGCGGCAGACCGTCGTCTCGGGGACCGTGCGGGCGATCGAGGCACTGCACGGGCGGCTGTCCGCGGCCGGCCTCGCGGCGCGCCGCCTGGCGGTGTCGGCCGCGTTCCACAGCCCGCTGGCGGGCAGCGTCGTGGGGCCGCTGCGCGAATTTCTGGAGACGCTCGAGCTGACCGCGCCGCGTATCGATGTGTACGGCAACGCCGACGCGAGCGGTTTACCCGGCGAGCCCGACGCGATCCGCCGTACGCTGGCCGAGCACCTGGCGGCGCCGGTCCGGTTCCTTGACCAGATCGAAGCGCTGTACGCCGACGGCGTGCGGACGTTCATCGAGGTAGGGGCCGGGTCCGCGCTCACCGGACTGATCGGGGCGATCCTCGGCGATCGCGATCACGTGGCGGTCAGCCTGGACAAGCGCGGCCGCGACGGGGTGACCGCCTGGCACGAAGCCGTCGGCCGTCTCGCGCTGCGTGGCGTGCCGATGGATCTGGCGGGGCTGTCGCAGGACTGGCAGCCAACGCCACCCGCGGCCCGGCCTCGAATGTCGGTCCGCATCAACGGAACGGGCTACACCCCGCCGACCGCGCCACACCCCGCCTTCCGCGCCGAAGCCGGCGCCTCCAACACCTCCCGCGCCTCCAACACCTCCGGCGCCTGCCTCCGCGCCTGCCCCTCCCGCATCGACTCTTCTGGAGCCCGCCGCCCCCATGACCGAGTCCGACCGCAACGCCCAGTGGCTGGCCGCCGTGCAGGAGATGCAGCGCCAGACCGCCGAGGCGCACATGCACTTCCAGCGCGTCCTCGCCGACTCCCACCAGGCCTTCCTCCAGATGGCCGAGAACACGTTCGCCGCGTTCACCGGGCAGCCGCCGCCGCTGACGCAGAAGACCCCGCCCCTCGTTCCCATGCCCCCGGCACCCGTCGCCATGCCCCCCGCACCCCAGTCGCAGGCCGTCCCCCACCGGTCACTGAACCGCCGGCCCCGCCACAGCACCATCCCGACCCAGCGCCACCGGAGTCCGCTGCGGCCACCGAGCCAGTGAGCTTGGCGCTGCTGCTGTCCGTCGTCGCCGACAAGACCGGCTACCCGGTGGACATGCTCAACGGCGCCATGGACCTGGAAACCGACCTCGGCATCGACTCGATCAAGAAGGTCGAGATCTTCGCGGCGGTCCGCGAGCGCGCCGAGGACCTGCCGGCGACCGACTCGCCGCAGATGGCTCAGCTCTTCGAGGCGCGCACGCTGGACGAGGTCATGCGCAGGGCCACCGATGGCAGTGCGGCGCCCGCCGTCGCCGAGACCCCGGAGGGCAGAGCCCCCCGGTGGTGGTCCGCCGAATGTCCGTTAGGCCGGTCGCCGCTCCAGCGTGCGGGCTGGCGTTGGCAGGTCTGGCCGACGGACCGATCACCGTCGTCGACGGCGGCAGCGGACTGGCGCCGGACGTGGTCGCGCGGCTCGACGCGCACGGCATCGCGGCCACGGTCGGGGACCTGCCCGAGCGCGACGCGTGGGGCGTGATCCTGCTGAGCGGCCTGGCGCCCGTGTCCGACCCTGAGCAGGCCGGATCGGTGAGCCGAGCCGCTTTCCAGGCCGCTCGCACGGTGGCAGCCAGCATGGAGGAGCGCGGCGGCGTGTTCGTGACCGTGCAGGACACCGGCGGCTGCTTCGGGCTGAAAGACCCCGATCCGCAGCGCGCCTGGCTCGGCGGTCTCGCGGCGCTCACCAGGACCGCGGCCAAGGAGTGGCGGCTGGCCGCGGTCAAGGCCATCGACTGTCAGCGCGGCGACCGCGGTAACGCTGACGGTAGCGGCGGCGATCGTCGACGAACTGCTGGCGGGCGGGTGCACCCTCGACGTAGGCCTGCGCGCCGACGGTACCCGATGGACCCTGGCCGACAGCGTGCCCGCGCCTGCACCCGCGCTCGAGCTGCCCCGCGCCCCGGTCCTCGTGGTCTCCGGCGGCGCCCGCGGGGTCACCGCGGCCGGACTGCGTCGCCCTAGCCTCGGCGTGCCAGCCCGCGCTGCTGCTCATCGGACGCACCGCGCTCGCCGACGAACCGGAGTTCCTGGCCGCTCGCCCGGGATCAGCCAGCGCTGACCCGACTGCTGGCTGAGCGGCCGGGCGCCTGACGACGCCCCAGCCGAACTGGCCACCCAGGCTCGCGCCATCCTCGCCCAGCGGGAGGTGCGCGCGACGCTGGCCGATCTTGAGCGGGCCGGCGCCACCGTGCGCTACGCCGCGCTCGACATCACGGACCGCGCGGCACTGCACCGCGAGCTGGCCGCTCTGCGCGAGGAATGGGGACCCATCACCGGGCTCATCCACGGCGCCGGAGTCCTCGCGGACAAGCGCATCGCGGACAAGACCGACGACCAGTTCGACCGGGTCTACGCGACCAAGGTCGCGGGCCTGCGTGCCCTGCTCGACGTGACCGCATCCGACCCGCTGGAACTGCTGTGCCTCTTCTCGTCGGTCGCCGCGCGCTACGGCAACCCCGGGCAGTGCGACTACGCGATGGCGAATGAAGTTCTCAACCAGGTGGCGTACGCCGAGCGGCAGCGCCGATCGTCGTGCCGAGTCCGCGCGCTCGGCTGGGGTCCGTGGGAAGCGGGCATGGTCACCGCGTCCCACGCCGCCTACTTCACCAGCCTCGGCGTACCGCTCATCCCGCTCGCCGCGGGCGCGCAGGCCTTCGTCGACGAACTGGGCACGGCCGACGACACCGCCCACGTGCTGCTCGCCGCCGCGGCTGAGCGTGACGGCGATGTCCTCACTCCGTCGCCCCCACGAGCGGTCGTCGAGGCGACCGTCAACGCGCGCACGCATGGCTTCCTGACCGACCACGCCCCGGCCGGCGTACCGGTGCTCCCGCTGGCGATGGCGGTGGAGTGGTTCGCCTCCGCCGGACGCTCGCGCTACCCCGACCGCCCGACCTTCCTGTCCGACCTCCGGGTTCTGAACCGGATCGAACTTCCCGACCTGGCGGTCCGCGAGCATCGGTTCACCATCGACGGTACCGGGGCCAGTCGCGACCCAGCCGCACTCGATCTCCGGCTGACCTCAGCCACCGGCGCCGTGCACTACCGGGCACGTCTCGTCGCGCCGAACGCGCCGCCGCAACGGTGGACCACACTCGACGACCGGGGCGGCGAACCCTTCACCGAGTCCATCTACGAAACCCCCGTGCTGTTCCACGGTCCCGACTTCCAGGTGCTGCGACGGGTGGAGGGACTGTCCCGCCGCGGTGCCGAGGCGAGCATTGTCGGGGTGCGCGCGATCGGCTGGCCAGGCGGTCCTTGGTGGACGGACCCGGCCGCGATCGACGGCGCGCTGCAGGCGGCGGTTCTCTGGGCCAGACATGCCACCGGCGACGCGACGCTGCCGATGGGCATGGACACGCTCCGGGTCCATCGCACCGGACCGGCCCCAGGGACGCTGCGCTGCCTCGTGCGCGGTACATCCGCCGTCGCTGACCAGACCCGCTGCGACATCGCGCTGCTCGACTCCGACGGAGAAGTCCGGACCGAACTGCTCGGCGTCAACCTCATCCGCCGCCCCGACATCGAGTCAGGGTACGACGCACGCGGTGCAGGCGCGGTGGCCGCCACCGCCGGGCCGGCGCGTCCCGCATGAGCGGTTTTCCGGGGGGGATCGGGGGGGTTGTCCCCCCGGAGCTGGCAGAGCCGGCCCGGACGCGCCGGGCTTCGAACCGATCGCCGTCGTCGGCCGCGGGTGCGTGCTGCCCGGGGCGCTGAGTCCCGGGCAGTTCTGGGATAACATCGCCTCCGGCCGCGTCAGCCTGGATGCGGTTCGGCCCGAGGAGTGGCGTCTGCCGCCGACCGCGCTCGGCGTCGGCGCCGCATCTCCACCAGGCGCGATGGCGACGGCAGGCCTGGTCAGGGGCTTCGCCGAGGTCTTCGATCCCGAAGGCTTCGCCGTCGACGCCGAGCAGGTCGCGGCCTACGACCCGGCGCTTCAATGGGTGCTGCACGCGGGCCGGGCCGCGTTGCGCGAAGCAGGCGACCACGCGCGTCCGGCCCGGACCGGGCTCATCCTCGGCAACCTCGGGTATCCGAGCCGGAGCCTGGCCGCGTACGCCGAACGGATCTGGCTGGCCGACCGCCCGGACCTGCGGGCCGCGCTCCCCGAGGTGCCAAGCGCGGCCGACGCCCGCGCGCGCTTCTGCTCGGGAATGTGGGCGCACACGGCAGCGAACGCCCTGGGCCTGGGCGGAGGATCGCTCGCCCTCGACGCTGCATGCGCCTCCGCGCTGTACGCGGCCAAGATCGCCTGTGACCGGCTGCACGACGGGACGGCCGACCTTATGCTCGCTGGCGCGGTGAGCGGCTGCGACGGGCTGATCATCCATTCCGGATTCGAGGTTCTTGGCGCGCTGAGCCCGTCCGGCCGCAGCAGGCCGTTCCAGCGCGGAGCCGACGGACTCGTCCCGGCCGAGGGCGTGGCCCTCCTCGCGCTCATGCGGCTCGGCGACGCGGTGGCCGCGGGCGTTCCGATCCTCGGCGTCGTGCGCGGCGTCGGGCTATCGAACGACGGCCGTACCGGCGGGTTCCTCCTGCCCGCCGAAGAAGGCCAGATCCGCGCCATGCGCGCGGCCTACGAACAGGCTGGATTCGGCCCGGAGACGGTGGAACTGCTGGAGTGCCACGCCACCGGCACACCGCTCGGCGATGCGGTCGAGGCTCGGTCGACCGCCCGCCTCTTCGGCGGACGACAGGACCCACTGCCCATCGGCTCGGTGAAGTCGAACGTGGGTCACCTGCTGACCGCCTCGGGCGCGGCCGGCCTGCTCAAACTCCTCTCCGCGATCGACCATGGAACGTTCCCGGCGACGGCTGACGTCGCCGATCCCATCGACGAGCTCCGCGACGGCCCGCTGCGCCTCCTGACGGCGAACGAATCGTGGTCGGGACGGCGGCGACGCGCGGCGATCAGCGCCTTCGGGTTCGGCGGCAATAACGCCCATCTCGTCATCGAGGCTTTCGACGGCACCCCGGGGAGGTTCAGCGTCGCGGTACCCGGATACGGCGCGGCCAACGGGCGCCCGGCACCGGCCGAAATCGCGATCGTCGCCATCGGCGCTCGAGTCGGTGGCATGGGTGCCGACGCGCTCAGGGACGCACTTCTCAGCGGACAGGTACTCGACCAGTCCGCGCCCGACATCGAGGTCGCGCTCGATGGCCTGCGCTACCCGCCGCGCGATCTCGGCGAGACGCTCGGACAGCAGGTGCTCGTGCTGGAAGCCGCCCGCGAAGCCGCCGGCGGGATCGAACTACCCCCGGAGCGCACGGCCGTCCTCATCGGAATGGGCTGCGACCCGGAGACCGCCCGGGTCAACGCCCGCCGACGCCTGAACGCCTGGCTGTCGCACCGTGAATCAAGAGTCGGCGAGGTGGCAGGGGACGGGTTCAGCCCACCGCTGACCGCCGCCCGCGTCCTGGGCGCGATGGCGAACATCGCCGCCAACCGCATCGGCGGACAGCTGGGTCTGGCAGGCCCCGGCTTCGCCGTGTGCGCCGAGGAAGCCTCCGGGATCGCGGCCCTGGAGCTGGCGGCACGAGCCCTGCGGGCCGGGGAAGTCGATGCCGCGCTAGTCGGCGCGGTCGACCTCGGCGACGAGCCCGTGCACCGGGCCGCCGTCAGCGAACTCGGTCTCAGCGCGAACCCAACCGACGCGGCCGTCGTCCTCGTGCTCAAACGCCTGGACGACGCGCGACGCGACGGCGACCAAGTCATTGCGCTGGTCGACGCCGAACCAGGCCGATCCGCGCCCGCCGAACGCTTCCCGATCGACCTGTTCGGCGCGCCGCACGCCGCCCGCGGCCTGCTCAACGTGGCCGCCGCCGGACTCGCGCTCCGGCACCGCGCCCGGCCGGCCGGCCGGCAGCGCGCGCGGCCCCGCCTGGCCGCGTCCACCGCCGACGTCGTCACCCCGGTGCTCGGCGCTCCGCCCGCGCACGTTCGCCTCCGCGCCGCCGACGCCGCCCCCTGGACACCCGATCCGGTGCCCCGGCTGCACATCTACTCGGGTGCGACCCGATCCGACGTGCTGGCCGCCGTTACCGCCGGCCGCGAGAGCGACACCGGCCCGGCCCGGCTCGTCGTCCTCGCGCGTGACCCCGAGCACCTGGCCGACCAACTCGCCGCCGTCCGCGCGTGGCTCGACGGCGACGCCTTGCGTCCACCCGGCGTGGCCTTTCGCGAGCTCCCGGTCAGCGGCGAGACAGCGTTCGTCTACACCAAAGGCTCAGCCTTCTACCCGGGCATGGGGTCCGACCTCGCGCTCGCCTTCGCCCCGCTGGCCGATGGTATGGACGAGGCCGCCCTGGTCTCCTGGATCCACGAGGGCCGCGAGAGGCCCAGCGACTCTCTCGACCAAATCCTCGCCGTGGGCTTCATCGCGCGCCTGCACACCCGGATCACCCGCGAGGTGCTCGGCATCGAGCCGCAGGCCGCGATCGGATACTCATCCGGGGAATCGGCGGCCCTGGTCGCGCTCGGGGTCTGGAACGACGTGACCGCCATGTCCGCCGACGCGCGCGCCAGCGGGCTGTTCACGCACGACCTGGGCGGCGAACTGCGCGCCGTGCGCCGGTTCTGGGCCCGCCATGGCATCGCGGGCGAACGGTGGGCCGGCTACATCCTTGCGGCCGATCCGGAGCAGGTCCGGGTCATGGTCGCCAGCGAGCGGGCCGTGCACCTGACGGCGGTCTGCGCTCCGGGAACCTGCGTGGTGGCCGGGGAGGAGCAGGCCTGCGCCGCCTTCGTCGAACGTTTCGGCTCGGCCTCCCGCATCCGGATCCAGTACGACCTGGTGGCGCACGCTCCCGAACTGGTCGATGTGCGCGACCGCTGGCACGCCCTGCATCGCCGCCCGACGACGAGCGTGCCGGGAATCCGGTTCTACCGCGGTGCGACCGGCGACTGGTACCACCCGACCGAGCAGACCGCCGCGGATGCGATCACCGAGCAGATGCTGTCCCCGGTTGACTTCCCCGCCGTGATCGAGCGCGCCTGGCAGGACGGCGTCCGGGTGTTCATCGAGCAGGGACCGGCCGCGCAGTGCACGAATTGGATTCACCGCATCCTGGGCGACCGCGAGCACGTCGCGGTGGCCCTGGACACGGTGCGCGACCAGGGCCTGTGGTCGTTGTCGGCCGCGGTCGCGGAGCTGGCCGCCGCGGGCGTCGCGGTACGCGCGCGATGCGCTGGCGGCCTATCTGGCGACGCCTCCCGCCCGGCCTCGGCCGAACCGAGGAACGACGATCAGCCTGCCGAGGCGCCTGCCCGCACCGGTGCTCGAACAGGCCGCACCGCAGGAACCAGCTTCCGTTAACTCAGCTTCTTTGCTCTCAGCTTCTCATCACCCAGCGTCTGAATACACCCTGATGGAGCGCGCCCCGGACCTCGCTCGGACGCCGAGCGGCCGTCAGCCGCTCGTGGCCGACCGTCCGGTACGGCCGCCGCAGCCGGCCTCCCCGCTGGCCGCGGCGTCGGCCGGGCAGGCATCGATCATCGCCGCGCATAAGCAGTACCTGGACATCCAGGCCGCCGCGCACACCCGCTTCCTGTCCGGACGCGCCGCCGCCGCGAAGCTCGTCGCCGCGGCGGCGTCCGGCCAGGGACCGCCAGTTGTCCGCGCGGCCACCCACGCCGCCGTCCCCTCACCCGCCGCACCGCCGGTCACGCCGGTCATCACAGCGCCGGCGACCGGGCACCCGGGCCCTCGCTTCGACCGCGCCCAGCTCGAGCACCTCGCCTCGGGCCGGCTCTCCGATCTGTTCGGCCCGATGTTCGCCGTCCAGGACGCCGACGTCCGCCAGACCCGGATGCCGGGACCGCCCCTGCTGCTCGCCGACCGGGTGGTCGGGATCGACGCCGCGCCGGGCTCGCTCGGCCAGGGCAGGATCTGGACCGAGACCGACGTGCGGGCCGACGCCTGGTACCTCGACCCCGCGGGCCGCATGCCCCCCGGCCTGGTCGTCGAAGCGGGCCAGGCCGACCTGCTGCTGATCAGCTGGCTGGGGGCGGACCTGCGCAACCGCGGCGAGCGGGTCTACCGCCTGCTCGGCAGCGATGTCACCTTTCACGCCGCGCCACCGGCGCCCGGCCAGACGCTCTCCTTCGAGATCCGCGTCACCGGGCACGTCGTGCACGGCCCGATCCGGCTGTTCTTCTTCGAGTACGACTGCCACGCCGGGGACACGCTGCTGCTCACCGTGCGGGACGGCCAGGCGGGGTTCTTCGACGACGACGAACTCGCCGATACGGGCGGCGTCCTCTGGGACGCGGCCGCCGTCAGCCCGCCGCCGGACGCGCCGCTGGATCCGCCGGCTGTCCGCTGCACGCGCTCCGCCTTCGACTCCGACGCGATCGCTGCCCTCGGCCGCGGGCGTCCCGACGTGTGCTTCGGTCCCGGCTGGGAGGCGACCCGCGCCCACGTGCGCACCCCGCGCATCGGATCGGGGCGGCTGCGTCTGCTCAACGAGGTCCCTGTCTTCGATCCGTCCGGCGGGCCGTGGGGTCGCGGCTATCTCAGGGCCGAGACGCCCGTGAGCCGGGACGACTGGTACTTCGACGGTCACTTTCACAACGACCCGTGCATGCCCGGCACCCTCATGTCCGAGGGCTGTTTGCAGGCCGTCTCGTTCTTCCTGGCCGCCCGCGGTGACACCATCACCCGTGACGGCTGGCGATTCGAGCCGGTGCCGGAGCGCACCGCGCGCATGCGCTGCCGCGGTCAGGTCACCCCGGACAGCAAGCAGCTGACCTACGAGGTCTTCGTCTCCGAGGTGTCGGCTGGCCCGTTCCCGACCGTCATCGCCGACGTCCTGGTCACCGTCGACGGCGTCAAGGCACTGCACGTCGCGGACTGCGCGGTGCGGCTGGTCCCGGACTGGCCGCTTGAGCACTGGCGGCATCTCGGCCCGCCTGGCGGTTCAGCCGACGGCCCAGCCGGTACCGCTCCAGCAGCTTGGCGGCCTCGCCGGGCACCGCGACGCCGAGCCGATCGCCGAGCTCGACGGGCTGCCGCTCGGCTACGCGTCGCTGCTGGCCTGCGCCTGGGGCAAGCCCACGGACGGGCTCGGGCCGATGGCCGAGGCGTTCGTCGGCGAGCGGCGCGGACCACGCCTGCCCGGGCCGCCGTACCACTTCGTGAGCAGGGTCGTCGCGGTCGAGGGCCCGTACCAGGGAATGGCGGTCGGCAGCGCGGTCACCGCGGAGTACGACGTGCCCGACGAAGCCTGGTACTTCGCCGACAACGCCGAGCGCTCCATGCCGGCCGCCGCCCTGATGGAGGTCGCCCTGCAGCCCTGCGGATGGCTCGGGTGCTACGTCGGCAGCCCGGTCCAGATCGACGCGGAACTGCTGTTCCGCAACCTCGACGGCGACGTGCGGGTGCTGCGCGAAGTGCGGCCGCGCACGCGCGTCGTGCGCACCCGAGCCGAGCTCGCCACCGTGTCTCGAGCCGCCGGAATGATCATCGAGACCTTCCGGATCGAGTGCCACGCTGACGGCGAGCCGCTGCTGGCGGGCACCGCCGTATTCGGGTACTTCCTCACCACGGCCTTCGAGCAGCAGCCCGGCCTGCCCCCGTCGCCGGCCGAACGCGAGCGCCTGACGCAGCCGTCCGAGCACGCCCCCGCGCTCTACCATCCCGACCCCGCGCGCCGCGCACGCCAAGCCGGGCCGATGCTGATGATGCTCGACCGGATCACCGGCTACTGGCCAGAAGGCGGGGCGGCCGGACTCGGGCGGCTGCGGGCCGAGAAGGACCTCGATCCCGGCCAGTGGTTCTTCCGCGCGCACTTCTTCCAGGACCCGGTCATGCCCGGCTCGCTTGGCGTTGAGGCGATGTGCCAGTTGCTCCAGTGGTACCTGCTGGAACGCGACCCCACGCTGTGCTCTGCTGGCTCGCGATTCGAGCCGATCATGACCGGCCACCCGCTGACCTGGAAGTATCGCGGCCAGATCCAGCCGACCGACGGCCGGCTCACCGTCGAGCTTGAGATCACCGCGGCGGGCGACGACGACCGCGGCCGGTACGCTCTCGCCGACGGCTGGCTGTGGGTGGATGGCCGGCGCATCTACCAGGTGGTAGGCCTCGGCATCCGGGTCGTTCCTGGCGACCAGCCCCCGGCCGTGACCGGGCTATGACCGCGGAGTCCGGCCGGTCGGCGGGCCACCCGCTCGGCAGCAAGAACGCCGCCCTCGCGGCGCTCTGCCTGGGGGCGCTGATCCTCAATGTCGATACCACGATCGTCACCGTTGCCCTGCCTGACCTAGTCCGGCAGACGGGGGCGACGACGACCGACCTGCAGTGGGTGGTGGATGCCTACAGCCTCACGTTCGGCGCGCTCGTACTCGCGGCGGGCAGCCTTTCGGACCGCCTGGGCCGCAAGGGCATGCTGCTGGCCGGAATCGCGGTGTTCGGCGCGGCCAGCCTGGCCGGGTCGCAGGCGGGCTCGGCGGGCGGGCTCATCGGCGCGCGCGCCGCGATGGGCGTGGGCGCGGCGATGATCTACCCGTCCACGCTGTCGCTGATCACAAGCGTGTTCACCGGCCGGGGCGAGCGGGCCCGCGCGATCGGGCTGTGGGGCGCCTGCGCCGGAGGCGGGGTGGCGATCGGCCCGATCGCGGGAGGCTGGCTGCTCGAGCGCTTCTGGTGGGGCAGCATCTTCGCGGCGATGGCCCTGCTCGCCGCCGGTGTCGCTCTGGGCGTCGCGGCCGCCGTGCCGACCTCGCGCGATCCGGCCACGCCGCCGGTCGACTGGCGTGGCCTTGTCCTGTCCGGTGCCGGGATGGGCCTGCTCGTGTTCGGCGTGATCGAGGCGCCACGCTGGGGCTGGGGCTCGGCCTCCACCGCCGCGGTGATTGTCGGCGGCGTCGCTGTGCTTGCCCTCATGGCGGTCGCCGAAGCGCGGTCAGCGCACCCCATGATCGACGTCAGCCTCTTCCGCAACCCTCGTTTCAGCGCGGCCTGCGGCGCGGTCGCGATGGCGCTGTTCGCGCTGCTCGGCTTCATCTTCCTGATGACCCAGTACTTCCAGGTCGTGAAGACGTACAGCCCGCTGAGCACCGGTGTGCGGCTGCTGCCGCTGGCCGCCGCGGTCGTGGTGACCTCGGTAGCCGGCACCCGGCTGGCGGTCCGCCTCGGCAACAAGGTCATCGTCGGTGCCGGCCTTGCCCTGTTCGGGCTGGCTATGTTCTGGACATCGCGGGAGTCGCAGGCCACCTCGTACACCATCCTGGTGGCCCAGGAGGTGGTGCTCGGCGCCGGGCTCGGGCTGACGCAGGCGCCGACGGCCGAGGAGGCGCTGGCTGCGGTCCCGGTGGAGAAGGCGGGCCTCGCCTCGGCCGTCAACGGATCGGCCCGGTTGTTCGGCGGCACGCTCGGGGTAGCGGTCATCGGCAGCGTCGCTTCCTCGGCGTACGCCAGCAGGCTGCTTGCGACGTTGCCGCCGGGCCTGCCTGCCAGCGTCGTCGCCACCGCGAAGGGGTCGGTTGGGGGCGCTGCGGTCGCGGCTAGGCAACTGCGCGCGGCCAGCCTGCCAAGCGTGGCGCGAGGACTGGACGCCGCCGCCGTGCAGGCGTTCCTGCACGGCCTCGCCTACGGCTGCGTGGTCGCTGGCGGGGTGGCCGCGGTCGGCTTCGTGCTGGTGGTCGTCGCGCTGCCCGGCCGGTCGCGTGCGGACGTCACCGGGCAGGCACAGGCCGCGGGCGAGCCCCAGTCCATGGATACCGCACCGTAGACCGCGTCGCCAGGATCTTCACGGGCCGGGTGACCCGGCGGTGGAGTACCCCGACTTCATGGCGGAGCACCGTGATTTCCGCGTTCTCGGACGCCCCTCAAGTCTCGCGCCTGCCCTGCCGCCGCATCAGCTTTTCGGAACAAAGCACCTCTCGGCGGACGCGCCTGCATGCGCCTCAACGCCGTCAAGCCGGCGGCCGTGATCCGACCGGGCGGTCGGCTCTCCTCGGCCACCCGCACACCGCGCGTAGCCGATCTGGACGGATGCCGGTACGGGACGGTTGACCGGGGCAGCCATGCAGAACTGGTAGATATATGACTCGCGAGCGGTGCCGGGACGCCAGACGGCAGACCGAGAGCGGAGGATCTGGGAGTCCTGGGCAACGCGGAGGGAGCGGGCCTGGTCATCCTGGCCATTGCTGACCGGGTTGGAACGCTCGGGAAAGACGTGCGCGGACCTGCTTCAATCGGATGTTCGGCAAGAAGTATCGGCCGTCGAGTTCTCCGGCTTCGACACGACCTCGTATCGCGTTTATGTATCTCCGCATAAACCTAGGAGTTTCCGATTCGCCTCGTTCGCCCAACAAGGCTTGCCAGGGCCTCGCCTAAACATTGACCCTGCGGTGGCGGAGAGCGTGGTCAGCGAGTATAAAATGGAGATTTACAACGCGGTGGTCAGTCCCGAAGCGATCGTGGACGGAGGTGGCGACGGAGGCGCAGTGCCCGCTGGCGAGTAGCAATCAGGCGGTCTGTCGGCAGGGCTCATCGCGGTGTCTGCCTGGGCAAGAAGCCTTGAGATTGGAATCAGAGCATGTTGAGCAAGGACCAGCTAGCTCAGGTATGGATCCCGCTACGGAAGTATTTCGATGCCATTATCGATAAACTCGCTATAGAGTTTCCGGAAGCCCTGCCGACAGCGACTTGGCAGCATGGCCCGAAGTTTCCCTTCACCGGTTATCTGAGCCTGCTCGCCACGCGCGATATTAATAGAGTGGAGGACTGCGTGCTTATGATGGAGGTGGCACTCGTGCGGGACTACCTTATCGTCAAGTACGACATCTTTAACGGGCACGGAGACCTCTTTGTTTACGGGCCAAAGCTCACTTTCTCCGCGGAAGCGCCAGACGAGGAGCAGATAGCGTTTCTCCTTGAGACGGAGAAGGCAGCAGAGGAATTCTTTACCGACAACTTTGACGATGTCCGGCGAGCCTTGATGGGAGTCGACTCGTGACATCGGCACCCCCGGCGCGGCGACGAGGCCTCGTCCAAGGCGCCGCGACAAGCAACGGCCGCAGGCGATCGGCCGCCTGCAGGTCTTGACTATGCTCCTGGAGAAGATCGGAATGACGTGCGAGGCGGAGGCGTCTATGACCAGTGCGGTTGTGATGCGTACATCCGGCGGGATCGCACAGTGCGATCCGACAGAAAACCGGCTTCGGGCGCTGCTTGGCGCGCTTGCCCGAGACACCGAGTTGGCCGAGCAGATGCCGCTTGGCGCGCAGTATGTCGATGCGGTCAGGCTGAGCATGCTCAAGGCACGCCTGGGCGAGTTCGGGAAATGACCCTGACACCCTCCACATGGTGCCCGCGCGCCGGGCACCCCCGCAGAGGCTCGTCGGCATTAGCGTCATGCGGCCGGGCCGGCCCGTGACGCCGCCATGTCGGCACGACAGCGGCCAGCCCGGGGGTTTCCGGCATTCCCCTTCGTCCGGCCCACGTCCGGCCTGCCCGCGGCGCGCGGGCAGGGGCGGCCCGCCGGGCTGCCGCAGCAGTCTCGCGAGCGCGGGCCGTCATATCCTTGGCGCCGATGCCGCGGCGCAGTTCGGTGTCGTTCCCTGAGGTGCGTGTGCGGCATGTAACTTTCAACAGGATCGATCGGGAAACGCCAGTTCAGCCCAGTTCGTCCCATGCCGTCGTTGACCCGGCTCCGCGCCCGGATAGACCATCGCGGACGCATGGCGGGCTTATCCGCCCGTCCCCGCTTATACCAGTCGGTCACCGCTTCAGGAGCTGTCATGCGCGCGTCCATGACCATAAGGTCCGCCCTTATACCCGCGCTCGGAGCCATCGCGCTGGCCGGCAGCGCGCTCATGGCTCCAGGTGGCGGCGCGACGGCTGCCGCGGCGACCGGCGGCGGCGGGGCCGCCGCCGCGGCAGCCGGGTCCACGGTCAACGTCACGGTGAATGCCGCGGAGGGCCTAGGCACGATCCCGTCCACTGCCTACGGGCTGAACACGGCGGTCTGGGATTCCCAGATGAACACCACGCAGACCCAGGGACTGCTCAAGGCGGCGGGCGTGGAGATGCTGCGCTACCCGGGCGGCTCCTACGGAGACGCCTACAACTGGCAGAACAACACCGTCCAGGGCGGCTTCGTAGCCCCCGGGACGGACTTCGACCAGTTCATGGGCACGGCGCAGGCGATCGGCGCGCAGCCGATCCTCATCGCCAACTACGGGACCGGCACCCCGCAGCAGGCGGCGGCCTGGGTCCAGTACGCCAACGTCACCAAGGGTTACGGCGTCAAGTACTGGGAGATCGGCAACGAGCAGTACGGCGACGGCATCTACGGCGCGAACTGGGAGGCCAACGACTACTCCGACAAGAGCCCGGCGCAGTACGCGACCGAACTGCTCCAGTTCGCCAGCGCGATGAAGGCGGTCGACCCGTCGATCAAGATCGGGGCCGTGCTGACCCTGCCGGGCAACTGGCCGGACAGCGTGGTGGCCTCCGGTGCGAGCGGGGACTGGAACCAGCAGGTGCTGTCGATCGCCGGGTCGGCCATCGACTTCGCCATCGTGCACTTCTACCCGCCGAGCTCCCTGGGCGCGTCGGTGGTGAATGCCCCCGATCAGCTAGGCGGGGAACTGGCCCAGCTTCGCCAGGAGATCAACCAGTACGCTGGCGCCCACGGGCCGGGTATCCAGGTCGCGATGACCGAGACCGACGGGAACAACTTCATGGACACCCAGCCCGGGGCGCTGTACGGGGCAGACACCTACATGACCTCCCTGGAAAATGGTGTGTTCACCGTCGATTACTGGGACCTGCGCAACGGCGCGACCGCCATCTCCGCGGCGCCCGACGGCGCGACCGACTACGGCGACGAGGGCGTGCTGTCCAGCGGGGGCTGCGTGGGCAGCACCTGCGAGCCCCCGATGAGCACCCCGTTCCCGTCGTACTACGCGATCTCCATGCTCAGCAAGCTCGGCCTGCCCGGCGACACGATGGTAAACGCGGGCACCGACCAGCAGATGGTGACCGCCCACGCGGTGCGCAACGCCAACGGCGACCTGAGTGTCATGCTGATCAACAAGGACCCGGCGAACTCCTACCAGGTCAGCCTGCACTACGCCGGCTTTACGCCGGTCAGCGCGGCGCCGACCGTCTACACCTACGGCGATGAGGGGCCATCGATCACCTCCGCGCCGCAGGGCACCAGCGCGGGCCAGGCCCTGCCGCCGTACTCCATCGAGACGATCGTGCTGCAGCCGCAGGCGGGCACCGAGAGCGCGCTGAGCACCCCTGGCGCCCCGTCGGCGAGCAACGTGACGGACACAGCAGGCGACCGTGTCGTGGGCCCCGTCCAGCGGCGGCCAGGTCGACAAGTACGAGGTCTACCGGCAGTTCGGCACCACCAGCGAACTGCTCGGTACCTCGACGTCCGGCTCGTTCACCGTGATGAACCTCAATCCCGGCACCGCCTACACGCTCAACGTGGTCGCGGTGGACCGGAAGGGCTACCAGTCGGTGCCGTCCGCGCCGGTCCGGTTCACCACCGGCACCCCAGCCCACAGCAGCTGCGCGGTGACGTATGAGGTGTCGGACGGGTGGGGGAGCGGTTTCGTCGCCAACCTGACGATCACCAACACCGGGCCGAATGCGATCAACGGCTGGACGCTCGCTTTCTCCTTCCCGTCCAGCACCGAGTCGGTCACCACGAGCAACTGGAACGGTAACTGGACCTGGAGCGGGACAAACGTGCAGGTCACCAACCTGAGCTGGAATGGCGACCTCGCGCCGAACTCCGGCAACACGGTCTCCCTGGGCTTCGTCGCCAACCAGAACGGCGCCTACCCGTCACCGGCGTCCTTCACCTTGAACGGCACCGTCTGCGCCACGACCTACTCCTCGTAGCCGCGGCTCCGCGCCGGCCGCCGCCGCGGCTCCGCCGCCGCCGCGGCCGGCCACCTTCGGCACGGCGGTGCTTACTGTCGACTGCTGTGAAACGACCCTGCCGTGGCCGTGGCCGTGGCCGCAGCCGCCAGCCGCCATCGCGCCCGGCCTGGCAGGCGGCTACGGAGATCCAGCGGATGCTGAACGGGCGCACGATCACGGGACTGGACGTTCGCTAGCCGCCCGACGACGCACCGCAATGTCCGGTCGGCGGTGCTACGACTGGCACGAGAGATCGAGTCATGGGGATACATCAAGCACGGCACTCGCCGCATCAGCATCCTCGATTGGGAGCTGTCGGCGCGAACTGCTGGGCCGGACCCTGATCTGGAGCCAGTGCCGCCTGATGACGGTGTCTCGCGAGTACGAGGACTTCTGCAACACGCACCGGCCGCACCGCGCCCTCAGCCGCGCCGCGGCCCCCGCTGCCAAACGGCGTCACCTAACAGCAGACCGCGACGGCGACCCTTTCGGCGAACGAGAAACTAACCGTCGACCTCGTCTTCACCACACCGGTATCAGCTGGCCGCCGCGGGATTCCCTTGACCTCGCGGCGCGATAGTGGATGGCCGCTGTCGGCGGACGCGGCGCCCCAGGCCCCGCACCCGCCATCGCTGCATTCCTGATTTGCTGGTAGAGGGCGGTGACCTGATCGGGGGTAAGGGCGTAGGCCCAGGTCTGGACGTCGGACAGGCGGCCGTCCCAGTAGTCGTCCGGGGTGCCGCCGGACAGTGCCCGGCCGAGGATGAAGGAGCCGGTGCCGTTGAAGGTCGCGGGGACGGCCGCGGTGCCGGCCGGCGTGCCGTTGACCAAGAGGCTGGCCTGGCCGGACGCCGCGTCGTACACGTGATCCCTGACCGCCGGGGCACCGGCCTGCTCGCCATTGATTCCGCCACCCAGAACGTGACCCGCCGCTCCTACCTGCCCTTCGGCGGGACCCGCACGTCCGCGGGCGGCACCTGACCCGGCGACCTCGGCTACGTCGGCGGCACCCGGTCACCAGTTCCGACCCGACGGGTCTCGACGCGTGCAGCGGCAACATCACCTGGTGCACGTACCAGTACTACAGAACCCACGGCGGGCAGGCGAACTCCCAGGGCACCCCCACCGGACACGGCTACCACCCCGGCCCGCTCAGCGCCGGGACGGTGTCGATCGTCCAGATCAGCCGCACATCTTCGTGCTATCCACCGACCCGAACTCGGCGCGATGCAGGCGGCCTGGCACTGGGCGACCTCGGTCTTCGGTAGTCTTCCCGAGGCGACCAAGTGGCTACTTATCTGCCAGCACTCCCTTAGCGGCTGCACCGGTGCTTTCCGCAACGATATCGGCCCCGTCGATAACCATTCATCGCAAATCCAGAACTTGTTCGACGACAATGTGGGCACGCCCACCTGAGATCCTCCGCAGATCACTATCAACGACATCGGAGGCGAAGGCGACGTGGGCGATGCCGGCGCAGGGCCAGCCGGAGGGCCAGCTTGACCAGCAGCGAGTCCGTGCGTCGGCTACGCGCCCGCTGGGAGGCCCCCCAGCAGCAGGAACTCGCCGCGCTTGTGCTCGAGCGGCTAGTCTTCGGCGGGTCGCTCGATGACCTCGGACTGGGCCGGGTCGACGGCCGGGTGGATCTGCGCGGCTACCAGGCGCCGCAAGCACAGCGGCTGCGCGAGTTCCAGTTGAGCGGCCTCGTGTTTGCGGAACTCGCCGGGCTGGTCGAGGTTGTCGGCGTGACCTGGCGGTCGCTGGACCTGTCCGGGGCGAACCTGGAGCACCTGCGGGTGAAGGACGCGCGGGTCGAGGACTGCCGGCTCGACCGGGCGGGCTGCCTGGGCCTGCGGATCTGGCGGTCCGCCATCGCCGACTCAACCTTCATCAAGGCCGATCTGCGGCACACGGGCCTGGGGGCCTGGTCTGAGGGCGGGGGGAATGTCTACTCCAAGGTCGACTTCTCCGGAGCCGACTTCCGCGGCTGCGCAACGTCGGCCGCCGTGTACCAGGACCGCGACTTCTCCCAGGCCCGGCTGGACAAGGTGGACTTCGAGTCGTCCAGCCTCATCCGCTGGCGCTTCGCGGGCGTGCTCCGCGAGGTCATCTTCGACGGGCGGATGCTCAGCACCGGCAAGCCGGATCCGAACCCGATGCTCGTGCCCGGTCAGCGGTTCGGCTTGTATAACCGCAACGACCAGTTCCTGCTCGCCAAGATCACCGGCGAGGACGGCGAAGAACTTGCGGCCTTCGCCGACGAAGTGTACGGCGCAGCCGAACGCGAGTGCGCCGGGCAGGCGCCTTAGTCCTGGGGGACGTCGGAGGAGGGGACTTGCCTAGCAACGACTCAGCAGGCGTGTGTCCGAATCGTGAGACCTGCTGCTGAGATCTCGATGGTTCTCAGCGTTTCTGAGTGGTTCTTGTGCTCATGTGCCCCCATATCCTCCGGGCGGGCGGTGGAGGCGGAGGAGTCGCCGCACCCGGCGTGCCGCTGGGAGGTCGCCGAGGAGCTCGGGCTGGCCCGGCCGCTCGCGTCGTCCTTGGTGTCGCCGAGCCGAGGCAGTACGCGCGGGTCGGCCCGGCTGCCGGAAGTAAACAGGGAGCCCTGTGATTAGAAGAGGGTTCCCGGCATGCCCCGGCGTTCGGCCCGAATCAAATATCGTTGCTCCGCATGACCGAGATCACCGCGAGTCTCATCCGCGACCTGCTGCGGGACCAGCATCCAGACCTGGCCGAGCTGCCCCTCCGCGAGGTGGAGGGCGGCTGGGGCAACCAGATGTGGCGCCTCGGGGACGAGCTGTCGGTGCGGATCCAGCGCATGGAGACCAGCCCCGATCACCAGCTCAAGGAGCGCCGGTGGCTGCCGCTGCTCGCCCCGCGCCTGCCGCTGCCAATCCCCGTCCCGGTGCGGAGTGGTGGGCCTTCCGAGCGTTTTCCCAAGCTTTGGACGGTCATGACGTGGGTGCCGGGCCTGCCGCTGGACCACGGGTCGATCACCCGCGGCGAGCACGCGGCCCACTCCCTGGCGGCGTTCCTCCGGGCGCTGCACGTGGCAGCGCCCGCCGACGCACCGGTTGATACGGGCCGCGGCGCGCACCCCAAGGACTGCACGGACGGCTTCGACCGGTTCTTCGACTCCGTCGACGCTGACGCGATCGGCTCCGACGCCGCCGACGTCCGGGCTGTCTGGGACGACGCCGTCGCGGCCCCCGCATGGGAAGGTCCGCCGGTGTGGGTGCACGGCGACCTGCATCCCGCGAACGTCGTCGTCGCGGACGGGACGCTGGCGGGCGTGGTCGACTTCGGCGACCTGTTCGTCGGCGACCCGGCGTCAGACCTGGCGGCCGCCTGGGTGCTGCTGCCGGCGGGCGCGGCCGCGCGCTTCTTCGCCGCGTACGCGGAGGCTGACGAGGCGACGGTCCGGCGCGCCCGCGGGCTGGCCGCGCTGAAGAGCCTGTTCCTGATGCTGATGGGCCAGAACGGGGACCGCGGCCTGCCCGGCGGCAAGCCGGCGTGGGGTCCGGCGGGACGCGCGGCGCTCGACCGGGTCCTGAGCGATCGTCTGACCCGGTTCCACGAGTAGATCGGGGCATACTTCGACTGACGTCGGCGATCTCGGGCGGCTTGACGGGCTTGCGGTGCTCAGCGTCTCGGCCCGTTCGACGCCGAGTCGGGTCGGCCGTTCTGGTGTCCGGTTTGCCGAATCGTGCTGGGGCCGTAACACGCAGCGGGACGCGACACACCGGCCGCGTCCCGCTCCATGTCTCCGGTTAGTCGTTCCGGCGTTATTCCGCTAGCTCGACATGCACGCAGACGTCGGTTCGGTAATGGGGGACGCCCCTGGCACGAAGATGAGGCTTCCGAAGGCGACGTCCTTCGTCCCATTCATGGGGTCGCCTGCGCTGGTGTTCGTGACCATGTTGTCGAGCCACACGTCCGACCCAGGAGTCAGCTGGTACGTGCCGATGTCGACGAACCGGTTGCCGTCGCTGGCCTGGTTGATGTGGCACGTGGTGCTGCCCACCGGCTGGCCAGTGGAGTCCACGCCGTAGTCGATGTGGTAGGTCACGTCCGGGGCGTTCGCGCCGTGATCCGGGAGCGAGGCGTAGACCGTCCAAAGCCCGAATCCGGTCTCGTCGGCCGAGGTAATGCCCGGGGTCCACGTGCCGACCACCTTGTGCTGGATGTCAGTAGGCACGTCGTTCGCCTCCTCGGTGAGGTCAGGTACTTCGTCCCCCCCGGTCAAGAGCGTCTCCGTCGCGGAATCGACCCCGGTGCCGTTGTAGGTGTGGGTGAAGTAGAAGTGGCCAAGGAACCCAGCCCCGATCTGGTGCAGGTCGATCTGCGCGGATAGCGGGTTCTGCTGGAGGGCCCCGTTCGGGTTGCTCGACACCGAGATGTTGTCCCCGAGACGGATGGTGAACTTCCCGTCGTTTCCGGTCGCGTCACCGTTGGCATTGGCCCAGACACATCCTCGCGTGTTCTCCGACGGGTTGTTCAGGTCGGTCACTACGAGCATGCCCGCACCGAACTGGCCGCTTACGCTTGACCTGCTGGGGCAGTCCGCCGGGTACTGGGCGACCATGGCCGGCTGCGCCACCCCCGACAGGTACGTCAGGTACTGGGTGGCCGCCGTATTCGAGCTGACGCCCGTGATCCACGTCGCGGGCTGGTCCCACCAGCAGGCGGCGCTATCGTCCGGGCAGGGGTCGGAGGCGCTCGAGGGCGACGGGTTGCAGTTGTTGACGGTCAGGCTGCAGAACTCGGTGTTCGGTGGCATGTTCAGGCCAGGTCCCGAATCTCCGTCGCCCACGGTACAGGTCAGGGTCAGCGCGCAGTTGTAGTACGGGTCCGTGACGCCGCTGCCAAAGGTCGGCTGGTGGTACTCCGCCGTCGTGCCCTTAACCTGCGGGTGCTCGATCCACCCCATGACCTTCTCCTGGTAAGTCCAGTCCTGCGGGCTGGCGGCATCGTTGGAGGTGGTCACGTTGTCGTTGAACATGACACGGTCGGCCGGGTACTGCGGGTTCGCTGGGTTGTTGAACCACCCGACGCCGTAGCCGAGGTTCTCACCGGCGTCGGCCTGCGAATACACGCCGCTGTTGTACCCCCAGATGGCGAGGTACCAGTTCTCGATGTACTCCGGAGCACCACCGTTCAGCGTCATCGCCGGGCTCATCTGGGCCAGCTCGTTCCAGGTCTGCTCCAGGATTTGGAGCGACGCGGCAATGTTCGTGGCGTAGTCGGTTGCCACCGCTGTGGCCTTCGATGTGGTCAGCGGGTCCGGCTGGATGCTGGACATGCCGTCGGTAACCTGGCCGATGCCGTAGCCGCAATCCGCCGTCGTGTACTCCGGCACGTAGTCCGGGTCATCCGCGGTCCCTGACTCCTGCGCGGTCCCGTAATAGTCCGCGATGAGCGGGTTCCCCGAGTCGCCTGGAACCGCGTGCCAGGATGCCTCGTCAAAGTTCGACTCCTGGGCGAGGATCCCCAGCTCGACCTGCGCGGGGACCGATCCTCCGCTGGGCTGGAGGGTCGCCGGCGGGAACATGCCCGCCGGCGAGTACGCGGCCTGTTCTGTGCCCAGGTAGTCCGCCGGACGCTGGATGTCGGCCAGGTCTCCCTCGACCGCCTGGTCCACCGCCCACTCGACCATCGCCGGGGTCGGCTGGAGCGCCTGATCCGTGGGGCTGTTACGCGGGATGAGGCACGGGGATCCGCCATCGTCGGTCTCCAGGCTGATGTCGACCGCCTTCTCGAAGTCCCCGGAGGCTGAGGGATTCACGTTCGCGTCACCCTCGACCGCCGACGTCGCCGCCGCGGTCGCGGCCACCACGCCGGAGGCCGTCACGCCAGTGCCCGTGGATGTGGCCGCAATGCTCAGCTGGCCCGCGTCATCGACGGGGTCCTTCGCCCCGACGGCTTGGGTGCTGATCGCCTGGACTTCCCGTGAGGTGAGCTGGCTGACCACGAGACCGCCCTGGCGGGATACTGCGTCCACCGGGCCAGACCACGTCATGCTCCGCATGCCGGTGTCGCGGGCGGTGATGCCGGAGACGTCCCCGACTGCTACGTCGCCCCCGTTCGCCTGCGGGTACAGGTGCAGGCTGGCGAGGGGGCCCTGGCCGAGGGACTCCAGGCTCTTCCCTGTCCAGTGCTGGATCACGGCCTGGGTACCTGCTGCGGAGGCCACGTCAATGCCCTTGCTGGTGGGCACGACCGCGTACGGGCGACCGGCCAGCTTCGCCAGGGTCGTGTGCGAGCCGTTGGCGCCAATCAGGGCGAGGGTGCCGCCAATCACCCCGATGTCGCCGGATGGGTCATGGAACGTATTGGTGACCTGGGCCTTGACCACCGTGGTGCCGGTGATCTTGCCCGTGGCAGCGTCGACGTTGACGAGTTGGGTGTGCTGCTCGTCCTCGTCCAGCGCCCGCGTGAGGACCACGGTGTCGTCTAGCCCGCAGCCCGGGTCGTAGTAGGCGAGTTGGACCCGGGCGGCGATCGGGGTGACGGCGCCGGTCGCGAGGTTGATCGTCGCGGCGAACGCTCCCGCGCGGACTAGGGCTGGGGTGTTCGTGCTCTCCGATGGCGCGTAGACGACCACGGCGTACTTGCCGTCCCCGGTCTGGCAGACCTCGCCCGTCCACGGGCCGACGTCGCCCGACGGGACGTTCAGGGTGACGAGGTTGGTCCAGGCATAGGCGTCGTCTGCCTTCGCCACCATGACGTGATAACCGTCCGAGTCCCCGGTTCCGGAGACGACCTCGTCGGTGGAGGATTGCCAGTTCGCGCCGAGCGCGGAATTCGGCTGGGCGAATGCGTCATTGTGCCCGCCGGACGATTTCACGGGAGCCGCCGAGGCGGACGATGCCTGCGTTATAGGCACGGCCAGCGCGCCCAGCAGACAGGTAGTAGCTAGCAGGCGCACTAGCGATGATCGAGTTCTCATGGTCACCTACTTCCTTTTCCACGTTTCGCTAGTGCCAGAGCGTGCATGCGCCGACCGAATCCGGGTACACGTAATTGTTGTCGGTGGGCGATGCCGACGGC
Source organism: uncultured Actinomycetota bacterium (assembly GCA_963774945.1). Classification (GTDB taxonomy): domain Bacteria; phylum Actinomycetota; class Actinomycetes; order Streptosporangiales; family Streptosporangiaceae; genus Trebonia. Next base: position 1,221,356 of record CAVZHA010000027.1, on the reverse strand, counting down.
GCCGGATCCTGAGCCTCGCCGCCCTGGCCCTGCGGGTCCTCGTCGAACGGGTCCCCTGAGCCGGAGGGGTCGCCACCGCATGCCTTCACGGAACCGTTGTCCGGGACCATGACGGTGGTCGCAATGTCGCCAGGTTCCCCGTCCCAGGCCACCACGCTGTACTGTTCAGGGCCGCCCTCCGGCGGCTCGTAGAAGATCTCCGCTAGATTCGGCCAACTGGGACACGTTCCATTGCCCACGCAGTCTGCAGATCCCGAGGGGATGAGCACCGCCCAGGCCGTATTGCTGGAGGTATTCTCGCAGAGGTAGATGTCTCCGAGACCGTTTACCTGGGCGTCCTCGACCAGAATCGAACCGGACGCCGCCCCGCAGGTCGAGGTGGAGGTCTCCGTTGAGGTTACGGTCGCACCCGCGCAGGCGACCGATCCCCAGCATGAGGGAGCGGTAGCCGCCATGGCGCTGCCGGCCGATGATGGCGCGACGCATAGTCCGGCTATTGCCGCGAAGGTCGCGCAGAGAATCCTGAAGTATCTCATGGACTTTACGCTACGCCCCGGAATATAAAGCTCGCATCGTCATTTTTGACGACCCCGCATTCCGTATGCTCCGGGCAACTCGCAGATGGCCGCCTAGCGGACCTCAAGGCCCAGGATATTTATTGACACAACGAGGCCGTACGCAGCAAGATAGCCAGTTCCCATCGCGTAGCGACCGTCGCCGAACTCTTTTATCGAGGTGCCGGCACTAGCATGCGGGGTCTTGCGCTGACGCTCGAAGAAATTCGCCAGATTTCCGAGCATCCATTGCTCCGCTTCCGCCGTTTCCGCGCTAGGAAAGTCTGCCGAAACACACTGGCGGAACAGTTCCTCGATCGCCGAATCTGCTCCCGCATCCCCTGGATTATACCCACTTACGCCGCACGAGATCGTAGTGGGATTGTGTTTCTCATCCTCGGAGACGCTAAAGCTGAGCTCTCGGAGTCCGGGGGCGGTCCAGTCACGGCCCACGATGGTCACGCCTGGTTCCTCTGATCCATCAGGACGATCGATAACCGTCGCCTTCGGTCCCGCCATCGTTACGAGCTTCGCATCCCACGAACTGAATGTCTTCCAGCCTGTCGGGATGCTCTTGTAATGTGGCGCCGCGGGTACGCCGGTGCTCGTGGACGTTCCGGCGGACGCCCCCAGGGCCGCCGTCGCAGTCGGGGATCCGCCCACGGCGGGGACGGCGGTCGAGACAACGCCTCCTGCCGTTCCCACGGGCGACGACGTGCACCCGGCGGCGGCCACGCACAAGCCTACGCAGGCGCCAGCAAAGAGCAGCCTCGGCAGCACAGACGAACCCACTAATCCTCCAAGATGATCTTTACGGGTTGAGAGGTCACAAGGTAGCCCGCCTCCGGCAGTCCGCACATTCGCGCAAATGGATGAGGAAGCCAGCGATGGCGGCCTGGGTGCGGTTGACCACGTTCAACTTCGTGAAGAGCGACGAGACATGAGACCTGACGGTGCGGTGCGAGATACGCAGTCGCTCGGCGATCCCCGCGTCGTCCATGCCCTGCGCCAACAGGGCGAGAACGTCGTGCTCCCGCTCCGTGATGTCCCGCGAGCCTAGCCCGGATGCGAAAGATGCGCAGTCGACCGTGGCGTCGACGGGGGGGCTGTCCACGGGGCCATGATGGCAGGACTCTCGTCACGACCGCCATCCCTCAACTGAGCACAATATGACCCATCCTCGGCCAGTCACCAACAGCAAATTACTCAATAGGTCGCTAATTACCATAGAAGTTGCTAAGGTTCCCCGTGCAAGGGCGGGTGACGGGCCCGCTTCGTACCGGGAGAGTGCCTCAGTGACTCAGGATGGTTTGCCCTCTGACTTGCCCGCCCACATGGACAGCAAGGCCAGAGGAGGCTTCGACTGGCTCACTGATCGGCAGCGGACTATCTTGGAGCTTCTCGCACGAGGCCTCTCCAACCCGGAGATCGGCCACGAGCTGCACCTGAGCCGGTATACCGTCGCGCATCACGTCGCAGAGATGCGGCGGCGCACCGGAGCGGCCAACCGGGTCGACCTGGTGAGCCGGGCCCACCTGGCCGGCGCGCTCTCGGCGATCACGGCCTAGCGGGCGCCTTCTCGGCGTGCGTCGGAACCACGCTTGAAAACGAGCACGGGCCGAACGGAACCGTGATTCCCCTTCGGACGGCCGGGGGCCGGCGTGATCTCACCCTGCGATTCGGGCTGGCTCGCTGCCTGCTCGACGGCGCTCATGCAGTGCTGGTAGGTGAGGGTCTCGCCGCCCCTCCCTCTCAAGGTATCGGCGAGGGGGCGCCTCAGAAGGGGCAACTCGTCTCGCCCTGGAGATAGTGCCATCCAACAAGATCGACCCCGTAGATGAGGTCCGTCTGGTGCCACGTTGTCTCTCGGGACGCCGGGTTGAAGTAGGAAGAGCCAGAGAGGCTCGTTCCTGGAACACCCCAGTAATAAACACCCGAATATGCTCCTCCGCAGATACCCGCGAATTTCTTCCCCCCGGGAAAACTAATATAACCAATACCCTGGATGCACCCGGGTACTGGATGGTTCGCTCTCGCTGAGTAGTACAGGTGGACTGCGGTCCAGTCGCTGAATGCGGTGCGGGTGCAATCTCGTGCGCTGGTGTCGGGTGTCACCGTTGCCGTTCCCGCTTCCGCCATTGGCGCTAGCGCCGTTGTGCACGCGACCGCTCCGGTGAACACGGTAGCCACCTTGAGAGATCTCTTCATCTCGGTGTCGCCTTTCACTAGCAGAAAGAACCCTCGCTGACGACACTCCCACCCGGCACAGTGGCTGCCTATCCCTCAGATGAGCGTTCCGCTGACACTGAGAAGCGCTCACGGAGCGGCTTGAAGGTCGCAGGTCTGAGCCACCGCCCGCGCCGTCTTCTTCATCACCCACTCCCCGGCGCACGCAGGCCAGCTGGTCGCAAGCCGATCGCGGAAGGGCCTACACGTACTCCCACACGGTGATGTTGGCGGTGAGGCTGGACCCGTCATCATCGGTGACCTGGATCGAGGCGAGGTCGCCCCCGCTCCCGGACACGCACAGGCTGCCGCCGGCGGCCGGCGTGATCTCACCCTGAGACTCGGGCTGGCTCGCTGCCTGCTCGACGGCGCTTACACAGTGCTGGTAGGTGAGGGTCTCACCGCGCGGTAGCAGTGCGATCTGCCCGGCCGACGCGAGGTACCCGTCGTCGAACTCGATGTCGGCGCTCGTACCCGGGAAGAGCTGGATCCGCGCCCCGTTGCCGGCCAGGTTGATGCCCCAGCCATCGCTGAGGTTAAAGCCTGCCGTCCTCCAGACCACGGTCCCGTTGGTCGGCATGCCACCGCCCTTGTTGCTCGCGGAAGAGTTAGGATGCCCGACCAACCACCATACGAGCGTCGCTATCAGGGCAATGCCCGTAACGGCTTTCAGGGTGCTCCAGCGGCCGTCATCGGGACGCTGGCTGACCGGCTCGGGCGCAGCCGGCCGGGACGCCCTGGAGGCCTGTGCGGTGCTGGGCGGCCGCGGCGCCGGCCGCGGCCGCGGCGCTGGCGGCGGCTTCGGCGCGGCGGCCGCAGGGCGGGCGGGGGCGCGCGGCGTCCGGGACTCGTCGTAGCGGGCGCGCCGCCCGGGATCAAGCAGCGTCTCCGCCGCGTCCCCCACCTCGACGAACCTGCGCGCCGCATCTGGGCGGCCGGGGTTGACGTCGGGGTGGTACCGCTTGGCCAGCGCGTGGAACGCTCGCCTGATCTCTGCCTCGGACGCTGCGGCTGGGACGCCGAGCACGTCATACAGGTCGCGCGGCACGTGCCTACCCTCCTGCGGCCACCACAGAAACGCTCTTTCACTGTAGACAGGCGTCATGCGGCTGAGCTAGTGCCAGCTTGGCTCTAGCACTTAGGCATGCCGGCCGGGTTGCTGCCTGGAGCTACGGTGATCTCCAGGACATTGTGGGTGAGGCTGCCCGAGATGGCGGGCGCGGACGGAGTGCCAGAGCCTGCCGAGCTCAGGTTGGCCATCGCGATGATCACACCCGAGTAACCGTGGCCGGTGAAGATCACCGTCTCGATGGCGCCGGTGCCCGGGATGGAGCCCAGCGTGTTCGTCGAGATCGTGTACCCGGCCCGGGGCAGCGCCGAGGCGTAAAAGGCTGACGCGGCGGCGGGCGTGACCGGCCCCGCCTCGATGATGTCGCCCTTGCCGCAGGCGATGTTGGCTGAGACCTGCGCGCCGGACGGGATCGGGAAGGGGCCGAGTCCGGTCAGGCTGACCGTGCTGGCCGCGAGTGACGGGCTCGCCGAAGGCGCCGCCTTGTGCGTGGGCGGGAGCGTCGGGTGGTGCGACGCGGGCGACGTCGGGGCTTTCGGCGGACTCGCGCTGGTGATGCCCGCGCTGCAGGCGGCGGTGAGGCCGACCGTGCAGGTGGCGAGGGTGAACGCCGCGCGCCGGTACATGGTCATGGGGTGCCCTTCCATCAGGGGGATCGCTGGTAGTTCGACGTTAGGCAGGCACGGTGCCACGCGAATCGTGGTGCTGTCGCAGCTCCGCGACAGGCGTTCCGGTTCCTGGACGCCCTTGCACCGGGAGCCGGATGCTGACCACCGTGCCCTGGCCGTCCCGGCTGCGGATCGCGACCTGTCCGCCGTGCCGGGTGACGACGACCCGGACCAGGGCGAGCCCGATCCCGGTGCCGGGCAGGCTGCGCGCGGCGCGGCCGCGGGCTAGTTCCTGCCAGACCTCCCCGATCTCGTCGTCCGGGATCCCGATCCCGGTATCGGCCACCTCGACCAGCACCCAGTCATCGTCCTCGCTCGAGCGCACCTCCACCCGGTCGCCCGGCGCCGAGAACTTGACCGCGTTGGCGACCAGGTTCTGCAGCGCGATGAACAGCAGGTCCCGGTCGCCTTCGATGACCGGCAGCGGCCACGGCGCCTGCGGCACGCTCCACTGGATGTCCCGCTCGTCCGCCGGCGGGGATCGCGGCGACCGCCTCCGCCACCTCCTGCAGCAGGCCGGGCAGGTCAACCTGGGACGGCCTCGATCTCCCGGGTCTCCAGGTCCGCCAGCTTGCGCAGGTCGCCGAGGAGCCGGGTGATCCGGCTCGCCTGCGCCGACACGCTCTCCAGGGCGGGCCCGGGTGCCCCGTCCGCCCCGCTGCTCGATGTTCGCCAGTCCCGCGCGGATAGCGGTCAGCGGGTTCTTCAGCTCGTGATCGAGCCGCATCAGGAAGCGCAGCCGGTCGTTGGCGGCCCGGGCCATCGCGTCGCGCTCCGCCGCCTCGGCCGCCACGTCGCCCGCTGCCGCGTCAGGCGGACGGCGGCCAGGACGACGGTGGCGAGCAGGCCGGCCACGCCCGCCAGCAGGCCGGGCGCCACGGAAGCGTACAGCTGGATCCCAGGCTCGGTCACCTGCAGGGCAACGCCCAGCGCGGCTCCGGCCAGCACCGGGATGAGCAGCCGGGACGAGCGGCCGCCACCAGGCCCAGAACGCAGGCGTCGTCATCGCACCTCGTCCACGCTCGCGGCGAACCGGTATCCCTGACCGGGCACGGTCGCTATCCACTGCGGGCAGGCGGGATCGTCGCCAAGCGCGCGCCGCAATTCGGCGATGCGGTTGTCCACGGCTCGCGTCCCGACCGGGAAGTCAAACCCCCACAGCACCTCGAGCAGCCGGTCCCGCGTCAGCAGTTCGTCCGGGTGCGTGAGCAGGTAGTCGAGCAGCAGCATCGCCTTCGGCGTGAGCGCCAGCTCGGCGTCAAGCAGCCACGCCCGGCGGGCGATCCGGTCCATCCGCAACGGCCCGGCCCGCAGCGCGGGCGACGCGGACAGCGGCCGGCGCCCGGGCCGGGCGCGGCGCATGACCGCCCGCAGCCGGGCCAGCAGCTCATACGGGTCGAACGGCTTGTTGAGGTAGTCGTCGGCCCCCTCGTCCAGGGCGATCGCGCGCTCGGTCGACTCGCCCACCTGCGTCAGCAGCACCACCGGCAGCCAGCGGCCGTCGGCGCGCAGGCGACGCAGCACCTCCCGCCCGTCCAGGCGGGGCATCAGCACGTCGAGGATGCAGCCGTCCGGGTCCAGCCGCTCCACCAGCTCCAGCGCGGCCTCGCCGTCCGCGGCGACGTGAACGGTGAGCCCGGCCCGTTCAAGGAACGGGGCCAGGTTGGACGTGATGGCCTCGTCGTCATCGACGAGAACCACCACCGGGCGGGCACCTGGGCCGCTCGTGCCCGCGCTCCTGATCGCTCCCATATCCGGCATTATCGCCACTGTGTCGGCGGATTATGACATTTTTCACCGGCCAGTCCGGGCCGGCCGACGACCGCGCACTCACGGGCGCACCGACCTCGCGACGGTTGTCGCAGATCCGCGACAGCGGCGCGATTCCCGCGGCACGGTGCCCGCCTAGCGTTGAACTGACACCGGAACCGGGCATGGCGGGCGATTCCCGTGGTGGCCCGGCTGACCTAAGGGGTTTGACATGGACGGTCGCAAAAGATCAGTAATGGCGATGGCCGCGATCGGCGCGGCGGGCGCGATCGCCGCGGTCTCAGTCCCCGCGCAGGCCGCGACGACGAGCGGGGTGCGATACCTCGGGGAGTATGCGTCCGCGAGCTTCATCGGACCCGGTCCAAGCGGCATGCTCAACCAGTGCAGCGTGCTGCTCCTGTCCGCGGCGGCTTCCGCCGGCAGCCCGGCCTATGTGTCCGGCCTGCAGGAGAACAACACGACCGACGCGTGCACGGGCTGGCTGGAAGACTCGGTCAACGGCGGGGCCTGGACCAACGTGTCGCCGCAGCTGACCCTGCCCGCGACGAAGCAAGGGCTAACCGACTATCCGTGGGCCAAGACCGGCAACTACTACGCAGGACCGGGGACCCGCGTCCGTGCTTGTGTCCTCACCCCGGCCATCCCGACGTCTCCGGCCGAGCCCCTGTGCTCCAGCACTTCGGTCACGCTCGCCAGCAGCACGGCGGCGGCGCCAGACGACGGCACGTCGGTCTTCTACAACCACAACCCCCAGGAAGTGAGCCAGAACTCGGGCGATGACATGTGTTCCGCCTCCCTGAACAGCAGCGCCACTCTCGCCAAGACCGCCACCTCGCAGGCGAGCATGACGCTCAGCGGGACCGGCAGCTGCACCGGCTGGCTTGAGATGTCTTCTGATAGCGGCTCGACCTGGCAGCAGGGCACCCCGACCAGCTCCCTGACCTTGTCGAACCCGCGCGTCGAGTGGGCCTTCTCCCCAGCCTTCGCCGACGGGACCGGCGAGCTCGCGCGCGCCTGCGTGCAAAACGGCACCCAAGCCAAGGTGTGCACCGCGGCCTGGTAGCGACTCGGCCTGACCGGCCCAGCCCGCGCCGCGCTAGCCTGCCCCGTTCGCCCGCCACAGGTCACGCAGCCGCCGGGCGGCGAGCTTGGGCTGGCGGTCGCGGGTGAAGACCCCCTTGAAGTTGAGGGACTGCGGCCGGTGATCCGCCTGCGCGGTGGCGAAGTCCGCGAACGCCCAGATGTGGGCGCCGACGACGAAGTCCCGCTCGGCCGCCACCCGCAGGAAGCGTTCGATGAGCTCGGTCTGGTATTCCTCGGTCCACATGGCCGGCGGGTCCGCGTGAACGCCGGGCATGGCGTCCGCGCCGAACTCGGTCATCACGATGGGCTTGTGATAGCGGTCGTGCACCCGGTCGAGCCTGTCGGCGAGCACGGACTCGGCGACGTCGAGTTGCCCTGGATGCGTGTACCAGCCGGGATAGCTGTTGACGAAAACGACGTCGGAGGCCTCGACTCCCGGTTCGTCGGGCAGATCCGTCGCGTAGCCGACCGGACGGGTCCCGTCGAGTGAGCGCGCCGCGTCGCACAGTTCGCGCAGCGCCGCGGCCGCCGCGGGATGATTCATCCGCGGCTCGTTCGCGACCGACCAGCTAATCACGCAGGCGCGGTTGCGGTCGCGGGCGATCATCTCGGCCAGGAAGGCCAGCGAGAGCTGCTGCCGCCGTTGATCGTCTTGGTCCCCGAAGTACAGCGCCACGGCCGGGGTTTCCGCGATGACCATCAGCCCGAGTTGGTCGGCGAGGTCGAGTGTCTCCTCGTCGCACGGGTAGTGCGCGGTCCGGAACGAGTTCGCGCCGACCTGGCGCATGAGGTGGAGGTCGCGCGCGGCGAGGGCAGGACTCACGCCCCGTCCGAGAACGGGGAAGTCCTCATGTCGTGCGAAGCCCCGCAGTCGAACGGGCTCGCCGTTGAGCAGCAGTTCGTCGCCCGCGACCTCGACTGTCCGTACCCCGAAGCGCAGCGCGTACCGGTCGACAAGCACACCGCCCCGGTACAGGTTCGCTTCGAGCAGGTGCAGCCGCGGACTGGCCGGCGACCACAGGTCGGCGCTGCCGACGCGGTGCGGCGACGTGATCGGCTCGCCGTCCAGGGATAGGGCGATGTCGCCGTCGCCGACGTCGGCGATGACGGAGAAAACCGCTCCGTCGCCGTCGCGCACGGTGTCCACCCGCAGATCCCTGATGCCATCCGGCGGCGTGATGACAAGCTCCGTTCGACGGTGGATGCCGGCGAACGGAAAGAAGTCGTAGGCCGTGTCGGGGTGAAAAATACGGCCATGGGTCTGAGCCGGCGGCACCAGGCCAGGCGGTACGCGATCCCTCCCGAGCTGGCCGTCGACCCGCACGACGAGCACGTTCTCGCCATCGCCGAGCGCCTCGGTGCAGGGCACCGCGAACGGCAGGTGACCGCCTTCGTGGCCGCCGAGCCACTTGCCGTTGAGCCATACCTGCGCCGAGTAGCAGACGGAGCCGAATCGCAGGGCGGCGTCCTGGCCGGCCAGTGCCGGTGCCTCGAAGCGCCGCTCGTACCAGGCCGGGCCGAACTCATCGCGGGCGCCAGGCAACTGGTCATTCCATGAACCGGGAACCCCGACCGGGACACCGTCCGGGATACCGTCCTGCCAGTTCCTGCCGCCGAACTGCAGCGTCCACAGGCCGGAGAGGTCAACCGCCGTTCGGCACGCGTTCGTCTGCGGGCGCAGCCCTCCCTTGGACACGTCTTCCACCGGCCGCCTTCCAGCGCATAGGTCACGAAGCGGCACGACTGGTGCCCACCCGCACTTAAAACGAGACTTGCGTCAAGATGGATATTAAGTCGACCGATCGGCCGCTCTCCGGGAGCGAACCGTTAATAAATCGTGAACATTTGACCCGGACCAAGCCGCCAACTCAGGAATCATGGTTACTCATGCGTAACTTAGAAGAAGTCTTGAAATAAGGTCGAAATCGCGCTTCCATAGGGCTGCAGCTTGTCCACCACCCGCTGGCCCAGCGCCTTCCCCGACCCCCACTGGCTGGTAGCGGACCCCGACTCCACCCAGCACGGCTACTCCATCTACGAATTCCAAGTCAACGGGAGCTAGTAGTGAACCGAAGAAACCAAAGACAGGGAGCGTGAGGATCGTGCGGCGACCTTCTCCCTTCGCCATGCTCGCCATCTCGGCGGCGCTAGCCGCCACGGTCGCGGGCTGCAGCAGCAGCAGCACGAGCACGAGCACGGGCACGGGCACCGCAGCGGGCCCGACGATCACCTACTGGGCAAGCGACCAGGGCAGCAGCATCGCCGACGACTACACGGTGCTCAACCCGGAGCTGGCGAAGTTCACCAAGCAGACCGGCATCAAGGTGAAGGTGGAGGTGATCGGCTGGCCCGACCTGCTGAACCGCATCACCGCCGCCACCGCCTCCGGCCAGGGGCCCGATGTGGTCAACATCGGCAACACCTGGTCGGCCTCGCTCCAGGCCACCGGCGCCCTGCTCCCGTGGAGCAGTCAGAACTTGTCCGCCATCGGCGGCGAGAGCAAGTTCGTGTCCTCAGCTATCGGCTCGACCGGCGCGGCCGGGAAGCCGCCGGCTGCGGTCCCGCTGTACTCAACTGCGTACGCGCTGTATTACAACAAGGCGCTGTTCGCGGCGGCCGGCATCAGCGGGCCCCCGGCCACGTGGACCGACCTGATCGCCGACGGCAAGAAGCTGACCCACGGCGGCGTGTACGGCCTCGCCCTCGAGGCTGGCAGCATCCCCGAGAACATCCACAACGCGTTCATCTTCGCCCAGCAGCACGGCTGCAGCTTCTTCAGCCCGTCCGGCGCCCCGACGTACACGCTGCCCGGATGCGTGCAGGGCGTCCAGCAGTTCGTCAACCTGATGGGGACGGACAAGATCGTGTCTCCCGGCGACGCGGAGTACGACCAGAACCAGTCCGTCTCCGACTTCGCGAGCGGCAAGGCCGCGATGCTGATGTGGCAGGCGGCCGGGGCCAACCTGAAGGCCCACGGCATGTCGACCAGTCAGTACGGAGTCGCCCCGGTGCCGGTCCAGTCCGGCGCCCCCGGGCAGGGCAGCAACGTCGACTCGATGGTGGCGGGCATCAACATCGCCATCTTCAAGGACACGCATAACCTCGCCGCCGCGGAGAAGTTCGTCCAGTTCATGACGAGCCCGGCCGAGCAGACGATCCTGTCCAAGGAGTACGGGTCCATCCCGCCGGTCAGCGCGGCGCAGCAGAACGCGGCGTTCGGCACACCGGAACTGACCGTGCTCAAGAGCGTCCTCGCCACCAGCGCGGTGGCGATGCCGCAGGTCGCCGGAGAGTCGCAGTTCGAGCAGCTCGTCGGTACCGCGGTGAAGAACCTGTTCGCGGACGCTGTGTCCGGCCCGGTCAGCGCGCAGACGGTGGAGCAGCAGCTCTCCAGCGCGCAGCAGCAGACGACGGGATAAGCGTTGGCCCCAGCCAGCACACCAACCCCTGCCCCCGCCCGCCCGGCGCGCACCACCGCCCGGGCGGGCGGAGACGGTCGTGGGGCCACCGCCCGTCGTCGACGGCCCGGCCGGCTTCGCCGGATCGGCCTGCCTTACCTGCTCCTGCTGCCGGCGCTGCTCTTCGAGCTGCTCGTCCACCTGGTGCCGATGGTCGTGGGCGTGCTCATCAGCTTCAAGGCGCTGACCCAGCTCTACCTCACCCAGTGGGTGCACGCGCCGTGGGCCGGACTCGGCAACTACCACATCGTGGTCGACTTCAACGGCGCCGTCGGCCAGGCACTACTGCATTCGTTCGTCGTCACCTGTGCGTTCACCGCGATCGCGGTCAGCCTCGCCTGGCTGCTCGGCTGCGCCGCGGCGATACTCGCGCAGGACTCGTTCCGGGGCCGCGGACTGCTCCGCGCCATCTTCCTGACGCCGTACGCGCTGCCGGCCTACACGTCGGTCATCACCTGGGCGTTCATGTTCCAGTACAACAACGGCCTGATCAACTACGTGCTGCACAACGAGCTCGGCATCACCAGCAGCCCGACCTTCTGGCTGCTCGGCGACAACAGCTTCATCGCGCTGGTGACGGTGTCGGTCTGGCGGAACTGGCCGTTCGCGTTCCTAGTGGTCATGGCGGGGCTGCAGTCCATCCCGCGCGAGCTCTACGAGGCCGCCGCCATCGACGGGGCCGGGGTCAGGCAGCAGATCCGGCTGATCACGATGCCGTCGTTGCGACCGGTTAACCAGGTGCTCGTGCTGGTGCTGTTCCTGTGGACCTTCAACGACTTCACGACGCCGTACGTGCTGTTCGGCAATGGCGCGCCGCCGCCGGCCGACGTCATCTCGATCCATATCTACGACGCGTCGTTCCTCACCTGGAACTTCGGGGAAGGCTCAGCGATGTCGGTCCTGCTGCTGCTGTTCCTGCTGGTGGTTTCCGGCGGCTACCTGCTATTCACGGCGAGGCGTCGCAATGCATAGCCCCGGCCGGAAGGCCGCGGCCAGGCGAGCGCCGATGGCGCCGCCGCGGAGTTTCATCTGGACCCGCCGGATCGTGCTCACCGTGCTGACGATCTTCGCCCTGCTGCCGCTCTATGTGATGGTCAGCAGCTCGCTGAAGCCGCTGCAGGACGTGAGCGGCACGTTCCGCTGGATCCCGTCGCCGATCACCTTCAGCTCGTACATCCAGATGTGGCAGACCGTTCCGCTGGCGCAGTACTTCGTCAACTCGCTGATCGTGTGCACCTGCGCCGCCACGCTGTCGGTCCTGGTCGCCACGTTCGCCGCGTACGCGGTCAGCCGCTACCGATTCCGCGGTCGCCGGGTGTTCACGCTGGTTGTGCTGTCCACCCAGATGTTCCCCGGGATCTTGTTCCTGCTCCCGCTGTTCCTGATCTTCTCCTCGATCGGGAACGCGACCGGGATTACGCTGCTCGGCTCGCGGACCGGGCTTATCATCACCTACCTGACGTTCTCGCTGCCGTTCTCCATCTGGCTGCTGGTCGGCTACTTCGACTCCATTCCGCGCGGCCTCGACGAAGCGGCCTGGGTCGATGGGTGCGGACCGTTTCGCGCGTTGTTCCGCGTGGTGATCCCGGCGGCCATCCCCGGCATCATCACGGTGGCCATCTACGCGTTCATGACGGCGTGGGGCGAAGTGCTGTTCGCATCCGTGATGACGAACGACACCACCCGGACGCTGGCCGTCGGGCTGCGGGACTACTCCACCCAGAACGACGTCTACTGGAACCAGATCATGGCCGCCTCGATCGTCGTCAGCATCCCGGTGGTCGCCGGATTCCTGCTCATGCAGCGTTTCCTCGTCACCGGCCTCACCGCCGGATCAGTCAAATGACGCAGGCGGGATGGCTCCCGTGGCTTGGCCGCCAGGAGCGGGCACGGCGCTACGTTACGCTCGCTTGTGACGTACTTTGGCTTCACGGCTGGAATTTAGGCGGGCGATGCAGCATCGACGGCGCGGCACGGTGCTGGACCTTCGGCGCGAGAACAGGGCTGTCGTTCTCTCGTCGCTGTATTTTCGCCGTCCAAGCAGCCGCCAGGATCTCAGCGCCGTAACCGGGCTGAGCGTGACCTCGGTCGCGAACGTCGTCCGCGATCTCCTCGATGAGGGCATTGCCACCGAGGTCGGGTGGGAGAACTCCGACGGAGGGCGGCCGCGCGTGCTGCTCGACATCGACTCCGACTACGGCTACGTAATCGGTGTTGATATCAGTGAGACCCGGATACGTGTCGGTCTGTTTGACCTGGCGATGACCGAGCGCGCGAAAGCGGTGTATCCACTCAACCCCGCCCAGCACGCGGTGGATGAGGTCGTCAAGAACGTCGCGACCGGCTTGACTGCGGTGCTCGCCGAGGGGGGAATCGACCCGGCAGCGGTCCTGGGCGTGGGAATCGGTGTTCCCGGGATCGTCGAGCAGGACCCAGAGGTCCTCGTGCACTGCCAGGCGTACCGATGGGACGCGGTTCCGCTGGAGCGGCTGCTACGAGAGCACACAGCCCTGCCGCTTCGGGTTGAGAACGGCACCAGGACAATGGGCCAGGCCGAGATGTGGGCCGGCGCGGGACGCGGCACGCGGAACACCGCCGTGGTGCTGATCGGATCCGGCGTGGGCGCGTCCCTGATCTCCCGATGCGGCACCTGCCAGGGGACGGTCTCACGCGCAACCGAGTGGGGTCACACCGTCGTGGTCGTGGATGGAAGGCGCTGCCGGTGCGGATCGGCCGGCTGCCTGGAGGCGTACGTGAGCGCCGAGGCCATCCTCGACCGGTATGGCAGCCCGGCGGCAGCGTCCGCGGGGGGCGAGGAGTCGATGCTGGCCGAGCTCATCGCGGCCGCCGATGCGTCGCCCGCTGCGAACGCCGTCCTGGCGAAGACCGCAGACTACCTGGGCATCGGCATCGGCAACCTGATCAACCTGTCCAACCCGGAGCGGGTGATCCTCGGCGGCTGGGCCGGCCTGCTCCTGGGCGGCCGCTTGCTGCCTGACATTCGAGAATCGGCCCGGCGGAACTCGCTGGACCGTCTGTTCGCCGCCGCGTCGATCGAACTCGGCCAGGTCGGACCAGAAGCGGTCACCTACGGTGCGGCAACGCTTCCGATGGAGGACTTCCTCAACGGCGCGTCCCGCCCACCGATCAAGAATCAGCGCGCGAGCGCCGGCCTGCGCTAAAGACCACGGCCAAAGCAAAACCATCATGTCGAACGGTCCCGGGTGACCCTGATTACCAAGGCGCCCCGGAGCGCAGGCTGCGCGAGCCCACCGAGCGCGCTGAACGACCTGCTTGCCATCCTCAATCGTAACTAGAACTTGTTCTATTAACATTTCGCAGCGCATCATTCAGCTGTGAAAAATTGGCTTCATTTACTACTAGAACATGTTCTAGTTTGTGGGTACGTTCGCGTCAGGGCCTACTCAAGCAATCCCAAGACCGGGCAGGCTGGTTCCAGCGCAGGAGAGTCCATGACCCCTCAACCAGATCGCGATGACAAAACTCTCGGTATCTCCCGACGCGCCCTGCTGGCCGAGCCGGCCTCGGCGTCGCCGCCGCCTCGCTCGGCTGGATTCCGGGGGAGCGGATCCCGGCCGCCAGGGCGCAGACCTCGACGCCAGTCAACTTCCCGTCCGGCATCGACCTCTACCAGCAGTCGTTCGTGAACTGGGCGCAGCAGATCGACATTCCCAATGTCTGGTACTGCGCGCCGTCGTCCCCCGCTGAGGTCGTCGCGCTCGCCAACTGGGCTTACCAGAACGGGTACCGGCTGCGTGCGGTGGGGGAGGGGCACAACTGGTCCCCGCTGGTACTCGCCCCCGGCGAGAGCGTGTCGAAGATCGTCCTGGTCAACCTCCAGGACTCGCTCACCTCGATCAGCATCGACACCTCCGGGTCGCCGGTCACGGTCTCGGTTCAGGCCGGCATCACAATGAACGCGCTGCTCACCGCGCTCCAGGCCGACGGCTACGGGTTCACGACCGTTCCCGCCCCCGGCGACCTGACCATCGGCGGCGTGCTGGCCATCAACGGTCACGGATCGGCGATCCGGGCCACCGGGGAGACGCCGGTGGCGGGTAACACATATGGGTCGCTGAGCAACGCCATCCAGTCCCTCACGATCGTCGGCTGGAATGGCAGCGCCTACGCGCTGCAGACGTTCAGCCGCACCGACCCCGCGATCGCGCCGTTCCTCACCCATCTGGGCCGGACCATCGTCACCGAGGTCACCCTCGAGGTCGGCGCGAACCAGAACCTGCAGTGCCAGAGCCTGACATCCATCCCCGTGAGCACCTTGTTCGCCGCGCCCGCCAGCGCCGGATCGGACTCCTACGCCAGCCTGGTGGCCGCGTCCGGGCGGGTGGAGGCGATCTGGTTCCCGTTCACCACCAACCCGTGGGTCAAGATCTGGTCCCGCCAGCCGACCCGGCCCGCCGGCACGAACGCGGTGACCGCGCCCTACAACTACACGTTCGCGAACGACATCACCACCGGGGAGTCGGACTTCATCTCCGACATCGTCGACGGCCTTACCTTCGTCACCCCCGCCTTCGAGACGCTGCAAGAGTCGATCGTGGCGCTGGGCCTCCCGGCCTCGGGCACCGCGAACCTATGGGGCCCGTCGATGGACGTGCTGCTCTACGTGCAGCCGACCACGCTGCGGGTGACCGCGGGCGGCTGGACCATCCTCACCTCCCGGGCCAGCATCCAGCAGGTCGTCTACGACTTCTACACCCATTACAACGGCCTCCTGAATTCGTTCGCCGGCCACCTCGAGTGGCCGATGAACGGGCCGGTGGAGATCCGGGTCACCGGACTGGACCAGGCATCGGAGGCGGGGGTGAGCGGCGCGGTGACGCCGCTGCTGTCTGCGGCGACCCCCCGGCCCGACCAGCCGAGCTGGGATGTCGCCGTGTGGATCGACATGCTGACCGTCCCCGGCACGTCGAGCTCGCTGGCGTTCTACGAGCAGATGGAGCAGTGGCTGTTCTCGCACTACACCGGCTCCTACGCGTCGGTCCGGCCCGAGTGGTCCAAGGGCTGGGCCTTCTCCAGCTCCGGGGCCTGGACGAACACGGCGATGCTCACCAGCACCATCCCCGACGCCATCAACGCCGGTCAGTCTCAGGACAACTTCCAGGTCGCATCGGCCGCGTTCGACGCGTTCGACCCGCACCGTATCTTCGGCAATACCTTCCTCGACACCCTGCTCCCGTAATTCCCCGCCCACCGGAGTTGCCCGCCTCCGGCTGCGGGTTCGTCAGGGCCGACAAACGGGCGGCGCGTAGTTCGTCCGAGCGGACGAACCGGGCATCCGTCCCTGGGCCTATCTTCGCCCCATGCCAAATCTGGATGAGATCGGCGGTTGGATCACCGCGCAGCTGCCCGCGCTGGTCGCCAAGTACAAGGTTCCCGGGGCGGCCATCGGCGTTTACCGCGACGGCGACGTGTTCGATTTCGCCGCCGGCGTGCTCAGCCACGCGACCAAGGTCGAGGCGACCACCGACTCGGTGTTCCAGATCGGCTCGATCACCAAGACCTGGACCGCCACCCTGATCATGCAGCTGGCCGACGAGGGGCTGCTCGACATCGACCGGCCCGTCGTCGACTACCTGCCGGACTTCGACCTCGCCGACTCCGCGGCGGCCAAGGCGATGACCGTGCGGCAGCTGCTGAGCCACACGGCCGGGTTCGAAGGTGACATCTTCACCGACACCGGCACCAACGACGACGCGGTCGAGAAGTACGTCGCGACGCTGACGACCGACCCCCAGCTGTTCGCGCCCGGCGAGATGTTCTCCTACAACAACGCCGGCTTCGTGGTGCTCGGCCGCATCATCGAGGTGCTCCGGGGCAAGCCCTATAACCAGGCCCTGCGCGAGCACCTGTTCGCCCCGCTCGGCCTCGAGCACGCCGCCACCGACGCGGCGTCCGCGATCTTGTTCCGCGCCGCGGTCGGCCACCTGCCCGGCGCGGGCCCTGACGACGACCCGGTGCCCGCGCCGATCTGGTCGCTCGTCATGTCCAACGCACCCGCCGGGTCGGCGCTCGCGATGCGCCCCCGCGACCTGCTTGCGTTCGCCGCGATGCACCTGAACAGCGGCAAGGCAGCCGACGGGACCCAGGTCCTGTCGGCCGAGAGCGCGGCGGCGATGCGCGCCAAGGAGGCCGAAGTTCCGCCGCTCGGCCTGATGGGCACCCACTGGGGTCTCGGCTTCGAGCTGTTCGACTTCCCCGGCGGGTTCATCTTCGGCCACGACGGCGGCACCATCGGCCAGAACGCGTTCCTGCGGATCGTGCCGGGCCAGGGTCTGGCGATCGCGTTGCTCACCAACGGCGGCAACCCGATCGGCCTGTACTTCGAGGTCTACCGGCACCTGCTGAAGGAGCTGGCGGGCATCGACCTTCCCGCCACGCCGGTGCCGCCGGCGAACCCGGAGCGCATCGACGCGGTCAAGTACCTCGGCGTCTACGCGAACTCGGTCGGCCGGTCCACCGTTACCCAGGACTCCGACGGCCGGATCTGGATGACCGACGAGCCGCTCGGCGACCTCGCCGAGCTGATCGGCGAGGTCGAGCGGACCGAGCTGGTCCACCTCGAGGGCGACACGCTGATTCCCCTCGAGCCCAAGTACGGAATCCACATCCCGCAGGTCTTCACCGGCGACGACGGCAGCGGGCGATCCCTTTACATCCACAGCGGCCGGGCCCTCCGGCGCGCCGACTGACCCCTTCTTGGAGGGACCTGTGAAGCGAGTCCTCACCGCGGTGGCTGCCCTGGCCGCCACCGCGCTCAGCGTCGCCGCCTGTTCGAGCGGCGCGAGTTCCGGCGGCAACACGGCCGCCTCCTCATCCTCATCGTCATCCTCAACCGCGTACGTGAGCGGCCGGACGGCGACGATCATGCTGCCGTCGGACCCGGGAAACCTCGACCCGGACCTGACCTCGCTCTCGGTCACCGAGGCGGCCGACTACTTCCTGTATGACTCGCTGATCAACTTCGCCCCCAACGGCACGCCCGAGCCGGGGCTGGCGACGAAATGGTCCGGTACCACGACGAGCGTCACGTACACCATCCGCAAGGGCGTCACCTGCTCCGACGGCTCGCCGCTGACCGCGGCCACCGTCGCCGCGAACATCAACTTCATCGGCAACGTCAAGAACGCGTCGAGTCGCGCCGGGGTCTGGGTGGAACCGGGCGCCACCGCCACCGCCGACAACGCGACCGGGACCGTCACGGTCAAGTCGCCGGTGCCCGACGCGTTCATGGTCACCGACGTCGGCCAGGCCCAGATCGTCTGCGCCCGGGGAATGAAGAACAGGAAGCTCCTGCAGGAGGGCGCCCAAGGCACCGGGCTGTACACGCTGACCTCGGCCGTGCCCGGCTCGTCCTACACCCTGACCCTGCGCAAGGGGTACGACTGGGGACCCGGCGGCGTCACGTCGGCCACCACGGGGCTGCCCGCGACGGTCGTGCTCAAGGTCGTCGCCAACATGACCACCGGCGCCAACCTGCTGCTGTCCGGCGGCGCGAACATCGGCGAGGTGGTTGGCCCGGACACCCAGCGACTGACCAGCCTGTACTCGCAGTCCGTGGACGCGCCGTTCGGCATCCTGTGGTTCAACCAGAAGCAGGGCACGCCGACCGCCCAGGAGCCGGTCCGCAAGGCCCTGACCGAGTCGCTGCAGCTCACCCAGCTCGGGCAGGTCCTGACCAGCGGCACCGGCGCGGCGTCGACCGGCATGGTCACGGCCGCGCTCAGTCCCTGCAAGGGCAACACGGTCAGCGGCAACCTGCCCGCGTACGACCAGTCCGCCGCCAAGTCGGCCCTGGCCGGCAAGAACCTCAGCATCGCCGTTTACTACCCGACCAGCGCGGGCAGCGGCGCCGCCTCAGCCGCCGAGCTCATGCAGTCGACCTGGTCGCAGCTCGGCGTCAAGGTCTCGCTACACGGGATCACCGACGCCGAACTCGACTCCGAGATCGTCGCCGGGACGGCCGCCTGGAACGTGGCGATCGTGCCGATCGGGCTCACCACACCGAGCGAGCTCGTCCCGTTCGTGTCCGGCGCGACCCCGCCGACCGGCGAGGACTTCTCCTACATCAAAAACTCGGCCTACACGGCGGACGTGACGAAGGCATCCTCGGCCGCGGGCTCGACCGGGTGCCCGGACTGGAACGCGGCCGAGACCCAGCTCTACAAGGACGTCGATCTGGTGCCGTTCGTCGACTCGGCGATCGCCACCTACGCCAAGGGCGCGACGTTCTCGCTCAGCCAGGGATCGATCATGCCGGCCAGCATCCGGATGCTCGGCTAAGAACCAGTTAGGTACAGAAAGGAATGATGGAGACTCCCCAGGCGGCGGTCGCGGACGGCGTGCTCAGCCGGGTCGCGCCCGCCAACCCGAGCGCGAGCCCGTGGCTGCGGTTCGCCGCCCGCCGTCTGGGGCAGCTTCTCGTCTCGGCCTTGGTGCTGATCACGGCGAGCTTCCTGATCATCCACCTCGTCCCCGGCGACCCCGTCCGGGCCGCTCTCGGCCTCGACGCCTCGCAACAGCTCGTCGACGCGCGGCGAGCCGCGCTCGGCCTGAACAATCCCCTGTGGCTGCAGTACGTCGACTACCTGCGGAACCTGTTCACCGGCCGGTTCGGCACTTCGATCACCTCCGGGCTGCCGGTGTCGGAGGTAATCAGCCAGCGGCTGCCCTTCACCTTGGAGCTCGCCGGCTACTCGTTCATCGTCGCGGTCGTCGTCGCGGTCCCCGTCGGCCTCGCGCTGGGCGTGGCGACCCGCGGTGGCCGGCGGCGCGGCACCGAGCTGGCCTTCACCTCGGTCAGCATCCTGCTGGCGGCGATCCCCGGCTTCCTGCTCGCCGTCGGCCTGGTCTACGTGTTCGGGGTGACCCTGCACTGGGTGCCGGTCGCGGGCGAGTCCGGGTTCTCGTCCTACATCCTGCCGGTCGCGTCGATGGCGATCGGCCCGGCCGTCGTCCTCGCCCGCATCCTCCGCCTTGAGGTGATCGCCGCGCTGCGCGCCGACTACGTCCGCACCGCTCGCGCCAAGCGGCTGCCCGGCTGGCGGATCTACCTGCTGCACGTCCTGCCGAACGCGCTCACGGCCACCCTGACGATCTGCGGGCTGCTGCTCGCGGCCATGATCGCCGGGACGGTTCTGGTTGAGAACGTCTTCGCCTGGCCGGGGCTCGGCTCGGAGATCGTGTCGTCGATCATCGCCAAGGACTACCCGGTCGTGCAGGCCATCGTGCTCGTCTACGGCACCGGCGTGCTGCTCATCAACCTCATCGTCGACGTCGCGCTCGCGCTGCTCGATCCGCGCTCCACCATCAGGGAGAGCTGATGGCCCGCTCAACCAGGCGTATCGGTCACGGGAGCAAGGCACGCCTGCGCCGGGTGCTCGGCACCCCGGCCGGGATCAGCGCCGCGATCCTGCTGGGAATCGTCGCCCTGCTGGCGATCTTCGCGCCCATCCTGTGGTCGTCCGACGCGTCCGCGATCGACACGTCCAGCATCCTGCAGGGCCCGTCGGCCAGGCACTGGCTCGGCACCAACGGCCTCGGCCAGGACGTCTTCTACCAGGTCCTCGTCGCCTCCAGGCTGTCGGTCGGCCTCGCGCTCGCCGCGACCGCCATCGGCGTCGCCTGCGGCCTGCTGCTCGGCACCGCCCCGCTGATCGTGGGCCGCCGCACCGGGCGGTTCATCACCTCGGTCATCAACATCGCGGTCGCGTTCCCCGCTCTGCTGCTGGCGCTGTTCTTCGCGATCATCTTCGGCATCGGTGCGCAGGGCGCGCTCCTCGCCATCGGATTCGCCTCCGCCCCCGCGTTCGCCCGCCTGGTCCGCACCCTGTCCGCCTCGGTCGCGGGCCTCGATTACATCGCGGCGGCCCGGATCGCCGGCGTCTCCCGGTTCCGGCTGCTCACCCGCCACGTCCTGCCGAACATCGGCGAGACCCTCATCGTCAACGCCACGATGGCGGCCGGCGACGCGCTGCTGGCCTTCGCCGGCCTGTCGTTCCTCGGCCTCGGCGTCCAGCCCCCCTCCTACGACTGGGGCCAGCTGCTCAACAACGGCCTGCAGGGCATCTACACCAGGCCCGCCGCCGCCATCGCGCCGGGCGTCGCCGTCGTGGTCGCCGGCCTCGCGTTCAACCTGTTCGGCGAGGCCCTCGCGGCCGGCCTCGGCGTCTCACCGCAGAACATCACCGCGGGCGTCCTCGGCCGGCTCCGCGGCGCGCTGGCGGCGAGCGCGGCGCGGGCGGCAGCGTCAGAACCAAAACCATCAGCTCGAACGGACCAGGGCGACTCTATCCTGGTCGTGTCGAACCTGGCTGTCGCCTTTCCCGGCGGCGTTCATCCCGTGCGGGGGATCAGCTTCACCGTTCGGCGCGGCGAAGCGGTCGGCGTGGTCGGCGAGTCCGGCTCGGGCAAGTCCCTCACGGCGCTGGCCGTCTCCCGGCTCCTTGAGCACCCCGCGCAGGTGTCCGCGGCCGAAGTGACGCTGGTCGGCCGCGATGTCCTCGCCGCCGCCGGGCGCGGGCGCGCCGCGGGCGCGATGTCCGACCGGGAGCTGCGCCGGTTCCTCGGGACCAAGGCCGGCCTGGTCTTCCAGGACCCGATGACCTCATTCAACCCGGTCAAGCGGGTGGGAGCGCAGCTCGCGGAGGTCGCCGCCGTCCATCACGGGCTGAGCAGGCGGCAGGCCGGGGCGCGCGCCGTCGACCGGCTCCGCGCCGTCCGGATCCCCCGGCCCGAGCACCGGGCCAGGCAGTTCCCGCACGAGCTGTCGGGCGGGATGCGGCAGCGGGCCATGATCGGGATGGCCGTCATGGGCGAGCCCGCGCTCGTGATCGCCGACGAGCCGACGACCGCGCTCGACGTGACGGTCCAGCGCCAGGTGCTGCGGCTGCTGAAATCGATCCAGGCCGACGGCGACATGGCGCTGCTGTTCATCAGCCACGACATCACCGTCGTGGGGCAGGTCTGCGACCGGGTGCTCGTCATGTACGCGGGGAAGATCGTGGAGAACCTGCCGGTCGGCCAGCTGACGGACGCCAGCCACCCCTACACGCGAGCGCTGCTCGCCGCGGTCCCGTCCATGCAGACGCCGCGCGACCTGCCGCTCGCCGTCATCCCTGGACGGCCCGCCGACCCGGCCAACCTGCCGGCCGGGTGCGCGTTCGCGGCCCGGTGCGCGTTCGCATCCGACCGGTGCCGCGAGCAGGACCCGCCGCTCGTCGCCGATCCGACCGGCCGGGAGGTCGCCTGCTGGCACGTCGACGCGGTCCTCGCGGGAGCGCCGACGGCGGTCGCAGGTGCCGAGGCACTGACCGCCGACCCGGAATCGGCAGGCCCGGCCCCAATCAGCGGGGAGACAGCATGAGCGAGCTTGCGAGCGAATCAGGAAGTACAGTGCGTTCGCGAATGCGGACTCCGAGCGCCAGCGAGGTGGCCTCATGAGCGAGCTGCGGTTCGAGAACTTGACCGTGCGCTACGGCACCGGGCGGCACGCGCACGTCGCCGCCGACGGGGTCGACCTGGTCGTGCCGTCCGGGCACGTTGTCGGGCTCGTCGGCGAATCCGGGTCGGGGAAGTCGACCCTCGCCCGCGCCGCCGTCGGCCTCGTAGCGCCGACCGCCGGGAAGATCCTCCTCGACGGGAAGCCGGTGCCACGCCGCGGCCGACGGCCCCTGCAGATGGTGTTCCAGGACCCGTACGCGTCGCTCGACCCCCGGATGACCGCCGGGGAGTCGATCGCCGAGGCCATCGGGCGCGGCGGCGTCGCCGGCCGGAGCGCACGGCGCGACGAGGCGGCCCGCCTCACCGATCTGGTGGGGCTGCCGCCGGGCACCGTCGACCGGTTTCCCGGCGAGCTGTCCGGCGGGCAGCGGCAGCGGGTCGCGCTCGCCCGCGCCCTCGCCGGGCGCCCCGACGTGATCATCGCCGACGAGATCACCTCGGCCCTCGACGTGTCCACCCAGGGCGCGGTGCTTAACCTGGTGCGGGAGCTCCAGCGCGAGCTGAGCCTTTCCATGCTGTTCATCTCCCACAACCTCGCCGTCGTCCGCTACGTCGCCGACTACGTGGCGGTCATGTACCAGGGCCGGATCGTCGAGCACGGCCCGGCCGAGCGGGTGCTGCTCAAGCCGGAGCAGCCCTACACCCGGCAACTGCTCGCGGCCGTCCCCCGGCCGGGAACAAGGATCGACGTCACGGCCGACGGAGGCGACGATGAACGCGCGGCGGCCGTGACCTAGCCCGCTCGCCGCACCCGCCGCCGACACAACCGCAACCGCACATCTGGAGTACCCCGTGACCCGACGCCAGCGCATCGAAGACCTGAGCACATTCGCCCTGCCCGGGCAGCCGACGCTCTCCCCTGACGGCACGCAGGTCGTCTACGTCCTGACAACCGTGGATGCCGCCGCCGACAAGAACCTGCGGTCCCTGTGGCGCACGACGACCGCGGTCCCCTCCGGGGAGAATGAGACCCGGGCAGGGGGCGGCCCGCGGCAACTAACGCAAGGGAAGGCGGACTTCGCCCCGGCCTGGTCACCCGACGGAACCAAGATCGCCTTTCTGCGGGCAGACGGAGGGGCCGCGCAGGTGTGGCTGCTGCCCGCCGACGGCGGGGAACCCGAGCAGGCCACCACGCTGCCCCTGGGAGCCGGCGCGCCCGTGTGGTCGCCTGATGGCACCAAGATCGCGTTCGCGGCGCCCGTTGACCTGCAGGCCGTGCCCGGTGAGGACGGCACCGCGCGGGACGGGCGGGCCTCGGCGCCGGTCGTGACGACCCGGCTCGACTACAAGGCCGACGGGTCCGGGCTGCTCGGGACGGTCCGCGCCCACCTGCACGTCCTCGACACCGCCAGCAGCACGGTGCGCCAGGTGACCGAGGGCGACTGGCACGCCGGCGACCCGCTCTGGTCCCCTGACTCGACCAGACTCGCGTTCGGGGCGGCGACCGCGCCGGACGCGGACCTGACCCCGCGCGTCCCCCTTTACACGATCGACGTGTCCGGCGGGTTCGCCAAGCCGGAACTCGTCGCCCTCGCCGATGGCATCGCCGCCCCGGCCGCGTGGACGCCGGACGGGACCGCGCTGATCGTCGTCGGCACGCCGAGCGTCCCGTTCGGGCACCTGCGGCTGCTGCGCGTCCCGCTCGACCCCGCCGGAACCGTCACCGACCTCGCCGGGTCCCTCGACAGAAACGTGATGCCGGGCGGCCCCGGGTATCCGGGCGGCCTGCCGGCGCTCACGGACGGCGGGGCAACGGTCGTATTCTGCGTCAGGGACCGGGGCTGCACGCACGTCTACGCGGCGGCGGCCGACGGAAGCGGAACGCCGAAGCCGGTTGTGGCCGGCTCCGGCCGGGTCGTATCCGGGCTCTCCGTGTCGGCGGGCGCGGGACCGGGCGGAACCGCCGCCGTGGCGATCGCGACACCGGACAGCTACGGCGAGATCGTCGTCGTCGACCTCGCCTCGGGAGCCGAGACCGTCATCACCGCGCACGGGGCCGGACGGGGAGAGGTCGACCTCTACCCGCGGCAGGAGCGCGAATTCACGATCGCCGACGGGACCACGGTGGCGGGGTGGCTGATCCGCGACCCCGACGCGGCCGGCCCCGGCCCGTTGCTGCTCGACATTCACGGCGGGCCGCACAACGCCTGGAACGGGGCCGCCGACCCGGCGCACCTGTACCACCAGGAGCTCGCCGCCCGCGGCTGGACGGTGCTGCTGCTCAACCCCCGGGCCAGCGACGGCTACGGCGAGGCGTTCTACACCGCCACGGTCGGCGGCTGGGGCACCGCCGACGCGGCCGACTTCCTCGAGCCCATCGAGCAGCTGGTCGCCGAGGGGGTCGCGGACCCCGCGCGGCTGGCGGTCACCGGCTACAGCTACGGCGGCTACATGACCTGCTACCTGACGAGCAGGGACGGGCGGTTCGCGGCGGCCGTCGCCGGCGGGGCGGTCAGCGACCTGACCAGCATGATCGGCACCTCGGACGAGGGCAACGCGCTCGCCGCGTGGGAGTTCGGGCAGCCGTCCCCGGCCGCCGACGGGGCCGCGCTCGCCGCGATGTCGCCGTTCACCCGGGTCGCGGACGTGACGACCCCGACGCTACTGCTGCACGGCGAAGATGACATCCGCTGCCCGGTCGGCCAGGCCGAGCAGTGGCACACCGCGCTGCGACAGCTCGGGGTGGATGTCGAGCTCGTGCGCTATCCGGGCGGATCGCACCTGTTCATCCTCGACGGCACGCCGTCCCATCGAATTGACTACAACCAGCGGGTGGTGGACTGGGTGGAGCAGTACACAAGCGAGACCAGGCGGCCGAGGATCGACCGCGCCCGCTGGGAACGGCGCCTGGCGGTGCTCGCCGAGCGGCACAAGGTCCCCGGCGCTTCCCTTGGCATTCTCCGGCTCGGCCGCGAGGGGCGGCCCGACGAGGTCGTCGCGGCCGCCTACGGGTACGCGAACTTCCCGGCCAAGATCGAGGCGACCACCGACACGCTGTTCCAGATCGGCTCCATGTCCAAGGTGTGGACCGCGACCCTGGCCATGCAGCTCGTCGACGAGGGGAAGCTCGACCTCGACGCGCCGGTCGCCGAGGTGCTGCCCGAGCTGCGGCTCGCCGACGGCGAGGTCGCCAAGACCGTCACCATGCGCCACCTGCTCGCCCACATCAGCGGCATCGACGGCGATGTGTTCACCGACACCGGCCGCGGCGACGACTGCGTGGAGAAGTACGTCGAGCTGCTGTCGGAGCAGAAGCAGAACCACCCGCTCGGGGCCACCTGGTCCTACTGCAACGCTGGCTTCGTGCTGGCCGGCCGGGTGATCGAGAAGCTCACCGGGCTCACCTGGGATGGCGCGCTGCGGGAGAAGATCTACGCGCCGCTCGGCCTGACGCACACCGTGACCCTGCCGGAGGAGGCGCTGCTGTTCCGCACCGCGGCCGGGCACGTCGACGTCTCGGCCGAGCCGGTCCTCGCGCCGGTCTGGCAGCTGCCGCGCTCCCTCGGGCCGGCCGGGCTGATCAACTCCACCTCCGCTGACGTCCTCGCGTTCGCCCGGATGCACCTGTCCGGCGGCCTCGCCGCCGGCGGCACCCGCGTGCTGTCGGCCGCGAGCGTGGCCGCGATGACCGAGTTCCAGGCCGACGTGCCGGACAAGTACATACTCGGCGACTCGTGGGGCATCGGCTGGATCCGCTTCGGCTGGGACGGCCAGCGCCTGGTCGGGCACGACGGGAACACGATCGGGCAGGCGGCCTTCCTGCGCGTCCTGCCCGAAGCCGGCCTCGCCGTCACGCTGCTCACGAACGGCGGCAACACCCGGGACCTGTATGAGGACCTGTACCGGGAGATCTTCGCCGAGCTGGCCGGGGTCGCCATGCCGACGCCGATCGCGCCGCCCGCCGAGCCCGTCGACACCGATATCACCCCCCACCTGGGGAACTACGAGCGGGCCGGCGTCCTGATGGAGATCCTGGCGTTCACCGACGACATCGCCGGGCCGGCCCTGCGGACCACGCTCACCGGGCCGCTCGCCGAGCTCACCCCCGAGCCGGCCCACACCTACCCGCTGCACGCGCTCGGCCAGGACCTGTACGTGATCCGCGAGCCGGACGCCCAGTCCTGGGTGCCGCTCACCTTCTACGCCCTGGCGACGGGGGAGCGGTACCTGCACTTCGGTGCCCGCGCCACCCCGAAGGTGAGCTGAGGTGGAGCTCTCGTCGCTGGTCGCGGCCATGCAGGCGCGGCTGCCCGCCATCCTCGCCGACACCGAGGAGCTGGTGAAGTGCGAGTCGCCGTCGGCCGATCTGGAGGCCGTCGCCCGCAGCGCTGACATCGTGGCGGACGTCGGGGCGCGGCACCTCAGCTCGGTCGCCGAGCGGATCGTGATCGACGGGCGGACGCATCTGCGGTGGCGGCTGGGCGATGGCCCGGCCCGGGTGCTGCTGCTGTGCCACCACGACACGGTGTGGCCGCTGGGGTCGCTCGAGACTCATCCGTACACGGTGTCCGACGGCGTGATGCGCGGCCCCGGGTGCGTCGACATGAAGGCCGGGATCGTGCTCGGGCTGCACGCCCTCGCGCAACTCGGCGTCCCCGGCGGGGTGACGCTGCTGGTCACCGGGGACGAGGAGATCGGCTCGCCGTCGTCGCGGGCGCTCATCGAGACGGAGGCGGCGGGCTGCTCCGCCGCCCTCGTCCTCGAGAGCGCCGCGAACGACGGGGCGCTGAAGACCGAGCGGAAGGGCGTGTCGCTCTACCAGGTGCGGGCCGTGGGGCGGGCGGCGCACGCCGGGCTCGAGCCGGAGCGCGGCGTCAACGCGACCGTTGAGCTCGCCCACCAGGTGCTCGCCGTCGCGGGGTTCGGCGACCCGGAGCGCGGGACGTCCGTGACCCCGACGGCGCTGTCCTCGGGAACCACGTCCAACACGGTGCCTGCGGTCGGTTCGTTCGCGGTCGACGTGCGGATGTGGGACAGCGCCGAGCAGGCCCGGGTGGACGCCGCGATGCGGTCGCTGCTGCCAGTCGTGCCTGATGCGGTGCTTCAGGTGAGCGGCGGGCCGAACCGGGCACCGCTGTCGGCCGCGGCGTCGGCGGAGCTGTTCGAGCGGGCCGGCGCTAGCCACGCTGCTGGGGCTGGCGCCCCTCACCGCGGCGGCGGTGGGCGGCGCGTCGGACGGGAACTTCACCGCCGGAGTCGGCACGCCGACGCTCGACGGGCTTGGCGCCGCCGGCGGCGGGGCGCACGCGGACGACGAGCACGTCCGGGTCGCAGACCTGCCCGGACGCGCCGCGCTCATCGCGGCGCTGATCGGCGACCTGCTCGACGGCGCACCGGCGGAGTCCCGCGGCGGCACCGGATGACAGCGCAGGCACCCGCCGCAGCGGAACTGTCCGCAGCGGATGAAGCCGGCCGGCGGGCGGCCCTGGCGGCCGGGGTCATGGTCCGCGAGCTCTCGTCGATCGACGAGCTCACGGCGGCGATCGGGCTGTTCGAGGAGATCTGGGCGCCGGAGGACGGCAACTCCCTGATGAACGTTGACCTGCTCCGGGCGCTGACCAAGTCGGGGAACTACGTCTGCGGGGCCTTCGACCTCGGGTCCGGCAAGCTCCTCGGGGCCTGCGTGGGGTTCTTCGGGCCGCCGGCGCACGCCGAGCTGCACAGCCACATCGCGGGCGTGTTGCCGGCCGGACTCGGGCGGTCCGTCGGGTTCGCGCTGAAACTGCACCAGCGGGCGTGGGCGCTGCGCCGCGGCGTCGCCGTGATCGCGTGGACCTACGACCCGCTCATCCGCAGGAACGCCTACTTCAACCTGGCCAAGCTGGGCGCGCGGCCGGTGGAGTACCTGCCGAACTTCTACGGCTCGATGGACGACGCGATCAACGGCGGCACCGAGACCGACCGGATGCTCATCCGCTGGGAGCTGCGCTCGGGCCTGGCGGTGGCGGCGTGCGCGGCGAGGCAGCCGGCCGTGTCGGGCGATGAGGAGCGCGGGCGGGGGGCCGTGGTGGCGCTTTCGGCCGGGCCCGACGGGCGTCCCGTCACGGCACCGCCGTCCGCCGGCCAGCCCGGCCCGCGGACGCTGCTGGTCGGGGTGCCCGCCGACGTCGAGACAATGCGGGTGACAGACCCGGCCCGCGCGGCGGAATGGCGGTCGGCGCTGCGGAATGTGCTCGCGCCGCTGCTGGCCGACGGCGCGCGGGTGACGGGATTCGACAAGAGCGGCTGGTATGTCGTCTCGCTTTAACGAGGAGGATTCATGAAGCTGGCCGGGATCGAGCTACGGCGAGTGCAGATGCCACTGGTGGCGCCGTTCCGCACGTCGTTCGGCGTGGAGCACCTGCGGGACATCCTGCTGCTGCGGGCGGTGCTCGACGGGCCCGACGGGCAGTCCGAGGGGTGGGGCGAGTGCGTGGCGCTGACCGACCCGCTGTACTCGCCGGAGTACGTCGACGCCAGCGTGGACGTGATGAAGCGGTTCATGATCCCGGCTCTCCTGGGAGCCGAGCATCTGGACGGGGCCGCCGTCGGGCCGGCCCTGCGGGCGTTCAAGGGACACTGGATGTCGAAGGCGGCCCTGGAGATGGCCGTGCTCGACGCCGAGCTGCGGGCGTCCGGCCGGTCGTTCGCGCGCGAACTCGGGGCGGTCAAGGACACGGTGCCCTCCGGGGTCTCGGTCGGCATCCACGACTCGGTCGATGCGCTGCTCGATACGGTCGCCGGGTACCTGGCGGCCGGGTACGTCCGGGTCAAGCTCAAGATCGAGCCGGGCTCGGACCTCGAGCCCGTCCGCGCCGTTCGGGAGCGGTTCGGAGACGACCTGCTGCTGCAGGTCGACGCGAACACCGCCTACACGCTGACCGACGCCAGGCACCTGGCCCGGCTCGATGAGTTCGGCCTGCTGCTGATCGAGCAGCCCCTCGACGAGGAGGACGTGCTCGGGCACGCAGAGCTCGCCAAGGTCGTCAAGACGCCGATCTGCCTGGACGAGTCGATTACCTCGGCCAGGACCGCGGCCGCCGCGATCAGCCTCGGCGCGTGCTCGATCATCAACATCAAGCCGGGACGGGTGGGCGGCTACCTGGAGGCGCGCCGGATCCACGATGTGGCAGCGGCGCACGGGGTGGCCGTCTGGTGCGGCGGGATGCTCGAGACGGGCATCGGCCGGGCGGCGAACCTCGCCCTCGGCGCGCTGCCCGGGTTCACCCTGCCCGGCGACACCTCGGCCTCCGACCGGTACTACAAGACGGACATCACCGAGCCGTTCGTGCTGTCGGACGGCCACCTTGACGTCCCGACCGGACCCGGCCTCGGCGTCACCCCGATCGCCTCGGAGCTCACCGCGGTCACGACCTGGACGGAGTGGATCGGCGCCTGATGGGCATCACGATCCTGCGCGGCGGACGCGTCATCGATCCTGCGAGCCCGGTCCAGGTCACGCCTCCGCCAAACGCCTGACGTGGGCGGATTTGTAACAAGTTGTAAGCAAACGCCGGGTATCGTGCCTGAAATGAAGATGCGGCCACAGCCCAGCCTGCGCCGGGTGCTCGACGACCTCGGCGCGACGCTGCTCGAGGTCGTCTGCGGCGACGCCGCCGCAGTCGACGAGATCGGCGGCGTCGCGATCCACGACCCGGTGGACGAGCCGGTCCTGCCTCGGCGGGCGCTCGTCCTCGGCGTCGGCATCCGGTCGGCCGAGGAAGCCGCCAAACTGCTCGCCGTCCTCGGCAAGCACGAGGCGGCCGGCCTGGTGCTGCGCTCGCCGGCCCCGCTGTCGGCCGAGGTCACCGCCGCCGTCGAGGCGTCGGGGGTGCCGCTGCTCGGACTGACCAGAGGCGCGTCCTGGACCCAGCTCGCGGCGCTGCTGCGTTCCCTGCTGTCCGAGGGCGACATCGGCGACGACGGACAGGACACCCTCGGCGGGCTTCCGTCCGGCGACCTGTTCTCGGTCGCGAACGCCGTCGCGGCGCTCATCGACGCGCCGGTCACGATCGAGGACCGGTCCTCGCGGGTGCTGGCATTCTCCGGCCGGCAGGACGAGGCGGACCAGTCACGGGTCGAGACGATCCTCGGCCGTCAGGTTCCGGAGCGGTACTCCCAGCTGATGACCGAGCTCGGCGTCTTCCGGGAGCTGTACCGGTCGGAGGATCCGGTCTACGTGGTGCCCGAGCCCAACGGTCGGCTGCCGGACTTCACCCTGCCCCGGGCCGCGGTGGCGGTGCGGGCAGGGGACGAGGTACTCGGGTCCATCTGGGCCGCAGTCCATGATCCGCTGACCCCCGACCGGGCCCGCGCGATGCGCGACGCGGCCCGGCTGGTCGCGCTGCACCTGCTGCGGATCAGGGCCGGAGCGGACGTGTCGCGGCGGCTGCGCGCGGATCTGGTCTCGACCGCGCTCGAGGGCGGGAGTGGTGCCTTCGAGGCGATGCGCCGGCTGAGGCTCGCCGACCAGCCGGTCGTCGTGGTCGCGCTGGCCGTCGCCGACCCGGCGGAGCGCTCACGGCTGGCCGACGGGCTCGCGATGCACCTGTCGGCCATCCATCCCCGGTGCGCCGCGGCCCTCGTCGGGGACGTGGCCTACGGGCTGATCCCGGTGACGGGCACCCCGGCCTCGGGCGGTGACGGAGGCGAAGGAGAGGTGCGCGCGGCGCGGATCGCAACCGACTTCCTCGACCGGGTGGGCGACCGGTCGAGGTCGGCCATCGGAATCGGGCAGGTGGCGTCCGGCCCGGCGGGCCTGCCGGCCGCCCGGGCGTGCGCCGACCGGGTGCTGCGGACGCTGCTGGCGCAGTGGTCAGGCGACTCGCCCGAGGCGTCAGAACGCCGCGTCGCCCGGCTGGCCGACGTGCACGCCCAGGTGCTGCTGATGGAACTGCGGGACCTCGCCGCGGCGCACGGGGACCGGCCGACGGGCCCGGTGGCGAGACTGGCCGCCTACGACGCCGACCACGACACCGACCTCGTGGCGACGCTGCGCGCATGGCTGGACGCGTTCGGCGACGTGGCCGTCGCGTCGGCCGCGATGTACGTGCACCCGAACACCTTCAGGTACCGCCTGCGCCGGGTGAGCGAGGTGAGCGGCATCGACTTGACCGATCCCGAGCAGCGGTTCGCCACCATGCTCGAGCTGCGCGTTGTCCACCCGGCGGCGCACCCGCCGCCTGGCTAGGTCAGGATCTCACGTGCGGCTTCCCACCGCATGACCACGGACGCATCAGGTGCCGGTGGTGTTCTGGCAGACCCCGGTCGCTGGCTGGGCGTTCATCGAGTACGGATTGATGGGCGCCCCGCTCGGCTGAACCTTCGACGCCGGGCCGCCGGGATAGTCCGGATGGCTGTAGCCGTCGGTCGTGCCGCACCGGGCGCCGGCCTCGGACGGGAGGGCAGAGATGTCCCACGGCTGGATCGGCCCGCCCGGGTCCTGCCAGTCATCGAACTCGACGTACCCCGTCACCTGCCCGACGATCCGCATCCAGTCGGCCGGATCATGGGGCGGCTCGACGGCGTAGACGAAGCGATAGTTCACGTTGATCTCGAGCACGGTCTTGCCCTGATCGGTCGCCGACCGGGCGCTCATCGTCCCGTGCACCTTGATGACGGTGCCGATCAGGGTGGTGGTGCCGGGCGCGAATGAGGCCACCCAGTCACGTGTGCTCAGTGAGTAGCCCTGCCTGCTGAGGCCGATCTTGTCCAGCCCGGCGGTGAACTGAGACCGCTGCTGCGGGGTGAGCACGTCCGCGAACGCCGTCGGGGCGCCACCGCGCAGCGTCGACTGGTCGAGGTTCTGGGCTATCAGCAGCTTGCGCGTCGTCGCGTAGGCAGCGGCGACCTCGCTGGCCGTGAAGGGGCCATGGGAAGCGGCCGCCGGGAGGGTGATCCCGGCCGCGCCGTCCGCCCACTGCGCGGCCGCCGTGCCCGCGAACGGGTCGGCGGGCGATCCGGTCAACGGCCGCGCGCCCGGGGACAGCGCCGCGGTGGAGGACGCTGCGGTCGGGGACGCCGACGTCGACGGCACCGCGCCGTTGGTCACCACCTGCGTGTCATTCGGACCGCCGACGCCCGACCGAGTCAGCTGGTGCCAGCCGAAGAAGCCGGCCACCGCGAGGACCACGACGGCCACCGACCAGCCGGCCACGCGCCCGCCGCGACGCCGCCTGACCGGGCGCTTCTTCGCGGCCTTGGCGCGCTCGGCGGCGGAGGGCTCCCGGATCCGGCCCGCGCTCGAGACCTCCTCGGTGAGCTCCCGCAGCCTGCGGTCCATCTCATCCTCGCCCGGCGGCGGCGCACCCACGTGTTCAGACACGCGGATACCTTACACAAAACGGGACATTATCGTGCGGCCGCCCCATGGTGGACCTCTCCGCCTAATAACAGCAAGAAGCGGCCGCGCCCGTAATTATTGCGCGACGTTTGCGCCGGGCTGCCGAGCATTTTGTCGCGCAATAATTCTGCTTCCCCTTCGCGTTGTTGATAACAGCAAGAAGCGTCGGCCCGCCTCCCAGAGCTCCCACCCCGGAACTGTGCGACTCGAAATATCAGGAAAAGCAAAACCGTGATTTCGAACGGTCCGGGGTGCCCCTGATTAGCGCACCTCGGCCGGCACCCGGGTCCCCGCTCGCGAAGGGCGGGGACCCGGGTAATTCGCCCGACGTCACCCGCTGGTAGGCGTGCCGGACCCCACCGCCACCGCGAACACGTGCAGCGCGGTGATCCCGTTGCCTGCGCTCGCGCTCACCGTCGGCAGCGTGACCGATGCCACGGTCTTGCCTGCCGCAAGCGGCACCGACGCGAAGTAGATGCTGACCGGGTGGGTGGTCTGCGTGCTGCTGGAGAAGTTCCAGCTCGTCGTGGTGGTGGCGAGCTCGTCGCCGGCCACCGGGGCGTTGTTGTACCAGTCCGCCATGACCAGGCTGTAGGACTGGGTGCTGCCGTCGGTGTAGGTGATCGTGCCGGTCCCGCTGGCCGCCCCGAACGCTCCCGCGCCGAGGAAGCCGAGGTCGGTCCCTGACCCGGACAC
The DNA here is from genome assembly GCA_963774945.1 of uncultured Actinomycetota bacterium. Taxonomy (GTDB): domain Bacteria; phylum Actinomycetota; class Actinomycetes; order Streptosporangiales; family Streptosporangiaceae; genus Trebonia. Next base: position 1,187,970 of record CAVZHA010000027.1, on the reverse strand, counting down.
GTCGACGATCTGCCCGTCGGCGATCACGTCGTCGGGCGCGCCGACCGCGGTGGGCCAGGTGAACGTGGTCCCGCCGAAGGTGGCCTGGCCCCCTGCGGTCAGCGGGGTCGGCGTTCCGGCGGCGAGCGCCTGGGCGGAGAAGGTCTCACCGGTGCCGTCGAAATCGCCCGCCGCCGGATCGGAGTTGTCGGTGATCCCGACGTTGTTGTAGGCGGCGGCGAGCGAGGAGTAAGGCGCTCCGGTTGTCGCCGTCCCGTTACCGGTCGCCATCGAGAAGATGTGCATGGCCGTGGTCCCGCCCGCGTTGCTGAGGACGGGCAGCGTAACCGACGACACGTGCTTGCCCGGCTGCAGCGGCACCGACGCGAAGTAGATGCTGACCGGGTGGGCGGTCTGGGTCGCGGAGGTGAAGTTCCAGCTCGAGGTGGTGGTCAGGAGCTGATTGCCGACGGCCGGGCTGTTGGCGTACCAATCCGCCATGTTGAGGTTGAAGGACTGGCTGCTGGCGTCGCTGTAGTGCACCGTGACCGTGCCGCTGGCGGTGCCGTTCTGGCTGGCGCCGAGGAACCCGAGGTCGGTTCCCGACCCGGACACGGCCACCGTCTGACCGCCGGTCACCACGTTGTCCGGGGTCCCCGCCGCGGCCGAGGGCCAGGTAAGCGTGGTGCCGCCGATCGTGACCGAGCCACCGGGGGTGAGCGGGGTCGGCGTGCCCGCGGCGAGCGCCTGGGCGGAGTAGCTGTCGCCGACCCCGTCGTAGTCGGCCGCCGCCGGGTTGGCGTTGTCGCTGATCCCGGTGTTGTTGTAGGCGGCGACGAGCGAGGAGTACGGGACGGTCACCGTGGCCGTCGCCTTCACCACGCCGCCGCGGCCGCCGAACCCGACTGCCGTCGACCTAATCGAGAGCTCGAGGGTGCTGTCGCCGGGCTGCGCCCCGGCCGGCGCGGTCACGGTGAAGTGCTCGGTGACGGTCTGCCCCGGCGCCACCGTAACCGGCGCCGGCCGGCTGGCGGTCCAGCCGGCCGGGACCGACAGCGTGAACCGGGCCTGCGGCAGCGCGTAGTCGCCGTGGTTGACCAGGGTGGCGGTCACGGTGGCGGGGGTGCCGGGCGTCACCGTGGCCGGGGCCGACAGGGTGGCGTAGCGGGCCCCGACGGTCCGGTTGACGGTGAAGTGCCCGTGCAGCGGCAGGTTGGCCAGGGCCGAGGAGTCGCCGACGTAGACGCCGAAGTCGCCATCCGGGAGCACCCACCCGTTGGCCGCGTCGTCCCAGTACGACAGGTCCTGACCGGAGAGGGTGAAGTGGACGGTGGTGGACTGCCCCGGCTTCAGCGTGACCTTCTGGAATCCCTTCAGCTGGCGCGGCGGCTCTCCCGCCACGGCCGGGTCGTTAAGGTACAGCTGGGCCGCGTCGGAGCCGGCCACGCGACCGGTGTTGGTGACGGTGGCGGACACCGTCACCTGCTTGCCCGACTGCCCGTTGCAGTCGCAGGCGGGCGTGCCCGGGTTCGACGTGGCGTTCTGCACCTGTCCTGGGGTCACCCGCAGGTTGCTGTAGCGGAACGACGTGTAGGACAGGCCGTAGCCGAACGGGAACAGCGGGGTCTCGTTGGTCGCGTCGTAGTAGCGGTACCCGACGTCAATGCCCTCGGAGTACTGCACCTCGCCGCCGGTCCCCGGGAACTGGCTCGGGGTGGACGCGGGCACCTGCGACAGGTCGGTCGGGAAGGTGACCGGCAGGTGGCCGCTCGGGTCGGTCTGGCCGAACAGCACCGACGCCAGGGCGGTGCCGTTGCTCTCGCCCGGGTACCAGGCGTCGACCACCGAGGAGACCTGGTTGATCCAGGGCATGGTCACCGGGGCGCCCGCGTCCACGACCACGACCGTGTGCGGGTTGGCCGCCGCCACCGCCGAGATCAGCTCGTTCTGCGCGGACGGCAGGTTCAGGCTCGGGCGGTCGGCCGCCTCGGACTCGGTGTCGTCGGACACCACGACCACCGCGGTGGAGGCCGACTTGGCCGCGGCGACCGCCTGGGCGATCCCGGGTGCCAGATCGGACGGGGTGGCCCAGCTCAGACCGGCCGACGGGCCGCTGCCAGAAAGCGACAGCGTGTAGGTCTGGCCCGCCGTCAGGTCGACGCCGACCGAGTAGGTGGAGACCGGCGGGGTGCCCGGGTTGGAGAGGATCTCCTTGCCGTCCAGGTACAGGTTGGTCGCGTTGTACGAGCCAGGGTTCTGGAACGCCAGCACGTAGGTGCCGGTCTCCGGGGCGGTCAGCGTGCCGGTGTAGCTCCCGCCGTAACCGGTCGCCGCGTAGGCCGGGGTCAGGTTGGCGGTCGGGATCGGCGACAGGGACGTGTCGGTGGGCAGGCCCTGCACGTAGTTCACCGTGGTGCCGGTCCCGGCCGCGGCCTGGATGCCCTGCAGCGGGGTGACGTTGAAGGTCGAGGTCACGTGGGCGCTGCCGCCGCCCGTGTCGGTCGGCGCGGCCGAGGCGGCCGGGCCGATCACCGCCACGGTGCCGGCTCCCTTCGCCGCCAGCGGCAGGGTGCCACCGGAGTTCTTCAGCAGCACGGTCCCCGCTTCGGCCACCGAGGTGGAGACCGCCTGGTGGGCCGGCGGTGGTGACGGTCGCGCTGGTCGACCCGGTCGGCGGGTTGTTGAACTCGTTGAACTTGAACATCTCGGTCAGGATGCGGCTGACCATGCCGTTGAGCGTGGCGATCGAGACCTGGCCGTCCTGCACCGCGGACTGGAGGGCCGGGCCGTAGAACTGCGCCGACGGCATCTCCTGGTCGTTGCCGGCGTCGGCCGACTGCACCGTGGAGTGGGTGGCCCCGTAGTCCGACGTGACGAAGCCGGGGTAGCCCCAGTTCTGGTCCAGCGTGGTCTGCAGCAGGTACTGGTTCTGGCAGGCGGCCTGGCCGTTGATGTAGCTGTAGGAGCACATCACCGAGGCCGCGTGGGCCTGCGTCGTCCCGGCATAGAACGCGGGCAGGTAGATCTCCTGCTCCGCCCGGGTGCTCACGATCGCGTTGTCGGCCGGGGCGTTGCGGTTCGTCTCCTGGTTATAGACGGCGTAGTGCTTGATCTGCGCCATCTCGCCGGTGCTCTGCACGCCGTCGACGTCGGCGACCGCGAGTGCCGAGTTCAGGTACGGGTCCTCGGTGTAGGCCTCGAACTCACGTCCCCAGCGCGGGTCGCGGTCGATGTTCACCGTCGGCCCGAGGTCGACCATGGCGCCCTTGGCCAGCTCTTCCGAGCCGACAACCTGCCCGTACTGGTAAGCGAGGGAGCTGTCGAAGGAGGCCGCGACGGAAGCAGCGGAGGGCATCTGGGTGACGCCGGTCAGGCCGTCGCCCACGCCGAGCGGGCCGTCTTCCTCGCCGATGGCCGGGACGCACAGGCTCGGGATCGCGGAGATGTAGAAGACGTACGGCTCGCTGGTTCCCGCCCCGGTCACCATGTTGATCTTGTCGGCCAGGGTCATCTGCGCCATCAGCAGCGATACCCGCTGCTGGATTGGCAAAGACTGGTTGAGCCACGGGCAGGAGGCCGTGTCCGCGGTCGTCCGGGCCGTTTTCCCGGCCGCCTGCAGCACAGCGCCCGAGGAGGGTGCCGCGAGCGCCGCCAGGGGCAGGGCCAACGCCGCCGCGGCCGTCGCTACTACCCTCCACATCCAGCGTTTTCTGGCGCCAGGGAACGACTTCACGACAGCCTCCTATTGCTACCCAGCAGTCACGTCACGTCACGTCGCCACCAGTCAATCCCTGTACGGGGGTGCCCACAATAGACAACATCATTAAAAGTGGTAAATGCCACCGTTAAAAAATTGTTAACGACGATGACCAGCGGATTTGAGATGACGACGACCTCGCGAGCTGTTGTTGCATTAGTTAACTCGTGAGAACTGTGTGAATATCGAGAAGTGAGTGAGACGTTATCCGCGTGAGGTTGTGAGTGACGGCGACCTCGAGATACGGCGGAGCAGCCCCGGGCGTCAGCGCCCGGAGGGGGTGCGCTCCTCGCACTCCCAGGGCGCGCCGTGGCTGTTGAGAAGGTCGAGGAACGGCTCGGCCGGCAGCGCCTCAGGGCCGAGGACGCCGGCGCCCGACCACACGCCGGAGTCGAGCAGCTGCAGCGCGATCACCGGGTTGATCGCGGTCTGCCAGACGACGGCCTGCGAGCCGTACTCGGCCATCGACCAGCCGTTGTCGACCACATGGTGGAGGTAGACCTCGCGCGGCGACCCGTCCTTGCCGGTCCCGGTGACCCAGGTGCCTGCGCAGGTGAGCCCGGACATCCGGTCGCCCAGCCCAGCCGGGTCGGGCAGGCACGCGGCGATCACGTCCCGCGGCGAGACGGCGGCCGCGCCGACCTGGACGGGGGTGGTGGAGTCGAGGCCGAGCTTGTGGATCGTCTTCAGCACCCCGATGAACTCCTCGCCAAGCCCGTACTTGAACGTCACCCGGCCGGCGTCGACCCAGCGCGGGATCAGCAGCACCTCTTCGTGTTCGACGTTGACGCACTCGACCGGCCCGATCCCGGCCGGGAAGACGAAGGTCTCCGGCTCGCTGAACGGCTCGGTGGTGCGCCACTGGGTGCCGCGTTCCCACACGACCGGCGGGTTCAGGCACTCCTCGATCGTCGTCCAGATGGAGAACGTGGGCGCGAACTCATATCCCTCGACCACCAGGTTCGCGCCGTCGCGGACGCCCGCCTCGTCGATCGAAGAAAACAGCCGGTCCGACGCGTAGCGGGCGAAGACATCCGACAGGCCGGGCTCGACCCCGATGCCGCACAGGGCCAGCAGCCCGCGGCGTTCCCACTCTCCGGCCAGCGCGAACTGCTCGTCGCCGAGCTTGACTCCCGGCGTCCGGTACGGGTCAGCAGCGTGCGGGTGCGACAGCGACATCGCCATGTCGAGGTAGGTGACGCCGGCCGTCAGGGCCGCCCTGAACACCGGCATCACGAACCGCGGGTCGAGCGCGTTCAGCACCGCATCGCACCGCTCGGCCCTGATGAGCTCCACGATCGCCTGCTCGTCGCTGGCGTCCAGCCTGACCGCGGCGAACCGGCCGCCGCCCCCGTCGATCGCCCGCCGGGCCCGGCCCTCGTCGTAATCGGCCACGACAACCCGCTCGAACAGATCCCAGCGGGCGATCGTTCGCGCGACCGCCGACCCCACCCCGCCCGCGCCGATCACCAGCACCCGCATCATGCGCCTCCCGATCGATCGCCCCGCGCCCCCGCGGCCCGTGAAGCAGGCCGATCCCGACCTGACCTGCGTATGCGCGATGACTTACCCGGCCGCCGCACGTCTCATCTGTATGGAGATCAAGAATCTAGGTAAGGCCGATGGCCTGCCACCGGTGGACTGGGCGGCCGTCACCGCCAAGCTCGATGCCGGGTCCGCCCCGGCGCCGGACGCGCTGAACGCCCGCACGACGTGGCTGACCACGGTCAACCAGGACGGCAGCGCGCATGTGACCCCGGTCGGCGCCCTCTGGCTCGATGGCACGTTCTGGTTCCAGACCGGCCAACGCACCCGCAAGGGACGCAACGTCGAGCGCGACCCGCGGTGCTCGGTCGCGGTGTCGGTCCGCGACGCCGACGTCGTCTTCGAGGGCGACGCCGCCCGGGTGACCGAGCCGGACGCGCTGGCGCGGATCGCGAAGGCGTGGGCCGACAACGGATGGCCGGCCGAGCCCGACGCCAGCGGGGCCGGCATCACCGCCCCGTTCAACGCGCCATCGCTTGGGCCGCCGCCGTGGCACGTGTATCGCCTTCAGCCGCGATCGGCGATCGTGACCTTGTCGGGGGCGCCGGGCGGCCTGACCCGGTTCCGGTTCTGACCCGGCCGGCTGTCGCTAGTCGAGGATCTCGACGAAGCCGTCCGTCCCGTTCACCCGGATCCGCTGTCCGTCCCTGATCGTCCGGGTGGCCTGCTGCACGCCGACGACGGCAGGCAGGCCGTACTCCCGGGCGATGACCGCGCCGTGCGTCATCAGGCCTCCCACCTCCGTCACCAGGCCGCTGATGGTGACGAAGGCAGGAGTCCAGCTCGGGTCGGTGTAGGCGGTCACGAGGATGTCGCCCGCGACCAGATCGGCGTCGGCCAGGTCGAGGATGACGCGGGCCCGTCCCTCGACCGTCCCGGCCGAAACGGGCAGCCCGGTCAGCGCGCCGGCCGGGAGATCGTCGCGTCGGTAGGTCCCGGTGACGGCCTCGCCGTCGGAGGTGAGCACCCGGGGCGGTGTGAGCGCCTGATACGACCTGAACGCCTCCTTGCGCTGGCGGATGAGCTCGTCATCGGCGAGGTTGGCCCGCACGACCGCCTGAAATTCGGTGAACGTGAGGAAGAACATGTCCTCCCGGTCACCGAGCACGCCCGCGTGCACGAGCCGATCGGCTTCGGCCAGCAGCGCCTGCTTGTAGGCGAAGTAGCGGCTGACCATGCCGTACTTCGGGTACTCGCGGTACCCGCTGAAGGTCCGGATCCGGTCGATCAGGCGCTTGGCTTCCGCCGCCTTCAGCTCACCGTCCGGCAGGGCGCGCAGCCGAGCCAGCACGTCCTGTTCCTTCGCCCGGGCCTTGCGCAGCCCTTCCTCGAACAGCCGCCTGCCCGCACCAGGCTCGAAGTTCCTGACGTTGCCGAGGAGCACTGGCAGCAGCGAGGTGGGGCGCTCGCTCCACCGCGGCCGGGTGATGTCGATCTCGCCGACGCAGCGCATGCCGTACTGGCCGAGAAACGCGTCGATGGCGCCGGTGGCCTCGCGGCCGCCCGCGAGCGCGGGCAGCGCGTCAAGGAAGTGCTCGTCCCAGACCTGCTCAAGGAACGCCACCACGTCCGGATACGGTCGGATCACGTCGGCGACGTCAAGCAGCGCCAACCCCATCTCCGACGTGACGTTGCCGGGGACGGACTGGGTCAGCACGTCGACCGCGTTTCTCTCGCCCAGCCACGTCTCCAGCTGCTCGGTCAGCCGCCAGCTGGCCTGCATCCCGGCCAGGATCACCTGCAGGCCGCGCGGATCGAACAGCGTCCGCCGCAGCTCCGGCAGGTCCGCCAGGATGAAGTCGAACAGCTCGGGACCGGATTTCGACCCGATGTCGCGCCGCAACGCGGCGATGGACGCCTGGCTGCGTTCGACTAGCTCGCTGACGATGGCCGGATCGGTCTCGATGGTGGCGGGCTCGCTGCCGACCGGCATCTCGGCCTGGTCCTCGTCCGGCTTGACCGGGATAAAGTCGCCCCGGTCGAGGACGGTCCGCAACGCGTCCGCGATCAGCGGATCGGATCGCCCCATGCCCGTCACCAGGGCCTCGCGGCTGGTGGGCGAGGCGAGCATCGGGGTGACGTCGACGAACAGCCGCCCGCCGGCCTCGGCCATCGGCCGCCGGGTCGTCAGCTGCCACACGGACAGGCCCAGCGGCTTCATGGCGTCGGTCATCATCTGCTGATGGCCGACCGAGATATAGACGTGGTTGTCCTGATCGTCGGTCGCGGGGATGGGGAACAGCGTGGTGATCGGCCTGCTCTGGACGATCTGGAACTCACCGTCGGCCAGGCACCACTCGATGTCCTGGGGGCGGCCGAAGTGCTCCTCGATCCGCCGGCCGAGCCGAGCGAGCCGAATGACCTGGGCATCGGTCAGGGCAGGCTCGTCCCGGCGGTCTGCCGCAACCGCCCGTTCCTCCGTCCCGCCGTCAGGCAGAGCATGGATCGCGAGCCGTTTCTGGCCGACCGTCTTGGCGACCACCGCGTCGCCCCGCACCCGGTAGACGTCGGGGTTCACCAGCCCGGCGACCAGGGCCTCTCCCAGCCCGAAGCTGGCCTCGATCGAGACGACCGTCCGGTCGGAGGTGACCGGGTCGGCCGTGAACAGCAGCCCGGCCGCCTGCGGGAACACCATCCGCTGGACGACCACCGCCATCTGGACCTTCCGGTCGTCGAAGCCGTTCCGCAGCCGGTAGATCACCGCCCGCTCGGTGAAGAGGGAGGCGAAGCACCGGCTGACGTGCGCGAGGATCTCCGGCCCGACGACGTTCAGGTAGCTGTCCTGCTGGCCGGCGAAGGAGGCCGTCGGCAGGTCCTCCGCGGTGGCGCTGGATCGGACGGCGTAGGCCGCCTGCCCGCCCAGCCCGCTGACCGCGTGAGCGATCGCCCCCGCTACATCGTCAGGGATGCTGATCTCCTCAACCGCCCGCCGGATCTCCGCGCTGAGGGCGCCGATCGCCGGCCGGTCGTCCGGGTTCAGCCGCGACAGCCGCTCGAGCCGCTCATCGATCAACGGGACGGCCGTCATGATCCGCCGGAAGGCGTCGGTCGTCACGCAGAAGCCGGCCGGCACCGCAATGCCCTCGATCCGGGCGAGCTCGCCCAGGTTCGCGCCCTTGCCGCCGACGAGCGCGCCCTGCGTCCGCTCGATCTCGTCGAAACCAAGCACGTACCGGTCGATCACCGCGATGCCTCCCAAAACCAAACCCAGTTGTCCGAACGGTCCGTAGCGACTGCCCCAGCCGACGTTAGCTCTGGTCGGCGTGGCGTACCGCCGACCACAGCGTAAACGCACAGTGATCGGGCGAGGCGCCCGCTCCGGTCGTCGGCCTGAACGATCGCAGTCACGCCGCCTTTGTTAGGGAAACGCATGATTTCCGTTAGGCCGTCGTGACTGCAGCCCTGTGCCGGTGTTAGAACGAGTGTGACAGCCCGCCTGGGGCTGGAGAGGTACGGCGATTCCCCTGATCAAGCGACCACAGACCCTAGCCATCCAGACTTGTGAAAACTTTCACAAGCAACGACTCCGAGCAACTTCGCGCACCACGATCAGCAACGATAAAAGGGAGCACGACCATGCACTCAACCCTGGGCCCGTCGGTAGAGCACGACTACGACGAGCCCGCCCGCCCCTCCCTGGACTGTTCCAGAAGCGGACCGCGGCGCGGGCCGAGGCGGCGGAGGCCGACGACACGCCCGAGACAACCGGTCGGCGGGTCAGCGGTCCCCCGACGCTGGTGGAGCTGGGCGAGGCCCACTTCTGGCCGCATGCCCGCGCGGCCGGCGACCTCTCGTCGCCGGACGCGGTGAAGATCGTGACCCGCGGCGACGGGGTCTGGGTGTACGACCAGAGCGGGCAGCCGCTACTTCGACACCCTGTCCGGCATGTGGCTCAGCAACATCGGGCACGGCCGGCGCGAGGTCGCCGACGCGGTGCACGCGCAGATCTGCGAGCTCGGGTACGCACCCGACGGCAGCGTGCACCCGACGACGCTGCGACTCGCCGCCCGGGTCGCCGCGCTGGCACCCGATCCGGCCTCGCGCGTGTTCTTCACCAGCGGCGGTTCTGAGGCCGTCGAGACCGCGATGAAGATGGCGAAGAAGTTCCATCGCAACCGCGGCGAGGCCGGGCGCTACAAGTTCATCAGCCGCCGCGGCTCCTACCACGGCGCGACCCACGGATGCCTCAGCCTCGGCGGCGGCGGGGCTAACAACGGCGCCGAGTACGGCCCGCTGCCCTACGGCGGGGTACGCGTGCAGGGGCCGGACCAGTACCGTAACCCGTTCGGCGGGACCGACGGCAGGGGCGACATCGAATGCGCGCGCGAGATCGAGCGGGCGATACTCAACGAGGGACCCGACACCGTGGCCGCCGTGATCGGCGAGCCGATCTCCGCCTCGGCCGGCGTGCACATCCCGCACCCGGAGTACTGGCCGATGGTGCGCGAGATCTGCGACCGGTACGGCGTCCTGCTGATCTGCGACGAGGTGATCACCGGGTTCGGCCGCACCGGCCGGATGTTCGCCACCGAGCACTGGGGCGTCGTGCCGGACATCACCGTGGTGGCCAAGGCCCTGACGAGCGGGTACGTGCCGATCGGGGCCGCCATCGCGGCCAAGCAGTCGCCGACGCCTTCACCGGCCCGGCCGGGACCGCCTTCGACCACCGCATCACCTTCGGCGGGAACCCGGTGTCGTGCGCGGCCGGGCTCGCGAACCTGGACATTCTCCAGCGCGAGCTCCTCGTGCGGAACGCGGCCGACATGGGCGGCTACCTGTTCGGCCGTCTGCAGAAGCTCTACCGGCACGACGATCGTCGGGCAGATACGCGGCGGGCTCGGCCTCATCGCCGCCGTCGAGATCGTCGCGAACCGCGCGACCAAGGAGCCCTTCCCGAAGGAAGCCGGGCTCGCGCGCCGGGCGGGGCTGCTGATGGAACGGCACGGTCTCCTCGGCCGGGCCGGGAACGTCTTCTTCATCGCCCCGCCGCTGTGCGTCACCCGCAGCGAGCTCGACTTCCTGGTCAACCAGCTCGACGCCGTCATCGCGGAGCTGCAAGACGACCTGCTCAGCCGGAGGAACGCGGCATGACCACGCAGCGCACTGAAGACCTACGTCGTCAACCTCAAGCGGCGCGCCGACCGGCGCGCGCGGATGGAGCGCGTGCTCCCCGCCAGCGTGGGACGTCCAGTTCACGTCGGACTGGGACGGCCCGATGGACGGGCAGGCCATTGACCCGGACAACCTGCCCGGCTTCGGGCTCTACCCGTGGGAGATCCCGAGCGACAACCCCTGGTGGAGCCGGCCGCTCAAGCTCGGTGAGATCGGCTGCGCCATCAGCCACTGGATGTGCTGGCAGCAGGCCGCCGCCGACGCGGCCGACCCGGCGCTGATCCTGGAGGACGACGTCGTGCTCGACTCGGTCACTGCGCCGAGCGGCTCCAGGCCCGGCTGGCGCGGCTGTCGGCCATCGACCCGCGCTGGGACCTGGTCTACCTGGGGCGATGGGCGCTCGACGGCGAGGATCGCCCGGTGACCGCGGGCATCGTGCGCCCCGGCTACAGCTACTGCACCTACGGCTACCTGCTCAGCGCGTCCGGGCTCCGGACGATGCTCGACTGCGGTTTCGAGCGCGCGCTGATCCCGGTCGACGAGCTGATCCCGGCCCTCTACCTGGATCACCCGCGAGAGGACATCCGGTCGCTGTACCCCAAGCGGCTGCGGGCCTACGCCTTCGAGCCGCCCCTGGTCACGCAACTGCCCAAGGAGCAGGCCGGAAGCGACACCGAGGCCAGCGGCTTCGCGCTGACCAGCAGTCTCGAGACCGGCGGGCTCAAGACCGGCGGAGGTGGCAGGTGACCGCGCCCGCGAGCACCCGCCCGCAGCCCCAGCGCAGGTCATCGGGATCAGCCCCGCAGGCGGTGATCTTCGACCTGGACGGCGTCCTCGTGGACTCCGAGCCGCTGCACCACCATGCGGCCAACGCCGTGCTAGTCGAGGACGGCCATCCTCCGCTCTCGCTGGCGGAATACACCCGCTACCTCGGCCTGACCGATGAGGACATGTGGCGGGACTTGCGAACGACGCGCGATCTCGGCCGGCCGCACGAGCACTACCTCAGCCGCTTCGACAGCCTCGTTCTCGCCGAGTACCGGCTGCACGCGGTTGCCGCTCCGGGCGCCATCGAACTGCTCGACTGGCTGACCGACTGCGGGCTGCCACTCGCGGTGGCGTCGTCATCGCGCTCTGCGTGGGTCAAGACCTGCCTCCACGCGATCGGCCTCGTAAGCTACTTCGATCGCGTCGTCGCGGGCGACATGGTGACCAGAGCCAAGCCGGATCCCGAGATCTACCTGCTGGCCGCGCGCCAGCTGAGAGCCCAGCCCGCGCGCTGCGTCGTCTTCGAGGACTCTCCGCCCGGCGTGACCGCCGCCAGCAGGGCAGGCATGTACACGATCGCCGTCTGCACCGCGTACACGCCACCGGGCCTGACCCACGGGGCCCATTTCACCGTCAACTCCCTGGCCGAGGTCTCCCGCGCGCTGCGCGGCCGGACCCTCGCGCGCTCCGCCCACCGGGGGCCCTCGGGGTGACCTCGCGGGGTCGGCCACAATGGTGGCCATGGTTTCTGAGATCTTCGATCCTGAGCGCTGGCGCGCGGTCAGCGGCTTCTCCTTCACCGACATCACCTATCACCGGGCGGTCGACTCCGGCACGGTCCGGGTGGCGTTCAATCGACCCGAGATCCGCAACGCGTTCCGCCCGCACACCGTGGACGAGCTGTACACCGCGCTTGACCACGCCCGGATGTCCTCCGACGTGGGGTGCGTGCTGCTGACCGGCAACGGCCCCTCGCCGAAGGACGGCGGGTGGGCGTTCTGCTCCGGCGGCGACCAGCGGATCCGCGGCCGGGACGGCTACCGCTACGCCGAGGGGGAGACCAGCGAGACCATCGATCCGGCGCGCAGCGGGCGGCTGCACATCCTCGAGGTGCAGCGGCTGATCCGGTTCATGCCCAAGGTCGTCATCTGCGTGGTGCCGGGCTGGGCGGCGGGCGGCGGGCACAGCCTGCACGTGGTCTGCGACCTGACCCTGGCCAGCCGCGAGCACGCGCGGTTCAAGCAGACCGACGCCGACGTCGCCAGCTTCGACGGCGGATTCGGCTCGGCCTACCTGGCCCGCCAGGTCGGCCAGAAGTTCGCCCGGGAGATCTTCTTCCTCGGCGACACCTACGACGCCGAGGCAGGGCACCGGATGGGCACGGTCAACGCGGTGGTCCCGCACGCTGACCTGGAACGCACCGCGCTCGAGTGGGCGGCGAAGATCAACGGCAAGAGCCCCACCTCGCAGCGGATGCTGAAGTACGCGTTCAACGCCATCGACGACGGCCTCGTGGGCCAGCAGCTCTTCGCGGGCGAGGCCACCAGGCTCGCCTACATGACCGACGAGGCCGCCGAGGGCAGGGACGCGTTCCTCGAAAAGCGGGCCCCCGACTGGCAGCAGTTCCCCTGGTATTACTGACCGGCGGGGTCCCGCACCGAAAGACACGACCGTCGTCTCGAACGGTCGCGTGATCCCGCCTCCGCTCGCCCGGCTCACCCGGTGACGTGGTACGCGGTGATCGCCGTGTGCGTGACCTGGTTGAACTTGATCAGCCCGGCCGTGGTCCTGCGCGTCGGTGTGCGCGATCGCGGCGTTGAGCCTGGCCGGGTTGGTGCTGTCCGCCTTCGCGAGCGCGTCCGTCAGCACCTCGGCCACCGCGTAGCCGACGGCGGCCGGGGCGTAGTCCGGGCCGCCGGAGTATTTCCTGCCCAGCGTGGGGCTGATGAGGGCGAGCTGTCCCGGCGATGCCTGGCCGGGGCTCCAGTAGCCCGGCCGACAGCGTGTCCTGGGCGAGGCGGCCGAGCGTGGGCGGCTGGTAGCCGGCCTCCGACGTCCCGGCCAGGAAGGCGGCCTTGGGGCGGAACCCGGACGACGTCAGCTGCTTCACTAGCGCGGCGCCGTCGGCCGGCGCCAGCTGCCCCGCCACCAGCTGCGCCCCGGCCGCCTTGGCCTCGCGATGAACGACGAGAAGTCCGTCGTCGCCGACCGGGAAGGTGTAGTCACCGACTACGTCCAGGCCGTCCGCCTTGAACGCGGCCTCGTACAGCGGCCGCTCCACCACGCTGTCCGGCTCGTCGTCGGTGAACAGCGCGACCTTCTTATCGCCGGGCGCTGCCGCCAGCGCCCTGGCCGCGTCCGCGGCCTGCTGCTGCTCGTCGAAGAAGAGGTCCCAGGAGTAGGTCCAGCCGGTCTTGTCGCCGCTCGCGAACGCCTCCACCGGCATCTGCGAGGTCACCAACGGGACCCGCAGCTGCTCGGCTACCAGCGCGGTCGGCGTGACGATCAGCGGGGTGGCGGACCCAAGCAGCGCCACCGCGTGATCGGTCCGCACCAGCTCAGCCGCCTGCGCGGCGGCCGTGCTGGGGTTGCTGCCGTTGTCGAGGACGACCAGCTTGAGCTTCTCCCTGGTTCCGCCGATGACGATGCCGCCGGCCGCGTTCACGTTCGCGATCTGGAGCTGATAACCAGCCTCCAGCGGCCGGCCGAGCGACGCCGAGCGAGCCGGTGAGCGACAGCGTCGTGCCGACCACGATCGCCCCGCCCGAGTTCACGACCTTTGCGTCGGCCTTCGACGGGGCGGCGCTGCCGCCGCTGCAGGCGGCGACCGCCAGCGCCAGTGGCACGGCCAGCAGCAGTGCGGTCAGCGTTCTCGGTCGTGTTCTCAACGAGGGTTCCTTTCTTCGGACATTCGCCGCGCCGCTCAGACTCCGAATCGCGGCACGGGCGTGTCGTCGGCCGCGATGCTCACGGTCAGCCAGCGCGTATAAAAGTCGATGTCGATGTCCCCGGCTACTGCGCCAGGACCGCCAGGTCCTCCACGCACACTCGGCCCGCCAGGTCCGCCGCGTCGGCCACGGCCGCCACGTCCGTCAGGCCCACCCGGCCCACCAGATCGGTCATGCCCACCCGGCCCACCAGATCCGTCATGCCCGTCAGGCCCGCCCGGCCGTCGACCGCCATCGGCCGTCAGCCGATCCTGGTGGTTGTGCGCGTTCACCCAGAGGCCCGTCGTCGCGATGGTCGGCGCCAGACCGCGCGCCCGTTCCAGGTCAGCGGTCCAGAGGTAGGCCGCCGCCACGTCGGTGACGGCGTTGGCGAGCGAGACCGCTTCCTCGTCGGTGTCGAACGGCGTGACCCGCAGCACCGGCCCGCAGATCGATTCGGCGAAAATCCGCATCGACGGCTCGACGTCGGCCAGCACGGTCGGGGCGACGAAGTTTCCCTCGGCCAGCCCCACCGGCCGTCGGCCGCCCGTTACCAGGCGCGCGCCCTCCCTGACGCCGAGCCGCACACAGCCGGCCAGCGCGTCAACGTGCCCGCTGTCCGGCAGCGGACCGAGTTCGGTCGCCGGGTCGGCCGGGTCGCCGACGCGGATGCGCTCCGCCCGCTCGGCCAGACGGCTGACGACGGTGCCGTAGACCGGGCGCTGGACGAGGATCGTCGAGGTGGCGGTGCGCCGCGACCCGTTCAGCGCGAACGCACCGAACAGCGCGCTGTCGGTCGCCTGGTCCAGGTCGGCGTCGGCGAAGATGAGGCAGGGTGAGCTGCCGGCCAGCCTGGTGGACAGTGCTTTGCGGTGCGTGGCGGCGTCGAGCACGATCTGCCGTCCGGTGGCGGCCTCACCCTCGAACCACAGCCGCGCCACACCCGGATGAGCGATCAGGGCGTCCCGCGCCTGGGGACCGGGGGCTCTGGGGTGGAGGGAGCCATGCACGATGTTGAGCACGCCGTCGGGCAGACCCGCCGCCGTGGTGATCTCCGCCAGCAGCGCGGCCGGCAGCGGCGCCCACTCATCGGGCTTGAGCACGATCGTGCACCCGGCCGCCAGGGCGGGGGCGACCGCCCGCGCCTGAGCCAGAAACGGCGTGCGCCACGGGGTGATCAGCCCGGCGATGCCGGCCGGCCTGGCCACCACGGATCGAGACTGTCCCGGCGCGCACGCATCGTCGGCCGGCGCTGTGATCAAGTCGGCGGCGAGGCGGAAGAGCTCGTCCGCGCGCCCGGCCTGCTCCCTGGCCTGGGTGACCGGCAGGCCGGGGCCCAGTGCCTCGGCGGCGGCGATGTCGTCGGCCCGTTCGTCGATGGCATCCGCGATCGCGTGCAGGATCCGTGCCCGCTCCGGTGCCGTCATCCCCGGCCACGGACCGGTCTCAAGCGCGTTCCTTGCCGCCAGAACCGCCTGGTTGATGTCGGCGCCGAGCCCGACCTCGACCTGCGCGTATTCTTTCCCGGTGGCCGGGTCGATCACCCCGTAGCTCTTCCTGAGCGTGCTGTAGACGTACTTCCCGCCGATGAACTGGCGGACGGTCTCCGGTACCACGATGCCTCCAGGTCCCTGCACACTGTTTCCCCTGTCGGCGTGGGCCGGAGGGAGCCTCCCCCGGCCCACGCCGATGCCGTCGGCCCCTACGAGCCGAGGGCGAGGGCGAACAGGTGCATCGCGGTGCCGCTGTCGGTGCTGTTGACGTTGGGCAGGACGACAGATTCGACCGTCTTGGACGGGTCGACCGCGACCGTGGTGGCGTAGATGTACATGGTGATCGACTGGGAGCCGCTGGCGCTGTTGCGGTAGGGCATGGTCGCCACCGCCGTGTCGCCGTTGCCAGGACCGCCGGCCCAGTCGTTGAACGAAACGGTCGCGGTGGAAGACGTCCCATCGGTGTAGAAGATGGCGATCGTGCCCTGCGAGGCGCCGTTGCTTGAGGAGCCGAGCAGGCCGAGTGTGGTCTGTCCCGCCGTCCCGTTCATGAGGATGATCTGTCCGGCCGCGAGGACGTTGTCCGGTGTCCCGGCCGCGACGTTGGGCCAGGTGAAGGTGAGCCCGTCAGCGTTGACGGTGGCACCGGGCGTCAGCCCGGCGTTCGCCAGGCCGGTGGCCGAGAAGCTGAACCCGCCGCCGTCGAAGTTCGCCGCCGACTGGTTGCTGTCCAGCGAGATGCCCACGTTGTCGAAGTCATCGGCCAGATTGGCGGCCGGCGCGGGCACGGGCGCCTGCTTGACCGTGACGGTCTTCGAGCCGTCGATCCCGGCCTCGGTGTAGGACGCCGTGGCCGACAGCGTCGCGATCTGCGGGCCCGCGCTGGCCGGCGCGGTCACCTTCCACGACGCCGTGAGCGACGATTCGGCGGCCAGCGAGGAGGCGGTCGTCGCCGCAGCGGCGGTCACCTTCCAGCCGGACGGCGCGCCGCTGAGCGTGATCTCGACCTTGCTGAACGACCCAGGCCCGTTGTTGCTGAACGTCGCCGCCACCGTCGCCGAGGCACCGGGCGCGAGGACCAGACCGGACGTCGGGCTGAGCGTGAACGATGTCTGCTGGTCCGCTCCCGGGCGCGTCGGCAGCGGCAGCAGGGCGGCCGCCGTCTGCGCGGTCAGGTTGGCCGCGGTGGTGGCGGGGTCGAACTGGGTGTCCGACGGGGCCGCCTGCGCCGCGACCGGGCGCAGGGACCCGGTCAAGTCGCTGAAGGTCTTCCGCCGCCAGCGGCTGACGTTGGGGAAGGTGACCGGCCCGGCGCCGGACAGGCCGCCGGCCGCCGCCACCGCCTCGATCAGCCGCAGGCCGGAGGTGTGGTCGGAGACCTCGGAGAAGATGTGACCGCCGACCGTCCAGGGCGAGATGACGAAGGCCGGGACCCGGAAGCCGGCCCCGATCGGGCAGGCCGCCGCCGGGGGTGCCGGCCGGCGAGGCCAGGGTGACGAACTCCTCGGGGTACTCCGTCGGGTTCGGGGTCGGCGGGACGACGTGGTCGAAGAACCCGTCGTTCTCGTCGTAGTTGATGATGAAGATCGTGCTGTTCCACAGCTCCTCGTTGGCGGCCAGGGCCTCCAGCTTGGTCGCGAGGAACTGGGCGCCGGCCGCCGGGATGCGCGGCCGGGTGCTCGTCGAAGCCGGACTTCGACCCGATGAACGACACGTCGGGCAGCACGCCGTTGGCGCAGTCTTCCTCGAAGCCCATTTCCGGGTTGCTGGCCGTCGTCGGGTTCTCCGGGTTGCCGATCCCGCCCGGCGTGCCGTCGCCGAACAGCGTGCCGGTTGACGTCACCGCGTTGTAGAGCGCGAGGGGGACGAGCCCGGGGGTCTGGAACTGCTTGAAGTAGAGGGTGATCGTGTCCTGCGGCCAGCCGATCCCCTGGTAGAACTTGTAGCTGATCCCGGCCTTGTAGAGGGTCTCGGGGCCGCTTTCGTAGGTCAGGTCGCGCACGCCGCCGGTCTCGAGGACCGGGCCGCCCGCCTTCCCCTGGGGGTCGTTGCCGCCCTCTTCCCAGAAGATCCGGTTGGTGTCGGTCGGGCCCATGACCGAGCAGTGGTAGTTGTCGGCCAGGGTGAAGGCCTTGGCCAGCGCCCAGTGGAAGGGGATGTCTTCCTGCTCGTAGTAGCCCATGGTGAACGAGCCGTTGGTCGTCGCCGTCGGAGGCGACGTGGGTGAGCAGCCAGCCGTCCATCGCGCCCTGGTTCCAGGAGGCGTGCTGGTCGCGCCAGTCGTGCGACAGCGACGGGACGGCGGCGGCGCCGGTGGTGATGGTGGACATGTGCCAGGGCTCGAGGTAGCCGTCGGGGTTGGCCGGGTCGGGCTGCTGGAAGACGGTCCGGCCGGTCGGCAGCCGGATCGCGGTCGGGTCGTTGAATCCCCGGGCGCCGGGGAAGGTGCCGAAGTAGTGGTCGAACGATGCGGTTCTCCTGCATCTGGAAGACCAGGTGCTTGACCTGGGACAGGTCGAACTCCCGGGGGCTCCTGGTCGCCGCCCGGGCCAGGTTCTCGGGCAGGACGCCGGCCAGCCCGGCGGCGCCGGCCACGGCGGCCGCGCTGGCCACGAACGTGCGGCGGTTCACGTGCGGGCCGAACGGATGCGTGCGCTTGTCAGTCATGAGTGTCTCTTCTTCGTCTCGTGGCGGCGCGCGTCAGGACTGGGCGGGGGCGGTCGGGCCGGCCGCGTCGCCGGGCTGGGCGAGGCCGGTGACGGCGGCGATCTTGCTGTTGTCGGTGTCGGCGATGTAGAGGTCGTCGGTGCTGGGGTCGATCGCGACGCCGTAGGGGGTGTTCAGCTTCGACGCGGTCGGGGCCTTGCCGCTGCTCTCGCCGCCGGCGGCGGGGGCCGCGCCGCGGCGCCGGCGGCGTTGACGACGGTGGTGATGGTGCCGGCCGGGGTGACCTCGCGGATGGCGTTGTTGAAGGTGTCGGCGATGAACAGGTCGCCGGCGCCGTCGACGGCGACGCCCTGCGGGTCGTTGAGCTGGGCGCTGGTGGCGGGGCCGCCGTCGCCGGAGAACCCGCCGAGGCCGTCGTTGGCCTTGTCGGCGGCGAAGTCGCCGGCCACGGTGGTGATGATCCCGGTCTTGGCGTCGACCCGGCGGATGACGTTGTTGGCCGAGTCGGCGATGTAGAGGTTGCCGTCGGCGTCGACGGCGACGCCGGTGGGCTCGTTCAGCTCGGCGAACGCGGCCAGGCGGCCGTCGCCGGAGTAGCCGGCGGCGCCGTCGCCGGCGACGGTGACGACCTGTCCCTGCGGGGTGACCTTGACGACGCGGTTGTTGTAGGTGTCGGCGACGAACACGTCGCCGGCGGCGTTGACGGCCACGTTCTGGGGGTGGTCGAGCGAGCTGAGCGTGGCCGGGAAGCCGAGCGGGCCCGCGAAGCCGAGGCCGGCGATGCCGGTGCCGGCGATCCTGGCGGATGACCCCGGCCGGGGTGACCTCGCGGATCACGTTGTCGCCGCTGTCGGCGATGAAGACGTCGCCCTTGGCGTCGACGGCGGTGCCGCCGG
Source organism: uncultured Actinomycetota bacterium (assembly GCA_963774945.1). GTDB lineage: Bacteria > Actinomycetota > Actinomycetes > Streptosporangiales > Streptosporangiaceae > Trebonia. The sequence continues at coordinate 1,168,826 of CAVZHA010000027.1, read as the reverse complement.
GGTGGTAGAGCGACGCGCTGGCGGCCTGGCCGCCGTCGCCGTGCTCGCCGAAGGCCGACAGCGACCCGGCGAACGCGGTGGTGGCGCCGTTCGCCACCGCCGCGACCACGTTGGCGCCGGTGTCGGACACGTAGACGGTGCCGTTGGCGGCCGACACGCCGACCGGGCTGGTACAGGCCGCCGCCGGGGCCGGTCGCGGTGTAGGTCAGGGTCTGTCAGGACCGGGGCGGCGGCGGCGCTACGCGCCGGCCACGCCGGTGGCGGCCAGCCCGGCCGCCACGGCGGCGGCCACGGCGGCCGCGCCGATCAGGCGGCGTCGATGACGAAGTTTCTGGAATTCCAAGGTCACAGCTGCTGTCTCTCCTGGGTAGCGGGGTTCGCCTTGTCGGGCGAGGTACCAGGACCCGGCCGCTAGGCATTGACAACCGAGCAGCGTTCCGGACCAAGGTGAACACCCGGTAAGGGGGAGAGAGCGGCTCGGAGGCGATTAATCCACAGGGATTAGCCCGCCGCAGCCCGTCGGTTACCCGGCCACGAGGTGAAAGGCAGTGATCGCAGCCGTCGTGAAGATTTCACTTAATGCCCCGCGATTAAGCCCGTCGCGGAGCCTGGGCCACGGCCAGCTGTCGCTTGCCGCCAGGGGCGGCTGGGCGTCGCCTAGATTTTACGTAATATATGGGGATTTGTTTGATATTGACGCTAGCGTTAGGACTACGTGACTGATCCTCGCCGACTCGTACCCGGGCATCCGCGCAGCGCTGGTCACGGGCGGCCCGCGGAGGGACGGCTGCGCCTGCTGGCGGCGGCCGAGCAGCTGTTCGCCACCCGCGGGCTCGAGGTGCCGAACCGCGACATCGTGGCCACCGCCGACCAGCACAACCAGTCGGCGATCACCTATCACTTCGCGTCCAGGGCCGGGCTGATCGACGCGGTCCGCGAACGGCATGAGACCCCGATCGCCCAGCACCGCCAGCATCTCATCGCCCGGCTGCCGGGACCAGGGGAGCGGACGACCCGCCAGCTGGTCGAGGCCCATATCCAGCCGCTGGCGGCCGAGATGCTGCGCTGCGCCCCGTCGTACTGGGCCCGGCTCGACCGAGCTGCTGCTGGTGGACGAGCCGCTGCGGTTCGGCCGCGGCAGCGAGCCCTCCGTGCATCCCGGGCCGCAGCAGCGGGCCGACTCGATCCTGTCCGAGCTGCTCGACCTCATGGTGGCGCACCTGAGTCACCTGCCGGAGTCGGAGGCGGTCGACCGGGTCGCGCTGACCGTCCGGTTCCTGAACAGCGGCCTGGCCCGGTGGGAGCACGACAGCGAGATCGGCGTCGACGACGTCGCGCCGCTGGCGTCGTTCACGCTGATCCTGACCGACCTCGCGGTCGCCATGCTCGACGCCCCGACCTCAGTCGAGCTGCCGCAGCCGATCGCGGTCCGGCGGGGGCGGGAATGAACTGGCGACCGGATGGGCTGTAGCCTGAGGTCGTAGTTGTCTTCTGTGCCCCCAATTCCGAGATTGAGTGCACAATAGTAAGCCGTGGGCCGACCCATCGATGGAGTCGGCCCGCGTCATGTCCGTCGCCACGGCAATCCGCGGCGACGGCGGCCGAGCTCGATGTCAGCGCCTTGACTGCGACGTAGCACGTGACAGGAAAGTCACCGCCGCGCTGGATGAGCCCCAGGCCGGGCCGCGCCCCGATGGCGTGGCCGAGGGCAGAAACCAGTGTGGGAGTAGAAAACGTGCTTGTTGAGCAAGATGGTTCGTTCGTGACCGAAGGCAACGGCGGGGAGGCGACCGGCTTCGCCGACCTCATGCTGGCCCCGGAGCTGTGCCGTGCGCTCTCGGGCCTCGGTTATGAGGAGCCAACGCCGATCCAGCTGGCCGCGATCCCGCCCCTGCTTGAGGGCCGTGATCTGGTCGGGCAGGCGGCGACCGGAACCGGCAAGACGGCCGCCTTCGCGCTGCCCATCCTGCAGCGGATCCTGGCCGAAGGCGGCGGGGCAGACCCGCTGGCGCTGGTCCTCGTCCCCACCCGCGAGCTCGCGGTCCAGGTCGCCGAGGCGATGAACAGCTACGCGCGCGACATGGGCGCGCGGGTGCTCGCGGTCTACGGCGGTGAGCCGATCGGCCGCCAGCTCGGGCCGCTTCGGCGCGGCGTCGACGTGGTGGTGGCGACGCCGGGGCGTGCCATCGACCACATCAACCGGGGCACGCTGAAGCTGAGCGGCCTGGCGATGGTCGTCCTCGACGAGGCCGACGAGATGCTCGACATGGGCTTCGCCGACGACATCGAGGAGATCCTCGGCGGCACGCCGGAAGCCCGGCAGACCGCGCTGTTCTCGGCGACGATGCCGCCCCGGATCAACGGCATGGTCCGCCGCCACCTGCGCAACCCGGCCCGGGTCGAGCTCGGCCGCCAGGAGTCGTCCGCCAACGACGTCCTGCTGGTCCGGCAGACCGCCTACGTCGTCCCGCGCGGGCACAAGGCGGCCGCGCTCGGCCGGGTGCTCGACCTGGAGACCCCGACCGCCACGGTCGTCTTCTGCCGCACCAGGGACGAGGTCGACCAGCTCACCGAGTCACTGAACGGCCGCGGCTACCGGGCCGAGGCACTGCACGGCGGCATGGACCAGCATCACCGCGACCGGGTGATGAACCGGCTCCGCAGCCAGACCATCAACCTGCTGGTGGCGACCGACGTGGCCGCCCGCGGCCTCGACATCGACCAGCTCACGCACGTGGTCAACTACGACGTGCCCAGCGCGCCGGAGTCCTACGTGCACCGCATCGGACGGGTCGGCCGGGCCGGCCGCGAGGGCACCGCCATCACCCTGGTCGAGCCGCGCGAGCACCGGATGCTCAAGGTGATCGAGCGGGTGACCAAGCAGCCGATCACGATCGAGAAGCTGCCGACCGTGGCCGACCTGCGGGCCAGGCGGCTGGAGCTGACCGGCGCCGCGCTCCGCGAGATCCTGGCCGACGGCGTCGACCTGAACGAGTTCCAGGCCGTCGTCGAGCCGCTCAGCGCCGAGTTCGACCTCTACAAGGTGGCGCTGGCCGCGGTCAAGCTCGCCCACGAGGCGACCGGGTCGCCGCGCGACGAAGAGGAACTGCCCGAGGTCGAGCTGCCGTCAAACGACGAGCGCCGCGGCGGCCGCAACGGCAGCGGCAACGGGCGCGAGCCGTTCCGTGCGGGCGGCCGCGGCCCGCGCCGGGGTCGCGGCGCCACCGCGGGCACGACCCGGCTATTCGTGGGGACCGGCCGGGCCGCCGGCGTCCGGCCGCAGGACCTGGTCGGCGCCATCACCGCCAAGTCCTTCCTGTCCGGGCGGGACATCGGCACGATCGAGATCGCCGATAAGTTCTCGCTGGTCGAGGTGCCCGAGTCGGCCGCCGACGACGTGGTCGCGGCGCTCCGGCAGGCCGGCATCAGGGGCCGTACCGCGACCGTTCGCCGCGAACGGTACGAGGCCCGCTAACCGATTCGGGGCATCGGCCCCGAGCTGGGATAATCGTAGCCATGGCGACCCTGGTAGGCCGAGACGCGGAGCTGGCCCGGCTGCGCGCCCTGCTCGATGACGCCGCGTCAGGCCGGCGGTCGCCGCGCTCATCGGCGGCGACGCCGGGGTGGGCAAGTCCCGGCTGGTCACCGAGGTGACCAGCGATCGCCGCCGGTCGGGGGTTCACGGTGCTGTGCGGCCAGTGCGCCGAGATCGGCGACAGCGTGCCCTACCTCCCGTTCGCGGACGCGATCCGCACCGCGTCGCCGGAAGTCGAGGCGGCGGTGAAGGCGCGCCCGGTGCTCGCCCGGCTGCTGCCCGACGGCGGCGACGGGCGGCGACCCGGAGACCGACCGGGCCGGGCTGACCCGCCAGCAGATGTTCGGCACCGTCCTCGGCCTGCTGGCCGAGCTGTCGGCCCGCGGCCCGGTGCTGCTCGTCCTCGAGGACCTGCACTGGGCCGACGCGTCCACCCGCGACCTGCTCACCTTCCTGCTGCGGATGCTGCACCGCGAGCGCGTCGCGATCATCGGCACCTACCGCACCGACGACCTGTACCGCCGCCACCCGCTCCGGCCGGTCGTGGCCGACCTGCTCAGGCTCCCGTCGGTGACATCGGTGCAGCTCGGCCCGCTCTCCCCGTCGGCGCTGACCGAGCTCCTGTTCGCCATCGCCGACGCACCGGGCCGCCTGTCGGCCGCCACCGTCAACCAGATCGTGGCCAGCGCCGAGGGCAACGCCTACTACGCCGAGGAGCTGCTGGCCGCGCTGTCGGACCCGGCCGACGGCGCCGGGACGGGCCCGGTCTCCCCTCGGGGCTCGCGGCGCTGCTGATGTCCCGGGTCGAGCGGGTATCGGACGCCGCCCAGCAGGTGCTGCGGGCGGCGTCGGTGGCCGGGCGGCGGTCGGGCGACGACCTGGTCCGCGCCGCCTCCGGCCTGCCCGACGCGGTCTACGACGAGGCGGTCCGGGAGGCGGTCGCGAACCAGCTGCTCGTGCCCGACGGCGCCGACGGCTACGCCTTCCGGCACGCGCTGCTGCGCGAGGCGGTCTACAGCGACCTGCTGCCGGGGGAGCGGACCAGGCTGCACGGGCAGCTCGCGGCGCTGCTTTCTGGCGTGCCCGGCGCGGCCGCCGAGCTCGCGCACCACAGCCTGGCCAGCCACGACGTGCCCGGGGCGTTCGCCGCCTCGATCCGCGCCGGGGACGAGGCGCGCCGCCTCGGCGCCCCGCCGAGGCCCACCGCCACTACGACCAGGCGCTGTCGCTATGGGACCGGGTGGACGACGCGGCCGCGATCGCCGGCGTCAGCCGGGGCAGAGCTCGGCCTGCAGTCCGCGGCGGCCGCGTTCGCGGCCGGCGACGTGCCGCGCGCGGTGCACCTGCTGCGGCGGATCTGGCAGGCGCTTGGCCGACCCCGACGGCGGTGTCACGGCGGGCGAGGAAGATCCCGGAATGCTGCGCAGCCACATCGGCGAGCGGCTGGCGTACTTCCTGCTCGAGAGCGAGAACAGCGACGCGCCCGGCCGAGGCGCTGCGGGTAGCGGGCGACACCGTCGGCGCAGACTCGCGGCCGAGCCGCCGACCTGGTATCTGGCCCGCGCGATGGCGACCTACGCGATGGCGTTCATGGTCACCGGGGACGACGCGTCGGCCCGGGAGTGGGCGCAACGGGCGCGCGACGCCGCCGAAGGCGAGGCCCGCTGGGTAGCGGCCGAGGCGCTGATCACGCTCGGCGCGCTGAGCAGCCGCGAGGGCGACACCGACGAGGCCAGCCGGATGTTCGCCGCCGCCCTCGAGCAGGCCGAGGGAACCGCAGATGTTCCAGGTCGAGCTGCGGGCCACCTACCTGCTCGCCGAGCAGCACCAGTCCCGGGGCGAGCTGGCCGAGGCGGCGCGGATCGCGCAGCAGGGCGAGCGTCGCGCCGATACCGAAGGGCTCGGCCTCGCGCCGTATCGGCATGGACCTGCGGCACCTGCACTTCCAGGCGCGCTTCCTGCTCGGCGAGTGGGACCAGGCCCAGCGGCTGGCCGACGGTTTCCCGGTCCGGGTCACCAGCCTGCCCGAGGCGGTGCTGTCCGGCGATGGCGCTGTTCATCGACGTGGCCCGGGGCAACCCGGCCGTCGAGGAGCGTCGGACCTGGCTCGAACCGTTCTGGGCCGACGGCTTCGTCGGCTACCTCGTGCGCGGCCTGCTCGCCGAGCGGGCGCTGTGGCGCGGCGACACCGACCTGGCGCTGGCGCACGCCGAGGCGGCGATCGTACGCCGGACAAGTGGCGCCTGTACAAGCCCTCGGTGGTCCGCCCGACCGCGATCGCGCTCGCCGCCCGGGCCGACCGCGCGGTCGCCGCCCGGTTGGCCGGGAACGCCGACGCCGAGGCGGCCGAGCTGGCCCGGGCGAAGGAACTGCATTGAGATCGCGCGCCAGGGCGCCAGCAACCCGGCCCACCCGAAGGCGCTGCTCGGCCCGGAGGGCCGCGGCTGGCTCGCCCGGGCCGAGGCCGAGTACCTGCGGGCAGCCGGCCACAACACCCCCGAGGCGTGGGAGGCGATGCTCAGCGCGTTCGGCCCGCACTACGTCTACGAGACCGCCCGCGGCCAGTGGCGGCTGGCCGAGGCGCTCATCGAGGCGGGCCGGGCCGAAGAGGCGCGGCCGATCTGGCGGGCCGCCGCCGCCACCGCCGCCGGACTGGGCGCCGCCCCGCTCGCCGCCGCCCTCGATGCCCTGGCCCGACGCGCCCGCCTCGACCCCGGCCCCGCCACCGGCACCGCCGTCAGCGGAGTCTCCGCCGCCACCGGCGCGTATCTGACCGAATCGCTCACCGAGCGCGAGCGCGACGTGCTCCGGCTGCTTGCCCGGGGCCAGTCCAACCGCCAGATCGGCACCGAGCTGTTCATCTCGCCCAAGACCGCCAGCGTGCACGTCTCCAACATCCTCGCCAAGCTCGCCGTCACCAACCGCACCGAAGCCGCCGCCATCGCCCACCGCGAAGGCCTCTAAGCGGCCGTTCGGCCTCAGTGACGTCGGCGACAGCCGCTTCCGTTGCCCAGACCGTCTGTCCGGCGGCCGGACATCGACACACCGCCCTCACCGTCACCACGCGCAACAAGCCAGACGGATTTTGGCTTCACCGTGGGAAGTTCGGGTCGCGGGACGCCCCCACCGGCACACGCTGACGTCCGCGGCCAGAAAACGCCACCCCCAACGGAACACAATCACGGGCTCCCACCCAGACCGGCTCGTCGACATCCTCCACCGCCACGGAACATCCCTCCACGGCCGCCTCTAAACCCGCACCAGAAACCACGAAAACGGCACCGGGAGCCAGCGCCAGCAAAACCAGCAAGCCGTCACTTGACAGGCTGGGCCCCCGGGATGTCTGTCCCCGACGCCCCAAACCCAACCCTGTCGGCTGCGCCCGACGCGGACCGCGCGGTCAACGGCGTAGGGGCCGCCCGGCGGATCATCGTTCACACCGTTCACAGCTGTGCGCGTCTATCTATCAGTTCTGACCACACGACTCGCCTACTTATCAGTTCTGACCACAAAAATCGGACAATTCGGGCGCTAGAGTGGTCAGAATCGATAGGAAGATGAAAAAGTGGTCAGAACTGATAGAAAGCTGGCCGCAGACGCCAGCCGCCCGGCCGCGCCCAGCGCGGGAACCGGCCACCGCTAGAGCCACCCAGCCGGCCGAGCGCGCCCGGCGGTCCCGACCCGCTTCTAGAATTGCGTACCTGGCTTCGATGGTGAGGCGGCGTGCTGGAGATTTCGCATGCACCCCTAGGCGCGGTCGATGGCGTAGCCGACAGACCGCAAGACCTGTCGCTGTCGTAGCAGGTGCGTGAGCGCCGGCCAACGCCGCTAGACGTCGCCGGTGGGCAGTACCCGCTGCCCGAACGCGCCGGACATGAGGCGGCGGAGCGCTCGCGTCGAGCGCCGCTCGAACAGCTCGAAGCAGAGCTCCCGCAGTCCCTCGCGGTGCCACTGCGGCAGCGAGACCAGCCGGCCGTCCTGCTCCACGTGGTCGGGGAAGCGGTCGAGGATGTCCCCGCTGTCGACCGAGGTCTCGCCGTCCCGCAGCAATTCCGCGATCGCCCGTCGGGACGCCGCGGCCGCCTCCGCCGCCCGCAGCGCCCCGTCCGGGCCGGCCAGCAGGGTGTGGTCGCCGTTGAGCAGGAAACGCGGCCCGGAAGGCCCGGCCGAGACGACAAGCGAGTGCGCATTCAGGTACTCGTGGGCAACCTTCACCGCCAGTTGGACGGTGCCGCTGCCGAGCATCGTCAGGTAGGCCGCGTAGGCGGCCCGCCGCTCGGCGTCGCAATCGCCGATCACGCCGCTGGCCGCGATCCGCTCCTCCAGCGTGCCCGCGTCGGCCACGTCCTGCGCGTCCCGGGTCAGTCCCTGCAGGCCGGCCGACCCCGACGGCCACCCCGACGGCCCGGGCGGCGGCGTGGTCATAGAGCCCCGGGCCGTGCAGCGCCGGCTGCCGCGCGGCGGTGAGCGTGTCGAGCACGTCCCGTCCGGGATAGGACACCCCGGACGCGGCCAGCCACTCGATGTACCACTGGATGACCAGCGTCTTGTTGATGAGGTGCCCGGCCGCGAAGGAGTCCTGCAGGAAGTGATCGGCGTAGCCCGCCCAGGTCCGCGCCCGCAGCCGCAGCGCCTCGCGCTCTGCCCCGGTCTCGGCGTCCGACCGCGCGATCAGCTCGCGGGCGGCCAGGTGGAACGCGTGCCAGCGGTGCCAGGAGAACGGGGCGAAGTGACCGGAGTTGCGCGCCAGCACCGCCGAGTACCGCTTCTCGGGCGCGAAGCCGTGCCGTCGGCCGAGCGTGCTGACCGCCGCTATCTCGGCCGTCTCGGCCAGCGGCCCGAGCAACGGGTAGCGCAGCGACCCCGGCAGCAGCCGGGGCAGTGCGGCCAGCCGCGGGACGCCGGCGCCCCGGGCCCCGGCCGGCCGGGCGAGCTCGGCCACGCTCCAGCTGCGGACCGACTGGATCAGCGGCCCGATGAACGCCAGCGGAGCGGACTCGATGTCTTCCGGCCGTCCCAGGTAGTCGGGCAGCACGTTCAGCTCCCCGAGGGTCACCACCAGGCCGCTGCCGCCCAGCCGCACCGGCTCAAGCCCCGGGTGCGCCGCCCGCAGCCGTCCCTCATCCGCCTGCCGCGGCGCCCGCCCGAGCTCCTCGAGCAACCGGCGATAGCAGGCCACCGGCGCCGTGTCCCCGTCCGCCGCCGCCTGCACCAGCGCCGGATCGAGGTCCCCGAGCATCGAGTGCTCCCAGGCCATGTACCGCTGCAGCACCGGCCGCCGGCCCCGGCCGCTGCGACTGCCGCGGCCCCAGAGACCGCCCCGCCGAACGTGGTTGAACGCCCCGCCAGGAGCGCGTCCGCGGCCGCGTCGGCCGCCCGCTCATCCGCCGTCCCAAGGTCAGGCCGGTGCGAACTGACCAGGCCCAGGGACTGCTGCACCACATGCGCGACCTCATGCGCGAGCAGCCACAGCCCGTCGCGGGTCTCGGGCCGGAATGCTCCCGCCGCGAAGCAGATGTCCGTCCCGACCGTGAACGCCCGCGCGCCGACCGCCTGGCACGCCAGGTCGGCGTAAGCGCCGACGCCGCCATGGTGCAGCCGGACCGAGTCGAAGTCGACCCCGTCGGCGCGGTAGCGCGCACGGAAAAGGTCCGCCAGTTTCGGCACGATTCCGACCCCCCAGCCGCCGAGGATGACGCCGCCTCACGCGCCCTAAACATACTCGCGCCGTTTCCGTTATCGGCTGACGGTGCCGCCGTCTCCAATACAGGTCCAACGAGGGGGAGGACGCTGGTGACGGGTTGGGTCAGACGGTGGTACCGCGTCGCGGCCGCCGTGACGACCGTCGTCGCGCTCGCGGCGCTCGTGCTCGGCGCCTCCGGTCAGCTGTTCGCGCCCGGGGTAGCGCCGAACACCACCAAGGCGGTGCTCACCCAGGACGCGGGCATCCCGAATACGGGGGCCCCGGCGCCGGCCGACGACGCCCCCCGCCGGTGCGCCCAAGCGAGAAAGACCAGCCGCCGCCCGACCACCCGCCCACGGGCGCGCTGCCCGGCCACCGGGGGAGCGGCTACCCGGCGGCGGGCGGCTCGCCCGCCCACGCCGCCTCCATCAGCCGCTCGCTAGGCCCGCTGCCGGTCCGCGTCCGGCTCGCCGCCTAGCTCGCCGCCCTCGAGTCGCAGGTCGGGCACCAGCGGCGCCAGCCACCGCGGCAGCCACCAGGCGCGGGCGCCGAGCAGCGACATGATCGCGGGCACGAGGATCATCCGCACCAGGGACGCGTCGATGAGCACCGCGAACGCCATCCCGAGTGCGAGCATCTTCACCGTCGGGTCGGGGTTGATCACGAAGCTGGTGAAGACGACGATCATGATGAGGGCGGCCGTGGTGATCACCCGGGCGGTCGCGCCGATCCCGATCGCCACGCTGCGGTGCGCATCGCTGGTCGCCAGCCAGGCCTCGTGCACCCGCGACAGCAGGAAGACCTCGTAGTCCATCGACAGCCCGAACACGATGCAGAACACCAGCATCGGCACGTAGGCCGGGATCGGCAGCGTCGACTGCAGCCCGATCGCTCCCTTCCCCCACCCCCACTGGAAGATCGCGACGATGACGCCGTACGCCGCGCCGATCGACAAGATGTTGAGGACGGCGGCCTTGACCGCGATCACGATCGACCGGAACGCCGCCGTCAGCAGTAGGAACGAGATAGCGACGACGGCGATGATCAGCCACAGCAGACGGCTGGTGATCTTGTTGGTGAAGTCGACTGCGCCCGCCGTCGTGCCGGTGACGTAGCTGGTCGCGTGCTCCTTCGGCAGCACGTCAGTTCGCAGGGTGTCGACTAGGGCGGTGGTCTGGGTGGCCTGCGGCCGGGTGGTCGGGATGACATTGAACACCGCGGTGGTGCCGGCCGAATTGACCGACGCCGGGGTGACCGACGCGACGCCCGCAGTCTTGCTGATGTCGGACTGCATGGTTGACAGCAGCGAGCTGTTAGCCGAGCTCGACTGGTTCGGCAGCTTGACAACGACGGTCAGCGGCCCGTTCACGCCGACCCCGAACCCCTGCGTGATCAGGTCGTAGGCCTGCCGGTTGCTCTGCGAGGTGGGGTTGGTCCCGTTGTCCGGCTGGCCCAGTGTGATCGAGAACAGCGGGATCGCCAGCACCACGAGCACGGCCACGCTCAGCACCGCCCACGGCCAGGGCCGGTCGCTCACCATCCGCCCCCACCGGGCGAACGCGCTGCGCTCGTGCTGCTGCTGGGTGACGGCGGCGGTCTGCGCGGCCTGCTGGCGCGCGGTCAGCCCGGCCCTGCGCGCGCGGACCCGGGCGGTCAGGGCCCGGATCGCCTGCCGGGCCAGCCCCATCAGCGCCGGCAGCAGCGTCAGGGCCGAGATCATCGTGACCACGACGACGATCGCGGCGGCGAGGCCGAGCGACCCGACGAAGCCGACCCCGGAGATGTACAGGCCGAGCACGGAGACGGCGACGGTGCTGCCCGCGACGACGATCGCGGCGCCCGACGTGCCCGCGGCGCGCCGGATCGACGCGACGACCCCCATCCCGTTGTCCAGCTGCTCCCGGTGCCTGGCGACCAGGAAGAGCCCGTAGTCGACCGCGACCCCGAGCCCGAGCAGGGTCGCGATGGTCGGCCCGGTGGTCGGGAACGTGACCAGGCGCGCGATCAGCGCGAGGAGGGAGAGCCCGGTGACCACGCTGAAGATCGCCGCCAGCAGCGGAATGCCGGCCGCGATGAGCGAGCCGAACATGATCAGCAGCAGCACCAGGGCCAACGCCAGCCCGATGACCTCGGACGACAGGTCCTTGGTCTGCTGCCCGATCTGGCCCGCCCCGGCCCCGTACGCCACCTGCAGGCCCGCCTTGGTCGCGGGCGCGACTGCGTTGTTCAGCGTGTCCAGGTAACTGACGTCGAGCGAGCTCGGGTTCACGCTCCAGGAGACGCTGGCGTAGGCGATCGTGCCGTCCTTGGCCACCATGCCGCTGTTGGAGGAGGCGAAGGGGCTGACCGCCTTGATGACATCGGGCAGCTTGGACACGTTGGTGACCGACTGGTTGATCGCCGACTGCTGCGCGGCGACCGTGCCGCTGGTGGCGTTGAACACGATCTGGCCGCCGTAGCCGCCCTGCTGCGGAAAGGTGGTGTTCAGCACGTTGAGGCCGGTCGCGGAGTCGCTGCCGGAGATCGTGTAGTTATTGACGTACTCCCCGCCGAAGGCGCGGGACAGGCCCAGCGCTCCGCCGAGGACGACCACCCAGGCGACGATGAAGATCCAGTGTCTCTTGGCTGCCACCCCTGCGAGCTTTTCCAGCAGCAGGTTCACCACAGTCCTCCTCTGGCTGCGATTAGCTTTCGAGGGCGCACAGCCAGACGAGGATCAGGCGGGAAGGCGGGTCATGGCATCATCCCCGGCGGGTGATGTTCACCGGCCGCTCGGTCTGAGGCCGTCCATCAGCAGGTTCAGCAGCCGGTCGGCCTGCGGGCGGTGCTCCGGCTTGCCGGCCACCGTGAAGATGCCGAGCAGGCTGGCGGAGATGTCCTCGGCGGTGACGTCGGCCCGCAGGTCGCCCGCCGAGCGGCCGGCGTCGAGGATCGAGTCGATGACCGCCAGCAGTTCGGCCCGGGTCTGAGCGAGGGCGATCTCGCCCGACTCGATCATCGCCAGCAGCGTGTCGATCATGCCGTGCTTGGTCATCAGCCAGTCGCCGAACAGGTCCATCCAGCGCCGCATCGCCTCGGCCGGCGGGAACGCCGCAAGCAGCTCGCGGGCGCCGACGGTCAGTCGCTCGACCTGGTCGTGGTAGACCGCGTCGACCAGCGCCTCGCGGGTCGGGAAGTGCCGGTAGAGGGTGGCGATCCCGACCCCGGCCTCGCGGGCGATGGCGCGCATCGACGGCTCCTCGTCGGCCGTCGCGAACGCGCGGGTGGCCGCCGCCAGCAGCATGTCGCGGTTGCGGGACGCGTCCGCGCGCAGCGCCCGGGCGTCGACGTCGGTCAAAACGGATCACGCTCCATTTATGCTAGGGTCGATCTCGTAAGCGGAACACGATCCGCTTCAGTCAGCTTAACCGCTTCTCGCAAGGAGACGAGCATGCACGTCTTTGTCACCGGCGGCTCCGGGCTGACCGGTCCCGCCATCGTCGCCGAGCTGATCGCGGCTGGCCACACGGTCACCGGCCTGGCCCGCTCCGATGAGTCGGCCGCCCGCCTGCAAGCACTGGGCGCGGGCACCCTGGCCGGCGCCCTCGAAGACCTCGACACCCTGCAGGCGGGAGCGAAGGCGGCCGACGGCGTCGTCCACCTGGCCTTCGGCGGCAGCTTCGCCGACCCCGAGGACCTGGTCCGCCGCGACCGGACCGCGATCGAGGCGCTCGGCCAGGCCCTGGCCGGTTCTGGCAAGCCGTTCATCAGCACCTCCGGCACCCTGGTGATGCCGGACGGCCGGGTCAGCGCCGAAGATGACGCCCCCGACCCCGCCTCGATCGCCTGGTTCCGGATCCCGGGCGAACAGGCCTGCCTCGCGTTCGCCAACCACGGCGTCAGGTCGAGCGTCGTCCGGCTCGCGCCGACCGTGCACGGCCCGGGCGACTACGGGTTCATCCCGATGCTGATCGCGGCCGCCCGCAAGCACGGCGTGTCGGCCTACGTCGGCGACGGCGCCAACCGCTGGCCCGCCGTCCACCGCCTCGACGCCGCCGTCCTCTTCCGGCTCGCGCTCGAGCAGGCGCCGGCCGGCACCCCGCTGCACGGCGCGGCCGAGAACGTGACCCTGCGCAGCATCGCCGAACAGGTCGGCCGCAGCCTCGGCATCCCCGCCGTCTCGCTCACCCCCGAGCAGGCGGTCGAGCACTTCGGCGACCCGTTCCTGGCCGACGTGTTCGCCGCCGACGCGCCCGCGTCAAGCGACCGCACCCGAAGCGGGCTCGGCTGGACGCCGACCCACCCGACGCTGCTCGAGGACATCGAGGCCGGCGACTACTGCGCACCGCACGCCCTCTGAGACCCACCAGGGAGATCTCCATGACCGACACCATGCGCACCGTGCGCTTCCACCAGTACGGCGAGCCGGGCGACGTCCTCCGCCTTGAGCAGACGGCGATCCCCATGCCCGGCCCCGGCCGGATCCGGGTCGCCGTGCACGCCGCCGGGCTGGCCCCGGCCGACTGGGCGCTGTGCCGCGGCCTGTTCGCCGGCCAGCTGCCCCGGGGCATCGGCTGCGACGTCTCCGGCACCGTCGACGCCGTCGGCGACGGCGTCACCGACGTCGCCATCGGCGACCGCGTTTTCGGCACCGCCGACTGGGCCAACTGCCCGTCCGCAGGCGCGTCCGACCAGGCGATCATGGATCACTGGTTCGCCGTTCCCGATGGCCTCGACCTCACGCAGGCGGCGGCCCTGCCGATGGCCCTCGACACCGCCTACCTGCACCTGACCGCGCTCGGCCTCACCCCCGGCCGGACGATCCTGATCAACGGGGCCGGCGGCACGATCGGCTTCGCCGCCGTGCAGATCGCGCTCAGCCGGGGGATGCGGGTGATCGCCACCGCCGGCGACACCTACGCGCAGCGGTTGCGCGACCTCGGCGCCGCCGTCACCGCGTACGGCGACGGCGTGGCGGCGCGGGTCAAGGCGATCAGCGACGGCCCGGTCGACCTGGTCCTCGACACCGCCCCGGTCGGCGGCGCGCTGCCCGACCTGGTCGAGATCGCCGGCGGCGATCCGCAGCGCGTCCTGACGATCTCCGACATCGAGGCGGCCAGGGAGCTCGGCGTCCGCGACACCTTCCACGAGGCCTCGGCCCTGCTCAGCCACCGCTTCGAGGCCTTCGCCGAGTTCGCGGCGCTCGCCGCCGACGGCCGGTTCTCGGTCCCGATCGCCCGCGCCTTCCCGCTCGAGGACTGGCGCGCCGCCCTGGAGATCAGCCTGACCGGCCACGCCCGCGGCAAGCTCCTGCTGATGACCTAGCAGGAAAGCAAATTCAAAGTCCTGATATCGAACGGACCGTGGATGACTCCACGGCGTCCACCAGCACCACCCCGTTGCACGACCTCTTGCCCGACATGACCCCTATAGGCCACTATGGTGCGAATTGCCGTAGATGGGGCGGGGTGGTGCTCGGTGGACGAGATTGGTTTCGGCCCGAGACGCGCCGCCCGCCCGCCGTCGCGCCGTCGCCTGCCACGCGGCCTGATGTCTCGCGCGTGGCCGTCACACCGCCGACGCGGCTTGGTAGCCGCCGCCTCGATCGCGGGTGCCGCCGCGGCCGCCATCGCGATCGCGGTGACGGCCGCGGGCGCCCAGCGCCCGGCCACCTCGCCGCCCCCCGCTAGCGAGTCCGCCGCCCAGGCGGCCGCGCTCCCTGCCCAGGTGTTCCGCCCCCCGTCGGCGGTCTGCCCGCCGGCCAGGCCGGCCTGGCCGAGCCTGGCCGGCCTGCCGGCGGGCCTGCACGCGGGCGCGGTTCCGATCGTCGTCGACGAGCAGTTCAGCGGCCGGTGCCCGGCGTCCGCGCCGTAGCGCCCGGAGTCTGTGCGCCGTAGCGCCTGGAGTCTGCGGGCTGTAGCGCCTGGAGTCTGCGGGCTGTAGCGCCTGGAGTCTGCGGGCTGTAGCGCCTGGAGTCTGCGGGCTGTAGCGCCCGGAGTCTGCGGGCCGTAGCGCCCGGAGTCTGCGGGCCGTAGCGCCTGGAGTCTCCGCGCCGTAGCACCCGGAGTCCTGGTGCTGTAGCACCCGGGGTCTCAGTGTCCTAGGACCCGAAACCGGGCTGCCTGCGGGTACTCCCGACGCGAGGTGCCGGCCGTCCGGGCGTGCGCGCCCAGGGCGAGCAGCCCGGTCGCCAGCACAGGACGAAGGCGGCGGTGAACTCGACCGCGAGGGACAGCGTCGCGTACGGGACCGACAGGCTCTCGGTGTAGCCGAACAGCCCCACGTGGCGGTCAGCAGCAGGCCGACGGCGGTCGCGGCGCCCGCCACCGCGCCCGCCGCCAGCAGCGCCAGCCGCCGGAAGGCGACGATGGCGACCGCGAGGACGATCGAGCCGATGCCCTGGGCGAGGAAGAGCGGGCCGATGACGCTGATGCTGCTGTAGCCGTCGCCCCACAGCTCCAGGTGGATCACGGCCGACCAGACCAGGAAGGCCGCGCCGGTCGCGGCGAGCACGAGGACGGTCCAGCGGGCGGCCCGCGACTCGCAGCGCGTCCGGTCCGCGGAGCAGGAACCGGATGATGGTTTTCGGGTTCAGCATGACGCCTCCTAAGGCGGGTTTGGTAATTCAGAAGGAAATCGAGGCAGTCGAGATCGTCGTCCACAGGCCGTAGACGGCCAGCGCGCTCGCGCCCGCCGCCACCGCCAGGGCCGGTCCCAGCGGGCCGCCCCGCCGGGCGACGAACCGCGGGTAGACCGCGAACGTGATGAGCTGGCTGAGCCACAGCGCGAACAGCGACGGCGTGACCAGGTCGTCGTAGATCCGGTCCGGGTTGATAAGCATCACCGGCGCCGACGGCGACCATGATGACGCCGATGCCGACGATGACCCGGCGCAGCGGCCACGCCGTCACCGCGACGGTCAGCCTGCTCAGCGCCAGGTACTCGATCAGCATGACCGCGGCCGTGCTGGCCGCGATGCCGATCCCGACCGTGACCGCGAAGTCGTGGCTGACGAACCGCTCCGCCACCGCCATGCCCGGGATCTCGCTCTGCGGCCAGCGCCGGATCGGCCGCCAGCGGCGCGACGGCGGCGATGATTACGACCGCGGTCGCCAGGTAGGCGCCGAGGACGCCGCGCCGCATGGTGCGGAACTGCTGCCGCATGTTCCCGCCCAGCTCCCCGCCGAGGAAGAACGGCAGGCTGCCGCAGATGTAGAGCAGCGCGGTCTGGCCGCCCGCGATGGCCAGCGACCCGGCCGGCGCGGACGTGCCGAAGCTGCTCGCGGGCGTGCTCACGTTGGCCAGGGTCACCCCCGACAGCGTCGCCGCCAGCGCGAGCTGGCCGACCGCGATCAGACCGATGACCAGCAGGGCGACCCGGCGGCCGGCGATCATCACCCCGGCCAGCACGACCGGGATGGCGACCTCGAGGACGCGTCTGGTACCGGCGCTCGCCCGGCAGCACCGCCGGCAGCAGGTCGTAGACGATCTGGGCCGTCGTGTAGACGACGTACAGCAGGTAGCTGAACGCCCACACGCAGGCCTGGACCAGCGCCACCCGGCGGCCCGCCGCCGCCTCGGTGAACGCGTACAGGCCGCCGGAGCTGCTGATGTGACGCGCGTAACCGAACCAGATCGCCAGCGGGAAGCCGAACGCCGCCGCCGCCAGGACCATCGATAGCCCGGCCGAGGAGACGGCGCCGCCGGCGATCAACGGCGCGTTGAGCGCCGCCAGCGCCAGCGGGCCGCCGAACGACGCGACCGCCACCCAGGCCAAGGCCCACTGGCCGAGCGGCCTGGCCGGCCCGAGGGGCGGCGCTAGGGCTCCCCCCTCGGGCCGGGTCTGGTCAGCTCCGCCGCCCGTCATCCGGGCCGGGAACTCGGTCATCGCGGTGTCACCTAACCCCGGGGTCAGGACCAGCCGCCGGCCGGCGCTCGACGCGGGCGACGAAGCGGGAGCGGCCGGGGCCGCCGGGGCCGCCGGGGCGGCCGGAGCGGCCCCGCCCGCGGCCGCGGTGAACGAGCTGACCGAGGCGGTGACGTCGCTGCCGGTCGGGGCGACCAGCCACCACTTGGCGCCGAACGAGTCGCTGCCCTGTCCGGTGGCGGTGCCGGGCCGGAGTCGCCCGCGAAGTAGTACAGCGGGTGGCCGTCGTAGGTGACCTGCTTGGTGCCGTCGGACCGGGTGATCGTGCCGATGTCGCTCGCCTTGGCGCTCGCCGGCCGCGGTCGCGGTCCCGGTCGTGGTCACCGGCGGCCACGCCCCGGCGCAGGCCCCGTTGCAGTTGGACATGTCGCCGGTGTCCTTCACCCACAGGTACACCGCCTTGCCCGAGCCGTTGGTCAGGACCGTGCCCGCCGAGGACTTCGCGGTCGTGATGACCGTGCCGCCCCCGACGCGGCCGCGCCGGCGCTGGACGAGGACACCGCCGGCCGGGGAGGCCGGAGCGGCCGGGGAGGACGGAGCGGCCGGGGCCGCGGCCGTGCTGCTGCCCGCGCTGCTGCAGGCCGCCACCGTCGCCGCCGCCGCCAGCGCGCCGCCCACGCCTGCGACCAGCTTGGTCGCGCTTGGACACTGGCGCTGAATTTGGACTTGCCCATCTGTGTCATCTCCCGTCCGGCGCGGTCGCCCGCGCCGGCTCTCGCGTAAATCACTGTCGATACAAGTACGGGCAAGCGCGGCAGGAAGGATTGTTCGTTGACGGGTCAACTAGATATGATCTGGGTCACTAGCTGACTACAGAACGTGCGATACGGTTATCGTCTGTAGTCACTAAGGGCGGGGAGGGGGCTGACCCGCGCGGGTGGGGGCGATCGCCTTTGCGTTGCTGGCCGCGCTGTGCAACGCGGTCAGCGTGCTTACCCGGCACGTCGCGAGCACGGCCGACCCGGACCGTCCGACCGGGCTCCGGCTGGTCGGCTACCTGCTCCGCAATCCCCGGTGGCTGGCCGGGTCGGCGGCCCAGGTGGGGGCGTTCGCGTTCCAGGCGGTGGCCCTGCAGCTCGGCCAGCTCTCGGTCGTCCAGCCGCTGCTGGTCACCGAGCTGGTGATGGCGCTGGTGCTGCGGCAGGTGTTCATCCACCAGGAGATCGCGTGGGCCGCCTGGGGAGGGGCGGCGGCGGCCGTGGCCGGGCTGGCCGTCTTCATCGTCGCGGCCGAGCCGCGGGGCGGCCAGGCGGGGCCGACCGGCGGGCACTGGGCGGCGGTGGTGGTGGCCTACGTCGCCGTCGCCGGGCCGCTGATACTCCTGGCCGGTAGCGGCTCGCCGTCCCGCCGGGCGGCCCTGTACGGCCTGGCCGGGGGGATCACCTGGGCGGTGGAGGCCACGTTCATCAAGTCCGCGACCGACGACCTCGCCCGGTCCGGCCTGTCCGGTCTGTTCGGTAACTGGGCGGTCTACGCGGTCGCCGTCGGCGGCGCGGCGGGCGTGGTCATCGAGCAGGCCGCCCTGCAGAGCGGGCCGCTGCGGGTGTCCCAGCCGCTGCTGACGATCACCGATCCGATCGTCAGCATCGCGCTCAGCGTCTGGCTGTTCGGCGAGTACTTCGTGCTCAACCCGGCCGTGCTGGCCGCGGCGGCGGCCGGGTTCCTGGTCATGTGCGCCGGCGTGGTGGTGCTGTCGCTGACCGCGCCCGCCACCGTCGAGACCGACGCGGACCAGGCAGGGGACGCCGGGACCGTTCGGGACGAGATTTGATTTTATGATTCCCCTCTCGTTCAACAGCCTGCTGATCATCGCCGGGATCTCGGTTCTGGTCCCGGTCGTGCTCGGGCTGCTGCCGCGGCTGCCGGTGCCGGGCGCGGTGCTGATGGTGCTCGGCGGCATCGTGGTCGGGCCGTCGGTGCTCAACTGGGCCCGCATCGACGCGCCGGTCGAGGTGCTGAGCGACCTCGGCCTTGGCATCCTGCTGTTCCTGGCCGGGCTCGAGATCGACGTCGACCGGCTCCGCAGCCCGCTCACCCGGCTGGCCGGGATCGCGTTCGGCTGCTCGGCCGCGCTGGCGGTGCTGTGCGCGCTGCTGTTCTGGCTGCCGGGGCCGGAAACCCAGCCGATCCTGCTCGCGATCATCTTCATGTCGACGTCCGCCGGGCTGCTGCTGCCGCTGCTGAAGGACGCGGGGGAGGGGTCGACCGAGTTCGGCCAGCTGCTCATGACCGCCGCCGCGGTCGCCGAGCTGGTCCCCATCCTGCTGCTGTCGCTGCTGTTCTCGGCCGACTCGGAGACGCCGGCCGACAAGATCGTGTCGCTGGTGGTCTTCCTGGCCCTGCTGGCGCTGATCGGGCTGGCGGTGTCCCGGGTCCGGCCGGCTGCACCGCCTCGACCGGATGCTCGACCGGCTAGAGCGGCGCAGCGGCCAGCTCCGGCTGCGGGCGGCGCTGACGCTCGCGCTTGCGTGCGGCCTGCTGGCCTACCGGTTCGGCTTCGCGTCGATCCTCGGCTCGTTCGCGGCCGGGCTGCTGGTCCGGATCGTCGAGAGCTCGCGGGGCGAGCCGAACAAGGAGTTCCTGATCAAGCTGGACGGGATCGGGTTCGGGTTCCTGGTCCCGATCTTCTTCGTCGCCACCGGCGTCGCCTTCCAGCTCAAGGGCCTCGAGCGGCAGCCGGGGGCGCTCGCGGAGGTGCCGCTGTTCCTGCTCGCGCTGCTGGTCGCGCGGGGGGTGCCCGCGCTGCTTTACGTGCGCGCGGTCGGCCGCCGCCGGGCCGCCGCGGGCGGCCTACTGCAGGCCACGTCGCTGACGTTCGTGATCGTGGCGACGGTGATCGGGCAGCAGACCGGGAAGCTCAGCGCGGCCACGTCGGCCGCCCTGGTCGCGGCCGGGCTGCTGTCGGCCGCCCTTTTCCCGGCCGCGGCCGGGTGGGTGCTGGCGCGGGGCGGCCGTGACCGCCCAGGGACGCGCTAGCGAGGCGGCAGCGTGAACAACTCCAGATGTCCGCACTGCGGACACCGGAACGTGTCGATCTGGCAGCGGGACTTGCCCATGACCCGTGCAAATCCGAACACGCCGAGCTCTAGAGCTCCGGCAACCCACTGCGCGTAGCCCCTGCTGCCCTGGCCCTTATCTTCAACGAAGCCCTGCTGAAGACCTGTCGCGCCACAGTGCGTGCAGTGGATCTCGCCATTCACGCTGCAGAGTGTAGGTGACGCGTGCGCGCGGTCGCCGCCGATCCCGCCCCGCCCCCACCCCCTCGAGGCCACCATTCGGCGCCGTGTAGCGGACGTGGCACGTGCCCGCGAGGTGGCCCGGACGGAGGCCGTGATCGTGTGCAGTTTGGTCCGCCCACAGGCCTCATCGTGTTCCGTTTAGGGGGGCGTATTCAGGGGGTCGTCGCAACGCGTGTTTGTTCGTCGTTGATGAGCTTAGCGAGTGCTTCGGCGGGGGTGTGGTAGCCGAGGCGTTTGCGGGGGCGGTCGTTGAGGTCGTCTTCGATGGCCTGGAGCTGGCGGGGGGTGGTGGCGCTGAGGTCGGTGCCTTTGGGCAGGTACTGGCGGAGCAGGCCGTTGGTGTTCTCGTTGCTGCCGCGCTGCCAGGGTGAGTAGGGGTCGGCGAAGTAGACGCCGATCCCGGTGGCGTCGGTGACGCGGGCGTGGCGGGCCATTTCGACGCCGCGGTCCCAGGTCAGGGTCCGGGCGAACCAGGCCGGGTAGGCGGCCATCCGGTCGATCACGGCGTCGGCGACGGCGTCGGCGGTGTGCCCGTCGGGCAGGGGCAGGAGGGTGAGGTAGCCGGTCATCCGCTCGACGATGGTGGCGACGGCGGAGTTGGAGGCGGTGGAGCCCATGACGAGGTCGCCCTCGTGGTGGCCGGGGACCAGGCGGCCCTCGGCCTCGGGGGGCCGCTGGCCGATCGGGACGGCGCCGATGATCGTCGCGCGTTTCTCGCGGCGGCCGCGGCGGCGGCGGATGTCGCGGCCCGAGCGCAGGCTGGCCTGCAGCCCCCTGCGCAGTCCGCCGCGGGGGTACAGGTAGATCGACTGGTAGATCGTCTCGTGGCTGACCTGCATCGACGGGTCGTCGGGGTGGAGCACCTTGAGCCTCCCGCTGGCCTGCTCGGGCGAGTACCGCCGGAACGTCAGCATCGCCTGGACGATACCCCGCAGCACCGGGCGGGCCGACAGCTTCGACGCCTTCGGGCGGCGCTGCCGCTCCCAGGCCAGCCGGTGCGCCCGCTCGGGCTGGTACCCGCCCGTGCCGGGATCGGCGTTGCGGGCCAGCTCCCGGCTGATGGTCGAGCGGTGGCGCCCGACGCGGGCCGCGACCTGCGCCATCGTCAGCCCGGCCTCCCGCAGCCGGGCGATCTCGTAGCGCTCCTCGCGGTCGAGGTAGCGGGCGCTGTAAGTCACGGCAGGGGGACGGTACACGCCGCCCATCTTGTGGTGCAGGTTGCGGGCGTACTGCTCCGACACGCCGGCGGCCTCCCCCGCCTGCCGCGGGTTCATCCCCGACCGCAGGGCGTCCACCACCGCCCGCACCAGCTCCGGCGCCAACTTCTTCCCAGCCACAACCAACCAACCCCTCACTGAGCAGGCGTGTTGCGACAATCCCTTGAGCGCAAGGGGTCAATACGACCCGAAAAGCACACGATGACCCTTATTTTCGCTTCGACAAATGCGCGTGGTGACGGTGAGAATGGTGTGTCGCTCCTCGGTCGTCAGACCGATCCGGTCTCTTGCGCTGGGTGCGGAGTTCTGCGGTCGCGGAAGCACTGGACGACGAAATGCCATTGCACCTGCCGGTCCCGGCCGATCCGGTTGCCACCGCGGCCGCCGACTACACCCGCGCCGACCTCGATCGCGTCACGGTCAGTGACGTGGCCGGGGCGGTCGGGGTCTCGGAACGAAGCCGGGGCGTTGGCCCGGTCCTTCACCAGGCACTGCGGGGAGGCCCCGTCCGCCTACAAACGGCGAATCAGCGGAACACCTTGAATCGCCCGCGGCCGGCCTCCCCCTCCTGCTGCTGTCTCTGCTGTGCTCGGCCGCCTCGCCCTCCCCCTGATGCGCCGACGATGCGCGTGCGATGCGCCGACACGTTACGTTGTCCATGTAATCCGGCCTGGCGCCATTCGCGAAGAGGAGACCGTGAAATGAGTCTGGCAGACGATAAGAAGTCGAAGCGAAGCAGGGCGATGCGCGTCGCCACCGTGTTCACCGGCGTCGCCGCCGCGGCCGTCGGGATCCCGCAGGTCGCGAATGCGCAGGAGGTTGCCCATCCCGCCGCCAAGCCGACGTCAAAGCAAACCGGGCGCACCGTCGGCCCCGACGTGAAAAGAATCGATGGTTCCATCCAATATTACGATAATTGTGGCGCTGTTAAGGTCCATCCTACCTGGCTTCATGTCGGCACTTTTTTCTACAGTCAGGAGGGGGCTTTCGGGCCTGGGCTGTATCCGGGGTCCGTCTGCTTCGGCGACGCGGGAATTCTGTCATCGCCGCCGGGGACGGGTTTCTTCGGTGAATGTGGCGGAAACAACTACGGCTACATCAACGGAGAAAACAAGGGCAAGATCGTGAGCCTTGCCTTTGGGCCTGGGAAAACCTGGAATGAGAACGTCAGCTGGAGTCATTACGATGATGTTCTGATAACAAAGTGGGCGGGTACCGATACGTGCAAGTCATGGGGCGTGGCCTAGGGTCAGCGGGCCGCGGCCTCCAGGCTGAGGCTGCCGCTACCGGAGCCCCGGCATCAGCCGCTCGGCGTTCCGGTGGGCAATGTCTTCCTTGACGCTGTCAGGGAGATCCGCCCGGAGCAGGAAATCCACCGCGCCGTCGTTGCCGACGAACGGGTAGTCGACCGCGTAGATCATCCGGTCGGCGCCGAGGACGTCGAGGCAGAAGCGCAGGTGCGGCTCGGTGAACATGCCAGCCGGGGTGTAGTAGCTGTTCTGCCGGATGTACTCGCCGATCGTGCGCTCCAGCTTGGTGGCCCGCTGCGGCAGCGCGTCGTCCAGCCGGTAGAGGAACCACGGGACGACCTCGCCCCAGTGGCCGAGGATGACCTGCAGATCGGGGTAGCGGTCGAACACGCCGCTGAGCACCAGGTGCAGGAAGTGCACCCCGGTCTCGGTGTGCCAGCCCCAGGCGGCGGTGGCGAAGCGGGCGGCGACGATCGGGTCGAGGCCCGCCTCGTAGTTATCGGCGCTGGTGACGCGCGTGGGCAGGGCCGGATGGAGATAGATCGGCACGCGCAGCCGGGCCGCGGCGCGCAGGATCGGGTCGAAGCGCTCGGCCGACAGGAAGTCGCCCTCGGTCCTGCCCATGATCATGGTGCCGACGAACCCGAGGTCGCCGACGCACCGCTCGAGTTCGGCCGCGGCAGCATCGGGCACGATGGTCGGCAGCGCCGCGAAGGCGGCGAACCGGTCGGGATGACGGCGCACTGCGTCGGCGAGGGTGTCGTTGGCCGACCGCACCAGGTTCGCCGCGACGTCGGCGGGCACCTGCTGGGTGGTGAGGTTCGACAGCACCTGCATGGTGATCCCGTGCTTGTCCATGTCGGCCAGGCGGCCCTGGTCGAGGTCGCACAGCACGTCGGGGGACGGCGTGTGCGGCAATCCGGAATCGGGGCTGAAGGCGGCCTTCCAGTGCGGGCTGAGCTGCTGCGCGGTGGCCGCGCTTGCGCGTCTGACCGCTGGGTTGAGTACGTGCTCCTCGATGGTGATGAACTTCATCGTGCCTCCTCCGTCCGGGCGGCGACGTCAGTGACGGCCCCATCAGCGACGGCCACATTAGCGACAGGAACGCCACCGCACCAGACCGCCGCGATCTGGTCGACCGCGCTGATGTCCTGCGCCGGGTCACCGTCGATGAGCACCAGGTCTGCCCGCTTGCCGGGGGCGATCACCCCGCAGTCGGCCAGCCCGAACTGCTCGTGGTGGAGGCTGGTGCCGTACGGCGGCGACGCGGGGGCGGACGGCGCCTGGTTGGCGTCGGTCCCGGCCAGGATCGTGACCCCCGCCCGGTGCCACCGCCCGACGGTGGCGCGAGCGGCGTCGGAGGAGACCGGCTCGAGCAGACCGTCGCCGTCGAACACCCGCACGTTGGTCAGCGCGATCTTGTCCGCGTAGTACCCGCTCCCTGTCGGCCGCCGAGCATGGTCATGGTCGTGTCGAGGAAGGTGGTCTCGACGGAGGCCGGGTTGGGGAACTCGGTCATGGCCGCCCCGTCAGTGTCAGCGGGCTTGGCGTCCGCAGCGGCGTGGTCGGTTCCTGACGGCGGCCAGACCGCCGCCACGACCTGATCGGGCCGCACCACGATCAGCTCCGCGCCCAGCCGCCGCATCAGAGCCCGCTCGAGCGTGGTCACGGTGACCGGCAGCCCGGCCGCCGCGGCGGCGCGGCCGGCCCGCGCCCCGAGCCCGTCGTCGGCCGTCAGGATCGCGTGCGCGCCGGTGACCAGGTCCAGCGTGGATACCTGAGGAGACGCCCACTGGTGGGGGAGTCGGCCGCCAGCGACTGCGTAGGCCGGCGGTGACTGCGACCCGGGGCCGGCTCCGGGCGACGCCGCCGGCAGCACCGGCGAGTCCTGGTAGCGGTGGCCGAGGACCAGGTCGGTGCTGAAGTACTCGGCCCGCTTGGTCTGCTCGATCCGGCCGGCGGCGGCCGACCGGGCGCGGTCGCCGTCCGGTCCCGGGCGGTCGAGGCCGTCGTCGAGCAGCTCCGGCGCCAGCGTCGCCATGTTCGAGGTCGCCTCGTCGATCACCCGCCGGTGCAGCGGCCGGCGTTCGGCCTCATAGGAGTCGAGCAGGCCCGGACCGCCCCAGCCGGCCAGCGCCGCCGCCAGCTTCCAGCCCAGGTCGACCGCGTCGCCGATGCCGGTGTTGAGGCCGTGGCCGCCGAACGGGGGGTTGAGGTGGGCGGCGTCGCCGACCAGGAACACCCGCCCGCGCCGGCACCGGTCCACCAGCTCCATCCGCGCCGTCCACGGGTCGGTGCTGACCACCTCGACCGGCAGCTCGCGTCCGAGCGCCCCGCTGATCAGCCGCCCGGGGTCGAAATCGGCCGACCGGCCGTCGACCCCGAACGCGATCAGCCACCACAGGCCGTCGCGGTCGATCGGCCCCATCATCCCCGGCGTCTGCCGGTTGAGCAGCCAGGTCTGCACGGCGGGCGGGTGCGGGACGGCGCTCACCAGGTCCCGGCTGCGGAACACGAGGCCGGTGTTGGGCCGCAGCGCGGTCGCACCGACGTACCGGGCGCCGATCTGCTCGCGCACGACGCTGCGGGCGCCGTCGGCCCCGACCACGTACTCGGCCGTCACCGGGACCGCGACCCCGGCCGGATCGAGCACGGTCGCGTGCACCGGGCCCTCCGCGTCACCGCCCTCCGCGTCCCCCGGCCCGGCCGGGGCGAGGCTCTGCAGCCGCCAGCCCAGCCGCAGGTCCACCGTCGGCAGCTCGGCCGCGACCTCGCGCAGCACCTCTTCGAGCACGTACTGCGGCAGCTGCTGGCCGCGTTCGGGTGAGTCGCCGTCGTCCGCCAGCCCGAGCACCCCGGTGAACCGGGTGATCTCCCGGCCGAGGAAGGTCGTGCAGAAGGACACGTCCTGGGACCAGGAGACCGGCAGCGGCGCGGCCGCCCGCAGCCGCCAGGCCAGGCCCCAGCGCCGGGCATGCTCCATCGTCCGCGCGTTGAGCGTCTTGGCCCGCGGCCGCAGCCGGGTCGGCTGCGGCCGCGGCTCGACCACCACGCACTCGACCCCGCGCAGGCCGAGCTCGATCGCCAGCGCCAGGCCGACCGGGCCGCCCCCGGCGATCAGTACCGGCGTGTCGCACAGGCTCGACCGCAGCGTCATCCGCTACCGGCCGGCCAGGGTCATGGCCGCGTCGACGATCGAGCCGGTGTCGATGTGGTGGATCCGGTAGGCGTCGTCGAGGCCGGACGACTGTCCGAAGTCGGTCACGCCGAGGCAGCGGATCCGGTCGCCCCGCGCGCCGGCCAGGAACGCGAGCGTATGCGGGTGGCCGTCGAGCACGGTCACCAGCGGCGCCGGGTGGTCGGCCGGGAACAGCTCGTCGATCACGCTGCCGCCCACCCCCGGCTCCCGCCGCCCGCGCTGCTGGAACGAACGGAAAACGAGGTCCGGGCTGGTCAGGCACACGACGCCGGCGTACACGCCCGCTTGCGCAAGCGCCGCTGCGGCGGCCACGACCTCGGGCATGATCGCGCCCACGCCGACCAGGGTGACGTGCTCCTGCCCGGCCGGATGCGCGGCCGGCAGCCGGTAGCCGCCCGCCCGGGCCTGCTGCCGACGCCGCTCGGCCAGCGCGGGCTCGACCGGCACCTGGGCCAGCGCGGGGTCGATCGGGCGGGTGCTCAGCCGGAAGTAGGACGACGTGCCGCCGGGCACGCCGACCCGCTCCATCGCGTGCAGCAGGCACCACTCGAGGTCCTGGGCGAAGGCAGGCTCCCAGGCGATGCAGCCGGGCTGCTCGAGGCCGATCGACGGGGTGGTGACCGACTGGTGCGCTCCGCCCTCGGGCGCCAGGGTGACGCCGGACGGGGTGCCGACCAGGATCGACTGACCGCCCGAGTAGATCCCGTACGACCAGGGCTCGAGCGCGCGGGAGACGAACGGGTCGTACAGCGTCGCGATCGGGATCAGCCGCTCGCCCCACCGAGACCAGGTCGCGCCGAGCTCGCCGAGCAGCGAGACCAGGTTGACCTCGGCGATGCCGAGCTCGATGTGCTGGCCGTTGCTGACCTCGCGCCAGCGCAGCACCCGCTCGGAGTCGTCGGCGAACCAGTCGTGCCGGTCCCGCACCGACCACACCCCGGTCTTGTTGATCCAGCCCCCGAGGTTGGTCGACGAGGCGACGTCGGGGCTGCAGGTGACCACCCGGGCGGCCGCCTCCGGGGCGTCGTGCGCGAGGTCGGCCAGGAAGCGGCCCAGGGCGGCCTGGGTGGAGACCGGCTTGCGGTGCGGGTGGCCGAGCTCGGCCGGGATGGCGACCGGTCGCGGCGACGTCACCGGCTCCCGGTGCAGCTGCCGCGCCCGGTCCGCGCACAGCGCCGGCCGGGGTGCCCGGGTCGAACCGCTGCCACGGCCGGGCCGGGTCCACCCCCGAGGCCGCCGCCAGGGCCTGCATCTGGGCGGCGGTCAGCAGCGCGGAGTGATTGTTGGGGTGACCCTCGGTCGGCAGCCCGCGACCCTTGATCGTGTACGCGAAGACGATCGTGGGGCGGTGCGAGTCGATCGCCGCGGAAGGTGTCGACCAGCAGGCCGAGGTCGTGGCCGCCGAGATCGCGGATCGCCGCCGCCAGCTCGGCCGGGTCGATGCCGGCCAGCAGGGCGCGGAGCTGGTCGCTGCCGTGCGCGCCGACGATGCGGTCGGCGATCTCGGCCGGGCGCACCCGCAGCATCCGCTGGTACTCCTCGTTGGGCATGGTCTCGAGCCGCGCGCGCAGCTCCTGCCCGCCCTCGCGCTCGAACAGCCCGCTGATCAGGCGGCCCCACTTGACCGTCAGCACCTGCCAGCCGGCCGCCGCGAACATGCCCTGCAGCCGTTCGATCTGGATGTCGGGCACGACCCGGTCAAGCGACTGCCGGTTCAGGTCCACCACCCACAGCAGTTCCCCCAGCTGGGCCACGGCCGGGTCGGCCACCGCCTCCCAGATCGCGCCCTCGTCAAGCTCGGCGTCGCCCAGCAGGCTGATGAACCGGCCCGCCGCCGGCGAGCCGGGGAACTGGGAGGCGATGTACCGGTGCGCGACCGCCGCCCACAGCGCCGCCGTCGCGCCGATGCCGACCGAGCCGGTCGAGAAGTCGACCGTGTCCGGGTCCTTCAGCCGAGACGGGTAGGACTGCAGCCCGCCCTTGGCCCGCAGCGTCGGCAGGTAGGACTCGTCGAGGTCGCCGAGCAGGTAGTTGACGGCGTGCAGGACCGGGGAGGCGTGCGGCTTGACCGAGACCCGGTCCAGCGGCGTGAGCTCGGCGAACCAGAGCGCGGTCATGATGTCGACCATCGAGGCGCTCGACGCCTGGTGACCGCCGACCTTGACCCCCGAGCTGTTGGGCCGGCCGGCGTTGGCGGCGTCGACGATCGCAGCCGAGAGCCACAGCACCCGCTGCGCGATATCGCGCAGCACGCCTCGTCGTAGCCGGGGCGGGGGGTCGCGGCGCTAGGGTGGGCGCTCGAAATCATGGGTGATCCTTCGTTGTGACGTGCGATCGGCCGTCGTCAGCCTACGATGGCGTGCTCGCGGCCACGGACGATCTCCTCGTAGGCAAGCCTGACATCCCCCGCCACCGCCCGCGCGGCCGGGACGTCGCGTCCCGCCGCCAGCAGCTGCAGCAGCGCCCAGCCGCGGGTCTCCGGCGGCACCTGCTCGCCGCGCGCCGCGACCATGGAGTGGAAGTGCCGGAAGTTCTCGCCGAAGGAGAGCAGGTAGACCGCGGGCGCGCCGGTGACCCGCTCGACCGCGCTGACCAGATCGTGCGCGCGGCGGCCGAACGCCGCCGTCTCCGCCTCGTCCAGGCCGGTCAGCTTCTCCGCGTGGCGGCGGGCGCGCAGGAAGAACCAGCCCGGTACCTCGTAGCCGGGCGCCACCTCGGCCGCCCACAGCTCGTCGCGGAACACCCGCCCGGCCGGGTCGGCCGCCTCCATCGAGCAGATCAGGCAGGAGTCATCGGCCGCTTCGGCCACCTCAGCCGCCCATCAGCACGTCGAGCGGGTTGGGCAGGTCCGCCTTGAGCGCCCAGGCCCGGTCCGATAGCTCCTCCACGCTCGCGCCCGCGCGGCGGGCGGCCAGCAGCTCCTCGGGGTCGAAGGCAGGTCCGACCGAGTCGGCCGCGTACTCGGCCCCGAGCATGTAGGCGGTGGCCTGGTCCGGCTCGGCGAACCGGTCGATCTGCAGCTCCACGAAGTTCCGGTCCGGATCCTGGTAGTACATCGAGGTGGTGACGCCGTGGGCGATGCATACGGCCGGGGTGATCCCCTGATCGCGCAGCATCGCGTACCGCTCGAGCAGCGCGTCAATGCTGTCGAAGGTGTAGGCCGAGTGGTGCAGCGAGGCGGTGACGGCCGTCTTGGGCTGGAACGGGATCGGCGGGTGCAGCAGCGCGACCCGGTGGTGCTCGTCGTCGAAGGTGAGGAACGTCAAGGTCGCGTCCTCGTACACCACGTGAGCGTCCAGGACGGTGCAGTACCAGTCGCGCATCGCCTCGTGGTTGGCGGTCTGGAAGACGTTGTGGGCGAACTTCGGCTTGGACATCTCGATCTCCTCCGGCGTGCTGTGGGTCACACGATAGGCCTGATATGTGATAACAGTCAAGAATTGATATTTTTGATATCGTCGCTCCAACACCATCGAGCTAACGGGGAGCGGACATGACGATCGCGTCGGCCAGTTCCGGGTCGGTCCGTCCCATCGAGAGCCGGTCGCTGTCGGAGCAGGTGACCAACGAGATCCGCCGCTCGATTCTGGCCGGCGCCCTCGCCCCCGGGCAGAGCCTGTCCCTGCGGAAGCTAGCGGAGCAGCTCGACGTCAGCTTCATTCCGGTCCGCGACGCCCTGCGCGTGCTCGAGGCCGAGGGCCTGGTGGTGAACCCGCCCGGGCGCAGCGCGACCGTGGCCCCGCTCGATCTGGCCGAGTTCCACGCGATCTACCGGGTCCGGCGGCTGCTCGAGCCCGACCTCGCCCGGCGCAGCGTCCGGCTGCTCGCGGACGCCGAGCTCGACCGGCTCTACCAGGCGGCGGCCGAGTTCGGCGGCGCCGAGCGGAGCATGGACGACATCTACGACGACCACCGCGCGTTCCACCTCGCGCTGCTCGGGCCGGCCGCCTCGGCCTGGGACATCCGCATCCTGATGATGAGCGAGCGCGCCAGCGAGCGCTACGTGCGGATCGGCTTCGGCCGGCTCGATCCTGACCCGACCGAGCACGACCGACGGCGCGACGCGCACCAGCTCCTGGTCGACCAGCTCCGCCAGCGCGACCCCGAGATCGCCGCCCGCGCCCTCGACAAGCACCTGGCCCACAACGAGGAGCTGGCCCACCACGCCCTGTTCGGATCCGCGCCCAGGTAACGACCGGTCGGCGACCGGGCCGGTCACGATCTCGTTGATCAGCTGCTCGATGCGCCCGTCGATCGGGGCGACGAAGGCGGCCAGCGCCGCTCCGCTCTTGCCCGACTCGGCCAGGTAGAACCGGGCGTTGGCGAGGCTGATGAGCGCCTCGATGTAGTAATTCCAGCCCATCCGGTTCGAGTGCAGGTGCGCGCGGCTGTTCCACTCGCGCTGCCGCACCTCGGACAGGCGGTTGTCCGGGTCCTGCCGCGCCATCGCAAGCACGAGCTCGCAGCTGCTGTTCCAGTCCCGGTAGGAGAGCTCCCAGAGGTCGCCGTAGGTGCTCTGCTCGCCCTCGTAGACCTCGCCGATCCGGCCGTCGTTCCCCTCCCACCACCGCCCGAGCCGGCCCGCCGCCCGCGCCGCGTCGAGGTGGGCGAACAGGTCATCGCCGGCCGCGTCGGATCCTGCCCGGTCCCGCCACAGCAGCCGGAGCCGCAGATGGTGCTCCTGCGGCTCCTGGAACCACTCGAAGAACCACGCGTCCAGCCGATCCGCGAACGTATCGTGCACCAGCCCGTCGACCACGTCGACCAGCAGTCGCTCCGGCTGATCCGTCACCGTCGGCACGATATTCACTTCCACCCACTCTTGCGGCATGTTCCCCCTTCCAGGCAGTGCCCCGGGGCGCGCAGGGCCTCTGGCTCAACGTAGTACCCGACTGCTGGCCCGACAGGCATCCTCACTGCGAACGGTTATCTACAAATTGTTACTGTTTCTGCACTGTCAGTTCCAAAATGGCGGTCGGCTCCGTCGGCCGCCGATGGCCTGGCCGAAGGGGTGTGGTGATGACGCGACGATCGAACCCGGGCCGGGTGATGCACCGCGCGGCGCTCCGCTGCGTCAACCGAGTCTGGCGCGACCTCCGGTTCCGGGATCTCTACCGCAGCGGCCGGGAATTCGAACTCATGCAGCGGGCACTGGGTTTCGCCGCGCTCGCCACGCTGACGTTCATCCCGCTGCTGATTCTGGTCGCCGCCGCCGGAAGCGCCCCGCACACGGGCCTGGCCGGGTGGGTGGTCTACGGCATGGGCCTGACCGGTTCCTCCGCCGACGCGGTGACCCGGCTGTTCTCGGCCCCGGCGCGGGTGCTGGGGACGACCGGCGTGTTCAGCGCCGTGGTGCTCTGCGTCGCCGGGGTCTCGTTCGCGGGCACCGTGCAGGCCGGGTTCGAGCGGATCTGGGGCCTGCCCGCCGGGCCATGGCACAAGATCTGGCGTCAGGCGGTCTGGGTGGCCGGGCTCATCGGCTACCTCTACGCGGACGCCACCGTCGGCACGGTGACGCACGCCGGAGTGGCCGAGACGGCCGCCCGAGTGGCGGTGGCGGTGGTGCTCGGGGTCGCCTTCTTCTGGTGGGGGCTGCGCTTCCTGGTCGGCGGCCGGGTGAGCTACCTGGCGGCGATGCCGGGCGCGGCGGCGACGCTGGTCGGCCTGGCCGGCCTGCGGGTCTTCTCCGGCCTGGTCTTCCAGCCGCTGATCGTCAAGAACGCGGTCAGCTACGGCGCGCTCGGCACCGTCCTGATCGTGCAGTCGTGGCTGATCGGCGTGGGCTGGATCCTCTACGGTGCCCAGCTGTTCGGGCGCTGGTTCCACGACGCCTGGCTGCGGGACTGGGCGCAGAGCCGCTGGGGCCCCGGGGCGCGCGGAGAAGGTGCGGCGGCAGAGGAGAAAACCTAGCTTTCGCGGGAGAAGGCGGAGGCGCGCTCGACCTGCTCGCCGGTGATGCTCACGCCGGTGTAGAGCTCGAACTGGCGCGCGGCCTGCAGCGCGATGACCTGGGCGCCGGTGATGACCGGCTTGCCCGCCATCCGGGCGGCGCGGATGAGCGGCGTCTCGGCCGGCCAGGCGACGACGTCGAAGACGGCCCGGGCGGCCTCGATCTGCGGCGGGGCGAACGCGAGCGCGCCCGCCTCGGGCCCGTTCATGCCGAGGGGGGTCACGTTGACGATGATCGCGTCGGCCGGGGCCGGATCGTGCTGCGCCCAGCGGTAGCCGTACTTGTCCGCCAGCGCCCGCCCGGCGGCGGCGTTGCGCGGCGAGCACGGTGAGGTCGGCGAAGCCCGCGTCGCGGAACGCGGCCACGACCGCCTTGGCCATCCCGCCGGACCCGCGCAGCAGCACCGGCGCGGCCCGGTCGAGCGCGGGCCGGCCGATGAGCTCGCCGACCGCCTCGTAGTCGGTGTTGTAGGCGATCAGGCAGCCGTCGTCGTTGACGATGGTGTTGACAGAATCGATCGCCGTGGCGGACGCGGTCAGCTCCTCCACCAGCGGGATCACCGCCTCCTTGAACGGCATCGAGACCGAGCAGCCGCGGATGCCGAGCGCCCGCACGCCGCCGATCGCCCCCTCGATGTCGCCGGTGGTGAACGCCTTGTAGACGAAGTTAAGCCCGAGCTCCTCGTACAGGTAGTTGTGGAATCGGGTCCCGATGTTGGACGGCCGCCCCGCCAGCGAGATGCACAGGGTCGTGTCCTTGTTGAGCATGGCCACCGGGCCAGACTAGCGGGACGGTGCGGCCCGCTCCCCGTCGAGCAGGGCCGCCGCCGCGTCCTTGATCTTGGCGGCGATGGCGGCCGGGGTCGCGTCGGCCACGTCGATCGCGACCGCGAGCTCGAAGCCGTCGATGAGCGCGACTAGGCACGCCACCACGGTCGGGGCCGGCAGCCGCGGGCGGAAGTCGCCGCTCTCGGTCCCGGCCCGCACCACCTCGGCCAGCAGTTCCCGCCAGGCCTCGTAGGCGCCCGCCAGCAGCGCCCGGAGCTCGTCATCGTGCAGGCCGGCGGTGACGAACTCCATCCACAGCGCGGCCGACTGGCGCAGGTCGGGCCGGAGCACGGCCGCCTCGATGACGGCCGCGAGCCGGGCCGGCGGCGTCGCCGACGGGTCCCCGGCTAGGGCGACCAGCTCCACCACGTCGCGCGCGTGCTGGTCGAAGGCCTCGCGGACGAGCTGGTCACGCGAGTCGAAGTAGTACTGGAGCGAGCCGACCGACACCCCCGAGGCGCGGGCGACATCGCGCAGCCGCACGGCGGCCGCCCCCTCGGCCGCCACCAGGCGCAGGGTGACCTCGAGGATCGCCCGCTTGCGGCGGGACAGTTCGCCGGGCGGCAGCGGCGGGCGGCCGGACGGCCGGCTGACTTCCAAAGGCACCTCAACATTGTCGGGTCCCGGGGCGGCATTGTCGGCTCCCGGGCCGACATTGCCGGGTCCGGGAGCCTTGTCTTTGTTAATATTACGGTATTAATATCCTCCCAACCGTACCGCGCACCAGTGGGAGACCTCGTGACCGAACCGACCCCCGGCTTCCGCCAGACGCTGACCTGGAAGGGAGGCTTCTGGCTGGCGCTGGTCATCCCGATGAGCGGCCTGACCCTGGTCGGCTACGAGATCGGCGCGCTCGGCGCGTGGGGCGCCCTCGCGGTCTGGCTCGGAACCAGCGTGATCGCGCTGCTGCAGAACTTCATCTACTCCGAGCTGGCCGGCCTCTATCCCGAGGCCTCCGGCGGCATCGCCGTCTACGCGAGCCGGATCTGGGGCCGGTACCTCGCGCCGCTCGGCGGCATCCTCGGCTGGGGTTACTGGGCGGGCTGGTCGCTCACCCTGGCGGTCGTATCGCTGGTGATCGGCGACCTGGTGCAGGCGCAGTGGTTCCCGGCCGACACCGGCGCCCTCACCGTCCTTGGCAACCACGTCGGGCTGCCGACCTGGATCGCGGCCGGCGTCGTCATCGTCGTCTACCTGATCAACGTCTCCGGCCTCAAGCTCGTCATCGCCACCAACGTGGTCATCGCGGCCGCGCTGGCGATCCTGGCCGGGGTGTGCATCATCGGGCCGATCGCGGCGGGCGACCTGCACGGCAGCCTCCACTTCACCGCCGGCCACGGACCCTTGACGATCATCGTCACGCTGCTGACCTGGGGATTCGTCGCGTCCTGGACGTCCTACGGGACGGAGATCGCGGCCACCTTCACCCCCGAGTACCGGAATCCGAAGACCGACGTCGCGCGGGCGCTGCGCAGCTCGGCCCTGCTGATGGTCGTGGTGGTGGGCCTGTCCACGACGATCTTCCCGGCCGCGGTCGGCGAGAGCGCCATCGCCGCCAACCCGGTCGGCTTCTTCGCCACCCTCGTCACCAAGGTGCTCGGCAGCGGCTTCGGCGGGGCCGCGATCGCGATCGTCTGCGCGGCCCAGCTGATCGCGCTCGGCTCGGCCACCAGTGACTCCGGCCGGGCGCTGTACGGGATGGCGGCCGACGGGCTCGCCCCGCGCCAGCTGCACAAACTCAACCGGGCGGGCCAGCCGGTCCGCGGCATGACCGTCGACCTGCTGTTCAACCTCGCCATCTTGTTCCTCGTCTCCAACGTGGCCGGGATCATCTTCGCCAGCAACCTCGGCTACCTGCTGTCGGTCGTGTTCGCCCTCGGCGGCTTCCTGGTCCTGCGCAAGACCAGTCCCGAGGCCGAGCGCCCGATCAGGCTGGCCCGAGTCTGGATCCCGATCGCGGTCCTGCTGCTGGTGTTCAACCTGTTCATGATCGTGATCGGCTTCACCCACCCCGCGCTCATCGGCTACGGCGGCGCCACCGAGCAGCTGATCGCGCTGAGCGTGATCGTCGTGGGCCTCGTCTCCTTCTTCTTCACCCGCCGGGTCCAGCTCGGCGTCCGCGGCAAGCGCCTGTGGCGGGACCTCCCCGGGAGCCCCGCGCGCGCACCCGAGACCGTGCGGAGTGCCCCATGATGTTCCCCCGCCTGTTCAGCCCGCTCGCCATCGGCGGGGTGACGCTGCCGAACCGCATCGTCTCCTCCGGCCATGACACCGTGATGGCCGACCACGGGCAGATCTCCGACCGGCTCATCGCCTACCACGAGGCCCGCGCGCGCGGCGGCGCCGGGCTGATCGTGGTCCAGGTAGCCGGGATCCACGAGACCGCCCGCTACACCAGCCACGTCATGATGGCGACGGACGACTCCTGCATCCCCGGGTACCGCGCGCTCGCGGCCGCGGTCAAGCCGCACGGCACCGCCCTGTTCGGGCAGCTCTTCCACCCCGGCCGGGAAGTGATGGACCTGGCCGACGGCACCCTGACCGTGGCCGTCGCCCCGTCGGCGGTGCCGACCGAGCGGTTCCGGGTCATGCCCCGGCCGCTCCGGCTGGCCGAGATCCGCGAGATCGCCGACGGCTACGGGCAGGCCGCCGCCCGGCTCCAGCGGGCCGGCCTGGACGGCGTCGAGGTCGTCGCCAGCCACGGCTACCTCCCGTCGCAGTTCCTCAACCCGGCCGCCAACCTCCGCGACGACGAGTACGGCGGCACCGCCGAGAACCGGCTCAGGTTCCTGCGCGAGGCCCTCGAGTCGATCAGGCGGCACTGCGGGCCGGAATTCGTCGCTGGCCTGCGCATCTCGCTCGACGAGCGGGACCCGTCGGGGCTGCCCGCCGACATCGCGTTCGCGGCGAGCGTGGCGCTGGCCGAGCGAGGGGCTCGCCGACTACCTGAACGTGACCACCGGGACGTCCGCCTCGCTGGCCGGGTCCGACCACATCGCCCCCGACATGACCAACCCCAACGGCTACGTCGCGCCGCTGCCGGCGAAGCTGCGCGCGGCCGTCGACGTGCCCGTTCTCGTCGCCGGACGGATCAACCAGCCGCAGGAGGCGGAGCACATCATCGCGGCCGGCCAGGCCGACGCGTGCGTGATGACCAGGGCGCTGATCTGCGACCCGGACATGCCCGCGCTCGCGCAGGCCGGGCAGACCGACGACATCCGCGCCTGCATCGGCTGCAACCAGGCCTGCATCGGCCACTTCCACCTCGGGTTCCCGATCTCCTGCATCCAGCACCCGGAGACCGGCCGCGAGCGGCTCTACGGCATCCGGCGGCGCGCCGACCGGCCGAAGAAGGTCATGGTCGTCGGCGGCGGCCCGGCCGGGCTGAAGGCGGCCGCGGTCGCGGCCGAGCGCGGCCACGACGTCACCCTCTACGAGGCGTCCGGCCGGGTCGGCGGGCAGGTGCTGCTGGCCGAGCGGCTGCCGGGACGGGAGGAGTTCGGCGGCGCGATCACCAACCTGTCCCGCGAGGTCGCCCGGGCCGGGGTGACGGTCCGGCTGCGCACCACCGTCGACCTGCCCGCCGTCCGGGCGCAGTCACCGGATCTGGTGGTCGTCGCGACCGGGGCGCGGCCCTACCGGCCGCCGCTCGAGGTCATGGACAGCCCCTGGATCGCCGACGCCTGGGAGGTGATCCGCCGCCCGGAGTCCGCCCCGGCCGGGGAAGATCGTGGTGGCCGACTCCCGCGGCGACTGGGTCGGGCTCGGCACCGCCCGGCTGCTCGCGGCGGCCGGGCACGAGGTGACACTGGCGGTGCGCGGCTACGCGGCGGGCGAGAGCCTGCAGCAGTACGTCCGCGACCGCCTGCTGGCCGCGGTCTCGCGGCAGCGGATCACCGTGCTGCCGCTGGTGCGGCCCTACGGCGTCGACGACGACACGGTCTACCTGCAGCACGTGCTGACCGAGGAGCCGGTCCTGGTCGAGGGCGTGGCCGGGCTGGTGCTCGCCTGCGGCTCGTCCCCGGCCAGCGAGCTGCTGGACACGCTCGAGTCGGCCGGCGTGCCCGCGGTCGGGATCGGCGACTGCCTGGCCCCCCGCACCGTCGAGGAGGCCGTGCTCGACGGCCTCGTCGCCGCGTCCGCGATCTGATCAGCGGTGTCTTGTTTCAGCATGAGCTCAGTACACGAGCTCATGCTGCCACTCGGCCTCGGGCTGGCGGTGCAGCCCGAGGTAGGCGGCGGCGATCACGGCCGGGTCGAACCGCGGGTCGCCGCTGCCGATCTCGGCCGTGATCGTGACGCTGGTCGCGTGCACGCCCGTTCCCGCCTGCTGGTCGTGCAGCAGCTGCGCGTAGGCGCGCAGCGCCGCCTTGCCGACCGACAGGGAGGAGAATTTCTTGGACGGGTGCAGCGCGTAGCCGCCGCCGGTGAACAGCAGGGTGCCGCGGCCGTCGCGCAGCTCGGGCAGGACCGCGTCGGCCGCGACCCGGGCGCCGAGCACATTGATTGCGATGTTGTTCGCCCAGTCCTGGTCATCGCCGCCGGTGGGGGAGTCCGGGCGGAGCACCCCGACGTTGTACACGAGCGCCTCGGGCGCGCCCAATTCGGAGATCGCGGCGCGGATCGCGCTGCGCAGGTTGACCGGATCGGCGGCGTCGGTGACGTAGCCGCGGACGTCCGGCCCGATCGAGGCGAGTTCGGCGGCGTAGCCGTCCAGCTTCGCCTTGTCGCGGGCGAGCATGGCGACCGGGTGTCCCGCGGTAGCGAAGGATCGGGCGAGCTCGAGGCCGAGGCCGGGGCCGACACCGACGATGATTACGGTTCCTGACGAAGTGGTTGTGTTGGTCATGGCTGCCAGCAAACCAGCGTCGCCGATCGTTCGGCAGGACCTGTTACGGGGGTATTGGCCGGTCCTCCCTAACCGCCTCACCTGCGCCTATCCTCGAAGACATGGATCATCGGGCCGAGATTTCCGAGTTTCTGGCCTCCCGCCGGGCGCGGATCAGCCCGCAGTCGGTCGGGCTGCCGGTGGCCGGCCGCAAGCGGCGGGTGCCGGGGCTGCGCCGCGAGGAGGTCGCCGCCCTGGCCGGGCTCAGCGTCGACTACTACATCCGGCTCGAGCGCGGCGCGATCGTGAGCGCCTCCGACAGCGTCCTGCAGGCCGTCGCCCGCGCGCTCCAGCTCGACCCGGCCGAGCAGGCCCACCTGGCCGACCTCGCCCGGGCTGGCCTGGCCGTCGGCCGCCCGCCCGCGCCGCACCCCGCCCGCTGCGATCGCCCCGCAGCTGCAGGCGGTCCTCGACGCCCTCGTCGGCGTCCCCGCGCTGGTGCGCAGCCCCACCCTCGACCTGATCGCCACCAATTCACTCGCCCGCGCCCTCTACAGCGAGCTCTACTCCGACCCGCAGGCCGCCTGCGCGCGGCGGCGCCGAACGTCGCCCGGTTCACCTTCCTCGACCCCCGCGCCCGCCAGTTCTGGCCCGACTGGGAGCACGTCGCCGACGACCTCGTCGCCCACCTCCGCGCCGCCGCCGACCCGCTCGACCGGGCCCTGCCCGACCTGGTCGGCGAGCTGTCCACCCGCAGCGACGTCTTCCGCGAGCTCTGGGCCCGGCACGACGTGCGCGCGCA
Organism: uncultured Actinomycetota bacterium; assembly: GCA_963774945.1. Lineage (GTDB taxonomy): Bacteria > Actinomycetota > Actinomycetes > Streptosporangiales > Streptosporangiaceae > Trebonia. The sequence continues at coordinate 1,130,390 of CAVZHA010000027.1, read as the reverse complement.
CGCGCGCGGCGTCAAGCACTTTCGCCACCCGGTCGTCGGCCCGCTCACGGCTGCATTACGACCACCTCCAGCTAGCGGCAGAACCCGGGCTGACGATGATCACCTACACCGCCGAACCGGGAACGACCTCGCACGACAACCTCTCCCTGCTCGCCTCCTGGGCCGCCAGCCAGGACCAGGGCAGCGACCTGGCCCGCGGCAGCGGGTAAGGCCGGTGCCGTCAGCAGATCAACCAGCCCGGCCTGGCAAGATGGCGACATGGAGCGTGTGCTTGGAATCGGCGGGTACTTCCTGCGCGCGGGCGACCCGGTCGCCCTGGGCGCCTGGTACCGCGATTGCCTGGGCCTGGATGCGGATGAGAACGGCCTGTGGCGTCAGGGAGACGGGCCGACGGTGTTCGCGACGTTCGAGTCGGAAACGGACTACCTCGGGTCCCGCGCCCAGCAGGCCATGCTCAACTTCCGGGTCCGCGACCTCGACGCGATGCTCGCGCAGCTGCGCGCCACGGGCGCCGACGTGGCCGCAGAAACGCAGGAGATGGAGGGCGTCGGCCGGTTCGGCTGGGTGACCGATCCCGAGGGCAACCGGATCGAGCTCTGGCAGCCCGCCTGAGACGCGGTTACCAGGGCAGCGCTTCTTCCGGCGCGAGCGCCCGCAGCATCGCCACCTGGCCGGACCCGGTGAACTGAACCAGCAGCGCCAGCGGGGCCTTGCTCCCGGCGAACGTGATGAGGGCGGCCACGCCCTCGGCCTGGGTACGGGTCGAGACCGAGACCGGTCCGGGCTCGCCGATCCGGCCGAGTGCGAACTGCCACATCTGGCCGAGGCGCTCGGCCGTCAGCTTCGGCTGGTCCTCCGGTCGCAGCATCCGGCTGGCGGCGGCGAAGTCGCCGTCGATGAGCGCCCGCGCCAGCGCGCTGGCCCGCTCGTCCCACTCCGGCCCGGCCGACTCCCCGGTGTCGCGCGGCCGGGCCTGGCGCGGGTCGCGGCCCTTGACCGCCGCCATCACGACCGAGTCGAGCAGCGGGGCCGCGCTGCCGTGGGTGTTCACCAGCGCGGCGATGGCGTGTCCGGCGGCCTGATCGATCGTCATCGACGCGGTGAAGCCGCCGGTCCCGCCGTTGTGGAACAGCAGCCCATCGGTGATGATCCAGGCGAGCCCGCCCGCGGCCTGGTCGCCGATCCGCACCCGCGGCTGCTGGCACAGCCTGATCGCTGTGCCGAGCGGCCCGCCTGGCGGCGTCAGGCAGGCGGCCAGGTACCGCGCCAGGTCGCCGATGGTGGCCTCCACCGCGCCCGGTCCCGGCAGCGCGAAGTCCCAGTGCCCGGCCGGCTTGCCCGCCGCGTGCCCGGTCAGCCGGGTGCCGCGGCCCGCCCCGCCGACACCGGAGTGGGTCATTCCCAGCGGCCTCAGGAGCCGTTCCGCCAGCAGGTCCCGGTAGCGCTGGCCGCTGGCCCGCTCAAGCACCAGCCCGAGCAGCTGATACCCGAAGTTCGAGTACAGGTGTCCGGCGTCCGGCGTGCGGTCGGCGGCCCGCAGCCCTTCCTCGGCCCGCTCGGCGGTGAAGTCCCGGTACGGGTTCTCCTCGTCGGTCGGCTGATTGGGCGCGAGGCGCGGCAGCCCGGACGTGTGCGTCGCGAGCTGCTCCACCGTGATGTCCCCGTGCGGCCCGGCGTCCAGCCAGCGGCCGATCTCGTCGTCCAACCCAAGCACGCCGTCCCCGACCAGGCTGGCCAGCAGGGTCGCGGTCATGGTCTTGGTGATCGAGCCGATCTCGAACCGCGCGTCTTCGGCCAGTCCCTCGGTGACGGCGAAGGCCGCCGCCACGGCCGCCACCGTCGACCGCGGCTACCGCGACGACGATCCCGCCGGAGGGGAACGCCCCGTCCAGCGCCTCGAAAACAGCCCGCGCCCGCTCCGCATCCCATGTCACGAAACCCGACGCTACCGCGTTTTCCGGTATCTTCGCTGAGGTGCGGGTGCGAGTGCCTCGTACTCGCACCCGCACCTCGTTCGCTCAGTCGAGCAGCGCGGTCACCGTGCCCGCGCCGACCGTGCGGCCGCCCTCGCGGACCGCGAAGCCGGGCCGGCGTCCAGCGCGACCGGCTTGCCGAGCGCGACCGTGATCGCACCGTGTCGCCGGGCGCGACCTCGGTCGCGCCACCCGCGCTGCCCAGGTCGAGCCGCCGGACACGTCCGTGGTGCGGAAGTAGAACTGCGGCCGGTAGTCCGCGAGCGAACGGCGTGTGCCGGCCACCCTCGGCCGCGGACAGCAGCGTACAGCGTGCGCGGTGAACCGCCGGTGCGGCCGCACGCTGCCGGGCGCGGCCACCACCTGGCCGCGCCGGACCTGGTCGCGGTTGACGCCGCGCAGCAGCAGCGCCGCGTTGTCGCCCGCCTCGGCGCGCGCCAGCGACTTGCCGAACGTCTCCGACCCGGTGACGACGCTTGGTCGCCGCGTCGGGCCGACCGCCCGACCACCTCGACCCGCGTCGCCGACCCGCACCGTGCCGCGCTCGACCGCGCCGGTGACGACGGTGCCGCGGCCGGTGATGGTCAGCACGTTCTCGATCGGCATCAGGAACGGCGCGCCGAGCTACGCGCTCGGGCACCGGCACGTACGCGTCGACCGCGTCGAGCAGCTCGACGATCGACGCCGTCCACCGCGGGTCGCCCTCCAGCGCCGCGCAGCCCGGACACCCGGACCACCGGCACCTCGTCGCCCGGGTACCCGTACTCGGTCAGCAGCTCGCGGACCTCCAGCTCGACCAGGTCGAGCAGCTCCGGGTCGTCGACCGCGTCGGCCTTGTTCAGCGCGACCACCAGGTGCGGCACGCCGACCCGCCGGGCGAGCAGCACGTGCTCGCGGGTCTGCGGCATGACGCCGTCGAGCGCCGAGACGACCAGGATCGCGCCGTCGACCTGGGCCGCGCCGGTGATCATGTTCTTCACGTAGTCGGCGTGGCCGGGCATGTCGACGTGCGCGTAGTGCCGGGTCGCGGTCTCGTACTCGACGTGCGCGATGTTGATGGTGATCCCGCGGGCGGCCTCCTCCGGCGCCCGGTCGATGCCGTCGAACGGCACGTACCGGTTGCCGCGGGTCCGCGGTCGGCGAGCACCTTGGTGATGGCGGCGGTCAGCGTGGTCTTGCCGTGGTCGACGTGCCCCATCGTGCCGATGTTGAGGTGCGGCTTGTCGCGCACGTACGCCTCTTGGCCATGACTGGTTGCTCCTGGTTCGTCGGCTGGATCCGCTGACCCGCGCGCTACTTGCACTGCGCGATGCGCCACCCTGCCCCGCCGGGTCAGGGAAGCGAACGGGGGAGGGTCAGCGTCGCGCGCCGTCGAGGGTCGCCGCGGCGCACGACGACAGCGCCGACGAGAGCGCCGACGACGACAGCGGTGCCAGGGCAGCCGTCAGCGCCGCGCGGCCGAGCGCGTGGACGACAAAGACGGCGAACCGGAACATGACAGCAAGCGTGCGGCACCGGCCGCCCGCCCCGCAACGGATTTAACGCCCACGTACCTGCGCGCCGACCGCCGGGACCAGCATCGCGCTAGCTGGCGGTGTCATTGCCGCCGTCGCGCTCGAATCTGTACCTGTTGCTGAGTCCGAAATACGGCCCGTTCCGGCGTTGGCGGCAGCGGCAGTGCGGCCGGGCGCTCGCCAGGCAGGCACTCGAGTGCCTGCTGAATCAGGCTTCGCCTGCGGATGAGACCGGCCCGGTAGTCCTGGAGCGCGCGAAGCTCGCGGACGGCCGCGGTCCAGGGCGCGGTCCTCGCGCCCTTGCTCTCGCAGTCGTGGATGTACTGCGCCAGCACCCCGCAGCGGCCTCCCACTTCTCTGAGCGCCTCAGCCGCCAGCGCATCCGCCTGCCGCAGCGCTTCCTCCTGCGTGATCTCGCCCATCACCATCACATACCTCCAACGGCTTGATCAAGCGAGCCCCGCGGCAACGAGAGGCACCGATCCCTGTTCCCGCAGGGTCGAGTACCCGTTTCCCGCAGGGTCGAATACCGGTTTCCCGCACGGTTGAGTACCGGTTTCCCGCAGTCAGCTTGCGCTCGCGGTGTCTCGCCGCCCGACCACGCCCGGATCACGTCCTGGCACGAACTGCCCGGCGTGACCTTAGGAGCCACCCCCCTCTGACAGAACCGGCAGTCTGTGGCGCGGGCCTGGCCGGTGTTCTAGAGTCAGGCAGCGTGATTGACGTACCGGTGGAAGCTGATGCAAAAGCCCAGCGACGCAGCGAACGCCAGGCCGCTTATATCGGTCATGGATCTGCTCGTAGACTTTGGCTGGGATTCTGCCTTCCCGAGCAAAAAATATAGCGTTGTTGAGTCATTTAATAAGCCGTTTCTCCATGCCGCAAATCGGGTGCGTCCGCATGGCAGCCCAACTGCAATTGCAGCCATCGATGGGCCGTCGGCAGAGTAAGAAGGCCCGATTGCAGCCGGCCATCATGATCACGAACGATTTTTGCACTTATACGACAATTATCCTTCGCCACGATAAAACCCTTCGCGATCACGGGGCTGGGCGACTGCCGACGTGATGTTCCCGTGATTGGCGAGCTTGATGTGGACGCAGAGTTCTTGGCACCGCTCCCGGCAGGCGCAGGGAGTGGTCCCCGAGGCGAAGCGTGGCGAAACGTCCGGGGCGTGCGTTGTGGCGAACTTGCGGCGATGCGTGGCGCGCCTCGACGATAGAGTTACCTCGACCGCCACCGTCCGTCGCGATCTCCAGAACTGCGCAGATCAACGCGGTAGTCACGCGTCGGCTTCGTGACGAGCTCAAGATCGCTCGGCCGCTCAGCGGCGTGAATCTGCTACAGACCAGCTATGCGCCATAGACGTCGCAGCGCTGAGCCGCATCGAGTGGATTTCGACCTGTGCTCGCGTCGTCGACGCGGCACCCGATCCTCCGGCAGGGCCTGCTGGATGACCGAGTGGTAGCCGTCCGAATCGGCCTCATCCAGCAGGTCTCATCGATGACCACGATACTGGCCGGTTCTGCCCAGGTCGATAACAAGCCGTCGACTCGCTTCCATGTCGGCGAAGTGCGACTTCCAGGCGTAGGTCCTCCTGATGTTGCGCCGGCTTGTCCAGCAGAGCACGCATACGCGCGCCTGCGATGGATCGGTTCGCTCATCTGCTGCGCCGAGAGAAGCTGCGCTGCTCCAACTCCCGTACTCCGTGTATGTCCGGCGTGAACTCCTCCTTGGACTGCTCCAGGTCCTCGACGCTTCGGAGTCCCGAGGATTCGAGCGTCTCCTGCGTTGACTCTACTCGAGCACCGAGACGGCATACGTCGCGCGCCGTCCCGATGATCCGAAGTCGATCATGTCGCGCGGCTGATCAGCTGGCAGTTCCTTCGGGCCTTCGCCTGTCATGATTCTGCGTACGGTCTAGCTATACAGACCGGCACTATCCGGCCACTCGGATCGTGATCTCCTGGCCGTGGCGCCCATCTCGGTCAGCCTCGGCTGACGGTATCCCCGCGCCAGCGGGCGGCGAGCTCGCCCGACCCGGCCGGGCGGCCGGGCAGAGGTCCCGCGCCAGGGGCGCGCAGCGCCTGCAGCAGCAGCGCCAGATACCGCCGGCGGAGCCCATCGCCCGCGTCGTCGCCCGGCAGGGTGATCGCGCTGAGCGTCTCGAGCAGCAGGACGACGTCCTCCGGGCTCACGTCGGCCCGCAGCGCCCCGTCCCGCTGGGCCCGGTCGTGCACCGCCCTCGCCAGCGCCCCGGCCCCCTGGGCCAGCTCGGTCAGATCCGGGGTAGGGGTGAACGTTCCGGCCAGGCGCTGGGCGAGGGCCTGGCTGCCGCCGTCGAGGATCCGGGCCAGGCAGTCGGCGTAGACGGTCCAGGGGTCGCGATCGTCGGCCAGCGCGCGCTCGAGCTCGGCGCTGTAGCGGGCCAGCCCGTCCCTGGCCAGCTCCCTGGTCAGATCCTCCTTGGACGGGTAGCGCCGGTAGAGGGCGCTGATCCCGACCTTGGCCCGGGCGGCCACCGCGGCGACCGGCGCGGTCGGGTCGGCCAGGAAGACCTCGCGGGCCGCGCCCAGGATCTCGACATCGTTGCGGGCCGCCTGCCGGCGTCGCCCGCTGAGCGGGCCCTCGATGTTTCGCACGGGCTCAGCGTAACACTGGAACGGAACGGTCCGCTCTGTTAGAATGGAACTGTTCATTCCGTTCCAACAACTCCGCCAGCACCCGGCAACCCAGCAACCCGGACGCCAGCGACGAAGGAGCTAGCACCATGCAGAACTGGACCGTCATCACCGAGTCCCTCGACCTCCTCGAAGCCGTCGCGGCAACGATCACCGACGCGACCGGGCGGGCGCCATCCCCGTGCACGCAGTGGACGGTTACTCAGGTCCTGCAGCACGCGGCCGGCGACCAGCTCGCCTGGGCGGCCGCGATCGGGGTCGGGACCGGGCCTTCAGAGAACCCGTTCGCCCCCTCCGGGCACCTCGACGGCACCGTCGACGACCTCGTCAAGCCGGCCCTGGCCGCCGCCCGCGCCGCTTGGGCCAGTTTCAAGGCCGATGACGAGGCGGTGCCGACGCCGCTGCCGCAGGGCCCGCAGCCAGCCTCGATCGCGGCCGGGGCGTGCGCCCTCGACGCGGCCGTGCACGCCTGGGACATCGCCGCCGCCCTCGGCCGTCCCGGGTTCCTGCCCGCCGAGCTGGCCGAGCGGCTGCTCCCGGCCGCCCGGGCGGTGGTCGAGCCGCTGCGCGCGTACGGCGCCTACGCCGCCGCGCTCCCGCCCCGACCGGCCGAAGCCGACGACGCCACGGCCGGGCTGCTGCGCTACCTCGGCCGCGACCCGCAGTGGAACGGGGTCAACGAGAGCAGGTAACCAGAGCAGGCACGCCGCCGTCAGCTCGAGCTCACCCTGAAGTTGCTGAAGCCGAAGGTCTCCGGCGTCGCGTTGGTGGACACGATCTCCGCGCCGTACGCGACCTGGTTAAGCGTGGAGCTGGCCGGCTCGTAGCCCTGGCTGATCAGCCAGTGGAAGAACTGCACCAGGTTCAGGTCACCGCCGGTCACGTTCGTGTCAGAAACGAAGGTGATCGGGCCGCCCACCGCCTGCCACACCGTGTAGGACTGGCCGTCGAAGGTCACCGTCGTCACCGGCGCGCCGGCGGCGTCTGGCCGTGGTTGTCGGTCCAGATCATCACCTCGTCGCCGCCGGTCCCGGCGGTGCCGTTGAGCCAGATGTCGTAGGCGTCCTCGAAGTCACCGCTGGCGGGCAGCGTCGAGCCGAAGGTGCTTGTGACCGCCGCGAGCGAGCTGATCTCGGGCGGCACGGCGAAGGCGTAGGCCGAGTTCGGGTACGTCTTCACGCCGCCGCTGTCGGCGGCGATGTTCGCGTCGACGTTCCAGTCGCTCGAGGAACAGGCGGACAGGGTCTGCGCGATGCCGCCGCCGCCGGCGTTCCACATGTCGTTGGAGACCGTGTACGCGCCCAGGGTCTCGCTGCCGAAGGCGGCCGACGTCGAGAACGAAGGGTCGGTGCAGCTAGCACCGCCCGAGACCGACAGGGGAGGGCTGACTGAAGGGCTGGCGGTCGGCGCGGTCGGGTCCGCGGTCGGCTGGGAGGGGGAGGCCGTCGGCGACGTGCCGGGAGAAGAGGCCGACGGCGATGACGGCGACGGAGACGACGACGAGGCCGATGATGCGTCGGACGGCGACGGCGCCGAGATCGCGCCTGCGGGGGAGGCGGGCCCCGTCGCGGTAACGGTCTTCTCGATCATGGCGGAATGCCTGCCGCTCGAGGCCGCGTGCCTGGGCACGTAGGCCTGGGCCGGCTGGCCGGCCGCGGCCGGGGTGGCCAGCGTCGTCGCCGCCCCCTGGGGCGTGCCGGTCCGGGTAGCGGAGGTCACCGTGTGCGCGCTCTGGTCGGCGGCGCCGTTGAGGGTCGGCTGCGGGCCGGTCGCGTACAGCAGCCCGGCGGCGGCGCCGCCGCCCGCGAGGACGATGGCGGACGCGGCGGCGGCCCGGCGCATCCGCCGCGACGGCGGCTTCCGGTGCCGGGGGCCCGGCCGTCCCCGCCCCGCGCCCGCGCCGTGCGGGCCAATGCCGTTCCGATACAGCCACGTGTCGGTATCGAGCTCGTTCCGATGCGGCCCCGTGTCGGGGCCGACGTCGTATCGATACGTTCGCGTGTCAGTGTTCTTCTGGGGCACTAGCAAGCTCCTGCGGGCGGGGGAAGTCTTCGAGAGGTGGAAGTTTCGCCTTACAGGGTGACACAAGGGGACAGTGGTGACCCCCGATAGCGCGAAATCCTCCCGACTGCGCCGTTTGCCGCAGGCGTGCGATCATGCCTCCATGGCCCCGATGATCAGGCGATACGCCGACACCGACCACGACGCGGTCTACGACATCTGCGTGCGCACCGCGGCGGCCGGCGGCGACGCCCGCGGCCAGTACAGCACCGACGACCTGATGCCGGACCTGTTCGCGGGCCCCTACGTCTTCCTCGAGCCGAAGTCCGCCTTCGTGCTCGACGACGGCGGCCGCGCGGTCGGCTACGTGATCGGCACCCCGGACACCGCCGCGTTCGCCCGCGCCTACCGGGACCGGTGGATCCCCCGGCTGGCGGACCGGTACCCGGTCCCGCCCGACCCGCCGGCCACCCCGGACGAGCAGATGCTCGCCCTGCACTACTACCCCGAGCGGCTGCTCTGGCCCGGCCTGCCCGAGTACCCGGCCCACCTGCACATCGACCTGCTGCCGTCCTACCAGCGGGCCGGGCACGGCCGCGCGCTGATCGACGCCTTCTGCGCGGCCGTGGCGGAGGTCGGCGCGACCGGGGTGCACGTCTGCGTGGTCAGCGAGAACACCCCGGCGCTGGCCTTCTACCGGCGCCTCGGCTTCCGCGCCATCGACGTCGAGGACCCCGGCCCGGTCGTCTACCTCGGCCTAGCCCTCTGACCGGATAGCAAAAGGCCCCCGCTCGGACGATGCCGATGCAGGGGCCCCAGGCTCAGGCGCGAGTCAGGCGCTGTTGGCGCCCTTGGCGTCGGTGCCGTAGCGGCGGCGGAACTGCTCCACTCGTCCCGCGGTGTCGAGCACGCGCGACTGGCCCGTGTAGAACGGGTGGCTGGCCGACGAGACCTCGACGTCGACGACGGGATAGGTGTTGCCGTCCTCCCACTCGATCGTGCGGTCGCTGACGGCCGTCGACCGGGTGAGGAAGGTGAAGTTCGCGGAACGGTCGCGGAACACGACCGGGTGGTAGTCCGGGTGGATCCCCTGCTTCATGATTACCGCTCCTCTCGGAATTCGACGTGCCGGCGGGCGACCGGGTCGTACTTGCGAATGACGAGGCGGTCGGGGTCGTTTCTCCGGCTCTTGCTGGTCACGTAGGCGTAGCCAGTCCCAGCGGTCGACCTGAGCTTGATGACGGGACGAAGGGTGCTGTGACTCATGGCCATTCTAACAACCCTCTAATGAAAATCATTCCCGGTAGAGACGGCACCGGGCGTGCTGCCGTCAGGCGGCTCTTAACGCGCTGACGGGGAAGGCGCCGGTCGCGCCGGCCGGGCGCTCGGCCGGGCTGGCGGCGACCTCAGGCGAGAGGTTCGCCCGGTTCGCGGAGCAGCGATCTTCGGCGTGCTCGACGATGATCATGGTGCCGCCCGGCCCGGCGAAAACCGACCATGTGATGCCCGCCACATCCGCGTGCGCACGGGTCCACCGGGACATGTCCTGCTTGGTGGTGATGTGCGCGATGTCGGTGACCCCGGTGATCACGGCGTCTCTCCTTTGGCTGGTCCGGCACGCTGCGGGCCGATGAGGGCACGCGGCAGCAGACGCCTGCCGTGACAGGCGACCTCAAGGTGGGTTCGGCGCAGCATCGCGGCAGACCACGCTTGACCAGGGGGTTTCGAATGGTCTAGACCGCTTTGGGCGCATCTAACTAATATCAGATGCTCCTGGGGCTGATGCACACGCCTGGGGCGTAACGGGCCGGCCGGCCGCCCGGGTTAAACCTCGTCCGGGAGAATTTTTCCCGATAGGGCCGCAAGGACAGCGAAGCAGGCCGCCCCGGATGTGATCAGCCTCATGTCAGGCGTCATCCGGCAGCGCCGCGACCGTGGTCAGCACCAGCCCGTCGCCGGCCAGCCAGCGGCCGCTGAAGCCGGTGACCGGCCTGCCGCCGACTACGGGGCCCTCGACCAGCAGCCGCGCGCGGAAGGTCCCGCCGGCCGGATCAATGGTGACGTCGGCCTCGTCGAAGCCGAGCCAGCGCCGGGCGAGCGGGAACCAGGCCTTGTAGACCGACTCCTTGGCGCAGAACAGCACCCGGTCCCAGCAGACGCCGGGGACCGCGGCCGCTAGCTCGCCCAGCCGGGCCCGCTCGGCGGGCAGCGATACCTGGTTCAGCACGCCGTCCGGGAGCGGGCCGCTGGGCTCGGCGTCCACCCCGATCGTGAGCACGTCGCCCGCCCGCGCGACGGCGGCGGCCCGGTACCCAGCGCAGTGGGTGATGCTGCCGACGAAGCCCGGCGGCCACTGCGGGTCGCCGCGGTCGCCGCGCAGGATGGGCGCGGGCGGCACGCCGAGCGCGGCCAGCGCGCTGCGGGCGCAGGCTCGGGCGGTGGCGAACTCGCGGCGGCGATGCTCCACCGCGCGGGCCACCAGCGCCTCCTCGGCCGGGAAGAGCGTGCTGCTGGGCGGGTCAGAGAACGCCTCCGCGCAGGACACGACGGCCGGCAGGATCCGCTCGATCATCCCCGGCGGCGCTTGCGGTGCGACACCACGGCAGCGTATATCGAGCGGCGGTCGCGCAGCGGGCAAATGAGAGTCGCCCCGGCCCGTTCGAAAATTCAAAAGATTTTCATCGAACGGACCGGGGCGACTGTTGTTAGCGAGCCAGGGCGCCCATCGGGTCCCAGGCCGGCAGGACGATCGGCTCGGCCTCGAGCGCCGCCTGCAGCTCGGCCGGCAGCGCGCTCCTGCGGGCCGCGATCTCGAACACGTACTGGCCGAACCAGGAGTCGTTCATCGTGTAGAAGCCGTCCTTGCCGCGCTCGGCGCCCCAGCTGTTCTCCACCCGCCACCGCCGGGTCGCCCCGTCGAGGACGTCGACCCCGGTGAACAGCATCGCGTGCGTCATCGCGGACTCGTGGTAGGCGAGCCGGGCGGCCTTGTCCAGGCCGAACGACGCGTCGTAGACGGCCGGCAGGTCGTACAGCTCGGCGTCCCAGAACGCGTAGTCGTTGCTCATCATCTGGCCGACGTCGCAGCCGAACCAGACCGGCTCGCCGCCCTGGATCGCGCTGGCGGCGATGTCCTTGATGACCTGCACGTCGACGTTGAGGTAGGTGACCGGCGGGCCGCCGATGACGTTGCCGAGGTACTCGACGGTGAAGGTGCGGCCGATCGGGCTGGTCGGCCGCGGGTCGTTGCACCAGGCAGACGTAGTCGCTGACGGGCAGGTCGACGTACTTGGCGGCGAACTCCTGCGGGGTCAGGACGCCGTCGCGGTGGAACTTCTTGTCCTTGTCGGTCCACTGCCAGTCGAACCGCTCCGGCGGCGTGCCCAGGTGGATGCAGAGCACGCGGTAGACGACCTCGCAGCACCTCGGCCTTGGCCGCGCGGGCGGCCTCGACGCCCGTCGGCCGTCGCCGCGCGGACCGCGCGCGCGCCCTGGCGCAGCTGGTAGCGCAGGATCGAGTTCATCCGGCCCGTGTTCGACGAGCTCTGCGTCTCCGGCATGTAGCCCTTGGGGACCAGGCCGTGCTTGGCCACCAGGGCGGCGAACATGTTCCACTGGCCGCCGTCGCCTGCCACCGTCTCAAGCAGGAAGGCGACCGTGCGGTCGTCGAGGTCGCGGTCCGCGGTCTCGATGATCGCCTCGAGGAAGTAGTTCGCCCGCTCGAGCTTGTCCCAGAACATCGCGTAGTTCTGCGAGAACTCGAAGTCCTTGAGCCCGGTCTCGCGCATGACGCCGACCCGCAGCAGGTTCAGCCCGGCGAACAGCCAGCAGCGGCCGCTCCGCTCCTGGTTGGTGACCTTCCAGTCGTCCAGCGTGGTCGACAGCGAGTGGTCGATGTTGTTGACGATCTCCCGGTTGATGGCGACGTCGTCGACGGTCACCCGGGTCACGGCGTTCTGGGCGAGCCGATAAGTCGGGCTGGCCGAGAAGTCCTTGCGCAGTCGTTCCAGATCAGCGGCAGCGAGTGTTCCGTCCATCGCAGCGTCCCTTCCCGTTGTATATCCCGGCCTTGCCTCCAGATTAGACGCCAATGTCGGGTTGTTCCCGCTTGCCCGGGCCACCCTGGCTGCGCTCGCGGGTGTGCAGCGTGTTCAGATGGGGAGTAGCGCTGATCGAACGCAAACGACGGGAGCCCGCCCATGACGACGACGCACTCTGCCTCCACCATCGGCCTCGACACCGTCGCGGACCTGGCCGCGCAGCTGCGGGTCGACTCGATCCGCTCCTCGACCAGCGCCGGGTCCGGTCACCCGACGTCGAGCATGTCGGCCGCCGACCTGCTGGCGGTGCTGATGACCCGGCACCTGCGCTACGACTGGGATGAGCCGCGGCTGGCGGTCAACGACCACCTGATCTTCTCCAAGGGGCACGCCTCGCCGCTGCTGTACTCGGTGTTCAAGGCGGTCGGGGTGGTGTCGGATGACGAGCTGATGACCGGCTACCGGCGCTTCGGCCAGCGGCTGGAGGGCCACCCGACGCCGATCCTGCCGTGGGTCGACGTCGCCACCGGCTCGCTCGGCCAGGGGCTGCCGGACGGCGTCGGGGTCGCGCTGGCGGGCAAGTACCTGGACCGGCTGCCGTACCGGGTCTGGGTGCTGTGCGGCGACAGCGAGCTGGCCGAGGGCTCGATCTGGGAGGCGTTCGACAAGGCCTCCTACTACCGGCTGTCGAACCTGATCGTGATCGCCGACGTCAACCGGCTCGGCCAGCGCGGCCAGACCGACCTCGGCTGGGACCTCGCCGGAGTACGCGCGCCGGATGGAGGCGTTCGGCGCCCGGGTGCTGATCGGTCGACGGGCACGACCTCGCCGCGATCGACAAGGCGATGACCGCTGGCGGCGGACACGGCGGGCAGCCAGCCGACGGTGATCCTGGCCAAGACGATCAAGGGCAAGGGCTTCTCCGAGGTCGAGAACAAGAACGGCTGGCACGGCAAGCCGTTCCCGCCGGACATGGCCGACCGCGCGATCGCCGAGCTCGGCGGCGTGCGCAACCTGGTGCTGCGCGGCCCGAAGCCGGAGCCGGCCGAGCCGGGCCCGGTGCCGGACAAGCCCACCACCCTGCCGCGCCGGACGCGCCGGACCGGCCGAGCGGGACGAGCGCCGCGAGTACGCGGTCGGCGAGAAGGTCGCCACCAGGAAGGCCTACGGCGACGCGCTGGTCGCCCTCGGCGCGCGCGACGACCGCGTGGTCGCGCTGGACGGCGAGGTCAGCAACTCGACCTTCGCCGACGAGTTCGCGCAGGCCTTCCCGGACCGCTACTTCGAGATGTTCATCGCCGAGCAGCAGCTGGTGGCCGCGGCCACCGGGCTGTCCGTGCGCGGGTACCGCGCGTTCGCATCCACCTTCGCGGCGTTCTTCACCCGCGCCTACGACTTCATCCGGATGGGCGCGATCTCCGGCGTCGACCTGCGGCTGGCGGGCTCGCACGCGGGGGTGGAGATCGGCGCCGACGGCCCGTCGCAGATGGCGCTCGAGGACCTGGCGATGATGCGGGCCGTGCACGGGTCGACCGTGCTGTACCCGAGCGACGGCACCAGCACGGCGGCGCTGGTCGACGCGATGGCCGCAGACGTCCGGGATCAGCTACCTGCGCACCACCCGAGGCGGCTACCCGGGCCTGTACCCGGCCGGAGAGCAGTTCCCCATCGGCGGCTCCAAGATCGCTCCGCTCGGGCGAGGACGACCAGGTCACGCTGGTCGGCGCGGGCGTCACGCTGCACGAGGCGCTGCGCGGCGGCCGACATCCTGCGCGGCGAGGGCATCGCCGCCCGGGTCATCGACCTCTACTCGGTCAAGCCGGTCGACACCGCGACGCTGGTCGCGGCGGCCGACGGCGACCGGCGGCCGGATCGTCGTCGCCGAGGACCACCACCCCGAGGGCGGTGCTCGGCTCGGCCGTCGCCGACGCGCTGCTCGCGCGCCGGGCAGCAGAACCTGCACCTGACCCGGCTCGCGGTCAGCGGGATGCCGGGCTCGGGCACCGGCGACGAACTGCTCGCCTGGGCCGGCGATCGACGCCGACCACATCGCCGCCGCCGCGCGCGCCCTGCTGGGCGGCTAGAAACCCGGCGTTGGCGACGCGAAATATCGAGTGTGACGGCACTGTGCGGCTGGCAGGCACACCGACGAGTGCGGAATGCTGGGCGGCGATAAGTCGATCTGCTTGTACGCCTTGCCATGCTTGACCAGGAGACCCCGTAGCGGCATCGGACGTGCCGAGCCGGACGTGCTTGGTGGGATCACGACTTCACGTCCCACCAGAGCACCGCCTTGATCAGCACGGCGATACAGCCGACGGTCTTGCGCCGGTCGGTCGTGGACCCAGCTGTGGTTCGCTCGAGGGCCTATGCGCCGGACATCAGGCCCAGCTGTCGGCCGATGCCTGCGGGTGGACCAGCCTACTGGCGGGCGTCTTGCCGCACCGGGCTCAAGCCGGTGAAGTAGACGACCCTCGCGGCCTTGGCCCAGGCCCGGTAGCGGACCGGGCACAGGGTATACGGGCGCGAATCTGGTCAGCAGGCGAGCGCGGCGCAGCGGGTTGTATGTGGACCGGCTCAGATGGTCGTTCCACCCTGCCCAGGCCTCGGTGTGCCGATTGTGGGCGCGGAAGTCTCGCGTTTAGCGCCCCGCGGCCGGCGGACACGCCTTGCAGCGCGACCGTCGGCCGCCAACACCCATCCCTGGTCAATATCCGGGCCGCCCGTGCAAGAACCTAACGGCCGAATGGAGCGGACGTTCGCTGGCCCGCTCTCTGGAGGTTCGGTGTCGTGGTTCTCCTTCTTGGGCGACGTTGTGAGCTTCTGCTGCCGGAGCAGAGCTATGGCCTCATCCACCTTTCCGGACTTCAGCGCCGTGCGCATCAGTTCAGCCTGGACGTCGGTTCGCTTTGCCGCATTCCGCGCTTCGCTGGCAGCGTTCATCTTCTTCACTTCGGCGTCTGCCTTCCTCGCCTCCGCATCGATGACCTTCGCCTTGGCATCGCCTTTCGCCTTGATGATGGCTGGACGACGCTTGTAGATCGACTCAATGACCTTCGGCAGGCTAGCCGCCAGCCCGCCAACACAGGCGGCAGCGATAATCGCCGCGATGCTTTCGTGGCCGATCGCAAACCACGTGATGCCCGTAACGCCGCTGGCGGCGGCCGTCACCCCGGCGCGGCGAGCGAATACACCCACCCAATCTGAGGGCCGACTCATGGCGTAAGCCGACTCTGCGCAGGCTCGGGTCGGGCTGTCCGGAGCGCCGAACCTGAGAAATGTATATCAAATCCGTGACGACGCCGCCTCGTACGGCTCCGTGCGTAAAACTATGTGCGGGGGCGGACAAGATAGCCTCCAAAGTCGAATCACAGGTCCTGCCTGCCCAAGGGCACCGGACGTCAGCCTGCTCGAACAGGCTGCGGCTGCTCGCGGGCAGGCAGGGCCTTTTCAGTTCGTGGAACCCGAAGGTCGCCTTCTTGAGTTGACCGCAGGGCATGCTTCTGCCGCGCGAGGCCGGGGCCGGGGGTAACCGTTTGAGCCAGCCTGCACTCTGAGGTGTACGGCTCTTGTTGGTATCCGACCTGCAGGCCGTCATCTCCGAACAAGGCGTACCGTCACCATCCGATCCTACCAGAGGCGACGTACGACCCTGCAACCGGAGGTATCGCATCCTGGCGGGTACCCAATATGAGATTTTCACTTCTGGAGCCGACAACATGCTAGTATCTCGTCTAGTGGCGGCCTGGACTCTGCGAGGCAGAGTATTCAGGGGGTCTTGAGTCTCCCTGGCCGCGCGGAACCACATCATCTCCAGGCCTGGCAACGAATGGCCCACCAGGAGAGCGAGTCAAGGACATGAGTACAGGGAGCTCCAGCCCGGCTGTCGCCAGGGCGCTCCTGTCTTCGGAGCTGAAGAAGCTCCGGGCTGCCAGCAAAGAGACACAAGAGACCGTTGCCCAGGCGTGCGAGATGTCGATCGCCAAGTTTTCCAGGATAGAGAACGTCACCTCGCCGCCTTCGAAAGGCGACCTCCTACTGGTGTTGCGCCACTACGGGGTTGGCGACGCTCGTGTTGACGAGTTGGCCCAACTGGCTAGGGAGGCCCGCTCGCATGGGTGGTGGCAGCGGTACGACTTCGGGACCGACAAGGGATTCGAAGCGTACATTGGCTACGAGGACGGTGCGTCTTCCATCCAAATGTCCCAGCCACTCATCGTGCCTGGGCTCCTTCAGACGCCGGACTACACCAGGCAGATCATGAAAGCGTGGGGCCTGTCGGACGAGGCGATCGATCGAGCGATCGCAATACGCGAGGAACGCCAAGATCGAGTCGCTGCCCGGGGTCCCGACCAGATATACGTCCTCGATGAGGAGATAATCCGCCGTCCCGTCGGAGACGCCATGGCTGGCCAGTTGCGCCACCTGCTGGGAGTGGCGGGGAAGCCCGCCGTGACTGTCCGTTTCATCCCAATTAGCAAGGGTCCCCATTTTGGGCTGCGGGGCCCGTTCGTCATCCTTGGCTTTTCGGGCGATCTGGAAGATGTGCTATACCTCGAAAGCGCCAGGCGCGGCGACCTGCTCATTGCCGAGAACAGGGAGCAGTTGGGCGGTCCAAACGTCCCAAAGTTCGAAAACCCGGCGGAAGTGGTGGCTGAGTACAAGGATGGCTTTAAGAGCCTGATCGAAATATCTCTCTCGCCAGAAGAATCGATAGAACTCCTCAAGGGCGCTATAGCCGATCTGAGCTGATCCATCTACCAGATAGGCAAGTTCGCAACGCTGTGTACATACGCGCTACATGAGGGAGTCTGTTCATGCGTGTAGGCAGATCTGGATAGTAGGTCTACACTCCGAGCAGAGGGAATTCATCAAGGCAGAAATGGCTGGCCTCATGAGGTCACACGGGCATCCCCGGTTCCGGCAGGCATCATGCGGCCAGCTACTGCTGTGCCTGAGACTCGGTGCTGTGACATCGCAAGTTCACGCAAGTGAATGTCCACACGAGCGGGCACACGGGGGTAATGCTTCCTGGAGATCGGAAAGAGGGGCTCTATGTCGGAACCGGCCATTCCTGACCCGGCATCATGGCGAAAAAGCGGAGAATCACTAACCGGTGAGTGCATCGAAGTAGCCGACGGTCACAGCATGGTGTTCGTTCGCGACTCTAAAGATAGGGACGGCACGCCGCTCACGTTCCCAGGCGACGCGTGGCGCAAGTTCCTGACAAGCCTCAGATGACGCGCTCGAGGTGCCGTTGCTAGCCCACGGGGCGGTGTGCGCGACAGGCTATGCGCAGGTCAGGTGGTGAGCCTTGAGCTTGCGGCGTTGCCGCCCAGCCGGCGTCACCCTCTGCCGGTGGCGTGAAACGAAGCGTCGGATCTGGTTGTACGCCTTTGCCGAGGGGTACGCGCTCCTGGACGGCCCGCGGGCGGACGCCGTCGTCGTGCGCTGGAGCGCAGTCACGGAGATCTCTGAGATCTCGACTGAAGAGAATCGGCCACGGCCCGTTCGAGACAATGGTTTGATCTGCCTGGCCGTGTTGCTAACCCGCCGTACCGGAGACGGCTTGCACGCTGGCCGCGTGCCGGCGGGCGAGCGCCCGGTACGTGGCCGGGTTGTGCTCGACCCACATCCTGGCCCCGGGCGTCAGCTCGCCCACGATCCGGGCCGGGACCCCGGCCGCGAGCATGCCGTCGGGGATGGTCAGGCCGGGCGGGACGGTGGCGCCCGCGGCGACGAGGGCGCGCCGTCCGATGACCGCGCCGTCCAGCACCGTGGCGCCGTTGCCGATCAGCGCCTCCGCCCCGATGACGCAGCCGTGCACCACGCACAGGTGGCCCACGGTCGCGCCCTCGCCGACCTCGGTGACCGGATCGGGGCCGCCGTGCAGGACCGACCCGTCCTGGACGTTGGCGCCCCGCCGGACCACGATCGGGCCGAAGTCGGCCCGCAGCACCGCCCCGTACCAGATCGAGGCCTCGGCCTCCACCGTGACGTCGCCGACCAGGGTCGCGGTCGGCGCGATCCACGCGGACGGGCTGACGTCGGGCTCCCGGCCCTCAAAGGAAAAAAGTGGCATCAGGCAATGATGCCTTCTTGGCTTTCTCGTCCGGAGACCGACATGACGTGTTCACCCCGAGGCGGCCTGCGGCGCGCAGACTAACAACTTATGACTAACTCGGACAACTCACGCGAGCATGCGCACGGCGCACCGGATCGCCCTGGCAGCCTGGCCAGCCGGTCGTGCCGGGCGTCACCCGACGCCGTTTCCTGACCTACACCGCGCTCGGCACCGCCGCGGCGGCGACGGCCGTCGGCGTCACCGGCGGTATCGCCGACGCCAGCGTCCGCGGCGGCTCGGCGGCGGCCAAGGCGCTGCCCAAGGGCTGGAGCGGCACCATCGCCGACGTGAAGCACGTGGTGATCCTGATGCAGGAGAACCGCTCCTTCGACCACTACTTCGGGACGCTCTCCGGCGTCCGCGGCTTCGGCGACAAGCAGGCCCTCGCCTACCAGAACGGGACCAGCATCTTCCAGCAGCCCGACCCGGCCCGCACCGACCTCGGGCACCTGCTGCCCTACAACCTCACCGACCAGACCGACGGCGACCTCGACCACTCGTGGGACGGCGACCACGAGGCGCGCAACGGCGGGCTCTGGAACAACTGGGTCGCGGCCAAGTCGGAAGAGACGATGGGCTACTTCACCAGGAACGAGATCCCGTTCCAGTACGCGGTGGCCGACGCCTTCACCATCTGCGACGGCTACCACCAGGCGATCATGGGACCGACCAGCCCCAACCGGATGTACTTCTGGACCGGCACGTCGTCCGGCTGGACCAGCAACCCGAACGACTACACAGGTCGACTTCGGGCCCGACGCCGGCACGGCCGAGGTCACCACCTACCCCGAGCTGCTGCAGAAGGCCGGGGTCAGCTGGCAGGTGTACACCAACGACCAGGTCGGCGACAGCGGCAGCTACCCCGACTTCTTCCTCGGCGACTTCGGCGACAACCCGCTCTGGTTCTACCAGCAGTACAACACCAGCAACAGCCGCGACGGCGGGACCAGCGAGCTCGCGGACCGCGGCGCGGTCACGCCGTGGCAGACCGACGCGGGGGCGCCGCCGCTCAACCAGACGCACGCCGCCTACGTGCTGTCGTCGTTCATCAACGACGTCAAGAACAGCACGCTGCCGCAGGTGTCGTGGATCGTCGCCCCGGCCGGCTACTGCGAGCACCCCTCCTACACCCCCGACTACGGCGCCCACTACGTGAACACCGTGCTGCAGACGCTGATGTCCAACCCCGAGCTGTGGAAGAACACGGCGCTGTTCATCACCTACGACGAGCACGACGGGTTCTTCGACCACCAGCTCCCGCCGTTCCCCGAGCCGACCGTCACCGACGAGTACATCGACGGGCTGCCGATCGGCCCAGGCACCCGGGTCCCGATGCTGATCTGCTCGCCGTGGACCCGCGGCGGCTACGTCGACTCCAACGTCTACGACCACACCTCGATGCTCCAGTTCCTGGCCGCCTGGACCGGGGTGAAGCCGGCCAACGTCACCCCGTGGCGGGCGTCGGTGACCGGCGACCTGACCGCCGCGTTCGACTTCAGGCACCCGGACTTCTCGATCCCGGCCAACATCCCGACCCTCGACCAGACCTGGGCGCTGACCCAGCTCACGGGCGGATCGACGACGCCGCCGGCCGAGGGCGACCAGTCGATGCCGACCCAGGAGCCCGGCACCCGCCCGCACCGCCCGCACCGTTCACCAGCCGTTCGCCGACGTGACCGTGGACCGCCGCACCAGCCAGGTCACCGCCACCCTGACCAACACCGGCACGGTCGGCGTCTCCTTCGCCGTCTACCCCGACGCCATCCTGGCCGCCGCTCCCACGCCGGTCACGGTGCTGCCGTCGAGGTCCGGCCGCTACACCTGGGACGCGGCGCTGACGGCAGGGAAGTACGCCTTCTCCGTCTACGGCCCGGACGGGTTCCTGACCAGCTTCGCCGGCACGGTCGCGGCGGCCGGCCGCACGGCCTGCCAGATCCCGGTCGTCACCGCCGCCGCCAAGCGCGGGGCGACCGCGAAGGTCGAGCTCACCCTGGCCAACGAGGGCAGCGAGACGATCGTCTACACCCTCGCCGCCGAACGACTACGAGGGCGGCACCCGGACCGTCACCGTCAAGTCGGGCGGGGTCAAGTCCGTCAGCTGGCCCACCAACCACGACGGCTACTACGACGTGGTGATCACCGCCAACACCGGCGACGGGTTCCGCCGGCGCTACGCGGGCCGGATCGCGTAAGCGGCGACGGCAGCCTGGCTCCTCAATCACCCCGGGTGCACAATGACGGGGTGATTGAGGAGCTCATCGCCCGGATGGCGGCCACGGGCGAATCGCTCAAGGCAGCCGGCGACCAGCGCCGGCACTTCCACGCGACGTACCAGCGGACCACGATCGCGGTCGCCGACCGGATCCGGGCGGGCGGCTTCGACGATCCCGGCTGGGTCGAGCGGTGGGACGTCGCGTTCGCCGACCTGTACCTCGACGCGCTCGAGGACGGGCTGGCCGGGCGTCGTCCGCCGGCGCCGTGGGCGGTCGCGTTCGCCGCCCCGGCCGGCCTGCCGCCGGTCCGGCACGTTCTGCTCGGCATGAACGCGCACATCAACTACGACCTGCCGCAGGCCCTGCTGGCGGTGATCACCGACCGGGAGTTCGCGGACCCGACGCTGCTGGCCCGGCGCGAGGCCGATCACCGGGCGATCGACGAGGTGCTCGCCGCCCGCGTCGGCGCCGAAGGCGACGAGCTGGCCAGCGCCTCAGGTCCGGCCTCGACGCTCGACCGCCTGCTCGCGCCGCTCAACCGCCGGGGCACCCGGCGGTTCCTGCGCGAGGCGCGGGAGAAGGTGTGGGCCAACGCGGTTGCCCTCAACCAGGCCCGCGCGAGCGGGCCGCAGGCGTACGCGACCGCCCGCGATCGGCTCGCGGACCTGAGCGCGGCCAAGGTGACCGCCCTGCAGGCCCCCGGCCAGGTCCTGCTGAAGCTGGCGGCGACCGGGTTCGGCGTCCGGCTGAATGGTTAAGCAGGCGTCTATGTTTGCGCGCGCCTATTTGAAGCGATGATCGCTTGCTCTATGGTCGGTGGGTCGAGTTTCTTACCTGACCTGGAGGGACACGTGCGCAGAGGGAAAGTCACCGCGCTGGCGGTGGGCGCCGCCGCGCTGTCGGTCGGCGTCGTCGCCGCCGTCGCGCCGGCCGGATCCGCCGCGACCACGACCGCCGCGGCGGCCGCGTCGTCGATGGTCATCAGCCCGGGCGTGGTCCACCCGATGGGCGTGATGTCGAACCCGTCGCAGGCGAACTGCCTGAAATACGGCTTCTACCGCTGCCTCACCCCCGGGCAGGTGGAGGACGCGTACAACCTCGGCCCGCTGTACGCGCGCGGCGTCACCGGCAAAGGCGAGACGATCGTGATCGTCGACTCGTTCGGCTCGCCCACGATCAAGCACGACCTGGGCGTCTTCGACAAGCAGTTCGGGCTGCCCGCGCCGCCCTCGCTCACGATCATCACGCCGTCGGGGAAGATCCCGACGTGGAACAAAAACGACTCCGACATGACCGGCTGGGGCGGCGAGACCACCCTCGACGTGGAGTACGCGCACACCATCGCCCCGGGCGCGAACATCCTGCTGGTCGAGACGCCGGTGTCAGAGACCGAGGGCGTGACCGGCTTTCCGCAGATCGTCGAGGCCGAGAACTACGTGCTCAAGCACCACCTCGGCGACGTCATCAGCCAGAGCTTCAGCGCCACCGAGCAGACCTTCAGCGGCGGCCTCAAGCAGATCAACAAGTACCACCTGCGCTCCGCGTACCAGACGGCGGCGGACGAGAAGAACGGCCCGACCGTGCTGGCCGCCTCCGGTGACAGCGGCGTGGCCGACGTGGAGCTGAACGGCTCGACCTACTACACCCACCGGGTCACCTCCTGGCCGGACAGCGACCCGCTGGTGACCGGGGTCGGCGGCACCGAGCTGGTGGCGGGCTCCCGCGGCACGTTCACGTCGGTGGCCTGGAACGACACCTACAACAAGAACCTCGGCGACGGCACCGTCCCGTACGCGACCGGCGGTGGCCTGTCGGTCCTGTTCAAGCGCCCGTCCTACCAGAACGGGATCAAGAACGTGGTCGGCGCGGCGCGCGGGGTGCCGGACGTCTCGATGAGCGGCTCCTGCAGCGCCCCGGTGTTCACCTACCAGAGCTTCCCGCAGGCGGGCACCCCGGCCGGCTGGTACCCGTCCTGCGGCACCAGCGAGGCGACGCCGGAGTTCGCCGGCATCGTCGCGCTGGCCGACCAGGTGGCCGGGCACGCCCTCGGCGTCATCAACCCCACCCTGTACAAGTTGTCGGCCGCCAAGGCCCCCGGGGTCGTGCCCGTCACCTCGGGCAACAACACCGTGACGTTCGTCCAGAATAAGAAGTCGTACACGATCAAGGGCTTCCCGGCCCGGGTCGGCTACAGCCTCGACGACGGCGTCGGCACCGTCAACGCCTGGTACCTAGCCTACGAATTGGCAGGCAAGACCCCGCCGAAGTAACGTTCCTGACCGTACGCGGTGGCCCCGGCGAGCGGATTCGCCGGGGCCCGACCTGGAGGGAACACGTGCGTAGAGGGAAAGTCGCGCTGACGGCCGGCGCCGCCGCGCTCGCCGTCGGCGCGCTCACCGTCGCCGGCTGCGGCGGATCGGCGGGCGCCAAGCCGACCGCGACGCATTCGGCCGGCCCGACGGCCGGGGCCGAGCCGGGCGTGATCCACCCGACCGAGGTCATGCCGACGCCCGCGCAGGCGCACTGCACGGCCGCCTTCGCCGCCCGCTGCCTCACCCCGGAGCAGGTGGAGGCCGCCTACAACCTCGGCCCGCTGTACGACCGCGGCATTACCGGCCGGGGCGAGACGATCGTGATCGTCGACTCGTTCGGCTCGCCCACGATCAAGCAGGACCTGGGCGTCTTCGACCGGCAGTTCGGGCTGCCCGCGCCGCCGTCGTTCACCATCATCGCCCCGGCCGGGAAGATCCCGACGTGGAACTCCAGCGACTCCGACATGACCGGCTGGGGCGGCGAGACCACCCTCGACGTAGAGTACGCGCACGCCATCGCGCCGGGCGCGAACATCCTGCTGGCGGAGACGCCGGTGGCGGAGACCGAGGGGGTGACCGGCTTCCCGCAGATCGTCACGGCCGAGAACTACGTGCTCAGCCA
Source organism: uncultured Actinomycetota bacterium (assembly GCA_963774945.1). Lineage (GTDB taxonomy): Bacteria > Actinomycetota > Actinomycetes > Streptosporangiales > Streptosporangiaceae > Trebonia. The sequence continues at coordinate 1,106,910 of CAVZHA010000027.1, read as the reverse complement.
CCACCTCGGCGATGTGATCAGCCAGAGCTTCGAGGCCACCGAGCAGACGTTCAGCGGCGGCCTCGCCCAAATCAACGCCTACCACCTGCGGGCCGCCTACGAAACGGCGGCGGGGGAGAAGGACGGCCCGACCGTCCTCGCTGCGGCCGGCGACACCGGCGCGACAGACGTGGAGCTGAACGGCTCGACCCACTACACCTACCCGGTGACCTCCTGGCCGGACAGCGACCCGCTGGTGACCGCCGTCGGCGGCACCGAGCTGGTGCCGGGCACCGCCGGCATGTTCACGTCGGTGGCGTGGAACGACACCGACAACAAGCACATCGGGGACGGCACCAGCCCAACCGCCGGCGGCGGCGGCCGTTCGGTGCTGTTCACCCGTCCGTCCTACCAGAACGGGGTCAAGAACGTGGTCGGCGCCGCCCGCGGCGTACCCGACGTCGCGATGAACGCCGCCTGCTCAAGCCCGGTGTTCACCTACCAGAGCTTCCCGCAGGCCGGCGCCCGGCCGGCTGGTACCCGAACTGCGGCACCAGCGAGGCGACGCCGGAGTTCGCCGGCATCGTCGCGCTGGCCGACCAGATCGCCGGGCACGCCCTCGGCGTCATCAACCCCACCCTGTACAAGCTGGCAGCCGATAAGGCCCCCGGCATCGTGCCCGTCACCGCGGGCGACAACACCGTCACCTTCGGCCAGAACGGCACCACGTACACGGTCAAGGGCTTCCCCGCCCGGGCCGGCTACAGCCTGGTCGACGGTGTCGGTACCGTCAACGGCTGGTACCTCGCCTACGAGCTCGCCGGCCAGACCCCGCCCGGCCGCTAGGCATAGCCGACCGTTATTGCCGGGCGAGCCGTTCGAGCAGGCGAGTTCTCACCTCGGGCCACTCGGTCGCCAGGACGCTGTAGACGACAGTGTCGCGGAAGCTGCCGTCCTCGCGCTTCATATGCCGGCGCAGCACGCCCTCGCGGACCGCTCCCAGCCGGGCAATCGCCGCCTGCGAGCGGGTGTTCAGGACGTCAGTCTGGATCTTGACCCGGCCGAACCCGCAGTCATCGAAGCAATGCGCCAGCAGGAGCAGCTTCGCTTCTGGGTTGACCTGGGTGCCCCACCACCGGGGACCGTACAGCGTTCCGCCGATGTGGGTGCTCTCGTTCCGCAGGTCGATCTCGGACAGTCCCGAGGTTCCCACCAGGGTGCCCGCCGGGCCAAGGTCGCTGTCGGTCGCGAGCCGGACCGCGTAGCGGATTTTGCCTGCGGTCCCGCTGAACGTCGCCCGCGCCAACTCCGCCGCATCGGCCGCGGACGACGGGCGCCGGTGCATGACGTATCCGTGCTCGTACACGCGCGGGTCGCCGAGAAGTGCCCCCAGCTCGCCGAAATCCGCGTCCCCGATTGCGTCCAGCCGGACCCACTGTCCGGCCAGCGCCCTACCGTCCGGCTCTGATATCTCCCTCGCCACAGGAGTGTTGGATAGTGCCATGTCAGAGAAGGTACGCGCGAAGTGGACTCGCTCAAAGAGCCACTTTCATCAAGTTTCCAATGACCACTGAGCCCAGGCCTGAGGTTGTCCCGGTTCTTCGGGTACGCAACTAGCGGGCGGCTTCCTGCCAACGCCGACGTAGCCGTCCCGCGAGTTGCCATCCACCGCGCCCGCCCGGGTCGTTGTCGACGTAGACGATCCGGGACGTAAGGGCGACCGAGCAGCGCATCGGCAAGATGATGAACGCCCGCTGGACCGCCAAGCCCAAGCCGAAGCCCGCCGCATAGGCCGGCTGGTCGGGCCCGGCACTAGGACGACAGGCAAACGGCAGCAGCCAGGAACGGCCCCCCATCACGACCGCGAGCAGCGCCGAGCCGCTAGACACGCCGCCGCCCGGCCGCCGGGGCCGGGACGGAAGTCGCCGCTACGGCCGTCCCGCAAGCCCCCGCCTGCCGCCCTGTCCGGCTCCGCCGGACGCGCGCCGAAGACCAGGCGCGGAAAGGCGAAGTTCAAGGGCATCGTGTCTCTTTCCCTGGTCACCTGGCATCATTACGCTTGCAGGATGGCCAGGATCCAGGTACAGCGACCGCAGAGCGCTTCTGACGTTGCGGGAATGCTAGCTGGAGCGGCTTCCATCGCCTTCATTACGCTCAAGCTGACAGGGATCGTCACTTGGTCATGGTGGTGGGTACTGTCACCGGCGTGGATCGGCGTCGCCACGCTGGCCCTACTCGCTGGCGGTCTAATCATCTTGTGGTGCCTGGGTCGTTGGCCGGTCATCCTCATGGACTTGTACCGGTGGGGAAGACGAAGGCAACCGCGCTCCTGAGCTTGGCCGAACGCCGTGCCAGTTCTGCGAGAGCATCAGCGTCATCATGAGTGCTTCTCCTGGCCGCTCGCGATCCAATTCTTACCGCTAGCTGACGCCGCCGCGAATACCGAACCGCGCCCGTCCCCGGCCCGTGCCCAAGGTGAAACGCCCCTGGAGCCGCAATCCCTAAGGGGGCCGACGATCCTGCCCGCCCGCGTCCGCCACGGCTGGCCGGCCCGGCTCGCCGCCCGCGCCGCCGCCGCCGTCGCGCTCATCGCCCTGGCCGTGATCCCCGGCAGCCCCTCAGCGCCCGCAATCGCCGCCGGATGCGTCCTGTGGCTGACATACACCGCCTGCGCCGACCTCGCCCCGCCACCCGGCCGATGACCCGAAACCCAAAGCAAAAACCCAATCTCATCTACGCGGAGCGTCGTAACGGCTGTCACCCACGGGCGCACAAAGCAGCGCCCCGCGCCAGCCCTCGCCGCGCGGGCCGATGTCAAGGCCAAGGGCAACGGCAAAAGCGCCAGCCAGGGCGGCCGACGCAGGCACCCGCCCCAGCCCCCGCGAGCCCGCCGCGGCCGGCGCCGCCCGAGCCAGGCCGCACCCCCCCTGTTCCGATAGGAGACCAGGGACCGGGGGACCCACGGCCGGGACGAGTCCAGGGCGGCGCGATGCGCCCTTGACGCGGCCCGGACGGCCCCCGGACAATCGAACGCCGGTCAGGTGGCACCCCCGAGCCGGACCCGGCCGCCGCCCTGCGAAACCTGGCTCGCCTACAGACGTTCGCGCCGTCGAGTCCGCATCCCAACCCTGGCAGCGGCCCCGCAGGCGAGCAAGAGCAGCATTACAGCGGACACGACATTGTGCTCCAAGCGCGAATGATTGCCTTCGGTCACCACCCCCAGCACGAGCGCGGTTCCGAGCGCACCGATCGCGCTTGCATCCCGCCACCGTCGGTCACCCACGCAGACGGCGATCGCCGCACCGATCATCACGCCGATGAGCGCAGCGATCGCAGCCCTGCTGTCCACGAAGTACCTCCCAGCCGATCTGACGGTCGGACCATCATCCGGCCGAAGCCACCCGGCGCGTACCACTGCCAGCGGGCACGCTGGCTTGGCTCAGGCCACTCGTCCCCCCGCCGGGCAGCCGGGAGACGCAGGCCCGCCGCGCGGGGCCCCGCACGGCGAGACCACCAGGACCAGCCGCCGGCAGGGCACGGGCAGCGAAGACGCCCGCCGTCGCGACCCGCAGTACCAGCAAGGCAAAGGCCAGGCCGCCCGAAAGCCAGGCCCCGCCCCGTGGAAGCCCAGGCCAGGCGCGCCCCGCCAGCCGTCGGAGTCAGACAAGAGTCAGGAACGCCCGTCATAGCTGCTGAATGGGCACTGTAGGGGCATCGCCAAGCCAGTTGACTAATGTTGTCCTTGCCGCTCAGCAGGTATTCGCTGTTCCGGGAAGTAGTCATAGTCCATGGATGCACGGGGGCACCTGCGAGGCCAAGGTCAGGTAACTGCGGCCCGGTCGGGCTGCGCTGGGGTACCGGTCACTTCTGGGCTTGGCTGATGATCGTTTCCAGGACCTCGGGCAGATTCAGGCCCCGATTGAAGCCTCGTTCCTGAATCGTCGCCACCGACGTTCTGGCCTCTCCCAGATCGGCCTCGGTGCGCGCGGAGATCAGGTAGCCAAGGTCTGTCAGGTCCTGGTGCCGGCCTGCGAGAGCCTTCAGCGCGATCAGGTGCCCGGTCGATGCCACGGGCATGAAAACGTCCGGCAGCACCTCCATCCGGTCGGCGCCGCGGACGATCTCGTCTTCGATGCCGGAGTTCGCAGACAGCAGGTCGACGAACGCGCTCGATGTGCCTACCTCAGGCCGCACCAGCCGTGCCGTCGCCAGCCGCTTACGTAGTCCTGCTCGACGAGCGACGCGAGCGCGTAGCCGCGGACCTGCAGGCGATTGACGATGCCTCGGCCTCCGCGTCGTCTGCGACTGCGACGGCAAGATCGACGTCCTTGGTGAACCGGGGCTCCGCTCGGAACGCCACCGCCAGGCCGCCGATGACGGCCCACCGCGCGCCGATGGCATCGAGGTCCGCAGCCGCCTGCCTGAGGACCGCATCGACGGACTGCACCCCGCCCTACCCCCGCGCGGGCAGTCGCAGGCGATCGCCCGCCTCGCCGCTCGGCCTGCGGAGCCACGCCTGCACCCTGGCCTCGATCTCCTCGTCCGAGGCCGACGGGTTCTCGCGCCTCATCCGCTGCCGGTACATCCGGACCCCGGCGTCGCACATGTCGAAGACCACCCGGAACTTCTCAACATCAGCAGCGGCCATACGTCCATTCTAGGCGGACTGGAGCCACCCGGCATGCTGGATACGTGCCATGCTTCAATGTCCGATGAGCGACCGCCTGCTGCTGGTTGGGGCCAGGCTGAAGCGACGCTATAGGCCCCGCAGTAACGCAGAGCAGAGCTCACGTGAGCGGCACAACCGGTCGAAGTCCGCGCTCACCGTGGCAGTAGGGCTCCGGGGTCAGACGAAGGCGCCGAGGCCGGTGATGGCGCGGCCGACGATGAGCGTGTTGATCTCGCGGGTGCCCTCGTAGGAATAGATCGCCTCCGCGTCGGCGACGAACCGGCCGACCTGGTTCTCGAGCAGGATGCCGTTGCCGCCGAGCAGCTCGCGGGCGTAGCCGACCGTCTCCCGCATCCGGACCGTGCAGAACGCCTTCGCCAGGGCCGAATGATGGTCCTTGGCCTTGCCCTGGTCCTGCAGCTGGGACAGCCGGACGCACAGGCAGGCCGAGGCGGTGACGTTGGACAGCATTCGGACCAGCAGGTCCTGCACGAGCTGGAAGCCGGCGATCGGCCGGCCGAACTGCTGCCGCTGCCCGGCGTAGGCGAGCGCGTGCTCGTAGGCGCCGCGGGCGCAGCCGGTCGCCTGCCAGGCCACGCCGGCCCGGGTCAGCCGGAGCACCTTGGCCGTATCGCGGAACGAGTCAGCCCGCTGCAGCCGGTTGTCCTCGTGCACCCGCACGTTGTCCAGGGTGATCTGCGCGTTCTGCACCACCCGGAGGGCGATCTTGTCGTGCATCTTGACCGGCGTGAATCCCTCGGTCCCGCCCTCGACGACGAACCCCTTGACCTGGTCGTCGGCCACGTCGCGAGCCCACACGATGATCAGGTCGGCGAAGGTCGCGTTCCCGATCCATTTCTTCTGACCGTTCAGCACCCAGACGTCGCCGTCGCGCCGGGCGGTGGTGGTGAGGCCGCCCGCCACGCCGGAACCGACGTCCGGCTCGGTCAGCGCGAACGCGCCGATCTGCTCCATCCGGGCCATCGGCGGCAGCCAGCGCTGCTTCTGCTCCTCGCGACCCGCACAGGTAGATCGAGCCCATCGCCAGGCCGCCGTGCACACCCATGAAGGTCGCGATCGAGCAGTCGACCCGCGCCAGCTCCAGCGCGATCATGCCGTCGAGCAGGCTGTCGCCGCCCGGGCAGTCGTAGCCCTCGCAGGCCAGCCCGGCGATGCCGAGCCCGGCCAGGCCCGGCAGCAGGTCGGTCGGGAACTCCTCCCTGATCCAGTACTGATCGATCACCGGCGCGACGGACTTCTCCATGAAGTCGCGCACCGCCATGACCCGGCCCAGGCCGTCGTCGTCAAGCAGCTCTTCCAGCGAGTAGAAATCAGCATCGACATCTGGCTCCATGCCCGCTTTCCTTTCCCGGTTGGGCCGGTCTATGCGGGATCGGCGGCCACCGGGAACGTCGAGCTCCGAGCAACCAGGCTCGGGCCACGGACCGTTCGACCCAGTGGTTGTGAGCCTTTGAACTTCTCACCTGGCTTCCCTGGAACCGAGCACCGGCAGGGCCGCGGCGACGACGCCGATGAGCGCGCTGGCACCGGTGATGACGGCGATCAGCAGCCACGGAACGACGATGCGGGGTGGACCCGGCCGCTCGGGCGAACGCCACCCACAGCCCGCCGAGCACCAGGCCGGAAATCGCGGCCGAGGCGGCGACCGCGGCGAACGTGAGCGCCAGGGACTCGGCCGAGACGATCCAGGCGATCTGGCGGCGGGTCGCCCCGCTTAGCCGAAGCAGCGCGAGCTCGGCTTTGCGGCCGCTGGTCGACATCAGGGACGTGCTGGCGATGCCGATCGCGCTGTAGGCGATCGCGATGCCGAGCAGCAGCTCCAGGCCGACCTGGTTCTGCGCGTTCTGCTGATCGGAGACGGCGGCGGACCACCGGGACGCGGGGACCACCCGGTCACCCGCCTGCCGGGCGACGGCCCGCAGCGCGGCGACCGCGGCGGCGCCGCTGGCGCTGGTGGCGCCGCCGCGAAGCCGGACGTAGACCACGCTCGGCATCGCGTCGCCGGCGTTGCCGGAGTCCACCACCAGGCTGACCCCCGACCGGCTGGGGGCCAGCAGGGCGACCACCCGCAGCGAGAGCGGGGTGCCGTCGGGTCGCCAGAGGCTCATGGTGGCGCCGAGGCGCTCGTGCCAGGACGTGTCGACGGCGATCGTGTGCGCGTCCAGGCCGGCCAGCGAACCCGCGCGGACCCGGAGGGTCAGCGCGGCCGTAGCACGGTCCATCCCGATGGCGGCGAACGGGATCGGCATCGGCGCCTCGAGATGGAACCGGGTGATGGCCGGCTCGTGCGCGAGCAGGCTGGTCTGGGTCACCGCGGTCGCGTCGAGACCGCCGACGGCGTCGACCCGGTCGACCAGTGCGGTGGTTAGGCCCGGCGTTCCCGCCGCCGGGAGCACCACGTAGTCGGCCGCGCTGGCCTGCTGGCGCAGGCCGGCGTCGGCGGCCGCGGTGGCGGTGTCGTTGCTGCCCAGGATCGAGACCGACAGGCCGACGATGATCAGCGCGGGCACCACCGCGGCGGCGGCGCGACCGGGACCGGTGCGGACGTCGGCCCTGATCAGCATCCCGGCCGTGCCGCGGCTGAACGGCCGGGTCAGCGGATCGACCAGGAACGGGGCGAGCAGCACGGCCCCGCCGACCAGCAGCAGCACGATCATCGCCTCGGTCTTGGCGTCGCTGGTGGCCGACGGGAACAGCACCGCCACCGCGACCAGCGTCGCGATCCCGGCGACGAGGCAGCCGAGGCCGCCGAAGAGCCGGGCCGGGCCGATCCTGGACGGCTCGACGGCCGCCTCGCGCAGTGCCTCGGTCGGCCGGATCAGGCTGGCCCGGCGGGCCGCGACCAGCACCGACACGACCGCGACGGCGACCCCGGCCAGGAACGCGATGACCAGGGCGGGCGCCGAGGCCGCGGTGAGCTGCACGCTGAACCAGGCGGGGGACAGGCCACGCCCCGCGATCCAGCGCGCGAGCAGCGGCGCCCAGATCACCCCGAGCAGGCAGCCGAGGGCCGAGCCGGCCACGCCGACCAGGGCCGCCTCCGCCCGCACCATCCGCGCGACCTGCGCCGGCGTCGCGCCGATGGTGCGGAGCAGGGCCAGGTCACGGCGGCGCTGGGCGACCGAAAGCGCGAACGCGGAGGCGATCACGCTGATGGCGACGAAGCCGGAGATCGCGGCGGCGATGCCGAGGAAGGTGGTCAGGCCGGCCAGTTCGGCGCCGTCCTGCATCGCGTCGGGGTCGGCCTGGTGCCGCGCGGCGCCGGTCAGCACCTGCAGCCCGGGCAGCGCGGCCGCGTGCCGCGCGGTCGCCGGATCGCCGGTCACCAGCGCGTCGACCCCGGGCGAGAGCCGGGCCGCCTCCGCGTCGGTGAAGAAGATCGGACGCTCACCGGTTCGCGGCAGCACGGTTCCGACGATCGTGAACGTCAGCGGCCCGCGGGCCGTGAGCACGGTGACGGGCCGGCCGACGAGCGCCCGCCCGGCGACGACGATCTGGCCGTCGGCCCTCGGCGGATGGCCGGAACTGAGGCGGTACGGGGCGAAGGCCGCGCTCGACCAGCCGTGGCCGAGCGTCGGCTCGGTCGCGGGCACGCCCGCGAGCTGCGCGTAGAAGCTGCGGTCGGCGGTCGCGGCGGGCAGTTCGGCGATGGCGGACGCCGGAACGTCCGGCTGCTGCAGCAGCGGCACCGCCTCGACGCCGTCGGCGTCGTGCACCCGCAGCGCCGGGTCGGCCTCGATGACGAACGGCGCGGCCGCGAACCGTTCCGGGCCCTGGTGCCCGCCGCCGCCGTTGGCGGCCGCCAGGACCAGGGTCATGGTGGCGATCACGGACACGCCGAGCGCGAGCGCGGCCAGCGTGCCCGCGAACGCGACCCAGCGGGTCCGCAAAGTGGGGGTGGCGAGGGCGACGGTGAGCATCATGCGCTGACCTCCAGCTGGGTCATCCGGCCGGCGACGGCCTCGGCGGTGGGGCGGTCGAGGGCGCCGGCGATCCGGCCGTCGGCCAGGAACACCACCCGGTCGGCCCACGCGGCCGCGATCGGGTCGTGGGTGACCATGATGATCGTCTGGCCCTGGTCGGTCACCAGCGTGCGCAGCAGCCGGAGCACGTCGCGGGACGTGCCGGTGTCGAGCGCCCCGGTCGGCTCGTCCGCGAACAGCACCTGCGGCCGGGCGACCAGCGCGCGGGCGATCGCCACCCGTTGCTGCTGGCCGCCCGACAGCTCGCTGGGCCGGTGCCGCGCCCGGTCGGCCAGGCCGACGGCGGTCAGCGCCGCCTCGATCGCCTTCGGCTCCGGTCGGCGGCCGGCCAGCCGCAGCGGCAGTTCCAGGTTCTGGGCGGCGGTCAGCGACGGCATCAGGTTGAAGGACTGGAAGACAAACCCGATCCGCTCGCGGCGCAGCACGGTCAGCCCGGTCTCGCCGAGGCCGCCGAGCCTGGTCCCGTTGATGGTGACCTCGCCCGAGTCGGGCCGGTCGAGGCCCGCCGCGCACTGCAGCAGGGTGGACTTGCCCGAGCCGGACGGGCCCATCACGGCGGTGAAGGAACCGGCGGGAATGGCGAGCGTCACCCGGTCGAGGGCGGTGACGGTGCCCGAGCCGGTTCCGTAGGTCCGGGTCAGTGACTCGATCAGCACGGCGATGGCGTCAGCGTTCATGCCTTCATGGAACCGGTCTCGGCCATCAGGCGGCATTGCCCCAGGACCCCCTCCCGAGGTATGGCCAGCCCTACCGTGGCCGGTCCGTCCTGGCCCAATGCCGAGGCGCGGCCGCAGCTCTATCCTTGTCACGTGGATCCGATCACGGCCATGGGTCGGCGGCCGTTCCTGGCCTCGGCCTGGCCGTGGCGAGCCTGGGCCTATCTGGCGACCGCGTGCCTGCCCGGTGCGCTCGGGCTCTCGGTGCTGGCGGCCGACCTGGCCGTCGGCGGCGGCCTGGCGAAGGCGCTGATCGGCCTCCCGCTGCTGGCCGCGCTGGCGCTTGCGGGCATACCGATCGGCCGGGTCGAGCGCTGGCGGCTGCGGCTGATCGATCCGGCGCCGATCGCCGATCCGCATCGCCGCCCGGCCCGGCCGGGCGTCCGGTGCTGGCTGGCGCACCCGCGGCCGGGAGGCGGCGACCTGGCGCGAGCTCGGCTACGCGGCGGTCTTCGTGACCCTGCTGTGGCCGCTCGACCTGGCCGTGGCCATCGCGGCGGTCGTGGTTCCGCTGGCCCTGATCACCTCGCCGCTGCCGGTCGCGCTGGGCGCGCACCGCGGGCTCTGGCCCGGGGTGGCGATCAGCACCCCGCTGCAGGCGGCCGCGGCCGTCCCGGCCGGGCTGGTCCTGCTGGCCGGCGGCGGCTACCTGGTCACCGCGCTCGCGGTGGCTCAGGGCAGGCTCGCCCGGCGGCTGCTGACCGCCCCGGCCGGCCTCGACGTGCAGCTCGCGGAGGTCACGCGGTCCCGCGCCCGCCTGGTCAACGCCTTCGAAGCCGAGCGGCGGCGGATTGAGCGGGACCTGCACGACGGCGCACAGCAGCGGCTGGTCGCGCTGTCGATGAGCCTCGGGCTGGCCCGGCTCGACCTGCCTGACGGCCCGGCCGCCGATCAGGTGGCGCACGCGCACGAGCAGGCGAAGCTGGCCCTGACCGAGCTCAGGGAGCTCATCTACGGCATCTACCCGCAGGTGCTGACCGACCGCGGCCTGGCGGCCGCCGCCGAAGAGGCGGCCGACCGTTCGCCGGTGCCGGTCGAACTGGACGTCCGGCTGGACCGCAGGCCGCCGCAGGCGGTCGAGGCGACGGCCTACTTCGTGATCTGCGAGGCGCTGGCCAACGTGGCCAAGCACAGCCAGGCGGGCCGCGCCTGGATCCGCGGCGATTTGGCGAACGGCCTGCTGGTGCTTGAGATCGGGGACGATGGCGTCGGCGGGGCCGACGTCAGCCGCGGCAGCGGCCTGTCCGGGCTGGCCGACCGGGTCGCGGTGGTGGGCGGTACGGTCACGGTGTCGAGCCCGCCCGGCGGGCCTACCTCGATGCGAGTGGAGCTGCCGTGCCCGTGAGCCTTCGGGTGGTGCTGGCCGAGGACGGCGCGCTGATGCGGGTCGGGCTGACCGCGCTGCTGACCCGGTTCGGGCACCAGGTGGTGGCCGAGGCGACTGACGCCGCCCAGCTTCTCCAGGCGGTGGCCGCCTGCCGGCCCGACATCGTGGTGACCGACGTCCGGATGCCGCCGGGCTTCTCCGATGAGGGGCTCCGGGCCGCGGTCGCGCTGCGGAAGACCCAGCCCGATCTGGCGGTGCTGGTGCTCAGCCAGTACATCGAGAAGACCTACGCTGGCGAGCTGCTCGACTCCGGCGACGGAACCGGGGTCGGCTACCTGCTCAAGGACCGGGTCGGGGACGTCGCCGAGTTCATCGACGCGCTGCAGCGGGTGGCGGCGGGCGGTACCGTGGTCGACCCGGAGGTCGTCCGGCAGCTGCTCAGGCACCGTCGTGACCCGCTAGAACGGCTCAGCCCGCGCGAGCGCGAGGTGCTCGCGCTGATGGCCGAGGGCCGCTCCAACGCCGCCGTCGCCCGCGCCCTGGTCGTCTCGGAAGCGGCGGTCGGCAAGCACATCGGGCACATCCTGACCAAGCTCGACCTGCCGCCCGACGACGACGACCATCGCCGGGTCCTGGCCGTGCTCTCCTTCCTCCGGGCCTAGGCCGCCCGCCTCAAGCCGCCCGCCTCAACGACCCAACGGCCTCACGGGCTGCCGCCGAGCTGGCTGACCACATCGCTCTCGTTGACGCCGTGCTGCGCGCACCAGTTCATCGCCTCGTCAAGGTCGAGCGCGACCGGCAGCTCCTTCTCGGCCTCGTCGGCCACCTCCCGAAATCCGGCCCTGCGCAGGATGTGAATCACGTGATCCCTGGAGACTTCCACCTTGCCGATTGTCAGGCGTGATCAGCGCGCTTCGCAACCCCTCAGGAAAGTCTGTAACGTTCGGTACAGTTCGTCGTAAATCGTCCTATATAGTAACGAACTACCACAGCGGGAGGGAGACAACGATGATCGACACACGCGAACTGCGGGTCGACCTCGGCGATCACGGAGTGCTTGGCATTCCCTACGTGAACGTCGTCGGCGAGGCGGGCGACGGACCGCATCTGACCGTGATCGCCGGCGTGCACGGGACCGAGTACACGTCGATCGCCGCCGCCCGCGAGCTGCTGGCGGAGCTTCGGCCGGCCGAACTCTCCGGCACCGTCACCGTCGCGCCGCTGATCAACCTGCCGGCGTTCTGGGCGCGCACGCCGTTCGTGGTCCCGCTCGACGGGAAGAACCTCAATCGCAGCTTCCCCGGCGACGCCGGGCGGCAGCGCGGCCGAGCGGATCGCCGCCGCCGTCACCGAGGAGCTCATCAAGGGCTCCGACTACGTGATCGACCTGCACGCCGGGGATCTGCCGGAGGCGCTCGAGCCGTTCGTCTTCTACGACGCCTCGCCGGTCGAGCGGCAGGCCCGCGAGCTCGCCCTGGCCTACGGCCTCGGGCACATGGTGCGGCAGTCGTCCGACGGCAGGACCGTGACCGGCAGCACCTCGGCCGCCGCGGCCGATCTCGGCATCCCGTCGTTCACGGCCGAGTCGGGGGAGTGCGGCATCCTCGCCCGCGACGCCGTCGACCGGCATCTGCGCGGGCTCAGGAACGTGCTTCGTCAGCTGCGGCTGCTGCCCGGCGACGCCGTCGCGTTCGATCCACCGGTCGAGCACGACGGATGGATCTGGATGCGAACGACCGACGCCGGATGGTGGCAGCCCGCGGTGGCGACCGGCGCCTCGGTTGCAGAGGGTGACCTGCTGGGAACGGTCGCGCCGATCATCGGCGGCACGCCGACGCGCATCATCGCGCCCGCAGCCGGGGTGCCGCTCTTCATCACCTCGAGCCCGGCCGTCGGCGCGGACGGGCTCCTGCTCGGCCTCGCCCGTCCCGTAAAGGCGACCTAACTAGTCAACTAATGTATGTTGTAAACGTCACACATCATGAAAAAACAGTGGCTCTTGTAACATTTGGTACGAGACGGCTAGGCTTCGGAAATCGCGCCGCAGCGCCGCTGCGCCTGTCCCTCTCTGCTGGTTGAGTGCCCCGCGCTCATGACAACCCAGGAACGTGATGAAGAGTAAAGTTCGCCTCTCGGTTGCCGCGGCTCTCGCCGTGGTCCCGCTGGTCCTCGCGGGCTGCGGGGCCGCAGCGGGCACCGGTTCCGGCTCAGGCTCCGGTGCGAGCGGCTCGTCGAAGCCGGTCACCGGGGGCAACCTCGTGATCGACCGGTCCAACGACGCCGTTTCCATGAACAAGACCACGACGTTCGACAACAGCTCGATCTACGTCATGGAACAGATCATGGAGCCGCTGTTCACCGTCAGTAACAACGGGAAGTCGGTCGAGCCCTGGCTGGCCACCGGCTACACCGTCTCGCCGAACAAGCTGACGTACACCATCAAGCTGCGCAGCGGCGTCAAGTTCTCCAACGGGCAGCCGATGACGGCGGCCGACGTCAAGTTCTCGATCGACGCCGACACCGCGACCGGGTCGTCCGGCTGGGGCTACATCAACTCCGCGATCAAGCAGGTCGTCGTGGTCAACTCGTCGACCGTGCAGGTCGACCTCAAGTACGCCTGGGCGCCGATCCTGGCCGACCTGTCGCTGTTCAGCAACGGGATCATCCCGACCAACTACGGCGGCGAAAGCGAGACCGCCTTCTACAACCACCCGATCGGCACCGGGCCGTTCGAGTGGGACGCGTGGAAGAAGGGCCAGTACATCAAGCTGGTCAAGAACCCCCACTACTGGCAGCCGGGCAAGCCGTATCTGGACAGCGTTCAGTTCGACGTCGTCCCCGATGCGAGCACCCGTCAGCTGCAGCTCGAGGGCAACCAGGCCGACATCGACACCTTCCCGGACTGGTCGACCTTCGCCACGCTAAAGAGCACCCCCAACATCACCGCCACCGCGTTCCCGTCCACCGAGATCGACTACCTGGCCTTCAACGAGAAGATGGCGCCGTTCAGCGACGTCCACGTGCGGCAGGCGATCTCGGACGCGATCAACCGCAACGCGCTGGTCGACGCCGTGCTGTTCGGCAACGGCAAGGCGGCCAACTCGCTGTTCATGCCGGGACTGCCGTACTACGACGGCACCGGCGGCGAGACCTACAACCTGGCGGCGGCCAAGCAGGCCCTGGCCGAGTCGTCGAAGCCGCACGGGTTCACCACCACCCTGCAGATCGCTTCGGGTAACGCCAACGAGTCGGCGGCGGCCCAGATCGTGCAGTCCGAGCTGAAGCCGCTTGGCATCACGGTGAACATCCAGCAGCTCGACCCCACCGCGGCCCACGCGTCGCTGGAAGCCGACACCTTCGACATGGCCTACTCCGCTGTGGACGATGGACATCCCCGACCCGGATGAGTGGACGTCCTTCGCGGTGGTTCCGAACGGCGGGGCCGAGTCGGCCTTCACCTTCTACAACAACCCGACCGTGATCAGCCTCAACAAGCAGGCCGAGCAGCAAATCGACCCGGCCAAGCGGGCCGCGCTGTACACCCAGCTGCAGCAGCTGACCTCACAGGACGCGTTCCTTTGCGTACCTGTACTACCCGCCGTACGCGTACGCCACCACGGACAACGTGCACGGCTTCTTCGTGACGCCGCTCGGCAACTTCCACCTGGAAGACGTGTACATGTCCAGCTGACGTCCACCATCTCACCTCGCAACGCGGGGCCGGCGGCTCGCCGCCGGCCCCGCGCAAGGAGAAGCACATGCTGCACCGGTTGCGATTTATTCCGGGCCGGATCCTTCAGGCGATCCCCGTGGCATTCGGCGTGACCATTCTCGTCTTCCTGATGTCGCACCTGCTGCCGGGCAACCCGGCCGTGGCCATCCTCGGCAGTCACGCGACCCCGGCCTCGGTGGCCGCGCTCTCGAAGCCACCTCGGGCTCGACAAGCCCCTGTGGGAGCAGTACTGGCTGTTCCTGGTCCACCTCCTCCAGGGTGACCTCGGCCAGTCGCTGACCTACCAGCAGCCGGTGGTCGGCCTGGTGTTCTCGGCCGTTCCGGTCACGCTCAGCCTGGTCGCTGTACGCGCTGGTGCTGTCGCTGATCATCAGCGTCCCGCTGGCCGGCTGGGCCGCCACCAGGCCGAGCGGCGCCCGCGACCTGGCCGTGCGCGCCTACACCCTGGTCGGGCAGGGCATGCCGCAGTTCTGGGTCGGCATCATGCTGATCCTGCTGGTCGCGGTGCGGCTGCGGCTCTTCCCGGTCAGCGGCTACGGGCAGACCCCGCTTGACCATCTGTACTACCTGTTCCTCCCGGCTCTCACCCTCGCGATCTCGATGTGCCCGACGATCATCCGCAGCCTGCGGGCGTCGACCATCCAGGTCCTCGGCTCGGAGTACATCGGCACCGCCCGCTCCAAGGGCATCGCCGGCGCCTCGCTCTTCCGCGTCCACGTGCTCCGCAACGCGGCGATCCCGACCGTGTCGATCGTCGGCGTCAACCTCGGCTACCTGGTCGGCGGATCGCTCGTCATCGAGCACGTGTTCGCGATTCCCGGACTCGGGTCGCTGATGATCAACGCGATCTTCGCCCGCGACTTCCCCACCATCCAGGGCGTCGCGCTGTTCGTCGCCCTGTTCGTGGTCATCGTCGGCATCGTCACCGACATCGTCTACACGCTGCTGGATCCGCGGGTCGACCTAGCCAACACGGAGGCAGTCCGATGACCACCGCCCCTGCCCCGACCCTCGCCGCCGGTCACGGCCGCCCGCCGCCCAGCGCGCTCGCGCTCGCTGCGACCCTGGTACCGCAACGGCGCGCTGGTGGCCGGGATAGTGATCGTCGGCGCGCTCATCCTGGTCGCGATCTTCGCGCCGTTGATGACCTCGTACTCGCCGACCACGCAGAACCTGACCGACGTGCTCCAGGGGCCGAGCGCCGCGCACTGGCTCGGCACCGACCAGTTCGGCCGGGACGTGCTTCACCCGCCTGGTCTGGTCAACCCGGGTCGACCTGCGCATCGGCTTCATCGCGGTGCTGATCCCGTTCGTGGTCGGGTCGATCCTGGGCGGCCTGGCCGGCTACTTCGGCGGCTGGCTCGACCTGATCGTGATGCGCCTGGTCGACATCTTCTTCGCGTTCCCGTTCTACGTGATGGTCATCGCCCTGGTCTTCGTCCTCGGGGCCGGCGAGACGAGCATCTACCTGGCGATCGCGACGGTGTCGTGGGTGTCCTACGCCAAGATCGTCCGCGGCGAGGTCCTCGTCGCCAAGCAGCAGGACTACGTCATGGCCGCCCGGCTCGGCGGCTTCTCGCACCTGTGGGTGCTGGCTCGGCACATCGGCCCCAACGTCCTGTCGCAGGCGATCATCTACGCGATGAGCGACATCGTCCAGGACATCATGGCGATCGTCACCCTCGGCTACCTGGGGCTCGGCATCGCTCCGCCGACCGCGGAATGGGGATCGATGATCTCTCGACGGGACAGCAGTTCATCACCACGCAGTGGGAGCAGGCGACGATTCCCGGCCTCGCGGTCGTCGTCACCAGCCTGGGGCTGTCCTGGCTCGGCGACGGCCTGTCGGATCTGCTCAGCCCGGACCGGAGGAAGTGAGATGAACGAGACGCCGCTGCTGTCGGTGCGCAACCTGTCCCTTGGCGTGCAGCGCAAGGGCAGGCCGACCACCGTCATCGTCGATGACATCAGCTTCGACGTCGCCGAGGGGGAGCGTTTCGGCATCGTCGGCGAGTCGGGTTCCGGCAAGTCGCTGACGCTCCGGGCGATCGCCAACCTGCTGCCCGCCGGGGTGCAGGTGCTGTCGGGCACGATCGCGTACCGAGGCCAGGATCTGCAGACGCATGCCGGCGAAAGCCCGCCGGGGGCTGGCCGGCCAGGAGATCGCGATGATCTTCCAGGAGCCGATGACCGCGCTGAACCCGGTGATGCGGGTCGGGGAGCAGATCGCCGAGTCGCCCCGGCGCAACCTCGGCCTCAGCAAGTCCGCGGCGATGGACCTCGCCATCGACATGATGCGCAAGACCGGCATCCCCGACCCGGCCCACCGCGCCCGGGCGTATCCGCACGAGCTCTCGGGCGGGCTGCGGCAGCGCATCATGATCGCGATGGCGCTGTCCTGCTCGCCGCGGCTGCTGCTGTGCGATGAGCCGACCACCGCGCTCGACGTGACCGTCCAGCTGCAGGTGCTCCGGCTGCTCGAGCAGCTGTGCGAGGACACCGAGACCGCGCTCGTCTTCGTGACCCACGACCTCGGCGTGGTCAACCAGACCTGCCGGGAGCTCGGCGTCATGTACGCAGGCGAGATCGTCGAGCGGGGCCGGGTGAAGGACGTGTTCGCCGATCCGCGCCACCCGTACACGAAGGGCCTGCTCGACTCGGCCCCCGATTTCGACCAGCCCGACCGGGAACTGATCGCGATCCCCGGCTTCCCGCCCAATCTGGCCGACCGCCCGGATGGCTGCCCGTTCCAGCCGCGCTGCTCCTTCGCGGTCGAGCGCTGCGCGACCTCCCGGCCGAGGCTGGCGCCGGTGCTGCCGGGGCGCGAGGCGGCCTGCTTCGAAACCGCGCGCATCTTCCAGGGAGTGACCGCATGACCGACGTCACCGCGCAGCCAGAGGTGACCGGGCAGCAGGCGGTGCTGCGGGTCGCCAACATCAGCAAGGAATACCAGCTCGGCCACGGCCTGTTCAGCCGGTTCGGCGGAGCGCAGAGGACGTCGCTCAAGGCGCTGGACGGGGTCGACCTCGAGCTGCGCCGCGGCGAGGTGCTGGCGCTGGTGGGGGAGTCCGGGTCGGGCAAGTCGACGCTGGCCAAGATCCTCGTCGGCGCGCTGAATCCGACTGACGGGGACATCCACGAGGTCGGACTGGCGGACGGCGCCGGCCGCCGCGAACGCGCCCGCGCGGGTGCAGATGGTCTTCCAGGATCCCTACTCCTCGCTCAACCCCCGGATCAGCGTGGGGTCGATGCTGGCCGGACTGCTCCGGCTGCACCGCGTGGTTCCGCCCGGCGAGGTCAGGGCCGAGAGCATCCGGCTGCTCAACCGGGTCGGCCTGCAGGAGGACGCGCTGTCGGCGTACCCGAGCCAGTTCTCCGGCGGTCAGCGCCAGCGGCTGGCGATCGCGCGGGCGCTGGCGGTCCGACCCGACGTGCTCGTCGCCGACGAGCCGGTCTCCGCCCTCGACGTGTCCGTCCAGGCGACCATCCTCGAGCTGTTCAGATCCCTGCAGGACGAGCTGGGCCTGAGCGTCCTGTTCGTCGCGCACAACCTCGCCGTCGTCCAGCACCTCAGCCAGCGGGTGGCGGTGATGTACCTGGGGCGTATCGTCGAGACCGCCGACACGGCCGAGATCTTCAGCAACCCGCGGCATCCGTACACGCGGGCGCTGATCGACTCCATCCCGCGCATGTCGGCCGACAGCGTCACCGATCAGTTTGAGGTCGAGGGCGAGCCGCCGAGTCCGATCAACGTGCCGTCCGGCTGCCGGTTCCATCCGCGGTGCCCCGTCGCCGTCGATCGATGCCGCACCGAGGACCCCGGCCTCTCGCCGGTCGGCCCCGGGCACGCCAGCGCGTGCCTGCTGGCCGGCGAACTCCCCGCCTACCGGGGTGGGCCCGAATTGAAGGAGGAACAATGAAGATCTGGATCTCATGCGACATGGAAGGCGTCGCCGGCATCGTCGACTGGGACCAGTGCCGCCCGGGCAGCGACGGCTACCCGCTTGGCTGCGCGCTGCTGCAGGATGAGGTCAACGCCGCGATCGAGGGCGCCGTCG
This sequence comes from uncultured Actinomycetota bacterium, assembly GCA_963774945.1. Taxonomy (GTDB): domain Bacteria; phylum Actinomycetota; class Actinomycetes; order Streptosporangiales; family Streptosporangiaceae; genus Trebonia. The sequence continues at coordinate 1,088,424 of CAVZHA010000027.1, read as the reverse complement.
CCGGCGGGGCGACCGAGATTCGTCGTCAACGACTCGCACAGCCGGATGGCCAACCTCGACCCGCGCAAGATCGCGGGGAAGGCCAGCTACCTGTCCGGCCGGCACAAGCCGATGTACATGGTCGAAGGGCTCGACGACAGCTTCGACGCGGTTTTCCTCGTCGGCTATCACGGCTCGATCTCGGGGCGCCCGTCGACGCTCTCGCACACCTATAACCCCGAGGTGTTCGCGGGCGTCCAGGTCAACGGCGCGTACGTGGGGGAGAGCGGCATCAACGCCCTGCCCGATGGCGCACTACCGCACCCCGGTCGCCTTCGTCTCCGGCGACCGGGTGACCGCCGAGGAGGCGGCGCCGTTCGCGCCGGACGCAGTCAGCGTGCTCACGAAGGAGTCCATCACCCGGGCGGCGGCGCTGAACCTGCATCCGGACGAGTCGTGCCGGCTGATCCGGGCCGGCGCCGAGGAAGCGGTCCGCCGGGTCGCGGCCGGAAAGCGTGCAGCCGCCCGCGATCGACTCCCCGGCGGCGCTGGACATGGAGTTCCAGACCGGTGACATGGCGGACATCGCCACCTGGGCGCGTGACACCGAGCGGACCGGCGAGCGCACCGCCCGGATCGCCGGCGACAACCTGCTGCGCGTCTACCAGTCGTTCGTGGCCGTCACCTACCTCACCCGGCAGGCCGGCGGACGCTGACGCGGACGCTGAGCTCAGGACCGGACGACAGAAAGACGATTCGCAATGCAGATTTTCGAAGCGGCGCCTCCCGACGAAGGACCCAGCCTGGCCCTGCACGGCGGGGCCGGCGGGCGCGTGGAGGAGCTGACCCTCGAGGGCCGCGCGCCGTACGACCGAGGGCCTGCGGGCCGCCTATTCGCGCCGGGTGGCAGGTGCTCGCGGCCGGAGGCAGCGCCCTCGACGCCGTCTGCGCGAGCGTTGAGGTACTGGAGAACGACCCGCTGTTCAACGCCGGCCGCGGCGCCGCGCTGACCGCGACCGGGCACGCCGAGCTCGACGCGTCGGTGATGACGGGGGCCGGGCGCGCGGGCGCGGTCGCCGCGTCCAAGCACGCCAAGAACCCGGTCCTGCTCGCCCGCGCGGTGATGGAGCACACCGAGCACGCCCTGATCGTCGACCCGGACGTCGCGTTCCTCGAGTGCCACGGACTTCCAGCCGGTCGAACGGGACTACTTCATCACCGAGTCGCGACGGCAGCAGCTGGAGCGGGTGCTTGACGGGCGCGCGGTCGCCGCCCGGCACGGAACGGTCGGCGCGGTCGCCCGCGACGCCGACGGCCGCGTCGCCGCCGCCACCTCCACCGGCGGCATGGTCGGCCAGGCCGACGGCCGGGTCGGCGACTCGCCGATCGTCGGCGCGGGCGTGTACGCCCGCGACAACGTGGTGGCGATCTCGAGCACCGGCCACGGCGAGGCCTTCATCTGCGGCGTGGTCGCCTACGACATCGCCGCCCGGATCCGCTACGCCGGCGCGGGCCTCGCGGCGGCGGTCCGGGAGACCATCGAGACCGAACTCGCCCAGCGCGGATCGACCGGGGGCGTCATCGCCGTCGGCGGCGACGGCCGCATCGTCGTGGCGCACAATTCGCCGGCGATGTTCTCCGCCCGCGGTACCGGCCCGGAACCTACGATCACGACATGACGGATACCCCGGCAGAAGCCCTGCCGTTGCGTGACGAGATCTTTCAGCGGATGGACGAGCTCACCCCGGCCGAGCGGAAGGTGGCGCGCACCCTGCTCGCCCGCTATCCGGCGGCCGGGCTGGAGAGCACGGCCGCGCTGGCCGCGGCGGCGGGGACGAGCAAGCCGACCGTGCTGCGCCTGCTTGACCGGCTCGGGTTCGGCAGCTACCCGGAGTTCCAGCAGCGGCTGCGGGGCGAGGTCACCCGCTCGATGAACGAGAGCCCGCTCAGCCGGGCCCGGGCCCGCCGGGCGGTGCCGTCCGACGACAGCGTCTTCCTGCGCGCGGTCGAAGCAGCGCGCCGGACTGGTCGCGCGGCTGCCGGACACGGTGCCGCCGGCCGAGATCGAACGGGCCGTCGCCCTGCTGGCCGGACGCCCGAAGCACGTCGTCATCTCCGGCGGGTACTTCTCGCGGTTGATCGCCCGCCTGCTGGCGCTGCAGCTTGACCAGCTGATCCCCAACGTCGACTACGCCGACGAGCCGCTCGGCGCCGACATCGCGAAGTACCTGCGGGCTCGGCCGTGACTCGGTCGTGATCGTCTATGACCTGCGCCGCTACGAGCTGGCGGCCAAGGAGGTCGTCTCGATGGCGAAGGCCTGCGGCGCCAGCGTCATCCTGATCACCGACGAGTCGCTCTCCCCGTCGGCCGAGGAGGCGGACATCGTGCTGCCCGCCGCCGTCGACGGCGTCCCGTTCGACTCGTTCGGCGCGCTCCTCGTGCTCACCGAGAGCCTGGTCGACGCCGTCTTCCACGAGCTCGGCGAGGCCGCCATCGAGCGGATGGCCGACTGGGAGCGATCAGTGCACATCTACCGGGACTTCCGCGCCGGCGGACCGTCGGCAGCGGCGGCGCCGCATCAGGAGCAGAAAGAAGGCTGACGCATGGGACACCTCGACGGGCAGGCCGCCGTCGTCACCGGAACCGCCCAGGGCATCGGGCGCGCGATCGCGGACCTGCTCGAATCGGAGGGCGCGACCGTCACCCGGGTCGACAAGGATGAGGTCGATCTGCGGGACCCGGCGGCGGTGGACGCGTTCTTCGCCGGGCTGGGCGAGGTGCACATTCTCGTCAACAACGCCGGCGGGGTCCAGGGGCAGACGCACACCCCGATCGACCAGGTGACCGACGCGGACTGGGACGCGGTGCTTGACGCGAACCTGCGCACCGCCTTCAACTGCACCCGCGCCGCTGCCCGCGATCATGAAGCCCGCCCGCTACGGGAGGATCGTCAACATCTCCTCCGGGGCCGGGCGCAGCGTCAGCCTCACCGGCATCCAGGCCTACACCACGGCCAAGGCCGGCCAGATCGGCTTCACCCGTCAGATGGCGCACGAACTGGGGCAGCACGGGATCACCGTCAACTGCATCGCCCCCGGCTTCGTGCTCTCGAACCCGACCACCCAGGCCCAGTGGGACAGCTACGGCGAGGACGGCCAGCGGGCTCTGACCGAGCGCATCGCCACCCGCCGGACCGGCACGCCGCACGACATCGCCCGCGGCGTGCTGTTCTTCGCGGCGCCTGACGCCGGCTGGGTCAGCGGGCAGACGATCTCCATCGACGGCGGGCACTCGCTCTTCTAGGACGGGACATGACCGACTCAGCAGCAACACCGCCGCCACCACCGCCACCACCACCGCCGCCGCCGCCGAGCTCGCGCGGCTCGGCGAGGCGTACTTCGCCACCCAGCACAGCTACGACCCGTACAACGCCACCCTGCTCGGCGTGGCCGAATTCGACGGGCTGTCGTTCGACCCGAGCCGGGAGGCGAGCGAACGCGCCGCGCAGGACCTCGCGGCGATCGGCCGCCAGGTGGGCGAGATCGACCCGGCCGGCCTCACCGACGCCGAGCGCGTCGATCAGCGGGTGCTGGCCGCGCTGGTCGAAGGCGCCCGGGCCGACGCCGAGCACTCGCTCTGGGCCGCCAACGCGTCGGCCAAGAGCTACGTCAGCCGGCAGGGCCTGATCTTCCAGGCGGTGCCCGCGATGACCGTCGCCAGCCCCGAGGCGGCCGACCGCTACCTCAGCCGGCTGTCGAAGATCGGCGCGACCCTCGACGCGCTCGGCCAGCGGTACCTGGCCGAGGCGGCCGACGGCCGCACCCCGACCGCGGTCGGCGTCGACCACTCCATCCGCCAGCTCACCGGGTACCTCGCGCTCCCGGTCGCCGACGACGCGCTGCTCAAGCCCGCCCGCGACGCGACCAGGAACCACGCCGACCCGGCCGCACTGCGCGAGGCGGCCACCGCCCACATCACCCAGACCATCCGGCCGGCCATGCGGCGGCTGGCCGAGCTGCTCGGCCGCGAGCTGGCGCCGCTCGCCCGGCCGGACGACCGGGTCGGCATCCGCGAGATCCCCGGCGGCGAGGCGGGCTACCTGGCCGCCGTCGCCCGGCACACCACCACCGCGCTCTCGCCGCAGGAGATCCACGCAGATCGGGCTGGCGGAGCTCGACGAGCTGGCCGGCCTGTGGTCGACGATCGGGCAGCAGGCGCTCGGCGAGAGCGACTTCGCCACCATCGCCGCCCGGATGCGCGACGACCCGGCGCTGCGCTTCCGCACCAGCGCGGAGATCGTCGCGGTCGCCCGGGACGCCCTCGGCCGGGCCGAGGCCGTCGCGCGACGACCTACTTCGAGCACTACGACATCCCCGGCTGCGTCATCGAGGAGGTCAACCCGATCGACGCGGACAACACCGCGATGGCGTACTACCGGCCGCCCGCCGTCGACGGCAGCCGTCCCGGCGCGCACTGCCTGCTGACGACCGACCCGGGCGAGCGCTACCGCTACGAGTACGAGGCGCTCGCGTTCCACGAGTCGGTGCCCGGGCACCACCTGCAGCTCGCGACCGCGCAGACGCTCGACATCCCGCGCTACCGGCGTCACCTCGACGCCGAGCTGTGCGCGTTCAACGAGGGCTGGGGGCTGTACGCCGAGCGGCTGGCCGACGAGATCGGCCTGTACAGCAACCCGATCACCCGGCTCGGCATGGTGTCCTTCGCCGCCCTGCGCGCCTGCCGGCTGGTCGTCGACACCGGGATGCACCAGCTCGGCTGGTCGCGTCAGCAGGCGATCGACTTCATGTACGACCACACCGCGACCACCCGCGGCCACGTGAGCAACGAGATCGACCGCTACATCGCCTGGCCCGGCCAGGCGCTCGCCTACGTGACCGGCAAGCGCGAGATCGTCCGGCTGCGCGAGCGGGCGCAAGCAAGCGCTCGGGCCGCGGTTCGAGCTGCGCGGGTTCCACCACGCGGTGCTCCGCAACGGAGCCATCCCCCTCACCCTGCTCGATGACGAGATCGAGCGCTGGACCGCCACGGAGGCACGAGCATGAACGTGACCATCAACGACTGCGCGCTCAACGTCGAGGTGACTGGGGCCCGAGGACGGCCCGGTGCTGATCGCCCACCACGGCGGCGGCGGGATCGGCTCGCTGGCCGAGCCCAAGGCCACCTTCGGCCCGCTCGCCGACCGGTTCCGCGTCGTCGTCTTCGACGCCCGCGGCTGCGGGCGCAGCCAGGGCGTTCCCCCGTACTCGCACGCCCAGTGGGCGGCCGACGTCGACGGCCTGCGGCAGTGGATCGGGGCGGACAAGATCGTCGTCGCGGGCGGCTCGTACGGCGGCTTCATCGCCCTCGAGTACGCCGTCGCGTACCCCGAGCACGTCCAGGCGATCGTGCTCCGCGACACCTCGGCCGACGCGACCAACCTCAAGCTCGCCTACGAGAACGCCCGCAACCAGGACCGGGTCGACGATCAACTGGGACAACTTCGACCGTTACTGGTCCGGGCGGATCCGCGACGACGAGGACCTCAAGGCCCGCTGGGCGGAGATCATCCCGCTCTACGACTACGAGTACGACCCGGTCCGCTCGGCGGCGGCGGTCGAGGCCGGCATCTACCGGCACGAGTCCCACAACTGGTGCTTCCAGCACAACACCCCGAACTACGACCTCAAGCCGCAGCTCCCGGCGGTGACGGCGCCGACGCTCGTCACCGTCGGCCGCGCGCGACTGGGTCACCCCGGTCAGCGCCGCGCAGACGATCGCGTACCTGATGCCGAACGCGAAGCTGGTCGTCTTCGAGAAGTCCGGCCACTCGCCGCAGATCGAGGAGCGCGAGCTGTTCCTGTCCACCGTCCGCGACTTCCTCGCACGGGGCCGTCGCGTGAAAATCACCATCATCGGCTCCGGCGCGATCGGCGGCACTCTCGGCGCGCACATGATCCGGGCCGGCCACGACATCACCCTGTGCGACGCCGACGCGGCCCACGTCGCCGCCATCCGCGACGCACGGGCTGATCATCGAGGGCCCGGTCAACGAGTTCACCGTCGCCGCGCACGCGATCACCCCCGACGAGCTCCCCGGCCAGATCGAGCACGCCATCGTGGCGGTCAAGAGCCTGCACACCCGCGCCGCGGCCGAGCTGCTGCGCGACCGGCTCGCCCCCGACGGCTACGTGCTGACCGTGCAGAACGGGCTCACCGCCGATCACCTGATCGCGGCCGTCGGCCGGGACCGGGTCGTCTCCTCGTTCGTCAACGTCGGCGCCGACGTCATGGCCCCCGGGCGCATCCTGCAGGGCAACGTCGCGACCTTCCGCGTCGGCGAGCTCGACGGCGGCCGCATCACCCCGCGCGTGCTCGCCCTCGCCGACGCGCTGCCGTACGCCGAGCCGACCGACAACGTGCTCGGCTTCCTGTGGGGCAAGGAGGCCTACGGGGCGATGCTGTGGGCCGGGGCGGTGTCCGACCTGACCATCGCCGAGCACCTCGAGGACCCGCGCTACCGGCCGGTCATGATCGCCATCGCGCGCGAGGTCCTCGCGCAGGCGCCGGTCGCGGTGGAGAGCTTCGACGGCTTCGAGCCGGACGACCTCGAGGGGTCCCTCGACCGGCTGGCCGCGTTCAACCGCAACAGCGCCAAGAAGTACAGCGGCATCTACCGCGACCTCGTGGTACGCAAGCGCAAGACCGAGATCGACGAGATGCTCCGCGACATCAACGGTCCGATCTTCAACAAGGTCGCCGAGATCATCCACGACATCGAGGACGGCAGACGGGTCAACACGCGCGCCAACCTCGACGAGCTGGCCGAGTTCGTCGCCGCCCAACCGTCAGGCCCGGCCGCCTGATGCGCATCGTCGACGTCCTCGCGGTCCCCGTCCGGGCCGGCTTCTTCTTCGACGACCAGCTGGCGATCCGGGCCGGGGCCGGCCACGACGGGTTCGACTACACCGGCGAGCCGCTGACTCCCGGCTTCCGCCGGGTGCGGCAGCCCGGCGAGGCGGTGTCGGTGCTGCTCCTGCTCGACGACGGCGGGGTCGAGTTCGGCGACTGCGCGGCGGTGCAGTACAGCGGGGCCGGCGGCCGCGACCCGCTGTTCGCCGCCCCCGACGCGGTCGCCCTCGTCGACGACATCGTCGCGCCCGCGCTGCGGGACGCCGACCTCGGCGACGGGTTCAGGGCCCTGTCCGCCCGGGTCGATGCGCTGACAACAGGACCCGACGGCGGCCCGCTGCCACACCGCCGTCCGCTACGGCGTCAGCCAGGCCGTGCTCGCCGCGGTGGCGCACGCCCGGCGGCGCACGATGGCCGAGGTCGTCAGGGACGAGTACGACACCGGCGCCCCGCTCCGCCCGGTCCCGCTGTACGCCCAGACCGGCGACGACCGGTACGGCAACGCCGAGAAGATGATCATCAAGGGCGTCGACGTGCTCCCGCACGGGCTCATCAACAACGTGGCCGAGAAATTCGGCCCGTCCGGTGAGATCCTCGCCGACTACGTTCGCTGGCTGGTCGGTCGGATCCGCGACCTCGCCCCGTCGCCCGACTACCGGCCGCGGCTCCACTTCGACCTGTACGGCTGCGCCGGGCTCGCGTTCAGCGGCGACATCGACGCGGTCGCCGCGTTACCTGGCCGAGCTCGGCAGATAGCGCAGCCCTACGACCTCGCGATCGAGCATCCGATCGACGCCGGCTCGCGCGAGGCGCAGATCGCGACCTTCCGCAGCCTCCGCGACGCCCTGACAGCACGGGGGTCCGGCGTCCGCATCGTCGTCGACGAGTGGTGCAACACGCTCGACGACGTGCGCGCCTTCGTCGCCGCGGGCGCGGCCGACGTCATCCACGTGAAGACCCCCGACCTCGGCAGCATCGGCAACACGCGTCGAGGCGCTGCTGCTGGCCCGCGACGCCGGGCTAGAGGCCTTCTGCGGCGGCACCTGCAACGAGACCGACCGGTCGGCGCAGGTCAGCGCGCACCTGGCGATGGCCTGCGAGGCCACCCAGGTGCTGGCCAAGCCGGGCATGGGCGTGGACGAGGGACTGATGATCGTCGGCAACGAGATGGCCCGCACCGCCGCCCTGGTGCGAGCGAGAGAGGCAGCGCAGCCCGTGAACGAACCTGGAACTTCCGCCCTTGACGGCGTCCTCGCCAGCCTCGGGGAGTACGTGGCGATCCCGAGCGACAGCCGCAACGCCGACCCCGGCACCATGCGGCGCGCCGCCGACTGGATCGCCGGCCAGCTCGACTTCGCGGCCGGCCGGGTCGAGGAGACCGACGGCCACCCGGTCGTCCGCGGCGAATGGCTCGGCGCGCCCGGCGCCCCCACCGTCCTCGTCTACGGCCACTACGACGTGCAGCCGACCGGCGACGAGTCCGAGTGGCTGTCCCCGCCGTTCCGGCTCACCGTCGACGGCGACATCGCCCGCGGTCGCGGCGTCTCCGACGACAAGGGACCGGTCTTCCTGGTGGTCGCGATGCTCCAGGCGGCGATCGCGCAGCGCGGCGGGCTGCCGCTGAACGTGAAGTTCCTCATCGAGGGCGAGGAGGAGATCGGCAGCCCGCACCTGCCCGGGTACGTGCGCCAGCACGCACCGCGAGCTCGCCTGCGACCTGGTGATCTCGGCCGACGGCGCGCAGTGGCGCCCCGACGAGCCGTCGCTCTCGGTCGCCTCCAAGGGACTGGTCGCGTTCACGATCACGGTCGAGGGCGCCCGCGACGACCTGCATTCCGGCCGCTACGGCGGCACCGTCGCCAACCCCGTCCACGTGCTCGCGACGATCCTGGCCAGCCTGCACGCCCCGGACGGATCGGTCGCCGTCCCCGGCTTCTACGACGGGGTGACCCCGCCCAGCCGCGGAACGGCTCGCGCAGCTTGACGCGGTGCCGTTCGACGACGACCTGTTCGCCGCCGCAGCTCGGGGTCACCGAGACCTACGGCGAGCACGGGTACTCCACCCTGCAACGGCTCGTGGGAGCGCCCGACCCTGGAGGTGAACGGGGTGGCAGGCGGCGGCCGCTACACCGTGATCCCGCACGTCGCGCGCGGGTTCATCTCCTGCCGCCTGGTCGGCGACCAGGACCCGCAGCGGGTGCTCGCGGCGGTCCGCGGCCACGTCGCGCCCGTCTCGGCCCGCGCGGCGTGCGCGTCACCGTCGAGCAGGACGGGGGAGCGGTGCCCGCCTATCGCATCGACCCGGCGCCACCCGGCGATCGCCGCCGCCACCGAGGCCCTGCGCGCGGTCTACCCCGACCAGCAGGTGCTGCAGGCGGTCATCGCCGGCACGCTGCCCGCCACCACCCTGTTCGAGCAGGTCCTCGGGGCGAAGACGCTGTTCTTCTCGTTCTCCACCGCCGACGAGAAGCTGCACGCCCCCAACGAGTTCCTCCGCCTGCGCCGCATCCACGAGGGCATGCGCGCCTGGGACGCGCTGCTCACCGTCGATGGCCGACGGCCCCCACCGCCTTCAGCCGGTGCAGCTGCCCCGAGTTGCGCGAGGCCACGCCATGACCAGCCGACTACGCCTCCTTCGGCTACCTCGACGCACGAGCCGGCCGCGTTCGCGCGGTTCCCGCTCGCCCCGGAATCCGGCCGGGTGCCCGCCTACGACGGCGGCTTCGACGCCGGCCACCGTCGAGCGCGCCGAAGCGCTGCTCAGCGCAGAACATCGTGGTCAGCCTGCACGATCACCCGGTCCGGTTCCCGGCCGACATGGCGCCTGACCCCGCAGTACAACCGCACCGGCCGTCAGCACACCGCGTTCGCCGGCCTGGCCGCGTCCGGCCTGACCGCCGTGTTCGACAACATGATGGACGGCACCGCCTACGTCACCGGGAACACCCCCTGGCAGTGGGACGACGTGGTGACCGACCTGGGCATGCGGCAGGCCGACATCGCCCACCAGGACCGGGTCGATCGTCGTGCGCGACCCTGCGAGACATCGAGTTCGCGCACGTAACCGGACGGGTCGGCATCGTGTTCGGCCTCGAGGCGGCCACGCCGATCGGCAACGACCTCGACAAGCTGGACATCCTGTTCGGCCTCGGCATCCGGCAGATCGGCATCGCCTACTCCGACTCCAACGGCCTCGGCGCGGGCCTGAACGAGCCGGCCGACTACGGCCTGACCGCGTTCGGCCGCCGCGCCGTGCAGCGGATGAACGACCTCGGCCTCGCGATCGACGTGTCGCACGCCTCCGACCGGACCGGCATCGAGACGGCGGCGGCGTCACGCGCGCCGGTGTTCATGACCCACGCGGGCGCCCGCGCGCTGTGGGACATCCCCCGGCTCAAGAGCGACGACGCGCTGCGCGCGGTCGCGGACTCGGGCGGCGTCATCGGCATCTCGGCCGCGCCGCACACCACCTGCTCGGCCGAGCACCCGCAGGCACACGATCGCCTCGGTCATGGACCACTTCCGCTACTGCGCCGACCTGGTCGGAATCGACCACGTCGGCTTCGGCCCCGACACCCTCTACGGCGACCACGTCGGCCTGCACCACACCTTCGCCGGACTCCTCGGCCACCCGGCCACGTCCGGCCCCGAGCACCCGGTGGTGGAGTACGTCGACGGGCTCGAGAACCCGAGCGAGGCGTTCCACAACATCGCCGCCTGGCTGGTCCGCGACGGGCTCACCGACGACGAGATCACCAAGGTGCTCGGCGGCAACGCCCTCCGCGCGCTCGCCGAAATCTGGCCCGCCTAGCCAAGTCGCAGACAGAGGATGGTCGATCTCGCTATTGCATGGTATCTTGTAATGCATGGAACCTGGCCGACCACGTAACCCCGTGAGTCAGCTTCGCAAGGGCACCCTTGAGTACTGCGTCCTGGCGCTGCTGCAGGACGGCCAGCGGTACGGGTTCGAGCTGGTCCGGACGCTTTCTGAGACGGATGGGCTGCTTGTCAGCGAGGGCACCATCTACCCGCTGCTGAGCCGCCTGCGCCGCGACCGGCTGGTGAGCACGTCCTGGCAGGAATCCGAGGCGGGGCCGCCGCGACGGTACTACCAGCTCACCGACGCCGGGAAGCGCGCGCTGGCGGACTTTAGCGAAGAGTGGGCCCGGTTCCGGGACGCCGTCGACGCGCTCGTGACACCACAAAGGAGAGCAGGGCGATGAAAGTGCATACTGACCGCCTGGTCGATGACTACCTGCGCCGTTTGGACGCGGCCGCGTCGACGCTGCCGGCGGACCAGCGAGACGAGCTTATCTCCGAGATCAGGGACCACCTTGAGGAGGCGCTGCGCCAGACTCCGGCGGGCGACCAGGCGGCCGTGCGCAACGCGCTGGAACGTCTCGGGTCACCGGAGGAGATCGCCGCTGCTGCCGCCGACCCGGCCCCCGGCCAGCCCGCTGGCGCCGCCAGCCAGGTCAACGGCCTCGCGATCGCGTCGGTCCTGGTGGCAGTGCTGTGGTTCGCCGGGCTCGGGGCCGTGCTGGCCCTGTTCTTCGGTTACCGGGCGCGCAGGCAGATCAAGGACTCAGCGGGCAGGCAGACCGGCTCGGGACTGGCAACCGCGGGCATCATCCTCGGCTGGATCGGGATCGCGATCGTGGTGACTGTCGTCATCCTGATCTCGCTCCATCCCAACAAATCTCACTAACCGAGCCGCTGCGGGGTGCAGCACCGCGTCGACGTCCCCGCCCGGCGTCTCCGCCGGCACCTACCGCCCGCCTAAACCGCACTGCGCTCGAGCCGAGGTTCGTCAACCCGCTTCAGGTGCCGCACGCTCGGCGCCGCCAGCAGCGCGGCGACCGAGACGAGGTCGACCGCGGCCGCGATCCAGAGGGTCTGGCTCATCCCGATCCCGGCCGCCACCACCCCGGCCAGGGCGACTCCGATCGGCTCGCACAGCAGCGAGCCGAACCAGTCGTAGGCGCTGACCCGCGACAGCGACGCCGGCGGGATGTGCTGCTGCAGCGTCGTCTCCCAGAGCGTGTTGAACAGCATGTTGCCGAACCCGGTGACCAGCGCGGTCACGATGAGGACCTGCCACGGCAGCTTCAACGCGAGCACGATGATCGGCGCGGAATTCGGCAGCACCGCGATGCACCCGACCAGGAGCGGGCGTCGCGGCCGCAGGCGCAGCGCCATCGCCCCCGCGACGAGCCCGCCGATGGCCGAGACGACGAGGATCGTGGTCCACGCGCCCGCCCCGCCGTGGCCGTTCTTGATCCACACCGCCGCCAGCACCAGCCACACCCCGCCCATCATGTTCCCGAGCGACGCGCTGATCACGACCAGCCAGACCCAGCTGCGGGCGGTGAAGTCACGCCAGCCGTCGAGCAGGTCGCGCCCGAACGACTGCGGCGGCAGGCTGACGTGCGGCGGCAGGTGCAGGCGGGCGAGGAAGAACGCGCTCACCCCGAAGCTCGCCGCGTCGATGGCGAGCGCGTAGCCCGGCCCGACGGTGACGATGAGGATGCCCGCCAGCGCCGGGCCTGCGAACTGGGTCAGCCCCATCGACATGCCGCGCAGCGCGTTCGCCTCCTGCAGCCGGCCCGCGCTCACGGTCATCGGCGTGAGCCCGGTCGAGGCGGGGTTGAAGAACGCCGTCCCGGTCCCGGCCAGCGCCTGCAGGACGATCAGCTCCCAGATCCGCGCGGTGTGCGAGAGCAGCAGCGCCGCCGTCGCCGCCTGGATCGCCATCCGGGCAACGTCGGCCGTCAGCATCACCCCGCGCCGCGGCAGCCGGTCGGCGAAGACGCCCCCGACGAGCAGGAAAATCACCAGCGGGGCGGTGCCGGCGGCGATCACGAAACCGAGGTCGCGCGCGGACCCGGTCAGGTCGAGCACCGCCCACGCGAGCGCGAACGGCGTGACCGCGTCGCCGAGCAGCGACACCAGCTGTCCGGTGAAGTACAGCCGGAACTCGCGCTCCTGCAGCGCCCCGAGCGGGATCCGCCGCACTACGCCCCCAACTCGGCGCCCCCGAACTCGGCCCGGATCGCCTCCGTGTGCTCGCCGAACGCAGGCACCGGCCCCATGACCGCCTCCTGCCCGACGGAATGCACCGCCGGCAGCAGCGCGTCGACGTCCCCGCCCGGCGTCCCCACCGGCACCCACCGCCCGCGCGCCCGCAGTTCCGGATGCGAGGTCAGCTCGCCCGGCGTCCGCAGCCGCGCGCACGCGATCCCGGCCGCCTCGAGCGCCGCGATGACCTCATCCGCCGTCTGCTTAGCGAACACGTCCTCGATGATCGCGGTCAGCTCGTCGTTGCGCGCGGCCCGGTCCGGATTGCTCGCGAACCGGGGGTCGGTAGCCAAATCAGAAGAGCCAGCACCGACCGGCAGAAAACCACCCACTCCCGCTCGTTCTGAATCCCGAAGAAGACCGCGCCGTCGGAGGCGTTGAACGGCCCGTACGGCGAGATCGAAGGATGCCGCGCCCCGGTCCGCGGCAGCGGCTGCCCGCCGTAGGCCGAGAAGTAGACCGGCTGGGTCATCCACTCCCCGAGCGCGTCGATCATCGCCACCTGCAGCTCCGCGCCCGAACCGGTCCGCTCCCGGTCGTACAGCGCGGTCAGGATGCCGGTGTAGGCGTACATCCCGGCCGCGATGTCGGCGATCGATATCCCCGGCCGGGCCGGGCACTCCGGGGTGCCGGTCGCCATAACCAGCCCCGCCTCGCACTGCACGAGCAGGTCGTACGCCTTCTTGTCGCGATACGGCCCGTCGGCCCCGTAGCCCGAGATCGAGCAGCAGATCAGCCCCGGCCGCTCCGCCCGCAGTGAAGCAGGGCCGAGCCCGAGCCGGTCGGCCGCGCCCGGGGCGAGGTTCTGCACGAACACGTCGGCCGCGTCGAGCAGCCGCCCGAGCAGCGCCCGGTCGCCGGCGTCCTTGAGGTCGAGCTCGACGCTCTCCTTGCCCCGGTTGAGCCAGATGAAGTGGCTCGACTGGCCGAGCGTGGTCCGGTCGTAGCCGCGGGCGAAGTCGCCGCCGCCCGGCCGCTCGATCTTGATCACCCGCGCCCCGAGGTCGGCCAGCTGCCGGGTGGCGAACGGGGCGGCCACCGCCTGCTCAAGCGAGACGACCGTGAGGCCGTCGAGGGGGTGGCGCACTACGAGCCCACGAAGGCCGGCCGCTGCTTGGCCAGGAACGCCCGCACCGCAACGCCGTGGTCGGTCGTCGTGCCCAGCCGCTGCTGGGCGGCGCACTCGGCCGCGAGCGAGTCGGTCAGCGGCCGCGATCCGCCGTCGGCCAGCAGCTTCTTGGTCTCGGCGTAGGCGGCGGTCGGCCCCGCCGCCAGCTCGGCCGCCAGCGCCCCGACCCGCGCCGCCACCTCGGTCGCGGGGACCAGGTCGAACGGCAGCCCCCAGGTGACCGCCTGCTCGGCCGTGAACGTGGTCGGGCGCAGCAGCAGCGCCCGCGCCCGCGCCATCCCGACTGCGGCCGGCAGCGTCACCGAGAGTCCGGAGTCGCAGGTCAGCCCGATGCCGGTGAACGCGGTCCCGAGCGTGGCACCCTCGGCGACGACGGCGAAGTCGCATGCGAGCACGAACCCGAGGCCGGCCCCGACGCAGGTCCCGTTGACGCCCGCCACGACCGGCTTGGGCATGGTCGTGAGGGTGGTGACGATGGGGTTGTAGTGCTCCTGCACCGTATCCAGGGCCGACGAAGGGTCCCGGTCCAGCGCGACGGCGTGCTCGGATAGGTCCTGCCCGACGCAGAACGCCCGCCCGCTCCCGGTCAGCACCACCGCCCGCACCGCGTCATCGGCGGCGACGTCAGTCAAGGCCGCGAGCAGGCTCTCCTTCACGGCCAGGCTCAGCGCCGGCCCGGGCAGAATGACGGTGGCGACAGCCCCGTCCCGTGCGACGGTCACGTTGGTCATCGGAACCTCCGGCGGAAACCCTGGCCTTCAGGCCGGGGAGGAAGTCGGTGCCCCGCGAAGCGGGCCCATGATCGTGCCATAGTGCTACCTCACAGACTATTTATATCAGGTATAGTGTTCGCATGCCCCGATACCGACTCCGGCCGACCCGCGAGCAGGAAGCCATCCTGCTGCGGCACTGCTCGGACGCCCGGATCGCGCGAGAACCTCGCGGTCGAGCAGCACGCCTGGTGGCGACCGGGACGCCGGTCCGCGCCCGGCTACCTGGAGCAGTGCCGGCAGCTCACCGCCGCGCGGGCGGACAACCCGTGGCTCGCCGGGGGCAGCCAGACGGTGCAGCAGCAGGCGCTGCGGGACTTCGCGCGGGCCATGGCCGGCTTCTTCGCCCGGACGCACGGTCGCCCGTCGTGGCGGAAGGCCGGCCGGAACGAGGGGTTCCGGGTCACCGGGCAGCGCGGCCGGCAGTGGGGCGTGCGCCGCCTGAATCGGAACTGGGGTCAGGTCCGGGTGCCGAAGGCCGGCTGGGTGCGGTTCCGCTGGTCCCGCGACGTGCCCGCGGACGCGCGGTCGTTCCGGGTGACGCGGGACCGGGCGGGCCGCTGGCACGTCGCGTTCGCCGCCATCCCCGCCCCGGTTCAAGGGCCGCGGACCGGCGAGGTGGTGGGCATCGACCGCGGCGTGACGGTCAGCGCGGCCCTGTCCACGGGGGAGATGCTCACCGTGCCCGGCCTGAGCGCCCGCGAGCAGGCGCGGCTGCGCCGCCTCCAGCGCAAGCTCGCCCGGGCCGGGCGCGGATCGGCCCGGCGCGGCAAGGTCAGGATCGCGGTCGCCCGGCTGAAGGCCAGCGAGAGGGACCGGCGCAAGGACTGGTGCGAGAAGGCGTCCACCGGTATCGCCCGCCGGTTCGACGTGATCCGCGTCGAGGACCTGAAGATCAGGAGCATGACCCGGTCGGCGAAGGGAACCGCGGAGCGGCCGGGCCGCAACGTCCGGGCCAAGACGGGGCTGAACCGGGGGATCTCCCGGTCGGGCTGGGGGCTGCTGGTCCGCCGGCTGGAGGACAAGGCCCCCGGCCGGGTTGAGAAGGTACCAGCCGCGTACACGAGCCAGCGGTGCTCGGCGTGCGGGCACGTGGACGGGAGGTCGCGCGAGAGTCAAGCGCGGTTCCGGTGCACTGCCTGCGGATACGCCTGCAACGCCGATCTGAACGCGGCCCGCAACATCGCGGCGGGGCACGCCGTGAAAGCGCGGGGAGGCGACGGCGCTAGTCGGCCCGTGAACCGCGAACCTCAACTGCTCGCCTCCCAACGCGCGTAGCTGGAATCCCCCGCCTTCAGCGTGGGGGAGGATGTCAACCCCCTATTATCGACCGAGCGGTCAGGAAATATCTAGCGCGGGAGAATCATGTCACACCCGGTCGGCCAGCCCGGTCCCGTCGAGTCGATGATGGCGACCGACGCCGCCTCCCGGGCGCTCGGCATCACCCTGCTCGACCACGGCGACGGCTGGGCCCGCGCGACCATGACGGTCCGAGACGACATGGTCAACGGGCACGGCATCTGCCACGGCGGGATGATCTTCTCGCTGGCCGACACCACCTTCGCCTGCGCCTGCAACAGCTGGGGACCGGTCACGGTCGCGGCCGGCGCCGACATCCTCTTCATCGCCCCCGCCCGGCTCGGCGACGTCCTCATCGCCGACTGCCGGGTCCGCGCCCGCTACGGCCGCAACGGCGTCTACGACGCTGCCGTCACCCGCGACGGCGACCTCATCGCCGAGTTCCGCGGCCGCAGCAGCGAGCTGCGCAACCGCCAGCCCGGGGCATGAAGATCAAACCCGCTAAAACCAGTTGTCCGAACGGTCCCGGCTGACTCTGGGACGCGCCGACTCGGCCGGTCAGGCGGAGCAATGCCGCCACTGGATGGGAACTTATCGACGAACCCGGTCCTCCTGCCTCTGCCTTTCTGAGACGGTCAGAGCGCGCGGATGTCCTTGATGACGACCATGACCCCGCCACGCGACTCGGTGACGGTCGCCTCCAGGGACAAGTCGCTCATGCCCTCCTCCCGCGTCCACAGCGGCAGGACAACCCACCACTGGCCGGGGCGGGCATCAACCGGGCCTGCGTCCGCTTCCGCCCATACCTCACCAGGAAGCGGCACGATCGTCGTCCCCGAGTCCCCGTAATTCCTGATCCACAAGGACAGATCGGAGTCAGGGAAGGGATCGATCCCGAGCACCTCAGCCGGGCTGAACCGGGTGGGGAAACTCGCGGGCAAGGATGTGGGCCGCCGTCTGGCGAGCCCGCTGGCCGACCCGCTTATCGCTAAGCACCCGCCGCAGGCCGCCCTGGTACCTGGCAGCAGGGAACCCGGCATCCAGCCAGGCGATCGCCTTCTCGGCCCAGTAGGTGCCGGCAGGCACGTCAAGCGCTGCGCCCACCACGTCCTCAAAGCCAAGCGCATGCTGGTCAAGGCCGCTCACGCCGAGACCGGCAGCCACCTCTGCCATCGGCCGCTCCAGCAGGGGCCGCAACGCGATCAGCCCAGGCGGTGAGCCTGCCCACAGCACATGCTGCCCGGGCCGGCCCACCATCCACCGGCCATCCTCCGACGCGCCAGCCCAGGTCCCCGAGACCGACGACACCCGGACAGCTGGCCGCCACCACACAACCTCGTCAGCATCGCGGACGCGATCCGCCCGCCAGCCCATCTCCTGCACAAGCACATCATGGCCTATTCGAGTTCTCCGCTGTCGCTGCCCCCGCCGCTGGCCGCCCGACTGGGCGCTAAGGCAATGCCGGGGGCAATCCCATCGGTTCCCGGGCGTCTGGCGCGTCGAAGGGAACCGCGACGAACCAGCCCGGATGGACCTGGCAGTGAATCTCTCCAAGCCAGTAGTGAGGGTCGCGAACCGACCTGTAGCGCAGTTTGGCCAGCACGTCGGCCGGGATCCCGACCAAGACCGGCTGAGCCTGCCGGAGACGTACGGCCTGGCCGAATCCAGTCCAAGTCTCCGCCACCTCATTACCGCAGGCGGCTGCATCTTCTACGACCGCTGCCAGTTCTCCGCATAGGGCGTCAAGGTGCTGCTTCAGTACCAATGGGCTCCGGGGGGCCATGGCTCATCCTCCCATGCCGATACCGGCCCGGGATGACCGTCTTGCCCGTGGCTGCGCGAGGGAGCTGGACCTGTAACTGGTCCTGGTCAGGAGGACGCTAACATTCCACTTACCGGTCTGCATGCCCAGCTAATATAGCGAACGCAATTCTTCGTTCAGTTTTACGGGGAGGAACATGAGTGATCCAAGGCCGCTGTTGTCAGTGTCGGAAGATTCGGCGCTGCTGGTCATGGAGGGGGATGTCAAATCTGCAGGCGATGCAGCTCTGGGCTGGAGTGATGCTGGACTGACGGTCCGGACAGTGCGTGGGCGGAAGATGCGTACAGTTGAGCGATTGTTCGACGAGATGGCTGCGGCCTTGCAGTTTCGTACTACTTCGGCGAGAACTGGCCCGCGTTTGCAGAGTGCTTGGCCGACATGGAATGGGTGCCTTTGGCAGCCGGAATTGTGGTCCTTATCTACGACGCCACCGAGGTGCTGTCCGACGGACTACCGGCCAAGTAGGAGTGCTGTCAGTGCCGCGTTATCTGCGCACCCGCAGCCCGTCGAACGCGATCGCGCACACCCCGTCCGCCAGCGCCTCCGGCGACGTCGACGCCCCCGGCCGGTACCACTCGACAATCGAGTTCACCGTCCCGAACAGCAGCCGCGCAGCCAGCTTAGGGTCAATGTCCGCCCGGATATCGCCGGCCGATTCCGCCTCCTCGACCAGCCGCGCGACCAGCCCGTCAAACGCCCGCCGACGATCAAGCGCCGCCCGCTCAATGTCGGTGTTACCGCGCACCCGCAACAGCAGGGTGACGTAAGGCAGCCGCTCCGCCAGTACCAGAACCGCGTCCCGCACCAGCGTCTCCAGCCGCTCGATGGCGGGCGCGTCCAGCCCTCGGGCCCGTTCGCCCGCCTCCCACAGCCCGTCAAGCGCCCGGTCGAGCGCCAGCCGGAGCAGTTCCTCCTTGCCCGACACGTGGTGGTAGATCCCGGACTTGGCGATGCCGAGCCGCCGCGACAGGTCCTCCATGCTCGCCCCGTCGTAGCCGCGCTCGTTGAAGACCTCGACCGCGGCCTGCAGCACCGCCTCCAGGTCGTAGCCGGGCCGCCCGCGCCGCCGCGGCGCGGCGGTGACCTCCAGCTGCTCCGTCACGGTTGCTCCCATCCCCGTCTGGTCAAGCTCTCTCCCATAGAGTAAATTACCGAATGATCGGTATGTAAAGAAGTAAGCCCCAGAAGGGCGGAGCACATGACCACCGAGCCGACAACCACGGCCCAGGAGCAGGACCTCGAGGCACACTTCGAGGACACCATCGCCCGCGACAGAAGGATCGAGCCGCGCGACTGGATGCCGCCCAAGTACCGGGCGAACATGGTCAGGCAGATCGCGCAGCACGCGCACTCGGAGATCATCGGCATGCAGCCCGAGGGCAACTGGATCACCCGCGCCCCATCCCTCAGGCGCAAGGCGATCCTGCTGGCCAAGGTCCAGGACGAGGCCGGCCACGGCATGTACCTGTACAGCGCGGCCGAGACGCTCGGCGCGGACCGGGCCGACCTCACCAGGCAGCTGATCGAAAGCCGCCAGAAGTACTCCTCGATCTTCAACTACCCCGCGCTCAGCTACGCGGATGTGGGCGTGATCGGCTGGCTGGTCGACGGTGCCGCGATCTGCAACCAGGTCCCGCTCTGCCGCTCCAGCTACGGCCCCTACGCGCGGGCGATGATCCGCATCTGCAAGGAGGAGTCGTTCCACCAGCGGCAGGGCTACGAGCTGCTGATGACGATGATGCGCGGCACCCAGGGCCAGCGCGACATGGTCCAGGACGCGGTCGACCGCACCTGGTGGCCGTCGCTGATGATGTTCGGCCCGCCCGACCAGGACTCGCCCAACACCGAGCAGTCGATGCGCTGGGGCGTTAAGCGGCACACCAACGACGAGCTGCGGCAGCGCTTCGTCGACATGACGGTCCCGCAGGCCGAGCGGCTCGGCGTCACCCTGCCCGACCCCGACCTCCACTGGAACGAAGAACGCGGCCACTACGACTTCGGCCCGGTCGACTGGGACGAGCTCAAGGCCGTCATCGCGGGCAACGGCCCCTGCAACGCCCAGCGCCTCGCCCGCCGCCGGGCCGCCCACGACGAGGGCGCCTGGGTCCGCGAGGCCGCCCTCGCCCACGCCGCCAAACAGCACGATCAAACCCACCCAAACCCTTCGCCCGAACGGTCCCGGCTGACTGCAGGAGCGCCCCATGTCTGACCAAGGTGGCTGGCCGCTCTACGAGGTGTTCCTCCGCGGCAAGCGCGGACTCAACCACGTGCACGTCGGCAGCCTGCACGCCGCCGACGCCGAGATGGCCCTGCACCACGCCCGTGACCTCTACACCCGCCGCAACGAGGGCGTCAGCATCTGGGTGGTCCTGGCGTCGGACATCACCGCGTCAAGCCCGGACGAGAAGGACCCGTTCTTCAAGCCCTCCGGCGACAAGGTGTACCGCCACCCCACCTTCTACGACATCCCCGACGATGTCCCGCACATCTGAGGGCACCCCAATGAATCCCACCGACCCCACTCCCACCAGCCCCATTCCGACCAGCCCCACTGACACCACTAGCACCGACGACAACCCCTATGACCTCCTGGCGCAGGATCACGACGAGGGCCATCGCTGGGCGTTCGGCACCGGCTTCGCCGACCCGCTAGCCGGCATCGACACGTCGGTGCCCGCGCAGCTCGACCCGGCCGCCCTCGCCCGCTGGTGCCTCGCCCTCGGCGACGACGCGCTGATCTACAGCCACCGCCTGCAGCAGTGGGTCGCCCGCCTGCCCGAGCTCGAGGAGGAGACCGCGGTCGCCAACATCGCCCTCGACCTCCTCGGCCAGGCGCGCCTGCTGCTGTCCCGGGCCGGCGGCATCACCGGCCAGACCGAGGACCAGCTTGCCTTCTTCCGCGAGGAGAAGGAGTTCAGGAGCGTCCGGCTGGCCGAGCACGCCGACCGTGACTTCGCCGAGGTCGTCGTCCGCCTGCTGATCTTCTCGACCTGGCGGCTGGCCCTGTTCGAGGAACTAGCCGGATCGGGCTCCCAGCCGGCCGCCGCCGACCCGGTGCTCGCCGCCATCGCCGCCAAGGGCGTCAACGAGCTCGCCTACCACCGCGACTACGCCGCCCAGTGGGTGGTCCGCCTCGGCGACGGCACCCCGGAGTCGCACGCCAAGACCCAGGCCGCCCTCGACACCCTATGGCCCCTAGTCGGAGAGCTGTTCCGCCCCGACCCCGACGCGCTCGCCGCTGTCAGCCCCGGTGCCTTCGACGCGGTCCTCGACACCGTCCTGGCGACCGCCGGCCTGGACCGCCCCACCGCCGCCGCGCTCGCCCCGGTCGGCGGCCGCACCGGCCGCGACGGCGTGCACACGGAGGCGATGGGCTACATCCTGGCCGAGCTCCAGTCCGTCGCCCGCGCCCACCCGGACGCGACCTGGTGACCACGATGACCGAACAGACGAACGCCTACCAGGTCGCCGCGAGCACCCCCGACCCGGAACTCCCCATGCTCACGATCGAAGACCTCGGCATCCTCAGATCAGTCGACCATTCGCCAGTGAAAACAACCGTCACCATCACCCCCACCTACAGCGGCTGCCCGGCCATGCGCGAGATCACCGCCGACATCCACGCCCGCCTCACCCGGGCCGGCTTCACCCACGTCACCGTCAACACCCAGCTCGCACCGCCCTGGTCCACGAACTGGATCACCGAAGCCGGCCACCGCAAGCTGGCCGCCAACGGCATCGCCCCGCCAACCCCGGCCCCGCGCCGGTCAGGCCCCACCCCGCTGACGCTGACCGCGCCCCCCTCACCAGCCTGCCCGCGCTGCGGCTCCACCGACACCCGCCGCACGGCCGAGTTCAGCGCCACCGCGTGCAAATCCCTGCACCGCTGCAACGCCTGCGGCGAGCCATTCGAGGGGGTCAAGGCGCTATGAGCGTCCAGGACCCCGCCACTTCCCCGCGTCGGCGGTCGCGGGCCGACTTCCACGCGCTGACGGTGGCCAGCATCGACCCGCTCACCGACGACTCCGCCGCGATCACGTTCACCGTCCCGGACGACCTGGCCGCCGACTTCGCCTTCCAACCCGGCCAGTCCCTGACCGTCCGCCGCGGCGAGGAACGCCGCTCGTACTCGATCTGCGCCCCGGTCGGCGCCGCCCCGAGAATCGGGGTCCGCGAGGTCGCCGACGGCGTCGTCTCCGGCTGGCTCGTCCGGACCCTCAAGCCTGGCGACACCCTCGACGTCCAGGCTCCCAGCGGCACCTTCACCCCCGACCTCTCGGTCCCCGGCCGCCACGTGCTGATCGCGGCCGGATCCGGCATCACCCCGATGATGTCAATCGCCGCGTCGGTCCTCGCCGCCGACGACAAGTCGACGGTCACGCTCATCTACGGCAACCGCCGCAGCGACACGGTCATGTTCGCCGACGAGGTCGCCGACCTCAAGGACGCCCACCCCGCCCGAATGCACCTAGTGCACGTCCTGTCCCGCGAGCCGCAGGAGGTCGAGCTGTTCAGCGGCCGCCTCGACCCCGGCCGGCTGACCGCGTTGCTGCCCGCCACGGTCGACGTCGCGGGCACCGACCACTGGTGGCTGTGCGGCCCCTACGGCCTGGTCACCGGCGCGACCGAGGTGCTCCGCGAGCTCGGCGTGGAGCCTGGCCGGATCCACCGCGAGCTGTTCTGGGTCGGCGACGAACCTCCGGTCGAGGCCACTCACGAAGACGCGCCGGCTGGCCCCGGCGCCAGCGTCACCATCATTCTCGACGGCCGCAGCACCGCCCTCACCCTGCCCGCCGGCACCCCGATCCTGGACGGCGCCCAGCGGGTCCGGCCCGACCTGCCGTTCGCCTGCAAGGGCGGCGTCTGCGGCACCTGCCGGGCCCGGGTCACCGACGGCACCGCGGTGATGCGCCGCAACTACGCCCTCGAGCCGGCCGAGGTCGAGGCCGGCTACGTACTCACCTGCCAGGCGCTGCCGACCACCCCCGAGATCACCGTTGACTATGACTCCTGAGGAGCTGCCCGTGACCGCGATCGCCACCCCGCCGGGCGAGCTCGAGCCGATCGAGACCGCGTCGGCCGACGAGCTGCGCGCGCTGCAGCTCGGGCGGCTGCGCTGGTCGCTGCGGCACGCCTACCAGAACGTGCCCCACTACCGGGAGATGTTCGACGCCGCCGCGGTCCACCCCGACGACGTCAGGGACCTGTCGGACCTGGCCCGGTTCCCGTTCACGACCAAGGCGTCGTTGCGCGACAACTACCCGTTCGGGATGTTCGCGGTGCCGCGCGAGCAGGTCGCCCGCATCCACGCCTCCTCCGGCACCACCGGCCGCCCCACCGTCGTCGGCTACACCGCCGCCGACCTCGGCACCTGGGCCACCGTGATGGCCCGCTCGATCCGCGCGGCCGGCGGCCGCCCCGGCCACATCCTGCACAACGCCTACGGGTACGGCCTGTTCACCGGCGGCCTCGGCGCCCACTACGGGGCCGAGAAGCTCGGCTGCACCGTGATCCCGGTCTCCGGCGGGATGACCGAGCGGCAGGTGACGCTGATCCGCGACTTCGCCCCCGACATCATCATGGCCACCCCGTCGTACATGCTCGCGATCCTCGACGAGATGGAGCGCCAGGGCCTCGACCCGGCCCGCAGCTCGCTGCGGTACGGCATCTTCGGCGCCGAGCCCTGGACCGGCGAGATGCGCGCCGAGATCGAGGCCAGGGCCGGAATCGACGCGACCGACATCTACGGCCTGTCCGAGGTGATCGGCCCCGGCGTCGCCCAGGAGTGCGTCGAGGCCAAGGACGGCCTGCACGTCTGGGAGGACCACTTCTACCCCGAGGTCATCGACCCGGTCACCGGCCAGGTGCTGCCCGACGGGCAGCTCGGCGAGCTCGTGCTCACCTCGCTGACCAAGCAGGCGATGCCGGTCATCCGCTACCGCACCCGCGACCTGACCCGGCTGCTGCCGGACACCGCCCGCCCCATGCGCCGGATGGAGAAGGTCACCGGCCGCACCGACGACATGATCATCCTGCGCGGCGTCAACCTCTTCCCGACCCAGGTCGAGGAGCTCATCCTCCAGGTCCCGGCCCTATCGCCGCACTTCCAGCTGCACCTGTCCCGCCCCGGCCGGATGGACGCCATGACCGTCCACGTCGAGCGCCGCCCCGACGCCGACCCGCCCGCCGCCGAGGCCGCCGCCGCCCACCTGGCCACCCTCATCAAGAACACCATCGGCGTCACCGCCGCCACCATCGTCCAGGACCCGGGCACCATCGAACGCTCGACCGGCAAGATGCGCCGCATCATCGACGAACGCCCCCGCTAGCCGCCTGTACTGGGGGAGTAGGTGACGAGCGTCTGGTCCGGATTGTCGGCCACCTGCAGCACGACGTGCGAGTAGCTGACCGGCCCGAGTCGGGGATGCCGCAGCTTCTTCGACCCGCTGCCAATGGCTATCACGTCGTGCTGGGGCCACCAGTCTCTGACCTGTTGGCTGTCGCGCTGGAGTTCGGCGATCAGGGCCGTGAAGTCCGGATCATCGCGGTAGCGGGCGGCGGCCAGCCGGAAGCGGCCGAGCATTGCCCGCGCCTCCTGCTCCCAGTCCAGGTACACCTCGCGGGCCCGGTCAGTCGTGAACATCCAGCGCACCAGATTGCGTTCTCGCGCGGGCAGCGCGACCCAATCGGTGAATAGCTCACGGGCGGCGGCATTGGCCGCGAGCACATCCCAGCGGCGCCCCTTGACGATCGTCGGGAAGGGGTCGAGGCGCTGCACCAGATCGGCCACGCCCTGGTCGAGCTGCTCGGGCGGCGATGCGGTGATCGCCATCCCGCCGCCGGGCGGGTCGTCGCCCCCATGGGCCAGCACCTGCAGATAGCGGCGCTCGGCGGCGGACAGGTGCAGCGCGGCCGCCAGGGCGTCAAGTACCTGCGCCGAGGGCCGTACCTGCCGCCCCTGCTCAAGGAAGGTGTAGTAGGTGGTGGACACGTTGGCCAGCAGCGCGACCTCCTCGCGCCGCAGGCCGGCCGTCCGCCGACGGCTGCCCGCGGGCAACCCGACATCGGCCGGGGTCAGCCGCTCGCGGCGCGACCGTAGCAGCTGTCCCAGTGCCTGCGGGTCTCCATCGGCCGCCATGAGACTAAGACTACTCATGGCCATACCAGTAAAGAGCGACTCTGGTTACCAGTACAACCTGCTCCTAGGTTGGCTGCATGACCGCCACGAATCCAGCCATTCAGCTTTCCGTCGCCGACGGCACCACGATGCAGGCCTACCTGGCTCGCCCAGCCGGCGACAACGCCCGCACCGGGGTGATCGTCGCGCATGAACTCTTCGCCGTGAGCCCGGATATCCGGGGCGTCGCCGATGACCTGGCCGGGGCCGGCGACCTCACGATCGCCCCGGAGTTCTACCACCGAGATGCCCCGCCCGGCCGCTGGCTCGAGCGCGACCCGGCCGGCCGCGAGGAGGGTTTCCGCTACCTCACCCGCCTCGGGCGCCAGCAGGCACTTGACGATACCGCGGCCTGCATCGGCTGGCTCAACTCCCAGCCGTCGATCGACCGGATCGCGATGATCGGCTTCAGCGCCGGCGGCCACCTGAGCTACCTCGCCGCCTGCCGTCTCCCGGTCAGCGTGACGGCCGTCCTCTATGGCGGCTGGCTGCCGACCACGGACATCCCGATGAGCCAGCCATCACCCACACTGGACCTCACGCCGGGGATCCGCGGCCGCATCCTCTACCTGGTCGGCGAGGACGACGCTCTGATCGACGCCGGGCAACGCCGCCAGATCGGCGACGCTCTGCGCGCGGCCGGGACCGACCACGAATTGATCAGCTACCCCGGCGCCGCGCACGCGTTCTTCTGGCCTGGCACCCCTGCGTTCAATAAGGCGGCGCGTGACGACGCCTGGGAACGCATCATCGCCACGCTCGCCGCCTGAGCCGGCAGAAAAGCACTGGGCCGGGTGCCGTGCTCTCGGGCACAATCGGCGACATGGACGTGGACCCGGATCGCCTCTCCGCGCTGCTTGCCGCCCGGCTGGCGGCGATCGTACCGGCCGGCTTCCACGTCACGCTGGAAGACGACATGCTCTGGTTCCGCTCTGACGAGGGCCGGTTCCCCGGCCAGCAGGGCGACTACCACACGGGGTCCTCCGGCATCTGGCCGCAGGAGGACTACCTCACCTGCCTGGAGTACCAGGGCTCGGTCGAGGAGTGCGTGGCCGACGCCGCCCGGCACGCGCTCGACGCGCTGCAGGACTACATCGCCGAGGCGACCCACGACCCCTGGCCCGGTCAGCGGTCCATGCCCGAGCCCCACGCGCAGGTCCGGGGCTCGGCGTTGCACCTGTGGTACGGCCCGGCCGATGACCCGGTGCTCGCGTGCGAGCCGATGCCGCTCACCTCATTCGCAGAGAAGTAGACCGGCCCGCCAGGCCCTCAGCGGGCAGTGCTCCCGCGCTGCGCTGCGCGGCGACGAGGTCGGCGTCGGTGTCGGCGGTGACCAGGTGGGCGTTCATGTGGGCGCCTGCCAGCGCGCCGGCCGCGGCGGAGGCGCCGACCTGAGCGAACGGGTCGGTGGCATTGCCCGCCGCCCACACTCCCGGCACCTCGGTCTGGCCGGCCAGACCGGAGGCGACGCTGCGACCCATCCCGCCCGGCAGGTCCCGCAGCGGCAGTCGCAGGCCATCAAGGCCCTCGGTACGGGCCTGCATTCGGGTCGCGACGGCGAGCACGCGGCGGGCCACGAGCCGCCCGTCGCTCAGCCGGACGCTGGCGATGTTGCCGTCCGCAGTGGACTCGATCGCGTCCACCGGGGTGTCAACGACCTGGATGCCGCAGGCGGCGAAGCGAGCGCGAGTATCCACGTCCAGCTCGGTGCCGCCGCTGAAGTAGATGAGGTCGACGGTCAGCTGGCGGAACAGCAGCGCCTGGTGGACGGAGGCCGGGCCCACGGCCAGCACCCCGATCGGCTCGTCTTGTACCTCCCACCCGTGGCAGTACGGGCAGTGCACCACGCCGTGGCCCCAGTGCCGGGCCAGCCCGGGCACCTCGGGCAGGACGTCGCGAAGCCCGGTCGCGACCAGCAGTCGGCGCGCCCGCAAGGTAGCGCCGTCGGACAGGGCGACCGCGAACCGAAGGTCGCCCCCGGCCGACGGGGCGGCGGGGGCGGCCGAGATCACCTCGCCCGCGACCACCAGGCCGCCGTAGCGGCGGACCTCCTCCCGCCCGGTCTGCAGCAGCTCGGCCGGCCGCACGCCATCGAGGCCGAGCAGCCCGTGCACCCCTGCGGCGGGAGCGTTTCTGGGGGCGCCGCCGTCGATCACGACGACCGAGCGGCGGGAGCGGGCGAGCATCAGCGCGCCGCTCAAGCCGGCCGCCCCGCCGCCGATCACCACCGCGTCAACGGTCTCATCGGGCAGCTTGTCACTCGCGTACGCGGTAGTCGTCATCAGCATGTCGCCATTCCCTTCGTTCGCGTGAGCCCCGGTCGTCCCTGGGGCAATACCGCGACGATAACCACGCCATGCTCTTAAGGCATATGATCATGTCTATGACGCAAGGCGATGATGACCTGGACGGCCTGGTACGCAAGCGGATCCGCGCCCTGCGGGTGGCGCAGGGCTGGTCCCTGGAGGAGCTGGCCGCGCGCGCCCGGCTCAGTCAGTCCTCGCTCAGCCGGATCGAGAACGGCCAGCGCCGGCTGGCCCTGGACAGCCTCGTGACCATCGCCAGGGCGCTGGACACCTCGCTCGACCAGCTCGTCGAGACCGCCGCCGACGACGTGATCTCCAGCCCGATAATCGACGCCGCCCACGGCCGGATGCGCTGGTCGATCAAGGCGGATCCGGGCGTGACGGTGGTGCGCCAGCGCCTGGTCGATCCACCCGAGAGCCCCTCGCGCATGCGCGCCCACCCCGGCCGCGAATGGCTGGTGGTCCTCTCCGGCACCGCGGTCTTGCTGCTCGGCAACCGGCGCCTGCGGATCGAGACCAACCAGTCGGCGGAATTCCCCACGATGCTGCCGCACGCGATCGGCGTCGAGGGCGGACCGGCTGAGACCCTGATCATCTTCGACCGTGACGCCCGCCGCGGCCACCAGCCCGACGAAGGTTCCTGACCAGCGCAGTTGCTACCGTTGAGGGTGGGACGGGTGCTGCGCTGCGCGGGAGGCAAGCACCATGACCGACGCTGCCAAGGGGTACCTGGTCCGAGATGCCGAGGCAACCGGGGGCAAGGGCCGCAAGGTGGATCAGATCTACCCGTACACGCTCCGCGGGCTGACCGAGGCGCTGGAAGAGGCCCGCTTCCGCAGCCACAGCGGGGCGCCTCAGGTGCTGGCCATCCTCGGGACCGGCAACACCAAGGTCATCCGGCGGTTCGAGGACGGGCGCGAGGTGCCGGTCGCACCGTTAGCCGAGTGGCGACCCGCGCTAGCGGCCACCGCCGCCGGCCGCCGCGCGCAGTTCGGCGCTCACCGACCGGACGGCGGAGATCGCCGCGGCCATCCGCGGCGACAGGTGCTCGCCGTCTCGGGCAATGAGGACGCTGTACCTGATCGTGTCGATTCCCGCGATCGGCAGCCGGACGACGGGGGCTGGCGTCCCGGCCGGGGTGAGCTCAGGCGCGATGGTGATGCCCCACCCGATGCCGACCAGGCTGATGGCGGTGCCGACGTCGTGCACCGTCGCGCCCACCCGAGGCTGAAAGCCCGCCGCGATGCACATGCTGCGGACGAGGCGGCCGAGCGAGGTGTCGGGGCACATGACCCACGGTTCGCCCGCCAGTTGACCCATCAAGCAGCTGGACGCCCCGGCCAGCGGGTGGTCAGGGGAAACGCACAGCCGGAGCGGGTCGTGTCCGAGGGTCCACTCGCGCAGCCCGGCCGTGGCCGTCTCCCGCTCGTTGCCGTAGCGCGACACGATGGCCATGTCGAGCTGGTCGCGGTGGACCGCGTCGGGGCCCTCCTCGTCGCTGACCGCGGCGAGCCGGATCTCCATGTCGGGGAAGCGTCGGCGCACCTCCGTCAGCGCCGTGCTCATGATGTGCGGGCCCTCGCGGAACGGGATGCCCACCCGCAGCAGCCCGGTGATCTGCGTCCCCGCGCCTGCCAGCATGGCTTCGGCCGACCGTAGTTCCACCAGGATCCGCTCGGCGTGCTCTACCAGCGCGCGGCCGGCCGGGGTGAGCGTGATGTGGTTGCCTGCCCGGTCGACCAGCGGGGTGCCCGCCTCGGCCTCGAGCGCGGATATCTGCTGGGAAACGGCCGACCGCGTGTACTGCAGGCGCCGGGCGGCCGCGGCGATGGATCCCTCGGCCATGACGGCCTCGAGCATGATCAGCTTGCGCACGTCCAGCACTGAAACGTCACATCCACTAACGCTGCATGTCGTCGATAGTAACTCCAGATTACTTGCCTGGCACAAGCATGGTTGCTGTAGTGATGCAATGCAAGTGACCCTCACCGAGGTACAGCGATATCCCACGTGCGGCGCGCGAGCCGTCGAGCCCGTCCACGTGGCAGGCCACGAACTCCTGGCCGTACCGCAGCTCGCCAGGGACATCCCGGGCCGATCGCCGGGGATGAACGGCGGCGACAGCGACGCCGATCTGCTGCTGCTGAACCGGGCGGGCGGCCGCCTCGAGCCCTGGGCCACGCTGCCGGCGCCGGGTGGCGAGGACGCGGAGTTCTTCACCATCGGCGACCGGGCGTTCCTGGCGGTGGCGAGCATCAGGACCGGCGCCGGGCCGTACCAGTTCGCGGCCACGTCCACGATCTTCGAGTGGCGCGCGGACGGGTTCGCCTGCTTCCAGGAAGTGCCGACGTTCGCGGCCAAGCAGTGGCGGCACTGGCAGATCGGCGGCAGGCACTTCCTCGGGCTAGCCCAGGGGGTCATCGTCCCGCCTGGTCTGGCCGGGCCGGACCAGGGGGCCAACCGGGACTCGGTCGTCTACGAGTGGGACGGCGCGCAGTTCGCCGAATTCCAGCCGATCCCATCGCAGTGGGCCTACAACTGGCATGCGTTCACGGCGGGGGGCGAGTACTTCGTCGCGCACGCCGAGCACGTCGGCCCCAGCGTGCTCTATCGCTGGGACGGCACCCGCTTGGCTCCGCATCAGACCCTGGCCGCCGAGTCCGGCCGCGCGTTCGCCACCTTCGACGACGGCGACGAGAGCTACCTCGTCGTCGCCTGCATCGCCGCCCCGACCCGGCTGCTGCGGTGGGACGGCGCGCGGTTCACGGAAGCGCAGGTGCTCGAGGGCCTGGGCGCGAGGGAACTCGCGGTGACCCGATGCGGCGGCCGGACGCTGCTCATCCGGATCAACTTCATCCTCGGCACCCCCGCCAACCCTCGGCCGGCCCTCGACTCCCAGGTCTACGAGTGGGACGGCAACCAGCTGCGCGAGGTCGCCACGTTCCCCACCTGCGGCGGTACCGACGTCACGGTCGTCGGCGTCGACGGCGGCGGCGGCTACGACGCCGGGTCGGTCGAGCTCATCGTGACGAATTCCCTGACCCCTGAGCTGCGCTTCGCCGCCGAGACCGTGCGCTATCAGCTCAGTGCGGGAGTCCGCTGATGCCCCCGATCGGCTTTGAGAGCCCCGCGCTGGTCGACCTGTTCACCACCTACACAGCGGGCCAGGACAGCATCGGCGCTCACCTGGCGCAGGCGACCGCGGGGGAGACCGAGCGTGACCCGCTGCTCATCGTCACCGGCACCGACCTGGCGCTCTACCCGGGCGACGGCGCGGCCCCGGTCATCGAGCCTTACCGGCTTACCAGCCGGGGTTTCAAGGAACTGGCGGCGATATCGCACCTCGGCCCCGCGCTGGCCACCCTCACCCGGCTGCGCGAGATGTCAGGCGGCGACGACGGGGAGGACGCCGGCTGGCGCGCCGACGCGGCCCGGCTGCTCGACGCGACCAAGGAGGCTCGCGCAGCCAGCTCAACGCGGTTGTGGCGCGACCAGATCGCGGTTCGGGCGTTCGCGGGTCGCGAGGAGCGCATCGCCGCGATGGTCGACTACTCCTGCCAGCTCACCGAGCGCTTCCTCGAGCGGGCCCTGGACGACCCCGGCTACCTGACGATGACCGCGGTCCGCCGTGACTACCTCGAAGGCCCGGCCACCCGCGCCGACCTCCCGGTCCCGTTCAACAAGATCATGATCGCGACGTTCTACCTCACCGGCATGGACATCGCGCACCGGCTTATCAGCTGGCTCGATGCGGGCGGCATCGACTGGGAGCGGGCGATGGTGATCTTCGCGGGCCAGGCCGGGCGGCCGACGGCCGGCGTCACCCAGGAGTCGAACAGCATCGCCGGCGTCGTCCGCGCCGTCTCCAGGGGGCGGCTGGCCCCTGAGCGCGTGTTCATCGCGCCGCACGCCCCCGTCTTCCCGCCCTACGACCCGGCCGCACACGACGGTTCCGCGGCCCAGGCCCTGGAGGCCGGCTATCGCCGGCTGTGGGCCGGGCTGCGCGCCACCTCCCAGCTTGCTGGCGGCATGTTTGAGGGCTACCCGCGCTTCGCCGCCCGCTCGGCCGAACCGCCCACCATCGGCCCCGGCACCGCCAGCGTCACCGCCAAGCCGGCCCTGAAGGGTCCCGGCGACTGGTTCGCCCTCGTCACGCGGCTGCGCGTGGTGATGGAAGACCCCGCGCAACTGCTGTCAGGCGCCGTCACTGACTACGCGAGCAGTGAGCTCGTCGCTCATGCCAACGACCCGTCCGCCGTCACGGTCCCCGGGCTCGACGGCGAACCGTATCCGCACATCACCCACTAAGGCCGCGCATTCAATCAACCACGCATCCAGCAAGAAGGCAGTCATGAACAGACAAAGACGTCCCCGTCAGCTCAGCTTCCCCATCCTCGCCGTCACCACGGTGCTCGCCGTCACCACGGTGGCGGCCTGCAGTTCGGCCGCGCCCGCCGGATCGGCAGCCGGATCGACCTCGTCCAGCCCCATCACGATCGGCATGTCGTTGCCGATGACCGGCCCGGTCGCCGACGTCTCGAAGTCCGGCTATCAGGGCTACGAGCTGTGGGCCAGCCAGGTGAACGCGGCCGGCGGCCTGCTCGGCCGCCAGATCAAGCTGGACATGCTCGACGACGGCTTCGATCCCAGCCAGACCGCCACCGATTACACCAGGCTGATCAGCGCCGATCACGTCAATCTGCTCCTCGGCACCTTCTCGAGCCTGCTCAACGCGCCCGCCTCGGCCATCGCCGCGCGGCAGGGCATGCTCTACGTGGAGCCGTCCGGCGGCGCCGCCACCCTGTTCACCCGCGGTTTCAGCGACCTCTTCTTCGCCCAGCCGGGCACCACCACGAGCCTGCCGGACCAGTTCGTAAGCTGGATCGCCAGCCTGCCCGCCGGCCAGCGGCCGACCACTGCCGCGTACGTCACCCAGGACGACCCGAGCGCCAGCCCGGCTGTGGCCGTGTTCGCGGCCAAGCTGAAGGCGCTCGGCGTCAAGACCGTCTACTACCAGGTCTACGACCCGAGCACCACGAACTTCGACTCCATCGCCTCGGCCGTCGCCCACGCGCAGCCGCAGATGATCGTCCAGGGCGCGGTCGCCGACGATGGCGCCCAGTTCGTCCGGTCCCTGCAGAAGCTCAACTACAACCCGAAGATCCTGTTCCAGACCAACGCGCCGACCGACGAGGCCTACCCGAGCGCCATTGGCGGCGCCGCCAGCGCCGACGGCGTCTTCACCGCGCAGTCCTGGAGCGCAACGGCCGGCTACCCAGGGAACGCCGAGTTCGTCAAGGCGTACACGAAGATGTTCGGCGCGCCCCCCACCGAGGACGCCGCCAACTCCTACACCGCCGGCCAGGTCCTCGCGGCGGCCGTCAAGGCCGTCGGCAGCCTCAACCAGAGCGCCCTCGCCAGCTGGCTCCACGACAACACCGTCAGCACGATCGTCGGCCCGTTGAAGTGGGACAAGTCCGGCGACCCGGAAGGCAGCCTGCTGCTGTCCCAGTGGCAGCACGGCACCCTGCAGGTCGTCGCCCCGGCCTCGGCCGCCACCACCAAGACCGTCCTGCTGACCAAGCCCGCCTGGGGCAACGGATGACCGAGCTGTTCCAGGCGGTGATCTTCGGCGTCCTCACCGGCGGCGTGTACGCGCTGATGGCGACCGGCCTGTCGCTGACCTTCGGGGTCATGAAGATCGTCAACCTCGCCCAGGGCGCGTTCCTGATCCTGTCCGCGTACCTCTGCTGGACCCTGTGGTCGCGGCTCGGCA
Source organism: uncultured Actinomycetota bacterium (assembly GCA_963774945.1). Classification (GTDB taxonomy): domain Bacteria; phylum Actinomycetota; class Actinomycetes; order Streptosporangiales; family Streptosporangiaceae; genus Trebonia. Next base: position 1,055,178 of record CAVZHA010000027.1, on the reverse strand, counting down.
TCGACCCGCTGCTCGGCTCGCTCATCGTGACCGTGCCAATGGCGGCGCTCGGCGTCGTCATCTACCGGTTTATCGTCGAGCGGGTCCAGCGTCTGGACCACGGGCTGACCATCGTGGTCACCTTCGCCGTCGCCCTCGTCGCGGAAGCCGTCATCGCCCTGATCTGGGGGCCGAACCCGACCGCGACCACCCCGGCCTACTTCAACCAGGCGTTCACCCACGGCTCGATCATCGTCCCGCGCGCGCAGCTGTACGCCTGCCTGCTCGCGGTGGCCGTCACCGTGGCCCTGCGCACGATGCTCACCAGGACCTGGCTCGGCCACGCCATCAGCGCCGCCGCCGAGAACCCGGAGGGCGCCAGGCTCATCGGGGTCGAGCCGAAGAAGATCGGCACCTGGATCTTCGCCATCGCCACCGCGACCACCGCCTTCGGCGGCGCCGCGCTCAGCTTCCTCTACCAGTTCACCCCGGACTCGCAGGACACCTGGATCGGGCTGACGCTCAGCGTGGTCATCCTCGGCGGCCTCGGCAGCGTGACCGGCGCCTTCGCCGCCGGGGTGCTGCTCGGCCTGGCCGAATCGGTCACGTCGACCTACATCTCCGTCCGCTGGGCGGAAGCGGTTCCCACCATCCTCATCCTGCTCGTGCTCCTCATCAGGCCGCAGGGACTGTTCACCCTGGCGACCAGACAGGACGCCGCCACATGAACATCCGTCGTGTGCTCATCGCCCTCGCCCTCGTAGCGCTGGCCGTCTTCCCTCTGGTTTCGAACAACCTGTACTACCAGACGATGCTGATCCTCACCTTCCTGCTGGCCATCGGCGCGACCGGCTGGAACATCATGGGCGGCTACGCCGGGTACATCTCGCTCGGCAACAGCGCCTTCGTCGGCCTCGGCGCGTACGCCACCGGGATCCTCGCCGCCAAGGACAACGTGTCGCCGTTCCTTGGCTGCCTGGTCGGCGGGCTGGTCTGCGCGGTCGCGGCGGCGGTACTCAGCCTGGTGACCCGGCGGACCCGCGGCATGTACTTCATCATCGTCACGTTCGCGGCGCTGCAGCTGCTTGGCATCGTCGCGACCATCTGGTCCGGCCTCACCGGCGGCAGTCAAGGCCTGGCCCTGCCCCTCCCGACCTGGTCGCTGACCTACCAGAACTGGCCGTTCTACTACCCGCTGCTCGCCCTGCTGGTGGTGGCCGTCGCCGTCTCCGCCTGGGTGCGGCGCAGCAAACTCGGCCTCGGCCTGTTCGCCATCCAGGACGACGAGGACAAGGCGGCCGGCCTTGGCCTGGCGACCAGCGCCTACAAGCTGATCGCATTCGTGCTCGGCGGCACGTTCCTCGGCGTCGCGGGCGGCATCTACGCCTACTACGTGACGTTCCTCAACGTCAGTGCCGTGTTTGACATCGTCACGAGCATGCTGATCGTGCTGTCGGCGCTGCTCGGCGGCCGCGGCACCCTCTGGGGCCCGGTCCTCGGCGCGTTCATCATCGAACCCCTCGCCAACCTCACCAGCACCAGCCTGGGCGGCGCCGACGCCGGGGCGATCCGGCTGCTGCTGTTCGGCGGCCTGCTCGGCCTGGTGGTGCTCTTCCTGCCCCGCGGCCTGCTGCCCACCGTGTCCGCTTGGAAAAACCAGTGGAAAAACCAAAGTCAAGTTCGAGATCAACACCACGATGATCCCGAACGGTCCCGGGGTGCCAGTTCAGCCGGCCGATTCACCGACACCAATGCCAACATCAGCACCAGTGCCACTATCAATACTGGCGGGACCGTGCTCGCGGTCCGCGGCCTGGCCAGGTCGTTCGGCGGACTCCGGGCCGTCGACGGCGTGGACCTCGACCTTGCCCCCGCCAGCGTCACCGGCCTCATCGGGCCGAACGGCTCGGGCAAGACCACCCTGTTCAACCTGATCGACGGCACTGTGCGGGCGTCGGCCGGTCAGCTCACCCTCGCCGGACGGCGGATCGAGCGCAGCGGCCGCCAGGCTCGCGCGCACGCGGGCCTGGCCCGCACCTACCAGTTGCCCCGGCTGTTTCCCAGCCTCAGCGTGCTTGAGAACGTGGTCCTGGCCGAGCGCCGTCTCTCCCTGCGCCGGCTGTTCCTGCCCCGGGTGACCGCCGCCGAGCGCGCGCGGGCCACGAAGGTCCTTGGCGATCTCGGGCTTACGCAGTACGCGAACGCCAGCCCGGCGGCCCTCAGCTACGGGCAGCGCAAGCTCATCGAGCTGGCCCAGGTGCTCTGGCTTGACCCGGCGCTGGTCCTGCTTGACGAGCCGGCCGCCGGCATCAGCCCGGCGCTGTCGCAGCGACTCGGCGACATCATCCGCCGACTCCGGGCAGAAGGCGTCGGCGTCCTGCTCGTCGAGCATGACGTCGCCTTCCTGGCCAGCCTGTCCGATCGGGTCTACGTCATGGCGAACGGCAAGATCATCGCCAACGGCACGGTGGCCGAGATCAGCGCCGATCAGACCGTCGTCGACGCCTACCTGGGCGACCAGGTCGCGTTGGCCAAGGCGGATCACGTAACGGCAAGCGGCCCAGTGGAGTCAGCGTCATGATCGAGATCAAGGGCCTGGTGGCCGGCTACGGTGGCCTCGACATCCTGCGCGGCGTGGACCTGTGCGTCGATCGCGGCGGCATCACCTGCATCGTCGGGCCGAACGGCGCGGGCAAGTCCACCGTCCTGAAGGCGATGAGCGGGATCCTGCGGCCGAGCGCGGGCTCGGTGATCATCGAAGGCGCCGACCTGACCGGACGCGACGCCGACGCGATCCTGCGCGCGGGCGTCGCGCAGGTTCCGCAGCGCAACGGCCTGTTCACCAGGCTGACCGTCCGGCAGAACGTGCTCATGGGCGGCTACGTGATCAGGAGCCGGCGCAAGCACCTCGAGAGCCGCTACGACGCGCTCGCCGAGACCTTCCCGATCCTCGCCACCCGGCCGGGCGTCCTCGCGGGCGCCCTGTCGGGCGGGCAGCGGCGGATGGTCGAGTTTGCCCGCGCCCTCATGCTCGAGCCGACGGTGGTGCTGCTCGACGAGCCCACGCTCGGCCTCGACCCGGCCAGCCTGGCGATCATCGGCGACAGCATCCGCGCGATGATCGCCGCGGGCACGACGATCCTGATGGTCGAGCAGAACGTCCGGTTCGGTCTCTCGGTGGCAACGCACGCCACCGTGCTGACGGCGGGGACGGTCGCCCTCAGCGGGACGGCGGCCGAGATCGCCGCCCATCCAGGTCTGATGGACCTGTTTTTCGGTACGCAAGGGGCGCAGGCCCGGTGAACGCGTTCATCGACCGGCTTCGCGGCAGCGACCCGGTGCTGATGCTCGCCATCCGCACGAGCCGCACGCTGGACGTGGTGCGAATCGCGAAGTCCACCGGGCACCACGCGGTGATGATCGACCTCGAGCATTCGACGATGGACCTAGACGTCGCCGCCGGCCTGTGCGCGACGGCCAGCGACCTGGGCCTGTTCCCGTTCGTCAGGGTTCAGGAACGGGCGTACGGCGCGCTCGGCCCGCTGCTCGACGGCGGGGCCCAGGGCATCATCGCCCCGCGGGTCGAGACCGCCGCCGAGGCCACCGCCGTCGCCCGGGCCTGTCGGTTCGCGCCCTGCGGGCAGCGTTCTCAGCTCGCCTCGGTGCCCCAGTTCGGCATGCGGCCGACCCCGGCGGCGACCCTTAACCCGGCCCTCGATGACGCGACGGTCGTGCAGATCCTCATCGAGACCCCGGCCGGCGTCGCCCGCGCGGACGAGATCGCGGCCGTCCCCGGGGTCGACCTGCTCGCGTTCGGCGCGAACGACTTCACCGCCGAGCTCGGCGTGCCCGGGCAGTACGCCGACCCGAGGGTGACCGACGCGGTCGCGGCCCTGGCCGCCGCCGCGAAACGGCACGGCAAGCTCCTCATGGTCGGCGGCATCGCCGACCCGGCCCTGCTGCGCGACCTTGACGCCCTCGGCGTCTGCCCGCTCCGACTCACGGGGACGGACACCGACATGCTCTACGACGGCGCGGCCGCCCGCGCGGAAAGGTTCCTCCGATGACCGACATCCTCCAGTGCACCCCGATGCGGGCGGCCGAGAGCAACACGCCCCCGGTCTTCGCCCTGCCGCCGGGCGCGTGCGACGCCCACTTCCACGTCTTCGAGCCCGGCTACCCGCACGTCGCCGACCCGCTCTACACCTTCCCCGACGGCACCACCGAGGCCTACCTGGCGATGACCGAGGCGCTCGGCATCGAGCGGATGGTCCTCGTCCAGCCCACCTACTACGGCACCGACAACCGCCTGCTGGCCGATGTCCTCACGCGAATCGGCCCGCGCTGCGCAGGCGTGGTCCGCCTCGAGGAAGACGCCAGCGACGCCGACCTCGACCAGTTCGACGCGATCGGCGTCCGCGCGATCAGGCTCGACCTGTTCGCCCGCGCTCAGTGGCCGACGGCTGACATCATCGCCTACATCCGGCGGATGGCCGCCCGCGCCACCCCCCGCGGCTGGCACCTGCAGTTCTACACGCCGGGCGCGATCGTCCGGGATCTGCTGCCGTTCCTGGCCGACTTCGAGGACACCTTCGTCATCGACCACCTGGGCTACATGACCGACCCCGACCCGGACTTCGAACGCCGCCTGCTGGCCGTCCTCGCCCAGGGCAGCTGCTGGATCAAGCTGTCCGGCGCCTACCGGGTCGCCAAGCACCAGCCGCTCAGCTCGGTCGCTCCCTGGGCCAAGGCCCTCGTCGTCGCCCGCCCCGACCGCCTCATCTGGGGCTCCGACTGGCCCCACCTCCCGGACGGCCAGCGCGACACCGGCGAGATCCTCAACCTGCTGGCCGACTGGGCCCCCACCGCCGAAGCCCGCCAGACGATCCTGGTCGACGGCCCCAGCCGCCTGTTCTTCTCGTAGCGCCCGACACGACCATCCGCCACCCACCCGGCCGGCCCTAGGGTTGGCTGGTGACCACGGATGAGACGACGGCCGGGGCGGTTCCGCCGGTCGTGCGGAACAAGGCGCTGGCGGCTGGCGCCGGGCAGTGGCTGCGTGATCTCCCCGGCCTGATCGCAGAGCTCGAACGGGACTGGTCGATTACCGTGGGCCGGTCGTACGAGGACCCGACGGAGGCGTTCGTCGCCGAGGCCACGCTGGACGATGGCATCCCCGCGGTCCTGAAGGTGCACATCGACCGCCCCGGTGCCCACGCGCTGAACGAGATCACGGTCCTGCAGCTAGCCGACGGCGCGGGCTGCGCCCGGCTACTGCGGGCCGACGCGGCCCGCGGCGCCCTGCTCGTGGAACGGCTGGGCCCTTCGCTGAGCCAGCTCGCGCTGGCCATGCCCGAGCGGCACGAGATCCTCTGCGCGGCGGCGGAGCGCGTATGGCGCCCGGCCCCCGGCTGCGAGCATCTGCCAACCGGGGCGGACAAGGGCCGGTGGCTGGCCGATTTCATCCCGGCGGCCTGGGAGCGGCTCGGCCGCCCGTGCACCGAGCGAGCGATCGCCGACGCTCTCGCCTGCCTGGCCCGGCGCATCGCTGCGCACGACGACGAACGCGCCGTTCTCGTGCACGGCGACGTGCACCAGTGGAACGCGCTGCAGGCGGCCGGGGGAGGGTTCAAGCTCGTCGACCCTGATGGCCTCATCGCCGAGGCAGAGTACGACATGGGCATCCTGATGCGCGAAGATCCCGTCGAACTCCTGCACGGCGACCCGTACGACCGGGCCCGGTGGCTAGCCGCGCGCTGCGGCCTGGACGCCACCGCGATCTGGGAATGGGGCGTGGCCGAGCGGGTAGCGACCGGGCTCTCGGCCACCGAGATCGAGTTGCAGCCTTTCGGCCGCGAGATACTCGCCACCGCCGACCAGGTGGCGAGCGACTGACCTGCCGCAGGAGGGGAAAGCGATGATCGGCAGGTTGCAGTGCGTGGTGCTTGACTGCTCGGCCGGCTGGGTGGCTCTAACGGTGGCCGGTTCCCGCGCTGGGCGGGCCGGGCGGCTGGCCTCTGCGGCCGGCTTCCTATCAGTTCTGACCACTTTTTCATCTTCCTATCGATTCCGACCACTCTAGCGCCCGAATTATCCGAATTTTGTGGTCAGAACTGATAAGTAGGCGAGTCGTGTGGTCAGAACTGATAGATAGACGTGCGCAGTTGTGAGCGGTGTGAACGATGATCCGCCGGGCGGCCCTGCGCCGTTGACCGCGCGGTCCGCGTCGGGCGCAGCCTGCACAAGCCGTTGACGGCATGCACCCCGGTCCGCTGGCTAGGCGAACCGGAGTGCCTGGCCGTGTCCAGGCAGGCGTCCCGCGTCACTCTGAGGTGCTGTCAGGCTGGACGTGAAGGCCGTCGAGAGTGAACTGGAGGGTGCGGCGCCAGCCGTCGTCTCCTGCCGGGCGGTCGCGTACGAGGTAGGCGTTGACCGAGAAGATCCGCGCGAGGTCGCCGGCGGAGAAGCCGGGCCGGAGCGTGCCGCAGGACTGGGCGTCGCGGATGAGCTCGGCGCCGAAGGCCAGTGACTGGTCGCAGACCGCCCGCAGGTCAGGCGCGTCCGGGTAGCGGCGGGAGAAGACGTCGTTGAAGACGGGGTCCGCGGCCTGCTCCTCGCACATCCCCTGCACGAAGGCGGCGAACCGGCCCCATGCCGTCCCCTGCCTGGTGGCGCGGTCGATGACCGCTCGCAGCCAGCCGGCCGCGACGTCCGCGACCACCGCGTCGAGCAGCCCCTCCCTGCCGCCGAAGCGGTTGTAGATGGTGCCCGCGCGCACGCCGGCGCTGCGGGCGATGTCCTCCAGGGGAACGTCAAGCCCGTCCCGGGCGAAGGCCTCCGCCGCAGCCTCCATCACTTTCTCCACGTTACGGCGCGCGTCCGCGCGCAGGGGCCGTTCCCCGGCCAGTCCCTCGCCGCTGCTCATGAAGGCAACCCCGTTATCTTGACACACCATCAACTTAAGGTAGGCTCACTGCCGTCCAGATAACTTGATGGTATCTCAATTTAGGAGTTCCCGCGTGAGCGTCATTGTCACCGGCGCCAGCGGCCAGCTCGGCCGCCTGGTCATCGACCACCTGCTCGCCGCCGTCCCGGCCTCCGAGGTCACCGCCGTGGTCCGCGATCCCGCCAAGGCCGGCGACCTCGCCGCCCGGGGAGTCACCCTCGCCGTCGCGGACTACAACTCCCCGGAGTCGTTCGACGGGCTGCTGAAGGCCGGCGACCGGGTGCTGCTGATCTCGGGCAACGAGATGCACCTGGACCGGGTCGCCCAGCACAAGGCGGTCCTCGGCGCCGCCGTCAAGGCAGGCGTCGCGCTGCTCGCCTACACCAGCGTCCTCGGCCTCCGGGGCGGCCCGGTCAACGACGACCATCGCGCCACCGAGGACGCCATCCGCGCCTCCGGGATCCCGTACAGCCTGCTGCGCAACGGCCTGTACCACGAGATGGCCACGATGAACATCCCGGCCGCGCTGGAGCACGGCGCGCTGGTCCGCGCCGCGGGCGACGGCCGGCTCGCCTCGGCATCACGCGCCGACTACGCCGCAGCCGCCGCCGCCGTCCTGGCCTCCGGCGGCCACGAGGACACCGTCTACGAGCTGTCCGGCGACACCGCGTGGAGCTTCGCCGAGTTCGCCGCCGAGGTCAGCAAGCAGTCCGGGCGGCACGTTCCCTACCATGCCGTCACCGGCGAGGAGTACGCGGCGATGCTGTCCGGCGCCGGGCTGCCCGACCCGCTCCCGCACGTCATGGCCGGCATCGACGCCTCCATCGCCGCCGGGGAGCTCGCCCTCACCACCGGCGACCTATCCCGCCTGGCCAGGCCCACCACCCCGGTAGCGGACGCGATCGCCGCCGCCCTGGCCGGGTAGGGCGACCCGGCGATGCTGCACATCGACATCTGGACGGACCTGGGGACGGTGAGTTCTGGCCGACATCATGGCCGAGAGCGTGAACCGAGCCGTCGGAACAGCCAGGTGGCTATGCTGCGCGGATGACGGCGAACGCGGGAACGGACGCAGAGGTGGCGGTAGCCGCGGCGCTGGCGGGCGCGGCGGTCGTCCGCGCGATGTTCGGGTCGGCCCTGGCCCGGTTCGACAAGTCCGGCGGCGACTTCGCCACCACCGCCGACCTGGCCGCGGAGAAGGCCGTCACCGAGGTCATCGGGGCGGCCCGGCCCGCTGACGCGATGACAGGCGAGGAGAGCGGCGCTGTCGGCGCGGATGGAGCGGAGCGCCGGTGGCTGGTCGACCCGCTGTGCGGCACGCTCAACTACGCAGCCCGCACCATGCTGGCAGCGGTGAACGTCGCCCTGCGGGCCGGACCTGCCATCACCGCCGCCGCGTCGGCCGACCCGTTCTCCGGCGAGGTCTTCTGGACCGACGGTGACCGCGCCTGGCTCCGTAGCGGCAGCGACAGCGGCAGCAGCGACGCCGATGCACTGCTTGCGCCCTCCCCCCGAACGCAGCTGGTGGACGTCAACCTCGACCCGCCGTTCCCGAACGCGAGGCGCTTCCGGGCCGTGAGCCTGCTCGCGCAGGAGGCCTTCACCGCGCGGTTCCGGCCGCGCGTCGTGTCGACCACGCTGGCACTGGCCTGGGTCGCCGCCGGGCGGCGCGCCGCCTACGTCACCGACGGGCACCTGACCGACAGCGTGCACTTTGCGGCCGGCATTGCCCTCTGCCAGGCGGCCGGATGCACCGTGACCGGCATTGACGGCCAGCCCCTGCACGCCGGGACGGGTGGCCTCATCGCGGCCGCCGACCGTCAGACCCACGCTGCGCTGCTGGAAATGATCATCGACCAGACGGCACCGCGCAGTTAAGCCAGCCGGCCTTCTCTGAGGAGCGCCTGCGGCTCGTTCATGCAGGTGGTCGATTCAGACGCCGAACCGCCGCGCTGACGCCGCCGTGGAATTCCGGCTTACCATGGATGCAGCGGCGGCAGGAGTGGCATGCAGTTCATCGAATCGAGCATCATCGGGCTTCGCTCGGCTGTTACCACCTTTACCCGCTCGGTGACGCCGTTGAGGTTCATTCTCTTCCCAATGGTGCACGTGGGAGAGCAGCAGTTCTACGACGAAGTGGCGGCCCGTGTCCGGTTGTGCCAGGTTATCGTGGCCGAGGGCACACCCTCTCAATTCGTGCCCGCGCAGGAATGGATGGCGCAACAGCGCTGGGGTCCCTTCGTCGACCAGGTGGCCGCGCTGAGGCTGGAGAGCCTGGGCGTGCCGGTGTGCTGGGAGGCGACGCCGGATCACCGGCCGAAAAACGAGCAAGGTACCCGGCCCAATGCCCGAACAGGCAAGCGGGATGGGTACAGGTCCGGTAACCGGCCGAAAACGCCCGCCGAGGACCTCGTGTCCCGCGTGACCGATGTTGTCGGGGCCGTCACCCTCGGACTTGCGAGAAAGTTCATAGACCCCAGGATTCTGGATAGCGTCGACCAGGCGGAAACCTACGACGAGACCGCCGGTAACCTGACCGGCGGCTGGTTCGACCGGAACTTTGAATACAACGTCAGGACCGTACGAGATGCCCGTCTTACAGGCAGGCTCGATGAGATCCACCGCGATCGCGCGGCCGAGCCGGTAAGCGCGGCCGTTGTATTCGGCGCGGCCCATATGCCGGCCGTCGCCGCCCATCTTTGCGGCAAGCTCGGCTACATCGCGGCGAGCTCCGAATGGCTTACCGTCGCCCACGGCAAGTCCTGAGCCGTCGGGCCGGGATACCTGCCGTATTTCAGGATGCCAGCGTGCGTTCGTTGCCCTAGCTGGGCTGTTTTCCACGGGATGCCCGACTATGAGGTTGACGGCGCTGACACAACTAGCCACGAGCGCTATAGTCAGCGCTCGAATAATGTGTGTCTCGACCAGGACGGACGCGGTGGGCACGAGTCGAATACGCCGGGCGGCGGGAACCAAGACGTTTACGGACCTGATGCTCAACTACGAGCAGAACCGGCGGGTCAGCCGGGGGCTGCCGGCCACCGACCCCGCACTGGACCTCGAGTACCTGGCTGCTGGCGAGGCGCTGGCCGTGCTCGCGCATAGGCGCGTCGACTCGCGGCTGCGAAAGGGGATGTTGATCCTCTGCACGCAGGCTGCGGAGCCAATCACGTGGTTCCCCGGCTTTCCCCGGCGGCCGAAATCCGGGCTGTCCATGAGGCCACCCATCACGGTCGACGTGGTGGGCGACGTTAGCGGCAAGGACGCATGGCGTGTCAAGGCCGGGATGTCCGCCGTCATCAACGCCCACGCCGGAGGCGAGCCGTGGACGCTGGCCGTTCGCACCATCGACCTTGATCTGGTGCTCGCCGCATTCGCCGCGGTCAACACCCAGCAGCAAGCAACCTCATGACCATCGCTTCAATGGGAGCCGAGCGGCACTCCGGGAGTCGCTGAACCGGTCAGCCAGCCGGCGCCTTCCCGGTACAGCAGTTCCACCTCGGGACCGCGCAGGCCGGGCAGGCCGCGCAGCACCCGCTGCCCCTGTGCCTCCTGGACGTACCCGAGGTGGCGGTACCCGTCAGGGAACGAGGCGAGCCTCGGCCGGTCGAGCGTGAGCGAGGCGGCCGGATCGACGACGTCGAGGCGGTCCTTCTCGTAGATCGGCTGACGGCGCACGACTCCCCACCGCCCGGCGCGCCGCTCGAAGAAGTCGTAGAACCGCCCCGAGCAGGTCACGTCCACCTCGGTCCCGTCGACGACGGCCCGCTGCTCGATCTTCATCTTGGTCTGGGCGATCGCGCGATTTCCGGCCACCTCGCAGCTGAAGCCGCCGAGGAAGTGCGCGATGTTCACGCCGTGTTCGAACCCGGACCGGCTGACCGCGATGAACTCGGCGTACGGCCCCTGGAACCAGGTCGCGGTCATCCAGCCGTCGTCATGCCAGACCCGCGCGAACTCGTCCCACCGTCCCGAGTCCCGCAGTACGACCCAGTCTTCGACAACTTTCCGGATTGCTGACGCCGCCGCGAAGTCAAATTCACCGTCCACGCCTACATCCTCCCTTACAAGCATCGCAAACACAGGCTTAAAGACAGGCCTCAAAGAAGGGCGGCGGGCCGCGTGGGTCCAGGGTGGGTGTCGGCCCCCCGTCGGGCATACGGCCGCCCGACGGGGGCACGATGCCAGCTAGCCCGTGAACACAACTCTGCCTGGAGGCCCCATGTCGAAACCACCGCTTCCCGACGCCGCCGTGGCCATGCTGCGCAAGCCCAACCCGGCCGTCATCACCACGCTGCGGCGAGATGGCCAGCCGGTGTCGGTAGCCACCTGGTATCTCTGGGCCGACGGCCGGGTGCTGGTGAACATGGACGAGGGGCGTAAGCGGCTGGAGCACATGCGCGCCGACCCCCGGGTGTCCCTCGACGTTCTCGACGAGAACAGCTGGTACAACCACGTCAGCATCATCGGGCATGTCGATGAGATCTACGAGGACGCAGACATGTCCGACATCGACCGTATCGCCCGGCAGTACACCGGAAACCCGTACTCCGACCGCGTCCGCGGCCGCTTCAGCGCCTTGATCGCCATCGACGGCTGGCACGGCTGGGGCTCGCTCAAGGACTAGGGGTAAACCAGCCCAGCACCGGCGGAATTCAGGGCCTACATGTCGCCTAGGGCGACAGCGGGCGACTCGATGCGGTCGGCGACGTAGCGGAGGAACCCGCCCGCCGTCCCGCCGTCGCAGGCTCGATGGTCGAAGGAGAGCGTCAGCTCGGTGACCTTGCGCACCGTGAGCTGGCCCTCGACCACCCACGGCCGGTCGATGACCCGGCCCATGCCGAGGATCGCGACCTCCGGATGGTTGATGATGGCGGCCGAACCGTCCACCCCGAACACGCCGTAGTTGTTGACCGTGAACGTGCCGCCGGCCATGTCGGCGGGGGAGAGACGGCGGTCGCGGGCTCCCGCCGTCCGCTCGGCCAGCCGAGCCGACAGGTCGCGCGTAGTCAGCCGGTGCGCGTCGTGCACGACCGGGACGACCAGGCCGTGGTCGGTCTGGGCGGCGAAGCCGAGATTGACCGCGTCGGGCACGACGATCTCGTCGCCCTCAATGCGAGCGTTCAGCTCGGGGTAGCGGCGCAGGCCGAGGATGGTGAACCGGCCCAGCAGGGCAAGCAGGCTGACCGGCCGCGAAGAATCGGCCGCGTTCAGAGCGCGGCGCGTTTCCACCAGGTCGGTCGCGTCGACGTCGACCCACACGGTCGCCTCGGGGATCTCCCGACGGGACCGGGACAGCTTGTCGGCGACGGCACGCCGGGCCCCGCGCAGCGGGATCCGCCGCTCGCCCGTTCCGGTCGAGCCGGTCCCGGTCCCGGTCCCGGTCCCGGTCCCCGTCCCCGTCCCCGTGGTCGCGCCAGCATCCACCACGGCCGACTGCCGCTGCATCGTTCGTTCCGCAATGGCCGCACGGATGTCCCGTCGGCTCACCACGCCGTCAGGCCCGGTCCCGGCGAGAGCGGCCAGATCCAGCCCGGCGTCCCTGGCCTCCTTGCGCGCAAGCGGAGAGATAACCGCCACCCGATCCGAAGCCGCCGAGACTGCCGAGGCTGCCGAAGCCGCCGATGACGCAGGAGGTGCAGAAGATGGGGACGCCGCAGCACCCGCAGGCGACGCCCCAACAGCCCCCCGACGCCGGCCGCGTCGCGTCCGCGGCCGGCGCCACCGTCGTCCCGTACCCGATCAGCACGCTGCCGCTCGCTTCCTCGGCCCCGTCGGCCTCGTCCGCGTCAGCCTCGCCCGGGACCTGCTCAGGAACGACAACCCCGGGCTCGCGGAACCCACCCGCCCCGTCCTCCGTCACCGAAATCAGCGGCTGCCCCACCGAGACAACGCTCCCCGGCGTCGCATGCAACGCCGCGACCACGCCCGCGTAGGGAACCGGTACCTCGACCACCGCCTTGGCCGTCTCCACCTCGGCGATCACCTGGTCGACGCTCACCCGGTCGCCCGGCGAGACCCGCCACGCGATGACCTCCGCTTCCGACAGTCCCTCACCGAGGTCGGGCAGCAGGAAGTCAGCCACGGTCGTCGTCCTCCCACTGCAGCCGCGCGATGGCGTCGAGGATGCGGTCGGTGTTGGGCAGGTGGAAGCGCTCCAGGTGCGGCGGCGGATACGGGATGTCGAAGCCGGTGACGCGCAGGATCGGCGCCTCCAGGTAGTGGAAGCACCGCTCGGTCAGCCGGGCGGCCACCTCGGCCCCGTAGCCGCCGAAACCCGCCGCCTCGTGCACGATGACCGCCCGGCCGGTGCGGCGCACCGACGCGGCCACGGTCTCGTCGTCGAACGGCGACAGCGACCGCAGGTCGATGACCTCGACGTCCCAGCCTTCCTCGACCGCGGCCGAGGCCGCCTCCATGGCGGTCGCGACCATCCCGCCGTAGGCGATCAGCGTGACGTCCTGGCCCGGCCGCCGCACCACGCCCGGTCAATCGGCGGCCCGTCAGTGCTTAGCACGACGGTCTCGCGAGACCAGTAGCGCCGTTTCGGCTCGAAGAACAGGACCGGGTCCGGGCACGCGATCGCCTGCCGCAGCAGCAGGTAGGCGTCGGCCGGGGTGCCCGGCGTCACCACCCGCAGCCCCGGGGTGTGCGTGTAGTACGCCTCCGACGAGTCGCTGTGGTGCTCCACCCCGCCGATCCCGCCGCCGAACGGCACCCGGATCACCACCGGCAGCGCCAGCCGCCCCCTGGTCCGGTTGTGGAGCTTGGCGAGGTGGCTGGTGACCTGCTCGAAGGCCGGGTAGCCGAACGCGTCGAACTGCATCTCGACCACCGGCACGAGGCCGTTCATCGCCATCCCGATGGCGGTGCCGACGATGCCCGCCTCCGCCAGCGGCGTGTCGAACACCCGGCGCTCGCCGAACCGGGCCGCCAGCCCGTCGGTGACGCGGAAGACCCCGCCCAGCGTGCCGACGTCCTCGCCGAACACGACCACCCGCTCGTCGGCGGCCAGGCTGTCGGCCAGCGCCTGGTTCAGCGCGGCGGCCATCGTGACCGGCGTCGCCTCGCGCCGCCGCAGCGCTCTCATCAGGGGAGTCAGTGGACATAACGCGGGTCACAGCGCGGGCTCCTCCAGCTCGCTGCAGCTCAGTCAGCAGCTCCGCCCGCTGCCGCTCGAGCGCCGCCGTCGGCCGGGCGTACACGTGCTCGAACAGCTCGGCCGGATCGACGCTGACGTCGGCGTTCATCCGCTGCCTGACGTCCTCCGCCAGCCGCTCCGCCTCCGCCGCCAGCCGCGCGGCCGACGCGTCGTCAAGCAGCCCGGCCCCCCGCAGGTAGGCCTCCAGGCGGGCGATCGGGTCGCGCGAGAGCCACTCGCTGACCTCGGCCGAGGCCCGGTAGCGGGAAGCGTCGTCGGCGTTGGTGTGCGCCTCGACCCGGTAGGTGAGCGCCTCGATCAGCGTCGGGCCTTCGCCGGCCGCCGCCCGCGACACCCCGGCCCGCACCGCCGCGTAGACCGCGGCGGCGTCGTTGCCGTCGATGAGCAGCGACGGGATGCCGTAGCCGATCCCCTTCGCGGCCAGCGTCGGGGCCGCGGTCTGCTTCGCAAGCGGCACGCTGATCGCGTACCCGTTGTTCTGCACCAGGAACACCACCGGGGCCTTCCACACGCCGGCGAAGTTGAGCGCCTCGTGGGTGTCGCCCTCACTGGTCGCGCCGTCGCCAAGCAGCGCCAGCGCCACCTGGTCCTCGTTCTTCAGGGTGGCCGCGTACGCCAGGCCGACCGCGTGCAGGGTATTGGTCGCCAGCGGGGTGCACTGCGGCGCCACCCGGTACTGGACGGGGTCGTAGCCGCAGTGCCAGTCGCCCCGCAGCAGGGTGAGGGTCTCCTCGGCGGGCACGCCCCTGGTCAGCACGGCCATCGAGTCGCGGTAGGTCGGGAACAGCCAGTCCTGGCGGCGCAGCGCGAGCGCCGCACCGACCTGGCAGGCGTCCTGGCCCCGGGACGACGGGTAGACCGCGAGGCGGCCCTGCTTGGCCAGCGCGGTCGACTGGCTGTCGAAGCGGCGTCCGAGCACCATCCGGCGGTGCAGCTCAACCAGCACGTCCGGCCCCGGCAGGCGCAGCGAACCGGGGTTGTCGCCCGGATGCCCGTCGGCGTCAATCAACTGCAGTGGCGTCGCGCTCGGCAGCAGGGTCTCTGCCGCCGTCGCTTCGCTGCGGCGGGCGTACTGGGTCTTCACGGCCGCTCCCTTCGACAAAAGATCTTTTCCAGAGAATGTCCCCATCTAGAGCCAAATTTCTAGTGGCACCGACGAACTGGAGACGTATTGCTAAAGACACCGATGTACATTGCCCATATGACTATCAGCGACCTGTCCCCGGACGACCTCCGTGGACATATGGCACCGATGGACGACACCGACCGGCAGATCGTCGAGGCGCTGCGCGCCGACGGCCGGATGTCCATGCGCGCGCTGGCCGACCTCATCCACATCTCCCGCGCCAGCGCGTACGCCCGGGTCGCGCGCCTCGAGCGGGACGGCGTCATCACCGGCTACGCTGCCCAGGTCGACCCGGTCCGCTACGGCTACGGGCTGTCGGCCTACGTCTACGTCGACATCGCCCAGCGGTCCTGGAAGTCGGTCCGCGGCCAGTTGCTGGCGATGCCCGCGGTCGACCACGTCGCGCTGCTGTCGGGCGAGCACGACATCCTGCTCCGAGTGCGCGCCCGCGACGCGGTGTCGCTGCGCGACGTGGTGCTCAGTCGCCTGCAGGAGATACCCGAGGTCCGTTCGACCCAGACGGTCTTGATCTTCGAGGAGGCCACCCCGCACCGTTAAACCTGACGGTGTGGGGCGGGTATGTCAGTGAGAGCCTCAGGAACAGGGAGGACTCATCATGACTAACATCGCCTACCGCACGGCCGACGTGGACGGTCTGAGCGTGTTCTACCGGGAGGCCGGGGCGGCCGACGCGCCCACGCTGCTGCTGCTGCACGGCTTCCCGTCGTCGAGCCACATGTTCCGCGACCTGATACCGCTCCTGGCCGACGACTTTCACCTGGTCGCGCCCGACCTGCCCAGCTTCGGCAAGTCGGACATGCCGAAGCTGGGCGCGTTCGACTACACCTTCGATCACCTGGCCGACGTGATCGACCGCTTCACCGAGGTCCTCGGCCTCGACCGCTTCGCGATCTACGTGTTCGACTACGGCGCGCCGGTCGGCTTCCGGATCGCCGCCAGGCACCCGGACCGGATCACCGCGATCGTCAGCCAGAACGGCAACGCCTACGAAGACGGCCTGAGCGACGGCTGGGCCCCGGTCCAGGCCTACTGGAAGGACCCGTCGCCTGCCAACCGCGAGGCGGTCCGGACCATGGTCCAGCCCGAGACGACGATCTGGCAGTACACCCACGGCGTCCCCGACGTGACGATGGTCAGCCCGGACGGGTACGGGCTCGACAACTTCTACCTCGCCCGCCCCGGCGCCGACGAGATCCAGCTCGACCTGCTACTCAACTACGCCAGCAACGTGGCCCTGTACCCGGCCTGGCAGCAGTACTTCCGCGCCAGCCAGCCGCCGCTGCTGGCGATCTGGGGCAGCAACGACCCGTTCTTCATCCCGCCCGGCGCCGAGGCGTTCAAGCGCGACATCCCGGCGGCCGACGTCCGGTTCGTGCCCACCGGCCACTTCGCGCTCGAGACCCACGTCGACGAGATCGCCAACGCGATCATCGAT
This sequence comes from uncultured Actinomycetota bacterium, assembly GCA_963774945.1. GTDB lineage: Bacteria > Actinomycetota > Actinomycetes > Streptosporangiales > Streptosporangiaceae > Trebonia. The sequence goes on along the minus strand of CAVZHA010000027.1, from coordinate 1,038,509 downwards.
TTCCTCGGCCCCTAGGCGCTCAGGACGGCAGGCGACAGCCGCGGCATCGGCAGGCCGCGCTGCTTGAGGTCGGCCACGAACCGCTGCACCAGGGCGTCGTGCGGGGCCGCCACCACCACGATCACATCGCGCAGCTCAGGCGGATCAAACGACCGGACGGTGGCGTCCGGCCACGGGGTGAGGGCGGAGGCCGGCACGATGGCGACGCCCATGCCCGCCGCCGCCAGCTGCGCGGCCGTGCGCGGGCTGGCGGTGCGCAGCGCGGGCCGGGGCAGCATGACCGCGCGCTCGGCCGCGAACCGGTCAACCCACCGCGCCATGCCGTTGTCCGGCTGGTAGTGCACCAGCGGCTCGTCGACGAGCTCCTTCAGCGGCACCGCGTCCATCGCCTCGAACCGGTGCCCGGGGGCGGCGACGACCACGATCTCCTCACCGCCGAGGTTCTCGACGTGCTCGGCGGTCACCGTCGGCGGCGGCGCGACGATGATGTCGGCCCCGCCCGCCAGCAGGACCTCGAGCATCCGGTCGGCGCTGGTGAACTCCTTGAGGTCAAGCTCGACCTCGGGGAAGCGCACCCGCCAGCTGCGCAGCACCGGGGCGAGCAGCCAGCCGGTCATCGTCTCGGCGCAGGCGATCCTGATCCGGCCGGTCGTCCCCGCCGCCGCGCCGCGGGCCGACGTCACCACCTTGCTGACCGCCGCCAGCGCGATCCGCGCCTCGGCCACCGCCACCAGCCCGGCCGCGGTCGGCCGGATGCCCCGCGGCAGCCGCTCGATGACCGGCGTGCCGAGCTCGCGCTCGATCGCGGCGATCTGGTGCGACAGCGCGGGCTGGGTCATGTGCAGCACCGCCGCGGCCTTGGTCATCGAGCCCTCGTCGACGATCGCGACCAGGCACTCGAGCCCTCTCATCGACAGCATTCCCGCTCCTCAAGCCCGCCAGTTCTCCTCATAGCGATCTGCGGCCGGGAAATCTTCCGCCGGCCAGCCGGAGTCGCCGTAGCTCCTCCCGACGTTCCTGCCTGCGCTCGGGTCCAAGTCCTTGGTCCGTCAGAAAATTCAAATTCTTTATCCCGAACGGTCCGTTGGTTCCTCTAGGACCCCAGTGATTCCTTGGGCAGCAACGCGCCTCCCTGCGATGATGATCCGGCGCCCCCGTCGTCTACCCGGCAGGAGCGTCACGACGAGAGAGGCAAACCACGATGACCAGCCAGCCGCTCACCACCTGCCTGTGGTTCGATGACCGGGCCGAGGAGGCCGCCCGGTTCTACACCGGCGTGTTCAAAGACGCCCGGATGGGCGAGATCCACCGGTACACCGAAGCCGGGCCGGGCCCGGCCGGGACCGTGATGCTGGTGGAGTTCGAGCTCAACGGGCAGCGGTTCACCGGGCTCAACGGAGGCCGGCAGAGCTTCGGCTTCAACGAGGCGATCTCGTTCTGCGTGACCTGCGCCGACCAGGCCGAGGTCGACTACTACTGGGAGGCGCTGCTCGACGGCGGCGGCGAGCCCAGCGTCTGCGGCTGGCTCAAGGACCGGTATGGCGTCCGCTGGCAGGTCGTGCCTGAGCTGTTCACCACCATGGTGCGCGACACCGACCAGGCCAGGAAGGCGCGGGTGACGGCGGCGATGCTGTCCATGGTCAAGTTCGACATCGCCGGGCTTGAACGGGCTTACGCCGGGGAGTAGTTCCCGGTGGAGGTTTCCCGGGATCGCCCGAGAAGCTGGACGGTCATTCGTCCTCCCTGCCCGAACCTGACCGGATTATGGCCCGGCCGGGGCGGGGCGCTCGACCACGATGCGGGCGAGTTCGACCCGGGAGGCGATCTCCAGCTTGCGGAAGATCTGCCGCAGGTAGAACGCGACCGTGTGCACGCTGACGTACATCCGGGCGGCGACGTCCCGGTTGCTCAGCCCCTGCGCGACCAGCCCGGCGACGGCGCGCTCGGTATCGGTTAGGCTCGCCCAGCCGGTGCTCGGCCGGTCCGCCGCCCGCGTCCAGTGGCGGCGTCGCACCCCCAGCTTGCCGGAGCCGGCGGCGCACCCTTGCCATGTCGGCCGCCGCGCCGGCCGCCTGGTACCCCTCGATCGCCTCGGTCAGCCGCTCGACCGCCTGCCGGTCCTCCGCCCGCCGGGCGTGGGCGACCCCGAGGTCCTCGGCGGCGGACGCCCGCGCCCACCGGTCGGGGTGCCGTTCGGCCGCCTCGGCCAGTCCGCTCGGTATCCCGCTCGGCCAGGCCCGCGCTGTGCGCGGCGGCCGCCTCGACGGCCGGGTAGCCGGGGTTAGCGGACGCCAGCGCCCGGGCCGCCCGGACGATCGTCGGCGGCGAGCTCATCGTGGCCCGCGGCCAGCGCGGCGCGGGTCAGCCAGGGCGCCGTGGCCGGGTCGCCGAGCAGCAGCCCCGGGTGCGAATCGAGGTCGGCGCACACCCGCCGGATCTGTCCGAGCGCGACCGCGGGGCCGTCGCGCCCCTCGCTGACCTGGGCGCGGGCCATCGTGATCTCGGCCCGCGCGTACGCCTCGGCCACGTGCGGGGCGGGCACGCTATCGCTGGCGACGTGCAGCGCGGCCGCGGTCAGGTCGCCCGACCGGAGCGCGATCAGGCCGAGGACGCAGTGCGCGGCCGATGAGTGCCCGTCCGCGCCGAGCGATTCGGCCACCGCCAGCGCCTCCTCGGCCGCGGTCGCCGCCGCGGTGAGCTGGCCGCGCGGCCAGCGCGACGCGCGCGCGCAGGATGGACAGCGCGGCTCGGGCCGGGGTGCCGTCGAGCGGCTGGTGGTCCGCGACCCGGAGGATCTCCTCCGCCTGGTCGAGCTGACGCACGTCGACCAGGGCGGCCGCGAGCGCGAGCAGCGGCGGCAGGTGGCGGGCGTCGAGCGGAGATCCGCGCCTCGCGGCGGACGGCGTCCCGCAGCAGCTCGAGCCCGTCGTCGATCTGGCCCCGGTCCCAGCGCAGGGCGGCGTCAGCGGCCAGCGCGGCCACCACCGCGCGGCCGTCGAACCGATCGGGGGCGGCGAGCACCGGGGCGATCACGGACCCGGCCCCCTCGCCCCGCAGCCCGGCCAGGGCCTGCAGCTGCGCGGTGATCGCGGCGTCGCGCAGGTCGCTCGGCAGCTGCGGCTGGGCCAGCACCAGGCCGGCCTCGGCGGCGGCGTCACGGGCCCGGCCGCGCGAGCACAGCACCGACGACAGCGCGCATCGCAGCCGCGCCTCCGCCGCGGCGGCAGCGGTTTGGCCAGCGTGTCGGACGCGATCCGGCCCGCCTGTTCGAGTCGCCCGGCCGCCGCCAGCGCCTCCGCCGCCGCCACCGCACGCGGCAGCTCGTCCGGGCCGCCGGACGGCGTCAGCTCGAGCACCCGGACCGCCAGGTCGGCCGCCGTCGGCGGCGCCGAGCGCAGCGTCTGCGCGACCGCCGTGTCAAGATCGGCCAGCGCAGCCGCGCGGCCGCCCTGCGCCGCTCGCAGCAGATGGCCGGCCGCGCGGTCGGCTGCGTCGCCGCGGCGCAGCAGCAGCTGGCCGTACTGCCGGTGCAGCGCGGTGCGCCCGGGCGGCGGGATCGTGTCGCGCACCGCCCGCCGCAGCAGCTCGTGCCGGAAGCAGAACCCGTCGTCGACGGCGGCCAGCAGGCCGGCCGCCATCATCTCCTCGACCGCGGGCAGCAGCGCGGCCGACGTCCGGCCGAGCATCGCCGCCGCGTCCTCGAGCGGGAACGAGGGACCGAGCACGGCCGCGGTCACGCAGCAGGTTCCTGGCCTGCCCGGCCGAGCCCGTCGAGCCGCCGCTGAGCCAGCCGGCGCAGCCGCGCGGGCAGCGGCCGGTCGGTCAGCGTGTCCGGGGTCAGCCTGGCCCGCCCGTCGGCGACCAGAACCGCCTCCTCGTCACGCAGGCCGGCGACCAGTTCGGCCAGCAGCGACGGGTTCCCTGCGGCCTCCTCGGCCAGCGCCAGCAGGCCGGGGTCGGGCGGGCGCGCCCAGCGCGTCGGTCATCAGCGCGGTCACCGCGTCCCGGTCCGAGCCTGGCCAGGGTCACCCGGCCGGCGCCGTCCTTCTCGAGCAGGTCGAACAGATGCCCGGCGTCGTCGTGGGGCGCGCTGGAACGGCTGAGCACCCAGGCCACCGGGTGCTGCCGCAGATCCCGGGTCAGCGCCCGCAGCGCCGCCAGCGTGGCCGGGCACGACCAGTGCAGGTCGTCCACGCACACCAGGACCGGCGTGCGCCGCCGCCCGCTCGGTCAGGTGCGCCCGCATCTGGCCGATCCACCACATCGGGGCGTCCGCCCGCCGCCGCTCGTCGCGCTCGGCCGTGAGCCGGGCGAACGGCTCGCCGAGGGCCTGCCGCAGCTCGAACAACGGTATCGGCTGGCCCAGCGGGTCGGCCGCGCCGACCGCGAGCGAGAACCCGAGCCCGGCCGCCCGGTCGACGGCGTCCCGCAGCAGGGCGGACTTCCCGATGCCGGGTTCGCCCTCGACCAGCAGCACCCCGCCGCTCCCGCGCTGCGCGCGCAGCAGCAGATCGCGGACCAGCCGCCGCTCCGCCGCGCGTCCGCGCACCGTGTTCATAAAGCCGCCTCCCCGTGTCCGGCAGAAAGCCATCGCCTTCCGCATAAGCATAAACAGATTTAGCCTGGCACATTATTAGTCATTAAGGCAAGGAACCGTCGATTCGATTAATTCATGGGACTTATCGAATTATCTAATGGGTCGCCATAAGAAACCTTGATTGCTGTCGGCATGGACTAAATGTCAGCACAGTCTCACCGAAATGGAATTGCCGTGCCTGCGCAGACATCGGCTAGGCGTGCACACCGGCCAGCTCGGCGAGACCACTGTGCAGGACTTCGGCCCGGTCAGTGGCCGGGTACCGCAACGTGTCGAGCAGGAGCATGATCTCTCCTAACCTGCGAGGTCGGTGCGTTCCGGCCGGCTCTGAAGCTGCCGCCATTCGCGGGGGGAGAGGCCGTAGGCGGCGCGGAAGCGGCGGCCGAAGTGCGTCGCATCGGTGAAGCCCCACCGGCGGGCGACGGCCGCGATCCCGGCCGACTCGCGCCGGCCGATGTCGCGCCTGGCGGCCTCAAGCCGTCCCCGCATGATCCACTCGGCCAGCCCCACGTCCCTGGCCGACCAGAGCTTGTAGAGCTGACGGACGGAGATGTGGTGGGCCCGGGCGATGCTGTCCGCGCTCAGCGCCGGGTCGGCCAGGTGCTGCTGCACGTACGCCTCGATCCGGGTGAGCAGCGCCTCATGGGCGACGTCGTTCCTGGCCGGGTCGTGCTGGCCGACGGTCGCGATGACCGCCCGGGCAAGCTCAAGGGTGGCCGAGGCAATCGACTCGACCGCCGACGCCGGAATGTCCTCGTCAAGGAAGTTGTAGAGCCGGAGGACGTGCGCCTGGAACAGCTCGTAGAGCGGGCTGGTGGCCAGGTCGCCCGCCGCCGACCGTATCGTCTCGGCCGGCAGGCACAGCTCGGCGTAGGTGAACCGGAGCGACATGCTGGTGGAGTCGCTCGGCTGACCGCCACTGGTACGGACTGGCGAAGTCGGTCAGGCTGATCTCGTGCGGTGCGAAGGTCTGGCAGCGCTCGCCGATCGTCTTGATCGTGTGCCCCCGAAGCTGCGTGCCGATCGAGACCGCTTCCATCGTCGAGCCGCCGGTTGAGTCCGAAGCGCAGCCACGGGCTGTCCAGCACGTTCAGTCACAGCAGGGAGATACCCGTCTCCGACCGCGACGGCCAGGGTCATCCCGTCTTTGTATCCCATCCGGCCGCGACCCGCTCGGCCCGCACCGTCAAGCCAGGTAGTCCCGGCGCGCCCGGGGCGCGCGACGGCGCTGCCCGTCTCGACGGTGTGCGGCCCGCCCGCGCTCGTAAGGCTGGGTCTGACCAGGCAGGAGGCTCGCCCTCCTGCGCAGCAAGCCGATGGGAAAAGGTCACATGAGCACGAACTGGAACTGGCTCACGGGGGGCATGACCGACGACATGAGCGGCGACGGATGGATGCCGCCTCAGGTCTTCGCGGGACAGAAGCTGGTGGTCGTCGGGGGCAGCAGCGGCATGGGGAAGCAGACCGCAGCCGACGTGGTCGCCGCAGGCGGCAGCGCGGTGATCATCGGCCAGCACCGGGACAAGGTCGGCGACACCGTCAAGGAGCTGTCGACGTCGGGCAAGGCCTACGGGATCACGGCCGACCTGTCGGACCGGCTGTCGGCCGACGCGGTCTGCCAGCAGCTGGCGGCCGACCACGCCGACGCGACCCTGCTCGTGAACGCGGCCGGGCTGTTCGTGCCGAAGCCGTTCCTCGACCACGACGGCGCCGACTACGACTCCTACCAGGAGCTCAACCGGGCGATCTTCTTCCTCACCCAGACCGTGGCCAAGGCGATGGTGGCCGGCGGGCAGGGCGGGTCGATCGTGAACATCGGCAGCATGTGGGCGCATCAGGCGATCGGCGCGACCCCGTCGTCGGCCTACTCGCTGGCCAAGGGCGGGCTGCACGCGGTCACCCGCAACCTGGCGCTTGAGCTGGCGCCGCACCAGATCCGGGTCAACGCGATCGCGCCCGCCGTGGTCGCGACCCCGATCTACGAGCGGTTCGTGCCCAAGGACCAGCTCGAGGCGACGCTGCACAGCTTCGACGCGTTCCACCCGCTGGGCCGGGCGGGCACCGTCCGCGACGTCGCCAACACGATCACGTTCCTGCTGTCACCCGCCACCGGCTGGGTGACCGGGGCGATCTGGGACGTCGACGGCGGCGTCATGGCCGGCCGTAACTAGCCCCCTGCAAGCCGGCCAGCCGTACGGGGGACGCGCTAGCCGAGGGAGTCAGCCGGGACCGTTCGGGAGAAATGACGGGGATACCCCCGGCGGCCGGCTGGCTCCTCATCCAGGGTCCGCACCAAGCACCGGTCGGGGCGTTATTGACGAGCTCGCGCGGCCACTGTGCGCTATCGTTGCGGCATGCAGCGTTTCATAATGACGACGACGCCGGGCACCTCCGGCACCCGGCTGCTGCACTTAGACTCTCCGCCAGCCCGCCCGGAGTCAGCCTCCGGGACTGGGGCGTCGCGGCTGCCTGGCTCCCTGGGCTCCACCATCCAGGGAGCACTCCCGTGACCGCATGAAGCCAGGCTCGACCACCGCGACATCAACCGTGACCTGCCGTTCTTCGCCACCGACCCGCTCGCGGGCGCGGGGCTGCCGCTGTGGCTGCCCGACGGGGCCGTGATCCGCGAGGAGCTGCAGGCGCCTCGCCAGGGACCTGGCCCGCGCCGACGGCTGCCAGAGCGTCTACTCGCCGGTCCTGGGGAAACGGGCGCTGTACGAGCGGTCCGGGCACTGGGCGAAGTTCAGCGACGACATGTTCCCGCCGATGGCCGTCGGCGGCGACGAGCTCGTCCTGCGGCCGGCGAACTGCCCGCACCACGCGCTGATCTACGCCTCCGCGCAGCGGTCCTGGCGGGAACTGCCGCTGCGGCTGAACGAGCTCGGCGCGATGTTCCGCGCCGAGCGGTCCGGCGTGCTGTCCGGGCTGAGCCGGGTACGGCAGATCAACCTCGACGACACCCACGTGTTCTGCCGCCCCGACCAGGTCGCCGACGAGGCCGCCCGCGGGCTGCGGGCGGCGCTGCGCGCCCAGGAGATCCTCGGCCTGCCGGTGGACTACGTGCGGCTCTCGCTGCGCGACGACAGCCCCGCCTTCCTCGGCACCGCCGCGCAGTGGCAGGCCGCCGAGGCGGCGCTGCGCGACGGCCGCCGAGGACGTCGGGCTCGCCGCTCGCGGTCTGTCGCCTGGTCGACGCGCCCGGCGAGGCCGCGTTCTACGGGCCCAAGCTCGACCTGCAGGTGCGCGACGGCCGCGGCCACGAGGAGACCATCGCGACCGTGCAGCTCGACTTCAACCAGCCCGAGCGGTTCGACCTGATCTACGACGCCGCCGACGGCGGCCGGGCAGCGGGTCGATGATGATCCACCGCGGCACCGTCGGCTCGATGGAGCGGGTGACAGCGGCGCTGCTCGAGCGCTACCAGGGACGGCTGCCGCTGTGGCTCGCGCCGGTCCAGGTGTGCGTGCTGCCGGTCGGCCCCGAGCACGACGCCGCCGCCCGCCGTCTGGCCGACGACCTGCTCGCCGCGGGGCTGCGGCCCCGCCTGGAGACCGCCGGGTCGCGTCGGCGCCCGGGTCCGCGCGCAGCCGCCAGCGCCGCGACCACCTCATCGCCGTCATCGGCGACGCCGAGCTGGCCGACGGCAGCGTGCAGGTCACCGACATCGCCGGCGGCTTCCGCGGCTCGGTCGCGACCGCCGACCTGATCGGCCAGGTACGGGACGCCTACCAGAACCGGCGCGCGCACGTCAGCTGGAAGCCGGCCGCCTGACCGGTCGGGGCGCTTGCGCCCGGGGAGCGTCACGGATACCCTATTCCACTAATGGATTAGTGGAATGAGGATTATGATTGAGTTCCAGCTCGACTCCGTTTCCGGTGTCGCCACCTACCTCCAGCTGGTCCAGCAGGTTCATGACGCGCTGCGGCTCGGCCTGCTGGCACCGGGTGATCAGCTGCCGACCGCGCAGCAGGTCGTCGCCAAGCTCGCGATCAACCCCAACACGGTGCTCAAGGCCTACCGCGACCTGGAGCGGGAGGGCCTGGTGCGCGGGCGGCCGGGCCAGGGGACGTTCGTGATCCGGACGCTGTCCGGCGCCGACCCCGCCGCCCGGGCGCGGTTCCTGGCCGCGATGACCGACCTGATGCGCTCGGCCCGGTCGGCGGGCCTGGGTCCCGACGACGTGGAGGCGATCTACCGGACCGCCGTCCGCGGCTGCTTCGCGGAGGGCGCCGCGTGAACGCCGCCGTTGAGACAGTCGGACTTGGCAAGCGCTACCGGCGGCGCTGGGCGCTGGCCGACTGCACCCTCGCGATCCCGGCCGGCCGGGTGGTCGGGCTGGTCGGGCCCAACGGCGCCGGCAAGACCACGCTCCTGCAGCTGGCGGCCGGGCTGCTCGCCCCGACCGCGGGCACGATCACCGTCCTGGGCGAGCCCCCCGGCGCCCCGGCGCAGCTGCGGGCGGTCGGCTTCGTCGCCCAGGACACGCCGACTTACTCCGGGCTTTCGGTGGTCGGCCATCTGCGCATGGGGGAGTGGCTCAACCCGGGCTGGGACGACGCGCTGGCCGAGCGCCGCATCAGGGAACTCGGCCTCGACCCGCGGCAGCGGGCCGGGTCCCTGTCGGGCGGGCAGCGTGCCCAGCTCGCCCTCACCCTCGCGGTCGCCAAGCGGCCCGAGCTGCTGCTGCTTGACGAGCCGGTCGCGAGCCTGGACCCGCTCGCCCGGCGGGAGTTCCTGCAGGGCCTGATGGAAACCGTCGCCGAGCACGGGGTCAGCGTCGTGCTCTCCTCGCATCTGATCGCCGATGTCGAGCGGGTGTGCGACTACCTCGTCGTGCTCACCGCCTCGCGGGTGCGGGTGGCGGGGGAGACCGAGGCGCTGCTCGCGTCGCACCACCGCCTCTCCGGACCCCGCCGGGATGCCCGGGCGTACCCCGTGAGCTGGGAAGTCATCGAGGAAAGCCACACCGACAAGCAGAGCGTGCTGCTGGTGCGCACCGACGAGGAGATCCTCGACCCGGCCTGGACGGTCAGGCCGGTCAGCCTGGAGGACCTGGTGCTCGCCTACATGAGTCAGTCGAACGAGGCCGCCCGCACCGGCCGCCCCCGATTGGAAGTCGCGTCATGATCCGCTTCACCTGGCTCCGGTTCCGCACCCAGGCCGCGATCGCGCTCGGCGCGCTGGTCATCATCGCCGTCATCCTGGCGTTGACCGGGTTCCACATGGCCGACGTGTACAACACCGCCGTCGTTCCGTGCCGCCGGTACAACGACTGCGCGGCCGTCCTGCAGGTATTCCCGCCCGCCCCCGACCGCACGGTCCAGGGCCTGATGGGTTTGCTCCTCACCGCCGTCCCCGGCCTTATCGGCATCTTCTGGGGAGCGCCGCTGGTGGCCCGCGAGTTCGAGACCGGCACCTTCCGCCTGGCCTGGACCCAGGGCATCAGCCGGACCCGCTGGCTGGCGGTCAAGCTCGGCCTGGTCGGCGCGTTCAGCATGATCGTCGCCGGGCTGCTGAGCTTGATGGTGACCTGGTGGTCCAGCCCGATCGACCAGACGTACCAGGACCGGATGGATCCCACCGTGTTCCACACGGGCGGCATCGTCGCCGTCGGGTACGCCGCGTTCGCCTTCGCCCTCGGGGCCATCGCCGGGCTGCTCATCCGCCACACCCTGCCCGCGATGGCGGTCACCCTGGTGATCTTCGCCGCCGTTCAGCTCGCGGTGCCATTCTGGGTGCGACCTCATCTCCTCCCGCCGGTCACGACCACCTCGGCGCTCAATCTCGGGTCGGTCGTGGAATGGGGGGGAAGCAATGCGAGCGGCGGCAACGATGGCGGGCTCTTGGTCGTGACGCAACCATCCCTGCCGGGCGCCTGGGTGCTCTCCAACCAGGTCATTACCCCGGCCGGCCGTCCCACCTCCACCGATCCGGCCACCCAGGCCTGCGTCGGGCCCGCGACGACGATGCAGTCGTGCCGCGCGTACGTGGCTACCCTGCACCTCCGGCAGGAACTGACCTACCAGCCCGCGAGCCGCTACTGGCCGCTCCAGTGGCTCGAGACCGGGATCTACCTCGTCGGCGCACTCCTGCTGTCCGGGCTCTGCTTCCTCCGGATCCGCCGCGGCCGCCCGCCCAGGGGTGACGTCTGGCGCGAGCACGGGCAGGTCGCCGTCCTTCAGAACTGGCGCCGTCCGGCCTCCTCCCGCCAGAGCGTCTGACTCGACGGGCGAGGGCGCGCGCAAGCGGCCGGATGGCTCGCCTGCAGCCGTTCAATGCGGGCCAGCGTGCCAACCGAGTACAGCGGCCGCTGGACCGGGGGCGGCGGCGGGATTCTGGTCCACCCGCGTCGCACGGTCCGCCTGAGGCACCAGCCAACGCATCGATGGCGCCACACCCCGATATCCCCGCGATGCGCCGCCAGTTGGCCGGCCAGCGGCCGCGCCCGCGGGCGGTCGTACCGAATTGCAACCATAAGCGTAGTTCCCTTAGGGCTGAGTAGCGCTGCGTATATCCGAGGCGCGTTTCCGGTCCAGCCGGGCGGCTGACTCCCGGTCAGCGTGTAACCCACCTCTGCCCCAGCACGCTCGGTGCCAAGCTCACGGTGGCCCCTTTAACCCCGCAGACACCGCGACTAACCCCGCAGACACCGCGACCCACCCGCCGCGCGCCATGATCACGAAGGCTTTTTTCCTGACGAAGGAAAATACGCTTATAAGTACTAAAATCCTTCGTGATCATGGATAACCTGCCCAGCAGAGACCGCCCCGCGCCGCCGATCAGCTGCGACATGGCGCCGGCTATTCGCCCTGGGCCGGGTACCGCTCGATCAGCTGGTCGGCGATCGCGTCGAGGTCCTTGCCGACGTAGTCGGGCTGCGGGCCGACCCCGAGCGGGGCGTTGCCCTCGCGCAGGATGAGCCCGGCCTGCCAGCCGGCCGCGCCGGCCCCGATCGTGTCCCACACGTGGCTCGCGACCAGGCAGATGTCGGCCGGATCGAGGTTCAGCGCGGCCGCCACCGAGTCGTACGCCTCCGGCGCGGGCTTGTGCCTGCGCACGGTCTGGTCGACGCTGAAGCGACGCTCGAACAGATCGATGATGCCGCCCGCGGTCAGCTGCCGCCCGGAGATCTCGAGCGTGTTGTCGGTCAGCGTGAACAGCCGGAAGCCGTGGTCGCGGAGGCGTCGCAGGGCCGCAGGGACCTCGTGATGCGGCGGCATCGAGGCGAACCGGTTCGTGAGCTCGGCCCCGTCGGCCGCGCCGATCGTGATGCCGCGGGTGTCGGCCAGCATCTGCAGCACGGCCGCCCCGATGTCGGTGAACGGGACGTAGACGCCGGCGATCGTCAGCGCCTCCGAGTAGAGAATCAGATCGGCGAACCACAGCCGCATTGCGGCCGGGTCGTTGAAGATCCGTTCAAAGATGGGATTCATCGAGTCGAGGTCGAGCAGGGTCTCGTTGACGTCGAAGACGATGACTGGTCGGTCGGGCACGGTGCGCCTTTCGTTCGTGCGCGGAGAGGAATCTCCCCCTGAGCCCGAGCATTGCCGCTTAACGGCCGCCCGCACACCGTCAGATCGGCTAGCGGTTGAGCGCTACTGCCCGATGCGCCCGTCGATCCGTTCCCGCAGCAGGTCGGCGTGGCCCATGTGCCGGCCGTACTCCCAGACCATGCCGACCAGCGCCTCCCGCAGCGACATGGAGCCGCCGCCGCTGCCGTGCTGGTTCAGCGGGTCGTCAGCGGTGACGTCGAGGCTCGGTGCCTCGGCCGCGAACCGGGTCGAGAAGTCCACCTCGGTTCGCCAGGCGTCCCACGCCTCCGCGACCACCCGAGGGTCGGCCACCGCGCCATCGAAGTCACCGTCACGGTCGTCGTCCGAGCAGAACAGCCGGGGCGCGTCCTCGCCCGCCAGCAGCACCCGGAACGTCGCCCGCTCGACCTCGGCCAGGTGCCGCACCAGTCCGAGCAGCGACATCGTCGACGGCTCGGCCGAGCGCCGCGCCATCGCCTCCGCGTCCAGCCCCGCGCACTTGAGTTCCAGCGTCAGCCGCGCGCTGCGCAGGGCTTCGGTCAGCGTGACGCGCTCGTCGCCCAGCCGCGGCCCGCTCTCGCGCGGGTCGTCGTCGGACGGCCTGCCGTCAGCGGTGAACATGTCGGCTCGTCGGGTGGTGGCCATGGCCGCCATCATCGGCGATGCGCGCGGCGGGCGGCAAGCCGTTAACCCCCCCACGTCGCCGCGATGCGTGCGTCACCGCACTTGCACCGAGTAGCTAGGCTCGTTACCAGAGATAACTGCCGGGAGGTGGGGCATGAGCGTCGAGCCGGGCCCGCTGCAGCGCCGCCTCGGCGAGGCGCTGTTCGCCCGGGTTGCCGGCCCCGACGGGTCGGCCAACCGGGCGCGGTTCGCCACCCCGGGGCCGCGCTGGTTCGCCCCCGACCGCCCGATCCGGCGGGTGCACGGGGACGCCGCGATGTTCGTCGGCGGCCTGCGCGCGCTGCTGCTGCAGTCGCTCCACCCGCGGGCGATGATCGCGGTCGCGCAGCACTCCGACTACCGCGCCGACCCGTGGGGCCGGCTGCAGCGGACCAGCACCTTCCTCGCCGCCACCACGTTCGGCGCCGCCGACGACGCGCAGCGCGCCGTCGACCACGTCCGGCACGTCCATCAGTTCATCACCGGGACCGGCCCCGACGGTCGGCCCTACCGGGCCGACGACCCGCACCTGCTGCGCTGGGTGCACGTGGCCGAGACCGACAGCTTCCTCCGCTGCCACCAGCGCTACGGCGCGCGGCCGCTCGACCCGGCCGGCTGCGACGGCTACGTCGCCGACACCGCCAGGATCGCGCTCGCCCTCGGCGTGCCCGACCCACCGCAGACGCGCGGCGAGCTGACCGCGGCCCTGGCCGAGTACCGGCCCGAACTGCGGGCCACGCCCGAGGCCCTCGAGGCGGCCCGATTCCTGGTCTGGAACCCGCCGCTGCCGCTGCTTGCCCGCGGCCCGTACGCCCTGCTGACGGCGGCCGCGACCGCGGAACTGCCGCCCTGGGCGCGGCGGGAGCTGCGGCTGCCCCGCCTCCCGGTCGCCGAGCCGGTGATCGTGCCGCCGGCCGGCCGGGCGATCGTCGGCGCCATCCGCTGGGCGATGGCCGCCCGACGCTAAGGAACCGGGTTACCGCAGCCGGGTCACCACCGCATCCGCCTGCGCCAGCGTGACCGGCAGCGTGAGCTCGCTCATCGGCATGGTCTTGTACCCGCCGTCGAGGAAGATCACCTGGTCGGCCAGGCAGCCGCGCAGTTCCGGGTAGCGCTGCACGATCGCGTCCCGGTCGGCTGCGGACTGCTGCCACTGCTGCTGCGACTGCTGCTGGGCCTGCGCCGCCCTCGCCTCCATGGCGGGCGCGATCTTCTCGTCGTACGCCTTCTTCATCCGCTTGGCCAGCGCCCGCCCCGCGAACCCGAGCGCCGCCCCGACGACCGCCCCGCCGATGTCGTCACCGAGGCCGTCGCGGAGGGCGCCGAGGCCGAGGTCGTCGCGCCGCGACGAATTGCCGCCGAAGGGGAAGCGCGAGCGGTTGCCTTCCGCGTTGTAATGGTCGTAGTCGCCGTCGTCAGTGTTGTTGTTGTTGTTCCGGCCCTGCCCCTGCGTCTGCCCCTGCCCCTGCGTCTGCCCGGGCTGCTGCGACGGGTCCGGTTGCTGAGACGAGTTGGGCGACGAGTCTGGCTGCTGAGACGAGTCGGGCTGCGGGAACGGGGTCCCTTGCGGGAACGGGGTGCCCTGCGGGAACGGGGTGCCCTGCGGGAACGGGGTCCCTTGCGGGAACGGGGTCCCTTGCGGGAACGGAGTCGGCTGCGCGAACCCCTGCGGGCCCGGCTGTTGGAGCCCCTGCGGGCTCGGCCGCTGGAACCCCTGCTGGCGCGCCCCGCTGATCATGTCGAGAAGCTCGCGCGCGGTGTGCACTTGATCGCTACTTCCGCACTGCGGGCAGGGGGTAACCCCAATCTGGTAATCCACCATCCCATCATGCCCTGACCTTGGCCTTTTCTGAAGGATGACGACGCGGAACATTACCGGAAACGGCGCTGCGCGCGGTTTCCCGACTATTTCCAACCATTCCGAATCCTCACCACCAAATTCAAAAGATCACATTCATCATTTCGAACGGACCCGGGCGTCTCTGGCCCGTCAGCCGCCACCATCGACCGCTGGCAGCCCCCAGCCGGGCTGGCCTCTCCATGCTCGCCAGCTCCACCCCGATTAATAGCGAAGATCGGCCAGCAGCCCGTAGTGGTCGGATATCTGCTCCTGCTCCGGCGGCCGTTCCCCGAGCACCTCGCAGTTGACCGGGTGCCCGGCGCCGCCCCGGCGCGGCCAAGCCGACAAGATGTAGTCAAACCGCCGATCCGGGTACAGCCCGATGGCGGCCAGCGGATTGCGGTTAGACCAGGTGCAGCCGGGGGAGCCGTCTCCCGCCATTTCCCAGCTGTCGTAGAACACCAGGCGGGGATCGGCCGGGGCCGCCCGGCCGGTCAGCATCCTGATCTCATCGCAGTCCGGGCCGGCGTTGAAGTCGCCGCAGACCACCACCGGATCGCGGCGGGAACCGACCTCGCCGATGAAGCGGACCAGCTGCCGCACCTGAGCTTGGCGGACGGCGCTGCCATCGAGCGGATAGTCGAGCATCACCGCGAACAGCTGGATCGGTCCCCGCTCGCCGTCGACCGTGACATGCAGGACTTCGCCGTCGCCGGTGCCGTCGTCAGCTCGCAGCGGTCGACGCTGCGGCTGCGACATTGGCCACCGGCTGACGAAACCGATTCCCGATACCCACTCCTCCTGCTGCCAGTCGCCGGCGAAGTGGTGGTGCGGCAGTTCCAGGCGTCGTGCGACCTGCTCGGGCTGATTCGACGTCCCCTGCCGCCAGGCTTCAACCAGGCAGACCAGATCCGGCTTGACCCGGGCCAGGGTCTCTTCAAGCAGCGCCTGCCTCGCCTCATGCCGTGGGCCGTAGCGCCCCCAGACGTTCCATGTCACCACCCGCACGGTTGACTCCACGACCGGACCGTACGGGGCATACGGATCAAAGCTCACCCGTCGATTATGGCGAGTAACAATTGGCGCCAACCTCTCATTTGAGAGTGTTTGCGAGGCAGCCGAGATTTATCCTTTGGGCTGAGGCTTGACCGGACGGCGACTGGGGTCACGACCTGTGAAGATGCGCACCACGAAGTGGTCACTCGCGCACCGGCCCAACCGCAGGCCGACCGTTGCCGATCAGAAGCCTGGTCGCAATCCCGATGCCGATCTTGAGGCCGGGATCGACCAGGCCTGGGGCGTACTTGAACAGGTCGCCAAGTGGATCGTGCACGCCGAGGGGAAGGCGAGCCTGACCCTCGCCAGCGGCGGCGTCATCGGCGGCGTCCTGTTCAGCGTCGTCAACGGGCGGCAGCTCGACGTGGCGACCTCCTGCAGCGCCTGGTTCTGCGCGGCGCTGATCCTTGCCTCCGGGCTGTGCGCGGCGGTGTCGCTGTGGCCCCGCGTCGGTCGCTTCAGGGAACCAGTGAGCCTGCTCTACTTCGGGGAGATCGCGCGCAGATACCCCGATTCGCCCGCCCCCTACGCCGAGGCGCTGACGGCGCTGCTCCGCGAGCCGGACCGGCTGGCCGAGCAGATCGCGAACCAGATCTGGGCGAACTCGCTCATCGCGGCGCGGAAGTTCCGGTGGGCCAACGTCGGCCTCGGCGTTCTGATCAGTGCCCTGCTGGCGCTGGGCCTCACCTGTGCGCTCGTAGTCTGACCGAAGACCGCATTAGCGCGGGAACGCCTGCCCGAGCCGAACCTCCACCAGCTTCTCGACCAGCGGAGCGGGCAGGGCGCGGTCGACCTCGAAGCGCAGCGCGCCCGCCGAGAACGTGTAGCCACGGAGTTCGTCCGCAAGCTGCGGGAAAACGGAGCCGCTGTGCGGAAGATAGCTGAGATGGTCCTTGAACGCGGCGAACCCGGCGATGGCCTTTCCCTCGACCTTGAAGGCCGGGAGGCCGTAGGAGATGCCCTGCTCGGCATCGGGCAGGACGTCGAGAATCCGCTCGCGCAGCAGGGTCAGGGTGCCGCGCTTCGGCTCCGGCAGCGCTTCCAGATACTGGTCAATCTCCTGGGCAGACACCGCTCCATTGTGCTCGGATGCCACCCTGACGAGCAACACTGCGCCCGTGGAATGGACCCTGGCAGGCAACACCGCCCGCCCGTAACAGCACGGGCGGGCGGGTCGTGGCTTCGAACTACTGCCAGCCGTCGTCCGGACGGGTGCCCGGCGTGTACGTCGGGCGGGTGGGCTGCTGGCCGTAGCCCTGACCGCGCTGGTCGTAGCCCTGACCGCCCTGACCACGCTGACCGTACGGGTCGGCCGGGACACCGGGATCGACCGGGCGAGCCGCGCCAACCGAGTTCGGCGGCGGGACGTTGCGCCGGATCGCTCGGGCCGAGGTCGCCGTCAGCAGCGACGCGATCGCGATGCCGAGCACCAGGTTCACGGCCGCGGTGGCGATCTTCTGGTCAAGCGGCGCGCTCGAGCTGAACGGGTAAACCACCGCGATCAGCGTGACCAGTCCGATGATCCAGCGGAAGAACACGGTGGGCTGCGGCGTGCTCAGCACCAGCAGGTACAGCAGGCCGGCCGCGACCAGCGCGACCAGCGCTGCCACCAGCACGTACTCGCCGGTGTGGGCGTCGCCCCAGGCGCCGTCGCCGGCCGGGGCCAGGATCGGGATCTTGAGCGTCCACCGGCAGATCAAGATGCCGACCAGGGCGATCAGCGCCGCGACAATGGCGGTCGCCACGGCGCCGGCCCAGAACCGGCCGGGGTCGGGCCGGAAACGCGGTCTGCCCGCGCCATCTGGTGATGCGGGATATGTCATGGTTGCACCTCGTTCGGTAGCCTGCGACGTCAGCTACCCACCCCCGTTCCCCGAAACCTGCCTGCTTACCGGCGATTCAGCGGCCTCAGTATGAACGGATGGTGCCCGGCTGAGGTCCCTGCGGGGCGTGATTGCGAGCCACGTCCTCGCGCAGGTTGAAGCCGAGACCGGGGCCTGGTGGTGGCAGCAGATAGCCGTCGCGCCACTCGAACGACGACTCCACGAACTGCCGGGTGATCCCGTCGAACCGCTCGATCGCCTCCATGATCAGCAGGTTGGGGCTGCACAGCGACAGCTGCAGGGCGGCCGCGGCGATTAGCGGTCCGCCGTAGACGTGCGGCGCGACCTGGAGGTAGTGCGCCTCGGCCATGCTCGCGATCTTCTTCGCCTCCAGGATGCCGCCGACCTGGCCGACGTCGAAGTTGAAGATCGCGGCGGCGCGGTGCTCGATCAGCCGGGCGAAGTCGAACTTGGTCGTCAGCCGCTCGCCGGTCGCGATCGGGATCGTGGTTCGCCGCGCGACCTCGGCCAGCGCCGCCATGTTCTCCGGCGGGCAGGGTTCCTCATACCAGAGCGGATCGAACCGCTCGAGCCGCTGCGCGATCCGCAGGGCCCCGGCCGCGGTCATCTGGCCGTGGGTGCCGATGATGATGTCGCAGTCGGTCCCCACCTCATCGCGGATGGCGCCGATCACCCGCTCGGCGGTGGCGGCGGCCGACAGCGAGAACTGCAGCGGGACGTTCTGCCCGAGGCTCTGGTCGGGCGTCAGCGTGAGCGAGAACGGGTCGACCTTGACTGCGGTGAAGCCGAGGTCGACGTAGTGCCGCGCCCGCGACGCGGCGTGGACCGGGTTGAGCCAGACGTCGCGGCCGAGCGGGCTGCCGCCATCGCTGGCGCCACCGCGCCCGGCCGGGTCGTCGTAGATGTACGTGTAGGTCCGGACGCGGTCCCGCATCTGCCCGCCGAGCAGCTTGTAGACCGGCTGACCGCAGTCCTTGCCGATGATGTCCCAGCACGCCATCTCGACCGCGGACAGGATCGCGAGCTTGGTCAGCTCAGGGTAGTGGCTGTAGCCCGCCCGGCCGTAGACCTTGTCGAACAGCATCTCCACGTCGTACGGATCGTGGCCGATGACGGCCTGCTCGATGATGTCGGCCACCATCGCCGCCAGCACTGGCAGTCGGAAGCCGGTGCCGAGCAGCATCATCTCGCCGTAGCCGCGGATTCCGCGGTCGGTCTCCAGACGGACGAACAGCCAGCTGCGCCCGCCGCGGAACGGCGGCGGGCAGACGACGGGGAACACTTCGAAGCCGGTCACCTTCACCCGACCATGATGTCGCCGCTCGTCGGCGCCGTCGACGGGCCGGCCGGTCCGCTGTCGGGCGGCTGGTCCCTGAGCCAATCCGGCCGCCGATCCTTAGTAAGTTCCAGCAAATCTTCGCCACCGGGCTGCACCTGTTGCCGAACTGCGCTGCCATCTCGCCGCCGCATCGTGGAGATCGAACCTAACGGAGGAGGAACGAGAGATGAGCACGGTCACCAATTGCGGTATCCGGCTCCCCGCCGTGTCCGTGGTCATTGCTGCCTTCGCCGATGATCGCTGGAATCAGCTCTGCGATGCGATCCAGTCGGTCCGCTCGCAGACCGCGCCGGTGCTGGAGACAGTGGTGGTCATCGACCATAATCCGGGCCTGCTGGCCCGGGCCCGACGCGAGTTCACCGACTGCACGGTCATCGCTAATGACCGCGCCCGCGGTGCCTCCGGGGCCCGCAACGCCGGCGCGGCGGCCTGTCAGGGCGAGATCATCGCGTTCCTCGACGACGACGCGCGTTCCTCGGAGCACTGGCTGGCGGCGCTGCTGTGCCATTTCAGCCGGGCCGACATCGTGGGCGTGGGCGGGCGGATCGACCCGCTGTGGAGCGTCCCCCGGCCACGCTGGTTCCCGGTCGAGTTCGGCTGGGCGGTCGGCTTCTCCTACCAGGGGATGCCGGAGCAGACCCAGCCGGTCCGCAACGTCTGGGCCGGCAACATGGCCATCCGCTCCTCGGTGTTCGAGGCCATCGGGGGCTTTCGCGAGGACTTCGGCAAGGTCGGCGACGTCGCCCGCCCGGAGGACACCGACCTCTGCCTGCGGGCGGCGAGCGAGCGCGGGATCTGGCTCTACGAGCCGACCGGGAGCGTCGGCCACTGGATACCGAGGCAGCGCGCGACCTTCCGCTACTTCACCCGCCGGTGCTTCCACGAGGGGCAGGGCAAGGCGGCGCTTGCGGCGCTGGACGGGGCGCGGGAGAGCACCGCCGCCGAGCGGAGCTACACCTACCGGATTCTGCCGTCCGGAGTCCTGCGCGGCCTGCGCGACGCGGCCGGGGGAGACGCCTGGGGCGCGGCCCGCGCGGCCGCGATCGCGGTCGGGTTCGCCACCACCGCGGCCGGCTTCGCCGCGGGCTGGTTCTCAGGAACCGGCCTGCCGCTGCTCGCCAGCCTGCAGGGCCGTCAGGCGCGAGCGATCGGGAGCGCGGAAGCGACATCGCCCGCCCGCATCGCTTCGGCCGTGCTGAGGGTCCGATGACGACGGCCGCCGACGTCGGGGTGCCAATCCTGATGTACCACGAGATAGCCCCGCCGACGCAGACCCGCAGCAGGCTGGCGGTCTCGCCCGAGAACTTCGCCGCTCAGCTCGGCTACCTGCGCAGCGCGGGCTTCACCACCCTGACCGCGGCCGAGCTGTCGGCTCGGCTGACCACCGGCGCCGGGCGGCTGCCGGACCGGCCGATCGTGCTGACCTTTGATGACGGCTACGCCGACTTCCACCGCCGGGCCATGCCGGTGCTTGCGCAGCACGGCTTTACCGCCACCGTGTTCGTGACCACCGGGTGGGAGCAGGACGCCGACATGCGGCCGTTCGCGCCCGGCCGGATGCTCACCAGGACCCAGCTGGCCGAGGTGGCGGCGGCCGGAATCGAGCTGGGAGCGCACACTCGCAGCCACCCGCAGCTTGACCTGCTGCCCGAGCCGCTGGTCCAGGAGGAGCTGTGCAGCAGCAAGCGCTGGCTCGAGGACGAGCTCGGACTGGCGGTGACCGGGCTGGCTTATCCCTTCGGTTACTCGAGCGCTTTGGTCAGGCAGGTTGCGCGATCGGTCGGCTACCGCTACGCGCACGCCGTCGACAACAGGACCGCCGACGCCGAGGCGGACCTGTTCCTGCAGCCGCGGCTTACCATCCGTCGGGCCACGACCCTGCCCGAATTCCGTCGGCTGGCCGACGGTCAGCCGACGCTGCGGCTGTGCGAAGACCGCGCGCTCACCCGCGCCTGGTCGGTCGTGCGCCGGGTGAAGGCGGCCTGCTGCTAGTCACGCGGCATCGGTCAATGGTGGCCACCGTCGGTCAACCGGCACGTCCGTCAACTGCGGGTTAGTCAACCGGCCCGACGTAGGTCCACCGCCCGTCCTCCCGCGCGAACCTGCTCGTCTCCGCGTGCACCCCCCGCTTACCGTCCCGCACGTGGACGGCGCGGAACTGCACCGTGCCGACGTCGTCGAACAGCCCGCCACCGGTCGTCTCGAGCACCGCCAGCCTGGTCCACTCGATCGACGGGTCAAGGGAGAAGGCCTCCGGGCGGCTCAACGAGTGATACGTGCCAAGCAGGTACCCGAGGTCGCCGACCGCGAAGGCGCTGTAGCGGGCGCGCATCAGCGCCTCCGCCGTCGGGGCGGCGGCGCCCGCGTGCAGCCGCCCGCAGCATGCGTCGTAGTCGTCACCGAGCCCGCAGGGGCACGCGCGTCCGTCCATCCCCCTATTCTCGCAGCAGCGGTGGCGGCGACAGCGTCAGGCGGAACGCTCAGGACGCCGCTGCGACGCCGAGGCCGAAGAACTCGGCCGCGTTCCCCCGCAGCACGGCCTCCCGCTCCTCGTCGGTGAGGCCGGCCAGCAGGGTCTCGAGCGCGTCCTGACCGTGATCGTGCGGGTAGTCGCTCGAGTACATCAGCAGCTGCCCGGCGTCGAGCATCTCCGCCAGCTGCGCGATCTCGGCCGCGGGCACCCGGCCGGGGATCAGCGTCGGGCTGGTCGTCGCCCGGATGTGCCTGCGGACGTAGGCCGACGGCTTGTCGCGCACCCACGGGGTCTCGCGCCACAGCGCCTTCCAGTCCTTGTCGAAGCGCCACAGCAGCGAGGGCAGCCAGGCGAAACCGAGCTCGGCCAGGCCGACCCGCAGGTCCGGGTACCGGTCGAAGACACCCTCGGCGACCAGGCTGAGGACCTGATTGGGGGCGATGATCTGCGAGTTGTACAGGTAGTCCTCGTAGTAGGTGGCCGCCGTCCCGGTCGACGTCGGCGCCATGCCCCAGCCGCCCCACGCGTGCAGGGTGATCGGCCGCCGGTTCCGGCTGGCGGCCTCGTGGATCGGCCGGTAGCGCACGTTCCCCCACGGCGTCTCGCTCCGGACGGGCAGCAGCACCTGGGCGAACCGCCGGTCGGGGCCGAGCCGGTCGATCTCCTCGGCCGCCCCCTCCGGATGAAAGACCGGCACCACAATGCTGCCGCGGAGCCGGTCGTCGCGCTCGAGGAACTCATCCCGCAGCCAGTTGTTGACGGCCGTCGCCATCGCCGCCTCGAAGTACGGGTTGCGGCTTCCGGCGAAGGTCGCGACGCAGGTCAGGATCACCGCCCTCGGCGCGTACGGTTCCAGTAGCTGCACCCGGAGCTCCTGGTAGCTGTGCGGCGGGAAGCTGCCCGCCGCCCGGGCTTCCGGCCGGGCCGACATCGGCTCGCTGTCGGGGTAAAGCCGATGGGCCACCCCCAGGTGCGCGCTGCGGATGAGCTCATGCCAGTAGGGGTCGATGTAGCCGAGCAGCGCGTCCATCGAGGGCGGCTCGACGTGGACGTCGCAGTCGATCGCGCCGGGCCTGATCGGGCTCATAACCGCACATGCTAGGCCGGGTGGCCGCCCGGCGGGAGTCCCAGGCAGCCCCGCATCGGTCATCGATGACGATTTATGACCGCAGCACAGTGCGGCCCGGTCCCATCCGTTCCGACGGACAGCGGGTCCCGGCCGCCGCTTCTCATTCCCGGCCGGGTGCGCTTGTATGGAGCGCATGAAGGTCGTCGTGGGCAAGGTCTCCGACTTCGCCAACGGCGACAGGAAGATCCTCGACGTGAACGGCAAGTCCATCGGCGTCTTCCGGGTCGACGACCGCTTCTACGCGATCCGCAACCGCTGCCCGCACCAGTTCGGGCCGCTCTGCGTGGGCACGCTGGCGCAGCGGGCGATCTCCGACGGCCCGGGCGACCTGCGCATGGACGACGGCCCGCCGCTGATCGCCTGCCCCTGGCACGGCTGGGAGTACGACCTCGCCACCGGCCAGTCGTTCATGGGCCCCGGCCGCGGCAACATGGCGGCGCTGTCCTACCCGGTGACCGTCCAGCCGGGCCGCGACCTGGCCGCGCCCCGAGCCGACGGCCGCATCGCCGGACCGTACGTGGCCGAGACGATGCCGGTGTCGGTCGAGCAGGACTACGTGATCGTCGACGACTCGCCCGCCCGGCCGAAGGAGGCGCAGGCATGACCGCGACCGCAACCGAGACCACAGACCGCGAGCGGCCGAGGGCGCGGACGCTGCTGATCGACGTCGACGTGCACCCGTTGTTCCTGCCGCGCGACATCCTGCCCCGGCTGCCCGAGCGATGGCAGCGGCGGTACGCCAGCGAGCACTCCGGCCGCGGCCCGCGGGTGGTCCGCGACTACCCGCGCTGGCGCAACGGCGGCTTCCGGATCGACGCGGCCGTGCCCGGCGGCGCGCCCGGCAGCGACCTCGGCCTGCTCCGGTCCCAGCTGCTCGAGGAGTACGACACCGACATCGCGATCTTGATACCGCTCACGTTCACGCTCGAGGGCCCGGCCGAGTACAAGGCCGCGCTGTGCCGGGCGATCAACGACTGGCTGGCGCAGGAGTGGCTCGACCGCGACCCCCGATTGCGCGGCAGCGTCAACGTGCCGTTCGACTCGCCCGACCTCGCGGTGGCCGAGATCGAGCGGTTCGCCGGCGATCCGCGCTTCGTCCAGGTGATGGTGCGCGGCGACACCCAGAGCGAATGGGGTGACCGGAAGTACTGGCCGATTTACCAGGCCATCGAGGCGGCCGGCTTCGTCGCCATGTGCCACGTGGGCGGCGACCCGGGCAACCGGTACCGGGGCAGCGGGGCGCCCTCGTACTACCTCGAGCAGCACGTCTGGCTGCACATGCCGGTCGAGCGGCTGGCGATGAGCCTGATCTGCGAGGGCGTCTTCGACGCCTACCCGCGGCTTCAGGTCGCGCTCGTCGAGGCGTGCCTGACCTGGGCCGGGCCGCTGCAGTGGGCGATGGACGCCGCTTACCAGGTGGCCGGCGACGACGCGCCCCGGCTCGCCAGGCTCCCCTCGGAGTACTTCCGCGAGCACTTCTGGCTCAGCACCCAGCCGATCGAGGAACCAGACGACCCCCGGCACCTGGTCCAGTCAATCGAGTTCGCGCAGCTGACCGACCGCGTGATGTTCTCCTCGGACTACCCGCACTGGGACTTCGACTCCCCGGCCAAGGCACTGCCGCCGGCCATGCCCGCCGCCCTGCGCAGCAAGATCATGGGCGAGAACGCCGCCCGCCTCTACGCCCGCCGCCTCAACCGCGCTTAATGGGGCGCTGAGAGTCGGTCGGGTCCGTTCGGAGCAAAGAATTTGGAGATCTTGATCTCGAACGGACCTTTGGCTCAGCCGGGGACCGATGCATCAGGACGCCTCCCGGACGACTCCGTCAAGACGGGGTCCAGACCTCCCGACCCCGTGACACGGAGAAGGAAGGGAGACCACAATGACAGTGACTCCGCTCCGTATCGGAAAGGCAACGGTCGCGGCCGCGCGCCAGGACATGGAGTAGCTAAGGACGGGACATGCGCGACGATCCGGTGGTTATCGCCTTGGTCAACCGCGCCGCGGCCGGCGACGAGGGCGCGTGGAACGAGATCGTGGACCGCTACGCGCCGCTGGTGTGGTCGATCTGCAGCAGGTACCAGCTCGGTCACGAGGAAGCGCACGACGTCGGCCAGACCGTGTGGCTGCTGCTGGTGGAGAAGATCGGGGGTCTGCGCGAGCCCGCCGCGCTGCCGGGCTGGCTGGCCACCACCACTCAGCGCGAGTGCTTTCGCGTCCTGCGGGTAGAGCGGCGGCACGAGCACACCGAGCTGCCTGCGGAGGATCAGATGCCGCCCGACCCCGATGCCACCATGATCGAGGAAGAGGTGCTGGCGGCCGAACGCGGCGCGGCGTTCCGCGCCGCGTTCGACACGCTTCCGAGTGGCTGCCGGGCGCTGCTGTCCCTGCTCGCCAGCGATCCTCCGCCCGGCTACGCCGAGATCAGCGCGACGCTGGGCGTCGCGGTGGGCAGCATCGGCCCGATGCGGGCCCGCTGCCTCGACCGGCTGCGCCGCTCTCCGCAAGTAGCCAGCCTGGCCGACAATACAGTCGGCGTCGCCGGCGCCAGGCAGACGAGGAGTGAGGGCGCATGAGTGACGCCTGGACCGACGACGAGCTGCTGGCACAGTTGCGGCAGGCGATTGAAGCCCGCCAAGCCGTCTCACCCGGCTTCGTCGAGGCGGCTAAGGGCGCCTTCGCGTGGCGCACCATCGACGCCGAGCTCGCCCAGCTCACCTACGACTCGCTGGCCACGAGCGAAGCGGCCCCGGTGACGCGCTCGGAGCCCGCGTCTATCCGTGCCCTCACCTTCACCAGCCCGCGGCTGACGATCGAGCTCGAGGTGGCCGGGGACTCCCTGCTCGGCCAGGTCGTCCCGCCCCAGGCCGCGACGATCCGGGTGCAGGCCCAGGACGGCGCGGAAGCGGTGATCGCGGCCGACGAGATCGGCTGCTTCGTGATCCAGCCGGTCCCCGCGGCCCGTTCCGGCTGCGTTGCCAGACCGATGCCAGCGTGGACGTTCTCACCGGCTGGATCACCTTGTAAGCGGCCTAGCGGACCTGCCAGGCGCGATCGTCGTAGTAGGGGAGTGCGATCGGGCCCACGCCGCCGATCGCGCGTTCGCGCGCCTCGGCCAGGAACGCGGCCGCCGCTTCCGTGGCCGTTTTCCCCGGTGCGGGACATCCGGGCGGCGATGAGCCCGGTCACGATCGGCGTCGAGAAGGACGTCCCGCTCCATTTCGCCATGCCGTAGAACGTCCTCGGCTGGTTCGTGTACGGGGCCATGTAGCACTTGTAATCGCCGATCGCGAAGGCATTGACCAGGTTTCGGCCGGGCGCGTAGACGTCGACCCACGGGCCGTGGTTGCTGAAGGAGGCGCGGCTGCGCCAGTCGGCCGCCAGCGCCCCGACCGAGACCACGTCCGGGAAGGCGGCCGGCCAGGTCGGCAGTGCGTAGCCGCTGTTCCCGGCCGCGACGATGCAGCCGACGCCCTTGTACGTGCGGAGCCGCCGGAGCCATCCCTCGATCGCGATGAGCGGGAGATCCTTCCTGGTCGGGCACGTGATTGACGAGGTGAAAGAGGTCGTAGCCGTGCGCCAGCGCCGCGTCCAGATGCCGGGCCAGGTGGCTCTCGAGCGTGCTGCCCGCGACCTTGAACGCGTTCGCCACGTAGATCTTCGATCGCGGGGCCATGCAGCGGACCACCCCGGCGACGAACGTGCCGTGTCCTTCGTACGGCTGGATCGTCTGCGTCTGCTTCAGCTCCGCCTCGGTCAGGTCTTCGAGCTTGTCCAGGGTTCCCTGCACCCCTTTCAGCCAGGGATGGGGGTTGCCCTCGTTGGTGACCACCTGGTGCGGGTCAATGGAGTTCGCGGTCGGAGGATCGAGTTTGTCATTCAGGTACCACAGCAGCCCCGTGTCGGCGACGTAGATGGAGATGCCCTCTCCCGCGCATCCGGGGGCGACGGCGGGATAGGGCTCGGTCCCGTCATACACCTCCTCCGGGTCGGTCGCCGGACACGGGCCCCCTTCCCCGGCCACGGTGATGACGTGATTGGGGGTGGCGCAGCCGGGACCGAGCACTCGGTCGACGAGGTCGAGCGCCGCGCGTACTCCAAGCTTCGTAAGGCGCAGGACGACGACTCCGTCGATCACCGGCTCGACCCTAGCGGGGGTTTTCGGACTCGCGGCCGTTATCGCTTGGTACGTCTGCCTTTGTTCGCCCAGGATGATCTGGACCCGCTCGAGATACCGCTCGAGGACGAGAATCTGGCCTTCGGCGTACATGTACGCGACTCCGGCTCCTGAGGTCTCCACTCCGATGTTGATGCCACCGTTGGTGTTTTTCCAGCCGCCTTCGCCCACGGCGTCGGCCGCCCCCTTCTGATTGAACCTGTCGACTATGTACACGGCCTGGTCGCGAATCTTCGGCTCTAGGCCGACCGCCCAGTTTGGCACGGTTGGCTTGCCTGGCGCGGTTGGCTTGATTGGCACGTTTGGCACGGTCACGGGGTCCTCCGCAGGACTCGATGTGGGATTGTTGCCACCTTTGCCCCGTAGGGCCACTCATAACGCCCTCATCACACAAAGCCCCGCAACACGGCGCAGGGCCCGGATATCCAGACGGAGCATTCCGGAGCGGTGTTTGATCCAGTAATCGGAAATTTCCGTTAGACGGCCGGAATGCGGTCGACTTAGTATCGCAATGTGACTGTGCGCGCGCACGGCGACCATTCCAACCGGCCTGATGTGGAAGGGCTGCTACCGCTGGCGCTCTCCCGCCCGCGGGAAGCGGCAGAGACAGCGCGGGCGGTTCTGGCGGCGCGCCCCGGCCCCTACGAGGCCTCGATCGCACATCAGGCGGCCGGGATCGTGCTCAGGGAATTCGGTGACGTCGCGGCGTCAGTGCGCGAACTGAGGCGGGCACTGAACCGGGCCCGCCAGTCCGGCTCGGCCGAGCGTGAGGTCGATGTGCTCGCCAGCCTCGCCGTAGCGCTCGTTTACACGGGCCGGACAGCGGACGGGCTGGCCGTGTTCGAGCGGGCCGTGCAGCGGTCGGACGGCGTGCTGGTGGCGCGGGTGCTGCATCGCCGCGGCCTTACCCTCTGGGGTATCGGCTGGTATGCGCAGGCCCTCGAAGACCTCCAGCGAGCGGTACCTGTGCTGACGGCCGCGGGCGACACGCTGTGGGCGGCCCGCGCGGTCAACGCTCGCGGCCTTGTCTACGAGTCGACCGGCCGCGCCGACCGTGCCGACGCCGATTTCGCCGCCGCCCAACGGCTTTTCGCGGAGACCAGCCAGGATCTCGAAGCGACCTACACCGTGCAAAATCGCGCCCTGGTCGCCTTCGGGTCGGGCGACCTGCCAGCGGCGCTGTCCCTCCTCGACGAGGCCGCCTCGCGATCCGGGCCGCAGGAGGTGCCGTTGCCAGGGCTAAGCATCGATCGGTGCGCGGTGCTCATCGCGGCCGGGCTGTTCGGCGACGCGCTGTCGGAGGCGGACGCCGCAGTGCGTGAGTCCGATCAGGTCCGCGGCCGGGTTCCGAAGCGGGCGGAGCTGCTGCTGATGGCGGCCAACTGCGCGCTGGCGGCCGGGCGGCCACAGATGGGGCTTGACTGGGCCGAGGCGGCCAGCCGGCTGTTCCGCGCTCAGCACAGCGACTGGTGGGAAGCTCAGGCGGCGCTGGCGGTCGCGCATGCACGGCACGCCACCGGGGTGGCGTCGCCCGCGCTGCTGCGCGAGGCCAGCCGGGCGGCCGTCCGGCTGGACGCGGTCGGGGCCAGTCAGGTGGTACGGGCGCACCTGCTGGCGGGGCGGGTCGCGCTCGCCCTCGACCGCCGCGGCGACGCCGACCGTCACTTCGCGGCCGCGGCGCGCGGCCGGTGGCGCGGGACCGCGATGGCACGGGCGGGCGGCTGGCTCGGCGCCGCGCTGCAGGCGGCGGCCTCGGGGAACTCGCGTGCCCTGTTCGCGGCATGCCGCCGCGGTCTTGAGGTCATGGAAGAGAACTGGCTCAGTTTCGGCGCCTCAGAACTGCGCGCGCAGGCGACCGCGCACGGGGCCGAGCTCGCCGCGCTCGCTCAGCGCCAGGCCGCCCAGGGACGCAACCCGCGACTGCTGCTGGCCTGGAGCGAACGGTGGCGGGCCACCGCGCTCGCGGTCCCCGCGGTCCGGCCGACCGCCGACCCCGAGCTGAACGCGGGCCTGGCCGCGCTGCGGCAGGTGACCAGGAGCCTGCAGAGCCCGCGCCGCCAGCGCAGTGTGACGGTAACGCTAGGGCGCGAGCAGCTGAGACTGGAGCGCGCGATCCGGTCTCGCACGCTCCGCACGCACCGAAACCCGGCGGCAGGAAGGGCCGTGGTCGGCGTGGCGGATCTGCTGGCCGAACTGGGCTCCGGTCGGCTGATCCAGATTATCGAGATCGACGACGTTATCCACGTCCTGGTCTGCGGCGACGGTCGGGTCAGGCACATCACCGCGGGAGGCATGGCCGCCGCCGCCCGTGCGGCCGACTTTGCCCGCTTCGCGCTGCGGCGGGTGGCCCGACTCGGCCGGCCGACGATCCGGCCGGCCCGCTGGCGATTCTGGAATCCGCGGGCCCCGCGCTCGAGCAGGCGCTCCTCGGCCCGGCCGTCCGACAGCTGGGCAGCGGCCCCGTCGTGATCGTCCCGCCGGGCCGGCTGCACACGATCCCGTGGGCGCTGCTTCCCGCGCTCGCCGACCGCGCCGTCAGCGTCGCGCCGTCGGCGACCGCGTGGATGCGGGCGCGCACGGCGCCGGCGCCGCAGCGGCGCCGGGTGGTCCTCGCGCGCGGCCCCGGCCTGGTCAGCGAGGGGGCCGAGATACCGGCGGTGACGCCGCTCTACGACGACGTGACGGTGCTGGCCGATGAGAACGCGACGGCCAGCCGGGTGCTCGACGCCCTCGACGGCGCCTGGCTCGCGCACATCGCCGCGCACGGCGATTTCCGCGCCGACAGCCCGCTGTTCTCCTCCCTGCGCCTGCACGACGGGCCGCTGACCGTCTACGACTTCGAACAGCTGCACCGGGCTCCGTACCTGCTCGTCCTTTCCAGCTGCGACTCCGGCGTGGTGGCCTCCGTCGGCGCCGATGAACTGCTCGGTCTGGTCAGCAGCCTGCTGCCGCTGGGAACGGCGGGAATCGTGGCCGGCGTCGTCCAGCTCAACGACGACGCCATCGTCCCGGTGATGACGGATCTGCACCGCCACCTTCGCGCGGGCCTAAGCCTGCCCGAGGCCCTTGCCGCCGCCCGCCGCGGGGCCAGCGCCGATCCCCTCCGGCACGCGACGGCGGTATCCCTGCTGGCCCTCGGCGCGGGCTGACCCGGCGCGCCCCTCCTCACTCGCCCGGGCCGACGGCTCGCAGCACCGGGACTCGGCGCAGCGCTACCGCGTCGCGCGGATCGACGCGCACACGCGTGCCGGGTGCCGCGAAGCGGTAGACCAGGCCGGTGGCCGGCCCGGTGACGGTCAGCGCGGTGCGCCCCAGGTACGTGAATGTCTCGCCGTCGCGCCTCGATGACTCCGCGCGGTAGCTCGCGGCGACGTGCCTAGTCCGGCCGCAGCACATGGGCGATCTCCTCATCTTCGGTAAATTCGGGAACGTCGAGGAAGGTGCCGGGGAAAGCCGCGCGCTCGATCAGGACCGCGGCGGCCGACAGGGCGGGCCAGGCGATGAGCAACTGCCGCCGACGGGTGCTGACCAGCATCGCGGCCGGAAGCGCGGTCCAGACGGTGGCGCACAGAAAGCACTCGAGGACACCGACCTGACGCGCGTCAAGCGCCCGGCGAAGGCGCGCGACGCAGTGCCATGGTCCGTCCTCGGCGTGCAGGAGATGGGCGAGCCGCCAGGTGGCCAGGGAGGCGACGCAGAATTCAGCTGGATCCATGACGATACGGCCCGGCGGCGATCTCTCGCCGCCGGGCCGCCCCCTCTCTCAGCTTGAGAATTTGAGGCTGATGGTTTGGAAGTCGCCCTCGGCCAGGTTGGACGTGGGCCAGTCACCGCCGTTGGTTACCCGCTTGACGTAATAGAGCCGGAATTCGTAGCAGCAGTCGACCGGGGTGACCGTGCTGCCGGGGAAGATCATCGTCTCGGTCCCGCCCTGCCAGCTGGCGGTGGCGAAGTCCGGGGGGAAGGCGGGGGGCGGAACGAGGACCTTGTACCCGCGCAGACCGGGCGGGTTCACAACCGGGGAGTTGCCGTGGCCGTACTGCGCCTCCAGTTCGTACTCGCACAGGAAGCCGTTGGCGTCCTGAACGGTCACCGGCACCTCGATGAAGCCGGACGGGCCGACGTCGTAGGCCGGGCAGTCGCCGGAACTGGTCTGCGATGCGGGCACGCCTGGTGCCCTCCAGGCGGTGATCGGACCCACCTGCTGGACGGTGATCGGCGTGCTGTCGATGGCGAGCGTCAACGCCTCGTCCGGCGCGATGGCGACGGGGCTGAAGCTCTGATCGAAGGCCAGCAGCGTCAGATCGATCGCGCCAAAGGGAATGCCGCCGAGCAGCGTGATGTCCTGGGCGGTCAGGACCAGGCCCTCGTCACCCCAGAAGACCTGGTTGCCAGCGGGAACGGTGAAGGCCGGGAGGCCGGGAGGCGCGGGCAGAGTCGCACGGGCGTTCGTCGTGGCGTACAGGCCGGAGTACCCGTTCGCGGTGAACGGGCCCATCTTCACGCTGTGGAAGGTGATGATCTCGGTGACCGGATCCCAGGTCCAGGCGGGCAGGTAGAGCGGCGAGTAGACCGGGGCCCGGGCCGACCCGACGGCGGCGGGCGGCTTGGTGCCGCCGCGGAACTCGGGCGCGTCCCAGACCGCCCCATTGACCTGGTAATAGTCGAAGGCGCCGGGTGCGAAGCTGGCATAGAGCGAGAGGGTCCCCTGGAAGGCGACATCGGTGTCGTCGCCGCTGTCCTGAGCCAGCCCCCTGGTGTCAATGGACGAGGTGAGGATGTTGCCGACGGCGGTCCACACGTAGCCCGACGTCGGATACGGACCGCCGGGGCAGCTCGTGAGGGTGGCCTTGTTGCCGGTCAGCGTGATCGTCTGGCCGCTCTCCATGCACCACCGCGTCTCGGTGGCCGGGTTCGGGGCCACGATGGTGGTGCCGCCCTGGGTGACCCCGAAAACGACGTTGGGCTGGTCGCAGCAGCACCACCACCGCCAGGGGAACAGCTCGCGCAAGGCCGGGTCGCGGAATTTGCGCGCGATCAGCGCCGTGCGGTCCGGGTCGGGCATGATCACGCCCGCGGTCGCGGCGGCGGGGAAGCCCTGCCCGCGGATGAGGGCGCTGCCCTCCGGCTGGAACAGGGCGACCGACTGCGGACCGCTGGCCGCGCGGGTTTCGAGTGCCTCGATGACGTGCAGGATGTCGAACTCCCACCACCAGGGCCAGCACCGCCACCACAGCGGCTCGCACGGCCAGCACGGAAGGAGCAGCTCCCACCAGGGGAAGCAGAGCGCGAAGGTGCCGTCGGGCCCGGTCGTGGCGGTGGCCCGGGCGACCTGCGTGTAGCCGCCCGTGCTCCAGGAGACGGTGTAGGCGGTGACCTCAGCGCCCGGCGCCGGGCAGCCGTCGGGGCCGACCACCGTTCCGCTGACGCACCATTCGCGCCAGAAGATCTATCAGCGCATCCTCGCTTCTTCGGGCGGGCTGCCGGCGGCGCCCCCGTCAGCACCCGACCCGCCTTTTACCAGGACGGAGGACACCGGGCGGCCGCAGATGCACCGGCCGAGGCGGCAGCTCCGACCAGCGGCATCGACCGGCGGTGATGCCCGCCGGGTATCAGAGGGGGCGAATTGAGTATTGGACGGCGCCTGAAGCCGCAGGCAGGCTGAAGACCAGACCAGATGTTCACCCACCCCCCGCGGGAGACCTGCGGGAGAAGGGCGATCCGCCATGCCGAAGGAACTCCTGATCAAGGGGGGCCACGTCGTGACCGTGGACCCGGACCTGGGCGACCTGCCGGTCGCAGACGTGCTCGCCGCCGACGGCGTGATCACCGCCGTCGGCCCCGACCTGCGGCCGGAGACGGACGACGCCGAGGTGATCGACGCGGCCGGCCGACTGGTCATCCCTGGCCTGGTGGACACCCACCGGCACGTGTGGCAGGGCGCCATCGGCGGCTACACGCCGCAGATCACCGGGGCCGGGTACGGGCCTGCGGTGCTGACCGGCATCGCCCCGCGGCACTCGCCCGACGACGTCTACGCCGGCACCCTGTGGGGCGCCCTGCAGGCGCTCGACGCCGGGATCACCACGATCGCCGACTGGGCGCACAACGACCAGTCGCCGGCCCACGCCGACGCGGACCTGCGCGGGCTGCGGGACTCCGGAATCCGCGGCTACTTCCTCTACGGCGGCCCCGGCCCCGCCTCCGACGACCCGAATCCGCCGCACCCAGCCGACGCCCGCCGGATGCGCGACCAGTACTTCGCCGCCGGCCGCTACGGGCGGCTGCGGATGGGCCTGGGGCTGCGCGGGCCGGCCTTCACCAGCGCCGCCCGCAACGCCGCGGACTACGCCTTCGCTCGCGACCTCGGGCTGCCGATCTCGATCCACGTCGGCATGGCCGGCACCGGCCACGCCGTCGCTGGCCTCGAGCGCGACGGCCTGCTCGGCCCCGACGTCAACTACGTGCACGGCAACTTCCTGACCGACCAGGAGTGGGATCTGCTGGCCGGCAGCGGCGGCACCGTGACGATCACGCCGTCAACCGACATGCTGATGCAGTTCGGCACCTTCCCCGCGACCGGGGCCGCCCTCAGCCGCGGCATCGTCTCCGGCTTCGGCATCGACACGATCTGCAGCGCCGGCACCGACCTGTTCTCCGAGATGCGGCTGGCCCTCGCGGCCGAACGGTCGCGGGCCAACGCCACCGCCATTTCCAGCGACAAGATGGCCCCGACGGTGGACCTGCACCAGCGCGACATGCTCCGGCTGGCCACCATCGACGGCGCCCGGGTATGGCACCTGGAGGACGAGATCGGGACGCTCACCCCGGGCAAGCAGGCCGACATCGCGATCATCGACCTGCGCTCACCGCACCTGGACGGCTTCGGCGACCCGGTCGCGGTCATGGTCCTCGGCGCCGGGCCGGCCGACGTGGAAACCGTCATCGTCGGCGGCGACATCGTCAAGCGGGACGGCAGGCTGGTCGGCGATCACGTCGGACGCGCCCGCGAGCTGATGCACGCCGCCCGCGGGCACCTGCGATGAGCCGGGTATTCATCACCGGGTCGGCCGCGGGACTCGGCCTGCTGGCCGGGGAGATCCTGGCTGGCGAAGGGCACGAGGTCACCCTGCACGCCCGCACCGACCGGCGCGCCGACGACGCCCGGCGAGCGCTGCCGGCCGCCAAGGCGGTCGTCACCGGCGACCTGAGCACGATCGGCGGGATGCGGCAGGTGGCCGCCGCCGCCAACGCCACCAGCGGCTCCGCCAGGTTCACCCCGCCGCCCGCGATGCCGCCTTCCAGGACGAGCTCCTCGACTACTGCGCCGCCCTGACCGGGACCGCACTGCCAGCCCAGACCGCCCGGTGAAGCGCTGAGGGAGCTCAGGGGCGGCTGGAGCCGAGGTTGAACCGGGTGACCAGCTCGGCGAAGGCGGCGATGTCACCGTCGTCCCAGTCGGTCAGCCGTTCGGCCAGCCGATCCCTGACGGCGTGCCCGGCCGCGTCCAGGTGCTGCCGGCCGGCGGCGGTCAGGGTCAGCGCGTAGCCCCGACGGCCCGGCTGCTCGCCGTCACGGCCGAGCAGCCCGGCCGAGATCAGCTGCTCGAGCTGCCGGGACAGGGTGGATTTGTCCAGGCAGAAGTGCGCGGCCAGGTCGGCCGCGCGCATCCCGGGGGTGACGTCGATCTGGGTCAGCAGCGTGTAGTCGACGAGGGACAGGCCGGGATGGAGTTCATCGCCAACATCGCGGGCCCGCCTGGCGAGCGTGGTCAGACCCAGGTACAGGTCATCAAGAGCAGCTTCGCGAGCCATATCTCCCCGTCTATCTATCCCGATTTAGGGTTGCAAGTTGCAACCCTAACAGTTAGAGTTGCAGTTAGCAACTCTAACTGGCGGCATCGGGGCCGCCGGGCGAAGGAGTTAGTCATGAACACGCTTACCATCAACCAGCAGCAGACCGCAGGGACCCGGGTCGGTGCACTAGACGGGCCGGTATACGCGGTCGTCGGCTTCGACGGCTCGGCCTCGTCGCTGCGCGCCCTAGACATGGCCGCCCGGCTGCTGAACGACCGACCCGGCGGCATGGAGATCGTGTACGTCGCCCACGTCCCGGCCGTGGCCGCCGCTGGCCTGGTCGGCGCGGCCTCGGCCGACCTGCTGCAGAGCTTCGATGACAACACCCGCGAGCTATCGGAGCAGGCCCGCGACCGCCTGCAGGCCTCGCACCTGCGCGCCGCCGCCCAGCGGTGGCATTTCCAGCGCCGCGACGGCGCCATCGCCGACAACCTGATCGCGGTGGCGGACGACCTGCGCAACACCCGCGGGCCCGACGCCGAGGTATTCCTCGTCGTCGGCCGGTCCGAGCACGGGTACCACCACGTCCTCGGCTCGGTCCCGGCCGCGCTTGAGCGGCACGTCCACTACCCGGTGCTCGTCATCCCGTAACGCACCCGAGCTGCGCCCGCCGCCGGTAGGCGCGCCCAAGGGCGGCCGTGCTACTCGACCGGGGTCCCGATCGCGGACCCCGCCGCCAGCCCGACCTCGCGCATGGCCTTGCGATACGCGACCGCCACGGCGTCGAACCGCAGGTGCAGCTCCGCCGCCAGGTCGAACGGCACCCGCTCGGGCCGCTGCGATTCGACCACCACCTGATCCTGGCCGAAGATCGTGTCCTCGAATTCGCGGATCACCCGGTCCGGCTGGTCGAGGTTGTAGTTGCGCCCGATGACCACGTACCCCGCGCAGCGGTCGGCCGCGATCGGCTGCGAGGCGAAGAAGTACACCATGCCGCGCTCACCGCCCCAGCCCAGCCGCAGCGCGATCGTGTACGGCAGGTGCAGCTCGTAGCGGCTGCGCCGTTCCGGCGGCCCGGCCTGGTGGTTGCCGAAGACCGGGAAGTCCTCGCTGTTGGGCGCCTCCGGGCGGACGATCTCGTACCGCAGCACGTGGCCGTCGGCGCTGACCGTGTAGGGCGGCACCACCGGCCGCTCCGGGTCGCCGAGCAGCCCCGGATGGACCCAGGGGAAATGCCCGAAGTCGGTGAAGTTCTCCACCTGCCGGGCCGCGTCGCACTCCCACCGGTACGGCCCGGCGGCAACCACCGCCCACCCGCCGGCCTCCAGTTCCGGCACCTCGGGCAGCGGCCACCGGGGCTCCTCGAGCGCGACCCAGATCAGCCCGTACCGTTCCTGCACCTGAAAGGACCGGACTCGGGCCTTGGCCGGGACCGCGGTCGGGTCCTCCTTCTGCGGGATCGCCGTGCACCGGCCGTCGGCGCCGTACCGCCAGGCGTGGTACGCGCAGACCAGCTCGTCGCCCGCGACCCGGCCCAGCGACAGCGCGGTGCCGCGGTGCACGCACAGGTCGGACATCACCCGCGGCGCCCGGCCGGCCCCGCGCCACACCACCAGCGGCTCGCCCAGCAGGTCGGCGTGGACCGGACGGTCGGCCACGTCGGTGCCGAACGCGACCGGATGCCAGCACGCCCGCTGCGCCGCCAGGTCCGCGAACACTCCCGGTGAAACCATCCCCACCCCAGACAACAACGCCGCCGCTCCGGCCCGGGGGAGTCCACCCGACCTCAACACATTCTGGCCGTCGCGCCGGTGACGGTCCAGCCGCCGGATCGTGACCGGGCGGACTCGAATAGGGTGTCATCGTGGCGGGAGTCGGATCGAAGGTCGCGGGCATTTCCTGGGTCGTCGCGGGCGGCTTCGCCGCCTGGGTGGTGGCGCGGGTGGCCGGGGTCGACCGCGTGCGCAGGACCGAAACCGTGACGGTGCCGCTGGTGTCCTTCACCCCGCAGGTAGCGGCGGCCGCGCCGGTGGCCGCGCTCGGGCTGCGGCTGGCCGGGCGACGCGGGCCCGCCGCGACGGCGGTCCTCGCCTCGGCCGCGCTCGGCCTGATGGTGCGGTCGCGCGAGATCCCGAGGCGGCAGCCAGAGGCCGCCGGGCCGGCGCTGCGGGTGCTCACCATCAACCTGCTCGTCGGCCGGGCCGACGCCGACGCGGTCGTCGCCCGGGTCCGCCAGGAAGACCCCGACGTGCTGTTCCTGCAGGAGCTGACCGCCGACGCGGAAACCCGCCTGAAGCAGGCCGGCCTGGAGGATCTGCTGCCGCATACCCAGATCGAGCACCGGGACGGCGGCCCGCGCGGCTCCGGCATCTACTCCCGGTTCCCGCTCAGCGACGGTCCGTCGCTGTCGGCGACGTTCGCGGCCCAGCCGACGGCGGTGCTCGAGCTGCCCGGCGGGGAAGAGGTCGAGCTGATCTGCGTGCACCCGCGGGCGCCGGCCATGCGGCGCGGCGGCTCCGCCCCGTGGCGGGCGGAGCTGGCGATGCTGCCACCGCCCGGTAAACGGCCGAGGGTGGTGGCGGGGGACTTCAACGCCACCGTCGACCATGCCGCGTTCCGCGACGTGCTCCGTCTCGGCTACCACGACGCCGCCGTCGCGACCGGGAACGCGCTCATCCGCACCTGGGGCCCGCAGCACAAGGGCCTGTGGCTCACCATCGACCACGTGCTAGTTACCCGGGGCTGCGCGGTGCTGGGCTACGCGGTGCACGACGTCCCCGGCAGCGATCACCGGGCCGTCTACGCGGAGATCCGGCTCCCCGCCGCCGGTCAGTAAGATCAAAATCATTCTTCCGAACGGTCGCGTGGCGGCTCTTCATCCCCGACCGACACCGACAAGCGTGAGAGGCGATGGTGCAGCGTGAGCGACCTCGAGGTGATCAAGTACCAGCCCGATCCGGCCGACTACGCGTGGACCTTCGGCGGCGCCGCCCCGGTCCGGACCATCACCACCCCGGTCGTGCTTGACCTGTTCACCGAGGACTGCTTCGCCGGCCGGGTGCGGTCCACCGCCGACCTGGTCTCGAAGCTGAACATCACCGGCCTCAACCCGCAGACCGGTCCCTTTCACATCGAGGGGGCCGAGCCCGGTGACACGGTGGCCGTGCACTTCGTCAGCATCGAGCCCGCCAGGGACTGGGCCGCGTCCACCACCGTGCCGCTGTTCGGCGCGCTGACCGGCACGCATCTGACCGCCCTGCTCAATGAGCCGCTCGAGGAGCTCATGTGGATCTGGCAGCTCGACCGGGCCGCGCGCACCTGCCGCTTCACCGCGCGCAAGAGCGACTTCACCGCCGACCTGCCGATGGACCCGATGCACGGCACGATCGGCGTCGCCCCGGCCGGCGGCGAGGTCCGCAGCGCGCTCGTGCCGGACGCGTTCGGCGGGAACATGGACACCCCCGAGATGCGGGCGGGCACGACCTGCTACCTCGGCGTCAACGTCGACGGCGCGCTGCTGTCGCTCGGCGACGGGCACGCCCGCCAGGGTGAGGGCGAGACCTGCGGCGTCGCGGTGGAGACGGCCATGAACACCAGGATCATCGTCGACCTGATCAAGAACGTCGCGACCCCGTGGCCCCGGCTGGAGAACGACGCCTACATCATGTCGGCCGGCTCCGCTCGCCCGCTCGAGGACGCGTTCCGCATCGCCCAGCACGACCTGGTGACCTGGGTGGCGCAGCTGTGCGGGCTTGACCCGCTCGACGCCTATCAGCTCGTCACCCAGGCGGTCGAGTCTCCGCTGGCCAACGTGTGCGACACCAACTACACGTCGATCGCCAAGATGCCCAAGCGCTACCTGGCCGCCTCGGCCTTCGGCGGCGTCCACGCGCACCTGCGCGAGCTCGCGGCGAGTCTCTAGCGGGCACCGGGAATAGCGGGCTCGAGGATGCCGGTTGGGCGTGACGTGACCTCACTTGACGGCAAGGTAATCCTGGTAACGGGCGCCACCGACGGGCTCGGACGGGCGCTGTCGGCCGAGCTCGCGCGCTGACGGCGCGACCGTTCTTGTGCACGGCCGCGACCGCGGCAGGATCTCGGACACGGTCGCCGAGCTCGGCGGCGGCACGGTCCGCGCCTACCAGGCCGATCTGTCCGACCTGAGCCAGGTCCGCGCCCTTGCGGACGAGGTGCTCGCTAACGAGCCGCGGCTGGACGTGCTCGTGAACAACGCGGGCATCGGCGCCGACGTGCCCGGCGGGGATGCGCGGCAGGAGAGCGCCGACGGCTACGAGCTGCAGGTTCGCGGTGAACTACCTGGCCGGCTTCGCGCTCACCGAGCGGCTGCTGCCGCTGGTTGAGTCTTCCGCGCCGTCCAGGATCGTGAACGTCAGCTCGCTCGGCCAGCAGGCGATCGACTTCGATGACGTGATGCTGACCCGCGGCTACAGCGGCGGCCGGGCCTACTGCCAGTCCAAGCTGGCGCAGATCCTCTACACGGTCGACCTCGCGGAACGGCTGGACGGGACCGGGGTCAGCGTCAACGCCCTGCACCCGGCGACCTACATGCCCACCAAGATGGTGCACGCGCCGATCAGCACGGTCGCCGAGGGCGTCGAGGCGACCAGGCACCTCATCACGGGTGACGACGTGGGCACCGGCCGGTTCTACAACGGCCTGCGCCTCGGCCATCCCGACGCCCAGGCCGCCGACCCCAAGGCCCGCCGTCGGCTGCGCGACCTGTCCGAGCGACTGACCGGCGTCACCGCCCGGTAAAGCGCCCGTCAGCGCGGCTGGGCAACCTGAGCGATGTCGGGCGCCTCCGCCTGCGCCGGTACCCGCGTCGCCGACCAGCAGCGGACAATGTCCCGCATCGACAGCAGGCCGACCACGTCCTGGCCCTCGGCCACCACGAGGTGCCGGAAGCCGCCCCGCACCATCGCCGCCGCGGCGGCCTCCATCGTCCAGTGCCGCCCGGCGAAGACGATGTCCTGGGTGCAGTGCTGGTCGGCGACCTCCTCGTCCGGGTTCTGGCCGGCCGCGACCGACATGAGGATGTCCCGCTCGGTGAGGATGCCGACCCCGGCGTGATCGGGGTCCACCACGACTGCGGCCCCGACCTTGCGGGCGGCCATCATGCGGGCCGCCTCGCGCAGCGTGTGGGCCGGTCCGATGGCGAGGATAACTTCGGACATACCGTCTTCAACGTTCATAGCGCTCCACCCCCAGGGGGGTTCAAACATCGGCGAGAGCTTTTGTCCCGCATACCCAGTTTCGCGCCATGGAACACTCCAGAAACGTTCAAGCTTGACCCGAGGTCTGGTCAGCTGCTGGCCACCTCGGTGCGGTAGGTAGTGAGCGTTCGCGATCCGCTCGCCAGCACGGTCGAGATGAGGGCGCGGACGGCCGGGCGCTGGTCGGTGCGCGGGTTGGTGAGCAGCACCAGGTCAATCGTCCCGAGTTCCGGCAGCCGGTGGCCGGCGCCGAGGGTGGCGAGCTGCGCGGGCACCAGGCTGGCGGCCATGGCCGAGATGCCGATCCCGGCCGCGACCGCCCCGATCAGGC
This sequence comes from uncultured Actinomycetota bacterium, assembly GCA_963774945.1. GTDB lineage: Bacteria > Actinomycetota > Actinomycetes > Streptosporangiales > Streptosporangiaceae > Trebonia. Next base: position 998,498 of record CAVZHA010000027.1, on the reverse strand, counting down.
CGTTGACGCCGCGGCAGACGCAGGCGCTGCGGAACGGCAGCCGGGCGCGGTTCAGCGCGCGGCGCATCTCGGTCCTGGTGAGGCTCGGCGTCGGGTAGACGACCAGCGGCAGCGGCCTGGTCAGGTCGAGCTTGGTCGAGGGCACGCCGACCCACACCAGGCGGTCCCGCCGGACGAGCTGCCCGCGCTGCTCACCGCTGGGGCGCTTGCCGATGAACATGTCCAGCCGGTCGCTCTCCAGCCGCTGGTGCAGCAGCCCGCTCTGGTCGATCCGCAGGTCGAAGTCGACCAGCGGGTTGTCCCGGCGGAAGTCGCGCAGGATCTGCGGCAGCCCGGTCAGCGCGAGGTCGTCGGAGATGCCGATCCGCAGCCGCCCGCTCGGCCGGTCGCCGCTGAAGTAGGCCGCCGCCTGATCGGACGCGGCGAGGATGTTGCGCGCGAACCCGACCATCGCCTCGCCGTCGGCCGTCAGCGACACCGAGTGCGTGTCCCGCAGCACCAGCGTCCGCCCGACCTGCCGCTCTAGGCGGCGAATGTGCTGGCTGACCGTCGGCTGCTGGAGGCCGAGCCGGGCCGCCGCCCGGGTGAAGCTGCCGGTCTGCTCGACCGCGAGGAAGGTGGCGAGGAGCTGAGGGTCATAGCCGGTCATAAGGATTCATAATAACTGAAAGGTTAAACATAGTAGTTCCATATAAGTCCGTTTTGTCAAAGAATGTCAGAGAACCCGAGAGACCCCAGAGATCAAGCAGAGATAATAGGCAACAGGAAGGCCCCCCTCAGTGACTACCGCCGAGACCGTTCGGCAACCGAGAGGCGCCTTCACGGCCCTCTCCTCGCGCAGCTACCGGATCTACATCAGCGGCCAGAGCCTCACCAACACCGGCTCGTGGATGCAGAGCATCGCCCAGGACTGGCTGATCTTCAGCCTCACCCACAGCTCAACCGCCGTCGGGGTGACGATGGCGCTCCAGTTCGGCCCCATGCTGCTGCTCGGAATGCACGCCGGCGCGCTCGCCGACCGGCTGCCGAAGCGAAGCATCCTCCTCACCACTCAATCGCTCAACGCCGCCGCCACCCTCGCGCTGGCCGTTGTCACCATCGCGGGGGCGGTGCGAGCGGTCGATGTGTACACGTTCGCGCTGCTGAGCGGGGTGATCTTCGCGTTCGACGTGCCGGCCAGGCAGTCGTTCGTGAACGAGGTCGTGCCGGACGGGCGGCTGCGGGCCGCGATCGCGCTGAACGCGGCCGTCTTCCAGGCGACCCGGCTGATCGGCCCGGCCATCGCCAGCGTGCTCATCGTCAGCGTCGGCACCGGCTGGGTGTTCGCGGTCAACGCCGCCTGCTACCTCGGCCCGACGATCGGGCTGCTGCTGCTGCGGCCGTCCGATCTACGGTCCCTTCCGCAGGCGCCGCGGGCGCCGGGGGCCGTCCGGACGGCGGTCACCTACCTGCGCGGACGCCCGGACGTGCTGCGGACCATCTTCCTGGTCGGCATGCTGGGCACGTTCGGTCTTAACTTCCCGATCGTGCTGACCGCGATGGCGAAGACGACGTTCGGCGGCAACGCGAGCACCTACGGCCTGTTCAACATCGTGCTCGGGCTCGGTTCCGCCCTCGGCGCGGTGCTCGCCGCAGCCGGGCACCGGCCGCGCATGCGGGTGATCGTGACCGCGGCGGCCGCGTTCGGCCTCCTCGAGGCGGGCGCCGCCCTGGTGCCGAACCTAGCCGTCTTCCTGGTGCTGCTGGCCGCCATGGGCTTCGTCAACCTCGTCTGCCAGGCGATGGCCAACGCCTCCGTCCAGCTCTCGGTCGATCCCGAGCTGCGCGGCCGCGTCATGGGCCTGTACATGCTGGTCTTCGTCGGCGGAACGCCGATCGGGGCGCCCATCATCGGCGCGATCACCAGCCACTACGGAGCGCGGACGGGCATGCTCGTGTGCGGCCTGGTGCCGGCCCTGGCAGCGGTCGCGGTGGCGCTGGCCGGACGGGAACGGAGCTCGCGCCAACCCGGCGGGTTGACAACCGGAACAGTGCTCCGTATGTTGAACGGAACAACGTTCCGCTTAATCGGCCACGGAAGGAGCACCGGCTCATGACGCAGACGACCAAGGTGAGCTTTGGGATCGCGACCGCACCGCAGCAGGTCACCTATCAGGACGTGCAGCGGGTCTGGCGCGAGGCGGACGCGATCGGTGAGATTGACCACGCCTGGCTATTCGACCACCTGCTGCCGATCGCGGGCGACCAGAAGGGACCGATCTTCGAAGGCTGGACGCTGCTGTCGGCCCTCGCCGCGCAGACCGAGCGGCTGCGCCTGGGGCTGCTGGTAACCAGCAACCGCTTCCGGCCGCCGGCCATGCTGGCCAAGATCGCCGCGACGGTGGACATCGTCTCCGGCGGGCGGCTCGACTTCGGCATCGGCGCGGGCTCGCGGACCAGCATCCCCTGGGCGCGGCGCGAGTACGACGCCAACGGCCTGCCCTACCACGACGCCGCCTACGCGGTCGGCAGCCTGGGCGAGGCGTGCACGGTCATCCGGCGGCTGTGGACCGACGACGAGCCGTTCGACTACGACGGCACGTATATCCACCTCGCCGGGGCGTACTGCAACCCCAAGCCGGTCCAGCGCCCCTATCCGCCGATCATCATCGGCGGCGCCGCCTCGGCCACCCTGCGGGTGGTCGCCGAGCACGCCGACGTGTGGAACATCCCCAGCCTCGACTCCGACGGCCTCGTCTCGCGCAGCGCCCTGCTCGACCGGTTCTGCACTGAGATCGGCCGGGACCCGGCCGAGATCACCCGGTCCGTCACCCAGCCGGTCTCCTATGACGATCCGGGCGTCACCCGCGACTCGATCGCGGCGGCCGTCGAGGCCGGCTTCCGGCACGTCGTCCTCAGCCTGCCCGCCCCGTATCCGGACAAGGTCGCGCGCTGGGTCGCCGACGAGATCATCGGCAAGTCCGCCTAGGTCGCTGACGATCAGGACCAGACCGGACGGTGACGGCCGAGCGGCCCCGCCTCCACCCGCCACTGCGGCTCGATCCCGGTGATCGCCCCGGGCAGCGGCGCCCGGCGAGCCGGCCCCCACGCGGTCTGCACGTCGGTCAGCGGGAAGTCGCCCGGTTTCGGCATCGGCGGCTGGCCGGCCGGCCGGGGCAGCGACCACAGCAGGTTGGCGATGCCGACCAGGGACAACCGGATCCGGCTGACCACCGACTCGGTCCGGCGGCGGGTCAGCGCCCGGCCCACCGCCGCCGCCGTCAGGTAACCGCAGGCGTGGTCGAGCGCCTGCACCGGGAGCGGGACCGGGTGGTCCGCCCCGGTCGCGGCGGCGCCGGCCGCCGCGATCCCCGAGCTCATCTGCACCAGGCTGTCGAATCCGCGGCGGTCCCGCCACGGGCCGTCCCATCCGTAGGCATCGAGCGAGGCCACGATCAGCGCGGGGTTCAGGGCCGCCAGCGCCGCGTCGTCGTAGCCGAGTCGGCCCAGCGTGTCCGCGCGCAGCCCGGTGACAAGGACGTCGGCGGCGGCGACGAGGGACTCGAAGACCGCCCGGTCCGCCGCCGCCGTGAGGTCGAGCGCGGCGGTCCGCTTGCCCGCCGTCGTCTCCGGCAGCAGCGCGGGGACCTCGGCGAATCCGGGCGGGTCGATCCGAAGCACGTCGGCCCCGTAGGCGGCCAGGAACCTGGTGCCGACCGGCCCGGCGATGACCCGGGTGAGGTCGAGCACCCGCAGGCCGGAGTACGGCCGCGGTCCGCCCGCGCCCGCTCCGCCCGCGCCGCGTGCGCCGCGTGCGCGCGCCGCGCCATCCCCGCCGGCCGGCAGCGGTCGGTCGGTGACGGCCGCCAGCGGCGCGTCGGCCGTGGCCGCGCCAGCCGGCGTGGCCAGCCAGTCCTGGCGGGTGCGCATGACCGCCGCGCAGCCGCCCGCTTCGACGACCGCGGTCTCAAGCTCCTCGGCCTTCCACTCCGCCACCGCCGCCCCGACGGTCTCGCGGTCGGCCGCCCCGAGCAGTCGCTCGACGGCGGCGCGGTGGTACGCGTAGTTGGTGTGCAGCCGGATCCATCCGTCCCTGGCCTGGTAGTTCCCGGCGATCGGGTCCCAGATGTCCGGGCGCTCCCACCCCACCGGGGTGAACAGCCCCTCGGCGGCGAACGCCGCGCACGCCTGGCGGCTGTCCACCGTCACCGGCAGCGGCCGCCGCTCGCTGCTGACCGCGAGGAACTCGGCCGCGGCCATCGTCGCGGCCGCCACCGAGGCCGTGGCCAGGCCGGTTACGTCGAACTCGGACGGCAGTACCGCCGGCGGCCCGGTCACGGTGAGCACGCCCGTCAGGTCGGCGGGCCCGCCGACCTCCCCCCAGATTCGCGCCGCGATGTCGCTGAGCCCTGCGGTCTCGTCTGTCTGCGTCATGACACCGATTCTGGTTCCGGCTCGCACCCACAATCAACGTTGATTATCGTCAACGTTATGGGCGAACTCGTGAACGCGCGGACGGCGGCCGAGCGGCTCGGCGTCGACGTCCGAACGCTCTACGCGTACGTGAGCCGAGGCGCGCTGCTGCGCGTGCCCGGGCCGGACGGCCGCAGCAGCCGCTACGACTCCGATGAGCTTGACCTGCTCGCCCGGCGAGCGCGCCCGCGCACGCGGCCGCGCCCGGCAGCGAGTATCGACCTGGTCATCGCTACCCGGGTAAGCACGGTGACCGACGGGATGGTCCGTTACCGAGGCACCGACGTGCTCGACCTGATCGCGGCCGAGGCTCCCTTCGAGCGTGTGGCCGACCTGCTCTGGCAGGCAACACCGCCCGAATCCGACTCCGCCTGGCGACTGCCCGACGCGGGGGAGCGGCCCGGCTTTCCGCTACCCGACGAGATCCCGGTCCTGCATCGCTTCGCCATCGCGGTCGCCGCCACCGCCATGGATGACACCGCCGCTGATGTCGTGGCTGCGGGTCGCACCGGCATACCCACCCCGGACTGGCCGTCTTGCGGCCGCCGCGTGATTGGCTGCCTCATTGAGGCCAGTGGTTCTCGAGTCGCGCAGCCGCGACCACGCCAACCATCCGGACGGTGGCGCCGCCGTCGCGCGACGCCTCTGGCAGCGCTGGTCCTCGTTGCCCCCGACCGCCGCCCGGGTCCGCGCCCTCGACATCGCGCTGGTCCTGCTGGCCGAGCACGAGCTGGCCCTGTCGACCCTGTCCGTCCGCGTTGCCGCGTCGGCGCGCGCTACTCCCGCCAGCTGCCTGCTGGCCGGGCTGAGTACGCTCAGCGGCAGCCTGCACGGCGGCGCCGCCCGCACCGTGCACGACAAGCTCGCCGCGGGGGAGCCGGTCGTCACCGGGTTCGGCCACCCGGTCCACCAGCACGGCGATCCCCGGGTGACGCCGCTGCTCGAGGCCGTCTACGCCGTCGCCGCCGACGCGGACCGCGCGCAGATCGAGACCGCGCGACGGCAGGCGGCACGGCCGTTGAACGTGGACTTCGGGCTCGGCGCGCTCACCTATGCCGCGCGGATGCCGGCCGAGGCGGCCACCGCGATCTTCGCCATCGCTCGCGTCGCGGGCTGGATCGCGCACGCGGCCGAGGAGTACCAAGAGCCGCCGCTGCGCTTCCGGGGCCGCGCGGTCAGCCCCGTCCGCGGCGGGTTGAGGTCTCCATCCGGGGGTTGAGGTTGGGTTGTCAACTCCTGCGCCGATGGCAGGCCAGGCGCGGATCCGTAGCGTTCAAGTCATGAACGCTACTGACTACGCCATCAACGCGATCCTCGTCCTCCTCGTTATCCGCCAGATCCGGGAGACCCGGCTGACCTGGCAGATCCTGCTGCTGCCGGTGCTGATCGTGATCGGCGCGGCCGCCTACTACCTGCGCTCGGTCCCCACCGCGGGCAACGACCTGCTGCTCGACGTGACCCTGGCCGCCGCCGGGGCCACCCTGGGCGGGCTCTGCGCGCTCTTCACCCACCTGCGCCGCGGCGCCGACGGCACCCCGCTGAGCCGGGCCGGCTGGATCGCCGCGATCCTCTGGGTCGTGGGCATCGGCGCCCGGATGGGCTTCGCCTGGGCCACCACCCACGGCGCCGGCCCCGCGATCGAGCGGTTCTCGGTCGGGCACTCGATCACGACCGTGGACGCCTGGGTGGCGGCGCTGTTCCTGATGGCGCTGGCCGAGGTCGTCACCCGGCTGGCGGTGCTGTGGCTCCGCTCCCGCCGCCTCCCGGCGACGACCACCGCCCCGGCGCCCATCCGCACCACCGCCACCGTGTAACCCGTGCCGGAGACAGCAACCTCAACCCGCCCGCCCCCGTTGCCCTGGCCCGCCTGCCCCGCAGGCAGACCAGGGCAACGTCACGTTCACCCGGCTCGCGCCAGGTTCAGAGCAGCCCGTCGACCTGGTGTACCTCACCGCAGGGAACGTCGAGCGCCGCGTGATGCTGACGGATCGCTTCCTCGTCCGGCCCCTCAAGCAGGCAGTAGACCTTCCCGTCGGCGTTGTGGAACAGCTCGACCTGCCGCACCCCGAACTGGTCGGCCACGCCGTCCCTGGTTCCCTGCGCGATCTGGTCGATGGCCTCCTGCGGCAGCTTGAGGTCGTCGTGGAAGTCCATGAATTTGGGCATGATGTTTCCCCCTCCGTAGGCATGTCCCCACCACTGTGCCCCGCCGCCAGCAAGATCGTCCAGCGAAGTCGGAGCATGGGCGGAATAGCGCCAGCCGACCCCGCGTTCATACCCCTGTCGGTGCGCTAGTGTCCCCCGGGCTCTAACTCACTGCCTTCATGGAATACCGTCCGGCTGGAGCCATGTTGCGCCTTTCGCCGTGAGGCGACCTGCGCACCGGCCGCGGCACGCCCTCGTGAGCACTGCTCCCGGGGGCGCTGTCATGTCCGCTCGCTCTGTTGTCGGGTGTCAGCGAGACGGGCGCAAGCGGGGGTGCATGGTCCGTACGATCTCGCGGTAGCTGCTGTCGCGCAGCTCGCGCGGTACCCGCCACACGTCGACGGTCCCGGCCAAGCCGAACACGCGCACATGAATGATGGGGGTGTCCGGCGGACCCCCGTCGCGCCCCCAATCGCGGCGGTGGCCGAGCACGGCCAGCCCGGCCACATCGACGTTGACGCCTTCCGGCACATAGATGTCGACGTTCCCGAACGCCGCGAGAACGGTAACCGCCACCCGCCCCTCCTCCATGGAGGCGTCGCGGAGATCGAGGTCGAGATCTCCGCTGACGCTGACGGCCAGGGTCCGCCGGCGGAGCCTGAACCGTCCGCGCCGGACGACCTTACCGAGCAGGGCGGCGGTGAAGCGGGCGGGCTTGCGACGCGAGTCGGACGATTTCACCAGCGCGTGCGGCAGGTCATCCTGCAGCCCCGAGAGCTCGCCCGCGACCGTGGAGCGCAAGGCGGCGTTGACCCGTGCGCAGAACTCCTCGAGTGTCAGCCGGCCCGCGACCATGTGCTCCCGCAGCGCGGCGACCGCCTGCTCGCGATCGGCGTCCGACGCGCGCAGCGACGCATCATCCATGACTGCACGCTAGAACACCGAATCAGCTAAGGTCCACCAATTCACGGCGAGATGTAGACGTTCGAGCGGCACCGGATCGGCTCCGGTACCGGACGGCCGCCCCTGCCTCGCGAGCGAGCGCTCAGCCTGCCACGTTGCTGGCGGCGGCGGTGTCGGCGTAAATCTGAGCTCGGGTGAAGTTGCCGTCGCGCACCTCGAACAGCCACAGGTTCTCGATCGTCATGGACGCGCCGTTGGTCTTGCCGCGGGCGGTGATGGTGATGGGAGCGACGAGGTAGTTCTCGGCGGTGATGACGCGGTCCAGGTGGGTCACGAACGACTCCCAGTACGGCCCGTCGTTGATACGGGCGAGGAACGCGTCGATCTCCTTGGGGCCGGTGTATGAGCCGCCGTAGGGGAGTGACGCGGGCACCTTCAAGACGAAGTCGTCGCGCAGCATGGAGATCAGCAGGCGTCGGTCGTTGCCGGCGAAGAACTCGGTGATCGCCTCGGTTAGGTCGGCGGTGGTATAGCGATCCTTGGTGTGCGGCATGACGATCCTTCCCGCGACTCTCGGTCTGATACTATGTAGGTCAGCATACATGTTTTTCGATAGAAGGTCAGGCGCGACAATGGCCCAGCGGTCAGACACCAAGCAGCGGATGATCCAGGCAGCCCGGCAGCTGATCCGCGAGCGGGGGTATCACGCGACCGCGATCTCGGACGTCCTTGAGCGCAGCGGCGCCCCCCGCGGCTCGGTCTACTTCCACTTCCCTGGCGGGAAGCCGGAGTTGGCGGTGGCGGCGGCCGATCTGCACGCGCACGAGCAGGTGCAGTACATCGACCGCGCTGCCGAGCAGTCCGACTCGGCGGCCGGCCTGGTCGAGTTCTACCTCGACCTCGCCCGCGAGGGCATGGTGGCCAGTGACTACTCCCGTGGCTGCGGGATTGCGCCGCTGGTTACCGAGGCCGCCCAGCAGGAGTCGGCCGAGGTCGGCGACGCCAGCCGCCGCGGCGTGGCGGCCATGACCGACCGGCTGGCGTTCCATTTCGTTGACTTCGGCCTCGACGGCGCGACGGCCCGGCAGCTCGCGGACGCGGTCGCGGCCGGAGTTGAGGGCGCCCTCGTCACCTCCCGTGCGCTCCGCAGCCCGGCCCCGTTCGACTCCGTGCGCGCGGTCATGGCGGCCTACGCCCGCGCAGCGGCGCCGAAGGGCAGGTCCCGTCGGCGGCCGTAGCCGCCGGTTGCCCGCCGACGAGGCCAAAGTCGGACCCGCGACTCGGCCGATCAATCTCTGTATGTATGATGGGCGACATATAAACGCAGAGAAAGGATCACCGACCATGGCACGCATCTTGATCACCGGCGCATCCCGCGGAATCGGTCGCGGAGCCGCCGTCGAGCTCGCCGACAGAGGCCACGAGGTCATCGCGACCGCCCGCGACGTCAGCGCGTTGGACGACGTCCCGGCCGCCGTCCGGCTCAGCCTCGACGTAACCGACCAGGCGTCGGTCGACGCCGCGATCGCCCGCGCGGGCCGCGTCGACGTCCTCGTCAGCAACGCCGGGAAGACCGTCCGCGCCCCGCTCGAGACGATCCCGCTCGAGGCGGTGCGGGAGATCATCGAGCTGAACACGCTCGGCGCGCTCCGGGTCGCGCAGGCCGTGCTGCCGGGCATGCGGGCGCAGGGTTCTGGCCAGCTCATCTTCCTCTCGAGCATTCAGGGCCGGCTGGTGCTCCCGCTGATCGGGGCGTACGCGGTCAGCAAGTGGGCGCTCGAGGCGCTGGCCGAGACCTTGGCGGTCGAAGCGGGTCACTTCGGCGTCTCCGTGCACGTCCTTCAGCCCGGGGCGGTGGCGTCCGGCGGCGCCGAGCGGGCGCAGGTCTACCTCGACGAGGCCAACCCCTACCGGCCGCTGCTCGACAAGATCGGGGTCTTCCGAGCCGCGCCGATCCCCGTCGAGGACGTCGCGGTCGCGATCGCCGAAACGGTAGACCAGGCGGCCAAGGCGGCCTTCAGGATCCCGGTCGGGGACGCGGCCAAGACCGTCCTCGCCGCCCGCAAGGCCGCGCCGGAGGACGCGCCGTTCCTCCCCGCCTCGCTGGACTGGTAACGACCGGCAGGCCAGGCGAGTCAGGCAGGCCAGGCGAGTCAGGCCGCTCCGACCGCTTCGGCCGCTTGCCACGGATGGCGACCCGTCGAGGGAAGCTGCCGGGACGACACCGGCCGCCTGGACGCCAGACCCGACCGCCCCGACGGGGGTCCCTGCTCGGGGGCCCGCTGCGAGCGGCGCACGACCCACGACAGCACCACCAGCAGCGCGGCCAGCAGCACGGTCACGAGCACGCCGGTCAGGCCGACCACAAGCGCGCCGACCACCGCCGGCACTCCGCTCGCCTGCGTCATCGCCACGGCGGCGGAAGCCATGCTCGGGACGGCGCCGATGGCGCCCACGCCGGCCGCTGTCTTGAAGCTGAGCGCCCGGCCAGGCGCTCGAGCGGGCTCGTCCGCCTCCGGCCCGCTGGTCACCCAGCCGGGAACGTCGGCCGTCAGCGCCCTCAGGTCCGCGTAGGTCCGCGACGCGAGCACATGGCCGACCCGCAGGTCGAACTCCGGCTTGGTCAGCCGACCCTGCACGAACGCGGACTTGAGCACGTTGATCGCCTGATCGCGGTCGGCATGGGAGGTCCTCAGCCGACCCGGGTTGCCCGCCGTCCCGTCTTCGCGCCCAACCGTCACGGGTGCCTCCCATCAAGCACGATCTATCAACCAGCTTAGCTCCGTCGGCCAGACAGCTCCGCGAGGTCACTGCCACACTGGCGGGGTGGACGACGTGATCGCGGTGGCAGTCGAGCTGGCCGACGGCCGCCAGCGCTACTTCCTCACCTGGGGCCGGATCCAGGCCGTGGTCGACCCCGAGCCGGTGTGCGCGCTGGTCCTGCGCTACTCCCGGTCCTGCTCGCTGGGCGGCGCCCCGGTCAGCGCCCGGCTCTGCGGCACGCTGCGCGAGGCCGCCGACTCGCCCGACGCCCCCTACTTCTACGAGGCCTTCCTCGAGTTCGCCTCGCACTCGGCGCCCTCAGAAGCGGACTACGCCGCATGGAAGGCGGACGTCGCGGAGAGGATGGAAGCAGGCCGGGACATCTCGTACTGCGGCCAGCCCGCATGACATCGGAACCGGTGGAGGGGAGGGTCCTATGGAGCCAGAGCGCGACCGCGAGCCGCTGACGGCCCCGCCGGCCAGCTGGCAGGAGCATTGGTTCGACCACCGCCAGCTGCTCCGGCTCTACCACAGCGACGACGACTGCGCGATCTACCTCGACCCCGACGTCCGTCAGCGCCAGGTCCGGTGGCTGCCGCAGTACATCGGTGACGTCTGGCGGTACTCCAAGGCCACCTACGGGCACGGGTTCGGGCCCGACCCGCGGATTTACTCCATTCACCATGCCGGGCGACACGGCGGCGGCCACGCCGGCTATTACGTCAGCCCCGTGCACGATTATCACAACGTCAGCGACTGCGGCCTCGACAGCTGGCGTCACAGCGAGTACCTCGCCCGCGAACTGCCCGCCCATGAGATCGGGCACTCCGTCGAGAGCGCCAACAACGGCGCCCACGGCTCCCCGGCCTACGAGATCTGGGGCGACAGCAAGTGGGCCGAGTTCTACATCTACGACGTGTACACCGCGCTTGACATGCACCGCGACGCCAAGCAGGTGCACCGCCGGTTCACCGGCAACGCCGACGATTTCCCCCGGCCGGGCACCCGCTGGTTCCGCGACTGGTTTTATCCGCTCTGGCACGAGTGCGGGCAGGCGGCGGTCATGGCCAGGTTCTTCCGCCAGCTGGCAGCGCATTTCCCGCGAGCCGAGGACGGCACCTACACGCGGCGGATGAACTGGGGCGAGTACATCCACTTCACCAGCGGCGCGGCCGGCGCCGACCTGAGCGGCCAGGCCGCCCGCGCCTTCGGCTGGCCCCCGGACCGGGCCGACCAGCTCGAGCGCGCCCGCGAGCAGTTCCCCGGTCTCGCGTACTAAGACCGGTCCGATCAAGGCGGACTGATCAGGAACTAGAACGGCGGCTGCCATCCATGCCAGTTTCGATGCCACCCGGCGACCGGACGAGCAGGGTGCGGCGTCGCTCGAGGCCGCGTTCCTCGGCTTCCGCAGTGTCACTGCATGACCCCACAACGAGATCGAGGACCGGATGGACAGTGACAGCTAAAGTCAGTGGCAGGTCGTACAGTCAACATGACAGAAAGTCACGTTGATCTTGAGCTGATGCGCATCTATCGGGACCGAACAAATTGCCTTAACTAGGCGTTCTTGTGTCAAGATGCGAATAACAGTGAACCTGCGGAGGGAGGACGCGATCATGCAGGGTGACTCTGAAATCTTGCTCAGTGTCCACGCCGAAGGCCCAGTGGCGCACGGCGGGCGGCTTCCGTTGGCCGAGCTTGCGCGGATAGCTGCGGGCCTGCAGGTGACGCTCGAGCGTCTCGCGCTGGCGCTGGCGGGCACCTTCGTAGCGCGCGGTCGCCGACCGCGCGATGTCGTAGACGCCGTCCGCCTAGACCTGGTTGGCTTCAGGGCCGGCTCGGCGATCATCGACGTCATCCGGTCAGACCAGCCTCAGCAGGTCATGTTCGAAAGCGATTCGCTGCTCGCCGATTCGCTGCAGGCGCTTGAAGAAGGGATCACCGCAGTCCGCCGGGGCGGGCATCTTCCGCCCTACTTCACACCGCAAGTCGTGACAGGACTCCGCGAGCTCGCTGGGGGCATCAACGTTCGCAACCTCACCAGAATCAGCTTCGTCCGTCCTGGCGGCCGGGAGTTCGTGATCGACTCCGTGTTCCGCGACCGCCTGCGTAGCGTGTCAACCCTAGGACCGGAGACAGAGGCTACGGTGGTGGGGCGGCTTCAGATGGGCGACTTCTCACCTGCTGCACTCAGGTGCCGCATCGATACCTTCGCCGGCAGCGTCCTCGGCGATTTCGGCGACGAGCTCAGGGACTCGGTGCTTGACGCCATGGATCAAATGGTGATGGCCACCGGCACGGCAGAACTCCAGCCGGACGGCTCGACCGTCCGAGTCCTCCATCTTTCAGCACTCGAGCGCTTGCCGAGCGCGCGGATGCTACCGCTCGCGAGCCTGCAGCGACAGCAGGGCGTGTCGCCGGTGAACGATATTGCAGAGCTGCAGGGCGGCGCCGAGGACGGCGATGACTTCGGACCCTTCATGGAGGCCATCGCCTCTGCCCGCCGGGGTGACAAGTGAAGTACGTGGTCGTCGATACCGACGTTTTCTCGCTACTGTTCCGCGGTCGGGACGTAGATGTCTACAGCCGCCACCTTGACGGCGCGGTTCCGGTCCTCTCTTTCGTGTCCGTAGCGGAACTGCACTACGGTGCCGCGTACGCCGGCTGGGGCGAGCGGAAGCAACTAGCCCTCGAGGAAGCCATCCGCCGGTATGTGATCGCCCCTTATGACGAAGAGATGGCAAAGCTCTGGGGAACGCTCAAGGCGCAGGCTGTCAAAGCCGGGCATGCGCTCGGGCAGAACACCCAGGCCAATGATCTATGGGTGTGCGCTACGGCGATCTATCACGACGCTCCGCTGCTAACTGCCAACAGGCGACACTTTGAGGACTTTCCAGGACTGTCTCTCCTGAACTAGCGGCTAGCGCCGCCGCGCTGGGTCGTTCCGCTCCTGCGAGTGCTGCAGCGCGAGCGGGAGAGCGGCCGGATAGACGCGTCGCAGAGTGAGCGGGACATCGCTTCGTTCCGCGCCGGAGCCGGTTCGGCTCCTGTTCCGTCCGGAGGCGGCAGAAGGTGTCAACCGGCGACAGGAAAAATTTTGCAGGTCAGCAGCACAATGAAGATATCGTCGCAGGTCAGGGGGATAGCAACAGATGAAGAGCGAGATCATCCAGGTGCGCACCGGCGGCCGAGAAACCGTCCACGACATCACCGGCGAGTGCGCCGAGTTCGCGGTCAACGCCGCCGGCGGCGGTGACGGTCTGCTGCACGTGTTCGTGCCCCACGCCACCGCAGGCGTCGCGCTGATCGAGCTGGGGGCGGGGAGCGACGACGATCTGCTGGCCGCCCTCCGCGACCTGCTCCCGGCCGACGACCGATGGCGGCACGCCCACGGCTCGCGCGGCCACGGCCGGTCGCACGTGCTGCCCGCGTTCGTCGCGCCCTATGCGAGCGTCCCCGTCCTCGGCGGTCGGCTCGCCCTCGGCACCTGGCAGTCGATCGCGCTGGTGGACCTGAACGTCGACAACCCCGACCGCCAGGTCCGGCTGTCCTTCCTCGGCTAATCGGTCAGCGCGGCTGAATCTCGCCCATCGGCCCGAAGCCGTCATGCGGGGTGTCGATGTAGATGATCTGCGGCTGGGTGGCTACCAGGTCGGGCGTGACCTCGAAGAACCTCTTCACGTAGGAGTTCTTCACGTGCGCGCCGCCCGCCTCGGCGTCCTTGAAGCCCTCGATGCAGATGAACTCGTTGGCGTCGGTCAGGCTCCGGGCGAACTGGAAGAACAGGCAGCCCTCCTCGCCGTTGACGTCCTTGGCGTAGGAGTCGGCCAGAGCCAGCCACTCGTCCATCTTCTCGGGCCGGATCTGCATCTTTATGTTGATCAGGATCATGGGCCCCTCCCGGCTAGGTGACGGTCCCACTCATCCTGTCACGAGATGGTCAGCACCGGGTAGGGCGACTCGTGCAGCAGCTCGACCGGGACCGAGCCGAGGATACGGTGCGGGGCGTGGTGCGAGCGGCCGGTCACCAGAACGGGCTCGCTGTCGGCCCCGGCCCCGTCGAGGTCGTTGGCGGCCGACAGCATCGCGTCGGCCGGGGACTCCTGGCGGCGCTCGAACGTGTACGGCACGCCCGCCGTGTCCGCGATCTCGCGCGGCGGCCTGGGCGACCGCCGCCGCCTTGTCGTCGCGGGCCTCGTCCATCTCCGGGCGGCCGAATCCCGACAGATCGCTGTCGATCAGCGGATGGTCCGCGTAGACCACGTGCAGGGTGCCCGGCCGGGCCCGCAGCAGGTCCGCGCCCCAGGTCAGCGCCCGTCGGGCGGGCGCGGAGTCATCGAAGCCGACCACCAGAGTGATGGGCTCGACGCCGCCGAAGTCAGGGCCGCCGAGGGCGTCAGCGGGCTCCGGTCGGGCGTGCCTGGGCGCGGCGTGCGCGCCAGCCGGGACACCGGCGGGGACGACCGGCGGCACCACGGCCGGGACCCCGCGCCGCCTGGTCGTGAGCACAACCAGGCCGGCCAGCCCGGCCGCCGCCCAGGCGGCCAGCACCCACAGGTGCAGCGCGGTGGAATGGCCGCCGAAGTAGACCACATTGCGCACGACGTTGGCCGCGAGCCCGAGCGGCAGCACGGAATCGAAGAACCGGAAGCCGGCCGCGCTGAACGGGGCCAGGTTGGCGGGCCCGCCGCTGTCCGGGATCCCGGCCACCACGAACAGGAACACCGCCACCGCGACGAGCGGCGGCTTGATCCGGGCGAGGACCGCGGTCGGCGCGGCCACCGCGAGGGAAAACAGCGCGGTCACGCCGGCGATCGCAGCGAAGTTGCCCAGCCCGGCGATGCCGTCGGCGACCGCCGCCGAGACCAGCCCGATGGCGACCGCGACCGCCACCGGCGCGGCAATGCCAAGCGCGGGCCGGGCCTTGCGGAACGCTAGCGCGCTGCCTGAGCCCGCGACGAGGCTCGGTATCAGCGCCCCCAGCAGGAGGAAGAACGACGACAGCGCCTGGGTGTCACCCGGTAGCGGCGGGACCACGTCGGTGACCGTCAGCTGGCTTCCGGTGTGCGCCGCCACGGTGCCTGCCGCGGTGGTCAGGAAGTTGGCCGGAGCGCTGCCCCCGCCGGTAGCGACGAGCAGCCGCAGGTGAGCGCGGGACGCGATCATCGCCCCGTCGACATTACGCTGCGTGATCCCGGCCTGTGCGGCGGCCGCGCTGGGGTAGCTGTGCCAGCTGATGGCCCCGGGGAGAGCGCCGTCCAGCGCGTGCTCGATTCCGCTGGTCGCGGGGGCCGAGCCGACGATGCCGACCGGAAGGTCATGCGGTCGGGGCGCGTGATAGGCACCTACGGCAAGCGCGACGAAGACCGCGGCGAACGCCGCGCACGCCAAGATGAAGCCCGCGAGCGCCCGATACGGGATCGGAGGCCTGCCCCCGTGGTGTGGGCTCCTAGTCGCCATCTGCGTTCTCCCTCAAAATGCCAACGGTTGTTGGCACAAAACTATGCACTGTCATCAATATTGTCAACAAACGTTTGCCAACGCTTGTTGGCGAAGAGTACTGTAGGCATCGTGACGGACAGCAGCCGTGCCGCAACACCGGCCGCCAGCCAGGCCGGCCAGGCCGGCCAGGCCGGCCCGGTGCTCGGGACCGGCGGGCCCCGGTCCGAGGGCACCCGCCGGGCCATCCTCGATGCCGCCCGGGCGACGTTCGCCGGGCGGGGATACGAGCAGACCACCATTCGCGCGGTCGCCGCGCAGGCCGGGGTCGACGCCTCGATGGTCATGCGCTACTTCGGATCCAAGGCGGGGTTGTTCACGGCCGCCGTCACCATGGACCTAGACATCCCCGACCTGCGCTCGGTGCCCGCCAGCGACCGGGGCGACCTGCTGGTGCGGCTGTTCGTCACCCGCTGGGAGCACCCGGTCCATGGCGACGAGATGATCGCCATGCTCCGGGCCGGCGTCACCAGCGAGATCGTCGCCGAGCAATTCCAGTCCGTGCTCAGCCAGCTGGTGACCGAGCCGATCGCCGCTCTCGGCGATGAGCGGGCGGCCGAGCGCGGCACGCTCATCGCGGCGCAGCTGCTCGGCCTGGGCCTGTGCCGCTACATCCTGCGCTTCGAGCCGCTCGCCTCGATGTCGGACGATGACGTGGTGGCCGCCGTCGGGCCGTCCGTTCAGCGCTACCTGACCCAGTAAGACCCGACCCGGCCAGACCCGACCGACCCAGTCGGCGAACTGCCCGACCCGGCCGGCGGCCTGCCCGGCTAGCCAACCCGGTCCCGCAGGAACTTCCCGATCTGCTCGGTCGCCTCGGCGGCCTCGGGGGTGCCGAGCATCAGCGGGTAGACGTGCGGCAGACCCTCGCCGATCTCCAGGGTGACATCGACCCCGGCCTGGTCGGCCGCCGCCGCCAGCCGCTCGGAATCGCTCAGCAGCAGGTCGGACGTCCCCACCAGGACCAGCAGGGGCGGCAGCCCGGCCAGCGAGGCGAACAGCGGCGACGCCAGCGGCGTCCGCGGGTCGGCCCCGGCCAGGTAGTCGGTGGCGAACTGGCGGAGCATGGCCGGGGCGGAGATCGGGTCCTGATCGACCCGCTCGATCATCGAGGCGCCGGAACTGGTCAGGTCCACCGTCGGCGACATCAGCACCGCCGCCGCGGGCAGCGCCTCACCGCGCATCACGAAGGGCCACCAGCAGGCCGACGGCGAGCCCGCCGCCCGCCGAGTCGCCCGCCACCGCGATCGAGCTCGCGCTCATCCGCTGGTCGGTGCGGAGCCACCGATACGCCGCGATGACGTCGTCGATGGCGGCCGGGAAGTGGTGCTCAGGCGCCAGCCGGTACTCGGGGAACAGCACCCGCATCCCGCCCGCCCGTCCCAGCCGGGCCGCCAGCTCGCCGTCGCTGCGCACCGACCCGAACTCGAAGCCTCCGCCGTGCAGGAAGATGAGCACCCGGTCGCTCTCGGTTCCCGGCGCGGCCAGCCAGTGGGCCGGCACCCCGCCCGCGCTCACGTCCGTCACCAGCACGTCGTCGGGCACCGGATGCGACCGCCCGGCCGGGGCGAAGGTGGCGCGGCGCTCCGCCAGCGTCGGCGGGGTCTGGCCGGCGGCGGCCTTCCGCTGCTCCCTCAGCCCGTCCATCACGTCCTGCATCGATTGGCTTGGCATCGCGGCCGCTCCTCGGGCTCAGCGCTCGCTGTCGGGTATCCGCTCGGCAATCGCCGCCCGCGACGCAGGCGCGGGGAAGGGATCGGCGAAGTACTGGGTCTCGTGCGCGACCTGATCGTCGGCGAACTCCATCACGCTGGTCGAGTAGGTCGGCGCGCCGTCGTAGGTGATCACGACCTCGCTCACCCACAGGTCGCCGCCGCCCCGGATGCGCAGCACCCGGAAGTGGCGATCAGCCGGGTTCCCGTCGCGCTGACCCTGGATTCCCGACCGGCCGCGGAAGCGCTCGCCCGACTGCGGGTAGTCCAGGATCGCGTCTTCCGCGTAGACCGCCTGCTCGGTGTCGCCGTCCCCGCTCTCCGAGGCCTTCCAGTGCTCCTCGATCCTGGCGCGAATCCGGGCGTCCCGATCCGCCGCCGCGCTCACCGAACCCCCGTTACCAGCGCTGTCATGGTTCCTCCGTAGCGATAACTGGGCATCTGGACGCATGACCCTTCTTCCACGGTCGCCGCTTCTGGCAAGGCATCGCGCCCGTGGAAGTCCCGGGCCGGTGCCCGGCCTGCGAGCCCGCCCCGACCGGGGACCGCCCAGGGTGATCCACGGGCGCGAGCGGCCGTCGGGAGCGCGAGCGTAGGTGTACCCGGATCTGCTGCTGTCAGCCGCGCGGCGACCGTGCCCAATGTGCAAAGGACTCGGCCATTCCATGAAATTGGACAAAACCTCGCCGGAGCGTTCCGCCGACGGCACCGCGCGGCAGCCGGCGGGCACGCAGCCCAGGCCGCTCTTTCTGAAGCCGAACCTGTTCGCCGCCTGCTTCGGCCTGGCCGGTCTGGCGGCGGCCTGGACCACGCTGATGCGCCTTGTCCACGGTCCCGACTGGCCGGGAAACGCCCTGTATATCGTCGCGGCCCTGGTCTGGCTGGTCACCGTGATCGGCTTTCTGGGGAACGTCGCCGTGCAGCGCCGCTGGAAGCAGGAGCTATCAGACCAGACGATGGCGCCGTTCGTCTCGCTCCTGTTTATCGTCCCGGTGCTGCTCTCGGTCCCGCTGGCGGAGCAGGCCAGAGGCGCGGGCGAGGTCGTGTTCGGCTGCGGCGCTACGGCGACGGTGCTCTTCGGCGGCTGGATCACCGGGGACTGGATCGCTCGCGGCGGCGACATCCGGCGCTGGCATCCCGGCTACTACCTGCCAGCGGCGGCCGGCGGCCTGATCGCCGGCGGCGCGAGCGCCGCGCTGGGTTTCGTCACCCTGTCCCACGTCCTGTTCGGCCTCGGCGTGGGCTCCTACCTGCTGCTCGGCTCGATCATCGGGCAACGGCTGTTCGTGGTGCCTGAACTGCCGAAGCCGCTGTTGCCGACGATCGCAATCGAGCTCGCGCCGCCGGTAGTGGCCGCCAACTCCTGGTTCGCCATCAACGGCGGCCGGGTGGACACGACCGCCGCCGTCATCAGCGGCTTCGCCGTGCTGATGGCGCTGGCCCAGCTGAGGCTGATCCCGCTCTACCGGACGGCGCCGTTCGGCCCGGCCTACTGGGCCTTCTCGTTCCCGGTCGCGGCCGCCGTCACCTGCGGCCTGCACTGGCTCGGGCTCGAGCACGTGCCCGGCGCCACCGGCCTCGGCTACGCTCTCGTCGGCCTGCTGTCGGCCGGGTTCCTGCTGCTCGCCGCGCGGACGGTGGTCGCCCTATGGCGCGGCACGTTTCTCCTGCGCGTCCCGGTCCCCGCCCGGGCGGGGACCGGGACTACCGCGCAAGCAGCCGTCCCCGCTCCGCGTCCATAGCCCCCAGCCGCTCGGTGACCCAGTCCTTCTGATCCCCGAGCCGGTCCCGCAGCGCGCGGACCTGCTCGACCGATCGGTCGACGGTGTCCTGCGCGTCGCGGATCTGGCGGCCGACCGCCAGGTCGGTGAAGAAGTTGTTGAAGAAGATGTCCGCGAACCTGAAGCCAGAGCTGATCTCGAGCCTGGGCGCGGTGGGCTCAAGCCCGCCGAGTTCGGCCAGATCGGAGCGGAGCGCGCCCAGCCGTCGGTCGGCCTCGCGGGCCGCCTGCGCGGCCTGATCGATCCGGTCGTGCTTGATCGCGTTGGCGATCATGCCGTGGTCGAAGTACGTATCAAAGGTCGACCAGTTGGCGGCGGTGCCGAGCCGATCGTCGACCTCGGCCAGCGCCTGCCCGGCCGCGTCGGCATCGCGGGTAGCGCGACGCAGCTCGCGGAGCTCGGCGGCCAGCCGGCCGCGTTCCTCCGCCAGCGCCAGCAGCCGGGCCCCGCGCGGGTCGGCCGACCTGGTCAGGTACCGTTCCTTGGCGGCCAGGGCGTCCGCGTAGGCCGATCCCGCCTCGGCTAGCTCCGCCAGCCGGCCCTCGAGGCCCGCGCGTTCGGCCCGGACCTCGTCCAGGCGCTGCCGGGCGTCCGCGTACCGGTAGCGGGCCGCCTCCGCCTCCGCCTTCTCCCGCGCCAGCGCGTCCTCGCGGGCGCCGTGCAGGGCGGCCAGCACCCGGGCCAGTGACAGGTGCTCAAGCCGCTCGACGTCCCGCTCCTCTCCCGCGCACTCCTTCCGCGCGGCCGCCAGCTTCGCCGCCGCGGTCTGCTCGCGGACGCTCAGCTGGCGGTGCTGCCGCGCGCAGAGGTCGCGTTCGCGGACTGCCTGGGCCGACGCCGCCAACCGCCGCTCGATCTCATCGGACGCTGACGCAGAAGACGCGCCGAGGCTCATTACGGAACCGGCCCGTAAATGACGATCGCCGGATGATCGACCGACGAGTTCGCGTTCGTCTCCGCGCTGGCCGCGCCCCAGTAGGAGCCGGAAGCACCCGGGATCGGGTCGACATTGTCAATGACCCCGCCAGAAAATGGCGGTTTCGGCAAGGTGCTGATCCAGCCGCGACCGGTCCAGACAACATACGATCCCATCCAGACGCCGGCCGACCCGTAGGGCACGGCGCCCGGGCTGGCGGCGTCCGCGGCCGGCGAGATCACCTGCCCCCACTTGCTGCCGTTCCAGTGCAGCGCCAGCACCTGCGAGCTCGCTGCGCGCCAGCCCTCGATCCAGACATTGCTGGCGGAGCCCATCGCGATGTCGGGCCAGCCCGACATGTCCGGGTGCGACATGGCGACCGGGGTCCAGTGCGTCCCGGCCCACCGGTACGCGGCCACCGTTCCCTCGCCCTTCGAGTTGACGCCGCCCAGGCCGACCGCCCAGACATTGCTCGCCGAGCTTGCGTCGATGCTGTACACGCTGGAGTTGATCGGATGCGCCAGCCACTTGCTGCCGTTCCACTGCCACACATCGGTGACGCACTTGGTGGCCTTGGGGCTGATGGTGCAGGAGATCTGACCGGTCACCCAGACGTCGGTAGCGCTCAGCACCATGAGGTTGTCGAGGTTGCCCTCGGGCACGGACATCGTGTGCCAGTGGGCGCCGTCGTAGCGGAAGATCTTCTGGTTCAGCGAGCCGTTGACATCGGTCCCGAGCACCCACACGTTGCTCGCGGAAGAGGCCGCCACCTGCGAAGAGGAATAGCCGCTGCTGCCCGGAATAGTGACCGCGCTCCACTTGGCGCCGTTCCAGTGCAGCACGTACGGGCTGTTGACCGGCGTCTGCCCGTGGTAGATCGTCCCCTCCGCCCAGGCGTTGGTCCGGCTGAGCGCGACGACGCTGTCCATGCCCCCGGTGAGCGACGACTCGTAAGCAGAAAACCGCCACTGGTTCGTCGTGGCAGCGTCGCCGGGCAGTGCCGTCGCGACGGTAAGGGCAACAGCACCGGCTGCAGCCAGCGCAGCACGCCTGAACACACGCCTATTCATCGATCTCGCTCCCCGTCCCGCATCCAGTGGCCGGAACATTATGGCGCATTGTGGGGTAAAAAAACCCATCCGCCAAGTCAAATTCTGGTTTTCCCGAACGGTCCCGGGCGACTCTGGTGCTTTCCGGGCTCCCGGCAACCGGGCAGACCGCAGCCGGGTAACGTCGCCGGGCACCCGGTCGCAGCTACCGTGGCCGGCGACAGGCTGGGAGGCACTCGTCGAGAAACGGTCTGCATTGTACGCTTATCAGCACCATCATCTAGCAACGTTTCCTTCAACCGGAGCAGTTTGTGTCGTCGGGCGACGACCTGAAGGCGAAAGAACGCCGCGCCCTCCAAGAGGCGAAAGAAGCGGTGGGATTCTTTGGCGTGCTCGAACAACAATGCGCGAATGCGGCCGATCAACCCGAGGCGGATTTGGGCCCGATGCGCAGCGCGGTAATCAAAAAGCTGGAGAAAGCTGAAGCTCTGCTCGGAAATGGGTCGGACACCGCTGCGATTATCGACCATCTAAGGATAGTATTCACCACGGCTGACGAAATAAACTATCGGCTAGTTCTGCAAAATAGGATGCATATTGCGCTGGTCGCCCAGGCGCTGAAAGACAGGTTCGGCCTGGGTTCTGCGGGCGGTCCCGGCGGGGCCAGCTTCTCAATTTCAGAGCGCCCCCACGTCAAGTGGCTGACCGGAACTGATTGAGTAGGTCTTCTGCTCAGCGAGAAGACGAGCTAGAATACGGGAGGTTCGGGAGGTGGTCCTTACCTGATGATTCTGACAGGTAACGAGCTGGCGGCGGCCTCCAGCGCGGTTGCGGCCATCGGGATACTTGGCGGCTATCTGGGAGTGCGGTCCGCTAACCGCAACGCCCTTCAGATCGCACGAGAAGAGCGCGCAACGCGGCGCCGGGACGAGCTCGATGATCTTAAGCGCGCCACCTACGTGAGATTTCTGGCGGCCTTGACCTCTCTGTCGGTGGCTTCCCTTGAGGTAGAGGATCTCACCGAGGCCGGAATCCGCGGAGATGAAGTTATTACCGCGGCCAAAAATAAAGATGACGCATTCTCTGCCGCTCATGACATTGCGGTGGAATTGGATTTGCTCACATCCGGGATTCTGCGCGAGCTCGCCGATGAAGCCCTCGAGAAAGCTCGCGCCTGCCGGCGGGAGAACCGCTCGGAATTTTCCCTTAAGCTATCCGAGCTCAGGGTTGCCATGCGCCGGGATCTGCCGACGTCCGACGCCGCGAACTTCAAAGAGCTGGACCGCGCTGCCCATGCCAAAATCGGAGCGCCGGCCCGGGGCGAGGAGTCGCGGCCGGACCAGAGTCACCCCGCGACCGTTCGGAAAACCTGAATTTGAATTCCGGCCGGTGACCGCGCGCTCCTAACGCGGCTGCCTGCCGAGCACCAGCACTCCGGCGGTCGCGAACATGCCGCCGTTGCCGAGGATGACACTGATCGCGGGGCCGTCGACCTGCGCGGCCGCCTCGCCCCGGATCTGCCGCACGCCCTCCTGGATGGCGAACATCCCGTACATCCCCGTGTGGGTGTAGGACAGCCCGCCGCCGTTGGTGTTCAGCGGCAGCGGGCCGCCCGGCTCGGTGTTGCCGTCGGCGATGAACGCCCCGCCCTCGCCCTTGCCGACGAAGCCGAGCGCCTCCAGGCCGTAGATCGGGACGTGCGCGAACGCGTCGTAGATCATCAGGTGGTTCACGTCGGCGGTGGTGATGCCGGCCTCGGCGAACGCAGCCCGGCCGGCCGCACGGAACGCCTGCGACTCGGTGAAGTCGACCATCTGCGAGATCATCGGGGTCTCGGACGCCTCGCCGGTGCCGAGCACGTGCACCGGTGGCTTGGGGAACTCGGCCGCGCGGTCGGCCGCGGTGACGATAAGGGCGCCGCCCCCGTCGGTCACCAGGCAGCACTCGAGCAGGTGGAACGGGTAGGCGACGATCCGCGAGGCGAGCACGTCCTCGACCGTGATGATGTCGCGGAACATCGCCCGCGGGTTCTTGGCCGCCCACTGCCGCTGCGCGACCGGGACGTACGCGAGCTGCTCGTGGGTGAGCCCGTACTCCTTCATGTACCGGAGCGCGGGGATCGTGAACGTCGTGGTCGGGCCGAGGGTGCCGTACGGCGCCTCGAACTGGCCGGCCGGGGAGGATAGGTCGAGCCGGTACGGCGGCGCGCCGACCCGGGACCGGCCGGACTCGCCGTGGGTGATCAGGATCGTCTTCGCGTAGCCGGCCCTGATCGCGGCGACCGCGTGCCTGACGTGCAGCAGGAACGACGTGCCGCCGACCCCGGTGCCGTCGACCCAGTCCGGGTAGATGCCGAGCGCGTGCGCGACCTGAACCGGGCCGGGCGCGGACACGGTCGCGATCCCGTCGATGTCGCGCATGGTCAGGCCCGCGTCGGCGACCGCGTTGCGGGCCGCCTCGATGTGCAGCCCGAGCGTGGAGATGTTCGGCAGCCGGCCGACCTCGTCCGTCTCGGCCGCGCCCGCGATGATCACGCCGGGGTTGCTCACAAGCCCTCCGCTTCCGACTCAACCTCAACTGGGGTGAAGACCGGCAGTGAGACCTCGCCCCGCCGCTCGAACACGACCCGCAGCTCCATATCCAGCTGCAGCGCCTCCGGGGTGGGGTCCACCCCGACCAGGTTCGTCATCATCCGCGAGCCCTCCGCCAGCTGGACCACCGCGATCGCGTAGGGCGCGTCGGCCTCGAAGCCGGGCGCGGGCCGGTGGTTGATGACGTAGGAGTAGAGCGTCGCCCGCCCGCTGGCGGTGAACCACTCGACGTCGCCGGAGCCGCACGACGGGCAGATCGGCCGGGGGTAGAAGTACGCCTGGCCGCAGTCAAGGCAGCGCTGGATCCGCAGCTCGCCCGCCGCCGCCCCGTCCCAGTAGGGCTGCGTTTCCGGGGTCGGGATCGGTACCGCCTTCGGCCGCGCCGTTGGGGTGCCCGCGGTCACGCGTTCCGCCCGAGGATCGGGCCGAACGCGCGCTCGACCTGGTAGGCGAGCGCGTCCGGATCGTCCCACGGCCCGGTGCCGATGATCCGGCTGATCGGCTCGGGGTTGTTGTACAGCGACACCTCGTAGCCCATCGAGTGGATCACGCGGCCGGTGATCCAGCCGGACCGCTCCGAGGCCAGGTAGGCGACGATCGGCGCGACGTTGTCGGGCGAGCGCTCGTCTTCGGCCGACGCTGATCGAGCCCGACGCCGCTCGGTCGGCACCGACTCCGTCATCCGGGTGGCGGCGCCGGGCGAGATCGCGTTCACCGTCACCCCGTACTTGGCCAGCGAGTGGGCGCTGGAGTAGGTCAGTCCGACGATGCCCATCTTGGCGGCCGCGTAGTTGGGCTGGCCGGGCGCCCCGTGCAGGCCGGAGACCGAGGTGAAGTTGATGATCCGGTTCTGCGCGGTCTCGTCCCGCAGCGAGCGCCAGTGCGCGGACGCGAACCGGGTCGTGTTGAACGTGCCCTTCAGGTGCACCCGGATGACGTCGTCCCACTCGGTCTCGGTCATGTTGAAGACCATCCGGTCGCGCAGGATGCCGGCCACGTTGACGAGCACGTCGAGCCGCCCGAACTGCTCGATCGCGCCGGCCACGAGGTTCTCGGCCGCGTCGAAGTCGGAGATGTCGGCCCCGTTGACGACCGCCTTACCGCCCGCCTCGACGATCTCGGCCACCACCTGCTGGGCGGGCCCGGCGTCCCCGCCCGAGCCGTCCATCTCCGCCCCGAGGTCGTTGACCACGACCGCGGCGCCCTCGCTGGCCAGCAGCGTGGCCACCGACCGGCCGATTCCGCGGCCCGCCCCGGTGACGATCGCCACCCGTCCGTCCAGTCGACCCATGCCCGCCTCACCCGACCCTTCCAGAATGCCTAAGGACAAGTTAGCCTACGACTGAACTTGTTTCTAGAACGATCTACGGTAAATAGGCGAAGGGGCGTGGCCATGATCGATTTCTCGCTGTCGGACGAGGAGCGGGCCGTCCGCGACACGATCAGGCAGTTCATACAGCAGGAGGTCATGCCGCTCGAGGACCAGGTGCTGCGCAACGAGCGCCGCGGGCTGCCGCCGCTCGAGCCCGGCCAGCTGGCGGAGCTGCAGCGCAAGGCCAAGGCGGGCGGCTGGTGGGGGATCAACACCCCCGAGCAGTACGGCGGCATCGCCCTCGGCCCGGTCATGTCCGCGATCGTGGCGATGGAGACCGGCCGGACCTTCGTGCCGTTCCGGTTCGGCGGCTCGGCCGACAACATCCTCTACGCCGGCACCGAGGAGCAGAAGCAGCAGTACCTCATCCCCACGATCAACGGCGAGCGCCGCAGCTGCTTCGCGATCACCGAGCCGGGCGCGGGCTCGGACGCCCGCAACATCAGGACCCGGGCGGTGAAGGACGGCGGCGACTGGATCATCAACGGCGAGAAGACGTTCATCACCGGCGGCAACGAGGCCGACTTCGTCATGGTCTTCGCGGTCACCGACCCTGAGAAGGGCGCCGACGGCGGGGTGACCTGCTTCCTGGTCGACCGCGACATGGGCTGGAAGTCCGAGCCGATCCCGACGATGGGGGAGTGGGGGCCCGCCGCGCTGGTGTTCGAGGACGTCCGGGTCCCCGAGGAGAACATCCTGGGCGAGCTCGGGCACGGTTTCGCGCTCGCGATGCAGTGGATCGGCAACGGCCGCTACATGATCCCGGCCCGCGCGATCGGGTCGGCCGAGCGGCTGCTCGGGATGGCGATCGAGCACGCCAAGAACCGGGTCTCGATGGGCCACCCGATCGCGGACTACCAGGCGATCCAGTGGCAGATCGCCGACTCGCACGTCGAGATCGAGTCGGTCAAGTGGCTCACCCTGCACGCCGCCTGGCAGCTGCAGAACGGCCGCGACAACCGGCACGCCTCCTCGATCGCCAAGCTGTCCGGTGCGGTGATGGCGAACCAGGTCGTCGACCGGGTGCTGCAGATCCACGGCGGCATGGGCTACACCAAGGAGCTGCCGATCGAACGCTGGTACCGCGAGCTGCGGCTGCTGCGGATCTTCGAGGGCACCGACGAGATCCAGCGCCGGACGATCGCCAGAAACCTCATCAAGGGCCACGTCAAGCTCGGCCAGCTCGGCGACTGATGGCGGACCTCGAGGCAGCCGCCGTGGACCAGGTCCGGCGGCTGTTCAACCCCCGGTCGGTCGCGCTGATCGGCGCGACCGACAAGTCCCGCTGGTCCTGGAGCATCTTCGGCAACCTCAAGCTGCACGGCTTCGCCGGGCCGGTCTACCTGGTCAACCCGCGCGGCGTGCCGGTGCACGGGCAGGACAGCTACGCCCGCGTGGCCGACCTTCCGGAACCGGTCGACCTGGCCTTCGTGATGGTGCCGACCTCGGCCGTGCTCAGCGTGCTGGCCGAGGTGGCCGACGCCGGCATCCCGTCGGCGGTGCTGCTGACCTCGGGCTTCGCCGAGGTGGGGGAGGAGGGCGCCGAACTCGAGCGGCAGGTGGTCGCGTTGGCCCGCCGCCGCGGCCTGACCATCCTCGGCCCCAACGGCAACGGGTTCATCAACGCCGCCGCCCGCATCACCCCCTACGGCCTGCCGATCGACGACCCGCTGGTGGGCGGCCCGGTCGGGGTGGTGCTGCAGAGCGGGGCCCTCGCCAGCTCGGTGCTGACGTTCGCGCAGACCCGCAACGTCGGCGTCAGCCTGCTGGTGTCGATGGGCAACGAGTCGATGGTGTCGATGACCGACGTGATGCGCTACCTCATCGATGATGACGCCACCCGGGTCATCGCGCTGTTCATCGAGTCGGTCCGCCGCCCGTCGGAGTTCATCGCGCTCGCCCGCGAGGCCCTGGCCAAGGGCAAGCCGATCGTCGCGATCAAGGTCGGCCGGAGCCAGACCGGCGCTCGGGTCGCCCGCGCCCACACCGGGTCCCTGGTCGGCGACGACGCGGTCGTCGACGCGGTCTTCCGCCAGCACGGAGTGATCCGGGTCGACTCCCTGGAGGACCTCCTCATCACGGCCGGGCTGCTGGCCGCGACCGGGCCCTTGCCCGGTAACCGTTTCGGCTTCGTCACCCCGTCCGGCGGCGCCAGCGAGATCATCGCCGACCGGGCCGAGGACGAGGGCATCGAGATCCCCGAGTTCGCGCCCGCCACCGTCGAGCGGCTGCGGCAGGTGCTGCCCGACTTCGCCGCCACCCAGAACCCGCTCGACGTCACCGGCTACATCCTGGTCGACCGGAACCTGCTCCGCAACGCGCTCATCGCCACCCGCGACGACCCCAGCCTGGACGCCCTCGTCGTCGTCTCCGACCTGCCGCGGACCCTGCCGGCCGACCCGACGCTGATCATCGACGGCTTCCGGCAGACCGGCGAGCTGATCAGGCGCAGCGGCAAGCCGATCGTGGTGATGGGCAACACGCTGACCGACATCACCCCGGTCGGCCGCGACGTCGCCCGCCAGACCGAGTTCCCGGGTGTGCTCGGCGGGATCCACCACGGGCTGACCGCGCTCGGCCGGGCGGTGCGCTGGTCGCAGGTGTACCGGGCGGCGCTGGGCGGCTCCGCGTGCGGCCCCCGCTGCCGCGGCGTCGCCGTTGACCGTGCCGGACGAGCCCGGCGCCTCCTGGTCGGAGTACCGCGCGTCCGCCTTCGTGGCCGAGCACGGGATCCCGGTCGTGCCGAGCGTGCTGGCGACCGACCCGATCGCGGCGGCCGAGGCGGCCAACGCGCTCGGCTACCCGGTCGTGGTCAAGCTCGCGGCCGACGAGATCGAGCACAAGAGCGACATCGGCGGGGTCAAGGTCGGCCTGCGCGACCCGGCCGAGGTCATGGCGGCCTACGCCGACGTCGTCAGCGCCGGAAGGGAAGTCGGCGCCGAGGTGGCAGGCGCGCTCGTCCAGCCGCAGCGGCCGGGCGGAATCGAGCTGCTGGTCGGCATCGTCACCGACCCGGTCTGGGGGCAGGTGCTGGCGGTCGGCCTCGGCGGCGTCTGGGTCGAGATCCTGCGCGACACCGCCGTCCTGGTGCTGCCGGTCGACCGCGACCAGATCCGCCAGGCGCTGCGCAGCCTGCGCGGCGCCGAGCTGTTCGACGGCCCCCGCGGCACCGAGAAGGCCGACCTCGACGCCGTCGCCGACGCCATCGCGGCGGCGGCCGCGCTGGCCGGCCGCCTCGGCGACCGGCTCGAGGCGCTGGAGATCAACCCGCTGCTGGTCCGCGGATCCCAGGTCGAGGCCCTCGACACGCTCATCACCTGGCGAAAAATCGAATCAAAATCATTATCCCGAACGGACCCTGGACTCCGCCTATCATCCCAATGACACCTCAGTTCTGGAAGGGCGGCGATGGAACCAGCACCGGCACCGGCACCGCGCCAGCCGGGAACCAAGGCCGCGGGCTCCTGGCAGTGGGCCCGCACCGCCGGCACCCAGCGGGCGCTGCTCGACGCCGCCCGCGCGGTCTTCGTGGAGCAGGGCTTCGCCGACGCCAGCATCGCCGAGGTCGTCCGGCGGGCGGACTCCAGCGTGGGCAGCCTGTACCACCACTTCGGCGGCAAGAGCGAGCTGTTCATCGCGCTCTGGCAGGAGCACCAGGCCGCGCATGAGGAGGCGGCGAGCACCGCCGTCGCGTCCGCCAAGCGGGCCGGCGTGACCGACCCGTTCGAGCTGTTCTCGGTCGGCGCGCGGGCCTACCTCGACGGCAGCTGGCAGCGCCGGGACCTGGTGCTGCTGTTCTTCAACGGCGACGGCCCGCCCGGCTTCGAGCTGATGAAGCGGCGTCGTGGGCACGAGTGGATCGTGCAGAACGACACCCTGCTGCACCTGTCGGAGAACGCGTTCGACCGGCTCTACGCGAGCATCCTCACCTCGCTCATCGGCGAGGGCGCGCGGGAGGTCGCCGCCGCCGGCACCCGACGGCAGGCCAACAAGATCATCGACGCGGTGATGGAGTA
Organism: uncultured Actinomycetota bacterium; assembly: GCA_963774945.1. Lineage (GTDB taxonomy): Bacteria > Actinomycetota > Actinomycetes > Streptosporangiales > Streptosporangiaceae > Trebonia. The sequence goes on along the minus strand of CAVZHA010000027.1, from coordinate 969,299 downwards.
CGTCCGCCGCATGATGACCGACGGGCCCTGGAAGCCGCCCGCCGCCGCTCGGGGAAGGTAGTCTCCAGGCTCATGTCCACCCGCACTGTCACCCAGCCGCTGTTCATCGACGGCGACTTCACCGTTGGCGCCGGAACCGAGACGTTCGACGTGATCAGCCCGGCTACGGGCGAGCGCGTGGGGAGCATCCCGCTGCCGGTCACGGCCGACCTCGACATCGCCGTGGCCGCCGCCCACGCCGCGCAGCGCCAGTGGGCGGCGGTGAACGTGTGGGAGCGGGCCGCCGTCTGCCGCCGGGTGGCCGACGAGCTCGACCGGCGCCGCGACCAGCTGGCCAGGCTGCAGACGCTGGAGCAGGGCAAGCCGCTGGCCGAGTCGGTTGCCGACGTCACCGAGGCGGCCGAGCTGTTCCGGCTGCACGGCGAGGATGCCGTCCGGCTGCACGGCGAGACGCTCCCGTCCAGTGACAGCTCCAAGCGGATGTTCACCTTCCATCGCCCGGTCGGCGTGTGGGGGATCATCACGCCCTGAAACTTCCCGCTGCTGATGCTGGCCGAGTTCGCCGCCCCCGGTCTCGCCACCGGCAACGCGCTGGTCGTCAAGCCGCCCACGCACACCCCGCTGACCGTCCTGGCGGCGATGGAGGCGCTGGTCGCGGCGGGGGTGCCGGACGGGCTGGTGAACATCCTGCCCGGCGACGGGGCGTTCGGCGACGCGCTGGTCCGCCACCCCGGCGTGCACGCGATCGGCTTCATCGGGTCCTCCGCGACCGGCGCCAAGATCCAGGCGGCGGCCGGGCTGAAGCGCTCGATCATGGAGTGCTCGGGCAACGGGCCGCTGGTGGTGCTGGCCGACGCCGACCTCGACGCCGCCGCCAAGGCCGCCGTCGACGGCGCCTATCCGTGCGCGGGCCAGGTGTGCTGCGCCACCGAGCGGGTCATCGTCGACGCCGCCGTCCACGACGCGTTCGTGGCGGCGGTGGTGCGCGAGGCCGAGCGGGTCGTGCTCGGCGACCCGTTCGACGACAAGACGCTGCTCGGACCGCTCAACAACGAGTCGGTCGCGGCCAAGATGGACCGGCACCTAGCCGACGCGCGCGCCCGGGGGCGAAGATCCTGGCCGGCGGGCAGCGCCGCCCGGGCATGCCGACCGACCTGTACTACGAGTTCACCGTCGTCGACGGCGTCCCCGCCGACAGCCTGCTGTCCCGCGAGGAATCCTTCGGCCCGGTCGTGCCGGTCATCACCGGACGCGACGAGGACGATCTGCTCCGCATCGCCAACGACGACAAGCTCGGCCTGCAAGGCGCCGTCTTCACCCGCAGCATGACCTCCGCCTTCCGCTTCATCGAGGAGCTGGAGGTCGGGCAGGTCGTGGTCAACGAGTCCAACAACTGGTGAGACATCAACATGCCGTTCGGCGGGGCCGGCGCCCGCTCGACCGGCTGGGGCCGGATCGGCGGCAAGTGGACGCTGCTCGACATGACCGACACGCGCACCGGCGTGATCAGCCTCTGAAGTCCCACGCCTGGAGTTCGCCGACAACCAGGTCAAGCTTGTCCTGCAGCCGTCTGAACGCGGCCACGAATTCTTGTCTGACCTTGGTCCGCCGAGCCCCCCCGCGATCAATTCCCTCCACCACGTCCAGGTAATCGGCGATGACGGTGCTCAGGCGTTCCTGTAGTTCCACGATTTGCTTGATCTGCTGGGCGTTAGTGCCTGCATCGTCGTCGTCGACGAAATAGACGATGTTTTGCTCGGATCCGAAAAGCCCTACGATATCGGCCAGTAGCGGCCGGGCAGCCAGCTCGACCTGCTCGACCTCTTGGGTTTTCCTGGGCGGCCGTACGCGTACGTTATCGCTGATCGGGCGCAGGTCGGACGCCAGTATCGAGAGATGCCAGTACACCTGAGAACGCACGTTCCCGGCCTCGCTGGGGTCCACCGACCGTCGGGCCCTGGCGTTCTTGGTGATCTGCTCCAGTTTCTCCCTGGAGCGTCTGAGGTTGGTTTCCGGTGGCGGCCTGCTGCCCCCGGTCCAACGCTCCGGTGTCTGGCCGGAGCCACCGCGCCGCGATCCGCCCCCGTCCATTACTGCGGCATTTAGCGGGCGTCGACACGGGCGAGGCCGGGAACTCGTCCCTGACGAGCCGATGCATGTTGTCCAGCTCAGGCAGCAGGCGTTCGGCGGCGGCACGAAAACGCAGGCTAGCCCGGGAGACTGCGGCCGGTCCGGCCGCCTCGCTCACTTCGCTCATGGCCGCTCGGACCATGGATATCTTCCGGTCGACTTCGGCGCGGCCGACGTCGAACTCCAGTCGCCAGATGTAGGAGTCCACGCGATGAGGGGCGAGGTTATCCCCGAGGTACGCGAGTCCCCGTAGGGCCCGGCCCAGCCCCATCGCCGTCAGTGTCGAGTCGACGCGCCAGTTGTCCGGTCTGGATCCGACTTGCATCGAAAGCCGGGATAGGTTCCTTCTCAGCTCCTCGATCGATGTGACTGCCTGCTCGACGCCGTTGAGGAACCGCCGGTAGCCATCGGTCGGGAGCGGGATGACATTGTCACTTCCGTACAGCATGGGCACACTCCACAGGCATTCTTCAAAAGTTGACATGCGCCGCAGGCTAATGATCGCGTTCGCGTAAGAGTCGGCGATAGGCTCGCCGCCGCAGATACCCCGGTATAGTTCCTGGCAGAATTCTCTGCTCGCGTTTGGCGTGATGTTGCAATTCATGCCGATGGCGGACGGTACTCCCTGCTCCACCAGCATGTGGGCGAAAGAAGTCCTGGTTTCGTCGCTGTTGGCGCTGTAACAGACGCTGAGTATCGCCGTTCGTACCGTCCCGACGTCCACTATGACGCCGGCCAGGTACTCATAGGGGACGATGCGCTGGCGCGAGAAGGTTCCGCGGGCCGGTTCCCTGCTCAGCAGGTCGTGATCGCGCGGGTCCGCGCGTTCGAAGAACAGAGAGGTCGTGTCGCCGTGCATGGCTATGTGCAGCAGGTCTGGCTGGCTGGCGACTAAAGTCGCCGTGAAGAGCGGGTTGGAGCAGTGCCGAATCTCCTCGGGCGTGACATCGCGCCGACCGGACTGATCGAGCAGCCTCACGATGTCATCGAACTCGCCGTCCACGTTGGGTGAGATGCGCTGCTCCGGCGGTGCGGCGGCGGCCAGCATGATCCGGTTCTCCCGCCTCGACTGGCGGGACTCGCGCTCACGCGGCACATACCGCCAGACGACGAGATCCGGGTCGTCTGGGGCGCCGAGCTCACGGCTTCCGAGCAGTTCCCACGGAAGGCACTCAAGGCCGGGCGTGGTGGTTGAGAACTCGAGCAGGACCGGGCTGCTGCCTGCCTGCTGCCGCAGTCGAGTCAGTTGCGCCGCTATCGGTGCTGGCAGACCGATCCTGGCGAGGGCTTCGGCGGCGAGCCGACGCTTTTCATGATGCCAGGCCAGTCCTGATCCAGGCGGAGGCCCCATCTCGATCAGGACTGCTAGATCACTTCGGTATTCGGCGAGAGTGCCTTCGTCGGCGCCCTCGAAGCGTCCCGTCGCCGATACTTCATCGGCCGACTGCTGGGGGGCGAGAAATGTGCAGGTCGTTCGACCAGACTCTGCCAGTTCGACCGAGAGCCGAGCCCAGTGCGCGGCCGCGCTTGTCATTTCTGGGTTTTCTTGCCGCCGGTGGCGCTCTTTTGCTTGCTCTTGGCGTTGCGAGATCTAAGCTCATCCATCGCGGCCTTGGTTATCAGCGCAACAAAGAGGCTCACCGGAAACTCGACCGAGGTCAGGTTAATATTCGACGGCGACTGGAGCCACTGCACGACCGTGGTCGCGACGGAGACTATAGCGACAGATCCGGTGGTCTCATTCTTTATGACTTCCTTGACGAGGCGCTGCTGCGTGTTCCGCCAGAAGCTGTCGTCGCCCCGGTGCGGCAGCGGCAGACTCGGTCGGACGCGGGTCCAGGCCGCCTTGAAGTTGTACTCAAGCTCCTGCGGCGTCTGGCTCATGTACTCTTCTGCATCGACCGCTATCGCATCTATGTCATAACTGGATTGTGGCACTATTTGCCTCCATCCTGTTGTGTCCATTGGGTGCGCGCCGGTGTATTGCATAGTTTCCGGCAACGATAATCAGGTGACCGGCCGATGTCGAGTGCGGCTGATCGCGGAAAAACGATGATGACGTTTCGTCACCATTCGTGCGATTCTTGTTCACAAGTTCTCTAGCTCTCCAGCCCGATGGCCTCATGGGCATCATCAAGCTCTGTTGTAACAGAGCGGGGGTCCTTGCATCTCGATCGAACCTATGTTTGACTGTCGGCTGAGGAACGAGACTTGTGTAAAGAATGCGTACGAAGGACATGGATGTGGACGCGGGAACTCGGATGGGAGAAGTTTTCCTTCTGCCTACCAGGCGGGCAGTTCGAGGAGAGGCCCTGGACCGTATGCGCGAAAGCGAGCTGACGCTCGGCTACATCGAGGAGGCGGTGGGTCACCTGACCTCGCTGTCGCCGATTATCGCCATGTCGGCCGGCGATTGGAACGTATACAGCACGCGCGCCCAATTCGCCCTTGGCCGCGTGCTGAATGCAATAGAGAAGGCCGAGCCGCGAATAAGCGACGCCGGCGCCTGCGTTCTCCCCGCGCGTGAGTGGGCAGAGATATTGGCCAAAGTCAGGAAGGAGGGAATGATGGTAGCCGCGCTTGCCTCTGCGCTCTGTTCCAATAGCATGCCGCCTGCGGACAGATGCCACGCTCAAAGCGCCATGTCGGGGGAGGTGGCCGAGCTTATCGCGGGGCTGCTTCGGGCGCGGCGGCTGTTCCAAAGGAGCGCGTAAGGCAGCGCGGCCGTCGAAACCGCCCACCTGCGAGCGAGTCACGCGGAATCTGTGGTCAGCCCGGCGATGACGATCTCCAGCCCGATGCCCTGGTGCTCGGCGGACAGGTTCCGCTCCATGGAGATAACGCCACTGAGGATCGCGTGCAGGTCAGGGACGGTCAGGTCGGCCCGTACCCGGCCGCCGCGCTGTGCGCGTTCCAGCAGCCGACCGAGCGAACCCGACAGTGCGGTCGCGGCGTCGGCGCCCTCGACGCCGATGCCGGCCCCGCCCAGAGCACCGGTCAGCACGAGGTTCTGCCTCGCCTCGGCGGTGAGTTCCCTGATGAAAGCGGTGAAGGCGGCCGTCGGGTCGGCGGCGTCAGCGAGGGCGTCGGCGCGGGCGGCGAGGCCGGCCAGCCGATCAGTCACGATGGCGGCGATCAGGGCTTCCTTGGTCGGGAAGTGGCGGTGAACGGTTCCTGCTCCCACCCCTGCCCGTTCCGCGATGACGTCAAGGGGAACGTCGGGGCCCTCCTGCGCGAATGACTCCCTGGCGGCGGCGAGCACCCGCAGGCGGTTGCGGCGGGCGTCGGCGCGCAGCGGGCGCGGCGTGTCGATGGAGAGCTCCTCTTGTAAACGGGGCGGTCGCCCCGTATATTAACCGGGGTGTTAGCCCCGCTTAATTTACAGGAGACCTGATGTCGATCGTCATCACCGGTGCCAACGGCGAGTTCGGCCGAGCGGTCCTCACCGCCGTGGCCGCGGTAAGGCCGGGGGAGAGGATCGTCGCCAGCGTTCGTGACGTCGCGCGCGCGGCCGAGCTCGAGGAGCGCGGATTCGACGTCCGGCCAGGATCATTCGACGAGCCGGATGAGCTCCGCGCGGCCTTCAGCGGCGCGGATACCGTGTTCATCAATGCCACGTTCTTCGGCGTCGCCCCCGAACTGCGCCGGGAGCGCGTCGCCAGGGCGATCGGCGCCGCCGCCGAGGCGGGCGCCGCGCGCATCATCGTCACGACGTGGCCCGACCTTGACCACGCGAGGCTGCCTCATGTCCAGGACTATGTTCAGTCCGAGCGGCTGGCCCGGCGGGCCGGGCCGTCGTGGACAATTCTGCGCCTCGGCTACGGCCTGGCCGACGCCGTCGCCCGCGACGTGATCTGGGCCCGTCGCGACGGCGAGCTCACCGCCCCGGCCGGCCGCGCGCGCTGCGCCCCGGCAGCGGCATCCGACCTGGCCGACGCGGCCGCCGTCACCATCGCCGAGCCCGGTCACGAGAACGCGATGTACGAGCTCACCGGCCCGCGCGCCATCGACTGGGACGACCTGGCTGCGCTGGCCGGATCGATCGACGGACGCAGCATCCGCTACCGGCCGGTCGATGACGAGGAGTACCGCGAGTACCTCGCCGCGCGGGGCCTTCCCGGCCAGGTTGCCGACGGTCTGCTTGGCCTCTACGCCGAGTTCCGCTCCGGCTGGGCGGCAACGCCGAGCCCTGACCTCGGTCGGCTGCTTGGCCGCGATCCAGTCGACACGGTTGAAGCCGTCAGCCAGCGCGTGTCCCGATGGCGCGACGACGATCGCGTCTAGCCGGCCCGCCACCGTGCCGTCGAGGTAACACCGATCGCCGCGGGTAGCGCACCGCGTGGTCGCGGAACTCCCCGGTCAGCCGGGCGTCCGCCAGCGCGGCGAGGAAGCCGGCCGGGCCGTCGAAGTCGGGCATCTCCAGATAGGCGGCGCCGACCCCGGCCGCGTCGTGCGCGTCCGAGCCGACCCCGCCGGGCAGGCCGAATGCCCGCGCCAGATCGGCCGCCTGGCGGTTGAGGGTGCCGTCTTTGATCTTGGCGTTGAAGACCTCGATGATGTCCGCCGCGCCGTCCGCGCACAGTCCGGGAAGTACCCGGCCGAGGCTGGACCGGGCCAGGTCGAACGGATGCGGGACGTAGACCAGTCCGTGCTGGGCCTTGATCCGGCCGATGACCTCGGCCAGCGGCAGCACGTAGGGGATCCGCTCGGTCAGGAACAGCCCGATCACGTCGCCGTCGGGCGTCCTGATCTCCTCGCCGACGATCACCCGCACGCCCAGGTCGCGCTCGGTCGCGCTGCACCGCCGCCGCGGTCACGTTGTGATCGGTGATGCAGACCACGTCAAGGCCGGTCTGCCGGGCCCGTTCGGCCAGCTCTTCGAGTGTCAGCACGGCGTCGCCGGACGCGACCGTGTGCAGGTGGCAGTCGACCCGGACCCGTCCGGCGGGAGCTACGCAGACCCATGCGCACTGCTCCCATGGTTCGACACGACCGCTGCCACCTACAGAGAATATTTCTAGAACATCATTCTAGCAATCGAATACGCCTGCGACGCCGGAGGTAGCCATTCATGGCGCTTGACCACAGCCTGGTCGGAGTACCGAGCGAGCCGCACCTGCGGTCCTGGGACAGCAAGGACGCGCTGCTGTACGCGGTCGGCGTCGGGGCCGGCCTGGGCGACCCGCTCCAGGAACTCGAGTTCACGACCGAGAACAGCGAGGGCATCGAGCAGCAGGTGCTGCCGACCTACGCGGTGCTGATCGCGCAGGCCCCGATGACCGCCAGCCTCGGGGACTTCGACCGGGCCATGCTCGTGCACGCCGAGCAGCACTTCGAGCTGCACCGGCCGCTCCCGGTAGCGGGCACCGTCAGCACCACCTCGACCGTGACCGGCATCTACGACAAGCGTTCTGGCGCGCTGGTGGTGACCGAGAACGTGGCGGTCGACGTCGCCACCGGCGAGCCGCTGGTGACCAGCAGGAGCGGCGTGTTCATCCGCGGCCAGGGTGGTTTCGGCGGCCCCAGCAGCACCGACCCGTCGTGGTCGCTGCCCGACCGCGCGCCCGACCACCAGGTAGTCAGGGAGACCAGGCCGGAACAGGCGCTGCTGTACCGGCTCTCCGGCGACCGCAACCCGCTGCACGTCGATCCCAAGTTCGCCGCCCGCGGCGGCTTCAGCCAGCCGATCCTGCACGGCCTGTGCACCTACGGCGTCACCGGGCGGGCCCTGCTACGGGTGCTGTGCGACGGCGACCCGGCCCGGTTCCGGTCCATGTCCGGCCGTTTCACCCGCCCGGTGCTGCCGGGCGAGCCGCTGACGATCTCGATCTGGCGCGAGGAAGGCAGCGACACCGCGCTCTTCCAGACCGCCCGCACCGACGGCGAGGTGGTCATCGACCGCGGCCGGGTCCAGGTCCGCCAGCCGGGAGAGGCCTGACCGCCATGCGGATCGGACTAGTAGCGCTCGGATCGAGCGCCGACCGGGTCATCGCGCAGGCCCAGCGGGCCGAGGAAGACGGCTTCGCCACCCTCTGGTTCACCGGCGCGGTCCCCGGCGACCCCTTCATCGCGATGACGCTGGCCGCCCGCGCCACGTCGACGATCGAGGTGGGCACGGCCGTGCAGCAGACCTACGCGGCCCACCCGCTGCTGCAGGCCGCCCGCGCGATCGAGCGCGGCCGAGGCGATCGGCACCCCCGGGCGGTTCACCCTCGGCGTCGGCCCGTCGCACCGCCCGGCCATCGAGGGCAGGCTCGGGTTGTCCTACGACACCCCGGGACGGCACACCGACGAGTACGTCCAGATCCTCACCGCGCTGCTCCGGGGCGAGCAGGTGACACTTCGCCGGCCAGGAATTCACGGTCAACGCCGGCCCGCTCCCGCTGCCGGACGGACTCGAGGTCCCGGTGCTGGTCGCCGCCCTCGGGCCGCGCCTGCTGCGGGTGGCCGGCCAGTACACGGCGGGCACGATCCCGTGGATGGCCAACGCCCAGGCGATCGAGACCCACATCGCCCCCATCATCCGCAAGGCGGCCGCCGAGTCCGGCCGCCCCGCCCCGCGCATCGCGGCCGGCCTCCCGGTCGCCGTCCACGACGACGTCGACGAGGCCCGCGCGGCCGCCGCCGAGCAGTTCGCCACCTACGGCCTGCTCCCGAACTACCAGCGCATCCTCGCCCACGGCGGACTCTCCGGACCGGCCGAGGCGGTCATCGTCGGCGACGAGGCCAGCGTCACCCGCCAGATCAAGGCGCTGTTCGAGGCCGGCGCCACCGACGTATGGCTGCCCCCGTTCCCCGTCGGCCAGACCGCTCAGCCTCACGAGCCCGAACCAGGGCTCTCCTCAAGGACCTGGCCCGGAGTTAACTACCCATCCGTCACGTTCGCGCCCTTGACTAAATAAATGAATGATTTTTTAATTGGCACATGGGACGCGTCGCCGGTGTCACCGCCACCGAAACCCGCGAGCGGCTGCTGCGGGCGGCCGCCGACGCGTTCGCCGCGCAGGGGTACGACGGCACCCGCGTCGCCGACATCGCCGCTAGCGCGGGCGTGAGCAACGGCGCCCTCTACGCCCACTTCGGCTCGAAGGCCGAGCTGCTGGTGGGCGCGCTGCGCGCGCACGGCCGTCGGCATCTGGCCGACATGTTCGACGCCGATCCCGGCCGGCCGGTCACCGAGATGCTGCTGGCCATCGGCCGGCGGCTGCGCCGTCAGCCCGATGCCGGCGGCTACCTCCTGGTCGAGGCCCTGGTGGCCGCCCGCCGGGACGAGGACGTCGCCCGGCCGATGCGCGACGACATGGGGGAGCGGGCCGAGTGGCTGGTCCAGCTGATCCGCGGCGCCCAGGCCAGCGGCGAGCTTGACCCGGACGTGTCCGCCGAGGCGCTCGCTCACTTCTGCCTGATGCTCACGATGGGCAGCGCGCTCGTCACCCCCGACTCGCACGCGGTCGACGAGGACGAGTGGGCGCGGTTGCTGACGCGGTTGATCGCGGCCCTGGCGCCGCCCGATTCCAAGACGCAGACGACACCAACGCAGGAGGAGGAACCCCGGTGAAAGTGCAGATTGATTCCGACCGCTGCCAAGGCCATGGCCGCTGCTACGACCTCGCCCCCGAGCTGTTCGGCGCGGACGACGAGGGCTACGGCCAGGTTCTCGGCGACGGCATCGTTCCGCCCGGCCAAGAGCAAGGGGCGCGCCTGGCCGCCGCCAACTGCCCCGAGTCTGCGGTCATCATTCTCGAGGAGACCTGACATGAGCATCGACGACCGCTTCAGCCAGGAGCTCCGCGAGGCAACGCGACGAGCAGCAGACGGGAACCCTCAGCGAGGTGATCACCGGCCCCGTCTCCGACTGGGCGAGCGACTTCTCGCACGCGGACCCCGAGTGGGCCGCGGACCCGTTCCCGATCCAGGACGACCTGCGGCAGCGCTGCCCGGTCGCGCACACCGAGCGGTTCGGCGGCGCCTGGCTGCCGACGCGCTACGAAGACGTTGCCTCGATCGCCTACGACACCGAGCGCTTCTCCTCGCGGTCGATCGTCATCAGCAACTTCCGGCCGCCGCTCGACCTCGCCCCGGTCGGCGGCACGCCGCCGATCTCCTCCGACCCGCCGTTCCACCACGACGCGCGCAAGCTCCTGCTGCCTGCCTTCACCAAGACGGCCATCGGCCGGTACGAGGAGTCCACCCGGGCGTACTGCAACTCGCTGATCGACGCGTTCGGCACCTCTGACGGGCAGGGCGTGGTCGACGCCGCCCAGGACTACGCGAAGTACATCCCGATGCGGGTGATCGGCGACATGCTCGGGCTTCCCCAGCAGGACACGGCCCTGTTCGCGCAGTTCGTCGAGGACGTGCTCGGCACCGTCGACCTGCCGCCGGAAGAGCGCGGCGAGCGCCTGCGTCCACTCTTCGACTACCTCTACGACCAGGTCCGCGAGCACGTCGATAACCCGCGTGATGACCTCACGACCCACCTGATCAACGCCGAGCTGTATGGCCAGAAGCTCGAGCCGGAGCACGTCGTCGGCACGATCGTGCTGCTGCTGATCGCCGGCATCGACACCACCTGGAGCGCGATCGGCGCCTCGCTCTGGCATCTGGCGGGCCACCGCGCCGATCGCGAGCGCCTGCGTCGCCTCGCCGGACGCACTGCCGACCGCCATGGAGGAGTTCCTCCGGGCCTACGCCCCGGTCACGATGGCCCGCCTGGTGAAGGAGGACATGCACTTCGGCGACGTCGACATGAAGGCCGAGGACTGGATCCTGCTGTCGTTCCCGGCCGCCAACCGCGACCCCGCGCACTTCGACCAGGCCGACCAGGTGATGATCGACCGCGAGGTCAACCGGCACGCCGCCTTCGGCCTCGGCATCCACCGCTGCCTGGGCTCACACCTCGCGCGGATGGAACTGCGCGTCGCGCTCGAGGTCTGGCTTTCCCGCATCCCCGAGTTCACCCTGGCCGACCCGTCCACCGTCACCTGGTCCATCGGCCAGATCCGCGGCCCGCGGACCCTGCCCCTCCGCATCTCCTAACCACAGCATCTGCCTAACCACGGCCGGGCTCTCCTGATCATGGTCAGCGGGAGCCGGTCCAGCGGCAGGACGGCTAGAGCCAGGCCTGCGGGACCCTGGCCCCGGCCGCCCCGGAGGATCTTCGCCGGTCTCAGGCCCCTGGTCGGCCCGAGTCGCCTGGTCGATGAGGGGCGCTTGCCGGGCTCGAGCGAACCGGGTGACGGCCGTGCCGAGGATGCTCGCCTCGACGATATGGTCGCGTCGGCCGGCCTGCGCCGGGCAGTCCCGCACGCGCACCCGCAGCTGCATGCTCGCGACCACCGCGCCGTCGGCCCCGAGCCGCTGGACGTCTGGTCCAGCCTGTGCCCGGGCGTCGCGGCGCGACTGATTGACGACATCGGTCCACCCCGCGACCTCGCGGTTACCCGACCACCGGCGGGTCTGCCGAGTGGTCTGCCAGTCGTCATGACGCGCCCCGATCGCGACGCCGAGCACGAGCCCGACCGGTACCCAGCCCGCCATGATCAGCTTGGCGAAATCCTGCCCGGACAAGTCCGAGGTGAACGGCGCGGACTCCTCACCCACCTCACCGTCCCGCGCCCCGAGCGCTCCACGGTTCCCCGCCACACCGGCCCGAGCCCCAATCTCGCGCCACACGCGTCCCAACGGCGTCCGCCCGCGGGCCCGGACCGCAGTCCCGAGCGCCGTGAACTCCTGCCCGCCGAGCAGAAACGACCCCCGCGACACTCGAAGCCCCACCACTCCGTCCCCGCCGAGCTCAGCGCACTGAGCCGTCATCCGCTCCACCGCCGTCCGCCTGGTCTGATCCATGGCCCGCACCAGCGGCCCCAGCGGCCCGTGGTCGTCTCGCTCACGCCCTTGACCAATGCTTTCCGGCAGCTGGCCGGAGGACGGACCTCCATCGCCTCCCGCGACGATGCCGAGATCCTGGGACAGCTGTACCCGTCGCCGTACGCGACCCCGAAGACGGCCGCACCGAACACCTGGCCGACGGGCTCGAAGCCAACGCTGCGGATCGCGGCGAACTCGCCAGAGGTCAGCGACGACCCCCACGTCCCGCTGGCCCGCATTCCCGCCATCCGGGCCGCAGCCGCGGCAGGCAGTTCTTCGCCCATCACTCAGTCTTACCCGAGGATCCAGCCGGGGGTGCCCCCACGGCTTGCGGCATCCTGAGTACGTGGACATCCGTCGCAAGACCTTCGTGGCTGAAGCAACCAGGAGGCTCGGGTTTCTGGTCCAGGAGCACGGCTTTGCCGGGCCGGAGATCACGCAAGACGGCGACTACCCGCTGCTGCTCCGCGTCATCTACCACCGTAGCGACCTGGACGTGATAGAAGCCCTCGTCCTCTCCTACGGGGGCGAGGAATACGTCACGGCTGACCTAGCGCACCAAAGCCCCGCCAAGCGCACGGAGTCTCCCTGCGGGCACCGCTCACACCGGCTTCCAGATGCGGCGGGCACTGGACCGGCACGCTCAGGCGCTGCGCGAGCTCTTGGCAGGCAACAGCCCGACCTCCGGCTGATTTGATCAGAACCGCCTGCTCCGCTTCTCCGGTACCCATCAACAAGGTGAGCGGGGACGGGTGGGATCCGATTGACAAGAGTTACTCGAAAAGATCATGGAAAAGTACTCACCCAGTTTTGATTCGTCCTCATCTATACGATAGAATGTTCGCATGATCGAGCTATAGCATCCAGCGCCTCGGAAGGAGGGCCGGACATGGACGAGCAGGCACCCGCTAGTGCTCAGGCGGCGGATAGGCGCGCGCCGTTCGGTCCCTCCCTGGAGGTTCCCTCTCCGGGTGCCTCGTCGTCGGCTGCCTCCCTCCAAGGCTTCCCGTGTGCTCCTCGGGGCCCGCGCCGGGCGGGCCCGGGCGGGGCGGGGGCCCGGTCGGCGGCGGAGCGGTTCGGCCTGGACTGGGTCACGGCCGCGCCGGCGGTCCTCGCGGTGGCGGCGGAGGCCTGCGCGCGGGTGCCGGAGGAGTGGGAGATCGAGGGCCCCGGGATCGCCGTCAGCCTCGGCGACGCCGCTGACCTCGACCCGGACCTGCTGGAGGCGATGCTCGGCCCGGACGGCCTGGGCGGGCAGGGGCTCGGCCCGCAGTTCGGGCAGGAGCACGCGGCTGATGCGCTACGCCCCGGTCCGATCCTGGCCGCGCTGACCGAGCAGGCCGTCGCCGACGCCGTGACGCTGACCGATGACCAGCTGATTGGCGCGCTGCGGGCCGCCCGGCGGCTGGAGGCCCGGGCCCAGTGGCAGCAGACGACGCTGGTTGCGGAGTACGCCCGCCGCCGCGCCGCCCAGCTCGCCGACGCGAAGGCCCGCGGCATCCCGAAGGGCCGGCGCCCCGGGGAGTTCCCCGACGACGAGCTCGCGTGCGAGCTGCTGATCACCCGCAACCAGGCCGCCGGGCGGATCGAGGCCGACCTGCAGCTCACTAGCCGCCTCCCGCGCACCTACGCCGGGATGGCCAACGGGACTATCAGCCGCCGGACGGGCCGACACATCGCCGCCGCACCGGGTTCCTGTCCGACGAAGACGCCGCCCGCGCCGATGAGATCCTCGCCGCCGCCGCGCCGGGCCTGCGGGTCGACCAGCTCGGCCGCAAGGCGGCCGCCCTGGAGATGAAGCTCGACCCGGAGGCGGCCAGGATCCGCAAGGAGCACGCGAAGAGCACCCGGCAGCGGGTCGAGGTCCGCCGCGAGCTGTCAGGCAACGCCTCCATCGCCGGCCGCGAGCTCGACACCGCCACCGCCCTGGCCTGCAAGGCCAACGTCGACGCGATCGCGGTCAGGCTCCGCAACCACGGCCACCTTGACGGCACCCTGTCGTCGATCAAGGCCCTGGTCATGACCGAGCTTCTCCAGAGCCGCGACCCCATCGACCTGATCCACCTCGGCCAATCCCGACAGTCGCACCCTGCCGCCGACCCGGCTGAAGACGGCAGCCTCGGTGGCGGCGGATCCGAGCCCACCGATTACCCCTGCTTCCCCGACGACCCGGACGACCCCGGCCCCGACGACTGCGACAACCCCGACGGCGCCCGCTACGCCGGGCCGGCCGGACGGCCCGGCCGGGCCGCCGACGAGGCAGGAGGGGACGCCGACGAGGTCGAGAACGGCCGCTACGACGACGCCGACACCGACGCCGACGCCGACACCGACGCCGACGACCCCGACGACGGGGACGAGCCCGCCCGCCGCGGCCCGCTGCGCCCCGGGATGCCCGCGCCGCTCCCCGCCAGCATCAACCTCCTGGTCCCCATCGGCACCCTCCTCGGCTGGTCCGCCGCCCCCGCCCACGCCAACGGCATCGGCCTGCTGGACCCCGACGAGACCCGCGCCCTCGTCCAGGCCGCCTCCCGGCACCCCAGAACCCGCTGGTGCGCCACCATCATCAACCCCGACGGCACCGCCACCGGCCACGCCTGCGCACCCGGCCAGCACCCCTGGACCCCACCACCCCCAACGCCAGCCCCGGGTCCCGAAACCGCGCCGCCCGAACCACCCCCCAACGACCCGGATGCCTCACGCCCTGACGACGCCCCTAACGCCGTTCAGCTAGCGCGACTCCACGAGCTCCTCGGCCAGCTCAAGCTCGCCCCCGAACCCATCGCCCGGGACAAGTGCGACCACCGCAACGCCGAAGACCACTACACCCCCAGCCGCAAACTCAAGCACCTCCTGCGCGCCCGCACCGAAACCTGCGACGCCCCCGGCTGCAACGCCCAGGCCGTCTACTGCGACCAGGACCACACCACCCCCTGGCCCGACGGCCCCACCTGCCAGTGCAATTTCGGCCCGAAGTGCAGAAGGCACCATCGGTGTAAGCAGGCACCCGGCTGGAACGTCGAGCAACCCGAACCCGGCGTCATCCGCTGGACCCTCCCCAGCGGCCGCACGCACACCACCACACCCACCGTCTACGACCTCTAACGCTCAGTTACCCCGGGAGATCGAGAGTGGGCCATCCCACGCCTCTCGCTCGCCCCAACCGGCGATGGCGACCGATAGCATTTCCCGGGCACTGAGGCACCAGACACCGAGGGCGACGGTGCAGCGCCTTGAGGTGCGTGAGGCTCGGTTTGGAGGCGGCGAATGCAACCCGACTGGATCGACCTCGACGGGACGGCCAACACCCGCGACGTCGGCGGCCTGCCGACCATCGACGGGCGCCGCACCGTCAGCCGCCGCCTGCTGCGCTCGGATAATCTCCAGGACCTGTCCGCTAAGGATGTCCGCCGTCTGGTCGACGACTACGGGGTCCGGACGGTGGCTGACTTGCGGGCCGACATCGAGGTCCGAGCCGGGGGAGCAGGTCCGATGACCCGCGAGCCGCTCGTCGCAGTCGAGCAGCTATCGCTGTTCCCCGAGCGAAGCCGCGGCGGCCCCGTCGCCAGCGAAGAACCAGATGTGCCGCCGTGGGAGCGGCGGCCCGTCACCGGCCGCGGGTTCTCCGGCCTCTATCTCGGGTTCCTGGCCGAACGGGCCGACTCAGTGCTCGCCGCGCTGCGCATGATCGCGCATCGCGAGGGCGCGACCCTCGTGCACTGCACCGCAGGCAAGGACCGCACCGGCACCGTAATCGCGCTGGCGCTCTCCGATGTCGGCGTCGAACGAGAGGCCATCGTCGCCGACTACGCAGCCTCGGCCGATCACTTCGACGAGCTGATGAAGCGGCTCGGCGCGTCGGTCGGCACCAGGGAACTAGCTCTCTCCGCCGCCGTCAAGCACCGGCCGAAGGCCATCACGATGGAACGCTTCCTCGACGCCCTCACCCAGGAGGCGGGCGGGATCGGGCCGTGGCTGGCCGCCCACGGCTGGACGGACGACGACCACGTCGCCCTGCGGCGCAAGCTGCTCGCAGACTAACGGCAGAGCGCGAACTACCAGCCGAGATCCACGATCGCCGGCGTTTGACTTCAAGCGCTTGAGGTGTGTTTTGCTGCCTCTATGACAGCCTTGACGATCCAGGACGTGTCCCGGCGCAGCGGGCTGAGCGAGCCGACGTTGCGCTACTACGAGGAGATCGGGCTCATCGGCCCGATCGCCCGTGACGCCAGCAGCGGCCACCGCCGCTATCAAGCCGAAGACCTCGACGTGCTCGCAGGCGCTGGCTTGCATGCGGGCGCTCGGCGTGGGCATCGAGGACATGCGCGTCTACCAGGCCAACCGCAGCCGCGGCCACGAGGCGGCGGCCGAGCAGCGGGATCTGCTGCTGCGTCACGCCCAGCGGATCGAAGCCGAGATCGCCGCTCAGCACACACGGCTGGACTACCTACGCGCCAAGGCTGCCCTTTGGGACGCCCGCGCCCGCGGCGACACCGCCGCCGAGGCATTGGCAAAGCAGCAGGTCAACGCGGCATACGACCGCCTCGACACGGAGGAAGAGCGATGAGCCAAGCACTTGTCACCGGCGGAAACGGCTACCTGGGAACGCACCTCATCGCCGCGCTGCTGCGGACCGGAAGCCCCGTGCGCAGCACCGTGCGCTCGGCCGCCACCGAGGAAAGCCTCCGGGCAGCGGTGCGCCGCGGCATCGCCGACAGCGCTGGCATTGCCGACAGCGCTGGCGGCGCTGGCATCGCCGGCCTGGAAGTGGTCGTCGCCGACCTGACCGCCGATGACGGCTGGAAGGCCGCGGTAACCGGGTGTGACCAGGTGTATCACGTGGCGTCGCCGCTGCCGTACATCCAGCCGAAGGACCCCGACGACCTGATCGTCCCCGCCCGCGAGGGCGTGCTCCGGGTACTGCGGGCCGCCCGCGACGCCGGTGTTCCGCGCGTGGTGCTCACCTCGTCGTTCGCGGCAATCGGCTACACCCCCAAGCCAACCGCCGAGTTCACCGAGGACGACTGGACCGATCCCGATACCCCCGGCCTGGCCCCGTACCCCCGCTCCAAGGCAGTCGCCGAGCGCGCCGCGTGGGACCTGATGGAACACGACGGCGGCGACACCGAGCTGGTCGTGGTCAACCCGACGTTCATCCTCGGCCCGACCCTGACCACCGAGCTGCGCTCCTCGTTGCACCTGGTCAAGGCGATGCTTGACGGCACCATGACCGAAACCCCGCGAGCCCGCTTCGGCCTCGCCGACGTCCGCGACGTGGCCGACCTCCACCAGCGCGCGATGGCCGCGCCGACAGCGGCGGGCAAGCGCTTCCTGGCCGTCGCCGACGGCCCCACCATCAGCTACCTCGAGATAGCCGAGACCCTGCGCCGACGCCTCGGCCCGCTCGCCGCCAGGGTTCCCACCAGGGAAGCGCCGGGGGACGACCTGCCGCGGCCCGTCATCCACAACGACCGAGCGCGCGACGAACTCGGATGGCGCCCGCGCAAGACCGAGACGACCATCGTCGAAACGGCCGAGAGCCTGCGCGACCTCGGCCTCCTAGACGATGACAACGATGTCAACCACCCTGACGACTCGGCGTAGCAGAACCGCGCCTCAGAACCGCGCGTCAGAAGTGCGTGTCGAGCCCGAAGGCCGCCCGAAGCTGAGCCATATCGTGCCGGTCGCGGTCCCCCGGCTCGTACCCCTGGTGGAAGTAGACCTGCTGCTCGGCCGACAGGCAGCCGACCGCCGAGTCCCCGATCCGGCCGGTGACGAAGCACCGGGCGGGGTACACGAACGGCCGGTCACGCTCGAGCGATGCCTGCACAGCCGACCCATCCGGAGCGAAGGCCAGCGGATGCAGGTCGATCTCCCGACCGGCCGGATCCGTGACGACAAACCGCACCGGCCGCCAATCCAGCGTCTCCTCGAATCCTGCCTCGGCCAGCGCCGCCACCACCGTCGGCTCCTGCTCCACCCGGTGCAATAGATCGAGATCCCGATGCGGCCGAGTCGCCCGGCCAAGCAGCGCGTCAATGCCCCAGCCGCCGGCGATCCATACGTCGACATCAGCTGTCCGTAGCAGGGTCATGACAGAAAGTACATCGTCGGCGCTCATCACCCCTCAGGCATTACCCGCAATCATTCCCGTCGACCCGTCAGCATTCCCGTCGACCCGTCAGCATTCCCGTCGACCCGCCAGCGCGAGATTTTCAATATTCACGTTAATCCCACGGCTTGAATTTGACATCTGCTATTACCCTGCGTTCCGCGCACGCCGGCATCGAAGCGACCTCCGGCAGTGCGTTTCAGCATCAAAATCTGACTACACTCAGTAACTAGATGATCGCATAAAGTGCATGCAAACGACTGCTGCAATCGTGTGAGGTAACGCACAGCTACCAAGCGAGACCTCGCCGATTGGCCGGCGTACAAGCGGATTCACAATTGCACTATCGCTAAAAGCCCAGCTCCGAGGGCTGTCCGCGTTGGCCAGCTCCGCCGTTCTCGGCTAGTGTCCTTCTCTGTGCCCGGCGCTGATGTGCGCCGATACCCCCAAATGCCAATCGCAGCCGGGCCATTTCCTGTGCAAGAACCCCATGGAAGTGGTGCCGGGAAATCCAGCCAGCAGACCCAAGGCGGTAGTCATCAGGACCCGTCGTGAGCCAAAGGCCAAAGAATGTTTGCAGCAGTTGCACTTGCCGCCTACCTCGTTCAGCCGGGCGACACCCTTTCCGGAATTGCCGCTAGCCACAGCGTTAGCCTCGCCGCCGTTGAGGCCGCGAACCCCCACATCTCGAACTTCAACCTGATCTTCGCCGGGCAGAGCATCGAGCTCCCCGCGGGATCGTCTGCCGCCGCCGTGATCACCGGCAGCCAGGCCGCGCCCGCGCAGCAGAGCGTGAGCGTCAAGCAGAGCGTGCCCGTGCAGCAGAGCGCGCCGTCGCACACGTCGCCGTCGAGCACCGCGAGCGCGACCGCCACGGTCCACATCCAGCTCGACCGGGTCGTCCGGCTACTCGTCCAGCTCCCTCTCGGACATCCCCGGCGTGCCCTCGTCGCTGGCCGCGTGCGTGGCCTACCGGGAGTCGACCGACCTGCAGAACCCGGCCGCGGACGGCAACGCCTACGGCATCATCCCCGCCAGCGGCTACAACGTGTACGGCACGTCGCTTGCTCACCAGAAGCAGGTCTTCGCCGAGCTGTACGCGCAGGACGGCGCCACCCCGTGGGCCGCCGACGGGTGCCCCGGCACCTGATCATCAGCGCTCTTCACGTAACCCCCAGCTAGTCGCGCCCGGAGAACACCCCGTTCTCCGGGCGCGACTGCTATCAGTAACATGCAATTACATAAAGTCACAGTTTGCCGAATCATACATAAAACGCGCACGCTGGAAAAGATAACGGCATGCTTACCTTCATCGTCGTCCTGATCATCGTCGGGCTGATCGCCGGACTGGTCGCCCGCCTGCTTCTTCCCGGCCGAGACCCCATCGGCATCCTCGGAACCATCCTCCTCGGCATCGTCGGCTCCTTCGTCGGCGGATTCCTGCAGAACCTGATCGAGTACCACAAGGTGAACATCCACAGCTTCCACGCGGTGGGCATCATCGGCTCGATCATCGGCGCCTTCGTCCTGCTGCTGCTCATGCGGCTGACCGGCACCGAGCGTGGTCGTAGCCGTCGTCGCTACCGCCGCTAGCCTTCGGCCTTGTCCTCCTGCCCGCTGATGGGCAGGCTGGTGTCACGTGCTCCAGTGGTAGGAGGGAAGGCAGATGAAGGTTCCGCTTACGGTCGGTGACTTCCTCGAACGGGCTGAGACGGTGTACCCGGATCGCCTGGCGGTGGTGGACGAGCCCGGCACGCCCGGCTCGCTCGGGCGGATCACCTACCGGGAGATGGCGGCGCGGGCCCGGGGGATGGCGCTGGCGCTGGACCGGATGCGGGTGCCGCCGGGCGCGCGGGTCGCGCTCGTGTCGCCCAACTGCAGCCGGTTCATGATCAGCTACTTCGGGGTCAGCGGCTACGGGCGCGTCCTCGTCCCGGTCAACTACCGGCTGAACGCCGACGAGGTCTCGTACATCGTCGAGCATTCCGGCTCGACCGTGCTGCTGGTCGACCCCGAGATCAACGATGCGCTGTCCGGGGTGACCGCCAAGGAGCGGATCGTGCTCGACGGCGTCGACGACGCGGAGCTGTTCGCCCCGGCCCCGGACGGGGCGCTGCCCGCGCCGTGGGTGCCGGACGAGGACGCCACCTGCACGATCAACTACACCTCGGGCACCACCGCACGGCCCAAGGGCGTGCAGCTCACGCACCGCAGCAACTGGCTCAACGCGACGTCGTTCGGCTGGCACACCACCGTCACCGACCGGGACGTGCTGCTGCACACCCTGCCGATGTTCCACGCCAACGGCTGGGGCATGCCCTACGCGGTCACCGCGATGGGCGGCTCGCACGTCGTGATCAGGAAGATCGACGGCGAGGACATCCTGCGCCGGGTGGAGCGCGAGGGGGTGACGCTGATGTGCGGCGCCCCGGCCGTGGTCGCGTCGATCCTGGACGCCGCCGCCGCCCGGGCCGCCAAGGGCGTGCCGATCCCCGGCCGCGACCGGGTCCGCATCGTGGTGGCGGGCGCGCCGCCGCCGAGCGCCATCATCGCGCGGGTCGAGGAGCAGCTCGGCTGGGAGTTCATCCAGATCTACGGCCTGACCGAGACGTCGCCGCTGCTGACCGTGAACCGGGCCGGCCGCGACTGGGACGGCCAGCCGGCCGACGAGCGCGCCCGGCTGCTGTCCCCAGCAGGCGTCCCCGCCGTCGGCGTCCGGGTCCGCACCGACGCCGACGGGCGAGGTGCTCGCCCGCTCCAACCACGTCTTCGCGAGCTACTGGCAGCAGCCCGAGGAGTCGGCCGCGGCGCTGGTCGACGGCTGGTTCCACACCGGCGACGGCGGCTACCTGGACGGCGCCGTGCTCTCCATCACCGACCGCAAGAAGGACGTGATCATCACCGGCGGCGAGAACGTCTCCTCGATCGAGGTCGAGGACTGCCTCTACCAGCACCCGGCGGTCGCCGAGGCGGCCGTGATCGGCGTCCCCGACGACAAGTGGGGCGAGACGATCAAGGCGCTGGTCGTGCTCCGGCCGGGCCAGTCGGCCGAGCCCGCCGAGCTGATCGAGTTCTGCCGGGCGCGGATGACCCACTACAAGTGCCCGACCACGGTCGAGCTGCGGGCGGCGCTGGAGCGGACGGCGACCGGAAAGCTGCAGAAGTTCAAGCTCAGGGCGCCCTACTGGCAGGACCGGGAGCGCAAGGTCAACTGAAAAAAAGCAGAATCAGTCATCCGAACGGACCCTGTGCGGCTCTGGAACCGTCGCGTTCGACCTCGATCGCGCGGTCGGCGACCCCTTGACTCCGAGCTATCAAAGTGATATCACTTTGATATGGCACCCGATTGGCCGGGGGCCGAGAGGCAACAGGAGAATCCCATGTCCGCACAGACTTCAGAGAAGGTCATTCAGGCCCCAGCCGACGGAACCACCCCCAGGCCCACCCGCGGCGCCCTCAAGACCCGCCCGCGCATCCAGCGCGCGCTGATCCGCTCCTGGGAGTACAACCGGCCGTTCCGGATCACCGTCGTGATCATCCGGCTGCTGGTCGCGATGTGGCTGCTCGTCCTCACCAACCTGCTGGTGTCGAACGGCTTCGCCTGGGGCTGGGCCCTGCCGCCGGCCGCCGTGGCCGTGTTCGCGATCGCGCTCTGGGTGTTCTACACCGCCCAGAAGGGCTGGCCGGTGGTCGACGCATGAACAACCGCACCGCACCCTGACGGCCCAGGCTGGGGATCATCCCCTAACCTGGGCCTTTCTCATGGGCCAACTGCTCATCGAGGGGAAGCTGCCCGGGTCGCATACCTAATATTTCTTCCCCGCGGGCTGTTCGCCCGCCGGGCGATGACATGCACGAGCGCGGCGACACCGCGATAGGGATCGGTCGACCCGGCTCGTTCCTCGCAGTCGAGCAGCACCCTCAGCTCCTCCTCGGCCGGTGCCGGAGCGTCCGATGTGACCGTATCGGTGAACACCCGCACGCCGTACCAGGCATCGACCGACAGTTCCCGCTCGGCGAGCAAGCCGGTCAGGTCGGCCAGTCGGTCGGCCCGGGCGGTTACCCCGATGCGGTTGCCGTAGGACATGTCGTCGAACGCGCGCTGCGCGGTCGGCCAGTGGCCGAGCAGGCCCGGGCGCATCGCCAGGGCATCGCCGTTGCGCACCAGCAGCGACGCGAACCCGCCGGGCGCCACCGCCGCAGCGACGGCCGTCAGCAGCGGCGCCGGGTCGGCGAAGTACATCAGGACGCCGTGGCACAGGACCGCGTCGAAATCCTGGGACGGGACTAGGTCGGCCAGCCGCTCGGCCTCCCCGTGAACCAGCCGCACCTGCCCCCGGACCGGGGCGGCCTCGGCCGCCAGCGCCGTCTCCAGATCGCCCAGAAGCGTGGCCGAGGAATCCACTCCGGTCACCCGATGGCCGGCCCGCGCCAGCGCCAGGACCTGAGTCCCCTGGCCGCAACCGACGTCGAGGACGCGCATCGGCCGACCGGCGGTCAGATGAGCAGCGAGCTGGCGGGTGACCAGTTCCTGCCGCACGACCTGGCGCAACGTGCCCAGCCCGGCCCGCCACGACTCCTCACCGGCCGAGAACCCTTCGCCCACGCTGCTCCTTCCGTCCGACTCAAGATCGGACGGACAGTATCAGCCTTGCAGGGTGATGGCCTGCTTGGGGCAGGCGCGGACCGCGTCGACGACCTTGGGCCGGAGCGACTCGTCCGGGGTCTCCTGCAAGATCATCGAGCGTGTCGTCGTCCTGCAGCTCGAACACCTCGGGGGCGGCCGCCATGCACAGCCCGTTGCTCTCGCACAGATCCCAGTCAACGACGACTCGCACGTCGGGTCACCTTTCCGGTGGAGCCTCAAAATATTTAGGCGTAGCCTAACGGCGGTGGCGCGGGACGCCAACCCTTCAGCCACGATCACTCCCTCGGGAACGATGACACCGACATGACCTGGAGGTTCCGAAGGCCGCCGGCTGCGGCCCGACCCGCCGCTTTCGCAGCCCACGCCCCCGCAACCGGCGCTGACGCAACCAAGGCCAACACGCGCTGGGTCGACGTCGGCGGCCTCGGCGACCTGCGCCAGAATCGCCTGGTGGCGGACCTGAACGGCACCTCGGTGCTAGTCGTGCGGGCCGGCCGCGCCCTCGCCGCGGTCGAGAACGAGTGCCCGCACCTGGGTCAGCAGCTGTCCGACGGCCAGGTCAGCGGCCGCGTCATCCGGTGCGCCGCGCACGGTTACCGCTGGGACCTCGCCACCGGCCAATCCGTCCAGGGCCTGCGCAGGCAGCGGCGACGCCCGCTGCGGGAGGTGCCCATCCGGCTGGTCGGCGACCGGATCATGCTCGGCTGGGACGATGGTCCGACATACTGAGCGCGTGAACGACCCGTGCCGCCGTCAGGTCAGAGCCCAGCTCGAGGTAGAAGTCAAGCAGTCGCTCGACGCGGTGCTCAAGGTCGCGGTCTCCGACCCGCCCGGCGTCGCGCTCAACGAGCGCCTCACGATCACCCTGGACGGCGAGCCGATGACGGCGGCGGAAGTGATCATCCCGGGCGAGGGCCGCTCGCACGTGCTGACCGTCCGGCCGGGCCTGCTGTCGGTCGACTACCAGGCCACGATCGACGGCCG
This sequence comes from uncultured Actinomycetota bacterium, assembly GCA_963774945.1. Classification (GTDB taxonomy): domain Bacteria; phylum Actinomycetota; class Actinomycetes; order Streptosporangiales; family Streptosporangiaceae; genus Trebonia. The sequence goes on along the minus strand of CAVZHA010000027.1, from coordinate 945,555 downwards.
CAGCGCCGCCCCGACGGTGACGCCGGCCGACTACCTGACCTACGCCAGGCCCAGCCGCTACGCCGAGTCGGACCAGCTCGGCGCCGTCGCCCGGGCCGAGTTCGCCGGGCCTCAGCGGCGGCCCAGAGCTGCTCGCGGCGGTGTCGTCGTGGGTCGGCACCAAGCTCAGCTACGTGCCCGGCAGCAGCGGGCCCACCGACGGCGCGGTCCAGACGCTGCTGCGCAGGCAGGGCGTGTGCCGCGACTACGCCCACCTCGTCGTCGCGCTGCTGCGGGCGCTCGACGTGCCGGCCAGGATGGCGGCCGTGTACGCGCCCGGGCCTGCGTCCGATGGACTTCCACGCGGTGGCCGAGGCGATCGTGGACGGACGCTGGCGGGTGGTCGACGCGACCCTGCTGGCGCCGCGGGCCGGCCTGGTGCGGATCGCGACCGGCCGCGACGCCGCCGACACCGCGTTCCTGTCCACCTACGGCGGCGTCGCCACGCTGACCCGCATCGAGGTGATGGCCGTGCTCGACGGCGAGTTGCCCGGCGACGACGTGACCCGCCTGGTCAGCATCGGCTAGAACCAGCGCCGGCTAAAACCGCGGTCAGCCCAGCAGGTCGGCGATCTCCGTGATCGACGTCCCGGCCAGGTCCCAGTCGCCGCCGGGAACCGAGGGGCCGACCGCGTCCGGCCCGTGCTCAAGCGGCCGCGCGATGAACGCGGTGGCCAGCCCGGCCTCGCGGGCGGACGCCAGGTCGCCGTCGTGCGCGGCGGCCAGCATGACCTCGCCGGGCTCGAGCCCGAGCAGCGCGGCCGGCCACCGGTACGCCTGCGGGTCCGGCTTGTACGCGCGCGACAGGTCCGAGCCGAGGATCAGGTCCCAGTCCAGCCCGGCCGCCTTCGCCATGTCGAGCAGCAGCGACGTGTTCCCGTTCGACAGCGGCCCGACGATGTAGCCCCGCTTGATCGCCGCGATCCCGGCCGCGCTGTCCGGCCACGGCGGCAGGAAGTGCCAGGCGCGCGACAGCCCGTCCAGCTCCGCCGGCCGCGAAGTCGCCCGGGTCGACGCCGTGCTCGCGCAGCGCCTCGTCCAGGTTCTCCCGGTGCAGCACGTCCAGCGAGACGAACGGCCGCGCGCCCGAGCGCACCCGCTGCATGGCCGGCTGGTACTGGCCGCGCCAGCTGTCGGCGAACGTGTGCGGGTCGAGCTGCAGGTCATGCCGCGTCCGCGAACGCGCCGACGGCGGCCGCGATCCCGGACCGCCAGTCGACGACGGTGCCGAACACGTCGAACAGCACCGCCCGGACGCCCAGGCCGGTGGAGGGGGAGTGGTAGGTCACCCCGCCAGCATCTCACCCGGATCCAGGCAAGGCCGTCGCCATCGCCTGGCGGATGATCGCCAACAGGTCGGTCGTCTCCTCGTTGCTGACGACCGCCAGCCGCACGTCGTCGTCCGGGAGCCAGACGTTCACGGCGACGAAGCCCGCGTTGTCGCCGGTGTGGTAAATCAGCCGGCGCCCGCCGGCATCACGCCCGATAAACCAGCCGTAACCGTAGCCCTCGGTGCGGATCAGCCCGTCCGGCGCGTCGATCGGCGCGTGCACGGCGAGCATCGCCCGCCGCGAGGCCTCGGCCAGGATCCGGCCGGACGCCAGCGCCCGATCCCACCGGGCCAGGTCGCCGACCGTGGACCAGACATCGCCCGCGCCCATCCCGACCGTGTCGAGCTCGAACGACGAGGCCACCCGGGTGCCCGCCCGGTGACCGGCCGCCAGCCCCGGCTCGCCCTCGCCATTCCCGGCGAACGACCCCGCCATCTCGAGCGGCTCGAAGATCTCCCGGTCGAGGAACGACGCATACGCCTGGTCCGCGGCCCGCTCGACGATCCAGGCCAGCAGCACGTAACCGGGGCTGCTGTAGGAGAACCGCTGCCCCGGCGCCGAGAGCAACGGGGCGTCGGCGAAGAAGCGCAGTTCCTCATCGGCCGCGATCGGCCTGGTCAGATCCAGCCCGGGAAGATCCAGCCAGTGCACCAGCCCGGCCGTGTGGCTGAGCAGATGACCGATCGTCATCGACTGCCAGCTCGCCGGGCACCCGTCAAGCCAGCGGTGCACGGCGTCGTCGACCGACAGCAGGCCACGGTCCGCCAGCAGCAGGATGGCGGCCGCGGTGAACTGCTTGGAGACCGAGGCGATCTGGAAACGCGTGCTCAGCGTGCAGTCGGCGTCGGGAGCGGTCCCGGTCGTCCCGCCCGCCGCCGCGATCAGGTCCGCGGCGCCCCGCTGGAGCAGGATGGCGCCGCGGAAGGTGTCTAGTCCCGTCACGGGTCAAGCGTAGTCGTGCAGTCGCCCAGAAGATCAAAACCACAAATCCGCTATTTCGAACGGTCCCTGGCGGCTGTTCACCCGCCGGCTGCTCCCTGGCCGGGCCCGCCCGTTCCGTTCGCGCTTGCCTCGGCGGTCGGCTTGGCGCGCCCACTGGCGCGCCGGACGAGCCAGGCCGCCGCCAGGCCGACCGCGACCCCGATGACGGTGTCGGCCAGCCGGAGGATGGGCTGCGTCCAGGCGTCGTGCGGGCTCACCTCGGCCACGATCAGCACGACCGTGGTCGTGATGGCGGCGGTGATCGAGTCCTCGGGCCGGCCGATCAGCGAGGCGGCCAGGCCGCTGAGGCCGGTCAGGACGGCCAGTCCCCAGAGGTGGAACGGCAGGAAGGCGAGGTAGACCAGGCACAGCGCGAAACTGACCAGCGTGGCCCCGATCCGGGAGACGGCCGCAGCGACGCTCTTGTCATAGGTTTCGCGCAGCACGAACACGGTCGCGATCACGGCCCACAACCCGCCGAGCTCGTCGTCGGCTGCCGACGGCGAGTACACGTGGGCCAGGATCGTCGTCGCCAGCCAGTAGGTGAGCAGGCACGACAGCCCGACCACGACGCCGTCGGCCACGGCGCGCCGCAACTGCGTCCACGGGGGCAGCGCGAGCGGGAGGGTGCGGCGGCCGGGGCTGGAGGTGCTCGTCATGCCCGGAATAGTTCCATCCCAGCCGCGTTACGAAAACGCGCGGCGTCTCTGACCGATCCGGCGTCGTCACCGCGACCGTCTCCCGAGATAACAGCAAGAAGTATAGAATAGGCTTGCCCTAACCGACTATATCGATATATCGTCGAGCTACGTTGAGGGTCGATTTGGGGACGGGCGATGCGCGAGCGGGGCTTTGGCGGCGGTCACGGTGCACACGACGCCGGCCGAGGGGGATACGGCGGGCGGGCTGGGGCGCGGCGCGGGAGTCGCGGTGACGTACGGGCCGCGATTGTCGCTCTGCTGGCCGAGCGGCCGATGCACGGCTACCAGATGCTGGCGGAACTCGCGCATCGGACCGGCGACGTATGGCGGCCAAGTCCTGGCTCCCTCTACCCGGCGCTGCAATTGCTCGAGGACCAGGGGTTCGTCCGGTCGACGGCGGAACGCGGCCGTCGCCGATTCGAGTTGACCGCCGAGGGCCGCACGCTGCACGCGCAGCAGGCGGGCGGGGCGCCGCCGTGGGAAACGATCGTCGGGGCCGCCGACGAGGGCGCCCTGGCGCTGCGCGGCGCGCTGCGGGATGTCGAGCTGGCGGTCAGCCAGGTAGCCGAGGCAGGCACGCCCGAGCAGCAGGCGAGCGCTTGCGTCCTGCTGGCGGAGTTGCGCCGCAGGCTCTACCTGCTGCTGGCCGGGCCCTCAGCCCCTGAGAGCCGTTAGGAACGAGGAGGGTTCAGTGACTGCCCACGGGCTAATCGATACCACCGAGATGTATCTCCGCACGGTGTTCGAGCTTGAGGAAGAGGGGATCGTCCCGCTGCGGGCGCGAATCGCTGAGCGGCTTGACCAGTCGGGGCCGACCGTCAGCCAGACGGTGGCGCGGATGGAGCGGGACGGCCTGCTGCACGTGGCCGAGGACAGGCATCTGGCGCTGAGCGAGACCGGGCGAACGCTGGCCATGCGGGTGATGCGCAAGCACCGGCTGGCCGAGTGCCTGCTGGTCGACTTGCTCAAGCTGCCCTCGGAGGAAGCGCGGGCCGAGGCCTGCCGGTGGGAGCACGTCATCTCCGAGAGCGTCGAACGCCGGGTCTTCCAGTTGCTTGGGCACCCGGATCGCTGCCCGCACGGAAACCCGATTCCGGGTCTGACCGAGCTGGCCTATCCGGGCTGGCCAAGTGAGGCGACGGGCGACGTAGATTTAGGAGTTCAGGCGCAGGTGCAGGCGGATCACCGTCTCGCCGGGTGCGCTGCGGAGTTCTACCAGATCGCAGACCTGATGCACGAGCCACAGCCCATGGCCGCCGTCTTCGTCTGCGGCAGGCCGCCGCCGTCCGGCGAGCGGGTCGGTGATGTGGCCGCTGTCCTGGAGCTGGCAGACCAGTTCGTTCCCCGCGGTCCAGATGGCAAGGGTGCCGCCCGCGTCGGTGTGCAGAAAGGTATTAGAGGCAATCTCGCCGACGGCAAGCACCAGGTCGAGGACGCGGTCCGGCGGCAGGCCGAGATGGGTGGCCTGGCTGGCGGCGAACGCGCGGACCATCGCCAGGTCTTCCCGGTAGGCCAGGGCCGCCGCCCCGTCGGGCGGGCTGCACAGGGGCTGGTTCCATTCGTCGGGCAATACCATGCCGGCGTCGTAAGCAGGGCTGGGCCTGGCCGTCCCGCCCGCCACGAACACGGGATGGGTGCTCATGGCCGACCTGATGATGGCCGGATCCAGCCGCGCGCTGTCATAGGAGCACAGCACGCGGACCCGGGCAGCGGCGAACGCCACGTTGATCAAGGCCTCGTGCCGGATCGCCTCGCGCTGCTCGGCTCTGGTGCGAGCCGCCCACGCCAGCTCTTGCAGGAAGCGGACCGGCCGGCCGACGTGCGCTTCGGCGAATGCGCGCAGCACGGGCATGATCCGGGCCGGGTTAGCGCCGTCGGCGGCCGTGTCAGCCCAGTCCACCCGATGAGCCTGCCCGTTCATCCGCTCACGGAGCAAGCTGATCCCGGGCCCGGGCGCGCTGACCAGCACCGGCTCGTCCTCATCGAGCCCGGCGTTAACGAAACCGAGTGCGCCCGCCACGAACTCATCCGTGCTGGAGTGCAGGAGCGCGGCATGACCGCCCTGCTGCCCGCCGCCCTGCGCCTGGTCGCTCACCGGTCTCCCTCCGCTGGCCGATAGGGCCAGGGATGCGCCCACTACCCGGCTTAGCGCGGCTAATGCAGAGGGGAGGGCAGATCTAGTCCGGCCGGCGGTCAACTCGGGCGATGGCGGGCAGAGTGCCCGCGCTGGCGGCCGCCTCGGCCACGCCGGCATGCATGGCGAAGCCGTCAGCCCCCCAGATGATCGTGAGGACCCGCCGTACCGGCCGTCGCGGAGCGGCTAGCAGCAGGTCCCCGCCGGCGTTGCGGGCGTGTCTGCGGCCGCGCGCCAGTGCCGCGATGCCGCTGACGTCGATGAACTCAAGCCCCGCCAGGTTCACGATGATCCGCGGCTGACGGACCGCGAGGTCTCCCAGGGCGATCGCCACCGCCGGCGCGTACAGCAGGTCGAGCTCCCCGCGTAGCGCGACGATGACGTAACCGCCGCATTCACCGGAGCCCAGATCCATCCTGAACATAAGAGCGCCTTCCTGCATTGCAACAAGGCGGGGTCCCGGCCCAGGCTAGTCTGGCTAGCTTCTTCCCCAGAGGCTACTCCCGGTGCCTGCCTAAGACCATCCGCATTGTCCGGCCTGTTGTTGGTTACGGACTTAGCGCGGGTGATGCCGCCCTGGCTGGGCTTGTCTTGCTTGTCATGCTTGGCCCGCTTTGGGTCGCGCAGGCAGCCTGATTCCCGGTCGGGAGTGGCTGCGCGCGCGCGGCGATCGAGACGACCGTGCCGGTGCACGTCGGCCGGCTGGGCAGCGCCAGGCTGAGCGTGAACACCGCCACCGCCACCAGAGCCAACCCGACGACTCCCGCCGCTGTCAGCCACATCCGCCGCTGCCACGGCAACCGCCACGGCGGGGTCGTGATCTGCTCGGTCGCGGGCATTGCCTCCTGGCCGGCCAGACTGGTGAAGGTGGCGAACACCGCCCCGAGACCGGGATGATCGTCGGCCAGCGTCTTCTCGATCTGGCTCAGCGCGCGCTGCTGGCCAGTCGGCAGGCTCATCACACGGTCCTGCCGATTGCGTGTTCCAACAGATGGGACATGATGTCTGGGCCTCCGACAGCACTGCGAAATTGGGCTGCCGGGGTCTGGAGCAGTTCGACACTGGTGTCACAGGGCCCTACCCGCCTAATCACGGCTAATCACCCGTTCAGCGGCGTCGCGCGGCGAGCCGGGCGGGGACGGGCCAGCGCACGCCGGTGGCCCACCCGAGGCGCTCGAATACACGGATCACGGAGGCCGAGATGTCGATCTGGCCCGGCTCGGCGCCATGTCGCGCGCAAGCAGGATCGGAGTGGTGCATGTTGTGCCAGCTTTCACCGAACGACACCAGGGCGAGCGGCCACAAGTTGGTGGCGCGGTCGTAGCGCCGAGTGGCGAAGGGGCGGTTGCCGAACACGTGGCACAGTGAGTTGACGCTCCAGGTCACGTGCTGCAGCACGGTGACGCGCACCAGCCCCGCCCACAGGAGCCCAAGCAGCGCGGTCCGCCAGCTGCCGCCGATCAGCCATCCGGCGCCGAACGGAAGCGCGAGGGACAGGGCGCACAGCCCGGGGAACGCGGCCGAGATCACCCGCATGGAGCGATCGGCCGTCATGTCGGGGGCGTACCGCTCCGGCGGGGTGGGGTCGTCGCGCAGCAGCCAGCCCGCGTGGGCGTGGGCGAGGCCGCGGAGCTGCCCGGCCAGGCTGGTGCCGTACCGGTAGGGGGAGTGCGGGTCGCCCGGCCGGTCGGTGAAGGCGTGATGGCGGCGGTGGATGGCGACCCAGCCGATGACCGGGCCCTCGAAGCTCATCGACCCGGCGACCGCGAGGGCGACCCGCAGGGCCGGGGCGGCGGTGAAGCTGCGGTGGGTCAGCAGCCGGTGGAAGCCGATCGTCACGCCGAGCCCGGTGATCACGTAAAAGCCCACCGCAAGCAGGATGTCGGCCAGATTCAGGCCGCGGCCCCAGGCCAGCCACACCGCCACCCCCAGCCCCGCGAACGGCACGGCCACGATCGTGGCCGTCACGGCGGCCCGGACCCGCCCCTGGAAGGTGGCGGGCGGCCCGGCGTCATCCGTGAACGGCGTCGTCCCGTCGTAGTCAGCCACCGGAGCCGGGGAGGGCGCCTCCGCTGCGGCGGGGGCGATGCCCGTGTTGATGCTCATAGCCGGGCTCCTCGCCGCGATACCTGACCCGTCTTGCCTGTCACCGTTCAGCTAACCGGGCCCGCTTCGCCGGGGAAACAGTCGGAAACCGCAAACCTCATCACCCAGACCGATCGCCGCGGCGCGTTGCGGAGTCGTCGCTGCGGCGGGCGCCGAGTCCGGGGGGTGATCGGCCCTTGAGATGAGTCTTGGCCGGATTGCCCATTTCCGTCCGCCATGCCGATGCCCTTCACTGGCGATAGGTCGGTCCGGCATCCCCCCAGTCGCCCATGCCCCTCGGAGGCAGTCATGCGCATCGGATCCCTCGTACTCATCGTCTGGCTGATCATCGGCGCCATCGCGGGCGGCCAGCGCCACTACTACGGCAATTCCGACCCGAACTGCGCCCGCGCGGGAACGATCGCCGTGACGGTCCTCGCGGGCCCGCTTAACTACGTTGGCGTGAACCCGAAGGTCGCATGCAAGGCGCCGCAGCCGAGCGGGTGACCTTGAGCATCTGAATTCGGGTGTCCCGCCACGGCTTTCAACCCATGAGGAGAGCAGATGGCAACCGGGATGTCTGAGCAGCCGCGGGGATCCGTGAGAGATCCGATGCGGCATTACGTGCACTACCGGCATGGCCGGGCGGGTGGGTCGGCCTATGCCGGGGGGAGCAGCTTCATGGAGCGCGTCTCGGAGGCCGTGGCGAGCGGAATGGGGAGCGTCGCGTTCCTCATCGTCAGTTCCGCGGTGATTCTCGCCTGGGTCTTCCTGAACCACGTGGCCACCTTCGTGGGTGACTCGTGGACAGGTCTGCTCGACGGGAAGGGCTTCGATCCGGCGCCGTTTATTCTGCTGAATCTCGTCTTCTCGGCAGTGGCGTTCTACACCGGTGCGCTGGTCATCATCGCTCAGAAGGCGCAGACGCGGACAGATCAGGCGAACGAAATGGCGGGGGCCACCCACCGGGAGGAACTCGCCCAGAGCCAGAGCGACCTGCTGCAGAGGAACACCGTTCTTACTGAGCAGATTCACACCCTCATCGAGAAGATGAACATCCTGACCGAGCAAGTCCACGCGGCCATCTGCGATCGCCCGTCTGTCACCTGATGATCGGCGGGTGATCGGTTCTGGTGATGGGCCGTGCTCGCGTTGGCTGTTTCCGCCCGCGTGGTACCGGGGTTGACTCAGGGATGACCGACCGGGCGGCGCGAAGCATTTCCATCATGTACGGGGAGGATGCCATGATTCCTGGCCAGAGCACGGCCCTAGGCGCGGTGGCCGTGAGCCCGAACGGGACGGCACCGCGATGTGAGCATCTGTACGGCCTTGCGCAGGTTGGGCCGCAGTCAGACGACTGCCAGGACTGCCAGGGCCGCAAGGACCGCAATGATCCCCGGGTGAGCCTTGTGGTCTGCCTGACCTGCGGCTGGGTGGCGTGTTCGGATGACTCGCCCAAGCGGCACGCCAGGGCGCATTACGAGGAGACCGACCACCCGGTCGCCGCTGGGTTTGCGCCGGGATCGGGCTGGAGATGGTGCTACGTCCACCAGCGTCGCATATGAGAACCCCGGCCCGGCCGGCCGCGCTTGGGGCATCGGCGCTGGCGATCGGCTGTGGTGATGGGCTCTTGCGCGATTGGTTATTTCAGATGCGTCCGGGGCGCGGTTGACTGATCTCATGACGACACCATCGAACGGCGAGAAGCCGCCGGACACGCAGTGCCCGTGCGGGCACTCGGCTGACGAGCATGACTCCCTCGCTTCCCGGTACTGTCGGGCGACTATCTCGGGCGGTTTGAGCCGAGGCTGCATGTGCGTCAGGGCCAAGGCATCCCAGTACCTCACTCGATGACGGCGACCCGTCCGGGTCCGCCTAAGAAATCCGTTTCGCCGGCTCAGAAGCCGAAGCAGAAGCCCACCCCGACTCCGACCCCAACTCCGCCCGCGCCATCGTCCCGGTGGAGGTGGATGATCCCGGCTGCGATCGCGATCGCGTTCATCGCGCTGCTGGTCTACCACCCGGGCAGCGGCGGGACGCGGCCCGCGGCGCTGAGCTACACCAGCTTCGTCGGCGACGTTACCGCGAACAAGGTCTCGACGGCCGCGATCACCTCAGCCGGGGCGGTGAGCGGTACGCTCCGGGGCGGCGGCTCCTACACCTCCCAGATCCCGGTCGCGCTTGATGACACCACTCTTCCCGCCCTCCTGCTCGGGCACAAGGTCCAGGTGACGGGAACCAGCGCGAGCACAGGCTCGGCGCTGGGATTCATCGTTGAGTGGATCTTGCCGCTTGTCATCATCATCGGGCTTTTCGTCTGGTTCGCCCGCCGCAGCAGCAAGCAGCTCGGCGGACGGCTCGGCGGCCTGATGGCCTTCGGCAAGTCGAAGGCCAAGGTCTACGACGAGGACAAGCCCAAGACGCGGTTCGCGGACATCGCGGGCTACGAGGGTTCCAAGGCCGAGGTCATGGAGGTGGTGGACTTCCTGAAGCATCCGGCCCGCTACGACCGGGCCGGCGCGGTCGGCCCGAAGGGCGTGCTGATGGTCGGGCCGCCCGGGACCGGCAAGACCCTGCTCGCCCGGGCGGTGGCCGGCGAGGCGGGGGTGCCGTTCTTCTCGCTGAGCGGCTCGAGCTTCGTCGAGATGTTCGTCGGCGTCGGCGCCTCGAGGGTCAGGGACCTGTTCGTCGACGCCAGGAGGCAGGCCCCGTCGATCATCTTCATCGACGAGATCGACGCGATCGGCGGCCGGCGCGGTCCCGGCGGATTCGGCTCCAATGACGAGCGCGAGCAGACCCTCAACCAGCTGCTGTCGGAGATGGACGGCTTTGAGCCGGGCGCCAGCGTGGTCGTGATGGCCGCGACCAACCGGGCCGAGATCCTCGACGCGGCGCTGCTGCGGCCTGGGCGCTTCGACCGGACGGTGGAGATCCCGCTGCCCAACAGCGTCGAGCGGACCGCGATCCTGGCCATCCACGGGAAGGGCAAGACGCTCGGGCCCGACGTGGATCTCGACATCGTGGCGCGGGGCACGCCCGGGTTCTCCGGGGCTGACCTCGCCAACCTGGTCAACGAGGCGGCGATCAACGCCGTGCGTGACAACCGCCACACGATCACCGCGGCCGACTTCGACGCCGCCAGGGACCGGCTCCTGATCGGCCGCCGTGACGCGTCGAGCGCGCTGATGCCCGAGGAGAAGTACGCCGTGGCCGTCCACGAGGCCGGGCACGCGCTGGTGGCGGTGCTCTCCGAGCACGCCGATCCGGTCGCGAAGGTCACCATCCTCTCCCGCGGGGCCGCCCTCGGCGTGACCGAGCAGCTGCCCGCGTTCGAGCGCCATCTATACGCCGAGAGCCGCCTGACCGCCTCGCTCGCGGTCCGCCTCGGCGGCCGCGCGGCCGAGATCGTCGTCCTCAACGAGCCGTCGACCGGAGCGTCCAACGACCTCGCCAGCGCGACCGACCTCGCGACGCACATGGTGCGCGAGTGGGGGTTCTCCGCCAAGGTGGGGCCCATCAGCTACGGTCCCGAGGGGCCGAGTCGCGACAACCCGTTCGCCGGACGTCCCTATGCCGAGGAGACGCAGCGTGCCATCGACCAGGAAGTGGCCCGGCTGCTGCGGGAGGCCGAGGACACCGCGACGACGCTGCTACGCGCGAATCGCGAGACGCTCGACCGGGTGATCGGCCTGCTGCTCGAGCGCGAGACGATCGACGGCTCGGAGCTGGCGGCCATCGTCGGGGCGCCCCTGGCCCTCACGATGAACGCGGAACCAGGGTCCTCAGCCAGGCCGGTCAGCAGGATGTCGAGGCCGCGTTCGAGCTCGGCGGCACCGTCGTAGCTGGCCAGGGCGTGGGCGAGGCTGCGCAGGAGCGGGAATTCGCCGATCGGGAGCCGGTACAGGCCCAGCCGCAGCAGGTCGTCGGTCTCGTCCGGGTTCTCGACCAGTTCTTGCAGCTCGTTGAGCACGTGGCCGTTGAGGAAGCCGAACAGGGCCCGGTAGATGTGCAGCGCGTCGGGTCCGCTGAACCCGGCCCGGGTGAGCAGGTCGAGGACGTCCTCGAGCGGGCGCAGGGTGCCGCGCGGGCGGAGCGCGAGCGGGGTGGCTAGCGGCCGGGTGACGAGCAGCGGGACGACGTTGGGATGGGCCAGGGCCAGCGCGCGGTACTGGCGGGCGACGCCGCGCAGCTGGGCGGCCCAGTCGGGGTCGGCCGGATCGACCTTGAGCTGGCCGAGCACGGTCTCCACGACCCCGTCGAGCAGCGCCGCCTTCGCTGGCGCGTGCCGGTAGAGGATCATCGGGTCCCGGCCGAGCGCGGCCCCGAGGCGGCGCATCGACAGCGCGTCGGCCCCGTCGGGCGTCGATGAGCTCCAAGGCGACCTTGAACACCAGCTCACGGGTGATCTTGCCGTCTCCGCTGTGCGCGGCGTCCCGGGCGGCTGACGTTGGGGTCATCACCATGGCACCTGCTCTCTTGCTGTCCGCCTGATACTACCCAGGCACTTTAGCGTAGGTCTACGGTGTTGACATTAGATCCATCAGGGCTTCTACTGTAGTTCTACAGCGTAGACAGCGGCGATCAGATCATGCCGCGGCGTTGCCGCCCATCGAGAGGATCACCACAATGACCGTTCAACCCAATATCGTCCTGGTGCACGGAGCGTGGGCCGACGGCTCGTGCTGGAGTGGCGTCATCGAGCGCCTCCAGGCCGACGGCTACACCGTCACCGCCCCGCAGTTCCCCGAGTCCTCGCTGGCGGCGGACGTTGCCCGGCTCCGCCAGGTGCTGCACCGCCAGGACGGCCCGACCGTCGTCGTCGGCCACTCCTACGGCGGGCAGATCATGACCGCCCTCGGCACCGACGCGCCGAACGCGGCCGGCCTGGTCTACATCGCCGCCTTCGGGCTCGACGAGGGCGAGTCGATCGGCGCGCTGGCCGCGCAGGGACCGCCGACCCCGGCCCTCGCGCACCTGGACATCGACGCGGCCGGCTTTGCCTGGCTGCCGGAAGAGGACTTCGTCAAGCACTTCGCGGCGGACGTTGACCCGGTTAAGGCACGGGTCATGTACGCCGTGCAGCAGCCGGTGGCCGCCGCTGCCTTCCAGGACGTGATGGGCAGGCCCGGCCTGGAAATCGCTGCCGACCTGGTTCATGGTGGCAACCGCCGATGAGGCGATCCCGCCGGAGGCCGAGCGCCAGTTCGCCGCCCGCATGGGCGCGACCACGATCGAGCTCGCGTCGAGCCACGTGGCGATGGTCTCCCACCCGGACGAGGTGGCGCAGCTGATCGAGACCGCCGCCATGGCGATCAGGTCCAGCAGCTAAGTCGTCACGGTAATAAGTCGCGCGTGCGCCCCGCCGCTTCGGCGGCGGGGCGCACGGTTGTGTCCCGGGTCAGCCGGTCAGCGCGCCGCCCGGATTCGGGGTGCGCCGCACCGTGGCCGACGGCGCCGCGATGAGCTCTTCGAGCTGCCTGACGATGACCGCGGGCGGGATCGGCCGCGGCCGGGTGAACACGTCGAGCAGTGAGTCAACGGACTGCCCGACGGTGAACCTCGCCCCGGCGGACTCCCGGGCGGCCGCGGAAACCGGCCCGCTGTCGGCGGCCTTGATGATGCCCCAGGCGAGCGCCTCGGCGTTGTCCGGCCGGACGAGCGTGACCGCGCCGCAGTCGGTCTCCGGCAGGCCGCCGTCGTCGGAGGCGACGACCCGGCAGCCCGCGTGCTGGGCCTCGATCGAGACGATGCCGAAGGTCTCGTGCCAGTACTGGCTGTTGGAGGGGATGACCACGATGTCGTGCCTGGCCATCAGGGACGCCATCGCGGCCGGCGTCTTGCGGCTGCCCACCACCGAGATGCCGGGGTGCGCGTCGAGCAGCCGCTCGATGATCTTTCCCTGCGGCTTGTCGGCGCCCGCGGTCGTCGCGGTGAAGGTGAGCCCCTGGTGCTGCTCGATGATGTCGAGGTGCAGGGTCTCGAGCAGGGTGTAGATGCCCTTCTCGGGGCTGAGCCTGCCCGCGAACAGGACGCGGGTCTCCCCGGCCTCGTGGACGGGCCGGGGCTGGGCGGCGAAGCCCGGCTCGGCGAACGGGTACACGATGCTGATCGTCGCGACGTCCACGTCCAGGTAGTCCGCCCACAGCCTGGCCGCGTACCAGCTGGTGGCGATCAGGGTGAGTTCCCTGGTCCCCTCGACGGCGAACGCCCGGTACCGTTCCCTGATGGGCGGCGGGTTGTGCAGGATGAGGAAGGCCGGGCGCCTGGTCGCCGTGGTGTGCGCCTCGTTGACGAAGACGACGGTGTCGTCGAGCTCGCTCACCGCCGCGAGCGTGGGCAGCGACAGGAACGGGATGTCGTCGAAGCCGTCCCTGCCGTCGCGTTGGCCGAGGCCGACGGTGACGACCTGCGCCGCTATGCCGCGCCTGATCAGTTCCCTGACCTGGCCGACGGTGTAGTTCTCGGAGCCGCCGGTGCCTGCGGGCAGCGGATTTCCTGGGGACCAGATGAACGATATCAACGTGTGGTGCCTGCGTTTCATTGCGGCCGTCGCGCCAGGGGGATGTAACGGGGTGCATCCGAGCGGGCCGTGGTCCGGGGCCCGCGCGTGACAGCTAGCAGTGCGGAGATCGCCACGGCCCACGACGGGGCCACAGCCAGGTCCGACGGCGAAATGTTCGAAACCGGATGCCGACGAGTGTCAGCGGCATTCACAACGGCGAACATCGATAGCCGTCACCAGAGTAACACGGGCAGAAACGACCGGCCGCAGGGCGAGGTCGATTAAATGGACATTAGCGCCATGTCAGTGTATAGTAAAGATAATGCTCCGGAATCTGGCAGTTGCACCTCCGAATTTTAGAGGACAACGCAGGACCGGAGTTTCTTATTAAAGGGCAAGAGCCCGCGGGAGTTAATTTCTCCCACCGCGATCTGTCGCGCCGGACCGGCTACCCGTACGTCAATTCTGTACTGGCTGAGGAGTCGGCATGGGCATCATCGCATGGATCGTTCTCGGGCTTTTCGCGGGCCTTATCGCCAACGCGCTGATCCCCGGTCGCAGGCAGCAGGGCCTGATCCTGACCTGCGTGATCGGGATCGTCGGGGCGCTGCTCGGCGGCTGGCTAGCCACGAAGATCTTCCACATCCACACCCTGCACGGGTTCTTCAACCTCGACACCTGGCTGACCGCCATCATCGGCGCGGCGATCCTGCTGCTGGCCTACCACCTGGTCACCTCGCGATCGGGTACCAGCACCGGTCGGCGGCGCACCACCCGCCGGTACGCGCGCAGGTAACCGAACCGAACTGACCGAGGGCCGCGTGATCAGCCGTCTCGACCGAGGCGGGATCACGCGGTCCACGTACAGTTCCGGGACCAGGGCGCCGATCAGGCCAGGGCTCGTCACCGTAGCCGGTTAGCGCAAACGCGTCCTATGCTTGCGGTAGCGAGCTGCTCCGGACCCCGGCGGCCAAATGAGGCGTACTGCCGGAGGAACTGACCGAATGCGGACTTGGCGGCGGGCATGGAGCTACGACAGCTTCGCTACTTCGTAACGCTGGCGGAGGAGCTGCACTTCGGGCGGGCGGCCGAGCGGGAGCACATCGTCCAGTCGGCGCTGAGCCAGCAGGTGCAGCGGCTCGAGCGCGAGCTCGGCGTCCGCCTCCTTGAGCGCAGCACCCACCACGTCGCGCTGACCGCCTCCGGGGTCGTGTTCCTGGTCGAGGCGCGGCAGATCCTCGCCCACGTGGACCGCGCCGCGCAGGCCGCCAGGAGCGCTGCGGGCGCCGCCGCCCCGCTGCGCGTCGCCATCATCGACTCCAGCTACGACTCGATGCCGCTGATCCTGCACGAGGTCCAGGCCCGCTACCCCGGCCTGGTCATCAACCAGGTCGAGGCCAGCGTCCCCGAGCAGTACCAGCAGCTCCTGGACGGCCGCCTCGACGTCGGCGTCGGCCGGGCCACGCTCGCACCGCCGCAGATCGCCTCGCTGCTGTTCCGCCACGATCCGCTCGGCGTCCTGGTCCCGACCGGTCACCGGTTCGCCGAGCTCGACGGCGTCACCGTCGCCGACCTCGCCAAAGAGCCCCTCCTGCTCGCCGAAGAGGCGATGGCGCCGGAATTCAACCAGTTCACGGTCGAGATGTGCCGCGCGGCCGGCTTCACCCCCACCGTCTACCGGGGAACGGTGGAGAGCATCAGGGCCGCCGCCGACCTCGTCGCCGCCGGGCGCTGCCTGTACTGCGTCCCTTCGTCCTGCATCGCCGCGCTCCCCGGCACCATCTGGCGGCCCCTCGCCGAACCCGCCTCCGACTACCCGTGGTCGGTCCTGTGGCGCGCGGCCGACGACTCCGCCCACGTCCAGGCCGTCGTCAGCTGCGCGCAGGCCATGTCCAAACGACTCGGCTGGCTGACGACCGCCGACCAGGCAGCGCGCTGAGCGGAGCCGGGCGCGGCTCCGGGCCGTAGAGCCGGGCGCGCAGGCGGCCGAGGACGCGGGCGCGGAGCCGGGAGCCGTGCATCTGGGAGATGCCGAGCCGCTGGCCGATCTGGGCCTGGGTCAGGCCGTCACCGAAGTCCATGATCAGGATCTGCTGCTCGCGCGGGGGGAGCTCGCCCCAGTGGGCGGAGACGGCGTGCATGCCGAGCATGTGGTCGAGCCGGGGATCCTCCGCGCCGAGGGAGTCGGCCAGGGTGATCGCGGTGCCAAAGTCGGCCTGCCGCGCGTCGAGCGAGGACGGCTGGAAGGCCAGCTGCGCCAACTGGGCCTGTCGCACCTTGTCTCCGCTGACTCCCAGGTGCAGGGTCCTCGGTCGGCACCGGGCTGCCCCGGTAAGGTCGAACGCACGACCGGACCAGGCCCTGGTAACGGGTGACGAGCAGCTCGCACGCGGCCGCACTCCACTCGCTGGCCGGCGGCAGCGTCCGGACCAGGGATAGCAGCGCCAGGTCATCGAGCCCGGCCAGGTCCTCCCGGGCGGGTCGGCCCGGTTCAGCCGGGAGCGCCGGCCCGGGCCGAGCTCTGGCGAACGCGCTGCTTCTGCGGAAAGTGCTGCCATGTGGACCTCGGCTCGCCGAGCGGGTGGGAACCGCCGGGTCCGGGGCAGTCAGGTACGCGGTCTTGCCTGCGAGCAAAAGACAACGTTTACCCTGTAACCCCAAGATTAGGGCCCAGCCACGCTGACGGCAATGCGCCTGGTTATCGGTCTCGGTGATGGACCGTGCTCGTATCGCTGGTTTCCGTCGCTTCCGTGCGGGGCTTGAATAGGCGGGTGTGTTTCTCGCCGCAGGCTGATGTCGTCGGGGGCCTGGTGATCTGCGCGATCGGGATCGATGCCGTCCGGCACATCCGGCAGCGCCGCGAGTTCATCGCCCTGGCGTGGATTCCCCTGCTGCTCGGTGCCCATCAGTTCATCGAGGCGCTGGTCTGGCTGTGGCTCCAGGGTCATGTGCCCCGGGGGATCGGCCACGTCGCGCTGTGGGCCTACCTGCTGATCGCCTTTGTCGTGCTGCCGGTGGTCATCCCGCTGGCGGTCATCGCGCTCGAGCCGACGAGGCGGCGAAAGGCGGTGATGGCGCCGTTCGCGCTGACCGGAACCGTGATCGCGGTGATTCTGTTCGCGGCCATGGTCCGCGGCCCGGTCGGCGTCGATCTCGCCCCGTACCACCTGTCGTACAGCATCCGGATACCTGACGGCCTGCTGATCGTCACGCTCTACGTCGTCGCCGTGTGCGGCCCGCTGCTGATGTCGGGGTACCGCAACGTCGTGATCTTCGGCGCCGCCAACCTCGTCGCGGTCATCGTCATCGCCCGGCTCACCATCTCCGGGTTCGCTTCCGTGTGGTGCGCCTGGGCGGCCGTCTCCAGCGCCGCGATCGCGCTGCACTGCCGCTTCGCCGAACCCGATGCTCAATCGCGCTGGAAGCAAGCGTAGTGTCTGAATATGAACCGTCCTGATCGCTTGTACGGTTATTTCTGAGTGATTCTGACAAATGCCGCACTCCGGACGTTGGTGATTAGTCGAGTAACGCGAGGAACCAGCCGATGACAGAAACCCGATGACACTGCCCTACCGCGAACAACGGCTGCTACGGCGCGTTGATCATGCGCTCTGCCGGTCCGATCCTGGCCTGGCGTCGCTGCTGTCGGCCTTCGCCTGGCGCAACGCGGCTGAGGCGATGCCCGCCCGGGAGCGCCTGCGGCCTCGGCCGAGCTGGGCCTGGCTCGTCCTGCTGTCGCCGGTGGCCGCGGTCGCCTACCTCGTCGCCGCGGTCGCCTTCCTTGTCGTGTTCGCCGTCGGCGGGGGACTGACGGCCGCCTTGGCCGGTGGCGCGGCCCCCGTACGGCTGGGTCCGCGAGCTTCGGGGGGCGCTGGCGACGCCGACGGTCATGGCCAGCCTGCGCGCGTCGAGGAGACGGCAGGGCCGGCGCACGGATGAACGCATCAGCGGGCGGGGGAACAGTCGCAACGGTCCGTTCGGGCGAGGGATTTTAAGAGCTTTATCCCGAATAGACCCTGATTTCACCGCTCAAATCCTCGCGCGTCGCAGTTCCGGCCCGGCCGGGAGCGAGATGAAGACGCTGCTGCCGGATATAGTCCTCCCTTCAGCGTAGTGTTCAGGCGGGAGCCGGGAAATGATCCGCTAGATCCGGGCCGCGTTTTGCTGCTGAGGGGAGGCGGGTCCATGGTGGACGCGTATCTCGGCACGGCCGCGCACTCGTATGCGGGCGTGGATGCCGCCGACGGCCGGTGGCGCCGGTGACGTACATCGAGCGGCGTGGGCGGGTCTGGGGACTGATCGCGGAGCAGGCGGCCGCGCGGGACGGCGGGTGTCAGCCGCAGATGTGTGCGCGGCGGTGGTTCCCGGGGTTCAGGTCACCGGCGCCTGGCTGAGCGCCGGACTTGACGTGCAGGCGGGTCACCTGATGCAGGTGACCGACGAGGTCGGCAGGCAGCTCGCCGACCTGCAGCTGACCCTCGGCGAAGGACCCCTGCTTGACGCGTCCGCGTCGAGCGGCCCGGTGCTGGCCTCGGAGCTGGCCGACGGGGAATGGGGAACCCGCTGGCCGGCGTTCGGACCGGCCGCAGGTAAGGCCGGGGCAGCCGCGGTCTTCGCGTTCCCGCTGGTAGTCGGGGCGATCCGAGCCGGGTGTGCTTGGCCTCTACCGGGACCGGCCGGGCCCGTTGAGTGACTTCCAGCTCGGTGACGCGCTGGTCTTCGCCGATACCGCCACCTTGCTGCTCCTGGACGCTCATGACCAGCCCGCGGACCTGGCTTCCTACCGGGCGGAGATCGACCAGGCCACCGGCATGCTCACCGAGCAGCTTGACGTCGGTATCACCGACGCGTTCGTTCGACTGCGGGCCTATGCTTATGTCAACGACATTCAGCTGGCCGATGTCGCCCGCGACATCGTAGCGCGCCGCCTGCGGCTTTTTCCCGATCCTGGGCTGCCCCTAGGTGACAAGACGTGAGGCGCCCGTCAGCGCCTGAGGCACGCCGCCGCGGATCCGCGCGGTGGGCTCCTGCTGATTTCGTGGAGAGTGAACGGATGGACGGACACCTGCTTTCTCAGACCTTTCGTCGAGCTCACCGACACCATGGTCGCCGATTTCGACATCATCGACTTCCTGCACGTGCTGACCAGCGCGCAGCGTCGAGTTGCTCGACGTCTCCGCCGCCGGGCTGCTGCTGGCCGACCCGCGCGGGGAACTGCGGGTGGTGGCCGCCTCGAGCGAGGCCGCCCGGCTGCTCGAGCTGTTCCAGCTGCAAAGTGACGAGGGACCCTGCCTGGACTGCTTCCGGTCCGGCCAGCCGGTGGCGTGCACCGACTTGAGCGCCGACCAGCGCTGGCCCCGGTTCGCCCAGCAGGCCGGGCAGGCCGGCTTCTCCGCCGTGCAGGCCCTCCCGATGCGGCTGCGCGACCAGGTCATCGGCGCGCTCAACCTCTTCCGCGGCACCGTCGGCGCCTTCGACCCCGAGGTCGTGCACGTCGGCCAGGCGCTGGCCGACGTGGCCACCATCAGCCTGCTGCACGATCGCAGCATGCGCCGCACCGACACCCTCAACGAGCAACTGCAGACCGCGCTGAACAGCCGGGTCATCATCGAGCAGGCCAAGGGCAAGCTCGCCGAGCGGCTCGGAATCGACGTCAACCAAGCGTTCACGCTGCTGCGCGACCAGGCTCGCAACCGCAACCAGCGACTGTCCGACCTCGCCCGCGCCTTCGTCGACGGTGCCCAGGCCATCAGCGCTCCCGGCGGCGGTCCGCGAACCAGTCGCTCCGGCCGCCTCAGGCAGCCCTAGACCCGGTCCGCCTCGAGTCCTCGCACGAGGGTATCGAGGCCGGACCCGAAGCGCTGGTCGCGGTCGGCCGACCAGGCATGGATGCCGTAAGCGGCGAGGGCGGGGAAGCGGCTGGCGGGCAGCGCGCTGCAGGAACGCCTGTAGTTGCTCTCTGGTCGCGGCGTCGCGGAGGCGCTCTTCCGCGGGCGACGTGGGGTCCGCGACGGCGAAGCCGAGGGTGTAGTCGTAGATGAGGCGGAAGGCCGCCGCCGCCTCGCGGCCGGGCAGCCCGGTCGCGAGCAGTGGTTCGAGGAACGCCTCGGCCAGGGCCAGCGACGCCGGGCTGAGGGGGTCGCGGATCTTGAGCAGCGCGGCGACGCCTGGTCGGTCCTCCAAGACCGACCTGAGGCGCTGCGCGAGCGCGGTGACCTGCGCGATCGGGGGCAGCCCGGGATCGAGCCTGGCGGTCGACCTCGGCCAGGACGGCGTCGAGGATGAGGTCGTACAGCTGCTCCTTGTTGCGGACGTGGCGGTAGAGCGCACCGGGAACGACGCCGAGGCGCGCCGCCAGGGCGCGCATGCTCAGGGCCTGCGCGCCGACGTCGGCGATGACCGTGAGGCCCTCCGCGACCACGCGCTCGCGGGTGAGCGCGCGCCGACTGGTATTCGCCTCTCCCGGTGGGTTGAACCAGGGGGCGAGCGCGTCCGCTTCCGCTGGCTGCCGACCTGCCATTGCCGCCTCCACACTGGCCCGCGTTTGACAGTGAACAGAGTTCACTTTAATGTGAACATTGTAGCTCGGAACTGAATAGTGTTCACGTGACGGTGTTCTTCCGGGTCGCCGGGCCACTGGCCTGGCCAGACGCGAGGGAGAACGACATGACAGTTACCACCGTGAGTGACCGGCGAGGATCGTCATGACCGGCGTCGACGTCACGCGGGGCGGCCGCAGTATCGTCAGGCTGCGCGGTTCCCTCGACTTCGGCGCTGCCAAGGAGCTGCGGGAACGTCTGCTCGACGTGCTTCATCGCGGCGCCAACCCGCTGATTATCGACCTGTCCCGCGTTCCGTCCTGCGATACGGCCGGGCTGGCCGTCCTGATCGGCACGCAACGCCGCGCCAGGCTGCTCGGCGGCGTCGTGCTGCTGGCCGCCCCCAGCGTCCCGGTCGCCGAGCTCCTGCGCTCATCCGGCCTGCATCGCCACTTTACGATCTACCCCGACATTCCCGCCGCGCTCGCCCGCGCCTTGTCATCCTCGGCGGGAGAGGGCGGGGCTGCCTTTCCCGAGCTCGCCGTGGGCTAGCGCTCTGGCAACAGGATTCCCCGCCGCGCGGGATTGCCTTCCATTCTTCTGGCGGCGGCAAGTAATGCGTCGGCGTGAACGCGGCCTGATAAATAATTCCCTGGCTGGGTCGCGGCCATTATTTCTTCCCGGCCACCGGCCCGCGCTCTGCTTTATTTCGCGGGTACTATTACAAATAGTGGACCTGAAGGCTTTCCGAACGCCAGCGGTTTAGCTGGCGCCGTCTTCGGTCCCGGTGACCCGGCACGCCACGTGCCGAGGGTTGGGATGGCCGACATGTTCGGCTTCAAGATCATCAAGCAGTACGAGCGCGGCATCGTCTTCCGCTGGGGCCGGGCCCTGCCCGGTGTCCGTGAGGCGGGGCTGACCTGGGTCAACCCGTTCAGCGAGCGGCTACGCAAGGTCAACATGCAGATCATCGTCGCCGGGGTGCCCGCCCAGGAGGCCATCACCCGCGACAACGTCACCCTGAAGGTGGACGCCGTCGTCTATTACCGGGTCGTCGATCCGGTCAAGGCGATCATCAACGTGCAGGACTACGCCTACGCGGTGTCCCAGGTCGCCCAGACCTCGCTCCGGTCGGTGATCGGCCAGAGCGACATGGACCAGCTCCTGTCGGAGCGGGACAAGGTCAACGCCCACCTCAAGGACGTCATTGACGCGCCCACCGAGGAGCCGTGGGGGATCCGGGTGGAGCGGGTCGAGGTCAAGGACGTATCGCTGCCCGAGTCGATGAAGCGGTCGATGTCGCGCCAGGCGGAGGCCGAGCGGGAGCGCCGGGCGCGGATCATCTCCGCTGACGGCGAGTACCAGGCGTCGAAGAAGCTCGCCCAGGCTGCCGTCGTGATGTCAGCCGACCCCGCCGCGTTGCAGCTGCGGCTGCTGCAGACCGTCGTCGAGGTCGCGGCAGAGAAGAACAGCACCCTCGTCATGCCGGTCCCGGTGGAGCTGCTCCGCTTCTTCGACCGGATGGCGCCGACCGCCGACCACGCCCAGCCCGCAGCCGACGTCGCCGAGGACGACGGCGCACCGTCGCCAGTACCAGTGCCCGTGCTGGAAATGCCTGCGTTCGCGATGCCGGCCAGCCTGGCGGCCGCCGGCACCAGGACCGCGCCCCTCAATGCGGCACCGGAAGTCAATGCGGTACCGGAAGTAGGGGTTACCGCCTGAGCGCGCCCGCGAGGCGCGCCGCGGCGCGCGCTGCGCGCCTCGCGGGCGCATCACGCCTGCTCCTGCTCGGCCTCCCGGCCCATCAAGACGGCCAGGACGTCGCCGATGGCGGGCTCGCGACCTACGGAGTCGGGCAGCGGCAGGTGCGCCTGGATCTGGTACCGGTTGCGGCGGCCGTCTTTTTCCTTGACCACGTAGCCGGCCCTGGTCAGGTCGGTGACGATCCCGTAGGCGCTGCGCTCGGTGATCCCCAGGGTGGCGGCGATGTCGCGCAGGCGGGCGCCCGGGTCCTGGGCGATGCGCAGCAGGACGCGGGCGTGATTGGTGAGGAAGCTCCAGCTCTCCATGCTCGTCAACCTATCATTTCCGGAAATACATTGCTAGTTTTCTGATTCCGATGTAGGCTCGGTGCTAGGACTCAGGAAGGAACGACCGGGCCGGTATCGGCCAGGCGCCTGCGTCAGTGACGGACGGCTGGGTGCTCGTGGTCCGGTTCCCCGTTTCGGAGGAAGAAAAGTCATGACCGAGCCAGCCTCGCACGCCGCCACCTTGCCGCCTGCCTCCCCCAACGGCGTCGCCCCGGCGCCCATCCCCACACCAACGCCCGCAGCCACCCCAACGCCCGCAGCCACGCCGGCCGCGCCGACGCCACCCGCGTCCGCTGTGCCCCCGCCCCGCGGACCGAAGGGGAGCCGGATCGGCACGGCTCGTACCGCGCTGATCGCGGGCGCCCTCGTGCTCATCGTGGTGCTGATCTTCATCATCGAGAACGCGCACGCCGTCACCATCACCTTCTTCGGCGCGCACCTGCGGGTATCGCTGGCCGTCGCGCTGCTGCTGGCCGCCATCGCCGGGGCCCTCATCATGGCCGCCGCCGGGACGGCCCGCATCACCCAGTTGCGGATGAACATGCGTCGCAACCGGCGCGCGCCCCGGGCCAAGTAGCCGCCCGCCAGATCGATCCCTAGTAGGCGGCACCGGAAGAGGACGCGGGCAGGAAGAAGACGGTGTCGCCGGCCGCGAGCGGGGTCGAGCCGTCCCTCCTGATCTGGTCGCCGTTGAGCGCCGCGCTGACACGCCGGTCAAACGTGAGGCCGGTCGCGGCGGCGGCCTCGTCGACGGTGGCGGCGCGGACGGCCCGCGGGCCGCGGCCGGAGTCGGCCCGGGCGAGCGCGCCGAACAGCTGGACGGTCACCGCGGGCGCGGGCCGGGCGCGCGCCTGGAGGTAGTCGGCGGGTGTGTTGACGTTGAGCACGGAGTCGAGGTCCGGGTCGAGCGCGGCGATCAGGGCGTCCGCCTTCAGCGCGCCGTCGTCCAGCCGCTCGACCGCGCACTGGTCGAACAGGAAGGCGGGCCGCAGCCGGTCCTCCTGCACCAGGCGCTCGGCCCTGGCGGCGAGCCGAACCCGGTACGCGGCCGCCAGCGGCTGCGGGTATCCCCGCGCGACCGGCAGCGCCACGTCCGTTCCCGCCCGCTCGTCGAGGGCGCGCAGCACCCGCCGGATGAAGGCCGGGTGCAGGAACGGCAGGTCGGTGGAGCTGATGAAGGCGGCGTCGGCGAGTCCGTCAAGCGCGGCCAGGCCGGCCGCGATGCCCTCCACCGGGCCCTTGCCGTCCCGCCGGTCGTCCACCACCACGGTGCGTTTCGGCAGCTCGGGGAGGTCCTGGCCGCTGGCCCTGACGACCACGACGGGCCCGCCGGTCGCGCGGGCGAGGATGCCGACCGTCCGGGCCAGCAGGGTGGACCCGTGCCATTCAAGCGCCGCCTTGGGCACACCCATCCGCGAGGACCGCCCGCCCGCCAGCACCACGCCTGCGGAAGCCGCCATTTCCTGATCGTACGCGCCGGCGCGGCCCGGCCGGGGACCGCGCAGGGAACCGCGTCAGGGCCGGGGCGGCCACCCCCTATAGTTGCCCCGTGGCCGAGGAAGACGAATCAAATCGCCAGCCGGGCGCGCCCGCGATGTCGCAGCGGACGGAGGATAATTCTCTCGGTCGGCTGCTCGCCCTGTCGGACGGCGTGTTCGCGATCGCAATGACGCTGCTGGCCCTGGAGCTGATAGTGCCCACCACCCTCAAAGGCCACGTCACCAGTCAGCAGCTGATGCACGCCCTGGCCCAGAACGAGGATAGTTACTGGTCCTTTCTGCTCAGTTTCTACGTCATCGCGGTTTACTGGGGCGGCCATCGCCGTCTGATGCGATCGGTCGTCGTGTTCAACCCCAATCTGGTCCGCGACACGGTCTTCCTGCTGCTGATCGTGGCCGCGCTGCCGTTTCCGACCAGCGTGCTCGGCAAGTACGGCGGCACCGCGTTCGCGCTGGCGCTGTACGGGGCGTTCAACGCGCTCGCGACGCTCGCGCTCATCGTCCTCACGTATGACGTGCGCCGGTGCGATCCCGGCGCCCGCGACGCGGAAACACCGGCGGATAAGCTGGCGGCGTGGACTGGCTGGCTCAACCTGGCCGTCTTCCTGTTGTGCATCCCGGCCGGCTACCTGCTCGGCAGCAACGGCCCGTTCGTGCTCCTGCTGCTGGTCCCCACCAATCGCCTGCCGATGCTGAAAAAACTGGCCCGTCGATACGGGATCGGCCCGCGCTAGGTTTCAGACCGTTCTTGTCTGGTAGACAACGGCGAGCGTTCCCGGCAGTACTAAGCTGACTGCTCCGTAGCCGTCTGCGCCGTGTCGGCGGCGACAGGTGTCGCCCGTTTCCCCCAAGAGTGGTGTTGATGGCAGCAGATGCGGAGCAGATAAGGGTCCTGCTCGTCGAGGACGACGACGGCGACGCCTTTCTGGTCGAGGAACTGCTCCGCGAGGCCGGCGGCGGGAGTCGAGGTGCAGCGGGCGCGGCTGCTGGCCGACGCCAGGAAGCCGATTCGCGACGCGGACTGCGTGCTGCTCGACCTCGGCCTGCCGGATTCGCAGGGCCTCGACGGCCTCCGGTGGCTGCTGCGGGAGCGGCCGGACGTCGCCGTGGTCGTGCTGACCGGTCTGGCCGACGAGTACCTGGGCGAGCAGGCGGTCAAGGCCGGGGCGCAGGACTACCTGGTCAAGGGCGATGTGACGCGGCAGGCTGCTGCTCCGGGTGATCAGGTACGCGATGGAGCGCCGCCGCTGGGACGAGGCCCAGCGACAGCTGCAGGTCGCCCGGTTCAGCGCGGAGGAAAACGCGCGGCTTGAGCGCGGCCTGCTGCCGTCGCCGGTGCTTGACGACAAGCGGCTGAGCGTCTCGACGCGGTACCGGGCCGGCGGACAGCAGCGGCTGCTCGGCGGCGACTTCTACGACGTGGTGCAGACCCCGGACGGCTGGGTGCACGCGCTGATCGGCGACGTCTGCGGGCGGGGCCCGGCCGAGGCCGCGCTCGGAGTCTGCCTGCGGGTGGCGTGGCGGGCGCTGGTGCTGGCCGGCCAGCCGCCGGCCGACGTGCTCTCCGCCGTCCAGCTCGTGCTCAAGCACGAGCAGCAGGACGAGGCCATGTTCGCCACCGTCTGCATGCTGTCGGTGGCGCCTGGCCGGTGCAGCGGGGTGCTGCGGCTGGCCGGCCACCCCGCGCCGCTGCTGGTCACGCCGGACGGGATCACCGAGCTCACCGCCCCCGCGTCCCCGCCGCCCGGGCTCAACGACCGCGAGCGCTGGACCGCGCGCGAGGTGGACCTCGGTGACCGCTGGTCGCTGCTGCTGTACACCGACGGGCTGATCGAGGGCCGGATCGCCAAGGGACCGTTCCGGCTCGGCAGCGAGGGCCTGATCGAGCTGGTGCGAGACGCGCTGGGCGTGCCGCCGTTCGAGCCTCGGCGGGGTCCAGCGACGATGCGCTGCTCGACCGGCTGATCGACCAGGTGCGCGACCTCAACAGCGGCGACCTCGACGACGACATCGCGATCCTCGCGCTCAGCCGCGCATGACCGGGTCACGATCGGCGGCGACCCGAAGACCCGGCGTCGTCGCCCTGGCCGCTTGGCCGGATCATCGGCGGCACCGTTGCCCTCATGACGTTGTTCTCGCTGGCGGCGGTGGTCGTCGGCGTGCTCGCGCTCGCCCACCTCGACAGCGAGCGGCAGCGGATCGAGAGCACGCTCGACCCCGCCGCGCTCGCGTCGCAGCAGCTCTACAGCGCGCTGCTGAACCAGGAGACCGGGGTGCGCGGGTACGCGCTGACCGGCCAGACCGATTTCCTCACCCCCTACGACCAGGGCTACGCGGCCGAGCAGACCGCCGCCAAGCCAGCTCACGCAGCTCGCTGCCGCAGCTGCCCGCCGCCAGCGCCGCCGAACTCCAGGCGACGCTCACCCAGGCGCACGACTGGCGCGCCCGCTACGCCGAGCCGACGATCAAGCAGATCCAGGCCAGCGGCAAGCCGGTGGTCAGCCCGGACATCCTCGCGGGCAAGGCGGAGTTCGACGCCCTGCGGGTCAAGTTCGACGCCTTCCAGACCGCCGTCTCGGTCACCCGCGCGGCAGGCGCTGACCTCGCTCGACGATGCCTCGACGAGCTGCACGTGGCCCTGCTGGTGATCGCGATCGGGCTCGTGGTCATCGTGGCCGGCCTGGCCTTGGTGCTTCGCAACACCGCGATCCGGCCGGTGCATCAGCTCGCGGCCGAGGCCCGGCGGGTCGCCGACGGCGATTTCGGCCACGAGGTCGCCCAGACCGGGCCGCGGGAGATCCGCGGCCTGGCGGCCGACGTGAACACGATGCGGCTGCGCATCCTGCGCGAGCTGTCGACGGTGCGGGAGGCGAACGAGGCGCTGGCCGAGCACGCGGCCGAGCTCCAGCGCTCCAACGCCGAGCTCGAGCAGTTCGCCTACGTCGCCTCGCACGACCTGCAGGAGCCGCTGCGCAAGGTCACCAGCTTCTGCCAGCTGCTGCAGCGCCGCTACGGCGGCCAGCTCGACGAGCGGGCCGACCAGTACATCGACTTCGCGGTCGACGGCGCCAAGCGGATGCAGGTGCTGATCAACGACCTGCTCGCGTTCAGCCGGGTGGGCCGGTCGGCTGCAGGAACTCGGCCCAGTCGCCTGCGACGCGGCCCTGGCCGGCGGCGCACGGCGAACCTGGCCACCCAGATCGCCGAGGCCGGCGCCGTGATCGAGGCCGGCCCGCTGCCGGCGGTGCGGGCGCAGCTCACGCTGATGTCGGTGGTCTTCCAGAACCTGATCGGCAACGCGCTGAAGTTCACGGGCGACCAGCCGCCGCGCATCGTCATCACCGCCGAGCGCGACGGCGCGTTCTGGTCGTTTTCCGTCACCGATAACGGAATCGGGATCGAGCCGCAGTATGCTGACCGCGTTTTCCTGATCTTCCAGCGCCTGCACGAGCGGGCCGCGTACCCGGGCACCGGCATCGGCCTGGCCATGTGCCGGAAGATCATCGAGTACTTCGGCGGCCGGATCTGGCTCGACACCGGCGTCGCCGACGGCGCCAGGTTCTGCTTCACCGTGCCTGCGCTGCCCGACGACGACGAGGGGACCGAGGGCTGACCGGGATGGCGGCACGCCGGTCGACGTGCTCCTGGTGGAGGACGACGAGGGGGACGTCCTGATGACCAGGGAGGCCTTCGAGTTCCACAAGATCCGCAACCCGCTGCACGTGGTGACCGACGGCGAGCAGGCGCTGCAGTTCATGCGCAGGACCGGCCCCTACGCCGACGCGCCGCGGCCGGGGCTGATCCTGCTCGACGTCAACCTGCCGCGGCTGTCCGGCCTCGAGGTGCTGGCCGAGCTGAAGCAGGACCCGGAGCTCGCCGTCATCCCGGTGGTCATGCTGACCACCTCGCAGGCCGAGGAGGACATCCTGCGCAGCTACAAGCTGCACGCCAACGCGTACGTGACCAAGCCGGTCGACTTCGAGCAACTTCATCGCGGCGATCCGGCAGATCGACGACTTCTTCCTGACCCTGGTCCAGCTGCCCAACCCCGGCCCGGCCCTGCGCTAGCCCGGGCCCGGGCCCGGGCCCGGGCTAAGCCTGCGGGCGGAGCGGGCGGTGCTGTTCGCCAGCTTCCAGCGCCAGCGCTACCTCGACGCGGCCGCGGCGAAATGGCGGCGGCCGAGCTATCGCCGACCGTCGCCCCGGAACGCCGGAGCTCAGCTTATTGGTGAAACCACGGTCCGTTCGATACACGATTTTGACTTCAAATTCTTCTGTTCCGAACGGACCGTGGATGACTCTGCTCAGCTCCGTTGCTCGTGGGCCTCGAGCGACGTGCTCGAGATCGGCCTCGATCTCGGCCAGGATGCCGCGCCTCCGGCGGCTGAGGATGAACAGCCAGCTGCCGCCGGCCGCGATGTAGGCGGCGAACAGATAGGGGAAGATGTTGACCGGGAACGGCGGCACCGGGTAGAAGCTGCCCTCGGTCGGCACCAGCAGGCACAGGCACGCGATCACCGCGATGACCACGTGCCGGGCCCGCAGTTCGCCCCGGCGGTGCAGGTAGACCGGGGCCGCGATGGTGATCAGGAAGTAGGCCAGCAGGAACCCGAACGCGGCCAGCGTGCCGGCGTCGCCGAACGTGGTCACCGGGTTGGTGAAGAACTCGAGCGTGACCGGGATCGCGAGCATGATCACGATGTAGACGGTGAGCGCCACGTGCGGGGTGCCGTTCCTCGGGTGCGCCCGGCCGAGCTGGTGCGGGAAGACCTGGTGCTCGCCCATCGGGTAGAGGATCCGCGCGCCCGCGTTCAGGCACGACAGCGAGAGCGAGAAGAAGCTGATCATCGCGCCGAGCGCGATCGGCGCCTTGAAGAACGTGACGTCGTAGAGGCCGGACAGCACGGTCAGCGGGGCGGTGATGGCGCTCAGCGGGGTGCCGTAGTGCCGGGTGCCGAACACCTCGACGTAGCCCATGATGATCATGAAGGAACCGGTGATGATCAGCGACCAGATCACCGCGCGGGGCACCGTGCGGAGCGGGTTCCTGGCCTCGCCGCTGAGCGCGGTCGCGCTCTCGAACCCGACCAGGCTGAAGATGCAGGCGACGACGGCCAGGCTCATCCCGTGCGGGGTGACGCCCTTGAGCTTGAGCTGGTCGGTGTCGACGGTGAAGCCGTGCTTGAACAGCACCACCGCCGCCAGCGCGAGGATGAGCGTGACCGAGATGCCCTCGAACGCGAGCGTGATCAGCGACGAGATCCTGATGTCCTTGTAGGCGATGTACCAGCAGGTCACGGCGCTGATCGCGAAGAAGATGTCGGGCGGAATGGTGATGGTGGCGCCGAGCGCGTCGAGGAACTGCTGGCAGAAGATGGCGAACCCGGTCAGCCCGGCGGTGCCGATGAACAGGTAGCACCACAGCAGCGTCCAGCCCGAGATCACGCCGGTGGCGGGGCCGAGACCGCGGGCGGTGTAGGTGTACATCGCGCCCGGCGCGGCCGACCGCTTGGTGAACTGGTTCAGGCACAGCACCACGAACAGCAGCATCACGGTGCCGAACAAATACGCCAGCCAGGTCCCCTCGCCCGCGTTTGAAAAGGCGAGCGGGATGATGAGTACGGCGGTCATCGTCGGGGATATCAGGGCCACCGACTGGGCCAGCAGCGCCGGGAATCCGAGTGCGCCGGTTCTTAGCCCGGTTTTTACCGGGGCATCTTTAACGGGAGCGACGGCCATTTACCGGTCCTTTCTCCGAGGTAATACGGGGAGCAATTCTGCGCCCGTATTTAAATTGTCTCTGGAGAAAATACTGGGGACAATGGGTCGCGTGTTAAGTCTTGGCTGGTTTATGTTACGACGAAATAAAATGATCTCTATTGGGTCGCCGACTCGAATACGGCCGGGGGAGTCGGGGATGAGATTCTGCCCGAATACGAGGCTTTTGCCGAACCGGCGGCGGGCCCCGAGCATTGCCAGCGGCTGCGAGCCGCGTCCGCCGGTGGCCTGGTCGGTGGTGGTGACCACGCACCGGCCGCACGGCTTGGCGACGCGGAAGGGGACTTCGCCGATCCGGATACGGCGCCAGCGGTCCTCGGCCCACGACGGGCCGCCGGACACGACCACGTTGGGGCGGAACCGGTTCATCGGCACGGGCTGGTGGCCGGCCGCGGTCAGCCATTGGTTGAGCTGGTCGAGGGATGCGGTGCTGGTGAGCAGCAGCGGGTAGCCGTCGGCGAAGCTGACGGTGTCGCCGTCGGGCCGTACGCGGGGTCGACCGCGCGTCTGGTCGGGTCGTCCAGGTAGACCAGCCGGACCGGCTGGCCGAGGTAAGCGGAGAACCAGGCGTCGGCCCGGTCGCCGGCCGCGGCCGCCAGCACGGTGGACCGCCACACGGTCACCTTGAGCAGCTCGGCCGACTCGTCCGGGGCCGCGACTAGCTGCGCCGGGTAGCCGTCGCAGGAGACGGTGATGTCGGTGCCCGGGCCGGGGATGACGACCACGCGGGCGAGGGCCGGATGCTTCCGCTGGCTCATGAACTGGGCGTCGGCGTCGACCAGGAGCCAGCGGCGGTCGCCCGCCAGTCCCCAGGGCTCGACCGCCGCCCGGTCGAGGTCGACCGCGCGGCCGCCCTTGAGCGGGTAGATGTGCAGCGAAGCGAGCATCCCGGGCCTCCCGCGTCAGCTGGCGAACGACTGGTCCTCGAGCAGCAGGTCCTCGTAGAACGCGCCGAACGGTCGGGTCGGGTGCCTGATCGCCATCTCGAGCACCCACAGGTTGGGGTTGGGCCGGATGTCGGCCTCGGCCAGCGAGCCGTCGTAGTGCGCCTCGTGCGGGAAATCCCCCAGCCGATGGCCGGACAGGTCGAGGTTGAGCTCCCAGCCCAGTTCCTTGGCCCGCGTCCCGGCGTAGTCGTAGAGCGCGGGACCGGTCAGGCCGTGGCCGAACCACTGCTCGCGGACGTCGTCCCAGAGCGCGCGCACGTCGCGGGCGGCCTTGTGGTGCTCGGGGTCGTCGCCGAAGACGAACGTCTGGCCGGCGTCGCCCTCGGTATCGCCGTAGACCGGCCCGATGTCGAGGAAGAAGATGTCGTGGGAGCCGAGGACCACCCCCGGCTCCGAGTCGGCCATGAAGTCCTTGGTGGTGTTGGGGCCGAACCGGACGATGACCCGGTGCCAGCCCTTGCGCATCCCCAGGTCGCCCAGGATCCCGCGCGCCATCGCGACCGCGTCCTCCTCGACCATGCCGGGGGCGATCTTGGCGGACACCGCGGCGATCGCCTGGTGCACCCGCGCGCGGACGTCGAGCAGCTTGTCGACGGCGTAGTTGGGCCCGGTTGCCTCGTAGTCAATCGGAGTAGTCATGGTTCGACGCTAACCTCTGGTTGCCTGAGAGGCAACGTTAGTTGTCAGAATTTACGCGCCCGTCACGCGGGCGGGGTTAGCGGGCGGGGGACAGGGGGCGGGGTCACAGGTCGAGGACCAGCCGCGGGGTCAGCGCCCTGGAGACGCAGATCATCATGTAGTCGTTGGCCGCGTGCTCCTTGGCGGTCAGCACCGAGTCGCGGTGATCGGGGACCCCGGCCAGCACCGCAGTCTCGCACGAGCTGCAGATGCCCTGCTCGCACGAGCTCATCACGCCGGGAATCCTGGCCCGCACCGCGTCGAGGATCGAGACGCCGGCCGGGACGGTCACGGTGATGTCCGAGCGGGCCAGCTCGACCTCGAAGCCGGTGTCCGCGCCCGGATCGCGTTCGGTCGGCGCGGCCGCGAAACGCTCGAGCCGGACGGGGACGTCGGGCCGGGTCCGGCCGCCCGCCGCCTGCGCCGCCGCCAGCATCGGGGCCGGGCCGCAGCAGTAGGCCGCCGCGCCCGGCGGCAGCGCCGCGAAGGCCGACTCGAGATCCGGCAGGCCCGCCTCGTCTTGGGGGATGATCTGCAGCCGGCCGCCCGGCAGGGCGGCCAGGGCGTCGAGGAACGCCATCCGGTCCCGGCTTCTGCCGCCGTAGACGAACGTCCACGGCGTCTCCCGCCGGGCGACCTCGCGCGCCATCGCCAGCAGCGGGGTGACCCCGATGCCGCCCGCCAGGAACAGGTAGTGGCTCGCCGGCGCCAGGGCGAACGCGTTGCGGGGCGCGCTCGCGCTGACCGCCGTCCCGGCCGCCGCGATCCGGTGCAGCTCGGCCGAGCCGCCCCGGCCGTCGGGCACGTTCAGCACCGCCACTTGATAAGCGCCGCGGTCGCGGTGGTCGCCGTGCAGCGAGTACGACCGGACCAGGCCGGACGGCAGGTGCAGGTCGAGGTGGGCGCCGGGCGTCCACTCCGGCAGCGGCGTTCCGTCCGGATGGGCCAGCTCCAGGCTGATGACATCGGTCGCGACGGTCTGCGCGGAGCGGACCACCAGCTCGAGCATGCGCTCCGCCGTCAGTGCGCGACGGGGGTGAGGCCGGGACGGGGATCGGCGTTGACGATCAGCAGCTCGGCGTCGCCGTGTCCGGCCGACAGCCGGTGCGGGCGGGTCGCGTCAAAGTGCGCCGCCATGTCGGTCCCGAGCGCGTACAGCATGCCGTCGAACTCCAGGTCGAGCGCGCCTCGGAGCACGTAGATCCACTCCTCGCCGCGATGGCGGACCGGGGCCGACGGCGGGCGGTCGGCGGGCACGTGCACCCGCAGCACGTCGAGCGCCTGCGAGTCGGGGAAGCCGCTGCTCGACGCGATCTGCAGCCCGGCCGCGGTGTGCCGGGGCGCGTCGGGCGCGAACGTCGCCAGCGGGGCGCCGCCCGTGTCCTCGCCAAGCAGCGTGCCGACCCGGGTCCCGAGCGCGCCCGCCAGCTCGACCAATATGCCGACCGAGGGCTGGCGCGCCCCCGACTCAAGCCGGGACAGATGCGCCTTCGAGATCCCGGTCGACGCGGACAGCTGGTCCAGGGTCAGGCCGCGGGCCTCGCGGGCGGAGCGCAGCCGGTCGCCGAGCGCGCTGACTCGCAGAGCATCCTCCATAGACCGGTACGCTATCCCGAGATTGCCTGGGAGGCAACCGATGTTGCCTAAGCGGAGCGGGTGACGACGAGCTTGACGGCCGGCTTGAGCCATGCGTCCTCGGCGTCGTCCCAGCTCACCACCTGGGTCGGGATCAGGCTCGGGTCGAGCCGCCCGGCCGAGACCAGATCGATCACGTCGGGCAGGAAGCGGCGCGAGTCCGCCCGCGACACGTGCAGCGTGATGCCCTTGGTGTACATGTGAAGCAGCGGCAGCGGGGTCGTCTCGGCGAAGTGGATCGCGACCGACGTGCAGTATCCGTAGTCATCGGTCGAGCGCAGCGTGCACGCGAGGCCGTCGGTCGCCATCGTGTTCTCGACCGTCACCGCCGCCCGCTCGAACGAGCGCGGCCACGGGCCCTGGTGCAGCTCCGGGTCGGCGCCGAGCCGGGCGGCGGCCTCGCACTGGGCGGCGTCGGCGTCGATGTAGCGGACCCGCCGCGATCCGAGCGCGACCGCGGCCGCGACCGCGTACAGCCCGACTGAGGACGCCGCCCCGCCGACCACCAGGACGTCCGCCCCCGGCGCGGCCGCGAGCGGCCCCGCGACCGTGCGGTAGCCGTCGACGCCGTTGTCGACCAGCGTGCACAGCACCTCCGGGGCGATGCCGTCCGGGACCGGGACCAGCAGGTGATCGGCGGCGGGCACCGGCAGCAGGTCGGACACCCCGCCGCCGTGGCCACCGCCGGCCGGGCCGAAGCCGAACGCCCCGCCGACCTGGGCCCGGTAGGTGTGGCAGGCGCCGTAGCGGCGATCGCGGCAGGCGACGCACGCGCCGCAGGAGACCTGGTAGGGGACAAGCACCCGCTGCCCGACGCGGACCCGGGTGACCTCGGGGCCGACCGCGACGACCTCGGCCACGGTCTCGTGCCCGACCCCGAACGGTCCGGGGAACAGCCCCTGCGCGGCCATCGGGAGATCCAGGTCGCACCGCGCCACCGCCAGCGGCGCGACCAGCGCGCCGGCCGGATCGGCCAGCACCGGGTCGGGCACCTCGCGCCAGCGCACGACGCCGGCCTGTTCGTAAGTCAGCTGCCGCACCCGGCCAACGCTATCTCGATCGGAAATGCGACGCTAGGTGGCGGCTCCGCCGTGTCCTGCCGCTAGAGGATGTCGCTTGCCACCCGGATGAAGCCGTCCACCTCGGCCGGCACGCTCAGGTCGTTGTGGCCGGCCGACGCGATCAGGGTGTTGAGCAGCGCGGGGATGACCTTCTCGAGTGCGCCCTTGGTGTTGTCGGTCGCCAGGAAGGCCGTGTTGGGGATGGTGGCGACGTCGGTCAGGAACTGGGGCGGCGCCTGGCCGTAGCCAAACGGCACGACGTTCGGGTGGTTCGGATACGACTGGCTGACCAGCGCCTGGTAGTCCGGCCGCCACTCGTCGCTCGCGCGCCGCCCGGTCTTGTCCGTGGGCACGCCGTCGGTCAGCAGGAACGCAACCGGCCGCAGCACCTGGCGGCCAGCGTTCTTCAGCGACGGCACGTCCTGGTCGAGTCGCTGCCGCAGCAGCTCGATCGCCGCGTTGAAATAGGTCGATCCACCGCACTTCACCTGCGGCAGCGCGGTCATCGACTGCAGATCCGTCATCTGCATGACGACCTCGGCGTCGGTGTTGAAGCTGATGATCGACACGTAAGCGAAATCCGAGATGCGCGGGCTGGTGACGAGCTCGTCGTAGAGCGTCTCGATCCCCGTGTTCAACATGCTCTCAAACGCTGACATCGACTGCGACGTGTCGATCAGGACGTACACCGGCAGGCAATTGACCTTGGTCATCGTTCTCCCCCTTCGTGGAATGGTTGCTAGAGATTGGCGATGATGACGCAGATAATGATGAGCGCGACGATCACCAGAGCCGTTTTGACGGCCACCGGGACGGTGCTCGTCGGCGGCCTCGCCGGAGGCTGATTGCGGTACTGCGGCGCAATGCCCGGCCCGGTGCCGTTGGCCGTCGGGCCGCCGCCTCCGTAGCTGGTATTCACCGGCACGCGAGGCGCCGGCGAAGCGAACGGGGTGGTGGACGACGGCGCCGACGGCCGCGGCGCGGACGGCGCTGGCTCCTGCGGCCTGCTTGCTTTCTGCGCCGCGGCGGCGGAGGCACGCTGGATCGGTTTCCACGAACCGACTCCGCCGCGCCCGGAGGTATCGGCGGCGCGGCTATCGCGCAGGAAACTGGTCGAGGCGGCAGGCGAAGAGCCGTTGGCCGCGTCGAGCGCGGCCTTGATCCTGGCGATCGTCGGCCGGGACGCGGGGACGGCGGTGAGCGCCATCAGGAGCAGCTCGGCCAGCTGCTCGACTTCCGCGCTCTGCTTACGCAGTTCGCCTAGCTCGGTTCTGGCCTCGGCGTCATAGACGCGCTTCCCGGTCAGGCAGGTGGTGATGAGCAGCGCTACCCGATAGCGGTCCGATGAGTTTCCTGCGGTGGTTCCCAGCGGGACATGCGGATCATCCCACTGCGGGGTCTGGATCTGCGGGCGCGGCCCGAAGGAGGTGCCGTCCAGGTCGATCAGGTAGGCGCTGTGGTCGGCCGGACGCCAGAAGATGTTCGCGTAGGACCAGTCGAGGTAGACCAGGCCATAGCGCTCAAGCAGATCGGCCGTGGTCGCGATCGACATGCAGACGGCGATCCGATGGGTGAGCGACTGCGGCGGCACCCCGATCTGGCGTTGTCGTGAGCCGCTCAGCGCCAGCAGGTCCACCTCTAGAAATTTCTCTACGGTGCGTCCGGTCGGCGTCTTCGGCTGGAACTTGTAGGTCTCCGGGGCCATCGGCAGCAGCACTCCGGTCGTGCGGTTCGCCGCGTCGACCACCCGGGCGGCCGGCCAGGCGGTGTGCTCGTCCACCACCGATTGGTCCTGGCCCGACATCTGACCGGGCAGCCCGATCAGCTGGTCCAGTCGCCTGGCGCCCTCGGCCGATCGGGGCGCGCGGTACTTCTTGTACAGCCACCCCGGATAGCGCCCGAGCTTGCACACGTACGAGCTCTCGCCGGCGCCCTCGCTGATCTTCTCGCTCAGGTCGCCGAGCTCGCCCAGCCTGGTAATCCGCCCGGCCGGCGGCGCGGACCAGACGCCGTTCATCGTCATCGCCATTCGCCCGCCGCCCGCTGGCCCGGACCGGAGGTGTCGCACCACACGACGACGGCCGTGCGGTCATCGGTCTGGCCCGGGCCGTCGTAGCACAGGCTGTGCAGGAACGCCGCCGGGTGCGGCGGCGGCCCCGCCCACTGCCGGGCGAAGTAGTCCAGGGTGCCGTCGACCGACTCCAGCGAGTCCGACACTCCGTCGGTCATGAGCACGACCCGGTCGTGCGGATGCAGCTCGAACGCGCCCTGCTCCACCTGCTCCGGGCTGAAGGGCAGGACCGCGTGCAGCTCGTTCCGGTCAAGCCCGGTCTTGCCCTGCCCGGTCATCCGCCTGAGCTCTCCGCCTCGGCTGATCCACAGCGAGACATCCCCGATCCACGATGCCCACATCGGGCGGGTTCCGTCCCGGTCCGGCCTGCTCGGGATCACGGCCGTGATCACGATCGCGCAGACGTCCGCGTCCGGAATTCCGCGGTCCCGGCCGGTGCCCACGATCTCCCCGGAGATCTTCCGGTAGAGCAACTCCGGGTTGATCGCCCGGATGCCCCCGGACTCCACCATCGCGGCAAGCTCGCGCGTCGCCGCGCTCACGGCCACCCGGGCGGCCAGATCGGCGTGCTTGCTCTGGCTGACGCCGTCCGCGATCGCGATGACGAGGTACTGCCCGTCCTTCGTCCGCGCGAGGCCGTAGGCGTCCTGACGCGGCAAGGCCGGTTCCTGGCACCGGTGACCCGCCCCCACCATCGAGGCGGCGCGCGCTTCGAGGTCGCCGAGCCGGAGCCCGTCGGCCGCCAGGCCGCTCGGGGCGGCGCCGAGGGGAAGGTGCCACGGCGCCTGCCCCGGGGTGGACGTCCCCACGAAAACGGGGGGTTCCGGCAGCGTGGCGCCGTTGGCCGTCCACGCGGGCGGCGGGCTTACCACCCCTGCGGGCGGCTGCATGCCAAACCAGCGGCCGCGAGTGTGCTCTTTGGGCCGGGGTTGGTCCATGGGTCGGGGAGGATCCACCGGTCGGGGAGGAAACGGGCCTTGCATGCCCGGCGGGTATTCGAGCCGGGGACCGCCGGTTCCGACGGCCTGCGGCAGCGCCTGCTGGTGCTGCTGTCGCGGTCGGCCATCGGCCGACGGCGACTTGGTCTCCGTGCTCCAGATAATCTTCCACCCGATCCTCTTCACCCTGCCCTGCCCCTCGCTGCGCTGACCACGCGCGCTGACCGTGCGCTGCACGAACACCATGCTGGCGAAGACGGCGATCACGACCGCGATGACCGCGGTCAGGTGCCGCCCCGCCAGCCAGAGGATGACTCCGCAGAGCACGCCTGCCGCGATGAGGATGCCCAGCGCTCGCTGGCCGCGGGTGTGCGCGGTCAGCGGCGGCTCGCGTCGGGCGGTGCCGGGCAGGGGCTCGCGTTCCGGCGCGTCCTGTCTCACCGTCACCCCTGACCCGGCCGCTTGATCTGCTTCCAGCCCGACACGCCGCCGGCTGCTGAGCCGGCGGCGGGCTGGCCGGCGTTCGGGTCCGGCTCCTCGGCCGGGCTCGTCACCACGACATCCTCGACCACCCAGCCCTGGGCGACCGGCGACGCCGCCGGCGGTGTCTGCGGCCCGGGCCCGGACGCCGAGCTCGAAGCGCCGAAGCTGGGCGCCGGGGCGGCGGTGCCCGCGGCGACGCCCGGCGGGAGGCTGAGCGGCGGCTTGGAAGCGATCGGGACCATCGTGGTCGATCCGGTCATCAGGCCGCCGCCCGCCTGCCCGAACAGCAGGTCGCGCAGCGGCTGGGCGTCGTCGTCGTTGATGAGGTCGTTCGCCAGCGCCCGGTCCAGGATCGCCAGGTAGTGCTGCCGGTCCGCGGTCAGCGCCGCCAGCTTCAGCGCCGTCTCCTTCTCCCGGCTGTCCGTCAGGCTCGCCAGCACCGTCGCGGTCTCATTGGGGTGCCGCAGCATGCTGCAGCGCCAGCGCGCTCGCCTCGCTGCCGTCGAACAGCTCGTCAAGCGCGGCCTTGCGCTGCCGTTCGAGCAGGGCCTGATGCGCCTCGGTGTCAATGTCCTTGACCGCGCCGGTGACTGCGGCGTCGGCCCGGAACCGGGCCACCGCGTGCAGCACCGTGATGCCCGACGCCAGCCGGATCTCACCCCCCAGCCGGGCGCGGACGGCGATCTCGGCCGCGCCGGCCTGGTCTGGCCGGAAGCCCCGGGCGATCTGCCAGACGGTGTCCTGCAGGGTGCCGAGGACGAGGCTGTTGCCGTCCGACAGGTTGGCGAGGACTGCCGCCTCGGGATCGGTCACCCGCCAGGTCGCCGACAGCTCGACCGAGAACGAGTACGCGTCGGACGCGCTCGTCACCGTGCACGTGTTGGCCACGTGCTGATCGCCGGTGTCGACCAGGTAGAACAGCTTGCTGGAGATCCGATCGGCGATCGTCGGCGCGCCGCTGAACGACCGGATACTCCCGTCGCGGTACGACACCACGTACACCCGACTCGGGTGCGCCCTCGGCGGTTTGGTGAAGAACCCGGCATCGACGGTCTGGATCACCGCGCTAGAAGACGTCTCCATCTGCCCACCCCTTTATCCCTCGATCGATCAGTGACCCAGGGCGGCCATCAAAGACCGACCTGTCGCCGGTGCGGCGCCATCCCTACGCGTCCAGGCCTGGGCCAGCCGGGTCATCGCCCGCCGGCCGCGCTCCTCGGCCGCGATCCAGAGCAGGAACTGGACCAGGCAGGTGCGCATCTCGCCGCTGGCCTCGGCCGCCTCCGCCCAGCTGTCGAGCGACTCCCGCGCCATGCCCCCGATGTCCGAGTCGCTGAGCGCGACCCGCCACAGCTTGGCCGCCGATTCCGCGAGCTTCTCGTTGCCGAGCGCGAGGACCAGGAGCGTCGGCCAGTCGCGCAGGCGTGCTTCGTGCGCGCTCATCCCGGGCGGCGCGCCCCGCGGGTAGCTCAGCCCGAGCAGCGTCAGCCGTCCGGTGGCCTGCTTTTCCCGCCTGCGTTCAGTGGCCAGCCGCTCTACCTCGGTCATGACCCGGACGGCGAGCGGCGCGGTTCCCTCGAGAATAAGCTCGCAGTAGCTGTTGCCGATCGCGATCGTCACGTCGATGTCGTCGACCTCGGCCAGCCGGGCCAGGCCCCGCAAGGCGGCGCTCGGGCTGGACAACCCGATGGTCCGGCCGTAGGCCCGCGCGGCCGTCGCCCGCAGCCGCCAGTTGCTGTCCTCGCGCGCCCACCCGTCAACCAGGGACCGGACCGTGGGCCGCAGTACCTGGTCCTCGGCGGGCGGACCGAGGGCGATCGCCGCGCTGTTGCGAACCAGCTCGTTGCGGTGCTCCGCCCACCGGGAGATCACCTGGTCATACACGAAGTCCATGGCCTGGCAGGCCAGCACCCCTGTCGCCGTCGCCGCCCGGACCCGCACGGTCAGGTCGGACGACGCCCCCAGGTCGCGCAGCCAGCCGACGATCGCCGATCGGGCGCCGTCGTGCGCGCGCCACACGTACCGCAGCACCTGCCCCGGGTAGCCCGGCTCGCGGTAGCTCATCGCGTCGATCTTGATCAGGCCGTGCTCGGTCATCCGGGTCTCGCTCGTGACCGTGGCGTCAAGCACCGACGCGGGGACCCGGGCGCCCTCGGCCAGCGGGTTTTCGAACTCCGGCGCGTTCGCGGCGTTGGGGGCGGGCAGGATCCGGCGCTCGAGCAGCGCCGCCTCGTGCGCGATCAGCTCACGGGAATGGCCGTTGAGCACGGCCAGCGAGATCGCCATGCACTGCGCCTTCAGGGTGCGCAGTTTCCTGAACCACTGCGCGACCCGCTCGTCCGCGTACTCGGAGATCTGGACGCGGACGCGCGCCGCTACCTGGTCCGGCTCATTCCTGTCAGCGCGGGACAGCAGCCGAGCCAGCCGGGCGGCGTCGGCCATACTGCCGTCGCCGAGTTCGGCCACCAGGCTGTCCACCCCGTCCCAGCGGAGCACCTCGTCCTGGGTCAGGCCGGTGCCGAGCAGCAGCTTGGCCAGGTGCCGATCGAACACCTTGCGCGGATGCGGGCGGGCGGCGAGCGTGGCGACGAGGAACCCGGCGCTGTGCGTGGCCCCGAGCCCGCCGCTGGTGGTCGTGATCGCGAGGCGGTGGCCGCCCGCCCGCAGTTCGCTCTCGATCCGCCTGACCGTAGGCTCGTCGAGCCGGTCGACCATGACGTCGGGCACGTCCTCGATGACCATCACCGCGTGCTCGGGAATCTCATCGCAGGAGAAGGCAGCCAGATCGGTTGACGGGTCAAGCGAGAGCAGCACGGCGTCGTCGTGCACCTGCCGTCGCAGCGCCCACAGCAGCGTCGCCCGCTTGCCGTAGCCGCGCTGGCCGCGCAGCACCACGAACGGGTAGTCGGCGATCCCCGCCGCGAGGCGCTCCGCGTCGGGACACGAGACGAATGGCGCGGTGAGCTCCTCGGCACTGATCCGGCTCGCTCTGACCTGCGCGGGCCCGCGGCCGAAATTGAGCTGAAAGGTGTTGTGGGCGAACACCGAGCCGGCCATGTGGCTCTCCCGGAAGTCCGCCCGGGCCGCCGATTCCGCCTCGTACTGGCCGGTCAGGTTCGCCCCGACCTGATACCGGGCGTCCGTGTAGCTGCGGCCGTCGGCCCGGCCCCGCTGCACATCGGGCGCGGCGCCGACGGGCGCTGCGCCGGCGGGCTCGGCGCCCGCGGGACCCGGCGGCGCAGCGGCCGCCCCGGCCCCGCCTGGGTCCGGGTTCCCGGCCGGCGCCGCCGGGGCGACCGGGGCGGCCGCTGCCGCCTGCCCCGGCTGGGCGGCGACGCCGCCAGGATCCAGGCTCACCGCGCACCGCCGCCCGGCCGCTGGTCCACCGGGCCGTTGTAATTGGTGGTGTTGCCGATCGAGACGTCCCCGCGTGACTTCCGCATTGCGGAAGTCGGCGATGGTGCCCGAGTTGCCCTTCTCCCGCGTTTCCGGCGAGTCGGCCGGGTCTGCCTGACCGGGGTCTCGTCCATGGGGGTGCTTACCGCCTTGCCCGGGGCCGCCCCGGGACGGGTCGCTCCCGCGCGGGTCCCGCCGGTCCTCGGGCAGCAGCCCGGGCGGCGCGCTCCGGCCCGGCACCCGGATCCAGGCAAAATCCGCGAATTTCTTCGCTTCCACCCAGACCCGCTGGTATCCGTCAGACGGGGCGTAGCCCTCGGCGATGACGGCGCGGTACCAGTCGTCGGAGACGATGAGCACCAGCGCGGAGCCGGTCGCGGCGGCCAGCACGCGCCGCAGCACCGGCGCGTCAACCAGCCGGGAGGCGGTGATGACGGCCGGCCCGGCCCACTCGTCCTGGCCGGGCGGGCTCTCGCCGGCGTGCAGTGCCACCCGCAGCCGGATGGTCTCCGCGGCGATGCATTCAAGGTCGTGCTCTTCGATGCCTTCGCGCAGGGCGTCCACGTACTTGGTGGTGATCAGCTCCCTGGGGACGTCGCCCGGTATCGCGAGCACGGCGCCGTCCCCGGTGGACTGCCGCCCCACCCGCGCGGGATCCACTCCCGCCCTGACCAGCGCGCCCGCCTCGACCCGGCGGAGCGCCTGCTGGATGCGCGCCTGGATAACTGCAGGTCGGCCGCTCCAGTCCTCCACATCGTGAATGGTCCAGAGGTAATAGCGCGATGCCGACATTAACCCCTCACATGTCTGCAGATTCAACCCGATTTGCTGGCGCGATTCCCCCGCGCGGCACGCGCTTGGCGTGCTGATCGCTCAGTGTAGGACAACCGCGCAAGAGAGAAACCGTATTTTGATGGCATTCATGAATTGATTTAAAGATTCGACTCCTGACACTTGAATGATGTTGTGCCTCACGAGGAACAGCTGGACTCCTGGCCCGCCAGTGATCCTTCTCTTGGCTCGCGGCCTTTGGCGAACGCGGCGGAGAACGCGATGATTATGAATATGCGCTGGCACCCGATGTCGGAATGTAAGGAATTTGACATCGATCACTATTGGCGGATGGCGGCCGGGAATTCAATCGACCGCCATCGCTTTCCGCCGGTCGCTGGCGGCGCAATGAGTGCAGTAGGGGTCGAGTGAGAGGCTACGGAGGTTGAGGTCTTGGCCTCCCGCCGGCGGACGTCGACGATGGCGGCGCCGGAGACGGAATCACGCTGGCCACCTTCTGGTTCCGATAGCGGGTCGTTGATTGCGGACGGGGGATGCTCAGCTGATGGGAACAGACGAGATTGACCGGCTCGCGCGCGAGCGGCTGGGCTTCGCCGAGCTCCGCCCCGGGCAACGGCCGGCCGTGGAGGCCCTGGCCAGCGGGCGCGACGTGCTGGCGGTGCTGCCGACCGGGGCCGGCAAATCGGCCATCTACGAGCTGGCCGGGCTGCTGCGGACCGGCCCGACCGTGGTCGTTTCGCCGCTCATCGCGCTCGAAGACGATCAGCTCGCCCACCTGCGCTCGGCCGGACTGCACGCGATCGTGCTGAACTCGCGGCAGTCGGCCGGCAAGCGGTCGGCGGCGCTGCTGGCCGCGTGCGAGCCCGACACGTTCGTGTTCCTGTCACCCGAGCAGCTGGCCAACGAGGAGACCAGGGAGACGCTCAAGCGGGCCGCGCCCGGACTGTTCGTGGTCGACGAGGCGCATCTGATCACCGAATGGGGTCACGACTTCCGGCCCGACTACATGATGCTCGGGCGCGCAGGCGGAGGCGCTCGGCGCGCCGGTCCGGCTCGCGCTGACCGCGACCGCGGCGCCCCCGGTCCGGCAGGAGATCATCCGGCGGCTCGGCCTGCGCGATCCCCGGACCGTGCTCGGGGACTTCGACCGGCCGAACATCCGGCTGTCGGTGCACCGGGTGATGACCGTCCGGCAGAAGCGGCAGCAGCTCGCCAGCGTGGTCGCGGGCTGGCCGGGCCAGGGGATCGTCTACGCGGCCACCCATGCCAACGCCGAGGAGGCAGCCGGCACGCTGGCGGCGGCGGGCGAAAGAGTGACGCTGTACCACGCCGGGCTGGCCGCGCGGGCTCGGCAGGACGCGATGGCGGCCTTCCTCGACGGCACCGCCCGCGTCATCGTGGCCACGGTCGCGTTCGGCATGGGGATCGACAAGCCGGACGTCCGCTGGGTCCTGCACTACGACCCGCCGCCCTCGCCCGACGCGTACTACCAGGAGTTCGGCCGGGCCGGCCGGGACGGCGAGCCGTCGCAGGCGCGGCTGCTCTACCGGTACGAGGACTTCGACACCGCGCGCTACTTCACGGTCGGCGGGGTTTCGAGCGCGGCCGTGGTCCAGGCGGCATCCGAGATCGCGGCCGGCCAGCCGACCGAGACCGGCAAACGCCAGGAGACGGCCGCGATCGCCCACCTGGTCGACCTCGGCGCGGTGACCTGGCAGGCGGACGGCGTCCCGGCCTGGAGCGGGGCGATGACGGTGGCGGAGGCCCTGAAGGCCTCGCAGCAGGAGATCGACCGCGCGAGCGAGATCGAGACCTCCCGGCTGCGGATGATGCGGCACTACGCCGAGCATCCCGGCTGCCTGGCGTCGTTCCTGCTCACCTACTTCGGCCAGGATTACCCGGGCCCCTGCGGCAACTGCGACAACGACCTCGCGCGCGATGCCACCGAGGCCGGGACTGGTTCCGGGTCCCGGCTCTCGGCCGGGTCCGGATTCGCGTCCGGGTCCGCGTCCGGGTCCGGGTCCGGGTCCGGTCCGGTCCGGGTCCGGGTCCGGGGGATCGGCGGCCGACCCAGCCGACGAGCCGTTCGCGGTGGGCACCCGGGTGGTCAGCGACCGCTGGGGCGAGGGCACCGTCCAGCGCTACGACGGCGACCAGGTCACGGTCCTGTTCGACGAGCACGGCTATCGCGAGCTTTACCTCCCGGTCGTCCGCGAGCACGGCCTCCTGCACGCGGCCGGCGACACCCCCGGCGAACCCGCCTAGGACGGGCGCCCCGGCGGAAACCCGGATGTCACCGGCACCCCCCGCTTGATACCCTCGGGCCGTGCCAGAGCTACAGCGGCTGCATCCAGGCCACGCCGAGGCGGTGCTGGCCTTCGAGCAGGCCAACCGCTCCTACTTCGCCGCCTCCATCTCCGATCGCGGCGACGAGTACTTCGACCAGTTCGCCGAGCAGCACCGCGCGCTGCTGGCCGAGCAGGAGGCCGGCGCCGGCGCC
Organism: uncultured Actinomycetota bacterium; assembly: GCA_963774945.1. GTDB lineage: Bacteria > Actinomycetota > Actinomycetes > Streptosporangiales > Streptosporangiaceae > Trebonia. The sequence goes on along the minus strand of CAVZHA010000027.1, from coordinate 901,375 downwards.
TACTACGTGCTCGTCGCCGAGGACGGCTCGGTCCTGGGCCGGTTCAACCTGTACCGCTTCTCCGGCGGCACCGCCGAACTCGGCTACCGCGTCGCCGAGCACGCCGCCGGCCGCGGCCTGGCGACCGCGACCGTGCGGGAACTCTGCCGCCTGGCGGCCGCACGGCACGGGCTGCGCACGCTCAGGGCCGCCACCAGCCACGACAACGTCGCCTCGCAGAAGGTCCTCACCAACACCGGGTTCGTCCCGGTCGGCCCGGCCGACCCGGCCGACATCGGCGGCAAGCAGGGCACCTGGTACCAGCGCGACCTCCCCGCCGACAACCCGCCGTCCGCCACCCCGGAACCCGCTCACCCCTAAGGCGAGCCCATACGCCACTCTCATCACCCGAGCCACCCGAGCAACATCGCCTCTGACACATAGCATGAGCGTGGGTAGTTTGGGGCGCTATACGACCTAAATAGCACACAATGACCGTTTCAAGCCCGTCGAGACGACTCAAATAGCACACAATGACGAGGCGCATGCCCGCGCCGCCGCGCATAGCGCGCGCAAAAAGCGGTGTCGGCCCGCTCGGGCCAGCTTCGGCTACACTCGAACCGGATCAGTGTTCCGGAGAGGGAGGGCTTGGTGTCAACCGCTAGCCCATCGGCGCAGGCATCGCCCCGAGGCAAGCGAGCCGACGCGCTCAGGAACGAGCAGGCGCTGCTGACGGCGGCGGCCGCCGTGTTCGTCGCGTCCGGCGTTGACGCGCCCATACGCGAGATCGCGACCACGGCCGGCGTCGGCATCGGGACGATCTACCGGCACTTCCCGACCCGGGCCGATCTCATCGTGGCCGTCTTCCGTCATCAGGTCGAGGCCTGCGCCGAGGCTGGCCCGACGCTGCTGGCCAGCGCAGTCTCCCCGTTCGCGGCGCTGCGTCAGTGGATCGACCTGTTCGTTGACTTCCTCGTCACCAAGCACGGGCTCGCCAACGCGCTGCAATCGGACAGCGGCGGCTTCGAGGCGCTGCACACCTACTTCCTCGACCGCCTGGTGCCGGTCTGCGGGCAGCTGCTCGACGCCGCCGTCGACGCGGGCGAGATCAGGCCGGGCACGAGCGGCTACGAGCTCATGCGGGGTATCGGCAGCCTCTGCGCCCGGCGCGACAGCGACCCGCGCTACGAGCCCCGCCGACTGATCGAACTGCTCCTGCTCGGACTGCAACAGCCGCGGCCGGCGGCTACCTGACGTCGGTGGCGACGATCGTGTAGCCGAGGCCGGGGCTGGTCTGGATCGGCGGCGGATCGCCGAGCTTGCGTTTGAGTCGCGCGACCGTGACGTACACGGTTCTGGTGAAGGGGTCGGCGTTCTCGTCCCAGGCCCGCATCAGCAGCTGCTCGGGGGTGACCGAGCCGGGGCTGGCCGCCAGCAGCGCGTGCAGCACCGCGAATTCCTTGGCGCTGAGCGCGAGCTGGCGGCCCGTGCGGGTGGCGATGTGCCTGGCCGGGTCCAGTTCGATGTCGCCGACGCGCAGTACGCGCCCGGTCGCCGCTGGTCGGCGCCGCGCCAACGCGTGCACCCGGAGCACGAGCTCGGGGAAGTGGAACGGCTTGGCCAGGTAGTCGTCCGCGCCGAGGGTCAGGCCCGCGACGCGCTCGGCCGGCGAGCCCGCCGCGGTCAGCATCAAGACCATCGCCGGTTCGTCGCTGTCGGCGATGATCCGGCAGACCGTGTCCCCGCCTAGACCCGGCAGGTCGCGATCGAGCACGACCACGTCATAGGGGTACAGGTCGATCTTGGCGGCGGCCTCAAGGCCGTCGTAGACGACATCCACCGCCAGGCCGTGATCGCGCAGCCCCTCGGCGATGTCGTCGGCCAGGCCACGTTCGTCGTCGACCACCAGCACCCTCACCGGAGAGCGTCCACCGGGATCGTCGGCAGCCCGCCGATCGGGGGAGGGCTGGATCTTCCCCGCCATCGCCGGGGGAGGTCGATCACCACCCGCAATCCGCCGTTCTCGCGGGCATGCAGCGCGAGCGCGCCACCGTGCGCGCCCGCGATCGCCGCGACGATCGACAGACCCAGGCCCGCGCCCCGCGCGGAGCCGGTACGGTCGGCGCGGCAGCCGACGAAAGGGTTGCGCAAGGTCAGCGACCTGCGCCGGGTCGATCATTTCGCCGCTGCTCTCCACCGTCAGCCGGGCGAGGGCGCCGAGTTCGGCCGCCGTGACGCGCAGCAGGCCATCGGGCTGGTTGTGGCGCACCCCGTTGTCGATCACGTTCTCGACCATTCTGCCGATCAGCGTCGGGTTGCCATTAACGGCAACCGGGACAACGTCGAATTCGACCGTGATCCGCTTGGCGGCGATGTCCTGCCCCTGTTCGGCGAGGGCGGCGGTGATGATCTCGGACAGGTCCGTCGGGGCCTGATCGACCAAGTTCACCGTGCTCGGCCCGACCCAGCACCAGGAGGCCCTCCATCAGCCGGTCGGCGCGGTCGAGCCCCTCCCGGATCTTCTGGTCAAGCGCCAACACCGGCGGCGGTACCGGGGCGGGCTTGCCGACGGCGACATCGAGCGCGGTCCGGATCCGGGTCAGCGGAGTCCGCAGTTCATGCGATGCGTTGGCGACGAACCGCCGCTGCGCGCCGAACGCCGCCTCCAGGCGCGCGAGCAGCCCGTCGATCGTGTCGGCAAGCTCTCGCAGCTCGTCGTCGGGGCCCGGCAGGGCGAGGCGCTCGTGCAGGTTGTCCTGTGAGATCCGCCTGGTCGCCGCCGTCATGGTCCGCAGCGGCGCCAGCACCCGATCGGCGGCTAGCCAGGCGATCGCGAGCGACCCGGCGCCGGTCACCGCCAGAGCTACCAGCGACCAGATCAGCAGCTGCCGCAGATCGCGGTCGTGCTGGCTGATCAGCTCGTGCTGGGTCTCGCCCTGCAGCTGGGCAAGCGACGGCAGTGCAGGCAGCGACGTGCCCCGGTGGGCACCCGAGCGCGCCGAATCGAGCGGACCGACGTGCGCGACCTGCAGCACGTGGCCCGAGAAGTAGCGGACGAGCAGGTACGTGCTCGCCAGCAGTACCGCCCCGCCGACGCAGAACATCCCGCCGTAGAGCAGCGTCAGCCGCAGCCGCACCGTCCGCGGCCACCGACGCCCAGTGCTGCACTCTCATCCGAATCCCTCCTGCTCCCGTCCACAAGCATCGCGGATCGGCGGTAACAGCACGTTAACCGCCGTCGTGAAAGGGACGTGACCGGCCCGCGCGTACAACCGGTGCCAACAGAGCTAACCGATGCAAGGAGGGCCATGAACAGGGAAATCACGGCAATGGCGGCGGCGATGGTCGCTGTCGCGGTAGCGCTGGCCGGATGCGGGAATCCCGCTAAGCCGATCTCGGCGCAGCCGTCGGCCACCAGGACCTCTGGCGCAGCCGCGACTGCCTCGCTGCCGCTGGAATACGCGCGGTGCATGCGCGCCCACGGGGTACCCGCGTTCCCTAACCCGGTGAACGGACACATCACGCTCACCCCGCAGAGCGGCATCGACCCCAACTCGCCCGCAGTCGAGGCCGCCGCTGCGGCCTGCGCGAAGTACGGCCCGGCGACGGGCGCGGCGGGCGCGGCGGGCGCGGCGGGCGCGGCCGGTACCACCGCGCAGTGGCGCGCCCTCGGCGCCTCGCTCAAGACGGAGGCCAGCGACGGCCAGTTCTCCGGCGCCGTGCTGGTCGACCACGACGGCGACCTGGTGCTTGACGCCGGGTACGGGCTGGCCGACCGGGCCGCCGGGATCGCCAACACGTCCCAGACGCGGTTCTGCATCGCGTCGATCGGCAAGCTGTTCACCGCCGTCGCGATCGGCCAGCTGGCCGAGCAGGGCAGGCTCTCGCTTGACGCGCCGGTCGGCGACTACCTGACCGGGCTGTCGTCCGGCCTCGCCGACCACGTGACGATCGCCGAGCTGCTCGACATGACCGCCGGCCTCGGTGACACCGTGCTCGGGCGCGCCCATCCGCCCCGCACGCTGGCCGGGATGGTCGCGCTGATCGTCAAGGAGCGCCCCCAGTTCACCCCGGGCGCGAAGTTCTCCTACAGCAACGACGACTACATCCTGCTCGGCGCCGTCGTCCAGCGAGTCAGCGGCGAGAGCTACGCCGACTACCTGCGCCGGCACATCCTCGACCCGGCCGGCATGACGCACACCGGGTACGCCGTCTACCTTCCGGCCCGGGTCCCCGGCATGGCTCACGGGTACGCGGCGGCCGGATCGAACCTGACCGACATCAGCGACCAGCCGCAGGTCGCCAACCCCTCCGGCGGCGCCTACTCCACCACCGGCGACCTGCTCAAGTTCGCGACGGCGGTGCTCGACCACAAGCTCCTCACGCCAGCCATGACCGCGACGCTCCTCACCCCCCGGGTCAACTCGCCGCAGCCCGGCGGCCCGGCCGTCGACAAGTACACCTACGGGTTCGCCTACCAGCAGATCAACGGCGTCACATTCGTCGGGCACAACGGCGGCACCCCCGGCTACTCGGGCCAGCTCGACATGTACCCTCGCACCGGCTCCGTCGTCGTCGTCCTCACCAACGCCGACAACACGATGATTCCGGTCATCCAGCGGACGGAGGCGATCCTTACCGCCTCATGACCGGGCACGTAAGGTATCTGGTGCGTTACGGTGAGTGGCGCTGGATGTAGGCATGACCGCGCACGCGATGGGTAGCGTGCCCACCCAATGAGCCTGTAAGGCACAGGAGGGGAGCCTGATGATGATTCCGGACGGCGCCGGCGAGGGCCCGATGCTGCAGGAAGCCAGCCGCGAGCTCGAGGCAGCCATTCACGACGCCCGGGTGGCGTTCGACTGCATCGCCCTCGGCGAGAACGACCGCGCGCACACCAGCGCGGTCACCGCCCGGGTCGCCATCGAAGCCGCGGTCACCGCCCTCCAGGCGGCGCTCGCCCACACGCCCGGCGGCTGACGAGCTCCACGATCGAATGGCACCTAAAACACAGTCGCGCCGGCCGCGAGAGCGGCCGGCGCGACTGATGGTGCCACTGATCAGGTGAAGCCGACGTCAAGAACGAAGTGTCCGAGCCGCAGGTCCAGGGACCCGCCGCCGGCCCAGTGCACGACAGCCGCCAGGAGGATGATCACGAGAATGACGACCACCAACCAGAAGAAAAACACGACAATCCCGGGGATGGCGTAACCGCCGATACTTCTGCCTCTAGCCATGGCCGCCAGCTACCCCGATTCATCCGACTTACTCCGCTATGACCGCCGTGTCACCACATCGCATTATTCAGATTGTTCGAAGTCTGATGGCTCCCCTATGGTCGATGCCATGACCGACGAGGATGAGCGGGCCACTCGGCTGCTTGACGCCCAGGCCAACGCGATCGCGCTGTTCGACGAGGTCGCCGCGCGCGGCCTGGTCGCGCCCGGCCAGGGTGAGCAGGCGGTCAGCGACCAGGTCAGGGACCTGGCCAACGAGATGTTCGGGAAGACCAGGCACTGGCACAAGCGCATCATCCGGTCCGGCCCGCACACCCTGTTCCCGTACCGGGAGAACCCGCCGGACCGGATCATCGAGGCGGACGACATCGCCTTCGCCGACTTCGGGCCGATCTTCGACGAGTTCGAAGCCGACCTCGGCCGGACCTACGTTCTCGGCGGTGACCCGGTCAAGCGTCGGCTGGCGGCCGATCTGCCGGTCATCTTCGACGCCGGACGACGCTACTTCGCCGATCATCCCGACATCACCGGCGCGGAGCTCTACGCCGAGGTCACCCGGCTCTCCGGCGAGGCCGGATGGTCGTTCGGCAACCGGCACTCCGGCCACCTGGTCGGCGAGTTCCCGCACGAGGAGATCGACGGCGAGGACATCGAGTCCTACATCGCCGCGGCCAACGACACGCCCATGCGCCGCCACGACCGGGCCGGGCGGGTGTGCCACTGGATCCTGGAGATCCATCTGACCGACACCGAGCGCCAGTTCGGCGGCTTCTACGAGCAGCTCCTCGACCTGGGCTAGCGGCTAGCGGCCAGCGGCGGGCGGCTAGCGGCCAGCGGCGAACCGCCAGCGGCCGCTACTTCCAGTGGCTGAGCGGAAGCGCCCCGCGGCTGAGCACCGTCCTGATCGCGAACGTGGACCGCGCCTCGGTCACCCCGGGGATCGCCAGCAGCTCGTCAAGCAGCAGCCGCTCGTACCCGCCGAGGTCGGGCACCGCCGCCTCGATCAGGAAGTCGTCGGCCCCCGAGACCAGGTAGCACGCGACGACGGCCGGGATCGCAAGCAGCGCCTGCTCGATCAGCGATGAGGTCTCCCGGGAATGGCCGTCGACCTTCAGCCCGATGAAGACGGTCAGGCCGAGCCCGGCCCGCGCGCGGCTGACTTCGGCGCGGTACCCGGAGATAATCCCGCTCGCCTCCAGCGCCTTGACCCGGCGCAGGCACGAGGAGGGTGAGAGCCCGACCGCGTCGGCCAGGTCGACGTTCGCGATCCGGCCGTCCTGCTGCAGCCGCGCCATGATGGCACGATCCACCTTGTCCGGAACGTGATCTGACATAAAACCGAGCCTAACGTCAACAGCATGCAATTTACTGCCATATAACGCCTTCGCCGACGAGATATTTGCCATCGCGTGCGAGCCGATTTCCGCCAGGCTTAAGCCGTGATCGAGACCGCCCCGCGCCGGCCAAGCCCCCCAGTAACACCGACATCCCATCTGACCACCAGCCGCGGCGCCGCCCTCTACATCGGCGCGCTGCTGGGCCCGGGCCTGCTGCTGCTGCCAGGTCTCGCCGTCACCGTGGCAGGCCCGGCCTCGCTGCTCGCCTGGGTCGCGCTGCTCCTGTTGTCGGGGCTGTTCGCGGTCGTATTCGCCGCCTTCGGCCTCCGGTTCCCGTCGGCGGGCGGGGTGATCGGGTACGTGACGGCCGGCCTCGGCCCGCGGGCCGGCCTGGTGGCGGGCTGGTGCTTCCTGGCCGGGGTGGTGGCCGGCGCGCCGGTCGTCTGCCTGATCGGCGCGAGCTACGTCACCGAGCTCACCGGCGGCGGCCGGCTCGCCCGGGCCGCCGTGGCCGCGCTGCTCCTGCTCGTCTTGCTCGCGCTGGCCCGGGGCGGGCTGCGGGCCAGCGCCGTCGCCCAGTTGCTGCTGGTGGGCCTGCTGGTCGGCGTGGTGGTGGTGGCGGTGGCGGGGACGGCCGGGTCGGTCCGGGCGGCCAACTGGACGCCGTTCGCCCCGCACGGCTGGCTCGCGGTGGCGCATGCGGCCGCGGTCTTGATGCTGTCCTTCGTCGGCTGGGAGGCGGTCGCGCCGCTCACCACCGCGTTCGCCGACCCGGCGCGGCAGCTGACCCGCGTGGTGGCGATCGCCCTGGGGGTGACCAGCGCCCTCTACCTGGGGCTGGCGATCGTCACCATCGGCGTGCTCGGCCCCGGCGCCGCGACTATCGTGCCGCTGGCCGAGCTGCTGCAGCGCGCGATCGGCCCGGCCGGCACCGCGGCCGCCGCCGTCGCCGCGGTCGTGCTCACGCTGGGCTCGGTAAACGCCTACATCAACGGCGGCGCCGCGATGGCCGGGCACCTGACGCGCCCGCAGCCGGGCGGGAACGCCGCCCAGGCGCGCCCGGCGCCGCTGTTCCTGGCCGCCGTCGCGGCGTCCGGGCTGCTGCTGATCACGCTGTACGGCCTCGGCCTGGTGAGCCCGGCCGCACTGGTGACGATCCCGACGACGCTGTTCCTGGCGGTCTACCTGGGCAGCATGCTGGCGGCCGTCCGGGTGCTGCGCGGCCCGGCCCGCTTGGCCGCCGTCCCCGCCTCGGTCGCGGTGGTGGTGATGCTGGCCTGCTGTGGGTGGGCGCTAGCGCTCCCCGCCCTGGTCGCGGTGGGCGTTCTCGGCCGTCGTCTCGGCCAATCGCGCGAGGGTGCGCAGCTGCCGTCGCGCCATCACCAGATCGCCCACGCAGAGCAGCGGAGCCGCCGCCGGACGGCCCCGAGCGGCCACCTTCAGCAGCAGCCGGGTCGCGCCGCTGCCGTCAGCCAACGGGACGAGCACGTAGGACATCGCCGCCCCCATGATCATGCCGGTTAGCTGCACGCCCGGCTCGACTGAGAGGATGCGCCCGGCCGGCCGCCCGCCGAACGCGGCGCTGAACGGCTCGCCTGCCCGAGGCTCGGCAAGACCGCGCAGCTCGCGCGGCGACCGGCGGCCGAGGTTGTCGATCCAGTCGTAGGCGTACGGCGCGAGCCGGATCTGCCCCACCCACGGCCACACGCGGTCGGCCGTCGCCCGCACCGTGACTCCCCGCCAGGCCTGCAGAGTCGGCGCCGCAACGACCTCGTCGCAGGGGTAGCGGCGGGCGACCTCCGCGTCCGTCACGCCCCAGCGGTCCCCGATCACGACGGTCCGCTAACCGGCCGGCGGCGCCGGCGGTTCCTGCGGCGCTGTCGGCGCTGCCGGCGCTGCGGTATCGGCCGCGGCGCGGAAGCCCTCCAGCTCCATCCCCGCGTAGCGTCGGGCAATGCCCCCCATGAGCAGGCCCATCAGGCCGGAAAGCGGACCCCGCAAGCTCAACGTGAGGGTGATCCGGGAGCCGGCCCCGTCCGGCTCCACCAGATGGTCGCCCACGGTGGTGACCCCGCCAGCGCTGGTCTCCCAGGTGAAGCGGCGGTCGGCCTCCAACTCGGTCACCCGCCAGCGCGCGGACGGCAGCCGGGGCTGGCCGACCTTCGCCTCGCTGCCCACCCGGATGGGGCCGTCGTCCAGCCGGCGGACCGAGCGCATGCTCTGCGTCAGCTCCGGCCAGCGCTCAACGTCGATGAACAACCGATACACCTGTGCGGGAGACGCGCCCGCAGTCGCGGTTACCCGGTACTCCATGGCGGCAAGTGTACCATGTGGTACATGACTGCCTCAACGCCGAAGGACCGCCTGCTCAACGCCGTGGTCGAGTCGGCCCTGACCGACGGCATCGCGGACAAGAGCCTGCGTGCGATCGCGGCCGCGGCCGGAACCAGCCACCGGATGCTCATTCACCACTTCGGCTCGAAGGAGGGCCTGCTGGTGGAGGTGATCCGGGCGGTCGAGGCGCGCCAGCGGGCCCTGTTCGCCGAGTGGCGGGTCGACCCGGACGGCCCGCTCGAGGAACTCGGCCGGGCGTTCTGGTCGCACCTGCGAGATCCCGCCCTCGCGCCCCAGGAACGGCTGTTCTTCGAGGTCTACGGGCAGGCCCTGCAAGGCCGTGAGTGGGCCAAGCCGCTGCTGCCGGGCGTCGTCGACGACTGGATCGGCCCGCTGACGGCCCTGTTCACCGCCCTCGGGGAGAGCCAGGCGACCGCCCGGGTCGACGCCCGGCTGGCGGTCGCGGTAACCCGCGGCCTGCTGCTCGACGTGCTGGCGACCGGTAACTCGGCCGAAACCGACGCGGCCATGGAGCGCTTCTCGCAGCTGCTCGCGGCCCAGCTGAACGGCTGCACGGCTGAACGGCTGAACGGCTGAACGGCTGAACGGCTGAACGGCTGAACGGCTGAACGGCTGAACGGCTGAACGGCTGAACGGCTGAACGGCTGAACGGCTGCACGGCTGAACGCCTGAACCCGCCGAACGGCTACCAGGCGACCGGCCCCAGCCGGTCCACGAACCGGCCGGTCCCGGCCGACGCGTCCTCGGTCGCGAGGGCGACGATCGCGTCGGTCCCCTCGGTGACGGTCTGATGGCCGCGGTGGGAGTTCAGGTCGGTGGCGGTGTAGCCCGGGTCGGCGGCGTTGAACCGCACCTCTCCGATCGCCTTCGCGTACTGGGCGGTCATCATCGTGACGGCCGACTTAGACGCGGTGTAGAGCGGGGACGCGATCGTCGACTCGACCCGGGACGGGTCGTGGGTGAGCGCGAACGAGCCCATGCCGCTGCTGACGTTGATCACGGCGGGGGAGTCGGACCGCTTCAGCAGCGGCAGGAACGCGGTGGTGACGCGGACGACGCTGATCACGTTGGTCTCGAACACCAGCCGCGCGTCGTCGCCGGTGAGCTCGGACGCCGAAACGTGGGCGCCGATGATCCCGGCGTTGTTGATCAGCGTGTCGATACGGCCCTCGTGCGCCTCGATGTCGGCCGCCGCGCGCTGAACCGATCCGTCGTCGGTCACGTCGATCGGTACGAAGCGGGCGCCGAGGCGGTCGGCGGCGGCCTGTCCCCGGCCGGCGTCGCGGGCGCCGACGATCACCGTCTGGCCGAGCTCGATCAGGCGGCGGGCGGTCTCGTAGCCGAGGCCCTTGTTGGCCCCAGTGATGAAGGTAATAGTGCTCATGAACCCCAGCCTGGCCGATCGCCCGGCCGACAGCCAGGGACGCGTCAACGATAGGAAAGGCGGTACCACCCAAGCCGGTCAGTGATGGCTGATAATCGAACAGTGAGCACAGACGAGACAAGCCTGGGCGCCACCATTCACGCGTGGCGCGACCGACTGACGCCGGCCGACGTCGGCCTGCCGACCGGCCGGGCGCGGCGCGCGGTCGGGCTGCGCCGCGAGGAACTGTCGGAGCTGGCCGGGATCTCGGTCGATTACATCGTCCGGCTCGAGCAGGGCCGCGCCGCCACCCCGTCCGCGCAGATCGTCAGCGCCCTCGCCCGCGCGCTCCGGCTGACCAGGGACGAGCGGGACCACCTGTACCGACTGGCCGGCCTGCAGCCGCCCAGGGACACCGCGATCACCGACCACATACCGCCGGGAATGCAGCGCATCCTCACCCGTCTCGGCGAAACCCCGGTCGCCGTGTTCGCCGCCGACTGGCGCCTGGTCTGGTGGAATCGCAGCTGGACGGCGCTGCTTGGCGACCCGTCCGCCCTCGCCCCGGAGGAACGCAGCCTGGTGCGGTCCCGGTTCCCGGTGGCCGGCGACCACGGCGGCCTCGCCCGGTGGCCGCTGGTGTCGGAGAACCGGGCCGCCACCGATCGCGCGATCGTCGCCGACCTGCGCCGGGCCTCGGGCCGCTACCCCGATGACGCTCGGCTGGCCGCGCTGATCCGCCGCCTCGTCGACGGCAATGAGCTCTTCGCGCGGCTGTGGCGCGAGGGTGCGGTCGGCGGGCACGCCGAGGACCGCAAGGTCATCAGGCATCCCGGGATCGGCGAGATCACCGTCGACTGCGACGTGCTCAACGACAGCGACACCGACCTGAAGATCGTGATCTACACGGCCGCGCCCGGCAGCGAAGACGAGACCAAGCTCGACCTCGCCCGCGTGGCCGGCCCCGTCACGGCGACCGAGCCGCCCGCGCCCACGACCGGCCAGGAACCGCGATGACCGAGGAGCAGGTCGCCGCGCGTCCGCGCAAGGTCAGCCCGGCCCAGGCGGCCAGGACCCTGGCTGAGGGCGACCCGGTCGTCGCCCGCCTGGTGGCCGACATCGGCCTGCCGTCGTTTCCCCGGCCGACCGAGACCCACTTCGCCGCCCTCGTCCGCCCCATCATCTACCAGCAGCTGGCGGGCCCGGCCGCCCGCGCCATTTACGGCCGGATGGTGACGGCCCTGGGCGGGGAGATCACGCCCGAGGCCCTGCTCGCCGTCTCGACCGAGGATCTGCGGACCGCGGGACTGTCGGGCAACAAGGCGCTCTCGGTCAAGGACCTGGCCGCGAAGGTCCTCGACGGCACCGTCGTGATCGACTCCCGGCGCCTCGCCCGCGAGAGCAGCGAAGAGATCGTCGCCCGCCTCACCACGGTCCGTGGCATCGGCCGGTGGTCGGCCGAGATGTTCCTGCTGTTCCAGCTCCGCCGCCTCGACGTCTGGCCGACCGGCGACCTCGTCATCCGCAAGGGCTTCGCGCTGGCGTGGAACATCGCCACCCCCACGCCCAAGCAGCTCGACGCGCTCGGCGAGCCGTACCACCCCTACCGCAGCGTCATCGCCTGGTACTGCTGGCGGGCCGCCCAGCTCTACGCGGGCGCCAAAGCCAGCGCCGTGACCAGCTGACCCGCCACTCCAGAATCAAAAAGCTCAAATCAGTCATCTCGAACGGTCCGGGGCGACTCTGGCCCTCACGCGGTCTCTCCGGCGGAGACCTACCCCGCCCCGAGCTGAACGGTCGCCTCGACTAGGTCAAGGTAGCAGGCGACCGCATCGCCAAGCTGGGCCCAGGACGGCGATGAGAGGTCTTCCGCGATCCCGCGCAGGGCACGGATCTGGGCGGCCGGGTCCGGGTCGTGGAAATCACGCTGCCCCAGGAAGCGGATCATCTCACCAGCGCGCGGTGACCGGCGGCCGACGTACTTGCCACCGATGGGGACGTAGCCGAGGTGGATCTGGCGGACTTCGTCCGCGGTCTTGGCCGTCGTCGGCTGGCGGGGGCCGGCGGCGTTGAGCTCGTCGAACGACCGCGTCCCGGCCATCACTGGCCGTCGCTCGAACAGGACCCGGCCGTCCGTCGGCCACGGCGTCCGGTCGGCCGGGTGCACGTGCAGGTCAACCCAGAGCGGCAGCCCGGACCGGATACGGGTGGTTCCCAGTGACGTGGCGCCTGCGGGGGAGTTGTGGCGGCCGTCCGAGAGCAGGTCGGCCCGCGCCCACGGGCTGGCGGCCGGCTCGTTCATGAACTGCCCGATGAACTCCTCGCTCGCGAGGATGAGCAGGTCAATATCGCTCCAGTTATCCCCCTGGCCGCAGCCAAGCGACCCGACCAGGGCCACCCCGGCGACCGCCGGGTCGGCTGCCAGCAGCCCGAGCACCTCGTCGAGGAGACGGTCACGGAGCCTGGCCAGCACCGCCGGCCCCTCCGGAGCTCCGGAAGAGCGGGCGGGGTGAGCATTCGCCGACATGACTCCTCAGTCTGCCCGGTACCGCGCCGACGGCACCCGTGTCGCCGCGATAGCCGAGGGCGAGAAGAAAGACCCAGCCGCGAGATCGAGCCCCCGGGAGACGGGTCCCCGCGCCGATAATGGCTCGCGGCCGGCCACATTACCGGAGACAGTGGCCCTGTGGCTGAGAACTATTTCGATGAGCGCATAGCGGCGACCTACGAGGCCAAATGGCCGGAGCTGTTCGAGCCGGCCGTGGTCGAGCCGGCCGTCGGCTTCCTCGCGGACCTGGCACGGTCGGGTACCGCCCTTGAACTCGGCATCGGCACCGGCCGCCTCGCGCTGCCCCTCAGCCAGCGCGGCATCCGGGTGCACGGGATCGAGCTGTCGCCCGCCATGGCCGCGCGCCTGCGGTCAAAGCCGGACGCGGACGGCATCGGCCTGACGATCGGGGACTTCACCACCGCCACCGTGAGCGAGACCTTCGGGCTCGCCTACCTCGTCCGCAACACGATTATGAACGTGACCACGCAGGACGGCCAGGTCGAGTGCTTCCGCAACGCCGCTGCGCACCTGGAGCCCGGCGGCTGCTTCGTGATCGAGGTCATCGTCCCAGAGCTCCAGCGCCTACCCCCAGGCGAGACCGTCCGGGCCTTCACCGTTACCCCGCACCATCTCGGCTTCGACCAGTACGACATCGCCGCCCAGGGCGTCATCTCGCACCACTACTGGGTGGACAACGGAGAGTTCGAGACGTTCTCTGCGCCATTCCGCTACGCCTGGCCCGCCGAGCTTGACCTGATGGCCCGGCTCGCCGGAATGACCCTGCGCGAGCGCTGGAGCGACTGGAACCGCGAGCCCTTCACCAGCGACAGCATGAGCCACATCTCCGTCTGGCAGAAGTCGCCCTAACGGCCCCCGCCCACCACCCACGATCCCGGACGGTCAAGGAAGCGGCTGCACCGCGATGTTCGGGTAAGGCGCGGCAAGCGAGGCGAGGTCATCAGGGTCGCCGGTGAGCAGGACGCCTCCGCCGGTCTCCACCGCCGCCGCGACCACATGTGCGTCGGCTAGGTGACGGGAATCCGCCTTCGCCCCGGTGAGCACGCCGCCGACCAGGCGGGCCAGCGGTCGGTCGGTGTCGCGGATCCGAATTCCTGTCTCGCGCGCCAGACAGGCGTCCACCGCCTGGTTACGGCCGTGACCGCGGTAAAGCTCCGCGAGAACGACCGCCGGGACGATCACGTCCCTCTGCATGAGCGCGGCGGCCCGCATAGCCGCCCTGACCTCCTCTTGCCGTCTGCACGGCCGGCCGCCGAGCGTAGCCAGGGCCTCGGAATCGAGGACGAGCGCGCGGCTCACAGCAGCTCCGTGTACTTCGCGACCAGCGCCTCATCAACTGGCCCGTACTCGGCGTCAAGCGCGTCGAGCATGCTGGTCAGCAGGCGATTTCGCCGGCGCCGCTCGACCTCCGCGCGGATAGCCTCGTTCACCTGCCCGGACAGCGCCTCATCGGCCCCCTCGAGCTCCGCCACAAGATCCTCGTCGAGCGAGACCGAGACCTTCCGCTTTGCGGTCATACCAAAAGAGTACCAGGGTATTACCGAACCCCCGGCGCTGGTGCGCAGCCTGCGGGACCGGACTGCATTGTCTCGTATTGCAGCAACTTTAATCATGCGCCGAAGATATGCGCTACCTACGACATTCGGCGGCAAGAACGTCTCAATACATTTCTGGCATCACTTTGCGATTTGCTTGGCTCGTCGCTTTCGATGCGTCGCCAATTGTTTTTGCAGGCAGAAGCCGACCAGGGGGCGTCCCTGGTCATTCCTTGGCCGGGGCTTCCGCCGGTGCCGCGACGACCAGCGGGTGCTCGCGGCTCAGCCGCCAGTAGATCGGCCAGCCGATCACGATGGCCAGCCAGAAGGTGATCCCCCGGTACACGACCACTGCCGCGAGGGCCTGCGTGCTCGGCACCCCGAGGGCGACCAGGGCACCGGTCAGCGCGACCTCGACGACGCCGAGGCCGCCCGGGGTCAGGTTCAGGCTAGCGCCGCCGCTCCCGGCCGCCCAGGCCAGCACGATTCCCCACCACGGCACCTGCGCTCCGGCCGCCTTGATGCTGAACGCCAGGCAGAGCAGGTCAAACGCCCAGTTACGGAAGGCGGACCCGACCACGTGCAGGGCATCGCGGCGATGCAGATGGAAGGCGGTGAGGTCGGCCATCATCGCGCCGACGATCCCGGCCGCGTCGCCGGCCGGGCGGTGGATGGCACGCTGAACCCGGCTCAGCACCCAGACCGCGGCCCGCCCGACCCGTTCGCGGACCGGGGCGCGCCGCACGGCGATCATGGCCACGGCGATGACGAACGCCGACAGGGCCAGCCCGAGGCCGCCGGCCACCATCGCGAGGATGTTGCCGGAGACCAGCCCGCCGATGGAGATGATCACCACGAAGGCGATGTTCGACGTGATGCCGGCCAGCGTGAGCGTCCAGCCGGCCAGGGTCGGCTCGGCGCCGTGCGACACCATCCGCCGGTAGGTGAACGCGGTGGCGGCGCCGGACCCGACGATCGGCAGCGACTGCGCCATCGCGTTGCTCGCGTAGGCGATGGCAACCGCCCGCCCGACCGACAGCCGGTGCCCGGCCAGGATGAGGATCCGGCGCTCGAGCAGGGCGAGCGAGATCATCGACCCGATGTCCGCCACCACCGCCCAGAACAAAGGCAGGTACCGCAGATGAGTGAACGAGTGGATCGACTCGCCGAGCAGTGGCCGCTCGGCCAGCACCGCCACCGCCAGCAGGCCCACCGCTGCCACCCCCACGGCCCACCGCCGCCAGGACCACCAGGCCCGGTGGTGCGGCGGCTGAACCACCGCCCGGCCGGGTCCGGCGGGCGGCGTCGTCATGCCACGCTCCTCCTCATAGAGGACCTGTACCCGGACGAAGCGCCGCGACGACCAGGACCCCTGGGTCATCGGATGGCAGGCGGGTATGCCCGCTACGGAAGCGGCGATGCGGGCGCGCTGGGGTTCAGGAGGAGCTAATGCGGATTCTGGTGATCGGCGCGGGCGCGACCGGGGGATACTTCGGCGCGCGACTGGCTCAAGCCGGCCGGGACGTTTCGTTCCTGCTCCGGCCGGCCCGGGCGGCGGCGGTGCGGGCCAACGGGATCAAGCTCACCGGCCAGGGCCCGGACGAGGCGGTGCCGGTGACGGTCGTGACCGCGAGCGAGATCAACGGCCCGTACGACCTGGTGCTGGTGACGGTGAAGAACGGTGCCCTCGATTCAGCCATGGACGACATGACCCCCGCCGTCGGCCCCGGCACCCTCATCGTGCCCTTCCTCAACGGCATGTCTCATCTGGACCGGCTCAACCAGCGCTTCGGCGCCAGCGCCGTCCTCGGCGGGGTGGTCATCGTCGCCACCACCGTCACCCAGGAGGGGGACATCGTCCGGCTTGCGCCGCAGGCCAGCCTCACCACCGGCGCCCAGCCGGGCAACCCGCCGACCGACACCACCGGCGTTGCCGCCGCGCTCGGCGACGTCATCGGGTTCGATTTCGCGCTCTCCGACCACATCCTGGCTGACATGTGGTCGAAGTGGGTGTTCATCGCCACCCTCGGCGCCTTCACCTGCCTGATGCGCGGCGCCGTGGGCGAGATCGTCGCCCAACCCGGCGGCGACAAGCTCGGCCCTGCGTTCCTGGCCGAGGCCACCGCGATCGCCCAGGCCAACGGCTACCCGATCCCGGACGCGCAGGTCAGGAACACCACCGCCACCGTGACGCAGCCGGGCTCGGGCCTGACATCGTCGATGTACCGGGACGTCCTTGACGGACACCCCACCGAGTCCGACTACATCGTCGGTGACCTGGTGAAGCGGGGGCGGGCGCACGGCCTCGAATCCCCGCTCTTTCACCTCGCCGCCACCCAGCTAGCCGTGCACAACGCCCGCGCCCGCCAATAAGAGCCGTCTGTCCGGTTCTACATGGACGAGACCAGGCGCGCGGCCCTCGACCCGACGCCTTCTGACGCCTTGGGCCGGTCAGCAGCCATCCACCGTGCACCTACCTATCAGTTCTGACCACATGTAACGGACAAATCGGACCAATTAGTGGTCAGATCCGATATGAAGGCACCGGAATGGTCAGAACTGATACAAAGATGACCTGAAAATTGGGGATAACAGCAAGAAGCGGGCTCGCAAAAGCCTGGCCAAGAGGTCGCCCCTGATAACAGCAAGAAGCGCCTGCGCGGGTTTAACTCGCGACGGTTGACACGAGCACGATCCGGTCAATATGGTTCCCATGGCAAAATAGTTTTGACCACAAAATAAAATGACCGAGGAGCGGCGGCATGGCACCACCGCAACAGCAGGCCCTACTCGCGCAGCTGCGCGATGGCAGCCTCGCGGGATCCTGGACGCTGGACCCGGCCAGGTCCGAGGTCGTGCTGCACACCAGGCACACCTGGGGGCTGCTTCCCCTCCGGGGAGTGTTCGGCCAGGTCAACGGGCACGGGACAGTGACCAAGGATGGGGACGCGAGCGGCGTCATCACGGTAAAGGCCGAGTCGGTCGACACCAAGAACCCGCGGCGCGACAAGCACCTCCGCTCGGCCGACTTCTTCGACGTCGCCAACCACCCGGAGTTCATCTTCGCCGCCGAGAGCGTGACCCCGGCCGATGCCGGCGTCCGGGTGGCCGGCACTCTCACCGTCCGCGACCGCACCAACCCGGCCTCATTCGACGCCAGCGTCAGCACCGCCGACGGCGCGCTCACGCTCGACGGCGAGCTGAAGGTCAACCGGGCCGACTACGGTCTGACCTGGAACTTCATTGGCATCGCGGCGATGGACAGCACGATCGCGGTGCACGCCGTGTTCACCCGCGGCTGACCTCGACGACGACCTTCCCCTGCCGCTTTCCTGATCCCACGGCGCGGTGCGCGTCGGCGACCGTCTCCAGGTCGTACCGGGTCGGGTCCACGATCGGGGTCAGCCGCCCGGCCTCGGCCAGCGCTGCCGCCTCGGCCAGGATCTCACCGTGGTGCGCGCGGCCCCGGCCGGTCAGCAGTGGCAGCAGCGTGAACACGCCCGAGTAGGTCGCGCCGCGGAAGCTCAGCGGGGCGAGGCTGTGCGTGCCCCAGCCCAGGATGCTGACCACGTGCCCGGTGTAGGTGCGCACGGCCGCGAACGAGGCATCGAGGGTCGCGCCGCCGACGGCGTCGAAGATGACGTCGAACCCCTCGCCGCCGGTCGCGGACGCGACGTAGTCGTCGGTCGGCGTGGTCCGGTAGTCGATCGGCTCGGCCCCCAGCCGGCCGATGGTACCTAGGCTCGCCCCGGTGCCGGTCGCGAACACGGTCGCGCCCCGGGCCAGCGCCAGTTGCACCGCCACGTGGCCGACGCCGCCCGCGCCGCCGTGCACAAGCACCAGCTGCCCCTCCCGGGTGCCGGCCCGGTCGACCAGGCCCTCCCAGGCGGTGATCACCGCGAGCGGCAGGGCCGACGCCTCGGCCATCGACAGCCGCCCGGGCTTGCGGGCGAGCAGGTCCTGATCGACCGCTGCGTACTCGGCCAGGCTGCCCGGCCGGTCGCCGACGCCGCCGGTCATCCCGTAGACCTCGTCGCCGACGGCGAACCTGGTAACCCCGTGGCCGACCCCGGCCACAGTCCCGGCCAGGTCGATGCCCAAGATCATCGGCGGCGTGACCCGGGCGTGAGCGGCGGCGCCCGCACTGATCTTGACGTCCAGCGGGTTGACGCCGCTTGACGCCACCCGCACCAGCACCTCGCCTGCGGCGGGTGCCGGGCGCGGGACGGTGCGCAGCGCCGGCTCCGCGCCGAACTCCTCAAGGACGACCGCTCTCATCGTTTCCATAACGGCCAACTTATGCGCGCCGAGACTGCATCTCCGCAGTCAGATGACTTAAAGCAGCCCTCAGTGCCCGCCGATCAGCACGCGTGATCGGTTCTGATTCGAGATCCTCGTTGGACCGCCCGGTGCTTTTCCTACTAATTTTGTAGACATTCTGAACGACCTTGCGCAGACGCGACGCGAGGATCGGCTCAGGCTCGGTTTCCTCACCAACGTGCCCTTCCCCTCCGAGCAGGGCGGCGCCCGCCGAGGCGGCGTCCTTGGCCGAGCCGGGGGGAGACGCTCAGGCCGGAAACCTGCGCTGAATAAGGTCGAGTACCAGCGCCAGCGCCGGCCAGGCGGCCCGCCCGGGTCGGATCGCGGCGTACGCCCGCAGCATCACCGGCGGGTGGTGCAGGGTCTGCAGGGTCATGCCCCGCATGGCCGGCTGTCCGGACGGGAGCAGCCCAACCCCGAGCCCGGCCACGATCATGTCCTGGACCAGCTCGAGGCTGTCCGCCCGGTGCGCGACGCGGGGCTCGAATCCGGCCAGCGAGCCGAGGACGCGGACCACTTCGTCGTCGGCGGTGTTGCGTGAGTTGACGATCCAGTCGTGGTCACGGAACCGGTCGAAGACCTCGGGCGCGGTCCCGCGTCCCCGGCCGGGCTCGGACGGCACCCCGAGACTCCACCGGGTGCTGCCGAGCGGGCGGATGACCAGGCCGCCGCCGAAGTCGGCCGGCGCCAGGTTGTAGTCGTAGATCAGCGCCAGGTCGGTGTCGTCGCTGGCCAGCAGGGTGAGCGCCTCGGCCGGCTCGTGCTCGTGGATGTGCAGGCTGACCTCGGGGTACTGCGCGGCGAGGATCCGCGCGGCCGGCAGCAGCACCCGCCGGGCGGCGGTGGCGTACGCCGCGGCCCGCACGATGCCGCTCGGCGCGGCCGAGGGGTCGAGGTCAAGACGGGCGGCCTCGAGGGCGGCGAGGATGGTGACCGCGTGCCTGGCCAGCCGCCGCCCGGCCGGGGTCAGCCGCACCTGCCGCCCGGCAGGCTCGATCAGCGGTGTGCCCGCCTCCCGGGCCAGCACCGCCAGCTGCTGGGAGACGGTGGAGGTGGTGACGTGCATGGTCTCGGCGACCGCCCGCATCGAGCCGAGGCGGGACAGCTCAAGCAGCAGCTCCAGACGGCGCGGGTCCATCCCGGCATTGTTCATATTCAATGAACGGTGTGTCAATAAAAATCAAGTGGACGCGAACAATCCCGACCGTATGTACTGAGGAGCATGAACGCCACCGGAGCTTCGCCGCAGTCCCGGGCCAGGGCCGGCACGCTGATGGCCGTGGGCTCGATGACGTGCGTCCAGCTCGGCTTGGCACTCTCGGTACACCTGTTCGACCAGGTCGGCCCGCTCGGCGCGGCCTGGCTGCGGCTGGCATGGGCCGGCGTCATCCTGGCGGCGTGGGTGCGGCCGCGGCCGTGGCGGTTCCCGCGCCGGACGCTGCTGGCCGCGATCGCGCTTGGCGTCGTCACGGCCGGGGTGACCATGCTGTTCATGGCGTCGGTGGCCCGGCTGCCGCTTGGCACCGCGAGCGCGCTGGAGTTCCTGGGGCCGCTCAGCGTGGCCGTCGCGCGCAGCCGGGGCGGTCGGATGCTGCTGTGGCCCGCGTTGGCGGCGGTCGGCGTGCTGCTGCTGACCCGGCCCTGGCAGGGCGGCGCGGACCTGGTCGGGGTCGCCTTCGCGTTCGGCGCGGCCGTCTGCTGGGCGGGCTACATCCTGCTCACCCAGGCGGTCGGCGACGAGCTGGCCGGCCTGCAGGGGCTGGCGGTCTCGCTGCCTGTGGCCGGGGTGGTGGCCACGCTGGTGGCAGGCCCGGCCGTCATCCCGGTCCTGACCCCGCAGCTGCTGGTGGAGGGGCTGGGCCTGGCCCTGCTGCTGCCGGTGGTGCCGTTCAGCCTGGAGATGTACGCGCTGCGACGGCTGAGCACGGCCGCCTTCGGCACCCTGATGTCGCTGGAGCCGGCGATTGCCCTCATCGCCGGCCTGCTGCTACTGCACCAGCGGCCCGGGGCCTGGTCGCTGGTCGGCATTGCCTTCGTCGTCGCCGCGGGCGTCGGCGCCGAGCGAACCGGCGCCCGGCCAGCCAGCCCAGCGGCCGACCCGGATCAGCCCGCGCCAGACCTGAACCCCTCGGCGCCGGTGCCGGCCGCGCGTTGATCGCGCCTATCGGGTCGGTGTCGCGTCGAACGGCGTGAGGATCTGTTCCCCGCTGAGACGGTCACGGCCGGAAAGCCGCCATGATCGCGAATGCGCCCCATGGTGCGCATGGGACGAGACCAGTCACGCCACGCCTGCAAGGTTCAGGCGCGCGAAGCGCCGGCCGCGGCCGCCATTAAGCCGTGGCGGTCACGACCGCCCGGTGCGATACTGGCGGCGAGCGTTATCGAGCAGGGAGAGGAGGCCGCCATGTCACCAACCCACGACAGCGCGCCTCCGACCGCGATCCCCAGCTGACGCTCGGCGCTCGGCGTGCGCGCATCCGATCTGAATTCCGAGGACGCGTATGTTCGAAGTTCGCAGTATCACCGTCGATTGCGCCGACCCCTACCGCCAGGCCCAGTTCTGGAGCGAGGTAACGGGCTGGCAGGAAGACCCCGACGACCCGAACCAGCCCGATGACCCGGAGGGCAGGATCGTGGCCGGCCAGGGCTTCAGCCTGCTGTTCATCCCGGTGCCCGAGGGCAAGGTCGTGAAGAACCGGATGCACCTCGACCTGCTGCCCACCGCCCGCAGCCGCGACGAGGAGGTCGCGCGCCTGCTCGGCATCGGCGCCACGCTGGTCGAGGATCACCGGAGGGCCGACGGCGCCGGCTGGGTGACCCTGGCCGACCCCGAGGGCAACGAGTTCTGCGTGGAGCGCAGCCTGCGCGAGCGCGGCCAGGACTAACGGCAGTGAGCCGTGGCGCCTCGGGTGCCGGGGCGTCACGGCTCACTAAGGTCATGGTCATGGCGATGAACTCCAACCATGCACGGCTCTGCCCAAGCCCGGAGTGGGCCGAGCACATCCAGAACGAGGTCCTGCCCGAGGTCACCCGCGGGATCGAGCTGGGGCCGGACATGCTCGAGATCGGGCCGGGTCCCGGCGCGGCCACCGAGTGGCTCAGGCAGCGGGTGCGGGACCTGACCGTCGTCGAGCTCGACGACGAGGCGGCGGCGAAGCTGACCGAACGCTACGCGGGCACCAACGTGCACGTGGTGATCGGCTCGGCCGCCGAGCTGGCCTACCCGGATGAGTCCTTCGACTCGGTCGGCACGTTCACCATGCTGCATCACATCCCCACGCTGGCCCTGCAGAACAAGGTCCTGGCGGAGGCGTTCCGGGTGCTGAGGCCAGGCGGTGCGCTGATCGGCTCGGACAGCCTGCCCAGCAACGACCTGCATCACTTCCACGTCGACGACACCTACAACCCGCTCGAGCCGGCCGCCCTGCTCACCCGGCTGCAGACGATCGGCTTCGCCCGGGTCACGATCACCGTTGACTGGTCGGTCACGTTCGTCGCCACCAAGGCGCCCGCGGCCAGCTAACCGAGGGCCGGGCCGCGTGACGGCCCGGCCCCCCGAGGACGCCCGTTTCCCCGCAGCCAGCCCGCGCCAACAAGCAGAATCTCCGGAGTGCCCGGAATGCGCCTTATTACCCAGAACGGCACATTCGCAGAGCAGGTGTCCGTTCCCCATAGTGCCTTCTGACCTATTTCCCTGCAAGGTGCAGAAACGCTGGGAAACGTTTTGCAACGACCCGGAACGCTCCCGCACGGAATGCTATGACATATCCTCATGATCAGCCATGAAGCGCCTCATCAGCGACATTTCGCCTGCGTAATACACGGCGCGCCCAGTGTCAACATTTTGACACTGGCAATCTTGCGATTCTCCAGCGCGGGTCGATTTCGACGCCGTTACAGTGATTCGTCAGAGGTCCTGCTAGTACGAGCCAAAGGTCCGACTAGCGGCATTTCCGCAGCCAGCCCGTGCCTAATCGCTGCATCCAACCAAGCAGTTGTAAATCTCTATATAGAGGAGTGTACAAGTGCAGTTCTCTCTGAGAATCGTCACGCACCCCCATCCTGGGGTGTGGCCGCGCGTTCTGGTGACGATCATCATCATCGTAATCCTGGCGGCAGCCGGATGGGCCTGGTACGGACCGCCCGGTGTCATCCTCGCGCTCACCGGCGGCGGGGTGCTGGCCCCGTTCGCCCCGCGCCGGGCCGTTGCCGGGGGCCGCCAGTGAACGGCGGCGCGAACGACGACCCGCGGCAGCTGGCCGCGCTGCGCGGGTCGGCCCGGCACCGGCGTCAGGGCGCCGGACTGGCGCAGGGCGCGGACGTCAACATGGCCCTGATGCGGAGGCTGGCCGAAGGAGCCGCCACCGCCGGCGACCTCCGTTCCGCCGCCGAGGCCGTCCGCGTGTGCATGGCGGAGGCGGAGACTCTCTACCAACAGGCCATGACCGAGAGGGAGCAGGCGCTGGCACTGGCCCGGCAGGCCGCCGAGGAGCAGGCGCGCGCCCGGGTCCTGCACGAGGAGGCGGCCAGAGCTTTCGCGGAAGTCCGGGCGCACAGGGAACGTCCAGCGCTCGGACCGGCCCAGGACGCCCCCGGCTGCCGGCTGCGTCCTGACCCCGGGAGTGTCAGGACCCCGGCCGAGCTCATCGAGGCGCTCCGGCAGTTCCGCACCTGGGCGGGCAACCCGTCGTTCCGTGACATGGCTCGCGCCTGCAACGGCCTGCCGGCCGCCTCCACGATGTGCAGGGTGCTCACGGCCGGGAAACTCCCGGTCCGGTTCGAGGCCATCGACGCCATCATTACCGCCTGCGGGGGCGATGAGGAAGATCGCGAGCGGTTCTCGACCGCCTGGCGGCGGCTGGCGATGCCGGGACAGGAGGCACGGACTCTATCCGGCCGGGTCCGCGCGTTTCCCGGCCCGCGCCGGCCGTCGCGTTCCGCCCGCAGCGTTTCTGACGTCAGCCCCGCCTGACGAACGGCACGGGGTCTCCGGCCCGCAATGAACGGACAGGAGACCCCGCACGCCAGCCGACGCTACGTGGCCACGTAGCAGGCCTTCACCACGCCGTAGTCGGGATCGCCGAACTCGCCGTCGGTGCAGGGAGCGCCGCCGCTGATGGTCTTGCTGGTCCAGTCGCTGCCCGCGCCGAAGTAGACCGTCTCGGTGCCGTAGAACGAGCACAGGCCGTTCTCCGGGCCGCAGTAGGTCGTGCCGCTCGGGCCGGCCGTGACCGGGCCGGCGTAGCAGGACTTGACGACGCCGTAGTCGGGGTCGCCGAACACGGCGGCGGTGCAGGCGACCGAGGCGGACTCGGTGGCGTAGGCGTAGATGCCGTTGGCGCCGAACGCCACCTCCTCGGTCCCGGTGACCGCGCAGCTGCCGTTCTCGGCCGCGCACTTGGTGAACCCGGTCGGCACGCCGTAGTTCCCGGGATTGGACGCGACGGTGTAGGAGCCCGGCTGCACCCCCGTCAGGTCGATGTAGCTGCCGTTCGCGGAAGCGCCGGTGATGCCCGTGGTGGCGGTGAACGCGCCGCCGCTCCAGACCACGACGCCGCCGACGGTGATGATCGGGTCGGTCGCGCCGTAGGTCGGCACCGCGATGGTCCCGGTGGTGCCGGACGGCGCGGTCACGTTCATGCTGAACTGCCCGGTGCCGCTCTGCCCGGCCCAGTCGACCGCGATGCTGCCGTGCGGGGTCGGGACGCTGCCCTCGGCCCAGCTCAGGTCGCCCGGATGCGGCTCGACGGTCCAGGTGGCGTAGCCGGCGGTGGCCGGCTGCGGGCCGAGGACATAGCCGGATAGGGCCGAGACGGGCGTGGTCGCCCAGCCGTGGGCGAGGCTGCTCGAGGCGCCGAACCCGACCTGGCCGTTGGAGGCCGAGATGTTCTCCCACATGGTGCCGGTGTCGTCGGGGTTGCTGGGATTGATCATGCCGCCCCAGACGGTCTCGAGCAGCGATTCGGCGTCAGCGTTGTCGTTCGCCGCCAGGCTCGCGTCCACCTCGTAGCCGGTGACGTAGGGGCTGATGACGCTGGAGTAGGTGCTGCCGGTAAACGGCTCGGGGCCGTGGGAAGTGGTCCACAGGTCGGTCTTCAGCGCTGCCAGGAGCTTGGCGTCATCCGAGGCCGGGGCGACGCCGTAGAGGACCGCGAGCGAGTTCGCGTCCTGGGCGACGGTGCTGGTGTCGGTGTTGCTCAGGTAGTACAGGCCGTTCGCGCTGTCGTACAGGTTGGCGTTGATCGCCGTCTTGAGAGCGGCGGCGTCGCTGGTGTAGGTGGCCGCGTCGGCGCTGTCGCCCGCTGCGGTCGCGAGCACCGCCCCGTCGAGCAGCGCCTTGTAGTACAGCAGGTTGTACTCGGTGACCTCGCCGGTCTTGCCCGGGTCGTAGAAGTCCCAGTCGGCGTCGTCGCTGCTGGTGGTGACCAGCAGGCCGGTCGAGTTGACCTGGCTGGCGTCCCAGGCCAGCTCGTCGTTGACGATGGGCAGCTCCTGGGTCACGAACGCGGTGTCGCCGGAGTAGAGGTAGTAGTCCGCCAGGCCGAGCAGCCAGTAGATGGAGTAGTCGGCCGAGTAGGAGCCGGTGCTGCCGGACGGCTTCGACGGGGAGAGATCATCCTGCGGTGGCAGGTCACCAGTCACGAACCCGCTGGTCAGCTGGTAGCTGCCCAGGAGCTCGAGCGCGCCCTTAGCGTAGGCGGTGTTGTCGGTGGAGTACGCGATGCTGGGGATCTCCACGTTCATGTCACCGGACCAGATCGCGCGGTCCCGCTTGGCGCCGTCGATCATGGACGCGTACTCGTTGGTGCCGGGGACGGTGAAGTCCGACAGCACCGCCGACGAGCTCAGCGGGTTGCTGAACAGGGTGGTTCCGGTCGAGCTGGTGACGGTCAGGTCCCTGAAGTCCGCCTCCTCGCCGTTGTACTCGCGGAAGCCAACGGTCCCGGCGGCGTAGGCGGAGTTGGTCAGCGACGTGAGCCGGGTGCCATCGAGCGAGATCGTGATCGTCGAGCCGGACACCGTGGTGCTCACGGTGTGCCAGGTTCCTGACAGCAGCGGAGCCGGCAGTGCGACCGTGCCCAGCGAGTTGTAGTTTCCGTCTGACTCGTCGAACTCCTGCAGTTCGTTGGCGGTTCCGCTGGTGTCGGTGCTGTCGTCAAGTATGAACGCGTACCCGTCGCCCGCGTCCTGGCCGCGGGCAAACCACCCGGACTGGTTATCCACGATCTGGGTCTGGAAGCTCATCGTGTAGTTGCCCCAGGACGAGCCGCCGTTGAGCACGCCCACGGCGCTCCCGGACAGCGGCCCGCTGGCCTGCAGGGCCCCGCCGGTCACCTGCCAGCTGCCGGGCAGCGACTCGGCCGGGACGGAGTCGAGCTGATCGGTGTACTCGCTGTCGTACCAGATCTGGTTCAGCTCGCTGTTGCTGGAGTCGAAGTAGCCCGGCAGGGCGCTGGCCTGGGTCCGGTCGGCGATGTAGGTGACGCCGATCCCGCTCAGGGTGACCGTTCCCGGGCTGGTCAGCGTTATTTCCTCGTACCGCTCGCCACCCTGCACGTACTGATTGGCGATCGTGCCGGCGCCGGTGACGGTGTAGTCGTCGTAGCGCTTGGGGTCGCCCTCCGCCCACGGGGTCGAGCCGTCGCCGGCCGGGCTGATGGAGAGCGAGCTCTCCGAGTAGCCCGCCTGTAGGGTCGGCGACCCGGTCTCCGAGCTGACGTAGAAGTAAGGGACGCCGCCGACTTCCTTCCCGTAGTCGTACACGATCGTCGGGGCGGTGCCGCCGGCCACGTACGTGAGCGTCGCGTCGGCCGAGCCGCCGCAGAGCAGGGTGGTCGCCCCGGTGACGGTGCCGGACGTACTGCGCACGGCGGTCGGGCAGACCTGGGCGCTGGTCGGGGTCTCGTCGTACTGCTGCCAGTTCGGGGACGAAGGCCACGGCGCGCCTGCCGACGCGGCCGAGGCGGCGGGCGCCGCGCCGAGGCCGGCCAGCAGCCCCGCCAGCACCACGACGACCGCGGCCAGCCGGCCGCGGCGTCGTCTGAGGGCATGCTGAAGGAACATGACGGCACTCCTTGACGGGGGGCGCACGACCGGGCTGCGCGTGCTTGAAATGTTTCAATGCGTGCGTTGCCGTGACCGTAAGCCCGACGTAACGCACCGTCAAGAGCCATGTCCGCTCCCGGCCAAACACCCACAAACCCACGAAAACAATCATCTCGAACGGACCGTTGGCTCGACGTCCCCGCTCCATGACCGCCACCCGGAGCAGGCCGGCCGCGGCGGCTCGGCGCCGGCGCGGCTGGCTTGATACGCGGCTCAGGCGGCCAGCGTCGCAGCCGGCACGGTCCGCAGCTGGCGGGCCCGCAGGCCGAGCGAGGCAGTCCTGACCAGCACCATTGTCAGCGCCATGAAGATCAGGCCGTCGGTGATGGCCGCGCCGGTGACCTGGTGGGTGAAGCACCACTGGTCGAGCTGGGCCGGGAACCAGCGGGTGGCGCCGAAGGAGAACGCCGCCCGGGCGCCGACGATGACGATCCACACGAGTGCGTAGGGGAAGCCGGCCGCGCTGACCGGCTGGCCGGTCTTCGGACTGCGGTAGACCCGCATCAGCGCGGCCACGACCGCCCCGCACAGCAGGCCCGCCGCGAGGCCCGCCAGCTCCACCAGGAGCCCGTTCCCGTGAGTGACGGGCGAGTCGATGAACAGCGGGATGACGACGGCGACCGTGATCAGCGGCCGCAGGATCCGGAGCTTGCCGATCTTGCGATGCGGCCCGAGGTCGCCCTCGAGGACCGCGATCAACACCGCGCCGTTGATGATCATGGCTTCGGTCAGGGGAGACAGATACATGGTGTGCTCCTGTTCGCTCGGTAAGTGTGGGTGCGTCGTGGTGACGTCATCCACCCTCGCCGCGCGACCCCGGCCGGCGCGTCGGAGAGCGGGCTGGTCTGCGGTACCAGGCGCGGGGCGCGGTACCAGGCCGGGCGGGCGGATCGTCAACCCCGAACTGGTCCCGTGGGCCGACGCAGTAGTACCGCCCCGCTCCGTAGCGTCGGAGCCAGTCGTCGCAAGCACGCAAGCGATTAGGAGCGCGTGACATGTCCTGGCTGGAAATCCTCGTCGTCATCGGAGTCATCGGCTTCGTCATCTACCAGCAGGTGGCAGGCCAGGCGGTGCAGGGCCGCCGCCTCATAGTGCTGCCCGCCGTCCTCACCGTGGTCGGCTTCCTCGACCTGCACGCCGCCAAGCACCTGCACCCGGCCGACATCGTGTGGCTCACCATCGGCGCCATCGGGTCGCTGGCGATCGGGCTGGCCTTCGGCGCGATCACCCGGCTGCAGGAGCGAAACGGCGCGCTGTGGGCGCAGCTGCCGCTGCGCGGCCTGTGGCTCTGGGTCGGGCTGATCGCCTGGCGCGCCCTGATCATGGTGCTCGCCGCCAAGTCCGGCGCGCACGTCGCCGCGTCGACCACCCCGCTGCTGTTCACGCTCGGCCTCAACCGGCTCGGCCAGGCGGCCGTGATCGCGACCCGGGCGATGGCGGCCGGCATCCCGTTTGCGCCGGAGAAGGACGGCCGGACGTTCCTGTCAGGCGGGTCTCAATGACCGCCGCCGTGACCGCTCGGCGCGATACTGAATCCAATGACGACCAGGGCCTACTGGCTGATCCGGTACAGCGGGTTCGCCGTGGTCGGGATCGCGGCCCTGGTCAACCCGCCCCACCAGCCGCACCAGCAGCTCTTCCGCGCCATCCAGATCGGCTGCTTCGCTGTCGTCGGGCTGGCCCTGCTGGCGTGGCTGGTCGTCGACGAGGTCCGACGCTACCGACGCCGGGGCCTGCCGATCGCGCTCGGCGTGATGGCCGCCGCCGGCCGGCCTGGCCGGGGTGACCTCCGGCGGAGGCCAGAGCCTGGTCGCCTTCGCCGCCGTGGCGACGGTCGCGGCCGGCGCCGAGACCGAGTGGCCGCAGGCCATCGCGGTCACCGTCGCGGGCATTGTCCCGATCTGGATCGTCGGCCCGATCGTCGGCAGCTCTCTCGGCACGTTGGCCGGCTATCCGCTGCTGATCGCGGCGACCCTGTCCTTCGGCCGCAACCGGCGGTCCTACCGGGTGCAGGCCGAGCAGGCGGCCGCCCTGCTCGAGCAGTACGAGCGGGTGCGAGCCGAGCAGCGCCGGGCCGACGTGCTCGACGAGCGGACCAGGATCGCCCGCGAGATCCACGACGTGCTCGCGCACTCCCTCGGCGCGCTCGGCATCCAGATTCAGGCGGCCAAGGCGGTGCTGACCGACCAGCGGGACATCGACCGCGCGGTCGAGGTGCTGTCCACCGCCCAGCGGATGGCCGCCGACGGCCTGACCGAGACCCGGCGCGCGGTGCACGCGCTGCGGGTGGACTCGCTTCCGCTCGGCGACGAACTGGCCGCGGTGGTGGAGACGCACCGGCAGCGCTATCAGGTTCCGGTCACCTTCGAGACCGTCGGCGCGGCCCGGCCGCTGCCGCCCGACGCCTCCCTCGCGCTGCTCCGCACCGTGCAGGAGGCGCTGGTCAACGCGGCCAAGCACGCGCCAGGGGAGCCGATCGAGGTCCGCCTCGACTACGGCCAGGGCGACGTCAGGCTAACCGTCGTCAACCACCTCAACGGAGCCCAGGCGGTCACGCCCGGGCCGAGCAGCGCTGGCGGTTACGGGCTGACCGGGATGCGCGAGCGCCTGCGGCTGCTGAACGGCACCCTGCTGGCCGGCCCGCGCGACGCCGAGTGGGCGGTGACCGCCGAACTTCCGCTAGCGTCGGTGGACATGAACGCCGGATCACCGCCCGCCGAGCCTGCCGGGCCTGCCTCGCCCGGGGCGGCCGCCCGATGACAAGCTGTGCGATGAGAGGCCGCCCGACGAACCTGGTCGCCCGATGACCCCCGACCGTCCGCTGCGCGTCGTCATCGCCGACGACCAGGCCAGCGTCCGCGAGGGCCTGGTGCTGCTGCTCGGCGGGCTGCCCGGCATCGACGTGGTCGGCGCCGCCGCCGACGGCGAGCAGGCGCTGGACGCTGGTGGCCGAGCATCAGCCCGACGCGATCCTGCTCGACCTGCACATGCCCGTGCTCGACGGCATCGGCGCCACCCGCCGCCTCGTCGTCGAGCATCCCGGGCGTCGCGATCGTCGTGCTCACCACCTACGCCGACGACGGCTCGGTCATCGAGGCGCTGCAGGCGGGCGCGCGCAGCTACCTGACCAAGGACGCCGACCGGACCGACATCGCCCGGGCCCTGCAGGCCGCGGCGGGCGGCCTGACCGTGTTCGACCCGCGGGTGCGGGCCACCCTGCTGGCGGCCGCGTCAGCCGCCCCGCCGCACCGGAGCCGGGGTCCGCCCCGCCCGCGTCGGCCGGGCCGCTGCCCGAGCCGCCGGACGGCCTGACCCACCGCGAGGTCGAGATCCTCGGCCTGATGGCCCAGGGCCTGACCAACCCGGAGATCGCCGAGCGGCTGTTCCTGAGCAACCACACGGTCAAGACCCACATCAACCGGATCTTCGCCAAGACCGGCTCGCGCGACCGGGTGGCCGCCGTCGGCTACGCCCAGCGCCACCGCATCGGCTGACCGATTCTAGTGGCCGGCGATCTGGCCGCCGTCGATGTGCAGGATCTCGCCGGTGATGTAGGGCGAGTCCTCGAGCAGCAGAATGCCGCCGACGACGTCGTCGACCGTGCCGACCCGCCCCAGCGGCGGCATCCGGTCACCGAGGTCGTCGAAGCTGCCCGGCGGGTACATCGAGGTCTGGATGATGCCGGGCGAGACGGCGTTGACCCGGACGCCGCGCGAGGCGTACTCGATCGCCAGCGACCGGGTGGCCGCGGCCAGCCCGCCCTTGGTCAGCGCGGCCAGCACCGACGGCGATTTGGAGTCGGCCACCTCGGCCACGGTGGCCGAGATCTGCACCACGTGGCCGCCGCCCCGGCTCGCCATCTCGGCGATGACCCGCTGGGTGGTCCAGAAAAACCCGGCCAGGTTGACCCCGACCACCAGCGCGTAATCGGCCGCGGTGTACTCGGTGAAGGGCTTGGACATGAACACCCCGGCGTTGTTCACTAGCGTGTCGATCCGCCCGAAGCGCTCGATCGCGCCATTCGCGATCTGCTCGGCCGTCGCCGGGTCGCTGACGTCGCCCGCCACCGTCAGCACCCCGGGGTCCTTGGACGGCTCGATCTTGAGCGAGTTGGCGACCACCGCCCAGCCCCGGGCCCGGTAGGCGGCGACCAGCCCGGCCCCGATGCCCTGCGAGCCGCCGGTGATGACGGCGACCTTGCGGTCGGTGTCGCTCACGACCGGCTCGCCGGGTCGCTCGGGTGCGGGGTCAGCGCGACGGTCTGCGTCGTCATCCAGGCGTCGAGCGGCAGCCCGTTCACGATCGCCTGCATCTCGGCCGGGTTGTCGGCCTGCCACAGGCCGAGCGTCCGCCCCTCGCCGGGCAGCGCCCACAGCCGCCGGAGCTTGCCCTTGGCCGCCCAGCCGGCCGCCTGCTCGGCCTCCCGCGCGTCGGCGTCGGCGACCGCCTGGGCGGACACGCCGTTCGGGATGACGATGGAGAAGAAGGTCAGAAACTCAGGATCGCCGGTCCCGGTCGACAGCGACCGGTCGTTGACCCCGGTCCTGGCGCGCATCGCCGGGTCGTTCGGGTGCGGGGCAAGCGGCGTGACCTCGTCGCTCCGCCACACCCGCAGCGGCATCCCGGCCAGTACCTTCTCGAGCTGGTCGGCGTCGGCGGCGACGAACAGCCCGAGGCTGCGCCACTCACCCGGCCGCAGCGGCGGCCGCCACAGCCGCAGCAGGTTCCCCTGGGCCGCGAGTTCGGCTGAATGGGCGGCCTCGCGCGCCTTGACCTCGTCCACCGACTGCTCCGGGGTTCCGTCCGGGACATGCGTCGTCATCGAGACTAGATACTGCATGACAGGTGCCTCCTGGAATGCAAAGTCGGACTGCGGGCCGAGTCGTCGGCTGTGCAGCGAGCCCGACGGCGGCGCGTTCACCGGATCACAGGTAATGACTCAGTGCCCGGCCGCGCGACGTTGTACTCCTCGCCGATGACCCGCTGGCTCCAGCTTCCCGCTCGGCCAGGACCGTCGCGCCCGTGCTGACCCTGGCCGGCGCCACTGGTCAGACCGCTACAGGTGGTCGGCGAGCCACCAGTGCACCTCGGGGACGCGGGTCTGCAGCAGCGACAGGTGCCCGTCGTCGTCGAGCAGCAGGGGTTTCACGCCCGGAATGTGCGCCGCCAGCCACTGGCCGTGGCCGAACGGCACGAAGGCGTCCTGCCTGCCGTGCAGCAGCAGGACCGGGACGGTGATGTCGGCGACGCTGAATCCCCACGGCCTGAGCAGGCAGTTGTCCTCCCACCAGCCGTCGCTGCCCGGCGCCAGCCCGTCCCGCATCGCGGTCGCGAAAAAGTCGCCAAGCCCGTCGGCGATGGCCGCCTCGTCGACCGGGGGGAGCGCGGGCCCGGATCCGCCCGCCGCCTCGTGGTTGGTCGCTGCGTCATCGGTCGCCGCGTCGCCGGTTGGCGCGCTGTCGCTCGCCGCCTTGTTGGTCGCCTCGTGGTTGGTCGCGCCGCCGTCCGCCGTTTCTGTCGCACCGCCGGGCGCCTCGGCCAGGATCTCCGCCCGGTCCAGGTCCGTCTTCGCCCGTGCCGCCGCCTCGTCGGTGAAATACAGCAGGGTGTCATCGACGTTCTCCGCGGCCATGCCGTCGAAGTAGTCGAGGCCGTCGGCGTCGAACGGCGCCGGCGAGGCGAGCGAGGCGGCGGCGGCCACCAGGTCGGGCAGCAGCGCGGCGCACGCGAGCACGTGCGGGCCGCCGCCCGAGGCGCCCCACATCGCCAGCCGCTCGATACCGAGGTCGGCGCAGATCGCGCGGACGTCGCCGGCGCAGTCCGCGACCGTCCGCCCCGGCTGCGGCGACGACCCGCCATAGCCCGGCCGGTCGTACCCGATGAGCCGCAGCCCCCGCTCGGCCGCGTCCCGCACGTGCGGGCCGTACAGCAGCCGGCTGCCCGGCGTCCCGCCATGCACCAGCACCGGCCGTCCGGCCGGGTCGCCGGCCTCCTCGACCGCAAGCACCCGACCATCGGTCGTCTGCACCGTCCGCTGCACGACGCCTCCTCCGCACTGTGCCCGCTCAGCCACCCGCCTGCCCGGCACCCGCCTGCGCTGCCAGGTCCGGCCGAGCCAGGTCCTGCTCAGCCACTCGCTTGCCAAGCCACGTCCGGCCGGGCCACGTCCTGCTCAGCCACTCGCTTGCCCGGCCAGGTCCGGCCGGGCCAGGTCCTGCTCAGCCACTCGCTTGCCCGGCGAGGTCCGGGCGAGCGAGGTCCTGCTCAGTCAGGTCCCGCCCTGCGTGGGGCCGAGCCTAGCCAGCGGTGCAGAGCGCCGTCCAGTGCCCTATCGCTGGCGTAGCCGACATGACCCCCCGCGCATGACGGCGGGCCGATGGACTCGCGATTGGTGTCGGCCACGGAACACCGGCACACCATCCTCATCGTTACCACGCTCAACACGCCGGACGGATAGAGGCGTCAGCGTGGGGAGTTCGGGTCGCGGGGTGCCCCCACCGGCACACGTTGACACCTCCAGCAGGAAAACGCAGCCTCCAACGGAACACAATCATGGCTCTCTCGAAGGGATGTCGGCTCCGCGCGCCCGGATGTTCCCTCTCCGCGTCACGGGTGACACGGGTGGGGAGGATGAGGCAAATGAGGCAACGCCGATAAAGATCTTGGAGGAAAAGACCGCTATATGCGTGCAAAACTTCCGCGACGATACAAGCTTCCAAGATCTTCCCGCTGCCCGGGGCTGCGTGCCTGGGTGGCTCCCGCCCCGGCCGAGGCGGGCCATGGGCGTCTCGTGACCGCTTCCGAGCGTGGTTAGCGGTCGCCCGGGCTGGGAACCTCAGTGTTTTCGGCGTAGACGATCTCCTGCATCACCGTCCCGCGGCGAGGCGTGGCCGCCGGGTGCTGCTGGGTGCTTTCCGCCTGGGCGATGCACTGCGCGCGCTGGGCCCTGGTCATCGTGCCGAGGTGGGCGCGGAGATCGGCCGGGATGTGTTGGCGATCACCGTCAGCAGCGCCTGCGGGTTGACGGGCAGGGAAGCGAGCACGTCGTAGGCGGTCTTCGGGGTGGCGGTCGTGCTTCACGCGGCGGTCCCGGCCCGCGCGCCCGCAACTGCGACGTTGGATCGTCCACACCCGTCAACTGGCTCGGCCGGCCCCTCGGGTTCCCATGACCTGTGTCACATCGCGGACGGGAGGCTCGCGCGCGATGAGCACGGTGAGAAGAACACCAGCGCCGCCGGTGGCCACGGCCAGCCCGGTCACCGCCCGGCCGGGGCCGACGACGGCCGCCAGCCCGGCCGTGCCGGCGGCGGCCAGGCCGGCCAGCCCGTTCTGCCCGGCTGACCCGAGGGCGCTGATCCGGCCCCGCAGCGCATCGGGAATGGCCTGCTGGACCATGGTGCCGGCGATGACCTGGGTCATCACCAGGCACAGGGACGCGCCCGCGAGGAGCAAGAGGGCGAGCGCAAACGGGGGACCGGCCGCGAACGCGGCCATCCCGGTGCCGGCCCCGGCGAACCCGATGGCGAGGTACAGGGTGCCGCGCCGCGCGGCCGGGAACACGGACAGGCCGAGGCCGGCCAGCACGGCGGCGATGCCGGGGGCCATCCGCAGCAGGCCGTACCCGGCCGCCCCGGTGTGCCAGGTCGCGGCCGAGAAGACCGGCAGCAGCGTCTCCACGCCCAGGGCCCCGGTCATGGCGATCAGCAATATGCCCTCGAGCCACCCGATCGGCCGGTGAGACCGCAGATAGGCGATCCCGCCGGCCAGCCCGGCGCGCCCGGTCCCGTTCGCCGGGCGCCGCGCCGGCTCGGCGCCCGGCAGCGACGCGACCGCGCCCAGGGCCGCCAGCGTGCAACCGCCGTTGACGGCGAAGACGAGGCCAGGCCCGGCCACGGTCAGCAGGGCGCCCGCGACGGCCGGGCCGGCCAGCGCGGCCGAGCTCCAGACGCTGGCGGACAAGGCTATGGCGGACGGCAGCAGGCCGGCCGGTACCACGTTAGGGACGAGGGCGCTCTGCGCGGGGATGTTGACGGACAGCCGGCCGGCGTCGGCCACCGCCGCCAGGTAAAGCATCCACGGGCGGAGATCCCCGGCCATGGTGATGGCGGCGAGGGCGAAGGCCTGCCCGGCCTCGGCCGCGAGCGTCAGCTTGACCAGCGTGCGGCGGCTGAACCGGTCGGCCAGCACCCCCGTCAGCAGCGGCAGCACCGCGATCGGGGCGGAAAAGCACAGGCCCTGCAGGCCCAGCGCGAGCGCGGAGTGAGTGAGCCGGTACAGGATCCAAGCTCCGGCCGTGTTGCTCATCTGGGTGCCGGCCGAAGAGACGAGCTGGCCCGAGAGCAGCCGGGCGAAAGGCGGATGGGCGAGCGCGCCCAGCCGGGTCATGACCGACGGGCGGCGCCGAGCAGCCGGTCGCACTCCTCATGCCAGGCCAGCTCGGCGGCAATGCGGATCTCGGCCCGGCGGAACGAGGCCGCCTGCAGCGGCGAGACCGACGGCAGCAGATAGCCCTTCGCCTCACCTTCGGCCCGCTCGGCCGCCAGTTCCGCCGCTCGCGCGCGCAGGGCCTGCCTACGCTGCGCGAGCAGGCCCGCCAGCTCGGCCGGATCGCTGGTCCCGGCGAAGACCAGCAGGACGCTGAGAGGGTCGGGGCCGCCGTCAAGCTGGCCGGCCGCCTGCGCCCGGAGGGCCGATAGCTCCCGTCGCCCCGCATCGGTCAGCCGGTAAACGGTCCGCTCGGGCCTGCGGCCGACCTTCTCGGTCCGCACCGCCTCGATCAGGCCCGCTGCCTCGAGCCCGCGCAGTTCCCGGTGCAGCGAGCCCACCCCGACGCCGGCCCATCGGTCGACCTCGGCCAGCTGCGCATCCCGGCGTAGCTGATGACCGTGTCGCGGTCCGTGCTCGGCTAGGAGGCCGAGGACCACCAGACGAGTTAGATTCATGAATCTAGTGTCATGAATCTAATGTCGTAAAGTCAACCTCTCAGTTCTCCAGCGCCAGCCGGGCGACGCTGATGTCCTCCCGGCCGTGGCCGGCCTCGACGGCCGAGCGCCACTGCCGCGACAGCGCCTCAAGCAACGGCAGCCGGGCGCCGTCGGCGGCCGCGATGGCGAGGTCAATGTCCTTGAGCGCCCACTCGAGCGGGAACTCGGGCGCGAAGTCGCCCCGCACCATCTTGTGCAGCTTGGCGTCCGCCAGCGGCGCGTCAAGCGGCCCGCCCTCGATCGCCGCGTCCAGGTCGCCCGGGTCGATGCCGAGCCGGGCGGCGAGCTCGAGCGACTCGGCCACCCCCTCGACCAGGAAGCACAGGTAGGAGTTGACCACCAGCTTCATCCGGCTGCCCTGCCCGGCCGGGCCGAGCCAGGTCGTCTTGCGGCCGATCGCGGCGAACACCGGGGCCAGCACCGCCTCGGCCGCCGGCGGGCCCGACGCCAGGATCAGCAGCTGGCCCGTCTCGGCGGGCCCCTTGCTGCCCGACACCGGCGCGTCGACGAACATCGCATCCGGCCGCAGTTGGCTGAGCCGGTCCGCCAGGCCGGTGGTCGCCTCGACGCCGATCGTGCCCATCTGCGCCCACACCGCCCCCTCGGCCAGCCGCTGCGCCACCCCGTCGCCGAACATCACCGACTGCACCGCCGCCGCCGTCGGCAGCATCGTGATCACCACCTCGGCCCCGTGGACCGCCTCGGCCGCCGACGCCGCGACCACCGCCCCGGCCTCGGCCAGCGGCGCCGTCGCCTGCGGCGACCGGTCCCACACGGTGGTGCGCAGCCCGGCCGCGAGCAGGTTGCGGGCCATCGCCGAGCCCATGATGCCGGTCCCGAGCACCGCCACGCTCGTCGCCGCCGACCCTGGTCTGTCAGTCATCGTGCTCTCCTGTCTCCGTCCGCCCAAGCCTTCGTCGGCCCAAGCCTCACTCGCGGACGGGCCCGCCGGCATCACCTAGAGCTGGTGATCCCGCGTGCGACGTCGATATCGCGGGACGGGGCGATCCCTTCATGCAGTGGGAGCGGTCTCACCTGGGTAAGGTCCGGTCTCAGAGAACCCCACGCGGAGGTGACGCGGGAGTGCCGCCCGGCTCGAGCGTGCCCTAACCGGGTCGGTTCTGCTGCTCGACGCACTGGCGGAGCGCCGAGGTCGGGCACCGCCGACCGACCCGGTGAAGTACGAACCGGACCACAGCCGGTTCGCCCTCCAGTACTTCGCTGTTGAACTCGGCTAGTCCGATCTCGAAGCTGGCGCAGACGTCCCGCACGATCTCGTCCCTCCTTACGAGGTTGCGAAGACCGCGTGCCGGTGCTTGGTGACGAAGGCCAAGTGGGCGCGCAACGCGAAGACACAGTGCTGGCCAGCGCGGATGTCGATTGTCAGTGGCCATAAATACGGTAATCGCGTGCAGCTTCGCTACAACTTCCGCCTTTACCCCGACGGCCCCCAGCGCGAGGCGCTGGCCAGGGCGTTCGGGTGCGCGCGGGTGGTGTTCAACGACGCGCTGGCGGCGCGGCGGGCCGCGCGCGGCCGGGGAGCCGTACATCACCGATGCGGCGCTGTCGGCCGCGCTCACCGCCTCCAAGGGGACGCCGGAACGGGCGTGGCTCGGCGAGGTGTCATCGGTGGTGCTCCAGCAGGCCCTGGCGGACCTGAACACGGCCTACCGGAACTTCTTCGCGTCGGTCACGGGGAGGCGGAAGGGTCCGAAGGTCGCGCCGCCGCGTTTCCGGTCCAGGAAAGACCGCAGGCAGTCGGTGCGGTTCACCGCGAACTCCCGGTTCCGGGTGCTGGGCAACGGCCGGCTGCGCCTGCCGAAGATCGGCGACGTCGAGGTCCGCTGGTCCCGCGGCCTGCCCGCCGCCCCGTCGTCGGTCACGGTGGTCCGCGACGCGGCGGGCCGGTACTTCGCGTCGTTCGTGGTCGAGGCCGGCCGCGAGCCGCTGCCCGAGAATGACCGCGAATGCGGGATCGACCTCGGCCTGGCTCACTTCGCCGTGCTGGCCGACGGCACCAAGATCGCCGCGCCGAAGTTCCTGCGGCGCGCGGAGAGGAAACTCAGGCGGGCGCAGCGGGACCTGTCCCGCAAGCAGAAAGGCAGCAGTAACAGGGAGAAGGCCCGGGTGAGGGTCGCGCGGGCGCACGCCCGCGTGTCGGACGCGCGTCGGGACTTCCACCACAAGCTCTCCACCGCCATCATCCGCGATAGCCAAGCGGTGTACGTGGAGGACCTGTCGGTGCGGGGGCTGGCGCGGACGCGGCTGGCGAAGTCGGTGCATGACGCCGGCTGGTCGGCGTTCGTGTCGATGCTGGAGTACAAGGCGGCGCTGTACGGCCGGGACTTCCATCGCATCGGCCGGTGGGAGCCGACGTCGCAGGTCTGCTCGGCCTGCGGCGTGAAGGACGGCCCGAAGCCGCTGAACGTCCGAGAATGGACGTGCGGTGCATGCGGAGCCGTCCACGACCGTGATGTCAACGCAGCTAGGAACATCCTCGCCCTGGGACGTAGGGAGAGGCTAAACGCCGGTGGAGGCCAGGTAAGACCACCGCTCGCGGTGGCGCCGGCCGGTGAAGCGGGAAGCCGCGGGAGCGCCGCATGACCGGGCACAGACTGAATCCTCCGCCTTCAGACGAAGGAGCGCGTCATTCCTGTCGCCAACGGCCCCGGCCGAACATGCCGCCGTACAGCCCGTTGCCATACGGGCCCCGCGGTGTGGCCTGGTCGATCGCGTTGGCGTAGAACACCGGCGCGCCGGTCGGCGGCGGCAGCGTCCCGGCCTCGGACAGGTCCAGGTCGCAGCGGATGTAGCCGACGGTGATGGCCGCGATCCGATCCGCGTCGACGAACCGCAGGTCGTGCGGGCGGAACGACTCGAGGAAACGGGCGGCGGACCGGTGGCCCTGGCTCACGTCCCGCTGGATGCGCCGGTCGGCCCAGCCGCCGTTGCCAACCCAGACCACGATGCCGTCGAAGACGTCCTCCTCGGGCACCTCGAGCACGTGCTCGAGGAACCCGAACTGCTGGCCGTCCCTGGTCAGTACCGGAACGCCGGGGGTGACACCCTGGTAGGAGATCGGGAACTCGTCATCGGTATCCATGCGCCAACCCTAGTCACCTCGGTCCGTTCGAGATAAAAAAGACTTTTCCTCCGAACGGACCGAGGCGACTGTGGCCTCGCCACGTCTCCCTGTCGCCGGGCGACGATCCCGACCGGGCTTTGCTGAGCGGGGGCACATTCACCGGGGCGCGGGCGGTGCGGCAGAGTGGTGCCCGATGATCACCGCCAAGAAGGAGCAGCCGTGCCGGTAACCGCAATCCTCGACTTGCAGCTCAAGGCGGACGCGCTGGACCGGGCGAACGATGTGATGCGGGAGACGCTCACCGCCACCCGCGCGTTCCCCGGCTGCCTGGGCGTCACCGTGCTGGTCGACCAGGCCGACCCCACCCACGTGGCCGTGTACGAGCAGTGGGAGTCGCCCGAGGCCGACGCGGCCTATCGGAAGTGGCGGGCCACTGAGGAGGGCGCCTCGGACCTCCGCACGGTGCTGGCGGCGGCGCCGACGCTGACCCTGTTCACGATCGCCGAGGGCGTGTAAGCGCGGCGGGTTGAGGTCGGTCTCCATCCGGGGGTTGAGGTTGGGTTGTCAACTCCTGCGCCGATGGCAGGCCGGGCGCGGATCCGTAGCGTTCAGGTCATGAACGCCACTGATTACGCCATCAACGCGATCCTCGTCCTGCTCGTCATCCGCCAGGTCCGGGAGACCCGGCTGGGCTGGGCGATCCTGCTGCTGCCGGTGCTGGTCGTGATCGGCGCGGCCTGCTACTACCTGCGGTCGGTCCCGACTGCGGGCAGCGACCTGCTCCTGGACGTGATCCTGGCCGCCGCCGGGGCTGCCCTCGGGGGCCTGTGCGGGTTGTTCACGCACCTGCGGCGGGGGGCCGACGGCACCCCGCTGAGCCGGGCCGGGTGGGCCGCCGCGATCTTGTGGATCGTGGGGATCGGCGCCCGGTTGGGCTTCGCCTGGGCGACTGCGCACGGGGCGGGCCCGGCGATCGAGCGGTTCTCGGTCGGGCACTCGATCACGACCGTGGACGCGTGGGTGGCGGCGCTGTTCCTGATGGCGCTGGCGGAGGTCGTGACCCGGCTGGCGGTGCTGTGGATCCGCTCCCGCCGCCTCCCGGCGACGACCGCCGCCCCGGCCCCCCTCCGCGCCGCCACCACCGTGTAACCCGTGCCGGAGAACGCAACCTCAACCCACCCACCCCGCAGCCCCTGGTCCGCCTGTCGCCGCAGGGGGACCAGGGCTCTCTGCTTTTCCGCTGACCCGGGGCGTGTCGAGCGCGAAATTACCGTGTGACGAAGAGCCGCCAAGCTCCGCTTCGATGATGATAACAGCAAGAAGCGAGCGACGCTGACGACGCCTTGGCGCCTAGGCGAGGCCGAGTTGTCGTGCCTGCTCGGCCGCGTCCCAGAAGGCGGAGATGACGATGAGCCGGTCGCCGTCCCAGCGGGAGGTCTGGCCGAACTCGATGTCGAACGCCTTTCCCGTCGGGGGAACCGCCGTGCCGTCGGGCAGCGTCATCTCGCCGGTGAAGGTTCCCGTCGTCCGGGTGACGACGGTGATCCAGTCGCCGCTCCCGAATTGGACCGGGTAGGGAAGGTGGACGTGCACGTCGGGGAAGATGCGGAACATGTGCTCCATCGCCTCGGCGTGCGCTGCCCGCCCGTAGATCGGGTCCGCGTTCCCGGTGATGTACGCGATCAGGTCGGGATGGTGCACCGCGTCCATGCCCGCGACGTCACGGGCGTTGAAGGCGACGTCGCCCTCGTTCATGAGCGCGAGCAGGCGGGCGGTCCGGCCGGTGTCCTGGGCGGTGTCTGGCATGAGTGACTCCTGGGTTCATTCGTAGAAGTGACTATTGTTTTAGTGTTCACTCTAACAATTTTGAGTCGGATGCATTCCGGCCGGGGGCGTCACTGCCCAGGAAGGCTAGAGTCGCTGGGATGTCAGGCACTGGACTGCGCGAGCTCAAGAAGGCGCGCGCCCGTCGGCATCATCGCCGACACCGCGGCGCGCCTGTTCGCCGAGCGCGGCTACGAGCACGTCTCCGTCACCGACGTGGCCCGCGAGGCCGAGGTCGCCGAGCAGACCGTCTACAACTACTTCCCGACCAAGGAACAGCTGGTCACCGATCGCGAACAGCAGATTCAGGACCGGCTGGACGCGCTGATCCGCTCCCGGCCGCCCGGCGTGACCGCGGCCGACGCCATCCGCGGCTTCGCCTTGGGATCGGTCGACGCGATCCGCGCGATCCCGCCCGAGAACTGGCGCGGCGAGCTCGGCTACCTGGCGGCCATCAGCCCAGCCGTGCACCGGCTGGCGCTTGAGCTAGTCGACCGTCAGGCCGCCGCCCTCGCCGCCGCCATCAGCGACACCAGCCCGGTCCCGCCCGAGATCGCCAGGTTGCAGGGGATCGCGCTGGCGGGGGTATTCCAGATCATCATCAGCGAGGCCGGCCGCCGCACCCGCGAAGGCGAGAGCCAGGCGAGCATCGCTGACACGCTGCACCCGATGGTTGAGCGGATCGTCGATGAGCTGGACCGCTGGCTGAGCGTCTGAGCGGGTACGCTGGGGTCACTCTGACGCAGGGCTCTGCGAGGTAAGCCGCAGAACGGAGCCCGACCCTCGTCGCCGTACAGCGACCGAGGTGAAGGAGGGGCGGCGCGGTCTTTCCCCGTCCCTCCTTCCTGAGGAAACGCATGAACATCGGCCTTGGCCTGCCCATCACCGACCCGCCGGCGCTGCTCGACTGGGCGCGGCGCGCCGACGCAGCCCCCTTCACCACCCTCGGGCTGCTCGACCGGCTCGTCTACGACAACCCCGAGCCCCTGATGACCCTCGCCGTCATCGCCGGCGCCACCACCCGCATCCGACTGCAGACCGAGGTGCTGCTGGCGCCGCTGCGCGAGCCCGCGCTGCTTGCCAAGCAGGCCGCGACCCTGGACCGCCTCAGCGGCGGGCGCCTCGTGCTCGGCCTCGGCGTCGGCGGCCGGCTCGACGACCACCTGGCCTCCGGCACCGATATCCGCACCCGCGGCCGCCGCCTGGACGAGCAGCTGGCGCTGATGCGCCGCCTGTGGTCCGGTCAGCCCTACGACGATCAGGTCGGCCCGATCGGCCCCGCCCCCGCCCGCCCCGGCGGCCCCGAGATCCTGTTCGGCGGCTTCCAGCCCGCCGCGCTCGAGCGGGTCGCCCGCTGGGGCGGCGGTTTCCTCGCCGCCGCCGCCCCCTCGTGGGCCGCGGGCCTGATCGACGCCGTCCGCACCGGGTGGCGAAACCACGGCCGCGAGGGCGCGCCCCGGATCGTTGCCCAGGTCAACACCGCCCTCGGGCCGCCCGCCGTGATCGACGACGCCCGCTCGGCCATCGCCCGCTACTACCAGTTCTCCGACCGGGCGGACTCCATGGTCGAGGGCATGCTCACCACGCCCGGCCAGATCCGGGCGGCGATCGCCCAGTTCGAAGACCTCGGCGTCGACGAGGTGATGCTCTACTGCCACGGCCGCGACCCCGGCCAGGTCGACCGCCTGGCCGAGGTCGTCTAGCCGTACAGGTCGGCCCGGCGGTCGGCCAGGTAGGTTCCGGCTGACCCGCTCGGCAGGTCGGCGATGACCAGCTGCTCGCCCTGGGCGCCGGCCTGGGCGAGCAGCTGCCCGTCGGGCCCGCACACCTCGCTCAGGCCGTTGTACTCAAACAGGTCGTCGGCGCCGCAGTAGTTGGCGTAGACCACGCCGCAGCCGTTCTCGCACGCGCGCGCCCGGACCAGAACCTGCTGGACCACCTCGAAGCCGGACATGTTCGCGGTCGGCACCAGCACGGTCCGGGCGCCGTCGACCGCGAGGCGGCGCACCGCTTCCGGGAACTCGACGTCGTAGCAGATCAGGAGCCCGACCCGGGCGTCGTCGAAGTCGAACGCGCTCGGTTGCTCGGGGCTGGGCACGAAC
This sequence comes from uncultured Actinomycetota bacterium, assembly GCA_963774945.1. Taxonomy (GTDB): domain Bacteria; phylum Actinomycetota; class Actinomycetes; order Streptosporangiales; family Streptosporangiaceae; genus Trebonia. Next base: position 858,579 of record CAVZHA010000027.1, on the reverse strand, counting down.
AGGAGCCGGTCCACGTCGCCGAACAGATGCACCTTGCGGTGATGCCCGCGGACCACGCCATCGGGGCCGACCAGCGTGGCCGCGTTGTAGGCGCCTCCGGCGGCGGCGCGCTCCGGGTGGCCGTAGACGATCGCGAGGCGGTGCCGCCGCGCGATCGCCGCGACGGCGGTGTCGGTCGGGCCGCCCGCGTCCTCGGCCAGGCTCAGCACCTGCTCGGGGGTGAGGCCGTAACCGGACGTGAACATCTCCGGCGTGACCAGGACCTCGACCTGCTGCGCGGCCGCCTCGGCGCAGATCTGGTCGAGTCGGCGCAGGTTCCCGGCGACGTCGAGCGGTCCGGGCTGGCATTGCCACGCGGCAACCCGCGTCGTCGTGCTCATCGGGTCATTCTCCCAGATCGACCGGGCCGAGCGCGTCGAACAGGTCGCCTGGCCCGGGGTTTTCCGCGGGAGACGTTCCGCCGAAGTGCGTCGCGATGCCCCAGACCGCGTTGAGCGCCGTCTGCACCGCTCCTTCCGCCCAGGCCGGGGTGAAGGACACGTCGTCGCCCGCGAGGAAGATGCCCCGCTCGGCGGCCGGCAGGCCGCGCTGCATGAAGTGCCGGTACATGCGGTGGTTGTAGCGGTAGTGCCCGGGCAGCGCCCCCTTGAACGCGCCGAGGAAGTTCGGGTCGTCCTCCCAGGAGACGGTCACCGGGTCGCCGACGATGTGGCTGGCGATGTCGACGTCCGGGTAGATCTTGCCGAGGGCGTCGAGCGAGAGCTTGACCCGCTGGTCGACGTCGTACGGGAGCATCTTCAGCGCGTCCGACATCCACGAGTAGGTCAGGCAGATGACGGCCGGCTGGTCCGGCCCGTTGTCGAACAGGTACGTACCGCGGGTGAGCCGGTCGGTGAGCGTCATGCCCATCAGCGGGCGGCCGGTGACCGGGTCGATCTCCTTCCAGAACGGCCGGTCGACCATCACGAACGTCTTGGACGCCTGCATGTAGCGGGTTCGGTCGAGCGCCATCCAGAGCTCCTGCGAGAACAGGCTCTCGTCGCAGTCGATCTGGGTCGTGAGCAGCCAGCTCTGGCAGGTGGTGAGCACGGCCTGGTGGGGCCGGCTGGTGCCCCACCGGTCGGTCACGAGGAAGTCGGTGCCGTCGGGGTGCCGCCGGATCGCGGCGACGCCCGGCCGCGGCACGCCTCCGTGCAGGCTCGCGAGCGTGGTGCCGGACGGCCACGGGCTGCGCTCGCTGACCGGCAGCGTCCACAGCCCCCGGGGCAGCCGCTCCACCCCGCCGACGATCAGCTGCTGGTCGGTGTCGCAGTTGGTGAGCACGACCCGCAGGATCTCGAGCATCGAGTTCGGGAAGTCGGAGTCCCAGCCGCCGGTGCCGAAGCCGACCAGCCCGAACATCTCGCGGTAGAAGAACGGCAGCTTCGAGAACGCCTGGGAGGTGTCGATGAAGTCGTAGAAGGTGCGGCCGTCCCACTGCGGCACGAGCTCGTCCCACAGCCGCTTCAGCGTGTCGACGTCGCGCGCCCTGATCGCGTCCTGCAGGGCGGAGAAGCCGATCTCCTCGAGGGCCTGGTCCCACGCGTCCGAGACCTCGGACAGCTCAAGCGGAAGGTCGTCGAGGGTGCTGCCGTGGAAGGTCCGGCCCGCGATGTCGATGAAGGTCGCGCCGGCCGCCTCGGTCAGCGGGTTCGGGAACGGGGCGCTGCTGAGGCCGAGCCGGTCCGCGTAGTGGAAGAAGGACGTGCCGGAGACCGGGAACCGCATACCGCCGAGCTCGGCGATGACGCCGTCGGCGCCCTCGAACTGATGCGAGCGCAGCCGCCCGCCGATGCGCGCGGACTCGTAGACGACCGGCCGCAGCCCGAGCTCCATCAGCTCGTAGGCGGCCACCATCCCGGCCAGCCCGGCTCCGACGACGGCGACCGTGGCCCCGTGGGCCGACTCGGGGATCGAGGCGAGGCCCGCCGGATGGCGCAGCCAGTCGTCGTAGGCGAAGGGAAAGTCGGGGCCGAAGATGGTCACCGGACCTGGCAGGGCGTCAGTCACCCGTCGATGTTATGGGCCCGCATGGGATGGTTTGAGAAGAATTTGCGTGACAATCGCCACTTGCACGGATAAATATGCTTCCTTAGCCCGGTCAGGCTTGAAAATCTACACTCGCACGGTGATCAGCGCGGCGATCAGCAGCGTGAGGGCGGCGCCCGCCCCGTGCGCGATGAGCACCTGGGGCGAGAAGGTGTGCGGGGCGAACCGGGGGTCCTCGACGCCGGGGCGGCCAGGCTGCCTCGGCGGCCGCCACCCGCTTGACCGCGCGGCTGTTGACGGTGAACCAGGACAGCCCGGCGCCGATCGCCCCGAGCAGGATGCCGAGGCTGATCGCGAGGAACAGCCGGTCGCGGCTGACCACGTAGCCGAACCAGAACCCGAGGCCGATCATCCCCAGCGCGGGGTGGGCGAACTCGACCAGCGCCCGCATGAGGGGCAACGACTCGCTCCGTTCGCGCTGCAGCGACGGCGGGGCGAAGGGGTCCTTGACGCGGGCCGGCGTCGCCGCGGCGGGAGCATCGGCGGCCGAGGAAGCGGTCGGCCGGGACGAGACGGAGACCGGTTCCGAGGGCGCGGCCTCGGTGTTCCCGTACCGCCTCGCCGTCGCCAGCAGGTAGGTGCCGACGGCGACGGTGCACATCCACAGCGCGAGTGCGGCGATGGCCACGCGCGCACCTCCTCTCGTTCTGTCTCGAATCTACTCACGCCGGCGACCCTCAGCGGTGACGCCCCCCGGGAAGTACGACACTGCGTAGGAGTCGGCCGCGCTCGCCCGGCTAGAGCAGGAAGGGGATGAGCATCTTCGTCTTGTCCCGGTACTCCGGGTAGGCGGCGGGGAAGGTGGACACCAGATTCCGCTCCTCGACCGTCCCGCAGTAGTAGAAATAGGCGACAAGCACTGCGACGACGATCAGGCCGAGCAGGTTGTTGACCAGCGTCGTCCCCAGCATCGCGATCAGCAGGCCGGAGTAGATCGGGTGCCGGACGAACCGGTAGGGGCCCGACGTGACCAGCTCCGGCTCGGCCCGCTGCGTCATCGGCATCCCCCAGTTCCGGCCCAGGTGCAGGCGGGCCCAGACCGCCAGCCCGATGCCGCACGCGAACAGCGCCGCTCCGATCGCCGCCAGGATCACGCTGCGGGTGGCCAGGCCGCCGCCGCGGAAGGCGTCGGCGATCACGAACACCGCGATCACGCCGACCCCGGTCAGCCGGGTCCGCCACCCGCCCGGCACGCTTGCCTTGCTGGTGGCGGCCGACGCGAGCCAGTAGATCCAGAAGACGATCCACGCGACGCCGACGGCGAGTTTGAGCGCTTGCATGCTGCTTCTCCGGCTTCTCCGCCCAGGTCTGCTGGACGGACACTGCTCACGGTATGCCGCGGCCCCGTCGCCGTCGTCGACTCGTGGGTTGACTGGCCTAAGCCCACGGGTTGATTTGGAACGGGGGCCGCTCGGGCCGGGACGCGGCTCCTCAGCGGGCGGCTGCCCGCTCGCCCGTGGCCGCAGGTTGCAGCCCGACCTCGGTGTCATCGAGGAACCCGCCGGACTGGTGCCGCCAGAGTCTGGCGTACATGCCGTCGAGGCCGAGGAGCTCCTGATGCGTGCCTTTCTCCACGATCCGCCCGTGGTCGAGGACGACCAGCTGGTCCATGCGAGCAACCGTGCTCAGCCGGTGCGCGACGACCAGCGCGGTCCGGCCGTCCATCAGCCGCCAGAGCGCCCGCTGGATGAGGATCTCGCTCTCTGAGTCGAGCGCGCTCGTCGCCTCGTCGAGCAGCAGGATCGGCGCGTCGCGCAGGATCGCCCGGGCCAGCGCGACCCGCTGCCGCTGCCCGCCCGACAGCTTCACGCCACGTTCGCCGACCATTGTGCCGAAGCCGTCAGGAAGTGCGTCGGCGAACTCGGTCACGTGCGCCGCCTCCGCCGCCTGGCGGATCTCGGCGTCCGTTGCCTCCGGGCGGGCGAACGCGATGTTGTCGCGCAGCGTCCGGTGGAACATCGCCGGGTCCTGCGGTACGTAGGCGATCAGGCTGCGCAGGTCCGACTGACGCAGCCTGCTGATGTCCTGGCCGCCGAGCAGGATCCTGCCGTCGTCGATGTCCATCATCCGCAGCAGCAGGCGCGTCAGCGTGGTCTTGCCGCCGCCCGACCGGCCGACGAGGCCGAGCCTGGTGCCGCTTGGCACCATGAGGTCCAGGTCGGCGAACAGGGCGGCCCGCCGGCGTGCGCGAACGTCACGTGCTCGAACCGGACGTCGCTCGTCTTCGGCCGCAGCGGCTCGGGCGCGACCGGGTCGGTCACGGTCGGAGATGCGAGCAGCAACTCGGTGAACTGCGCGGCCTCTGTCAGCGAGCTCTCGAGCTGGCGGTAGGTCTGGTTGAAGTCGTACATGATGCGCGTCGCGTTGGAGTAGTACGTGAAGGCCACGATAATCACCGCGATCCCGTGGCTGCCAACGAGGGCGACGGCGAGCGTCAGGCCGATGGCGTTCGCCAGCACCGACAGCGGCGAGACGAGCAGGTCGATGCGCAGGTTGTGGTAGTCCCACGAGCCCACCGACTTGCGCTTCAAGTCGGCGACGCGCGATCGGTGCTCGGCCGCTTCCCGGTCCTCGGCGGCGAACGCACGGATCGTTTCCATGTTCGCGATGCTGTCGGCCACGCGCCCGGACACGAGTGCGCTCACTTCCTCGCGTTCGTCGACGAGCCGTTGCCGACGCCGGATCAGCGGTATGAGGATGACGCCGGTAACCGCGATGCAGGCCGACGAGCCCGGCGACCAGCAGCGGGTCATAGTGCCAGAGCACCACCGACGCGAAAGCGAGCGGCACCAGGTTCCCGACCACGTTGAACATCAGCGTGTCGGCGAAATCCTCGAATCGAGCGGCGAAGCTCAGGACCCGCTTCGTCAGCGAGCCGGCGAAGTTGTCGTGGAAGAACGCCGCGTCCTTCGCCAGCAGCTCGTCCATTCCGATTATGTAGAGGTCCTCGATTCCGTGACCGTCGAGCCGGATGAGGAAATGGATTCCCACTCGCCACAGAATCTCGCCGAAAAGCAGCACTCCGGCGAAACCGAGTATGTACGGCAGCGCCTCGCGGCCGGGCTGCCCGTGCCCGGTAAAGCGGCTGGCCAACTGGGCCACGAACAGCGGCGCGACATAGAAGATGCACGTGTTTCCCAACGCAGGCAGCAGCATCCCCGGCACCGTGAAGCGCCGCAGGCGCGCCATTTCGCGGCCGTAGTAGCGCAGCGCGAGAGCCACCGACCGTTTCCGGGTCGGGGAGCCGCGATCATGTTCAACTGCGGTCATCAATCCTCCGTCCCGCGCAGCCAACCTTCTTATGCTGCCTGGCGGGGACTCCGAAAGCGACTGATTTTCCGCCCGGTCCTCGGCTGGTACGAGGCGCAGCCCGCGTTAATCGTCCCGGGAATCCAGTTGACGTTCTGTTCACAGTTATGGTCCGCTGACGCGGGCGGTGGCCTGCCGCGCCCGCAACGCCGTGAGCAGCAGCTGGGCGGCCAGGCAGGCGCCGACGCCCTCGCCCGAGCGCAGCCGCAGCTGCAGCAGCGGCTCCAGGCCGAGGTCGTCGAGGACGGCGGCGTGCGCGAGTTCCCTGCTTTGCTGCCCCGCGACGAGCGCGCTCTGCACAGCCGGTTCGAGTCGGACCGCGAGCAGCGCCGCGATCGACGTGACCAGGCCGTCGAGAACGACGGGGACCCGGCGCTCGGCGGCCGCGAGGGTGACGCCCGTCAGCAGCGCTATCTCCGGCCCGCCGAGGGCCGCCACCAGGACCCGGGGGTCGCGCAGGTCGTCACCGTGGTCGGCCCGCGCCCGGGCGAGGGCGCGGCTGACCACATCGTGCTTGCGCTGGATCATCGCCGCGTCGGCGCTGGCCCCGAGGCCGACGGCGGACTCGGGCGAGAGGCCGAGCAGCGCGCAGCTCAGCGCGGCGGCGACGGTGGTGTTGCCGATGCCGACCTCGCCCAGGCAGACAAGACCATGGTTCGCGAGGCGGCGTCCCAGGGCCTGGCCCTCCTCGATGAGGCGGTTGACGTCGTCGAGAAGCATCGCGTCCGTTTCGACCAGGTCGCCCACTGGACCGGGCGGGCGAGCGTGCACTGCTTCGACGGAAAGTCCGGCCTGCCGTGCGGTCGCGGCGCCGAGCGAGACCCCAGCACGGGTGGCGGCAAGGACATCGGCGGTGACCTTGGGGGAGAAGGCGGAGATCTCATAGCCGGTGATCGGATGGTCGGCCGCCGCGACGATCAGCGTTCCGCCCGTCGGCGGGACTGGGTTGAGCGCGAGCACGCGGTTGACCGCCGTGTCGAGAACGCCGAGAGATCCGGGGACGGTCAGCCGGTCATCTCCGGTATCGCGGCCGGCTACCACGGCCCGCTGGTCCGGGCCCGCGAGATGGGAGGCGGGCCGGGGCGGTTCGCCCGCCGAGGGCCATCGTTCGCTGATCACGACGTCGTCCAGCGGCAGCCGCCGCGACCATCCCTGTCGCTCGAGCCCCGGATCGGGCGGCCGCTCGTCCGGCCAGCCGAGGCAGAGCCAGCCGAGGGTCTCCACCCCGGCCGGCAGGTCCAACAGGTCGGCCAGGTCGGCCGGCTGGAAGAGCGTCACCCAGCCGAGGCCGAGGCCGGCCGCGCGGGCGGCCAGCCACATGTTCTCCACCGCGCAGGCGCAGCTCCACAGGTCGGCGTCGGCGAAGCTCGCCCGCCCGAGAACCCCGGCCGCGGGCGCGCGTCGGTCGCAGGCGACCACGACGCCGACCGGGGCCTCCCTGATGCCGTCGAGCTGGAGGTCGAGGAGCCTGGTGCGGCGATCGGGGGTGAGCTGCCCGGCCTGCCGGAGCCGCTCGCGGTCCGCCAGCAGCGCGGCCCGGTCGCGGGTCGGCCTGCTCGCTGATCACGATGAACCGCCATGGTTGCGAGTGCCCGACCGACGGCGCCTGATGACCGGCCGTCAGCACCTGACGGAGCAGGTCGGCGGGCACCGGGTCGGGCCGGTAGCGGCGGACGTCACGCCGGGCGGCGAGCACCGCGGCGAGGGCGGCGATCGTCGGTTCGCCGAGCGACCAGCCGGCCGGGTCGGCCGACCGGTCGGCCGCCGACGTGGGATCTCCGACCACGGGAACCGGGCGCGGCCAGGTCCGCTCGTCCTTCTCGCTCATCGCAGCGCCACCCCGATGAGCGTGATCGCGGTGGCGGACTCGATCAGCGCGCCGAACACGTCGCCGGTGACGCCGCCCAGCCGCCGGACGCGTGCAGCCTGAACAGATGCGCGGCGGCGAGCGCGACGGCCTGAGGCACCAGGATCCAGCCGACCGGGATCGACAGGCCGATCGGCGACGGCGGCGCCCAGGCCGAGCACCCCGACGGTCCACGCGACCGCCGCGGCCGCCGGCACGTGGTCGGCGACGATGCTCCCGAAGCCGGACGCGCGGGCGGCCCGGACGCCGCGGACGGCCGCGTGCACGGCGGCGACCCGCCCGGTGGCGGCGGCGACTCGCCAGGACGCCGACCGGCGTCCACGGGCCGCCCCGCAGTGAGCCGAGTGAGGCGACGTCTGCGCCGAGGACGAGGATCAGGACGACGACGCCGAACGGGCCGATGTCGGACTGCCGCATGATCTCCAGCGCCCGCGCCGCGGGCGCGCCGCTGCCGAGGCCGTCGGCCGTGTCGGCCAGCCCGTCCAGGTGCAGGCCCCGGGTCAGCAGCGCGAGCACCGCGACCGCGAGCACGGCGCCGAGCAGGTTCGCGTGCGGCGCCCAGTCGCGGACGGCCGAGGCCGGCAGCGCGGCCGCCGCGCCGACGAAGGCGCCCACGACCGGCAGCCACAGCAGCGCGCCGGTCGCCTTCTCCGGGCTGCAGGTCGACCGGGACCCGGACCGGGACGATGGTGAACATGCTGATGGATCGAACCAGCCGGGAGCTCATCGGAGCCTGCGTGCAATCCCCGCGGTGACGAGCCACACTTCGTCCGCCGACGCCGCCAGCCGCTGATTGAGCTCGCCGAGCGCATCCCGGAACCGTCGCCCCGAGGCGGTCGCGGGCACGATGCCGCTGCCCACCTCGTCGCTCACCGCCACCACCGTGACCGCGGCCGCCGCCCAGGCGTCGATCAGCGTGTCGAGCGCGTCGCCGAGTCGTAGGTCCGCGTCCTCCGGCTTGACCTCGGACCAGCAGCCGCAGTCGTCCATGACCTGAGCCAGCCCAGGTGGTGACGCTGTCGATGAGCAGCGCCCCGGCGTCCGCCTGGTGGATCAGCTTCGCCGGATCGGTCGTCTCGGCCGTGGACCACCGGGCCGGTCGGCGCGCGCGGTGGCGGTCGATTCGCGCCGTCCATTCCGGGTCGGCCGGGTCGCCGTGCGCGGTCGCGACGTAGGTCACCGACGCCGCGCCCGCGAGCAGGTGCTCGGCGTGCCCGGACTTCCCCGACCGGCTGCCGCCGAGCACGAGGACGCGACGTCCGGCCGGACGCTCCCGGGTCTCGGCGGGCCGGAATTCTGCAGGCCCGGTTTCTGCAGGCTGGGTCTCGGCAGGGCGGGTCGGGGCGGGCGCCGTTCCCGTGGCCACGGTCACGGGGTTGGCCGGCCGCCCGTCGGCGATCACCTCCCGCAGAGCGGCGCTGAACCGGTCGGAGGTCTCGGGGTCGCGGACAGCGACGCGGATCCACCCCGGTCCCAAACCGGGGAACGTCTCGCCGCGGCGGACGGCGAAGCCGTGGCGGTGCAGTCGGGTCCGCACGTCGTCGATCCCGGTGTCGAGCAGCACGAACGACGCCGACGCGGCCGCCACCATGCGCACCCCGTCGATCCCCGCGAGCCGGCCCAGCAGGTGAGCGCGCTCGGCCGAGAGACCGCGCGACCAGAGCTCGACCTCGCGGGCGGCCGCGTCGGACGCGGTGGCGACGCAGGCCGCCAGCGCGGGCGAGGAGACCGGCCACGGCGGCTGCGCCGCCGCCAGCGTTCGGACAAGCTCGCGGTGCGGCGAGCAGATAGCCGACCCGCAGCCCGGCCAGCGCCCACGTCTTGGTCAGGCTTCTGATCACGACCAGGCCGGCCAGACCGGCGTCGCCCGCGACCGATTCCGGCTCGCCCGGCAGGCAGTCGGCGAACGCCTCGTCGACGACCACGATCCGCCCCGGGCGCACCAATTGGAGCAGCACGTCCCGCGGGTGGGCGATCGACGTCGGGTTGGTCGGGTTGCCGACGAAGACCAGGTCCGCGTCGGCCGGGACGAGCGCCGGGTCGAGCGTGAACGGGAACGGCAGGATCACCCGGTCGACCTGGTGCCCGGCGGCGCGCAGGGCGGCCTCCGGCTCGGTGAACTGGGGGTGGACGACGACCGCGTGCCGGGGCTTGAGCGCGCGCGCCAGCAGGACGAAGGCCTCGGCCGCGCCGGCGGTGAGCAGCACCTCGTCGGCCGCCCGGCGATGGCGGGCCGCGACCGCCGCGACCGCCGTCCGCTGGTCCGGGTAGGCGGCCAGATCCGACTCGCGGATCCGGGCGGCGAGCCAGCCGGGCGTCCCCGACGACCGGACGTTGACCGCGAGGTCGACCAGGCCGGGAACGAGATCGGCGTCGCCGTGGTGCGCAAGGCCGTCGTTCTCACGTGCGTGCATTCACAGCACACTATCGCGGGGTCGGTTACCGCTGCTTGTGCGGTGGATTGCCTGCTGACGGGCGGGTCGCGGCCCGGCTAACTCCCATTAGGAGGCTTGCTCGGCTGCGTCCTGCTGTCCGCGCTGGAGCCGGGCCGACCATTTCTCCTCGATGTGGCCGTAGCGCCAGACGAGCATCGCGGCGGCCCAGGTGACGATGAACATGCCGACGATGACGAAGCCGGCCTTGTTGATGTCGAAGTTGTACATGAAGCCCCAGAAGCCGCTGGTCTGGCTGAGGCCGTCGATCTCCTGCGGGAACAGGCCCAGCGTCTCCACCCCGCCGATGAAGAAGCAGATCGCGACCGACAGGCCGGTGATCGCGAGGTTGTAGTACACCTTGCGGACCGGGTTGAAGAACGCCCATCCGTAGGCGAGGTTCATGAACAGCGCGTCGGTCGTGTCGAGCAGCGTCATCCCGGCCGTGAACAGGATCGGCAGGCACATGATCGCGTACCACGGGACATGCTGCGAGGCCAGCAGCGCGGTGGTGGCAAGCAGCGCCACCTCGGTGGCGGTGTCGAAGCCCAGGCCGAAGACGACCCCGACCGGGTACATCTGCCATCCCCTGGTGATGGACTTCATCCACCGCCCGAAGAAGCGGTAGAAGAAGCCGCGGTTCTCCAGTTGCCGCTCGAGCTCGGCCTCGTCGTAGTCGCCGCGCCGCATCGACCGGAACACCCGGACGATGCCGGCCAGGATCACCAGGTTGAGCAGTCCGATGAGGAACAGGAACGAGGCGGAGACGATCGTGCCGAACACCCCGCCGAACTGCTCCAGGCCGGAGCCGTTGGTGGAGACCGCCCCGAAGACCGTCTTCTCCGCCACGACGATGCCGACCCCGATCGCGACGACGATGGTGGAGTGGCCGAGGGAGAAGAAGAACCCGAACGACAGCGGCCGCGGCTTGCCGGTGCCGTGCCGCTCGCCCATCACCTTGCGGGTGGTGTTGTCGATGGCGGAGATGTGGTCGGCATCGAACGCGTGCCGCAGGCCGAGGGTGTAGGCGGTGAGGCTCAGCCCGATGCCCAGCCCCTTGTAGTGGGCGGGCACGCACGAACACGATGAAGATGAAGAACCCGAGCACGTGGAGGAAACCGATCGCGCCGTACATGGCGATGACCCGGCGGCGCTCCTCGGGGGTCATGGCCGTGAACGACTGCCTGATCATGACGGAGACGCCCGGCTTGCGCGCGACGGTCTCGGTGGTCAAGAACGGCTCCCCTCGGCTGGCAGGGCCGCGCGCAGAGCGCCCCCGAATCCTTCATTAATTCTGAAGAGCGTAGCCATAGATGCGAATCACTTGCAAGTGCGACTAACTTGTGGGAACCGGTTCCAGCCTGCGCTGACGTGGCAAGTAGCGGTTGCGGGTTGCGTTACCGTCTGCGGCGGCTATCGTTTCTTAGCTGTGCGACCCCGGAGCAGCGGAGCGCCCGCCGACGGCGTCCCTGCCGACGGCGGGGGAAGGAGCGGGACGGTGCCCTCAACAAGCGGCTCGCTGCTGGTGGCGGGCACCACGTCCGACGCCGGGAAGTCCGTCATCACCGCCGGGATCTGCCGCTGGCTCGCCCGCCAGGGGGTGCGGGTCGCGCCGTTCAAGGCGCAGAACATGTCCAACAACTCGATGGTCGCGCCGGACGGGGCCGAGATCGGCCGTGCGCAGGCGATGCAGGCGGCCGCGGCCGGGATGCCGGCCGAGGCCGCCATGAACCCGGTCCTGCTCAAGCCGGGCAGCGACCTGCGCAGCCAGGTCGTCGTGCTCGGCCGGGCGGTCGGCGAGACGAGCGTCGCCGGCTACTGGGGGTCGGGGGAGGGGCGGGCGCGGCTGCTCGGGGCGGTGCTCGACGCCTACGACGACCTGCGCTCCCGGTTCGACGTGGTGATCTGCGAGGGCGCCGGCTCGCCGGCCGAGATCAACCTGCGCCGCGACGACATCGTCAACATGGGCCTCGCCCGGGCCAGGGAACTGCCGGTCATCGTCGTCGGCGACATCGACCGGGGCGGCGTCTTCGCCGCCCTCTACGGCACCCTGGCGCTGCTCGACGCCGCCGACCAGTCGCATCTCGGCGGCTTCGTCATCAACAAGTTCCGCGGCCACCGCGAGCTGCTCGAGGAGGCCCTCACCCAGATCGGGGCGCTGACCGGCCGTCCGGTGCTCGGGGTGCTGCCGTACCTGGACGGGATCTGGATCGACGCGGAAGACGCCGTCGCCACCGAGCGCCCGTACGCCGTCCGGCCGGCCGCCGGGCGGACGACGGCGGGGGAGATGCTGCGGGTCGCGGTCATCCGGCTGCCCCGCATCTCCAACTTCACCGACATCGACGCGCTCGCGCTCGAGCCCGGCGTCGCCGTCCGCTTCGTCACCACCCCGGCCGAGACTCGCCGACGCCGACCTGGTCGTCGTGCCTGGCACCAGGGCCACCGTCGCCGACCTGGACTGGCTCCGCGGCCAGGGCCTGGACATCGCGCTCGAGCGCCGGGCGGCCGACCGCAAGCCCATCCTGGCGATCTGCGGCGGCTACCAGATGCTCGGCACGGTCATCGACGACGACGTCGAGAGCCGCTCGCGGCGCCGTCGCCGGGCTCGGCCTGCTGCCGGTCGTCACCCGGTTCGCGGCCGACAAGACCCTCGGCCACCCGGTCGGGTACGCGGCGGCGATCCCGGTCGCCGGCTACGAGATCCACCACGGCGCGGTCGACGTGCGCGGCGGCGAGCCCTGGTTCACCAGCAAGCCGACCGGCCCTGATCCGGCTGGCGGCGGTCGCGGAAGCGGCGGCGGGACGGCGCTCGACGGCTGCCGCTACGGCGCGGTCAGCGGCACCCTGTGGCACGGGATCCTGGAGAACGACGAGTTCCGCCGGGCCTATCTCACCGAGACCGCCCGGCTCGCGGGCCGGAACTTCGCCCCGGCGCCCGATACGTCGTTCGCCGCCGCCCGGCAGGCGCAGTTCGACACGCTCGCCGACGCGGTCGAAGAGCACCTCGACACGGCGGCGCTGCTGCGGCTCATCGAGCACGGGCCGACCCCCGGCCTGCCCAGCCTCCGGCCGGGACGGTGAGGCGGCGATGGTGAGGGTCGAACCGTGAGGCAACCGACCGCCCGGTCAGCGGACTGGCCGCTGGCGGGCGGCATCGTGGCCGGCGTGCTGGCCGACGCGCTAGCTCGGCGATCCCCGCCGCGGTCATCCGGTCGCGCTGTTCGGCCGGGCCGCAACGCTGCATCGAGCGCGGCCTCTACGCGGACGCGAGGCCGCCGGGCGTGGTCTTCACCGCCTGCTGCGAGGCGCTGGCGATCGGCCCGGCGCTGGCGGCCGCGCGGCTATCTCGCGGCACCGCCCGGTTGCCCGGCTGGCCTGGGCCGGCACGGTCACCTGGGCGGTCACCGGCGCCAGGTCGCTGACCGGCGGAGGCAGACCGGATCCACCGCGCCCTGCTGGCGGGCGACCTGCCGGGCGCGCGCCGGCTGCTGCCGAACCTCTGTCGGCCGGGACCCGGCCGGGCTGGACGCGGCCGGGATCGCCCGGGCGGTGGTGGAATCGGTGGCGGAGAACACCTCCGACGCGATCGTCGCCCCGCTGCTGTGGGGAGCGCTGGCCGGGCCGCCCGGCCTGGCCGGCTACCGGGCCGCCAACACCCTCGACGCCATGGTCGGGCACCACTCGCCGCGCTACGAGCAGTTCGGCTGGGCCTCCGCCCGTCTCGACGACGTGGTCAACTGGGCCCCCGCCCGCGTCACCGCCCTGCTGGCGGCGGCCTGCGCGCCGGTCGTGGGCGGCCGCCCGGCCGCCACCTGGCGGATCGCGCTTGACTACGGGCCGAGGCATCCGAGCCCGAACGCCGGCTGGTGCGAGGCCGCCTTCGCGGGCGCGCTCGGCGTCCGGCTCGGCGGCCCGCTCAGCTATGCCGGACGGGCCGAGCACCGGCCCGAGCTCGGCCGCGGCCGCGTGCCCGAGCCGGCCGACATCGCCCGCGCCAGCCGCCTGTGCCGGTCCGTGACCGCCGCCGCGACCGCCCTGGCAGCGTCGCTGGCGCTCGGGAACTAAAACGTGCGGGACGTAGAACGTGCGGGACGTAGAACGTGCGGGACGTAGAACGTGCGGGACTAGAACTTGTCCGGTCGACGTAGCGGGTCGGCGACGACCTCGGTGCCGTCGACAAAGGCCCGGGCCACCTCGGACAGGCGGCGGTTGCTTGACCGGGCGTGATCGCGCAGCACGGCGAACGCCTCGCTCATGTCGAGGCCGAGCCGCTCGGCCAGCTTGCCTTTGGCCTGCTCGATGACGACCCGGCTGTTCAGCGCCGATTGCAGCTGCTCGTTGAGCGCGTCGCTGCGGCGGATGCTGCGCTCGTGCAGCAGGCCGATGGTGGCCACGTCGGCCAGCGCCTGGCCGATCCGCACATCATCGGGGTTGAAGCCGCCGGGGGCGTCGCGGAACAGGTTGAGGGCGCCGATGACCTGGTCCCGCAGCCGCATGGGGAGCGCCTGCACGGCCCCGAATCCGGCCAGTGACGCGCTGACCGCGAATTGCGGCCAGCGCTCGTCGGCACCGAGGTCGGCCGAGGTAACGGGTATCCCGGACCGGAAGCAGTCCAGGCAGGGGCCCTGGTCGCCCTCCAGCTGGAGCAGCTCGAGCAGCCGCGCGGCCTCGCTCGAGGCGGCCACCACCCGCAGCTCGCCGCGCGGGTCGGCCAGCAGCAGCCCCACCGCCGCGACGTCGAGCAGCCGGGCGCTGCGGTCGGTCAGCAGATGGAGGAAGTCGATGACATCGAAGTCGGCGACCATCGTGTCCGTCAGCTCAACGAACGTCTCCGACAGCAACTGCCCGTCCATCCCGGTCATCCTCTCCCTGTCCGCTCACGCAATACTGTCCGGGGACGGCCCGGGGCCGGGGTGCAGGCGAAGCCGGCGTGTGACGATGTCGCGAGCGACATCGGCCAGCCGCAGGTCGTTAGCGTAAGCATAGGCTCGCAACCGGGCGAACGCATCGGTGATGTTGACGCCCAGTTGCTCGGTCAGCATGCCGGTGGCCTGGTCGATCTCCGCTCGGTGCCAGGGAAAGTCGGCTGGCTGGGGGTCGGCGTCCGCGACCGGCGGCCCGTCGGTCTGGGCGTTGAGCAGCAGCAGGGTCGCGGTGTCGGCGAACAGCAGCGCGTCGCCGAGCTGGCGGCCGGTCAGCGGCTCCGGCCGGTCCCGGTAGAGGCCGAGCACGCCGGCCCGGATCGCCCCGACTGCCAGCGGGAACGCGAAGATCGCGGCCGCGCCTGGCGGTGGCCGGCCGCGGGCGCGAAGGCCGGCCAGCGCAGCCCCGCCTCCCCGTCCGCCAGATCCGACGCCAGGGCCGGGGCGCCGGACGCGAACGCGTCGAGCGACGGTCCCTCGCCGAGCGTCAGCTGCAGCTCGGCTAGGCGCCGGCTGACCTCGTCAGTCGCCCGCATCAGGTGATGACCCCGCTCGCGGTCGCTCCCGGCGCTCAGCCACGCCCCGGTGACCTGCACCCCGGCCACGGCGGCGGCGCACGCATCGCCGGCCGACATCCCTGAGCCATGGACGGCCGCCTGCTCCGCGACCAGTTCCCAGATCATGCTCAGCCGGTTGCCCGTCACCCGTGTGGAACCGCCTTCCGCCTCGGCAGCAAGGCGGAGTCCAGGCCAAGCGGCTAGTTCGCCAGCGTCTGGACAAACCCTACGCCTAACGCACCTCGGTCGGGACGAACTGCCCGCGGGCGCGCTTGCTGCGATTCCAGCACCAATCCAGGGGCCGCCCGGCCCCGAATACCAGACATGAACACGCCATCGGTGGGCCAGCAGCCCCACGGTCGCGGCCATTGCGAGGGGCATGGCCACGACCTGGCTGGGCTGC
Source organism: uncultured Actinomycetota bacterium (assembly GCA_963774945.1). Taxonomy (GTDB): domain Bacteria; phylum Actinomycetota; class Actinomycetes; order Streptosporangiales; family Streptosporangiaceae; genus Trebonia. The sequence goes on along the minus strand of CAVZHA010000027.1, from coordinate 843,001 downwards.
TGGCCCAGGTGGCCTGCGGTGACCACGCGGCCTTCGAGGCCGTGTACGACCAGCTGGCGGGGCCGGTGTACGGGGTGGCGCGCAAGGTGCTGCGGGATCCGGCCCAATCGGAAGAAGTCGCGCAGGAGGTCCTGCTCGAGGTGTGGCGCTCCGCCTCCCGGTTCGACCCCGCCCGGGGCGGCGCCGCCGCCTGGGTAATGACGATCGCGCACCGCCGGGCGGTGGACCGGGTCCGGGCCGAGAACGCCGCCACCGCCCGCGAGCAGAAGGCGGCCCCCGACATCGGCACCAGTGAGGACGTCTTCGAGGTGGTTGGCTTGGCGCTCGACCGGCAACGGGTGCGCCGGTGCATGGGCAGCCTCAGCGGCCTCCAGTCCGAGGCGATCAAGCTCGCCTACTACGGCGGGTACTCCTATCCCGAGGTGGCTGGGCTGCTCGGGCTGCCGCTTGGCACGGTCAAGACCCGGATCCGCGACGGCCTCATCCGGATGCGCGACTGCATGGAGGTGTCCCGGTGAGCGTCCAGAGCCACGACCTCCACCTGCTGACCGGCGTTTACGCCGTCGACGCGCTGACCGGTGACGAGCTCGAGGAGTTCGAGAGGCACCTGGAGCGGTGCCCCAGCTGCGCCGAGGAGGTCAGGGGGCTGCGGGAAACCGCGGCCAGGCTCGGCCTGGCGACCGCGATCGCGCCGCCGCCGTCGATGCGCGAGCAGGTACTCGACGCCACCAAGCGGGTCAGGCAGCTCCCGCCGCCCGGCGCCCGGCTGATCACCGCCGCCGACGGCCGCCGACCGCGCAGGCGCCTCGTCCGCAGGCTGCCCCGCCCGATCGCGGTCACCGTGATGGCGGCCGCCATCGTCGCCCTAGCCGTCCTTCAGGTCGGCACCCGGCACCAGCTGCAGCAGGCGCAGACAAAGAATCAGACCATCGCCTCGGTGCTGGCCGCGTCCGACGCCCAGATCGAGCTGAGCAGCTCCACCGCGGGCGGCACGGTGACCGCGGTCGTCTCGCGGCACGACCGCGAGGCGGTCATCACCGCCGCGGGCATGCCGACCCCCAGCGACGCCCGGGTCTACCAGCTGTGGGTCATCAGCCCGGCCGGGCGCCCCGCTCGCTCGGACTGCTGCCAGGCAGCAGCGCCGGCGCCACGTCGCCGGTGCTGGCCGCCGACGTCCAGCCGGGCGATCAGCTGGCGGTTACGATTGAGCCCGCAGGTGGGACCAGGCAGCCGACGACGATCCCGATCGTGGAGATCCACACGCGTCCGTAGCGGAGAGCTGAAGGAAAGGGGGAGGGAGGAGCACGCACTCCCCTCCACTTTCAACTTATAGCGGACCCGGGGGCTTGCCGCAAGCCCCCGGTGGTGCCGTAGAGTCGCCCGCCGAGGCTAGCGCCTGCAGACCCAGAACCTGCGGAAATATCGGAGCTGATCGGGTGAACCCATTGACCACGCGTGCGTTTGACCTTCCCGGCCGTCTCGCCGCCAAGGCCGACCCGGCGCTGATCGCCGCCGACGAGCGGCACTTCGCCGCGATCGCCGACAGCCTCGAGCGGTCGATCGCCGACCTCACCGGCCGCCTCGAGGCCGAGCTCAGGGCGCCCGGCGGGATCGGCCAGAAGGCGATGGACCGCGACGCCGAGGTGCACCGGCTGTCGGCCCGGCTGCGCACGCTGCGCCGGTTCGGCCTTGACCTCTGCCTCGGGCGGATGGTCAGCGCGGACGACCACGCCGACGGCGACCAGGAGCCGGTCTACGTCGGGCGCCTCGGCCTGACCGACAGCGACGGCCGCCGGCTGCTGGTCGACTGGCGCTCCCCGGTGGCCGAGCCGTTCTTCGGCGCGACCCACGCCAACCCGATGGGACTGGCCAGCCGCCGCCGCTACCGCTGGACCCGCGGCCGGATCAGCGACTACTGGGACGAGGTGTTCACCGCCGACGGGCTCGACGGGCACGCCGCGCTCGACGACCAGTCCGCCTTCATCGCCAGCCTCGGCGGCAACCGGTCGGCCCGGATGCGCGACGTGCTCGGCACGATCGCGGCCGACCAGGACGCCATCATCCGCGCGGGCTCGCGCGGCGCTCTCGTGGTCGACGGCGGCCCCGGCACCGGCAAGACCGTCGTCGCGCTGCACCGCTGCGCCTACCTGCTCTACTCCGACCCGCGCCTCGGCCACCGCCGCGGCGGCGTGCTGTTCGTCGGACCGCACCAGCCCTACCTGGCCTACGTCTCCGACGTGCTGCCGAGCCTCGGCGAGGAGGGCGTGCAGACCTGCACGCTGCGGGACCTCGTCCCGGAGGGCGCCGCCGCGACCCCGGAGGCCGACCCCGAGGTGGCCCGGCTGAAGTCGTCGGCCGACCTCGTCCGGGCCATCGAGGCGGCCGTCCGATTCTACGAGAACCCGCCGACCAGCCCGATGACGGTCGAGACGCCGTGGTCCGGCATCGAGCTGACCGCGGACGACTGGGCCGAGGCGTTCGACGCGGCCGAGCCGGGCACCGCGCACAACGAGGCGCGCGAGGCGATCTGGGCCGAGCTGCTCACGATCGCGGCGGAGAACCACCAGGGCGACGCCCCGGCCGATCAGCTGCGCCGGTCGCTGCGGCAGAACCGGGAGCTTCGGGCCGCCCTCAACCGGGCGTGGCCGCTGATCGAGCCGGCCGATCTCGTCTCTGACCTGTGGACGGTCCCCGCCTACCTGCGTAAATGCGCGCCGTGGCTCAGTCGTGAAGACGTGCGGAAACTGCAGCGCCCGGACGGCCAGGCGTGGACGGTGTCCGACCTGCCGCTGCTCGACGCGGCCAGGCAGCGGCTGGGCGACCCGGAGGCGGCCCGGCGCAAGCGCCGCCAGGAGGCGGCCGCAGCCGCCGAACGCGAGCAGATGGACCGGGTCGTCGACACCCTGATCGAGGCGGCCGACGACGAGTACGGCATGGGCCTGGTGACGATGCTGCGGCGGCGAGGACTTCGCCGCCGCCCTGGTCAACGAGGCCACGCTCTCCGACGCGGACCCGGACCAGCTGGCCGGCCCGTTCGCGCACATCGTGGTCGACGAGGCGCAGGAGCTGACCGACGCCGAGTGGCAGATGCTGCTGCTGCGCTGCCCGTCCAGGAGCTTCACCATTGTCGGGGACCGGGCCCAGGCCAGGCACGGGTTCACCGAGTCGTGGCGGGAACGACTCGAGCGGGTCGGCCTCGACCGCATTACCCTGGCCTCGCTGAGCATCAACTACCGCACGCCGGAAGAGGTCATGGCCGAGGCCGAGCCGGTGATCCGGGCGGTACTCCCGGACGCCAACGTGCCGACCTCGATCCGCGCGCGGCGGCCGCCCGGTCCGGCGCGGCTCCGCCGCCGAGCTGCGGGACGATCCTCGACCGCTGGCTCGCCGCCCACGCCGAGGGGATCGCCTGCGTGATCGGCGATCCCGCCTTCCGGCCGACCGCCCGGGTCCGGTCGCTGACCCCGGAGCTGGCCAAGGGACTCGAGTTCGACCTCGTCATCCTGGTCGACCCGGACGCGTTCGGCGCCGGCATCGAGGGCGCGGTCGACCGCTACGTCGCGATGACCAGGGCGACCCAGCAGCTCGTGATCCTCACCAGCGACTGACGGCCGTCACGGCGCGGACGTCGATGCCCGCGCGGCCCCGGTCACTCGAGGCTGCGCGGGCATCGGGGGAGGCTCCGCGCCGCCCGTCGTCCCGGAGGGGCTCGGGCGTCAGGTCGGCGCGAGGCGTGAGTCCTACTTGGGCATCAGCACGCTGCCGATGATGTAAACGGTGGCGTTGGCGGTCTGCACGTTGCCGCAGACCACGCTGGCGCCGTTGACGGTGTAGCTGCTGCCCATCATCGCCGGGGTGACGGCCGAGCCCTCGAGGGTCTTGAGCGTCTTGCCCGAGGCGAGCTCGGCCGGGGTGACCCGGCCGGCCACCACGTGGTAGGTGAGGATCTTGGTGAGCTCGGGCTTGTCCGCCAGCACCGACTTGAGGGTCGAGGCCGGAATCTTGGCGAACGCGGAGTTGTCGGGCGCGAACACCGTGATGCCGGCCGCCGAGTTCAGCGTGTCCGACCAGCCCGGCCTGCTTGACGGCGGTGACCAGGGTGGACAGCACCGGGTTGGCGGACGCGGCGGTCGCCACCGGGGCGGTCGCCATCCCGGTGAAGCTGCCCGCCCCCGACTTGGGCACCGAGGCGCAGCCGGGGCCGAAGTCGGAGGTCGTCGACGCGGCCGCGCCGGACGCGGGCGCGGATGCCATCGGCGAGCTCGACGCCGGCATCGGCGTGCTCGCGGCCGCCGACGACGGCGCCGAGCCGGCCGAGCTGCTTGAGCTGGGCGAGCTGCTGCACGCGGCCGCCCCGACGGCGAGGCCGGCGGCGGCTACAGATGCGGCGAGGATGCGGTATTGCATGGTGACTCCTTGTATTGGTTCGATATGTGTCTCATCTAGGCCTACTTGTTTCATCAGGTGCTACTCGAGGGGAAGCATGCGTCGGCCAAGGGGCCGCCGGCGCATGCCCGGTCAGCTCACCGTGACCACCACCGAGTCCCAGCCGGTGGCCCCGCTCGGGAACACCCCGGCCTCGCTCTTGGTCTGCACCGCGCCGGTGCCGTCGGTCGCGCGGACTTGGAGGGTGTGCAGCCCCGGGGCCGCGTCCCAGGCCCACGCCCACTGCCGCCAGGTGTCGGTGCCGTCGGCGGCGGCCAGCTTCGCGGTCCGCCACGGCCCGTTGTCGACGTTGACCTCGACCCGGGAGATGCCGCGGTGCGGCGCCCAGGCGACCCCGCCGACCGCGACCCGGCCCGCCGGGAGCTGCGCCAGCGGTCGGGGTATGTCGATCCGCGACTCGGTCCTGATCGGCGCCTGCAACGCGTAGCCGCGCTGAGTCCAGTACGCCTGCTGGCGGGCGAACGTCGTCACCTCGAGCTTGGTGACCCACTTGGTAGCCGACACATAGCCGTACAGTCCCGGCACCAGCATCCGGGCCGGGAAGCCGTGCTCGGTCGGCAGCGGCTGACCGTTCATGCCCACCGCGATCAGCGCCTGCCGCCCGTCCAGGATCGTGTCGACCGCGGTGGAGATCGTCATGCCGTCGGTCCCGGTCGACAGCACCTGGTCGGCCCCGCGCCGGATGCCTGCCTTCCGCAGCAGGGCCGGCAGGCTCGCGCCGAGCCAGCGCGCGTTCCCTGCGTAGGGGCCGCCGACCGCGTTGGAGACGCAGACCAGGGTCATGTCGTGCTCGATCAGCGGCAGCCGCAGCAGGTCGTCGAAGGTGAGCTCGATCGGATGGCCCACCATCCCGGTGATCTGCAGCGTCCAGTCGTGCGGCGATACCTGCGGCACGACCAGGTCGGTGTCGACCCGGTAGAAGCTGTTGCCCGAGGTGAAGAACGGGGTGATGCCGGAGACGTTCAGCGAGGCCCCGGCTGGCACCGGCGCGGCCGCGACGGCCGGGCGCGGCAGCCGGACCGCCGCCCGCAGCGCGGTCACGTTGAACCGGCGCAGCAGCAGCTCGCCCGACCAGCCGCTGGCGGCGGCGACCACGGCCGCCCCGGCGCCGAGGGCCAGGAACCGGCGGCGCCCCGGCTGGTTCGGAGCCGCCTCGTCCTTGTCCTCCAGCCGGGGGGCCCTGACCAGGAAGACCATCGCCACCGCGGCCACCGCCACCCCGATCAGGGTGGGCGCCACGTCGGACAGGCTGGCCGACGAGCGGCTGACGACCGCCGCCACGCCGAGCGCGCCGAACACCGCCAGCCCGGCCAGGCCGACCCATAGCCAGCGGATCGCCAGCATCCCGATCACCGCGGCGAAGACCGCGAGCTGCACCACGATCCCGGCCAGGAGCGCGTTCTTGTCGTTGCTGCCGAAGTGGGCGATCGCGAAGTCCTTGAGCGGGACCGGCGTCAGGTCGATCGCGACGCCGCCGACCGCGATCACCGGGCTGCTGAGCGGGCCGGTGATCCCGGCCACCAGCTCCGCCACCCCGAGCGCGACCGCCGCCGACAGGAGCCCGGCCAGCGCGCCCCGGACCGCGAGCCTGAGCACGCGGCGGACGCTGACGGGGATCCCTGCGATCATCACGGCTCCAGTTCGGAGCGCGGGGCCGGCCAGATTGGCCGGATCCGGGCAAGCCGCGCGGATCGGAGCGTCCGCCCCGCTCTCGAAAGCGGTGTCGGTGCAGGTGGAGCCCGGGTCCGTTCGAGCTAAAAAATCTTTTTCTCCCGAACGGTCCCTGGCTTAATCGTGGCCGGCAGGGCGATAGTGTCTGGCAGCGTGACGCCTGAACTTCGAACCTGGTCGGGCACCTACCGGTTCACCGCCGCCGCACGGTGATCGCCGCGCGGACGATCGACGACGTCCGCCGCGCGGTCACCGCCGGCGGCCGGGTGCGCGCCCTCGGCACCCGGCACTCCTTCAACGACCTCGCCGACAACGGGGACACCCTGGTCACGGTGACCGGCATCGCGCCCGAGCCGGTCCTCGACGAGACCGCGCGGACGGTGACGGTCGGCGCCGGGATCTCCTACGGCGCCCTCGCGGGGTGGCTGCAGCAGCGCGGCTGGGCGCTGCACAACCTGGGATCGCTGCCGCACATCTCGATCGCGGGCGCGACCGCCACCGGGACGCACGGGTCCGGCAGCCGCAACCAGATCCTGTCGGCCGCGATCGCCGGCCTCGAGTACGTCGACGCCGACGGCGAGCTGCGCCGGGCCGGGCGCGCGGACCCGGACTTCGCCGGGATGGCGGTCGGGCTCGGCGCGTTCGGCATCGTCGTCCGCGTCACCCTCGACGTGCAGCCGAGCTACCTGGTCAGGCAGGACGTCTACGCCGGGCTGAGGCTGGGACCGGGTGCTGGCCGACCTGGACGCCGTCATGTCCGCCGCCTACAGCGTCAGCCTGTTCACCGACTGGAGCGGGCGAGACGATCGAGGCGGCGTGGGTCAAGCGTCGGCTCGACGGGCCGGAGCCGGACGGCGCTGCGCCGCCGGAGTTCTTCGGCGCGCCCCGCGACCCGGGCCCGCCGCGGCTGGTCGACGCCCCGGTCGACAACCTCACGGTCGTCGGCGCGGCGCGGCCCGTGGTCGGAGCGGCTGCCGCACTTCCGCATCGACTCCCCGCCAAGCAACGGGGACGAGATCCAGTCCGAGTACTTCGTCGACCGGGCCAGCGGCGCGGCCGCCCTGGACGCCGTCCGGCGGCTGTCGCCGCTGATCACGCCGCTGCTGCTCGTCTCGGAGATCCGCGCCACCGCTGCCGGACCGGCTGTGGCTGAGCGGGTCCTACGACCGGGACACGCTGGCGATCCACTTCACCTGGCGCAACCGCCGCGACCAGGTCAGCGCGGCGCTGACCGAGGTCGAGGCGGCGCTGGCGCCGTTCGACGCCCGCCCGCACTGGGGGAAGGCCTCGCACATCCAGGCGGGCCAGCCCGAACGGCTCTACCCCCGGCTGGGCGACGCCCGGGCGCTGTTCGAGCGGCTCGACCCCCGGGGACGGTTCAGCAACGCGCGGCTTGAGCGGCTGGGCGTCCGCGAGCCCCGGTCCTTATCACCGCGGGGCGCCCCGGTAGGTGCCGAACGACCAGCGGTTCCCCTCCGGGTCGGTGACCGAGAACTCGCGCGAGCCGTAGTCCTGGTCGGTGAGCTCCCTGATCACGGTGGCGCCATGCTCGACCGCCCGCTTGAACAGCGTGTCCGGGTCGTCGAGGACGGCATAGCCGCGGAACGTGCCGGGCGCGGTCGAACCGGGGTCGGCCGATCCGAGCATCACCCCGCCGCCGGGCGGCCAGGCGAGCTCGGCGTGGTGGACCTGGTCTCCCTCGCCGTAGACGGCGGTCTCCTCGAAGCCGAACGCGTCGACCAGGAACTTGATCAGCCCGCGGGCGTCGCGGGCGACGAGCGATGGCCACACCTGCGGTGGCGGTGTCTGTGTCATGCCCGCGATCATTCCCCGAGGTCAGCGGCCGAGGCTTGGACGAATCGGAACTCCTCGGCCAGCCACTGCGACGGCGGGCACCCGGCCAGCGCGCGGAACTCGCGGGCCAGGTGGGCCTGGTCGTAGAACCCGCACTCGACGGCGAGGTTGGCCAGCGTCCCGCCCGCGCGCTAGCCGTCGCCGCGCTCGATCCGCCGCCGCGCGTGAGTGAACCTGAAGACCCGCCCGGCCTCCTTGGGCGCCAGGCCGAACTCGTCCCGGAACAGCGAGCCAAGGCGGCGGGCGCTCAGGCCGGTCTCGGCCGCCAGCTCGGCCACGCCGACGCTGCCGCGGCTCTCCCGCAGCCGCCGCCAGGCGTAGGCCGACCTCCGGCCGGACCGTCGCGCGGCGGTCGGCCGTCAACCTCGGCCGCGCGCCGCTCAAGCAGCTGGTCGATCACCGCGAACCGGCCCGCCCAGGTCGGCTGCTCGACCACCAGCTCCCGCAGTTGGGCCGCGAACCCGCCGATCACGTCGGTCGCCTCCGCGTCCCAGTTCGCCAGCTCGGCGGCCGGGCACGCCGAGCAGCGTCCGCGCGCCGAGCGGGGTGAGCCCGAGCTGCACCCCGGACCAGCGGCCCTGGTGGCTGACCAGCGCGGGCGACGTGTGCAGCCCGCCCAGCAGCGTGTCATACGACTCGGCGGGCTGGCCCGGGTCGGGATGGGCGTCGATCGCGAGCGGGTCGTCGAGGGTGACGATGAACGTCAGCTCGGGCGACGGCAGCCCGCGGTGACGCGCGGGCGCCACCCCCTCCTGCCGGTACCCCGCGTACCCGGAGACGAACGGCCGCAGCCGCGCGGGCGGATCGTGCCGCGCGTGCTCATCGATCACACTTCATTAAACAATGCGACCCCGAAACCAGTCCGCGTTCTGCGGTCCGGCCGGCCGCGGCGTCGCTGCGTCTAGGATGCGTTTATGGTTGGCGATGCTGGCGCGTCGGGCGTGCGGCCCGTGGCGAATCCCGATTTGCGGGAAGGCAAGCGCCAGCGTCTCATCCGGATGACGAACCAGCAGGTCGCGGGCCGTAAGGGGCCGGTTCGCCAGGTCCGCCGCCGGGACGAGGTCGTCTCGCCGATCGCGCTGGAGCAGGGCTGCCGGAGGCTGCTGTACCGCGCCCAGCGTGCGATCGCGACCATCGTGGAATCACCGGTCTACGCCGGCGACCTCCGGGCCGCGGCCCAGGAACCCGTTCTGCGCTGGCATGAATGGCAGATCGCGGTCGCGCTTCGCGACATCACCGAGCTGCTGTTCGAGCTCGTGTCGGGGTACAACGGCGGCGCGGCCGGGCCGATGACAACCGCCGTGCTGCTGTCTCAGAATCGCGCGATATCGCTGGCCAGGGAGGCGACCACGGCCCGGGTGGTCTCTCTTGAGTCGCTGGCCGCGCAGGTGGCCGCGGCCGACGCCGCCCGCCGCGACTGGGAGACCGCCCACCGGATGGCGGCCAACAACGACAAGTACCGCGACCTGGTCGCCCGCACCGCCGCCGACGAGCACGCGACCACGGAAATCGCCGGGCTGGCCGAGCAGGCGGCCGAGGCCGCCCAGGCGCTCCGCGAAACCCTCCAGCAGGCCACCCTGGCGGCCGAGGCGCTGGCCCTCCCCGAGTCCCGGTAGCCCCTCTATTCCAGCATGTCGTAGGAGACGGCGATCCTGATCGTCTCGGACCTCGACGGGATGAGGGCCGGCTCGATTTGCTTGGGGATGGGAAAGTACAGCTCACCGTAGATGGACAGCAGCCGGGGCTCGATGACGGTGGAGCCGGGGCGGCCGCGGCCGCCGTCGCTGTCCTGCACCAGCGAGTCCAGCTTGATCTGGATTCCGTAGGAGGTGGTCACCCCGTCGCTGACGATCAGCGCGATCTGATTCCCGATCCAGGTGGCGGCGCGCAGCGGATGGTCCTGGATCTCATTCATGTACGCCTTGACCAGTCCGCCGGGCATTCGCAGATAGTGGCCGAGGAATCCGTCGAACCACCCGGGCCGGCAATAGATGATCTTAGGAGCGTGACCGGGCTCCGGCGTCCACACGTCATCGCGTCCGATGTCATGGATGTCCCGCCGGCCGAACTCGATGATCTCGCCGCGAACCAGGATCCACTCCTCGGCGCGGTTCTTGAAGAACTTGGCGAAGGCCGATGAACCGTCGCTGTAAAACCGCGGGCTGGCCCGGCGCAGCGCCTCCCCGATCAGCTCTATGCAGAAAAACCGGGCGGCCGTCCCCATCATGGTGGCCGGCATTCCATGCAGCTTGATGACCTGCGGGTGCCTGAGGTCCACGTACAGCTCCAGCTTGCCCTCGGACGCGTTCGCAGCGTAAGCCGCGAGGTCGGAGCTGAGCTTCCCCGCGTGCATGGTCACTGTTTGGATGTTGTAACAGGTGATGAGGACTTCTTCCAGCTCATTGAGGAAGATGCGGTCGAATTTGGTGAATGAGCTGTCCGGATAATCCTCGACGCACTGCACCTGGTCGTCGGCCGATGCGGCCTTGCACAATGTCTCCAGGTACTGCCGGATAGGCTTTCCCCGCTGGTAATCACTGGGCAGCTCGACGACGATGCTGCCAGCCGCTTTCAGGTGCGACGCCACGATGCCGTTGCGTTCCTTGGAGAAGAAAATTTTAATCCCCTTGGCGGCCTCGGCCTTTATCGCTTCGAGCGTGGACTCATCGCCGCCGGTCAGCGGAACCTTGACCATGCCCAGCATATGCAGGCGCTCAGGCCGCAGTGTGATGTAGTTGTAAATCTCCGGATACTGGGCTATCCGATCTGAGCTCTCGAGAATCCGACTGGCCGCCTCGTCCCTGAGCAGGTTGCAGATCGCGGACAGCAATGATTCCGATTTCTCGTCCAGCGACTCGCGTCCGGCCGTCGGGCTGAGCACGTCCGCTTCTATAACTCCGGACAGATCCAGTTGTTCGGGAACGGGATGCGATAGGGTAAATGTCCGGTTGTTCACGCTGCAGATCTTGAAGCCGCGGCGCCTTATCTCGATGTTACCGCGGCGAATTTTCGCGTATCCGCCCAGCCGAGCGTTCGCTCCGTCGACCGTCATGCCGACCAGTTCGGCGTACAGGGTGTGCTCGGCGTCCTCGTACCAGCGGCAGCTGATTTTCTGCAGCCGCGCCCGTTGCCGGTCGCGGTCTTCCGCCGCGGCCTGCAGCGTCTCGGCGGTGCCCCTGGTCAGCAGCGTCAGCGTGCCGGTGGCGGCATTCTGGACGCTGAGCTTCTGCCGCGAGATGACCTGCCCGTTGAAGGTGACGCGCTCGTCTGCGTACCTGACGCAGTCCTGGATGAACCGCCTGAGCTCGTCCAGCTTGGGCTGCTCCTTGAGCTCGGCCTCGAGCATGGTGCCCCGGCCGCCGAAATGGCGGTCGACGCCGGACTTGACCTCGGGCAGTTTGCTGGCGGTGGCGGTCTTCAGGTCGGCGAAGACGAACTTGGTCCAGTGCGCGACCCGGGCGCCGGCCGACCGCGACGTCACCTTCAGCGCGGTGCAGACGCCCGCGTTCGCGAAACCGCCGATCCCGAAGCTTCCGATGCAGCCCGCGTCGCGTGCCTCCTTGTTATTTTTGCCGCTCGCGCCCATGGTCCAGAAGAACGTGCGCTGCTCGTCGAGGGTCATGCCGATCCCGTTATCGGATATCCGCACGGTCGTGCCGCTGACCTCGATGACGACCATGTAGTCGTCACGTCGGGAGGAGGCCGCGTCGCGGCGGGCTTGAATCCTGATCGCGTCGATCGCATTCTGGACGTTCTCCCGCAGGAAGGCGAGATGCGTGTCGTAGATCTGCTCTGCCAACGTCGATATGACGCGTGTCATATCGACCCCGATCGGGAACTTGCTGTCCATCGCCGTTTCCTTCGTCTGAGGGGCAGAGTCTTACAGGCGGAGTAGTTTCGCTTCGAGTCGCCTCGCATCCCGGTCGTCCGGCCAGCGGGCCCGCGCGTCGCGGACGTAGCGGCGGGCGGCGTCCAGGTCGCCGGCGACCGCGGCGTAGGTGGCCGCCATCACCAGGTCCACGCACTCCGCATCCGGCCCGTCGGCGAATCCGGCCGCCGTCCGGGCGGCGCGCTCGGCGTGGGCCGGGCCGCGCGCCTCCAGGGCGGCGAGCAGGGCGTTCCGCGCCCGCAGGCGCAGCGACGGGTCCTTGGCGTCCGCCCACCGGGCCGCCTGCCGCTCGAGCTCGGGCCAGTCCCCGTCGTTCCAGAGGAGGTCGATCAGCGCCCTCGCGTGCGGCCGGTGATAGGGGGTGGCGATCTCCGCGTTCGACGACCGGCCGGGAGCATCGATGCGTTCCGCGATCGACGGGTCCGCGCGCCGCTGGGCGGCCAGGTACTCGCTCATGCCCGCGAACGTGTCGCGGTGCTTGGCGACGCACGACAGCAGGGCGTTCTTGTCGGCTCGGCTGGATATCAGGGCCTGCAGGCGCGGCCAGTCGGCCAGCAGCCGGCGAGCCTCACCGCCGCCGGCGAGTTCATGGGCCACCTCGACGGCAACAAAAATGACGACGTCGTTGGCGGCGATGGGTACCTCCGACTTCTCGCCCAGAGCCAGCGCGGCGAGGTACTCGCTGCACCAGGCGGCTTCGGGCACTCGCTCATCGAGAGCCGATCGGAGTTGGTCGCGGGACGGGCGGGTCGGATTGCGGACGGAGTCAATGCGCCGCGCTTCCTCGTTGAGCGACCGATGGACCTTGTACTTGAGATCCTCCGGACTGTCGAACTCCAGTATTATTTTTCCCGCGTTTCGCGCCATCGCGCGGAACTGCTCCTGCCGATGGCCGCTGTCCCTGTCGTGGAAGGTGTTCGACGGAACCGGGGCGGTCAGCGACAGCAAGAACATTATCTGGGGTATTTCGTTGAGGACTGCGCACTCATACTCGAGCTCGGTGTACGCGATATCGCGATCCGGCAATAGAGTCCCATAGCGGTGGCCAAGTATGCCAAGGTAAACATCGCATTTTCGAACTGCGTCCTCGCACGCGAGCGCGGTCGGCGCGCTTCCGGCCACGAACGAGCTCATTTCCACCGGCAGGTGACCGCCGTCGATAACGGCTTCCTTCGCCGCGGCCAGGAACGAGCCATTCTGCGGGAAGGCGGCAAACTCGCCGGTATGCGACATGAAAACCAGGAGCGGCCGATGCGGATTCACTACTCAATCATAGGTAATCCGGCCATGGCCGCGTCGCGGCGAACGCTAATTTGACGTTCCTGGAATTAATTGCAGCCGTGCCTAGATTCGCGGTGCTGGTCAGCCGCCCGAGTTCTCGCCCAGACGGACGCCGATCTCGTACAGGCGCGACAGCATCTCGGCCGGGTCGGCGTAGACGCGGTAGGCGTCGGCGCGTTCCAGTTCCTCGCGGCCGTACCCGCCCGACTGCAGGCCGATGCCGAGCGAGCCGGCCCGCCGCGCGGCCAGCAGGTCCCAGACGCTGTCGCCGACCACCATCGCGTACCGCGGCTCCACCCCGAGCAGGGCGGCGGCCGCCAGGAACAGGTCGGGGTCGGGTTTGGCGTGCCTGACCAGGTCCCTGGTCACCATCGGGGTGTCCTCTGGCAGCCCCAGGAGCTCGAGCGCGGGCCGCGCGGTGAGGGCGTACCCACTGGTCGCGATCGCCCACTGCACCCCGGCGTCGGTCAGCGCGGTCAGCAGCTCCCGCGCGCCCGGCAGCGCGGTGACCGACCCCATCTGCTTGCGGTACTCGACCGCGTGCGCCTGCTGGAGCTGCGCGATGTCGTCGGCCGACAGGGTCCGGCCGGTCTCCCGCAACAGCGCCTGCACGAACAGGCCGCCGCTCATCCCGATCCGGCGGTGAATCCGCCAGACCGACAGGTCGATGCCGATGTCCTCGAGCGCCGCCCGCCACGCGATCACGTGCTGGTAGACGCTGTCGATCAGCGTCCCGTCGAGGTCGAAAAGGAACGATGGCACTGGCGCCTGCGGATATTCCACACCAGGAATTCTCGCACGGCGTCCCCGGGCGGGCGGCGGCCCTGACCGGAAGTCCGATATGCCCTAAGTCCAGAGGTCGCAGCCTGACCGGGGCTGGCCGGGGTGTCTCACGGGCGCGATGAGCGGGGACAATGCGGGAACGTGGTGCCAGCGACGTGACGACTATGCGTCACCGAGTCAGGAGGTTCGCCAGCGATGACCACCACCCACCACCAGCCTGGTCAGGCCGTCTTCCGGTCGATCCTGTCTCAGGACGTCGACTTCCAGCCGTTCGCTTCGTTCCCGCCCGGGGTGCTGCTCGCGGTCGTGGTGGGCGATACGAGCAAGGCGGGCCCGTTCACGATCCGGGTCAAGGCATCGGCCGGGGCCAAGCTGCCGCCGCACCGGCACCACGAGGATCGCGTCTACACGGTCATCTCCGGCGTCTTCTACATCGGCCAGGGCGAGGACTTCGATCCGGACAAGCTGCAGGCGTACCCGCCCGGTGCCGTCGTCGTGCTGCCCGGGGGTACGCCGCACTTCCACTGGGCGAAGTCGGGCGAGTACATCACCCAGGTCACCGCGCTCGGGCCGATCAGCCTGGACTACGTGCACCCCGCCGACGACCCCCGGCACTGAGCAGTGTGGGCGCGTCAATCGAGTCGGCACTGCTCATGAGCGCCAGACTCCGGGGAGCGCGGGCGAGCACGCGGCTCGCGGCGCCGCGGACCTCGGCGCTTGAGCCGAGGTCCCCGGTGACGACGGTCACCTGGGGGACGGCCGAGGGCAGCGCGTAGCGGGCGATGGCACGAGAAATTGGTCCGGTGATTCGCTCGCCGGCCACTGCGAGGTCGCCGCCGATGACGATCATCTGCGGGTTGAAGAGCGTGACCATCCCGGCCAGGGTGCGCCCGACTGCCTCGGCGGCATCCTCGATCACGCGCAGTGCTCCCGCGCTGTTGCCTGCGAGCAGGCCCGGGAGGTCGTCAGGCGTGACCGCGCGGCCCCAGCTGTCCTGCAGCAGCCTGGCGATCGCGACCGGGCTTGCGACGGTCTCCAGGCAGCCGCGGTTGCCGCAGCGGCAGACACGACCCGCTTCGGCAACGGGCACGTGGCCGATCTCGCCGGCGAGGCCGCCCGTTCCGAGCAAGAGCCGGTCGGCCGTGATGATGCCTGCCCCGATTCCGGCCGACAGCCGCACGTAGATCATGTCGTCGGTACCGCGGCCGGCGCCGTAACGGTGCTCGGCGAGTGCCCCGGCGTTGGCGTCATTGATCAACTGCGTGGCCAGGCCAGTGCGCCGTTCAAGCTCCTCGCCCGGGCGGATGCCGACCCAGCCCGACATGATCCCGTCGGCCACCAGCGCGCCGTCGCTTCTGACCGGTGACGCGATGTCCGCGCCAAGTCCGAGGACCCGCTCCCGCGGGACGAGGCATTCGCGCAGGGCGCGGTCGATCAGATCCGCGGCGAGGTCAAGGGTCTCCTGCGGTGCTGTGTCGACCTCCTTCACCTCGGCCTGATCCCAGACCGGCGAGCCATGCAGGTCGTACAACGCGACCCGTACGTGGCTGTGACCGATATCGGCGCCGACGGCGTAGGCAGCGGACCGGTTCAGCGACAGCGGCTGGGCAGGTCGCCCCATCGAGCGGTTCTCTGGCTCGGCCGGGCCGTTCTCCTCGCACACAAGCCCGGCCCCGATCATGTCGGCGACGAGGGACGCGACGGTGGCACGAGACAGCCCGGTCACTCTGGCCAGCTCGGGTCGGCTCGTCCCGGCGCTGTCGTAAAGCGCCTGGAGAACCCGCAGGCGGCCCTCTTCCCGGAGGTTCATCGGTGCGGTGACGGCGAACTCCCTCCCTACTGGCTCGCAAGACGCTTGGCCGCGAGGCGATAAGCATGTAGAAGTTGCGCCTAAGTCAAGTGCTGCTCACCCGACAGAAGCAAACTTTGTCTGACATTAGACACATATCATAGCGATCGCGTTCTGCGCCGCAAGGCCGGGCGTCCGCAGATCCGTCGGCAATGGTGGCCGGGCGCGGGGAGGGTGAGCCGGTGCGCCGATGAAGGTCTGTTTCGGTCAACCCCGGATGATCCACCGAAATACTTCGAAACATCCCCTTGACTTATGTGTAAAGCTAGCGCAATCTCTGGCCAAGGGTCCCGAAAGCTCGATGAATAAGACGACCGTAGACGTATCCACGGCCGTCCGATCTGCCGGTGCGTGGCGTTCGCCCGCCCGTTTCGCGTTTCGAGAACGGAAGCTGACACATGCTCTCGATACCCTTCACCCGGCGGTGGGTGCGGCTGGCCGCCGCGTTCCTGCTCGCGGCAGCGCTCGCCGTCCCCCTGTTCAGCGCGGCGGTACCCGCGCGCGCGGCGGCCTCGCTGCCGTGCGACATCTACGCCTCGGGCGGCACGCCGTGCGAAGCGGCCTACAGCACAACCCGCGCGCTATTCGCCTCCTACGACGGCCCGCTGTACCAGGTCCAGCGGGCCTCGGACGGCAGCCAGCTCAACATCGGCCTGCAATCGGCCGGCGGGGTCGTCAACGCAGCGCCTCAGGTCTCGTTCTGCTCCGGCACCACCTGCACCATCACCGAGCTGTACGACCAGACCTCCAACGGCAACAACATGCCCATCTCGCTGGGAACGTCCTGCTCAGGGTGCTCGGGCGGGATCTCCGGCCCCGGCCCGGGCGGCTCCGACATCGGCTCCCCGGCCATGGCGCTGCCAGTGACGGTCGGCGGCCAGCCGGCCTACGGGGCGCTGTTCGACGCGCAGGGGACGGGATACCGCATCAACAACGCCAAGAACGTCCCCACCGGCTCGCAGCCAGCGGGCGTTTACATGCTGACCTCCTCGAACCTCACGAGCAATGGCTGCTGCTTCGACTTCGGCTCGGGCGAGACCAACGACAGCGACGACGGCAACGCCACCATGAACGCGATCTACTACGGCACCGACTGCTGGACGCAGAACTGCACCGGCACCGGCCCCTGGGTCGGCGGCGACCTGGAGAACGGCATGTACTTCAGCAACACCGGTGCCAACCCCACGTCCATCTCCGCGGAGAAGGGCACGTTCGTCTCCGCGTGGGAGAAGAACAACGGCACGACCAACTTCACCCTGAAGTACGGCAACGGGCAGTCAGGCGGGCTGACGCAAAGCTACTCGGGAGCATTGCCCAACGGCTATAACCCGATGAAGGTGCAGAACTCCATCGAGCTGGGCACCGGCGGCGACAATAGCATCTGGGGAGACGGAGAGTTCTTCGAAGGCGCTGTCACCGCCGGCTACCCCTCCGACGCCACCGAGAACGCCGTCCAGGCCAGCATCACCGCCGCCGGCTACGCCGGCAACACCACCTTCGTTCCGACGACCGCCTCCGTGGTCAGCCTGCAGGCCCACGCCAATGGCGATTACGTCGACGCGGCGAACGGCAGTACCTCGCTGATCGCGAACGCCACCTCGATCGGCCCGGCCGAGACCTTCGACCTGCTCACCAACCCCGACGGTTCCGTGAGCCTGCGCGCGCACTCCGACAATGACTACGTCACCGCCGAGAACGCAGGCGCCTCACCCCTCATCGCCAACCGCACCGCCATCGGGCAATGGGAGACCTTTGACCTGATCAGCAATGCGGACGGCAGCGTCAGCTTCCGCGCGCACGCCAACAATGACATCGTCACCGCCGACAACGCCGGCGCCTCCCCGCTGATCGCCAACCGCACCGCGATCGGCCCCTGGGAGGAATTCAACCTGGTCCGCGATACCGTCACGGTCAGCTTCCGCGCGCACGCGAACAATGACATCGTCACCGCGGACAACGCAGGCGCCTCCCCGCTGATCGCCAACCGCACCGCGATTGGCCCCTGGGAGACCTTCGACCTGATCAGCAACAGCGACGGCAGCGTAAGCCTGAGGGCGCACGCCAACAATGACATCGTCACCGCCGATGGCGCGGGAGCCGACCCGCTGATCGCCAACAAGACGGCGATCGGCCAGTGGGAGGAGTTCGATCTGATCGAGAACTCCGACGGGAGCGTCAGCCTGCGTGCGCACGCGAACAACCAGATCGTGACGGCCGACGACGCCGGGGCCGACCCGCTGATCGCGAACAGGAGCGCGATCGGCCAGTGGGAGGAGTTTGACCTCATCTACGACTGACGCAGGCAGCTCGGCGTAATCCCGGCGGCCGTTGAACTGGCGGCCGCCGGGCGCACGTCGGATGACCTGAAAAGCGGACGTCGGTGTAATAAGCCCGGAATGTCTCCATCGTTCTCTCCCGCAGTCGGAGGGCGTTACCGCAAGAGTGGCTAGTGGCTCGTCCGCCGCGCCCAGACTCACGTCTGAGTCCCGCGCCCAAATTGTGTTCCGTACGGGTGCCAGGCGCTTCCATACAGTCTGCGCTTCATTATTGTGTGCTATTTGAGGCTCGCCGCAACGTATCAAATCGTCAATGTGTTCAGTTTGGGGGTCTATACGACCCGAACTGCACACGTTGACGCTCGAAAGTTGGCCAGCCCCAGCCAGAGGTGCGTGAGGGACAGGTGTTACCAACGCGAAGGCGTCTCGCGCCGCCCGCCAGGTCCCCGGCTCGCGGGCGCCGAGAACACTGGTGGCGGCCGCCACTTGGGTGGCTCAAGCAGCACTCACACGTCTGGAGCAGCGGCTGACAGAAGCAACGCCCGTACTCAAGACGTCAGGGAACCGATCGCCCTACCGGGCGACGCCGGGCGGCCGTGCCGACACCGCATCTGGCTCGGCGGGCGGGCGGCGCGCGCTCAGGCCGAATGCGACAGGCACCAGAGCGCATCCGGCGGCGGCGATGAACACGAGCAGGGTGAGCACGTAGTAGTTGCCGACGATCAACTCCAGCCCACGCCAGGTGAACTCGACTGCCCCGTGGTTGCCCTGGTTCGGCGCGAGCAGCAGCAAACCGCGCGGCCGCAGCTGGGCGTTCGGGTCGTAGCCGCCGTTGTTGCCGATAGGCAGGGGCCACCAGCCAAACAGGCCCACCAACAGCGTGGCACCGAGGATCCGGTAGCCGAGGCGCCGTGGCCCGTACACCGCAAGGACCAGTGCCGGCAGCACGTACACGTAGTGGTGCGACCAGCTGATCGGGGAGACCAGCAGGCCGGTCGCGGCGCACGCAACCAGGCCGAGTAGCTCGTGGCCGCGCCGGCTCGCCAGTATCGCGGTGGCGAGCCCGGCGACGCCGACGACGACGGCCGCGATCAGCCAGTACGCGTGCGCGTGGGGCCCGGCGTGAGTAAGGCGCAGTATGACGCCGTTCAGGGACTGGTCGTCCAGGTGAAAGTACTTGCTCGGCCGGAAGAATTGGTTGTGCCAGTAGACCGCTGAGGCGCGCGGCAGCAGCGCGTACCCAAGTCCGACGGTGACCGCGAACGTCAGCGCGGCGACCGCCGCGGCCTTGACGCGCCGCGTGAACAACAGGTACGGGATGAAGATCAAGGGCGTGAGCTTGATCCCCGCCGCCAACCCGATTCCGATGCCCTTACCCTTGAGCCGGTCCGGCAGCGCGAGATCGCCCACTACCAGGGCCAGCAGCACGAGGTTGATCTGCCCGAAGAACAGTGTCATGGCAACCGGTTCGAGCCAGAGGCCGACCGCGGCGATCGCGAACGCCGCCGCCGCCCTGGCCAGGCCGGACGGGCGCCCGGCGAGGCCTAGGGACAGGTACGCCACCACCGGCAGCAGCCCGATCGTGAGCACCGTCAGCCCGATCTGCCAGGTGGCGAACGACGCACCGCTGACCGCAGCGAACAGGAGCGCGGCGAACGGCGGGTAGGTGAACGGCAGCCTCGCCGGACCGAGCGGGAGCGCGTAGAGCATCGCCGGCTGGTTCCGCACGGCGATACCGCCATCCCGGTAGACGGCGGTGTCGATCTGCTTCCAGTAGTACTGCGGTGACGCGTGCACGAGCAGGGCGTAACCGGCCACGGCCAGCAGGAACAGCGCGACCGAGGCCACCAGCCAGCCGGCTGGCCGTATTCGAGTCACTGCCCTCCCCAACCGGGAACCGTCCTAGTGCAGTTGGATGCCGATGACGATCGTAAGAACACGATTCCCGTACGATCAGCTATGTCACATCCGGCCGACACTAGGTGGGGCAATTAACCGTTTTGTACTGATAAATGGGGGGTAGATGAGCCGCGTGCCTGCCCGCGCGCTGTTTCACACTGCGCCGCGCAGCGTGGAGATAAGGGAGCTGCCCGCACCGCGGCCCGCGGCCGGCGAGGTCCTGGTCCGCACCGTGCGCTCTGGCATCAGCGGCGGCACCGAACGGCTCGTGTACCGCGGCGAGGTCCCGGCCGAGTTTGCGCTTGACGACACGATCGACGCGCTGACCGGAACCTTCTCCTATCCCTTCGCCTATGGATATGCCTGCGTCGGCGAGGTAGCAGAGTCCGGCCAGCAGGTCTTCGCGTTCCATCCGCACCAGGACGTATTTGCGGCGCGGGCCAGTGAACTGATTCCGCTGCCAGGCCTCGATCCCGCCGCTGCGACCTTGTTCCCCCTGGTAGAGACCGCGCTGCAGGTGACGCTCGACGCCGGGCCCGGCTATCGCGACCGGGTCATCGTGCTCGGCGCGGGCGTGCTCGGGCTGCTGACCGGCCTGCTGCTGCAGCGCGCCGGGTGGCAGCCGCTGATTGCCGAGCCGCAGCAGTGGCGCCGCGCCGTGGCCGGCCGCCTCGGCGTCACCACGGCAGCGCCGACGGAACTGGTGAACGAGGCGGTTCCGCTGGTCATTGACGCCAGCGGTAACCCCGATGCGCCGGCGATGGCGCTGAACATGCTGGCCCACGAGGGGACCCTGCTGATCGCGTCGTGGTTCGGCGCCAAACCGGTCGTGCTGCCGCTCGGCGGCGCCTTCCACCGGCGCCGCCTGACGATCCGCAGCACTCAGGTCTCCACCGTGCCGGCCCGCCAGTCCGGGATCTGGACCCGATCCCGGCGCCGCCAGGAAACCGTTGCGCTCCTGCCCGAACTACCGCTGGCGCAGCTGTGCACCGACGTCTTCGACTTTGCCGAAGCGGCCGAGGCGTTCAGGGCCGTGGACCAGGGGAAACCCGGATTGATGCATGCCGTTCTCAACTATGACCAACCGTGACCAACCGTGACCAACCATGACAGGAGTGCTGCCGGTGACCTGTGAAGTCGGGCTGAGCCGAGGCGTCCGCGCCTTCCACATCATGCCGGGAATGCCCGGCCCGGAGGGGGAGCTCCATGATCACGACTACCGGATTGAGATCGTCGTGGACCGCGAGCAGCTCGATGACCGGGGCATGGTCTGTGATCTGGATGTCCTGGAGGCGGCCCTCACCGAGCTGACCGGTCGGGTCGATGGCCGCAACCTGGAGGAAATACGCCCGGCTGAGGCCGAGGCGGTCACCGTCGAGGTGTTCGCCCGCTGGGTGCACGACAGCCTCTCGCCCACCGTCCTCGCCGCAGGCGGCGAGACCTTGGCTGTCCGGGTGTGGGAGACGCCGGTCGCGTTCGGCGGATACCGCGCCAAGGTCGCTGGCTGAGCCGGTAAGTCAGGCAAGGTGGGTGGTGTCATTGACGCTGTGGACAGCGGCGAATTCAGGGCCGTGCCACTCGATCTTGTTGATGCAGGCGGAGCCTAGATACAGCCGGTAAATGGTGCCGAGCGGGACGCCCAGAGCCCGGCAGAGCAGGATCTTGATCGGGCTGATGTGGCTCACCACCAGGACGGTCTGGCCGCTGTGATCCCGCAGCAGCCGGTCACAGGCGCGGTTTACCCGCTGCGCGGTGTCGGCGAAGCTCTCCCCGCCCGGCGGCGGCTGTTCGGGGTCGCGCCGCCAGAGTGCCACCGCCGCAGGCCATCGCTGCTGGATTTCAGCCAGGGTGAAGCCATCCCAGTCACCGAAGTCGGTTTCACGGAGATCATTATCGATGACGGTGGTCAGGCCCAGCTCGGCCGCCGCGATGGCGGCGGTGTCGACCGCACGCTGCAGTGGGGAGCTGACCACGGCGTCGATCGGGGTGCCGGCGGCCAGGCGGTAGGCGGCGGCCACGGCCTGCTTTGTTCCGCTGGCGCTGAGCGGGAGATCACGCTGTCCGCTGAACCGGTGCTCGGGTGACAGCCGGGTATCACCGTGCCTCAGCAGAATGGTGGTGGTGGGGGCTGCCGTGGGGTTATCCCAGCCCAGTGTCATCGATGTCACCGTCCCGAGGTCCCGCTCACCGCGGCTGCCTGAGATGCGGCGGATCCTTGTGCCGACGCATCCTCAGCCGGGGTTTTGCTGCTGAAGGTGTTGAGGAACTGATTGCGGAAGGCGTCCATGGGCTCGAGCGGCGCGCTGGGAGCAGGCAGCAGCCCGTTCTGCCAGTGCCAGGAGGACATCTGCTTGAGCACCGACGAGGAGCGGGTGACGATCGAGATCGGCACGTCGTGGGTGGCCCCGGGGCCGCTGACGGAGGTATGGGGCTGGTGGTCGCCGAGCAGGATGAGGACCAGGTTCGGGTCATTCAGCTCGGTGACCCAGGACGTGAGCGCGGTCATTGAGTACTGGATCGACTGGCCGTAGAACTGCTTCGTCTGGTTGGCGGCCACGACCTGCGCCGGGGTTTTGCTCTTGGCGGGCTGGGAGTCGTAGATCGAGCCGTTGCCGACCTTGTTCCAGGGCACCATGGTCGGCAGCGGGGCCCAGGGGATGTGCGAGGAGGTCAGGTCGATCTCGGCCATCACCGGCTTGTGGCCTCCGGTGAGCTCATTGCGCTGGAACTCGGCCAGGGTGTACTGGTCAGGCATGGTGGAGTAGCTGAAGGTCGGGCCCTTGTAGCCGACGTCGAGCTTGTCGAAGAGCTGGTCATAGTGGTAGAAGGTGAAGCCGGGTGTCCAGGTCACGTTGTCAGACGGGTCGTCGGCGGCAGTGTGCCACCCGGCCTTCCTGAAGGCGTCGCTGAGGGTGAACCGCTGGCTGGCGAGGAGCTCGTTGTACCGTTGGTTGCTGTCAACCCACAGCCCCGACTCCAGGGTGGAGTGGGCGAGCCAGCTGATGCCGCCGAAGGTCGGCGAGGTGAGCCAGGCGCTCTGTGTGGACCAGCCGGCGCTGGTCAGCATGGCGTTCTGCCGGTGCAGGACGGAGTCTACGGCCGGCGAGAAGCTTGAGCCCTGGACGGCGACCTGCCCGTAGCTTTCGACGAAGACGATGATGACGTCCTTGCCGCGCAACCCCGTCAGCAGGTTCGAGGCGGGGACGGTGGCCTCGGGGTCGGGGGCGCGGGTTTCCTGCTTGAACACACGCGGGTCGGCCAGCGCTGTCTGGTAGGCCTGCACCTGCTGGACGGCCAGCCCGGTGGCGCTGGCCGAGGCGACCGGAAACCCCGGGGCGACCTGCAGCGCCAGCCCGGCGCAGAGCCCCCAGAAGGCAGTCGCAGCGGCAAGGCCGCGAACGGCGCCCCGGCGGTGACGGGCGGCCACAGCGGTGACGTGAATCGTCGCCGCGATGAGGACGCCGACGATCACGACGACACCGACCCAGATCACGACGAACACGACGTTGGTGAGCGCGCTGCCGATCGCGTCGCGGACCACGGCTACGGCCGGCAGGATGTTGCTCCAGTCGCTCAGCGGGTTGAACGACCGATCGACCGCGTCCCACATCGCCATGTTGAGGATCTTGTCGAACGTGAGCACGCTGAACAAGATTCCGGCGATCGTGGCCACGATCCGTCGCGGCCATGGCGGCAGCACCACCGCCACCGCCACCAGGACCAGCAGTTCCACGGGGATGCGGACAAAAGCGGCGAGGCTGAACTGCCAGGTACGGTCGGGCGCCAAGAGGTCGAACCACAAGACCACGAGCGCAACCCCGGTGACGGCGATCCGCACTCCCCGCCGGGTGCGCGGGCTGGCGCCGGCCCGGTAAAGCCAGATCACGTCGCGGCCGAACGACTCGGCCAGCAGCAGCAGCGCGACGGCGACCGCGATCATCCCGACGAGGCGGCTGGTCACCCCGGATACGGCGACGGTGAGCACGACGCCCTGGACCGCCGCTACCACCTTGCGCCAGAACCGGGGAGGCAACGGCGCCCGGAACCACGGGATCAGCCAGCCCGCCAGCAGGAACACGTAGCGGGCGGCGCCGATGGCCAGCACCCAGCTGCCGTAGTCCCTGGACACGGCGATGCTGAGCACCAGGATGAGGAAGGCGTCAGCCTCGCCGTCGATGCGGGTGCCCACCGGGGTGGCGGTGCCGGTCCGGCGCGCCACCTGACCGTCTACCGCGTCGAGCGCCAGCGCGACGGCGGACAGGATGACCAGCGCCGTGATCGACACCGGCCGGCTGAGCGAGTCAGCCACCAGGCCGGTGACCCCGGCGATCAGCAGCATCCTGGTCAGGGTGACCCAGTCGGCCGGAAATATCGCCGCCTGGTCGCTGCGCGCCCGGGCGGTGACAAGCAGCGCGGCCGCCGCCGAACCGACGACCAGGCCCGTGATCCAGCCGACGGCCCCGAGACCGGCAGTGGCGGACACGATACCGAGCACGACGGCGGTGGCGAGCATCCCCAGGAGCGCTGCGAGCCAGATGCTGGGCGGTGCAACTTCGCCCACGGGTATGTCGGCGGGCCGAACCTCCGGCGGCTGAATGACGGGCACTGCTCCTCCGTATGCGTGACCATCTGCCGTGATCCCCCTGCTGGGACGACGGCCTGCCCTGGCGGGACGACGGCCTGCACGTACTACGTATCCGGGGTCACTTTTGGTTTGCCCCGCGGCCGTACGGTCAATCTTTTTGCTAAAGCAACCCGTATCACAGGGGTGACGTCGTTGCACTCAGTCCCGGCCCGGATCCGTCCGGCCGCCCGTCGTTTCGGCCCGTCGTTGCTGCGTGTGGGCGCAGGCGTCGCCGTGCTGTGGTTTCTTGGGCGGGAGTTGGGCGCGGCGCCGTTCGAGGACGGGGTGCGCGCGGTCACCTGGCAGGGGATTGTGGCCGCAGTCACGCTCACCGCCCTGACCACGGTGTGCTCGGCCTGGCGGTGGCAGGTCGTGGCCCGCGCGCTCGGCGCCGAGATCGGACTGCCCCGCGCGACGGGCGCCTACTACCGTTCCCTGTTCCTCAATTCCGTGCTCCCCGGTGGGATTCTCGGCGACGTGCACCGGGCGGTGACACAAGGCCGGCGCGCAGGAGACGTCGCGCAGGGGGTACGCGCGGTGGGCTGGGAACGACTGTGCGGCCAGGTCATCCAGGCCGTGGTGACCGTCGTCGTGCTGCTGACCCTGCCCTCCCCGGTCCGGCCCGCGCTGCCCTACGTTCTGGCGGGCATCGCGGGCGTAGCCGGGTGCGCCGCGCTGGTCGTGGGCGTCGCCGCTCGCCTCGGCCGGTCGCGGCCGGCCAGGGCCGCCCGGACCATCGCCGCTGACCTGCGTCACGGCCTGCTTGCCGGGGGCGTGTGGCCGCAGCTCACGCTAGCCTCGGTGCTGGTCGTCGCCGGGCACACGGCCACGTTCGTCATCGCCGCCCGGATGGCCGGCTCCACCGCACCCCTGGGCGAGCTGATCGCGCTGCTGATGGTCATCCAGATTGCGGCCGGGATCCCCTTGAATATCGGCGGATGGGGGCCGCGGGAGGGCGCTGCCGCCTGGGCCTTCGCCGCGGCCGGGCTCGGTGCGGCCGCCGGGGTCACTGTCTCCACCCTCTACGCGGTGCTCATGCTGGCCGCGGTCACCCCGGGCGCGGGCCTGCTGCTGAAGGATGCGGTCCGCCGCCGTCGCAGCCGGGCACACCTGGGCGAGTGGAGCGCGCCTGATCCGGTGCGGCCGACGAGGCACCTGGCCTGGGGTGAGGCCGAACGGCTGGCCCGGTGACCGGGGCGGGCTAGCCAGGTGACCGGCCGACGAAATCAAGCTGGTGGGCGATGTAGACCAGCTCGCCCGTCGCCAGCTGCCGACCCCGCACGGCCAGCCAGTCGGCCAGATCCGCCGGATCCACCCAGTCCTGGCGGCGCCGCAACGCGTCCTCGATCGTGCCCAGGATGCTCCGCACGAAGTCAGCCTCATCGGCCGGGTAGTTCCCATCCGGGCCCGCGCTGACGACCCAGTCCGACGAGCCTGCCGTCAGCGCGGGCGCCCCGGCCGCCCGCAGATGGTGGAACAGGTGGCGGCCCGTTCGGCTTTCACCGGCCGGCAGGCCGTAGCGGACGCGCTCATCCATGTCTCGGTGGTAGGCCTGCATGACCTGGTCGTCGCGGGGATCGCCGGGCGCGAAGATGCTCTCGCCGTCGTAATTGATCGTGAACCAGTAGACGCCGCGGGGGACCAGCAACCGCAACAATCCGGGCAAAATGGCCGGCACGTCCACGAGGTCAAGCACGGCGTTGGCGATCAGCACATCGGCCGGCGCCCCGTGATCGGTTTCCAGGTAGCTGCCAAGCTCAGCGTGCACCAGGCGCACCCGCAGATCACCGACCTGCAGCCCATCCGGCCGCAGGTCGCTGCGCAGGCCCCGCGCGGCCGCCCAATCGCGCAGCCACCGGCGAGAATGATCCAGCAGCGGCCGATCCGCATCGAGCATGATGTACTCGCCGGAGCCGACCACGCCCCAGTCCATCAGCCGGGCCGCCATCGTCCCCAGGCCGGCGCCGACCTCAAGCACCCGCGGCGCACCCGCGGGCATGAGGCGGCGCAACTCGGCCAGCACATGCCGGTTGAGCGCCCGGTCATCCACGGTCGTCTTCGCGGCCAGGTAGCGGGCGTAGCCGGAGGTCATCGGAGCTTCCTCGGAGGTCGTCATCGTTTCTCGGCCACCATCGCGAACTTGCGCACCCGCCCGCTGCCGAGCCAGTCACTCCACCGCTGATGGGCCGTGATCAGCTCGGCGGTGGCCTGCTCGCCGATCTGGTCGGCGATCTGAGTTGAATTAGCCCGGTAGCACCGAAGCAGCGCGGTCGCTGTCGCGTGGTGGGCGGGGCTGTGTTCCTGCTGCCAGGTCACGCTCAGCCCGGCATTGCGCAGCAGGTCCGTCAACGTCGCCAGATCGACCGGCCAGACCGTGTCGGCGGCGGGCATCCGGGACTGCTCCTGCCGGGTGAGCGGCCGGCCTTCCTCGACCGTGAAAGCGAACCGGCCGCCCCGCTCCAGCGTCCTCGCAACCCCTTCCACCACGGCCTCCTTGTCGGGGAAGGCCAGCATCGTCTCCAGCAGGAGCACTACCTCGAACCGGCCCTCGGGCAGCGGCGGGAGATGCGCCTGCTCGAACCGGCAGGGAAGCTCCCCGGCCAGCTGCCGGGCGGTGGCCAGGGCGCTGGCGGATTCATCGACGCCCAGATAGCGGCAGCCCGACTCCGCCGTGATCATCCGGCCGGGGCCGGCCACCCCGCAGCACAGGTCGAGCACCGGGACGCCCGGGCCGACCCCGGCCTGGCGAGCCAGCCCCCGGATCTCGGCTGCCCGCATGAAGCTCTCCTGGCCGACATACTCGCCTGCGGGGTACGCGGCCGCCTGCGCCCGCTCGAGCGCCGTCAGCAATGCTGATGGTTGATTCTGTCTCACGTCACATCCCCTACGGTGTCCGGAACGGTGGGCGACGCGTGGTCCGGGCAGAACTACCCTGCCGGGCCGCGCCGCGCCAGTCGAGCGCACACAGGTCGTCTCGGATCAATCCTTTCCCCCCGTTTCCACGTGGTACGTAATGACAGGTGCGACGGATTGGCAGCGGGTGTGATTCAGCTCGACCGCTAGGAGGAGGCCGGCTCGGTGCGGCAGGCGCTAGGCAGGACCAGGACATGCGGGTCCACGTCATAGTCCCCGGCGGATTCGACGACCCCGGCCAGCCCACCGGCGGCAACATCTATGACCGGCGGGTCTGCGCCGGACTGGCCGAGGCCGGCTGGGAGGTGCTGGTCGCGACCGTCGCCGCGGCGTGGCCGATGCCCGATTCTGACGCCCGCGCCGACCTGGCCCGGGTCGTCTCCGCCATCCCCGACGGTGAGACCGTCCTGATCGACGGTCTCATCGCCTCGTCGGCCGCCGCGCAGCTGCTGCCGCACACCGGGCGGATACGAATGACGGTGCTGCTGCACATGCCACTGGCCACCGCCGTCGACACACACCACGACGCCCGCGGGGAGCGCTCGGAACGGGACGTGCTCCGCGCGGCCGCAGGCGTGATCGTCACCAGCGGATGGACCCGCAGGCAGGTCCTGACCCGTTACCAGATCCCGGCCCGCCTGGTGCACGTCGCCCGGCCGGGCGCCGATCGGGTCGCTGCCCCCGCCCGGCCCGTCCGCGGCCGCCTGATCTGCGTCGGAGTCCTCAGTCGGCACAAGGGACAGGACCTCTTGGTCGAGGCGCTGGCCGAACTCGGGGACCGGGACTGGCACTGCGTGCTGGCCGGATCGCTCGACCGCGACCCGGATTTCGTCGAACACCTGCAGACCCGAATCAGGCGTCTCGGCTACGACCATCGCGTCCATTTCAGCGGCGTCCTGACCGGCGCGGCGCTCAGCCGTGCGTACACCACCGCCGACCTGCTGGTCGCGCCGTCGCGCATGGAGACCTACGGCATGACCGTCACCGAAGCGCTCGCCCACGGCCTGCCCGTCATCGCTGCCGACGTCGGCGGGCTGCCGGAAGCACTCGGCTGCACCGCCGATGGCACCGGCCCCGGCCAGCTGATTGCGCCCGGCGACGCGGCCGCCCTCGCCGCCGCGCTCGGAGACTGGCTGGGCGATGAGGGCCACCGGCAGCGGCTGCGGGCCGCCGCACGACTGCGGCAGTCGGCCCCGTGCGGTTGGGAGCAGACCACGAAGGAGATAGCTAACGCACTGACCGGCTAGCCGTTCCGGTACCAACGATCACTATGAAGGAGCAGTCCGTCCGATGACATTCAGAACCGAGAGCCGTATGACAATCGCCAGCAGCGTCCATGAGGTGTGGGCATATCTCAGCGACGTCGGACGCTGGCCGGAGTGGGCGCCAACGGTTCTTGAAGGCCGGGTCCGTGACGGAGGGCCGCTTCAGCCCGGCTCGCGGGTGGAGCAGCGGGCGAAGCTGATGTTCGGGTTGTCTCGCCGCCGCAGTCAGGCGGTGACCGTTGTCGAGCCGCCCACCGCCATGGCGTTCGCCGGGCCCATGGGGACGTCGGCGGCACGCTGGGGGATGGAGCTGACGCCGGTCGGCGACGGGCAGACCGACGCCATGATGTGGATCGAGGTTGACCTCAAGGGCGTCATGCGGGCGGTCCCCGCAGGCATGCTCAAGGGCCGGGTTCAGCGCGTCAGCGATATGGAAATGGTGGCAATCAAAGCCGCTGCCGAATCCGCCGCGCGCAAAGGCGCGGTGTCCTAGATGAGGCCGCGTGACGCGGTCGGCCTCAATCAACGCGTGGTGAGCCTGGCCGACAGCACGCGAGAGCACCTGATCGAGACCTACCGGAAGAAGGCAAAGCACTACGACATCACCTCCCGGCTGTACCCCGCGCCCGGCTACCCCCAGCGGGCGCAACGCCTCCGGGCGGTCCAGGCGCTCGGCCTTCGCACCGGTGACACCGTGATCGACATGGCCTGCGGCACCGGCCTGAACTTCCCGCTGCTGCAGCAGGCGGTCGGTCCCGGTGGTCGGATCGTCGGCGTCGATCTGACCGATGCGATGCTCGCCCGTGCCCAGGATCGGATCAAGGCGAACGGCTGGAGCAATGTCAGCCTCGTGCAAGCCGATGCGGCCGGTTTCGATTTTCCGGCCGAGGTCGACGCGATCCTGTCCACCTACGCCCTCACCCAGGTGCCCGAGTGCGCGGAGGTCATCGCCCACGGCGCCGCGGCCCTCTCGGCGGGCGGACGCTGGGCGGTGCTGGATCTCAAGGTTCCCAGCAGCACACCCGAGTGGCTGGCGCAGCTCGGAACCGCGACGGTCCGGCCTTTCGCCGCCATCGATCAGTGGCTCATGCGTCGTCCGTGGGAGGCTATTCGCGCCGCCATGCAGGAAGAGCTGGCCGATTTGGCCTGGACCGAGCTGTTCTTCGGAACTGCCTTCCTCGCCGCCGGGGCCAGCCAGTCCGGTCGCGCCCGGTCACCTCATCAGCCGTAGGCCTTCTGCCTGGCCGTCACCGCGACCGCCAGGCAGGCGACCAGGCCCGCGACGGCCTCGGCCGGCCAGACGTGGTGGAAGTCGCGCGACCGAGCGCGCGGCGGCGGGGCCGAGGATGACGACCACCACCGCGACGCCGATCGCGCTGCCGACCTGGCGGGCCATGTTGAGCACGGCGCTGCCGGTGGTCGCCCGGTCCGGCGGCAGCGTGCCCGCGGCGGCGAACAGCGGCGCCTGGGTCAGCCCGGCCGACATCCCGCCGGCGAGCAGCCCGGGCAGGAACGCGGCCGCGTAGTCCGGCGCGGCCCCGGTGAACAGCATCCAGTACCCGGCCGCGACCACCATGAACAGCGTGCCCGCCATGGCGGGCAGCACCCGGCCGAACCGGGCCCTGATCCGGCCCGGCGTTGATCGCGAACACGGCCGACGTGGCGGGGCCGGGCGCGATCGCGAGCCCCGACTTGACCACGCTGTAGTGCCACTCGCCCTGCAGGAACAGCACCACGCTGAGCAGGAAGATCGCGAACCCGACGAAGTACAGGAACAGCGCGACCGACGCCCCGGTGAACGGCCTGCTGGCGAACAGGTCCCGCTCGATCAGCGCGTGCGGGTGCCGCAGCGTCCGCCACACCGTCAGCGGCGGTCGCGACCGCCGCGACCGCCAGCAGCGCGACCGTCTCGGCCCGAGCCCCAGCCCCAGGCCGGCCCCTGCACGGTGCCGAGCACGAGCAGCGTCACCGACGCCAGCAGCGAGCAGCGGCGACACCCAGTCCGGCAGCCGGCTCCCGGCCGCCGCGCGCACCTCGGGCAGTACCCGTCAGGCCCGCCGAGCAGCGTCACGATCCCGATCGGCACGTTGATGAGGAAGATCCACCGCCAGGACGATCCCGACGAGCAGCCCGCCGACCGGCGGCCCGGCGGTGGCCGCGACGGCGGCGACCCCGGCCCAGATGCCGACCACCATGGCGTGCTGCCGCTTGCGGGAACGCCGGGTAGAGCAGCCCGAGCGAGGTCGGCACGATCAGCGCCGCGCCGACCGCCTGCACCGCCCGCGCCGCGACCAGCACGCCCAGGCGTCGGCGCGGCGGCGCACGCGGCCGAGGCGAGGGTGAACACGAGCGACCCCGACGAGCAGGAACCGGCGGCGGCCGAAGTGGTCGGCCAGCCGCCCGGCCGGCACCAGCAGCGCGGCGAAGATGATCGCGTAGGCGTTCAGCACCCACGACAGCCCGCGACAGCGACGCCCCGGGTAGGACGGCCGATCGTCGGCAGCGCCACGTTGACGATGAACAGGTCGAGCTGGGCCATGAAGGCGACGGCGGCGAGCACCGCCATGATCCACCAGCGCGCCGGGTGCCCCTGTCGTCGGACGCCTCGGCCGACACCGCCTGCCGCCGGCCGCGGTGCCCGGCGGCGCGTGTCGCCATCGCTCTCCTGATCGGCCTGCCACGGTCGCGCGCCGTCCGCGTCACGAGATCGCAACGGTCCGTTCGACACCGCTGATCTTGATCTTGGTTCGTTCACTGAACTGCCATCGCAGTTAAGCACGCGAACCTAGTTCGGTCAATGAACTATTGCGGCGGTAGTGCGCTAGCATGGCGCATGGCGCTGCCCAAGGACTACGCGGACGAGCGGTGCTCGCTGGCGCGGGCGCTGGAGGTGGTGGGGGAGCGGTGGACGCTGCTCATCGTCCGCGACGCCTTCTTCGGCGTGCGGCGGTTCGGCGACTTCGCCGCCCACCTGGACATTCCCCGCGCGGTGCTGACCAGCAGGCTGGCCGCCCTGGTCGAGGCGGGCGTGCTCGCGCTCGTGCCCGGCCCGCACGGCCACGACGAGTACGCGCTGACCGGCAAGGGCCGCGACCTGTGGCCGGTGGTCCGCTCGCTGCTGGCCTGGGGGGACGAGCACTACTCCGAGGCGGGCCCGCGCCGCCTCTTCAGGCACGCGGCCGACGACGGCGATCGTCGCGCCGGACGGCGTCTGCGCGGCCTGCGGCGGCTGCCGTCGGCTCGGCCGACCTGGTGGTCGCCCCCGGCCCCGGGCTGGCCGCGATCCCGGCCAAGGCGGACCCGGTCTCGGTCGCGCTCAACGACCCGCACCGGCTGCTCGAGCCGCTGCGGTAAATGAATTTCGGCTGGCCGGATCGCGTTGTTAGCCTGGCGTGCATGCCGGACAACGCGCCCGAGGCGGAAGCACGAGCAGTTCGCCGCCCAGTTCCGCTCCTTCCTCGACTGGATTCACGCGACCAACCGGGAGGACCGGAGCGAGGTCTCGACCCTGGTCAGCGGCTTCCTCGGCCGCGACGGCGCCGCCCAGTCGGTGGTGACCAGGGAGCTGGCACCGTTCGAGCACGTCAACCTGCAGACCGCGCTCGACGCGTGGTCGGCCCGGCCCGGCCGGCGGTGCGAGGTGCGCGGCCTGACGCTGCCGCCGCACCACGCCACGCCGACGCTCCAGCAGCTGGTGGCGGGCGATGAGAACGGGTCGCAGCTCACCCCGCCCGCCCTCATCGACCTGCCGAACGGCCCCGGCTCGACCCTCGGCTGCCTCAAGCTCGCGCTGCTGCTTGTCACCGACTCCGATCGCCGCTACATCCTCATGGTCCGCGGGCCGGACGAGCACGATAACCGGCTCCAGGTCGACGTGGCGGGCCTGCCGGTCGACGCCGCCCAGCGGGTGCTGGCCGAACTCGACGAGCTCCGCTCCGAGCTCAACGTCTACCGCGGCCACCTGCTCGAGGTCGCGCTCACCCAGACCGGGGTCAGCCTCGGCTTCGCCGCCGCCGTCCGGGCTCAGCCGCGACGACGTGGTGCTGCCGGACGCCGTGCTCGCCCGGATCGAGCGGCACGCGCTCGGCGTGGCCGAGCACCGGGCGGCCCTGCTCGCGGCGGGCCAGCACCTCAAGCGCGGCCTGCTGCTGTACGGGCCGCCCGGCACCGGCAAGACCCACACCACCCGCTACCTGCTCGGCCAGATGACCTCCTACACCCGGCTGGTGCTGACCGGGCGGGCGCTGGTCGCGGTCGGCGCGGTGACCGAGATGGCCCGCGCGCTCGCGCCCGCGGTCATGGTCCTCGAGGACGTGGACCTGGTCGCCGAGGAGCGGTCGATGGGGTCGCGGTCCAACCCGGTCCTGTTCGACCTGCTCGACGCGATGGACGGCGCGGCCGGCGACGCCGACCTGCTCTTCCTGCTCACCACCAACCGGGCCGACCTGCTCGAGCTGGCGCTGGCGGCCCGCCCGGGCCGGGTCGACGTCGCGGTCGAAATCGCGCTGCCGGACGGGCCCGCCCGGCAGCGGCTGCTCGCGCTCTACGGCCGGGGCGTCCCGCTCGAGCTGACCGATGAGGACGTCGCGGCCGCGGTCGAGCGGACCGAGGGCGTCACCGCCTCCTTCCTCAAGGAGCTCATCCGCCGCGCGGTCCTCGAGGCCCTGCACGACGAGACCGGACCTTCCGACGGCGCCGCGCTGCCCGCCGTCACCGGCGCGCACCTGGCCCGCGCGCTCGACGACCTGCTCGACTCGGCCCAGGGCGTGACCCGCACCCTGCTCGGGGTCGGGGTGGACCCGACCACCCTGCCGGCCGGCGGCCTGGCCGGACCCTCGGCCGACGCGATGATCATGGCCCGCCGCCGGAGCATGGTCAGCCGCGCGATCTACCGAGGCTGACGGCGGCGCGGAGCCTTGATGGGCGCGAGCCTGGCGGTATCGCCATTCGCGTTATATCGTGAAGACGAGCCGAGGAGGTGGCGGAATGCGGACGATCGCGAGCCTGCTGTTCGGGCGCGACGCGGAAGGGCTGATCGACCTGATCGCGGGGGAGAGCGGCGGCGAGCGCGAGGCGGCCGACCGGGCCCGGCGGTCCGGCGAGTGGTGCGGCAGCACGCCGGGACGGGAATCGGCCGATCGCTCCGCTGCGTGGCCGCGCGGTGACCGGCGTGGAATCGTTATCCGCAACGGCCGGATCTAGCCCGGCACCCTGCCCGAGTTACGCCCTTATGTCCGTGGTATGAGTGCCGTGTTGCGGGGTATGCCTGTGCAGACCCGGGTAGCAGCATTGGTTTAAGGAGTCCGCCGTGGACATTGACGTCGTCGTGGAGACCCCCCAGGGCTCGCGGAACAAGTATGTAGTCGACCCCAAGACCGGGCACATGCGGCTGGACCGGATGCTGTTCACCTCGACCGTGTACCCGCTCGACTACGGGTTCGTCGACGGCACCAGGGCGGAGGACGGCGACGAGCTCGACGCGCTGGTCTGGCTGGACGAGCCGACGTTCCCCGGCTGCCTGGTGATGGTCCGGCCGGTCGCGGTGTTCTGGATGCACGACGAGGGCGGCCCGGACGCCAAGGTGCTCACGGTCTGCTCGCACGACCCCCGCAAGGCCGGCGTTCGCGACCTCGGCGACGTGCCGGGTCACCTGCTCAACGAGATCAGCCACTTCTTCGACATCTACAAGGAACTCGAGCCGGGCAAGTCGACCGACATCCGCGGCTGGCAGGACCGGGCCGAGGCCGAGCGGGTGATCAAGGAGGCCCAGGTAAGGGCCAGCTGACACATTGTTATCGCTCCGAAATCTGTTGAAACAGTAAAGAAATACGCCTAGGTCACACTGGGGCAAATTCGTGCACGTCGCCCCGGGGGATCGAATATGGCCACTATGGAGATGACCGCGGCCGCCGCCGCCGAGAGCGCCAAGCTGCGGCGGCACTTCGGCCGCTTCGACATCTTGTTCTTCCTCATCTGCACGATTGTCGGCGTGGACACGATCGCCACCGTCGCCTCGGGCGGCGGGCAGGCCTTCACCTGGATGATGGTCTTCGCGCTGGTGTTCTTCGTGCCCCAGGCGCTGCTGTTCGCCGAGCTCGGCACCGCGTTCCCGCAGGAGGGCGGGCCGTACCTGTGGACCAGGCTGGCGTTCGGGCACTTGGCCGGGGCGGTCAACGACTTCCTGTACTGGATCACCAACCCGGTCTGGATCGGCGGGTCGCTGGCCGCCTCCTGCATCGGCGGGGTGGTGATCTTCTTCAACCACGGCAACTCGCTCTCGACCGCGATGACCTACGTGGTGGCGCTGGTGTTCGTCTGGATCACGATCGTCTCCGCGATCGCGTCGTTCCGCTACGGCAAATGGCTGCCCACCGCGGGCGCGTTCGCCCGGTTCCTGGTGCTCGGCCTGTTCACCGTCACCGTGGCCATCTACGCGGCCAAGCACGGCGTGCACGGCCTTGGGCCGGCAGCTACACCCCCTCAGCGAGCGGGTTCGTGCTCCTCACCGGTGTCCTGCTGTTCAACTTCGTCGGCTTCGAGCTGCCCAACAGCGCGGGCGAGGAGATGATCAACCCCCAGCGTGACGTCCCGTTCAGCATCGCCCGGTCGGCGATCGGCAGCGTCATCCTCTACGCGCTGCCGGTGCTCGGCATCCTGATCGTGCTGCCGAGCTCGGCCGTGCAGAATTTCTCCGGCTTCGCCAGCGCGATGCAGGACGCGTTCACCGTCTACGGCGGCCACGTCGCGTCCGACGGCACGGTGACGCTCAGCGGCGCCGGAACCGTCCTCGGCGACATCTGCGCGATCATGTTCATCGTCTGCCTCATCACCTCCGGCGCAACCTGGATCATGGGCTCGGACCGGGCCCTGGCGGTGTCCTGCTACGACGGCGCGGGCCCGCGCTTCCTCGGCGTGATCAGCGCCAAGTTCGGCACGCCGGTCCGGGTGAACATCTTCTCCGGCATCGTCTCCTCGGGCGTGGTCGTGCTGGCGACCGAGCTCACCAACGGCAACGCGGCCAAGTACTTCGGCGCGGTCCTCGGCGTCACCATCTCCACCACGCTGATCAGCTACCTGCTGATCTACCCGGCGCTGTGGAAGCTGCGCCGCAGCCACCCGGACGTCCCCCGGCCGTTCCGGATGCCGTTCTACCGGCCGCTGACGGTGCTGCTGATGGTCCTGGTGGCGATCGCCTCGGTCCAGCTGATCGCCCCCGGTCTCGGCGACCACTGGTTCGGCAGCGACTTCATCCCCGACGGGTGGACCTACAGCGAGCGCTGGGTCTACCTGTTCACCGAGCTGATCCCGGTCCTGGTCTTCATCGCCGTCGGGGTGCTGTTCTGGTGGCTCGGCCGCAAAACCCGGGCCGAGATCGTGACGCGGCAGCCCGCTGAGGCGGTCGACGCCCTGGAGTAGCTACACTCCGGCGGATGAGCGTCATCGAGATACCCGACGGTTCGCCGTTCGGCCTGGACAACCTGCCCTACGGTGTGTTCTCGGCCGGCGGCAGGCCGCCCCGGGTCGGCGTCCGCGTCGCCGACAGCGTCCTCGACCTGGCCGCGGTGCTGGCCGACGACGTGTTCGCGGCCCCGTCGCTCAACCCGTTCATGGCGACCGGGCCCGCCCGCTGGTCGGCCGCGCGGGCCCGGATCACCGAGCTCATCGTCGGCGGCGCGGTGCCCGCCGGGGCGGTCCACCCGCTGGCCGGGGTCGAGCTCCGGCTGCCGTTCGAGGTGGCCGACTACGTCGACTTCTACGCCTCCGAGCACCACGCGTCGAACCTCGGCCGGCTGTTCCGGCCGGCCAACCCCGAGCCGCTGATGCCGAACTGGAAGCACCTGCCGGTCGGCTACCACGGCCGGGCGGGCACGGTCGTGGTCTCCGGCACCGACATCGTCCGGCCCTGCGGCCAGCGCAAGGGACCGTCGGATCCCGCGCCGGTGTTCGGTCCGTCCGTCCGGCTCGACATCGAGGCCGAGCTCGGCTTCGTGGTCGGCGTCGGCTCGCCGCTGGGCGACGGCGATCCCGACCGAGGCGTTCGCCGACCACGTGTTCGGCGTCGTCCTCGTCAACGACTGGTCTGCCCGCGACCTGCAGGCCTGGGAGTACGTGCCGCTCGGGCCGCACCTGGGCAAGTCGTTCGCGACCTCGGTCTCGCCCTGGGTGGTGCCGCTGGCCGCCCTCGCGGCCGCCCGGGTGCCGCTGCCAGGCCAGCATCCGGCGGTGCTGCCGTACCTGCGGGAGAGCTCGGACTGGGGCCTGGACATCGACCTGGCCGTGTGGTGGAACGGCGAGGTGATCACCCGGCCGCCCTACCGGACCATGTACTGGTCGCCCGCCCAGATGCTCGCTCATATGACCGTCAACGGCGCGGCCGCCCGCACCGGCGACCTGTTCGCCTCCGGCACCATCTCCGGTCCCGACCGGGACCAGCGCGGCGCGTTCATCGAGCTGACCTGGGGCGGCGCCGAGCCGGTGGAGGTCAGCGGCCAGCAGCGGACGTTCCTCGAGGACGGCGACACGGTGACGATCACCGCCACCGCCCCGGGCGCGGCCGGCCGCCGCATCGGCTTCGGCGAGGTGACCGGCGTCATCCACCCCGCCCGGCATGCGTCGCTGTAGCGGGCCTAGCCGATCGGGGGGTCTGCCGTCGCCGCCGCGCTCGCTATGATCGCCTGGGTGCCAACAGCCGTAGGGCCCGCGGACCGTGCGCGATCGCGGGACCGTGGGAGAGGGAGCGACGATGAAGCCGGACCAGACGCTGACCTGGGTGCAGGACGGAACCGAGCGGCTGCGCGGGCAGCTGGCCGGGCTGCCCGACGAGGCGCTGGACGGGCCGACGGCGCTGCCGGGCTGGAACCGCCGCTACCTGTTCTCGCACATGGCCGCCAACGCCGACGCGCTCTGCAACCTCCTCTACTGGGCCCGCACCGGTGAGGAACGCCGGATGTACGCCTCGGACCAGGCCCGCGATGAGGGCATCGCGGCCGGCGCGCTGGCGTCGAGCGCCGAGCTGCGGGCCCGGTTCGACTCGGCCGCGGCCACCCTCGCGGCCGACTTCGACGCGATGACCGACGAGGCCTGGGACGCGAAGGTCATCACCGCCCAGGGCCTGACCCGGTCGGCCAGCGAGATCCCGTGGATGCGGACCCGCGAGGTCTACATCCACGCCATCGACCTCGCCGCCGGCACCACCTTCGCCGACCTGCCGCCCGAGTTCGTGACCGCGCTGCTTGACGAGGTCACGGTCAGCCGGTCGGCCAAGGGCGGCGGCCCGGCCCTGCTGCTCGCCGCCACCGACACCGGCGGCCGCTGGGACATCGCCGGCAGCGGCGCCCCCATCCCGGTCACCGCCCCCCTCGCCGACCTGGCCGCCTACCTGACCGGCCGCCCGGCCCCGGCCCTGTCCGCCGCGCCGGTCATCCCGTCCTGGCTCTAAAGCCCAGTCAACCCCGCCAAATCCTCATTTCGAACGGACCGTAGGCGACTCTCCTGCGCCCATTTCCCCTTCACCCTGCGCCAACGGCCCCGCCGAAACCCCGCGCTCACGCCGACGTCCCACGCTCACGCCCACGCCCACGTCCCACGCTCACGTCCACGCCCACGCCCACGCCCACGCTCACGTCGACGTCCCATGCCCACTCGCACGCTCACGTCCCACCCGCACGCTCACGTCCCACCTGCAGCTCACGCCGACGTCGGGGGCCCACGCCCACGCTCACGTCCCACCCGGGGTCACGCCGACGTCCCATGCCCACCCGCACGCTCACGTCCCACCCGCACGCTCACGCCGACGTCGGGCGCTCACGCCCATTGCGTCCGAACGGGCTCTAGGCGCCTCCACCCGGCCGATCACCATCATTGTGTGCCATTGAGGGCCCATCGCGATCGTTAAAACCGTTAACGTGTTCCAATTGGGGCTCTATGGCAACATTCCGTAATTAACCGAGTTCTCGGCGTGTCGCGTGGCAGGATCCCGGTATGGGCGCGGACACGGACTTTCTGGGGCGGATGGGGCCGGAGCTGCAGCTGGTTCTGCCGATGCTGGACGAGCGGGCCAGGCGGCTGGTGCTGGGGAGGCGGCGCGGGCCGCCGGGGACGGCGGGACGGGGCGGTCGCGGCCCTGACCGGGGCGTCGTGGCAGACCGTCGCGGACGGCGCGGCCGAGGTCGCGTCGGGCGAGCAGCCCCGCTGGGCCGCGTCCGCGGCCGGGCGGCGGCCGCAGGCCGCTGGCCGCCGCCGATCCCGGGCTGGTGCCGGCGCTGGTCGCGCTGGTCGCGGACTCGGTGCGGGGCGACCCGCAGTCGCCGCTGGTCTGGACGACCAGGAGCGTGAGGCGGCCTCCGGGGGGATGACGGCGGCCGGGCGCCCGTGCGCCCGCATCGACCTGTGGCGGACGCTGAAGGCGGCCGGGTACACGCTGCAGTCGGTGTCGCGGGCGGCGGAGGGCCGGCAGCACCCGGAGCGGGACGCCCAGTTCCGCTACATCGCCGCCCTCGCCGCGGAGCACGCGGCCGCCGGGCAGCCGGTGATCAGCGTTGACGCGAAGAAAAGGGAGAAGATCGGGAACTTCGGGCAGGACGGCCGCGAGTGGCGGCCGGGGGCGACCCGGTCATCGTGCGGTCCCATGACTTCCCGGGCAAGGACGACCGGCACGCCATCCCCTACGGCGTCTACGACGAGGACGCGAACGCGGGGTTCGTGAACGTCGGGACCGACGGGAACACCGCCGCCCTGGCCGTGGAGTCGGTCCGCCGCTGGTGGCAGCTCGTCGGGAAGGCCGCCTACCCGGGCGCGTCGCGGCTGCTGGTGACCTGCGACGCCGGCGGCTCCAACGCCGCCGTCAGCCGGGGCTGGAAGGCCGGCCTGGCGGAACTGGCTCTCGAGGCCGGCCTGGACATCACCGTCTGCCACTTCCCGCCCGGCACCTCCAAGTGGAACAAGATCGAGCACCGGCTGTTCTGCCAGATCACCCTCGCCTGGCGCGGCCGCCCCCTGACCAGCTACGACGTCATCATCGACACCATCGGCGCGCGTCACCACCGGCGGCCGGCCTGGCCTGCACCGCGGTCCTCGACGACAGCCCCTACCCCACCGGGCTGCAAATCCCGGACGCACCGATGAAAGACCTCGAGGACCGCCAGTTAACACGCCACCCCTGGCACGGCGAGTGGAACTACACCCTGCTCGCCGCCCCCCGCCCCGCGCCCGAACCCGAACCCGGGACCACCCCGCCGCCCGGCCCCGACCCGGGCGCCCTCGCCGACCCCGCCGTCACCGGCATCCCCCGCAGCGCCTCGCCGCCGTCG
Source organism: uncultured Actinomycetota bacterium (assembly GCA_963774945.1). Taxonomy (GTDB): domain Bacteria; phylum Actinomycetota; class Actinomycetes; order Streptosporangiales; family Streptosporangiaceae; genus Trebonia. The sequence goes on along the minus strand of CAVZHA010000027.1, from coordinate 802,942 downwards.
CCGCCGCCCTGGAAACCCCCTGGGCCGCCGCCCGCGAGCAGCGCCTCCACCTCAAGCGCGGCGCCACCCGCATCAAGAACAGCGGCACCACCGACCCCCGCAGGCTCACCCCCGCCGCCGCCCTGATCGCCGCGGTCTACCGCTACCGCCTCGGCATGACCTGCGCCGCCATCGGCGCCCTCCTCGGCGTCGACCACTCCTCCATCAGCGTCGCCACCCGCAAGATCGCCGCCATCCCCGCCGCCGCCCCGCTCCTCACCCCCCGAAAAGCCGACACCCCACCAGACAACACGTTAACCACCCCCGACACACCGCAAAACCACCTTAATTTGGAACGCTGCCTATACGACCCGAACTGCACACGTTGACGTTCAAAAGCCGACGAGCCTCAACCAGAGGTGCGCGCGGGACAGGCGTTACCAATGCGAACGTGCCCGCGACGTCACCCCGGACGGTCGGCGGCCTGGCGCGGCCCACCACGGCCACGGCGACCCCTAGACCCGGCAATCGTCCGGCCGCTCCGTATGGCGGCCGGATAACAGCAAGAAGCGCGCGCGCCCGGCGTTCATCCGGCCGCCCCCCGCAAGCGCAGACCGCAGCGATCGGATAACAGCAAGAAGCGCAAAGCGCGCCTGTCTTGAGAACGAAACGTCAGCCCGCGTGGCAGTGCCCGCCCGGGGCAGGCACGTCGAGCGTCGGGTTGCGATCGAAGAAGCCGGTCGGCCGGAGCATGAAACCGGTCCTGGAGACCGGCATCACCGGCCAGTCCTCGGTCCTGACCACGTGCGTCGGCCCGAACGTGTGCCACACGACGATGTCCTGCCCGTCGATGTCCCGGTCGGCCGCGGCGTACGCGGGCAGCCCGCCGCCCGGGCTCTGGTTGACGAAGTCGCCGGCCGGATAGCGCTCGGCCGGGTCGTAGCGGGTCACCCACAGCGCCCTGGTGGCGAAGCCCGCCCGCGCGGCCAGCGGCGAGTCCGGATGGGCGAGCAGGGCCGGGTGCGGTTCGGGGTGCAGCGTGAACGCGGTCGGCTTACCGAACCGGTTCTGCGACGTCGTGCTGAGAATCCGCCACACCCGCCCGCGCGAGGCGTCGCCGGCCCGGGCCGCCCGGCGCCTCCGAGGTCAGCCGGGTCACCTGCCGCGCGATCGCGTTGCCGTAGGGGTTGTCAGGCCCGATCGGCAGGCCGGTCACGTCGACCTCCTCGACCGCGTTGGCGAGCCCGTCGACCGACATGTCGAGCCGCGCGCTGAACAGGTGCTGGTGCACCGGCGCGCCGAGGCCGGGCGCGACCTCGGTCGAGTACGGGTGGTCGCCGCCCGGGTGCCCGGCGGTGAACACCACCCCGGTCATCTTCACCTCGCACTCGATCGTGCCGTCGAGGTAGAAGTACCAGTAGAAGCCGTAGTCGTAGTTGCCGACGGTGGTGAAGAACGACACCACCAGCCGCCGCTGCCGCCGCGACTGGGCCGAGCCGTTGAAGATGTCGGTGTGCTTCCAGAGGATGCCGGCGTCCTCCTCGTGGATGCAGATCGCGTTGCGCACCACGCGCGGCTCGCCGGTCTCCCCGGTGACGACCGCGTCGAGGTAGCTGATCTCGCCGAGGCAGTCGCAGCCGAGCTCCAGGGAGTTCACCCACTTGCCGACCAGGTACTCGCCGGTGTCGAAGTACGACCTGCCAGTAGCGGAACGCGCGGATCGCCGTACGGCACCACCATCTCGGGGATCGACGCCCGGTAGATCACCGGCCGGCCCGTCCAGCTCGATCTGGTGCAGGGTGAGCCCCTCGCGCAGGTCGAACCCCACCCGCAGCGACCAGCCCTGCCAGCTGCAGCAGGCTGCCGTCGAGGGTGAAGCTCGGTCCCTCCGGCTGGGTGATCTCGATCGGCCGCAGCCCGGTCCGCTCCGGCCCGCGCACGGCCGGATCGTCGTAGTCGCCGGACTCCGCCGGGACCGGCAGCTGGAACTCGTCGGTGACCCGCAGCACCTTCTTCTCGATCAGATCGACGTGCGCGGTGACCCCGTCGACCGGGTGCGCCCAGGCCAGGTCGTGCTCGTCAGCCTGCAGGAAGGCAAGCACCCGGACCATCCGGCGGGCGTCGTCCTCGGCCGGCGCCCGGAACGCCCCGGCGGTGATCGGGGCGATCCGGATCTTGCTCATGTCGGTCAACCCGCGCCGGGCCAGCGCCTCCCGCCACTCCGGGTCGGCCGCCACGATCTCCTCGACCAGGTGGTACTCGGAGTCGATGATCGGCAGCTGGCCCTCGGCGGCGGTGTCGACGACCCTGGCGCTGACCACGCTGCCCCGCGTCAGCGAGACGACCACGTCGGTCGACTCGCCGCTGCCGATGTTCAGCAGGAAGGCGCGCAGCCGCCGGTCGGCGTGAGCGCCGCCGAGCACGTCGGCCTTCGGCGGCTCCTCGAGACCGTAGTAGGCGAACCGGACCGGGTCCGCGAGCAGCCCGGCGTCCGCCATGATCTTTCTGCCGGCCAGGTACTCATCGGCGGTGGCCGGGTCGAGCGGATGCGGACGGTCGGTCATGGGGTCTCCCGTTTAGTCAGGCTCCGGACGGGACACTGCGCCCCGTCCGGAGCCGTTACTCGTTGTTGAACTAGCAGCCGAGCCGGAGCAGCCGCTACTCGTCGGCGATGATCGAGCCGACCCGCTCGCCCAGCCCCGGGTCGCGGCGGCTGACGATGACCGCGTAGATGACCGACACCACGATCACGCCGAGCGCGGCGTACGGGAACCAGTCGTAGGGCGCGGCCTGGCCGGGCTTGACCAGGTAGTACACCGGGACGGCGATCGCGATCATGCCCAGCACCGGGAGCACCACGTGCTTGACGATGTTGAAGTCCTGCGGGCAGAACCGACGGTAGTAGAACGGCAGCGCCAGGTTGGACAGGAAGTACACCACCAGCACCAGGATCGTGCCCATGGTGGACGACTCCACGAAGAAGTTCAGCGCGCTCATCGAGCCGCTGTCCCCGCCGATCAGGTGCAGCAGCGCCCAGACCCCGATGATCACCGAGGCGATGGCCACGAACGCGTAGATCGCGTTGACGGGCGTCCGGCGCACCGGGTGCACCTTGCCCAGCCAGCGCGGCAGCAGCCCCTCCCGGCCCGCGTTGAAGATCAGCCGGGACTGCGAGTTCACTGCCGAGATCAGCACCCCGAGGGTGGAGGTGATGCCGGCGATGTAGGCGAGGAGCGCCAGCCACGAGGCGATGTCATGGGACACGTTGATGAACGGGATGGCGGCGCCGCCGAGCGCGGTGACGTTGTAGCCGAATCCGGTGGCGGTGGCGTACGCGTACAGGATGTAGCCGACCACCATCAGCGCGATCGACAGGAACACCGCCCGCGGCACGTTCCGCCGCGGGTTGCCGGTCTCCTCCGCCAGCGCGGCCGAGTTCTCCCAGCCGATGAACAGGTAGATGGCGAGCGGGAACCCGGCCGCCAGGCCGCTGAAGCCGTTGGTGATGTGGCTGGGCTCGAACGGCACCGCCGACAGGTGGCCGCCGTGCTTGATCAGCGCCGCGACCGACACCACGACCAGCACCAGCATCTCGAAGCCGAAGAACAGCCCGGCCAGCTTGGTCGACACGGCCACGCCGCGGACCATCATCATGATCGCGCCGGCGGTGAGGATCACCGAGAAGATGACCCACGGCACGTTCCAGTTGAAGTAGTACTGCAGCACGATCGACAGGTAGCCGCCGCAGATGGCGAGCACCGACGAGATCGCGATGATGTACCCGGCCCCGCACAGCAGCGCGGTGGTCACCGCGCTGGTGCCGCCGAACGTCTTGCCCACGTACGAGATGAAGCCGCCGGTCGACGGGTGCACCCGGGAGAACTGCGACAGCGTGTTGCCGAGCAGCGCGATCGCGATGCCGGCCACGATGATCGTCAGCGGCGCGGCTACCCCTGCGGTCAGGAACAGGAAGCCGGCGCCGAAGTAAAAGCTGTACGCCGGGCCGATGTTCGCCATCGTCGAGGCGGAGATGTCAACCAGCCGCAACGCGCCCTTATTGAGGCGGTCCGGCGATTCAGGCGCCTTGGTTTCCGAGAACGGAATGGATGCCGCTTCGCTCATAGGTGTCACTCCCGGAGAGTTCGCACTCCCGGTACGCTCGTCATCTTGGCAAGCGCTTTCCGGTTTTCGGAGAACTTACCTAATCCAGGGAGAACTACGCAAGACTCTGGCCGTCACGACCAGGCATCTCTGGTCTTCAGCGAGCGCTCGGCGGCCGTGGCTGGGTGCTGTCGCGCAGCACCACCTCGCCCGGCACCGGGACCACTCGGGGCTGGTCAGGCGTGTCGCCGCCGAGCACAAGCCGGGCGGCGATCTCGCCCAGCTGCCGCAGCGGCAGCCGCACGGTGGTGAGCGGCGGGTACACATCGCGCAGGGTCGGGATGTCGTCGAAGCCGGCCAGGGCGATGTCGCCGGGAACGTCAAGCCCGGCCGCGCGCAGCCTGGCCAGCGCCCCCACCGCCATGATGTCGCTGACCGCGAAGACACAGTCCGGCCGCGGCGCGCCCGCCGCCAGGATTTCGCTCATCGCCTGGTAGCCACCGTCCCGCGACAGCTCGCCGTGCACCACCCGGGCGGGCTCGAGCGGCACCGACCAGGCCCGCAGCCCGTCGGTGAATCCGGTCACCCGGTCCTGCGCGGTCAGCAGCGCCCGCGGCCCGCCGAGCACGGCGAACCGGCGGTGCCCGAGGGCGGCCAGCGCCCGGGCGAGGGCATCGGCGCCGGCCCGGTTCTCCGGCTGCACCGTGTCGATGCCGAGCAGGTCCTGCCCGATGCAGGCGGCCCGTCCGCCCGACCGGGTGAACGCGTCAAGCTCCGCCCGCAGCGCCTCCCGGGCGGCAGGGCTGTCCGACCGGCTGCCCACCAGCACCACCGCCCGCGCCCGCTGGGCGCGCATCAGCGCGACGTACTCCCGCTCGGCCGCCTCGTGGGCGGCGGTGCTGGTCATGCACACCAGCAGCCGCTCGGCGTCGGCGACCTCGATCAGCCCGGCCGCGATGGACGAGAAGTACGGGTCGGAAATATCCCGCAGCGCCACCCCGATCATCGTGCTCTGACCGGTCGCCACCGCCCTGGCCTGGAGGTTCGCGGTGTACCCAAGCTCGCCGGCCGCCTTGTGGACCCGGTCCGCCAGCTGCTGGCCGACCCGGCGGGCGCCGTCGTTCAGCACCCGCGAGGCCGTGGTCAGCGACACCCCGGCCCGGTCAGCGACGTCCTGCAGCGTGACCCGCTGCACGTCGGGACGTACGTCCGTCACCAGGATCTCCTCGTCGCTTGACCGGCTGTGCTGCCCAGCCTATTCTCGGGAAAGCCCTTTCCCAAACGATTCGGGAGGGCTGCACTTCACCGCGGAAGGCGGGTCTATGTCGCGCAAGGTCATCCAGGTCGCACTCAACGGGGTCACCGGTCGGATGGGATACCGGCAGCATCTCGTGCGCTCGCTGCTCGCGATCCGCGAGCAGGGCGGCATCAGGCTCGAGGACGGCACCGTGCTCTATCCCGAGCCGGTCCTGGTCGGCCGGAGCGAAGACCGGTTGCGCGCGATCGCCGAGCGGCACGATCTGCCCCGCTGGACCACCAGCCTGGACGAGGTCCTCGGCGACCCGGACATCGACGTCTACTTCGACACCCAGGTCACCAGCGCCCGCGAGACCGCGCTCGGCCAGGCGATCGCGGCAGGCAAGCACATCTACACGGAAAAGCCGCTGGCCGGCACGGCCGCGGCCGCCTTCGAACTGGCTGAGGCGGCCAAGACGGCCGGCATCACCCACGGCATCGTCCAGGACAAGCTGTTCCTGCCGGGCGTGATCAAGCTCCGCCGGCTGATCCGGGAGGGATTCTTCGGCCGAGTGCTGTCGGTCCGGCTTGAGTTCGGCTACTGGGTGTTCGACGGCGACGGAACGCCGGCCCAGCGCCCGTCCTGGAACTACCGCGCGGAAGACGGCGGCGGGATCGTGCTCGACATGTTCCCGCACTGGCACTACCTCCTTGAGGACCTGTTCGGCCCGGTCAGCTCGGTCTACGCCCGCAAGGCGACGCACCTGCCCAAGCGGTGGGACGAGGCGGGCGAGCCCTACGAGGTGACCGCCGATGACGCCGCCTACGCCATCCTCGAGTTCGCCAGCGGCGCGATCGCGTCGGTCAACTCCTCCTGGGCGGTCCGCGTCAACCGCCGTGAGCTGCTCGAGATCCACGTCGACGGCACCCACGGGAGCGCGGTGGCGGGGCTGCGGAACTGCGCCGTCCAGCACAAGGTGTCCACCCCGATGCCGGTCTGGAACCCCGACCTGCCGGACCCGCTCGACTATCAGTCGATGTGGACCGACGTGCCCGACAACACCGAGTTCGACAACGGCTTCAAGACCCAGTGGGAGCAGTTCCTGCGGGCCGCCGCGCTGGGCACGCCGTTCCGCTGGGACCTGTTCGCCGGCGCCCGGGGCGTTCAGCTGGCCGAGCTCGCGCTGCGCTCGTCCGACGAGGGCCGCCGGGTCGAGATTCCGGTATGAGCGCCATCATCTCGCTGCCCGGCCGCGCGACGCCGCTTGAGATCGCCCGGCCGGCCTGGGCGGCCGGCTACCCGCCGCCGACCTCGCGGCGCGTCTACGCCGCCGCCCACGTCGCCTCGGTCGACGGCGGCGATCTGATCGACTGGGAGTCCACCCTGCGCTTCCGCGACCACCTGTGGGACCACGGGTTCGCGATCGCCGAGGCGATGGACACCGCCCAGCGCGGCATGGGCCTGTCCTGGGGGCAGGCCAGGGAGCTGATCTCGAGCACGGCCGAGCGCGCCGCCGCCCGCCGCAGCGCGGGCCGGTTCGCCGGCGTCGCCTGCGGGGCGGGCACCGACCACCTCGCCGCCGACGGGAGCCATTCGCTCACCCAGATCATCGGCGCCTACGAGTCCCAGCTCGGGTACGTGCAGTCGGCCGGCACCGGGGTGATCCTGATGGCCAGCCGCGCGCTCGCCGCCGCCGCCCGCGGCCGTCGCGATTACCTGGACGTCTATGGCGCGGTGCTGAAGCAGGCGAGCCAGCCGGTGATCCTGCACTGGCTCGGCGAGGCGTTCGACCCGGCGCTGGGCGGTTACTGGGGCGGCGTCGATTTCGAGTCCGCCGCCGCGACCGTGCTCGACCTGATCGACCAGTCCGGCGACCGCATCGACGGCGTCAAGCTGTCGGTGCTCGACGCGGCCCAGGAGATCTCGCTGCGCCGCAGGCTCCCGGCCGGCATCCGGCTCTACACCGGCGACGACTTCGGCTACGCCGACCTGATCAAGGGCGACGAGGCCGGCCACAGCGACGCCCTGCTCGGCGCTTTCGCGGCGGTCACCGCGCCGGCCGCCGCCGCCTTGCAGGCCCTCGACGCCGGCGACCTGGCTGGCTACCAGGCCGCGATCGGGCCGACGGTCCCGCTCAGCCGCCTCATCTTCGAGGCGCCGACCTACTGCTACAAGACCGGGGTGGCGTTTCTGGCCTGGCTGAACGGCTTCCAGCCGCGCTTTTCCATGCTCGACGGGTTCGAGCGCAGGCGATCGCCCGGGCACCTGATCCAGGTATTCGAGCTGGCGGCGGCGGCCGGCGCCCTGACCGACCCGGACCTCGCGGTCGGCCGGATGACCGCGTTCATGAAGGAGCACGCGTGACCGGATTCGCCGGCCTCTCGCTCAACCAGGCGACGGTCAACAAGCTCGAAGTCGCCGAGGCCGTCGACCTGTGCGTTCGGCACGACATCGCGGCGATCGGGCTCTGGCGCGAGCACGTCGCACGGGCCGGGCTGGCCGCGTCCGCCGCGCACGTCAAGGCGGCCGGGCTCACGGTCTCCAGCCTGTGCCGGGGCGGCTTCTTCACCCACGCCGACCCGGTCGCCCGCGCGGCCGCGATCGCGGACAACAAGGCCGCGATCGCCGAGGCGGCCGCGCTCGGCACCGACACGCTCGTCCTCGTCTCCGGCGGCCTGGTTCCCGGCAGCCGCGACATCGGGCTCGCCCGGCGGCTGATCGCCGACGCGATCGGCGAGTTGGTCCCGGTCGCCCAGGACAACGGGATCCGCCTGGCGATCGAGGCGCTGCACCCGGTCTTCGCCGCCGACCGGTGCGTGATCAGCCGCCTCGGCGAGGCGCTCGACGTGGCCGAACAGTTCCCGGCCGACGCGGTCGGCGTCGTCCTCGACACCTATCACGTGTGGTGGGACGCGTCGCTGCTGCCCGACATCGCCCGGGCGGGCGACCGGATCTTCAGCTACCAGGTCTGCGACTGGATCCTGCCTCTCCCGGCCGACACCCTGCTCGGCCGCGGCCACGTCGGCGATGGCCACATCGACTTCCCGCCCATCACCGCCGCCGTCGAGGCGGCCGGCTACACCCGCCACATCGAGGTCGAGATCTTCAACCAGACCATCTGGGACGCACCCGCCGACGAAACCGCCGCCACCATCACCAAACGCTTCCCCCAGATCTTCTAACCACGACGCAAAGGCTCAAAATCCTTATCTCGAACGGTCCCTGGCGTCTCTCCTTCGCCCATTTCCCTGATACCTCAGGTCACCCGTATGATGTCCTCTCGTGGATGGGTTTGAGGGAGTCCCTGGTCATGCATTCATCTCCTATGTCCGCGAGGATTCCGCCCACGCGGACCGCCTGCAGGGCGCCCTTGAGGCAGCAGGTATCCCCGTCTGGCGAGACATCGCTAATATCCAGCCGGGTGACGACTGGCGAAGGAACGTCAGGCACGCGATCACCAATGGCTCCGCCGTATTTATCGCCTGCTTCTCCGGCGCCAGCGTAAACCGCAGCGTCAGCTACCAGAACGAAGAGCTCACCCAGGCCATAGAGCTGATGCGGCAGCGGCGCCCGGACGATCCGTGGCTCATCCCCGTCCGATTCGACGACTGCAAGATTCCCGATCTCGACATTGGCGCCGGCCGAACGCTCTCGTCCATTCATTCGGTTGACCTGTTCGGTGACAGATCGAGTGACGGAGTAGCCCGGTTGATTGCCGCTGTCCTCCGAATCCTCGCGCGCGGACAGAGCACGGTCCCGGCACCGATGCCGAATTCGCCCGCGCAGCCCCGTGACCAGCTGGCTGCCGCCGCAGTGAGCGCGACGCCCGCGCGGCGGTCGAGTGAAATCGCGCCACCCCCGCCTGCCTCGGCCGGTCCGCACGATTACCAAAGATACAAGCCTGCCTACGTCACGTACAAACCTCGGGTGGAGGGCGTTGTGTTCAATTTGGGCCAAAAAGCTGGCGACCTTATTGTTTACGCTAATTCGAGCATGCGAGGGAGGAATATGGCGATCCTCTATTTGAATGGCACGAGTACCAACGTTTATGCAAACGTCGTCCAGCGGACCATAAACGGCCAGCGGGGCTCCGGCGCGGCTGCCCGCCGCCAGGTCCGCGTCCCCGAACCGGCCCGCACGGGGAACCGGCCGCAACGACCGCGCGAGGTGGCGAGCGCGCGAAGCCCAACGGGCACGAGCGCCAGGACGACGCCAAGCAGCGGTTGATCCGGGAGAAGATCAAAAGCAGACGCTCGCCGCTGACCGGAGGGTGAGGGGGGACATCACCCCTCACCCTCCGGTCAGCGGAACAGGCCGACTAGCCTGCAACTACCTTGTAGTACCAGCGATCCTGCGCGACGACCTCATAAGAAATGCCGCAGCCTCCTCTTCCGCAGACATCAATCCACGACTCCCATCGCTTGGCTGAGCCATACCAGTGGTAATAGCCACTCTTCGTGACGGGGGTAGAGGCTCCTGTACAGATCGAGTATGAAGACTGGATAGTGACACTCGCGTTAAGAGTGAGATATTTCTGTATTGGGGTGAAGGCAACCCCGAGGGATCCGGAGTTTGAGTACGAGTTGCAAATAGATATCGAAAGGCTTCCGCCTTTACTGACATAGTAGCTTGCGGAAGTATTGGTCGCGCTTGAGATCTGCGCCGTCTTATTTACGCAGTAATCCTGGAGTTTTACAGCGCAGTAACCGCTCGGGTATGTGGTCGCGCTGGCGGACTGCACGCCAGCGATGGACAGCAGGGCCACTAGCGGTAGAGTTGCAGCGAGCGCCTTGGCGAAAAAACCGATATTAAACCTTTTTGGCATTATTCTCCTCTTGGGTTGGTAAAGCAATGCTATGGGAGCTTTCTGACAAGGTCAAGACTCCAACATGGCATTGCCCTTAAGTTCTTGGACTGGTGTCCGCTTTCGGTAGGTTCGACGGGTTTATCGTGATGTCGTGGGTGGCTTCTTCGGTGGGCCGTTTCTGGTGTTCGGTTTTGGTTCTGCCGGAGGTGCGTTTCCTGTTTCCCCTACGTGACATCGCGAACGCGGCACAAATGACGAGAACCCATGAGATGACAAACCTAGAGCCCAGGGGGCAGCATCGAACAATCGTGCAGGTAGCTGGACCGGGAGGCCGCTTCGCGGCCGTCCCTTGCCATTCCCGTGACACGCCCATCGCCGCGCACCCATAAGGTGCACGCGGGCAGCAGCCTCTGCAGCCTGGAACCCCAGCTCACCGGCGCCGACTCACTCAACCGGCCATTAACGCTGAATAGCGGAGGTTTAGTACGAGCAGTAACCGGATAACAGTAAGAGGCGCGGCGGCCGAGGGGTAGGGTCCCAGGGCTCAGCCTGTCTTACGAAGGCGCCGCGCCGCCTCCGAGGCGGCCGACATCTTGCTGATCGCAAGCTGCCGTGGCACCCGGCGCAGGCCGCAGTCGGTCGAGATCTCGAGCCGCTCGGGGTCGCGGTACCGCAGGCAGGCGCGGACCCGCTCGATGACGTCCTCTGGCGTCTCCGAGTAGTGGGTCTTTATGTCGATCAGCCCGGCCGACAAGATGAGGTCCCGGTCCCACGTGCCGACCAGGTCGATCTCGGACATCTCGCGCGCCCCGAACTCGAGGCTGAACCCCTGCACATGGGCGTCGAGCAAAGTTGGGAACAGCCACCGGTAGGTCCGCTTGGCGTACGGCAGCCGCCGGAACGACCCGAAGCAGATGTGCACGATGAATGTGCACCCGGTGATCCCGTCGACGACCGCGTTGATGGTCTCGACCAGGTTCTCCGGTGTCCGGTCCTCGGTCGCGTGCGAGGGGGTCAGCGGCTCCTCGATCTGGATGCAGTCGCACCCCGCCGCCACCAGCTTCTTGATGTCGGACCTGATCGCGGGGACCAGGGCGTCTGCGCACTCGCGGCGGGTGCGGTAGGTGGGGCTGAAGTCGAGCTCGGTCGTGATGCCGTACGGGCCGGGCATGCCGATCTTCGGCCGCCGGTCGGTCCGCGCCCGCAGGAACTCGTATTCAGACGTGTAATCCCAGATCGACTCGACCTGGTCCAGCGGCTCGCGCACCTCGTAGACCGGCAGCTGGTCCCAACCGATCGCGCCAAGCCGGCGCGGCGTCGGCTTCAGCGCCAGGCCCGCCATCTTGCCGGTGATGCCCTCGATCCAGCCGCCGCGCCGGTGCTCGCCGTCGGTGAGAATGTCGAGCCCCGCGCTCTGCTGGTCGTAGATGGCGAGCTGGCAGTAGTCGTCGAGCAGCTCCTGCCGGTCGGCCGGGCCGAAGCGACCGGCCTTCTCCCCGTCGGCGACCACATCCCACCAGCCCGGCCGGGCCCAGCCGCCGGTGGTGGTGACCGGCAGCGCGTCCGGGTACCGATAATCGCTCATTGCTCTCCTTGCTGCTTGTCCGGTGACGTCAGCCAGCTGATCGTGGATCGTTGTGTACACCGGGGTGTACACAACGATCCACGATCATCGAAGTTTGTGGTCATGCCAGATCCGCCAGCGCGGTGATCAGTTCCTGATGGATGTGCCCGTTGCTGGCGATGACGTCGACCCGGTCCACGCTCTCGTGCGGCCGCCCGTCGAAGAGCGACAGCCGACCGCCCGCCTGCTCCAGGATCAGCTGGCCGGCCGCGATGTCCCACGGGTCCATCGCGTACTCGCAGTACGCCTCCAGCCGCCCGGCCGCGATGGCGCACAACGTCAGCGCGGGCGACCCGAGGGACCTGACCCCGCCGGCCACCGACATCAGCCGCTCGACCAGCCGGGCGTAGGCGCGGATCTCGCCCGGGTCGACCGTCTGCGCCTGCGCGACGACGAGCGACCGGTCAAGACCGGTGACGGGGGAGACCCGCAGCGGCCGGCCGTTCAGGGTCGCGCCGTCCCCGGCCCCGGCCGCGTAGAGCTCGTCGTGCAGCGGATCATAGACCGCCCCGGCCACCGTCCGGCCGTGTGCCCGCAGCGCCACCGATACGCAGAAGAACGGGATCCCGTGCGCGTAGTTGGTGGTCCCGTCCAGCGGGTCGACGTACCAGACGTGACTGGAGCCGGGGTCTCCCGCGGTCCCCTCCTCCCCGTTCACCAGGTGGCGCGGGAACGTGGCGAGGATCATCGCGGTCACCGCCTGCTGCGCTTCCCGGTCGGCGGCGGTGACCAGGTTCGCCCGCGCGTCCTTATAGCCGACCTCCAGGTCGGCGCCCGAGCGCAGCTTCCTCATCAGCACCGCGCCCCCGGCCCGGGCCGCCGCCACCGCCAGCCGCAACTCAGCGTTGGCCGGGCGCGTCTGCGCCTGGCGGGCCGCCGGGCGGGCGGACGCAGCGGACGGCCACTCGGGCCCGGTCTGCGGCTCCTCCGGCGACGAGGTGGTCACGTACCCGGCACCTTGAACACGTTACGCAGCGCGTACTGGACCGGATCAAAGCTGGTGGCGGGCGGGGAAGCCGGCGGCGACCCGGCCCCGGGCGTCGCCGCCGCCCACGTCGTCTCCGGCCGGTGCTGCAGGAAGTACACGCTGTCGGGCACGTCCGAATTGCGGGCGATCGCCCACTCCACGTCCTGCGGCGTCCCCTCGGCCGCCTCGATCGCGGCCGCCTGCCGGCAGATGTAGCGCACCTCGTCGTCGGTCAGGCAGGGCGCCTGCGCCAGCTCGGCCGGCAGCGGCGCCAGCACGGTGCCGCGCCCACCCGCCTCTCCCGCCAAGCCCGCGTCGGCCAGCACCGACCACACCAGCTTGCCGCCCGTCCGCCGCTCAAGAATCCGCCCGCTGTCCCGCTCGACGGTCCAGTAATCCGGCGTCACCTGTCCCGACACGACCGATTCGCCCAGCCCCCAGTTGGCCTCCACCACCAGCCGTCCCCGGTCCCCGGTGACCGGGTCGAGGGTGAACGCCACCCCGGCCGACCGCGCGTCGACCAGCTCGAGCACGCCGACCGCGAGGTCGTGCGCGCGCAGCGGGCTCGACCCGCCGAACCGACGCCGGTAGTCGAGCGCGTGGGCCGAATACCCGCTCGCCCAGCATTTCACGATGTGCCGCAGCACCTCATCGGTTCCTGACACGCCGAGGTAGGTCTCGTATTGCCCGGCGAAGCTGGCCGCGTGCCCGTCCTCGCCCACCGCCGACGACCGGACCGCCACCACCAGCGAGGAACCCCGCCCGGTGCGAGCCGCCAGCCGAGCGTGCGCATCCGCGACCGCGTCCGCCAGCCACGACGGCAGCGACTGGCCCTCGATCAGCTCCCGCGCCTGCTGTGACAGGCGCAGGCTGGCCGGGCCGGTCGCGGGGGAGGAGAACAGTCGGTGCAGCTCGGACCGGGCCGGCGTCGGCAGCCAGCCCTCAAGCGCGGCGGCCGTGATCGCGTACCCGTCTGGCACCCGCCAGCCGGCCGACGCGAGCTGCCCAAGCCGCGCCATCTTGGGCCCGACCCGAGGCGCGTCCGCCGTCCGGACGGCCGCCAGATCGACCACCGCGTCGGACTGCGCCGCGTCCGTCACCCGAGGACCTGCACCGTTCCCGCCCGGCCGTCGACCCGGACCCGGTCGCCGGTTTTGATCATCGTGGTGGCGACCGCGGTGCCGACCACGCAGGGGATGCCGTATTCGCGGCTGACGATCGCCGCGTGCGTCAGCGAGCCGCCGGTGTCGCACACGCACGCGAGGATGATGCCGAAGGCCGGCGTCCACTCGGTCGTGGTGCCGCCGCACACCAGGACCTCGCCCGGCTGCACGGTATGCAGGTCGGTGACCGTGGTGATCACCCGGGCGATGCCCTCCGCGACCCCCTTGGCGGCCGGGAACCCGCGGATCTCGACCACGCCGGTGCCGCGACCGTCTGCGGGCTCTGCCCGCAGTGTGTCAAGGAAGTGCCCGGACAGCCCGAACACCTCGATCATGATCGGGTCCGGCACGGTGTCCGGGATCGTGCCGAGCATGGTCGGCAGCGACGGCCCGCGCTCGCGCCAGTGCTCGAAGTAGGCCCGCCGGTCCGGGATCATCGCCGCCAGGTCGGCCCACAGTCTCCCCGCATGGGGGGCTCCCGCCCCCCATCCCCCCCGGCCTCCACTGCGCTCGCCTGACTCCATGACCTCGAACAGCTCCGGCTTGAACAGGAAGAACATGTCCGACGGGTCGGCGATCCGCCCGGCATCGGCCAACTGCGCGCCGAGCGCGAGCGTCGCCCGGCGCACCGGGATCGCCGCCCGCCGGTCGATCAGGTAGTTGTGCTCCTCGTTCCACCAGGCGAAGTTGGCGGTCTGGTTCGAGGCCAGCGCCTCGTTGAACCGGGCCAGGTCCGACCCGTTGACCGAGCGCCGCGCCGCCTCGATCTGCGCGTCGCGCTCCCGCATCGCGGCCGTCCGGGCGGCGTGGAAGTCGAATTCGGACGGCTTGGCCAGGAAGCCGCCGATCGAGTAGAGCGCCGGCGACGGGTCCTCGATCCAGGACGGCGTGTCGATCCGGCAGGTCTCCTCGGTCCGGTGCCCGTAGACGGCCAGGAACGCGTCGAACTCGGCCGCCCACGAAGCGCCGCCGGGCAGCGCCAGCACCCGCGAGCGCATGTCGGCGGGCGAGCCCTGCGTCAGCGCCGCGTCCAGCCCGAGCGACCGCGCCAGCCCGGCCAGCCGCCACAGCTCCTCGTCGGTCCGGCTGTAGAACGTCTGCTGGCCGGACAGGAACGACGACACCGACGACCCGGTCAGCCCGATTTCCTCCGCCAGGGCGTAGAACGCCAGGTAGTTCGCGGTCAGCACGTACATGACCTCGAAATGGATGAACCAGGCGCGCCGGTGGAAGGCGTAGGCGTCCTTCAGCGTCGTCCACAACTCGGCCGGCGACATGGCCGACAGGTCGAGGTGGTCGAAATGCTCGTAGGCGGCGGTCAGCTCCGCCGCCCGCATCGACCAGTACGAGCCGAAGTCGGCCAGGATCGGCGACACGTACTGCCCGAACCGGGCCGCCCGCGCCTGCACCTGCCACTGCGTGTCCACGTCGATGGTGCCGATGTAGACGTGGGTGCCCGCCAGCCGGTTAACCGACCCCCGGGTCGGCGGCACCCCGACGATCTCCGCCCCGAGTTGCGCGCCCCAGGTCTGCGCGTCGTCCAGGGTCGCGATCGAGGCGGGCACCATCCCCTCGCTGAAGTGCAGCGAGTCCCGCAGCCAGTAGCGCTCGTTGTCGGCCAAGGAGAACGGCCGGACCGGCCCGGCCACGAACGGCTGCGAGCCGAACGCCTGCCGATAACCCGGGTACAGCTCTTCCCGAACGAATTCATCGACCGGAAACACCCGCGGCGAATCTGCTGACACGGCCAACCCCCACCTCGTCCTTGAAGCGCGGCGTAATATCCCAAAGTCTGTCCGACCCCAGGCGCGGCCACAAGATCAAATTCAAGATCAAAGGCAGGCTGATATCGAACGGACCGTTGGCTCCCACCCGGTCCGTTCCCGTTCCCCTCCTCCTCAGGCGTACTTCTGGATGAGGAGCCCGAGGGCCGGCAGCGCCCCCTTCACCTGCTTGCCCGCACGGGCGCGAATGGTGTTGTACGCCTTGACGATGGTCGGCCAGGCGCGAGTTGTCGCGCCGCCGGTCGGTGATCGCGAGCAGCGCCTCCGACACCTCTTCGTCGCGGGCGGCCAGGAAGCTGCCGAAGTCCCCGCTGCTCGGCGTGTACTCCGCGCTGAACTGGGCCCAGTACGGCTGGAGGGCGTCGGCCACACTCGGCAGGATGGTTTCGATCATCCCGTGGATGTGGTTGGAGTCGAACCGGCGCACGGTGTTGTACGCGAGCTTGACTGCCGCCCCCGTGACGCCGGACAGCTCGGCGACCTGATTGGTGACCAGCTCCTCGCAGTCCGCCACGACCCTCGGTCGGGTATCGGGTGCGAGCAACATCTCCTGCAGCGTAGCCATGCCTGGTCTGGTCTCCTTTTGCGGTCAGTTGCTCCGGTGCGGCGCCTGCCTCGGGCCCGGCGCCGGAATGCAACGATATGACCCAAGGAGCACCCGATGTGGGCTTGTTTCCGAGATGAGGTTTAATGCGCGGGAACGCGAACACCTGACCTGGGCGACGGCCGTCAGAGCCGGTCGTGGTAGATGTGGACGGCGCCATCGGCGTCGAGTTGTGTGCCCCTACCCCGAGAGGACCGTCATGCGCTACGCGTCCACCTATGACAAGACCGGTGCGCCGGTCGTCGCCGAAGTCCAGGGCGACCAGCTCGTCCCGCTGGTCGGCCTGACCGAGCTCGGCCCGGCGACGACCGCCGAGGCGCTGCTGAGCGCCGAGCGCGTCGGTGCCGACGCCTTCCCCGCCGCCGAGGCGGAGTTCCGGCCGGTAGTGCCCAACCCGGCCAAGGTCTTCTGCGTCGGCCTCAACTACAAGGCGCACATCGAGGAGACCGGCCGCAGCGACTCCGACTATCCGGTCCTGTTCCCGAAGTTCGCCAGCAGCCTGGCCGGCCCGTTCGCTCAGCTCGAGCTGCCGCCGCAGTCGCACCAGATCGACTACGAGGGCGAGCTCACCGTCGTGATCGGCCGGCCCGGCCGCCGGATCAGCGAGGCCGATGCGGCCACCCACGTCCTCGGCTACACGGTCGCCAACGACATCTCCATGCGCGACTACCAGTACAAGACCCACCAGTGGATGCAGGGCAAGGCGTGGGACGCCTGCACCCCGGTCGGCCCCTACCTGGTCACCGCGGACGAGCTCGACATCACCAAGCAGCGCATCTCCACCACCGTCAACGGCGAGAAGGTCCAGGACTCAAGCATCGACCTGCTGATCTTCCCGATCGCCCGGCTGATCGCGACCATCTCCGAGTTCACCGCGCTGAGCACCGGCGACCTGATCCTGACCGGCACCCCCTCCGGCGTCGGCCACCGCCGCACCCCGCCCCTGTACCTCAAGTCCGGCGACGTCGTCGGCGTCGAGGTCACCGGCGTAGGCGCCCTCCGCAACACCATCGCCTAACGCCCGCCCGCCTTACAGACCGGCGCCGCAGCCATGACACCGCCGACCCCCAAGACATTGGGCACTTGTCACAACCCGCTGTAGGGGTACACGTCAAATCCCCAACGCGCCGCCTCACGATCGAAGCCAGGTACGCAATCTAGAAGCGGGTCGGGACCGTCGGGCGCGCTCGGCCGGCTGGGTGGCTCTAGCGGTGGCCGGTTCCCGCGCTGGGCGGGCCGGGCGGGTGGCGTCTGCGGCCGGCTTTCTATCAGTTCTGACCATTTTTTCATCTTCCTATCGGTTCTGACCACTCTAGCGCCCGAATTGTCCGATTTTTGTGGTCAGAACTGATAAGTAGGCGAGTCGTGTGGTCAGAACTGATAGATAGACGCGCGCAGCTGTGAACGGTGTGAACGATGATCCGCCGGGCGGCCCCTACGCCGTTGACCGCGCGGTCCGCGTCGGGCGCAGCCTGCACAAGCCGTTGACGGCATGCACCCCGGTCCGCCGGCTACGCCAGCGACCTCCTCTAAGGGTTCATGCCAAATGTCCAATGCGGGGTTTGAGGGACTGCTCAATGGCTTGCCCTCCGGCTGCGGGGGCCAAGGCCCCCGAAAGGTTCTAGAACGGGAGCTCCTCGGTGAACTCTTGCGCGGTCTGGGAGCAGAATCCGCCCGAGGAGAGGGGCTGTCGGCTGAGCTGGAACCGGACCCAGGGATCGGTTTCCGTCTCCTCCAGCTGGCGTAGGCGAGGCTCCAGGCCGGGGAGGCGAGCCCGGCGGACCACGCTGACCCCGTGCAGGCGCAGGAGTGGGTCGGCATCGTCCAGGAGGCGGACGGCTGCGGCGCCGAGCGACCCTGACCGCACGGTCTTCGTGTTCGTCCAGGCCAGCTCGGCCAGCCGGTACGCCGCCCGTCGGCGCCGTTCGAGGTCACCAGCCGCCAATTCCGTCAGCACGTCGTCAAGGGTGACCTTGAACAGCATGGCGAGCGTCTCAAGGCTCGGCGGGGTGCAGGATCTGGCGTATCGGGCGATCTCGTCCGCGATCGCCTCGGCGTTGGCCAGCGCGTCGCCGTCCTTGCGCTTTCTTGACCCCAGACAGTCGAACGCGGCGGCGCGCACGATGGCGCTCACGTCGCTGGTCATGGCATCGGCCAGCGCGGTCCAGGCGTCGGCGCTGGTCGCCGGCAGCTGCAGCAGCGAGTGCGCGGCCCGGGCCCGCCGCTCCGGTGACGGGTCGCCGGCGAGCGCGGCGATGAGCCCGGGCTCGTCCAGCGGGAGCCGCTCGCCGAACCAGCCGACGTCGTACCCGGCGACGGCCTCGTCCAGCCACCGCTCGTACCAGGCCAGGAAGTCGGCGTCCTCGACCACGTACGGACCGGTCGAACCGTCGTAGTCCAGGTTTAGCAGCCGCCCACGGGTCGGCCCGGTCACGACCAGCTGGGTGACGAGAGAGCACCCGTGATGGGCGATCGTCAACGTGCCCGGCAGGAGCGTGCGGCCCCATTCGGGCGGCTCCTCGTACCGCTCCTCCCAGTCTTCGGGGTAGCGCGGACCAGGCAGGTACGGGCTCGGTCGGGCCAGGTGCCCCGGTCGGCAGCCCTGGTGGCACGCCTCGCCGAGCTGTGACAGGTGATAACCCGGGCCGGCCCCGCCGTCGCCCAGCTCGGTGACGAACAGCCGGTACTCGGCGGGAAGCGCCACCTCGTGCCGTTCCTCGAACTCCGCCACCACGCACTCGGGCAGCGAGTTCCCGAACTTGAATCGGTGCTGCTGCGCGCCGAAGGCTTTCGGCGGCACGGGCACGGCGCGCGCGGCCGCGAGCTTTCCCGCGATCCGCCCCAGCCGCACATGATCGGCGTCAGCCACCGGCTTACCCTACAGACTGCCTTCGAGACAGGGCTATCCGCTACCGCGGCAACGCAGACGCGGACGGCGGCCAGTGCGTAGCGGCCGCGAGCGAGGTAGTCCGTGGCTTCCTTTGTCTGCGAGTTGCTGCACACCGGGTGGTACCAAGTGCCTCGGCGGTGACCTCGAAGGCGTCCCGGATCGTCAGCGGTGGGTCGTGAAGATCTCGCGGACCTCGCGGGCGGCGTAGTAGACCAGTACGTAGCCGGCCGCCGGGTCGGCCCACCACCAGCCCGCAGCGGCGTTCAGGACCAGGCCGAGCAGTACCGCGACGGCGAGGATGCCGTCGATCATGGTGACCCGGCCCTCGGTCTGGAGCACCGGGTTGCCCAGCGCTGCGCCGGTCCGTGCCTTGCCCGCTGCCAGCGTGAACATCGCGACTGCGGTCACCGCCGTCCAGATGATCCCGAGCAGCGAGGGCCGAGGGTGGTAGCCGGCGGCGAGCACCGCCGTTGACTGGATGAGCAGGTAGACCGCCAGGGCGGCGAAGGCCCAGCCGATCAGCCGCAGGCCACGGCGCTGGCGCTCCGCGCCGGTTCCCGACAGTTCCCAGATCACGACCGTGGAGGCGCCGATCTCGATGAGCGAGTCCAGGCCGAAGCCTGCCAGCGCCACCGATCGGGCGCTGATCGCAGCGATGGCCAGGATGATGATTCCGGCCACGTTCCACCCCAGCGTCGTCCACTCCAGGGCGAAGCCCCGGCGGACCAGGCGCGCGCGGGCAGGATCGCTCAGCTCAATCACCCTACGAGCATGCCAGGCAGTTCCTGCCGACCGGACACCCCGGCACCAACAGCGCGCCCGTACCGGGCCCACCGAATGGGGCTCACCGGGCCGTCGGCCCGCCCGCGCCCCGGGCGGAACCCGGGGCGCGGGCGAACGGCCTTACGGCCGGACGGAGTTGACCGATGTGCCCCAGTTGGCGTATCCGTCACGGGTGCCGCCGCAGGTGCCGATGGTCAGGGTGAACGCCGATCCCGTGCAGCTCCGGTACGGGATGTACTCGCCGGCGAAGTAGACGCGTCCGCCGTAGTAGATCGCCCAGCTGTAGTCGCCCCAGCGCGGGCTGGTGGGACCGGGGTAGCCGAGGTACTCGGTGAACCCGTCCTGCGGTGACTTGCCGAGGTCAGCGACGTTGATCACCGACCCGAGCAGCCCGCCGGAGGTGGACGTCAGCCTGCCGTAGGCGGTGCTCGGATAGAAGTCGTTCCCGGTCAGCGTGAACGTCATGACCGCCGCGCCGCGGTCTTGCCAGGGGTAACCCCCCGCGCCGATCGCGGCATAGGCCACGTCCTCGTGTGCGGCCGACACGTATCCCTGGCTGGTCAGCCTGAATACGCCGGTAGCGTCGAAGCTCTTGGTTCCGACCACCCAGTACGCGATGCCTTGATGCACCTGGGAGGCGGACCCGAACGTCTGGTTCACCTCCGTCTCGGTACCGCCCCAGAGCTGGCCCTGCGCCTGCGACACCTGCGTCATGAAGTCGCCGTTGGTCTCGACGCCGCCTTCGGGGCAGCTCGCCGGAGCGGGCGTGCCCGCCGACAGGCCCGCCGCGCCGCACTCGTCGCCGAGCGGTATCGGACCGGCCTTCTGCGCGGCCAGCGGGTCGGGGTCGTAGTAGTACTCGGTGCCGGAGAAGAGCTGCCCGCCGAACTTGATGCGGGCGAGGCGGGCGGGATTGTTCAGGGCGCTCAGCCCGGTCCAGTCGAAGACCGCGATTCTGGTGTCGCCGAGCCCGTGGTAATCCAGAGTGTCGAGCATGAACCCGGAGCCGCCGTGACTGTTGTCCCACTGGCTCGGGTCCGGCGCCTGCGCCGGGATCGCCGCGTACCAGCACGCGACGCCGGCCGTCGCGGTACAGGTCCCGTCTGGCGTTGCGAGCAGGCCCATGTTCTCGATCGCGACGGTGAAGCGCGCATTGGGCGCGCCGCCCGGTTTGGTGACCGGCCAGCCCTGTTCCAGCGCGGTCTTGTTGAACGCGAACTGCTGCGCGCCGTTGAACCCGCCGCCGCCGAAACCGGGGGCGCTGGCACTCTGCGGGAACTCGTCATAGAAGAGCAGGAACGCGTCGCGAGTGGTGGCGATCTTCGCGAAGTCGTTGAGCAGGTAGGGGTAACCCGGCTCGTCCGGGTTGTAGTTGGCGTTGACGAAATAGACGTTGTACGGTCCGAACGGGTTGCTGCCCCGCGTCACCGCGAGCCCCTCGCGGCAGGCATTCGCGACCGCGTTGAAGCAGCCGGTGAACGGGCCCCCGCTGGACTCGCTGTTGGTGGAGACGAACTCGGTGAAGAACCAGTGGCCGCCGTTACTCGCGTCGTACAGGCAGGAGATGTCGCCCCCGCTGCTCCAGCCCCGGCTGGTCAGCCCCATGAGGGTGTCCAGCGGTATGACCTGCGAGAGCCGTTGGAGCCTGGTGTTGAAGATCAGGATCTCGCCGATGTTGTTGGCCTCGACGATGTAGCCGTTGCCTGCGCACAGGCTCTGGTCCGGCGGCTCGATGTCCGGGAAGGGCTGGGCGTCCGGAATGATCTTGGCGCTGTCCACGGTGGTCAGCCCGGTCACGCCGGCGGCGCCGCCGCTGCCCCGGCCTACCTGGTCACAGCCCGGCCCGGCAGGCGCGCAGCTCACGGCCGGGGGCGAGGGGTCGACGCCGCTTCTGGCCAGCACCGGCGAGGGGATCGTGCGCGGATCGCCGGCCAGGATGGCCGCCGCGTTGGCCCGCTCGCGCGCGGTGATCTTCACCGTCGGCGTGGCCGCCTTGGCGGCCTGCGTCCGGCTGCCGAGGGCGAGCGACCTGGTCGACGGCGTGGGGTAAGGGCCGGCCAGCAGCGAGCAGCCGGCGGTCACGCAGCCGGTGGCGGCCGGCCCGGTGAAGGTCGGCGAGTGCTGGCCGAGGCTTGAGGACGTCACGCTGCTGGTGGCGTGGGTGGTTGCCGCCGTGGCAGCCGTCCCTCCGGGGGCGGTTACCAGAGCGATCGGCACGGCTAGGAGCGCGACGAACATCGCGATTCTGGACAGGGACATTGATTCACCGACCTTTCCGGACGCCCCCGCTCCAGGCCGCCGGCCTGGAGCGGGGGAGGTAGTTCCGTTGCGGGTGGGGTTGCGGTTCTAGAACTTGAAGCGCCAGACGCCGCGGCCGTGCGTGGCGGCGTAGATGTAGCCGTTCGGGCCTCGGGTGAGGTCGTCGACGGCGACGTTGGGCAGGCCGGAGCCGAGGTGCAGCCAGGTGGTGCGGGTGCCCTCGAGCTCGCGGGCGGTGTAGACCCCGGCGTCGGTGGCCAGCGGCCAGCTGGCCGTGGGCGAGCACGAGGGCGTCGGAGGCGACGTCGGGCAGGTTGCCGGAGATGTCGGTCCACGTCTTGCCGCCGTTCCACGTCTCGAAGACGTGGCCGGTGCCGCCGCCGGGGATGAAGCGCCGGGAGTACCCGTTGAAGATCGCGTACGCGTGCGCCGGGTCGGCCGGGTCGACGGTGACGCCGGCGATGTACCGGTTCGGCAGCCCGGCGGTGCTCACCTGGTGCCAGGTGCCGCCGTAGTTGGTGGCGATGCCCGACGCGAACGACGGGCCGGGGTTGCCGCCGCCACCGACCCAGGCGGCGTAGATGACCTTGCCGTTGCCGGTCGACGACAGCGCGGTGACCGAGTTGCCCGCGCCGGTGTCGTACACCGGCGTCCAGTCACACGTCGCCTCGGTGGCGCAGGAGGTGCTCCAGCCGCTGGTGGAGATCCACACGTCCTCGCCGCCGCCGACCCAGGTGTCGGCGTTCTGCTGGTCCTGGACGAGCGGCATGACGAAGCGGGCGTTCGGGTCGCAGTTGGCGTTCGGCGTCTGGCCGACCGTCGCCTGGCCGTCGCAGGTGAAGCTGGCGAAGTAGCCGAACGTGTGGCCGCCGTCGGTGGTGGTGTACAGCGCGCCGTAGGTGTACTCGCCGACCCAGTTGTTGCCGTTGTTCGGGTCGACGATCACGTCGAAGCCGTCGCCGCCGGCCGGCTCGACCGACTGGGTGAAGGCGCTGTCGTCCACCATCGTGCCGTTGTCCTGCAGGCCGCCGACGACCTGAGTGGTCCCGTCGGCCAAGTTCCCGGCCCGCGCGTCGTAGAACTGCAGGTCGTGCAGCGTGGCGTTGAGGTCGGTCCAGTTGCCGTCCTCGGCGTCGTCGCTCAGCGGCCGGCTGTAGACCCCGCCGTCGTTGCCGATGACGATCTTGCCGTTGGTGATCATCATGGCGTGCTGGTCCGGGTGCGTGGTGTTCGGGCAGGTGTTGGTCGCGTCGCAGGCGAACGGGTAATTCCAGTACGGGCTGGCCGTCACCCAGGACTGGCCCGCGTTGGTGGACTCGAAGACCTCCTCAAGCCCGATGTAGACGTGGTCGGGGTTGGCCGGGTCCACCGCGAGGTCCTGGTTGTACCAGGCCTGGACGCCGACGCCGTAGCCGGAGCCGACGGCCAGGGCCGAGCCGGAGGCGGCGAGCGTGGCCTCGTCGCCGATCTTGGTCCACGGGCCGGCCACGCTGGCGGGCCTTGAACCGCTTCCCGACGCGACGAAGACGCCCTGCAGCACGGACTCGTCGCCGGCCGCGCTCCATGGCCTGCGACTGGACGATCGCGTACAGCTTGCTGCCGTCGGCGGAGTAGGCGAAGGTGGTGCGGCCGATGTCGGAGGCGACGATGTCGCCGGTCGGCGTGACCGCGCTGAACGACCGTCCGGAGTTGGTCGACTCGTAGAAGCCGTTGTAGGCGGTGTTGCCCGGCCCGTGCCAGCCGATCGCGGTGATGACGTCCCGGCCGTGCGTGCCCGGGACGACCGCGACGTCGGTCACCTGCTGGTCATAGGGCGGGAAGTCGGTCGGGCCGGCCGGGTCGAGGACCTCCGACCACTGGTGCCGGGACGCGTCCCAGCGGAACAGCCCGTTGTTGGTCGCCGCGTAGGCGTCGCCGTACTGATCGAAGGCGATGCGGAAGATCGTGCGCGGCCCGATCGGGTCGGCCTGGCCGCCCACCTCCTGCCACGACCGGCCGTCGTTGTAGCTAACGAAGACGCCATCGCCCTGGTAGGAGTCCTGCGACTCGTTGGCCTCGCCGGTGCCAAGCCACAGCGACCCATTGGCGGGATCGACCGCCAGCGCCCCGGTGGACATGTCGGGCAGGTCGTCGGTGACCGGGGTCCAGTGCGCGCCGTGGTCGTAGGAGCGCCACACGCCGCCGTCGGCCGCGCCCGCGAACCAGGCACCGTCTGGAGTGGTCGCAAGGGCGGTCACCCGGCCGCCCACCAGGGAGAAGCCGGCCCCGACGTTCGACCAGAACGGGTCGGTGTAATTGGACGGCTGGCCGTTATACGGCTGGGTGGTGAACTGCTGCCAGTTGCCGGGCGTCGACCGGATCTGCGCGGCCTGCTGGGCGGCGGCGCCGATCGCGTCGCCGGTCAGGTAGCCGGCCGGCGCGGTGCGCTCGAGGTTATAGGCGGCCATCGTGTCCGCCAGGTCATCGTCATCGCCCTGGTGCGTGTTGGTCGGGGTGGTGGCCTGGCTCGTCGCGTTGCGGGCGGTGCCGACCTTGCTTGCCTGCAGATAGCCGTACAGGGCGGACTGGCGCGCGCCCGCTCCCTTCAGCGGATGCAGCCCTGCTGGGGCGGCCGCGCCTGGCTGTGCCATCGCGAGCGTCGTGACCATAACCGTGATCCCCACCGCGAGCGACCCGAACAGGGTCGCCCGGCGGGAATGCCTCGGACGGTGCATCTGATCTCCATTCGATACCTGAATCCCGAGTTCCGCTCCATTCCCGCGGCGACCAACCCGTGAGCGGAATGTCCAAGATGCTGCTACAACTTCGAGCAGATTGACAGGGATGTAACGGGAAATTTTCAGCGCGCATGCAACCGCACCTGTTATTTGGATCCGTGTGCGTGTTTCGGGGGATGTCTTGGGGCTGAGGTGACAGATGTGGGAGATGTGACTCGCGGCTTATCGCGGTTAATTCGAATGGAGATTAGCGGGCGCTGAATGGAGATACCAACGGTCCGTTCGATAAGACGGTGTAGATCTTGATTTGAAACCCGGCGGCCGACCCCGGCGGTTCAGCGGTCGCGGCGGGCGCCGTCGGACGGGGCGACGGTGCTCAGCCGGGGCGCGGTGAAGCCGGCCAGGGCGAAGGCGGCGGTGATCGCGTCGGCCGTGTCCGCCGCCCGGTCGCCGGCGACCAGCGCGATGATCGCGCCGCCGAAGCCGCCGCCGGTCATCCGCGCCCCGGCCGCGCCGGCCTCGACGGCGGTGGCGGCGGCCAGGTCGAGGGCGGGGGTGGTGATCTCGAAGTCGTCCCGCATCGACGCGTGCGACGCGGACAGCAGCGCGCCGAGCACGGCCGGGTCCGATTCGAGGCCGCCCGCCCGCAGTGACGCGACCGCGGCCAGCACCCGCTCGTTCTCGGTCACTACGTGCCGCAGGCGTCGGAACGTCTCGGCGTCGAGCACGTCCGACGCGTGATCGAGGTCGCCGACGCCGACGTCGCGCAGCGCCCGGACGCCGAGGATGCCCGCGGCCAGGTCGCACGAGGCCCGGCGGTCGGCGTAGCCGCCGGCCGCGTGCTTGTGCTGCTCCCGCGTGTCGGCCAGCACGATCTCAAGGCCGGCCGCCTCGAGCGGCAGCGGCACGTTCTCCCCGCGGACGGCCCGGCAGTCGATGAACACGGCCGAGCCGTGCTCGCCGAACAGCGATGCGAACTGATCCATGATCCCGGTCGGCGCGCCCACCATCTCGTTCTCCGCCCGCTGGCAGGCGAGGGCGAGCTCGGTCCGGCTTGCCTCGAGCCCGTGCAGGTCGCGCAGCGCCAGCGCCACCGCGCAGTCAAGCGCGGCCGAGGACGACAGCCCCGACCCGGTCGGGACGACGGAGTTGATGTAGAGGCTCGCGCCGCCCGTTCCGGCATCCGCCGCGTCCGGGCCGGCCAGGCCGAGCGCCCACGCCACCCCGGCCGGGTAGGCCGGCCAGCCCGACACGGACCCCGGCCGGATCTTAGCCAGCGTTAGATGGCGGATCTTGGCGGGGAACTGCGCCGACGCCAGCGCCAGCACGCCGTCGTTCCGGCGGCGGGCCGCGACCGAGGTCCGCGCGCCGATTGCGAACGGCAGCACGAACCCCTCGTTGTAGTCGGTGTGCTCGCCGATCAGGTTCACCCGGCCGGGCGCGGACCAGACCCCTTCGCAGTCGCGTCCGTAGGCGTCGGCGAATCCGCGGGCGGTGGCGTCGGCGAGGGCGTCCAGGTGGGCTGGCACGGGCGCGGTTCCTCCGGTCGGGGCAGTCGGGCAGTCGGGCGGTGGGAGCGGTCGGGCGGTCGGAGCGGTCGCGGTGGCCGGTCAGTCGGGGATGGCGGACAGCGCGGCCCTGATCTGCTCGGCCGACGCCTCAGGGGCGACGTCGCCGATGAAGGCGCCCATCCCGGTCTCGGACCCGGCCAGGTACTTGAGCTTGTCGGCTGCCCGGCGCGGCGAGGTGACCTGGAGCATCAGCCGGACCTGATCCCGGCTGGCCCGGACCGGCGCCTGGTGCCAGGCGGCGATGTAGGGGGTCGGGGTGTCGTAGAGCGCGTCGATCGCGCGCACGATCCGGCGGTAGAGCAGCGCGATCTCGCCGCGCTCGGCGTCGGTGGTGGCGGCGAAGTCAGGCACGTGCCGGTGCGGGAGCATGTGGATCTCGACCGGCCAGCGCGCGGCGAACGGAACGAAGACCGTGAAGTGCTCGCCGCGGATCAGGACCCGCTCGGACTTCTGCTCGGCCGCCAGGATGTCTGCCATCAGGGCCGGGCCGTAGGAGTCGATCGAGGCGAGCAGCCGGCGGGTGCGCGGGGTGATGTACGGGTAGCCGTAGATCTGCCCGTGCGGGTGCAGCAGCGTCACGCCGATCTCCCGTCCCCGGTTCTCGAACGCGTAGACCTGCTCGATGCCGGGCAGCGCCGACAACGCGGCGGTGCGGTCGGCCCACGCCTCGACGATGGTCCTTGCCCGCGACACGGTCAGGTCACCCCACGAGCCGGTCCGGTCGGGGCCGAAGCAGACCACCTCGCACCGGCCGTAGCCGGGGCGGGAACCGCCGATCTCGATCCGGTCGCGGACCGGGTCGGCGGCGGGCTCGCCCGGCGGCGGCAGCCCGGGTCCGAACGACGGCGACTTGTTCTCGAACACCGCCACGTCGAAGTTGTCCGGTATCTCGGTCGGCCGCCCCGGCGTCGAGGGCGCTAGCGGGTCGAGATCGTCCGGTGGCAGGAACGCGCGGTTCTGGCGGGCGGTCGCGATCGAGATCCACTCGCCCGTCAGCGGGTCCAGCCGCAGTTCCGGGGCCGGCGGTCGGGGCGCGGGCGGGCGCTCGTCGACCTTCCGCTCCGGCCGCAGGGCCGTGTCCGCGTCATCGAAGTAGATGAGCTCGCGCCCATCGCTCAGTCGGGTGACGCGCTTGGCTATGCCGGACATCGGCGTGTGCTCTCCTTGGTTGGATCCGCGTCGGATGGATCCGGGCAGCGTCCAGGGTTTGCTTCGCAGTGTTCCCACTGTCCAATGTGACCGTTCACAAATCAGTATGGCCCAGATCGGGACCGGGGTGGAAGGCAACCGCCACGCTCGCGGCGTGCAGCTCGAGAATGATCAGTTCGTTGCCGCCCGGCCGGGTCGCGGGGCCGGGCACGTAGAGCGTGCGCTGCGGTCCGCGTGACCAGTACCGGCCCAGGCAGAAGCCGTTGACCCAGGCGACGCCCTTGCCCCAGCCCGCCGTTGTCAGGTACAGGTCGGCCGCGCTCGGGAGGTCGAAGACCGCCCGGGCGAAGGCCGGGCCGGCCAGCTGCGCGGTTAGCCGGCTCGCCGGCTGGTCGCGGAGGGCGGCCGGCGACCGCCGTGATGTCGTCGAGCGGCATCGGCCGCACCTCCCAGCCGCGCAGTTCCCGGCCGGCCACCGACACCGGGCCGATGAGCCCCTTGGGCTCGCCGATGCGGGGGCCGTAGTCGACCCGGCCCTGGTCCTCGACCAGGATCTCCAGACGGCCGCGGGCGCCGGGCCGGGCAGCGCCAGCGACGTGTCGTGATGGTCGCGGGCGAGGACGCCGACGCCGCGGCGGTCGAGGAAGACCTGGGCCCGGTCCCGGACCTCGTCGACCTGCAGGACGCGCGGCGGCGTCGCCGGTAGCCGCCAGATCGGTCGCGTACAGCGTGAAGCCCTGGTACTGGCCGATCTCGTCGGCGGTGGCGACCGCGTCGTGGGCGGCGGCCAGGCCCGAGCCGGTCGACCGTGTCCCACAGCGGCAGCGTCTGGCGCAGCGGCACGGTGAAGCGGGGCGCGGGCGCGGCCGTCGCAGCCGGGACATCGGCCGGGACGGCGGCGTGCCGGGCGATCACCTCGCGGAACGCCCAGTACTTCGCGGTCGGGTTGCCGGCCTCGTCGAGCGGGGCGTCGTAGTCGTAACTGGTGATGATCGGCTGGTAGATGCCCTTGTCGTTGGCGCCGTTGGTGAAGCCGAAGTTCGTGCCGCCGTGGAACATGTAGATGTTGACCGATGCGCCGGCGCGCGAGCAGCTCGTCGAGGTTGCCGGCCGCCTCCGCGACCGGCGGTGACGTGGTGGTGGCCGCCCCAGTCGTCGAACCAGCCGTTCCAGAACTCCGAGCACATCAGCGGCCCGGTCGGCTGGTGGCGGCGCAGCGTCGCCAGCCGCTCGCGCGACGCGGCGAGCCGAACGAGCCGGTCTTGAGCAGCTCGGGCAGGCTGCCGTTCGCGAGCATGTCGTCGACCGGCTGGTCGACGGTGGTCAGCGGCACGTGATCCCGATCCGGCGGATCAGCTCCGACGAGCTCGCGTCAGGTAGTCCTGGTCGTCGCCGTAGGCGCCGTACTCGTTCTCGACCTGCACCAGGATGATCGGGCCGCCCTGGTCGATCTGCCGCGGCGCGACGATCGGCGCCAGCTGCTCGAGGTAACCGCGTCGACCGCGGCCATGAACGTCGGCTCGTTGCGGCGGACGCCGGTGACCCCGGCCGCCCGAAGAGCCAGCGCGGGCAGGCCGCCGTTGTTCCACTCGGCGCAGATGTACGGTCCGGGGCGCACGATCGCGAACATCCCGTCGGCCGCGACCAGGTCGAGGAAGCGCGCCGAGATCGAGCCCGCCGGCCAGTCGAACTCGTCCGGCCGGGGCGCGTGCGCGTTCCAGGCGACGTACGTCTCGATCGTGTTCAGGCCCATCTGGCGGGCCTTCGCGATCCGGTCGGCCCACTGCCCGGGGTGGACCCGGAAGTAGTGCAGGGCGCCGGACAGGATCCGGAACGGCTCGCCGTCGAGCAGGAAGTCGCGTCGCCGACGATGAACTTGCGCGGGCTCGCGGGGGTCGCCGGGCTCCGCTCATGCGAGATGGTTGCTGCGGCTGTCGCTCTCGCGCGCATGGGCCACGCGCGGCGGTGGCCGGCCGGAAGCCCGGCCGGCCACCGAAATCGAGCGGGTGCCGCGGATCTACGAGCTGCTGACGCTGAATCCCTGCTGGGTTGCCGTAGCTGGCCGAGCTGCTGCTGCCAGGCCTGCAGGCCGGCGTTGAGGTCTGGACTTGCCGGCGTAGGCCTGGCCGACCGTGTCCGGGAAGATGCTGTTGGCGTAGACCTGGAACGGCAGGTAGGACCAGCCGGGCAGGACCTGGGCGGCCGCCTGCGACGAGGACCTGGTTGATCTTCTGGCCGCCGAAGTAGGCCGGGGCCTGGTCCAGGAACGCAGGTCGAGTTGAGCATGGTGTTGGAGGACGGGAAGCCGCCCGAGTTGGCGAAGATCGTGCTCGCCCGGGCCGTGTGTTCATGCACTGCAGGAACCCGGCCGCCGCGAGCGGGTTCTTGCTCTGCTTCATCACCGACGTCCGCGCTGCCGCCGTTCTCCGAGGTGGCGGCCGTGCCCGCCGTCCAGTCCGGCAGTCGGCGCGACCCGCCAGTCGCCGGATGCCTGCCGCGACGCCGGACTCCAGGTCGACGCCGGCATCCAGGCGCCGGTCACCAGGCTGGCGATGCGTGCCGTTGCCGAGGCCGTGTACCACTGGTCGGTCCAGCGAGGGATCGGCGACAGCAGGTCCCTGGTGATCAGCTGGTTCCAGAGGGTCGGCGAACTTCTTGCGTGCCCGGCGTCCTGCAGGTTGATCGTGACGTTCTTGGTGCCGCTGACCGTGTACGGCTCGCCGCCGGCGTGCCCAGATCATGCTGGTGACGAAGCCGGCGTCGCCGGTGTCGTTGGTGATGTACTCCTTCGGGTTGGCCGCGTGCAGCTTCTTGGCGTCGGCGACGTACTCGTCCCAGGTCGTCGGCACGGTCAGGCCGTACTTGTCGAAGATCTTCTTGTTGTAGAACAGCGCCATCGGGCCGGTGTCCTGCGGCAGCCCGACGAGCTGCCCGCCGACGTTGACCGCGTCCCAGACCGCGCTGCGTGTAGTCGCTCTTGAGCGCTGTCGAGGCCGTAGTCGGCCGAGGTCGGCCAGCGAGCCTGGCAGCGCGAACTGCGGCAGCGCGTAGTACTCGATCTGGGCGACGTCGGGCGCGCCCGAGCCGGCCTTGACCGCGTTCTGCAGCTTGGTGTACTCGGTCGTTGCCGGTGCCGGCGTTGACCAGGTTCACCGTGACGTTCGGGTACTGCTTCTCGAACGCCGTCACGATGCCTGCCGTCCTGCGGGGCCCACGCCCACACGGTGATCGTGGACGTCTTCTGCAGCGCGGCGGCGATGGCGGACGCGCCGGTGCCGCCTGCCGTCGTGCTGCTCGCGCTCGCCGTACCGCCGGCGCCGGGGCTGCTGGAGCTGCTGGCGCTGCTGCAGGCGGCCAGCCCGGCGGTCAGCGCGAGGCCGGCGGCGGCGATCGACGCCGTGGCGCCCGCCGTCCGCCAGTGCGGGTTCTCGTCGCTGCTGTCGTTCGGGAGATCTCGTGCATTGTCGTGCCTTCCACTTCGTTGTCGACGGTTCGGCGTGGTCATGGTCGCTGATTGATCGAGGGCGGGGACCGTTGCCACGGCACGGGTCAGGGGCGGGGGCGGTGCCGGTCACTCCTTGACGCTTCCGGCGGCCAGACCGGACTGCCAGTAGCGCTGCATGAACAGGAAGGCGATCACGATCGGGATGATGGTGAGCAGCGACCCGGTGATGACGAGGTTGTAGATCGCCTGGCCGCCGGCCGTGTCGACTGCTGCGTTCCACTGGTTGAGGCCGACCGTCAGCGGGTACCACTGCGGCTGTGCTCAGCATGATCAGCGGCAGGAAGTAGTTGTTCCAGGTCGCGACCACCGCGAACAGCAGCACCGTGACGATGCCGGGGGTCAGCAGCCGGAGCGAGATCGTGAAGAACGTGCGGATCTCGCCGGCGCCGTCGATCCGGGCGGCCTCGAGCAGTTCGGCGGGTACCGCGTCCTGCGCGTACACCCAGATCAGGTACAGCCCGAACGGGCTGATCAGCGACGGGATGATGACCGCCCACGGGGTGTTGGTCAGGCCGAGCTCGGTGAACAGCAGGAACGTCGGCACGGCCAGCGCGGTGCCCGGCACGGCGACCGCGCCGAGCACGACCGCGAAGACGCCCCGCTTGCCGGGGAAGTCGTACTTCGCCAGCCCGTAGCCGGCGAGGGTGGCGAGGAAGGTCGCGCCGCCGGCGCCGACGACGACGTAGAGCAGCGTGTTGCCGAACCAGCGCACGAAGATGCCGTTGTCGTAGGTGAGCGTCTGGTGGATGTTGGAACAGAGGGCGAACGGCCCGCCGAACCACAGGCCGAAGGTGCTGAACAGCGCCCCCTGGGTCTTGGAGGAGTTGACCAGCAGCCAGAACAGCGGCAGCAGGGCGTAGAGCAGCATCACCGTCATCAGCAGGCTGAGGATGAGCGAGTGCCGTCTCCGGCCGCCCCGGCCGTCGCTCGCGTTCGCCTTGCGCGCTGCCTGGGCGGCGTTGGCCTTGCGGGCCTCCTTGCCAGCCTTGCGGGCCTCCTGCGGCCTTGCGGGCTTTGCCTGCGTTGCTGGCCGGCGTCGCCGTCGTGGTCGCGGTCATGCCATCCTCCTGCGGCCGACCCACTGCACGACGTAGGCCATGATCATCGTCAGGACGCCCATGACGATCGCGATCGTGGCCGAGTAGTTGTACTCCTGGCCGGAGAACGACAGGTTGTAGGCGTACATGTTGGGGGTGAAGTAGGGCGGGATCGTGTTCGGCGCGAGCGGGTGCAGGATGTTGGGCTCGTTGAACAGCTGGAAGCTGCCGATGATCGAGAAGATCGTCGCGATCACGATCGCCGGGCGCAGCGCGGGCAGCTTGATGGACCGGGCGATCCGAACCGGGCCAGCGCCGTCGATCTCGGCCGCCTCGTACAGGTCGCCCGGGACCGACCGCAGCGCGGAGTAGAAGATCAGCATGTTGTAGCCGACGAACTCCCAGGTGACGATGTTGCCGATCGAGGCGAGCATCCAGCTCCCGGAGAGCGGGTCGGGCAGGCCGACGTGCAGCGCGCTGTTGAGGCTGGCGACCAGGCCGAACTGGTCGCCGTAGATGAAGCCCCACATCAGCGACGCCGACCACGGCCGGCACCGCGTACGGCAGGAAGATCGCGAGCCGGTAGAGCGACGCCCACCGCAGCCGGGCGCTGTCGAGCGCCAGCGCGGCGAGCAGCGCGAGGACCAGCATGATCGGCACCTGGACGGCGAGGAAGAGCGTCACCCGGCCGAACCGACGCCCAGAACTGCGGGTCGGTCAGCGCCTGCCGGTAGTTCTCGAACGCCGACGAACGAGTTGCCGCCGATCAGCTGCTCGCGGAACAGGCTGAGGTAGATCGCGTAGCCGATGGGCGCGACCAGCGCGAACGCGAAGACGACCAGGAACGGGGCGACGAACCCCCAGCCGGTCCACCGGCGGCGCGGTCGCGCCGGCTGGCGGGCCGGCCGATCCGGGCGGCGCCGAGCGGTCGGGCGCCGAGCGGGAGGTCTGTCATGACATTTCCGTTCGCTTGCCGTCGTATCGATGTTTACGCAAACATTTAATGTTTACGCCAACATACACTGGCCTAACATGGACGCGCAAGCAGTGGATAGCTGACCTTTGGTCGACCGGGCGGCAGCGATGGGGGAGACGCGGGGAAGACATGACGCGGACGAAAATCAGTGCGGCCGGAGCGCCGCGTCCCTCGATGGCCGACGTGGCCCGGCTCGCCGGGGTGTCGTCGCAGACGGTGTCGCGGGTGTCCAACGGGCACTCGAACGTCGACGAGCAGACCCGGGACCGGGTCGTGCAGGCCATGCAGACCCTCGGCTACCGGCCGAACGGCGCCGCCCGCGCCCTCAAGAGCGGCCGCTTCCGCACCATCGGCGTGATCATGACCTCGCTGCAGACGTTCGGCAACATGCGCACGCTCGACGCGATCGCCCAGGAGGCGGCGCACACCGACTACTCGGTCACGCTGCTGCCGGTCTCCGATCCGACCCTGGCCGGGTGTCCGGCGCCTACCAGCGGCTGAGCGAGCAGGCCGTCGACGGCGTGGTCATCCTGCTCGAGGCGCACCTGCTCGACGAGGCCGAGTTCGCGCTGCCGCCGGGCCTCCCGGTCGTCGTGATCGACTCCGGCGCGGGCCCCGACTACACGGTCGTCGACACCGACCAGGCGCTGGGCGCCCGGCAGGCGACCGAGCACCTGCTCGAGCTCGGTCACCGCCAGGTCTGGCACATCGCCGGGCCGCTGGCCTCGTTCTCGGCCGCCCGCCGGGCCGAGTCGTGGGCGCGCACGCTGAGCGAGGCGGGCATCACGCCCCGCCGGTGCTGCGCGGCGACTGGACCTCGGAGTCCGGCTACCGGCACGGCCTGGCCCTCGGCCGCCGGGCCGACGTGACCGCCATCTTCGCCGCCAACGACCAGATGGCGCTGGGGGTGATGCGGGCGCTGCACGAGCTCGGCCGGGACATGCCGGGCGACATCAGCGTCGTCGGGTTCGACGACATGGCCGAGGCCCGCTCGTTCTGGCCGCCGCTGACCACGATCCGCCAGGACTTCGCCGCCGTCGGCGGGCTGAGCATCCGCAAGCTGCTGCAGAAGGTATCGGGGGCGGCGACCGAGAACGACAAGACCTCGGTGCCGACCGAGCTCATCGTCAGGAACAGCACCGCCGCGCCGCCCGGCTGAGCCTCCGCGCCCGGCCAGATGCGACAATGCGCAGGCGGCGCCGGTGGAGCGCCGTGCCACACCGCGAGAGAGTGACCCGTGCCTGAGAAGCTGCCGCCCCGGCTTAACCTGATTCCGCCGGCCGAGCTGGCCCCGGCCCAGCGCGCTCTCTACGACGCCATCACCGGCGGCCCGAGGGCTGGCCAGGCGGGCACGGTGCCGATCACCGACGCCGACGGGCAGCTGCTCGGCCCGTTCGCGATCATGCTGCTCTCGCCCGAGGTCGGCAACGCGATGCAGCAGGTCGGGGCCAAGATCCGGTTCGGCACGGCGCTGACGGGCCGGGAGCGCGAGCTCGCCATCCTGACCGTGGCAGGCGCGCTGAACTCCGAATTCGAGCGGCTGGCGCACGTGCCCGCCGCCCGCGGTCTCGGTCTGACCGAGCCGCAGATCGAGGCGGCCCTGGCCGGGCGGACCGAGGACGGCCTGTCCGCCGACGAGGCGATGGTCGCACGGCTGGCGCTGGCGATGACCATCGACCGGACCCTGTCCGACGAGGACTACGCCGACGGCGTCCGGGCCCTGGGACAGGAGCGGCTGGCCGAGCTGACCTGGCTGGTGGGCTACTATTCGGCGCTCGCGCTGTCGCTCGCGGTCTTCCGCCCGGTGCTGCCCGATTTATTCTCCGACGGGCACTAGCCGCCTGGCCCCGGCCGCCGAACTCCTTGCAGTCAGACCGAGGACACAGCCCGGAGCCGCCGGCGGCTCCGGGCTGCCGACGGCGGCCAACCGCGCCAAGCCGCCGGCGGCAAACCCACGCCCCGGGAATGTCTAGCGGAGCGTCCGCGGCAAGGGCTTCACCGCCTCCGCGAGGGCCTCCATCGCGGGCACGGCCGCGAGCAGGGTCTCGGCGGTCTCCGGGGAGAGCTGGCCCAGGCGCTCGGAGAGAACCTGGGTGCGCTGCGCCCGGACCCGGTCGTGCACCTGCTCGCCCATCGGGGTGGCCGCCAGCCGGGCCGCCCGCAGGTCATTGGGATCGGGCATCCGGCGGATTAGCCCGCGCTCGTCGAGCACCTTGATGATCCGCGACACCATGGTGGGGTTGAGCCCCTCGAGCTCCGTCAGTTCGGCCAGCCCGAGCGGCCCGCGGCTGCGGACCAGTGCCAGGACCGAGTACTGGGTCGGCGTCAGCCCCTCGCCGGTGGACGTGTCGTTGAGCTCCCGGGCCAGCCGGGGGATGACTCCGCGCAGCCGGGCAACGAGATCGGCGTCCATAGGCTCTCTCCGCGAATAACTTGAATGCTTGCCAGCAAGCAACTAGTGTGACCTTACGTGAGTGCGATCGATGACCGTGCGACAGCCGCGGCAGCAGGGGAGGTCGCGCTTCCGGCCGCCCCAGTCGGCCCGGCTGCCCCGCCCGAAGTGCTGCAGCGGCGCTGGCTGGTGTTCGGCATCGTCTCCATCGGCTTGTTCATGGCCTCGATCGATCAGACCATTGTGGCGACCGCGCTACCCGCGATCGAGCACGACCTGCACGCCGGGATCAACTGGAGCGGGTGGACGATCACCATCTACGCCCTCGGCCAGGTCATCGCGATGCCGATGGCGGGCAAGATCAGCGACATGTACGGCCGCAAGAAGGTGTTCGCGGTCTCCGCCGCCGTCTTCACCCTCGCGTCGCTGTGCTGCGGTTTCGCACCCAATATGGCCCTCCTGCTGGTGCCCCGGTTCATCCAGGCCCTGGGCGGCGGGGCCTTCATGCCGTCGGCCACGGGCATCGTCGCCGACCATTTCGGCGCCGAGCGGGACCGCGCCGTCGGCATGTTCACCTCTATCCTGCCAGTCGGCGGCATCATCGGGCCGATCGTTGGCGGCGTCTTCGTCAGCTACTGGTCCTGGCGCGGCATCTTCCTAGTCAACGTGCCGATCGGCATCGCCCTGATCGCGCTCACGGTCAAGTTCATCCCGTCCTCCTCGGTCAGGAAGCAGAGCCGCATCGACCTGCGCGGCATCATCCTGCTGGCGCTGCTGATCGCGACGGCGATGTTCGGGATCAGCTACCTCGGCAGCGGCCAGATCCCGCTCTACAGCCCGGTCTTCCTCGGCTCCGAGGCGGTCGCCGTGGTCGCGCTGTGCGCGTTCGTCAGGCACTCGCGGCGCGACGCCGCGCCGTTCGTGCCGTACCGGCTGCTGCGCGGGCGCGGCTTCGGGATCATGAACCTCATCAACCTCGTGTACGGGGCGGCCGCCCTCGGCTTCTCCGCTCTCGTCCCGCTCTACGCGCAGGACCGGTACCACATCGCCCCGCTCGGCGCGGGCACGCTGCTAACCGCCCGCGCGGTCGGCATGATCGCCGTCGCCGGGGTGGCGGCGATGGCACTGCGGCGGACCGGCTACCGGCTCCCGATGATCATCGGCTTCGCGGTGCTGGCCGGCGGGCTGCTGATGATGTCGCTCTCGCCCGGCATCTCGCCCTACGCGTGGCTGGCCGTCGGGGCCGCCATCACCGGCTTCGGCATGGGCCTGTCGGTCCCCGCGTCCAACAACGCGAGCCTGCAGCTCGCCCCCGACCAGGTGGCGGCTATCGCCGGCCTGCGGGGGATGTTCCGGCAGGCGGGGGCGATCATCGCCGTGTCCGTCACCACCGCGATCATCGCCAGGAGCAGTCATCCGGGGCTCGTCCAGGCGCACGTGTTCGTGGTCTTCGCCATCCTCCTGATCGCCCTGCTGCCGTTGATCAAGCTGGTTCCCGACCACCACGGCAACTGGTAGCGCCACCGGCGACTGCCGCCTGGCCGGTCACGAGGTGGCCGGTCTCACGAGGTGGGCGGTCACCCGGGTGGCCGCTCAGCGTCGGTGGATCGGAACCAGGGACGCGGCCGGGAACCCGTGGCGGGCCAACTCCTCGGCCTCGCTCGGCTGCATCGGCATCGCCAGCAGGTAGCCCTGCCCGTAATGACAGCCCATCTCGGTCAGCAGATCGCGCTGGACCTCGCTTTCGATCCCCTCCGCGACCACCTCGAGCCGGAGCGTCCTGGCGATCTGGACGATGCCATCGGCCAGGGCCAGGCGCTGCTCGGAGTCGGCGATCCCGTCCACGAACGACTTATCCATCTTCACCACGTCGAAGGGCAGTTCCCGCAGGTAGCTGAGGGAGCTGTAGCCGGTGCCGAAGTCGTCGATCGCCAGCTTGACGCCGATGGACTTCAGCTCCATGAGATCGGAGTACAGCCGCTCATCCCGGCGGAGCAGGGCGGTTTCCGTCAGCTCGAGCGTGAGCGCGCTCGAGTCCAGGCCCGATGAGGCCAGCACCCGCCGCACGTTGTCGGCGAAGCCCGCATCGGCGAACTGGCGGGCGGACACGTTCACGCTGATGTAGAGGTCGCGCCGCGGCGCCCGCCGCTGCCCGGCTGGCAGCTCCGCTCCCGGCGGTTGGGGAGCTCCCGGCAGAGCTCCTGACGACGGTGGAAGACCTGGCTGCGGGGGAGTCCCCGGCTGCTGGGGGACTCCCGGCTGCCGGGGGGCCGGGCACGTTCGGCAGGTCCGCGTCCCTAAGCCACCGGGCCAGATCGGTGGTCGCGCGCTCGAGCACCCAGGCACCGATCGCGATGATCTGGCCGGTCTCCTCGGCCAGGCTGATGAACTGGCCGGGCTGCATCATGCCCCACTCCGGGTGCGGCCAGCGGACCAGCGCCTCGAAGCCCGCGAGCTCCCCGGTGTCGAGGGCGACGATCGGCTGGTAGACGAGCGTGAATGCGCGCGTGCTGACCGCCTCCTCCAGCGCCTCCTGGAGCTCGCGCCGCCGCAGCAGGCCGGTGCTGAGCACCGGCTGGTAGCGCCGCCATTGCCGCTTGCCGGCCGACTTGGCCGCGTACAGGGCCAGGTCCGCGTGCCGCAGCAGCTCATCGGTGTCGACGCTGTCCAAGGTGGTGGCCACGCCGACGGTGACGGTGCTGGTGACCAGCCCGGTGGCGAGCGCGAACGGCTCGGTGAAAGCGCTGACCACGCGCTCGGCGGCCGCCTCGACGGCGGCGGTGTCCTTGGCGTTGGCGATCAGCAGCGCGAACTCGTCACCGCCGAGGCGAGCGGCCGTGTCCGAGCCGCGCACCAGCCGATCCAGCCGGGCCGCCGCCTCCACCAGCAGTTCATCGCCGACGCTGTGGCCCAGGGTGTCGTTGACGACCTTGAAGTCGTCCAGGTCGACGAAGAGCACGCCCGCGATCAGCGCCGTCCGCCTGGTCGAGGCGAGCTGCTGGGCGATCCGGTCCTGCAGCAGCACCCGGTTGGGCAGCCCGGTCAGCGCGTCGTGAAAGGCCCGATGCCGCATCTCCTCCTCGAGCTTGTGCTGCTCGGTCACGTCCCGCAGGGTGAAGACGAGCCCGTCGACGGTCTGCTCATCGCGCAGATCGCTGCACCGGGACTGGATGTGGACTCGCTTGCCGTCCCGGCGGAGGATTCGCTGGTCCACGAAGCGCGGCCCGAATCGCGCGCTCTCCCGCAGTTCTCTGAAGGTCCGCGCGAACTCGCCGCGCTCTTCCGGCGCGACTAGGTCCCAGAACAGCTCGCCCTCGACCGGGATGTCACCGAACACGGTGGTGGTCGAGGGAGTGGCGTATTTGACCGTCCCGTCGTCCCCGACGATCATGATCGCGTCCGAGGCATCCTGGACCAGGGTCCGGAAGTAGGCCTCGTTGCGCTGCCGGATGACCGCCTTGCGGAGCGTGATGCCCTCCAGTGTGAGGGCCACCTGGTGCGCGAGGATTTCGAGCGTCGCCGACAGGTCGGTCAGGCTCCGCCGCTGGCCGAAGACCGCGATCAGTCCGATCAGCGGGTCGCCCGACGATCTGTCCTTGACCGTGACCGGGCACAGCAGAATCGACTCGGCTTCTGGCGGGGCCGTCCCGGCCTGATCGGGAAGATGGCCGATGGCCATGAGCGTCGGCGTCGTCCCGCTCACCATCGGCACCCAGCCCTCAGCCAGGTCGCCCAGCCGATCGGCCGGCGGCGGCTCCGCGCCGTCCGCGGGGACGGGGCGGAGCTTGCCGTCAACCCGTACCTCGAGCACCGCGTCGCCCTGCGCGTGCACGCCGAGCAGGGCGCTGACGGCGTCCTTGACGGTCGCCGCGACGGCGGGCACGTCGGCCGCCGTCACCAGCGACAGGCCGGTCTGCCGCAGCACCCGTTCCCGGTCAAGCGCGCGTCGGTGCGACGCGGCCGCGTCCCACAGCCGGGTCAGCACCAGCAGGTACAAGATCGCGGAGAACACCGCGATCACGCTCACGTCCGACGTCGGGCCCTTGGGCACGCTGGTGAGCAGCACGACCGGCGCGATCAGCGAGGCCAGCATGAGCAGGGCGAGCCTGCTCGGCGAGACCTCTCCCTGCTGTCTGGGCACCGGCTTGGTCAGCGTGGTCATGGTCGGGTGGAGCGAGGCGGCGCCCCAGGCGGTGTAGAACACGGCCCAGCCGAGATCGATGATCGTCCCGTTATGGAACGTCCCGTGCAACTGGACGGCGTCGAAGGCCACGTCGGACACCAGGCACCCGAACGAGCCAAGGGTGAGGAGCTGGACGCACCTGGTGCGGCCGGTCCCCGGCGCCAGCAGCCGCGCGATCAGCGCCAGCGTGAGCACGTCGCCGAGCGGATAGGCGATCGCCACGACCCTCTGCAGTCCGTCCAGGTCCGGATTGTGCACATAGGGGCGGATCAGGAAGGTCCACGACAGCAGGGCGAGGCCGGCCGTGAGCGTCAGCGCGTCGATCAGGCTGCGCCGGTCCTTGTCGGGGGACCGGCACTTGATGAAGATCAGAAACGCGACGGCATAGAGCGGAAAGGTCAGCAGGTAGAGTGCGTCGGCAAAGGATGGAAAGGGCAGGACCACGCCCAGTTTTGCTGCAATTAGGAAGCTCAACTGGCCGGCCGCGAAACTTGCCTGGGCTGCGGCCAGCACGAGCCATGGCGCCTTGCGGGCGGGCCGGTTGAGCAGGATGCCCGCCACAATCGCGATCACTCCGCTGAGGCTGATCAGACCCCAGGTCTCGAGACGCAGCCCGGGCAGCCCGAAGTACGCCGCGATCAGGAACACCACCCAGATCGCGTAGCAGCCGAGAACATACCGCTTCAATTGCACGGCAATCCTCCTGCGCTCGTTTATATCCCGGTCAGACAATGGACTCGCAAATGGACTCTACCCATCCTTGATCACATCCATAACTTCGGTCACTTGTATAACTGCCCGTATTCGCACGCCATAGGTGCTCTAGTGTGGATAGACGGTATTTTTCCAAATTATGGTCTTTAGGGAGTCTGAGTGTTCGCAGATAGGCGTTGCGGGCATGAAATATTCGAAGTGCCGGAGGTTATCAACGCGCATTTAGGACATTACATGGGAAACCATTAGTGGCTACCAGGATCCAGCGAGACACAACGCCCGATGCCTTCGTCGTCGTCGTCAACGACCAGGACCAGCGCGCCTTGTGGCGGGCCGGACTGGACCTGCCGTCTGGCTGGCGGCGGGCATCCGCGGTGATGGCACAGGGCGAGTGCCTGGCCGCCATCGACCGCGGCTGGCCCGATATCGCCCCCGCGAGCGTCCGGGCGGGAGTCGCGGGCGACGGCTCGAACGGGGCCTGCGGGGGCGACGCGAACGGCGACCGGCTCGTCCACGAGGCCGTCGCGCAGCAGGCCGTCCGGCGTCCGGACGCGGTGGCCGTGATCGCCGGCCGGACCCAGGTGAGCTACCGCGAGCTGGACTCCTCCGCCAACCGGCTCGCGCACTACCTGAACGAAATCGGCGTCGGCCCCGAGGAGGTGATCGGCGTCTACCTGGAGCGGGGCGTCGACATGATCCGCGCCATCCTCGCGATCTTGAAGGCGGGCGCCGGCTACCTGCCGCTCGATCCCTCCCTGCCGCCGGAGCGGCTGAACGCGATCTGCTCCCAGGTTCGCCCGGCGGCGGTGATCGCCGCCCGGGCGGGCACGTTCCCCGGCGCCGTGACGCGGCTGCTGCCGCTGGACGAGCTAGCCGTCGCGGTAGCCGACCGCCCGGCCACGCCGCCGATAGCCGGCTTGCATCCCGACAACCTCTGCTATGTCATCTACACCTCGG
Organism: uncultured Actinomycetota bacterium; assembly: GCA_963774945.1. Taxonomy (GTDB): domain Bacteria; phylum Actinomycetota; class Actinomycetes; order Streptosporangiales; family Streptosporangiaceae; genus Trebonia. Next base: position 761,543 of record CAVZHA010000027.1, on the reverse strand, counting down.
GATCGACCGGGGATCCGAAGCCGGTCGCGGTCAGCCATCGGAGCCTGGCCTGCGTCATCGCCGAGCTGGCGGGCGAGTACGAGATCGCCGACGACGACCGAGTGGCGCAGATGGCCTCGATGGCCTTCGACACCTCCATCGAGCAGATATTCGTCGCCCTGACGAGCGGCGCGACGCTGTTGCTGCCGCCGCCGGGCACGATGGCGCCGTCGGAACTGCTGCGCCGGATCGAGCGCAGGCACGCCACCGTGCTCGACCTGACGCCCGCCTACTGGCACCAGCTGCTCGCGCTGACCGGGCCGGCCGACGAGCGGCTGCACAGCGTCAGACTGATGATCACCGGCGGCGAGCCCGCCGACCCCGAGGTCTGCCGCACCGCCCTGCGGGCGGCGCCCTGGGCCCGGCTGCTGAACGCGTACGGGCTCACCGAGACCACCATCACCTCGGCCCTGTTCGACGTCGGATCCGGGCTCCCGGCCGCGCACCAGCCGCAGGCCGGCCCGGTGCCGGTCGGCCGGCCGGTCGGCCGCGCGCGGATCTCGGTCGTGGACGAGAAACTGAACCAGGTCCAGGCCGGGACAGCCGGGGAGATCTGCATTGGCGGCCCGCCGGTGGCCCGAGGCTATCTCGGCCGCCCCGCGCTCACCGCGGAACGGTTCGTGCCCGATCCCGGTGGCCCGCGCGGCAGCCGGATGTACCGCACCGGAGACCTCGGCCGCTGGCTGCCTGACGGCAACCTCGAGGTCGCCGGGCGGATGGACCGCCAGCTCAAGGTGCGCGGGTTCCGGGTCGAGCCCGGGGAGATCGAGACCGTGCTGGCCGAGCACCCGGACATCGACCAGGTGTCGCTGGTGGCGTCGGCCAGGAGCTCGGGCGACACCCGGCTGGTGGCGTACTACACGCCAAGCGCAGCCGCGACGGCCAAAGCCGGGGCCGGGACCCACCACCCGTCGGCCGCGAGCTTCCGCAGCTACCTGCTCGACCGGCTGCCCGGCTACATGATCCCGGCCGCGTTCGTCGCCCGCCACCGGCTGCCGACTGCTCCCGAGCGCGACGAGCTCGCTGCCCATCAGGTCGCCGCCCACCACGACCGCGCCCGCCAGGAACCGGCCAGCAAGACCGAGGCAGCCCGGACCGAGCGAGCCCAGACTGAGGCGGTCCCGAGCGCGCACCGCCAGCGGGTGCCGAAGCAGCGCGAGCGGCTGACCCCGACCCAGGCCGGACTGGCCGCCCTGTGGGCGCGGCTGCTGCACCGCGAGCGCGTCAGCCTCGATGACGACTTCTTCGCCCTCGGTGGCAACTCCCTGCTCGCCGCGGAGTTGCTGGCGGGTACCCGCGCCAGCTTCCGGATCCCGTCCGACTCGGTCCGGCCGCTGACCCGCTGCCTGCTGCGGGACCCCACCCTGCGCGGCTTCGCGGCCGCGGTCAAGGACGCCCGCAGGGGCCGGCTGGGCGCCGACGGCGATCAGCAGGAGATCGACTTCGTCGCCGAGGCCGCGCTTGACGTCCGCATCCGCCGCGACGGCGTCCCGTCCCGGCCGCGGCCGGACTGGCGCAACCCGCGCGAGGTCCTGCTCACCGGCGCGACCGGGTTCCTCGGCGCGCATCTGCTGCGGGAACTGCTCGCGGCCACCGACGCGCGGGTCTGGTGCCTGGTCAGAGCGCAGGACGAGGCGGACGCGCAACACCGCATCGCGCAGGCGGCCGCGAGTTACGAGCTCCCGGCGCCGCCCGGCGACCGCGTGGTGGCCCTTCCCGGCGACCTTGGCCAGCCCGGGCTTGGACTGTCCGACCAACGGTTCCGAGACCTCGCGCGCACCCTCGACATCGTCTACCACCCGGGCGCGCTGGTGAACTTCATCTACCCGTACCAGGAACTGCGGGCCGCCAACGTGGCGGGCACCCGCGAGGTGATCCGGCTGGCGGGGGAGTGCCGCGGCGTTCCCCTGCACTACGTGTCGACCACCGCCGTGCTGGCAGGCCTCGGCGTCGAGGGTGTTCGCGAGGTCACCGAGGAGACCCCGCTCCGGTACCCCGAGCAGCTGCGGATGGGCTACGTCGAGACGAAGTACGTCGCAGAAGAGCTACTACGGAACGCGAGCCGCGCGGGGCTTCCGGTCGCGATCTACCGGCCGCTGGACATCGTCGGCAGCATCAGCACCGGCGCCTGGAGCACCTCGACCGAGATGTGCGCGCTGATCAGGTTCATGACCGACACCGGGCTGGCGCCTGACATCGATCTGCCGCTTGATTACGTGCCCGCCGACGTCTGCGCCGCCGCCATCCGTCACATCTCGGTCACGGCCGGGGCGACCGGGCGGACCTATCATCTCGCCAGCCCGGAGCACGCGCTGCTCGGCGTCCTGGTCGGCCGGCTGCGGGACCGCGGGTACCGGATCGACGACGTGCCCTTCGGCGACTGGATCAGCGAGCTGGCCCGGCAGGCCGCCCTCGACCCGTCGCACCCGATGGCGGCGTTCATGCCGCTGTTCGTGGACCGCGACGGTCCGTCCGGGCTCACCGTGGCGGACATGTACCTCGCGCACGTCTTCCCGTCCTACACCCGCACCCACACCGAGCGCGCGCTGCGCGGCAGCGGCATCGCCTTCCCGCCCGTCAACGGCCGCCTGATCGACCGAAACATCGACCGGCTGATGGAGTCGGGCTACCTGCCGAGCCCGTCGTCCAGCCGCCTGCCCTCCCATGCCGATTAGCCGCTACCCCGACTGGGAGTCGTTCGAGTTCCCGGCCGCCACCGCCACCGCCACCGCCACCGACGCCGGCGTCGACGGCGCCGGCGGCATCAACGCCGACGCGCCGGTGGCGTTCTGCGCCGACCTCAGCCCGGCCAGCGTGCTCGGCGCGTACCGCCGGGGCATCATCCCGCTGCCGACGTCCGACGAGTACTTCCGCACCCTCAACGAGTTCCGCTACGAGGATGAGGTGGCGGCCGGGACCGTCGCCCTCGTCGGCGACGAGGCGGCCGACCCCTACTGGGTGGCCTGGTGGTCGCCCGACCCGCGGCCGGTGATCGGCGCGGGCGACGTGCACCTTGGCCGCAACGTCAGGAAGCGGCTGCGCCGCGACGCGCTCACCACCACCGCCAACACCGCGTTCGAAGAGGTCGCGGAGGCGTGCCGGGAGGGCCGGGAGCCGCGCTGGCTGACCGACCCGCTGCTCGAGACGCTGATCGACCTGCATCGCGCCGGCTGGGCGCACAGCTTCGAAGTGTGGCGCGGCGGCGAGCTCGTCGGCGGCGCCATGGGGATCGGCCTTGACGGCCTCATCAGCGGAGACTCGCTGTTCGGGCGCCAGCCCGGCGCGGCCGCGATTGCCGTCGCCGATATGTCGGACCGCTTGTCGCAAGCCCGCGGCGTGCTCATCGACGCGCAGTGGGACGGCCCGCTGCTCCGCTCCCTGGGCGCCCTTCCAATGCCGCGCGAGCGCTACCTAACGCTGCTCGACCGTCCGCCCGAGCCGGTATCGCTCCCCGCCGACCGAAGGCCGGCCGAGCGTCTGCTCCCGGTGCCGCAAGCCTGAGCCGGCGGCTGCACCGGCCCCGCCGCCGGAAGGTCCGAGTCGGCGTTACTGTCGCTGGTGTCCGTGCCGTGCCAGACGGGCGGAGTCCCTACGGGAGGTGCGAGCCGGTGCCAGTTGATGACCTTCGCGCGGTAATCGGCGGCCTCGTCCGCCAGGTCCGTCCGGGCGACGTGCAGGAGAGGGCCGACCAGGCCGCCATCGCGGACTGGATCGAGTCCGGGCTGCCGCTGTTCCGCACGGTGCCGCCCGCCACGCCGCCGCAGCACCTGGTGGCGTACTTCGTCCCCCTGGACGCGCCCGGCCGGTCCGTTCTGCTCGGCGACCACGTGAAGTCGGGGCTGTGGCTGCCGCCAGGCGGGCACGTCGAGGAGGGCGAGGACCCGAGAGACACGGTGGAGCGGGAGACGGTGGAGGAGCTCGGGATCCCGGCCTCGTTCCACCCGCGCGTCGGCGCGCGCGAGCCGTTCTTCCTCACGGCGACCCCGACCCTGGGGGAGTGCAGCCACGTCGACGTGTCGCTCTGGTTCGTGCTCGATTGCCGCCGCGACGTCGAACTGCGCCCCGACCCGCGTGAGTTCCGGTCCGTCGGGTGGTACAACATTGACGAGCAACTGGAATGGCCGGCCGATACGTTCGACCCCCAGATGACCCGCTTCATACGCAAACTCAAGGCTGCCCTGCCACGAGACCCCTTGCACGTTGGAAGCCGCACGTCATAAGTTACTGTCAAGTAACCGGGGTGCCGCGGTGGTGGCCTGTTCTTCGATCGCACACGCGTGAAGGGGTTCGCGATGCCCACGCTTGACCGTCAGGACAACGTCTTCGTCATTGACCTCGGGGACGGCGAGAACCGCTTTCACCCCGCCTGGATCGCCGAGGTCAACGGCGCCCTCGATGAGGTGGAGCGGGCAGAAGGCCACCGCGCTCTGATAACCGTCGCAACCGGGAAGTTCTACTCCAACGGCCTGGACCTGGACTGGCTGTTCGCCCACTCCGACCAGCGCCACGAGTACCTCGGATCGGTCCAGGACCTGCTGGCCCGGGTGCTGTCACTGCCGCTGGTCACCGTGGCCGCCCTGCAAGGGCATACGTTCGCCGCCGGCGCGATGCTCTCGCTCGCGCATGACTTCCGCGTGATGCGGGGCGACCGAGGTTTCTGGTGCCTGCCAGAAGCAGACATCAACCTGCCGTTCTCGCCCGGCATGTCCGCTCTCATCCAGAGCCGGCTGGCCCCGCAGACCGCCCACGAGGCGATGGTGACGGGCCGCCGCTTCGGCGGACGCGACGCCTTCGGCGCGGGCATCGTCGACCGCGCCGTGTCCGAGGACGAGGTACGCGCGACCGCCGTCGAGATCGCCCAGTCCCAGGTGGCCAAGGCGGGCGACACCCTCCGCACGATCAAGACGCGCATGTACGCGCCCGTGATTGACCTGCTCCGGGCCAAAAACAACTCGGCCGGCTAACCCGCAAGGCAGCTAACCCGCAAGGCCGCCATGGCACCCAGGCAGCCAAGGCGGGCGTCGGCTACTGATCCCCGGGCGCGAATCCCTCGCAGCTCGTGACCGGCAGCCGCGGGTACTTGACCAGCCGGTCGTCCCACGCTGCCCGGCCGCAGCGCAGGTACGCCGTGCCCCGGTGCGTCTCCTTGACCAGCGCGTGCCGGCAGTCGGCGCACATCCCTGGCTCGACCGGGAGAGCCGCCAGGCTCGCCACCGTTTCCTGATCAGGCACTGTGCCTCCTCAAGCGACGCCCGCGACACGAGGTCAACTGCACTTGGAACTGCTCGCGGTCATGAAGTCCGCGACCGAGCTCACCACGCTGCCCGCGTCCTTGGTGATGGTCGCGATCTGAGCGGCCGAGGGACTCGACGACAGCCCGGCGACGGAGCTCTTCAGCGTGTTCACCGACGTCGTGATCGCGCTGGTCTGGCTGGGGAAGTCGCCCTTGGCCTGGTCGACCAGCTTGCTGGCATTGTTCGCGATGGCGGTCACCTGCGATTTGAGGCCGCTGACGCCGCTACTCGCATTCAGGCTGGTCAGCCCCTTAATCGAATTCTCCAGGTTGGTCCGGGCGGCGCAGTAGGCGGGCGGTCCGCTGCTGGTGCTGCTACTGCTGCTGCACCCGGTCAGCGCAACGGTTCCGGCCGCCAGCGCCAGCGTCGTGCCCGCCCAGGCGGCGCGCGCTCTGCCAGACCTCGCATTCAGCCCCATCAGGATCCAATCGACGCCACGGGATGAAAGAACTCACGACGCTATTCCAGAAAGACGACTCACCATCACTACCGGCCGTCGGGGTCGTTTCTGCCCGTGGATCAGGCCGGGGAAACGAGCCGGGCCGCCAGCTCGGCGTTGCGGCGTGCGAATCCGGCCCACTCCGGCGGCGTGGCGGCCACGTCCCGGTCGGCGGCCGAGGCCGCGCAGGCGCGCTGGGTCCAGCCCGACAGCCGCCCGCCGCGGACCGTGAACCGGATCAGCTGGCCGTCGGCCCAGCCGCAGACGTCGAAGTCATCCGGCGTCGCCCTGGTGACCTTCTGCTCGGCGGTCACCCAGGCGAGCGCCTCGAGCTCGCCCTGCAGCCGGGCGGCGAACTCGAACGCCAGCGCCCCCGCCGCCGCGTCCCGGCGCGCCGACAGGCGCTCGCGGACCGACGCCACCGCGGCCGGGTCACGGTCGAGGACCGCCGCCAGCACCGCGGTGAGCTCGCCGCGCTCGGTGGCGGACACGCCGAAGACGCGCCCCAGCTCGTGTCGGGTGCCGGCCGCCTGCCCGCCGGCGTAGTCCACCGGCAGCACCCGCGAGAGCCCCGACACCGCCCGCCGTACCTGGAGACCGCCCAGGTACGGGCCGAAGTGCCGCGCGCCGGGCGACGACGACGGCCGGTGCACGACCGCCACCCCCGGGTTGCAGGCCGACTGGCTGAGCCTGATCCAGACCTCCTTCTCCTGGCCGCCGCTTGGCGCGCGATTCCACGACGGCAGGCTCGCCCGCAGCAGGTTCCGCTCCAGCCAGGCCGCCTCGTGGGCGGAGTCGCAGACGACGGCCTCAACCCGGGCGGTGCGCGCCACCATCGGCGCCAGGTGGCCGCGGTCGCCGAGGTCGCCCCAGTACGAGATCACGCGGCGGCGCAGGCTCACGGCCCGCCCTAGGTACAGCACCCGGCCGCCCGCGTCGCTGAACCGGTACACGCCCGGTGCCGCAGGCAGCCGCTGCGCTAGTTCGCGCGCCCGGGGATCGCTCGTCTCCAACCAGAAATTCACAATCATTCGCTCGAACGGACCGTTGTTTCACCCGTACCGCACAGTTAACCCGGCGGGCGAGGAAGACGCCACCACCGAACCCGCCGCAGAGCCTGCGATCGGCCACCCCAGTAGGCGAACTAGGCAGCGGTCTAAGGCGGCCTAGGCCGAACATAAGGCGATCGTCCGATGCGGTGCGGGGGGTCTTAGAACGAACCTTGAGGTGTGGGGGAAGCCAACGGGCGGCTCCCCGGAATCAAGGAGAAATCGTGAACGAGTACCTAGCACTCGAGCTGATCAGGCAGCGGACCAACGAGCGGTACGAGGAAGCGAGGCAGGCGAGCCTGGTGCACAGGCTGCGGCAGGCCCGGCGTCAGCGCAACCGCGACGAGGCCCTCATGCGGCGGCCGGTCCCCGACTACGTCGACGGCACCTTCGCCGCGGTCCCTGAGCAGGTAGAAGCGAAGCCAGTAGAGGCGGTCCGGTAACCGCCGGCGCACGCCGTCAAGGCGGGCAGGAAAATGCCGGACAACACAGGCGGACAAGACCGCGAAACCGCCGCAATAGCCGGAATGTCAGACCCCGGTGAGACGCTTCACTATGAGATGAACAGACGCGGTGGTAGTCCCGTTCTGGTTGGGCGGGCGGCAGAGATGGCCAGCCTGCAGGCCGCATTCGACGCGGTCCGCGATGGCGGTCCTGCCGCCCTGCTCATCGGGGGCGAGGCCGGGGTCGGCAAGACCCGGCTGATCAGCGAGTTCGCCGGCGAGGCGCGGGCGGCGGGCGCGCGGGTCCTGATCGGTGGATGCCTGGAACTGGGGGCCGACGGGCTGCCGTTCGGGCCGTTCACGGCGATGCTGCGCGACCTCGTGCGGGAGATCGGGGCCGACGAGCTCATCGGCCTGCTGCCGGGCAGCGACCGGGCCACACGGGAGCTGGCCCGGCTCCTTCCCGAGCTGGCCGCCGGCCGGTCGGCCGGCGATGCAGACAGCGCGGCGCACAGCGCGGGGGAGTCTCGCGCGCGGCTGTTCGAGGAGTTCCTGACCCTGCTCGAGCGGCTGGCGGTGCAGCAGCCGCTCGTCCTGGTGGTCGAGGACGCGCACTGGGCCGACCGGTCGAGCCGCGACCTGCTCGCGTTCCTCATCGGCTACCAGCGCGCGCTGGCGAACGTGCTGATCGCGGTGACGTTCCGCTCCGACGAGCTGCACCGCACCCACCCGCTGCGGCCGCTGCTGGCCGAGCTGACCAGGATCGACTGGGTCGAGCGGACCGAGCTGCCGCGGCTGAGCCGGGGCCAGGCAGAGGAGCTCGCGGCGGCCGTCCTCGGCGGTTTCCCCGACCGCGCGCATACCGACGCGCTCTACGAGCGGGCGGAAGGCAACCCGCTCTTCACCGAGGAGCTGCTCGCCTGCCCGGACGGCTGCGCGCTGATCCCCGACTCCCTGGTCGACCTGCTGCAGCAGGCGGTGCGGCGACTGCCGGAGGACACCCAGGAGGTGCTCCGCATCGCCAGCGCCGCCAGCGGCGCCACCAGCCACTCGCTGCTGGCCGGGGTCACCGGCCGGACCGAGGACGAGCTGACCGCTGCGATCCGGCCCGCCGTCACCGGCAACGTCCTGGTGACCACCGCCGACGGCTACGCGTTCCGGCACGCGCTGATCCGGGAGGCCGTGCACGAGGACCTGCTGCCGGGCGAGCACAGCCAGGTGCACACGAAGTTCGCGCTCGCGATCGACGCCGACCCGGCCCTGGTCGGCGACGGGCGGGCGGAGATGGAGAACGCGCACCACTGGTACGCGGCCCACAACACGACCTGGGCGCTGATCAGCGCCTGGCAGGCGTCCGCGCAGGCGTCCCGCTCGGTCGCGCACGCCGAGCGGCTTGTGCTGCTCGCCCGCGTCCTTGAGCTGTGGGACCAGGTGCCGGACGCCGCCGAGCGAGTCGGCGCCGACCACGTGCGGGTACTCGAGGAATCGGCCGCGGCCGCGCGTGACGCGGGCGAGCATAAGCGCGGGCTCGCGTTCACCGAGTCGGCCCTGGCGGAGCTCGACGAGGCGCACCGACCCGGTCCGGGTGGCGCTGCTGCTCAGCCAGCGGCACTCGTTCCGGCGGGAGCATCGGGATGTCCGTCGGCCTCGACGACCTCGAGCGGGCGCTGAGCCTGGTCCCCGAGTCGCGCTCCAAGCAGGCCAGGACCCGGCTGCTGCTGGCGGGGTCGCATTTCGGCTGCCACGAGGGCGGCCCGCACTTCAGGGAGTGGGCGGCAGAGGCGCTGCGGCTCGCCCGCGAGGCGGGCGACCGCGACGCCGAGGCGCAGGCGCTGGCGATGATGGCGGTGATCGAGGCCGGGCCGCTCGGGCTGGCGTCGCCCGGCAGCGAGACGTTCCGGCTGATCGAGCAGGCGCGGACGATCGCACAGCAGGTCGGCGCCTACCAGCCGATCATCAAGCTGGTGATCTACGAATCGCATCTGCTATGCGGCGTGGGCGAGTACGAGCGGGCGGCCGTGGTCGCCCGGGAGGGCATCGCCGACGCCGAGCGGCACGGGCTGTCGCGCACCAGCGGCGCGTTCCTCGCCATCAACGTGGCCGAGCCGCTGCTTTACCTCGGCCGCTGGGACGAGGCCGCGAGCGTCGTCGAGCGGGCCCTGGACCTTGCCCCGCCGGCCCGCACCCGGAGCAGCCTGTGGATCCTGAGCGGTTCGCTCGCGCTCGCTCGCGGGGACACCGCCACCGCGGCCAGGCGGGCCGCGGCCAGCCGGCAGGTGCTGGCCGGCGACCGCTTCGAAGACCAGAAGCACCTGCCCCAGGCGGTCCTCGACATCGAGCTGGCGCTGGCGACCGAGGGCCCGGACGCCGCCGTGGCGGTGGCGGCGGAGACGCTGAACCGCTACGACCTGTCCGCCAGCACCCCCAGGTACGTGCTGCCGGTCCTGGTGTCGGCGGCGGCCGCCGCCCGGCAGACGTCAGGCGACGCCGCCGAGGGACTGCTGTGCAAGCTGCGCACACTGGTGGAGAAGCAAGACGTGCTCGGCCCGGTGCAGCACGCCTGGCTGCTGTCTTACGCGGCCGTCGACCCGCGCCCGGAGGAGGACACCGTCGGCGCCCGGCTCGCCGCGGCCGACGCCGCCGCGGCCGCCTGGGAGGCCATCGGCCAGCCCTATCCGGCCGCCCTCGCGCTGGTCGGGGCCGCCCGGGTCGCGCTGTCCGGCGGTGCGTCCGGACGCGAGGCCGGAGCGGCCCGGCTGCGCCGCGCCGCTCCGATCGCGGACCACCTCGGCGCCCGCCCGCTGGCCGAGCAGATCGCAGCCCTGCTGCTGCGCGCAACCGGCTCGGCGACCGGCGCCGCGTCCGGCACCGAACTCGAGCGGCTCGGCCTGACCGGCCGCGAGCTCGAGGTCCTTCGCCTGGTCACGGCCGGCCAGTCGAACCGCGAGATCGCGACCGCGCTGTTCATCTCCCCGAAGACGGCCAGCGTGCACGTCTCCAACATCCTCGCCAAGCTCGGCGCGGCCACCCGCACCGAGGCCGCCGCCCGCGCCCACGCCCTCCACCTGTTCGACGACCCGGACGCCACCCGCTAAAGCCGGCCGCAGTCTGGCCACCCGGCGTGACGCCGACGTACAGCACGCCATCCACTCAGGCGATGGCGGTCCGCCCACGCCCAGTTCCGGCGAGGGTCCGGCGTATCCCCGTCTTGCGCCATCCGCTGAGGCGGTCGCGGCCCAGTCCGCCTACGCCCACAGCCAGTTCCGGCGAGGGTCCGGCGTATCCCCGTCTTGCGCCATCCGCTCAGGCGGTCGCGGCCCAGTCCGCCTACGCCCACAGCCAGTTCCGGCGAGCGTTCCGCGTATCCCCGTCTTGCGCCATCCGCTCAGGCAATCGCGGCCCAGGCCGCCCACGCCAGCAGCCAGTCATTAGCTAGCGTCTCGCGGGTCCGCGTCAGCGCGAGCCGGTCGGCCGCTTGCGGGTCGACCCGCAGCCAGGCCAGGTGCTCGGACCAGTAGCGGTCCCAGGCCTGCTGCGCGGGCTCGCTCGGCACGGAGTCCGCGAGCAGCGCCCGCCGGAGGGTCTGGTCGACCGCGGTCTCGCGCAGCCGCGCGTCTGTGCCGAACCACGCGGCCCGTTCGTCGAGGTGACCAAGGTGGTTGATGACCGCTGTGACCGCCTCGTCGGCCGAGTGCGCGGTGCTCCCGGCGAGACGTTGCCGCTCGCGGACCGCCCGCTGCCAGAGGGCGGCGTGCATCGGGCCCGAGCCGATCGGGGTCCGCGGTTCGCGGCCGGCCTGCGCCGCTTCCCTGATCCGGGCGTTCGCGGCCAGCGAGAAGTCGGCCAGCGCCCGCCACGCCGCGACCCCCTCGGCCGGCTCGAGCTCCGGCGGCGGCGCCGCGCGGCGGCGTTCCCGCAGTCGCGCGAACACCTCGCCCTGCGCCGCCAGCATCGGCTCAAGATCGGTCACCGGCTCGAGCCGGACCGCGTCCGGGTCGGCCCCGTGCCCGCTGATCGTGACGATGACCTTGGGGGAGCCGTCGATGAGACGGGCGGCCCACATCGTCGCGTGGCGGCAGACCAGCGCATCGCCCGCCGGCAGCGCCTCGCGGGTGAAGCGAGGCGGCTCGGCCGGCTCCTCCCAGTCCACGTCGGCGTGCACGGCGACGCGTTTGCGCTCGGCGTCGATCTCGCGGATCAGGTCCCGCTCGGGATCGAGCAGCGACCTTCCGTACGTGAACGACCCCGCCGCTCCCGGGCTGGCAGACGCCGCCCGGATCCGGGACCTCGGCGCCGCGCTGGTGACGGTCAGGTGCGGTCCCGCCGCGGTCTCCCACGACCCGTACCGCAACGCCACCAGCACAGGGAATCCGTTGCTGCTCTGGTGCAACAGGACGGCGGGCGTCAGGATCGGCGCCGCCAGCCCGAACACCGGGTAGTCCGGCCGTGGCACGATCGACTCGGCGTCGCGCCGGGACTGATCGCGCAGCCGCCGCACCCACTCGCGGTATTCGTCATCCGAGTCCGAGCTCTGGGTCACACCCCAGCATTACACCGGTTCGGCCCGCGCGCCAAGACTCAATTCGGCAGGATAACAGCAAGAAGCGCCGCAGGCGCTTGCCGCTACGTGAGCCAGCCAAGCAGGAGATCGTTGAGATGCTCCGGCGCGTCAAGCGGAATCCAGTGGGTAGCGCCGGCGATTTCCTCGTACCGCCACGGCGCCTGCACGAGCTTCCCCGAGGCGCGCATCCGCTCGCCGTCCAGGTACAGGTCGCCGTCTGACCAGACGCCGAGCGTGGGCGCGGTCACCGGGGGGAGCTCCGGGCGCGGGGCGGGCGGGCGCGGGGCGAGGTTGGCGCGGTACCAGTTGAGCGACGCGGTGAGCGCGCCCGGCTGTGACAGGCTGGTGATCGCGCGGTCGATGTCCTTGTAGCCGCGCGTCAGCTCGCGGAACTCGGACCAGCCGTCGTGCTCGAGGGTCGCCTCGGCGACGCCCTCGAACTGGAAGAACAGCTGGTACCAGAACATCTCGCGCTGCCGTCGCGTCATCGGCGCCAGCAGATGCGGCACCGAGAGCGCGGTCAGCGTCTGCACTCGGTCGGGCAGGAACATGGCGGTGAGCCAGGCCACCGCCGCACCCCAGTCATGCCCGACCACGTGCGCCCGCGGCGCGTCGCAGGCGTCGAGGATGGCCGCCACGTCGGCGACCGAGTTAGCCAGCTGATAATGCTCCCTGCCCTCGGGCCGTGAGCTGCGGCCGAAGCCGCGCAGGTCCGGCGTGATCACCTGGAAGCCGCGCGCGGCCAGGACCGGGACCTGCGCGCGCCACAGCGCGCTTGAGTCCGGCCAGCCGTGCAGCAGCAGCACCGGCGTGCCCTCGCCGTGCACCTCGACGTACAGGTCGACCCCGTTCGCGCTCACGATCATGAACAGCATCCTCCATCCCGCGGGTGCAGACAGCAAGACAGTGGATCGTTGTGTACACCCCCGTGTACACAACGATCCACTGTCTGCATCAAGCGTCCTGGTCGACCAGATAACAGCAAGAAGCGCTCGCGCTGGGTCGGCCGTGCTGCGCCTGTCACGCCGGCTACGCCTCGACGCGAGTAGCCGGGCGACCAGAGTCGGCCGGGACCGTTCGGGCGACTGATGGGTTTTCTTCGCCAGCCAGACCAGCCGCAGCCGCCGCACCGCCGGCACCGCCGGCGACGAGCGTCGCCCGGGCCGGCAGGAAGACCAGCGCCACCAGCGCGGCGACCGCCACGGTGCAGGCCGCCACGAACGAGCCGCGGTGCAGCCCGACCATGAACGCGGAGCTGACGGCGTTGTGCGCGGCGGCCTGCAGCGGTGCAGGGAACCGCGCGGCCACGTTCATGCCCGCCACCACCGACTGCCCGGCCAGCTGACCGGTCGACGCGGACGCGCCCAGGGAGACCAGCCCGTGCAGGACGTGCCCGCCGTAGGCGGAGTTGAGCACCGAGCCGACGATCGCAACGCCGAGTGTGCCGCCGACCTCGCGGGTGGTGTCGTTGACGGCGGAGCCCGCGCCGGCCTTGCCGGCCGGCAGCGCGCCCATGATCGCGTCGGTGGCGGGCCCGGTCGTGAACGCGAGCCCGGCTGCCATCAGCGCCATCGCCAGGACGATGCGACCCCAGTAGGAGGCGTCGGTGGGCGTGGTCGCCGCGTCGAGCAACCCGGCGCTCATCAGGAAGAGCCCGCCCGCGACCACGACCTTGGTGCCGAGCCGCTTCATGACCAGCATCGCCACCGGCGAGAAGCCGGCCGTAACGAACGCGAACGGCAGCGTCGCCAGCCCGGCGTGCAGCGGCGAGAAGCCGCGCACGATCTGGAAGTACTGGGTAATCATGAAGATGAAGCCGAACAGGCCGAAGAACGCCAGCGCGATCGCGCCGCTCGCCGCCGCGAACCGGGGGTTGCGGAACAGCCGCACGTCGAGCATCGGGTCCGGCCGCCGCGCCTGCCACCAGGCGAAGACCGCTAGCACCGCCAGCGCCCCGCCGATACCGCCCACGGTCGCGGCCGATCCCCAGCCGTGCGACGGCGCCTCGATGATGGACCAGGTCAGCACCGCGATCCCGACGATCGACAGCAGCGCGCCGAACGGGTCGAACCGGCCCGCGTGCGGGTCCCTGGACTCCGGCAGCAGCAGTCGGCCGCCGATGAGCGCGACGACCGCGACCGGGACCGACACGTAGAACACCGAGGACCAGGAGAAGCGCACCAGCAGCGCCCCGCCGACGACCGGGCCGATCGCGACCGCGAGGCCGGAGACCGCCGACCAGATGCCGATCGCGGTCGCTCGCTCCCGGGGGTTGGTGAACACGCTGTTCAGGATCGCCAGCGTGGCCGGGTAGACCAGGGCGGCGGCGGCGCCCATCGCGGCCCGGGCGGTGATCAGCTCGCCGGTGTTCTGCGCGAGGGCCGCGCCGACCGAGAACAGAGCGAACAGCGCCAGCCCGAGTTGCAGCAGCCGACGTCGGCCGAGCCGGTCCCCGAGGTTGCCGCCGAGCAGCAGCAGTCCGGCGAACGAGAGGGTGTAGCCGTCGACGACCCACTGCAGGTCGCCGGTCGAGGCGTGCAGGTCGCGGCTGATCGACGGCAGCGCCACGTTCACGATCGTGTTGTCCACCACCGTCAGCAGCACGCTGAGGCAGAGCACCGCCAGGATCCACCACCGGCGGGCGTTATGGGTTTCCACGGTTTCCATCGGGCCAAGCTCCTCGACTGGATGAAGTAGTACGTCGTGCTATAACTATGTAACGACGTTCTATAGAAGTCAAGTCTGGATCGGTCAGCGGTCCGGTGAGGGAAGATGTTCTGCATGAGCGAAGCGGATGGTGTGCCCGGGCCGACGGCGCAGGCGGCGGTGCGGCGCGGCCGGACGCCGTCCGCCGACGTCGAGCGCGAGCTGCTGACGGCGGCCGAGGCGGTCCTGGTCCGGCAGGGCCCGGGCGGGCTGACCGTCCGCGCGGTCGCGACCGAGGCCGGCATAGCCCCGATGGGTGTCTACAACCGCCTCGGCGGCAAGGACGGCCTGGTCGACGCGCTGCTGATCCGGGGCTTCGACCGGCTCCGGGCCGCCTGCGACGCGACCGCCGGCCCCGACGCGACCGCCCGCTTCTTCGACGCCGGACGCCGCTACCGCGAGTTCGCGCTGGCCAACCCGCACTTCTACGCGATCATGTTCGAGGACGCGATCCCGCACATGTTCGACAACCCGGAGGTGGCGGAGCACGCCGAGGCGGCCTTCAACGCACTCGTCCGCGTCGTCGAGCTCACCGCCGCGGCTGGCGCGATCGCCGCCCCCGACCCGGTCGAGGTCGCCCAGCAGATCTGGTCTGCCCTGCACGGCGCGGTCGCGCTGGAGCTCAAGGGCCTCATCCAGACCCAGGATCCCGCCGCTACCTACCGTGCGTCCCTCGACACCCTCTTCCGGGGCCTGGCACCGGGGGCTTGAACTTGGAGTGCGGTCCAGGGCTTAGCGTCGAGATATGACGATCGATCGGGTGGCCAGGCCGCTGACCGTCGGGCAACTGGCGGCGCGGGCGGGGGTGAGAGCGGACACGATCCGCTATTACGAACGGGCCGGCCTGCTCCCGCAGCCGAGCCGTACCGACGGGGATCACCGCCGCTACGGGGCAGCCGACGTGGACCGGCTGCTGTTCATCCGGGGCGCCCAGCGCCTCGGACTTCGGCTGTCGGAGATCCGCGAGCTGCTGCTGGTCCGTGAGGCGGGTGACTGCCCCTGCGGCCCGGCGGAGCTGCTGCTGCGCGAGCACATCGGCGAGATCGACCGGGAGATCGCCCGGCTCACCGCGCTCCGGGCCGAGCTCTCCGGAATGGTGGCGGGCCTGTCCCTGCCGTCCGCGCCGTGCCCGAATCCCGTTCCTGGGACCTGGTGCGCGACCGATCGTCAGGACACCGAATCGAACGCGGGGGGAGGTGACCGGAATGTGCTCGTGCTGCGATGACCTGACCTGCGAGGGCTCGTGCTGCGAGAGCGGCGACTGCTGCTGATCGGCCGCTCCTCGCGAGCAGCGCGTTCCGCCCCAAGGCGCCAGGGCGGAACGCACCTATTAGCCGGTCATCTGCCCTCGCGCCGCGGCCATCGGCCATCGTCGCCGCCCACGGTACGCTCGTGGACCGTGCCAACCCCTGTCATCCGGATCGCCGACAGCGCCGATGGCCCGGCCATCGCCGCCCTCCGCCAAACCTGGACCGCCGAGGACGACGGCGACGTCGCCGACGATGGCTTCGAAGCCCGCTTCCTCGACTGGTACGAACGCGAATCCGCCCACCGGATCTGCTGGCTGGCGGAGCTCTCCGGCCAGCCGGTCGGCATGATGAACCTCGCGGTCATCGAGCGCATGCCCCGCCCTGGCCACGAGTCCGGCACCTGGGGCTACCTCGCCAACGCGTTCGTCCTCGCGCCCCACAGAGATCAGGGCATCGGGGCCCGGCTGCTGACCGCGCTCCTCGCGCACGCCGACGACCACGGTTACATCCGCGTCGTCCTTCGGCCCTCCGAACGCGCGATCCCCTTCTACCGGCGGGCCGGCTTCACCCCCGACGGCGGCTTCCTGATCCGGTACGCCCCCCAGCCCTAGCTCAGCCGCTACTCCTCCGAGGCCGCCAGCCCCCGGATCCGCGCGACGATCCGCTCCGCCTCGTCCTCGCCGATCGGTACGAAGTCCAACATGGTGTCGCCGCGCTCGCCTGAATATAGGAGTGGTGAGAACTCCCAAGTCAGGTCGCGGGAGAACATCTCGTCCGTCTTCCCTTCGTCATTCTCGATGCGCCTGAGCACCGTTCTGGGATTATCCCGGCTTGTGTGCTCATCGATCATCGCGTAATAGGTGATCTTTTCAGTCGTCATCGTTTCTCCGGGAAGTCTCTGATCTCGGCGGTTCCGGGGGGCGTGTCGAGCCGTTGGTTCACCCGACGTTGGAAGTCCTCGTCTGCCGACCGCTCGGCAGGCGAGGCAGGGTTGCGGATTCGCTCGTACGCGCTGTGCGTTAGTTCCTTTGCCTCCAGGCTCTCCGGCGTGTGGAACTGCATCTCGAAGCGCAGTCCTGTTTCCGGCCGACGCCACTGGCTGTTAATTCCCTTGTACTGCTCTTCCGCCCATAGATTTTTCAACTTGATCAGCTCGAACCCCTCTGACTTGAGCCGATCGACATCCGATAGAACGCCTTCAGCGTAGCGTTCCGAGCTATAACTGAGCGTGAATCGCACTGCATCGGGTACTGTATCCAGCGCTTCGCGCACCGTGGTACCGGGCGCCCGCAGGTAATCAGCTACCTTCTCCTTCAGCCGGTCTTCGCCCTTGAGCATGTGCTCCAGCCCGGCAAGACGGCGGTCCGGGTCAGCGGCCTCGACCCGCTGAAGCGCGGGCAGGATGACCTCCTTACCCTCCGTGCGGATGTCCTCGCAGGACTTGCTGGCGTCCGTGTTCTGCTCCGGGGTGAGCCTCCGGTCTCCGTCGGCCAGCCAGCCGCCGTCGAGTTGGGCACTCGGAGTCAGCCGGGACCGTTCGGGAAACCGCTTTTCGTGTTGCTCCCACTCAGCCCGCAGCTCCGTGACTGTCTCAGCCCACGCATCCCGCGCCGCAGCGCCCTTCCCGTGCGCCCCTTGTGCTTCTGGCACCTCCCCGTCTGTCGCCTCCGGCGACTCTGCTTCCGAGTGCCCCGCGTCGGTGCCTTCCCGCTCGGCCTCCGCGTCCGGATCCCCGTCCCGCGCCGCTCCCTCCTCGCTCTCGCCCCGTCGTTGCGAATCCTTCCGGTCCTGATCCGCGTCCTGTTCTGGTGTTTCATCGGGCGCGGTCGCGCCTCTTGGCGGCGCCTCCTGCGCCTCCGATTGCGCGTCCTGGCCTGCCTCTACCCGCGCCACGTGGTAGGTGTGATCGACCGTGTCGCGGTAGCTCCGGCAGGCGGCGGCCCGTTGCCCGGCGGTGGCCGGCGCCGCGTCGGCACGGTGCGAGCCTGCTGGCGCGTCGTCGTCCGCCTGCGCGTCCGCCGGCGTGTCGGTCGGCGACGTACCGGCTCGCTCGCCGCCTGCGGGCCGGTGCCGGGCAGCGCCGACCGCGTCGCCGTCCCCGTCCTCGGCCCGGTCGATCACCGTCGGCCACCACCCATCGCATCGCGGGCTCTCACCCTGGCAAACGGATATGGCCGACCCTGGGTTCAACGCCAGGACCCGGCAGTTATGGTCTGGTTCTGGCCCACGTTGATCGCCGCCGAATAAGATCCTGAGGCATGCCGTACGAAGCTGACTTGCTTCTTGTCAACGCAAACGTGCTGACCATGGATCCGGAGCGGCCGACGGCCAGCGCGGTCGCGGTGGCGGGCGGACGCATCGTCGGCGTCTACGACGGCAAGCCGGATATAACCGGGAAAGACGTCTTCGACGTGCGCGGGCTGACGCTCATCCCGGGGTTCAACGACGCGCACAACCACATGATCGGGTTCGGTCTCTCGCTGACCGAGATCGACCTGCGGACTGACAGCCAGGACGAGCTCTACGCGCGGGTGGCGGCCAAGGTCGCCAGCACTCCCGAGGGGGAGTGGATCATCGGGTCCGGCTACGTCCAGACACCGGCCGGCGCCCACCCGCACCGCGACGCGCTCGACGCGATCGCGCCGAACCACCGGGTCTGGCTCAAGCACACGTCCAGCCACATGTGCGTGGTGAACAGCCTGGTGCTGGCCGACCTCGGCATCGACGAGACCGCCCCGCCGGTGCGACGGCGGCCGGGTCACGGTCGACGCGGCCGGACGTCCCACCGGCCTGCTGGAGGAACGCGCCCAGGAACTAGTCGGGAGCCTGACCCATCCCTATCCGCTGAGCACGCTGACCGACGCCGCCATCGCGGCCGGCCGCCAATACCTGGCCGAAGGCATCACCTCGGTCACCGAGGCCGGCGTCGGCGGCGGCTGGATCGGCCAGTCCCCGGTCGAGCTGGCCGCCTACGTCGGCGGCCCGCGACCAGGGCAGGCTGCACGTCCGGGTCGAGCTGATGGTCGTCAGCGACGCCTTCCACCCCCTCGGCGCGCACCCGTCGGACGGCATAGAAACCGGGATCGACCTCGGCCTGCGGACCGGCTTCGGCGACGACTGGCTGCGGCTCGGCCCGATGAAGATCTTCACCGACGGCTCGCTCGTGGGCCGCACCGCCGCCATGTCCGCCCCCTTCGCGGGCGACCCGGGTAACAGCGGCTACCTGCAGGCCGACGCCGACCACCTCACCGAAATGATCATCGCGGCGCACCGGGCGGGCTGGCGCGTCGCCGCCCACGCGATCGGCGACCGGGCCATCGACCTGGCCCTCGACGCCTTCGCCGACGCCGCCGACCAGTATCCGCGGTCCCGCCCGCGGCACCGGATCGAGCACTTCGCCGCCGCCCGCCCGGATCAGGTCGCCCGGGCGGCGAAGCTCGGCGTGATCGCCGTCGGCCAGGGCCAGGTTCGTCACCGAGCTCGGCGACGGCATGCTCGCCGCCGTCGGCCCGGACGCGCGCCGCCTGGCTCTACCGCCAGCGCTCGCTCATCAATGCCGGCCTGGTGCTGCCCGGCAGTTCCGACCGCCCGGTCGCGTCCGGCGCACCACTGCTCGGCATCCACGACATGGTCAACCGCCGCACCGCCACCGGCGCGCCGTTCAACGCGGCCGAGGCGATCACCCCGGCCGAGGCCCTCCGCGCCTACACCTGGGGCTCCGCCTACGCCTCCAAGCAGGAGCGCGTCAAGGGCTCGATCGCCCCGGGCAAGCTAGCCGACTTCACGGTCCTGTCCGAAGACCCCACCGTCGTCGCCCCCGACCGGATCGCGGGCCTGGAGGTCCTCGCCACCTTCGTCGACGGCACTCTCCGCCACACCGCCCCCGGAGCGCACCTCGTCGCCAGATAACAGCAAGAAGCGGCTGTGCGCCGAATTATTGCGCGACGTTTGTAACGGACTTCCGAGCATTTTGTCGCGCAATAATTCTGCCCCAGCTCCCCGGCGTTGATAACAGCAAGAAGCGTCCCGCGAAGCGGCCCGCCGCCCCGCGAAGCGCCGAGCAGTAGCCCGCCGCGCCCCGAAGCGCGCCGCGCCGTAGCCCGCCGCGCCGCGCCGTAGCCCGCCGCCCCGCGAAGCGGCCCGCCGCGCGCCGCGCCCGCGCCCGCGCCCCGCGCGCCGCGCGCCGCCGAGCCCGACCTCGGGCCGGGCAACCCGGCGTCAGGTAAACGCGGGCATGACCTCGGTCGCGAAGAGCTCCGCCGACCGGAGCGCCTCGGCCGCGGTCATATCGCCGAAGCAGAACTCCAGCGACATGTAGTTCACCCCAGCCGTCTCGGCGTGCTCGGCCACCCAGGCGCGGGCGCCGGCCGGGTCGCCCGCGTAGCAGTGCCCGGTGGCGGCGATGCCCTCGTAGGTGTCGGCCGCCAGCACCGGCGGCATCGGCACGTCGAACTTGCGCCACAGGTGGGAGATGCTGTCGCGGAACGGAGCGAACGCCCGGTTCGCGATCGCCATCGCCTCCGCGTTGCTGTCCGCGATCACGATCTGCCGGCTAATCCCGAGAGCTGGCAATTCCTCCCAGGAGCGGCCGAGCGCGGCCCACTCCGCCCGGTACGCGTCGGTCAGCGGCCGCACCCGGCGGGAGGGAACCAGCGCCAGCATCGGCATCCCCAGCCGCGCGCACCACTGGGCCCGCTCGAGCGTCATGGTGGCGTACCAGAGTGGCATCGGCTGCTGCACCGGGTGGGTAACCACCGGCGCCGACGAGAGCTGGTAGTACTTCCCCTCGAAGTCGACCACGTCGCCGGAGAGCCCCAGCCGGAGGATCTCGAACGCCTCGTCGAACCGGCCCTGCGCCTCGTCGCCCGGGACGCCGTGGAAGCCGGTCTCGATCGGGGAGATGCCCCGGCCGACGCCGAGCACCAGCCTGCCGCCGGTCAGCTGGTCGAGGGTGGCGGCCTCCTCGATCATCCGCATCGGGTGGATCAGCGGCAGGATCGAGATCAGCGTGCCGAGCCTGATCGTCGACGTGCGCTGGGACGCGGCCGCCAGCATCAGGTGCGGGGTGGCGATGCCGAGCGGGGTGCTGTGATGCTCGGCCAGCTGGTAGGCGTAGTAGCCGAGCCGCTCGTAGGCCTCGATCAGCGACAGGCGCTCGGCCAGCTGGGTGCCAGGCGGCCGCCCCGATGAGTCGTTGTGATCGAAAACGGCGAAGCGCATCGACAGCCTTCCAGTTAGTCATGATGCGGGCCAGGCGGAGCCACGCGTCCGTTCGGGATCATCTTCTGCTCTTCCAGCGTCCGGTGGCTAGCGGACGGGCGACCAAAGAAAGGCCACTAGAGTCGTGCTGTGCCCGCAGATCGAAGCCGCACCAATCACACCAATCACCGGCGTGCACGCGTGCTCGCGTGCGCGGTCGCCGCCGCCAGCGTGGCCGCCCTGGCCGCGTGCAGCGCCAGCGGCGCGGTGAGCAACCCCCCGACCGGCACCGGAGCGGGGACCTCGATCGCGACCAACGGCGCCGTCAGCACCAGCGCCGCCACCCCGACGCCCACCGGCACCAGCGGCGGCTCGCAACCCCAGGTGCCGGTCACCGGGTCACCCGCCAGCGCGTGCGTGACGCAGGTCTACGGCCAGCTCACGCTGGCGCAGAAAGTCGGGCAGCTGTTCCTGGTGGCGCCGACGGCCAACATCGCCGGGTCGGGCACGCGGGCCGCGCTGGCGCAGTACCACTTCGGCTCCATTCTGCTTCCCAAGAACTCCGACGGGACCACCTCGCTGGCGGCCGCGACGGGCACGATCCAGGCGCTCGCGTCGGCCGACACCCACGACGTGCGATATCTCGTGGCCGCCAACCAGGAAGGCGGCCAGATCCAGCAGCTGACCGGCCCCGGCTTCGATGTGATGCCGTCCGCGGTGGTCCAGGGCGGCTGGACGACCAGCGCCCTGCGCGCCCAGGCGAAGGTCTGGGGGAGCCAGCTGCACGCGGCGGGCGTGAACCTCAACCTGGCGCCGGTGATGGACACCGTCCCGGCCGGCACCGCGGCGTCGAACGCGCCGATCGGTCAGCTTGACCGCGAGTTCGGCTCCGATCCGCAGACCAACGGCGAGCACGGCGTCGCCTTCATCGACGGGATGGGCGAGGCCGGGGTCGCGTCGGTGATCAAGCACTTCCCCGGGCTCGGCCGGGTCGTCGGGAACACCGACTTCACCTCCGACGTGGTCGACTCGGTCACCACCTCGACCGACCCCTACCTCCAGTCGTACCGCGAGGCGGTCAACGCGGGGGTGCCCTATGTGATGGTGGCCGAGGCGACCTACACCAAGATCGACCCGGCCCACCTGGCGGTGTTCTCGCCGGTGATCATGGGGCTACTGCGGAACGGGCTCGGCTTCCGGGGCGTGATCGTCTCCGATGACCTCGGCCAAGCCGCCGCGGTGGCCTCGATCTCGGCCGGGCAGCGGGCGCTCGACTTCCTCAACGCGGGCGGCGACCTGATCACCTCGCAGTCGTTCGCGCCCGCCGAGCAGATGGCGTCGACCGTGCTCGCGACGGCGTCCTCCGACTCCGGCTTCCGCGCCACCGTCGACGCCGCCGTCCGCCGGGTGCTGGCCGCCAAGCAGGTCCAGGGCCTGCTGCCCTGCTGACGGGCTGACGGGCTGACGGGCTGGAGGGCTGGCCGGGCTGACTTCGGGCTGACGGGCTCACTTCGGGCTAACGTAGAGGAGTGCGGGCAAGGGCGCTGGTGGCGGTCGGGTTCCTCGCGGCCCTCACCGCTTGGGCGGTGACCGGATGCGCGGTCGGTGCCGGCCGCCCGGGCGGGCCGTCCCCGATCAGCCCGGCCGCCGGACCGGCCGCCCACGGGCCCGCGATCAGCGCAGCGGGCTGCACAGCCGTCGCCTACCGCGCCATCCGCGCGCACGAGAAGCTGACCAGCCCGCCCGCCCAGTGCCAGGCGCTCACCCCGGGCCAGCGCAACGCGGCGGTCGGGCTGGCGATCCGAATGGCGTCAGGGACCGGCGGCAAACCCGCGCGGCGGCGACAGGCAGGTGCGGCCGCCGCCTACGTGAGCGCCTTGATTTCTGGTCCGCCGCCGAACGTGCGCGGCTCCCCGCCAAGCAGCGCCCCCAGCAGCGCCCCCAGCAGCGCCCCCAGCGGCGCCCCCGGCGGCGGCGGCATCAGGCGGGTCGCGGCTCGGTTTCAGCGAGACCGCAACAGAGGTCGCGGCGCTGCTCGCCTGGCTGGCAGCGGCGGGCAGCGGCGGCTGGATCATCATCCGCTGGTGGCGGGCGGGCGGCAGGCTCGCCCGCCCGCCGGGCGCCGCCGCCGCCGCGCCGCCGGCCGTGATCGTCGGGCACGGCGGCCTCGGCCTGCTCGGGCTGACGATCTGGGCGCTCTTCATGGGCACCGGGTGGGCGGCGCTGGCCTGGATCTCGGTCGGACTGCTCCCCCCGGTCGCCGGGCTCGGCATGACCGTCCTGCTCAGCGGCCTGCCGAGGCCGCCGCCGAGGCTTCGGTCAGCGGCGGCGACGGCGTCGTTGTCGCCGACCAGATCCAGTCGGCAGCCCGCCGCCATCATCGCCGCGCACGGGCTGTTCGTCCTCGCCACCCTGCTGCTCGTGCTGCTGGCGGCGATTGGCGCCTGAAAATCGCGCCCCGCCGTGCCCCGTCCGGCCCCGATCACGCACCGCAGCGCCCCGCAATCGGTGAATCACGCGCCACCAGATGCTCAATAGGGTCCCTGTGCGCGCAATCCGGGCGCTGGACCTGACATGCTGTAGGGGTGAGTAGCGACGATCGGAACGGGACCCTCGGGTACCGACTAGGGCGGCTGTGGAACGCCGCCGACATGAAGAAAGTCCCGCTGCGCACGATCATCGTCGCGATCCTCGCCGTCGCCTTCTTCTACCTGGCCGGCAAGCTGATCTACCGGCTCCGCGACGTGCTCCTGATCATCATGGTGGCCGGGTTCGTCGCGCTGATACTCAACCCGCTGGTGCGGGTGATCGAGAAGTACGTCGTCCACCGGCGCGGGCTCGCCGTCACGCTGGTCACGCTGCTCGCGCTTGGTGCGTTCGCCGGGCTGGCGTATGAGTTCGGCAGTCCGCTGGTGACCGGGATCACCAACTTCGCCAACAAGCTGCCGTCGTACATCACGTCGGCCGAGACCGGCAAGGGCTGGATCGGCAAGGGCTGGATCGGCGACCTGGTGCGCCGCTATCACGTGCAGCAGTGGGTGGCCAAGAACGCGCCCAAGCTGGTCACGTTCGGGCAGGGCCTGGCCAAGCCGGCCCTGTCGTTCGGCGAGGGCGCGGTGTCGCTGCTGTTCGAGCTGTTCACGATCTTCGTCCTGGTGCTGCTGCTGCTCCTGGAGGGGCCGAAGATCCGCCGCGGCCTGCTCAGCCTGTTCTCTGAAGAGCAGGCCAGGGAGATCCAGGCGGTCTCGTCCCAGGTCAACAAGTCGGTCGTCGGATACATGCTCGGGAACTTCACGACCTCGGTGATCT
The DNA here is from genome assembly GCA_963774945.1 of uncultured Actinomycetota bacterium. Lineage (GTDB taxonomy): Bacteria > Actinomycetota > Actinomycetes > Streptosporangiales > Streptosporangiaceae > Trebonia. Next base: position 737,254 of record CAVZHA010000027.1, on the reverse strand, counting down.
GCGGGGTGACGGTGTTCATCTCGCTGCTCGCCACCGGCGTGCCATTCCCGGGGCTGTGGGCGCTGTGGGTCGCGCTGGTCGACTTCCTGCCGATCATCGGCGGCGCGCTGGCCGGCATCCCGGTCGTGCTGTTCGCGGCCGCCTCCAAGGGCCTCGCCGCGGGCATCGTGGTGGCGGTCGTGTTCGTGGTCTACACCCAGATCGAGAACCACGTGCTCAACCCGATCATCATGTCCAAGACCGTGCGCATATCGCCGCTCCTGGTGCTGCTGTCGGTGCTGGTGGGCGCGTCGATCGGCGCCTGGGTGGGCGGGATCTTCGGCGGCTTCGTGGCGGCGCTGCTGTCCATCCCTGCGGCGGGCGCGCTGCAGGTGATCGTGGTCGAGATCTGGCGGCTGACCGGCCCGCCGCCGGTGCCGCCGAGGGCGGGCGAGATGACCAAGACGGTCGTGTCGGTCGAGACGAGCGGGCCTGTCGATGGCGTCGAGGTCACCGTCAACGAAGCCGAGCCGCCCCAGGAACCGTCACCGGAGGCGGACTCAGCAGGCCGAGCCGACGCCGACGGTCGCTACCAACGGCCGTAGTGCAGGACGTCGTCGACCGACCGCCGCTTCGACCGCAGGTCCCGCTTCTCGGTCTCGGCGTCGTGCCCGATCGCGATCGCGCCGATCGGCTCCTGATCGTCCGGCACCCCGAACGCGTCGCGGAACGGCTGCACCGCCTCCGGCACGATGCCGAAGTAAATCGCGCCGAGCCCCTCGTCCACCACCGTCTGCAGGATCAGCAGCGCCGCCATCCCGGTGTCGATGTGCCAGAACGGGACCGGCCAGCGCGCCTCGTCCCGGTCGGTCCAGCCCTTGTCGGGCTGCGCGTACCGGTCGAGGTAGACCCGCTTGCAGGACATCGGGACGATCACCGCAGGCGCCGTCTGGGCCGACTGGTTGACCGCCGCGCCCGCGATCGCCCAGAACCGCTCCCGGTCGGCCGGCTCGGTCAGCAGCAGAAACGACTGCCCCTGGGAGAACCCGGCCGACGGCCCGCGGACCGCGTTGCCGAGGATCCGCTCGAGTGATTCCTTCGGGATCGGCTCGCCGGTGAACGTCCGAACCATCCGCCGCCTTTGCACTACCTCTTGGAAATCCATGAGCGACACCCTAACCGTATGCCACACTCGTCAACGGCATCCCTCATTACCAGGCGAAAGGGACATATGCGACGGGTCACCCTCCTCATCGTCCTGGCCGCCGTGGTTCTGCTCGGCGGCTGTGCGGCCGTCGCCGCCCCCGCGTTGCAGGCCAACCCGGTGATTATCGCCAATCTCCCGGCCGCCGCGAAGGCAAGCAAGGTGCCGCCCGCCCCGGCCGGCTGGTCGACCGTGTTCTCCGACGGTTTCGCGGGCAAGGCGGGCACCGCGCCGTCGTCCGCCAACTGGCTCTACGACGTCGGCACCGACTGGGGGTCGCATAACGTCGAGCACGACACCAGCTCGACCAAGAACGTGTACCTCGACGGCTACGGGCACCTGGTCATCGCGTCGACCCACACCAACGGGACGTGGGACTCGGGCCGGATCGAGACCACCCGGGACGACTTCGAGGCCCCGGCCGGCGGCGAGATGGAGATGACCGCCTCGATCAAGCAGCCGAACGGCGGCCCGGGCTACTGGCCCTCGTTCTGGGCCCTCGGGTCGCCGATGCGCACCGGCGGCAGCTGGCCCTCGGCCGGTGAGATCGACATGCTGGAGAGCGTCAACTCCGACAACGAGTCCGCCGCCACCCTGCACGGCACCGACGAGCGCGGCGGCGGCAGCAACCTGCAACCGTGCCCGGATGCACCCTGCGACGCCGCCTACAACACGTACTCGGTGATCATCAACCGGACCAACCCCAGCGCCGAGTTCGCCCAGTTCCTGATGGACGGCAAGCTGGTGGCCACGGTCACCGAGTCGCACACCGGCACCGCGATCTGGAAGCAGGCGGTCGACCACGGCTTCTACATGATCCTCGACCTGGCGGTCGGCGGCGACTATCCCAACCTGATGTGCCACTGCACCACCCCGACCGCCAAGACGGTGCCCGCCACGCTCAGCGTCGCCTACGTGGCGGTGTACGAGAAGGGCGCCAACTCCACCCCCACCGCCAAGGCCACCACCACCGGCTACGTCACCGGCACCGGGGGCGAGTGCCTGACCAACGCCGACGGACTCAACACCGAGTACAACCCGATCGACCTGCACGCCTGCGACAGGGACGCGGGCCAGGTCTGGTCGCTCGACTCCGACCAGACGCTGCGGACCGAGGGCGGCTGCCTGGCGGTCGGGAGCAGCAACAGCTCCGGCGCCGAGGTCGGCTGGTACCCGTGTACGGGCAGCGCCAACCAGCAGTGGAAGCCGGGCTCCAACGGCGAGATCGTCAACCCGCAGTCGGGTCTGTGCCTGACCGACCCGCATGCCGACCCGACCGCCCAGATGATGGCGGAGAGCTGCATCGGCGTCGCCCAGCAGATCTGGACGACGAAGGCGGCGACCGCCAGCTAAGCCGTCCCCGGTCGCCTCCGGCCGCCCCGATGGAGCAGACTTAACCTCATGGCCGACCAGAACGACGCCTGCGCCGTCGCCCATGGCGACACCGCAGCCGCCCCCCGCCAGACGACCGCGCAGCCGACCTCGCAACCGAGCGACCCGGGCGCGGACCGCGCGCTGATCGCGGTGTTCGCCTCGTCCGTCTCCGGCTACCTGCTTCGCTACGCGGCCGACGCCGGCTACCGCTGCCTGCTGGTCGATCCCGATCCGGCCCGCGCCTCCGGCGCCCGGATGGCCGGCTTCACCGTGGCCGACGCGATGCCGGAGAACCTCGACGGGGCCGACGTGGTGGTCACCGACCACCACCGGGACGAGCTCGGGGTGATGCTCCGCGACGCGCTCGCCGCCAAGGCCCGCTGGGTCGGCATCATGGGCAATCCGCACCACGCCGGCCCGCACGTCGAGGCGCTCGAGGCGCTCGGCGTCGCCCCGGGCGACATCGCTCGGGTGCACCGCCCGATCGGCCTCAACATCGGCTCGCGGACACCGCCCGAGATCGCGATCTCCACCCTGGCGGGCCTGCTCGCGGACCGCAACTCCCGCCCCGGTAGCTTCTCCTTCTAAAAACCAGAACCGTCATATCGAACGGTCCCGGCCGGCTCTGGCACCGCCACCGCTCCCGGTCGCTGCGACTACGATCAGGCGGCGTGACCCCTGACATCGCCCTCCGCACCGCCACCGCGGCCGACTTCGACCCGATCATCGCCGTGGTGGACGACTGGTGGGGCCGCCCGATCCGGCAGGCGCTGCCCCGGGTGTTCCTCGACCACTTCCACGCGACCTCCACCGTCGCCGAAGCCGACGGCGCGCTGGCCGGGTTCCTGATCGGCTTCCTGTCGCCGTCGCAGCCGGACGCGGCCTACATCCACTTCATCGGGGTCGACCCGGCCCGGCGCGGCAACGGCCTCGCCCGCACCCTCTACGAGCGGTTCTTCGCCCTCGCGTCGGCCGACGACCGGCAGCTGGTCCGCGCGATCACCGCCGCCACGAACGCCCGGTCGATCGCCTTCCACACCGCGATGGGCTTCACCGTCACCCCGCCCATCCCCAACTACGACGGCGACGGCGCCCCCAAGGTCCGCTTCGAGCGCCGCCTGCCCGGGTAACCCCCGCCTTCGTATCGGTTTTAACCACCCCGCGCGCCTTGTTATCAGTTCTGACCACAAGAATCCGACATTTCGGGCGAAAAAGTGGTCAAAACCGATAGGAAGCTGGCGAAATGGTCAGCCGAGGATGACGCGCGGCGGCGGGGGAGCGGCGCCTCGGCGCTGCCAGTCGCGGGGATTGCCGACCGAGACCTCCTCGAACCGGACGCCGTCGTACTCCGCAGTCTGGGGGATGTGCAGGTGGCCGTAGACGGCGGCCTGCACCGGGTAGCGGGTGTGCCAGCCGGCGGTCAGCGTGGTCCCGCACCACGGGGCGTAGGCCGGGTGCCGCAGCGTGGCCAGCGGCGCCGGGATCAGCGGCCAGTGGCTGGCCAGCACCAGCGGCCCGCCGGTGGCCGCCAGCCGCGCCTCGGTCGCCGCCACCCGGTCCCGGCACCAGTCCGCCACCGACCGGTACGGGTCGCAGAACAGCCGTCCCTCGTCGGTGGCGACGATCCCGGCGGCGTCCGCGTCCAGCAGCGCCGCGCCCTCGGTCCGCGCCCTCCGATCCGCGCCGTGGATCCGCCGCCGTCGCGCGGTCGGGCGCGAACGAGTAGTCGTAGAGGGCGAACAACGGTGCGACCGTGACCGGGCCGCCGGGGCCGTCCCAGACCGCGAACTCGTCCTCAGGGGTCAGCACCCCGAACCGCCGGCAGACCTTGACCAGGGCCTCGTAGCGGGCGACGCCGCGGACCGCGACCGGGTCGGACGGCAACGTCCACAGCTCGTGGTTGCCCGGCGCCCAGATCACCTTGCGCGAACCGGTTCGCGAGCGATGCGAGCACGAATCCGACGTCGGCGAAGACCTCGCCGACGTCGCCCGCGACGATCAGCCAGTCGTCGGGGTCGGCCGGCCGCGAGCGCGTCCGCGTAGGCGCGGTTCTGCGGGTAGCCGATGTGCAGGTCGCTGATCGCGAGCAGCCGCATAAGCGGGTGGCCCGCACCGGGCCGGCTTCCGTGCCGGGCCGCGTCATGACCGTGCCCCCCTCAGCACCGAGCCGACCTGCTCACAGCGCGGTCTTCTGCTGCCAGGCGTCGAGCAGGTCGGTCTCGCCGAACACCGCCAGCCGCCGGTCGGTCGGCCGGAGCCGCCCGTAGGTGAACAGCAGCAGCGACGCCACCGGGCCGCGCACCGCGACCGACGCCCGGCCGTGCCCGCGTTCCCAGGTGATGCCGCTCTCGGTGAACCGGACCAGCCACTCGCCGTCCGCGTCGGTCGCGTGCAGGTGCATCGACGCACCCGTAGGCAGCGACGCCAGGTGCTTGTAGGGCCGCCGGGCCGACGGCAGGTTGAACAGGAACTCGTCGATCCCGTCGGCTGCGATCACCGACTCGATCTCGGGGTCGGCGACCCCGAGCGCCAGCTCGGCGTCGGCCCGGTGCACGGTCGTCTCGTGCAGGATCCGCCGGGCCCACCAGCCCGAGGTCCGGCCGGGCCCCCAGGTCCACACCGGGGTCACCGGCCCGGCCCAGCGCAGCGCCGCCAGCAGCGGTTTCGCGCCGGTCTCGAGCCACTCCGCCAGCCCGTCGGGCGACGACCAGGGCGACTCGGCGTCGGGGAACGGCAGCCGCGACTCGGCCTGCGAAACCACGATCGCGGTCGCCCACCGGTGCATGGAACCGGCGTGCCCGACCAGGTCCGCGAGCGTCCAGCCCGGGGTGGTCGGCACCTCGGCCGACAGATCGGGCACGTCGGCGACGACGGCCGCGAGCGCCGCTATCTCCGCTTCGCCCGCCTCGCAGAACCACGCATGATCTAGGACCTCAGCCACGCGCACAGGCTACCGTCGCCCGGCGGCCACCCTTACCCGCGCAATCGGGTCCTCATTCGGCCCCCCGGTTCCTCAGCCGTAGAGCCGGGTCAGCGACTCAAGCACGCAGACCGGCTTGTCCGAGCCCTCCCGCTCGATCACGCCGCTCGCCACCAGCTGCAGCGCACCCCCCTTGACCTCCTCGACGTCCAACAGCGTGGCGGTCAGCCGGATCCGCGACCCGACCGGCACCGGGGCGGGAAAGCGGACCTTATTCAGCCCGTAGTTCACGCCCATCGTCACGTCGGTGACGACGAGAATCTGCGACCACATCGGCACGAACAGCGAGAGGGTGAGGAAGCCGTGCCCGATCGGGCCGCCGAACGGCGACTCGGCCACCGCGCGCTCCGGGTCCACGTGGATCCACTGGTGATCGTCGGTGGCGTCGGCGAACGTGTTCACCCGGTCCTGGGTGATCTCGAACCACTCGCTGGTGCCGAGGACCTGCCCCTTCAGCGCGGGCAGTTCGGCCAGGGTGGTCGTGGTGGTGCTGCTCATGCGGCTGTCCCCTTCGTCAACATCGCGTCCGGCTCACGCGCTATCCGGCACCGGCATCCGGCCGCGACCCGAGACCCGCGCTGCGCCTGGCCAGACCGTACCAGTCGGGGAAATTCCTGCCTACCCGCAGGCAGCGCCTCCGCCTGATAACAGCAAGAAACGTTGGAGCGGGCGGATGGCTCGCCGCTAACCGGGTACAACGTCTGCTACGGGGGGCGGCAGAACGTTTTACCGGAGTGTTACTCCATTTCCGGAATACGTCGTCAGCGCAGACGGTTCGCCCGGATGGGTACCTGGACCATGCGTACCCGGATGACATATGCGCACGGAACTACCCGCCGAGGGGTTCCTTCGGCACCGAGGGCTGATCCTCGTCGCGGTCGGCGGCGCCGTGACCGAGGGTGGTTTGCTCACGCTCCTCGCGCCGGCCGCCCGGCCGCTCGCGCCGCAGGTGACCGCCGTGCCGTCGCTGGCCGCCTACCACGACCTGCGCTGGCTGTTCACCGACAGCCAGTCCTGGCTCTGGTTCACCGGGCTGGTCGCGCTGGTGCTGGTCGCGCGGTCCGCGCTGGACGTGGCGCTGCTGCGGCTGGCCTGGCCGAGCGAGCTGCCCGCGCCGCGGCTCGGCCGCTCGCTCGCGTCCTGCGCGGCGCTGACCGCGCTGGCGTGGCTGATGCTGACGCCTGCGGCGACGCTCGCGTTCGGCGTCGCCGTGCTGCCGTTCTCGTGGCCGTTCCTGGCCGCGTTCCCGATCATGCTCGGCATCGTCGTCGCGCTCAGCCACGGCGGGACCGTCCAGGCCTGGTGGCGCCGGCTGCCGCCGCTGCGGGCGGTGGCCTGGCTGCTCGGCAGCTTCGTCGCGCTGACCGCCGCCGGGGCGGTGATCGCGCACCTGCCGACCTGGGAGGCGTTCCCCGTCATCGCGCTGGCCGGCCTGGTCAACGCCCGGGCCTGGTACGGGCTGGCGCTGATCGCGGCCCAGCTGCACCCGCGCCCGCACGAGTCGGTGCCGGCCAGGGTGGTATTCAACCTGCCGTTCGCGCCGATCGCGGCGCTGCTGGTGATCGCCCTCGTCGTCGGCACGGCGCGGCTGCTGTTCACCGGCACGATCGTGCTGCCGGCCAGCGTGACCGGCACCTCGTCGGCCGCCGTGACCGCGGCCGGCGGATCCGGCGGCCCCGCGGTCGGCTCGGCCGCGTCGGCGGTGGCCAACAGCACCGTCGCGGGCGTGCGCACCGCGGCCGGCGCCGGCCGATCCCTCGGTCGCGGTCCTCGTCATCGGCGGCTGGGGCTCGTCGTGCTGCAACGACGTCGACGGGCTGCGGGCCGAACTGCCTGGTTTCGCGATCCGCCAGTTCTCCTATCTGGGGCTTGGCCCGAACGGCAGGCCGCTAGCGAGCGGCCCGGACGCGGACGACCTGCCGCTGCCGGAACTCGGGGACCGGCTGGCCAGCCAGGTGGAGGCGTTTCACGCGCTGACCCACAAGCCGGTCGACGTGGTGGCCGAGAGCGAGGGCAGCCTCGGCGTCTACGCCATGCTCGACCGCCATCCCGGCCTCCCGATCGGCGCGGTCGTGCTGCTCAGCCCGATCGTCGAGCCCGGGCAGCTGAGCTACCCGCCGGGAGCGGACGCCTCCTCGGTCTCCGAGGAGGCCCTCAACGAGCTGAACTACCTGATCGGTTCGATGTCACCGTTCGGCCCGGACGGGGCGGCGGAACTACTCGACTCGGTCAGCGAGTTCGGCGCCAGGTACTTCGCCAGCGCGGCGGCGGTGCTGGGGGCGGGCGGCAAGGCGATCCACTGGCTGGCGGTGGTGCCGCTCGCCGACGCGGTGACACTCCCGGTCTGCGGCCTGCCGTCGGACGTGCTGGTGGTCCCGGCCCTGCACGGCGGCCTGCTCGGCGACCCAAGCGTGCTGCCGGTGGTGGCCCGGTTCGTCTCCGGGCAGCAGGTCACCGACGGCAGCGACTCCCAGCTCCGCGCGTTCGCGACGCTGATCACCGGCGCCGCCACCGCCTGGCGGATGCCCGACGTCAGCACCTCCTGCCCCCAAGGCGGATAACAGCAAGAAGCGGCGGACGCCAGAATTATTGCGCGACGTTTGCACCCGTTCTCCGAGTCGTTTGTCGCGCAATAATTCACGCCGCGGCCGCGTCGGTGGATAACAGCAAGAAGCGGCGGCAGCCGCCTGATGAGATGGCGGCCGGGGAGAGGGCGGGCCGGGCGGGCGGATAGTGGTGCAGGGGTCGCCCGCCGGGTGCTAAGCTTCGCCGCAATGAGCACGATCCTTGACCTTCAGTGGTGGCGCCGCCGGTAGGCGGTGTCCGCTGTTTTGTCGTAGCGACCGCCCGGGTAACGGCGGTCGTCTTTCGTTTCTCCCGCCGGAGACTGGGCTAGACCCGAAAGAGGAGCCCCACGGTGGACAGCACGATCACCACCCTGACGACCGGTGCAGGCGTGACCATCACCCGCACCGCCGGCGAGTTCGACCCGGCCCGGCTGGCGGAGATCGCGGCGCTGGTCGACCGCCGCCGAGGCGGCGTGCTCAGCTCGGGCATGGAGTACCCGGGCCGGTATACCCGCTGGCACCTGGCCTACGTCAACCCGCCGGTCGAGATCATCACCAGGGGGCGGCAGGTGACCGCCCGCGCGCTCAACGACCGGGGGCGGGTGCTGATGCCGGTGATCGCCGCCGCCCTGCGCCGCGTCGGCACCGAGATCCTCGACCCCCTTCAAGATAACAGCAAGAAGCGCGAAGCGCAGCCGCAGTCGCAGGCACAGCCGCAGGCACCGGCACCGGCACCGGCACCGGCACCGGCACCGGCACCGGCACCCGAGCAGCTGACCGTGCACGTGGCCGAGGGGGACGGCGGGTTCACCGAGGAGGAGCGGTCGCGCCAGCCGACGGTGTTCAGCGCGCTGCGCGAGATCGTCGCCGCGTTCGGCTGCGACGACCCGCACCTGGGCCTGTACGGGGCATTCGGGTACGACCTGGCGTTCCAGTTCGAGCCGGTCCGGCTCTGTCGCGACCGGGCGGACGGCCAGCGGGACCTGGTGCTGCACCTGCCGGACGAAATCTACGTCGTCGACCTGCGCCGCGAGGAGGCGATCAGGTACTCCTACGAGTTCAGCGTGGGCGGCGTCGAGACGGCCGGCCTCGAGCGGGAGAGCGCGGCTACCCCCCAGGCCGGCCCGCGACCGCCGCCGCCAGTGATTTCGAGCCTCCGGTGCCCGGCCGGTACGCCGCCATCGTGGAGAAGGCGAAGGAGCGATTCAAGTGCGGCGACCTCTTTGAGGTGGTGCCGAGCCACGTGTTCCACGAGCGCTGCGCGTCGCCGTCCGCGTTCTACGAGCGGCTGCGGGAGCGGAACCCGGCCCCGTTCGAGTTCCTGTTCAACCTCGGCGACGGGGAGTACCTGGTCGGCGCGTCACCCGAGATGTACGTGCGGGTGCAGGGAGACCGGGTGGAGACCTGCCCGATCTCCGGCACGATCGCCCGCGGCGCGGACCCGCTGGAGGACGCGGCCAACATCGCCATGCTGCTCGGCTCGGCCAAGGAGGAGTCCGAGCTGACCATGTGCACCGACGTCGACCGGAACGACAAGTCCCGGGTCTGCGTCCCCGGCTCGGTCACCGTCATCGGGCGGCGGCAGATCGAGATGTACAGCCGGCTGATCCACACCGTCGACCACATCGAGGGGCGGCTGCTGCCCGGGCGCGACGCGCTCGACGCGTTCCTGACCCACATGTGGGCGGTCACCGTGACCGGCGCGCCGAAGGCCTGGGCGATGCAGTTCATCGAGGACAACGAGGGCGCGCCGCGCCGCTGGTACGGCGGGGCGGTCGGCAAGGTCGGCTTCGACGGCTCGATGAACACCGGGCTGACGCTGCGCACCGCGCACATCAGGAACGGCGTCGCGACCGTGCGGGCCGGGGCGACGCTGCTGTACGACTCGGATCCCGAGTCGGAGGAGCGGGAGACCCACATCAAGGCGCGCGCGCTGCTTGAGACGCTGCGCGAGGTCGACCGCGAGCGCGCGGCCGCGCAGGCCGGCCCGGCCGACCCGGTGCTCAGCTCGTCCGGTTCGGCCGACTACCCGGACCTGGCGGCGCCTGCGCCGCCGCGTCCGATCCGGGTGGTGCTGGTCGACCACCAGGACTCGTTCGTGCACACCCTGGCCGACTACTTCCGGCAGCACGGCGCCGACGTCACGACGGTCCGGGCCGGGTTCCCGCCCGCCCTGCTCGACCGGCTCGCGCCCGACCTGGTCGTGCTCTCGCCCGGCCCGGGCCGCCCGGCCGACTTTCGCTGCGACGAGCTGCTGGCCGAGCTTGACGCCCGCCAGCTCCCGGCCTTCGGCGTCTGCCTCGGGCTGCAGGCGATGGTGGAGCACGCGGGCGGGCAGCTGTCGCTGCTTCCCGCGCCGCAGCACGGCAAGCCGGGACGGATCGGGGTCCGGGGCGAGACGGCGCTGTTCGCCGGGGTGCCGGCGGAATTCACGGCCGCCCGCTACCACTCCCTCTACGCCAGGGAAGAGGACGTCAAGGGCAGCTTCACCGTCACCGCGACCACCCCCGATGGCGTCGTGATGGCGATCGAGGACGACGCCGCCGGCCGCTGGGCGGTCCAGTTCCACCCGGAGTCCATCCTCACCGCCGCCGGCCGCAACGGCCACCAGATCATCGCCAACGTACTGGCGGCGGTGGCTGACCATCTCGGACGGCGTTAGCCGAGGAACTCCCGTACCGTCAGCCGCACACGTCATGCGGCCCGTCGGCCGCCCGCCAGGCGACGACATGATCACGAAGGATTTTAGCACCTATAAGCGAATTATCCTTCGCCAAGATAAAACCCTTCGTGATCACGACCGCGCAGCGGCGCGCTGCGTCGTCGCAGTGCTTCCCGGGGCTGCGGCCGGCGGTGGTTCTGCGGTCGCGGCCATCTGGGTGAGGCGGGCGGCCAGGCTCGTCAGCTGGCCGGGCGCGATGCTGTAGCAGATCGTGGTGCCGATCCGCTTGCTCGTGACCAGCCCGGCCTCGCGCAGCACCTTCAGGTGGGCGGAGATCGTCGGCTGCGACACGTCGAAGAACTCGGTGAAGTCGCACGCGCAGATGCCCGGCTCGGCCGCCAGGCGCTGCAGGATGCCCCACCGCACCGGGTGGGCGAGCGCCCGCAGCACGTCCATCTCGTCCGGGATCCCGTCGTTCATGCGTCTAGTATATCGTGCCCAGACGATATAGTGTTACCCCTATATAGAGGGGAGACGATAATGTATGACGCGTCAGCCAACGAGGTGCTCGACGAGGGACTGGCCAGGCTCGCGTCGACTGGCCCCGAGTTTCGCGGCGGGCTGTCGAACCACGGTCCGATGGCGACCGAGGCGATGGTCAGGCTCGGTCGCGCCGACGCCATCGAGCGCTGGCTCGACGGGTACCTGAGGAAGCTGGACAACCCGCCCGCCCCGAGCGACCGCATCACCGATCAGACCTGGCGCGAGGCACTCGGCTCGATCAACCGGGTGGCCGACTGGGACCAGTACTTCCGCGCGGAGCTGGCCGAAGAGCCCTGGCGCGACGTCCTCGCCCGCTGGTGGCCGCGGCTGCTGCCCGGCCTCGCGGCCGCCGCCACCCACGGCGTCATCCGCACCTCGCACGCCGCCCGCAGCCTGGCCGCGGCCGAGGAGGCGGGCGCCGACACGGCCGGCCGCACCAGCGAACTCGGCCGCGGGCTGGCCTACTGGGCGGCCCGCTACCTGGAGCTGCCCGGCCGGCCGCGGACCGAAGGGCGGCTGGACCTGGCCGCCGCGGTCAGCGGGCTGCCGGTCGCCACCCGCGAGCCGGCCGCCGGCCTGATCTTCGAGACGCTCAAGGACGAGCTGGCCGGGCAACCTGGATTCGGCGCCGCCGTGGCGGCGCTGCGCGGGCCCACGGACGTGCCCGCCGACCTGGCCGCGCTGGCCCGCGAGTTCGCCCGGGTCTTCCTGGTCCACGGGCGCACGCGGCCGATCGCGCTGCTGCACTCGGTCACCGCCCCGGTCGCCGCCCGCTCGGTCCTGCCGCTGCTGCCGGCCGAGGTGGCGCGGCCCACCTACGACGCCCTGTGGCAGGTCGGGGCCGCGCTCTACGCCGTCTACACCGGCGGGACGACCCCCGAGCCGCTGCCGGCCGGGCCGCCCCCGGAGGCCGACGAGCTATCCGACCGCGCGGTCGCCACCGGCGACGAGCACGCGGTCAAGCTGACCGAGGCCTGCCTGCGGCTGGACGCCGAGACGCCCGATCCGCTGTTGCACCACGCGGCCGCCCGGGCCTGCGAGCTACTCGGCTAGCCGGTCCGATCCGCTCTTGCACCACGCCGCCGGGGCCTGCGAGCTGCTCGGCTAGCCGGTCCGATCCGCTACCGCAGCCCACGGCGGCGCGGGCGCCGGAGCTGCTCGGCTAGCCTATTTCGCATGGCGAAGGCGGGCGGGCGGCGGCGGCAGCAGAAGGCACGGAACCGCCGGCCGCAGAGCTCGCCCGGGCGGCCGGCCGCGGCCCCGTCGGACCAGGGTCGCGCCCCGTCGCAGCGGGAACTCGTCGCCGCCGCGATCGGAGCGGCCGTGCAAGCGGTCTGCGACGGCAGCCGGGATCCGCACGGCGCCCACCTGGACCCGCTCGCGATCGAGCGGACACCGGGCTGGACCCAGGCGGTCAGCGGGGCCATCGTCGAATACCTGCGCGGGTCGGTGACGAGAGCCTGGCAGCGCGGCTGGCAGCCGGCCGAGCTGGCCAGGCACGTCGGCCGGGAGCTGTCGGCCGATCACGCGGCGATGGTCGCCGACATGATCGCGGCCGAGATGCTCGGCTACCCGGCCGCCACCGTGGACGAGCGCTGGGCCGCCCAGGCGGCCGCGCTCGAGGCGGCGGCGCCGGGAAAGGGCGCCTGGTGGGGGAGCGACGCGGATTATCTCCGCGCCTGGTACGCGCTCGGCCGCGATCCGGAGTTCATCGGCACCATCGCCACCGCCGTCGAGACGCTGCACGCGTTCCACCATCTGCCCGCCCTGGAGAAGCTCCTCCCGCTGCCCGGCACCGCCCGGCGCGCCGCACAGCAGCAGGCCGCCGCCGCGAGGCCCGGGGCGGCCGGCCCGGTGCCCGCCGACGAGCGGATGCTCAGCAGGATCCGCGCGCTGCTGGCCAAGGCCGAGTCGACCGAGTTCGCCGAGGAAGCGGAGGCGCTGTCGGCCCGCGCGCAGGAGCTGATGGCCAAGTACAGCATCGACCACGCGCTGCTGGCGGCGGAGACCGGACAGGCGGAGATGCCGGGCGGACGGCGGATCGCGGTCGACAACCCCTACGAGGCGCCGAAGGCGACCCTGCTGCAGATCGTGGCGCAGGCCAACCGCTGCCGGGTCGTCTGGTCCAAGGACCTCGGTCTGGTCACCGTGATCGGCTTCCCGGCCGACCTGGACGCCGTCGAGCTGCTCTTCACCTCGCTGCTGGTCCAGGCCAACACCGCGATGCTGCGGTCGGGCGGCAAGCGGGACGGCGCCGGGCGGTCCAGGACCAGGGCGTTCCGCCAGTCGTTCCTGCTCTCCTACGCGGTCAGGATCGGGGAGCGGCTGTCAGAGGCGGCCGACCACGCCGCAGCAGGCGGCGGTGGCGGAGCAGCGGGCCGCGGCGGCCGGCCCGGAGGGTGACGGCACCGGTAACGACGCCGCCGCGAGGAACGGCACCGACCTGGTGCCGTTCCTGGCCGCGCGCCACCGGGCGGTCGACGACGCGGTCGACGAGATGTTCGGATCCACGCTCACCAGGACCAGGGCGGTCCGGGCGAGCGACGCGGACGGCTGGAATTCCGGCCGCGCCGCCGCCGACCTGGCCAGCCTGCATAACCAGGCTCAAGTTGCCCGATAAGGCGAAGTCACGGTCCGTTCGAGAGAGAGCATTTGAATTTCCCTGAGCGGACCGTGGCGCCTCCGCTTCGGTCAGCTAGCTCTTCGGCGGGCCGCTGACGGGTGAGTTTCTCCGCAGGCCCGGCATGATGTGGTGGGGAAGCGCGGTCGTCGGTACGGTCCCCATGCTGCTTGAGGTGATCCGGATGGCCGTGATCGCCGCGTTGAAGGCCTTCTGGCCGGTGCCGTCGCCGAGACATTCCTCCTCCACCACCGTCCCGGCCGGCACGGTCACGACGGTGATCTCGGCCGCCTGAGAGTAGGTGTCGGCGTTCCCGCCGCCGCCGTCGTTGAGCACGCCAGGTGTGATTGCGCAGTACGCAGGTTGACTTCCCCCGGTGAAGAGCTGCGCGGTCGCGGACACGTAATACGTTCCGGCCGGGAGCGGGCCAGTGGCCGCGACGGGGGCGAAAGTTGAGGTGAGCGGGATGTCCACCCCCGCGGCGGTGATCCCGACGCCGCCGGTCGACTGCAGCTGCGAGGCGCTGTCGCCGCCCACGTACTGCGCGTTGAGCCGGTTGACCTGGGTGGTGCTGTTGACCGAGAGCGGCGACTTGCCGGACGGCGCGTTCAGGGACAGCGGTACCCCGGTGCTGTCGGTCAGGACCGAGGTCGCGTTGTCGGTGTTGGTCCTTCCGAGGAGGAAGTTCCCGCCGGTCGCCGCGTCGGCGAACCCCGCCGCCCCGATGATCAGGGCCACGGTCACCGCGACGGTGGCCGGGCCGAGGGATCGCACCGCCCGCCCGCCACGGCGCACGACACCCGTTACCACGTGTGTCATATTCTGCTCCTTATGCAGATACTCTTAATGGGTCGCATGGGGTCAATTACGGCACCCCCCGGATTGCTCGCTAGAACAGTAAGTCAGCAGGTCAGCCCGTGTCCGGCGATCAATGGGTTTGAATTACGCAGGCCATTTTCTGCACTGGTATTTAGGGTCAGAATAACCGGCTATTTCGGAATGCGGCGCGGGGTCCATTACAGTGGGGTGATGCCCAATCGGATGCCTGCGGCCGAGGTGGACGTGTCGAAGGAACTGGTCGGCCGGCTGCTCGCCGGTCAGCACCAGGACCTGGCCGGGCGGCCGGTTGAGTTCCTGGCCAACGGCTGGGACAACGCGATGTTCCGGCTCGGCGACGACCTGCTCGCCCGGCTGCCGCGGCGCGAGGCCGCGGCGCAGATCCTGCTCAACGAGCAGCGCTGGCTCCCGGTGCTCGCCCCCAGAATTCAACTTCCAATTCCTTCTCCCGAACGGACCGGTCGTCCCGCTCTCGGTTACCCCTTCTCCTGGAGCGTGGTCCCCTACCTGCCGGGTGAGCCCGCCGCCGACGCGGACTGGATTGACCTGGCGAGGGCGGCCGACGCGGTCGGCGGCTTCCTCGGCTCGCTGCACGCGCCCGCCCCGCCGGACGCCCCCGCCAACCCCTACCGCGGCGTTCCTCTCGCCGCCCGGGCCGACGTGTTCGCGGCCAACGTCCGGCTGCTGCCCGATCAGGTCGACCGGGAGGCGGCGCGCCGCGCCTGGGCGACGGCGCTGGCCGCACCCGGCTACTGCGGACCGCCGCTCTGGCTGCACGGCGACCTGCACCCCGCCAACATCCTGGTCAGCCACGGCCGGGTCAGCGGCGTGATCGACTTCGGCGACATCACCGCAGGCGACCCCGCGACCGACCTGGCCGTCGCCTGGATGCTGCTCCCGGTGGAGCACCACGCCGCCTTCCGCGCCGCCTACCGGGCAGCCAGAAGCGCCCCGGCCGACTCAACGCAGATCAGCCCACCAGCCGAGTGCGCCCCACCCGAGCGCACTCCGCCCGGCGCCGCACCGTCCGACGCCGACGCACCCAGGCACGCCGCGCTGGATGACGCCGCCTGGGCGGCGCTGTGGACCCGAGCCCGCGGTTGGGCGCTCAACCTCGCGGTCGTCTTTCTGGCCCACTCGGCCGACAATCCCCAGCTCCTGAACGTCGGCCACAGCACCCTGCACCGAGTCCTCTCCCGGTGACGCCACGTCCCCGGGGCGCCCGCTACGGTTTGCCCGCGCCCGGGGCAGGGGCCGGGAACGCGACCACCCGTCCGGTCGGCTCGGTCGCCTGCGGGGCGCCCCACTGCTGGCCGACCACGTACAGCTGCGGCTGGTCGCCCCGGCTGAGCGTGCAGGAGAACGCACCCCGGTCCAGCTCGACCGACGCCAGGACCTGGCCGCCCTCGCGGACCCGGACGCAGCGCCCGGTCGCCACGTCGGCATACCAGATCGCGCCCTCGTCATCGACGCAGATCCCGTCCGGATGGTCGCCGGCGGTGTCGGCCCACACCCGACGGCCGTCTAGGCCGCCGTCGGGCCCGATGTCGAATGCCGTCAGCCGGCTGGCGTGCGACTCCGCGACGACCAGCGTGCCGCCGTCGGCGGTGATCGCCATCCCGTTCGGGAACGCCAGATCCCCGGCCACCACCCGGACCGCGCCGTCCGCGGTGACCAGCACCACGCTGCCCGGCGCGGGCTCGCCGCCGGGGAAGTCGTAGCCGGCGTTGTTGACGTAGGCGTTGCCGTCGGCGTCGACCACCACCTCGTTCCACGGCTTGAGCGAGAAGGGGGCGAGGTCGGCATGGGTGACCATCGACCCGTCGGGCTCGCGCCGCAGCAGCCGCCGCCGGGCCGAGTCGACCACCAGCAGCCGGCCGTCGGGCAGGAAGTCGATGCACATCGGAAACGACGGCACGCTGACGATCACCTCGGACTGCCCGTCGGGATCGAGCGCGATCACCTGGTGAGCGCCCCAGTCGGAGAACCAGACCCGTCCGTCGTGCCAGCGCGGCGACTCGCCGAACACGATCCCTTCCATCAGCACCGTCATACTCAGGCAGACTGCGCCCACCGACCGGACTCATCGGTCCGCCGCCGACGCATCGCGGGAAGCCGGGCGCGGGCCGCCCTCAGTACCGGTCGGCCTTGGCGTATCCGAAGAACCCGCGGCGCTTGATGAGCTCGGCCACCGCGGCCGGGACCATGCCCTCCCAGGAGTCGTCGCCTGCGGCGATCCGCCGCAGCACGTCGCGGCTGAAGATGGTCAGGAACTCGGGCCGGTAGTTGTCGAGGTGGACGAAGCTCCCCCGCCCGGCCAGGTAGTCGTAGAGCGGCTGGAGCTCGGGCCCGACCTGGATGTCGTTCACGGTCTTGAGCTCGTCCCCGCCCGACGGCTGCAGCGGGTAGACGTAGAGCTTGAGGTCGTTCTTGAACAGCCGCCCGAAGCTCTCCAGGATCCCGCCCGGCAGCTGGACGTGGTTCCGCTCGTCGAACAGGTCGATCAGGCTCGGCACCCCCATCACGATGCCGATCCGCTCGCTGGTCCGCTCGGCGATGTAGGCGGCGAGCCGGAAGTAGTCGAAGTAGTTGCTGATCAGCACCGTCATCCCGCACGCGGCCAGCAGTTCCGCGCGGGCGAGGAAGTCGCGGCGGTCCACGTCGGTGGCCCCGCCCGCGAGCAGGTTGCGCATCGTGATCTCGGTCAGCGCGAGCACCGGCTTGCCCGCGACCGCCAGATCCTCGCTGAACCGCGCCTTGGCCGTCTCGAGCATGTCGACGTTCACGTGGGTGGGCGGTCGGAAGCTGCCCCGCTCCACCAGCACCGCCTTCTTGCGCAGCACCTCACTCGGCTGCAGCACCTCGCGATCGGGTCCGAACATCGCCACCCCGCTGAGCCCGACCTGCACGAGCTTCAGCGCCATCAGCCGGTTGTCCACCTTGCGGAACTCGATGCCGCGGAACTGGATCATGTCGATCTCGATCCGGCCGGTGGTCAGCCGGTCGAGCAGGCTCTCGATCAGCTTGTCCGGCTCGTGGTGCTGGAAGAACGCCCCGTAGAGGAGGTTCACCCCGACGATCCCGAGCGCCTCCTGCTGGGCGAACGCCTCCACATCGAGCATCCGCACGTGCATGACGATCTGGCTCGGCTCGTCGTGCGGCTGGGCCTGGAACTTCACCCCCATCCAGCCGTGGCACTCGTTGCCGCCGCGGAAGCTGCGCGCCACCACCGTGTCGGCGAACGCGAAAAAGCAGTTCTCGTCGCCGCGCTCGTCGTCGAGGCGGTCGACGTTGAGCTGGAATTCATGGTCGAGCATGCCCTGCAGCCGTCCGGCCGAGACGTACCGGTCGACCTTGCCGTAGACGGCGTCGCTGACCGCCATGTCGTAGGCGGAGATCGACTTGGCGACGGTGCCGGCCGCGCCGCCCACCCGGAAGAACCAGCGGACGACCTCCTGGCCCGCCCCGATCTCGGCGATCGTGCCGTACCAGCGCGGATCGAGGTTGATCCGCAGCGCCTTCTGATGCGTGTCCGATTCGTGTGCGCCGACGATGAGCTCGGTCATGAGTCTCTCCCGTCTGTCCCCGCCGTGCCTCGGCGGCGGCGCGGGCGTCAGCGACCGACGCCGAAATTGTACTAATCGCGGCACATACGACGCCAGACCCAGCCGAATCGGTAATCGCAAGGTGACCCCGCGTGAATCAGGCGGGCCCCCTCGGCTAGCCTGGCGAAGGTAACGGTTCGGTATCACCGGGTCGACATCAACGGAGGCAGCGCATGGGCATGGTTACGACGACCGACGGGACCGAGATCTTCTACAAGGACTGGGGCTCGGGGCAGCCGCTTGTCTTCAGCCACGGGTGGCCGCTGTCGGCCGACGACTGGGACACCCAGATGATGTTCTTCCTGCAGCACGGCTACCGGGTCATCGCCCACGACCGGCGCGGCCACGGGCGCTCCACCCAGACCAGCGACGGGCACGACATGGACCACTACGCCGACGACCTGCTGGCGGTGGTCGAGCACCTCGATCTGCACGACGCCGTCCACATCGGGCACTCGACCGGCGGCGGCGAGGTCACCCGCTACATCGGCAGGCACGGCCAGTCCCGGGTGGCGCGGGCGGTGCTGATCAGCTCGGTGCCGCCGCTGATGGTGAAGACCCAGGCCAACCCGGGCGGCACTCCCAAGGAGGTATTCGACGGCCTCCAGGCGCAACTCGCGGCTAACCGGGCGCAGTTCTACGTCGACCTGCCCGCGGGGCCCTTCTACGGCTACAACCGGCCCGGCGCGAAGCCCTCGCAGGCGATCATCAACAACTGGTGGCGCCAGGGCATGATGGGCGGGGCGAAGGCGCACTACGACGGCGTCGTCGCCTTCTCCCAGACCGACTTCACCGAGGACCTGAAGAAGATCTCGGTGCCGGTCCTGGTCATGCACGGCGACGACGACCAGATCGTCCCCTACGCCGACGCCGGGCCGCTGTCGGCCAAGCTCGTGCAGAACGGGACGCTGAAGACGTACCACGGCTTCCCGCACGGCATGCCCACCACCGAGGCCCCGACGATCAACGCCGACCTGCTCACCTGGCTGAAGTCCTGACCGGATCACCGGCGACTGAATAACCGCTGGCTGCGCGCAGGTGCCGCGGCTAGGCTCGCCGGGTGAAACTTGCCTTCGACGACGCCGGCCACGGCGACTGCGTGGTGCTGATCCACGGCCACCCGTTCGACCGCACGCTGTGGGCGCCGCAGCTGGCGGCGCTGGCCGACGGCTTCCGGGTCATCGCGCCCGACCTGCGCGGCTTCGGCCGCAGCCCGGTCACGCCGCACCGGGTGACGATGCGCGAGTACGCGGCCGACATCGAGGAGCTGCTCGACGGCCTCGGGATCGCCCGCGCCGCCGTCGTCGGCCTCAGCATGGGCGGCCTGGTGACGATGGAGCTGGCCGCCTTCCGGCCGGACCGCTACTGGGCGATCGGCCTGGTCGCCACCACCATGCAACCGCCGACGGGGCAGGACCGGGCGACCCGCCTCGAGCGGGCCGCCGCAGTCGAGCGTCGACGGGATGGCCGTCCTGGTGGACTACATGCACACCGGCGTCTACGGCCCGGCCTGCCCGCCGGCCGTCCGCGCGCGGGTCGACGCGATGATGCGCGGGGCCCCGGCCGCGGGCGCGGCGGCGGCGCTCCGCGGCCGGGCCGAGCGGCCCGACTACCGGCCGCTGCTGGCCGGGCTCGACCTCCCGGCGCTGGTTTGCGCGGGCTCGGCCGACCCGTGGTCCGACGACGCGGTGACGAACGAGATCACCGCCTCGCTCAGGCGCCCGGAGACGATCATCATCGACGGCGTCGGCCACCTGCCCAACCTGGAGGCGGAGACCGAGTTCAACGCCGCCCTGGTCGCGTTCCTGCGCGCTCACGCGCCCAGCTAAGCCCGCCCGCCCGGAGACGGAGACGAAGACCGTCGGCCGCCGATCTCGCCCGTCTCGTCCTCCAGGTACGTGCGCAGCAGCAGGGTGGTCCAGGTGCGATACGGCTTCCAGTTGCCGCTGATCCGCGTCAGCTCGTCCGCAGTCGGCGGCCCCGGCAGGTCATAGGCGAGCGCGACCGCACGGGCGAGCCTTGACTCGTGGCGGGGGACCTCGTCCGGGGTGCCCGCGCCGCGCAGCAGCACCAGCTCGGCCGAGAAGTCCCCGATCCCGGGCAGTTCCCTGAGCTGCGCGAGGGCCTCCTGCGGCGGGCAGGGCACGCAGCCGGGCGGCGTCGAGGCGGCCGTCCAGGGCGGCGACGGCGAGGGAGCGGAGCCACTCCGGCTTGCGGCCCGCCAGACCAGGGAACCCGTCCAGGGCGGCGAGTCGCTGCGGGGCCGGGAACGCCGACAGCGCCCGGCCACCGAAGGAGACCGCCTGGCCGAGCTCGCTGGCGATCCGCGCCTTGATCACGGCCGCCTGCCTGATGCTGATCCGAGCACAGATGATGGCCCAGGCGGCGGCCTCGTACGGGGACCAGAAGCCGACCGGGCGCAGGCCCGGGTAGCGCCGCTGCAGCCCGGCCACCACCGGGTCGCGCTCGCCCACGGCCGGGAACCCGGACCCGTCCACGTCCAGCGACAGGATCCGCGCGACCTGCTCGCGCACGGCCGCCAGGAGCTCCGGTCCGGGTGCAGCCGGGCTGACGATCTCCCCTGACACGCCGTCGGCCTGCCCGCGCACCCGCACTCCGACCGTTTCCCAGGTTCCCTCCACCGGGAAGGCAAGCTCAAGCGGCTGCCCCGCGGACGGGTCGAACGCGGCCGGCGCGAACCCCTCGAGGAACCGGGTGCTGGCGGCCAGCGAGAACGGCCCCCGCGCCGGCAGAATGAATGTGCTCACCGCGCCCGCGCCGGCCTCAGGCCCGCGGCGGCGACGGGTGCCGGGGCTGGTAAATGGGGAACTCCGAGCCGTCCGGCAGCCGGATCGCCGCCAGCAGCCCCCAGCCCTGATCGGACACGTCCCGCGCCACTTCGGCGCCTTTGCCGGAGAGCTCGGCCAGCGTGGCGACCTGCTCAGCCTGCGGAGAGAACACGATCGCGTGCATTCCGGTGATCACAGCGCGATCCTAGCCGGGAACGACCTCAGATCCCGTGGCGGGCGATGAACAGCGCGGCCGAGTCATCCTGGAGGTGGCCGCCGACGTGCCGCAGGACGTCGTCGTAGAGCCGGTCGAGTGCCAGCACCGGATCCGGGCCGTCAAGCAGGTGCCCGCACCCGTCCACCTGGTAGAAGGCACCCGAGGTGTCCCTGGCCTCGCTGATGCCGTCGGTGTAGAAGAGGATCCGGTCGGCCGGGCCGAATGGGGCCGTGTGCTCCTTCCGCACCCCCGGGTCGAGGTCGCCAAGCCCCAGCGGCAGGCTTGCTTCCAGCGGCTCCGCGAACTGCGCGTTGTCCCCGCTGAGCAGCAGCGGGGCCGGGTGCCCGCAGTTCAGCAGCCGGATTTCGGTGCCGTCGGCCGGTATCTCGGCCATGATCGCGGTCACGAACCGGCCGCCGTGCGCCTGGTGCTCAAGGCTCCGCTCGATGTGGCTCGCGATCGCGGCCAGATCGGGCTCGTCGTAGACCGACTCGCGGAACGCCGCCAGCACCACCGCCGCCGTCTGCACCGCCGCCAGGCCCTTGCCCTGCACGTCGGCGATGATCAGGCGGGCATTTCCCGCCACCGCGACGACGTCGTAGAGGTCGCCGCCGATCCGCGCCGCGGCGGCGGCCGAAATGTAGCGCACGGCGATCTGGAGCTGGCCGACCTCGCGCGGCACCCGGTGCAGCAGGACCCGCTGGGCGACGTCCGCCACCGCCCGCACATCGACCAGTTCCCGCTCCTTGCGCTGGCGGGCGGCGCTGGCGATCACGGCCGCGGCCGTCACCCCCGCGATCGTGAGGCAGGACTCGACCGCGTGGGCCGACAACGCGATCCCGCTCACGGCGGCGAGCAGGAAGCTCAGCACGATGGCCACGCCGCCGGTCAGCGCGGTCCGGACCGGGCCGAGCGAAACCGGGGCCAGGGCCGGGCCGAGCGACAGCAGCGACATCAACCCGACCTGGGTCCCCAGCACCAGGTCGAAGCAGGCGACCACGGCCATGACGCAGAACGGGACGGCCGTGGCCAGCGAGTTCGGGCTGACCCGGACGGTCAGGTCCTGTCTGCGCATGCCTGTCTCCTGCCAAGGCGGGGGGCGGTCGCGAGTACTGTCGTTTAGTTTATGGTGCCGTGCCACTACTTACTGCACTGTGTGCAGTGGCGCGTTGCCGAACCGCGCGTGATCGCGGCCGGTTCGCGATGATCACGACCGAGGCGAGCACCAGCGCCGCGCCCAGCCCCTCGCGCCAGCTGAACCGCTCGCCGAGGAACAAGATCCCGGCCAGCACCGCGACCACCGGGTTGACGTAGGCGTAGGTGGAGACGGTGGCGGTCGACAGGTGCGACAGCGCGTACCCGTAGGCGGTGAACGCGAGAATCGAGCCCGGCCCGATCAGGTAGGCCAGCGCGATCCAGGACGCGGCCGGGACCGCCGACCACTGCACGCGGGAGAACTCGCCGGTGGCGGCGGCCACCGCCAGCAGCACCACGCCCCCGGCCAGCATCTCGATGGCCGCCGCGAGCATCGCGTTCGCGGGCACCGGCAGCCGGTGGCTCAGCACCGACCCGAAGCCCCAGGCGGCCGACGCGCCGAGCACGATGAACACGCCCGACAGCCGGCCACCGCTGAGGCCGCCGCCGACCAGGATCGCGACCCCGGCCAGTCCCACCGCCAGCCCGGCGGCCGACCCCGCGGTGACCCGCTGATGCTCCATCGGCCAGGCGAAGACGATCATCCACAGCGGCACCGTGGCCACCAGCACGGCCGCGACCCCCGAGGGCAGCGTGGTCTCGGCCACGCTCACCCCGCCGTTGCCCGCGAACAGCAGCAGGACGCCGACCACGGAGCAGGCCAGCCACGCCCGCGCATCCGGCCGCCGCCGGCCGCGGCCGGCCCCGCCTCCGGCCGGCCGGCCGACGCCCGCGACGCGATCGGGTAGAGCAGCGCCCCCGCGATGACGTACCGGGTCCCGGCCAGCAGCAGCGGCGGCAGATGCCCGACCCCGACCCGGATGGCCAGGTAGGTCGATCCCCACACCAGGTAGACGATGCCAAGCGCGATCCAGCTCTGGACTCGGGTGCGGGTGTCGGGCGCGCCGCCGCTATTGATCATGCCTCCATCGTCGCCGGGCGCCGCTGACGACGCGAGTGGCAGAATCGACAACTGAGGGTAGATTACTGCCATGCATCGGATCGCGGTCCCCGTCACCCCGGGCCTGCCGATGTTCGAACTGGCCATCCCGTGCGAGGTGTTCGAACCCGGTCGGCACGACTTTCCCGTTCCCTGGTGGTACGAGCTGCAGCTGTGCGCGGTCCAGGACGGGCCGGTCCGCACCGCGGAGGGGCTGCTGTTCGATAGCTCGCTCGGCCTTGACGAGCTGGCCGAGGCCGACACGGTGATCATTCCCGGCTGCGCCGACCGGCAGGGCGACCCGCCGCAAGCGCTGCTGACGGCGTTGCGCGTCGCCTACGATCGCGGCGCGAGGATCGCCTCCATCTGCACCGGCGCCTTCACCCTGGCCGCGGCGGGGCTGCTCGACGGGCGCACCGTGACGACCCACTGGATGCACGCGGCCGAGCTCAGCCGGCGCTGGCCGGCCGTCCGGGTCGAGCCCAACGTGCTCTACACCGACGACGGCCGGATCCTCACCTCGGCCGGATCGGCCGCCGGGCTCGACCTGTGCCTGCACATCGTCAGCAACGACCACGGGACCAAGATCGCCAACACGCTCGCCCGGCGGCTCGTCATCCCGCCGCACCGCGACGGCGGTCAGGCGCAGTACATCGAGCAGCCGCTGCCCGGCGCCGGCGCCGGCGCCCAGGGTCTCGGTCCGTCCCTGGACTGGGCCAGGGCCCATCTTGAGCTGACGCTCACCGTCGAGGAGCTGGCCGGCCGGGCCATGATGAGCCCCCGCACCTACGCCAGGCGGTTCCGCGAGACGACCGGCACCACCCCCCTGCAATGGCTGTGCGCCGAGCGCGTCCGCCGCGCGCAAGAGCTGCTCGAGAGCACCGATGACACCGTCGAGCGCATCGCCGCCCGGTGCGGCTTCGGGTCCGCGCACCAGTTGCGCGTCCACTTCACCCGCGTCCATCAGGTGACACCGCACGCCTACCAACGAACCTTCCGCGCCCGCGTCAATGCGTAAGGCAGCGCCACCGATCACGGCCGGCCGCTCTTGGCGGTTGGCCGGGAACCGTCCCAGCGCAAGCCGGGACTGCGGCATGAGCGCTTACAAGCGCTCGACCGCAACGGTATTGTCCGGGGTATGAGCGATGAGCTCGGCGGGTGGGACGCCTATGTCGCGGCGGTGGTGCGGATTGAGTCACCGGACGGCGTGCGCTGGCTGAAGCCGGCCCGGATCTTCCGCACCGAGGGCCGGTACCCCGACCCTGACGGCCGCCCGATCTGCGTGCTCACGGCGCACAACCCGGCCGGCCGGCGGGCGTCGGACGCGGCCAACGCCGCCGCCCAGGCGCGGCTGGAGGAGGACGTGCGGCAGCGCGGGCTGACCTGCTGGCACGCCGACGGCGGGGATCCGACCTGGACGCATGTCGAGGCCGGGGTCGCGCTGGTCGGCATCGCCGAGGCGGACGCGATCGCGCTCGGGGCCGAGTTCAAGCAGGACGCGATCTACGTCTTCAGCACCGCCAACCGCCGGGTGGTGAGCTGCACCGACGGGCGGGTCGAGACGACCGGCTGGTCGAGTGAGCCCGATCCGGGGTCAGTCCCAGGCTAGGCCGGCCTGCGGGGCGTCGTCGGCCAGCACGCTACCCTCGATGAGGCCGTACGGGCGGTCGTCGGCGTGGTATACCTCGCGCTCGTTCTCCAGCCCGAACGGGGCGAGGTCGACGATGAAATGGTGCTTGTTGGGCAGCGCCAGCCGGACCTCGCAGATCTCCGGCACGGTCGACACCAGCGCCGAGCCGAGCGCGTAGAGCATCTGCTGGAGCGAGTACGAGTACGTGCCCGCGAACGTGCCCAGGATCGTCTGCCGCGCGATCGCGGCCACCGCCGCCCAGTCGGCGTCGGCCACCGCCTCGGGCCGGAATCGCCACGAGGCGTTCACCGCCGTCGCCAGGATCCTGTCCTTGGTCTCGGCCAGCGTGGTGTGCGCGTCCCTGGGGAACCCCCAGAACTCCGACGCGGTGGTGTTCATCACGATCAGGTCCTTGATCCCCGACACCACCGACGAACCGGCGGCGGCGTCGTGGACCACGGTCGTCGTCCGCACCAGGTCGCCCGCGCGGGCGAACGAGTACCCGGTCGCGCCGATCGGCGTCCAGCCGTACTCCTCGACCGAGATCCTGGCCCGGGTGATCGGCTCCTGGGACGCGACGAAGAACGCCGCCAGCTGGAGCGCGAACGTCTCCGGCTCGACCGCGCCCAGCTCCTTGGCCAGGGCGTAGACCCGGTTCTTGTGCGAGTCGGTCGGCAGCACCTTGGCGTTGTCGCCGGTCAGGTGGGTGCCGTCGAGGTCGCCGGAGAGCGCGGTGGACACGTTCCAGTCGCGGATCACGTCCGAGCCCCCGGGACCAGCGCCGCGGGCGACGCGGACGACCCGGATCTCGGCCTTGCCGTACCGGTTGGCTCCGACCTGGACCATGGTCACTCCTCCTGGATGTTCAGCTGCTCGTACACGGAATCCGGCCGCAGCGGCAGCGAGGTCAGCCGGACCCCGGTCGCGTCGCGGACCGCGTTGGCCAGCGCCGGCGCGACCGGGTTGAACGGCGCCTCGCTCATCGGCTTGGCGCCGTACGGGCCGTACGGGTCGAAGGTCGCGGCGAACAGCACCTCGGTCGGCGGCACGTCCGCCAGCACCGGGACGTGGTACTCGCGCAGCGTCCGGGTGGTCACCCGGCCCGTCGGAGTCGAGTCGGACCTCCTCGAACAGCGCCGCGCCGAGCGCCTGCGCGACCCCGCCCTCGACCTGCCCGCGCAGCTGCACCGGGTTGAGCACGGTGCCGGCGTCGACCGCCTGCACCGATCTGCAGCACCCGGATCTCCCCGGTGGCGGCGCAGACCGCGACCCGGAACCCCTGCACGGTGAACGACACCGACCGCGGACCGCCCGTCGCAGTACGCCCTCGGCCTCGAGCAGCTTCCCGGTCGTCGGACACGCCGCCGGCCGCGCGGGCCGCGATCGCGTCGGCCAGGGCCCGGGCGGCCCGCATGCGTCGCCGTGCCGGCCACCAGCGATCCCGGTCGAGCCGTAGGCGCCGGTGTCGTGCCCGCTGCGGTCGGTGTCGGAGGAGCGAGACGAGAACGTCGCCGGGTTCGCAGCCGAGCGCGTGCGGCCACGATCTGCCGGTGCACGGTGGTCGTCCCGTTGCCGAACTCGGCCGTCCCGACGAACGCGGCGTAGCCGCCGTCCGGTCGCTCCGCGATCCGGGACCGTGCTGCGGGTGGCCGCCGGGCGGGATGGTGTCGAGCATCGCGACCGCGATCCCGGTCGCCGGTCGCCACCCGTCCGGCGCGGCCGGTCGCCGCGGCCGCTGGCCAGGGCCTTCTCGACCAGGTCGAGGCACTGGTCGAGACGCCGTAGCTGGCGATCGACACGTCGTCGCGCCTCGCCGCTGCCGTTGACCAGGGCGTCGCCCGGCGCGGATCGAGGTTGCGGCGGCGCAGCTCGACCGGGTCGATGCCGAGCGAGCGGGCCAGCTCGTCGATCGCGGACTCGACCGCGAACACGGTCTGGGAGAGCCCGTAGCCGCGGAACGCCCCGGCCGGGACCGTGTTGGTGTAGACGGCGCGGCCGTCGACCCGCTTGTTCGGGCAGCGGTAGACGGTGACCGCCTCCTCGACCGCGTGGAACAGCACGCCCGGCCCGTGGTTGCCGTACGCGCCGGTGTCGGCCGTGACGTCGAGCGCCAGCGCCGTCAGCGTCCCGTCGCGGGTCGCGCCGAGCGTCACCGTGACCGCCATCGGGTGCCGGGTGGTCGGCGGCGGTGAACTCCTCCTCGCGGGTGAGCTCGAGCTGGACCGGGCGGCCGGTGCGCAGCACCGCGAGCGCGACGATGTCCTCGGTCAGCATCTCCTGCTTGCCGCCGAAGCCGCCGCCGACCCGCTTGGCGACCACCCGCACCTGGTCCTTGGCCAGGTCGAAGAGCCGGGCCGATCTCGTCCCGGGTGAGGAACGGCACCTGGGTGCGGGTCCGCAGCACCAGCCGCCCAGCCCGGCGGCGTTCTGGCGGCGACGGCTCGTCCGCGGTCGAGCCAGCCGATCGTCACGTGCGTCTCGAGCGCGACGTGCTGCACCCGCTGGGTCCGGTAGCGTGCCGGCGTAGACCGGTCGGCCGCCGCGAACCCGGCGGCGACGTCGCCGGCCTCGCCGGTGCACCTCGGCGCAGACGTTGCCCGGGCGGCGACCGCTCCGGGTGCAGCAGCGGCGCGCCGTCGGCCAGGGCCGAGGCGGGGTCGGTGACGGCGGGCCGCACCTCGTAGTCGACCGAGATCAGCGCGCAGGCGGCCTCGGCCGCGCCGATGGTCTCGGCGACGACGGCGGCCACCCGCTGGCCGTGGAACCGGACGGTTCGGTCGAGCACCAGCGTGTCGTAGGGGTCGTCGTCCGGGTCGTGGTGCCGGGCGCTGGAGAACAGCGTTCTCGGGGAGTCCGCGTAGCTGAGGACCGCGACCACGCCGCGGCCGCCAGCGCCGCCGACGCGTCGATCGACCGGATCCACGCGTGCGCGTGCGGCGAGCGCACCAGCTTCATATGCAGCGGCGGCTCGGGCGGCAGGTCTTCCGCATCGCCGTCGGCGGCGTCGGCCGCCAGGTCGGCGGTGAACCGGGCCCGGCCGGTGACCACGTCCGGCCCGGCCGGCGCGGGCTCCGGGCGCCCAATCGGGGTCGGGCCAGGCCGGGGAAGGGCGGGCGGGTGAGGGGGAGAAATGGCCGGGGGAGGCGAAGGACACGGACCGTTCGGGATAATTGTTCTTGGCTTTTGATCGATGGCATCGCGGATCGACCCGTAGCCGGTGCAGCGGCAGATGTTCCCCTTGAGCGCCGCGGGCGAGGTCCTCGCGCTGCCGCGGGCGCAGCGCCGCCGCCGTCATGATCATCCCGGCGGTGCAGAAGCCGCACTGGAATCCCTGGGCGGCCAGGAACGCCTCCTGCAGCGGGTGCGGGCGTCAGCCCCTCGATCGTGGTGACCGCGCAGCCGGCCGCGCGGACGGCCGGGAACAGGCAGCTGTGCACCGGCACCCCGTCGACGTGCACCGTGCACGCGCCGCAGTCGCCCGCGTCGCAGCCCTTCTTGACCCCGAGCCAGCCGTTCTCGCGCAGGAACGTGCGCAGGCACTGGCCGGGGCGCGGCTCGCCGTCGACGGGCCGGCCGTTGACGATCACCGGCCGGGTCCCGGGTCTGCCGCCAGCTCCGCGATCACCCCGGCCACGCAGCGGCGGGTCATCGCGGCCCGCCAGGCGGCGCCGCCGTGCACGTCGTCGAGGTAGCGCGGCCGCGCGGCGTCGAGCGCGGCCAGCGCGTCGCCGGGTGCGGGATGGCCGGCGAAGCGGAGCTGGACCGGGCGCGGCGTCGCGGCGGTCACCGTGATCACCGTGTCGCCGGGGGAGCGGCGGGCGATGACGAGGACGGCCGACCGGCCGACGGCCGACAGCGAGACCTGCCGGAACGCGGCCCGTGCGGTCAGCGCGGCTGCGGGCAGGTCGACCCGGATGAGCAGCTCGCCCGGGGCCAGCGCGTTCGTCCCGTCGCCGGTCACCAGGTCCGCGACGCCGAGCGTGCGGACGCCGCCGTCCGGCCGGGTGATCGCGGCCACCCCGTCGAGCGCGGCGGTCAGCGAGGTCATCGGGCCGGCCGGCAGCGACAGGCAGATGTTCCCGCCGACCGTGGCCACGTTCTGCACCTTGAACGATCCGAGCAGCGCGTCGCAGCACTGCCGGGCCAGTTCCGCCGCCGGGGCGCGGGACGGCCGCGCGGGCCGCCAGCGCGCGAGCTGCGCCAGCGTGCAGGTCGCGGCGATGCTCAGCCCGTCGTCGCTCTCTGTCAGCGGCGGCCAGCCGAACGCGTGCAGGTCAAGCAGGCGGCGCAGCCGAGGCTGGGGCTGGGAGAACAGCCAGGTGCCGCCGCCGAGCCAGGCGTCGCCGTCGCGCCAACTGGCGTCGGGGGCCGGCTGCGTAGCCGGTGACGGCGTTCAGGTCCACGCCCGCTCGTACCTCCCGCACGCCTCCACGCTGTTGATCATGCCCTGATGTTGCCGCCATAATGTTACGCCGTAATGTCCGCCGCCCCCGGTCGTCGATGACCGGATTACCAGGCGACGGCCTATGCTGGACGGATGCATCGGCAATTCCGGCAGGTAGACGTATTCGCCGAAGAGCCATTCGTCGGCAACCCGGTGGCGGTCGTGCACGGCGCGGACGGGCTCACCGACGATGAGATGCGGCTCTTCGCGCGCTGGACCAACCTGTCGGAGACCACGTTCGTGCTGCCGCCGACCGACGAGCGGGCCGACTACCGGGTGCGGATCTTCACCCCGATGCAGGAACTGCCGTTCGCCGGGCACCCCACGCTCGGCACCGCGCACGCCTGGCTCGAGGCGGGCGGCCCGCCCGCCCGGCGGGACGTGATCGTGCAGGAATGCGCGGCCGGCCTGATGCACGCTCCGGCGCACCGCGCAGGGCCTCGCCTTCCTGGCGCCGTCCACGCTGCGCAGCGGCCCGGTCGACGAGTCGACCCTGCAGCAGGTCGCGGCCGCGCTCGGCGTCGACCGGGCGGAGTTCATCGACGCCCAGTGGGCGGACAACGGCCCCGGCTGGGTCGCGGTGGAGCTGGCCAGCGCCGAGGCGGTGCTGGCGGTCAAGCCGGGCCCGACCGACCTGAAGATCGGCCTGTTCGGACGCCACCCGGCCGGGACGCCCGAGGCGATCGAGGTCCGCGCGTTCTTCCCGTCCGGCACCGGCACGACCGAGGACCCGGTGACCGGCTCGCTCAACGCCGCCCTGGCCCAGTGGCTGCTGGCCAGCGGCAAGGCCACCGCCCCCTACACCGCCAGCCAGGGCACCATCCTCGGCCGCCGCGGCCGGGTGCACGTCAGCGCCGACGCCGACGGCGCGGTCTGGATCGGCGGCGGCACCCACACGCTCATCTCCGGCAGCGTGCTCCTGTAAGCCCGCCGCTGGCAGCGGCGGAAAACCATGAGGTGCCGCCGCCGGTTCCTCCGTACGATTCGACGGTGGATAGTGAGCCGTCGGCCGATGACGTGCGGTCGCTGCTGCGGCGGGCCGCGGCGATCGCCGATTTCGAGGATGACGGCCGGTGGGCGATCATCCGCGAGTTGCACCGCAGGACCGACCGGGCGGCGTTCGAGGCGGCCCTGGAGCTGGCCGGATCGGCCGACCTCATGGAGCGGATCCTCGCCCTCGACGTGCTCGCCCAGATCGGGTACTCGGCTCGCCGGCCGTTCCTCGAGGAAACCCTGCCGGTGCTGATCGAGGCCAGCGACCATCGGGACGCGGACGCCGTCGCGGCGGCGGTCAACGCCCTGGGGCAGCTGTGGGATCCGCGCGCGCTGCCCGCGATCCTGGGTCAGGCGGGCCACCCGTCGGCCAACGTCCGGCACTCAGTCGCGATCGCGATCCCCGGCGCGGCGGGCGATCCGCCCAGCCGGGACGCCATTGAGGCGCTGATCGCGCTGTCCGCTGACCCCGACGGGCAGACCCGGGACTGGGCGACCTTCGGGCTCGGCAGCCAGCTCGAGGGCGAGGACACCGGCGCCATCCGCGACGCGCTGGCGGCGCGCCTCGGCGACCCCGACGGTGACACCTCCGGCGAGGCCCTCCTCGGCCTCGCCCTCCGCCGCGATCCCCGCGCGCTGCCGGCGCTGCTCGCGTGCCTGGACGACGATCCCGGCAACCTCATCGTCGAGGCGGCCGCCGCGCTCGGCGCCCCGGAGGCGCGGCCGGCCCTGCAGCGCCTCAAGCGCGAGGGCTGGCAGCTCGACGAGCCGCGCCCGTCCGTCCTCGACGACGCCCTCCGCGCCTGCGCACCCGAGCAGCGTTGAGGCCGCCATTTGCTGCCAGGGCATCACAGCCAGTACGGCCGAGCATGCTGCGCCGCGCGGACGACGGCGCTTCCGTCGAGCACGACCGACGTTGTGTCGATGCCCATGCTGCGCCACTCGAGCACGAACTCGAAGGGATCGGGCGGTGGGAGCGGCCAGATCCACAGTCGCCGGTCGCCCTGGTATGACCGGGCGCCGCTGGAGGATTCGCCGCCGACGTCGACGAGCATGGGCGCCTCTGGCCGGTCGGTGGGGTGCGACCAGCCACGAAAGGCGTTGCCGACGGTCGTCGCCTTCGAGCCATCACGAAAGCGGAGGCCGAACTTCAGGTCGTCGCCGAACGGCGTGGTGAAGGGATCCGTTTCGGTATGGCTTCCGAGCAGGGCTTTCCAGGCCGCCTCATCCAGCGAGCCCCGCCGGATGACCATGTGCAGGGAGAAGCTACAGCCCTCGGGGAAGGCGATGACGTCCCGTACCGCGACGACTGCCTGGTCCGTTCGGGCGACGAACTGCTGGATCGGCACTGGATGGCCCAGGACGTCCCCGGGCGGTCGCTGCCAGGCAGTAGCGCTCATGCACACCACGGTAGCCGGCCAACCTGGTCGCGTTCGAACGTATTTTTCGGCACGCTATGCGGTCATGAATTGGAGTGCCGCATCCGCCGGCGACGATCTACTCCGCAGGCGCCTCGAATGCGTTCGCGCGTCTGTGTAATGGGAGAATAGGTTCCGGTGACCCCCTTCTTAATTGGCGTTTGCTTGCGTGATTAAAACTATTGAATGTTATACGACAATTTCCTTTGCGGGCCGCTGGCCTGCGGCGACACGAGAGCAGGCCGTCATGACGGGGCGTGCGTTGCGAACGCAACGACTGGCTACATATGTGATGTCAGTGCCGCATGCGGTTACCGTGAGTTAGCCCGGCCTTCGTGCCGAGGAGACATATGCTGCCAAAAATACAAATAAGGGCTTGACTATTCTGAGGCCGTTCCGTGATAGTGATCATGATTCGTGATTACGGGGTCGGGTGGCTCTAGGAAAGTGGCCGGCGTCTCCTTTTCCCAATGGACGGAAGGGACTCATTCACCATGCCCATAAACCGGAAACCCGTCATTCTGCTGACGGCGCTCGCCGTCACGCTGGGGACGCTCTTCACTTCATCGGCCGCGTTCGCCGCCCCGGCTGGCCACTCGGCTCCCGCCATCACCCATCCCTTCGCTAAGCCGAAACTGAGCCAGGGGGGAATGCACGTGGCGGGCTTCAACACGGCCGTCGCCAAGGCCCACGGATACAAGATCGTCACCTACGCTAATGGCGACCAGCAGTCGGTTCCCATCAACCCCAATTCCCGTCTGCCCAAGAGCCTGATCCTGCACCGTAGCCACGGAATTGTCGCCGCCACGAACACCGACTACAACCAGCTCGTCGGCAACTGCGGCATCTCGTGGATCCGCGTCAGCCAGACCGGCACTAATAAGGTCGCCGTCGTCAGCGGCTACAAGAATCTCGCCGGGCCGGCCTTCTTCTGGAGCTGGAACGTCTCGCTCAGCGACAAGAATGGCACCTCGCACCAGACCCACTCGGGAGCAACACAGGGCGAGGCGGCGTCCTGGATCTGGTCGAATCTCAACCAGTACGGCTTTACCTTCGACTACGTCTATGCTGGCGGCGCGACTCTCGATGACGGCACCATCTGCCTGTCCGGCGCTCCGGACGTCTCGATCAATCTCTGACTCGGCTGCATGAGCAGCAGAAATCGAATAGTCGTATGGTGTTTCGGTCATCCCCACGACCGAAACGCCATACGCGTGCCGCCATCGATCAGGCGCCGCTGGTCACCAGGCGATGCTCGGGAGGGTGGAGCCGGACGGGCTGGCGATGGCGGCCGACCACGGGATGCGCTGAACGGCGTGCTGATCGAGAACCGCACCGGAGCGCGGGCCGCGCCGAGGATCGCGACCAGCTTTCCTGTGCGGACCGAGGACTCGGCGAAGCCCTGGGTCACCGGCCCGGTCGGGAAGCTCTTCGTCTGAATCGACCAGCCCGCCGGGAGCGCGAAGCCGCTCTGCCCGCTGAACATGCTGGAATGTCTGTGGCGTGATTTAGAGTGTCCCGTGTGAGTGAAGCCGCCGCCGCCCCCGAAGTCCAGTTCCGTTCCGACGTCACCGTCGAGCTCGTCCGGTCAAGCGCGTCCGACTCCGATGTGCTGTTCGCCGCCCGGGTCTCCACCCTCGGCGAGAAGACCCTGGAATCGGCGTCGGCCGGCCCCCCAGACCCGACGACAGCGGATGGGCCGTCGCCCCGGGACCGGGGCCTCATCAATTATCTGATGCGCGACCGACACGGCTCGCCGTTTGAGCACAACTCGATGACGTTCTACGTGCAGGCCCCGATCTTCGTGTTCCGCGAATTCATGCGGCACCGGATTGCCTCCTACAATGAGGAATCGGGTCGTTACCGTGAGCTCCGCCCGGTGTTTTACGTGCCCGCCGAGGAGCGCAACCTGATCCAGGCCGGCAAGCCCGGCGCCTACGAATTCCACCCCGGGACCGACAAGCAGCACGCGCTGGTCGACGAGACCGTCCGCGAGGCGTCGGAGCACGCCTACGCCGCGTACCGGAAGATGCTGGCCGAGGGCGTCGCCCGCGAGGTCGCGCGGATGGTGCTGCCGCTCAACATCTACTCGTCCATGTACGTGACGATGAACGCGCGGTCGCTGATGAACTTCCTCTCCCTGCGCAGGCACGTCGACGGGGCGGCGTTCCCCTCCTTCCCGCAGCGGGAGATCGAGATGTGCGCGGAGCAGATGGAGGCGATCTGGGCGGGCCTGATGCCGCTGACCCAGGCCGCGTTCATCGGGCACGGGCGCGTCGCGCCCTGACCACCGCAGGTCACCGACGGGTCGCGCGCGCTGCTCTTGCGGAAAGATGAACACTGAATTACGCCATCGGACGGCAGAACCCGCTGTTGTCCGGAAGAATGGCATTAAGGGGCGGTGCGGGGGGATGAAACTTGGCCGGCGCTTCTCGTGGTTATCGCAGCGAGCAGGAGGATTTGATGGGTCGCCCGATCATCGGCATCACCGGCGAGCTGGACGCGGCTCGCTGGGGGGACTGGCTCCGGGAGGCCGTGATCTCGCCCGTCAGCTATATCCGCGCCGTGGACCGGTCCGGGGGAGCGCCGGTGGTCCTGCCGCCGGTTCCGCCGCCGTCGGTTGCCGCCTACATCGCCACCCTGGACGGCCTGGTGTTTTCCGGCGGCCGGGACCTGGACCCGGCCAACTACGACCAGCAGCGGGGCGACCAGACTGACGAGCCCGAGCACCGCAGGGACCGGTTCGAGCTGGCGCTGATGCGGGCTGCCCTCGAGGGGAACGTCCCGTTCCTCGCGATCGGCCGCGGGCTGCACGTGCTGACGGTGGCCCGCGGCGGCACCCTCACCCAGGACCTGCCCGGCCACCGGACCGACCGGGCCCGCTACCTGCCGCACGACGTCGCCCTCGGCCCCGACAGCTTCCTCGGCGGGCTGCTCGGCACCCGGGTCATGGTGCCGGCCGCGCACCACCAGGCGCCGTACCGGGTCGGCGCGGGCCTGACGGTGGCCGGCTGGTCGCCCGACGGCGAGGTGACCGAGGCCCTCGAGGTCGCCGGGCACCGGTTCGGGATCGGCGTCCACTGGCACCCCGAGGAGAGCGACGACCTGCGGCTGTTCACCGCGCTTGTCGAGGCCGCGGCGGAGCCGCGTACCGCCCCCACCGCGCGGACCGAGGCCCAGCCGCCCCGCAAGCCGGTCGCGATCAAGCCCAAGGCGGCCGCGCGCCGCTAGGCGGGCTCTGCGCCTACAGCGGCGTGGCGTACGAGTTGAACCAGTGTTCCTTCAGCCAGACGATCGCCGCCGTCCACGCGCCGGTCACCTCGAGCAGCCCGACGACCACCAGCAGCGCGCCGCCGATCCGGCTGACCATCCGCGCGTTCCGCTTGAAGAACCCGAGCACGCCCACCATGCGCTGGAAGATCGCGGCGACGATCAGGAACGGGATGCCCAGGCCGAGCCCGTAGATGAAGCAGAGGAACGCGCCCCGCGCGGCCGTGCCCGACTGCAGCGACAGCGCCATCACCACGCCCAGCGTGGGGCCGATGCAGGGCGTCCAGCCGATGCCGAACATGACGCCGAGCACCGGCGCTCCCGCCAGCCCCGCCCGCGGCCTGAACGACGGCTTGAAGATCCGCCCGGCGAACATGAACCGGTCGAACGCGCCGAAGAACAGCAGGCCGAGCAGGATCGTGACCCCGCCAAGCACCTGGGTGATCCCGTCCGCGTGCGTCTGCAGCAGCTGCCCGACCCCGCCCGCGGCCAGGCCGATCAGTGAGAACACGGCCGAGAAGCCGAGCACGAACAGCGCCGTTCCCGCGACCGCCCGGCCGCGGGGCGGATCAGCCGGCGGGGCGGCCGAGGTCCGGGCGCGGGTGGTGACCCCGCCGCCCCCTCCGGCCGCGGTCAGGTCGGCGCCAGAACCGGCCACCTCGACCGCCGCCCCGCCGCCGGTGTTCTCGTCGGCCCCCGACATCCCGGTGATGTACGCCAGGTACCCGGGCACCAGCGGCAGGCAGCACGGCGACAGGAACGTGACCGCGCCCGCCGCCGCGGCGACCGGGATGGCCAGCAGCAGCGGCCCGGACCCGACCAGGCTGGCCGCGCTCATACCTGCTCCGGCTCGGTCTGCACCTCGGTCAGCGTTGGCATGGTTCCCAGTATGGCCGACAGTGGGTGATGCCCGCCTAGCGCGGGTCACTGACCCGATATCGTTACCGGTGTGAATTCGGTCGATAGCACATCTCAGGGCAAAAGTAAAGGCAACCTTAAGGCTTCCGGCTCCCTGCCCGGCACCCGGCTTGTCTGGTCCGGTGCTGTCGCCTTTTTCCTCATTATCGTCAGCTGGGTGGTCTACGCGGCCCTCAGCGGCAAGAACGGCGCCCTCCAGGAGGTGGACCTCAAGGTCTACTGGGACGGCGGGCTGATCGTCCGGCACGTGACTCCGTACTACAACCCGCACTACTACGACGCGCTCTACGGCTGGGGCGGGACCGGCAAGCTCGCGCTGAAGTTCACCTACACCCCGTTCGCGGCGATCGCGTTCGCGCTGATCTCGTTCATCCCGCTGACGGCGCTGTACTCGGTGTCGGTGGTGGTGAACATGATCACGTTCGCGGCCGCGCTCTGGTTCACGTTCTACGGCCTCGGCTACTGCGACCGGCGGGTCCGGCTCGGGGTGACCCTGCTGGCGGCGGCGGCGACGTTCTGGCTCCAGCCGGTGGTGCGGACCATCTACCTCGGCCAGATCAACCTGATCCTGATGGCCGCGATCATGTGGGACCTGACCCAGCCCGACCACACCAAGAACGGCAAGTACCGCTGGTGGAAGGGCGTGGCGACCGGGATCGCGGCCGGCATCAAGCTCACCCCGCTCATCTTCATCCCGTACCTGCTGGTCGCGCGCAAGTGGCGGGAGGCGGCCGGCTGCGTCGGCGGCTTCCTCGCAACCGTCGTCGTCGGGTTCATCATCCTGCCGCACGACTCGTCCAAGTGGTGGCTGCACGGCGCGGTCATCTCCGACGGGAACCGGACCGGGTTCGCAGGCTGGGCCGGCGACCAGTCGCTGCACGGGCTCATCACCCGGCTGACCGGGTCGATCGCCGGCGCCCAGACCACCTGGCTGATCGCCTGCGCGCTGGCGGTCATTCTCGGCATCGGCACTGCCTACCTGCTCGACCGGGCGGGCTACCCGGTGCCCGCGATCCTGGTCACCGCGCTGACCGGGCTGCTGGTGTCGCCGATCTCGTGGGACCACCACTGGGTCTGGATCGCGCTCGGCATCGCCGTCGCCGCCCACTACGCGATCGACGCGTGGCGACGCCGGGCCAAGGGCGTCGCGGGCTGGCTCTGGGCGGCGGTCGCGGGGATGATCTTCATTTACTACGCCTGGCCGGACGCGATCTTCACGCACGTGAAGAACCTCGGCAACTTCTCCCTCGGCCTGCTCTGGCTGCAGAAGAACACCAACCCGCTGCTGTTCCAGAACTACGGCGACCAGCCCTGGTACGTGGAGTACCACTGGCACGGGTTCCAGCTCATCTGGGGCAACGCCTACATCCTCGGCGGCATGGCCCTGCTGCTGTTCCTGCTCGCGATCGCCTTCCGGCTCAGGAACGCGACCCCGCCCCCGGAGCTCTCGCCGCAGCCGTCCGCCACCGTCGCCGCCGTCGCCGCCGTCCAGCCCGCAGACGAAGGGGCGGCGGGCGAAGGGGCGGCTACGGCGGCGGCTGCCGTCCGAACAGGACCGGGCGCACGACCCGGCCCCAGCGATGCATGAGCCGGGGCCCGATCGGCACGTGGCCGTAGGGCGGGTCGTAGTGCAGGAACAGGTAGCCGAGGCGGTAGGCCAGGATCCCGTCGGTCGGTAGCTGGTCGCCGATCACGGCCCCCGGCCGGGGAAGGCCCCGGTACGGCGCGATCCGCACCGGCTTGGCCGCAGAAACCACGTACTCCACCCGCAGGCGGGCGCCATCGCCCCGGCCGGCGTCGGCCGGACCGGCGTCGGCCGGAAGCACGGTCGGCCGCCGCGACGAGTTGGTCGAGAAGACCACCGCCCGCACCGACGGGACCGTCTCGGCCTGGCCGAGAACCTCCGCCACGCCGCGATCAAGCCCCTGCTGACCGCCGTTCCACGGCGCCACCAGCGGCTCGATATCGAACACGAGCGTCGCCAGCGCCAGCTCGCCGACCCGCGCGAACAGCTCGGCCAGGCTCGTCACCCGCTCGTAGGCGCCGGTCACCCGGCCCCGCCTCCCCGCCACAACGGCCAGCACGCGAGCCGCCGCAGCCGGGAGAAGTTCACCGGCGGCTCGGGCGGGGTGGCCCCAGGCCGGTCGCGCGGCACCCGCACCCGCAGCGCGCCCGGGCGGATGCTGCACACCACCGGCGCCGGCAGCGACACCGCCTCGCCGTCGACGCCGACCGGGATCTGCGCGGTGTCGGCGATCACCGTCACCACCTTCGCGGTCAGCATGGTCAGGCCGCCGGAATGGCGGCCGCGCAGCAGCCGGACGGCCTCGTTGGCGGTGCTCACGGTCACGCCGACCACGCCGAGCACCCCGGCGTCGAGCCGGACCCGGCGGTTCAGCCCGGCGACGTCGGCGCTGCCGTATTGATTGTTGGAGACCAGCAGCGCCTGCGGCGCGGTGATCTCCGCGTCGTCGGCCCGGGCCGCCAGCCGTGCGCCGCGGTGCCCCTGCAGCAGGCCCGGCAGCACGTCGAGGGTGGTGCCGAGCTTGTCGCCGCGGTAGGCCGGCGTCTCCACGATCTCCGCGTAGGCGCCGAACGAGGCGTTGTTCACGAACACCCGGCCGCCGATCACCCCGAGGTCGACCCGCAGGTCAACCCCGTCGGACAGGGCCGCCAGGCAGGCCGCCGGGTCGTTACGGTCCAGCCCGAGGTCGAGCGCGAAGTGATTGCGGGTCCCGGCCGTGATCACCAAGAACGGCAGCCCGTGCTCGGCCGCGACCTCGGCCACCAGCGCCTGGGTGCCGTCGCCGCCCGCGACGCCGAGCAGATCGGCGCCGGCCGCCACCGCCGCGCGCGCCACCGCGGCCACATCGACCGCTTCAGGCCCGCTCATCAGGAACACCTCGGCCCCGAGGGCGGCCGCCTTCCGCTCCAGATCGAACCGCGCCACCTTACCGCCGCCCGATTTCGGATTCATGATCAAGTACGGGCGCGCGGCGGGCTGCGGCACCGGATGCTCGGCCATCCGCCAGCCCTCCCGGTCGCCCGCCATCGCCAGCCGCGCGGCCGCGGCCGCCAGCAGCCACCCCGCCGCCGACACGGCCGCCACCCACAGCAGGGAGTAGAACGCGTAAACCACGATCACCGCGATCGGGGTGAGCGCGAAGACCACCAGCGACACCCAGCGCAGCAGCCCCCGGCGGGCCAGGAACAGGTAGGCCGACGCGATGCTGAGCGCCACCGCCGCCAGCCCCACCGCCAGCATCGCCAGGCTCCGCAGCTCCGCGAACACCGGCACGATGACCACGGCGGCGGCGGCCAACAGCACCGCCAGCCGGGCCAGCCAGCGCTGCCCGGCCGTGCCCGGACGCTCCGCGGGAACCTCCGCCGCCGTCACCGGTCGCCCACCGTCATCCCCTGAGCGTAACGTGTTGCTCCCGGATCGTAACGGTAGGCGTGGTGCGAAGCGACCGGCGACAATGGCAACCATGGCGAGCGCTAACGACGACGCGGCGGCGATGCTGCGCGAATACGCGGAACTCCTCTCGATCACCGGGGGCGACCCGTTCCGCGCACGGAACTACGAGAAGGCGGCCAAGGCGGTCGCGGGGTATCCGGGCGACCTCGGCGCGGTCCCCGACACCGGGCTGACGAAGATCCCGGGCGTCGGCACGTCGATCGCGGGCAAGATCGCCGAGTACCGGCGGACCGGCGCCGTCGCCGCCGTGGACGAGCTCAGGGCGAAGGTCCCGCCCGGCGTGCTGCAGATCGCGAAGGTGCCCGGCGTCGGCCCCAAGCGGGCGCTCCAGCTCAGCCGCGAGCTCGGCATCGGCTCGGTCGCCGACCTCGACGCCGCCGTCCGGGCGGGCCGGCTGCGCGGCCTGTCCGGGTTCGGCGCCAAGAGCGAGGAGCGCATCCTCCGCTCGATCGGCGTCATCATCCGCGACCAGCCGCTGCGCGACGCCCTCCGGTCGCTGCCGAGCGACGCGAGCCACGACCAGATCGAGGCGGCGCTGGCCGCCACCATTCCCGAGCTAACGGCGACAAAGACCAAGAAAGGCCTCATCGAGGTCAAGGACCTCCGCGGCGACCTGCACACCCACACCAGCCTGACCGACGGGATCGCGTCGCTCGAGGACATGGTCGCCGCCGCCGAGGCACGGGGGTATCAGTACTACGCGGTCACCGACCACGCGCCCAACCTGGTGATGCAGCAGATGACCGACGAGAAGATGCTGATGCAGCGGGCGGCGGTGGCGGCGCTCCAGCGGCGGGTGGGCCTGACCCTGCTGCACGGCACCGAGCTCAACATCGCGGCCGACGGGTCGGTCGACTGGGACGCAGACTTCCTCGACGGCTTCGACCTCTGCGTCGCGTCAGTCCACTCGTCCTTCGATCAGGACCGGGCCACGATGACGAACCGGTTCATCACCGCTGTCGAAAACCCGTACGTGAACATCATCGGCCACCCCCTCACCCGCAAGCTCGGCCGCCGCCCGCCGGTCGACGTCGACCTTCCGGTCCTCTACGACGCCTGCGCCAGGACCGGCACCGCGCTGGAGATCAACGCGTCCCCGGAGCGGATGGACCTGCCGCCCGAGGACATCAGGACCGCCCGCGAGGCCGGGGTGAAGTTCGCCATCGACACCGACGCGCACTCGATCGTGCACCTTAACAACGCCCGCTACGGCGTCGCCGCCGCCCGCCTGGGCGGCCTCACCCCCGACGATGTGATCAACGCGTGGCCGCTTGAGCGGCTGGAACAATTCCTGCGCGGGGGCCGTTCAAGCTGAAGGTTACTGGCGAGTAGCATAGAGCCGGGCAGGCGCTACAAGGGAGAGCCAATGAGGGCACGCGAGGTGGTCTTCGTCGACGGTGTCAGGACGCCGTTCGGCAAGTCGGGACCTAAGGGCATCTACGCCGAGACACGGGCCGACGATCTGGTCGTCCGGGTGATCAGGGAGCTGCTGCGGCGCAACCCCGACCTGCCCATGGACCAGGTCGGCGAGGTCGCGATCGCGGCCACCACCCAGATCGGCGACCAGGGGCTGACGATCGGCCGCTCGGCCGCCCTCCTGGCCGGGCTGCCGGCCAGCGTGCCCGGCTACGCGATCGACCGGATGTGCGCGGGCGCGATGACCGCCGTCACCACGACCGCCGGAACCGTCGCCCTCGGGGCGGCCGACATCGCGATCGCGGGCGGTGTCGAGCACATGGGCCGTCACCCGATGGGGGAGGGCGTGGACCCGAACCCGCGGTTCCTGTCCGAGCATCTGGTCGACGAGTCGGCGCTGTTCATGGGCATGACGGCAGAGAACCTGCACGACCGGTTCCCGGCCATCACCAAGGAGCGGGCCGACGTCTACGCGCTCGGCAGCCAGCAGAAGGTCGCCGCCGCCTACGCGGCCGGCAAGTTCCAGCCTGACCTCGTCCCGATGGCGATCAGGACCAAGGAGCTCGGCTGGGGCTGGGCGACCGTGGACGAGCCGCCGCGCCCGGAGACGACGCTGGACGGCCTGCGCGCGCTCAAGACCCCGTTCCGCCCGCACGGCCGGATCACGGCCGGCAACTCAAGCGGCATCAACGACGGCGCCACCGGCTGCATCATCGCGGCCGAGGAAGTCGCCCGCGAGCTCGGCCTGACCGCCAAGATGCGCCTGGTCGACTTCTCCTTCGCCGGCGTCGAGCCCGAGGTGATGGGCATCGGCCCGGTCCCCGCGACCGAGAAGCTCCTCGCCCGCAACAACCTCACCATGGACGACATCGGCCTCATCGAGATCAACGAGGCGTTCGCGGTCCAGGTCCTCGCCTTCCTCGACCACTTCAAGATCGACG
Source organism: uncultured Actinomycetota bacterium (assembly GCA_963774945.1). Classification (GTDB taxonomy): domain Bacteria; phylum Actinomycetota; class Actinomycetes; order Streptosporangiales; family Streptosporangiaceae; genus Trebonia. Next base: position 695,235 of record CAVZHA010000027.1, on the reverse strand, counting down.
CCGACGACCCCCGGGTGAACCCGTGGGGCGGCGCGATCGCGCTCGGCCACCCGCTCGCCTCCTCCGGCGTCCGGCTGATGATCCAGCTCGCCGCGCAGTTCGCCACCCGCCCTGAGGTCCGCTACGGCATGACGACCATGTGCGTCGGCATGGGCATGGGCGGCACCGTCTTGTGGGAGCGGATCTAAAAAATGCCAATGCTCATATCGAACGGACCGTGCGTCCCCCTGATCCGGCTCGCTGATTTCATCACCCAAGGAGACCGCCAGCGATGACGGCTATCGACAATCTGTCGGATGTGCTCGCCGAGGACGCGTTCCCCGGCGAGGTAGTGACCCGCGCGACCGTCCGCGACGTCGACCTCGGCCAGGACGGCCTGCTCGCGCTGATCACCCTGGACAACGGGCACGACCACACCAAGCCGAGCACGTTCGGCCCGCAGGGTCTGCTCTCGCTCAACGCGGCCCTCGACGCCGTGGCCGCCCGGGCAGCGGCCGGCGAGATCGCCGCCGTCGGCGTCACCGGCAAGCCGTTCATCCTCGCGGCCGGCGCCGACCTGGACGGCGCGGGCGCGGCGATCACCGCCCCCGGCATCGACCCGGCGGTGGCGCGGGAGCGGGCGGTCGGCATCGGGGCGCTCGGCCACGCGGTCTTCCGCCGGCTGGGCGAGCTGCCGGTGCCGTCGTTCTGCTTCATCAACGGGGTCGCGCTCGGCGGCGGGCTCGAGGTCGCGCTGCACTGCACCTACCGGACGATCTCGTCCGGGGTGCCGATGGTCGCCTTCCCCGAGTGCTTCCTCGGCCTGGTCCCCGGCTGGGGCGGCGCCTACCTGCTGCCAAGGCTCATCGGCCCGGCCCCCGCGCTGAAGCTGATCATTGAGAACCCCCTCAACCAGAACAAGATGATCGGCGGGGCCGAGGCGTACGCGCTCGGCATCGCCGACGCGATGTTCTCCCCGGCCGACTTCCTCGAGGAGTCGCTCCGCTGGGCGGCCCGGGTCGTCGCCGGCTCGGTCACGGTCGAGCGGGCCCCGCTGGCCGACGCGGCCACCTGGGACGCCGCCGTCGCCAACACCCGGTTCCTCACCGACGGCAAGCTGCACGGCGCCGCCCCCGCCCCCTACCGGGCGCTCGACCTGGTCGCGGCGGCCCGGACCGCCACCAGGGATGAAGGGTTCGCGGCCGAGGACCAGGCCCTGGCCGATCTCCTCCTGTCGGATGAGCTCCGGGCCGGCCTCTACGCCTTCGACCTGGTGCAGAAGCGCGCCAAGCGGCCCGCCGGGGCACCCGACCGGGCCCTCGCCAGGAAGGTCACCAAGGTCGGCGTCGTCGGCGCCGGGCTGATGGCCGCCCAGATTGCGCTGCTGTTCGTCCGCCGGCTGCAGGTCCCGGTCGTGATGACCGACCTCGACCAGGCCCGGGTGGACTCCGGCGTCGCCTATGTGCACGCCGAGATCGACAAGCAGCTGGTCCGCGGCCGGCTCTCGCCCGACGCCGCCAACCGGCAGAAGGCGCTGATCAGCGGTTCGGTGGCCAAGGACGGGTTCGCCGACGCCGACTTCGTGATCGAGGCGGTGTTCGAGGAGCTCGGCGTCAAGCAGCAGGTGTTCGCCGAGGTCGAGGCGGTCGTCGGCCCGGACTGCGTGCTCGCGACCAACACCTCCTCGCTGTCGGTCACCGCGATGGCGGCCAACCTGGCCCACCCCGAGCGGGTCGTCGGGTTCCACTTCTTCAATCCCGTCGCGGTGCTGCCGCTGGTCGAGGTCGTCCGGGGCGAGCTGACCGACGACGCCGCCGTGGCGACCGCGCTCGACGTCGGCAAGACGCTCAAGAAGAACTGCGTGATCGTCGCCGACCGGCCCGCTTTCGTCGTCAACCGGCTGCTCACCCGGTTCCTGGGCGAGATCATCGGCACGGTCGACGAGGGCACCGGGTTCGAGGTGGCCGAGCACGCGGCCGACCCGCTGGGCCTGCCGATGTCGCCGTTCCTGCTGCTCCAGCTGGTCGGGCCGAAGATCGCGCTGCACGTGGCGGAGACCCTCGCGGCGGCGTTCCCCGGCCGGTTCGCCGTCTCCGACAAGCTCCGCGCGGTAGCCGACTCAGGCAAGGCCTCGGTCTACCGGCCCGACTTCTCGGTCGACCCCGACGTGATCGCGCTGCTGGCCGGCGGCGACCGCCCGTCCACCGGCCCCGAGGTGCTCGGGCGGGCCCTGGAGGGGCTGGCCCAGGAGATCCGGATCATGCTCGACGAAGGGGTGGTGGCCGCGGCCGAGGACATCGACCTGTGCATGATCCTCGGCGCCGGGTGGCCCTTCCACCTCGGCGGCATCACCCCGTACCTGGACCGGACCGGGGTCTCGGCCAAGGTCAACGGGGCGCCGTTTCGCTAACTGCTCCGTATAGGTAGAAATACCTAAAATACGCGCGCGTTAACCCCTGTGCTGAGGGCTAAACCGTGATAAGTATGACCGCGTAACGGTCTCAGTCGTGGAGATCGCTCCTGCGCGCGTTCCCGAGGCAGCGGCGAGGGGGGTGGCCTGCGGTGTCGTCCGAGGAGTGGCTGCGCCTGACGTCCAGGCCAGTGCGGCCGGTCAAGATCGACACCGCCGCGCCCAACGTCGCGCGGGTGTGGAACTATCTGGTGGGCGGCCGCGATAACTTCGAGGCCGACCGCCGGGCCGCCAAGCTGCTGATCTCGGTCGCCCCGGCGATCGCGGGGTTCGGGCTGGCCTCCCGCGCGTTCCTGCGCCGGACGGTGACCTACCTGGCCGCCGAGGCCGGGATCCGGCAGTTCCTCGATGTCGGCACCGGCCTGCCCACGGCCGGCAACACGCACGAGGTCGCCCAGGAGATCGACCCGGCCTGCCGCGTCGTCTACGTCGACAACGACCCGGTGGTGCTGTCGCACGCGCGCGCCCTGCTGCGCTCGGCCGCCGGCGGCGTCAGCTTCCTCGACGCCGACGCCCGTGACCCCGCCTCGGTCATCGCCGGGGCCGGCCAGACGCTCGACCTCACCCGGCCGGTCGGCCTCGTCATGATCGACATCCTGAACTTCGTCGCCGACGCCGGGGGTGTGCTGGCCGGGCTGGTCGGAGGGCTGGCCCCCGGCAGCTACCTGGTCGTGATGCAGCCGACGCCGGATGAGCTGCTCGCGATCGCGGGCGAGCGCTGGAACCACATCAGCCCGGTCCAAGTCATCCTCAGGGACCGGGCCACGGTCGAGCGCTGGTTCACCGACCTCGGCCTCGACCTCGTCGAGCCCGGCCTCGTCCGGCTGCACCGCTGGCGTCCCGACCCGGACGACCCGGACTGCTCGGGCACCCTGCCGCTGCTCGGAGCCGTCGCCCGCAAGCCCCGATGATGGTCGTCGACAGAAATTGAATCGACAAGTATCTATCTCTCTTGGTGACGATCAGTTAGCATAACCAACGGAGAGATACCTTTACGGGGAATTAGGTAGCGACGCCACGTGAGTCTGCAATTGGGTCAGGACGGAGGTCACCGGACAGGGTCCGGGCTGATCGACGTCACCGCGCCCAACGCCGCCCGTCTCAGCGACTTCCTGCAGGGCGGGCAGGCCAACTTCGCCGCCGACCGCAAGGCCGCCGCAGCGCTGGTCGAGTCGGCGCCGTCCATCGCCGCGATTCCGGCCTCGGCCCGGGCCTTCCGCCGCCGCGTGGTCAGGTACCTGGCCGCCGACGCCGGGATCAGGCAGTTCCTCGACGTAGGTGACGGTCTGCTGCCGCCCGGCAACACTCACGAGGTCGCGCAGGCGGTCGACCCGGCCAGCAGGATCGTCTACATCGAGGGCGACCCGATGATGTTCGATCGCGCCAGAGCGACGCTTACATCCGCCCCCGGCGGGCGGGTGGCGGTCGTCGAGGGGGACGTGGTGGACGTCAACGGCATCGTCTCGGCCGTCGGCCTGTCCGAGGCGGGGCTGCCGACCGCGGACATGTCCGGCGCCACGGCCGGTACTGCGGATTCCGCAGGCGAAGACCGGTCGGGCGATGGCGCGATACTAGACCCCGGCCAGCCGCTGGCAGTCCTGCTGCTGTCCACCCTCGCCCACGTGCCCTCGTCGGCCGAGGCCGCCAAGGTCGTCGCGGCGCTGATGGATTCCGCGCCGTCCGGTAGCTATCTGGCGATGTATCACCTGGCCAGCGATCTCGACCCGGCTTTGGGCGGCGCGCTCAAGCTGTGGAACGCGGCCGCCACCGTCCCGATCGTGCTCCGTTCCTCGGCCGAGGTCGGCGCGCTGGTGACCGGCCTCGACCTGGTGGCGCCGGGGATGGTCCCGGTCAACGACTGGCGACCCGACGCCTGCGACCCGCCGGGCGCGGCGACGCAGGTCCCGATCCACGCCCTCGTCGCACGAAAGCCCTGACTTTCTGTGATCACCCGCGATTGACACCATTCGGGCACCCGAGAACCATCGACGTGTGAAAACAGTCCAGACTGCCCTCGGCCCGGTCGAGGCCGCCAAGCTCGGCCGTGTGCTGATGCACGAGCACGTGTTCGTCCTGACCGCCGACGTCCAGCAGAACTACCCGGATGAGTGGGGCGACGAGGACCAGCGCGTCGCCGATGCCGTGCGTAAGCTCAGCGAACTGCCCAAGCACGGCATCGGAACGATCGTCGACGTCACCGTGGTCGGCCAGGGCCGGGACATCGCCCGGATCAAGCGGATCGCCGAGCAGGTGCCGGACCTCAACATCGTGGTCGCCACTGGCATCTACACGTTCGACGAGGTGCCGCTGTTCTTCTCCCGGCGCCCGAAGGAGACGATGACCGACTTCTTCATCCGCGACATCACCGAGGGCATCGCGGGCACCGGCGTCCGGGCGGGCATGCTCAAGTGCGCGGTCGACGAGAAGGGCCTGACCAACGGGGTCGAGCGGGTGCTCCGCGCGGTCGCCCGCGCGCACGCCGCCACCGGCGTGCCGATCACCATCCACACCCACTCGGCCGGCCAGCACGGCCCGCAGATCGTCGAGGTCCTCAAGTCCGAGGGCGTCGACCTCGGCCGCGTCGTCCTCGGCCACAGCGGCGACGCCGTCGACCACCCCGACTACCTCGAGGCGATGGCCAAGACCGGCCTCACCCTGGGCATGGACCGCTTCGGCATCGACCATTTCGCCAGCTTCAAGCAGCGCAGCGACCTGGTGGTGGAAATGTGCCGCCGCGGCTACGCCGACCGCATGGTGCTCTCCCACGACTGCTCGTGCTACCTCGACTGGTTCGCCCAAGGCGCCCTGGCCGCCCTCAAGGACTGGCACTACCTGCACGTCAGCCAGGACGTGATCCCCTACCTCCGCGACCACGGCGTCACCGAACCCCAACTAGACGCCATGCTCACCCGCACTCCCGCCGCCATCCTCGCCGGCTAACCCCGCCCCCGCCCAGCCCTCGAGCACTTGGCGTCTGCGGGCGCCACTCGGTCAGCTTCATATCACTTCTGACCACTTGCTCGTCTTCGTATCGGTTCTGACCACTTTTGTGCCCGAATTGTCCAATTTTAGTGGTCAGAACAGATAGAGAGATGAACCATGTGGTCAGAACCGATAGATAGCTGTCCGACTGCAGCAAGATAACAGCAAGAAGCGCGACGCCCGCCTGCCCTGCTGCGGTCGGCATCCGCCACTTCGCGGATAACAGCAAGAAGCGCTGAGCGCTGAGCGCTGAGCGCGGGGTGCTGGGCGATTGGCGCCCGGGCGCCCCGCGCCGGGTGCCCGGCGCGGGGTCATGGGTTAGGCCGGCGGGTCGATGTCGGTCAGGCGGGCGTCGCGGGAGAGGCGGAGCCAGCGGGTGATGCCGATCGAGGCCAGGAACGGCGCGTCGTGGCTGGCGACCAGCAGCGCTCCCTGGTAACAGGAGAGGGCCTGGCTGAGCTGGCGCACCGACGCCAGGTCGAGGCTGTTGGTGGGCTCGTCAAGGAGCAGGAACTGCGGCGGCGGGTCGGCCAGCAGCAGCGCCGCCAGCACCGCCCGGAACCGCTCGCCGCCCGAGAGCGTCCCGGCCGCCGCGTCCGCCCGCGCGCCGCGGAAGAGGAACCTCGCGAGCCCGGCCCGCACCTCGTTGACCGAGGCGGCGGGCGCGACCGCGCGCACGTTCTCGGCCACCGTCAGCGTGTCGTCGAGCACGTCCAGCCGTTGCGGCAGATAGCCGACCGCGCCGATCCGCCGCACAAACAAGCCCGGCCCTCGCTGTTCCGGCCCCTCGCGATCCATCCTCTCGCCATCCAGCCCCCAGCCTTCCGGCCCCCAGCCTTCCGGCGCTCCGCCCTCAGGCCCCTCATATCCCAAGCCGGGCTTGCGGGGTTCCGGTACGCCGAGGTCGCCGGCGATGAGCCGGAGCAGCGTGCTCTTGCCCGCGCCGTTCGGCCCGGTGAGCGCAATCCGCTCCGGCCCCTGGATGACGAGCTCCGTGATCGCCTCGGCGTCCGCCTTATCCGCCGGCGGCGTCCGCCACGGCATCCACGGTCGGTCGAGTCCGCGCACTCGCAGCACCGTGCGGCCGACGGGCACGGCCGTGCCCGGCAGCGAGATCGCGATGGCGTCGTCGTCGCGGACCGCCTCCGCCGCCTCCGCCAGCCGCGCCTGGGCGTCCGCGATCCGCGCGAGCTGGATGTCACGCGACCGCCCGGCCGTCTCCTGGGCGGAGCGCTGACGCGCGCCGGCCGCGGCATGCGGCAGCGAGCCTGACGCGGACAGCTGCCTGCCCTGCCGGTCCCGCCGGGCCTGCCTAGTCTGGCCCCGCACCAGGTCGCGGTGCTCGCGCCGGACGTCGGCGGCGGCCGCGCTGACCGCGCGCCTGGCGGCGGTCTGCTCGGCCTCGAGCATGGCCTGGTAGCAGGCCAGGTTCCCGCCGTACAGCCGCAGCGACTGGCCGTAGTGGTCGCTGCGCAGGTCCGCGACCTGGTCCACCAGGCCGAGCAGCTCGCGGTCGTGGCTCACGATCAGCATGACCCCGGGCCAGGACTCGACCGCCGCGTACAGTCGTCCGCGCGCCTCCCGGTCCAGGTTGTTGGTCGGCTCGTCAAGCAGCAGGACGTCCGGCCGGCCCAGGAACAGGGCGGTCAGCGCGGTCAGGATCGTCTCGCCGCCGGACAGCCGGCCAACCGGGTCGTCGAGGCCGACGTGGTCAAGGCCGAGCCGCGAGAGCCACGCCGTGGCCTGCTCCTGCACGTCCCAGCGGTCGCCGACCACGTCGAACGTCGCCTCGCTGGCGTCGCCCGCCTCGATCGCGTCGATCGCGTCGAGCACCCCGGCGATGCCGAGCAGCGACGCTACCCGGGCATCAGCGTCAAGGGCGAGGCTCTGCGGCAGGTAGCCGACGTCCCCGGTGACCGTTACCGATCCGGATGACGGCTGCAGGCGGCCGGCGATCAGCGCCAGCAGGGTGGACTTGCCCGCGCCGTTCACCCCGATCAGACCGGTCCGGCCGGGGGAGAAGGCGGCGCTGAGGCCGTCGAGCACGCCGCGCCCGTTCGGCCAGGAAAAACTGAGATCGCTCAGCACAACGCTGGGCCCGCTGGAACGAACGGGCACAGCAGAACGAGAAGAAGACACGCAGGGGCTCCAGAATGAGGTCACGGGCGCGCGCCATCACGGCGCGGCACATGGGGTGAACCTCAGAGCTCCAAGCGACTCTCCGTCTGTCGGGAATGAGACGACGTCATCATGCCCGCCCGCGCCGGGCCGATGCAACTGAATTAGCGGCGCCGCGGTTTCCCGCCTAGCTGCGCTCCTGCGGGTCCGGGCCGAGGCAGGCGGGATCGGGCGCCAGGCAGGCGGGATCGACCTCGATCCGCGCGGGCGTCGGCTCGGCGCAGTCGGGCTCCGGCCCCAGGCAATCGGACCCGGGCGCTGCGTGCGACGGGGACAAGCCTGCCACGGCGGACGCGAGCAGCTCGTGCAGGGTTGACCGCTGATCGCAGCTCAGGGACTTGAACAGCTCGTCCTCGACCAGTCCGAGCTGGGTGTAGGTCTGCGTCAGCTCGTCTGCCCCGGTCGCGGACACCTCGACGATGTGCCGCCTGCGGTCGGCCGGGTCGCGCCGGCGGGTGATGAGGCCGCGCTCCTCGAGCTCGTTGAGCAGGCCGACGACGTTGCTGGGGTCGAGGCTGAGGGCGGCGCCGACCGCGTGCTGGGTCATCGGGCCCCACTCGCTGAGCAGCCTCAGCGCGATCACGTGCCGAGGCCGCAGCGAGCCGTCGGCCATGGCCGCGTCGGCGGCGCGTCGGCTGATCCGGGCGAGGTGGTCGATCAGCGGCAGGATCTGCTGCCCCGCTGCCACCGATGATTCCGCCATGAGGTGAGCATACCGCCGGATAGATAGTTTGCGTAGCACCAATGATTCGTGATAGACATACTGATGTCGCCCGACGGGAGTCCCGTATCCCGGGGTGACCGGCAGGGCGGCAGCCCGCCCGCCGACCATGAGACCTGGAGCAGCAATGTCGAAACTTCTTGTCATCGTCGGCAGCACGCGCCCGACCCGCGCCGCCGATCTCGTTGTGCCGTGGCTAGCTGGAAAGGCAGCCGAGCACGAGGCCTTCGAGACCGAGGTCGTCGACCTGCGGGACTGGCCGCTGCCGTTCTTCGGAGAGCACTTCGGCACGATCGGCGACATCAACGACCCGACCTACTCCGAGCCGCTGGTGAAGGAGTGGAACGCGAAGATCAAGTCGGCCGACGCGTTCATTATCGTCACCGCGGAGTACAACCACTCCATCCCCGGTCGCCTCAAGAACGCGCTCGACACCGTCTGGCTCTCGTTCGGCTTCAGGAACAAGCCGGTTGCGTTCGTCGGCTACTCCGGCGGCATCGCCGGCGGCACCCGCGCGATCGAGCACCTGGCCCATGTGTTCATCGAGACCGAGTCGGTGCCGGTCCGCAACAGCGTGATCATCCCCGAGGTGCAGTCCGCCTTCGACGAGAACGGCCAGCCGGTCAGCCCGATGACCAACGCCGCCGCCGACGTCATGCTCGACGACCTCGCCTGGTGGTCGGCCGCGCTGGAGAAGGCGCGAGCGGAAGGGGAGCTGGTCCCCGGCTCGTTCCGGCTCCGGGCGGCGCTGGCTCCTCAGTCGTAAGGCAGCAGCGTCAAAGCGCTCAGGCAGTCGCCTCCGCCTCGGCCGGGCCCGTGCGGGTCCAGCCGGGGGTGAGGACGCGGACTCGCAGTTCCTCGGGCACGATCTCGGTCCCGCAGTGGCGGCAGATGACCGCCGGGTCGAGGTCGTGCCCGCAGCTGTGCTCGAACGCGGTCGGCGGCGAGTCCACCGCCCACCGGTCGCCCCAGCCGCGCAGCACCGTGAGCACGGCCCGCAACTCCTGGCCGGCCTGGGTGAGCTCGTACTCGTAGCGCGGCGGGTGCTCGCTGTACAGGCGGCGCTCGACCACGCCGGCCGCCTCCAGCGTGCGCAGCCGGGCCGCGAGCCGGTCGCGGGGGGCGCCGGTGTTCTTCGCGATCACGTCGAAGCGCTTGTTGCCGAAGGTGATCTCGCGCACGGCCAGCAGCGTCCACTTCTCGCCGATCAGGTTCAGGGCGGCCGCGACCGAGCACGGACGGCCAGGCAGTTCCTCGCGCATAATCACCATCGTACCTGGGTTGCGAAATCAAACTGATGCGGTCTACGCTCCAGTTGGATTTCCAAACTCAGGAGGATCGCGTGAGCGACAGCGTGGCAGAGGGCGCGGCCGGCCCGCACGGGACCGGGCCCGGACGCGGGCGGGCGCCGCAGCCGGGCCAGCCGCAGCCGGGCCAGCCGCAGCCGGGGCAGGCGCGGTTCGGGGCCGTGTTCGCCGTGGTCACGGCGGGCATCGCCGTGGTCAACCTCGACCTGTTCATCGTGAACGTCGCGCTGCCGTCGATCGGCCGCGACTTTCACGGCACCGACCTGGCGTCGCTGTCCTGGGTGCTGAACGCGTACGCGATCGTGTTCGCGGCGCTGCTGGTCCCGGCGGGCCGGGCGGCCGACCTCATCGGCCGCCGGGCCGCGTTCCTGACCGGCATGATCGTCTTCGCGGTTGCCTCGGCCGCCTGCGCCGCCGCGCCGGACGTCTGGGTTCTGGTCGGCGCCCGGATCGTCCAGGCGGCCGGTGGCGCGCTGCTCATGCCGGCCTCGCTCAGCCTGCTGCTGGCGGCGGCGCCACCGGAGCGCCGCACCGGCGCGATCCGCGCCTGGACCTCCGTCGGCGGCGCCGCCGCCGCGCTCGGCCCGGTCGTCGGCGGCGCGCTGGTGGAGGCGAGCTGGCACTGGGTGTTCCTGGTGAACGTGCCGATCGTCGCGATCGCGCTGGTCGCCGGCGTCCGGGTGCTGCCGCTTGACCGGTCGACCGCGCACGCGGCCGAGGTCAGGGCGGAAGCCCGCCCGGACATCCTCGGCGCGGCCGTCTTCACCGTGGCGATCGGCGCGCTCGCCCTCGCGCTGGTCAAGGCGGACGACTGGGGCTGGACGTCGGCCCCGGTGCTGGGCGGGTTCGCGGCCACCGCGGCGCTCATCGCCGCTGTTCATCGCCCGGTCGGCGCGCCACCCGGCCCCGGTGATCGAGCTGCACCTGCTGCGGCGCCCGCTGTTCGCCACCGCCACGGCCGCCAACGTGGTGTTCGGCATCGCCTTCGGCGCGATGCTGCTGCTGGTGACCCTGTGGTGCCAGGACGTCTGGGGCTGGTCGGCGCTGCGGACCGGGCTCGGCGTCGCCCCCGGGCCGCTGCTGGTCCCGTTCTGGGCGATCGCGGCCGGGCCGATCGCCCGCAGGATCGGCCCGGGCCCGGTCGCCGCGGTCGGCTGCGCGATCTACGCCGGCGGCTGCATCTTCTGGCGGCTGAACCTCTCGCTCGCCCCTGACTACCCGGCTCACATGCTCCCGGGCATGCTGCTGACCGGCACCGGGGTCGGTCTCACGCTGCCCACCCTGGTCAGTGCGGCGGTCTCGGCGGTCCCGCCCAACCGGTTCGCCACCGGCTCGGGCATCGTCACCATGGCCCGCCAGGTCGGCATCGTGCTCGGGGTCGCGATCCTGGTCACCGTCCTCGGCGCGCACGCGGCGGGCGACGGCGCCCTGCCGGCCTTCCAGCGCGCCACCGTCGTGCTGGCGGGCGCGGCGGCCGCCGCCGCGCTGGCCTCCCTGCTCCTGGTCTGGGCGGGCCGACGTGAACGGGCCCTGCAGGCCGCCGCCGGCAGCGCGGAGGAAAGCACCGAGTCGCCCATTCGCGCGCTGCGCCGGTGAAGTCTGCGCTTCACAAGCCCCGGTGTTACGTGCGCCCGTCCGGCGCGGACGGACGTCAGCTGACGTCCGTCCGGGTCCAGGCGTCCCGGCGGATGAGGCCGACCAGCCGCGCCGCCTCGTTCCCGCTGATCTGCACCAGCCGGTTGTCGAGGCTGCCCCGTTCCGCGGCGTAGACCAGGAACGTGTGCCGCCAGGTGAGGTCGTAGCCGAACGCCTCGTCCCGCTGCCCGAGATGATGCTCGATCCGGCGGGCGAGGCCGGCCGGGCGCTCGGCGGTGGCGCTGGCGTCGCGGATCGCGTAGTAGGTGATCCGTTCCCGCTCCGACCGGGCCCGGGCCAGCCGGACCGGGAGCGGCGCGCCCGGCCCGGCCGAGTAGATCGCGCGGTGCGCCGCCGCCAGTTCGGCCCGCTCCAGATCGCCCGGCTGCGGCTCGCGCAGCCGCGCGTAGAGCAAGAACGAGCGCTCGCGGGCCGAATGGCTGACCGGGGAGTGGAACTGGACCTCGAACAGGCTTGGGCTCGCGGGCGCGCGCCAGACGGTGGTCACACCGGTCTGCGCCCGCGCCGCAGGTCCGGCCGTCCGGTCAATCAGCTCGCATCCCAGCGCGGCGAGACGCTCGGCATCGGCCTGCACGCCGGCGGCGTAGCCGTCGTCCCGGTAGACGAGCGTGTAGCGAACGGCGTCGGTGACCGCGGCGAGCGCCGCATCCGGCGGATGGCTGCCCTTGACCCGCGCATCCTCGCGGATCTTGGCGTCGACCCGGGCCGGCGCCTTCAGCCGCTCTTCGGCGCCGACGAACCGGCCGGTCAGCCCGGCGTCGGCCAGCGTTTCCCAGATATCAGTCAGAGGCACATAGCCAACGCTAGTCGACCGTTGTTGGCTATGAGACGGAATCCGCCCAGCCGGGCAGATCAGCCCAGCCGAGCCGAGCAGGTCGGCTCGAATGGGCCGGGTAGGCTCCGCACCGTCACTCGGCTCGCCGCCGTGGCGTGCGCTGCGCCCGCGCCCGCGCCCGCGCCGGCCGCGCGGCTCGCCCAGCTCGGCTGGGGCAGGCACACGAACAGCGCCGCGCACGCGATGACGGCGACCCGGATCCCGGTGCCGAGCCGGATCTGCCTCCCGGCCTTGCGGTGCCGGCCCCGGTACCGCTCGGTCCTGCCGTGACGTCCCCCGTTGGCCGGCCCTCGGCCCGCCCGAACTCCCTGAGCCACCAGAAATTCCCCCAGAAACGGTGCTCCCCGTGCTTACGCACGCATCGTAAGCGGTCACGGAACGCAGCCGACGAGCGACACGCCGGCGTGTCGAAATCAGATAACAGCAAGGAAAGTCACAGCGCGAACGGCCGCCGTCGCCGGGAGAAAAACAGTTCGCCAGTCGCGGGCCTGGGTATTTACGCTGGCCAATATGCGGCTGCTCTCGGTCAATGTCGGTAAGCCCCGTGACAACCCGTGGAAGCCGGTGATGCTAACCGGCATCGACAAGCGGCCCGTCGACGGGCCGGTCCTGGTGACCGCGCCCGGCCCGAAGGGAACCGGGGCGGTCGGCCTGGCCGGCGACCGGGTCTACGACGTGAAGCACCACGGCGGCGATGACCAGGCCGTGTACGCGTACGCGCGGGAAGACCTCGACCACTGGCAAGCCGAACTGGGGGTGCCGCTGCGCAACGGCGTCTTCGGCGAGAACCTGACCACCGAGTGCCTGGCCGTCAACGACGCGCTGGTCGGCGAGCGCTGGCGAATCGGGGACGAGGTGCTGCTCGAGGTCTGCTGCCCGCGGATCCCGTGCGGCACCTTCCAGGGCTGGCTCGGGCGGACCGGCTGGATCAGGCGGTTCACCGAGGCGGCGCATGCCCGGGGCCTACCTCCGGGTGATCGCGCCGGGCCGGATCCAGGTCGGCGATCCGGTCGTGATCGAGCACCGGCCCGACCACGACGTCACCGTCGCCGTCACCTTCCGCGCGGCCACCACCGAGCCAGAACTGCTGCCCAGGCTGCTGGTCGCCGACGCGCTCCCCGACGACATCAAAAACCTGGCCCGCAAGCGCCTCGCCGGATAACACCAGGCCGGATAACACCAGGCCGGATAACACCAGGCCGGATAACAGCAAGAAGCGCGCAGCGCTGGCCAGCGACGGGCGTGATTCTGGCCGGGCTGCAGGGAGAAGGCACGGTCCGTTCGAGATGAAGTCCTTATGCTCTTTACCCGTGGGTCCAGAGCAGATTGAGCGAGCGGTCGAGTTGCGCCGCGCGGTTGCGCAAGCCGGCGGGCTGGCCGTGGTCGAGCGGTTCATCGGCACCCAGCGGGGGCTGACCCGCGCCGAGCGGGACCTGGTCCTCGACTGGGCCGACAACAGCGTGCGGGGCATCTTCGAGGTCCGCGGCCCGACCGCCGCCAGCAGCGCCGGCGACCAGCCCGGCCAGCCGGGCAGGCGGCAAGCCGGCCCCACGGCGATCACCGCACTCAACCTGGTCGACGACCTCGACTACGTCGTCTACGGCCTCGACCCCCGTCCGGCCGACGATGGCTTCTTCGCGGGCACGCTGCTGCCGCTGGCGCGCGACGACTCCGCCTGGCTGGCGGTCGGCGGCGAGACGCTCTACCCGGCCGACGACGGGCGGCAGGTCGCGCGGCTGGCGATCGACATGGCCACCCGCGAGCCGGACCTGGTCTTCCGCAACCAGGAGAAGGCCGAGCAGGGCTGGATGTACATGCGGCGGGACCGGGAGGAGTTCGTCGCCTTCTTCGGCACCGACGAGCTGGTGCTGCCGATCCTGGAAGCAGAGGGGCGGCTCAACGCGTACTACAAGGTGCGCCGCGACTCGGCCCTGGCCGCGCGGGGCAGGCACCGGGCGGTGAGCGAGGCGGGCGAGACCACGTTCGTGATGCCGGACGGGTTCTTCGAGTTCGACACCGTCGGGATCATCTACGACGAGCTCGACGGGTTCGTGGTCGTCCCCGAGTACGGGATGCTGCGCGCCCTGTTCGCCGACCCGGCGCTGGCCGAGGACCGCGAGCACGCCAACGTGCTCCGGGCCTACCTGCGCGAGGACGCCATCCCCCCGCTGCCGCTGACCAGGATGGCGGCGACCTTCCCTGACAACGTCGATCCTGTTTTCCGGCGCGTACTGGGCAACAGAAACTTCCAATGGACTTCGAACGGTCCGGGGCTGCTGCGCAAGCGCAAGCCGGGCCACTACGAGTCGGAGCCGACGCCGGGGGTGGCCGTGCTCAGCGACCGGGTGATGGCCCTGTCGCGGGGCGAGCGCTAGTCGGCTGGCGGCTTGTAGTCCGGGTCGAGCTCGACGAAGCCGTCGAGCAGGCCCAGGTAGGCGTGGCCGACCAGGGTCCACTCGGCCGTCTCGCCGTTCAGGCCGGGCCCGGGGAGCGGCCCGTTGAGCAGCGCGTCGACCGCCGACGCCTCGCAGGCGCCGTCGGCCGCCTGGACCTGGAGGTTGCGCAGCGCCAGCGACTGCACCAGCAGGCCGCCGGTGAGCTGCAGGTGGTCGGCTGTCCAGGCCGGGTCGCGCAGCCGCAGGCCGATCTCCGTCATCAGGTAGCCGAATAGCGCGACCATCGACTCACGGGACCGCAGTTGCGCCTCCTCGAGGGCGGCCGCGATCTGCTGGCGCGCCTCGCCGCTGCGGGTCGAGCCGAGCGTGGCGGTGAGCGCCATGTGCAGCCGCCACGGCCCGGACTCGGTCAGCGCCTGGTAGTTGCGCTTGGTGGTGACCCGGACGACCTCCCGCAGCAGCGCCCGGCGCCCGTCGGGGGTGGCGAGCAGGTGCCGGTTGTCGGCCAGGACCTGGCTGGCGACGGAGAAGGTCTCCGGGTCGAACACCGGCCGGCTGCCGAACACGGTGCCCGGCCCCGCCAGATAGCAGAGCAGATCGTCGATGTACTCGTCGCGGTACGACCACAGCCGGTAGACCGAGCTGCGGGGCACCCGAGCCCGCTGGATGACCTCCTCGAGCCGCAGGTGCTCGATGGTGAGCGCCGCCCCGGCCTCAATGGCCAGCTCCCGCCCGGCGTCGAGCATCCGCTGCCTGACCTCTTCCGCCGGTACCCGCTCCGGCCGGGCCGTCATGGCCGTTCCTCACCCCTTGCCGTAACCACGTCTGAACTGTGAGTTGCGAACTGGGAGATGTGTTTCCCAATCGCAACACTGTCCCGCAAAATATCCTATCTGAGACATTAGACTTAGTGTCTCAAGACCACCTGCGGACGGGGAACCAAGGGCGGCCCTAGGAGGGGGAGGGCCGGAGGCTGGCCGGGCGCGGAGCCGCGAATCTCTGCGCCCGGTTGGCCCCGGGGCGCCACGGCGGTTCCCAGCGGTGGCCGGCGGCTGGAGCGGCTAGATCAGCGAGAGGGCGGCGACGCCGCCCCGGCCCGCCCCGAGGTCGCGGGAGATGGCGCGGGCGGCGGCGACGACGGCACGGACCAGGTCATTCCTGGTGCTGGGGGCGAGCAGCCGCTCGGCCGAGCCGACCACCCCGACCGCGCCCGCCACCAGGTCGTCGCGGCCGAGAATGGGCGCCGCGATGCCGGCGTCGCCGACGGTCGCCTCCTCGTTCTCGACCGCGTCAGCCGGCTCCCGGACCTGGGCCAGCGCCCGGTTCAGGGCCGCCCGGGTGGTCTTGGTCCGGCCGGTCAGCGGCGACAGGGCCGAGCCGAGGGCCTGGGCGCGCTGCCCGGCCGGCAGGTAGGCCACGATCGCGTGGCCGAGCGCGCACGCGTGCCACGGGATCGCCGCTCCGACCTCGAGGATCTGCACGGTGTTGTCGGGGCGGAACACATGGTGCAGCACGATGACCCGGCCGCCGGACAAGGTGGCGATCCAGACCGCCTCCTTGGCCTGCTGGGCCAGCCCGTCGGCCCACCGCAGCGACCGGGCCCGCAGGTCGGAGCCGTCCAGGTACGCGTTGCCGAGCTGGAGCACGCCCGGGCCGAGGCTGTACTTGCCGGTGGCCTGGTCCTGGGCGACGAGGCCGTACGCCTCCAGGGTGCGCAGCAGCCCGTGCACGGTCGGCTTGGCCAGGCCGAGCCGGTCGGCGATCTCGGTGACGCCGAGGCGCGGCGGGCCGGAGCCGAGGACGTCGAGGACCTGGGCAGCGCGCTGCACCGACTGGATCATGACACCTTTCCGCTCACATTCAGCCATGTCGAACAACATTCAGGATAGGGTCAACGGGCCAGTTGGTGCCAGCGTGTGCCTTAGCGGGATTAGGCAGATTATTTGGGACCGGTCACGGGTGCGACGGCGTCGCCGCGTCGGCGGACGCGGCCCGAGCCGCCCCCGGGCCACCGCCCCGGCGCCCGTCCGCCACGCTCGCCCGGGCCGCCGCCTGGCCCCCGCCCAGGCCCCCGTCGGGAGCAGCGCGGCCAGGGACGGCCGAAACGCACGTGCATTCTGGGTAACGTGAAGTTAATTTCTCAATGCGGTTGGTTACTCTTCCGGGATTGACGGTCACGCTGGGGTATTTTCCTCGTGAAATTTGCGGAAGAGGTGACGGCAGCGAACTCCAGGGACAGCCGGCGATCGCGCCGACCGGAGATTTTTTGGCACGAAGTGCCGCACGAGGCGCCACCCGAAGTCAGTGATCGGAACGTGTTCAATTACGATCGCAGCGTGGGAGACCGGATACTAACCTGGCCGAACGCGCTGAGCGCTGCCCGGCTGGCCGGCGTTCCCGTGTTTCTGTGGCTCGTCCTCGGGCCGCGCAGCGCCACCGGCGACATCATCGCGGCCGGGCTGCTCGGGCTGGCCGGGATTAGCGACTGGCTGGACGGGAAGCTGGCCCGGATGCTCAATCAGACGAGCAGGCTCGGGCAGCTCCTCGACCCGGCCGCCGACCGGCTCTACATTGGCGCCACGATTGTGGCGCTCGCCGTGCGCGGGATCATCCCGTGGTGGCTGTTCGCCGCGATCGTCGCCCGCGAGGCGTGCATGGTTCTCGCGCTGGTCGTGCTCCGGCGCCGCACCGACTACGGCGCGCTGCAGGTGAGCTTCGTCGGCAAGGCGGCCACGCTCTGCCTCATGTACGGGTTTCCGCTGCTGTTCCTCGGCGCCCACGGCGGCGTTACGTCCGAGGTCATCCGGGTCATTGCCTGGGCCTTTACCGCCTGGGGGGTGGCCCTCTACTGGTGGGCGGCGCTGCTCTACCTGAGCGAGATCAGAGACCTCGTGAAAGGAGCGGCCACGTCGTGAAGGCCGTCGTGATGGCAGGCGGCGAGGGCACCAGGCTCCGCCCGATGACCGCCAACCAGCCCAAGCCGCTGCTGCCGGTGGTGAACCGGCCGATCATGGAGCACGTGCTCCGGCTGCTGAAGCGGCACGGGATGGAGGAGACGGTCGTCACCGTCCAGTTCCTGGCGGCGCTGGTGCGGAACTACTTCGGCGACGGCGAGGACGTCGGCATGTCGCTGCAGTACGCGACCGAGGAGACGCCGCTCGGCACGGCCGGCTCGGTCAAGAACGCCGAGGACGCGCTGAAGGACGACACGTTCCTTGTCATATCCGGCGACGCGCTGACCGACATGGACCTGACCGAGATGGTCAGGTTCCACAAGGACAACGGCGCGCTGGTCACGGTGGGCCTCACCCGGGTGCCTGACCCGCTCGAGTTCGGCATCGTGATCGCCGACGAGGACGGCCGGATCCAGCGGTTCCTTGAGAAGCCGACCTGGGGGCAGGTCTTCTCCGACACGGTCAACACCGGCGTCTACATCATGGAGCCGGAGGTGCTGGCCGAGGTCTCGGCCAAGGAATCGGTCGACTGGTCGCACGACGTGTTCCCGAAGCTGCTGCAGCGCGGCGCCCCGATCTACGGCTACGTGTCCGACAAGTACTGGGAGGACGTCGGCACGCTCGAGTCCTACCTCAAGGCCCAGGCGGACGTGCTCAACGGCAAGGTCGACGCCGACATCGACGGGTTCGAGCTGTCGCCCGGGGTCTGGGTCGCCGAGGGCGCCGAGGTCGACCAGGACGCCGTGCTGACCGGCCCGGTCGCGATCGGCGAGTACGCCAAGATCGAGGCCGGCGCGCACCTGCGCGAGTACAGCGTGATCGGCGCCAACGTGGTGGTCAAGGAGGGCGCGTTCATTCACCGGGCGGTGGTGCACAACCGGGTCTTCGTCGGCCAGGGGGTCACCCTGCGCGGCTGCGTGGTCGGCAAGAACACCGACGTGATGCGCCGGGCGCGGATCGAGGAGACCGCGGTCGTCGGCGACGAGTGCGTCATCGAGCCCGAGGCGTACATCTCGGCCGGAGTGAAGGTCTACCCGTTCAAGACCATCGAGGCCGGCGCGGTCGTCAACACGTCGGTCATCTGGGAGTCGCGCGGCCAGCGGACGCTGTTCGGGCAGCGGGGGGTGTCCGGCCTGATCAACGTCGAGGTCACCCCCGAGCTGGCGGTCCGGCTGGCCTCGGCCTACGCCACCACGCTGCAGAAGGGCTCAACGGTCACCACCTCGCGTGACGTGTCCCGGGCGGCCCGCACGCTCAAGCGCGCCATGCAGGGCGCGCTGAACGCCTCCGCCATCAACGTGATGGACCTGGAGGCGCTGCCGCTGCCGGTGGCGCGGTTCGAGACCGCCCGGCGCAAGTACAGCGGCGGGATCGCGCTGCGGACCACCCCGGGCGACACCCAGTCGATCGACATCATTTTCCTCGACGAGCGCGGGGCCGAGCTCTCCCAGGGGGCGCAGCGCAAACTCGAGCGGGTCTTCTCCCGGCAGGAGTTCCGCCGGGCCTTCCCCGGCGAGATCGCCGAGCTCAGCTACCCGCCCCGGGTGGTCGAGCTGTACACCCACGAGCTGCTGCGCTGCGCGGACCTGGACGGGGTCAACGGGGCCGGCCTCAAGGTGGTGGCGGACTGCGCGGGCGGCACCGTCTCGCTGGTGCTGCCGACCCTGCTCGGCCGGATCGGGGTGGAGGTGCATACCCTCAACAACCGGCTCGACGAGGTGACGCCCACCCAGACGGTGGCGCAGAATCGGGCCGGGATGCAGCGGCTGGCCGAGGTCGTGTCGTCGTCGCGGGCCGCCTTCGGCGTCCGGTTCGACCCGGTCGGCGAGCGGATCCACCTCGTCGACGAGAAGGGCGCCCTGGTCAGCGACGAGCGCGCGCTGCTGGTGGTGCTGGACCTGGTGGCGGCCGAGCGGCGCGGCGGCCGGGTGGCGCTGCCGGTGACCACCACCCGGGTCGCCGAGCAGGTCTGCCGGTTCCACGGGGTGCAGGTGACCTGGACCCCGACCTCGCTCGACGCGCTCACCAACGCGGCCGCGGCCGACGAGGTGATCTTCGCCGCCGACGGGCGCGGCGGGTTCGTGGTGCCCGAGTTCGGCCGGACGGTGGACGGCATCGCGGCCTTCGTCCGGCTGCTCGGGCTGGTCGCCAGGACCCGGCTGACGCTCAGCCAGATCGACGCCAGGATCCCGCAGGCGCACCTGATGCGGCGCTCGGTGCCGACCCCGTGGGCGGCCAAGGGCTCGGTCATGCGGACGGTGATGGAGGCGGCGGGCAACCGGCCGGTCGACACCACCGACGGGGTGCGGATCGTTGACGCCGACCGCGGCTGGGTGCTGGTGCTGCCGGACCCGGCCGACGCGGTGACCCACCTGTGGGCCGAGGGCTCAGACGCCGACTCCGCCCAGTACCTGATCGACGAGTGGGCCGCGATCGTGGAGCAGGCCGAAGGCTAGCGTATCGGCCCCGCCTGGGCCGGGACCGATCCCAGTTACCTTGTTCGCCTCGGGCGGATTAGGGAAGCCAGTTACTGTAATCTGTGTTAACTACGCAGACGTACCCTTTCGTGATGCATGGAGCGGTTGTCGGTTTCCCTCAACGCCGATATCCTCCCACCCTGCACCGCGACCTTGCGCCGTGCGCGTGACCCGGAGGTGAAACGGCCGTGTGGCGGAAACGTCAGGCACAAGATGGCGTGCCTAGAAGCGGCCTGCGCCGGCTGTTCGCGTGGCGCGTGGACCCGCAAGACTCCCCGCAGGTACCTTTGGCAACAGCCCCGGACGGGATGGTCCGGGAAGGTAGCATGCAGGAAGAGGGGAGGGCGGACGGAGCCATGGCTGGTATCTATTGCGGGCGGTGCAGTCGGCCCAACCCGGAGAGCTCTCGGTACTGCTCTAACTGCGGTGCGCCGCTGAGCCGCGCCAACCCCACCGGCAGCTTCGCCGCGGTGCCGGACCGAGGCTACGAGCGCCCCGGCGACACCACCTCGATCATCGCCCCGGTCGGGGGCGAGCCCGAGTACTACGACGAGCCTTCGCCCGACTTCTCGGCCGCCGACTCGCTGCCGCTCGGTACCGCCCTGCTGGTCGTCCTGCGCGGGCCCAACGAGGGCTCCCGGTTCCTGCTCGACAGCGACTTCACCTCGGCCGGGCGGCACCCGGACAGCGACATCTTCCTCGACGACGTGACAGTTTCCCGTCGCCATGCCGAGTTCTACCGGCATGGCGACCGCTTCACGGTCCGTGACGTTGGTAGCCTGAACGGCACCTACGTGAACCGCGAGCGGATCGAGGAGGCCGAGTTGTTCGGGGGCGACGAGGTACAGATCGGCAAGTTCCGGCTGCTGTTCATGACCCGCAGTCCCGAGGTCGGCAGG
Source organism: uncultured Actinomycetota bacterium (assembly GCA_963774945.1). GTDB lineage: Bacteria > Actinomycetota > Actinomycetes > Streptosporangiales > Streptosporangiaceae > Trebonia. The sequence goes on along the minus strand of CAVZHA010000027.1, from coordinate 674,381 downwards.
CGCCGCGGACTCGGAGCGCAGGACTACGCATGACCAGGGCCGGTGTCAGCATCGGCCAAGTGCTCGACGAGCTCCGGGTTGAGTTCCCTGACATCAGCCCGTCCAAGATCCGGTTCCTCGAGTCTGAGGGGCTGATCCAGCCGCTGCGGTCCTCGTCGGGCTACCGCCGGTTCGCGGTGGCCGACATCGAGCGGCTCCGCTTCATCCTCACCGCGCAGCGCGACGAGTACCTGCCGCTGCGGGTGATCAAGGAGCGCCTTGACGGCGTTGACGGGGCGGCCGCCGACGGCGGCGGCGACCCGCCGGCCCTGTCGATGACCCGCAGCGAGCTGCTGGCGGCCGCCCGCGCGGCCGAGGAGCTGCTGGCCGAGCTCGAGGACTACGGGCTGGTCCGGCGCGCCCGGGCCTACGGCAGCCAGGCCCTGACCGTCGTCCGGGCGGCCGCGCTGCTGGCCGAGTACGGCATCCAGCCCCGGCACCTGCGGGCGGTCAAGGCGGCCGCCGAGCGCGAGGTGTCCCTGGTCGAGCAGGCGGTGGCGCCGCTCACCCGGCAGAAGGGCAGCCGCGAGCCCGCGCTGGTGGCGGCGCACGACATTGCCGGGCATATCGCCCGGTTGCACGCGACGCTGGTGGAGGACGGACTAACCGAAGCCGGGCTTGCATCACAGTCGCCGGTCGGGGGTACACCGATCGGAGAGCCCAGGGACGCCCCGGGGCTGCGCTCGGCTTCCGGGCGATAACGGGTGTAGTTTGGCAGAAGATGGTTCGGTTCGCTTAGCGTCGCTTGACGTCGCTGAGCGCGTACGAGGACGGAGCTCCAGTGCGGCGGATGGAGGTCGTCGGCGTCCGTGTCGAGATGCCGTCCAACAGCCCGATTGTCCTGCTGAAAGAGCAGCAGGGTGATCGCTACCTGCCTATCTGGATCGGGGCGGTCGAGGCCACGGCGATTGCGTTCGCGCAGCAGGGGATGGTGTCGCTGCGGCCGTTGACCCATGACCTGTTCAAGGACGTGCTCGAATCGCTCAACGTGCAGCTGCGCACGGTCAACATCACGTCGCTGCGGGACGGGATCTTCTACGCTGACCTGGTGTTCTCCAACGGGGCCGAGGTCAGCGCCCGGCCGTCAGACTCGATCGCGCTGGCGCTGCGGACCGGCGCGGCGATCTTCGCGACCGACGAGATCCTGGATGAGGCCGGGGTAGCGATTCCTGACCAGCAGGACGAGCAGGAGGACGAGGTCGAGAAGTTCCGCGAGTTCCTCGACCACATCTCGCCGGAGGACTTCGGCCGATCGGCCTGAACCAGCCGGTCAGCCTGATCTGGTCTCTTTTTAGTCCGGATTGTCGCGACTCGCCGGGCGTGATCGTTGACCTACCTGCCCGCACGGCTTACGGTGCGAATGCCGGGGGTAGTCACAGGAGGTGGCCGTGTCGGTAACAAGGGGTGGGTCCGAGGCTGTGCAGGGCACGCTCTTCGATGGCAACCCCGAGATCGGTTATCGGGGCCCAACGGCCTGCTCGGCGGCCGGGATCACCTACCGCCAGCTCGACTACTGGGCGCGGACCGGCCTCGTCGAGCCGAGCGTCCGCGCGGCGCACGGCTCGGGTTCCCAGCGGCTCTACGGATTCCGCGACATCCTGGTGCTCAAGGTGGTCAAGCGGCTGCTTGACTCGGGGATCTCGCTGCAGCAGATCCGGGCGGCGGTGCAGCACCTGCGCGACCGCGGAGCCGACGACCTGGCCCAGGTCACGCTCATGAGCGACGGGGTCAGCGTCTACGAGTGCACCTCCCCGGACGAGGTCTACGACCTTCTCGCGGGCGGCCAGGGGGTCTTCGGCATCGCCCTCGGCCGAGTCTGGCAGGAAGTCGCGGGCGAGCTGGCCGAGCTGCCCGCCGTCCGGGCCGAGGACGGCCTGATCGTCGACAGCGCCGGCAACTCCGATGAGCTGGCGAACCGCCGCGCGGCCAGGAAGACCGGATAGCCCGGAGGACGGTTCTCTTTGCCGCCCCCATGCACGACCAACTTGGCGGCGCGCCACGAACGGGGAGCCAGAATTTAGTGCTGGCGGTACACTACAGTAGCCAGCGATCCGGTCGGGAGAGTCCTTGCCCGTACCTAGGCAGGGCGCCGAAGGGGCAAGATTCCCCAGAACCTCTCAGGCACCAAGGACCGAGCGGACAGGCAAATCTGGAGCCGATGGGTGACAGATGGGGAGTCAGGGCTGGGGAGGCTCCATGCAGCGTGATTTGTCCGTTTCTGATCCGTTCGCGTCCAGGCACATAGGCCCGTCGAGCGACGACCAGCGGGCGATGCTCGCCACGCTCGGCTACGAGACGCTCGACGAGCTGATCAAGGCCGCACTGCCGGCCGAGATCCCGGATGGGTCGCAAGCGGCGCCGTCGCTGGCGAAGCTGCCCGCCGCCCGGACCGAGACCCAGGTCCTGGCCGACCTGCGCCGGCTGGCCGCCCGTAACACGGTGCGGGTCTCGATGATCGGCCTCGGCTACTACGCCACCAACACCCCCGCGGTCATCCGCAGGAACGTGCTCGAGAACCCGGCCTGGTACACCGCCTACACGCCCTACCAGCCGGAGATCTCGCAGGGCCGCCTCGAGGCGCTGCTCAACTTCCAGACCATGATCTGCGACCTGACCGCGCTCCCGGTCGCCAACGCGTCGCTGCTTGACGAGGCCTCGGCCGCGGCCGAGGCGATGACCCTGGCCCGCCGGGTCGCCCCCCGCGGCGCGGGCCCGACCTTCCTGGCCGACGCGGACTGCCTGCCGCAGACCCTCGACGTGCTTCGTACCCGGGCCGAGCCGCTCGGCATCGAGCTGCGGGTCGCCCCGATCACCGGCTCGACCGACTTCGACGGCGTGTTCGGCGTCCTGCTGCAGTACCCGGGCGCGTCCGGCGAGGTCCGCGACCTCGGCCCGGTCATCGAGGCCGCGCACGCGGCCAAGGCCACGGTCGCGGTCGCGGCCGACGTGCTCGCGCTGACGATGCTCAAGCCGCCGGGCGAGCTCGGCGCGGACATCGCCGTCGGCACCACCCAGCGGTTCGGCGTCCCGATGATGTTTGGCGGCCCGCACGCCGCCTACATGGCCGTCCGCGAGGACCTCAAGCGGCAGCTGCCAGGCCGCCTGGTCGGCGTCTCGGTCGACGCCGACGGCCGCCAGGCGCTGCGGCTCGCCCTGCAGGCCCGAGAGCAGCACATTCGCCGGGAGAAGGCCACCAGCAACATCTGCACCGCCCAGGTCCTGCTGGCGGTGGCCGCCTCCATGTACGCGGTCTACCACGGCCCGGACGGCCTGACCGCGATCGCCCGGCACGCGCACCGCAGCGCGATGACGCTCGCCGCCACCCTGAAAAGCTACGGTCTGCTGACCAGCCGCGGCTTCGCCTTCGACACCATCAGCGTCCAGCTCCCGGGGCCGACCGAGGCGCGGGCGGCGCTGCTGCGGGCCAAGGACGCGGGCTACAACCTGTGCGAGGCGGGCGGCGGCACCGTCCAGGTGGCGTGCGACGAGACCACCACCGAGGAGCACCTCAGGGACGTGGTCGCGGCGCTGGTCGGCGCCTCGCGCGTCGGCAGCGGCCTGGACGCGGCCGACGTCGAGCTGACCGAGGCCGACGAGGACGTCATCCCCGACCCGCTCAAGCGGACCACCAAGTTCCTCACCCACCCGGTGTTCAGCGCCCATCGCAGCGAGACCGCGATGCTCCGCTACCTGCGGCGGCTGTCGGACCTGGACGTGGCCCTCGACCGGTCGATGATCCCGCTCGGCTCGTGCACGATGAAGCTGAACGCGGCGGCCGAGATGGAGGCGATCACCTGGCCCGAGTTCGCCAACCTGCACCCGATGGCGCCCGAGGCCGACGCGGCCGGCTACGTCGAGCTCATCGGCGACCTGGAGCGCTGGCTGTGCGCGGTCACCGGCTACGACGCCTGCTCGGTGGCGCCGAACGCAGGCTCCGCGGGCGAACTCGCGGGCCTGCTCGCGATCCGCGCTTACCACGCCTCGCGCGGCGACGCCGAGCGCGACGTCTGCCTGATCCCCGAGTCAGCGCACGGCACCAACGCCGCCAGCGCGGTGCTGGCCGGGCTGCGCGTGGTCGTGGTCAAGTGCGGCCCCGACGGGGCGATCGCGCTCGACGACCTGCGGGCCAAGCTGGCCGCCAACGACGGCCGGGTGGCCGGCATCATGGTCACCTACCCGTCCACCAACGGCGTTTACGAGGCCACCATCGTCGAGGTGGCGGACCTCGTGCACCAGGCCGGCGGCCAGGTCTACATCGACGGCGCCAACCTCAACGCGCTGGCGGGCCTGACCTCGCCCGCGCTGATCGGCGGCGACGTCTCGCACCTGAACCTGCACAAGACGTTCTGCATCCCGCACGGCGGCGGCGGCCCGGGCGTCGGCCCGGTGGTCGCCAAGGCGCACCTGGCCGAGTTCCTGCCCGGCGCGGGCGCCTCGGTCACCGCGGCCAGGTACGGGTCTGCGGGCGTGCTCCCGATCTCCTGGGCCTACATCGCGATGATGGGGGCCGAGGGACTGCGGGCGGCGACCCAGACGGCGGTGCTGTCGGCAAACTACATCGCCCGTCGCCTCGCCTCGTACTTCCCGGTCGTCTACACCGGCGGCAACGGGCTGGTCGCGCACGAGTGCATCATCGACCTGCGCCAGCTGCCGGGCGGTGTCACCGTCGACGACGCGGCCAAGCGGCTGATCGACTACGGTTTCCACGCGCCGACGATGTCGTTCCCGGTCGTGGGCACGTTCATGATCGAGCCGACCGAGAGCGAATCGCTCGCCGCGATCGACGAGTTCTGTGACGCCATGATCGCGATCAGGGCCGAGGTCGACCGGGTCGCGTCGGGCGAGTGGGACGCGGCCGACAACCCGCTCAAGAACGCGCCGCACACGGCCGAGATGCTCACCGCCCAGGAGTGGGACCACCCGTACCTGCGGACCGACGGCTGCTACCCGGGCGCGGGCCCGGGCACCGCCGCCCGCGCGAAGTACTGGCCCCCGGTCCGCCGGATCGACCAGGCCTACGGCGACCGCAACCTGGTCTGCGCCTGCCCCTCGCCGGCCGCGTTCGAGTAGCGCTAACGTCACCGTGACGCGCATCAGGCCGCGGCCCCCGCTGCTACACCAGCCGGGGGCCGCGGCCCGGTCGCGGTTAGCCCGGCGGGAGGGGGGAGAGAAGCCCCTGGGGTGCCAGCGGCGGGGGAGGAGCCGCCGCTGTCGGGCCGGGTTCGCCGCGCAGCCCCCGCGGGAGGCGCTCGCGGGGGAGTCGTTGGCTCATTCCTGGATCGCGACCGGCAGGCTGAGCAGGCCGGCCAGGTGCCGTGGCAGTTCAACCACGATGGTGTCGGCGTCATCGGCCGGATCGCTCTCGGCCACCACCGCGATCGACGTAACGTCTCCGCGGTTCACGGCCAGGTGCGGGGTGCCCGGCGGTATGTAGATGAAGTCCCCCGGCCGCACCGTCGACCGCTTGGCCAGGTCAGCCCCGTACCAGACCTCGGTCTCGCCGCTGACCAGGTAGAGCGCGGTCTCGCGGCCGTCGTGATAGTGCGGCATGCCGCGGCTGCCGGGCGGGATCATGACCAGGTTGACGCCCAGCGCCCGAGCGCCGGCCGAAACCGCGTTCGCGCCGGCCCGGGGGGCGCCGGCGGACCGGATGATGACGCAGTCGTCGCCGCTTCGCAGGTCCCGGCGGGTGGGCTGCCGGTTGAGCCAGTCATCGACCTTGCTTACTCTAAGCATTTGACCGTATCCCATCCGTGATGCCTACTGCGCTAAGATTAAGACGCTACGTAGGGATATGACCACCCTCGGTAAGGATAGATCGGCCTAACTATCTGGCTAGGCTCATCTATCCAAATGGATACATAGCGGACGATCGATCCAGTTCAGCGCCGTTCCAGAGCGCCCCGGTCCGTTCGGGATGACCGTTGAATTTTTCCCGCCGAGCGAGTCCCGGCTGCATCGGTCACCCTCCGCAACCACCGCCGCTGAGGCCAGAGTGACGTGCGACACAGATGAATCTCTGAGCGTGTCCGTGACGTACTTACGGAGAGGCTACGGCAGCCTATGAACCAGAGCACGGCCCGCTCCGTTCCCCTATACAAGGGAGGGCACGGACAGATGCGGCCACAGTGAACGAGGAGCAGTCGTGACACAGGAACCACACAAGGACTCGCTGGCCACCCGACGGGGCGTCCTGGCCGGCGTCGGCTTGGTGGGGCTCGCGGGCGCGATCACCGCCTGCGGAGCGAGCAGTTCGAGCAGTTCGGCGGCCGCTGCGGACCCGGCCACGAGCACCGGGGGCGGCGGCGCGACCGGCACGGCGGCGGCCCCGGCGGCATCGACCGGGTCGGCCGCCTCATCCTCCCCGGCCTCGTCGGGCTCGGCCGCGGGCACGGCCTCCGGCGCGCTGACCGGCACCAGCGACATCCCGGTCGGCGGCGGGATGATCTTTCCCGCGAAGCTGGTCGTGGTCACCCAGCCGACGGCGGGCGAGTTCAAGGCCTTCAGCGCCGTCTGCACGCACATGGGCTGCACCGTCAACCAGATCGCCAACGGCCGGATTGACTGCCCCTGCCACGGCAGCGAATACTCGATCACAGACGGCGCGGTGCTGGCGGGCCCGGCCCCCAAGCCGCTGCCGGCCAAGACGATCAAGGTAACCGGAGACAGCATCTTCCTTGAGTAAAGTCGGCCCAACCGCCACGCTGGCGCTGATCTCCGCCGGCACGGCCGCGGTTCTCGCCCTGTGGTGGCATTCCACCCGCGCGATCGTCGGATCCGGCGGCGCGCTGACCACCCTCGGCGAGGGCCTCGGCCTGCTGGCGGGGTACGGGGTGGTGGTCGCGGTGCTGCTGATGGCGCGCCTGCCGCCGGTCGAGCGCGGCGTCGGCGCCGACCGGCTGGCGCGCTGGCACGCCACCCTCGGCCGGGTGCTGTGCTGGGTCATCAGCGGGCACGTGCTGTTCATCATCTGGGGCTACGCGGTGGCCGCGCACGCGAACGTGGTCAGCGAGACCGCGACGCTGCTGACGACCTACCCCGACGTGCTGATGGCCACCGTCGGCTATTTCCTGCTGCTCGGGGTGGGGCTCACCTCGCTGCGGGCGCTGCGACGTCGGCTCCGCTACGAGACCTGGTACTACCTCCACCTGTACTCCTACCTGGCGATCGCGCTGACGTTCAGCCACCAGTTCGCCAACGGCGCCGCGTTCGTCGACAACGCCATCGCGCGATTGTGGTGGGAGGCGCTGTACGTGCTCACGGCGGCGCTGATCGTCTGGTACCGGCTGGTCGTCCCGGTCCGCGATTTCGCGCGCTACCGTTTCGTCGTCGCGGGGGTGCGCGAGGAGGCCAACCGCACCGTCTCGGTCTACATCCGGGGACGGGGCCTGGGCGAGCTCGACGCCGCCCCCGGCCAGTTCTTCCGCTGGCGGTTCCTCACCCGGGGACTGTGGTGGCAGTCCCACCCGTACTCGCTGTCGGCGCTGCCGAGCGACGACCTGATGCGGATCACGGTCCGCGACGTCGGCGATCCGAGCAACGTGCTCCGCTCGCTCCGGCCCGGCACCCGGGTGCTCGCGGAGGGGCCGTTCGGCGCGTTCTTCCCGGCCCGCTCGCGCCGTGGCCGCCGGCCCTGCTGCTGGCGGGCGGCGTCGGCATCACCCCGCTGCGGGCGATGATGGCCGCCCTGACCGGCTCGGTAACGCTCGTCTACCGGGCCTCAAGCTGGCAGGACGTGGCCCTGCGGTCCGAACTTGACACGCTCGCGGCCGAGCGCGGCGGCCAGGTCCACTACGTCATCGGGACCCGGTCGGAGCTGGGCGGCGACCCGCTCACGGCCGACGCGCTGCGCGAGCTCGCGCCCGGCCTTGACGCGATGGACGCGTACGTCTGCGGCCCGCCGGGGATGACCGCCGCCGCCGTCGCCGCGCTGCGGGCGGCGGGCGCGCCGCGCCGGCGCATCCACGTCGAGGCATTCGAGTTCTGAGGGGGGTGTTCTAAGGTGCGCAGGGTGCTGGTGGCGGTGGTCTTGACGGTGGCCGGTCTGGTCGCGCTGCTGTCCTTCAGAACCCACGCCAATTTGTCCGAACGGACCGTTGGTTCCCCTCAGTCCGTCCCGCCGCTGCTGCCCGGGGAGCACGCCCTCACCGGGCGCGCCGTCAGCACCGTCTACGGGCCGGTCCAGGTCCGGGTCGTCGAGCGGTCGCGCACCATTGTCGGAGTCAATATCCTCAAGCATCCGGCGGAAACCACGATGGATATCCAGATTGGCCAGTTCGCCTTCCCTAAGTTGGTCGGCGAGACTTTGACCGCGCAAAGTGCGAGAATCGATTCTGTATCGGGGGCTACTTATACCAGCCACGGATACATTTCTTCTCTGCAGAGTGCGCTCGACAACCGGGCCTGACGGGGGGCGGCGTGCTTTCAACCTTTCCGCTGCTACCGGCGGTTCCTGGCGTTTCCGCGGTCGTCGGCCGGGTCCGGCACGCCGAGCCGGTGATGGGGACGGTGGTCTCGTTCGACGTGCCGGCCGTCGCCGTCGCCGACGGATCGCTCGCGGCCGCGGTGAGCTGGCTGCACTGGGTCGACCGGGTCTTCTCGCCCTACCGCCCCGACAGCGACGTGTCGCTGCTGGCCGCGGCCGAGATCACCATCGACGGCTGCGCCCCCGAGGTCGCCGAGGTCATCAGCGCCTGCGCGGCGGTCCGGCTCTGCTCCGGCGGGTACTTCACCGCCGCCCCGGGCGGCGTGTTCGACCCATCCGGTTACGTCAAGGGCTGGGCGGTCGAGCGCGCGGCCGCGATCTTGTCCGCCGCCGGTTCCGCCAACCACCTGGTCAACGGCGGCGGCGACGTCCAGTGCGCGGGTGGCCGCCCCCGCAGCACCCTCACCGCCCCGCCCGCCACGCCCGCCCCAACCGCTCCGGCCACCTCGCCGGCTCGGCCACCCCAGTGGCGTCCGAACCATGGCGGGTGGGCATCGCCGACCCGCTCCGCCGCGGCCGCCTGGCCCTCGTGGTCGAGGCCGCCGACAGCGCGGTCGCCACCTCGGGCATCGCGGAACGCGGCGCCCACATCATCGACCCGCACCTCGGTCGCCCGGCCACCGGCCTGGCCAGCCTTACCGTGGTCGGCCCGTCCCTGGCTCTGGCCGACGCGTACGCCACCGCCGCCTTCGCCATGGGCCCGGCCCGCGCCCGCGACTGGACCGAATCCCTGCCGGGCTACGAGGCCTACGCGATCACCGAAGACGGGGGCACCTGGCAGACTTCCGGCTTCGCCCCTCACATCGCCCCCGAATGATCCTGGGAGTGCCTTTCCGTCAAACAGCGCCGCCAGGTACCCCGCCACGCCCAATCCGCCGCCAGCGTCCGCCGCCGGGTGCCCAACCCCGCAGATAACAGCAAGAGGCGGTGCGGCGACCTCCCTGGTAGCAATTATCGCGCGACGTTTGTACGCATTTCCCGGAACGTTCGTCGCGCGATAATTTGGAAATGCCGCCTGCGGGCCTGATAACAGCAAGAAGATGGCGGGGCGGTCGATTGTGGCCGTCAGCCTGGATCTGGCCGGGTGAGCTCGCCAGGACCGCTTGGTTCGGGCGTCTGATCGGGCGGTCCCGACGCCTGGCGGGTCACGTCGTCGGGCGGCTGGCCGGGGGACGGGCGGTCCCGGCGGAGCACGGTCAGGAGCTCGTCGTAGGGGCCGATCAGGTAAGCCTCGTCGGCGGGCTCGAACCGGGTGGCGCGCCGGGGCGGGTGCTCGAGGACCGCCCGGTCGGCCGCCCGGCGCAGGGCGAGGACTCGGGTCCGCCCGGCCAGCTCGTGCATCTGCAGCCCGTGCAGGCCGCCGCCGGGGGTGACGGTCAGCCGGGCGACAAGCAGCGGCTCGTCGCCGGCGTAGAACGTGGACAGCACATCGAGTCCGAGCGCGGCGCCGACGAACCAGGGCGCGGCCAGGGCAGCGGTCGACCGCACGTTCCTGAACCCGAACGTCTCCTTGACCGAATGGGCGAGCTGCGGGTCGAAGATCCGCAGCACGACCGGGACCTCACGCCAGCGCGAGCCGAGCTGGTCGCGGACGGCGAGACCGGTCTCCAGGTTGGCCAGATCGTCGCTGGTCACCACCGCCACCGCCGACGCCGCCGCCAGCCGGGCGGACGCGAGGACCTCGGGCAGGGTCGCGTCGGCGATCAGCACCGGGACGCGGAGCGCGCGGACCTGGCCGAGGTGCCGGTTGTGCTCGTCCTTTTCGATCACCGCGACCTCCCGGCCGAGGTCGTGCAGCTTCCGCACTACCCGCAGCCCGATCGTGCCGAGGCCGATGACCAGGACGTGACCGCGCAGCGCGACGATCCTCTGGAGCCCCAGTGATTCCTCGATCCGGCGGCTGACCAGCATGTTCGTCAGGAGGGCGAAGAACACGGCGACGAACAGCGCGCCGGTGATCATCAGGCCGATCGCGAAAATGACCAGCCAGGCCGGCTCACCCCGGAACGAGTAGTCACCGTAGCCGACGGTGGTCACCGTCTCGATGGTGAAGTACACCGACTCCAGCAGCGAGATCCGGTGGCCCGGACCGGCCAGCCGGTAGGTGAAGTGCAGCACGAGCGTGGCCGTGACCAGGACCGCGAGCAGAGCGCCGAGCGCGAGCGCCATCCGCCGGTCGGCCGCCCGCGCGAACGAGACCGCCAGGTCGCGGAGCCACCGGAGCGCGCGCCCGGCCGGACTCGGCCCGGCCGGGAGGGCGTCGGGGTCCTCACCGCCGAGCACTCCGAGGACCCCGGGCGGTCCGGCGGTGGCTCCCGCCCCGTTGCCGCCGGGGCTGGCGGTGGCGGCGAGCCTGCGGATCCGTTCCGGGTGATCGATGACGGATACGGCGGCCAGTTCGTCCGGGGTGCCAATCAGCGTCACCTCGTCGCCCGCCCGCACCGGCGTGTCCCGGCCTGGGCAGACGAGCACGTCGCCCGTCGGCGGCACCACCGCGACGGGGGCGAGCGCCCCGTACAGCTCGCGCAGCGTCGCCGCGTGCGGCGCGGTGGTGCGGGCGGCGAGGAACCGCATCCCCGACAGCGACAGCTCCTGAACGCCCTCGCCCAGGCAGACCTCGACCACCGACGGCGCGGACAGGCCGGCCACATCGAGGACCGCTACCCCGGCCTCACGGACCGCCCGGCCGACGGCCGGGTTGGCCAGCTGCGCGATTACCCGGACCTCGGCCCGCAGCCGCCGGACAAGCAGCGCGGTCTCCAGCGCCGACAGGTCGTTCTCCTGGGCGCAGATCACCGCGATCGCGCCTGCCAGGCCCGCCGACATCAGCGTCTCCTCGGCCCGGGCCTGCCCGGTGATCAGCGGCACGTCCCAGGCGGCGATCATCCGCGCGAGGGCCGGGGCGGGGTCGTCGTCGATGACCACGGCGGGGACGCCGGACAGGGTCAGCTCCTCGACGATCGGCAGCCCGACTCCGGGCAGCCCGCAGACGATCACGTGCCCGCGCCAGTCCGCCTGCGTATCCCCCACCTGGCTGAGCATTCCCGTTTGGGATTACCGGCATGTTAGCCGCGTGTGTCGGCCTGGGTCGGTGGCGGTGAACAGGAGCGGGCCGGCGGTGCCTCGATCGTGAAAGCATTCATGACCCCTGAACGGGGGTCATGACAGGTCCGCCGGTCGTCGCTAGTTTGGGTGTTGCGAGCGCCGAGGACGGGTGTATCCGGACTCCATGCCCACCGGGGTGGCAGCGGGCTATGGAGGCGGGGGGAGATACCCGTCCTCGACTGCTCGATGGTAAAGCTCCATTTTCGTGGGCGCGGCCCGGCCGGCATTCGCGTATTTCTCGCGCACGCGTCCTAGGTACTGCTTAGCGGTGTCCTCGCTGATGGCCAGCTTTCTCGCCACCGATTTCAACGCCAGGCCGGTTGCGTAGAGTTCAAGCGTTCGTCTTTCCTGCTGGCTGAGCGCGGGCAGGTCCGCGGTGTCATCGGTGGCGAAGATATAGGCGAGCCGGGCCGAGATCCAGTCCCGGCCCGCGGCGACCTCTCTGATCGCCGAACGTATCTGGGTGGCCTGCTCGTTCTTGAGCACGTACCCGCGCGCGCCGGCCCGCATCGCCGCCCGGACGGCGACCGGCCGGTCGGACGCGGACAGGACCAGCACCGCCGGGCCGGCCCCGAGGATGGCGGCCACGTTGCCGTCCACGGTCGTCCCGTCCCCGAGGTCGAGATCGAGCAGGACGACGTCGGCCTGGCGCCCGGGCCCGGCCAGCACAGCGCCCACCGTCGGCGCGGTCGCGACCAGCCGGATATCGCCGGAGTCGGCCACGATCCAGCTGGCGGCGCTTTCGAGGATGATCGGATGGTCGTCCACGACCGCGACGTCAATGACCGCAGTCAAGCGGCACCGTCCCTTCGCCAGCTGATTTCCAGGTAGCCGCCGCCGTCCTCAGCCGCGTTCACGCAGGCCCGCCAGCTGCGCCGCGGCCGGCAGATCGTTCTGCTGCGCCAAGTGCGTCAGGTCGGGACCGATTGGCGACGGCGCGTCGAAGGCGAGGTACAACTCGACGTCGTCGCCGACGGCGAGCACGGTCAGCGTGACCTGCTGCGGGGGAAGCGCCCTGAGCATCGCCTCCACCGTCGCCAGGATCGCGCGGGCCAGCCCAGGCGGGGCAGGTCCCGGGTCCCCGACGAGCTGGACCGTCACCAGCAGCCCTCGCTCGCGGGCGGACTCCAGTGCCGTCTCGAGCCCGGTCGCGAGATCGCCGACGTCGGACGCGCCGCGGGTGAGGGCGTGCCGGAGGACGGCGGCGTGCCGGGCGCACCGGTCCCTGACGTCACCGGCGGTCGGGTTCAGCGTTCCGTCGGCGATGCCGCGCAACAGCGGAAGCGCTTCCTTCTCAAGCACCGCGAGCCGGTCCTGCCGCTCCTGCCCGATCGCCGCGGCGGCGGCGCTTTCCGCCGCCGACCTGCTCGCCAGCGAGGCCCGGCGGGCGGCCAGACTGACATGGACGGCGATGGTCGGGCGCAGGACGGCGGCCGCGATCAGAAACGCCGCGCAGATGTAGGCGGCCGCCTCAAGTTCGGACAGCGTCAACGGGTTCAGCCCCTCGGCCCGGATCAGCAGCGCGCTGTGCACGGCGTAGACGGTCAGCGCGGCCGAAACCGAGACCCAGGTGGGCGCGCTCAACGCCACCACCACCGTCAGCCACAGCGTGCCGAGGATGGCCAGGTCAACGCTTCCCGGCATGACGTGACCCGAGCGCTCCGCCCCGACCACGGTCACTGCCGCGATCGCGATCGCGATCGCCGCCGCCGTCTCGGCCGCCGACAGCACGCGGGCCCGCATTCGCGGCGTCAGCCAGGCGGCAGCGCCGAGGACCGCAAGCCAGACCGCGATCACCACCGCCGGCTGACGGTAGTCATGCGCGTTAGCCAGTACCTGGACGAGCGCGACGGCGGGCAAGATCACCGCGATCGTGCCGATCATGCGCAGCAGCCCGGCCTCGGTCATATCGCCCACGACCTTGTGCGCGCTCACCATGACGGGCTCTCCCGGGTAAGGCCGCGATCGGCCCGGATGCCGTCCGGCCGATGCGGACCGCCGTCCGGCTGGCCCGATATCGCGGACGCCGGCCAGGACAAGCGCACGACGGCGCCGCGCCCGGGCGCCGACCAGACCGCCGCCTGCCCGCCGCAGTCGGCGATGCGCTCGGCAATGGACCGGCGGAGCCCGAGTCGGGTCCGGTCGATCCGGTCAAGGTCGAAGCCCGCGCCCCGGTCGCGCACGGTCACCTCCGAGGCGGCACGGGACGTCGGCCTCCGCCGCCGACGTCGTCTGGCGAACCTCCACCCAGGCCTCCCCGGTCCCCGCGTGCGCCGCCACATTGGACAGCGCCTCGCGGGTGGCGTTGGCGATCGCGGCCGTGACCCGGGCCGGGACGATCGATACTTCCTCGCCGTCGATATCGACGTGGACGCTCAGCCCGCGGCCCCGCAGGTCGTCGACAACGGCCCGCACCGCGCCGGCCAGGTCGCCGGACTCGCGCCCGGCCCTCGCCGCCGGATTGTCCTGGTCGCCGAGCGCGTCCTCGATCAGGGCAACGTCCTGGCGGCACCTGCTCACCACCCCGGTCGGGTCATCGGCCCCGGTCCGGGCCAGCGCGGTGAGCGTGTTGAGGACCGTGTCGTGCAGCAGGCGCTCGTGCTCGCGACGTTCGATGTTCCTGGCCAGGACGGCGTACTGCTCGCTGGCGGCGTGGGCGGCCGCGTCCAGGGTGGCGTCAGCCGCCTCGGCCCGGGCGTACAGCTCTCGCCGGCCAAAGTTGTGAACCAGTCCGACCACGATCAAGACCATCGTCGCCCCGGCCAGCGACCGCGTGTTGGTGACGGGCCCCATCACATTGCCGAGCCAGTAAGCCGCCGGGGCAATGAGCGTCAGTAGCACCGCGAGCGAGCCGGGCGCGTACCACGCAGGGATGATGAGCTGCCCCGACATACTGATAACGACCCAGCTGAACGTGTCGTCGCGGATATTAGGCGGTACGCATCCCTGCGCGCTCAGCGCGAGCGCCAGGTAAAAACCGGAATCAACGCAGGCGAGAAATGGCGGTGGCCAACGTCGGCGCAGGCAGACGATGACGGCCGTAGCCCACGCCACCGCCAGGACGGGAGCCGTCAGGCGCCACGCATCGGCTGCGTAGAACGAATGCCAGATCGCGAGCTGCACGACGATATAGACAATCCCGGCCGACCGGATCGCCGAGGCGAGGGGAGCCACCACCGACCGCAGGGTCGTCATCGCGGGCCCGGTCGGCAGCGGAGGTGAGCCGACCGTATCCCGCCACTGGTGGACGTTACCCGTCGGCCACATGGGGTCGATCATAGGCTCCGGCGTGCCGGTGCATGTCCCTTATTGGTTGGTAAATTGCGGTAGGTGCGCGGGTCTCCCCAAGAGGCACCCGTTATATCGACGACCGTATCTAGTAGCACCGGCGCAATGGCCGCCACCACTATTCGCCGACGGCGCCGTCAATGGCCTCACGGAGCAAATCCGCCTGCCCGGCGTGCCGCGCGGTTTCCTCGATGAGGTGCAACAGCACCCAGCGCAGGGTGAACGGCCGCCCGTCGATCCGAGTTGAGCTGGAGAGCTGGTCCAGGCTGTCGGCCGAGGCGGCGGCCTGCCGGGCACGGTCGCAGGCGTCCCGGTAGCGGCGCCGCAGCCACTGCGGCTCCTTGGCCAGCGCGGTGCGGAACTCGTAGTCGGGGTCGGCCTCCCAGTCGATGCCCTGCCACTCGTCGCGCTCGGGCAGGCCGAGGAAGTCGACCTCGAACCAGGCCTCCTCGTTGAGCGCGAGGTGGTACAGGATGCCCGCCAGGGTGAGGTCCGAGGTCGGGATCTTGTGCCCCAGCTGCTCCCTGGTCAGGCCCTCGGTCTTGAGCAGGATCGTCTCCCGCTGGTAGTCGAGGTACTGCGCGAGCGCGTCTCGCTCGCTCGTTGTCTGCTGATCGGGGTTCTGCCTCATGCCGGCTCCTGGTCCTCGTCGTCTGGTGCGGGGCCGCCCGCGTCCCGTGCCCGCGCTGAGCCGAGCGGGAACGAGGCCACCGTCTGCCAGCGGCCCGGCTGTCCCGGTTGCCGCCGCGGATCCGGTCCGGTCATCAAGGTCACCTCGGTCGCCTCGGCCGCGATCGGCAGCAGCGGGCGGACCGCCTCGGCCGCCGCCCTCAGCTCAGCCAGGCCGTCCCCCTGCCCGACAGTGAGGTGCGGCACTACGTCCTCGTATATCCCCCCGTAGGGCGAGCACGATGGATACGCCTCGGCCGCGAGCGCGGTCAGCGCCCGGAACGCGGACTCGTCCGACGGCCCGAGCCAGACCACCGACTCGCCGAACCACCGCACCTGATCCAGGGTGAACGTAAACCGAGGCACCCCCGCGAACAGCCGCGACAGCCCGGCCAGGACGCCCGGCCCGATCTCGGCCGGCGGCAGAAACGGGTACAGCACGGTGAGGTGGGACGGCACGCCGTCGCGGGCGCTCGGATCAAGGCGGGCCCGGTGCGGTCCCACCGCGGCCTCGGCCGCCGGCACCGCCAGCAGCAGCGCGCTCTGCATCTGCACGTCGCTCACGTCCCGACCTTAACGACCCGACCAGCCCCCGACCCAACGGTTTTCACGGTGTCGGGTCGCCGCCGAGACGATCACATGAAGTTGCGGGTGTGCAGCGCCGACAGTTCCGCCGCCTCGTCGTCGGGGAAGCCGATGGCGGCCAGCCGCCTGCGCCGGCCCTCGTCCATCCGGGCCTGCAGGTCGCGGACGGCCTGCCAGCCGCGCCGGATCGCGCTCGGCTGCCACGAGCCGGCCGCGAGCAGCACCAGGGAGTCGAAGACCTCCGCGTTCAGGCCGGCCGTGTCCTGCAGCGCGGCGTGCCGGCGCTCGACCGACCGGCGAAGCGTGCCCAGGTAAGCGGGATCGGATCCGGCTAGGTGGGCGGTGTGCGCCACCCCGAACGCCACGTGCCGCGCCTCATCGCGCAGCGCCAGCCTGGTCACATCGGCGGTGACCGGGTCCGGGGCGTGGGCGTGCAGGAAGCGCAGCAGGTCGAGGAAGGTGCCCTCGCCAAGCACCGACAGCAGGAACGACGCGGTGGTGAAGTCCGGCTCGTTCAGCAGCGTTGCCAGCGACGCGCGACCGCCGGCCGAGGAGGTGCCGAGCTGGCCGCCGGACAGCAGCCCGCGCCGGGTGAACACCTCCACGTGCCGCGCCTCGTCCGCCGCCTGGGTGGCCAGCAGCTGCATGACCTCGCGGTAGTGCGGGTGCAGCTGGGACAGCAGCCGGGCCGGGATGATGAGCGCGGCCTGCTCGTTCTCCACCAGGTAGGTCATGATCTGGATGACGGCCCGTTCGATCTCGGGCGGGACGGCGTCGATGGGCGCGGTCCAGTCGACGGCGGTCGCCGGATCCCACTGCGCCGCCGCGGCGGCGGCGTACAGCTTCGGGGCGATGTCGGCCCAGACGTGCTCGCGCTCCGACCACTGCGCGCCGATCGGCGGCCCGCCCGCCTCCACCAGCGCGCCCCGGGCCGCGAGCCCCCAGCGGGCATCGGCCCGCGCGTCTGGAGGCCCGGCCGCCGACCCGGCCCGCTCCGCGCCCGCCCAGCGCCGCTCGCCGCTGTCGCCCTTCACGATGACCAGCGTTCGGCCGGCCAGCCCGCCGCCCACGGCGGCTCCCTCCAAAACGCCGCCGCCCTCCAAAACGCCGCCGCCCTCCAAGGCACCGCCGCCCGACGGGATCAGCAGCCGGTGCCCGTGCGAACGGCACCAGGCCCCGAGATGGATGGCCAGCGCCGGATGACGCCCGGTCACCGTCAGCCGCTGGCCCGCCGCCAGGCCGCCGAGGCCGCGGTCGACCAGCAGATGACCGCCCTCATCGAGCCCCAGGTCAGCGAGGTCCACCAAGGCGGCGGCGGCGTCAGCGCTCGGCATAGCGGCTCGGTCCCAGCGCAGCCCTTACGGCCGGTAGCCGGTCGGCGGTAATCGCGCCGTCGCGGTCGTAGAACCCCGCCTCGTCGACGGCCCGTTCCAGCTGGTCGTAGCCGGAAAGGCGCGGCGGCCGCCATTGCTTGAGGCCCTCCAGGTCGAGCAGCGGCCGCAGCGACGCGTCGGCATAGTCCATGCCGAGCAGCAGCTCGCCGAAGCGCGCGACGGCGGCCGCGTCGGCCGACGGCCCGGCGGTCATCGTGCAGTGGTCGTATGACGGCGTCTGCGCGAGCACCCGCACCGCCCCGACCGGCAGCGCCCCCTCCCGCCCGAACAGCAGCAGGTTGGAGTCGATCATGCAGGCCGCGTCCACCTGCTCGGCCGGGTCGGCGGCGAACAGCGCCCGGGCCGCCTCCCGCTCGCCGCCGATGTGGTCGCCGTGCAGCCCGACGCCGATGTCGAACCGCCTGACCTGCACGTCACGCCCGGGCGAGAGCCCGGCCGAGCGCAGCAGCGACAGCGGCAGCAGGGTCGCCTGCGGCGAGTCGACCGCTCCGGTCGCCACCACCCGGCCCGCCAGGTCGGCCAGCGAAGCGGCAGGCGAGTCGGCCCGCACCACCACCACCGACTGCAGGTCGCAGTCGGTGTCGCGCATGGTGACCGGGGTCAGCGACACGCCGGCCGCCGCCGCCAGCCGACGCGCGCGGACCCACGCCAGCGGCGAGTTCCAGGCCACGTCGATCCGCCCGTCGACCAGGTCCGACACCTGCCGCTCGTAGTTGGAGTAGAGGACGTAGTCGAACCCGAAGTCGGCCGAGTCACGCAGCCAGGCCCGGAACCCGTCCCAGATCGTGACGACCTTCGGGTCGTAGGCGACCGCGCCGAGCAGCAGCCCGCCCATCAGGCGTCCCCGAGCAGCGGCAGGCCGAGCAGCGCCCGCCCGATGAAGTCCTGCAGCGCCTCGGTCGTGGGCGCCATCACCCGCGCCGCCCGCGAGTCGCGGAACAACCGCTCGACCACGCTCTCCTTGCGGAAGGCGGCGCCGCCGCCGGCCCGCAGCGCCAGGTCGGCCGCCTCCGCCGCCGCCTCGCCCGCGGCCGCCTTCACCTCGAGCACGAGCAGGGTGGCGTCCGCCCGGGCCGCCTCCACCGCGGAAAGCGCGGCCTCGATGTGCGCCCAGGTGCGGTCCGCCTCGATCTGCAGCCGGGCGAGCTGAGCCCGCGGCCCGGCCTGCTGGGCGAGCGACACGCCGAGGTGCGCCAGCTGGGTGCGCTGCAGGTGGGCGGCGGTCTCGGTCGCCAGCCGCCGGATCAGCCCCGCGCTCATCGCCGCCGAGCAGATCAGGAAGAACGGCAGGATAGCCGCCAGCGCCATATCGAGCCCGCCGCCGTCCGGGCCGAGCATCGCCGACAGCGGCACTACCAGCCCGTCGGCCGTTAGCGGCGTCGACGAGTTCCCGCGCAGCCCGAGCCCGTCGAACGCGCCCGCCGCCGACAGGCCAGCCGCCCCGGACGGCACCAGCCACAGCGTCATCGGCCCGGCCGCGTCGGCGCTCCCGTCCGCCCCGTCCGCACCCCCCATCAGCGGTCGGCTCGACCAGACGTAACTATCCGCGTACCCGGCCGACGTGACCCAGCTCTTCGACGCGTCCAGCCGCACGGTCGCCCCACCTGGCAAAAGCACCGCGGTGGACATCGGCGCCCAGAAATGCGACCGCGAGCCGGCCTCGGAGAACGCCAGCGTCGACAGATGTGTCCCGGCCGCGATCGCCACCAGGGTGTCCTTGTCACCGGCCGCGACCAGCCCGGCGACCGCCGCATAGTGCATCGTCACCACCATCGCGGTGGACCCGCAGACCGCGCCGAGCTCGCGGACCACCACCGCCGCCTCGCGCAGCCCGGCGCCGCCGCCGCCGTATTCGGCGGGCACGGTCAGCGCGAGGATCCCGGCCGCGCCGAGCGCGTCGAGCTGCGCCCGGGGGAACGCGCCGTCGGCGTCCACCGACGCCGCGCCCGGCGCCACGACCTCGTCGACGACCCGCTTGAGGGCGTCCAGATACGACTCCTGAGATGACATTGCCGCCTGCCTCTCACCGCTGCGCTAGACATCAGGAAACGACCGGCCGACCGACCGGTGCTGCCACCCAGTCTGCCCAGGCGCGGCGGGCAGATCACAGATTGATCGCACCAAGATCACCGCGCCGCCATTGTGCGTCAGCACGACGCACGATGATGCTCCAGGCTCAGCCCGCCACATCCGCCCGGATGTGCTCGAAGATCAGCGACGTCTCCGTGTACGACACGTCCGCGTTCGACGACAGCCGCTCCACGAAGTCCCGCAGCGCCGACGTCGACGCCGCCGCGACATGCAGCAGGAAGTCGTCCTTGCCGGCCAGGAAGAACACGTTGAGCACCTCCGGCAGCCCCGCCACCCCGGCCACGAAGCTGCGGATGTGCCCCCGGGCGTGGCCCTGCAGCCGGACCGCGATCATCGCCTGCAGCGGCCGTCCGAGCGCGGCCGGGTCCACCTCCGCGTGGTAGCCGCGGATGACGCCGCGCTCGCGCAGCGACCTGACCCGCCCGAGGCAGGTCGAGGGCGCGATGCCGACTCGCTCGGCCAGCGCGTTGTTCGGCGTCCTGGCGTCCCTGGCCAGCTCGCGGACGATGTGGCGGTCGACCTCGTCGAGTTCGCCGGCATCGGGCCGAAGAGTATTCGGCGGCCCGGGCGCGACACTCGCTAGTGATGAATTTTCAGCTCCCATATAGACACTATACAGAATCTTGTTCTCAAATCTAGGTTAAATCTCGATGATCATGCAAAATGGAACGAGTGGGACGGAATGTAGTTCGACAGCGTAGTCATCCGCCATACTCCGCCGCCAGCATCGAAAGGTAGATATGCCATGAAAGTCGGCATCCCCCGTGAGGTCAAGAACCATGAGTACCGGGTCGCGATAACCCCTGCGGGCGTTCGCGAGCTCACCGGCCATGGCCACGAGGTCTACCTGGAGAAGGACGCGGGCGCGGGCTCGCAGCTCGCCGACGACGCCTACGTGGCGGCCGGCGCCACCATTATCGCCGACGCCGACGAGGTCTGGGACACCGCTGACCTGGTGTTGAAGGTCAAGGAGCCGGTCGCAGAGGAGTACCACCGGATGCGTCCGGGCCTCACCCTGTTCACCTACCTGCACCTGGCGGCGGACAAGCCCTGCACCGACGCGCTGCTGGCGAACAAGGTCACCGGCATCGCCTACGAGACCGTTCAGCTCGGCGACGGCTCGCTGCCGCTGCTCGCCCCGATGTCGGAGGTGGCCGGCCGCCTCGGCCCGCAGGTTGGCGCCTACCACCTGATGCGCCCGAGCGGCGGCCGCGGCACGCTGCTCGGCGGCGTCCCCGGCACCTACGCCTCCAACGTCGTCGTCATCGGCGGCGGCGTCTCCGGCCTGCACGCGGCGCAGATCGCGGTCGGCATGGGCGCGCGCGTCACCGTGCTCGACCGCAATATCGCCCGGCTCCGCCACATCGACGAGATCTACCAGGGCCGGATCCAGACCGTCGCGTCGAACGCGTACGAGATCGAGCGCGCCGTGCTCGAGGCCGACCTGGTCATCGGCGCGGTCCTGGTCACCGGGGCGAAGGCGCCCAAGCTGGTCTCCAACGAGCTCGTGTCGCGGATGAAGCCGGGCTCGGTCCTGGTCGACATCGCGATCGACCAGGGCGGCTGCTTCGAGGACTCGCACCCGACCACGCACGCGGACCCGGTCTTCGTGGTGCACAACAGCGTGTTCTACTGCGTCGCGAACATGCCGGGCGCGGTCCCCAACACCTCCACCTACGCGCTGACCAACGCGACCCTCCCGTACGCGGTCGAACTGGCCGACAAGGGCTGGCGCGCCGCCCTGACGGCCGACAGCGCGCTGGCGGGCGGCCTCAACACCCACGAGGGCGCGCTCACCAACGCCCCCGTCGCCCAGGCCCACGGCTACGAGTCGGTCTCCGTCGCGTCCGTCCTCGCCTGAGCAGCGCGGACAAGCCAGCAAGCCAAGATCAACAACAGAGTTTTCGAACGGACGCGTGCTCCGCGCAGCCGGCCCATTTCACCTGGCCCCGGGTCGGCCGCGCGGCAGCACGCGTCGCCTCGTCCGTCACCCGCAATCCGGCTCTGACGGGCCGCCTCCTACGGGGGCGAAGACCGCGGACCGGCAGGCTCTCCCCACCCCCTAGAGCCTTCCGGTCCGCGCTATTTCCTGAACCGGCGGACTGCCCTGCTCGCCGTGGCCGGGGGCCGCGCAGCCGGCAGGCCAATTCCCGGGCGTCAGCCGAGGCGGACGGGCAGCGTCTCCAGCCCGTGGATGAGCGAGCTCGGACGCCAGCGGAGCTCGGACGGCTCGACCGCGAGCGACAGGCCAGGGAACCGCGCCAGCAGCGCGCCGAACGCGATCTCGCCCTCGAGCCGGGCCAGCGGCGCGCCCACGCAGTAGTGGATCCCGTGGCCGAACGCGACGTGCCCGCTCGCGTCCCGCCCCACGTCGAGCTGGTCCGGGTCGGGGAACCGGGCCGGGTCTCGGTTGGCCGACGAGGTCACGACCAGAACCGGCTCCCCGGCCGGGATCGTCACCCCGCCGATCTCGAACGACTCGGGCGCATAGCGGTCGGTCGCGTGGTTGAGCGGGTTGGCGTACCGAAGCAGCTCCTCAACCGCGCCGGGCAGCAGCGACGGCTCCGATCGCAGCCGGGAGAACTCCGACGGGTGCGTGAGCAGCGCCAGCGTCCCGGTGGCGATCAGGTTGACCGTGGTCTCGTGCCCGGCCACCAGCAGCAGGAAGATCATCGCCAGGAGCTCGGGCTCGTCGAGCGAGTCGCCCGAGTCCCGGGCCGTGATCAGCGCCGAGAGCAGGTCGTCGGCCGGCGCGGCCCGCTTGTCCGCGAGCAGCCGGGTGAAGTACGCGTACATCGCCCCGCCCGCTGCGCGGTACTCGTCGAACGTCGCGGTCGACGAGAGGATCACCTGCGACCAGGTTTTGAACTCCTCCCGGTCGCCGTCGGGAATGCCGAGCAGCTCGCAGATCACGGTCATCGGCAGCGGGAACGCGAACGCCGTGATCAGGTCGACCGCGCCGTCCCCGGCCGGGTCCGCATCCAGGGCCCTGCCGCCGCCCCCGGACCCGCCCCCGGCCATCGCGTCGAGCAGCGACGCCGTGATCGCCTCGATCCTCGGCCGCAGCGCGGCGACCCGTCCGGGCGTGAACGCCTTCTGCACCAGACGGCGCAACCGGGTGTGGTCCGGCGGGTCGGCGTTGAGCATGTGCGCCATCAGGAAACCGACCGACGGATCGGGCACGAACCCGGGCGACCGCAGCTTCCGCCAGTCCTTGGACAGCCGAGGGTCCGCGAGCGCCTTCCGCACGTCCTCGTAGCGGGTGATCAGCCAGGCCCGTTGTCCCTCCGGCGTGATCACCGAGTTGACCGCCGACTTCTCGCGCATCCGAGCGAAGACCCGCAGCGGATCCTGGAAGTACCGGTCGCCAAGCGGCTGAGGCTCGAAAGGCGCGGTCGTCTCGGTCATGTCGCCAACTTTAAGATATGACGCGAATCGCCGCCAACTTCGCGGCGGCCGCCGATCCGGGGACGGCAACAACAACGGAAACTCCAGCCGACGACTAGGCTTAGCGTCGTGGCCGACCCTCACCGCTACCGCCCCGCGCCCGGGGAGATCCCCGAGGAACCAGGTGTTTACCGGTTCCGCGACGAGCGTCGCCGGGTCGTCTACGTGGGCAAGGCGAAGTCCCTGCGGCAGCGCCTCAACCAGTACTTCGCCGACTTCACCGCGCTCCACCCGCGCACCCAGATGATGCTTACCACCGCCGCGTCGGTCGAGTGGACGGTCGTCAACACCGAGGTCGAGGCGCTCCAGCTGGAGTACTCCTGGATCAAGGAGTTCGACCCCCGGTTCAACGTCAAGTACCGCGACGACAAGTCCTACCCCTACCTCGCCGTCACCATGGGCGACGAGTACCCCCGGGTGATGGTGCTGCGCGGCGCCAAGAAGAAGGGCACTAGGTACTTCGGCCCCTACAGCCACGCGTGGGCGATCAGGGAGACGGTCGACACCCTGCTGCGCGTCTTCCCGGTCCGGACCTGCTCGGCCGGGGTGTTCAAGCGGGCCGGCCAGATCGGGCGCCCGTGCCTGCTCGGGTACATCGAGAAGTGCTCGGCCCCGTGCGTCGGCCGGATCAGCGAAGACGAGCACCGGGCGCTGGCCGAGGACTTCTGCGACTTCATGGCCGGGCAGACGGCGAAGTTCACCAGGAAGCTCACCGCCGAGATGAAGGCCGCCTCCGACGCCGAGGAGTACGAGAAGGCGGCCCGGCTCCGCGACGACGTCAAGGCGCTCGAGCGGGCGCTCGAGAAGCAGGCGGTGGTCCTCGGCGACGGCACCGACTGCGACGTCATCGCGCTGGCGGAAGACCCGCTCGAGGCCGCCGTGCAGATCTTCTACGTCCGCGGCGGCCGGATCAGAGGCCAGCGCGGCTGGGTACTTGAGAAGGTCGAGGACGTCACCACGGCGGGCCTGGTCGAGCACTTCCTCGGCCAGTTCTACGGCGATCTGGGGTCGCCGGAAAGCAACGGCATCCCGCGCGAGGTGCTGGTCCCCGAGCTGCCGCCGGACGCCGAGGCGATGACCGAGTGGCTGACCGGCCGTCGCGGCGGCCCGGTGGCGCTGCGGGTTCCGCAGCGCGGCGACAAGAAGACCCTGGCCGAGACCGTCGCCAGGAACGCCTCCCAGGCCCTGGCGCTGCACAAGCTCAGGCGGGCGAGTGACCTGACCACCCGGTCGAAGGCCCTGGCCGAGATCCAGGAGGCGCTCGGCCTCGACGACGCGCCGCTGCGGATCGAGTGCTACGACGTCTCCAACCTGCAGGGCACCCACATCGTCGCCTCGATGGTTGTCTTCGAGGACGGCCTCGCGCGCAAGAGCGAGTACCGCCGCTTCTCGATCAAGGGCTACGACGGCACCGACGACATCTCCGCCATCCGTGAGGTGATCACCCGCCGCTTCCGCCGCTACCTGGCCGAGCGCGAGGAGACCGGCGAGCTCGACCTGCTCGGCGACCCGGAGGCGGAGGAAGATCAGGATCCAGATCAAGATCAAATTCCGTTGTCCGAACGGGCCGTGGTGACCCCGAAGCCCAAGTTCGCTTACCCGCCCAACCTGGTGGTCGTCGACGGTGGCGCGGGCCAGGTCGCGGCCGCGGCGGCGGCGCTGGCCGACCTGGGCATCGATGACGTTGCGGTCTGCGGCCTGGCCAAGCGGATGGAGGAGGTCTGGCGGCCGGGCGAGGAGTACCCGGTCATCCTCTCCCGCACGTCGGAGGGGATTTACCTGCTGCAACGGGTCCGCGATGAGGCACATCGGTTCGCCATCACCTACCATCGCGCGAAGCGGGGCAAGGCGATGACCGTGTCCGCGCTCGACGCCGTGCCCGGCCTCGGGCCGGCCAGACGGGCGGCGCTGCTGAAGAAGTTCGGCTCGGTGAAGGCGCTGTCGGCCGCATCGGCCGAGGAGATCGCGCTGGTCCCGGGCATCGGGCCCCGGCTGGCGGAGACGGTTGCGGGGGCGCTGCGGCGTGCCGACGGGTAAACGGGGGACAGGCATGACTGACACGGGCGAACACTCCGGCGCGCCGGACATTGTGATCATCACCGGCATGTCGGGGGCCGGACGGTCGACGGCGGCCAAGTCGCTTGAGGACCTCGGCTGGTTCGTGGTCGACAACCTGCCGCCGGCGCTGCTGCCGACGATGCTCGACCTGGCCGACCGGGCGTCGCTGGCCGGGGTCGCGGCGATCGTGGACGTGCGCTCACGGGCGTTCTCGACCGACCTGAAGTCCGCGATCTCGTCGCTCGGCGCGCGCGGTGTCGCCCCGCAGGTGCTGTTCCTCGAGGCCTCGGACGCGGCCCTGGTCCGGCGGTTCGAGAACGTCCGGCGGCCGCACCCGATGCAGGGCGCGGGCACGATCCTGGATGGGATCGCGGCCGAGCGCGAGCTGCTGCGCGCGGTCCGCGGCGACTCCGACATCGTGCTCGACACCTCCGCCCTGAACGTGCACGAGCTGCGGGACCGGATGCACGGCTACTTCGGCGGCGACTCGATGACCGGGCTGCGGCTGAACATCATTACGTTCGGGTTCAAGTATGGCCTCCCGGTCGACGCCGACCTGGTCGCCGACTGCCGGTTCCTGCCGAACCCGCACTGGGTGCCCGAGCTGCGCCCGATGAGCGGCCTCGACGCGCCGGTGCGGAAGTACGTGCTCGGGCAGCCGGCCGCGTCGGCGTTCCTCGACGCCTACCTGGCGCTGCTCGACGCGACCCTGCCCGGGTTCGAGCGCGAGGGCAAGCGCTACGTGACGATCGCCGTCGGCTGCACCGGCGGCAAGCACCGATCGGTCGCCATCGCCGAGGAGCTCGCCGCCCGGATCGCCAGGGTCCCCCGCCTGGCCGGGCACGACGTCTCGGTATCGCACCGCGACCTAGGGCGGGAATGAGCTTGCCGCACTCCGCCGGGGGGACCGATTCCCAGCATGGGGGACTCCCGTCCCCCATACCCCCAGGCCCCCGAGCCCCCCGCCGGGACGCGATTAAGGTCGTCGCGCTTGGCGGCGGGCACGGGCTCGCGGCCTCGCTGTCGGCGCTGCGCCGGGTGACGCCCGACGTCACCGCGATCGTCACGGTGGCCGACGACGGCGGGTCCTCGGGGCGGCTGCGACAGGAATTCGGCATCCTCCCGCCGGGCGACCTGCGGATGGCGCTGGCCGCGCTCTGCGGCGACGACGAATGGGGCACCACGTGGGCGCGGGTCGTCCAGCACCGGTTCGGCGGCACCGGCGAGCTGGCCGGCCACGCCGTCGGCAACCTGCTCATCGCCGGGCTCTGGGACCATCTCGGCGACGGCGACCCGGTCGCCGCGCTCGACTGGGTGGCGCAGCTGCTGCGGGTCACCGGGCGGGTGCTGCCGATGGCGGCGGTGCCGCTGGACATCGTCGCCTCGGTCGACGGCATCGACCCGGCCGCGCCGCACGCGATCTCCTCCATCCGCGGGCAGGCCGCCGTCGCGGTGACGCCGGGCCGGGTCCGCTCGATCTCGCTGGTGCCCCCGGACCCGCCGACCGTGCCGGACGCGGTCGCGGCGGTGCTCAACGCGGACTGGGTGGTGTTCGGCCCGGGGTCGTGGTTTACCTCCGTACTGCCTCACCTGCTGGTACCGTCGCTGGCTGGGGCGCTGGAAATGACGCAGGCGCGCAAGCTGGTGGCGCTTAACCTGGTGCCGCAGCCGGGGGAGACTGAGGGATTTTCCCCGCACCGTCATCTGGAAGTCCTCGCCGACCACGCGCCATCATTGTCTTTCGATGTAGTGCTGGCAGACTCCGCCGCGGTGGCGGGGGCCGAGCAGGAGCTGGCGAAGGCGGCAGAGGAGTTGCACGCCCGGCTGCTGCTGGCCGACGTGGCGGCGGGCGACGGCACGCGGCACGACCCGGTGCTGCTGGCGGCGGCCTTCCGGTCGGCCTTCAGCGTCTCCAGCGCGGATAGTCCGGGGCTAACGGGGGAGCGGTTTTAACTCATGGGGGTGGTGTCGCGATGGCGATGACGGGTGTGGTGAAGGACGAGCTCAGCCGGGTGCCGGCGGTGAAGCCGTGCTGCCGGAAGACGGAGGTGTCCACGCTGCTGCGGTTCGCGGGCGGATTGACGCTGACCTCCGGGCACATCGTGATCGAGGCCGAGCTCGACACCGCTGCGGTCGCCCGGCGGCTGCGAGCGTCGATCTCGGAGGTGTTCGGCCACGCGTCCGAGCTGCTGGTGCTCGCCCCGGGGGGGCTGCGCCGCGGCAACCGGTACATCGTCCGGGTGAGCCGCGGCGGCGACAGCCTGGCCCGGCAGGCGGGCCTGATCGACTCGTTCGGCCGGCCAGTGCGGGGGCTGCCGCGGCAGGTCGTGTCGGGCGGTATCTGCGACTGCGAGGCCGCCTGGCGGGGGGCGTTCCTGGTACACGGCTCGCTGACCGAGCCCGGCCGGTCGATGGCGCTCGAGATCACCTGCCCAGGCTCCGAGGCCGCGCTCGCGCTGGTCGGGGCGGCGCGCCGGCTGAAGATCAGCGCTAAGGCGCGCGAGGTCCGCGGCGTCGACCGGGTGGTGATCCGCGACGGCGAGGCGATCGCGGCGATGCTGACCAGGCTCGGCGCGCACGACTCGGTGATGGCCTGGGAGGAGCGGCGGATGCGTCGCGAGGTCCGGGCGACCGCCAACCGCCTGGCCAACTTCGACGACGCCAACCTGCGCCGCTCCGCCCGGGCGGCGGTGGCGGCGGGCGCCCGGGTCGAACGGGCGCTGGAGATCCTCGGCACCGACGCCCCCGACCACCTGGTCATGGCCGGCCGCCTCCGGGTCGCCAACCGGCAGGCCTCACTGGAGGAACTCGGCGCGCTGGCCGACCCGCCGCTGACCAAGGACGCGATCGCCGGCCGGATCCGGCGACTGCTCGCCATGGCCGACCGCCGCGCGGCCGACCTGGGCCTCCCGTCAACCGAGGCCTGCCTCACCGCCGACCTGCTCTCCTGACCGCCGGGGTGACCCAGGGGGCAGGAGCCGAGGTGGCTGCGGTCCATGCGGTCCCAGGCACAAGTGCGCGCCGGATCTACCGGAAGCCCAGATCGTGCTGTCTGGTATGTCATAAATAGGCGCACTTGGTGATTGAAAGCGTTATATGTCGGCTCGGCAACGTCCGCGATCAATGCATCATTATATGGATAACAGCAAGATGCGCTTTAGCGCTACGGGCTATGCAAACGAGTGCATTCGATAACAGCAAGAAGCAGGCAATTGATGGGATACGTGCGCGATTTTTTCGGACAATGCAATTGCACGGCGAGGCATTGTGGTCGTAGGGTGGGCTCCGAGGCAGCAGGGGACGCCCGTTGAGGCGGGCGGCTGCATGGCTCACCAGTGGATGGGGGAACGGGGATGCGGACGACGGGCTGGTGCTAAAGATGGTGCTAGTGCGCGACTGAGTGTCGCGTATGGCACCGGACGGTTAATGGGATCCGCTGGACGTTGTCTGGCGGGTCCTTTCCCTTTCCCGGCTGGTTGCCCTGGTCAGACTCCAGCCAAGGGTCGCGCTGACCAGGGCCAGGGCGCTGACCGTGGTCAGGGCGGGCCCGAGGCCCACGCCTGCGGTCAGGAAACCAATCACCGGCGGACCGAGCAGGAAGCCGCCGTAGCCGAGCGTGGACGCGACCGCGACACCGTGCGGGCCGGCCAGCAGCCCGACCCGGGACATCGCCGCCGGGAAGGCGTTCGCCACCCCGAGGCCCGCCAGCGCGAACCCGGCCACCACGACCGGGATTGACGGCGCCAGGGCCGCGCACAGCATCCCCGCGCAGGTGGCGAGCCCGCCCGACACCAGCACCGCCCGCTGCCCGAACCGCGCCAGCAGCCAGGTCCCGGCCAGTCGCCCGCCCGCCTCGGCCAGCGCGAACGCGGCGTAACCGATCGCCGCCAGGCCTGCCCCGGCCCCCAGGCCGTGCAGCCGGAGCGCCCCCCAGTCGGTGACCGATCCCTCCCCGTAGGTGGAGCAGGCCGCCAGGATCCCGAGCAGCAGCACCACCCGCCACACCCGCACCCGGTCGGCGGACGCGGCCGTGACCGTCATCCCCGCCCCGGCCGCCGTCACAGCCCCAGTTTCCCTCGTCCCCGCCGTCGCTCCGGCCGCCCCGACCGCCCCGGTCCCCGCAGCGGCCGCCCCTGCTCCGGCCGTTCCCGACCCGATCTCGTCATCGACGGCACCAGGATCGCCCTCGGCGGGCATCGTGGCGGCCGGCAGCGCGGTGGTGGCCAGGATCCGGCCGGCCACGATGGTGACCGCAAGTCCACCCGCGCTGGCGATGGCGAAGTGCGGCAACGGCGACAGGTGCGGTGCCAGCAGCCCGCCGATCGCGGCCCCGGCCAGGCCGCCCAGGGACCACGCGGCGTGGAACGAGGGCATCACCGGCCGGCGCAGCACGGCCACCACGTCCACCGCGACCGTGTTGGCGGCGACGTTGACGCAGCCGTAGCCAATGCCGAACACCACCAGCGCCAGCCCGAGCGCCACCGCCGAGCGGGCCAGGGCCGGCAGCAGCAGCGCCAGCGACAGCCAGGCCGCGCCGGCCAGCAGCACCCGGACCGCGCCGAACCGGCGGCAGAGCATCCCCGACAGCGCCATCGTCGCGATCGCGCCGCCGGAGACCCCGAGCAGCGCCACCCCCAGCTCGGCGGGCGACGCGCCGGTCGCCGCCTTTACCGCCGGAATGCGGACCGCCCAGGTGGCGAACACGAACCCATCGAACGCGAAAAACGCGGTGACGGCCGCGCGGACGCGCCTCGTGGCGTGCTGCCCCACGGGTGTGTCTGCTATTTTGTTTAGTAGCTGCACAAAGTAAGGATAGGGGCAGAAGGAGGTGCGGACAACCCAGTGGAGCCGACGAAGACCCTGACCGGCACCGCGCTGGCGCTGATTCACACCGGGGAGGCGCCCACCCGGTCCGCGCTCACCGCGAAGCTCGGCGTCACCCGCGCCACCACCGGCGCGATCACCGGTGAGCTCCGGGACCTGCGGCTCATCCAGGTGGCGGCGACGCCCGGGGGCGGCCACCTCGGCCGCCCCTCGCACCGGCTGCAGCCCGACCCGGACGGCCCGGTCGCGCTCGCGGCCGAGATCCACACCGACGGCTTCGCGGTCGCGCTGATCGGCCTCGGCGCGGTGACGGTGGCCACGGTCAGCCGCGACCTGCCGGTCCCGGCCGACCCCGAGCGGGCCCTCGCCCCGGTCAGCGAGGCGGCCGCCGCGCTGCTGCGCGCGTCCGGCCGCCCGTGCGTCGGCGTCACCATCGCGGTGCCCTTCGCGGTCACCGAGCCGGGCGGGGCGGCCGTCGGCGCGCTGTACTTCGGCTGGCCGGACGGGGCCAAGGTGAGCGACATCTTCGCCGCGCAACTGGCCGACCTCGGGGCGACCGGGCCCAACCGCGAGCCGCTGGTCTGCCGGGCGGTCAACGACGTCAACGCGGTCGCGCTGGCCGAGCACCGGCACGGGGCCGGCCGCGACGCCGCCCACCTGCTGGTGGTGGCGGCCACCCGCCGCGGCGTCGGCTCGGCGCTGGTGTTGCGGGGCGCGCTCTACACCGGCAGCAGCGGGCTGGCGATGGAGGCGGGCCATGTCAGCATCGACCCGCACGGCCGCCCGTGCCCGTGCGGCAGCCGGGGCTGTCTCAACGTGGAGACCGACGCCGGCCGGTTCCTCGACGCGGCCGGGCGCGTGGCCGGGCCCGGCGCGGCGCCGCTCGACGAGGCGATCGACCTGCTGACGGCGGGCTACGCCACCGACCCGGCGGTCCGCGCCGCCGCTCGTACCCTCGTCGGCCGCCTCGGCCTCGGCCTCGCCAGCCTGGTCAACGTCGTCAACCCCGATCGGGTGCTGCTCGGCGGACTGCACAAGCACCTGCTGCTTGCGGCCCCGGACGAACTCCGCGACGCCGTCGCCGCCCGCAGCCCCTGGGACCGCGGCGCCGCCGTCCCGATCAGCCCGTGCGCGCTCGACGACGCCGCCCTCATCGGCGCGGCGGAACTCGCCTGGCAGCCGGTCCTCGACAACCCCGCCATCCTCCGCGGCCCGGCCTGACGGGGCTAGGGAGGGTCCGGAGGGTGTCGCCTCGCGGCCGCCGAATCTCGGTGCCAGGAATCCATCGGGATTGACGATGCAATGGGCAGCCGCAACCCTGGTCGGGTGAGCGACGAGGAGGAGCGGGCCGAGCGGTTCGCCCAGCGGTTCCGGGTGGTGTACCTGACCTTTCACCGCCGCGACGGACCCCGCAGCCAGCTCCAGGGCGCCTCCCGGGCGGTCCTCGAGCACTTGGCGCTGGCCGGGCCGCTGACGATCGGCGAGGCGGCCGCGCATCTGAACCGGGCCCAGTCGGTTATCAGCGAGATCGTCGGCCACCTGGAGAACCAGGGGCTGCTCGAGCGCGAGAGCGATCCGGCCGACCGGCGGCGCACGCTGATCTGGCTGACCCAGGCCGGGCACAGCGCGCTCCGCCGGGACCGCGAGGTGCTCAGCCTTGACCTGCTGGCCCGGGCCCTGGCCCGGGTACCGCCGGGCCAGGCGGATGACCTGATAGCCGGGCTGCAGGCTCTCGTCCAGGCGGCCGGCCAGCCCGGCCAGCCACCACCACCAGAAGGAGACAGCGACGATGACCACCACTCCGGCCCAGACCTGTGAGAGCTGCGGCATGCCGATCGAGACCGGCCGGTACTGCAGCCACTGCACCGACGAATCGGGCCAGCTGCAATCGTTCGACCAGCGATTCGAGCGGATGGTCGCCTGGCAGGCGCGACGTGACCCGGCCGCCACCCGCGAGGAGCTCGAGCGCCAGACGCTCAGCTACCTGGCCACCATGCCCGCCTGGCGCGATCATCCGCGCGTCGCCCGGGCGACGCCTGACTGCGGCGGGTAACCCCGGTCCGTTCGACATGACGATTTTGAACTTAACCAGCGGTGTGACGGTCGAGGCGGATGATGACGGACTTCGACGTCGGGGTGTTGCTCGTATCGGCGGTCGAGTCGAGCGGGACCAGGACGTTGGCCTCGGGGAAGTAAGCGGCGGCGCAGCCGGCCGGCGTCGGGTACTCGACGATGCGGAAGGCCGGCGCGCGCCGCTCGCCGTCGGACCAGACGCTCACCAGGTCGACCAGGTCGCCGTCGGCGAGGCCGAACTCGGCCAGGTCCTTGGCGGCGACGAAGACCACCCGGCGGCCGCCGTGCACGCCCCGGTAGCGGTCGTTCAGCCCGTACACGGTGGTGTTGAACTGGTCGTGCGAGCGGATCGTCTGCAGCAGCAGGTGGCCGGGCGGCACCGCGACGGCGGTCACCGGGTTGACCGTGAAGTGCGCCTTGCCGGATTCGGTGCTGAAGGTGCAGCGAGTCGTGCGGCGGCCGCGGCATGGTGAACCCGCCGGGCTGGCCGGCGCGCGTCCCGTAGTCGGCGCAGCCGGGCACGACGCGGCCGATGTGCTCGCGGATGACCGAGTAGTCGTCGCCCATCGCGGTCCAGCCGAGATCGTCGCCGAACAGCTCCGCCGCCAGGCCGGTGATGATCGCGACCTCGCTGCGCAGCTCCTCGGACGCGGGCGCGAGCCGCCCCTGGGACGCCTTCACCACGCTCATCGAGTCCTCGACGGTCACGAACTGCTCGGCCCCGGCCCCCCTGACGTCGCGCTCGGTCCGGCCGAGGCAGGGCAGGATCAGCGCCTCGCGGCCCGGTCAGCACGTGCGAGCGGTTCAGCTTGGTCGAGACGTGCACGGTGAGCCCGCAGCGAGCGAGCCCGGCCGTGGTGACCTCGGTGTCGGGGGTGGCGGCGGCGAAGTTGCCGCCGAGCGCGAAGAACACGTCGACCTTGCCGTCGCGCATCGCCCTGATCGAGTCGACCACGTCCCAGCCGTGCGCGCGCGGCGGGTCGAAGCCGAACTCGTCCCGCAGCTTGTCGAGGAACGCGTCCGGCATCTTCTCCCAGACGCCCATCGACCGGTCGCCCTGGACGTTGCTGTGCCCGCGGACCGGGCACGGCCCCGCGCCCGGCCGCCCGATGTTGCCCCGCAGCAGCAGGAAGTTCATCACCTCGCGGATTGTCTCGACCGCGTTCTTGTGCTGGGTCAGGCCCATCGCCCAGCAGACGATCACGCTGCCCGCGGCGGTCACGTCGTCGGTGAACGCCTCGATCTGCGCGCGGGCCAGCCCGCTCAGCTCTTCGACCGACGCCCAGTCGAGCGCGCGCCAGGCGGCCGCGGCCGCGTCGAAGCCGGCTGTGTGAGCGGCGATGAACGGGTGATCGAGCACGGTGCCCGGCGCGGCGTCCTCCCGATCGAGCAGCGCCTTGTTCACCCCGGCGAACAAGGCCAGGTCGCCGTTGACCCGGACCGGCAGGAACCGGTCGGCCAGCTTGGTGCCGTGGCCGAGGCCGCGCGCCTTCTGCGGGTTCTTGAACCGCATCAGGCCGGCCTCGGGCAGCGGGTTCACCGCGACGATCCTCGCGCCGCGGCGCTTGGCCTCCTCGAGGGCGGACAGCATGCGGGGGTGGTTGGTGCCCGGGTTCTGCCCGACCACCACGATCAGCTCGGCGTTGGAGGAGATGTCCTCCAGCGTGACCTGGCCCTTGCCGATCCCAATCGTCTGCGACAGGGCGGCCCCGCTCGACTCGTGGCACATGTTGGAGCAGTCGGGCAGGTTGTTGGTGCCGAGCCTGCGGGCGAGCAGCTGGTAGGCGAACGCCGCCTCGTTGGAGGCCCGGCCGCTGGTGTAGAACACGGCCCGGTTCGGGTCCCGGAGCGCGCTGAGCCGCCGGCCACCAGCCGGAACGCCTCGTCCCAGCCGATCGGGGTGTAGTGGGTGGCCCCTTCGGCGAGGTACATCGGCTCCGTCAGCCGCCCGTTGGACTCGAGCCAGTGGTCGGTCTGCTCCCGCAGGAACGAGACCGGGTGGGCGGCGAAGAACGCTGGGTCGACGCGCTTCCTGGTCGCTTCCCAGGCGACCGCCTTGGCCCCGTTCTCGCAGAACTCGGCGTGGCTGCGGTCCTTGACGGCCGGGTCGCCCCAGGCGCAGCTCGGGCAGTCGAACCCCTCGGCCTGGTTCACCCGCAGCAGGGTCCGCAGCGACCTGGCCGGCCCCATCTCGGATAGCGCGTACCGCATCGAGACCGCGACCCCGGGCACTCCCACGGCGGCCGTCTCGGGCTCGCCGATCCGCATTTCCTCGTCCTGGTCCCGCGCCTCGCTCATTGCGTCAACACTAACGGAAGGGCGACATGTCGGAATCATGGCCATCGCCACCGATTGCGAACGATAAGCGTGAGACGGCCTGCATCGGGGAATCGGCGGCCCCCGGCCGGCCGGCAGCTCAGTGGCCAAGCAGCCTAGCCACCCACGGAGATAACAGCAAGAAGCGCCGGGCGCAGAAATGATTGCGCGACGTTTGCGCCGGTTTCCCGAGCATTTTGTCGCGCAATAATTCCCGCGGCTCCTGGCGGGAAAGATAACAGCAAGAAGCGGCTTCGCCGCCGGTCAGCAGGGGGCGTGCTCAGCACGGGGCGTCTGAGATGGGGAGCAGCGCGATGGGGGTGCCGGAAGTGAAGGCGGTCTGGTCGGCCGGAATCGGCCACCAGGCGTCGGC
Source organism: uncultured Actinomycetota bacterium (assembly GCA_963774945.1). Lineage (GTDB taxonomy): Bacteria > Actinomycetota > Actinomycetes > Streptosporangiales > Streptosporangiaceae > Trebonia. The sequence goes on along the minus strand of CAVZHA010000027.1, from coordinate 639,634 downwards.
CCGGGCGAGCTGGCTGATCGACCCGGCCCCGCGCCTGGCCGGCGTGGCCACGGGCAGCCCGCCGAGGTCGGGCGAGCCGGCTGCGGGGGCGAGCGTCACCAGCACCCAGTCCTCGATGCCGGGCGGGGACGACCAGTCCCGGTCGAGCGCGGCCAGCACAGCGGGCCTTGGCGTAGGCCGGACGCCCTGGAGGGCGGCCAGCAGCGGCGCCGCCAACAGCTCGAAGATCACGGCGCTGGCCAGCGGGTAGCCGGGCAGGCCGATGACCGGCGCGATCCCGGCCCGGCCGCTCGCCGTCGGCCGCGCCGAGCTGCCCGGGTGCTTGGCGTGGCCGAGCAGGGCCGGGTGGCCGGGCCGGACCGCCACGCCGGTGACGGCGACGCCGCCCACCTGGGCGAGCACGGCGGCCGCGTGGTCGCCCCGGCCCCGGCTCGACCCGGCGATCACCAGGACCAGGTCGGCGTCGTGGGCGCGGCGGCGGATCTCGGCCGCCAGCGCGTCCGGGTCGTCGGGCTGGATCTCGCTCAGCGCCGGGACCGCCCCGAGCTGACGGCACCGGGCGGCGAGCATGAGTGAGTTGGTGTCGAGGATCTCGCCTGGCCGTGCGGTCGATCCCGGCGGCCGGATCTCGTCCCCGGTCGGGATGATCGCGACCACCGGCTGCCGCGCGACCAGCGCCATGGCGTGCCCGCCGGCCGCGGCGGCGGCCAGGTCGCCCGGCCGCAGCCGCCGGCCGGCCGGGACGAGCTCCGCCCCGGCCGCGAAGTCCTCGCCGACCAGCCGGACGTTCTTGCCCAGCGGCACCGCGATCCCTCGGGTGGCCGGATCGCCGGTGCCCGTGCTGACGGACGAGGTCGCGTCCGCGCCTGCGACCGTCAGGCCGCCGGGGACGATGATGAGGCCGCCGTCCTCCTGCGGCAGCAGCCATTCGCGCATCACGACCGTGTCCGCGCCGGCTGGCATCGGGTCACCGGTGTCGATCCACTCGAACGTCCCGGCGGGCAGCCGGACCGCGCTGCCGCCGTCCGCGGTGGCAGCGGCGGTCAGCCCGGCCGCCCGGACCGCGATGCCGTCCATTGCCGAGCAGTCGGACCGGGGCGACGGCCACCGGGCGACGATCGGCTCGGCGCTCACCCGGCCGAGCGCGTCGGCCACCGGCACCTGCTCGGCGGCGGGCCCGGCCTTCCAGCCGGCCCGGGTGAGCGAGTCGAGCCAGAGCGCGTAGGCGACCGCCGGGCGCGGCTGGCCGCTACCGGCGGGGCTCATGGTCCGCCGGGAGACGGTCGATGCCGTGATTCACGTCGCGACCCGATGGTCGCCGGTGTAGACGTTCATCGACGGGCCGCGCAGGAAGCCGATCAGGGTCAGCCCGGCCTCGTCGGCCAGCTCCGCCGCCAGCGATGACGGCGCGGACACGGCCGCCAGCAGCGGGATGCCGGCCAGCACCGCCTTCTGCACCAGCTCGAACGAGGCGCGCCCGGACACCAGCAGCGCGCATCCAGTCAACGGCAGCTTGGCGTTGAGCAGCGCCCAGCCGACGATCTTGTCGACCGCGTTGTGCCTGCCGACGTCCTCGCGCACCACCAGCAGTTCGCCTGAGGCGGTGAACAGCCCGGCCGCGTGCAGCCCGCCGGTCGAGGAGAAGACCCGCTGCGCCTCCCGCAGCCGGTCCGGCATCGAGGCGATCACGGTCGGCGAGAACACCGTCGCGTCCGCCGCGAGCGGCGCTTTCGGCAGCACGCAGATGTCGTCGATGGACGTCTTCCCGCACACCCCGCAGGCCGAGGTGGTCAGGAACGACCGTCGCGCGGCGGGCGAGACGGTGACGCCGGGCGCCAGCGCCACGTCGACGATGTTGCCGATCTCGCCGTCCGCATGGTCGAGATGCCCGCAGGTGGTGCCGTCGCAGACCTTGATGCCGGCGATGTCGTCGGTCGCCGCGACGATCGCCTCGCCGACCAGGAATCCGGCCGCGAGCTCAAGGTCATCACCCGGGGTGCGCATGGTCACGGTGAGCGCCGCCCCGTCGACCCGGATGCCGAGCGGCTCCTCGCCCGCGAGCAGGTCGGCCCGCGCCGTCGCCGACACCAAGCCCGCCGGTGAAAGCGTGACTTTTACTACGCGCCGTCGCGCTGTGCGCCCCGACAACGTACCGCCTCTCGCCCGGTTCCCTCCGTTTCAGCGTACGCCGGTCGGGCGCGGTGGGCGTCAGCGCACTCACCGGCCCTGGGCGAGCCGCACGGTCGGGGCCCCGCTCTTTGTCGTCGGCGACGGTCGGGGTCGGGGGCTTCAGCGGTAGGGAGGGGGCGGAGGCGGCGGCGGTCCGGCGGCGGCGCCCCGCCGCCGGTCGGAATCGCCCGGAATCCACAGATGGACGGTCGTGCCGGCGCCGGGCACGGACCGCAGCCGGACGTACCCGCCGTGCGCGGCCGCGATCGCCTGGACGATGGACAGGCCGAGGCCGCTTCCGGCCGCCCGGCCGGCCTCGGCGGCCGCCGCCTGCCGGTCGTCGGGGCCGCCGTCGCCGCGGATGCCCCGGTGGAAGCGGTCGAACGCGCGGGCCGCGTCCTGGTCGGACATGCCCGGGCCGGCGTCGGAGACCTCGAGCACGGCGCCGCGGGTGGCCGGGTAGACCCGGACGATGACGGGGGTGCCGGGCGGCGTGTGCGCGCGGACGTTGCCGAGCAGGTTCGCCAGCACCTGGCGGATCCGCGGCTCGTCGGCGGTGACCACCAGCGTGGCCGGGACGTCGGCGCTGACCGGGCGGTCGGGCTCGACCGCGCGCGCGTCGGCCACGGCGTCGACCGCGAGCGCGGCGAGGTCGGTCTCGGTCAGGTCGAGCGAGGTCTCGCGGTCCAGCCGGGCCAGCTCGAGCAGCTCGGCGACCAGCCTGCTCATCCGGTCGGCCTCCTGCTCGATGCGGCGCATCGCGGTGGGCAGCTCGCCCGGCCCGAGCGCGCCCTGCCGGTACAGCTCCGCGTACCCGCGGATGGTCGTCAGCGGCGTCCGGAGCTCGTGGCTGGCGTCGGCCGCGAACTGCCGTACCTTCTGCTCGGACCGCAGCCGCGCGCCGAACGCCTGCTGGATCCGGTCCAGCATCGTGTTAATCGCCCCGGCCAGCCGGCCGATCTCCTGCCGGTCATCGGGATCGGACATCCGCGCGGTCAGGTCGCCGTTGCTGGTGATCAGGTCGGCGGTGCTCACCATCCGGTTCAGCGGGGCGAGACCGCGGCCGATCAGCCAACTGCCGCACGCGGCCAGCAGCGCCAGCAGCGCTCCGCCGGTGATCAGCTCGGCGATGACCAGGCCGCTGACCTGGCTCGAGATGTCGCTCACGGGGCGGCCGAGGAGGACGAAGTTCCGGCCAAGCGAGGCGCTGACGCCGCTGACGGCGAGGTCGGCCGGGGTGACCACGACCGTGCGCCAGGCCACCCGCAGCGTCGGCTGGCCGCTTACCGTCAGGTCGAATGGCTGGCCTTGAGCGGCGCGGGCGCGCAGCGAAGTGCCCACCTGGGCGGCCGACTTCCCGCTGAGCGAACCGAGGTAGTCGCGCATCTCGGCGGCGGCGGCCGAGTTCGGCGTCAGCACGCCGGTGGCGCCGGTGCGGGGCGAGAGGTAGGCGGCGGCGAAGCCGTCGGTGGACTGGATGATCTGGCCGATCGGCTGCCTGGCGGCCAGCTTCAGATCGGTGTTGAACTGGTTCTGCTCCAGGTGACCGAGGACCAGGCTGCTGACCACCCCCATCACCACCAGGAAGACGGCGGTCAGCCCGATCAGCCCGGCCAGCAGGCGGCCGCGCAGGGACAGCGACCGGCGGCGCCGGGCGGTGGCGGCGGTGCCGGTCGCGCTGGCGGGCGGGGTCACGAGGGGCGAAGGCTGTAGCCGACGCCGCGCTGGGTGTGGATCAGCGGCGGCCCTAGCGGATCGAGCTTGCGGCGCAGGTAGCTCACGTAGGTCTCCAGGACCTGGGACTGCCCGCCGTGCTCCCAGCCCCACACGTTCTCAAGCAGCTGCTTGCGGGTCAGCATCAGGCCCTGGTTGCGCATCAGGTAGGCCAGCAGCCGGAACTCGGTCGGCGAGAGCTCGATCGGGGTGCCCGCGCGCTGCACGGTCCAGTGGTCCTCGTCGAGTTCCAGGTCGCCGACCCGGAGGGTGGAGCCAGCCGGATCGCCGACCCTGCCGCCGGCCCCTGCCTGCCGCCGCGCCCGCCGCAGGACCGCACGAACCCGCGCCACCAGCGCCTCGACCGAGAACGGCTTGGTGATGTAGTCGTCACCGCCGAGGGCGAGCCCGGTGACCGTGTCCGACGTGGTGTCCCGGGCGGTGAGGAAGATGACCGGCACCTCGTTGTCGCCCGCGCGCAGGCGGCGGACCACCTCGAAGCCGTCGATGTCGGGCAGCATGATGTCGAGCACGATCAGGTCCGGCCGGTCGGAGTCGGCCAGCCGGAGCGCGTCGTTCCCGGTCGCCGCGGTCGTGACCGCGCAGCCGTGGAACTTGAGCGCAACCTGGACAAGCTCACGGATGCTGGGCTCGTCGTCAACGACGAGCACCCGCGGAATCTGCTCATCTTCAGTCATCGGCTCACCGGCCCTATTGTGCCCTGTCATCGTGCCGAGCCCGGTCATTTGCGCCTCGTTTGCTGCATCATCCCCGCCGCCGGAATCCCCCGTCGCGGCGCGGGAGTCCGCCTGGTGAGTATGCCCGCCGCCGCTGGGACACCGGGAAGCGTCAGCTGGGAGAACCCTGGGAGTCGGCCGAGGCAGAGCTGACGACCGCGGTGCCCCGAGCCGCCCGGATTCGCCGTCGCAGCCGCCCCGGTTCGTTCAAAGTTCACCGCGTTTTCGGGCTATGATCTGAATGGTCTAGACCAGACAAGGGGATAATCCGCAGGTACCCCCTGCGTCGGCCCCCCGCCGCGCCATGCCCGATAATCTCCCCGGGAGCGCGATGGCGGTCGGGGTCGCGCTCGGGACGCGTGACGGATATCCCAGACGGTAGCCCCTAGCCGCGAGCGGCGATTGGAACGGAGACTGGTGCTATGACCATTCGAGTTGGTATCAACGGGTTCGGCCGGATCGGGCGGAACTTCTTCCGCGCCCTTGACGAGAGCGGCGACCGCGGCATCGAAATCGTCGCCGCGAACGACCTGGGCGACCTCAAGACGATGGCCCACCTGCTGAAGTACGACACGGTGGCCGGCCCGCTCAAGGAAGACGTCACCGTCGACGGTGACACGATCCACATCGGCGACAAGTCGATCAAGATCCTGGCCGAGCGCGATCCCGCGAACCTGCCCTGGGGCGACCTCGGGGTGGACATCGTCATCGAGTCGACCGGGCGGTTCACCACCGGCCCGGCCGCCAAGGCGCACATCGCGGGCGGCGCCAAGAAGGTCATCATCTCCGCGCCGGCCAAGGACGAGGACGTCACGATCGTGATGGGCGTCAACGACGACAAGTACGACCCGGCGAACCACGAGATCATCTCCAACGCGTCCTGCACCACCAACTGCGTGGCGCCGATGGCCAAGGTGCTGCTGGAGAACTTCGGCATCAACAAGGGCCTGATGACCACCATTCACGCCTACACCCAGGACCAGAACCTGCAGGACGGCCCGCACAAGGACCTGCGCCGCGCCCGCGCCGCCGCGCAGAACATCGTGCCGACCTCGACCGGCGCCGCCAAGGCGACCAGCCTGGTCATCCCCGAGCTCAAGGGCAAGCTCGACGGCTACTCGCTGCGGGTGCCGATCATCACCGGGTCGATCACCGACCTGGTGGTCGAGCTGGGCCGCGACGTCACCAAGGACGAGGTCAACGCCGCCTACAAGAACGCGGCCGAGGGCGCGCTCAAGGGCGTCCTGGTCTACACCGAGGACCCGATCGTCTCCTCCGACATCGTCGGGTCGACCGCCTCCTGCACCTTCGACGCCTCGATCACGATGGCGTACGGCAACCAGGTCAAGGTCTTCGGCTGGTACGACAACGAGTTCGGCTACTCCAACCGCCTGGTCGACCTGACCGCCCTCGTCGCCTCCCGGCTCGGCTGAGCGCCGGACCGAGAGCCAGAGAGCAGCGACATGCAGAACATCGACGATCTCGACGTCAGCGGCCGCCGGGTGCTGGTCAGGTCCGACCTGAACGTCCCGTTCGACAAGTCGGGCAGCGGCGTGATCACCGACGACGGCCGGATCCGGGCCTCGCTGCCGGTGATCCGCAAGCTGTCCGAGCGCGGCGCCCGGGTCGTGGTGATGGCGCACCTCGGCCGGCCCAAGGGCGAGGACTTCGCCGAGCGGGCCGAGGGCGGGCCGTCGCTGCGGCCGGTCGCGGACCGGCTGGCGGAGCTGCTTGGCCAGCCGGTCGCGTTCGCGACCGACCTGGTCGGCCAGTCCGCCGCCGCGACCGTCGCCGGGCTGGCCGACGGCGATGTCGCGCTCCTCGAGAACGTCCGCTTCGAGCCTGCGGAAACTTCAAAAGATGATGTCGAACGGTCCGTGCTTGCCTCGGCCATCGCCCGGCTGGGCGACCTCTACGTGGGGGACGGGTTCGGCGTCGTGCACCGCAAGCAGGCGTCGGTCTACGACCTGCCCGCGCTGCTGCCGAACGCGGCCGGCGACCTGATCACGGCCGAGGTAGCGGTGCTGCGGCGGCTGACGCAGGACCCGGCCCGGCCGTACGTGGTCGTGCTGGGCGGGTCCAAGGTCTCCGACAAGCTCGGCGTCATCGGCAACCTGCTCGGCCTGGCCGACCGGGTGCTGATCGGCGGCGGGATGACTTACACGTTCCTGGCCGCGCTGGGCCACGAGGTGGGCACCTCGCTGCTCGAGGCCGACCAGATCGACTCGTGCAGGGCGGTGCTGGCGGAGGCGGCCGAGCGGGGCGTCGAGCTGGTGCTGCCGACCGACATCGTGGTGGCGCCCCGGTTCGCCGCCGACGCGCCCGCCACCGTGGTCGCGGCCGACGCCATCCCGGCCGACCACATGGGCCTCGACATCGGCCCGGCCTCGCGCGAGCTGTTCGCGTCGAAGCTGGCCGACGCGAAGACGGTGTTCTGGAACGGGCCGATGGGCGTGTTCGAGTTCCCGGCCTTCGCGGCCGGCACCCGGGCCGTGGCGGAGGCGCTGACCAAGGTCGACGGGCTGACCGTGGTCGGCGGCGGCGACTCGGCGGCGGCGGTCCGCTCGTTCGGGCTGGCCGACTCCGCGTTCGGTCACATCTCGACCGGCGGCGGCGCGTCACTGGAGTATCTCGAAGGCAAGACGCTCCCCGGATTGACGGCTCTCGGGGCGTAAGCTCCCTACCGTTATGACAAAGCGAAGCGAAGAAAAACTGCCGCTGATCGCCGGCAACTGGAAAATGAACTGCAACCACCTCGAGGCGATCGCGCTGCTGCAGAAGGTCGCGTGGTCGCTCCAGGACAAGGACTACCTGAACGTCGAGGTGGCGGTGCTGCCGCCGTTCACCGATCTGCGCTCGGTGCAGACGCTGGTGGACGGCGACAAGATGAAGCTCGTCTACGGCGGGCAGGACCTCTCCCCGCATGCCAACGGCGCCTACACCGGTGACATCTCCGGTTCCATGCTGGCCAAGCTCGGGTGCTCCTACGTGCTGTGCGGGCACTCCGAGCGGCGGCAGTACCACCACGAGGACGACGCCGTCGTCAACGCGAAGGTCAAGGCCGCCCTCGGCGTCTCCATCACCCCCATCCTGTGCGTGGGGGAGCCGATGGGGGTGCGGAAGGCCGGGGCCGAGGTCGAGCACGTCGTCGAGCAGCTCAAGGGGTCGCTCGCCAAGGTGCCCGCCGAGGCGATCGGGTCGATGGTCATCGCCTACGAGCCGATCTGGGCGATCGGCACCGGCGAGGTCGCCTCGGCCGCCGACGCGCAGCAGATGTCGGCCGACATCAGGGCGTACATTTCGGGCACCGCGGGCGCCGAGGCCGGAGCGGGCGTGCGCATTCTGTACGGCGGTTCCGTCAAAGCCGACAACATTACGCCTATCATGGCGGGACAGGATGTTGACGGCGTGCTCGTCGGCGGCGCCAGTCTCGACGCCGGTCAGTTCGCCTCGATCTGCCGGTACTATCAGGTGGCCGCTGGTCGCTGAGGCGCCGGATGGTGTGACGGCGGCGCACTCGACGCCGTGTAAATTAAGAAGACTGCAGCGTTGTAGGAACGTACGCGTTTCAAGGGGAGAGAAGACACCGGTGGAGATCGCGCTCTCGGTCATCCTGATCATCGTTTCGCTGGTGATGGTCTTGCTCGTTCTCCTGCACAAGGGGAAGGGCGGCGGCCTGTCCGACATGTTCGGCGGCGGCGTCTCCTCGACGCTCGGCTCCTCGTCGGTGGTCGAGCGGAACCTGGACCGGATCACGATCTTCTTCGGTGTCCTCTGGTTCATCCTCGTGGTCGCCCTCGGCTGGATCATCAACCACCCGTAGGGCGCGGCCCGAGTTCGGGCTGTGTTGAATTTGGGTCTGCGTGTTTTCCGTCCGCGTCGGCGGATGTGATGGTGAAATGGAATAGCCAGCGGGTGGTGGCCCTTCGGCCTGGTGCGCCCGTGGCTGATGGCTTGGTACGGCGACAATGAGGTGATCTGTGAGCAGTGGCAACGCGATCCGCGGAAGCAGGGTAGGCGCTGGCCCGATGGGCGAGGCGGAGCGCGGCGAGGCCGCGCCCCGGACCTGGGTATCGTTCTGGTGCTCGAACGGGCACGAGACCAAGCCCAGCTTCGCGTCCGACGCCGCTATCCCCGACCAGTGGGAGTGCCCCCGGTGCGGCTTCCCGGCCGGCCAGAACCAGGCCGCGCCGCCGGCCCCGCCCCGCGTCGAACCGTACAAGACTCACCTGGCCTACGTGAAGGAGCGCCGCACCGACACCGACGGCGAGGCGATCCTGGCCGAGGCCCTGCAGCGGCTGCGCGGCGCCTAACCGCCTTAAGCGCACAACGGAGCGCCCGGACAGTCCTACTGTCCGGGCGCTTCCTCGTTCCGGCCGTCTCAGCCGGGAACCCGGGCCAGCAGGGCCGCGTGCAGCCGCTGGAGGTCCTTCTGGGCCAGGGCGTCAATGCGCATGTCGGGGGCGTCGCGCCAGTGCAGCAGGAGCGCCGCCTTCCATCGATGGCTGGTCACCTCCGCCCCGGTCAGCGTGTCCAGCCGGTGCTGCCAGGGCGCGGGCGAGCCCTTCTGATGACGCAGGCCGATCACGAAGACCAGGCGCGCGTCGGTCAGCACCACGTAGCCGTCGATGCCCTTGACCTGGCCCAGCCACAGGCCGGTGGTCCGCTCGCCCGGCTCGAGCTCGACCCCGAGCTGGTCCAGGGTCTCGGTCATCGTCAGGTGCGGCGCCGACCGGCGGAACAGGTGCTCGAACAGGCCCTCTTGCCTTTCCTTGGGCGGCCGGTCGAACCGGTACCCGCAGTAGCGGCACTTGCGGGCCGCCTCGAGGACCAGCTCGGCGCAGTCCGGGCACGGCTTCATCGGCCGCTGGTCCGCGGTCGCGGCGGGCTCTTCGCGCTGGCCGCCGGGCTGGCCTTCTTCGAGTGACACGAGTGCTGTTTCCTATCGGAGCGCCGGGCCTGATCGGCAATCACAGCCAGCATAGGAGGTCCGGGCGGTGCGGAGTCGCCCCGGCCCGTTCGAGATGATCGATTTGAGCCCTTTTCCCGGAAGCAGAATGTCCGGGACCTTCGCTAGCCTGGCGCTATGACGGACACTCCCTGGGAACCGCCGCTGCAGGGCACCGAGGCCGAGCAGCTGCTGGCAGCGCTCGACCGGCTGCGGGCGACGTTCCGCTACAAAACCGACGGGCTCGACGCGGCCGGGCTGAGCCGCCGGATCGGCGCGTCGACGCTGACCCTGGGCGGCCTGCTGAAGCACCTCGCCCTGGTCGAGGATCATCAGTTCGGCCTCAAGCTGTCCGGGACGCCGCTCGGCCGCCCGTGGTCGGAGGTCGACTGGGACGCCACGCCGGACTGGGAATTCGAGACCGCGGCCGGAGACCCGCCGCAGACGCTGTACGAGCTCTGGGACGCTGCCGTGGCCCGGTCGCGCGAGCGGGTGGCCGAGGCGCTGGCCAGCGGCGGCCTCGACCAGCCGGTGCACGTCGACGTCGACGGGGAGCACGCCAACCTGCGGCGGCTCGTGTGCGACATGATCGAGGAGTACGGCCGCCACACCGGGCACGCCGACCTGATCAGGGAGGCCGTGGACGGCCGGACCGGCGAGGACCCGCCGCCCGGCTGGAAGCCCAGCTGACGCGACCGAGGACGATCACGTTCCGCAATCGATTAATCTGTCACAGTAATGTCACTGAGCGCACGTTGACGTGTTCGATCTGCCATCATGCATGCGTATATCGGCGCACCGGGGCGCCGATGCGGCCGCGCACCCTCACGCGGATGCTCACTGCGATGGCGGCCGCCGCATTGTCACGGGGGTGGCATCTGGTGGTTTCTGTTCACAATTTCTCTTACGGCCTGCTGAATCCGGCGCTCGGCTACGTGATGTCCTGCGTGGGCGCGTTCCTCGGCCTGCGCTGTGTGACGCTGGCGCGGGCCTACGACGGCCTCGCCAAGGCGCGCTGGCTCAGCCTGGCCGCCGTGTCCATCGGCGCGACCGGGATCTGGGCGATGCACTTCATCGCGATGCTCGGCTTCACGATCCCCGGACAGCAGATCGGCTACAACGTGCCCATGACGATCGCCTCGATGCTGGTCGCGGTCGCGGTGGTGGGGGCCGGCCTGCTCATCGTCGGCTTCGGTGACGGCGGCTGGCCGCGACTGGCGGCGGGCGGCGTGATCGTCGGCGTGGGGGTCGCCGCCATGCACTACCTGGGCATGGCGGCGATGACGATGACCGACTCGATGTCCTACAACCCAGGCCTGCTGGCGCTCTCGGTGCTGATCGCGATCGTCGCGGGCACGGCCGCGCTGTGGGCGGGCACCCAGGTCAGCGGCCTGCGCGCCACCGTCGGGGCGGCGCTCATCATGGGCGTCGCGGTCAGCGGGATGCACTACACCGGGATGGCGGCGCTGCAGATCCACCGCGCCGCGGTGCCGTCGATGGTGGCCATGGCCAGCTCGGGCGGCATCGCGAACGTGTCCGGCGCCACCGCCGCCGTCTTCCTGATCCCGCTGATGCTGGTGATCAGCATCGCTACCTTCGCGGTAACGCTGACGATCACGATGGCCCCGGACGAGGAGGAGATCTGGGCCGACGCCGAGATGAAGCGCCGGATGGAGTACCTACAGCAGCGGCGCGACTGGACCCAGGTACCGACCGGGCCGACCGAGGACTGGTATGAATCCCTCCCCGACGAGCGGTTCTGACCGGCTCGGGCCGGGCCCCCGGTATTGTTGCCGAGTGGAGCAGGCGGAGACACCCCAGCAAGATCGGATGCCGACGGCGGCGCTGCGGGAAGCGCGGCGCGAGGACGTGCCGGAGATCGTCGCGCTGCTGGCCGACGACGCGATCGGCGCGGGCCGGGAAGGGTCTGCCGACGACGCCTACTACGCGGCGTTCGAGCTGATCGCGGCCGACCCGGGTAATCGGCTGCTGGTCGCTGAGGCGTCCGGGCGCGTCGTCGGTACCCTCCAGCTGACCGTGATCCCCGGGCTGAGCAGGCACGGCATGCTGCGCGGGCAGATCGAGGGCGTCCGCGTCGGCGCCGACCAGCGCGGCCAGGGGCTCGGCCGTCGGCTGATCGAGCGGGCGATCGACCTGGCCCGCGAGCAGGGCTGCGGCCTTGTTCAGCTGACGTCAGACAAGCGGCGGCCGGACGCCATCCGCTTCTACGAGTCGCTGGGGTTCACCGCCTCGCACGAGGGGATGAAGATCTCGCTGCCGTGACCGGGGGCGGCGCGGCGTTACCGCGCTAGCAGGGTCGGCAGGACCTGCTGCACGTTCTCGTCGAGCATCGCCGCCGCGGTCACGTCGCCGCCCAGCTGGCGCAGCAGCGCGTGCTGGAAGACGCCGTCGAGCAGGGCGTAGGCCAGCGCCGGAGTGACCGCGAGGGGCGTGTCGCTGAGCTCGCCGAACCTGGCGACGATGCGCCAGATCATCCGCTCGAGGGACTGGTCGATGTCGCTGACGTCGGCCCGGAACTTCTCGTCGAACAGCGACTGGTTGCGCAGGTCGTACCAGAGCCGGTGCAGGGCCGCGTCCTCGACCAGGGTGGCCGCCATGGCCGCGCCGAACCCGCGGCGGAGCTGGTCGGCCCCGGCCGCGGTGGCCACGATCGAGTCGTACCGGGTGACGCACTCGGCCTTGTACTGCCGGACGCAGTACATGATCAACTCGAACTTGTCGGCGAAGTAGTAGTGCAGCACGCCGTGCGAGAACTCGGAGTTCTGGGCGATGTCGCGCAGGCTGGTGTTCGCGTAGCCCCGCTCGGCCAGGGTCTGCAGCGCGGCAGCGGCGAGCTGGTCGCGGCGCTCGGCGAACTTGTCCACCTGCCGGCGCGCGATCGTGTCCCGGTTCTGAACTGCCATGACTCCACGGTACTGGACGATCGGCCAAATTCTGTAAGACGATCGTCAAGCAATCTCTTGACAACTGTCAAGACTGAGACCAGCCTTGGAGGCACGCCGGCGGCATTCGGGTGAGTTCTCCCGGTCTCGGCGGTCGCTAAGGGCGGGGCTCGGCAGCACAGAGAGGTGTCCGATGAGCGTTTACGACCTGACGGGGCGCAAGGCCCTGGTAACCGGCGGGGCCCGGGGCCTGGGCGAGGGAATGGCGCGGGCGCTGGCCCGGGCCGGTGCGTCGGTGGTGATCGGCGACATCAGGGACGACCTGGGCAAGGCGTCCGCCGAGGCGCTGCGCTCAGACGGTTTCAGCGCCGAGTTCGTGCCGCTCGACATCACCGCCGAAGACAGCTGGGCTGCGGCCATCCCGCAGGTCATCGCGCACCTTGGCGGCCTCGACATCCTGGTCAACAACGCCGGGGTGGAGATCACAAGCCTGCTGGTGGACATCGACCCGGACGAGGTCCGGCGGCAGCTCGAGGTGAACGTGCTCGGCACCGCGCTCGGCCTCAAGCACGGCTTCCGTGCGATGCGCCCCGGCGGCCCGGCCGGCGCCGGCGGCTCGATCGTCAACGTCGCGTCGGTCGCAGCGACGATCGCCTTCCCCGGCATCGCCGTCTACTCGGCGACCAAGTCCGCGGTCGACCGGCTGACCAAGGTGGCGGCGATGGAGTCGGGCAGGCTCGGCTACGGGGTCCGGGTGAACTGCGTGTACCCCGGTCTGGTGCCGACCGAAATGGGGAATCAGCTCGCCAACGACTGCGCCGCCATCGGGCTGTTCCCGACCGCCGCCGACGCGGCGATGGCGGTGGCGGGCCTGACCCCGCTCGGCCGCCTGGGCGAGGTGGCGGAGATCGCCGACGCGGTGGTGTTCCTCGCCTCGGACGGGGCCAGGTTCATCACCGGGGCCGGGCTCCCGGTCGACGGCGGCATGGGCATGTGAGGGGGAACCAGGCATGAGCGACTCCAAGAAGGTCGTGGTCTACGGCGCCTCGGGCTACACCGGGCGGCTGGTCTGCGAGTACCTGCGCGAGTACAACGTCCCGTTCATCGCGGCGGGCCGGGACAAGGCCAGGATCGCCGAGGCGCTGGAGACGGTGCCGGGCATCGGCACCGTCGAGCACGAGATCGTCGAGGTCGAGCACGCGGTCGGGCCGCTGTCGGAGCTGTTCGACGGCGCGAGCGTGGTCTGCAATATGGTCGGGCCGTTCGCCACCTACGGGGCCGAGGTGGTCGAGGCGTGCCTGGCCACCGGCTGCCATTACCTCGACACCACCGGCGAGCAGGACTGGCTGATCGCGGCCGAGGCCGCCTACGGCGCCCGGATGGCGGCGGCCGGCCTGCTGCTGGCGCCCGGCGTCGCCCAGATGTACACCACCGGCGAGATCGCCGCCCAGCTCTGCCTGGAGCAGCCGGGCCTCGACACGCTCGACATCCTGGTGTTCTGGAAGGGCGCGCCGACCGTCGCCTCGACCCGGACGATCCTGGTCAACGCGGCCCTGGCCAAGGCCTACTACCTGGAGCAGAACGGCTACGCGGAATGGCCGGCCGACGGCGGCCTCTACACGGTGACCGTGCCCGGTCAGCACGAGACCGGGCTGGCGCTGCCGTGGGGCGGCACCTCGCACCCGGTCTGGTTCAGCCGCGATCCGCGGGTCGCCAACGTCAAGGTGCTCGGTGGCGTCTTCAACCGGCCGCTGATGCTCGGCGTCCCGCAGATCGTCGCCGCCGCCCTCGCGCAGATCGCCGACCTGCCCGAGGCGGACAAGCACCGGGTGCTGGCCGAGCAGGCGGCCGCGGTGATGAACCAGATGCCGCCCCGCGAGTACACCCGGATCAACACCTCGCTCGACTCGGTGCACGCCTCAGGACCGCTCGGCCGGGCGCACTGCGTCATCCACGGGAACTGCAACTACAAGCAGACCGGCCTGCTCCAGGCGTACGCCGCCTACTCGCTGCTGCAGCAGCCGCCGCGGCGGGCCGGGTTCGCGTCCGGCTGCCAGGCGTTCGGGCACCGCGAGCTGCTCGGCGTGCTGCGTAGTTTCGGCCTGGTGATGGAGCCTTCGCTCACCAGGTCGAGTTGAGGAGGAGGGGCCATGCGGCTCGTCGACTTCCTCGACAAGGGGGCGTCGGTCCACCCCATCGACGCCCCCTGCCTCACGATGGCGGGCCAGGCCAGGAGCTACGCCGAGGTGCAGCGCCTGTCCTGGTCGGTCGGGCGGGCGCTGGCCCGCTCCGGCATCGAACCGGGCGACAAGGTGGCGGTGCTGTCGGGCAACGACCCGGTCGCGTTCGCCTCGGTGTTCGGCATCAGCCGGGCCGGGGCGGTCTGGTGCCCGGTCAACCCCCGCAACGAGGCGGCCGAGAACCGCGAGCTGCTGGCGCTGCTCGACTGCCGCTGCCTGATCTTCGCCGCCGCCTTCGCGCCGCTGGTGGCGAAGATCGCGCCGGACCTGCCCGAGCTGCGCACGCTGGTCTGCCTTGACGGGGAGGCCGACGCGGCCGACGGCGTCGGCGTGGTTGGCGTTCCCGGCGTTCCCGGCGCGGTCGGCTTCGCCGACTGGCTGGCCGGGGTCGGCGACGACCCCTGGCAGGCCGACCCGGTCGACGACGTGGTCATGATCGCCGGGACCGGCGGCACCACCGGCAGGCCGAAGGGCGTGATGCTGACCGGCCGGAACGTCGAGACGATGGCGGCCCTGACGCTGATGAGCTACCCGTTCGCGGGCAGCCCGGTCTACCTCGCGTTCGCGCCGCTGACGCACGCGGCCGGCGTGCTCTGCTTCCCGATCATGGCGCTGGGCGGCGAAATCGTCATCATGCCGCGCCCCGACCTGGGCGAGTTCCTCGCGCTCATCGGCCGGCACCAGGTCACCCACGCGTTCCTGCCCCCGACGGTGATCTACTCGCTGCTCGACCACCCGGCCCTCAAGTCGGCCGACCTGGCCTCGCTGCAGTGCCTATGGTACGGGGCCGCGCCGATGTCGGCCGCCCGGCTCGAGCAGGCGATCGGCGCGCTCGGGCCGGTCCTCGGACAGCTGTTCGGCCAGACCGAGGCGCCGATGTTCATCTCCGCCCTGCCGCCCGGCGAGCACCTGCACGCCGACGGGACGCTGGCGACCGAGCGGTTCACCTCGGCCGGCCGCCCGACCCCGCTGACCACGGTGGCGATCATGGACGAGGCGGGCCGGACGCTGCCGCCGGGTGAGCGCGGCGAGATCGTGGCCCGCGGCCCGCTGGTGATGGCGGGCTACTACCGGAACCCGGCCGCCACCGCCGAGGCGTCCAGGCACGGCTGGCATCACACCGGCGACGTCGGGTACCTCGACCACGACGGCTACCTGTACATCGTCGACCGGCTCAAGGACATGATCATCACCGGCGGTTTCAACGTCTACTCGACCGAGGTCGAGCAGGCGGTGCTGGCCCACCCGGCCGTCCTCGACTGCGCGGTCGTCGGCCTGCCGGACGACAAGTGGGGCGAGCGGGTCACCGCGATCATCCAGCCGCACGCCGGCCGCGACGTCACCGCCGAGGAGATCCGGGCCTTCGTCAAGGACCGCCTCGGCAGCGTGAAGGCGCCCAAGCAGGTCGAGATCTGGCCCGAGCTGCCCCGCTCCCGGGTCGGCAAGATCCTCAAGGCCGACGTCAAGTCGCGCCTGCTCGACGGCTAAGGCTTCGGCCGCGAATGCCAGCTGATAACAGCAAGAAGCGCGGAGCGCTGAAGTTATTGCGCGACGTTTGCGCCGGTTCCCCGAGTCGTTTGTCGCGCAATAACTTCGGTCGTGCGGCGATCGTGCTGATAACAGCAAGAAGCGCGGAGCGCCGGCGGGTACGTTCGGCCGGGACCTAGAGCCAGTCGTTGCGGCGGAAGACGGCGTACAGGCACACCCCGGTGATGAGCATGATGGCGACCGCGACGATCAGCCCGACGTGGTTGCTGAACCCGGGGTAGGGCACGTTCATGCCGTAGAAGCCGGTGATGAAGGTCGGCACCGCGATGATCGCCGCCCACGACGTCACCTTCTTGGTGATGATGTTCATCCGGTTGCCCTGGATGGTCAGGTTGGTCTCCAGGATCGTGGTCACCAGGTCGCGCAGCGACTCGGTCCACTCGGTGGCGCGCAGCACGTGGTCGTAGACGTCCTGGTAGTACGGCATCAGCTCGGGGTCGACCACGCGCACGTCCCGCCGCATCAGGGTGTTCAGCACCTCGCGCATCGGGAGCACGATCCGCCGCAGCAGCACCAGGGACTTGCGCAGTTCGAAGGACCGCCGGTGCACGGACATGTTCTTGGGCGTGTCGTCGAACAGGTTGTCCTCGAGCTCCTCGACCGCGTCGTCGAGCGACTGCACCGCCTCGAAGTGGCCGTCCACGATGAAGTCGAGCAGTCCGTACAGCAGGAAGCCGACGCCGTGCTTGGCCAGGTCGGGGCTGGAGTCCCAGCGCTCGACGACCTTGCCGATGTCCAGCCCGTCGTCCTTGCGGATGGTGATCAGCGCCTGCGGCAGGATGAACACCGACAGCTCGCTGGTGGCGAGCTCGCCGGTCGTGGTGTCGAGCCGGGCGCTGTAGACGGTCATGAACAGGTGCGTCTCGTACCGGTCGATCTTCGGCCGCTCGCGGTCGAACAGCGCGTCCTCGATCGCCACCGGGTGCAGGCCGAACTCGTCCTGCAGCACCAGCAGGTCATCGCGGTCGGGGTCGCGCAGGTCGAGCCAGATCGTGGTGCCGGTGTCGGCCAGGTGGTCGCTGATCTGGGCGACCGGGAATCCCTGCTTGACCAGCCGGCCATCGCGGTACACCCGGGTGCGCACCTGGCACGGGGTCGGCGACTCCTTGCAGATGGTGTCGGCGGCGACGGTGTGCGGGTCGCGGCCGTGGAAGGTGCGCTCCCGCGTCGCCCCGGTCCCGAGCTGACCGCCGAGCGCTCCGGTCGGCCGTGCCGGACTGCGCTGCCTCCATGGGATCCCCCGTTCGCCGTCACACCGGACCAAGGATCCCACCTTTCCCACCGTCCGGTGTCATCGCATGTCCGCGAGGAAACCGTTACATGAACGTTAAACCATATTCCGTCCCATTCGAGACGTTTGACCACGCATCTGCCACTATGTGTCTCGATACGTAACACCACGGGGGGCGTGGCGGTCGGGCGAGGTGCCTGCGGGCCACGAAGCTCCCTGTGCTGCTGGTTTCGGAGGGGGAGCCGCATCACATGACCGTCATCGTTCATAACTTTTCCTACGGCCTCGTCAACCCGGTACTCGGCTACGCCATGTCCTGTCTTGGCGCGTTCCTCGGATTGCGCTGCGTTACCAGGGCCAGGGCCTACACCGGGGCCGCCCGGGCCCGCTGGCTGATCCTGGCCGCCGTCGCGATCGGTGCCGGGAGCATCTGGGCCATGCATTTCATCGCGATGCTGGGCTTCACGATCCCCGGTCAGACGATCCTCTACAACGTGCCCATCACGATCGTGTCGATGCTGATCGCGATCGTCGTGGTGGGCATCGGGCTGTTCATCGTCAGCTACGGGCAACGGCGGCTGGCGGCCGCTGCTGATCGGCGGCGCCATCGTCGGCATCGGCGTCGCCTCCATGCACTACCTGGGCATGGAGGCGATGAGCATGCCCGACACCATGAGCTATAACGCGCCCCTGTTCGTGCTGTCGGTGGTGATCGCGGTCGTCGCCGGGACGGCCGGCGCTGTGGGCGGGCACCCGGGTCCGCAGCATCCGCGCGACGGTCGTCGCGTCGCTGATCTTCGGCGTCGCGGTCAGCGGGATGCACTACACCGGGATGGCCGCGATGAAGGTGTACGCGGACGCCACGACGTCGGGGGGCTCGATGGCGTCGATGGGCGGCGCCAGCGCGATCTCCTTCATCGTCCCGCTGCTGGCCGGCATCAGCCTGCTCATGTTCGGGCTGACGCTCGCGATCACCCTGTCGCCGAACGAGGCCGAGATCCACGAGGACGCCGTGCTCAAGCACCGGATGGAGACCGAGTTCGCGGACGGCCTGCAGGTGCACGCCAGCGGCGCTGACTTCCCTGACCCGCCCGGGCTGCTCCCCGGGCGGACGGTGCCCCGCGCTGGCGCCTCGAACGCCTTCACGCCCGGCGGCTACGCCAACGGCAACGGCAATGGCTACGCCAACGGCAATGGCTACGCGAACGGCAACGACAACGGCTATGCGAACGGCAACGGCAACGGCCAGAACCGCGCCAACGGCTACAACGGCGGCAACCGGTTCGGAGGCACCCAGCCCGACCAGCCTGGCCCGGCCGCCCGGCCGTTGCCGACCCGCCGCCCGCACCGGGACGGCGGCGCGCCCGGCAACTCCTAGAGGTCCAGCGCCTCCTGGACGACCGGATCGGCGTCGGTGCCGAGGACGCGCCAGTCCTCGCCGTCGCCGAGGACCTTCTCGGCGCCGCGGATCGCGTGGAAGTCGCCCGCCCCGCCGAGGGCCGGCAGTTCCGCCGCCGGGTCGTCGGCCAGCGCCTTGGCCGCCCGCAGGAGCTGGCGGTGCATCCGGATCAGGGCGACGTCGGTCGAGCCGAGGTGCTCGCGTCGTCCGGTCGTAGATCGGCCCGGCGGTCTCGGTCGCCATCGCGTCCTGGGACCGGAAGTCCGCGATCCCGCTGTAGGAGAGCCCCTTCTGCGCGAACCGGTCGATCCGGTAGTCGTTCTCCCTGGTGTAGGTGCGGGGCACGACGCCGTTCGGCGGCAGCATCTCGAACGGGTACTTCTCGTAGCTGAAGAAGACCGGCCCGCCCAGCCCGCGCGGGTTGGCCGGCGGCTGGGTCGTGAAGTTGTACCGGTGGGTGGTGCAGTCATCGGACGGCACCACGAAGATCTGCCGGGTCGAGAACGGGATCTGCGCGATGATCGTCGACGCGGGGAAGATGTAGGCGCTGATCCGCGCGTGCCGGTACCCGTTCGGCGTCACCCGCAGCCCCGCGTACCTGAAGCCGTGCCAGGTCTCGTCGACCTCGATCAGCGCGCGCGGGTCGTGCCGCCAGAACTTCATCGACATGTACCCCGACGGGTAGCCCGGCTTGTCGGTCCCGTCGTCGGGAATGTCGTCGATCGCGTCGAACTGGTGCAGGTTGGAGATGTGCGCGGTGTCCAGGTCGCCGTCCATCGACTGGACCCAGTTGCAGTAGATCGTCTCCTTGTTCGCGCCGATCAGCGGCGGCGACAGCGCGTCGGTGCCGAAGTCGCGGAACGGCGTCATCGACGCCTCCGGGCCCAGGTACGCCCAGACGATCCCGCCCGACTCGCGCACCGGGTAGGACTTCGGTCTTGATCCGGTGCGCGAACGACCGGATCTCGGACCGCTGGTCGGTGCACTGCCCGCTGACGTCGAACTTCCAGCCGTGGTAGGTGCAGCGCAGCCCGCACTCCTCGTTCCGCCCGTAGAACAGCGACGCCCCCCGGTGCGGGCACCGCTCCTCGATCAGGCCGACCGCGCCGCGGGTGTCGCGGAACGCCACCAGGTCCTCGCCGAGCAGCCGGACCCGGGCCGGCGGCCCGTCGGGCTCGCCGATCTCCGACGACAGGCAGGCCGGGATCCAGTACCGGCGCAGCAGGTTCCCCATCGGCGTGCCCGGGCCGACCCGGGTGAGGATCTCGTTGTCTTCGGCCGACAGCACGGCGCACCTCCGGTGACGCAGGCGATTCTCGATCGACTCTCACGGTGTCTCGCGCATCGAGGCGAGTCAATGTGACAGGAATCGAGAATCCGGCCGCCGTTCCTGTGGCGTCGCGAAGGACCAGGCGGTCAGTGCGCGAACGACTGCCGCTTGGCCTGGACCTCCGGCGGCGGCTGCGTCTGCGGGTGGTGCTCGAGTACGCGCAGATGCAGCCGGAAGTCGTCAAGCAGCAGGTTGGCCAGGTCCATCGAGAACCCGTTCCGCACGACGATGCGCATCACCGACATGTCGGTCAGGTTCTCGGGGAACGTGTAGGCGGGCACCTGCCAGCCGCGCATCCGCAGCCGCTCCGACAGGTCGTAGACCGAGTACTTGTCGATGTCGTCGTGCAGCTTGAACGCGAACACCGGCAGGTCGCTGCCGTCGCTCAGCAGCTCGAACTGGTCGAGCTTGTCGATCTCGGCCGACAGGTACTTGGCGATGTCCTGGCAGGTCTGCTGCACGTGCTGGTAGCCGGAGAAGCCGAGCCTGATGAAGTTGTAGTACTGCGCCGCGACCTGGGCGCCGGGCCGGGAGAAGTTCAGCGCGAACGTCGGCATCTCGCCGCCGAGGTAGTTGACCCGGAAGATCAGGTCATCGGGGAGCGCCTCGGAGTCCCGCCAGATGACCCAGCCGACGCCCGGGTAGACCAGGCCGTACTTGTGCCCCGAGGTGTTGATCGAGGCGACCCGCGGCACCCGGAAGTCCCACTTCAGCCCCGGCTGCAGGAACGGCGCGACGAACCCGCCGGACGCCCCGTCCACGTGAATCGGCACGTCGGGCCCGCCCGGCGTCGCGGCCAGGGCGTCCAGCGCCGTGTTCACCTCGTCGACCGGCTCGTACGACCCGTCCATGGTCGACCCGAGGATGACCACGACCCCGATCGTGTTCTCGTCGCACTGCGCCGCCGCCTCGGCCGCCCCCAGGTGGTAGCGACCCGTCTCAACCGGAACGTACTTCGGCTCCACGTCCCAGTAGCGGCAGAACTTCTCCCAGCAGACCTGGACGTTGGTGCCCATCACCAGGTTCGGCCGGGCGGTGTCGAGCCCGGCCGCCTTGCGGCGGGCGCGCCAGCGCCACAGCAGCGCCATCCCGCCGAGCATGCACGCCTCGCTCGACCCGGTGGTCGAGCAGCCGACCGACTCGCCGTGCGGCGCGTGCCACAGCGACCCGATGATGTTCACGCAGCGCTTCTCGAGCTCGGCCGTCTGCGGGTACTCGTCCTTGTCGATCATGTTCTTGGGCGCGCACTCGGCCATCAGCAGCTCGGCCTCGGGCTCCATCCAGGTGGTGACGAACGTCGCCAGGTTCAGCCGGGCGTTGCCGTCGAGGATGAGCTCGTCCCGCACCACCTGCAGCGCCGTGCGCGGCAGGACCCCGTGCTCCGGCAGCTCGTACCGGGGGATGACGCAGCTCTTCTCCCGGAAGTACACCGGGTTGATGTCGAGCTCGGCCGAGGCCTCGTGCATCTCTACCCGCTTGTGCAGCTCTGGCATGCCCTCAGGCTAGTCCCGCCGAAGCGGCCGCGAGCGAACGCCCCGCCAGCAAAGATCAAATTCCACTTCATCATCTCGAACGGGCCCGTGCTTCGCCCCATCGGCCCCGTCTCCCCGGCGGCGGCGAGCCCCTGCCTCATACGTCGCCGGATGCCCGGCATAGGTTGTCTTGGGCAGGACGGCGGATGACGAAGGGTGGTCGACGATGGAGTACCGACAGCTGGGCCGCAGCGGGCTGCGGGTATCGACGCTGACGCTTGGCACGATGACGTTCGGCGGGCGCGGCGGGTTCCGCGCGGTGGGCGCGACCGACGTGGTGGCGGCGCGCCGTCACGTCGACCTGTGCCTGGACGCCGGGGTGAACCTGATCGACACGGCCGACGTCTACTCGGGCGGGCTCGCGGAGGAGATCACCGGGGAGGTGATCCTGGGGCGCCGGGACTCGCTGCTGCTGTCGACCAAGGTGCGGATGTCGATGGGCGACGGGCCGAACGACGCGGGCCTGTCCCGCCAGCACATCATCGCGGGCTGCGAGGCCAGCCTGCGCAGGCTCGGCACCGACCACATCGACATCTACCACGTGCACGAGTGGGACGGGCAGACCCGGCTCGAGGAGACCCTGTCCGCGCTCGACTCGCTGGTCGCGGCCGGGAAGGTGCGCTACCTGGCGGCGTCGAACTACGCCGGCTGGCAGCTGATGAAGGCGCTCGCGGTGGCCGACAGCCGTGGCTACGAGCGGTTCTCGGCCCAGCAGATCTACTACTCGCTCGAGTCCAGGGACGCCGAGTACGAGCTGCTGCCGCTCTCGGTCGACCAGGGACTCGGCATCCTGGTGTGGTCGCCGCTGGCGGGCGGCCTGGTGTCGGGCAAGTACCGGCGCGACGCGTCGCCGTCCGAGCAGACCAGGCAGCTGTCGGGCGAGTGGAGCGAGCCGCCGGTCCGCGACCGGGAGAAGCTCTACGACACGATCGAGGTGCTGGTCGACGTGGCGGCCGCCCACGGGGCCTACGCCGGCCCAGGTCGCGCTGGCCTGGCTGCTTGGCCAGGCCCGCCGTGACCTCGCTGATCATCGGGGCGCGGACCGACGAGCAGCTGCTCGACAACCTCGGCGCGGCCACGCTGGCGCTGGCCGACCGACGAGCGGGCGGCGCTGGACAAGGTCAGCGCGCCCGATCTGATCTACCCGCACTGGCATCAGCTCGCCACCGCCGGGGACCGCCTCGGACCGGCCGACCTGGCCCTGCTCGGGCCGCACCGGCAGAGCTCGTGAGCCTCGGGCGGCCACGCCTGGCCCGGTTACCAGGTCTGGTCGCCGGCCCTGACCAGCATTTCATTGACGGCCACCCGGCGGTCGCGGGTAACGATGTAGGCGACGCTGTCGGCGATATCCTCGGGGCGCAGCGCCTCGATGGCGGCGACCTGCTTGCGGGCCGCCGCCTGGATGTCGCCGGTGACGTGGTCGACGAGTTCGGTGTCGACGGTGCCGGGCTCGACCACGCTGACCCGTACCCGGTGGCCGACCAGTTCCTGCCGCAGCGCCTCGGAGAAGGCGTTGACGCCGAACTCGGTGAGGTTGTAGACGCTGCTGCCGGGCCGCGCCACCCGCCCGGCGGTGGAGCTGATGTTGACCACGTCGGCCACCCGCCGAGGCGAGCTGTCCGCGGCCGCCACCAGGTGCGGCAGGGCCGCGTGGGTGACGTACAGCAGCGCCTGCACGTTGAGCGCGATCATCCGATCCCACTCGTCGGTGCCGGCCGCGAGCGCGGGCCCGAGCAGCATCACGCCCGCGTTGTTGACCACGGTGTCCAGCCGACCGAGCCACTCGGCAACCTCCTCCACGGCCGAGATCGCCTGCTGCTGATCGGTCACGTCGGCCTGGACGACGTGCGTGCGCCCGCCGCCCTCCTTGATGGCGCTGGCGAGCTCGGTCAGCCGGTCGAGGCGGCGGGCCACCAGCCCGACCGCCGCGCCCTCGGCCGCCAGCCGCCGCGCCGTCGCCGCCCCGATCCCGCTGCTCGCCCCGGTGACCAGGGCGGCCGTTCCCGCTAGGGGTTGGCTCATCACAATCCCTTTGCTCGCGTTACGTCGGTCGCAGCCCAGAACCCGGTCCCCGACCTTGGCCGCCGCCAACGTCGAACCTACCCAGTCAGCCGCCCCTCCATCTGACCGGCCCTACCCCGCCATGTCATTCCCTCTGACACGCCACGCCCTCAGCCCCGTCACTCCACAGCACCGGCCGCCCCTCCGGCCCCGTCACTCCGCAGCACCGGCCGCCCTGTCGACCCTGTCACTCCGCAGCCGTCTTCCGCCCCTGTCGCCCTGTCCCTCCGCAGCCGCCGCCGCCCCTGTCGCCCTGCCGCGCCCTCCACCCCGTCACTCCATTCACCGGCGGCCCCGCAAGCCCAGCACAACCTTCTCACTGCGGCGCCTCGTCTTGTCCGGGTGTCCCAGTGGTCGCCAGCGGACGTCCATGCCCACGCGTGTCGGTCTTGTGATGACTGTCAGAAAAAGATCTTGGAAACTTTTTTCTTGGTGGAAGAAAGCACGCTATATGCCGACAAAGTTTCCGCGAAAAAAATATCTTCCAAGATCTTCCCGGTGTGGACGCGGATAACAGCAAGAAGCGTGGGGCGCGGTCAGCCGGCCGCTCGGCTGGTCGCTCGACCGGACGCTTAGCCCGGCGTCGGCCGGCCGCTCGGTCAGCCGTACAGCCGGCCGCAGCGCGGTCACCGAGCTCCTCGCAGTCGAGGGCGGGCACAACCAGGTCGAGCCCGATCGGTGCCCAGCATCGGCGCGCCGTTTTTGCATGCGCCGCCGGTAACCCGGAATTCGATCGGTGAATGGCAAGATAAGCATAGACGTAGGCGCCTGATGCCCGTCCGACCGGAGACCGCGAATCCCGATTATCTCGGGTAAGTGGCATTTCGCCTGGTAGGCCTCCGATCTGCTCGTTAACAGTGAAGATAGGCACTTCAACGTGCCTGGTAACGCGGTATTACTTCCGCAGAAAGAAGCAGAAATGCTCAGTTCAGTTGCCCGTGACCGCGTTTCGTCATGCTTGCGCCGTGGCCGGCTCGCGCTGGTTGCCGGGGGCGCGGCGGTCGCCTTGACGATTCCCGCGACGGCTTTTGCGGCAGGCGGCCCGAATTCCATCTCGACCTACCCGGTCGGCAACGTCCCACTCGGGGTGGCGGTCAATCCGATCACCGGCACCACCTACGTCGCCGACGCCGGCGACGGCGCGGTCTCGGTTCTGTCCGGACAGACCCACCGGGTGATCGCGACCGTCCCGGTCGGCTCGATCCCGCACGGCGTGGCGATCGACTGGGTAACCGACACCATCTACGTCGGGAACGTGGCCAGCAACACGGTCACGGTCATCAACGGGCGTACCAACCAGGTCAAGGCGACCATCTCGGCGGGCGCGGGCCCGTCCGGGGTGGCCGTCAACTGGGCGTCCGACACCGTCTATGTCGCAAATTTCAATGGTGACGCCCTATCGGTGGTCAACGGGCGCACCGACAAGGTCACCGCGACCATCCCGGTCGGCACCGGCGTGGGCTGGGTGGCCGTCGACATGGAAACCGGCACCGTGTACGCGGCCGACGAGGCCACCAACACGGTATTGGCGATCAACGAGCGTACCAACAAGGTCACCGCGACCATCCCGGTCGGGAACGAGCCCTTTGTGCTAGCGGTCAACGAAGAAACCGACACCATTTACGCGGCGAACCACGCAGACAATACAGTATCGGTGATCGATGGGCGTACCGACCAGGTCACGGCGACCGTCCCGGTCGGCGCCGGCCCGTTCGGGGTGATGGCCAACCCCGAGTCCGGAACTGTTTATGTCGCGAATTTCGCCGATAATACCGTGTCGGTGATCAACGGGCGTACCAACCAGGTCAATGCGACCATCCCGGTCGGCGCGGGTCCATTCGGGCTGGCAGTCGCCGGCGCGCTGACCAGAAATTTCTATGTCAGTAATGCCAACGGGAATACGGTGCAGCTAATCCGGGGCTTTTAAATCGGCCGGACACCGCGGTCGCTGAGGCTCCGGGTACGCCCCCGGAGCCTCAGCGGCCACCCCGGCCACCGTCCGCGTCCCGACGATGCGGCCTTAATCTGGGGCGAGCGCCACGTCACCGACCGCAGGAGCCGCCCTGTGGAATCGTCAGCACCGCCCGTGTCCTCGGCCGCGTCCGTGTCTTCAGCCTCGGCGGATCCTGAGGGCGAGGTCAAGGCGCGCACGGGCGGCGCCGCGCTGGTCGAGTGCCTGTCGCGCCCACGACGTTCCGCTGTGGACGTGCGTGCCAGGCGAGAGCTTCCTGCCGGTGCTTGACGCGCTCTGGGAGGCGGGCATCGGGGTCATCAACACCGGCACGAGGCGGCCGCCGCCAACATGGCCGAGGCGGCCGGGAAGCTGACCGGGCGGGCCGCCGTCTGCCTGGTCACCCGGGGGCCGGGGGCGTCCCACGCGAGCATCGCGCTGCACACCGCCTACCAGGACGGCACGCCGCTGGTGCTCGTCGTCGGCCAGGTCGACCGGGAGCCTGCTCGGCCGGGACGCCTTCCAGGAGATGGACTACGAGCTGGTCTTCGGCTCGTCGGCCAAGGCGGTGCTGACGGTCGACGACGCGGACCGTATCCCCGAACTGGTCGCGGAGGCGATGCACATCGCGCACAGCGGACGTCCGGGACCGGTGGTGCTGGTGGTGCCGGAGGACGTCCAGTACGACCGCACCGCCGCCCCGGTCAGGATCGCGTCGCCCGCCGCCGCCCCGCCGCTCGCCGCCGCCGACCGTGACGCGCTCCTGGAGAGGCTGCGCCCGGGCGCGGCGGCCGGTGCTGATCGTCGGCGGACCGGGCTGGTCCCAGTCGGTCGGCGACGACATCACCGCCTTCGCCGAGCGCAACCAGATCCCGATGGCGGCCGCCTTCCGCTGGCAGGACGCGGTCGACAACGCGTCCCCGAGCTACGTCGGCTACCTGGGCCTGGGCGGCAGCCGGAGCTGCGCGCGCAGCGTCGACCGCCGACGCCGACCTGATCGTGGCGCTCGGCCCGCGCCTCGACGACCCGACCACCAACGGCTACCGAGCTCGACGCCGCGGCCGACCGCACCGTGCTGGTGTCGCAGGCGCCTGGCGACCTCGGCGGGCCGCCCGCGCCCGCTCCGGCGCTGGCGATCCACGCGAGCCTGGGATCGGTCGCGGCCGCGCTCCGCGCGGCCGAGCCTGCCGCCGCTTGACAGACCGCAGCGCCTGGCGCGCCCGGCTCCGCGCCGGGCAGGAGCGGTTCCGCGCGCCGACCGGCGATGACCTCACGCTCAACACCGCCGCCGTCATCGCGCACCTGCGCGAGGTCGCTGCCGCCGGACGCGATCGTCACCAACGGGGCCGGCAACTACGCGATCTGGCTGCAGCGGTTCTTCGAGTTCCGCCGCTTCGGCACCCAGCTCGGCCCCAGGAACGGCGCCATGGGGTACGGGGTGCCCGGCCGGCCTGGCCGCCGCGGTCCTGCACCCGGACCGGACGGTGGTCACCGTGGCCGGCGACGGCTGCTTCCTGATGAGCGGGAACGAGCTCGCCACCGCGGTCCAGTTCGGGCTCAACGTCATCGTGATCGTCGTCAACAACGGCATGCTCGGCACGATCCGGATGCACCAGGAGCGCGACGTTCCCCGGGCACGTGATCGCGACCGAGCTCCGCAACCCCGACTTCGCCGCCTACGCGGCGTCGTTCGGCGCCCTCGGCCTGCTGGTACGAGCGGACCGAGGAGTTCCCGGCCGCGCTCGCGCGCGCCCGCGCGCACCAGGGCCCGGCCCTGATCGAGCTCCGCACCGACCCCGACCAGCTCAGCCCGGACCTGCGGCTCAGCTAGCGCAGCGCTCGGCCACCCGGCTCATGAAGCACAATCCGGACAGGTGGCGCTCCATCTCGTGGGCCGCGCCGTCGGCGTCGCCGGCGGTCAGGCAGTCGAGCAGCCGGCGGCGCGAGTTGAGGATGATGCCGTCGGCCACCGGCCCGACCGACACCGCCAGCGTGTGCGTCCACCCGACCGCCACGCCGGCCAGCCGGGCCAGCACCGGGTCGCCGGTCGCGTCGCCGAGCAGGTTGAACAGCTCGGCGTGGGCCGCCGCCTTGCGGTCCCAGGCCAGGTGCACCGGCAGGCAGGCGGCCTGCTGGACGCTGTCCGAGAGCGCCTTCAGGTAGCGCCGACCCGCATCCGCTGGCAGGCGATGCGCGCGATCGTGCCCTGCATCGAGATCAGGGCCTCATCCCTCATGAGACACCCGCTGGGCGAACCCTCGCCGGAGGCTCTGCCGGTCCTCCTCGGTGGTGCCGCCCCAGATGCCGAACGCGATCCGGTTGCGCAGCGCCCAGCGCAGGCACGCCTCGCGCACCGGGCAGGCCTGGCAGATCCCCTTGGCCCGGCCGACCTGCTCGATCGCGGGACCCGTGGTCCCGATCGGGAAGAACAGCTCGGGATCAACCTGACGGCACGCGGCGTCCAGTCGCCAGCTTGTGCACGGGGCCAGGGCTTCCGCCGGGCGCGACGGTGTCGTGTAGTTCATGCGTGCGTCAGCTCCTTCGGTCCACTCGCGCGCCCCCGCAGGCCGCTGCGCCGCGTCGCGCGAGTAATCCGATTCTCAGATCCAAGGCTGCTGCGCACATCAGCAGAATGACTGGTCCGCTGGCTGCCGCCTTGCGTCGCCGATGACACGAAGGCATATACCCACTCCTCACGCATTGTCGTACTCACAGTCACAGGCAGTTGTTAAGAGCGCGTTAAAACCCGTGTCAACCCGGGGTCGCGGGCCATTGAGCCCGGGGTGAAAAACGGGTCCGTTCGGGATAAAAGCATTTGAATTTCGAACGGACCGTGCGTGACCCCGGAGCGTTTTAGGGCTCCTGGTGCTCAGGCTGGCGCTTGCCCCGCAGCAGCGAGGCCAGCCCGGCCAGCACCGACAGGGTGGCGGAGACGCCGAACACGACGACCAGGCCGCTGTGGAACGGCCCGGCCAGCAGGCTGGGGAAGAACTGCCGGCCGGTGAGCGTCGCCTGGCTGGCGGCGGGCAGCTTCGCCAGCACGCCGGTCGGCTCGAGCAGGTGCTGGATCGGGTTGACGCCGAGCACCGAGGCGAACAGCGACGACACCGGGGGCAGCGTGGCGACCTGGTGCGCGACCCCGGACGGCACCCCGACCTTGGTCAGCCCGTTGCTCAGCGACGTACGGCAGCTTGCTCGACAGGCCGGCGATCAGCAGCGTGAAGACGACGCCGATGGACACCGCGGTGCCCGAGTTCTGGAACGTCGAGCGCATCCCCGAGGCGACGCCCCGGTCGCCGGCCGGGACGCTGCCCATGATCGAGGACGAGTTCGGCGACGCGAACATCCCGCTGCCGATGCCGTTCAGCCGCGATCAGCGCCGCGAAGGCCCAGTAGGGGAAGTTGACCGGGATCAGCATCAGCCCGATGAAGCTGGACGCGAACACCGCCATCCCGCCGGTGGCGATACCGCGGGACCCGAACTTGTCGGACAAGATCCCGGAGATCGGCCCGGCCACCAGGAACCCGGCCGTCATCGGCAGCAGGAAGATGCCCGCCCAGAGCGGGGTCTGGTCGTAGCTGTAGCCGTGCAGCGGCAGCCAGATGCCCTGCAGCCAGATGATCAGCATGAACTGGATGCCGCCGCGGGCGATCGACACCAGCAGGCCGGCCACGTTGCCCGCGGTGAACGCCCTGATCTTGAACAGGCCGAGCTGGAACATCGGCTCGGCGATCCGGGTCTCGATGATCAGGAACACCGCCAGCAACGCCGCGCCGCCGATGAGCTCGCCCAGCACGACCGGGGACTCCCAGCCCATCGAGTTGCCGTGGTACGGCTGGATGCCGTAGGTGGTGCCGACCAGGATCGAGCCGAGGCCGAGGGCGAACGTGATGTTGCCCCACCAGTCGATCTTGCTGCGGTCGCCTGACGCCGTTGTCGCGCAGCATCATGTACGCCCAGACCGTGCCGAAGACGCCGACCGGGACGTTGATCCAGAACACCGCGCGCCAGTCCCAGGCGGCCAGCAGGCCGCCCGCGACCAGGCCGATGAACATGCCCGCGAGGGCGGCGATCTGGTTGGTGCCGAGCGCGAAGCCGCGCCGCTCGGCCGGGAACGCGTCGGTCAGGATCGCGGCCGAGTTCGCCATCAGCATCGACCCGCCGATCGCCTGCAGGAACCGCCAGCCGATCAGCCACAGCGCCCCGTGGGTGCCCTCGAACGGGTCGAACGAGAGCAGCACCGAGGCGATCGTGAACACCACGAAGCCCGCGTTGTACATCTTGACCCGGCCGAACATGTCGCCGAGCTTGCCCAGGTTCACCACCAGCACCGCCTGGACGAGGCGGTAGCCCATGATCATCCAGAGCAGGTAGCTGATGTTGCCGGCCGACAGCGGGTCGAGGTTGATGCCGCGGAAGATCGCCGGGAGCGCGATGATCACGACCGACCCGTCGAGCGAGGCCATGAAGATGGCCGCGGTCGTGTTGGCGAGCGCGATCCAGGCGTAGCGGTCCGGCTTGGGCGCGACCGGCTTCGGGGTCGGGTGGTGGTGCTTGAACCCATTACAGCTTCTCCGCCAGCCTTTCGAGCAGGGGGACGACGGCCTTCAGCTGGTTCAGCTCGTCGCTCGTTGAACCCGTCCCAGCGCGGCCGCGATCTGCCCGGTCCGCGCGCCGCGCTTGTCATGGATCAGCTGCCGCCCCGCCTCGGTGACCGACAGCACGATCCGCCTGCCGTCGCCGGGGTCCCGGTCCCGCTCGATCAGGCCGCGGTCCTCCAGGGCGGCGACGGTAACGCCCATCGACTGCGGGCTGATCCGGTCGTGCCGGGCGAGCTCGCTCGAGCTGGCCGGGCCGCCGCGCTCCAGCCGGGACAGCGTCGAAGACTCGGCCAGCGTCAGCTCGTCGTTAGGCGAGGTCTGCTTGAGCCTGCGGTACAGCATGCCGATGGCGACCCGCAGCGCGGCCGCGACCTCGTGAGCATCCGGAACGGATCCCTCTGACTCCATATGCTCAAGCGTAACTGATAAGTCTTCACTGAACAATTCGACACGCAGGCCTGGCTGGCGAAAAGATCTTGGGTCGGTCTGGTAACGCGGATCCCGGATTCCCGGGCTCCTGAGTGAGGTACCGGCAGAAGAGGTAGCCGTCCTCGGTCAGCACCTGGGCGAGGGTCATCGCGGTCGGCGGCGAAGGCCGGGCCCGCGACAATGCGACCCGTGCCCGGCCCGGCCAGGGTGGGGCTGACGGTGAGGGTGAGCTCGTCCAGCAGGCCGGCGGCGGCGATCTGGGCCAGCAGGTGCGGGCCGCCCTCGCAGTTGACCCGGCGCAGACCCCGGTCGGCCAGCGCGTTGAGCGCCGCCGCCAGGTCGACCCTGTCCTGGCCGGCCACGATCACGTCGGCGACCTTGGCGGCGGCCGTGCGCAGCTCCGGACGGGCTGCCTCGCGGGTGATCACGATGGTCCGGCGTCCGCCGGCGCGTCGGTGAACAGCGGACTGTTCCAGGTCCAGGTCGAGGGAGCCGCTGATCACCGCGATCGTCGCGGTCGCCGGGCGGCCGGCCCGCAGCGACGCGAGCGCCGGGCGGGGGCGGGCGGGCTTGTAGTTCTCGGCCTCGGCGGTGCCCGAGCCCACCAGGACCACGTCCGCCAGCACGCGCAGGATGCCGAAGACCCGCTTGTCCCCGGCCGCCGACAGCCCGCCGGACAGCCCGTCCAAGCGCCCCCGCGCCGTCCGCGCTCATCACCATGTTGGTCCGCAGCCACCGCTCGCGCGGGTACGCGTACGCCTCGGCCAGCTCGAAGTCGTCGAGCTCGTCGCCCGCCTCAGGAAGGATCATCCGCATGGTCAAATCCTAGCCCATCCGGATAACAGCAAGAAGCGTGAGAGCGCGGTTCGGGTCCGCGATCGTCAGGCCAGGGAACGTCAGGTCCGGGAGCGGAGCACCACGATGGCGCGGCTGGCGACGTCGACCTTCATCTTGGGCAGGAAGCCGATCGCGTCGGCCGGGTCGCCGCGCGGCGAGCAGCGTGTCGATGACGATCTCCCAGTCGGTGCCGAGGGTGGCCTCGGGGATGGTGAACGTGATCGGCTCCGCGCCCGCGTTGAACAGCAGCAGGAACTTCTTGTCGGTGACCGGGTCGCCGCGCGGGTCGGGCTCGCTGATCGCCGACCCGTTGAGGAAGACCGCGACCGACTCGCGCGTACGAGGCCCGCCAGTCCTCCTCGGTCATCTCGTCCCCGGCCGGGGTGAGCCAGGTGATGTCGGTCGTGCCGGCGCCCGATCCGGTGAAGGCGCCGTGGAAGAAGCGGCGGCGGCGGAACACCGGGTGGCGCCGCCGCAGCCGCGCGAGACCTTCTGGGTGAAGGCGAGCAGGTCCCGCTCGCCGGCCGCGCGCGACCAGTCCACCCAGGAGATCTCGTTGTCCTGGCAGTAGGCGTTGTTGTTGCCGCCCTGCGTGCGCGCCGATCTCGTCGCCGGCCGACATCATCGGGATGCCCTGCGAGAGGAAGAGCGTGACCAGGAAGTTCCGCTGCTGCCGGGCGCGCAGCTCGGCGACCTCGGGGTCGTCTGCGGCCGGGCCCTCCACCCCGCAGTTCCAGGACCGGTTGTCGTCGGTCCCGTCGCGGTTCTCCTCGCCGTTGGCCTCGTTGTGCTTGTCGTTGTAGCTGACCAGGTCGGCCAGGGTGAACCCGTCGTGGCAGGTGACGAAGTTGATCGAGGCGATCGGGCGGCGCCCGGACGTCTCGTAGAGGTCGCTCGAGCCGGTCAGCCGGGAGGCGAACTCGGGCAGCGTGGCCGGCTCGCCGCGCCAGAAGTCGCGGATCGTGTCCCGGTACTTGCCGTTCCATTCGGTCCACAGCGGCGGGAAGTTGCCGACCTGGTAGCCGCCCTCGCCGACGTCCCACGGCTCGGCGATCAGCTTCACCTGGGAGACGACCGGGTCCTGCTGCACCAGGTCGAAGAACGTGGACAGCCGGTCCACGTCGTGCAGCTCCCTGGCCAGGGCCGACGCCAGGTCGAAGCGGAACCCGTCGACGTGCATCTCAAGCACCCAGTAGCGCAGCGAGTCCATGATCAGCTGGAGCGAGTGCGGGTGCCTGACGTTCAGCGAGTTGCCGCAGCCGGTGTAGTCGATGTACCGCCACGGGTTGGCGTCGTCGAGGCGGTAGTAGGCGTGGTTGTCGATGCCGCGGAAGGACAGGGTGGGGCCGCGGCCGTCGCCCTCGGCGGTGTGGTTGTAGACCACGTCGAGAATGACCTCGATGCCCGCCGTGTGCAGCGCCTTGACCATCGTCTTGAACTCGCCGACCTGCTCGCCGCGCTGTCCGGCCGAGCAGTAGCGGTTGTGCGGGGCGAGGAAGCCGATCGTGTTGTAGCCCCAGTAGTTGGTCAGGCCGCGCGACGACAGCCCCTGCTCAGGGACGAACTGGTGCACCGGCAGCAGTTCCACCGCGGTGACGCCGATCCGCTTGAGGTGCTCGATCACCGCCGGGTGGGCGATTCCGGCGTAGGTGCCACGCTGGCGCAGCGGCACCTCGGGGTGGCGGAGGGTCAGGCCCCGGACGTGCGCCTCGTAGATCACGGTGTCGTGATACGGGATATGCGGGGGCCGGTCGTTGCCCCAGTCGAAGAACGGGTTGATGACCACGTTCTTCGGCATGAAGGGGGCGCTGTCGGTCGTGTTCGGCCGCCGTGGGTCGGTCCACTGGTAGTCGAACAGCGCCTGGTCCCACTGCACGTCCCCGTCGAGCGCCTTGCCGTACGGGTCGAGCAGCAGCTTGGACGGCGCGCAGCGGGCGCCGTGCCGGGGGGAGTGCGGGCCGTGCACCCGGTAGCCGTACCGCTGCCCGGGGCTGATCGCGGGCAGGTAGCCATGCCAGACGAACCCGTCGACCTCGGTCAGCTCGACCCGGGTCTCGTCCCCGGCATCGTCGAACAGGCATAGCTCGACGGCCTCGGCCAGCCTCGGAGAACAGGGCGAAGTTACTTCCCCACCCGTCCCACGTAGCGCCGAGGGGATACGCGGCGCCTGGCCAGATGTGCATTCCCCTCCTCACGCGGTCCGTCTGCCCTACTCTGGGCGCATGAGCCTACCGCGTAAGGTTATGCGCGGCGCGGCGCACGCGCCGTAACATCCGTTCCACGTCGGTTTCCCCGTATGGAGCACCTTACTAACCGGCCCTAACCGGCGAGTAGCCACAGCCCGATCACTGTAGCCGGAGTCCGGCCACAAACGATCGCATTGCCGCTCATCCGCCCCGCCTTCGGCCAGCGCCGCCGCCGCCAGGTAACGGGCGAGGACGACGTCGGCCACCTCGGGCGCGGCGCCGAGCACGCCGGAGACGGCGGCCGCGCCCGCCTCGGCCGAGGCCTGCCTGATCTTGTCCGCGAAGTAGCCGGGGGCGAGCAGGTACGTGGCCACCACGACCGGCCCGCCGGCTCGGGGTCGACGTCGCGCGACGGCCTCGGCCGGCGAGGGCCCGGCGGCCGACGCGTACGCGGGCACGACCGCGCGCCAGCCCCGGTCGCGCTGCCAGCCGGCCGCGAGGTCGGCGATGGTCGCGTTGGCGGCCGGGTCGGACGAGCCCGCTGCCGCCAGCACCACGGCGGTGCGAGCGCGGTCGGCGGCGGAGTCGACGGCGACGCCGGCCTCGCGCAGCCGCCGCTCCAGGGCGGCCAGCAGCAGCGGGTGCGGGCCGAGGGTGTCGGCGCAGCGGGCATCGAGGGCGGCTGCCGCCGGCCGCGCCGCTTGCCGTCGCGCTGCTCGCCGCCGCCAGCTGGGCGGGAATGTCCGACTTGCTGTGGTACGCGGCGGTCAGCAGCAGTGGCACGACGATGCACAGTGTCTTCCCGCTCCGCACCGGCCCCCGGCCTACCGCGCGCCCGCGGCCGCCGGCGAGCGCGCCAAGCACCTGGGGGAGCGACGGCGCGCAGTGGTCGAGGAAGCGCCGCCCGCACGTCGACCCCGCCGCCGGATGCGTCCGCCGCCCGCGCCGCCACCAGGTCGAGCAGGTCGCTGACGGTGGCCGCCGCCCGCGGGTCCTTCGACCCGTGGGCGACGGCGACAAGCGGGGGATGGTCAGCGGACGCCAGGGTCAGACGTGGATGCCGCATTCGGTCTTGCCCGTCCCGGCCCACCGGCCGGACCGCGGGTCCGCGCCCGCCTCGACCCGCATCGTGCAGGTCCGGCAGCCGATCGACGGGTACCCGTCGTAGACCAGCGGGTTGACAAGCACGCCGTTCTCGGCGATGTAGTCGTCGACCTGCTTGCCGGTCCAGGCCACGATCGGGTTGACCTTGATCATCTGCCGCTTCTCGTCCCACTCCACGACCCGGGTGTCGCGCCGGGACGCGGTCTCCTCGCGGCGGACGCCGGTGAACCACGCGTCGTACGGCGCCAGGGACTTCTCAAGCGGCTCGACCTTGCGCAGGTAGCAGCACAGGTCGGGGTTGCGCCCGTAGAGCCGGGGCCCGAGCTCGGCGTCCTGCTCGGCCACGGTCCGCGACGGGGTCACGTTCACCAGGGTGACCGGGTAGATCGCGGAGACCGCGTCCCTGGTGCCGATCGTCTCAGGGAAGTGGTACCCCGTGTCGAGGAACAGCACGTCCACGCCCGGCTTGATCGCGGAGACGAGGTGGATGACCACCGCGTCCGACATCGACGAGGTGATGCAGATCCGGTCGCCGAACGTGTCGGTCGCCCATCTGATGACGTCCTCTGCGGAGGCGTCCTCTAGCTCCTCGGCTGCCTGTTCGGCGAGGCTACGCATGTGCTGCGGATCCTCCACGTGTCGGTCGTCGTCGTCCTCTGCTGGGCCGAACGGATAGCCCAGACCGCCTAGCGTAACGTGTGTAACGCCTGCCGCGGTCATAGGACGGCACCTATTCCGGCAAAACGTAGCTGGAAACTCCTGGTGCAGGAGCGGCAGTGCCACTCGCCGTCCGCCGCGCCCTGCGGTTCCAGGTCTTCCTCCCCGCAATACGGGCAGTAGAACGGGACCGCGCGCCCCGATGGCGATGTCATGACAGCTCCTCATCTGACGCCCGTAGCGTCCACTGCGCGAAGGACTCGCCAACCGAACGGGCCGCGTCGTAGCGGCGCAGCACCCGCTCCACGTAGTCCGGCAGCTCATCGGCGGTCGCCTTGAGCCCCCTGACCTTGCGGCCGAACCCCGATCCGGCAGCGTCGCCGCCGGTCAGCGCGCCGCCCAGGTGGATCTGGAACCCCTCCACCTGGTTCCCAGCCTCATCTATAACCAGCGAACCTTTGAGCCCGATGTCAGCCGTCTGAATGCGAGCGCAGGAGTTCGGGCAGCCGTTGACGTTGATCGTCACCGGCGCGTCGAAGTCCGGCAGCCGCTTCTCGAGCTCCTCGATCAGCTCCATCGCCCGGCCCTTGGTCTCCACGATCGCGAGCTTGCAGAACTCGATCCCGGTGCAGGCCATCATGTGCCGCCGGAAGACACTCGGATTCACCGGCAGCCCGATCTGCTCGAGCTCCTCGACCAGCGCGGGCACCGAAGCATCGGGCACGTCGATGATGACCATCTTCTGCTCCGAGGTGGTGCGCACCCCGCTGCCGTACCGCTCGGCGAGGTCCGCGATCTGACCGAGCAGCGGGCCGTTGAGCCGCCCCACCCGCGGCGCGAACCCCACGTAGTTGAGCCCATCCCGCTGCCGGTGCACGCCGACGTGGTCGCGGCCGCCCGGGGCGACGTTGACTGGGGCGGGCCCGTCCGGCAGCGCGTAGCCGAGGTACTCCTTCTCCAGCACCTCGCGGAACTTCTCCGGTCCCCAGTCGGCGATCAGGAACTTGATCCTGGCGCGGTGCCGCAGCCGCCGGTACCCGTAGTCGCGGAAGAGCTCGGCGACCGCGTTCCACACCTCGGGCACCTGGTCCGGCCGGACGAACGCGCCCAGCCGCTTGGCGATCATCGGGTTGGTCGAGAGCCCGCCGCCGACCCAGAGGTCATAGCCGACCTCGCCCGTGTCCGGGCGGCGGACGGCGGCGAACGCCACGTCGTTGATCTCGTGGTGCGAGCACTGGGTGGCGCAGCCGCTGATCGAGGACTTGAACTTGCGCGGCAGGTTGGACAGCGCCTCGTCGCCGATATAGCGGTCGGCCACGGCGGTGATCTCGTCGGTCGCGTCGATCAGCTCATCGGCGGCCAGCCCGGCCAGCGGGCAGCCGACGATGACCCGGGGGGTGTCGCCGCAGGCCTCGGTGGTGGACAGGCCGACTGACTCAAGCGTCTCCCAGATCGCCGGGACGGACTCGATCTCGATCCAGTGCAGCTGGAGGTTCTGCCGGTCGGTGACGTCGGCGGTGCCGCGGGCGTACCTGACCGAGATATCGGAGATCACTCGCAGCTGGGCGACCGACAGCTGCCCGCCGTCGATCCGCACCCGGAGCATGAAGTACTTGTCGTCGAGCTCCTCGGGCTCGAGCACGGCCGTCTTGCCGCCGTCGATGCCCGGCCGCCGCTGCGTGTAGAGGCCGTACCAGCGCATCCGGCCGCGCAGGTCGGCCGGGTCGATCGAGTCGAAGCCGTGCTTGGAGTAGATGTCGATGATCCGCTGGCGGACGTTGAGCCCGTCGTCGTTCTTCTTGTTCTCTTCGTTCTTGTTGAGCGGCTCGCGGTAGCCGAGCGCCCACTGTCCCTCTCCGCGCTTGCGGCGGGGGGCCTTCGCCGGGGTCATGGTCGCTGTTGCTCCGGTTTGGGGAGACATACGGCGGCTTCCTCACTAACGTCATCGTGCGTTGGGGCGGGCGCGCCCGCCTGGAAGCCGCCGCACATGGCGCGCTCGTGAAGCAAAAAAAGAGCCGCCCCGGCAGATCCGCGGTGCGCGCCCAGTGGCTACTGTCGGCTACAACCTGAGTTGTAACGCCGAGTTAAACGTCGGGCGGCGATCAGCGGACGGGACGACAGATGGCGCTGTGGACGCGCAGCAGGTCGACGTGCCGACGCACGACGAGCATGGGGTCCAGAGCACTCACCCGAACAGGGTCGCACGTTTTGTGCTGGTCTGTCCAGCTGAGGTCGGTCACGTACGCGCCAACCGCCCGCCCTGGCCGCCTATTCCCGCTCCGGGGCCTTTAACTGCTGTAAAAAATTTACCCTTGCCGTACCCAGCTCATCGCCGTCTCGGCCGGGACCTCGGTCGCTTCCTGTGACGGCAGGTGCTGGCAGTCGCACCAACTGCCGCCCGGGCAGTCCTCGTGATGGCGCTTACGGCACGGGACGCAGATCATGTTCCTTATTGTGCCCGCCTTTTGCGCTCTTGGTATCCCTATCGCTGGGTATACGCGCAGATGAGATGCCTAGTGTGCCCCCGCGCCGCCGCTCGGCGCGGCCCGACCTGCCCGCCTTCGCCGACCGCGCCGAGGCGGGGGTGCGGCTGGGCGGCGCGCTGCGGCAGGCGATGGAGAAATTCAACTTCCATAATTTCGAACGGCCGGTGGTCTTCGCCATTCCCCGAGGCGGAGTCGCGGTCGCGGCCGGCGTCGCCCGTTGCCTCGACGCTCGGCTCGAGGTGATCGTGGTGCGAAAGATCGGCCATCCGGAGGCACCGGAGTTCGGACTCGGCGCGATCGCGGAGGGCGGCGAACCGGTCTTCGACGACGCGGTGCTGGCCGAGGCCGGGCTGGCCGTGGCCGACCTGGCGGCGGTGGTGGAACGGGAGCGGGCGGAACTGGCGCGGCGGGTCGGCCTCTACCGCGGTGCCGGACACGGCCAGACCCTCGAGCGCAAGGGGCTGGCGATCGTGGTCGACGACGGGCTGGCGACCGGCGTGACCGCGCGAGCGGCGCTGCGCGCCGTCGTCGGCCGGCTCGGCGGCGACGACCGGCCGGTTCGGACGGTCCTCGCGGTTCCGGTTGCGGCCCAGGGGTCACTGGCGTCCATAAACGCTGAAGCCGACGAGGTGGTGACCGTGGTCACCGCTCGCCGGCTCCGTAGCGTGGGAGAATGGTACGCCGATTTCGGCCAGTTGACCGACTCTGACGTGCTGACGCTGCTCGCCGAGGGACAGCCCTGAAAAGAGGAAGAGCCTTAGGCCGCGTTGGCGCGACGCATCCGGCGACGACGCTCGGCCGAGCGCTCGTCCTCGTTCAGGCCGCCCCAGGTGCCGTACTTCTCAGGACGGGCCACGGCGTAGTTGAGGCATTCGAGCCGTACCGGGCAGCTCGCGCAGACGGCCTTGGCCTTGCGCTCCCTGATGTCCCGCTCTGGCTGCCGCTCGCCGTCTGGGCCGAAGAAGAGCATCAGATCCTCGCCACGACACGCGGCAGCGTCCTGCCACCCCCAGTTAGGACGGGGAAGCACGGCCGTCTGCCTACGCACCTGAGACATGGATCAGTCACCTCAACAAAGTTGCTTTATTCTTGGGTTACCCTTGCTATGTGGGCTCGCTGACACGCGTGTCCGGTCCTGCTCGGGTAACTGCTGTTGCAAGCTTGAACGCACAACGGCGTCATACTGTTCCCGCGCGTCCGAGGCGTGCTTTCGCGCGCGGCTGACCGAGGTAACGGATAGCGCTTGCAGGCAGACAGCCGAAGGCTGGCACATGCGTGACGGACGCCTGCCCACTAGCCGACGAGACATCTCCCGCTAGCTGACCCATTGATTGCTGCCAGCCAAGCGATGCGCCGTAAGAGAAGGACAGGAAAGCCCTGGGGTCTATGATGCCACCCTGCCTACCGGTCCCGCACGGCAGGGTGGCATTTTCCTACCGCGAGTCGCAAGAATTTTTTCTGCCCGCCACGTCAACGGCCGACCCGGTTAACTCGGCAACGCGTGGGGCGTCCGCGCAATAGTCTGTACGAAGTGGACAAACGTTCGGCTGGGGGGCCACCATGGCAAGCATGTCAGCGTCGGACGCAGCACCACTGCCCCGGCTTGGCGAAGTCTTCTTTGACGTACGCGGCAGTTCCCGGAGCATGCGTCTGAGCTGGTACGCCAACACCGGAATCGCCGTCTTCAGCATTTGGCAGGGAGGGACCTGCACCGGCACGTTCCGGCTCCCGCTTGATGATCTCTCGCGACTGGTCGAGTCGCTTGGCCGCGGCCTGTCCGACGGCCCGCTCCAGGCAATGGGCGCCACCGGCCCGATCGCCCTCGGTGGCCAGCGCGCCCCGCTGGCGATCGGCGCGGCGCCGATGGAGGCGTTCACCGGCGCGATGAACGTCCTGTCGGACGAGCAGGCCGCCGCCTACGGCGTGACCCGGCCGCCCCGGCCCGCTGCGGCCCAGAACGGCGACGGCTACGCCGCCTGGCCCGACGCCAACGGCTTCGCCCCCGCCCCGGCCCCCAACGGCCATGGCCAGGCCAACGGCTACGGCCCGGCTGCCGCCAATGGCTACGGGCGCGGCGTGCCCGACTTCAGCCCGGTCGCCGTCGACGGCTTCGACCCGGCTTCCGCCAACGGCTACGGCCCCGCTGGCAACGGCTTCGGCCCGGCGGACGGCTTCGGCCCGGGCACCGGCGGCTACCAGTCGGACAACGGCGACTACATCACCGACCCATCGAGCTATGGCCAGTACCCGGCCGGCCCGCAGTACGCCGACGCGCAGTACGCCGACGCGCAGCAGTACGCGTCGCCGCAGTACGGCCCTGGCCAGCAGGCAGCGCCCGGGCAGCCGGCCGACGGTCAGTACGGGTCGGAGCAGGAGTACGGGTCAGACCAGCAGGCCGCGGACGTCCACCGCAGCGCCGGCCACTATAAACAGGCGCAGCAACAGGCCGGCGGGTTCCAGCAGCCGGGTGACGCGCAGTTCGAATCGGGCCAGTACGCGACCGCGCAGCAGCAGACCGGCCAGCAGCAAGGGCAGCCTCAGTACGGGGCGGGTCAGCAGCCTGCCAACGGGCAGGCCGCCGCCGCTCGGTACGGACAGTCGGGTCCGTTCGCCGCGGCTGAGAGCCGCGCAACCGACCTGCACCATGACGATGTCAGGTACGACCAGGCGCAGGAGCAAAGCGACGGCGAGTTCGGCGTTCGTCAGTTCATCGCCGCCATCCAGAACCTGGCCGGTGATCAGGCGGCGGCCGCCCAGCACACCAACGGACAGCACCCAGGCGGCCAGTACAGCGCGGGCCGGTACACGCAGCCGCAGCAGCGGGCCACCGACGGTCAGTCCGCGGCCGGCCAGTACGGCCCGGCCCAGTACGCAGACGCGCAGCAGCCCACCCCCGCCCAGCCGGCCCGCCCGGGCGTGAACGGCGCTGCGGGCCATCAGCCAGCCGACGCCCAGTACGCCCAGGGACAGCGTTACCCCGCAGGCCAGTATGCCGGTGGACAGGGCGACGGCACCGGCCAGCATTACGGTCTGGGCGGGCAGCCCGACGACGCCCAGCCTCCGGCTGGTCAGTTCGGGAACGCCCAGCAGCAAGCGGGCCAGCAGCAAGCGGGCCAGCAGTTGGCGGGCCAGCGACAGGTCGGCCAGCAACAGAGTCAGGCCCAGCAGGGACAGGGCCAGTACGGTGGCCAGTACCTGGCAGGTCCGGATAACGGCACCGGTGGGCAGTACACCTTGGGTCAGCAACTGGGCGACACCCAGTTCGGAGCGCCCCATGAGCTCGGTGGCGCACCGAACGGCTCCGGCCAGTACGCGACCCCTCAGCAGCAGCCACCCGGCCAGCAGCCATCCGGGCAGCAGCAGGCGCAGGCCCAGTACGGGGCCGTCCAATTCACCGCCGCCCAGTACGGCCAGCCGGCCCAGCAGGTCGAGGGCCAGTACGGCGCCCAGCAGCAGGCCGCCAACGGCCAGGCCGGAGCGGGTCAGTACGCGCCCGCGCCCGGACAGCAGTACGGGAGCGGCCAGCAGCAAGGCGGCCCCCAGCACGGCGGCGCCCAGCCTGCCGGGGGTGTCCAGCCTGTCGGCGGTACCCAGACGGCCGGCGCCCAGTACGGGGCGGTCCCGTCCGGTGCGCCCGGGCAGTACGGCACCGGCCCGCTGTACGTCGCTGGCCAGCACAACGGCCCGGTCAGCGAGCAGGCCAACGGCTACGACGACCAGGGCTACGACGACCAGGGCTACGCCGCGCCTGGCCGCGAGGAGCAGGTCCCGCCCGGGCTTGAGTTCGCGGGCCGATTCGGTAACCGGGGATATTCGCTCTACGGCGAGGCCGCCGACGGCGGGGCAGGCGAGCAGACCCAGACGGCCGGATACGGTGCCCCGGCGGGTCAGTTCGCGGAGACGGCGGGCGCGCTTTCCGCGCCCGTGCCAGCTGACGCGGCCTCGGCCGACCAGTGGTCGCCCAACGGCGCGCAGACCAGGCAGGCGACTGGCGCTTATCCGGCCTACCGACCGGGCCAGCCGCAGCCCGGAACGGCTGGGCAGGCTCCCGCCGAAGGCGCGCAGGCCGGGTACCCGCAGCCCGGGTATCAGCAGCAGCCTGGGTATCAGCAGCCTGCTTACCAGGGGGAGCAGCAGCCCGCGTACCAAGCCGGGACCGGAGAGCAGGCGGCGCGCCCAGGGACTGGAGCCATGAACGCGTACCCGGCCGCGACGGGCAGTCAGCCGGCCGCGTATCCGGCGACCAACGCCGCCTTCGCCAACGCCGCCTTCGGCGCCGCCCCTGCGGGCAGCGCGCCTGTCGGCAACGGCTATGAAGGCAACGGCTACGCCGCGAACGGTGCGACGACCGGCCACCCAGGCAACGGCTACGCCGCAAACGACCAGGCGTCGAACGGCTACGCCGCGAACGCTCAGGCGCCGAACGGCTACACCGCGACCGACCAGGCACCGAACGGCTATGCCACGAACGGTCAGCCGGCGAACGGCTATCCGGGCAATGGCTACGCCGCAAACGACCGGGCGTCGAACGGCTACGCCGCGAACGCTCAGGCGCCGAACGGCTCCGTGAGCAACGGCCACCCAGGCAACGGCTACGAGACCGGCCCCGGTGGGATCGGTGCCTTCCCCGGCACCGGGTACGCCCCGGGCGGAACCGGCGCCTTCCCGGTCAGCGGCCAGGATGCGAACGGCTTCGGCCCCAACGGCTACAGCGCCAACGGTCACGACGCCGGTAACGGCTACCGTCCTGCTCCGCAGCCGCCCGCCGCTGCGCCGACCGTCGCTCCGCAGCCCGTCGGCACGCCGGGCTTCACGCCCACCTTCACCCCGAACGGCGCGCCGAACACCGCAGCCCCCCAGAACGGGACCAGCCAGCCCGGGCGCCCGGAACAGTACCCGGCCCAGAACGCCCAGCCATCGGCTGTCTACCCGAGTCAGAACGGCCAGCCGTCCGGTGCCTATCCGGGCCAGAGCCCGAGCCAGAACGGTCAGGCGTCCGGTGCGTACCCGGCCGCGCCCGGTTATCAGAACGGCGCCGATTATCCCGTCGCCGGCGCTCAGGCGAACTGGCCGGACGGCCAGCAGGCGGCCCAGCACCCCGGCGCCGGCTATCCCGCGGGCCCCGGCCAGACCGGCCCGTCGACGGCCGAGCACCCGTCGTCGCCCGGCTACGCCCCGGCGGGCCAGTTCGACCCTTCCCAGCAGAGCTACTGGGAGTGACCTGGTTACCTGGCCTCATTGGGACGCTTGTTCAGGAACAGGGACCACCGCAGACGCGTTAAACTGAGTGTGCCGGTGCGTCTAGGGTCCCCCGGGCCGCACCTAATATCGCCTTCGCGGAATACCGTTCGGCTGGAGCCGCGATGTGCCTCTCGCCGAGGAGGCGACCTGTCGCACCGGCGCTACATCGGGAAGCCCCTGACTATCACGGTCAGGGGTTTTCTGTTTCCCCGCTCGCCCCCGATGGGGGCGGCAGGCGCGCCCGGCGTCGCGGGTTCTCAGCCGGTCGCGGCGGCCAGGGCCCGGGTCTCGCAGCGCAGCCGCACGGTCAGCAACGCCGCGTTGAGCACCGTGAAAGCGCACGCCGTGATCCACGCCGACCCGGCCAGCGGCAGCGCCGCGCCCTCGACGATCACCGCGACGTAATTCGGGTGCGCGAACCAGCGGTACGGACCCGACCGGACCAGCGTCGTCCCCGGTATCACGATCACCCGCGCCGACCAGTAGGGCCCGAGGGTCGCGATGCACCACCAGCGCAACCCGTTCGCCGCCAGCACGAGCGCGATCATCGGCCACCCGAGCGCCGGGATAAACGTGCGGTGCGCCACCACCGGCTCCACCACGCACCCGACCAGCAGCGCGAAGTGCAGGACGACCATCACCGGGAAGTGGCCGGCGCCCGACTCCACTCCGCCGCGCCCCAGGCTTGCGTTCGCGTGCCGGGTGGAGACGACGAGCTCGCAGATCCGCTCGACGCAGACGGCCGCGAGCAGCGCCCAGTAGACGTCCATCAGCACCTCACCATCGCAGCAGCACCAGCTCGGCGCTGACCCCGGGTCCCAGCCCGATCATCATCCCGAACGTCCCGGCGGCGGGCGCATTATCCGCAATTGTCAGCTCCAGAATGTGCAGCACGGACGCCGACGACATATTGCCGACCTGCGCAAGCGACTGACGGCTGGACGCAAGCGCGTCCGCAGGCAGCTTGAGCGCGCGCTGGGCGGCGTCGAGGACCTTCGGCCCGCCCGGATGGCAGATCCAGGTGCCGATGTCGTCCACGGTCAGGCCGTGCTCGGCGAGGAAGCCGGTCACGCTCTCGCCCAGCCGCCGCTGCACCACCTCGGCCAGTTCCGCCGTCAGCACGATGCGGAAGCCGTCGGGGCCGAGCCGCCAGCCGAGGGCGCCGCCACTGTCGGGGTAGACCTCGCTCCGGGTCGAGATCACCCGCGGTAGCGCGGGCCCAGCGACCGGCCGGGACCGCCCCCGATCGGGCCGCCCCCGCTCGGGCCGAGCGCGCGCTTG
Source organism: uncultured Actinomycetota bacterium (assembly GCA_963774945.1). Classification (GTDB taxonomy): domain Bacteria; phylum Actinomycetota; class Actinomycetes; order Streptosporangiales; family Streptosporangiaceae; genus Trebonia. Next base: position 595,049 of record CAVZHA010000027.1, on the reverse strand, counting down.
CGTCCGCCCGCGTCCCCGCGTCCCTGTCGCCACCAGTGCCACCGCGCCGTCGCCGAACAGGGCGCTCGCGACCAGGTCGGCGGTGGTGACCGAGGAGCGCGGCAGGCTCAGCGAGCAGAGCTCGACCGCCAGCAGCGCGGCGGCGTGCCGGGGCCAGCCGAGCAGGTAGTCGTGCAGCCGCGCCAGCCCGGCCGCCCCGGCCACGCAGCCGAGGCCGAACACCGGCAGCCGCTTCAGGTCCGCCCGCAGCCCCAGCCTGGGCATCAGCAGGGCGTCAAGCGACGGCACCGCCACCCCGGTCACCGACGTGACGATCAGCAGGTCGAGGTCGCCGGCGTCGAGCCCGGAGGCCGCGAGGGCGCCGCGCAGCGCCCGCTCCCCGAGTGCCGTCGCCTCCTCGATGTACCGATCGTTGGCGGCCGGCCCGAGCGCGCCGTAGTCCGCCAGCGGGAAGGCCGTGTGCCTGGTGTCGACCCCCGCGTTGCCGTGCAGCCGCTCAAGCAGCGCCCGCTGGTGGCGGCGGTCCGTGCGGCCCGCCCCATCCGCACCGCCCGGCCGGTCCGCCTCATCGGTGGTGGCGTCCATCCCGGCCAGCGACGCGACCGTCCGGGTCAGGTCGGCTTGCGGATGGCGGTGGGCAGGGAAGGCCGAGTGCACCGCGACGATCTGCGTCATCAGCCCAGCGCGCCCGCTAGATGCGGGCCTGACGTCAGCGCCTCGACGCCCGCGGCGAACAGCGCCACGTTGACCCCGGCGATGCCGATCGCGGCCAGGAACGGGACCTTCCCGTGTCCACGGCGCCGGCCACCGCGAGCACACCGGAGCAGGCCAGCCCCACGATCGCCGCCCACCGGCGCCCGGGGCTGGCCGCGATCAGCAGCAGCACCGAGGCGGCCAGCAGCAGCACGAGGGCGGCCGACCGGGTCGCGCCCGGTCCGGACCGGGCGGCGAGCCGCTGCGGCAGCCCGCGCACCCCGTTGCGCTCGTCGACCGCCAGGTCGGGCAGTACGTTGGCGAAGTGCGCGCCCAGCCCGAGCAGCGCCGCCGCCGCCGTGACCGGCCAGCGCGCCAGCGGATGCCCGGGCAGCGCCGACGCCGAGAACGACGGCAGCAGCCCGAACGCGACCGCGTAGCTCGCTCCGGACCAGACGGTCGACTTCAGCCCGAGGTTGTACGACCACGCGACCGCGGTCATCGCCGCGTCGATCGCGAGGCTGACCGGGCCGAGGGCGGCCGCAAGCGCGAGCGAGGCCGTCACCGCGACCGCCGCCCCCAGCCAGAGGGCGCGCACGCTGACCAGGCCGACGGCGGCGGGCTTGTCCGACCGTCCCGCGTCCCGCTCCGCGTCGATGGCGTCGTTAGACCAGCCGACGGAGAGCTGGCCCGCGAGCACCGCCAGCGCCACCAGAACCACCCGCCCGGCCCCGAATCCCGCGGGCGCCGCCTCAGCCGTCAGCAGCGTCGCCATGGCCGTGACCGCGAGGCCGGGAATGGGGTGACTGGCGATGATCAGTGCCCGCACGAGCTTCATAGGCAAACCGCCCCGCATCGACCCGGCATACTGAGCGAACTACCCCAAAGTGTGCTCGCTAAAGATCAACGACAGAAGACCCATAATCTCATCCCGAACGGTCGCGTGATGAAACCTCACGCCGGCCGCGCCTCCTGGCATCCGGGCGGTCGAAGTCGGGCAGGCCATCGCAGCCCACCTGCCCATAGGGCCCGCGTCCGCCGCCTGATGCCCGGTGTCGGTGCTTGCACCTGAGATAACAGCAAGAAGCGCGAGGCGCGCGACGCTGACCATAGCGCGGGGAGCGCTGGACGGTTACGTCGGGGTGCCCGACGGGCGGGGTTCCGGGGTGCCGGTCGGGACCTCGGGGTGGCTGTCGGCGGGCGGGGTGTCGCTGGGCTGGCTGTCGGGCACCTGAGCGTGGGTGACGATGCGAGCGGCCATCGGCGGCGGTGGCGGTGGCGCCGGCTGCACCGCGGGCAGCGCCATCAGCGGTGGCGGCGTCTGCGGGTCTGGGCCCGGTCGGCTCGGGGAGCGGGCCGACGATGGCGTTGAGCACCTGGGAGTTCGGGATGGAGATGACGCCGGTGCTGGTGGCCGAGGCGCACGTAGGTGATGCCGATCTCGATGATGGTCCCGCTGACCTGGCCGCCGAGCGCCCCGGCCTGCAGCCGGATCCCGTCCCCGACCCGGAACGGGTGGGCGAGCATCAGCACCATGCCCGCGAACACGTTGGACAGCGACTGCTGAGCCGCGATGCCGACGAAGACGCTGGTCAGCGCCCCGCCGAGGACAAGCTGGCCGATCGGGATGCCGAGCAGCGCCGAGCGTGACGATCAGCGTGGTGACCGCGCCGATCAGCAGCAGCGCGTACCGCACGATCGCGGCGTGCGAGGCCCGATGGCCGGCTCGAGCACCGATCTGTGCCTTGCCGGACGAGGTCGAGGGTGGCCACGCTGGCGAGCGCGCAGAACGCCACCGCGAGTCCGATGGCCAGGATCTGGTACGGGACTGTCCGAGCGGTCCGAGGAAACGGTGGAAGCTGTTGTGCGCCCACCTGGAGGCGGCGGCAGCGCAGATCGCGAGGATGAGGGCGATGATCGCCTTCCACGGCCTCGTCTTGGCCTTCACTTTGGCGACCTGTGTCGACAAGTCAAGCTGCGGCCCGTCTGGCAAGTGCATAGGCCCGACCCTACCGGCCGAAACGACTGTGGCCGGTGGGATCGGGCCTCACGTGGGACTTGTCACGCCGCACTGGCAGCGGTGCGGGATCGGGAGGCTAGGAGATCAGCGGCTTGCCGACGGGAAGCTGGATCTTGCCGCCGATGCCGGCCGAGACGCCCGCCGCCGAGGTGTACCAGGCGACCAGGGCGGTAATCAGGCCGAGGTAGCCGCCGACCTGGCTGAGGCCGGCGCTGCTGGAGAAGTTGCCGATGGCGAGGAAGATCTCGGTGAGCTGGAGGAAGAGGAAGACCACGAAGACCGCCATGTTCACCTGGGTGGCCATGAGCGAGCATGTAGAGGTTGAAGATGGCGAATGCGAGCAGGATCCAGCCGAGGTCGTGGCCGGTGGAGGCCGTTCCCGTTACCCGGATCCAGACGAACAGGCCGATCCAGAAGGCGCCGTACGAGGAGAACGCGGTCGAGGCGAATACGTTCCCCCGACGGAATTCCCACATGCCGGCTAGCAACTGGACGATGCCGCCGTAGGCGAGGGCGTACCCGAGGAAAGCGGTGCCGGCCGAGTTGCCGTTCGTCCAGTGCGCGTTGGCGGCGGACAGGAGGAAGGTGGTAAGTGCGAACGCCGCCAGGCCGAGCGGACCCGGGTCGGCGATGCCCGGCGACGGCGCCGCGGGTTGAACTGCCGGTGTTACTTCGCGGTCTTCACTGACGCTCATAACGTTCCTCCGAAGTTGACCAGCTCCTGGCGACCTTTCCGCCAGGCTGGAATTGTTCCGCCTTTAGCGTAACTCGCACGTAACGCTCCCGCGATAGCCGGCAATGCAAGAAATTTTAGAGATGTGAGTGCACAGGGGTGCGCTCTGAGAGGTTGTGCCCTCACCACAAGACGGTTTGTGGTCGAACGCGAAGTCTGAGGTCCGTTCGGAAAATCGGTCTTTATCTATTTATCTCCCCCGAGGACAAGGGGAGACTTTCACGGCGACGTGACCGGCGGCCGGTTGTCGGTCAGGAAGGTGGACAGCCCGGCCCTGGTGGCCAGCACAATTATCCGGTCGCCCGGCTCCAGGTGGCGCGAGCGGCGGGGCGACCAGTCGTACCGAAGCTCTCCCCGGCTCTGCAGCGCCAGCACCCGGGCGAGCCGGTCCCGCTCGAGCACGGCCAGCAGTCTGGCCCGCGATCGCGGTCTCGGGCTCCACCCGGACATCGGCGATCAGCAGCACGTGCCTGCCGACGGCGATGGTGCGCAGCACCTTGTGCTCGAGCATCGCCGCCGCGAAGGTGGGCGCGGCCAGGTACGAGACGGACCGCGACACTACATTGCCGACCGTCCGCTGGACCCGCCCGGCCAGGTCGTCGTCGAAGAGCCGGAGCACGATTCGCAGCTCCTCGCCGCGCATCGCCCGTGCCTGCAGCGCGGTCTCCAGGTTGACGATGTCGTTGTTGGTCACCGAGATCACCGCGATGGCGCCCTTGATGCCCGCCTGCCGCAGCGTCTTCTCGTCGCAGGAGTCGCCGATCACCACCGGCAGCCGGTGGTTGCGGGCGAACGCGACGCCGCGGGCGTTCTGGTCCTGGTCGATCAGGACCGCGTGGAACCCCAGGTCGAACAGCCCGCCGAGGACCCGGACGCCGACCTCGCCGCCGCCGACGACGATCACGTGCCCGTCGCCCGGTTTGGGCTCGCCCCGGATCCGCCCGGTCAGCCGGGCGCCGACGATGAGCGCGGTGACCACCGGGAGCAGCGCCATCCCGTCGGCGGTGAGCAGCACCTGCGCCACCTTCTCGGTGCCGTGGTCGGCGGTGTTGGTCAGCGCGGACCCGGTCAGGTCCATGATCCCCAGGTAGAGCCACGTTGCCGCCGAGGTCGTACGCCGGCCGCAGGCGAGCAGGACGAATCCGGAGATCGCGACCGCGAGCAGGACCGCGAAGATCGCGGCGAACTTGTTCCTGGCGAGCTGGCGGCCGAGGGCGCGCAGCGCGCGCCGGGGGTGGCGGCGGGCCCAGCGGGACTGCCGGACCGTGCTCGCGGCGAGCCGGCGGACGGCGTTGCGCGCGGCCAGCACCGGGTGGCGCTCCCTGGCGGCGACGTCGCGCGGGGTGCCGTCGGCCACGGCGAGGACCAGGTCGGCGTCGCCGCCCACGTCTTCTGGGGCGACGAGTTGGGCGGCGATGTCGGGGTCGTCGCTGACCGCCAGTCCGCAGAGCACGTGGTCGACCGGGACGTCGCCGCGCCCGGCCACGTACAGGGTCTGGCCGGTCACCCGCACGTGGCTCGGCGCGATCTCGCCGAGGGCGGCCGCGACCAGGGCCGGCCCGGCCAGCTGGCTGCTCGACAGGACCGTGCAGTCGCGCAGCAGGCCGGTGATGTGATCGCCGAGCCGCCGGTTGTCGGCGCCGACGACGATGCGCAGTTCGGGGTTGAGCTCCTGGGCGCGCAGCGCGGCGTGGAAGTTGGCCAGATCGTCCCAGCCGACCATCGCCGCGGCGCGGGCGGTCGCCACGCCCGCCTCGCGCAGCGCGCCGCTGGTCAGCTCCGCGCGCTCGAGCACGGTAATCCCGGAAATTGCGGCGATGCGAGGCCCGTGGTTCTGCGTCCGGCCGGGGATGATGACCACGACCGACTCGTGGTAACGATGCGTGAGTTCCCTGATGAGGCGATAGGCGAGCGGGGTGTCGCCGCAGACGATGAGATGGTTCCCGGGTGACGAGGTGCGCGGAGGGCGCGGGCATGGGCTAGATCATATTGCCACGGTGATACTGAAGATCGGCCTTGTAGTATGGAAAGGGCCTGCCTCCGAGGGGAAGAGTGCCCATGGCCAGCGATGACCCGATCCGCGCGTCGGATGCCGACCGTGAGGTCGTGGTCGCCTCCTTGCGGGAGGCGTATACGGCCGGGCGGCTCAACCTGGATGAGTTCGACGAGCGCACGACGGCCGCCTACGAGTCCAAGACCTGGGGCGATCTGCGGAAGCTGACCGCCGACCTGCCCGTCGCAGCCGATACTCGGCGGCGACGTCCCCGGCCGTCTGTTCCGCTCCGACGCTGTCGCCGGACGGCAGCCTGCCGTCGCATCCGCCCCGGGCCTCGCTGCCCACGCCGTCCACGAGGCGGCGCGGCAGCCCGATCGCCGTTTCTCATCCCGCTGGTCGTGTGGATCATCCTGGCGATGCACACCGCCTCGGGGGGCGGCGGCCGCCGTGGTGGTCGCGCTGCTGGTGGGGACGCGTGGTGCTGATGTCCGCCGTGCGGCGGCGCTGAGTCCCGTCTACGCTCGGTACCTGTAAATACGGTAACGGCCGACACGGGGCGCAAAGCAACTCTTGTAAAGTCGTTGCGATGCCTCTCAACGACCCCATTGCCCAGCCTGAGACCGCCGACACCGGTCCTGTAATCTCGCCGGCGCCCGCGCGACTCGGCCGCTGGCGGGCTCTGCGGGCGTGGCGCGAGCGGAGTTGTGAGAGCGAACCGCCCGTTCACGATCGTGCTGATCGCCGCCGCTCTGCTGCGGCTGATCGTGATGCTCGGCTACCCGCCGGCCATGTTCTTCAACGACAGCTTCAACTACCTGACGGACGCCTACACCAAGACGCCGGACCTGGTCCGCAGCGACGGCTACCCGCTCTTCCTGTACCTGCTGCTGCCGTTCCACAGCCTGAACGTCGTCACCGGGCTGCAGGCGCTGATGGGACTGGCGATGGGCGTCGGGATCTACGCCGTGCTGCGCCGCCGTGGGCTGCCGTGGTGGGGCGCGACCATCCCCGCGCTGCCGGTGCTGTTCGACGTGTTCGAGCTCCAGCTCGAGCACATGATCGCCGCCGACGTCCTGTTCTACACCCTCGTCACGCTGGTGCTTGTGCTGCTGTGCTGGTGGGACCGGCCGCCGCTGTGGGTCGCGGTGCTCGTCGGCCTGGCGACCGGGTACGCGGCCACCGTCCGAACGGTGGGGGAGCCGCTGCTGGTGCTGGTGGTGATCGGCATGCTGCTGCGGAGGATGGGCTGGCGACGCGTTGCCGCCACCGCTGTGGCCGGAGTGCTGCCGATCCTCGGGTACGTGATCTGGTTCCACTCGTATACCGGGCACTACGCGCTCGACGAGTCGAACGGGACCTTCCTCTACAGCCGCGTGCAGTCCTTCGCCGACTGCAACCGGATGGACCCGTCGGCCAAGCTGCGCGTGCTCTGCGACCCGCGGGCCCTGGCGGACCGCCCGTCGTCCCAGGAGTACCTCTGGTCCAACGACACGCCGCTGGCGGCGCTGACCGGAACCAACAACGTGAACCGGTTCACCCCGCAGATCAACTCGCTGACGATGAAGTTCGCCCAGCGTGCGATCGAGAAGCAGCCGCTCGACTACGTCAGGGTGGTGGCCTCGGACACGCTGCGGACCTTCCGCTGGACGCGGGAGGGCACCAACGACACCGCCAGCAGCTCGGCCGGCAACCTGGAGGGATCCGGGTCGAAGTTCCGCTTCGAGTCGGCGGCCGAGGAGTCGGTCATCGAGGCGACTCCCGGCTGGGTGACGAAAGACCCGCTCAACGCGCACGCGGCGCGCGACTTCGGCGGCGCCAACTACGGCGAGCTGACGGTCGTCCAGCCCTGGTCGGACCTGCTCCGCGGCTACCAGAAGGTGTTCTACCTGCGCGGCCCCTTCGTGTTCCTGTTCGTGCTGGTCGGTGCGGTCGGCGTCTGGCTCGGCATCCGCCGTCGGACGCGCGTCCCCGGTACCGGCTGGGGCGGTCTTGGGCTGCTCCCGTGGCTGGTCGGCGTCGCGCTGATCGTGCTTCCGCCGATGACGGCCGGATTCAGCTACCGCTACGTGCTGGCCGCGGTCCCGCGCGGTCTGCCTGGCGGCTGGGCTCGCCTTCTGCGGCCGCGGCTCGCTGATCACCTGGCTGCGCGGCGCTGAGGGGGCCGAAGAGCGAACCTGGGTCCCCCGAGACGGCTGCGTAGCCTGGATTTTTCCGGCGGACCGCTGTTCAACCTGACGGTGTAGCGGCTTGGGCGCGCCCTTACGGTGGTGATCGCCGCCGGAACCAAGGCCAGACAGAGCGGAGCCGAGATCCATGCCCGAGCAGTTGGTTTCTGATGCCGATCACGTCGCGTTGTCGCGGCTGGTGGAAGAGATCTCCTGGCGGATCGATCACGGCCGAGCCGACTCCGTCTGGGAGCTTTTCGTGCCGGACGGCGTCCGTGCCACCAGTGGCCCGCCCTTGGTCGGTCACGACGCCATCCGCGCCTGGGGCAAGGCCCGCGCCGCCTCGGCCGCGCGGACGCGGCACATCGTCTCGGGCATGCGATTCACCGACGCTGGCGACGGCCGCGCGACGGGCAGCACGCTGCTCACGGTGTTCATTTACGAGGGTGACGGCCGCGGCCCGGCTATCCCGTCGGTCGTCGGCGAGGATACCGATGAGTTCGTGCGGACCAATGCCGGCTGGCGATTCGTTTCGCGCACGTTCGAGGTCCTGTTCGGCTGAGCTTTTTGCTCCCGCCCATCGAACGCCACCAGCAACAGCAGACATCAGCCACCCGGTCATCAGGTCGGCCGCTCATCAGGTGTGCCGCCCGTAGATCCGCCGATCAGCCCAGCCGCCGATCAAGTCAGCCACCCACCACCAGGCTAGCCACCCACCACCAGGTCAGCCGCCCGCCACCAGGTCAGCCGCCCGCCACCAGGTCAGCCGCCCGCCACCAGGTCAGCGGTCCGTCGTGCGCCGACGCCACAGCCACCTCTAGCGCCACTCTTTCTACGTTTGATATCACGAGTTCGAGTGAATCGCACCATGTACTGATTGAGCGAAAATAATTCCGATCCACGGCGACTTGAGAGCCTCGATTGTCGGTGCCCGGTGATAGCGTTCAAGTACTAGAACTTGTATTCCAAGATCAACTTGGGGGAGCTGATGGACCGGGAACCGGGCGAGGGGAGCGGGGCGGGCGAGGAGCCCGCCGGCGGCCCCGGCCTGCCCGGCGACACAACCCCTGGCCCGGCCGCGCCGCCCGACGGTACATCGGATTCCGAGTCGGCGAGGGCGCCTGATCCGGGTCTGGCTGGGTTCGCGGCGGGCGGGGTGTGGGATTCGGCGCCGCCGTCGGCGGCCCTGGCGGTGGCGCTTGAGCGGGCGGCGGGGGAAGGGTGGCGGTGCGAGGGCGGTTCGCGGCCGGAGATCGTGGGGGCGGTGCGGGCGGCGGCGGCGTTTGAGTCGTGGGCGTGCGCGGCCAAGCTCGGCCTGATCCGCGCCGCGATCCGCCAGGACGACGACGGCCTCGGCGGGGAGTACCACGGGGACCTGCCCGACGCCTGGTCGAAGTCCCTGACGACTGATATCGGGCTGGCCCTGGCGATGAGCCCGGTCTCGGCCGAGAAGCTCATGCAGACCGCGTGGGACCTGGGGGCGCTGCTACCGGGCATCGGGGCGCTGCTGGAGGACGGGACCCTGACCTATCCCAAGGCCCGGGCGGTCAACGACGCCCTGGAGCTGCTGAGCGAGACCGACAAGGCCAGGGCGGAGGCGATGATCGCCGGGCGGCTGGGCGGGAAGACGTTCGGGCAGGTCGACAAGCTCGCCGCGCAGGCCGCGATCACGGTCGATCCCGGCCTGGCGGAGCGGGCGCGGGAGCACGCGGAGCGGAACCGGGCGCGGGTGGTCTTGAAGCGGGAGCGGTCGGGCGCGGCGAGCCTGTCGGGCTTCGACCTGCCGCCGGCCGAGACGCTGGCCGCGCACGCCGCCACCTGCGCCCGCGCGCAGCTGTACAAGGACTGCGGCGCGTTCCCCGGGGTGTTCACGGACCAGCTGCGGGCGATGGCCTACCTGGATCTGATCAACGAGATCAGCGCGGAGGCCAGGATCGCGGCGGGCCCCCCGGACGTGGGCCTGGGCGCGCCGGGGGAGGGCGCGTTCCGCGGCGAGCCGGAGCCGGACGACCCGGGCGCGCCCGCCCCGGACGGCAGCGGCGGCTCGGACTGCCCGTGCGACGAGTGCGACGGCAGGTGCGCGCCGCCCGATGACGCCCCCGAAGATGACGCTGACGACGATGACGCCCCCGAAGATGACGCTGACGACGATGATGATGGCCCTGAGGGCGAGCCCGACGACGGCTGCCCCGAAGACGGCGGCCCCGACGACGACGGTGGTGCGGGCGACAGCGGTGACGGCGACGGTTCCAGCGGCGATGGCCCTTACGGCGATAGCCCCGGCGGCGGACGTGGCGACGCAGGTCCTGGCAGTGCCCCTAGCGGCTCCAACCGAGGCGACCACGGGTCGGACAGCCCCGGTGTCGGCCCGCCCAGACAGCGACCGTCGCCGGCACCCCCGCCGACACCACCGCAGTCGCCGCCACCGGCTTCGCCGTCATCGTCGCGGTGGTCCTCGCCGCCGTCATCGGCGCCCCCGCCCAAGCCCATCGACCTGACCATCCCGCTGGCCACCCTCCTCGGCCCGCGAAGGCGGCCCGGCGAGAGCCACGGCTTCGGCCCGCTCGACCCGGCGCTGTCCCGCGCCCTGGCCGCGCTCGCCGCCGCCAGCCCGCACACCACCGCCTGCGTGACCGTCACCGACGAGAACGGCTACGCGATCGGCCACGGCTGCCTGCGGGCCGGCCGCAGGAAAGCCCGCCTGCCCGGCGCCCCCGACCCGCCCCTGACCGCGCTCCCCGCCCACCTCAACCTCAGCATCACCGCCACCCGCCTCACCCAGCTCCTCCACCCGCCCGGGCAGCCGCGCCCGCCCGGGCAGCCACGCCCAGCCGGGCAGCCACGCCCGCCCGGACCCGCGCCACAGTCCGGCTGGGCCCTCACCCCGCCCGCCACCCCCGCCCAGCACGGCGACCCGCCCGCCACCCCCGGCCAGCACGCGGAGCCCGGCGACCCGGGCCAGCACGCCCCGCCGGGCGACCCGCCCTGGTGCCGGACCTGGACCATCACCCTGCCCAGCGGCCTGCAGTACGACGTCCCGCTCGAGCCCGTCCCCACCCACGACTGCGACCACCGCCGCCAGTCACACGCCTACGAGCCCAACGACGCCCTCCGCCACCTCGTCCAGATCCGCGACCACGAATGCACCCTCCCCACCTGCTCCCGCCCCGCGAAAGAGTCCGACTTCGAGCACGCCGTCCCCTACGACCAGGGCGGACCCACCTGCGCGTGCAACGCCGGAGCCCGCTCCCGCGCCTGCCACCAGGTCAAGCAGTCACCCGGCTGGAAAGTCACCCAGCCCAAACCCGGCTGGCACCAATGGCAAACCCCCAGCGGCCGCACCTACACCCAAGAACCCAACCGATACCCCACCTGACCAGCCTTGCCAGACTGTTGCCGGACATTCACGGTGAGCACGGTGGCGTCGCTCAGCATGAGCATCTAGAAACGGGTAGTTCGGGCGGGCGGGAGTGCGGTGATGCTCACGGTGTCGCCGGGATGCTCACGCCGACGGCGCTGCTCGCGGTGGCGAGCGTCATGTGGCAAGCCTGGCTGCCTTGACCGGCTCCGCCGTGCTCAGCTTGACGCGGCGGCGCTCGCCATGATGTCCCCAGTCGGGATAGCGCCACCCCGGCTTGGGTGGACGGGTCCATGCGCGCCGTTGCGGACAGTGACGACAGGGCCGTCGCGCGGCGCGATATCCGCCGTTATCTCAAGCCCGTTTTTAGGTGTCTTCGCTGTAATCGCCGGGGGTTCCGGGCTTCGGCGAGGACACGTTATCTGCAGTGGTGTCTTCGCCGTAGCTGCTGTGATCGCCGTGTCTGCGTTACGGCGCGGCCCATCCTTCGGCTTGCTCGACGACCTGGGCTGAGAGCTGTTCAAGTTCGGTGATCAGCTCGCGCAGGCGCCTGGTGTTGTCGAAGAGGGGACGGTACCGCTCGAGCTGCGCGGGGCTGAGCGTGCGGGTGACGGTCTTGGTTCCGACCTTGCGGATCCATGTCGGGTAGGGGCCGTGCAGGTAGCTGGGGTCGCTGTGGCAGCGGCAGCGGGGCGAGCCGCAGCGGGTGGTGCGCTCGACGAGGCTTCCGGGAAGGCACGGGCCGAGCGCGGCGATCTCGTCGGCGATCTGGCGCTGGCGGTGTCCGGTGCTGGCTGGTGTTGAGGGCATGCCTTGTTGCTATCGCATTTCTGCCGGCGCGCCGGCGAGGCTCCACCACCGGGGGCCTTGAAGCTTTTACCTTCAAGGCAGGGTTTCCGGACGGCCGGCCTGATGGAGGTGGGCGGTGCTTGTTCAGCGGGTACTGATGCCCGGCAGCGGCGGGGAGTCGTGGACGCTGCTGGGGGATGACGGCGAGGTGGTGGAGCCCGCCGAGCGTTACCTGGCCTACCTGGCGGCGATCGAGCGCTCTCCCAATACGGTGCGCGCCTACGCGGTCAGCTTGAAGCTGTGGTTCGAGTTCCTCCAGCACGCCGCGGTGAACTGGGACGAGGCAGGCGCCGAGGACGTGGCCCGGTTCGTGGGCTGGCTGCGCGCCCCGGCAGTCAACGTGATCGTGCTGGCGGACGGGAGCGGCGCCCGTCGCCCGGCGACGGTCAACCGGTACCTGGCGGGCGTCTTCGGCTTCTACGATCATCATGCGCGGACCGGCGTGCAGGTCGCGGCCGAGCTGGTCTCATGGCGCCGGATCAGCCGTGGTTCTTACAAGCCCTTCCTGCATCACGTGACCAAGGGCCGGCCTATCCCGGTCAGGCCGGTGAAGCTGCACGTTTCGCGGCATGCGCCGCGCACCTTGGAGCCCGGGCAGATCGTGGCGATCCTGGCGGCATGCGAGCACCTGCGGGACCGGTTCCTGCTGTCGCTGCTGGCCGAGACGGGGATGCGGGCGGGCCAGGCGCTGGGGCTGCACCACTGCGACTTCGTCTCCCGCAAGCGGGAGGTGCGCATTGTTCCCCGGACGGACAACGCGAACGGGGCGCGGGCGAAGGTGCGCTCGGCGGCGGTCTTGCCGGTCTCGGCGCCGCTGGTGCGGCTGTATTCGGAGTACATGCACGTCGAGTACGGCGACATCGACTCGGACTACGTGTTCGTGAACCTGTTCGGCGGCCGGGCCGGCGCCGCGATGACCTACCCGGCGGTGCACCAGCTGATCGGGCGCATCGCCGCCCGCACCGGGATCGGGTTCACCGCCCACATGCTCCGCCACAGCCACGCGACCGCCATGATCCGCCAGGGCGTGCCGATCGAGGTGGTCGCGCGCCTGCTCACCCACCGGTCCTCGACGACCACCAGCCAGACATACGTCCATCTCGACGCTGCCGACATCCGCGAAGCGCTGCGCAGGGCCGGGGCCTGGCAGGAGGAGGGCACGTGACCAGCCCGGCGCCAGCCGGGCGCGGACGGCCGCGGCTCCAGGCAGTCAGCGGCGAGGCGGCCGTCCTCGACGGCCGGTGGGCCTCGGACTACTGGGATGCAGGCCTGCTGGGCATCCCCGCCCGGCGCGGGCGCGGCACGGCGCGCTTTGACGGGATCAGCCAGCCCTGGCTCCGCGACCCGGTCAAGCGCTGGTCCCGGTTCCGCCTGGCGACCGGGTGCGCGTTCGCCACCATCGACGCCGGGGCGCTGGCGCTCACCCGGTTCTCCCGGTTCCTCGCCGCGCGCCGCCCGCAGGCCGCCGGCGCCGGCGCGATCACCCGGCCGGTTCTGGAGGACTACCTGTCCTGGCTGCTCACCCAGGGGTACTCGGCGTCGACCCGGGCGCTGTCGCTGTCGATGATCCGGGTGTTCTTCGACGCCTGCCACCGTCACGGCTGGCTCCCGGGGCTGGCGCCCGGCGCGACCGTCTACGTCGACGAGCTCCCCTTCCACCACGACGAGATCGCCCGGTTCATCCCCGAGTTCGTGATGGCGCAGCTTGAATCCGGTGACGCCATCGCGAAGATCCCGCACACCACGACCCGCAACCTGGTGATCGTCCTGATCGAGACAGGGCTGCGCGGCGGGGACGCGTGCAACCTGCCGTTCAACCCCGTGCTCGCCGACAGCGGCGGCTGGCCATGCCTGAGGTTCGAGGCCGTCAAGGTCCGCGCCGAGCAGCTGGTCCCGCTCAGCGCTAAAGCCGCGGCGGCCATCGCCGCCCAGCAAGACCACGTGCGCGAGCGCTGGCCGGGCGGCAGCCCGTGGCTGTTCCCGGGGATCGCCGGCAATGACGACGGCTCCAAGCCGTACTCGCACAGCGCCTTCACCAAGCAGCTCGCGCACTGGCAGCGCATCATCGGCCTGCACGACCAGGCGGGGCAGCCGGTCACCGTGACCGGGCACCAGTTCCGCCACACGCTGGGAACGCGGCTGATCAACTCCGGCGTCCCCCAGCACGTGGTCCAGAAGCTCCTCGGGCATGCCAGCCCGCACATGACCAGCCACTACGCCAAAATCCACGACACCACCGTCCGGGAAGCGTTCGACCGCTACCAGTCCCAGCGGGTGAACGTCGCCGGCGAGCCGATCAGCTACGACCCCGGCTCCCCGGCCGCCTCGGCCGAATGGGTCAAGCACAACCTCAACCGCGTCCGCGACAGTCTCCCGAACGGCTACTGCGGCCGCCCCGCGCAACAAGACTGCCCGCACCCAAACGCCTGCCTCACCTGCCCGGATTTCCAGACCACGCCCCAGTTCCTGCAGATCCACCGGCGGCAGGCCGCGACCAACGGCCGCCTCATCGAGCAAGCCGAGTGCAAGGGACAGCTCCGTCTTGCCGAGAACCTGCGCCGCGTCCAGGCCAACCTGGACCGGATCATCCCCGCCCTGGAAGCGCTCGACGGCGAAGGCCCCAGCGATGACTCGCACTGACAACTCCTCCTTCCTCGCCCAGGCCAACGCCCGGCGTCACCAGGCAGCCATATCGGCCGCGCGCCACGCCATAGAGCAGCTGCAACGCCAGGGAAAGCCAGTGAACTTCAGCGCCATAGCACAATCAGCCGGGGTCTCCCGAGGATGGCTCTACCGGCAAGACCAGATCCGGGAAATGATCGGCCGGCTGCGCAGCCTGGACCCGCCCGCCGCCAGGGTCACAGCCCAGCGGGCAAGCGCCGAGTCGCTACGCCAACGGCTCGATGCCGCCCGCTCCGAGATCACCCGCCTGCGAGCCGAGAACCACTCCCTCCGCGAGCAGATCGCCCGCCATATCGGCCTGCAGCGAACCGGCAACCAAACCCAGCCGAGCCGTGATGAACCGGCCACGACCTCTCACCACCGCCCCGGCGACGACATGTCTACGCCGCCAGAAACGCGCATCTACCAGGCATTACCTGCAGACGACTTCAGATAACCGCCGTTCTGGGCGGCAACCACGCTGGCGAGATGGTTAGCCTGAAGCCACGCCGAACCGGGTGATCTGCGCCCTGCGCGACGCCCGGCTTCAGGACGATGACGCCCGCATCTGCCGATGAGCGGACGTGGACTAGCTATTTGAGTGAGTCACACATATTGTCGTCTCATGCAGAAGACCATGGAAGCCAAGCTGAAGATCGAGTCATGGGACGAGAAGCCCTACCGGGAGCTCGACGAGGGGGGCAAGCTCACCAGAGCGGACGTCCTGCTCTCCGGTCCAGATGACGGACTCACGTCCGCCACCTCCGAGTCACTGATGTTCTACCGGGCCGACGGCACCAGCGCCTACGTCACCGTCATGCATATCACGGGCATGCTTGGCGGCCGGCGTGGCAGCTTCGTACTGCAGGGCCACGGCACATACGACGGGACAACGGCACGCGGCCAGTCCCACGTGGTGGAGGGCTCCGGCACGGGCGAACTGGCCGGATTGATCGGCACAGGCGAGAGCGCGTCCACCCACGACGACTACCCCTTCATGCCCCTCACTCTGAAGTACGAAATCGGGTGACAGCACTCGACCGCCAAGCCAATCTGCTGGGTGCCCTCGCACTTGTCATCACCGATCAGACCGCGCAAGCAGCCGCGGCGGCGGCCGGGCAGTCCGTCTCAGCCGCGGCCGCGTTGTCGGCGCTGCACCACTTCCTCGACCGCCCGACACTCGACCAGCTGCACAAGGTACTCGGATTGACACCCTCAGGCGCCGTACGGCTTGTAGACCGACTCGCCGACGCGGGCTTGGTGACGCGCGGAACCGGCGATGACGGACGCTCCCGATCGGTTGTCCTGACCGACGCCGGCAAGCGGGTGGCCCAGCAAGTCACGGCGGCACGGGCAGCGCTGCTCTGCAGCGTGCTCGATGAGCTGTCCCCCGCCGAACGAGAGACGCTGCACTCGCTGATGAGCCGGATCATGGCCAGCGTCGTCGGCAGCAAGGAAGGCGGCGCCTGGATTTGCCGCCTCTGTGACCCGGACGCCTGTGGCCGCGCGGCCGGTCACTGCCCGGCAGCGAGCGCTGCCGCCGCAAAGTACGCCAACCCGTAACCGCGCCAGCAACAGTCGATGACCAAATTGCGTGAGCACCCGCCGGTTATCCGCTTCTGCCGCGATGGGCACGACGCGCCGACGGCGAGCCAGAACTAGGCGTTCCGCGCGCGGCGCCTAGTCCCGCAGTAGCGGCGGTTGACAGAGACAGCCTGGGCGCGGACCACGCTGGCAGCAGGATGCGCGTCGCCCCGCAGGAGCGGCACCGCCCCCGCCGGGGCCGCAGCCGGCGCCGCTCGCCGCCGAGCGCCCGGATGATCCGCTCCCGCCCGTAGCCCCACGCCCGCAGCCGCCCGGTCCCGCACGAGGGGCAGGCCAGCGCGCCGGACGCCAGGTCCGCGGCGGCGGCGTCCGCATCGGCGCGCAGCAGCACGGCGGCATTCCCTCCCGGTCAGGGATCTGCGGTCCCCGGCGGCCGGGCCGCCGCCAGGGGGCGGTTCGTGTTGCAGGCTGCCAGGCCGGCCGCCACCCGAACCGGCCACCAGCAGGGAAACGACCCCACGAGCGTCCCGCGGGCACCGCCACAGCGCCGTAACCAGCGGCGGGACGCCCGGTGCTCACGGTGTCGTCGCGCACGGAAACGGGAATCCGCCGCTCGCCCCAGGCCGGCACGCTCACCTTGAACGACGCCGACCCTCGATTTCAAGCTCAAAAAGAATGACGCCCAACAGCCAGACCTGCCACCCCGCCCCCGGCGGCGCGGGCCTTACGAGGCCCCTGCATCCCTGGTGGCGGAGGTTCCGAGGGGACACCCTGGAGGGCACACACGGCCAGGGTAGGCTGCGCACCCTGTATGTGTATCAACGGCAGTTCGTAAGGACGTGAGCGTGCAGGACAGTCTCCCCGCGACCCGCGTGATCGTGCACGGGGCTCGCAAGTGCGACGTTGACGGCGAGGCTGACCGGTTCTGGGCGGTCTTCGACGGTGATTGGATCACCGTCGCCGGCCACGGAACGGGCTGGGCCGAGCACCTCAGCCCGGACGCCGACGTGGTCGATGCCGCCGGCGCGGTGCTGACGCCGGGATTCATCGATCTGCACGGGCACGGCGGGGGCGGCTACAGCTTCGACGATGGCGCCGAGGCGATCGGGCGCGCCCTGGCCGTGCACCGGGCGCACGGGACGACCCGGTCGGTGCTAAGCCTCGTCGCGAACCCGGTCGTGACGCTTGAGCGGTCGCTGGCGGCGATCGCCGACATCGCCGAGCTGGATCCGCTCGTGCTCGGCTCTCACCTCGAAGGGCCGTTCCTGGCGCCGGGTCGCAAGGGTGCGCACAACCCCGACTTTCTGATCAACCCGTCGGCAGCCGTCACCGAGCAATTGGCGGCGGCCGCCCGGGGGACGCTGCGTCAGGTCACGATCGCCCCGGAACTGCCAGGCGCGCTCGAGGCCATCGCGGCCCTCGCGAACGCGGGTGTGGTCGTCGCGGTGGGGCACACGGAGGCGGACGAGGCGCTCGCCCAGGCCGCCTTCGACCGCGGTGCGCGACTCCTCACGCACGCCTTCAACGCCATGCCCGGGATCGGGCACCGGGAGCCGGGACCCGTCGTGGCGGCCATCAGGGACGAGCGGGTGACTGCGGAGCTCATCCTGGATGGGGTGCATGTGCACCCGGATGTCGCCCGGCTGCTGCTCGACGCGGCAGACGGCCGGGTCGCGCTCATCACCGACGCGATGGCCGCGGCCGGATCGGTCGATGGCGCGTACAAGCTCGGCTCGCTCGACGTGACCGTGGTTGATGCGGTGGCGCGACTGACGGGGGCGGACGGCTCGCCCGGGTCGATCGCGGGTTCGACGCTGACCCTGGATCGCGCGCTGCGGATGGCAGTGCGTCAATGCGGGCTGAGTCTGCGCGCGGCGATCACGGCGCTCACCTGGATTCCGGCGAGGGCGCTCGGGCTGGAGCACCGACTGGGGCGGCTCGCGCCGGGTTACGCGGCCGACGCGGTGCTGCTGAACGGGGCGCTGGAGGTCAGCGCGGCGTGGGGCGCGGGACGGCGGCTCGCGTAGCGGGGTTTCGCGCGGTGCCCTGCCCCCGGCTCACTCAGCAAGGTTTCTCGGCCTGGCCTCGACCCGTCTCGCCTAGCCTGGTGTCTCGTTGCTCCCCGACAGGGCTGCCCAAGCCTTTCACCAGCACATGTATATTATTGTCCCTTATTATACAAGTAATGTAAGTTTAGAACATGACGTCTGTCGCCGCTCTTCGCCTCGTCGTGGCCGACCGTCGCGCGGCCTCACGGCAGGCCGCGCGACTGCTGGCCGACGAGCTTGCGAGCCCCCGGCCGGTCCTCGGGCTGGCCACCGGTTCAAGCGTCGAGCTTGTCTACGATGAACTGGCCGTACTCGTCTCGGCCGATCCCGTTCTGCGCCAAGGCATCAGGGGGGCGCACGGGTTTGCGCTCGACGAATACGTGGGCCTTCCCACCGACGATCCCAACAGCTACCGGGCCACCCTGGAACGCCAGCTTGCCGTACCGGCCGGACTCCCGCTCGACCGCCTGCACGTCCCCGTTGCCACGGCGCAGGGAGACCCCAGCCGCTACGACGAGCAGATCAGCGCCGTCGGCGGGGTAGCGGTACAGCTTCTCGGCATTGGCGGGAACGGTCACATCGGCTTCAACGAGCCCGGTTCACCGCTGGACGGTGGCACCCGGCTGATCACCCTGGACGAGCGCACCCGGCAGGACAACGCGCGCTTCTTCGCCGCCCTCGCGCAGGTGCCCACCCAGGCGGTCACCCAGGGGATCGGCACCATCATGCGGGCCCGCCGGCTCGTGCTGCTCGCCTTCGGCAGCCAGAAAGCGGAGATCTTGGCCGCCGCGCTGACCGGCCCGGTGACCCCGCGGCTGCCGGCTTCGGCCGTGCAGCGCCATCCCGGCGTCATCGTGTTCGCCGACCCCGACGCGGCGAGCCTGCTATCCGCCTAAGGCCCGGCTGGGGCCGAGCCGGGCTACTGGTGAGACCGCCGCCGTTCGGCACGAGACCGTTCGCGATTGAGGCGGCAGGTTTGTCCGTGGTGGCGTGTCGTCACGCCCAGTCCTCCGGTTCCCAGGCGTGGAGCTGGTCGAGCAGCCGTGGGTCGCCGTCGAGTTGCAGGGAGTCCACCGGAATGCGGTCGTAGAAGTAGAGGACCAGCTCACTGGCCGTGCCGCGGGCGGAGGCGTCGGCCGCGTCCGGGTCCGATCGGCCGGTAGCGGGCAGCCGGGTGGTCCGTGCGCCGTCGCCGTCGACCGTGAGGCGCCAGGAGCGGCCCTCGGTGGCGTGGTAGTCGAAGGCGGTGGGCTTGTGCGGCCAGGCGACTCGTCGTGAAGCAGGTGATGAACAGGAACTCCTCGACACCGTCGAGTGCCACCTCGGCCGGCAGCGGCTGCGGGGCGCCCACGGTGACCTGGGCGTCGTAGGTGTGCACCGCGATCTCCTGGACCTGGTGCCGGGCGACGGCACCGCAGGTCTGCGGCGACTGCGATGTGACCCCACCACGTCCAGCAACCGCGTCCGGGCCGGCCTCCCGCAGTGCGTCCAGCAGTTGCTGCGTCGATGCGGCCAACCAGGCCAGCAGGGCCTCGCGCTCCCGAGGCGCGGCCGCGGCGCCCTGCGGCGACGGCCTCGGCCGGGGGAGCGTCGGCAGGCCCCGCGGCGACGGTGGCGGCCCAGAAGCGGCGCCCCTCGCCCAGGTGCTGCACCAGATCGAACAGCGTCCACTCGGGGCAGGTCGGCACCTGCACGTCGAGGCTGGGCGCGGCGGCGACCGCGGCGCGGAAGGCGGTCGACCGTTCGTCGATCAGCCGCAGCAGATCGGGGAACTCCAGAGTCTTTTGCACGGCGGTAGTTCTACCACTGTGATCCACGTGCCCGACAGCGGTTTTCCCAGCCGGCGCGGCGGGGCGCTCCGGCCGAGGCGAGGCCACGCTCGGGCTTCCGCTCCGCCACGGCTGAGCCCCGCGTCTCGGGCGACAGACCCACGATCCACTCGATCGCTCCGCCGACCGGAACCGAGTCGGGCCGGCGGCCGGGACCAAGCTCAGATCCCGGCCGTCATCCCCGTGATCACGGCCGGGTGGCCTCCTCGAGCAGCTCAAGGAGGTGCCGGTACGGCTGGCCGGTGGCCCGGGTCATGCCGATCTCGCACGTCCGGTTGACGGAGGCGTAAGCGGTGAAGGCCCGGCCGGCGAGGGCGGCCGCCTCGGCCCGGGTGGCGGACGCCGTCAGCTCCGGGTGGAGCATGCCCCGGTCGCCTGCGAACGCGCAGCAGCCCCAGTCGTCGGGGATCACCGCCTCGCCGCTGATGGCCTCGGCGATGCGCCGCATCGAGCCGGAGACGCCCAGGTGCTCAGACGAGCAGGTGGGGTGCAACGCGACCGATTCTAGTTGCCTGGTGACCGACAGCCGGGGCAGGAGAACGCGCTCGGCGAAGTCGACGGCGTCGATCACGTCGAGCGCGCTGCCGTCGGCCATCGTCAGGAAGCCCTCCGTGCACGAGACGCCGTCGGAAACCACCGGGAGCCGACCCCCGTCGCTGGCCAGGAGCAGCTCGGGCAGGACGTTCCCGGTCATGACGCGGTGGCCGCGAAGCAGGCCCTTGGACGTCCACGGGGTACCGCAGCACATCGCGCCGATTCCCGCCGGGACCGTCACCGGCACCCCGGCCCGGTCGCAGAGGGCGAGGAACGCCTCGCGCACCCCCTGGGAGCCCTCGGCCGGGCCGAACAGGGTGCCGATGCACGACGGCACGTACACCGCGACCGGGTCCTGCGCCGGGCGAGGGCGGCGCACGGTGCCTCCGGTGGGCAGGCCGGCGTCGTAGCGGGGAACGCGGTCGGTGCCGAGGGCGACCCGGGCGGCGCGGCTCGCCAGGCCCGCGGCCGACGGCAGCGCCTTCGCGGCGGTCAGCGCGATCGCGGCCGCCCGGGTCGTCGCGCCCCAGTGCCTGGCCGCCCGGGTCCAGCCGGCCGCGTCAACCGCTCCGCCGCGCTCGGCTCGCAGCCGTTTCACCAGCGCGCCGGTGTTGATGCCGACGGGGCAGGCGCTCTGGCACATGCCGTCGGCGGCGCAGCTGTCGAGGCCGTCGTAGCCGTACGCGCGGTCGAGTTCTCGCACCAGGTCACGGTCGCCGGCCAGGCGCGCGCGCTCACGCTCGCGGCGCAGCACGATCCGCTGGCGGGGCGTGATCGTCAGATCCTTGCTCGGGCAGGCCGGCTCGCAGTAGCCGCACTCCACGCACCGGTCGACCTCTTCTTCGACGGTGGCGGTGACCTTCAGGTGCGCGAGCGGGCCGCGCGGGTCCTCGTTCAGCAGCACGCCCGGATTCAGCAGCATCCCCGGGTCAAGCAGCCGCTTGACTTCGACCATGACCTCGTACAGGGCGTCGCCGAACTGGCGTCTGACGTAAGGGGCCATGATCCGCCCGGTGCCGTGCTCGGCCTTCAGCGTGCCGCCGTGGCCGAGCACCAGGTCGACCATGTCGTCGGTGAAGGCGGCGTAGCGCTCGCGCGAGCGGGCATCGTCGAAGCGCTCGGCGAGCATGAAGTGAATGTTGCCGTCCTTGGCGTGGCCGAAGATCACGCTGCCGTGGTAGCCGTGCGCCGCGAACAGGGCGGTCAGCCCCTCACAGGCCGGCCGCAGCCGGTCGACCGGGACGGCGATGTCCTCGAGCAGCGCGATGGTCCCGGACGGTCGGCTTTCCGCGACGGCGGCGTACAGGCCCTTGCGGATATGCCACAGGGCGTCCCGGCGGGCCTGGTCGTCGCTGAGCACGGCTGGCCCGGACAGCGGCAGCCGGGCGGTGAGCTCCTGCCAGGCGGCGCGCCTGGCCGCGAGCTCCGCTAGCGTCTCCTCCCGGTACTCCACCAGCAGGGCGGCATGGCCGCGGACGGTCAAGGCGAGCAGCGCCTCGTCCGCGCCCGGATCCCGCTGGGCGACGCGCAGGGAGGCGGCGTCGAGCAGCTCGACCGTCGCCGGCCCGGAGCCGAGCAGGCCCGGTAGCGCCCCGGCGGCGTCCCGCAGCGACGAGAAGTAGAGCATGCCGGTGGTGACGTGCGGCTTGACCGGCACCGTGCGCAGCACCGCCTCGGCGACGAAGGCGAGGGTGCCCTCGCTGCCGACGATCAGGTGCAGCAGGATGTCGACCGGGCGGTCATAGTCGGTGAAGGCGTTCAGCCCGTAGCCCATGGTGTTCTTGATCGCGTACTGGCGGCCGATCTCCTCGACCGCCGCCGGGTCAGCGCGTACCCGGTCGCGCAGGGCGGCCAGGCCCGCCCACAGCCGCGGCTCGCGCTCCTGCAGCTGCCGGTCGGCGTCGGGCGAGCCGGTGTCGAGGACGGTGCCGCTCGGCAGCACCAGCACGGCCGACTCGATGGTGTTGTAGACGTTGAATTCGGTGCCGCAGGACATGCCGCTGGAGTTGTCGGCGATCACCCCGCCCAGCGTGCAGGCCGCCTCGCTGGCCGGGTCCGGTCCCAGCCGGCGGCCGTGCCTGGCCAGCCGCGCGTTGACCTGCCGGACGGTCGCGCCGGGCTGGACCCGGACCCGCAGGCCTCGGTCGAGGACCTCGACGGCGCGGAAGTGGCGGCGGGTGTCGAGCAGCAGCGCCTGGGTCGATGCCTGCCCGGACAGGCTCGTGCCGCCGGAGCGGAAGCTGACCGGCAGGCCCAGCTCGCGCGACAGCCGCATCAGCCCGGCCAGGTGGTCGGTGTCGGTGACGGTGACCACGCCGGCCGGGATCATCCGGTAGTGCGAGGCGTCGTGGGCGAACGCGAGCCTGTCGGCCGCTCGGGCCCGGAGGGATCCGGGCCCGAGCCGGTCAAGGCGGGTGGCGAGGTCGGCGTCGATAGCGGGCGCGCTCAGCATGCCGGGCGTCTCAGGCGGTCGCGAGGCTCTGGCCGGGGATGGCGGCGATGAGCTGCCTGGTGTATTCCTCGCGCGGCGCCCGGAAGATCGTGTCCGGGTCTCCGCTCTCGACGACCTTTCCCTCGTGCATCACGTAGACCTGGTGCGCCACCTGGCGGACGACGGCCAGGTCGTGGCTGATGAAGAGGTAGGACAGGCCGAGCTCGCTCTGCAGGGAGACCATCAGCTCGAGGATCTGCGCCTGGACGAGCACGTCGAGGGCGCTGACGGCCTCGTCCATGACGACCAGCTCGGGGTTGAGCGCGAGGGCACGGGCGATGGCGACGCGCTGACGCTGGCCGCCGGACAGCTCGTGCGGGTACCGGTCGGCGAAGGAGGCGGGCAGCGCGACCTTGTCGAGCAGTTCGGCGACGTTCGCGCGGCGGCTGGCGGCGTCGCCGATCTTGTGCACCCGCAGCGGCTCGGCGATGACCTGCCCGATCGTGTAGCGGGGATCGAGCGATGCGTAAGGATTCTGGAAGACCGGCTGCACCGACCGGCGGAAGGCCAGCAGGTCCCTGCCCCGCAGCCGGGACACGTCGGCGCCGCGGTAGCGGATGGTCCCGCCGTCCGCCTGCTCCAGGCGCAGCGCCAGCCGGGCGGTGGTGGACTTCCCCGAGCCGGACTCGCCCACGATCGCGACGGTCTGCCCGCGGGCGATGACCAGGTCAACCCCGTCGACGGCCATCAGCGGCTCCGAGCGGCCGCGGATCCGGTACTTCTTGACCGCGCCGGTGACCTCGAGCAGCACCTCGGGCGCGGCCCCGGCGGCGTCGGCCGCGCGAACGGGCGCGATCTTCGCGCTCGCCATGCCGGGGGCGGCGGCCAGCAGGCGGCGGGTGTACTCGTGCTGCGGGCTGGCGACGAGCTGAGCGGCCGGGCCGAACTCGACGATCTCGCCGCGGTGCATCACCGCGACGCGATCCGCCCGCTCCGCCGCCAGGCCGAGGTCGTGCGTGATCAGCAGCACGGCCGCGCCCAGATCGGAGGCGAGCTGCCCCATCTGGTCGAGCACCAGCCGTTGCACGGTCACGTCGAGGGCCGAGGTGGGCTCGTCCGCCAGCAGCACCTCCGGTCGGCAGGCCAGCGCCATCGCGATCAGCACCCGCTGGCGCATGCCGCCGGAGAACTCGTGCGGGTACTGGCGAAACCGCGCCTCCGGGTCGGCGATGCCCGCCTGATCGAGCAGCCGGATGGCCTCGTCCCTGGCGGCCTGACCGCGCGCCCGGCCGTGCACCTCGAGCGCCTCGACGATCTGGGCGCCGATCTTCATCACCGGGTTGAGGTTGGTCATCGGGTCCTGCGGGACCAGGCCGATCCGGTTGCCGCGGATGGCGGTCATGGCCTTTTCGCTGGCGGCGGTGATGTCGAGATCGCCGACGGTGATGGTGCCTCCGGTGATGCGGCCGTTCTCGGCCAGCAGCCGGTTCACGGACGCGGCGAGGGTGGACTTGCCCGAGCCGGACTCGCCGACGATCGCGACGGTCTCTCCGGCCGCCACGTCGAGGCTGACATGGCGGACCGCCTCCACCTCGCCGCGGGCGGTGGTGAAGGCGACGCTGAGGTCGCGGATGGTCAGCACCCGGTCGCTGACGGGGGCGGGGGAGATCTCGGTCATAGCTCCTCGGCGGTGGTCGCGTGGATGCTTGCCTGCGCGCAGGCGCGCAGGGCGGCCTCGAGCAAGACGGACTGGATGTCGGCGCCGGCCACCAGCTGGCTGACGTCGGCGGCCGGCCGTCGGCCGCAATCGGCCCGAGGGTGCCGTACAGGCGCATCGCGCCGCCGGCGACGACGAAGTCGTCCTCGAGCCCGAAGGCGAAATAGGTGCCGGTAAAGCCGCCGTGGTACAGCACGGTGAGGTCGGCGTCGCCGAGCCGGGCGCGGGCCCGGCGGAAGCCGACCGCCTGCTCGGGATGGACGGCGACGGCGGCGGCGAAGCGGGCGAGGACCGGCGCCGGGATGAAGTCGCCGCCGCGCACGGCGGCGCCCAGCCGCAGCAGGTCGCCCACCGTGGCGAACAGGCCGGCGTGACCCGCGACGCCGCCGAGCGCGTGGGCGGCGTTGCCGTCGTTGACCTCCCCGCGCAGCGGGTGGTTCCGCCAGCCGGGGAACTGGCCCGCGGTGAACGGCACCGGGTACGGGCGGCCGGTGGCGATCATGCCGAACTCGTAGGCGTCGCTGTCCGCGCTGGCCGCCGCCTGCGCCGCCGGGCACGGGCCCGTAGCGGGCGGCGAGGCCAAGCGGCTCGGCGACCAGACGGCGGAACGCGTCCGCCAGGCCGAGCGCGGTCACCTGCTCGACGATGCGGCCGGCCAGGATGAGGCCGAGGTCGGAGTAGCACCAGGCCGTGCCCGGCCGACTGGCGAGCGGCAGCCGCTGGGCGCGTTCGAGCGCAACGTCGCTGCTGCTGCTGCGCCGCCGCTGCCGTCGCCGTCGCCGCTGCTGCCGTCGTCGTGGTCGTCGAAGTACAGCGGCCACCACGGCGGCAGGCCGGCGGTATGCGTGAGCAGGTGCTCAACGGTGATCTCGTCCTTGCCCGGCGCCGGTGAAGGACGGCAGGAAGCGGCGGGCGGGCGTCTGCAGGCCCAACTGCCCGTCGGCGACGAGCCGCATGATCAGCGTGGTGGTGGCGGCGACCTTGGTGACCGATGCCAGATCAAGGAGCGTCTCCGAGGTCATCGGGTCGCCGGGCCGTGCCTGCGGCGGGCAGCTGGGCCCAGCCGCCTTCGGCGATGCTCGCGCCCGCGGCCGTCCGCACGCCCGCGATGGCGCTGGCCGGGTGGCTCCGCGCGTCGCCGAGCGCCAGCAGCCGCCGGACCGCCGCGAGCATCTCACTCACCGGGTAACCGGCTCCGGCCCGGCCGCGGCGATGCTCAGCGCGGTCGGCCAGGCGGCCAGGCGGCTGCCCTGCGGCAGGCGGCCGTCGGGGGCGGGGGTGATGCGGCCGAGCACCCGCGGCCCGGCCGCTCCGGTGCAGCTGGGCACGTTGCCCGGCAGGCCGTGCGCGGTCGCCCAGCCGATGAGGGCGAAGGCGACGGCCTCCTTGACGTCGGCGGGCACGCCGAGCCGGTCGGTGGTGAGCACGTCGACGCCGGGCAGCAGCTGCGCGATGCGGCCCATCAGGACGGGGTTGCGCACGCCGCCGCCGGCGGCGACGAGCACCTCGACCTTGGCCTCCGACACCGCGCTGGCCACGGTCACGGCCGCCAGCTCGGCCAGCGTGGCCACCAGGTCGGCCAGGCCCGGGCGGACCCCGGCCCGGGCGATCGCCTGGTGCACGTAGCCGAGGTGGAACAGCTCCTTGCCCGAGCTCTTGGGCGGCGCCAGCCGGTAGTAGGGCTCGGCCAGCAGCTCGGTCAGCAGCGCCGGGACCACGGTGCCCGACGCGGCCAGGGCGCCGTCGCGGTCGAAGGTGTCCGGCGTGTCGGGGTCGGCGGTCACGACGGCGTCGATCAGGGCGTTGGCGGTGCCGATGTCCCAGGCGGTCGGCTCGGAGTCCGGCGCGCAGACCGTGATGTTGGAGATCCCGCCCAGGTTCAGCGCCCCGGCCCGGACGCCGGCCGCGCGGTAGGGCTCGAGCAGCATCCGGTCGAGGACCGACACCAGCGGCGCGCCCTCGCCGCCGGCCGCCACGTCGGCGGCGCGCACGTCGGAGAGCACCGGCAGCCCGGTCGCCTCGGCGATCCAGGCCGGCTGCCCGAGCTGCAGGGTGCCGCGGGCGTGCCCGTCGACGACCCAGTGGAACACGGTCTGGCCGTGCGAGCAGATCAGGTCGGGCCGATCCGGGCCGAGCGCGGCGAGCACGTCGGCGGCAACCGCCGCGAACGCCTGCCCGATGCTGGTGTCCAGCTCGCAGCGCGGCCTCGAAGCCGGGCCGGGCCGGCGGCAGGGCCGCGATGATCCGGCTGCGCAGCTGCGGGTCGTAGGGGACGGAGCCGGAGTACTCGATCCGGCCGGCCAGCGTGCCGCCGTCCATCGCGAAGTCCACGACGGCCACGTCAATGCCATCGTGGGACGTGCCCGAGATCATGCCGAGAACGCGCATTAATGCCTCCCAGTGCCAACGGCCGGCTCGATGACTTTCCGCAGCACGCCGCCGGCGGCGTCCAGGGCGGCGCGCGCGTCGGGGACGCTCATGCCGGTCGCGATCACCGCGATGGCAAGCTTGGCGTGCCAGTCCGGTCTCGTCCAGGGCCGCGCGGGCGGTGTCCTCATCCGTCCCGGTGGCCATCATCACGATGCTGACGGCCCGCCGCATGAGCTTGGCGTTGGTCGCCTTCACGTCCACCATCAGCGTGCGGTAGGTCTTGCCGAGCTGGATCATGCTGATCGTGGAGAACATGTTCAGCACCATCTTGGCCGCCGTGCCCGCGCCGAGCCGGGTGGAGCCGGTGACGATCTCGGGACCGACGGGGATCTCGATGCCGTGCTCGGCCGCCGCCGACAGCGGCGTGCCGAGGTTGCACGACAGCCCCACGGTCAGCGCTCCCCGCTCGGTGGCGAGCCGCAGCGCGCCGAGCACATACGGCGTGGTGCCGCTCGAGGCGATCCCGACGACGGTGTCGAGCGGGCCCGGGTCCAGCCCGGCCAGGTCGGCGGCGCCGGCCTCGTCGCTGTCCTCGGCGTACTCGACCGAGCTGGTGATCGCGGGCGGGCCGCCCGCGATCAGGCCGAGCACCACGTCGCCGTCGGTGCCGAAGGTCGGCGGGACCTCGGCCGCGTCGAGGACGCCGAGCCGGCCGGAGGTGCCGGCCCCGACGTAGATCAGGCGGCCGCCCTGGCGTATCCGCGCGGCGGTGGCCTCGATGGCGCGCGGTGATGACGGGAAGCGCCTCGCGCACCGCCCCGGGGATCGCGGCGTCCCGGTCGTTCATCATCGTGACCAGTTCGGCGACGCTGAGCTCGTCAAGCGAGAGCTCGTGATCGGCCACGGCCTCGGTCATCAGCTCACCGGGCTCGGCATCGGTTGCATCGCTGGTCATCAACGGCCTCCTGTCTTGGGGTCGAGCGCGGCGCGCAGGCTGTCGCCGAGCAGGTTCAGCCCGACCACCGCGACGACCAGGGCGATGCCGGGGTAGATCAGCATCCACGGGGCCACGCTGGCGAGGGTCTGAGCGTCGTAAATCATGCCGCCGAGGGACGGCGCGGGCGGAGGCGCGCCGAAGCCGAGGAAGCTCAGCGCCGCCTCGGTCAAGATCGCCCAGGACAGGGAGAGCGTGATCTGGACGATCAGGATGCCCCCCATGTTCGGAACGATGTGCTCGATCAGGGTCGACAGCCGGCTGCGGCCGATCGCGGTCGAGGCGAGCACGTAGTCGGCTGTCCGCAGGGTGAGCACCGGCCCGCGGGCGACGCGGGCGAAGATCGGCATGAACACCACGGCGATCGCGATGCTGACGGTCACCCAGCTGCTCTGCAGGGTCGCGGCGAGCGCGAGGGCGAGCAGCAGCGACGGGAAGGCGAACAGGACGTTGGTGATGACGCCGACGATCCGGTCGGCGATTCCCTGGTAGTAGCCGGCCAGGGTGCCGAGGACGACCCCGACGACGGCCGACGCCGCCACCGAGACGACGGCGATGCGGAGCGAGTCCGCCAGCCCGCCGGCCACCCGGGAGAAGATGTCCCGGCCGAACTGGTCGGTGCCGAACCAGTGGGCGGCGCTGGGACCCTTGAGCGATAGCAGGACGTTCTGCTGCGCCTCGTTGTCGGGGGTGAGCCCGAACACCGACATCAGCGCCAGGACCACGATCACGGTCATCAGGACGAGGCCGATGATGCCCGACGGGGTGCGGAACGCGGCCACCCAGGGACGGCGACGGTGGCTGGCGTCTACCGTCACCTCCGGGACGTTGCTCATCTCGGTCGCGGCGGTCATCGGACCCGCACCCGGGGGTCGACCAGGCGGTAGATCAGGTCGGTGGCCAGGTTCACCAGGACGAACATGGCCGCGATGACCAGCACCGTGCTCTGCACGACGGCGTACTCCTTCTGTCCGAGACCGAGCAGCACCTGCCGCCCGATCCCTGGGATGGAGAAGATCTGCTCCGCGACGATGGCGCCGCCGAGGAGGAACCCGAACTGCAGGCCGCTCATCGTCACGACCGGAATGAGGGCGTTGCGCAGGATGTGCCTGACCTGCAGCCGCCGTTCGGGTACGCCCTTGGCGCGGGCGGTCCGCACGTAGTCCTCGGCCCGGATGGCCAGGACCGACGCGCGCGTGGTCTGCAGCACCGGCGGGGCGATGCTGATCCCGAGGACCAGCGCGGGCAGCAGCATCTGTTCCAGGTTGAGGCCGGGATTCGCGGCCAGCGTGACGTACCCGAGCCCGTTGGGGTCCCAGTTCAGCTTGTCCGCCAGCCAGGTCGAGACGGCGGTGGCGAGCAGGAACGAGGGGACCGAGAGGGCGATGAGGCTGACCAGCTGGGTCGAGTGGTCGCGGAGCTTGCCCGGCCTGCTCGCGGCGAACAGCCCGCCAGGCACCCCGAGGATCAGGCCGACGATGATCGACAACACGGCGAGCTCGATCGTGTTCGGCAGCGCCTGGGCCGTCATCGACAGCACGCTCTGCCTGGAGGTGACGTCGAAGCCGAAGTTGCCGGTGAACAGGCCGCCGAGCCAGTCGAAGTACTGGACGACCGCGGGCTTGTTCAGTCCGTAGTAGGCCTCGAGCGACTGGATCTGCGCGTGCGTCAGGTTTCCGGCGGCGGTTCCGTACTGGGCGGTGATCTGGTTCCCGGGCACAACCCGCAGCAGCACGAACGTCAGGATGGTCACGCCGAGCAGCGTCGCGATCGCCTCGGAGATCCGCCTGGTGACCGAATGGCGGGCGAAGGCGCTGAGGTAAGTCATAGGTGCCTATCGATGATTGTGCTGGGGCAGGAATCCGGGCTCCTGCCCCAGCGAGACCATTAGGAAATCGACGCCTTCCACAGCATGGACAGGTCAGCGTCGGTGCGGGCTTCGAAGCCGCTGACCGAGGTGTTGACCGCGATGTACGATTCCGGCGTGTACAGCCAGACCCAGACCGCGTTGTCGACCAGCTGGTCGGAGACCTGCTGGTAGATCGCCTGGCGCTTGGCGACGTCGGTGGTGGCGATGCCCTGGGCGAACAGCGTGTTGAGGGCGGGGGAGCTGTAGCCCGCGACCTTGTTGTACGTGCCGCCGGTGGTGAAGTAGCGGGCGTACATCGTGTTCGGGTCGATGTTGCCTGCGTTCTCGGCGATGGCCGCCTCGAAGTTGCCGCCGAGCCAGTCCGACACGTAGGCGCGAGGCCGACAGCGACTGCACGTTGACCTTGATGCCGACCTGGCCGAGCTGCGCCTGGACGGCCTGGGCTTCGTCAACCGCGCTGGCGTACAGGCCCTGGGAGGTGATCAGGTTCAGCGTGAACCCGTTGGGCTCTCCCGCCTTGGCCAGGTACTGCTTGGCCTTGGCGAGGTTCTGGGTCGGGCACGGCTGGCCGTTCACGTTCGACCGGTAGCTGGGGGACGTGATCGGGCCGGTGATCGTGCCCGCGCCGAGCGCGGCCGAGTCGACGACGCCCTGCCGGGAGATCGCGCACTGGATGGCCAGCCGCGCGTTCACGTTCGACAGCACCGGGGAGGCGGCCCGCAGCTGGAGCACGTGGTACTGCAGCGAACCGACCTTGTCGATCGCCACCGAGCTTGAGGTGGCGGTCTTGGCGGTGACCGGGTCGCTGAAGATCGCGGCGTCGACCGCGCCGGTCCGCAGCGCGGAGACCATCGACTGGTCGTCGGGGATGACGCGGAACTCCAGCGTCGCCGCGCCCGGCTTGCCCGCGTAGTAGTCGGGGTTGCGCGCGAGCGTGATCGACTCGTTCGGCACCTGGCTCACGTACTCGTACGGGCCGGTCCCGTCCGGCTTGGCCGCGAGGCCGGTGGCGGTGGAGCCGGTCGGCACGATGCCGGTCTCGATCGTGCTCAGGCCGGACGGGAACGACGCGTCCGGGTGCTTCATGTGCACGACCACCGTCGTCGGGCTGGGCGCGGCCACGCTGGCGACCGACTCGAAGAACGAGGCGCCGCTCGCGTCCGAGGACGGCTTCATGATCATGTCGAACGTGTACTTCACGTCGGCCGAGGTCAGTGGCGTCCCGCCGGTGAACTTAACGCCGCTCTTGAGCGTGAACGTGTACGTGTCACCGCCGTCGCTGACGACCGGGAGCCCGGACAGGCCGGGGACGAGGTTGCCGTTCGAGTCGGTGTTGAGCAGCGTGCTGTAGATCTGCGACAGGACCTGAACCGACTGCTCGGCGGTGGTGGTCCACGGGATCATCTGGGTGGGGTCGGCGCTGATGCCGAACACCAGGGTCCCTCCGGCGTTGGCCGAGGCGGAGCCGGTGGAGCCGGCGGAACCGGCCGAGCCGCCCGAACTGGACGTTGATGCACCCGAGCACGCTGCAAGCAGCAGAGTTGCGGCCGCGACTGCGGAGCCGGCGACGAGCGCGCGGCGACCGCTGCGGTTGACCTTCTTCAAGAGAGTCCTCCATGTAATCGGGTGGCGTACCGGCAGCGGCTGGCAACCCGGGGGGCGCTGGTGACACTCACGTTAGGGTAATTTATTTACCCGAACGTTTCCGATGTGTGTAATTTTTACACGACGGCTGTCGGGTTTGTCCACCCCCCTGTTTCGGGGTCGGCGACACGGCCGGGCAGCACGGCAGGAGGGTTCCGCTACGGGGCGATCAGGCGAGGCCGGGCCGGTCAGGGCCGGGTCAGCCAACGAAGGTCTTCGTCATGCCGAGCTGCGGCTGTCCCCACTCGGGGAGCGTCTCCCGGCGGCCGTCGGGGTGATAGCCCTGCCGGACGTAGAACGCGCGCGACGGCTCGTTCTGCTCGAACACCCACAGTCGGGCGGTGCGGGCGCCGGCGTCGCCGCAGTTCCTGCTCCGCCCTGCACATCAGCAGTCGCCCGACGCCGCCACCCTGGAGATGCGGGGAGACGTAGAGCGAGCTGACGTAGCCGCCTCCGTCCGCCTGGACCTGGAAGCCGACGAACCCGACCACGGGGTGCGGCGGCTCGTCGGCGGTGGCGGCGAGAATGGTCTGATTCGGCCGCAGCAGCGCGTCGGCCCACAGCGACCGCGCCTTCTCTGACGTCATACTCGCCACCAGCGAGGCCGGCATCACCTGGCCGTAGCTGATCCTCCAGCAGTCAAGGAAGACCGCGCTGAGCTGGTCAATGTCGTCGCGGCGGGCGACCCGGAGCAGGGGCATGCCGCCGATGCTATGTCAAAAATTTCCAGATTTGCCCCCGGTCGTGACCGCAGCCGGGCGGCCGCGCGAGGCCGGGGTTCGCGCCCGGGGCGGGTTCATGATCTGATCGGGGGAGGACCCGGAGGAAAAATTATTTCTCCACAGGCTTCATTGAGGTATATTTTTTACTCGACAGCGTAAACCGCTGCCCGGCTTGGCCTGGAGTGTGCCGGCGGAAGGCGCTAGCGTAGCTACGTTCAAGAGAAGAGGACCTGGCCCGATGACCGAGGACGTCCTGGTGCGGCTGCGGCAGTCGCTGCCCGGCTTGCGGCCGAGCGAGCAGCGGATCGCCCGGGCGGCGCTGGCCAACCCGGCCGTCATCTCCGGCCTCAGCATCACCGAGCTCGCCGCCCGCAACGCGATTTCAACCGCGACGGTGGCGAGGTTCTGCCGCAACATCGGCTTCGACGGCTACAAGCGATTCTGCCTGGCGCTGGCCAGCGCGGCCGCCAACGAGTCCGGCCGCCGGGTTGAGTTCGGCGTCTCCGACGGCGACATCGACCCGACCGACTCGACTGCGGAAGTCGTCCGCAAGCTGGCCTTCCAGGAGGCCCGCGCGGTCGAGGAGACGGCGGCCACGCTCGACCTGAATCAGGTCGAGCGCGTCGTCGACGCGATCTTCACCGCCCCGGTGGTGGACCTCTACGGGTCGGCCGGAAGCGGCCTGGCGGCGCTTGACCTGCAGCAGAAGCTGCGCCGGATCGGCTACCAGGCCAACGCGTGGACGGACGCCCACCTGGCCATCACCAGCGCCGCGGTCCTCCCGGCGGACGCCGTGGCCATCGCCTTCTCCCATTCGGGGGAGACCGACGAGGCGATCTGCGCGCTTGAGACCGCGGCCGGCAGCGGCGCGCTCACGGTGGCGGTGACCAACTTCCCCGAATCGCCGCTCGCCCAGATCGCGGACGCGGTGCTCACCACCGCCTCCAGGGAGACCCGATTCCGCTACGGGGCGATGTCCAGCCGGATGGCCCAGCTGGTGATCGTGGACGTGATCTTCATCGGCGTTGCCCAGCGCGACCCGGATAAGGTCTCCAAGTCGCTCGCGGCCACGCTCGCGGCCGTCGCGAGCCGCCGCAGCCCCCGCCGGAAGACCGACGCCTGACCGACGCCTGACCGGCGCCTGGCCAAAGTGCCCGCGCTAGCCCACCGGATCGCGCCCCCCTGGCCGCCAGCCCTGGTGCGGGTCGGTGTGAACGACCGGCAGGATGATCCGCTCGATCCACGCGCTGACGCGGCCGCGCTGGTCGATGCCGTTGGCGAGCGACAGCTCGGCTCGGATCTGATCGGGGGCCGCGTGGTAGAGCAGCAGCCAGGTCGCGAGGCCGTCGGCGTCGGCCCGCGCCCACCGGGCTTCCCTCGGGTACAGGTCGGGGAAGTCGAACGCGAGCTGCACGTTACGGCCGACCGCCCGCACGGTCTGGATGCCCTTGGCGTACTTGGTGGCCGGGCTGCCGTCCGGATGCCCGGTCACCGCGTCGCCGGTGGTCGCGACGATCGCGAAGTCCCAGGCCGGGCTGATCGTCCTCGGCATGCCCTTGAGGCTGTCATGCCGCCAGCCGCGCTTGACCAGCCGCGCCCGGAGCAGCTCGTTGGTCTTCCCCCAGCGCGCCAGTCCCGCCATCATCGGCGGCGCGAGCGCCGTCCACCGTCGCGCTTCGGTATCGGCGCCGGTCAGCGCCCCGATCAGGTCGGCTGCGGTCAGGGCGAGCTCGGCCAGCCGGTTCCCGGCGGCGGCGTTCTCGTGCACGACCGGCTCCATGCGCACCTCCCAGGTTCCTCAACCTGGATACGGCTGGTGACGCACCGTGGTTCACCCGGCAGCAGAAAGAAGCAGCCCGACGTTAGGCGATCTTGCTCGCCGCCGCCTCGTCGATCAGGAACAGCGTGCGCTGGGTGCCCTGCGCGCCGGCGGCCGGGAGCTTGTCGTCGTCCTCGCCGGCCAGCGCGCGCGCGATCGCCTCCGCCTTCTCCGCGCCGGAGGCCAGGATCCACACCTCGCGGGCGGCCCGGATGGCCGGGAAGGTGAGCGAGATCCGGGTCGGCGGCGGCTTGGGCGAGTCGCGCACCGCCACGACCGTGCCCTGGGCGTAGGCCGCGGGCGACTCGGGGAAGATCGACGCGACGTGACCCTCCGGCCCGATGCCGAGCATCAGCACGTCGAACGGCGGCACCGCGACCCCGCTGGGCGCGTTCGGCATCGAGCTGGCGGAGATCGCGAGCTCGGTCGCGTACCGGGCGGCCGAGGCATCGACGTCGTCGCCGTCGCGGCCGTCGGGGCCCTCCACCGCGTGCACCAGCGTCGGGTCGACCGGTATGTGGTCGAACAGGGCCTCGCGGGCGCCGGTCTCGTTCCGGTCCGGGTCGCCCTCCGGCGCGTACCGCTCGTCGCCCCACCAGAAGTCCACCGACCCCCCAGTCGACCGTGTCCCGCGCCGCTGAGGCCGCGACCGCCGCCAGCACCTTGGTGCCGATCCCGCCGCCGGTCAGCACCAGGTGCGCCCGCCCGTCGGCGGCGAGGGTGTCAGCCGTGGACGTTATCAGCCGTGCTGCCACCGCCGCCGCGAGAAGATCGCCGTTGGCGTGGATGAAGACCTCGCGCGTGCTCATTCCCTCTACCTCCCGTTGGTCCGGTCCCGGTTGACAACATCTTCCCGGGATCGGGCGTGCCAACCCGCAGCGGCCCGGCTGAGCTCTACTCGCTCTCGGCCAGGTCCTCGAGATCCTCGATGTCGTCGACCACCGCGTCCATGTCAGTCGCCGCCGCCTCTTCGGTGACCGCGCCGATCTGGCCGAGGGTCTCGGCGTAGACCTCGTCCGGGTCGAGCCGCCGCAGCTCCTCCGCCAGCAGTTCGGCGGTGTCCCGCCGGTGCAGCGCGACCATCCGGTCGATCCGCCCGGGCCAGGACAGCGTGGCGGTGCGCCCGTCGGACCGCTCGATCTTGATGTCGCCCACCCGGGTGCTGAACGTCGCGCGCGGTCAGGCCGGGACCGGACGAGACGGTCCGCGCGACCGGGATGCCGAGGCGCAGCGAGAGCCAGGCCGCGATCAGGTCGGCGGTCGGGTTGCCCTCCTCGGCCGCGATCTCGCCCGCGGTGATCGACGGGTGCGCCTGGTCGAGCGTGGCGGCCAGCAGCGAGCGCCACGGCGTGGCCCGGGTCCAGCCGAAGTCGGTGTCGCCCGGCTGGTAGCCCGCCGCCAGCGTGACCAGCATGTCGTGCGGCGAGTCGTCGGCGGCCGAGTCGGTCACCCGGCGCTGCGCGAGCGCGCCGAGCGGGTGCTTGGCCGGGATCTCCGGGGCGTTGTCCGGCCACCAGGTCACCACCGGCACGTCCGGCACCAGCAGCGGCGCGATGACCGAGTCGGCGTGCTGCCCGAGCGGCCCGTACATGCGCAGCACGATGGTCTCGCCCGGCGAGGACTCGCCGACCCGGATCTCGGCGTCGAGCCGGGAGTCGGCCTTGGCCTTGCGGGCGATGATGG
Source organism: uncultured Actinomycetota bacterium (assembly GCA_963774945.1). Classification (GTDB taxonomy): domain Bacteria; phylum Actinomycetota; class Actinomycetes; order Streptosporangiales; family Streptosporangiaceae; genus Trebonia. The sequence continues at coordinate 559,368 of CAVZHA010000027.1, read as the reverse complement.
CCAGGATGCGGCACGGGTGCTCGCGGGCGGCCTGGTTGGCCGCCCGGATCGCGTCGTACTGCGCCGCCTCGTCGGTCACGACGATGAGCGTCAGCACCATGCCCAGGGTCATGCCGCCGAGCCGGTGCCGCGCCTCGGTCAGCGCCTGGTCGATGGCGCCGGTGGTGGTGTCGGTCAGGTCGATCGTCATCGGAGTCTGCTCCCTTAAGGCCTAGAGCCGACGCCAGGCGCGGCCGTCGCGCGCCATCATCGCGTCGGCGGACGCGGGCCCTTCCGAGCCCGACGCGTACTGCTCCGGCTTGGTGTTCTCGGCCCAGAACTGCTCGATCGGGTCGAGGATCCGCCAGGAGAGCTCGACCTCCTCCTGCCGCGGGAAGAGCGGCGGGTCGCCGATCAGCACGTCGAGGATCAGCCGCTCGTAGGCCTCGGGCGAGGCCTCGGTGAACGACTCGCCGTAGGCGAAGTCCATGTTCACGTCGCGGACCTCCATCGCCGACCCCGGCACCTTGGAGCCGAACCTGCACCGTGACCCCCTCGTCCGGCTGGACGCGGATGACCAGGGCGTTCTTGCCGAGCTCCTTGGTGTCGGTGGCGGCGAAGGGCAGGTGCGGCGCGCGCTGGAAGAGCACCGCGATCTCCGTCATCCGCCGGGTCAGCCGCTTGCCGGTGCGCAGGTAGAACGGGACGCCCGCCCACCGCCGGGTGTCGACCGACAGCCGGACCGCCGCGTACGTCTCGGTCCGCGAGTCGGCCGGGATGCCGTCTTCCTCCAGGTAGCCGAGCACCTGCCGGCCGCCCTGCCAGCCGGCGGAGTACTGGCCGCGGGCGCTGCCGAGGGCCAGGTTGGCGGGCAGCCGGATCGCCGACAGCACCTTCTCCTTCTCCTGCCGCAGCGAGTCCGCGTCGAAGGAGACCGGCTCCTCCATCGCGGTCAGCGCCAGCAGCTGCAGGAGATGGTTCTGGATGACGTCACGGGCCGCGCCGATGCCGTCGTAGTAGCCCGCCCGGCCGCCGATCCCGATGTCCTCCGACATCGTGATCTGCACGTGGTCGACGAAGCCGCGGTTCCAGACCGGCTCGTAGAGCGTGTTGGCGAAGCGCAGCGCCAGGATGTTCTGGACCGTCTCCTTGCCCAGGTAGTGGTCGATCCTGAACACCGACTCGGCCGGGAAGACCTCGTCCACGATCGCGTTCAGCTCGCGCGCCGTCTCCAGGTCGCGGCCGAACGGCTTCTCGATGACCACCCGCCGCCACGGCGCGTGCCCGCCCGCGGGCGCCGGACCGGGGTCGGACAGCCCGGACCGCTTGAGCTGCTGCGACCACGGTGGGGAAGAACTTCGGCGGGATCGACAGGTAGAACGCGTAGTTGCCGCCGGTGCCGCGCTCGACGTCAAGCTGGCGCACGCAGTCGGCCAGCTGGTCGAACGCCGCGTCGTCGGTGAACTCGCCGTTGACGAAGCGGACGCCCTCCTGCAGCTGCTGCCAGACGGTCTCGCGGAACGGCGTGCGCGCGTGCTCCTTGACCGACTCGTAGGTGATCTGCGCGAAGTCCTCGTGCTCCCAGTCCCGCCGGGCGAACCCGACCAGCGAGAAGCCGGGCGGCAGCAGGCCGCGGTTGGCCAGGTCGTACAGGGCGGGCATCAGCTTCTTGCGGGCCAGGTCGCCGGTGACGCCGAACATCACCACGACGCACGGGCCGGCGACCCGGGGAATGCGGCGGTCGCGGGGATCGCGCAGCGGGTTGACCGGGTCGTCAGCTCCTCTTCGGCCGCGAGCACCCCCGGGTTCGCCGGCGCCGGCCCCCGGGTGCCGGTGTTCGTCGGCACGTCCATCTTCGGAACCTCCAAGTTCCTCTGCCTGCGGCAGCCAAAAACTATCAAGCCAAGAGCGAGCCCGACCGCTAGGAGTTCAGGTTCAGCTCGTTCTGGATGGTCTGGAGCATCTCGTTCCAGGACACCTCGAACTTGGACACGCCCTCGTCCTCGAGGACCTGGACCACGTCGTCGTAGCCGATGCCGAGCGCCTCGAGGTCGGCGAAGACCTGCCGGGACGCGTCGTAGGTGCCGTGCACCGTGTCGCCCGCGAACACGCCGTGGTCGGCGGTCGCGTGCAGGGTCGCCTCGGGCATGGTGTTCACCGTGTCGGCGACGACCAGGTCGACGACGTACATGGTGTCGGGGAAGGACGGGTCCTTGGTCGAGGTGGACGCCCACAGCGGCCGCTGCACCTTGGCGCCCTTGGCCGCGAGCGCCCGCCACCGGTCGGTGTCCAGCTTCTGCTCGTACAGCTCGTACGCCAGCCGCGCGTTGGCGATGGCCGCCTTGCCCTTCAGCGCGCGTCGCCTCCGGCGTCCCGATCGCGGCCAGCCGCTTGTCGACCTCGGTGTCCACCCGGGAGACGAAGAACGACGCCACCGACGCGATCGTGGAGATGTCGTGCCCGTTGGCGGCGGCGGCCTCAAGCCCGGCCATGTAGGCGTCGATGACCTCGCCGTAGCGCGCGAGCGAGAAGATCAGCGTCACGTTGACCGAGATCCCCTCGGCCAGCGTCGCGGTGATCGCAGGGACGCCCTCGGCCGTGGCCGGGATCTTGATGAACATGTTGGGCCGGTCGACCAGCCACCACAGCTGCTTGGCCTCGGCGATCGTCGCCTCGGTCTTGCGCGCGAGCCGCGGGTCGACCTCGATCGACACCCGCCCGTCGAGGCCGTTGGTGGCGTCGTAGGCGCCCCGGAGCACGTCGGCCGCCCAGCGGATGTCGTAGGTGGTGATCATCCGGGACGCCTCGCCGACCTCGACCCCGCGCACCGCGAGGTCCTTGATCTGCGCCTCGTAGTCGTCGCCCTTGGCCAGCGCGTTGGCGAAGATCGTCGGGTTCGACGTCACCCCGCGGACTTCGAAGTCCTTGATCAGGCTGGCCAGGTTGCCGGTGGTGAGCCGGTTCCGGTTGATGTCGTCGAGCCAGATGGATACCCCGGCTGCCGTGATTTCCTTGAGCACGTCGCTCATGTCACTGCTTCCTTCTTGGTCTGTAAGGCGTCGGTAAGTCTGCTCGGGTGCGCGCAGGCTACGCGCGCGCCTTCGCGATGGACGACTTCGCGGCGGCGGCGACCGCCTCGGCCGTGATGCCGAACTTCTCGTAGATCACGGCGGCGGCCGCCGAGGCGCCGTAGTGATCGACGCCGACCGACTCGCCGGCGTCGCCGACGAAGATCTTCCACGGCGGGGTGATGCCCGCCTCGACCGACACCCGCGCCCGCATCGCGGCCGGCAGCACTTCCTCTTGGTAGGAAGCGTCCTGCTCGGTGAACCATTCCGTGCACGGCATCGACACGACCCGGGCCGAGATGCCCATCGCCGGCCAGCAGTTCGCGCGCCGCGATCGCGATCTGGACCTCGGACCCGGTCCCGATCAAGATCACGTCGGTGCCGTCGGCCATCACGTACGCGCCCGCGCGCCACGCCGTCGGCCGGCGCGAAGATCACCCGGTCGAACGTCGGCACGTTCTGCCTGGCTCAGGCACAGCGCCGCGGGCCGGTCGGTCCGCTCGAGGACCGCCTGCCAGGCCGCCGCGGTCTCGTTGGCGTCGGCCGGGCGCACCACGTCGAGGTGCGGGATGTTCCGCAGCGACCACAGGTGCTCGATCGGCTGGTGGGTCGGGCCGTCCTCGCCGAGGCCGACCGAGTCGTGCGTCCAGACGTAGGTGACCGGCATGCTCCATCAGCGCCGCCAGTCGCACGGCGCCGCGCATGTAGTCGCTGAACTGCAGGAACGTCCCGCCGTAGACGCCGGGTGCCGCCGTGCACGGCGATGCCGTTGAGTATCGAGCCCATGCCGTGCTCGCGGATGCCGAAGTGCAGCGTCCGGCCGTACGGGCCGCCCTGCCACATCGGGGTCTGCCGGTTAGTCGGGGATGAAGGACGGCTCGCCCTTCATCGTGGTCAGGTTGGACTCGGCCAGGTCGGCCGAGCCGCCCCACAGCTCCGGCAGCACCGGCGCGAGCGCGGACAGCACCTCGCCCGAGGCCTTGCGGGTGGCCGATGCCCTTCGGGTCGGCCGGGAAGTCCGGCAGCGCGTCCGTCCACCCCGCCGGGAAGAGAGTGCGTGGCCATCCGGGCGTAGAGCGCGGACCGTTCGGAATACTGCTTTTCCCAGCTCTTGAACTGCTCGTCCCACGCCGCGTGCAGGGCCTTGCCGCGATCGGCGACCTCGCGCGCCCGGGCCAGCGCCTCCTCCTCGACCGGGAAGTTCACCGCCGGGTCGAACCCGAGGATCTCCTTGGTCGCGGCGACCTCGGGCGCGCCGAGGGCGGAACCGTGCGCGGCGCCGGTGTCCTGCTTGGTCGGCGCGGGCCAGCCGATGATCGTGTGCAGCACGATGAACGAGGGCTTGTCGGTGACGGCCTTGGCCGCCTCGAACGCGTCGTAGAGCGCCTGCACGTTCTCGTGGTAGCCGCCGTCGGCGGTGTGCCAGTCCACGTGCTGCACGTGCCAGCCGTAGGCCTCGTAGCGGGCGCCGACGTCCTCGGACTTGGCGATGCGGGTGTCGTCCTCGATCGAGATGTAGTTGTCGTCGTACATCACGATCAGGTTGCCGAGCTCCTGCACGGCCGGCGATCGAGGAGGACTCGTGGGTGATGCCCTCTTCGATGTCGCCGTCGGAGCAGAACGCGTAGACGAAGTGGTCGAACGGCGACTTGCCGGGGGCGGCGTCGGGGTCGAACAGGCCGCGCTCGCGGCGGGCGGCCATCGCCATGCCGACCGCGTTGCCGATGCCCTGGCCGAGCGGCCCGGTGGTGACCTCGACGCCCGGGGTCAGGCCGTACTCGGGGTGGCCGGGGGTGATCGAGCCCCAGGTGCGCAGCGCCTTCAGGTCGTCCAGGCTCAGCGCGTAGCCGGACAGGTAAAGCTGGATGTACAGCGTCAGCGACGAATGCCCGCAAGACAGGACAAACCGGTCGCGGCCGGGCCACTGCGGGTCGGCCGGATCATGCCGCAGAATCCGCTGGTACAGCAGGTAGGCGGCGGGCGCGAGGGACATCGCGGTCCCCGGGTGCCCGTTCCCGACCTTCTGCACGGCGTCCATTGCGAGGACGCGGACTAGATCGACCGCTCGCTCGTCGGTTGATGTCCATTCGAGGGCGTTATCGCTCACCGTTCTTCACGGTTCCCTTCTGCTGACTTCTTCTGACGTCCGCCGATTCCGGCGGAAAGTTTCGCGGCGGAACGCGGGCAGGCCGAAGTCCCCCGTGGCCACCATGCCACGCCTTAGAGCCTATCCCGCCACGCTTCGCGGCGTAACGTGCCGGGGGAGACCGTTTCCACAAGGTTCACCGTATCGTTGGTCTAGACCAAAGCGGGCAATAGGTCTAGACCAATCGTGACCATTGAACGCACACCGTAAGGCAACGGGCATGCGCAGTATGCTTCCGCATATGTCCGAGCCACCGGAGGCGTCAGTGCCGTCCGGGGCGTCCGAGCCCCATGAGGCGCCTGAGCCAGCTGAGGCGGCTCGAACCCGAGCCGACCGAACCGACAGAGCCGGCCGAGCCGTTCGATCCGGCGGCGGTGCTCGCGGACCGCGACCCGGGACGGACCCCGGTCGGCTTCATCATCGGCATGGCGATCGCCGCCGTCTGCGCGTTCGTCGCCGTCGGGATCGACGCGGTGCAGTCCTTCGCGTTCGGCGACGGCCCGGCCCCGTTCGCGATCGCGCTGCCGCTGGCGCTGCTGCCGGTGCCGCTGCTGATCGCGCTGGTGCTGTGGATGGACCGGCTCGAGCCCGAGCCGCGGCAGAACCTCGCGTTCGCGTTCGTCTGGGGCGCGGGCATCGCGGCGCTGGCGGCGCTGATCATCAACACCGCCGACCTCGAGTACGTCACGATGCCCGCCCTCGGCGCGAGCACCGGCGAGTACGTGGCGGCGACGTTCGGCGCCCCGGTGGTCGAGGAGACGATGAAGGGCCTGGTGCTGTTCGGCCTGCTGTGGCGGCGGCGGGACGAGATCGACGGGCCGACCGACGGGGTGATCTACGCGGCCATGGTCGGCCTCGGCTTCGCGATGGTGGAGAACGTCGGCTACTACATCAACGCGATCGTCACCCCGGAACGCGGCGGCATCGCCCTGCTCGGCTACACCTTCGTGCTCAGGGGCGTCGCTATCGCCGCTGCTGCACCCGATCTTCACCTCGATGACCGGGCTCGGCGTCGCCTACGCGGCGTCCCGGCCCCGCGGTTCCGCCAGCGCCAAGCTGGGCGGTGTTCCTCGGCTGGCTGGCCGCGGTGGTGCTGCACGGCACCTGGAACGGGCTGTCCCTGTTCGGCACGCCCGGGCTGATCGGCGGGTACCTGATCATGTCGGCCGTGCTCGCGCGGCCTGATCGCTGGTGCTCGTACCGGGACCGCCGCCGCCTGGTCGGGCTGATCCTGCGCTACCTGCCCGGCTACGCCTACACCGGGCTGGTGACCGGCGACGACGTGGCCATGCTGGCCTCGCTGCGGGCCCGCGCCGCAGGCCCGGACCTGGGCGCGGGCGGCGGGCGGGCTGCCCGCCACCGCCGCGATGGGCGACTACCAGCTGGCCGCGACCGAACTCGCGCTGGCCCGCGCCAAGTCCGTCCGCGGCGTGCTGCCGCCCGACCACTTCGCCGCCCGCGAGCGGAAGCTGCTCGACCTGATGTGGATGGCCCGGTACGCGTTCACCCGACGCATCCCGCCCAGGACCGACCCGCCCGCGCCGTGGGCGACGGCAGGCTCGGCCCTCATCCCCGGCGACGAATTGGCTTCGTAGGGCGATGACATTCACCGTCAAATTCACGGTCAAATTCACGAGGAAATGCAAACCCGGAACCCTGTTATCTAACGGACCGTTGCTGCGCCCTTACGGTCAGCGCTCCGGCGGTTTCTCCGGCCCGACGCGGCCGGCCCGCTATTCAGACCGGGTAGACGTTGGGCGGACCCGAGGTACGGGAACTCGGTCAGCAGGTCGTCGTGCGGCTTGAGTCCGTGCGGCGGCCGATCTTGCCGTCCGATCATCCAGGCGAAGCGGGCGCTGAAGGTGTCGTCGGTGATGGCGCGGCCGTTGGGGTAGGCGGCCGGCTGGCTGCGGTCGTAGCGAAGGATGTCGGGCAGCACGATGCGGGCCGCCTGCCTCCGCCGCCTCGGGCGAGTAGCCGTTGTCCTGCAGGAACTTGGACCAGAGCTGCCAGGTAGTTGGCGACGTCGTCGACCGGCTGCCGGAGGTTGTACTCGTTCTTGACGTTGTTCGGGTTGACGAACGGGTTGATGGTCGGGTGCCCGCCGCGGTCGACCTGGACGAGCGAGCCGTCGCGGCGCAGGCTGACCGTCGCCCACACGCCGATCACCGGGTCGGCGCTGAGCATGTCGTTGGGCACCTCCAGCGCGATCGAGAGGATGTTCCGGTCGGCGAACGCGTCCTGGCCGGTCCACTGGAAGCCGTGGAAGGAGCCGTCCGCGTCGGCGAAGAACGGGTCGCTGCGCACGCCGATGAACAGCCGGATCGGGCCGGCCTGGACGGGCTCGGGCGGTGGCGTCGAAGCCGACCGGGGTGTCCGGCGATGAGCACGTCGCCGGCGGGCTCGGGCTGGCGGGCCTCGGCCCCGGTGGCGTAGTAGGCGGTCCCGGTCTGCCTGCCGTCCTTGAGCTCGGAGAACACGAACGTGAACGCGGCGTCGGCCTGCGCGTCGCCGTCGGTGTCGATGTTGATCCGGTAGACCCCGTCGGGGTGGAATTCCGATTTCATCAGGAACGGCGGCATCGCGCTCATGCCGGTCGTGAACGGGTTCACGTCGATGATCAGCACCGTCTTGCCGGGATCGTCGGGCGAGGCGAACACGAACAGGTCGGTGAAGTCCAGGCGCGCGTCGTCGCCGGGGAACTTGAGGTTGGCCGCGCTGTAGTGGTTGGACATGCTGGCTCCCTACGCTGCTCGTCCGGTGCTGCCAATCCTGAAGCTCCAGCTGGCCCATCGCGCCCGTAACGTCACTGGCCAGCGCCCCGGCGGGTGCCGCGCCGTTCGCCGCGTAATCAGTGGCTGAGCGAGCGCCACTAGGTCTGGTCGGCGGTGCGGGTACCTTCTGACTGTGCTGCTTTCCGCCGATGGTTCCGTGGTGCTGCTGATCGACCTTCAGGAACGGCTGGTGCCCGCGCTGCACGACGGTGACGTCGTGGTCGCCCGGGCGGTTCGGCTGGCGCAGGCGGCTCGCATGCTCGACGTCCCGGTGCGCGCGACCGAGCAGTACCCGGCCGGCCTCGGCCCGACCGTGCCGCCGCTGTCGCCCTACCCGGGAGCGGTGCTGGCGAAGACGATGTTCTCGGCCCTGGACGATCCCGATTTTCCCGCGCTGCTGCCGATCGGGTCGTCCGAGGTCGTGGTCGCCGGGTGCGAGGCGCACATCTGCGTGCTGCAGACCGTGCTCGGCCTGCTCGCCGAGGGCCACCGGGTGGTCGTCGTCGCCGACGCGATCGGCTCCCGCGACCCGGCCGACAAGGCGCTCGCGATCGACCGCGCCCGGCAGGACGGCGCGGAGATCGTCACTTCGGAGATGGTGCTGTTCGAGTGGCTGCGCGACTCCACCCACCCCAAGTTCCGCGAGGTGCAGCGGCTGCTGAAGTAGCCGCAGGGCTGAGGATCGCGTCCGTCGTCACTCACATCTCGTCGACGGCCTCCCGCAGCGTCTTGTCGACGTCCTTCGGGTCGACGTCGAGCTCGTGCGCGAGCCGCTTCTCGGCCCGGGTCACCGCCTTCTGGACCGCGGCCTGGATCTTGGTCTCGCCGACGATCAGCAGCCCGGCCTGGCCAGGCTCGATGAAGTCGCCCAGCTCCTTGGCGGTCGAGCGGGGCATCCCCTTGGCCAGGTGACCGGTGAACGCGCCGATCGCCCCGCCCACGGCGGCCGCGCCGATCACCGTCGGCGCGAACACCACGCCGATCGCCGCCCCGACGCCGACGCCCCACCAGGCGCCGTGCCTAGTGGCGGTTTCGTCCTTGTTCTGGTGCACCTTGCCGTTCGCGTCCTTGGTCACGACGGCGGCGTCATAGGATCCGACCAGGCCGCCGGCGTGCAGGTCCTTCACGACCTGGTAGTCCTCCTGCGCTGCGGCCTTGTCCGGATACGTGGCGGCGAGGATGAAGATGCCGTCGGGCTTTGCCACTGTGGTTCCCTCTCAGGTGGTTGCGCGGGTGCGAGCACTCACACAGTGGCGGCCGGGGCCGATCCTGTCGTCACCTGTTCCAGGTGATCCCTAGCTCGCCCCTGGTTCTCGATGCGCGGCCGTGACCAGGGCGGCGAACGCCTCGGCTGACCGGGGACAGCGGCCGGTCGGCGGCGACGACGAACGCCACGCTGAACGTGATGGCGGGCCGCAGCGGCACCCCCGTCAGGCCCGCGCTCCGCGATCATCGACTGCGGGAGGATGGCCAGCCCGAGCCCGGCCGCGGACGAGCGACGCGTGGATCGACGCGTCCGACACCTCGATGCCGATCGACCGCTCGACGCCCGCCCGGGCGAACAACTGGTCGGCGATCGTGCGGGTGCCCCACCCGGGCGTGTAGTCGACGAACGGCTCGTCGGCCAGCTCGCTGACCGAGACGACGGCGCGGCGTGCCAGCGGGTGATCGGGCGGGCAGGCGAGCAGCACGGGCTCGGAGGCCAGCGTGGTAGACCGTCAGTCCAGGCTGGCTCGGCGCCGCTCACCGCGACGAAGGCGGCGTCCAGGGCGCCGCGCCTGACGTCGGAGATCAGCGCCGCCGAGCCGCCGGGGGCGGTCCTGGGCCGGATGTCGACCAGCGGTCGCTCACGGTGGAACCGCGCGATCAGCGAGCCGACGTCGACCAGCCGATCACCTGCATCATGCCGAGCCGCAGCGTTCCGCGCAGGCCCTCCTGCGCGCCGAGCACCGCCGCCTGGGCGCCGGCGGCCGCATCGAGCGTGCGGCGCGCCTCGGGCAGCAGGACGCGGCCGGCGTCGGTCAGCCTGACCTCGCGGGTGGTCCGCTCGAACAGCGATGCGTCGAGCTCGCGCTCGAGCGCGCGGATGGACACCGACAACGCCGACTGGACGAGGTGCAGGCGCCGGGCGGCCCGGGTGAAGTTCCGCTCCTCGGCGACGGCGACGAAGTGCTCGAGGTGCCGCAGTTCCATGATTGATTCCTGTTAGTGCATGAGTCTGATGAATATCTTTCGTTGGACATGATAAATCATTGTCACCCATCCTTGCAGTGGGGCCTGCAGCAGCGTGGCCTGTCAGAGCAACCGACGGATGGGACGACATGACCGCACAGACGGAACGAACAGCGGCGCTACCGGGCATCCCGGCGAGCAAACGCGAGCACGGCGGACCCGACCCCAGCGGCGCCACTCGACGGCGTTCTGGGTCGTGGCGGCCGCCTTCTGCGTCAACCTCGCGTTCTCGGCCGTCCCGACCCCGCTGTACGTCATCTACCAGCAGCGCGATCACTTCTCCACGCTGATGATCACCGTCGTGTACGCGGTCTACGCGCTGGGCGTGATCGCCAGCCTGTTCCTCGGCGGGCACGTCTCTGACTGGGTGGGACGGCGTCGGGTGCTGGTGCCCGCGCTCGCCGTCAACGTGCTCGAGCGCGGTGCTGTTCATCGCCTTTCCGAGCCTGCCGGGCCTCATCGTCGCGCGGGTCGTCTCCGGCGTGTCGATCGGGCTCACCACCGGGACCGCGACCGCGTACCTGGCCGAACTGCACCTGGGGGCGGGCGGGTCGGCGACCGGACGGCGCCCGCAGGTGGTCGCGACCGCCGCCAACCTCGGCGGGATCGGCGTCGGGCCGCTGGTCGCCGGGCTGCTCGCCCAGTTCGTGCGCGTCGCCGCTGGTGGTGCCGTACCTGATCTTCGGCGGGGCCCTGGTCGTGCTGACGCTGCTGATCGCGATCTCGCCGGAGACGGCCGCCAGGCCGGACCCGCGGCCGGCCTGGCGCCCGCAGCGGGTGGCGATACCCGCGCACGCCCGCGGCGCCTTCTTCGCCGCCACCGCCGCCGCGGCGGCGGCGTTCGCCGTCTACGGCGTCTTCAACTCCCTGATGCCCGGCTTCCTGGCCGGGACCCTGCACGAGACCTCGTACGCGGTCGCCGGCGCCGTCGCCTTCTCCGCGTTCGCGGCCGGGGCGGTCGCGCAGATCGCGCTGGGAAAGGCGGGCATCGTCACCACCCTGAAGGTGTCGGTGCCGGTACTGCTGGCGGGCCTGGCGATGTTCACCGTCGGGATGTGGCTGCCGAGCCTGCCCGTGTTCGTGATCGGCGGGATCGTCACCGGTGCCGGCGGCGGGCTCGTCTTCCGCGGCTCCCTGGTGGCGGCCGCCAGCACCGCGCCGCCGGAATCTCGCGCCGAGGTGCTCGCGGGCTTCTTCCTCGGCGCCTACATCGGGCTTTCCGTGCCGGTGATCGCGCTCGGCGTCGCCACCGAGTACGTCGCCGCGCGCGACGTCATGCTGGTGTTCGTGGTCCTCGCCGCGGCCGCCATCGCGGCCGGGGTCCGAGCCGTCCTGCGGCAGCACCGCGAACGGCACGGCTAGCCGGCCGGGATGACCGGTCGCGGCACTCAACCGTGATGTTGCTACCGACTGTTCGCGGGTAGCGGCCCTCCTCGAAATACCGGGAGATTCCCGGCAGGTCGGCGATATCCTCTACCAAGGTAATCGTCCGATCGCCAGTTCGAACACGGAGACTCTCAGCACGGTGGCGCACGAGGCAGAACTGAATACGGCAACAGAACCGGCGACGGCCGAGGACGAGCCGGTCGAGGCCGGGCCGCTGCGCCCGGGGAAGGCCGCCCGGGCCGTCGTCGCCGACGGTCGCGCGGTCCGCGATGCGATCGAGGCGGTCCTGGCCGCGCCGGGAGAAGCCCGCGAGGTCGCCCGCCGAGCGTACGAGGCGGTGCGCGACCGGCTCGTGGCCGACGCGCTAGACGTGCTGCCGGTTGACCGGCTCCGCGACCTGGCCGGCCGCAAGGTGACGTTCGCGCCGCTGATCGACGCGGGTCTTGAGACGGTCGGCGCGGTCCTCGCGGCCGGAGCGGACGGTCTGCGGCGGCTGCCGGGGGTTCGCCGCCGGGCGGCCAGGCGGATCATGGCCGCCGCCGCGGCGACGAGGGAGTCGGTCGAGGGCGGCATCCGGGTTCGCATCGACCCGGACGCGCGCACCCCCGAGCAGTCGGCGCTGGTCGCCGCGCTGCGCCGGTACGAGCGCTCCCGGTCGGCGCTCAAGGGCCCGGACCTGAGCCCGCTGGCCAGCGAGATCGGGAGCCGCCTGGACCGGGCCGCGCGCGGCGCGAGCCGGCCGAGAATGCTGTTCACGTTCTCCGGGCAGAAGAAGCTCGAAGCCCGCGACGCCCTCGCCGAGCTCGACGCCATCCTCAGCTCCAAGCCCGTCACCAGGGCGCGCAAACGGCTGGCGAGGGCCGAGGCCGAACTGGAGAAGGCCGGCAACCAGCAGCGGGCCGCCCGGCTGTGGAACGATTTCCTCGCCCGCCCGGTCACGTACAACGGGCTGCTGATCGAAGTCGCCGAACTCGATCCGACGCGGGAGGCAGGCCAGGGCTTCCTCCCGGCCGACATCGCCGAGCGAGTCCGCGTGCTGCCGCTCGACCGGTCCCTGATGAAGACATCGCTGCGCGGCTATCAGACCTTCGGCGCGAAGTTCGCGCTGGTCCAGGAGCGGGTGATCCTCGGCGACGAGATGGGCCTGGGCAAGACCATGCAGGCGCTCGCCGCGATGTGCCATCTGGCCGCCCAGGGCGAGACCCATTTCCTCGTCGTCTGCCCCGCCAGCGTGGTCATCAACTGGACGCGCGAGGTGGAGCGGCACACGCTGCTCGAGGCCCGGCGGCTGCACCTGCCGGGCGCCAAGCGGCAGGCGGCCGAGCAGGAGTGGGCGGCCAAGGGCGGCGTCGCGGTGACGACGTTCGAGGCGCTGCGCGCGATGCCGGAGGACCTCGACGTCCCGATCGCGATGATGGTCGTCGACGAGGCGCACTACGCGAAGAACCCGGACGCGCTGCGCACCCAGGCGGTCAGCGAGTGGGCGAGCCGGAGCAGGCGGGCCCTGTTCATGACCGGGACGCCGATGGAGAACAAGGTGGAGGAGTTCCGGGTGCTGGTCGGGCATCTGCGCCCGGATGTGGCCGAGAATCTCGACCTCGCCGACGAAGCCATGGACGGCACCACGTTCCGAGAGCGGGTCGCGCCGGTCTACCTCCGGCGTAACCAGGAAGACGTGCTCAGCGAGCTGCCGGACCGGCTCGAGACGCAGGAGTGGGTGGCGCTCGAGGGCGCCGCGATGCGCACGTACCGGCAGGCGGTCCAGGCGGGCAACTTCATGGCGATGCGCCGGGCCGCGTTCGACCCGGGCACGGTGAAGGGATCGCAGAAGCTCCGGCGGCTGGTGGAGATCGCCGCCGAGGCGGCCGACGGCGGGCGCAAGGTCATCGTGTTCTCGTACTTCCGCGACGTGCTCCAGACGGTGGCCGAGGTGCTGGCCGGACGGGACGGCGTTTCAGGGATGCCCGTCATCGGGCCGCTGACCGGTGACATTCCGCCCGCTGAGCGCCAGGCGATGGTGGACCAGCTGACCAGCGCCAGCGGCCCGGCGGTGCTGGTCGCCCAGATCCAGGCGGGCGGCGTGGGCCTGAACATCCAGGCCGCGTCCGTCGTCGTCATCGCCGAGCCGCAGCTGACGCCGTCGATCGAGGAGCAGGCGATCGCCCGCGCGCACCGGATGGGCCAGGTTCGCCCGGTGGACGTGCACCGGCTGCTGTGTGAGGACAGCGTGGACCAGCGCGTCCTCGAGCTGCTGACCGCCAAGCGGGAGGCGTTCGACGAGTACGCGCGGCGCAGCGACATGGCCAGCGCCGCCCCGGACGCGGTCTACGCCGGCTAGAGACCGAACTGGGGGTCGCGATCGTGGCCGCCGAACGCGCCCGGCTCAGGGTGGCGTGACCACCGTCCCGGTCGGCAGCGTCAGCGACCACCCGGCGGTGCCGCGAGGTCGACGAAGATGTCGGTCTCCGGGTCCAGGTAGTAGGTAAGGGCTTCCCGGCCGATGCCGAGGGCGTCGAGGAGGACATCCAGTGCGGCGTCCACGTCGGTCTGGTCCCGACTCACCCAGACCTTGGTATCAGCGCTGGGGTGGCCGTCATTGTGGCTGAGGGCGAAGTGGATCTTGCGGATGCGGAACATCGCCGCAGCTACCTCGCCCAGCTGGTCTTCCCAGCTTCTTTCGATGTCCAGCCGCAGCCGCGCGGCCAGCGCATCCAGGGACGGACTCAGACCGGCGACCAGACGGAAGCCCCCGGCCGCGTAGTCCCACAGGCTGCCCTGCAGCGCTGGGTTCCGCTTCCGGCCCTGATACGCCGCCGGGGGTCCCCAGTCTGGCTCAGGACCTGGAACTTCCTCGACCAAGACGTCCTCCTCAGCGCTAAGGCAAGCACTCTACCTACCGCGTATCTGACGACCACCGCCCCCGGTCCGGTTAGGAGGGCAAGTGCACGAGCGGGCGATAGCCGGCTCGGATCGCTTCCACGGTGGCGCGGGGCGTCAGCACGGCGGCGGGCCCGTCGAACTGGTCGATCCGGTCGGCGTACCCGGCCGGGGTCCAGCGGTGCAGACTGCCGTTGTTTAGCAACCAGAATTCGTCGTCGTGGACGATGAAGACGCCATCAGGCAGCTCGCTGAGCGGTGCCGGGTAGGTGACGCGGGCCCCCTCCGCCAGACGGCGCTCCCAGTGCAGCACCTGGTCGATCTCGTCCGCTGCGGGTTTCGCGGGAAGGGCGCGGGCCGCCGTCCACGCCGTCAGGAATGACTGATAGTCGGCGTGGCGGCATTCCGCGCAGGGCCGGTGCCCGGCCGCCAGCGCGACGGCCTCGTCGAGGAAGAACAGCTCGGTGTAGCGGCGGGGCCGCAGGATGGGCCGCCGGCGGCCGCGGAACTCCAGCACGCACACGAGCCAGCGGCGGACCGCAGAGCGCCGAACCAGGGCCAGGCTGTCGTTGTGGAGCACGCCCCGATTGCCGTACATGGTCCCCCGGTGCTCGGTGGCGATCAGCTCGCCCGCGGGCGTCACCCGGTTCCGCAGCGGACGGTCCAGCCCAGCGAGCCGGTCGCCGTCGGGCGCCTGCCGACGTTCCTCGGTCATGGTTTCAGTCCACCACCGTCCGGCCGGGCAGTCTGGCGGATTCCCGACGTGATCGTCTTGTGGAGGCCGGCCCCTAGCTAGGTCAGCCGGCCTTCCATTCGGCGCTCAGCAGGCCGAGGATGACCTCGTTGGTGAAGTCTCCGTTGACCCACGTCGAGCCCCGGAGGGTGCCTTCGGGCGCGAAGCCGGCCCGGCTGGCGGCCTGGATCATCGCGTTGTTGTCGGCGAGGGTCTCGATCTGCAGCCGGTGCAGGCCGCGGATCGCGAACCCGTAGCGGCACAGCACCCGGACGACGTCGGTGCCAAGCGCGCGGCCGCGGAACGCCGGCAGCAGCGCGATGCCGATATGGGCGGCGCGGTTGTGCAGGTCGATGTTCCACAGCAGCGCCTCGCCCGCGAGCTCGCCGGTGGCTAGCTCGACCACCGAGAAGCAGGCCGCGTGGTCGTCCGGGCCGGTTACCACGTAGGGAGAGCCGGGGCCGGGCGGGATCGGCTGCCAGGGCCGGGAGTCGGCCCTGACCCGGGTCGCGACGTCGTCGTAGAGCCCGGCGTGCAGGACGGGAATATCGCTGTCGTGCCGGGCGCGCAGCCCGGTCATCTCGCCACGTAGCATGCAGGCGTTCCTACTAGGCCAGACCGTCCGGCCGCAACCCGATTACCCGCCCGGCCGACGGCCAGGACAGCTCGATGACGGCGGCCTTCCCGTTGCGGCGGCCGCCGGTCGTTAGGGCGACAGCCGCTCGATGGCCCAGCCGTCGTCGGCGCGGCGGTAGCGGATCCGGTCGTGCAGGCCGTCGGGCGATTCCTGCCAGAACTCGACGCGGGACGGCACCAGCCGAAACCCGCCCCAACGCTGCGGCCTGGGAACATCGGTTCCGTCTGGGTAGTGCCGCAGGATGTCCCTTACCTGCGTTTCCAGGACCGTCCGGCTGGCGACTACGCGGCTTTGCCGGGAGGCGGCCGCGCGGCGGCGGACCGCGGGGGCGCGCGCGTCCCAGTACTCGTCGGCTTCGCCTTGGCTCACCGGCTCCACCGGGCCGGCCGACCCGTACCTGGCGGTGCGCCGGAACAAGCCAGTGCAGCACGGCAGCCGCCTGCGGGTTGGCCGCCAGCTCAGCGCCCTTATCGCTCTCGCGGTCGGTGAAAAAGACCAGCCCACGCCGGAGGCCGCGCAGCACCACCAAGCGCGCCGACGGAACACCGTCGCTGGTTGCACTCGCGATGGTCATGGCATCCGGCATCGGCTGGCCAGCCGTGCGGGCCGCGTCTAGCCAGGCAGCGAGCTGGCGCAGCGGATCGGCGTCTAGGTCGGTAACATCCACCCGCCCAGTTTCGCGGCCCTCCGCATGGGCCGCCGCCGGATTCCCGCCACTGCGAACGCGCTCGGGCCTCAGGACATCGCAGTCAAGACGAGGCTTGCGACTGCGCGTCGGTCCTGCGCGGGCGATGGGGGAAGCGGTGCACCTCCTGCGGCCAGCCGACCGCGACCGCGATCCGGCCGGCCCAGTACCGCGCCTCGGCATCGCCGGGCACATCGACGACCGCGAAACCGCCGAGGTGCTCCTTGGTCTCGGTGAACGGCCCGTCGGTGAAGACGGGCGAGCCGCTGCTCGGGTCGACGCTGCACACGGCGGTCGACGCGTCCAGGCCGCCGTCGCTGAAGACGAAGACGCCGGCGTCCGTCATTTCCTCGATCAAGGCCCTGGCGGCCGTGCCCCTCTCGCGCAGATCCTCCACCGTGAGGTCGGGCACCCACTCGTCGTTGAAGGCGATCAGGTACAGCGCCATCTCATGCTCCTCTGCTCACCGGCAGCCCGGACGACTGCCGCTTACCTTCACCACGAACGTTCTCATGTCGAATCGACACCCCCGGCCAAAACTTTTTCAGCGGGACAGAGCCGCACGCAACGGGTCCAGGCCCATGGCGCCCAGGTTGAGCGCCTTGGAGTGAAAGTCCTTGAGGCTGAAGGCACCTCCGGCCCTGGCCGTGGCTTCTTCTCTGGCCTGGAGCCAGACTCGTTCGCCGAGCTTGTAGGACGGGACCTGCCCAGGCCAGCCGAGGAAGCGGTGCAACTGGAACCGCAGCCGCTTGTCGTCCCAGCTGGAGTGGGCCCGCAAGAACTCCCAGGCGATCCCGGCATTCCAGCGCTCGCCCTCCCGCCAGCCGGTGCCCTTGGGGATCTCCAGCTCCAGGTGCACCCCGATGTCAAGGGCAACGGTGGCGGCGGCCATCATCTGCATGTCGAGCATCCCGAGATGCGCCCCGTGGTCGTCGTCTAGATACCCGAGCTCGCCCATGAGCCGCTCGGCGTAGGTCGCCCAGCCCTCGCCGTAGCCCTCGACCCAGGACATCAGGCGCTGCCAGCGGTTCAGGTTCTCTCGCTCGGTCAGGGATTGCGAAAACTGCAGGTGGTGGCCGGGCACACCCTCGTGGTAGACGGTGGTGACCTCCTTCCAGGTCGCGAAGCTGTCAAGACCTGACGGGACCGACCACCAGATGCGCCCGGGCCGGGAGAAGTCCTCCGACGGCTCGGAGTAGTAGATTCCTCCGTCGTTGACGGGAGCGATCATGGCCTCGATCCGCTGCGCGGGCTCAGGGATGTCGAAGTGTTTTCCGTCCAGCTGCGTGATGGTGCGCTCAGCCAGTTCCTGCACCCAGGCGCGGATGTTCTCCCGGCCCTCGATGCGTCGCGCCGGGTCCTCGTCCAGGGCCGCCATGGCTTCCCCCGGGGTGGCGCCTGGCCGGATCAGGCTGCTGACTCGCGCCTGCTCCGTGCGCAGCCGGGCGATCTCCTCCCAGCTCCAGGCGTAGGCCTCGGCCAGGTCCACCGTGGCGCCGAGGAAGTGTCTGGACGCCCTGGCGTAGACCTCGGGCCCGCAGGCGTCCTTCTCCCGGGCCAGCGGCAGCAGCTGGCGGCGCAGGAAGCCGCCGAGCCTGTCCGTGGCGGCCGTCGCCTCGCTGGCCGCCGCGTCCAGTTGCCCGCGCAGCGAGTCCGGGACCCCGGTCAGCCGCTGTGCCAGTCCGCCGTAGAAGGAGTCCTCCGGAGCGGTCCAGGCGGCGCACTGCCTGGCGACCTCCTCGACCTGCAGCCGGGCCGGGGGGCGGCCGTTGCGGGCCGCGCCGAGCAGAGTCTGCGAGAGCTGGCGGTAGGCCTCGGGCACCGCGGCCATGCGCCTGGCGACGGTGGCGGCGGCCTCCTCGCCCTCGGCGGGCATCAGGTCGAATACCTCGCGCACCTGCTGCACCCGGCTCGCAATCACGTTGAGGTCGCTGGTGATGTCCCCGGCGTCATAGCGGATCACGGCCACGGCCAGCCGCTCCTGCATCGCGGCCCGTGCGGCCTGCTCGCGCAGCCCGGGGGCCTCGGCCGCATCGAGGGCCGCGAGAGTCGAGCGATCCAGCTCGGCCCGTTCTGCGAACCCGTCAGCACTCAGATCCGGCAGCTCATGGTCGTGCCCGGCGATCCCGACGACGGTTGCGAGAGCCGGGTCCAGGGCGGCTGCCCGCTCCACATATTCCTCGGCGATGGTGTCGGTCGAACGCATGCCGAAGACCGTAACCTGATACTCCGGCTCCTGAACAACGGTTTTCGCCTGACTTGGATGGCGGTATGGGAAGTTCTGCAGACGCCTCTGATGTGCCGACCGGACAGGTACCGCCGCTGTCCCTGCCCGAGCCGACCGGCCCGTACCCGGCCGGCACTACCTCCTTGTGGCTGACGGACGGCTCCCGTCCCGATCCCTGGGCTCCGGAAGCAGCGGCACGGGAGCTGATGGTCTCCCTGTGGTATCCGGCGGCGAAGCCGGGCGGGCGGCCAGCGCCGTACATGACGCCGGCCGAGTCGGAACTCCAGCTTGTCGGCCGGGGGATCACCGGCATCCCGCTGGAGTCGCTGAGCACGGTTCAGACCAATGCGGTCAGCGACGCCGCGCCAGCCGGGCAGCAGCGCAGCCTGCCCCTGGTCGTGCTCTCGCCCGGTTACACCGGCTCCCGCAGCACGCTCACCGTCCTGGCCGAGGACCTGGCCAGCCACGGTTACGTCGTGACCGGGATTGATCACACCTACGAGAGTCTGGCCACCGCCTTTCCTGACGGGCGGGTCACCACGTGCCTGTCCCGCGAGGCACGCCGGCCGGGCAGCGGATTCTCGGAGAAGCTAGCGGCAGGCCGCGCAGCCGATGTGTCCTTCGTGCTCAGCGAGCTGACCGGTGCGCACTCAGCCTGGCCGGGGGCCGGGCTGATCGACCCCTCCCGGATGGCGATGGCCGGCCACTCCGCCGGCGGTGCCGCCGCCATCGCGGCCATGCTGGCAGACGCCCGCATCCGGGCCGGCATCGACATGGACGGCTCGACGGTCGCCGAGATCCCGGACCGGGGCCTTTCCCGGCCATTCCTGTTCCTGGGCAAGGCGTCCAACTACACCCCGGGAAGCGGAGGCGACGTGCCCCCAGGGACGCGGGAATGGAAACTCCTCAGAGGCGCCGTGAGCACCTGGGAGCGGGACTGGGAACTCATGCGCGGCTGGAAGCGGTGGCTCGTGGTGGCCGGCGCGGTGCACGCCTCCTTCACCGACCTTGGGCTGCTGGCCGATCGGCTCGGCATCGACACCGGGGCCGCCCTGCCCGGATCCCGGTGCCTGGACATCACTCGCGCCTATGTCCGGGCCTTCTTCGACCAGCATTTGCGTGGTCTGCCGCAAGTCCTGCTTGACCAGCCGTCTGCACGCTATCCCGAGGTCACATTCTGTTCCCCGTAGGCACCTGCAACGGCTTCAGAGGGCCTCGGTGCGGATGTGGGGGCGGAACTCTGGATGCACTAGCGGCGGCGGTCACGACGCCGGCGAGATAAGTAAACGGCTCAATACCCTCCAAGTCCTTAGGCAAGAGGAGATGCGAGATGGTGGCCGCGCGGGCCCGGTGGCTCATAGTCGGGGGAACGGCGGTCGTGGCGGCTATCTGCGGGCTGGGTTCTGGCTGACCAGGCCGGGGCCGTACCTGGCTCCGGATCAGGAGCAGGCCTACACGATGATGCCCGCGGTCACCGCGTACCTGGACTCGCAGGCGTACTGGCCCTACCTCTCCGGCATCGTGGGTTCTCCCGCCCCTGACAAGCCGGGGCAGAATATGTGGCTGTGCGGCGCCAGCATCGAGGATGTTCGGCCGGATGGCGCGGGGTGGCGGGTAGGCATGGATGTCGCGTGCGCTGATTACTTCCGGCAGGACGCCCTAGTGCAGCAGGGAGTCCACGGCGACATGGGGCAGGCGGTCCTGGTCCTGTCCGGTGGCCCCTCCCGGTACCGGGTCGAGTCGGCGGTGCAGGAGCCAGGCGGGACCAGGAGCTTCCGACTGGGTCAGCCAGCACTTCTCAGCCGATGCGGCCGCCGCGATCAACCACGGCCGGACGCCGGTGGCGTCGCTGCCAGGCAGCGACGCACTACCGGCCTTCGGTTGCTCGGCCACGAGTGCCAGCTACTCGGGACCGGCAGGCCCGTACTGGCTCTGCCAGCATGCCTGGCCGGCGGGATTCGAAGCCGCGACCCCGCTGATTAGAAGGCAGAAGAACTAGGCTTTATCGACCTTGTCAGCCAGTTTCCCCAGCCAGTCGGCGAACGCCTCGGTCCCGGCGAAGGTCTCGTCGGCCAGCTCGAGCAGCCGCGGGTCGGTCTCCGCACCGTGGTCGATGACGAGGGCGTACCCGCCGGCCTCGCGCGCCGCCCGCAGCGCCGGGATGTCCCCGAGGTCGTCGCCCGCGTAGGCGAACACCGACACGTCCCCGTGCGCGGCCAGCAGCGCCGAGATCGCCGATCCCTTGTCGACGTCGATTGGCGGCCGCAGCTCCTCCACCAGCTTTCCCGGCTCAAGCCGCAGGCCTGACTCGTCGGCGATGCGCGCCGTCACCCGGCGGACGTCTGCCGCCGCGGCCGCGTGGTCCGGTGCCCGCCGCCAGTGCACCGCAACCGAGACCGACTTGTCCTCCACCCAGATGCCCGTCGATCCCGCCAATTCCTCGCGCAGCGTCCGGCCGGCCGCATTGACCTGCCCCAGCCACTTCTCGGCCTCCGGATCGATCTTCCGGACGCCATCGGTTGACTGCTCCATCCCGTAGGAGCCGAGCAGCGGCACCCCGGGCAGATCGACCCGCTCGGCCAGAAACGCCGCCGGCCGCCCCGAGATAATCGCCACCAGCCCCAGCCGCCCGGCCAGCCGCCGCAGGCTGGCGGCGACCCCGTCCGGCAGCGCGCTGGCGGTGGGGTCGGCCACGATCGGCGCCAGCACCCCGTCAAAGTCGAGGACCAGCCCGGACCGACCCGGATCCGCCGCCAGCGCCTCCGCCGCCGTTACCCGATCGCTCATCGCACCCCTTCTGACGGCCTGGTCGGGTTGCCCCGATTCACGTCTGGTCAGCTACCCAGATTCTCCCATCCCCACCGCGGGCGTCCCGAAGCCCCGCGACGCTCGTCCCCAAGCGCCGTCCGGCGTGACCGGCAACTGGTCCCACCGACTGTCAGTGGGCGGCGTTACGGTCGGCTCATGGCTGACTTTTCCGCCGCGGATCTACGCGGAGCGCGGTTCGACCGCGCGGACCTGACCGGTGCCCAGTTCTTCGCCAGCGATTTCTCCGATGCCCGGTTCCACGGGGTGGACATGACCCGGGTCACCATGCGCGGGGTCGAACTGGTCGACGTCGCCATCGACGGCGAGATCATGAACGTCACCATCAACGGGGTCGACATCGGCCCGCTGGTCGAGGCCGAGCTTGACCGCCGGCAGCCCGACCGGGTCAAGATGCGCCCGGCAGACCCGGCCGGGTTCCGCGAGGCGTGGGAAATCCTCGGGCGGCTCTGGGACGAAACGTTGACCCGGGCCCGTCGCCTGCCACCCGAGTCGCTGCACGAGTCCGTCGACGGCGAGTGGTCGTTCATCGAGACGCTCCGCCACCTGGTCTTCGCCACCGACGCCTGGGTCAGCCGGGCGATGGGCGGCAACCCGTCCCCGTGGCACCCGCTCGGCCTGCAATGGGACGAGGGGAAGGACATGCCAGGCGTTCCCCGCGACCGCGACGTCCGCCCGTCCCTCGACGTCGTGCTCGAGCTCCGCCGCGACCGCCGGTCCACCGTCGCGGCCGCGCTGGCCGGCCTGACCGACGAGTCGCTCAGCGCGAACACCGCTCCGGCCGAGGGTCCTGGCTGGCCGCTGGCCGGCAGCAGCCACCTGGTGCGCGAGTGCCTGCTGGTCGTCCTCAACGAGGAGTGGTGCCACCGCCAGTTCGCCGAGCGCGACCTGGCCGTCCTGGAATCCCGGGCCGCCCAGCGCTAGCGGATAACAGCAAGAAGCGCTCGCGCCGCCAGTGATCACGAAGGATTTTCGTACCTATAAGCGAATTTTCCTTCGCTAAGAAAAAATCCTTCGTGATCTTCCGGAGCGCTCAGCCGGCGTGCGGGATCTTGAACGGCTGGGCGGCGCCGGCGTCGATCACCATCGTGGTTCCTGTGACATAGCGCGATTCGTCGGAGGCGAGGTAGACGACGGCGTTGCTGACATCGATGGCCTCCACCCACGGAATGGGAAGCGCGTTGATCGCCTTCATGCCGACGGCCGCCTGCTCCCGGGTGACGTCCGGCAGGCCGCCCATGAACAGCGAGTAGCCCGCCGGGTTGGCGATCATCGGGGTGTCCACCGTGGTCGGGTTGATGGAATTGACCCGGATAGAGGCCGGCGCCAGTTCGATCGCCAGCGAACGCATGAGCCCGACGACGCCGTGCTTGGCCGCCGTGTAGTGCGCGAGGGCGGGGAAGGCGATGATCCCCGCCACCGAGCTGGTCAGGATGATCGATCCGCCCTGGCCGCGTTCCAGCATCGACGGCGCCGTCGCCTTCACCGTCTTCCACAGCCCGGTCAGGTTGATGTCGATCATGTCCTGCCACATCTCCTCGGTCAGGTCAAGCGCCGGGGCGAAGCTGGCGATCCCGGCGTTGGCGATCACGACGTCGATGTGACCGAACTCGGACAGCCCCACCTCCGCCGCCGCCTGCAGCGATGCCAGGTCGCGGACGTCGGCCTGCCGGGCGACGATCCGCCGGTCGAGCGACTCGACCATCTTCACCGTCTCGGCCAGGTCCGCTTCGGTCGCGCCGTCGTACGGCACGCTGTCGAAGCCGTGACAGACGTCCACCGCGATAATGTCGGCGCCTTCCTGCGCCAGCCGGACGGCGTGCGACCGGCCCTGCCCGCGGGCGGCGCCGGTGATGAAAGCGACCTTGCCTTCGACTCGTCCCATAATTGCTCCCTCAAGTCCTCGATTGCGAGTGTCCCCCTCTTATCGTCGAGGTCCTGAGCGAATTTGACCAGTGGGCGGACAAGGCGAAGCAACGGACCGTTCGATATCGCCTTGAATTTGATCTGGCGGATTTTTCAGGCATCGAGGCCGATGGAGCGGCGGAATTCGGGGACGCCTTCGACGGTCAGCTCGTGCTCGTAGCGGACAAGGTCGCCAGGTTCGAGTAGTAGCCGCTGGAGTGTCGCGGGCTTGTCCATGCGATTGAGTATGGACACGCCGTTCTCGCGATAGCCGCATTTTCTGCTGACCGCGAGTGAAGCCGGGTTGTCGGTGTACGCGCTCGACGTGATGAGCTCCGCGTCCAGGTGGTCGAAGATGAACGCGCAGATCACCTTCCGCATCGCGGTGCCGATACCGCGGCCGTGGAATTCGCGGCCGAGCCAGGACCCGGTCTCGCCGATGCGGGTGACGAGGAAGTCCTTGGTGCTGAACCCCTGGCACCCGACCAGCCCGCCGTCGAAGAACACGGCCAGGTCCATGCCCCATTTCGCGGGGGAGAAGCCGGCCCGCTGCCCCCAGTGGAACTGCGCCATGTTCCTCGGCATCTCCTCGGCAGGCGCGATCGACCACGGCACGAAGAACGGCATGAAGTCGGGCTCGTGGATGCCGTTGATCGCGAGCGTCGGCCAGCGGCCCGAGCAGGTCGTCGGTCACCCCCCGGAGCTCGACCGGCCCGGCCGTGATCCGCAGGCCGAGCAGGGGCAGCGCCGTCGCGGCCGTCGTCATCGCGTCATGGTCCCTTCACTGGAGATAGCTGGTTGCGGCCTATCCGACCACGTCGGAGCCGGGCCAGGCGATCGGTTATTGTCTGCCCCGGCGGCCCCGCCGCTATCCGAACTTCGGCGGGCGGCGCTCGAGGAACGCGCGGACGCCCTCGGCGTAGTCCGGGGAGGCGAGGGCGGCCTCGCGCAGCGCCGCGTGCGCGTCGTCGTCGGCGGTGGCGCCGTCGAGGATGCGGGCGACCGTCTGCTTGACCGCGCGCTGGGTGACGCCGGAGCGGGCGGCCAGGATCGCGGCGAAGTCGCCGACGGCCGCGTCCACGTCGTCGTCGACCTCGTCGACGAGGCCGATCGCGGCGGCGCGGGCGGCGTCGACGTCGATCCCCGACATCAGGATGAACTTGGCCCGGGACGGGCCGACCGCGTCGACCAGGCGCTTGGTGGAGCGCAGCGGGTAGACGATGCCGAGCTTGGCCGGGGTGATCGCGAACCGGGCCCCGGACGAGGCGAACCGCAGGTCGCAGGCGAGGGCGAGGGCGCAGCCGCCGCCGTAGCAGTGGCCGTGGATGGCGGCGATCGTCGGCGCCGGGAACGTCGCCAGCGCCTCCTCGGCCGCCAGCACCGCGTCGTCGTAGGCGGCGGCCTGCTGCGGTGTCGTGCGCGCGGTCTCGAACTCGGAGATGTCCGCGCCCGGCGGAGAACGACTTGCGGCCGGCCCCGCGCAGCACCAGCACCCGGACGCCGTCCATCGCCTCGGCCTCGGCCAGCAGCGCGGGCAGCCGGGAGAACATCGCGAACGTGAGCGCGTTGAGCCGGTCCGGCCGGTTGATGGTCAGGGTGGCGACCGGGCCGTCGCGGTCCAGCAGGAGGTGTTCCATTTCGACGATCATCTCGCGTGACCTGAGCCAAGGATCGGCCAGGGTCTCGGCTAGCCTCTCCGTGTGCCGATGCATGACAACCAGCTCGACATCTCGCCTGGCGTGGTCCGGACGCTGATCGACCGGCAGTTTCCGCAGTGGCGGTCGCTGCCGGTCCGGCCGGTCGCCGCGACCGGGACGGTCAACGCGATCTTCCGGATTGGCGACCGTTACACGGCCCGGTTCCCGCTCGAGGCCGGGGACGCCGGCACGGTGCGGCGATCGCTCGAGGCGGAGGCGAAGGCGGCGGCCGAGCTGGCCGGGCGCACCCGGTTCCCCACCCCGCGGCCGATCGCGCTGGGCGAGCCGGGGGCGGGCTATCCGCTGCCGTGGTCGGTGCAGACGTGGCTGCCGGGAACGGTGGCGACCGAGGCGGACCCGGGCGGGTCGGCCGCGTTCGCGCTCGACCTGGCCGAGTTCATCGCCGGCGTCCGGTCCATCCCCACCCGCGGCCGGACGTTCTCCGGCCGCGGCCGCGGCGGCGACCTGCACGACCACGACGAGTGGCTGCAAACGTGCTTCCTGCGCAGCGAGGGACTGCTCGACGTTCCCGGCTGCGCCGGATGTGGGCAGACGCTGCGGGACCTGCCGCGCGGTGACGCCGCCTGACGTCATGAACCACGGCGACCTGATGCCGGGCAACGTGCTCGTATCGCGCGACCGTCGCCTGGCCGGGGTCCTCGACGTCGGCGGGCTCAAGGCCGCCGACCCGGCCCTCGACCTGGTGAGCGCCTGGCACCTGCTCGACGCCGGGCCGCGGCTGGCGCTGCGCGAGTCGCTCGGCTCGGACGACCTGGAGTGGGCGCGCGGCCGGGCGTGGGCGTTTCAGCAGTCGATGGGCCTGGTCTGGTACTACGCCGACAGCAACCCGGTGATGGCCGGCATCGGACGGCGCACGCTCGACCGTCTGATGGCCGACGGGGGGCCGTTACCCGGGCCGCGTCGCCGGACGCCCCCATCCAGGTGCCCGGCGGCGCGGCCCGGGAGCTACCAGGCGATGGTGGCGGGAACCGTCGTTGTCGTCGGCGGGAGCGGCAGCGGCGTGTACCGGTCGTGGCTGAAGACGCCGAACCGGAAGACCGGCTTGGTCGCGAAGAAGCTGCCGAGGCTGTAGTAGCCGATCACCCGGTCGCCGGCGGCGCTGGTCCACAGCACGCCGACGTTGCCCGGCTGGCAGTTCGTGTCGTACTGGAAGGGCGTGCCCGCCTGCTTCCCGGTGACGGTCGAGTAGGTCACGAAGCCGACCGACGCCCAGTCGGGGACGGCGGGGCACGTTTTGGCGAGGGGGTTCGGGGTGTAGGCGCGCAGGATGCCGTACCCGCCGCAGACCACCGTGCCGTCGGCCGAGACCACCACCTGGAGATCGGGGGCGCAGGTGAGCGGGGTGGGGCGGCTGAGCCCGCCCTCGGCCGCGAGCCTGGACCAGGCCAGCCTGCTGTCGGTGGTCAGGCTGTGCCCCCGGCGGTTCACGTCGAGCAGCCGGACGCCAATGTACGGCCAGGAGCGCTTGGACCCGGCCGGGGTCACCGAGAAGGTGTAACCGATCGCCAGCTGGCGCCCGCGGTCGGTCCAGGCGAGCGTGGTGTAGCCGCCCGAGGTGGTGTTGAGCAGGCCCGACCACGAGCGCAGGAGCGTCCCGGAGGCGACCGAGTAGACGCGGACCCACATCGTCAGCGGGGCCGAACCGGTCCCTTGGTGGGTACCGAGCACGGCGACCTGCCTTCCGTTGGGGGACAGGGCGGTCGCCGCGATCCAGTCGTCCTTCCCCGGCCCGGGGATGCGCAGCTTGCGCTCCGTGGCTCGGAACCTGGCTCCCGGTGTGACGTGGACCAGGTACCACTCGGTGGCCGACGGGATCGCGGGCGGCTGCGGGTTCGGGTTGGCGCCGAGCACGAACGTCCGGTCGTCGGCCGCGGCCGATACCGTGACGAACTTGTCGGTCCCGAACGCGCGGATGGTGAGCATCCGCTTGCCGGTCAGGGTGTCGCCGACCACGGCCGTGCGGGAGCCGGGGACGTTCGCGAAGTTATCTCCGCCCGGCAGGGCCAGGTAGTACGCGGGCAGCGCGGACGAGGCGGGGCGGGGCCGCCGCCGCTGCGGTGCCGGCGCTCGACGCGGCGGCGCTCGATGCGGCGACGCTCGGGGCGAGGCCGATCACCAGCGAGGCGGCGAGCGCGCCGACCGCCGCGAGGGCCGTCGCCGGTGCGATTATTCGTGCCTTCACGTTCAACAAAACCTCCTGGTTGTGTTACCACGCGACCATGTCGAGCAGGCTGCCGCCCGAGTACTGATACGAGTTGCCGGGGACGGGGTACGGCAGCGGCCGGAAGGAGCCGGCGGTGAACACGCCGAACCGCGCGCTGGTCCTGTCCCCGAAGATCATGTAGCCGATCACCATGCTGCCGGTTGCGTTGACCCACACCGGATAGGCCGTGACGTTGCCGTGGCAGCCGGTCCGGTATCCCGACAGGATGCCGGTCAGCTTCCCGGTTGAGAGCGAGATCGCGGCGAACCCAAGCGTGTTCCAGGTCGGCTGTTTGAGGCAGTACAGCTTCGGCAGCTGAGCGTCTGACGTGCCGCTTCCGCCGCAGACGTACGACTTGCCGTCACCGGTGACCATGACGTCGCCCCAGAACCAGTTGCAGCCGAACGGGGCGGGCGAGCCCTCCAAGCTGGGGGCGGGCAGGACGGCGGCGGTTCGGCTGCTGCCGAGCAGGTCGCCGTCGGGGCGCGACAGGTCAATGAGCTTCACTTCGAGGGTCAGACCGCCCGATTTAGCGCGGGTCCCCTGGTTGAAGGCGAGGGCGCTGTCGCCTACCCAGGTGACCGTGCTGGTCGGGTCTCCGCCGTAGAAGTGGCCGCCCTCGATCGGGGGGTACTGGTCAGCCGGCGATGACCAGGTGTGCAGCACCGCCCCGGTCGCCACCGAGTACACCCGCAGCAGCTGCTGCTCATGCGGGTTATCGCTGACGACCATGCTCGCGACCGCGAGCATGGTGCCGTCGGGGGACAGTGCGATCGCGCTGATGCCGGTGCCGACCGGCGTCGTCGGGATCGGCAGCTTCGTCATCGTCAGGGATGCCCGCGAGCCGGCGCCGACAATGCGCACCAGGTACCAGACTCGCGATCGCCCGGCTGAACCCCCGACGCCGTACGGATCCCGATGGGCATCGGCGACGAACGTGCGGTCGTCGGCCGCCCCGGTGATGCCGGCGAAGCTCAGGCCGCGCGGCGGCTGCAGCGTGAACAGCTTCTTCCCGGTCAGGGTGGCGGTGAGCGCCAGGCCGACTGGCGTCGTGGTGTCCGTCCAGGACTGGTTGAGCGCCACCTCATAGCCAGGCAGGCCGGTGGCGGCGGTGACCGGGCCGGGCGTCGCCGTCGGCTGCCCGCCTGGCATATCCCTAACCACGACCAGCGCGATCGCAATCGCCACGACGGCAGCGGCGGCGGTGACCGGCGCCAGCCACGCGCCCCAGCGACGCCGGGGCAGCGGCACCCTCCCGCGCCGGCCGGGGACCGCGCCGGGCGGCGGGGGCAGCGGCAGCGGCGGAACCCGCTCCACCAGCCCCGTGATCGCGTCCATGGCCGCGCGGGTCCTGTCTTCGACGGCGGTCACGATTCCTCCTTGAGGATCCGGCCGAGCGAGGCCAGCGCCCGCGACAACGACGACTTGACGGTGCCGCGGCTGATCCCCATCGCGGCGGCGGTGTCCTCCTCGGACATTCCGAAGTAGAACCGCAGCACTAGCGCCTCGCGTTGCCGGTCGGGCAGCCTGCGCACGCCCAGCAGCACCTCCCGGTGCTCCTCGCCCAGCAGCACCAGGGCCTCGGCGGATTCGAGGTCCGGCCGCGAGTCCGCGGCAGTGGCGCGGTCGCGCCGCTCCCGCCGGATCTGCAGCCGGAGCGCGGCCCGGCAGCCGTTGAGGACGCTGGAACGGACGTAGGCCAGCGCCTTGGCCGGGTCGGAGAGGCCGGCCCAGTTCCGGTACAGGCCGAAGAAGGCGTCCTGGACCACGTCCTCGGCGGCCTGCCGGCTGCCGAGCATGATGACGGCCAGCCGGATGAGGCCGGAGGCGTGCGCTCGTAGAGCGCCGTCACGCCGGTCGCGGCGTCGGTCGGCTCCGGCGGGTGCGCCGGTCTGGGGATGTGCGTGTCCACTGCGTCCACTGAGTCCACGAAGCAGAGATGCCGCCGATCGGGGTTGGTTGCCTGGCCGGGGGCGGCAATTCCAGATTTTTTCCTGCCCCGTTCTAGGTCCGGCTGAAGCCTGTCGTCAATCCGCTGTGCGGCCGCGCCGAGGGGCCTGGTAACTTTCCAGCTGCGTCAAGAGTGTCAGCGTCAAGCCCCGGCTCGCTGGCCGGCAACCCTCAACCGCAGGGGTGCCCCGGGTGAGGACGCGGCCTGTCCCGGCCGGGACAGGCAAGCGTGGACCCGCATCGATCGGGTCCTGAGCAGTGCCGGAGACCACAAATGTCGCTTCTTGCTGTCCAACCGTCCCCTGCCGCCTCCGCGCCGGACGCCGCCGTTGCGCCTCGGTTGGCCCGGTTGAGCCCGGTGCCGCCGTTGGCCGAGGTCGTCGGTGGGGACCTGACGGTTCCGCTCGTGCGGGGCGGCGCCACCCGTTACGTCAACCTCGACTACGCCGCCAGCGCCCCGGCGCTGCGGGCCGTCGCCGACCGGGTGGCCGAGTTGCTGCCCCTCTACTCCAGCGTGCATCGCGGCGCCGGCTACGCGTCCGTCGTCTGCACCAGCGCCTACGAGGGCGCGCGGGCCGAGATCGCCGGCTTCGTCGACGCCCGCGACGACGACGTGGTGATCTTCACCCGCAACACCACCGACGCACTCAACCTGCTCGCCGCCGCGGTGCCCGCTGACGCGCTCGACGGCGGCCTCGGCGGCGTGGTCCACCTCGACGTCGAGCACCACGCCAACCTGCTGCCGTGGCAGCGGCTCGGGTCCCGGACGGTGCGGGTCGGCGGCACCCGCGAGCAGACGGTCGCCGCCGTCGAGGCGGAGCTCGCGGCCGCGCCGGCGACGCTGCTGGCCGTCACCGGCGCGTCGAACGTCACCGGCGAGTGCCCGCCGCTGGCCGAGCTGACCGCGCTCGCGCACCGCTACGGCGCGCGGATCGTGGTCGACGGCGCGCAGCTGGTCCCGCACCGGCGGGTCTCGCTGGCCGAGTCCGGGATCGACTACCTCGCGTTCTCCGGGCACAAGCTGTACGCCCCGTACGGGGCGGGCGCGCTGGTCGGACGGCGGGACTGGCTCGAGTCGGCCCCGCCCTACCTGGCCGGCGGCGGCGCCGTCCGCGAGGTCCGGCTCGGCCGGACCGAGTGGGCGGACGCGCCCGCCCGGCACGAGGCCGGCACCCCGAACGTGCTCGGCGCGGTCGCCCTCGCCGCCGCCTGCACCACCCTGGCCGCGCTCGGGCCGGACGCGGTCAGCGCGCACGAGCGCGCGCTGGTCGGCCGGCTGACGGAGGGGCTCGCCGCGATCGACGGCGTCCGCACCTTCCGGCTCTGGCCAGCCGACGGGGAGTCGGCCGAACCGGACCGGGTCGGCGTGGTGACGTTCGCCGTCGACGGCTACCCGGCCGCGCTGGTGGCCCAGTACCTGTCGGCCGAGCACGGCATCGGCGTCCGCGACGGCCGGTTCTGCGCCCACCCGCTGCTGGCCCGGTTCGCCGCCGACGGGGTCACCGCCGACGGGGCCGGCGTCCGCGCCAGCCTGGGCCTCGGCAGCCGGGCCGAGGACGTCGACCGGCTGCTGGCCGCCCTGGCGTCGCTGCGAGCCCACGGCCCGGCCTGGACCTACGCCGCCCCGGAGGCCGGGTACGCTCCCGCCCCCGATCCCCGTGCCCTCCCGGACTGGCTGACAGGCGCCGCCGTCGGCCCGGCCGCCCCGTGCATCGCCTGACAACACCGGCGCGGGGTCGCGCCCGCCGCCCGCACCTCGGTGCCGCTCAGTACCGGCCGTACTGCTGCTGCCAGAGGTAGTCCGCCTGCTCGCGGGCGAGCCGCTTGGCCTCGTGCCGGTTCAGGTGGGCGTAGCGGTCATCCTGGAAGTGCTTGTCGATCTCGGCCGCGGCGAAGCCGGCCAGCATCTCCTTGCCGAGCTGGTGATGCTCGACGATGCCCTCGCGCTCGCGGTGGTGCTCGTACATGCGCATCGCCTCGAAGCCGGCCGCGCCCGCCAGCAGCTCATGTGAGACCTCATGATGTGGCCGCCCGCCGCCGTAGACCTGGTCGTAGGCTTCCCGCGCTTCGCGCCGTTCAAAAAATCCCATGTGCCTAAATCTAGCCCGGTTCGCGATAGATTAGCGGTGGTCGCGGGGGAATGGGAAGCGGCCGGATGACGCGTTCAAAGGCGACTGCGGTCACTCCGGTCAGGCCGTTTTCCGTCACGCGCGCACGGTCTCACCGGGCAATCGGGGCAGTCTCGCCCGGCCCGGCCGCGCGAGTCACGCAATGTCACGGGCGTCGCTCAAGCGACCTGCGCGCTGTTCACCGAGCGGCTAGTGTCTGTAGCAGACGGTGAAGACCCGCATACGGGAGCAGGTCGCCTTGATGACTGTCAGCCAGGACGGTGAGGTGCCCGTCCGCCGATCGCCGGCCAACGCGCTCTCCCTGCTGCGCGCCAGCGCACTGGCCGCCGTCGGCCTCGGCCGGCCCGGCCCGTCCGACTCCGACGCGGTCCGCCCGCTGATCGCCGCCCACCGCCGGGTGTTCCCCGGCGCGGACGCGGACCTGCTCCGCCGCGCCTATGCCGTCGCCGATCACTGGCACGCCGGCCAGACCCGCAAGTCGGGCGCCCCCTACGTCACCCACCCGCTCGCCGTCGCGATCTTGCTGGCCGAGATCGGCATGGACACCACCACCCTGGTCGCCGCGCTGCTGCACGACACGGTGGAGGACACCGGCCTCACCATCGGCGAGGTCAAGGCGGAGTTCGGGGCCGAGGTCGCGGTCCTCGTGGACGGGGTGACCAAGCTCGACGGCTCGCGCTGGGGCGACCACGCCGAGGCCGAGACGTTCAAGAAGATGATCGTCGCCGCCTCCATCGATCTGCGGGTGCTGGTCATCAAGCTGGCCGACCGTGTGCACAACCTGCGGACGCTTGGCGCCCATCCCCGACGGGAGAAACGAGAGCGGATCGCCCGCGCCTCGATGGAGCTCCTCGTCCCGTTCGCATCCCGGCTCGGGCTCTACGACTACCAACGGGAGATGGAGGACCTGTCGTTCGCCAACCTCGCGCCGGACGCGTACGAGCGGGTCAGGACTCTGGTGCAGGAAACCTCCCCGGCCAGAGACGCCTTCCTGGCCGGCGTGGTGGCGGGCGCGCGCGAGGAACTGGCCGCCGTCGGCCTGCGGGCCAGGGTCGAGGTGCGGGCCCGTCACCTCTACTCGATCCACCGGGACCTGCCCGCCGGCGCCAGCCGGCCGACCGACACCGCCCGGGTCGTGGTGGTGGTGGACGGGACCGAGGCCGACTGCTACGTCGCGCTCGGCGCGCTGCACGGCCGATGGCGCCCGATCGAGCAGCGGTTCCGCGACTACATCTGCATGCCGAAGTACAACATGTACCGCTCGCTGCACACCGCGGTGCTGGTCGGCGGCCGTGACGGCGAGGGCGGTGACCTGGTCGGCGTGCTCATCAGGACCCCGGCCATGGACCGGATCGCCAGCTACGGCGTCGCGGCGCGGATTCGCGAGGCCGGCGGCCGGGACGGCAAGGTCACCGCCGACATGGCCCGCCAGGCCGACCTGGACTGGCTCGACCGGCTGCTGGCCTGGCAGCCGCTGGCCGAGGCGGCCGACTTCCTCGACGGCCTGCGGGCCGACCTCAGCCACGGCGGCATCGTCGTGTTCACCCCGGCAGGCGACCCGGTTAAGCTCCCGACCGGCTCGACCGCGGTCGACTTCGCCTACGCGGTCTCCCCGCAGACGGCCGGCGCCTCGGTCGGGGTGCTCGTCAACGGCGCCCGCAAGGCGATGGAGAACCGCCTCGCGCACGGCCAGGTCGTCGACCTGATCGCCGGGCCCTACGCCGACCCGCCCGACTCCTGGCTCGAGGCGGCTCGCAGCGGCCAGGCCCGCACCCACCTGAAGGCCGCAATCGCCCGCCGCGAGGCAGAGGACGCCGCCGCCGCCGGCCGGATCCAGGTCGCCCGCGCGGTCGCCGTCGGCGGCGACTCGCTGCGTGATCTGGAAGACGACGGCACCGCCTTCAGCGCCGCCCGCCGCCTCGGCCGCACCGACCTCGACGCCCTCTACGAGGCGATCGGCCGCGGCGACCTAACCGCCGACGAGTTCCTGGCCGCCCTCGCGCTTGAACCAGCCGACGCAGCAGGCCCGCCCGTCGTCCTTCCGTAGCCGGCACCGATCTCAGCCCGGAGTGTGGCGTCCGGCCGGGGCATCCACCACCACGCCGCGGTGGGTCGCGGTGCGGTCGAAGTCCAGCAGCATCGCCTGCGCCTCCGGCTCGACGATGGCGACCGTGATGTCGTCACCGGCGAAGGCGCGGATGGCCTCGGGGGATTCCCAGAACGTGTGCGCCGTCAGCTCGGCCGGGCCGTCCTGGCCGAGATCGCGGCGCAGCAGGTACGCGCCTGCGAAGCCGGGCAGCTCGCGCAGTTGGGGCAGCAGCGTGTCGGCGAAATAGCGGCTGTAGTCCCCGGCACCGGTGGGTGAGGCCGTCGCCGACCACGTCCTGACGGTCAGTTCGCTCGCATTGGTCATGCCAGAAATCGTCGCCTACCGCGCTCAGCCAGGCAACCGTAGCGGCCGACGACGGGTCCTAGTCGAGCCCGCGTTTGCCCGGAGTCCAGAACGGCTTCATCCGGATGGCCCGCCGCGGCCAGCCGCGGTCGCTGACGAGGTGATGGCGGAGCAGTTGGATCGTCTTGGCCTCGCCTGCCAGGTAAGCGATCCCCGGCTCGGCCGGCAGCGGAAGCCGGGCGAACGCCGTAAGCAGGGTTTGCGAGGCGGCGGCGGACTGGCCGTGCCGGTAGCGCCAGCGCAGCTCGCGGGGGAGCGGCAGCCGGTCGCCGGGCTCATCGACCTCGACCACCCCGTACACGGGCGCCTCCGCAGGCAGCGCCCGCAGCATCGCGCCGAACGCGACCGCCGCGGTCTCCTCCCCGGCGAACACGTGATAGGCACCGTCGGCGAGCACGAAGCGCCCCTCGGGACCGCCAAAGGTGACGGGATCCCCGACGCTGAGCGAGCGCGCCCACCGGGCGCCGGGCCCGGTCTTGTCATCGTGGTCGAGCGCGCACAGCTCGATGCCGTCGGCGTCCCGGTCCCAGACCGAGTAGGTGCGCAGCATGTCTCGCGGCCGCAGCCAGTTGCGCGGGTTGGACGTGTCGGTGACGTGCACCCGCAGATGCTGGCCAGGAATCCAGGACAGCCGTCCGACCGAGTCGCCCTCGATCCGTATCCGGCGCATCCGCCGGGCGATCGGCTCGATCTCGATGACCGTGCCCGTAACCGAGCGGAACCCGGCCCGCCGGCCGCCAGAACGAGACGCCGCAAACGCAGCGGCCGCGGCGGCTGCGTCAGTGTCAGTGTCAGGAGAGGAAGGTGTACCCACAAAGAAACGATATATCGCGATATTTTGTCAAAGTCAAGATACATCGCGTTGCGGCTTTCGGCGCAAGCTCGCCGACGTCGCCGATCAGGGGATGAAGAGGTGCAGATATCGGCTGATTGTGATCATGGCATCGTCGCCGACCCGGCCCAGTTGCCGGCTGGCCCGATCACGGGACATGGCCCGCACCTGCTCGGTCATAGCGTACGAGACCTGCTTCAAGCCGGTGCGATCATCGGCGGGTATCTCGATGTGATGCTCAAGTCCGCGATATCGGCTCGTCAACGGGACGGCGATAAAGAGGCCTGGCACCGCCGCGTAGCGCGGATGAGAAACCACCACGACCGGACGTATGCCGCCCTGCTCGCGTCCTGCGACTGGGTTCAGGTCGCAGATAAGCACGTCGCCACTGGTCACGAGTTGTACTCGGGATACTCATCGGCCGCGCTGGAAGCGAGGCCGCTAAGGTCTGCCCCGGTCCATTCGGCCGTTTCGGCTCGATAAGACGCCAACTCGGCCGGATCGCTACTCAGCCGCTGGTACCCGTGCTCGACGCCCTGCCACATCAGTTCGTCGAGCATGGCGCTCAGTTCGGCGCCGAGGCTTCGGTCATGCGCTCGTGCCCGAGCAGCGAGTCGGTCGCGCACCTCGGTATCCACTCGAATCGTGGTTATAGCCATGGGAGAAGTATACGCCTTAGCCGTATACGGCCCCAGTGCGCTGAGCACCGAGCTGCCTTGTTCTATGAGTGTCATGACCGCATCTTGTCACCTAGGTCTGACATTCGATGCGAGTTTTATGGTTAATACAGGAAATCGTTAAATGGCATCTATTTGCGCTTTCGTGTCAACATGGCGACTGCGCTGCTTAGCTGTCAGGTCAGGTCAGTCCGCGAACCGCGGCGCCCGCTTCTCGGCCGCGGCGGCGATCGCCTCCGGCAGGTCGGGCCCCGCCAGCAGCTGCTCCTGCTCGCGCGACTCCGCCAGCAGCAGCGCGTCCGCGCCGGCGTCCTGCGACAGGCCGAACAGCCGCTTGGCGCTCCGCACCGCCCGCGGGCTGCGTCGCGGCGATCTGGCCGGCCAGTTCCATCGCCGCCAGGTGCGGGTCGTCCGCCACCCGGGTCGCGATCCCCAGCGTGACCGCCTCGGCCCCGGAGAACTGGCGGGCGGTGTAGGTCAGCTCGCGGGCCACGTCGTCGCGGACGAGCCCGCGCAACAGCGCGATGCCCGCCATGTCGGGCACCAGCCCCCAGCGCGCCTCCATCACCGCGAGCTTGGCGTCGGCGGACGACGATCCGGATGTCGGCCCCGAGCGCGATCTGCAGGCCGCCGCCGAACGCGACGCCGTGGATGGCGGCGATCACCGGCACCGGCAGCGAGCGCCAGCCCCAGGCCGCGTTCTGGAACACGTTGGCGATGCCGTAGGCCCGGTCGTCGAGCACGCCGAACGACGGGTCGCTGCCCGCCATCGCGGCCAGGTCGAGGCCGGCGCAGAACGCCCGGCCGTTGCCCGACAGCACCACCACCCGCACGTCATCCCGCTTGGCGAGCTCGGCCGACGCCTCGCTCAGCGCGCGGAACATGTCGCGGTCGAGGGCGTTGAGCTTGTCCGGGCGATTCAGCCTGACGTCGGCGATCGCATCCGCGACGCTGATCGAAATGCGGTCGTTCGTCATAGAGCCCAATCTACTGGGGCCCCGCCCTAAGCGCGGGGCGACGAGCAGCGCCTGGGTGACGGTGCCGCACCGGCCGAGCGGCATCGGCCAGCGTGCCCTCGGTCAGGCCGATGCCGTCCTCGCCCGGGTCCGATGTCGGCGGTCAGCCGGACCCATTCGCCGACCGGGTAGCGGTGCAGGTGCATGGTCACCCCGGGCGGGATGAA
Source organism: uncultured Actinomycetota bacterium (assembly GCA_963774945.1). Taxonomy (GTDB): domain Bacteria; phylum Actinomycetota; class Actinomycetes; order Streptosporangiales; family Streptosporangiaceae; genus Trebonia. The sequence continues at coordinate 522,749 of CAVZHA010000027.1, read as the reverse complement.
CCACCAGTCGCGCATGCTCTTGGGCGCGCTGAGCCCGTTGGCGGAGTCGGCGATCACCGCGAACCGGGCCAGGCCGTCGAGCGGCCGCCCGGCGATCAGCGGGATCCGCAGCCGGGTCCACACGTCCCCGGCCCCGGTCGTGCGCCCGAAGCCGCCGGACACCATCCGCCACTCGGTCGCCCGGCCGTACCCCCACGAGCTGTCGCCGCCGAAGTACCGCTGCGGCTGCGGTTCCGGCAGATCAGCCGGCACCCCGACCCGAGCCGGCCGCCACCGCCGTTCGCGTCACCGCCGTTCGCGTCACCGCCGTTCACGCCGTCGCCGCCGGAGTCAGCCGCCTCGCCGGTGGCGGCCAGATGCCACACCCGAGCGGTGGCCACCGCCCGGTCACCCGCCCACATCGTCGCCTCGCTGAGCTGGACGCGCTTCCCCGGACGGATCAGCCGGGTCTCCACCCGCAGTCCGGTGCGCAGCACCGGCCCGAGGAAGTCCACGCTGATCCGCGCCACCCGCATCGCCGGGCGTCCGAACGCGTCGTCGAGGCAGGTCGGCAGCAGCGCGGTGGGCGGCCCGCCGTGCTGGGCGGACGCGTCCCACGGGCTGGTCGTCGCGTCCGTCGGCTCGAACCGCCCGTCGCCGAGCGGCAGGTAGTAAGCCGGCGGCAGCTCGTCCGGGGCAGACGGCACGGCCGAAGAAGGCGTGGCAGTAGACGACATAGGAAAACGGTAGCGGCCGGGCCGCTAGCCGATGAGCCCGCCGTCGGCGCCGACGAGCTCGATCAGCTCGCTGGTGTCGGCGAAGGTCTTGCGCGATGACGGCGCGTGCGCTTGAAGTAGTGCCCGACCGGATACTCCATCGTCATCCCGATGCCGCCGTGCAGCTGGATGGACTCCTGCCCGATCTGCCGGCTGGACAGGTCGACCTGGATCTTGGCCGCGCGCACCGTCCGCTGCCGCGCCGCGGCGTCGTCGTCCGTCGAGCGACAGCCGGGCCAGCAGCGCCATCGAGCGGGCCTGCTCGAGCGCGACGTACATGTCCGCCGCGCGGAACTGCAGCGCCTGGAAGACCGCGATCGGCCGGCCGAACTGCACCCGCGTCTTCAGGTAGTCGACGGTCATCCACAGCATCCGCTCGCAGCGCCGATCGCCTCGGCGCACAGCGCCGCCGTCGCGACGTCGATCACGGCTCGAGATGTGCTCGATGCGCGTCGGCCGAGGTGCCGAGCAGCTGCCGCGGGCGCGTCGGCCAGCAGCACGTCCCCGCCGCGCTGGCCGTCCTGCATGGCGTACGGCGTCGACCGTGACGTCGGCCGCGTCGACCAGGAACAGCCCGATCGCCGTCGGGCGTGACGCGCGCTGACGATCAGCGTGTCGGCGCTGTCGGCGCCGAGCACCGCGATCTTCTCGCCGGAGACCGTCCACCCGTCGCCGTGTCCGCGGCTGCGCGGTGGTCGGCGATGTCGGTCTGCGACCAGCGGGAGCCCGGCTCGGCGTAGCGCGAACGCGAGCAGCAGCTCGCCCGCCGCCACCCTGGGCAGGATCGCCGCCTTCTGCTCCGGCGTGCCGGCCGCGACACCAGCGTCGCCGCCGAGCACCACGGTCGCGAAGAACGGCTCGAGCACCAGCGACCGGCCGAACGACTCCATCACGATGGCGAGCTCGGCCGCGCCCATCCCGGCGCCGTCGTACTGCTCGTCGAAGGTCAGCCCGAGCAGGCCGAGCTCGGCGTACTGCTGCCACAGCTCGCGGCTCCAGCCGAGCTCGCTGTCGAGCAGCTTCAGCCGGGCTGTTCGGGTCGTAGCGCTTGTCGAGCAGGCTGTTCACGGTCTCGGCGAGCATCCGCTGTTCGTCGGTCGGGTCGAAGTCCATCGTTTTATCCCCTTCAGAACTTCAGGATCGCGTGGGCGATGATCGAGCGCTGCACTTCGCTTGGAACCGCTGTAGATCGACGCCTTGCGCCAGTTGAAGTACGTCGGCATCGCGTCGACCGCGCCCTCCGGCAGGGCGGCGAAGCCGTCGGGGACCTCGGCCGTCTCGCGGTAGGCCGAGCGCGGCCGGGCCGAGCACGTCCACCAGCAGCTCGGACGCCTCCTGCTGCAGCTCCGAGCCGCGCAGCTTCAGCACCGACGACACCGGGTCGGGCTTGCCCGGGTGCTTGGCCTCGTTGGCCAGCACCCGCAGCACCGACATGGTCGAGCGCGGTCGTCTCGACCTCGAGCCGGGTCAGCCGGGCGCGGAACAGCGGATCGTCGAGCAGCGGCTTGCCGTGCGACGTGGTCTCGGCCGCGAGCCTGCTTCAGCCGCGCGATCCGCGCCTTGATGATGCCGGTGCCGGCGACGCCGGTCCGCTCGTTGCCGAGCAGGAACTTCGCGTAGTCCCAGCCCGTGTTCTCCTCGCCGACGAGCTGGTCGGCCGGGACCCGGACGTCGTCGAAGAAGACCTCGTTGACCTCGTAGCCGCCGTCGATGAGGCGGATCGGCCGGACCGTGACGCCCGGGCGTCTTCATGTCGATCAGCAGGAACGAGATGCCGTGCTGCTTCTTGGCCTCGGGGTCGGTGCGGACCAGGCAGAAGATCCAGTCGGCCCACTGGGCGAGCGTGGTCCACGTCTTCTGGCCGTTGACGACGTACGTCGTCGCCGTCGCGCACGGCCCTGGTCGTCAGCGACGCGAGGTCGGAGCCGGCGTTGGGCTCGGAGAACCCCTGGCACCACCAGATGTCGAGGTTCGCCGTCGGCGGCAGGAACCGCTGCTTCAGCTCCTCGCTGCCGAACGTCGCGATCACCGGCCCGACCATGGCGGCGTTGAACGCCAGCGGCGGCGGCACGTGCGCGAGGGCCATCTCCTCGGCCCAGATGTGCCGCTGCAGCGCCGTCCAGTCCTGGCCGCCCCACTCGGCCGGCCAGTGCGGCACGGCCAGGCCGTGCGCGTTCAGGATCTGCTGGGTGGTGACGAAGTCCTCGCGCGACGACGTGCTCGCCGCGCTCGCCCTTCGCCCGGATCTCGGCTGGGATCTCGGTACGGAAGAACGAGCGCATCCGCTCGGCAAATGCCAGGTCTTCTTTGCCCAGGGCAATATCCACGTAGGTCTCCTCCAAGCACGCTGTCCAGCTAGACGTTAGATGACCAGGTACTTCCCAATCAAGTTGCAGAGGCGACTGCGAGAAAAGATCAAAATCACAATCCGTCGATCGAACGGACCCTGGCTCCGCGCCTCGCCCCCAGCGCGCCTGCGCGGCTGGCGGCACGCCCAGTGCGCTGGCTCCGGGGCGGTGAACGGCGGAACGCCCGGTCACAGCGGCTACCGGGTGAAGGCGGCCGCGCCGTCGCGCGCCCGAACCAGCAGGTCGTCGAAGATCGCCTGGTCGTAGCCGCGGGTCGCGGCCTGGTCCTCCGGGTGCCACTGCACCGCGAGGATGCCGGCCGACGTGTGCTCGATCGCCTCCAGGCACCCGTCGGGGGCGCAGCCGACCGCGTGCAGGCCGGCCCCGAGCCGGTCGACCGACTGGTGGTGGGCGGACGAGACCTCGACCGTGTCCGCCCCGGCGAGTTGGCGCAGTCGCGACCCGGCCGCCAGCGTCACCGGGTGCAGAGCGCCCTCGTGCTCGACCGGGCCGCCGACGATGTGCTGGCGCAGCGTGCCCGCCGCAGGCCACGTTGAGCACCTGCAGGCCCCGGCAGATCGCCAGCGTCGGCGTCGCCGTGCCGAGCGCCGCCCGCATTACCGCCAGGTCGAACGCGTCCTGCTGGTCGTCGGGAATCTCGCACTCCGGCGACCGGGTCGCCGAGTACCGGCCCGGGTTCAGGTCGCCGCCGCCTGGCAGCACGATGCCGTCGAACCGGGCCACCCGCTCCGGCAGCTCGGCCATGTCCGCGGCCGCCCCGCCGTGCAGGATCACCGGCTCGCCGCCGGCCCGAAGCACGGCGTCGAGCAGCGTCTCGGCCGCGATCGTGCCGGAGTACCGCAAAATAGAGGATTTCGTGGCGCGGCGGCCGACGATGCCGATCAGGGGGCGCATGGGGGTCTCATCGCTTCATTGTGCGGACTATCGCTGGTTTTTCCGAACATCCCGCAATCGCCGGACGCTCGCCCCCAAAAGCGTAAGCGAGCCAAGGCAGCCCTTCAACCCCGCCGATGCCCCTGTCGGCTACGCCAGCGCCACCGATGCCCGGGTCGCTGGCGTAGCCGGCCGACCGGGGTGCATGCCGTCAACGGCTTGTGCGGGCTGCGCCCGACGCGGACCGCGCGGTCAACGGCGTAGCGGCCGCCCGGCGGATCATCGTTCACACCGCTCACAGCTGCGCGCGTCTATCTATCAGTTCTGACCACAAAATTCGGACAATTCGGGCGCTAGAGTGGTCGGAATCGATAGGAAGGTGAAAAAATGGTCAGAACTGATAGAAAGCCGGCCGCAGACGCCACCCGCCCGGCCCGCCCAGCGCGGGAACCGGCCACCGCTAGAGCCACCCAGCCGGCCGAGCGCGCCCGACGGTCCCGACCCGCTTCTAGATTGCGTACCTGGCTTCGATCGTGAGGCGGCGCGTTGGGGATTTGACGTGTACCCCTAGGTGATGTCGCTGGCGTAGCCGACAGGTCCGCCTATCAGATAACAGCAAGAAGCGAGACGCGCTAGCCGCCATCAACGCCCGTCGCTTGATAACAGCAAGAAGCGCGGTCGCCTCGGCTCGCGCCGCCTGATCCCTCCCGCCTGCTACGGCTGCGGTGACAGCACTAGCCGGAGCGCGGTGAGGCGGCGGAGGTTCGCCTCCGCGTGCTCGCTCGGCCAGCAGCCGGGCCTCGCGCTCCGTCCTCCGCCTCGATCGCGGCCGCGATCGCCGCGTGCTCCTGGGCCGCCGCGCCGGGTCGAGCGCTCGGCCGGGGCGTGCCGGCGGCCGGGGGAGCCAGAGGAACTCGGCCAGCTTCGTCTGCAGCGCCACCTCGAGCGTGGTGAGCCGCTCGGACTTGGACGCGATCGCGACCTCGATGTGGAACCGGCTGTCGGCCATGATCCGCGCGCCCGCCGTCGCCGCGCTCGGTGAGCTGGTCGGCCAGCGTGAGCAGCCGTCGCACGCTGACCGTCGAGGCGCGCGTCGCGGCGAGCCGGGCGGCGGCGCCGGAGACCGCGCTCTGCTCGTCGGTCAGGTCGCGCAGCTCGCCGATGGTCATCGCCCGCAGCCGGTCGCGGAGCAGGCCGAGCTGCGGGGCGGTCGGCCGTCGGACGAAGGTCCCGCCGGTCCGGCCGCGGCGGGTCTCCACCAGGCCCTGCTGGCGGAGCATGGCGAGGGCCTCGCGCAGCGTCATCGCGGAGACGCCGAGCTGGGCGGCGAAGTCCGTCTCGGGCGGGAGCTGCTCGCCGTCGGTGAGCAGGCCGAGCTGTATCGCCTGGCCGACGCGGAGCACGACCTCCTCCGCCCGGCCCGAGGCGGCCAGCGGGGCGATGAGCGAAACCGCGTGTCCGACCGTCAGCCATAGCCGCAGGCTACCGCAAAACTATAGGATTATAGTTTTCAACGTCGGCTGTGCTTAATCGTGAGCCGCCCGTACCCCATGGCGCCGGTGATGCGGATCCGCGGCCCGCCCTGGCCGCCGCGGCGGGGCGCCTTGTAGACCGGCTGCTTCCAGTCGGCCCGCAGCCCCTCGTAGTCGACGGTGGCGTCGCGCGGCACGACGATCCGAGTCGGGGAGCGGTGCCACCGCTGCTAGCGCCAGGCGATCGCCTCGCTTGCGACGGCCCGCGCGAGACCGCCCCCGGGCTAGGCGCGGTGACCGCCGCCGACGACGGCACTGCAACCGATGGCGTGCCAGTCGGGCGGAGGCCGACGGTGGTGGACAGGTACAGCTGGAGGACGAAGATCCAGATCAGCACCGACAGCGAGACGTGCACCCAGACCAGGCCGGCCGGCAGGTGGTTGAAGTACTGCACGTAGCCGATGATCCCCTGCAGGCCGAGCCCGACCAGGACCACCCAGCCGAGGCGGACCGTCCGCCGCGGCGCGCCCGAGTACCGCAGCCCGACGCACCAGCGCCACCGCCAGCGCCCCGATGAACCAGCCGATGTCGGCGTGCAGCTGGGTGACGGACTCGAGCGAGAAGTGGAACCGGGGCACCGTCTTCAGGTGCCCGTGCGAGTCGATCTCGGTCCCGGCCAGCGGCCCGGTCCCGGTCACGACCGTGCCGGCCGCGAGCATCAGCGCCGTTACCGCGGTCAGCAGGCCGGCCAGCACCCGCAGGTCGATCCGGACGGCGGGGGTGCCGCGGGCCGGGCGCCGGCTCCGCGCCCGTCCGGTTCTCCGGTCCCGCCATCGAGCCTTCTCCAGCGCGACGGTCCGGGCGTGCAGCACCACCGCCGACGTCAAGATGATCGCCGTCGACAGCAGGAAGTGCACCGACACCAGCGCCGGGTTCAGCTTGGTGAGGACCACGATGCCGCCGATCACGGCCTGCGCGACGACGCCGAGCGGCAGCACCGCCGACAGCCAGACCAGGTCCGTCCGGCCGGCGCGCCCGGCGGCCTTCTGCTGCCGGTGCCACAGGAAGAAGGCGATGAACGCCAGCCCGGCGATCGCCACCAGCGGGAAGTTCAGCAGCCGGTTGCCGAACTCGATCCACGAGTTGAGCAGCGTCTGGCCCGAGCTGTCGGCCGCCACCGCGCTTGACTTGGTGCAGGCCGGCCAGTCGGGGCAGCCGAGCCCGGACGAGGAGAGCCGCACCGCCGCGCCGGTCGCGATGACCACCGCGTTGGAGATCATCGCCGCCAGCGCCCATCCGTGCAGCGACCGCACCGTCGGCCTCAGCACCGGGTCGGTTAGACGGGAAAGCACGCGCACCATCGTAATGCTCCGTTCACTGCGCCGGTGGTCGACGCATTCGGATCGACTGGCTCTGGGGCGGCTTCGCCGCGTGATCTGGGCTGCGGCTGTCTCTGGCACCGGCCATGGCATTGCCTCGGCCAGGTCGGCGGAGCTGCCGGTCGGCGGGAGGCTGCGGCTGACGCGGTCACGACGCAGCAGATGCCGAGCCACTCGGCCGGGCTCAGACGCTGGCTCAGCAAGGCGAGGCCGATCAGGGCGGCCACCGCGGGCTGGAGGGACATCCAGACGCCGAAGAGCTGGGTGGAGATCCGGCGCAGCGCCTCCATCTCGAGCCAGTACGGGATGACCGAGGAGAGGACGCCGATGGCGGCGCCGATCGCGAGAAGGTCGGGGCGGAACATGCGGCCGCCGCCCTCGACGACGCCGGGGATGGTGACCAGCGACGGCGGCCACGCACATGGCGACGACCAGGCCAGAAGATCCGGGCATGCGCTGGCCGGTCGCCTTGCTGCCGAGGATGTAGCACGCCCAGGCGAGCGGCCGCCCCGACTGCCCAGGCGACGCCGGCCCAGTTCAGGTGGCCGACGGCGCCGTTGGCGAGCAGCACGACGCCGAGTCGCTGCCAGCGCCGCGTAGCGCGAGGGCGAGCGACGCGCCTGCGGGCCGTGCCGCGCTGCCGCCAGGGCGCCGGCGACGGTGACGGTGAGCGGGCCGAGGAACTCGATGGTGACCGCGATGCCGAGCGGGATCCGCGCGAACGCCTGGTAGATGGCGAAGTTCATGAAGCCGAGGGTCGACGCCGAAGGCGGCCGTGACCAGCGGCGTCCGCCCAGGCTCGGCGGCGTCGCAGGTCGGCCACGCGCGCGCGCGGTCGGCCGGCCCGCGACGATGAGCAGGACCAGCGCGCCGGCCCACAGCCGCAGCGTCGGTCACCGAGGCGGGCGGGAGCTGGCTGAACAGGCGATTGGCGATGCCGGCGCCGGTCTGCACCGACACCGCGCCGGCCAGCACCAGGCCAGCCGGCAGGGCGTTGCCGCGCCTCACTCCCACCGGAAGTAGCGGGCCGCGAGGGTGATGGAGATGACCGCCCAGACCGCCAGCGTCACCACGTCCCTGACCGGGAAGACCTCGCCGTTCGCGAGCACGTGGCGCAGCCCGGTCGACAGCGCCCCGGTCGGCAGCAGCTCGAGGAACGAGCGGGCGCCGACCGGGAACTTGGTCAGCGGGAAGACGACGCCGCCGACGCCGAGCAGCACCACGTAGATGAGGTTGGCGGCGGCCAGGGTGGCCTCGGCCCGCAGCGTGCCCGCCAGCAGCAGCGCGAACCCGCTGAAGGCGGCGGTGCCGAGCAGGATCAGCAGCGGCACCACCACGACGGCGGCCGGGCGAGGCGTCCGGCGACCAGCCGAGCGCGAGCGCGACCAGCAAGATGATCGACGGCCTGCAGCAGCTCGACGCCGATGACGGTGAGGGTCTTGGCGGCGATCAGCCCGGCCCGCGACAGCGGGGTGGCGCCGAGCCGCTTGAGCACCCCGTACCTGCGCTCGAACCCGGTCGCGATCGCCTGGCTGGTGAACGCGGTCGACATGATCGCCAGCGCGATCACGCCCGGGGTGAGGAAGTCGATCCTGGTGTAGCCGCCGCCGAAGCTGATCAGCGGCTCGAGGCTGAACGCGGCCAGCAGCAGCAGCGGGATGATCAGCGTGAGCGTGAGCTGCTCGCCGTTGCGCAGCAGCTGCCGGGTCTCAAGCGCGGCCTGCGCGGCGACCATCTGGCGGAGCGGGGCGGCGCCGGGTGCGGGCTGGAATTTGTTTTCCAAAACCACCGTCATGCGCGCAGCTCCCGTCCGGTGAGCTCGAGGAAGACGTCTTCTAGCGTGCGCGACTCGATCCGCAGCGAGGACGGCAGCACCGACCGGTCGGCGCACCAGGCGGTGACCGCGGCCAGCAGGGCGGGCTGGATGACGCCGTCGTCGACCTCGATCAGGTAGTGCCCGGACGGGCGACTCCTTGGCCGCGCTGCCCGGCGGCAGCGCCGCCAGCAGGCTGTCGGTGTCGAGTCCGGGCTCGGCCCGGAACCGGAGCTGCCCGGCCGACCCGGTCAGCTGGCCCGGGCTGCCGGCCGCGACCGCCTGGCCGTGGTCGATGATGACCACGTGGTCGGCCAGCCGCTCCGCCTCGTCCATGAAGTGGGTGGTGAGCACGACCCCGACCCCGTCGTGGCGCAGCGCGCTGACCAGATCCCAGGTCGCGTGCCGGGCCTGCGGGTCCAGGCCGGCCGTCGGCTCGTCGAGGAAGACCAGCTCAGGGCGGCCGATGACGGCGGCCGCGAGCGACAGGCGCTGCTGCTGCCCGCCGGACAGGCGCTTGTACGGGGTCTTCGCGAGATCGGTGAGGCCGACGATGTCAAGGAGCCACGCCGGCTCGTGTGGTTTCACATGGAACCGACTCAGCGTTTTCAGGTACTCCAGGGCCGGGACGGCGGGCGGGATGCCGCCCGACTGGAGCATGACGCCGACCCTCGGCCGCAGCGCGGCGGCGGCGTGCATCGGGTCGAGGCCGAGGATGCGGACCGTGCCCGGAATCGATGCGCCGGTAGCCCTCGCAGACCTCGATCGTGGTGGTCTTGCCCGCGCCATTCGGGCCGAGCACGGCGGTCACCTGGCCGGCCTCCGGCGGTGAGCGTCAGTCCGTCGACGGCGGTCACCGGCCCGTACCGCTTCACCATGCCGGAGATCTCGACGGCGGGCGTACTTTCCACGCACGCAGTCTATTGGCCGCCGCTGATTAGCGGGCCGATCGGGTCCGACATTCTGTAGTAGACAGTTTCTTGAGTTTCTTTAGGCGCTTCAGGTCCCGCAGGCTGGTGTGGTCGTTGGGCCAGTCCGGGCCGGTCGGGCCAGGCCGCGACGATGGCGGGCGCGGTGGAGTGCGGGTTGCGCGCGTGTGACATGAACCGCTCCAGCCGGGTCGCGCCCGGCAGCTCGACCCGCGCCGACTTGAGCTGCACGAGGCAGCCGGATTCCTGGCCGCGGCCCGTCGGCCGTCCCGCAGCAGATCTCCAGCCAGGAGATCTGCTGGGCGCGCAGGTAGACCGGCGGCGCGCCGTACATCGTGTCGATCGCCTCGACGACCGAGGTGCACGAGCCGGTGTTGCCGTAGAAGCCGTCCCCGTGCGCGTGCAGCTCCGGGTGATGGGTGTGACCGGAGAGATAGGCGGTGTAGCCCTGGCCGATGAGCTCGTCGGCCCGCTCCCGGGCGGCCGAGTTCTGGTCGTAGCCGCGTCCGGACAGCGCCAGCCTGCTGATCGTGGTCCACGCGTGACGGGAGACCAAGATCAGGACCAGCGCGATGATCGCGATGTCGAGGAGCGCCCCGTAGCCGAGGATCTCCAGGTCGTGCAGCCAGCGCCCGGTGGTCTTGAATCGGTCGCCGACCCGTCCTATCTCCGGCAGCACCAGCCCGAAGGTGGCGATCGGAACCAGCAGCAGCCACCACAGGTGGCGGGCCAGCTTCCGGTAGACCAGCCGCGACGCCAGGAACGAGGGGAAGTCGGCCGGGTCGGCCATCTCGTGCGCGCCGTTGAGCCAGTCCCGGCCGAGCCACTCGACCTTCGGGACGACGTCTCGGACGATGTGGTGGCCGAGCGGGGTGTCGAGCGGGTTGCGCGGGTCGTGAAAGCAGTTGTACGGGTCGAGCTGGTGGCCGTGCTCGACCCGGACCAGCTCGCCGCCCGGTAGGTGCAGGTCGGCCGCCAGGCAGAGCTTCGCGCCGGTGCGCTCGCGGACCGCGGTCGCCGTCTTGAGGTCCCAGGCCAGGTCACCGTCGTGGTTGCCGACGGTGTAGACGACCTCGCCGCCGCGCTCGGTCACCGCCGCCAGGGCGCGGCAGAGGTCATCGTGCTCGTCGAGGATGTCACGCGCGGTGACGCCCGGGTGGGCCAGCATCTCGACGATGTCCCCGGCCAGCACCACCGTCAGCGGACCGGGCTCGGCGGCCAGTCGGCGTGCCAGCACCTCACAGCACCGACCGGAGACGATGCTCCGCTCCGGCGGCAAATGCAGGTCGCTGACGGCGATGACCTTGCCGTCCTTCGGTACGGTTATGTCGAGCCGATCGGCGACATCTGGCTGTGGCGGTGCCATGAGATCCAGTTCCTTCCCCCGGCATGCTTCCATCATGCACCCGGCCCGGGGCGTCGAGTTCGGTGAGTTGAAGCCCACAAACAGTAGCGCTCTTCCCCATAGCCGACGTACCGGTTCACCCAACCAGCTACCGGCGCGCGCGCGTTCTTAACACGACGGGGGAATCTGCTTGCGACGTGCACAGTTGTCATAGTTCCCGGCTTGTGTGCATCGCCCGCTACGGTCCCTTGAAGTCGCCGATAAATCAGCGTGTACGCAGGGCCAACGTTCAGCTGGCGGTCAGCTGGCGCGCTGGCGGCCGGGGGCGGCGGTGATTTACGTCACGCCGGCGTGAGGAAAAACTTGCATCGTGCGTCCCATTTAGGGCACACTGGTGTTGTGAAAAGTCTAGGGGCAGCGGCGACCACCGCAGCCAAGGCAGGTGGAGGCGTCGGGGGCGGCGCGTCCGCCGAGCGAGGCACGCGCGGTCAGGTCGCGCGGCTGATCCTAGAACTCGGCCCGGCCACGGCGGCCACCCTGGGCGGGCGGCTGGGCCTGACCCCGGCCGCGATCAGGCGGCACCTGGAGAACCTGATCGCCGACGGCATGATCGAGATGCGGACCGCGCGCAGCTACGGGAACCGCGGCCGGGGCGGCCGGCCAAGGTCTTCGTGGTCACCGACGCGGGGCGTTCCGCCTTCGAGCACACCTACGACGACCTGGCGACCAGCGCGCTGCGCTTCATTGAGCAGGGCGGCGGCCCCGAGGCGGTCGCCGAGTTCGCCCGGCAGCAGGTCTCCGAGCTCGAACGGCGGTACGCGGCCGTGCTCGCGGAAGCGGACGCGACCCTGCCCGCTAAGGTGCAGGCGCTGGCGCAGGCGCTGTCGGCCGACGGCTACGCCGCCGCCGCCGGGCCGGCGCTGGCCATCGGGCCCGGCAAGGCCGACAATGGATCGCAGATCTGCCAGCACCACTGCCCGGTCGCGCACGTGGCGGCCGAGTTCCCGCAGCTCTGCGAGGCGGAGACCGAGGCATTCGGCCGCCTGCTCGACGTTCCGGTGCGACGTCTGGCGACGATCGCGCACGGCGACGGGATCTGCACGACCCACGTGACATGCACGGATCGAACGACGACGAAAGACACGAGTCCGGAGGGCTCCCACCTATGACCACCACCGCTAACGACCAGCTCGAGGGTCTGGGCACGTACAAGTTCGGCTGGGCCGACACTGACGTGGCCGGCGAGTCCGCCAAACGCGGACTGTCCGAAGAGGTCGTCCGCGACATCTCGGCCCGTAAGAACGAGCCGGAGTGGATGCTGGAGAACCGGCTCAAGGGGCTGAAGTACTTCGGCCGCAAGCCGATGCCGGCGTGGGGTTCCGACCTGTCCGGCATCGACTTCGACAACATCAAGTACTTCGTCCGCTCGACCGAGAAGCAGGCCGAGAGCTGGGACGACCTGCCCGCCGACATCAAGAACACCTACGACCGGCTGGGCATCCCCGAGGCGGAGAAGCAGCGGCTGATCGCGGGCGTCGCGGCCCAGTACGAGTCCGAGGTCGTCTACCACAAGATCCGCGAGGACCTCGAGGAGAAGGGCGTCATCTTCCTCGACACCGACTCCGCCCTCAAGCAGCACCCGGAGCTGTTCAAGGAGTACTACGGCACCGTGATCCCGGCCGGCGACAACAAGTTCGCCGCGCTGAACACGTCCGTCTGGTCCGGCGGGTCCTTCATCTACGTGCCGCCGGGCGTGCACGTCGAGATCCCGCTGCAGGCCTACTTCCGGATCAACACCGAGAACATGGGCCAGTTCGAGCGGACCCTGATCATCGTCGACGAGGGCGCCTACGTGCACTACGTCGAGGGCTGCACCGCGCCGATCTACAAGAGCGACAGCCTGCACAGCGCGGTGGTCGAGATCATCGTCAAGAAGGACGCCCGCTGCCGGTACACGACCATCCAGAACTGGTCGAACAACGTCTACAACCTGGTCACCAAGCGCGCCGTCTGCCAGGCGGGCGCGACCATGGAGTGGATCGACGGCAACATCGGCTCCAAGGTGACGATGAAGTACCCGGCGGTCTACCTGATGGGCGAGCACGCCAAGGGCGAGACGCTCTCGGTGGCGTTCGCGGGCCCGGGCCAGCACCAGGACGCGGGGGCGAAGATGGTGCACTGCGCGCCGAACACGTCCTCCACGATCGTCTCCAAGTCGGTCGCCCGCGGCGGCGGCCGGACGTCCTACCGGGGCCTGATCAACGTGCAGGAGGGGGCGACCCACTCCAAGTCCACCGTCAAGTGCGACGCGCTGCTGGTGGACACGATCAGCCGGTCCGACACCTACCCGTACAACGACATCCGCGAGGACGACGTTGAGATGGGGCACGAGGCGACGGTCTCCAAGATCTCCGCCGACCAGCTCTTCTACCTGATGTCGCGCGGCCTCACCGAGGACGAGGCGATGGCGATGATCGTGCGCGGCTTCGTCGAGCCGATCGCCCGCGAGCTCCCGATGGAGTACGCCCTCGAGCTCAACCGGCTGATCGAGCTGCAGATGGAAGGGGCCGTCGGCTGATGTCGGTGCTGTCCGGGGCGGTCGAAACCGCCCCCGTCTCTGATCTGCACGCCCAGGGGTCGGTCGACCCGGACGACTTCGCGGTCCCCGGCGGCCGCGAGGAGGAGTGGCGGTTCACCCCGCTGCGCCGGCTGCGCGGGCTGCACAAGGATGCTCCTCTGACCCAGTCCGGGGTCGCGGTCGCGGTCGAGGCCGCGCCGGAGCTGCTGGTGGAGAAGGTCACAAAGACCGATGAGGTCGAACGGTCCGGGCTGACTGCGGCGGGCGCATTCCTGCCCACCGACCGGGTCAGCGCCCGGGCGTACGCCGCCGTCACCGAGGCCACGGTCATCACCGTCCCGAAGGACACGGCAGCGTCGGCCCCGACCTACGTCCGCGTCACCGGCACCGACGCGTCCGTCGCGACGGCCGGCCATCTGGTCATCGACGTGCAGCCCTACGGGCGCGCCACCGTCGTCATCGACCAGCGCGGATCGGCCACCTACGCCGACAACGTCGAGATCCACGTCGGCGACGGCGGCGACCTGGTCGTGGTCGCGCTGGCCGACTGGGCGGGCGACACCGTGCAGGTCTCGCACCACCAGGCCACCCTGGGCCGGGACGCCCGCCTGCGGCACTTCGCGGTCACCCTCGGCGGCTCGCTGGTCCGGCTCTCGCCGACGGTCAGGTACGCCGGCCCCGGCGGCGACGCCGAGCTGACCGGCATCGCCTTCGCCGACGCGGGGCAGCACCTGGAGCACCGGCTGTTCGTCGACCACGACACGCCGAACTGCCGCAGCCGGGTCTCCTACAAGGGCGCGCTGGACGGCGAGGGCGCGCGCACGGTCTGGATCGGCGACGTGCTGATCCGCCCGGAGGCGACCGGCACCGACACCTACGAGTACAACCGGAACCTGGTGCTGTCCGACGGCGCGCACGCCGACTCGGTGCCGAACCTGGAGATCCTCACCGGCGAGGTGACCGGCGCGGGGCACGCCTCCGCCAGCGGCCGGCTCGACGATGAGCACACGTTCTACCTGATGGCCCGCGGCATCCCGTTCGAGGACGCGCGCCGGCTGGTCATCAGGGGCTTCTTCGCCGAGCTGGTGGCCAAGATCGGAATCGAGGAGCTGCAGGACCGCATCATGTCGGCGATCGAGACGGAGCTGTCATGAGCGCCGAGTCGACCGGGTTCGTGCGGGCCTGCGCGCTGGCCGACATCCCCGACAACGGCATCCTGTCGGTCGAGGTCGAACACGACGAGATCGCGATCGTCCGCACCGAGGGCGAGGTCTTCGCGATCCGCGACTGGTGCTCGCACGCCGCCGTGCCGCTGTCGGAGGGCGAGGTCGACGGCTACACGATCGAGTGCTGGCTGCACAACTCGCGCTTCGACCTGCGCACCGGCAAGCCGACCGGGCTGCCCGCGACCCAGCCGGTGCCCGTCTACCCAGTGAAGATCGAGGGCGACGACGTCCTCGTGGCTATAGAGGAGTCGTAAGAGTGTCCACCCTAGAGATCCGCGACCTGCACGTTGACGTGACGGAGAGCGACGGCGGCAGCCGGGAGATCCTGCGCGGCGTCGACCTGAGGGTCGGCGACGGGGAGACCCACGCCATCATGGGACCGAACGGCTCCGGCAAGTCCACCCTCGCCTACGCGCTCGCGGGCCACCCGAAGTACACCGTCACCTCGGGCACGGTCACGCTGGACGGCGAGGACGTGCTGGCGATGTCGGTCGACGCCCGCGCCCGGGCCGGCCTGTTCCTGGCCATGCAGTACCCGGTCGAGGTGCCCGGCGTGTCGGTGTCGAACTTCCTGCGCACCGCGGTGACCGCCGTCCGCGGCGAGGCGCCGAAGCTCAGGAACTTCGTCAAGGAGATGAACGGCGCGATGGGCGGCCTGGCCATCGACCCGAAGTTCGCCGAGCGGTCGCTGAACGAGGGCTTCTCCGGCGGCGAGAAGAAGCGCCACGAGATCCTCCAGCTTGAGCTGCTCGACCCGAAGATCGCGATCCTCGACGAGACCGACTCCGGCCTCGACGTGGACGCGCTCAAGGTCGTCTCCGAGGGCATCAACCGGTTCCGCGCCAAGACCGGCCACGGGGTGCTGCTGATCACCCACTACAACCGGATCCTGCAGTACGTCCAGCCCGACTTCGTGCACGTCTTCGTGGCCGGCCGGATCGTCGAAGAGGGCGGGCCCGAGCTGGCCAAGCTGCTGGAGAGCGAAGGCTACGAGCGGTTCACCGGGGCGGCGGCGACGTCATGACCGAGACCGCCGCGCGTTACGTTGACGCGCCCTACGACGTCGAGGCGGTTCGCGGGCGACTTCCCGATCCTGTCCAGGACCGTGCGCAACGGCAACCCGCTGGTCTACCTCGACTCCGGCGCGACCTCGCAGCACCCGACGGTCGTGCTCGACGCCGAGCGCGAGTACTACGAGCGGCACAACGCCGCCGCGCACCGGGGCACCCACCTGCTCGGCGAGGAAGCGACCGAGATCTACGAGGGCACCCGGGCGAAGATGGCCGCGTTCCTCGGCGCCGCCTCGCCCGACGAGATCGTGTTCACCAAGTCCGCCACCGAGGGGATCAACCTGGTCGCGTTCGCGCTGACCGGGTCGCTCAAGCCCGGCGACGAGATCCTGATCACCGAGATCGAGCACCACGCGAACCTGGTCCCCTGGCAGCAGCTCGCGCTGCGCACCGGCGCGACCCTGCGCTGGTTCAAGTCGGACGCCGAGGGCCGCGTCGAGGTCGACCCGTCGCTCGTCACCGAGCGGACCAAGCTGGTCGCGGTGACCGGGCAGTCCAACGTCACCGGCGTGATCCCGCCGGTCCGCGAGATCGGCCGGCTGGCCCACTCGGTCGGCGCGCTCTTCCTGGTCGACGGCGCCCAGTCGGTGCCGCACCACCCGGTCGACGTGGCCGAGCTCGACGCCGACTTCCTCGCCTTCTCCGGGCACAAGATGCTCGGGCCGCTCGGGCTGGGCGTGCTGTACGGGAAGTACGCGGCGCTCGACGCGCTGCCGCCGTACCTCACCGGCGGATCGATGATCGAGGTGGTGCGGATGGAGGAGACCACGTTCCTGCCGCCGCCCGCCAAGTTCGAGCCCGGCGTGCCGCCGGTCGCGCAGGCGGCCGGCCTCGGCGCGGCAGTGGACTACCTGACCGAGCTCGGCATGGAGAACGTCGCCGCGCACGAGCAGTCGCTCACCGCGCACGCGCTCGACGCGCTGCGCGAGATCGACGGCGTGCGGATCCTCGGGCCGGTCACGACCGAGAACCGCGGCGGCACGGTCGCGTTCGACGTCGACGGCGTCCACTCGCACGACGTCGGCCAGGTGCTCGACGAGCTCGGCATCGCGATCAGGACCGGCCACCACTGCGCCTGGCCGCTGCACCGGGCGCTGCACTGCCAGGCCTCCAACCGGGCCAGCTTCTACATCTACAACACGCACGCCGAGGTCGACGCGCTCGCCGACGGAATCCGGTACGCGCAGAAGTTCTTCCGTGTTTGACCCGGAGCGGGGAGAGCAGAGTGGAACAGGCCATGGCGCCGGGACGTTCTAGAGGGCACTATGCAGCTTGAGAACATGTACCAGGAAGTAATTCTGGATCACTACCGCAATCCGCACCACAAGGGACTGCGGGATCCTTTTGACGCGCAGGTGTACCACGTCAACCCGACCTGCGGTGACGAGGTGACGCTGCGCGTCTCGCTCAAGGAGACCGTCGACGGCGACCCGGTCGTCGAGGACGTGTCCTACGACGCCCTGGGTTGCTCGATCAGCCAGGCCAGCGCCTCGGTGATGACCGACCTGGTGATCGGCAAGCCGGTCAGCGAGGCGATGAAGATCGGCGACGCCTTCCTCGAGCTGATGAAGTCCAAGGGCCAGCTCGAGCCCGACGAGGACGTGCTCGACGAGGCGGTGGTGTTCGCCGGCGTGTCGAAGTACCCGGCGCGGATCAAGTGCGCGCTGCTTGGCTGGATGGCCTGGAAGGACGCGACGGCCCAGGCCATCGCGCAATCGGATGCGGATGGAGACAACGCATGAGCGAGAATACGACCACCGAGGCAGTGACGACTCCGGCCGAGGGTGAGACCGAGAAGCCCTCGCAGGAGGTCCTCGACATCCTCGAGGCGCTCCGCGACGTGGTCGACCCGGAGCTCGGCATCAACGTGGTGGACCTCGGGCTCATCTACGGCGTGGACCTGGACGAGTCCCGGATCGCCACCATCGACATGACCCTCACCAGCGCGGCCTGCCCGCTCACGGACGTGATCGAGGAGCAGGCCGGCGAGGCGCTCAAGGACCTGGTGGCGGACTTCCGGATCAACTGGGTATGGATGCCGCCGTGGGGACCGGAGTCGATCACCGATGACGGGCGTGAGCAGCTGCGGGCGCTCGGCTTCAACATCTAGCCTTACCCGGTACCAAGCTGAGGTCGCGGGGGCGTGGTGGTGCTTACCCGCGCTGTCGCCCCACGCCGATAAAACCTTTCGGCGTGGCCCGAACGCGCGGTTGCGCACCACTCACGCTCCCCGCTCTTCTTGTCATCGGGGGTTCAAAGTCAAAGTCAAACCCATTTGCGGCTGAACCACATCGATCGATCGCACTGAATTGGCGCGGGCGAAGAGGCGGCTCACCCCGCAACGGCCAGCCCACCTCAACACACGGCCAGTTCACGCCGCGAGTCACATTAACCCCAAAATCCACTTCGGCCACGGTTTGAGGCGGTCTGGGTCCGTGATCACGAAGGCTTTTATCCTGGCGAAGGACAATTATCGTATACGTGTATAAATCCTTCGTGATCATGCGACGCTCGCGACGACGCCGAGATAACAGCAAGATGTGGGCTGGCGGTTATCGGGCGAAGTGGGCCTGGCTGTTTGATTGCGTGGGGTGGCGGGGTATTCCGCTGAGACCAGCTTTCTGTTATTCGGTAATGGTCTCTGCGGGGGGATGCACGTGGTGCGGAAGTTGTCGGTTGTCTTTGTCATGGCGCTGCTTGCGTTGACGGTGGCGTGCAGTTCGAGCAGTTCCTGCGACCAGTGCGGCGGCGTCGGGGACGGCCACGGCGGCGGCGGCCGGGACGTGCCCGACCTCGAACACCGTGAAGTTCGCCAAGACCAAGTTCGTGGCCGACGCGGCGCTGGCCGGCGGTGCGTTCAAGCGCTACATCTACACGCCCGCCAAGGACGGCAAGCTCAAGAAGGGCGCCAGCGGCCGGGTGCTCGCGCTGATCAAGGCGGCCGCGGCCGGCGCCTTCGTGATCAACCGGCTGAAGGCGGCCGAGACGGCGGCGCAGGGAAACCCGACGCTGTGCAAGATCTTCGTCGCGCCCGCCGCGAAGTTCACGGCCGCCCTGACCGGGCTGGTCGGCAAGGTCAAGAGCGGCGGTATCGACCCGTCGGACGTCGACGGCGCCTCGAGCGCGCTGACCGACCTGCATAGCGCGGCCACCTCCGGCGGGGTCGGCTTCGCCGACAACGCGAATGCCAGCATCACCGGCTAACTCCAGCCCCGCGCGCACCTGCGGTCGGGCGCCCGGCGGACGCGTAATCGTCCTACCAGCGTCCGGCGCCGGATAACAGCAAGAAGCGCTTGCGCCGTTCGAAAAGATCTTGGAAACATTTTTCCTGACGGAAGAAAAGCACGCTATGTGCGTGCATTTCCTCCAAGATCTTTTAGAGCCTCGCCCCAGGGTCAATCCCTGGAGTAGAAGGGGCGGGTGTTGCGCGCCATCCAGTCGGCGATGACATCCGGGTCCCGCTCACCGCCGGCCCGCTCACCGTCGGCCCGCTCACCGTCGGCCCGCTCACCGTCGGCCCGCTCACCGTCGGCCCGCTCGCCCCCCGCGGGCTCGCCGCCCTCCTGGTCGCCGCCCGCAGGCTCGCCGGGGAAGGTGACGTCGACCGGGAACGGGACGTGCAGCGGAACCGACGCGACGGCCGCGATCAGCGCGCCGATGACGGCTCGTTGAGCGGACTCGCTGGCCGGGTCGTCGAGGGCGACCGCGATCACCAGGCCCTCAGCCCGGTCGGGGACCGACAGCCAGGCGCGGGAGGCGGCGCGGACGAAGCGCAGCCGCCGCAGCCGGGCCTGGGCCTCGTTGAGCAGGGCGAGCGGCTCGGTCGGGGGGTGGCCGAGGCCGATCGTGGCCGAGCCCCGCTGGTCGAGCCTGGCCAGGTAGCTGACGGACTCCGGGTAGAGCGGGAGGCCGGGCGCGCCGTCGGGGTTGAGCGCCAGGCCGAGCCCGGCCGGCAGCCGTCGGGCCAGGCCGGCCGCAGGGACCACCACATGCGGCACGACCCGGGCGTCGCCCGCGCGCTGCCACTGCCGTCCGCTGCCGCCGAACCGGAACTCCTCGAGCGGGCCCCCGCCGCGCGGGTCCGGCTCGACGTCGTCCGCCCACCTGGTGAGGCGCTGGATCGAGGTGAAGCAGGGCACGAAGTCAGTCTCGGTCTCGGCGTAGCTGACCAGCGGCAGCCGGACCGCGGTGCCGTCGGTGAACGGGCGGCGCCGCACCGGCAGCGGCACCCAGAGCCGGGTGCCCGCCAGCTCGGCCAGCAGGGCGGGCAGCAGACCGGGGTCGGCGATGGCGGAGGCGAGGATTCGCTCGATCGACTCGCCCGAGGAGTAACCGCTGTCTCCCGCAGGCCGCCCCAGGCCACCGCGCCGGGCCGAATGATCGTGCCGCCGTGCGCCATCGCCTGGGCGGGCACGATGTCTCTCAGCGGCCGCGGCGGGGTGACGTCTGGCAGAGGTTGCGCGGGGACGGCCGCCGGCCCGATATCATGACGGCTTTGGCCATCATCGGGCGCGCCTTCGGGGGGAGCGGGAGGCCAGCGACCCCCCGGAAGGTAACGTCCCTGACCGTCGCCTGGATCGATCGGGAGCATGTGCTGGCTACCTCGTTGCTTATGTGGAACTTGTGACATTTGATTCGCGTGATGCAGTTGAGTTGTACGCTCAGTAAACACGATGAGGCAGTGAGTAGTGAAGAACGTGGCTGGTAGTGGTGGTAAATGGTTGGACGTCTCGGCTGAGCGGCTGCCCGGCTGGATCGCCTCATTCGGCGTCAGGCACGGGGTTTCCGACTCGCAGGGCAGGCTCGGGCGAGGCCCTTACGGTGGCCGTCGGCGATGATCACGTCTCCTTCACCGCACAAGATGGCGCAGTCGCGCAGTGTTACCCTCCGTTTCCGCCCGCCGGGCGGCGTCACCGCGCTGCTCGAGGAGGTCACGCCGCCGTCTCGGCTGGATGACCCGGACGTGTTCGACCACCCGGCCCGGGCCGGATCCGGCCATCAGGGCGGCCCCGACGATCCCGCCGCCATCGCCGAGGCGCTGGCCGCCCACGCCCGCAAGCCGCGCACGGTCGGCGTGCTGCTGGTCCGCCTCGGCGGCTACGCGGCCGGTGTGTTCACCGGCTACCCGCCCGTGCTCGGGGACGGCCAAGGTCGGCTCGCGCCTGGTCCACGGCCGCAGCGCGGCGGGCGGCTGGTCGCAGCACCGCTTCGCCCGCCGCCGCGAGAAGCAGGCGAACGAGGCGCTGAGCGCGGCCGCCGACGCCGCCGTCCTGATCTTCGGTGGAGCGGGTGCAGGCAAGGGCGGCGGGGGCGGGCAACGGGGCGGCGCCGCGGCAGTCCGGAGAGCTCAGCCCGTGATCACCCGCCTTGACGCCGTTGTGCTCGGCGGTGACCGCCGCGCGGTCGCCGACCTGCGAGACGACCCCCGGCTGGCGCCCTACTTCGGCCTCGCCACCGAGCGGTTCCTGACCGTGCCCGACCCCAAGCGCGCGGTCCTGCTCGAGGCGGCCGAAGCAGTTCACCGCCGTGCGAATATGGCTTACAGAGCCGTAACCCAGATCGGGTACCATTGGTACACGTGATCGTCGCCAGTGGCATTGAGCTGCGTGCGGGTGCCCGGCTACTGCTGGCAGACGCCTCTTTCCAGGTTGCCGAGGGAGACCGTATTGGTCTCGTCGGCCGCAACGGCGCGGGCAAAACCACCCTGGCGAAGGTGCTGTCAGGCAACGGCCAGCCCGCCTCCGGCACCGTCCGGAACACCGGCACCGTCGGCTACCTCCCGCAGGACCCGAGGACCGGCGATCTTGACGTGCTCGCGCTCGACCGGATCCTGTCCGCCCGCGGCCTCGACGAGGTGCGCAACGGCATGCGCAAGGCCGAGGCGCTGATGTCGGACCCGGACCCGGCCACGGCGGAGAAGGCGATCAGGCGGTACGGGAACCTCAGCGACCGGCTGGCCGTGCTCGGCGGCTACGCGGCCGAATCGGAGGCCGCGAGCATGGCGGCCAGCCTCGGGCTGCCCGACCGGGTGCTGCACCAGCCGCTGAACACGCTCTCGGGCGGCCAGCGACGGCGGGTCGAGCTCGCCCGCATCCTGTTCGGCGACTCGCAGACGCTGCTGCTCGACGAGCCGACCAACCACCTCGACGCCGACTCGATCACCTGGCTCCGCGACCACCTGAAGACCTACCGCGGCGGGCTGCTGGTGATCAGCCACGACGTCGACCTGGTCGAGCAGGTCGTCAACAAGGTCTTCTACCTCGACGCCAACCGCTCGGTGCTCGACATCTACAACGTCGGCTGGAAGGCCTACCTGACCCAGCGCGAGACCGACGAGCGGCGCCGCAAGCGGGAGCGGGCCAACGCCGAGAAGCAGGCCTCGGCGCTGCAGCTGCAGGCGGCCAAGCTGGGGGCCAAGGCGACCAAGGCCAAGGCCGCGCAGAACATGGCGCGCCGGGCCGAGCGGCTGCTCGACGGGCTGGCCGACGAGCGGCAGTCGGACCGGGTGGCCAAGCTGCGCTTCCCCGAGCCGGCCCCGTGCGGCCGGACGCCGCTGACCGCGACCGGGCTGTCGAAGTCCTACGGCTCGCTCGAGGTGTTCACCGACGTCGACCTGGCCATCGACCGCGGCTCCCGGGTCGTCGTGCTCGGCCTCAACGGCGCGGGCAAGACCACCCTGCTGCGCATGCTGGCCGGGGTCGAGAAG
This sequence comes from uncultured Actinomycetota bacterium, assembly GCA_963774945.1. GTDB lineage: Bacteria > Actinomycetota > Actinomycetes > Streptosporangiales > Streptosporangiaceae > Trebonia. Next base: position 500,234 of record CAVZHA010000027.1, on the reverse strand, counting down.
CCGGACACCGGCGAGGTTATTCCTGGTCACGGCCTAAGGCTCGGCTATTACGCGCAGGAGCACGAGACGCTCGACACCGAGCGGTCGCTGATCGAGAACATGCGCACCGCCGCGCCGGAGCTCACCGACACCGAGCAGCGGAAAGTCCTCGGCTCATTCCTGTTCTCCGGCGACGACGTCGATAAACCGGTCGGCGTCCTTTCCGGCGGCGAGAAGACCCGGCTCGCGCTGGCGCTGCTGGTGGTCTCCGGCGCGAATGTGCTGCTGCTCGACGAGCCCACCAACAACCTCGACCCGGCCAGCCGAGAAGAGATCCTGTCGGCCCTGGCGGGCTTCCGCGGCGCCATTGTCCTTGTTACCCACGATGAGGGAGCGGTCGACGCGCTCTCGCCGGAACGGGTGATTGTGCTGCCCGAGGGGACCGAGGACACCTGGTCGGCCGATTTCGCGGATCTTGTCGCGCTCGCTTGAGCTAATTCGCTTTAACTATCTCGATCTATGCGGGTGGTCAACACCGCCCCGATAGGTGATCATTGCGCATAGGGGATGTAACGCAATGAGTCGTGTACCTTACGGGAGGTAAACATGGCCGAGAACCTCAGACGAGGCGCCCGGGTAACCGGGCCGGACCGCAGCAAGCTCGCGAGCAGACCTGGCCGAGCGGTACGGGGCGGGAGAGTCGATCCGCTCGCTCGCCTCCTCGACCGGTCGCTCCTACGGGTTCATCCACCGCATCCTCACCGAGATCGGGCGTCACCCTCCGGAGCCGGGGCGGCGCCCCGAAGCGGAGCGCGGTCGCCAAGTAGCGACCGCCTTACGCCCTAGGCCGAATTGCCGGGGGTTCACCCGCTCGCCGGGCGCACTAAGCTCGCAGGAATGGTGCATGGTCCCGGCATGATGATGGCGCGCGGGTTCCGCATGGACCCGTCCGTCACCAAGCAGAAGCTCAAGCCCGGGACGATCAGGCGGATCGCCGGCTACGCCCGTCCCTACCGGGTCCAGCTGACGATCTTCCTGATCGCGACGGCGCTCGACGCCGTGCATCACGGTGGTCAACCCGCTGCTGCTGCGCGAGCTGATCGACGGCGGCATCGTCACCAAGGACGAGAGCGTCGTCGTGGTGGTCGGGGTGACGGTCGCGGCGGTCGCGCGTCTTCGACGCGTTCCTCGGCGTGGTCAACCGGTGGTACTCCTCCCGGATCGGCGAGGGTCTCATCTACGACCTGCGCACCCAGGTCTTCGACCACGTGCAGCGGCAGCCGCTGGCGTTCTTCACCCGCGCCCAGACCGGGTCCCTGGTCAGCCGGCTCGACGGTGACGTCGTCGGCGCGCAGCAGGCGATCGTCGGCACGCTGTCGTCGGTGCTGTCCAACGTGCTGTCGGTGATCGTCATCCTGGTCACCCTGTTCTACCTGTCCTGGCAGGTGAGCCTCCTCGCGCTGGTGCTGATCCCGCTGTTCATCTACCCGGCCCGCCGGATCGGGCGGCGGCTGCAGCGGCTGAGCCGGGAATCGATGCAGCTCAACGCCGAGATGGGCTCGACCATGACCGAGCGGTTCAACGTGGCCGGAGCCATGCTGTCCAAGCTCTACGGCCGCCCCCGCGAGGAGTCGCGGCTGTTCGCGGCCAACGCCCACAAGGTCCGCGAGATCGGCGTGACCAGGGACATGTACGGGTCCGTGTTCATGATCGCGGTCGTGCTGCTGACCGCGTTGATCACCGCCGTCGTCTACGGCGTCGGCGGCACCCTGGTGATCAGGGGCACGCTCCAGTTCGGCACCCTGGTTGCGCTCGCGCAGCTGCTCACCCGGGTCTACGGTCCGATCTCGTCGCTGTCGAGCGTGCAGATCCAGGTGATGACCGCGCTGGTCAGCTTTGACCGGGTCTTCGAGGTGCTCGACCTGCAGCCGCTGATCACCGAGAAGCCGGACGCGGTGACGCTGCCCGCCCGCGACCCGGCCGGGACCGCGCCCGACATCAGGTTCGACCAGGTGTCGTTCCGCTACCCGACCGCGGCCGAGGTCTCGCTGGCGTCGCTCGAGTCGATCGCGCTCAAGCAGCCCGAGCGGACCGACGCGGCCGCCGGGGTGCTGCACGACATCTCCTTCACCGCCCCCGCAGGCGAGCTCACCGCGCTGGTCGGCCCGTCCGGTGCGGGCAAGACCACGATCACCCAGCTGGTCTCGCGGATGTACGACCCCAACGACGGGGCGGTGCTGATCGGCGGGCACGACATCCGCGACGTCACCCTCGACTCGCTGCACGACGTCGTCGGCGTCGTCACCCAGGACGCGCACCTGTTCCACGACACGATCCGCGCCAACCTGCTCTACGCCCGCCCGACCGCGACCGAGGCCGAGGTGGTCGAGGCCTGCCGGGCGGCGCAGATCTGGGACCTGATCTCGGTCCTGCCCGACGGCCTCGACACGATCGTCGGCGACCGCGGCTACCGGCTGTCGGGCGGCGAGAAGCAGCGGATCGCGCTCGCCCGGCTGCTGCTGAAGGCGCCGTCGATCGTGGTCCTCGACGAGGCGACCGCGCACCTCGACTCCGAGTCCGAGCTCGCCGTGCAGCAGGCCCTGTCGCTCGCGCTGATCGGCCGGACGTCGCTCGTCATCGCGCACCGGCTGTCGACCGTCCGCGAGGCCAGCCAGATCCTCGTCATCGAGGCCGGCCAGGTCGTCGAGACCGGCACCCACGAGGAGCTGCTGGCGGCGGGCGGCCTGTACGCCGACCTCTACGAGACGCAGTTCAAGCACCAGGAAAGTCAAGATCAAAATCTGGAGGTCGAACGGTCCCGGGCGCCGCGCTAACGGCCGGCTCGCACCTGGCTCACTTGTAGCCAAGCCGCCGCAGCTCCTCGCCCGCGACCTTCTCGACCTCGGCCAGCTGACCGTAGGAGAGCGACCGGCGCCAGGCGTTCTGCTCGGTCTTGGCGCGCTTGGTGGTCGCGGTGACCGGGGCCGCGATCTTCGTCGCCGATGAAGCCGGTCAGCGCGGACGCCGCCCCGCCCGGGTCGCGGGCCATGTCCTCGTAGCGCAGCGTCTTCAGCTGGTTGTCGGCCAGCGCCAGCCGCAGCCGGGCGGCCAGCCTGATCGCGCCCCGCCAGCGCATCGCGCACTTGCCGGCGGCGGTCAGCGAAGGCCAGGCCTGCCGGTCGGACTCGTCCTCGACGCCGTAGAACGGGTTGGGGAACTCGGTGTCGATGTTGACCACGCCCGGCCGGAACCACGACATCGCCACCTGGTCCTCGAGCATGGCCGCGACGGTGTCCCGGCCGTCCCGCACCACCTGCACGATCAGCGCGTCGGGGAACGCGTGGACCAGCGCCTCGGCGCTGTAGGCGAGGTCGGGGGAGGCGTCGCCGAACCGGGACAGGCCGCGCTGCTCCACGCACGGCCCGACCTCGGACGGCTTGAGCCCGGCGGCCGACCGGCACTGGCGGGGTGCACTCCAGGCAGCTCGTCGGGTTGAGCTGCCAGCCCTGGGCGAAGGCGTCGCGGATCACCGCGGCGGCGGCGTCGCCGCGGCCGTTGTAGAGCGAAGGCCGCCGGGCGAACGCGTAGACCGCCTGCAGCACCGACTGCTGGCCGATGGTCACGTGGAACCCGGGGGAGAGCTTGAGCGCCCGGCCAACCGCTTCCGCGCCTGAGTGCGGCGCGCCGATCACGAAGACCGGCTGGGTCACGTTGCGGGCGTTGACGATGAGGATGTGGCGCGGCGGCATCTATGTTTTCTTTCAGGTCTCCCCAGTACCGTACTCGGTGCCCCGACCACATAGGTGATCTCCCGAGGACATAAGCTACGACCGTGCGAGTACTACGACGTGTCGTGGCCCCGGCCGCCTCCAGGCCTCGGCGGTCATCGCGGACCCGCGTGCTGGCGCTCGGCCTCGTGGCGGCGGTCTGCTGCCTGGTGGCGAGCGGCTGCTCGTCGTTCGACAAGGCGCTCGGCCAGTCGTCGGTCGACGTCTACTTCCAGGACAACGTGTCGGTCGCGTACAAGATGCACGTCCGTGCCGCCTGCAACAACCTGCCGAACGTCTCGGCCCAGGCGATCGCGACCGGCGTCCCGCTCGCGTCGGCGGTCGACGTCGTCGTCTACAACACGACCGGCGCCGAGCCTGGTGGACATCACCCGCCTCGAGGAGTGCCTGAACAAGTTCTCGCCCCAGGTCGAGGGCATCAACACGCAGGACTCCTCGGACGACTCGTAGCGCCGACGCGTAGCCCCGGCTCGTCGTCTCCCCGTTCGCGGCCCACCTATGGCGGATAACAGCAAGAAGCGCTGCGCGCTCGGGCCAGTTCCGTAACAGTTGTAACCGACCGCTGACTGGCTGACGGTGCTGGTCTGCCGCTGCATCACGCAACGCCGCGGGTCGGCCGCGCCCGATGTGACGATCGTCTCTTTACAACCGTTGCCGGGGTGTTTCCTACCTTACCGGCCTGGTATATAGTTCTCACTGAACCCTACTTAACTGATAGAGAATGGAATCTATATATGCGCGGCATCTTGGCTGGTGCGGTCGCTGTGACGGGCGGCGCGCTGCTCATCGCCGGCTGCTCGTCCAGCAGCTCGAGTTCCTCCAGCGCCCCGAGCTCGTCGAGTCCTTCGAGCTCGGCTGGCAGCGCCAGCGCGGCGGCGGCGCAGCCGGTGACCGTGCGGCTTGGCTTCCTTGCGAACATCACCCACGCGCCCGCGCTGATCGCGCTGAAGGACGGGTACTTCAAGTCGGCCCTCGGCAGCGCCGGATCGGTGTCGCCGACCGTGTTCTCCAGCGGCACCCAGGAGACGACCGCGATCCTGGGCGGCCAGCTTGACGCCGCCTACGTGGGCCCGAACCCGGCCATCAACGCCTGGGAGAAGTCCGGCGGCACCGCGATCAAGGTTATCTCCGGCGTGGCCACCGGCGGCGCCGAGATCGTCGTCAAGTCCTCGGTCTCCGGCGCATCCGCGCTGAAGGGGCAGACGCTGGACACCCCGTCGCTCGGCAACACCCAGGACGTGGCGCTGCGGTACTACCTCAAGCAGAACGGCCTCGCCACGACCGCCACCGGCGGGGGCGACGTGCTGGTCAAGCCGACCACCCCGAACTCCGACGCGGTCCAGGCGTTCGAGTCGGGCCAGATCGCCGGCGCCTCCGAGCCCGCGCCGTACGACGTGGAGATGGTCAAGGACGGCGGCAAGGTGCTGCTGTCGGAGCCGGGCTCGACGACCCTGCTGATGGTCACCCAGTCGTTCCTGTCGGCCCACCCGGCGATCGTGGCCGACCTGCTCAAGGCGAACCTGCAGGCGCTCGACCTGATCAAGTCCGACCCGACCAAGGCCGAGGCGGACGCCGACGCCGAGTACGCCTCCTACACCGGCAAGGCGATCAAGTCCTCGCTGGTGGCCGCGTCGTTCCAGCAGATCGTGTTCACCGACGACCCGGACGAGGCGTCGATCGCGACCGACGCGTCCCAGGCGGTCAGCCTCGGCCTGCTCAAGGAGCCGGTCGCGCTGAGCGGCATGTACGACCTGACCGAGCTCAACACGCTGCTGACCGCCGCCGGCCAGCCGACCGTGGGCTCCTGACCCCCCGGTTCGAACGACAGAGATGAGCGCAACCGAGATGACCACCAACACGATGACGGAGGAGACGTCGGCGGTCACGCTGGCCGGCGTCTCCAAGGTGTACGGCCGCGGATCCGCGGCCGTCCAGGCCCTCGACCAGGTGTCCCTCTCGGTTGCGCCGGGCGAGTTCACCTGCCTGATCGGCGCGTCCGGGTGCGGCAAGTCGACGATGCTGTCGCTGGTGGCCGGCCTGGACAAGCCGACCACCGGCAACATCGCGGTGTCGGGCCGGATCGCGATGATGTTCCAGGAGCCCGGCCCTGTTTCCCTGGCTCTCGGCCGGGGCCAACGTCGAGCTGGCGCTGCGCGCCCGCGGCGTGGGCCGGGCCGAGCGCCGTCAGCGGGCGGCCGAGCTGCTCGAGACCGTCCGGCTCGGCGGGTTCGGAGCCAAGCAGCCGCACCAGCTCTCCGGCGGCATGCGGCAGCGGGTCGCCCTCGCCCGCGCGCTCGCCCAGGACGCGGACGTGCTGCTGATGGACGAGCCGTTCGGCGCGCTCGACGCGATGACCAGGGACGTGCTGCACGACGAGCTCGACCGGATCACCGCCACCAGGAACCTGACGGTCTTGTTCGTGACCCACAACGTCCGCGAGGCGGTCCGACTTGGGGACAAGGTGGTGCTGCTCAGCAGCCGCCCCGGCCGGGTGCTCGAGGAGTTCCCGCGTATCGATCCCGCGGCCGCGCCGGATTGACACCGCGCCGGTAGCCGAGCTGGCCGGGCAGATCACCGACCGGCTGCGCGAGGAGATGAGCCGTCATGGCCAGTAACGGCGGACATCACGTATCTGCCACCGGCACCTGGGCGGAGGGCGGCGCCAACCCGCCCGGCACCGGATGGGTGGCGGACGGCGCCGCGCCGGCCGGCAACGCGCTCGCGGGCCTAGACGCGCTCGACCTGGCAGGCAGGCCGGGCGGCGGTCGCGGAGGGTTCGCGCTCCGTTTCTGGAATGCCCTGTGGCCCAAGGCGCTGGCGATCTTGCTGGTCCTCGGGGTCTGGGAGCTGATCACGCTCAGCGGCTATAAGAAGCAGATCTTCCCCGGGGCCGGCCCGACGCTGGCCAACCTGTGGGACCAGGCCAAGACCGGGTCGTTCTGGCAGGCCATCGGCAACACGCTGGAGACCGCCGTGATCGGGTTCGCGGTCGCGATCGTGGTCGGCGTCGTCTTCGGCTCGCTGGTCTCCAGGATCAACGTGCTCAGGCAGGCGGTCGGCTCGCTGATCACCGGCCTGCAGACGATGCCGTCGATTGCCTGGGTGCCGTTCGCGGCCCTGCTGTTCGGCAACAACAACTCGGCGATCTTGTTCCTGATCATCCTCGGGGCGGCCCCGTCGATCGCCAACGGGCTGATCACCGGCGTCGACTACACCCCGCCGCTGCTGCTCAAGGCGGGGCAGACGATGGGGCTGCGGCGGCTGGCGCTCTGGCGGCACCTGATCCTGCCGGCCTCGCTGCCGGTCTTCGTGGCCGGGCTCAAGCAGGGCTGGGCGTTCGGCTGGCGCAGCCTGATGGCCGGCGAGCTGATCGTGCTGGTGTTCAACCACCCGACGCTGGGCGAGCTGCTCAACAACGACCAGTCGCTGTCGGACCTGCAGAGCGCGAGCGCGATCATCATCGTGATCTTCATCATCGGGATCGGCGTCGACGCGCTGTTCGGCGTGGCCGACACGTCCATCCGCAAGCGGTGGGGGCTCGCGTAGATCGCGCACCAAATGTGACGAAGTGTGCGCGAGCACGAACTACATCTGTGTAACTTTAATTCGATGTGTCAGGCCGTCCATAACAGGGAGATGACACAGATGACACAGATGGACCACAATGACGCCGGAGCGCGGGCCACCGAGCCGGAGCTCGACGAGGCCCTGGCCCGTGCCATCCGGCTGCTCATCTCCGATGCCATCGAGTCGGGGGCGGCGTCGGACGCGAGAGTGTCCATCGCCTAGGAACGTTGACTCCCTACTATTCCTATAGGTTATGGTGGAATATATGGGCGAGTTTCTCTGGTACATCCCGAACACGGTTGAGGCCGGGATCCGCGGCGACGACGTGGCCTCCGGGTGGGCCGACTTGGGGCAGTCGGTCACGCTGGCCCGGATGGCCGAGGATCACGGCTGGGGCGGCGCGCTGTTCGGCACCAGCTGGGGGCGGCCGGACACGTTCACCGTCGCCACCGCGATCGCGGCCAGGACCACGACGTTCAAGCCGCTGATCGCGATCAGGCCCGGGTACTGGCAGCCGGCCCACTTCGCCAGCGCCGCCGCGACGCTCGACCACCTCACCGGGGGGCGGGTCCTGGTCAACGTCGTCAGCGGCCACGACAACCTGGCCGCCTACGGCGACCGCGAGGCGAAGAGTCGGCAACCTTGCCCGCGCGACCACCCCAGAGCCTGTCGCCTACGCCACCGACACCAAACGATTTCTGTCACCTACGCCGTCGACACCACTGGGTGCGCTCGATGGCGTAGGCGACAGTCTGGCGTCTAGGCCCAATGGCGTAGGCGACCGGCCCGAGGACCACGTCGAGGGCGAAGCCGGCGGGTCAGGGGGAATACCGCCAACGGCGCTCGAGGACCGGCACATCATTCACACCTGCCACTGGCGCGTGCATCTAGGTATCAGTTCTGACTACACGATTCATCTCCCTATCACTTTTGACCACAAAACTCGGGCATTTCGGGCGCCAAAGTGGTCGGAACCGATAAGAAGATGAAAAAACGGTCAGAACTGATAGGAAGCTGACCGAGTTTCGTGCCGACGCCCGAGACGAGAACGCGCCGCCCAGGCGCCGCTTCAATGTCGGCGGTACTGGCTGGTTCTGCAACGCGACTGGGGCCCGGCCCTCCGCCTCGGCAACTGGGCCGCCACCGGGCGACGTCATCCTGCCGACTGGCGTGCCCGGGCGGACAGGTTAGCTCCGCCCGGACGGCCGGGCTTCCCCTAGATTCCGTACGTCGCTTCGATCATCAGACGATGCGTTGGGCACTTGTCGCTTACCCCCAGCCGATGGCGTAGGCGACAGGGTGCGCAATCTGTCAGCTACGCCTGCGACCCCAATCCCACCGCTGGACCCGGTAGCTCAGCCCGGCGAAGCGTCGTTTAGTTCGCGTTCGTAGACGTACATCACCGGGCCGGCTGCGCCGCCGGCGCGGTTGGTGAAGCCGAGGCTCTCGTAGAGACGGCGGGCGACCAGGTCGGGCTCGTCTACGCCGATGTCCATCGTGTCGGCGCCACGCGCGCGGGCCTCGCTCAGCGCCGCCTCCATGAGCGCTCGCCCCAGGCCCCGCCCCCGCGCTAGCCGGGGTGACGTACAGCTCGGCCAGGTAGCACTCGAGGCCGTCGCTCCAGATGGCGGCGCGGAAACGGAGCACGGCCAGGCCGTCCGGTCCGTCGCCGCCGAGCAGGACGGTTGTGTCGCCGCCCTCGATGAGCTGCCGCAGCCGTTCCGCCAGGGCAGAGGGCGGGGGCGCGGGCTCATCGAATTCGCGGTTGAAGTCGTAGAGCAGTTGCCCGATCACGGCGGCATCGCCGCAGTCGGCCAGACGAACACGGTGCATCATGGATCCTCCTCGTCGCGATTCTCAGTAGGCAGGGCTATCTGAGCTCGGCGGAGGTCCACGAGCGCGGCGTGGAGCGTTAGGTCAACATCGCACGCTGTCACACTAACGGTCAGCGCGGTTACCCGTAAAGACGGGTGAGGCGGGCGGTGGAGAGTCGCCCGGGACCGTTCGGGATGACGGGTTTCGTCTTTAGTCGACCGCTACCTCGGCCTCGATTTCCACCGGGAGGCTGAACGGCAGCTCGGCTACGCCGATGGCCGAGCGGGCGTGCGGGCCGGCGTCGGGGCCCCACAGGTCGAGGATCAGGTCGGAGAAGCCGTTGATCACGGCGGGCGTCCTGGTGAAGCCGGGGGCGGTGTTGACCATGCCGAAGACGCGGAGCCAGCCGGTGACCCGGTCGAGGTCGCCCAGGGCGCGCTGCAGGCTCGCGAGGATGGCGAGGGCGGTCAGCCGGGCGGCGTCGTAGGCCTGCTCTTCGGTGACGTCACGGCCGACCTTGCCCACGATCGGGCTGAGCGAGCCGTCGGGCAGCAGCGGGCCGTGGCCGGAGATGAACGCGCGGCCGGGCCAGACCCGCACCCAGGGGAACGGCAGGGTCAGGCCGGGCGGCAGCCGCATGGGCGGCGGGAGCTCGAGGCCGAGGTCGGCCAGGCGGCGTTCGATGCGCATACCGCCATCTTGCCCGGTCCGGTTCGGCGAGCGGGCGGGTTACCCGGCCGGCGACCGGATAACCAGGACCGAAGCGACCGGGTCGGTCCCGACGGCGGTGTACCCGTGGGCGACGTCGCTGACCCACTCGGGCCGCCTCGCCCGGGCCGATCTCCGTTTCCTGGCCGAGGCGGCCGACCAGCGCCCGGCCGGCGGTCACCAGCAGGTGCTCGGTGACGCCGGGGCCGTGGGCGGCCGAGCGGTGGGCGGCGCCGGGGTCGAGCCGCAGCCGGTAGACCTCCACGGTCGCGCCGTCGTCGCGGCTGACGTCGAGCAGTCGCGCCTCGATGCCGGGCGAGGAGATCCGCGCGCCCGCGCGGTCCGCGAGCAGGGTCGCCAGCGGCACGCCGAGCGTGCCGGCGAGCGCGTAGAGCGTGCTCAGCGTCGGATTGCGGGCGCCGTTCTCGATCTCCGAGAGCGACCCCTTGCCGATGCCCGGCCGCCTCCGCGAGGGCGGCCGACGGACAGGCCGCGCTCGTGGCGGGCGGCCCGCAGCCGCTCGCCGACCAGCCGCGCCAGATCGTCCACGGTCGCCGAGTCTAGTAAGTGGGTTCCATATACAGAACGATATTCGACTAGAGTTCTGTATATGGAACGCATCAGCCAGCCGGTGCTGGCCGGGATCCTGACCGCCCTCGTCGGGTTCACCAGCTCGTCCGCCGTCGTGCTGACCGGCCTGCGCGCGGTCGGCGCCTCGCCGTCCGAGGCCGCCTCGGGGCTGCTCGCCGTCTGCGCGACCCAGGGGCTCGGCATCCTCTGGCTGGTCCGGCGGCACCGGATCCCGCTCACGCTCGCCTGGTCCACGCCCGGGCGCGGCGCTGCTCGCCAGCACCGGCGCGGTCCGCGGCGGCTGGCCCGCGGCGGTCGGCGCGTTCCTCGTGGTGGGCGGGCTCATCCTGGTCACCGGCCTGTGGCCGCGGCTCGGCGCGCTCATCACCGCCATCCCGACGCCGATCGCGCAGGCGATGCTGGCCGGCGTGGTGCTTGAGCTGTGCCTCGACCCGGTGCGCGGCTTCGCCGCCCACCCGTGGCTGGTCGGGCCGATCCTGCTCACCTGGCTCGTCCTGCTCCGGTTCGCCCGCAAGTGGGCCGTCCCGGCCGCGTTCGCGGTCACGCTGGTGGTCGTCGGCATCGACGCCGCCCGCCGCGGCGGCATCCACGGCGCGCTGCTGCCGCACCTGGACTGGACGACGCCCGCGTTCACCTGGGCCGGGCTGCTCAGCCTGGCCCTGCCGCTCTACGTGGTCACGATGGCCGGGCAGAACGTCCCCGGCGTGGCCATCATGTCCTCCTACGGCTACCAGGTGCCGTGGCGCGAGACCATGACCGTCACCGGCATCGGCACCGCGGCCGGCGCGCTCGGCGGCGGGCACGCCATCAACCTGGCCGCGATCACCGCCTCGATGGCCGCGTCACCGGACGCGGACCCCGACCCCGGCCGGCGCTGGATCGCGTCCTGGACCGCGGGCTGGGTCTACCTCGTGCTCGCCCTGGTCTCGGCCGCCCTGACCACGTTCCTGTCAGCGCCGCCCCGGCCGACGTCGACCGGCGCCGTGGCCGGGCTCGCGCTGCTGGCCACGCTGTCGGCGTCGCTGTCGGGCGCCCTGTCGGCGGTCGACGGCCGCGAGGCGGCGGCGATCACCTTCGTGGTCGCCGCGTCGGGCCTGACCTTCCTCGGCATCGGCGCCGCGTTCTGGGCGCTCGTCGCCGGCCTGCTGGTGCGGGCGGTGCTGCCGCGAGCGGGCCGGCCAGTCGCCGTGCGGCCGGGCCGCCCGCGAGTCAGCCTGTGAGCCCCGCCGCCAGCCCGGCCGCAGGCGGCGAGGTCAAGTAACGCGCTTGCACCTCACACGGTGTGAGGTCTTACCGTTCAGGCATGGGTTCTCGTTCTGGCGGGGCGACGCCGACGCGGCCGGCTGGACGGTCAGCGATCTGGCTCAGGCGACCGGGCTGTCGCAGCGGGTGCTGCGGCACTGGGAGGAGCTCGGCCTGGTCACCCCGGCCAGAACCGCGGCCGGGCACCGCCGCTACGGCCCGAGCGAGATCACCCGGCTGTACCGGGCGCTGGCGCTGCGTCAGGCCGGCCTGCGCCTGGCGCAGATCAAGACGCTGCTTGACGCGCGGAGACCCCCAGTCGGCGGCGACGACGCTCCGCGCGCACCTGGCCGAACTCGACGCCGACCTGCACCGGCGCGGGCTGCTGCGGGACCGGCTGGCGGCCGCCCTCGGCGCCCTGGACCACGAGGACGCGGACCCGATCGCGCCGGCCGGGCGCCGGTCGACGACGCCGAACTGCTGATGAAGGTGATCGAGACGATGACGATGTTCGACCAGTACGTCCACGGCTACCGCGCCGCCGAGAACACCAGGCTGCACGACCAGGCCGACACCCTCGCGGAACTGCTGCACTCCGACACTGGGTTCCCGGCCGGCAGCGCGGTGCTCGAAGTCGGCTGCGGCGTGGGCGCGCAGACGCTGACCGTCGCCGAGCGCTCGTCCCGGGGCCAGCCTCACCGCCATTGACCTGTCGGCCGAGTCGCTCGCGGCCGCCCGCAAGCGGGCGTACGACGCCGGGCTGACGGACATCGCGTTCGCGCAGGCCGACGTCTACACGCTGCCCCGCGCCGACGGCCCGTTCGCGGCCGGGACGTTCGACCACATCTTCGTCTGCTTCCTGCTCGAGCATCTGCCGCGGCCGGTCGAGGCCCTGCGGCGGCTGCGCGCGATGCTGCAGCCGGGCGGCACGATCACGGTGATCGAGGGCGATCACGGCCTGATCTGCTTTCACCCCGACAGCCCGGCCGCCCGCGACGCGATCGCCTGCCAGGTCGCCCTGCAGCGCAACGCGGGCGGTGACGCCCTGCTCGGCCGGCGGCTGCACCCGCTGCTGACCGAGGGCGGCTTCCGCGACGTGTCCGTCTCGCCGCGGATGGTCTACGTCGATGGCAGCGATCCGGAGCGGGCCGACCGGTTCATCCGCAAGACCTTCACCGCGATGATCGAGGGCATCCGCGAGCCTGCTGTGGCCGGCGGACTTACCACCGCCGACCACTTCGACGCGGGCATCCGCGACCTGCTCCGCACCGCCGAACCTGACGGGGTGTTCTGCTACACGTTCTTCAAGGCGACCGCCGGCACGTGACGCCCTACCCGTGCTCGACGGCCCAGGCGCAGATGGCGGCGAGCGGCTCCCTAAGGCGGCCGGGAACGCCCGGGACGTCGCCGAGTCGGCCGGATAGAAAGCCTCGATCACGAGTTCCGCCGCGGTGACGTCGAGAGCGGTGCCGAAGGTGGCGACCATGTTCAGGAACCGGAGTTCGCGGCCGCCGGACCTGATGTGCAAGGGGACGAATACCCGGTCGGCCAGGCTGGCCGTTTCGACGCCCGGCCCGGCTACTCCTGGATAGCCGCGCACTTCATCGGCGAGTGCCGTTACGTCGGGATCTGCGCCGGCCAGGACCTGATGATCGATGCGCCGCAGTAGGTAGGCGCTCCACTCAGCGAGATTGACGATCCGGGGTGCCAGCCCAGCGGGATGCAGGGCCAGGCGCAACGCGTTGACAGGCGGATTAAGCAGCTTCGGATCGACGCCGTCCAGCAGCAGGGCGGTGCTGGAGTTGCGCGCCACAACGTCCCAGTGGCGGTCGATGACAAAGGCCGGATAGGGGCCGTGGCTCGCGAGCAACCGCTCAGTAGCCTCCCGGACGTATCTCATGTCCGAGCCGTCGTCATCAAGCGCCCGATGGGAGTACACCGGCGCGTACTCAGCCGCGAGCAGGAGCGCATTGCGCTCGCGAAGCGGAATGTCCAGATGTTCCGCCAGGTACAGGATCATCTGGCGGCTCGGGCTCGATCGGCCCGTCTCCAGATAGCTCAGGTGCCGGCTGGAGACCCCTGTCCGCGACGACAGCTCCAGCTGCGAGAGATGCCGCCGCTGACGCCATTCGCGCAGCAGGTCCCCGAAGACGGGTTGCATGCTCAGCGACCCTACCCAGGGTCAGGGCCGGAGTCCATGACGTCACAGGTTATGGACGGGCTGCTGCCCAAAACGACATCGTGCCCTTATGGGTCACTCACCGCGAACGACAACTGGCGTCCTTGACGCCCACCGCGCTGCCGGACGGATTTTCACCGCCAGCGGTATACAGAGCTTCGTGCGCGCCGAAGGCGACGGCGAGTCTGTCGTGTGCATTCACGGGATGCTGGGCTCGTCGTTCGGCTACCGGAAAGTCCTCCGGGAGCTCGCGGCGCGCGGGCTGCGCGGAATCGCCTGGGATCTTCCGGGCTTCGGGCTCGCGGAACGCCCGCGGGGATTCGACTACAGCTGGACTGGTCTCGGGCGGTTTTGCGCGGCGGCCGTCGACACGCTCAACATCGATCGGTTCCACCTCGTCGTCCACGACATCGGCGGGCCGGTCGGATTCGAGCTGGCCGCCGCGTGCCCGCAGCGGGTTCTTTCACTGACGATCCTTAACACCGTCGTCGACGTGGACGGGTGGACCCCGCCGTGGACCATGAGGCCGTTCCGCTGGCCGGTTATCGGCGGGCTGTGGGCGGCTGGCATGGTGCGGCCTGCCTTTCGGTTCCTGATGCAGCTGCAGGGGATCGGCGATTTGACCCAGGTCAGCAAGGACGAAATCAACGCCTACCTTTCGCTCATGAAGGGAGATGACCGGGGCCGCGCCTTCCGGAAGGTCTCCCGCAGCGCCCAGGCGACTGCCGGAAAGCAAGAGCAGTACCGCCAGGTCGTGGGCAGCCGGTCCTACCCGGTGCAAGTCGTCTGGGCCGCCCAGGATCCGGCGATGCCGATCGGCACCTACGGGGAAAGGGCGCGAGCCGCCGCCGGACTGGCCCGCATTGAGCGCATACCTGGCAAGCATTTCCCGCAAGAGGACCAGGCGCCCGCCATCTCCGCTCGGGTGGCCTCTATCGCGCTCGCGGGACGGGCGAACTGAACGCCGGCTGCGGGCGGGAGCCCTTACCTGGCGATGCGGTTGCCGCCTGCGGCGGCCGCGGTCGGGCGGGTTGTGCAGGCGGCCGGCGCTGCTGGTCGTCGACCAGCTGGATGCAGAGCGTGTTGCAGTCCCGGGAACGGCGGGTGCGGGCGGCCGGCCAGTGACCCCTGATCATGGCGAGGGCCCGGTCGTTGCCGTGCATCACGTCCATCGTCACCGCCGTCGCGCCCCGCACCTGGGCGCCGGTGATCAGCGCGCGGACCAGGGCCGAGCCCACTCCCTGGTGCTGCCAGGCGTCGGCCACCACCACGCCGATATCGGTCGTCCTGACCCCGCACGGGCCGGAAACGTCCGCCGCCATCCCGTGCCCGATGATGACGCCGTCGCGGGTGGCGAGCAGGGCGTCGATGGTGCCGTCGCCGCCGCACAGGAGGTTGAGCAGGGACGGGCCGGGGGTGATGGGGGAGAAGAACCTCAGATAGCGGGCCTGCACGGACAGTCCCGTGAAGAACTCGCCCAGCGCAGGCAGGTCGCACGGACGCGCGGGGCGGATCGCGGCGGCGAGGCCGTGCAGCTGGGTCCGGCTCATGAACCCAGCATCTCCCGGAGTTGCTGAGTCTGTCAACTAGATCTAGCATGCGTTCATGGAGCGGCCCTGGATTCTGGATTACGACACGGCGAACTGCTCGATCGGCGCGGCGGTGAAGATCATCGGGGAGCGGCAGACGTTCCTGGTGCTGCGCGAGGCCTTCAACGGCGTCCGGCGCTTCGACGACATGCAGCGCCGCACCGCGATACCCCGGCAGGTCCTCAGCGACCGGCTGGGCCGGCTGGTCGACGAGGGCCTGCTCCGCAAGGTTCCCTACCGCGACAGCGGCCAGCGCCGCCGCGACGAGTACCGGCTGACCGACAAGGGCCTGGACCTCTACCCGGTGCTGGTGGCGCTGATGGCCTGGGGTGAGCAGTACGCCGTCGGTCTTGACGGACCGCTGGCCGTGCTCCGCCATCGCGACTGCGGTGAGCCGGTGGAGCTGCACCTGACCTGCCGGGCCGGGCACAGCCTCGAGTCAGCCCGCGAAGTCACCCCCGTCCCCGGCCCCGGCGCCCGCAAGACCGCCTGACGGACGGCCGAACCGGCTCGGTGCGGAAACGTTCGAGGGAACCAGTCGCCGGGCGCTATCCGGCCAGCCCGGTGATCAGCGCTCCGGTGACCGCCTCCAGGTACCGGTCGAGCGAGTCCCCGGAGGGGTCGTAGCTGGGATTGACCTCGGTCAGCACGACGGCGGACAACGCCGGCGCCGCGAACAGAACCGACAGGACCTGCCGAGCGACCGCGAGCGGGACGCCCGTGCCGTAGTGCGGGAAGTTGGCCAGCGGCAGGTCGCCTGAGTCGACCGCGTCCACGTCGAAATGGACGATCAGCCGTCTGGCCTCCTGGAGTGCGGCGAGCGCGCCGCGGGCGCAGCCGACCGGGTCGGCGCGCACCGTGTGGTCGGGATAGCGGGTCAGGTCAGGGCGCGCTTCGAAGAACGATTGCCGGTAGGAGTCGGGATCGGTCTCGTCGTAGCCGAGCATGGCCAGGCGTCGCTCAACCAGCGGCGGCCTGCTGTTAAACAGGCCGGTCAGCTCGGTCTCGGCCAGGCCGAGGAGGTGGGCGATGCCCATCGCATCGAGGATTCCGCTGCCCGCCCCCGGCGTGCCGAGATCGGCGTCGCCGTCGAAGTAGACGAGGCCGGTATCCGGTTCGACCCGCTGCAGGCCGGCCAGCACGCCGAGCGTGATGGTGCAGTCCCCGCCGAGCACGAGCACCAGCGAGTCGTCCCGCGCCGCGAACTCCACCGCGTCCGCGACTGCCTGCGCCGCCCGGACGGTGGCGTCCAGGTTACGAGCTCGCGGCTGCTCCGCGTCGACGCGGAAGGTCTCGCGGACGACGTTCCCTTGGTCGGTGACGGTGATCCCGGCCCTGACCAGGAGCTCGATGAGGCCCGCGGCCCGCATCTCGTCCGGTGCCCGTTCCTGGCCTGCGTGGTGCGTGCCGGCGCTGGTGGCCGCGCCGATGATCGTGACCGGACGCATGGCCGTCATCACCTCCGTCCGATCGCGGCCGCGCCGGCGACCACGCCCGCGCTGACGATCAGGATAACCAATGAGATCCAGAGGGCGGTGTGGAAGCCGCCGTAGAAATCGGTCGCGGCGAGCGAGCCGAACAGGGCGACGCCGAGCAGGCTGCCGGCCTGCCGGAAGGCGGTGAGGGCACCGGAGGTGACGCCCGAGCGGCTGCGTTCGGCACTGGCCAGCAGCACGCTCGTCATCGGCGGCACCAGCGTCCCCAGCCCGCCGCCGAGCAGGATCTGCTGGGCGAGCATGGCCGGGTAGCCGGTGGCCGGGCTTACCCACAGCAGCCCCGCGCATCCGGCGGTCATCGCGGTCAGGCCGGCCAGGATGGCGCGACTAGGGCCGATCGCCCCGGTGACGCGTCCGCTGATCAGGTTGGCGCCGAGGATGGCGGCCGTCATCGGCAGGAACGCCAGCCCGGTCTGCAGCGCGGACATACGGTGCTGGGCCTGGAACAGCAGGCTGAACAGGAAGATGAGCCCGTAGAAGCAGACGTTGACCAGGAAGCCCATCGTGACCGGGGATACGAACCCCGGCCGCCGGAACAGCGACAGCGGCAGCATCGGGCTGGCCGTGCGCTGCTCGGCGGCGACGAAGGCGACCGCCGCCGCCAGCGAGCAGCCCAGGCCCGCCAGCACCCACCGGCTGGCGAAGCCGTGGGTCCCGGCCTCGATCACCGCGGCCGCGAAGCCGGCCAGGGCGATCGTCGCCAGCGCGGCGCCGCGGGTATCAACCCGGCGGCGGGCGGAGCGGTCGGTCTCCCGTGCGTACCGCAGGGCGAGCCAGAACCCGGCCGCCCCGAGCGGCACGTTAATGAAGAAGATGGCGCGCCACCCGAACGCGGCGATCAGGAAACCGCCGATGACCGGGCCGCCGGACAGGGCGGCGCTGGCGCCCGCGACGAACTGACCGACCGCCCGGGTCCGCTGCCTGGGGTCGGTGTACGAGTGGTTGAGCAGCGCGAGCGCGCAGGAGCCGAGCAACGCCGCGCCGAGCCCCTGCACCGCCCGGGCGGCGATCAGCATCGCCATGCTGGTCGACAGGCCGCACAGCACCGAAGCGACGGTGAAGACCACGAATCCGGTGCACAGCATCCGCTTGGCGCCGAAACGGTCGCCGAGGGCGCCGGCCGTGAGGATCAGCGCCGCCAGCACCAGCGTGTAGGCGCTGACCACCCACTGCAGCCCGGCGATGCCACCGCCGAACGAGGCGCCGATCTGCTTCACCGCCACGTTGACCACGGTCACGTCGAGCTGGATCACGCCGAACCCGAGGCTGGTCGCGATCAGGGTCGCCGTGAGCGGCCACGTCTGCGGCCGTCGCGGCCGGGCAGACACGGTCATGGTTTCCGGGGGTGAGGTCATACGGTCACGCTATCGGTGGAACGTCTCAATATTCGTTGAGGTAATTGCCCGGTACAGTGAGACGATGCTCGCAGATGCCGACCTCGCGTCGATCGGACGGGCGCTCGGTGACGCGCACCGCGCCCGGTTCGTGCTCGCCCTGCTCGGGGGCGAGGAGCTGGCCGCAGGCGAACTCGCGGCCCGGGCCGGCACGTCGTCCTCGCTAACCAGCGCCCACCTGGCCAAACTGCTCGAGTCTGGGCTGGTCACGGCGCGCGCGCAGGGCCGCCAGCGGTACTACAAGATCGCCAGCGCGCAGATCGCGGAGTCGATCGAGGCGCTGCTCGCGATCGCCCCGCACCAGGATGCGGTGGGCCTGACCCAGGTGACCAGGGGCAAGGCGCTGCAGCGGGCCCGTACCTGCTACGACCACCTGGCCGGCCAGCTCGGGGTGGCGCTGGTCGACTCGTTCGAACGCGACCGGATGCTGCTGCCGACGGCCAGCGGCTGGGACCTGACCAGCGCGGGCGAGCGGAAGCTGGCGCACCTCGGGCTCGACGCCGCCACCTTGCACGAGGGCCGCCGCCCCTTCCTGCGGCCCTGCCTGGACTGGACCGAGCGCCGCCCGCACCTGGCCGGGATGCTCGGGCAGGCCCTGGCCGGCCGCCTGCTTGACCTGGACTGGGTCCGCCGCAGCAGCCAGTCGAGAGCGCTCGTGATCACCGCCGCGGGCGAGCGTCAGCTGCTGGCCGAGTTCGCGATCAGGCTCTGAGGCGCAGCGGCGGGCTCGCGCCCGTCAGCGGCCGGCCAGGACCGGAAGGGCGTGCAGGTCGGGGGCGACCCACTCGGAGCGCGCCTGCCCGCTGGAGAGCAGGTCCGGTGAGTAGAAGTGGCCGAGCAGGCCGGCTTCGAGCAGCTGCGGGTTGCGGTCGAGGAACTCCTCGAAGCCGGCGGCGGGCCAGCGTTCCCGGTGCACTGCGACGCACCGGACCCACGACCGGGTGATCGTCTGGTGGAACTTGGCGGGCTGACCGTGCGCCTCGGCGACCTGACGGATCGCGGCGGCGACCGCCTCGGCCGCCAGGTCGGGGTCGTGCCGGGCGAGGTAGCGCCAGGCGAGCTCGATGTGCTGGCGGTGGCCGAAGCCCGCGCCGCGGCCGAGGATGTCGTGCAGTACCCGAAGGTCTTCAGCGTCCATCGCGCCATTTTAGGTGCGGGCCCCGCCGTTGCCACCTGGTTTTTGCCGCCGGGCGCCCGGTGCGGCCCGGTCGTCACGTGCCATAACCTGGTCATTCGATGAACGAGTCCAGCTTTCCGGGGTGGCTCGCCGAGCAGGCGGCCGATCGCGCCGACCGAGGGCTCACCCGGCAGCTCGTGCACTCCGACGGTGAGCGCCTGCTCGACCTCGCGGGCAACGACTACCTCGGCCTCGCCTGCGATCCGCGCGTCGTGGCCGGGGCGGTGGCGGCTGCCCGGACGTACGGCGGCGGGGCCGGCGCCTCTCGGCTGGTGTCGGGCACGCTGTCCATCCACACCGAGCTCGAGCGGGAGATGGCGGAGTTCGCCGGCTTCCCGGCCGCCCTCTGCCTCTCCACCGGCTATCACGCGAACCTCTCGGTCGTCCAGGCGCTGGCTGACGCCGACACGCTGATCGTCTCCGACGCGCACATTCACGCCTCGATGATCGACGCCTGCCGGCTTACCCGCGCGACCGTCACCGTGACCCCGCACAACGACGTCGCCGCGGTCGCCCGCGCGCTCGCGGACCGCAGCCAGCGCCGGGCGCTGGTGCTGGCGGAGACGATCTACTCCGTCCTCGGCGACGCCGCGCCGCTGGCCGAGCTGGCCGAGCTGGTCGCGGCCGAGGACGCGGTCCTCATCGCCGACGAAGCGCACGCGCTCGGCGTCGGCGGGCCCGGCGGCCGGGGACTGCTCGCCGCGAACGGCCTGGCCGGCCGCCCCGACGTGGTGGCGACCGGGACGCTGTCGAAGTCGTTCGGCTCCCAGGGCGGGCTGGTGCTCGGCTCGCCCGCGGTTCGCGAGCATCTCGTCAACCGGGCCCGGCCGTTCATCTACGACACCGGGCTGGCGCCGGCCGCGGTCGGCGCCGCGCTCGCCGCGCTCGAAGTAATCAAGGCCGCTCCTGAGCTGGCCGCCAGAGTCCGCCGCAACGCCGCCTTGCTGGCCGACGCGGCCGGGGTCGCCGGGCCGGCCGGGGCGGTCCTGTCGGTGCCGATGCCCGGACCCGCGCGAGGCGCTGGCGGCGGTGGCCGCCGCGGCCGCGTGCGGCCTGCGGATCGGCTGCTTCCGGCCGCCGTCAACTCCCGACGGCGTCTCCCGGCTCAGGCTCACCGCCCACGCGCACCACACCGACGAGGAGCTGGCGGTGGCGGCCGCCGTTCTCCGCCGCGTCATCACCGTCCGCGACTAGCCTGGGGTGGGCCATGCGGCGGCCGGCAGGCGGCCGGATGCGGGCATAGGCTTGCACGCGGAGGTGTGAATGCCGGTCTTCCTCATCAACGTCAACGGGGAGCAGGCGCGCGTCGACACCGAGTCGCGGACGTCCCTGCTGACCGTGCTGCGCAATCATCTCGGCCTCAAGGCGGCGAAGTTCGGCTGCGGTCAGACGCTGTGCGGCGCTTGCACCGTCTGGGTGGACGACCGCCCGGTCTACGCCTGCGACCTTCCGGTCGAGGCGGTCGGCGACGGCAAGGTCCGCACGCTGGAGTCCCTGGGCACCGAATCGGCCCCGCACCCGTTGCAGCGCGCCTTCGTCGAGGAGCAGGCGGGCCAGTGCGGCTACTGCCTGCCCGGCATCATCATGCGGGCGGCGGCGTTTCTCCGCGACCATCCGGCGCCGAGCCGGGCGGCGGTGGCCGAAGCGCTGGACCCCAACCTCTGCCGGTGCGGCAGCCAGCAGCGGATTGTCACCGCCGTGCTGCAAGCGGCGTCGGAGACGGCCCGATGACGCCCTCGCCGAGCCTCGCCGCTAATCCGCGCATCTCCTCGTGGCTGACCGTCCGCGCCGACGGCACCGTGACCCTGCGGGTCGGCAAGGCCGAGCTCGGCCAGGGCATCCACACCGCGCTCGCCCAGATCGCGATTACGGAACTGGGGCTGTCGCCGGGCCAGCTCGAGGTGGCGCCGCTGTCGACGGCGGCGTCGCCGGACGAGGGGTTCACCGCGGGCAGCCTGTCGACCCAGGTCAGCGGGGCGGCGGTGCGGGCCGTCGGCGCTGCCGCGCGGCGGCTGTTCATCGAGGCGGCGGCGCGGCGGGCGGCGGTCCCGGCCAGTTCGCTGACCGTCGTCGACGGCGCCATCCGGACACCGGACGGCGAGATCGTGGGCTCCTACGGTTCGCTCGCGGCCGAGGTGAATCTCGACGTTGACGTGGCCGGCGCGGGGTCGGCCGGGGCGGTGCGTCCGGTGCAGCC
This sequence comes from uncultured Actinomycetota bacterium, assembly GCA_963774945.1. Lineage (GTDB taxonomy): Bacteria > Actinomycetota > Actinomycetes > Streptosporangiales > Streptosporangiaceae > Trebonia. The sequence goes on along the minus strand of CAVZHA010000027.1, from coordinate 478,512 downwards.
TGACCTCAGCAGGATCGACCTGCCGGACAAGGTATTCGGCCGCCCCCGGTTCATCCAGGACCTCGAACTGCCGGGCATGGTGCACGCCCGGGTGATCCGTCCGCCGCTGCTCCGCGCGACCCTGGTCGACATCCCCGAGGACCGGCTGGCGGGCCTTCCGCCCGCGGCCTGGGTGGTGCGGGACGGCGACTTCCTGGCCGTCCTGGCGGACCGGGAAGAGGTCGCCGACGACGCCGCCGCCCGGCTGCGGGGGTCAGCGAAATGGGAGCCGGCCGACGACCTGCCGGAAGAATCCGGGCTGACGTCCTGGCTGCGCGGTCAGCGATCCGAGACGACGGTGCTGGCGGCGGGAGAGCCAGGCCGCCCCGCGTCGCCGGGAACCAGGGTGAGCGCCAGCTACTCGCGCGGGCTGATCGCCCACGCGAGCATCGCCACCAGCTGCGGGCTGGCCCGGTTCGACGGCCGCCTGCTTGAGGTCTGGAGCCACACCCAGGGCATCTTCCCGCTGCGGGCCGCGATCGCGGACGCACTCGGCCTGGATAAGCCCGATGTCGTGGTCCACCACGTGGAAGGGGCGGGCTGCTACGGCCACAATCCCGCCGACGACGTCGCCTTCGACGCCGCGCTCCTCGCCTGCCGGACCGCCGGCCGGACCGGCGGCCGCCCGGTCCGGGTGCTGTGGGACCGCGCCGCCGAGCTCGGGTCTGGGCCGCTCGCCTCGGCCATGACGGCCGACGTGACCGCCGTGCTCGACCCGGACGGCACCGTGCGCGACTGGACCTACGACGTCTGGAGCAACGGCTACAACGGCCGTCCCGGCTACGCCGGCAACCCCGGCCTGCTGGCCAACGGCTACCGGCGCGGCGGCCGCTCGCTGCCGCCGTCGGTCGACCCGCCGCTGGCGTCCGGGCTCGGCAGCGGCCGCAACGCCGTTCCCCCGTACACGCTGGGATCTCCCCGGGTGGCGACCCACCGGCTGCTGTCGATGCCGATCCGCACGTCGGCCATCCGCTCGCTCGGCGCCCACTTCAACGTGTTCGCGATCGAGTCGTTCATGGACGAGCTGGCGGCCGCCTCGGGCGCCGATCCGCTCGCCTTCCGGCTGGCGCGACTTGACGACGAGCGCGCCCGCGCGGTGCTGCTCGCCGCCGCCGACGCGGCGGGCTACCGGCAGCCGCCGGAGGCGGCCGACACCGGCCTCGGGCTCGGGTACGCGCGGTACAAGAACACCGGCGCCTACTGCGCCGTGGCGGCCCAGGTCGAGGCGCGTGAATCGGTCCGGGTCCGCCGTCTCGTGCTGGCGGTCGACGTCGGCCGGGTGGTGAACCGGGACGGCGTCCGCAACCAGATCGAGGGCGGGGCGATCCAGGCGGCCAGCTGGACCCTGAAGGAGCAGGTGCGGTTCGGCCCCGACGGGATCACCAGCCTGAGCTGGGAGACCTACCCGGTGCTGAGGTTCTCCGAGATCCCCCAGGTCGACGTGATCGTCATTGACCGGCCCGGCCACCCGTCGGTCGGGGCGGGCGAGTGCACGGCGGGCCCGGTCGCCGGGGCGATCGCGAACGGCCTCTTCGCCGCCATCGGGGTGCGGGCTCGCACGCTGCCGCTGACCGATCAGAACGTGCTGCAGGCGATCGGCTAAGACCGCCCGCGAGCTCCGGTGAAGAGCCGGCTGCACACATTCCCCCGTTTTCCACCGGTCGATCCAGGTGTACTCTCTCTTGCACCTTTCCATGGAGGAACACCTTGCCTAGTGGGCATCCGGACAGGGAGCCCGGATCGCCCCGGCCGCTCCGCTGGCTCCTCGTCGTCATAGCGGTCATCGTGGCCCTGACCGTGGGGTGGCCGCTGGTCAGCCGGGCTGTGTCCGATGACCAGCCGGTCGCCGCGGGCCAGCCGCTGACCATCGGGCCCGCCGGCGCCAATTCGGCCACCTTCACTCCCGGTCGGAACTGGGTGGTCCACAGTGCCGAGACCGATCCGATTCTGCGCTGGAGTCTGAGCGACGGACCGGTGGACGTGACGGTGGTCTACGTGCTGGTAATCAGCCCGTCCCAGGTCCCCCGGTTGTGGCCCGGTCTGGCGAGCACCCTGCTGCTCGGCGACGGGTCCGCCCGGCTGGGCCAGCCCGCGACCCTCACCAGCGCCAGCGGCGGCAAGGGGCTGACCGGCACGGTAACCGCGAACGGCTGGGCCGGGCAAGCCGCCGTCTTCCCCCGCCCGGCCGACGACTTCGCGGTCGAGATCGTCGGCGTCGCCCCGGTGCAGGACGACGCCGCCGCCCAGGCGGCGACAGCGCTGGTGGCCCGGTCGCTTCGGTTCCCGGCGGCGACCCAGTGACCGCCGCCAGCGCGCCCGCGCCGCTGACCGCGACGACGCGGGCGAACCCGGCAGTCCGCTGGGTGCGGATCACCGCGGCGCTGCTCTGCGTCGTCGGGGCGGGGCTGGTGGCCTGGGCGTTTCACCGCGCCTTGGCGGTCTACCCCGGGGCCACGGTGCTGGCGGCGGTGCTGCAGGTGCCGCTGCTAGTCGTCGGGTGGTGGCTGCTGCGGCTGGTCCGGCCGCTGAGCGCCCCGGCTCGCACGTGGTCGGCGGCGGCGGTGATCTGGGGGGCGACGGCCGCGACCGGCTCCGCGCTGTCGGCCAACCAGGGCCTGACCGGCCTGTGGGCCAAGGGGACAGGCGTCGTGTTCGCGGGGAACTGGTCCGCTGCACTGACCGCGCCGGTCAACGAGGAGCTGCTGAAGGTCGCCGGCGTTGTGCTGATCGTGCTGGCAGCGCCGCGCGTTGTCCGAGGGCCGGTGGACGGCATGATCTACGGCGCGCTGACCGGACTGGGATTCCAGGTCATGGAGAACTTCACCTACGCGCTGAACAACATCCCGATGACCGGCGCGACCAACCCGGCCGAGGCGGTCGTAATCTCCACCGTTGTTCGCGGGCTGACCTCGCCCGGATCGCACTGGGCGATGACGGCCATGGCCGGGGCCGGCGTCGGCTACCTGGCCGCCCGCGGGCTGCGCGGCGGGGCGCCGCGCGCCGCCGCCTGCCTCGCCGTCGCCATGGCCATGCACCTGCTGTTCGACGCGCCCGCGCCCGGCGCGTTGATCGTGCTGAAGGTCCTGCTCAACTTCGCTGTCGTGCTGGTCTTCTATCTGGTGCTGCGGCGCGGCTACCGGGCCCGCGCTCGCGCCACGCTAGCCGGCCGAGTTGCCGCGGGCGCGATCCCTGCCATCGAAGCGCCCTACCTGCTCACCCGGCGCAGCCGACGCCGGCGGCAGCGCCAGGTCCCGGTCGGGCCGGTCCGCGAGGAGTTCATCTCCCGTCAGCTGGCCGCGCTGGCCGCCATCGAGCGGGAAGCAGCCGACTGACAAAACTGCACGTCACCTTAGAGCTGGCAGTTCGAGCACCAGAACCGCATCCGCTCCTCGCCCGGCGGCCCCTGCTCGCCCTTCTTGATCCGGGTCCCGCACCGTCGGCAGGGCTTGCCCGCGCGCCCGTAGACCCAGTTCTGCATACCGCGCCTGGTGTCGCCGGTGGTGACATGCCCGGGCCGGGTCTTGTTGGCGTCAAGCAGCCGGCGGGCGAGGTCGACCAGCGCGGGCAGATTCTCGATCGATCCGACCGCCCGCCACGGTTCGATGCCCCGCAGGAACAGCATCTCGGCGGCGTAGACGTTGCCGATGCCGGCCAGGTTGCGCTGGTCGAGCAGCGCCTCGCCGATTGCCTGGTCGGGGTCGCGGGAGAGCAGGCGCACCGCCAGGTCCGGGTCCCAGTCCGGGCCGAGCAGGTCGGGGCCGAGGTGCCCGACCACCTTGTCCTCGTCGGCGGTGGGAATGACCTCGGTCAGGCCGAGCAGGTAGCCCGCCGCCTCCCAGTGGGCGTTGGCGAGGATCAGCCGCAGCTTGAAGCTGTCGGCCGGGCGGACGCCGGGGCGCACCGCGCGGACCCGCCAGAAGCCGTCCATCTTCAGGTGGGTGTGCACCGTCAGGCCGCCGGAGGTCCTGATCAGCAGGTGCTTGCCCCGCGCGACGACCTCGGTCACCAGCTGGTCGCTCAGGTCAACGGTGGCGAACTTGGGGACCCGGAAGTCGCTGCGGGTCAGCACCTGCCCGGCCAGCGCCTCGTGCAGGCGGCGGGCGGTGGACCAGATGACATCGCCTTCGGGCATTCCTTAAGGATGCCCCGCGCCGCGACCGGTTCGCGCCATGAATCGGGGCACCAGGACCGGCCTCATTCGCCGGTTCCGCCGCCGGCCAGCTCGCAGACGACGTCCAGCTGGCCGACGTGCCTGGCGTACTCCTGGACGAGGTGGAACAGGACCCGCTCGAGCGTCGCGGGCGGCTGGCCCGACCAGCGCTCACCGGGCTGGCCGATCTCGTCCAGGTCGTGGCTTTCGATGATGGCGCTGCTGCGCGATGCCTGAGCGTCAAGCTCGGCCAGCAGGCCGTCGAGGGTCTCGTCCGGCCCGACGTACCAGCGGCCGTCGCGCTGGTCGCCCCACGGCTCGGCCACCGGGCGACCCTCGAACCCCCACTCCAGCCACCGCAGCTCGACGTAGGTGAGGTGCTTGACCAGCTCAAGCGGCGTCCACCCGGACGGCAGGCGGCTGCGGCGGAGCTCGCCGGCGGGCAGCACGCGGGTCTTGGCGGTCAGCCGGTCACGGAAGAACGCGAGGTAGCGGCGGAACACCTCGGCCCGGGATCCGGCCGGGTCGGTCGGCGACGGGAACGGGACGGTCATGGCGTTCAGGCTAGCCCGTACCCGGCTGGGTCAAACCGTCGCCACCAGCAGGTCCTCGCCGGTCGACATCCGCAGCCCGTCCGCGCGCCCGGCGAAGTAGCGGGCGTTGAGCTCCGCCGCCGGCACGTGCCGCGCGTCCGCGAAGCCGGCCTCGCGGGCCACCGCGACGATCTCGTCGGGGGAGTAATAGCTGATGAACGGCGTGCCTGCGGCCCGCGCCCCGTTCGCCGCGATCGCCAGCCCGGGCCGGTCCTGCTCATCGAGCAGCTCTGACGGGAGCAGGAAGGTCATCGCGACCGTCGACCCCGGCGCCAGCCCGGCCAGCTGGCGGAGCGTCGCCGCGTTGGCCTCCCGGGTCAGGTACATGCTGACTCCGGTCGAGGCCACCACCGCGGGCGCGGCGGGGGAGAACCCGGCCTCGGCCAGCAGGTCCCACCAGGACGCGCCGGCCTCGAAGTCGACCGGGACCAGGCGCAGCCACGCCGGGACGCCGTAGCCGAGCTCGGTCAGCCGCTGCCGCTTCCACGCCTGCGGCGCGGGCTGGTCGATCTCGAACACCCGCAGCCGCCCGGCGTACTCCGGCCGGCGCTCGACGAACGTGTCAAGCCCCGCGCCGAGCAGCACGTACTGGCCGACGCCGGAGTCGGCGGCGCCGGTCACCAGGTCCTCGATGAACCGGGCGCGGGCCACGATCGCCGCTCGGAAGCCGGCGCGTGAACACCGGGTCCATGTCCGGTCGCTGGCGCCAGCCGTCGGCCGGGTCCGCCAGTCGCAGCCCGACCGGGTCCGCCAGCACCGGCGGCTCGCCGTCCAGTTCCAGGTGCAGCGCCCGCCACAGCGCCACCCGCACGGCGGTCTGATCTGCCTCGGGAATCACCTGCTCATCAGCCACGGTGACAACCTACAGCCAGAGGATCAAAATCGTTTATCCCGAACGGTCCGTGAGCTCCGCCCCCGAAGCCCGCGATCCTGCCATCATCAGCTGACCGGACGGAGCGCGCCCCCGCGCGCCGGGCCGCGCGCCCGAGCCGGAAGGATGGCCGACGTGGAGTTCCTGATCGAGCGAATGACCCGGCAGGGCCTGGCCGCCCGTTCTGCCGCCGACCCGGCCGGGGTGGCCGCGGCCGCCGTCGGCCTGCAGGCGCAGGACGTCGGCGCGGCCAGGCTCGGCGTCCGCGCCCGGTCGACCGCCGTCGACGAGGCAGCCGTAATCAATGCGATCCAGCACGAGCGCAGCGTGGTCAGGACCTGGCTGATGCGGTCGACCGTGCACCTGGTCGCGGTCGACGACGCGCGCTGGATGACGGAGCTGTACGGCCCGGTGATGGCGCGGGGCTACCGGACCCGATGGCGGAAGCTGGGCATCACCGAACCGCTGGTCGAGGTGGCTGCGACCCACGCCCTCGAGCTGCTCGACGGACGCGGCCTGACCCGTCACGAGCTCGCCGCCGCGCTCGCCGCCCGCGGCATCGAGCTTGACCAGGACGGGCAGGCCGCCACCCATCTGCTCGCCGCCCTGACCGCCCGCGGCCTCACCTGCCGCGGCGCCGACCGGGGCCGCGACGCCACCTTCGTCCTCCTCGACGACTGGGTTGCGCCCGCCCCGGCCCCGGTCGATCCGCTGGCCGAGCTCGCCCGCCGGTACTTCCGCGCGTTCGGGCCGGCCACCGCGGCCGACTTCACGACCTGGTCGGGCCTGCCCTCGGGGGCGGCGATCGCGTCGGTCCGCGATGAGCTGACCGAGGTTGAGTTCGACGGGCGGCGCGGGTGGACGCTCGGCCAGGTCGAGCCGGCGTCGGCCTTCAGGCTGCTGCCGATGTTCGACAACTACCTGCTTGGCTACCGCGACCGGACGGCCATCCTCGACCCCGCGAGGCACCCCCAGGTGTACGTCGGCGGCATCATCAAGGCCACCGTCGTATGCGACGGCCGGGTGATCGGCATCTGGCGGCTGGACCGCTCGGCCCGCACGGCCGTGGTTCGAGTCACCCCGTTCGAGCCGTTCACCCGCCGCCACCACGACGAGCTCGACCGGGAGCGGGCCGACTTCGAGCGGTACCTCGGCCGGACTATTGGCCTTGCGGTGCAGGCGGGCGTGGAATGAGCACGGCCAGGACAAGGCCGATGACGGCGATCACCGCAAGCACGATCAGCGCGGCGGCGAACGGCTTCCCCTCGGGCAGGCTCACGGCGACCATGATCGACCCGACCAGCGCGGTGCCGACCGAGGACCCCAGGTTGGAGACGCTGCGGGACAGGCCGGAGATGTCGGCCTGGTCGGAGTCGGGGAAGCTGGACTGGACGACGTTGACCGACGCGGTGAGCATGACCCCGACCCCCGCCCCGAACAGCAGCAGTCCCGGTATCCAGGTCCAGACGCCCGAGTGCGCCCGGACCAGCGCCAGCAGCAAGACCATCCCCACGGTGGTGACCAGGAAGCCGGCGATGATCAGCCAGCGCTGCGGATGACGCCGAGCCAGCCTGGCCGCGGCGACCGAGACGGCCAGGATCCCGACGGTCGCCGGGGTGAGCACCAGCCCGGTCTTGATCGCGTTGTACTTCCAGACCTCCTGCAGGTAGACCGAGACCACGAAGAAGGTCCCCTGCAAGATCAGCCACTGGATGGTCTGGGTGCCGAGCCCCAGGTTGGCGGTCTTGTCGCGGAACAGCCGCAGCGACAGCAGCACGTCGGCGCCCTTTTTCTCGCCCGACCGCAGGTGCAGGAAGAACCACAGCAGGAACAGCGCGCCGATGGCGACGTAGATCCAGACCGGTGAAATGGACCCCTTCGGGATCACCACCGTGCTGCCGACCTTGAAGTCCTGACGGGACGCGAAGAAGCCGTAGGTCCGGGACTGCAGCAACCCGAGCACCACGAAGAACAACCCGGCGGCCGACAGCACCGCCCCGGTCAGGTCGAACCGCGGCGCGGGACCTGGCCTGGCCGTCTCGGTGATGCCGCGGCGGGCCAGCACGAGAATCCAGCCGACCACCAGGACCTGCAGCCCGAACGACGCCCGCCAGCTGATCGCGCTCGTCAGCAGGCCGCCGATGAGCGGCCCGGCGGCGGCGCCAAGCGCGCCCGCGCCGCTCACCATCCCGAAGTACCTGGCCCGGGTCTTGATATCGGAGAAGGTCACGGTGACCAGAATGTAGATCGGCGGGATCATCAGCGCCGAGCCCACGCCCCCCAGCAGCGAGTACCCGATGATCAGCTGCGGAAGCCCGAACGAGAGCAGCGCCAGCAGCCCCCCGGCCCCGTACACCACCAGGCCGAGCACGAAGCACCGCTTGCGTCCCCAGATGTCGGTCAGCTTGCTGCCCGGGATCATCAGCGCCGCCATCGTGAGGGTGAACAGCGTGATCGCCGTCTGCACCCCCGACGCCGTGGTCCCCAGGTCCTTGGCAATGGAGCTGATCGCCACGTTCGTGCTCGTGCCCGCGTAGCTGGCGATGAACTGAGCCAGCGCCAGCGGCACGACCATCGAACGGGCCGCATGCCCTGCCTTGGGCGCAGCCGTACTCGTCACGGCTGGCTCTCAGCCGAGGGCTGGCGATGGGACTGCCGAATGATGATGCCCTCCCAGATCAAGCCGGGCCCGGCCCCGGTCAGGGGGCGATCGCTCCACGGTCGCGCAGCGACACCGAAGCCGCGTCACCCGCCGCGGGCGAAATCGCGCGGCCGGCCCGGAGGACGGGTGAACGGGAAAATTCGCCCCAACCGCGCCTGGGGCAGCGGCGTCATAAGAGACATCAGAGCATCGCCTACAGGGTTGCAATAGGGAGATCTTGTGAAGAACGCACTGCTGGTCGTACCGCTGCTCAGCGCAGGGCTCCTTGCGGCCGGCTGCGCCGCGTCGTCCACGTCGAGCGCACCCGGCGCGTCGGCCGGCGGCACCGGCGGGAGCTCATCGAGCGCGCCCGCGAGCGCGGGCTCGGGCGCATCGAGCACCGGAGCAAGCCCGACCGCCTCGAGCGCGGCGTCAACCGCCGGCGCAGCGCCGGCACCTCGGGGTCGACCACCGCCTCGTCCGGCGCCCCCGCCTGCACGTCCGCCGACCTGCAAGCCAGCCTCGGCGGCGGCGCGGGCGCGGGCATGTCCCAGAACCACACCGGGCTGCAGTTGCGCAACACCGGCTCGTCGACCTGCACGCTCTACGGTTACCCCGGCGTCTCCTGGGTCCGGGGCGCGCAGGGCCTGCAGACCGGCGCCCCCGCCGTCCGCCAGGCGGACCCCAACGGCACCGAGAAGGTCGTGACGCTGGCGCCGGGCGCGCTCGCCTCGGCCCCGCTCGACATCGTCGACGCCGCGGTCATCCCGCCCTCGGAGTGCAAGCCGGTCGCGGTCCGCGGGCTGCGGATCTACCCGCCCGGCCAGAAGGCGGCCCTGTTCCTCTCGCTGCCCACCGCCGCCGGCGGCTACGGCGAGTGCTCGCTGACCACCAAGTCGCCGACGCTGATGATCGGCTACCTGGAGGCGGGCGTCCAGCCGGGCGGCGGCTCGCAGGGCTAGCACCCGCCGGCCCCCAGCGGTCGGCGCCGCCTCGCGAACCACCTCGTCAGGAGCTCAGCCGAGGCGGATGCCGGCCAGCTGGGTGCCGTGGGCCACCAGCCGGCCTGCGCTGTCCCAGACGAAGCACGACTCGTCGACCCGCCCGCCACCGATCAACTGCGCGCGGTGCAGCACCCGGACCGGTCCGGGGGCCGGGATGGCCCGCACGTAGACGGTCAGCTCCAGGGTCGGCACCCAGCCGGAGAACTCGATGTCGAACGTGGCGGGCGGGAACGCGTCGACCGCGAACGTCAGCGAGGTCGGATCGAACGCCTCGGTCCCGGGCAGGGCGAGCCATCCCCTCAGCTCGCCCCGTCCGCTCGGGCGGCCGGCCGCGAATCCGGCCGAGTCGGGGTCGAGGCGCACCTCGATCTGCTCCAGGATCGCCACCCGGTTGCCGTTCGGCAGCCGCGGCATCAGCCGCTGGCAATCCGCGTAGTTCGACTGGCTGATCTCAGGCAGGCCCTGATCCCAGTAGGGGGTCGCGTCCACGCCGAGATCGGAGGCAGTGACCAGCGCCTCGACGCAAGCCTGGCCGTCTTGCTCCATCCGGGCGCGGAGCTGGCTGGCCGACCGGCCGGCCCGCAGCAGCTCGGCCGTGATCAAGACCGGTCCGGGCTTGGGGGAGTGCAGGTAGTGCGCGCTGACGGCGGTGACGTGGGGATGCGCGCTCATCGACGTGGCCGCTCGGGCCAGCATCGACAGCAGGTACCCGCCGTTGGGCTTGGCCCCGATTGTCCATTCGGGGTCAACCTCGGCCAGGAAGCGGCCGGGCTCGCACTCCGTTACGGCGCTGACCGCCGAGAAGACTCTGGGTTCCATCAGCTGGTCTCGGCGGTGACCGGGAGCGGAGCAGGCCCGCGCTGGGCGCCAGGGCCGGGCAGCACCTGCCGCGAACCCCAGACGATCGTCTCGCCGCAGTGCGAGCAGGTCGGAACGACCTCGCTGACGTGGCCGCAGGTTTCGTGCGCGAGCACGACCGGGGCGCCGTCGGGGGCCTCCCACTTGTCGCCCCACTGGCGCATGGCGGTGAGGACGAGCCACAGATCCTGGCCCTTCTCGGTCAGGGCGTAGTCGTAGCGGACCGGGTTCTCCTGATACGGGTGGCGCTCGAGTACGCCGTGTTCAACCAGGTTGTCGAGCCGGTCGGTGAGGATGTTCCTTGAGATCCCGAGGCGCTCATGGAAGCGATCGAACCGGGTGACCCCGAGGAAGGCGTCCCTGATGATGAGCATCGTCCACCATTCCCCCACCACCTCGAGGGTCTGGGCGACCGAGCAGTTGAATCCCTGAAAGCTTGTCCTGCGCATGCTGCCCACCCTATCAGGTTCAGTTGCGTTATAGAACTGACTCCGCATAGGGTGAGTTTCATGATCGAACCCGGAGCCGCCTTCAGCCGCCACCAGCGGGCCACGCTGATCGTCACCTGCGTCGGCACGTTCATGACGCTGCTCGACGTGTCGATCGTCAACACCGCGCTGCCGTCGATCCAGCGCGGCCTGCACGAATCGTTCTCCCAGCTGCAGTGGGTGATCGACGCGTACTCGCTGGCGTTCGCGGTGCTGCTGCTGTCGGCCGGCGCGCTGGCCGACCGGCACGGGCGCAAGCGGCTGTTCCAGGTCGGGATGGCGGTCTTCGCCCTCGGCTCGCTGCTGTGCGGGCTCGCGACCAGCGCGGCCGAACTCGAGGCGGCCCGGGTCCTGCAGGGGATCGGCGGCGCCGCCCTCGCCCCGGCCAGCCTGGCCCTGCTCGGCACCGCCTTCCCCGACCCCCGCCAGCGGACCAGGGCGGTGGCGACCTGGGCCGGGATTAGCGCCCTCGGCCTCGGGATCGGCCCCACGGTCGGCGGCGTGCTGGTAACCGACGCCGGCTGGCGGTGGGTGTTCTTCGTCAACGTGCCGATCGGCATCGCCTGCCTCGTCTTCGGGGTCAAGGCGCTGGCGGAGTCCGCCAACCCCGCCGCCCGCCACCTCGACCTGCCTGGCCAGCTGACCTCGGTCGTGTGGATGGCCGCGCTGACCTACGGGTTCGTCGAGCGCGGGAGCTACGGCTGGAGCGCCGCCCAGGTGTGGGTCCCGCTGACGGTGGCCGCCCTCGTCCTGCTGCTGTTCCTGCTGGCCGAGGCGCGCTCACGGGAGCCGATGCTGCCGCTCGGGCTGTTCAAGGTCCGGCTGTTCTCGGCCACCGCCGGGGTGACGTTCCTGCTCGGCTTCGTGCTCATCTCGGTGCCGTTCTTCACCGTCCAGTTCTTCCAGGACGTCCAGCATCTGTCGGCGCTGCAGGCCGGGCTGCGGATGCTGGCCTTCAGCCTCATGTTCACCCTGGTGTCCCCGTTGGCCGGCCGGCTGAGCGGCCGGTTCGGGTTCCGGGTCCCGATCACGATCGGCGGCCTCATCTCCGGCGTCGGGCTGCTGCTGCTGACCGGCCTGGGGGCCGGCGACAGCTACCTGGAGGTGTTCTGGAAGCTGGTGGTCGTCGGCGTTGGTTTCGGGCTGATGCTCTCGCCGCTGTCCACCGCGGCGCTGAACGCGGTCTCTCGGGATCGGGCCGGGCTGGCCTCCAGCGTCGCCAACACCACCCGGCAGACCGGCACCGTGATCGGCATCGCCCTGCTCGGGGCGCTGGTCCAGACCCGCGCGGTGGCGGCGGCGTCCGCCTCGCTGCGCTCGCTTCCGGCCCCGGTGGCCGGGCCGCTGGCGGGCCTGCTCGGCCACGGCGGTCCCCAGGCGCCGCTGCCGACGACGCTGCCCGCCGGGTACTCCGCCGCCCGGCTGCACCAGATCGCGGCGTCCGCCTACATCGACGGGATCCACGGGTCCTACGCAATCGGGGGGATCGTGCTGCTGGTCGCCGCGGCCGTCACGGTGGTGATGTTCCGGCCCGCCCGTTCCCCCGCCCAGGTCGCGTCCCCCGTAGTCGTAGCCGCTGATCGGGTATCGCCGCCGGTTACCGTGGATTAGGGGGCGCGCGTGAACGTGGTGGGCAGGCTCCGGCTGCGGCGGTTCGACAGCCGGCTCGACCGGCTGTGGCGGCGGGGTCAGGTGGACCGCGTCCTGTCGGCACTGCGATCGCGCACCGGCTCGCAATCCCTGAGGTCGGCGCGGACGGTTTCTGTCGATCCGGTCTGCGTGGCCGAGATCGCCTGGCCGGACGGGTTCTGCGTGCGAGTCGGGCTCTGCCACCCCGGTGCGGTCGCCGACCTGGCCCGGCTGGTCGCCGACGGGCGGGTCGTCACCTTGCGCCGGGCGGTCTACTCCGGCCAGGTCTGGAGCCTTGACTTCGCGCACGGCGGCCGGTCCTTCCCGCTGCTGGCCGGGGCCGTCACCATCGGACCCGACGGTGGCGGAGTCCCGCCGATCACGCCCCTGGTGCTGCAGGACGCCTAGCGCCGACACCCAGCGGGGCGATGCCGGCCAGGGCGAATCCGCAACTCCGGGGAGTTCGGTGCGAGGCGTTGCACGCTATTGCGCACATGTGCACGTTCCATTCGTGATATAGCCATTTGCAGTCTTGTACGGCGACTTATATCACTCTAAAATTGCAAATTGTGAGTACAAACGGTCATCGAGCTCACCATTCCCGCTCAGCCCGAGGCCCGCCCTGTCTGCGCCAGGTGGCAACCGCCCAGCAGCGAATGGCATCGACAGGCAGGGAACGAGTCGTATCGAGGAGCAGCGAGTGAAGAGACTGAAGCTAGCGATGGCGGCGGTGCTGATGACGCCGCTGGCGGCCGCCGCCGTGGTGGCGGGCCCGCAGGCCGGAGCGCCGGCCGCCAGAGCGGACACCCTGAACGCGGCGGCGCCCGCAGAGAGTCCCAACCCCTTGCACGCCGGGGAGAAACCGGTCCTCGGCTGGAGCAGCTGGAGCACGTTCCGCCACGTGGCCAACGCCGCCACCGACGAGGCGGAAGCGCGGGCGATGGTGAGTTCCGGCCTCGCCGCCGAGGGCTACTCGTCGATCAACGAGGACGACGGCTGGTACACGTGCTATCCGGTGAGCTATACCCAGCCCACTCCGATCAGCGGAGTGGAGACCATGAACTACGGGCCCGGCGTCGACCAGTGGGGCATGTGGACCACGAGCCAGCTCAACACCGCCGACACCGGGGCGTTCCCCAACGACGGCTCGATCAACGGGATGCAGGTGCTCGGCGACTACCTGCACAGCCTGGGGCTCAAGTTCGGCATTTACCTCACCCCCGGGATCTCGGGTAACGCCCTCGCCCAGAACACCCCGATCGAGGCCAACGCCAACGGCAAGCTGCTGGGCAAGCCGAGCGGCTACACCGCCCAGGAAATCACGCTCGGCTTCACCCCCGGCCTGCCAGCCGGCCCAGTACCCCAGCGCCCTCACCGACGCCGAGAATTACAACTGCGGCGGCACCTGGGAGCTGAACTACAACAGCCCTGGCGCCCAGCAGTTCGTCGACGCCGAGGCCGACCAGTTCGCCTCCTGGGGCGTCGACTTCGTCAAGCTTGACGGCATCCTCGACCAGAACACGACCGACCTGCAGGCCTGGAGCAAGGCACTGAACCAGACCGGTCACCCGATCGAGCTCGATGCCACCGAGGGCGTCTACGACGTCGCCATCGCCTTGACCCTGGACAAGTACGCCACCCAGTGGGAGTACTCCCCAGACGTCGAGAGCGGCAACAGCAACCTGACCAGCTACCAGAGCGCCGACGTGCGCTTCAACACCGCCGCCCTGTGGCAGCCGTACGGCGGAGCAGGCAAGGGCTACAACGATCTCGACTCGGTTGAGGTCGGCAACGGCCAGACGCCGGGGAACCCAACCGGTATCACCGGCGTCACCAGCCGCACCGACGGCCTGAGTCTCGACGGACGAGAATCCGTGCTCGCCCTGTGGTCCCTGGCCTCATCCCCGATCATCCTCGGCTCCGACCTGACCACGCTCAACCCCACCCAGAACCCGGTCGACTACGCCCTGCTGAAGAACAAGCAGGTGCTCGCGGTCGACCAAGACTCCATCGACGCCTCGCGCATCGTGGACACGCCCAGCGAGCAGGTGTTCGCCAAGACCGAGCGTGGCGGCGATGTGATCGTCGGTCTCTTCAACACCAACTACGGCCAGCCGGAAAAGATCTCGACCACGGCCAAGGCGCTCGGGCTGTCCGGGCACGGCTCCTATCAGGTCCAGGACCTCTACGGTAACAACAGCGACCTGTGCGCGTCGGGGTCGGTTGACACCGCCAACCCCACGCCGACGTCCGTGCAGACGCCGCTGTGCGGGGCGGGCACGCCCGCCAGCTTCGAGACGGCCGGAACGATCAGCGCCAACGTGCCACCGGAAGGCGTGGCGTTCTACAAGATCACCCCGATTCACGCCGCGAGCCCGGCCACGCCGAGCACCAGCGTCAACCTCACCGGGCTGTCCACCCTGACCGCCGGTCAGGCGACCACCGCGACCGAGACGTTCACGAACAACGGCACTCAGCCGGCCCGGTCAGTGAACCTGAGCCTGTCGGCCCCCAGCGGATGGTCGTCCGCGGCCACCTCGCGGACCACGTGGCCGCTGGTCGCGTCCGGGCAGAGCGTCCATGCCATCTTCAGCGTCACCGCGCCAACCGCTGACGCCAGCGGCACGGTGAGCGCGGCTGCTTACTTCACCGGCAGCGCGGGCCAGCTCAACCGCGGCGCGGCCACCGGCCGGCCGTGCAGAACGTTTCTGATCCCGTGCGCGTTGTCTCCGCCCCGGTCGAGATCAACGAAGTCCAGACCGGCACCACCACGACCCCGAACCAGCAGTTCGTCGAGCTCTACAACCCGGGGAAGGCGCCTGCCAACGTCGGCGGCTGGCAACTCGAGTACACGCCGGCCGCGGCCGGCCGGTCGGGCACGACCATCACCACGCTGGCGACGCTGCCCGCGGGCACGTCGATCGCGCCTGGCGGCTACTACCTGATCGGCGGCGCCGGGTACGTCTCGGCCGGGACCCAGCCGCACGGCAACCAGAGCTTCACCCAGACCTCCGCCACCCAGCTCTCAAAGACCGGCGGCGGCATCGCCATCGCCGACAGCACCGGGTTCGTCGTCGACAGCCTCGGCTACGGCGTCAACGTCAACGGCGGCTACGCGATCAGCGCCTACCAGCGCGCCTCCAACGCGTTCGTCGAGAGCTGCCCGGCCCAGTCCTACGGCGTGGTCCCGACCGTGACCGACACCGCCCTGACCGCGCTGTTCCCCGTCTCGTCGGCCAACACGCCGAGCATCCCGGACGGCGACAGCCTGGTCAGACTGCCCGACGGCGCCAACACGGGTTCCAACTGCAACGACTTCATCGTTAGCTCGACACCGACTCCCGGGGCGGGCAATGTCGTCGAACCCGGGCTGACGATTACCGCCTCGAGCGCCACCATGACCGCCGGCCGGACGGTCCCGGCGATCACCCCGTCGTACTCCGGCTTCGTCAACGGCGACAAAGCGGCGTCGGTGCCGATCGCACGGGTGTGCGACACATATGTAGGGGTCCCACATCTTCCCTAGTTATGATGGGAGTCTGGTTTTGACAGTCAAAACCAGATGAGGAGTGCCCATGTCCGAGCCGTCGCTTCCGGAGCTGATTGCCGAGCGGGACCGGCTGTTCGCGCAGCTCAGCGTGGTCGGCGACTTCCGGCGGGGGTCGGTGAGCGAGAACTGGCGCAGGTGCGGGAAGCCGAACTGCGCATGTGCGGCCCCGGGGCATCCCGGTCACGGGCCGAGGTTCTTGTGGACCCGGTCCGACGGGCAGGCGGAAGACCGTCGCCCGTCAGCTGGCGGCGGCCGAGGTGGAGAAGGTGCGCCGCGAGATCGCCCGGCACGCCGAGTTCGCGACGACGGTGGAGCAGATCATCGAGGTGAACGAGAAGATCTGCGAGGCCCGCCCCGCGGCGAGCGGATCCGCCGACGGGGACCCCTCCGGGACGGGAGGGGAAAAAGGGGGCTCCGGGACGCGCTCGCGGCGGAGAAGTCCGCCGAGGTAGGCCGCCTGGCAGCCGAGGCCGCCAGGGCGCTGGGCTGCGGGAATGGCCTTCAGGCGGCCGAGGCGGTGCTCCGGGCCGGGCTGCTGAGGCTCGGCGGGGCCATGCTCGGGGAGGCGCTGTCCGCCGATCCCGGCCACCGCGGCCCCCGGGTGCCGTGCGGCCACGGCCACGAGGCCGTGTTCGCCGGCTACCGGGAGAAGGTCACCGACACCGCGCTCGGGCCGGTCACCCTGCGGCGGGCCTGGTACCACTGCGCGGAATGCGGGCACGGCCTGGCCCCGCGCGACGATGAGCTCGGCGTCGCGGGCGCGTCGATGTCGCCCGGCCTGGCCGCGATGAACGACCTGGCCGCCGCGGCCGTCCCGTTCGCGGGAGCCGCGCGGCTCCTGGAGGAACTGGCCGGGGTCGCCCTGACCGCCAGGCGGGTCGGGCGGGCGGCCGAGGCCAGCGGCACCGCCGTCGCGGCAGCAGGCCGCG
Organism: uncultured Actinomycetota bacterium; assembly: GCA_963774945.1. Lineage (GTDB taxonomy): Bacteria > Actinomycetota > Actinomycetes > Streptosporangiales > Streptosporangiaceae > Trebonia. Next base: position 461,760 of record CAVZHA010000027.1, on the reverse strand, counting down.
GCCGCGCCGCGCTCATCGTCTCCCGCAAGCTGGTCCCTCTCCCACCGTCCCCGATGCCGGACAAGCTCTACGCCGTCATCGACGGCACCGGCGTCCCGATGACCGGCAGGGAGACCGCCGGGCGGGACGGCAAGCGCGAGGACGGCCGCGCCCGCACCCGGGAAGTCAAGCTCGGCGTCTTCTTCACCCAGGACAAGCTCGACAAGGACGGGCACCCCGTCCGCGACCGTGCCACCACCAGCATCATCGCCACCTTCGAGCCCGCCGCCACGTTCGGGAAACTGGTGCGGGCCGAGGGCATCCGCCGCGGCGCCGACCACGTCCGCCAGCTCACCGTCCTCGGCGACGGCGCCGCCTGGATCTGGGGCATCGCCACCGATAAGTTCCCCGAGGCCACCCAGATAGTCGACCTCTACCACGCCCGCGAGCACCTGCACTCCCTCACCAGGTCCCTGGAATTCATGCTGGGCGACCGCAAAGACGACTGGCTCGCCGCCCGGCTCGAGGACCTCGACTACGGGGACATCGGCGGCATCGAGGCCGCCGTCCGCGAATACCCCCTGGAAGGCGTCAAGAAAGACGAGGTCGAGAAGGAACTCGGCTACTTCCTCAACAACGCCCCCCGCATGCGCTACCACTGGTTCCGCTCACGCGGCCTGTTCGTCGGCTCCGGCGTCGTCGAGGCCAGCTGCAAGACCGTCGTCGCCCAGCGACTCAAGCAGGCAGGCATGCACTGGACCGTCGCAGGAGCCGACGCCATCATCGCCCTGCGCTGCAAAGAGGCCAGCAGCCAGTGGGAAGCCATCTGCAACCACCGTCACAACCAGACAGGAGCCGCCTGATCAGCCCCCAACCGAAAACGATCTTGGCTACCTACAAATCCGTCGCACACCCCGATCGCACCCACCTGCTGGACCTCGGCCACGTCCTCGTCGCCTCCCGGCCGGTACCGGACCTACTGTTCTGGCGCGGCTGACCCCAGCTACACCATCGATGCCGACAGCTACGTAAGTGGCACCCTGACCATCAAACCGTGAGGATTCGCGGCCGCTGCTAGCCAACCGGCGCAGCGGCAACACGGGAGAGGTGCTCCCGACCTAGGCAAGGTCGGGAGCACCTCCGCGTTGATCGAGGTGCCTGTCGTCCAGAATGCTCGGTAAGCGAAACGCGCGACGAACGGAGCATCCCGATGAGCCGGCACATCCAGGTCACCTTCGACGCCCACGACCCGCAGGCGCTGTCGTCTTTCTGGCGCGACGTGCTCGGCTACGTCTACCCCGGCCCGCCCGGAGTCGATGTGCCCGAGGGCGCCGACCCCCTGGCGGCCTGGGACGACTTCCTCGATCGGGTCGGGGTGCCGCCGGAGCAGCGCAACACGAGATCGGCCATCGAGGACCCGGACGGGCACGGCCCACGGCTGTTCTTCCAGCAGGTGCCGGAACAGAAGGTCGCCAAGAACCGCCTCCACCTCGACGTCCGTGCTGCTCCGGGACTGCTTGGAGAGGAGCGGATGGCGGCGCTTGCGGCCGAGTGCGACCGGCTCGTCGCGTTGGGAGCGGCACTGGTCCGTCGCTACGAGCCGGCTCCACCGATGAGCGCCGGCTTCATCGTGATGACCGACCCCGAGGGCAACGAGTTCTGCCTCGACTGACGGTGAAGCGACCTCCCCGGCGGGCTGGGGGCGGCCTTCGCCGCGGTGGCGGGCGCTGGACGAGATCGGCTTTGACTGCGCCCAGCTGGGTTTGGATCGCGTGCTGATCGTCACCGACGAGGGCGTCGCCGCCACCGGGATCCCCGGCCGGGCGGCCGAGTCGACGCAGCAGGCCGGCCTCAAGCCGATAAGGACGCGCCGGACGGCGGACTCGAGGTCTCGGCACCACCTGGCTCGTCGACCCGGCGGCCGACCTGATGGTCGTGGTGCTGACCCAGCGGTCGTTCGGCGGCCCCGACGCGGTGCCCGCCGTCCACGCGGACCTGCAGGAGGCAGCGTTCAACGCGGTCGCGGAGCCGTAGCGAGGAAGGTAATCGGCCCGTGACGGGCTGATTCTGACGGTTATCCCGATACGAGCCGACGCACCTCGTCGAGTTGAGCTGGCTCCTTGAGCGCCACGCACCGTATGCCGGGCAGCGCCCGCCGGGCGAGGCCGGCCAGTACCCCGGCGGGCGGCAGTTCGATGAGCACGGTGGCGCCAAGTTCGGCCATCGTCGCCATGCACAGGTCCCAGCGGACGGGAGCCGCGACCTGGGCGATGATGCGGTCAACCCAGGCCCTGCCTGAGTCGACCACGCCGCCGTCGGCATTGGAAAGCAGTCTCACCGCGGGGTCCTTCGGCCTCATACCGGAGGCGGCGGTCGCGACGGCCTCGACGGCCGGAGCCATGTGCGGCGTATGGAAGGCGCCCGCGACTCGCAGTCGGCGGAGCCTGGTATCCGGGGGCCGGTTGGCGGCTAGGGCGTCGAGCTGAGCGGTGGTGCCGGCCGCCACGATCTGGCCCCTGGCGTTGACGTTCGCGGCGGTGAGCCCGTGCTCGGCGATCGCGGCGAGCACATGGTCCTGGTCGCCGCCGAGCACGGCGACCATCCCGGTGGGGGCGGCGTAGGTCGCCTCGGCCATGGCCCGGCCGCGGACCCCGGCCAGCGCCACCGCCTCGTCCGGCGACACAACGCCCGCGAGCGCTCCGGCGGTGAGTTCGCCCACGCTGTGCCCGGCGGTGACGTCCGGCTCGGGAAGCCGCTCCGCAGCGAGCAGTCCGGCCGCCACCAGCAGCGGTTGAGCCACCGCCGTATCGGTGATCGTGTCGGCGGCCGCCGTCGTTCCCATGCGGAGAAGATCGATCCCGGCAAGCTCGGACCAGCTGCCGATCCGTTCGGCGGCGGCGGGAAGCTCCAGCCAGGGGGCCAGGAACCCGGGTACCTGCGCGCCCTGGCCGGGCGCGACGATAAGCAGCACGTGCGCACCTTTCGCGGGAATGAGCGGCCCGGCCCCGGAAACACTGAGCTGCCCTGGCGCCTTGGGTAAAGCATATCGCCGACCGTCGGCCCGGTGACTCCCTTGGTCCTGGATTTCATGCTCTTCTCATGAAGTTTTGTCAGAGAGTTGACAGTCGCGCACTTGACCTGCTCAGAGTGCTCGAAGACAATAACTATTATGCTTCGCATTATTATGTCGCGGATTCAGTATCCCGCGTGAATTATTTCACGCGGAAATTGTCGGCGATAAGTTTATCGGGTAATCCAGACCAGAGGTAACTCCCCATGAAAATCTGCGGCATCAAGGCATCGCACGACGGTTCTGTAGCGCTCATAGAGGATGGCCACCTGCGATTCAGCGTCGAAATTGAGAAATTGAGCAATGGGGAGCGCTATAGTACTCTGGGCGACCTGCGGCGGGTAGTCGAAATTCTCGCTGGCGAAGGAGTATCCCTCACTGAGGTCGATCAGTTCGTTGTCGACGGGTGGTATTCGTTCGGCGCCAGCGGCGCCCGCGCGATCACGCTGCGGAACGGGGATCTGCCGGTCGAGCTCGCGGTCGCGCCCTACGTGGAAAGTCCCGGCGACGAGGGACCGCTGCAGCGGAATCGGTTCGACGGCCGTCCCTTCATCGGCGACCACGGCTACGTCAGCTACAACCACGTGACCAACCATCTCCTCGGCGCCTACTGCTGCAGCCCGTTCGCCGCGCGCGACGAGGACGCCCTCGCCCTCGTGTGGGACGGCGGCATCGTCCCACGGCTCTATCAGGTGCGGGCCGCTTCCCGCGAGGTGACGCTGGTAGCGGCCCTGCTGCCGATCACGGGAAACAGCTTCGCGGACTTCTGCGCGCAGTTCGGGCCTTTCTATGCCGACCTCACCGGCCTCTCCCTTGAGCAGATGGAACAACACCACCTGTCCATCGCGGGCAAGGCGATGGCGTACGCGGCGAAGGGCACGGGCGAGTCGGACGCGTTCCCGCTTTTCGACGAGATCATCGCCGGTTTTCCCAGCGTCGACCGGATGAACGCCCGCACCCTGGGCGCGAAGGTCGCCTCGAATCGCGACGAGCTGATGCCGGGGATGTCGGACGCGGACATCATCGCCACGTTTCAGGACTACCTCGGCCGAAGGCTGGTCGATCGCCTTATCGAGGTGGTGCGGGGCAGGTTCCCCGGGCAGCGTCCGAACCTGGTGCTCGGCGGCGGCTGCGCGCTCAACATCAAATGGAACACCGCGATCCGTGCCACCGGGTGCTTCGAGGGGGTCTTCGCGCCGCCATTCCCGAACGACGCCGGAGCCGCCATCGGCACGGCAGTATGCGAGTCCTTCTACCGCGGGAACCTCACGCTGGAGTGGGACGTCTACCGAGGACCGTCGCTGGTCGCCGGCCCCGTGCCCGACGGGTGGCGGGCTCAGCCCTGTGACGAGCGCCGACTGGCGCAGCTGCTGCACACCGAAGGCGAGCCGGTCGTCGTCCTTTCCGGCCGAGCCGAGCTGGGCCCGCGAGCCCTCGGCAACCGCAGCATCCTGGCTCCCGCGACCGACCCGGGGATGAAGGCGAGGCTGAACGCGATCAAAAAGCGGGCCGACTACCGGCCGGTGGCCCCGATCTGCCTCGAGGCCCGCGCGGCGGAGGTATTCGATCCCGGCACACCGGATCCCTACATGCTGTTCGAGCACCGCCTCCGGCCCGGCTGGGCCGAGCGCGTGCCGGCCGTCGTGCACCTGGACGGAACCGCCAGGCTGCAGACTGTCGACGAGTCCAGCGATTCCGCCGTATCCCGCGTTCTCGCCGCCTACGCGGAGATCAGCGGCGTGCCGGTGCTCTGCAACACCAGCGCGAACTTCGAGGGATGCGGCTTCTTCCCCGACGTCGCATCAGCCGCGCGCTGGGGGCGAACGCGCTTCATCTGGTCCGAAGGCATGCTGTACACCAACCTGGTCACTCAGTGACGCGGCGGCCGGTCGCCGCGCATCATGGGGGCAATGATTTTGCCGTGACGGGAGTCTTCTGGTCTGATAACAGGCCGAATGCCGTTCTCGTTCTGGAAGACGGCCATCTCTTCCCTGGCCGGGCGTTCGGCGCAGTCGGCCGGTCAATGGGCGAAGTCGTTTTCTGCACCGGCATGACCGGCTATGAGGAAACGTTAACTGATCCGTCTTACTACGGGCAGATCGCGGTCGCGACCGCGCCGCACATCGGCAATACGGGCTGGAACCCCGAGGACGAAGAGTCCGGCCGGATCTGGGTATCAGGCTATGTCGTCCGCGATCCGGCCGTCAGCCCCTCGAGCTGGCGGTCGTCCGGCTCGCTGGAGGAGGAGCTCAGGCGGCAACAGGTGGTGGGCATGTGCCATGTCGACACGCGGCGCCTCACGATGTGCATCCGGGAGCGGGGCGCAATGCGCGCCGGGATTTTCTCCGGTGATTCGGTCGCCGAGCGCGAAGCGCTGGTGGCAGCGGTCCGCTCCAGCGCCACCATGGCCGGAGCGGACCTCACGGCAGCGGTGACCACGCGGCGCCGGTACGTGGTGCCGGCCGTCGGCGGACAGCCGCGGCTGCGGGTAGCGACGCTGGACCTAGGCGTCAAGTCCAGCACGCTGCGGATGATGGCGGCCCGGGGCGTCGAGACTCACGTACTCCCCGCCTCGGCGACCGCAGACGAGATCCTGGCGATGCGACCGGACGGGCTGCTCCTCCCCAACGGGCCAGGAGACCCCGCGACTGCGGCCCATGCCGTGGCGGTCACCCGGGAGTTTCTGTCGCGACGCATCTCGGTGTTCGGGATCTGCTTCGGCAACCAGATCCTGGGCCGGGCGCTTGGGCTAGCGACGTACAAGCTCGGATACGGACACCGCGGGCTCAACGTGCCGGTCATCGACGTATTCTCCGGCCGGGTGGCGATTACCGCGCAAAATCACGGATTCGCGTTGACGGGTGAGCCGGGACAGCGATTCGACAGCCCTTTCGGCCCCGTTGTCATCAGCCAGTACTGCCCGAACGACGGCACCGCAGAGGGCCTGCGGTGCGAACAGGCACCGGCATTCTCCGTGCAGTACCACCCAGAGGCGGCGGCCGGCCCGCATGACGCGGCGTCCCTATTCGATGACTTCGTAGACCTCATGGAAAGAAAGAGGGCCGGCTGATGCCGAAGCGGGCAGACCTGCGGCATGTTCTGGTCATCGGATCGGGGCCTATCGTGATCGGCCAGGCGTGCGAGTTCGACTACTCCGGCACCCAGGCCTGCCGGGCCCTGCGCGAGGAAGGCCTGCGCGTATCGCTTATTAACTCCAACCCGGCCACCATTATGACCGATCCTGAATTCGCGGACGCGACCTACATCGAGCCCCTCACCGCCGACTTCGCCGAAAAGGTCATCGCGGCCGAGCGGCCCGAAGCGCTGCTGGCCACCCTGGGCGGACAGACCGCGCTGAACGTCGCGGTTACCCTGCACAGCCGGGGGGTGCTCGACAAATACAACGTCGAGCTGATCGGGGCCGACATCGAGGCCATCCAGCGGGGCGAAGACCGGCAGCGGTTCAAGGAGATCGTGCACAAGATCGGCATGTCGACGCCGCGCAGCCTCGTGTGCCGGTCGGTTGAGGAGGTCCACGGCGCGCTCGCCGAACTCGGGCTGCCGCTGGTCATCCGGCCCAGCTTCACCATGGGCGGGCTGGGATCGGGCATCGCCCGCAGCCCGGCGGAACTGGATCAGCTCGCGGCCATCGGGCTGACGCTGTCGCCCGTCAGCGAGGTGCTGGTCGAGGAGGGCGTCCTGGGCTGGAAAGAATATGAGCTTGAGCTGATGCGCGACCGGCATGACAACGTAGTTGTCGTCTGCTCGATCGAGAACATCGATCCCATGGGCGTGCATACCGGGGACTCGGTCACCGTAGCGCCGGCTGATGACCCTGACCGACCGCGAGTACCAGCGGATGCGGGACGCGGGCATCGCGGTGCTGCGCGAGGTCGGGATCGACACGGGCGGATGCAACATCCAGTTCGCCGTCAATCCCGCCGACGGGCGGATGGTGCTGATCGAGATGAACCCGCGGGTGTCCAGATCCTCGGCTCTGGCATCGAAGGCAACCGGCTTCCCGATTGCCAAGATCGCCGCCAAACTGGCCATCGGCTACACCCTGGACGAAGTCAGCAACGACATCACCGGCCAGACGTCCGCCTGCTTCGAGCCAGCGCTGGACTACGTGGTGGTGAAGGTGCCGCGCTTCGCGTTCGAGAAGTTCCCCGACGCGGACCCGGTCCTGACCACCACCATGAAGAGCGTCGGCGAAACGATGGCCATCGGACGTAACTTCCCCGAGGCTCTGGGCAAGGCACTGCGCTCGGCCGAGGCCAGCCGCCCGGGATTCTGGGCGACGCCCGACCCCGCCCCGGCCACGCAGGAAGCCATTCTTGACGAGCTCCGCAGGCCGCACGACGGCTGGCTGTACACCGTGGAACGCGCTTTGCGGCAGGGGGCGGACCCGTCCGAAGTGGCACGGTCATCCGGCATCGACCGATGGTTCGTCGATCAGATCGGCGCGCTGGTCGCGCTCCGGGCTGAGATCGAGGGCGCCGCCACGCTGGGACCCGAGATCCTGCGCCGGGCGAAGTACTACGGCCTGTCCGACCTGCAGATCGCGGCGCTGCGCCCGGAATTGGCAGGCGAGGACGGCGTCCGGGCGCTGCGCCACTGCCTGGGGGTGCGGCCGGTTTTCAAGACCGTGGACACCTGCGCGGGCGAGTTCGCGGCCCGCACCCCGTACCACTACTCCGCCTACGAGCTTGATCCGCAGGCTCGCACCGAGGTGGCAGCGCAATCGCGCCGGCCCAAGGTCCTCATCCTCGGCTCGGGGCCCAACCGGATCGGGCAGGGCATCGAGTTCGACTACTCGTGCGTGCACGCCGCCATGGCCCTGCGCGAGGCCGGCTACGAGACCGTCATGGTCAACTCCAACCCGGAGACGGTGTCCACCGACTACGACACCGCCGACCGCTTGTACTTCGAGCCGCTGACGTGCGAAGACGTGCTGGAAGTGGTCGCCGCGGAACAGCAGTCGGGGGCCGGGGGCCCGGGGATACGCGGAGTGATCGTCGCGCTGGGGGGCCAGACGCCGCTCAACCTGGCCGACCGGCTGGCCCGGGCCGGAGTGCCCATCGCCGGCACTCCGCCAGAGGCGATCCACCTGGCTGAAGATCGTGGCGCGTTCGGCCGCCGGCTGGCGCTGGCCGGGCTGCCAGCGCCCCGTCACGGCACCGCGACCTCGGTCGCCGAGGCCCGGGCGATCGCTCATGAGATCGGATTCCCGGTGCTGATGCGTCCGTCCTACGTGCTGGGCGGGCGGGGCGTGGAGATCGTGCCCGGCGAGCAATCCCTGGACAGGTACCTCACGCGCGCGGCCAAGATCGCTCCCGCCTACCCGGTGCTGGTGGACCAGTTCCTGACCCATGCGATCGAGATCGACGTGGACGCGCTGTTCGACGGCAGCGAACTATACGTCGGGGCGGTGATGGAGCACATCGAACAGGCCGGCGTTCACTCCGGTGATTCAGCCTGCGTCCTGCCGGCGATCTCTCTCGGAGACTCGGTGCTGGCGACGGTCCGGAAGTACACGCAGGCCATCGCCGAGACCATCGGAGTATGCGGCCTGCTCAACGTGCAGTACGCGCTCAAGGACGATGAGGTGTACGTCCTCGAGGCTAACCCGCGGGCGAGCCGCACGGTTCCTTTCGTGTCCAAGGCGACGGCCGTGCCGCTGGCCAAGGCCGCGGCCCTGATCATGCTGGGCGCCTCGATCAGCGATCTTCGGGCGGCCGGACTGCTGCCCATCGAGGGCGACGGGACCACGCTGTCAGCCGAGACGGCAGTGGCGGTGAAAGAGGCGGTGCTGCCATTCGGCCGGTTCCGCACGCCGGCTGGGCAGGTGCTTGACCCGGTGCTCGGCCCCGAGATGAAGTCAACCGGCGAGGTGATGGGAATCGACGCATCGTTCGGTCAGGCGTTCGCTAAAGCGCAGGACGCCGCCATGCACGCGCTGCCGGCCGGAGGAACGGTCTTCGTATCGGTGGCCGACCGAGACCAGCGCGAGATTGTGCCGCCCGTCCGGCGGCTGGCCGATCTGGGCTTCCAGGTCTGGGCCTCGACGGAAACGGCGGCGGAGCTGACCCGCAACGGGATCCCTTGCCTGGCCATGCCAGAACACGACCGTGCAGCCGGCGGTATCGTCTCCAAGATTCTGGCCGGCGAAGTGAGCATGGCGATAAATACGCCTGGTCAGAATGACGGGACTCCGGCCCGCGGGCGAGATATCCGGGTGGCCGCCGTGGCGCGCGGCATTCCGTATATGACCACCATTCAGGGGGTAGTCGCCGCGGTGCGCGGCATCGAATCGCTGATCCACGATGAAATGGGGATCCGCACGCTCCAGGAGTGGCAGAGCCTGATGCGGGAAGCCAAACCATTCTCGGAGGCGGCCACGTAGGCGCTACCGTTTACTGGTCATCGACGCACCGGACGTGTCCAAGTGGAGAAATTCCCAGTTGGTCGCAGGGTTGGCCGATCTCCGCTATGCGGCGATAATGAGCGCATGATTGAAAACCGGTCGCTGGGTCTTTCAGGTATCTCCGTTCCACCGGTCGGAATCGGCTGCTGGGCGATCGGCGGTCAATTCTGGACTGGTGACAAGGCGCTGGGCTGGGGCGCTGTGGATGACCGGGAATCGCTTCGCGCGCTACGTCGCGCCTTCGACCTCGGCGCACGATTGTTTGATACGGCGGATGTCTACGGCACCGGCCACAGCGAGCGCATTCTCGGGCAGGCGTTCGCCGGCCACCGCGACGAGGTCGTTATCGCCACCAAGTGGGGGAACAGGTACGACGAAGGGCGCCGGGCGCTGCTCGATCCGGACGTCTCCGGCGCCTATACGCGGCGGGCGCTCGATGCGTCGCTGCGCCGACTGGGCACCGATTACATTGATGTCTATCAATTCCATCTGGCCGACGTCGCGCCGGCCGTTGCAGCTCCGCTGATCGACGTGCTCGAGGTTCTGGTCGAGGACGGGAAGATCCGGACCTATGGCTGGAGCACCGATGACCCCGACCGCGCCGCCTCATGGCGGGCGGCCCCCAACGGTTCCGTCGTCCAGCACGAACTCAATGTCCTGAACGACGCTCCGGAGATGCTCACCCTCGTTGAGCGCGAGAAGTGGGCCAGCATTAACCGCGGCCCGTTGGCGATGGGGCTGATCAGCGACAAGTACCACGCAGATTCGCAGCTGCCCGCCGACGATATACGAGGTAACGGACCGGCCTGGATGCGGTACTTCAAGGACGGCCGCCCAGCCCCGGACTGGACAGCGCGGCGGGACGCGATCCGAGATATCTTGGCCAGCGACGGCCGGACGGTTGCGCAGGGCGCGCTCGCCTGGAACCTCGCCCGCAGCCCGCACACCATCCCGATCCCTGGCTGCCGCACGGTGGCCCAGGTCGAGGAGAACGTCGGGACCATTGAGCGCGGCCCGCTCAGCTCATCCCAGATGGCCGAGATCGAATCGATTCTCGGTCGCTAACCCCGGCACGGTCAGCACGACCGACGTTGCAGCTGGACGGCAAGACGCCACCACAACTCGGCATTCGCCTGGGCGAGCTCGGCGATCGTCGCGGCGCGGTGATGGGGGACCTGGTCCACGAATTGCCCGAACGCCACCGCATTGTTCGTGGAATGGTAAAGATGGCGCAGTATGGAACGTCCTGTGTCGCTGAAACGGAGCGTCGGGTCGCTCCTCAGCCGCTGCAGGATCTTATCCATGTCCGACTCCTGCAGGGCATCGGCGTCACTGCCGTTGGATCGACTGCGCTGAGCCGGTACCGCCGCGGTGCCGTCAGCGCCGGGCGCCGGGCTCTCTGACGCACGCTCGGGCCGTCCGCCCGGATCTTGGCGGTCGGCGGCCGCGGTCGGCCGCTGGTGTCCCGGCCGGCTGAGCACCGGATCCAAGCCCCGTTTAAGTCGATCCCGCACGTCACGCGCGGTCCCCGGGGAAATCCCGGCCTTGCGGGCGACCGTCCGCAGTGAAGCGGTCGGATTGTCCTCAAGAAGCTCGGCCGCAAGTCGGCGTCCCTCCGAGCAATTGAGCGGACGAAGGCGGCCGTCATGGCCCTTTCTGGCGTGCGACTGGGTGTTCTCGCCACTTGCGCCCGGCGGCGCGGCGCGTATTGTTCCTATCGTCTTGTGCGACAGCCCAGCGGCGGATGCTATTCGACGATCCGACCATTCGGGGTTCGCTTTTACTATGCGCGCGGCGGCAGCTTTCCGATCCGCGAGGGATAGCGGCAGCCCGTGCGCAATATTCTCCTGGACCGATACAACGAAAATCTCTTCTTCGGTCCCATTGAAGAACCGGACCTTGATTTCCTCATCACCGCGTAGTCGCGTGGCCGCCAGCCGATGCATTCCATCGATTACTCGCATAGAGGGCTTATGCACCAATATAGGCGGGAATTCATCAGGCGATTCCATGAGTACCTGGATATGCTCACTATTCTCGCCCGTCAATCGAGGAGAGTCTGTCACCTGGAGCAGGTCGCATCGAATTTTCGCAATTTTTGACCCGGCCGCCTGGTCTTCTCTAGGCGAAGCTCCCTCGTTTTTCGCCAGAGAAATTAGCGACTGCGGGTAAATGACAGTCCCAACGTGGTCCGTCATCAGCTCTCCTTTTTGAAAGGCGCGCCGGTTGGCAAGATCCCCCCACGTTGCGCATAATTTCTATCAAGTGGATTAGACCTATGTCAAGCGCCTCGCGTGCGGGCGGTCGTGGTCTGGAAGCCGCTCTTGGGGCCGGGCTTGAAGCCTGCGGACAACGTCCCCTCAACCCCAATCCAGCAACTGATTTCGTCTCGGCCGATCGCCTCCACACGCGTTTTCGGGAGTTTCCCCCTACCACTGACGGATTTTCGGGAGTTTCCCGCTGCCGCTGACGGATCTGCGGCCTGGCGGGGGCCCGGGCGGCCCACTGGGCGGGCGCCCGGGCGGGCGGGCGGAGGGTAGGCGACCCCAGTCGCGGCGGGCGGCCCAGCCGGCGACTTCGATCAGGTCGCGGCCGACGGTGGCCGCTGTGGCCTCGCGTGTGGGGCGGCCGGCACTGGAGCCGGCGGTCCAGAGTCGGGTGCGGGCGATGGCGGCGACCACGCGCCAGGCGAAGTGGCGTTGAACGGCGGCGCTGCCTATCGTGGAGTGAGCGGCCGGAAATATTTCGGCTCCCGGCTGTCACACACAGAGCTGTATAAACCTCTCGGCTTATACAGGCCTTTAACCTAAAATGAGTCCATGGCCTTCACTGAGGAAGAAATCGCGTATATAAGGTCCCAGCACCTAGGGCGGCTTGGGACGGTCGATGACAACGGACAGGTCGACGTTGCGCCCGTCGGGTACGACTTCGACGGCAAGTGTTTCTATGTGGGCGGGGTCTCGGCGGAGAGGACACGGAAGTTCCGCAACGTCGTGGCCGGCCATACCAAGGTCGCCCTGGTCTTCGACGACCTGGCGACGACTGACCCGTGGGCGCCGCGGTTTGTCCGCATCTACGGGATCGCCGACATGGTAGAACGCGACGGCTACATGGGCCCTGGCCTCTACATGCGTATAAAGCCGGAGACCTCGTGGGCCAATAACCTGGCTGGCCATCCCTACGGCGGCAGCTACGGCTACTCCCCGCCCACGCGGACCAAGCATTAGCACGCAGCAGGTTGCGCGGGATGGCAGTGCAGGTGAGCCAGAAAGGTAGTTGATCAGCGCCCGGGCCCTTTCCTGGACCTGCAGGCAAAGACGCTTCAGCATCGAAATACCCGGACCCCGGTGACGCTTCTGCGTCCCCGGGGTCCTTGACGTTCGCGGTCGGCGGGGCGCGTCGGATGTGGCGGGCGGGACGGGGGCCAGGCCGGGAATTCCGGCGCGGCGCCGGTCCGACCCGGATCGAACTGGACGGACGCTCGCCGCCGACGGCCAAGGCGGGCCGCGCCGGAGATCGCGGCCGGCGGCCGCCGTATTAGTTTGATAAATAATCGCGTTACAAGTTTTATTCTTCTGATGAAGTCTTGTCAGTGTTTTGACGGATGCCTGCTTGACTTGCCCGGCGGCGCCGAAGAAGCTATTTAATACAGTTCGGATTTCTGCGCCTGGTCTGGCGGCCCGGACTTGGTATTGCGCGTGCGCTGGCGGCAGCGGGTTTTCTATGAATTGGCATCGCGCTACTCAGTGATGGCCGACGGGCAGCCTGGCCGATCCTCGAAACAGAAGGAGATCTCCGATGAACACCACGTTGATCGTGGCGAAGATGCAAGACGTGTCGTCGGATGCGGTGGCCGGCCTGTTCGGCGATTTCGACCGGACGGATATGCCGTACGTGATGGGGACCCGCCGACGGCAGTTGTTCTACTACCGGGGGCTGTACTTCCATCTGCAGGACTTCGAGGGCGAGCATGGGGGAGAGGCGATCGAGGAGCACCGCAAGCACCCGCTGTTCGTGGGGATCAGCCGCGACCTGCGTCCCTACATTGATCCCTACGACCCGAACTGGAAGCGCCCGACCGACGCGATGGCCACCAGGTTCTATACCTGGGAGGCAGCCGAATGACCGCTGTGTCTGCGGCCGATCAGGGGCTCGAGACGCTAGACGCGGTGGTCATCGGGGCCGGTTTCGCCGGCCTGTACATGCTGTACCGGCTGCGCGAGCAGGGGTTCTCTGTGCACGGGTTCGAACGAGGCGGCGGGGTAGGCGGAACCTGGTACTGGAACCGCTATCCGGGCTCGCGATGCGACTCGGAGAGCATGTATTACTCGTATTCGTTCCTGCCCGACCTCGAGCAGGAGTGGCCGCTCAGGGAGCGCTACCCTGGCCAGCCGGAGATCCTCCGCTACCTGGAACACGTCGCGGATCGGCTTGACCTGCGCAAAAACTTCACTTTCGACGCGCGGGTCACGACCATCGAGTGGGACGAAGCGGCCAAGCTGTGGCGGCTGCGGACCGAGGATGGGCGGACGGCGAGAGCCCGGTACGTGGTCACGGCGGTCGGGTGCCTGTCGGCCGCGAACCGCCCCGTCTTCAGGGGCGCGCACCGCTTCAACGGCCTGAGCCTGCACACCGCGGAATGGCCGCGCGAGCCGGTCGACTTCTCCGGCCAGCGGGTCGGCGTCATCGGCACCGGCTCGTCCGGCATCCAGCTGATCCCGGCGATCGCCGAGCAGGCCGCGCAGCTGACGGTGTTCCAGCGCACCGCGCAGTTCACCTTGCCGGCCCGCAACGGGCCGCTTGACCCGCAGTTCGTGCGGCTATGGAAGCAGAACTACCGGGAGTGGCGTCGCCGTGCATGCGAGTCGAGCGGCGGGATCCCGTACGCCGGCAGCGAGGTGTCGGCGCTGGAGGTGACCGAGGCCGAGCGGCAGGCGGCTTTTGAGGCCGCGTGGGGGGCCGGCTATTTCACGTTCATGTTCGGTACCTTCGGCGACCTGATAATCAGCGAAGCGGCAAACAAGACCGCGGCGGACTTCGTGCGGTCGAAGATCGACCAGATTGTGCGCGACCCGAAGGTCGCGGTGATGCTCAAGCCCAGCCAGTACCCGATCGGGACCAAGCGGCTGCCGCTCGACACGAACTACTACGAGACCTTTAACCGGCCGAACGTGAGACTGGTGGACTTGACGGCCACCCCGATCGAGGAAATCACGCCGGCCGGGATCAGGACCGACGGCGACGAGTTCGACCTGGACGTAATCGTCTACGCGACCGGGTTCGACGCGCTGACCGGGCCGCTGCGGGCGCTCGGCATCCGCGGCCGCGACGGCCTGGAGCTTGACGATGCGTGGACGGACGGCCCGCTGACCTACCTGGGGCTGGCCCTGCCCGGGTTCCCGAACCTGTTCACGATCACCGGGCCGGGCAGTCCCTCGGTGCTCAGCAACATGCCGGTGTCGATCGAACAGCATGTGGAGTGGATCGGCGACTGCCTGGCGTGGGCCCGCGAGCACGGCATTGACAGTATCGAGGCGGCCGAGCCGGCCGCGGCCGGCTGGACGCGGCACGTGCAGGACATCGCCAACATGACGCTGTTCCCGAAGGCGGCCTCCTGGTACATGGGCGCCAACATCCCCGGCAAGCCTCGGCTGTTCCTGCCGTACATCGGTGGCGTCGGCAACTACCGGCGCAAGTGCGACGAGGTGGCCGCCAACGGCTACGACGGTTTCGAGCTGTCCAGCTACCCCGTGGTCGCGCGCTGAACGGAGAATGACAGGTGACACTCGACGAGGCGACGGCGACGCTGCTGGCGCAGCTGGCGGCGGCTGAGGCACAGCCCATGCACGAGATGACCCCGCGCGACGCTCGGGCGATGATGGCCGCGGCCGACGGCCCCGGGCCGCCCGCGCCGAAGATGGCAGCGGTTCGCGACGCGCTGGTCGGCGTATCCGGCGGGCATGTGCCGGTCCGCGTCCTGACGCCGGGCGGCCGCCCGCGCGCGGTGATCGTGTACTACCACGGCGGCGGGTGGGTGCTTGGCGCGCTGGACGAGGTCGACGCGGTCGGCCGCCAGTTGGCGCATCGGACCGGGAGCGTGGTGGTCCTCGTGGATTACCGGCTGGCCCCCGAGTTCCGCTTCCCCACCGCCGTCGACGACTCGTGGGCGGCGCTGCGCTGGACCGCCGGGCACCTGACCGAGCTCGCCGGCGGGCCGACGCCGCTGATTGTGGCCGGCGACAGCGCCGGCGGCAACCTGGCTGCGGTCATGGCGCACCGGGCCAAGGCAGCGGGCGGACCCTCCATCGCGGTGCAAGTGCTTGCCTACCCGGTCACCGACTGCGACCTGGACACCACCTCCTACCGCGACCCCGCCAACCAGCTGATGGTGAGCAGGGACGACATGATCTGGTTCTGGGATCACTACGCTCCCGTGCCCGCCGCCCGCGTTCACCCCGACGCCTCCCCGCTGCGCTCCCCTGACCTGTCGCGGCTGCCTCCCGCGGTGATCCTCACCGCCGAGCACGACGTTCTGCGGGACGAGGGCGAGCTGTACGCGACCCTGCTGGCGCGGGTCGGCGTACCGGTGCGGCACCAGCGGTTCACGGGACAGATGCACGGGTTCTTCACCATGACCGGAGAACTGCCGGGGGCCGACGCCGCGATGGACTTCGTCGCGGCCGGGATCGCGGAACAGCTGACATAGAACAGGAGCGCCCGATGAGCACCAGCACGACGAATACCGCCGATCTTGACCTGTTCTCCGATGAGGTCCTGGCGGACCCTCATCCCTATTACGCCGCGCTTCGCGAGCAGGCGGCCGTGGTCCATCTCCCGAAGACCGGACAAGCCGGCGTGTGGGCTCTCACGCGGTACGAGCCGATCCGCAAGGCGCTCGCGGACACGCGGGTCTTCTCCAGCAAGTCCGTCGCGTTCAACGACCAGCTGAACGCCGGGCTGGCGAATACCGTCTTCGGCAGCGACCCGCCGGACCACCGGCGGCTGCGCACCGCCACGATGGAGCACCTCACCCCGCGGGCGCTGCGCGGGCTCGCGGGTGAGATCGGCAGGAAGGCCGACGTGATCGTCGCCGCGCTGGTCGAGCGCGGCCGTTTCGACGCGATCACAGATCTTGCGCAGCCGCTGCCAATCGCGGTCGTCATGGACTTCGTCGGCGTGCAGGGCGAGGTCCGCGAGAAGATGCTCGGCTGGGGTTCCGCGGCGTTCAACGTGATGGGCCCGATGAACGGGCGCACCATCGAGAACTTCCCGATCGCGGGCGAGCTGACCGTCTGGCTCTCCCAGCTTGAGGCCGCGGAACTGGCCGAGGGCAGCATCGGCCGCGCCATCTTGGACGCCGGGAACCGGGGCGAGATCCCGCCGGAAACCGGCCACGTAGTCATCCAGCAGTACGTCGCCGCGGGCCTCGACTCCACCATCGCCGCCATCGGCAACGTCATCGCGCTGCTGGCGGCCAATCCAGACCAGTTTGCTCTCGTCCGGGCCAACCCGGACCTCATCCCTTCCGCGTTCAACGAGTCGGTCCGCTATGAGGCGCCCGCTCCGCTCACCGGGCGCCTGGTCACCGAGGACACCGAGATCGACGGCACCGTCATTCCGGCCGGCGCCCAGGCCGCGATCCTGTTCGCGGCCGGCAACCGCGACCCGCGGCACTACCGGGACCCGGAGCGGTTCGACCTGACCCGGAAGTCGCTGGACAACCTGGCCTTTGGCTACGGCATTCACACCTGCGCGGGGCAGGGCCTGGCCAAGCTCGAGGCCCACGCGGTTATCGGCGCGCTGGCCAGGCGGGTCCGCCGGTACACCATCGGCGAGGGGACCCGGCGGATCAACAACTCCATCCGCAGCCTGGCGACGCTGCCCGTGACCAGCGTTGAGGCGGCCTGACGGCGACCCAGGAACTCGGCGGGCGGCGGCCCACCCCCATTGTCTTGACGCTCAGCTGATCGCTTCCGCTTGAATTCACTATTGCCAAGTAAAACATCAGCCGCCGCGCTCTGCGTTTTTGTTTCCTGATGAAGTCTTGTCCGTGTTTTGACGGTTGGCAGCTTGACTTGCCCGGTCGCGCCGAAGAGGCTATTTAGTACAGTTCGGATTTCTGCGTCGCGGGGTCTGGCGGCCCGGACTCGAATATTGCGCCGTGCGCTGGCAATGGAGTTTTCTGTGAATTGGCCGCGCGGCTTAATTGCGGCGGGCGTGCAGTCTGGCCAGCCCCGAAATATAAGGAGATCTTCGATGAGCACCCGGTTCTGCGACTGGGAGGCAGCCGAATGACCGCACCGAGCCGTCGGGCGGTGATCACTGGGATCGGCGTCATGGCCCCGGGTGGTGTTGGGGTCAAGGCATTCTGGTCCCTGCTGCTCGAAGGCCGCACGGCCACGAGGAAGATCACATTCTTCGATCCGTCCCCGTTCCGGTCCCAGATCGCGGCGGAAATCGACTTCGACCCGGAGGCAAGCGGGCTAGGCCCGCAGGAGATCCGGCGGATGGACCGGGCGGCGCAGCTGGCGGTGGTGGCCGCCGGGGAGGCGGTGGCCGACGCCGGGCTGGAGGTGTCAGAAGGCGGCGCGCACCGCGTCGGGGTGAGCATCGGCAGCGCGGTCGGCGCGACGATCGGCCTGGAGCGGGAGTACCGGGTGGTGAGCGACGACGGCCGGCTGTCGCTGGTGGATCACGCGTATGCGTCCCGGCACGTCTACGACTACTTCATCCCAGCTTCGTTCGCGGCCGAGGTCGCGTGGCTGGTCGGCGCCGAGGGCCCGGCCACGGTGGTGTCCACCGGGTGCACATCCGGGCTGGACGCGGTGGGGCACGCGGTCGACCTGATCCGAGACGGATCCGCCGACGTGATGCTCACGGGCGCCACCGATGCACCGATCTCGCCGATCTCGGCGGCGTCCTTTGACGCCATCAAGGCGACCACGCCGCGCAACGACGACCCGGAACATGCCTCCCGCCCGTTCGACCGGACCCGCAACGGTTTCGTGCTCGGCGAGGGTGCCGCGATCTTCGTCGTAGAGGAACTCGACCGGGCCAGGCGGCGCGGGGCGCACATCTACGCGGAGATCGCCGGATTCGCCAAGCGCTGCAACGCCTTCCACATGACCGGCCTGCGGCCGGACGGCCGAGAGATGGCCGAGGCGATCCGCGTGGCCCTGGCCGACGCAAGAATGGAGCCCGGCGCGGTCGATTACATCAACGCGCACGGTTCCGGGACCAAGCAGAACGACCGGCATGAAACCGCCGCATTCAAGCGCAGCCTCGGCGAGCACGCCCGTCGCGTGCCGGTGAGCTCGATCAAGTCCATGGTCGGGCACTCGCTCGGCGCCATCGGATCCATCGAGATCGCCGCGTCCGTGCTCGCCATCGAGCACGGCATCGTCCCGCCCACCGCCAACCTGCACGAACCCGATCCCGAGTGTGATCTGGACTACGTCCCTTTGGTGGCAAGGGAATGGCGGACCGACGTCGCGCTGACGGTTGGCAGCGGGTTCGGCGGGTTTCAGAGCGCCATGGTGCTCGCCTGGCCGCAGCGACGGCGGAGATAAGGATGGCTACGGTGGTGACCGGGCTGGGCATCGCCGCTCCCAACGGCCTCGGCGCGGAAAGCTACTGGGCGGCTACCCGGCGCGGGGAGAGCGGGATCGGCCCGATCACCCGGTTCGACGCTCGGGGATACCCGGGCTGCCTGGCCGGCGAGATCTCCGACTTCCAGGCCAGAGAGCATCTGCCCAGCAAGTTGATCATTCAGTCCGATCGCACCACGCAGCTGGCGCTGGCGGCGACCGAATGGGCGCTGGCCGACGCCGCCGTCGAACCCGCGTCACGACCTGAGTTCGGCATGGGCGTGGTCACGGCGGCCTGCGCCGGCGGTTTCGACTTCGGGTTCCGCGAGCTCGAGAAGATGTGGGGCAAGGGTCCCGAGTACGTCAGCGCCTACCAGTCCATCGCCTGGTTCTACGCGGTCCACACCGGACAAATCTCGATCCGGCATGGCATCCGCGGCCCGAGCGGGGTGCTCATCAGCGAGCAGGCCGGCGGGCTGGACGCGATCGCGCATGCCCGGCGGCAGATCCGGAAGGGCAGCGAGTTGATCGTGACCGGTGGCATGGGCGGTGCGCTTAGCTCCTGGGGCTGGGTAGCGCAGTGGTCCGGTGGCGGATTGTCAGAAGCCGATGACGAATGCCGGGCCTACCTGCCGTTTGACTCCTCGGCGGCTGGCTACGTGCCGGGTGAGGGCGGGGCGATCCTGATACTGGAGGAAGCCGCGATCGCCCGGAGCCGCCGTGCGCCACGGCTCTACGGCGAGATCGCGGGTTACGCGGCGACCTTCGATCCTCGGCCGGGTACAGGTCGGGAACCTGGCCTGCGCCGGGCCATCGAGCTCGCGCTGGCCGATGCCGGGCTCGCCGCGGGCGACATCGACGTGGTGTTCGCGGACGCGGCCGGGTGGCCGTCGCTTGACCGGATCGAGGCCGACGCGATCACCGCGGTGTTCGGCCCAGGCGGAGTCGCCGTCACCGCGCCGAAAACCATGACCGGCCGGCTGTACTCCGGCGGCGGCCCATTGGACGTGGCCACCGCGCTGCTGTCGATGCGGGACGGTGTCATCCCGCCCGCCGTGAATGTCAGCGTCGCGCAGGACTACCGGATTGATCTGGTGACCGGCGCGGCGCGCGCCGCCGAACTGTCCGCCGCGCTTGTCCTCGCCCGAGGGCGCGGCGGCTTCAACTCCGCCGTTGTTCTGCGCGGCACCCCTGAGAAAGGAGAACAGGATGAAGGACGACCGGCTGACGATCGATCAGCTGCGCACGATCCTGCTTGAAGCGGCTGGTGAGGCTGAGGTCTCCGACGCCGGCGACCATATCGAGGACACCGAATTCACCGATCTCGGCTACGACTCGATCTCCCTGCTGGAAGCGGCTGGCCGCATCGAGCGAGACCACGGGGTCAAGCTCGATGACGACCTCATCGTCTCGGCCAGGACACCGCGCGCACTGCTCGCCGTGGTGAACGAACGACTGGCCGCCGCGTCTTGATCCGGGGCCGGGTAAGCCAGAACACCGGAGGGGAACGCAGCGTGAAGGAGACCCTGCCCCGATCACTGGACGAGCAGCGTGACTGGGAGGTCTGCCCGGCCTGCCGAAGCCTGGTCTACGCCAAGCGGCTCACCCGCAACCTCGGGGTCTGCCCGGAATGCGGTGCGCATCACCGGCTGTCAGCGGACGACCGGATCGGGCAGTTGCTCGACAAGGGATCGATCGAGGTGATCGACTGGCCGGTGGATTGGCTGGGTGACGCCGACCCGCTGAACTTCGTGGACACCAAGCCCTATCGGGACCGGCTGGCCGCTGCCCGGCGCTCGACCGGGTTGGCTGACGCGGTGGTTCTGGTCAAGGGAACCGTGCGGGATAACCCGGTCGTCGCGGCGGTGATGGATTTCAGCTTCCTGGGCGGAAGCCTCGGTACCAGGGTTGGCGCGGCCATCGACCTGGCGGCCGAGATCGCCCTCGACGAGGGTATCCCGCTGCTGCTCGTTACCGCCTCCGGCGGGGCTAGGATGCAGGAGGGCGTGCTGTCCCTCATGCAGATGGTCAAGACCAGTCAGGCCCTGGGCAGGCTGGACCGCGCGGGCGTGCTCACCATCTCGGTGATCACGGACCCGACGTACGGGGGCGTGGCGGCGTCGTTCGCCACCTTGTGCGACGTCATCATCGCCGAACCCAAGTCCCGGATGGGATTCGCGGGCCCGCGGGTGATCGAGCAGACCATCCGGCAGAGCCTGCCACCGGGATTCCAGACCGCGGAATTCCTGCTGGAGCGCGGGCTGATCGACGCCATCCGGCCACGCGTGGCGCTGCGCGCCACGCTATCCAGGTTGCTGTCCCTCGGCCGGCCGGCCGGATCGGCGACCGCACCCTCGGGGCGCGTTCCCGCCCGGCCCAGCGACCTCGTGCGCGACCCCGGCCTGCTGCCGGAGCGCCCGGTCTGGAGCGTCGTCGGCCTGGCCAGGAAACTGGATCGCCCCACCGCGATCGACTACCTCAACCGCGCGTTCGACGAGTTCGAAGAGTTGCACGGTGACCGGCTGGGCGGAGACTGCGCGGCGATCGTCGGCGGCATCGCCCGCATTGACGGCATGCTGGTGGTGGTGATCGGCACCCAGAAGGGCCACACCGCGGCCGAACTCGCCGCCCACAACTACGGCATGCCCAGCCCGAGCGGCTACCGCAAGGCGGCCAGGCTGATGCGGCTGGCCGAGAAACTCGGCTTGCCGGTTGTCACGCTGGTCGACACGCCGGGTGCCTATCCGGGCATCGCGGCCGAGGAGCAGGGCCAGGCGATCGCGGTGGCGGAGAACATCCGGTTGATGGCGGGACTGTCGGTTCCGATCATCACGGTGATCACCGGCGAAGGCGGCAGCGGTGGCGCGCTGGCGCTGGCCGTCGGGGATCGGGTGCTCGTGTGCGCCAACGCGGTGTACTCGGTGATCAGCCCGGAAGGGTGCGCGGCGATTTTGTGGAAGGACAGGGCGATGGCGCCGGTGGCGGCCGAGGCGCTCCGGATGGGCGCCCGCGACCTGCTGCGGCTCGGCATAGTGGACGGCGTCCTGCCGGAGCCGGCCGAGGGCGCGCATACCGATCATCTGGAGGCGGCGCAACGGCTTCGGATCGCGGTCGCGGCCTGTGCGCGCGAGCTGTCCGGACTCGACCGGCGTGAACTGGTAGCGGCCAGGCAGCGACGGTTCCGCAGCTATGGAACGGACGTCGTGACCGTCTACGAGCCGGTGCGAGCGGAGGGATGCGACGTTGACACCTGAGCTGACAATCGAGCCGACGAGCCAAGCGGCCATCCTGGCGGAGGTATGCCAGCATGCGGCGCGGCTGCTGTCAGGAATGGACGCTCAACCCCGGTCGCTGCGCGTTCAGGTCGGCGATGTGGCCGTCGATATCGAATGGCCTGAGCCGCAACAGAACGGAGCGCAGCCGCGGCCGGCGGACGTCGCGACCACCGAGGTGGCGGTTCCTGCGTCGGGCGCTGCCGCCCGCGACGCCCAGCGGCCGGTTCTGGCCGCGCAGGCGGTCGGGGTTTTCTACCGATGTCCGGAGCCCGGCGCCGATCCGTTCGTCCGGGAGGGCGACGTCGTCACGACGGGCCAGCAGATCGCGATCATCGAGGCGATGAAGCTGATGCTCCCGGTGGAAGCGGAGCGCGCTGGCCGGATCGTCGAGGTGCTGAAGGGCGACGGCGAGCCGGTCGAGTACGGCGAGCCGCTGTTCGCCCTGGCCGAAGCGGAGTGAGGCGTGATGTTCAGGAAGGTGTTAATCGCCAATCGGGGCGAGATCGCGCTGCGGGTCCTGCGCACCTGCCGGGAGATGGGCATCGCCACGGTTGCCGTCTGTTCCACCGAGGACCGGAATTCCGCGGCGGTCGAGTTCGCCGACGAAGCGGTGCAGATCGGGCCCGCCCCGGCCCGGCGGAGCTATCTGCATATTCCGGCGCTGGTTGAGGCGGCGTTGCAGACCGGGGCCGACGCCGTGCACCCGGGCTACGGATTCCTCTCTGAGGACGGCGATTTCGCCGAGGTGTGCGAGAGCAATGGGCTCGCCTTCATCGGGCCGCCGGCCGAGGTGATCCGCTCGCTCGGCGACAAGTCCTCCGCCCGCGCGTTGATGTCAGTGGCGGGCCTGCCGCTGCTGCCTGGCGGGGTGGAGCCCGCGCGGGATATCGAAGACGCGCAGCAGATCGCGGACCGTATCGGCTACCCGGTGATCATCAAGGCGGTCGCGGGCGGCGGCGGGCGCGGTATCAGCGTGGTGCGAGAGCACGCGGATCTTCCGCGAACCTACCAGGAGACCAGGAACACGGCGCAGACCCTGTTCGGCGACGGCCGGGTGTACGTGGAGCGCTATCTGACGCACTCGCGGCATGTCGAGATCCAGATCCTCGCCGACCAGCACGACAACGTGGTGCATCTCGGCGCCAGGGACTGCACGGTGCAACGGCGCCACCAGAAGCTGATCGAGGAATCGCCGCCGCCCGCGCTGCCACTGGACCTGGTCGAGCGGATGGGGGAGGTCGCGGTGGCCGGCGCCCGCGCGGCGGGCTACCGCGGCGCGGGAACGTTCGAGTTCCTCGTCGACGATGCGGCCAACTTCTACTTCATGGAAGTTAACTGCCGCATCCAGGTCGAGCATCCGGTGACCGAATTGGTCACCGGCCTCGATCTGGTGCGCGAGCAGCTGCTGGTCGCGGCCGGCCAGCCCCTGTCGGTGTGCCAGGCGGACGCGACGCCCGCTGGCGCCGCGATCGAGTGCCGGATCAACGTGGAGGACCCGGACCGCGGCTTCCTGCCGACCCCCGGGCGGCTGGCGGAGTTCCGGCCGCCCGGGGGGCCGTTCGTGCGGGTGGACACCCACGGGTACGCCGGATACCAGGTACCCGCTAGCTACGACTCGCTGCTGGCCAAGCTCCTGGTCTGGGCGCCAACGCGGGCCGAGGCACTGTCCCGGATGGATCGGGCGCTGGCCGAATTCCGGATCAGCGGTCCCGGAGTGCGTACCACTGTGCCGTTCCTGCGCGAGGTGATCGGACACCCGCTGTTTCGCAACGCGGAGCACAGCACCGGGCTTGTCGATCAGATACTCCGCGAGCGGAACGCGGCAGCCGGCAAGTCCGGCCCCGATCGGCTTTCCGCGGCCTGACCAGGCGAGCAGTCAAGCAGTCAACCGAGAACGTACTCACCAAGGAGAGAAGAATGGCGGAACGCAGTGCGCGGTTCGCGCTCGTCACCGGCGCGACCAGCGGGATCGGTCTTGCGATCGCGAGCCTGCTGGCATCCCAGGGCGACAAGGTCCGCATCTGCGCACGCAATGCGGACAACGTCGCGCTGACCGTCAAGCAGTTCCAGAAAGACGGGCTCGACGTGGACGGCGGCGTGTGCGATGTCCGATCGCCGGAAAGCGTCGCGGAGTTCGTCGATTCGGCCGTCGATCGGCACGGCCCGGTGGACATCCTGGTGAACAACGCCGGCCGTGGCGGCGGGGGAGTCACGGCTGAAATCGGCGACGAGCTGTGGTTCGACATCATCAACACCAATTTGAATAGCGTCTTCCTGATGACTCGGGCCGTGCTCAACACGGGTGGCATGCTCGAGCGGTCCTGGGGACGCATCATCAATATCGCGTCGACCGCGGGTAAGCAGGGCGTGGTGTTCGGGGCCCCCTACTCGGCATCGAAGCACGGCGTGGTGGGCTTCACCAAGGCGCTGGGCAATGAGCTCGGCCCGAGTGGGATCACCGTGAACGCCGTGTGCCCTGGCTATGTGGAAACGCCGATGGCGAAGGCTATCCGGCAGCGCTACGCGGATTTCTACAAGACCACCGAGGACGAGATTCTCGGCCGGTTCAACGCGAAGATCCCACTCGGGCGCTACTCCACCCCCGACGAGGTGGCCGGCCTGGTCGGCTATCTCGCCTCCGACACAGCCGCCTCGATCACGGCGCAGGCGATCAATGTCTGCGGAGGG
This sequence comes from uncultured Actinomycetota bacterium, assembly GCA_963774945.1. Taxonomy (GTDB): domain Bacteria; phylum Actinomycetota; class Actinomycetes; order Streptosporangiales; family Streptosporangiaceae; genus Trebonia. The sequence continues at coordinate 436,734 of CAVZHA010000027.1, read as the reverse complement.
CTTGGCAACTTCTGAGGTTGCCGAGTCCCGCCGATACGCAGGCCAAGCGATACCGGATAACAGGAGGAGAAATGTCGCACAACAGCCGCTCGGTGGAGCATGAGATAAGGGTTCTGGCGCCGGCCGATGAGGTCTACCGGCTCATCGCCGATGTTGCCAGCTGGCCGCGGATCTTCCCGCCGACGGTGCACGTCGAGCACGTCGAGCAGGACAAGGCAGAGGAACGGATCCGGATCTGGGCCACCGCCAACGGCGAGGCCAAGACCTGGACGTCGCGCCGCGTCCTGCAGCCGCGGCAACTGCGGATCGACTTCCGCCAGGAGAAGTCCCAGTCGCCGGTGGGCGCCATGGGCGGGGCCTGGGTGATCGAGCCGGTCTCCGCGGCGGAGTCGCGGGTGCGGCTGCTGCACGACTACCGGGCCGAGGACGACGATCCGGAGAAACTGGCCTGGCTGGACCTGGCGGTGGACCGCAACAGCAAGGCTGAGCTGTCCGCGCTGAAGGCCAACGTCGAACTCGCCGTCGACGCGGCCGAGACGGTGCTGACTTTCGCCGACACCGTCAGGATCAACGGCCGGGCCGGCGACGTCTTCGACTTCATCAACCAGGCCGGGCTCTGGGCGGAGCGGCTGCCGCACGTGGCCAGGGTCGTGCTGACCGAGGACACCCCGGGCCTGCAGTTCCTGGAGATGGAGACCAGGACCAAGGACGGCTCGACCCACACCACCAAGTCGGTGCGGGTGTGCTTCCCGGACACCAGGATCGCCTACAAGCAGATCGAGGTGCCGCCGCTGATGTCGGTCCACATCGGACAGTGGACGTTCACGACCGGGCCGGACGGCGTCGACGCGACGTCCCGGCACACGGTGGTGATCAACCAGCCGAACGTCACCAAGATCCTCGGCAGCGAGGCGACCCTGGCCGATGCCAAGAAGTTCGTTCGTGACGCGCTGGGCACCAACAGCCTGACCACGTTGGAGCACGCCAGGAAATACGCGGAAACCGGCAACTGATCGGACGGCCATGACCGCAATACAGCTGGAGACCGACGTCATCGTGGTCGGGGCCGGCCCGGTCGGCCTGATGCTGGCGGGCGAGCTGCGGCTCGGCGGAGCTCAGGTCACGGTCTTGGACAGGCTGGCCGAGCCGATGCGCGAGTCCCGCGCCTCCCAGCTCAACGCGCGCACGATGGAAATCTTCGACCAGCGGGGCCTGCTTGACCGCCTCGGCCCGGTCCAGGCCGAGCCCTCCGGGCACTTCGGCGGGATACCCCTTCCGATGGACCAGATGCGCAGCGCGCACGCGGGCTACTGGAAGGTGCCGCAACCGCGCACCGAGGCGATGCTGGCCGCCTGGGCGACCGAACTCGGCGCCGATATCCGGCGGGGCCACGAGCTTCTCGGCCTCAGCCAGACGAGCGATCACGTCGAGGCCGAGGTGGCAACCGCGCACGGTCGGATCGGGTTGCGGGCCCGCTATCTGGCCGGGTGCGACGGCGAGGGCAGCACCGTCCGCCGGCTGGCAGACGTCGAGTTCGCCGGTCACGACGCGCGGCGGGAACTCATCCGCGCGGACGTGGCCGGCCTCGACATCCAGCCCCGGCGGTTCCAGCGGCTCCCGGGCGGCCTGGCCATCGCGGCGCGGACGGGCGACGACGTGACCCGGGTGATGCTGCACGAGTTCGGCCGCCGGGCAGGCCAACGGACCGCGCCGCCGGCTTTCGCCGAGGTGGCGGGGGCGTGGGCCCGGATCACCGGTGATGACATCAGCGGCGGCAGGCCGATCTGGATCGACCTGTTCGGCGATGTCAGCCGGCAGGCCGCGCGCTATCGGTCGGGCCGGGTGCTGCTAGCCGGGGACGCGGCGCACGCGCAGATGCCCGCCAGCGGGCAGGCACTCAACCTAGGCGTGCAGGATGCCGTCAATCTCGGCTGGAAACTGGCCGCCGAGGTACGCGGGCGGGCCGCGCCGGGCCTGCTCGACAGCTACCACGCCGAGCGGCACCCGGTCGGCGCGCGAGTCCTTGCCGCTGTGGCCGCGCAGACCGATCTGCTGCTCGGCGGCCCGGACGCTTCCGCCGTGCGCTCGGTCTTCACCGATCTGATCAGTCTCGGCGAGCCACGCCGGTACCTGGCCGAGATGCTGGGCGGCCTCGACGTTCGCTACGACGTCGGTCAGGGGGGCCATCCGCTCCTCGGCGCGCGCCTCCCGCAGGCCGATCTGCTGGTCGGAGCCGGTCAGGCCACCACCGGCACGCTGCTGCGGACGGCCCGGGGCGTGGTCCTTGACCTGTCAGGAGGCGACGGCGGGCAGGACTGGATCCGGGCCGCCGCGCAACCCTGGCGGGACCGGGTGGACCTGCTGTCGGCCAAGGTCGAGGGTTCCAGCGCGCTGTCGGACCTCAGCGCCGCGTTGGTCCGCCCGGACGGGCATATCGCGTGGCTGGACGGCGGCCAGGGAGATCTCGAATCCGCACGTCTGGAATCAGCGCTGCGCCGCTGGTTCGGCGCGCCGGCGACTTAATCCCCCTGTTGAACATCGAGGCCACGGACGGAGAGCACGAGATGAAAGTCGGAGTTGTCTTTGACCTTCGAAACCCCGACGGATGGCAACGTCCGTGGGCGGACTACTACGCGCGCACGCTGGAGTTCTGCGAGGAGGCGGACCGGCTAGGGGCCGATGGCCTGTGGTTCACCGAGCATCATCTCTTCGCCGACGGCTATCTGCCGCAGCCGCTCACCTTCGCGGCCGCGGCGGCGGCACGCACCCGCACTGCCCGGGTCGGCACCTCGGTGGTGCTGCCGGCCCTGCGCAAGCCGGCCCAGCTGGCCGAGGAAGCAGCGATCGTCGACCTGATCAGCGGCGGCCGCCTCGAACTGGGACTCGGCGCCGGATACCGGGTCCCCGAATATGACCTATTCGACACCGACATCAGCCGTCGCTTCGCCAAGACCGAGCAGACCATCCGCCAGATTCGCCAGTTGTGGGCGGAGGGCGGCGTCACGCCGAGGCCGATCCAGGATCCGGTGCCGGTGTGGGGAGGGTTCTACGGTCCGCGGGGCGCGCGCCTGGCCGGGCGGCTCGGCATCGGCCTGCTGCACCTCTCGCACGACATGTTCACCCACTACCGCGCCGGGCTGGTCGAAGGCGGTCACGACCCGGCCCAGGCCCGGGTGTCCGGTCTGCTCCCGATCATCCTGGCCGACGATCCCGACGCCGCGTGGTCGCGGGTCGCGCCCTACGCGGTTTACCAGATGAACAGCTACCGGCAGGCATCGGTGGAAGGCACCAGTCAGCCTGCGCCGCCGTTGATCACGGCCGACCATTTCAACCACCGCTCGCCAGGCTCGCCCTATGGCGTGCTGGAGATCCTCACTCCCCAGGACGCCGCCGCGCGCATCCATGAGGTGACACAAGGACTGCCGGTCAAGCACCTCATCTTCTGGGCGAGCATCGCCGGCATGCCAGATGACCTGGTCGCTCGCAACATCGAGCTGATCAGCAAGAGCCTGAAACCACTACTTTCGACATCCTCAGGAGGTAAGGCAGATGACGCAGATCTCGGGACTCGACGCATTCCGCACTGAAGTGACCGGCCGGGTGATCGACGAGTCCGATCCCGATTACGATTCGGCCCGCCTGGTCTGGCACGGCGCTATCGACCATCGTCCGGCGCTCATTGTCCGCTGCGCCGGCCCGGCCGACGTCACCGCGGCGATCGCCTTCGGTCGAGAGCGCGGATTGGAAATCTCGGTTCGAGGCGGCGGGCACAACCCCTGGGGGGTCGCCATAGCCGAGGGCGGCCTGGTGATCGATCTCAGCGAGCTCCGGGCGGTGTCGGTGAATCCGGACACCCGTCGGGCGTGGTGTGGCGGCGGGGCCACGCTGGCCGATCTGGACGCGGCCACCCAACGGCACGGCCTGGCCGTCCCCACCGGGCTGATCAGTGACATCGGGGTGGGCGGCATGACCCTGGGCGGCGGGTACGGCTGGCTGAGCCGCTACGCCGGGCTGACTGCGGACAACCTGGTCGCCGCGGAGGTCGTCACCGCTGATGGCCGCACCCTGCGCGCCACCGTCGACGATCACCCGGACCTGTTCTGGGCGCTCCGGGGTGGCGGCGGTAACTTCGGCGTGGTCACCGGCTTTGAGTTCCAGCTGCACGAGGTCGGTCCTCTGGTGCACCTGGGACTGTTCTTCTGGGGACGGGAGAGCGGCCCTGAGGCGCTGCGTCTGGGACGGGAGGTGCTGGCGTCGTTGCCCCGCGCGGCGGGCTGGCAGCTGCTGGCCGGAGTTACCGCGCCGCCAGCCGACTTCGTGCCGGCTCGCTACCACGGCACATCCGGCTACATGCTGGTCGTTGTCGGGTTCGGGTCGGCCCAAGAACATGACCAGGTGGTCAGCCGGATCCGGGCCGAGCTGCCGCCGCTGTTTGAGTTCGTGCTGCCATTGCCGTACGCGGCTCTACAGCAGTCGTTCGATAGTTTCGCCCCGTCACGCATCTACGCCTATGAGAGGAACCTGTACCTTCAGCAGTTCTCCGACGATGTGATCACGAGCATCGCCGAGCAACTGCCAGGACCGGACTCGCCGATGTCCTTCATCCGGCTACTGGGGCTGGACGGAGCGGTGGCAGACGTCGCCGATATGGATATCGCTTTCAGCGGCAGTCGTTCCAGCCGGGTGATGATGGGAATGGTCGCGCTGTCGGCTGACGCCCAGTCGCATAAGGCTGACCAGGCCTGGGCATGCGCCGCCTGGCAGGCACTGCGGCCGCACGCGAGCGGTTCCCGTGAGTACATCAACTTCGTGTTCGACCGCGACGACGATCGCGTGCGCGCCAGCTACGGAGCGGAGAAGTACCAGCGGCTAGCCCGAATCAAGGCGCTCTACGACCCGGAGAACGTCTTTCACCTGAACGCCAACATTGAGCCTGCCCGGCAGCCCGCCGCGAAGAGCGCAAGCGGAATATAACCGTATGCAAAACCGGCTGAGTTGACACGGTTTTCACCGCTGATGATCTGGCTTATTCTACCCATGGCCCAGTAAGTGAGGTGTGACCATCGACTCGGTTATTCACACACAAGGTTTGACGAAAGTTTATCCGGATACGGATTTCGCCGCGGTAGACAAGCTCAACCTGGAGGTGCGGGCGGGGGAGATCTTCGGTCTGCTCGGGCCGAACGGCGCGGGCAAGACCACCACCGCTGGCATGCTCACCACCCGGGTCGTGCCGACAGCGGGGAAGGCGTTCATCGCCGGCGTGGACGTTGGCGCTCATCCTGCGCTGGCCAAGCAGATTACCGGGATCGTCTCGCAGCACAACACCCTCGACCGGCAGCTCACCGTCTGGGAGAACCTCTACTTCCACGGTCGGCTATTTGGCATCCACGCTCGCGAGTCGCGGCGGATCGCCGATGAGCTGCTCGAGAAGTTCCAGCTGGCCAGGTGGGCCAAGGCGTCGGTGCACGCGCTGTCCGGCGGCATGGCGCAGCGGCTGATGGTGGCCAGGGCCATCTTCCACCGGCCGTCGGTGCTGTTCCTGGACGAGCCGACGGCGGGGCTCGACCCGCAGTCCCGGCTGGCGCTGTGGGACTTGCTCGGCGAGTTGCATGACGAGGGCCAGACGATCCTGCTCACCACGCACTACATGGAGGAGGCCGACCGGCTGTGCGAGCGGGTCGCGATCATGAACCACGGGCGGATCCTCGCCCTGGACACGCCGGCCTCGCTCAAGCAGAGCGTCGGCGCGGACACCGTCGTCAGCGTGCGGGCCACCGGGGACGCCTGCAAACTGGGTGAACTGCTCGGCACTGAGCTCGCGGAGGTCACCAGGACCCGGGTCACCGACAGCTCGATCGAGTTGCATGTCCAGGGCGGCGACCGGCTGGTGCCGCGGATAGTGCTGGCCGCCGAGCGCGGCGGGTTCGACCTAATCGACGTGTCGGTCGCCCAGCCGACCCTGGAGACGGTGTTCATCAACCTGACCGGAAAGGAGCTTAGAGACCGATGACCCTGGTGTCAGCTCGCATCGGCGGCGGCCCTGTCCGGTCGGTGGCGGCCGCGTCCTCGGCCGCGCTCGGCGCCCTGCTCCTGCGTGACCTGGTGGTGCTGCGCAAGCACCGATGGGATTTCGTACTGCGCACGCTCACCCAGCCGTTCCTGCTGTGCTTCGTGTTCCTCTATGTGTTCCCGAAGATCGGGCAGGGCATCGGCGGCCACGGCGATGCGGCCGAGTCGGACTTCGCGACGATCCTGGTGCCGGGTGTTGTCGGCATCTCGATCATGTTCCAGGGCCTGCAGTCGATCGCGCTGGCCATGGCCCAGTATTTCGGGTTCGCCAGAGAGATCGAGGACCGGGCGCAGGCGCCCTGCCCGATATGGCTCGTCGCCGCGGCCAAGGTGCTGTTCGGCGCGGTCCAGGGCCTGCTGTCGGCGATCATCGTGCTGCCGATCGCCTCCGTCGTGCACGCCCCGGGCGTGCAGGCCCAGCTGGACCTGCACTGGTGGGTGATCCTGACGTTCGTGCCGCTCGCCTGCGTGGCGACGGCCTCGTTGGGGCTGGTGCTCGGCACGTCGTTCGAGCCGCAGAACGTCGGGTTGATGTTCGGCTTCGTTATCTTGCCGATCACGTTCCTCGGCGGCACCTACTACTCGTGGACCAAGCTCGCCCCGGTGACCGTGGGCGGCTGGCCCTGGCTGCAGACAATTGTGCTGGTCAACCCGCTCGTCTACGTGAACGAGGGGATGCGGGCGGCGTTTACCAACGCGCCCCACATGCATCTGTACCTCATCTACCCGGTGGTGCTCGGCTTCGGCGCCGTGTTCCTCGCCATCGGACTGCGCAATTTTCGCCGCCGCGTGCTCTCCTGACCGGAGCTAGCCCGTCCCGCCGTTCGCGGACGGCCCGGCCCAGCAGGCCGATACACGCGACACCAGGCTTTCTTGGAGCCCCCGCGAACGGGCTTCCCCCAAACCGCCGCCAGCCAGCGGAATCAGGTCGCAGACGAAAGGAAAATCCATCCGACTAGTAATAGCAAGTCCGCGCCAAATGATCAGTAAAACCCGTTTACGGAGGTAATGATGACGGCAAATGAAGTACAAGACGGAACGAATCTGTTGTCGGTTGAGCAAGAGAACGAGCTGACGCCCGAGGCGATCATGAAGCTCGGGATGGCGTACTGGGGCTCGAAGGTGCTGCTGAGCGCGGTCGAACTAAGGCTCTTCTCGGAGCTGGCGAAGGCGGGCGCACTCGACGCCGAGGCGCTGCGCGAACGGCTGGGTCTGCACCCGCGCAGCGCGACGGACTTTTTCGACGCGCTGGTGTCGCTGGGCATGCTGGAGCGCCACGACGGCCGCTACGCCAACACGCCCGAGACAGATCTGTTCCTCGACGTCGCCAAGCCCTGCTATATGGGCGGCGTCCTGGACATGGCGAATTCGACCCTCTACCCCAACTGGGGGCTGCTGACGGAGTCGCTCAGAACCGGAGTGCCGCAGAGCGAGGCCAAGACCGGCAAAGACTTCTTCGAGGTGCTCTACGCCGACAAGGACAAGACAGCCGCATTCGCGCGCGGGATGGCCGGGGCCAGCACCTACATCGGTCAGATGCTCGCCGCCAAGTTCCCCTGGCAGGACTACCGTTCTGTGATTGATATTGGCTGCTCCGGCGGCACCGCGTCGATTCAGGTCGCGCTCGCGAATAAGCACATTACCGGCGGCGGCTTCGACCTGCCGCCGCTGCGTCCGATCTTCGACGAGCGCGTCGCCGAGTTCGGGCTCAGCGACCGGCTGAGCTTCACCGCTGGCGATTTCTTCACCGACCCGCTGCCCACGGCGGATGTGCTCGTCATGGGGCAGCTCCTGCACGGCTTTGACGTCGACCAGAGGCGCCTGCTTCTGCAGAAGGCCTACAGCGCCCTGCCGGAAGGCGGTGCGCTGATCGTCTACGATTCCATCATTGACGACGAGCGGCGCATTAACACCTACGGCCTGCTGATGAGCCTGACCATGCTGCTCCAGACGGCAGGCGGATTTGAAAGCACCGGCGCCGACTACCATGCCTGGATGCGGAAGGCGGGGTTCAAGAAGACCTACGTCGAGCATCTGACCGGCCCTCACTCGATGGTCGTCGGCATCAAGTAGGCAGTCGATTGACTGGCATCATTTCCCGGCCTCCGGGGCTACGGGGAATATCCCGTAGCTCCGCGGGCCGGTTTTCCGCGCAGGCACCCTATGCCCGGCCTCGCGGAATTGGTCCTAACGACACGTTTACGGAGGCCATGGTGGCCGTTAATGAGACACAAGCCCATCCGGAAGTGCAGTCGCCGTCTGCCGCAGCGTTGATGAGGCTGGTCATAGGAGGCTATACCGCGCAGGCGGTCTGTGTGATGGCCCGACTCGGGGTCGCGGACGTGCTAGCGGACGGCCCGCAGCCAGTAGCGCTGATCGCCCGGCGCGTGGGCGCGCATGATCGTGCCTTGTATCGGGTATTGCGCGCACTGGTCGACGCGTCCGTCGTCACAGAGCTTGACCACCGGCAGTTCGCCCTCACCCCGCTGGGCGAACTGCTGCGCAGCGATGTCCCCGGCTCGCTGCGCGCATGGGCGGCGATGGTGGGGATGCCGTTCTGGCACCGCACCTGGAGCGAACTGTATGAGGTGGCCAGGACCGGGGAACCGTCGTTCGAGCGAGCCAACGGCGCTAATTTCTTTGAGCACTTGTCAGGGAATCCCGACGATGCGGACGCCTTCGCGGCCGGCATGGGCTCCCTCTATACGTATCGCAGTGTTATCGGCCCGTACGATTTGAGCAGCTTCAGCACCATTGTCGATGTCGGCGGTGGCGATGGCGCCGTGCTCGCCGGAATCCTCTCAGCCAACCCGCACCTGCAGGGAGTGCTATTCGACACGCCGGACGCGGTGGCCGGAGCTGCGATCGAATTGTCAAGAGCGGGCGTCGGCGACCGCTGCCGGGTCGTGGGCGGGGATGTCCTCAGCTCGCTGCCAGAAGGGGCGGACCTCTACCTTTTGAGCGGCATGATCCACCACGAGACCGACGACCAGGCCGTGAAAATTCTGACTGCGTGCCGGGCCGCAATGGCTGATAATTCCTGTCTGCTGATCGCGGAGACCGTCCTGCCAGATGGGAATCGGCCGACGATAGGAAAATTCATGGACCTGCAGATGCTGGTCTTTACCGCTGACGGTCACTTCCGCACCGAGGCGGAGATCCGCTCACTGCTCGATCAGGCCGGTTTTCGCTGGGTTCGGATCGTGCAGAGTTCGGAACTAGTCAGCCTCGTTGAGGCCGCTCCGCAGTCACCGAGCTGAAAAAGCCAGCGAATTGGAAGAGAAACTCGTACGTGCCGAGGAGGCCATGGTCATGACGACAGAGATTGAACCGACCGTCCGGGAGCAGATCCGGGCGCTGCTTGACGACCGCGCCGCTGCCATCGCCGCCGGGGACGCGCACCGCGTGGTGGCCCTTTACGCGCCGCGGGTGGTCAGCTTCCGACTAATCCCCCCACTACGCTACGGGAACGAGGTTCGCGACCCGGCCGATTTCGACGGCTGGGTCCGGATGTGGGCCTCCCCGCCCTGTTACGACATCGGCCAACCGGTCATCGAAGCAGGTGACGACGTTGCCTACTGCCACGGACTCACGCACGTGACCGGCACCAAGGTGGACGGTGAGCAGGTGGACATGTGGTTTCGGGCCACCATCGGGTTCATCCGCACGGCGGCCGGCTGGCGGATCACCCACGAGCATGACTCCACGCCGTTCTACGTGGACGGCTCGGGCCGGGCCGCCACCGACCTGAAGCCCTGACCGGCTGAGGGTGTCCAACTGGTCAATATGACCAGTTGGACACCCTCCTGCCCGGTCCGCGGCCGGCTCTTTGGTCAGGGCGCGCCTGTTTCGAGTTCACGCTGGCTGAATGTGCGCGCGACATCCGTCTCGTGGTAGTACGTGCGGCCGGCCTGGCTGCGGCGACGCCACCGGCACTCGCTCGCGAGGCGGTAGACGCTTCCGGCCGGCAGCCTCCATAGTCGGGAAATATCGGTGGCACTGAGCCAGCGCACAACGGGTGTTGCGCCGGGCGGTGCCACCTTGAGGCGTCTGCTCAGCTGTATCCACCGATAGGCTGGCCACGTGTGGCGCGGGTCCACATCACAGGTTATTTCGGTCGGCAGCAACGGATCCGCAGAATGCAGCAGGGCAATCAGCTCGCCGGCGCATTCGCCGTCCACGCATTCGCCGACCTGCACCCGCCGCACACTGTCGGGATAGGCTACCCGGCGAGCCAGCCGCACCAGTTGCGCCACTTCTTCCGTGGCATCGCCGGCCGCGGCATGAGCAGCTATCCAGTCCGTATGAAGAGCGAGGAACCCGGCCAGCGCGTCTGCCGTTCGCCGGGGCGCGGAAACACCTCGTTGCTCGACCACCATTCCGCTCCAGGAGCCTAGTACGGCGAGAATTCTCGCCCGCACGTCGGCCGCCGCAGCATTAAACGGCATACCCGACAGTGGTTGTCCTGACCTTCTTTCGCGAGGCTGACCGCGCTTACTGGATCCATTGAGCAGGCGTCCGCACTCGTCATAGAGTTCCGGTAGCTCCGCCAGCCCTTCGCCCAGATTTTCCCGGCAAGTCCTGCATAGTTTCCAGCCGCCAAATGCCGGAAGCCGTCCCTGCCCGATTTCTTGGCGAAGCCAGCATCCTATTCCTTCGCACAGGAAGCTAGGGGCAATGTTAATGCGTGCACTTCGAGGCATGTTTCACTCCGTACTGATCAATTCTTTAATAGCTCATTGCGAAAATGATTCTCTCTAGGGCTCGGCAATGAAGTCAGCCGCGACCGAGCCGGAAACCGAACCCCCGAACTGTGACGATCCAACTGCTGGATTCGAGTTTCCTCCGCAAACTGTAGATATGCGTATCAATGGTGCGACTGTAATTCGTCAGCTCGGCATGCCAGACTCTAGACATGATCTCTTTACGGGAGAACACCGTCTCAGGCTGACCCGTAAAAAGGCTCAGCAAATCAAATTCTTTTGCTGTCAGAATGACAAGCCGGTCGCCGAGGTAAACTTCCCGCCGGCCTGAGTCCACGCGCAGATTCCCGCACGACACGTCTCGTCCGACGTGTGATTGCCGGTAGGTACGCCGCATGACAGCCTCGATGCGCGCCACCAGCTCACGGAATTGATAGGGCGCGGTTACATAGTCGTCCAGGCCTGCCTGCAGGCCGAGGATCCGGTCCAGGTCGGCTGAGCGGGCGGTAACAGCAATAATGGGGGTGTCGCTGACGGCTCGCACCTCTCGGCACACCTGGATGCCGTCAAGATCGGGTAGATCGAGATCAAGGAGGACGAAATCGGCACAATGGAAAGTTTTTAGCGCCTGTTTTCCCGTGTCGGCCTGATCAACTGTATAGCCGTTTTGGCGCAAGCCTCGGCTCAGTATTTCGCCCGCATCATTATCTTTTTGCACTACGAGGACGCGCAAGATGCCTCCTATCAAAGGTAAATTTAATCTTAAAAATAATTTTACCCCGGCCGGGCGTGGAACGTCAAAGTTATGTAATGAAGAGTTGACGTTGTCGCTGATGATAATTCCAGACGTCAGTGCAGGGACGTTGCCGCTCGCTCGCGCAGAAGTCGCGACGCGAGCTGACGTGAATCGCTTGACGACAACGCAAATATTGCCGAAGATGCTCCTCGGAACGGTAGTCGAACTATCCATTGGAGCATTCTTATGTCTAAATCCATCGCGGTGTTCGGACTCGGACCCGGCCTCGGCCAGGCAGTCGCCCGTCGCTACGCGCAAGAGGGCTATGCCGTTACGCTTGTGGCTCGCCGCGCGGAGCCGCTGGAACGGCTGGCAAAGGATCTGACCGGTGCCGGGGCGACCGCACAGGTCATCACGGCCGACCTAGCCGACACCAGCGCCGTGCCCCGGCTGGCCGAGCAGATTCGCGCAACGACCGGCGACCTCGACGCGTTTTACTACGCGCCCACCCCCAGCACCGGGTTCGTCCCCGCCGCCGGCCTGACCCCGGAGTACGCGGAGAAGTTCATGCCGCTGATCTTCTACACGATGCTGGCACTCGTTCAGGAGTTCCTTCCGCACATGCTCGAGCAGGGGGATGGCGCCATCCTGACCGCGCAGGGCGGCAGCACCGTGACCGGCCTGCCGAACATGAGCGGCCCCAGTCCCGCGCAAGCCGCCCAGCGCAACTACCTGCAGGCCCTGCACTCCGAGGTGGCCGAGAAGGGCGTCTACGTGGGGATGCTCTACGTCGGGGCGGCCATCAGGCACAGCGCCTTCCACGCCGAGGTGGAGCGGGCCGAGGCCGCGGGCGACAAGATCTGGGAGGGGATGCCGGTCGCGGATCCCGATTTCCTGGCTGGCCTGCTCTGGGATATGCACGCCGCTCGGGTACAGGCGGAACTCGTCTATCCGTAGTTTAAACATTCCGGTAATTAGTCATTCAAAATCCGGACGAACCTGAGTTTTCCGCCAATTGTGTGGGCGCAGCCGCTTCCATCGCCGTTGTCCCCCAGGGGAACGCGCCTTGTGAGAGCGGCTGCGCCATGCTGATTGGATCACCTCCAGGTTGCCCAATTCGTCAAACCCGGCATAACCCACACTAATACATTCCGCTAGTGCGGTACATATTTGCGCGATGAATTAACCGCAGTTTTATGCACACTTTTCCGCTGCGGAGGATGTGCACGTAAAACCCAGGCGCCAGCTCGTCGTCCGACGCGTTGGCCTGCGTGTACATCGATGGCGGGACCGCTGACGTCATAGACATGGGCACGCCAGCCGTATCGGCTTCTGGCCGTGCCGTACATTACTTAAGTCTGTGGTGATAGGTGCCCCGGGTGGGAATTGAACCCACGCTGTTCAGCTTTTAGGGCCGATCCCTCTGCCGACTGGGGTACCGGGGCTTGAGTATTTACATTGCATTTACAGATCTTCTGCCGAACCGTACTCAGGGACGCCCGGCTAACAATGTCGACATGTCGGCTAGCGTATCCGTTTCCCCGGTATGCGGCTCGGGATGTTCGACCGGCGGCTCTCCCAGCCACCTGTTTCCCTCGACGTAGCGGCGGTCGAACTCCAGCTGCAGACGCCGGGCCTGGTCCAGCGCCTCGTACGCGTCCGCCCACCGCAGGCCACGGCGACAACAGTCGCCGAGCAATCGCAGCACGGAAGCCTCGCCGAATCGGTCCCCGATCTGCCTGCGCAGTGCGAGCGCCTCGGCCAGGATCTCCGCCGCGTGTTCGGTCTCATTCAGCGCGACACGGGCGCGGGCAACCTGAAGCAGCGCGTCCGCGCGACCGTAGCCATCGCCGATCGCGTCGGCAATCCGGTCGGCCTCGTCGAGGATTCCGAGGGCCCCCGCAGCGTCCCCTTGCTGCAGTCGCATGGCTCCCAGCGTGACCGAGGCGCGAACAAGCGCTCGCTGACGGCCAGCGACGGAGCATTCCTGCGCCGCCAGTTGGAGGGCGGCCGACGCATCCGACATTTTCCCCTGCGCCAGGTACAGCTTCCCGAGACTGGCCAGGACGGGGCCGGCGTCGTCGGCTTGGAGCCGCAACGCCGCCTGGAGGCACTGCAGGGCGAAATCGTTGAGGCCGACTTCCAGGTAAGCCTCACCGAGCATGTGCAGCAGCTTGGCTTCGAGCCCCAGGTCGCAGGCCAGTTGAGCGCAGCGGATCCCTATCCGGTGCGTCGATATCCAGTCGGCCCAGTACTTGCGCGCCTGGAAGAACGGGCCAAGGTCGCGGCACAGCCGCGCGGCGAGCAGGCTCTGGCCGCACCGCGCCGCCCGCGATACGGCGGCTACCAGGTGAGAGCGCTGAGATTCGTACCATTCAAGCGCGGTATCGTGATCGGTAATGGCCGGCGTCCGGGTCTCGGCTCCCTCGCAGGCGGTGGCGAGCTGGCCGCCTTGCATGGCCCGGCGTGCTTGCCCGCAGACAGTGCTCAGCCATCCGAGAACCCGCTCCAGGATTTGTTCCCGCTCGCTGGCGTCGTCTTCCGCCAGGACTCGTTCCAGCGCGAAGCTGTAAATGAGCCCATCCAGCTGATAGTGCGAATCGCCCTGGTGCCGGACCAGGTTCTCGTCCACGAGGCGTTCGAGTGCGGCCGCGGCGGGGGCATCCACCAGAAGATCAGCGAGATCCGGGTCGAACGGCCCGCGGCCGAGCAGTGCGGCTCGGCGAAAGAGTCTTTTGTCCAGCTTCTCCAGGCGGACGTACGAGCGATTGAACGCCGCCTTGACGCTCAGATCACCGGACACCAGGTAATCCAGACCCTCGTCGTCGCCGCACAGCAGCCGGGCTAGGCTCCCGGCCGACCACCCGGGCCGGACGGCGAGCCGCTCGGCGACGATGACTAGCGCGAGCGGAAGCCCATCGCATTTCTCCAGGATCAGCTTGGCGCCCGGTCCGTCCTGCAGATCGGGCCGCTTGGCCACGGCGACGAGCAATTCCAGCGCATGATCCCGGCTGAGATTGGCCAGCACCAGCGTTAGCGCGAAGCTCAGCCCGTAAAGCGTGCGGCGCCCGGTAACGATGACCAGGCAGTCGCCCGCGAGCGGCAGCAGGTCACGTACCTGCGCCTCGTCATACGCGTTGTCGAGCACCACGGTCAGGCTGCGGCTCGCCGTCAGCGTCCGGTAGAGCGAGAGCTTCTCCTCGAACGTGGTGGGCATTTCCGACGGTGAGACCCGTAGCCAGCGCAGCAGACGAGCTAGCACCGCGGAGGTTGGCACCGGTCGGCTCGTGTCCCCGCGAAGGTCGACGCAGAGCCTGCCGTCAGGGAACCGGATCTGCGTCAGGCTCGCCAGATGCACAGCCAGGGCGGTCTTGCCTATCCCCGGCGCGCCGAAAATCCCCACGAACTTCGGCAGGCTGGTCAGTGTGCCGAGAACCTGCAGGATTTCCTCCCGTCGGGCCACGAACTGTGGCACGTCAGGCGGGAGCTGGCTGTGCACCGGCTGGGCTGCCTTCGTGCCGAAGGAGTCCTCGGGCGGACTGCCATTGCTCCCAAGCAGAGCATGGTCAAAGGTACGGCTGGCAAGTTCCTTCAGCCGAAGGCGCTGCAGCGCGCCGTCCCGGATTCCGAAGGTGCGCTCGTACTCGGCCACGATGTCAGCATGCGGTATACGGCGTCCCGATTCGAAATCGGCTATCGAGCTATGAGAAGACAGATGCAGGCGGCGGACCATTCTGCGCTGCGAAAGGCCTTCCTGCTGACGCAGCTTACGCAGTATGGCGCCGAGCGTGTCCATACCGTCGGCGCTGCTCCTGGAGATACCATCGTGCAGGCCATCAAGTTGACTGGTTATGACCGCCTCCGGGATTGTTCGTTCAAGCCAGTTCCCAAGCCTGGGCGGCGGCGCGGGGCCCGCCCTCCCAGCGCGCCCGGGCGACGATAAGGAGTACCTCGTCGCCCGGACGCCGAACGTTCCCCGCAGTGCGGCTATCCCCAGCCGTTCGTGTCGGGGCTACCGTTGCTCACCGCGGCAACCGGATGCGCCCCGGCCGGCGAGAGCAGGCCAACGCTCAAGAAGGACACCGAGGCCAGGAAAATCGCGAGCGACGTAGCAGTGATGAATTCACCGATGCGCATAACCGTCTTTGCCTTCATTGCTTCGAGCTCCCTCGTTCACTGTACTGAGCAGCGCCGGCTGCCCATTGCCGAATCGTCCTATGTCGCGACTGGACTCTTTCTTGTTCAGAGTCTTATCGATGACGGCCGCGCTTAAATAGGCCCAGCGCATGTCAAGCTGCTGCATGTGCAGGAACCTGACATGCGTCAGTGACGAGACTTATGTAAAAACCAATCGGCGAATTATAAGAGGACCAATCATCAAGTTCTGCCGCATATCTCGTGATGGTAACGGTGCGGATGTGCCGTCTGTTGCAGGATCGTTGGCCGGACCTGCTGCCGGTCGATGGCGGACGGCGGCGTTCGAGCTCGCTGACGGCCAGCCCCGGACTCCCGGGATCATGGTCGGCCGGGACCGGACGGTGCGCTTCGACGCCGCACGTCGGTCAGGGCTCCCGACACCTTCCCGAACCGGGGGCCGGCTCGGGAAGATGAACGCCGCGCTCGGCGTCGCCTCCCCGCCGCGAGGCCGATGGGCCTCGACAACCCGACGGCGACCTGGCCGGCGGCATCGACATGGGTTATGCGATTTTCCGCGAGAATTTGGTGCTTCTTGACGACTCGTCGGGCCCCGGGTATAAAATCTCACACCTACGGGTGTGCACTATGGAGGGACCATGCTTGAAGCGCTGGGCCTGAGTTCCAAAGCTTCGCAAACCTACCAGGCGATCGTTGCCAATCCTCGGCTCAGCGCGGCTGAGTTGGCTGAACTTCTCGATTGGCCGATTGAAGAGCTGCATATTGCACTGGACGAGCTGGCCGATCTGGCGCTGGTTCGGCCGTCGTGGGAACATCCAGAAACGCTTCTTGCGGTGAGCCCGGCGGTCGGCTTCGCATCCTTGCTGGCAAGGGAAGAGAGCGACTTGCTAAGACGCCAGGAAGTTATCGCCAGCACACGATCAGAGGTCATGCTGCTGGTTAAGCAATATAGTCAAAACTACAGATTGCAAAAGCCTACTATTGAGCAGCTCGTGGGCCTGGACAGTACCCGGTCGCGAATCGAAGAACTCGCCTCGGACTGCAAGACCGAGATGATGGCCTTCGCGCCCGGCGGGGCCCAGAAGCCGGAGGTCATGGCCGCGAGCCGACAGCCGGACCTGGTGGTTCTTCAGCGCGGTGTCCGCATGCGCACAATTTATGTGCAGGGGATTTACAACGATCCGGGATCGCTGTCCTACGCACAATGGCTGTCGGAGATGGGAGCGTCCATACGCGTCGCGGCGGCTCTGTCGTTCAGAATGATCATCTACGATCAGCGGCGGGCTCTGGTCCCGGTCGACCCCGACGATGAGTCTCTCGGCGCCATGCTCTTCACTGGTACCGGTGTGGTGAAAGCGTTGTGTGAGAATTTCGAACAGGTGTGGCGGAGCGCGACGCCGTTGAGCGCTACCCGACCGCGCCGTCCGGTCAGCGGACTGACGGAGCAGCAACGAACGGTACTGAGGTTGCTCGCCGACGGATATACAGACGAGGCGACCGCGCGCAGGCTCGGTGTGTCGATCCGCACCGTCCGTCGAATCACTGCCGAGCTGATGACGCTACTTGGCGCGCGCAGCCGTTTTCAGGCAGGAATATACGCGGCCCAGAGCCGCCTCCTCGGGTCGGAATTCGACAGCGAGTGAGATGGGCGCGTTTCGCGGGAGTGGCTACCGTCCTCCTGAACCGCCCTCTCTATGTCATTTTTGTGTGAAGATGTGCTTCCTGCGTGCAACGGTGTTTGCGCGCGGCTCCCCGCCTGCGATGCTGGCGCCATGTTAGTTCTCATTGCTAGCGGAGGGACACCGTGAACGGGCGGCGGCGCTCTCGACCGCTCTGGCTGGATGGCCTGCTTTCCGACCTGAAAAGGACGCTGCGTTATCTGCCCGTCGGCATGTATTATGCGTCCCCCACGTTCAACTACGACGTTGCCCGGGCACTAGCGGACCTTCTCCGTAAGCGGGGAGAGCCGCCAGGCGCAGCTGGATTTCCGTCTTCGCCGAGATCCTGCGACGGCCCGCCCCCCGGGCACCCGGAGATCGTGCCGCCCGGCCGACCGGCCACCCGCGAGGAGCTGGAGCTGTGGGCGGACGCGCTCGACCAAACCACGCGGAAGACGCGCAGGTCCGCCCGATCGTCGCCGGCCGCTCGCGGCCGACGGCTTGACCAGTTATTCAGGTGACCGCAGAGGATCTTACTGATTTGCTTATCTAACTCCTTCCGCCTGTCCATTTGACGTTCCCCTGACGCAGTTTTACGGAAACCTGTTTGGACGGTTCTTGCGCTCCTATTGCGACAGCAGGAAAATGCTTTGCAACCGTCAATAGTATGAGAGGGAGTCAATAACGCCATGAAGTTTCTCTTTGTCACCGCCGGCAGTCCGGCCACAGTTTTCGCCTGTACCCCACTTGCGGCTGCCGTCCGCAGCGCCGGGCATGAGGTCATCATGGCTGGTAGCGAGGACCTGATGACGCCGATCTCGCACCTGGGGATCCCGGCCGTCAGCATCACCCCGACACCGCTCCACCATTTCATGTGGACGGACAGCTTCGGCGCGCCCGCCAGCATGCCGCAGGGCCCGCGGGAGACGATGCTGTTCGCGGGCCGGGCCTTCGGGCGCATGGCCGAGTCCAGCCTTGACCCGCTGCTTGACCTGGTCAGGGACTGGCGTCCGGACATGGTCATCGGCGCGGACCACGCCTACGCGGCCGCCCTGGTCGCCGCTCATCTCGACGTGCCCTACGCGCGCAGCCTGCTGGATCTCGCCACAATCGCCGAGGCGGACGAGGGCGCCGCCGAGATTCTCGCGCCGCAGCTGCGGAAACTGGGACTCGACCAACTCCCGCAGCCGGAACTGGTCATTGACATCTGCCCACCTACGCTCCGGGTCAAGGAGAGCGCCGCGGCGCTGCAGCCGATCCGCTTCATCGCCGCGAACGAGCAGCGGCCGCTCGAGCCCTGGATGTACGCTCCCGACGCGCGCAGGCCGCGGGTCCTTATTACCGCGGGCACCCGGGGCGGGCCGTCGCGCGGCATGAACGCTAACCTGCTGCGCATGCTCAACGGCGCGCTGTCCGCACTGGAGGTCGAGATACTGATCGGCGGCCTCGAAGAGGTGGTCGGCGACCTGAGGGCCGAGCTCGGCGACGCTCGCGTCGGCTGGCTTCCGATGGACATCGTGGCGCCCACATGCGACGTCATCGTCCATCACGGGGGCGGCGTCACCGCCCTGACGGCCGCGAACGCCGGGACGCCGCAGCTGGTCATGCCGTGGGACGAGTACCAGATCGCCTCGTGCCGGCCGATCACCGACTTCGGGGCCGGCATTTTGCTGACGCCCGGCCAGGGCGCGCCCGAGGACATCGCGCGGGCCTGCCAGCAGATCCTCGGCGATCCCGGCTACAAGGAGCGCTCCGAGGCCCTGGCCAGGGAGAACGCCGCGCAGCCGTCGCCTGCCGCGGTCGCCCAGGTGCTCGAGCGGCTCGTTGTCGACCGGTAGTCGCTCAGAGGTTGGCGGCGGGCGGGCGGGCGGGCGCCTGCCCGCCGCCGTGAACTGGCGATATCCTGGCCGGCCGCTCTCAGGGACCAACCCGCGGCAGCCCGCGCAGCACCACTGCCGAAGGATCATTAACGGCGCGACCGGTTGACGCCCCGCCTCCGGCGGTCAGGCGGCGCCGAGTGAAATGAATTCCGCGCCCCGGTCGCGCAGGATCCCCAGAGCCACGTCCACAGCCCGCACGGTCGCAGACCGGTCTCCGCCCCCGTCGTGGCAGAGCATCACGTCGCCACCGCGGCTGCGCAGCAGCGCCCGCACGATCCGGCTGGGCGGGGGCGAGCGCCAGTCCTTCGGATCGACGCTCCAGTCCACTGCGCGAAGCCCTGCGTCTTCGACTTGCCGCAGTATGTTCGTCGACCAGTTGCCGGCCGGAGCGCGGAACAGTCGCGGTGCGGCCCCCGTCGCCTGGGCGATCGCGTCCTGCCCCTGTTGTATCTCCTGGTGTACCCGCGACGGGGGCAGCGTGGCGAAGGGATGCGGGTGATGCATGGTGTGGTTCCCCACCGCATGACCAGCTCGCGTGATCCGCTCAGCGATTCGCGGGTAGGCCTGGGCCCTCTCGCCGATCAGGAAGAAGGTCGCCCGGACTTGGTGGCGGGCAAGCACGTCGAGAACCTGCGGAGTCCACCGGGGATCGGGGCCGTCGTCAAAGGTGATGGCCAGCAGCCTGCCAGAGACGCCCGGTTCGGGTACATGAAAGAGCGGCAGGACCGGCCGCGGACGCACAGATTTCCCACGCGGGAGGACATGCAGCGGCAGTCGCCGGCGCAGGCACTCGACGCGGCGTACGGTCGACCAGATGGTGTCCGCCTTCCAGCCCGACCACACCTCAAGCATCAGCCCGTCCCTCTCGGGGCTGGTTGCGAGTGAGCAGGGAGATCCTCCCGGCGTCGGCGGGTGAGCGTGAGGACCAGCCCGCTGCCCACTATCTCGGCCACTGTGCAGCAGACGCGGCTGGCCAGCACGGCCGCGGCCGCCTGCGGCCAGGGCAGCACCCTGGACAGGGCGGCCATGAGGGCGGCCTCTCGGACGCCCAGGCCGTCGGGAGCTATCATCGCGACCGCACCGGCCTCCGTGGCCAGCGCGAACGCGCCCACGCAGAGCGGCACCGACGCCAGGCTGGCGTCGCCGACCACTCGCACGATCAGCCACAGGTGGAAGCCGCCAATCAGCCACGAGCCCAGCTCGAGCAGCGTGCCGCGTCGCACGTAGGCGGGCCTGATCTGCCCGACCTGCGGTGCCCGGCCGCGCAGACGCGCCACGACCTCGGCCAGTTGCACGACGACGCGAGGCCGCCAGACCAGCAGCAGGCCGGCTGCCAGAACGGGCAGCAGCCACAGCAGCCGCATGCCCAGCAGGCTTGGTGCGGCGAGCAGCCCGGCCGTGACCGCGGTGACCAGGGCGACCGCAGAGCTGAGCAGGTATATTGCCACCATCCGGCCGGAGGGCACGCCGGCCGCGTTGCCGAGCCGGACGCTCGCGACCGCGCTCCAGGTTGGGCCGGGCACGTATTTTCCCAGCATGGCCGCGCTGAAGACCCTGAGCACGGCTACCCGGCCGAGGGGCGACCCAAGGCACGACGAGGCTTGGCGGAAGGCCTGCGCGCTCAGGTACAGCCCGCAGAATTCGGCGGCCAGCGCGGCCGTGAGCAGAGCGCCGGCCTGCGGCCGGTCCGACACCTGGATCAGCTCGCCGACATGACCGCGCAGACACGCCCACAGTGCGTATCCCGCGCTGAGCGCGAACACAGGGCCGGCCAGCAGGCGGATGACCGCGAGCGCCCTCGCCCAGGCGGTCAGCTGCCAGCGTTCCACTGGGTCTCCTGGGCGGTGCGAGTGCTCGGACGGCCGAAATCCCGGTCTGCCATGGACCGGAACAGGCCGACCGCGGCCCCGATGCCAATCGAGACGTTGACCAGCAGGTGGATGGCAAGGAAGTAGAGCAGGAACATCACCCCTCGCCGTCGCCGGACAAAACGCGCGAGGCCGATATCGGCGAGCGCGAAGGCGGCCACGCTCAGCGCGGGCACCACCAACAGCACTGGCATCCAGCAGCCCAGCGGGAGCGATGCGAGCGCCAGCAGCGCCGTGGCAACGCCAAGACCGCTGTTGGCCCGGAGGGCACCAGGTCGGCTGCGGTGGGCGGCGGCGAAGAGAATGAGCAGCTGCGCTCGGCGGAACTGCTCACGCAGCATGCGGCCGAGCAGGTGCTCCTCGTCGTGGTAGGCGACCACTCGGTCGGTAAGCAGGATGCTGAACCGCTGGCACAGTCGCTCGCTGTACTCCACGTCCTCGGAGTCGCGCAGCCGCTCGTCAAACCACCCCACCTCCTCAACCACGTGGCGGGGGACCGCCGCGACCGCGAAATACGCGGTGGGGGTTCGTCCCACTGCCCGCTTGCGCCAATGATGGGCGTGCAGCGTGCGGTACCACTCCACCGGCCCGTCGTCGATGAGGGGCTCGGGAGCGATGACTCCGTGCACGCACCCAAGCTGAGGGTCTTCGGCGATCAGGCGCAGCGCCTCTTTGATGGCATCGGGAGCGAGCGCCTCGTCCGAGTCGAGAAAGAAGAGCATGTCTCCGGAACTGGCCGCGATGCCGGCATTACGCGCCGCCGAGACACCCCGGTTGCGCTCGGATGTTATGATTCGGCACGGGAATCTGCCCGCGACTTTGAGCGAATTATCCGTGCTGGCGTCGTCAGAGACTATTACCTCGTACGGTGGGAACGTCTGGCTGAATACCGATTCGAGGCACAGGCCGAGGGTTCTCGCGTAATTGTAATTGGGGATTACGACGGAGACACGCGGTGCGGCGAGCGATGGGCCCGCGGTCGCGGGGGTTGGCATGACCAGGACCTCCGGGTGACGTAGGGCGATAACCGGGCGGGTGCGTAGGCCGGGCCGGGGGAGTCGTCGTCGTAGAGGGTGCGGAATCGCCGCGAGAACAGCCACTGGACGGCGCCAGCGGCGATGCTACTGAAAACGGTCAGGTTGAAGATGAACTGCAGCGCGATGAACGCGGGCAGGAAGCCTAGGCCACGCCGAGTGGCGGTGAACCGGTACATCCCGAGGTCGCACGCTAGGGTGGCGGCGAACATCAACGCCGGCAGCGCCCAGCTCACCGGCCCGAGGAACGCTGGAGCCGTCAGCGCGGCGACCCCGAGAAAGGCGAATACACTGGCCCAGGCACGTGACGCCGTTTCGAAGCCTTCTGCGAATTTGCGGCGCTGGGCGTAAAGCGGCACCCGCATACGACCGCGCCTGAATATCTTTCGGATAAGAGGGATAAGCTGGCTGTCGTCATCGTGATAGCCGCGGACCTCTGAGGTCAGCATTATCTGATAATTACGGGAAAGACGCTGACCGTAATCGACTTCCTCGGTATGACGCAGCTTAGGGTTAAACGGTCCTATCTCCTTGAAAACCCTGGACGGCATCGCGCACATCGCGCTGAAAAGCCAGCTCACCGAGCCCAGCGAGCTCTCCCGCCAGTAGCATGCCTGCAGGCAGCGACACTCTTCGATGAGGCTATCGCGGATAAGCGGCTTTGCTTCATAGGTCCCGCAGACGGCGCCTATCGACGGAGCGGAGGCGAGCAGCTCAACCGCGCGCCGCAAGGCACCGGCGGTCAGCGCAACGTCTGAATCTAGGAAAAACAGAATCTCACCCGTCGCGTGGGCCGCCCCTAGATTTCTGGCCACTGCCACGCCGCCGTTCTGGCTGGTGCTGAGCACGGTGACATCGTGCTGGGCAGCCTTGGCGACTGAGTCGTCGGTGCTGCAGTCGTCGACGACTATCACCTCGGTGGACGGATAATCCTGCTCCACCACCGAGCGGATACACAAATCCAGCGAACTGGCATAGTTGTAATTCGGAATTATAACAGAGACGGCAGGTGACTCGGACATTGGAACAGCTCCTGCTCTGTGTTAGGGGGTGGCAAGATGAAGCGCGTGCATAGAGATGGTTACCGCTAGCCATATAGTCACGACTACGAGGAGCTGGCGATCTCCAAGCAAAGTGCGGACCGGGTCTGCCCCGCCATGGCCGACGATAATCAGTTGCAGGTACCTGAAGAGCGCGAATATGGCGCAGAACACGGCCGTGATGGCAAGTGCCGAGGAATTCTGCGCGAATCCGGCGCGCACGAAGAAAATATATGCGACGACGCTCAGCGTGGCACTTATCACGATGAGGTAGCCAAGCAGCTCGGCGGAATATCCCCCGAGCGCCGGACGGTGCGCGTGCGCTCCTTGCGTTAGTTCGCGCTGCCGCTTGCCGAGGACGAACACCAGGCAGGTGGTGAATACCCCGAGCAGGAGCCACGGCGAAGACCGCAGGCCGAGGGCCAGGTAGCCTTGCTCGGCTCGCAGGACGAACCCGATGGCGACCGCGAAGGCATCGACCAAAGGGATGTGCTTGAGCCGGAAACTATAGGCAAGCGTCACGGCGAGGTAGGCGCAGACCGGCCACGCCCGGCTGAACTGCACGACGGCCACGCCGGCAATCAGGGCCGCGGTGACGGCGAGCAAGAACACCCAGGCCGTGGACAGTCCGAGATCTCCGGACGCGATGGGCCGCAGCCGTTTGTCGGGGTGCAGCCTGTCCCGTTCCCGGTCGCGGATGTCGTTGACGGTGTAAGCCGCGACCGATGCGAGGATGAACAAGGCGGTAGCCCAGGCGAGACTCGTGGCGGCCCGCAGCGTCCAGTGCTGCAGTGAGGCGAGGGCGAGCAGGATGACGGCTGGATTCTTTATCCACTGTGCTGGGCGGGCGAGGGTAATCAGCGCGCGCATTCGCGCCAGCCCAGGCAAGGCATGATGTGCGCCCTGCGAGCTGCCCTTGGCCAACGGGGCCGGCGTCTGGATGGTCGACATGTTCCTCCCTGTGCGGGTTTCTCGATCGCGATAGCCGGAGCGCGGATCGGCCGAGGTGTCAGAAGACGGCTTTGGCCAGCGCGAGCGCGCCTTGCCGCCACGGGTCACGGCTGGTCCGGCCGGAGCCCGCCGAGCGCGCGGTGCGAGGCTGCTGCCGCCACCAGCGATAGGCGCGCAGGATCATTTCCCGGTTCGAGTACACGGGGGAGAAGCCGAGGACGCGCTGGATGCGCTCGGTCTCCACGAAGGAGTCGCCGCGCAGCTTGTGCAGCAGGCGGTCGTATACCGGCGAGAGACCCACCCGTCCGAGCGCCTTGAGTGCGATCAGCGCCGGTCCGGCCGGGATCGACACGACCCGCTTCCCGTGCCCAGCCTCATCGAGGACGGCCTGGAAATCGTCCTTGATGGTGCTGAATTCTCTGGCGGCAACGTTGAAGGTGGTGTTCGCGATCTCCGGCGGAGTGAAACAGGCCAGGTCGACCGCGGCCACGAGATCCTCAATGGCGAGCATCTGGATCCGCACGTCGCCGGATCCAAGGACGGGGAAATGGTGACCGTCGTCGGCCCACTCGAAGAGCATCGAGAAGAGCCCCATACGGCCCGGGCCGACGAACGTCTTGGGTCGCAGTACGGGCACGATCAGGCCCACGCCGTCGCGGTAGCGGACCGCGACTTTCTCCGCATCGGCTTTGGCCGCGCTGTAGGAGTCGACGGGTGCGTACGGGTAAGTCTCCGGCGTCGGCACGACGTCCGGCAGGCCATACACCGCCGTGGAGGAGATGTGCACGACTCTCGGGATCCCCAGCCGCTGCGCCGCCGCGAATACCGTCCGGGTTCCTTCCACCGTTATCGAGTGAATCTGCGCGGTCGGATAGGAGGGGAGCGCGGCGACGCAGTGCACGACGACGTCGGCGTCTCGCATGGCGAACTCGACCGCCGCGCGGTCCCGTACGTCACCTTTCACGTGCCGGACGCCCGCGGTCAGGGGATCTGGCGTGATGTCGAGGCCCGCTACCTGGTGTCCATCGGCCAGGAAGCGGGCCGCGACATGGCTGCCGAGCATGCCGTTGCTTCCGGTGACCAGAACTCTGCTCACCATCGCGCCATCACCCTGTCCTGAATGAACTTCCTCAGCAGGTAGGGCAGGCCTTTTGCCAGAGTCGTCTGCAGGCTGTCAAGGAAGTAGTCGAGCTCGGCCGACTCTACGATGAGCGAAGGCGCAACGATGAGTGGGTTGTCGCCATTGGGGCTGAAATAGGTAAGGATGCGGTGTTCCCGGTACAGCTCGGCGATGACCGCGCTGGTGATCAGTTTCGTGCGAAACCCGGGATCGCCGGACAGCGACGCGGGAGCGAGCTTTCCGGCCAGCTCGAGCATTGTGGCGCTGCCGTTGAGGAAGACGCCGTGCAGGGCGCCTACGCCGGAGACCCGTTCTACTGTTTCCGGGTGGTTTTGCCTTATCTGGCGCAGACCGTGGGCGAGGGTCTCTTCGATCTTCCGCGCCTTCGCCGGGTAGTCGTCTTCGACGACGATGTTGACCGCCTCGATGGCGGTCGCGGTCTCCTCGCCGAAGCCGTAGTAAGTCGTGCTGTGCAGTATGACGTCACCGAGCCGGTCATACGCTTTGCGGAACAACGGCTCACGCGTGGTGTAGCCGGAGATTGAGGCCTTTCCGCCGCCGAAGGACTTTGAGTAGGTGAGGATGTCGGGCAGCAGGCCGTCATGCCTCATGAAAAAGAATAGTGAGCCGGTTTTGCCCCAGCCAGTGTAGATTTCGTCGAAGACGAGGACGATATCCTCCGCCGTGCAAAGCCGACGAAGCTCACGGAGCGAGGATTCATCCCAGTAATTCATCGTGGAGGCGCTGAATGGCTCAACCATGATCGCGTATATGTCGC
Organism: uncultured Actinomycetota bacterium; assembly: GCA_963774945.1. GTDB lineage: Bacteria > Actinomycetota > Actinomycetes > Streptosporangiales > Streptosporangiaceae > Trebonia. The sequence goes on along the minus strand of CAVZHA010000027.1, from coordinate 410,739 downwards.
TAGACCCGTCCGGCCGACGATGCTTGGCGACAAGCTCCTTGATCGCGGCGACGTCACCATAGGGATACGCGACGTTTGGTATTCCAGGGAACTGGAAGCTGTTCTCAAGCGAGCCAGTGAGGCTGCCCGTCGCCAGGAGCTTGCCGTGGAAGCTGATGTCCGACCGCAAGATGGTGTTCCGCTGCCCGCCATGGTACTTGTAGGCGAGCTTGACGGCCCCTTCGTTGGCCTCGGCGCCCGAGTTCGGAAAGTAGGAGATATTCAGGTCTCCGGGCAGCAGTTGGGCGATGTTATGGCTCAGCGCCGCGACGTACGGTGAGAGGAACGCCTTATGAACCTCCATCCGCTGCCGCTCGGCGAACTGGCGCCTGACCTCCAGGATGCGTGGGTGGTTATGGCCGTGATTGAGCACGCCCACCGCGCCGGTGAAATCCAGGACGCGCTCTCCTCCGCGCGGGTATAGCCACGGCCCTTCGGCCTTCTCGATCAGCTGTTTCCCGAAGCCGAACGTGGTGGTCAGAGATACCTGGCTTCGGCTTACATAATCCCGGTACAGGGACTGAACTGCTTTCCCAGGGAGCTGTTCGCACTCTTCGACGCCGATCAGATGATGATCCACCATTACCTCCAGCAGTGGCGGGGATTGCCATGGTTGACTGCTGCGGTAATTGTCGGCATGCCCTCCTTCCCATTGCCAGGGCGCCGGCTGGACGCCAACCGGGTAGCGAACAGAGGTAAGGCCTGAACAGCGCGTTTGACCAGGCGGGGGCCTGGTCGCCCGCTGGCGCGCCGACCAATGCCGGCCAGTCGGCCCCAGACGGGGCCGCTCCGCCGGTTCCGCGCCTGGCCGGACCGGGTTCCCGGTTCGCGCGCCCAGGTCTGCGACTGGTCGGTTCATGGTCGGTCCGCGGTCTTGCCCACGGCGGCGGGCCGCCCGCCGGACGTGTGCGGGCCGCTAGCCTGCGAGGATCTCGGCGAGCGCTGATACCGCCTCGGCCGCGGTGGAATCAGCGAGGTTACCGTAGCCGAGCACGAGGCCGGGTTGAGCGGGATCGGGATGCATGCGGAACCGGTCGAGATCGGCCATCAGCAGACCGTGCCGGGCGGCGGTACTGACGATGCGGCTCGCACTGCTTCCGGGCGGGAGGCGCAGCAGCAGGTGCAGCCCGGCCGCGGCACCTTCCACCCGGCATGTGGGCGGCAGCGTGGCGAGGGCGTCAAGGAGCACGCGCCGCCGGGCCTGATAGCGCTTCCGTGCCGCATTCAGGTAGCGGTCATACGAGCCGGACTCGATGAACCAGGCAAGCGCGAGCTGGTTCAGCGTCGGCGGAACGAGCGGGAACGGGCTGGCCGCCCGGACCGCCGCGACCAGCCGAGGCGGGCTCACGAGCCAGCCAACTCCCACTGCGGGCGCGAGGGTCTTGCTAACCGAGCCAAGCAGCAGCACCCGCTGCGGCGCCATGCCCTGCAGGGCGGAAACGGCGGGCCTGTCGTACCAGAATTCGGCGTCGTAATCATCCTCGACGACCAGCCCGTTCCGCCGTTTGGCCCACTCAAGCAGGATGGCCCGCCGGCCGGGCGCCAATACCCTGCCGGTCGGGAACTGGTGGGTCGCTCCGACACAGGCCGCGCCGACCTCGGGATGAGCGGACAGCTGTTCGACCTGCATGCCGTCCTCGTCCACCGGCAGCGGAACCAGGACCATGCCGGTGAATGCCGCGGCCTCCCGCAGCTGCGGCCAGCCCGGATCCTCCACGGCCAGGTGAGTAATGCCGTCGGCGAGCATCGCCCGGCAGGCCCGCACCATCGCGTCGGCCGCACGCAGGCATATCGTGACCGTGTCCGGGGTTGCCGCCGTGCCGCGGACGCGGTTGAGATAGTCGGCCAGGGTCTCGCGTAGCCGGAGCGCGCCCGCGGGTTCCGGGTAGCCCAGCTGGCTATGTGGCGTCGTCGCCGCCGCCCTCCTGATCGCCTCGACCCATCTGGTTACGGGGAATCCCTGGAGGTCGGGACGGCCCGGCGTCATGTCGAGGCGGGCAGCGGGGCCGGCCCGGCGCACAGCTGCGACCGACTGCGCACCGGGGTCTGGCGTCCAGCGCACTCGGGTGGCCGAGCCCGCCCGCGCCTCTAGATACCCCTCGGCCGTCAGCTGCGCGTACGCCCGGGTCACCGTCCAGCGGGAGACCCGCAGGCGATCGGCCAGCATCCGGCTCGGAGGCAAGGCGGATCCCGTCGGCAGGCGCCCCGTCCGGATCGCGGCCCGTAGCGCGCGGGTCAGACGTTCGTTGAGCGCGCCGGGCCACTGGGTCAGGTCGATGAGGACGTCCCAGGCAAGATTGGTCTGCGATTCCGCCATGCCGTTGGATCGTACCGCCGATCCAATCGTTCCTAGGCTCTTGCTGACCGGTCTTTCGGACATCGCCCGAGGAGGGCAGAATGCTCGACTTCCTAGCCCGCCTGCTCAGCGGCATCCCCGACTGCTCAGAAGGGCCGCGCAGCGGCGACCCGCTCGCCATCGAAGAGGACCACTACCGATTTCGGCGCGCCGGGGAGAGCCGGGACTGGCGGCCTACCGCCGCGGTGCGGCCGCAGGCTCCCGAGCGGGCCCGAGCAGCGTGGAGTCCAGTTGCCGTGCGGTCACGTCTGCCGCGTGTCCGTCGGCCGCTCGCCTGAGATGCACGGCCACGCAGCGCATTCCCGCGCACTTGGCGGCGAGGACGCCGGGCAGCGAGTCCTCGAACACGACCACCTCGCTTGGAAGTAGGTCCCACACCAGGCCACGCATCCGGTCCAGGGCCAGGAGGAAGCCCTCGGGGCTGGGTTTGCCGTGCTCGACGTCATCACCGGTGACGACCGTGGTGAAGGCGTCGAGCAGTCGCGCGGTCCGCAGCACGGGTAGCGCCTCGTCCTGCGGCGCGCCGGTGACCACGGCAAGCGGAATGTGCTGCCGCAGTTCCCGTACGAGTTCCGCCGCGCCCGCTCGGACCGGTGAGGCGCACCGGACGCGCTCAAGATACCGTGATATCCGTTGCTGACCGATTCGGCGGACCGTACTCTCCGGGGGGATAGCCGTACCTGCCTGAATAAACACCTCCCTGATAATGTCCGAATCGCAGAGTCCGGCCAGGCGAGAGAAATATATGTCACGTTCCAGATGCACCCCGGCTTCGTCTGCGAAAGTCTGCGCGTAGACCTCGTACTGTAGGGCCTCGTCATCCGTCATCGTTCCGTTCAAATCAAATATTGCTGCTCTGATACGCGGGATGCTCGCAATTTCGAGAGTCTTGAAAATTTGCGTCCTCACACCGGCCTCTGACATTATCGTCTCCAGCGTGCAGTGATTGTATTACTGAGTTGAGTGAGTTTAGGCTGACCCTCAATTCCAGGTCGCCGCCCTCACTGTGGGTCATCTGGCGGGACCCTGCAAGCAGTATTGCTGGCAGGATGTAACCATTGCACGCAGCGGTCATAGCTATTCATTTCGCACCGCTGTCAGCGTCGTGCAGGTGCAGGATGCTGTCGCCGTAATCGATGAGTAAACATCCGCGCTCCGATCAAACTGTAATGACATCGCACCTATCCGGAGGGTTAGCAGTATGGCGCTAAGGCATGTGCCGGTACCGCTGCTCCGGGCCCGGTCCGGGAACGCGGCCGATGCAATAAGCTGCGTGTTCATCATTCACGCCGCGCTCACGACTTCTTGGGCGCCTCGGATTCCGGCCGTCCAGCAACATCTCCGGCTCAATGATGCGCAATTCGGAATTGCGCTGGTCGGAGAACCGATTGCAGAAATGGCGGCGGTGCTGCTCATGGGCAGGTTCCTGGCGGCCCGCGGCAGCAAGATTTCCCTCCGCTGGCTGCTGCCCGCCTTCTGCCTGGCCGCGCCACTGCCCGGCGTCGCCGATTCACAGCTCACGCTGTTCCTGTGCCTCGCGGTCTGGGGAGCGCTCGGCGGGGCCACCAACATCGCTATGAACGCGCAGGCGGTGGTGCAAGAATCAGCCAACGGACGGCTCGTGCTCTCGCGGTTGCACGGACTGTGGAGCCTGGGCGGCCTGGCCGGCGCCGGCTTCGGCACGCTCGCCGGCGGCGCGGGCATTCCGGTGTGGTTCCAGATGGGCGCGACCGGGGTGGTCGCGCTGGTCGCATCGCAGGCGTGCATGTCGGCTCTGATGGACGGCGGAGTCGGGTCACAGGCCCCCGCCCCGTCCGGCCGTGCCGTTGCCATGCGGCCGGGACTTGTCCTGGTACTGCTGGCGGTGATCTATTTCTGCGCGCAGTTCGCGGAGGGCAGCGCCGACACCTGGAGCGCAACGTTCTTCGCCGAATCGTCACGGATGCCGGTCGGCTTGGGCGGAATTGGCTATGCCGCTTACGCCGCGAGCATGTGCTGCGGGCGTCTAGCCGGAGACCGGGTCGTTCAGCGCTTCGGGCCCGCGACCATCGTGCGCTCATCGGCCCTGGTCGCCGCCGTTGGCTTCGGAACGGCGCTGCTGCTGCCGGGCCCGGCCAGCGGCCTGGCCGGCCTGATACTGCTCGGCCTGGGATTCTCCACGGTGATCCCTCAGGTGATCCGCGCCAGTTCGCGAATACCCCGGATCGCGGCGGGCTACAGCCTCGGTGTGGTCACCGGCGTCGGCTCGGTGGGCATGGTATGCGGTCCACCACTCATCGGGGTGGCGGCGGCGGCGGTCACCCTGCCCGCGGCGCTCGGCCTGGTGGTCGCGTCTGCCGTCGTGGTCGCGGCCGCGGCGCCCGGGGTAAGAGCGGCAGGTCGCGAAGAACGGCTTGGCTAGCCGGCGGTGAGGGGTGGTCCGCGGCGGGGGTCGGGGTCGGCGAGCGCGCGATGCCAGGCCTCGTCCGCGGCGAGCGCGACGCATCCGTCGAGTACCGGGTCCGCCAGCGCGCTGGGCTCGATGTCGGCCACCAGGCCGCCGGCCAGCCGCTGGGCGAGCGCCTTTACCTCGTCGAAGAATCCAGGCTCACCTGCCAGCGGGCCGCCGAGCAGGATCAGCTCCGGGTCGATGAGCCCGATCACCTGGCAGAGAAACCGGGCGCTCAGCAACGCCCGCTGTTCCAGGCTGACCTCCGCCACCCGAGTGACGGGGCCGCCCTGGCGTCCTGGCTGGTAATGGGCGCCGCGGTGGATCCGGCCAGACAGCACCAGCCCGAGTTCTATTCGGGAGCCGACGGACACGAAGGCAAGGCTGCGCGGCCGTTCGCAGCCGCGGCGGCGGTACTCCGCCAGCGCCGCCATCGGCGCCGCGTGCTCGATGGTGTACCGGGCGCCAAGCGCCCGGTCGAGGGCATCCCGCAGGGCTACGTCATCAGCCTGGTGCTGACTCTCGCCCGTTGCCTGCGGCCCTTCGGTCGCCTGCGACACCGCGAAGGCGGCGAACGCGAGCCGGCGCGTCGCGACGCCTGCCTTGCCGCTCAGCTCCTCGATCAAGCCGACAAGCTGGCTCGCCCTGGGCCCGCTGCGGGACGCGGTCAGCCGGCCCTCCAGTGACAGGCGGCGAGGGTCACTGGCGCGCGAGATCGCGAGCTGCGCGCCGCCGCCGTGGATCTCGGCACCGAGCACCCAGTCCACGTCGCGTCCGATTTCGTACAGAACAGGCGCCCTGCCCGCCCGGCCCTGCGCGGACCCGGCGACCTGGACGGTCCCCGCGTTCTCCAGGGACCGCATGATCGCCGATACCGTCGGCTTGGACAGGCCGGACGCGCGCGAAAGCTCGGCTCTCGATATCCGCCCCGCGCCGCGCACCATCTCCATGACTATCGTGGTGTTCACGGCGCGAATATGCGGCAGCCTCGCCGGAGGCGCTGTCTCGGCGCCCATGGCGATCGGCCCGCGCCGGATCTCAGTGGCGTGACCCGGAGCCATTGTAGTCCTCTCCGGGTTCTGGGCCAATGATGTCAGCCGTGCATTGAACAAGACGCCACTGGCTGGGGCGATCAGTGGCTGAAATGCAGCGGATGCAAATCTCCATCGCGACTCCTTCGGCCTCGGACAACGTTGGCTGGAGGATGAAGAAAGCCACATTCACCGTCCGCTCATCATATGAGACATGTGAATGCTCGACGCAGTCTGTCAACCGGATAGACTTATTCAGTAGGTCAGGAAAATTCGCCATATTGGCTATACGCGAAAGCACTTCGAATTGCGCGCGTACAATGTACATTTTATTGTTCGACTTCGCTGAGTGCGGATCTGACGTTTGCACTAGTATTCCACTATCGCCCGGGCGGATGCGGTCGACAAGCCTTCCGGATGCTGCCATGGCACCATGCTGACGCGCGGGGGTCGGAACCAAGCGGCCTGGCATCTAGGTGCGATGCATGATACCTGCCATCGTCGGCGCTGGTCGGATCCGCTCATCCGGGGAGACACTGGTCCGGCGATACCCGTTATATTTCCCTCCGCGAAGCGGCTGATTATGACTATTCGTATTCTTGGTCCGATTGAGATGTCTCGTGACGGTGAGCTCATTCCGCTCGGCGCGGCCAAGCAGCGGGCCGTCTTGGCGGTTCTCGCGATGGAGGCGGGCCGCTTCGTCAGCGTGGACAGCCTGATTGACCGGGTCTGGGGGACCGATCCGCCGGATCGTCCCCGGGCCAGCCTGCACGCTTACACGTCGCGGCTGCGCGGCGCGCTGGCCCGGGCGGGTTATGACGATGGGCGGTCCGCCCTGAAGTACGGGCCCGCCGGGTACGTACTCGCCATCGATCCCGCGCAGGTAGACCTGCATCAGGCGCGTCATCTCGCCGCCGCGGCGACGGCCGCCGAGACGGAGGAGGCCGCGGCCATGATGGCCAGGGCGCTGCGGGGGTGGGGAAGTCACCCACTCGCGGGCATCGACGGAGAATGGGCGGCCTCGAAGAGAGCGGCGCTCGTTAGAGAGCGAATCGGCCTGATAGCCAGGTACGCCAATATCGCGCTGCGACTGGACCTGCATTTCCAGCTCCTTGAGGAGATTATGAACTTGTCGTCGGAATATCCGGCAGAAGAGCAGCTCGCGGCGCTGAGCATGATCACGCTTTACAGGTGCGGATTCAGGAACGAGTCGCTTAAGACCTATCGTCGGCTCAGGGACTGTCTCGTTCGCGAGCTTGGCGTAGAGCCGTGCGCGGAGCTGCAGGCTCTGCACCGTGGCATTCTGGCGGGCACCGCCCCGGTGGCGGCACGTCCAGAGCTATTCGCTTCTTCGCCGAGTGGCGTTCGGCCCAGGCAGCTTCCCCATCGTCTGCCGCATTTCTGCGGCCGTAACCGGGAAATCACAGAACTGGCCCGGCTTATCCGTGAGGCGCCAACAGGAGTAACACCAGTAATCTCCATTTGCGGGGCAGCGGGCGTCGGGAAGTCCGCACTGGCGATCGAGGTGGCGCATCGCCTCGCCGATCGTTACCCGGACGGGCAGCTCTACATCAGGTTCGGGCCCGGATACCAAGGTGCGGCGGAGCCTGTTTCTGAGCAGATCGCGAGCTTTTTCCTAGGCGCTCTCGGCGTGTCGGGAGGGTCCGTCCTCGACCGGTACGGCGGAACGTCCGCCAGCCTCCGCTCGGTGCTAGCCAGACGGAAAGTGCTGATGCTGCTGGATGACGTAACGGCCGCGTCGGATGTGATCCCGCTGATCCCGGCCGGTCCCGGATGCGCCGTCCTGGCGACGAGCAGGGGACTGGCGCTGGGATCGCACGCGTCGGCGTCGATCACCCTTGGTCCGCTGCCGAGCGCTGCGGCCCTGACCCTGATCTCCCGGATCGCGGGGCGGGAACGGGTCGGCGTCGATCTGACGGCCGCGGCGGAGATCGCCAAGCTCTGCGGATACCACCCGCTGGCCCTGCGCATCGCGGGCCTGCGCCTTGCCGGGCGGCCGGACTGGCGGTTGACGGCGCTGGTGAAGCGCCTCGCCGAGGAATCGACCCGCTTGGACGAGTTGCGGTTCGGCGAGCTCTCCGTGCGCGAAAGCCTGTCGGCCAGCTACGCGTCCGTGGTCGCCTCCGCGGCCGACCCGCTTCCTGCGCGCCTGTTCCGGCTCTTCGGCCTGTGGGAGGACGGGGACGTGGATGCGAACAGAATCGCGGCCGCGGCCGCGGTGCCGGTCGAGACAGCGGAACTGGCGCTTGATCACCTGCTCTACGAGCACCTGATCGAGCCGAGCAGCCTCGGCCATTACCGGATCGGCATCCTGGCACGGCTCTACGCCCGGGAACTGCTGCACCAGGAGCTGGAGTTGTCGGCCCGTAGCCCCCGGGACCGTGACTAGCCACGGCGCCTCAGAGCAGGGGGTCGTCGAGCTGCAGAACCAGCTCCTGGGCGCAGTGATCGGAGAGGCCTTTCGGGTCCCTGAAGTCGTAGCTCAGCACTCTGACCCGCGGCGAAATGAACGCCCAGTCGAGCCGCCACAGCCGCAGGATCCGGGAGCGGCCCTGCCAGGAGACGGGCAGCAGCCGTCGGCTGGCCCGGATCGCGTCCTTCAGTACCAGGCGCAGCAGCCTAGAATCGGCCATCGCCGGGCTGGCGTTCAAGTCGCCGGCGACAAACGAGGCTCCGCGATTGCGCCGCAGGTCGTCCAGCAGCACCTCGAAGTGCCGGGCGCGCGAGGCTCGGCGGCGCTTGATCTCCGCGTAGAAGCCGGGATGCCACGGATTGCCCACGATCAGCGGCACCGGAATGTGGACGTTATAGGTCGAGAGTGCCGGCTCGCGGGCTCCAGCCGGGTCGAGACTGATGTCGACCCGGAGCAGCTCTGGGGCCGACAGGTTCGGCGAGTCAAGAACGGGAAACCTCGACAGCGTGACCAGCGGGCCTTCGATCACGATGTTGAATCCGGGAAACGCCTCGGCCAGCTCAGTTTCCCTGAAGATCTGCCGGACCTCATCGTCTACCAGGCAGCTGTACTCCTGCAGCAGGTAGATATCAGCGCAAAATCGCCGCAGATAGGCGTACAGCCCGGACGTTTGGCCAAGGCGCTGGTTCCAGTGCTCGGTATTCCAGACCACAATCCGGACCGGCGGCGAGGCCGCGCTGACGCTGGCCGCGTCGTCCGTCCCGGGCCGCCGGGCCAGCGCCCGGGCGTTCAGGCCGGTGGCCGGCCACCCGGCGCACATCCCGCAGACCCCGAGCAGGAGCGTCGGCCAGGCGTGACCGGGAGCGGCGATGACGGCGAAAAGCGACAGGGCAGCGGGAATCGCGGCCACCAGCGGCGGCGGGATCAGGGACGGCAGGAGCCATAGCCACCAGCGGCCGTCACAGACCAGATGGCAAGTGAGGAACGCAGACCACGCGACCATCAGCGCAAGGGCGAGGGCCGAAAGCCCGCTCAGGCCCGTGCCGCTGCCCAGGCCCGGTAGGACTGCCGCCAGCCACGGCACCCACAGCACCGCGAGCCTGGTTGCTGACCAGCGCGGGCGGTCCCGCGGACGCCCGGGGGAAGACGGCGCGGGGGAGCGCCGCACGGGCAGCCTGCGCAGGCTGTCGAGCATCACATCGCCTCCGCTGACCGCGGTACGCGGGCACCTCCCGCGACGATAAGCCGGGATACCGCGGCGGCCACGGCCACGGTGAGCGCGGCGGCGATCCACGGCAGCACGCGGATCGAGACGGCCGACGCGGGGTTCACGTACTCGAACAGGCGGGCGACCGCGTCCACGGCAGCCGCCGCGGCCACCCCAGCGACAACGCCTGACGGCCGGAATCCAGTCGATCCGCAGGCGAGCACGGCCACGCCGATCAATACGGCCAGCCCGAATCCTGCCACGGCCTGCGGCGGTATCGCGCCAGTGCTGATGTAGGCCAGGGCCCCGTACACATCGCTGACGGGTGTGCTCGCGCCATACGGAACAAAGCCGCCCGGGGATATGGCCAAGGGCGCCACCAGCCATTCCAGCAGGATGCCGCCGCATACGGCGATGGCGGTGACAAGCACCCAGGGCGCAGCCGGGCTACTCGGGTAGCCCCCGCGCCCAGCGTCGACGCGGTCGGAGCCAATCCCGTACAGGACGATCGCGATCGTCCCCACGCACCCGGCGACCAGCGCCCAGCTGCCAACGGACATGGCGGACAGCCGCAGACCCACGCCCGCGCCATAATGCAGGCGGACCAGCTGGACCGCGTGCGCCGTCGCTGCGGTAATGGCGGGCACGACCGCGAATCCGACCCCGAACTGGCGCAAGGCCGCGTTCCGCGCCCCGATCGCCACCAACCCGCCTGCCAGGACGAGGACGCCCAGCCCGATCAGGAAGAACGGAGTGGGCCAGACCAGCGTCGAAAGCTCGTCTACCGTTCCAGTCCGGGAGCGGTCGTAGGGCAGCAGCGGCCCGACGCAAAAGATGATCCCGCAAGCCACCGACATCCACGCACCGGGTGCCGGTTCCCAGGGGCCCATCCACAGATGGCGAACGCGCATCAAAGATCTCCTTCACCGTCGGCCAGCGCGCAGCACAGCTAGCGAGCCGTGCTTTTCAACCGACAGTAAGGAGGGAGGCTTGCTTTCGGCTTGCCTGGCACTGAATAGACCGCATCTGGGCGCGGACCCGGCATCAGGCCGGCGGGCTAACCGGGCTAAGGCAGATCTGCGCCGAGAAGCCCGGCGATCTCGGCCATCTCCGATGGTGACAGCGGTCCCAGGCGCAGCGCTGCGGCATTCTCCGCGGCCTGGGCGGCGGTACGGGCGCCAGGTATGGGAATCGCGCGGGGGCTGCGGGCCAGCAGCCAGCACAGCGCCCCCTGGGCCAGGCTTCGCCCGCCGCTGGTGAGTACCTCGCGGACGGCATCCAGTCGGGCCAGCCACTCCGGCGCCGGGCGGCCGTCGGTGAAGTACGCCACCCACGGCTGCGCGGCGCGAACATCATCAGGCGGAAGCTGCGTGGCGGGACCGTATTTGCCGGTAAGCAGGCCCATCGCCAGCGGGCTGCGGTCGATGCTCGCCAGCTCGAGCTCGCTGCAGGCCGCGAGCATGGCGGGAGCGTCGGCGAGCACGTTCATCTCATGCTGGATAGCCGCGCAATGCGCGCCCGCGAAGGCCGCCACGTGCTGCGGGTCATCAGTGCTCCACCCATAGGCGCGGATCAGCCCGGCGGCCACCAGATCCTCAAGCGCGCCGGTCACCTCCTGCACCCGGACGGCCGGAAGGTCACCGAGGTGCAACTGGTACAGGTCAATGCGATCGGTATCCAGCCGCCGCAGCGAGGCCCGGCACGCCTGGCCGATATAACCGGGCGAGGCGTCTTCGCCGGTGATCGCTCCCTGCCCGGCATCGAAGGTATAGCCGAACTTGGTCGCGATCACCACCTCTTCCCGGTGCGCGGCCAGCGCCCGGCCGAGTAGTCGCTCGCCGTGCCCGGCGCCGTAGACATCCGCGGTGTCGAAGAGGCTGACCCCGAGTTCGAGCGCACCCCTGATCGCCGCCGTGGATTCGTCGTCATCGGTAGCGCCCCAGCCGTCCGGCTTGCCATCCAGCGTCATCGGGCCGCCAATCGCCCAGCACCCGAACCCGATGTCGCTGACCTCGATCTCGCTGCGACCCAAAGCCCTGCCCATCGTCGCCCTTCCTTTCCCGCGGCGGCTACGGCCGGCACCGCTACGACGCGCGGCCCCAGCACCATATCTCTTTCCCGCCTTATCCGGGGTTCTCGGGATCAGCAGGTCGCATTCCGCCGCGGTCTCCCGTTTCCCGGCGGCGATCCGCTCCGGGACGTCCGGCAGATAAGGATTGACAGGTCAACCGCGAGCCAAACCGGGATGCGCAGCCGGTGCCAACGGGTAAGAGGACGACATGACCGAGTACCGGACAGAAACCGTGTTCACGTGGGGCGCGCCGCCGCTGAAGTTCGGCGTCGGGGCGCTCGACGAGATCGGCTTCGACTGCGCGCAGCTGGGCCTCGAGCGGGTGCTGATCGTCACCGACGAGGGCGTGGCCGCCACCGGGATCCCCGGCCGGGCGGCCGAGTCGATGCAGCAGGCCGGCCTCAAGCCGACCGTGTTCAGCGGCGCCCACGTCGAGCCGACCGACGAGAGCTTCCGCACGGCGGCCGCATTCGCGGGCGACACCGACTGGGACGGGTTCGTGGCCGTCGGCGGCGGCTCGTCGATCGATACCGCCAAGGCGATCAACCTGCTGACGACCAACCCCGGCGACCTGATGGACTACGTGAACAAGCCGGTCGGCGGCGGCCAGGCCCCGACGATGCCGCTTAAGCCGCTCGTCGCGGTGCCGACGACCGCAGGGACCGGGGCGGAGAGCACCGCGATGTGCATCCTCGACATTCTGTCGCTCAAGGTCAAGACCGGCATTAGCCATCCCCGGCTGCGGCCGGTGCTGGCCGTGGTCGACCCGCTCACCACGCTCACGACGCCGCCGCACGTCACCGCCTCGTGCGGGATGGACATCCTGTGCCACGCGCTCGAGTCGTATACGGCTCGGCACTACGAGTCCTACCGGCGCAGGCGGCCGGAGCAGCGAGCCGTCTACGTGGGGAGCAACCCGGTCTCCGACGCCTTCATCGAGAAGGCGCTGCCGCTGCTGTCCCGCTCGTTCCGCCGGGCGGTGCTGACCGGCAACGACCTGGCGGCGCGGACCGACATGCTGCTGGCGGCGTCCTTCGCCGGGATGGGGTTCGGCAACGCCGGCGTGCACATCCCGCACGCCTGCGGCTACCCGATCGCCGGCCGGGTCAGCAGCTACCGGCCGCCGGACTACCCGCAGGCGGAGCCGATGGTGCCGCACGGCGAATCGGTGTCGCTGACCGCGCCGGCCGCGTTCCGGTTCACCTTCCCGACCGACCCGGGGCGCCACCTGCGCGCCGCCGAGCTGCTTGACCCCCGCACCGAGCAGATCAGGGACGAGCGCGAGCGGCTGCCGCAGGCGATCGTCGGGCTGATGCGCGACATCGGCCTGCCGAACGGCATCGCCGACGTCGGCTACGCCCCGGCCGACATCCCCGACCTCGTCGGCGGCGCGGTCAAGCAGCAGCGGCTGCTGGCGATGGCGCCGCGCGACGTCATGCCCGAGGACCTCGAGGCCATTTTCGGCAACTCGATCCGCAACTGGTGACAGCCGGCCGCGGCGGCACGGGAACGGGCGGCGGGCGGGAACGACGGGACCGTTCGGGATAATCGGTTGTATGACTTTCCACCGCCTCGAGCCCACGCCGGACGCCGTCGTCAACGTCTTCTCGGCCGAGCACCGGCCCGCGCTGACCATCGACCCAGGTGACACGGTCGAGGTGCGGTCGCTGGACGCAGTCGGCTACCTGCAGCGGCAGGAGTACCCGGGGGACAACGGGCAGCCGCGGATGTTCCCCGGGCAGTTCGCCGGGCACTGCCTGAACCGGCCGATCGCGGTCCGCGGCGCCGCCGCCGGCGACATGCTCGCGGTGCATATCACGACGCTGGCGCCGGACACCTGGGGATGGACGTCATCGCCGTCGGTGCCCGATTCGGCCGTGCTGCGACGGCTCGGGCTGGTCGGGGCCGAGCGGGCGTCGCTGCTGTGGGAGATAGACCGGGCGGCCGGGACCGCGACCGCCAACGGCAAGTACACCCGGCCGCTGGCGCCGTTCCTCGGTGTCACCGGGGTCGCGCCCGCCGGGCCCGGAGCGCACTCGACGGTGCCGCCGCGGACCGAGGCGGGCGGGAACATCGACTGCAAGGAGCTGACCGCCGGCTCGACCCTGTACCTGCCCGTCAACGTCGACGGCGGGCTGCTCTACCTGGGCGACGGGCACGCCGCCCAGGGTGACGGCGAGTCGTGCGGCACCGCGATCGAATGCGGGATGACGACCGAGGCGGTGGTCTCGCTGGCGGCCGACCGGCCGCTCGCCTCGGTGCACGCCGAGACCCCGGCCGGACGGGTGACGTTCGGGTTCAGCGAGGACCTGAACGAGGCGATGGGGGACGCGCTCGACGCGATGGTGACCTGGCTCGCCGGGCTCTACGACACCTCCCGGGCGGAGGCGCTGGCGCTGGCCTCCACCTGCGCCGACCTGCGGGTCACCCAGGTCGCGAACGTCACCTGGGGGGTGCACGCGCTGCTGCCGGCCGGCCTGCTGTCTTAAGCTGTGCCAATGGTCGACGCTGACGTGATTGTGGTGGGAGCAGGCCTGGCCGGCCTGGTTGCCGCGGCCGAGGCCGCCGAGGCGGGCCGCCGGGTGCTGCTGCTCGACCAGGAGCCCGAGCAGTCGCTCGGCGGGCAGGCGTGGTGGTCGTTCGGCGGGTTGTTCTTCGTGGACTCGCCCGAGCAGCGGCGGCTGCGGGTGCGTGACTCGCTGGAGCTGGCCTGGCGGGACTGGGTGAGCACGGCGGGCTTCGACCGGGCCGAGGACGAGTGGCCGAAGAAGTGGGCGCGGGCCTACGTCGAGTGGGCCGCGACCGAGAAGCAGCCGTGGCTGGCGGCGATGGGCCACTCCGTGGTGCCCGTCGTGGGCTGGGCCGAGCGCGGCGGCTACGACGCCGACGGCCCCGGCAACTCGGTGCCCCGGTTCCACATCACCTGGGGGACCGGTCCCGGGGTGGTCGAGCCGTTCGAGAAGCGGGTGCGGGCCGCGGCCGAGGCCGGGCGGCTCGAGTTCCGGTTCCGGCACCGGGTCGACTCTCTGACGACCGTCGACGGTGTCGTCACCGGCGTCTCCGGCGCGATCCTTGAGCCGAGTTCCGTCCCGCGCGGCACGTCTTCGTCGCGGACCGTCGTGGGCGAGTTCTCGCTCTCGGCGCAGGCGGTGATCGTCACCTCGGGCGGGATCGGCGGCAACCACGAGCTTGTCCGCGAGGCCTGGCCGGAACGCCTCGGCGCCGCGCCCGCGCATCTGCTGTCCGGCGTCCCCGAGCACGTCGACGGCCGGATGATCGGCATCGCCGAGCAGACGGCGGGCGCGTCGGTGATCAACCGGGACCGGATGTGGCACTACGTCGAGGGCATCAAGAACTGGAACCCGGTCTGGCCGATGCACGGCATCCGCATCCTGCCGGGACCGTCCTCGCTCTGGCTCGACGCGACCGGCAAGCGCCTCCCGCAGCCGCTCTACCCCGGCTTCGACACCCTCGGCACCCTCGACTACCTGCAGCGGACCGGGTACGACTACTCCTGGTTCATCCTCACCAAGAAGATCATCGCCAAGGAGTTCGCGCTGTCGGGCTCCGAGCAGAACCCGGACCTGACCGGGCGGGATCGGCGGGCGATGGTGACCAGCCGGTTCGGCGGCGGGGTGCCGCATCCGGTGCAGGCGTTCCTCGACCACGGGGAGGACTTCCTGACCGCCGGGTCGCTGCGCGACCTGGTCGGCCAGATGAACGCGCTGACCGGCGGCGACCCGCAGCTGTCGTTTGACGGCATCCGGGAGCAGATCGTGGCCAGGGACGCCGACGCCACCCGCTCGTTCGGGAAGGACCCACAGGTGGCGGCGATCCGGCGGGCGCGTTCTTACCTGGGCGACCGGCTCATGCGCGTCGCCAAGCCGCACGCGCTGCTCGACCCGGCCGCCGGCCCGCTGATCGCGGTCCGACTGCACGTGCTGACCCGCAAGTGCCTCGGCGGGCTGCACACCGATCTGTCCTCCCGGGTGCTGTCCGCCTCCGGGCAGCCGGTGCCCGGCCTGTACGCGGCGGGGGAGGCGGCCGGCTTCGGCGGCGGCGGGATGCACGGCTACCGGTCCCTGGAGGGCACCTTCCTCGGCGGCTGCCTGTTCTCCGGCCGCATCGCGGGCCGCGCCGCCGCCGCGGCGGTGGCGTTACCGGGCGGCGTCCGGCCCGGCACTGGCGGTTTGCCTCAGGTCAGGGGGCGACGCGGCGTTCGGGACCGGTTCTGTAGCGACCCGGGGTGGTGCCGATGATGGCGGCGAAGGCCGCGATGAAGCTGCTCGGGTTCGCCCATCCGCAGGCGTAGGCGACGGAGGTGGTGTCGTGGCCGTCGGCCAGCAGGACCAGCGCGTGATAGATGCGCAGCTGGGTGCGCCACTGGTAGAAGGTCAGGCCGAGCTCGTCGTGCAGCAGGCGGCTGAGCGTGCGGGCGCTGGCGCGGGCCGCCCGTCCGAGCTCGGCCAGCGAGGCGTTGTCGGCCGGGTGCTCGTACAGCCGCTTGGCAATGGCCCGCAGCCGGTCATCGCGCGGCTCCGGCAACTGCAGCGGCTGCTCGGGCGCGGCCCGGAGCTCGTCGACGAGGATCCGGCGCAGGCGCGAGCGGGCGGCCCGGTCCCAGCCGGGGGCGTCGTAGTTGCGCGGGCCGGTGAGGGTGAGCAGGGCTTCGCGGGCGAGGTCGGAGAGCGTGAACACGGCCGGATGACCGGGCACGAGCCGGGCCAGGGAAGCGGGCAGGAACAGGATCCGCATATCGGTCTGGCCGTGCGCGCGGTGGAAGTGGGTGAACCCGGCGGGCGTCCACCCGACCCGGTTGGCGGGGACGATCGACGTGCCGCGCTCGGTGTGCACCGACAGCACGCCCTGGGCGGCGTACACCAGGTGACCGCGGGGGTGGGAATCGGCCAAGCTCGTTCCCCCGGACGGCCACAGGTGCATCCCTCCCGACGGCCACAGGCGCGACGTCTGAGCGGTCCTGGGAGGCTGGCGGCCAACGGGCATAGGTTGGCATCCTAGCGGTGGCCGGCCGCGCCGCTCGCTGGCGACAGTGGAGGCATGCGCAATGACCTTCATGAGATACCCACGACGATGCGAGCGGCGGTCTGCCAGCGGGCGGGCGAACCGGAGGCGCTGGAGATCCGAGAGCTGCCGGTGCCTGCCGTCCGGGACGGCTGGAGTCTGGTCCGGGTGCAGGGCGCGGGTCTGAACCGGTCGGAGCTGAGAACCCGCCAGGGGCATTCCCCGACCGTGACGTTCCCGCGGGTCCTCGGGATCGAATGCGTGGGGATCGTGGCGGCCTCGACCGATCCCCGACTGGCGGACGGGACGACCGTCGCGGCGGTGATGGGCGAGATGGGCCGCGACTTCGACGGCGGCTACGCCGAGTACGCGCTGCTGCCGAACGCGCTGCTGATCCCGGTCACCACCACGCTGCCCTGGGACGTCCTGGCCGCGCTGCCGGAGACGTACCTGACCGCGCGCGGATCGCTGGACGCGCTTGGGATCGGGCCGGGCGCCCAGGGGCGGCTGCTGATCCGGGGCGGCACGTCGTCGGTCGGGATGGCCGCCGCGTCGATCGCCTCCGGCTACGGGTTCGAGACCGCGGCCACCACCCGGCGGCCGGACAGGATCGGCGCGCTGACCGCGGCGGGGGTCGATTACGCGCTCGTCGACGACGGCGATTCGCTGGCGGCGAGCGTGCACGCGCTCTGGCCCGAGGGCCCGGACTACGTGCTTGACCTCGTCGGGGCCAGCACCGCGGTGGACTCGCTGCACCTGGTCAAGCGCGGCGGCATGGTCTGCGTGGCGGGTTCGCTCAGCGGCTGGATGATCCCGGACTTCCAGCCGGTGGCGATGATCCCGTCCGGAACCAGGCTCACCGCGTTCCACAGCAACGACATCAAGGGCAGCGCTGGCGCGGCCGCGCTGCAGCAGGTCATCAGGGACGTCGAGGCGGGCGTTTACCGGCCCAACGTCGACCGGGTGTTTCCGCTGGACGACATCGTCGCCGCTCACCGGTACATGGAGGGCAACCAGGCAACCGGGAAGCTGGTCGTGGTGCCGTAGCCGCGGGCCCATAGCCGCGGGCCCGGACAAGGAAGAGGGCCGCCCGGAGGCGGATCCAGGCGGCCCTTTCCCTCCCCTGCTACGCGTCCCCGCAAGTAATCGCGCTAGTCAGGGGGTCAGTGGTTCGAGTCGAGGCGGTTCGGGAGCCGGTCAGCGCCCTCGCTCGAGTTCCCCCTCGTCACCGTTGATACGGACTCCGGAGCCTCCTTCGAAGATCCTTTGCCGGAATCTGGTGTACGCTAAGTGACGTACGTAGTGTACGGTGATAACCGTACAGGAAGATCACGGATAGGTCAAGGCCGCCTGTTGCGGCTGCTCTGTTCGGATGTGCTCGGACGAGAGCACGTTAAATTGGTGAGCATGACGGCGTACGCGGAGGCGGGCGACATGGGCGATCGCGGTGACGGCCCGGCGAACGCCGCGTCGGCCGCCGAGCGGACGGTCAACCCGCTGCAGCGACTGATCCAGGGGCGGCTGTCGGAGCGGGGCTGGTCCTACGGCGAGGTCGCTCGCCGAGGCGGGCTTCCCCGGTCGACCGTGTACACCCTGGCCACGACCAGGAACCTGGTGCGCCCGCCCCGCCCGGCCACCATCGACGGGCTCGCCAAGGGGCTCGAGGTGCCCGTCTCGGCGGTCCGCGCCGCCGCCGCCGAGTCGACCGGAATGCACTACTACGAAGAGTCGGCCGAGGGCTCGGGTCGCGGCGCCGGGGCGATCAGGAGCGGGAGCTGCTGATCGCCAGCATCGACGAGCTGTCGGCCGAGGACCGCCGGCATGTGGCAGCGCTGGTGGAATCGCTCCGCAACCGGTCTGTCCCGCCGGCCGATCAGTAGGACCGCGCGCCCGGACCCGGTCCGGGCCACCTCCGTTCATTCCCTGGGCCAGTGGGCGGGGACTCCGAGGTGACCGGCGAGGGCCTCGTAGCGGTCCTGGGCGAGGACCAGGCGGGCGGCGAGCAGGATCGCCTGCGGGTCGGCGTCCGGCGGGCGCAGCACGTACACCGTCCCGTCCTGGCTGCTGTGGGTCACCACCAGCCGTTCGTAGTCGGCGAGCACGATGTGCGCGTCGTCCGCTGCCGCGGCCGGGCGGGCGGTTCGGCGGCGTCGGGTGATCGCCAGCACGGGCTCGGTCAGGAACGCGATCGCGATGAGCAGCCCGGCCGCGACCAGCACGATCTCCAGCCACCGCGGCAGCCCGCCCGGGGCCGGCGCCTGCGCTGACCTGGCGTGACGTTGACCGTTCGCCGGCGTTGGTGTCTGAGCCGACGCCGACCTTGACGCCGGTGTTTGAGCCGCCACCGGTGCTGACGCACGTGCCGATGCCGATGCCGGCGCCGGCGGACGGGGCGATGCCGATGGCTGTGCTGATGCAGGCGCCTTAGTCGGCGTTGGCGCTGGGTGCGCAGCGGGCGGTGCCGGCTGCGCCGCGGGCGAGGCCGGCCGTGCGGCAGTCGGCGCGGTTGATGGCGGGCGCGGGATCGCGAGCACGATTCCGGCGCGGATCGCGTTCGGGTCCGGGCCGATCATCCGCTGGTTGGCCGCGTACAGGGCGGGCCAGCCGCCGCGGATGGCGAACGCGGCGGCGATGCCGGAGAGGGTGTCGCCGACCGTTACCCGGTACTCGTATGACGTCGCCCGCCCGGGCAGCGCCAGCGCCGTACCCGGGCGGATGAGGCCGGGGTCGTTGCCGATGGCCCGTCGGTTGGCCGCGTACAGCGCGGGCCAGCCGCCGCGGATGGCGAGGGCGGCCGCGATGCCCGACAGGGTGTCGCCGGGCTGCACGAGGTAGACGCCCGCGCCTGGCCGGGTGTCAGCCTGCGGCCGGCGGGCCGGCCGGGGTGGTGGTCACGCTGCTGGTCAGGGTGACCTGGGTGGTCGTGCTGGTAGTGCTGGTAGTGCTGGTGGTGGTGCTGGTGGTGCCCGCGATGCGGGTGGTCGCCTGGGCCGGGCGGAGGGACCCGATGGGTCCGGCCGCGGTCATGATGAGCAGGATGGCCCAGGCGAGCGCCACGCACGCGGACCGGGTCCGCACGCGCATGGTGCCGTCACTTTCCTTCCGAGGGAGATAAGCGCTCAACGCCCTGGCCCGGCGCGGGGCGCTCGGGGCCAGGAGGAAGGAAAGCGGGGTTAAGCGGGCGATACCTCGGGCAGCGCCGACCGCCACACCGACGCGGCGGCGGGGCGGCGCGCCAGGCGCAGCAGGATCAGGGTCAGCAGCGCCAGCAGGGCGGCGCAGGCGGTCGCCCTGGGCGCCGCTGCCGCCGCTGCCGCCGCCGCCCAGCCCGGCCGAGCCCCCGGCGCCGCCCCCGCCGCCCGGCGCGATCGCCGGACGCGGCAGGGCTGGGGCCGGCGACGCGGGCGCGCCCGCCGCACCGGGCGACTGCGAGAAGGCCCCGTCGCCCGCGGTCGCCGACGCCGCGGCTGCGCTGGCGGCGGCCGCCGGCGCGCGGGCGACCTGCGGGGCCGGGCTTCGCCCGGCGGACGCGCTCGCGCCGGGCGCCTGCGGCGGCACCAGGGCCGTGGCGACCGGGGCCAGCGGCGGGTCACGGGCGCGAGCGCGGTGCCGGTCGGGGCCAGCAGCGCGGTCGACCGGCGGCGGTCGTGACGACCGTGGTCAGCACCGGGGCAACCGTGCCGGTGACCGGCGCCAGGGTCTTGACGACCGTGCGCCACGACCGGCGCCACCGGTCCGGTGACCGGCGCCAGCGGCGCGACCACCGCCGTGACGAGGGGCATGACCGCCCCGGTGACGGGCGCCAGCGTCCTGACCACGCGTGGTCACCAGCGGGGTGACCGCGCCCGTGACCGGGGCGAGGGTCTTGGCGACCGATGGTGACGACCGGGGTGACCGCGCCGTGACGGGAGCCAGGGTCTTCGCCACCGAGGTCGCCAGCGGGGCCACCGCGCCCGTGACCGGGGCCAGGGTCTTCGTCGTGGTGTTCACCACCGGGGCCACGGCGCCGGTGACCGGAGCCAGCGTCTTCGCCACCGAGGTGACGACCGGGGTCAGGGCGCCGGTCACCGGGGCCAACGTCCTCGTCGTCGTCGCGACCGGGGTCGCGGCGCCGGTGACGGGTGCGAGCGGCTTGACGCGGTGGTGACGACGGGGGCGACCGCGCCGGTAACCGGGGCCACGGTCTTGGCCGCTGGAGCGACTGTAGCGTCGTTGCCGGCGTCTCGGTCTTGCGACGGCGGCGACCGGAGCGGTCGTGCTCGCGGTCGGGCCGACTGCGGAACCGGCCGGGGAGCGGGAGGCGTTGTCGGCGCGGGCGGCGGGGTGGCGGCGGCTGGCGCAGCCGACGTGGCCGGGCTAGCGGTCGACGCCGCCGAGCCGACCGCCGAGGAAACGGGCGAGACGGCGGAACTCACCGCCGAGGTGACCGGTGACGTGACGGCCCTGGACGGCCGAGGTGACCGGAGACGTCAGCCGAGCCGACCGTCGATGAGGTCGTCGACCCCTCGACCCCGTCGACGTCTGCGTCGAAGTCAGCGGAGACAGCGCCGCCGTCGCCGCGTGCGCCGGCCGCGAGAACAGCAGCATGACCACGAAGATCCCGGCAGCCACCAGCGCAGCCTGCACCGCCACGAGAGCGACGCGACGCACCATCGGCTGCAGACATGAGCAGCTCCACTCGACGAGAAACCGGGCCGCCCGCCTACCCTCCGGCGGCGGCGACAAACCACGCACGCCCGGACTTGCTGTTCGGTCACCACCGTACAGTCTAATCGTCAATCGGACAAGGCCGAGAGGTCACGGCAAAACGAGGCAATGCAGCCATCCGATCGGGTCGCCCTATATCAGGAAAGGGCACGGCGGCATCGCATCGCCGCCGGCGCGTGCGGGTCGAGACATCGAATGTGTGCTGGTCAAGACATCGATGGGTACTAATTCACTCACGTCAAAGTGGGGGCGAACGGGTGAACGTGCGGGACCAATCGCATTGGCTGTTTGACGAAACTGACAGTGCACTGTTTCGTTTTTGCCCCGATTGATCTACGGGGATCGAATTCTTCGCTGCGGGGCTCGCGACGGCGCGGACATGAGGCCGCTCGACCCGAGGCTGCTGAAGCACGCCCGCCGCGCCGTCGTCCCGATCGCGATCCTGGCCGGGCTCGGCCTGGCGACCGCGCTGCTCGTCATCGCGCAGGCGTGGCTGCTGGCGACCGTGATAGCCAGGGTCTTTATCGATAAAGCGACATTGCCGGAGTCGGTGACGCCGATCGCGTCCTCGCCGCCGTCACCGTGGCCAGGGCGGTCGGTCGCGTGGGCGGCGCAGGCCACCGCGCACCGCGCGTCCGCCGCGGCCAAGACGGAGCTTCGCGCCGCGCTGCTCGCCCAGGTCGTCGCGCTCGGCCCGGGCTGGCGCAAGGGCAGCCAGCGGCAGCGTCCCGCCGGGACGCGGCCGCGCTCACCCAGCTCGCCACCACCGGCCTGGACGGCCTCGACGGCTACTTCACCAGCTACCTGCCCGCGCTCATCGGCGCCGTCGCGATCCCGCTGGCGGTGCTGGTCACGATCACCGTCGCCGACCCGATCTCCGGGATCATCGTGGCGTGCACGCTGCCGCTGGTGCCGCTCTTCGGCGCCCTGATCGGCATGGCCACCGGCCGCCAGGCCGCGCAGCGCTGGCGGGCTCTGGCGACCCTCGCCCACCACTTCCACGACGTGGTCAGCGGACTGCCGACGCTGCGGGTCTTCGGCCGGGCGCAGGCCCAGCGGAGCCGGATCGAGCAGGTCACGGGGGAGTACCGCCGCGCCACGATGGCCACGCTGCGGCTGGCGTTCCTGTCCAGCCTCGCGCTCGAGCTCGTCGCGACCATGTCCGTCGCGGTCGTCGCCACCGAGATCGGCCTGCGCCTCGCCTACGGCCACCTGGACCTGCGCACCGGCCTGCTCGTGCTCATCTGCGCACCGGAGGCCTACCTGCCGCTGCGCGCCCTCGGCACCCAGTTCCACGCCACCGCCGACGGCCTCGCCGCCGCCGACGAGGTCTTCGCGATCCTCGAGACCCAAGCCCCGGGCCCCGCAGTGCCAGCCGCCTTGCCTCAGACCCGGCCGAAACCTCCGGCGCGACGTCCCCGTCCATCCACCTCGACGCGGTCAGCGTCCGCCACGAAGGCCGCGCCGCCCCAGCCCCGGACCGCGCCACCTTCACCATCGAACCCGGCCGCCTCACCGTCCTGACCGGTCCCAGCGGCTGCGGCAAGACCACGCTGCTCAACTGCCTGCTCGGCTTCGCCGAGCCCACCTCGGGATCAATAACATCCCGACCCGATCCTGGGCCGGAGCCTCCCCGGTCACGGCCGAGCCGCCGCTTCCGCCCCCTCCGCCGTCGGAGGGCAGAACCTGTTCGGCTGGCTCCCGCAGGACCCGACCCTGTTCGCGGGCACGGTCGCCGACAACATCCGGCTCGGCTGGCCCGACGCACCCGACGAGGCGGTGGCCGCCGCCGCCCGGGACGCCGCCCTCGACGACGTCCCGCTCGCGCGAGTCCTCGGCCAACGGGGCACCGGCCTGTCGGCCGGGCAGCGCCGCCGCGTCGCCCTGGCCCGCGCGCTGCTCCTCGGCCGCCCGATCCTCCTCCTGGACGAGCCCACGGCCGGCCTCGACGCGGACCGGGAGTCCGTCGTGATCGAGACGCTCCGCCGCTACGCCGCTCGGCCACGCCGTCCTCGCGGTCAGCCACCGCCCGGCCGTCATCGCCGCCGCCGACGTGGTGATCGACCTGGCATCCGCGCCCGACCTCCCGCCGGGCTACCCCCTGACCGCCTCACGGCAGCGCTGGTCTAGATAACAGCAACAGAGGGCGGCCTCCCCGACGTGCCCAGAGATTGGCGCATACCTCCCGTCGAATAGCCACGGTACGGTACCCACCGATCGCAGCGACCTGGATCTCCGTGGATAACAGCAAGAAGCGCAAGCGCAATGCGCCCGACGCCCGGGCAGCCGACGCCGGTCGCGGACGTCCGCGACGCGCGACAGCCGCAACAGCCGCAACAGGCACGACAAGAGCGGCAGGCGTGGCCACGGCGACGGGACGCGGCTGGTGCTCGCGGCCGTCCTCGGCGCGCTGGCCGCCGCCTGCTCGGTCGGGCTGCTGGCGACGGCGGCGTGGCTGATCTCGCGGTCGGCGCTGCGGCCGCAGGTGCTGTTCCTGGTGACGCCGGCCGCCGTGGTGCAGGCGTTCGGGTTCGGCCGGGCCGTGTTCCGGTACGCCGAACGGCTGGCCGGGCACGACGCCGCGCTGAACCTGCTCGCGGCGCGTCGGGTCCGCGCCTACGACGCGCTCGCCCGGCTCGCGCCGACGGGCATCGCGGACTACGGCTCCGGCGACCTGATCGCGCGGCTGGTGGCCGACATCGACTCACTGGCCGACCGGTGGCTCCGGGTGCGGCTGCCCTACGTCGCCGCCGCAGTCGCCGGCACCGGCGCGGTCGCGCTGGTCACGGCCCTGCAACCGGAGGCGGGGCTGATCCTCGCGGCGACGCTGGTCGTATCGGCCCTCGCCGCGCCGGCCGCCGCGATCGCGCTCTCCCGCCGGGAGGAACGCAACCTCGCCCCGCTCCGCGGCGACGCTCGCCGCGGCGACCCTCGCGCTGCTCGACGGCGCGGCCGAGCTGACCGCCTTCGGCGCGGCCGGCCGGGCGCTCGCCGCCGTGCAGGACAAGGGCGCGCAGGTGGGCCGGGCAACGGCCCGTTCGGGATACGGGCGGGGCGCGGCGGCCGCGGTCAGCGCGCTCGCGACCGGAGCGGCGCTGCTCGGCGCGGTGTGCTTCGCCGTTCCCGCGGTCCGCGCGGGCGCCCTGGCCGGGGTGCTGCTCGCGGTGGTCGTGCTCACGCCGCTGGCCGCGCACGAGGTCTTCGCCGGGCTCGGGCCGGCCGCGCAGGAGATCCCGCGGCTGCGCGCGTCGGCCGACCGGGTCGCGGAGGTGCTCGCCCGGCCCGCCCCGGTCGCCGAGCCGTCCGCGCCCGTGCCGCTGCCGGCGCCGCCCTACCACCTGGCCGCGCGCGGCCTCACCGTCGGCTGGAGGCCGGGCGAGCCGGTCCTGCGCGACGTCTGCTTCGACGTCCCGGCCGGGTCCCGGGTCGCCATCGTCGGGCCCTCCGGGTCCGGGAAGACGACCCTCGCCCTGGTGCTGCTCCGCTTCCTCGACTACGGAGCGGCGGGACCGAGCGGTGCCGCGGGCCGGAACGGTGACACTCGAACGGCATCGACATCCGGGCGTTCGCCGCCGACGACCTGCGCACGGTCGTCGGCCTGTGCGAGCAGGACGCCCACGTCTTCGACTCCACCCTCGAGGCCAACCTGCGGCTGGCGAAGCCGGACGCGACCGATGGCGAGCTCCGCGACGCGCTCGCCCGCGCCCGGCTGCTCGCCTGGACCGACTCCCTGCCGCAGGGCCTGAGCACCCCGGTCGGCGAGCACGGCGCCCGGCTGTCCGGCGGACAGCGGCAGCGGCTCGCCCTGGCCCGGGTGCTGCTGGCCGACTTCCCGGTGGTGATCCTCGACGAGCCCGCCGAGCACCTCGACGAGGAGACCGCCGACGAGCTGACCCGTGACCTCCTTGGCGCCGTCGCCGGGCGGACGGTGCTGCTGATCACCCATCGCCCGGTCGATCCCGGCACCGTTGACCAGGTCCTCCGCCTGGCCGACGGCCGGGTGACGCCCACCGACCCGGTTACCCTCCAGGGTCCGTGGGGCCGGTCGTAGGATCGTGGACCGTGACTAATGCAACCGATCCGACGCCGTGGGTGAGCGCCGTCCGCGCCTCCCACGACCGCCTGTCCGCCATCGTCGCCGGGCTCGACGCCGACGACCTGCGCAAGCAGTCCTATGCCAAGGAATGGACCATCGCCGACGTGCTCTCCCACCTGGGGAGCGGCGCGGAGATCTTCTCGCTGATGATCGAGGCGGGCGTGACCGGCGCCGAGCCGCCCACGATGAGAGGCGTTCCAGCCGATCTGGGACGACCTGGAACGCCCGCACCCCCGAGGAGCAGGCGGCCCAGTGCACGCCGCGAACGAGGCGCTGGTATCCCGGGTCGAGTCGCTGAGCGAGGCCGAGCGCGAGTCGTTCACGGTGCTGATGTTCGGCCGGATGACCATGGACCTGGCCGGAGTCCTGGGCATGCGCCTGTCCGAGCACGCCGTGCACGCGTGGGACGTCGAGGTCGCGCTCGACCCGGCCGCGCGGATC
The DNA here is from genome assembly GCA_963774945.1 of uncultured Actinomycetota bacterium. GTDB lineage: Bacteria > Actinomycetota > Actinomycetes > Streptosporangiales > Streptosporangiaceae > Trebonia. Next base: position 384,907 of record CAVZHA010000027.1, on the reverse strand, counting down.
GCACCGGACGCCGTCGGCCTGCTCGCCGTCCGGCTGCCGATGATGACTGGCTTCATGGGCAAGAAGCAGGAAACGCCGAAGGTGGTCGAGGTGACCACCACCGACCCGGCGATGACGTTCACCCTCGACACCGGCGGGGTCACGCTGACGCCCGGCAGCACCGGCGCGTCGGCGTCCCTGGCGCTGCCGGCCGAATCCTTCGTCCGCCTGGTCTACGGCCGGCTCGACGACGACGCCGACGTGACCTCGGCCAACGGCGTCACGGTGCCTGAGCTGCAGGCGGTGTTCCCCGGGTTCTAGCACCTTCCGGCTGTACCGAACAGAAGGAGACTCCAGTGCCCTCACTCAACCGCCTTGCCGCGGTCGGCGTGCTCGCCGCCGTCGACCGCGATGTCCGCCAGCGCCTGCGCCTCGAGCAGCTCGAGCACGGCCCCCCTGGCCGGGGAGTCGGCCGATCAGATCGTCCAGAAGTCGGTCGCGGACCTGAAGGCCGCGTCGAGCGTGCGGATCACCGGCAAGGTAGTGAGCTCGGGGCAGAACATCGCGGTGACCTGACCGACGTCGCGGCGCAAGGCTGCCAGGGCACCATCGGCCTGACAGCCGCCGCCACGTCGACCAGCAAGGCGGTGTCAGGCACGGCCGACATCATCGAGGTCGACAGCACCGTCTACATGAAGCTGAGCGAGAGCTTCTTCACGAGCGCCAGCCTGCCGGCCTCCGACTTCTCCGACGTGTCGGGCAAGTACATCAAGCTGGCGTCCAATTCCGACCTGGCCAGCTTCGCCCAGCTGTGCAATCCGTCGACCCTGTCGACCGCCTTCGCCAAGCAGGACACCGGCTTCGTCAGCGCCGGGACGACGACGATCAACGGCCAGACCGCGCTCGCTTTCAAGCAGCCGAAGAACCCCTCCAACGGCACCGTCTACGTATCGCAGACGGCCACCCCGCAGATCCTCCGCATCGCCGGGCCGGCCAACGAGGGGTCCATCGACTTCACTGACTACAACGCCCACGCCACGATCACCGCGCCGCCCGCCAGCGAGGTCGTCGACGGCAGCAAATTCGGGCTCTAGCGCGCGATCGCACCGCCGGTAGCGGGGCCCGCGCGCCCGCTACCGGCGGCCAAGCGGGCGTGGTTTCCTGATTCCTGAGTAGTCGAGTATCTTCGAGTAGCATTGTGTGTGGCACGATATTCCCGACGAGCTGATCGCCCCCAGGAGAGCCAGCCATGCAGCGCACCCCAGCCTGCGCACCGTCGGCCCTGCCCAACGGCGGGCCGGAATCATGACGACCGCAGCCGGCGCGGCCGTGCCCAAGTACCGCCGGGTCGCCGCGGCCGTCAAGCGGCAGATCGCGGACGGCACCCTGCGACCGGGCCAGCCCGCCCCGAGCGGCGCCGAGCTCAGCCGGGCCTTCGGGTTCTCGACGCTGACCTGCCGCAAGGCGCTCCGCACGCTGATCGCCGAGGGTCTGCTGGTGCCCGGCCCGAGCAGCAACGCCCGACCCCGGGTGGCCGACCCGCACGCCCCCGACCTCGACCGGGATCTCGCCGACGCCACCCGCGGGCTGTCGGCCGGCCTCGCCGCCAGGCGGCACGCGGCGGGCCTGACCCAGGCCGAACTGGCCGCGCTGGTCGGCGTCTCGGTCACCACCGTCGGTCACGCCGAGACGGGCCGGACCTGGCAGTCCCGCCGCTTCTGGGAGCGCGCCGACACCGCGCTCAGCGCGGCCGGCGACTTGCTCCGACTGCACGACGCCTACCGCGCCGCCAGCTCCCCGCAGCAAAGGCAAAGATCAACAACGGATTCGATCGAACGGACCGTGCGCCCCACCCAGTCCGCCCACGCGTCCCGTCTCGTGGCCACCCCGCCAGTCGGGCTGTACCCGGTCGAAACTGGCCCAGCCGGCAGCGCCCAGGGCGACCCATCCCGGAACGGCCCTTCCCGGGTCAGCCCGTACCAGGTCGGCGCCTCCCGTACGTGGGTGACCATGGCAGGCGCGGCTCAGGTGAGCCACGCCCAGTCCGACCCAGCCGACTCAGCCGAATTCGGAATCGTTCAGTCAGGCCCAGGCCAGCTCGGCCCGTCTCAGGCAGGCGCGGTCCAGATCGGCCCGTCCCGGATTGTGATCGTCTGGGCCGACGGCACCGTCACCACCGTCCACGCACCCGAAGTCAGCCCTGCCCGCCCGGACGTCACGTCGCCCGACCATGACTGATAACAGCAAGAAGCGTCCCGCTCTTGTCTCGATAACCCATCGAGATCCTGCCAACGACGCCGTTGACCTGAGTGGCCATCACGCCGTCCACGCCGACACCGATGTCGCTGGCGCCGCCGACAGGCGCGTTGCGGGCGAACCCTCCCTTCCGATGCGTTCGGTGCCTATGGCAAAGTCCTGAGTGTGCGGTTGGACGATCTGCCGGACTGGCTGCCGGCTTGGTGTCTGGATCGTCTGGGCGGGGAACCCGCAGGCGTGCTGTTCCAGCTGCAGCAGGTGTCGATGGTGTTCGGCCTGCGGTTGGCTGGTGGCAGGAACGTCGTGGTCAAGGCGCGGGCCGATGAGGGCCGGGCCGTGTCGTGCGTCGCGGTGCAGGCCCGGTTGGCCGAGCGCGGGTTTCCGTGTGCCCGGCCGCTCACGCCGGTGGTTGGCGTCGGTTCGCTGGCGGTGCACGCCGAGGAGTTCCGGCCCGGCGGCGAAGTGCTGCACGGCGACTCGCCGGACGTAGCTAGGCGCGGCGCGGCGGTGTTCGCCCGCCTGATGGCCGAGCTAGCCGAGGTGACCGCCGCGCCGCCGCTGCCGAATCCGCCCTGGGTGCGTTGGGACCACCACGATTCCGGTGCGTGGCCGGCGATCGGCTTCCTCGACAGCCGGGACCAGAGCGTCGTGCCCGGGTACGTCGTTGAGACGGCCGAGCGGGCTCGGAGACGGCTGCGGGCGGCCGACCTGCCCTGCGTGCTGGGCTACGCCGACTTCGAGGCGCAGAACCTGCGGTGGCAGGGTCGGGAGGTGTGGGCGGTGCACGACTGGGACAGCCTGGCCTGGCAGCCGGAGGCGGCGCTGGCGGGAGCGGCGAGCGGGTCGTTCGCCAGCGCCGGGCCGCCGACGCTGGCGCCGATCGAAAGCTCCGAGGCGTTCCTGGTGGCTTATCAAGACATCCGGGGGCGCTTGTTCTCGTCCGTGGAGCTGGAGGTCGCGTGGGCGGCCAGCGTGTGGATGGCCGCGTACAACGCCCGGGAGGAAGCACTTCTGGGCGACGCTCCGGTGGGCGCCGATGCGCTGCGCGCACAGGCAGCCGAACGCCTCCGCCGGGCTCATGCGTAGCACCACATGCAACCCACGCCAGGGACCCGGGCCGGCCTAGTCGATAGGAAGCGCGGCGGCCGTGAGGAACGAGCGGAGGGCGTCGGCGGAGGTGAAGACGTGGCCGGTGATGCCGAGGGCCTCGGCGCCGGTCACATTCGATTCGCGGTTGTCGATGAAGATGGCCTCGGCCGGGGTGATGGACAGGTCCGCCAGCACGTGCAGGAAGATCTCGGGCTGGGGCTTGATCAGGCCGAGCTCACCGCTGACGTAGCACGCCTCGAAGAAGTCCCCGAGCGGACCGTGCCTGAAGTAGCTGGCCAAGTCGGCGCCGGCGTTGGAGAGCAGCGCCATCTGGGTCCCCCCGGCCCGCAGGTCGGAGAGGATCTCGATGACGGCCGGGTTAATCAACAGCCACGAGCGGAAGTCCGCCGCCCACAGCTCGTGCATCCGGGCCTCGTCCCAGCTGGCACCCAAGTCGTCGGAGATCGCCTGCCAGTACGCGATCGCGCCGGCCGCCCTGATCGAGCGCGTCCCGGTGGCCGAAGTAGGCCTGCCAGAATTTCTCCGCCTCGGCGTCGCCGATCTCGGCCAGCCGAGCGATCGCGGCCCGGTCGGCGTCCGACGGGGTGAGCGAGATGACCTCGCCGAAGTCGAAGATGACGGTCCGGCCAGGCAGCGAGAGGGGGGTGCGCGTCACTCGGATACGGTACCGGGCGCCGACCCAACACTTCGGGGCGGCATCCGTGGTAACTGGTATGAACGATTCCATGCTGATGCAGGCAAAGTCCCATCGGGCCGAGCTGACGCGGGAAGCCGGGCAGGGCCGGACGGCTCGCCGCGCGGATGCGGCCGACGCGCAAGAGCCGCGCCAGGACGCCATCGCGCGCATCGCAGCCGGGCGGCTGGCTGACCACCGCGATCGCCTGGCTGCGGCCGGCGACCGGGGGAAGATGGCAGGCACAATGAACCGCAGCGCGACCGCGAACGACACCGTCATAACCGAGAAGGCAGGCAGCGAGCGATGAGCGAGACGGAAACCCCGACCGGCCCGGTCGGCCGCGTCGTGAAGGACGAGGCGATCCTGGACCTCAGCCACCTCACCGAACCGGGTCAGCTGGCCGCGATCAGCCGGATCGAGGACGTGGCGGTCGTCATCGTGCCCGAGTCGCTTGCGGCCGCCTACGCGACGATCCCGACCGCCGACGTGGCCTCGACCCTGTACGTGCCCAGCGGGGTGAACGTCCGGTTGCAGACCGGGTCGCTGTCGGTCGGCGGCGACGGGCTCGGCGCCGAGAACGACGTCCTCGTGGTCATCGGGCTGCTGCTCATCACCAGCCCGGTCACCGCCCCGGTGCCCAAGCGCATCTACGTGGTCGGATCGGTGCTCGCGCCGCGCGGCAGCGAGCAGGTTCTCGGGCAGGCGCTGGCGGGCGGCACCGGGGGCGTGTCCTACTACGGGCACGCCGACGGCCAGCAGGTCAAGGTGCTCAGCGGCCAGGTCAAGCTGTCGCCCGCGATGCTCGCCAATGCCGCCGGACGGCCGGATGACATCCTCGTCGTGGCGGGCGAGGTGGTGATAACCGGTGAGGTCACCTCGGTCGGATACGGCCTGACGCTCATCGCCGGGCAGCTGGCGGCGCCGGCCGCGAGCCGCGACGTGCTCGAGCCCGCCATCCAGACGCAGGGCCAGGTGACCTGGTACGAGGGCGCCAATCCGCGGGTCTTCAACGGCGACGCGCCAGCATCGGCCCCGACTTCCTTCGGCTGCTGGCCGGTCCGGCCTCGCTGGTCGTGCTGGGTGACCTCACCATCGAGGAGACCGTCACCGAGGCCGCGCTGCAGGAGAAGCTCGCCGGCCTCGCCGTGTTCGGCGACGTCATCGCGCCGTCCGGGCTCATCGGGGTGGTGCAGTTCCTCGCCACCGACGTGTTCGGCGACATCATGACGAGCGAGCAGGCCCGCGATCGGCCGGCGACGGGCGCGATGGATCGGGAAGCTGAGTTCCGCCGCCTCTACGAGGCGCACCGCGCCGCGGTGCACGCCTACTTCGTCGGCAGGACCGGCGACCGCTCAGCTGGCGGCCGACCTGATGCAGGAGGTCTTCCTGCGGGCCTGGCAGCACCTGGACAAGGTGGCGGGCCTGCCGGAGGACGGGCAGCGCGGCTGGCTCTTCACCGTGGCGCGCAACCTGTCGGTCGACACGGCCCGGCACCAGCGCACCGCCGACGGCACCCAGCGCGCGCTCGAAAGCGAGCCATCCGGCCCGGCAGGACCCGGCCGTCGCCCCGGCCAGCACCGCGGTGCTGGCCGCCGAGCGCGCCAGGCGTCGTCGCGGCGGCGATCGCGAAGCTGCCCGAGCAGCAGCGGGTCACGCTCGCATGGCCGCCGCCGGCGACATGAACAGCGCCGAGATCGGCGCCGCCCTCGGCGTGCCGGCCGGCACCGTCCGCTACCGGCTCTCGCTGGCCCGCCGCACGCTGGCCGAGGCGCTCGGCGACTACGATGATCCTCAGGAGGAGCAATGAACCTCGACGACGACCTCGCGGCCTGGGCCGCCACCGTCCGCGTCTACGGACGCCGACGCCGCCGCGATCTTCGCGCGAATCATCGCCTCGCCCGCCGGACTCGCGCCCGCGGCCGAGCCGGTCGCGCCGTCCGACCGCGGCCGCGCCGAGGCTCGACCCGTCCTGGTGGCGCGGCTACAACGCCGGCTTCGCCGCGCGGATGGTCGCAAGCACCGCACCGGTCCGGCTTGCCGCCTGACGACGACACGCCGACAAGGGCGCGCCCACCCGGGGCTGAAGGTGAAGCGCCGTCTCAGGGCTGAACGCCGTGGTCAGGCGTCGCGGCGCACCAGCAGCCAGCCGCACGCGGCCAGCAGCACCGCCGTCCAGATGCAGAAGACGCCGAATCCCTGCCACGGGGACAGCACGTCGCCCGGACTGCTGGCTGGTCTGCGCGACCAGCTGGCCGGCGACGGTCGGCAGGTAGCCGTGGATGTGGTTGGCGATCGTGCCCGGGATCAGCGAGATCAGCGGCGGCACCACCAGGACGAGCGCGATCACGGTGGCGATCGCGCCCGCGGTATGCCGGATCAGGCCGCCGATCGCGAGCGAGAACAGGCCGAGCACGGTCAGGTACAAGATCCCGCCGATGCACGCGCGGGCGATGCCGGGCTGCGACAGCGTGATCGACACGTGGCTGCGGATGATCGCCGTGGTGATGAAGAAGACGGCGAACACGGTGATCGCGCTGACGACCAGGTCGAGCAGCGCGAACACGATCGCCTTGGCGGCCAGCATCGGGAGCCGGCGCGGCACCGCGAGCAGCGAGGCGCGGATCGCGCCGGTGGAGTACTCGCTGCTCATCACGATCACGCCGAGCACGCAGATGGCCAGCTGGCCGAGGCCGAACCCGGCGCCGAACAGCACCGACGGTCGGGTCGGTCGAGCAGCCGTGACGTGGTTGGGGTGGCTGCCCGGGCTGTTCCAGGTGTTGGTGATGACGATCGATGATCAGCGCGCTGAAGCCGATCGCGACGACCACGAACGCGAGCAGCGACCAGAGCGTGGACCGGACCGAGCGGATCTTCGTCCACTCGGCGGTGAGCAGCCCGACGGTCATGACGCGCTCGATTCGCCGACCGGGGCCCGGCCGTGCTCGGCCTGGCCGTACTCAACGCTGTCCGCGGTCAGCTCCATGAACGCCTCCTCGAGCGAGGGCAGCCGGGGGGTCAGCTCGTGCAGCACGACCGAGGCGGACGCGGCCAGCTCGCCGATCCGCGGCGCGGGCAGCCCGGTCACGATCAGGTCCGCCGTCGCCTGCCGCCTCGGCTGCACCGCGCCGCCGTCGGCCGTGATGAGCTCGCGGAGCCGGGCGGCGTCGGGCGCGCGGACGAAGCACCGAGCGCTCCGAGCTGCGCTGCGATGAACTCCTCGGTCGAGGAGTTGGCGATCAGCCTGCCGCGGCCGATCACCACCAGGTGGTCGGCGGTGACCGCCATCTCGCTCATCAGGTGGCTGGACACGAAGATCGTGCGGCCCTCCGAGGCGAGCTGGCGCATGAAGGTGCGGACCCAGCGGATGCCCTCGGGGTCAAGCCCGTTGACCGGCTCGTCCAGCATCAGCACGGGCGGGTCGCCGAGCATCGCCGCCGCGATGCCGAGCCGCTGCGTCATGCCGAGGGAGAACCCGCCCGCCCGCTTGTTGGCCACCTCCCGCAGGCCGACCAGGTCGAGCACCTCGTCCGCCCGGCTGGCCGGGCAGGCCCTGGGTCTGGGCGAGGAACAGCAGGTGGTTGCGGGCGCTGCGGCCGGGGTGGAGGCTGCGCGCCTCGAGCAGCGCGCCCACCCGCGTCGAGCGGCTTCGCCAGCTGGTCGTAGGCCAGGCCGCCGATCGTGGCGGAGCCGCCGTCCGGCCGGTCGAGGCCGGTGATGAGGCGCATGGTGGTGGACTTGCCCGCGCCGTTCGGTCCGAGGAAGCCGGTCACCCGGCCCGGCTCGACGTCGAACGACAGGTGATCGACCGCCACCTTGTCGCCAAATCGCTTGGTCAGATCGCGGGCTTCGATCAGCCCTGGCGCTTCGGCCACATGCACTTCCGGTTCGCCGGGCGAGCGCCCGTCGGGGTGGGCACTGCGGTGATTACGGCCACAGCATGCCCGTAATCACCCGGAAGCGCAAACACATTGGACCGCCGGTCGCGCACCCTTTACTTCGCGCTGTCCGCCACCAGCTCCGCCAGCTCGGGCAGGCCGCCCGCGTCGAACGCCCGCCCTCGGTGACCAGCTGCACGACCACGTGGTCGGCCCCGGCCACGAGGTGCTCGCGGAGCCTGGCGGTCAGAGCCAACGGTCCGTTCGGGACAACCGCCGACATCAGCCGGTCGCTGCCCGCACCGTCGATATCGGCGTCAGTGAAGCCGAACCGCCTGAGATTGTTGGTGTAGTTCGGCAGTCGCAGATAGCGCTGCGGCGTACGCGCGGGCGGCGGCCGCGCCCCGCTCGCCCGGGTCGAGCGCGGCGGCGAGCTCGGGGATGAGCAGCGGCCGCGGCGCCGAGCACCTCGCCGGGCGTAGCCGGTGTGCTCCGGCGGTGTGAAGTACGGGTGCGCGCCGAGGCGCGGCCTCGCGCGACAGCTCGAGCATCTTCGGCCCGAGCGCGGCCAGCACGACCGGCGCGTTCACCTCGCCCAGCTCGTCGAGGAACTGGACCATCTTCGAGTACGGCCTCACGTACGAATGGCCGGCTCGCCTCGACGGTCGGCGCGTGGCTGACGCCGAGGCCGAGGATGAAGCGGTCGGGGTACGCCGCCGCCAGCCGGTTCGTCTCGGCCGCGCGAGCTCGGCCGGCGTCCACGTCCAGACGCTGGCGATGCCGGTGCCGAGCACCAGCCGCTCGGTCGCGGCCAGCGTCGGCTCAACCGACGCGAGAGCCGCGAGCGGAGTTCATCCCCGGGAACCAGACCGAGGTGAAGCCGGCCGCCTCGATCTCGCGTGCGTACGCCGCCGGGTCCAGCCCGGTCCCGGCCGGCGGCGGCATCCAGATCCCGACCGGACCGAGAACCCGCCGTAGTTCATCCGTAGTCAGCATGATCTTGTTATATCGAAGGGGAATCCGGGGGAGACACCGAGTGTCAGCGGCAGGCCAGGCTGGTGCCGATGATTTCGAGTCCGCTGGGGGCGTCTGCCCTGGCCGGGGTGGTCACTGCGAAGGGGATGGTGGGGGTCATGAAGCGACCGATCGGGGCGCCGTGCTGGATCGACCTGCTGACATCGGACGCGGTCCGGGCGCGGGACTTCTACAACGAGATACTCGGCTGGTCCGCCGGGGAGCCGTCCGAGCAGTTCGGCGGGTACTTCATGTTCATGCAGGACGGCGTGCCGGTGGCCGGCTGCATGCAGCACACGACCGGCGCGCCCGGCATGGAGGGGCCCAACCAATGGGGCGTCTACCTGTCGTCAACCGACGTTAAGGCCACCGTGGAGAAGGCCGTCGCCAGCGGCGGCTCGCTCCGGGTCGGCCCGATGGACATCGCCGATCTCGGCACCGAGGCGATCGTCGCCGACAGCGCCGGCGTGCGGATCGGCGCCTGGCAGGCCAACCAGTTCCCGGGTCTTACCACGTTCGACCAGGCCGGCGCGGCGGTCTGGTTCCAGGTGCTGACCAGCGACTACGCCGGCGCCGTGCCGTTCTACGAGAATGTCTTCGGCTGGCAGACCCGGGTGCAGAGCGACACCCCGGAGTTCCGCGACACCGTCTTGACCGCGGGCGGGGAGGACTTCGCCGGGATCACCGCCGCCGCCGACGGTGACCTGGCGCCGGGGGAACCAGGCCGCTGGGAGGTGTTCTTCCGGGTCGACGACGTGGACTCGGCCCTCGAGGGAATCAGCCGGCTGGGCGGCACGGTGCTGCGGGCGGCGGCGGACACCCCGTTCGGGCGGCTCGCGGAGGCGGCCGACCCGATGGGCGCCCGGTTCAACCTCGCGGGCTGACAGGTGGGGCGGTTGGCACTCGTGTTGCGTGTTTTTGTGCGCTAAGTTCTTGAGTCGTGTCGACCATTCTCATCACCGGAGCCGCGGGCCGCATCGGGACGATGCTCCGCTCCCGGCTGGCCGCGCCCGGCCGGGTGCTCCGCCTGCTAGACGTCACCCCCGTCGCCGGCGCCGTTCGGACCGGGCGAGGAGGCGATGACCGCGTCGGTGACGGACATGGCCGCGATGACCGCCGCCTGCGCCGGCGCGGACGCGGTCATCCACCTCGGCGGCATCCCCGAGCGAGGCGCCGTGGGAGCGCATCCTCGACGTCAACATCAACGGCACCTACACGGTCTTCGAGGCCGCCCGCCGGGCCGGGGTGCCTCGGGTGGTGTTCGCGTCCTCCAACCACGCGGTCGGGTTCACGCCGCCGTCGCGGTTCCCGGTCCCGGACTTCGCCTTCCCCGCGCCGGACACCTACTACGGCGCCTCCAAGGCGGCCGGTGAGGCGCTCGGCGCCCTCTACGTGAACCGGTACGGGCTCGACATCGTCTGCATCAGGATCCTGTCCTGCTTCGTGACGCCCCAGCACCCGCGGATGCTGGCAACCTGGCTGTCGCCGGACGACTGCGCCCGGCTGTTCGAGGCCTGCCTGACCGCCCCGTCCCCCGGCTTCCAGGTGATCTACGGCGTCTCCGCCAACACCCGGGGCGGCTGGGTCTCGCTGGCCGGCGCGCGCGCGCTCGGCTACGTAGCCGCAAGACAACGCCGAGGACTACGCCCCCGAGCTGATCGCTACCTACGGCGAGCCCGAGCCCGACGACCGTGACCTTCAAGTACCTCGGCGGCGACTTCACCTCCCCCGCCCTCGACGCCCCCCTGCAGTAGCCGCCCGCGGCGCGGGGCTTCGGGAGACTGCGTCGAGGCAGCAGGCACTCACCCCTTTCGCCCTTCTGTAAGATAACAGCAAGAAGTGTCGGGTCTGGGATTATTGCGCGACGTTTGCACCCGTTCTCCGAGTCGTTTGTCGCGCAATAATCTGGCATTGGCCAGCGAGTGCGGATAACAGCAAGAAGCGCGGAGCGCGGGTTCGCCCGCAGAGGCCACTTGGAGCGCCGGGTCGCCCGCAGGAGCGATTGGCTTCCTCCGGAGGGCCCCGCCGGGCAATAACAGCAAGAAACTACCGTCAGCGGGCGCGGGAGCGGTTAGCTCTTGCCGGTGATGCCGGAGTACTCGGCGACGACGCGCGGGGTGCCCGCGCCGGCCGGGGGGTCGTCGGCGGCGAACTGGTCGAGGTAGCTGAGCCCGGCCCGGGACAGGCGCCTGGGCGGCGGAGTAGAAACCGGGGACGGTCAGGTGGACCACCGAGCCGGCCGGCGGGGTGATCGCCAGGTCGGCGGCGTCGGTGTAGAAGACGAGCGCGCCGCCGTTGGTGGTGAGCAGCGCGAACGTCTGCCCGGCGGTCCCGGTCGCGGCCGCGTGCGCGTCGGTGACGGTCGCCGTCGGCAGCTTGCCGCGCCAGAACGTCTGGTCGGATCGATCGGCCAGCGCGCCTGGGTCGGCGACGGCGACGCCGGCCCCGGTGCCGTCGATCGCCGTGGCGGTCCGCTCGGCGAGCTGCCCGGGCGCGATCGCGAGCGACGTCGCGGTGGCGCTGACCGCCGTCGCGAGCCCGGCGCCGCTGACCGCGACCTGCGGGGCGTTCGCGCCGGCGAGCAGGTAAGGCTCGACCGCGTTCAGCCACGCGCCGCCGGACGGCGGCCTGGGTGAACAGCAGATACTCGGTCGAGGTGACCTTCTTCGGGTTGGCCGAGAACGCGTTGGCGACCTGGACGACGAACCAGCGTGTCCCGTCGGCCGGCTCGGCCCGCGGGATGTAGTACGTCGCCGTGACCGGGGCGAACGCCGGCGTACGGGGCCACCCCGTCCGCCGCCTGGACGGTGTAGAGCCCGGCGTCGATCGCGTAGCTGCCGCCGGTTTCGACCGTGGCCAGCGTCGCGGCGCTGCGTCGGGCGTTGGCGCTGTTGTTCGCGGTCGTGTAGCCGGACAGCACGCTCCGGGCGGTGGCCAGGGTCAGCGGCGTCGTATCGGCGTCACCCGTCTCGGCCGCCGGGCCGGTCGCCCTGGCCGAGGAACCGGTCCCGGTCCTGGGCGTGGCCGGCCCGGCCGAGGGCCGGGACTGGCCGAGCGCGAACATCACGACCGCGGCGCCGACGGCGGCCCCCGCCACCGCGAGGGCGACCGGGATCAGCCAGCGCCCTCGGCGGGCCGGTCGTCGTGCCATTCCCGGTCGTCGCGTGGCGGCCAGGGCCTGTCGCCTCGCGGCCATGGCTCGGCACCGTCCCGCCCTGACCCGGCACCGTCCCGCCATGACCCGGCGCTCGCAGGCTGCCACTCGCGAGCCTGCGGCGGAGGGGGCGCGCCGCGTGGCCACCCGGCATCGGCCTGCGCCGGCGGGTCGCCTGCCTTGTCCAAGCTGGGGTACGCGGGGCCGTCGGGGTACTGCTGCCGGCCCGGGTACCACGCCTGCGTCCGGTCGGCGGCACCCCGATCGCCGATCGCAGGCGCGGGACGCCACTGGCGCGTCGGCGACTCGGTATCGAAGCGGTCGCCGGGATCCGGGACGTCGGGCCACGGCGAGTACGGCGGTGTCGTACTGGGCGTCATGTTAGGCGTCACACCGGGCTGGGGAGCACCAGGCGCGAGCGCCTGGGCCGGGGAAGTGCGTCCCTCGAATTCGTCGCGCTCGTAGGTGATCGGGTAGGCGGTCGGCGGATCGTAGGTGTCCTCGGCGGCCGGGTACGCGTCGGCACCCGGCCAGCCCGCCACGTCGGACTGATCGGCCGGGTAGTACGGGTACGGGTACTCCGGTTCCTGCTGCTCCGGATATGAGTACTCCGGCTGCTGCGGGTACCGCGGCTCGTGGTGCTCGGTCGGCTCGCGGCCGTAGCCAAAGTCCCACTCGCTCATGCTGGCACCCCCAGGATCGGATCCCCTACGTCCTGTATCACGGACAGCAGGACGCCCAGGTTCACTTCCTAGGCTGGCATGGATGCGGCGATCCTGTGGCGATTACCGCCCGATGCCATGTTCGTGCTGGTATGCCAGTGATGCGGGCCAGCTCAGGCCGCCGATAGCTACCCGACGGGCCGTTTCAGCGCACGATCAGCGTCGGCCGGGAGAGCAGAGCGGAGTGACTCGTCGCCGTCGCGACGGCCGATGACGCGGCCGGCCGCACGGCGGCGTGAGCCGGGCCGCCGCCGGTGGCGATGCCGGCGATCAGCGTGAGCAGGCCCGCCGCCGTCGCGATCCTGGTGGTCCAGCGAATTCGCATGACATCCCCTTCGACTCCGCCGCGCGCGGCGCTCTCTCCCGGCGTTGTCCCCGCGCGGCCGGAAGTCCGTCTAACCGGGATGCTAGCCACCAAACACCAGAAAGCAGGCGGAGGCGCGCCGTGCGCGCCGTCAATTGCTCGCCGCGAAGTTGCCGATCCTATTCGCCGGCCCGGTCACGGCGGCGTTCCAGGTACTGGCGCTCGGCGCTGTCGTGGGTCAGGCTGATCGCGCTCTGATACGCCGCGACGGCCTCGTCCGTCCGACCGAGCCGATCCAGCAGGTGCGCTCGGGTGGCCCTGGCCGGCTGGAACCGGCGGGCGTGCTCGCCCGCCTCTGCCAGCAGCGCGTCGAGCCGGGCCAGCCCGGCCGCGGGCCCGTCGACCTCGGCCGTGACGGCGGCGAGGGCGACGCCGCTGCCGAGCGACGGCGCGATCGCGTGCAAGACGCGGTGCAGGGTCAGCAGGGTCGCCCAGTCGGTCGCGCCGTCGCGTCCGCGGGCGCAGTGCATCGCCTGGATCGCGGCCTCGAGCTGGAACCGTCCCAGCTGCCCGCGCGCGTACGCGGCCCGCAGGTGGGCGCGAGCCCGGTCGATCAGGTGCTGGTCCCACAACGACGGATCCTGCTCGGCGAGCGGGACGAAGCGCCCGTCGGCGTCGGCCCGGGCCGGCCGCGGGCGGCCGAGAACTCGATAAAGGCGGCCAGGCCGCGGGCCTCAGGATCGTCGGGGACGAGGGTGGCGAGCACCTCGGCCAGGTGCAGCGCCTCCGACGGCAGCCGCCGGGCCTGCGGTCCGGTCGCCCAGTCGATGACGTAGGCGCCGTAGACCGCCTCGAGGACCGAGATCATCCGGGCCGGGAGGTCGGCCCGATCCGGGATGCGGAACGGAATGCCGGCCGCCTTGATGCGCTTCTTGGCCCGGACCAGGCGCGTCGCCATCGCCGAGGGCGGTACCGAGAACGCCCGGCCGACCTGCTCGGCGGTGAAGCCGAGCACGGTGTTGAGCATGAGCGGCGTGCGCACGGCGCGGTCGATCGCGGGGTGCGCGCATACCAGCATCAGCTCGAGGCGCCTGTCAGGGATCGCGTCGACGTCAATGTCATCGATGTACGCCGGTGCGTCCCGGTCGGCCTCGAGCGGGACCGACCGCTGCGCCCAGGCCGCCTTCCACTGGTCGCGCAGCCGGTTGCGGGCGACGGTCAGCAGCCACCCGTCGGGGTTGGCGGGCACCCCCTGCGACGGCCACGTCCGCAGGGCCCGCTCGAACGCGTCGGCCAGCGCGTCCTCGGTCCCGGCGAGGTCACTGGTCGAGGCGGCCAGCAGGGCGAGCAGCCGGCCGTAGCTGTCCCGCGCGGCCACCGCCGCAGACCGCGCGGCCACCGCCGCAGACCGCGCGGCCACCGCCGCGGAGCGCGCGGCCACCTCAGCGGAGCGGGCGGCCGGCCCGGCTCGCCCTGGCCAGGGCCGGCTTCCCGGCCTTCTCCGGACGTCAGCTTGTCCACGCGCCGGCGACGAAGGCGGTCGCGGTCGGGCGAACCTCGATCACCCCCCACTGGGCGCCGGGACACTGCTCGGCCCAGCCGATCGCCGCGTCAAGGTCCGGCACCTCGAGCAGGAAGACCCCGGCCAGCGCCTCCTTCGTCTCCGCGAACGGTCCGTCCTGCACTCGCAGGCCGCCCTCCCGGCAGGTCACGGTCGTCGTCGCGGCCGACGGCTGGAGCACGTCGGCCGACAGCAGCACCCCGGCCGACTCCAGCGCGCGGCCGTAGGCGCCGAACGCCTCCTTGGCCTCCGCGATCGCCTCGTCGCTGATCTGTCCCTCGCCGGGCTCCCCATAGTGCATCAACAGTGCGTAACGCATGGTCGTTGCCTCCCATCCCAGTGTCGCGCCGATCGCGACAGCTGCACCACGATGACGATCGAACACTCCCCAGATCGTCAACGGCCCGCCAGCAACCCCAGCAAACGGCCCGCCAGCCGCCTAGTAGCGCATGCCCATCGCCGTGCGGACCTCGGACAGCGTCTCCTCGGCGATCGCGCGAGCCTGGGCGCAGCCGTCGCGGAGCACCTGCCGCGCGTAGCTCGGGATCGGCCGCGAGCTCCGCCCGCCGCGCCCGGATCGGCGCGAACCGCTCGTTGACGGCGTCGGTGACCACCCGCTTGAGCGCGGCCGCGCCGCCGTCGCCGATCTCGTCGGCGACCGAGACCGGGTCGCGGTCGAGGCAGAGCGCCGCCAGCAGCACCAGCGAGGAGACCTCGGGCCGGGCGGCCGGGTCGTAGCCGATCCGCCGGATCGAGTCGGTCTTCGCCCCCCTGATCAGGGCGGCCGTCTCGTCGGCGGTGGCGCGCAGCTCGATCGCGTTCCCGCGCGACTTGCTCATCTTCCCGCCGTCGGTGCCGAGCAGCAGCGGCGCGTCCGACAGCAGCGCGTCCGGCACCGGGAAGACTCCGGCCGCCGCCCGGCCCCGGATAGCGCTCGTTGAACCGGCGCGCGATCAGCCGGGTCACCTCCACGTGCGGCAGCTGGTCCTGCCCGACCGGCACCAGGTTCGCCTTGCAGGACAGGATGTCGGCCGCCTGGTGCGCGGGGTAGGTGAACATCAGCCCGCTCACCGACGCCTGCCGGGAATTGCGCGATCTCGTCCTTCACGGTCGGGTTGCGCTGCAGCTCGGGCACCGTGACCAGCGACAGGAACGGCAGCAGGAGCTGGTTAAGCTCCGGCACCGCGCTGTGCGCGAAGATCACCGAGCGGCCGGGGTCGATCCCGATCGCCAGGTAGTCGAGCATCAGCCCGACGACGTACTCGTCCAGATGGTCGGCGGTGTCCCGGTCGGTCAGCACCTGGTAGTCGGCGATCAGCACCAGCACCTCGGCCCCGGCGTCCTGCAGCCGCACCCGGTTCCTGAGCGTGCCGAAGTAGTGTCCGAGGTGCAGGTGCCCGGTCGGCCGGTCGCCGGTCAGGATCCGGAACTTCCCGGCGTCTGCCCCGATCATCGCCTCGAGCTCGGCCGATCGGCGGAGCGCGGCGGCCAGGGTGCCTGACGCAGATTCGGTCAGCGTGGTTGTCATATTAGGCGGGGCCATATGGATGCCTCCTTGGCTGGGTCTTCTTATCTCGGCCCAGGGACGACCCGCGCAAGCAAAACGGCCGTCCCCGCTCTCGGCGGACGGCCGTTGTCGTTTAGCGCGCGCTCAGCGCGGCAGCCGTCCCGGTACGGGACGCCACCAGCCCTGGAGCGTGACGCGAATCATAGGGCAAGCATAACCGGCCGACACGGAGTCACGCGACCGTTCGGGAGGCGGATGACTTTGATCTTTCCCCGGCGCAGCCGCGAGCCCCGGTTGTGAAAAGCTAGCGTCATGGAGTACACGCATCTCGGCCGCTCTGGCCTCTCGGTGAGCCGCCTCTGCCTCGGAACGATGAACTTCGGGCCGCTGACGCCGCCCGACGAGGCGCACGCGATCATGGACCACGCGCACGAGCTCGGCATCAACTTCTTCGACACCGCCAACCGCTACGGCAGCGCCGACGGCGAGGCCGGGAAGGCGGCCGACAAGCCGACCGGGCACGCCGGCTGGACCGAGGAGATCATCGGCGACTGGTTCGCGGCCGGCGGCGGCCGGCGCGAGCGGACGGTGCTGGCGACCAAGCTCTACGGCAGCATGGGCCCGTGGCCGAACGAGGGCAAGCTGTCGGCGCTGAACATCCGCCGGGCCTGCGACGCCTCGCTGAAGCGGCTGCGGACCGACTACATCGACCTGTACCAGATGCACCACATCGACCGTGACACCCCGTGGGACGAGATCTGGCAGGCGATGGAGGTGCTGGTCGCGCAGGGCAAGATCATCTACGTCGGCTCGTCCAACTTCGCGGGCTGGGACATCGCCCGGGCCAACGAGACCGCCAAGGCCCGCGGATTCGGCGGCACGGTCAGCGAGCAGTCGCTCTACAACCTGGTCAGCCGGACGGTCGAGCTTGAGGTGCTGCCGGCCGCGAAGGCCTACGGGCGTCGGCCTGATCCCGTGGTCGCCGCTCGGCGGCGGCCTGCTCGGCGGCGTGCTGAAGTCGGAGCGGGAGGGCCGTCGTCGGATCAACGGCCGGGCCAAGCTGACGATCGAGGCGAACCGGGACAAGTTCGTCGCCTACGAGGACCTGTGCGAGAAGCTGGGCGAGGAGCCGGCCGACGTGGCCCTCGCGTGGCTGCTGCACCAGGACGGGGTGACCGCGCCGATCATCGGCCCGCGCACGCACGCGCAGTTCGACGGCGCGCAGCGGGCGCTGGAGATCTCGCTCGACGCCGACGTCCTGGCCCGGCTGGACGAGATCTTCCCCGGCTTCAAGCCCGCGCCGGAGCACTACGCCTGGTGAGCGCGCAGGCCCCGGCCGCGCCGCCTGCTGCGCGACCGGTCGGGAAACCAGCGGGTCACCAACATCGAGCTGTTCTTCGACCTGGTCTACGTGTTCGCGGTCACGCAGCTCTCGCACTACCTGCTGCAGCGAGCCGACGGTCGGTGGCGCGTTCCAGACCGCGATCCTGCTGGCGATGGTGTGGCTGGCCTGGGCCTACACGACCTGGGTGACGAACTGGCTCGACCCCGACCGGCTCCAGGTGCGGCTGCTGCTGGTGGTGCTGATGCTGGTCAGCCTGGCGATGTCGGTGGCGCTGCCGCGTGCCTTCGGCGCCTCGGGCCTGCTGGGTGGGCGGCGCGTACGCGCTCATGCAGATCGGGCGCAGCCTGCTTCATGGTCGCGGTGCTGCCGTCGGGGACGCTGCGCCGCAACTACGAGCGGATCCTGGTCTGGTGCGTCGTCAGCGGCGCGCTGGCGGTCGGCGGCGGGCTGGCGCACGGCCACGCCCGGGAGCTGCTGTGGCTGCTGGCGATCGGGGTGGACGTGCTCGGCGGCATCCTCGGGTTCGCGGTCCCCGGGCTCGGCCGGTCGCGCACGTCGGACTGGACGATCGAGGGCGGCCACTTCGCCGAGCGCTGCCAGGCGTTCATCCTGATCGCGCTGGGCGAGTCGATCGTCATCATCGGCGCCACCCTGTCCGCGGCCGCGCACGTCTCGGCGACCGAGATCGCCGCGTTCGTGGTGGCGTTCGCCGGCTCGGTCGCGCTGTGGTGGCTCTACTTCGACCGGTCGGCCGACGCCAGCGCCGAGATCATCGAGCGCTCGGACGACCCCGGCCGGCTCGGCCGGTCCGCCTACCATCTCATCCACCCGGTGATGGTGGCCGGGATCATCGTCGCCGCCGCCGGTGACGAGAAGATCCTGACCGCGCCGTCGATCCACGCGCACCCGGCCTCAGCCTGGATGATCCTGGGCGGCCCGGCGCTGTTCCTGGCCGGGCACGCGGCCTTTAAGTACGTGTTGTGGGGGATCGTCCCGTGGACCCGGCTGGCCGGCATCGCGGTGCTCGCGCTGCTCGCCCTGGCGGTCCCGGTGCTGCCGGAGATCGCCCTGGCCGCGTGCGCGGCCGCGGTGGTGGCGCTGGTGGCCGCCGCCGACCGGCGCCGCCCGCGCCCGGCCCGGCCCGTGGCGGCGGCCGGCTAGCCGGTTAGCCGGTGCAGGCCGGAGTCCTCTGTACGAGGTTCGTGCTCCAGCCGAAATGCGTGTGCTCATCCGATCCGGACTCGACGGCTAGGTAGACGCCCACCCCAGGCGGGATCTGCCGCACCGCGATGGTCACCAGGATCCCGTGCACCAAGGCGGACCTGTTGGCATACGGCCCGCCGAAGATCTTCTCCTGGAGGTTCTCGTTCGCCACGTCCGACATGGCGACGTCCGTGCACCCGGGCGGCATCGGCGGGTCGGTGGAGGGGAGGCCGGGCTGAAACGCCACCCGGGCCGGCACCCCGTCGGCCCGGAGGGCGCGCTGCAGCCCGGCAACGTCGAGGAGTTGGCGGATGGTGATGTTCACGGTGCCGCCCTTGCCTTTCGACACCGTCCAGGCGTCCAGCCTGATGCCCCCGGGTCCGGTCACCATCGGGGCGCCAGTAGCGCGGGCGCGAGCCGACGCGGCTGGCGCAGCGGCGGGGCCGGGCCGGGTCACCGCCACCGCCGTCACCCCGGCGACCGCCGCCACTCCCGCGATCGCCGCCGCCCGGTACACGCGGCTGCGTCCGCGCAGGACGCGCCCCCGGCGGGCGGTCTCCTCGACCGGCACGTCCAGGCGTATATCGGCGAACGAGTCCCGCACCGCGGTCATCAGCTGGTCGTCGTTCATCGCTGCTCCTGTTCGATGACGCCGGCGAGTTCCTCGCGCAACGAGGCCATCGCGCGAGCGAGGTGAGCGGTGACCGTGCCCGGCGCGATGCCGAGCGTCTGCGCGGTCCGGGCGGTGTCCAGGTCGAGGAAGATCCGCAGCGCGACGACCTCCCGTTGCCGGGCCGGCAGCCGCAGCAGCGCCGCCATCAGCGTCCGGTCAACCATCCCGCGATCGAGGGCGCCGTCGACGCCGCCGTCGAGCCGGGCCGTGTCGGCGCCGGACCCGGGCAGCTCAACCTCGCGCCGGTACCGCCGCCACCAGGACACCCGCGCGTTGAACGCGGTCCGCACGACCCAGGCGGCCGGGGCCGGGTGACGGCTGACCGTATGCCAGCGCGCCCAGGCGCGCGCGAACGCCTCCGCGACGAGGTCCTCGGCCGTCGGCCGGTCCCCGACGCTGGCGAAGACCACCCGCAGGCAGTCATCTCGTGACGCCTGGTAGAACTCGGCGAACCCGGCCGAATCGATGCTCACGCCCCTCTAACGCGCCAGCGCGCCCAACCGCTTACCCGGGGGCGGGCCGCTACTCGTCGTCGGAGTCGTTGACCACGCTGATGCTGTCGTTGGCGAGCAGGAACGAGACGTCCTCGAGCGACTTGGCGATCGAGAACAGCAGGTACGGCACCGCCGCCTGCGCGTCGCCGCTGAGCATCCCCGCCGCCAGCCGGAGCTGCGGTGAGTAGTCGGAACCGAGCTCTTCCTGGAGCTCGTCAAGCAGGCCGTCGTCCTCCATGATGCCCCTCCCGCGCGTGTTCGGTCGCTGTGGCCGACTCGCCTGAAATCGAGGCAGCGTGGGAAGCCTAGTGCACCGCGCGGCCGCGTGCGAAGGGCATTTAAATACGCAAAACGCCCAGTGCGCCGGACCCGTTGGGGTCCGGCGCACTGGGCGCTCCAGCGTGCTGGTTGCTTACGACGCGAAGTCGAGCAGCGGCTGCGCCCGGGACGGGTGCCGCAGCTTGGAGAGCGACTGCTTCTCCAGCTGGCGGATCCGCTCGCGGGTCAGGCCGAGGGCCCGGCCGATCTCGTCGAGGGTGTGCGGGTTGCCGTCGTAGAGACCGAACCGCATCGCCATGATCGTCGCCTCGCGCGGGGTGAGCGCGTCCAGCGCCGAGCGAAGCTGCTCGGCCATCAGCTGCCGGTCCACCAGCTCCGACGCCTCGGGCGCGTCGACGTCCTCGATGAGGTCGCCGATCGACGTCTCGCCGTCCTCGCCGATGGTGGAGTCGAGGCTGATCGGCTGGCGCGAGGTGCGCAGCAGCTCCTCGATCTGGTCCGGGGTCCGGTCCAGCTCGACCGCCAGCTCCTCCGGGGTGGGCTCGCGCCCGAGCTTCTGGTGCATGTCACGCTCGACGCGGGACAGCTTCGAGAGCATCTCGAGCACGTGCACGGGCAGCCGGATCGTCCGCGCGGAGTCAGCGAACCCGCGCTGGATCGCCTGCCTGATCCACCACATCGCGTAGGTGGAGAACTTGTAGCCCTTGGTGTAGTCGAACTTCTCGACCGCACGGATCAGGCCCAGGTTCCCTTCCTGCACGACATCGAGCAGGGACAGGCCGCGGTCGCTGTACTTCTTGGCGACCGACACGACCAGGCGGAGGTTGGCCTCGAGCATGTGCGCCTTCGCGCGCCGCCCGTCCTCGGCCACCATCTCCAGGTCGCGGCGCATCTCCGGCGTGACGTCGGGGTCGGTGTCCAGCTTGTGCTCGGCGAACAGGCCGGCCTCGATCCGCTTGGCCAGGTCGACCTCCTGCTCGGCGGTGAGCAGGCTGGTCCGGCCGATCGACTTGAGGTAGGTGTGCACCGAGTCGCCCATCGCGGGCGTCTGGTCGTCCAGGTCGACGCCGTCGGCGAACGCGGCGACATCGGCCTCGATCGTGGCGGCGGCGTCCTCGTCGAACTCGCCGTCAGCCGGAGCGGGACCGGTCTGCGCCGTCACCGGCGCGGAGGCCTCTTCCACGGCCTTCTTGGTCCTGGTCCGCTTGGCGGGCGTCTCCGTCGGAGCGGCGGCGTCAGCGGAGCCGGCCGTCGCGGCGGGCGCCTTGGCGCCTGCTGCGGCCTTGGTCGCGGTGGCCTTGGTGGCGGTGGTCTTGACCTTCGCCCGCACCGCCTTCACCTCGGTCTCCTCATCGGCCAGCCGGACGCCGGCCTCGCTCAGCTCACGAAGAATCGAACGGGCCTCGCCGGGTGTCAGATCCCGCCTGCTCGAACGCCGTCCGCAGGTCCGAAAGGGACAGGTGACCCTGGCTGCGACCGCGCTGGATCAGGTCATCAACGCGAGACGAGCTCGCCTCC
The DNA here is from genome assembly GCA_963774945.1 of uncultured Actinomycetota bacterium. Lineage (GTDB taxonomy): Bacteria > Actinomycetota > Actinomycetes > Streptosporangiales > Streptosporangiaceae > Trebonia. The sequence goes on along the minus strand of CAVZHA010000027.1, from coordinate 363,237 downwards.
TCGTCCTGAGCCGAAGTGGCAGTTGCGATCCGCGGCATGAGACACCTCCCTCCATCTGTTGCATGTGCGCATACGGTGCGCTTCATTGCTTACCAACACGACTTAACGACTTCCCCGATGACAAGAAGTAACCCCGCCCGGTTTTACCGACTATCGCGGGGGGCACTCTTAATTAACGCTCCGCGCCCGAGATTGTTCCCGCTGGCGTAACGTTCTTGCCTTCTTCAGGGCTGCCAGGTCCGGCTTGCCGCTCGGGAGAACCGGTATGGTCTCCGTCAGCTCGACCTCGCTTGGGCTAGCGTAACGCGGGAGCGTCTCACGTACATGGATACGTAGCAATTCTAGACCAGGCGGATCAGTCGGGTCCGCCGGGACTACCACTGCGATGACCCGTTCGCCCCACTCCGGGTCCGGACGGCCCGACCACGACGACCTCCCTGACCCCCGGGCAGCTGGACAGCGCGGCCGCGACCTCACCAGGGATGACCTTGTGGCCGCCGGTGTTGATGACGTCGTCGGCCCGGCCCCGGATCAGCACCCGGCCGTCTTCCGCGACGGAGCCGAGGTCGGACGTCACGAACTCGTCGCCGTCGAGCACGCCGGAGGTCAGGTCAGGCCGCCGGTGGTACCGGTTCATCAGCACCGGGCCTGAGATCCGCAGCCGCCCCTCGTCGTCGGCCCGCACCCGCACCCCGTCAAGCGGCACCCCGTCGTAGACGCACCCGCCGCACGTCTCGCTCATCCCGTAGGTGGTCACCGCGTTGATCCCGGCCGCCCGGGCCCGGTCGAGGACCGCCGCCCCGGCCGCCGCCCCGCCCACCAGCACCGAGGAGAACCCGGCGAGCGCGGCCGCCCCGCCCGGCGCGTCGAGCAGCCGGACCAGCTGGGTGGGGACGACCGAGATGTGCGCGCACCCCGAGGCCGCGAGCGCGTCGGCGGTGGCGGCCGGAGCCAGGCCGGCTCGGTGCCGGACAGCAGGGACCGGACCAGGACCTGCACGCCCGGCGACATGGGACGGCCGGCAGGCACAGCAGCCAGCGCTCGCCCGGGCGGGCCCCGACCCGGGCCAGCGACGCGCGCGCCGAGTGGGTGAGCGCGGCCGCGCTCAGCTCGACCCCCTTCGGCTCTCCGGTGGATCCCGAGGTGGTGATGATGACGGCGGTGTCGGGCTGAAATTCCAGGCGATATCGAACGGTCCGTTGCTTCGCCGTCGGCGTCAATGACCCGGTTGGGCTGGAAGACGTCGATGAGCTGCCTGATCTTCTCGGCCGGCAGGTCCGCGTCCAGCGGCAGGATGGCCGGCCCGGTCCCGTCGAGCGCGCGCGCGAGGGGCTCGACCAGCCGGCCGCTCCGCCACGCCGGAGATCAGCACCGCGAGCAGCGGCCGGCTGCCGTCCTGGCCGTCGTGGCCGTGGTGGCCTTCGCGGCTGCGGTGGCGGGGCGGGTCGGTCTCGCCCTGGCGAGTACGGTCGTTGGCCGGATGCGACGTCACGGACGTTAAGGTTAGACGCCGTGCTAATCGGAGGTACGAGTGAGTGAGGTAGTGCCGATGAGTGAGTGGCAGCGGTGTGGGCCCCGGTCGGGTCAGGACTCCCCGGGCCCGTCGGCGGCCGTGATCATTCTCGCCGGCGCGGACGGCAAGCGCCCGTGACCGGGTTCGCCGCGACCTCGGCCTTGCCCGCGTCGTGGCCGGATGTGCTGGCGACGCTGCGGGCGTTCGCGATCCCGATGCGGACCAAGTTCCGCGGCATCACCGTCCGGGAGGGCGCGCTGATTCAGGGGCCGGCCGGGTGGGGCGAGTTCTCGCCGTTCGCCGAGTACGGGCCGGCCGAGTCGGCCCGCTGGCTGGCCAGCGCGATCGAATCGGCCACGGTCCCATGGCCGGCCCCGGTCAGGGACTCGGTCCCGGTCAACGTGACGGTGCCCGCAGTCGGTCCCGAGCGCGCGTACGAGATCGTCGCCGCCTCCGGCTGCCGGACGGCCAAGGTCAAGGTGGCCGAGCGCGGGCAGCGGGAGGACGAGGACGTCGAGCGGGTCGCGGCGGTCCGCGACGCGCTCGACGCGGCTGGCCCCGGCGGCCGGATCCGGGTCGACGCCAACGGCGGCTGGTCGGTCGACGTGGCCGCCCGACTGCTCCGTCAGCTCTCGCGGTACGGCCTCGAGTACGCCGAGCAGCCCTGCGCGACGCTGCCCGAACTCGCTGAGCTGCGTCGGCTTATCGACATTCCGATCGCGGCGGACGAGTCGATCCGCAAGGCGGAGGACCCGCTGAAGGTGCGGGCGGCCGGCGCGGCCGACATCGTGATGGTGAAGGTGCAGCCGCTCGGCGGGGTCCGGGCCGCGCTCCGGGTGGCCGAGGCGTGCGGGCTGCCGGTGGTGGTGTCGAGCGCGGTTGACTCGTCGGTCGGCCTCGCGGCCGGCGTCGCCCTGGCCGCCGCGCTGCCCGCGTTGCCCTACGCCTGCGGCCTGGCCACGATGTCGCTGCTATCCGGCGACGTGACCGCCGCGCCGCTGGCCGAGGCCGGCGGCGTGCTCCCGGTCCGCCGCCCGCCCGTCGACGAGGTGGCCCTCGCCCAGTGGGAGACGGACCCCGAGCCATGGCGTCAGCGAGCGCTGGCGGCTGCGAAGTACCTCGCCGACTCCCCACAGGTGCCGCCCCGTGGATAGCAGGCGCCTCCCTCCGGATAACAGCAAGCAGCCGCGGCGTCGGCGTTGGCGCGGCGGCGGCGGACTGCCTCGAGCCCCCAAAGGCGGGCTTCCCGGCGGATAACAGCAAGAAGCTGCGGCTGTCAACCTCGTGATCACGAAGACTTTTTTTACCGCGAAGGATTTTTGCACCTATTCGATTCGGATCCTTCGTCAGGAAAAAATCCTTCGCGATCACGGGGGCGGTCGGTTGCCGAAGTGTGATTGACTCGGATAACAGCAAGAAACGGGGACCGTGTGTGTCGGCATGGTCCGTAGGCCGATAACGGCAAGAAGTGCTTGGGCGCTTGGGCTCGGAAGAGCGTCTGGGCGCTTGAGCCCCGAAGGAGGGACGGACGGTGAACCCGTCGACGGCGTTCGCGGCGGTGCTGGCGGACGAGCTTGCGCGCTGCGGGCTGCGCGAGGTCGTGGTCGCGCCTGGTTCAAGGTCGGCGCCGCTGGCGATGGCGTTCGACGATCTCGACCGGGCGGGCCGGATCCGGCTGCACGTGCGGATCGACGAGCGCTCGGCGTCGTTCACCGCCCTCGGGCTGGCCAAGGCGAGCGGCCGGCCAGTCGCGGTGGTGTGCACATCGGGCACGGCGGCGGCGAACTTCCACCCGGCCGTGATCGAGGCCGACGAGTCGGCCATCCCGCTGCTGCTGCTCACCGCCGACCGGCCGCCGGAGCTGCGCGGCACCGGGGCCAGCCAGACCGTCGACCAGATCAAGCTGTACGGTTCCGCGGTCCGCTGGTACGCCGAGTCCGGCGTCCCCGAGCGGCTCCCCGGCATGGTCGGACACTGGCGCTCGCTGGCCGGCCGCGCGTGGGCGCACGCGGCCGGCGACCTCGGCACCCTGCCCGGCCCGGTCCACCTGAACATCCCGCTCCGCGACCCCCTGGTGCCAGACGCGCAGCCCTCGGCGTCGACTGCCGACGATTGGCCGGACTCGCTGGACGGACGGGCGGACGGCGCGCCGTGGACGCGGACCGCCGGCGCGGCCGCCGTCGCGGAACCGCTGGAGCTGCCGTGGGCCGAGCGGGGCGTGCTGGTGTGCGGCGACGGCGACTACGACGCGGCCGCGCTGGTCGATCTGGCCGAGCAGGCGGGCTGGCCGGTGCTGGCCGAGCCGTCGTCCGGGGCGCGGCGCGGGCCGAACGCCCTCGTCGGCTACCAGTACCTGCTCGCGTCGCCCGAGTTCATGGCAGCGCACCGGCCGAGCGTCATCATCTCGGCCGGCCTGGCCGGGGCTGACGCGCCCGCAGTCGGCGCTGCTCCGGCTCGCCCGCAACCCGACGTCGGCCGCCCGGTCCCGTCCGGTCCGGTGCCTGGCGCCGCCGAGACCGGCCCGGCCCCGCCGGTCAGGCACGTCGTGATCGCGGCCGGACCGGGGATGTGGGCCGACCCGCAGCGGGCCGCGACCGACGTGGCGGCCGCGGTCAGGCTGACCGGGGCACCGGACCGCGCGGCCTCGGCCGCCGACGCGACGGCCGGAAGCTGGCTGGCTGACTGGCGCCGGGCCGACGCGACTGCGGCCAGGGCCGCGGCGGCCGTGCTCGACACCTGGCCGGGGGGCGAGCTGTCGGAACCGGAGGTGGCCCGCGCGCTAGTCGCCGCGCTGCCGGCGGACGCGTTGCTGTGGTGCGGCAACTCACTGTCGGTGCGGGATGTCGACCTGGCGCTGCCGCCGCGGGCGGACGTGCGGGTGATGGCCAGCCGGGGCGCGAGCGGGATCGACGGGACCTTCTCCACCGCGGCCGGGGCGGCGCTCGCTCATGCGGCCGACCATCCCCGGCGCGGTGGCGTTCGCGCTGATCGGGGACCTGTCCCTGCTGCACGACGCACCCGGGCTGTCGATCGGGCCGGGGGAGCCGCGGCCCGACCTGTGCGTGGTCGTGGTCAACAACGACGGCGGCGGCATCTTCGAGGGGCTCGAGCCGGCCCGGTTCGGCGGCGGCGTGTCCGGCCGCCCGCAGCCAGCGGGGCAGCCGGGCACACCGGGGGCGGGGGGAGGGTCGGCGCTCACGGTGTTCGAGCGGACGTTCGGCACCCCGCATGGCGTCTCGGTCGAGCACCTGGCGGCCGCCTTCGGCATCCCCTACACGCTCGCGGAGCGGCCGGGCGAGATCGCCAAGGCGGTCGCCGCGACCGTTCCCGGCAGCGGCCTGCGCATCGTCGAGGCCAGGACCGGCCGGGCGCACAACGCCGACCTGCGCGCCCGGATGCGCGCGGCCGCGCTCGCGGCGCTCGCGTAGCCCCCGACCGCGATCGTCCGCACCGCCTGACTGGGGTCGCTAACCCGCGCCTGGGCTGTCGCTGGGATGGGCGACCCTGGCGCCGGCAGGGGTTGGCGGGCGGCGGCCGACGGGCGGGGGGAGTCAGCGGCAGGCCGGGCGGGGGGTCATCGGCCGCGCTCAGCGGCCGGCGCGCGCGGGCGGCGGGGGGGCCTGGCGCCACTGACCGGGACGGCTGGCAGCGAGGGCGGCGCCGATGAAAGCCAGCGCCAGCAGAGCCGTCCCCAGGATGAGGGCGGACAGCGGGCTCACGTTGAGTACGAGCCACGCGGCGCCGACCGCGCCCGCGAGCATGGTGGCGACCACCAGCAGGCGGCGGCCGAGATCGGGCAGCGCCGTCCGGTCGGTCCGGTCGGCCCGCCCGCGCTCCCTGAGCACGGCCCGGAAGTCCGCCCCGAGGCCGGTCAGCAGCATCGTCAGCACCGTGGTGGTCATGTCGGGGACCGCGAGCTTGCGCGCGACCGCGTTCTGGATGCCCATCGCGATCGCGAGCAGCGCGGCGACCCCGGCCGCGACGTCCGGGCCGAACGAGCCGCTCACGGCCAGCGTGCCGTGGCTCACCCCGGGATCGCCGGACAGCCCGGCCAGGAGCACGGACGCGGCGGCGAGCGCCAGTTCCGCCCCGGTGCTGGCCCGCATCAGCAGCCCTCGGTCGCGCCCGGCCCAGGTGATCATTCCGCCGCCGAGGGCCGCGCCGACCAGGAACCCGGCCAGCGCGAACAGCGAAGCGCTGAGCGAGAACCCCGGCGCGCCGACCGCGGCGAAGCCGGCGAACACGACGTTCCCGGTCATGTTGGCGACGAAGACCCGGCCGAGGGACAAAATGGACACCGCGTCGACCACGCCGGTGACCGCGGTCAAGATCAGCAGCAGGCCCGGCAGCGGGCCGAACTTCGGGTGGGCGAGCAGGGATCCGGCCACCCCGCCGCCGGCCGGACGGGTCGGCTGCGCGCTGGCGGATCGCTCACCCTCAGTGCCGTTCACATGGTGCCCTTCCCTCGGTCCAATGATCTGAGCCTGGCACCCGATCGGGTGATCAGACGTCACGCTGTCGGGTGATTCGCAAGTGACCCTGCCGATCACCCGATCCACGTGAGGCCGTCCCGGCAGGCAAGGGCGACGATGGGTGGGTGGATGACGATGACTCCGCGCCATTGCGATGAAGGGGGTTCCGGATATGACGGACCGTCCAGCCGGCCGTCCGGTGCAGTGCATGGTGGCCGGCGGCAGCCTGGTCGGGCTCTCGGCCGCCATCGCCCTGTCCCGCCTGGGACTGAACGTGACCGTGGCCGAACGCAGCCCCGCCCGGGCCGTCGACGGGGGCGGCGGGCTCGGCGTCGAGGTGGACCTGCTCCGCGAGGTCACCGGCGTCGACGAGGACCCGCCGGTGCGGCACGGGATCGACCGCGACACCACCGCCTGGCACCTGCTGCAGAGCTGGCTCGAGGAGCACGCCGCGCGGCGGGCGGGCGTGACCGTGCGGCGCGGGACTGACGTGATCACCGCGACCACGGGCGGCAAACGGTCCCGCGCGAGCGTGGTCACCGATGCGGGGACCCACGACGCGGACCTCGTCATCGGCGCCGACGGCGCCCGCAGCACGGTACGGGCCACCGTCGACCCGGAGCACCCGGATGCCCGCTACGCGGGGGTGCTGCTGTGGCGCACCCTGGTCGACGAGACCGCGATGCCGCCCGGCGTCGCGCTGCCCGCGGACGGCGAGCCGTCCCGGGAGATGTACGCCGGCCCCTACCGGCTGGTGACCTATCTGGTCCCCGGCCCGGCCGGGGAGACGACGGTCGGGCGCCGCCGCCTCAACCTGGTCTGGTACGACCCCCAGCAGCGCGAGCTCTTGCACGAGGCCGGCCTCCTCGACGGCGAGACGGTCCGCGGCAGCCTCGCCCCCGGCGCGCTGCCGGACGCGGTCCGGGGCCGGCTGGCCGCGTTCGCGTCGGCCCGGTGGCCAAGCCCGTGGCGGGAGGCGCTGGCGCTGGCGCTGGAGACCGGCACCGTGTTCGGCACCCCGATCGTCCATTACCGGCCATCGCGGCTGGTGAACGGGCGAGTCGCGCTGGCCGGGGATGCCGCCCACGCCGCCAGCCCGATGGTCGGGGGCGGATTCCGGCAGGGCCTGTACGACGTCCAGGCGCTAGCCCAGACGCTGAGCGGCGTCACCGCCGCGGGCGAGGTCGTGACCGCGCTCGCGCGGTACCAGCGGCTGCGACTCGCCCCGGCGGTCGCCCATGTATCCGGGAGCGAGCGGGCCACGGCCGCGTACCTGGCCCAGGCCGGCGCGTGATCGCGCTCGATCGCCTGCGCCGTCAGCACCCGTCAGCGGCGCAGGTGCGCGCACGGGATGACGATCGAGCTCGGGACCATCGACGGCGCCGTCGGGGCGGTGACCGCGCCGCCGGGGTCGCGCTGGCAGGCGGCCAGCCAGCTGGCCGCGATCGGCGCCCACGGCGCCCCGCCGGCCCGGCCGTTGTCGCTGCGGAAGTCGGTCACCCAGGCAAAGGACAGCGCCACCGCGAGGGCGGCCGCCGCCGCGGTGGCGCCGCGGGCCCTGGACCAGCCCGCCCACGGCGTCACCCCGAATGCCGCCGCCTGCTCGTCCGGCCGCGCCCGCTCGCGTGCCCGGCCGACCACGTTATCGACGGCCACGATCACGGCCGCCTCCATCAGGAAGATCGGCAGCGTGGTGTACCTGGAGCCGGGCTCGACGTGGAAGTGGACGGGATCGACGGTGACCCAGCGCGACAGCGTTGCCGCCGCCGCGGCGAGCAGGAACCCGCTCCCCAGGGCGACGCCGGCCACCAGTCTGGACCCGCGCGGGCTGGGTCATCGCGATCGCGCCGAACACCGCCGCGAGCGCGCATCCGACCAGCAGCGTGGCGCCGTTCCTGCCCGCCGCGGCCTGCAGCCACCAGTCGAGATGCCAGCCCAGGGCCGGCAGCACCACGTCGTGGGCGACGAAGCCAACCACCCCGCCGGGACTGGACGTCTGGTCGACGCGGGAGTTGTGCGCGGCGTGGATGACCGGCACCTGGAGCAGCAGGCCCGCCGCCAGGCCGGCCGTCACCGCGTGCTCCCGGACCCGGCGCAGCGCCGCCATCCGCAGGATGAGCAGCGGCGCGAGCGCCAGCGCGAGCGGGGTGGACGCTCCGGCCAGGAACGCGATCAGCGCGGCCAGGGCCATGCCGCCGCGGCCGCGCGGCCGCCACAGGCGCGGCCCAGAACAGCGCGAACAGCAGGTACCACGGGGTGTTGACACCGCTGTCGGCGATCTCGAGCGGCGCGACGGGAAGCAGCAGCACCGCCGCCGCCAGCAGCCCGCGCAGCCAGGCCGAGTGAATGTGGCCCGCGCTGGCGTGGAAGACGAATAGCGCCACCGCCGACGCGATCACGGCGCCGGCCAGAGCGAACGCGGCCGCCGCGTCCGGCAACGGCAGGAATGACACCAATTGCGCGATAAGCCGCGGCAGCAGCTGAAGATAACCGGCGTAGGAGGCAAACAGGTGCCGGGGGCGGCGAGGGCCTGAACGAGGAACACGGTGCGGTCCTCGGCCCAGATCGTGGTCAGCGGCGACGGTCCCGCGATCCGCAGCAGCAGCACCACCGCCCCTGCGGCCAGCGCGATCACCGACAGCAGGACGCTCCGCGGCGACCCGCCCGGACGAGGCCGGCCGCCGCTGCGGCGGCTCGGGGAACAATTCGGGCCATAGCGCCCCGGCGTTGGGCGGGACTGCCTGATACCGCTGCCGGAGTGCCTGCTTGACCACGGTGAACCGCCAGTCCCGCGACGAGATAGATGACGGCTGAGACGGTATCGGCACACGCTGTATAGGCCGCCATCATTTCCCCGGATAAACTCCGGCCCGACCCTAATTCGTTATCGGCTATGCCCCCGATATTCGTGCCTTTTCCCGGCAATAGCAGCATTAGTGGCAAATGGGACCGAGGAAATAACGGGCCGCCGCACCTGGTCGCCCATGGGGCACAGCGGCCCGAGGTCGTCAGCGCCGCAGGTTCGCGCCCGCACTGACCCCTCATTCGTTATCGGCTCGCCCGGGCGGCGTCGCGCGGGCGGCGGGCCGCGTCGCCGGCCCTCGGGTCCATCCGCAGCGCCTCGGCCGCGCAGCCGACCGCGACGAGGGCGAGCAGGCAGAACGCGACCGTGAAGCCGCCCTCCGGCCCGCTGGCGCCGCGGCCCGCCGCCGCTGCCGGTGACGGCGCCGCCGATCCGCAGCGCCACCGTCGAGGCCGCGATCGCCAGGCCGGCCGCGAGCTGCATCGAGGTGGCGGCGAGGGTGTTGGCGTCGCGCATCAGCTCGGCCGGCATGTCCGCCAGGCCGACCGTGGTGTAGACGGTGAACCCCGTCGACCGGGTGACGCCGCTGGCCAGCGCGAGCAGCGCGATCAGCGGCGACCGGGGTCGAGGCGGTGATGAACCCGAGCGCCGCCACCAGCACCGCGGTGCCGAGGGCGGAGACGACCAGCACCGACCGGAACCCGAACCGGTTGATCAGCGGCGTGGTGGCCGGCTTGATCCCCACGTTCCCGGCGAAGACGAACGCGGTGAGCGCGCCCGACTTGACCGGCGACCAGCCGAACTCGGTCTGGAACAGCAGCGGCAGCAGGAACGGCATCGAGCCGACCACCAGCATGTACCCGGTGCCGCCGAGCTGGGTGACCCGGAACGTGGGGTTGCTCAGCGTGCGCAGGTTGAGCAGCGGGTGCGGCGCCCGGCGCAGGTGCCAGAACGCGGCCGCCAGCAGCGCCGCCGACCCGGCGAAGCACAGCGCCGTCTCGGCCGCCGGCGGGGCGGGCAGCGAGACCAGGTGCGCGGCGTAGGTCAGCCCGCCCAGGCCGACCCCGGTCAGCAGCATCCCGGCCCAGTCGAGCGGCGGCGGCACCGCCTCCTCGCGCCCGGCGCCGACCAGCCGCCAGGCGAGCGCGAACGCGACCACCCCGAGCGGCACGTTGATCAGGAAGATCCAGTGCCACGAGGCGTAGGTGGTGATCAGCCCGCCCGCCAGCGGGGCGATCACCGGGGCGATCAGCCCCGGCCAGACCACGTAGGAGGTCAGCCGCAGGATGTCGCCCTTGTCTGCCTTCGACAGCACCATCATCCGGCCGACCGGCACCATCATCGCCCCGCCCGCGCCCTGCAGCACCCGCAAGGCGACCAGCTCGCCGAGCGACCCGCTGGCCGCGCAGCCGATCGACGCGCCGGTGAACAGCGCGATCGCGGTCAGGAAGACCACCCGGTTGCCGAGCCGCCTGGTCAGCCAGCCCGACAGCGGGATCAGCACCGCCAGCGTGAGCAGGTAGGCGGTGACGACCAGGCCGATCTCGGTCGCCGGGGCGTGCAGCGCCGCCCCGATCCGCGGCGCCGCGGTGGTGACGATGGTCCCGTCGAGCATCTCCATGAAGTAGCACCCGGAGACGAGCAGGGCCGTTGAGCGGTGCCGGGCGGTGATCACCTCACCGGCAACAACGCCGCCGGGTCCGTTATGTCCGAGATACGCGGAGTCGAGGGACCGTTCGATATGACTGCATTTGTTAGCCCGGGGCAGAGCGGCACCTGCCGTACGATCGTCACCCGTGAAACTCCTCGCAGATCTGACCCCGCTGCGGGAGTCGCCGGCCTTCCGCAGGCTCTGGGCCGGGTCCACGCTGTCGGCGGTCGGCGGCGCGATGACCACGTTCGCGCTCACCCTGCAGGTGTGGGACCTCACCCGGTCGACGGCGGCGGTCGGGCTGGTCGCGCTGGCGACGCTGCTGCCGCTGCTCGCGGTCGGCCTGTTCGGCGGCGCCCTGATCGACGCGGTCGACACCCGGCGGCTGGTGCTCGGCTGCACCAGCGCCCTGGCGGCGGTCTCGGCGCTGCTGACCGTCCAGGCCTGGCTCGCCTTTGACCAGGTCGGCCTGCTCTACGCGCTCGCCGCCATCCAGTCGGCGTTCGCCGCCGTCAACGAGCCGGGCCGCCGGTCGCTCACCCCAGCCCTGCTGCCCGCCCGTCTGCTCGCGCCCGCGCAGGCCCTGCAGCGGATCTCCTTCCAGGTCATGATGATCGCCGGCCCGGCCCTGGCCGGCCTGGTGGCGGACGCGCCGCACCTGGGCCTGCGCGGCTGCTACCTCATCGACACGGTGTCGTTCGGCTGCGCGCTGTACGGCGTCGGCTCCATCCCGAAGACGCTCGCGAGCGAAAATTCAACATCAGATCATCCCGAACGGTCCCTGCTTTCCTCGGTCACGGCCGGTTTCTCGTTCATCGGGCGGACCCCGGTGCTGGCGGGCGCGTTCCTGACCGATGTCTGCGCGACGTTCTTCGGGCTGCCGACGTCGCTGTTCCCGGCGCTGAACGCGGAACGGTTCGGCGGCGACCCGCGCACCCTGGGCTTGTTCACCGCCGCGGTCGGGGTGGGCGGCATGGTCACCGCGGTGCTGTCAGGACCGCTCAAGCACGTGACCCGTCAGGGCGCGGCGATGCTGGTCGGGGCGGCGATCTGGGGCGCCGCGTTCGCGGTGTTCGCGGTCGCGCACTCGCTCTGGCTCACCCTGCTCGCGCTCGGCGTCGCCGGCGCGGCCGACACGATCACGGTCGTCGCCCGGGGGACGATCGTGTCGATCGTGACCCCGGCCGCGTTCCGCGGCCGGGTGATGGCGGCCGACTACGTGGTCGGCGCGGGCGGCCCGCAGCTCGGCTCGGTCGAGGCCGGCGCGGTCGGGTCGCTGACCACCCCGGTGATCAGCGCCCTGTCCGGCGGCCTGCTGGTGGTCGCGGGGACCGCCGTTATCGCGCTCGCCCTGCCTGCCTTCCGCCGCTACCGGATGGACGCGGATCTCGGCCTGCCGGGCGCCGGCCCGGCCTAGGCCGCGGACCGATTATCGGAGTCGCTAGGGGCCGATCATCGGGGAGACGTTGAACCGGGACTTCAGCAGGCCGAACTGGTACATCACGTCGGCGACGCGCTGGATCCGGACCTTGTCGATCGCGGTCGGGTAGATGTTGACCGCCATGACCGACGGCGATGATCGGCGGGATCTGGCCGTTCTGCGGGCCCTTGAGCGACTCCATCGGCCTGCTCGATCGCGGACCGGCTGGTGTCGGCGATCTCCTGGCCCTGGGTGAGGGCGGCGACGAACGCCTTGAGCGTGTTCGGGTTCTGCTCGCGCCCACGCCTTGGTGACCACGTACCCCTGGATCGGGAACTCCTCGGTGGCGCCCTGGTTGAGGTCGGACAGGGTCGACCGCGCCGTACTGCTGCTCGGCGGCGGTGGCGAACGGCTCGGGCATCGCCGCCGCGGCGATCTTCCCGGCGGCGAGCGCGGCCGCCATCATCGGGAACGGGATCGGCTGGGTGGGGAAATGCACCGGGACAGCTTGATCCCGTTCTCGGTCAGCACCGAGGCGGCCAGCAGGTAGTTAATGTTGAGGGGCGCGTTGATGCCGAGCATGTGGCCCTTCAGCCCGGCCAGGGTCTTGATCTTGGAGTTCGGCATCGTGTAGATCGCCTGCGTGCCCTCCTGCATCACCGAGCCCTCGGCGATGATCTCAAGCTGCTGGTGCTCATCCACGTAATGCTGGATGTAGGAGACGTAGTTCCCGCCGGTGATGTCGTACTGGCCGGCGACCTGCTGGTCGATCACCGCGTCGCTGCTGACGGCGGGCGTGTAGTTAATCGTCAGGCCCCGCTGGCCGAACAGCCCCTCGTGCAGCGCGACGAAGAATCCGGCCGAATCGACCGCGGGGACGACGGCCACGTTGAGCGTGGTCTTTTCTAGTCCGTTCGGACTAGTACTTCCTGCGTTAACTGTCAGGCCGCCGCAGCCCGCCAGGGCTAGCAGGGCTATTGCCAGGGGTGGCGCGAGAATGCGAAGGCGTGAGCGGAACAACGGATATTCCTCCTGAGTTGCGGCCTACAGGCGGTTATGCGGAATCGTAAAGCAGGAGGAATTGCCGCCTTTGCGTTTTACCGTAAATAGTTGCATTCCCGTCCATAAAGTGATTTATCGGCAATGAAGATGCGCGACGACGACAGGTGGATAGCCGAACACCAGCGGTGCGCGGAGTGTGACGGCAGCGTCAGCCTCGGTCGAGGCGGCGTGCCCGGCGGGACCTGGCGGGGCGGCGTGGCGGCGGGCCATGGCGGCTAGGCCAGGGCGGGCATGCCGCGAGGTGCCGCCAGGCCACGTGCGGCCGTGCGGATAACAGCAAGAAGCGGTACGCGGTGGCGCGATGGGCGCGCCGGAACGGGTTGCATGATCATGCAGTGATGTGCATATAATTTCATCCATGACCAAGGTGCTCGCCTCCCTGCCTGTCGGTGAACGTGTCGGTATCGCCTTCTCCGGCGGCCTCGACACGTCGGTTGCGGTCGCGTGGATGCGCGAGAAGGGGGCGGTGCCCTACACCTACACCGCCGACCTCGGCCAGTACGACGAGCCCGACATCGCGTCGGTGCCCGGCCGGGCCGGCGCCTACGGCGCCGAGGGCGCCCGCCTGGTCGACTGCAAGGCGGCCCTCGTCGAGGAGGGGCTGGCCGCGCTGACCTGCGGCGCGTTCCACATCAGGTCCGGCGGCCGCGCCTACTTCAACACCACGCCGCTGGGCCGGGCGGTCACCGGCACGCTGCTGGTCCGGGCCATGCTCGCCGACGAGGTGCAGATCTGGGGCGACGGCTCCACCTACAAGGGCAACGACATCGAGCGGTTCTACCGGTACGGGCTGCTCGCCAACCCGGCGCCTGCGGATCTACAAGCCCTGGCTGGACGCCGACCTTCGTCGGCCGAGCTCGGCGGCCGGGCGGAGATGTCGCAGTGGCTGCTCGACCGGGAGCTGCCCTACCGGGCGAGCAAGGAGAAGGCGTACTCGACCGACGCGAACATCTGGGGCGCCACCCACGAGGCCAAGTCGCTCGAGCACCTCGACGCCAACGTCGAGATCGTCGAGCCGATCATGGGCGTGCGGTTCTGGGACCCGGCGTCGAGATCGCCGCCGAGGACGTCACGATCACCTTCGAGCGCGGCCGCCCGGTCGCGATCAACGGCAAGGAGTTCGCCTCCGCCGGTCGAGCTGGTGCTCGAGGCCAACGCGATCGGCGGCCGGCACGGCCTCGGCATGTCCGACCAGATCGAGAACCGGATCATCGAGGCCAAGTCGCGCGGCATCTACGAGGCGCCGGGCATGGCGCTGCTGCACGCCGCCTACGAGCGGCTGGTCTGCGCGATCCACAACGAGGACACCGCTCGCCGCCTACCACAACGAGGGCCGCAAGCTCGGCCGGCTGCTGTACGAGGGCCGCTGGCTCGACCCGCAGGCGCTGATGATCCGCGAGTCGCTGCAGCGCTGGGTCGGCACCGCGGTCAGCGGGTCGGTGACGCTCCGGCTGCGCCGCGGCGAGGACTACTCGATCCTCGACACCAGCGGCCCGGCGTTCAGCTACCACCCGGACAAGCTGTCGATGGAGCGGGTCGAGGACGCGGCGTTCGGCCCGGCGGACCGGATCGGCCAGCTGACCATGCGCAACCTCGACATCGCCGACTCCCGGGCCAAGCTCGAGCAGTACGCGGGCCTGGGCATGTTCGGCGGCGGCCACGCGGCGCTGATCGGGGCGCGTCCGGCCAGGCCACGCCGGACGAGCTCATCGGGGCGATGCCGCGCGGGCGGCGCCGAGGCGATCGCCTCGGCCGGCCAGCGCGAGCGACGACGAGCTCCTCGACCGCGCCGCCATGGAGTCCGGCACCGACTAAGGCGATGCGCGGGTCAGGCCGGGAGCGGGAGCGGGTCGCCGGTCTCGAGCAGCGTCTTCAGGCTCGCTACGACGACTGGCCAGCCTCCGCTGACCATCTCCGCCACCGTGCTTCCGGGGCCGAAGCCATCATGAATGACGGTCAGCTTGACCACGCCGTCGCCGGCCGGCTCGATCTCGAAGGTCACCGTGGACCGGGGCTCGTCGGCGATGCTGGCGAGGAACTCCGCGTTCCAGCCGAATCGCTCGGCTAGTTCCGGGGTGAAGCTGTGCCAGGTGTAGGACAGACGGCGGTACGGGTCGGATTCGATCACGACTTGTTCGGGGTCGCTGACCAGGACCCCGTGGTTGTCCCAGGTCATGGGGGATCCCTTGGCCCAGTCGGTGATAAAGCTGGTCTCCCAGTAGCGTCGGGTGAACGTAGGCTCGGTCAGGCCCTTCCATAGTCGTTCCGGCGTGGTGCTGATGTAGGTCGCGTAGACGAAGCTGGGGGTATCCATCTGGCTGTCCTCCAGGGCTGTTTTGAGGTCCGCGAGCGCCCGGACCCGTGCGCGGTCGTACTGGCTGATCCACCGGTCGGCAATGGCGTTGATGGGCTCGGCGTTGAGGTAATGCAGTTTCTCCCGGCCGCGCCATACGGTCGTGACCAGGTTGGCCGCTTCCAGGACGGCCAGGTGCTTGCTGACCGACTGCCTAGTCATGTCCAGCTCGGCCCACAGCTCGCCCAGAGTCTGCCCGGCCTGCCTGTTCAGGCTGTCGAGCAGGGTCCGGCGGCTCGGGTCGGCTAGCGCCCGGAACACCTCGTCCACCTGTGATCTGCCTCGTCGGTTCGATTGAAATGCAGCCGTCTGGCTGCATTTATGTTAGGCACCCATTTGGCTGCATGTCAAGAAGCGGTCTGGCTGCCGCCCCGTTAACGACCCAGGGGCGGCCGAAATAACCGGTCGCGATCGAAGGCGGGGCCCGGTACCGTATTCGATGAAATTGGCACAAAAACCGACATAGGGGACACATTCCGTGACTGCCGACGCTGGACGGCTGCGCAGACTGCTTGACCGCGTGCTCTCCGACGACCCGCTGGTGCGGGCGACGGCGATCCAGAGCGCGATATTCGCGTTCGGCACCGGGACGTTCATCACCGGCGAGGCCGTCTACTCCATCAAGATCATCGGGCTCACCGTGGCCGAGGCCGGCCTTGGCCTCACCATCGGCATGGGGTCGCAGTTCCTGGTCTCCATCCCCTTCGGGCGCCTGGCAGACCGGATTGGCGCCCGGACTTGCTGGGGCATCGGCAACGCGCTGCAGGCGGTGGCGTTCCTGGGCTGGCTGTTCGTGCACGGCTTCTGGCCCTTCATCGCCGTGGTCGTCGGCCGGGAGGTCACCGCGCAACTGGGCCAGATCGGCTGGTCCACCTACCGGCTGGCGGCCTTCCCGCGCGAGATCAGGGTCCGCTCCGGCGCCTACAACCGGGCGGCCCTCAACGTCGGCTTCACCGTGGGCGCCCTGTTCGGCGGCATCGCGCTGGCGACCGGGTCGCTGACCGTCATCCGGTTCATCCCGATCCTGACCGCGGCCATCCTCCTGGTCAGCGCCGCCATGATCAGGCGACTGCCGGGGGCGGCCGCCCAGCCTGCTGAAAGCCACACCCCCGCTGAAAGCCACGCCCCTGCTGTCAGCCGGCCCGCTTCGGAAAGCGAGCTTCCCTCGGAAATCCAGCCCGCGCAAGCTGGGCCCCCCGCTGCGGCCGCGCGGGGCGTCCCGCCGGGACGCCCCGCGATCAAGAACGCCGGTTTTGTGATCACCTCGTTCTTCGACGGGATGTTGTCGTCGCACCAGACGCTGCTGCTGACCGTCATCCCGCTCTGGCTGGTCGCCGACACCAACGCCCCGCGGGTCCTGCTGGCCTGGCTGTTCGCCACCAACACAATCGGCGCCGTGCTGTTCCAGGTACCGGTCTCCCGCACCGTGAAGGACCTGAAGACGGCCCTGCGGGCCGAAGCCCGGGCGGCGGCCTTCATGGTGGCGTCCTGCCTGATCATCCTCGTCACCGACCACACGGTCATCTGGCTGACGATCCCGTTGATCTGGCTCGCCCACCTGACGGTCACCGGGACGGAGCTCTTCGAGTCCTCCGCCTCCTGGAGCCTGCAGTCGGAGCTGAGCGATCAGTCCCGGCTCGGTGACTACCAGGGGGTCGCCTCCGTGGCCAACACCCTCGGCATCATCTGGACCCCGGCCCTGTACACCTTCCTGGCGACCACCCTGCACGCCGCCGGCTGGCTGATCATCGCGGCCATCGTCGTGACCGCCGCCGTGGGAATCCGCCCCTCCGCCCGGATCGCCCAGCAGTACCTGGAGGACGGCCGCGGCGCGGCCAAACCAGTCCCGGCCGCGGCGCGCCCTAGCTGATGACGCCGTCGGCGGTGATGGTGTAGAAGGTCGCGGTCGCGCCCACCGTGACCCGGAGCTGCCACGGGCCGGCCGGCGGTCCGCTGACCGAGTACGTCACGGGCGTGGCCGGGGCGGTCGGGACCAGCAGCGTGAGGATCGCGGCGGACGGCCCGGTGCTGGTCATCGTCACGACGTCGGCCGGGGTGCGCTGCAGCATCTGATCCGACACCCAGCCCTGGTACGGGTCGGTCTGGCCGCGCGCCACCTGCGTCGAGCCGGGCGCGATGACCTGGCCCGGCAGCGCCACCCGCGCGAGCGTCAGCGTGGTACCCGGGGCCGACGCGATCGCGGAGGACGGCCCGACGCGTCGGTCACCTGCAGGGTCGGGCCGAGGTGCCATAGCTGCGAGTAGGCGGACGTGGCCGAGCCGCCCTGCGCCCGGTCGAAGACGAGCATCAGGTCCGGCCGCTGGCTGACGTAGACCGACCGGTAGCGGGGGTCGCCGCCGAAGGCCGTGTCGTAGAGCTCGTAGAACTGTCCGTACCGGCCGATCCGGTCGGCCACCAGGGCGGTGGCGGCGCCGGCGGAGAACGGCACCCCCGGCAGCACCAGCGTGCTCGCCGCCTCCGGCGACTGCAGCCAGGAACGGTACGGCGTGGCGGCGTAGCCGTAGTGCCCGGCGTCGACGATGAGGTCGCGGCCCCGTGCGTAGTAGGTGACGCCGAGGTGGTCGTCGTGCCCGTGGATCTCCCGCCCTGGCCCGAACCGGAGCGAGTAGAACGACGCGGCCGGCGTCCACCCCGATCGCCCGAACACGTATCCGGCCTGCGGGTAGACCGCGACGAGGGCGTCGCCCCGGGGCGACGTCGCCGGGCGCTCGACGTAGGTGTCGCCGATCTGCACCAGGTCGCCGTCGGGCTCGGTCGCGTAGCCGAGGAAGGCCGGCAGCTTCGCGATCCGCGCCGTGATCCAGCCGGGCAGCTGGTAGCCGCACGCGGCGAGCTCGGGCAGCGCGGTCCGCCACAGGCCGTAGACGAAGTTCTCGTACAGCGTCGCCTGCTCGTTGACCGCGCCCTGCGGCGTCGATGGCGGGCCCGAGCGGGTTCGGCTCGAACGCGTCGGTCAGCTGGGCGACGGCGGTCTGCCGCCAGCGCAGCGCGTCGCCGCCGAACGCGCCCGGCGGGTAGCCGCAGCCGATGCGGAGCAGCTTGATGTCCTGCATCAGGCCGTGGTTCCAGGCGCCCATCCAGTGCGCCGCGTAGTAGTTCACGGTCGGCGGGATCTGGTCGTTGATCCACGACTGACCGGGGAACGCCTGGGCGATGCAGACCAGCGTCTGCGGGTCCCGGCCGGAGGGAGGCAGCGCCTGCAGCCAGCCGGCCGCGAGCTGCCTCGCCCTGGCCTGGTAGGCCCCGGCCTCCGGGCCGCCCGCCAGGTAGGCCGCGACCAGGTCCTCGATCCAGCCGCCGGACCGGAAGTCCTGCCCCCAGGTCGGGTTACCGAACGGGTTGAGCTCCCAGTTGACGTCCCCATCCTGGCCCGGGTCGATGGTGACGGCGGCGAACGGCGCGATCGTCAGCTGCCCGGCCATGATCTCGTCGGCGGTGGCCGCGTTGAACCGCGGCAGCCCGCCGCACGCCCGCGCGGCCCCGGGCGCGGGCGAAGTCGAGGACGCGGGCGAAGTCGAGGGGGCGGGCGAGGACGAGGCGGCGGAGGCCTGGGCAACTGGCGGCCCGGTCGAGGGCACTGCGGTCAGCTGCGGTGCGACTACCTGCGGCGCGACGAGCTGCGGAGCGACGACAGCGGGGCGGCGGAAGACTGGGGATTGAGTCCGCGCGGGCGGGTCGCTCGCGCGCGGCGCCGAGCTCGCCACGCCGCCGAGGGCAGCCACCGCCATCGCCGCGCAGCAGGCCGCGATCGCGGCCGTCACCGGCAGTCGCCGTCCGGACATAGCGCAATTATCCGCCCGAGCCGGGCGGGCCGCCACGCCCGGCCGGGACGGGACTAGGAGGTGCCGCTGACCGGCGGGAGGCGGCGGACGGTGCCGGGCGCCGCGACCGCGGCAGGGGCGGAGCGGCTGGGCCTGGTGCCGGTGACGAGCCGCTCGCGGTCGAACAGCCGAGCCACGCCGAAGCAGGCGGCGCAGTCGATGACAAGCAGCCCGCCCGCGAGCGCGGCCGCCAGGCCGAACGACGGCGTGATCACCTGGAACGACATCAGCGAAATGAGCGCCAGTGGCGGCAGGCTGCCCAGCACGCTGAGCTGCTGAGCGACCCGGGTCTCGGTGACCTTGGAAGAGATCGCCAGGCCGACCCAGATCGCCCACGCTGCCAGCAGCGGGATGAACAGGACCTCGGCCGGCAGTTGCGGTGCGTGCCACATCGCGGTCGCGACCGGCGCGTCGGCGAAGAGCGCGACGATCGCCAGGAAGACGCCGAACGTCAGGTAGGAGACGGCGATCGCGGGGACGAAGATCGCGACCGCCTTGCCCAGCAGGAGCTCGATGCGGGTGATCGGCGTGGTCAGCAACGGCTCGAGCGTGCCCTGCTCCTTCTCGCCGACCACCGAGTACGCGCTCATCGTGGCGGGGACGAAGAGCGGCACAAGCAGCGGCAGGAACAGCGAATAGTCGACCCGCTTGGACAGCAGCGCGCTCGAGGTCGAGGCGTGGATCGCGAGAATGCTGGCGGTGGGGCTGATCAGGAACACGACCGGCAAGATGGTGGCGGTGACGACGATCAGCCGGTTGCGGCGGAACTCCGCCAGTTCCTTGCGGATGACCGCGCCGGTGCGGGTCGTGTTGATCATGACCGGCCCTCCTTGTCCTCGATCAGCTCTAGGTAGACGTCCTCGAGCGAGTGGCGCGTCTCGCCGATCGAGAGCACGTCAGCCCCGGCCCCGACCAGCGCCCGGGTGATCCCGGGCGCGGCCGCCGCCGGGTCGGTCACCGTCAGCAGATAGCTGGCCGGATCGGTTGCCTGCCAGCCCTCCACCGCCGTGAGGCCGCTGAATACCTTGTCCGGGTGGTCGAGCGGCGCGGCCGTGGCGACGGCGATCGACCGGGTGAACAGCGTCCGGCGCAGCTCGTCGGGGGTGCCGATGGTGCGCAGGCTGGTGTTCATGATCGCGACCCGGTCGCACAGCCGCTCCGCCTCGTCCAGCCGGTGGGTGGTCAGGAAGATCGTCACCCCGCGCTCGCGCAGCCCGCTGACCAGGCCGAGCACCTCGTGCGCGGCGGCCGGGTCGAGGCCCGAGGTCGGCTCGTCGAGGAACATCACCTCGGGCTCGTTGAGCAGCGACCGGGCCAGCGAGGCGCGCTGCTTGAGCCCCTTGGACAGCGACCCGCACAGGTCGTCGGCCCGGTTGGTCAGGCCGACGGCCGACAACGCGTCGTAGACCCGGGCCTCTCGCCCGGGCAGGCCGTACAGCCGGGCGAAGAACTCCAGGTTCTCGGCCACCGTGAGCCGGTTGTACAGGCCGGGCGCCTCGGTCGTGATCGAGATCCGCTGCCGGATCTCGTCCTCGGCGGCCGAGCCGAGCGCGATGCCCGCCACCGAGGCGGACCCGGACGTCGGGGCGATCAGCGTGCCGAGGATCCGGACCGTCGTGGTCTTGCCGGCGCCGTTAGGACCGAGGAACCCGAACACCTCGCCGCGGGCGACGGTGAAGGAGACGTCGCGCACCGCCGTCCGGGTACCGAAGACCTTCGTCAGGTGGCTGACCTCGATCGCGACCTGAGTGCTCATTTCAAGACCCTTCCAACGGGGGATGACCGTCGCGCAGGGCGGTGCGGGCAAAGGAGCCGGCGCGCGGTCCCCGCCTTGCAGCGGGGGGTGCCTCTAGGGTAGAGGTATATGGCTGCGGGCCACGAGTGGGCGCCGAGCACGCGTTCGGGCGCCGGGAGGATGGGCACCATGACCAGCCAGCCCGGACAGGATGCCCGCCCGCCGGAGCTGCCCAGGCGGCAGGCGGACCGGGAGCGCGCGGCGGTGCGTCGCGCCGACGTCGCCCTGCGGTCCATGGGGCAGCCGAACGCGATCGCCCGCCAGTTTGACTTCGCCGACGACAGCTACGAGTGGCGGCGGTTGTTCTCCGAGGTGCTCGGCACGTTCTTCCTCGTCCTCGTCGCGGTCGGCGGCGGGATGGTCAACACAAGGTTCGGCGGCCACGCCGTTCCGGCCGCCGCCCGGGTGACCGCGCCCGCCCTGATGGTCGCGGCCATCATCTTGTTCATGGGCACCGTCTCCGGTGCGCACCTCAATCCCGTCGTCAGCGCCGCCTTCGCCCTGCGGGGCGACTTCCCCTGGAAGCGGGTCCCGACTTACATCGTCGCGCAGTTCGCGGGGGCGGTCCTGGCGACGCTGCTGCTGTGGGCGCTGATCGGCAGGCAGGGCAGCGCCGGCCTGACCCTGCCGGGCAGCGGCATCTCGACGATCACCGCGATGCTGTGGGAGGCGGTGCTGACCGCCGGGCTGGTGAGCGTGATCCTCGGCACCGCGTCGGGTGCGCAGGCGGTCGGCTCGCTCGCCGCCATCGCCGTCGCCAGCTACATCGCGCTCGCCGGGCTGTGGGGCAGTGCCGGTCAGCGGCGCCTCGATGAACCCGGTCAGGTCGCTCGGGCCCGCCCTGGTGCTTGGCGACTGGACCGCCTGGTGGGCGTACCTGGCCGGGCCGGCCATCGGCGCCGTCATCGCGGTCGGCATCGCCTATGTGCTGCGCGGGCCGGGCGGCGGGCTGAGCGGTTCACAGGCGGCCGAGGGCACGCTCGGCCTCAGCTGGCGACCGGGCCGGATCGGCCTCTCGAAGGCAGCTCCGGACGGCCCGCCGGATCCCTCGGCAGCGGAGCCAGCCGGGGGTCGATTAGATCGTGCGGGCCACGATCCGGCACGGCACCAGGACCTTCTCGTCCAGGTGGTAGCTCGTGCAGATCCGGTGATAGCCGTCGGCGACCCAGAGCGGCTCGCCCTGGATCAGCAGCACCGGGGAGAGCTTCTTGCCCTCCTTGACCTTGGCGAAGTCAGCCAGGACCTCGGAGTCGTCGGCCGGGAGCAGGGTCAGGCCGGAGGCACGGAGAATGTCCTTGGCGGCGAAGTGCTCAAGCGCGAGCTCCTTGCGCAGCGCCTTGGCCAGCTTGTGCGCCACCGGACGGCCGACCAGCAGCGAAAGGTAGTTCTCGGCCGCAGGGTAGTCCTGCGCCTCCGGCTCGTCTTGCCAGTGTTCGGTTGAGTTGCTTGATTTGCCCGCCATGGAACCCCGATCTCCCCGGCTGGCCGGGCAGCCTGGGTGACTGCCGGCCACTGTAACGCTACTCCTTCGCCTGATGGCGACGAGGAATCACGGCGAGGGTCCTCGCCCCGAGGCGCCGTTACCCGAGAACCTTCAGCAACCGCTCTCCCAGGACCGCCGCCGAGTGGGGATTCTGCCCGGTGATCAGGTTGCGGTCCTCCACCATGAACGGCTCCCAGATCGGGCCGCGGCTGAACTGCACGCCGACCTTCTCCTTCAGCTCGGTCTCGAGCAGCCACTGCGTCTTGGAGGCGAGCCCGACCGCCTCCTCCTCGTCGTTGGTGAAGCACGTGACCCGGTAGCCCTTGAACGGCGACTCGCCGTGGATCCTGGTGGACAGCATCGCGGCCGGGGCGTGGCACACGATCGCGAGCGGCCTGCCCGAGGCGAGCTGCGCCGTCAGCAGCCGGCCCACGTCGGCGTCAAAGGCCAGGTCCTGCATCGGGCCGTGGCCGCCGGGGAAGTAGATCGCGTCGTAGTCCTCGGGACGGACGTCCGACACCTTAAGCGGCCGCCGCATCGTCTCGGCCGAGCGGATGATGGCCTCCAGATCGAGGGCCCCCTGCTCGCCGCCCGCCATCGACGGCCGCAGGCTCATCATGTCGACATTCGGCGTCACGCCGCCGGGCGTCGCCACCACCACCTCATGGCCAGCGTCGGTTAGCTCCTTGTACGGGTTCGCGAACTCCTCGGCCCAGTATCCGGTCGCGTACCTGGTGCCGTCCTTCAGTACCAGGTACGTGGCCCCAGTGACCACGAAAAGCACTTTTGCCATGCCAAATAACACCCCCCAGTGCCCGTCGGAGAAGTTCCGGCGGGGCAGTTTCCACCCTAAGCACGCGCCGTCCGCTGGCCCAGCCGCCCCCTTGCTACCGCCCGCCACCTCCCCTTCTACGCGGCTCGCGGCCTTACCGGGCGCGGTTGACGATGAACGATTGTAGATCTACAATCATTGTATGAGCACAAACACTTTGACTGGGCAGCGGGAGCAGGGCCGGCGGCTTGGCATCATCCTCGCCACCTGCTGCCTCAGCCTGTTCGTAGTCGGGGTGGACGTCACCATCGTCAACATCGCGCTGCCGGCCATCCAGCGGAGCTTCGGCGCCTCGACCGCCGGGCTGCAGTGGACGATCGACGCCTACACGGTGGTGCTGGCGAGCCTGCTGATGCTGTCCGGCTCCCTCGCCGACCGGCTCGGCCGGCGGCGGGTGTTCCAGGCCGGGCTGGCGCTGTTCACCCTCGGCTCGCTGCTGTGCAGCCTCGCCCCCGGGCTGGGCTGGCTAGTGGCGTTCCGGATGATCCAGGCCGTCGGCGGGTCGATGCTCAACCCGGTCGCGCTGGCGATCATCGCCAACACCTTCACCGACCCGGTCAAGCGGGCCCGGGCGATGGGCGTGTGGGGGAGCGTGTTCGGCATCAGCCTCGCGGTCGGCCCGGTGCTCGGCGGGGTCCTGGTCGGCACCATCGGCTGGCGCGCCATCTTCTGGGTCAACGTGCCGGTCGGGCTGGCCGCGATCGCGCTGACCCACCGGTTCGTGCCCGAGTCGCGCGCGCCCCGGCCGCGGCGGCTCGACCCGATCGCGCAGATCCTGATCGTCGTGCTGCTGGCCGGGGTCACCGCCGGGACCATCGAGGGGCCGCAGCAGGGGTGGACGTCGCCGCTGATCGTCGGCTGCTACGCGGCCGCCGCCATCGCCGCGGTCGCGGTGACGATAGTGGAGCGGCGTCGCCGGGAGCCGCTGATCGACCCCCGGTTCTTCGCCTCCGCCCCGTTCTCCGGCGCCGCCCTCATCGCGGTGGCTGCGTTCGGCGCGCTGGCCGGGTTCCTGTTCCTCAACACGCTGTACCTGCAGACCGTGCGCGGGTACTCCGCGATCGAGGCCGGCCTGCTGATCCTGCCGATGGCCGCCGCCATCGGGGTGACCGCCCGGCTGTCGGGGCGGCTGGTCGGTTCCGGGAAGCCCCGGTGGTCGCTGCTCATCGCTGGCGTCGCCATCACGGCCGCGGCCGCCGTCCTGGTGACGGTAAGCGCGACCGCCCCGATCGCCGAGCTCGTCGTGGTCTACATCGTCTTCGGGATCGGCTTCGGGTTCGTCAACCCGCCGATCTCCAACACCGCCGTGTCGGGAATGCCGCCGGCCCAGTCCGGGGTCGCGGCTTCGATAGCATCGACCTGCCGTCAGGTCGGCGCCACCCTCGGCGTCGCCGTGATCGGGTCCATGGTGGCGGGCCACGAGCTGGCCGGGTTCACGGCCGCCAGCCACGGCGGCTGGGCCGTCGTCTGCGGCTGTGGGCTGGCCGTGCTGCTGCTCGGCCTGGCGTCGACCAGCGGCTGGGCCCGCGCGACGGCGCAGCGGACCCGTGAAAAGCTCATCGCCGAGCCGGAGGAAGGACAGCGTCCATGACCGCGACTCAGCCACCGTCAGCTAACCGGGCGGCCGACCCGATCCCGGTCGTGCCCGCGTCGGCCGGGCCCGGTACCCCCGATGTGCCCGGTACCGCCGATCTGCCCGCGGCCGCGTGGGAGCTTATGAGGCAGTTCGTCGAGGCCAACAAGCACAGCCAGATGCTCAAGGAGCAGCTCGGCCTCGGCGCCGGCAGCGGCCGGATCAAGGTGCTGTTCCTGCTCCGCGAGCAGCCGATGACCCTCGCTCAGCTCGCCGACGCGCACGGCGTCGACCGCCCCTACGCCACGATCATCGTGGACAAGCTCGAGCAGCTCGGCTTCGTGGAACGGCAGCCGCACCCCAGCGACCGGCGGAGCAAGGTCGTCAGCCTGACCCCGGCCGGACGGGACGCGGCCGCGCTGGCCGACAGCATTATCAGCGAGCCGCCCGCGGCGCTGCGGGCACTCGACACAGGGCAGCTCAGCGAGCTCGTCGGGCTGCTGTCGCTGCTGCGGTAGACCGGGGCGAAGGTCACGTTCCGACCGCCCCGCCTGGGGCAGGGGCAGAGGAACAGGAACCGCAAGGAGGAAACGCGCAATGCAGATGCCTTCATCGCGCGACAACTCCCCGACCGATCCGCCGGGGACGCCGGGCTCGCCGGGCTCGCCGCGCGAGCCGGGGCCACTCGGCCTGCGGACGCGGAAACGGGCCTACTTCATCATGATGGGCGTCTGCCTGGTCCTGATCGTGCTGGCGTGGATGGTGGTCTACCGGTACTCGATCGTCGCGGCGGTGATCATGTCGGTCGTCGCGCTGGTGATCCCGCCGCTTGCGGCCATCGTCGGCAACGCGGGGCAGGCCAACCGCCAGTGAGTAAAGGCGGGTCGGCTTAGGAGAAAGCCGGGAGCCTCAGCCGCTGCCGATCGCCGAGTCGGGGACTTCGCGAAGGAAGATCTCAGCGGTCTTAGGCCCAACCCCCTTGAACTGCTCCAGCCGCGCGGCCACCTCCGCCCGCGACCCGGCGGTGCGTACCAGGCGGGCGACGGAGCCCGCGTAGTCGGCTGTCAGCCCGCGCATCACGTCGCGCAGTTCCTCGCTCATGACCGAGCTCATCCGGTGGTAGTCCCCCTCCCAGAGCTCGTGCCAGAGCGGGTGCTGGTCGTCCGCGGTGAAGTGCTCGGGCGTATCCCAGCCGTCCGCCTTGAACTTGCGGTAGGCGGTGGCGGCCGTCTGCTGCTGGACGGGACGCCCGAACAGCAGGCTGGCCAGCAGCCAGTCGAACAGGCCCTGGTCGGTGCTGGTG
Organism: uncultured Actinomycetota bacterium; assembly: GCA_963774945.1. Lineage (GTDB taxonomy): Bacteria > Actinomycetota > Actinomycetes > Streptosporangiales > Streptosporangiaceae > Trebonia. The sequence continues at coordinate 337,135 of CAVZHA010000027.1, read as the reverse complement.
TCGATACCCAGATCGGCGGCAGTGATCAGCGCAGCCATGGGAGTGCTCCCTCGATTCTCAGCGACCGCTTCGCGAGCGGTCGGCGCGGGCGACACTGGCGCTGAGCGCCCGTCGGCTCCTGGTGCGCGATGCAGGCCGACCGGCCCGCGACCGACGCGCCACGCTTCGTCAAGGCCGCCGGTCAAGCGTATCGAACCCGATGCCGAGAGCGCCGCCGCGGCCGGTCGAGGGGGTCGCTCGGTGGGCGTCTGGAGCTCGACACCTGGTGCGAGCGGGCGGTCACCGTCGCGACCGTCGCGATGGTCTTCGCGGACTAGGAAACACGAAGTCACGCGTCCGTTCGGAAAATCAAAGTCTTTGAATTCTTGAACTCAAGATCTCATATCGAACGGTCCCTGGCGTCTCTTAGCAGCGCTCCGTTTCGCCGTCGCCGGCACCAGCCCGGCCATTCAGGAGCTGGTCGTCCGCGGTGAAGTGCTCGGGCGTATCCCAGCGGCGGAGGATGCCGGCGAGTCGGCCTGGGGCGGGTGCCGTGATCGTGTGCCGAACGGGTGCGCGTTTTCGGCCGCAGACGTCATCGTGTTCCGTTTGGGGTGCTATACGACTCGAACGGCACACAACGAACACTATGTCCGGCTTGCTTGTTGCGCGTGGTGACGGTGGGGGCGGTGCGTCCAGTACCGGCCCGCCGCGCACCGCCTGGTCAATGACTCGGGTAGATAACAGCAAGAAGCGATCCGCTGACCGGAGGCGGATGCTTGGAGGGCGATGCTGTTTGCGACTTGATGACCGATAACCTCACATTGACGTTGGTGTCTGGTCGTCGGGAGGACCGCTGCAGTGGCTGTGACGGCGACCAGGGCTGGCACGCGCTCGCTCGGCTCGGTCTACATCGCGCTGGCCGCGCTGATGTGGTCCCTGGCCGGGATCCTGCAGCGGCAGCTGCACCTGAACCTGGCCTCCCAGATCGCGGGGCGGGCGGCGTTCGCGATCCTCGCCATCTTCGTGTTCGTCGCGGTCGCCGAGCGGGGCCGGGTGCGTGCCGCCTTCCGCGCCATCGGCACGGCCGGGACTGGCGATCGCGGCGCTCATGGCGGCCTCGTCCGCGCTCGTTCATCACCGCGCTCAACGACACCTCGGTCGCGAACGTCCTGATCATTCAGGCGCTGGTCCCGCTGGTAGCGGCGCTCCTCGGCCGGGTGGTGGGCGACCCGGTGCGCCCGAGAACCTGGGCGGCGATGGGCGTCGCGGTCGCGGGCTTCGCGGTCATGGCCGGGGCGCCGACCCGTCCGGACCTCTCCGGCACGGTGTTCTCCCTCATCACCGTGCTGACGTTCGCCGCGACGATCGTCGTCGCCCGGCACAAGGCCGACGTGTCGATGGCCCCGGCGACGTGCCTGTCGCAGGTGCTCGTGCTGGCCGTGTTCGCGCCCTTCGCCCATGTCGGTCGAGATGGGCGGAGCGAACCTGCGCTACCTGGCGCTGCTCGGCATCGTCCAGATGGGACTGGGCCTGTTCTTCCTCTCGCTGGGCGCCCGGCTTATCCCGGCCGCCGAGGCCGCCCTGATCACCCAGCTGGAGAACGTCCTCGGCCCGCTGTGGGTGTGGCTGGCCGGCATCGAGCGCCCGCCCGCCGCCACGATCGTCGGCGGTGTCATCGTCATCTGCGCCGTCGTCTTCCAGGTCAGCCAGCCGTAGCCGCGGTCACCCAGCCGCTGGGACGTTGATGTTGCCGAGGGACCCGATCCCTGGCATCTCGATGCTGCTCGGCAACGGGACGCCGACCGGGTCGCGGAACGTCGGCTCGAAGCCGAACAGCCCGGCCACGACCGCCTCCGCGGTGGCCACGCCGGCGATCGAGTCGCGGTTCGACACCCCGTCTTCCGCCACCCGCACCCGCTGGCCGCGCTCGTCGGTCACGATCTCCATCGCCTGACCCCACAGCCCGCCCGACGCGGACTGCGTGCACGACGCTCGAGCAGCCGCGCCGCCAGGTCCTTGCGGCCGAGCCTGGCCAGGCCGTACGCGGTCACGCCGGGCCAGGCGCAGAACGCCCCGGCGGCACCGTGGTCAGGCCGGTTCGAGAACGGGGCGACCGGGTCGTCGAGCGCCAGCGCCCGCATCCAGGTGGACGCCAGCAGCTTCTCGGACGCGAACTCGATCACCTCAGCACGCTGCGCCGCGCTCAGGTCGGCGTGCAGGTGCGCCGCGACCAGGCCGAAGTCCAGGCAGTGCCCGATCGACTCGGTCGCGGCCGGGTGCCGGATCTGCCAGCGCCCGGCCGGCAGCGCCATCCCGACGACGGCCCGGGCCAGCGTGTCCGCCTCGGCCTCGGCCGCCGCGGCGTCGTCCGCTCGGCCGAGGCTGCGCAGCAGGCCGGCGAACGAGCGCGTCATGCCGACGTAGGCGGCGTTGAACGAGGCGACCACGTTGACGTAGTTCGGCACGCACTCCAGCAGCGTCCACGGGTCGGCGCCGAAGTCGGCCAGCACGCCGCCGGTCGCCGCGGTCCGCCTGGCCTTCCAGCCGTAGCGCGAGCCGCTCGAGGTGCGTCGAACACCGTCGCCGGGCCGGCCTGCTCGTCGAGGAACGCCCGGTCGCCGGTGATGCAGACGTAGTGCTCGACCAGCCGGAACAACGAGTAGTCGTTGGCGGCGTAGTCGGTTCCCGAGCGGGCCGCCGTTCCTGGTATCGAACCCGAACGCGCTGTCGTAGGGGCTGCCGAGCGCCCGGAGCAGCCACGAGCGCAGGCCAGCCGGCTCCAGCAGGGCGTAGAGCCGGCTCCACTCGGTGTGGTCCCAGAAGTACGTGGTGGTCGGGCCGAGGCGCGGCCCGCCGGTCAGGAAGACCGGTTCCGGCGCGCTGATCCGGGTGTTGCGCATGTAGAGAGCCAGCAGCGCCGCCATGTAGTACGACCTGGCGATGCCCTCGTCGGTCGCCTCGAGCGTCGGCAGGTGCCCGCTGAAGTGCGGGTTGCCCGGCGTGAACATGCTCCGCCACAGGTCCCGGTAGCCTGCCTCGGAGCGGGCGAGCGCGGCGCCGACGTCCGCGGCGGCGCGCGCGGCCGCGGCGCCGACGTCGAGCGCGTCGTCGCCGTACGCGCAGACGATCCCGATCGTGCACGGTCTGGTGCGGCGCCAGCCGCAGCGTCCACGTGGCACGGGCACCCGCGCCGAGATCGTCGAGCGAATCGGGCACGGTGTCGAACGCGTAGCTGGCGCGGGCGGCGGAGCAGTCGTCGGCGATGCTCACCAGCGCGCCGTCCGGCAGTGACTTCCATCGCGGCGACGCGGACCAGTGGCTGGTGACGGCGACCTCATCGCCGTCGACGGACAGCGCGACCCGCTCGTCGTCCAGCGCGATCGTGACCTGGTGCCAGCGCCCGGCGACGAACGTCGGCGTTGGCGTACTCCTTCTCGCCCGAGATGCCGAACCAGAGCCGGCCGGCGTCCACGCCGAGCTGGAGCGAGTCCGGGTGGTTGCCGTGGGTGAAGACGACGCCGGTCTGATCGGGCGCGTCCAGCCGCAGTTCCAGCTCGATGAGCTGGCCGGCGCGCAGCTCGAAGGTCCCCAGCGTCACCTCGCTTGCGGGCTGCAACGCGATCTCGGCCGAGGCGACCAGGATCGGCCGGTCGGCTCCGGCGTCACGGCACCGGATGTTCCGCACGGTGGCGACGGCGCTGCGCTGGTACGGGTAGACGGTGTCCTGGCTGACGTGACGGGGCAGTTCGTAGGCCAGCGACATCGGCTCGGTGTCGGCGTCGCGCTGGATGCCGGGCAGCCGCGGCTTGCCCAGCCGCAGCCGCCGCGGGCCGGGCCCGAGCAGGTACGCCGGATCCCGGTTCGCGCACGACCGACCGGCGGATGCGCTCCAGCGTCATGAAGTCGTGGTAGTTGCCGCCGGTCCAGGGCACGTCGTAGAGCCAGCCCCAGCCGGTCTCGGTCTGCGCGACCATCGCGAACAGGTCCTGGGAGACGGTGCAGTCGACCGGATCGCCGGTGTTGTTGGTGACCTCGATCTGCCACAGCAGAGGTCCTGCTCGAGCAGCCATCCGGGTGTCGGTGCGTACGGTCAGCCGGGGGCCGGCGTGCTCGCGCTGCACCCCCCAGGGCTTCCAGCGGAACCGCTGCGCGGGCAGGATCGCCCCGTCGAGCCGCAGCACCCCGGTGTGGTAGCCGAACGAGTACGGCGGCGCCGCCAGCCACGCCAGCGAGCTCAGGTCGGCGTTGACGTGACCCTGGCCGACACTGGTTGCGCAGCGAGGGCAGGTGCGCCAGGTCGGCCGCGTCGACCCAGTGACCGGCGACCTCGTCGATGTCCGGCACGCCGCGCCGGTGCAATCCGGCCGTCAACCGGGCGGTCATCGGGCCGACCCCGCGGTGAGCCCGGCCCGAACTGCTTCTGGGCGAGCAGGTAGCCCGCGACGGGAACGACCGCGGCGAGGAACATGAAGCCGAACTGAAGCCCGTAGTCCGGCTGGACCTGGTTGCTGACCGCATCGTAGAGACCGACGGTGACGGTCTGGCCGGTGATCGGGCCGATGATCAGCAGCGGGTTGAGGAAGTCGTTCCAGATCCACAGCGACAGGAAGATCCCGACCGTGGCGGTGGCCGGCCGGACAAGCGGCATGATGATCGTCCACCAGATCCGCAGGCCGGAGGCACCGTCGATGCGGGCGGCCTCGACGACCTCGGCCGGGATCGACCGCATGAAGCCGACGTAGACGAAGACCGCGAACGACAGGTAGCCGCCGCCGAGGTTGGACAGGATCAGCCCCGGATAGGTGTGGTCGAGCCCGATCGCCGCCAGGATCTTGATCACCGGCAGCACGGTGATCTGCGGCGGGATCATCAGCCCGACGGCGAAGGCCGCCATGATGGCCGCGCGGGCCCGGCTGCGCTTGCGGGAGATCCAGAAGCTGAACGCGGACCCGAGCAGGATCAGCAGCGCGACCGAGCAGATCACCACGATGAGAGAGTTGCGCAGGCCGATCTCGAGCACGTGTCCGGGCTGGGTCAGCGCCGTCGACAGGTTCCCCAGCGTCGGGTGAACCGGCAGCGACCCGGGGCTGCCGGCGATGGCGGCGTTGGTCTTGAAGGCGTTGACGACCGTCAGGTAGATCGGGCTGACGAAGGCCAGGATGACCAGGAGCGCCAGCGCCAGCCGGGCCGGGCGGCGCACCGCGCGCGGCAACCGCGCGGACGGCCGCGACGACGCAGGCGGTCGAGGGACGCCGCGGCGGGCGACCGGGTGCTGGGTGATCACAGGTCGACCTCCCTGCGCCGGAGCAGCGGTCGTGACCGACAGGGCCAGGATCGCGGTCAGCGCCAGCAGGACCATCGCGATCGCCGAGGCGTATCCGTAGGCGTCGTTGGAGAAGCCCACGCTGATGATGTACATGGCGACCGACTGGGTGGCGAACGCGGGACCGCCGCCGGTCAGCGCGGTGATGATGTCGTACAGCTTGAGCACGGTGATCAGCGAGATGACGACGCTGATGGTGGTGGCGGGCGCCACCATCGGCAGCGTGATCGTCCGGAACTGCTGGCGGCGGCTCGCCCCGTCGATCGAGCTGGCGTCGTAGAGCTCGCGCGGGATGTTCTGCAGCGCGGCGAGGTACACGACCGTGGTGAAGCCCGACAGCACCCACGACACCACGATGCCGGCCGACAGCTGCGCCAGCTGGGGCGTCCCCAGCCAGTTGACCGGCTGGCTGGCCAGGCCGATCCCGGCCAGCAGGTGGTTGACCAGGCCGTCGGGGACAGCATCCAGCTCCAGACGAAGCCGGCGATGATCCCCGAGATCACCTGCGGCAGGAACGCGAGCGTGCGCAGCACCCGGTAGCTGAGGCTGGTGCGGTTGAGCAGCAGCGCGAAGCACAGTCCGACGACGTTCGCCACGACCGTGACCGAGACCGCCAGCTCGAGGGTGAACTCGATGCTCGCGCGCAGGGCGGTGTCGTGCAGCATCTGCCGGTAGTTGGCGAGCCCGACGAAACGGCTGCCGGGAAACAGGATGTTCTGGTTGGTGAAGCTGGTCTTCAGACTCAGCAGGACCGGCACGATCAGGAACGCGAGGTAGAGCGCCAGGGCCAGGGCGGCGACGGCGCTCAGGCCGGTGTCCAGCCGGGCGAGGCGGATGCGTAGAGGCTTCATCTATCCTGTCTGTCTCCGATGCCGGGGTGACGCTTGTCGGCGTCACCCCGGCTCGCTTCGGTCACTGAGCGAAGAACTGGCGTCACGAGGCCGCGGTGGCGGTGGCCCAGTCCGAGTCGAGCTGCTGCATCTGCCCGAGCACGTTCGAGGTGCTGAACAGCGCCTGGGCGGCCGCGTCGAAATCGTTGGTCACGTTCCCTGGCAGCGCGTCGTCGTTGGTCGCCCAGCTCATCGAGCTGACCTTCGTGTTGGTGTTGGTGACGTAGGAGTACGAGGAGTTGAAGGCCGGGCTGAGCGTGAGGCCGTAGCTGGCGAGCGGCTTGCCCTTCAGCATCGGGAACGCCCCGTCGCCGGAGATGAGCGCCTTCAGGTTGTCGGGGTTGAGCGACCACGATTCGGCGAACTTGAACGCGGCCGCCTGGTCCGGGGCCTTTGAGCTGACTGCCATCGACCCGCCGAGCGAGAACGGGATCACCAGCGATCCGTTGTCGGTCGGCCACGGGAACACGCCGATGTTGCCCCACTCGCTCTTCGGGATCGAGCCGAGGTACCAGCTGCCCATCGGGTACATGGCGGCCTTGCCCGCGTTGAAGTTGGTGATCGAGTCGGCGTAGCTGACGCTCAGCGCGTCCGGCTCGAAGTACCCGTCGGTGGCCAGCGTCCGCATCTTGGTGGCGGCCGCGACGACGTTCGGGTCGGAGAACTTGACCTTGCCCGCGTACCGCTGCTGGATCCACTGCGGGTCCGCCCCGAGCACGTCGGCGCTGAGCGCGCCGGTCAGCGGCATCGCCGCCGCGAACGAATCGTGCCCGCCGAGCTCGATCGGGACGATGCCGGCCGCCTTCAGCTTCGCGCAGTCGGCCATGAACTCGCGCCCACGTCGTCGGCGGCGTGACCCCGGCCTTGGCGAACAGCGACTTGTTGTAGTAGACGAGCGGGATGATCTGCGAGTTGGTCGGCGGGATGTAGTCGCTGCCCTTGATGTCGTTCGGCAGGATGAAGTTCGAGCTGATCCAGGATGACGGGAACGGCGTGAGCAGGTCGGCCGAGGTGTACAGGGACGGCGTGATCGACTGGAGCAGGTCGGGAAACTGACCCGACTGCAGCAGCGTCTTGGCGTAGGTGTCGCGGTCGGTGGTCGGGTCGACCACCTGCTTGATCGTGACGCCGGGGACCGCCTGCTCCGCCGCCGCGATCGACGTCGCCCAGAAGTTCGCGGTCAGGTCGGGGGTGAGGAAGGTCATGTAGGTGAGCGTCACCTTGCCCGGTGAGGCCCCGGAGGTGGAAGTCGTAGCGGGCGAACTCGAGCACGCCGCCAGGAGCAGCGCGCTGGCGGCGGCGGCCGCGGCAAGACATCGTCGGTACATCGTCGGCCTTTCTGGTCTGGCATCGGATGAACGCGTCGGCTTGCGGAGGTTGCCTGACGGTGCACCCCGAGATAACGTTATCTCGACGAGAGTTACAGTACGGTTTGCGTAGAACGTGTCAAGAGCTTCCGTGATAACAAAAGAATCTCGGAGACCCGCCGCCAGGTCACCGAGCGACCAGAAAAGATGTCACTGAGCGACCCCAGGAAAGGCACGGAGTGGCTGGCCCAAGCAAGATCAGCCGGCGCGCGGTCCCCCGCCCGCGGCGGCCGACGATGGTCGATGTCGCGCGGGAGGCGGGCGTCGCCCTGCGGACCGTATCGCGCGTCGTCAACGGGGACTCGACGGTCGGCGAGCCGTTGGCCGAGCGGGTTCGCCAGGCTATCGCGACGCTGGACTACCAGCCCGACGAGCGCGCGCGGCAGCTGCGCAGCGGCGTCACCGGCACCGTCGGCGCGGCCGTCCGCAACATCTCCGACCACCACCCGATCCTGGGCGCGGTCGAGGACGCGGCCCGCGCCGCGGGCCTGACCATCGTGGCCATGTCGACCGAGGACGACGAGGAGCGCGAGCGGGAAGCGGTCATGTCCATGTGCCGTCGGCGGATGGACGGAATCATCATCGAGCCGATCGCCGCCAACCATCAGTACCTTCAGCCCGAGATCGATTCCGGCCTCACCGTCGTCGCCTTCGACCGGCCGGCCACCGGCGTCAACGTCGACACGGTGCTGACCGACAACCGCGGCGGCATCGCCCAGGCCTTCCGTCACCTGACCGACCACGGGCACCGGCGGATCGGCTACATCGGCGACGACGAGCGCATCTACACCGGACACGAGCGCGCCGCGGCGTTCCGCGAATGCCTGCGGGCGCAGGGCGGCCCCGTCGGCGGCATGGCGCACCCGGGGCCGATCGAGCCCGCCCGGATCGCCGCCGCGCTGGCCAGCCTGGCCGGCGCCGACGATCCCGCCACCGCGATCATCACCGGCAACGTGGCCACCACGATCGCCGTCATCCGGCTGCTCGGCCCCGACTTCGGCACCACCGCGCTGGTCGGATTCGACGACTTCCCGCTGGCCGACCTGCTTCGACCGGGCCTCACGGTCGTCGCCCAGGGCGAGGCGGAGATCGGGCGAACGACCATTGACCTGCTGCGCGCCCGGCTAGCCGATCCGACCCGGCCGATCCAGACGGTTACGGTGCCGACATCGCTCATCCCCAGGGGCTCGGGTGAGCTGCCGGCCTAGCGGACGCCAGGCTCAGCGGCCGGCAGCGGGTTAGCCGCCGGTCGGCAGGCCGTTGTCGGGCTTGGCGCGAGGCCCAGGAGTCGTCTGGGGTGGGCGCGAAGCTGCGGGTCCGTTCGGATGAATGATTTTGATTTTGCCGAACGGACCCTGAATGACTCTCGTCCCGCACATTACTCCGCGCTTTCCGTGTTTCACGGCGATATGCCTCTGAAGTGTGGGCGATGGGTGAAACTGACCATTTATTGGCGATTGAATTCATCGGGTGCACATCGCGAAATCATCGTCGCGATTTAGCGCGTTCCCAGCTGCGCATACTTTAAGCTGGGGATATCCCCGCCGCCAAAAGAAGGAAGGAAGTGCGGGTAATGGAAATGATATTTTCCCGTGCCATGCAAATGGTTTTCATAAATAGACGGATTATTCGGGCAGTGCGATGCATGCCGCGAATTGCGGGTGCCGCTGGCTTGCTCGCGGGGGTTTCCGCGGCGGTTGCTTTCACCGCCGGTGCGGCTGCGGCCCAGGCTGCCACCTGCAGCGTCCCGCTGTCCACGCAGACGCTCGTCGTCAGCAGCCTGAACGACGCCGGGCCGGGTTCCCTTCGCGCCGCCATCCTCTCCGCCAATGCCGCTCCGGCGGCAGGTTCAACCGTCATCACCTTCTGCGTGAACGGGACCATCACCCTGGCCAGCGCGCTGCCCACGATCGCACGGAAAGTGACGATCGACGCGACATCGGCCCCCACGCACGTCATCGGCGGCCCGCCCGGTCGTGGCGCTCGACTTCAACCGGCATCCAGGCCTGATATTCGGCGTCGGCTCGGCCGGCTCGCAGCTGCTCGGAGTGGCCGTGGACGACGCCAGCGGCAATGGCGTGACGCTGGACGACAATTCGATCACGCTCAACGACAACTACATCGGCCTGAACCTGGCCGGGGCCGCGGCCGGCAACGGCGGCAACGGCGTGTTCGTCTGGGGCGAGTCGAACGGGAACTTCATCGGGCTGAACGAGTCGCGACGCCTCCGGGCGTGGTCGCGAACGTGATATCCGGCAACCGGCGGAACGGCATCGTGCTGGCCGGGTCGTCGGCGAACACGGTGGTGGACAACCGGATCGGGACGAACCCGGCCGGCACCTCGGCCATCCCCAACGGCGGCGACGGCATTTAGATCACCCACGGATCACGAGGCAACGAGATCGGCGGCACGGCCTTCGTCGACACGCGTGACCGGCAAGGCGAACAATCCCACCGGGAGCAAGGGGACGGTGACGCCGGTCTTCGTGGTGCCGCCGCTCGGCAACCTGATATCGGGCAACGGCGGCAACGGCGTGCTGATCGACACCGGCTCCCGCGGCAACGTGCTGAACGGGAACTTCATCGGGACGACGGCCAGCGGGGACGGCGCCCTCGGCAATGCGCGGCAACGGCGTGTGGATCGTCGAGGCGCCCGGCAACTCGCTGGTGGGCTGCAAGTTCGTCAATAACCCGTTCGTCTACTACAACGTCGTAAGCGGCAACCGCCGGAACGGGCTGCGCGTCACCAATTCGGACAACGTGACCGTCCAGGGAAACTTCTTCGGCGTCGGCGCCAACAACACGGCGATCGTGAAAAACCAACTGGACGGCATCCTGGTCGACGGGGGCTCGGCGAACACTCGGGTCGGCGGGGTCATCCCGCTGGGCAACGTGTCCGCCGGAAACGGCCTGAACGGCATAGCAGTGCTCGGGAAGGTCCGGGGGTTCGTCACGTTCAACACATTCGGCGGGCTGCTGGCATTCAAGGGCGCGGCTCCCAACGGCCTGGACGGGCTTCTTATCACCTCCACCGGGGGCGACAACCTGGTCCGGACGAACGTGTTCTCCGGCAACAAAAAGAACGGAATCGAGCTGGCCGGAAACGCCTCGGGGGTGACGGTTGATCCCGACATCGTCGGCCTGAACACCAAGGGCAACGGCGTGCTGCCCAACGGCGGCGATGGCCTGCTGATCGGCGGCACCGCTCACGGCAACGTCATCGGCGGCACGCTGCACTCGGTGATCCCGCAGAACACGTTCTCGGGAAACAAGGGGTACGGGGTGGTGATCACCGGACTGGCGCATGGCAACCACGTCTTCCGCAGCTTCATCGGAACCCAGCTCCTCGGCGTCAAGGCGCTGGGCAATCAGAAGGGCGGCGTACTGATCGCCGGCCACGCCTACGGTAACCTCATCGGCCTGACGACACTGCACGCCCGCCGACCTGATCAGCGGGAACACCGGCATTGGGGTGACCCTGACCAGCGGCACCCTCCGAAACTTCGTAATCAACAACTACATCGGCCTCAACCGACTCGACCGCTACCTGCGCAACAGCGGCCGTGCGGTCGCGAACGCCGGCCACCACAACACGATCCGGGGTAACTGGACCCGCCCCACCCCGCACTGAGTCGAGGCTCGACAGTAATTGTCTGCGGCTCAAGCTGAGGTCCCCGGACGGGCCGAGGACCTCAGCTCACAACGCACGTCATGCCTGGGCGGCGGTTAGCGGACAGGGGATGCCGGGCCTGTGCCGGCACCGGTGGCGCGGATCGCGGCGGCGATGTCGGCCAGGTCGTCGTCCTTGAGCTCCAGGGTCGCCGCGGGCAGCCACCCGTCGACCTGCTCGGGGCTGCGTGCGCCGACGATCGCCCCGGTCACCCCGGGGAACGCCAGGGTCCAGGCGACGGCCACCGCGGCGGGCGTGACGCCATGCCTGTCGGCGACCGGGCGCAGCGCGTCGGCCAGGGCCAGGTTGGCGGACAGGGCCGGCTCGGTGAAGTCGGGGTGCCCGGCCCGCCAGTCGCCCGGCTGCAGCCGGGCTGCCCGCTCGGCGGTGAACGAGCCGGTGAGCAGGCCAGACGCCATCGGGCTGTAGACGATCGCGCCGGCCTCGTGCTCGCGGGCCCACAACAGGACGTCGTCGGCCGCGTCGCGATGGATCAGGCTGAACGGCGGCTGGATGGCGTCCACGGCGCCCACCTGCTCGGCCTCCTCCAGCTGGAAGACGTTGTGGTTCGACAGCCCGGCCGCGCGGATCTTGCCCTCGCGCTTGAGGTCGGTGAACACCTGCCAGTACTCCTCGACCGGGGTGCCGTCCTCGGCCGGCCAGTGCATCTGGTACAGGTCGATCCGCTCGACCCGCAGCCGCCGCAGCGAGGCCTCGACCTCGGCCCGCAGGCTGGCCGGCGCGCCGACCCGCCGCGGCGCGGTTGACCGGTGAGCCGGATCCCAGACCAGGCCGCCCTTGGTGAAGACGTAGGGCCGGTCCGCCTCGGGCAGATCCGCCAGCCCGGCGGCGACCACCTCTTCGGAGTGGCCGAGGCCGTAGACGGCGGCGGTGTCGATCCAGTTGATCCCGGACTCAACCGCGTGCCTGATGGCCGCGACCGACGCGTCGTCGTCCTGGTTCCCCCAGGCGAAGGCCCAGTCGCCTCCGCCGATGGCCCAGGCTCCGAAGCCGACCCGGGTCAGCAGCATGCCGGTCCGGCCCAGCCGGGTCGTGGGAAGAAGGGTGTTCATGGTCGTTCTCTCCTCGTCATTGGTTGCGGGTGGGTCCCTCAGCTGGGCTCAGCCTGCCCGGCTGCGGGGTGAGGCGGCGTCACACTGTCGGGTGATTCGCGGCGGACCTCGAGCAGTTCCAGGCCCAGCGCTTCGAGCTGGGCTAGTGCTCCGTACAGCGCCGCCTGGTCGGCCAGGGTGCCGGTCAGCACCGTGTCCTGTCCTTGCGCCTGCGCCCGCAGGGCGGGGAACGCGGCGCGGATCGTGCGGCCGAGTCCGCCTCGGACGCGGATCTGGTATCTCACCGGACGACTCGGACCGTGTCGGCGCGGGCTGTGTCGACGCGGGCGAAACGGCCGATCGAGAACAGGCACAGGGCCGCGAGCAGGATCGAGAAGATCAGCACGGCCGGGAAGGTCCCGGTGAACCCGGAGAGCACTCCCACGCCGACGACGGGGATGATCAGGCCGGCGTAGCACGCCACGAAGAAGGCGGATATGGCCTGCCCCCGCCGGTTGGCCGGAGCCAGCCGGTTGGCTGTCTGCAGGCTGCCGAGGAAGATGGCGCCGACGGCCACGCCCCCCACCACCGTCCCGGCCAGGAACACGGCCATTGCCGACAGCGCGAGGGCGGCGACGATCAGGCCGAGCGCGGCCAGGAACAGGCTCAGACCCGCCAGTATCACCCGGCTGCCCCGCTGCCGCGACAGCGCCACCTGGGTGACGGCACCCACCGCGAGCAGCAGGAACACGACAGCGCCCTGCACGGCGTGGCTGCCTTGATGCAGCTGCCCGGCGATGAAGCCGGGCACCAGGGAACTGAACAGCCCGAGCAGGGCGAAGGCGGCGAAGCCGGCCACGCCGGCCGCGATGAACTCCCCGCGGCCCCGCTCGGGAAGGCCAAGCCCGGCCAAGCGCACGGCGGGCCGGGTGCGGGCGGGCACGGTTTCGGGGATGAGCAGCAGGACCGCGCCCGCCACCGCCAGCATGGCCAGGTACACCTCGAACACCAGCGTCGTGGGGTGCGGCGCGTACTGGGCGAGCACCCCGGCGACAAGCGGCCCGAGGCCAAGCCCGGCCATGTTCGCGGCCGTGGCCACCAGCGATGCCCGCCCTCGTCCGGCGGCCGGGGCGAGCTCGGTCAGCATGGCGGTCGCCGTGCCCGTTATCAGGCCGGCCGACAGCCCTGACACGATCCGGGCGGCGATGAGCGCCCCCACGTCAGGAGCCAGGATGAACACGACCGTGCTGAGCGCGCTGGCCCCGAGGGCCACCGCCAGCACCGGCCTGCGCCCGGCCTGGTCGGAGGACCGTCCCGCCAGCAGCAAGGTTGTGATCACGGCGGCCGCGTAGGCGGCGAAGGTTACCGTGATCACAACCGCAGACAGATGCCAGCGGGCCTGGTAGATGACGTACAACGGGGTTGGCAGGGTGGTGCCGAGCATGGTGCTTGTCAGTACCAGCGCCAGCAGCCAGAACGCGACCCGCCGCCCGGCGGCCCCACCCGTCCGTCCAGGCGGCGGCTGGGCGGTGCCCGCACGACCGAGAACCAGCCGCGGAGCGTGCATGATCGTCATATCCAGTTCCTTTCGGTTCGGTTCGATTCGGTGAGCTGGCATCAGCTTCCGTGGCGCGAGGGTGAGCCGGCGTCACCCGACGTGGTGATCCGCCGGTCCGCCTCGGCCGTCGGCACGCAACGACGTACTGTTGAAGCGGTGACCGTCGAGGAGGCCGCGCCGTGGAGCCTGTCGCCTGGTCAGGGAGTGCCGCCGCGCTGGCCGCCCCTGCTGTCCGGGGGAGTCGTCGCGCGTCCGGGGCTGTTCCAGCAGCTGGCCGATGCGCAGCGCGTCGCGCAGGTGTCGGCGCCCGCGGGGAGCGGCAAGACGGTCTTGATCCGGTCCTGGATCGCTCAGTCCGGCCTGGCCGGGCGCGTCGCCTGGGTTCCGGTGCCGGGTCGGTGCGACGCTCAGCGGTTCTGGATCTCGGTCACCGGCGCGCTGCGGGACACGGCGGTCGGGTCCGCGCTGGTGCGCGCGCTGACGGCGGCCCCCGACCTGGACGGCTGGACGGTGGTCGAACGGCTGCTTGAAGACCTCGCCTCGCTGGACGACAGGATCTGGCTGGTGATCGACGATCTACACGAGCTGAGCTCAGCCGATGCGCTGCGCCAGCTGGAGCTGCTGATCATGCGCGCGCCTCCCGCCCTGCGCTTCGTGCTGGTCACCCGGCACGACTTGCGGCTTGGCCTGCACCGGCTGCGGCTGGCGGGGGAGCTTACTGAGATCCGCGCGGCCGATCTGCAGTTCACCCAGCCGGAGGCGCGGGCGCTGCTTGACGCGGCCGTGGTCGGGGTGGCGTTGCCCGACTCGGCGGTGGCTGCGCTGTATGACCGGACCGAGGGCTGGGCGGCCGGGCTGCGACTGGCGGCGCTGTCGCTGGCCGGCCACCCCGACCCGGAGCGTTTCGCGGCCGAGTTCGGCGGCAGCGAGCGCACCGTCGCCGAGTACCTGCTGGCCGAGGTGCTGGATCGGCAGAGCGATCAGGCCCGGCGGCTGCTGTTGCGGACCTCGATACTGGAACGGGTCAATGGCGAGCTGGCCGACCTGCTGACCGGGGGATCGGGCGGCGAGCGCGTTCTGCAGCGGCTCGAGGAGGCGGGCGCGCTCGTCGTGTCGCTTGACGCGGGCCGGTCGTGGTTCCGCTACCACCAGCTCTTCGCCGATCTGCTCCAACTGGAGTTGCGCGGCAGCGACCCGGACGTACTGCCCGCGCTGCACGACGCTGCCGCCGGCTGGTACGCCGAGCACGGGTACCCGGTCGAGGCGGTCAGGCACGCCCAGGCCGCGCGGAACTGGAGTCTGGCCGCCCGGGTGCTGTCGGACCACTGGGTCGGCTTGGGCCTGGCCGGGCTGGGCGGCGCCGCGCACGAGTTCTTCGCCCGTTTCCCCGCCGCCATCATCGCCGCGGATGCCGAACTGGCGGCCGGGGCGGCCGGGGACCAGCTGGCCAGGGGCTCGCTAGCAGAGGCCGAACGGTACCTGGCTCAGTCCGCCACGGCGCTGGAGTCGGTTCCGGCGGGCCGACGCGCGCGTGCGCAGGCCGTTCTCGGCTCGGTCCGGATGCGCCTCGCCCGGCAGAGCGGCGACATCACCGCCGCGGTGATGGAGGCGCGGCGGCTGCTCGCCCCCGCGCTGAGCGCCGAGTTGATCAAGCCCGAACTCGGCCGCGACCTGCGGGCGCTGGCGCTGATCAACCTGGGCATCGCCGAGCTGTGGACGTCTCGCTTCGATGAGGCGGACCGGCACCTGGCGGACGGCACCGCCCTGGCGCAGGAGATCGGCCGACCCTATCTGGAGGTCACCGGCCTGGCGTTCTGGGCGCAGCTGACGAGCTGGCGGTCGTTCCCGCTGGGGGCAGAGCGCGGCCTGCAGGCCATCGACCTGGCCAGCAAGAACGGGTGGTCCGACGAGCCGGTCACCGGCGTCGCCTACCTGGCCCTCGGCGTGGCGATGGTCGCCCAGGGACGGCTCGAGCAAGCGGAGCGGGCACTCGGCCGGGCCGAGCGCACCATCCGGACCGACGCCGACCCGGCCGCCGGGATGCGGCTGCGCTACGGCCGCGGCATGCTCGAGTTCGTATGCGGTCGTCACGACGCGGCCCTGCGCGCCTTCCAGACCGCCGAACGGCTGTCCGCTTCGCTCCGCACGCCGCACACGCTCGCCCCGCGGCTGCGCTCGCACCTGCTGCAGACGCTCACCCGCGTCGGCGAAACCGGCCGCGTCGAGCAGATCCTCGCCGACATGGACAGGCCGGACCGGGAGCGCGGCGAGACACGCATCGCCGAGGCATCGCTGCGACTGGCGCAGCACGACCCGCGCGCGGCCACCGTCGTGCTCGCGCCCGTCATCGACCGGTCGGCTCCGCTTGAGAACGCCCATCTCTGGGATGTCCAGGCGTTCCTGCTCCAGGCGATCGCCTCCGACGCGCTCGGCGACGAGGTCGCCGCCAGCCGCGCGCTCGAGGGGGCGCTGGACCTCGCCGCGCCCGAGAGCCTGCTCTTCCCGTTCTTGTTCGACCCCGCGCCCGATCTGCTCGATCGCCACCGCAGGCACGGCACCGCGCACCCCCGGCTGATCGCTGAGATCCTGGACCCAGGGGGGTCTGGGGGGATGGCATCCCCCCAGGAGCGGGGGGATCTTGGGGGGTCGCCCCCGCGGCTAACAGAGGGGTCGCCCGGCCGGCTGATAGAGCCGCTCAGCCGGGCCGAGACCCGCGTCCTGCGCTACCTGCCGACGAAGCTCTCGGCGCCGGAGATCGCCGACGAGATGTACCTGTCGGTGAACACGGTCAAGACCCACATGCGCCACCTGTACGACAAGCTCGGCGCGCACCGCCGCCACGAGGCAGTGGAACAGGCCCGCGCCCTCGGCCTGCTGGCACCGTCACCGCGACGGCCCTGACCCGCCCGCCTCGGCAGAGGGGGCGAACGGGCACCGCCGCTCACGCGAATCACCCGGCAGTGTGACGCCGGATCACCACGCCGGGCGCGAGGCTTAACCCGTCCCGCCTGGCAGACGGTCCGGGCGGGCGCACGATGATCCTCGCCACCCGATGGGAGAAGAAGATGACCAGTGATCAGAACGCCACGCCTGAGGGAGCACGTGTCGCAGTGCTCGGGACCGGCATCATGGGCTCGGCCATGGCCCGCAACCTGGTCGCGGCCGGCCTGCCGACGACCGTGTGGGACCGGTCGCCTGAGGCCACCACGCCGCTCGCGGCCGTCGGGGCGGTGCCGGCCGCCTCGGTGCCGGACGCGATCCGGGATGCCCGGGTGGTGATCACCATGCTGCCGGACGCCGATGCGGTGGAATCGGTGCTGTTCGCCGACGGTCTGCCGCCGTTCGCGCCGGGTGCGGTGTGGGCCCAGATGGGGACCATCGGCGTCACCGCGACCACGGGGCTGGCCACCCGGCTGGGCCGGGCACGGCCGGACGTGACGTTCGTCGACGCCCCGGTGTCCGGCAGCAAGGGCCCGGCCGAAGCCGGCCAGCTGCTCATCCTGGCGTCCGGCCCGGCCTCGGCGGAACCGGTCACGGCCCCCGCGTTCGCCGCGATCGGCCGCAAGACCGTGTGGCTGGGCGCCGTCGGTCAGGGCAGCCGGATGAAGCTGGTCGTCAACAGCTACCTGTCCTTCCTGATCGAGGGCGTGGCCGAGGCTCTCGAGCTAGGTCATCGGCTGGGCATCGACCCGGTCGCACTGGACGCGGTCCTGGAAGGCGGCCCGCTGGACGCGCCGCTGGCCGACGCCAAGCTGCACAAGATCGCCCGCGGCGACTTCACGCCGGAATTCCCTCTGGAGTGGGCCCTGAAGGACGTGGACCTGGCCATCGCGGCCGGGCACGGCGCCGGCCTGCCGATGCTGGCGGCGCTGTCTCGCCAGTGGCACAGCGCAGTCGAGGCCGGCTACGGCCGCAGCGACGTCAGCGCCGCCCGCCTGGCCCTCGGCGACCCGGCGCCGGTGTGAAGGCACGCCTGAAATGATGGCCCGAGGCGATCCACGTCAAAGCCGACTCCGCCTTACCGGCCATAGTCAGTCGCGCGGAAGCACCCATGGAGGTGGTCGTTGACCACGCCGACGTTCTGCATGAACGCATAAACGCTGGTAGGACCCACGAAGCGGTAGCCCTGGGACTTCAGCTGCCGGGCGAGCTCCTCCGCCTGCGGGGTGGAGGCGGGCAGGTCAGCCAGACTCCCTGGCGACCGCTCGCGGTCGACGGCGTAAGACCTTGCGAGATCAGCCAGGTCCGGCACCGCGGTCAGGAAGGCACGCGCGTTGCCGACCGTCGCCTGGATTTTGCGCCGGTTGCGGATGATCGACGGGTTCAGGACGAGCTCGTCGATCTCACCGTCGGTCATGGCCGCGACCCTGGCCACATTGAAGTTGTGGAAGGCGGTCCGGAATGCGTCCCGTTTCCCGAACACGATCGACCAGCTGAGGCCGACCTGAAATACGCCCAGGGTCAGCGCCTCGAACATCGCGGGCTCATCGTACGTTCGCGTTCCCCACACCTCGTCGTGATACCGGCCGAAGGCTGTGTCCGCCGCGCCCGCCCAGCCGCAGCGCGGCTTTCCGTGGAACCCGACTATCACGTCGTCGCTCATTCAGCCATGGTGCCCCAGGACGGAGCTACCAGACATCACGCTGGGGCAGGATGGAGGGATGCCCCGTTCCGCACCCCGGCATGACCGGGACGCCGGCGGCCCAGCCGACGTGCTCGCCGCCAAGGCCGCTCTTCGCGAAGAGGTGTGGTCAGCGATGCGTGCCGCGAAGGTGGCCCGTTTCCCTGGCGCGGCCGGCCGGATCCCGAACTTCACCGGCGCCGAGGCCGCAGCGGAGCGGCTCCGCCGGCTGCCCGGCCTGGGAGGCCGCCGCGACGGTGAAGGCCAATCCCGACTCCGCCCAGCTGCCGGTGCGGCAGCGCGCGCTGGAGGACGGCAAGCTCGTTTACATGGCGGTTCCCCGGCTGGCCGAACGCGAGCCGTTCTTCGCCCTGGACCCGTCGCGCCTGGAGCAGTCGCCCCGGCAGGCGGCGTCGATCAGCGGCGCGTCGCGGTCCGCGCGGCGGGTCATGCTCGACGAGTTGGATCCGGTCGACCTGGTCGTGATGGGCTGCGTCGCAGTGGGGGAGGACGGCGCGCGACTGGGCAAGGGCGGCGGCTTCGCCGACCTGGAGTACGCCCTGGCCACGGCGGCGGGTCTGATCGGCCCGCATACCGTGACCGTCACCACCGTGCACGAGATCCAGGTCCGGCCGGCCGGGACGATCCCGCTGACCGGCCACGACGTTCCCGTCGACTTCGTGGTCACCCCTGAGCGGGTAATCGACGCCCGCGCCCGGGGTGGCGTGCCGTCGCGACCGGAACCGGGCATCCGCTGGGACGATCTGACCGAGGAGAAGATCGCGGCGATCCCGCTGCTGCGGGCGCTACAAGCCGCTGCGGGTTAGTCGTGTTCCGGCATCGCGTCAGTGGGCCGCGCACAGCGGCCGGTAGTGGGCCGCGTCGGCGGACCAGACCCGGCCGGAGTGGGGGTCGAGCTGCTCGTTCGGGTCGAGCCCGTCGTAGCTCCAGTCGGTGGCAGGCTCGCCGCACAGAGCGCACGGCGTCACCTTCGGGCTCGCGGTCGGGATGCCGTCGCCCTCGGTCCGCCGGACCCGAATCCAGATCATCAGTACCATCACGCCAACGTGAAACACCGACACCAGCACGACGATCAAGGTCAGATTGCTGTTCATCGTAGTCGTCTCTCTCCCCGGCCCTGCTAGATGCTTCCGGCGGCGGGCGCGGGCAGTGGCCCCACGCCGGCCCGGCGGGCCGCCTCGTTGAGCTCGGTGAGTCCCTTGTGCACTTCCATGAGGTCGCCGAGGCTCATCCCGAGCTTGGCGACGACCGCGGGCGGCACGTTCAGCGCCTGCTCGCGCAGGGCGCGGCCCTGCTCGGTGAGGTCGATGCGGAGCTGGCGCTCGTCGTCCGGGTCGCGGGTCCTGGTGACCAGGCCCGCCGCCTCCAGGCGCTTCAGCATCGGCGAGAGCGTCGGCCCGTCCAGCTGGAGCATCTCGATGAGCTCCTTCACCGCGAGCGGCGACTGCCCCCACAGGGCCAGCATCACCAGGTACTGGGGGTGGGTCAGCCCCATCGGCTCCAGGATCGGCCGGTAGATGCCGAGCACGCTGCGGGCCGCGATCGACAGGGCGAAGCACACCTGGCGCTCCAGGGCGAGCGGATCGCCCGGGATCTCGGGCGGCTCTGCTCGGCTGCCCGGGTCTGCTGCGGTGATGTCCATTGGGTCCTTCATGGCAGAATCGGAAATCGGTGTGCGCGATATCTATTAGGACACTATCCGTTAACGCACGAACGAAGCAACCGATCCTCGTGTGATGTGCGCAACGCGGCCTGGTCAGGCCGACGAGCGCACATAACATCCCCTCTCTATCCTTAAGTGGTCAAAACATCCCATTGCTTCCGGGCCGCCGGGCCCCTGCGTTCGAAGGGTCGTCTGTGAAGATCGCATCAGCTGAGGTCGTCGTCACCAGCCCGGGCCGTAACTTCGTGAGCCTGCGTCTCGAGACCGAGGACGGGGTGGTCGGCTGGGGTGACGCGACGCTCAACGGCCGCGAGCTCGCCGTCGCCAGCTACCTGCGCGACCACGTGGACCCGATCCTGATCGGCCGGGACGCGGCCGCGATCGAGGACACCTGGCAGTACCTGTACCGCGGCGCCTACTGGCGGCGCGGACCGGTGACGATGGCCGCGATCGCGGCCGTCGACGTGGCACTGTGGGACATCAAGGCGAAGTGCGCCGGGATGCCCCTCTACCAGCTGCTCGGCGGCGCGAGCAGGCGCGGGCTGCTCGCCTACGGGCACGCCTCGGGCGGCGACCTGCCCGAGCTGTTCGACTCGATCGACCGGCATCTCGCGGCCGGATACCGGGCGATCCGCATCCAGACGGGCGTCCCCGGGCTCGGTCAGATCTACGGCGTGGCCAGCGGCGACGGCGGGCAGCGGTACGACCACGAGCCCGCCCGCCCGCGTCGCCCGCCCGGCCGAGGAGGTCTGGGACACCCGCGCCTACCTGCGCCACCTGCCGACCGTCTTCGAGGCCGTCCGGGCCAAGTTCGGGCCGGAGCTGCCGCTGCTGCACGACGGCCACCACCGCATGACTCCGATCCAGGCGGCGAAGCTCGGCAAGAGCCTGGAGCCGTACGACCTGTTCTGGCTCGAGGACTGCACCCCGGCCGAGAACCAGGCCGGCCTGCGCCTGGTGCGCCAGCACACCACGACGCCGCTGGCGATCGGCGAGGTCTTCAACAGCGCCTGGGACTACCAGACGCTGATCAGCGAGCAGCTGATCGACTACGTGCGCTCGGCGGTCACCCACACCGGCGGGATCACCGCGATGCGCAAGCTGCTCGACTTCGCCGCCATGTACCAGATCAAGTCGGGCATCCACGGCCCGACCGACATCTCGCCGATCGGCATGGCGGCGGCGCTGCACCTGGGACTCGCGATCCACAACTTCGGGATCCAGGAGTACATGAGCCACAGCGCGCAGACGCTGACCGTCTTCCAGACCAGCTACCGATTCGAAGACGGGCCTGCTGCACCCCGGCGACCGCCCCGGCCTCGGCGTCGAGATCGACCTCGAGGCCGCGGCGGCGTTCCCCTACCAGGCGGCGTACCTGCCGGTCAACCGGCTCGCCGTCGACGGGACGGTGCACGACTGGTGAGGCCGGAGGCTCCGGACGATCGCCCGCTGGTAGTCATGGGCGTGGCCGGCAGCGCCGGCGTGCGACACGAGATTCGGGTCATCGAACGCGCACTGGTCCGCGCGACGGTATTCAGAGGGCACCTTTCGCGTTGCCTCGCCAGAAACCACCCCTAATTCACCGGTGGATTGAGGCTAAGTCACGGTGCCACCTCCTGTTCTGCTGGGCGCGCGAAAAATACTCAGTTGAGGGATAGACACCCCGTTCACGCAGCCAGGAAAATCGATCTCGTACCAGCCAATCAATGCTCTGGCCAGCGCGAAGGGGCAGTGCCCATGTTCAGGAAGAAACTGCTGGGAGCGGCGTGCGGAGTGGCGCTATTGGCCGGGCTCGTCCCGGCGGCCGCGGCTTCAGCCGCCGTCCAGCCCGACACCGCTCCCGTCGTAACTTGGCAGCTTGACGGCGGGCCCGCGGGCCAAAGCGGCAACTACCTGGGGATCTATGGCGGCGGGACGGCCAACGGCGACTACGCCAACACCTACAAATGGATCAACGCCAGCAACCAGAAGTGGTACTCGGTCCTCGAGGCACCCGGCGAGTACGCGTTCGAGAATGTGGGCAGCGGGAAATGCCTGGAAGACAATGGTGGGAATGTCAGTGCCAGGGTCGATCAGTGGACCTGTGAGGCTAATCATGACAACGAGCTATGGTCAGAATACTACAACGGCAGTTACTGGCAGCTCCAAAACGTGTACGTGTGGTACGACGCGGGCGATTACGTAGACCTTTGCGCGGACGGCAACGGCGACGGCTGGCTCCATTTCTATAACCTCGAAAACGGACTCGGAGCCGACTGCGCGTGGCATTGACGCATCGGCGCAACCCAGGGCCGGCCAGGAAGCTGGCCCTGGGGGTCCTGGGCGGCGCGCTGCTCGCGTTCGGGGCGGGCTGCGCCAGCACGCCCAGGCCGGGTGCCCTCACCGCCGAGGTCAGCACGGCGCAACAGCAGGCGGTGCAGCCGGTATCGGCCATCGCGCGCGCCCTCGGGCAGCGTCAGCTGCCCGTCTCGGTGGCGCTGAGCGGATCCTTCAACGGCTGCCGCCCCAGCAGGACACAGGTGTCCTACGACGTCCAGGTCACCATGGTCCCCCGGACCCGGACCAGCATCTCGCAGCTGAACAAGACTCTGGCGGACGTCATGCGGGCCGCTGGATGGAAGCTGCAATGGGTCGATGTGTCCCAAGGGCCGATTCGTACTGTTCCGCACCCCGCCTACCTACTCAGTCGCGCCAACCTGCACGGTGCGGTCAACATTCTCCCCGCGAAGTCCGGCGGTGCGCAGGCACTGGTCTTCATCTCCTCACCGTGCTTCGACGCGGGTGGCAGCGCGCTGAAACTTGAGCTGCCAGTCAGCTGAGGGCAGCAACCAGCACTGCCGATCCGCACCTGCGGGCCGCCTGGCTTATAGAGCCGTGCGGGTCGGGGCAGCGGAGTTCGGAACTGCGCCCGGCGCGCTGATGACAGCGAGCAGGCGGAGGCGCTCCTGGGACTCGCTGCCGGGCTGGGCGTGGTACGTGACGAGGGTTTGCATGTCGGTGGCGGGTATCGGGCTCGGCATCGAGACCGCACGCGCGCTGGCCTCGGCCGGCGCGGAGGTCACGCTGGCCGTCCGGCGGCCGCGGGCCGCCGAGGAGATCGCCGTCGGCATCATCGGGGAAACCGGTAACGCGGCCGTGTCTGTCAGTGCCCTGGACCTGTCCGACCGGCAGTCGGTGCGGGCGTTCACCGCAGGCTGGGACCGGCCGCTGCACATCCTGGTCAACAACCGGTTGGCCGGCACCGCGAGGGCCGGGCGAGGTAGGTTGCATTCGTGAGTTCCCGAGTAGCGCCGATCTTCCCAGTTAGTGACCTGCTTGCTTCCCTGGCCTACTACCGCGGGCTTGGCTTCGGTGTACGCCACTGGCACAGCGGCGCGTACGGCTTCGTCACCTTTGACGGCGCGGAGATCCATCTTGGCGTGGAGCCCGACCTCGATACGCGATCAGACCGGCGGTCGTCTGCTTACCTGTTCGTTGAGGATGCCGACGCGCTGGCCGCGACCTGGCTTGCGGCAGGAGGGGACGTGCGTCCCCCGCAAGACACCGAGTGGGGCAAGCATGAGGGCGCGCTCATCGATCCAGACGGCAACGTGATCCGGTTCGGATCTCCGATGACCGCAGACCCGGGGCAGGACTAGCCGCCCCGCAGACGACCCGCTCTGGCGCGACCCCGGCAACCCAACCCGGCGGCCGGCAACCGGTTCAGTGAGACGGCCGCCAGGGGCCAACGCCACCGATCTGCTCGACGGAGTAGCGCACGAGATAACCCGGACCCCTGGGCGCGGGGAACTCGGCGTCGGGGGCAACGTAGACCTTGGCCAGGCGATTAAGCAGGTCCCAGGCGGCCTCACCCGGCTCGATCGTGGCTCGCGCCCGCAGCACGGCGTACTCGTTGAGGAAGGCGCCGGCTACCCGCGGCGCGTCAAAGGACAGCACGACACGCGGATCCCGCTCGATGTTCCTCAGCTTCACGTATCGCGACATGTGACCGCTGACGAGATCATCGCCGTCCAGCCCGATCCAGATGACGGTCACCTGCGGGCTGCCGTCGGCGTTGATCGTGCTCAGGTGCGCCATGGGGCCGGACTCGATCAAGTCCCGCAATTCACCCGGCAGAACGCTCACAGCTTGGCCGTTCCTGTCATGATCTCACCGTAGCAAGCGCGCGTAGTGTCCGGGCGGCGTACGGCGGCCGGTGGCTGGGCGGCGGCATTCGCCCCGGCGCGCGGGGTCAAGAGGGTCAGTATTCCAAAGGCAGTTCCTGGTCATTCCGATGCTGGTCACGGTAGAAAACCGAGGCCAACTGGTCCGTTGTCAGCCGGGCCTGCCGCGCTGTCGCGGTATCGGACCAGCTCTGATGCGGTGTTCCTGAACGAGCTCAACCGCTCGGCATCACCAGCGCCAGCGACTCTGCGGAACGTGAAATCGCCGGGATCCGGTGATGACCTCTCACCGTGCTGGTGGTGATTATGGGAATGGAGTGGTCACAAGTTTCATCGTCCCATCTTCGAACGGCAGGAGGCTACGGCCATGAAAGTAGCGCTCACCGGTCCGAACGGGTTCATCGGATCGCACATACTGACTGAACTGCAACAGCACGGCCATCAGGTGACCGCGCTAGTCCGCGACGATGCCCAGGCGGGCGCGGTCGCGGCCGGCGGCGCCACGCCGGTGGTGATCGACCTGTACGACCGGCCGGCCGTCACCAAGGTGCTCGACGGCGTCGACGGGGCGGTCCATACCGCCAGCCCCGGCGACGCCACCAGCGCGAACCTGGACGCCGCCGTGGTCGACGCGGTCACCGGCGCGTTCGGCGGCACCGGGCGGCCCTACCTGCACATCAGCGGCGAGTGGGTCTACGGGCCGAACACCGCCATTACCGAGGAGTCCGCGCTCAACGCGCCGCCGATGGTGGCGTGGAAGCCGCCGATCGAGGACCGGGTGCTCGATGCGAAGCAAATGCGGGGCGTGGTTATCGTGGCCGGCGTCGCCTACGGTGACGGTGGCGGCGGGATCCCCGGGCTGCTCCTCGGCTCACCCCGCGATGCAGACGGCCGTCTGGTCATGCTCGGCACCGGGCAGCAGCACTGGTCCACGGTGCACGCGGCCGACCTGGCGGACTTCTTCCGGCGGGCGCTTGAAGACGAATCGGCCCGGGGTCGCTACATCGTCGCCAACGGGTTGAACCCGACCGTGGCCGAGCTGACCGAGGCGGCCGCGGTCGCGGCCGGCGCCCCGGGCGCGGTCCCCGGTTCCGACCAGGAGGCCAGAGCCCGGCTGGGCGACTACTTCGCCGAGGTCCTGCTGCTTGATCAGGGCACCGACGCCGCCAGAGCCCGCGATGAGCTCGACTGGGACCCGACCCATCCGTCTCTGACCGAGGATTTCCGCCAAGGCAGCTACCGCAGCTAGTCCGCCCGAGCAGCCACCGCCGAGCCGGCGATCTGCGGCCGGGACAGGTTGGTCGGCAGGTGCCGCGGCACCCTCAGCTCGCCCGGGCTGAGCGGCTCGGCGGGCGAGCCCGGCCAGCAGGCACGTCTCCACGACGGTGACATAGCCGATGACCGGGGCGGTGCCGTTGAGCACCGGCTGCAGCGCGCGCAGGGCGGCCGCCGGATCACCGTCGGCCAGGGCGATTGCCTGGCGGCAGCGTCGCTGGGCGATCGCGAACGAGCGGATCCTCGACGCGAAGCCAAGCTGCGCCAGGCAGCCGACCTCTAGGTCAGGGCCGGCCGATCTCCCTGGCCAGCGCGGCTCCCTCCTGGAGATGACGCTCGGCGTCGGCCAGCCCGTCGGCATCGCCGTGGCCAGGCGCCGGTGATCCGGCGGCGTCGCTCTCGGCCGTGCGCTTGCGCAACCGCCAGGTGGGCAGCCGCGTCATCGAGGCGCCCGAGGACATGGTCGCTCATGGCACGGGATCAGCGGCACCCGGTCTGGCGGTAGATCACCGGGATCGGGTGACGACCGCTCACCTGCACGATGGCGACCCTGGGAGCGTGGACAGTGAGATCAACGGCCGGCTGGCGGGGAAGGTCTGCGTCATCACCGGCACCGGCGGCAGCATGGGACGCGCCACCGCCCTGACCTTCGCCCGTGAGGGCGCGTCGATCGTCGGCTGTGACGTAACGGTCGAACCGGCGGTGGCGACCGTCGAGCTGGTTCGCGCCGGCGGCGGCCAGATGGTGTCGCTGCAACCATGCCAGCTCGGTCGACCCGGCCGAATGCGCGCGGCTGGTCGAACTGGCGGTGAGTGAGTTCGGCCGGATCGACGTGCTCTACAACCTCGCCGCCAGGGAGCACTTCCACCCGCTCGAAGGCTTCACCGACGAGGAATGGACTGCCGCTCGCAACGACGAGGTCGACCTGGTGTTCTACCTCACCCGCGCGGCCTGGCCGCACCTCAAGAGCAGCCGTGGCGTGATCGTGAACATGGCCTCCCTGAACGGATCCCTCAGCTTCAAGAACATCCCGTCGCTGGCCCACACGACCAATAAGGCAGCGATCATCGGGATGACCCGCCAGCTTGCCCTGGAGGGAAGCGAGCACGGGATCCGCGTCAACTCGGTCTCGCCCGGCCTGATCGAAAGCAATGCGACCCAAGGGCAGCTAGCGGACGGCGAATGGGCCGGGGAGATGGTCGCCAGGACGCTGCTTGGCCGGCTCGGCCAGCCGGAGGACGTGGCGAACGTCGCGCTGTTCCTCGCGTCCGACGAGAGCTCCTACGTGACCGGCATCGACCTCGTGGTCGATGGCGGCATGAAGGTCTGGTGACCGGGCCTGGGGTCGTCGGGCTGCCGGCCGGGCAATGCTCGGGCGTCGTCCTTGACACCTCGACAAGGCACGAAGCACAACCGAAAGGAGTAATGAGATGTCGTTTAATTTCACGGCCGTTCGCACCCAGGGGGCGGCGTCATGAGCGAGCGCGTCGCGATCGTGGTCGGCGCGGGCGGAGAGCTCGGCCGGGCGACCGCACAGGCCCTGGCGGCCACCGGGTACACGGTGGTCGGGGTCGACCGCAACGAGGAAGGGCTGAAGGAACTGCCCGACGGCATCCGCCGCGAGGTCGGGCGACGCGACCGATCCGGCCGCGGCCAAGGCCTGATCGACAAGATAGCCGCGCAGGTCGGCCCGCCCGAGGTTCTGGTGAACACGATCGGCACGTTCCGCCTGGGCGAGGCGGTCGCCGCGACGCCCGACGACCTCAGGCTCCTGATGGACGTCAACCTGGGCGCGGCGCTGTGGCTGAGCCAGGCGGTGGAGCCGTACATGCGCCAGAGCGGCAAGGGCAGCATCGTGCACGTGTCGGCCCGGCCGGGGACCGACCCGACCGCCGGCATGGCGGCCTACAGCCTCAGCAAGGCGGCGCTGAGCCACCTCGTCCGCATTCTCGACCTGGAGTTGCGCCCGCACGGCATCCGCGTCAACGCGGTCGCCCCGCAGCTCATCAACACGGCCGCTCAACCGGACCCTGTTCCCGCGCCGAACGTGCTGGCCCATGCCGTCGCAGCCGGAGGCGGTCGCGAACGTCATCGCCTTCCTCGCCGGGGACCTCGCCGCGCCCGTCAGCGGTGCGATCGTCCCGGCCTACGGTGCCTAACCCGCATCCCTGATGGGGTACGACCTGGGCGGGTCGTTCGCGCTCGGCCCGTGGCGGGTGCGCCGGGCCGGGTACGGCGCGATGCAGCTGGCCGGCGACGGGGTCTTCGGGCCGCCGCGAGACCGTGACGAGGCGCTGCGGGTCCTGCGGGCGGCGGTCGAGGCCGGGGTGGACCACATCGACACCGCGCAGTTCTACGGCGCGGGCACCGTGAACGAGCTCATCCGCGAGGCGCTGCACCCGTATCCGGACGGGCTGGCGATCGTGAGCAAGGTGGCCGCCGCCGCGACCCCCGGGGCGTCCCGCGAACGGCGAGCAGGACCAGCTGCGCCAGGGGATCGAGGACAACCTCGCCACCCTCGGCGTCAGCAGGCTGGCCGCGGTGAACCTGCGCATGATCGACCCGGCCGAGGCGCCGGGAGCGCGATTCGACGCCGAGCTGGCCGCGCTGATCAAGGCGCGGGAGGAAGGACTGATCGACGGCGTCGGGCTCAGCAACGTCTCCAGGCAGCAGCTGCTGCGGGCCGTCGACCAGACCGAGATCGTCTGCGTGCAGAACCTGTTCAACCTGGGTGACCAGGGATCGGCCGACGTGCTGGCCGAATGCGCCAGGCGCGGCATCGCTTTCGTCCCGTTCTGCCCCCTTGGCTTGCCCGGTCCCGCCCGCAGCCACCTGCTCACCAGCCCCGTGCTCGCCGCGCTGGGAGCACGATTGCGACGCGACGCCGGCCCAGATCGCGCTCGCCTGGCTGCTCGGCCTCGCGCCGAACATCCTGCTCATCCCCGGAACCCGGACCCGCGTCCACCTGGCCGAGAACCTCGCAGCCGCCGATGTGCCCTCGACGACGCCGCCCTCGCCCAGCTGGCCAGGCACTTCGGCTCGCCCGCGGGCCGATACCGACCGGAGCGCGCCCTGATCCCGTGATTCGCGGCCGGCACGCGTCTCGGGCCTGGTCAATCACCGGGATCGAGTGACGACCTGTCACCTGCCTAGCGGCGAGTCTCGCGGGAGGACGGGATCACCGAGAAAGGAGATCGACATGCCTGACGTGTCCGCGTCGTACAGCCCGACCGGCGGCGCGATCGCCCGCAACCCGGTCTTCGCGCCGTTCATCGCGGCCGAGCTGACGCCTCGATCATCCCGGAGGCGCCCTCCGCCACCACCAACATGACCGTGATCATGCTCGCCGAGAACATCTACCAGCGCGCCTACGCCAGAGGACAAGGAAAAGGAGCTCCTTCATGACCAGCGCACCCGTCCGCGACCAACTCGCCGACCACTTCCTCACCCCGCAGAACTCGGCCTTCCTGTTCATCGACTACCAGCCCTCGCAGCTGGCCACGATCCGGTCGATGGACCCGGCGCTGCTGACGAAGAACGCCGTCTCCACCATCAGGACCATGAAGACGTTCGGGGTCCCGGTCGTGCACTCGACCGTCAACGTCGCCAACGGCCAGGGACCGACCCTGCCCGACTTCGCCGACCTGCTGGCCGACGACAAGCCCCTCGACCGGACCACCGTCAACTCCTGGGAAGACGTCGAGTTCCTGCAGGCCGTGCGCGCCACCGGCCGCAGGAAGCTGATCATCTGCGCGCTCTGGACCGAGGTCTGCATGGCCTTCACCGCGCTCGACGCGCTGCACGACGGGTACGAGGTCTACCCAGTCGTCGACGCGATCGCCGGCACCTCGCCCGAGGCGCACCGGGCAGGCCTCGAGCGGGTGACCCAGGCTGGCGGGCAGCCGGTCAGCTGGGTCTCCCTCGCCTGCGAGCTGCAACGCGACTGGGCCCGCACGGAGACGGTCCCGGCGATCGTGGACATCGTGCTGACCGACCGCCTGACCAAGGAGTGACAGCGGGCCGGTAGACAGTCGCCCAGGACCGTTCGACAATCAAAGTCTTTGAATTCAAGTTCTCATATCTAACGGCCGCTGGTTCCTCCTGGCCGCGCCTGTTTCCGCGCGGCTTTCAGGACCCGTCGCGGAGATCGGCGAGGCGCTCGGGCACCGCGAAGGCGTTCGCGTCATCGGAGACGCCGCGGCACACGACCGAGACGGCGGCGGGGCCAATCCCGGTAGACCCTCGGTCGAACGCCCGCGCCGGGGCCCGGACACGGCCCGGCCCCGGCGCGTCTCGGTCAGGGGTGAACTGGTCCGCTCGGGCCCTTGTCGAGGCGGAGCGACTGCATAATGGCGAACGTTGTCGTGTACGTGAATTCCTCGATGTCGGCCGCCGCCAGCACGCCGGTGTACTTGGCGATGACGGGCGCGGCGGCCGCCGCGGTGACGGCGTTCAGATGGCCCTTGATCCCGAGCCAGACATTCGGGCCGGCGTCCACGTAGAACGGCACCGGGTTGACCGACGCGAGGGCCTCCCGCGAGCTGGCCTCGATGTCGGCGATGTACTGCTGGTGCAGCGCGACGTCATCGCGGGTGGCGAGCCGGCCCACGTGCCCGGAGATGAGGTGCGTCCAGGAGTAGGACAGCGCGATGTCCGGGGCCCCCATGTAGCCGATCACGTCCTCGCTGAGGTTGGTGTTGTAGATGGGCACCCAGCCGGCGTTGACGACATCGATGAACATGAGCGCGTCGTGGTCAGGAAAGTGGATGTAAATGTTGTCCGGCGTGTGGTTGGGGCCGTGCCAGGCCAGCTCGACCCGCTCGCCGCCCACCTCCAGGGTGAACGCATCGGCGAACGTCACCTCCGGGGCCGGCCGGGCCGGGTCGTCGTCCCTGAGCAGGAGTCGCCGGGTGTCCTCGTGCCCGATCCTGACCACGTCACCGAACAGGGATGAGCCGGCGCCGTGGTCGGCGTGGTGGTGGGAGTAGACCAGGTGCGTCACCCGGTTGCTGACGCCGTTGGCGGCGGCGATCTCGTCCACCGCGCGCTGCAGGTTGCGGCCGATGGACGGGGGCGCGTCGAACAGGACCACGCCGTCGGCAGTGGTCAGGAAGGCCGAGTTGTAGACGCCGTCGGTGACCCAGTACAGGTTCCGCTCGACCCGCCCGACGTAGTAGCCCTGGTCGTTGAGGGCCGGGCCGAGCGCGGACGCGGGGACGGGCGCGTAGTCGGGGTGGCCATCGCCGGATGCTGGTGATGTCACGGTATCTCCCTTGAATATGGGGCACGTCCCCTGGCGGCCGTGCGCGCCTTCGCGACTGACTAAGGCTCGCCGTCGGGCAGGTGAGGGGTCTTCACCGGATCCCGGTGATTCGCGGATCCGCCGCGGCGTTGACAGTGACGTGCGCGGACTGGTACGGAGGGGGGAGGTGCCGGGACTGGGGCCCTGACGCGATGGTGTCAGGCGTAGACATCAAGGCAGGCCTTTTGACGGTGGCTCACACAACTCCACGGCTGATCGACCGGGGTGATCTGCTCGGCGCCCTCGACCGCGCGGCGGCCCACCCGGTGACGATCATCTCGGCCCCGGCCGGCAGCGGGAAGACGTCGCTGGTCCGCGCCTGGGCTGACGCTCAGGGCGGGCGCCGCCGGCTGGCCATCCTGCAGGTGCAACGGGATCAGCAAGACGCCCAGCAGTTCTGGCTGGCTCTGCTTGACGCGGTCCGCGACGCCTCGGCCGCGACCGGCCGCGCGCGACCGCCGACGGCGACGCCCGAATTCAACCCGCCGGCGATGGTCGACCGGGTGCTGGCGGAACTGGCCGACGCATCGGCCGGCATCACGCTGGTCATCGACGATCTGCACGAGCTGAACTCGCCCGAGGCGCTCGCTCAGCTGACCAGGGTGCTGACGAACCTCCCGCCGGGCTCGCACGCGCTGCTGACCACGCGCCACGATCTGCGGCTGGGCCTGCATCAGCTGCGCCTGGCGGGCGAGCTGGCCGAGATCCGCGCGGCCGATCTGCGCTTCTCCGAGCGCGAAACCCGCCTGCTGCTCGACGCCTCGGGTATCGCGCTGTCCGAGTCCGGGGCGGCGCTGCTGCACCAGCGGACCGAGGGCTGGGCTGCGGGCCTGCGGCTGGCGGCGATCTCCCTGGTCGGCCACCCCGACCCGGAGCGTTTCGTGGCGGAGTTCTCCGGCAGTGACCGCACGGTCGCCGAGTACCTGATCGCCGAGATGCTGGAGCGCCAGCCAGCCGACGTCCAGGACCTGCTGCTGCGTACCTCGCTGCTCGATCGGGTCAGCGGCGAGCTGGCCGATCTGCTCACCGGCCGGTCGGACTCGGAGCGGATGCTGCTCGCCCTGGCCGACGCGAACGCGTTCGTCTTGCCGCTTGACCCCGAGCGCACCTGGTTCCGGTACCACCACCTGTTCGGGGACCTGCTCCGGCTGGAGCTGCGCCGGACGCTGCCCACCGAAGTGCCGGACCTGCACCGGCGCGCGGCCCGATGGTTCATCCGGCAGGGCCGGGTGGTCGACGCCATCCGGCATACCCAGGCGGCCGGCGACTGGACCGACGCGGCCCGGCTGCTGGCCGACTATTCGTTCAGCCTGACCCTCGACGGGCAGGCGCAGACCATGCAGGCGCTGGTGCGGGCGTTTCCGTCCGGCGAGGATCACCCCGAGCTGGCGCTGGTACGGGCCGGAGACGAGCTGGTTCACGGACGCCTAGACGAGGCGGCCGCCCATCTGGCGGTCGCCGAGACCTACGCCGCGACGGCGCCGCCGGATCGCCAGCGCCGCCTCCAGGTGGCGATCGCCTCGCTGCGGCTGTCGCTGGCCCGGCGGCGCGGCCACCTGGCCGGCGTGCTCGAGCACGTCAGGTTCCTCAATTCCCCGCTCACCGGACAGTCCGACGAGGACATCGCGCTAGACAGCGACCTGCGCGCGGTGGCGCTGATGAACCTGGGGACGGTCGAGGCGTGGACGCTCGCGCTCCCCGACGCCGAGCGCCACCTCCGGCAGGGGGCCGCCCTGGCCCGGGAGATCGGCCGGCCCTACCTCGAAGTCGGCTGCCTGGCCGAGCTCGGCTTCGCGTCCAAGATCGAGCCGTTCGCCACTACCCAGCTGCGCTGCCGTGAGGCGATAGCGCTGGCCGAACGGCACGGCTGGGGCGCCGAACCGGTGATTTCGCCGGCGCTGTCGACGATGGCGGGCACGGCGGTATGGCTGGGTGAATTCGACGAGGCCGAGCGATGGCTGCAGCGCACCGCCCAGGCCCTGCAAACCGACCGCGGTCCGATCATGCGCCTGGTGCTGCACCAGGCGACCGCGATCCTGCACGCGTGCCGCGGCCGTCTGCACGAGGCGTTCGAGGAGTTCAGCGCGGCCGAGCAGCAGCGCTCGCAGCTCGAGGGGTCGCACGCGCTGGCCAGCCAGGTGACCGGCTGGCGGCTGGCCACCCTCGCCCGACTCGGGCGGCCAGGCGATGCCCGGGCGGCGCTCGAGGCGCTCGATGACGAGCGGGCCGCCTCCGGCGAGATCCTCAATGCCTACGCGGTGATCTGCCTGGCGGAAGGCGACCCGGCGGCAGCCCTGGTCGCGGTGCAGCCGGTGCTCGACGGCACCGCCCCGGTTATCGGCTACGTCACCGCCGTGGAGGCGCACCTGCTGGCCGGGCTCGCCGACCGCGAACTCGGTAATCAGCGCGCGGCGAATCAGGCGGCCGAGCGCGCGCTGGCGCTGGCGGAGGCTGACCGGCTGGTCCTGCCGTTCGCGATGACGTCCTCGCGAGAGCTGCTCGAGGCCCTGCCACCGCACGAGACGGCGCACGCCGCCCTGCTCGTTGGCATCCTCGACGCCCTGCAGGGCACATCCCGGGCGCCGGGGGATCAGCGCCCGGCGCCCGATGCGGAGGAGCTGAGCCCGGGCGAACTGCGGGTGCTGCGATACCTGCCGACGAACCTGTCCAGGCCCGAGATCGCCGGCGAGCTGTCGGTCTCGGTCAACACCGTCAGCACCCACGTCCGCAACATCTACGCCAAGCTCCAGGTCAGCGACCGTTCCGCGGCCGTGCAGCGAGCCCGCGAGCTGCGGCTGCTGGCGGCAGGCCGCGCGCGCTAGTCCTCCGGTCACCGGATCCTGGTGATGCGCAGTCACCTGCCGGCCGGTGACGGTGGAGTCATGGACCCGGAACCGGCCCTGTACACAATCCGGATCAAGGGGCACCTCGGCGTCACGCTGCTGTCCGCGTTCCCGGCCATGGCCGCGCGGCCGGACGGCACCTGCACCGTGCTCACCGGGCCGCTCGACCGGTCGGCGCTGTACGGCGTGCTGGCCGAGATCGAGGCGCTCGGCCTCGACCTGCTCGAGGTCCGCCAGCTCACCCGGAGCCGCGAATCACGGGAACCGGGTGAAAGCACCGCACCGTGACCCCCGTGATCGGCGAGCTCGCCGCGACCAGCCACGAGCAGGGGCAGCAGCGCCCGGCCGGGGAAGAATCATCGGCGTACCCGTCGGGAGGGAGCAAGACCGGTGAGCGAAGATCCCAGCCGCGCCGCCTGGCTGAAGCGAACGCGGGCTTACCTGCGCGACGCCGATCCGGTGCTGGCCGGGCTGATCGACCAGCGGCCGGACTTCGATCCCGAGGCGTGGCGGGCCCAGTTGCCGCCGATGGACCTCTACGGTGCCCTGCTGTTCCAGATCACCGGTCAGCAGCTGTCAGTCGCGGCGACCCGCACGATCCTCGGCCGGATCCAGGCGCTGTTCGGCGGCCGCCTCCCCGCCCCGGCCGAACTGCTGGCGCTCGACCCCGCCAAGCTCCGCGAGGCCGGGCTGTCCTGGCGGAAGATCGGCACGCTGCGGGACCTGGCCGAGCGGCTGACGGACGGCCGGCTGGACCAGAAGGTGCTGAGCGCGCTGCCCGACGACGAGCTGATGGCCGAGCTCACCGTCATCCCCGGGATCGGCCCCTGGACCGTTCAGGGGGCGCTGCTGGTCGCGCTGGAGCGGGAGGACGTCGTGCTGCCGGGAGACCTGGCCCTGCGCAAGGCGGTCGAGGCCGCCTACCGGCTTGATCACCGGCCCAGCGAGCAGGAGGTGCTGGCCATCGCCGAGAAATGGCGGCCCTTCCGGAGCCTGGCGACCAGCTATCTGTTCTCCGCGGTTTTCGAGCCGGCCGCAGCCACTCCGGTCAAGGTGTCGCCCGCCGCCCGGCCGAGGAGGCCGAGAACGCCGCGATGAGGACCCACCCATTTAGGTGATACGGGCCGGTCCGGGGTCCGGTGACCCTAGACCTGTGCGGCGGGACGGCCCGCTGGCGGGAGGGAGCGGACCGGTGACGCAGGAAGGCCATCTCTACATTCAGACGAACGAAATCCAGAACCGCGTTATCCACTATCACCGGGCCCCGGGCGGGAAGATCACCGAGGTGGAACGCTGCCCGACCGGCGGCTCCGGTTCCGGCGGGTTCAATTATCGCAGCACGCCGCTTGCCCTCGTGGCTGAGGGCGTGCACGGCGTCATCCTCACGCCTGATCGAAGCCTTCTATTCGCCGTCAACGCCCGCGACAATTCCGTTTCGAGCTTTGGCGTCGGCGAAGACGGAAAGCTCGCGCTGCTGGATGTCAAGCGAACAGGGAACATCGTGACCGGAAGGGGCGGCACCGCCAGATCGCTGGCTTACGCCCCGTCGAATGGCACGCTTTACGTGCTGCACGCCTTCGGGCCCGACCACATCCGGCTGATGGCGGTCGACCACGAAGGAATGCTCACGGCGCGGCCGGACCGGTACTCGGCGGTGCCGTCGGACAAGCCCGGCCGGGTGCCGACGATGGTCCTGCTCTCGCCGGACGAGCAGTTCCTCCTTGTCGGCAGCGTGCTGGACGAGCTACCGGCCGCGAATCCAGATGGCAGCGCAATTCGCTGGGTCCAGCGCAATGGCAGACCACACTCGATCGTTTCCAACGCGCCCGACCCCGACGGTCTTGCCGTGTTCCCCGTAAGCGGAGATGGCGCGCTCGGGGACGCTCTGTTCCAGGACGGCGGAGGCGCGGGGCCGTTTCACCCGCTGTTCCTGAACCACCGCCCCAATCAGTTCGTCCTCGGGTACGCGTTCGCCGACGGAGTGTCGCTGGCGACCCTCGGGTCCGACGGCAAGGTCGCCGCCGGCCCGGTCGTGCCGGCCGACACCAGTCGCGGGCTGCCGTCCGAGCTGTGCTGGATGACGGTCACCCCCGACGACGGCCTGGTGTTCGCGACGATGACCGGCTTCGGCTACATCACCAGCTGGCACCTGGACGGCAACATCCTGTCGATCGCGAAGGACCCCGCGTGCCCGGTGGTGCCGGGAGACGGCACCTTCCGTGGGCTGAGCGGGATCGTCGGCACCGGCCCGAACGACATGTGGCTGTCGCCGGACGGCGCCTACCTGTACCAGATCTACGGGAACGCCTCGAAACTGGTGGGCTGCGCCATCCAGCCCGACGGCTGGCTCGACGAGATCACCAGCGCGGCCATTCCCTACAACAGCCCTCAGGGTCTGGCTGGATTCTGATGCGATAGGGGCATGGAAATACGCGAGGTCCGGGCCTTCGCCGCCGTTGCCGAGGAGGGCAGCCTGTCCGCGGCCGCGCGCCGGCTGCACCTGAGCCAGTCCGCGCTGTCGCAGACCATCCAGTCCCTGGAACGCCAGCTGGGCGTGCAGCTGCTGCTGCGCAGCCGCACCGGGGTCGTTCCCACCGAGGCCGGGACGATCCTGCTGCGCGAGGGCCGCGCGCTGATCGCGCAGTACGAGCAGACGGTGGCCGCGGTCGCGGCCGGCGACGGCGCCGGCCCGGGCAACCTCAAGCTGGGCATCCCGCTGGAGCTGCCGGCCGGACTTCTGCCGGTGGCGCTCGCGGAACTGAGCGCCGAGTTCCCGCTCACCCGGGTGGAGGTCAGCCACGCGTCCAGCGCCAGCCAATTCGCCGAGCTCGAGGCGGGCGGGCTTGACCTCGCCCTCGTCCGCGAGTACCCGGTCGATCCGCGGTATGACGCGGTCCTGGCGGTTGAAGAGGCCCTGGGGGTCGTGTTGACCGCCACTCACGCTGACGAGCTCGCCGACCCGGCCGGCATCCGGCTGCACCGGCTGGCCGGTCTGGACTGGGCCGGATTTCCGCGTTCAGAGGCGCCCGTCTGGTACGACCAGGTCGCCGCCACGCTGCGCGCGCACGGCATCTCGGTTGACCCCCATCATCCTGCCGACGGCGCCCTGATCGCCGAGGTCAAGTTCGCCGCGGTGGGAACCGGACGCGCGTTCGCGCTCGCGCCGCCCGAGTGGAGCCAGCCGGCGCCGCCGGGCGTGACCTGGCGTCCGCTGATCGGCAACCCCATCGTCCGTCGGACCTGGGCGGCCTGGGCCGCCAGCTCGCGTCGGCGCGACCTTGCCGCGCTGGTGGCCGCGCTCGACCTGACGACGCGCTGATCGCAGTAGCCGGCCCGGGCGCGCATGCAGGCGGGGTTAAGCCCGGCTTATGACCGCTATCGGCAATGCCGTTGGCCCGGGCGCAATGACGCCCCGGTCGCCTGTGGTTCCAGTGATCTGCGTCGAACGACGCGCAATCATCGAGATCTAGAGGGACCACAGACATGACTAACCTGACCGGATCCACTGCCCTGATCACCGGCGGGAACAGCGGCATCGGCCGCGCCGCCGCCCTGTCCCTGGCCCGGCTTGGCGCCCACGTGGTGCTCTCCGGTCGCGACGCCGCCCGCGGCGAGCAGGTGGTCGCGGCGATCCGCGCCGACGGCGGCCGGGCCGACTTCGTGCCGGTCGAGCTGGGCGACGAGGCTAGCGCCAGGCAGCTGGCCAGGCGGGCGACCGAGCTCGGTGACGGGCACGTCGACATCCTGGTCAACAACGCGGGCATCTTCCCGTTCGGCCCGACCCACGAGGCGAGCGAGGCCGACTTCGACCAGGTGTTCGCGGTCAACGTCAAGGCACCGTTCTTCCTGGTCGCCGAGCTGGCGCCGGCGATGGCGAAGCGCGGGCACGGCGCGATCGTCAACGTCACCACCATGGTGGCCGAGTTCGGCGCGCCGGAGATGGCGCTGTACGGCTCGAGCAAGGCCGCGCTGGTGCTTTTGACCAAGTCCTGGGCGGCCGAGTACGGCCCGGCCGGGGTGCGGGTCAACGCGGTGAGCCCGGGCCCCACCCGAACCGAGGGCACGGCGTCGATGGGGGAGGCGCTCGACCAGCTCGCCTCGGCCGCGCCGTCCGGCCGTCCCGGCCTGCCGGAGGAGATCGCCGCCGCCATCACCTACCTGGCCAGTGACGCGGCCAGCTTCGTGCACGGCGCCGTTCTGCCCGTGGACGGCGGCAGGATCGCAGTCTGAGCTGGGCTCATGCATGAGCTAATGCACTGAGCTCGCCCAGCTATATGCGAATTAAATCACGCTCAGGAATTCGTGCCGCATCCACATCTGCCAACCGCACAGTGCGACCACCAGTTGCGGCAGCCGGCCCTGTGCGAGAGCCCGGTGCCGACGGCTAGCGCATCAGCCGCGACCGGGCTGCAGGGCGGCAACTACGGCTGCGCCGTTGGCCGCACGAGGATCTCATTGATGGTCATCCGCCGGGGACGGGTGACGGCGAACGCGATGACCTCGGCGATGTCCTCGGCGGTGATGGCCAGCTTCTCGTACATCTGCTCGGCCGCCTGCTTGGCGCCGGGGTGGTTGATGTGATCGGTCAGCTCGGTCGCGACGGCACCAGGCTCGATGACCATGACCCGCACGTCCGGCTGCAGCTCCTGGCGCAGGGATTCCGACCAGCCGTTCAGGCCCCACTTGGTAGCGGCGTAGACCGCGTTGCCGGGCCGGGCAGTGCGGCCGGCCACCGACGACAGGTTGACCAGGTCGCCGCCGCCGTCGCGGAGCTGGTCGAGGAACGCCTCGGTCACGGTCATGGCGCCGAGCAGGTTGGCCTCGATCATCCGCCGGTGGTCGTTGTGTGCCTCCGCATTGAAGGGGCCGAGCAGCATGATGCCGGCGTTGTTGACGAGGATGTCGGCCCCGCCGAGCTCGGCCTTGACCCGGGCGGCGGCCTTGATGACGCAGGCGCCGTCGGTGACGTCGGCCTCGATGGCGATGACGCCGTTGCCGAGCTCGTGGGCGAGGGCCTGGATGCGGTCGCCCCGCCGCGCGAGCAGGGCCAGCCGGTGGCCGCTGGCGGCGAGCGCGCGGGCGGTGGCCTCCCCGATCCCTGATGATGCGCCGGTAATGACGGCGACGCGGCCAGCGCCCCGATCAGAAGTGGTACTCATGTGTAAGTCCTCCGGGAAGGTCGGTGGTGCTGTTCAGCGGGTGGCGGTGCGCGGTGCCCGGTAGCCGGAGTCGCTGACGGCCTCGCCCCAGAGGGTCTGGGGCTCGTCGCTGGCGTCGCCCTCCATCAGGACCAGGTGGCCGCTACTCCTCCGTGATCTTCTTCAGCTCGGTGGCTCCCGTCATGCCGGCGGGCCAGCCGGCGTAGAACGCCACGTGCGTCATCGCGGTCGCGAGTTCGCCGGAACTCAGGCCGTTATCCATGGCCCGGCGCAGGTGCGAGCGGAGCTGCTCGGTGCGGCCAAGCGCGGCCAGCACCGAGACGGTAATCAGGCTGCGGTCCCGCTGGGACAGCGCCGGATCGGCCCACACCTGCCCGAAGAGCACATCGTCGGTCAGCCGTACCAGTTCTGGCGCGGTATCCCCGAGCAGCTCCTGGGCGCGGGTCTTGCCTGTATCGGTCATGCTGTGTTCGACTCCGTCCCGAGACATCATTGATGCGGGCTTCTCCTCTTCCCCAGCATGCCCATCTAGCCGACACGGCGGCAGGGCGGCTTGTTCCGGGGAGCGGCCAGCGGGGGTGTGACAGGGCCCCCCTCGGCCACGTCGTCCGCGTCCGGGTCAGGGCAGACTGGTGGCATGGCAGCCGAGCAGCCCCATGACACCGGCGGGACGGAACTTGGCCGTTTCCTGCGCGCCCGGCGCAGCCAGGTCACTCCGGCCGACGTCGGCTTCGCCCCGGGGACTGGGGTGCGCCGCACCCCGGGCCTGCGCCGGGAGGAAGTCGCGGCGCTAGCCGGCGTGAGCATCGACTACTACACCCGGCTCGAGCGCGGTAAGGAAACCCGCCCAAGCCCGGCCGTCACCGACGCCCTCGCCCGCGCCCTGAAACTGGACCCCGACGAGCACGAGCACCTGCGTGCCCTGGCCGCCCGCGCCGCCCGGTACGCCCCGGAACCTCCGGTCGCCCCCAGCCGCAGCGTGCGCCCTCAGCTCAAGCTGCTGCTGGAGACCCTCCGCCCCAATCCGGCCTACATCACCAGCCGGACCCTGGACGTGCTTGCAGCCAACCCGGGCGCGATGGCGCTCTACGCCGGCCTCGGCGACTGGCCCGCCGCGCAGCGCAACATCGGCCGTTTCCTGTTCCTGCATCCCGCCGCCCGTGACGTCTACGCAGACTGGGACTACCAGGTTCGCGGCTGCGTCGCCCGCCTGCGCGCCCTCGCCGGCACCGATCCCGATGCCCCCGACCTGGCCGCCCTCATCGGCGAGCTGTTGCTCAAGAGCCCGGAGTTCGCCCGGCTGTGGGAACGCTACGACGTCACCCGCCGTACCGCCGCGCAGCAGAAGACGTTCCACCATCCGAGCGTCGGCACCCTCACCCTCGGCTTCCAGGGGATGGAACTGGAAGGCACCCCCGGCCAGCGTCTCGGCATCTACCTGGCCGAATCCGGCACCCCCGACTACGACGCCATGATCCTGCTCGACATGACCGCCCCCGCCGCGACCAAATCCAGCCGCGCAAAAGCGGCACCGTGACATCAAAACGGGCAGACGCGCCGAGTCGCGTGATCACAGGAAACGGAGAGAACGATGAGTGGAGTAGTTCCCCATGTCGCGCTGAACAACGGCGTCGAGATGCCGATGCTCGGCTTCGGCGTCTTCCAGACTCCGCCCGAGGAGACGCGCACCGCAGTGGAGGCCGCCCTTATGGCGGGCTACCGACACATCGACACGGCCGCCGCTTACGGCAACGAGAAGCAGGTCGGCGAGGCGCTGGTCAATTCCGGTGTGCCGCGGTCCGAGGTCTTCATCGAGACGAAGATCTGGATATCGGACTACGGCTACGACGAGACCCTGCACGGTTTCGACAAGAGCGCCGGAAAGCTCGGCCTCGACCAGATCGACCTGCTGATCCTGCACCAGGCGCTGCCGTCGGACTTCGACAAGACGACGGCGGCCTACCGGGCGCTTGAGACGCTGCTCAAGGACGGCAAGGTCCGCGCCATCGGCGTCAGCAACTTCATGGTCGAGCACCTGACCCGGCTGCTTGACAGCACTACGGTCACACCGGCCGTCAACCAGATCGAGGTCCACCCCTACTTTCAGCAGCGAGGAGTTCAGGAGTTCGGTCACCGGCACGGCATCCTGACCCAGGCCTGGTCGCCAATCGGGGGCATCACCTTCTATCGGGACGGCAAGCACACGAGCACCCTTGAGGACCCGGTCATCCTCGGCGTCGCCAAGGCCGATTCAAAGAGCCCGGCGCAGGTCATGCTCCGCTGGCATCTGCAGGAAGGCCGCTCGGTCATCCCCAAGTCGACCAAGCCGCAGCGGATCGCCGAGAACATCGACGTCTTCGACTTCGAGCTCACGTCAGACGAACTGGCGTCGATCGACGCACTCGACACCGATCAGCGCGGCGGCCCCGAGCCCGAGGCCATGACGCTGGCCAGGTTCGGCCGGCCAATCCCGGAACCCTAAGCGCGGGACGGCGGCCGCTAAGGCCGGAATCAGCTGAACAGCAGCACCGCGTACGCCGCGAGCCAATGCTCGACCATGTAGTCGTCGCCGGTCACGTACTCCAGCGACGCCTCGGCATGCACAACTGACGCCCGCTCGCACACGGCGACGCGGGGATCGCCCGACGGGAGGCTCTCGGCCAGCCGCCGCCAGCACCAGGCCCGGCTGAGGTTGAGGCCGCGCAGATGGGCGATGTAGCCGTCCGAGGAATCGGTGACGACCGCGGGGGTGAACAGGGCGGCCGGCTGGCCGCCGCCGATGCCGGGCAGGAAGCTGCCGAGCCAGCCGGGGAAGTCCTCGCGCGGCAGCAGCCGCGCCAGCAGCTCGGCCTCGCACAGCGCCGCCGACAGGAAGTCCTGGCCGGACGGCTCCCAGCCGCCCGGGTAGTCCTCGTCCGCGCCGAACCAGCGGCTCGCCGCCCCGCGCAGCGCCTGGCTGAGCTCGCCGTCGGGCTGCAGGTCGGCATAGGTGAGCGCCCTCGATAGCCCGAACGCACTGTTGGTGTGCACGCCCGTCCGCAACGGGTACGTGGCCACCGGCAGCCAGCGCAGGAAGTTGTCCGTGATCGGCCTGCGACAGCGGGCGGAAGCGGGCGGCCCAGCGGCGCGCGTCCGGGTCGTCCCACGTTTCCAGCTCGGCCGCGAGCGCGAGCGCCCAGCCCCACCCGTACGGGCGCTCTGATCGCCCCGCCGCTCGATGAAGTCCGCCTCGGCCTGCAGGCCCTCGGAGGTGAGCCGCGCGTCGAGGGCGTCCCTGATGTCCCCGGCCGGCACGTCGTCCGGGGCCGACCTTGAGCAGGCGGACCAGCAGCCAGAACATCTCGACGCAGGAGTGCCAGTCCAGGCTCCCGTAGAAGACCGGGTTGCGGTCGCGTGGCCGGAACGGGAAGTCGCCAGGCTCGTTCATCAGGTGGATGACGTGCGCCGGGAACTCACGGCCGATGTTGTCCAGGGCGACGCGGGCGTAGCCGGCCAGTTCAGGCCGCAGCCGGTCCAGCCAGCCCGCCGCAAGACTGCTCATCTCGACCTCCGTTGCACCCGCGGCGATGTCGGGCCAGGTCCCGCGCATAGCATTGCCCGCATGGCCCGTTCTACCCCTGGCAGTGCCGAGGCTGACCGCCTGGCCCGGCTGCCGACCGCCATCGAGGCGCGCGGCGTCCGGCACAACAACCTGCGGGACCTCGACGTCGACATCCCGCTGTGGTGCGTGGTGGCGGTCGCCGGGGTGTCCGGCTCGGGCAAGAGCTCGCTCGCCACCGGGACCCTGTACGCCGAGGGCATGCAGCGGTTCCTCGAGGGCCTGTCCACCTACAGCCGCCGGCGGCTGAGCCAGGCGCAGCGGCCGGACACCGACCGCATCGATCACCTGCCCGCCGCCCTCGCCCTGCGCCAGCGGCCGCCCGTCCCCGGGGTGCGCAGCACCGTCGGGACGATGAGCGAGGTGCTCAACGTGCTCCGGCTGATCATGTCGCGGCTGGGCACGCACATCTGCCCGAACGGTCACCCGGTCGCGCCGACCGTCTCGACCCAGGGCACGGAGATGACCTGCCCGGTGTGCGGGGTGCGGTTCACCCACCCGGGGGCCGAGTCGTTCGCGTTCAACTCCTACGGCGCCTGCCCGGCCTGCAACGGAACCGGCGAGCTGTTCCAGGTGGACGTCGACGCCCTGGTGCCGGACGAGGACAAGAGCATCAACGACGGGGCCGTGCTGCCGTGGAACGCCGGCGGCAGGCGGCTCTACCGTTACGCCGCCGGGCAGCTCGGCGTGCGGCTGGACGTGCCGTTCCGCGAGCTGACGGCCGCCGAACGCGACATCGTGTTCCACGGCGAGCCGGTGGAACGCGACGTCACCCTGCGCGAGGGGACGCCCCGGGCGATCACCCTGAACGTGCACTACGAGAACGCGGTCGCCACGGTCGAGCACGCGGCGGCCAGCGACAACCCGACCGGCCGCAGGCAGGTGGAGCGCTTCCTCAAGGTGGGCACCTGCCCGGTCTGCCACGGCACCCGGCTGAACCCGGAGGCGCTGCGCAGCACCCTCGACGGCCGCAACCTGGCGCAGATCAGCGCGCTGAACCTGGACGGAGCTGCGCGGCTTCGTCGAGCGCGTGCCCGGGCTGACCCCGAAGGAACTCGCGCGCGTGTCGAACGGCCTGGTGAAGGAGTGCCTGCAGGTGCTCGACCCGCTGCTCCAGCTGGGCCTCGGCTACCTGCAGCTCGACCGGGCCGGCAGCACGCTGTCGACCGGGGAACGGCAGCGCCTCGAGCTGAC
Organism: uncultured Actinomycetota bacterium; assembly: GCA_963774945.1. Lineage (GTDB taxonomy): Bacteria > Actinomycetota > Actinomycetes > Streptosporangiales > Streptosporangiaceae > Trebonia. The sequence continues at coordinate 293,454 of CAVZHA010000027.1, read as the reverse complement.
CTCGACGGTCCGCGCCAACACCACCGGCATGCTCTACGTGCTCGACGAGCCGTCGGTCGGCCTGCACCCGAGCAACATCGAGGGGCTGCGCTCGACCATCGAGATGCTCGCCGCCAACGGCAACTCGGTGGTGATGGTCGAGCACGAGATCGAGATCATCAACGCCGCCGACTGGGTCATCGAGCTCGGCCCCGGGGCCGGCGCGCACGGCGGCACCGTCGTCGCGCAGGGCACCCCGGCCGACATCCGCGCCAGCAAGACCTCGATCATCGGCCCGTTCCTGGCGGGGCGCCCGGCCGTCCGCCGCGAGCCCCGGCCGGCCGACGGCGAGGCGGTCACGGTCGAGGTCGCCGACCTGTACAACCTGCACGACGTCCGCGCGTCGTTCCCGGAGCGGCGCCATGACCGCGGTGGCCGGGCCGTCCGGCGCGGGCAAGACCGCCCTGATCCTGGAGAGCCTGGTGCCCGCGCTGCGCGCCAGCCTGGCCGGCGAGAAGATGCCGAAGCACGTCCGGCGGCTGGACGCGGCCGGGATCCGCGGGCTGGCCGAGATCGACGCGACACCGATCGGCCAGAACTCCCGGTCGACTCCGGCCACCTACTCGGGCGCGTTCGACGCGATCAGGCAGGCGTTCGCGGACACGCCGCTGGCGCGCCGCCGCCGCTGGAAGCCGGGGCACTTCTCCTTCAACACCAAGGCCGGCCAGTGCCCCGAGTGCGAGGGGCTCGGGCACGTCGACATCGACGTGCAGTACCTGCCGGACATCCGCGAGGTCTGCCCGCTGTGCCACGGGTCACGCTACCGGGAGGAGGTGCTCGACGTCCGGCTCGACGGGCTGACGATCGCCGACGTGCTGACGCTGACCGTCCACGACGCGGTCGAGCGGTTCGCCGGGCGGCCCGCGATCGTCCGGCCGCTGCGGCCAGTCGACGACGTCGGGCTCGGCTACCTGCGGCTGGGGGAGGAGACCCCGTCGCTGTCGGGCGGCGAGTCGCAGCGGCTGCGCATCGCGTCGCGGCTGCGCAGCAGCCAGCGCGGCATCCTCTACGTGTTCGACGAGCCGTCGACCGGGCTGCACCCGGTCGACATCGCGCGTGCTGGTCGGCGTGTTCGACCGGCTGCTCGACGGCGGCGCGACCGTCGTCGTCATCGACCACGACCTCGACCTGCTGGCGGCGGCCGACCACCTCATCGACATGGGCCCGGTCGGCGGCCCGGCCGGCGGGCGCGTGGTCGCGTCGGGCACGCCGCAGGAGGTGGCCGCCAACGCCGATAGCGTCACCGGCCCGTACCTGGCGCGACACCTGAGCCGCTCGTACAGCCACGCCGGCTCCTGAGACAGCGGGGCGCTACTAAGGCGGCACGGGCGCTCCTGAGGCGTCGGATGTTGCGTTCTAGCATTTTATGGTCGGACGTGTTCATTTTGTGACCGTGGGTACGGGAGGCTTACGCCGTGGATCGGGGGAGACATGAGCAGCACGCCTGAGCAGGATCCAACTGTCCAGTGGAACGGGGAAACCCAGCAGGGCGCCATCGACCGCCCGCCGTCCCAGCCGGGCGCTCCCGGCACCGAGCGGTTCGACGGTGCTCCGTCCGGTGGCATTCGGTCCGCTGATGGCTCGGTGCAGCCGCAGACCGCCGGCCAGACGGCCGAACATTCGCCCCGCACTCAGCCCGGCCGTCACCCGGCCCCGGTCAGCGAGGCGCAGACCCGGGTGTCCGGGCGTCGCGTCTTCCAGTACTGGATCGACGCCTTCCTCGTCTCGATCGTCCCCTATCTCGTCTCGATCCCCTTCGACGCCAGCAGCAGCACCGTCCTGCACATCATCGGCGGGATCGTCGCGTTCGTGCTGTTCCTCATCATCGGCTTCTGGTACTGGGTCATCAGGCCGCGTTCAAGCAACGGCCAGACGTTCGCGATGAAATGGTTCGGGGTCCGCGTGGTCAGCAAGAACGGCGGCCCGGCGACCACGGTCCAGTACTTCATCCGCTGGATCGGCCTGATCTTCGACGCGTTCCCCTGGGTCTGGCCGTTCACCGGACTGCTCGGGCTCTTCGTGATGGTGGTCTCGCGGTACCGGCAGCGAGTCGGCGACCACATGGCCAGGACTCTGGTGATCTCGGAGGGGCTGACTTCTGCGCAGGCCGCGCAGTACACCGTGAACGGCCCAGCGGGCCCGATCGCCGATCAGCTGCCGAATCAGCCGCAGCAGCGCCCGGAAACGGGGCTCTGAGCCGATTAGTTCCGCCTGCGGGTCGAGTCTCAGCTGGCAAAGCGCAGCCGAGAAGGGGCAGCAGATGAACACACCGGTAACCAGGCTCGACCAGCGTTACAGCGGAGCGGCGGCGGTCGCCACCAGTTGGGACGAGACCCGGCAGGCGCTCGAGGCGGCCGAGCTGTTCTGGGTCTCCACGGTCCGGGCGGACGGAAGGCCGCACGTCACGCCGCTGGTGGCGGCGTGGACGGACGGGGCGATGTGGTTCACCACCGGCACCGAGGAGCAGAAGTACCTCAATTTGGGCGTCAACCCGCAGGTGGTGCTGACCACCGGCTGCAACAGCTGGGACCACGGGCTGGACGTGGTGGTCGAGGGCGAGGCCCGGCACGTCACCGACCAGGCCGCGCTCGAGCGCGCCGCCAAGGCGTTCGCGGTGAAGTGGCAGGGCGCCTGGCAGTTCACCGTGCGCGACGGGCGCTTCTACAACCAAGGCTCGGGGGAGTGGCCGAGCGAGGTGTTCTCGGTGACCCCCGTCCGGGTGTTCGCGCACTCGAAGGGCGAGCCGTTCGGCGCCACCACGCACCGCTTCTAAGAACCTTTGACTCGATCGTTATTACGTCATACGATACAACGTATGGCGAGACAAGGGCGTGATCAGGATGGGCTCGCCCGGTTCGGTGAACCGGGCGTGCTGGTGCTGCTGGCGCTGACTGACGGGCCCAAGCACGGGTACGCGATCACCGAGGACATCCTCGAGCAGACCGGGATCCGGCTCGGCCCCGGCACCCTCTACGGCTCGCTGACCAAGCTGGTCGAGCGGGGCCTGATCGCCCCGGTGCCGAGCGAGGACCGCCGCCGGCCGTACGAAATCACCGCGACCGGGCAGGCGGCGCTGCAGACCCAGCTCGCCAGCTGGTCCCGGATCGTTGAGGCAGGAAGGGCTCGGTTGCAATGGGGATGATCAGAGCGCTGGTCGCGCTGTACCCGGTGAAATGGCGGGCGGAGTTCGGCGACGAGTTCGCCGCGTTGCTCGAAGACACCCGCCTCACCCCCCGCGCCGTGCTAGACGTCACCGTCCAGGCCGGGAAGCTGCAGATGGCCGCCCGCCGGCGGCTGGCGCTGGTCCTCGGCGCGGTGCTCTGGTCGGCCGGGATGGAAGTGATCGCCGTGCATAACCACCTGACCGCCAACATTCTCTGGTCGCCGTCGGACCCGGCCAGGGCGATCCTGCTGTTGGCGACCGTCATCCCGTGGACGGCGATGGCCGGGGCCGCCCTGGCCCGTCGGGCCGGCCTCGGGTCGGCGTGCAAGTCATGACCGCGGCCCCGCACATCGCGCGCACCGCGGCGGCCAAGCGGGCCGGCCTCCGGCGCCGGACCCGTCGTCCCGGATTTCGGCTGTCCCGGTTCACCGTGGGCGCCCTCGGGGTGCTGTTCCTGATCGGGGTGGCCAAGGGCGGGGTGGAGTACGCCCGCCGGTCAGCGGTCGTCGAGCCGCACGTCGCGGGCACCAACGCCATCCTCATCCACGTTCTGATCGCGGTCGCGGTAGTCGCGATCGTCCTGGTCGTCCAGGTCCGGCGGGCGCGCAGGCCAGGCGGGAGCGGGCCGTCGCCGTGGGCTGCGCCGTTCTCCGGGCGCGCCGCCGGACGGCTGAGCCGGACACTCCGGTTCGCGGCCGGCCCGTCGGTGCGGAACGTGGCCAGGGCGGCGGCGACGATGCTGCTCGTCCTGGCCGTCGCGTACGCCCCGGCCCGGATGGGCGCGCAGGTCATCGGCGGGCTCGACCCCAACAACACCGTCAACGCGTGGGGCGGCCCGAGCTATCTCGGTGCCATGCTCGCGCACTACCTGGACGCCGTGGTCGGGTTCTACGCGGCCTGCTTCCTGCTCGGCCGCCTGCTGCTGCCCGCGTTCGACGACTAACACCCGGCTGACCTGGGCACGGAGGCATGAAGCGGCGGGCGCGTGCCGGAGCACTCCGACGGGCCGGTAGGCTAGGCAAGCACCACTTGGAGAGGCCAGCAGGTAATGGCTCCCGAGAAGTGCATAAAGTCTAGATCGGCCCGATTTGATCGGAACCGCCGATTTGACCGGAAAGATCATCTCGGGTAACTTAATCAAGTCACCACGACGGTGAACAAAACAAAACAAAGAGATTAGCCCCGGACGCGAGACGCGAGTTTCGCAATGGTGTGTGTCTGTTTCTTGAGAACTCAACAGTGTGCTAAAAGCCAGTGCATTAAAAGATGTACTACCCCCGTCGGGACGGGTCTTCGGGCCTTGTTCCACGGAGATCATTAGCGAGGAGATCGCTCGTGGTTGGGTAGCTGGTTTCCAGGCTTCCTTCGGGGGGTTCTGGTGCTAGTCATTCAACGGAGAGTTTGATCCTGGCTCAGGACGAACGCTGGCGGCGTGCTTAACACATGCAAGTCGAGCGGAAAGGCCCTTCGGGGTACTCGAGCGGCGAACGGGTGAGTAACACGTGAGCAACCTGCCCCTGGCTCTGGGATAGCCTCCGGAAACGGGGATTAATACCGGACATTCACTTCCTTCCGCATGGTTGGGGGTGGAAAGTTTTTTCGGCCGGGGAGGGGCTCGCGGCCTATCAGCTTGTTGGCGGGGTAACGGCCCACCAAGGCGACGACGGGTAGCCGGCCTGAGAGGGCGACCGGCCACACTGGGACTGAGACACGGCCCAGACTCCTACGGGAGGCAGCAGTGGGGAATATTGCGCAATGGGCGGAAGCCTGACGCAGCGACGCCGCGTGGGGGATGAAGGCCTTCGGGTTGTAAACCTCTTTCACCAGGAGCGAATCCAGACGGTACCTGGGGAAGAAGCGCCGGCTAACTACGTGCCAGCAGCCGCGGTAATACGTAGGGCGCAAGCGTTGTCCGGAATTATTGGGCGTAAAGAGCTCGTAGGCGGCCTGTCGCGTCCGCTGTGAAATCCTGGGGCTTAACCCCGGGCGTGCAGTGGATACGGGCTGGCTAGAGGCAGGCAGGGGAGAACGGAATTCCCGGTGTAGCGGTGAAATGCGCAGATATCGGGAGGAACACCGGTGGCGAAGGCGGTTCTCTGGGCCTGTTCTGACGCTGAGGAGCGAAAGCGTGGGGAGCGAACAGGATTAGATACCCTGGTAGTCCACGCCGTAAACGTTGGGCGCTAGGTGTGGGTCCCTTCCACGGGGTCTGTGCCGCAGCTAACGCATTAAGCGCCCCGCCTGGGGAGTACGGCCGCAAGGCTAAAACTCAAAGGAATTGACGGGGGCCCGCACAAGCGGCGGAGCATGTTGCTTAATTCGACGCAACGCGAAGAACCTTACCAAGGTTTGACATGGCCGGAAAAGCATCAGAGATGGTGTGTCCTTCGGGGTCGGTCACAGGTGGTGCATGGCTGTCGTCAGCTCGTGTCGTGAGATGTTGGGTTAAGTCCCGCAACGAGCGCAACCCTCGTCCTATGTTGCCAGCGGGTCATGCCGGGGACTCATGGGAGACTGCCGGGGTCAACTCGGAGGAAGGTGGGGATGACGTCAAGTCATCATGCCCCTTATGTCTTGGGCTGCAAACATGCTACAATGGCCGGTACAGAGGGCTGCGAACTCGCGAGGGTAAGCGAATCCCGGAAAGCCGGTCTCAGTTCGGATCGGGGTCTGCAACTCGGCCCCGTGAAGCTGGAGTCGCTAGTAATCGCGGATCAGCAACGCCGCGGTGAATACGTTCCCGGGCCTTGTACACACCGCCCGTCACGTCACGAAAGTTGGCAACACCCGAAGCCGGCGGCCTAACCCGTAAGGGAGGGAGCTGTCGAAGGTGGGGTCGGCGATTGGGACGAAGTCGTAACAAGGTAGCCGTACCGGAAGGTGCGGCTGGATCACCTCCTTTCTAAGGAGCACCGGCGCCCTCAGGTGGCATACGTTCACCTGGGCGTCCATGCTTTCTAGTGGAGCACTGGCTATTCACTCAGTCGGCGCGTGACCGCGCGGCTAGTACGCCCCCCGCCTCGGCGGCGGGTGGAACGGGCGCCTGATCGCCTCGCTGAGTGAGCACACTGTTGGGTCCTGAGGAAGCAGCCGCTTTCGATGGGCGCTGACTCGAACGGCCTGGGCCTGCGCGGTGCGAATGCACCGAGGGGGCCCTTGTTCCGTCCGTATCTTGAGAACTGCACAGTGAACGCGAGCATCTAGCAATTAGTAGTGCCTAGTCAAGTTTATAAGGGCACACGGTGGATGTCTTGGTACCAGGAGCCGATGAAGGACGTTGGAGCCTGCGATAATCCTCGGGGAGCCGGCAACCGGGCTGTGATCCGAGGGTGTCCGAATGGGGAAACCCGGCCGTCGTCATGGACGGTCGCCTCCGCCTGAATGCATAGGGCGGCTGGTGGTAACGCGGGGAAGTGAAACATCTCAGTACCCGCAGGAAGAGAAAGCAATAGCGATTCCCCTAGTAGTGGTGAGCGAACGGGGAAGAGGCTAAACCTGTCATGTGTGATAGCCGGCGGGCGTTGCATGATGGGGGTTGTGGGACCGCCTGGCCGATGCTGCCGCATCGGCGAGAAGTTACAAATCGTCTGGGTAGCCGAACAGTCTGGAAAGGCCGGCCGTAGCGGGTGACAGTCCCGTAGGCGAAACCCAGGGGACTTCTTGGCGTGTTCCCGAGTAGCACGGGGCCCGTGAAATCCCGTGTGAATCTGCCACGACCACGTGGTAAGCCTAAATACTCCCTGGTGACCGATAGTGGACTAGTACCGTGAGGGAAAGATGAAAAGCACCCCGGTGAGGGGTCGTGAAATAGTGCCTGAAACCGTGTGCCTACAAGCCGTGGGAGCTCCTTTCGGGGGGTGACCGCGTGCCTTTTGAAGAATGAGCCTGCGAGTTACGGTGCGTGGCGAGGTTAACCCGTGTGGGGTAGCCGTAGCGAAAGCGAGTCTGAATAGGGCGTCTGAGTCGCGTGCTGTAGACCCGAAGCGGGGTGATCTACGCATGGGCAGGGTGAAGCGCGGGTAAGACCGCGTGGAGGCCCGAACCCACCAGGGTTGAAAACCTGGGGGATGACCTGTGCGTAGGGGTGAAAGGCCAATCAAACTCCGTGATAGCTGGTTCTCTCCGAAATGCATTTAGGTGCAGCGTCGCGTGTTCCTTCCCGGAGGTAGAGCTACCGGTTGGACTAGGGGGCCCACAAGCTTACTGAATTCAGCCGAACTCCGAATGCCGGTGAAGCCAGAGCGCGGCAGTGAGACTGCGGGCGATAAGGTTCGTGGTCGAGAGGGAAACAACCCAGATCGCCGGCTGAAGGCCCCTAAGCGCGTGCTAAGTGGGAAAGGATGTGGAGTTGCGATGACAACCAGGAGGTTGGCTTAGAAGCAGCCACCCTTGAAAGAGTGCGTAATAGCTCACTGGTCAAGTGATTCCGCGCCGACAATGTAACGGGGCTCAAGCACGCCGCCGAAGCCGCGACATTCCAGCCTAGCGCTGGGATGGGTAGGAGAGCGTCATGCAGCCGGCGAAGCAGCAGAGTGATCTAGCTGTGGAGGCTGCATGAGTGAGAATGCAGGCATGAGTAGCGAAAGACGAGTGAGAAGCTCGTCCGCCGATTGACCAAGGGTTCCTGGGGCAGGCTAATCCGCCCAGGGTAAGTCGGGGCCTAAGACGAGGCCGACAGGCGTAGCCGATGGATAACGGGTTGATATTCCCGTACCCGCGCGCGGCCGTCCAGGCCGAACCCCATGACGCTAAGCTCCCCGGAGACGCCTTAGGGCTGATCTGGGTTGCGAACCTAAAGGGTAGTAGGCGAGGCGTAGGAGAGACGCAAGAGGCTAGCTCTACCGGGCGGTGGTTGTCCCGGGGTAAGGACGTAGGGCGGTCCGCAGGTAAATCCGCGGGCCATTAAGCCTGAGATCTGACGCCGACCCGCAAGGGGAAGTGAGTGATGCCATGCTGCCGAGAAAATCTTCGCGCCGAGGACGCGCGCGGCCCGTACCCTAAACCGACGCAGGTGGTCAGGCAGAGAATGCCGAGGCGATCGGGTGAACCGCGGTTAAGGAACTAGGCAAATTGCCCCCGTAACTTCGGGATAAGGGGGCCCACACCCGGTGACGACCTTCGCGGTCCGAGCTGGGTGGGGGCGCAGAGGCCAGGGGGAAGCGACTGTTTACTAAAAACACAGGTCCGTGCCAAGCCGCAAGGCGATGTATACGGACTGACGCCTGCCCGGTGCCGGAACGTTAAGGGGACGGGTCAGCTCTTCGGGGCGAAGCTCAGAACTTAAGCGCCGGTAAACGGCGGTGGTAACTATAACCATCCTAAGGTAGCGAAATTCCTTGTCGGGTAAGTTCCGACCTGCACGAATGGCGTAACGACTTCCCCGCTGTCTCAACCGCGGGCCCGGCGAAATTGCACTACGAGTAAAGATGCTCGTTACGCGCAGCAGGACGGAAAGACCCCGGGACCTTTACTGCAGCTTTGCATTGGTGCTCGGGACGGCTTGTGTAGGATAGGCGGGAGACTGGGAAGCGCCCACGCTAGTGGGTGTGGAGTCGCTGGTGAAATACCGCTCTGGTCGTTCTGGGTGTCTAACCTGGGCCCGTGATCCGGGTCAGGGACAGTGCATGGCGGGTAGTTTAACTGGGGCGGTTGCCTCCCAAAAGGTAACGGAGGCGCCCAAAGGTACCCTCAGCCCGGTCGGCAACCGGGTGCCGAGTGCAAGTGCACAAGGGTGCTTGACTGTGAGACAGACATGTCGAGCAGGAGCGAAAGCTGGGACTAGTGATCCGGCGTCGGCTTGTGGAAGCGGCGTCGCTCAACGGCTAAAAGGTACCCCGGGGATAACAGGCTGATCTTGCCCAAGAGTCCATATCGACGGCATGGTTTGGCACCTCGATGTCGGCTCGTCGCATCCTGGGGCTGGAGCAGGTCCCAAGGGTTAGGCTGTTCGCCTATTAAAGCGGTACGCGAGCTGGGTTTAGAACGTCGTGAGACAGTTCGGTCCCTATCCGCTGCGCGCGCAGGAGACTTGAGAGGGGCTGTCCCTAGTACGAGAGGACCGGGACGGACTGACCTCTGGTGTGCCAGTTGTTCCGCCAGGAGCACGGCTGGTTGGCTACGTCGGGAAGGGATAACCGCTGAAAGCATCTAAGCGGGAAGCCCGCCTCAAGATAAGGTCTCCCACCACCTCGAGTGGGTAAGGCCCCCAGCCAGACGACTGGGTTGATAGGCCGGAAGTGCAAGCGCCGCGAGGCGCTCAGCTGACCGGTACTAACAGGCCGAGGGCTTGACTAACACCTATTACTTTTGCGCTTGCGTTCACTGTGCGGTTCCCGGAATACGGCCGGGAACCATCCAGCACGGCTGATATTTCCATAGAGTTGCGGCGGCCATAGCGAGGGGGAAACACCCGGTCCCATCCCGAACCCGGAAGTTAAGCCCCTCAGCGCCGATGGTACTGCGAGGGAGGCCTCGCGGGAGAGTAGGACACCGCCGCACATTTCTTCCAAAAAAAGCCGACCCCCTGGGTCGGCTCTTTTTGTTTCTCCCGGCCTCGGCCACGGTCAAAGGCGGCCTCACGGGTCGGGTTGGGCCGCGGGGGCAGATTCCACGCGACCTTCCGAAGGTCGCGTGGGAATCCCCCCGCGGCCCGCCCCTCACCTCCACCAGGGCAGGCCCCAACCCCAACGTCAAACCTGAACCTCGGCGTATTGCGCAGGTTGAGCCTGGAGGATTCCCACCCTCGCGCATTTGCGCCAGCATTCTCGCGAGTCGCGTTTGCACCGGGAGAAACAAAGATCTTGGAAGGTATTTTCATGGCGGAAGAAAAGCACTCGTATAGCGGTCTTTTCTTCCATGATCTTTTATTGTTGGCGGATAACAGCAAGAAGCGGAGCTGGGGGGCTGGCGGAGCTGGGGAGCTGGGAGGGGGGTCGGCTTCTTTTCGCCGCGCCGCGAAACGTACCTGGGCGGGTTATTTTTGGCGACGGGCGGTGGTGCCCTTGCCGAAGCCGCCTGGGGGTGGCGGGAGGCGGACCCGGCGACCGCCTCGCCAGGTGTTTGCCTTCGACATCGCGCGCAGGTGTTGCTCCTCTTGCCGTTCATGCGCGCGGCGGAGGGCGCGGAACCAGTTGGCCAGCCTGGGGGGCAACTTCATGGCGTCATGCTAGGCCCGACGGCTGACCGATTCTAGGGTGTCGGGCCGGGTAGGCGGGTGGAGCGCAGGCAGCGGCAGACCATCGGCAGGTCGGTCTGCTCCCACGGCAGGCGGTCGAGGAAGTCCCTGGCTCGCTGGGAGAAGTCCGCCCGCTTGGCCGGGTCGAGCGTGATCACCCCGCTGTAGGTGCCGAGCAGGCCGAACAGGTCGTCCTTGGTCATCGGGAGCGAGTACTCCACCGTGTACTCCTCGATCGGCGACATCGGCGAGCCGGGCGGGAAGGTGATCTCGCGCCGACGTCGGCGCTCCCGGTCCGCTCGGCCGCGTCGGCGGCGCCGCTGTCGGCGACGGCCGGTCCGGGGCGCGGTCGGCCTCGCGGGCCTCCCGCATCAGGGCGTTGAACTCCGCGACCCAGTCCACCCGGGCGTCCCGCGAGACCCAGATCACGCCGAGGGCGCCGCCGGGGCGCAGCACCCGGGTGATCTCGGGCACCGCCCGGTCGGGGTCGAGCCAGTGCCAGGCGGAGGCGATCACCACCGCGTCGACCGAGCCGTCGGGGAGCGGGATGTCCTCGCCTCGGCCTTCGAGCACCTCCGCTTCTGGGCACCGAGCCGCCAGCACCGTCCGCATCCGCGTCGTCCGGCTCGACCGCGACCACCCGCGAGGCGCGCCCGATCAGCAGCCGGGTCACCGCCCCGGTGCCGGCCGCCAGGTCGAGCACCGCGCGTCGCGTCCGGCGGGATCAGCCAGTCAAGCGCCTGCGGGGGCGGGGCCGGGCGGTAGCGGTCGTAGTCCGCGGCCACCGAGCCGAATGACAGCCTGCGGGATTCGCGATCGGTCACGACCTCCAGCGTATCGCCGCCGCCCGGGCCGTGCCGGCTCGCTCCGATACCCGGGAGACCGCAGGAAACTAGTGAGTTGTAGAATCAAATTCACTGATCGTGCGGGTCGAGGAGCGTTCATGACAGAGGTTGACCAGGTAGCCGTTTCGGTCGGCGAGCAGGACTGGGGCACGCCACGGGCCAAGACCGTGCAGTGGTACGACCCCGCGATCACGGCCGCCGCGGCGGGCGGGCCGGGCCTGTCCGGGCTGGAGTTCCTGCGGGCGATCAGGGACGGCAAGCTGCCCCCGCCGCCGATCGCGACGCTGATGGGCTTCCGCCCGGTCGAGGTCGAACCGGGCCGGGTGGTCTTCGAGGGGACGCCGGACGAGTCCGTCTACAACCCGATCGGCACCGTGCACGGTGGCTACGTCTGCACGCTGGCCGACACGGTGGCCGCGTGCGCGGTGCACACCACGCTCGAGCCGGGCACGATCTACACCTCGATCGACCTGAACGTCAGCTACACCCGGCCGGTGACCCGCGACAGCGGGACCCTGCGGGCGGTGGGCACGGTCGTCAAGCCGGGCCGCCGGGTCGCGTTCTGCCGGGCGGACATCATCGACGGCGCGGGCAAGGTCGTCGCCACCGCCACCAGCAGCTGCCTGGTCATGCCGGGACCGGCGGCCGACTAGGGAGTCCGCCAGCTCGCCAGCAGCTCGGCCGCCCGGCGGCGGCAATCGGGCAGCCGCTCGGCGTAGAGGGCGTACCAGATCGTCAGGTGGAGCCGTCGCAGCTGCTCGCAGGCGCGCAGCTGCGCCTGGTCGACCTGGTCGGCGCCATCGGCGTAGGCGGCCAGAATGCGGGCGCGGTCAAAGCGAGGGCTGGCGGTGGTCGCGGCCAGGTCCCAGGCGACCGGGCCCGAGCAGGTGTCCTCGAAGTCATGCCAGACCCACTGGCGGCCGGTCGCCATCAGGTTGCCCGCGCCGGCGTCGCCGTGCAGCGGCTGCGCCGGGCTGCTCGCGCTGGCCGCCGTCAGTTCCCCGGTCAGCCTGCCGAACGTCTCCGCCAGGATGGCGGCGTCGGCCCCGCTGACCAGGGTTTGCGATGCCCGTGACGTCTGCCGCCTGGCCAGGAAGGCCGGGATGTCCGCCAGCGGCGCCAGCGGCGGCAGCGGCGTCGGGCAGGTCCGGAGCACCGCATGCAGGTCGCGGAGCATCGCGCCGATCGTGGCCTCGTCCGGCGGCCCGGCCTCGGACGGCGTCAGGTACGTCCAGAACGACATCCGATGCCCGCCGGCGTGGTGGACCACGGCCGGGACCTCGGCGCTCGGCGTCATCACCGGGGCGCCCGCCGCGGCCAGGAAGCGGGCCAGGTCGAGTTCCCGGCCGAGCCACGCGTCAGCGTCCGGGCGGACGGCGGTGGTGCTCGCGGCGACCTTCGCCACCAGCGGCGACGGGGCCAGGTGGACGATCACGTTCGCGCCGTCGGCCAGGATGGCCGGCTCCACGCCGGTCACGCCGAGCCCGGCGGCGGCCGAGACGGCGGCCTGGACGGCGTCGGCCGAGCCGCTAGTCGCGGGCACCGAGGCCGCCGACGATCAGATTGAGGGTGAACGCGAATCGATCCAGGGCGGTCCCTGACGTCAGCTCGGCCGCGTAGCGCTTGGTCTGCGGGAACGTGTCGGGCAGGGCCGCGAACCGGCCAAGCAGCTCGTCGCGGCTGGCCGCCCACCCTTCCCGGCCCGCCTGGCGGTCCTTCAGCGAGGTCTCCAGGCAGAACGCGCTGACGTAGAGGGACAGCGCGTCGACCGCCCACGCGGCCGTCTGCGGGTCGACGCCGCCGGCCAGCACGATCGCGAGCATGCCCTCGTTCGCCCGCAGGGTCTCGGTGTTGGTCGGGACCACCGCGAGCGCGGCCTGGGAAATGCCGGGGTAGCGCAGGTACTGATCCCTGATCTGGCCGCAGACGCCGATGATCTGCTCACGCCAGGCGCCCGGGTCCGGCTCGGGGAGCTCGATCGCGCCGCAGAGCCGGCCGATCAGCAGGTCGTCCAGGTCCTCCTTGTTCACGACGTGCGCGTAGAGCGAGGCCGGGCCGGTGCCGAGGGCGCTCGCCACCCGCCGCATCGTCAGCGCGGCGTATCCCTCGCGCTCGACGATGCCGAGCGCGGTGTCGATGATGGCGTCGACCGTGATCGGCTGCTTGCGCCCGGCCGACGGCCCGCGCCGGGTCGCGCTGGCGTCGTCGGCGAGCGGCTGCTGATGACGGGCGGCGCGGCGTCGCTGCGGGGGAGATGCCATACGACCCAGTGTAAGCGCGGAGCGATCGCAGTTCTCTTTGACTCGATCACTGTTCTGTAACTAGAATGGTGTTCGTGTCAGAGATCGAGGGGACTCAGATGACGACCAAGATGAACTACGACGTGCTCGTGGCCGGCGCCGGGCCGGTCGGCCTGATGCTGGCCACCGAACTGCGGCTGGCGGGGGTCCGGGTGCTGGTCGTCGAACGGCGCACCGAGCTCGACACGGCCGGCAAGGCCGGGGCGATTAACACCGCCACCGCCGAGGCCTTCGAGCGACGCGGACTGCTGGCCGCGTTGCAGGCGAGGGAGGTGACGATGAAGGCGGGCGCCGCCCCCGGCCCGCCGGGGGAGCGTCGGCGGCCGTCCTCGGTCGGGCACTTCGGCGGGATTCAGGTCCCGGCCGACCCGGTCGACACCGACGATCCCAGCCTGCGCGGCCGTGGCCCGTCCTGGTATGTGCAGGTCCCCCAGGTCGAGGTGGAGCGGGTCCTCGGCCAGCGCGCGGCGGAACTAGGGGTCGAGGTCAGGCGCGGGGTCGAGGTGGCCGGATTCGACGCGGGCGAGAGCGGCGTCACCGTTCGGCTGCAAAGCGCCGACGGCGACGGCCTCGACGTGCGGGTGGCGTGGCTGGTCGGCTGCGACGGAGGCCGCAGCCTGGTCCGCCGGCACGCGGGCTTCGACTTCCCCGGCACCGACCCGACGATCACGTTCCGCCAGACCGAGGGCACGGTCGAGGGGGCTGAGCGGCTGAGGCAGGGCGGCTGGCAGCACACCCCGACCGGCGTCTACGTCTACGGGCCGGTGCCGGGCCGGGTGCGCACAGTCGAGCTGGACGGCCCTCCGGCCGACCGCGACGCGCCGGTCACCGCGGCCGAGATGGAGGCCAGCCTGCGGCGCGTCAGCGGCGTCGACGTCCGGGTCACCGAGGTCACCCACGGCACCCGGTTCACCGACAACGCGCGCCAGGCGACCAGCTACCGGCGCGGCCGCGTGCTGCTGTGCGGCGACGCCGCCCACGTGCACTCGCCGTTCAGCGGCCAGGGCCTCAACCTGGGGATCGGTGACGCCGTTAACCTGGGCTGGAAGCTCGCCGCCGCCGTGCGGGGGTGGGCGCCCGAGGGCCTGCTCGACACCTACACCAGCGAACGGCACCCGATCGGCGCCTGGGTCCTCGACTGGACCCGCGCGCAGGTAGCGGTGATGCGCGGCGACGCCTACAGCCGCGCCCTTCGGGGCGTAGTGACCGATCTCCTCGGCACCAAAGACGGGGCGACCTACTACGTCGAGCGGATCTCCGGCCTGTGGCAGCGCTACGACCTCGCCGGCGGCCACCCGCTGGTCGGCGCGACCACGCCCGACCTGCGCCTCGACGACGGCACCCGGCTCTCCGGTCACAGCCGCCAGGGCCGGGCCCTGCTCGTCGATCTAGCCGCGGACGACCGGCTGGCCGTCCTCGCCCAGCGATACGCCGGCCGCCTGGAGCTAGTCCGGGGCCGCCCCAGCGACCCCAGCGCCGGCGTAACCGGCTTGCTGGTGCGACCCGACGGCTTCGTCGCGTGGGCGTCGGCCGACGCCGTCGGCCGCCCGGCCGGGCCGATCTAGCCGACCTGGAAGCGGCCCTCGCGCGCTGGCTCGGGTCCCCAAGCTAACCCCCGACGCCATCCGCTGCGGGTGATGCGCGGGGCGTGCTCGCCGCAGTCTAGTGGAAGGCCGGAGGTGCCCGACATGGCTGGCCACGTGAGAAAGCTGAGCAGCCCGGAGGAACTTGCCCGGATCGCCCAGGAGCTCTACATCTACGCGTACCCGCTGGTGCTGATGGACGTCACCCGGCGGGTCACCACCAACACCGAGCAGCCGCAGGGAATGCGCGCGCCGGTGAACGTCTTCGCGCACCTGCCGGTGTTCCCTGACGCGTCGTTCACCGAGGTGGTGCGGCCGAACGCGGACACGCTGTACTCCTCACTGTGGCTCGACGTCACCGCCGAACCGCTGGTCATCGGCGTGCCCGACTCCTGGGGGCGCTACTACCTGCTGCCGCTGCTCGACATGTGGACCGACGTGTTCGCCGCGCCAGGCGCGCGCACGACCGGCACCGACGAGCAGGCCTTCGCCGTCACCGGGCCGGGCTGGCAGGGGCGGCTCCCGGCCGGGCTGGAGGAGATCCGCTGCCCGACCGGGATGGCGTGGATGATCGGGCGGACCCAGACCAACGGGCACGCCGACTACGAGAACGTGCACAAGTTTCAGGCCGGGCTGACCGCGATCCCGCTCAGCCGGTGGGGAGACGGCGGGCGGCGAGCCGCCGGCCGGGCGGGTCGATCCCGGCACAGGAGATGAGCGCGCCGCCGGCGCAGGTCGCGGCGATGTCCGGACCGGCCTTCTTCGCCGCCGCCGCCGCGATCATGACCACCAACCCGCCCCATCTGACCGACACGTCGGTGCTGCAGCGCGCGCGGCAGCTCGGCTTCCGCCCGGGCGAGCCGTTCGACCTGGACCGACGCCCCGCGCCGGCTGCGGGACGCGGTCGACAACGCGCCCGCGGCCGGCCTGGCGGCGATCAAGGCGGCCCTGCCCCGGTCCGGTCTGCTAGTCAACCACTGGCAGATGGTCTCCTCGCCGATCGGGACGTACGGCACCGACTACCTCAAGCGCGCGCTGATCGCGCAACATGGGGCTGGGCGCGAACCCGGTCGAGGACGCCATCTACCCGACGGCGGTCGCCGACGGCGACGGGCGGCCGTTCGACAGCGCCCGGCGCTACCTCATGCACTTCGACCCCGGGCAGACGCCGCCGGTCGACGCCTTCTGGTCGCTGACGATGTACGACCAGCGACAGCTGTTCGCCGCCAACCCGATCGGCCGGTTCGCCATCGGTGACCGCGACGAGCTCCAGTTCAACGCCGACGAATCGCTTGATCTGCACATTTGCCGCGAATCGCCGGGGGAGGTGCTGGAATCCAACTGGCTCCCCGCGCCCGCCGAGGGACCGTTCACGATGAACCTGCGGCTCTACTGGCCCCGCCCCGAGGCGCTCGACGGAACCTGGCACCCGCCAGCCGTGCGCGCCACGGACTAAGTATCAGAGAGATATTACAGACAGTGATATTTTAAGTTCGCTCATCGGTTCCTCGTCGTTGCCGCCAGGTCGCCGATTTCCGCTCCGATCGCCGCCGCGCCCGCCCCTGCCGCCGTTCATCACGCCTTGCTACCTGCGAAAACGCTTTACATCGGGCTCGCCGGGTAGGCCTGCATAGTGCGGAACCATGCCCGAATCGCGATCAGCTCGCTCGTAGCTCTCTGTGTCGGGCTGACGCTTGTTGTGGTCGCCGTGGCGGCGATCGGGATCGAGGGCGCCCGCTGGTCAACCGGCCTCGGCAACGATATCGCCGGCAACGAGCTGGCCACCTCGACCGCGACCGGCGAACTGGCCAGGAACATGGACACGGCCGACGCCACCGGCGAGGAAGCGTTCCTCACCGCGAGTCCGGCGCTGCGGTCACATCTCCTCGGCTTGCTCTACACGACCCTGCTGCCCTCGACCGACGCGCAGATGTCGACTCTGATGCAACGCCATGCCAAGGATCTGCCGGCCGAGCACGCCGACATCGAGCGGTTGGAACGGCAGTGGGTGGCCGTCCGTGATCTCCTCAGCCCGACGTCGGTGGCGGCCCGCCCGGCGGCCGCGCTCGCGACCGAGCTGGCGACCACGTACCTGCCGCTCGGCCAGCACCTCGACCGGCTCTTCCTCAAGGAACAAGCCGACGGGCAGGCCGACCAGGTGCGGGCGTCCGCGAACGCGGTAGGAACGACATGGCTCGTCATCAGCGTCGCCGTCGTGGGCATCCTGGTCGGCGCTATTCCTGCTCTATCGCGGCCTACGGCGCATTCGCCAGGCCCTGCAACCGGGTCAGGATCAGGAGGATTTCGCCGATACGCTGCAGATCGCGAACGACGAGGACGAGGCGCACCAGCTTCTTCAGCGCTACCTCGAGCGGATCCTCGGCCCCACGACCACCGCCGTGGTGCTGAACAGCAACAACAGCGCGGACCGGCTGCAGGCGGCGGTGCCGCTGCCGGACGGCTCGCCGCTCGCGCATACGCTGCGCGGGGCGGCGCCTCGGTCCTGCCTGGCGGTGCGGTCCGGCCGGACGCACCGCGAGGGCAGCAGCCGCCTCGCCCTGCTCTCGTGCTCGGTGTGCGCCCCGTGTCCCGGCGTTTCCTCATGCGTTCCGCTGGTCGTGGGGGGCAAGGTGATCGGCTCGGTCCTGGTCAGCCGCCCGACCCCGCTCGACGAGGTCGACGAGGAGCGGATTCGCGAGTCCGTCAGCCAGGCCGCGCCGGTGCTGGCGAACCTCCGCAACCTGGCGATCGCGGAGATTCCGCGCCGCCACTGACGGCCTCACCGGGCTGCCCAACAAGCGGGCGGTGACCGCGACCCTGAAGCGGATGTTCGCGCAGGCGGCGGCGGAACGGTCGCCGCTGGCGCTGCTCATGCTCGACCTCGACCACTTCAAGCAGGTCAACGACCAGCGCGGACACGCGGTGGGGGACCAGGTCCTGGCCAACGTCGGCGCGGTGATGCGGAGCGCGATGCGGTCCAGGGACTTCGCCGGCCGTAACGGCGGGGAGGAGTTCGTGATCCTGCTGCCCGACACCGAGATCCCGGTGGCGCTGCGCATCGCCGAGCGGGTCCGGGCGGCGATCGCGGAGATGTCCCTGTCGGGCACCGACGTCACCGTCACGGTGTCGGTCGGGGTGGCCGGCTACCCCGAGCACGCAAGCACCCCGGACCGTCTCGCGCGACTGGCCGACGCAGCCCTGTACCTGGCCAAGCGGCAGGGCCGGAACCGCGTCGAGCTGGCCGAGCCCTCGGTCGTCGTCGGCGCCTTCGAGGCCACCGCCGACTCGGCCGACTCGGCCGGCCTGACCGGCCCGAACGGCCCGAACGGCCCGGCCCGACCCGCGGTGCCTGCCGCGTCACCGCCGAACCCGGGCCCGGTCGCTGCGGATCTGGTTCCGGGCCCGCGTTCCGGCCGAAACGAGCAGCTTTCAGCAGACGGCCAGGGCGGAACCGGAGACGGTCAGGACCGCGCGGGAGACGGTCGGGCGACCGGTCTGGAGCGGTCCCGCAATCGCGGCGATGAGTGAGACCGCCGCGGATCCTTGCGGGCGAGCGGTCGGTAAACGGGAAACTTCGGGCAACGGAAGGGTCCGTCTGCCCGGGACGCGGAAAGTCCTGATGCCATGAAGGCGGAGCAACGGTCCGTTCGGGCGACTGATCTTGATTTTCCGCCCTTTGCGGTACCTTGATCGCTGGGGGACCGGCGATGCGCGCACAGCCGCGCGGCGGAAGGGTTGGCATCGGACAATGGCCGCTGAGACCGCGCCCGAGGACGGGACGGCAGCGCCGCGGCTGAATGCGAAGGTCCCGCATTCGGCTCGGATCTGGAACTTCTGGCTGGGCGGCAAGGACAACTTCGCGGTCGACCGCGAGCTCGGCGAGCGGCTGCGGCAGGTGTATCCCGCGATCGCCGATCTGGCCCGCAGCGACCGGCAGTTCCTGAACCGCGCCGTCCGCTACCTGGCCGGCGAGGCGGGAATCCGCCAGTTCCTCGACATCGGCAGCGGCCTGCCGACGGTCGACAACACCCACGAGGTGGCCCAGCGGGCGGCCCCGGAGAGCCGGATCGTGTACGTCGACAACGATCCCCTGGTGCTGCTGCACGCGCGGGTGCTGCTGACGAGCGGACCCGAGGGCGCGACCGACTACATCGAAGCCGACTTCCGCGACCCGGACGCGCTGCTGGCGGCGGCGGCCGCGACCCTCGACTTCACGCAGCCGGTGGCGGTGATGCTCCTGGGGGTCCTGGGGCACTTCGGCGACGACGACGAGGTGGCCGCGCTCATCGAACGGGTCATGGCGGCCACCGTTCCCGGCAGCTACCTGGTCATCGCCCACGGGTCGAGCACCAGCGAGGGACTGGTGGAGGCGGCACGGCAGTATCGCGAGGGCGGCGCCGAGACCTATCACCTGCGCGGCCCGGAGCAGCTCGGCCGGTTCTTCGCGGGCCTCGACCTGGTGCCGCCCGGCCTGGTCCCGGTCCCGCAGTGGCGGCCGGACCCCGGCGCCGATCCAGGCCCGGCCGCGGCCTACTCGCACTGCGCCATCGGGCGCGTGAAGTAGCGCCAGTCAGTTCATAGAATTCAAATTCTTTATATCGAACGGTCCGGGGCGACTCCGGTCAGGTCCCCGTACACCGCCGTCAGCACTTGGCCGAACCGGACCAGCCCAGAATCTGGACCGCGCTGAGGGCCCAGTCCCCGATCGTGACTCTGCCCCAGCCAGGAGGGAAGTGATTTCCGATTCCGCCATTCCCCCAGAAGATGACGCTGTCCCAATGCCCCCTCGCAGCGTCGCCGGCCGGTGAAATAGGCTGACCACCGATACCGGCGGCGGAGGGACGGCAGAGACAGTGGACAGTCCAGTGCGGTGGGGGATCCTCGGGACCGGCGGGATCGCGCGCTCGTTCGCGAGCGATCTGCGGCTGACCGATTCCGGCGTCGTCGTCGCGGTCGGGTCGCGCAGCCAGGCGGCGGCCGACCGCTTCGCCGACGAGTTCGGCATCGCCAGCCGGCATGCCAGCTACGAGTCGCTCGTCGCCGACCCCGACGTCGACGTCATCTACGTGGCGACGCCGCACCCGATGCACCGCGACAACGCGATCCTCGCGCTCCGGGCGGGCAAGCACGTGCTGGTCGAGAAGCCGTTCACGATGAACGCGGCCGAGGCGCGCGAGGTCGTCGCGGTGGCGCGGGAGCGCGGGCTGTTCGCGATGGAGGCGATGTGGACCCGCTTCCTGCCGCACGTCGGCGTGATCCGCGACTGGCTCGCGCAGCGGCCTGCTCGGCGACGTCGTCACCGTGACCGCCGACCACGGCCAGTGGTTCGCCGAGGACGCCGGGTTCCGGCTGTTCGCGCCCGAGCTGGGCGGCGGCGCGCTGCTCGACCTGGGCGTGTACCCGGTGTCGTTCGCGTCGATGGTGCTCGGCACGCCGAGCCGGATCGTGTCGATCAGCGACCCGGCGTTCACCGGCGTCGACGCGCAGACGTCGATGCTGTTCGGCTACGACAGCGGCGCCCAGGCCGTGCTCACCTGCACGCTGCGGGCGAAGAGCCCGACCCGGGCCGCGATCGTCGGCACCGACGCCAGGATCGAGGTCGACGGCGACTTCTACGCTCCCGCCGGCGTGACGCTCATCCCCAGAGACGGGCGACCCGATCCGCGTCGAGTCGGTCCACGAGGGCCGCGGCCTGCGCCATCAGGCCGACGAGGTCGCCCGCCGGCTGGCCGCCGGGCGAGCTCGAGAGCCCGCTCATGCCGCTCGACGAGACGATCTCGATCATGGAGACGATGGACACGGTGCTGGCGCAGGCCCAGGCCTGGCCGCACGCCTGACCGCCGAGGGAACGCGATGACCGATCCCGGCCGCAGCGCCCGACGGCGCGCCGGACTGGGGGACGCCGCGGACCAAGACCGTCACCTGGTACGACCCGGAGATGACGGCGTCGGCCGGGTCGGGCCTGTCCGGTCTGGAGTTCCTGCAGGCGCTCGGTCGACGGCACGCTGCCGCCCGCGCCGCTGGTGATGCTGCTCGGGTTCCGCGCGGTCGAGGCCGAGCGAGGGCCGGGTGGTCTTCGAGGGCACCCCCGACGAGTCGGTCTACAACGTGCTCGGCGTGGTGCACGGCGGGCTGGTCTGCGCCGTCGCCGACACGGTGGCGGCGCTGGCCGTGCGGACCACGCTGGAGGCGGGCGTCGGGTACACCTCCATCGACCTCAACGTCAGCTACACCCGCCCGGTGACGAGGGACAGCGGCGCCCTGCGGGCGGTCGGCACGGTCGTCAAGCCCGGCCGCCGGGTCGCGTTCTCCCAGGCCGAGATCTTCGACGGCGCCGGGCAAGCTCGTCGCCACCGCCACCAGCAGCTGCCTGATCATGCCGGGCGCCGACTGACCGGGCCGGCTTTACAGCTCGCGGGTAACAGCAAGAAGCCGGCTGAGCGCGTTAACCGGCCGAGCAGGTCGGCGATGGCGTCGGCCGCGATCCCGGTCGTCGGGCAGCCGGTCTGCCTGCGTCGACCGCGTCCAGCTCGAGCGGCCCGTACAGATGCGGGAACAGCGCGTCGTCGCGCGACCGCTCCCAGCGCAGATCGGCCAGCCGCGCCGGGTCCACCGCCAGCAGCATGCAGGTCGGACTGGCCGGCGAAGTACTTGCGCGCGCGGTGCCGATGACCTGCCCGCCGTCGGAGAAGTGAATGAACCCGTCCCGCCGGTCGTCGGCCGACCCCTCGAAGCGCCCCGCCCGCTTGCGCCGCCTCCCAGTCGGCCACGGACAGGATCTTGTAGATCGGATCGGCCTTCTCGGCCATCGCGCTCACCGTCTCATCCCTCGCTGCTCGGAGTCATCGCCGGGGCCGCCAACGGGCCAGCGCCCGCCCGCCGGCCGCGGGGTGGTCGGGCCACTGGACCGCGTAGGCCGGATCGCGCCCGGCGGTGATCCGCGCGTGCCGCAGCAGCTCCCTGACCAGCCCGGCGTTGCCCATCGCCCAGCCCGGCCGGGGCTCGAGCTCGGGCGGGCTGGCCCGGTGCTCGAGTTCGACCAGCGGGCGCCGGCGGCGTCCACCGTGGCCCGCTGGGCGAGGTCGGCCACCAGCACGTCGGCGAAGGCGAGGCCGTCGCCGTCCTCGACCTCGCGGTCGCACGGCGAGCGCGAGCACCCCGCCGGTCCCGCAGCAGCGCCCGCAGTTGTCCCAGAACCCGGGCCGCAGCCGCGCCGGCAGGCCGGAGGTGGTGACCGTGTGCCAGCACCGGTCGACCAGCGCTCGCCAGCCATCGCCGCCGCCTGCGCCCTCCGCACCGCCCGCCCCGTCCGCGAGCTGCGCGAGGAGCCGGAAGACCTGGGCGTCGCCCGCCGGGCCGTGGCACCAGCCGTAGGAGTACCGCTCGAGGCCGAAGGCGACCTGCTGCGGGTCGGAGTGCGGGACCAGGAAGCCGTCCGGCCCGGCCTCGTTGCGGGCGACCACGTCGGCGACCGCCGGCCAGCGCGGCGTCGACCAGGTCGCGGCGGCCGACCGCCGTTCCGATCGCCGCGAGCGCGTAGGCGATGCCCAGCGTGCCGTGCGAGATGTGGTGCCGTCGCGCGGGCTGCCCGCGCCGCGGCTCCCAGGTCACCCCGTAGGCGGTCGGCTCGGCCGTCCGCAGGTACGGGGCGACCGCCGCCTCCGCCAGTTCGGTGTCGCCCAGCCGCAGCGCGGCCAGCGCGATGCCGGCGTTGCCGAACATCAGCTCGAAGGCGTCGCCCCAGCGCTCGCCGTCGAACGCCGCGCGCACGCCCGCCAGCCCGCGTCTCGCCGCCGCCCGCGCGGTCTCGGCAACGTCGTCGTCGGCGCCGCGGTCGCCCAGGCGCCCGGCCGCCTCGTGGAGCGCGAGCGCCATCCCGGCGCGGCCGAAGTACAGCGCCGGATAGCGCGCGGTGTCGACGGTGTCCACCGCCGCGGCCAGCCAGCGGGTTCCGCGCAGCGCGAGCTCGCGCCCAGCGCCCGCCGCCGAAGTGCGCGTCCGCCTCGAGCAGGGCGAGAACGATGCCCGCGCTCGCCGTGATACAGCCCGGGGTCCGGCTCGTCCGAGCCGGCCTCGCGCTCCACCACACGCCGTCGCCGTCGGCGACCGCGGACGGCCTCAATCCAGTCGAGCGCGGCGAGCGCGAGCTCCTCGCTGGCAGGGGACGGCGGCACGCCCGCCAGCCTACTCAGGGCGGCCGAAGCGGGCCCGAGTCCCGTCCGCCGACTCCGCCTCCCGCCCGCCCGGCGGCACCGCGATCCGCCCCTCTCCGCCGGAATAGTTGCCTCGGCTAACCAGTTGCCACTGAGGCAATCGTTGCAGCTGGGCGGGAGGGTAATGAGCGAGTGCGTCAAGACGCGGGGACCGGAGAACTGGCGGCGGGCACGGTGGGTGATGGACTAGCCGGGCGGGTCCCGGCGGCCGGCCAGCTGTCTCCCGGCCTGGTCCGGCTGATGGCCGTGACCTGCGCGGTCACCGTCGCCAACCTGTACTACGCGCAGCCGCTGCTGCACTCCATCGGCACCTCGCTGCACGTCAGCCAGGGCAGCCGCGTCGCTGCTGGTGACGGCGGGCCAGCTCGGCTACGCGGTCGGGCTGCTGCTCATCGTGCCGGCCGGGGACATCACCCGCCGCCGTCCGCTGCTGACCGGGCTGCTCGCCGTCTGCGCGGTCACCCTGGTCGGCTGCGCGGTCGCGCCGAACCTCCCGCTGCTCGGCGGTGGCCGCCGCGCTGGCGGCGATCACCTCGGTCGTCGTCCAGATGCTGGTGCCGTACGCCGCGACGCTGGCCAGCGACGACGAGCGCGGCAAGGTGATCGGCACGCTGATGGGCGGCCTGCTCATCGGCATCCTGCTCTCCCGCACCTTCGCCGGGGTGGTGGCCGGCGCTGGCCGGCTGGCGTGCCGTCTACGGCGTCGCCGCCGTCGCGATGGCGCTCACCACGATCATGCTCCGCCGGGCGCTGCCCGATCACGGCCGGCAGCTCAGCATCACCTACCGGGCGCAGCTGCGCGGCGTCCTCGACGTCGCGCGGGCCGAGCCCGCGCTGCGCTGGCGGTCGCTGATCGCGGCGTGCGGGTTCGGCAGCTTCGGCTGCTTCTGGACGACGGTGACGTTCCTGCTCGCCAGCCCCCAGTACGGCTTCTCGCAGCTCGAGATCGGCCTGTTCGCGCTGGTCGGCGCGGCCGGGCGCGATCACCTCGCTGGCGGGCGGCCGGGCCATCGACGCGCGCCCGGCGCTGCGCTGGCCGGCCAGCGGCGCTGGCGCTCGCGCTGCTGGCGCTCTCCTACATCCCGATCGGCCTGGGCGGCGCCCATCTCGGCTGGGTCAGCCTCGCGCTGCTGATCGTCGGCGTGCTGGTGATGGACGCGTGCGTGCAGGGCTCGCACGTCATCAACCAGAGCGTGATCTACGACCTGCTGCCGGAGGCCCGCTCCCGGCTCACCACCGTCTACATCACCACGATGTTCGCGGGCGGCGCCCTCGGCTCCTTCGCCGGCGCCCAGGCCTACGAGACGCTGGGGCTGGACCGGCGCGACCCTGACCGCCGCCGCGTTCCCCGTCGCCGGCCTGCTCTGCTGGGCCGCCACCCGCCGCCACGAAACCGCCCAGCCTGCCCTCAGAGCGGCTGGAGGCGGGTCTTGAGCAGGCAGAACTCGTTGTCCTCGGGATCGGCCAGTACATGCCAGGACGCGTCCGCGGGCTGGCCGATGTCGATCAGCTTGGCCCCGGCGGCCAGCAGCCGCTCGAGCTCGGCGGCTTGATCGCGGTCGGTCGGGTTGACGTCGATGTGCAGCCGGGCCCGCTCGTGCTTCGGCTCGTCGTTGTGGATCAGGAAGATCGTCGGCTGCGGGCCGCCGAACCCCTCGCGCGGGCCGATCTCGATGTAGGTCGCCCCCTCGCGGTCGAGCTCCACATAGTCCAGGACCTCGCACCAGAACCGCGCCATCACCTCGACGTCGCGGCACTTGAGCACGATTTCACTAAAACGGCATGCCACGGGCGATACCCACTCTCATCAGAGGAACTGCCGGATGGCCGCACGCGAATCCGGTGGCCTTCCGTCAGCGATAACAAGCTCGCGACCGTACCAGGCCAGCGGGGCGAGGTCGAGTCGATTTCAGGCCCTCGGCCGTTCGCATGGACTTGGCACACGGGCAGCCGAATTGCCGAGGGGAGTGGCGGCTCAGCCCGCGGCGGCATAGGAGTCGATCAAGTCGAGATAGCCCGCGCGCTCGGCGGCGGGCAGCCAGGCGATCTCGAACGAGTTGCGGGCCAGCTGGGTGAGGTGGTCCGTGGTGAGGCCGCCGGGCCGCGGCCACCGCGGCGAAGTTCTCGTTCACGTACGCCTCGAAGTAGGCCGGGTCGTCGGAGTTCACCGTGGCCAGCAGCGTCTGGTCGAGCATCGCGGCCAGTTCGGGACCTTCATGCTGTCGGTCACCCAGCCGTTGGAGACCGGGCAGACCGTCAGGCCGATCCGGTCGGCGGCCAGCCGCGCCACCAGCGCGGCGTCCTCCAGGCAGTTGACGCCGTGGTCGATCCGCTCCACCCCGATCTCGTCCAGGCACTGCCAGATGTGCCCGACCGCGTCCTCCTGGTCGACGTCGCAGTGCATCGTGAGCCGGTAGCCCTCGGCCCGCGCCCGCGCGAACACGCCGGCGAACTTCAGCGGCGGGTTGCCCCGCTCGTCGGAGTCAAGGCCCACCCCGACGATCTTGTCCGCGTAGGGCAGCGACTGCGCCAGCGTCTCCATCGCCGAGTCGGCCGTCAGGTCGCGCAGGAAGCACATGATCAGCTGCGCGCGCAGCCCCAGCTGATCGAAGGCGTCGCGGCGGGCCCGGTCGAGGCCGCCGATGACGGCCGCGAACGGCACCCCCCGGCTGGTGTGCGCCTGCGGGTCGAAGAACACCTCCGCGTACACCACGTGCTGCGAGTGCGCCTTGCGGAAGTACGCCATCGCGAGGTCGTAGAAGTCGGCCTCGACGCACAGCACCTGCATGCTCGCGTAGTAGCCGACCAGGAACGAGGTGAGGTCGTGGAACGGCGGCACGCGGGCACCGCGAGCCGTTCCGCACCGCCAGCTCCGCGCAGCAGCGAGCGTTCCAGGGTGCCCTCGATGTGCAGGTGCAGCTCGGCCTTGGGCAGCCCGGCGATGAACGTGTCGGTCGCGGTCATCACGCGGCCGCCGTCTCCGCCTCCGCGTCGGCCGGCGCGGGAGTGGCGTCGGCCTCCTTGCGCACGCCCCTGGCCGCCAGCGCCCAGTAGACGAGCGAGCTCACGATGATGCCGAGCGCCCAGCTGAAGTCGCCGCCGGCCAGGCCGGGGAAGTGGTTGGAGATCGGGCCGGTGTAGGACGGCACGTCGTAGGCGGCGTTGATCCACATCACCGCGGCGACCATGCCGGCCGCGAGGGCGATGATCGCGGGCCAGTGCACGCCGCCGTTACGCCAGTAAAGCCCGCCCCGCTCGGCCGCCAGCGACGGCGGGGTCGTACCGCCTGCGGCGCAGCACGTAGTCGGTGATGAAGACGCCGAACCAGGCCGACAGCCACACGATGATGTACAGCAGGAACCCGGCGAAGTCGGCGTAGAAGTTCCCGTGGAACACGATGATGCCGACCACCACCCCGCACACCACCGAGTCGATGATGACCGCTCCCCAGCGCTTGACCGGCACGCCGAGGGCCTGCAGGGTGACGCCGGAGGAGTACAGGTCGACCGTGTTGATCGCGAGCAGCTGGAGGATGGCGAAGATCAGGAACGGCACCACGAACCAGCTCGCGAACGTCTGCGGGATCGGCAGCTCGGCCGGGCCGACCGTCTTGGTGGTGACCGTGTAGGCGAGCACGCCGAGGATCTCGAGCAGGATCGACGGGATCGCGCCGCCGAGCGCCGCCGCCCAGAACGTCTTGTACCCGGGGGTGTAGCGCGGCAGGTAACGCGAGTAGTCGTTGCCGTTCTCGGTCCAGCCGAGGCCGCCGACCGAGGTGAGCAGGCACCAGCGCGGTCGTCCAGACCGCGAGCGTCGCCGGGTGCACGTGGAACGTGGACAGGTGCACCCGCTGGAAGACGAAGACGGCGAGCACCACGAAGAACACGATGAAGATGTAGGCCATGTACCGGAAGATCTTGCTGATCGTGGCGTGCCCGAGCAGCGGCAGGGCCGCCTGGATCAGCGACCGCGAGGATGATGATCCCGACCTTGCCCGATCCGTTCAGCGTGGTGTGGCCGCGCGCGAACAGCAGCAGCACGGTGACGACGACGAAGTAGATGCCCTCGATCTCGAATCCGACCTGGGTTCCCCAGTTGAACAGCGCGACCAGCCGGTTGCCGTTCTGGCCGAACGGCGCGCGGGAGACCATGAAGGCAGTAGTCCCGGTCTTCGGCCCCTGCAGGCTGGCGAAGCCGAGGAACGCGTAGGTCAGGTTGCCGACGAGGATCGCCAGGATGGCCTGCGGCACCGACAGGCCGAAGGTCATGATCAGCGTGCCGTAGAACAGGAACTCCACGTTGAAGACGCCGCCGGCCCAGAGCCAGAAGAGCCCGGTCGGCTTCATCTTCTTCTCAGCGTCCGGGATCAGGTCAATGCCGCGCTGCTCGATCTTGAACGCGGCGTACTCGTCGCCGGTGTCGGTGACCGGTCTAACCGCGATCTCGCCATTCTCGGATTCCGTGCTCATCGTCGCCTCCCACACTGCCCGCGCGTCACGTCACACGCATCTTGCACGTAATGAGAAGCATCACGGTTTCCGCTATGTAATGGAATGTTTCGCGGGAATTAACTCGACTACTGGGGCGGGACCGAGCAGATCCCAGCGATTGCCCGCGATATCGGTGAAGACCGCCACCCGGCCGTAGGGCTCGGTGCGCGCTGCGGTGACGAACTCCACCCCCGCCGCCGTCATCCGCTGGTAGGCGGCCTCGAAGTCGTCGACCTCGAGGAAAAAGCCGACCCGGCCGGCGGTCTGGTTCCCGACCGCCGCCGCCTGCCGCTCCCCGTCCGCCTGGGCGAGCAGGATCGCGGTGTCGCCGCCGGGCGGGCGGACGACCACCCAGCGCTTCGCCCGGCCGTCGTTGGTCAGCGACGGCGAGTCCTCGACCAGGTCAAATCCGAGAGCGCCGGTGAAAAAGGCGATGGCCCGGTCGTAGTCGTCAACGATGATCGCAATCTTGTCCAATCGCATGCGGGAGAGAGTACGCGGCCAAGTGGCGGTACCGGCAGGCCCGGTGACCGCTTCAGCGCGAATCGCTAGGGTTGCGGTTATGGCACGCGACATCGCAGGCGACATCCGGCTCGACCCGAGAGTGAAGGCGTTCCTAGCCGATGACGACGGCCCGCAGGAAGGCGACGTTGACAGCCGCGAAACGCTGCTCGCCGAGGCCAGCTCCGAACCGGCCCGGGCCGGCGCGGAGGAGTTCAGGCGGTTCATGGAGCGGTTCGACACCGAGGCGGCGGCGCCCTCGGCCGGCCTGCGCATCCACACCGAGAAGGTCGTATCGCAACCGGACGGGAACACCATCAACCTGCAGGTCATCCGCCCGGACAATGACGTGACGGTGCCGTGCGTCTATTACATCCACGGCGGCGGGATGGGGTACCTGTCCTGCTTCGACGGGATGTTCCGCGGGTGGGGGAAGCTGATCGCCGCCAACGGCGTGGCCGTCGTCATGGTCGACTTCCGCAACGCGGTCGTCCCGTCCTCGGTGCCGGAGGTGGCGCCCTTCCCGGCCGGGCTGAACGATTGCGTCTCCGGCCTGAAGTGGGTCATCGCGAACGCCGGCCGGCTCGGTGTCGACCGCGGCCGGGTGATCGTGGCGGGGGAGAGCGGCGGCGGGAACCTGACCCTCGCCACCGGGCTGAAGCTCAAGCGGGACGGCGATCTCGGCCTGATCAGCGGCCTGTACGCGATGGCCCCGTTCATTAAGGGCCAGTGGCCGACGCCGGACTCGCCGTCCTCGATCGAGAACAACGGCATCTTCATCGACGTGCACACCAACCGGGCCACCGTCGGCTACGGCATCGACGCCTTCACCGAGCGCAACCCGCTGGCCTGGCCGTCGTTCGCGACCACGGCCGACGTCGACGGGTTCCCGCCCGTCGTCATCAGCGTCAATGAATGCGACCCGCTGCGCGACGAGGGCGTCAACTTCTACCGGCTGCTGCTGGCGGCCGGCGTCCCGGCCCGGTGCCGTCAGGTGATGGGCACCATGCACGCGGTCGAGACGTTCACCACCGTCTGCCCGGAGATCAGCCGCGATACGGCCCGCGACCTCGCCGCGTTCTGCACCGACAGCTAGCCCGCCGCCCGTCCTCGAGCATTGACAAGGGCCAGGTGCATCATGGTCAGGTCGAGCCAGCGGCCGAATTTATGGCCGACCTCCCGGGCGGTCCCGACCACCTCGAAACCTGCCCGTGCGTGCAGCGCGACCGACGGCGCGTTGGTCGCCTCGATGCAGGCCATCATCACGTGCGCGCCCGACTCGCTTGCGCTGGAGATCAGCGTGCGAAGAAGTTCCGCGCCGATGCCCCGCCCCTGATGGCCGGCGACCAGGTAGACCGAGTCCTCGACGGTGTGCCGGTAGCCGTCCTTCGGCCGCCAGGGCGCCCAGTTCGCGAACCCGATCACGTCGCCCGCGGCTTCCGCGACATAGGCGGAACGGCGCGCGAGGTTCTCCTCCAGCCACGCCTTCCCGTCCTCGGCCGTCAGCGTCCGCGTCGTCCACATCGCGGTCGAGTGCTCGATCACGTCGTTGCGGATGGCGCGGATCGCCTCCGCATCTTCGACGCCAGCCGGCCGGATCTTATATGATGGAATCATGTCTACTATAGTAGATGAGCGGGATGCGTTCGGGAAGCGGCTGCGCGGCGAGCGGCATAGCCGGGGCTGGTCCATGGAGCGGCTGGCCGGGGCGTCCGGGGTCTCGCGCGCGATGATCAGCAAGATCGAGCGCGGCGAGAGCAGTCCGACCGCCGTGCTGCTCGGCAGGCTGTCGGCCGCCCTTGAGCTCAGCGTTTCCGAGCTGCTGACTGGCGCCCTGCTGGGCGACGGCCCGGCGCCGGAACAACCGCCGCCGGCCGACATGACCGAAGCAAACGACGCGGACGGGGCGGGCCGGGTGCGTCGGGCCGCCGACACCCCGCAGTGGCGCGACCCGGAGACCGGCTACCTGCGCAGGCAGATCTCGACGGCCGGGTTCCCGGCTGCGGTCACCGAGGTGGCGCTGCCCCCGCGCGCCCGGGTTCCGTACCCGGCGGCGGCCTACGCGTTCATCGCCCAGCTCGTCTGGGTGCTGTCAGGCGAGCTGACGCTGACCGACGGTCCGGTGCGCCGCGTCCTCGCGGCCGGCGACACCTTCGAGCTCGGCCAGCCCCGGTCGCGCGAGTTCGGCAACGACACGGACGAGGAGTGCCGTTACGTCGTGGTCGTATCCAGGAAGTCAACCGCCTAACTCGATCTTGGTCAGGCAGTGCCGAAGGCAGCTCGCGGGGGTCAACCCCGAGTTCCTCCTTGGTGTGCACAAGCAGCGCCATGTCGGGGTTCTTGGACACCGCCGCCGCCATCCGGCCGGCAGTCTCGGCGTCGGCCCCGTAGCCACGGAAGTAGCCGGCCAGCTCGTCCTGCTCGATCGCGGGGAACCGGGCGAGCATCCGCCGCTCCAGGTCGACCTCGGCGTGGACCAGCTCGTTCTGATTGGTGACGGACACGTATTCGCCGGTCCCCATCGAGAACGCGCCCGCGACCAGCGCCGCCACGCCGGTCAGCACCACCGTGTGCGCGCTGACCCCGCCCCCGCCGACCCCCGCGATCAGCGACGCGTTGGTCACCAGCCCGTCGACCGCCCCGAAGACCGTGGGCCGCAGCCACCCGCCCGACACGTCCCGATGCCGATGCGACCACCGGGCCAGCGCCGCCGCATCGCGTCCTGAATGAGCTGGTCCCGGGAACTCCTCGCCTGCCACGAGACGGATCATCCCCACCGCAGTTCCCGACCGAACGCCATCGGGAGCGTGATGGCCTGTTGCGCCGCCCCTTCGGTTAGCGGGGAAGGCCCTTGGTCAGGTCGGCCGGGTTGATGCTCACCGTACACGGATGCGACACGGGGAGCGGCTGGTTGAGTTCGCCTCGTGGACGTAACCGCCGTCGCGCAGCTCGAAGACATCCATAATTCCGATAGTAAATATCGTAATTCGCCCTGGTGATCACTCTAGCAACTCTGAATACCGAGTTAATTTGGGTCATATTGCCATCAGTGCACCCAGCCTGGGTTGCACCCATGCCATAAAAATGACTTTTCACAACAAACCCGGTTTTCTATTTACATATCGGTAACATTGCAGCAAACCCGCTGGTAGTCGCAGGCGGCAGGCAGGACTGATCTGAGGTGTCGTGTACCGCTAGGACACGCCCTCAAGCCCGGGGGGGACAAGAAATTGGGTATCCGTAAATTCAGCGCGTCACCATGGATCACGCTGGCCGTCGCCGCGTCCACAGCCCTAGCAGTGGGATGCTCCTCGAATACCGGTGCGGCGGACGATTCCGCCCTCGCTCAGCAGAGCATCACGGTCGCCGCCTCGCCGCAGGTTGACCTCGCGGGCCTGTACATCGCGCAGGACGACGGGCTTTTCGCCAGGCAAGGGCTTCACGTGACGATCGAGGACCTCCCCAGCAGCCAGGTGGTCGCCGCTCAGCTCAAGGGCCAGGTCGCCATCAGCGCCCAAAGCTATTTGCCTTACATCGAGGCGCAGGCGGCCGGTGCCAGATTCCGCATCCTGGCCGAGGCCTCGACCCTCAAGCCCGGCACGCGCACGCTGGTCGTTACGGCTGCCTCGCACATCACCTCGGTCGCGGGCCTCGCGAGGCAGAAGATCGGGGTCAACGGGACCAACAGCATTGGCACCCTGCTGACCAGCGCGCTTCTTCAGGAGAACGGGATATCCCCTGAGAAGGTCGAATTCATCACGGACCCGAAGGGCTACCCCGCGATGCCCGGCCAGCTCCAGACCGGTAGCTGGGGGGCGGCGCTCCTGGCCGAGCCCTACGTCACCATCGCCGAACAAGACCATGGCGATCAGGAACTGGCCGACATGGACCAGGGTGCCACGGAGAACCTCCCCATGGACGGGTACGTGGCCACCCAGGCGTGGGCCGAGGAACACCCGAAGACGGCCGCCGCCTTCGTGCGCGCGATCCAGGAAGGCCAGACGATCGCCGATACCGAGCCTCCGCTCGTTCGGGTTGCCATAGCGAAGGCCGACGACTTGCCGAGTGTGGTGGCCGTCGTCATGGCGCTGCCCGGATTTCCGACTGGTCCGGTGAATGCGCAGAATATCGAGCGGGTCGCCCAGGTCATGCTCGAGTTCGGCGTGCTCGGCAAGCAATACAGCGCCGAGGTTGAGAATGGCACCCTGATCCGGTCGATGGTCAGCTGAGAAGCTGGACCAGCGGGGCGTGCTCAGCGCGGCGGAGCGAGGGCGCCTGGTGGCCTGACGCGTGTCCTCGGCAACCTTTGTGGTGGGCTAGCTGCTTTATACAAGGTGTGCCACCAACCGACATCAAGCCCGAGCCGGGCAGGGATCACGCCATGACCGAAGCCGCCGACTTCGCTGACTTCGTGCAGCGCCAGTCGGGTCCCCTGCTCCGCGCGGCCTGGCTGCTGACCAGCGGAGACTGGGCGCTCGCGGAGGACCTCGCGCAGACCGCGCTTGGCGAGGTCTGGCGGCACTGGGATCGCGTCGCCGCGATGGACGCGCCGGATGCCTACGCTCACAGGGTCCTGGTGAACACCAGCTTGCGCTGGCGGCGGCGACGCTGGACCGGAGAGACGGCATGGGCCGAACTGCCCGATCGCGCTGCCGCCAGCGCCGGATACCAGCAGGTAGACGTCAGGGAGTCGCTGCGGGGCGCGCTGCGGGAGCTGACCGCGAGGCAGCGCGCGGTCATCATGCTGCGTTATTTCGAGGACCGGACCGAGGCCGAGACCGCCGTCATCATGGGCTGCTCGATCGGAACGGTCAAGAGCCAGGCGTCGAAGGCGCTGGCCCGGCTGCGGCACGTCCCCGGCCTCGCGGACATCTTGACGGAGGGGACGGCGGCATGAGCAGCGAAGAAGATCGGCTGGCGCGGCTACTTAAGCGGGCGGTGCCAGAACCGCCCGTCCGCCTGTCGGCCGACCGGATCACGACTCAGCCTGCGCGCCCGACGGCGAAGTCGTGGCGGCTGCCCGCGCTGGCAGCGGCGGCAGTCGTGGCGATCGGCGTCACCGTCGGATTGGTCGCCGCGCAGTTGCCCGGCTCACGCGCAGGACAGTCGCCGCAGCTCGCAGGCGGAGCCTCAACCAGGCCGTCGCCCCACGTCAGCGCTACCTGCCAGGGGCGCACGGTGACCGTGCCGAACGTGGTCGGGGAGTCGATGGACGCGGCGGGTGCCATGGTCCAGGACGTCGGCCTCACCGAAGGGGTCTATTTCGCCCCAACCGCGCGCGTGCCGTCGGGGACGGTCATGACCCAGTCGCTGACGGCCGGCAGCAGGGCGGTTCCCGGGGCAGAGGTCGAGCTCGAGATCGCATCGGCCCCGTCGACCAGCACGGCGGCGCCGATTGACCCCGGCATGGAGGTGACCGCGACGCCGACGCCGCTGTCGCCTTGCCAGGCAGTCACCGGGACTCCCGCTGCGGCTAACGCGACGGCGTCGGTGCCGAACGTGGTGGGGATGACCGCCAACCAGGCCCACTATGCCGCGCGGGCGGCCGGGTTCAACGTCAGCACCGTGTTTACCGAAGCGCCCACATCGCGCCACGTGCCACCGGGAACCGTGTTCGCTCAGGAGCCCGCGGCGGGATCGCCCGCGCGTCCAGGATCGGGCATGATCCTCTACGCGGCGCCGGCCTCCTGACCGGCCTTGCCGTTAGCTGGCGCAAATTCGCTTGTGCCCGCCGCCGAGCCTGGCCGACGATACATCGATGGGCGCTGTCCAGATCGCAGGCTGTTCCGCCGCAGGCAAGTCCACCGTGGCCGCCGAGCTTGCCCGCCGAGGCCTGGTATCAATCGACGCCGACGACGACCCGTGGCTGGCGCGGTTCGTTGACCCGGCCGGCGCCGTGGTGGCGGAGGCACCGGCGGCGCCAGACCTGGCCTGGCTCGACCGCCATGGCTGGGCGTGGGATCCTGCCCGCCTG
This sequence comes from uncultured Actinomycetota bacterium, assembly GCA_963774945.1. Classification (GTDB taxonomy): domain Bacteria; phylum Actinomycetota; class Actinomycetes; order Streptosporangiales; family Streptosporangiaceae; genus Trebonia. Next base: position 259,172 of record CAVZHA010000027.1, on the reverse strand, counting down.
GACGAGCTGATCCAGGCCGCCGCGCCAGCCACGCTGTACGTCTGCGGCGGAGCGGATAATCAGCACGAACTGACGGGCTGTTTCACCGAGGTGTTCCTGCTTGAGATCGACGAGCAGACGATGCTGGCACGACTGGATGCGCGCGGGGACGACCACGACTGGGGCCGGATCGGGGACACCCGCGAGTACCTTCGGCGCAAGCTGCCGGCCCTGCAGGACCGCCTGCGCTCGTCCGGGGCGATCCCCGTCGACGCCAGGCAGCCGCTCGACCAGGTGGTGGACGCGATCCTCGCCCGCACGCGGCCGGAAAACAACTCGTTCAAGCCGGCCGATGAGGGCGGCGTCACCGTGAAGCGGGTGCTGGTCACCGGCATGTCGGGGGCGGGCAAGAGCTCGCTGCTCGACGAGCTCGCCGCCCGCGGCCACCGGACCGTCGATACCGACTACGGTGATTACTTCCACACCGTCGACGGCGAGCGCCGATGGCGCGAGGACCGGATCGACGCGCTGCTGAGCAGCGCTCCCGATGAGCTCCCCGGCGTCCTGTTCGTCCAGGGCACGACCCGCAACCAGGTGCTCTTCTATCCCCAGTTCGACCACATCGTCCTGCTCAGCGCGCCGCCCGAGGTCCTGGCAGAACGACTGGCCGCCCGCGTCGGCAACCCCTACGGGAAGGATCCGGCCGAGCTCGCGGAGACACTCCGTTACCAGCAGACGGTGGAACCGCTGCTGCGCGCCTCGGCCACCCTCGAAGTGATCACCACGATCCCCGTCGCGCGGGTCGCCGACATCGTCCTTGACCACGTCATGGGACGCTGACGAGCCTCGATGAACTGAGCGCGACCGGCTCTGCGCGGGGGGCAACCAACAGGCGGCGGTCCTGCCAGCGAATAAATTCGCGTCCGGCGCGGTCACAGCCGCGGGCAGCGCGTGTCCAACCCAGTGAGAGCAGATCTTCACGAGGAAGGACCGGCGTCATGGCCACCGTAGAAGTACTCGACTCGTTCATGAGCTACACCGAGGCAGGGACCGGCGATGTCCCGGTCGTGTTCCTGCACGGCAACCCCACCTCGTCCTACCTCTGGCGGAACGTGATCCCGCACGTGGCCGACCAGGCCCGGTGCCTCGCGCCGGACCTGATCGGGATGGGCGAGTCCGGCAAGCCCGACATCGCCTACCGGCTCGCCGATCACGCCCGCTACCTCGACGCCTGGTTCGACGCGATGGGCCTGTCCGAGGTGGTCATCGTCGGCCACGACTGGGGCGGCGCGCTCGGGATGGACTGGGCGGCCAGGCATCCGGGGCGGGTGCGCGGGATCGCGGTGATCGAGACGTTCCTGCGGCCGATGCGCTGGGCGGAAATGCCGCCGCAGGCGGCCGAGCTGTTCCGCGGGTTCCGCTCGCCCAGGGGCGAGCAGATGGTGCTCGAGAACAACATGTTCATCGAGTTCAACCTGACCCGAGGGTTGATCGGCGAGATGGCGGAGTCCGACCACGACGTCTACCGCGCGCCGTTCCTCGAGCCGGCCTCGCGCAAGCCGATGCTGGCCTGGTCGCGCGAGTTCCCGCTCGACGGCGAGCCGGCCGACGTCGTCGAGGTGGTCCTCCGCTACGACCGCTGGATGGCCGAGACCCCCGGCGTGCCGAAGCTGCTGCATGGCGGTGGACAACGGCGTCGGGCTGGGGTCGCCGGAGATCATCGCCTGGGCGGCGGAGACCTTCGCGGCGGCCGAGGTCGAGTCGGTCGGGCCGGGCGGGCACCACGCGCCGGAGGACCAGCCCGACGCGATCGGCACCGCGATCGCGCGCTGGCTGGCCGCACGGCTGACCGCGCCGGCCCGCGTCGTCGGCAGCGGCTTCGTGACGCATGCGAGCGGAGCCAGACGAAGCCGGCCTGGTGGCGCGGGCCGTCGACGGTGACAAGGCGGCCCTGGAGGAGGTGATCCGCCTCCTTCCGATCCCCTCTACCGGCTGGCGCTGCGGATGGTGTGGCGGCCGGCCGACGCCGAGGACGCGACCCAGGAGATCCTGATCCGGGTGCTGACCCGGCTGGCGTCCTGGCGCGGCGAGGCGAAGCTGCTCACCTGGGCGTACCGGATCGGCGTCAACTACCTGCTCAACCTGCGGCGGCAGACCCCGCAGGAGGCGCAGCAGCTCAGCCTGGACGAGTTCGGCGCGACGCCTGGCCGACGGCCTGGCCGACGCCGACTACCGGGGGCCCGAGGCGGCCGTGCTCGCCGCACGAGGTGCGGCTGTCCTGCACCCAGGCGATGCTGCAGTGCCTGGAACGCGACGAGCGGATCGCGTTCGTGCTCAGCGACGTCTTCGAGCTCTCCTCGGCCGACGCGGCGTGGATCCTCGACACCACGCCGGCCGCGTACCGCAAGCGGCTGGAGCGGGCGCGGCACCGCATCGGCGCGTTCATGAACTCCACCTGCGGCCTGGTCAACCCGGAGGCGTTCTGCCGCTGCGCCCGGCGGGTGCCGAAGGCGCTCGCCACCGGGCGGATCGACCCGGAGCGGCCGGCGCTCACCGCGCACCCGGTCAGCCCGTCCGGCCGCGGCGTGGCCGAGGCCGCCGCCCAGCTGCACCGCCTGCACGACGCCGCCGCCGTGCTGCGGGCGCACCCGGACTACGCCGCCCCGCAGGCCAAGGTCGACGCGATCGCGGCGCTGCTGCACTCCGGTCGGTACCCGCTGCTGGAGTAAGGGCAAAACCAAGATCCTGGTATCGAACGGACCGGGGCGACTCTCATCCGTCCGGTGGATTAGGCTTCGGTTGTGCCCGTCACCGTCCGCCTCGCCCCCGGTCGCCGCCCGCGCGGCTGCCGGGCGCCCGCGCGACGCGTCCTCGGACGTCGGGTGCGCTATGTGATCGGCTCCGAGGCTGGTCAGGTCAACGGGATGCGATGGCTCAACGCGCCGCGCTTCGAGCGGGGCGTCTGAGGGAGCTCGCTCTCCCCGGCCCCGCGGTCCTTTCCGTGTGTCCTGGCTTAGGAGCGTGTCCATCATGAACGGCGAATTCTTCATCCCGGCGTTGCCGGGCCAGACCCCCAGTGCCGAGGGGTATTTCGGTGCGTACGGCGGTGCGTTCATCCCCGAGGCGCTAGTCGCCGCCACCGGCGAGGTCGCCGTCGAGTACGAGAAGGCCAGGGCCGACCCCGCGTTCGTCGCTGAGCTCGAGGAACTGCTCGCCCACTACGCCGGGCGCCCGAGCGCGCTCACCGAGGTACCGCGGTTCGCCCGGCAGGCCGGAGGCGCGCGGGTGTTCCTCAAACGGGAGGACCTGAACCACACCGGCTCGCACAAGGTCAACAACGCGCTCGGACAGGCGCTGCTGACCAGGCGGATGGGCAAGCGGCGGGTCATCGCGGAGACCGGGGCGGGCCAGCACGGGGTGGCCACCGCGACCGCGTGCGCGCTGTTCGGCCTGGAGTGCGTGGTCTACATGGGCGAGGTCGACATCCGCCGGCAGGCGCTCAACGTGGCCCGGATGAAGATGCTCGGCGCCGAGGTGATCCCGGTTACCTCCGGCTCCCGGACGCTCAAGGACGCGATCAACGAGACGTTCCGCGACTGGGTCGCCAACGTCGAGACCACGCACTACATCTTCGGCACGGTTGCCGGGCCGCACCCGTTCCCGGCCATGATCCGCGACTTCCAGCGGGTGATCGGGGTGGAGGCCCGCCGTCAGATCCTCGACCGCGCCGGGCGGCTGCCGGACGCGGCGATCGCCTGCGTCGGGGGCGGGTCGAACGCGATCGGCCTGTTCCACGCCTTCCTCCAGGACCCGGGGGTACGCCTGATCGGCTGCGAGGCCGGCGGAGACGGGGTGCAGACCGGCCGCCACGCGGCGTCGCTGTCGGCGGGCGAGCCCGGCATCCTGCACGGGTCGCGCTCCTACGTCCTGCAAGACGAGGAGGGCCAGATCACCGAGGCCTGCTCGATCTCGGCCGGGCTTGACTACCCGGGGGTCGGGCCAGAGCACGCGCACCTGCGCGACCTCGGCCGGGGCGAGTACCGCCCGATCACCGACGACGCCGCGATGCGGGCGTTCCGGCTGCTCGCGTCGACCGAGGGCATCATCCCGGCCATCGAGAGCGCGCACGCGCTGGCCGGGGCGCTCGAGGTCGGCGCCGAGCTCGGCCCAGACGGGCTGATCCTGGTGAACCTGTCCGGCCGCGGGGACAAGGACATGGAAACCGCCGCCGGATATTTCGCAGGCCGCGATTCCGGGGCTGCTGGTGACGACAGGGCCGGCGGAGCAGGGGCGGGCGGCCGGGCCGTCGTTGGTGGAGCCACCACCGGTGCCACGGCTGTCGTCGAGGTGGTCGCGCCGTGAGCGGGAACATCGAGCTGCTGGCTGACGCCCTGGCCCAGGCCAAGCGGGAGGACCGGGCCGCGCTCATCGGCGGGCTGCCGGCCGGCTTCCCGACCGTCGACGGAGGCATCGCCGCGATCCAGGCGGTCCTGAACGGTGGCGCCGACATCGTCGAGATCGGCCTGCCGCACACCGATCCGGTGCTGGACGGCCCGGTCATCCAGACCGCCGACCACATCGCCCTGCGCGGCGGCGTCCGGATCGGCGACGTCATCCGCACGGTCCGGGAGGCGCACCGGGCCACCGGCAAGCCGGTGCTGGTGATGTCGTACTGGAATCCGATCGCCCGCTACGGCCTCAATCGGTTCGCCTGCGAGCTGGCCGAGGCCGGCGGCGCGGGCTGCATCCTGCCCGACCTGCCGGTGCAGGAATCCGCGCCATGGCGGCAGCACGCCGCCGAGGCCGGGCTCGCGACCGTCTTCGTGGTCGCGCCGAGCAGCACCGACGCACGACTGCGGGAGATCACCGCGGCCGGCTCGGGCTTCATCTACGCGGCCTCGCTGATGGGCGTCACCGGCACCCGCGAATCCGTCAGCGAGGCCGCAGGCGGTCTGGTGGGCCGGGTCCGAGCGGCCACCGACCTGCCGGTCTGCGTCGGAATCGGCATCTCCACGGCCGCCCAGGCGGCTGAGGTGGCCGGCTTCGCCGACGGCGTGATCGTCGAGTCCGTCCTGGTCAAAGCGATCCTCGACGCACCCGAGGAGGCGGCCGGGCTGGCCGCCGTCGGCAAGCTGACGGCCGAACTGGCCGACGGGGTCCGCCGACGACCCGGCGTGGTGATCGCTGGCCGGTAAGACGGCCGGGCCGGCGGCCGTCGGCAGGCTCGCGGTTGAGCTTGCCGACGGGTCCGTCGGCGACTGGGCGCGGTGACGGCTGGCCCGCCAGGCGGAGCAACGGACCGTTCGATCAAGGGATTTTGATCTGGCTTGCCCGCCTTGATGAACAGCAGCGGAGCGGCCGGTGGCGAGAGTCGCCGGGGCCGGCGGAAGCTGAGAACTCAGCCCGCGTACGGTGCCGCCAGCGACAGGACCTCGGCCAGTCGCCGCTTCACCGCGTCCGGGTGGGCGAACGGCGTCGGGTCGCCTCCGGTCGGCGGGAGCACTCCCCGGTCGGCCAGCAGGTAGAGCATGCGCAGAGTGCGCATCGTGTTGGACGCGCGCGGCGGAACTGGTCCTGGCCCGCCCGCCTCGAAGTCGGCGGCGATCGGGTCAAGCCAGTCAACGGATTCCGCCTCGGTCAGCTCAGCGCGGGTGCAGGTGAGCGCCATCGCGTAGCCGAGCCGGTCGTCCTCCTGGTCGCGCAGCACGTAATCGGTCGGGGCGAGCAGCCGGGCCGCGGCCAGCCGCAGCATCGCGGCCGGGTTGACCTGCGGGCAGCAGCCGAAGGCGCCAAGGAGATCAGCCCCGTGCGCGACCGCGTGCAGCCAGCCGAGTTCCTGGTCGTAGCCGCGCAGGTCGGTCTCGGCCGGGTACCAGGCCTCGAACGCCGCCAGCCAGGACGACTGGAACTCGCCCTGACTTACCAGCTCGGCCAGGATCAGCGCGGCGAACGTTCGGGCCTGGATCTCCGGGTCCCGGAGGCGGGCCTCCATCGAGGCGCCGAGCGTGCGTCGCACCGCGGGGTCGAGTCGCGGCACGAGGTCGACCAGAACGGTGAGCGCGAGCTCGTCGCGCAGCACTGGATCGGGGGATCGCAGCGCCTCGGTCAGCTCAGCCACGGCGTCCGCGAGGGACAGCCCGTGCGGCAGCCGGAGATTCTCATCGAGCACTGCGCGCCAGTCGGTCACGGGACCCGATCGTACTGGCCGCCTGATCACCCGCCTGATCACCTGCGCGACATCAGGCTCAAGGGATAACCCCGATCACCCCTGCCAGCGGCGGCAGTGTCGCTACCATGACGCGTTATGCGACTGGTGGGGCGATTCGGCCTGGTCTGTGCCAAGCTCGCGGCGGCCGGCCTCCTGGTGACCGGGGCGGCGGCCTGCGCGGGCGTTGCCACCGTGCCCGCGGCGGTGCCGCACACGGGGGCCGGGCCGGCCAGCACCGCCCCCGCGAGCGGGGGCCTCAACGGCCAGCCGGCCTTCGTCACGGCGGCCCCGGCGGTGGACAGAGCCACGCATCGTGCCAGCAGCAGCGGCAGCCCGACCGCGAGCGGCGGCACGTCCGCCGCCGCCACCGTCTCCGGTGGCACCTCGCTCCGGGCTGGCAATCCGGACGGGCACGCGACCGTCCCGGCGGCGGGCCTGGCCGTGGACACCAGCCATCCCGACCACGTGATCGGCGACGGCTCGCCCGCGGGCTGCACGTCGGCGGCGGTCGTGCAGGCGGTCGCCGAGGGCGGCATCATCACCTTCGACTGCGGGCCTAGCCCGGTCACGATCACGATGACGGCCACCGCCAAGGTCGTCAACACTAGCCACCAGGTGGTGCTCGACGGCGGCGGGAAGGTCACGCTGAGCGGTGGCGGCAGCCTCCGGATCCTGTACATGAACACCTGCGACGCCGCGCAGAAGTACACCACCAGCGACTGCTGGGAGCAGCAGTGGCCGCAGCTGGTCGTGCAGAACATGACCTTGACCGACGCCTACTCGGCGACCATGCAGTCGAGCACCGCCAGCTACGGCGGCGGGGCCATCTTCGACGAGGGCGGCCAGCTCAAGGTGGTCGACTCCGTGTTCAGCGGCGACCAGTGCTATGCCAGCGGGCCGGACCTCGGCGGCGGGGCGATCCGCGCCACCGGCATGTACCTGCAGGTCCCGGTCTACATCACCAATGACACGTTCACCGGTAACTCCTGCTCCAACGGCGCCGCCCTCAGCGGGCTCTACGCGAACTTCGCCGTCTACAACAGCCTGATGAGCGACAACAAGGCGATCGGTGACGGCGCGAACCCGGCCGCCAGCGGCACCGCCGGCGGCGGCAGCGGCGGCGCGATCTACACCGACGGCGACGGCTACAACCTCCTCATTGACGGCTCGGTGATGAGCGGCAACACCGCCCGCGAAGGCGGCGGCGCCATCTTCTTCGTGGTCGACGCCGACGGCGGAACGCTCACGATCGACGACTCAACCCTGTCGGGCAACCCCAGCGGCGCCTTCCAGAACGCTCCCGGCATCTTCGACTCAGTCAACTCGGCGGACACCCAGCCGGTCGAAAACGGCTCCTCGGTCAGCTAGCCGATGGCCAGCTTCTGCGCGTCAAGCGCGCGGTAGAAGGGCTCGTGGTACGCGCTGTAGCGGGCCAGCATCGCGTTGTTGGCCGGTGTGGTCGCGTAGCTGGTGGAGGGCTGCGCGAACCCGGTGCTCTCGCTCACGCGCACGTGCCAGCGGGCGCTCAGCTGCCACTCAGCACGCTCGCCGGGTGCCCAGCGCAAGGCTGACCGGCTGAACGGGATGCCGGTGGCGGCGCAGTAGGCTGCCACCGTCGCGGCCGGGTCGGCGATGAGATCGTCAGAGTCCACCACGACCGGACGGGCGCCGCCTGCGGCGAGAATGGCCTCGTACAGGTCGTAAGCGTGCTCAAGCCCGATCTCGGACTGGGTCAGTCGGTCGCCTTGGAGCGCGTAGCAGGAGGCGACGATCTCGGCCGGCGCCCGGATGAGGAACGTGTGCGTGACCTCGGCCAGGAACCGCCGATCGGCGAGCACGGCGTGGTGGCGTCGATCGGTGGTCTCCTTGAAGAACACGGTCGCAGTTCTGGCCAAGCCGCGCAGCGTAGTGATCAAGTCGGCCGGGTCGGAGACCGGGCGCCCGTTGACCTCCGTCGAGCCGTGATCGGCGATGTTGTCGAGCGGCTCGTGCAGCGCGACGAGGCCGCCGTGCTCCAGCATGTACCGGAAGAACGCGGTCGAGCGGGAGCGCGGCGCTGCCCACATCGCGATGAGGCCAGTCATGGACGCCTCCATGGGTTAGGCCGATCAGGGCAGATGGCGGACGATAAAGAGCACCAGCGCCGGCAGGAACGCGAAGGCAATCACGCACCCGAACCCCAGCGCGACGCGACGCCAGCCCGTTATCCGGCCCAGCGCCGAGGCGAGCGTCCCGGCCGGCGCCAGCTCAGCCAGCCCTGGCGCCAGGGCTACGCCGGTTCCGGCCAGCGCCTGCCAGACCTCCGGGAGGTTATCTCTCGTGATCGCCAGCCGGAGTTGCCGGCCGTCGTCGTTTCTGGTGATGACGATCCAGTCCCGGCTGACGACCCGGGACGGAGCCTGGCTGAGCGCAATGGACGAGTCGCTTCCCGTGAACGTGAACTCGCGTGACGCCAGGGGCGCGGAGACCGTGAAACCGCCGGCGCCGACGGTTAGTCGCTTCGGACCGCGCAAGGGGATCCACATACCGCGGGTGCCACCGAATCCTCCGGTGCCAAGAACGCTGGCACGGTGGAGGGAAGTTCGAAGAGCGACTCCCGCCTCTATCTCGTTACGCAACGGAACGTTCTCGTTTCTCTCCCGGTTTCGCCGCGCAAAGAGATACACAATGCCGCAGGCGATTGCGAGGATAACGACGAACTCCATGACCGCGCTCATGGGAGCTATTCTTCTCTGTGTGAGGGCGGCCTGGTTGTGAGTACCGGCTATCGCGCGAATGCGGCGGGCGCCCGGCGGGCATCAGAAGACGCCGGTCATGTGCGGGTGCTTGTCAGTTGTGATTTCGGCGTCGCGCTGATGGCGGCAATTCTTGCCTACGGGTGGGTGTCCCAAAGTCACCCCGGTTGGGTGGCGGCCTTCGCCGCCCTCGGGATCGCGGTCTTTGGCCTGCTGGTGGGCCTGCTGGCGGCGGCGATAGCGCTGAGCGTGGCCGTCGGCGTCGCCGTCGTGCTGATGGTCCTGGCGCGCAAGTCATCCGGCGTCATCCGGCGCGCCCCCGGCCTGGTTCTCGTCGTCGCCGTGCTCACCGTGGTGCTGGCGGCCTGGTGGGCGGCGCTTGGTGCGGCCGCCGAGGTGGCGTCCGCGCTGCCGTCCCTGCTGCCGCTCGGCTGCGCGGCCTACGTCGGAGTGCTGCTTTACCGGGATGACCCGCGCCCAGGGAAGTGGGCGGAGGTATTCCTGGCCGGCGCGCTGGGGGTCGGGCTGGCGGCGGCCTTCCGGCCGGGGATCGTCGCCGATGATCCCGTCGCCCTCCTGCTCTTCATCGCGATCGTCTGGCTGGCCGCCCGGCTATGGCGGTCCATGCGCGACTCGGATAACCGCCTGGTCCGGGGGAGCGCCGACGTCGCCACCGCGCTGTTGCTCGGCGCGACCCTGGATCTGGTCGTGGTGTGGGCCGCCAATCTCGTCGGTCCGCCCGCGCTCACCCTGCTGCGAGTATCCCGCCTGCTCAACGCCATCGCCGACGGGAACGACCCGGCCTGGTGGTACCTGGCGGTTCCCCTCCTCGTGCTGACCGCCTGCTACGCCGCCCTCATCCGCTGGGAAAGCCGGCTGGCCGATCTCGGCGCGTGGGCTCGGCGCCGGCGAGTGGTCCGCTCGGCCCGGAAGATGCCGGGAATCTCGGCCCTCCGGCCGCGGCAGGCGCTCACGGCGTTCGAATCCTCGAGCCGTCTGATGCGGTTCCTGCACGTCGGCCTCCTGCTCGTGCCGCTGGTCGGGATAACGGCGCCGGCTCTGCTCGGGCAGACCGTGCTCGGCCCGCTGCGGCCCCGGTACGTCATCGCCTACGACGCCGAACGCCACGCCGACGCCCAGGTCCTCGCCTACCGGCAGCTCACCAGGGAAGTCGCCGCCGCGTCACCGAGCCAGCGCGCGGCCCTGCAGAAAAACGTGGAGGGCATCATCGCCAGCACGGTCAACGGCGGCAGCGGAGGCGCGGCCGACTACTGGTTCACCTCGTCAAGCCCAGCGCTGAACCTCGGGGAGGAAGAAGGAGCGTACCTCGAGTACACCGGCCAGGGCGCGACCGGCGCCGAGCCTGCTCCGCCGCCGCTGGCCACGGGCAGCGCGACCGCGGTCGCCGCTCAAGTCGAAGCGGAGGAGGGCGACGCGGACGCGGACGAGAGCTACGCGGACAAGGCCGGCGCCTCGGCCGCCGCCGCCATCGCCACGCTGCTGTCCATCCCGCCCGGCGGCGGGGCCGTCCAGATACTGCAGGAGTACCTCGGCGGCCTGACCGAAGAGAGCCCGGTCGCCGACGCCCTAGCCGGGCTGGCCGGGCGACTCGGCGGGACCGACGCCGGGGACCCCGGCGTCGAGCAGGCCTTCAGCCCTGGCCCGGCCGAGCAGGCGGCCGCCTCCGGCGAGATCAGCCCGTCCGACGACAACGGATCGACCGGCTCCGGCGGCGGCTCGAGCACCGGCAACGGCGGCGGAACCGACGACGGGGGAGACGACGGCGGGGGAGACGACGGCGGCGGCGACAGCAGTGGCGGCGTCAGCGGTGGCGACGGGGACTAAGAGGCGCCCGGCACTAAGGCGACGGGATCTAAAGGCGCCCGGCACTAAGGCAACGGGGACTAAAGCCGCGCGACGGGAGAACCGGAGCCGACCGGCGGCCAGCAGCTGGCCGCCGGTCGCGTGGGCCCGACTACGCGGCCCGGTCGAGCGTGACCGTGACCGAGTGGGTGCCAGCCGGGATGGTGACGGTGCCGGCCGAGTCGTTCACCCGGCCGGTCGAGGCGGCGGCGATGTTGCCGACGAAGGACGGCAGGTCGAAGATCACCGGGCCGGCCGGGCTGCCGGTCACCTGGAGCGTGACCGTCTTGCCGTGCCCGGTGATCGCCACGCCGATCCGGTGGCCGTCGGCGGTCGGGAAGTCGGTCACGGCGACCGGGCGGCCGGCGGTGAGCCAGCTGCCGGGGACGCCGCGGCCGACGGTCAGCGTCCCGTCGGCTTGCTGGGACACCAGCGAGTCGAGGAGGCCGAGGTCGCCCATGGCGATGCCCCAGGAGTGCGGTGACGAGCCGCCGCCGGATGACGGGTGGTTCCCGGCCCACGGCGTCGTGCCGCTGGGCGAGGTCGAGCCCTCCCACCAGGCGTACGGGCCGCTCTGGTCATTGGCGATCATGAACTGGTAGGCGAGAATTCCCTCGTCACGGTAGTTGCTGCTGGCCAGACCCCAGGCGCCGTAGGCCGCGTTGTAGGCGGTCGAGTAGAACCCCTCGCCCGGGTAGCCGCCGAACGTGTTGGCGGGCAGCAGCCCGGCCGCGCGGCCGAACCCGTAGGAGAGGGTCTTGTCGATCAGGCCGGCCATGGTCCCGCCACCGGGGGCGGTCACCGGGGCGCCGAGCTGGGCGGCGTTCCACGCCCAGTTGAAGTAGACGCCGGGGGCCGCCCAGTTGGCGTCCTCCGGGTTGGTGCACCGGTTGGCCGTGTTCGGCTCGATCATCGAGCAGGGGATGTAGCTGAGGTGGTTGGCGGTCATGGTGGCCGCCAGGGTGGTGTTCACGGCCTTGAGCAGGCTGTCGTACTGCGCGGCAGCCCAGCTGGCCTCGGTCTTGTCGCCGGCCGCCTTGGCCAGGTATTCGTAGCCGGCCAGCCCGAGCAGGGCCTCGTAGTTGTCGGAGGTCCAGTAGCCGTTGGCGTCGATGTCGTTGGTCTCGCCGATGATCCCGCCCGGCCCGGTGCGGGCGGCCGCGATCTCGTGCGCGGCCGTCTCGATGCTGGGCTGGCTGCTGGCCCCGAGCGGGCCCGGCTTGGCGAAGCGGCTGGCGAGGAACGAGGTATCGCCGGTCTTCTGGACGTACACCGCCCACAGCCACGGGTAGACCCAGGTGCCGTCGGAGTACTGGGTGTTGGTGCCGACCACCCGGTCGGCCTCGTCGAGCAGCGCGTGCGCGCCGGTGAAGTAGCCCTCGTTGAAGAGATCGGCCAGGATGCCGATGACGTCGTGCTCGTACTCCTGGTGATATCCGTTGGTGCCGGTGTCGAGGGCGTCGCCGCTGCGATCGATCTGGATGTAGATGAAGCCGGCCTTCCACGCGTCGGCCAGCTGCTGGTCGGGCAGCGTGAGCTGGGCGATCTGGGCAAGCTGACCGTCCCAGAACGCCTTCATGTGGGCGAAGTGGGTCGCGTAGCCGCCCGCGGCGGCAAGCTCGGACGCCGTCGGCCACGCGTACGTTCCGTCGAACCTGTCCTCGGCCACCACGTAGTCGTGGTTCTCGGTCCCGCCGGGCGCGACCTGGCTGGAGGCGGTGTTCAGCGGCACCAGGCCGGGAGTCGGCTGCGGGTCGATGGTGACCGTACGGCCGGTCGGGTTGTGCACCGCGACCCGGCTGTAGATCGCGACGTACCGGTGACCGCCGATGGTCACCTCGTCGCCGAAGTTCGTGATCGAGACCCTCGCGCCGTCATCGGTGAAGCTGGTGACCAGCCCGGGAAGGTAGCCGCCGGAGTTCGTCCAGCTGGTCCGGGTGTAGTTGTAGACCCCGAAGCCGTATTCGGTGTTGATCCCGTTCGGCACGTAGAAGCTGCCGCCGAGACAGGCGGTCGCGCCCTGCGCGTTGCCGAGCCAGCCGATCGCGGCGGCGTCTGCGTTCGGGCCGCCGGTGGCGGCGCACGGGTACGGCGGGCTCGCGCTGGCGGATGGCGCGGCCGACGCCGCGGCCGCCGCGATGGTCAGCCCCGCTGCCGTTGTCGCTGCTGCCAGAATGGCGGCGGCGAATCGCCAGAACCGCCGTGATCGCACAAAGGTCGCTCTCACCGAGTTGCCTCCTACGCTCCGTTGCGTCATTGACCCGGACTAACCTGGTGGCCGCGAATGGCCGCGAATTGCGCTGCCCGAGCGGAGGTCGGCTAAACACACTCGTGCGCCCGGCCCGGGCCCACTCCTCGGTACGACCTCGGCATGAAACGGCGGCCGGGTGTTTTCATCGTCGCGGGCATCGCCCGCATCAGGCTGACCAGGCGCGATCGTGAGGGACGGCTAATGCGCCATGGGCGCCTGGTGCACTATTTCGCCTCGGCCGCCTAATTTGACGCTATCCGGAGCCCGAGCGGGCCAGGCAGCCAAAGGAGGCTCGATGGTGCATCGCAGACCAGTCTTCGCCGCCCCACTGGGGCGACTGCAGCTCCGGCGGCCTCAGCTCTGACCCGATCGAAGTGTCGAACCTGACGCCGGGCACGGCGACCACCAGCCGTTGGGCTCGGAGGTGGCGACCAACGTCTCCATCGGCGGCCACACCCACGACGTCTGGTACGGCCCGCAGTCGACCTGGGACACGGTCACCTACGAGATGACCAGCCCCGCCACCTCGGTCAGCAACCTCGATATCGGAACGCTGGCCCAGGACTCCGTGAGCCGCGGTTACACCAAGAGCAGCTGGTACCTGATCGACGTCGAGTCGGGTTTCGAGCTGTGGCAGGGGGGTGCTGGGCTGGCGGCCAACTCCTTCTCGGTCACCGTGAACGGCGGCTCGTCCACGCCGCCACCGCCGCCGCCGTCGTCCGGATGCTCCGCCGCCTACTCGGTGGTTAACAGCTGGTCGGGCGGCTACCAGGCTCAGGTGGTTGTCACCAACACCGGTTCGGGAACACTGAACGGCTGGCAGCTCGGCTGGGAGTTCCCGGGCAGCGAGGACATCACCAACCTGTGGAACGGCACCTACACCCAGTCCGGGGCTCAGGTCACGGTTGCTAACGCGTCCTACGATGGCTCGCTCGCGCCCGGCGCAACCGCCACCGTCGGCTTCACCGCAAACGGCAGCGGCAGTCCGGCGCCCGGCATCTCCTGCCGCTAAGCGAACCCGCCGCCACGGAGCAGCGACGATAATCCCCCGCGCTAAAGTCGTCATCAATTGGGCTAAATTTTCAGATATTCCTGACGCCAGATTGCCCGGACCTGGCCGGTGATTATCTGTCACTTGGCGCAGCGTACATGGATGGTCTTCCATTGCGTCGCCGCAGGTCAAATGGGTGGTCGAGTCTTCGATTAGCGCAGGTGGTTCGACGAAAGTCGGCACTTTTGTCAAAGTATTGACAGAGGTCGGATCTGCTCGCACTGTGTTTCTCATGCCCCACGATGGAACGCGCTCCCGGACGAGTTCCGCGATTCGATCGGCGAACCGATCGTTGATCGTGGACGTGCTCCGGGTGAATGGGCAGGCGACGCGGTCGCAGTTGTGCGGGTTGACCGGTCTGTCGCGGGCCACGGTTTCAGCCCTGGTGGGCGAGTTGGCGGAGCGCGGGCTGCTGGTCGAGGAATCGAACGCGGAGACCGGATCGACCGGTCGCCCGGTCGGCGTGCTGAGCCTGGATCGCTCCAACGGACTTGGCCTGGGCATCGACATCGGCGTCCGGCACGTGGCGGTGGCCGTCGGCGACCTGGGGCGCAACGTGTACGCCGAGCGCTGGCGGCAGGCGCCGGTGGGCCATGCGTCGTCCAGCGGCCTTGAGGCAGTGGTCTGCGAGGTCAAAGCGGCACTGCACGAGGCCGGGGCTGATCTCGATCACCTCGTCGGCGCGGTCGTCGGCCTCGCCGCGCCGGTCAGTGTCGAAGGCGGCCGCATCGCCGAGCCGAAGCTGCTACCGGGCTGGGCGGAGGGCCGGCTGGCTGGCCACCTCGCGGACGCACTGGGGGTGCCGGTCAAGCTGGAGAACACCGCCACCCTGGGGGCCCTGGGCGAATACGTATGGGGGCGGGCGGCCGGCATCCCCGACCTTGTGTACGTGAAGCTGGCCAGCCGCGTGGGAGCCGGACTGGTCATCAACGGCTCGCTGTACCGGGGCGCAGACGGGCTGGCCGGCGAGTTCGGCCACCTCACCCTCGACCCGAACGGACCGCCGTGCCGATGCGGAGGCCATGGCTGTCTCGAACTGTACGCCGGCGGCAGCGCGATTCTGCTGGAACTGGGACGCAAGGACACCGGAGACGGCATCGACCTGCTGATCGACGATGCCCTCGCCGGCGATCGCGCGGTGGTCGACGCGGTGACCCAGGCGGCCCGCCACCTCGGGCAGGGACTGGCGAGTCTGGCCAAGCTGCTCAATCCGCAGCGCATCGTCATCGGCGGGGAGTTCTCACAGCTCGCAGACCTGATCACGGATCCGGTGGGCGAAGAGCTGACGCGTTCCTGCTTCACCAGCGCAGCGTCGATCGAGGTCTCCTCGCTCGGCCGGCGGGCCTCGCTGCTCGGAGCGCTCGCCCTCGTGCTCACCCAGCCGTCCCGCGTGCACGCCAGAACCGCGGTGCCCCGGTTGCCGCGCGTCGATGGCGCCGCGCACCAAGTCCTCACATTTCCCACGAGAGACACACGTGAGGTCCTTCGCCCTCGCCGGTAGCAAACTCGCACGCGTACAAGGAGTCGACATGAACAACGGGAACGACACCAGCCACGCCGGCGGCTCGGGACCGTCCCGGCGTGTGGTCCTGTCCGGCGGCGCCGCCGCGCTCGCCGCCATCGGCGCGGGGGCGCTTTTGCCCGGCACGGCCCACGCGGCGCCGAGGATTCCCGCCGCGAGCAGCGCGGCCGTCACGGGTGCGAGCGCGTCGGTGTCCGCGAACGGCACCTACACCGTCACCACGGCCAGCCCGGCGTTCACATTCACCGGGACCGTCGGCGCGACCGCCACGAACATCAGCGCGAGCAGGGCCGGCTCCGACGCGGTCGGCGCCTACCACGAGATCGATTTTCAGTACACGGCCGGCGGGTACGCGCGCACCGCCAGCATCCGGACCTACGACTCCTTGCCGGTCGTGCTGTTCGGCACGACGTACGTCGACAACTCGGACAACGTCTCGCCGTACTACGCGTTCCCGGCGTTCTCCCAGCGCCCGTCGCTGGCGTACAGCGAGACGTTCTCCGCCGACGCCCCGTTCGGGCCGTACGTCTTCAACACCACCGGGGATCCGGGCTTCAGCCCGTATCTGGCGTTCGGCGCGGCCGGCGCGTACCTGATCTCCCCGGCTTCGCACTTCGACACCGGCGTCGTCAAGACCGTCAACGGCGCGTTCAGCAGCGTCATCTCCGACGGGATCACCGCCATCCCGGCCGGGCTGAACTACCGCACGGCGCTGGTGTACGGCGCGGGCCCGGCGGCGGTCTTCAGCCAGTGGGGCAACGCCCTGACCGGCTGGTCCGGCAAGAAGCGGCCCGCGCAGAACGCCACCGTCATCCTCGCCAAGCTCGGCTACTGGACCGACCATGTGTACGGCTATTACTACTACGGCACCCAACTGCCGGGCGTGCTGCAGCAGGTGCGCACGCACTGGGAGAGCCTCGGGCTGCCCATGGGTTACCTGCAGCTCGACAGCTGGTGGTACCCCAAGGGCCCGGACGCCTCGTGGACCGACAGCGCGGACGGCATCTACCTCTACGAGGCTGATCCGACGCTGTTCCCTGACGGGCTCGGCGCGTTCCAGTCCAGCGTCGGGGTTCCCCTGGTCACCCACGCACGGTGGATCGACCCGTCAAGCCCGTACTACCAGGAGTACGACACGTCCGGAGCGGTGGTCATCGACCCGGCGTACTGGAACAACCGCGTGAACTACCTCGCCGCGAACGGGGTCGTCACCTACGAGCAGGACTGGCTCGGCGCGAACGCGCAGCCGGCGTTCAACCTGACCTCCCGCGGCGCCTTCCTCGGCAACATGGCCGCTGCCTGCTCGGAGAACCAGCTGGATATCCAGTACTGCATGACGCTGCCGCGGGACTACCTGCAGTCCACTCTGTACGACGCGGTGACCAATACGCGGGTGAGCAACGACGGCTTCGACCGCACCCAGTGGGACGATTTTCTGTACGGCTCCCACCTGGCCTCGTCGGTCGGGCTGTGGCCGTGGGCGGATGTGACGACGAGCGCGATGACCAACAGCCTGCTGCTGCAGGCCCTGTCAGCCGGGCCGGTCGGCGTCGGCGACGAGATCGGCACCGAGAACGTGGGGAACCTGCGGAGCGTCGCCATGGCCGACGGCACGCTCGTCAAGCCCGACATCGCGATCGTCCCCACCGACGCGACCTACCTGAGCGACGGGGGCGGCGCAGGCGGCGCGATGATCGCCGCGACCACGAGCACTCACGGCTCGCTGACCGCGGCCTACGTCTTCGCGTACTCGCGTTCTACCAGCGCGAACGCCGCCGCTTCGTTCGCGCCGTCCAGTCTGGGCGTGACCGGAACGGCCTATGTCTTCAACTACTTCGCCAACACCGGCACCACGGTCGCCGCCAACGCCACTTACGACGTGCAGGTCGGCTACGACGGCTCCTACTTCCTGGTCGTCCCCGTCGGCGCATCGGGCATCGGATTTCTCGGCGACGCCGGCAAGTTCGTCTCGCTCGGCTCCCAGCGCATCAGCTCCTTGTCCGATAACGGCACGCTCCGTGCGACCGTCAAATTCGCCGCCGGGGACGGGCCGGTCACCCTGCACGGCTACTCCCCGAAGGCGGTGACGGCGACCGCCAATGGCGGCTCCATCACCAGCAATACCTACAGCACCGCCACGCAGCGCTTCTCGCTCGTCCTAGCGCCCGGCAGCACCGGCGCCGCGTCGATCACGATAAGCGCCTGACCCTGATCCGGGCTGACAGGAATCATCCGCACACAAGGAACGGAGATCGGTTATGGGCCGATGGCCAGGACGCATTCGGATACGTGGCCGCTGCGCGGTCGGTCTGCTCGCGGTCGCGGTCGGGGTCGCCACCGCGACCGGGCTCTCCGCGACGCCGGCCGCGGCGAGCTCTCAGGTGATCACCATCGCCCCGGCCACAACCGGCACCTCGCTGAACGCCGACTCGCTGGGGCTGTCGTTCGAGGCCTCGGACCTCGCGCTGCCCGGCTTCGCGTCGGGCAACCTCGCCAGCTATCTCAAGACCCTGGGCACGTCGGTCATGCGGATCGGCGGCAACACGTCGGACGAGACGTTCTGGACCTCGACCGGCGAGACGCCGCCCTCATGGTCGATCGCCACGATCACCCCGGCCGACCTCACCGCGCTGAACACGCTGGCCAAGGCGAGCGGCTGGAAGGTGATCCTGGGCGTCAACCTCAAGCAGTACAACCCGGCCCGCGCGGCCGACGAGGCAGAGCACGCGGTCGAGGCGCTCGGCTCGTCGCTGCAGGCCATCGAGATCGGCAACGAACCCGACCTGTATCTCAGCAGTATCGAGCTACTTCACCGACTTCCAGGCGTACGTCTCGGCCATCGAGGCCGCCGCGCCCGGGACGTCCGATCGAGGGCGCCGACACCGCCAGCGCACCGAACGGCTCCTTCCAGACACGCCTTTGTCGGCCAGTGAAGCCGCCCTCCCGAAGCCGAACATCGTGGAGCTGACCAGCCACTACTATCCGCTCTCGGCCTGCGGCGGCACTGCCCCGACGATCGGCGACCTGCTCGGCTCGACCGCGCATAACGACGAGACCTCAATCGCGGACGAGGCCGTCGCCGCAGCAGGGAAGATCGGCGTGCCCGCGGTGCTCGACGAGGGGAACTCGGTCGTGTGCGAAGGCCAGGCAGGCGTGAGCAACGTCTACGCGTCGGCCTTGTGGGAGATCGACGACCAGCTCCTGACGGCCCGCGAAGGCGTGTCCGGAGACTACGAGCACGGCACCGTGGTTGAGTGCGGTTCAGGCAAGCCGCTGTACATGTACTACACCCCGCTGTGCGCGCCGACCGCCGCCGACGCGACCGCCGGGGACCTCGCCGCCCAGCCGGAGTACTACGGCCTCGCTGCGGTCCACGAGATCGGCGCCGGCGACTTCCTTCAGGTCACCAACCCCGACTCCGCCAATGTGCACGCCTACGCGATCAGGCACTCGGACGGCACCGTGACCGTCGTGCTCGACGACTTCCAGGACCCGTCGAGCAACGGCGCCACCAGCCTGCAGCTGGACCTGCCCGCGTCCTACGGCTCGGGCGATGAGGTCAGGTTGACGGCGAGCGGCCTGTCCGCCACCAGCGGCATCACCCTCGGCGGGCAGACGGTCCAGTCCGACGGAGACCTGCCGACCCCGACCGAGACGCCGATCTCAGTCGACGGCGACACGGTGACGGTCAGCATTCCCGCCGGGAGCGCCGAGCTGCTGACCTTCGGCGGCTCGTCCGGCGGGGAAAACACTACGTTCGTCGGTCAGCTGTCGGGCAAGTGCCTGAGCGTGACCGGGGGCTCGACCACGGACGGCGCTGCCGCAGACATCTACGACTGCAACGGCAGCGCGAGCGAGAACTGGACGGTCGAGTCCAACGGCACCATCGTCGGCGGCCCGTCCGGCGACTGCCTGGAGGTCGCCGGGGGCTCGACCGCCAACCAGGCCGGAGTCGACATCGGCACCTGCGACGGCGCGGCGAGCCAGCAGTGGACGGTGGAGGCGAACAACACCGTCGTCGGCACGCAGTCGGGGAAGTGCCTGAGCGTGACCGGCGGCTCGACCGCCGACCGCGCCCCAGCGGACATCTACACCTGCAACGGGAGCGGAAGCGAAACCTGGAACTGATCCTGAGAGCTCTCCGGCCGGAACCGCCGGCCGGAGAGCTCTCAGCCGTGCCGTCGATGCCGCCCGCCGGGGCGGCGGTGGCGAGCGTTAGGCCTTAGAGCGGACGGACGTTCTCCGCCTGCGGCCCCTTCTGCCCCTGGGTCGCGTCGAACTCGACCTTCTGGTTCTCATCGAGCGACCGGTAACCGGAGCTCGCGATCGCGGAGAAGTGCACGAACACGTCCGCCGTTCCGTCATCGGGGGCGATGAAACCAAAGCCCTTGTCCGCGTTGAACCACTTCACTGTTCCTGTAGCCATTTGTTCCCGTCCTCTATCCACCATGCGAACGCGACCTCGCGTCAACCGTGAGCTTACTGCTCCTAGCTCACTGCTACCGGCCGCACCCACTATCCCATCTTCCCCGGCAGCGTCCGCCGCGCACTACGCGCCGCGGAGGCGGAGCGCTGCCTCGTCCGCCAGCAGGGCCCCGGCCGCCCACGCGACCGCTTGATCCCCCGGGGGTGGGCATGATGTACGAGTGCGGCGGAAATAATCACGGATTCTTGATCGGGTATGAACCCCCTAAGGGCATCTCATGGGTCTCCAGTTACGGGCCTGGGACTACCTACCGCACTATGATTAAAAGTCATCTGAGTACTGTCGCCATATCGGGATGGGCCGGCACCGACACCTGCCCTAAGATCCCGGATTACGGCTATACCGGCGAATAAATCCCGAATCGGTCACGCGTCCCGCCGCGCGAGCGCCAGCCCGCCGATGATCAGGGCCCCGGCCGCCCACAAGGCGAGCACCCCGAGGCCCTGCCACGGCGTGAGCGGGAGGCCGCGCAGGCCGGCGGTGACCTGGATGGTCAGGCCGGCGCTCATCGGGCCGATCTGCTCCAGGTGACGTGACCAGTGCGGGTTGAGGGCGCTGGCGATGACCGGGAACAGGTAGAGCAGGGCGAGCACCAGCCCGATCGACACCGCCGAGTCGCGGACGGCGGTGGCGACGCCGAGCGCGAGCAGCGCTATCAGGGCCAGGTAGAGGACCGAGCCGGCCGCGGCCCGCAGGTCCGGGCCGCTGGCCAGCGACAGCGGCGGGTAGCCGTGCAGTGGGGTGAACCCGCGGCCGGGCAGGATCAGCCGCCCGGCCAGCATCGATGCGCCCACGCCGACCGTGCCCGCCGCGAGCGTCAGTGCGGTCAGCACGACCTGCCTTGGCGCCGAGCACGCTCAGCCTGCGCGGCATCGCGGTCAGCGTGGTGCGGATCATGCCGGTGCTGTACTCGCCGCTGATCGCGAGCACCGCCAGGATGGCCACGACCGCCTGGCTGAGGTCGACGCCGGACAGGGCGACCTTGGCCGGGTCCTGCCCGCAGCCCGCGGCCTGGCAGCTCACCGCGGAGGCGGCGCCGACGCCGACCGCCGCGGTCAGCGCGATGACGCGCGAGCAGCAGCCACCAGGTTCCGGCCAGCGTGCGCAGCTTGGTCCACTCCGCGCGCAGCGCGGTCGCAAACGGTCGGGTACCGACGGCGCCACATCGGGCGCCAACCTGGAGGACAGAAGCAAGCACGGGAACGTTCACGCGTCCCTCCGGTTCAGCGTCCAGGCCGCGAGGGCCAGGGCGACGGCGGCCCAGGCGCAGAGCACCGCGAAGCCGGCCCACGGCGCGAGCGGGTAGTAGCCCGCCGATGGGGTGTAGAGGTTGCTGACCTGGGGGTACGGGATCAGGGTCTGCTGGACGGCGAACGCGGCGGCCGGGGTGACCCGGCCAGCCAGTCGGTCGGGCCGGCCGGCAGCAGCGGCGTCGTCACCGTGAGCAGGTAGGGCAGCACGATCACCACGATCACGGCCGCGACCGCGCCGGCGCTGCGCCGCAGGATGGTGCCGATCGCGAGCGCGATGACGGCCGCGACCGCGAGCACCGCGGCGGTGCCGACGATCACCCGCGCCTCGGTCAGCGCCGTGACCGGCCAGACGTAGACGCCGTGGGAGCGCAGTATCCGCTGCCCGCACGGTGACCACGATGGCGGAGCTGGCCAGCCCGACCGCGAAGGTGACGGCGGCGATGACGACCGCCTTGGCCGCCAGCACCCGGCCCCGCCCCGGGGTGGCGGCCAGCGTGACCCGGATCAGGCCGCGCCGGTACTCGGCGGTCATGAACATCGCCCCCACGACAGCCACCGCGATCAGCCCGGCGAACACGCCGATGAGCGTCTGCGTGATCGTGACGCCCAGCCCGGCCGCCCCGGACACCGAGGGTGCGATGTCGCCGACCCCGCTCACGGTGAACCGGCCGGCGGCCTCCCGGAAGCCCCCGGGCGAGCCGGCCGCCGGGCCGCCCGCGTCGCCGATGGCGGTGCCGGCCCACCCGGCCTTCGGCCAGCCGCCCAGCAGGCTGACATGATCGAAGGCGCCGGTCGCCTCGCTGTCGCCGCCGGTCACGCTGGTGCCGGCCCGCGATGCCTGCCAGTACGGCGGGGAGGTGGCGAACAGGCCGCCATGCACCGTCGGCGGCAGCCCGGTCAGGGTGGCGACGCCGACCCTGGTCCAGTGCGTCCCGTCGGCCGAGTCGTAGCCGGTGAACGTGTCGCCGGACCGGGTGAGCCGCAGCCAGCGCGGTGACGCGGCGGAAACGGCGCCGGCCGAGGCCGGGCGCGTCGCCGGTGTAGTCGTACTGCATCTGCACCCCGTGGGCGCCGGTGACCATCATCGCCGCGTAGGCCGAACCCTGGCGTGGTGCTGGCCTTGATGATGATCCCGGCCTTGGCCCAGGGCACCAGGCCGCTGCGCGTCTGCGGCCCGCCGCTGCCGCCCCCGCCACCAGAGAAGTCGGGGATCTGGCCGGTCAGCGACGTCACCCGGACGGTGATGGTGCCGTTGCCGTCGAGCGGCTGGTGCGCGAAGTAGAAGCTGTCGGTCACCGCCTCGCCGCCCGGGCCGAGCGGCTGGGTGCAGTCCGAGGCCGGGCCGTTGGTGCCGCAGGAGCCCTGCGCGCTCGGACCGAGCCCGAGAGCCAGGATCGCCAGCGCCGCGACGACCAGGCCGATGACCCAGCCGCGGACGGTCCGGAACTTGACCCACTCCGCCCGCACCGTCTGCGCGAACGAGTCGGGCCCGGGCTGGATCTTGGAGCGGTACAGGGTGTCGGTCATCGCGCCGTCTCCCCGAGGTCGGCCGCCACGGCACCAGGAGCGGCGGGGGTGGTGGCGCGCGCCGCACTGAACTCGACCGCGTCCTTGGTCAGCTGCAGGTAGGCGTCCTCGAGGGTCGCGCGGTGGGCGCTGACCTCGCTGAACGGGACTCGGTCGGCGGTGAGAGCCGCCACGGTCCGTTCGGAGGAAAGATTTGAAATCAGCAGCACATCGGGCGCCGTCGCGGCGACCGTCGCCCCCGCCCTGGCGAGGGTTCTGACTGCCTCGGCGGGGGCGGGGGTGCGGAGCAGGACCCGATCGCCCGACGCCGTCGCGATCAGGTCCCTGATGCTGGTGTCGGCGATGACCCGGCCCCGGCCGGCCACGATCAGGTGGTCGGCGGTGTCCTGCAGCTCGCCCATCAGGTGGCTGGAGACCAGCACCGCCCGGCCCTCGGCGGCGAGCGCGCGCAGGAAGCCGCGCAGCCAGATGATCCCCTCCGGGTCCATGCCGTTGAACGGCTCGTCCAGCATCAGCACGGGCGGGTCGCCAAGCAGCGCGGCGGCGATGCCGAGCCGCTGCCGCATGCCGAGCGAGTAGCCGCCGGCCTTGCGCCGGATCGCGGACCGCAGGCCCGCCTGGTCGATCACCTCGTCGACCCGCCGGGCGGTCAGGCCCTGGGAGCAGGCGAGCCAGAGCAGGTGGTTGCGGGCCGACCGGCTCGGCTGCAGGGCGGCGGCGTCGAGCAGCGCGCCGACGTGGCTGAGCGGGTGGCGCAGGGCGCGGTACGGGCGGCCGCCGATCAGCGCCGTCCCGGCGTCGGCCGCGTCGAGGCCGAGGATGATGCGCATCGTGGTCGACTTGCCCGCGCCATTCGGTCCGACGAAGCCGGTGACCTGGCCGGGGAGCACGCGGAAGGTCATGCCGTCGAGCGACTGGGTGGCGCCGTAGCGCTTGCGTAGTTCGGTGACTTCGATCATGGCGGCAGTTCTACGCCGCGCGCGGTGTCAGCCCGGTGCCGTCGACTGACACCTGGCTGACACCGGCCGGCCTGGCATCCTGGGACCATGAGAGTGCTGGTGGCCGAGGATTTCGAGGTTCTCGCCCGGTCGATCGGGACCGGGCTGCGGCGGGAGGGGATGGCGGTCGACGTGGTCCTTGACGGGGACGACGCGCTCGAGCACCTGGCCGTGACCCGGTACGACGTGGTGGTGCTCGACCGGGACCTGCCCGGGGTGCACGGGGACGAGGTCTGCCGGCGGATCGCCGCCGCCGGCGCGGGCAGCCGGGTGCTGATGCTGACCGCCGCGAGCACGATCAGGGACCGGGTCGAGGGCCTCGGGCTCGGCGCCGACGACTACCTGCCCAAGCCGTTCGACTTCGCCGAGCTGGTCGCGCGGGTGCGGGCGCTGGCCCGGCGATCGGCTCCGGCCGTGCCGCCGGTGCTCATCGCGGGCGACCTTCGGCTTGACCCGCGCGCGCCGGGTCGCGGAGCGGGGCGGGCGGCGGCTCGACCTCAGCCCGAAGGAGTTCGCCGTGCTTGAATGCCTGCTGGCGGCCGGGGGGCGGGCGGTCTCGGCCGAGGAGCTGCTTGAACGGGTGTGGGACGAGATGGCCGACCCGTTCACCACCGCGGTGAAGTCCACCATCCGGCGGCTGCGGGGCAAGCTCGGCGACCCGCCGGTGGTCGAGACCGTCCGCGAGGGCGGCTACCGGATCGGGGGCCAGTGATGTTCTCCGGCTCGCTGCGGACCCGGCTCGCGCTGCTGTACGGGGGAGTGTTCCTCGTGCTGGCGCTGGTGATGCTCGCGATCCCGTACGTCTCGGTCAGCGAGACACAGCATGTCGGATCGAGCGGGCCGCCGGTCGTTCAGCTATCCCGGTCGGAGCCTCTTGCCCGACCTCACCGTGCTGCTCATCAGCCTGGCGGTGGCGGTCGTGGTGTCGCTCGGGCTCGGCTGGCTGCTGGCGGGCCGCCTGCTCCGGCCGCTGCAGGCGATCGTCGCGACCGCGCGGGACATCTCCGCCACCAACCTGAGCCGGCGGCTGCGGACCGGGGGACGCGACGACGAGTTCAGCCGGCTCGGCCAGACGCTGAACGACCTGTTCGCGCGGCTGGAGGCGTCGTTCGAGTCGCAACGGCACTTCGTCGCCAACGCCGCCCACGAGCTGCGCACCCCGCTCGCCGCCGAGCGGACCGTGCTGCAGGTGGCGCTGCGCGACCCGGACGCGAGCGTGGCGTCACTCCGCGTCGCCTGCGACGAGGTGCTGCGGCTCGGGCGGCAGCAGGAGAAGCTGATCGACGCGCTGCTCACGCTGGCCGGAAGCGAACGGGGCATCGCCCGCGCCGAGCCCTTCGACCTGGCCGAGGTGGCCGCGGACGCGATCGCGGACGTGGCGGCCGAGGTAAAGATCGACGCCAGGATCGGCCCGGCGCCGGCCGAGGGCGATCCCCGGCTGGCCGAGAGCCTGGTCGCGAACCTGGTGGGGAACGCCGTCCGGCACAACGTGCCGG
The DNA here is from genome assembly GCA_963774945.1 of uncultured Actinomycetota bacterium. Lineage (GTDB taxonomy): Bacteria > Actinomycetota > Actinomycetes > Streptosporangiales > Streptosporangiaceae > Trebonia. Next base: position 233,803 of record CAVZHA010000027.1, on the reverse strand, counting down.
GCGGCTGGGCCTCGATCGAGACCGCGGCAGCCGGCGGCCGGGCGATGCTGCGGGTCAGCAACAGCGGGCCGGTGATACCGCCGGCCGAGGTCGACCGGCTGTTCCAGCCGTTCCAGCGGCTCGGGGACGAGCGCGTGCGGCGTCAGCACGGGCGCGACGGCGGGCTCGGCCTCGGGCTCGCCATCGTGCGCGCCATCGCGGTAGCGCACGGCGCGGAACTCACGGCGCGCGCTCGCCCCGAGGGCGGCCTCGACATCACGGTGACCTTCCCGCCCCGGTCATGAGGCCGGCAACGATAAGCGCGATGACCCCTCCCGGCGCGGCTCCGGGCCACGGAACCTTAGCCGGTACGTCGAATTCACGCAACGTTTCTAATCATTTGTCAAATACGTCGAACACGTTCTTATTAATGACAGTGGAACGCCCACGTAACTTCACGCTCCTACGTTAGCCCAGGTTGTTTAGCTCAACGGAAGGAAGTCGTGTGAAGAAAGAGACGTCGGTCGAGCAGAGCAAGCCTGCGGGCGGGACCGCGGACAACGTCCGCGTCAGTCGCCGGGCGCTCCTCGGCGGCGCCAGCGCAGTCGCCGCCGGCGGTGCGCTGACGGTGACCGGTGGCGGGATCGCCAGGGCTGCGACCAGAACACCGGCCAAGAGCGTCCCCCCGCCATCCGTATCGCTTACCACATCCAGGGCAGCGGCACTAAAGGACTCGTCCTTCCTGCCGTCGCTCAACTCGATCCAGAGCCGCAAGAACCTCGTTGACTACGAGGTCGTCGAGCTCGCCGCCATGCTGAGGGCTGGCAAGGTGTCAAGCGTCGAACTGACGCAGGCGTATCTGGACCGGATCGGCAAACTCAACGGTCCGTTCGAGACATACGGCAACACCGGCTTCTACAACGCCTTCGTCCGCATCAACGCGACGCAGGCCCTCGCGGCGGCCGCGGCGGCGGACAGGGCCCTCGCGGCTGCGCGGCGCAACGGCCCGCCCGTGTCGCTGCTGTGCGGGATCCCGATGGGCATCAAGGACTCGGTCGGCATCAAGGGCTTCAGCACGCAGGATGGCAGCCCGACCTTCGCAGGGAACGTCGCGCTGAACGACGCCACCATCGTTGGCAAGCTCCGCGCGGCGGGCGTCGTCCTCATCGGCAACACCATCTGTTCCGCCTTCTCCGGTTCCATCACCGGGACCTTCGCAGGCAACGCGTGGAACCCCCTCTACGTCCCTGGTGGATCGAGCCAGGGGTCGGGCGTCGCGCCGATCGCCAGGCTGGCGGCGGCGTGCATCGGCGAGGAGACCGGCGGCAGCATCACGATGCCGTCCGCCGCCAACGGCGCGAGCGGCATCAAGCCGTCGCTCGGCACGGTCTCCATCGCCGGACTGATGCCTCTGTCGCCTGGCTACGACGTGCTCGGCCCGATCTCCCGCAGCGGCCGCGACTCCGCCCTCATACTCAACGCGATCCTGGGCCCCGACCCGTTCAACGACCCGCAGACGCTGGCCGCCCCCGACCCGTTCCCGCTGATCCCGATGACACCGCGGCTAGGCGGCAAGCCGCTGCAAGGGACGACGATCGGCATCCCGCAAACGGACTGGATGATTGCCAACGGCAAAATTCAGACCGGCGTCAGCCCGCAGTCCACGTACGGGGCCGGGCACCTCGCGGTATTCAACCGGCTCGTCAATGAGCTGGAGAGCCTGGGCGCGAAGGTCATCGAGTTCCCTGGCCTGGACATGACGGATTTCTCCGTGAACCCGTACTTCTCCAACCCCGACGTCCTTGAGACCGTGGACGGCTCCTCGGTCACGCCGTCGGCCGCCGCCGTCAACACCGCCAGGTACGAGGTCAGGTACGCGGACGCGGTGTCGGACTTCTGTGCGAGCGGAATCCCGTCGGCTTCCTCCGTCTCGACGCTCACCAGTCAGTACGGTAGGCGCGCACCGGGAGCCGCGGCCGCGTCCTTCGCCAGCGCGGACACGTTCAACGGCGGGATCTCCACGGCGGCGCGGTTCGAGGGCGAGCAGCGCCGCCGCACCCTGATCAACAACTACGCGGCGGCACTCAACGCCTACGACGTGGACTTCATGCTGATCTTCAGCCTCGGCGACGTGATCGGGCAGCGGACGGGCGGATCCGGGTTCCCGGTCCAGCGCGCGTACTACCAGGTGCCTAATGCCCTGGGCTGGCCCCTGGTCAGCTTCCCTGTGGGCTATGTGCAGGGCCTGCCCGTGTCCGCGCAGTTCTGGGGCCCCCGGTTCACCGAGCCTGAGCTGACCCAGGCGATGATCGACTACCAGGCGCACTTCCCTGACTACAACACCGTGTTCCCGACGGACCCGGTGCTCCCGGTCCCGACGACGGCCCCGTCCGCGTCGGCGACCGTCAAGCCCAACGCGGACCTGGTAGCGCCCGGCGCCGCGGTGCCGAGCGGCCACGGGGTCGACGAAGGCCTGAGCAACGACCCGCTGGTCGGAGAAGCCCAACTGAAGGCGATGATGAACCTGTGAGCGACGGACAGCCGACCCAGTTCCTGACCGTGGCGTTCGGCCCGCCGGTCGACATCGGCCTCTTGCAGGAGGCCGCCGACGGCCCGGATGGCATCGACCTGACCGTCGCGTTCCAGGCAAGGATGGGCACGGCGTTCCTGCCGTACGGCGTCACCCAGACCGTTCCCGACGCGACGTCCTGACCAGCGCACCGCCAGGGTCCGTTCGACAATCAAAGCATTTGAATTCAACAGCTTTTTATCGAACGGACCCTGGTTTCACCGATCGGGAGAGAACGCGAGCCTGAGTTCCGGTCAGCCCGCGAGCCCGGCCCGCACCTGCCGGGCGGCCGCGACCAGGTTCCGCAGGGCGGCCTCGGTCTCGGCGTAGCCGCGGGTCTTCAGGCCGCAGTCGGGGTTGGCCCACAGCCGGGTCGGCCCGATGACGCTCATCGCCAGGTTGAGCGCCTCGGCCATCTCGGCGACGTCGGGCACTCGCGGTGAGTGGATGTCCCAGACGCCCGGTCCGATGCCGCGGGCGTAGCCGGCCGCGGTGAGGTCGGCGATGAACTCCATCCGCGACCGGGCCGCCTCGACCGTGGTCACGTCCGCGTCGAGGCCCGCGATCGCGTCGATGATCTCGCCGAACTCGCTGTAGCACATGTGGGTGTGAATCTGGGTGGCGTCGGCCGCCCCGGACGTGGCCAGCCGGAACGCGCCGACCGCCCAGCCCAGGTAGGCGTCGCGGTCGGCCCGCCGCAACGGCATCAGCTCGCGCAGGGCGGGCTCGTCGACCTGGATGATGCGGATCCCGGCCGCCTCCAGGTCGGCGATCTCATCCCTGACCGCCAGCGCGACCTGGCCCGCGGTCTCGGCCAGCGGCTGGTCGGCGCGGACGAACGACCACGACAGCATCGTGACCGGCCCGGTCAGCATGCCCTTGACCGGCTTGCTCGTGCGCGACTGGGCGTAGCGGGCCCAGCCGACGGTCATCGGCCGGGGCCGGCTGACGTCGCCGTGCAGGATCGGCGGGCGGACGTACCGGGTCCCGTACGACTGGACCCAGCCGTGGTCGGTGGCGGCGTACCCGTCGAGCTGCTCGGCGAAGTACTGCACCATGTCGTTGCGCTCGGGCTCGCCGTGCACCAGCACGTCCAGGCCGATCTCTTCCTGCAGGGCGATGACCCGGTCGATTTCGGCCCGCATGACGGCCTCGTAGTCGTCGGCGGCGAGGTGCCCGGCCCGCAGGCCGGCCCGGGCCGCGCGGATCTCGGCCGTCTGCGGGAACGACCCGATCGTGGTGGTCGGCAGGGTCGGCAGGCCGTAGTCCTGGGCCGCCTGCCGGACCGCGTAGGTGGTGCGCTCCGGCCCGTCCCCGAGCGCGGCCAGCCGCGCCCTGACCTCCGGGTTCACGGCGGCGACGGCCTTCGGGGCGGGGTCGAGGATGACCCGGTCCCCGTGCAGCCAGCGGCCGAGCATGACGACCTCGTCGACCTTCTGCCGCGCGAACGCGAGCCTTGCTGGTCAGCTCCGGCGCCAGCGACGTCTCCGCGTCGAGGTCAAGCGGCACGTGCAGCAGCGAGCAGGACGTGCTCACGGTCAGCTCCCCGACCAGGCCGAGCAGCGACGCGCACAGCGACAGCACCGCGGGCATGTCCGCGCGCCACACGTTGCGGCCGTCGACCACGCCGGCGACCAGGGTCTTCGCGCCGATGCCGCCGATCGCGCCGAGCGCCTCCCGGTTGCCCGGCCCGGCCACGAAGTCCAGCCCGATCGCCTCGACCGGGGTGTCTGCCAGCACCGGCAGCGCGTCCCCGATCTCGCCGAAGTAGGTGCTGACGAGCAGCTTCGGCCGGTCGGCGAGCGAACCGAGCCGCTGGTAGGCGCGGCCGAGAGCCTCGAGCTCGGCCGGGGTGCGGTCGGCCGCCAGGGCCGGCTCGTCGAGCTGCACCCAGCGGGCACCCGCCGCGTGCAGCTCCCCGAGCAGCTGCTCGTACGCGACCAGCAGCGGGTCGAGCAGGTCAAGCGGCGCGAAGCCCGGCTCGACCGCCTTGGACAGCAGCAGGAACGACACCGGGCCGACCAGCACCGGCCGCGTCTCGATGCCCGAGCTGCCGCGCCTCCCGGTACTCCCGGACCGGCTTGTCGTCGACCAGCCGCAGGTCGGTGGCCTGCTCGAGCTCGGGCACGAGGTAGTGGTAGTTGGTGTCGAACCACTTGGTCAGCTCGAGCGCCGTGATCCCGTCGGCGCCGCGGGCCATCGCGAAGTAGGCGTCGAGGCCCTCGAGCGCCGCGAACCGCTTGGGGACCGCGTTGACCATCACGGCGGTGTCGAGCACGTGGTCGTAGAGTGAGAAGGTGTTCGACGGGATGTCGGGCAGGCCCGCGTCCCGCAGCGTCTCCCAGGTCTGACGGCGCAGGCCGGCCGCGGTCTGCTCGAGGCCGGCGGCCGTCTCCCGGCCCGCCCAGTACGCCTCGGTCGCCTTCTTCAGCTCGCGCTGCGGGCCGATCCTGGGGTAGCCCAGCACGGTCGATTCCATCGCTTACGTCTCCTCGCCTGGCCGTCGCTTCCCAGACCTTCAGGCCCAGTGCTCTTGCGAACCGTCGCATCGGCAGTCTAGAGAGCCCTGACTGTGGGAGCAACCAACTGGAGAAGGTTTTTTCTGTGGCAGACCACAAACAGACGCTGCCCGGTCCGCGCGGCCGATCGGCTCTTAGACTGGGGTGATCATGCGGATTGTCTCCCTGCTGCCGTCGGCGACCGAGATCGTCTACGCCCTTGGCCTGGGCGGGCAGCTGGTCGGGGTGACGTTCGAGTGCGACCAGCCAGCGTCCGCCCGCTCCCAGAAGGCCGTGGTCGTCGGCGGGCGCGACACCGCCGGGATGAACCCGGCCGCCATCGACGCCTATGTCCGCGCGCAGCTTGCCGCGGGCGAGGACCTGTACACGCTGCACGCCGACGCGCTGGCCGCGCTGGCCCCCGACCTGATCCTGACCCAGGACCTCTGCCGGGTGTGCGCCCTGCCGGCCGGCGACGTCGAGGACGCGCTCGACTATCTCGGCTGCGCCGCCGAGGTGGTCTCGCTGGATCCGCACCGCCTCGATGACGTCCTCGCGACGATCCTGACCGTGGGCGAGCGGGCGGGCGCCGAGGCCGAGGCGGAGCGGCTGGTGGCCGCGCTCCGGCGGCGGCTGGCGGCGGTCGCCGACCGAGTCGCCGGCCGACGTCGGCCGTCGGTGGCGGTCATCGAGTGGACCGACCCGCCCTTCACGGCCGGGCACTGGGTTCCTGACCTGGTCACCGCGGCGGGCGGCCGCCCGGTGGCGGCCTGCCCTGGCGGCCGTTCCGAGCCGACCAGCTGGGACCGGATCGCGGCCGCGGGGCCGGAGGTGGTCGTGGTGGCCCCGTGCGGGTTCCACCTCGACACGGCCGCCGCCCAGGCCGAGCTGGTCGCCAGGGAACTGCCGGGCCTGCCGGTCTGGGCGATCGACGCCGACGGGCTCGTCGTCCGCCCCGGCCCCCGCCTCGTCGACGGCGTCGAGGCGCTCGCCGCGATCCTGCACGCCGACGCCGGAATCACCGCGCCCGACGGGCGCATCCGCCGCATCGCGTGATGCTCAGGGGACTCTGAGAGGCACTAGTGCTTCCATGTAGCAAAAGACCTTGGAAATCTTTTTCATGGCGGAAGAAAAGCACGCTATACGAGGCCCTACCTTCCAAGATCTTTTGACCCGCCCGGTCCGCGACTGATAACAGCAAGAAGCGGGGTGCGGGGTGCGGGGTGCGGGTGGCGGGTGGCGGGTGGCGGGGTGGCGGGTGGAGTGCGGTCTGCGGGCCGCTAGCCGCTAGAGCGACCGGGTGACCCGGTGCGGAATGATAACAGCAAGAAGCGCGGAGCGCCGTCGGCGGACGGCTCGGCCGGGAGCTCGGCCGGGAGCGGTGATCAGCGGCCGTCTGAGCCGCCTGCGATCAATGGTCGGCCGGCCCGTATTGGCTAGGTCTCCCAGCGGACGGCGACCTGGCCCTGGGTGCCGGGCAGCGGTAGCGAAGCCGCCTCCGCCTCGACCGCGTCGCGCTCCGTCGCCGACAGCGGCCGCCAGCGCTGCACCGTCAGCACCGCGCCCGCTCGCCGCCACGTCCCGGCGACCTCGCCGTCGACCAGCAGCGCGCCCGGCCAGACCCGCGGCGTCCACAGTTCGCGCTGGCGACCCTCGTCCGGCACCAGGAGACCCCGGTCGGCCCCCTGGAGCAGGAAGAAGGCGTCTCCGCTCGGGAGCAGCCGCGCGGCCGCGGGCGGGCCCGGCTCGGCCCGGACGAGGTCTTCGTCGGAGCTGAGCAGCCACGCCTCGCCGATGGGGGTCCGGACCGGGGTCAGCGACTGACCCAGAGCCTCGAACGCCGCGACGGCAGAACGCGGGCCGATCCCCGCCCACCGGGAAAACGAGTCGGGCGTCGTCGGTCCGTAGCTGCTTAGGTAGCGGCGCGCGAGTTCGAGGCGCGCCTCGCGCGGGCTCATTTCCGGGGCGGGCACGATCCAGACCGTCGGCTGCCGCGCGCCCTCCCAGCGGATCAGGACGGTGCCGGTCGCGCCCGCGTACCTGAGGCGGTTCGGATCCACGCCCAGACGGGCGCCCGCCTCCTTATGGCCGACCCGCTCGTCGCCGAGGGCGGCGCCGAGGCTCGCGGCGAGCTCCTCCGCCCGCCGTCGGCCCTTGGCGTCGTCCGGCATCGTCCCGAGCGAGAAGACGGCCAGGTCGCACTCGGCGACGACGAACACGCTGTACCGGGGCCCCCACAGCTGCACCAGCGACGGATCCGCCCAGGTGGCGGGTTCGGTCGCCTCGACCCGGGCGTGAATCGACAGCACCGCCGCCCGGGGCATGCTGTCCTGCAGCCCCGCCCAGGCCGCCCGCTGCAGCGAGGCCGGCCCCGGCGCAAGCCGCTCATCGAGCGCCCCGGCCCGTCGCCGGAACGCCAGAATCTGCGATCGCGTGAGGTCGAGCCTGGTCCCGGTGCTAGTCACGGCGCATCATCACAGAACGCGCTCCTTCTCGTGCGACCGAAAGTCCCGCCGATACGGTAGCGTCCAGCCGGGTGGCAGCGGCCGGACAAGGCGGTCACGTTTCACCCCGCCCGGCGGTCCTGACCCTCCTCGGCCTCCTCGGCCTCGTCCGCCGACCGCGCCGAGTCCGACCGCCCCGAGTCCGACCGCCCCGAGTCCGACCGCCCCGAGTCCGACCGCCCCGAGTCCGGCGGCTCCTGCGGCGTCTGCTGATCCGACGGCCCGGCAGGCGAGTGCGGCTGCGGCTCGGGTGCCGCAGCGGGCGACGTGGCGTACGGCGATCGCGCCCCCACCACCGCGAACATGCCTGAGACGGCGGTCTCCACCGCGGCCCGGCCCTGCCCAGGCTTCACCTTCAGCGAGACGTAGGACGCGGCGCCGACCGGGATCGGCAGCCAGAAGTTGACCAGCCGCCAGGCGAGCACGCCGAGCGTCGCCACGCTGCGGGTGACGCCGAAGCCGACCAGCAGCAGCGGGGCGGCCGAGTCGACCACGCCGAGACCGCCCGGGGTGAGTCGGCAGGGCCCCGGCCACGTTGGCGATGCCGTAGGCGGCGAACAGCTCGATCGGGTTGACGGTGCTGCCGAAGGCGGCGATGAAGCACCACAGCGAGGCGGCGTCGAGCAGCCAGTTGAGCGAGGCCCAGACCAGCGCCCAGGCCAGCACGCGCTTGTCCCTGGCCATGGTGGACGCGGTCTTGCTGGCCTCGCGGACGGCGGCCTCGAGGCGATCGCCGCTCACCCAGGGGATCTTGTCGCCGACCACGTGCAGGATCCGGGACGCCGCGCTCGGTGCCGCGGGTGACGCCGATGATCACCAGCGCCACCGCCGCCAGCAGCACGGTCCCGATGATGGCGACAGTCCCGTAAATCGGCCGGAACCCGGCCAGCGGGATGGAAATGACCAGCGACAGCCATAGCAGCACGTTCAGGACGATGGTCGAGCCCAGCCCCTTGGCCGCCATCATCACGCCGGCGTCGTTGGCGGAGATGCCCTCGTTGGTGAACAGCCGGAACCCGAGCGCCGCGGTGCCCAGCGTCCCGGCCGGGATGACGTGCGCGACCGCCGCCGCCGACAGGTCGATGCGGAACAGCCGGGACAGGCTCGGCTTGGGGCCGGGCGGGAGCAGCACCTTGGTCAGCACTGCGTAGCAGAACAGCGAGACGACCTCGACCACCACGCCGGCGACCGCCCACCCGCGCGTTCAGCTGGTTGAGCAGGTACAGATCCTTCCTAGCCCCCACCAGCTCGGGCACCACCAGGTACTCGACGACCAGCGCGACGATGAACAGCAGCGCCACCCGCCGGACCGGCTTGACCCAGGGCCGCCAGCCCCGCCATCGGCTCCAGCGCCCCGGCGGGGTTGCCATCGGCGGTCTGACTCGGAACGCCCGAGCCAACCGGGTCTTCCGGGCCGTCACGTCCGCGCCAGGCCCGTCGTTCACCATCGGCCCGCTTCCCCCCGTGCCCGTACGCATGGGGTTCGCCTACCCCAATATCGCCTGATCACCGCCGTGTGATCAATTTCGTCCGCTCGCATCCAGATTGTCACTCGGCGCGGCCGGTCCACTGCACGAGCAGCAGCGTGGCGTCGTCGCGCAGGCCCTCGGGCTGGTGCTCGAGCAGCGCCCGCACCAGGCGGCGCAGCATCTCCTCGGGCGGCCGCCCGCTGGCCGCTTCCTGCTCGAGCAGGTCGGTGAGCCGGTCGAGCCCGAACAGCTCCCCGTCGGCCGCGCGGGCCTCGGTCACCCCGTCGGTGTACAGCAGCACCGCGTCGCCGGGTTCGAGATCGGCGACGCTCAGCTTGGGCCGGCCCCGCAGGCCGAAGGGCAGGACCGGGTCGTTGGCCAGCTCCGCGACGACCTTGCGCCCGCGCAGCAGCAGCGGCGGCGGATGCCCGGCGCATGACCATTCCAGTCGGCCGGTGCCGAACGCCAGCCGGCCGATGATGCCGGTGGCGAACGAATCGTCGTCGTAATTGCTGGTCAAGCGCCTCGTCGATGGCCGCGTGCATGTCCGCGATGGAGGCGCCGCGGCGGCGCGCGTGCCGGTAGGCGCCGACCGCGAGCCCGGTCAGCAGCGTCGAGCCGATGCCGTGGCCCATCCCGTCGATGATCGCGAAATCCAGGCGCTCGTCGCCGACCGCGTAGTCGAACGCGTCGCCGGCGATGTCGTAGGCGGGCTCGAGCAGCCCGGCGATCGTGGCGCCGGGGGTGCGGGTGTTCAGCGGCGGCAGCAGATCCCACTGCATGCCCGGCCGGCAGCGACATCTCCTGTCCCTGCCGCCGGACATAAGGGACGTCGCTGACCCGGGCGGCGGCGGCGATGACCAGCCCGGCGAACACGCCGAGGAGCTCGACCCGCTCGATCGTCTCCGGGGCAGCGTCGGGGATCGTGACCGCCAGCACCCCGGTCCTGCTGGCCTGCTCGCTGACCGGGACCCAGACCCGGATCCCGTCGTCCCGCTCGCTGGTCACCGGCTGGCCGGTGCTGAACGCCCGGCCCGCCATCGACCCCGCGACCTCCTCGGCGGCCTGCCCGGGCGGTCAGCGGGAACAGTTCCTCGCCGGAGAAGTCGCCCAGGTAGACGATCGGGATCCCAGGCCGGAACCGGTTCGCAGGCGGCCGTCGATCACGTGCTGAAGGTCGCCGCCGGCGGCGTCGCGCAAGACGCGGAGGGCGTCGGAGTAGCCGTGCTCACGCATCGCGGCTCCCCTCGAGCGTGGCGCACACCCGAACAAAGGCGCGCCGTCCCGGACAGAATATAGCGAGCAGGCCCGCGGCGTCGCTGGCGGCGGCCTCGGCCCCTCAGTCGGCCGAGCTCGACACCAGGTGCAGCCCCGCCTCCATCAGCCGGAAGCCGAGCTGGCGGCGCAGCGGTGACTGACGGTGGCGGCGGGCGGTCATCAGCGCCTGCCGACGGCGTTGATCGCTCTGGTGCCTGAGGTCGCGGGCGTGGCAGCTGGCCAGATCGCTTGCTAGCAGCGGGTTCATGCGGGTTGTCCTTCCAGGTGGTTTGCCGGTTCCGGCGTCGTCGCCGGGTGGGTGGCGCCGAAGTCGCGCCAGGCGCGCTGGCTGAGTCCGGCCAGGATGGCGACGGCCAGGGTGACCGCCGCGAGCAGGAAGAAGGGCGTCGGGCCCCAGTGCGCGCACGACCACGGCCGCGAGCGCGACCGAGATCGGGAACACGCCGAAGCTGGTCAGCATCAGCACGCCCGCCAGCCGGCCGAGCGCGCTCGGCGGGGCCCAGCGCTGGAAGGCGGTGATCGTCAGCACGTTGCCGAAGCCGTTCAGCGCCCCGAGGCCCGCCATCGCGGCCGCGACCGCGACCGTGGCGCCGAGCATAGGGCGTGACCGCGAGGCAGGCCGCCTCGCCGAGGAACGCGAGGGAGCCCACGACGGCGGGCCGCCGCAGCCGCCCGAGCTGCCCGGCGGCGATGGTCCCGAGCAGCGCGCCGCCGGCGAAGGCGGCCAGCACGGCGCCGTAGCCGCTCGCGCCGGCGTGCAGCGGGCCGTGCACGAGCGCGGGCAGCGCCACCTCGCTCTCCCCGCCGAGACCGAGGTTGGCGGCGAGATTGACCAGCAGGATGATCTGCAGCACCCGCTCCGAGCGGAGCATCGCCGCGCAGCGCCGGCGCGGGCGCCGTCTCGGTTTCCGCGGCCGTGACGGGCGCGACCGACAAGGTCGGCCGGGCAGCGCCGCGCCCGGCGGGGCCGAGCAGGGTTGCCAGGGTCATCGCCGAGACGGCGAACGAGAGCGCGTCGAGCCCGAACGCGAGCGAGGGGCCGGCCAGCGATGACCAGCGCGCCGCCGACGGCCGGGCCGGCCAGCGTCGCCAGCTGGGTCCCGCCCGACGCCAGCGCGTTGCCGGCCTGCAGATCGTCGCCGGACAGCAGCGAGGGGATGATCGAGAACGACCCGGGCAGGAACAGGCCCTCGCCGGCCCCGATCACGACCGCGATCGGCACCAGCACGACCGCCCGCGCGGGCCCGGTCGCCGCCGTCACCGCGAGGGCGGCGAGGGCCAGGGCGCGGACCGCGTCGGTCGCCATCATCACCGTCTGCGGCCGCCACCGGTCGCTGGCCCACCCGCCGACCGCGATCAGCGCGGTCCGCGGCACCCCGTAGGCGGCCAGCACGGTGCCGAGCAGCAGCACGCCGCCGTGCGCGGCGAGCACGTACCAGGGCAGCGCGACCGCGTAGCAGGCGTCGCCGACGTTGGAGGTGACCTGGCCGATCGTCAGCAGCCGGAACCCCCGCTGGCGGAGCGGCGCCAGCGCCCGCGGCGCCGTCAGCCTAGGCATCGCCGGGACCGCCTGTCTGACGTCGGCGGGGCGATCGGGTGGGCCGAGCAGCAGCGCCTCCACCGGCACCGAGTCGGCCGGGCGCTTGGACGGGTCCTCCAGCCGGCCTTCCAGCCGGTCCCATTGCATCAGCAGCTCGTGCACCTCGTTGCTGAACTGCGCGAGCTCCGGGGGGGTCAGGTGGAACAGGTACTGCCCGTCGACCGCCGCCTGCCGCCATTCCAGCGGGTACGACGCCTTGCGTCGACCGCCACGTCTCGTACCGGTCGAACTGACGCTGGCGGAACATGCGGACCACGGCGTCGGACGCGATCTCCGCCTCCGCGTCCCCGCTGGGGCTGAACGACATCCCGACGGACGTCAGCCGCCACGGCCGGGACCGGCCGGTGCCGCCGCCCGCCTCCTCCACGAACCCGTACTTCGCCAGCTGGCGCAGGTGGAACGAGCAGGTGGTGGCCGACTCGCCGATCCGCTCGCCGATCTGGGTGGCGGTCATCGCGCCGCCGATCGCCAGCTCCTCGAACAGCGCGATCCGGACCGGATGGGCCAGCGCCTTCAGGGTCTGGGCGTCGGTGACCTTCCGGATCCGCGGGTCCTCGGGCGGCTGGGGCGTCGTCGTGGCATCGTCGCTAGACATGTCTCGATAGTAACGTCTCGAGAGACATCTATCAAGAGAAAGCTCTCGAGAAACAATTCTCAAGATAGATCTCTCGAACGGTCCCGGGCGACTCCCCGGTCGACCCCGCTAGCCGTTGGCTGTGTAAACCGGCGTAGACCTCGATCCCTGGTCGGCGGAGCCCAGCGCCACGCAGCGGCCGGCCTGCGGGCACTGGATGGAGCCGATGTCCATGAAGGCGTCGCCATCCACGCCGCCCGGCACGCGGGCCGGGACCGGGAAGCTGACCCGGCTCCAGGTCCGGCCGCCGTCCTGGGTGACCGCGACGACGGCCGAGCCCGCGTTGTAGGTGTTGCCGATCTGCTGCGGGATGGAGTCCTCGCCCGCCGCGTAGCAGCTGGCCGCGGTCGGGCAGGCGAAGCTGTACAGCTGGGGGTCGGGGATGCTCGCCGGGAGCCGATGCTCGGTCCAGGTCGCGCCGCCGTCGGACGAGGACGCCATCACGCTGTAGGCGACGTCGTGGACATAGCCGATCATCCAACAGTCGGCGGTGGTCAGGCAGGACACCTGCGGGAACGGCCCGGGGCTGAGGCCCGCTGGCAGCGTGCCCCAGCGCCAGGTGACGCCGCCGTCGCGGGAGATCATCACGAACCCGTTCAGCGGCGCGCTCCGGCTCCGCACGGACTCGTCGTAGACGCCGACCGCGACGCAGTAGCGCGTCGTCGGGCAGCTGATGTCCTGCAGGGAGTGGCCGGCCGTGAACCGGGCGGCGGTGAAGCGCCTGCCTCCGTCGGTGGTGCCGATGACGGCGACGGACGCCATCAGCCCGCTGAACCCGGGCGAGATGGTTTTCCCCTGCGCCGACGCCAGTCCCTGGCAGTCCGCCGACGACGGGCAGCTGAGCTTGAAGATCTGCCCGTCGCCGGCCGGGAGCGGGTCGACCGTCCAGGAGTGCCCGCCGTTGCCGGTCGTGATGAAGACCGGCTGGCCGTGATAGAGCGCGCCGGCCGCGCAGCCCGCGGCCGACGCGCAGGCCAGGGGCGACGTGAACGCGATGCCGCCCGGCAGCGGGAGGACGCTCCAGGTCGCGCCACCGTCGGACGAGACGTAGAAGGAGTCGAGGTCGGCCGGGCCGGTGACCGAGGACGCGTTGTTGCCTTCGACGTAGCAGGTCTGCGCCGTCGGGCAGGTGAGGTAGCCGGGCTCGGGGCCCGCGCTGTTCTCCTGCCAGCCCGCGCTGACGAGGTAGCTCGCCAGCCGCCAGCCGCCGATCTGCCCGCTCGGTGACGCCGGGCCGGCCGGCAGCGGGCGGGCGGACTGCCAGGCGGTCGTCAGCGGCCTGGTCAACGGTGACGGACCCGGCCGAACGACGGCCAGCAGCCCCGCGACCAGGGCGGCGACGGCGCAGGCGGCGATGACGTACCGCCGGTCAAGCCGCACGGCAGGCCGCCGGGGCCGCCGGATGGCCGAGCGGAGCGCAGGCGCGGCGCGTTCCGCCTGGTCACCAGGCGCGCCGTCGTGCGGCTGGCCGCTGCTCTCGTCTCGGCGGGCGGCTTCAATGGCCGTCTGCGCGCGCGCCCAGGCGGCGGCGGACGGGCCGGGCGCGTGCTCGCGAAACGTCCGCAGCAGGTCGATTTCGTCAGGCATGACCGCGTCCCTCTTCCCCGTGCCCGATGGCGGGCGGTTCGAAAATCCACAGGTCGAAGTCGAAATGGCCGAGTTCACGGCGCAGCGACGCCCGTGCCCTCGACAGCCGCGAGCGCGCCGTTCCCGGCGCGATCTCCAGCGCCGCCGCGATCTCTTCGTGGCTGAGCTCGGCCCACGCGTGCAACAGCAGGACCTCGCGCTGTTCTGGTATCAGCCGCTGCAGCGCCGCCGCGATCCGCGGCGCCAGCGAGGAGGCGAGGAGGCGGTCGTGGACCACGTCGACGACCGCCGTCGCCGCTGCCGGGTCGCCGGCGGCCAGCAGCTGGGCGTCGAGCGCGAGCAGGCGCTGCTCGGCCCGCCAGTGATTGCGCAGCACGTTCACGGCGATGCCGTAGAGCCAGGCCCGCAGTGAGGCGCGCCGCGGCTGATAGGAGGCGCGCCGCCGGTACGCGGTCGCGAACGTGTCCGCCGCCAGGTCCTCGGCCAGGTCCGGGCCCACCCGTCGGCAGATGAACCGGTAGACCGGCGCGAAATGCTCCTGGAAGGCGGCCTCGAACTCGGCGGGGTCCACGATCAGGCCGCCGCCCGCTGTCTGTTTCCCGTCCACACGTATGTATTGTCGGCCGGCCCCGGTCCGCTGAGCGCCGCCGAGTCGGACGGCGCGCAGCGGCTGGTTCACAGGGTGAGGACGATCTTTCCCTGCACGCCGCCGGCCCCGACGATCGCGTGCGCCTTGGCCGCCTCCTCGAGCGGGAGCGCGGTCTGCACGAACGGGCGCAGCGCGCCCGCCTCGGCCAGCGCTGCCAGCCGTTCGAGGGCGACGTAGTCGGGTTCGACGCTGACGGCGGCGAACCGGACCCCGGCCGCGGCCGCCCGGCCGGGCAGGGTCGGGTTGAGCCGTTCGACCGCGGTCACCAGCAGGCCGCCCGGGCGCAGGACGGAGAAGGAACGGGCCGCGTAGTCGCCGCCGACCGTCTCGAGCACCACGTCGACGTCACCGACCGCCTCGGTGAAATCGACCTGGCGGTAGTCGATCAGCTGGTCGGCGCCCAGCGAGCGCAGGAACTCGTGCTTGGCGGTGCTGGCGGTGCCGATCACCGCGGCGCCGAGGTGCTTGGCGAGCTGGACGGCGATGTGCCTGAGGCTGCCGCCGGCCCCGTGGATCAGCACTCGCTGGCCCGGCTGCACGTGCGCGATGTCGACCAGCGACTGCCAGGCGGTCAGCCAGCGACAGCGCGGCCGCCTCGGCGTGGCTCGCGCAGGCCGGCTTGCGGGCGAGCTGCCGGGGCGGGGCGGCGACGAACTCGGCGTAGGCGCCCGCCGCGCGCGGGAAGTAGGGCATGCCGTACACCTCGTCGCCGACCGCGAACCGGCTGACCCCGGGGTCGGCCGCCTCGACAACGCTGCAGACGTCCCAGCCGAGGATGAACGGAGGCGGGCCGAGCAGCGAACGCGCCCGAGCGGATGACCAGGTCGACCGGGTTCACGCTGGTCGCCCGCAGCCGGACGACCACCCCGCCCGGCTCGGGCTCGGGCCGGGGCACGTCGGTGAGCGTGAGCACGTCCGGGCCGCCGAAGGCCGTCTGGGTGATCGCGCGCATCGGCTGAACGGCTCCTATCATGCGGATACCGACGCCTACCTGGCCGCGTGCCCGCGCCATCGGGGCCGGCTCGCTGCGGTTCGGCGAGCTCCGTCGCCGGCTGGACGGGATCACCCAGAAGCTGCTCACCCAGACCCTGCGCAGCCTGGAACGGGACGGTCTGGTCAGCCGGGCCGTCTACCCGACGATCCCGCCCCGGGTCGACTACGCCGTCACCGATCTCGCGCGCGACGTGACCGAGCTCCTGAACGTCGTCCGGGTCTGGTCCGAGCAGCACATCAACGACGTGCTGGCGGCGCGGGACGACTACGCCGAGCGGGCCGCCCAGGCACCGCAGCCGGTCACCCGGTAGCCGCCGCTCAGCCGGCGGCGGGCTGGATCAGCCCGGCTCCCCACGCCCACGCGGCGATCTCGACCCGGTTACGGACGCCGAGCTTGTTGTGGATGCTAGTGAGGTGCGACTTGACCGTGCTCAGCGAGATGAACAGCTCGGCCGCGATCTCGCTGTTGGTGCGGCCCCGGGCGATCGCGGCCGCGACCTCAAGCTCGCGGGCCGACAGCGGCATGGCCGGCTGGGCGGCCGGAACCGCGGCTGGGGTGAGGTGCCGCAGCAGCCGGAGCGTGACCTGCGGCGAAATCAGCCCGTCGCCCGCCCGGGCGGCGCGGACGGCCTCGACCAGCAGCGCCGGGCTGGTGCCCTTGAGCAGGAAGCCGACCGCGCCCGCCCGCAGCGCCCCGTAGACGTACTCGTCGAGGTCGAAGGTCGTCACGATCACGACCCGGAGCGGGTCGCGCACCCCCGGCCCGGCCAGCGCGCGAGTCACCTCGAGGCCGTCCCGGCCCGGCATCCGGATGTCGACCAGGCAGACGTCGGGCCGCAGCCGCCGGGCCAGCGCGATCGCCTCGGACCCGTCGGCGGCCTCGCCGACGACGGTGATGTCGGGCTGGTCCTCGAGGATCAGCCGGAGCCCGCCGCGGATCATGGCCTGGTCGTCGGCGAGCAGGACGCGGATGCTCACCGGCCGCTCCCGGCCCGGGCCGGGAGCTCGGCCTGCACCACCCAGCCGCCCGCCGGGCCCGGCCCGGCCCGCAGCGTGCCGCCGAGCGCCTCGACCCGCTCGCGCATGCCGACCAGCCCGTAGCCGCCGCCGCGGGCGAACCAGGCCGGGCCGGACGGACCGCCCGGCCCGTCGTCGACGACCTCGACGGTGACCCCCGACGGTGCGTTTCCGACCAGGACGGTGACCTCGGCCGCTTCCGGAGCGTGCAGGACGACGTTGGTCAGGGCCTCCTGGACGACCCGGTAGACGGTGCCGGCCACCTCCGGCGGCCAGCACGGCTGGCCGTCATCGGGCAGCCGCAGCCGGACGGCCGGACCCGCGTCGGCGAACCGGGCGACCAGGCCGGCCAGCGGTTCCCGGCCGGGCGTGACGCCGCCCGCGCCGTCCGCGTCGCGGAGCAGGCCGACCACCCGGCGCATGGCGTCGAGGGCGTCGGTGCCGGCCGACTCGATGCCGGCCAGCGCCGGCTCGAGCGTGTCCGGCCGCCGGGCGGCGACCAGCCGGGCGGCCTGAGCTTGCACGACGATGCCCGCTACGTGGTGGGCGACGACGTCGTGCAGCTCCCGGGCCAGCTCCAGCCGCTCGTCGCGGCGGGCGGCGTCGACCGCGAGCTGATGGCGGGCGTCGACGAACCGCAGCCAGACCCCCACCCCGAGCGCGCCGCCCCAGGCCAGCAGGCCGAGGAACGCCAGCGGCAGGATGTACTCGTGGCGGACGCCCGCCCGCCCCGCCACCAGCACGGCGCCCCCGCCGACGGCGACCAGCGCCGCCTGGCGGGCGGTGGCGACCCGCATCGCCGCCGCGCCAAGCACCAGCAGCCCCAGCGTGGCCGCGACCCCCGGCTGGGACGGCAGCCGCGTCGCGTCCGCCACGACATCGGCCGTCAGGCCGACCGCCAGGCCCGCGGCGGCGGCAGGCGCCCGGCCCCGGCCGCGCAGCAGCGCCAGTGCCCCGACGATCACGCCGACGGCCAGCTCGAACGGCCAGTGGCCGCCGCCGGGGCGGTCGGCGACGACGGCGGTGTCGGCCGCGAGGACGGCGCCGAGCAGCAGGCCCAGGCCGACGCTGAGCACGGTCGGGGCCCGGGCGGCGAGGCGGTGCGTCCTGTTCACTGGCCACAGGGTACGCAGCCGGCGCCCGGCCGCGAATCGGCCGAAGGGACGATCCTGGCCCGGGCGGAACCGTACTTCGCACCGATGCCGGGCGGAAGGCGCAGCCCGAAGCTGGTCCGGTGACTAATTCACTGGCACCCCTGATCATCGAAACCCGCGGCCTGACCAAACGGTTCGGCTCGCGCACCGCCGTCGCCGACGTGGACCTGACGGTCCCGGCCGGCTGCGCGTTCGGCTTCCTCGGGCACAACGGCGCCGGCAAGACGACCGTGATCCGCCTGCTGACCGGCCTCACGCAGCCCGACGCCGGCACGATCGCGGTCGGCGGCCGCCCGCTCGCCGGGCACCGGGCGGAGGTGCTGGCCCGGGTTGGCGCGATCATCGAGGAGCCGCGCTTTCACCACCATCTCACCGGTCGGGAGAACCTCCAGGTGATCGCGGCCGTCCGCGGCCCCCAGGCGGAGCGCAGGATCGAGCCTGCCCTGGAGCGGGTGGGGCTGGCCGACCGGGCCGGGGACCGGGTCGGCGGCTACTCCCAGGGCATGCGCCAGCGGCTGGGCATCGCCCGCTGCCTGCTGGCCGATCCGCGCCTGATCATCCTCGACGAGCCGATGAACGGGCTCGACCCCGGTGGCATTCTCGAGCTGCGGGGGCTGATCGCGGACCTGGCGGCCGAGGGCAGGACCGTGTTCATCTCCTCCCACCTGATCGGCGAGATCGAGAAGACCTGCCACGCCGCCGCGGTCATCGACCGCGGCCGCCTGATCGCCCAGGGGCCGATCGCGACGCTGCTCGGCGCCGGCGGGCCATCGCTTGAGGACTGGTTCCTGACCCTGACCTCCCGGATCGGAGCCCGCTCGTGAGCCGCGCCCTGGCCGGCCCGATGATCGCGGCCGATATCCTCAAGCTCCGCCGCCACCGGCCCACGATGGCAGCGGCGGCGGCGCTCTCGGTCGGCGTCACCGCCCTGTACCTCACGGTCATCCTCGCCCGGCATCACGGCCAGCTCCCGGGGGCCAGGACCCTCGGGGACGGGACGTCGCTGATGGGCCTCTATTTCGGGTCGTTCGCCGCCATCTTGATCGGCACCGAGGCGGGCACCGTCGACGTCGCGGCGGGCGTTTTCCGCGACCTGGCCGCCACCGGCCGCTCCCGCACTTCGCTGTTCCTCACCCGGGTCCCGGCCGCGATCGCGGTCGCGTTGCCGTTCACCCTGGGCGGGTTCCTGCTCACGGTCGCGGCCGCGTTCGCGTTCCACGGCTCGACGCAGGCCCCCGGCCCTGGCCTGCTGGCCGAGTCCGCGTTGTGGGTGGTGCTGGCCACCGCGGTCGTCACGGCCCTTGCGGTGGGGGTCGGCTCGCTGACCGCATCCAGGGCGGTCACCCTGACCGCGATCATCGGCTGGCAGACCGTCGCCAGCGGCATGCTCTACCTGGCGACCTTCCTCGGTGCCGCCCGCGACCTGGTGCTGGTGTTCGCCGTCAGCCGCTTCCAGCCCGGCCCCGCCATCGGTACCCGGGCCAACCCGGGGTCCACCAACGCGCTCAACAACCTCAAGCTGCCGATGCCGGCCGTCGCGGCGGTGCTGGTCATCGTTCTCTGGCTGGTCGCCGCGACGGCGGCCGGGGCGTGGCGCACCCGGACCCGTGACGCCTGAGGGCTGACCGAGAACCAGGCCCCAGCCGGCCGGCGAGAGCCGCACCGGACCGTTCGGGAAAAAGATTGTCTGGCATTCTGATCGGATGACCGAACCTGATCTCGACGCTCCGCTGTCCCGCACCGCCGCCTCGGCCGCTGTGGCCGACATCGGGTGGCGGTACCTACTGGGCGACCTGGCGGTCTCGGTGCCGGTGCGGTCACTGGCCCAGGGCAGCGACGTGGCCGCCGCCGCCGTAGCGGCCGGCGGCGCCGACGCCGACGGCCACCTGCGGCTCGACCTGCGCCCTGACCGGGTGGAGCTGTCCGTCCGGGACAGGCGGGAGCGCACCGCCACCAGACGCGACACCGAGCTGGCCCATCGCATCGCCGCCGCCGTGGCCGGCCTCGGCCTCGCCCCGGCGGGCAGCGTCACGGCCGAGTCGCCGCGGCCGGTGCAGGCGCTGGAGATCGCGATCGACGCGATCGACATCGCGGCCGTCCAGCCGTTCTGGAAGGCGGTGCTCGGCTACGTGGACCAGTCCGACGGCGACCCGGAGATGGCGATCGTCGACCCGGCCGGGCAGCTGCCCTCAATCTGGTTCCAGCAGATGGACGCGCCCCGGCCGCAGCGCAACCGGGTGCACTTCGACATCACGGTGGCGCACGACGAGGCCGAGCCGCGGGTGCGGGCCGCCCTCGCGGCGGGCGGGCGGATGGTGGACGACTCGTACGCCCGGATGTTCTGGGTGCTGGCCGACGCCGAGGGCAACGAGGTGTGCGTCTGCACCTGGACCGACCGCGACGAATGGAAGGAATGACTGACAGGAGGTGTCCGCGATGATTTCGTATCGTTCCCTCAGTCAGGTTCTCAAGACCCCCTGAAGGAGAGCGCGCATGAGCCCCGGTGACATCGACACCCGCGAGTTCTACACCCGGCCGGCCGTCATGACGTCGGTCGGCGAGCAGGCGGCCCCCCTGGTCAAGGCGCTGCCGGGCGATCCAGGCGCGCTCGCCGCGGCGCTGCACGGGCTGGTGATCCACGAGCACATGACCGGCGGCTACGGGGTGACGCTGGCCGACGCGGACCGCTGGACCGTGCACGTGCGCCCGGCGGCCGACCTGCTGGCCGAGATCGTCGCCCGCGATGCGCGGCCGCTCGACGAGGCGCGCGCGCCCGAGGGACGGCTGCCGGGCAACTGCCGGCACTTCACCGTGCTCGAGGCGGCCCTGCTGCGCGCGCACGGGACGCCCGCCCGGGCGCGCTGCGGGTTCGGCGGGTACTTCGGCACCGGCTGGTTCGAGGACCACTGGGTGTGCGAGTACTGGGACTCCGGGCAGCAGCGCTGGCGGCTGATCGACGCGCAGATCGACGAGGTGCAGCAGGGCTGGTTCAAGACCGACTTCGACCTGGCCGACGTGCCGCGGGACCAGTTCCTGGTCGGCGGCGAGGCGTGGCGCCGGTACCGCGGCGGGCGAGGCCGACCCAGGCGAAGTTCGGGCTCAGCCAGCTGCCGGAGGCCGGCGCCTGGTGGATCGCGGGCAACCTCATGCGCGACGGCGCGGCCCTGCTGAACGTCGAGCTGCTGCCCTGGGACTGCTGGGGCGCGATGCCGACGCCGTCGGACACCATCGGCGAGGACCTGGCCGCGCTGTTCGACCGGCTGGCCGAGCTGACGCTTGCCCCCGACGACAACGTGGCCGAGCTGCGGCGGCTGTACGAAGACGAGCGGCTGCGGGTTCCGGCGACGGTCCGCAACGCCGCCCGCGGCCGGGAGGAGCCCCTGCTGGCCGACGGCCGGGACGTGGCGGCCAGCCCGGCGGTCTAGATTCGGGCGAGCGTCGCCAGCCAGGCGGGCGCGCCGCGCTCATCGTGGAAGCGGGTGAGCACCCGGTCCTGGTCGATGGCGGCGACGCTCCAGCCGCTGCCGAGGCCGAACGGCGCCGCCAGCTCGTCCCGGCTGACCGGGTGCGGGCCGGTATCGGATCCGATGTCGCTGAAGCAGAGCACGTAGAGGGTCGCGCCGGGGCCGGTCACCGACGCCAGGCTCGCGACATACTCCGGCCGTTCGTCGCCGTCGAACGAGTGGAACAGCCCGCAGTCGAGAACCGAGTCGAACCGGCGCTCGAGCCGCTCAAGCCGCAGCGCGTCGGCCCAGGCGAACTCGGCCGCGATGCCGCGGCTCTGCGGCCTTCTCCCTTGCCATCGACAGCGCCGTCTCGGCCACGTCCACCCCCAGCACCGGCAGTCCGAGCGCGGCCACCAGCAGCGTGTTCTCGCCGGTCCCGCAGCCGGCGTCGAGCACGGCGCCGGAGAACCGGCCCTCGAGCGCGAGCCGCGCCACCGCCGGCTGCGGCCGGCCGACGTCCCAGGGGGCGGGGCCGTCGTAGTACGACGCGTCCCACGACTGGCCGGACATCCGCTCGTGGCTGGTCGGCGGGCGGCCGACGTCCGGCTTCATGCCAGCCCCAGCTGCTGCAGGATGCCGAGCTCGTCGGTCGAGCCCCAGCGATCCGACGCCTTGCCGTCGCGGAAGCCGAGGACCTGCACGTTCCGCACGGTGAAGCGCTTGCCGGTCGGCGCGTGGCCAAGGAACTCGCCGGTGTGAGTTCCGGACAGGTTCATGATCGTGATGAGCCGGGTCGGGGTGGCGATCGTCTCGATCACCTCGCGTTCGATGTCGCTGAACGACTTGCCGAACTGCTCCCAGAACCAGGCCGGGCCGCTCGGGCCAGCGGGCTGCCCGGCGGCCGGGTCGTGGTCGGTGAAGTCGGCGTCGTACCGGTCCTCGATCGGCAGGGATGAATCGCGCATGCGCGTGAACGCGTCAAGGGCTGCCTGGCCGCCTTGGGCTATCTCGGTTGCCACTTGTGTCCTCCTGTCGGGTGCAACGCATAGTTACTTCCTGTCTACACCTCCGTCTATGCGCGTCTGGCACCGGCTCACGCCCGGTTGCCGTCCGGCGGGCTGGTCTGATTTAATAAATGAAGAAGCATTTATTAATTGGGGAGGGCCATGGCGGCCGGACGACCACGGGGAATCGACGACGCGGCGATCCTGCGCGCGACGATCGACGTGATCGGCCGGGTCGGGCCGGTCGGCCTTACCCTGGCCGCCGTCGCCAGCGAGGTGGGGCTGGTGCCGGGCACGCTGATGCAGCGGTTCGGATCCAAACGCGGGCTGCTGCTCGCGCTCGCGAAGTCGGCCGCCGACGACGCTGACGCGCTGCTCGGGCGGGTGCGGGCGGAGCACGCAGCGGCCCTGGCGGCGCTGGCGGCGCTGATCGTCGCGCCGGCGGGCTCGATGGCCACGCCGGAGACCTTCGCCAACCATCTGGCGTTCCTCTGCATCGATCTGACCGACCCCGAGTTCCGCCCGTTCGCGCTGGCGGTCCACCAGGCCCAGAGCCGGGCGGTCGAGGCGCTGCTCACGCAGGCGGTGCAGGCGGGCGATCTCCGCCCAGGGACGGACGTCGCCGCCCTCGGCCGGTCGGTGCAGGCGATCGCCGCCGGCGCGGGCCTGGTCTGGGCACTCGACCGCGAGGGCAGCCTCGAGCAGCGTCTGCGGCAGGCACTCGACCGCGTGCTGTCCCCCTATCAGGCTCTCAGCACCGACGACCTGGAGGAATCATGACGAACGATCGGCGACCGCTGGCCGGGAAGGTCGCGCTGGTGGCCGGCGGTACCCGGGGCGGCGGCCGGGGCATCGCGGTCGAGCTCGGCGCGGCCGGCGCGACCGTGTACGTCACCGGCCGCAGCAGCGCGACCGGACGATCCGACTACGGCCGCCCGGAAACGATCGAGCAGACCGCCGACGCGGTCGACCGCCGCCGGCGGTCGCGGCATCCCCGTTCGGACCGATCACAGCCGGCCCGACGAGGTCCGCCGGCTGATCGACCGGATCGCGGCCGAGCAGGCCGGGCAGCTCGACATTCTGGTCAACTGCGTCTGGGGCGGGGACCCGCTGACCGACTGGGAGCATCCGCTGTGGGAGCAGGACCTCGACGCCGGCCTGCGGCTGATCCGGCAGGCGGTCGACACCCACGTGATCACCAGCCGGTTCGCGCTCCCGCTGCTGGTCGCGCGCAAGCGCGGTCTGGTCGTGGAGGTCACCGACGGCAACACCGCCCGCTATCGCGGCTCGTTCTTCTACGACCTCGCCAAGTCGGCCGTGATCCGCCTGGCCGCGGCCCAGGCGGCCGAGCTGAGGCCGCACGGCGTCGCGGCGGTCGCGATCACCCCCGGCTTCCTGCGCTCTGAGGCCATGCTCGAGAACTTCGGCGTCACCGAGGCCAACTGGCGCGACGGCGCGGCCGACGACCCCGACTTCGCCTACTCGGAGACCCCGGCTTATCTGGGGCGGGCGGTCGCCGCGCTGGCCGCCGACCCCGACGTCATGGTCAAGACCGGGCGGGCGCTGGCCACCTGGGGCCTGTACCGGGAGTACGGGTTCACCGACGCCGACGGCACCCAGCCGGACTGGGCCGCGCACTGGGACAGCGCCCTGGCGGAGCACGCACGGGCCGCTCGGCGACCCGCTCTAACGCCGCTGGCTGGATTAGCCCAGCTCGCGGCGCTCGGCTATGCGAACATGACCGTAGCCCAGATCGAGGCAATCGCGAAGGCCGACCTGACCGCGGCGCAGCTGGCCGCTCTGGGGGGGGGCACCGCCGTCGGCCACCGTGGTCGGAGTGCGGATGCGATAGGAGGCGCCGAGATGTCTGCCGATTCCAGGGTCGACGCGTACATCGCCGCGCTGCCCGAGTGGCAGCAGGCGATCTGCCAGCAGGTGCGAGAGCTCGCGCACGCCGCCGACCCCGAGGTCGAGGAGACCATCAAGCGCACCGTGCAGCCGTACTTCGTGCTGCAGGGCAACGTCTGCGCCCTGCTGGCGACGAAGGACCACGTCAACGTCTTCATCTACGATCCGACCGTCGCCGACCCGCACGGCATCATCAACCAGGGGCACGGGAACGCGACGGCGAAGGCGGTGCAGATGTACCGCGGCGACGCCATCAACCGGGCCGCCCTGCTGGAGATGTTCCGAGCCGTCATCGCCAACAACCGGGCGGGCGGCTGGCGGCGCCGCCAGGCGTTAGCGCCCGCCTCGGCGCCGATCGGCTCGGTCACGAGACCCGCGCCCCCTGCCGGTACACGCTGCGGACGACGGGCACGCGCCGCCCGCGCGGATGCTGCTCGGTGGCCGGCAGGTCGTGCGGCCGCACCTGCACCAGGTCGGCGCGCTTGCCGATCGCGATCTCGCCGCGGTCGTCGAGGCCGACCGCGCGCGCCGGGTTGCCGCTGACCAGCTTCACGCCGTCGGCGAGCCCGATCGCGCCGTCGGCCGCGAGCTGGAACACGGCCTGCAGCGGGCTCGACGGCACGTAGTCGGAGGACAGGATGTGCAGCAGCCCGAGGCCGAGCAGTTCGGCGGCGGCGACGTTGCCCGACTGGCTGCCGCCGCGGACGATGTTGGGAGCGCCCATGACGATCAGCTGGCCGTGCTTGTCGGCCGCGCTGGCGGCGAGCACGGTGGTCGGGAACTCGGAGATGCGCACCCCGAGCGTCGACCGACTCGGCGACGTGCTCCGGCGTCGCGTCATCGTGGGTGGCCAGCGTGATGCCGCGCTGCGCCGCGAGCCCCGCGATCGCGCGGCGGTGCACGTCGGCGTAGCGCGCCGACCGTTCGATCAGCGGCGCGACGTAAGGCGTCGAAGCCGGACTCGGTGACGTTGCCCTTGGCGATCTGGTAGCGCTTGAACAACTCCATGTCAGCGTACTGGCGCTGGCCGGGGGTGTGGTCCATCAGCGAGACCAGCCGCACGTGCGGGTCGTCGCCGAACTCGCCGAACGCGTCGAGGCAGTCTGCGGCCGCGACCTCGCAGCGCACGTGGATCGCGTGGTCGGCGCGCAGCAGGCCGGCGTCGGCCGCCTGCTCGATCGAGTCGGCCAGGACGCCGGGCGGCCGCGGCGGCGGCGTCGTTCTGGTTGAGCGCCGACCCGATCCGCACCGCGTCGAACACGGTGGTCACGCCGGCCGCCGCCAGCTGCGCATCGCTGGCGAGCACGGCGGGCAGCGGATCCCACTGCACGCCCGGCCGGGGAGTGAAGTGGCGCTCGAGGTGGTCGGTATGCAGCTCGACCAGGCCGGGCAGCAGGTGGTCGCCGTCCAGGTCCACGCCTGCCGCGCTCGCGGTCCGGAGCCGATGTCGGCGATCAGGCCGTCGCGGATCAGGACCGAGCCGTGCCTGACCTCCTCATCGAGGACGAGACGGGCGTTGCTGAGGACCGTTTCGCGGCTCATCGGGCTCCTTCGCTGTCTGTCGCTTGGGCGCGGACGCTGGGGTGCGGCGATCGGCTGCAGGGGTGCACCGCGCGCAGCTCGAACGGGGCGCCGGGCTCGGCCTCGGTGAACACGGCGAGCGCGTCGACCGGCACGGTCGGCCCCGAGCAACGCGGCGAACCAGTCGGTCAGGGTGCGCTCCACCGCGGGCTCGCTGCTCGGTCGGTATGCGGTCGGTGAGAGTCAGGTGGAAGCGGAACTCATCCAGCACGTACGGGTAGCCCCAGGCCTCGCAGCAGCTCGCGCTGGCGCGGCGTGAGCGCGGCCCGGTTGCGGCGGGCGAGCTCGGCCTCGGTCGTCGGGGCGCGGAAGTCGTCGAACGCCCGTCACCACCTCGTCGGCGAGCGCGTGCAGGCCCGGCGCCTCCGCCCCTGGCACCAGGGCGAAGAAGCCGCCCAGGCGCGCGAGCGTCAGCCGCGGGATCACCGCGCGCGGCGCGGCCCGCCGCGAACCGCGCCACGGCGGCGTCGAGTTCCTCCGGCGTGCGGCCCTCGGCGAGGCGGAACGGCGCCTTGAGCGTGGCGTGGAAACCGTAACGGCGCGCGTCGACGGTGATCGCGTCGACGGCCGCGCGCGTCCAGCCGTCGGGGACGCCCGGCGTCACCGGGTCCGCGGAGACGCTGCGGCCGAGCCACTGCTCGGCCCGCTGGCGCAGCAGGGCGCCGACCGGGTCGGCCGCGCCGGACGCCAGGCGCGGCGTAGATCGCGAACCGCCCGGTCACGCTCATCTCACCTCGTCTATAGTTGTCTAATAATCTAGACAACTTCGACGTTACTCTATGACCCGCGACGACGGAAGCGACTTAGCCAGATGACGACGCAGGGCAGGGCGCGCGAGCGGATACTCCGCCTGGCGGCTCATCGCCGAGGAGCTGCGTCGCGACATCGTCACCGGTTCGAAGGCCGCCGGGAGCGAAGCTGCCGGCCGAGGGAGAGCTGGCCGAGCGCTTCGGCGTGCACCGCAACACCGTGCGGCAGGCCGTCGCCGCGCTCGCCGCCGAGCACCTCGTCGTCTCCCGCCGCGGCAGCGGGACCTTCGTCGCCGAGCACACGGTGCTGGTGCACCGGATCGGCGCGCGCACCCGCCTCAGCGACAGCCTGGGCCGTCGCGGTCGCGCCTCGGGCCGGCTGCTCGAGTCGGCGATCGAGCCGGCGCCGCCCGCCGACGTCGCGGAGCGGCTCGTCCTCGGCGGCGCGCCCGGGCCTGCGGCTCGAGACCGTGCTGGCCGTCGACGGACGCCCGCTGTCGCGCGCCACGCACTGGTTCGCGGCCGACCGCGTGCCCGGGCTCGCGCAGCGCTTCAGCGCACACCGGGTCGATCACCGCGGCCCTGCGGGCCGGCGGGATCGACGACTACGTGCGCGCCTCGACCACGGTCGGCGCGCGGCACGCCACGGCCGCGGAGGCAGCCGAGCTCGCGCTGCCGCTCGGCTCGGTCGTGCTGGTCACGCGCTCCCTCGACACCCTCACCGACGGCACGCCGCTGCAGGTCGGCATCACCCGCTTCGCGGCCGACTGCGTCGAACTCGACGTCGCCCATCCGGATGTCGGATGGGACGAGCCGGCCTAGCCGCGGCCGGGGCGGCCTCGGCGCTCGCCGCGCTCGGCGCTCGCCGCGCTCGGCGCAGGCGCCGGATGATGACGGCCCTCCACACCGTCTTCATCGGGGCGGCACGGCAGCTGCAGACCGCATCGGTGAGCTGGCACCGTGACTGTTCCGATCTGGGCCTGGGTCGCGTTCGCCGCGTTCGTCGTCGCGATGCTGGCGGTGGACCTGTTCGTGCTGCACCGCCGGGCCCATGAGGTATCCCTGAGGGAAGCGGCCATCTGGAGCGGCGTCTGGATCGCGATCGGCCTCGGCTTCGGCGGCCTGCTCTGGGCCTGGCGCGGCGGCGGCACCGCCCAGGCGTACCTGGCCGGCTACCTGATCGAGAAGAGCCTGTCGCTTGACAACGTCTTCGTGTTCGCGGTGATCTTCTCCGCCTTCGCGATTCCGCTCCGGTACCAGCACCGCGTGCTGATGCTTGGCATCCTCGGGGCGCTGGTCATGCGGGCCGCGTTCATCCTCGCCGGGGCCGCCCTGCTGGACAGTTTCCACCTGGTCAGCTACCTGTTCGGCGGGGTCCTGGTGTTCGCCGCGGTCAAGCTGGCGCGCGGCCGGGGCCCTCTAGATCCACGTCGCAACCGGGCGCTGCGGGCGTTGGGCCGGATCCTGCCCGCCACCGATGAGCTGCGCGGTCAGCGTTTCCTGGTCAGGGATCGGGGCCGGGTCCTGGCCACCCCGCTGCTGCTGGCGCTGATCGTGGTGGAGACCACCGACGTCATCTTCGCGGTCGACTCGATCCCGGCGATCCTCGCGGTTACCACCGACACGTTCGTCGTCTACACCTCCAACGTCTTCGCCTTGCTGGGCATGCGCGCGCTGTACTTCCTGCTCGCGGGGGCGGCCGGCCAGTTCCGCTACCTGCAGCCAGGACTGGCCGTCATCCTCGCGGGCATCGCGGCGAAGATGCTGACGGCCGACCTCTACGAGGTCCCGATCTGGGTGTCGCCCGCCTTCATCGCCGCCGTGCTGGCCGTGGTCGCGGTGCTGTCCCTTCAAGACCGCCGCCGCCGCGTCGACGCCGACGATGAACAGCGGCCGGGTCCGATACGCATGGCTAGTCCCATCGGATAACAGCAAGAAGCAGCCAATTTCCGAGTCGGCCAAAGGGGTCTGCCTATGTCATCGCTCGAGTGCCAGTCGCCCCGCCAGGGCGACCATGATCGTGCCAGACCCCGCGTCCAGCGCCTGGCGGGCACGCCGACGCCGGGACAGCCAGCTGCCGATCCGGCCCGAGGCCAGTCCGACCGTGCCGTCGATCAGGATCTCGAAGGCGACGAAGATCGCCCCGAGGACCGTGAACTGCAGCGGGACATGGCCCAGGCCGCGGTCGACGAACTGCGGAAGCAGGGCGACGACGAACGTGACCGATTTGGGGTTGGCCAGGTTCGTCAGCAGGCCGCGCGCGAAGGCATACCGTCCGCTCACCCGCGCGTTCGGCTCCGTGCCCGCCAGCGGGCTGCCCCGCCGCGCGCTGCGCAGCGCCTGCACTCCGAGGTAGAGCAGGTACGCGGCGCCGCCCAGCCGCAGCGCCGTGAACGCCATCGGCGCCTCGGCGAACAGCGCCGACAGGCCGGCCGCCACCGCCGCTATCTGCACGATCTCGCTGGACACCACCCCGAGGGTGGCCAATGCCCCCGCGCGAGCGCCGCCGCGCATACCGGTCGAGAGGATGAACATCATGTCTGGGCCAGGCGCGATCATGGCCAGGAAAACGGCAGCCACATACAGCGCGAGCAGATGGGTGTTCATCGCCATATCATCGCATTTCGGGGTCACCGTATACTTACCGGAGGCGCCCATGGCGGCGCCGAAGGACGTGCGATGCCACCCCGAGAGGGTGCATGGCGCGAGCCGATGACCCAGTCCGACCTGTCTGGCGGCTCGTCTAACCCGCTCGCACGGGAAGGTACCGGCCTCCTATGCCACGCCTACGTGGCAACACAGGTCTGCTTGATCATTTCCATGGTGGATGGGCGGCGCGCTACCGCGCGGTGCTGAGCCTGCCCGGCGCGGCCGCTTTCTTCACGGCGGCCGCGGTCGCGCGGCTCGGCGTCGCGATGACGATCCTCGGCGTGCTGTGGGCAGTCCACGGCGCGACCGGATCATTCACCTCGGCGGGCGTCGCGACCGCGGTGTTCGCGCTGGCCGACGCGACGGCCGGCCCGCAGGTCGCGCGACTCGTGGAAAATCGCGGCCAACGGCGCGTGCTGCCCTGGTCGGTCGCCGTCTTCGTCCTCGCCGTCGCGGGGCTGATCGTCGGCGCGGGTCTGCGCCTGCCGCTGGCGGCGCTCGCCCTGATGGCGGGGGCGGCGGGCGCCAGCGTCCCGCAGGTGGGATCGTTCTCGGCCGCCCGGTGGCGGCATGCCGTCCGCACACCGGACCAGGTCGCGGCGGCACTGTCGCTGGAAGCCGCGCTCAACGACGTGACCCATCTGTGCGGTCCGATCATCGTGAGCACGCTCAGCGCCGTGCTGTACCCGGCCGCCGGGCTCACGGCAGCCGGCGCCCTGGTGGCGGTCGGGATGACCGCGTTCATCTGGCAGCGTCGGTCGCAGCCGCCCGCGCACGCCCGCCGCGATCGCCGGCTGGTCGACCGCCATCTGCTGACGCCGGCCGTTGCCGCCCTGTTCGGGGTCAACCTGTCGATGGGATTCTTCTTCGGCGCGGTTCCGGTCGCGATCACTGCGTTCGCGTTCGCGCACCACGCACCGGCCCTGGCCGGGCCGATCGCCGCGGTCAGCAGCCTGACCAGCCTGTCGGCCGGCCTCGTGTACGGCGCGCGAGCGCAACGGCGGCAGCCGGTGACGGTCATCCTCATCGTCTCGAGTCTCCTCGTGCTCGCAACGGCGGCGCTTGAGCCTCGTGCCGAACGTGCCGGCGATGTTCGTCGGCTACGCGGTGGTGGGAGCGGCGATCGCGCCGATCCTGATTCCCTCCGCCGTCCTGCTGCAGCGGACAACCGATCCGCGCGTCTACACCCAGGCGAACACGTGGATGAACTCGGCCAGCGCGGCCGGCATCGCGGTGGCCGCGCCGCTGACGGGACTAGCCGTCCAGATCGGCGGCTGGCGGCTTGGCTTCCTCGTCGCCGCTGGTCTCACCGCGACGCTGCCGGCGATGACGCTGGTGGTCCGGCGGCGATCGTTCCTCGCGGCCGGGCGCGGAACCGCCGACGGGTGAGCGTTCGCGGGCTGGCTAGCCCGGCTGGCGGGCGCGCCGGCTGGTGATGCGGGCCTGGAAGTCAGGGCAGAGGGCGTGGAAGTCGGGACGCTGCCCGGGGTCTCTGCGAGGGCAGCGGAGACCGTGGCTGATGGCCGCGCGGGCGGCCTGCGCCCGGGCGATCTGCTCATCGAGTTCCGCGAGCTTGCGCTGCGCGAGATCGCGCCAGTCGGGCGCGTCGTCACCCGGTGCCATCAGCGCCTGCTGCTCGGCCAGGGTGAACCCGGCGTCGCTGTGCAGCCGGATCACGGCCACGATGGTGACCGCCGATTCACGGTAGCGGCGCTGGCCGGAGATCCTAGTCGGCGCGGGGAGCAGGCCGAGCTCCTCGTAGTAGCGCAGGGCCGAGGCGGCGACGCCGGTGCGCCGGGCCAGTTGGCCGATTGTCAGCAGCTCGCCGGGCGGGTTGACTTCAGGTGCGCTTGAAGGCATTGACTGCCGGTCATGGGAACTCGACATGAGATAAGCATTCCACGGGCAGCGCGGGCAGCGATGACGGCCGCCGCCGAGTACTGGGTTCCAAAGGCCGGGATCGCCGCCGTCCGCGTGCTTGACCGCGACGTCATCGGCCAGGCCCACCGTCCTCGGGGCGGGGCCGGGCGGGTGACCGCGTGGGAGATGGCGCACCGTCCGTCCAACCGGCAGCGCAACCGCTGGGCGGTCGCGCTGCTCGACGTGCGGCCAGCCGACCGCGTGCTTGAGATCGGCTTCGGCCCCGGCGTCGCGATCGCGGAACTGGCCCGCGCGGGGGCCGGTCACGTGTACGGCGTCGACCACTCTGCGGTCATGCTGCGGCAGGCGTCCAAGCGCAACGCCGCCGCGATCAGGGCCGGCCGGGTCACCCTGGTCAGCGCGTCGGTCGATCGGCTTCCGCCCGCGCTCGACGGGCCCTTCGACGCTATCCTCGCCGTCAACTCCCTCGGATTCTGGCCGGCCCCGGCCGAGCGGCTGGCCGAGCTGCGCGGGCGCCTCGCGCCCGGCGGGCGGGTGGCCATCGCGTCACAGCCCCGCTGTCCCGGGGCCACCGCGACCACGTCCCGCCGGGCCGCCGCGGACATCGAGAACCTGCTCAGGGAGGCCGGCTTCACGGAGCTGAGCACCAAGACCCTCCCGCTAGACCCGCCGGTCGCCTGCGTCCTGGCCGTCAGTCAGCATCGGGGGCGGTGATGTCGTCGATGGCCCGCATCTCCTGAGGGCTGAGCGTGATCGACTGCGCCTGCAGGTTCTCCCGCAGGTGCGCGAGCGAGGTCGTGCCCGGGATCGGCAGCGTCTGCGGCGACCCCTGAAGCTGCCAGGCCAGCGCGATCTGCCGGACGCTGGCGCCGTGGGCCGCCGCGATCGGGGGCAGCACCGCGGCCGCCCGCGCGGCCAGCGGCCCGTCGGTGGTCGTCACCGGGTGCCACGGGCAGAAAACGATCCGGTCTTCCTCGGCGGCGGCCAGCAGATCCGCGCCGACCCGCGCGGTGACGTTGTAGAGCGCGGTGACCGCCGCGACCGGCACGATCGACTGCGCGACCCGCAGCTGGTCAAGGGTGACGTTCGACAGGCCGACATGGCGGATGAGCCCGGCCTGGCGCAGGTCGGCGAGCGCGCCGACCTGGTCCTCGAACGGCGCGTCAAGTGCGCGCCCGCTGTGCAGGTAGTACAGGTCGATGACATCGAGGCCGAGCCGCCGCGCGCTCATGTGGGCGCTCTGCCGCAGGTAGTTCGGGTTGCCGACCGCGTCGAGGGTGCCGTAGTCGAAGCCGCCCCGGACGAAGCCGCCCTTGGTCGCGATCACCAGGCCTTCCGGATAGGGGTAGAGCGCGTCCTTGATCAGCAGCTCGTTGTCGTGCGGGCCGTACACGTCGGCGGTGTCGATCAGGTCGACGCCGGCGTCGACGACGCCGCGCAGGACCCGGATCGCGTGGTCGTGATCCGGATACGGTCCCCACACCTGCGTCGCCGGTCAGCTTCATCGCCCCGTAGCCGATGCGGTTGACGGTCAGATCGCCGCCGATCGTCATCCCGGCGGCCTCAGCGGTCATGGTGCCGTTGCCATGACGTCCCCCTTCTGCCCGATACTGGCAGTACCGAACCGGCAGATGTGGTCGCGGTGCTCCCCTTACCTGCCATCATCCGCCGTCAGGCGGGTTGCGACCGAGACCATTCCCGCTCGATGAATGCACGATTCCGTCAATCGTGACAGGAGGGAGCGCCATGTCCGGACTGGACACCCTGCGGCGAGCTCATCGGCCGCCACGCGCATAACACCACGGCCCTAGCCGCGATCGATGGGCTGACGGTCACCGCGACCGACGCACCGACCGAGCCGCTGCCCGGCGTGGCCGAGCCATCCCTGGGACTGGTCATCCAGGGCGGCAAGCGCACGGTGTCCGGCGACCGCGTGTTCGACTACGCGGCCGGCGAGTTCCTGGTCTCCCAGCTCGATCTTCCGGTGATCGGCCAGGTGACGGCGGCCTCGGTCGGCCGTCCCTTCCTCGGGATCGGCATCCGCCTCGAGCCCGCGGAGATCGCGGCTCGATGCTGCTGGAGGCGGGCGCCGTCGGCGGCGGGCCTGCCGTCGCGCCCGGCATCGCCGTCGCCAGCGCCGACGAGCCGCTGCTCGACGCGCTGGCGCACCTGGCCGGCCTGCTCGACGCTCCGCGGGACGTGCCGATCCTCGCGCCCCTGTACCGGCGCGAGGTGCTGTGGCGGCTGCTGACCGGGCCGCAGGGCGCGGTCGTCCGTCAGATCGGGTTCGCGGACGGGAACCTCGCCCACATCACCCGCACCGTGCAGTGGATCCGTGACCATCACGACGACCCGATCAGGATCGGGCAGCTCGCCGCGCTGGCCAAGATGAGCGAGTCGACGTTCCACCGGCACTTCCGGGCGGTGACCCACATGACCCCGATCCAGTACCAGAAGGCGGTCCGTCTCCAGCAGGCCCGGCTGGCGCTGGTCTCCGGCGGCCGCGACGTCTCCGAAGTCGCGCACGCGGTCGGCTACGACAGCGCGTCCCAGTTCAGCCGGGAGTACCGCCGCCTGTTCGGCGCACCGCCGGGCCGGGACGCCCAGCGCATCCGCGCAGCCGACGGCGCGCCCGTGCCCTCGTCGCGGACGCCTCCCGGGCCTGACCATGAGCGGCATCGGTTACGCTCGCGAGGATGGAGCCGATACCCGTCGACCTGTCCGGGGTGCCGCAGACGCTGCTGTGGAACCTCGGGCGGCGCGCCGCCGCCGCCCGCACGGCCCGTTCGCCGCTCGACGACCCGCTCGCGATCGAGGTGGCCGGCCGGCTCCAGTACGACTTCTCCGACGCCGCACGCGGCGCCAGCTGGCATGCGGTCCGGGTGGCTACCTTCGACGACGCGGTCCGTCGCTTTCTTGCCGAGCATCCAGCCGGCCAGGTGGTCGCGCTCGGCGAGGGCCTCGAGACCCAGTTCTGGCGGGTCGACAACGGCCGGGTCAGCTGGCTGACCGTCGACCTGCCGGAGACGCTGGCGCTGCGCCGCCAGGTGCTGCCCGACGGCCCGCGACAACGCAGCCAGGCCGGGTCGGCCCTCGAGCTGAACTGGCTCGACCAGCTCGACCCGGCCGCGCCGGTGCTGGTCACCGCCCAGGGACTGCTCCCGTACTTCAAGCGCAGCGAGGTTCATGAGCTGATCGCGGCGCTGGCCGGGCGGCTTCCCTGGTCGCTGTTCGTCTTCGACGTGGTGCCGGAGAAGATGCTTGAGCTCGCGCGGAAGACGACAGGACCCGAGCGTGATCAGGCGGTCGAGCTCTGGACGTGGACGTTCAACCCGCAAGAGCGCGCGGCGATCAGCCAGATCGCCGGCGTCGCGAGTATTAAGGATCTCGTGCCGCCGCGCGCGTCGGGACTGACGCCGGCGACTCTGCGGGCTGTTCGCCGTCTACCGCGCCGGGTGCGCTACGCCCTGCCTGTGTTTCCGGTCCTCGCCGTCAGGTTCCGCTGACCCGGACCCTGCGGTAAGGCTGGCCTGGGTCTTACCAGCGGCCGCGGTGCACCACCTCGCTGAACGGCCGTCGCTTCGGGTTCCGAATCGGGGTGAGCGGCCGGTCGGCCGGGTAGCCGAGCGAGATCAGCAGGGCCCAGTCGCGGTCTTCGGGAAAGCCGAGCAGCTTGCGGGCGAGCGGCAGGTCGGCGACGCCCGCATGGCTGCTGCCGATGCCCAGGTCGACCGCCGCGAGCGTCATCGCCATCGTCGCCTGCCCCAGGTCGAGCTGGGCCCGGTGGAACTCATTGTCGGCCGCCGGGCCGATCACCACGATCGTCGCCGCCGACCCGGCCACGTGGCCGGCTCCGACAAAGACCTTCGACAGCTCGAGCAGCTGCTCACGGTCGGTGACGAGGATGAAGTCCCACGGCTGCCAGTTCTGCGAGGACGGGGACCGGCGGCCCGCCTCGAGGATCTGGTCGAGGTCCGCCGCCGCGATCGGGCGGTCGGAGAAGGACCGCACGTTGCGGCGCGATTGGATGGCTTCCCAGGTCTGCATACCGGTCCCAACGCCAGCAACGGCCGGTTCATTCTCGGCCTCGGCAACGGGTTCTAGCACTCGGCCACGGGTTCTAAGCGAACAGCGAACAGCCGCACTGGCGTCGCGTAGCGGAGCTCGAAGTAGCCCCCCGGCTTGCGCGACTCCAGCAGCGCGGCCGCCTCGGCGACGTCGGTCCCCGGCGCCCCCGGTATCAGCGGATCATGGTGGCAGAAGCAGACCCTGCCCGGGATCAGCGTCTCCACCTGCTCGAGCATGAACCGGGCCGAGGACCCCTGGAAGGGCTCGCCGGATACGTTGGGCCGGCCGGCCAGGGCCAGGAACGCGACGTCGGGTCGCAGGCCGGAGAAGATGCCGGGCCAGTAGCCGGAGCTGCCGCTGAACAGGGCCGAGCCGTCCTCAGCCTGCAGCATGAACGCCAGCTGGCCGCCGTCGTGCATCGAGCTGTGGTCAAGCATGGTCTGCATGGCCTCGGCGACGGGGGCCGGCGCCCACGCGAAGCCGCCCGACAGCGTGCTGCGAACCTGGAGCCACCGATCCTGCGCGCTTACCCCGAGGTCGCCCAGGCATTCAATCGCCGAGTCGGAGTCGGCCGCCGCGAACAGGCAGGAGTGCTGGGCCGGCAGCACCCGGACCGAGACGGCCGGGCCGCAGCGCACGCTCTCGCCGCCGGTGACCATCAGCAGCTGCTCGTCCGGGACGCCGTCCCGGCGGAGGATGCGGGCGCTCTCCGGGGCGGCGACCACGGTGGCGCCGGTCGCGCGGGCGATCGGCGCCACCCCGTAGAGATGGTCGAAGTGGGCGTGGCTGACGAACACGAAATCGGCCCGGTCGACCTCCGCGACGCTCAGGCCGACCGGGTCCAGGCCCGGCAACCGGTCGAGGTAGCCGTCAAAGAACAGGTCAAGGCCCGGCCGGCGCACGCGGAAGGTGGTGGTGCCGAACCACTCGACGGTCCAGGGGCTGCCGTTCATCAGTGCCTCCCGTACTCGCCCCAGAACACGCGGTTCCACCACCGGCGGGTGAGCAGCGCCCGCACGCTGACCCGAGGGCGGCGACCGTTCCAGCCGTGAATGCAGGTGCCGTCGTCGAGCAGGCAGTAGCCGGAGCAATCGCCCCAGCAATGCCGGCAGTGCCGTGGCTGTCTTGCCTCGGGCATGGGCCGCTCCGCCGGGAATCCGGCGCGCCTCGCGGCGCGCCCTGCTGTCCCCCTCACCGTGTGATGATACGGCCGCCCGGCCACGCGGGGCTCCAGCCCGAGCCATTACTTTCCTTGACAGTTATATAACCGAAAAGGCATACTCGATGCCATGGCCGCTACTGCCTTCGAGGTCCTCGCCGATCCGCGCCGTCGCGAGCTGCTCGACCTGCTGCGCGCGGGCGAGCGTCCGGTCGGCGACCTCGTCGACCGGCTCGGGCTGAGCCAGCCCGGGGTGTCGAAGCACCTGCGGGTGCTGCGCGAGGCCGGTCTGGTGACGGTGCGCCATGAGGCCCAGCGACGCTGGTATGGGCTGTGCCCGGAGCCGCTGGCCGAGATCGATGCCTGGCTGGCGCCGTATCGCGCCTACTGGTCGCAGCGGCTCGACGCCCTTGCCCGCCACCTGGAGGCGAATCCGGAATGAACGCTGACCGGCAGACCATCGACGGCCGTCCCGCGCTGCGGTTCGAGCGCTACCTGCCCCATCCGGTCGAGCGGGTGTGGCGCGCGGTCAGCGAGCCGGCCGAGGTGCGCCGCTGGATGCCGGCCGCCGCCGACTGGACCCCCGAGCTGGGCGAGACGTTCGAGCTGGGCGGGCAGCACGGGCAGATCACCGAACTCGATCCGCCCCACCTGATCGGCTGGACGTTCGGCACCGACCGGTTCCGGTGCACGCTGCAGCGCAAGGGCGACGGCTGCGCGCTGGTGTTCACCCACATCTTCGACGACGCGACCCCGGCCGCTCAGACCGCGGCCGGCTGGGAGTGCTACCTCGATCGGCTCGACGCGCAACTGGACGACCAGGACCTGTCCGAGGAGGCCGCCCACCAGCCGGTCGGCGAGCGGCACGAGCGCTACGCCGCCCGCTTCGGGCTCGACCCCGCTCCGGGCCGGGCGTTCATCGCGACCCTCGGCTTTCGCGGGCTCAGCCTCGAAGACGGCCCCGCGCTGCGCCTGGAACGCCGCTACGACCAGCCCGTCGAGCGGGTCTGGCGCGCCCTGACCGACCCGGACGAGCTCAGCCGCTGGTTCCCCGGCGAGCTGGACATCAGCGACGCGGATCCGCCGCATGTGCTGGTCGGCGGCTGGCAGGGCGATGGCACGCTCCGGTTCGAGCTGCGGCCCGACGGCGAAGGGTGCGTGCTGATGTTCACCCACGCCTTCACCGACCGTGACCAGGCCGCGCTGACCGGGGCGGGCTGGGACCGCTGCTACGCCCGCCTCGACGCGGTGCTGGCCGGACAGACCCTCAGCTACGACGACTCGCTTACGGCCTGGCCGCAGGTGCACGAGCGGCTCGCCGCCGCCTGGGGCATCGACCCCGGTCTCGGGCGCTCGGTCTTCGCCGAGCACGTCGACGGCAACGGCTGAAGCCAGCCACTCCCTGACCTGCCATCTGCGGCCGTCAACGGATCTCGAACCCGCTGATCCCCTCGGGCGGCTCGGCCTGCACCCGGACATCCGCCACCTCGGCGAACCGGGGCCCTCGGCGCGACCAGTCCACCAACGTGCCGACCGCCTCGGCCGGACCTTCGAAGACGGCCTCGACGCTGCCGTCGCGGAGGTTGCGCACCCAGCCGCTCACGCCCTGCCGCTCGGCCGTCCGGCGGCAGGAGTCGCGGAAGCCGACTCCCTGGACCAGCCCCGAGACCAGCACCCGATAGCGAACCATGCGGACACGCTACGCCGGATGGCCGCGCCAGACCTCACCGCCCGCCGGCCAGCCCGGAAGCGCCACCAGCCCAGCCGCGCTAGGCCGGCCGCGGCTGCCTGCGGCGGTAGATCGGCCCGCCGGGCGCGTACCAGGAGGCCTTCTTCCTGACCGCCGGGGACAGGTCCTGGGCGGCGGCGCGGGTGATCGCGTCGCGCGCGGCCGGCTGGCTGTGCACCCACTGGCCGACCAGCTCGGCCGCGTACGCTCGGACCCGCGCCGACGGGTCGTCGGCGAGCACGTCGATGGCGGCAGGCAGCACCGCCTCGGGAGCGGGTCGGCAGGCGTCGTTCTTGCACCGGTCGCAGGCGAGGGCGTGCACGGTCGCGACCCGGACCCGCTCGCACGGGTCGCCGAGCGCGCCGATCAGCAGCGAGATGCTGTCGGCGTCCATCAGGTGATCCAGGACCTGGCAGCACCGCTCGCGCACCCGCTCATCCGGGTGCGCCAGCCCGGCCCGCGCCGCCGCCGTCGCCTCGGGGCCGAGCGCGAGCAGCCGCGTGAAGGCGCGGAAGGCCCGGTGCGGGTCCGCCAGCAGCGCGACGAGATCGGCGGCGGGGATCTCCGGCAGGTCGAGCTCGAGGGTCATAGCGCCAGCGTGCGCAACGAGGCGGCGCGGGGTCAAAGGCTTTTCTTCGGCGGAAGGCGGAAGGCGGCGGACGTCGGCCGCGATGAATGGTCGGCCCGGCCCGCGTCTAACCTGGACGAACCCCGAGGGAAGGACGACGAAATCGTGACCGCCAGCGACAGCGACAGCGACACCGACATCAGGCGGGAGCTTCTGGAGTACCTGGAGTACCAGCGGGCCTCGGTGCGCTCGATCGTCGACGGGCTGGGCCAGGAGGCCTGGAACACGCCGGTGGTCGCGTCGGGCTGGACCGTCGCCGGGATCGTGGAGCACCTGGGGAACGCCGAGAGGCACTGGTTCCAGGAGGTCGTCGCCGGGGTGCAGGAGGATCAGCCCTGGGACGAGGGGCGGCCGCCGTACGACCCGGCGGCGGCCTTCACCTGCGACCGGCCGCTGGCGGAGGTGCTCGGCTACTACCGCGCCCAGTGCGACCGGTCCGACCAGATCCTGGCCGGGGTCCGCCTGTCCGACCGCCCTCGCGGCAGGCACGGCGATGAGGAGATACCGAACGTCCGGGTGGTGATCCTGCACATGATCGAGGAGACCGCGGCTCACTCCGGCCATCTGGAAATCGCCCGCGAGCTGCTGGACGGCAGGACCGGCCTCGGCCTGCGGTAGCAGACACCCCGCTTCGGTTACAGAATTTCGGCCAGGTCGAGTCGGCCCAGCCGGACGGGATCGAGGAGGATGTCGATCTCGGTGATCCGTCCGCCCGCGATCGTGAAGCCCATCACCGATACCGGTCGGCCTGCGCTGGTGACGACTGCGCCGGCGGTGCCGTTGACGAGCACGGGGTGGACCCACGTGGCCGGCTGGTTGAACATCGTCGCGCGCCTGGCCACCTCGCCCGCCCCGCGCAGCAGCGCCGAGACCTCGGGCCGGGAGGCGCCGCCGTCCGCCCGGAGCACCGCGTCGGGGTCGAGGGCGGCGACCAGGGCGGCCAGGTCCCCGCTGCGGGCGGCGGCGAAGAACGCCTGGACAACCCGCCGCTGATCGGCCGGATCGGACGCGGCGTCAGGAACGTGGGCGCCGCGCACCCGGCGCCGGGCCCGGCTGGCGAGCTGCCGGGCGGCGGCGGGGGAGCGGTCGACCAGCGCCGCGATCTGCTCGAAGGGCAGGTCGAACAGGTCATGCAGCACGAACGCCAGCCGTTCGGCCGGGGTCAGCGTGTCCAGCACCACCAGCAGGGCGAGGCTGACCGAGTCGGCCAGCACCGCCTCATCGGCCGGGGTGCGCACCTCGCGGCTGAGGATCGGCTCGGGGACGTGCACGCCGGCCGGGTCCTCGGGCCGGGCCGCCCGCGAGCGGAGCCGGTTGAGGCAGACCCGGGCGACGACCGTGGTCAGCCACCCGCCGGGATTGTCCACGTCATCCGGGCCGGAGCCGCTGACCCGGACCCAGGCGTCCTGGAGCGCGTCGTCGGCCTCGGGCTGGGAGCCGAGCATCCGGTAGCACAGCCGGCGCAGCCGCGGCCGGTGCTCCTCGAACTGTCCGGTCAGCCAGTCATCTGCGTCCATCGTCACATCCCTCGCGAGCCGGGTGTCATCACCCAGTAGTGACCCGCCGGGTCACGCCGGTGTGACAAGGAGACGCGGTGCCCGCAGAGTCCAGTCAGCTATCCAGGTCCGATCCGCGCCCTCGGTCCGATCCGCGCCGGCGGCTGACGCTGCTGGCCATGTGCGTGGCCACGTTCATGATTCAGCTCGACGTCACGATCGTAAACGTCGCTCTGCCGTCCATCCAGCGCGACCTCCAGGTCTCCCCGGGCGCCCTGGAGTGGGTGATCAGCGGCTACGCGCTCAGCCTGGCCGCGCTCATCCCGGTCAGCGGGGCGCTCGGCGACCGCTACGGTCGGCGGCGGATCTTCCTGGCGGGCGTCGTCATCTTCGCGATCGGCTCGGCCGCCTGCGCCCTGTCGCCCAGTGAGATCGCGCTGGTCGCGTTCCGGGTGCTGCAGGGGGCGGGCGGCGCGGCGATGCTGGCGCTGACGCTGTCCATCATCACCGAGACGTCCCCGCCCGCGAACCGGGCGGCCGCCATCGGCACCTGGGCCGCCGTCGGCGGGACCGGCTTCGGCGTCGGCCCGGCGGCGGGCGGGATCCTGCTCACCGTCTTCGGCTGGGCCAGCGTGTTCTGGGTGAACCTCCCGTTCGCGGTCGTCGCGATCACGCTCACCGCGGTCGCGGTCCCCCCGACCCGCAATCGGCCGGGCCGCCGCCTCGACCTGCCCGGCGCGGCGGCCAGCGCCGTTGCCCTGTTCGCGGTGACCCTCGGGCTGACCGAGTCGGGCTCGCATTCCTGGCGCTCGTGGCCGGTAGCGGCTCCGATCACCGTCGGCCTCGCCATCGCCGCAGG
Organism: uncultured Actinomycetota bacterium; assembly: GCA_963774945.1. Lineage (GTDB taxonomy): Bacteria > Actinomycetota > Actinomycetes > Streptosporangiales > Streptosporangiaceae > Trebonia. The sequence continues at coordinate 192,715 of CAVZHA010000027.1, read as the reverse complement.
CTTCCTTGAGTGGGAGCGCCGCTGCCCGCACCCGATGATCCCGCCGGCGTTGCTGCGCGCCCGCAGCTTCGTCAGCGCCTCGGCCGTGTACCTGATCAGCTACACCGCCTTCAGCGGGGTGCTGTTCTCGGTGACCCTGCTGTACCAGGACGTCGATGGCTGGTCGCCGCTCGGAACGGGCCTGTCGTGGCTGCTGCTGAACGCACCGTTTCTGCTCGCGGCGCAGCTCACCGGGCGGCTCGACCGGCGCTATCGGGTGGCCGGGGTGGTCGCGGCCGGGTGCGTCGGGGGCGCGGCCGGCGTGTTCGCGCTGAGCCTGGTCACCCCGACGACGCCGTTCCTGCTGACCGCCGCCGGCTTCCTGCTCTGCGGGGCCGGCTTCGGCTTGCTGGTCCCCGGCGTCACCCACGTCGCGATGCGCGATGTCCCGCCGGGGATATCCGGGGCTGCGTCCGGGGTCGTGAACGCGTCCCGCCAGATCGGCACCTCGGTCGGGCTCGCGGTGCTCGGCAGCCTGGAGGTGACGTCGGCGATCGGGAACTGGGACGCGTCCGCCCGGCGGTTCCCGGCCGCCAGCCGCGCGGAGGCGCTGCGGCAAGCGCAGAACGTGGGCGGCGCCCGCGTCAACGCGGTCGCGGAAACCCTCGGGGCCGGCGTACCGGCAGCTCGCCGCCCAGTCGTTCGCGCACGGGTACCACCTCGCGGTCGCAGTCGGCGCCGCCTGCCTGCTGGTCGCGGCCGGCATCGCCGTCGTCGGCTTCCGCTCAGCCTGAAGCCGGCGCCTGCTCCTCGAGCAGCACCTCCATGCCGCTGGGCGCGCGGACCTTCACCACCCGGTACGACCAGTCTTCGCGCGGCCGCTCGGTGATCACCTCGAAGGCCAGGCCCGCCTGCCGGCAGGCGGCGATCGCGGCGTCGACGTCGCTGACCCCGAGCTGCCAGGTCAGGCCGGACCCGGCCGGGTCGGCGTCCGGGCGGCGGGACAGGCCGAACTCCACCGCGTCGTTTCCCACCGCGATGAAGTCCGGGTACTCGGGGCCCTCGTAGGTGGTGCGCAGGCCAAGCAGCTCGTAGAAGCGCCGCTCCGCACCCGGGTCGCGCACATGCAGGATCGGCAAAAGCTTGGTGATGATGTCGGCCACCGCCGTTAGCCCTCCGCCGCGGCCAGCGCCGCCTCGGCCTCGCTGAGACTCCGCTCGGCGTCCTCGATCCGCCACTGGAGCAGGCCCGCGTCCCGAGCCAGCCGCACCGCCCGGGAGAGCAGCTCGACCGCGCGCTCCGGCTGCCCGGCGGCGAGCTCGGCCTCGCCCAGCGCGACCAGGCCGCTCGGGATCCGCCGGGGGTCGCCGAGGCGCGCGCGGAGCCCCAGCGAGTACCCGAGCCGCCGCACCGCCTCGGCCGGGCGGACGTCCTCGATCAGGTAGTAGAAGCCCACGTGCCGGTGGATCTCGGAGCACGCGTACAGGTCGCCGCTCTCCTCCACCGCCTCGGCCAGGCCGTAGGCCTGCCAGTAGTACGGCATCGCGGCCGCCCAGTCGCGATGCAGCACCTGGAACACCAGGCCCATCGCGAACAGCGCCCGGCGCGGTGCCGACCGCGTCATCGGTCTCCCGCCAGATCGCCAGCGCGCCGCGCAGCAGCTCCTCTTCCGCGGCCACGTCGGCGTCGTCCGGGGCAAGGCCCGCGACCAGCCGGGCGATGCAGCGCTGGTGGCGCACCAGCCCGAGGCCGCCGAGCGCGCGGGCCTCGGCCTCCCGGTCGCCGTGCAGCTCGGCCATCGACAGCACCTCGCCGAACAGCCGCTCCGCGTCGGCGAACTCCCCGGTGCAGAAGGCGGCCGAGGCCAGCGCCTCCTCCGCCGCCGCGCACAGCGACGCCCTCAGCGCTGCGCCCGGCCCCGTCGTCATGAGGGAAACCCTATCTCCGAACCCGTCACCCGGACAGCAGTCGCTCGGCCGCTTCGAACAGCGTCCACAGTCCCTGCAGGACGTCGGCCGAGCCGAAGTGCGGCGCCCACTGCTCGCCGTGCAGCACATCCGACACCGCGAACGCGGCCGCGGCCGGCACCCCGACCGCGGCCGCCACCGTGAACAGGCAGGAGGCCTCCATCTCGACGGTGACGATGCCGTCGGCGCGGTACTTGGCGACCTCCTCGGCGGTCTCCCGGTACGGCGCGTCGGTCGTCCAGGACGGCCCGTAGACGGCGTCGGGCAGCGCCGCCCGCAGCCGGTCGGTCAGGCCCGGGTCCGGCACCGCGAACGGCTCCGGCGGCGCGTAGTGATGGGAGGTCCCCTCGTCCCGCAGCGCGGCCGAGCAGACCACCAGGTCACCGACCGCCAGCCGCTCGTCGATCGCGCCGGCCGTGCCGACCGCGATGAACAGCTGCGTCCCCCGCGCGGCGAGCTCCTCGACCGCGATCGCGGCGGCCGGCGCGCCGATCGGCAGCCGGGCCAGGCCCAGGTCCGGCGTCAGCCGCAGCAGCGCCCCCGCGCCGATCGCGGGACCGTGCAGCTCCTCGTGCTCGCGGCGGTCCCGTACCCGCCGCTCGAGGCGTCCCTGCCAGGTGAGCACGACCGCCCGGGGCACCGCCAGAGCCGGGGTGCCGCGCGCGTCGTGATAGTCAAGCAGCCGCCGCGCGGTCACGTACGGCCGCCCGGCGTGCTTTCCCTCAAGGTTCGGAAACGGCATGTGGCCATGATCGCAGCGCCCGACAGCCCGCCGCGAACCGTTTTGGCGGCGCCATTAGCCGGTGCGCCGCAAGCGCCCGCACCAGTACACTGCCCGTCTGACCGATATCAGCCCTTATCTGTGATTGATCGGACATTACGAATGACAGTTCCTCTCGCGGCGCGGGATATCGCGGCCGCCGCCGGAGCAGTGCTCGTCCTTGGCGCGGTGGTGAGCGTGGTCGGAACCGTCATCGTCCCCCGCAATACAGGCAGCAGGCTCACCCGCCTGGTCACCCGGGTCGTCAACGGCCTGTTCCGGTTGATCTGCCGTCCGGTGCCGGCCTACCGGCGGCGGGACCGGATCATGGCGGGCCAGGCGGCGGTCATCCTGCTCGGCCAGATCGCGGTCTGGCTGGGCGCCTTCTACGTCGGCTACGCGCTGCTGATCTGGCCGGTGACCGCCAGCATCGGCGTCGCGTTCACCTCGGTCGGCCCGGCCCTGTGGACCTTCGGCGACCCGAACGCGCACGGGTTCTACGAGACCGCGCTCCTCGACTCGGCCGCGATGGCCGGGCTCATCACCGTCACCCTGCAGATCGCGTACCTGCCGCATCTGTACGCCGCCTTCAACCGCCGCGAGAACGAGATCGCGCTGCTCAACTCCCGGGCGGGCATGCCCTCATGGGGACCGGAACTGCTGGCGAGGACCCACTACGCGCTCGGCTCGGGCACGTCGGCCCTTGACACGCTGCCCGAGTTCTACAGCCAGTGGGAACGCTGGGCGGCCGACGTCACCGAGAGTCACGTCACCTACTCGCCGCTGGCGTGGTTCCGGTCGCCCAGCCACGAGGCGTCCTGGGCGACGGCGCTGCTGTCGGTGCTCGACTCGGCCGCCCTGTACCTCGCGCTCTGCCCCGCGAGCGCCCCGGCCGTCCCCACCCGGCTGTGCCTGCGCAGCGGCATGGTGTGCTTCGGCGAAGTGGCCCGCTCGATGGGCCTGCCGGTCCCGGCCGAACCCGATCAGGAGGCCGGCATCAGCCTCGGCTACGACGAGTTCCTCGACGCCGTCGCCCGGCTCAACGAGGTCGGCTTCCCGGTCGAGCGCGACCCGGAGGCGGCCTGGCCGCACTTCGTCGGGTGGCGGGTCAACTACGAGCGGGCCGCGTACGCGATCGCCGAGGCGATCGACGCCGTCCCCGCGCTCTGGTCCGGGCCGCGCCGCCGGCCGGAGGCGCCGATACCGCCGCTGCGGCCCGGGCCCGGCCTGTCATCCTGACGGCAACGCCACGGCGGTCAGGGGGTGACGATCGCGAAGGCCGGGTCGGGCTGATCGGCAAACCCGGCGATGATGTCGAAGATCTTGCGGTGCCCCCTGAACTGCACCCCGTCGATCCCCGCGCCGGCCAGCATCGCCAGCAGCTGCGGGCGGGTGAGGGTGATCGACCACGTCGACCGGCTCCTCGCGCTTGGTCGGGTAGTGGATCAGGGCGCCGTTGCTGAGCTCCATCCGGTAGGTCTCGCCCGAATCGGTGAAATGCCAGCGGATTGACGTCGTGACGTCCCACGCGCGCTTGCCGTCGATGCGGATCGCGAGGCCGTCGAACAGCTGGGTGATGGTCAGCGCGGGCGCCATCCCGGCCGCGCTGACCGGGGCCGCGGCCGGGGCCGCGTGCAGCTCCTGGGCGCCGGTGAGGTAGTTGTTGCGCCAGGTCGCGCACTCGGCGCCGTAGCCCAGGCGGGTGAGCACGGCGTCGAGCAGGGCCCGGGCGGGCTCGTCGTTCAGGTCGGCGAACACGGCGTGGCTGGCCAGCTCGGCGGCGAACCGCAGGTCGCCGGCGTCGGCGAACTCCCGCGCCTTGGCCACGGTCGCGGCGACGCCGCCGATGACCTGCACGTAACGGGCGGCGGCGGCCTCCGGCGGGTGCTGCCAGAGGTGGGCCGGGTTGCCGTCGTACCAGCCCAGGTAGCGCTGGTAGACCGCCTTGACGTTGTGATTGACCGAACCGTAGTACCCGTGCGCGTGCCAGGCCGCCTCCAGCGCCGGCGGCATCTCGATCATCTCGGCGATCTCGCTGCCGACGTAGCCCTGGTTCATCAGCCGCAGCGTCTGGTCGTGCAGGTACGCGTACAGGTCGCGCTGCTCGGTCATGAACCGCAGCACGTTGCCGCTGCCCCAGGTCGGCCAGTGGTGGGAGGCGAACGCGACCTGGGCGTCGGCGCCGAACAGCTCGATCGCCTCGGCGATGTACCGCGACCAGGCCCGCGCGTCCCGGACCTCAGCGCCGCGCAGGGTCAGCAGATTATGCAGGTTGTGGGTGACGTTCTCGGCCAGGCAGAGCGCCCGCCGGTCCGGGAAGTAGAAGTTCATCTCCGACGGGGCCTCGGTCCCGGGCGTGATCTGGAAGACGATCCGCACCCCGTCGAGCGTCACTTCCTGCCCGGTGCGGCTGACGTCAAGCGTCGGCGCCAGCAGGCCGACCGTGCCGGTTGAGGTGCCGGAGCCGAGCCCGACCCCGACCTGCCCGGTCGCGCTCACCGGCAGAGTGGCGCCGGTGTGGTACAGACCCCGGCGGAGCATCGCCACGCCGGCGTAGACGTTCTCCGAGACCGCGTGCTCGAGAAACCCGTCCGGGGCGACGATCGGCACCGAGGTGCCCGCGTCCACCACCCCGAGCACGCCGCCGAAGTGATCGATGTGCGAATGGGTGTAGATCACCGCCCGGACCGGGCGGTCGCCCCGGTGCTCCCGGTACAGCGCCAGCCCGGCCGCGGAGACCTCGGCCGAGACGGCCGGGTCGATCACGATCACCCCGGTCTTGCCCTCGACCACGGTCATGTTCGACAGCTCGATCCCGCGCAGCTGGTAGATGCCCGCGGTGACCTCGAACAGGCCCTGGATCGCGGTCAGCTGGCTCTGCCGCCACAGGCTCGGGTGCACCGTGTCCGGGCAGTCCCCGGTCGTGGCGCGGGTGAACGCGTCCGCGTCGTACACCACCCGGCCGTCGGCCGCCTTGATCACCCCGGGCTCGAGCCGGGCGATCAGCCCGCGGTTCGCGTTCTCGAAGTCGGTTCTGTCGGCAACATCCGCAGGCATCCGCAGCTCCCTCGTCGCACCACCCGAGCAGTGAGCATGGTGGCAGCGGGTCACCCGCGGCGCTTCACCCGCGCCGGGTGAAGACTGTCACCCGCGCCCGGCCGGCCAGGCAGGTCGGGCGGCTCAGGCGGGTCGGGCGGTGAACCAGGCGCGGTCGTCGGTGAGCCAGTCGCCGAGCCGGAGCCCGGCCGAGGCGAGATCGCGAGCCAGCTCCCGGTCGCCGATCTGGTAGCTGGTCCAGGCGTGCGTCCAGACGTTGCCGTCGGCCTGGTACTCGATCTCGGTGCGCAGCCGAGGCGGCTCCCAGCGAGCGACGCGGATGATGCGCCGGATGCCGCCGGGATCGTCGCGCACCCGTGCGGCCCCCTCGAGCGACTCGAACCAGCCCGGCGGGTTCTGCTGGAACACGGCGATGCCGTCGTCGTGCAAGTGCCGCCGGACGGTGGCGAGGAACCCGCGCCGGGTGCCGGGCTCTGCGTTGATCAGGGTGCTGGCGAGCAGGACGACGTCAAAGGCGCGGTCCAGCCGCAGCGCCTCGATCGGCGCGCAGACTCCCGGCAGGTCGGGGCTCCGGTCGAGCATCGCGCGGGAGTCGTCGACCCCGGTGACCGGGTGGCCGAGCGCGGCCAGCGGGCGCAGGATCCGGCCGGTGCCGCAGCCGAGCTCGAGGACCGACGCGCCCGGCGGCACCGCCGCGTGCACGATCTCCGCCTCGCCGAAGGCCGGCAGCCGCGCGTAGAACTCGACCGCGCACCCGTCGTTGGTGATCGCCCCTGGCCCGGTCCCCACGTTCTCGTCCACGGAGGAAGAACGACGCCGCCGCCCGCGGCGATTCCAGGCCAGGCACAAATCAAAATCTTTTGTCCGAACGGACCGTTGCTCCGCCCTCAGCCGCCCGGCTGAGCCGCCTCGGCGCCGTAGCGCAGCCCGTCGATGAGCAGCGCCACCATCCGCTGGCTGTAGGCGACGCCGTCGCCCGGGCCGGGCATGCACAGCGTGGCCACGGCGTGCAGCAGCTCTCCGGGGCTGATGTCGGCCCGGATCTCGCCGCTGGCCGCCGCCGCCGCGAGCAGCGATCCGAGTGCGGGCTGGAGGTGGCCGGCGAAGTACCCGGGCAGCGCGTCGAAGGCCGGGTCGCCGGAGTGCAGGGCGGCCGCGAGCCCGCGCTTGGTCGCGACGAACTCGGTGTAGCGGTGCAGCCACAGCGCCAGCGCGGTCGGCCGGGTCGTGCGCCGCCGCCAGCGTCGGGGCGGCGTCCGCGCACGCGTCCACCTCGCGCTGGAACACCGCCTTGACCAGGTCGGAGCGCTGCGGGAAGTGCCGGTAGAGGGTGCCGACGCCGACCCCGGCGAGGTCGGCGATCTCCTTCGCGGGCGCGTCCACGCCCGACGCGGCGAAGACGGTCTTCGCCGCCTCGAGCAGCGAGTCGACGTTGCGCGCGGCGTCGGCCCGCTGCCGGCGCGGCGCGCGCTCGACGCTGTTCGTCCGCCACGGCACCTCCATTTGCTTTTCCGGAAAGCCGTTCCGTATAGTTCCGGAAGGGCGTTCCGCTTCGGTCCAGGGTACGACATCGACGGCTGGAGCGCTCCGCACCACGATCGCTACCTCGAGGAGAGACCTTATGCAGTACCGCACCCTCGGCCGGACCGGCATCCAGGTCAGCCCCTACGCGCTCGGCGCGATGATGTTCGGTGCCGCTCGGGCAACCCCGACCACGACGACGCGATCCGCATCATCCACAAGGCGCTCGACGCCGGGATCAACTTCGTCGACACCGCCGACCGGTACTCCGACGGCGAGTCGGAGGAGATCGTCGGCAAGGCGCTCAAGGGCCGCCGCGACGCACGTCGTGCTCGCGACCAAGGTGCACGGCCCGATGGGCGATGACCCCAACCAGCGCGGCAACTCGCGCCGCTGGATCATGACCGAGGTCGAGAACTCGCTGCGCCGCCTGCAGACCGACCACATCGACCTCTACCAGATTCACCGGCCGGACCCCGAAACCGACATCGAGGAGACGCTGTCGGCGCTGTCCGACCTGATCCGCAGCGGCAAGGTCCGGGCGATCGGCTCGTCCACGATGCCCGCCTCCGACATCGTCGAGGCCCAGTGGGTGGCCGAGCGGCGCGGCCTGGCGCGGTTCCGCACCGAGCAGCCGCCCTACTCGATCCTCAACCGCGCCATCGAGGCCGAGGTGCTGCCCGGTCGTCCAGCGCTACGGGATGGGCGCGCTGGTCTGGAGCCCGCTCGCCAAGGGGATGCTCACCGGCCGGATCCGCCGGGACCAGGAGACCGACCTGCGCCGCGCCGCCCGCTTCACCAACTTCAGGGACGAGTCCAGGCTCGACGCGGTCGAGAAGCTCATCCCGCTGGCGGCCGAGGCGGGGCTGCCGATGACCCACCTCGCGATGGCCTTCGCGATCGCCCACCCGGGTGTGACCAGCGCGATCATCGGGCCGCGGACGATGGAGCAGCTCGACGACCTGCTGGCCGGGGTCGACGTCAGGCTCTCGGACGAGATCCTCGACCGGATCGACGAGATCGTGCCGCCCGGCACCGACGTCGGCGCGCCCGACGCGTCCGCCTACCTGCCCCCGGCCCTGCTGCGGCCGGGCCTGCGCCGCCGTCCGGTCGGCGAGCGGTCCGCCTCGGCCTGAGCGGGTTCCGCCCGCTCGGCGCTTGCGCCAGGCGGCGAAGATCCGCCTGGCGGGTGATGTGGAGCGCACGGTCCGTTCGAGATGATCAGGGGGTTGACTTTGACCTGACCGGCCGGGGACGGAGGCGGGGATGGACGACGCCGAGGCGCGCAGGATCGAGCGGGTCATCAACCGTGAGCTGGCGGAGCGATTCCCGGCCGGCGCGGGGCTGCGGGCGCAGGTCCGGCAGCACGACGACGACCCCGCCATCGAGCCCGGCCAGCTGATGGTGCGGGTGCTCATCCCGGCGCCGGGCGGGCGCGCCGAGTACGAGGAGAGCCTGGTCGCGTGGCAGGACGCGCACCGGGCGCGGATGGAGACGCTGCGCCGGGAGCTGTCGGCGCGGCTGCCCGAGGCCAGGGTGCTCGAGTTCACCTTCGATGACCCCGACCCGGCCACCCCGCGGATCGAGCTGGCGGATGACGACAGGCCGATGTCCGGACGCGACATCGTCACCACCGCGCTCGCGCTGCTGCGCGAGAACTACGTGTTCCCCGAGGTCGCCGACCGGGCCGCGACCGCAGTCGAGGCCCGGCTGGCGGCGGGCGAGTACGACGACCTGGACGAGCCCGCGCTGGCCGAGCTGCTGACCGGCCACCTGAACGAGATCTGCGACGACAAGCACCTGCGGGTGCTGGCATATCGCGGGCCCCGTCCCGGCGGCCCCGATGGGGGCGGCCCCGGTCCCGATGCGCCTGGTCCTGGCCGGCCTGGTCCAGGAGGTCCTGACGCCAGGGGCGGGCGCGAGGAGCCCGACGATCACGAGGCGCGGGTGCTTTCCATGCGCAGGAAGGGGCGGCTGGACAACTTCGGCATCCACCGGGTCGAGCGCCTCGACGGCAACATCGGCTACCTCGACCTGCGCCGGGTGGCGCCGCCGGTGATCGCGGGGCCGGCCATGGCCGCCGCGATGGAGCTCATCGCCGGGACGTACGCGCTGATCATCGACCTGCGTCGCAACGGCGGCGGCGCGCCGGACGGGGTGGTGTTCTGGTGCAGCTACCTGTTCGGCGAGCAGCCGACGCACCTCAACGACATCTTCCGCGCCGACACCGGCGAGACCAGGCAGTTCTGGACGCTGCCGTACGTGCCCGGGCCCCGCTACCTCGACCGGCCGGTCTACGTGCTGAGCAGCGCCCGGACCTTCTCCGGGGGCGAGGACTTTGCCTACACGCTGCAGGCGCTCGGCCGGGCCGAGGTGATCGGCGAGACGACCGGCGGCGGCGCCCACCCCACGCGGATGTTCCCGATCAGCCCCGGGGTGCACATCGGGGTGCCGTTCGCGCGCTCGGTCAACCCCGTCACCGGCGGCAACTGGCAGGGCACGGGCGTGCTGCCCGACGTCGCGGTGCCGGAGGCCGAGGCCCGCGACGTCGCCTACGCCAAGGCGCTACGGCACGTGCTCGACACCGGCGACGTGCCCCCGCCGATCGAGGACGAGGCCTGCACCGCGCTTGACGGGCTGCCGGCCGGGACGGCCTTCCCCAGCTAGCGCAGCGCGTCGGTGATCAGCACCGCCAGCGCCATCGCGGTGAACAGCAGGTAGGCGGCGAGCGCCCGGCCCCGGTCGCCGTGGGCGAACTGGCGCGACAGCACCCAGCCGAACACGACCGCCTCCACCCCGCCGCCCGCCACGCCGACGGCGGGCACCCACAGGCCCGCGATGACCGCGGCGCTGCCGGCCAGGTGCACGCCGCCGAGCGTCGTCGCGACCGGGAGGTGGCGACCCTCGAGCAGGCCCAGCCGGGTGAGCTGGTCAAGCCGGGTCAGGCCGACCCGGGCCCGGGTCAGCCCCGCGATCGCGGACGGCAGCGTTTCCAACAACAGCAGGACGGTCAGCACGACCGCGAGCACGAGCATCGGTGTTCTTCCTCCATCGGGTCTGTGCCCGGCGCATCAAGGGAAGGTTGCTGGGGCGGGGGCTGCGCTCCATCAGCCCTTCTCGCTAATCGCGCCGAACGGGAGCAATCTATGTCAGAACCGACGCCCTACATCGACTACGCCAACCTGCCCAACCCCACCGAGGGGTTCATCATGACGATGTTCATCACCGTGCGTCACGTGGCGACGTCGCGGGACTTCTACTCGCGGGTGCTGGGCGGCAAGGTCGTCCTTGAGGAGAACCCCTGCATCGTCCAGCTGAATAATTCGTGGCTGCTGATGAACCCGGGCGGGCCGCCCACGCCCGACAAACCGGGGATTACGGTGGCCGATTACCAGCCGGGCGACACCACCTCGATCTTCATGAACCTGCGGGTGGCCGACATCCACGCCTGCTACGAGGAGTGGAAGGGGAAGGGGGCCGAGTTCGTGACGCCGCCGATCGACCGGGGCGCCGAGATCCGCTGCTACATGCGCGACCCCGATGGCTACCTGATCGAGGTCGGCCAGTCCACCGGTCTGCTGCAGGGCAAGCTGGCCGCGAAGCGGCCGGAGGACGAGTCGGGCTGATCGCGGTTGCCGGCTGATCGGCTGGTTGTCACCGCGGTACTTTCACCGGCACCCGGTCGAAGACGCTCCGGCGGCGCAGCACCGCGAGGGCCGCGCAGGCCAGCACCACCGCCCCGGCCAGCAGTGGCGTCGTCGTTCCGGCCCGGACGATCGCCAGCCCGGCCAGCGCCAGCCCGGCCGCGAGGCCGCCGTTCCAGGCAGTGTTCACCCAGGTGGACGCCTCGGCCCCGGGTCCGGCGAGCCGCTCGGCGCTGAGGTAGCTGAGCACCGCCGACGGCGCGAGGACGGTGCCGGTGAGCGCCAGCGCGACGCCCGCGAGCAGCAGATCCGGGGCGATGGCGGCCAGCGCCATGCCGGCCGCCATGATGACGAGCAGCCCCGTCATCTGGGTGGAGGTCCGGGACCGGTGCCGCTGCTTGCCCCAGGCGAGCCCCCCGAGCGCGCTGCCGAGGCTGGCGGCGGCGAGGATGCACCCGGCCGCCGCCGGGTGATGGTCGGCGACCGCGCGAGCGGTGATGGTGACATCGATCGCGCCCAGGCCGAGCGAGGTCACACCGACGATCGCGAGCAGGACGCGGAAGTCTGGCACGGCCAGCGGGCCCGCCAGGCCGGGCCGACGCGGTTCGCGAGCCGGCCCGGCGGGGCCCGCCGCCGCCAACAGCAGGCACCCGGTTGCCAGCAGCGCCGCCGTGACCAGCAACGGCAGCACCGGGCCGGCCACGGTCACCGCCACCCCGGTCAGCAGCGGGCCGGCCATGAACAGGGTCTCCTCGGTGGCGGCGTCCAGGCTGTAGGCGCGCTCCAGGTTCCGGCCGCCGCCGGCGATGACCGCCCAGCGGGCGCGCATCGCCGCCCCGACCGGCGGCATCAGCGCGGCCGCGACGGCGCAGGCGGCGAGGTACGGCGCCGGATTGCGGCAGCCGGCCCGGCCGAGCAGGGCCATCACGAGCAGCGCGGCGGCCGCCCCCAGGCCGAGCAGGGGCAGCGTGACCCGCTGGCCGCGGCGGTCCATCAGTCGCGCCTTGACCGGGGCGGTCAGCGTTCCGGCCGAGAACGCGCCGCTGGCCGCCCCGGCCGCGGCGAACGACCCGGTCGCCTGGTGGATGAGCAGCAGCAGGGACAGGCCGGCCATCCCGAACGACAGCCGGGCGACGGCGGCCGCGCCGAACGCCCGGCGCGCACCGGGCCTGGCGAGCAGGCCGGCGTAGGTCAGTGGCGGACGACGGGCAGGCGAAACGAGCGCCTGTTGTGGGCGTGACATGGGGATACTCCTCGGGAAACGCCAGGCTCAGCCGGCGCAGGACGGACGGGACCAGAGCGCGGGCACCCGCGCGGTCCGTCCGCTAATCCCGAGAATGTGACATGCCTGCCAGCATAGCGTGGGTAGCGCCAGCGCTCCAGCGGGTCGGCGTCGACGGCCTTGACCCCGGGGTTCGTCATCAGCCAGACGCCGGCCTGATCGGCCGTGATCACGAACGGCACGTTCGGCACCGCCGGGCGCCGCGATCGCATCGGGATCGGCCAGCGCGCTGCGCGGAATCACTGGGAGCGCCCAATGACAGCCCGCTCTGTCGCCCGTCCAGATAACAGCAAGAAGCGCGGGAGTGCATTTGCGTGCGTGTGCCGTTCGGTGTCATTTCTGGCTGCGTTATTCACCTTGCTATCGGTTTTGACCACAAGAATCGGACAAAACGGACGAGATAATGGTCAAAACCGATAGGGAGAGGTCTTGAATGGTCAGAAATGATAAGTAGGCGACCATTTGAATGTTGATAACAGCAAGAAGCGCGGCTGGCTGGTCGCTCTAGTCGACATCGGGTGGCGCGCGCGAACGCCTTCCGGTGAACGTTCCGCCCGAGACCGGGATAACAGCAAGAAGCGCTTGGGCGCTGGGAGAGACAAGGCCAAGAAAAATCAGCTGACCTGAGGCGGGGGAGAGGGATACGGTCGCGGCGTGATGCACCCGCTGCTGGACCGTTCGATTGTTCGCGCGGTGGTGATTGACGTGGCCCCGTACTTCGGGCACCCCGAGGTCGATCTCGCCTTGGTCGACGTCTTCTCCCCGGTCGAGCCGGAACGGCAGTACGCATGACCTGGATAACAGCAAGAAGCGTAGAAGACGCAATTCCCGGGCTGGCGTGGTCGCGCCAGGGATCGTCACAATCAAAAACTGACAGCTAGGCGGTGGGCGCGATCATCGAATTCAACGATTTGAAGGCACCCGATCCACTCGAGGGAAAGCCGCCGTGGCAGGACTCGCAATGGCTCGCGGCGGCGGAAGGCTGGATCGACGCCGAATGCGCGCGGGCCGCGCTGACCCGCACCGGCCCGGCCTGGGGCCGCGGCCGATCGTATTCCGTGGTCGCTCGCGTCCCGACCGCCAGCGAAACGGTGTGGTTCAAGGCCCACCCGCCGGCCGCCCGCTTCGAGCCGGCGCTGCTGGTCGCGCTGGCGGACTGGCATCCCGACCGGTTCGCGGCGCCGATCGCGGTCGATCTGGACCGGGCCTGGTCGCTGACCCGCGACGGCGGCCCCACGCTGCGCGAACGCGCGTCGCCGAGCGTGGGATCGCCGGAGTACTCAGACCGGTGGCCCACGGTGCTGCGCGGCTACGCCCGGCTGCAGGCTGATCTGGCGCCACGCGCCGCCGACCTGCTCTCCCTCGGCCTGGCCGACCTGCGCCCAGGCAGCGTCCCCGGACAGTTCGAGAAGCTGCTTGGCAGCCCGCACATCGAGGCCGTGGTCGGCGCACCCGACGGAATCACGCGTAGTCAATACGAGCGCCTGCGCGGCCTGGGGCCGCAATTGCGTGAGTTGTGCGCGGAGCTCGACGACCTTGGCCTACCGGCCAGCCTCGACCATGCGGACGTGCACCCAGGAAACATCTTCGCTGCCACCGGCAGCCCCTTCGACTGGGGCGACGCCGCCGTCGCGCACCCTTTCTCCAGCCTCCTCGTCGCCCTGCGCACGGCGGTCGAACAGATCGGACTGTCGCCTCGGTGCTCGGAAGTGGCCGCCCTCACCGCGAGCTACCTCGGTCCCTGGCTCGAGGCGGGGTTCGGGCGGGCAGCTGTCGACCGCTCACTATCGCTGGCGCTGCGGATCGCCCCGCTCGCCCGCGCCCTGACCTGGGGCCGGCTCTTCCCGTGCTATCTGGGGCACCCCGCGCCCGCGATGCACGCCGCCCGGGCCCTGGCCGCCCTGCTCGAGACCGACCCGCTCGGTCAGGACCAGCCCACGTAAGGTCCTACCCGGGAAGCGATTCCTTTTCCGGCGCCGGCCGGTCTACCTGAGCGAGGACCGCGGGGTATCAGCGAAGGGGACGCGATGACAGCAACGGGAGCGCGCATCATGCCGGAAGAGGAAGCGGAGGCGTCGGGAGTGCCAGCGTCGGAAGCGCCGGGAGCCGCGGCAGCGGCCAGCGGCGACTTCGCCGGCCAGGCGGAGCCGCTGCGGCGCGAGCTGCTCGCGCACTGCTATCGGATGCTCGGCTCGCCCGATGAGGCCGAGGACCTGGTGCAGGAGACGTACCTGCGCGCGTGGCGGTCGTACGGCGACTTCGAGGGCCGGTCGTCGCTGCGCACCTGGCTGTACCGGATCGCCACCAACGCCTGCCTGACCGCGCTCGAGCAGCGCGGCCGGCGGGCGCTTCCGTCCGGCCTCGGCGGTCCCGTCGACGACCCGGATGCGGCGGTGACGCCGGCCGGTGAGGGCATCTCGTGGCTGGAGCCGATCCCGGACGCGCGGGTCGTCCCCGACGTCCGGCCGATCCGGCCGAGGTGGTCGCGGCGGGCGAGGGCGTGCGGCTGGCGCTCATCGCCAGCCTGCAGTTCCTCGCGCCCCGCCAGCGGGCCGTCCTGCTGTTGCGGGAGGTGCTCGGGTTCCCTGCGGCCGAGGTCGCGGAGATGCTCGGCGTGTCGACCGCGGCGGTCAAGAGCGCGCTGCAGCGCGGCCGCGCCCGGCTCGGCCAGGCGGCCCCGTCGCCCGGCCGGCTGGTGGAGCCCGCCGATCCCCGGGCCAGGGAGCAGCTGGCGCTGTACATCGCCGGGTTCGAGCACGCCGACCTGGCGGCGCTGGAGAAGGCGCTGCGGGCCGACGCGGCCATCGAGATCGCGGGGGCGCTCACCTGGTTCTCAGGGAAGACCACCTGCCTTCGGTACCTGGCCGGTGTCATCGGCCGGCCGGGGAGCTACCTGATGACGCCGACCGGCGCCAACGGGCAGCCCGCCGCGGCCGCCTACCAGCGCGGCGACGACGGGCTCTACCGCGCCTTCGGCCTCGGCGTGCTCACCGCGACCGGCGATGGCATCGCCAAGATCAGCGTCTTCGGCGGCGGCGCGCGGCTGGTGGAGTCGTTCGGCCTGCCGGCCGAGCGGTCGCGGTAGCCGTACTTGGGTATGCTGCCGCGCATGCCAGCGCAGCCCAGCCAGATCAGCATCGTCAGCGGCTACTTCAACCCGCTGCACGTCGGACACCTGGACATGATGGAGGCGGCCCGGTCGCTGACCGGGTACCTGGTCGTGATCGTCAACAATGACGCCCAGCAGATGCTCAAGAAGGGCAAGATCATCCAGTCGCTGGACGACCGGCTCCGCATCGTCCGGGCGCTGCGGGTGGCCGATGACGGGATCGGGGCGGTCGATCAGGACGGGACCGTCCGCGAGACGCTGCGGCTGGTCCGCGAACGGTACCCCGACGCGGCGC
Organism: uncultured Actinomycetota bacterium; assembly: GCA_963774945.1. GTDB lineage: Bacteria > Actinomycetota > Actinomycetes > Streptosporangiales > Streptosporangiaceae > Trebonia. Next base: position 177,101 of record CAVZHA010000027.1, on the reverse strand, counting down.
TGACCTTCGCCAACGGCGGCGACCGGTCCCAGCGTTCGGCGGTCGCGGAGTCCGACGTGTGCGAGGCGCTCGGCATCGCCCTGCGCTTCGCCGTCGGCGGCGAGACGAAGGCGGACTCGAGTTCCCGCATCAACACCATCCAGGGCCTGGAGCAGGCGCCCTGATGTCAGCAGGCGAGGATCAAATTCTGGTGAGGCGCGCCCGGGCGGACGATGCCGACGATGTCGGCCGCCTGGCGGCCGAGCTCGCGATGTCGTTCGAGTTTTCCGCCGCGAGGTTCCGCGAGCATTACCCGTCCCTGCTGGCCGACGACGGCGCCTGCCTGCTGCTGGCCGTCAGCGGGCCGGTCAGCGTCGGCTACCTGCTGGGGTTCCGCCACCTGACCTTCTACGCCAACGGCGCGGTCGGCTGGGTCGAGGAGATCGTGGTGCGCGATCAGGACCGCGGCCGCGGGATCGGGCGGCTCCTGATGGGCGGGTTCGAGCAGTGGGCAGCCGCTCAGGATTGCGCGCTGGTCGCGCTGGCCACCCGCCGGGCAGCGCGGTTTTACCGCGCGCTCGGGTACCAGGAATCCGCCACCTACTTCCGCAAGGTACTGATCGGCGCGCCGGGCAGCGAAAGCGACGGCGAACTTCCGCCGTCCCCGCCAGTCACGTGAGCCCAAGCCGAATCGGATAACAGCAACAAGGCAACGATGGCCGAGGGCGGGACCTGGGAAGGGGCGGCCTCCGCGAACGCGTCGGCCGCCCGGCAGTCGGGAAGCAGAGGCTTTAACCGGCCAGCGGCTGGCTCAGCCGCAGGTGGTTGCCGCTGGGATCGCGGACGCCGGCGTCGCGGACGCCGTAGGGCTGGTCGACCGGTTCCTGAAGGATCTCGGTGCCGGCCGCGCGCAGCGACTCGAAGGTCTTGTCCAGATCGTCGACCTGAATGAAGACCGCGAGGTTGCCCTTGGCGACGAGCTCGCTCATCGCCTGGCGGTCGGCCGGCGGCAGGTGGTGGTCCACCGCCGCCAGCAGCAGGTCGTGGTCGTCACCGGGAGCATGCACGGTGAGCCAGCGCATCTCCGGACCCATCTGGACGTCGTCGTGGACCTCGAAGCCGAGCAGCCGGGTGTAGAAGTCCAGCGCCGCATCGAGGTCTGTGCAGTACACGGGCGTGTGTGTGATTGAAAGTGCCATGTCAGCGACCCTACGCGCGGGCGCCAGGGTGCGCTTCTCCAATCCTGCATGGCTCCGCGATCCACCCCGGGCGAGCCCAGGCCCGGGTCATGCACGGCGGGACCGGCGCCAGCCGCGCATGGTCACGCGCCTTGTAGGCGGACGGCGGCTCGCCCACCAGGCGGGTGAACGTCGAGCTGAACGAGCCGAGCGACGTGAACCCGACCGCGATGCACACGTCGGTCACCGATAGGTCTCCCTCGCGGAGCAGTCCCATCGCCCGCTCCACCCGCCTGGCCTGAAGGTAGGCGTACGGCGTCTCCCCGTAGGCCTCGCGGAACCGGCGGGAGAAAAGCGACGGCGACATCAGCGCGGCGCGCGCCATCGCTGGGACGTCCAGCGGCCGCGCGTACTCGCGCTCGAGCAAGTCCCTGGCCCGGCGCAGGTGCGCCAGCTCAGCGATCTCCATGCGGCGACGGTACCCCGAGTCGCTGCAAAGCGGCGAGTCATCGGCTGGGCCGAGCTGCGACCGAGCGGAGCTGCGCGTGCCAGCTCACGTTCAGTTCCGCTGGCGCGTCTGCTGACCGAGGAGGGTCACGTAGTCGCCCGGCGACTGAGCGCGGCCCGGTGAACGGAAGGAGCCCGAGAATGCACGCAGTGCTTGCAACGTCCCTGGGAGAGCTGACGGTCGTGCGGCGGGAAGGGGGACTGGCGGGGTTGTACTTCCAGCGGCATTGGCCCAGGCCCGACCGGACCGCGTTCGGCCCTCGCGTCGCTGGCGGGTTTGAGGATGTCGCGCGCCAGGTCGAGGAGTACCTCGCCGGGTGCCGCAGCACATTCGAGTTGCCCGTGACCGTCAAGGGAACGGAATTCGACCGCCGGGTGTGGGAACTGATCACCCAAGTGCCCTACGGGCAGACGACCACCTACGGTGATCTCGCCCGGAACCTGGGGGCGGGGACGGACCCGCGAGACGTCGGCAGCGCGGTCGGCCGCAACCCGCTGTGCATCCTGATTCCGTGCCATCGCGTGATCGGCGCCACCGGCAAGCTCACCGGCTACGCGGGAGGACTGGATCGGAAGCGGACCCTGCTCGAGCTAGAGCGCGCGGGAGCCCTCCGGTCCGGGCGGGCGCCAGCGGTTGGCCTCTGGTAGCCGGCGCAGCCGCGAACGCCCCCGAACCACTGTCACAGTTCCCGGCGCTGCCTTGTCTTCAGGGGAAAGACACTTCGCGGGAAGGAAAATCTCATGCGAGTCTTCGTCACCGGAGGGACCGGGGCACTGGGGCGGCACCTGGTGCCGGGGCTGGTCGCGGCGGGTCATCAGGTCACCGCCAGCACGAGGTCGGCCGCCAAGAGCGGTCAGCTGCGAGAAGCGGGCGCGGTGCCGGTCGTGCTCGACGGGCTGGACCGGGCGGCCGTGATCGCGGCCGTGCTGGCGGCCGAGCCGGAGGTGATCGTGCATCAGATGACTGCGCTGGCCGACATGCGCAACCTGCGCAATTTTGACCGGGTATTCGCCGCCACCAACCAGCTGCGGACCAGGGGCACCGACAACCTGCTCGCGGCCGCCGCCGAGGCCGGCACCCGGCGGATGGTGGCGCAGAGCTACACCGGCTGGACCAACGAGCGTTCGGGCGGGCCGGTGAAGACGGAGAGCGACCCGCTCGACCCGAATCCGCTCGCGTCCACGCGGCAGTCGATGGCGGCGATCAGGCACGTGGAGCAGGCGGTTCCGGCCGGCGTGCCGGAGGGCGTGGTGCTGCGCTACGGCAGCTTCTACGGCTCAGGGGCGTCGGACGTGATGCTGGACCTGGTGCGCAAGCGGCAGCTGCCGGTGATCGGGGGCGGGGCCGGGATCTGGTCGTTCATCGAGTCCTCGGACGCGGCCGCCGCCACCGTCGCTGCGGTCGGCGGCGGCGCCCCCGGCGTCTATAACATCGTGGACGACGACCCGGCGCCGGTGGCCGACTGGCTGCCGTACCTGGCGGGGATCCTGGGCGCGAAGCCGCCGCTGCGGGTGCCCGCCTGGCTCGGCCGTCCGCTGGCCGGGGAACTGGTCGTGGCGCAGATGACGAGCGTGCGCGGATCGTCGAACCTGAAGGCGAAGAAGGAACTCGGCTGGGAGCCGCGGTACGCGAGCTGGCGGGAGGGGTTCAGTGCCTGGGTCAGCAGATGACGCGGAGGTGCCGCAGTACCGGCCGCTGCTGTTCTCCATCGCCTACGGGATGACCGGTTCGGTCGGCGACGCCGAGGACATCGCGCAAGATGCGTTCGTCGGCCTGACCCGGGCGCGCCAGGCGGGGACCGTGATCGCCGACCCGAAGGCGTACCTGACGACGGCCGTGACCCGGCTGAGCATCAACTACCTGCACTCGGCGCGGGTCAGGCGGGAGACGTACGTCGGCGACTGGCTCCCCGAGCCGGTCGTCGTGCCCGGTCGACGAGCCGGGGCCTGCCGAGCACGCCGAGCTGGCGGACTCGCTCTCAATGGCGTTCCTGGTGCTGCTCGAGACGCTGTCGCCGACCGAGCGGGCGGTGTTCATGCTGCGCGAGGCGTTCGGGTACGGCTACCCGGAGGTCGCCGCGGTGACCGGCAAGACCGAGGCGAACTGCCGGCAGATCTTCGCCCGGGCGCGGCAGCGCATCGCCGCCGGAGGGCAGGCGCGCGACGCCGTGTCGTCGCCGGCCCGGCGGTCGGCGGGTGAGCAGTTCGCGCGCCGGTTCTTCGAGGCGGCCGCGGGCGGCGACATGGACGCGCTGCTCGGCATGGTCGCGCCCGATGTCGTCTTCCACGGGGACGGCGGCGGCAAGGCGCAGGCGATCGGCAGCCCGATGGCCGGACGGGACCGGGTCCTGCGGTTCCTGCTCGGGCTATTCCGCCGGGGCCAGGTGCTCGACGCGTCCCTCCGGCTGGCCTGGGTCAACGGCGAGCCGGGGGCGGTCGTCTACGATGCCGACGGCCGGGTGATCAGCGTGTTCGGGCTCGACGTGGCCGACGGCGTGGTCCAGGCCATCCACTCGGTGGTCAATCCAGACAAGCTCGGACATCTCGGCCCGGTGTCGGATGTGGCGCGACTGCCCGACACCGGGTCGGGCGGACCCGCGTGAGCCAGCTCACCGTGACCGGTGTGTAACCCGTCTTGGCCGGGGCAGGTGGGACCAGGTCCGAGCACGCAACCGGGGAGGAGAGTTCTTTCCGTGGGTTCCATTCCGAACATCACGCTGAACAACGGCCAGGCCATCCCGCAGTTCGGCTTCGGCGTCTTCCAGATCGAGCCGAAGAACACGGCCGCTGCCGTGAGCGCCGCGCTCGAGGCCGGGTACCGGCACATCGACACGGCCGAGATGTACGGCAACGAGGCCGAGGTGGGCGAGGCCATCGTCAAGTCGGGCCTCGACCGCGGCGAGGTCTTCATCACCAGCAAGCTGAGCAACGACGCCCACGAGCCCGACGACGCCCGCGAGGCGTTCGACGCGACGCTCAAGGCGCTCGGCTCCGACTACGTCGACCTGTTCCTCATCCACTGGCCGCTGCCCGCCCGCTACGGCGGTGATTTCATCTCGACTTGGAAGACGCTCGAGGACTTCTACCGCGAGGGTCGCGCCCGATCCATCGGCGTCTCCAACTTCCAGCCCCAGCACCTCCGCCGGCTGCACGGCGAGACATACGTCATCCCCGCGGTCAACCAGATCGAGGCCCACCCGTACCTGACCCAGGACGACGTGCGCGCGTTCTGCGCCGAGCACCAGATCGCGGTCGAGGCGTGGTCGCCGCTTGGGCGGGGGAGCGACCTCGACGACCCGGTCGTCGGGCGCATCGCTGAGCGAACCGGCAAGACCCCGGCCCAGGTCGTGCTGCGGTGGCATATCCAGCGCGGCGACATCGTGTTCCCCAAGTCGGTCACGCCGGGCCGGATCAGGGAGAACATCGACATCTTCGACTTCGAGCTGTCCGGCGCCGACGTCAACGAAATCACGCTGCTGAACAAGAACCAGCGCACCGGCCCGGACCCGGACAAGTTCACCGGCCGATAGTCGGCAGCCCGCTCAACCGACCTCGGGCGTGCGGGTGACGGCGCGCCCGGCCCGCCGCGCCCGGTCGGCGAACTGGGCCGAGTTGACCACGGCGGCCCCGCCCTGGTCGTTGTTGAAGTAGACGTACACATCGGCCGCGTCCGGCCAGGTGTCGGCCAGCCGGGTGACCCAGGACCGCAGCGCCTGCGGCCCGTACCGGGGCCACGGCCGGGCGGTGCCCTCGTGGAACCGCAGGTAGCCCCAGGTCGCGGTCCGCCACAGGGGCGTGATCGGGCGGCTGCGCCGGTCGGCCCAGCACAACGAGGCGTCATGAGAGGCGAGGACCTGCCGGGTCTCCTCGGTCCACCAGCTCTCGTGCCGCGGCTCGACCGCGACGCGCAGCCCGCGCTCGCCCAGCGCGACCGCGGCGGTCCTGAATTCCTTCAGGCACGCGTCCAGCAGGTCCGGGTCGGCCTTGAGCGTCGGCGGGAGCTGAAGCAGGACCGGCCCGAGCTTCTGGCCGAGCCCCGCCGCCGCGCCAAGCAGCCGGGCGACCGGCTCGGCCGGGTCGCGCAGCCGCCGCACGTGGGTGAGGTAGCGGCTGGCCTTGACCGACATCACGAAGTCATCCGGCGTCCGCTCCCGCCAGCTCTCGAACGTCTCCCGCGACGGCAGTCGGTAGAAGCTGTTGTTGTTCTCCACGGTCAGGTACCGCTGGGCATACTGCTCCAGCCATAGGCGCTGCGGAACTTCCGGCGGGTAGAGCCCGCCTCGCCAGTCACGGTACTGCCAGCCGGACGTCCCGATGTTCATCGGCATGGCCGTTACCTGCCCCCCGCACGACAAATCAGGCTGGGATACGGTAACCGCGTGACCGACGACCGCCTGCTCAACCAGTACCTCGCGGTTATCGCGGAGGACCCCCTCGACGACGGGAACGGCACGGCCGAGCTCACCCGCGGCCAATTCCACGATGTGGTGCTCCGCGGTCAGGTCGCCTACCGCTTTCCCCGTGACGAAGACTCCCGCCGACTGCTGCCGGAGCGGGCTGAACTGCTGAGCGCGCTGGGCAGCAGCCCGCTTCCCGTCGCCGTGCCCGGCCTGTTGTCACGGGCCGCGGTGGGCGAGCGGCTCGGCCGCTGTCACATTGCGCTCCGCCGGCTGCCGGGCCAGGCGTTCGATGACCCGCAGGTCGCCGACTCCCCAGGCGCAGAGGCACTCATCACCAGCCTCGCCCAGCTCCTCGACCGGCTGAGTGAACTAGGCGCCGCCGACGCGATCAGGAAGGCGGTCCCGCTCGCCGATCCCCGCCGCTGGGAGCGGTTCGCCGAAGACGTCTCCGCGGTCTTGTTCCCGCTCATGTCCGGTGCGGGCCGAGACCGCGCGGACACCCAGCTCAACCACGTGCTGGCGCTTGACCCAGCCGGCGACGCCCTCGTGCACGGCGACCTCGGAGGCGCGAACCTCCTGTGGACCGCCGCCAAGGCCGGGCCCCGGCTGACCGGGATCCTCGACTGGGACGGCGCCCAGATCGGACACCAGGCCGACGACCTCGCCTCGATCGCGGTCACCGTCGGCTGGCCGGTGGCCGAGCGAATCGACGCCAAGCGGCACGGCGGCGACACCCCGACCATCCCCGCCGCCAAGGCGATCGCCGCCACCTTCGCGCTCCAGCAGGCCCTCCCGGCCGCCCTCAGCGGGGACGCCGCCAGCCTTGCCGACGGTCTGATCCCCTATACCGACCCCGCGTAAAAACCGGCTCGCGATCGCCGCCTGGCACTCGGCTGTTGCAACCACGAGCTAACGGCGGTTAACAGTTCAGAAGCTGTACACCTCTGGTTCAGCTTCACGTCGTCCCGGACCGGGAGCATCGCAATGTTTGTCTGTGATTGCCTCAGGAGGGACAGTAATGACGGAGAGCATGGAGCGGGCCGGCGTCTCGCGGCGGGGGTTCCTCGGCGGCGTCGGCGTCACCGCCGGCGGTCTCATGGTGGCCAGCGGACCGGTCTTCTGGGAGCAGGCGGCCAAGGCGGACACGGTCACCGCCGAGCAGGTCCACCTGACCTTCGGCGCCGACCCGGCCCGTGAGGTCGTCGTGTCGTGGGTGAGCCCGACCGCGGTGTCGAACCCGGCGGTGATCCTCGGCACCACCCACGGCGGCTTCGGCCGGACCATCCACGCCGAGACCCGCACCTACACCGACGCCAACAACGGCGTCGAGACCCTGGTCCAGCACGCCCGCCTCGAGGGCCTGCACCCCGACACCGACTACGTCTACAAGATCGTCAGCGGCGGCGAGACCCAGGTCTCGAGCGCGTTCCGCACCGCCCCCGAGGGCCGGGTCCCGTTCCGGTTCACCAGCGTCGGCGACATCGCCTGCGGTGACACCGCCTACTCGAAGGCGTCGCTCAACGCGATGGCGACCGCCGCCACCATCGAGTCGTTCAACCCGGTCGTGCACGTGGTCAACGGTGACCTCTCCTACGCCAACTCCAACCAGCTCTTCCAGCCCCAGGTCTGGGAGGAGTACTTCGACAACACCCAGCTCTCGTCGGCGAACCGGCCGTGGATGCCGACCCTCGGCAACCACGAGAACGAGCCCGGCAACGGCCCGCAGGGCTACCTCTCCTACCAGACCAGGTTCGCGCTGCCGAAGAACGACTCGGGCGAGTTCGAGGGCAACTGGTACAAGTTCCAGGTCGGCTCGGTGCTGTTCGTCATGCTCGACAACAACGACGTCTGCTACCAGATCGACACCGGCACCTATCTGAGCACCGGCGACAACCAGATCCTGACCGGCTACTCCGGCGGCGCGCAGCTCAAGTGGCTGGAGCGCACGCTGCGCGAGGCGTCGACCGACTGCACGATCGACTGGATCGTCGCCGTCATGCACCAGCCGGCCATGTCCACGTCGGACGCGGACGGCTCCGACCTCGGCATCCGGCAGAACTGGATGCCGCTGTTCTACCAGTACGGCGTCGACTTCGTGCTGGCCGGCCACGACCACGACTACGAGCGCAGCTACGCGGTGCGCGGCACCGACTCCGGCCCCGTGCTGCGGCCGCACGTCGTCAGCACCGACCTGACCAAGGTCGACTCCGACAAGGGCCTCGTCCACCTGGTGATCGGCACCGGCGGCACCAAGGGCCACGACGACGTCTACAACACCGGCACCGCGGGCGAGCCGACCGAGACCATCAACGTCTCCGGCACCGAGACCGAGACCGAGGACGCGCCGTGGTCCGCGGTCACCGACCCCAACACCACCTACCCGTGGGGCCTGGGCGTGTTCGACGTCGACCCCGGCCGCTTCCCCGGCGACAAGACCACGATGACCTTCACCTACTACCACACCCCGGCCTGGTCCGGTGCGGGCGCGTACCCGGCCCCGATCGAGTTCGACACCTTCACCGCCACCAGGACCCGCTCGGACGGCTTCGGGTTCCGCCAGCGCGACGCCAAGTAGGCCTGGGCCTCAGCGCAAGCTGCGGGGAGTCGCCCGGGTCCGTTCGGGATAAAAGCTTTTGAATTTCGAACGGTCCCTGGCGACTCCGGCAGCTCAGGCTTGCCCGCCTGAATGACACAATCGACATTGTGGACTCTGCCCTCCTTGAGGCGTTCGGCCTCGACCCCGACGTCCTGCACCTCAACCACGGCGCGTTCGGCGTCGCCCCGGTCACCGTGCGGCGGGCCGCCGCCGCGTGGCGCGATCGGGCCGAGCGCAACCCGCACCGGTTCAACCGAGTCGAGGTCCCCGGGCTGATCGCGGCCGCGCGCGAGCGCGCGGCCGGATTCCTCGGCCTCGACCCGAGCCGGGCGGCGTGGGTGCGCAACGTCTCCGAGGGCGTATCGGCCGTCCTCGGCTCGCTCGAGCTGCGCGGCCGGCGACGAGCTGGTGACCAGCAACCACGGCTACGGCGCGGTCCGCAAGGCACTCAACCACCACGCCGCCCGGTCCGGGGCGCGGGTCGTCGAGGCGGTCTTCCCGGTCGGCGCCGCCGACGACGACATCGTGACAGCCTACGCGCGCGCCTGCTCGCCGCGGTCACGGCTGGTCGTGGTCGACCGGATCACGTCGCCGACCGCCACCGTCATCCCGGTCGCGGCCGTGGCCGCCGCCGTCCGCGCCGCCGCCGTCGGAGTGACTCCGGGTCCTGGTGGACGCCGCCCACGCGCCGGGCCAGCTCGGCGACGACATCGAGGCGCTCGGCGTCGACCACTGGGTCGGCAACCTGCACAAGTGGGCGTACACCCCGCGCGGCAGCGCGATCTTGTGGAGCCGGCCGGGCACCGTGGTGACGCCGACCGTGCTCAGCTGGCAGCTCGAGGACGGCTACGCCGAGTCGTTCGACTACCCGGGCACCTGGGACTACGCCGGGTGGCTGGCGGTCGGGGACGGCCTGGCGTACTGGGCAGGCCTGGGCGGCTGGGATGCCGTCGCCGGGCTGGCCAGCCTGGTGACCGAGGGCCAGAAGCAGGTCGCGGAGTCGCTCGATGTCTCGCTCGAGGGACTCCCGGTCATCACCGGCCCCGACGATGCGGCTGGTGCCGCTGCCCGAGGGCGTCCTGACCGCTCCCGAGCAGGTCGACCCGTTCTACGAGGCGCTGTCACGGCGGCGCATCGAGGCCGCGCCGATCTACTTCGACGGGATCGGCTACCTGCGCCTGGCGGCGGCGCCGTATAACACCGGGGACGACTACGAGCGCCTGGCGAGCGCGGTCCTTGACCTGCTTGACCGGCCCAGCTCAGCCGAGCTTGCCCGGTAGCCGGTTAACGCGGTTCAGACGGCACGGCCGAGGAAGGCGGCCAGCCGATCGATGGCGGCAGCGCCGTCGGGGGCCGGACGCTCGGGTGCGAACGACGGCCCGGGGGAGCGGCTGCGAAGCTGGCTGCGGGCCTGGGCGAGACCGCGCGCGGCGACGCTGTCGGGAAAGTCCGGCGCCTGTCCGGTTGCCCGGGCCAGGTCCCAGCCGTGGCCGAGGAATTCGGTGATCCGAATGCCGGCCAGCGCCGCCCCCGGCACCTGCCCGAACGGCAGCGGGTAGGTGCCGACCGCGATGCCCGGCGTGCGCAGGGCCGAGACGAGCAGGTCGGCCGAGGCACGGAGGGCGAAGAAGGGGTCATCGCCGAGGTGATCGGCGTCGCGGACGGGCGGTTCCGTTCCGGTGATGAGGGTGACGAACGCGAGGTTCCCGGCCACCAGGTGATTGACCATGGCGCGAACATCAACCCCATCGCACGGAGTCGGCAACTCCCATTGGTCTGCCCTAATGCGAGCCACGATGCGTTCCACGCCCGCGATCGCAGCATCCAGATCTGCCAGCGGATCAACTTCGTCCATGCCGCGAACTCTATCTCGCGGTAAGATCCGTAATGATGCGTCGCGTAACGATAATGGGGCTGCTCGCTGCTTCCTTCTCCTTCATAACCGGATGCGGTCACGCGGCCGCACCGGTTCCGCATGTGGTGACGATGTCGTACTGCGGAAGCGATTCGCAGTCGGCCCCGGGGATCGTCGAGGTGGTCTGCAACACCGATGACATCACCGCCAGAAATCTCGCCTGGGCTTCCTGGGGTAAATCGACGGCAACCGCCAGCGGCGTGGCCGTCATTGACGACTGCGCTTACGAAGACTGCCACACCGGCTCCTTCAGCACCGTCCCCATCAGGCTGGTCGCCACCAAGATCACCGCCTGCGGAACGGACAAGCGCGCCTACACGACGCTTCGGTATGTGTTCACTGACGGCTCGCCGTGGCCCGGGGTGCCGGCTGACATGAATACCTCGAATTACATGTCAAGCCCCGGACGGCCGCTCCCGCCGCCCGATCAGACCGTCCGTCTCACCTGCGGTTAAACGCAGACTGGGCAAAGACGCGCGATACCAGAGTGGTCAATAGGGCCTGGATGACCCATTGTGCTTGTCGATCGCTCGGTCTAGTGTCCGGATCATATCCGCTTATGCGACGTTGCATGGCATGCGAATGTGCTCTGGAAGGGAACACGTGAAAACCACCCGATTGTGGGCCCTGGTCGGGGCCGCTGGCCTGGCGATATCCTTCACCGCAGCGGCAGCAGGGACTGCGGAAGGCGCCACCAGCGCAACCCCAGCCAACTCAGCGAATCCCAGCTTTTCCAAGCTCAGCACGAGCCAGGTCAAATCCCTTTCGTCCGGTAAGCAAGAGCGCCTGGTGGTCGTATTCGACAACCAGCTCGGCAGCCTCCCGGCGACTAAGGCCCACCGTCAGGCCCGCCAGGCGGCCGCCACCGCGCTGCAGGCGCCGCTGGTCGCCCAGCTGAAGCAGGTCGGGGCGACCGGCATCACCACCCTGTCGCTGCTCAACGCGGTCGCGGCGACGATGCCCGCGGCCGAGGCGCAGGCACTCAGCCACGCCGCGGGCGTCAAGGAGGTCGTCCCCGACGGGACCATCATCATCGGGGACGCCACGTCGACCACCCCGACGGTCTCCGCCTCCGGGGTGCGGAAGTCGGCCAGGTCGGCGTCGGCGGCCGACGGGCAGCAGCTGTGCAGCACGTCCACCGGCGCCCCGCTGGTGGAGCCCGAGGCCCTCACCAGCATTCACGCCAACGAGGCGTCTGCCGTCGCGACCGGGCAGGGCGTGATCGTCGGCAACGTCGACGCGAACTCGCTGGCCGGGAACCCCAACCTGATCCGGCCCGACGGCCAGCACGTGGTCATCGACGCACCGAACCCGAACGAGAACGTCTTCAGCGACGAGTTCAACGGGGACGTCTCCACCATCGCCGCCCAGGGCACGGTCACCTACACCTACGCATCCCAGCTGCCCTACGCCAGCGTCCCCGCCAGCTGCAGCTTCCGCATCGTCGGCGACGCGACCGGCGCCTCCCTCCTCAGCACCGGCTACTTCTCCGATACCAACTCGTCCGGCCAGATCGTGGCGCCCGAGTCGCAGGTCATCGCCGGGCTGCAGCAGGCGGTGAGCGAGGGCGCCAACGTCGTGTCGGAGTCCTACGGCTACGGCGCCCTCCCCGGCGCCAACGACGACCTGCTCGCCCCCACCAACGACGCGATGGTGCAAGCGGGCGTTGTCGTCGTCGAGAGCGCGGGCGACAGCGGCTCGTCCGGCACGGTCGAGGCCCCGGCCGATGACCCCAACGTCATCGACGTCGCCGGGACCAACGACCTGCGGCTCCTCGCCCAGGCGGACGGCTACACCAAGGGCTGGGAGAACGACAACATGACGACGCTGTCGTCGGGCGGCACCGCTCCCAACGGCGCCGTGGTCGACCTCGCCGCCCCCGGCTACCTGGCCCTCGCCGCGGCCGGAGCCGGCCAGACCCCGCCGCTGCCGACCGAGGCCTTCGGCGGTACCAGCGAAGCTGCGCCGTTCGTCTCCGGCGCCGCCGCCGACGTGATCCAGGCCTACCGCGACACCCACGGTGGCGCCAGCCCGACCCCGGCCCAGGTCAAGCAGATCCTCACTAGCACCGCGACCGACATCGGGGCCGCCGCCGACCAGCAGGGGGCCGGCCTGCTGGACGTGTACGCCGCCGTCGAGGCAGCCCGCCAGATGCCCGGCACCACGGTGGCCCACTCCGCCGCCGCCGAACTGGTCGACACCCCGACCCAGCTCGACGTGCAGGGCCGCGGCGGCTCGACCGTGCACACCTCGGTCACCCTCTACAACGCCTCCTCGACCAGCGAACGGGTGACCGGCACCTACCGGGCGCTCGGCCGCCAGCGGCCGCTTGGCCGGTCGGTGACCGAGAACGTCAGCGCGCCGCCGACCGGCGCCGCCATTCCCCCGCAGGGGGCAGCCGCCGCGGCGCCGATTAAGTTCACGGTCCCGCCGGGCGTCAGCGTCCTCGACGCCGACATGCGCTGGCCCGACCCGACCAACAGCGACGCCAACATCCTGTCGCTCATCCTGACCGACCCGGCCGGGAAGCTCGCCCAGATCTCCTACGACTACGGCGCCGCCAACGGCCGCAACGCCAGCCCGGACATCCAGCACAGCACGGTCGAGCGCCCGATGGCCGGAACCTGGACGGCCCAGATCGTGTGGGCCGACGGCCGCGGCCACGTGCAGGACCCGCCGAACACCCCGGGGACCTACACCGGGACCGTGACCTTCCAGGCCAGCGGTCAGGACTTCAGCACCGTCCCGGCGTCGACGCCGGTCACCATCCCGGCTCGCAGCTCGGTCAGCGTGCCGCTCGCCATCGCCCTTCCCCGGGCACCGGGCGATGCCCCCGAGTCCGTGCAGTTCACCGGGCGCGGCGGGCTCGCAAGCTCGGTCCCGGTCGCCCGCCGCACCCTGATCCCGTCGGCCGGCGGCCTGTTCGCCGCCACGCTGACGAGCTCCGTATCGCGGGGCGCGGGGCAGATCAAGACCTTCTACGTGAACGTGCCGGCCGGGGAGCGTGACCTCGACCTGTCGTTCTTCGCCCCCGACCATTCCGCCGACGACCCGGTGTACTTCTACCTGTTCTCGCCCGCCGACCTCGCGCCCGCGGTGACCGAGTCAGGCAACATCGAGGGCACCGCCGTCGACACCTCGCCCACCCCCGACAACCCGACCGGTCTCACCTCGCTCATCGCCCCGGATCCGCAGGCGGGGATGTGGGAGATCGACATCATGCAGGGCGCCACCACCGACGGGACCGAGTTCTCCCAGACCGTCATCGGCGCGCTCGCCTACAACCGGCTCGCGCCGGTGACCGAGACCGGTCTCCCGGCGTCCGCGTCGACGACCGTCGCCTCCGGCGTCACCGTCCCGGTCACCGTCAGGGTCAAGAACACGACCGATCACGTCGGCTACTTCGAGCTGCAGCCGCTGGGCAACGACATCACGGGAGGCAACACCGTCACACCGCTTGAGCTTCCGCCCGGAGCGACCGGGACGCTGACGGCGACGCTGTCGCCCACGGCGGCCGCGGCCACCGTGGTGAACGGCACGCTGAGCGTCATCGACTCGACCGACTGGGGAGCCTCCGAGCCGGCCGTCGGGTTCCCGGCGTCCTTCTCCGACTTCCACGATTTCTCCTACGCCTATACCGTCGGCAGCTAGGCCCTCTGCGGTTAGCGCGAACGGCGGCCCGGACCTCTTCCTGGGGGTCCGGGCCGCCGTTCTGCCATCCTGTTGCTTATGAACAGCGTCGGGACCAGGCCGCAGGCTGCGGCGAAGCTGGCCGACTTCAAGCCCGCTCCCAATCAGGGCGGCAACATCGACCTGTACGAGCTCGAGAATCAAGCGCTCGACCCCGGCGGCTACGTCCTGGCCGCGATGCGGGCGCGGGCGCCCTGGGCCGGGCGCACCCTGCTGGACCTCGGGTGCGGCAGCGGCTACTGGCTCGGCGGTTATGCCGACGAGGCCGCGGCGGTGATCGGGGTCGAGCCGGACCCCCGGCTGCTGCCGCTGGCGGCCGACCGGGACTCCCGGGTCAAGGTCCTGCGCGGCTCGGCCGAGCACATTCCCCTGCCGTCTGGGTCGGTCGACGTGGTGCACGCGCGCTTCGCCTATTTCTTCCCGCCGGGGTGCGACGCCGGGCTGGCCGAGGCGATGCGGGTTCTGCGTCCGGCTGGCACCCTCGTCGTCATCGGAAACGACGTGCAGGCCGGTGACTTCGCGCTACTGCTGCGGGCTGCGGGGCGAGCGCTCGAGCCGGCCGGGGGGAGGGAGGCCGACGCCTGGTGGGCGGCGCGGGGCGCCGACCGCACGACCGTGCGCAGTGGGTGGCGCTTCACCAGCCGGGCTGACTTCGAGACGGTGCTGCGGATGGAGTTCCCGCTCGGGGTCGCCGATCCGTGGCTGGCCGCTCACCCCGGGGCGCTTGGCCTCGGCTACAGCTACTCACTGCACGCCATCGACAAGCCCGACGGGCTGCTGCGCGGCCGCTGATTCAGGCGTTGCTGCTAGCTTGCTGTCGTGGAGCTTCGGGAACCTGACCCTGGCCGCCCTCATGCGTGACCCGGGTGAGGGAGTCGCGGCCGACGGGACGATCACGACCAGCGTGGATCGATCGCTGGTGCACGAGCGTTTCCGGCCGGCCCTGAGCGCGGCCGTGGCCGCGATCGCGGCGGCTTCCGCCGATACTCCGTCTGCTCCGTCTGCTCCGTCTGCTCCGTCTGCTCCGTCGGTCTACGTCTACGGATCGGTGGCCACCGGCCAGGCGCGGCCTGCGCAGTCAGACGTCGACCTGCTGACCGTCGGGCTGGCTCCGGGACGCGCGGTGGAACACGGCCGGGAGCTTTCCCGGCGGTTCAGCGGCTTGTGCCGGGGGATCGAGATCGCCGCCATGATGCCCGGTGACCTGGCCGGGGACACCGACGAGGCGTACGGCAACCGGGTCTTCCTGCGGCACTACTGCGTTCTTCTAGCCGGCCAGGACCACGCTCGCGGCCTGCCCCGGTTCCCCGCTGACGCCAGGGCCGCACGCGGCTTCAACGGCGACATCGCCCTGCACGCCGCCCGCTGGCGGGACGCGCTCGCGGCGGGGGATGACGCTCAGCAACTGGGACGACGGCTGGCCAGAAAGTCGCTGTTGGCGGTGGCCGGCCTGGTCAGCGTTCACGACGCGACCTGGACGACCGACCGGGCGCTGGCCGCCGACCGCTGGGCCGAGGTCGATCCCGAGCTCCGAGCCGCCCTGCCGGAGCTTCTAGCCTGGAGTGACGGCCAGGCGCTGCCCGGTCGTCATGACGTGCAGCGGATGCTGGACGTCGCGACGGCGCGCATCGTCGCCGCCTTCGCCGAGACGATCGGCCTGTGGCCCCTGGTTGACAAGTCGATCACCCGGAATGAAGATGCGCTGTACACCCCCAACAAGTTAGCCAGCCTAATCAGGCTGAGCCCGATTTCCGTTGTGCCGCGATCGTGCAAGGGAAAGAGCCCGACGACAGTAGCGGGCCCGGGAAGAAGCCAGGCATATGTGGCCGGATACTGGCCGCCCCCCTCAAAGCCACGGCGAGAACTGCCTACTGATCGGCCGCGCGCGGCATGGCTGCCGCGGGCCGCCGGGTCGGCCTGCCGTCATGGGGACGGCATGCGATCGAGCGGGGATCCAAGTCTCACCTGTCTGAGGAGCATTCACAATGACGTGGAAGAGAATCAGCCCGACTTCGCCGCCAGGAAATAAGCGCCCGCTTCGGACGGCGGCGTTCATCGCCGCCGCGGCGGCCCTCGTCGCGGGGCTGACGGTCGCCGCGGTCGGCGGCGCCTCACGCGCCGCCGCGGCGGCGCCGTCGTGTACGGCGGGCACGACCGTCCAGACCAAGGACGGGCCGGTCTGCGGTCTCACCGCCGACAACATCACCTCCTATCTCGACATCCCCTATGCCGCCCCACCGGTCGGCGGCCTGCGCTGGGAGCCGCCCCAGCCGCATGCGCCGTGGACGACGGCCCTGCAGGCCACCACGGCCGCTCCGGAGTGCCCAAGCCCGGGCTTTCCGCCCGGCTCGCCGCCGGCCGCCGGCACCAGCGAGGACTGCCTCTATCTCAAGATCGAAGTCCCGGCCGGCACCAAGCCCGGCGAAAAACTGCCGGTCATGTACGAGGTCCACGGGGGCGGGTTCCTGGGCACGGCGCTGACCAACGACGGGGACAATCTCGTTAACAGCGGCAAGGTCGTGTACGTCTTCGCGAACTACCGGCTCGGCATCCTCGGCTTCCTGGCCGACGAGGCGCTGGGGTCGCACTCCGGCGACTACGGGCTCCAGGACCAGCAGGCCGGACTGCGCTGGGTCCAGCAGAACATCGCCGGCTTCGGCGGCAACCCCGGCGACGTCACCGTCTTCGGCGAGTCGGCCGGCGGCGCAAGCACCTGCGACCAGGTGGCCTCGCCGACCGCAAAGGGGCTATTCGAGCGGGCGATCAGCGTCAGCGGCTTCTACAACTACCAGAACAACATCGTATGGTCGAAGGCGGACTGCAAGTCGACCTACTTCACCGAGGTTCAAGCCCAGAAGACCGGCGCGCAGTTCGCGGCGAAGGTCGGCTGCGGCAACGTCGCCGACGTCGCCGCCTGCCTGCGCAGCGTGCCAGCCGCGACGCTGGTCGAGGACGGCGGTCAGTACACCGAGCCGACAGCCGGCGGCACGATCGGGCCCATCGTGAACGGCACCACGCTGACCATGTCGCCGGCCAAGGCGTTCGCCACCGGCCACGTCAACCACGTCGAGTTGATCAGCGACGTCGGGCGGGACGAGTTCAACGGCGGCGTCTACGGCAACACCCCCGGGCTGCCGGTGGTCGTCGCGAGCACCGCCGCTCAGTACAGGCAGCTGGTGCAGGAGCAGTTCGGTCGGCTGGCGCCGACGGTGGAGCGGCTCTACCCGCTGAGCCAGTACCAGTCGCCCTACGACGCGTACCGGACGATCATGGCTGACTCGGCCTCGGTCTGCCCGATGCTGCAGACCAACCAGGAGCTCGCCAGGTACATCCCGGTGTACGTCGACATCAACACCGACGCCGACAACCCGGCCGGTGAAGACCTGACGCTGCCCCTCGGCGCCCAGCACAGCGGGACGAACGGGCTCGTGCACTTCCCGCCCGCGCAACTGGACGCCAACCAGGCGGTCCTGCAGGACCAACTGCTGGCGCAGTGGGCGCACTTCGCTCGCACCGGTAACCCGTCCGCGCCCGACACGCCAGCGTGGGCGCCGTACAGCGGGCGCCAGCATCCGGTGATGCTGCTGCAGCCGGCCGACACCAGCATCGTCACCCCGGAAGCGTTCGTCGCAGCGCAGCACAACTGCGGCTTCTGGAATGAGGCAACCCGGTACTAGGTAGCGCGGGGCGACACGGCGCACGGCGTTCGACGTCGTGCGCCGTTCCCTCTAGTGCCTCTCGATAACAGCAGGAAACGTGAGGCTCGCGTTCGGGCTTACAGCGCGATGAATATCGTGAACGCGGTGCCGCCCGGGTTGATCGTCACCTGACGGCCCGCTGCCGAGCCGCTGGCGGTGACCGTCACGGTAGCGGTCGCGCCCGCCTTGATCGTTCCGCCGGAGGGGCTGAGCTGCACCGTGCCGGACCCGCTGGACACGGTGCTCGACCAGGTCACCGGGCCACCTTGCGCGGTCAGCGAGATCGTGGTGCCGCCCGGCGGTACCCACAGCGCGCCGCCCGACGGGGAGACGGAAAGGGTTCCCGGGGTGGCCTTGACGGTTGGCGTCGCCGTGGCTGACCCGGTCGGATTGGTCGTCGCGGACGGGGGAGCGGCCGGTGTCGTCGCGCGATTGGCCGCAGTGGGCGTGCTCTGCGGCGCGGTCGTGGCGGCGTCGGTGGACTTCGCCGTCGCCGTGGCGGCCGCCCGGGTCGCCGAAATTGTCGGTGAGGTCCCCGGCGAGGCCCCGAATGGCGCCGCGGCCGAGGCCCCGGTCGGGGCCACGGAATCCGCCGGGCGTCCCGCAGCCTGCTTCCCGTGCCCGGAGCTGTCGATCAGCGCGACGGCGACCGTGCCGATGACGGCGGCGGCCACCAGGCCCGCGGCCACGGCGACCCGCCCCCGCCGACGGGCTGGGCCGCCCCCGTCCCCGCGCGCTGGTGTCTCCTGCGACTCGGGCGCCGGCTTGGGGAAGCCCTGGGAATCGAATATCCGGGACTGACTGAGCACAGCGCCCCGCTGCGCAATCGCTTGCGGTTCCTGCCCGGCCGCCAGCGCCAGCGTGCGCGCCCTCAGGACAGCGGGCGCGCCGGCGGCGGTCCGAAGGCTGTCGGCCGCCGCGGCGGCCAGCGCCTCGCCGGGCGACTGGCCAAGCAGCCGCCCCGGATGCAGCTCTAGGTCGCGCCGGGTGGCGCACGTGGCGCAGCGCCCGATGTGCCGGTGCAGCTGCTCGCGCAGCGGAACGGTGAGCTGCCCGTCCCAGCCGGCCAGCATCCCGCTCAGCAAGCGGCAGTCGCGTCGCCCGGCGCGGGCGACGACGACCGCCGCCAGGGACGCCTCGAGGTGCTCGCGGGCGCGTGAAGCCACCGTGTTCGCCCGGGTGCGGAAGACGCCAACGACCGACGCGACCTCGGCCACCGCAAGGCCCTGCCGCAGCTCGAGCTCGATGATCTCGCGCTCGCCCGGAGTCAGACCCGCAGTCGCGTCATCGAGCAGACCGCGCAGCCGAGCGCGCTCGGCTTCCTCCTGCACCCTGGGAGCGCCGGCCATCACAAACTGCGCCTGGGCGGACGTGAACGTGAACTCGGGTCGCCCAGGCCGCGCGATCCGCTGGCACTCGTTGCGTGCCACGGCGTACAGCCAGGCCCTGAGCCGGTCCGGTTCGCGCAGGTCGGCCAGCCTGGCGGCGGCGATGACGAACGTGTCCTGCACCGCGTCAGCGGCCTCAGCCGGCTCACCGAGCGACGCAAGGCAGTACTTATAGAGCGGATCGGCGTACGTGTCGTACGCCTCGGTAAGCCCTCCTGAACGGTCGCCTGCAACGGATTCGACAACATCGCTGTCGTGCATGGGGAAACGGTATCGATGTTTTCGTCACAACGTTGGACAAAAGGCGTCATGTGCCGCCATATCTGGCCTTGCCGGACGGGCCAGCACGCCTGGATCCTACAGCGGGTCACCGTCGTAGGCCATGATGTCGCGCTCGGGGCGCAGGTGGATGTATCTGGCGCAGCTTCCCCGCCTCCAGATGAGTAAGAGTCGCGGCGTGCCGCCGCGACTCGGCTGAGCGCGGATACCAGGTATTGGGGGGCACATGCCGGGCGCATTCGATACGGGATCACTGCCCGGCGGGCTGGCCGCGGACAGCGGCAAGTCGAGCCAGCCCGGCGCTATGGACGGTCGGCCGTCCGCCGGGCTGGCCGCCACGCCGGACGCGCAGCACAATGGCCAACCGGACCAGGAATCCGCGCCGGCTGACCTGCTCCCCGCAGTGACCCTGCCGAAAGGCGGCGGGGCGATCAGGGGGCTGGGGGAGAAGCTGTCGGTCGACGCGGCGAGCGGGGCCACGAGCATGACGCTCCCGCTGCCGCTGAGTCCCGGCCGGCCAGGATTCACTCCGGCGCTCTCGCTGCGATACGACTCAACCACGGGCAACGGGCCGTTCGGCTTCGGCTGGAGCATCGGGCTGCCTGCCATCACCCGCAAGACCGACAAGGGACTGCCGGTCTACCGGGACGAGGAGGAATCGGACACCTTCCTCCTGGCGGGCAGCGAGGACCTGGTACCCGTACTCGACGCGGCCGGCGGCAGGGTAACCGGTACCCGTACCGTCTACGGGACGCAGTACGCCATCGCCTATTACCGCCCGCGCGTCGAAGGCCTGTTCTCCCGCATCGAGCGCTGGACCGCAGCCGGTACCGCCGCCAGCCACTGGCGGACCATCACCAGGGACAACGTCACCACGCTGTACGGCGCCGATCAGGGAAGCGCCGTCGCGGACCCCGTCGACCCGGCGCGGATCTTCGCGTGGAACATCTGCCGGACCTGGGACGACAAGGGCAACGTGGCGGTCTACGAGTACGCCGAGGAAGACGGCGCGGGAATCGACCTGACGGCGGCGCATGAGGCTAACAGGGCGCCGCTGACGCGCGCCGCCCAGATCTACCTCAAGACCGTCAGCTACGGGAACCTTCAGCCGTACTTCCCGGACTGGAGCGCCGAGCGGGAAGTGCCGCTTCCCGCGGACTGGCTGTTCAGCATGGTCCTCGACTACGGCGATCACGCGAGCGTGCCGCCAGGCCCGCAGCCGGATCAGCCGTGGTCGATGCGCCCCGACCCGTTCTCCTCCTACCGGTCCAGATTTGAGGTACGCAGCTACCGGCGCGTGCAGCGACTGCTGTTCTTCAACAACTTCCCGGCGGAACCGACGGCCGGGGCCAACCTCCTGGTGCGCTCGGTGGACCTGCGCTACTGCGACCAGGAGACACCGCCGGACCCCGTCAGCCCGCGCTACACGTTCATCGGGTCGATTACCAAGACCGGCTACCGCCAGACCAGCCAGGGGCTGGTCACCCGCGCGTTGCCGCCGCTCGAGCTGACCTACAGCGAGCCGGTCATCAGCAGCCAGATCTGCACGCTCGACGCCGACAGCCAGACCAACCTGCCGCAAGGACTCGACGGTGCCGCGTTCCGCTGGGTGGATCTCGACGGGGAAGGGCTGTCCGGGATCCTCAGCGACGCGGGAAGCGGCTGGTACTACAAGCGGAACCTCAGCGCCGCCAACCTCATCACCCAGCCAGACGGCACCGTGGCCGCGCGGGCACGGTTCGGTCCGCTCGAGGCCGTGTCCGCGCTCCCGTCCCGCGCCGACCTCAGCCAGGTTCGGCTGCTTGACCTGTCGGGCAGCGGCCGGCTCGACGTCGTCGACTTGGCGGGCGCCGATCCCGGGTTCTTCGAACGAACAGAAAACCGCGGCTTCGAGCCTTTGCAACGGTTCGCGGCGCTGCCGGAACTCGACTGGTCGGACCCCAACATCACGTTCATCGACGTGACCGGCGACGGCCTGGCCGACATCTTGATGACCGAGGACGGTCTCTACACCTGGTACGCCTCGCTCTGCGGAGACGCCGGATTCGACACCGCCCGGCTGAGCAGGCCCGGCTGGGATGAGGAGCGGGGGCCAAGCGTCGTCCTCGCCGACGGCACGCAGACCATCTTCACCGCGGACATGACGGGCGACGGACTGACCGACATCGTGCGGATCCGCAACGGCGGGGCCTGCTACTGGCCGAACACCGGCTACGGCCGCTTCGGCGCCAAGGTGACCATGGACGACGCGCCGCGCTTCGACGACGAGGAGCGGTTCGACGCGCGCCGGATACGGCTCGCGGACATCGACGGGTCAGGCACGGCCGACCTGCTCTACGCCGGCGCGGACGGCGTGACGGCCTGGTTCAACCAGTCCGGCAACGCGTGGTCCGCGCCCGCCGCCATCGGCGTGTTCCCCTCGGCCGACCGGCTGAGCTCGGTGCAGGTTCTGGACCTGCTCGGCACCGGCACGTCCTGCCTGGTCTGGTCATCGCCGCTGCCGGCCGACGCCGGCGCGCCGTTGCTCTACGTGGACCTGATGGGCGGCAGCAAACCGCACCTGCTGACCGGCGCGCGCAACAACCTGGGCGCCGAGACCCGGGTCAGCTACGCGCCCGCCACCCGGTTCTACGTGGCCGACGAAACCGCCGGCACGCCCTGGGTGACCAGGCTGCCGTTCCCGGTCCAGGTAGTGGAACGGGTCGAGACGATCGACTGGATCGGCAGGAACCGGCTCGTCAATCGCTACGCCTACCACCACGGTTACTTCGACGGATACGAGCGCGAGTTCCGCGGCTTCGGGATGGTCGAGCAGTGGGACACCGAAGAGCTCAGGGCCGATACGGGATTCAACGACGGCGAGTTCGTCAACTGGGACGCCCAGTCCTGGTCACCGCCCATGCTGACCAGGACCTGGTATCACACCGGAGCGTTCCTTCAAGCGCTGGAAGTTAGCCAGCGCTACGCGGGCGAGTACTGGATCGAGCCGGCGCTGCGCGCGCCGGGGATGGCCGCGAGCGCGGCTGCGATGCGCCCGCCGGACACCGTGCTCCCCGATGACCTGACCCCGTTCGAGACGCAGGAGGCATACCGGGCGCTGAAGGGCCGCGCGCTGCGCATCGAGACCTACGCCGCCGACGGGTCGGCCGCGGCCGCCAACCCCTACACCGTGGCCGAGCAGAACTTCACCGTCGCCTGCCTGCAGCACCAAGGGCCGAACCCGCACGCGGTGTTCTTCGTCAGCCCCCGCGAGACGGTGTCGCTGCAGTACGAGCGCGGCCCCGACGACCCGCGGGTGAGCCACGAGCTGACCCTCGAGTCCGACGCGTACGGCAACGTGCTGCGCAGCGTTTCGGTCGGGTACCCGCGCCGGGCGGGGTACGCGCCGCCCGAGCCGTCGCTGTCGGCGGCGGCGCAGTCGATGCTCGCCTACGACCAGGGACGGCTGCACGTGCGCGGCATCGCGGCCTCCTACACGAACGCGATCGACGACCCGGCCACCTGGCCGGATGCCTACCGGGTGCCGCTGGCCGCGGCGGTCGACGAGGCCGAGATCACCGGCGTCGCGCCCACGGTCAAGGGGACCGGGATCACCAGCCTGTTCACCTTCGACGAGATCGACGGGCCGGGAGGCGTCTGGCCGACGGCGTGGAGCGGGACGCACGACGTGCCCTACGAGCAGATTCCCGGCGCCGATGTCGACGGGGCCGGCTCGCCCGCCGCCGCGCCCACCCGCCGGCTCGTCGCCGGGCGGCGCGTCCAGTACCGCCGCGACGACCTGACCGCACTGCTCCCACCCGGACAGTTGCAGCCGCTGGCCCTGCCCGGACAGTCGTACCGGGCGGCCCTCACCCCTGGCTTGCTGACGGCGGTCTTCGGGTCGCTGGTGCCGACCTCGACCCTCACCGAAGGTGGTTACGTCCGGCTCACGGGGGAGACCGGCTGGTGGCGGCCGTCGAGCCGGGTCTTCTACTCACCAGGGGACACCGACACCGCCGCCGTCGAGCTGGCCGCGGCCCGGGCCGCTTTCTTCGCGCCCCGCCGCGCCGCCGACCCGTTCGGCGCCGTCGCGCACGCCGACTTCGACGGCTACTCGCTGCTTCCCGTGACCGCCACTGACCCGGTCGGGAACGTCACGAGCGCGGTCGGCGACTATCGGGTCCTGCTGCCCGCGACCGTCACCGACCCCAACGGCAACCGGGTCGCGGCCTCCTTCGACGTCCTCGGCCAAGTCACCGCGACCGCCGTGATGGGCAAGGTAAGCGAATCGCTCGGCGACCTGCTGACTGGCTTCACGGCCGACCTGGACGACGCGACGCTGATCGCGCAGTTCACCGATCCGCTGGCCGGCCCGGCGGCCATCCTGGGTAACGCGACCTCGCGGTTCCTGTATGACCTGGGGGCTTACCAGCGGACCGCGACGGCCACGCAGCCGTCACCGCCGGCCTGCTACACGCTGGCGCGCGAGACCCACCTGTCCGACCTGACGGGGCCGCCGCCCTACGCGACCGCGCCGGCGGCAACGAAGTACCAGTACCACTTCGGATACTGCGACGGGTTCGGACGCCTGATCCAGCACAAGGCCCAGATCGCGCCTGGTCCGGTGGTCGCGGGCGGCCCGCAGGTCACGCCGCGTTGGGCCGCGTCCGGGTGGACGATCTTCGACAACAAGGGCCGCCCGGTACGCACCTACGAGCCGTTCTTCTCCGCGACCAGCGCCTTCGAGTTCGCGGTGCAAACCGGCGTCGCCACGGTTTCCTGTTACGACCCGCCCGGGCGAGTGGTGGCGACGCTCCACCCGGACAACAGCTGGGACAAGGTCGCCTTCGGCTCGTGGTCACAGCAGCGCTGGGACGGGGACGACACGGCCCTGATCTCGGACCCGCGTACGGACGCGGACGTCGGCGGCTACCTCACCCGGGTGCTCGGCACCGGGTCATTCACCAGCTGGTACAACCTGCGGATCGGCGGGACGTACGGCACGACGGCGCAGGACCAGGCGGCGTGGCGGGATGCCGCGACGAAGGCGGCGACGGTGGCGGCCACCCCGGCCGTCACGCACCTGGACGCGCTCGGGCGAGCCTGCCTGGCGGTCGCCGACAACGGCGGCGGCGCCCGCTATCCGTCCCGCACCGCCTTGGACACTGAGGGCAAGCCGCTGGCGGTCTTTGATCAGGTGGGCAGGCGGGCGGCGGAGTACTGCTACCGCGCCCCGCTGTCCGGCGGGGGATTCCAGTACCTAGCGGGCGCGGACATGGCCGGGGCCCGGCTCTACCAAGTCAGCGCGGATGGCGGCGCGCGTCGCGGGCTCGTCAATGTCGCGAGTCACCCGATCCGCAGCTGGGATGCTCGCGGCCATGCGTTCCGGTTGACCTACGATCCGGCGCAGCGGCCGGCCGCGCGCTATGTGAGCACCAACGGCGCGCAGGAAATCCTCATCGGCCTGTCGGTCTACGGCGAAGGCCAGCCGACGGCGGCGGCCGTCAACTTGCGCGGGCGGCTGTTCCGCGGCTACGACATGGCCGGATACGCGGAAAGCAGCGCCTACGACTACAAGGGCAACGTGGTGGCGAGCGTCAGGCAACTGGCGACGGACTACCATCAGGCCGCCGACTGGACGCCGCTTTCCGGGCTGACGACCGCCGCCCAGCTAGACGCGGCCGCGGTCGCGGCCGGACTGATTGCGGCGGCCGGCGGGCCGGACCAGTTCGAGTCCAGCGCCGCCTACGACGCGCTGAACCGCCCCGTCCAGCAGGTCACGTCGCACAACGCGAGCATGCACCCGGACGTGCTGCGGCCCGGCTACGACGAGGCGGCCCTGCCCAGCCAACTCGACGTCTGGCTGCAGAAGACGGCCGCCCCCTCCGTGCTGCTCGATCCCGCGACCGCCGATGCCCATGCCGTCACCGGCATCGAGTACAACGCCCGTGGCCAGCGGACCTCGATCTCGCTCGGCAACGGCACAGTCACCAGCTACACGTACGACCCGCAGACCTTCCGGCTGGCGTCTCTTGTGACGACGCGCCCCGCCACGCTCGCCAGCGGCCAGCGAGGCGTCCAGGACCTGGCCTACTACTACGATCCGGTCGGCAACGTCACCCAGATCAGCGACGACGCCGACACGCAGGACGTGATCTTCTTCCGCAACCAGCGGGTCGACCCGACGGCGAGTTACCGCTACGACCCGCTCTACCGGCTGCTGACGGCGACCGGGCGGGAACATCTCGGCCAGACCGGCGGCGGGCCCACGCCGCCGCAGCAAGTCACCAACGACGACAGTTTCCGCACCGGCTTGCCGCAGCCCGGCGACGGAAACGCCATGGGCACCTACACCGAGACCTACGGCTACGACCCGATCGGCAACATCGTGTCGATGGCGCATCAGGTGAGTTCCGGAAGCTGGACCCGGCGGTACGCCTACACCGAGCAGTCCCAGGTCACCGCCGCCGAGACCGGCAACCGCCTGACGGCCACCAGCCTGCCCGGCGATCCCGCCGCGGGCCCCTACACCGGGATCTACAGCCACGACGCGCATGGCAACATGACCGTGATGCCGCATCTGGCCTCGCTCACCTGGGACGAGGACGACCGGCTGCGGTCCACCACGAGGAGCGCGGCCGCCGCCGGCAGCGGGGGTACGCCGCAGGCTAGCTATTACGTGTACGACTCGGGCGGCCAGCGCGTGCGCAAGGCGACCGACTGGCAGACGGCGGGCCAGAGCAGCGGGCCGGGCGGGCCAGGCGGGCCGAGCGGGCTGAAAACGGAGCGCATCTATCTCGGCGCCATCGAGATCTACCGGGAGTACGCGACCGACGGGACCACGATCACCCTCGAGCGGGAGACACTGCACGTCGCCGACGGCGCGAAGACGGTGACCCTCATCGAAACCCGGACATCTGGAACTGACAAGGCCCCAGTGCAACAGGTGCGCTATCAGTTCGGCAACCACCTTGGCTCAGCGGTGCTCGAACTCGACGACCAGTCGGCGATCATCTCCTACGAGGAGTACTTCCCGTACGGCGCCACCGCCTACCAGGCCGTCACGTCCCAGACCGACCTGCCCAAGCGCTACCGCTACACAGGCAAGGAACGCGACACCGAGAACGACCTGTACTACCACGGCGCCCGTTACTGCGCCCCTTGGCTCGGCCGCTGGATCAGCTGCGACCCCGCCGGAATGGCCGACGGGCTGAATTCGTACGGCTACGTGCGCAATAGACCGGTCACCGCAACCGATCCAAGCGGCGGCAAGAGCGAACCGACGACTATCGGCGACGCCAAAGCGCAGCTCGATAAGGACGTAGCGGCCGGGGCTGCTAGCGCGCTCAAGAACGCGCCGCCGAACAGTCACGAGCAGTCCCCGTTCGTAGGATTCCCGCTGAAGTCGACGAAGCACGAGGAGATCAAGGAATCGCCAGCCCACCGCCTTGTCCGACAGATTGGCGAGGCGATCAGCGCGATCATCGACAGGTTCAGAAACGCGCTCAATCAGGAGCGGGACGATGAGGAGCCGCCGGGGTCACCTGCCCCACCCGCGCCAAACACGGCTCAGGTTCCCAATCCGTTCGGGTCGCAGTACGCGTCCGGCGGGACGCAGCCGAAAGACCACGCGAACGTTGGCGCGTTCGGCCAGGGAGCGTCGAAGGGCGGCGCGGCAGGCCAGTTGTCGGCGACGGTCGGCCTGCCGGACCTGCGGGAAAGGCGTGTCCGAAGAAATACAGGTGCAGGCGTCGGAGACCGGAGACACGAAAACGGCCCAGCTCGGCTGGCACCTGAACAGGCCCTTCCTCGAGGATCGGCGGTTGAACGTCTCCGTCTTCGCCAACCCGTTCGCCATCACCTCAATAGACGGCGGCAAGAAGTACTCGCCCCAGCTCACCCTCGACTCCGAGCTCTTGCTTGGTGGTGACCCCCAGAAGGGCGGAGCGCCGCACTCGCTGATCAATGTTGGCGTCAATGTCTCGGTTGGAATGCTGCAGTTCGATCAGGCCACCATCTCGGGAGTGGGCAACCTCACCGGAAACTTTCTCTACCGCGGCGGCGACACTCCCCGCCTCACGCCATGGGTCGAGGTGTATCGCAGCGACACGCGGGGCGGCTCGGCATCGGGCGCGGAGGGCGGCACTGGCGGCATCACGTGGAACCAGCCGACCGGCGGTGCAGGTTCCTCCATCTGGTCTTTCGGCGCGTTCCTCGGCCTTCGCAAGCAATGGGCCGAGGAGCACGGCGTCTCGACGACTCAAACAAGCGTGATCGGCGGCATCGGTATCGGCAGGTCCTGGTGACGAGAAGCGAGGTATGTGATGGCACACGATGAGGGATATCACCCGCGCCTAGTGGTGACCGAGCCGAGTGAACTGGCCGGGAGGGTCCTTACCTTTGACCAGTCGCAGCTCGTCATCGGGCACTCCGACACCGCCGACCTCGTGCTTGAGGACAGGTTTGTCAGCCGGCGGCACGCGCTGGTCACGGTCGATCCCGCCGGGCAGGTGACCATCCGCGACCTGAACTCGCTCGGCGGAACGTTCGTAAATGATGAGCGGCTCGCCGGGCCGCGGGTGTTCCAGCCTGGTGACGTCGTGCGGTTCGCCGATCTCGCGGCCAGGTTCGAACCCGCTGACGCGCCCGAGGCGGCGGTCACGCGCGCCATGCCGGTCGTCTCAGCCAACCGGGAGACCGCGGCTCCTGACGGCGCGAGAGCCGTGGCCCTCGGAAGCACCTACACGGTCGCCGGGACGGTGCTCAGCCCTGCCGTCGGCGCGATCGCCGGCCTGACGGTGCAACTCGTCGATAAGAACGTCGGCGGTGACCAGTCGATAACGAGCACACAAACCGCCCGCGATGGTAGCTACAGCTTCACCCACTTCATCGCCGACGCCTATCTCGCCGCCCGGCACAAGACATCGCCTGACTTCCAGGTCCAGGTGCTGGCAGGCGGCGCCGTGGTTGCCATGTCGGACGTGGCTTACTCGGCGTCGTCAAGCACCTCGCTTGATGTCGTGCTGCCGGCTGTCGCACCAGGGCTGCCGAGCGAGTACGAGACGCTGACCGCCAGCGTGGCCGCCGTATACCCGGGCAGTCTCGGGACGCTGCAGGAGAACGCCACTCAGCAGGACATCACCTACCTGGCAGGCAAGACCGAGTTGGACGCCAGGGTGGTCGCCCTGATGGCCCTCGCGAGCCAGTTCGGCCAGCTCACCCCGCCGCCACCAGCGGCGGCAGATACCGGCGCGGAGGCCACGGCGCCCCTGCCGGTCCAGGGACAGGGCATCGCGCCGGAGTTCTACTACGCGCTCTTCCGCGCGGGCCTGCCGGCCAGCACCGACAGCCTCTTTCAGGCCAGCCCGGCAACCGTGCAGGCGATCTGGGAACAGGCGGTCACCGGCGGCGTCATCCCGCAGCGCCTGGCCAAGCAGGTGCCAGCCGCCGTGGCCAGCTTCCAGGCGATCGGCGCCGCCCGGTCGCTGGACGCGCCACCGCCTGCTGGCATCTCAACGCTGCGCGAGATGATCACTGCGACCCTGCCGGAGACAGCGCAGCAGGACCAGTTCGCCCGCCTCTATGCGCAGTATCAGGGCAACTGGGCGGGCTTCTGGGAAGCGGCTGAGACGGCATTCGGCACGACGGCGAGCAACGCGCTGCGGCTGACCGGTCAGCTGCTCTACCTGACGGTCAACAACCAGCCACTGGTGGCGGCGCTCCGGGCCGCAGAAAAGGGCAGCACCCTCACGTCCCCGCTCGACCTGGTCAGCCGCGGCTACTACGACCCGGCGCCGTGGACGCCGCTGATCGGCGCGTCGATCCCGTCGCAGATACCTGGGGCGACCGCCGACGAGCAGACCGCCAACTACGCGCAGCTGCTGGCTGCGCAAGTGCGCATCGCCTACCCGACGGCGGTTGCCGGGGACCAAGTCCGGCGCAACATTCTCCCAGTGCCGGGCGCCGCGGACGTCGCGCAGAGTGTGGCCGGCTTCCTTACCGAGCACCAAGTCGACTTCGCGATCGGCGTCGAGCCCGTCCAGGCCTACCTCGCCAGGACCGGTCTCACCACGACCGCCGCGCCGGTAGTCAGCGCGATCAAGCGGATCCAGCGGGTGTATCAGCTCACCCCCGACGATGTGAGCATGTCCACGCTGCTGTACCACAATCTGGACTCGGCGTTCGCGATCACCCGCTACGACGCGGCCGGATTCGCCCGGGCTTTCACCGACCATCTGGGCGGCGGCCAGGCCGGGGCGGACAAGGCGGCGGCGATCCACGCCCGGGCCAAGCAGGTCTTCGCCGCGACGCTGAGCGTGACGGTCGGCTACCTCGGCGCCAGGCTCGCCCCCGGCCTTGGCGGGGTAACGCCGATCCAGTACGGCTTCGCGCCGCCGGCCGCGACGCCCGACTTCCCGGTCACCGCCTATCCGACGCTTGAGGACCTGTTCGGATCGCTCGACTACTGCGACTGCACTGACTGCGGATCGATCCTCAGCCCCGCGGCCTACCTGGTCGACCTGCTCAACTACCTCGATCAGCCGTCCCCGGCCGGCGGCGGTGCCAACCCGCTCGACCTACTGCTCTCCCGTCGTCCTGACCTGCAGTACCTCCCGCTGACCTGCGCCAACACGAATACCGCGCTGCCGTACATCGACGTCGTCAACGAGCTGCTCGAGTACTTCGTCGCGAACGGCCTGCGGATCGCCGGGTATCAGGGACACGACACCGGCGGCATCGTCACCGCGGCGGAGCTGGAGGCCAGCCCGCAGTACGTGAACAACGGCGCCTACGGGCTCTTGCAGACCGCCTTCTTCCCGCCACCGCTGCCGTTCAGCCGTCCGCTTGAGCTGCTCCGCTTCCATCTCGCCAGCCTCGGTGTCGGGCTGCCGGCCGCGATGACGGCGCTGCGCGCAGGCGACGCTCTTACCGACACGAGCACGCCGACCAGCTACGGCTGGACCGACATCCTGCTCGAACAGCTCACCATCTCCCGTGATGAGCTCAAGCTGTTCACCGACCCGGCGCTGCAGCTTTCCGACCTGTACGGGCTGCCATCCGCAGGCACCGCCCTGGCCACGCTGCAGACCACCAGCCTCCAGGAATTCTCCCGCCGCCTCGGCGTCTCCTACGACGACCTGGTCGCGATCACGCAGACCAGGTTCATCAACCCGAACGCTGCCCTGATCCCGCGTCTTGAGCAGCTCGACGTGCCCTTCGCGACGCTGCAGGCGTTGCAGCAGAACCTGAACACCCCGCAGTCCATCGCCGCCGACTTCATCGCCGGCCTGCCCTCCGGGCTTGACGCGACCCAGTACGGCGGCACCTCGCCGACCGACTACCAGGCCGTCGTCAACTGGGTCACCAGCCCGCAGAATTACCAGCGGATCATGAGCGTCATCGTGATCAGCGACCCGGAGGGAACCGCCGACGATTGCTCCGGTGCCGCGCTGCAATTGCGCTACGCGAACCCGGATAACTCGGCCAACCTGCTCAGCGGCACGGACTTCATCAAGCTGATCCGGTTCATCAGGCTCTGGCGCAAGCTCGCGCCGCTGCTCGGCGACCAAGCCGACGCGGCCACCATCGAGCAGACCGACGATATCATCGGCGCGCTCTATCCAGCCGCCGACATCCCCGCAAACCCAGCGGACCAGGCCAACGACGCGGCCAACCGCACGTTGCTCGACGCCGGGTTCGCCAAAGCACTGCCACGCCTCGGGGCTGCTTTCCAGGTGCTCGACGCGCTGTCGCTGACCGCCGACGACGCCCTTGACCAGGTACTCGCCTGCTGGGCGCCGATCGGGACGACGGGCACGAACTCGCTGTACGCGCGCATGTTCCTGTCTCCCGCGCTGCTGCAGCAGGACCCGGGCGCCCAGACGGCGACGGTCGCGCCGACGGTCAACGCGGGGGACCAGCTGACGACCAGCATCAACGGTGCCGTGGACATCCCTGACTACACGGTGCCTGCCGGGCAGAGCGCGGCTCAGGTGGCGACGGCGGTCGCCGGGTCGGTCAACGGCAGCGCGACGCCTGATCCGGTCTCCGGCCAGCCGATCGGCAGCAGGTTCCACGCGTCCACCGACGGTGCCGACGGGGTCATTACGCTCCTGGCGGGATTCACGCTCGAATGCACGGTGTCGGCGGGCGCGACCGAGACCTACACCGCTGCGGCGGGCACCCCGATCTCCCGCAGCGCGACGGTCGGGGGCTCGGTGCGCGCCGGCGACGCGCTTACCACCGTGATCGACACGGTGCCGGTCACGTACCAGGTGGCGGCCGGCGACACCACCGCGACGATCGCCGCCGGCATCGCCGCCGCCGTCAACGCGGCCACGATGCCCGACCCGTACTCGGGGCTGCCGCTCAACAGCCTGGTCGTCGCGTACACGGCCACCGGGTCGTCAGTGGTGAGCCTCACGACGGCGGACGCCGGGGCACCGTTCGCTCTATCCTGCTCGTTCACGCCTGCCGGAGCCGGCACCTACACGGCGGCGACGCCGTCACCCGCCTCCTGCACCGCGACCATCGGCGGGACCCTCGCGACAGGGGACGTCCTGGTGACGACGGTCAACTCGGTCGCCGTCTCCTACACCGCAGCGTCCGCCGATCCGGCCACGGTTGCCGCCGGTGTCGCGGCCGCCATTAACGCCGCGGTCACGAGCGACCCGGTCAGCCAGCTGCCTCTGAACGAGGAGGTCCAGGCCGCCAGTTCTGGTGACGTCATAACCGTCACTGCTATTGACTCCGCCACGCCCGTCACACTCAGCTGCTCCGCGTCCGGCGGCCCCGTGACCTACACCGCGGCCGGACCGTTGCCCGAGATGGCCACCGCGACCGTCGCCGGCGTCATCCCGGCAGGCACGATCCTGACCACCACGGTCAACAGCCTTTCCCTGGTCTCCATGGCAGCACCGGGCGACACCCCAGCCAGCATCGCGACGGCGATCGCCGGGTTGGTCAACGGCTGCGCGACCGCCGACCCGGTCACCAGCCTGCCGCTGAACACCGTGGTCACCGCCACCGCGGCCGGGGGAGTGGTCACCTTCACCGGCACCAGCCCGACGACACCGTTCACGCTGGCCGTCGCCATCTCGGCCGCCGGCTACACGGCGGGCCAGGCCACGCCGCCGTTCGCCGACGACGGGTACGGCGACTTCCTGGCCGACCCGACGCAGACCCTGTTCGGTCACGAGCCGACCCTGTGCGCCGCCTGCAACATCACCAGCGCGGAGTTCGCGCTCATCGCGAGCGCGCTCGGCTTCGACGCGAGCACGCCGCTGTCGCTGGCCAACGTGAGCGCACTGTTCAGGTACGGCTGGCTCGCCCACGCGCTCGGCCTGTCCGTCCTTGAGTTCCTGCTGCTGCGCCAGTGGTCAGGCCTTGATCCGTTCGCACCGCTCGACCCGAGCCCCACGGCGCCGGCGCAGCCGCCGGTGCTCCGCTTCATCGGACTGCTCACGCTGCTGCGGGCGGCCGGGCTGACCACCAACCAGGCGCTGTACCTGATGTGGAACTCCGATGTGAGCGGCACCTCCATGCCGCCGCTGACCACGGTGACGGGTCTTGCCCTGACCCTCGCGGCGGACTTCGCCGCCGTCGAGGCGCAGTTCGCGCTTCAGGTCGACCCGGACGGCAGCATCGCGCAGAACCTGATGACGCTGGTGTACGGGGCGACCGCCAGCGCGTTCTTCTTCGGGCTGCTTAACGGCACCTTCACCACGTCCGTTGGCTACTCCACCCCGGCTGGTGTCAGTGCGCTCCCCGCGCAGGTCATCACCGCGTCCACCGGTCGGCTGAGCTATGACGACCTGGCCAAGCAGCTCACCTTCGCCGGCCTGCTCGACGCGGCCACGGTCACCGCGATCGACTCGGCCGTGACGGCCTATGCGCCCGATGCCGCCACGCTGAGCGCCGCGGTGGGCAGCCTGGCGACGGCGTGCCAGCAAGTGACCGGGCCGTTCTTCGCCACCTATCCCGAGCTGCTCCCGTTGTACACCGCGTATGTCGCATCCAGCGCCGCCGCGCAAGATAAGCGCACGGCCTTGCTCGCCAGTTTCGTGCCCGTCCTGAAGGACAAGCGCAAGCAAGAACAGGCACTCGCCGCGATCACCGCGGCGGCGGGAACCGACCCGAGCTTCGCCGCCGCCCTGCTGGCCGACCCGACGATCCTGCACGCGGACGACGACGTCACCCTGCCCGCGGTCAGCGACCTGATGGCGATCGAGAACCAGGGCCTGTCGGCCTCGTTCTACCTCGGCAACAATCCGGCGGCGACGCCCGACCAGGTCATCGACGCGGTGCCGTCCCTCAGCTACGGCGCCAATGGCGCGCAACTCCCGGCCGGGACGGGCGGCGGCCTCATCGCCGCCACCTGGCGCGGCTACCTGACCGTGCCGCAAGACGGGTACTACGACGTCAGCGTGTCGGCCGACGCTGGCGCTGTCGTCGCGCTTTCGCTCGGCGGCGTGCCCGTACCGCTGACGGGACCGTCGGCCGCCGGGTTGTGGAGCAACCAGGGGCCGGTCTCGCTGACCGCGGGCGCGCTCGTGCCGATCACGATGACCGCGAGCTCGATCAAGACCACCTTCTCCGTCACCTGGCAGAGCCAGGGGACGGGCTGGCAGCCGATCCCGGCCCAGTGCCTGTACCCGCTCAACCTGGTGACCCGGCTCGGCGACACCTACGTCCGGTTCCTGAAGGCAACCTCACTCGCGACCGATCTCTCCCTCACCGCGACCGAACTCGCCTACCTGGGCACCGCCTCCAGCTTCACGGTGAACACCACGTGCGCGACGAATATCGCGGTCGGCAGTGCCGTCTTCACGCCCGCGTCGATGACTAACATCGCGGCCGGCTCGGTGCTCGTCATCGATGACGGGAGCGCTCAGGAGGCGGTGACGGTCACTGCCGTCACGGCGACCACCTTCACCGCCACCGCGACCAAGGCGCATGACGGCACCACGACGCCATTCCCCGTTGTCGGCGCGTCCTTCCCCGCGATCGGCGAAGGCTGGCTGAACTGCCTCACGGCGACGGGCTGGCTCACCGGCAGCGCCGGGCAGGACGGACCAGACCCGGCGACGGCGGCCAGCCTGACCGGCGTGCTGACGGCGATGGCGGACTTCGCCGTCATGAAGCAGGCGCTGTCGCCAAGCGACAGCCGGCTGCTGGCGGTGCTGCAGAACCCCTCGGCGCAGCTGCCCGTGAGCCCCGTCGCCGCGCAGCTCCCGACGACCGCGCTCCCCGCCGCCAACTCGGCCCTGCTCAGCCTGACCGGCTGGAGCCTCGCCAGCGTGAATGCGTTGCTGACGCGGTTCTTCGGCAGCGCCAACCCGACCAGCCTCATGTCGGTCATCAATCTGCGGCGCGTCTACGACGCTTACGCGATCGTCACAAGCACCGGGCTGGCCGCTCCCGTGCTGCTGTCCGCGATCACCAATGCGCCCACGCCGACGACGGTCAGTGCCCTGCAGTCGGCGCTGCGGGCCCAGTACGCGCCGGGGGACTGGCTGACCGTGATCAGACCGGTCAACGACCAGGCCAGGATCGCACAGCGCGACGCGCTGGTCGCCTACATCCTGCAGCAGCTCGGCGACCAGTACGCCGCGTCACTGCTGTCCCTGCCGACCGCCGCGGCCGCCGGCACCGGGGCCACGCAGCTGACCTTCGCGGCGCCCGCCGATGTCACCGTCGGCATGGCGGTGCAAGGCGCCTCCGTCGCGCCAGGGACCAGCGTCACCGCAGTGAGCGCAACGGCCACCCAGACGACGGTGACGCTCAGCTCGGGCATCCTCGCTTCACTTCCGAGCGGGACGCCGCTGACCTTCGTGCCCGCCGAAGCGGTGGTGGTGTCCACCGCCGATGATCTCTATCAGTACTTCCTGATCGACACCCAGAACCAGCCGCCGGTGCTCACGTCACGCATCCTGCTGGCGCTGTCCACGGTGCAGCTGTTCATCGAGCGAGTCATCCGCAACCTCGAGGCGCAGGTCTCGGCGGCGGATATCGACCAGTCGCTGTGGGCCTGGATGAAGCGCTACCGGGTCTGGCAGGCCAACCGCGAAGTGTTCCTGTGGCCGGAGAACTGGCTCTACCCGGAGCTGCGCGACGACCAGTCGCCCTTCTTCGAGCAGATGATGAGCAGTCTGCTGCAGGGCGACATCACCGACGACGCCGCCGCCAGCGGCTACCTCAGCTACCTCACCAACCTGGAAGAGGTGGCGAAGCTCGAGCAGTGCGGCCTGTACTACGTGCCGGGCACCGCCGACGCGGACGAGACCTGCTATGTGGTGGCGCGAACGGCGGGAGCGCACCGCAAGTACTACTTCCGTGAGCTGACCGGAGGCAACTGGACGCCGTGGACCCAGGTGCAGGTCGACTGCGAGGACATGCCGATCACGCCCATCGTCTGGAACGGACGGCTGTTCCTGTTCTGGCTCAAGATCCTCAAGCAGGCCAACCCCGGGACCAAACCGCTCGCCAGCACCGCCAACACCCAAGACCTCGCCAGCATGCAGGTCGGCGACCTCAACACGTTCACCGGCAAGGCGGATGACGGCGTGAACAAGAACTCCGTCCAGGCCGGCGCAGTGCTGTGCTGGTCGGAGTACTACAACGGGACCTGGCAGCCGACGAAGACGTCCGACGTCAACCTGCCCACCCAGATCGGCGTCTTCGACCTCACGGGGAGCAACTCGATCGAAGCCTGGCGGACCCTGCTGCAGATCGTGCCCGCCCAGGCCACCGAGACAGTAAGGTTCGGCCTGCGCCAGGTGGGCGTCAGGTATAACTTCCCAATGCCCGACGGATCGATCCTGCTGGCGATCACCCAAGGCGGCGAGGCGAGCTTCAAGGGCGGCTTCATCCTGCACAACACGCACAGCCTGCCGATCAGGATCGACGACATCAGAGTCTTCCCGCTCAACGTCATCGTCGGGCACGGCCGGTTCGCGGGTGTTCCGCTGGTGAACCTGCTGACGCCGCCGAGCCCATCGCGGGCATTCAGCCCGGCCGTCAATCCCCCCTACACCGGCGGCTACGGCACCGGCTCCTTCGGCGTCAATTACTACAACGGCGATGTCACCAGCGCGGCTACCTACACCGAGACGCTCTTCGCCTTCAGCTGGCTGCCGCGTTACATCGACACGCAGCCGTGGCTGGCCAGCCCGTGGGACGCCCCCTTCATCTACGAGGACCGCAGGCACCTCTTCTACGTCGTGACCACCGAGAGCCTGCGACGGATCTGGAAATACCCGGGCTTTGGCATCATCGGCGCCAGCCAGGGCACGGTGGCGGTCGCCGGGAGAACGGGCGCTTCGGTGATCCCACCGCTGCTCTTGCGCCAGCCGGTGGTGGCGAGCACGCCGAAACAGGTCCAGGCGATCACCGCCGCAGCCGGCAACCCGGCCGCGATCCAGCACTACCTCGCGACCGGCACGGACCTGTCCTTGGCGCTGCCGTCGAACTTGGCGATCTCCTATCAGGGCCAGGTCATCTCGCCGGTGGGGAGCCTCGCCGACCTGCTGCCGACCATCACCGACGATACGGAAGGACATTAGCGATGCAAGAAGCAGATGGGCTCGGCGCCTTCCACAACGCAGCCGACGTAGGGGTCATCCTCGGCGGCGGGGTCTCCGTCAACGGCAGTGGCGAGCGGGCGCCGATCCCGTGGGGGGAGACGTTCAGCTACGAGTTCAAGAACTTCTACCACCCGTTCATCGCGGACCTGATCAAGAAGCTCAACCAGACATCGGTGGCCGGGATGCTCGACCCGGACTTCCTGGGAGGACTGGGCGGCCAGCCCTATCCGGCCTCCGACTACGGATCGGTCAGCCCGTCGGTCACCATCGACGATCCTGATATCGACGTCACGTTCGGCGGTCCCTACGCCAACTACAACTGGGAACTCTGCTACCACATCCCGGTCATGATCGCCGTGCACCTGTCGAGCAACCAGCGGTTCGCCGAGGCGCAGAACTGGTTCCATCTCGTCTTCGACCCGACGAGCACCGACC
Organism: uncultured Actinomycetota bacterium; assembly: GCA_963774945.1. Lineage (GTDB taxonomy): Bacteria > Actinomycetota > Actinomycetes > Streptosporangiales > Streptosporangiaceae > Trebonia. The sequence continues at coordinate 139,472 of CAVZHA010000027.1, read as the reverse complement.
CGACCGTGCCGACCCCGCAGCGCTGGTGGAAGTGCTTCACGTTCAGGAACGCGGGGCAGCCGCAGAGCATCGCCGACCTGATTAACCTGCTCAGCGACACCGACCCTGCGCAGGCGGCGGCGAAGGCCGCGGTGGTGGCCGGCTACAACGCCATCCTCACCAACCCGTTCGACCCGCACGTGGTGGCCCGCAGCCGCCCGAGCGCCTACCAGTGGTACGTCGTGATGAAGTACCTGGACAACCTGATCGCCTGGGGTGACAGCCTGTTCCTGGCCGACACCCAGGAGACCATCAACGAGGCCGTGCTTTGCTACGTGCTCGCGGCCAATATCCTGGGGCCGCGGCCGCAGTCGATGCCGCAGCCGGGCACCACGGCGGCGATGAACTTCAGCCAGTTGCGCCAGGCAGGCCTGGACCGGCTTTCGGACGCGCTCGTCGACCTCGAGGCGCAGTTCCCGTTCAACCTCGTTCCCTCGCCGGGCCCAGGCGGCGGCGGTTCTGGCGGGTCGGGTGTGAACGGGGCTGGTGACCAGAGCGGCGCGCTGTTCGGCATCGGTCGTTCGCTGTACTTCGGCCTGCCCGTCAACCAGACCCTGCTGTCCTACTGGGACACCGTCGCCGACCGCTTGTTCAAGATCCGCAACAGCGAGAACATCGAGGGCGTCGTCCAGCAGCTACCGCTATTCGACCCGCCGCTCGACCCAGGAATGCTCGTTCAGGCGGCCGCGGCCGGAATCGACATCGGCAGCATCGTCAGCGGCCTGAGCCAGCCCGGCAGCCCGGTGCGATCGGTGTTCCTGATCGGCAAGTCGCTCGAGATCGCGTCGGAGGTACGCGGACTCGGCGCCGGCCTGCTCGCGGCCCTGGAGAAGGGCGACGCCGAGCAACTGGCGATGCTGCGTCAGACGAACGAGGTCCAACTCCAGCAGATGGTGCAGAACGTCCGCTACCTGCAATGGCAGCACGCCCAGGAGACGACCAATGGCCTGCTGAAGACCCGCGCGGTCACCCTGGAGCGCTACACCTACTACCTGCGGCTGCTGAACTTGATCCCGGATACCGCCACGGTCCCTGACACCTTCCCCCCAGACCGGCGCGAGCTCACCGAGGCGAACTTCGCCGACACCTACAGCGCGCTGGTCTCCGAGTACGACCTGGCTATCTCCCAGGTCAACTACAACCAGCTTCAGCTCGCCCAGGGCACGTCACCGTCGACGCAGGCGGGGGCGACCGGTCAGGGGCAGATGTACCTGAACAAGAACGAGGACGTCGAGCTCAACACCCACCTGCCGAATGCCAGAGACGCCCGGCTCGTGGCGAACATCGCCAACAGCATCGCCGGGGGCCTGTTCCCGATCCCCAGCGCGGAGGTTCACCTGGCCTTCTGGGGCATCGGCGCGCACTCCAAGCTTTTCTCCGGCACCAGCCTGGCGGGCATTGCCAAGGTCGCCGCCGACATCGCGCAGGTCGTCGCCAGCTGGGAGACTGACCAGGCGGGCATGGCTTCGCGAACCGCGGGATATCAGCGACGGATCGATGAGTGGACACTCCAGGCCAACCTCGCCGCGCGCGAGCTCGCGGCGACCGGCAGGCAGGTCATCGCGTCGCTGATCGCCGAGCAGATCGCCTACCACGACTACCTCACCCTCAAGACGCAGGTGCAGCAGGCGCAGGCCGTGCAGAGCTTCCTGCAGACCAAGTTCACGAACCAGGCCCTGTACACCTGGATGCAAAGCGATCTGTCGGCGCTGTACTACCAGTACTACCGGTTCGCCTGCGACACCGCCCGGCAGGCAGAGCAGACGATGAAGACCGAGCTGATGCGGCCGGAACTCGACCAGACCCAGTTCATCCAGTTCAACTACTGGGACACCGGACACCAGGGACTGCTGTCCGGCGAGGCGCTCCACCTCGACATCAAGCGGATGGAACTGGCCTACCACGCCAACAACAAGCGGGAACTCGAGCTCACCAGGCACGTCTCGCTGCGCCAACTGGACCCGCTAGCCCTGTTGAGCCTCCGCGTCACCGGATCGTGCACCGTGACGGTCCCCGAGTGGCTCTACGACCGGGACTGCCCAGGCCATTACATGCGCCGCGTCAAGAGCGTCAGCGTCTCCGTGCCATCGGTGGTCGGCCCTTACACGCCTGTCAGCTGCACTCTCGCGCTGCAAAGCAGCAGCATCAGGACATCGCCGCTGCTCGCCAACGGCGTCTATGCCCGCGACACGACCCAGGCAGACGACCGGTTCACCGACTGCTACGGCTCCACCGACGAGATCGTCACCAGCAGTGGCACCGCTGACAGCGGCATGTTCGAGACGAACTTGCGCGACGAGCGATTCCTCCCGTTCGAGGGCGCGGGCGCGATCAGCACCTGGAACCTATCCCTGCCGGCCGAACTCGCCACCTTCGACTACACCACGATCTCCGATGTCATCCTGCACATCCGCTACACCGCCAGGGAAGCGGGTGACCCGCTGGGCTCGCAGGCGACCAAGGAACTGGTGACAATGTTCGACACCGCCGGGCGGAGCGATCAGGCGCTGCTGTTCTGCCTGCGCTACGACTTCCCGACGCAATGGGCGGCGTTCGTCAACGGCACGGGCGATTTCGACGTCACCCTCGAGAAGCAGTTCTTCCCTTACATGGTGCAAAGCGCACAGAAGCTGACCATCGACAGCGTGACCCTCTACGCGGCCCACGACGGCGCGATCGCTCCCGTCACGCCGCTCAACGCCGCGGCCCTCGCCGCGCTGTCCGCGGGCTTGAGCGGCACCACGATGTCGGCCTCGCTGACCTTGCCTGCCGACTCCACCGTGCTGACCCGCGACCAGACCCAGCAGGTCTTCCTGGTCCTGACGTTCCACTTCGGAAACGCGTAGCGTCGGCTCCGGCGGGGGAGCGCGAGCGCCGTCACTCGTAGTAATTGAGCCGGTTGCCTGCGCTCATCTGTCACAGTCGGAGACTATAGGCGGGCTACGATCTCTTCGTCTATTAGGGCTGTTATAGAGGTTCGCTGGGAGCCGCCCCCTTCGACGTGGGCGGTTACGGTTACCACCGCTTCCTTATCCGGGGAGATTATGCAGAGCTGGCCGTAGAGGCCTGCCATTTTGTAGGTTTTTCCCCCGGGGGTGCACCAGACGCCGAGGCCGTAACTGTCTGAGAGGCGGAAGCCTTCGTCTGTTGGGTCCTGCGCGGTCGGGACGGTCTCTGTCGCGATTCGTGCGCAGTATTCGGCGGGGACCAGCTGGCGGCCTTCGTGGCGGCCCTCGTCGAGCAGGAGGCGGCCGAAGCGGGCCAGTTCGGACGTCCTCAGGTAGAGGGCGCTCTCCGCTACCGGGTGGCCGAGGGGGCAGGTGTGCCACTGGGGGTTGTGGATGGCCAGCGGGGTGAAGAGGCGGGGCAGCAGGTAGTCGCGGACGTTGGCGCCGGTCGCGGCGCGCAGGGCGCGGGCCGCCACGTACGGGCCGATGCCGGTGTACCTGAAATACGTGCCGGGCTCGTGCGCGAGCGGGGTCGCGAAGAAGTCGACGGCTAGGTCCGGGACCACGACGGGGTCCTCGGCGGACCAGAAGTACGGGCTGCCGGACGTCATCATGAGCAAGTGCCGGAGCGTGACCTGGTCCAGGCGGGGCGCGGCAGAGCCGGCTAGCTCGGGGTAGTACTTGAGGGCGGGGTCGTCCAGGGCGAGGCGGCCTTCGGCTTCGGCGATGCCAAGCGCTACGGACGTAAAGGTCTTCGAGACCGACCGCACGTCGACCCGGTCGTCCGAGCGGAGCCTGCGCTCGACCGGCTCGGCACCGCGGCGGTAGATGTGCACTCCGTAGAGTTCCATGCCCTCTCGTTCGGCGGACCGGACCAGAGCGTCAACGAGTTCTCGCATGGCGGGGAGCCTATTAGCGGGGTCTGACATTCGCGGCTGTCTGCGCCTCTTGTCCCGTCTCAGTCATCGCGTCGGCAGCGTCCTGCGGAACGACACGATTTTGCGACGCCGATGTCCATGATCCGTCTCAGCCATCATGTCGTTTCCGGGACTGCCCCAGGTTTCTGGGGTGGCAGGGGAACGGCGGGTCAGTTCCCGGTCAGGCGGGGCTTGCGCAGCCCCATGCTTACTAGGAAGTTGCTGATCATGTCATCGGCGTCCGGCCAGGGAAGTTCGGGTTTGCTTGCCCGCAGCTCGGTCATGCCGTGCAGGAATGACCACAGCTGGAAGGCCAGGAACGCACTGCCATGGCGGGTTCTGGCGCCCGCGTCGAGGCAGCGCTGGATGGAGGCGATCAGTCCGGGCCCTGCTGGTCCCGTCCCTGATGGCCCTGCTCGTCCGCAGGAACTGGTGGGCGCCAGCCCCGCTCAAGCGCCTCCACCAGATCGGCTACACCACCTATCGCGGTCACACGGTACCCACCTGGTTCGAGTTCGCAGTCGGCGCGCAGAACCACGAGAGGTACGGTGATGCCGGCGGGAGTGGCGGCTTTGCCCCTCACTAGGCGTCCTACGGCTGAAAATCAGACTCTGCCCACCGACAGAAAACCTCTGTCCACGACTGCGGCCAGGCCCCATCGCACGGCATGGTGCCATTGCGCAGTTGCTGCAGGATCTCGGTGGCGTGCTGCTGCACGTCGTCGCGGGACCACAGGTCGAACGCGAACCGCATGGACGTCCGGTCACGCTCGCGGAAAAGCGGCCGTATGTGCGCCTCGAATCGCACGGTCTCATCCGGTCCGGGCAGTGGGAGGCTCGGCTGGGAAGCGCCGGCCTGCTCCTGCGGCGTATCCGGCCGTCCACCTGGGCTCCAGTCCCAGCTGGGCACGTCCCCGGGGAGCCGGCCGGGGCTCGCGAGACCCACTCAAGGAAGCCGGCGAGCGCCGCACGGAACGCCGGATCGTCCGGTAGGCCAGCCTGGTCAGCCGCCCGAAGCGCCAGCGAGGCCCAGCGCCCCCGCTGCGCGGGGGTGAGGTCCCGGCCCGCCAACGCCGTCGCGCCGCCGCGCTGAGGCCCGCCGAACGCCTCCGCCAGCCAGGCCGCCTCGCGCTGCGGAGCGCCGGGCGGCAAGTCGGCGAACACCGGTGCGAGCATGCCGTCGGCGGGCAGCAGGCTCTCGTAAAGCATCGTGGTCATCCGGGTCAGGACGGCCAGCCCGCCGGCCCATTCGAACAGCGTCGGATCGGCGGTACGAGCCGGGTCGCGGAACTGCACGTACCAGTGCATGCCGCTGCAGAATGGCTTGTTCTGCGAGTGCCCGCAGCGGCAGAGCGCGTAGTGCTCACGCGATGACCCCAAAGCCCGGGGTACCTCCCCTCCGGTGGCGTCCGCCAGTTCGATTGCGCCGGTCACCCGGTACGGTCCGTCCAGCGAGATCTCGATCGCCGGCTCCCGGAGACCGTGCCATTCGGCCAGGTCACGGGCTTCCGTTCCGTCGAATGCCAGGCTCAGCGCCCCGGACGGGCAGTCGCGCATCGCGCGGACGATCTCGTCCATCCGGCCGCCGCTCGGCGCGACAAACGGCTCAGCGTCGCTGCGGAACACCGCAGGCAGCCGGTCGGTGCAGAATCCGGAGTGCTGGCAGATGCCGCGGTTATCGAAGACCGTCACTTGCGTGCCGGGGTAGGTATCCCGCTGATCCGGGACCCGCCTGGGGTCCTTGGCACCGCTGAACCCGGCCCGCGCGTGCGATCCATCGCAGAACGGCTTGTCGCCCGACTCCCCGCATCGGCAGAGCGCCAGCTGCGGTGGCACCCGCAGCGGGTCGCCGAGGTACGAGCGCACCGCGGCGGCGTTGGTAACCAGATAAGGCCCGTTCTCCGCGACCACGATCCGCGGGTGCAGACCGCGCTGCATCTCCGCGAGCTCCGCGGCCCGCCCGGCGGCGTCTGGCGCCAGGTCCACGGAGACCCGCTGCAGTGCTGCGACCGCCTCGAGCAGCTCCGGCGGTGCGGTGTCCGCCAACTGCACGCGCAGCTGGGTCGCGTCCATTGCGGCGCGGCGCGCTAGCTCTGGAACGGTCCCGTCCGGCACGCGGGACTCCGGGACAGGCGGGGCGTCCGACGGCCTGTCCCGGCCGAGGCGATCGGCAAGCGGCCGCAGCACGCTGTCGGTAATCCGCGCCACCGCAACGGCCTTCGCCGCCGAGTTTTCGGAACGGGCGGTGTGTTCCAGCAGAAGGTAGGCGGATCTCGCGACGTCGGCGAGCCCCGAGGAGACGACGTCATCGCGAGAGCCGCCCGCGCATGTTCGGTAGAAGGCACGGGCGCGGTCGAGCATGACGGGCACTTCCTCGGCCGCCGCAGCCGGTGCCGGGGCTGGGCGGGAGGGCAGGTGCGCTTGGAGGGAGCTGGCGATGGCGGCCAGCGCCTCGCGGACCTCCGCCAGCGTCTGGGTGACCTCCGGGGTGGTCTCGGTGCCGGACGGCTGGCAAAACGTAGCGGCCGCCTCGATCCGCTCGGCCAGGAGAACCCAGGCCGCCTCCCGGTGCGGTAGCACGTAGTCGCTCTCGTAGAAGAGCTCGAAGCTCGGGCCGGCGGTTTGGCCGGGGTACTCCGGGCCGGCGGGCAGCCTGGTGATGACGTCACCGAGCGGCTTGATCGCCTGCACCATCAGCGCGTAGGTCCCGTTGGCAAGCACCCTGAGCTGGGCATCGGTCTCCCCGGTGTGCGCGAAGAACCGCTGCAACATCAGCAGGAGGATCTCGTAGCAGACGTTGAACAGGTCCATCACACGCTGCGCGAGCGGGTCGGTGACAAGCGGCACGTTCGGGTCTCGCTCGCTGGGGCGGACGTTCAGCGGGACCACCGGGCGCACCGGGTCAAAGCCGCGGTCGGCCTCGCGGAGCTGCTCGAACTCGTCGAGGATCTCGACGAACTGCCCGAAGTGCGCGTTCCGCCAGTCTCCGCGCGGCCCCTCGCCCTGCTCAAGGATCTCGTCTATTGCCCGCCGCGCCGACGCCACGTCCGTCACCGCGACCAACTCCGGCCAGCGGAAGTGCTGCTGCGTGGCCTGGGCCCTGGGCGGGCCGACGAACAGCCGCCTCTCGCCGTACTTCTGCGCCAGGTGCTCGATGCCAGCCTCGATCGACCGGTACAAGTGGCCGACGGTCGCGAAGTCCTGGCCGTGCGGCGCGATGTCGCCGGGTTGCATCGCCGGCGCCGCCCGGCCGTAGGCGGCCAGGCCGGGCGCGTCGTGCAGCGCCATGCCCTCCGGGCGCTCCAGGAACATGAAATGCCGCAGCGCCGCCTCACCGAACGGCAGCAGCGTCAGGTTCACCCCGGCCGGGTAATGGCTGGCGGGCTGCGGAAAGTTCGGCCGCGACAGGTGCGGGGCCGCGCCGATCGCGGACAGCAAGTTCTGCACCAGCGCCAGATGCAGCATCTCCTGAGCGGCGACATGCGAGACCCGTTCCCGCCAGCGCCGGACCGTCGCGACCTGATCGTCCGTCAGTCCCTCCACCGCGTCCTGCTTTATGGAGAACGCCGCGAACAGGTACTGGCACATGATCCCGTGCTCAAGCTCCGCAGCCTGGCACAGCATGTAGATCAGCGCCTCACGGTGCTCGATCACGAACGGGGCCTCGGGCGGCGCCAGGCCGCCTCGGGTCGCGATCACCTGCGCGAGCCTGCCGGGCAGTGCCTTCTGTTGCTCTTCTGTGCTCTCGGACATTCTTTTCCCCCGCAGTTAGGATGAGCTAGCGATGAACATTGAGCTGCGCCACCTCAGGTACTTCGTCGCGGTCGCCGACGAGGCGAGCTTCACCGCCGCCGCGCAACGTGTCCATGTCGCGCAGCAGGTCCTCAGCGCGCAGATCCGGCAGCTGGAAGACGCTGTCGGTACCCAGCTGCTGAACCGGACGAACAAGGGGGCCACGCTCACGCCGGCGGGCGCCGCGTTCCTCACGGTTGCGCAGGAGACGCTGGCCAGCCTGGACCGCGGCGTAGCGGCCGCACGCAACGCTGCCCGTGCGGTCTCCGGCAAGCTGTCGGTAGGGATCGGCTCCGGCTGCGAGAACGAGACCAGAACCCAGCTGCTCACCGCCTTCGAGCGCGCGTACCCGGACGTGGAGATACACCTGCAGGACTTCAACATGACCCAGCCGTCGGCTGGCCTGCTCGACCACAGCAGCGACGTCGCGCTGCTGCGCCCGCCGGTCGCGGCACCCGGGATCGAGCTGGCGGTGGTGCGGTCGGAGCCGCGCGAGTTCGTGCTGCCGGCGGGGCACGCGCTCGCGGCAAGCGAAAAGCTCACGCTGGCCGACGTCGCCGGGCTGCCGTTTGTCACCGCCGACTTGGCAACCGACGGCTGCGAGCCGCGGGCCTGGCAGGATGCCTGGCTCATCAGGCCCCGGCCCGGCGGCGACGTGCCGATCATCGGTGCCACCGCCCGAACCGTCGACGTTTGGTGCGAGCATGTTGCAGCCGGGCACGGCATCGGCCTGTGCCCTGCTTCGGCGGCCACGTTCCACGGCCGTCCCGGCGTCTGCTTCATCCCGAGCGCCGGACTGACGCCTACCACGATGTGCGTCGCCTGGCGGACAGGCGACACCAGGCCCGCCGTGCAGCGCTTCGTCTCGCTCGCGACGGAATCTGTCGCGGGCTCGTAGCACCTCACTGGGCGGCGCTCGCCAGCGCTGCCTCGGCAATCGCGCGGTCTTCGGCCGGTGTCATCGCCCCAGCGATCCCGATGGCCCCCGCGACCTGGCCATCCGCCAGCACTGGCAGGCCGCCTGCGATCAGGGCGAGCCCGGGCCGGTTCGCGAACGACGCGACCGCCGCGGGGTCCGGCTCGATCGCGGCAAAGAAATCGTCCGGCGGCATGCCGATGGCGACGGCCGCGTACGCCTTGCTAATCGCTGTCTGCAGGCTTACCAGCGGGGCGCCATCCATCCGGCGCACCTCCCTGAGCACCCCCGACTCGTCGACAGTCACCACGGTAACGCGCAGCCCGCCTGCCGCGGCTGCGGCCACGGCTGCGTCCACCAATCGTCGCGACAGCTCCAAGGAAAGCGTTGGCCGCGTTGACCACGTAATGGTTGGCACCTGGCTCACCTCCGCCTTGTGTTCTCCTGGACCATCCTCGCGGGCAACAGTGCCGCCAGGCCAACACTCCTTGCGGATGGGGCTACAGCCCACGGCTGTAGCCCCATCCGTCACCCATGATGAGCCTTGGGGGAGAGCAGGCGAAGGCTGGGTTCTAAATGGACACGTGCTCCAGTGACAGGTAGGTGCGGGCCGCCCAAGACACGGGGTCGCGCGCGAAATCGCGCTGGATGGCGCGATTATTCAGCGCGTTGTCGAGGGCTGCCATGATCATCGACTGGTCGAGCACCAGGTAGCGGTGACCGACCGATCCGGTGGTGGGGCTCACAGCGTCGAAGAATCCGTCGGCGCCGTACACGCCGGGATACAACGCGGGCAACCGCTCGATGTTGGCGTAGGCCTGCTCCGGGGCGACATCCAGGGCAAGGAACGACGCATACGGCGTGATGACGTCCTCCGTCGCGCAGCCGTGGCACTGGGACAGCCCCAGGTTCGGATGGGCGGCGTTGGCGCCGGTCCCGTAATAGGGGAATGCCAGGCCCTCAACACCGTATCCGGCGTAGCCGCCGGTGTCGTCGGGGGTGCTGGACGGCGACATGCCCCAGACGGGGTAGTGCAATTGCCGGACGGCGTACCTGATCTGCACCTCGGCGGTGCGGATGTCCGCGAGGCCGAAGCTGTGCGCGCCCCAGCTAGTCTCCGGGACGACCTCGTTAGGCATCAGCCCCTCGAACATCCCGCCCGAGTAGGTCGGGATGAAAGTCAGGCTGGAGCCGGGGTACGTGTAGTGCCCCTCCCAGACCGGGAACTGCCGGCCGGACTGCGGGTCGGTGTAGGTCTGCCAGGAACCTCCCATCGGCCACTGCCCCTGCCAGGAGAAGTCGGGGTCGGTGGCCTGGCAGTCGGCGAACGGGGCAGCCGGCGGCAGCTCCCGCCAGCCGCGCCACCACACGCTGCCCGGCATCTGGTGCAGCCCCATGCCGATGTAGGCGGAGATCCGCGGATCGCTGTAGAGGGCGCCGTTGTGGTAGTAGTGCGTCCAGTTGTCGCCCTGATCTGGCGGGAGTCCGGCGTAGTAGCCGCCGTACATCTGACCGGTCGGCTGATTCCCTGCTATCGCCGGGTTGGTGTTGCAGTGCGTCTGCGGCCGGCCGTCGTAGAAGATGCCGAAGTTCATCGGCGCGATCAGGCCGTCGACGAGCTGGCGAAGCTCGGGCATGGCTTCGCGGACGACGATCAGGCCCGAGGCGTACCAGCCGTTGTCCACGTTGGAAACGAAATAGCAGTTGTCGAACGTGGGCGTGGGTTCCGCGGCGCAGTCGATGTCACCCGGATTCCTGATGACGTCCCCGGTGGTGGTGTCGTACCACTGGTACAGGAATCCGTCGAACCGCTTCAGGTGCGCTACCTCGTGCAACGTGGCCGTCACTAGTTCGCGGGCCCGCGAACTGGTGACCAGCCCGAGGTCCTGAGCGGCGACCACTGCCCACAGGTACACCCCGATGTTCGCGGCGGAGGTGTACCGGCCGTACCCGGTCGGGGCGGGGGAGCCGGCCGCGAAGGTCAGGTTGTCGAGCGGCAGGTGCGTGGCCGGATCGACGTCAGCCTGGTAGAACTTCCAGGTGTCACGGGCGATACCGAGCAGGCTCGCCTGCTGCGCCGTGCTCAGGCCGTGGTAGGGGATAACAGGGTCCCCGGTTCCGGCCGCGGCGGCGGTCGCGGGGCCTGTGGTCAGGGTGAGCGCTGCGGTGACGATGGCCAGCACGGGCGCGGCCAGCCAGCGCCGCGCCCGTGATCCCCGCCCGGATGTCGCGATTCTCATGCGTCATCCGACCGTGAACTGGCTTTGCATGCCGCCGGTCGAGCTGTCACCGACAAAGACATCGACGGTGCCGGGATCCACCTCGAACTGCCCGAGATTGTTGTAGAAGCCGATGTTGCCCGGCCCCAGGGTGAAGGTGATCGTCTTGGTCTGGCCCGGTGCCAGCGTGACCCGCTCGAAGCCGTTGAGCCGGCGGACGGGCTGCAGGATGCTGGTTCCGTCCTGGTGGGTGTAGAGCTGGACGACGTCGTCTCCGGCCTCGGTTCCGGTGTTGGTGATGTCCGCGCTGATGCTGAGCGTCCCCTTGGTCGAGACGCTGCCCGCCGGCACGTGCAGGTGCGACAGCGCGAAGGTGGTGTACGACAAGCCGTACCCGAAGGCGTACTGCGGCGTGTTCGCCACGTCGAGGTACTTCGAGGTGTACTTGTTGTTCGGGTCAGCGGGACGGCCGGTGGGCAGCTCGTTGTAGGAGATCGGGATCTGCCCGACGTTGCGCGGGAAGCTCATCGGCAGCTTGCCGCCCGGGTCCACCTTGCCGAACAGCACGTCGGCGACCGCGTTGCCGCCTTCGGTGCCCGGGTACCACGCCTCGAGCAGCGCGGGGGCGTTGTCGGCGACCCAGCCGAGAGTCAGCGGGCGGCCGTTCATCAGCACCACGACATAGGGCTTACCCGTCGCAGCGATGGCCTGGATGAGGGCGGTCTGCTGCCCGGGCAGGCTGATGTCGCTGCGCGAGGATGCCTCACCGGAGTCGGCGGACGGTTCGCCGGCGACTATCACGGTGACCGCCGACGCCTTGGCCGCGCTGACCGCGGCGGCGAAACCGGATGCCGACGTGCAGGAGGTGTCACAGCCCTGCGCGTAGCTGACCGTGGCGTTCGGTACGGCCGCCTTGATGCCATCGAGCACCGGGACCACCGAGTTCAGGTCCGACGCCGAGTACCCGATGGGAACGTCCGGGCCCAGCTGGTCAGACGGGTCGTCGGCGAGCGGGCCCACGACGGCGATCGACGGCACGCTGGTGCTGAGGGGCAGCGCCCCGTTCTTGTTGTTCAGCAGCACCATGGACTTGCCGGCCATGGTCCGCGCCGCCGCCAGGTTCGCCGGCGTCAGCTCGGCGGTCTTCACCCGGTTCGGGTCGGTGAACGGATGGTCGAACATGCCGGACAGGAACTTCAGGTTCAGCACGTGCCGGACCTCGTTGTTGATGGTCGCCATGCTGACCTTGCCGCTGTTCACGAGGTCGGGTCCGTACAGGGTGTACGTGGAGAACTGGCTGGGTACCTGCACGCCCATTTCGATGTCTACGCCGGCGGTCAGCGCGAGCTGCGCGGCCTGCGCCCCGCTGGTCGCGTAGCCGAAGGCTTCCAGTTCCTGGATCGCCTGATAGTCACTGACCACCGTCCCGCCGAACCCCCACTCATTGCGCAAGATCGTGCTGAGCAGGTACGGGTTGGCGGAGGCAGGTACCCCGTTGAGCGAGGTGAAGGCGCTCATCACCGTCGCGGCGCCCGCGTCGACAGCGGCCTTGTACGGCGGCAGGTAGATATTGCGGAGCTGCTGCTCGGACATGTCCGTGGACGCGTACTCGCGGCCAGCCTGCACCGCGCCGTACGCCCCGAAGTGCTTGACGGTCGCGGCCATCTTGTCCGGCGCGCTGTAGTCGCTGCCCTGGTAGCCGCGTACCTTCGCCGCGGCGATCGCCGAGCCGAGGAAGGGGTCTTCCCCGGCGCCTTCGACCACCCGCCCCCAGCGCGGGTCCCGGCTGATGTCGACCATCGGGTTGAAGGTCCACTTGATGCCGTCCGCGGTCGCTTCGCTGGCCGAGATCGATTCGTCGCCGCTTATCGCGGCCGGATCCCAGCTGCTCGCCTCGCCAAGCGGCACCGGGAAGATCGTCTTGTACCCGTGGATCACGTCGAGCCCGAAGATCACCGGGATGTGCAAGCGCGACTGCAGGGCGGCCTGCTGCACCTGGTTGATGTTGCTGACGCCGACGAGATCCAGGACGGAGCCGACCGTTCCCGCACGTACCTCGTCGAGCAGCGTCTGCCCAGGGGTGCCGTTCGTGCCAGTAGGGCCAGACATCTCCAGCTGACCGAACTTCTCCGCAAGCGTCATCTTGCCGATCAGCGAGTCGACCTTGCTGCCGATTGACGCCAGCCGCTGCCTGGTCGCGGCAGAAAGCCCCGCGTCGGCCTGCTGGGTGGCGTCCAGCGCCGCCTGGCCTCCGGCCCTGGCGGCAGCGTTGGTGCTGGTCGACCCGGCCGTGGCCGCTGGGATAGTGAGAAGCGCCAGCGCGGTGAGTGCGCCGGCTCCAATGGCTAGCTGCGCGGCACGGGGGCGCCGCAGGGGACTACGCATCATTGCCCGTCCTCCTCTGCCAGGAGACGGGCCGACTGTGCCTCACCACAGCCGCTGAGATACCCGACTGCTGACGTGGTCGAGTTTCCCACTGTTTCGCGCAACAGAAAAGATGGCAGGCCAACAAGTCTGAAATGATCTATGTTTTATTTCGGGATTTCTGGGCTGACGGGGATTGAGCTCGGCCAGTAACAGTCGTTTCTTGCCGTTTATCTTGCAATCGGGTGCCTACTCGGCGACCTTATACTGCTGTTACTTACCGGTGTCAAAGTGTCTCGGGGGAATGGTGAAGCGGGTCACCGAGCTCGTCTGTCGGGCAGCGACCCCAGCGACACGTGAAGCGACTAGATAGCCGGCATGTCGAACAGAACCATGCCGACTGCGCGTGTGACGGAAATGCGCCAAGGACTGCCCCGTCACACCGTCTTGTCGCATGGGCCGTCTCCCGACATATCTCCCGACAAGACGAATGAGATTCGACATCTTCCGTGAGACGGGACACCTCTGAAGTCTGAGCACCACTTCCCCACTTCCGTGAAGTGCCGATAATGCACATTATGTTAAGTTGATGAGAGAGCCTCTCCCCTCTGGGGGCTGCCCAAGCCCGGCTGCCACTCAGTTCTTCTCGCCCTAGGCTTTCTGAGCATGCACTATCCCGACGGCCTACTGCGCCAGGACGAATGGGTACTGGTCGCTCCAGTCGTCGGGGTCGCCGAGGTAGTAGAAGAGAGCCGGGCCGTCCCCCGGGCTGCTGGTCTCCGCCTGCAGGTCGAAGGTCATGGCGTAGCCCGCGCAGCCGTTGATGCCAGCGTCACAGGCGAAGGTGAAGATCACGCTCTCCGGGGGGCCGTTGAAGTCCCCGGGGCCGATGATCCAGGTGCCGTGGCCGGACGATGGATTCTGCGGGAGTCCTGTCGTCACGAAGGCTGTGGCATACCCGACGTACCGCGGCAGGCGGCTGGCGGTGAACGTGCCGTCCCGCCGCAGCACGAGCACCGCGCCGTGGTCGCCGACCCAGGTCCCGGTGACCTGGGGGCGGGTTGGCGAGTCGAGGACGGGGTCGGTACCGAACCCGTTGAAGTACGCCACGTTGAACAGCAGGAGCAGCGCCAGGGCTGCCCCGAAAGCCCAGAGGACTGCAACCGCGTTAGTCCCCCGCACGCGTCTAACGGTGGCCGGGCTGCCCTTCTCTACGACGATCACCTTGGCGGAACGCCGCCGGGCGGCGGCAATGGCGGCGGCAATAAGGCCGACGATGAGACCGCCGCCGATGAGGAAGTCGAAGATTCCGAAGATGGCCACCGACCGGAGAACGACGTCGCTGGACATGAAGTTCCCAGGGCGACGAGCCTCACTATGTTCCGGCTCATGCGGTCGTAGCAGCGGTCGGCTCGTCCGGGCCGTTACCGCTTACCGCACTGGGACCGTGTCCAGGCGATGCCGAACGCGCTGGGGTATCTGTTCCGCGTCGGGCAAAGCAGCCGTCGGCACCGCCGGTCGCCCGTGCTCTATGACGTCTCGGGATGGCCGGACCACCCGTTTGAGCCGGGGCTGCCCGGCGCCCCGGCGGACCTGTTACAGCGCCAGCGCATGGTGGTCGTCCTTGTGCGCGGGTTTGGCTACACGCTTCACGGGGTCGCCGAGCTGACCGCATGCGGCGGCACCACCGTTCAGAACCATAGCGACCGGGCCTGGCATGGAAAATGACCTGGAAAGGCAGTTCCGCCAGCTGATCGAGCAGGGTGCGCGGCCCGTCTCGTTCCACGAGGTTAGCCAGCGGGGCGCGCCGTCCGCCTCCCGCGCGATGGGACGGGCACGCTTGTCACCGTCGCCGCAACCGGGGCGGCCACCGCTGGCTGCGCGGCGGGACTTGCCGTCGCGTTCGCCTCCCCCGGCGTTTCTCCCACTGCCACCCCTGGCGCCTCCCCCAGCGCATCGTCTAGTCGGCCCGAGGGTGGGGTGGCTCCACGAGTCCGGCTGGAGCGCCAGCCCGCAATTCCCCGAGGCGGCGACGCTGCTGCGCCTGCTCCCCCGCCGCGGACTTCCAGAACGCGGGGACGGATGTGACCGGCGGCCAGCGGCTGACCCGCTTACACGCCACCCGGCTCAGACCACGGTCACGGACTCCGGGCAGCCGCAGTCCATCCCGGCTCCGCTCCCCCAGCGTTGAAAATTCTCTTAAAAATCTTGGAAAGAGGTGGCTGGGCACGGGTGGAATGTCAGACCGTCTCGCTAGTCTGTTCGTGTAGGCAAGTTAACACCATGATCATCCCGGAAGGAGGGACGGTACGTGGACGAGCATGAGCAGCCCGGGTCCGACCCGATGCCGGAGAACATGGACGGCGATCTTCCCGATCCGCCCTTTGGACCTGACCCGGAGTGGGATGACTACGTGGCCTGGCGCGAGCGGGAGATCGCGGCTGGCCGGGTCGAGAAGCCGCCCGAGCCGTGGGAGATTGAGAGTCCGGCGGTCTCGCTGAGTCTGGGTGACGCTACCGACATCGATCCGGCGATGCTTGCTGCTATCTGCGGGCCGGATGGTCTGGGCGGCGATGCGCTCGGCCCGCAGTTCCGCCAGGGCGCCGGCGCGGACGTGCTGCGGCCCAACCCGGTGCTGGCCGCGCTGACCGAGCAGGCGTGCACCGACCTGTCGCGACTCACCGACAACCAGCTGATCGGCGCGCTCCAAGCCGCGCGGCGACTGGAGAACCGCGCCCACTACCTGCAGACACGGACGATCGCCGAGTTCGCTCGCCGCCGCCTCGAGGAATTCGAGAACGCAAAGGCTCGTGGCGGCCGTGTCCGCTGCCGCGCGGGCGAGTTTCCCGGGGTCGAGCTGGCCTCCGAGTTGCTCATCAGCGGGCTGGAGGCCGGACGGCTGGATCGACTACGGCCACTGGCCTCACGACCCGCCTGCCGAGGACGCTGCAGGGCATGTCCACCGGTCTGATCGATGCCGAGCGCAGCGCGACATCGCCGCTTACACGTCCTCCCTCAGCGAAGAAGACGCAGCCAAGGCAGACGAGATCCTGGCGGCGGCCGCGCCTGAGGTCCGCGCCGAGACGCTTGCCAGGCGGGCCGCCGCCCTGGAGATGAAGCTTGACCCGGAGGCGGCGCGGATCCGCAAGGAGAAGACGAAGCGAGTTGCCCAGCGGGTCCAGGTGCAGCTTGAGCGATCAGGAAATGCTTCCGTCGCCGGCCGCGAGCTCGACATCGCCGACGCGCTGGCCTCCAAGGCCAATATCCACGCGGTCGCACCCGGCTGCGCCGGGCCGGCCTAACAGGCTCTCTCGACCATCTGCGCGCCACCGTCTTCAACGATCTGCTCCAGAGCCGCAACCCGTTCGATCGCCTCGCGCCCGTCCCCGAAGCGCCCGCAGCTCACGATGTGCCGGATGAGGAAGCCACGCTGCCCGACGATCCCACGCCCGAGGCAGACCGCACCCCGGCCGATGACTCGGTGCCACCGGATGCGCCGATCCCCCAGAGCCCGAGCGACGGGTGGGACCCCCTGGACGACGTCATCGCGGACGAGCGCGACGATGCGGACAACGACGCGTCGATCGGCATCTGGCCCCGTTCAGGCGACGATCCCAACCCTGACGAGGACTCCGGCTACGACGACGAGAGCTCGGGAGCGCCAGGTACGGAGGTCAGAGCCCATGCGCCCATGCCTGCGGTCATCAACCTCGTCGTCCACGCGGGCACCCTCTTCGGCTGGGACACCACGCCATCCCAAGCAGGCGGGTGGGGCCTCCTGAACCCCGCAGAAACGCGGGAGATCGTCGGGGCCGCCTCGCTGCACCCCCAGACCCGCTGGTGCATGACCGTGATCGGCCCGGAGGATACGGCCGTCGCCCACGGCTGCTCGCCAGGACAGCATCCCTGGTCTCCGGCACCCCCAGACTCAGAAGCATCACCACCACAGTCGCTACGGGACGGCCCCTTCGCCAAGAAGGCCGAGCAGTTCTTCGACTTCGTGCGCTCCCTGCACCTCAGTCTCGAGCCGATCGCCAAAGGTACGTGCGACCATCGGCACGCCGAGGATCGCTACACCCCGAGCCGCAAGCTCCAGCACCTGGTCCGTGCCCGCTCCGCCACCTGTTCGGGACCCGGCTGTCAGGCTCAGGCCGTTTACTCGGACCTGGATCACACGATTCCGTACCCCGATGGTTCCACCGACGAGTGCAACCTAGGCCCAAAGTGCCGCACGCACCATCGCGCGAAACAGGCTCCCGGTTGGAAGGTCGAGCAGCCCGAGCCCGGCGTCTTCCGATGGACCCTCCCCTCCGGCCGCACCCGCACCACACGGCCCGGCACCTACTGATGGCCGAACCCGCGGTGGATGCCCGCCATCCACCTGCCGGCTAGCCTCACGGGCGGCCCGCAGTTGCGGCAATAGCGGGCACCCACTGGCAATAGCGGGCGCTCACGCAGGATGCGGCACGTGCGGTAGTGTCCGCCGCGGTGATCCTCGGCTTCGCGATCGCCCACGACTAATCGTCGCGGGCGGCCGGGCTGCTTCCCACGGGATCAGATCGCCACAGCCCAGCGCGCCAACAGCCCCCAGAGACCCGAGCCGAGCCGAGCGGGCGAATTTACCCGGTGACCATGAACGTCCTCGCCGCTGACGCCGAGCCGGTGAAGTCGCCGTTGCATGGATAGTTCGCAGTCACGTGGTACGTTCGCGCCTTGAGTTCCTTCGTGGTCAGCGTGCACCATCCCTTGCCCGACTTAAGCGAGACCTTGCATACGGTCAGCCTGCCCGCCTTCAGCGTCACCGTCCCGGCCGGGGTGCCGCCGGGGACCCTGACCGCGCTCGACGTGTGGGTCGACAGCCCTGACGGGTGCCTGCGGGAGATCTGCCGGTGGTGCGAGAGACTGGCCTCATACCACGATTCTGCGGAGGCACCGACTGATGACGGAACAAGCGCACCCGGAGTGGGAAGCCAGCTACACCAGGGACACGCCCGCCCCGTGGGACATCGGCCGGCCGCAACCGGCGTTTGTCCGGCTCGCTGACAAGGGCCTGCTGACCGGGCTCCTGCTCGACGCCGGCTGCGGAACCGGCGAGAACTCACTGCTCGCCGCCAGTCGCGGCGCCGATGTCGTCGGCATCGACCTGTCGCCGACCGCGATCGCCCGGGCGCGCGAGAAGGCGTCCGAGCGCGGGCTGGCCGCACGGTTCGAGGTGGCGGACGCGCTCGACCTCGAACGCCTCGCCTTCACCGTCGACACGGTGATTGACAGCGGTGTGTTCCACGTATTCGACGACGACGACCGGGCCCGGTACGTCGCCAGCCTCGCCGCTGCGCTCAAGCCAGGGGGCGTCTGCTATCTCATGTGCTTCAGCGATCGGCAGCCGGGGACCTGGGGTCCGCGCCGCGTCCGCGCGGATGAGCTGCGCGCGGCGTTTAGTGACGGCTGGGTCGTCGAGTCGCTGACCGCGGATACGTTCGACGTCAACCCGGTCGAGGGTGCGACGCGGGTGGAGGCGTGGCTGGCCACGATCACGCGTCTCTGACACGCTGGGAGCGAGTTAGCGCGGGGTGAGGAGGCAGGTCATGGGAACCCTAGCCCGCTGGGTTCGCTAGCAGAGCCCGGACCTGCGGGTCGCCGGTGAGATATGGCAGTGCCAGCAGGACGCCGCCCGGGTCCGTCATCGCCCCGGCCATCGCCAGCGCTAGCAGATCACCGGGGGTGACCTCCCGTATGGTGACGAACTCACCCGGGTCGAGCCGTTGCTCGTGCCTCCGCTCGCAGCCAGTGCCAAGGAAGTAGTGCCGCACCATGCCGGAATACGCGTCGTAGCGCATCTCACCGAGGTAGGTCATTTCCTCGGGAACGTAACCGGTCTCCTCGGCGAGCTCCCGGGCGGCGCCGTCGGCCAGTGACTCGTCGGGGTCGATGCCGCCACCGGGGAGCTCCGCCATCACGCGCTCGGGACCCGGCCGGTACTGCTCGGCGAGCACGACCGTGCCTCGGACGGTCAGCGCGATGACGGCCGCCGCCGTGCCGGCCGTGTGCTCCGTCACCGTGAACGTCTTCTCCGACCCGTCGGGCAATCGGAAGGTCTTCGCGGTAAGCACGCGTCGGCCTACCTGACCTTGTCGTTCACTGCTGAGCAATTCCCATGCGCTGGTCACCGGGCGATCCTACAAGCCGGTTGACGTTGGGTCAGCGGCTGCTGAGATCACCACGCTCCCGCACGAGCCGACGTCGTCGGCGGCCGGACGGGATCGTTAGTAAGCACTGCCGGTGAGCGATGGCCAGTGGTTTTCTGCCCACTCGGGCCAGCCCGGCCATCCAGCCGGCGGCCTGGGGATTTCGCCCCCGGCGAGCTCAGCTGCATCGGGTACCTGGAACTGCTCCCGCCACTGGTCGACGTCGGCCTCGCTCATCGGGAAGGTCTGGTGCGGGGCCGTCGCCTGGCGGTGCGCGATGCGGGCGAGCTGCACGTCCTTGTCCACCGGGAGGTACACCACCTGGCACGTCGCTCCGACCGAGGATGCCAGCGAGCGCAGGGCGGACCGCTCGTCACGGCCCCACAGACCGTAGTCGAGCACGACGCTGACCCCGAGCCGCAGCGCCCGCAGGGCAACCGAGATGAGCCGCCCCTCCAGCACGAAGCGCTTCCCATCGGCCATCGACTCGCCGAATAGCGGGATCATCCACTCATCCGGGGTCAGCCGCAGCGTCCGGTGCGCTGCGGCGAGCTCCTTGGCCCGGGTGGTTTTCCCGGCCCCCGGCAGCCCCACCATCAGGAGCATCGTGGCGGCGGGCGAGGCGACGGCGTAAGTAACAGGTTCTTGGGGCTGTGAATCGAATCGCTGCGACTGAGACATGACTCCCCTGATCAGGCAGGACGGTCCGGCAGCACAGGGATTGACACGCGCGTAACTGCCGACGGGACACTGATCCGGCGGTACGTCCTGGCACTGACCCCCGACAGGGGTAAGCCTTCGAGGCCGCGCTCACGGCAGCCTCGGGACCACCGCTAAGCGGCGGTCCGGATGTTCATGGCAGCACAGCAGCACATGCCTTTCACCATAACGTCAACGCACCGAACTGGAAAACCTGTTGCCCCAGCCGAGCGCGACGCCGACGATCGGAGACTGGCAACGGAAGGTACGGCGAAGCGATGTCACAGTCACCACAATTCCCTCACCAGCCGAGTCCGGCGCACGCCGGTGAGCTGGAATTCGCCGCTGCATTGCTGCCGTTGTGGGGCCTAGCGGAGAACACGGACGTGAGCTTCGTCGACGAGCAGGGGGTCAACAATCAGACCTTCCTGGTGCGTCATCGGCAAGAGCGCTACGTGCTGCGAGTGACCCGGTTCCTGACCGTCGCGGAGGTCAGCGCCGAGCACCGGATCCTGCGGCGACTGCGGCCGGGCTACCTTCCCTTCCGGGTGCCGGAGCCGGTGGCCACTGCGGACGGACGGACGGTGGTCGAGACCCCGGCCGGACCCGCCACCCTGTGCCGGTGGCTGCCTGGCGTGCGCCCAGGGGTGGGCAGCGAGATGGCGTTCGAGCGCCTCGGCCGGGCGGTCGGGCTGATCGACGCCGCGCTGGCGGACGTGCCGCTGGCAGACACCCTCCGTGACTGGCGGACCGACCCGCGCTGGGTCCGGCCCGAGGACCCGCCCGCCGACCTCCTGGTCGGCGAGCTGCGCGAGGCCGGGATGGACGCCGAGCAAGCCGGGCTGGTCACCGCGGCCGCCCGCCGCGCGGGACGCTGGTGGCCCGGTACCGACGGCCTGCCCGCCCAGGTCATCCACGGCGATCTCACGCCGGCCAACCTGCTCGCCGACCCGCGCACGGGCGAGGTGATCGGGCTGCTCGACTTCGAGCTCGCCGGGGCCGGCTTCCGGGTGCAGGACACCATGGCGGCGCTGTATCACTCCACCGCGCTGACCACGCCGGACTGGCCGCGCCGGACGGCCGCGTTCCTGCGCGGCGGCGCCTCGGTCAACCGGCTTGCGCCGGCCGAGGTGGCGGCCCTGCCCGAGCTGCTCATCGCCCAGTCGCTCGGCTCGGTCCTGTGGCGGGCGGTCCGGTGGCGGGCCGGGCTCGCGCGCCTGGACGACGTGATCGCCCGCGTCGAACGGCTGGGGGCGAACACCCGGTGGCTCGCCGCCAACGAGGGCACCTTCGTGTTCGTCGCGACGGCCGCCAACGCCGCCTCCTGAGCGACGTCAGCCTTCCGCCGATGGGAGTTCCTGAGCAATCTCCCAGATGTGGCCGCCCGGGTCGGCGAAGGTCGCCGTCCGCATCCCCCAGTCCCGGTCGGCCGGACCAGTGAGCGGGGGCACGCCCCGCCCGGCGATCTCCGCGCACACCGCGTCCACGTCATCGACGATGATCGCGAACTGCCCGACGCCCTTCCGCGCCTCCTCGAGGACCTCCGGCCGCGGCTGCGTCGCCGCCGCCCGGTGCAGGAACACGAAGATGTCCTCGAACCGGACCATCACCGTGTCCTCGTCCATCTGCTGGGCGTCCAGGCCGAACGCGTCCGCGTAGAACTTCCGTGCCTCGTCAATATCGGGGACTACAGCGTCATCGCGCCGATCTCCCTTTTCCAGTCACCCATTCTGCAGCCGCCTTTCGTAGATCTCCGTCAAGCCTGACGGTACCGACTGCGGGAACCCGGCAGAATCATCGCCGCCGGTCAGACCGCCCGGCCGCAGGAGGCAGATCGGCCCCGCGCTAAACTGAGAGCTCGTGACAACTACCTCAAGGCCCATCCGCGTGGGCCTGCAACTGCAACCGCAGCACGCCGACTACGCCGATCCGCCGCACCGTCGCCGAGGCCGAGGACCTCGGCGTCGACATCGTCTTCAACTGGGACCACTTCTATCCCGCTGTACGGCGAGCCGGACGGCAAGCACTTCGAGTGCTGGACGATGCTCGGCGCCTGGGCCGAGCAGACCTCGCGCGTCGAGATCGGCGCGCTCGTCACCTGCAACAGCTACCGCAACCCCGAGCTGCTGGCCGACATGGCCCGCACCGTCGACCACATCAGCGACGGCCGGCTGATCCTCGGCATCGGCTCGGGCTGGTTCGAGAAGGACTACGACGAGTACGGCTACGAGTTCGGCACGGCGGGCGGCCGGCTCGACGACCTGGCCGAGGCCCTGCCGCGGATCGAGTCGCGGCTGGCCAAGCTCAACCCGGCGCCGACCCGCAAGATCCCGGTGCTGATCGGCGGCGGCGGCGAGAAGAAGACGCTGCGCCTGGTCGCCAAGCACGCCGACATCTGGCACAGCTTCGGCGACGCCGGAGACGCTCGAGCGCAAGGCCGGCATCCTGCAGCAGCACTGCGCCGACGTCGGCCGCGACCCGGCCGAGATCGAGCATCTCGGCCGGGCGTAAGCGGCAGCCCCGAGGAGCTCGGCCCGCAGCTGCGCGACGCCGGCGCCTCGCTGTTCACCGTCGGCGTCGGCGGCCCCGACTACGACCTCACCGCGCTCAGCAACTGGATCGCCTGGCGCGACAGCCAGAACTCCTAACCGGCGCGATCTGAAGGTCAAGATCAAGTTCATCGTCATTTCGAACGGTCCCTGGCCCCCACGTCAGCGGCCTCCCCGCGTCTGAATACGCGGGGAGGCCGCGCGGTCGGTGCTACCGGTCGGCGATCATGAACTCGCCGACGCTGAGCGGGCGGTTGACGATCCGGACGTCGCCGATCCAGCCGTGCCAGATCTGGTTGATGGTGCCGCCGTACTCGTAGCCGCCGAGTACCCACGGCAGGTTGAGCTGGACGAGGCCGGTCGCGATGGTGGGCGGGTTGTCCACCGTCAGGCAGCCCTCCACGTACATCACGGTCGTTTTGCCGTCGTTGACGACGGCGAGGTGCCACCAGCTCGCCTCGGGCAGCGCCTGTCCCCAGTTGGTGGACTCGTCGTCCAGGTTGAGCGGGTAGACGCACCACTGCGGCTCGCGGCCGTCGCTCAGGCTGAACGTGGCGATCGGCTCGTTCGGGTCGGTGTTGCCCGCGCTCTTGCCGGCCTGGCCCGACTCGCCCCAGCGGGACAGCGCCGCCATCCAGGAGTTGGAGTTCGAGTTCCAGTCGGTCGGCACCTGGACGAACACCTCGAACGTGTACCCGCGGGCGAACGTCTCGGTGTTGAGCGGGGCAGCGGCGGCCGTGGTCAGGTACGCGCCCGTCAGCGACGGGCTCTGCTGACCGTCGAAGTACAGCGAGCCGTGCCCAGGCTGGTCCGGATGGAATTCGCCCGACCAGGTCAGCGCGTTGGCGGGGCTGCCGGGCACGGTGACCAGGACGCTCAGGTCGTTGCCGTGGCCGGACAGGTCGGGCACGGTCTGGGTGCCGGTGAACGACGAGCCGCTGGCGCCGCCCGCGTCGAACCGCCAGTACGCCAGGGTCCCGGGGACGACCATTTCCCTGGCCGGCCGGGCCGGGCGGACCGGGACGGGGTCGAACCCGGAGAACCGCCGCGCGAAGTCGATCGGCACCGAGAACCGGTCGACCGTCGTGGTGAGCTCGGCCAGCTGAGCGGCCAGCAGGTTGCGCTCTTGGGCGGGCTGCTCGAGGAAGTACGGCGCGATCGTCTCGACCTCGATCGTGTTGAGTTCCAGGTCGAAGTGGTAAAGCCGGATCATCGCCGCGCCGCCGAAGTACCGGTTCTGGTAGTTGGTGATGTGCACGTGGACGTTGTTGCCGGCCGCGTTGGTCAGCACCGTGCGCCCGGGCGGCCAGTAGTGCCCGTTCAGCGTGAGGAAGACCTGGTCGTTGTCGTTGATCAGTCCGTCCCACAGCTGCTGGCCGTAGGCTGACAGCGAGGCGTTGTCCTCGTCGTCGCCGGACTGGTAGGGGTACACGCTGTCGTCGTAGGTCGGGCCTGCGACCTCGTGGGTGGTGATGATGACGGGCAGCTTCTGGTACTGCTTGATGATGCCGTTGGCCCAGGCGAAGCCCTCGGGCGACATCCGCCAGTCGAGCGCGAGCAGCAGCCACTGGCGGCCGCCGCCCTGGAAGACGTGCGCGGTGTTATAGCCGGTGGAGTCGGCGCCGACGAACGTCTTGGACTTCGCGAACCGCTGCGGCCCCATCGTGGTCAGGTACGGCGTCGAGCCGCGCTGGTCGGTGGTGCCCGAGTTGACGTCGTGGTTGCCCGCGAGCACGCTGTAGGCCGCCCCGCGCTGGTCAAGATAGTCGAACACCTCCCCCACCGGGCCGAACTCGGTCGCCAGCCCGTCCTCGGTGAGGTCACCGAGGTGCGCCATGAAGACGATGTTGCCGTTGTCGCCGTCGGCCCGGTCGACGATGTACCGGAACGAGGCGAGCTGCGGCGCCGGCATGATACTCGGCGCGAAGTACAGGAACTGGGTGTCCGGCATCACCGCCACGGTGAACCGCGGGCGCTCCCCGTCCGGATCCCACCTGCCGCTGCCGAGCGTCTGCGGGTTGATGGCGGCCAGCGCCGACTGGGAGTCGAGCAGCCCGCCCGCCCCGGCGCCGAGCGCCGCCGCGCCCGCTCCGGCCAGGCCTGCGGCGCGCAGGAAGGACCGCCGGGTGCCCCCGGGCTTGTCCCTGTCGTTACACATGTGCCCTCGCGTTCCTTGACGAAGATGGTGGATACGGGGGAACGCTACGCATCACGGGCGAACCTGAGCGGAACGGCACATGGCGCTCCATCACCCAGCTAGCTGAACGATTACCTCGCTACCGGCCGTTATCGAAATGCAGTCCGGGAGGCGTCGAAGCCTAGTGAGGGCCGGTGCTCGTGCGGAACATGCGGTAGCGCCGCCAGGGCCGGTATCCCGCGCGGGTGTAGAACGACTCGCGGACGGTCCAGCTGATGTGGCAGGTGCCGGCGCCTCGGTCGCGAAGTATCTCCGACGCGCGCGCCACGAGGGCGGTGCCGATGCCGCGTCCTTGCAGGTGGGGTGCGACCCCGACGCAGTTGATGGTGGCGGCCGCCGGCCCGAGCATCGGCTCGAAGACGGTGTCCGCGCCTGGGCCGTCGAGCAGCAAGGTGGCGCAGATCACGCCCGCGTCGTCGCGGGAGAGCAGGATGTCCCGGTTCCCGGCCTGGAACCGTCGGGCCCAGCGCGGGAACGTGGCGGTCTCGAACGCCATCACGGTGGCCAGGTCGGCCGCCGCCGCCGGCCTGATCGTGATGCCGGCCTGCGCGGAGCTCCTGGGGGCGAGCGCGGGAGCCTGGTAATCCGGCAGGTCGGCAGTCAGGTCGAGGGTGTCCTGGCCGGCTCGCCAGCCGCAGTTGGCGAACAGCCGCCCCGCCTCGGGCAGGTCAGCGGGCACGCCGGGCCAGATACTGTCCGCGCCGCCGCTACCCGCCTGGGCTGTGCCGACGCCGGCCGCCCGCAGCCGGCCCAGGGCGGCGCTGAGCAGGTCGGTGCCGATCCCGCGGCGCTGATAGCCGGGCGCGACGAGCACCAGCGGGATGCTTCCGGCCAGGTCCACCGCGACGCAGCCGACCGTCCGGCCGCCCTGCACGGCGAAGAAGCCGTCGCGCACCATGGCGATGGCCTTCGGGAGCAGCGGCCATCTCCCCTCCAGGGCAGCCAGCCAGAGCGCCTCAACCAGCTCGTGATCAGCCGGACCGCCGAACGGCCGCAGCACCCAGTCACCCGACATGCCAGCCATCATGCCAGCGGCCTGCTCAACAATTACAGAGCTGGCTGAGGGCGGGTCAGGGCGTAGACGGCGCTGGGGCCGACGTCGGATGGATCATCGGAATCCAGCTCGCGCTCGCCGACCAGGCTGAAGCCGGCCTTCTCGAGCGCGCGACGGGACGCGTGGTTGGCGGCCTGCGGGACGGCTACGATCGCGGCGATCTCCGGATAGAGGCCGAAGACGTGCGGTACCAGGCAGGCGATCGCGGCGGTCCCGAAGCCTCGCCCGCACTGCGCGGGCTCGCCGATCAGATAGTCAATGCCCGCCGCCGCGGGGATGCCGACGGCGCGATCCCAATCGGGATGGTCCTGATGCCGGTAGCACTGAATGATGCCGATCGGCTGATCGGCCAGCTCGATGACGAAGACCCGGGTCGGGTCGGTGCCGTCCGCTCGTGGCCCGTACTTACGCTCGACGTCGGCGGCTGCCATCGGCTCGCTCCCCCACCACGCCTGCACGTGCGGCCTCGCCAGCCAGCGTTGCAGCAGCGGGAAGTCATCGCGGCTGAGCGGCCGGACGGTGACGGGGGCGGCGGACGGCTTTCCCCTGGCCGCAGCGGCGAGCCGGCCGGCCAGGGCGGCGATGAGGTCGCGGAGCTCATCCGGTCGCTCGACCAGGAATGGCCGGTCGAGCGACGCGAGCACGGCGGGCACCCAGTCGAGGCGCTGAGCGCGCAGCTCGACGCGGAACCACGGCTCGGTGCCGGAATCAGCGGTGCCGGGGTCAGCGCCGTCTGCGGGCGTCAGTTCTTCGATGATCGCCACGCTGGCGGGGAGGCGGGCGCGGATCTGCTCGACCGTCGCCTGGATCCGCAGCGTCACTTCATGCTGGTAGGGAGCCGTGGCCAGCCCGACCAGGACGTGCTGGGCCGAGTCGAATCCCTCGGGTGGCTCGAACGAGCCAGGACGCGTCCGCACGTCCGCGATGCGGTCGAGGCGGAAGGTCCGGCCCTCGCCGATACCGGGATCGACGCCCGTCACGTACCAGCGGCCCGAATGGGCGACGAGCCCGTACGGGTGCAGGGTGCGCTCACTGCGCCGGCCGTCGCCGGCGGTGTACCTGATCCAGACAGGCTGGTGATGACGCACGGCGTCGGCGAGCGCGAGCAGGACTCCGGTCTCGGGGGCGGCCGTCTCACCGCGGGTCTCATCCGCAGGAGCTGTGAAGGCAAGGGAGCCGAGCAGAGCGTCGAGCTTACGGCCGAGCCGCTCGGGCAGCACCCGCCGGATCTTGGCCGCCGCCGTCTCGCTCGCCGTGTCCGCGGTCGGCAGCAGGCCGGCTCGGCGGCCGGCCACCAGGCCGAGCAGCACTGCCAGGGCCTCGTCATCGGTGAGCATGAGCGGGGGCAGGCGGTAACCCGAAGCCAGCCGGTACCCACCGTAGCGGCCACGCACCGACTCGACCGGCACCTCGAGGTCGATCAGGTGGTCCACGTACCGTCGAACGGTTCGCTCGTCGACGTCAAGGCGGCCGGCCAGCTCGGCCACCGTTCTGATGCCCCCGGACTGCAAGAGCTCAAGCAGCGTGAGCACGCGAGCGGTCGGTCGGGCCATGGTCACAGTATCCCCCTAATACCGGGCGGATAGTGTCCAGTATTCGTCGTAGCGTGCCTGTCATGAGCCGGGGCGCGCCTGGTGCAGCGCCACCGGGTCTGCATCCGCACTGACAGGGGAATTCGATGACTCAGGCCGCAGGTAGGACAGTTCTCATCACCGGCGCGAACGCCGGAATCGGCAAGGAAGCCGCGCGACAGCTAGCGCTGCGAGACGACATCGGCCGGATCTACCTGGCCTGCAGGAACTCGGCCCGGGCGCAGGCCGCGAAGGCGGAACTTGAAGCAGCGGCAGGCCGGTCAATCTTCGACATCGTGATCATGGACGTGTCCGACCCCGAGTCCGTGCGCGCGGCCCTCCCCGCCATCGACGGTCCCCTCGACGCCCTGATCATGAACGCCGGCGGCAGCGGTGGCGGCACCCCCCTGGCGCTGACCGCGTCGGGGACAACGCGCATCTTCGACGTCAACGTCCTCGGCCACGTCGTCCTCCTCGACGCCCTCCTCAGCGAGGACCGCCTGACCGAGGTAGCGCTCTACGCCGGCAGCGAGGCGGCCCGTGGCATCCCCAAATTCCGGATGCAACGACCAGCGTTCGCCACCACATCCGCTGACGAACTAGCCACCGTCATCGACGGAAGCTACTTCAAGGGCCGCAAATCCAATCCGGCGCTGGCATACAGCCAGGCCAAATACATCGCGGCCCTGTGGATGGCATCGATGGCCCGCCAGCACCCGAACCAACGATTCATCACCATGAGTCCCGGCAACACCTCCGGCACCGGAACCCTCCGCGACCAGCCGCTTCCGCTACGACTCGCCGCCAAATACGTCATGCCCGCAGTCGGCCTGTCCCACAGCCTCAAGACCGGGGCCGGACGACTCGTTGACGGGATCACTGACGCCACGCTGCGAAGCGGCTCGTTCTACGCCAGCGCTGCCAGCGCCGTCACCGGACCCGTCGCCGACCAGGCCGACATCTTCCCCGACCTCCGCAACGCCGCGTTCCAGGACAACGCCAACCAGGCCATCCACCGCTTCATCGGCGCCTGAGCTACCGTGCAGTCATGACTCTGCCCGGTGTTCAGGCGCTCACCATCGAACTGATCCCGCACTGCACGTCGGTCGTGCGCGACGGCTGGGTCGGCAGCCACGATGTCCGCCCGCTGGCCGAGCTCGGAGCGCGGCAGGCGGAGGCGCTGGTGGCGGCGATCGGCGGCAACGTCGACGGCATCTACTCGAGCCCGACCGCGCGCTGCCGGCAGACCGTCGGGCCGCTCGCCGCGGCGCTGGGGCTGCCGGTGAATGACCTGGCGGAGCTGCGGGAGTCGGGAGACTTTGCCGAGCCGGCCGCGGGCGTGGGTGAGATACCCGACCTCATCGCCCATGCGCTCGGCGGGGCGTGGGCGGCCGGCCGGATGCTGCGCGCGGTCGCGATCATGATGGAGGCGCACCCGGCAGGACGGGTCGTGGCCGCCTCGCACGGCGATGTGGTCCCGGTCGTGGTGGCGGCCCTGGCGAGTGCCTCGGGCCTGCCGCGGCCGCGCTATGTCGACCGCGGTGGCTGGTACACGCTGCAGTTCGCAGCGGGCGACGTCATCATCACCGCGCATGATCCGGTTCCGCTCTGATCGGATGCCGTGGCATCTTCGGCTAGCTCGGGCTCGGTGCGGTCCGCGCCTCGACTGCCCGACCCGCTAGCGGCGCCGCCGGTAGCGGAGCTGGAGTCCGCTGCTGAAGGCGGTGCTGGACTCCAGCTCGAGCTGCCGGGACTTGCCGGAGTCCTCGAACAACCGGGGGCCCTCGCCCGCCACGTAGGGGACGAGGGTGACGCGGTACTCGTCGATCAGGTCGAGTCGCGCGAGTGAGCGCCACAGGCTGATGCCGCCGTGGACCACGATGTAGCCGTCGCCGCCGCGGCGGAGCTGGTCGATTTCCTGGGCGAGGTCGCCGCCGGCGATGGTGGTCCCGGCCCAGTCGGCGACGGTCAGGGTGCGGGAGAACACCACCTTGCGACCGGCGTTGAGGGCCGTGGCGTTGGGATCGTCGGTGGCGCCAGGAAAGTCGCCGGCCATGCCCTGGTACGTGACCCGGCCTACGATGTGCAGGTCCGCGCCCGCGTAGAACTCACTGCCGCGGACGTCTTCCTCGGGGTCGTCGGGCAGGTCCCGGCAGAACTGGAAGAACTCGGTGCCCTCGGTGGCGATCACGCCGTCGAGCGAGTAGTCGAACACGCGCGCTATCAGCTTGCGCATCTCAGAACCCCTTGATCTCGGGAGCGGAGCTACGTTCGCCGTGACAGACTGCGCGGCTGCCCAGAATTAAGCGGGCTCGCGCGCGCAGCACCCGTTCGGCGGTGTCGCGGTGGTCCCGGACTACCTGGGCGAGGCCGGGGACCGCTGCACCGGTGTAGAGGAACTCGTCGATCCGGGTGAGGAACTCCGCGGTCACGGCCGGGTACGGGAACAGCGCATTGGCCAGGCGGACCCGCAGGTGGCCGTCGCGCGCCCGCCACAGGCCCGGCATCTCCGCCAGGTAGCGCTCCGGATACGGGCCGAGCAGGACGGCGTGCTCCGGTTGCATCAAGCCGCCGGCCACTGCCGTGACCGTCTCCGGGCCGGTCCCGTCGCTGGTCAGAAGCCGCCAGGCCGCCTCCTTGTGCGCGGCGTCGGGGATCGCGGCCCGGCAGGCGGCGGCGCTTCGGCGGCCCGCGTCCGACGGGTCGGCCGCCAGCGCGGCGTCGATCAGGGCGTCGTCCGCCTGGCCCGACGCGGCCAGGCGCCGCAGCGCCGCCCAGCGCGTTTCCGCGTCGGTCGCGCGACCCGGGGCCTGCGCGCGGTCGGGGGTGTTCGGGCGGTCGGGGGTGTCGGCGCGGTCGGAGGTGTTGGGGCGGTCGGGGGTGTTCGCGCGGTCGGGGGTGTTGGGGCGGTCGGGGGTGCTGTGGCGGTCGGGGATCTCGGCGGCGGCCGCTTCCAGCAGCGTCCTCGCCTCGGCCGCCTGGCTGCGGGTCGCGAATCGCGCTAGCAGCCACTCGGCCTGATCCACTAGGGCGTCGAGCACTGGCGGTGAGGGTTCTGATCGCATGGCCTGCGCCAGCATCGCCGCCAGCGCGGTGACCGGCAGCTCGGCCTGGCGGACCATGTCGATGACCGCATTCCAGCACACCGCGCGGGCGGCCAGATCGGGCAGGCCGCCGACCGAGGACAGCACCGTCGACAGCGACCGCGGATCGAACCGGACGACGACGTAGCCGGTGTCGTCGTCGTTGAGCAGGATCAGGTCAGGTTGGAGCGCCCCGAGCAGCGACGGCACCGCCGTCCGCTCGCCGGTCACGTCGACGTCGGCCCGGCCGACGGGCTCGAGCGAATCACCGGACCGCCGGTACAACCCGACCGTGACACGGTGCGGTCGCAGCACGGGCTGTCGCTGCGATGCCGCTTGCGCGACCGCGAACTCGGTGAACCGACCGGCCGCGTCGGTGCTGAACTCGGCGCGCAGCACGTTCGGCCCCGGGGTCTCGAGCCATGCCTTCGACCACGTCGTGAGGTCCTTCCCCGCGGCTTCTCCGACGGCCGCCAGGAGATCCGCCAGCCGGGCGTTGCCGTAGGAGTGGGCGGCCAGGTAGGCGCGCAGCCCGGTGGTGAAGTTCTCCTCGCCGACGTAGGCCGACAGCTGCCGCAGGACGGCGGCGCCCTTGGCGTAGCTGATGCCGTCGAAGGTCGCGATCGCCTCGCTGACCGTGGCCGCGCCGGACGCGACCGGGTGCGAGGACGGCAGCTGGTCGTCGGCGAAGGCGCCGATCCGCTCGGTCACCGACATCGTCGACCAGGCGTCGGGGTCGAGGCCCAGCGCGACCTGGGCGGTGGCCTCGCAGAAGTCGGCGAAGGACTCGCTCAGCCACAGGTCGTCCCACCACTGCTGGGTGGCGCAGTCCCCGAACCACATGTGCGCCATCTCGTGCAGCACCGTGCCCGTGCGCGACCGCAGCCGGGTTGGCGAGGCGTCCCGCGACCTGAACAGCAGTTGTTCCGACACCAGCACGCAGCCGGCGTCCTCGCTGGCCAGGCAGCGAAAGCTCCGGCACGAACACCTGACCGTACTTGGCGTACGGGTAGGCGGCGCCGAGCCAGCCGGTGTAGAAGTCGAGGCCCTTGGCGGTCAGCGCGAACAGGGGCTCCGCGTCCAGATTCTCGGCCAGGTCGGCGCGGCAGGCGAGCTCGAGCGGGATCCGCTGCCCGTCCGGGGTCGTGTGCTCCGCCCTGACCACGTGATAGTCGCCCGCGACCACGGTCGTGGTGAACGTCGGCAGCGCAGCGGTGGGAAGGAAGCGGACGGTCTGAGAGTCATCCACGGTCCGTTCGATATCAGCTTGGGGTTGATTCGACAGGACGGCCCAGCCAGCGGGCGCGGTGACCCGGAAGGTGAACGCCGACTTGAGGTCGGGCTGGTCGAAGCACGCGTAGGCGATGCGGGCGTACGCCTGGGCGAGCTTGGCGTAGATGTGCACGCTGCCGTCGGCGGAGTCGGTGCGGTGCAGGCCGGTGCCGGTGCTGGTGTACGCGCAGTCGGCGACGACGCGCAGCTCGTTGCGGTCGGCCAGCCCGGTGAGCGTGATGCGGCCGTCGGCCCAGACGGCGGCCGGGTCGAGCGGCGCGCCGTTGAGCGTGATCTCGCGGACGCCGGACGCGATCAGGTCCGCGTGGGTGGTCGCGCCGGGGGCGCGGCAGTCGAAGCGGATCAGCGAGACCGAGCCGAACGTCCGCGGTCCCCGGGTGAAATCCAGGTCGACGTCATAGGAGCGGACCCGCAGCAGCCGCGCCCGTTCCTTCGTCTCGGCCCGGGTGATCTCAGCGTCCACTGCTCTTACGTTAGCTCGCGCCCTTGCGTCCGACGAGATGAAAGACGCGGCTGAGCTGGCGGTAGGGGTCTCGTCGGCTGGCCTCGAGTTCGACCGCGGCCGTCGCCGCCACCTGCGCGCATCGTCGGGGTCGAGCTCGGCGCCGCTGAACTCGAGCCAGTCGACGAACAGCCACACCCCGTACCAGCGCAGCGGCTCCACGCCCCGGCTGCCGCAGGAGCTCGCTGAGTTCCTCCACCGTGTCGGCGCGGCCCGGCACGCCCAGCACGCCGATCTCGGTGCGTGGCGTCGAACGCGGCCAGGGCGTCGTCCCAGCGCCGTTCCATGGCCGGGCGCACCGCCATCGCCTTGGCGTTGCCGGTCATGATCGAGACGATGCCGCCGGGGGCGGCGCACCGGCACAGCTGGTCGACCATCGGCTCGGGCTGCTCGAGGTAGCCGAGCACGCCGTGGCACAGCACGGCGGCGAAGCGTCGGCCGTCGCACCGCCTCGTCGGCGTTCTCGCCGTCGGCCTGCAGCAGCGTCACCCGCCGCTGGGCCTCGGCGGGCAGCCGCTCGCAGTCGCTGCTCGGGCCTTGTCCAGCATCGCCGGCGACGGGTCGAGCAACGTCACGTCGTAGCCGGCCTGGGCCAGCGGGAACGACTGGTGGCCCGGCGCCGCCGCCGACGTCGAGCACGGTCGCCGGGGGCGGCGGCAGATGCTCGAGCAGCTGCTGGTGCATCACGTAGGTGCGCACGTACCCCTTGACCGTGGCGTACGCCTCATCGGCGAACTGGTCGGCCAGGCTGGCCCAGGTGTCATCGGCCTCATGCGCACCGCCACGATACAAGTTAGTAGTTAGTAACTAGTAACTTGATGATCGTGGCTGCGCGGATGAGCGGACCGGAACGGCGATCCCAGGTGCTGGGGATCGCCGGCGGTCGAGTTCGCCGATCACGGACTGCACGGTGCGTCGATCGAGGCGATCGCGCGCGAGGCGGGCATCACGCAGGCCTACGTGTTCCGGATGTTCGGGACCAAGAAGGCGCTGTTCCTCGAGCTCGTCGGCGCGGCCTTCGACCGCTTCAGCGACGGCATGGCGCAGGCCGCCGGCGGCGCCCGCGGGCCTTGACGCGCTGGCGCTGATGGGGGCGCAGTACTACGAGTCGCTGGCGGACCGCACCACGCTCCTGCTGCAGCTGCAGGGCTTTGCCGCCTGCGGCGACAGCGAGGTGCGCGATCTGGTGCGGGCGCGCCTGGGCCGCATGTGGGACACGGTCGCCGACACGACCGGTCTCGACCCGGTGACGGTGAAGTCGTTCCTCGCCTTCGGCATGCTGCTCAACAACGTGGCCGCCCTCGACGTCGACGAGCTGGACGAGCCGTGGGCCGAGGGGGTGCGCACCCGCATCCAGGCCGGGCTGTTCGAGCACATCACCGCCGACACCAACCGCTGACGACTGCGTCTGTCGGGCTAGACGCTCGCCTCCAGAACGGGATCCTCGGATTTCGGGTGATCTGGACCGCCGGCCGGGGCGGCGGCGCGCAGCGCCGCCTCGACCCGGCGGTTGCTGGTCATGGTCGCCGTGACGGCGGTCATGGCGAGGAGGAGGCCGGCGGCGGCGTAGAGCGGGGTGCGGATGTCGTAGGTGGTGGCCAGCCAGCCGCCGAGGAAGGCGCCGAACGGGGCGGCGCACATGGCGAGCATGCGGGAGGTGGAGGCGACCCGGCCCATCAGGTGGGCCGGGACGATCGCCTGCCGGAGGGAGGGCGCGAGCACCATCGTGGCGCCCATGCCCGCCCCGCAGACGGCGAGCGCGAGCCCGGCCACGTACGGGTTCGGGGCGGCGGCAAGGCCCAGGATGGCGAGCCCCTCGACGGCGGCCGTGCAGGTCAGCGCGGTGCCGGTGCCGAGCCGTCGGCCGAGGAAGGAGGCGATGCCCGCGCCGAGCAGGCCGCCGGTGGCCTCCGCCGTGAGGAGCAGGCCGAAGCCGAAGGTGTCGATGCCGAGACGGTCGTGCGCGAAGAGGGCGAGGACGGTCTCCACGGCGAGGAAGGCGATGTTCCCGACCGCCGGGCGGAGCGCGAGCCCGAGCAGCAGCCGGTCCCGGAAGACGTACGAGGCCCCGGCCCGCGCCTGCCGGAGCAGCGACTCGCGGGCCTCCGGCACGGGCCGGGGCATGGCGGGCAGCGACCGGACGAGCAGTGCGGAGAGCGCGAACGACACCGCGTCGGCGAGCAGCGGAACCGCCCGTCCGAGCGCGAGCAGCGCACTGCCCGCGGGCGGCCCGGCGAAGCCGGACGCGGCGGTCTGGGTGCCGCGCAGGCGGGAGTTGGCGCGTTCCAGGAGCGCGGGGTCGCGGCCGAGCAGATCCGGCAGATAGGCCGTGGCGGCCGTGTCGAAGAAGAGTCCGCCGAGGCCGAGCAGGAAGGCGACGGCCGCGAGCAGCGGAATGCTCAGCACGTCGAGCGCGGCCGCCGCCGCCGGTATCGCGAGCAGCGCCGCACGCGCCGCGTCCGCGACCCACATCGTGCGCCGGCGGTCCCAGCGGTCCACCAGCGCACCGCCGAGCACCCCGAAGAGCAGCCACGGCAGCGTCCCGGCGGCCGTGACGACGGCGAGCGCCATCGGATCCCGCGTCAACGTCAACGCGAGCAGCGGCAGCGCGGCATGCGTCACCCCGTCACCGAGCGAGGACACCGTCTGCGCGGTCCACAGCCGTCCGAACCCGGTCGGCAACTTCCGTACGTCTGAGGTCACTTGGCGTCCCCCTCGGCCTGCTCGCGCGGTGCCGGGCGGAACAGTGCGAAGACGAGCGACACGTCCGGCAGCGACGGATCGGACAGCTCCCGGTACTCGTCCGCCAGTGCCTCCAGCCGCGCCCCCAGCTCCGCGAACTGCTCCTCGGTGAGCCGCAGATGCGCCATCCGTACGTGCCGCTCGCCATCCACCGGCGACGCCTCCAGGTCCGCCACCGCGTGCCGCATCAGCACGTCCGGCTGCTCCCGCGCCCGGATCCGGCAGCTCGATCGCCTGCGCGGCCATCGCGTAGTACCGCTCGGTGACCCCCCGCACCTTCCGCGTCCGCACCACCTTCACCAGGCCGGCCCGCTCCAGCAGCCGCACGTGGTAGCTGGAACTCCCCTTCGCGAGGCCCACCCGCTGCGGCGATCTGCGTGATCGTCGCGGGCTCGAAGCGGAGCACGGCCATGATCCGGTGACGCGTGAGATTGGAGACGGCGCGCAGCTGCTCGTCAGTGGTGACGTGAAACGTCTCGGGAAGATCATCGGTAGGCATGCGACCAATGGTCAACGATTCTTGACCATTGGGCAAGCGGTTTCATGCGACTTCCCGAATCGGATCTGCCGGGCTAGACGCTCGCCTGGGTCCAGACCCTCGCTAGCAGGTCTCACAGTGAACCCGGCCTCGGCGTACCCGTCATCGGCAACATGTGTCCCTCGTGCACCTTTGATTGGGAGTTCGCGGCCTTAGGGCGTCAGCGTGTGCGGTTCGGGTCGCGGGGTCCCCCTCCGGCCCACGATGATGGCCACCGCGCCAGAAAGACGCCCATTTGGCCCACGATGATGGCTAGCGCGGCAGCACAACCGAGGATTGTTCGGGGCCGGCGGATCAGACGGGGCAACGCGGGATACTGGAGCGTGACCTCACCACCAGGGGACGAGCCGGGTGTGCGGAAAGTGCCGTTCACGGTTGCGCGGGACGGCGAGGACGTTCCGGCGCTGCTGTGGCTGCCGGAGCGACCGCAGCGGCGACGGCCGCTGGTGCTGCTCGGGCATGGCGGCGGCATGCATAAGGAATCCCCCCTGATCGACCGGCTGGGCACGTGGCTGGCGGGCGGTCACGGCATCGGCTGCCTGGCGATTGACCTGCCATTTCACGGTGAGCGCACCCCGGCCGAGGAGATCGGGCTGTCCGCGCTCGAGCGCCGCCGCCGGCTGGGGCTGGACGCCGGGCGCAAGCGCAACGCCGGGGCGACCGGGCAGGCGGTCGCCGACTGGCAGGCGGCCATGGGCGGAGCGCAGGAACGCGACCTCATGCCGCATGGTCCGGTCGGGTACTTCGGGGTGTCGATGGGGACGCGGTTCGGCGTGCCCCTTATCGCGGCCGAGCCGCGGATCGCCGTCGGCGTCCTCGGGTTGTTCGGCGTCCCGGCGGCGGACAACGAATCCGCCTTCGCCCGAGCCGCCCGCCAGGTCACTGTCCCGGTCCTGTTTCTGCAGCAGTGGGACGACGAGCTGTTCCCCAGAGACGACGGCCTCGCGCTCTTCGACCTGCTCGGCTCGCGGGACAAGACGCTACACGCCCATCCGGGCGGGCACCTGGGGATCCCGCGGACGGAGTTCGGCCAGGCGGGGCAGTTCCTGCGCCGTCACCTCGGCGGCGGCAACAGCGATCCCGGCGGCGGGGACCCGCAGGGCTGAGCAGTTCGGCGTCGCACTAGCATGTCCTGATTTCTGCACTTCTGCTGAACTCACCAGCACTTCTCACCCTGCGAGCGTGGCGTGTATCAGGCGTATCCGTCGTACCCAGGTCAGGCGCCGTCGCCTGCGCCCGCTCCGACGTCCGTGCGGTGGGCCGTGTACCTGATGTACGCCGGCGCGGTCGTGTACCTGATCAGCGGAATCGTGGGGGCGATCACCGGAATCAAGGAGGCGCCGAGAATTCTCGGCGGTGCGCCCGGCGTGTCCGGTTCCGCCGTTCTCGGGGAAGCCGTGCACGGACTGAGGGTCGTCGTCGTCATCTTCGCCGCCCTCAGCCTCGTGGTCCCGGTCGCGCTGTGGGTGTGGATGGCGTGGAAGTGCAAGGCGGGGCGCGGATGGGCGCGGATTGTCTCGACGGTCCTGTTCGCCATCGCGACGTGGGGGACCCTCTCCCTGCGATCGAGCTCGACCAGTGCCTGGGGGCTGCTGGGCGCGATCGTCGGGTGGCTCATCGGCCTGGCGGTCATCGTCCTGCTCTGGCAGCGTTCGGCCTCCTACTTTTTCCGCGACCCATCGCGTTACTAGGGCGCTCGTTATTACGCGCGTTATTACGTCCGGCGGAGCCCCTTCGCCCGGCGGCGGGCGATGAGCTAGCGTAGGGCGGGATGTCTCAGATGTGGTGGCGACACGTGATGCAGGCGTCGGCCGTTCCCGGGTACGGCTACCGGTACCGGCGGTGGGTGCTCGACTCACTCCGGTACATCGACGTGCAGGATCTCGCGACCGGCGGCGACCATATCCCGGAACTGGGCGACGTCTACGTCGACGTCGCGCTGGTCAGCCGGGCCCCGCAGCAGGTGCCTGGCGACCTGCTGGCGGCCGGGGACGCCTCGGCCCGGCACACGATCGACGAGCTCCTCGACCGCCGCGCGCGGGTGGTCCTCGCGCTGATCGGGCAGCCCGGATCGGGCAAGAGCACGCTGCTCGCCCACGCGGCCCGCCGCAGCGGGGCGACCACCGTCTGGAGTCACCTCGGCGGCGGCCACCCCGGCCGCAGGCGGGTCCCGGTCCTGCTCGCGCTGCGCGAGCGGGCCGACTCGATCGTCGCCAACCCGGCGATCTCGCTGCCCGATGTGATCCGGGCCGCGGTCGGCAACGGACCGGGCAAGGAACCGGGCGGCTGGTGGGAGCGCCAGCTGGAGCGCGGCCGGTGCCTGATCCTGCTCGACGGGCTGGACGAGGTCGCCCGGGCCGACGACCGCATCGCCGTGGCCGAATGGATCGAGCGGCAGATCCCTGCCCACCCCGACAACCACTTCGTGGTCACCTCCAGGTCCTATGATCTCCTCGGCCCGCTCGCCACCGCGGCGGACGTGCTGGTGGCGCGGCCGTTCACGGCCAGGCAG
This sequence comes from uncultured Actinomycetota bacterium, assembly GCA_963774945.1. Classification (GTDB taxonomy): domain Bacteria; phylum Actinomycetota; class Actinomycetes; order Streptosporangiales; family Streptosporangiaceae; genus Trebonia. Next base: position 101,353 of record CAVZHA010000027.1, on the reverse strand, counting down.
ATCCAGCTCTTCCTCGACCGGTGGTACCTGGCGGCGGAACGGCACGCGACCGGCGCCTCCGGCCGGACCGCCGGACGGGCCGTGCAGCTGCGCGCCCGGGAGTCCGCCGAGCGGCTCAACTCCCTGCTCCAGGCCAATTCGGCGCTGCGCGACCTGGCGGTCAACCCGCTGCTGCTGACGATGATCGCCACCGCGCACCGGTACCGGGGCGCGCTGCCGGGCAGCCGGGCCGACCTCTACGGGGAAATCTGCCAGGTCCTGCTCTCCCGGCGGGCCCAGGCCAAGGACCTGCCGGAGCTGCTGTCCTGGCCCGCCAAGCAGATGCTGCTGGCCTCGCTCGCGTACCAGATGATGCGCGACCACGCCAGCGACCTGCCCGCCGCCCGGGTCCTTGAGATCCTCGGCCCGCAGCTCGAGCGCTACTCCTCGTCGGTCACCGGGGAGGCGTTCGTCGACAACGTGGCGCGCAACGGCCTGCTGACCGAGGCCGACGGGCGGTACGCCTTCACCCACCTGACGTTCCAGGAGTATCTGGCCGCCCGGCACGTCAGCGCCAACTCCGACCTGGTGAAAAGCCTCGTCGACAGCGTCAGCGACCCCTGGTGGCACGAGAGCATCCTGCTGTACGCGGCCACCGCCGACGCCAGCCCGATCGTCCGCGCCTGCCTCGACAGCGGCACGATCGCGGCGCTCATGCTGGCCTTCGACTGCGCCGAGGCGAGCACCGAGATCGACCCCGACCTGCGACGGCGGCTCGACCGGGAACGCCGGCGGGCGTACGAGCCGGACTGCTCCCCCGCGCACCGGCGGCTGATCGCCGGGGTCCAGGTCGCGCGCCTGGTCCGGCAGACCCTCACCACCGACGCCGGCACCAGGATCTGCGCCCGACCCGTCCCGGCCGACCTGTACTGGCTGTTCCTGGCGGACACGGACGCGCCTGGCCCCGACCGGCCGTGCGCGCCCGACGCCGACCAGCCCGCCACCGGAATCTGGGGAACCGAGGCGCAGGCGTTCGTCACCTGGGCGAACTCCATCACCGCGGCCGCCACCGGCCTTGCCGTGCGGCTGCCGCGCCGCGAGGAACTCCAGGAAGAGGGCATCGCCGACGCGCTCGCCCACCAGCTGCCTGCCGCGGTCACCAGCACCTGGACGCAGCCGGACCTCGGGCTGTGGGTGCGTCCCGGCCAGCCCCACCCGCACCAGGTGGCCGGCGCCGCGATCGGCCAGGCGATCGCCGCCGACGCTAAGAACACCGCGATGCTCCCGCAGATACTGGCCGCGACCATCCTCGACGTCGCGTTCAGCATCATCCGCGATCTGGACGACATCCGGGCGCTGAGCGTCGCCCTCGCCCGCGACCTGGCCGTCCGGGCCAGGTCCGAGGGCCGGGCGGTCGAGCTCATGCACGCGCACGCCCACGCGATCGTGCTCACCTACGCGCACGCGCTCGACCTGACCCGCGCGGCCGCGATCAGCACGACCTGCGCCGCCGCCCCCGACCTGATCGCCTCGCTCGACCTCACCCGGCCGCGGGCTCTCGCCGACGCCGTGGCGGGCGACCTGACCGGCGCGCTCGAGCTCGCCCGGGTCCGCGCGGTCGAGCTCGCGGCGGCGATCGACGAGGACCTGAGCATTCTCGGCGCCTTCGACTTCGACGTCGAGCACCCGCGCGAACTCGGCCGGGTGCACGCGGCCGACCTCGACCGGGCCGACGTCCTCGCCCGCACCATCGCCCATGAGCCCGATCCCGAGCTCGCCCGGGTGCTCGGCCTGGCGCGGGTCGACGCCCTCAGCCCGGCCCTTCCGCTGCCAGGGATCCTCGGGCTCCCGCTGCGCTGGATCGCCGACGGCCCCCTCGCCAGCACCCTGCTCCAGGTACTGGCCGCGCACTCCCCGACCGCCGCGAGCCCCGACCCGTACCAGGCGTTCGCGGTCGCCCTCGCCTCGCGGGCCGGAATCCACCAGGCCACCCGGCTCGACGCGGCGCTCGGCGCACCGCTCACCGACGCCCTCCGCACGCTGACGGCGGCCGAGGCCGGCCGGGACGCCCGCGGATCCAACTGGAGCCGGGTCACCGGCCTCGGCCACCTGACCGACGCCTGCGCGCCGATGAGCAGCACCCACCAGACCCCGAACCCGGCCCAGGCGGCCGCGCTGAGGGCCGTCGCCCTGGCGCTCACGAGCGGTCCCGCAGCCGGAGCAGCCGAAGGGTCCGACGCCGATGCCCTGCTGGGTACCGTCGCCGCCACCGTCACCCTGGTCGAGAGCCGGGCCAAGGGCCAGTCCCCGGCCGGCGAGACGATCATCCTCGCCGTCGAATAGCGTCGCGGCGCGCCTACGAGCACGAGCAGCCGGTCGTCTCCGCCTGGAACGTCCTCCGTAACCGCCCGTCTTCGGTAGCGGCCAGCGCCTCGGCCCGGCGGCGGGTCAGGTAGCGCCGCTCGGCGTCGGTGCCGCACAGCGCGAGCGCCTCCCCGTAGGCGTCCGCCGCCTCCGGCCTGCCGCCCGAGGCGGCGCAGCAGGTCGGCCCGGGCGGCGGGGAGCAGGTGGTAGCCGGCCAGCGCCCCGGCTCGCGGTCAGCGCGTCCAGCAGCGCCAGGCCGGCTTCCGGGCCCTGCGCCATGCCCACCGCCACCGCCCGGTTCAGCTCCACCACCGGGGACGGGTTGATCCGGCCGAGCTGCCCGTAGACGCGGGCGATCACCGGCCAGTCGGTGTCGGCGGCCTTGTCGGCGCCGGCGTGGCAGGCGGCGATGACGGCCTGCAGCTGGTACGGCCCGGGCCGGCCGGCCCGCAGCGCGCTCCTGCAGGACCCGCTGCCCTTCGGCGATCTCGGCGCGGTCCCAGCGGCCGCGGTCCTGGTCCTCGAGCGTGATCAGGTCACCGTCGCCCGTCGGTGCGGGCGGCCCGGCGGGAGTCCTGCAGCAGCATCAGCGCCAGCAGGCCGCCCGCCTCCGGCTCGCCGGGCATCAGCCGGGCCAGCGTCCGCGCCAGCCGGATCGCCTCCGCGCACAGCTCCGCCCGGACCATGTCCGCGCCCGCGGTCGCGCTGTAGCCCTCGTTGAACAGCAGGTACAGCACGGCCAGGACCCCGGCCGTGCGCTCCGGGAGCAGGCTCGCGGGCGGCACCCGGTACGGGATCGCGGCGTTGCGGATCTTGCGCTTGGCGCGGACGATCCGCTGCGCCATCGTCGGCTCGGCCACCAGCAGCGCGCGGGCGATCTCGGCCGTGGTCAGTCCGGCCAGCGTCCGCAGCGTGAGCGCGACCCGCGCCTCGAGCGGCAGCGCCGGGTGGCAGCAGGTGAAGATCGAGCCGGAGCCGGTCATCGCCGATGCCGCTCGCCGTCGGCCTCCGGCAGGTCGCCGCCCGGCACGTCGGCGCCGGCCGGCTGCAGCAGTGCCGCCTCGCGCAGCTTGGCGGACTCGTTCGCGCGCCGGCGCAGCACGTCGATCGCCCGGTTGCGGGCGGTGGTGGTCAGCCAGGCGCCGGGACGGCCGGGCACGCCGTCGCGCGGCCACGCCTGCAGGGCGCGGGCGAACGCGTCCTGCGCGCACTCCTCGGCCAGGTCCCAGTCGCCGGTGACCGCGATCAGGGTGGCGACGACCTGGCCCCACTCGGCCCGGAAGGCGGCGCTGACCGCTGCCTGGACCTCCGGGCTGGCGTCAGTCGTCATGGCCGCTAGCGTACGCGGGTGTCGATCTGGCCGATTCCCGTTCGTCGGCGGGGCACAGGGAAGAACACTCAAACGACAGTAGGAGGCAACCGTGAAGTACCTGATGATCGTCTGCTTCGACCCGACCGTCGACCCGGCCGACGCCACCGGCGGCATGGACATCGACGCGTGGGTCGCGGAAATGGACGGCCGGGGCGTCCGCCTCGAGGGACGCGCGCTCGACCAGGACGACGCCACCACCGTCCGGGTGCGGGGCGGGGAGACGCTGATCTCCGACGGCCCCTTCGCCGAGACCAAGGAGTTCATGGTCGGCTACGACATGCTCGACTGCAAGAACCTCGACGAGGCGATCGAGGTCGCGTCCAAGCACCCGCTCGCCCGCCGCGGCGCGATGGAACTGCGCCCGTTCGGCGAGGACTGAGCGCCCCCGGTAGGTGAGCGATCTGCTAACGCGTAAGAGATCGCTTACCTATAATGGGCCGCATGGCTATCACCCACCTGCAGCTCATCTCGCTCCCCGTCGCCGACCAGGACCGGTCGCGTGACTTCTACGTCCACGTGCTCGGCTTCGACCTCGTGCGCGACAATCCGATGGGCCCGGGCCAGCGCTGGGTCCAGGTCGCGCCCAAGGGCGCCCAGACGTCGATCACGCTGGTCACCTGGTTCCCAACAATGCCGCCGGGGTCGGTCAAGGGCACGGTCCTCGAGACCGACGACCTCGACGGCGACGTCGCGGCGCTCACCGCCGGCGGCGTGACGATCGAGGGCGGGATCCAGCAGCAGCCGTGGGGGCGGTTCGTCACCTTCGACGACCCGGACGGGAACGGCATCGTCCTGCAGGAGACGTCACTTGGCGGCTGACCACGGTCACCGGGCTGACCAGGACGCGGAGGTCGACGTGTTCGTCGCCATCGCCAGCCCGGTCCGCCGGGCCCTGCTCGACACGCTCAGCGCCGGACCGCGGCCGGTCCGGGATCTCGCGGCCGAGTTCTCGATCAGCCGCCCGGCCGTCTCCCAGCACCTGCGCATCCTCAAGGAGGCGTCCCTGGTGAGCGAGGAGCGCTTCGGGCGCGAGCGCCGGTACCAGCTCAACCCGAGCCCGTTGCGCGAGGTAGGGCGGTGGCTCACCCATTACGAGGGATTCTGGCGCGACCGCCTGAGCGCCCTGCGAGACGTCCTGGAGGAACAGCCGTGACCGAGGCGATCCGCACCGACTCGTTCTTCCCGCACCCGCCGCAGAAGGTGTGGCGGGCGCTGACCGACCCGGAACTGCTGGCCTCCTGGCTGATGCCCAACGACTTCGAACCGCGGGTCGGGCATCAGTTCACGTTCAGGACCGATCCCGTGCCCGCCCACGGCTTCGACGGCATCGTCCGCTGCGAGGTCCTCGAGCTGGTGCCGGCCAGACGGCTGCGGATCAGCTGGGCAGGCGGCGGCCTGGACACGACGGTCACCTGGGACCTCGTCCCCGAGGGGCGCGGCACCCGGCTGCTGCTGAGCCACGAGGGGTTCGACGAGGACGATCCGCGTCAGCAGGCGACGCTGCGCATCCTCGGCGGCGGCTGGGCCGGGCACCTCGCCCGCCGCCTCGAGCAGACGCTCGCCGGCGAGCCGTGAGATACCGTTGAGCTCGCGACTGGCGTAGCCGGAACCGACCGGCGTGGAGCGAACGAGTGGCATCGACCGCCTGGGTGCCCCCTTGGTAACAGCCGAAGGGACACCGCCCATGCGGTACGGGATGAACCCGCACCAGTCCGCCTCGATCGTCGCCGGCCACGGCCCGCGGGTGATCAACGGGGAACCGTCGATGATCAACTATCTCGACGCGCTGAACGCGTTCGAGCTGGTCCGCGAGGCCGACGACGCCGCCGGCACCCCCGCGGCCGCGTCGTTCAAGCACGTCTCGCCGGCCGGGGCGGCGCTGGCGGGCGCGGTCGACGAGACGGCGGCCCGGGTGTGGCGGGTAGACCAGGCCGCCGCCGCCGACGGCGGCCTGCTGTCGGCCTACGTCCGGGCGCGCGACGCGGATCCGAAGTCGTCGTTCGGTGACGTGGTCGCGTTGTCGCGGCCGGTCGACCCGGCCACCGCCGAGTTCCTGCGCACGGTCATCTGCGACGCCGTGATCGCGCCGGGATTCGAGCCGGGCACGGCCGCGGTCCTCGCGGCCAAGCGCGACGGCCGGTTCCTGGTCCTCGAGGCCGACCCCGGCCGGACGCCGCCCGCGACCGAGCGGCGCGACGTCCTCGGCGTCACCATCGAGCAGCAGCGCGACGCCGTCCCGGTCGCCACCGTGCTGCCCGGCGACGGCACCCTCGACGCGGCGACCCGCGCCGACGCGCTGCTCGGGCTGGTGACCCTGCGCTACACCCAGTCCAACTCGGTCGCCCTCGTTCGCGGCGGGGCCGCCATCGGGATCGGCGCGGGCCAGCAGAACCGGGTCGACTGCGTGCGGCTCGCCGCCGCCAAGGCGCGCACCTGGTGGCTACGCAGGCACCCGTTCGTGGACGAGCTGCCCGCCGTCGACGGCATGGGCCGCCAGGACCGCCTCAACTGGCAGATCAGGTTTGCGGGCCGGGAGATGACCGCCGGGCAGCTGACGGAGTTCGAGGCGCTGTTCGGGGCCGAGTCCGGCCGCCGCTACGACGATCCGGCCTGGCGGGAGGAGTGGCTGGCGGCGCTGAGCGGGGTCACGCTGACGTCCGACGGCTTCCTTCCGTTCCGCGACAACGTCGAGTTCGCCGCCGCCGCGGGCGTCACCACGATCGTCGAGCCCGGCGGGTCGGCCCGCACCGGCGAGGTCGCCGACAGCGCCGCCGCGCACGGCATCGCCCACGTGCAGACCGGCCTGCGGCTCTTCCACCACTAAGACGCAGTCGGCCGAGCGGGTGGAACCAGGGCCCGTTCGGACGAAAGAATTTGAATTTCGCTGCGTAATCTGTCGGCATGACCGAGACGGACGTGGTGATCGCGGGCGGCGGACCGACCGCCCTGATGCTGGCGTGCGAGCTCCGGCTGGCCGGGGTCGAGCCAGTGGTGCTCGAGCGGCTGCCGCAGATCAGCCAGATCCCTAAGGGCAACGGGCTGATCGGGCAGATCGTGCCGATGCTCGACTACCGGGGCCTGCTCGGGCGGTTCAGCGCCGGGTCGACTGGGGTCGGCCCGGCGCCTCGGTTCGGGTTCGGGCCGCTGATGCTGGACTATTCCCGGCTCGGGGTCAGCCCGCTGCACATCCTGGCGATACCGCAGCGCCGGCTGGAGGAGCGGCTCGGCGAGCGGCTGGCGGAGCTCGGCGGGACGGTCCGGCGCGGACACGAGCTCACCGCGGTGACCCAGGATGAGGATGCGGTGACGCTCGACGTCCAAGGTCCGCAGGGCGGCTACCGGCTGCGCGCGCGGTACCTGGTGGGCTGCGACGGCGCCCGCAGCCTGGTGCGCAAGCAGGCCGGGATCGGGTTCCCCGGTGTCACCTCGACCGAGATATCCCGCATCGGCCGGGTCGTGCTGCCGACGGCGAAGATCACCCTTCGCCGTCGCGAGGTGAAGGTGAAGGGGGTCGGCAGGCTGCGGCTGATGGGGCAGGTCAGCACCCCGGGCGGCGTCTATTCGCTTGGGCCGCTTGCGATGCTCGACAAGAACGCCCCGCGCGGCGTGTACATAGTCTTCACCAGGGAGGACGACCCATCGGCGGACCTCGCCGCCCCGATGACCCTCGATGAGCTGCGCGCCAGCGTCCGGCGGGTGCTCGGCGCCGACCTGCCGATGACCGACCCGCAGCTGCTGACCCGCATCGTCGGCAACAGCCGTCAGGCCGACCGCTACCGGGTCGGCCGGATCCTGATCGCCGGCGACGCCGCGCACGTCTACGGGGTGGGCGGGTCGCTCAATACCGGCCTGCTCGACGCGGTCAACCTCGGCTGGAAACTCGCGGCGGCGGTCCACGGCCGGGCGCCTGCAGGACTGCTCGACTCGTATGAGGCCGAGCGTCACCTGGCCGGGCAGCGGGCCATCCTCCAGGCCCGGGCGCAGCGGGCGCTGACCGACCTCGGCCAGGGCGGGGGCCGGCAGCCGACGCCGGAAGGCGCCGAGGCGCTCCGCGAACTGTTCGGCGACGCGCTCGACCAGCCCGATCCGCTCCGGGCGATCAGCGACCTGCTCAGGCAGCCCGCGCAGCTCCGTCGGATCGGCGAGCTGATAGAAGGCTCGGACGTCCGCTACCCGATGCCGGGCGCCGCCGACCCGCCGCACCCGCTGCTGGGGAAGCTGGCACCGGACCTCCAGCTCGAGACGAGCGACGGCGGCACCCGAGTGGCAGAGCTGGTGCGGACGGCCCGCGGCGTCCTGCTCGACCTGACCGACGACGCTGCCGTCGCGGCCGCCGCCTCGGACTGGAGCGCCGCTCGGCTCAGCGTCATCACCGCGCGGTGCCTGACCAAGCCCGCCCCCGCCGCGGCGCTGTTCATCCGGCCCGACGGCTACGTCGCGTGGGCCGTCGCGCCCGGGGCGGCCGACCCGGCCGCGGGACTGGACGAGGCGCTGCGCAGTTGGCTCGGCTGAAGCTCGAAGGGCGGGCGGTCGGGCGCGGGCAGCCACTGGGTCTGCGGGTCGAAGGCCCGGTAGCGGGCCTGCGTGTGGGCGATCAGCGGCGGCAGCGAGGGGTGGCGGTTGAGGCCGTGCCACAGCAGCGACCACGGGTACACCGGCGTCGGGTCGGTGAGGGGCAGGTGGACGACGTCCGGGTTGCCGGTGAGCTGGGTCTTGGCGGCGAACGTGATCAGGTCGGGTGCGGCCGCGATCGTCTCCATGATGTGGTCGCGGCCGAAGACCGGGCCCGCGGTGTCGATCGCGATGCCGAACTCGGAGCTGAGGAACCGGTAGTACTGCGCCCACTCGCTGTCGCCCGCGTTGCCCGGCATCCACGCGGTCAGGCCCGACAGTTCCCGCATGGGCACCCGCCTGAGCCTGGCGAGTCGGTGCTTACGGCCGACTAGGACGAAGAGCGGCTCCAGGCAGGCCGGGACGCGCTCGATGCCCGGCGCGAGGTCGGCCGCGACGCGGCCGAACGCGGCGTCGACCGAGCCGTCGGCCAGCGCGGCCTGCTGCGCGATCGCGCCGCGGGACACGACCAGGTCGACCGCCACCTCGCTGGTCTCGTAGAACGACCGGACCAGCTCGCTCGGCGCCGCGTCCCTGGCCAGGGCGTCGATGCGCAGAGCGCGGCGGCGGGCCCGGAGCATGCCCGCCGCCTGGTCGGCCAGGCTGATCAGCGCCCGCGCGTGCGGCAGGAAGGCGGCACCGTCCCCGGTCAGCCTGGCCCCGGCCCTGGAACGGTTCAGCAGCGCCGCGCCCAGGTCGGACTCCAGCCGGGCGATCCTCTTCGACACCGCCTGCTGGGTCATCCCCAGCCGGTCGGCCGCGTCGGTGAAATGCCCGTCGTCGACGACGGCGAGGAAGGTCCTGACCGCGCCAAGGTCCAGCTCCACTAACAACTCCTGGTTGTCTCACATCGGCGTGTCGGCTGTTGGACAGCACTTGTCACGTGCCGGTCTAATGATCGACGGCACGATCTTAGGACAACCTCGAGGAGTAGGCGTGACTCCGTCTGACGGCTACGGCCGACGCCAGGTGATGGCGATCCTGTCCGGGTTGCTGCTGGCCACCTTCGTCGCGTCGCTCGACCAGACCGTGGTGGCGGCGGCGATGTACCGGATCGGCGAGAGCCTGGGCGGGCTCACCGCGCAGGCGTGGGTGACGACCGCGTTCCTAATCACCTCGACGATCTCGGTGCCGGTGTTCGGCAAGCTGTCGGACACCCACGGGCGCAAGCGGCTGTTTGTGGCGGCCATCGCCCTGTTCCTGGCCGGGTCGGTGCTGTGCGCGTTCGCGGGGTCGATGCTCATGCTGGCGGCCTTCCGCGCCTTCCAGGGGGTCGGGGCGGGCGGCATCCTGACGCTGACCTCGGCCGTCCTGGGGGACGTGGTCGCGCCGCGGGACCGCGCGAAGTACGGCGGCTGGTTCGTCGCCGTCTACGCCGTCGCCAGCGTGGTCGGCCCGGTGACCGGAGGCGCGCTGGCCGGGCAGCGCACGCTGCTGGGGGTGGACGGATGGCGCTGGATCTTCCTGCTCAACCTGCCGGTCGGCGTCGCCGCCTGCGTGGTCGTGACCCGGGTGCTGCGGGCCGGCCAGCAGCGACGGCGGCAGCGCCGCCTCGATCTGGCGGGCACGGTCGCGCTGATGATCGCGGCGGTCCCGCTGCTGCTGGTCGCGTCGCGCGGGCAGGCCTGGGGCTGGGGCGCGCCCGCGGCGGTCGCCTGCTACGCGATCGGGGCGGTCGGAGCAGCCGGGTTCCTGCTGGCCGAGCGGCGCGCGGGCGACAGCGCGCTGCTGACGCTGCGGCTGTTCCGCAACCACGGGTTCGCGATCGGGGCCGGGCAGTCGCTGGTGGCGAACATCGGGATGTTCGGGAGCATCGTGCTCCTGCCGCTCTACCTGCAGCTGGTCAAGGGGTACTCGCCGACCGAGGCCGGCCTGCTGATGCTGCCGCAGGTGGCCGGCACGCTGCTCGGCTCGGTGATCGCCGGGCAGTTCACCGCGCGGACCGGCCGCTACAAGATCCTGCCGGTGACCGGATCGGCGCTGCTGCTGGCCGGGATGCTGCTGCTCGGCCGGCTCGGGTCAGGGACGCCGCTGGCGTATGCGGAGTCGGTGATGTTCGTGATCGGGGCCGGGTCGACCCTGTACGCGCAGACGATCACGCTGTCCATGCAGAACGCGCTGCCGCAGGCCGACCTCGGCGTCGCCACCGCCTCCAACACGTTCTTCCGGCAGATCGGCGCCACCGTCGGCGCGGCCGTGTTCCTGTCCATCACCTACTCCGCGGCCGGCCCCGCGATCACGGCCGCGTACGCGAGCGCCGGCCCGTCCGTCCGCGCCGTCGCCGCGCGGCACCCCGGGCAGGCCGGGGCGCTGCGCCTGGCGTCTTCCGGCAGCCAGTCCGCGTTGAACAACACCGCGTTCCTGACCCGCCTGAACCCGGTCCTGGCCCAGCCGTTCCGGCAGGGCTTCACCAGCGCGCTCGACATCGCGTTCCTGGTCGCGGCCGTGGTGATGGCCGCCGCGCTGGTCCTCGCGCGCTGATCAGGGAGCTGCCGCTGCGCACGACCATCGCCGCCCCGGCGGCGACGCCGGCCGAGCCTGTGAAGCAGTGAGGCGCCTGCGTCGCTCGTGCGGGCGGGATCCTGGGTGGCCGAGTCGGGCGGGCTGGTCATCGGCCTGACCGGTCTGCTCGACCGCGGCCACGTCGACCTCACGACTTCCACTACTGACGGCCTTTGCCCGCTTGTGGATTCTGGTGCGGCCTAGATACCGTTTCGGCCGTGAACGCCAGCGAGACCGAGACGCCCCCTGACCTCCCCCGGCAGGTTCCGCTCCGGCGCAACAGCGGCTTTCGGATGCTCTGGATCGGGCAGCTGCTGTCCGATACCGGCAGCGCGATCGGCCTGCTCGCCTACCCGCTGCTCATCCTCGCGCTCACCCACTCGGCGGTGCTGGCCGGGGTGGTGGGGACGGTCCGCTCGATCACCATCTTCTGCCTGCAGCTGCCCGCCGGGGCGCTGTCGGACCGGCTCGACCGGCGGTTGACGATGATCGTCTGCGACGTCATGCGCACCGTCTTGCTGGCCCTGCTCGCCCTGTTGATCGTCGTGCAGCTCGCGTCCTGGCCGGTCGTGCTCGTCGTCTGCGTGGTCGAGGGGGGCGCGGGCGCCATCTTCAACCCGGCCGCCACCGCCGCGCTCCCCGGCATCGTGGCCGACAGCCAGCTGGAGGAGGCGTGGGCCGCCACCGAGGGCCGGACGTACGCCGCCAGCCTGGCCGGCCCGGCGCTGGGCGGGGTGCTGTTCGGGCTCGGCCGGGCCGTCCCGTTCCTGACCGATGCCGTGTCCTATGCGGTCTCGTTCGGGACCGTCAGCAGGATCAGGGGACGGTTCCATCCCAGGGAAACGGTCGAGCGCAAGGCGTTGTGGCGCGAGGTCGTCGATGGCCTGCGGACGGTCTGGCAGGTCCCCCTGCTGCGGGCGGTGCTGCTGATGGCGCCGCTGGTGAACTTCGCCTTCAACGGCGTGACGTTCACGATCACGCTCGCGCTGCGCCAGCACGGCACCTCGACCGCGGTGATCGGCCTGGTGCAGGCCGCCGTCGCGGTCGGCGGGCTGGTCGGCGCGCTGGTCGCGCCCCGCCTCCAGGGGCGGGTGCGGCTGGCGACGCTGGCCACCGCGATCAGCCTGGCCGGGGCGCTGCTGTTCGTCGTCGCCGCCCTGCTGATCCCGTCGCCGCTAGTGGCGGTCCCGGTCGCGCTGGACCTGGTGCTCGCGCCGGCCGCGAACGCCGCCCTGTTCGCGGTGATGCTGCGCGGCGCGCCGGAGGAGATGCGCGGCCGGATCACCAACACCGTGCTGATGGTGGCGACGGGGCTGGCGGCGCTGTCGCCGCTGGTGGCCGGCCTGCTCGTCCAGCACGCGTCGGGTTCCTGGGCGGTGGGCGCGTTCGCGGCGACGATGGCGGTGGCGGCGGTGCTGTGCCTGGCCCTGCCGGGCTTGCGGGAGGCGGAATCGCCGGCAGCCGGCCCGGCTGAGTGAACGCGGTTATGTTTCGCGCCAAGAGCGTTCTTTCCGGACGTTGATCGTCCGCGATCGGGCATAGGTCCGTGGCATGCCTATCGCACGCTATCCAAGCTTCGTCATTGACTGCGCCGACCCGCACGCGCTCGCGACCTTCTACGGAGCGCTGCTCGACTGGAAGGTCGAACTCAAGGACAACTGGGCCGATATCCGCGGCGGCGCCGAGCTCTGCATCTCCTTTCAGCAGGTCGAGGGGTACACGCCGCCCGACTGGCCGACTCAGCGGGTACCGCAGCAGATGCACCTCGACGTGATGGTCGCGGACCTCGACACCGCCGAGGCGGCGGTGCTTGAGCTCGGCGCGACCAAGCACGAGCACCAGCCCGGCACCACCTTCCGCGTGTTCCTCGACCCGGCCGGGCACCCCTTCTGCCTCTGCGTGGAGTGACCGGCGCGGGGCCCTCGGCCGGTGTTACGGCAGCGGGATGAGCGTGAGGTAGGCCAGCCCGAGGCGGCTGCGGGATCCCCGCAGCCAGATGGACAGGCGGTCGTCAGCCTGCCTGCGGATCTCGGCTGCCCGCAGGTGGTCGGGGTGGCCTGCCAGCCACTCCTCCACGCTGGCCCCGACGCCGGACTCGAAGTCGTCCCACTCCTCGAGGGTGGCCGCCTCGATCCACTCGGGCCGGAACCCGGCGCTGATCGCCTGGTCGACCAGGTCGGCCAGATCGTAGTGGTCCTCGGCGGTGATGCCCGGCCACATGGCGGCGAGCTCGGCCGGGCTCGGCGGATGCTCCCAGAAGCCCTCGCCGAGGAGCACCCGGCCACCGGGGTTGACCAGCCGGCGCAGCGCGCGCAGCGCGTCGATGGTGTGCTGCGGCGGCTTGGCCTCGCTCAGCACGTGGCTGGAGCCAACGCACAACACCAGGTCGGCCGGCCCGCGGGCGGTGCCGAGGCCGGACTCCTCGATGAACGAGACCCGGTCGGCGAGACCGCGGGCCGCGGCGTTGTCCCGGCCACGGGCCAGCTCGGCGCGGCTGAGGTCGATCCCGGTGCCGACTGCCTCGGGGACTGCGGCGAGGATTCGGAGCAGCAGCTCACCCCAGCCGCAGCCGAGGTCGAGGACCGTGGCCGGACGCGTCCGGGCGAGCCGCTCGACCAGACGGACGGCTCTGGCCTCGGACAACGGGCCGTGGAAGGCAAGGCGGGTATTACGCGGGGGAAGGTGGTTATCAGTCATCGCAGGCGACACTAGCGCTTGCCGGTCCGGGCGCCGCCCCTTGCCCCGGCGTGTTGAGGTGCTGCTGGCGGTTTCCGTTGTTAGAGTCTGGTGCAGTCTGGTTCGCAGCGATTTTAGTCATCAACAGAAAACTCGCGTGACGGGCGACCACGACTCGGCTCGTACCGACGGAGGTCAGCGTAGTGCAAGGCAATGCCCGTGATTGGCTCGGTTTCGCCAAGCATGATGATGAGGCCCTAGCCGACGACGGGTACGCCTCCCAGGGCTTCAGCGGAGTTCAGGACGACGACGAATTCCCGAGCGGCCAGCTTGCGGTCGATAGCGGCATTCATATCGCCGTGGTGCGTCCGCGAAACTTCCGAGATGCTGCCACCGTCGGCGAATACTACCGCCAGGAAATCCCGGTGATAATCAACCTGGAAGACATGGAAAAGGTCGACGCCACGCGCATCATCGATTTTGTCTCGGGTCTTATTCTCGGGCTCGGCGGCGACCTCGAGCGAATCTCCCGGCGGACCTTCCTGATCGTGCCGGCCGATTCGACCATCATCACTACGCATGATGGCGCGACCGAGGAAGGTTTCTTTAACCAGGCGTGACGGTCCGCGTCAGCCCTAGAGCTTGCGGCCGACCGCGCCGCACACGGCCGAGGCGCCCGCGTTGGCCAGGGCCGGGTCGGGCGCCATTCCTCGAACGGCACCAGGCCGGGTGCGCTGTCGGATCTCGTCGGACTGGCGTTAGGGCTAAACCACGACGAGGCTACTGCGCTTTCGCTTGTGGCGTCAGTGGTGGGCGTCTGCAGCCGCGCGGGCGGAGCGGCGCCATGTTCGTGCGAAGTCTCCGGTGGTGGTGTTGATCTCGACGACGGCGATGCCCTCGCCGGCACTCGTGCAACGTGCCGCCCACGCCCCGGTCGGAGTGATGACACCTGCCGACGGGCCGTCAAGGCGTGCTGGCCCGGAGTAGCTGACCCAGTAGGAGTTCGCCGCTGCATGCCCGGCCGCTTCGATCGCGAACACCTCGGCCAGCTCAGGGTTGCCTGCCGTGGAGAGCAAGACGCAGTCAACGTCGGCACGTTCGTAGGCGATGAACAGCTCGGGATACTGGGTCTCCATACCCAGCGTGCACCCGAACCGCATGCCCCTTGCCTCAAACACCAGAGGGCGTGTCCCGGCCCGATACATGAACGTCGACTTTGTCTTAGACAGCATCCGCTCGTCGTAGCGGCCGGCGAGGCCACCGCGGTGAGAGATCACGTAAAGCGCGTTCGTCGGCCGAGGACCGTCACCGGAGAAATCGATGCCTCCGACCACCACCCAGATGTCCAACTCGCGCGCCACTTGGGCGACCACGTCGAGTTCTGCTCTGAGCGCGGCCCGGTCGACTCCCGACCAATCGGCCTCGGCGACAATCTCCGGACCGCGGCTGGAGACGATGCGCTTCTGGGGCGAGATCAGCGCCCCTTCCGGGAACTGCACCAGAGCAGCGCCGGCGGCCTCCGCGTACGCCATGAGCTCGCGCACCCGGGCACCGCTCTCACGTAGCTGCGCGCGGGAGCGCGGGTCTGGGCGAAGTGCCGTCTGCGCGACGGCGATGACCATCTTCGTCGCGCGCCCTTCCGGGGCCACGAGGTGGTGGCGAGCGGCGGTGTACGATTCGCCGGTCTTGGCCGCACGCTCGCGGACTCGCCGCTTGAGGTTGGCGTTGTTCGTCATCACGATCCTCCGCGTCGCGAACGCCCGCCTCCCAGCGGCGCGCTCACGACGGATCGGAACGTGGATTGCTCGAGCGCTGAAGACCCTTTGCCCCCGTTCGACGCCGACGCTGGGAGTCGGCATAGGAGGTTAGGCGCGAGCCACGCCGACAGGAATCTATCACCTGTCTGACCGGCAACCGTTGAGCTTCCGTCACTAACTTCCTGATCGAGTGCATCTAAACGACTGGTGGTCATCCGGGTGGTGTGTGCTTAGAGGGAGCATCCGCCGAGGACGTAGTCGTACATGCGGGCCTGGTGTGGCACGCTGGTGTCGAACGGCGTCTTGTCGGCGGCGTCTTGGTGGGGCCGCACTCCCGCGTCATCGCCCGTCATCGCGCGCTCTCGTCTCGCCGGACTGATTCGGCTGCGCGGGCAAGCGTGGCGACATGCCCGGGGATCACCACGGTCACCGGACCGTCGGCGAAGACCGGCTCGAGCGTGGTCCGGCACCAGTCGCGGGCCTCTTCGTGACTGCAGGCCCCGGTCGCGATTGAATTCTCGACGTTGGTCTCGCTCAGCGCGCAGCGGAGGTAAACATCAAGGTCCATTGGCAACCGCGTCTCGACGTCAGTGAAATCGAGTAGCTGCAAGCCGTAGGCGGCAACGGGCAACTCGCGCACGTCAAGCGGCTCCCAACCAGGTGGCCAGGGAAAACGTTGCTCGAACGACGAGAACCAGCGCTCGAGCTTGTCGTCGCCCACTGAGCTCCGGCCGGGTGAAAAGTCATACAGCAGGAACGTCCCGTCAGCGGTCAGCACCCTCGCGATCTCCACCAGGGACGACTGGACGTCGGCGTAGTTCAGCGAGCCCGCCGCGGTGACCAGATCGAACGACCCGGCGGCGAACGGAAGCCGCTCGGCCCGGCCGATGACGAAACTGGCGTACGGCGCGATGGTGCGCCGGTGAGCGAGCATGGCCGGGATCGGTTCCAGGCCGATCACCCGCCGGGCCAGGGGGGCGAGCGCGGCAGTCGACAGGCCCGCGCCGCAACCCACGTCGAGGGCCCGGTCGGCCTGCCCGACCAGGCGGGCTGACCGCAGGATCTGCTCGTGCACCGGGGGCCGGTCGACGGCGTAGGCCGCAGCCAGGCGCTCGCTATCGTAGACACTCGTCATGGGGCTCCTCCGGGATCGGATCAGCTGGACGACCGGTACCGCCAGTGCCATGGCTCAACCAGCATCCCGTATTCATTTCCCTCAGGTCGGGACTCGTAAAAGCTGAATTCATGGCGGCGCTGACGTAGCCACGCGCACTCTATCGCGCGACTAAAGCCTTCCAAGTTGTCGCTGCGTTTCCGGTGCGACCGCGTGAATGCGGCATTGGTGCGAACGTACGCATTAAAAACGTGCCGGGGGACGTATTTCTCGCCTAATGTCCTGCTGCTCGGCACGCTGAGCGCCAGCACGGCGATGTCGTCGTCGAGCCCGCCCCCCAGGCCCTCGAGCAGGACCGTGATGGCATCGATGGCGCTGGGGCGGTAGCGGGTGCGATGCCGGCCGCGAATGCCCGAAGAGCCAGGTCGACGTGGCGGTCCCGCCCGTTGCCGGTGTGCGCCTCGGTCAGCCCGTCGGTGTACAGCAGGAAGGTGTCGCCGGCGCCCAGCCGGATCGTGGTCGAGTAAAGACCACATCGTCGATGACGCCGAGGAACGGGCCGCCGCCCCCTCCTGGTAGTCGGCCGTGCCGTCGGCGCGCAGCAGCAGGGGCGCGGGGTGACCGCCGCTGGCGAGGCCTCGCAGAAACGGCCGCCGTTCCGCTCGTAGTCCCGCCGCAGCGCCCCGTTGAGAGTGCCGAGCACCGGGCGAGGGTGGACAGGTCGTAGAAGTCGCCTCCGACCTCATCCCGGGACGCGGCGTGGTAGTAGGCGGCCTTCTGCAGGCCGGGCACGTCGGGCAGCTCGGGCAGCTCGGGCGGCAGCAAGGTGCGCTGCACGGTGGTGACGAGCAACTGAAGGCGCTCGCGTTCAAGGTCGGCTTCTCGTCGTGCGCGCAGCAGTTCGCGTTCGTATGAGCGACGGTCGGTGGCGTCAACGATCGTCGTGCGAATAAGCAGGGGCTCCCCCGCTGCGCTGGTCTTCACCACGGAGTTGACGAGTACGGGCAGCCGCGTGCCATCGGCGGCCTGCAGCTCCAACGCCACCCCGCCGATCTCGCCCTGCATGGCGAGCAACGGCGCGAAGTGCGTCTCGTGGTACTGGCGCCACCAGTCGCCACATGTTCTGATCGCAGCCGAAGCCGTGCGCGAGCTTCACCACCGGCCGGTCCTCGGGACCGGTTACCGCGACATTGTTCCTGCGGCCCACGCCAGTGCTGCTCATAGTCGGATTTTGCCACCTCGACCCGCAAATGGGATCCTGCCTCAGTGCCGAGCGACCGGAGCGATGGGGCCATCGAGTTCCTCATAGCCTCGCGCAGCCAGCTGGATGACGTGCTGACCATACTCGACGAGGCGGCGCACTGGCTCCAGGTCCGCGGGGTCTCGCAGTGGCCGTCGCGGTTTGAGCCGTCCTGGGTGGAAGGCGCTCTCGGCCGCGGCGAGACTTGGCTGGTCCGGGTCGGCGCGGCGACCTGCGCGACCGTCACGCTGGACATGGCCGACTCCGTCTGGGATGAGCTCCCGGGCCGCGCTCTGTACGTGCACCGAATAGCGGTGCGCCGTCAGTCGGCGGGTCTCGGCGCCGCGATCCTCGCCTGGGCGGCAGGTGTCGCCCGCGAGCGCGGCCTCGACGGGCTGCGCCTGGATTGCGTGGCATCCAACGACCGGCTCCGCGCCTACTACGAGACGGCCGGATTCATCCACCGCGGTGACGTCACCGTGGCCGGCGCTCCGGGCCAGCGGCTGGACGAAGGACCGCCCACCGTGGTCAGCCGTTACGAGCTGCGACTGCGGGAAGCCTCATGACGGCGGCCGACGCCGGGCGTTTCGCCCGCTGGTATCCGGCACGTCCTGCTCGACGCCGATGGCGTCATCCAGAGCATCCCTGGCGGCTGGAACACGGCGATCGAACCCTACGTCGGCGAACGGGCGGAAGAGTTCCTCCACGGTGCCTGGAAAGATGAGAAGCCGATGCTGGCCAAGCGCGGCGAATACCTCCCCCTGCGCTCACGCTGCTCGCCGGTCACAGTGTCATCGCCGGCCCGAGAGGACCTGTCCGGTAGAGGGCACTTCTGCTACCTTTACCTGACTTCGGCGTGGGCGGGCCGCCCTAGAGCCGCGAGACCAGGCTGAAGAGAGGTGCCCCCGGGCATGCTGTGGCGTGATCCGCGATGGACCGGTTTGCTGATGCTGGGCTACGTCCTGCTGTCGCTGGCGGTCGGCCCGGACGGCTTCATCCGGATCGGCACCGGTCCCATCGGGCCGGGCGCGTTCCTCTTCGGCGCTCTTGCCGCGGCCCTGTTCGCCTGGCGGGTGACCCGGGGCGGGCGCGCCTCGCGGATCGTGCTCATCGTGAGCACCGCGCTCGCCTTCCTGGCGACGGCCTTCGAGATCGCCCCCCGATTCGGGCTCGCGGTATTCGCGGTGCTCGCCGCCTGCGCGATGCAGCTCGCGGTGCTGCTCAGCCCGGCCGTGTACCAGCGCACCCGACCTCGCGGCGGGACCGGCCCGGCAGACGCGGCCGGCCCGGCAGGCTGGGCCCGGGTCCGGCCGCCGCTGGCCCTGATCTTGCTCGGCCTCCTGGCCGGCCTGGCGGTCACGCTGGTCGGCCTGTCCCACCTGGGCCCGCCGCCCGGGTGCGACGACGGCGCAGCGGGCCGGGCGCCGACGATCTTGTGCCCGGCCGGCGCCGAGGGATTCCCGCTCCGCTGGCTGGCCGCCGACCACCGCGCACTGGTCGTCACCTGGTCCGCGATGCTCAAGGACCTGGTCGAGTTCACGGTGATGAGCACGGCGGCGCTCTACGGCGGCTGGCTTGGCCCGCGCACGCGCCGACGGCCGGCCCCAGCCGGGTGCCGGCCGCCGCCATCGTCGCCAGCGTGCTCGCCGGCCTGACGCTGTCGGCCGCCACCGGCGGGTTCCCGTTGGCCTGGGTCACCGCGAGCCAGGAGGCGCCCGCCTACAACCTCTCGGCGCTGCTGACCGACACGGCGGTGTGGACCCTGGTCGCGCTGGGCGGATGCGCCGCCGTGCGAGCGCTGACCCCGTTGGCTGGCGGCCGGCGGCGCACGGTCGAGCCGGTCAGGCCCGCAGGCGACGGGGCGTGATCACGACCGGGACCGAGAACTGGGCGGCGAACCCGGCGGCGTCGCCGAACAGGGTGCCGATCCGCTCGGCGTACTTGGCCCGGTACTGCGGCTGCTCGTCGGCCTGGCCGGCTTCCGGCGCCACGCGCGCCTGGCCGTCGATCCTGACGATGTCGCGGCCGATGTCGGTCACGTCAAGCCCGAGCGCTACCTGCGGGTTCTGCTCGATGTTACGCAGCTTGGGCTTGCCCGGCTGGCTGTAGAGCAGGACCGTCTCATCCTCATCGCGGAATAGGAACCAGACCGGGACGCTCTCCGGTCGTCCGGTCGGGCTGACCGTGGTCAGCCAGGCCATGAGGTTGCTATGCAGTCGCGCCTCGACGTGCTGGCGGCGGTCGGTGGGCAGGTGCTCGGTGATTTTCACCGGGTCAGCATAGCCACCTCTCAGTGCCAGTCGCTGATCTGCAGGTCGACCGGGTCGGGGGTGCCCGTCCCGGTCTCGACGAGCTGCTTGAGGCTGAGCAGGAACGTGGCCCACTTGGTGCTGCAGTGGTGCATGAACTCGACCGGCTCGGCCCAGCCGTCGTGCGCGAAGAGCACGATCGTGAAGTCGCCGGCCTGGCTGAGCTCGAAGCTCACCTGCGTCCCGATCCACTCAGCCGGTCCGTCGACGACCTCCCAGACGACCCTCTTGCCCGGTTCCAGCTCGAGGACCTTCATGTCGAAGCCGCCGGGCACGAAGCGGAACGCGACCACGCCGCCCGACGTCGCCGGGCTTGCCGGTCGTGTCGCGCGCCCACCACCCCGAGAGCCCCTCGAGGGTGGTCAGGGCCGCGTAGACGTCGTCCGGGGACGAGCCCTTGACGCCGATGCGATGCAGGATGTCTACCATCTCTGTGTCCTTTCACTGGGCGGCGGCGCCCAGGTGGGTGCCGCCGGCGTCTTCGGTTAGCGACGATCGCGCGATCGGGCGTCGCCGTCGCCGTCGGCGTCGAGGTCCCGCTGGATCGCCTCGGCGATCCGCTTGATCCGCTGCAGCCGCGCGTCCCAGCTCGCCCCGACCGAGGCGAGCTGCGCCACCGCCCGGGCGAGCTGCGCCTGGTCGACCTGGTAGCGGCGCTCTCGCCCGGCCGTGGTGCCGTGCACCAGCCCGGCCTGGTCAAGCACGAGCAGGTGCTTGGCCACGGCCTGCCGCGTCACCGGCAGCCGCTCGCTGAGCGAGGTGGCGGTGCCGGGCCCGCCGGCGAGCAGCAGGTCGAGCATCCGCCGTCGGGTCGGATCGCCGATCGCCGACCACAGATCGTCGTCGACCGTCATCGAGCTCACGACGCCGCCACCAGGCGGGCGACGTACTCGGGCAGCTGCGGCAGGAACCGGCTCCAGCCCTCGGCGTGGTCGAGGTACGTCGCCTCGAGCACGGCGGCCTCCCAGCCCTGCTCGCGGAACCCGGTCTCGGTCATCCGCAGCGTCGTGCCCGCCCCTGACGGCGCCAGCTCGAGCCTGACCAGGAACGAGTTCGACTGGTCGGGCAACGGCGGCGGGGTCATACGCCCACCGGAAGGAGAACAACCGCGGCGGCACCGACTCAACGACCGTCAACGGCACCACGAACGCGGACTCGTCCCCATGGCGGTTGAATGTCAGCTCTCCCGTGCCCCCCGGCGTCGGGTCGTCGAGGGCAGCGTCGTCGGGCCACCACTCGCGCAGGTGCTCGGGCCGGCTGACCACCGCGAAGACGACCTCGGGCGAGGCATCCACGTAGATCTCGCGCTCGATGCTGCCGTACTCGGTATCCACTCTCGCTCCCATCATGCAACGTTTGGTTGCGCATGAGCATAGGCGATCGCGGCCAGAAGCGCAACTGATGGTTGCGTCGATTGGTCGAGTCTGCGGAGCATCGTCGGGTCTGCGGAGGATAATGGTGTCGTGGAAGTCGCACCGCTTCGCGCCGCGCTACGGCAGGGCCTCACGACCGCCCTCAAGGCAAGGGACACCGAGGCGATGGCCGCGCTGCGGACCGCCATCGCCGCCATCGACAACGCGGAAGCGATCGCCATCGCCGATACGCGCCGCCCGGTGACGAGTGCCGACATCGCCGGCGCCAGCCGCGGGGTCGGCTCGACCGAAGCCGTCCGCCAGTCGCTCAGCATCGGCCAGCTAAACGACATCATGGACGGGCAGATCACCGAGTACGCCCGCGAGGCCGACCGCTACGACGCGCTTGGCCGGCCGGACGCGGCGCATCGGCTCCGCCATCGGGCGGGCATTCTGGCGGCCTACGTCGCGCCAGAGTAGGAAAGTCAACTTCTGGATCATCCCGAACGGTCCCTGGCTCCCACGTCGCCGGCCGCCTTCGCCCTGGATCAGCGGTGACCAGGACCCGGGACGCGCACCAGCAGGTCCCCCGGCCGCAGGCTGACCTGTAGCTGCCGAGTAGGGCCGATGACCTCTCCGTCGACCTCCCACGGTCGCGGGCGGCGGGTGTCGACCACTAGTTCCCGGCAGGTGAGGTGGGTCAGCCGGGAGGTCTTGCGCCGCAGCAGGAGCACGTCGACGACCAGCCCGATCCACGCGCCCACTCCCCAGGCGGTGATGACGGCGACGTCGAGCAGGCCGTCATCGGGCACGGCGTCGGGCAGCAGCCGGAGGTTCCGCTGCAGCGTCCCGACATTACCGACGACCACGTCGCTGGCCAGGCGTCGCACCGGCGGGCCGCCGTCGATGCGCAGTTCGACCCGCGTCAGGCGGTCCCACAGATGCCGCATTCCGGATAGCGCATAGGCATGCCAGCCCACCCGCATCTTCAGCTGTTCGCTCACGCTCGACAGCAGCGCGGCGTCGAACCCGATCCCGGCCATCACCACGAAGGTCCGCCCGTTGGCGACGCCGACGTCCAGCGGCCGCTCGGCGCCCGTGAGGGCGACGGCCAGCGCCGCGTCCGCCTGCAGCGGCAGGCCGAGGTTGCGCGCGAGCAGATTCCCGGTCCCCGACGGCAGCACGCCCAGCGGAATCCCGGAGCCGGCGACACCCGCCGCGCACGCGGTCACGGTCCCGTCGCCGCCGCTTGAGATCACCACGTCGACTCCGGATGCGACCGCCATCCTGGCCAGCCGCTCACCGGTGTCATCCGGGCTCGTTTCCAGCCAGAGCGGCTCGGCCCAGCCCTGCCCGGTCATCGTCTCGGTCACGTCGGCCCGGAAACCCGCCAGATCGCGATGCTTGCGCGGGTGCACGATCACCGCGGCGCGTTTCACGCCTCAGACGCTATCAAGCCGCCCGCTAGTGCGTCGGCCCTCAGACCGGGTGGTGAAAGCGAAAGCGGGAGGGCCGCCAGGCCCGAGTGTGCCCTAACCGGGCTGGCCCCGTTCGAGACTGACGACTCGCTGCGGTTCTTCACCCGGCATCTGGGCTGACCGGCCGACTGTCACTACGGCAACGGCTTGCCTGCCGAATGTGAAGGTGCCCGTCGTCAGGGAAGTCGGGAAGCAGCGGCGGCAGCCCGCGGGAAAACGGGAATCCCGCTTTCTCAGCTACCCGGCACGACGCGTGATTGCCGACCGAGTGAAGGAGCTCCAGCCGCTCCAGCGGTCGCTGCCGCGGCAGCGACCATGCCCACTCGCACACGGCGACGACGGCGCGGGCGGCGATGCCCCGCCCGCGTGCGGGCGCGGTGATCCAGTAGCCGACTTCGCCCGAGAGCGCCGCATCGTCCAGTCCGCGGATGCTGACGCTTCCGACCAGGTCACCGGGTACCCCAGGTTCGGCCGGCAGCACCGCGAAGCTGAAGCAGGTCCCCGCTGCCCAGTCACCGCGGCGGGCCTGGATCATTGCGCGTGCCTGGTCGGGGGTGGTGACCAGGCGCCGGAGCCACTGCCGCATGACCGGATCGCGGTACGCGGCGACGATCGCGGGGACGTCCTGCTCGACCCACGGACGGAGCAGCAGCCCGCCGGCAGTGAGCACGGTCGCGGGCATGGGCGCAGGCTCAGAGTTCACGACCACGGACCATAGCCCCGCCGGGGCGGTGAGCTCAATCGAGATCCTGGCCGCCCGCCTGACCGAGCGGGATCGTGTATTTGTCCCAGGTCGCGTAGCGGGTGAAGCCGCTGCGGGCCAGGATCGGCGCGGAGGTCGCGGCCAGGCCGCGGGCGAGGGCGATGGTCGCGCCCGCGTCGGCCGCGGTCGCCAGGCGCTGCCGCAGCACGGCCGTGTACGCGCCCCGGCGGCGGTGGGCCCTCAGCGTATGAGCGCCCGACAGCCGGGCCACCCTGTCCGTCAGCGTGCATTCGCCGACCGACACGGCCAAGCCCGACGGGTCGCGTGCCAGCACCCCGAAATCCGTCCGTGTCCCGATCGGGATCGCCAGTGACCTTACCTTCGCCTCGAATTCCGCATCGGCTGGGGCGCTCCCCCGAATTCGCCCGGCGACTGTATCGGCCGCCGTCAGCTGGTCCCGGGTCTCGATGACCTCGGCCCGCATGACGGTGGCGGCGGCGGGCAGCGCCAGCGCGGCGTCGATGCCGGCGACCAGCACCTCCGTCGAATCCGCGAGCGCGCCGCCCAGCGCGCGGATCAGCTCGGCGAACGCGCGCGGTTCGCTGCCGCGGACCACTGACCACCTGGGACGTGTGACGTCGTGCTCGCCACACCACGAGGTGACCTGATCCCAGATCGTCCCCGCCGCGTGCGCGGAGCCGGCCTGAGCCGTCCGGATCTCGGCGCTGCCGTCGGAAGTGCCCCGGTACCGCACGAACGACGTGGCGAGTTCCGCGCTGTCGTGGCGCACCGAACCGGCGCCCACCACGCTCCACATCGCGCTCTCGGCCAGAGCGCGTCTCACGTCGCTGGTCATCGGCCCGGGTGTTCGGCGGCGCTCAGCTGATGCAGGGTCCAGCCCCGGCCCGCCGGATCCAGCGGCCGGGTGAGCGTAGTGAAGACCTCCGCCGCCCGCCGGTAGGACATCCGGGCCTGGCCGGTCAGCGGGCAGGCGTCGGCCGTTACGGTCCGGGCCGGGGCCTTGCGGTCGGTCAGGAAGACGGGCCCCCAGGTGCGGCCGGACAGCAGCCAGCGCAGGATCTGGCTGGTTGCCGCCTGCCACTCGATGCTCGCCGGCGACTCTGCGCCAGGCAGCGTCCGCGCCCGATGCCGCGACACATCGATCTGATGCGCGTCCAGCGCCAGTACCTCGGCTGCGGCAGCGCCCGAATCGTAAAGCACCCGCCACAGCGCCTGCTCCCGCAGACTCACGGGCCGCGCGAGCAGGTCGCTGACTTGGCTGGCGGCAAGCGGCGGGACCGCGACCGACGGCTGGCGGTGCCGCAGTCCGGCGGTCGGATCGGCGCTGATCCACCCCTGGTCGCGCCACCAGCCGACCGCGCTGCGCAGCGCGGACAGCTCGCGGTTGACGGTGCGCGCGTCGGTAATCGCCGCCCGCTCCCCAGCGCGGCGGCCAGCCGATCACCGGTGCCGGGGTCGTCGAGGACGGCCAACGGCACCAGCGGCGGCGTCGCGCTGCGGCGCTGCGCGCCGGACGGGACCGGCTTGCCGACCAACGGCCAGGCCCAGCCCGTCAGCGAGATCCGGTACACCCGGCGCGACGCGGCGCCGAGTGCGGCCTGGTCAAGGTACCGGTCCACCGCGGCCGAGTACTCGACCGGCGCAGGCGCGACGCCCTCGGTCTCGGCGGCAGCCGCGAGCGCGGGCGGATGCGTAACCACCGCCGTCTCCGTTCCGCAGTAAATGCATTCCGCTAATACGTCCTCAGCCTACCATTATCGGATCCGAGGCTGCCCCGGCTCAAGAGGCATTTACTGCGACTAGCAACTGAGGCATATCTGCTTGTCATTCCCATGATTTGAATAATCGCAACGACATCTGGCATGGTAATAATCATGTCCGATAGCGCGCCTCTAATCAGGCCTGCCAGCAAAAATAGCCGCAGTAAATCAGCAAATCGGAATGCCGGCAATGGTCGCAGTAAATGGCTCGAGGGCAGGCTCGGGCCGCTGGCCGGGCGGAACTTCCGGCGCTTCTACGTCGGCTACGCGACGTCGATGCTCGGCACCTCGATGTCGGCCGTCGCGATCGCCTTCGCGGTGCTGGCCAGCGGCGGGACGGCGACGTCGCTGGGGGTCGTGTTCGCGGCGAACATCATCCCGATGGTCGCGTTCATGCTCGGCGGCGGCGTGCTCGCCGACCGGCTCGGCCGCCGGCCGGTGATGCTGACCGCCGACGTCGCCCGGTGCGCGGCCCAAGGCGCCCTCGCGGTCACGCTGTTCCTCGGCCATCCGCACATCTGGCTGTTCGTCGTCGCCGCGTTCGTGGTCGGCACCGGCAACGCCTTCTTCCAGCCGGCCCTGTCCGGCCTGCCCGTGCAGCTCGCGCCGCGCGACCAGCTCGGCAACGCGAACGCGCTGTTCGGCCTGGTCCAGCCCGCCGCCCAGGTCGCGGGGCCGGCCCTGGCCGGGATCGTGATCGCGGCCGGCAGCCCGGCCGCGGCGATCGCGGTCGACGCCGGCAGCTACGCGGTCAGCGCGCTCGCCCTGGCGTTCCTGAGCTTCCCCGCACGGAACGGGGCCCGGCCCGATCGCTGCTGCGAGACCTGGCCGCTGGCTGGGCGGAGTTCTCTGCGCATGCCTGGCTGTGGCTGCAGACCGTCCAGTTCACCCTGTTCAACCTGCTGACCTGGGGCCCGTACCTCGTGCTTGGCCCGGTGCTGGCCCGCGACTACCTCGGCGGCGCCCGCGCCTGGGGCGCGATCCTGGCCAGCTACGGCGGCGGCGCCATTATCGGCGGCCTGCTCGCGCTCGGCCGCCGCCCCCGCCGCCCGCTGCTGGTCAGCACGGTGACCTCCCTCGGCTTCCCGCTCCCGCCGCTCGCCCTGGCCCTGCACCTCCCGCTGGCTGCCGTGGCCGCGGGCGCACTGCTGGCGGGGGCGGGCTCCGCCTTCGGCGGCGCGATCGCGACGACCGTGACGCAACAGCGCCTGCCGGCGGAGGTGCTGTCCCGCGTCGGCTCGTTCAACCTGGTCGGCGCGTTCGCGTTCGGTCCGCTCGCGTTCATCGCGGCCGGACCGGTGGCCGCCGCCTTCGGCGTCCGGGCGGTGCTCGGCTTCGGCGCCGCCTGGGCCGTCTTCGGCACCCTGGCGGTCCTCGCGGCCCCGTCCATCCGCACCCTCACCTGGCAAGACACTCCACCGACAGGCTCGCCAAACACGGCTGCCTTGAAGGGTCACGCTCGGAAGAACCGCATGAGGTCATAGTTGGCCACCGTGGATGCAAGGCTTCTCGGGCTGGCCCCGTGGTTGTTCTCCGCGTCGGGATCAGCGCCAGCGGCCAGGAGGGCGCGAACTACCTCGCCATCTCCGTCGCGCACGTTGAACGGCGCCGCCCACAACGGGGTGTTACCGAACCTGTTGCGAGCGTTTGGGTCCGCCCCAGCTTCGATCAGTACGACGGCTACTTCGGCGTGCTGTTGCTGGGCGGCGAAGTGCAACGGGGTGAAACCTTCCCCGTCGGCGGAATCACCTCATCGCCGTGATCTCGGAGGTAAGCAGCCACGTCATCGGCCCGGCCCTCGATGGCGGCGTAGAACAGTGGCGACCTTCCCGCACGGTCAGACTTGGGAGTCACGTTTGCCGCCTCTGGTTTCCCGCCTGTACTGGGATCCACGCGCAGATGATCCCATATCGCGCACCCGGTCCTACGATGGCCGCATGGCCGACACCCCGTCACCGGCCGACGTCATCGCCGCCGCACGCGCAGCCGAGGCCGCGCTGCGCCCGGTCATTGCCCGCGACTGGTCGGTGCAGGCCGGCCCGCTGGAGTGGGACGTCGGGCAGACGATCACGCACATGATCGGCGCCACCGCCAAGTACACGCTGTACCTGGCCAGCCGGTGCGAGCACTTTATCGGCCTGTCGGTCGACCGCTGGCCGGATGCGACCAACGAAGAGGTCATCGACTCCCTTGTTCCGGTCGCGACCGGGCTGGCGAACGTGGCGGCGGGCACCTCGCCCGACGTCCGGGCGTATCACGTCACCGGCCCGTCGAGCGCTGCCGACTACCTCGGCCGCGCCTGCCTCGAGCTCCTCGTGCACACCGACGACGCCCTCACCGGGCTCGGCGTCGCCTTCGCACCGCCCCCGGAGCTCTGCCGGCGGGTGCTGGCCCGGCAGTTCCGCGCAGTGGTCGCCGCTGGCGCGGGCGAGCGCGACGACCCCTGGCGCGTCCTGCTGGCCGCCACCGGCCGGCCGCTGCACTGACGACCGGCCGGTCTGGGGACCAGTCAAAACAGAACCGGCAGCGGCCTTACCGCACCCCGCACAGCACCCGGCTCGAGCCGCGCTGCCAGAGCGTGCCCACCTCGGCGAACCCCGCCGCGCGGAGCGCGCTGGTGTGGGCGGCGAGCTGCGCGCCCTCGTCGCCGTGATGGACCAGGCCCCGCGAGCGCTCGGCGGCGGCCGTCGGCCAGCGCCGGGTCCGCCGCCACCGCCTGCCACCACTCGTCCCAGTCCTCGGCGCGGCCGGCGTGCCCGTCCGGGTAGCGCCGCCGGCCTTCCCGCTCCTCGAGCGCCCGGTCCAGCCGCGCCGAGCACCGGGCTGCGACGTCTCGTCCTCGTGCAGGTGGTCGCCGTCGAGGAACAGCCCGCCCGGCCGCAGCAGGCCGGCCAGCGTCACGTACAGGTCGCGGAGTTCCGCCGCGGACAGCCAGTGCAGCGCGGTCGTGGACACCACCGCGTCCGACCTGGCGGCCCGGCCTCGAGGCCGAGCCGCGACACCCAGCCGGGCTGCCCGCAGGTCCACGTCGACGAAGCGCAGCCCGGAGACACGCCGCGTAGCCGGCGCGGCCGAGCGCGAGCGTGACCGGGTCCGCGTCGACCGCGATCACGGTCGCCTCCGGGCAGCCGCGCGAGCAGCCGCACCGCGAGCGAACCGGGACCGCAGCCGAGGTCGAGGACGAGCGGGTCCGGTCGCCCGGCGCCCGCCTCCACCGCGTCGATGAGCGCGGTGAACCGGTCCTCGCGGTCCGGCATGTAGACCTCCTGCTGGCGGTCCCAGCGCTCGATCCAGTCGCGGGCGGCGGCGGCGTCGAGTGCCGGCAGATCCGTCAGTTCTGGCATGACAAGCTCCCTGTCACTGGTTAAGATGACTTTGACAGTGATAACCATAAAGCGGCAGGAAGTAACTGGTCAAGTGAATTTTAACAGTCACACGGATCTCGTCGTCGGGGTGGCGGTCGCGCTGGTGAACCTGCTGACCGAGGGCGAGGACCGCAGCCGGAAGTACCTGCCGCCCGACGGCGCCGAGCGGGCCGAGCGATCACCGCCGTGTTCAAGTCGGCCGGCGGCCGGCGCGAGGTCACCGCGGCCGAGGCGGAGGCGTTCGGCCGCGTCGCCGCCGAGCTGCGCGAGGTCTTCGAGTCCGTCGCGGCCGGCGACCTCGACGCGCGCCGCCATCCGGGTGAACGCGATGCTGGACGCCACCGGCGCGCGCCCGGCCCTCGAGCGGCACGACGGCGAGCCCTGGCACCTGCACTTCCACTCCGCCGACGAGACGTCGATGGTCAAGGGCTGGGCAGGCCGGCTGCGCGACCGGGCTCGCGATCGTGCTCGGCGGCGAGCTCTACGACCGGCTCGGCGTCTGCACCGCGCCGCACTGCGACCGGGTCTACGTGGACACCACGCGCAACGGCAGCAGGCGATTCTGCTCGACCGCCTGCCAGAACCGGGTGAAGGCGGCGGCGTTCCGCGAGCGCCACGCGTGAGCACCGCCAACGCCGACGACGCCGCCAGCGACGCCGACAACGAGGTCACGCCCGGCCGGATCGTGGTGCTGAATGGCCCGCCGCCGACGGCCCCCCGCCAGCTCGCGGAGCGCGCGTGAGCGGCGACATCATCGGACCTGCAGTTAACGCGGTGCTGGTCCCGCCGCAGGCGGAGCGGTTCGCGTCGCTGGTCGGGACGGACGCCAGCCGGCTGACGCTGAACGTGTCCGGGTGGAACAAGCTAGTCCTGCTTGACGCCGACCGGGTGTTCCTGTTCCCCCGGGCGGCCACCGGCGTGGAGTGGTTCGAGCGGGAGCTGGCGGCCTACCGGGCGCTGGCGGGGACGGGGCTGAACGTGGTGCCGCGCCTGCTCGGCCGGTGGGAGGACCCGGAGATCTACCCGTTCCCGTTCGCGGCCGTCACCCGCCTGCCCGGCGCGGCCCCGGCCGCCCCGGAGGATCTCCTCGACCAGGTCGGCCGGGCTATCGCCAGTTGGGCTGTAGCCGCACGGGCGTCTACGAGTTCGGCGCGACCTTGGACATCCGCCGCCCGATCGCCGCCTCCAGGTGGTCGAGCTCGGCGCCGCGATGGGCGTGGTGCTGCCGCGTCCAGTCCTGGTCGTGCAGCGGATCAAGCGTCACCACCACGGTTGCGCCCGGCCGGCGGGCCTGATGTCGACGGTCGTCAGGTGCTCGTACGGCTCGTGGCCGGGCGCGAAGTCGATCAGCGACCGGTAGGCGAGCCGGGTCGGCGGCGTGACCTCGGTGAACGTCTTACTCACCGCAATCGAGAGCGGATTGCCGGTGTCCACCATGAACACGACCTGTTCGGGTCCGGTGGCGGTCATGCTGTAGAGCAGCCGGCCGCCCGGCCTGAGCTCGAGCTCGGTCACCCGGCTTTCGAAACCGTCGGGGGCGAACCACTGGTCGAGGCCGGCGGCGGTGGTCCACAGCTCCCAGATGAGCTCGGGCGGGGCGCCGTACGCGCGTTCGAGCCGCGCGGCACCCGGGCGGTGCGTGGATTCGGCGGTCATGAGTCCTCCTTGGCTGGTTGGTTTGGTCGTGGGCACCAGGCCGGCGCTTCCGGGGGCTTGTCAGTCCCAGCGGCTGATTTCGCCGGCCGGGTACGGCGCGAATCCCCCGTTCTCGGCGCCGGTTTTGAGGCTGGTGAGGTAAGAGCCCCAGTTGGAGCTGCAGCCGCTCATGAACTCGCTGGCCTCCCGCCAGTCGGCGTGGCTGAACAGCAGTGTGGTGCCGCCGTCGGACCTGGGACGTAGGGTGAAACTGATCCGGGTGTCGATCCAGCTCCCGGGTCCGTCGGTGACCAGCCACTCGACCTGCTCTGGGGTGTCGGCCACGACCTGCATGACGGCGGCAGGCCGCTCGCCGTCGCCGAAGTAGACGCTGAAGCTGGAACCGATCGCGTGCTGGCCGGCCAGCGGCCGCCCGGTCCACCAGCGGGCGATGCCGTCGGTGCTGGCGATGTCGTCGTGGACCTGCTTGGACGGGGCGTCGATGCTGATGCGGTGCAGGATGTCGGGCATGACGGGCTCCTTCGGTTGGCCGCCCGGTTCGGGCGGATCTGCAACAGTGACGAACGGGCGGCGGCCGGACGGACACCCCCGACATGGAAAATTCCTTGGCCGTCGCTGTCCGGCGGCGGCGGCGCCGTTCGTCCCATACTGAAAGGCGGCATCGACCCGTCTTGGGAGACTCATGGGAGGACTCATGCAGTACGCGTTGCTCACTTACACCGCGCCCGACGACACCGACCGGGCGGCCCGCCCGATCCCCGATGCCATCGCCGCGCTCCTCGACCAGCCGAGCGTCACCGGCTGGGCCCGGCTGCACGCGGACGGGTCGGCCACCACGCTGCGCAACGACGACGGGCGGATGCTGCTGACCGACGGGCCGTTCGTCGACAGCAAGGAGTACCTGGCCGGCCTGTTCCTCATCGAAGCCGAGAACCTGGACCGGGCCCTGGCCATCGCGGGCGAGCTGCTCAGGGAGACCAAGCCCGGCACCGCGATCGAGGTTCGGCCCATCCTCGACGGGCGCGTGCGTGCCGCTTGACGCCGTCTTTCGTGACCACTGGGGCCGCGTGCTTGCGACCCTGGCCGGCATCCTGGGCGACATCGAACTCGCCGAGGAAGCCGCCGCCGAGGCGTTCGCCATCGCCGCCGAACGCTGGCCACGGGACGGGGAGCCCGCCAACCCGGTCGGCTGGCTGGTCACGACCGCGCGCAACCGCGCCATCGACCAGCTGCGCCGCCGGCAGGTCCTGACCGCCAAGACGGCGCTGCTCGCGCGCGACCTTGCGGCCAACCCGGAGCCGGCGGAGGGCGGCCCGGACGACGCCGCCGCCATCCCCGACGACCGGCTCGAGCTGGTCTTCGCCTGCTGTCATCCCGCGCTCGCGCTCGAGTCGCAGGTGGCGCTCACCCTGCGCACCCTCGGCGGCCTGTCGACCGAGGAGATCGCGCTGGCGTTCCTGATCCCGGTCGAGACCACGAGCAAGCGGCTGACCCGGGCCAAGCGCAAGATCCGGGACGCCGGCATCCCGTTCGCGGTGCCGCCCGACGACCAGCTCCCCGACCGGCTGGCGGCCGTCCTGGCCGTGGTCTACCTGATCTTCAACCAGGGCTGGGGCGGCGGCCGGGTCGACCTCGCGACGGAAGCGATCCACCTCGGCCGCGCCCTGGCCGACCTCATGCCGGACGAGCCGGAGGTACTCGCGCTGCTGGCGCTGATGCTGCTGCACGACGCGCGCAAGGCCGCCCGGCTGCGGGACGGGCAGGTCATCCCGCTCGACGAGCAGGATCGCGCCAGGTGGGACACCCGGCAGATCGACGAGGGCCGGCTGCTCCTGCAACGGGCGATGACCCGGCCGCGCCCCGGGCCGTACCTGCTGCAGGCGGCCATCGCCGACCTGCACCTGCAGCAGCCGCGCGACTGGCGGCAGATCGCCGCCCTGTACGAAACGCTCGCCCGGCTGACCGGCTCCCCGGTCGTCGAGATGAACCGGGCCGTCGCCGTGGCCGAGCTCGACGGGCCAGAAGCCGGACTGGTCATCCTCGACCGCCTGGACCTCGACCACTACCGGTACTTCCACTCCACCCGCGCCAGCCTGCTGCGCCGGGCCGGGCGGCACGGCGAGGCCCACCAGGCGTATCAGCGCGCGCTCGACCTCGCGCAGACCGAGGCCGAGCAGCGCTTCCTCCACGACCGGCTGGCCGAGACGGCACCCGGCGACCGGTCAAACCGGAGCTAGTACGCGCGGCCGAAGATGACCCGCTTGCCGTAGGCCGAAGGCAGCCCGCACCGGATGCACGGCCCCGATTCCGGCGGCCCGTCGAGCGGCACGCATCGGGCGGTGGCCCCGGTCGCGGCCTTGATCTCCTCCTCGCACTCGCGGCTGCCGCAGTGCAGCGCCAGGGCCCAGCCGGTGGCGACCGCCTTGACGAAGTCGACCCACTCGTCGGTGATGACCGTGTGCTGGTCGCGGAAGGCGGTGGCCCGCTCGAGCAGCAGGTCCTGGAACGCGGCGAGCTCGTCGGCCAGCCGGGCGGGCGCGCCGTCGAGCGAGATCGGCTCCTTGCCCTCGCCGAGCCGCTTCACCATCACCGCCGTGCCCGAGGCCAGGTCGCGCGGCCCGAGCTCGAGCCGGATCGGGGCCCCGCGCAGCTCCCACTCGTTGAACTTGAAGCCGGGTGACACGTGCGTCCGGCTGTCGACTTGGGTCCGGATCCCCGCGTCGGCCAGCCGCGCGGCGAGGGCCTGGGCCGCCGCGGTGACCTCGCCGATGGCGTCGCCCCGCCCGATCGGCACGATGACCACCTGGTAGGGCGCGAGCCGGGGCGGCAGCACGAGGCCCTTGTCGTCGCCGTGGGTCATGATCACGCCGCCGATCATCCGGGTGGTCATGCCGAACGAGGTGGTGTGCGCGTACGCGAGGCGGCCGTCCTCGCCGGTGTACTGGATGTCGAACGCCTGCGCGAAGTTGGTCCCCAGGTAGTGCGACGTGCCGGCCTGCAGCGCGCGGCCGTCCCGCATCATCGCCTCGATGCTGAACGTGCGGACGGCGCCGGCGAACCGCTCGCCCGGCGTCTTCTCCCCGTCGACGACCGGCATCGCGGCCAGCTCGCGGGCGGTGCGCAGGTAGATCGTCTGCAGCGAGAGCATGGTCTCGCGCATCGCGTCGGCCTCGTCGGCGTGCGCGGTGTGCCCTTCCTGCCACAGGAACTCGGTCGTGCGCAGGAACATCCGCGGCCGCATCTCCCACCGCACCACGTTCGCCCACTGGTTGAGCAGCATCGGCAGGTCCCGGTGGGAGCTGATCCACTTGGCCATGAACTCGCCGATGACCGTCTCCGAGGTCGGCCGGACCACCAGCGGCTCCTCGAGCTGCTTGCCGCCCGCGTGGGTCACCACCGCAAGCTCCGGCGCGAACCCCTCCACGTGGTCCGCCTCGCGCTCCAGGTAGCTCTGCGGGATCAGCAGCGGGAAGTAGGCGTTCTCGTGCCCGGTCTCCTTGATCCGCCGGTCCAGGTCGGCCTGCAGCAGCTCCCAGATCCGGTACCCGTACGGTCGGATCACCATCGTGCCTCGGACCGGGCCGCGATCCACCAGCTCCGCCTTGATGACCAGTTCGTTGTACCAGGCGGAGAAGTCTTCGCTCTGCGGCGTCACTCCGCGTCCGTCTGCGCTCACCTCAACGAGGTTATTCCAGCCAGCAGCAGATCAAAATCAAATAAAGCGTCTTCAGAACGGACCCTGGCTCCGCCTCTGCCGGTCCGGCTGTGCGTCCGCCGCTGAGGTTTGCCTGGCCGCGGCGCTGGGACATGATCGGTATGGGACAGATCCGGGTGGGCACGGCGGGGTGGACCGACAAGTCGCTGATCGATTCCGGCTGGTACCCGCCCGACGCCGGCAATCCGGAGAAGCGGCTGAAGTACTACGCCAGCCGGTTCCCGCTGGTCGAGGTGGACTCCGCCTACTACGCGCTGCCGGCCGAGCGGACCGCCGAGGCCTGGGCGGCGCGGACCCCGGACGGGTTCACCTTCAACATCAAGGCGTTCAGCCTGTTCACCCAGCACCCCACCCCGGTGCGGATGCTGCCCGCCGACCTGCGGGAGGCCGCGGCCAAGACGGGCAAGGACCGGGTCTACCTCAAGAACGTCGACCCGGAGGTGACCGACCAGGCCTGGAACCGATTCCTCGCGGCGCTCGAGCCGCTGCGCCAGGCGGGCAAGCTCGGCGCGATCCTGCTCCAGTTTCCCCCCTGGTTCCCGATCTCGCGGTCGAACAAGGAGTACATCCTCGCCTGCGCGCAGCGGGCCGCCCCGCGGCGGGTCTGCGTGGAGTTCCGCAACCACACCTGGATGACCGAGAAGAACCAGAAGGAGACACTGGAGTTCCTGTCCGCGCACCGGCTGCCGTACGTGTGCGTGGACGAGCCGCAGGGCTACCCGAGCTCCATCCCGCCGGTGCTGGCCGCCACCAGCGACCTGGCGGTGGTCCGCCTGCACGGGCACTCGAACCAGTGGGAGAGCCACGACATCCAGGAGCGGTTCCGCTACCGCTACAGCGGCGACGAGCTGGCGACGTGGGCCGGCAACGTCAGGCGGCTGGCCTCCGGCGCCGACGAGACGCACGTGGTGTTCAACAACTGCTACCGCGACTACGCCCACGTCAACGCCGGGCAGCTGGTCGGGCTGATCAGCTAGCGGACGACCGCGGGCGGGCCCCGGCTCAGCAGCAGGCGGCCTGCCGGGTGGTGCCGGCGGATCGTGGGCGGGCGCGCAGCAGGCAGAGCCGGCCTGCCTGTCGAGGGTGCCGGCGCCGGCGGCTGACCTCGCCGGCCCCGGCGACTGCGCTGCGCCGCTCGATCAGGACGGTGTCGCGCCACCGGCCATGGTGGCGGCCGATCCGCTCCCGGGTGCCGACGACGCGGAACCCCGCCTGCTCGTGCAGGCGCAGGCTGGCGGTGTTCTCGGGGAACACGCCGGACTGGATGGTCCAGATGCCGGCCTCCTCGGCCGAGCCGATCAGGGCCGCGAGCAGGGCCGCGCCGATGCCCCGGCGGCGGCGGGCCGGATGGGTGTAGACGCTGTGCTCGATCACCCCCGCGTAGACGCACCGGTCGGACACGGCGACGGCGGCGGTCCAGCCAAGCACCTGCCCGGTGCCGGCGTCGGCGGCCACGTGCCGGTGCGCGGGGAGCTTGGCGGCGTCGAAGTGCTCCCAGGCCGGCGCGGTGGTCTCGAAGCTGGCCTGCCCCGTGTCCAGCCCGGCCTGGTAGATCGCCAGCACCTGGCCGGCGTCGGCGGGCTCCATCGGGCGGATCAGCAGGCCCCGCGGGGCGGGGCCTGCGGGCCCAGGGCCGCGGCTCATGCGTTCCCCTTCCCGGCCGCAAGGTCGGCGGACGGGGCGGCCTTTCCCATGACGACGTCGGCGGCGGTCGGGAAGCGGCCCACGCAGCGGTCGTTGACCCGGTAGCGGACGCTCGTGCCGCGCCTGTCGGCCAGCACGAGGCCGACTCCGGCCAGCACCTTCAGGTGCGCGGACACGGTGGACTGCCCCACGTCCACCGCGCTGGTGATCGCGCCGACCGTCAGCGGCCCCCCGGTGCGGGCAAGCAAGGACACGATCTGCACGCGGGTCGGGTCGGCGAGCGCGCGGAACCATGAGGCGTACTGCACCGCCGCGTCGCGCTCGAGCGGCCTCGTCTGATCATTCATCGTTAATCGACGATAGACGATGAAGGTGCCGGCCGGAACAGGAAACCCGCAGTTATCCGCCTTGCGATAGCGTGAGTGGGTGGTCGCCGTTGTGCTGGTCGCGCTGTCGCTGGGGCTGTCGAACTTCGCGGCGTCGATCGGCATCGGGATCAGTGGCGTCGACGCAAGGACCCGGTGGCGCGTCGGGCTGGTTTTCTGGCTGTTCGAGGCGGGGATGCCGATCGTCGGCTTGCTCCTGGGCCGGGGCCTGGCCGGCGCTCTGGGCGGGGCCACCCGCTGGATCGGCGCGGGCCTGCTGATCGCGACCGGCATCTGGGCCGTGGCCCAGTCGCTTCGCGGCCGCCGCCGAGACGGCGATGACCAGCAGTCCGCCGCGGGCCAGAGCACCGGCCGGCTCCTGGTCACCGGTGCCGCGCTGAGCATCGACAACCTGGCCGTGGGCTTCGCCCTCGGCTCCTATCACGTGAGCCTTGCCGCCGCCGCCGTCATCATCGGCGCGGTCAGCGTCGGGCTGTCCCTGCTCGGGCTCGAGCTCGGCAGCCGGCTGGGCGCCAGGACCGGCGAGAACGGCGAGATAGTGGGCGGAGCGGTTCTGATCGGGGTGGGGATCGCCCTCGCCGCCGGGGTGCTGTGAGCGCCCGTGCCGTGCCTAACGGGCCCGGGGCCGACCGGTAAACTCCCCGGCTTGGAGGTGCACGATGGAGATCACCGCACTGGACAAACTGTCGCTGACCTGCGCTGCCTGCGGGCGCGGGTACCGGCTTGACGAGCTCGCCTGGCGCTGCGCTGACTGCGGTGGCGTCCTTGACCTGGCCGGGTTCACCCCGGCCGTGCCGCCGCTGTCCGCGCTCGGGCAGCGGCGGCCGACGCTGTGGCGGTACGCCGAGGCGCTGCCGATCGACGAGCCGGGCGACATCAGCCTCGGCGAGGGCATGACCCCGTTGGTGACCGCGCCCGATCTTCCCGGCGTGATGCTCAAAGTCGACTACCTAATGCCGAGCGGGTCGTTCAAGGACCGCGGCGCGGTGCTGCTCGCGGCGCTCGCCGGGCGGCTTGGCGTCCCCCGGATGGTGGCCGACAGCAGCGGGAACGCGGGGACCGCGGTGGCCGCCTACGCCGCCCGGGCGGGGATCGCGTGCGAGGTGTACGTCCCGGCCGCCACCTCGGCGGGCAAGGTCGCGCAGCTGCGCGCGTACGGCGCCACCGTCCGCCAGATTCCCGGTTCGAGGGAGGACACGGCCGACGCCGCCGCGGACGCCGCCGACCAGCCGGGCACCTTCTACGCCAGCCACGTCTACCACCCGTTCTTCCTGCAGGGCATGAAGACGTACGCCTTCGAGCTGTGGGAGCAGCTGGGCGGGCGGCTGCCCGCGACCCTGG
This sequence comes from uncultured Actinomycetota bacterium, assembly GCA_963774945.1. Lineage (GTDB taxonomy): Bacteria > Actinomycetota > Actinomycetes > Streptosporangiales > Streptosporangiaceae > Trebonia. The sequence continues at coordinate 64,008 of CAVZHA010000027.1, read as the reverse complement.
TGCTGCCAGTCGGCAACGGCACCCTGGTACTCGGCGCCTACCTCGGCTGCCGCGACCTCCTCGACCAGGGCCTGATCGACCGCCTGCCGCAGATCATCGCGGTGCAGGCGGCCGGATGCGCGCCGCTGGCCCGGGCCTTCCGTGACGGTCAGGCCGTCCCGGCCGCGATCGTCGGCGAACCGACGATCGCCGAGGGCATCGCCATCGCCCGCCCGGCTCGCGGCGCTCAGATCCTCGCCGCCGTCCGCGACAGCGGCGGCACCATCCTCACCGTCACCGACGACCAGGTCAACGCCGCCCACGGCGCCCTCGCCCGGGCGGGCCTGTACGTCGAGCCGACCGCGGCGGCGTGCTGGGCGGCGCTGCGAGCCCGCCTCATCGAAACCGGCCTGCGGCCGGACGGTCGACCAAGTGCAATCGCGCCACTCTGCGGCAGCGGACTGAAAGCCAAGCCCCCGGCCGTCTCGGCCGGCTGAAGCGCAGCGTCACCCAGCTGGAAACCGACATCCGCAAGGTCGAGCCGGAATGGGGCCGGGGCTACGGCACCGAGGCGGTCGCCGGTCTTGTCGCGATCTGTCGCGCCCGCGGCGGTCAAGTAGGAGGCAGCCGCCAGATGCGCAGGATGTTATCGGGAAGCCGCACGGAGAACCGCCCGGCCGGTGAGGCCTGGGCGAGGGTCTCGCGCAGGTCGGCCTCGTAGGCTTCCCGGCGGTCGCCGAACAGGTGCGGCGCGGTCGAGGAGGTCGAGAACACCCGGGCCACGAGGTCATCGGCGGTGCGCTCGACGGCTCGCCGGTCGGGCACCGTCACCGTCTCGGCTGGCCGGAACCCGGCCCGCAGGAAGATTCCGTCCTCACCGCTTGGCGAGGTGTTGCGGATGCCGCGCCCGGCCCGCCGATCATCGCCCAGGTACCGGCGGCGGATCTGGTCGAGGGCATCGTCGGGCGGCGGCGGGAACGGAAGAGAGCCCCGCCGGGTCTCCGCCGCCAGCTCGTCGGCCCGGTAAGCGGGCGCGTCCACGTGCACCACCGCCCCGCCCGGGTCGAGCATGGTCGCGACCGCCGAGGCCACCCGGGGCCGGTCCATCCAGTGGAACGACGCGGCGAAGGTAACCGCACGGAAGGTGCCAAGGCCGGCCGGCAGGTCCTCGGCCCGGCTGCGCACCCAGGTCGCGTTGCCGACGCCCAGTCTGACCGTCGCCCGGGACGCCTGCGCGAGCATCTCCGCGTCGGGGTCGAGGCCGACGACCGCCTCGAACAGCGGCGCCAGCCGCAGGGCGACCGTTCCCGGCCCGCAGCCGACATCGAGCAGCCTCCCATGCCCGTCCAGGGCGAGGCTGCGCGCGATGACGTCGCCCAGTTCGGGAGCGTAGGGCAATCGGCCCTGCTCGTAGTACCCGGCGGCCCCTGCGAACAGGGACTCGTCCCAGCTCCAGGTCTCCCACCCGCCGGCCGCCGCGCTCACGGGGCGACTATACCGGCCCTTGCGGCGTTATTTTCTCATCCACGCCATGACGACCATACCCGTAATAACGCCGAACATAAATGCCAGCCAGAATCCCGGGAAAGTGATATCCCCACCCCCGGACGCTACCGCCACAGCCGTAGTCATTGGGTATCCTTAACCGTTTGCGGCGCGCTGCTTGTTTGGGCAGCCCGTCGCTCATATTCCCTGGCAGCGAATCGGTTAACCCCAGCGGTATCTCTGGTCGCTTAATCCGGGATTGGGTGTATTTACCGATGCTATTTGCCGCTAAGTGCACCCGATACTGCCCGGTGCAGGCGATTGGGCGGGGGCGGTGGCCCGCTGGTAGCGGCCGGGGGTGACGCCGTAGTAGCGGACGAACCAGCGCGACAGGTGGCTCTGGTCGGCGAACCCGGCCAGGGCCGCGGCCTCGCTGATCGGCGTTCCCGCCGCGATCAGCGCGCGGGCCTCGCGCAGCCGCAGCTGTCGCTGGTAGTCGCTCGGCGGCATCCCGTAGACGTGGGTGAACGCGCGGTGCACCGCGAACCGGCTGCGGCCGGTGGCGGCGGCCAGGTCGGCGGCGGTGAGGTCGTCGCGGTAGCGGCCCGCGATCAGGTCACGGGCGCGCCCGGCGACCCGCCGGGCGTCGGCCGGACCCGGGTCGGCCCACCCCGGGCGGGCTGACACCTGGCCGGTCGGCCCGGCTCCGGCCGGGAGCTCCGCCAGGCCGGACGCCGTCCGCGTCGCCGCCCGCGGGATAGCCGCGCCGCCGCCAGCACCACCCCGGTCAGCAGCTCGTCGCGGCGCAGCGCGGTCGCGTCGCCGAGCAGCGCGCCGTGCAGGCGGCGCAGCCGGGCGGCCAGCATCGGGTCGCTGAGCACCGGGTCGGCGAACAGCGGGAGGCCCGACCGGGCGGCCGGCCGCGTCGGACAGCACGCGCGGACACCAGCTCGGGGCCGATATGGATCATCCGGTAGGTGAAGCCGAACCCGTCGGTGGCCTGGCCGTCGTGCGGGTCGTCGGGGTTGAAGGCCATCACCATCCCGGCCGCGCTCGTGTAGGCGGCGCCCCGGCAGGTAAACGACTGCGCCCCGACATCGGTGACGCCGAGCGAGTAGGTGTCGTGACTGTGCCGGTGGTAGACGTGCCGCTCGAAGTGCGCGTGCATCGCCTCCAGCGGCGAGTCGGCCGCGCGCCAGTAACGCGCCCAGTCCCCGGTCGCCGTGTCCGCTGTCACCGTTCCATTCTCGCCGGCCGCCCGCACCAGCGTTCAAGACCGCCCGGGAGCCTGGGCGTCAGGATGACCGGGTGAAATTCGACACCAAGATCGCCATCGCCGTGCAGGAGAGCCTGGCCGCGTGGCAGAAGCTGAACGTGACCGCGTTCCTGGCCAGCGCCGTGGCCGGCGGCGCCCCCGAGGTCATCGGCGAGCCCTACCAGGACGGCTCCGACCATCGGTACCTGCCGATGTTCCGCCAGCCGGTCCTCGTCTACGCGGCCGACCCCGCCGCCCTGGCCCGGGTCCGCGGCCTGGCCGTCGGCCGCGACCTGCGCGACCGCCGTCTACATCGAGGAGATGTTCAAGACCGGCCACGACGAGGCCAACCGGGCCGCCGTCCGCGCCGTCGCCGCCGATGACCTGCCGCTGGTCGGGCTGGCGGTCTACGGGCCGAGGAACGCGGTCGACAAGGTCATGAAGGGGCTGCCGCTGCACCCGTGACGCGGGCTAACACCCGTGACACCGCCCCCGGCCGCGATGAAATGATGGTCCCCATGACGGTGACGATGATCGACGTTGACGGCGGCACGGTGTGGGCGGACGACAGCGGCGGCGACGGCCCCCCGCTGGTGCTGCTCCACCCGGGGGTGGGCGACTCGCGGATCTGGGATCCGGTGCTGCCCGCGCTGGCGAAGAAGTACCGGGTGATCCGGTACGACGCCCGGGGCTTCGGCCAGTCCCCGGCCCCGACGGTCAAGCACTCGCTGCTGCGCGACCTGGCGGCCGTGCTCGACCACTACGGCCTTGACCGGGTCGCGATCGTCGGCTGCAGCCAGGGCGGCGCCAGCGCCCTCGGGCTCGCCCTGGACCAGCCCGAGCGGGTGACCGCGCTGGTGCTGCTGTGCCCCGGCATCCCCGGGTTCCCGTTCGGAGAGGATGACCCGGGCGAGGACGACGCCTTGTTCGAGGAGTACGGGCGGGCCAAAGCCGCCTGCGACGTCGACGCGATGGCCGATGTGATCCAGCGCATCTGGGGCCGGGCCGGCGCCACCCCGGACGCGATGGAGCAGTTCCGCTCCGCCGCCCGCGCCGACCTGAGCGTCGGCGATCTCGAGGAGGAGGACCCGGCCGTCTTCGACCGGCTCGGCCAGATCTCGGTGCCGTCGTCGCTGCTGGTCGGCGACGCCGACTTCCCGCCGCTGGTCCTGGCGGACAAGGCCGCGGCGGCCGGGATCGTCGGCTGCGAGCTGGTCCTGGTCCACGGTATGGACCATCTGCCGCCGCTGCGCGACCCGGAGCTGGTGCTGCAGACGATCGCCGACACGCTCGACCGCGCTTCCTGGTTAGCCCCCGACCGGGGTGACGTCGACCGCGGGGGCGGAGGGCACGGACCGTTCGGACAACTGGTGTTGATGGTTTTGATCTTCGCCTCGGGCCGGGCGCCTGATGATGCCCTGGGTGGCGAGCACGCCGACGATCAGCAGCGCCGCGCCGGCCAGCTCGGCCGGGCCGGGGGCCTCCCGCAGCAGCGCCCACGAGCTGGCCAGCGCGACGACCGGGGCCAGCAGCACCCACGGCACGACGTGGCCTGAGGGGTAGCGGGACAGCAGCCGGTTGAACACCGCGTAGCCGACCAGCGAGCACAGCCCGGCCGTGTAGAGGGTGGACACGGCGCCGTGCCAGCCCAGCTGGGTCAGGCCGTGGCCGACCGCGGCGGGGCCGTCGATGAGCAGGCTGAGCCCGAGCAGCGGGATCGGGGCGACCGTCGCCGACCAGACCGTGAGCGCCAGCCCGCCCGGGGCGCGGGCGGCGCGCGACACCACGTTGCCCGCGCCCCACGACAGCCCCGCCAGCAGGCAGAGGCCGAGCGCCGCCAGCGGCGCGTGCCCGCCCATGCCGAGGGCGACCACGAACAGCCCCGCCACGCCGAGCCCGATCCCCGTCACCTGCGCCCGCGACGGCCGCTCGCGCAGCGCCAGGCTGGCGATCACGAGCGTGAACACCGCCTGCGAATTGAGCACCAGCGAGGCCAGCCCCGGCCCCATGCCCAGGTGCAGCGCCAGGTACAGGAAGCCGAACTGGCCGAGGCTCATGAACGCGCCGACCGCCGCCACCGTCCGCAGCGGCACCGGCGGGCGCTTGACGAAGAAGCAGGCGAGCGAGACGACCGAGAACCGGATCGCCGCGAACAGCAGCGGCGGGACCGTGCCCATGCCCCAGTCGATGACGACGAAGTTGAAGCCCCACAAGGCGGCGACGAGGGCCATCAGCGCGGTGTCACGGCGGTTCACGCAGCTAACGCTAGAGTCGCCTACGATGAAGCACCAGCGAATGTTCCCACCGCTGATTATGTAGCATTGCTTCATGATTGACCTGGTGGCGCTGGACTCGCTGCGCGCCGTCGACTCCCGTGGCTCGGTGGTCGCGGCCGCCGACGCGCTCGGCTTCACCCCGAGCGCGGTGTCGCAGCAGATCAAGCGGCTGGAACGGCAGACCGGGGTGCCGCTGCTCGAGCGGGTCGGCCGGGGGGTGATGCTGACCAGGCACGGCCGGCACCTGGTCGAGCAGGGCACCCGGCTGCTGTCGGACCTGGAGGAGCTCCAGTCGGGCCTGCACCGGCAGGCGGGCACGGTGGCCGGGCACGTGCGCCTGGCGGCGTTCTCCACCGCGATGCGGGGGCTGATCGCGCCCGCGCTGCCGCCGGTGCTGGCCGCCCACCCCGGGCTGCGGGTGAGCCTGACCGAGCGCGAGCCGTGGGACGCGGTCGACCTGGTCGCGACCGGGCAGGCCGACCTCGGGGTCGCGCACAGCTGGGGCGACGTGCCGCTGGCGGTCCCCGACCACGTCGCCCGGGTGGTGCTCGCGAGCGACCTGGCCGACGTGATCGTGCGGCGCGACCACCCGCTGGCGGACCGGGCGGTGGTCACCCCCCGCGACCTCGCGGGCGAGAACTGGATCGGCACGCCCGAGGGGACGATCTGCCGGCAGTGGCTGCAGCGGATGTACGACGGGAGCGGCGCGCTGCCGCGGATCGCGCACGTCTCGATGGAGTTCGACAGCCACCTGGCGCTGGCCCGGGCCGGGCTCGGCATCGCGCTGATCCCGCGGCTCGGCCGGGCGCCACTCGGCCCCGACCTGGTCGCGGTGCTGGTCGACGACCCAGTCCCGAGCCGCGAGATCGTGGGCCTGCACCGGGCCTCGATGACCGACTCCCCTGCCCTCGCGGCGCTGCTGGCGGCGCTGATCAGGGCCGGGTCGCCCGGGTTGTAAACCGGCCGGCCGCCGCCTCAGACTTGTGGTCATGATCGATGACGACGTGACCCCGTTCCGTGTTGACGTGCCCGAGGCGTCGCTGGCCGACCTGCGGGAGCGGCTGCGCCGGACCCGGTGGCCGGAACCGGAGACGGTGGCCGACTGGTCGCAGGGGACCCCGCTGGCCTACGCGCGCGAGCTCTGCCAGTACTGGCTGATGGAGTACGAGTGGCCGGCCGCGCAGGCCCGGCTCAACGCCTTCCCGCAGTTCCTGACCCGCATCGACGACCTCGACCTGCACTTCCTGCACGTCCGGTCGCCCCACCCGGACGCCACCCCGCTGATCATGACCCACGGCTGGCCCGGCTCGGTGGTCGAGTTCCGCAAGGTGATCGACGTGCTGACCGACCCGGTAGCGTTCGGCGGCAGCCCCGCCGAGGCGTTCCACCTGGTCTGCCCGACGCTGCCCGGCTTCGGGTTCAGCGGCAAGCCGGCCAAGCCGGGGTGGGGCGTCGAGCGGATCGCCGACGCCTGGGACCAGCTCATGACCCGGCTCGGCTACTCCCGCTACGGCGCCCAGGGCGGCGACTGGGGATCGGTGGTGGCGGCCGCGCTCGGCCGGCGGCACCCCGCCCGCGTGCTCGGGGTGCACCTCAACATGGTGATCGCGTTCCCCGACCCCGGCACGATCGGCGACCTCACCGAGCGGGAACAGCAGGCGCTGGCCGCGGCGGGCCGGCACCGCGCCCAGGGCACCGGGTACGCGGCGATCCAGTCGACCCGCCCGCAGAGCATCGGCTACGGCCTGGTCGACTCCCCGGCCGCGCTGTGCGCCTGGATCACGGAGAAGTTCCAGGCCTGGAGCGACTGCGACGGCGACCCCGGCACCGTCTTCAGCCGCGAGGAGATGCTGGACAACATCATGCTGTACTGGCTGACCGGCAGCGGCGCGTCGGCCGCCCGGCTGTACTGGGAGAGCTACGCCAAGCGCAGCTCCGACCCGGTCGGTGTCCCGGTCGGCTGCTCGATCTTCCCCAAGGAGATCTACCGCCCGTCCCGCCGCTGGGCCGAGCCGCTCTTCACCGACCTGCGCTACTGGCACGAGCCTCGACCGGGGCGGGCACTTCGCCGCCCTCGAGCAGCCGGGGCTGTTCGTCGACGAGGTGCGCGCGGCCTTTCGGTCATTCCAGGATTAGCGCGGCTTGCGCTCGCCACCCGAAATCGTATCGTGGCGATTATGAGCGGTTTCCCTGGCATGCTGACGCTGACGCCGCGCTACTACACCATCCTGGGGCGCGCGGCCGAGATCGCCCGGGCCGCCGGCGCCGCGCAGGCGTCGGCCGAGCACCTGTTCCTGGCGATGCTGCACGACGGCGGCTGGCCGCTGAGCGTGCTCACCGGGGCCGGGATGATCGACCTTGACCAGCTGGAAGATGCCGTGCTCGCGGCGATGGCCGCGGCTGGCGACCCGCCGCCGGCCGGCCCGGAGGTGTGGGGCGGACGCCTCGCGCACGACCTGGGTGATTCCTATATCGGCGTAGAGCACGCGTTCCTCGCCATCATCCGCGACCGCGGCACGGCCGCGTCGCTGGCGCTCGCGGGCCTGGCCGAGCTCGACGAGGCGGAGGCGGCGGTGCTGGCGGCCAAGAACGCGCCGCCCCGCGCGCCGGACGACGCCGTGTTCCTGCCCGAGGGACAGGAACTGAACGAGCAGCTGCGCGCGGCCATCGTCGAGCGGCTGCCTGCCGGGGCCTCGTTCGGGTTCAACACCCTGGACGGGCGGATCTGGGTTCGGATCTGTGACATCGACGATCCAGACCAGGGCCGCGATGTCATCAACGCGGCGCTCGGTGCGCTTGGCCGCGATGAGCGCGGCTAGATGCCGGAGACGGCAACCCCGGTCAGGATGAGCGCCGCCGCCGAGCATGACCAGGCTGACCCGCTCGCCGAGCAGCAGCGCCGCTCCGGCCACGCTGACGACCGGCTCGAGGTAGAGCAGCAGGCTCACCTGGGTGACGCCACCGGACAGGGCGGCGACGTTCCACAGCAGCAGCCCGGCCGCGGTGCTGCCCAGGGCCAGGAACGCGAGCTCCGCCCAGACCGACGGGCCGAGCTGCGACAGGCCCGCCCCCGGCAGCGTCCCGATCGCGGCGAGGTAGGGAACGGCGCCCACGACGGTGGAGGCCGCGGTCGCCGGGATCGCGCCGAACTCCTGGCTCAGCGGGCGCATGACGATCGTGTACGCGCCGAACGAGAGCGTGCCCGCCAGCACCAGCCCCGCTCCGGCCAGCACCCGGTCACCGCCGGCGCCGCCGATGGCACCGGGGCCCGCCAGCACCGCCACCCCGGCGAGGGCGACGGCGCTGCCCAGCCAGGGCCGGACGCCGGCCCGCTCCCCGGTGAACAGCCGTCCGAGCACCAGGACCCACACCGGCTCGGTCGCCAGCAGCAGCCCCGCGGTGGCGGCGGGCAGCCAGCGCAGCCCGAGCGTGACCGGTAGGTTGTACCCCACCAGGCCGAGCACGCCCGCGGCGAGCAGCCGTCCGGCCGAGCGCGGCCGCAGCCGCCGGAACACGGGCCAGGCCCAGGGCAGCAGGACGAGCGAGGCCACCGCCAGCCGGATCAGCAGCAACGGCAACGGCGACAGGTGCCCGACGGCCGCCCGGGTGGCGACCGGCGCGAGCCCCCACAGGCACACCGCCGCCAGCCCCGCGCCCAGCGCATCCCGTCGCACCGATCCCCCACTTCCCGCCCTTGTATTCCGACGTTCTCCGGCCGCCTGGTTCTCCGGCTGCCTGCCGACAGTCTGCTGTAATGGTCTTATGCAGTTCAACGCTTACACGGTGGCGGGCGCGCAGATCGCCGTCTGGCTCGTCAATCACCCCGCTCCCGACTCGGCTGCCCTCTCCGCCGAACTGGGCCGCCGTGAGGTGCACGGCCCGCTGGCGACGACGGCGGACGCCGCCGCGCTTGGCCCGTGGGCGGAGCGCCTGCGGACGGTATTCGAGGCCCCCGTGGCGGCGGACAAGGCGCTGCTGATCGACGCGCTGCTGGTCGCCGCCGACTGCCGTCCGCGGCTGGTCAGCCACGGCGCGGGCAAGCCCTTCCACTTCCACTACGCGCCGGTCGAGACGGGCCTGGCGGCCCGGGTCCTGGCGCTGACGGCGGCCGGGCTCGGGCATGTGGTGGACGGCGGCGCCGGCGACCGGCTGCGGGCGTGCGACCGGCCCGGCTGCGGCGTCGCGTTCATCGACACCTCGCGCAACGGCCGTCGGCATTTCTGCTCCGTCCGCTGCGCCAACCAGGTCAACGTGGCCAACCACCGGCAGCGCCGGCGAGCAGGCTAGACCGGGCTGAGGTGGCGGAGGAAGAACCGCTCGGCGCTGTCTAGCTCGAACCTCGGCACCGCCATGTGATCGCCGGAATTGGCGTGCAGGCTCTTCTGCGGTGAGGCGAGGGCGTCGAACAGCGCCAGCCCCGATTCGCGCGGGACCAGCGTGTCGTCCCACTGCAGCAGGAACTCGACCGGGACCGTGACCCGCGCCGCCGCCTCGGTCAGGGGGGTCTCGTCGCCGAGGCAGCCGAAGACGGCGGCGCCGATCCTCGGGTCGGCCGCGACCAGCGGCAGGCCGATCGCGGTGCCGAGCGACACCCCCCAGTACCCCACGGGCCCGTCATCGGACTGGCGGGCGTCGTCGCGCAGGGCGTCGAGGACCGACTGCCACTCGGGGACCGCCCGGGCCGCCAGTTCGGCGTTGTGCCGGGCGACGTGCGGGCCGACCGGCTGGCCGGCCGCCATCAGCTCCCGCAGCCGGGCGACGAACCGTTCGTCGCCGTCGGTCCGCGGCCGGTCGCCGTGGCCGGGGGCGTCGATGCTGACCGCGGCGAAGCCGCAGTTGGCCGCGTAACGGCGGCCCCGGGCGACCATGGCCGGGGCCAGCTTGTGCTGGCCGCCGCCGTGGCCGAGCAGGATCAGCGGCCGGGGGCCGGGGGCGTCGGCGGGCGTCCACAGCACGCCGGTGACGTCGCCGTGGGTGAACAGTCGTTCCGAGACGCCGTCAACGGTCGTCTCCGTGATGAAGTGCATGGATGTGCTGCCTTTCGGGAGTGCGTGCGCTGGCGCTCCCGGGGCCGCCTGCGATCAGGTCAGCCTGACATCCATGGCGGAAGGGAGCGCCCAGCCGGCTACTGCGGTAATGGGTCTCACCTCCTCGGGTCGGTCCGTGCGGCCGACGGTATCAGACGCCGCCGGCCGCGGCGACCCGATTACTGGCCGCTGATCTGCTCCGGCGGCAGCTCGGACAGAATCCGCGCCACCCGCAGGAAGGCCTGCCGGTCGGCGGCCGGGAGGCGGGCGAGCACCCGCTCCTCGTTGGCCTGGATGGCGGACTGCGCGTCCGCGCGGACCTGGCGGCCGGCCGCGGTGATCGCCAGCAGCCGGATCCGCCGGTCGGCCGGGTCCGGCTCGCGGCTGATCAGTCCGGCCTGCTGCAGCTCGTCCAGGGTGGCGATGATCCGGGTCTTGTCGGCCCCGATCGACTGCGCCAGCGCGGCCTGGGTGCGGGCGGGGCCGTGCTCCAGCGCGTTGAGCACCACGTAGCCCCACATCGAGATCCCGTGCCTGGCCAGCACCGGCAGCTCGGCCGCGACGAGCGCGCGGGTCAGCGGGTGCAGCATCGCGGCCAGATCCCGCCGCTGCGGCCGCTCCCCCTGCTCCTGCGGCCGGCCGGGGTGATCCGTCATGGGATGAACATACACGTTGACAGATGATAAGCGTAAGTAGATGATAAGCGTATGCATACAAAATCTTCGACGGACATCGTCGCCCTCGACGCGCAGGCGGTGCGGGCCAGCGTGGACCTGGTGGAGCAGGCGACCGCGCGGGACCTGGCCCGGCCGACGCCCTGCGCCGACTGGACGCTGCACGGCCTCCTGCGGCACATGATCGCCCAGCACTACGGGTTCGCGGCCGCCTCGGCCGGCGACGGCGACCTGGCGCAGTGGATGCTGCGGCCGCTCGGCGAGGACCCGGTCGCCGCCTACCGGGCCGCGGCCGAGTGCGTGCTCGACGCCTTCGCCGCCGACGGCGCGCTCGACCGCGAGTTCCCGCTGCCCGAGATCACCCGCGACCTGATGTTCCCGGCCCGGCAGGCGATCAGCTTCCACCTGGTCGACTACGTGGTGCACTCCTGGGACGTCGCCCGGACCCTCGGCCTGCCGTTGAACCTCGACCCGGTCCTGCTCGACGACCGCGCTGCGGGTGGCGCAGGCCGTGCCGGGCGGCGCCGCCCGGCTTGAGCCCGGCGCCGCGTTCGGCCCGATGGTCGACTGGCCGGGCGGCCCCGGCGGCTGCGGCTCCGACCTCGACCGGATCGTCGCGCTCCTCGGCCGTTCCCCGGGCTGGCGGGCCGGATTCGTTCCCGCGGGCGCGACCGCCCGGAGCTGAACGATCGCCGCACGGCCCGCGGCCGGATCCACCGTAGGCATTTGGCGCAATAGAGGGCACGATGTAGCCATGTCGATCGCCATCACCGAAGAGCACCGCGCGCTCGCGCAGACCGTCTCCGACCTCCTGGCCAAGCACCAGACCCGCGCCGCCGCCCGCGCCCTGCTCGAGGCCGAGGCGGAGCCGCTGCCGGACTTCTGGGCCGAACTGGCGGGCCTCGGCCTGCTCGGGCTGCACATCCCGGCCGACCACGGCGGCTCCGGGTTCGGGCTGTCGGAGACGCTGGTCGTGGCCGAGCAGATGGGGCGGCAGCTGGCGCCCGGCCCGTACGTGCCGACCGTGATCGCGAGCGCGGTCCTGGCCGGCGCGCTGGCAGGCCGAGCGCGGTGCCTGGCCGGCACGGCGTCGGCCGGGCTGGCGCGAGCGGCTGCTGTCCGGGTCTCGCGGACGGCAGCGTCGTCGGCGCGGTCGCCCTCGGCGGCGACGTCGCGTTCGCCGGCGACACCGTCACCGGCGACGCGGGCGTGGTGATCAGCGGCCACCTGGCCGACGTGCTGCTGGTCCCGGTGGGCGACGACATCGCCCTGGTGGAGCGGGCGGCGGGCGGCGTCACGGTCACCGTCCCGGCCAACCTCGACCAGAGCCGCCGCGCGGCCCGGGTGCGGCTCGACGCGGCGCGCCGCCGTGCTGCTCGCCGGGCGCGCGCCGGCTGCTGACCGACACCGCCCGGGCCGTGTTCGCGGCCGAGGCCATCGGGATCGCCACCGAGACGACCCAGCAGGCGGCCGAGTACGCCAAGGTCCGGGTCCAGTTCGGCCGCCCGATCGCCACCTTCCAGGCGGTCAAGCACCACTGCGCCAACATGCTGGTCGCGGCCGAGCTCGCCACCGCCGCGACCTGGGACGCCGGCCGCGCCGCCGACGCCGCCGAGCGCGGCGACGACGGCGACGACGATCAGTTCAGCTACACCGCGGCGATCGCGGCGACGCTCGCGATCCCGGCCGCGGCGGGCAACGCCAGCCTCAACATCCAGGTGCACGGCGGCATCGGGTTCACCTGGGAGCACGACGCGCACCTCTACCTGCGCCGGGCGGCCGCGGTCGCCGCGGTCGTGGACGCCGAGCAGGCCGCGGCCGAGGTCACCGGCCTGGTGCGGCAGGGCGTCCGCCGGGCGGCCGCGATCGACCTGCCCGCCGAGGCCGAGCCGATCCGGGCGGCGATCAGGCCGGACGTCGAGCGGCTGGCCGCGCTGAAGGGCGCCGCCCGGACGGAGGCGCTGATCGAGACCGGCTACGCGATGCCGCACTGGCCCCGGCCCTGGGGACGCGACGCGGCCGCGCTCGAGCAGCTCGTGATCGAGCAGGAGTTCGCCGCCGCCGGGATCAAGCGCCCGAGCCTCGGCATCACCGGCTGGGTGATCCTCACCCTCATCCAGCACGCCACCCCCGACCAGGTCGCGCGCTGGGTCCGCCCGGCGCTCAACCAGGACGTCATCTGGTGCCAGCTGTTCAGCGAGCCCGGGCCGGCTCGGACGCGGCCGGCATCAGGACCAAGGCCGCCAAGGTCGACGGCGGCTGGCGGATCAGCGGCCAGAAGGTGTGGACCAGCGGCGCCCACCTGGCGGGCTTCGGCCTGGTCACCGTCCGCACCAACCCGGACGCGCCCAAGCACCAGGGCATCACCACGATGGTGATCGACATGCACGCGCCCGGCGTCACCGTCCGCCCGCTGAAGATGCCGACCGGCCACTCGGACTTCAACGAGGTCTTCTTCGACGACGTGTTCGTGCCGGACGCCGACGTGGTCGGCCCGATCGACGGGGGCTGGACGGTGGCGCGCGCCACCCTCGGCAACGAGAGCGTCAGCATCGGCAGCGGCGACGGCGGCATGGCGCTGCCCGGCAGTCGCGTTCATCGCCCCGTTCGACGCGCACCCGGAGCGGCTGACCGGCGGGGCCAGCCGGGTCGGCCGGCAGATCGCCCGCATCCAGGCGATGGGCGCGCTGAACCTGCGCAGCGCCTACCGGGCGGTGGCGGGCGGCGGACCCGGGCCGGAGGGGAACGTCGCCAAGCTGCTGCTGGCCGAGCTCGGGCACGAGGCGGCGGCGATCCTGGCCGAGCTGGCCGGGCCGGACGGGGCGTTCCTCGAGGGCGACGGGGCCATCGCGGCGACGCTGGTGCTGATGAACCGGGCCATGTCCATCGCCGGCGGCACCTCGGAGATCAAGCGGAACCAGATCGCCGAGCGGATCCTCGGACTTCCCCGGGACCCGCTGATCAAGTGAGCCTGCGCAGCGCGCGGGTCGGCGGCTGGCTCAGCCGGGCTGCCGCTCCGCCCGCAGCTGGCGGCGGAGCAGCTTCCCGGTCGGCGTCCTCGGCAGCTCGGCGACGAACTCCACCGATCGCGGGCACTTGAAGCGCGGCCAGCCGCCCCCGGCAGTACGCGATCAGCTCGGCCGCCAGCGCGGCCGAACCCGCCGCTCGTGCGCCGGTACGGCTGGACGACGGCGAGGACCGACTGGCCCATGTCCGGGTCGGGCACGCCCGATCACGGCGACGTCGGCGACGGCCGGGTGCCCGATCAGCGCCTCCTCGACCTCCCGCGGGTAGATGTTGACGCCGCCGGAGATGATCAGGTCGGTGCGCCGGTCGCTGAGGTACAGGAAGCCCTCGGCGTCGAGGTGGCCGATGTCGCCCAGCGTGGACCAGCCCTGCTCGTTCCGCGAGCCGGCGGTCTTGCCGGGTCGTTGCGGTACTCGAAGGCGCCGCCGTCGAAGTAGATCAGCCCGTCCTGCCCGGCCGGCTGCTCGGCGCCGTCCTCGTCGAGGACGTGCACGGCTGCCGGAGATGCCGCGGCCGACCGAGCCGGGGTGCGACAGCCACTCCTCGGTGCCGATCACGGTCATCCCGTTGCCCTCGCTGCCGGCGTAGTACTCCCAGATCACCGGGCCGAACCAGGCGATCATCGCCTGCTTCACGTCGACCGGGCACGGGGCGGCGGCGTGGATGACGATCTGCAGGGTGGACAGGTCGAAGCGCGCGGCGCTCCGGATCGGGCAGCCTCAGCATGCGGACGAAGTGGGTCGGCACGAACTGGGCGTGCGTCACCTGGTGCGCCTCGATGGCGCGCAGGCACCCGGCCGGGTCGAAGCGGTCCATCAGCACGACGGTCCCGCCGGCCCGGTGGGTGCCCATCGAGAAGCCGAGCGGCGCCGCGTGGTACAGCGGCCCCGGGCACAGGTAGACCGAGTCGGGCCCGAACCCGAAGACCAGGCGCATCACCAGGTCCAGCGGCACGCCCGCGCCGAACGGGGGGAACTCGGCCGCCCGCATGATCCCCTTCGGCCGCCCGGTCGTGCCCGAGGAGTAGAAGACCGTGCTCCCCTCGACCTCGGCGCCGTCGTCGGAGCCCGGGCTCGATCGGCTCGGCCGACAGGCCCGCGATCGCCGCCTCGTAGCTCGGTCACGCCGGGCAGGTCCGGGCGGCTCGCCGCCGGTCACGAACACCCGCACGCCCGGCATCCGCGCGGCCACCTCGGCCGTCTCCGGCGAGGCGAACAGCACGGTCGCGCCCGAGTCGGCGACGATGTAGGCGGCCTCCTCGGCCGTCAGGTGCCAGTTGACCGGCGTCCAGTACGTGCCGGCCCGCTGCGCGCCCCAGGCGATCTCGAAGTACTCCGGCCGGTTGGCCAGCATGATCGCCACGTGATCGGCCGCCCCGCACGCCGAGGCTGGCGAGCAGCCGGGCCACCTGGCGGCTGCGGGCCTCCAGCTCCCCGTAGGTCACCAGCCCGCTGCCGTCGGCCATGATCACCGCGGGCTTGCCCGGCGGCACGTCGGCGATGACCGGCGATCGCTCCGCCGCCTCCGGCGCGGGAGAGGCGGCGGCCGCCTGCTCGCCAGCGAGCTCCATCTGATCTCCCTCGCTCAGCTGCGACATCCCGAAGGGCGTCACTAAGGGAACGTAACATCGTTCCGCCGGGGACTCCTAGTGCCAGCGGTGCGAGGAGGGGCTCGAGGCCAGCGGGCGGCCGGCTCGCGGGCCGCGGTGGCCACCAGCGTGGCGTAATCCATCGTGAACGACCCGCCGACCGCGTCGACGGCGGCGCCGATCCCGGCCAGCAGCTCGGCCTGCACGGCGGGCGGGAGCAGGCTGTGGCCGCCGAAGGTGGGCACCTGGTCCAGCCATTGCGCCCGGGTGTAGGGCCGGGACCAGTCGAACCGCCACGTCTGCGGGTCGTCGAACGCCCCCGCCTGGCGCATCCCGTCGGCCGCCGTGTCGCACATGCTCAGGTACTGGACGGACGCGGGCCGGGTCCAGAAGCCCGCTGCCATCGGCGAATCGGGCACCACCCGCTGGTAGACCACGCCGAAGGCGTCGCGCAGCTCGGCCGGCGGATCGAACGCGTTCCAGAAGACCGCCAGCCGGCCGCCGGGGCGCAGCACCGCCGCGGCCTTGGCCGCCCCGGCCGTCATGTCGACCCAGTGCCACGCCTGCCCGGCGATCACGGCGTCGAACGTCCGCCCGGCCGCGTCCCACTGCTCGAACCTCGCCACCTCCACGTCCAGCCCGCTCGCGCTGGCCAGCTCGGCCATCCGGGGGTCGGGATCGACGCCGAGCACCCGGCACCCGGCCGCCTGGAACAGCCGGGCCGATATGCCGGTGCCGCAGCCGGCGTCGACGACGTGCGACGCCCGGGGCTGCTCGGCGACGATCCGGTCCGACCATCGCCGCGGGGTAACCGGGCCTGGCACGGTCGTAGCGCCCGGCGTCGGCGCCGAACGACTCGGCCACCTGGCGCTGCCGGGCGGCGGCGGCGAGGGTGGCCGCAGGCGATCGCGCAACGGCGGCGCGGGCGCGGATGCGGCGGGCCGGGCGGGCTCCGGAGGTAGAGTGGTCATGCGCCCACTCTAAATGGGCACGTGCCCACTTGGCAGTGTCGGTTCGCGCACGGCGAAGAACGCGGGGCGGAGCAGCGGAAGGGGAGGGACGGGGTGCCGACAGGAGTGGCCATCCGCGACCCGCGCGGGCAGCTGTTCGACGCGGCCGAACGCGTCCTCCTGCGCGACGGGCCCGGCGGCCTGACCAGCCGGGCCGTCACCGCCGAGGCGGGGGTCGCCAAGGGCGTGCTGCACCGCCACTTCGCCGATTTCGACGCGTTCCTGGTCGACCTCACGCTCGCCAGGATCGCCCGGATCGCCGACCAGGCGGCCGGGCTGCGCGCCGCCGCCGGGACCGGCACCGTCGCAGCCAACCTGGCCGCCGTCGCTTCCCGGCCTGCTGACACCGGAGTACCTGGCGCTGATCCGCCTGGTCATCGCCCGCGACGAGCTCCGCGCCCGGCTGCGGGCCGCCACCGGATCCCGGATCCCCCTGCTCACCGAGTCCACCGCCATGATCGGCGGCTACCTCACGGCCGAGCGGGAACTCGGCCGCATCGCCGCCGAGGCCGACGTCGGCACGCTCGCCCCGACCCTGATCGGCGCCGCCCACCTGCTGTTCTCCGACGTTGACGGGACCGAGCCCGACGCCGCGGCCGTCGGCCGGGTCGTGACCGCGGTCATCGCCCCGGTCACGCGCTGAGCTGGGTTCCCGGCCCTGCGTCGTCCCCGTTCTCGAATGGACAGGCTGATCGCGCCCGGGCAACGCCCGGTTGGCCGGAGGGTCGCGGGCGAGTTACGAGGGGCGTCGGGGGGCTGCGGTCGCCTATCGCCTCCGCCTACCGAACCCTCGCATAGGCGCGCATCTGCTCGGCCAGCCGCTCGAGTTCGGCCGCCTCCGTCGCAGGCGTGGCGCTTTCGAGTCCGCTGTGCGCGGCCGTCGGGCTGCGCAGGAAGCGCCGCAGCACGGCCGCGAGCAGCCCCTCGGGCAGAGTCTGCAACGCAACGAACCCGCGAGGGACCAGCCGCGTCGGCAGGGCGGCCAGGTTCTGCCGGATGAGGCGGATCATGCCGCGGACCGCGTCCGGATCGTCGGCCAGCGCTCTCGGGCCGCCCGCCGCGAGCACCGCCTGCCCGAGTGGCACCACGAACGCGGCGTGCGTCTTGAGCCAGGCATCCATCCGCGGCTCGGCCGTGGCGTTGATCCCGGCGGCGCGGAACGCCCGCACGATCCGTTCCAGTCGCGGGGTGACACGGCCGTGGGGTTCGCCGATCGGCATCGGGACCCGGCGGGTGATAAAGGTCGGCGGGCGGTAACGGACCGCGTCGCCGTCCATCGTGCCGGCCGTCGTGGGGAAGCTGAGCAGCACCCGGTCGTGACCGATCACCGTGCCCAGCGGCTCTGGGCCGGCCGCCCAGTTGAGCAGGAACAGCACGTCGCCTTCGAGGCCGGCGAGTGACTCAAGCACAGCGTCCACCTGATGGGTGCGGACGAAGACGGCGATCAGGTCGTACCGGCCGGCCGGGTGCTCGACCACCGGCACCGGTACCCGCCTGACAGCCGGGCTGTCTCCCTCGGCGATCTGAACGCCGTGCCGGCGCAGGACGGCCAGGCGCTCGCCACGGGCGAGGAGCGAGACGTCGTGCCCGGCCTCATGCAGACGGGCGGAGAACAGGCTGCCGGTAACCCCGGCGCCGTACACGAGCAGTCTCATGACAGTCCTCTTTCGCACGTTCGTTTAAGTCATACGTTCGTTTGAATCAAACGTAGGTATAGTACACACCCATGGCGCCACTCGACACCCGCACCCGGATTCTCGATGCGGCCGAGCAGTTGTTCGCCGAGCGCGGTTTCCGCGGCACCTCGGTCCGCGCGATCACCGACCTCGCCGGAGCGAACCTGGCCGCCGTCGGGTACCACTTCGGCTCGAAGGCGGAGCTTGTGGCCGCGGTCGCCCGCCGCGTGATCGAGCCGATCAACGCCGCGCAGTGCGCCTGGCTCGACCGGCTGCTCGCCCGGACCCCGGACCCGCCGGCCACGGAACTGGTGGAGGCCTTCGCGGGGCCGCTGTTCGACGAGATGCCAGCCGGCGACGAGGGCGGCGCCCGGACGTCCCGGCTGATCATGACGATCATCACCGACCCGGCCGAGGAGATGCGCAACTGGACCGGCCCGGCCGAGGACACGGTCCGCGATCGCTACCTGGAGGCGTTCGCGCGCGCACTGCCCAGCCTGTCGCAGGAAGAGCTGTGGTTCCGGATGCGGGGGATCCTCGCCGTGGTGGCGATGGACCGCGTCGAGGTCTACAACCGGCGCACCCCGGCCAGCCTGTCCCCGGTAGCGGGCGAGGCAGCCCGGCGCTGGGCGATCACGTTCCTGGCGGGCGCCATGAGCGCGCCGCCGACCGGGACGTAACTCAGCGGTTTCGTGTCTGGGATCATTCGCCGGCGCTGGGCAGCTGACCGGAGCGCGCAGCCGCAGCGGAGAGGACGTCGGCTGAAAGCCGCAGGGATGCCTCCCAGCGCCAGGCGGCCAAGACACAGTTACTCGCACCGAGTCTCGGACTTCGGTAACGTCCAAGCGGAACCACAGCAGAAATGTCCGGGCGTCAGCGCCTGTCTCGTCTTGATCAGCGGGCGCGGTAGAACTGTCTAACCGTTGGAAGGCATAGGTGGCGCCAGACAGTTCCGGGTCGCCAGTCGCCGTCCAGAAGTGGACGAAGAATCCCGTAGGCAGCGCGAGGATGCCCGAGAGGAGACCGAGGGCCCGGCCGTTCACGCGCAGTTCCCGGTCACCGGCTACCAGGCTGGGAACACATCCGAAGGGCGGGTACTGACGCTCAATCACCACACCCATAAGGTAACGGCGATCGCGCATCCGGCGAGTGGACCTTCGCCACCGCCGTCCGCAACCTCCGCAAGGCCATCACCAGCGGCCACCAACCAGCCCATTGCCCCTTTCAGGCTTACTTGGTCGGGCCCCCAAAGGCGCTTGACCCTCCTGTAATGGGAGACCCGAGGCTGCCGGTATGACCACGACAACCCAGCAGCGAGACGCGGTCGCCGCTCCGGTCTCGCGCATCGCCAAGTGGGCCCCGCTCGCCGTCATCCTCATCGGGACCTTCGTCTTCATCCTCGACTTCTTCGTCGTCAACGTGGCCCTGCCCGACATCCAGCGCAGCCTGCACGCGAGCGCGGCCGCCATCGAATGGCTGGTCTCCGGGTACGCCCTGACCAGCGCCTCGCTGCTGGTGTGCGGCGGGCGCCTCGGCGACCACTACGGCCGCCGGCGGTGCTTCTGCATCGGCCTGGCCGCGTTCGTGCTCGCGTCGGCGCTGTGCGCCGTCGCCCCCGACCCCGGCTTCCTGATCGCGGCGCGCCTCGTGCAGGGCGCCGGCGGCGCGATCATGGCGCCGAACATCATGTCGATCCTCGGCATGACCTACACCGGCCGCGACCGGGTGCGCGCGATCAGCGTCTACGGCATGGTCATGGGGATCGCGGCCGTCGGCGGGCAGCTGATCGGCGGCGTGCTCATCGACGCGAACGTGGCCGGCCTGGGCTGGCGGGCCATCTTCTGGGTCAACGTGCCGGTCGGCCTGGTCGCCCTGGCGGCGGCGTGGCGGCTGGTGCCGGAGTCCCGCGCCGAGCACGCCGGGCATCTCGACCTGCCGGGCGCCGCCCTGCTGGCGGCGGGCCTGGTCGCGATCGTGCTGCCGCTCGCCGACGGCCGCCAGCAGGGCTGGCCGGCCTGGTCGTGGGCGTGCCTGGCCGCTCGGCCCGGTGCTGCTGGCGCTGTTCGCGGGCTACCTGCGACGGGCCAGCAGGCGCGGCCGGCAGCCGCTGCTCGACCCGGCCGTCTTCGCGGTCCGCACGCTGCGGGTCGGGCTGACCGTGCAGGCGCTGTTCTGGTGCCAGCAGGCGGCCAGCTACCTGCTGCTCGCGCTGTTCCTGCAGCAGGGCCGGGGCCTGGGGGCGCTCGAGTCCGGCGGCGTGTTCGCCGTGCTGGCGGCCGGCTACCTGCTGACCTCGCTGCGAGCGCCCGCCCTGACCGTCCGGTTCGGCCGACGGGTGATCGCCACCGGCGCCGTCTGCGGCGCCGTCGGCGACCTGCTGCTGGTGCTCGCCGTCGGGCACTGGGGGGTCGGCGGCCCGCTGGCAGCGCTGTTCCCCGGGCTGTTCCTGCTCGGCGCCGGGCCAGGGGCTGTGCATCACGCCGCTGACCACCACGGTGCTGTCGCACGCGGACGCGCGCACGGCCGGGTCCATCAGCGGGGCGCTGTCCACCGCCCAGCAGGTCGGCAACGCGATCGGCGTCGCGGTGAGCGGGGTCATCTTCTTCGGCCTGCTCAGCCACGGGTTCCCGGCCGCCTTCGGCACCAGCATGGCGCAGATGGGCGGTCTGCTGCTGGTGGTCGCGGCGCTCACGCTGACCGTGCTCCGCCCGTCATCCGCGACCGGGAAGGGCTGATACTCAGATCATGGCGACGATGCTGACCATCGGTGACTTCTCCCGGATGACGCACCTGAGCGTGAAGGCGCTCCGGCATTACCACGACATGGGCGTGCTCGAGCCCGCCGCCGTCGACCCCTTCACCGGCTACCGGTCCTATGACACCAGCCAGGTCGGGGCGGCGCAGGTGATCAGGCGGCTGCGGGACCTCGGGCATGCCCCTGGACTCGATCGCGGCGGTCCTCGCGGCCCCTGACCTCGAGTCAAGGAACCGCGAGATCGCCGCCCACCTGACCCGGATGGAACGCCAGCTTGAGCAGACCCAGGCCTCGGTCGCGGCGCTGCGGGCGCTGCTCACGGGCCCGGCCGTGCGGCCCGCGATCGAATTGCGGACCATCGCCGCGGTCACCGCCCTCGCGGTCCGCGCGGTGGTCGACGCCGCCGAGCTGAACGAGTGGGGAGGCGAGGCGTTCGACGCGCTGGCGGCGGCCCTGTCGGCGACCGGGCTGACCGCCGCCGGGCCGTACGGCGGGCTCTTCCACGGCGACTTCTTCGAACTCGAGCGGAGCGAGGTCACGGCCTTCGTCCCGGTCGCGGGCGACGCCGGCGCGCCCGGCCTTGACCCAGCCGCAAGCGTGCGGATGCTTCAGATCCCCGCCGTCGAGGCGGCGGTCGCGGTCCACGAGGGCGCGTTCAGTGAGATCGACCGGACCTACGCCGCGGTGGGCGAGGTGGTGGCCGAGCGGGCCATCGGCACCGGCGGCCCGATCCGCGAGTACTACCTGGTCAGTTCGGCCGACACTGACGACGTGGCCAGGCACCGGACCGAGGTCTGCTGGCCGGTGTTCCGCACCGGGGCCTAACTGACCGGCTTCGTTTTCATCGCGTGGCGATGAGGCGCGGTGATGCCGCGCGTCAGTAATGTCAGACTCAAGCGAGCGAAGGGGGAATGACAGTGCCGCAGGTGACAAGGGTAGGCCGGGTGGTTGTGCCGGTATCCGATCAGGACAAGGCGATCGCGTTCTACACCCAGGTGCTCGGGTTCACGGTGGTCGCGGACATGCCGTTCGGTGACGGGTACCGCTGGGTCGAGGTGGCGCCGCCGGGCGGCGGCGCGAACGTGGCGTTCGGCCCGACTCGGGACGACTTCCAGCCCGGACGGCCGACCGGCATCCTGCTCACCTCGCCCGATCCCGCCGCCGACCAGGCCGAGCTGGCGGGCCGCGGCGTCGACGTGGACGCCGAGCTGATGGGCGGCGACGGCGGGGTGCCGGTCATGTTCTCGTTCCGCGACCAGGACAAGAACTCGCTGATGATCGTGCAGGAGACATAACTCCTGGGTGTCGGTGCTGACCGAGAGCGACACGGCGGCGGCGCGCAGCGCACCGGGCCGCAGCGGCGTGCCGAGCAGCTGGCTGACCAGGGCCCGGTGGGAGGCGTGCAGGGTGCGCACGGCGGCCGGGTTGATGCCGGGCTTGGCGGACGGGACGCCGCCCCGCGGTCGTCCGGGCTTGGTCGGGATCCACAGGTAGCCGGGGTCGCTGCCCTCGAGCTCGGCGATGAGCGATCCCCGGGCGGCGAGCCAGCGGGTCAGGACGTGCACGGTCGACCGGGTCAGCGGGTACGACTCGCCGTCGAGGTCGACACTAGCTTCTTGGCCCCCGGCCGGGTCGCCGTCCAGGTGCAGCGCGCTGAGCTTCAGGTCGGCGATCTCGGGAACGCCGTGGCCGGTGTCGGCGATGACCGCGGCCACCGCCGCGGTGCGCAGCGCGGTCATGGCGTTGGCATGGATCGGCCGCTTGACCGTGAGGTCGTGCAGCAGCCGCTCGGTGTCGCCCGGGGTCAGGTGGTAGCCGCGGGCGGGCGCCTGGCGGTCGACCCGCGCCGGCTCGCCGAGGAACTCGGCGAAGGCGTTGACGGTGTCCGCGCGGACCCGCATGGAGTTCGGGTAGGCGGCCGCGTCGGGTCCGCGGAGGGTGTTGCGGGTGCGGGTCTTGCCCTCGGCCGCGTCGGCCAGCCACGCCGCCGCCCGCTCGCCGTCCAGCAGGTCCCTCGCCGTCAGCGGGTGTCTCCGCCCGGGCCGCCTGCTGGGCATGGCGGAGGTACTCGTTGAGGAAGGTCTTGCGTATCCGGCGGGTGCTCGCGGACAGGTCGCGGTCGGCGAGGTGCCGGAGGAATTCGTCGATTGCGTCGCGCGCCGGCGCGCTGGCATCCAAGGCTGGCATGCCCAGCACAATAGCGGCTTCCTAGGATAACAGCAAGAAGTCTCAACGAGATTAGCCCCGCCTTTAAGTGCGGGGTTCAATGGTCCGGGTCGGAACGTGCCGAACCGGACCGGACCGATTTGGTACGTCCCGGACCTAAGGACGCCCGCAGCTGTCGCGGTTGCAATTCACGCGGTGCTTCTTGCTGTTATCTCCAATGAGGGCGATGCGGCAGGCCGTGCGCGGTGCCCGCGCTTCTTGCTGTTATCAGGTCAGGCTGGCGGCTCGGGCCGCCGAGCGGGCCCGCTCGAGTTCGTCCACGCCGACCGTGCCGGACGGGGGGAGGCCCGCCGACTGCCAGGCCCGCTGCGCCCGGGCGACGTCGCCGCCCGCGTCGTCGAGCACGATCTTCTTGGCCGTGGTGGCCGGCACGGCTCCCTCGCCGCCCAGGTCGAGCAGGTGCGCGAGCATGCGGACGGACTGGGCGCGCTGCCCGGACTTGCGCTCGTTGTACCGGTAGACCAGCGCCCAGTGCCCGGTCAGCGACCGGGCCCGCTCGATCAGGACCCTGCCCCGGTCGGTCCCCTCCTGCTCGGTGCGGATCTGCTCGGACTCCCCCGACGGCAGCCGCAGCGTGACCAGGCCCCGCCGGCTCGACTCCTCGATCTCCACCTTCTCGATCAGCGCCGCGAACGTCGCCGCCGACTCCAGCCGGGCGATGTCCTGCCTGGCCTGCTGCGCGATCAGGTGCAGGTCGACCACCAGGCCCTGCACCCGGCGGCCCCAGGCCGCCTCCTCCCCCGGCGGGCACGGTCCCGCCGCCTGCGCCGCCGCTACGACCAGGCTGTCAACGCTGTCCACGGCGCCCATTATCCAGGCCGGCGGTAAAGCGCCGGCGTTTCTTGCTGTTATCTCTTTGTCGGGGCCGTTACCGGTGTCCGGAACGACCGGAATATCTACACTTACGCCGTGGCCACTGGGATGCCCGCCGATCCTCCCGGGGATCCTCCTCAGCTTGAGGATCTCCTCGGGGAACCGTGGCGGGCGCAGGTCACCGCGCTTCGCCGCTACGTGCGCAAGACCAGGGACGTCCGCGTCGCCGAGCTGTTGTCGCTTGCCTTCGAGGAGGCGGCAGGCGGCGACCCCGACGCGGCCGGGCGGCACGTCGCCGCCGCCGGGCGCTGGCGGGGACCGGATCGCCCGCCGGGACGCAGTCCGGCGCCGCCCCGGGCATCGCGGTGCCGCTCCCCCGCACGGCCGGCCGCGCCACCGCCCAGCGCGGTCCGCTGGCCGAACCGCGCCGGACCGCCACCATCATCCGCAGGCCGCTGACCGGCCGGGCCCGGGTCACCGCGACCGGCCCGGTGCTCATCGCGACCGACGGGTCAAGCAGCGGCGACGGCAGGCACTGCGCCTGGGCGTTCATCGCCACCAGCGGGCACTGGGGATGCCAGGCGGGCGACTACCGCCACGACAACGTGAACGGGCGCTCCGGGCGCGCTGATCGCCGAGCTCCGCGCCGTCGTACCTCGCCCTGCGATGCGTCCCCGGCCCGGTCACCCTGCTGGTCGACTCCGTCATCGCGCTCCGCTACCTGCATGCGTGGCGGCGCGGGGAGACCGGCCGGATGCCACCGCAGTACGACCTGCACCCCCGGCACGCCGGGGCGCGCGCCCGCCCTGGTCGCGCTGGCCGAGCTGGTATCCGCCCGGCGCGACGAGCTCGCCCTCGCCCACGTCAAGGGCCACGCCGGCCACACCCTCAACGAGGGCGCCGACCTGCTCGCCACCATCGCCCGCCGCTGGGTGGCCGCCGACGAGACCCTGCCGCAGAAGGCCATGCAGGCCGAGGCGGCCGACATCGCCGCCACCTTCCTGGCCCAATGGCACCGCGAGAACCCGCGGCCGCTCCCCTGACGCCACGGGTGACGATTAACACCTCGCCGCTGTGGTTCCGCTGGTCACGACGCCGGGTGATCATAGAGGCGTGAATAACGTCATCGTGGGCACCGGCCCGCTCAGCTTCGCCGAAGTCGTCGCCGTCGCCAGGAATGGCGCCGCCGTGACCCTGTCGGCCGAGGCGGCGGCCGAGATCGCCGCCAGCCGCAAGGTCATCGAAGCCCTCGCGGACGACAGCGCGCCGCACTACGGCGTGTCGACCGGGTTCGGGGCGCTGGCCACCAAGCACATCCCGCCCGAGAGCCGCGCGCAGCTGCAGCGTTCCCTGGTCCGCTCGCACGCCGCCGGGTCAGGCCCGGAGGTGGAGCCGAGGTGACCGGGCGATGATGCTGCTGCGGCTGTCCACCCTCGCCACCGGCCGGACCGGCGTCCGGCTGGCGACCGCCCAGACCTACGCGCGGATGCTGACGGCCGGCATCACCCCGGTCGTGCGCGAGTACGGGTCGCTCGGCTGCTCCGGCGACCTCGCCCCGCTCGCGCACTGCGCCCTCGCCGCGATGGGCGAGGGCGAGGTCCGGGTCAGCTCCGGCCGGCCTGCTCCCGGCCCGCGAGGCGCTGCAGGCGCGCCGGGATCGAGCCGGTCGTGCTGGCCGAGAAGGAAGGGCTGGCGCTGATCAACGGCACCGACGGCATGCTCGGCATGCTGGTGCTGGCCGCCACCGACCTGCGCGCGCTGCTGAAGACGGCCGACATCACCGCCGCGATGTCGGTCGAGGCGCTGCTCGGCACCGACGCCCCGTTCGCGGCCGACCTGCAGGCGCTGCGGCCGCACCCGGGGCAGGCCGCGTCGGCCGCCAACTTCCGGGCGCTGCTGAGCGCCTCGCCGATGGTCGCCAGCCACAAGGGCCCGGACGACACCCGCGTGCAGGACGCCTACAGCCTGCGCTGCTCCCCGCAGGTGCACGGGGCGGCCCGCGACACCCTCGAGCACGCCGAGACGGTCGCCGGCCGGGAACTGGCCAGCGCGATCGACAACCCCGTGGTCACCCTCGACGGCCGGGTGGTGAGCAACGGCAACTTCCACGGCGCCCCCGTCGGCTACGTGCTCGACTTCCTCGCGATCGCCGCCGCCGACCTCGCCTCGATCGCCGAGCGGCGCACCGACCGGATGCTCGACACGCACCGCTCGCACGGCCTGCCGCCGTTCCTGGCCGACGACCCGGGGGTCGACTCCGGGCACATGATCGCCCAGTACACCTCGGCCGGCATCGTCTCCGAGCTGAAGCGGCTGGCCGCCCCCGCGTCGGTCGACTCGATCCCGTCCAGCGCGATGCAGGAAGACCACGTCTCGATGGGCTGGTCGGCCGCGCGCAAGCTCCGCCGCAGCGTCGACGGGCTGACCCGCGTCCTCGCGGTCGAGCTGCTCACCGCCGCCCGCGCCCTCGACCTGCGGGCGCCGCTGTCCCCCGCGGCCGCCACCGCCGCCGTCGTCACCGGGCTCCGCGAAACGGCCCAGGGGCCCGGCGCCGACCGCTACCTCGCCCCCGAGATCGAGGCGGCCGTCCGCTACGTCGCCAGCGGCGACGCCATCCGCGCCGCCGAGACCGCGGTCGGCCCGCTCCAGTAGGGCTCCGCCCCGGTGCGCCCGTGTGCCAAGTGCGCGTTTGGGCTCACTCTTGCCGGCCCAAACGCGCACTTGGCTCGGTTGAGCGTTCGCGGCAGTTGGCCGGCCCGGGAATTCAGTGACATGGTGACGATGGAGTCACCTCGGTCCGTTCGATGGAAGGATTTGGTTTTATGGAAGGCGCCCGCCCTGTCCGCGCTCCGCGCGGCACCTCACTGACCGCGCGGTCGTGGCAGACCGAGGCCCCGCTCCGCATGCTGATGAACAACCTCGACCCGGAGGTGGCCGAGCGCCCCGACGACCTCGTCGTCTACGGCGGGACCGGCCGGGCGGCCAGGTCCTGGAACGCGTTCGACGCGATGGTGCGGACGCTGACCGAGCTCCGCGAGGACGAGACCATGCTCGTCCAGTCGGGCAAGCCGGTCGGCGTGCTGCGCACCCACGAGTGGGCGCCGCGGGTGCTGATCGCCAACTCGAACCTGGTCGGCGACTGGGCCAACTGGCCCGAGTTCCGCCGCCTCGAGCAGGCCGGGCTGACCATGTACGGGCAGATGACGGCCGGGTCGTGGATCTACATCGGCACCCAGGGCATCCTCCAGGGCACCTACGAGACGTTCGCCGCCGTCGCCGCCAAGCGGTTCGGCGGCACGCTGGCCGGCACCCTCACCGTGACCGGCGGCTGCGGCGGGATGGGCGGCGCGCAGCCGCTCGCGGTGACCCTCAACGACGGCGTCGCGCTGGTCATCGACGTCGACCCGGCCCGGCTGGCCCGGCGGGTCGAGCACCGGTACATGGACGTCGTCGCGACCGACCTCGACGACGCGCTGCGGCTGTGCCTGGCGGCCAAGCGCGACCGGACCCCGCTCTCGGTCGGCCTGGCAGGGAACTGCGCGACCGTGCTGCCTGAGCTGCTCCGCCGCGGCGTCGAGGTCGACATCGTGACCGACCAGACGTCGGCCCACGACCCGCTCTCCTACCTGCCCGAGGGCGTGACCCTGGAGGACTGGCACGACTACGCAGATCAAAAGCCAGCAGAATTTACCGAACGGTCCCGGGCGTCTATGGCAGCGCATGTTGCCGCGATGGTCGCCTTTCTGGACGCCGGGTCCGAGGTGTTCGACTACGGCAACTCGATCAGGGACGAGGCGCGGCTGGGCGGCTTCGACCGCGCGTTCGCGTTCCCCGGGTTCGTGCCCGCGTACATCCGCCCGCTGTTCGCCGAGGGCAAGGGGCCGTTCCGGTGGGCGGCGCTGTCCGGTGACCCGGCCGACATTCACGCCACCGACCAGGCGGTGCTGTCGCTCTTCCCTGACAACGACCACCTGCACCGGTGGATCAAGGCCGCCTCAGAGAAGGTCGCCTTCCAGGGTCTGCCCGCCCGGATCTGCTGGCTCGGCTACGGCGAGCGGGACGTCGCCGGGGTCCGGTTCAACGACATGGTCGCCTCGGGCGAGGTCTCCGCGCCGATCGTCATCGGCCGCGACCACCTCGACGCAGGCTCGGTCGCCTCCCCGTACCGGGAGACCGAGTCGATGGCGGACGGCTCCGACGCGATCGCCGACTGGCCGATCCTGAACGCGCTGACCTCCACCGCGTCCGGCGCGACCTGGGTGTCCTTCCACCACGGAGGCGGCGTCGGCATCGGCCGCTCGCTGCACGCCGGGCAGGTCTGCGTGGCCGACGGGACCGAGCTCGCCGGGCAGAAGATCGCCCGGGTGCTGTCGAACGACCCCGGGCTCGGCGTGCTGCGGCACATCGACTCCGGCGACGCCCCGGCCGGGCCGGCGACGCTGGACGCCCACCCGTCCGGCGGCGTGCGCCTGCCCTCGTAATGGCGCCCTCGCCCTTGAGCGTCGCGTGATCAAGCGCCGCCTCAGGGGGTTTAGCCCTGGGGGCGGCGCCGCGCCATCCACGCGCCGCCTCCGGATCGCGCCGTGGGGCGCTTCTTGCTGTTATCTTCTGTTTGGGGATCAACGGCGAAGGCGGCAGCCGCCGCCTTCGCCGCGACCCTCGGCTTAGCGGCGGGCATCGACACACCGTCCTCACTGTCACCACGCGCAACAGACAGAATCGGACAAGACGTCATTGTGGGCACTTCGGGTCGTATAGGCAGCGTTCCAAATTAAGGTGGTTTTGCGGTGTGTCGGGGGTGGTTAACGTGTTGTCTGGTGGGGTGTCGGCTTTTCGGGGGGTGAGGAGCGGGGCGGCGGCGGGGATGGCGGCGATCTTGCGGGTGGCGACGCTGATGGAGGAGTGGTCGAC
Organism: uncultured Actinomycetota bacterium; assembly: GCA_963774945.1. Classification (GTDB taxonomy): domain Bacteria; phylum Actinomycetota; class Actinomycetes; order Streptosporangiales; family Streptosporangiaceae; genus Trebonia. The sequence goes on along the minus strand of CAVZHA010000027.1, from coordinate 35,306 downwards.
GCCGAGGAGGGCGCCGATGGCGGCGCAGGTCATGCCGAGGCGGTAGCGGTAGACCGCGGCGATCAGGGCGGCGGCGGGGGTGAGCCTGCGGGGGTCGGTGGTGCCGCTGTTCTTGATGCGGGTGGCGCCGCGCTTGAGGTGGAGGCGCTGCTCGCGGGCGGCGGCCCAGGGGGTTTCCAGGGCGGCGGCGACTGCGGCGAGGCGCTCGCGGGGGATGCCGGTGACGGCGGGGTCGGCGAGGGCGCCCAGGTCGGGGCCGGGCGGCGGGGTGGTCCCGGGTTCGGGTTCGGGTGCGGGGCGGGGGGCGGCGAGCAGGGTGTAGTTCCACTCGCCGTGCCAGGGGTGGCGGTTTAACGCGCGGTCCTCGAGGTCTTTCATCCGGGCGTCGCTGATCTGCAGGCCGGTGGGGTAGGGGCTGGTGTCGAGGACGGCGGTGACGGTCAGCCCGGCCGCGGTGGTGACGGCGCCGATGGTGGAGATGATGACGTCGTAGCTGGTCAGGGGGCGGCCGCGCCAGCCGAGGGTGATCTGGCAGAACAGCCTGTGCTCGATCTTGTTCCACTTGGAGGTGCCGGGCGGGAAGTGGCAGACGGTGATCTCCAGCCCGGTCTCGGCGGCGAGGGCGGCCAGGCCGGCCTTCCAGGCGCGGCTGGAGCTGCTGTTGGAGCCGCCGGCGTCGCAGGTGACCAGCAGCCGGGTCGCGCCGGGGTAGGCGGCCTTCCCGACGAGGTTCCACCAGCGGCGGATGGACTCCACGGCCAGGGCGGCGGTGTTCCCGTCGGTGCCGACGTTCACGAACCCCGTGTTCGCGTCCTGGTCGTAGACGCCGTAGGGGATCGCGTGGCCGTCGCCCTTGCCGGGGAAGTCGTGGGAGGCGACCACGACCGGGTCGCCCGCCGGGCGCCACTCGCGGCCTTTCTGCCCGAAGCCGCCGACCTGCTCGCGTTTCTTGGAGTCCACGCTGATCACCGGCTGCCCGGCGTCCCGGTGCTCTTCCGCCCGGGCGGCGATGTAGCGGAACTGGGCGTCGCGGTCGGGGTGCTGCCGGCCCTCGGCCGCCTTGGAGTTGGACTGCAGGGTGAACCCGGCGTCCTTCAGCATCCGCCAGCAGGTCTGCGGGCTGCACGGGCGCCCGGCCGCCGTCATCTCCCCGGACAGCCGCTTGACGCTCTTGGTCGTCCAGACCAGCGGCGACCCGGGGTCGCCCCGGACCGAGTCCGCGACCAGCGCGAGCAGCGCCGGCGCCAGCCCGGGGTCGGCGGCGGCCAGCGGCCTGCGGCCGCCGCCCGGCCGCCGGACGCGGCCCGGCGGCGCGCTGTCCCCGGACGCGACCTCGGCCGCGCCGTCGGCGACGGTCTGCCACGACGCCCCGGTCAGGGCCGCGACCGCCCCGGTCCCGCCGTCCCCGGCGGCCCGCGCCGCCATCCCCAGCACCAGCCGCCTGGCCCGCTCGTCCAGCATCGGCAGAACCAGCTGCAGCTCCGGCCCCATCCGCCCCAGAAAGTCCGTGTCCGCGCCCATACCGGGATCCTGCCACGCGACACGCCGAGAACTCGGTTAATTACGGAATGTTGCCATAGCGCCCCCAACGGAACACGCTGACGTCCGCGACTGAAAACGCGCACCCGTTCGATCACGGCTCCCGCCCGCCCCGGCTAGGCAATCCCCTTGGATGCCTAGCGTGCGGGCCGGGGGTAGGAGGATGAGCGGCAGCGACTGCACCGGTCGCCACCGGTCGCACCCGCCTGACGGAAAGGCACCGCCCTGAACTCGATCGCCGCCGAGATCGTCTCCGCCGCCCTGCTGGTCGGCGTGCTGGCGTTCGCGGTCGTCCGGCCCCGGGACTGGCCCGAGGCGGCGGCGGCGGTCCCGGCGGCCGGGCTGCTGGTGGCGATCGGCGCGGTGTCCCCCACCGAGGCCTGGGCGCAGACCAAGACGCTGCTGCCGGTGGTCGGGTTCCTGGCCGCGGTGCTCACGCTGGCGCAGCTGTGCGCCGACGACGGGCTGTTCACCGCGGCCGGCGACGTCGTCGCCCGGGCCTGCCGGGGGCGGCCGGTCCGGCTGCTCGGCGGGGTGTTCACGGTCGCCGCGCTGACCACCGCGGTGCTCAGCCTGGACGCGACCGTGGTGCTGCTGACCCCGGTCGTGTTCGCCACCGCCGCCCGGGTCGGGCTGCGCGCCCGGCCGCACGTGTACGCCACCGCCCACCTGGCGAACTCGGCCTCGCTGCTGCTGCCCGTCTCCAACCTGACCAACCTGCTCGCGTTCGCCGCCAGCGGGCTCTCGTTCCCCCGCTTCGCCGAGCTCATGGCGCCCGGCTGGCTGCTCGTCATCGGGGTCGAGTACGTCGTGTTCCGGCGGTTCTTCCGGGCCGACCTATCCGTCCCGGCGGCGCAGCCGCCGCCGGCCCGGCGGCCTCGGGTACCCGGGTTCACCCTTGCGGTCCTGGCGGCGACGCTGGTCGGCTTCGTCGTCGCCTCGCTAGCGGGCGTCAACCCGGCCTGGGCGGCGCTGGCGGGGGCGCTGGTGCTGGCCGTCCGGGCGCTGGCCCGGCGGGAGGCCACCCCGCGCAGCCTGGCGGCGGCCGCCAGCCCGCTGTTCTGCCTGTTCGTCCTCGCGCTCGGAATCGTAGTCAAGGGCGTGGTCGACAACGGGCTCGGCGGCGGGGCCGGCCGGGTGCTGCCGCACGGCGCGGGGCTGCCCGCGCTGCTGGCGGTGGCGGCCATCGCGGCGGTGCTGGCCTGCGTCATCAACAACCTGCCGGCGATCCTGGCGCTGCTGCCGATCGTCGCCGTCGGCGGCCCCGGGCCGGTGCTGGCCGCCCTGATCGGGGTCAACCTGGGCCCCAACCTCACCTACGCCGGGTCGCTGGCCACCTTGCTGTGGCGGCGGATCCTGCGCGAGCATGACACCGATGCCGACCTGGGCGACTTCACCCGGCTCGGCCTGCTCACCGTGCCCGTCGCCCTGATCGTCGCCACGGTGGCACTGTGGGCGATGTTGCAGGCAACCGGAGGCTGACCGCCATGACCGTGATCATCTGGATCAGCGAGGGCACCTGGCACGCGACCGTCGACGCGGCCCGGGTGCACGCGCCCGCCGCCGCCGACCTCGTGCTGCTGCACGTCACCAGCGACGACGTCACCGAGATGGTCCGCGGCTCGTTCGCCGGGCTGCTCGGCCGCGACCGGCGCGGCCGCGACGCGGTCAGCCAGGTCGAGGAGATCTCCCGGGTGACGGCCGCCGCGCTTCTCGACGACGCCGCCAAGCGGCTGGGACGCCCGGCGACCCGGCTCGAGCGCCGCGGCCGGGTCGAGCGCGAGGTCGTCCGCGCCGCCGACGGGGCCGACCTGCTGATCTGCGCCCGCGACGGCGACCGCGCCCATCTCGGGCCGCGCAGCCTCGGGCCGGCCACGCGTTTCGTCATCGACCACGCGCCCTGCCCGGTCCTGCTGGTGTGGCCCGGGCAGGCGCCCGGGGCCGACTCGCTGCCGCCCCCGCCGCCGGGCCCGCCCCCGCACCGACCGCCGCATCCGCCGCATCCGTGACCGCCGGAGACACCTACGACTCGTCGCGGTTCAGTGCGCTGTCTCGGTCGGGGTAGCCGCGAATCTCGACGATCTGGGCGTCGTGCACGGTGAAGACCTGATAGAGGGGTTCCGGCGGCGCGGGCCTGGCGCCGCGCGCAGGGCGGCCGACGGTGAGGCCGAGCACCACCGCGTCCCGGTCGACTTCGACGCTGCGGACGGTGGCCTCGATCCCCTCGGCCAGCACGGCGCGATACCAGTCGAGCACCTGGGCGCGGTCCTTGCACAGCCCCGTCCAGCGGACCTCCGGGTGCAGCAGCGAGCCGAGCAGGTCCAGGTCAAGGTCTCGGGAGGCGGTTTCCAGCTGCCGGGCGATCTCGGCCATGACCCCGGTGCCGAGCGACCCGGGCGCCTGGCTCCGGACGTCGTCATCGTCCTCGTCCTGCGGTTCCGGTTGCGACCCGGCGGGTTCGCCGGGCCCGATGCCGTAATGCGTCAGGAGGTCGGCGACCTCCTCGCTCGGCGGCTTGCCGACGACCCACACGCCGTCTCTGCTTGCGCCGGCCTCGATGAGCGACCGCACCGTTCCTGTCCAGTCGCCCGGTTTCCCTGCCCGTTCCCCGCTGCCGACGGTGGCGAACGTCAGCGCGGTGGATTCGAACTGCTCGTCGCGGGCGTCGACCTCCGCCCCGGCCTCAAGCAGCACCCGCACGCCGGCCGCGTTGCCGTGATAGGCGGCGGCGTGCAGGGGTGTTTCGCCGAAGCGGCGCGCATTCGGGGAGAAGCCGAACTCCAGCATCAGGGCCAGCGTCCCAGCCGGGCGGGACTCGGCCGCCTGGCAGATCACGGCCCGGTCTTCGTTGGTCAGCCGGCCGGGCAGGTCAGGGTGGTCGGCCAGCAACCGCTCGACCGCCGGGCGGTCGGCGTTCAGGCAGGCGCCGAGAAACCGGTCGACCTCGGTGCCGTCCTCGGCGGCGCCGAGCGCCCGCAGCCGGGCCGCGGTCTCCGCCGGCCCGCCCGTACCGCCAAGCGCAGCGCGCTGATCCCGTCCGAGTCGGTCGCTCCCGGGTCCGCTCCGGCGTCCAGCAGGGCTTCGACCACGGCCAAGGACGCGGTGGCGGCGGCGTCAGGGAGCTCATCGCTGGCCGCGCGCGCCGCGCGGCCGCGCTGCCCGTGCGCTGCCGCCGGCGGTTGCGAGGGCGTCGAGCAGCAGCGCGGCCGCACCGGGATTGTCGTTGAACACCGCCGCGCCGACCGCCCAGGTGCTGGCCACCCGGGCGCCGTGGGCGAGCAGCAGGCGCAGGCACCGCAGGTCGCGGTGAGCGGTAGCGTCGGCGATGGGCTGGCCCGGATCGGGATGCGCTCCGGCGTTGAGCAGCGCCTCGGTGACGTCCGGGTTGTTGACCTCGACCGATCCCCTGAGCGCGGAGTGGTAATGGCGCTGTCCGCCGTCGTTGGTGTTCGCGTCGGCCCCGGCCGCCAGGAGCAGGCGCACCACCGCGGCCAGCCCGGGCGCCCGGTCGGGCTCAACCTGGGGCCAGCGGGAGTAGCAGGCGTACAGCAGCGGCGGCCAGCCCCGTTCCTCGTCAAGGGCGCGCACGGCCCCCGGGTCGGCGGCGAGGTGCCCGCGCACCGCCGCCGCGTCGCCGAGGGCGGCCGCGGCCGACAGGCTGCGGCCGGCGATGGCCGGATCGGCGCGCATGACCACTGCGGCCTGTCGCATCCGGTCGTCGACCGAGTCGGACAGGAACGCAGAAAGCGCCCGGCGGGATGCGGCGTCTGCCTCGAGCGCGGCGGTCAGCGCGGGCCAGCTCGGGAAGCCCAGCTCGCGGGCGATGACCAGCTGGGCGGCGGCCAACCGGACCGGCCCGGCGGGCGGGGCCGGGTGATGGCGGACCAGGCGCGCAACGGCGGCGGCATCGCCCGCCCGGGCGGCGTCGCGCAGTTCCTTGGCGCGGCGGCGGAGCTGGCCGAGATCGGGGCGATCGGGAAGCGAATCAGACACGGGCGTCTCCCTCTGTCGCCTGCGGTCCGCTGCTCAGGCCGAGGAAGAGGCCACAGCTGCACGTGCATCGTGATTCGGAGGTGGACTCAGTCCTTCCCGCGGACCCGGCGGCACCCTCCCAGCGCCAACGGCAATCCTACCGGGCCGGGATATCGGGCGCGGCGGCCCGCTCGATCTAGGCGGAGGACCCGACGGTGGCGGCCATGGTGCGGATGAGCCGACGGAACTGCCCGGTCGGCCCGTCCTCGCCGACGATGTCGATGCCCTGGTCCGACCCTTTGAGGATGAGGGCGCCCAGGGCCCGGGCGGTCCCGGTGATCGTGACGTCGGCCGGCCCGGACGGGGCATCCGCGGCGAGCGACCACCGGTGACCGTCGCTTTCTGCCAGGTAGTCCGCGCCGTCGAGCCGGAAGTGCCAGCGGACCGGCCCCTGCTCGTCAGTCACGCCGTCGGCAGCGTCGTCGGCGCTGTGCTCGATGGCCCGGATGGCGCTCCTGAGCAGGTGCTCGGCGTGCAGCGGCTCGCCGGGCTGGGGTCTGCGCCAGGCGTGCTGCTGCCCCCACCAGCTGAGCCCATCGATCACCGGGGCGAGGTCAGAGCCGGCCGGCGTTAGCCGGTACCAGACCTCCCGTCTGCCCGGTTCTCGATCGACGGCGACGATTCCGTCGTCCTCGAGCTCGCGCAGGCGCACGCTGAGGGTCTTCGGGGTGATCCCGCCGAGGCGGTCCATCAGGTCGGTGAACCTCTTGGCGCCGGTGAGGAGATCACGGATCACCAGCAGGCTCCACCGGTCGCCGACGCGTTCCAGCGCGCGGGCGACCAGGCAGAAGTGGTCGTAGGTGCGAACGTTCCTGGTCACCCTTCCGATAATACTAGTTGACAGATACTTTCTTCAACCTACTATCTTGTAGATAGTAAACATTTTCTCGAAGGAGGCTGTCATGTATGACCCGCCTGGTTATGTGTGGGCGATATCGCTCGCAGGCGTCATCGCGGTCCCGGCCGTGACCTGCTTCTTGCTCTACGGGGGCGCGCTGCGAGCGGGCCTGGGCCGTCGGCCGGCCGCGCTGCTGGCCGGCGGCGCGGCGATCGTGCTCGGCGGCTGGACCGCCGCCAGCGCCGTGATCGCTGATCACGGCTGGTACCACACGCGACTCGGCCACGGGGTGCCGTGGCTGCCGGTCGCGGTGTTCGGCTTTCTCCTCGCGCTGCTGGCGCTGCGCCGGATCCCGGTGGTGGCGCGCGCCCTCACCGCGCCGGGCATGGCGAACCGCCTCGAGGCGCCGCACGCGTTCCGGGTGACCGGGGTCGCCTTCCTGATCACCATGGCCCTCGGCCAGCTGCCCGCGGTGTTCGCGCTGCCGGCTGGCCTGGGCGACATGGCCACCGGCATCGCCGCGGTGCTGCTCATGCTCAGGCCCGCGGTCGCCGGCCGCCGCGCCATCCTGTGGCTCAACTCCTTCGGCCTGGCCGATCTGGTCGTGGCCCTGACCCTCGGCGCCCTCACCGCCTACCAGCTGATCCACGTCACCCCGGGCGGCTCGGCGATCAGCACGCTGCCGCTGGCGCTGGTCCCGACGGCCGAAGTGCCACTGCTGCTGGCGCTGCACATCACGTCGGTGTCGGCGCTGGCGAGGTCGTCGCGAGCGCCGCTGCGGGCCGCCGCCCCGCTCACCGTCGGTTAGCCGCACCGACCGCGATGATCACGGAGTCCGTCGGCGCCGCCACCAGCTCGGCCGCCGGGTCTTTGCGCCCGGCGGCCGAGCCGGCTCCGCCGTCTGCGCAGCCGAACCGGCGCTCCCGACTACGGTCGACGGACCCGCCGTCGGCCCGGCTGACGCCGGGCGTCCCTTCTTGGCGGCGCGCCAGCGGGCGACCAGGTCGTCGGCGTTGACCAGCCGGACGTGGATGGGCGGGCCGACGGGGATGCGCCGCCACTCGACGATGCGCCGGTTGATGTCCGCCGCGACCTCGCGGACCTCCTGCCTCGGAGCGGAACTCGCCGACCTCCTCGGTTAGCGCCTCGATCTCCCGCCGCAGCTTGAGCGGGGTCGGCAGGAACTCGTCCGGCTGCACGCCCTCGCGCCGCGCGTAGTCCCGGACCCAGGCTTCGCCGTAATCGCCGCCGGTCGGCTTCAGGTTGAGCGGCTTGCCCTTGCCCGGCAGGTCAGTGAACACGCCCCGCTGCTCGGCATCGGCGATCTGCTGGTCGATCCACGACGGGAACGACATCCCCCGAGGCTTCCGCTCAGTCATCTGTCCATCTTATCCAACGCACCTCCGGCGCTTCTTGCTGTTATCTCACGTCAGTGCGATCGCGATCACGATCAGGGAAGAAGCTTGATCGCGCTCGCCCAGTCCAGCCCGAGCGGACCCTGCAGCGTCATGTGCAGGAGCTGGAACGCCTCGAGTTCGCGGGCCCGGCGAAGCGGGCCGGTGTCGACCGGGCGCATCCCGCCGTCGGCGATCAGGGCGGCCACCCCGGCCTTGGCGCGGGCGTCGTCTCCGGCCAGGAACACGTCCACCGGCAGGCCGCCGACCCAGCCGGCCACCAGCGCCGACGCGAACGTGGTGTTGAACGCCTTGACCACCAGGGCGCGCGGGTTCGCGTCCGCGATCTCCTCGGCGGCCGACATCCCCGGGCTGGTGAGCAGCGAGTCGAAGGTCGAGAAGTCGACCGGGTTGCAGGTGTCCACGACGGTGACGCCCGACAGCGCCGCCCCCTGGTCGCGGACGATGAGGCGCCCCTGCGGGTAGGGGACCGCGAGCACCACCACGTCGGCCCCGGCGATCGCCTCAGGAACGCCGGCGACCATCACGAATGGTGACGGGTGGCCGGCGTCCCTGACGGCCCGCGCGGAGAGCCCGGCCGCCAGCGCGTCCGCCTTCCCAGGCTCCGCGTCGGCCAGCCTCACCCGGTGATCACCAGCCAGCACGCGCACAGCGATGCCCTCAGCAAGCCGCCCGGCCCCCACGATGGTCACGATCATCAAGTCCCCCCAGCGAGATTCTCCCGAGCCAGAGGACTCCGCGTCCATGCTACGGACAGTGACCTAAATCACTATGAGTGACTGTCCGTTACAGTAGGTGTCGATCGTCTTAAAGCTGAGCGCGCGTCCTCCGCGCTTCTTGCTGTTATCTCGGCTTGGCTTCCTGTTAACGTGACCGCGCTGCCTGAAGCGGAATTCGGGCAAACCGGCGGCGGCGGTGTGCCAGCATGGGCGAATGCAAATCCTCGTCCTCGGCGGCACCAAGTTCGCGGGCCGCGCCATCGTCGAAGCCGCGCTCGGCCGCGGCGACGCGGTCACGCTGTTCAACCGCGGCAAGACCAACCCCGACCTCTACCCGGGCGTGGAGACGGTCATCGGCGACCGCACCGAAGACCTGTCCCCGCTCGACGGTCGCGAGTTCGACGCGGTCATCGACGTGGCCTGCTACGACCCGGCGGTCGCCCGGCGCGCGGCCGAGGCCTTCCGCGACCGGACCGGCCGCTACGTGTTCGTCTCGAGCGTGTCCGTCTACGCCAGCCAGTCGACCACCGAGTCCCAGCTCGAGGACGCGCCGCTGGCCGAGCTCAAGCCCGGCGTGCCGGACTTCCCCGACAACTACGGCGCCAACAAGGCGCTGTCCGAGGCCGTCGTCCGCGAGGTGTTCGGCGACCGCGCGCTGATCGGCCGGCCGGGGCTGATCACCGGCCCGCACGACCCGACCGACCGCTTCCCCTACTGGCCCCGGCGGATCGCGGCCGGCGGCCGGGTGCTCGCGCCCGGCGACGCGGGCGACCTCACCCAGGTGATCGACGTCAGGGACCTGGCGGCGTTCCTGCTCGACGCCTGCCACCGGGACCGGGGCGGCGTGTACAACCTCACCGGCGCCCCGCGCCCGTTCGGGATCCTGCTCGATCTGTGCCGGACGGCGACGTACAGCGACGCCGAGCTGACCTGGATCCCCACCCCGCAGCTGATCGAGGCGGGCGTCGACCCGGACGAGGGCATTCCGCTCTGGTACGCCGAGGAAGGCTACGAGGCGTTCTGCGACGTGGACTCCTCGCACGCCGTCGGGGCCGGCCTGAACTGCCGGTCGATGACCGAGACGATCCGCGACACCCTCTCCTGGGACCTGGCCCGCGGCGGCCCCGACACCCCGGGCCTGTCCCCCCTCGAGGAAGCCCGCCTGCTGCGCGAGCTCACCGGCGAATAGGCGAGTACCCGACCAAGCGAGCCGCCGAACCGCCACCGGGCGGCGAGGAGGCGAACCGCCACCGGGCGCTCCGCGCTTCTTGCTGTTATCTACCGGAATCGGCCTGTGCCGCATGAGCGCGGAAGGTTTGCACCCGTATGGCGTGCTTTTCTTCCGCGACGAAAAAAGTCTCCAAAGTCTTCGCGTGCCAGGAGGCGCTTCTTGCTGTTATCCACCAGAGCATGGCGGTCCTAAATTATTGCGCGACGAAAGGCTCGGGAAGCGGAGTCAAACGTCGCGCAATAATTTCCGACCGCGCGGCAGGGGTCGCGCTTCTTGCTGTTATCCGGCAGGGCGTAGGGTCGCGGCCCGCTCGGAGTTGCTGTTATCCGGCAGGGCGTAGGGTCGCGGCCCGCTCGGAGTTGCTGTTATCCGGCAGGGCGCGGGGTCGCGGCCCGCTCGGAGCCGGAGGCGCCACGAACTCGGGCTGCCTGCGCCCTGGCAGCGGGTCAGGGATGTGCACTAGCGCCGGCCTCGGCGCCCGCAGCGGCGCCAGCGCCGGCGCCGACCCCGGCCGGGACGCGGCTCTCGGACCGCTCGATCAGCTCGGCGGTGCGGGCGGCGCTCGCCCGCCCGGCCCGGCCGGTCGTGGCCAGCGCGAGCGCCAGCACGACGGCGCCCATCGCGGCCACCAGCCACCAGGCGGGCCTGGTGGCCGACGCGAACCCGGTCACGAGCGAGCCGTGCAGGTTGGCGGTCAGGACCGACCCGACCACGGCGACGCCGAGCGACGAGCCGACCTGGCGGCTGGTCGAGGCGATCCCGGCCGCGGTGCCGGCCCGGGCGCGCGGCATCCCCGCCACCGCGCTGTTGGTGATCGGCGCGTTCACCCAGCCCATGCCGATGCCGAGCACCAGGCAGCTGAGCAGCACGTACCAGACCGGCGAGGCGCCGGTGATGAAGACCAGCATGATCCCGCCGATGGTGATGCCGGTCCCGGCGATCAGCAGCGGCGATCCGCGGCCCGCTGCGGGCGAGCAGCCGGCCGCACAGCGGGGCCGAGACCGCCATCGCCACCGCCATCGGGAGCAGGAACAGGCCCGCCACCAGCGGCCGGTAGCCGCGCACCTCCTGCAGGTAGAGCGTGATCAGGAACAGGAACCCGGAGAACGCGGCCATCGCCGTGATCGCCGTCGCGGCCGCCCCCGAGAACGGCAGGGAGCGGAAGAACCGCAGGTCGATCAGCGGCTCGGCCCGCCTCGGCTCCCACCCGAGCAGCGCCGCCAGGGCGGCCACCGCGATCGCGAAGCAGCCGAGGATCAGCGCCGACGACCAGCCGCGGGACGGGCCCTCGATGATGGCGTAGGTCAGCGTCACCAGCGTGAGCACGACCAGGACCTGCGCGACCGGGTCGAGCCTGCGCTTGATCGCCGCCCGCGACTCCGGCACGTACAGCGCGGTCAGGATGATCGCCGCGATCCCGACCGGGATGTTGACCCAGAACACGCCGCGCCAGCCGACCGAGTCGACCAGGGCGCCGCCGATGACCGGGCCGGTCGCGACCGAGAGGCCGAACGTCGACCCCCAGAAGCCGATCGCCTTGGCCCGTTCCTTCGGGTCGGTGAACGTGTTGGTGACGATCGACATCGCGACCGGGTTGAGCATCGACCCGCCGACCGCCTGCACCGCGCGGAACGCGACCAGGGCGCCCAGGCTGGGCGCGACGCTGCAGGCGAGCGAGCCGAGGGTGAACACCGCCAGCCCGATCTGGAACACCATCCGGCGGCCCACCCGGTCGGCGACCGACCCCGACAGCATCAGCAGCGAGGCGATCACCAGCAGGTACGAGTCGACCGTCCACTGCAGGCCGGAGACCGGGGCGTGGAAGTCCCGTCCGATCGACGGCAGCGCCACGTTCACGATCGTGGCGTCCATGCCGACGATGAACAGGCTCATGCAGCAGATCGCCAGCACCAGGTAGCGGCGCCGGCCGGTCATCTCAGGCAAGGTACGCCCCCAGGCGAAAGAATCATTAGTTGTCACTCTACAACTAACGATGCGCCCGTCCTATGCCCGGGTCAGGGCGGCGGCGGCGACCGAGGACGTCCAGCGCCGACGACTGCCTGCTGGCGTCGGCCCGGTCGAATGGGCCGCCCCAGCGGAGCCCGAACTGGTCGCCCGGGTTCCGCGCGTTGTCCCAGGCCGAGTCCGCGTTGGCGAGCAGGAACGAGCGGTAAGCGCGCTTACCGCTGCGCTGGTAGAAGTCGTGCAGGTAACGGGCGAAGATGCCCTTGAACTGGGTGCCGTCGCCGTTGCAGCCGTCAGCGGTGAGCTCGCACGGCTCGGTCAGGATGCCGTCCGCGTCGGTCAGCGCGCCCAGCGCGGCGTCGGCGATGAGCTCCCCGTGCCTGAGGTACGCCCGGTCGCCGGTGATGTCGTAGAGCGCGGCCAGCCCGCCGAGGATGACGCCCTGGTTGTAGGTCCAGGCGGTGCCGCCGTTGTTGCCGCAGTCCGGCCGGAGACCGTCGTTGACCAGGCCGCCCGGCCCGATCAGGGCCCGCGCGGTCAGCCACTCCCAGCCCCGCAGCGCCCACGTCAGGTACTCCTGGTCGTCGGGCGTCCGCTCGTGCAGTTGCGCCGCGAGGGTGATGAACAGCTCGTTGGTGATGGCGTTCTTGTAGGTCCGCTTGGTGTTCCACCACATCCCGCCGCCGCAGACGTCGTCCCAGCCGGCCAGGTTGCGGGCGAAGATCGTCCGGGCCGCGTCCAGGTACTGGCGGTCGGCGGTCAGGTCGTAGGCGGCCACCCACGCCAGCGCCCACCACCCGTTATCGTCGAAGAACATGTTCACGAAGCCGGGATGCCGGCGCCGCGCGTGCCGAAAGGTGGTCGCCACGACCTGCGCGTGACGGTCGTCGCCGGTGTGCCGGGCGTACCCGATCACGGTCGTGAGCGCGTTGGCCGCGTTCCACCAGCCTGTGCTCTTCCACAGCCCCGTCCGCGGCACGTACCAGCCCTGCAGCGCCCGCACCGCGGCCGCCGCCCGGGCCTGGTAGTCCGGCGCCGCCATGACTCACACCTTAGCGAGGGAGACACGATGGACATAGCATCCGCGCTCGCCCAGCTCGGCGTGACCGAGCAAACCCTCGACCCGGCCACCAGGGAGCGGCTGGACCGCGACGGCTACGCGCCGCTGCCCGCGATGCTGACCGATGAGCAGCTGGACCGGGCCAGGACCCGGGTGGCCGAGCTGGCGGCGGCCGAGGGGGACGCGGCCGGCCGGGAGGTGCACCAGGAGGCCGGGACCGACCGGCTGGCCGACCTGGTCAACAAGGACCCGGTCTTCGAGGTCTGCTTCACCGACCCGCGGCTGCTGGCCGCCGTCGCCCACGTGCTCGGCGACTTCAAGCTCTCCTCGCTCAACAGCCGCGCCGCCCGGCCCGGGGCGGGACTGCAGGCGCTGCACGCCGAGGGCGGACCGGCCGGCCCCGGCCCGTACCAGGTGTGCAACTCGATCTGGCTGCTTGACGACTTCACCGAGGAGAACGGGGCGACCCGGGTGGTGCCGGGCTCGCACCGGCGGACCGTGCGGGTCGGCGACGAGCTGCCGGATCCGCTCGGCCCGCATCCCGAGCAGGTCACGCTCACCGCCCCGGCCGGCACGGTCATCGTCTTCAACAGCCACCTGTGGCACGGCGGCACCCGCAACAGCACCGACCGCCCGCGCCGGGCGCTGCATTCGTACTTCACCGGCCGCGGCAACGGGCAGCAGCTCAACCAGCGCGCGTTCATCCGCCCGGAGACGCTCGCGCGGCTCAGCCCGGCCGCCGCCTACATCCTCGACGTGTAAGGTGTTCCGGTGCGTGTCCTGATCGCAGGCGCCGGGATCGCGGGCCTCACCGCCGCGCTCAGCCTGCACGCCGTCGGCATCGAGGCCCAGCTGGTCGACTCCGCGAGCACGCTCAAGCCGCTCGGGGTCGGCATCAACCTGCTGCCGCACGCGGTCCGCGAGCTGACCGAGCTCGGCCTCGGCCCGCAGCTCGCCGCGACCGGCATCGCCACCTCCGAGCAGGCCCACTTCGACCGCCACGGCAGCCTGATCTGGGGCGAACCGCGCGGTCGCGGCCTCGGCTACGCGTGGCCGCAGTACTCCATCCACCGCGGCGAGCTGCAGCTGATGCTGCTGGCGGCGGTCCGCGACCGGCTGGGGGACAACGCGGTCACAACCGGGGCGACCGTGACCGGATTCACGGACCGTGACGGCATCGTCGAGGTACTTGTCTCTGATCGATCGAACGGTCGCGTCGTCCCCTCCACCGCCGATGTCTTGATCGGCGCGGACGGCCTCTACTCGGCCGTCCGCGCTCAGCTGCACACCGGCGAGCCGCCGCCGCGGTGGAGCGGCGTGATGATGTGGCGCGGCACCGCCGAGGGGCGCCCGTTCCTGTCCGGTTCCACCCTCGCCATCACCGGCAGCACCTCGACGGTCAAGTTCGTCGCCTACCCGATCGCCGACCGCGGCCCCGACACGGCGCTGATCAACTGGGTGGCGGAGGTGATGATGGGCGGGGCCGAGCCGCCGAGCCGGCCGGACTGGAACCGCGAGGGGCGGCTGGCCGAGGCGCTGCCGCACTTTCTGGACTGGACGTTCGACTGGCTGGACGTGCCCGCATTGATGTCCCGCTCGCCCGAGATCCTCGAGTACCCGATGGTTGACCGGGACCCGCTGCCGTCCTGGGGGCGCGGCCGGGTGACGCTGATCGGCGACGCCGCCCACCCGGTGTACCCGATCGGGTCCAACGGCGGCTCGCAGGCGATCATCGACGCGCGGGTGCTGGCCCGCGAGCTGGCCGCGGCCGCCTCCCCCGCCGACGGCCTCGCCGCCTACGAGGCCGAGCGGCTGCCCGCCGTCAACCAGATCGTCCTCGCGACCAGGAACATGCCGGTCGACCAGGTGCTCGACATGGTCAGCGCCCGCGCCCCGGACTGGCTTCGACCGGATCGAGGACGTGCTGACCCCGGCCGAGCTGGCGGCCCTGCGGGACGCCTACCGGTCGACCTCCCTGCAGGACGTCGCCGCGCTCAACGCCCGTCCCTCGTTCCTGCCCGAGCGGGCCGGGTAGGTACCGGTCATGAACAAGGACACACGCGGATCGGTCCGGGTCGAGCAGGGCGCTAAGCGGGTCCGGGTCTACCTGGCGGGCCGACTGGTCGCCGACACCAGGCGCCCGTTCCTGGTCTGGGAGATCCCCTATTTCCCGACCTACTACCTGCCGCTGGCGGACGTGCAGGCCAAACTCGAGCCCACCGGCAACACCGAGCACTCGCCGAGCAGGGGCGAGGCCGAGATCCTCGACGTCCGGGTCGACGGGGCGACCGCGGCGGGCGCCGCCCGGCGCTACCCGGACTCGCCGCTGGAGTCGCTGCGCGACCTGGTGCGGTTCGACCTGGGCCGAGATGGACGAGTGGCTGGAGGAGGACGAGCCGGTCTACACCCACCCACGCGACCCCTACACGCGGGTGGACATCCTCGCCAGCTCCCAGCACGTCCGGGTCGAGATCGACGGCGTCACCGTGGCCGACTCGGTCCGGCCGCACATCCTGTTCGAGACTCACCTGCCGCCGCGGTACTACCTGCCGCTGCCCGACGTCCGCACCGAGCTGCTCGTTCCGTCCGACACCACCAGCCACTGCCCGTACAAGGGCACGGCCGGCTACTGGTCGGTCGACGCCGGCCACGGCGTCCGCCCGGACCTGGTCTGGATCTACCGCACCCCGCTGCCGGAGAGCCAGAAGGTCGCCGGCCTGGCCTGCTTCTACAACGAGAAGGTCGACCTCTACCTCGACGGCGAACTCCAGGACCGCCCCCGCACGCACTTCAGCTAGCCGGCCGGCGGCGGCGCCGTCGTCACATGCCGGACGGGTTCATCAGCTGGTGGTGCGAGCGGCCCATCCGCTGCGCCATGCCCGGCGCGTCCGTCACCGTCGCGGCGTGGGCCGTCTGCATGGTGGTGTTGAAGGTGGCCCCGATCGCGACGCCCTGCCCGTTCAGCGTGACCGTGACCGGGTTGGCGAGGCCGAAGTTCTGGCACGCCAGGTTGGTGAAGGACATGTTGAGCCGGTTGGCGAGAAACGTCAGCAGGTTGTCGCCGACGTTCGCCACCGGCGGCTGACCGGTCTCGAGCAGCGCCTGGTTGGCGGCCAGGAACGGCGTCTGGATGTCGATCATGTACTGGCAGTACATCTCCGGGCTGCTGCTGCGGTCGTCGGCCGCGTCGATCGGGGCCTGGCCGACCTCGGCCCGGTACATGTCGGTCTTGGCCGCGTCGAACGTGTTATTGGCGGCGAGCACCATCTCGTCGTTCTCGGGGATCAGGGCCGCGTTCTTCGGCTGGTTCGCGTTGGCGAGCAGCTCGTCAAGCGCCTGGGACGTGGTCGGCAGGTCGTTGTTGGCCAGGTCGGGCGCCATGTAGGGGGCGCAGCCGAGGACCGGGTCGATGAACTGGTCGAGGAGCGTGTTGTCGCTGCCGTTGAGCAGCAGCGTGGCGCCCTGCAGGTTGCCCGCGTTGGACGCGGTGTCCTGCGCGGTCTGGCCGGTCGCCGGGTTGAGCAGGTACTCGGTGGTCACGTTGTCGGACGGGTCCTGGTCGACCATCTCGAAGTTGCGGGTGACCGGGCACGCCTTGCCGGTCCCCATCGCGCCGTCCGTCACCGCCATGCTCGACGACGTGCCCGCCGACGGCACCTTCAGCTTGCCCTCGCGCTCGTCCTGGAAGGCGGCGTTGAAGAAGTTGACGCCGTTGCAGAACGACACCTGCCCGAAGATCGATCCGGTCTGGCCGTTGAGGCAGTTGGCCTGCTTGAGCGCGGTCGGCGTGGCGCCGACCTGGAAGAGGTCGGTGCCGTTGAACCCGAAGTCGATCGTGACGATCGCGTCGGCCGGGAGGTTCGGCACCGAGGGCGTCACCGCCGGGGTGGTGCCCTGCGTGATCACCAGCGGGTTGTAGACCGAGAGCCTGCCGGTGGCCGGGTCCAGGATCGTCGCCTGGACGAACGCCCCCAGGGCGGTGGCATTGGACATCTCGCACCCGGACTGGGCCGGCGTCATCCCGGCCGGGCCGGTCAGCAGGTACGGCGTCGCCAGCCCGTGCGCGGTGAGCGCGTTCGCGGGCACGATGATGTCGCAGTTCACGTTGGCCGCGTCGGTGATGATCGGGGCGCTGCCGGTCGCGGCCGGGTCGGCCGCCGCGCCGCCGTCGGTCGGGTTCGTGGTGGCGCCGAGCGGCGACTGCTGAGCGGTCGGGGCGAGCGAGCCGCCGCCTCCGCCGCCATCATCGTTGACCACGATGACCGCCCCGACAACCAGCGCAAGCACCACCGGGATGGCGAAGGGAATCGCGAGGCGGGCAGCGCGGCTGCGGTCCACCCGACCGCGCCGTGTGGACCGGTGCCTGCTCGCCATCAATCCACCTCCGCGCGCGCGAGATCCCCCAGGGAGGAGGCTAGACCAGGGCTACGGGCAGATGCTGGCAAATCACGAATATCAATTCTCTATACCGTTAAGTCTTGCATAAACCCAACGTCCCCAATAGCACCTGTGTGTCTCTCGTTATCACCGCGTGATAGCGCGTCATGACTAGGCGATAGCGCGTCGTGGCTAGCGGGCGGCCGGTTTCCCGGCCGGGTCGCCGAGCATCCGGCTGATTCCGCGCGCCGCCGTGGTCAGGACCCCGACGACGGCCCTGGTGTCGGTGCCGACCGGGACGATCGCGGCCAGCGCCGCCACCGCAGTGGTCCGGCCGTCCCGCTGAGCGGGCAGCGTAATCGGCACCGCCACCCCCAGCGCGTCCTCGTGCACGTGCCCGGGCAGGGACGCGCAGCCCTGCCGCCGCACCTCGGCCAGGGCGGCCCGCAGCCCGGCGGCGTCGATGATGGTGCTCGCGGTGTACCGGCGGAGCGGCCCGGCCAGGATCCGTTCCTGCAGGTCCCGGGGGCCGAACGCGAGCAGCACAAGGCCGGAGGCGGACGCGTGCAGCGGCAGCCCGGCGATAACCGCCCCGGGCGCGGACAGCCGCTCGACGAACAGCACCTCATCCCCGTCTAGGACGCCGAGCTGCACGTGATGGCCGAGCACCGCGTGCGCGTCCTCCATGAACGGCCTGCTGGCGTTGCGCAGGCCCAGCGTCGGCGACGCCCGCAGCGCCAGCTCCGACATCCGCGCGCCCACCCGCACCCGCCGGTCCGGATCGCGGTCGAGCAGCCCGTGCGACTCAAGCTCGGCGATCAGCCGGGACGCGGTCGCCAGGTGCAGCCGGGCGCGGCGCGCGATCTGCGACACCGACAGCACCCGCTCGTCCGGGGTGAACGCCTCGAAGATGCGCACCGCCCGGGACAGCACCGACTCTCCCGTCGCCGACCTCGCCATGCGCCGCAGCTACCCGAGGGCGGCCCGGCCGAACATCAGCCGCGCTTGACCACGGAGCGCTCACGGGTGACAGCATGAGGAGAAGGGCAACCCGGGGCCGGGCGAGGCAAGGGGGCAGCAATGACAGCACCAGGCACCGACTCTCCGCAGTGGACCCTGGTCGACGAGGGCTGGGGCCGCAAGGCGGCGGACTTCGCGGCGCTGAGCGAGCCGGGCAACTGCCGCGAGTACGTCGCCCTGCACCACCGGCTCGGCGTCGACGCCGGGGACCGGCTGCTCGACGTGGCGTGCGGGTCCGGGCTCGCGATCGAGCTGGCCCGGATCCGGGGCGCCACCGGGAGCGGCCTCGACGCCTCGCCCCGGCTGGTCGCAGTGGCCAGGGACCGCAACCCGGGCTGCGACATCCGGGTCGGCGACATGCACGCGCTGCCCTGGGAGGATGCCTCATTCGACGTCGTCACCAGCTTCCGCGGCATCTGGGGGACCACGCCGGACGCGGTAACCGAGCTCCGCCGGGTCCTGCGGCCGGGCGGACGGGCCGGGATCACGGTCTGGGGGCACATCAAGGTCTCCCCCGGCGCCTGGGCGCTGGCGCCGTTCCGCCTGGCCGCACCGCCGAAGGTCGATAACCAGGCGGCGATGGTGTCGCTCGGCCGGCCGGGCGCGGGCGAGCAGCTCCTCGCCGCCCACGGGTTCGCGGATATCGAGCGCATCCGGGTGCCGTTCGTGTGGGAATTCGCCGATCCGCAGCTCTACGCGCGGGCGCTGGCCGCCACCGGCCCCGCTTACGAGGCCATCCAGCAGGTCGGCGAGGCCGAATTCGAGCGCGCGGCGGTCGAGCAGGCGCAGGGGCGGCAACGGGACGGCCTGCCGCTGCGGGCCGAAATCGACCTCGTCGGCTACCTGGCCCGCAAACCCGAGGAAGCACGCTGACCTCAGCCGCCAGGGGCGGCCGGATCGATGTATCTGGCCGCCGCGGGCGTCCTCCTTACCGGTAAACGCCTCGCCCCGAACGGAGGGCTGGGGCGTCGGTCAGCACACCGCCAAGGGGGATTATCGTGGTCGACGTAGCCGTGCCCGCGGGCGCTAGGACCTTTGAATTGCCGCCCGATGGTTTCGATCCGCTGCGGGCCGATCCGGCGTCGCTGCGCCGGCACGGCCTGCCCCGGCGGCCGGATCCCGAGCGCGATCCCCGGCTGTCTCGGGCCTACCAGCGCGCGTTCTCCCGGCCGTGGAACTACACCCGGCCGGAGCTGGTCACCGACCCGACGATCGACGCGCTGCGCGCGGCGCAGCGGGCCCGGGGCGAGTTCACCTCGGGCAACTGGGGCGGCGCGGTCGTCACGACCGCGCAGAACAAGCCGCCGAACCTGGCGTTCGCGCAGTTCGCGGTGCCGGCCGTGCTGACAATCGACCCGTCCCTGACCGAGCAGATGATCATCGGCTTCTGGGTCGGGATCGGCGGCTACGGTAACGCGTCGCTGCTGCAGGCCGGCATCGGCGCCACCGTCACCCCCAATCGGGAGTTCCCCGGGCTCGGCTCGGTCAGCTACTGGGGCTGGACCGAGTGGACGCCTGGCCGGCTACGTGGTCAACAACTTCGAGGTCCAGGCCGGCGACACCGTTTCGGTGCTGGTCTGCGCGCCCGCGGCCGACCACGGGTTCGTGATGCTCGGCAACGGCCGCACCAACCAGGCCGTCTCGGTCGGCCTCAACCCGGTGGCGGGCGAGACCGCGAACGGCCCGTCGGCCGAGTGGATCATCGAGGCGATCACGCCCTACACCCCCGCGTTCACCCCGCTCACGTTCTTCGGCTGCGTGGCCGGTGATCACGACTCTTCCTACGGTGTCACCGGGGCGACGCTGCTCGACATGCCCGACCCGCAGAGCAACGACGAGGTGAAGACCACGATCGCGTCCCCCTCGTCGGTGCTGATCCAGTGGGAGGCCTTCCAGTAGGCCCGGGGATGGCAGCTACGCTGCGTGACCGTCAAAAGGGGAAACGGGTACCCCGCCCGCTGTCACCGCCGGGACGCCTGTTGAGATGGACTCATGGCATCGACGACCTCGTTTCCGCTGCTGCGACTCGGCCGTATCCAGCTCGATCCCCGGCTGCGGGCGCTGCAGCCAGGAACCGACGCCTCCGACCTGGTGGTGACCGCCGCCGTTCCCGTCCCTGATGCCCCGGGCCACCTGCAGCCGGCCTGGGAGGTCGCCTGGAATGACGCCGTCAGGCAGGCGGCCGAGCTGGGCGCCGCCGATGACACCGCCCGGGCGCTGAGCACCGGCTCGGGCGACGCCGAGGAACACGGCCCCGGCACCCGGGTGGTCGTCGCCGCGCACGGCCAGGTCCTGCATGAGCAGTGGATTGGCGGCTCCATCGGCGAGAACTCGGTCACCGTGGGGCCGCTGCCGCACCTGGCGACGGCCGCCTCGGCCGCCGCTGCCCGGCCCGCCTGCGTGGTCGTGGTGGCCGACCGCGACGGCGCCGACGTGATCGCGCACGCGGCCGGCACCGAGGCGGCGGTCGAGCACTTCCTGGTCGGCAAGCGCGAGCCGTCCCAGAGCGGCCACGTCAGGGAGAAGCCGCCCGCCGTGCACCACGGCGAGCGGCACCTGACCGACAGCGAGCCGGAGAGCGGCGGGCAGGCGAACGCGACCGAGGTCGCCGCCCGCATCGACGACGCGGCCGCCACGGCGGGGGCGCACATCGTGCTCGGCGCGGGCGACCAGCCCATCCTCGACGCGGTCAGCGCGCACCTGACCGGATCGCTCGGGCCGATCGTCACGATCGACGGCAGGCGCACCCGCAGCGGGCGCGACGACCACATGGGACCGTCCATCGGCGCCGCCCTCGACCAGATCGCCGCGGCCGCCACCCGTGAGATCGGCGACGAGATCGCCGCCAAGGTCGGGGGCGAGAACCCGGGGGCGGTCCGCGGCCTCAAGGCGGTCGCCGAGCAGCTCGCGCAGGAGCAGGTCGCGGTGCTGCTGCTGGCGGCCGACATCGCCCGGGAGGATGACCCGAGCAACAGCTACGTCCTCGGCGCCGCGCCGACCGAGCTGGTGCCTGCCAACACCGTGACCGGCCTCGCCGTGCCGCTCGAAGACGGGCTGGTCTGGGCCGCCCTCCACCAGGACGCGATCGTCGTGGTGCTGCCCGATCGGTCCGGTCCGCTGGCCGGGGAGCCCGCCGCCGCCCTGCTGCGCCGCGGTCAGCCCCGCGATCGGCAAGGTAGCGGCGCCAAAATCCGCCGCTGACGCTGTTCCGGCCGCGGGTGACGCTGCGCCGCTGACTTCGGTCACGGACGGCTGGCAGTCATCCAGGGTCCGTTCGAAAATCAAAGGTCTTTGAATTCAAGATCCTTTTTTATCGAACGGACCCTGGTCTCACGCCGTCAGGAACTGATTCGCACCAGGAACAGGTTCGCCCGGCTCCCGCGCACGTCGGTCGCCTCGATGACCGCCGGGCCGTTGAGCAGCTGATACGCGCCTGGGACCGATAGCGCGGCGGATGTGCCGCCGGTGGCGGTGTTCAGCCGGCCGACCGTCGCCGATGAGCACGGGAACCCGGTGCAGGGCCGGGCGAGCACCAGCAGCCCCAGCCCGGTGCCGACGATCGAGTCGTCTTTGTCCGACACCCGCTTGGCCGAGACCAGCGCCAGCGTGCCCGCGTTGTAGCTGAGCACGTCGGCCGCGCTGCTGCCGAACGCGAGCAGGTCGACCCGGCCGCCGGCCAGCGCCAGCGGCGCGTCGACCGGCGCCTTGCGGTACTGCACGGCCGACGTCGTCGGGCTGGCGTGGGCGAGGTCGTCGGTCACGCCGTGCACGGTCTCGAAGTACAGTCCGGCCGCGTCGGCGCTCAGGTCGCCGGGGAACGCGTCCTTGTCGACCACGTGCACGGCCGAGCTGGCCGTGTTCATGCGGTCGACCTGCGCGTACTCGAAACCGCTGCCGTCGGTCGCCCAGTCGGTCCACGCCCAGACGGTGTTACCGACGACGTCCAGGCCGGCCGAGGTGATCGGGGCGGCCAGGCTGGTGAGGGTCCAGTGCCGCAGCTGGCGGCCGGCAGCGCGGCCGTACTCGGTGACCCGCAGCCCGGTCTGCACGAACAGGTCGGCGTCGTTCGCCCCGAGCGCGAGGACCGCGCCGGCCGCGTGCAGCGCGACGACTGGCGCGTGGCTCCCCTCGACGACGTAGACGACGGCGCCGCGGGAGAAGAACACGGCCCCGTTCGGCGCCTCGGTGAACGCGTTGCCGTAGAGCCTGGTGGTCGCGCCGAGCGCGATCCTGCTGCCGTGCAGCGCGGGCGCGGCGGTTGTTACCGCGATGCTTGGCGCTGCGGTTGTCGCGGTGGCGGCCTGGGCGCCGCCCGTGGTCGCCGCCAGCCCCGCCAGCGCGAGCGCGGTGACCGCGAGCAGGGCTCGGGCCTGGGGTTTAATCGTCATTGACTATGCTCCCTTGGTCGTCCGATGCGGACTTCAGTCTCGACTAGCGAGACCCAGGACAGACCGGT
This sequence comes from uncultured Actinomycetota bacterium, assembly GCA_963774945.1. Classification (GTDB taxonomy): domain Bacteria; phylum Actinomycetota; class Actinomycetes; order Streptosporangiales; family Streptosporangiaceae; genus Trebonia. Next base: position 12,654 of record CAVZHA010000027.1, on the reverse strand, counting down.
TAGACGCGTCCGGGCGTGTCGCGGTTGGGCGCCGTCCCTAGGATCGCTGGAATGGATGAGGAACAGCAGCTGGCGGCCGGCGCCGTGCTCCGCCGCGCGCGACCAGGGGACGAGGACGGGATCCTGGCGTGCATCCGCGCGCTGGCGACGTACGAGAAGGAGCCCGAGGGGGTCGAGACGACCGCCGACGGGCTGCGCGATTCCCTGTTCGGCCCCTCCCCGACCGCGTTCGCGCACGTCGTCGCCAGGCAGGAGCGGATCATCGGGATCGCAGTGTGGTTTCTGAACTACTCCACCTGGACCGGCCGCAGCGGCCTCTACCTCGAGGACCTGTTCGTCTACGCCGAGGAGCGCGGTCACGGCTACGGCAAGGCGCTGCTGCAGCGGCTGGCGCGGCTCTGCGCCGAGCGCGGCTACCGTCGGCTCGAATGGTCCGTCCTCGACTGGAACCAGCCCGCCATCGGCTTCTACCGCTCGATCGGCGCCGTTGGCATGGACGAGTGGACCGTCCAGCGGCTGAGCGGCGACGCGCTCGGCCGGCTCGCGGCCGGCTGACGAACGTCCCGCCCGTTTCCCGGCCGCGCGGTAGCGTGGCGTTGTGGACGCGGCCGAGGATGACGTGACGGCGGAGGTGGCGCGGGCGTACCGGGTGTTCGCCCGGCTGGAGGCGCACGGCCGGTCGCCGGCGTACGAGGCGCTGGCCTCGGCGGTCGCGCAGGACGCGGGCGTCGTCGGCTTCGTCGCGTCGCTGCCGGCCGCCAAGCGGCAGCCCAACCTTCTGTTCGCGGCGGCGCGCTACCTGCTCGGCGCCCCCGCCTCGATCGGCTCGCTGCGGGACCTGGTCCGCGACTGCCCGGCCGAGCTGGCGGCGGTGATGCGCGCCCGCCGCACCCAGACCAACGAGCCGGCTCGCTGCGCGGTGCTGCTTCCGCTGCTGGCCCAGCTGCCGGAGCCGCTGGCGCTGGTCGACGTCGGCGCCAGCGCCGGGCTGACGATGCTGTTCGACCGGTACTCCTACGACTACGGCGGGCACCGGCTGGCCGGCGCCGACCCGGACGCGCCGGTGCTGCCCTGCCAGCCCGCCGGGCCGGTGCCGCTGCCGGACCGGATCCCGGCCATCGGCTGGCGGATCGGGCTCGACCTCAACCCGCTCGACGTCACCCGCGATGACGACGTCCGCTGGCTGTCGTGCCTGGTCTGGCCGGATGAGGGAGACCGAGCCGAGCGCCTCGCGGCGGCGATCGGCGCCGCCCGCCGCTCGCCGCCCACCGTCGTCAAGGGCGACCTGCTGACCGACCTGCCCGCCGTCGTCGCGCGGGCGCCGGCCGACGCCACCGTCGTCGTCTACCATTCCTCGGTCCTCTGCTACGTCGCCCCGCCGCAGCGCGAGCAGTTCGCCCGCACCGTCCGCGACCTCGGCGTCACGTGGCTGACCAGCGAGGCGCCCGGGGTCGTGCCCGGCACCGCCTGGCCGTCTGGCGACGAGCAGATGACCGTGCTCGCCCGCGACGGCCGCCCGGTCGCGCTCGCCGACAGCCACGGCACCCGCCTGCAGTGGCTCGACTGACCGCCACCGGAAAATGCCACGCCGCCGCCTCTGGTCAAAACGTGACGGCGAGGTTACGTTCCGATCAGAACCCGCTGCCGGCGGACCGAGATCGGGCAAGGGGGGCGCCGGATGCGCTTCGGAACGTTGCTCCTGACCATATGGCTGGCCATCGGCGCCATCGCCGCCGGGCAGCGCGGCTATTACGACGGGCCCATCGGCAGCTGCACCCAGGTCGGGACGATCGCGGTCACGATCATCACCGGCCCGCTGAACTATCTGGGCGTGAACCCCAAGATCGACTGCACCGCGCCTAAGCCCAGCCGGTGAGGCGTGGGAGGGCGTCGGGTCTTGTTCAGCGGTTGTGTTCGCCGCCGTGACTCGCTGATCGAGGCTGGCTACTTTTCCGTAAATGAGATAACGAAGCGATAACGCTATCTTTCTCTTGACATGTCACCTTCACCACCCGTCATAGGTTTCACTACGCAGTTACCACATCGTGATCGACGCCCGGGTTCGCGTGGCTGTGCCCATGACGCCAGAACCCGTGCACGGACGGAAGAGTCTCCCTACATTGATGATGCTCGGGCACCACCCAGGTCGCAGCCGGTGGCAGGCCTTGGTCGGCATTTTCGCTGTATTGGCGATCGCCGCGGCGATGGTGGCTGTAACGCATACCGGCAGCAAGCTTTACGCGTCGCCGCTGACGGGCACCGTCACCGCGAACACCATGCTGATTCCCAGCCGGGCGGCCAACTCGGCGAGCTCCGGGCTTGATTCGACGGCGACTTCGCAGCTGCCCGATTCGACCGCGGTCGTGCAGGACCCGCTGAAGGCCGGCAGCCCGGCCACGGCGGGCAAGTCCGGCGACCAGGCGTCCTCCGGCGGCAACACCTCCTCCGCCAACAACCCGCCGCCCGGCGGCGGCGGAGCCGCTCCGACGGCGAGCACCGCGACCAGCGGCACGATCACGACCGGGGACTCGAAGGCGGACTGCATCACGCTGAAGTTCCCCGGCGGGGTACTGACCCCGTCGATGGTGAACGCGGTGACCTCGGTCACCGGGGTGACCTACAACTGCCTGGAGATGTTCGCCAACCCGATGCCGACCTGGTCGGACTGGGAACAGCCGTGGATGTTCTCCACCACCGGCGACAACTTCGACTCCTGGCTCCGCGCCAGCTCCGCCCACCAGGTCGTCATGGGCATGGACCTCATCCCCCAGTCGGTGATGGACAACAATGACCCGCTGACCTGGGAGCAGCCGTGCGCGGCGGGCAGCTACGACTCTGAGGCGACGACGCTGGCCAAGAACCTGGTGTCCTACGGGGCGGGCGGAATCGTCATCCGCCTCGGCATCGAGGCCAACGGGAAGTGGGAAGCCGACTACACCGGATCGTCGAGCACCGAGCTGAGCGACTGGGCCCAGTGCTTTGATAACGAGGTCACGGCGATGCGGTCGGTGTCGGGGGCGCATTTCCTGTTCGTCTGGAACCCGAACATCTGCACCCAGGACTTCCCGCTCGACCAGTGGTACCCGGGGAACAGCTACGTCGACATCATTGGCGCCGACGCCTACGACCAGGACTGCGGAACGCTCAAGTCGGTCTCGCAGGAGGGCTGGTCGGCTTACGCCAACGACAGCTCCGCCAACACGCCGAACGACCCGAACTTCCCCAGCCTCAACAACATGGAAGCCTTCGCCGTCGCCCACGGGAAACCGATGAGCTTCCCTGAGTGGGGCCTCGGTGACGGCACCCCCGACGACGGCGCCTACGTCGCCGACATGGGCCAGATGTTCAACAATGACGACTTCGCGTTCGAGGCCTACTTCGACACCAACGATGACAGCATCATCCAGCTCGGCTCCGCTATTCCAAACGCGACGGCAGCGTACTCAAAAGCCTTCTAACCGTACATCACCCGTTAATTGACGCTTCACCTACACCATCCGTGATGCGTTTACGCTGGGGCGATGCACGGGTTTCGCAGGGTCCCGCCATTTCGCCGAGTTTCGCAATTTCGCAGGGTTCCGAGCCGGTGGCTGGTGTTGGCCGGCGTTTTCGGCGCATTGACGGCCCTCACGTTGCTCGAGGCGGCACCTCATATTGAGGGGACATTTTCCGCATCGCCATCGAGCCCATTCACCGGAAAGACACTCACCGGCAATGCCCCGGCTATTCCTTATACATTGGGCGGCGGGGCAGGCTCAAAGCATCGCCGGGTAACGAGGGATTCACGGCTGTTCACCAACACTCCCGCTTCGCTGACGGTGGCCAACGGGCCGTGGCGGCTCGCCGTCGGCGCGGGGCCCAGCGCAGCCGCGGGCCCCGGCCCGTCCGCCCCGGCCGGCGGGATGCCCGGCAGCAGCCCGTCTCCCACCAGCGGCTCGTCCGCGAGCGAGAGTCCGCCCGCGAGCAGCAGCCCGACCCCGAGCGGGGACCCCTCGTCGACCGGCGAACCCTCGTCTGGTGGCAGCCCGTCGTCGTCTCCCAGCTCCTCCCCCTCCGGCAGCCCGTCGGCTACCCCCAGCCCGTCGGCTACCCCGAGCCCGACCGCCACCGGCGGCGGGACCAGTCCGGTCGGCGGCACCGGGTCCGGCCCGATCACGGCCGGCGATTCCAAGGCGGACTGCATCACGCTGAAGTTCCCCGGCGGCGTGCTCACGCCGTCGATGGTCAACGCGGTGACCTCGGTCACCGGGGTGACCTACAACTGCCTGGAGATGTTCGCCAACCCGATGCCGACCTGGTCGGACTGGGAACAGCCGTGGATGTTCTCCACCACCGGCGACAACTTCGACTCCTGGCTCCGCGCCAGCTCCGCCCACCAGGTCGTCATGGGCATGGACCTCATCCCCCAGTCGGTGATGGACAACAGCGACCCGCTGACCTGGGAGTCGGCCTGCGCCGCGGGCAGCTACGACCCCGAGGCCGTGGCCCTCGCCAGGAACCTCGTCTCCTACGGGGCGGGCGGCATCGTCATCCGCCTCGGCATCGAGGCCAACGGCGCCTGGGAAGCCGATTACACCGGATCGTCGCCCGCGGAATTGAGCGACTGGGCGCAGTGCTACGACAACGAGGTCACGGCCATGCGGTCGGTGCCGGGGACGCACTTCCTGTTCGTCTGGAACCCGAACATCTGCACCCAGGACTTCCCGCTCAGCCAGTGGTACCCCGGCAACTTCTATGTCGACATCATCGGCGCCGACGCCTACGACCAGGACTGCGGAACGCTCAAGTCGGTCTCCCAGGAAGGCTGGAGCGCCTACGCCAACGACAGCTCCGCCAACACCCCCAATGACCCGAACTTCCCCAGCTTCAACAACATCGAGGCCTTCGCCGTCGCCCACGGAAAACCCATGAGCCTCCCCGAGTGGGGCCTCGGCCAGGGCACCCCCGACGACGCCCAATACGTCACCGACCTGAGCCAGATGTTCAACCACGACGACTTCGCGTTCGAGAGCTACTTCGACACCAACGACGACGGAATTGACCCGCTCGGCGCCGACATTCCGAATGCCACCACCGCCTACGCGGAAGGCTTCTAACTGCGCGGTCGACGGTTTGACCCGGCTCGCGCGCGATTCCAGGTAACGCTGCTCGGCCAGGCTGGCGGTGGACCTGGCGGCTCGCCGGTAGTGCTCGTAGGCGCCGGCTGGGTCGCCCGCCTTCTCCTGCAGGTGCGCGCGGACGGACAGCAGCCGGTGATGCCCGGCCATCCGCTCGTCGTCGTCGAGGGTGGCCAGCAGGGCCAGCCCGGCCTGCGGGCCCTGCGTCTCGGCGAGGGCAACCGCCCGGTTGAGGGTGACCATCGGGTTGGGCGCGATCCGTTCCATGATCAGGTAGGCGGCGTGCACCTGCAGCCAGTCGGTCTGCTCGGCGGTGGCCGCGTCGGCGTGGGTGGCGGCGATCGCCGCCTGCAGCTGGTACGGCCCCAGGGCCGGGACGGCCAGCGACGTCTTCGCGAGCTCGGTGCCCTCGTCGATCAGCGCGCGGTCCCAGCGGGTGCGATCCTGCTCGTCCAGCGGTACCAGGTCGCCGGCCGGCGTCGTGCGCGCCTCCCGACGCGCGTGGGTCAGCAGCATCAGCGCCAGCAGCCCGGTCACCTCGCCGTCGTCCGGCAGCTGCGCGTGCACCATCCGGGTCAACCGAATCGCCTCGCGGGCGAGGTCGGGGCGGTCGAGCGCGCGGCCGGACGAGGCGGTGTACCCCTCGTTGAAGATCAGGTAGAGCACGTGCAGGACGACCCGCAGCCGCTCCTCGCGCTCGGCGTCCGCGGGCAGGCTGAACGTGCTGCCTGCGGCCCTGATGCGCTGCTTGGCGCGGCTGATCCTGACCGCCATGGTGGCCTCAGGGACCAGGAACGCGCGGGCGATCTCGGCCGTGGTCAGGCCGCCGACCGCGCGCAGCGTGAGCGCGGTCGCCGACGCCGCGGTCAGCGTCGGATGGCAGCACAGGAAGAGCAGCACGAGCGTGTCGTCGGTGCCGGGAACGTCCTCGGGCGGCGTCTCGGCGGCGATCGCGCTCTCGCGCTCGCGGCGTGCGTGGTCGCTGCGCACCTGGTCGATCAGCCGCCGGGAGGCGACGGTCATCAGCCAGCCGCGCGGGCTGTCGGGCATGCCCTCGGCCGGCCACTGCACGGCAGCGGCAAGCACGGCCTCCTGCACGGCGTCCTCGCACCCCTCGAACTGGCCGTGCCGACGCACCAGCCCGCCGAGGACCTGCGGCGTGAGCTCGCGCAGCAGGTCCTCGAGGGCGGCGGTGGTCACGCCTCCAGCGTCCCGTCGGAGAACATCACCTGACGCACCTCAACCCCGAGTCCGTCGATCGCGGCGTCGGGGATCTGGGCGGCCAGCTCGATCGCCCGCTCCTTGCTCTCGCAGTCGATCAGGTAGAAGCCGCCCAGGTACTCCTTGGACTCAAGGAACGGCCCGTCGGTCACGGCCGGCTGACCGTTGCGGACCGACACCACGACCGCCTGCGACGGGTCGGCCAGCGCCTGCGTGGTGATCAGCTCGCCGGACTCCTTGAGCGCCTCGAGGAACGCGCCGTGTCCGGCGCCGAGCGCCATCTTCTCCTCGTCGGTCAGCGCGTCAAGCACGGTCGGGTTGATATGCAGGCCGATCAGGAACTTCATCTCGTACCCCTTGTGGTTGGCGGGCCCCGGCGGGGCCCTTCGACTGGTTGGTCGGAGCCCGCGCCGCCGTCTTGACATCGCCCGCCTAACGTTACTGTCGTCGCGCGACTAGGGTTCTGCCATGACGCGGCGCGTGAACAGTGATCTGCTCCTGGTCGGGAGCCTGCCGGCCGACTCGACGCGAGGGGGCGCTCCGGTCGGCCGGCGAGTTCTTCGGCGACCTGGTGTTCGCCCTGCCGGACGGCGAGACCGGCCCTCGGGCCGGCTGGGTGAGCTACGAGCGGGAGCGGCTGGCCCGGCCGAATCCGGGCGTGGTGGTGGTGCGGGAGACCGAGTCGCCGACCGGGCTGCCCCGGCACGCGTACGAGACGCCGGTCTTCGGCGTCCGGCCCGGGGTGACCGAGCTGCACTGGGACACCTGGCCGCGGATCGACGACGCGATCGAGTCGTACGCCGTGTTCGCCCGGCTCCGCGCGGACGGGGTCATCCCGGCCGGGCTCCGATTTCAGATCGGGCTGCCGTTCCCGGCCAGCGCGCTGAACGCGTTCAAGGCCGACTTCGCCCACGACTACCCGATCGCCGCCCGCGGGTTCGAGGATCTGGTCGCCCGCGAGCTGGGCCGGCTGACCGACGCGATCCCGCCGGAGGATCTGGCCATCCAGTGGGACCTGGCCTACGAGACCCAGGACATCGAGCGGGTGCTCGCGTGGACGGCGGAGGGCGCCTGGGAGCGGTTCGCCGGGCCGGTGACCCGGCTGACCCGGCTCGTTCCCGGCCGAGGTGCTGGTCGGGTACCACCTGTGCTACGGGACCTTCCCCGAATGGCCGATGTACGAGGCGCGGGACATGGCGCTGCTGGTGCGGATGGCGAACTTCGCCATCGCGAACTCGGGGCGGCCGGTCGACTGGGTTCACCTGGCCGGGCCCCGGTACCTGCGCAGCGAGGACCGCAGCTTCTTCCGCCCGCTGGCCGACCTGGAGCCGGGCGACGCCCGGGTGTTCCTCGGCATCGTGCTGCCGATCGACGGGGAGCCGGGGCTGCGCCGCCGCCACGTCACCGCGTCCCGGTACCTGCCCGACTTCGGCGTGGCGATGTACTGCGGGTTCGGCCGCCAGCCGGGCCGCGACGGCACCGAGACGATGCGCGAGCACGCGCACGTAGCGGGGGTGGCCCGCACCCTGCGGGCCGGGTAGGCCGGCCGAGGTTCTGCCGAGTGCGCCCGATGACCGCCGACCAGCTGCTCGACGCCCTTCTCGACGCGGGCAGCGTACCGCTCCTGGGACGGCGCGCCCGTCGACGTGCGGCCGGATCCCGGCTACGCCGCCGAGCTGGCCCGGGCGCGGGCCAGCCACCGGATGGCCGACGAGTCGGTCCGCACCGGCGAGGGGCTGCTTCGCGGGCATCGGGTGGCGGTGGCTGTCACCGAGTTCGGCTTCCTCGGCGGGTCAATCGGGGTCGCCGCGGCGCGACCGGCTGACGCTTGCGGTCGAGCGCGCCACCACCGAGCGGCTGCCGCTGATCGCGGCGCCCGCCTCGGGCGGCACCCGGATGCAGGAGGGCACCGTCGCGTTCCTGCAGATGGCGACCATCACGGCGGCGGTCGCCGCGCACCAGGCGGCCGGCCTGCCCTACCTCGTGTACCTGCGTCATCCGACCACCGGCGGCGTGTTCGCGTCCTGGGCGTCGGTCGGCCAGCTGACCCTGGCCGAGCCGGGCGCGCTGATCGGCTTCCTCGGTCCCCGGGTGTACGAGGCCCTGACCGGCGCCGCGATCCCGGACGGGGTGCAGACGGCGGAGAACCTGCTCGCGCACGGCCTCGTCGACGCCGTCGTCCCGCCCGACGAGCTGGCCGCCTACCTGGCCGGGTGCTTTCTGCGCTGACCACCGGCTGCACCGGTGACGGCTCCCGTGCCGCGCCAATGCAGCTCCCGCGTCGGCGCCCGCTCCGGCGTCGGCACCCGCTCCCTCGCCGACGGCGCCCGGCGCCAGTGCCGAGCTCGCGACCGGAGACGTCCGCCTGGGAGTCGGTGCTGCGCACTCGCCGCCCCGACCGGCCGGGCGCGGCCGACCTGATCCGGGCGGCCGCGACCGACATCGCCCCGCTCCACGAGGACGGCCTGATCCTCGCGCTCGCCCGCATCGGCGGCCGTCCCGTGCGTGCTGGCCGGCCAGGACCGCACCGCGGTGCCGCATGGCACCGCGACGCTACGGACGGCGCAACGCGGCATGCGGCTGGCCGCCGACCTGCGGCTGCCGCTGGTCACGATCATCGACACCCCGGGCGGCGAGCTCTCGCCCGCGGCCGAGGAAGACGGCATCGCCCGCGAGATCGCCCGCTGCCTGGCCGCGCTGATCACGCTGCCGGTGCCGACGATCTCGGTCCTGCTCGGCCAGGGAACCGGCGGTGCCGCCCTGGCCCTGCTCCCGGCCGACCGTGTCCTGGCCGCGCAGCACGCCTGGCTGTCCCCGCTCGCCCCGGAGGGCGCGAGCGTCATCGTCTACAAGGACGCCGCGCACGCACCGGAGCTCGCCGCCCGTCAGGGCATCCGCTCGGCCGACTTGGCCGCCGCCGGAATCGTCGACCACATCGTGGCCGAGGACAGCCCGCACCAGCTGCTGCGAGACCTCGGCCGCGCGCTGCAGGCCGAATTGCAGTCCCTCGGGGGGCGGAACGACGAGACCCGGTTGGCCAGCCGTTACCGGAAGTACCGCCACCTGGGCCCTGCGTCGCCTGGCTGAGACCGCGCCGACGGCCGTCACCCTCCTCTAGCTGCTTCTGCGTCGCTGACCGCCTCAGTGGGATGGTCCATCGACGGGCCTACAGGCTGGCGGTCAGCTCTGTAGGAGACGGTTTAGCCGACGTCCCACTGCCCCGTCTCCGGCCCCATCCCCGAGTCAAGCGTGAACTGCGCCTCGGTGATCTTCGCCGCCTTGGGCACCTCGAAGACGATGCAGCCGAGGCCGGACGCCCCCGACGCGATGTTCTCCGTGCCGGGGAACGACGCGCACCCGCTCGCGGCGTCGGTAATGGACGACTCGTAGGACTGACCCGAGGAATCCACGACTTCCGCGCCGTTGGACGGGGCGTCGGAGTACGCCGCAGACCCGGTGTCGTCAAGCCTGAACTGCACGGCGTACAGCCGGTCGCCGGCTGGGGTGGAGGTGAACTCGTCGCCGGGCGAGGCGCTGCTGATGACCTTCGTGACCGTGACGGCCATCTTCTCGCCGCTGTCGTTGCCGGACAAGGTGATCGCCGATCCTACCCGGGCTGTCGCGGGGGCCTGCGCCGCGGCCGCGGTCTGGCCGGAGGTACCGGTGATACCCGCGGTACCGGAGGTCTTGACCGAGTGGCCCCCGTTCGCGGCGACGCTGATCCCGATGATCACGACGACGAGGCCGCCGACGCCGGCGAGGATGTTCCGCACTACATGACGCTTGCGGCGGGGCCCCTGCGGCGGCGGCCCGGGCGCGTACTGCGGCTGACCGGGATAGGGCTGCGGTTGCCCGTAGCGCGACTGCGGCCATGTCGGGCCCTGCGGCGGGGAGGGCGGCTGGTCGCCGACGAGGCGCTGCTGGTGGTAGGCCGGGTCGTACTGCTGCGGCTGCCACGGCTGACTCTCCGGATTCTGCGAGCCGTAGCCCTGCGGTGGGTACTGCGGCGCCTGTCCCCAATTCTGGCCGTCCGTCATCTTTGGTCCCCCCTGCGCGAAACATCATGAGAGGGCGAAATTCACCCCTTGTCGTGAACGACGCGACGACGATGGACGTGGTATACGCCGTGACAATGACGGTTCCGGACTGTTGCGCTGACGTTACGGAAAGTCCCTATTGGGAGGGGAATGGGACTGAAAGCCGATCCGCGAATGCGCCCTATCCCGGTCGTGGCTTGAAGGCCACCGTGAACCGTGGGAACGATAGTGACAGGAACCTTCCCGCGTGAGGGGTATCTGTAGTCCCGGCTGGCAACGCGGCCGCGGGCTTCGTTTATGCGCTGGGCACCCCGGTCGCTAGCTGGCGGTGACGCCTGAGCACAGGTTGGACGGCAAACGCAGGCAGCGTCTTCCAAACAGCGGCGCGGCCCACTAGACATAGAGGCATGACGATAGACGGTGGACGGCGGAGTTCGGCGTGGTTCGGGGCGAGCGGGCGGGCCGGGATGAATCATCGGTCCTGGATGCGGAGCCAGGGGTTCACCCCCGAGGTGTTCGACGGGCGGCCGGTGATCGGCATCGCCACCACCTGGTCCGAGCTCGCGCCGTGCAACGTGCACCTGCACCGGGTGGCCGAATCGGTCAAGCGCGGCGTCTGGCAGTCCGGCGGCTTCCCGCTCGAGTTCCCGGCCATGGCGCTGGGCGAGACGCTGCTGCGGCCGACCGCCATGCTCTACCGGAACCTGCTCGCGATGGAGGCCGAGGAGCTGATCCGCGCCAACCCGCTGGACGGCGTGGTGCTGCTGTCCGGTTGCGACAAGACCACGCCCGGCCTGCTGATGGCGGCGGCCAGCGTCGACCTGCCGGCGGTCATGGTCACCGGCGGGCCGATGCTCAGCGGCAAGTACCAGGGCGCCGACGTCGGCTCGGGGACGGCGGTCTGGCGGTTCGAGGAGGAGCTGCTGGCCGGGCGGATGACGGCCGAGGAGTGCGTGTTCGCCGAGGGGTGCATGGCCCGGTCGAACGGGCACTGCATGACGATGGGGACCGCGTCCACGATGGCGTCGATGGCCGAGGCGCTGGGCATGCAGCTGCCGTACTCCGCGACCTGGCCGGCGGTCGACTCGCGCCGCTACGAGACCGCGCAGCGGGCCGGGCAGGTCATCGTCGACCTGGTCAACAGCGACCTGCGCCCGTCGGCGATCATGACCAGGCACGCGTTCGAGAACGCGATCCGGGTGAACGCGGCGATCGGCGGGTCGACCAACGCGGTGATCCACCTGCTCGCCATCGCCGGCCGCCTCGGCGTGCAGCTGAACCTCGACGACTTCGACGCGCTCGCGCAGGACGTGCCGACGCTGCTGAACCTCCAGCCGAGCGGCCAGTACCTGATGGAGGACTTCTGCTACGCGGGCGGCCTGCCGGCGGTGATGCGCGAGCTCGGCGGGCTGCTGCACGGCGACGCGGTCACCGTCACCGGCCGCACCGTGGCCGAGAACGTCGCCGACGCGCCGTGCTGGAACCGCGAGGTCATCCACGCGCTTGACGCGCCGTTCCAGCCGGCCGGCACCGGCACCGCGGTGCTGCGCGGCAACCTCGCGCCGGACGGGGCGGTGCTCAAGCAGTCCGCCGCCTCCGCCGCACCTGCTCAAGCACCGCGGCCGGGCGCTGGTGTTCGACTCGCCCGAGGCGTACTACGCGGTCGTCGCCGATCCCGACCTGGACGCCGACGAGGACACCGTGCTGGTGATCCGCTACTGCGGGCCGCGCGGCTACCCGGGCATGCCCGAGGTCTCCAACGTGCCGCTGCCGGCCAAGCTGCTCCGTCGCGGCGTCCGCGACATGGTGCGGATCTGCGACGGCCGGATGTCCGGCACCGCCTACGGCACCGTCGTGCTGCACGTCGCGCCCGAGGCGGCGGCGGGCGGGCCGCTGGCCCTGGTCCGCACCGGCGACTGGATCACGCTCGACGTCCCGTCCCGGACTGCTGACCCTCGAGGTGCCCGAGGCCGAGCTAGACGCGCCGCCGCGTCGGAGTGGACGGCGCCGCCGCCGCACGCCAGCCGCGGCTGGACCCGTCTCTACACCGAGCACGTCCAGCAGGCCGACACCGGATGCGACCTGGACTTCCTCATCGGCGGCAGCGGCCACGAGGTCGGCCGCGATTCGCACTGAATGACATCGGGGCGGGCGATTTACAATCAGCCCATGGACCCGCCGGATGACAGTCAGGACGTGATCGAGAACGGCGATCAACGAGACCGGCCGGCCCGACGGCCGCAATGGGCGACTCGGGGACCCATCGTCCTCGCGGTGTC
>CAVZHA010000026.1:0-15946 GCA_963774945.1 uncultured Actinomycetota bacterium | reverse complement strand
CCGGCAGCTACCCGACCAACTACTCGACCTTCACCCCGATGGCCGACGTGCTGATGGACACCATCGCCCCCACCCTCTACGTGCTTGGCGGCGTGCAGCAGTACGCCTCGGTCGACAAGCCCCACCTGAAGACGATCGGCTGGTTCGCCGAGAACTCAGAGGGGGTGTACCGCTCGCTCCGCGCGGCCGGGGTCGCGATGGTGGACCAGTACGGCAAGCCCGCCGAGGGCGAGGACGCCCCCCGGTCGGCCGGCGGCGGGGCGATGCCGCTCTACTTCACCGTGCCCGAGTCGGCCGGCCTGCGGCACGAGGTGCTGCCCGACTTCCCGTTCGGCCTCGACCACCGCAACGCGCCCGGCTGGACGCCGCCCACGTCACCGGAGGGCCCGCTCGGCCTCGAACGCTGCGCCTTCCACACGCTGCTGACCGATGACCCCAAGCGGGCGCTGCACACCCTGGTCGACGCGCTCGGCGGCGCCGTCTTCCACCACGGCCGCGACGAGGTCATCGGCGCCGCCGCCAGCTACGTGCACCTGGCCGACACGGTCCTGCAGGTCGCGGTGCCCGACCAGGGCAGCGCCGCCTACGCCGACTGGACGACGACCGCGCCCAGCGACACCTACCACTCGCTCACCTTCAAGGTCGCCGACCTCGACCGGGCCGCCGGGCACCTGAAGTCCCAGGGCGTGGGCATCCGCTCCAGGACCGAGGACACCCTGGTGACCGACCCGGAGACCAGCCTCAACGTCCCGTGGGGCTTCACCACCGCCTTCGTACCGGGCGACCCCCGTGTCTGACCTGCTCACCGAGTCCTTCATCGACGGGGCGACGGTGAGCTCGGCGCAGACGTACCCGAACATCGACCCGTCGACCGGCGCTACCCTCGGCGACGTGGCGCGGGCGGGCGGCGGCGAGATCGACCAGGCGGTGACGGCGGCCCGCCGCGCCAGCCGCGGCTGGCGGGTCACCACCCCCGAGCAGCGGGCCGATCTGCTGTCGGCGCTGGCCGGCCTGATCGACCGCGAGGTCGAGACGCTGGCCCGGCTGGAGAGCGAGGACAGCGGCAAGCCGCTGTCGCAGGCGCGCAACGACGCACGGGTGTGCGCGCGCTACTTCCGCTTCTACAGCCGCGTCATCGAGTCGTACTACGGCCTCAGCATCCCGCTCCGGCCGGACCTGCACGTGTACACCCGCCGGGAGCCGCTCGGCGTCACCGGCAACATCGTCGCCTGGAACTACCCGATGCAGCTGTTCGGCCGGGGGATCGCTCCGGCCATCGCCACCGGTAACTGCACGGTGCTCAAGCCGGCCGACGAGACGCCGCGCACGGCGGTCTACCTCGCCCGGCTGGCGGCCGAGGCCGGCCTCCCCGACGGCGTGATCAACGTGGTCACCGGGCTCGGGCCGGAGGCCGGCGCCGCGCTGGCCGCCCACCCCGGCATCGACCACCTCAGCTTCGTCGGCTCGACCGAGGTAGGAGCCCTGATCGCGGGCGCCGCCGCCAAGCGGGTGGCCCCGGTGACCCTGGAGCTCGGCGGCAAATCGGCCCACCTGGTGTTCGGCGACGCCGACATAAACCGCGCGGCCACCGTGATCGCCAACGCCATCCTGCAAAACGCCGGCCAGACCTGCTCAGCCGGCTCCCGGGTGCTGGTCGACGAGAGCGTGCACGACGAGCTGCTGCAGCGCGTCGCCGACCGGTTCGCCACCGTGTCGATCGGGCCGGGCATCACCGACCCCGACCTCGGCCCGCTGGTCTCCCGCAAGCAGCAGGACCGGGTCCGCGGCTACGTCGAGTCGGCCAAAAACGCCAACCACGCCGCTATCGTCTGCGGCGGCACCGTCGCCGAGCCCGACGGCATCACCGGCGGCGCCTATTTCACCCCCACGCTCATCGACGGCGTCGATCCACAGGCGAAGATCGCCCGCGAGGAGATCTTCGGACCGGTCCTCACCGTCACCACGTTCGGCGACGAGGACGAGGCGGTGAGGATCGCCAACGGCACCGACTACGCCCTGATGGGCGCGGTCTGGACGAAGGACCTGGCGCGGGCGCACCGGGTGGCCGCGCAGGTCGACGGCGGGCAGATCTACGTGAACACCTACGGCGCCGGCGGCGGCGTCGAGCTGCCGTTCGGCGGCTTCCGCAAGTCAGGCTACGGACGGGAGAAGGGCGTTGAGGCGCTGGACGCCTACACCGCCACCAAGACGATCGTCGTGCAGCTCTGAGCGCGGCACATCGAGCAGGGAGAATGCCAATGGGTTCTGACCAGGTAGCGGACGTCGACATCCTCATCGTGGGCGCCGGCGTGACCGGCATCTACCAGCTCTACCGGGCCCGCGAGGCGGGCTACTCGGTCCAGCTGGTGGAGGCCGGCTCCGGCGTGGGCGGCACCTGGTACTGGAACCGCTACCCGGGCGCGCGCTACGACTCCGAGAGCTACACCTACGGGTACCTGTTCTCCGAGGAGCTCTTCGCCGAGTGGGACTGGACCGAGCACTTCGCGGGCCAGCCCGAGAACGAGCGCTACTTCAACCACGTGGTGGACAAGTTCGACCTGCGCGGCCACATCCGGTTCAACACCAAGATCACCTCGGCCGTTTGGGACCAGTCCACCGGGACGTGGCTGGTCAAGGCGGACGGGTACGCCGCCAGGGCCCGCTACGTGGTCGCCGCGACCGGCGTGCTCTCGGTCCCGTTCTATCCCGCGATCCCGGGCCGGTACAGCTTCCGCGGCGAGGCGTACCACACCGGCCTGTGGCCGAAGACCCCGGTCGATTTCAAGGGCAAGCGCGTCGCCGTCATCGGCACCGGGTCGAGCGGCGTCCAGGTCATCCCGATGGTCGCGCCCGAAGTCGCCTCGCTGACCGTGTACCAGCGCACGCCCAACTGGGCCACCCCGCTCAACAACGGGCCGATCACGCCCCAGGAGCAGGCCGCGCTCAAGGCGGACTTCGAGACGATCCGCGACACCTGCAACAGCTCGCCATCCGGCTTCATGCACCAGCACTCGGACAAGCTCACCTTCGACGACTCGCCCGAGGAACGGCTGGCCTTCTACGAGCGGGTCTGGCAGCTGGGCGGGTTCGGGAAGATCATCTCCAACTACCGGGACATGACCCTGAACCCCGCCGCCAACGCCGAGTGGTCGCGCTTCGTCGCCGCCAAGATCCGCGCCGCGGTCAGCGACCCGGCGACCGCGGAGAAGCTGATCCCGACCGACCACGGCTACGCCGGCAAGCGCCCCCCGTACGTGACCGACTACTACGAGGCCTTCAACCGCCCCAACGTCGAACTGGTCGACCTCAACGAGACACCGATCACGGCCGTCACGGAGAGCGGTCTGGAGACGGCGGACGGCACCAGGGAGTTCGACATCATCGTCTGGGCGACCGGATTCGACTTCGGCACCGGCGCGCTCAACCGGCTCGGGGTCCGCGGCGTCGACCGGCTGCCGCTCGAGGAGTACTGGGCAGACGGGCCGCTCACCTACCTCGGCCTGATGTGCCACCACTTCCCGAACTTCTTCTTCCCCGGCGGACCGCACGGCGCGGCGGGCAACAACCCGAGGTACTCGGGCGACCAGTCCGACTTCATCGCCGGCCTGATCGACTTCGCCCGCGACCACCGGCACCCGGTGATCGAGGTCCCCAAGGCGCTCGAGGACGAGTGGACCACGACCGTCAACGAGGCGGCGATCACCATGTCGCCGTTCAACGAGAAGAGCTACTTCTTCGGCACCAACATCCCCGGCAAGCCCAAGGCGTTCCTGCTCAACTCGCTCGGGCGGCCCAAGCTGCTGGAAATGATGGAGGCCGCCGCCAAGACCGACTACGCCGGCTTCTTCCCCACCCACCTGTCCCACCCGTAAAGACGTCAGGAAAGGAACGCAGCAGATGAGCGACACCGACGCCACCGTCTGGCCGCACCACGAGCTCGGCAAGGAACTGTCCAACTGGGGCCGCTGGGGCGCCGACGACCAGATCGGCACGCTGAACTTCATTACCCCGGAGAAGCTGGTCAGCGCGGCCACGCTGATCCGGACGGGCAAGATCATCGACTGCGGGATCCCGTTCGACAAGAACGGCCCGTTCCCGCCTGGCGGCTGGCGGAACAACCCGCAGCACGTGTTCACCCTGCTCCCGTCGGACTCGTTCTACGCCAAGGACGGGCAGATCGCCGCCGACGACCTGATCATCATGGGCCTGCAGGCCTCCACCCAGTGGGACGGCCTGGCGCACGTCGGGTACGACGGGTACTTCTACAACGGGGTTCCCGCCGCCGCGGTCAACAACTTCCAGGGCGCCTCCAAGAACGACATCGCCAAGGTGGCCCCGAAGCTCATCTCCCGCGGGGTGCTGCTCGACATCGCCGCCCTCAAGGGGGTCGAGGCGCTGCCCGACTCGTACGAGATCACCGAGGCCGACGTGCTCGCGGCCGAGGAACGCCAGGGGGTCCGGGTCGAGTCCGGCGACATCCTCTGCATCCGCACCGGCTGGTACAAGTACTTCGCCGAGGGCGACCGGCAGCACTACGTGGGCAACACGGCCGGCCCGGGCCAGGACATCTGCCGCTGGATCCACGACCGGGAGATCGCCGCGCTCGCCCTCGACCAGGCCAACGGCGAGTGCTGGCCGACCCCGATCCCCGGCGCCACCATCCCCTTCCACCAGGTCGCGATCCGCGACATCGGCCTGACCCTGGGCGAGATGTTCAACTTCAATGACCTGGCGGCCGACTGCGAGCAGGACGGCGTGTGGGAGTTCTTCTTCTCCGCCACCGGCCTCAAGGTCACCGGGGCGGTCGGCACCCCGCTTACCCCGGTGGCCATCAAGTAGGAGGGCAGAGTCGATGACCACCTTCGCGGAGGTATTCGCGGGTGTCTACACCACCGTCGCCGCGCACTCGCAGCACCAGGACGCGGGCAACACCGACGGCATCATGGCGCTCTACACGCCGGACGCGGTCCTCGAGGTGCCAGGGATGGGCGTGTTCGAGGGCGCGGACGCGATCCGGGCCGCCTGGGACGACTGGAAGCCCAAAGGGCTGCAACGGCACATGCCGGTCAATATCGTGATCACCGACTGGACGGACGAGGAGGCCCGCGCGACCACCGACGTGGTATTCCTCGCCCACGGCGACACCGGCTGGTCGGTGCAGATCGTCGCCCGCTACCAGGACGTGTTCCGCCCGGTCGACGGCCGGTGGCTGATCGTCGGCCGGGCCGACGAGTACATCGGCTGGCAGCCGCCGGGCTGACCCCCAACAAGAAGGAGACCTCGTGACCGTGACCGGCGGGCCAGGCACCACCCGGACCGCGTTCCTCGCCCTGGACTTCGCGAGCTACATCGTCGAGAACTTCAGCCACGACGACGGCGTGGCCAGCCGGGCGGCGGCCGCGCTGGGCGCCGCCCGTCGGGCCGGGCTGCCGGTCATCCACGTGGTTCCGAACGGCATGCAGGACCAGATTCACCCGCTGATGGCGCCCGCGGCGGGCGAGCCGGTGCTTGGCAAGTCGTCCATCGGCGCGTTCGCCACCACCAACCTGGGCGAACGGCTGCGAGAGGCAGGCGTCGGCCAGTTGATCGTCGCCGGCGTGGCGACCTCTGGGACGGTGCTGTCCACGACCCGGTGGGCGGTTGACGTCGGCTACCAGGTCACCGTCTGCGCCGACGCCTGCGCTGACCCGGACCCGCGCGCACACGCCGCGCTAGTCGACGAGAGCGTCTTCCCGCAGAGCTGGCTTGGGCTGTGGCGCATCGCCCGAGTGGTGCCCGCCGCCCAGATCAGCGAGCTGGCCGGCTAACCAGTAGAAACGAGGAACTCATGCACCCGGTGGACATCGCAGCGCTGCTGCTGAGGGTGGTGCTCGGCGTCACCATGCTGGCCCACGGCTGGAATCACGCGTTCGGCGGCGGCAAGATCGCCGGCACTACCCGCTGGTTCGCCTCGATCGGCATGCGGCCCGCCTGGGTGCACGCCTACGTCGCGACCGTCACGGAAATCGGCGCGGGCGTGCTGCTGCTGCTCGGCCTGCTCACCCCGCTGGCGGCGGCCGGCGTCCTCGGCACGATGCTGGTCGCGCTGGTCACCGCCCACATCAAGAACGGGTTCTTCATCTTCAGGCCGGGCCAGGGGTACGAGTACGTGCTGATGATCTGCGTCGTGGCGGTCGCGCTGGCCGGAACCGGCGCGGGCTGGCTGTCGCTCGACCACGCGCTCGGCTACCCGATCAGCGGCTGGGTGTCCTACGCGGTCTGCGCCGGGGCCGGCGGTCTCGGCGCCGCCCTGACGCTGCTCACCTCCTGGCGCCCGGCCGCTCCGGCACCCGAGCCCGTCGGCACCGGCGAAACCCCCGAGCCGACCACCGCGGCCTGACCCGCCGGATGCCCGGGCAATTCAAACCCGTTTTTATCGAACGGACCGTGAGCGGCTCTCTTCAGCTCAATGTCTTGCCTGGACCCGGCCACCTCGACGCGGCGCTAGACCGCCTTGAGCGCCGCGGCGTAGCGGTCGAGGACGGCGAGGATATCGCCCTCGACCGCCTGCAGGTCGAGCACGACCTGGTCGACCCCTAGGTCCTGGAAACGCTCGAAGCTCCGGCGTAGGGTGTCGTCGTCGACGACGCCGAGCATCGGGCGGATGAGCGGGCCCGCCCGCCGCCCGCCCGGCGTCCGCCCACCGCGAGCGGAGCGTCGTGACCTGGGCGGCGAACAGGTCCAGATCGCTGCCGTAGCCGATCCAGCCGTCCGCCCAGCCGACGATCTCGCGGTAGCCGCCCGGCGTCAGTCGGCAGCCGAGGAGCACCGGGACCGACGGCTGCTGCACCGGCTTCGGCCACGCCCAGCTGGGGGAGAGGTTCGCGTGATCACCGTGGAACTCGGCCACCCCGTCCTGCCACAGCGCCCGCATCAGCGCCACGTGCTCGCGGACGATCGCGCGCCGGTCGCCCGCCGCATGCCCGTGGTTCGCCAGTTCGGGCGCGTTCCACCCGTATCCCACGCCGAGCGAGAACCGGCCGCCGGACATGAAGTCGAGCGTGGCGATGGTCTTCGCCAGCGCGATCGGGTCATGCTGGGCGACCAGCGATATGCAGGTCCCGATCCTGAGGTCGGTCTGCGCGGCCACGGCGGCCAGCGCGACGTACGGGTCGAGCGTCCGCCGGTAGCGTTCCGGCAGTTCGCCGCCGCCCGCGTAGGGCGCCTCGGTGCCGACCGGGATATGGGTGTGCTCCGGCAGCAGTATCGCATCGAAGCCGTGCTCGGCGACGGCGCGGGCGAAGTCGGCGATCGGCAGCGACCGATCGGTCGCGAAGTAGTGCAGGGCAGTCAGGGGACGGGACGGTTCGGCGCTCATGATCAGGCCTCGCACTCTTCTGTACCAACCGGTCAGACCAATCTATAGTGTGGCTTGTGATCCATCCATGCCATACCGCGTAATCAGTCAGAAGGCCGCGGTGAGCGTGGTCTACGCCGGGGCCATGTTCATCGCGGTGATGGACCAGACGATCGTCAACGTGGCCCTCGCCACCATCGGCCGCCAGTTCCACACGTCCGCCACCGCGGTCGCCGGGACGGTCATCGGCTATCAGGTCAGCGTGGCGCTGTTCATCCCGGCGGCCGGGTGGCTCGGGGACCGGATCGGACCGCGCCGGCTGCTGCTCGGCTCGATCGCGCTCTTCACCATCGCCTCCGCCCTCTGCGGGCTGGCCGGCAGCCTGGACGAGCTGGTCGCGTTCCGGGTCCTGCAGGGGGCCGGCGGCGGCCTGATGACCCCGGCCGGCCTGACCATGCTGTTCCGCGCGTTCCCGCAGGAGGAGCGGGTTCGCGCGTCGGCCATCCTGGTCATCCCGACCGCCCTCGCGCCCGCGGTCGGGCCGGTCATCGGCGGCCTGTTCGTCACCGACGTCTCGTGGCGGTGGGTCTTCTACGTGAACGTGCCGGTCGGGGTGTTCGCGCTCGTCTTCGGCCTGGTCTTCCTGGCCGACCAGGACCACCCGGCCGCCCGCCGGTTCGACCTGGCCGGGTTCGCGACCTCCAGTCTCGGCCTCGGGCTGCTGATGTACGGGGTGGCCGAGGGACCGAACGTCGGCTGGACGGCCGGGCCGATCGTCGCCTCCATCACCGCGGGCGTGCTGCTAGTCGCCGCGATGGTGTGCATCGAGCTGCGGGCCGCGGCGCCCCTGCTCGACCTACGGGTCTACGCCGACCGGCTGTTCCGCTCGGCCAGCATCGTGCTGACCCTGACCTCGGTCGCCTTCTTCGGGCTGCTGTTCCTGCTGTCCCTCTTCTTCCAGGACGGGCTGCATTACAGCGCCCTGCAGGCGGGCTCGACGATCTGCCCGGAGGCGTTCGGCGTCATCATCGCCTCGCAGCTCATCAGCCGGCGGCTGTACCCGGCGATCGGCCCGCGCCGGATCATGGTGGCAGGCCTGCTGCTGATCGCCGGCATCGCCGTGGTCTTGTCCACGGTGGACACCGGGACCAGCGTGTGGCAGCTGCGGGCCATCCTGTTGGTGATGGGATTCGGCGTCGCCGCGGTGTTCCTGCCCAGCCAGGCGGCGGGGTTCGCCACCATCGGCCCGGCCAGGACCAGCGTCGCGTCCACCATCTTCAACGCGCAGCGGATGATCGGCGGGGCGATCGGGGTGGCCCTGCTGACCGCGGTCATCTCCGCCCTCCACCCGGTGCGGGTGGTGGCCGGCCGCCCCGAGGCGAACATCCACGCCTTCCATACCGGGCTCGACGTCTGCGCCGGGGTCGCGGTCGCGGCCGCCCTGGCCGCGCTGACGATCCGCGACCGCGACGCCGCCCCGACCATGATCCGCCCTCGCCGCCCGTCAAGGGCCGACGCAGCCGCGCTCCCCGGTGAGGGCGCCAGCGCCGCAAGCACCGACTAACCACACGGCCGGGTCACGCCTCTGTGGTGGATGCAAACGGAACCCGGGGCGCTGCCGTTACGCAACTCTCATGTTGAGCTCGACCTCCCACTTGGTCTTGCGCGGTTCGGTCCTCGGGTCAGTGATGTAAGCCTCGTATCGGCAGGCGAAGGCGTCGCCGCTGGGTTCATCCCAGCAATCGATAGCGATCCCGTTGTCGCGGACCCACTCGATGAGAGCCTTATTGGCGCGCCTGGCGTGATCGACGTAAGTAAGGGTGGCGTATCCGCCAGCTGGAAGCACGCTGGGCCGGACCCGGTCATCGCCCTCGAGCTCTGTCGTCGTGACGACGCCTACTTCGAGGTCCATCGGGCCTTCCATGTCTATGACGTGCAGGCGCAGGAAGAACGGCCCGTTCGGTTCGATGTCGTGGCTCGCCAGCCACGTGTAAAGCTCAGCTAGCAACTCGTCGCGGACTCGCAGCATGCCGCGGAATGGTGTAACCACCCGGATGCCCAGATAGGTCTTCTCAGGACGCTGCTCCACTCGCGGCGGCCGAATAATCTGCACCAGCATCTCCTGTCGCCTGGGCCGACTTGCCCACGGCATTATCCGACTCATCGGCGGCAGAGAAATAATCGGCAGGGTGCCCCAGTCGCTTCTTGGCCGCGGTCCCGCCGCGGGTCACGAGAGTCAAAGAGGGGTGAGTCGGCCTGTAGGCCGGGTTAGGGCGAGCGCGCGGCGGGCCGGATAGGAGTCGCACCGGACCGTTCGAGATAACGGGGTTGATCTGCCCTGTCGTCTATCCGGTCACAGCTTGAACCGGCGCACCTTGCCCACGCTAGTCCGAGGCAGCTCCTCGATCAGGTGCCAGTCACGCGGCCGGGCGGCCGCGGCCAGGTTGCGCTCCGACCACGCGGCCAGCTCGCTCACGGCGGGCGGATGCTCGCGGTCGCGGGGGACGACGTAGGCGACCGGCACCATGTCGCGGACCGGGTCCGGCCGGCCGAGCACCGCGCATTCGAGGACGCCGGGCGCCTGCGCGAGGGTGGCCTCGACCTCGGTCAGGCTCACGTTCTCGCCCGACACCTTGATCACGTCATCGCGCCTGCCTACGAATCGCAGCGCCTCGGTGCGGTCGGCCCGGTCGACCATATCGCCGGTGCGGAACCAGGTGACGCCGTCGCGCCGGACGAACGACCGGCCGGTCGCGGCCGGATCGTCGAGGTACTCGAGGAAGATGTTCTCCCCCGGCACCCCGGCCAGGACGAGTTCGCCCGGTTCCCCGGGCTGTGCGTCCGCCCCCGTCTCGGGGTTCCTGAGCACGACCGATCGGCCCTCGATCGGCGGGCCGATCGTGTCGTGGCGGTACGGGTTGGAAACGTCGGCGCAGACGATCGCGACGGTCTCGGTCATCCCGTAGAGCTGCCGCGGGCGGCAGCCGGCCAGCGCCGCGAACTCGTCGTAGTGCTGCCGGCCGAGGTTCTGCGCGAACCAGACGTGCTCGAGCCGCCCGGCGGGCGCGTCGGCCGGGCGGCGGGCGAGGATCATCCTGATCGGCGCGGCGAACAGGCTGGCGTGCGTCGCCGCCAGGTCGCTGGCCTGCCGCAGCCACTGGGACGCGGAGAAAGCCGAGGTCAGGGCGACGCTGGCGCCGACCGCGATCGCGGGCGCGATGCAGTAGTACTGCGCGTTGGCGTGGAACAACGGCAGCGTCACCAGCCAGCGGTGCTCCGGCCGCAGCCCGACGACGGCCGACATCGTGTCGGCCACGTGCGCGTAGTTGTGCTGGGTGAGCACGACGCCCTTCGGCTCGGACGTGGTGCCCGAGGTGAACATGACCGCCAGCCGGTCCGTCGGCGCGACGGCCGCGTCTACGGTGCTCCTGGCCAGGTTCGCGGCGGGCGCCACGTCGGCCGCCGTCTCCGTCAGCTCGATCACCGTCAGCCGGCCGGCCGCGGACTCCCGCACCCCCGCCGCGTAGACGTCCGCCCGGCTCGCCGCGCAGATCCCGGCCGCCGGGCGGACCCGGTCCAGCTGCCGGCCGATGTCGCGGGCGGTGGACGTCGGGTCGACCGGCACCAGCCACGTCCCCGAGCGCGCGCAGGCGAGCCAGATCGCGATGAACGCCGGGCAGTTGCGCAGCACGACGTGCACCGACGACCCCGGCGTCACCCCGGCCCCGGCCAGGGTCGCGCCCATCCGCGTGACCACCTCGTCGAACTGCCGGTAGGTCCACTGCGAGACGGACCGGTCGGGTCCCTCGAACACCAGGAACGGCCGGTCGCCGCTGGTGCGCACCGCCGTTCCCCAGCGCTGGGCGAACGTCATCGCCGCGCCCGGGCCGGTCACTGGGCGAAGGCGGGCCCGGCCGCCCGCTCGAGCCGCCGCAGCAGGGCCGGCCACTCGATGCCCGCGTCGAGCATGCCGTCCCACTGGCGGGCGGTCAGCTCGATGGTCTCCAGCCGGCGGGATGATCAGCGGCTGCCCGGTGGCCTGGGCCAGCAGCTGGCTGCGGGCCGCCTTCTCCAGGTAGAACATCTCCACGAAGGCCTGCCCGACGCTGGCGCCGACAGTAAGGCTGCCGTGATTGCGCAACACCATCGCCGCGCTGCCGCCCAGGTCCGCGATCAGCCGCTCCCGCTCTCCCTCGGACAGCGCGATGCCCTCGTAGCCGTGGTAGCTGATCCGGCCGTGCAGCCGCATCGCGTGCTGGGTCAGCGGGAGCAGGCCGTCCGGCAGCGTCGACAGGGCCATCTGCGCCTCGGTGTGCAGATGCATCACGCAGCCGGCGTTCTCCCTGGTCGAGTGGATGGCACCGTGGATGACGAAGCCGGCCGCGTTCGGCTCGTATCCGCCGCTGTCGCCGATGACGTTCCCGTCGAGGTCGATCTTGATCAGGCTGGAGGCGCTGATCTCGTCGAACCCCAGGCCGAGCGGGTTGACCAGGAAGTGGTGATCGGTCCCGGGAACCCGCGCGGAGATGTGCGTGTACACGAGGTCGTCCCAGCCGAACAACGCGCACAGCTGGTAGGCGGCGGCGAGGTCGCGCCGTACGGCTACCTCGGCCGGGCTGCGTTCCCCGGTTTCCGCCAGATGACGAGCGTGCAGTCGGAAGTCGGTGTAGACGGTGGTCTCGCTCACTGGTGCGCTCCTGCGTCGATACGGTCGCCGGGCCGGGGCTGCTCACACCAGCATTACCCCGCCGTCGACCTGGAGGGTGTGCCCGGTGACGAACCCGGCCTGGTCGGACGCGAGGTACACGGCGGCGGCGCCGATCTCCGGCGGCCGCGCGTGCTGGCGGGTCAGGGCGGTGGCGCGGCCGATCGACCGCATGCGCTCCGGGTCCTCCGCCATGGCCCGCGGGAACACGCCGGTCTCCGGATGCATCCGGCTGCCGCTGCTCATGTCGCTGTACGGATCGTCCGACCGGGTGCCGTAGGGGGCGATGGCGTTCACCGTGATCCCGCTCTGGCCCAGTTCGAGCGCGAGCACCCGGGTGAACGCGTGCACCCCGCCCTTCGCCGCCGAGTAAACGGCCAGGAACCGGTCGCCGATGAACCCCGCGGTCGAGCCGATGTTGATGATCCGCCCGCTGCCCTGCGCCAGCATCGTGGGCAGCACCCGGTGGGTGCAGCGGAACATGGTCATCAGGTTGAGCTCCAGGTCGGCCCGCCACTGCTCGGGGGTCGAGGACGCGAACGGGGTGACCGCCACGTTCCCGCCGACGGTGTTGACCAGCACGTCGATCCGGCCGAAGGCGGCCCGGGTGTCGGCCACCATGCCCGCCACCTCGTCCTCGACGGTCAGGTCGGCCGGGCGCCAAAGCACGTCGGCGGCGCCCTGCTCGCGTGCGAGCTTGGCCACCAGCTCGCCCGCGACCGCGTCGCGGCCGACGATCACAACCCGGGCGCCCTCGGCCGCGAACGCCAGCGCGATCCCGCGGCCGATGTTGGCGGTCGCGGCGGTGACGATGACGACCTTGCCTGCCAGTCCGGTCTGCACGGACCCTCCTGCCTGCGCGTCGGCCCGCTGTACTGCGGAAGACTATATCAGTATGATGAAACAACTGAAACTACCCAATGCGGCTGCTCGCTGGCAGAAGGAGATCGATCCGCCATGTCCATGGATTTCGCCGAGAAGTACGGGCCGTGGGGCATTGTCTGCGGCGGATCGGACGGGATCGGCGCGGCGTTCGCGCGCGCTCTGGCCTCCCGCGGCATCAACCTGGTGCTCGTCGCCCGCCGGGAAGACGTCCTCGAGGCATTCGCCAAGGAAGTTCGCGGACGCTACGACGTCGAGGTGCTCACGGTCCCGCTCGACCTCGCGCACCACGACGCCATGGCACGCCTGTCCGCCGCGACGGCGGAGCTCGAGATCGGCTGCCTGGTCGCCAACGCCGGCGGCGACGACTACAGCGCCGCCTTCCTCGGCAAGGACCTGGACAGGCACCTGGCCCTGGTCCAACGCAACTGCGTCGGCGTCCTCGAGGCCGCGTACCGATTCGGGGGGCCGATGGTCACTCGCGGACGCGGTGGCGTCGTCCTGGTGACATCGGGCGCCGCCTGGGCCGGCGGCGCGACCCTGGCCGCCTACGGCGCCACCAAGGCATTCGATCTCATCCTGGCCGAAGCCCTCTGGGCCGAGTGGCACGACCACGGCGTTGACGTACTCGGCCTGGTGGTCACGGCGACCGATACCCCCTCGCTGCACCGGGCGCTGGCGGCCAACGGCGGGTACCACGGTGACCTGGCCGACCCCGACGACGTGGCGACCACCGCGCTCGACCATCTGGCCGACGGCCCCACCTGGATGTGCGGCGGCCAGGATCCGCTCGGCCCGCCGCCGTTCGGATCGGTCACCAGGCGCGCCGCCGTCCTGCGGATGAGCCGGCGCTGAGGGGAGAAGGCATGCGCGCTGCGGTACTGCGGCAGGGCAGAGTCGAGACCCGGACGATCGACGATCCGGTTCCCGGGCCCGGGCAGATGCTGGTCCGCTCGCTGGCGTGCGGGATCTGCGCGTCCGATCTGCACTTCATGGACCACCCCGAGGCGGGCGCCGACGACGACAGCGGGATGTCGACCTACGACCAGGACGTCGACATCGTGATGGGCCACGAGTACTGCGCCGAGGTCGTCGACTACGGACCGGGCACCGAGCGGCGGATTCCGGTCGGCACGCGGGTGAGCTCGCTGCCGGTGATGATCGCCGGCGTCGACGGCAGAAGATCATCGGCCAGAACCCGGAGTCGCCGGGCGGGTTCGGCGAGTACCTGCTCGACGAGACGCTGATGAAAGTGGTGTCGTCCGACCTCCCGAGCGAGGTGGTGTGCATCGCCGACGCGATCTCGCGTCGGCTGGTCGGCCGCGTCGCGGGCTCAGCTCGGAGCCAAGGAGATGCCGCTGGTCATCGGGTGCGGCGCGATCGCGCTGGCGGCGATCGCGACGCTCAAGCGCCTCGGGGTCGGGCCGATCGTGGCGGTCGACTTCGTCGCGTCCCGCCGGGAACTGGCGCTGGCGATGGGCGCCGACGTGGTCATCGATCCCGCCGAGGTCTCGCCGTTCCAGGCCTGGCGCGACCTGGCAGCAGGCTCGATCGAGCCGGCCAGGAACATGATGGCGGCGGCCGGCTGCATCGGGCTGCGTCGTGTTCGAGTGCGTCGGCATCCCCGGCGTGCTCGACTCGATCATCAAGGGCTGCGAGCGCGGCACCCGCATCTTCTCGATGGGCGGCCCGCCGGAGGGCGACCACCTGCACACCCTGACCGCCAAGCGCAAGGGCCTCAACATCCAGTTCGGCGGCGGCCCGCTGCCCCAGCACTGGGACGAGGCGTTCGAGGCGGTCTGCTCCGGCAGCCTCGACGTGACCCCGATGCTGGGGCCGAGCGTCGGGCTCGACGAGGTGCCGGCCGCGCTCGACGCCGCCCGCGACGCGAACGGCCCGGCCCGGATCGTCGTGGTGCCGTGAACCAGGAGGCAGCCAAGTGACCGACAACGACGAGCTCGCCGCCACCGTCGCGCGGCTCGCGGACCGGGTCCGCGCGCTCGAGGACCAGGTCGAGATCATGCAGCTCGTCGCCCAGTACGGCCCGGCGGTCGACAGCGGCTCGCGGCGAGGCCACCGCCGCGCTGTGGACCGAGGACGGCACCTTCGACGCGGTCCCGCACCTGCGAGATGCGGGGCCGCGACGACATCGTCGGCATGGTGCACGGCGCGGGCCATCAGAGCCTGATCCAGCGACGGCTGCGGCCACGTGCTGACCGTGCCCGCACATCGTGGTCGACGGCGACCAGGCGACCGGACGCAGCTACGCGCTCAACATCCGCTGGGACGCCGACGGCCGACCGGTTCTGGGTGGCCCGGGTCTCGGCGAACACCTGGCGCTGGGTGCGCACCGCGGCCGGCTGGCGCATCGCCGAGCGGATCAACGCCAACCTCGACGGCACCCCCGAGCACCGCGAGATGCTGGCCCCGCCTGATGGTGAAACAGCCAACAATCAGTAATATGATACAACTGAATGAGCGGCGTAAACGACCACGACCGGCCATGGACGCCGACGGCTGAGCGCGATTCCCCTCAGGATCGAGAACGGGCAGGCAACTCATGTCATCGCTCCTTAACGAAGACGAGCGCGCTCTGCGCGATGCGGTCCGGACCTTTCTCGACCGGAAGGTGGCGCCGCTGGTAGTGGAGCACGAGCGGGCGCGGACGTTTCCGTGGGAGCTGCTGCCGCAGCTCTACGACTTCGGCTACGTCCGCGGCGGGGTGCCTGAGGCGGCCGGGGGAGACGCGCTGCCGATGATCATGCAGGCGATCCTCATCGAGGAAGGCCGGCCGCTGCTGGGGGTCGCTGCGGACGACGCTCAACGTCCAGGGGATGGTCGCCCGGGTGCTGGCCGCGGCCGCCGACGACGACCAGTCGCAGCGGATCCTGCAGGCGCTGCTGGCGGGCCGCCGGCGCGGCTGGTCGGGCTGACCGAGCGGACGCGGGCTCGACGCCGGCGCGCTGCGAACCACCGCCCGGCGCACCGGCGACGGCCTGGTGATCCACGGCAGCAAGCTCTAC
>CAVZHA010000025.1:0-7105 GCA_963774945.1 uncultured Actinomycetota bacterium | reverse complement strand
CCCGATACTTCTCGGATCCTCGGCGCGTACGCCATGTCGCGCGACGGGGCTCGACGCCTACGCCAAGGCCCTGAACACCTCGCACGCCGTACCGCCGGACACCGACCTGCTCGCCTGGTCGTCGGCGATGGGGACGGACGAGCGGGCCGCCTACGACGCCTGCGCGGCCGCGATCGAGCTCGCGGTTGCCGCGCGGGAACTCAAGGTCGGCGTCAGCGGCTGGAAGACCAAGCGGGCCGCGCTCGTCGAGCGCTGGCTCACCAGGACCACGGACTCGCCCGACACCGACAGCTGGCTCAGCCGGATCAGCGCCGAGCGGATCGACGAATGGGCGCACGGGCGCCCCGGCGAGCGCTTCCCCCAGCTCGCCCGGCGGAATTTTGCCCCGGCTGTCGAGCCGCCCGAGCTGGTCGGCGAGCCGCTGCCGACGCTCCGCTGGCTGCTGACCCGCGCGGACGCGGGGCTCCGGCTGACGGCGCGGCACTACATCGCGCCGTCGCTCGTCGGCGAGGCCGCCGGACTGTTCGGCTGGCAGCCGAGGGTGAACCGCGTGCCGGGCACCGGCACCGGTACCGGCACCGCCGCGCCGGCGGCGCGGGTGCCTCGGCCGCCAGGCGGCATCAGGAGCTTGAGGTCTACCCGCTGCACATCCTGCGCGGCCTGGCCCAGCACGAGATGGTGCGAGCGCCGGGTCGGCGCCACGCTGGTGCTGAGCAAGACCGGGCGGCTGATGGCCGACGACGCCGCAGTGCTGCACATCGGCACCGCGGCGCTGATCGGACCGGACGACGGCAACGACCCCGACTTCACGGTCGCCGTGCGCGAGGCGGCGCTGCTGGTGATCCACGGCCCGAGGACGCCCCGGTTGGGTACGAGGAGCTGGCCGGCCTGCTGACCCGAGCTGCACGCGACCGAGGGCTGGACCTCCCGGTCGGCAGCAGCCCTCACCAGCGCGATCGGCGGCGAGATCCATGCAGCACGGCACCGGCTGCGGGCCCTGCAACTACTCGACGAGGACGCCGCGCCCGGGTTGCTCGCGCTGACCGACAACGGGACCGCGGCGGCGCTGTCGTCGCTGCTCTCCGTCTTCGCCCCCGTCGCCACGACCGCGGCTAACCCTCGCGAGCCCGGCGGCGAGCGTGGAACGCCCCATATCTGAACGGACGGGCTTGTAGCCGGTGTAGTTCTCGGCCAGGGAAAGCGCCGCCGCCTGCGATGACGTCACGTACCTGAGCTGGTTGAGCATCAGCTGCCGGTCGAACCCGTCGGCCTCCGGATTGACGTGCAGCATCGAGGTCATCCACCAGGAGAAGTGGGTGGCGCGCCAGACCCGGTCCAGGCAGGTGTCGGAGTAGGCGTCGGCCAGGTCCCAGTCGCCGTGCGCGAGGGCGGCGCGCAGCGCGTTGGCCAGCACCACCACGTCGCTGAGGGCGAGGTTGAGGCCCTTGGCGCCGGTCGGCGGGACGATGTGCGCGGCGTCGCCGGCGAGGAACAGCCGGCCGTGGCGCATGGGCGCGGCGACGAAGCTGCGCATCGGGGTGACCGATTTGTCGGTTATCCGGCCCTCGGAGACGGACCAGTCGCTGCCGTTGACCTTGAAACGCCGGTTGAGCTCCGCCCAGATCCGGTCATCGGGCCAGTTCTCGAGCGGCTCGCCCGGCGGGACCTGCAGGTAGAGGCGGGAGACCGCGTGCGAGCGCATCGAGTAGAGGGCGAAGCCGTCTTCGTGCCTGGAGTAGATCAGCTCGTCGGTGGCGGGGGCGGCGTCGGCGAGGATGCCCAGCCAGGCGAAGGGATAGGACCGCTCGTAAACCGAAATATCGGGGATGAGCGGTCGGCAGATCCCATGAAACCCGTCACACCCGGCGATCACGTCGCAGGACACCTGGTGCGCCACTCCCGATTCGTCGGTGTACGACAGCAGCGGCCGATCCTCGGTGACGCCGGACACCGCCACGTCGGAGGCCGAGAACTCGACCGCTCCCCCGTCGGCGAGCCGCCGCGCGATCAGGTCCTTGACGATCTCCGGCTGGGCGTAGATCGTCACCGTCCGCCCGCCGGTCAGCTCGCGGAAGTTCAGGTTGTGGCGCTCGCCCGCGAACTGCAGGTAGATCCCGTCGTGCTCGATCCCCTCGGCGTCCAGCCGCTTGCCGACCCCGGCCGAGCGGAGCAGCTCGACGGTGCCGGTCTCGAGCATCGCCCGCCGTCTGGCCTCGCAGTACGCCCGCGACCGGTTCTCCACCAGCACCGAATCGATGCCCGCGAGCTCCAGCAGATGCGACAGGAGCAGCCCGGCCGGGCCTGCGCCGACGATGCCGACCTGGGTGCGCGAGGTGACAGCCATGTGATCGAGACCCTCCAAATGTCCGTAAAACGAACGATAGTGCAGCAAGCGAACAGACGACAGGCTGTCTACCATTGTCATCATGCTCGACGAACCCAACCCCGGTCCTTCCCCTGCGACCGGCGCAACCGCGGCCGAGGCAGCCGTCGAGGCGGCGGCGGGCGACAGCACCGAGTTCGTTCAATCGCTTGAGCGGGGGCTGGCGGTGATCCGCGCCTTCGACGCCGAGCACTCCAGGCTGACCCTTTCCGAGGTCGCGGCGGCTACCGGCCTCAGCCGGGCCGCCGCCCGCCGCTTCCTGCACACCCTGGTTCATCTCGGCTACATGCGCACCGCCGGCGGCCGTTTCGAGCTCCGGCCGAAGATCCTGGAGCTCGGCTACGCCTACCTGTCCAGCCTGACGCTGCCCGAGGTCGCCCTGCCGCACCTGGAGGAGCTGGTCGCGGAGGTCCACGAGTCGTCCTCGGTCTCCGAGCTCGACGGCGGCGACGTCGTGTACATCGCCCGCGTTCCCACCAAGCGGATCATGACGCGTGACGATCTCCGTCGGCACCCGCTTCCCCGCCTACGCGACGTCGATGGGCCGGGTGCTGCTCGCCGCCCAGCCCGAGCCGTGGCTGGACGCCTACCTGTCCACCGCGTCGCTGCACCACCTCACCGGCCACACCATCACCACGGCGAGCGGGCTCCGCCAGGAGCTGCGCAAGATCAGGACCGCGCGGCTGGGCGCTCATCGACCAGGAACTCGAGGAGGGGCTCCGCTCGCTGGCGGCCCCGATCAGGGACTCGGACGGCACCGTGGTCGCGGCGGTCAACGTCGCCACCCACGCGGCCGGCGTTCGCTCGACTCCATCGTCGCCGATCTGCTCTCGCCGCTGCTGGCGACGGCGGAGCGCATCGAGCGCGACCTCGCCAGCGCCCGCACCACCGCCCCGGCCGCGCCGCCGGCCCGGCCCGCGCCGCCTGGCGACCTGACCGCCCGCCGCCACGGCCACCGAGACCGGCCGCTGGCGACCTGACCGACGCGGGCCCGGCCTGACTCCGACCGCGCGCCAGGCAGCGCGGCCGACGCACGCGGGCGGGGCACCTGACACCCGCGCGGCGGGCCACCTGACACACTTATGGTCCATGCGCACGCTGCTCGCCGACCACCCGCTCGTCACCCACAAGCTGACGCTGCTCCGCGCGGCCACCACCGACAACGCCACCTTCCGCATGCTCGCCAGCGAGCTGGTCACCCTGCTCGCCTACGAGGCGACGAGGGACGTCCGGGTCACGCCGACGGAGGTCACCACGCCGGTCGCGGTCAGCCACCGGCGCCATGCTCGACGAGCCCAAGCCGCTGATCGTGCCGGTGCTGCGGGCCGGGATCGGCATGCTCGACGGGATGACCCGGCTGATGCCGATGGCGAGCGTCGGCTTCGTCGGCATGGTCCGCGACGAGGAGTCGCTGGTCGCCTCGACCTACGCCAACCGGCTCCCGGTCGACCTGGCCGGACGCGAGGTGTTCGTGCTCGACCCGATGCTCGCCACCGGCGGCACCCTGGTCACGGTGATCAGCATGCTCCTCGACCGAGGCGCGACCGCCGTCACCGCGATCTGCCTGCTCGCGGCCCCCGAGGGGCTCGCCAAGATCGACGACGCCTTCCCGGGGGAGAACGTCCGGGTCGTCACCGGCGCGATCGACGACCACCTGAACGACAAGGGCTACATCGTGCCCGGCCTCGGCGACGCCGGCGACCGCCTCTTCGGCGAGATCTGAGCCAGCTTCTATCACTTCTGACCATTCTCGTCTTCGTATCGGTTATCACCACTTTGCGCCCGAATTGTCCGAATCTGGTGGTCAAAACTGAAAGAAGGCGCTCGCCTCCGTCGGTCGCTGCGCTGGCGGTGCTGGCGGTGCTGGCGGTGCTGTTGGAGTAAGCGGGCATCGTCGTCGGGCTGGCGGCGTTCGAGGGCCGCTAGGCGCAGTTCGAGCTGGTCGACTCGGTGGCGGAGGATCTCCAAGCTGGGCCTCGTCGCCGAGGCGGCGTTCGGCGGTCTTGCGCAGCCGGGGCGAGGCCTCGGCCCGTTCGGCGACCACGGCCAGGGGAACCAGGCGCTGCGGCCCGTGCGGGCCGTCGACCAGCCTCGACGGGATCTGGCCAGCGCGGTACCAGGTGCGCAGCGCCGCGCGGGACACGCCCGTCTCGACGGCCGCCTTCTCCAGCGTCACCCACTCGGAGCCGTCGAGCTGAGCCGACAGCTCAAGCTCCGCTCTCCCATTCGTCGAGCCGGTCTTCCCAGTCCATGATCCCTCCTCCGATCAGTCTCACGTGCCGATCGTTCCTTCTCACCCTACTAATAGCATGGTATTGACTAGGTTAAAAGCACCGGGCAGTCTGGTGCCATGTTCGAGCGATTCACTGCATATGCGCGCCGCGCCGTTGTGACGGCCCAAGAAGAGGCGCGCGAACTCAACCACAACTACATCGGCACCGAGCACATCCTGCTCGCGCTGCTCCGCCGCCCCGACGGGCCTCCCGAATCAGGAGGACGGGATCGCGTCCGCCATCCTCGAAGACTTCGGGATGTCCAGGGACGGCGTCCGCGAAGAGGTCATCGCCAAGGTCGGGATCGGCAAGGGCAAGGCCAAGACCGGGCACATTCCGTTCACGCCGCGGGCCAAGAAGGTGCTTGAGCTGGCGCTGCGCGAGGCGCTGCAACTGCATCACACCTACATCGGCACCGAGCACCTGCTGCTGGGCCTGATCAGGGAGGACGAGGGGGTCGCGGTGCAGATCCTGCGCAACCACGTCGACCTGCTCGCGCTCCGCGCGGCCGTGCTCGACCGTCTTCCGCCGGCGACGCCGAGGAGGGCGCGCTCTCGGCGGTCACGGGCGCGCTGCTGCGCCGGGTCAGGGCGCGGCTGGGGCCCTCGGGACGGGGGCGAGGTCGGCGCCACCCCGGCCACCGACGCGACGCTGGCCGAGGCCGCCCGACTGGCGGGCGGCTCGCCCCGGTCGGGTCGCACCACCTGCTGCTGGCCGCGCTGGCCGACCCCAACTCGGCCGCCGCGCGGACGCTGGCCAGCCTCGGCGTCGACCTCGACCAGGCCCGGGAGTCACTGCGCGGCGCCGACGTCACCGGCACGACCGATGAACCGCCCGAGGAGGCCGGCCTGCGCCAGATGTCCGTCCAGGTCGCCGACGAGACGCTGACCGTCGTCATCGTCGACCTGGTGCTGGTGGCGGCGGGGAAAGCCGCCCTCAAGGCCGTGAACGCGACCGCCGGAGGCGAGGACGACGAGTCCGGCGGGACCGGCGAGGCCGGGCGGGCGAGTCGGCAACGACAACCGTGATCCGAGGAGACCACCCCGCCGCCGCCAGCCTCGCCGCCGTCTGGCGAGAGCTGCGCGACTCCCTGGCCAAGATCGCCGACGGCGGGTCCTCGTCGGCCGCGGCATAGCCGACCGCCTGCTCGACCCACATTGTGACGATGTCGAGCCGACGGTGTCATGCCCGTTACGGGCCGACCGGGGGACGGTTGGCGGTGGGCAAATCAGTAAATTCCAGGTTTGTGGAGATTGCGCCGGCTGGGAAACTCAGGCCATGGAGACCGAATTGCCGGGGACGCTCGTCGGGTCCGGACGGAACGCGGACGTGTACGACATCGGCGGCGGACGGGTGCTGCGGCGGTACCGGGACGGGCGTGACGCCGACGCCGTGCGAGCGCGAGGCCCAGGTCATGGCGCACGCGCGGGCGCACGGCGTGCCAGTGCCCGAGGTCTTCGAGCTATCCGGTTCCGACATGATCATGGAGCGGGAACCGGCCCGACATGCAGGACGTCATGGCCCGCCGACCGTGGACGGTGCGCAACCAGGCCCGGGCGCTCGCCCGGCTGCACGGCACTCGTCCACCAGGCGCCCGGCTGCCCGAACTCCCGCGCGCTGTTTCGGCGACGAACACCCGGACAATCAGGTTCTGCTGCACCGGGACCTGCACCCGATCAACGTGATCCTCACCTCGACCGGGCCGGTGATCATCGACTGGGAAGGCGCAGCCCGCGGGCCTGCGATGCTCGACGTGGCGATGACCTGGGTGATCGTCGGTTTCTCGGACGTGCCTGAGACCGGGCTCGCGGCGGTGGCGGTGCGGAGCGTGCAGTCGCTGTTCACCCATTCGTTCGTGCGCGCGGCGGGCCCGCTCGACCGGACCTGGCGCGCCGTCGGCGTTCCGCCACCGACTGACCGACCCGAACTTGCTGCCGACGGAGCGCGCCCGCCTGGAACGCCTCCCCCATGACTGAACTGGCGCATCGCACGTTGCCAGCGGCCGACGTCGCGATCTCCGGCCGCCATGTCGGCTACGCCATCGACAGAATCGGGACTCGTCGCCTACGCCATCGACAGCGTCGATTGGTGTCGCTGGCGTAGCCGACAGGAGGCGTTTGGTGTCGCTGGCGTAGCCGACAGGGCCGGGGATGGGCGGCTTGTCGCGTGGAGGGCGGGGGCGTCGGGCCGCTGGCGTAGCCGACAGGAGGCGTTTGGGGTCGCTGGCGTAGCCGACAGGAGGCGTTTGGGGTCGCTGGCGAGGCCGACAGGGCCGGGGGTGGGCGGCTTGTCGCGTGGAGGGCGGGGCGTCTGGGGCCGCTGAGGTGGGCGATGCTCAACGGGTGGGGATCAGTTGCTGGTCGCGTGGTGGCCGGGGCGGATAGGGGTGGCCGGGGCGGATAGGGGTCGCCGGGGCTCAGCGGTGTCGCTGGCGCGGGCGGGATGGGTG
>CAVZHA010000024.1:0-17908 GCA_963774945.1 uncultured Actinomycetota bacterium | reverse complement strand
CTGCAGTCCCAATCGACTTAAGGGGCTGCGATGTTCCAAAGCCTGACGGCATCTCAACGGCCGCCAACGCTTCGAAGCGGCCTGCCTAAAAGCCCGCGCCGCGGCGGGATGGCCGCTCAGACTGCAGGCGTTGGTCAGATCGCTCGCTCGAGCTGGTCGGCGCTCGGGCGCCAGCCCGTTCTCAGGCGTTATCGCCGGTAGCGGTTCAGTCGCGTCGCGACCTCCGCTCGAGGAAGGCGGCATCGCGGATGCGCTGACGTCTTCGTCAAGCCCTCGCGAGCGCCCTCCAGGCTACACGCCTTCTGAGCTTCCAACTGGTCCAGGACCCATAACGTGCCATGGACCTCGACGGCGTGGGCTACAGCCGTGCGCCTCAACCCCGCGTCGCCAGTCAGCAAGGTCCACTGCCGCCCTCGGGCCAGTGCGAAGGCGAAGGTGTCGGGCAAGGACAGGGCGGCGTTCGCCCGGCGCACCGCGGTCGCCCCCTGCACCTCACCGGGGAGCAATTCCTCGACCCGCAAGCCGAGCGCTACGAGCTGATCGCCGAGTGGCCCGGCGAGTTCTCGGTGGAACAGCAGGTCCGGCACGGCGAATTCGACGGGCAGACGAAACACGGTCTCGAGCAGCTCGCCCCGCTCCAGGTCGATGATGACCGAGGTGTCCGAGACGAGGACCGTCATGGTTCACGCCGCCTGATCCAGGCGCGCATCGAGTTCGCGAACCGAGATGCCCAGCATCTCGGCGGCGCGGCTCTCGCCAATCACCTTCTCGGCCAGCGCCCGGTGGCACAGACGTTCGAAGCGCTTGGGCTCTTCTTCCTCGGCTTGCATGATCGCCGGCTCCTTGAACGGCGGATCGCGCCAGCCTCGTCTTTTGAACTCCCGATAAAGCTCGGAAAAGGCCTTGGCCTCGATGATCCCCAGGTCCTTGCACCGAAAGGCGATGGCCTGAACACTGACCCCGAATCGCTCCTTAAGCGCGACCAGTTCGCCGATGCTGATCGACGAGCGATGGGCGCCGACCTCGGCGCGAACGACGTCGGCGGGCATCAGGAACGCGCCGGCGAAGCGGTGCGCCGCCTTTTCCGCATCGACGCCGGCCGCCGGAGCCATGACCATGTGGCCGAGCTCATGGGCCAGGTTGAAGCGTTTGCGCTCCGACCAGCGTGCCTGACGACGACCATCACCCGGGCGGCGTCGCGGCCCTTGCGGCGGACCCGAGCCGCCAGCCCGTCGATGTCATCCAGATCGAGCGACAGCACCTTGATGCCCCGCTCCTCGAGCAGTTCTGCGAGCTTGGGGATCGGATCGTGGCCCGAGACCCCACTCCTCGCGCACGGATCGGGCGGCGTCCTCGGCGTCGCGGATGTCGCTGACCGGGTAGGGCGCGCTGCGCGGCTGCTCCCAGTCGACGCTCCTCAGCTGCAGAAGGTCCTCGACGGCCAGATAGCGCTCCAGCATGTGGATCGTCCGCGCCTCGACCGTGGCTTCTTCCCGGGCCGACGTCTTCTTGCGGAAGTCCACGCCCTCCAGCACCAGCTCGTCGTCGCTGAGCAGGTAATCCTCGCCGACGCCGAGCGCCTCGGCGAGGGCGATCAGAGCGCGCGAGCCGGGCATGTCCTCATTGCGCTCATACTTGCCGATGGCCTGGGGCGTCACCACGCCCTCCATCCGGGCCGCGAGTTCGCGCAGCGACAGGCCGGCCGAGGCGCGCGCGACCTTCAGTCTCCGTCCAATCATCGTCCGCTCCCACGTCAGTTTACAAAACTCGCATTTAGTCGCATTTTTGTAAACCGATACCCCTTGAAATGGTTCGAAGGGCTCCCCAACTCGTAGGCGAATAACGCTGTTTTCGCCCCCTTTTGTAAACCGAGGATGCCATGGCCTGGCCGCCGCCCAAAGACCCCTTCGCCGATCCGCTGGACGCCGTCCTGGCGGAGATTGCCATCAACCTCCAGCTCCCGCCCGGCCTGCACGCCAAGGCGGTCGACCGGTACGAAGCTGTTCGGACCTACATCGAGCGGCCGGGAAGTCCGCTGGACGGCCGGGTCGCCTGCTTCTACCCGCAGGGTTCGATGGCGATCGACGCGACCATCTCCACGCGCGGCACGGACGACGAATACGACCTCGACATCGTCGCCGAAATCACGGTCCGCGATGACGGGCCAGAGGCCCTGCTCGATGACCTCGAGGCGGCGCTCGCAGGCTATCCGGTCAGCAGGATCGTGCGGCAGACGCGCTGCATCACGCTCTACTACGCCGACGGCATGCACCTCGACGTCACGCCGTCGCGGCGGCGGCCCCGAAGGAGAAGGAAGGCGTGATCGCCCACGCCAAGAAGGGCGCTCGGACGACCCGGCCCGCTATGTACCGATGAACGCATACGCCTTCGCCAACTGGTACTGCGCCCGCACGCCGACCGAGGAGCGCTTCGCCCTGGCCCTGAACGAGCGGCTCTATGCGCAGGCCGGCATGGTGTTCGCCGACGCCGACGTCCACGACGTCCCCGACAAACGCCGCTGATCATCAAGAGCGTCACCACGGTGGCGCTGCAGCTGATCAAGCGTCACCGCAACATCGCCTATGTGAACGAGACCGGCCGCATTCCGCCGTCGATCATGCTGTCCTGCCACGCCGGTCACGCCCGTCCGGGCTTGGGTCTGGCCGACATGGTGATCCGGCAGGCGCGCTGGACGGCCCGGGCGATCGACGCCGCCGCGAGCCAGGGACGCCTGCTGTTAGTGCCCAACCCCGAGTTTCCGCCGAACGGTTCACCGACCGCTGGCCCGAGAACCAGCTGCAGCAAACCGCCTACTCCCGGCGGCTGCACGGCCTCGCAAACGGCATCGAGGCCGCTCGCACGGCAACGTGCAACTTGAGGATCTTGCAGGAGTGGCTGCGTGAACAGTTTGGCGAACGCGTCGTCACGCATTCGATCAAGGCGTTCAACCAGCGGATCGGGCGTCAAGTTCAGGCCGGCCAGCACGGCTACACCGCGCTCGGGCGGCCTCTTTACGCCGGCTGCGCCGGCCATCATCGGCACGGCAACGAGTCTGGCGCCGGTGACCGCCCGTGCCCATACCAACATGGGCGAGCGGCGCTGAAGGTGGTGTGACCATCGACGCCCAGATCGCAGACATGGCCTCGCTGTGGCCGGACTTCAGGCTGACCGGCCGAGAAGGTGCGACGCGCATCCTGGCAGGGGCCGGTTCGACCGCTCCTTCAGACGTTCGTGTTAGAGTCACCTATCGCGCGCCGCTCATCATCGAGCGCTCAAGGTCCGTATCCTTCAGCCGCAGGTCGAGTTCTTCGCACCGCCTGCGGCGGCGTCCGGCCGACCCCGAGGGACGCCTGCCCCACGTCTACTACGACCCCGACGGTGACGTGACGCTGTGCATGCTCGACCCAGACTCCGATGACTGGTCGCCGTTCGACAGTCTGGCGCATACGACCGTGCCCTGGATCATCGAATGGCTGGCCGGCCCTACGAGGGGTGGCGGGCGACCGGGGAATGGACCGCGACCGGCCGCCACGTCGAGGCGGGCGCCGGTGGCCAAGACCACCATCCCTCAGAAAACCCAATCAGCCCTGTGGGCGCGAGCGGCGGTACGCTGCCAATACCACGGCTGCAACGACGATCTGGTCGGCGACCTCGTTTCGCCGGCCGCGAAGACGCGACCTTTGGCTTCATCGCGCACATCGTGGGCGACGTCGATGGCCCGCGCGGCGACCCGGTGCGGTCGCCGCTGCTGGCGCGAAGGCTCGAGAACCTCATGCTGATGTGCGCGCGCCACCACAAGCTGATCGACGTGGTGGCGTCGCAAGCCACCCGGAATCGATCCTTCTGGCGATGAAAGCCGAACATGAAGCCGTATTCCGATCGTCGACGGCATCGACGAAGATCGCGCGTCGCACGTCATCCGCTTCGGCGCCACCATCGGCGATAACGAGGCCCTGGTGTCGACGAAGGCGATCTTCGCGGCGATGCCGCCGGACCATCATCCCGCCAGCAACCAGACGATGGACCTCGAGATGGTGGGATGCGCCTACGCGACGATGAACCCGCCTACTGGGGTTCCAGCGGGACAACCTGCGACGACAGTTCGAAGCCAAGGTACGAGGCCGCGTGGAGCGTCAAGAAATCCGCCATCTCAGCGTCTTCGCGCTCGCGCCGCAACCGTTGCTGATCGAGCTCGGTCGACTGCTGTGCGACATCGTTCCGGCCATCGTGCGCCAGCGCCATCGCGAACCGGCGACCTGGGCCTGGCAGCCCGAACAGCCGCCGATTGATTTCACCGTTTCGAGGCCGGCCGACGGCTGGCCGCCGCCAAGTCGCCCTGAAACTGGGGATCAGCGCATAACGGTCACCGCGGCGCATCGCCAAGGTCCTAGGCCGACGATGCGGCCATCTGGTCGGTGACGTGCGGCCAACCCGCACAACGACATCCTGCGCAGGCCCGAGGACCAGGCGGCGTTCCGGCAACGATCGGATCCTTGTTCGATCGCATCAAGGCGGTGCATGGCGAGGGCGTCATCATCCACGTCTTCCCAGCCATGCCGGCATCGCTGGCGGTTGAGTTGGGCCGGGTCTGGATGCCGAAATCGGACCTGGCGATGACGATCTACGACAACAACCGCGCAGCGGGCTTCGTCCCCACGATCACGATCGGTGGCGAATGACCCCGCAGTCGTCACCGCGCCGCCGCCGTCCATCCCGCAGCGAGGGCCTCGGCCGCGCAAACCAGCGCTCCCCCTTCGACGTGTCGATGCGGGTCGCCGCATAGTCTTCCTGACCCGGGACGTGGAAGATCCGCCGGCCCTTGGCGTTGATGTTACCCTTGATGTCGCAGCCCGACTGTGGCGGCGCGGCCGGCGCCGGGCGCGCTTGCCGCGCGTCGGCCCGCCAGCTCGACGGCGCCTCGAAACGGCCAGCCCAAAGGCCGCGCTGGGCCCAGCGCGCCTCCGACCTCGGCGGCCGCATAGGCGCCGCGGCTGAACTGGACATAGTCGATCGCCCACCCCGCCCGGACCATGGCCTCGCCAAGATCGGTTGATCCCGCCTGACATCGCGAAACCGCCCGACCATAGGGATCGCGGTCGCGCACCTCACAGCGCACCACCCGCCCGCCGATCAGGCCGACGAGCTGGTCTCGCGCCGCGTCGCCGCAGGCATAGCCCTGGCCCTTGGCGTCCCGGCAGACCTGTCGGCCTTCCGGCGCATCGATGCCCCACAAGCGGACCCGCTCGGCACCAACACTGAAGGTGTCGCCGTCGACGACCCGCGCCGGCCCGGTCACCTGCGCCGCGGCGGCGGCCGCCAATCCGACAGCCAGCGCCACAAGGCCCAGCCGCCGGATCATCGCCGGTCCTTGCGCAGGGTGATGATCACCCGGTCGACAAAGACCTCGGCGACCTCGGCCGCCTCCAGAATCGCCGGTACGAAGTCGCGTTTGATCCGGTCGGCCGCCACGCCCGACGTGTCGACAAGTTCAGCACGCCGTCGATGACGCCGTGGAAGCCGATCCGACCGAACCAGCTCCCGTAGGGGCCCTGGCGGACGATGCGCTGCAGCTCGGCGTCGATCGCCTGCCATTTCGGATCCTCGGCGCCGGGCGGAGTCCATCAGCGCCGCCGGCGGGCGGCGTCGACGGCGGAATCTCGCCCTTGGCCTCGCATGATCCGGGCGAAGTTCAGGCGCAGGTCCGGCGCCCCGTCGGGATCGCGGGTGGCCATCCAGCCGAAGTATTTGCACCGGTCGCGGACGGATGGGTCCTCGAGCGCGATCGCCAGCATGGCGATGATGCGCGGCCCGTGCCGCCGCCAGCCCCAGGCAACCGAAAGGCCGTTGTTGCGCTCGGCCTCCGGCAACCACTCGTCGGCCGCCGCGGCGATCCGGGCGGCGTCGGCAGGCGTCGGCGCTGGCCGGGTCGGCGAGGACGGTGGCCGGGACCAGCGGCAGCGAGCCGTGGACAGACCTGGACGGCGGCCAGAAGCTCCTGGCGCACCATTTCCGCGCGCACCGACGGCGCCGGACGAGCTCCGCCAAATCCGCTTGCTCCCTTCGGAGAGCAAATGGCGCTGTCCTGTCCGCTATCCTGGCGTTGGGTCGAGGATCCGCTGGCCTGGCCGTGCGCGGCGCGCGGAGCGCGACGCTCAGATGACGTTCGCGCCGCAGGCGCGTCCGCTTCTCTCGTACAGATAAACTTTCGTTCTGATGGGACTGTTCTAGGCGCCGGTCTTCCGGCGCCCGGGCGGTATTTCTTCGCTGGAAGACGACCGCTTCGGAATAGAGCGCCCTGCGGGCTTGCGCCGCCTCGCGGATCGCCGCGTCGGCGGCCTCCATCTCGTCCAGGCGGGCCACGAGGGGGGCGAGGTCATAGGCCTCCACGCCGGCGGGCCGGTTGGCGCGGGTGTAGTCGCGGACCATGAAGCCGGCGGCCTCCAGCGCCCGGCGATGGGCGCGGGCGGTGCTCTCGCTGCAGCCGAGGTAGTCGGCGATCAGAGCCGAGCTCGGCCAGACGCAGGCGATGTCCTGCTCGAGCCGGTCCTGGTTGAGGTGCTCGACGTAGAGCAGCAGCGTCAGGCGCTGCGGCAGGGTCAGCGTGGGCGTGCCCTTCAGCACCGCCCCGGCGAGCCGGGCGACGGTCTCGCCCGGCCGCCAGCGCCAGCGCTCCGCGCGCTCGCAGACCTCGGCGAAGTTGGGCGCCCGCTTGGCGAAACCTGGTCGCCAATCGTCGTCCGATGATGCGGTTTGCATGT
Organism: uncultured Actinomycetota bacterium; assembly: GCA_963774945.1. Classification (GTDB taxonomy): domain Bacteria; phylum Actinomycetota; class Actinomycetes; order Streptosporangiales; family Streptosporangiaceae; genus Trebonia. The sequence goes on along the minus strand of CAVZHA010000024.1, from coordinate 11,150 downwards.
CGTCCCTCTCAAGGTTGGGACGAGGCCGTTTCGACGGTGCGAAACCGGCAGGCGTTGGAGACGCAAATCCCCGTTTCCGGCCTTGACGACGCGAAAAGCGCCCCCTAGGGTGACCGGACCAAATCAAGCCGCTACCACACGGCATCCTGCGATTTCCGAGAGCCTCCAGCGCCAACTGGGGGCTTTCGCCGTTTTGGAGGTCTCGTCTAGGTCAAGATGAAGTCCTCTGGGGCGACCGAGCGCGCGCGGAGGGTCCGCGACGCAACTCAGTCGACGACAGCGTTCAGTGAGTCTGACAATTCCTAAAGGCTTGGAATTGCACCCTTTTGCCCAAAAAGGGCCAATTCGGGCGGTTGACGTTGTTCCGGAAACAAGTCCGCCGAGGTGCGACTCAGCCCGCTAGGGCTTGTGGTCTGGTGCACCCACCTACGCCACCTGTTGAGGGCGCGAGCGGCAAAGTCGCTACGATGAGGCGGGCTGCGCCTTGCGCCAAGCCTGGAAGCCTTTGTCGGCGTCGATGAAGGCCGCGAGGATGTGCGGCACCAGTTGGTCGAGCTCGAGCGTCTGGTCATTGGCCTGCGCGAAAGCCCGCTGATAGTCGGCCAGTCAACGGCGAGCTTGCCCTTCAGCTTCAAACGCCTCGGCCTAGCGACCGCGATCGGCGCGGCCGTCGCCCGCCCGGACCGGCTGACCGTCGCCGCGCTCGGCGACGGCGGCGCGCTGATGGGGATCAGCGAGCTTGAGACCGCCGTCCGGCTCGGCCTCGACCTGCTCGTGGTGGTGTACGACGACGAGGCCTACGGCGCGGAGGTCCATCACTTCGGCCCCGACGGGCATCCGCTCGACCACGTCACGTTCCCGCCCGCCGACATCGCCGCAATCGGCCGCGGCTTCGGCTGCGCTGGCGTCACGGTCCGGGCGCGGGCCGACCTGGCCGCCGTCGCCGACTGGATCAGCGGACCCCGGGACCGCCCGTTGGTCGTGGACGCGAAGGTGACCCGCGGCCAGCCCGCCTGGTGGCTAGCCGAAGCGTTCCGCGGCCACTAATCAGGCCGCCCCCCGCCCACCCGGTAGCCCTCGGCCAGCGCCCAGGCTGTCCGCCGGCTGAGCTGACCAGCAGGGCGTTGGCGAGGCATCACGGTCCGTTCAGGAAAAAGATCTAATGGGGTTTGTCGGGTCGCCGTATGGGAGGCTCGGACCCGTATCCGTCGGCTGGTGAGCACTCAAAAGATCCGGGCTTCTAGTCCTTTTCAAGACAGTGCCCCGGCCGGTGACCGGGAGGCCCTGAATCGCTGCTGGGATGTCGTGCCCGCCTGCTGGCGTGAGCACTGCTCATTAGGTCGCTGATGGATCTCCTGACGGCTGCCGAGGTGGTATCGGACTTTCAGGACGGGGACTTGATGCCGCTGTTCGTCGGGGAGCGCCTGGGCGATGACCCGGACGGGGCGAAGGTGGTGGTGTCCCGCCACGCCGCCGCCCGCCTCGAAGAAGTCGCCGCCGAGCTCAACGACAGGCCACGCAAAACGCTCGGCTGGGAACCCCAGCCGAGCGCCTCGCTAAACTCCTGTCACCAGCCGACTAACCACCAGTGGTGCGACGACCGGTCGAATCCGCCGATTTTTATGCTGAACGGACTGTGGCTCCGCCTGCCTGCTCCACTGGACGTCACACCGAGTCAATGAGGCCGGTGATGGTTCCGAGCAGGCTCTCGGCGTCGAACTCCGAGGTGGGCGCGTCCCTGACGACCTTGCCGAGGCGCAGCACCACGACCCGGTCGGTGGGCTGGAGGACGTGGGGGAGGGTGTGGGAGATGAAGATTACGCCCAGGCCCTTGGCATCCTGCTCGGATCGCTGATCGCCGACCCCCGGTTCGTCGGCCTGATCGTGCTGCCGTTCGCCGGCCTGGCCGCGATCTCCGGCATCTTCTACCCGATCACCCACCTGCCGGGCTGGCTGCAGGCGATCGGGCAGGTGTTCCCAGTGTACTGGCTCGGGCTCGGCATGCGGGCGGCGCTGCTACCGGGCGCGCTCCGGTCGGTCGAGCTCGACGGGTCCTGGCGGCTCGGGTACGTGCTGCTCGCGCTGTGCGGCTGGGCGGCCGTGGGGCTGCTGGCGGCGCCGCCGGTGCTGCGGCGGATGGCGCAGCGGGAGTCGGGGGCCAAGGTCATGGCCCGGCGCGAGCGCGCGATGCTGCGCCGGACTTGAGGGACGGGCCGGACGTGAGAGATTTGCTGTCATGAGTGAGACCGTCTACAACCGGATCGCGATGCTCCGCGCCGAGCGCGGCGTCTCCCGCCGGGAGCTCGCGGACGCGCTCGGGGTGCACTACCAGACGGTGGGCTACCTGGAGCGCGGCGAGTACAGCCCAGCCTCTACCTGGCGCTCCGCATCGCCGGGTACTTCGAGGTACCGGTCGAGGTGATCTTCGCGACCGCTCCGTTCCCCCGGCTCGGCACGGCCGAAAAGTCCGCCTAGGCCCCTGCCGTTAGCGGGCTGTGATCATCCCGGGCTTACCGTCACAAATCGCGATGAGACGGACGGCTGAAGTCAATCGCCTGGAAACCTCCCGTTCAGGCTGATTGGCCAGGATTACCACTTGTCTAGCCAAGATGCCAAGGCCTGCCCCGTACCCCGGGGGCGGCATGGGAGGGTTTATTTTGCGCGCATCCAAGAGCGATCGTGGCCACCGTGGCCGCGGTCGGTTCCATTCTTCTCGCGGCAGGCTGCTCGAGCTCGTCGAGCTCGACCACCGCCGCCAGCGGCACCTCGAGTGCCAGCACCGCCGCCGTCGACGCCAGCACCGCCACCTCGGCCGCCGCCTTCGGCGGCATGAACGGCCTCATCGCCGCCGCCAAGAAGGAAGGCCAGCTGAACGTCATCACGCTGCCCTCCAACTGGGCGAACTACGGCGCGATCATGAAGGCGTTCACCGCCATGTACGGCATCAAGATCACCGACGCCAACCCCGAGGGCTCAAGCGCCAACGAGATCAGCGCGATCAACGAGCTCAAGGGCAAGAGCAGCGCCCCCGACGTCGTCGACGTCGGCAGCTCGTTCGCCGTCAGCGGCGACACCTCCGGTCTGTGGGCGCCGTACAAGGTCGCGACCTGGAACGACATCCCGGCCGCGGCCAAGGCCGCCAACGGCGACTACTACGCCGACTACGGCGGCTACGTGGCCATCGGCTACGACCCGTCGAAGGTGAAGACCCCGCCGACGTCGTTCAAGTCGCTGCTCAACCCGATCTACAAGAACCAGGTCGCGATCGACGGCGACCCGGCCCAGACCGGCTCCGCGTTCGCCGCCGTCTACGCGGCCGCGCTCGCCAACGGCGGTTCGCTGTCCAACATCGCCCCCGGCGTCGCCTACTTCAAGCAGCTGAAGTCGGCCGGCAACTTCGTCCCGACCGAGGGCACCCCGGCGACCGTGCAGTCCGGTGCCACCCCGATCCTGGTCTGGTGGGACTACCTGCTGGCGTCCGAGGTCCAGCCGGTCGTCAAGGGCTTCAAGGTCGTCATCCCGAGCGACGCCCAGTACGCCGGCTACTACGACCAGGCGATCAGCGCGACCGCGCCCGACCCCGCCGCCGCCCGGCTGTGGGAGGAGTTCCTCTACTCCACCCAGGGCCAGAACCTCTTCCTCGGCGGCGAGACCCGGCCGATCGAGATGAGCGCGATGATCTCGGCCGGCACGATCAACAAGACCGAGGAGGCGGCGCTTCCCGCGGTTCCCGGCAGCGGCGGCGCTCGACCTGCCGACCGCCGCGCAGAACACCGCCGCCGAGAACGTCGTCACCCAGCAGTGGCCGAGCGTTAGCGGCTGATAGTGGCTGACACGACCGAACTGGTCACGGCCCCGGGGTCCCAGGCGGGCCCCGGGGCTGGCCGCGTCCCATCGGCGGCCGGCCAGACTCCCCAAGCCGCTGCGGGCGGTCGTCCGGCTCGCAGGTATCGTGCCGTTCGCCGCCTACATCATCCTCGGCCTGTTCATCCCGCTGATCGCGGTGCTGATCGGGGCGTTCCAGAACTCGTCCACCGGCGCGTGGACCTTCTCCAACATCGACACTCGCCGCCCACGGCGCCTACCTGAAGGGCTTCGAGAACTCGCTCGAGCTGTCGCTGATCGCCTCGATCCTGCCCGGCATCTTCGGGCTGCTGATCGCCTACGCGATCTTCACCGCCAAGGCGCGGCAGCACGGTGCTGCGGCAGATGGTGATCACCGCCTCCGGCGTGTTCGCCAACTTCGGCGGCGTTCCGCTGGCGTTCCTGTTCATCGCCTCGCTGGCCTCGACCGCGCTGATCACCGGCTGGCTGAACGACATCGGGGTGAACATCTACAACGACGGGTTCACCCTGTTCGACCTGGCCGGGGTGGCCGTGGTCTACATGTACTTCCAGATCCCGCTGATGGTGCTGATCATCCTGCCCGCGCTCGAGGGGCTCCGCCCGTCCTGGCGCGAGGCGGCCGAGAACCTCGGCGCGCGGTCCTGGCAGCTACTGGCGGCACGTCGGCGGCCCGGTGCTGATGCCCTCGTTCCTGAGCTGCCTGATGCTGCTGTTCGGGTCGGCGCTGTCGGCCTACGCGACCGCCGAGGCGCTCACCGGCGGCACCATCGCGCTGGTCCCGATCCAGATCGGGACGCCTGCTCAACGGGAACGTGGTGGCGGGCCAGGGCAACGTCGGCAAGGCCCTCAGCCTCGGCCTGGTGCTGATCATCGGCGTGCTCATGATCTTGTACGTCATGCTCCAGCGGAGGGCGGCGAAGTGGCTGCGATAAACGAGTCACGCGACCCGCAGGTCGGTCAAGCTTCCCGGTCTGGCGATGGGTGATCCTGCTCGTCGCCGGCGTCTACTTCCTGCTCCCGCTGTACGCGGCGATCCGGTTCGCCGGCAGTCAAGGCGTTCGGCTCGGTGTTCACCCAGCCGGGGTTCGGGGCCTCGCTCTGGACCTCGATCCAGATCGCGGCCATGACCTGGGCTATCACGATGGCGCTGATGGTGCCGACCACGATCTACGTGCACCTGCGGCTGCCCGGCCATGCGCCGGTTCCTTGAGTCGATCACGATCCTGCCGATCGTGATCCCGCCGATCGTGCTCACGGTCGGCGTCCTCCAGGTCTTCCCGATTCAGCTCAAGGCGACCATGTGGCTGCTCGGCATCGAGTACGTCATCCTGGCGATGCCGTTCGCCTACCGGGCGATCGACGCGGGGCTGCGCTCGATCGACCTGAAGACGCTGACCGAGGCGTCGAGCAACCTCGGGGCGAGCTGGCTGACCACGATGTGGCGGGTGGTCCTGCCGAACCTGGGCACCTCGCTGCTCTCGTCGACCGTGCTGATCGTCGCGCTCTGCCTGGGCGAGTTCACGATGGCCAGCCTCAACCTGGTCACCACGTTCCCGGTCTGGATCGTCGAGACCGACCAGCTGAACGCGAACATCTCGGTCTCCGCCTCGATCATCGCGCTGGTCGTGACCTGGCTGTTCCTGATGCTGATCGTCGCGATCGGCAGCCGCCGGGGCCGCCGCACCGGCGCGGGCGAGGTCAACCTGTTCTCCGTTACCGCAAACACCAAAACGATTGGCGAGAGCTGATGGCAACGAACGAGGTAGCCACCGCGGCCGGAACGGTCGGCTCGGCCGGCCTGGCCGCCGGCGGCCACGGCGCGCGGGCGCCGCGCGAGGGCACCAGCGTGTCGCTGCGCGAACTCACCCGCGCCTTCGGCGCGGCCAGGGCGCTGGACGGGATGTCGCTCGAGATCGCCCCGGGCGAGCTGGTGGCGCTGCTCGGCCCGTCCGGCTGCGGCAAGACGACCGCGCTGCGGATCGTGGCCGGGTTCGAGACCGCTGACACCGGCGAGGTGCTCGTCGACGGCAGGGACGTCTCCGGCATCCCGGCCGCCCGGCGGGACATGGGCATGGTGTTCCAGTCCTACTCGCTGTTCCCGAACATGTCCGCCCTCGACAACGTCGGGTTCGGCCTGCGGATGCGGAAGGCGAACGCCGCCGTCCGCCGCCAGAAGGCCGGCGAGCTGCTGGAGATGGTCGGCCTGTCCGCCCAGGCCGGCGCAGTTCCCGCACCAGCTCTCCGGCGGCCAGCAGCAGCGCGTCGCGCTCGCCCGCGCGCTCGCCATCGAGCCGCGGGTGCTGCTGCTCGACGAGCCGCTGTCGGCCCTCGACGCGAAGGTCAGGCTGCAGCTCCGCGAGCAGATCCGCACCCTGCAGCAGCGGCTCGGCACCACCACCCTGTTCGTCACCCACGACCAGGAGGAGGCGCTGTCGATGGCCGACCGGGTCGGCGTCATGCGGGCGGGCAAGCTCGAGCAGGTCGCCGCGCCGGACGAGCTCTACGACCGGCCCGCCACCGCGTTCGTGGCCGAGTTCGTCGGCACCATGAACCGGCTGCCGGGCGTCGCTCGGCGTCCGGCGGCAGCGCGGTCACCGTGCTCGGCGCCGCCGTCCCGGTCCAGGACGGCGGCCCCGCGTCGGGTCCGGTCAACGTGCTCGTCCGCCCGGAGAACCTGACCGTCGGCTCCGGCCGAGGGCGGCAACGGCATCGTCTTCCTGCGCACCTTCCTCGGCGCGACCAGCCGGATCACGGTGCTGCTGTCGGGCGACCTGCAGGTGCTGGTCGACGTCCCGTCCACCCACGCGGCGGCGATGACCCCGGGCGCCGTCGGTCGAGGTGGGGATCCCGTCCGATCCGGTGCTGGTCGTGGCGGCGGAGGGCTGACGCGGATCGTGGCTTCTGGTTCCGTCTCAGGTTCGGTTCCGGTTTCGTCGCAGGCGCTCGGGTTCCCGGCGGTCTGGCTCAGGCACAACTGCCCGTGCCCGGACTGCCGGGATCCGGTCACCGGCCAGCGGCTGGTGGACATAACCCAGATATCGAACGGTCCCGGGGCGACTGTCACGGCCGAATTCCCCGACTCGGTCGAGGTGACGTTCACCCCCGACGGGCACCGCTCGGTCTTCAGCCGCGCCTGGCTGACGGCGTCGGCGCTGCCTGATGCCACTGCCGACGCCGACGCCGACGCCGCTGCCGCTTCAGACGCCGACGTCGACCTGCGGACCGAGGACGGCAAGGCGCTGTGGCGGGCAGCGGTGCCGGCGTCAGCCGGCTCGCCGGGCGACGTGCCGTTGGCGGACGCGTCGTCGCCGGGCGACGTGCCGTTGGCGGACGCGTCGTCGCCGGGTGCGAGCCTGGCGGTGCTGGCCGCCGTCCCGGCCGCGGACTGGGCGGCGTACCTGGCCGACGACGCGGTCCGGCTGTCGCTGCTCGACGCGGTCGCGCGCTACGGGGCCGGGCTGCTGCGCGGCGTGCCGGCCGACGAGGGCATGGTCACCGCCGTCGCCGAGACGTTCGGGTACGTGCGGGAGACGAACTACGGGCGGATCTTCGACGTGCGGGTGATGGCGGACCCGGCCAACCTGGCGTTCACCAGCCGGGCGATCGCGCCGCACACCGACAACCCCTACCGGGACCCGGTGCCGACGCTGCAGCTGCTGCACTGCCTGCGCGACGCCTCCGCCGGCGGCGACACGGTGCTGGTGGACGGGTTCGCCGCCGCCGCTGCGCTGCGCGAGGCGGATCCGGTGTCGTTCGGGGTGCTGACGTCGACCCCGATCCCGTTCGCTTATGTCGATAAAGCGACCTCGCTGACCGCATGCCAGCCGCTGATCGCGCTCAATCCGCGCGGCCGGATCGCCTGCGTCCGGCTGAACAACCGGTCGATGCAGCCGCTGCGGCTGCCGTGGCCCGAGACCGAGGCGGCCTACGCGGCCTACCGGGCGTGGACGGCGATCGTCGCCCGCCCGGAGTTCGCGCTCGGGCTCCGGCTGGCCCCCGGCGACTGCCTGGTCTTCGACAACACCCGCATCCTGCACGCCCGCACCGCCTTCGCTCGGGCCGGGCGACACCGGGCCGACGCCGACGCTACCCCGCCCGTCTCCCCGGCGGCCCCGTCTCCGGACTCGGCTGCGTCTCCCGACTTGGGTGCGTCTCCGGGTGCGGTTGCGTCTCCGGGTGCGGTTGCGTCTCCGGGTGCGGGTGCGTCTCCGGGTGCGGTTGCGTCTCCTGGTTCTGGTGAACGTCACCTCCAGGGCTGCTACGCCGACCTCGACGGCCTCCTGTCCACCCGCGCCGTCCTCCGCCGCACCCAATCGCCCACCGCCGTCAGATAACAGCAAGAAGAACCCCCACGCCGCCCACCCTCGCGAGCGATCTCCCGCCGTCCCGGGCGACCGCCCCGCCGCCGTCCGCAACCGCCCCACTGCTGCCAGATAACAGCAAGAAGCAGCTCGTCGTCCGCGTATGTGAGCGGGATCGTGGATCGTTGTGTACACCCGGGTGTACACAACGATCCACACTGTCTATCTGACGGCGAGTCACCGAGATAACAGCAAGAAGCGCCGTGGGTACAAGCCGCGGCGCCGCGTGCGCTGGGCGACGGGGGCCGTCAGAAACGCAGGCGGTGCGTGGTGGCGCTCGTCAGATGGCGCCGTCGGTTGCCCACCAGGGGCCGGGCTGCCAGGTGAGGCCGGACCAGGTGGCGCGGGTGTCAGCGAACGGGTCGGCCTCGACGCGCGGGCCGTCCGGCGCGAAGATCATCGTCGGCCGCCCGGCCGACGCGTACGGTGCCCAGCCGGGGTCGCCTGTGGTGGCGAGCGCGCCCCAGCTGGCGTGCAGGGCGGCGGACAGATCGGAACCGCCCTGCCAGATGCCGACGGCGTCGCCGCCGTGCCCCGCGATCAGCAGCGGCGCGTACTGCGCGAAGTCCGGATCCGGGTCGTCCTCGAGGCCGGTGTAGGGGCCGTCGTAGCGGGACCGCCAGACCGGCGCATGCTTGGCCTGCGCGGTCGGCCAGCTGCTCGGTCCGCACGACGTAGCGCTCGTCGGTCATGACGATCGTGCGCAGCGCGTCCGCCCCCAGGTCGGGGAAGGCGTCGGCGTAGGCAGCCAGAAGCTGAGCCGCCGTCGCTTGACCGAAGTACCCAGCCAGCACCCGGTCCGCCTGCGCTGGCCCATCCGGGCCGAGCAGCGCGTACAGGGCGCACTCGCGGGCGCAGGTCTGCAGCAGCAGCGGCACCCCGGCCGCCGAGCCGGCCGCGATCGCGGTCACCGGGTTGCCGGTCAGCGCGACGCCGTCGACGGACGGCCGCCAGATCCAGGTCGAACGCGGCATTGCCGCGACGTTGAGCTGTGCGTTCAGGATGTCGACAGCGGGCACCGACCGGAGCTGCCGGGCGGTAGTGCCGAGCTCGCGCAGGAGCCGCCCGGTGAGCGCCTCGGCCTGGGCCGGGTCCTTGACGTGGTCGCCGCCGCTCGACTCGGCCGCGCGCGCGATCAGGCCGGAGGTGAGCGGCGACCCGAGCAGGTTGGTCACCGACTTGCCGCCCGCGGACAGGCCGTAGACGGTGATCTGGTCCGGGTCACCGCCGAAGGCGGCGATGTTCTCCCTGGTCCAGCGCAGCGCCGCGATCTGGTCGTGCAGACCCGCGGCGCCGGTCGGGCTCTCGCCGGGGACGTCGAGGAAGCCGAGCGCGCCGAGCCGGTAGTTGATCGTGACGACCACGAGCGCGTGACTGCGCGCGAACGCGAGCGCCGTCGCCGACCGCCTGCGTGGCGTCGCCGGTCTCGTAGCCGCCCCCGTGCAGCCAGAACAGCACTGGCCTGCCGCTCGCGCCGGCCGGCGCGGTCACGTTGAGGTAGAGGCAGTCCTCATCGGTCGGCCGCGCGTCCGGGGCCGACGGCTCCTGCTCCGCCTGCGGCGACCGGTTCCCGTGCTCGAGCGCGTCACGGACGCCGCTCCACGATTCTGGCGGCTCCGGCGGGCCGGAACCGGAGGGCGCCGATCGGCGGTCGCGCGTACGGGATGCCGCGCCAGCCGACGACGCCGTCGGCGATCTCCGCCCCGCGCACCTTGCCGTACTGCGTCTCCGCGACGGTCATGCCGGCCGCACCGCCCGTTCACCTTCGCCGCATACGATCAGCGCCGGATATTTCATCAGCTGGGGAGCGCGAAGCATGTCCATGATCATGTCACCGGTCGATGCGATCGCGGAATTGTTTGCCTCCGAGGGAGCGGCCGACTACCTAGGCGAGCCGGTCACCGTCGCGGAGCACCTGCTGCAGGCCGGCGCGCAGAGCCCAGGCGGCCGGCGCGCCGCCCGCGCTCGTCGCGGCGGCGCTGCTGCACGACGTCGGCCACCTGCGCGGCGCCGACGCCCGGGCCGACGTCGAGCTGAGCGGGCGCGCGCTAATGACCGGGACCGACAACAACCACGGCGACCGCGGCGCGGTCTGGCTCTCCCAGTGGTTCCCCGCGTCGGTCTGCGAGCCGGTCCGCCTGCATGTGGCGGCCAAGCGCTACCTGTGCACGACCGAGCCGTCGTACTTCGGGCAGCTGTCCGATGCGTCGGTCTACACCCTGTCGGTTCAGGGCGGCCCGATGACCGACGCGGAGGCGCTGCGAGTTCGAGCGCGAGCCGCACGCGGCCGACGCGATCGCCGTCCGCCGCTGGGATGACCAGGCCAAGGAACCGTCCGCCGACGTGCCCGGGTTCGGTCACTACCGCCCGCTGCTTGCGTCCCTGCTCACGATCGCCTAGCCCGGGCCGGGCGGCGCCTGCCCGATCGATTACTGGGCCGACGGGCATCCGCTGAACGTGACCTGACCGAGATCGGGAAACTCGTTCAGCTGCGTCGTCGCCATTTTCCCGGCCGCCGTGTAGGCGACCACGAACTGAACCGGGAATGGCTGGGGGCATCGCTCGAGGATGTGGAAGGTGATGGTCAGCCACTCGGTCGCGCCGGCCGGGAGCGTGAGCGACGTCGGCGTGAACGCCGGCAGCGCACCGCACGTTCCGACCGAGGCGACCGTCGCCTTCAGGCCGCCGATCGGCAGCACGGCTCGGAACTGCCCGACGGCGACCGCCTGATCCGACTGATTGGCGACCTCGACGCCCAGCTGCAGCGTCGTCCCGTGCTGGACCGCGCACCGGTTGCCGGTCGCGGTCAGGTCCGGAGGCAGGTCCTGCGGGGCTGGCTGCCGTGACGGCGGGGGCGTCGCCGCCGTTGGCCGCGGCGGTGCTAGCGTCCGGTTGTGCAGCTGGCCGCCCAGGTAACCCGCGATCAGCCCGACGGCGAGCGCG
>CAVZHA010000023.1:0-364603 GCA_963774945.1 uncultured Actinomycetota bacterium | reverse complement strand
TCGTTATGAGGATGTCCGGCGGATGGTCCTGCATGTCCCAACGCGACCGCATCTCGGAACCATCAAGGCGCGGGAAAAATACACAACATCCTGCGCATCATCATCGGGTGGATTCTTTTCCCGACCCTCGCGGGCATGCTGTTCGGCTATGCGCGATGACTGCTCGCTTTCCGTGAGCCGCTCTGCAAGTTCCTCGATCTTTTCTCGATGTGGTCGTCCGCTCTGTTTTGTACTCATAGCCGGCCACGGGAGTTTCGCCATTGTACCGCCCGAAATAAATCCGATTGCCGGGGCGCCGTTCTGAAAACCACTCACGCGCTTCTGGAGAATCAAAGGCGCGACGAAGCCTGGTTAGTTGGTCTTCAACAAGGGCATTCATTGGATAAATGATCAGGCCGCGAACAGCGGCCGGGCGTGATTCATGGGCACGTTGAGGGACACGGAACGATCGGGGAAACTTGCCCCCCTGCCGTCTTGCATTGGGCGTGCCAATCGCCATTACTCCACCAATCGTCCGAATGAGGTGCAGGTGCTTGGGGCTGGTGCCAATGCAATGATTCCTTTACCAAATAGGCAAGAAGAGGTAAGAGGAATGCCTCTGTTTTTCCGGAACCCGTCCCAGCAGTGACGACCGCCCGCTGGCCGCTGAGTGCCTGCCGCAGCATTGCGAGCTGATGCGCGAATAAATTGTAATCGCCAATGAGTCCGCATCTAGCGAGGTCCTTCAGATCTTGAAGCGCTGCCGGATTCAATCCGGGCGCATCAGCTGACTCCAGTCCTGAAATGGGCTTTACATCTTCGTATCTGGCCAACGGTTCAATCCAAGGATCTCGATAGAACGTGCCTTGGCGCCGCAGCAGTCGCTCGCGTTCCTCTTCCACCGCTGGAACCTGTGTGGCGAATGCGGTCCTGATGTAGAGGAGTAGGTTCTCCTTGATTTGTTCGAACGCTCCGATTGGATCAATCATTTTCGAATTCCAAGAGTGTGAAGTCTGTGATCAACATCTGGTCGAGCTTCGCGGCGACTATCTGGGCGAACTCTTATGGCTGCAAAACTCCGGAGTAAACCCTGAATAGCGGAGCGGCCACGGAGGAATCTACCACTCCGCGGAGCCGGGACAGCCAGCGGAACCAGCCCCGAGCACAAGCAAAGCGCGCGAGCCAGCAACTTCGGCAACGGCACCGTGGCGGGAACAACGACGGCGCTTGAAGAATGGGCATAATGTAATACGTTCTGGGAGGCCTCCTTCAGACTGCGTAGCGGCCCCAATCGGGGTCTACCCGAGCCGCCTCGCTCCCGCGCCAGAGATAATAAATTGGATACTGCCGGGATGGATGTATATATCTAATTAGTTCTAAATCGCCACCGGAATGAGCTGCCGAGAACTGGAGCCGCTCCACATTGAATTGCCGCGCATCCCAATTTAGCTTGTCGGTGCGCAACCATTCGCATCCGGAGACATATTCGCGCAATGACCCGGCGAAATTTAGGATTGTCCACGATGCCGGAATCTCTTGAAACGCGAAGTTTGATTCCTGTGCCAGCCGCGCCAAGTCCTCGCCGGACTCACCCAATACGGTAACTCTGGCCGGAAAGCGCTTTGATTCATCACGCTGGTTTCGCAGATCAAGTTGCAGCTTACCTCCGCTCTTTTCGATGCGTGCAGAGAGGAAGTCGATCGTGTTCGGAGAGCGTGCGCCTGACAGCACAGCCGCTGGGAGCCCGGATCTCGGCAGGAGAGACAAAGTTGCGGGCGCAGAATAGAGCCGTGCATTCAAACCGAAATCAATTTCTACATGCCCTAGTGCATCCAATGCTCGCGCAGTTTCGTATCGCGCAAAATCCATATCTTCAAGGTTCTTTTCAGTTAGGTGATGTGCGCAGAGCAATTCAAAAGTCCTCTTGAATGCCGGCCAGCCCATTTCTCCCTTCGCCGAAATTGCATAGAGCAGACGATCACCCGGACTCATAGCTTTCCAGCCTCTTCTTGATAGGAGATCCACAACCGTTTCAGGCCCTCATGCGATGGGGGACGATTCGCCTGCGCCGGTACCATAGCAGTCGCTTCCATTTCTGTATCTGCTTCTTGTCTCCCACGCTACCGGCCAGGGGTGCGGATTCTCGAATACCGGCACCGCAGAATATGGCTATTCCGTTCCGACGCATCAGAATTACCCAAACCGGGTTCCATCCGCTGGGACGTTCTCCAGCCGCCAGAGATTCAATCTGACCTGGAACGCGTCCGATGAAAATCCGTCTTCCGAAATCCTTTACCCCCGGAAGAAACACGACATCAAAAGCTGGCGGATCGAACGACACCGCTGCACCCGAGACAAAAGATTCGTCACCGTTGGATTGTAATGCGCGGCCAAAACGATCACCCTTGAAGCCGTAGCCTCCAGATGCAGACACCTCGTCGCACACGAAAAGGCTCCGTCTTGTAACTACAGTGTTGTCGTACTTGATCTCGATGGAAAGCCTTCCCGGGCGGACGACTGAGTCGGGAATAGAATATCGACCGTTCTCGCCCGCCTCAAGGCGCGTGTCTCCGCAAAAGACCTGGGCGGTCTCATTGCCGCCATCCACGATCAGTTGCGGCAGTCCAAAGCTGAAATACTGGTTTCGCGTGCTACGAACGCCGTCTTCAAAATAAACTCTTACCGTGGAATTGAACGCGAGCGCGGGGAAGCGGTCCCGAATGAGCGCGTCACTGCTCGCACCGGCCGCGTGAAAGAATTTCCAATCGGCTGGAAGGCCGGACTGAATGCCTAGATCCGCAAAGTCCCTGCAATGGGCAGCGCCCCATCTTTCGACAATGTCGCTTGCCCGGCGGTGGGATGGCTAGATAGAACGGCCTATGTTCCGGCAGGCGGGGGATTTCAACGATGCCAGAAATAGAATGTGCCGCCTCACCGTCCTCGAAAATCCTTACATCCGAGGCCGGGAGCCGGAATCTCCAGCCCAAGGCGTCTGCGGCACCGGAAGTACCCGCTGACCAGTCAATCGTAGCCGCGTTGAACACCGTTCCAGTGGCACCGACCGTAAATTCAGTTGACCATCCCATCACATAATCAAGGCAGGAAAGCGTCTCGTTCTGGCCATCCAACCGGAGAACAAGCCCCTCATCCGGTATATCGTGCTTGCTAGTGCAACGAAGGGCAAGTTGGGCGCGCCGGGCAATACGGTCCAACCGGCCACATAAGCGCAGCGCACTGTAGATTTGTGGGTCGCGGTCTCCGTCTGCGGTGAATTGCCCGTCCCACTCGCGCAATTCGTCGAGCATTGTCAATATTAGGAGAGCTCGAACTTCGGAATTGCCATTCCCATGATCCTGCAGCAAGTGCAGTGTTCGAGGCCGGAGGCGGTGATGTCCCCTGGCCACCAGAATCGCGGAAAGCTGTTCATCAGAGGGCGACGACGTTGGGTCAAGCCCGGATTCTGCAAAGATCGCATGCAGACGTTGCCGCTCCTGCTCCGTCAGGATAACTTGAGCGACTGGAAGCCCTACGTTGATCCATCCACCCGCAATGTCTACGCGGAATTCTCCAAGCTCGCCTCGATTGTCTTCGTTTGCCCATCGCTCCAGATCATCCCAGAGTTCTAGCATCCGGTCGAACTAGGGCATGGTCCGGCAGCGAGAGCTTCATCTAGGAGCGTGCGCAATCGCGGGTAATACGCGTGCGGCGCAAAGTCTCCTTCCAACCCTGCCGCCAGAACAAAAAAACTTAGATACCCAACGTACGGGGGATATTGGAGCCCTCGTCCTCGCCAATGGGACATCGCCTGAAAAGCCTTCTGGCAAACGCCCTGCCGGGTAACCCACGGAGGACCGGCCTTGATTGCCGCAACGAAATCCGCCCGCGCGTTGTTCATCGTTCCCCCGAGTTCTTCGATTACTGAAGAGCTCACGCAAAGGTGAACCCGCTTGCCGGCGGCGTCCTGCTTGAAGAAATACCCGGCGAGAAGATCATTCCAGCTTAAATACGTCATGCGCGCTTCGCCCCGTAATGAGGCTGGCCGCCCGCACCGGATTCCAGCGTTTGAGCATATACGCAGGTCGTGTTAAGCGGGCACGACGAACATAAAGGCGCTCGGGTTTTGCACACGTCAGCGGCGAAATCGAGGAGGCCGTAATTGTGAAGCGCGAAATTGTTTCTCGGAAGAAGCCCCCAAGCTGTTTCCCACACTTTTGGACATCGCCTGAGTTCTCTACCTGATTCTGTTCCGGTGATTCTACCGAATACTCGCAGCACGTTCGCATCTACGATAGGGACCCGCTGTCCATAGCTGAAACATGCCACCGCACTGGCGATGTAGAGACCGATGTGCGGGAGAGTAGAGCAATTCCGGGATTGACTGCGGCAGCGCACCATCAAAGCGGTCAATGATCACGCGCGATAGTGCCTTCAGCGCTCGCGCTCGTTGGTTCTGTAACCCAAGAGGTTGTAATAAACGAGTAAGGGACCGAGTTTGCGCTCGCGCGAGTCGCTCAGCTGTGGGTAGCGTTTGATGAGAACCGGCCCAGACTTTTCGCGACGTCATCAGCTTTTGTCTGGATAAGTAACAACTCGCGCTGCAAGCAACTGAACGGCGCAATTCCGGGTCTGCGCCAGGGAAATGAGCGCCGGTGTCTCTTGCCATATCGAGCGAAGAAGCCTCTCAGTGTAGCAACGCCGTCTGGTAATTTCTTACCAGCGCGAGCTCTCCAGAAGATCCGATGCTCTCGCTGAACTGCTTGAGGTAGCGCGAGTGACTCGGTCATAGCCTAATGTCTCGACAATTGAATTCGCCAGAACCTCCGCGAGCGGTGGCGGACTGCCGTCCGACACCAGCCGGATCTGATCCGAAAGAGTTCCGCAAAAGTTCGTATTCCGGCGAAACCCCTGTAACAGCATTGCTTCATAAACACTCAAGCGTCTGGTTGCACTGGGATGAACGTGCACTTCCCGATGCCCGTAAGCAACCGTCCAACTGGGCGCGTCCCATTTCAGCACTCGAAACGGGCGACCTTTAATATCTCCTTCCTTCAACGACCCATCAAAAAAACGATCCGAGCGGGGGACCATACACCAATGGTTAGGATGGAACGGAATCTCAGCGGCGGAGGCTCCCCTTTTGAAAAACAACGGCGCCGGAAGTTTGGCGATGAGGTCACGGACGTTTCGTTTCTTTGTGCCGTTCCTGGTAGGGAAGGCGAAAGTGACATCCGGATACTTGATCCGGTTCAAGCCAACGACGAAAAGACGTTTTCGAACTTGCGCTACACCAAAATCGTGTGCGTTCAGTTCTGATTCGAAAATCCTAAAGCCGGCGGAGGAAAAGAGGCGTTTGATAACCCGGAATTGCTCATCATGGCGGTTGTGCCTTAGCCCGAGTACGTTCTCGAATACAAAGAAATCCAAATTGTAGGCGGCGTTTAATTCTCGAAGAATCGCGGCGTAGTTCTTTGACAGTAAAGCCCGCGGATCGTCGTCACGCTTGTGGCCATTTCCTTGGGAGAACGCCTGGCACGGAGGCCCGCCAACTACACCAACGGGTTTAACCGCGCTGGATAATTCGGCGAGACGCTCCATTACGTATTTTCTTGGAAGCGTGGAGAGATCACGTTTCAGCACCCTTGTGCCAGCATGATTCCGTTCGTACGTGCGGCACGCGGCGGCATTGGCATCAATGGCAAGTACGGGCGTGAAGCCGGCGTTTGCAAAGCCGAGATCCAGCCCGCCGCAACCCGAGAAAAGGCTGATAACCGGGAGCGAGCGCGTCGGCTTGTTGTTCTCGGGACGCGCCCCGTTGCCGTTACGTCGGGCGGTTGCGTTGATTGCGGTGGCGATGGTCACACTTGTTTTCCGTTCCGTTTTACTATCACAGGTCAGCTAATCCCAGGACACTCTCTAACACAAAACCCTCTGTAAGAGGAGGCTTTGTCGGTGGCGAAAAATCGCACGCTCCTAACTTGTTACCGACAGCCGTCGATTTTGACGAAGTGTCCAGCCGCCTCGCCCTTCTCGTGTGAACACGTCTACATGCCTTCATGTGTCGATCCCCCTGGCGGACGAACCACCCACGTAGCGCTCTCGCAGATACGCGATATATGACGTGTCGTCTTGCCTGACCAAGGGCGCCATTCGGGCAAACAATTCCTGATATTTGAGCGCCGAGAAGTGCGTGGCGTCCGCGCCGATCTGCGCCGCGAAATCCGTGAGTTCTTGCCGATGCTGATCTGCCAGCGATCCCGGTACTTCAAACCAGAGGCAGCAGAGCGACCATCGATCGCCGAATCTGCGCGCCAACGCCAGCATGTGTTTAAGCAGTTGCGCGACATCCAATACCTTGAAGTTGTGCTGTCCAGTCCGAAGCGCT
This sequence comes from uncultured Actinomycetota bacterium, assembly GCA_963774945.1. GTDB lineage: Bacteria > Actinomycetota > Actinomycetes > Streptosporangiales > Streptosporangiaceae > Trebonia. The sequence goes on along the minus strand of CAVZHA010000023.1, from coordinate 358,242 downwards.
TCGGCGACTGCCTGGCAACCGGGCAGCCCCGCCTCAGCCCACAGACTGTGGCCGTCACGAAAATATGCTGGCTTCAGGTAGGTCTTCGCGCTTGACTTCGTGTATGGCTCAGCGAATTTGCTTTCGATTGCGAACACCGTCCCGTCGCTGCACGTCAGGAAGACGTCGAGATTCGGTGGAATGCGGCCAAGTCCGGTCGGCACTTTCTGTTCGAGCGCGAGCGTAGAGAATCCGACAAGCACTCCGAACGCTCGCGATAACGGCTGAAGGTCGCGGGTGCGCCAATAATCAAACCAGTTGCACGCGAGCGCCGACGATGAATGGAGCGCTTGAAGTTTCCCGCGTCCGCCGTCCTTTCCGAGTTCGGCTCCGTCCCCTCTCTCGAAATCCTTTCGCGCGGTCGGAGAGAGTCCCCGAAAAATATTGTCGTCCACGCACAAGCAATAGCCGTCCACGTCAATCACTCGTCCGTTGCGAGTCGCCCACGCTCGCTGACGCGTCCTGATGATGTCGCGCTCGTTCTGTTTTGTCTTCATGGCCGTATCTACCCGCTACTTTGCGGACGCGTGAGCCTTCTCAATAAGTTCACTCACCTTTTTCAAGATAGCCAAGAGGCCCCACGTCAGAGCAAGCCCCCCAACCATCGCAAGGACATAGCAACTGCGAGGAGATGGGATAAACAACGCCAGCATCCACAGCCACGCGGCGCAAAAAATAATTGGAATAACGTGCATGAGATGAGAATATTTCACTCCTAGTCGCCCTGACCACCATCTTCCGATCCCAAGTGTTTTAGCTTCGTCGTCATACCAGTCTTTCCGCTTCGGAATTGCGGACAGCCACCAGAAGCTGATGTACGTGTGATTTATCAAGTCATTCAGCAACCATATGATTGTGGACAGAAGTCCGAGGAAGGCGAAGAAAAGCGCAGTCTTGGGGTGTGTATGCTGATCCAGCACCTGCCAGGCCCCGGCCAGCGCGACCGTTTCCACGACTGCAAAATAATTGGAACGATTCCAGCCCGAATCAACTTGAAATCTCCAATTTTCCCAAGCGCTGTCCTCATGCGATCGCACGTCGTTGCTCATCGTAGGCCTCCCAAATTGGACTCATCATAACGCTGATCGCCGTTCCTGACCGTCCGCCACCAGCGGGCCGTCGCTTCGCTGTGGGCCCCATGGTGGCGGCTTCATGGAAAAACGCGAAGGAGTAAGCACATGGGTCTCGATATGTATCTCACCGGCAAGAAGTTTGTCATGGATGTGAGCCTCAACCTGAAAGAAGATGGTTTTCCTCTTGGCTCAAAGACTCTCAATCTGGGCTACTGGCGAAACAATCCGAATCTGCATGGCTATATCGTGCAAACCTTTGGCGGTTCATCAAACAGATGTAATCAACCAGATGTAATTTTGAGCTGTCCAGATCCGCAAAAACACAAGCCGACTTCCCGGTACTTATCCGCGCGATGCCGAACTGGATTACCTCCGAATCGCCGACCATCCGGTGTACCATTAACAACTTATGTTGAATCTCGCCTATCCGGCAATCTTGAACAATTTCCAGAAGTTCATCGACCCCAAACGCTCCGAAAGCGCGTCTTTTCTGATCTGGTATCTGGAAAACTACTATCGGTTGGACGGCCAGGACGCGGTTGATGCTGTGTGCGACCAGCGCGGGGATAAGGGTGTAGACGGTATCTATGTTAATTCCAGCGACGAAACCATCGTCATTCTGCAAACGACGATTTCGCAGAAGGGCAATTCGACAATCGGCGACAAGTCGCTGCGGGAATTTGCGGGTACGCTGACGCAGTTCAAGGATGCAGCCTCTATCACGGCGCTGATAGCGTCGGCCGGAAAACAACGGGTTGCATCGCTCTGCAAGGAACTGGATCTCGTATCGAAGATCGCGACGCACAAGGTCGTGGGGGAATTCATCACGAATATCGAGCTGGACCAGAACGGCAAGGATTTTCTCGCCGTTTCGCCCAACATGCGCTTCATTGGAAAAGGCGCCCTCGAAAGCACCTATATCTCGGACGCCCGCGACGTTCCCATACGGCAGGAAGCGAAGTTCAATGTTCTCGGCTTTAACGTCACGGAATATGCGGTCGACGCCCAGACACGCGCACTCATCGCGCCGGTCAAGGCAACGGAACTCGTCCAGCTTAGCGGGATTCCCGATCAATCGCTTTTCGCTCACAATGTCCGTGGGCCGCTTGGGCGAACGGGAGTGAACCGGGACATCGTGAAAAGCATCGCGGCGAAAGAGCGGCACCGGCTCTTTCCACTGTTCCACAACGGGATTACGGTGATCGCGAAGACGCTGGAACAGTCGAAGGACGAAATAAAAATCAACGACTATTTCGTTGTCAACGGGTGCCAAAGCCTCAGCTCGTTCTACGACAATAAAGGCCAACTAACGGACGATCTACGTGTGCTGACGAAATTTATTCAGGTGGAACCAAATTCCGATCTTGCGCGGATGGTCACGGAAATTTCCAACAATCAGAACGGCGTGAAGCCGCGCGACTTCATGGCGAACCACGCCGTACAGATTCGGCTTCAGAATGAATTTCGCAAGGACGTCGCCGCCGGCCCGGTGTTCTTTGACGCCGTGCAGCGCGTACTCGTCGCCGGCGTAGATGCCAGGGGTTCCGCCGAGCATGGTTAGCAGGACGATCGCGTGGGGCAGGTGCCGGGGGTCGGTGATCTGGGTGGCGATGCGGGTGACGTCGTGGTTGCCGACGAAGGTCGCAGGCACGAAGGTGGCGAGCATGGTGTTGTGGCGGCGCAGTGCCCAGTCCAGCTCGTGGAAGTTGCGGTCGTTGACCGATGACCAGATCGCCTTCCACAGTTCGTACTGGGTGACGGTGTCGGCGGTGCTGTCGCGGACGAAGGCGGCGTAGTCGCCGTGCAGGACCTCGGCTTCGAACCACGCAGCCGGGTGAGTGGCCCGGACCTGCGGCAGGACCCGCGCCCAGAACGCGTCGGGGACCGCGTAGGCGGCGTCGAGCCGCCAGGCGTCGGCGCCGCGGTCCAGCCAGTGCCGCATGATCCGCACGACATGCTCTTGGACTTCGGGATTGTCGTGGTTGAGCACGACCAGCGCGTCGTGGCCCTCGAAGGTGGCGAGTCCGGTCCGCTGTGGTGATCCGCTGGCGCGGAACCAGCGGGCTGCGCGGCTGCCCGGCCCGTCCCGCAGCGCGGCCTGCGCGAGCGGATGGCGGCGGCTGACGTGGTTGAACACGCCGTCGAGTTGCACCCGCAGGCCGCGGCGGTGCGCTTCGGATACGACCGCGTGGAAATCGTGCTCGTCGCCCAGGCGCGGGTCGATGCGTTGGTGGTCGAGGGTGTCGTAGCCGTGGGTGGCAGCGCTGAAGATGGGTCCGAGCGCGATCCCGGACGTGCCCAGCTCGATCGCGTGGTCCAGCCAGGCGATGACGCGGCGGAGCCGGTGCTCTTGCGGCCCGGCTGGGGCGGTCGGGGGTGGCGGGTAGGCGCCGGCGAACCCGAGCGGGTACAGCCGCCACCAGATCGCGTGCCGGACCCATGCGAGCTCAGCGCTCATGAGACTCGCCGATCCGCTCGATGATCCCGGCGGCCAACGCGAGCACTCCTAGTTCGGTGGGCGACAGCCCGTTCATGGCATCGGTCAGCCAGCGGTCACGCAGCTGCATGTCTGCTGCCAGTGCCGCCCGTCCGCGTTCGGTCAGCGCCAGCATGCTCTGGCGGCCGTCGCCAGTGTCGGGGTGCCGCTCGATCAGGCCGCCGGCCTTCAGTTCAGCGAACACCCTGGTCAGCGACTGCGGCTGCTGGCGCTCGTCGCGGCTGATCCGCGACGGCGAGCTCACCCCGACCCGGGCCAGGTGGCTGAGCACCGCGACCTTGGCGTTGCTAAGTGCCGAGCGGTCGCGCTCCACCCGCAGCCGCCGTGCCAGGCGCAGCACGCCCGCGCGCAAGACGGGAGCGACATCCTCCGGCTTTCCCTGATGCATAACTCCTACGCTATCACTTACTATCTGTCCTACGGATACACAGAAATGGGCCTAGTATGTTCAGTATTAGCGTAGTAACTCAGCTGAGCCGATCACTTCGGGCGGCGCTCGCTTCGGCGGTGGTGGTGCTGCCCGTGTTCTGGTCGGTGGGCCAGCTGCGCACCTGGTGGAGCCCGCCGCTGGACGCGGTGGTGTTCGCGGTGATGCTCGCCGTCGGACTGCCGCGCGCGGTCGCCTCGCTGGGTACCCGTGACTTTCCCTCGGCAGTGGCCGCGCTGCTGGCGGGCGCCGCAGCCGCCGTCGGCTGCGGGATGCTGCTCGACGGCGCGAGCTGGCAGAAGGCTGCCGGCGATGTCCTGTTCGCGATCGGGGTCGCCCTGCCGGTCTGGCTGCGCCAGTTCGGCCCCACCTGGCGGGCCAGTGGCACCGTCGCGGCAGTCCCGTTCCTTGCCGTCCTCGTCCATCCCCTCCCGGACCAGGCCAGCTGGGCATTTCTCGGCTGGATGCTGCTTGCCGCCGGCATCGCCTGCTTGTGGGCTGCCGCCATCCACCTCCTGGCCGAGCCCGGCCCTGCGCCCGCACAGCCCGCTGCGCCCGTGCGGCCCGCCTCATCGCGGCGCGTGGCGGCGAGCACCCGCATGGCGCTCCAGCTCGCCCTCGCGGTCGGCGCGGCCTTCGCGTTCGGGCAGTGGACCGACCCCGGTCACCTGGTCTGGCCCGTCCTGACCGTCCTCGTCGTGCACAGCGGCAACCGCGGCCGCGGCGACGTGCTCTGGAAAGGAGCCGAGCGCACCGCCGGCGCGCTCGCCGGCACCGCCATCGCGACCTGCCTGACCGGCTTGCTCCCGCCCGGCGACAGCCTCGCGATCGTGGCGGTCTTCACCATCCTCGTCCTCGCCGCCGGCCTGCGCGAGATCAGCTACGCCTACCGTGCGGCCTGCACCACGGCCGCCCTCGCCTTTTTCTACGGCTACTTCGAGCAGACCGGCCCAGGCCTTCTCGCCCACCGTCTCCTCGGCGTCCTCGCCGGAGCAGTCATCGGCGTCGCCGCCGCCTGGTTCGTCTTGCCCGTACGGACCACCGATATCACCCGGCTGCGCACTGGCGCGCTCCTCGCCGCTGCGGCCGCCCTCGCAACCTCAGCCGCTGCCGGCGCCCCCGACAACGCCGCGCTCGACCGGCTTACCGCCGCGGACCGCGAACTCGCCATGCTGACCCCCACGCTGCGCGCCGCGCGCCGGCTCGGCATCGGAGCCGCCCGCCAGCTCGACCACACCGTCACCCACGCCCGGGCACTCGCCAGCGAAGTAACCGTCACTGCGACAAGCCAGCTCAGCACCGGCACCGGCACCGGCACCGGCACCGGCACCGGCACCGGCACCGGCACCGGCACCGAGGAGACTCTTCCTGAAGCCAAGCTCGCCGGCCTCGCCCAGCAGGTCACCCGCGCCCGCAAGGCCATCCGAACGTAGCCCAGCGGTGCGTCGGCTCCGGCCCGTGTCGGCCACAATCGAATAGTGGACCTGCTTTTGACTGGTCTAACGCTTCACACCTTGCGACACGCCCGGACACGCGCCGCGAAGAAGATTTATCGGATCACTGTGGGTGACTGGAGTGTCCGACAAGCCACGGCGCGGGATCAGGTTTAGTTCAGGAAAGACATCAATCTGGCCGCGAGCCTCGGCCTCGTGCTCGGCTGGACGAGCTGGCAGGCATTGCTCACCGGCACTTTCTCAAAGTCGACCTCACCTGTGGTGCGCTTGTGCAGATCCGCTGAGACACGCCGCTTGTAAGTTCCAGATTCTGAAGTCCCTTTCCAAAGTGATTATGTTCCTTGTCTGGTCCAGCAGGGAGACGAAAGCTGGACGGGTAATGCCAGATGCCAGCGGCGGCAAGGGTCGTGTGCAGTCCTGGGAGGAGCTGTGTTCTCAGTTGCCGGGCGGGGTGTCGCCGAGGCCGAAGCTGAGGATGCGACTGGGGTGGATGCGGATGATCCCAGCGGAGAACCCGGCATGGGCGGGGTCTGGCCGGTGAGGGCCTCGGCGTGGCCGCGGATCTCGACGCAGCGGACGTTCCACGGCTGCCAGGAGGCGATGTCGTCGACGACGAACGCCACCTGCGGGTTCGCGGCGATGTTGCGGAACTTGCGGCTGGCGCCCATGGCGCGCCCGCCGATGTCGATGGTGCCTAGGTCGGGGTTGTAGCGGAACGAGACCAGGTTGTTCTGCGGCGCGCCGTGGGAGTCGACGGTGGCGAGCCGGCCGAGTCGCTGGGTGGCGAGGCAGGCAAGCTGGGCGTCAGTGAACTTCATCGGGGTCCTCCTTGGCTGGCGGTGCTGTGACTGGCGGCCCGGTGCGGGCGTGCCGTTCGGCGCGGGCGAGCAGCAGGGCAGGGGCGGTGGCGACCGCAGTGATGGCCAGCACCCACGCGAATGTGGCCGAGCGCCTTGCCGCTGTCCCGCGCATCCGTGGCAGGCAACCGGCCCGTCTGGGTCGTCAGCGCCACCGACGCATCCACCATGCGAGTGCCGCTTACCAGCAGGTTTCACTGAATGTGACGGCGTCGGAATGAGACTCCGGGCGCGCTCCGCGTGCCCCACCGTGAAGGTCTAGACCATTGGTCTAGTGAACCCGAGGCTAGCGTCAACCGGACGTGGCTGCGCGGTTTCGGGGCGGAGCCCCCCATCGGGCGCGCCGACGGATCGTTTTTGACAACCCCCGGATTGCTGGGTCCGTGCGCGCGAGCAAACATGGAGCAAACATGGAGACAAATCGGACACGTAAAAAACAACCTGGAGCGATAAAACCCCAGGTCAGTACGGGTGCGCCGCCAGGGACTTGAACCCCGAACCCGCGGATTAAGAGTCCGCTGCTCTGCCAATTGAGCTAGCGGCGCTTGAGAACATGCAGATGTTAGCAAGGATCGGCGGGCCATGCGAATCGGATTCGAGACAACAGCGGATGCCTGCGGCCGGAGGCCGGTCGGGGCGGCCGCAGGGGCGCGAGCCGACCTCCGGGGGCGGTGCCGCTGAGCAGCCATTGCCTGGAAGCTTGCCCGGGATGCCGGGCCCGGGACCCGGTTTCCCGAGAGGATGAAACGGCGGGAGAGGTGCCGGACATGTGCTGAGGAGAAGCACCCATCCAGCACCGAGAGGAATCCAGTGCCTTCTTATCGTTCATGGCTGTCCGGCCGGCCGTCGGGGTGAGCGGATGACCGACGACCTGCGGCGGCGGTTCGAGCAGGTGTACGCCGTCCACCACGCCGCCATCCTCGGCTACGCGCTGCGCCGGGCCGGCAACGCCGACGACGCGGCCGACGTCATCGCCGAGACCTTCCTCACCGCCTGGCGGCGTATCGATGACATCCCGACCGGGGAGGCCGCCCGGCCGTGGCTGTACGGCGTCGCCAGGAAAGTGCTCGCCAACCAGCGCCGCGGCGAGCAGCGCCGCGCCGCGCTGGGCGAGCGGCTCCGGTCCGAGCTGGCGGCCGAGCCGTACCAGCACGACCCGCCGCCGGGCCTGGAAGGCGTGGCCGCCGCGCTCCGCCGCCTCGGCGACGCCGACCGCGAGATCCTCACGCTGGCGGGCTGGGAAGGCCTCGACGCCGGCCAGATCGCCGTCGTGCTCGGCTGTTCCCGCAACGCCGCCCGCATCCGCCTGCACCGCGCCCGGCGTCGGTTCGCCGCCGCGCTCCATGACACCAGAACCGCATTCGCGCCCGAGCTGATCAGAGGGAACTCATGAACGACGACACACTCATAGCCCGCCTCGCACCCGTCACCGACGAGCAAGCCTCGGCCATGGTCAGCCGGCGGGCCCTCGGCGAGCTGGCCGAGGACATCGCCCGCACGCCGACGAATCGGCCTCCGGCTGCCCCCGCCCCCGCCCGCCGCCGGGCGCGGCCCGTCAGCCGGACGCGGCGCAGGCTGACCTGGGCCGCCGCCTCGGCGCTGGCGGCCGGGGCGGCCGCGGCGGTGGCCGTCACCGCCACGGCCGGGCAGCAGGCCCCGGGCGGGAAGACCGCGCAGAACACGGCATCCGGATCGAGCCCGAGGCCGACCCCGGCCGCCTCGACCACGCTGGCCGCGTGGACCGTGACCGAGGGCCCGGACGGCACGCTGAAGGTGACCATCCGGGAGATGGAGGACCCCTCCGGCCTGCAGGCCACGCTTCGGGCGGACGGCGCACGGGTGGTCGTGACCGCCTCGCTGGCCTGGCCCGCCGCTTGCGGTGAGTGGCGGAGCGGCGACTACCGGATGGGCGACCAGGTGGTGCAGACCGAGAACCGCACCGGCCTGCCGTCGGCCGACGGCACCGAGTTCCTCATCAGGCCGTCGGCGATACCGGCCGGGGCGCTGCTCTGGGTCGGCCTCAGCCAGACCGGCAAGCCAGCGGGGGTCGTCGGCCCGGCCGGGCCGATGGGCTTCGGCTACCTGACCGCGACCGAGGCCTGCACTCGGTCGTGAGCGGGTCAGGGCCGGTTGCCCGCCGAAGCGTGTAGCGTTGCCTGATCGGGGCCCGCCCGGCGGGCGGTGGCGTCGGCCGGGCGTGCTCCGATGCGGCCAGGAAGATCACCATGAGCGCGATTCTGACGGCCTCAAGCCCATCGCCGAGCCGGAGACTGGGATCCGCACTTGCCTTCGATCACACGACGTACTCCTGATGCCGGGCGGCGCGCCCCGGCCGAGGCGGAGATACTAGCAGCGACCCGGCGCCTGCTGACCGGCAGCGCGAACTTCACCGAGATCGGCGTGCAGCAGATCTGCGCCGAGGCCGGCGTCGCCCGCTCAACCTTCTACACCCACTTCCGCGACAAGGCTGACCTGCTCATGCGGCTGGCCGCCACGATGGTGGCCGCGTCCTTCGACGTAGCGTCCGGCTGGGAGCCGACGGACGGGGCCGAGGGCCTCGCGGATACCTTCCTGCAGGTGATCGGGGTCTACCGCGAGCACATAGGCGTGGTCCGGGCGGTCGCCGAGGTCGGCGGCTACGACGCCACCGTCCGCGCCTTCTGGCGTGATCGACTGGACCGGTTCAGGGACCGGACGATTGCGGTGCTTCGCGATGAGCAGGACGCGGGCCGCAGCCCCGCGAGCGTTAGCCTGGCCAGCGCCAGCCAGATCATCGTCATAGGCGGCGAGCGGGCCATCTTCGACCATGTCACCGACGCGGGCTCAGACGACGATGCCTCATTCGCCCGCGAGCTGGCCCTGACCTGGTGGTATGGCGTCTATCGGCGCCCTGCGGGCTAGCGTGCGAAAGGCCTCCGGACGGCACGGACGTGTGCGGTCCCGGGCGGCCCGGGTCAACGCAGGTGCTTGATGACCTCGGCGAACGCGCCCATGTGGGGCTCCAGGACGCTGATGTAGCTGGTACCGAACGTTTCGCGGTACCGCAGCAGCCGGTCTGCGATCTCGCGCGGTGAACCGACTAGCACCCCGGGCACCTGGACGAGCTGATCGTCTTCCAGGCCGGTGGCATTACGGATGATCGTGAGGTCAACCTCGTCCGTGCTCGCGCCGACGGCGGCCACGAAGAGGTTCAGCTCAACATCATCGATGCGGTCCCCGGCGGCCTCGCGCAGCACCTGGACCCGGCGGGCCAACGCGTCCTCGGGGGCGGTCCCCGGAGTGAGCCCGGCCATGACGGAGAAGCTGAAGATGTCGGCCTCCCGGCCGCCGAGACGGATCATGCGCTCACCCGAGCCCGACAGCATGACCGGCGGCAGGGGCTTGTCGGCCGCCTCGGCGAGCAGCGCCCGCGTCGCCGTCAGGGTCTTCTCCAGCTCCCGCAGCCGCTCGCCGCCGGTTCCGAATGACGCGCCGACGGCGTCGAACTCGGCCGGGACGTAACCCGCGCCGAGCCCCAACTCGAGGCGCCCGTCGGTGAGTCGGTACACGTCGGCGACATCCCTGGCCAGATAGGCGGGGCTGAGAACACCGGCATTAAGCACGTACGTGCCAAGCCGCATGCTGGTTACGTCAGCGGCGGCCACCAGCGCCGGGAAGGGCGCGGCCGTGCCCAGGTGGTCCGGTACCTGAAGTACGTCGTAGCCGAGGCTCTCCGCCTTGCGCACGCGGTCATGCCAGGACGACCGCGATCCGACATTGAGCAGCGAGACGCCGAAACGGAACGGGCGGGCAGTCATGGAGCCTCCAAGACATGTCATCTGGACACCGTGTCCGATTAACTGTACAGCGTATCCGGACACGATGTAGTGTCGCTGCCCGCGAGGTCAGCCCTCGGCCACGGTGATGACGACGTTCCCCGTCTTCTGCTTCGTCTCGACGTACGCGGACGCCTCGACGACGTCGGCCAGTGGGTAGCGCCGGTCGACCACGGCGCGGTAGCGGCCCTCCTCGATGAGCTGCCTGAGAAACAGGACGTCCTCCTTGGCGTATTTCGGAGGGATGGGGAACAGCACCTTCCTGTTCCCGATCATCGAGGTCCACCCGGCGAGCGCGAGATTGTGCAGATGATCGGTCGCCAGGAACGCGCCGCCCGGCCTGATCGAGTCTCGGCAGCGGCCGAACGACTGCATCCCGACCGCATCGAAGACGGTGTCGTAGGCCTCGCCGTTCTGGGTGAAGTCCGCCCGCGTGTAGTCGATAACGCGGTCCGCTCCCGGTGACCTGACGAGCTCGACCTGCTCGGTGCTGCACACCGCCGTGACGTCGGCCCCCAGGTAGCGGGCGAGCTGAACGGCGGCGGTGCCGATGGAGCCGGACGCGCCGTAGACAAGGATGCTCCGGCCCGGTCGAACGCTGGCCGCGCGGAGGCAGCCGAGCGCCAGGACGGCCCCGTCGGACACCGCCGCGGCCTCCTCGAAGCTCAGGCCGGCCGGCTTGGGCGCCAGCGGCCCGCGCTCGCGCATGCACACGAACTCCGCGTGCGCGCCGAACCGCCACGCGTTGACGCCGAATACCTCGTCACCGGGGGCGAACTCGGTGACGGCCGCCCCGGCCGCCTCGACCGTGCCTGCCAGCTCGGTCCCGAGGATTCTCCACCTCGGTCGCGGGAAGCCGCTGATCACGCGGCTGACGAACGGTTCACCCGCCCGGAGTCCGCAATCGGTCCTGTTCACGGTCGTGGCGTGCACCCGGATCAGGACCTCGTCCGGCTTGGGGGCGGGCCGCGCCACCTCTTCGAGCCGCAGGACGCCCGGCGGCCCGTACCGGTCGTAGACGACAGCTTTCACTGGCTTTGCGCCTCCGCCCCGGCCCGTCGCGCCGTTAGCTCGGAGACTAGGCGACGGCGAGCCGCGGGAGCAATAGTCGGGTCGCCCGGGGGAATCTCGCCCCCGGGCTCCCACAGAACGGAGCGTGAACCTCTCGGTTCACTCCGCTCTTCTCATCTAAGCCACTGGAAAGTGCCCGTCCATTGCCAGTGCGCGAACAAGGGGCCGGTTCCTGGCGATCAGGCTCGTCCCACCATCGTTTCGCGCGCTTGAACGGGGCCAGCCGCCGGTATTTCTTCCGCGCCCAGCGCACCAGGTAGCCGTTGATGCGCTTGAGGAGGGGGTGAAGCGCGGCCGGGGTGAACCGGCCGTAGTAGGTCATCCAGCCCCGCACGACCGGGTTGATCCGGTCCGCGAGTTCCTGGAGGCTGTGCCGGGTTCGGGCTGTGGATTCGCCAGCTGCGCACCTCGCCGCTGATCTTCTTGAGCGCCTCCGGGCTGATCGCGGGCGTGAACGCCGTGAACATCACGCCGTTCTTGCTGTTCGCACGCTGCGGGCGCGGAACTCGTATCCCAGGAACGTGAACGACACGTGCTCGTACGAGCCCGGCCGGTTGTCGTCCTTGCAGTACACGATCTTGGTCTTGTCCGGGTGAAGCCGGAGTCCGACCTGTTCCATCCGCTCCGCGAGCGCGTCCCGCACCTGGAGGGCCTGCCGCTCGGTCACGCAGTGCACCACGGCGTCGTCCGCATAACGCTCGAATTCCACCGTCGGGAACTCGCGTTCCAGCCAGGTGTCGAACGCGTAGTGCATGAACAGGTTCGCCAGCACGGGCGATACCGCAGACCCCTGCGGAGTTCCGCGGTCCCGCGCCTGAATGGTGCCATCGGGCAGCGCCAGCGGCGCTTTCAGCCACCGCTTCACATACAGCACTACCCACCGCTGGTCGTGCGTGGTGTTGGCCTCGACCGCCTTGACCATCAGGTCATGATCGACGGAGTCGAAGAATTTCTGGACGTCAAGATCGAGCACCCAGTTCTTCTTCTGGCACCGCAGGCGGCATTTCGCGAGCGCGTCCAGCGCGCCGCGCCGGGGCCGGTACCCATAGGAGTCCTCATGGAAAATCGACTCCGTCCGGGCCTCCAGCGCCAGCGCCGCGACTGTCTGCGCGACGCGGTCCGCCACGGTCGGCACCCCGAGGATTCTCACCCCGCCGCCGTGCGGCTTGGGGATCTCCACCGCTCGCACCGGGGGCGGGAAGTACGTCCCTGACGACATCCGGTTCCAGATCTTATAGAGGTTGTTCCTCAGATCGGACTCGAATTCCGCCAGCGACTGCCTGTCCACTCCCGGCGCACCCTTATTCGCCTTGACCCGCTTCTACGCCTCCCACACGAGCTGCTTCGGTATGACAAACGGCTTTTCCTGTGACCCTGACCTGCTCACGCGTCTCCTCCCAGGCCATGCGGCCCGGTTGCCCATGCGAACAAATCCAGATGAGCCGGCCCCTTCGCTCCGCCCCCATTACAGGAGCTTCACCACTACTACGGGCCGGTCCGCCAGCAGATGCCGTGACGGTACTCAGCGCCTCGCGGTTTCCGCTGCTTGGCGCGCTCCCTCTCGCACCCGGCAACAGCCGGGCACAGTACCGGCACCCGCCTTCCCGCGTTCCATGCGAAAGCCGCAGACCGGGCTCGCGCCGCCTTCATGCCGGGCACCGCCTGGCCAGTAAACGGGTATCCGCCAGGCTCTTTCCCGGAGCTACTGGGATGCCCCGGTTTCGATGCCATCTACCTGGTCTCGACACTTCATCAGCGGTTCGCTTACGCTCGCCTTCCCGATCCCCGCCTGACCCCTATTCCGGGCCTTTTCCTCATCGCTCACCACGACGGTCTTCAGCCAACGCAGCATGAGGCGGCTTGACGCCTCCCCCCGCAGGGCGACGCCGGGGAGCCAGCAATTCCCCATCTTCCGCACAGCACCGCAATTCAGCCGCCCCGCTACATCAGGCGGCCTCCTCGCGTTCGCGGCACACCCCAGCTGCGCCAGAGTCCCTGGTGGACCCGCCGGTCGGTATCTGCCCAGCTGAGGCGCGCCTTCCCGGGGCGCCGCGGCTTTTTGCTCGGTGGTACCCGTGGGATTTGGGGGAACCACCTTCCGTTCGGACAAATGGTTGTGACTCTTGTGCCTGGTAGTGGGGTCAGACCTGTACATTCTCAGCATGCCTGTTGCCGAGACAACGACCGCTGAGCCGACGGTCCGGGTATCGCGCGGCTGGACCAGCCGGTTCACGCTGCTCTGGTTCGGATTCTGGATGGCGTGGCTGGTGCCGGTCCAGCTGGTGCTGCCGAACCAGTTCGCGGCGCTTGACGCGGCGCACAAGGTACGGGACTTCGGCATCGCCAACGGGGCGGCGGGCGTGGTGGCGCTGATCGCGCTGCCGCTCGCGGGCGCGCTGTGCGACCGCACCCGGACGCGGTTCGGGCGGCGGCGGGTGTGGATGGCGGCCGGGGTCGTCGTGCTGGCCCTGTCCCTGGTCGCGATCGGCCCCCAGCGGTCCTGGGTCGGGGTGATGGTCTGCTGGATGTTCGCCTCGCTCGGCTTCTCGATCGCGTCGGCCGGGCTGTTCGCGGCCGTCGCCGACCAGGTGCCGGTGACCCAGCGCGGGATCATCTCGGGCGCGATCTTCGGCCCGCAGGCGCTCGGCCTGCTGGTCGGCCTGGCGCTGCTGGCCGAGGTGATCACCGGCACCGCCAGCGGGTACCTGGTGCTGGCGGTCGCGGTGGTGATCCTGTCGATACCGTTCGTGCGCCGGTACGTCGACTCGCCGATCATCGGCGGCAGGCTGCCGCTTAGCCTCAGCGCGCTGACCGAGGCGATGTGGGTGTCGCCGCGGGCCTACCCGGACTTCGCCTGGGCGTTCGGCGGGCGGGTGGCGGTCAACATCGGCAACGCGCTCGGCACCACCTACCTGCTGTACTTCTTCACCAACGACCTGCGGCTGAAGGACCCGGACACCGCGCTGCTCGAGGTGACCGCGATCTACCTGGTGTTCACGCTGATCACCACCTACGGCGGCGGGGTGCTGTCGGACCGGTCGGGGCGACGCCGGATGTTCGTGGCGGTGGCGTCGGTGCTGCAGGGCATCGCGGCGGTACTGCTGGTGATCTGGCCCAGTTTCGGCACCACGCTGGTCGCGGGGGCCTTCCTCGGCGCCGGGTACGGCGCCTTCCTCTCGGTCGACCAGGCGCTGGTGACCCAGGTGCTGCCGGACGCGGAGACCCGGGCCAAGGACCTGGGCATCATGAACATCGGCACCAACGTGCCGCAGGCGATCGCCCCGGTGATCGCGGCGCTCGTGATCGACCAGCTCGGCGGTTACCGGGTGCTGTTCGCGTTCGCGGGCGTCTTCACGTTCCTCGGGGCGATGAGCGTGTATCGCATCAAGTCGATTAAGTAGGCGTCGGCCTGGTTGACAGCCGGGGTGCGCAAGGGGATCCCCGGACGCCCTCGTCGGCGGCGGCGGGATTAAAATTTTAGTTGCTGTGCCTAACGTTATGCTCTCCTGGCAGCAGGCCGCCGTGCTCGCGGCCGGGCTCTTCGTGGCTGGGCTGCTCCTGGTCCGCCTGGCGCGAGGCCGGCCAGCGGTCGGACCAGCCGACTGGGCGGGCGTCGCGATGGGCGGGGCGCATCGGCCCGTTCGCGCGCGAGGCCGGGGTCGTCACCGTGCTCTACGCGCTGTGGCAGTTGGCCGGGCAACCTGGCGGTCGGCGGGCTCGGCCAGGCGCTGGCGCACGCGTGGTGGATGTGGCATACCGAGCGGTCGCTCGGCCTGCCGAGCGAGCTGGCGGCCCAGCGCCTGCTGCTCCCGCACCCGCTGCTCTCGCAGATCGCCAACCTGTACTACGCGACCATGCACTTCGGGGTGCTGATCGCGATGCTGGTCTGGCTCTTCGTCCGGCACCGGGACGCCTATCCGGCGGTGCGCAACGCGATGGCCGCCAGCACCGCCAGCTGCCTGCTGATCTCCTTTATCCCGGTCGCGCCGCCGCGGATGCTGAGCTCGCTCGGCTTCGTGGACCTGGCCGCGCGCTACGGCGAGTCGGTCTACGGCGCGGCCGGCGCCAACGTCGGCGCCGACCAGCTGTCGGCGATGCCCTCGGTCCACGTGTGCTGGTCGGTGCTGGTCGCCTGGGCCGTCATCACCGCCGGCACCAGCCGCTGGCGCTGGCTGATCCTGGCTCATCCGATCATCACCGCGTTCGTGGTCGTCGCCACCGGCAACCATTACTGGGCCGACGCGATCGTCTCGGTCGCGATCGTCGCGGTCGTCCTCGCCGTGCAGGCCCTGCTGCGGGCCAAGCTGGGCCGGTTCCGGGCGTCCGGTTCGAGAGCGCCGAGGCCGGGCCCGGCGCCCCGTGGCCGGCCGAGGCGGACAGCGTGGACGCGACGGAGAGCAGCCAGCCGTTAGGGCCGTCGGCGCGCGGGCGTCCGGTCAGCGGCGCAGGGCGGTCTCGCGGTCCAGGTGCGACAGCTTCTCGGGGTTGCGGACCGAGTAGAGGCCGCTGATGAGGCCGTCGTCGATGCGCACCGCGACCACGGCGTCGATCTCGCCGTTGACCCGGAGTATGAGCGCCGGGTAGCCGTTGACCTGGGCCGGATGCAGCGACGTGGCGCCGTCGAGCCTGCCGAGGCCGATCGCGAGCAGCCGGGCGACCTTATCCGCCCCGACCACCGGCCGCGGCACGGCCTGCTTGACCCCGCCGCCGTCGCCGAGCAGGACGACGTCGGGCGCCAGGATGTCGAGCAGTCCCTGCAGATCCCCCGTCTCCGCCGCCCGTTTGAACGCGTCGAGCGCCTCGCGGGCCTGGCCGGCCGAGACGGCACCGCGCGGCCGGCGCGCGGTGACGTGCTCCCGTGCGCGGTGCGCGATCTGGCGGACGGCGGCCGGGCTCTTGTCGACCGCCTCGGCGATCTCGTCGTACCCGACGTCGAACACCTCGCGTAGCACGAACACCGCCCGCTCGGTCGGCGTGAGCGTCTCGAGCACCAGCAGCATCGCCATCGAGACGCTCTCGGCCAGCTCGACGTCTTCGGCCACGTCGGGCGCGGTCAGCAGCGGCTCGGGCAGCCACGGGCCGACGTAGGACTCCTTGCGGCGGCCGAGCGCGCGCAGCCGGGCCAGCGCCTGGCGGGCGGTGATCCTGACCAGGTAGGCGCGGAAGTCGCGCACCCCGGCCAGGTCCACCCCCACCCACCGCAGCCAGGTCTCCTGCAGGACGTCCTCGGCGTCGGCGGCGGAGCCGAGCATCTCGTAGGCCACGGTGAACAGCAGGTTGCGGTGGGCGAGGAACGCCTCGGTGGCGGGGTCCGGGCCGGCCATGGGTCGCTCCTGTTCGCTTCTGACCAGTTCGCTTTTTGCGGTCACATCCATCAGATGCCCCGGGCGGCCGGTTTGTGACACCGACGGGGACTGTCACAGACGGCGGGCGGGCGGCATCTTCTGTTCGTCCAGTGCAACACGACCGAGTGAGGACGAAATCATGGACGCCCGATTCAACCTGTTCGACAACGAGATCGCGGTCAAGTTCAGCAAGCGGTTCGCCAGCGCGGCCCTGGTCATCGAGCAGTCGCCGCTGCCGAGGTCGACCAGGGAGCTGGTATCGCTGCGGGCCAGTCAGATCAACGGCTGCGGCTGGTGCGCCGACATGCACACCAAGGAGGCGGCGGCGGCCGGGGAGACCGCGGTCCGGCTCAACCTGGTCGCCACCTGGCGCGAGTCCACCGTGTTCAGCGAGGCCGAGCGGGCGGCGCTGGCGCTGGCGGAGGAGGGCACCCGGCTGGCCGACGCTAGCCCGGGCGTGTCCGACCAGACCTGGGCGCAGGTGCGCGAGCACTACGACGACGACCAGATCGCCGCCCTGATCGCCGAGATCGCCATGATCAACGCGGCCAACCGGCTGGCGGTGATCGTGCACCAGCGGGGCGGCGGCTATCAGGTCGGGATGCTCGCGGCCGCGATGGGCTGACTCGCGGCGGATTCGCCTAGTGTCAGTCTCATGGAGACCGCGCCGCCCGCCGATGCCACCGCCGCCGACCCGTTCAACGCCGCCGCGCTGGTCAGCGCGCTCGATCGCGGGCTGCCGGACGGACGCCTGGTGGTCGACCGGGACGTGCTGGCGGCGATGTCGCACGATGACGCGGAGTGGGCGCCGGTCGGGCGGGCGGTGGCCGGGGTCCGGGCCGAGACCGAGGGCCAGGTGCAGCACGTCGTGCGGGTCTGCGCGGAGTTCGGCGCGCCGATCGTGCCGCGCGGCGCGGGCACCGGCCTGTCCGGCGGCGCCAACGCCACCGACGGCGCCGTTGTCCTCGACCTGTCGCGGATGAGCCAGGTGCTCGAGATCGACCGCGACAACATGATCTGCGTAGTGCAGCCGGGGATCGTGAACAACGACCTGAAGGCGGCGGTGGCCGAGCACGGCCTGTGGTACCCGCCGGATCCGGCGAGCGCCCCCTGGTCGTCGATCGGCGGGAACGTGGCGACCAACGCGGGCGGCCTGTGCTGCCTGAAGTACGGCGTCACCCGGGATTACGTGCTCGGGCTGCGAGTGGTGACAGGGGTCGGCGCGGGCGGGGGCGGAGACGGCGCGGGCGGCTACGGCGATGTGGTCCGGCTGGGACGGCGCACGACCAAGGGCGTCGCCGGGCTGGATCTGACCGCGTTGCTGGTGGGATCGGAGGGGACGCTCGGCGTCATCACCGAGATCACCCTCCGGCTCCGCCCGGCGCTGACGGGCACGCCGCGCACGATCGTCGGGGCGTTCGGCGGCCTGGTCGCCTCGGGCGAGGCGGTGTCGCTGATCACCCGCCGGGGCCTGTCCCCGTCGGTGCTCGAGATCCTCGATCGTGCCTGCCTGACCGCGGTCGAGGAGTGGAAGCACCTCGGCATCGCCGCCGACGCGGCCGCCCTGCTGCTGGCCCGGGTGGACACGCCGGGCGACTCCGGCCGGGACGAGGCGGACGCGCTGGCCGAGGCGATGACCGACGCCGGCGCGCAGTGGGTGGCCCAGTCCACCGACGCGGCCGAGGCCGAGGCCCTGTTCGACGCCCGGCGGCTCGCCTATCCGGCCCTCGAGCGGCTCGGCCCGGTGCTGACCGAGGACGTGTGCGTCCCCCGGTCGGCCGTGCCGACGATGCTCGCGCGGATCGAGGCGACCGCGGCCAGGCACGGCGTGCAGGTGGCGACGATCGCGCACGCCGGCGACGGCAACCTCCATCCGCTGCTGGTCACCCCGCCGGGCGATGACGGCGCGCGGATCGCCGCCCAGGCGGCGTTCGAGGAGTTCCTCAATGACGCGATCGAGCTCGGCGGCACCGTCTCCGGCGAGCACGGCATCGGGCTGCTGAAGCGCGGCGGCATGCGCAGGGAACTCGATCCGGGCGCGCTCGCCATGCAGGACGCCGTGCGCCGCGCGCTTGACCCGCTCGGCCTGTTCAATCCAGGGAAAGGCTGAGCCGGCCGGCGAGCGGCCGGGTCAGTCGGTCTCAGCTCGGTCCGTCTGCCCTGCTGCCGGGCGCTTTTGGAGGGACCGGCGGGCAGTCGCCACGGACCGTTCGGGCAAAAGGTTTTGGCGGGTTTTGTTTGCTGAGGCCGCCTGCTCGCGGGCCGGCGATCCGGGGGCAGGCCCGGCCGGCTCGTCCACGCATGCTAGCGTTCTGACAAAAGCACACACGGGAGCTCGGGCTGAACCGGGCTGAGAGGGTGGCTGCCCGCAGGGGCGCGCGCCGCCGACCGTCCGAACCTGACCGGATAATGCCGGCGTAGGGAGGCCACCATGGCGACCGCGAGCACGTCCGTTACCTCGTCTTCTGGCGAGTTCGTCACCGTCGCGGGCGATCGCCGCTCCGAGGTCGCGCGCACGCTGGCCGAGCCGGTGCCGCAGGCGCTCAGCCTGCTCGACCAGTTCGGTCTGTGGGGCAATCTGGGAGTGAGCCTGCTCGGCTTCACCGGGGCGATCTTCGTGCTCCAGCCGGACGGCGCCGGCACCCCGGAGCTGTCGCTGGCGGCGGCGCTGACCGCGATCGTCGCGGGTACCCTGCTCGGCACGGTGCCGCTCGCCCTGGCCGGGCTGCCGGGCGCGCAGACCGGCGCGCCCGCCATGGTGCTGCTGCGCGGGCTGTTCGGCGCCCGGCTGTCCTACCTGCCGACCGCGCTCAACATCCTGCAGTGCCTCGGCTGGGGGATCTTCGAGCTGGTGACGATCGCCACTGCCGCCCATACCCTCACCCCGGCGCTGCCCAAGTGGGGATACGTCCTGATCGCGGGGGTGATCACCGCCCTGCTGACGATCCGGCCGCTCGGCGCGATCCGGGTGCTGCGCCGCTACGCGACTACCGCGGTGCTGATCGTGCTGTGCTATCTGCTGGTGCAGCTGCTGCGGCATCCGCTGCCGGGGTTCACGCACGGGACCTGGACCGGCTACTGGGCGGCGACCGACACCGTCGTCGCCGTCGCGGTCTCGTTCGCGCCGCTGATCGCCGATTACAGCCGGCACTCGCGCACCCCGCGGGCCGCCTTCGCCGGGACGCTGACCGGATACAGCGTCACCCAGGTGCTGTGCTACGTCATCGGGCTGCTGGCGCTGGTCACGGTCGCGCACGGCAACCCGGCCGATATTTACGGCGCGTTCATCGCGCTGCCGGTCGGCGCGCTTGCCTTCGCCGTCCTCGCCGCCCGCGAGCTCGACCAGGCGTTCGCCAACGTGTACTCGACGGCGGTGTCGACGCAGAACCTGCGCCCGCTGTGGGACCGCCGGATCCTGGCCGTCGCGATCGCGGCGGCCAGCACGGCCGGCGCGCTGTGGCTGAACATCGCCGACTACGAGAACTTCCTCGACCTCATCGGCTCGGTCTTCGTGCCGATGTCGGCGGTGCTGATCGCGGACTACTTCGTCGTGTCGGGCGGGCGCTGGGACCTGTCGGCGACGGCCGGGTCCCGCTGGCTGATGCTGCTCCCCTGGGCGGCCGGGTTCGTCACCTATCAGCTCATCAACCCCGGCTACGTGTCCTGGTGGGTGTCGGCGTGGACGTCGTTCGGGCGGCTCATCGGCTTCACCCCGCAGAGCTGGATGTCGGCGTCGATCCTGTCCTTTGCCGTCGCCGCTGCGATCACGCTGCTGGTCGGGTGGGTCGCGCGGCTGGCCGCTGGTCGGCCCGCCAGATCGACCTGAGGGTTCGAAAACCAGGGTGCGAACCCGGGGTCTCCCCCGGGTGCGATGCGAGGCGACGCGAACCAGGCTTGATGTGGTGGTCCACACCAGACCGCACCGCACCGCACCGAGGAGGCCCAGATGTCCGTCACCACCGCCGAGTTGATCCGGCCGTTCACGATCCCGAAGGCGTCCCGGGAGGAGCTCAATGACCTCCGTGCGCGCATCGAGAACACCCGATGGCCGGACCGGGAGCCGGTGCCCGACCAGTCGCAGGGCGTGCAGCTCGAGCTGATGCAGGAACTGGCGCGCTACTGGGCGGGGCCGTACGACTGGCGCAAGTGCGAGGCGCGGCTGGCGGCCCTGCCGCACTTCGTGACCGAGATCGACGGTCTCGACATCCACTTCATCCACGTCCGCTCGAATCACGAGCACGCGCTGCCGGTCATCATCACGCACGGATGGCCCGGCTCGATCATCGAGCTGCTGCGGGTCATCGACCCGCTCACCAACCCCACCGCGCACGGCGGCAGCGCCGACGACGCGTTCGACGTGGTGATCCCGTCGATACCGGACTACGGGTACTCGGGCAAGCCGCGCGACACGAGCTGGACCCCCGATCACATCGCGGCGGCCTGGGTCGAGCTGATGAAGCGCCTGGGATACACGCACTACGTCGCGCAGGGCGGCGACTGGGGCGCCGTCATCACCGACCTGATGGGCGTCGCGGCGCCCCCGGGACTGCTCGGCATCCATTCCAACATGCCCGGCGTCATTCCGCCCGAGGTGGCGCAGGAGATCCGCTTCGTCACCGGCGCCCCGGCCCCGGCCGGCCTGTCGGCCGAGGAGCAGAGCACCTGGGAGCAGATCAACTTCATCTACACCAAGGGCATCGGCTACGCGGTGGAAATGGCCACCTCGCCGCAGACGCTCTACGCGCTGGCGGACTCCCCGGTCGGCCTGGCGGCCTGGATGATCAACCACGACCTGCGCAGCTACGAGGACATCAGGGCCGCCTTCGCCGGGCGGCCGGTCGGGAACCTGACCAGGGACGAGGTCCTCGATAACGTCACGTTCTACTGGCTGACGAACACCGGGGTGTCGTCGAGCCGCCTCTACGCGGAGAACGCGTACGGCTTCTTCGACGCCAAGAACGTCTCCATCCCGGCCGCCGTGACCGTCTTCCCGAATGAGATCTACAAGGCGCCGCGCAGCTGGACCGAGCGGGCCTATCCCAACCTGGTCTACTTCAACGAGGTCGACCGGGGCGGTCACTTCGCCGCCTGGCAGGAGCCGGAACTGTTCTCGTCCGAGGTGCGCACCGGGTTCAGGTCGCTACGCTAGATGACCATGCCAAGTCCGCTGCACCTGCCCGCGCTCGACGGGGCCGCCGGGTGGCTCAACTCGCCCCCGCTGCACCCCGCCGAGCTGCGCGGCCACGTCACGGTCGTCAACTTCTGGACGCTGACCTGCATCAACTGGCTGCGCCAGGAACCTTACGTCCGCGCCTGGTCAGGCGCCTACCGCGACGACGGCCTGGTCGTGATCGGCGTCCACACGCCGGAGTTCTTGTTCGAGCACGACATCGAGCTGGTGCGGCAGGCGACACTCGAACGCGACATCGACTACCCGGTCGCAATCGACAACCAGTACGCGATCTGGAGCGCCTTCGACAACCACTACTGGCCGGCCTTGTACTTCATCGACTCCGACGGCGTCATCGTCGGCCGGCATTTCGGCGAGGGCGAGTACGAGCAGTCCGAGCGCGTCATCCAGCGCGCGCTCGGCGTCGACCGGTCGCCGGTGGCGGTCGCCGTTGAGGGGCGGGGCGTCGAGGCGGCCGCGGACTGGGACCACCTGCGCTCGCCCGAGACCTATCTCGGCGCGGGGCGGAGCGAGGGCTTCGCCTCGCCCGAGGGCGCGGTCCCGGAGAGTCGGCTGTACCGGATCCCCGAGCGGCTGGGGCTCAATCAGTGGGCGGTCGCCGGGCACTGGACGATCGAGCAGGAGAAGGCCACCCTCGACCACGCCGGCGGGCGCATCGCCTTCCGTTTCCAGGCTCGCGACGCGAACCTGGTGATGTCGGCCGGGGGCGCCTCGCCGATCCCGTTCCGGGTGCTCGTCGACGGGCAAGCCCCCGGACCGTCGCACGGAGCGGACGCCGACGCCGACGGGAACGGCCTGCTCGGGAGCGGCCGCTGCTACCAGCTCGTACGAGAGCAGGGCGAGGTCCTCGAGCGGACGCTGGAGATCACGTTCGGCCAGCCGGGGGCCCAGGCGTACGTCTTCACGTTCGGGTAGACCGGCGGCGCGGCGTCCTGGGTGCATTACCTCGCCGTTCTGTCGCCGCTGGCTATTCGAGCAGCGAACTGACCTGCTGGCCGGAGTACCCGAACAGCCGCATCCAGGCCGTCGCGTCAAATCCCTTATCGGGATAGCCGATGCGGACGGGAGCGTAATCGCCCAGCTCGCCGCCGACAGTGACTCACTATGGGACCAGAGGGGCGTCGCCGACCACGTAAAACGATGGGTTTGCCGAGGATTTGGCCGACTCTTACAGTGCGGTCGCAGCGGAAATGGCGATGACCGCGTTCTCCTGACAACCTGCACAAAACATCCGATACCTCGCCGCTAGGTGGTTCACAGCCTGTCGCTTGCCAATGCCGATAGGAAAGCTGGCAGAAAGGAGTTACATTTAATTGGCGACATACCCGTGAGGGAGCTGGACCAACATGGATCGAAACAGTGCCAGGCGATTCGATCCCAGGCCCCTAGGCTGGCCGCCCCAGACGTTTCTCGGCATGCTGAGCGAGAGCACCCGGGAGGAATTGCTGAGCCTCGGGATATCGCGGGAGTACCTCCCGGAGGACGTTCTGATATTGGAGGGCGATAAGTCGACCGACGTCATGACGCTGATCGATGGCTGGGTTAAGGTCCTGGGCGCGACCGAGGAAGGCGGGCAGGCACTGCTTTCGCTGCGCGTCGGCGGGGATCTGGTGGGCGAGCAGGCCGCCTTGGACGGTGCACCCCGCTCGGCCACCGTGATCAGTGCTGGCGTGACCGTGGTCCGGGTGGTGAGCCAGCGTGAGTTCCTGCGGTTCCTTGACCGCCGACCGGACGCCAGCGTCGCCGTCAGCCGTTCGCTCTCGAGCGAGCTTCGCTGGGCAACCCGGCGCAGGATCGACTTCAGCGGGCTCCCCGTCATGGCTCGCCTGGCCCGGGTGCTGAGCGAACTCGGGTCCCTCTACGGCAAGCCGACTCCGAATGGCACCGAGTTCCAGTACACGCTCACTCAGCCGGAACTCGCGGCCATGGTGGGAGCGTCGGAGCCTGCGGTGCATAAGGCGCTGAGGCAGCTTCGCAAGGACAAGATCGTGATGACCGGCTACCGGCAGGTAGCGATCACCGATCCGGCGGCGCTGGTCGCCATCGCCAGTTCGCGATCCGGATCGGGGGCACGGAAACCCGTTAAATAACGGTGTCAAACCCCCGCCTGCCGTGCACTGTAAGGCCATGGACGACGACACGCCCCCTGGTATCCGGCGGTTGTGCGTCGCGTATGGCATCGACTCGCCCCGCGGCTGCGGGAGCAACGAGAAGACCGAGGCCCAGCGGCGAGGCGCCAAGGCGTTCAGGGACGTATGTGCGTCGCTGGGACTTGAGCGAATACTGCTCGACCGCCACGCGGCCGGACAGGTGGGGCTGCTTCCCGTCGGCATCGACGAACCGAGAGTCGTATCTTCCCTGGTAGAACACCTGCCGCGGCCGCTTGCCGACCTCAACGTGCGATGCAGGCTGGCCTTTCACGAAGGAGTCACGACCCTGGCGGCGGGGAGCTTCGGCGGAGACGCCGTCGCCAAGGTGCGTCGGCTCGCGGAAAGCCCGCCGCTCCGGGCCGCGCTGGTCGAGCATCCGGGAGCCAGCCTGGCCGTCCTGCTGTCGGGCCCAGTGTTCGAGGCGATCGGCCCCAAGCTGCCGATCGACCAGTTCCGGCCAGTCGACATCACGCTCCCCGGTCGAAGACCGCGCGACATCGCCTGGATCTTCGTGCCTATCTAGCCGTCTGTTAGTCATTGGCGGCCGGCCTGGGCCAGCCGGTCAGCTCAGGTCAAGACCGCGGCGTCCGATGTCGTTGAGCTGGTCCACGGCGAAACGGTCGGGCCAGCTGCGCTCGTAGTGCTCGGCCGGGAAGTCGGCCGGGCTGGATCCGGTCAGGAACGCCTCGCGGACGCTGGCGGCGTAGCGCTGGTTGCGTGGGCACCAGGGCGCGGCCGGGATGTACATGACGTTGCCCCAGCCGCGCTGGCCGGTCACCGGGGCGACGCTGTGGATCATGTCGCAGTGCCACCAGACCGAGTCGCCCGCCCGGACGTCGGGGATGCCCGACAGCGCCTCAAGCAGCAGCGGGTGCCAGGTGCCGCTGGCGGGGAATGACTGGTTGACGGTGACGCCGCACATGTCGTCATCGGCGACGTCGTCGAGCAGGGGCCGGAGCAACAGGTAGCCCATCGCCTCGGGGATCGGCACCGTGTGCAGCACGCCCTGGTCGTGGTCCATGTCCGACAGCGCGGTCCAGCCCTGGAACGTCCGGAACGCCGAGCACATGGTCGTGCCCTCGTACTGCGGCCCGGCGGTGCGGTGGGCGGCGTCCCACGGGTCGTACTGCTCGACCGTCCCGTCGAACAGGTGGCGGAACGCGCGCTGGTAAGCCCGGGTCATCCACAGGTCCAGGGTGCCCGGGTCCAGGTGGGGGCCGAGCCCGCCTGAGTTCGCGCCTTCCGGCCGGCGGCGGATTCGATCGGGGTAGAGCGAGTCGCGGGCCGGATCGAACCACTGGACGCCGTCCGATTCGCTGGTCCACTGCGCGTTGAGGAACGCCTGGACGTTGGCCATCCGCTCGCTCTGGCGGGCCTGCATCTGCGGGGGCGACCAGTAGATCGGGTAGATCTCCGGGCGGGATCCGACGCTGGCGAAGAAGTCGTCGGCCGGGCCCCGGTAGGTCTCGAAGAACCGGTTCCCCTCGACATAGTCGAGCAATTGCTGATCCCAGGCGAGCGCCTGCTCGTGGACGAAGTTGCCGCGGACGACCAGGCAGCCGCGCCGGCGCAGCTTGGCGAGATCCTCGGTCGGCACCGTGCCCGCCTCGATGTCCGCGTAGTCGATGACCGGCCAGACGGTGGCACCGCGAGCCTTGTCGGCCGCGATCTCCTCGACCCGCGCCCGCACCCGCGCCTCGATCACGCCGAACACCTCGCGCACCGACCGGCCCGACGCCTCGATCTGGGCGCGCAGCGCGGCCTTGATCCCGCGGATCGCCGCGGGCAGGTCGTCCGGCGCGCTCTCCCAGTGCGGCAGTTCCTTC
The DNA here is from genome assembly GCA_963774945.1 of uncultured Actinomycetota bacterium. GTDB lineage: Bacteria > Actinomycetota > Actinomycetes > Streptosporangiales > Streptosporangiaceae > Trebonia. The sequence goes on along the minus strand of CAVZHA010000023.1, from coordinate 332,497 downwards.
GCGGTGGGCGTGCCTGACGTGGCGAGAGCCATGACGGCCTCCTTTGGATAGGACTCCTTACTGGATTGCTATCCTACGAGTGGAGGCCGATTTAGGCAAGACTCCTGTCTAGAATGAACGGGTGACTGAGACCGATGTTCCGCCCGAGACGGTCGGGATGGCCGGGGCGACGACGGCGGGTGGGACGGCGACGGCGGGCGAGACGGCGACCGCAGGCCGGACTACGACTGTGGGCGTGACGGCGACGGCCGTCAAGCCGTCGCTTGACCTGCTTCGCGAGCTTAGCGACGAGCACGTGCTGCGCGCGCTGATCGCCCGCGACCGGATGACGCGAGCCGAGCTCGCCGCGTATACCGGGATCTCGAAGCCGACGGTCGGCGAGAGCGTCCGGCGGCTGGTCGAGGCCGGGGTGCTGGCCGACACCGGTGAGCGCACCACCGGCCGCGGGCGGGTCGGGTCCTACTACGCTCTGGCCGACGAAGTCGGCTGCGCGCTGGTGATGAGCGTCGCCCCGGAGGGGGTTGCGGCCGAGGTGGTCGACGCCCGGGGCCGGGTGCTGGCGCGGGGCGGGGCGGCGGTGTCCCGCCCGGCTCGGCCGCGGCAGGTGGTGAGCGCGGTCCGGCTGGCTGCGCGGGAGGTCGCGGCGCGGGCGCCGTCGCCGGTCCGGCTGGCCATGGTCAGCGCGGCCGATCCAGTCGACCGGGCGTCGGGGCGGCTGGTGCACCTGCCCGGCGCGCCGTTCCTAGTCGGCGAGCTGTCCCCGGCCGAGCTGCTGGCTGACTCCGTGCGCGGGCCGGTCGTGGTGGACAACGACGTCAACTGGGCCGCGCGGGCCGAGCGCGACGCTGTCGGGGCGGCGTGGGGAGACTTCGCCTACCTGTACCTCGGCGAGGGACTTGGCGGCGCGATCGTCAGCGACGGCGAGGTGCGGCGCGGCGGCAGCGGCATCGCGGGCGAGATCGCCCACGTGATCACGGCCGGCCCGGACGGCGCGGCCATGCGATTCCTTGACGTGTTCGGCGAGCTCGGCCTGCGTCACCGCGAATCGACCGCCATTGACCTCGGCGCGCTCAACGCGGCCATCACCGACGTCGGGGGCATCGCGCTGGTGGCGCTGGGCCGCGCGATCGGCGGCGTCGTGTCCAGCGTGGTCGCGCTCTGCGACCCCGAACTGGTGGTGCTCGGCGGCCCCTGGGGCGGCCGCCCCGAGGTCGTCGACGCCGTGCGCGCCGACGCCGTCGGGCTCAGGCGGCCGGTCGAGGTGCGGGCCGCCGTGGTGACCGAGCATGCGCCGCTGTCGGGCGCCCGGACGGCGGGGATCCGCGCGCTCGGGGACTCGATCGTGGACTACCGCCGAACGCTCGCCGCAATTCCCCTTACGTGAACGGCGTACACGAATCGGCCGCTATGCCAGTGCGGCTAAAGGGACTTATGAGGAAGTCCGGAAAAGATCTTGGAGGTTTTGACCTCATATAGCGTGCTTTTCTTCCGCCAAGAAAAAAGTTTCCATGATCTTTGGTGCGGCTGGGTTAGGGCGGCTCAGGGGGGTGGAGACGGCCCAATGGGCGGAGACGGGTCAGCGGAGTGGAGACGGCTCACGGGAGGAGACGGCTCAGGGGGCGGGGGTGGGTGAGCGGGGTGGGGCGGTGCTGCGGCGGACTACGAGGGTGGTCTCGAGCTCGAGGTGGCGAGGGAGGACTCCGCGGTCGACGCCGGACTCGGGCGAGGGGCCGGATGCGTGCAGGGTGCCTGGCGGGCGGGCGGGGGCGGGGTCGCGGGGGGCGCCGGAGGATGCGCGGGGGGCGCCGGAGGAAGTGAGCATCCAGAACGCGGTGGCGGCCATCGCCGCCAGCGGCTGCCTGACGGTGGTGAGCGGCGGGGTGGCCCAGGTCGCGATCGGCACGTCGTCGAAGCCGGTCACGCTGACGTCGTCGGGCGAGCGGAGCCCGCGCTCGGCGATGGCCTGCAGCACGCCGAACGCCTGGGCGTCGTTGGCGGCCACGATCGCGGTCGGCGCGGTCGGCAGGCCGAGGAGCTCCCTGGCCCGGCGCAGGCCCGCGTCGGCGGTCAGCTCGTCGCAGCGCACCAGGTCCTCGTCGACCGGCAGGTCGGCCCGGCGCAGGGCGCTGCGGTAGCCGTCGAGCCGGGCCCGGCAGGACCACAGGTGGTCCGGGCCGCCGATGGCGGCGATCCGGCGGTGGCCGAGCTCGATGAGGTGCCGGGTGGCGGACAGGCCGCCCTGCCAGTTGGTGGTGCCGACCGACCGGATCTCGCCCGCCCGGCTCGGCCGGCGGGTCGATGACCACCAGCGGCAGGCTCGCGTCGGCCATCCTCCGCAACGTCGCCTGGTCGGGCAGGTAGAGCACGCTGAGCGCGCCGAGGGTGCCGCGCGCGGTCGCGATCTTGAGCCAGCGCGCGAACTCGCTGGCCGAGCCGACCCGGCTGACGATGACGCTGATCTCGGTCTCGGCCGCGGCGGTGACCGCGCCGCGGATCAGCTCGTCCGACCAGAGGCCGCCGAGGCTGGCCGATCAGCAGGTCGACGACGCCGATGCCGGACCTCGGGGCGACCTGGTAGCCGTACGTCCGCAGGATCCGGCCGAGCCGCTCCCTGGTCTCCGGGGCCACGTCGGTCCGCCCGTTGAGCACCTTGGACACGGTCGAGACGGACACCCCGGCCGACGCGGCGATGCTGGTCAGGCTGCCCGCCCGCCCGGAACGCGACGCCCCCGCGCCCGCGTTCGGACCGCCCGCGCCGCCTGCGCCCGCACCCGTCATCCGCGCCCCTCTCGCTTAACTTTTTCGAAAAATTACTGCCCAGACTACCGCCATTGACACCGGTCAAACCGCGATCTAGCGTGCTGTCTGGAGCGATCAGTTTAGCGGGAACTTTGCGAAAAATGTTTCCCGGCGAGGAGCGTGCACCTTGATCAGCAGTCCGCCGGCCCTGCAGCTTTACACCCTGCGCGAGCAGCTCGAGACGACCGGCAGGAAGGCGGTCCTGCGGCAGCGTCGCGGACTTCGGCTACGGCGCGGTCGAGCCCTACGACGTGCTGACCGACCCGGAGCAGCTGCGGGCCGACCTGGACGAGGCCGGGCTGGCGGTGTGCTCGGTGCACGCCAAGATCCTGGACGGCGAGGGCGAGGCGATGGTGCGCGGCGCCGTCGCCCTCGGCGCGGGCACCGTGATCGTGCCGTGGGCGGACCCGGTGCGGTTCGCCGACTCCGAGGCGATCGCGGTGCTGGCGGGCGAGCTCAACCAGGCCGCCGTCAAGCTCGCGGACCAGGGGCTGCGGCTCGGCTACCACAACCACGACTTCGAGCTGTCGTCGATCGTCGGCGGGCGGCCGGCCCTCGAGGTGCTGGCCGACGCGCTCGACCCGGCGGTGATCCTCGAGGTCGACACCTACTGGGCGGCGGTCGGCGGGCAGGACGTGCCCGCGCTGCTGCGCCGCCTCGGCGACCGGGTCCGCTACCTGCACGTCAAGGACGGCCCGATCGGCACCAGGGAAGGCGACATGATGGTCGCGGTCGGCAGCGGCCGGATGCCGGTGGCCGACATCCTCGCCGCCTGCCCGTCGGCCGAGTGGCACGTGGTCGAGCTCGACCGCTGCGCGACCGACATGCTCACCGCCGTCGGCGACAGCCTGGCCTGGCTGGCCGCGCACGACCTGGCCGAGCCGGTGCACCGCGGACCGGTGGCCTGATGGCGACTGGGGTGGCGGGCGGGGAAGACGCAGTGCCCTTCGGCGTCGCCGTCGTCGGCTGCGGCAACATCAGCAAGCAGTACCTGAAGAACCTGGCCACGTTCCCCGACGTGCGGGTGCTGTTCTGCGCCGACATCGACGCGGACCGGGCCAAGGCGCAGGCGGCCGCCTACGACGTGCCCGGCCTCGGGCAGCGTGGAGCAGGCCCTCGAGCACCCGGACGTGCAACTGGTGGTGAACCTGACCATTCCCGCCGCGCACGCCGAGGTGGCCTCGGCCGCGATCGCGGCGGGCAAGCACGTGTGGAACGAGAAGCCGCTGGCGCCGGACGTCGCCGCCGGGCGGGCCGCTGCTCGACGCAGGCGCGCGCGGCCGGGGTGCGGGTCGGCTGCGCGCCCGACACCGTGCTCGGCGCGGGCATCCAGTCGGCCCGGCGGCTGATCGCCTCCGGCGCGATCGGCACCCCGCTCAGCGCGCTCACCCTGCTGCAGGGGCCGGGTCCCGAGTCGTGGCACCCGGACCCCGAGTTCCTGTTCGCGAAGGGCGCGGGGCCGCTGTTCGACCTCGGTCCGTACTACCTGTCGGTGCTGGCGACGCTGTTCGGGCCGACGACCCGGGTGGCCGCGATCAGCCGCCGGGCGCGCGACACCCGGGTGATCGGCTCGGGGCCCGCGAGCGGGCACCGAGTTCAACGTGGAGGTGCCCACCTTCATATCCGCCGTCGCCGAGTACGCCGGCGGCCAGGCCGCCTCGCTGCTGTTCAGCTGGGACTCACCGCTCCAGCGGATGGGCTTCCTTGAGATCACCGGGACCGAGGCCACCCTCGCGGTGCCCGATCCGAACCAGTTCGACGGCGACCTGCGGGTGCGCCGGGCGGACGACCGCGAATGGACCGTGATCGCCTCCCGGGGGGCGGCGGCCGGGACGCGGCAGCGGCGTGGTCGACATGGTCCGGGCGATCAGGCGCGGCCGAGCCGCACCGGGCCTCGGGCGAGATGGCCCTGCACGTGCTTGAGATGATGACCGCGATCGACCGGTCCGGTCCAGACGTCGGCGTTCGAGCCGGTCGAGTCCGGCTTCGACCGTGCCCGAGGCGCTCGGCGGAGGATTGGGATCCGTATGTCGCAGCCGCCTAGCCTCGGCGTCGGGATGGTCGGCTACGCGTTCATGGGCCGGGCCCACTCCCAGGCCTGGCGGACCGTGGACCGGGTGTTCGACCTGCCGCTGCGGCCTCGGCTGGCGGCGATCTGCGGCCGGGACCAGGCCGCCACCGCGGCCGCCGCCGGCCGGCTGGGCTGGGCGGCGGCCGAGACCGACTGGCGCGCGCTCATCGCCCGCGACGACGTGCAGCTGATCGACATCGCCGCCCCCGGCGGCCTGCACGCGCCGATCGCGATCGCCGCCCTGCAGGCGGGCAAGCACGTGCTGTGCGAGAAGCCGCTGGCGAACACGCTGGCCGAGGCCGAGCTGATGGCGGCCGCGGCCGACGCCGCGTTCCCGAGCGGTGCGCGCGCCATGGTCGGGTTCAACTACCGCCGGGTGCCGGCCGTCGCGCTGGCCCGGCGGCTGGTCGAGCAGGGCCGGATCGGCGACGCTGCGGCACGTCCGGGCCGTGTACCTGCAGGACTGGCTGGTCGACCCGGACTCGCCGCTGACCTGGCGGATGCAGGCCGAGCAGGCCGGGTCTGGCGCGCTCGGCGACCTCGGCGCGCACATCGTCGACCTGGCCCGCTTCCTGACCGGGGACGAGATCGCGGGCGTGTCGGCGGTCAGCGCGACCTTCGTCGAGGAGCGCCCGCTGGTCGACGGCGAGGGCACGGGCCGGGTCACGGTCGACGACGCGGTGGTGTTCAGCGCCCGGTTCGGGTCGGGCGCGCTGGGCTCGTTCGAGGCGACCCGGTACGCCGCCGGGCGGAAGAACGGGCTGCGGATCGAGCTCAACGGCTCGGCCGGCAGCCTCGCGTTCGATCTCGAGCGGCTCAACGAGCTCGAGTTCTACGACGGCGACGACACCGACGGCGGCTCGACCGCCGGGTTCCGCCGGATCCTGGTCACCGAGCCGGAACATCCCTACCTGTCCGGCTGGTGGCCGCCCGGTCACACCCTCGGCTGGGAGCACACGTTCACGCAACCAGGCCAGGGACCTGCTGACGGCGATCGCGGACGGCGGGCAGCCGACGCCGTCGTTCGGCGACGGGCTGGCGGTGCAGCGGGTGCTTGACGCGGTGCAGCGCAGCGCGGCGGCCGGCAGCGGGTGGGTCGCGGTGGACGAGGCCACAGTCGCCTCGGTCCGTTCGAGATAAAGATCTTGATTCTTCTGGAGGATCTATGGCACGGCCATTCACCCTGTTCACCGGGCAGTGGGCCGATCTCCCGCTCGAGGAGGTCTGCCGGCTCGCGAGCTCGTGGGGCTACGACGGGCTCGAGCTCGCCTGCTGGGGCGACCACTTCGAGGTCGACCGCGCGCTGGGCGAGGACGGGTACCTGGCCGGGCGGCACGCGCTGCTGGAGAAGTACGGGCTGAAGTGCTGGGCGATCTCCTGCCACCTGGTCGGCCAGGCGGTCTGCGACCACCCGATCGACGAGCGGCACCAGGCGATCCTGCCCGCGCGGATCTGGGGCGACGGGTCGCCCGAAGGGCGTCCGGCAGCGGGCGGCGGCCGAGGTCGCCGACACCGCCCGGGCGGCGGCCGCGTTCGGCGTGCGGACCGTGATCGGGTTCACCGGGTCGTCGATCTGGCACACGGTGGCGATGTTCCCGCCGGTGCCTGAGTCGATGATCGAGCGCGGCTACGACGGACTTCGCCGCCCGCTGGAACCCGATCCTGGACGTGTTCGACGCCGAGGGCGTGCGGTTCGCGCACGAGGTGCACCCGAGCGAGATCGCGTACGACTTCTGGACCGCGAAGCGGGCGCTCGAGGCGGTCGGCGGAACCGGCGGCCTTCGGGCTGAACTTCGACCCGAGCCACTTCGTGTGGCAGGACCTGGACCCGGTCGGGTTCCTGCTCGAGTTCAGGGACCGGATCTACCACGTGGACTGCAAGGAGGCGCGCAAGCGGCTGGACGGGCGCAACGGGCGGCTCGGCTCGCACCTGCCGTGGGGCGACCCGCGGCGCGGCTGGGACTTCGTGTCGGCCGGGCGCGGCGACGTGCCGTGGGAGGACGTGTTCCGCACGCTCAACTCGATCGGCTACGCCGGGCCGATCTCGGTCGAGTGGGAGGACGCGGGCATGGACCGGCTGGTCGGGGCGCCCGAGTCGCTGGCGTTCCTGCGGCGGTTCGACTTCGAGCCGCCTGCGGCGTCGTTCGACGCGGCGTTCAGCAGCGGCAACCAGTAAGTAAAGCTCTCCCGATGGGGAAGAGAACAACCATGGGAGACACGACTCAGTTCACGATCGGGGCCGAGGTCAGCGGCAGTGACGGGCCCATCGGCAAGCTCAGCCGCGTGATCGTCGACCCCACCGTCGAGGAGGTCACCCACCTGGCGGTCGAGCCGGAGCACCGGCCCGACCTCGGGCGGCTGGTCCCGCTCGACCTGGTCGAGTTCGGCGCCGCCGCGGGCGGGATCAGGCTCCGCTGCACCAAGGCCGAGTTCGAGAACCTCGACCCGGCCGAGGACACCCAGATCATCCCGGCCAGCGACGACTACGGGGGCTACGGCGCGGGCCAGATCGGCTACATGCCCTACTACGGCCTGGAAGGCGGCGGGATGGCGGTGCCAGGCGTCGGTCGCGGCGCCGGGGCCATCGCCCCGCAGGTCGTCGCCACCGACTCGGTCCCGCTGGGCGAAGTCGAGATCCACCGGGGCGACCCCGTGCAGGCCACCGACGGCCACATCGGCCGCGTCCAGGGGCTTGTCATCGACCCCGCGAGCCGCCACGTGACCCACGTGCTGCTGCAGGAGGGCCACCTGTGGGGGAAGAAGGAGGTGTCGATCCCGATCAGCGCGGTCACCAGCACCCGCGACGGCATCGTGCTCAAGCTCAGCAAGCGGGAGGTGCAGGATCTGCCGCCGGTGGACTCCAGCCATCCAGAGAAAAAGCCTTAAATCCCGCTTCCGAACGGACCGTGGGCGACTGTGAGGCGGCCAGCTGTGACGGTTGATTACCAACTAGCATAGGAAAGTGAAGCGATCTCTGCGCGCGTCGACGCTGGCGCCCCTGGCCGGGCTGGCGCTGCTGGCCGGCTGCAGCGGCACGAGCACGGCTCCCGTGCCCACGCCCCCCGCCAGCTCGAGTCCGGCCAGCTCGGATCCCGCCGCGAGCACCCCGTACGCGGCCTCGCCGGCCGCGTCAGCTCCGTCTTCCGGGTCAGCGAGCGCCGTCGTGGCGGCGTCGCTGGCCGCGCTGAAGGCCGGGCGCGCGGTGCACATCGCGATCAGCACCACCCTCGCCAACGGGAGCGTCACCTACTCCGACGACGCGACCGCCGACGGCGGACGGCAGTACATCACGCTGAGCACCGGCGGCCGCGTCACCGTCCTGTATGTCGGGGGCGTGGGGTACGTCCAGGGCAACGCGCAAGGGCTGGCCGGCTTCATGGATGTTCCTTCGGCCCAGGCGCAGTCGCTGGCGGGCCAGTGGATCGCCGTCCACCCGGGCCAGGAGCTGGGCGGGAGCAGCTACGCCGACATCGTCGCCGGGATCACGCTGTCGTCGGTCGCATCCGAGATCGCGCTGGCCGCCCCGCTCGCGCTGACGGCCCCGGCCACCGTGGCCGGGCAGCGGGCGCTCGCCGTGCAGGGCCGCGTCCCCGCGAGCCAGCAGCCCCCCGCCTCGGCGCGGGTCACGCTTGACGTGGCCGCGAACGGCTCCCGCCCGTTGCGCGAGACGGTCGTCGCGAGCGGCGGCTACAAGTCCACCACCACCTTCAGCGGCTGGGGCGAATCGATCCCGTTGTCGCCGCCGCCGCACCCGGTCGCCCCGGCCGCCAGCCCGCCCGCCCTGGACTAAGAAACGCCGCCGGAGTTGAGCTGGGCGGCGGCCGCCTTGTACCTGAGGGCGAATCAGACTATGATTCTAGTCTATGGCGATGCTACCGTTGTCCGACGTCAAGGCCAGACTGTCAGAGATCGCCGAGGAAGTGGACCGCACGCACGAGCGGGTCCACATCACGCGCAACGGCCGGGAGTACGTCGTCCTGATCTCGGCCGAGGACCTCGAGTCCATCGAGGCGACGCTTGAGCTGCTGTCCGATCCGGACGCGCAGCAGCGGATAGCGAAGTCCAAGCAGGAGATCGACCGCGGCGAGGGCCTGTCCCCGGACCAGGTTGAGCAGTCCCTGAGGGAGCGTTTCGGCCAGCGCTGACCGTGTCCTACCAAATCATTCTCGCGCCGACGGCCGCCCGCCATCTGCACGAGCGCCTCCCCGAGGCCGTCGCCTGGGCTTGCTTTGAGTTCATTCGCGGGCCACTGGCGGAGGAGCCGAGACGAGTCGGCGCGCCGCTGCGCAGCCCGTACGCCGGCCACTGGCGGGCGAGGCGCGGCGAGTACCGGGTGCGGTACACCGTCGACGACGACGCGAAGACCGTAACCGTATTGGACATCGATCACCGCTGGGACGCGTACCACCGCTGACGATCACTCAGACGGGCGGGAAGGATGACGAGACGATGCGGTAAGTCGAGTATTCGAGGGCTCGGATGGGGTCCTGCCGCAGCGTGCGGTCGACGTCCTGGAGGAGGGCTTTGACGCCTTCCTGATCGAGCTGGCCGAAGGTGACGAAGCTGAAGTTGCCGCGTCCTGCCCTCAGCTCGCCGAGCGAGCCATTATGACTCTCGGTGATCGGGGCGCCGTCTTTGACGACGGACGTGTAGAGCGAGATGTAGTTCTTCTGCAGGGCCAGGCCGACGATGGGCCACGTCACCTGCTGGCCCGACTTCACCTCGTACTGGAAGGACCCGTAGCCGATGAGGGTCATCTTCATGCCGGGGCCGTCGGCCTTCGCGCCGGCGTAAAACCACCGTTCCAGGCCGGGGACCGTTTTGCGGATGAGGGCGTCCATTGCCAGCAGGTCCGCTTTCCTGGCGGGATCGGCGTCAAAGTATTCGTCAAGCGAATTAGCCTGCACTTTGAACATGCGCCCAACTTTAACAGCGGGGCCTGCCGTTATCCCTGGCCGCGCGGTACGCTCGGGCAATGCGCGGTTCGGTCACGGTTCACATGGCAGCCCCAGCCGATCGCGTCTGGGACCTGGTGAGCGACGTCACCCGGATCGGGGAGTTCAGCCCGGAGACGTTCGAGGCGGAATGGCTCGGCGACGCCACCGGGCCCGCGGTCGGCGCGCGTTTTCGCGGCCACGTGCGGCGCAACGACCGGCCGGTGTACTGGACCGTCTGCACGGTGACGGCGTGCGATCCGGGCCGTCAGTTCGGCTTCGACGTCGCCGGTCCTGGCGATCGGGTGCTGAACACGTGGCGGTATCAGCTGTCTCCGGGCGCAGACGGCGGGACCGACGTCACCGAGTCGTTCGCGCTGCCGTCCACGCTCCCCATCCGCCTGTACTGGCTGATCGCCGGGTCCGCGCGCGGCCGTGAGAACGCCGAGAGCATGCGGGTCACCCTGGAGAAGATCAAGTCGGTCGTCGAGTCCGGCTGACTCGTCGCTGGCCGCTCGTCGCTCGTCCGCGCTCGTCACTCGGCCGCCGGCAGCGCCAGCCACTCCTGCCAGGTGATGTCGCGGCCCAGATAGCGGGGCTGCAGGAACGGCCAGTCGGCCGCGATCCACTCCGGCACCAGCGCGTCGAGCGCGCGCTCGACGTCGCTGCCGACAAGCTCGTCGACCACCCACCAGGAGACCTCGCCGTCGGCGCCGGCCCGCTCGGGCGGGTCGATGTAAACGCAGCCGAAGATCGCGGTTTCCCGCTCGTCGAGGAGGGCGTAATTGAAGGACTGGTGAGCGGCTATCTCTTCCTGATGGCGGCGGAGGTCGCGGCGGTCCTGTTCGAGGGTCATCGTGTCCTTGGGCCAGGCCCAGGCCGGGCCGAAGATCTCCCACAAACGCTCGCGCGAGCCCATCACGGCGGGGTAGTCGATCTCGGTGTCCGCCTCCGTTATCGGCCGCAGGTGCACGCCGGTGCCGGGCACCGGGACGCGGACGGGGTGCACGAAATCAGCGGGCAGCCAGCTCATAAGCATTGAGGCTACAGCCGCCCCCGGGTGGCCCGGACCGAGATCATTACTGGATTTCAGGCCGCGTTACGTGCGGGCCGGGCCGGGCCGAGCCGCGGGCCGGCTTCGCTAGCACGGCCGCGAAGGCAATTCGTCGCCATGATCGCGAAGGGTTTCATCATGGCGAAGGATAATTATCGTATAGGCGCAAAAATGCTTCGTGATAATAAAGTCCTTCGCGATTACGCAAGGGGTCGAGCGAGGTCTGCCGCGCGGTTGACCAGGCATGCTGCCGCAATCGGACGCGAACAACGCGAGTAGCCGGACACGATGGGTGCCCTCCTCGCTCTGACCCGATCGGCCTGTCCGCCGGCAGGCGGAGGGCGCGGCGGGGTGCGGCATACTTGATCAAAGATCTTGTGCAGGTAGTCGAGGGAGCAGGTATGCCGGACTTTGATATCACCGTCCCGCATATCTCCCGGGTGTACGACTACTGGCTGGGCGGCAAGGACAACTTCGCGGCCGACCGGGAGCTGGGCGAGCAGACCCGGCAGGCTTATCCGAACATCGTCGACTCAGTACGGGCGAACCGGGCCTTCCTTTCCCGCAGCGTTCGGTTCCTGACGACCGAGGCGGGGATCAGGCAGTTCCTCGACATCGGGGCGGGGCTGCCGACGGCCGACAACATCCACGAGGTGGCTCAGCGCGAGGCACCCGACTGCCGGATCGTCTACGCCGACAACGACCCGGTCGTGCTGACTCACGCGCGGGCGCTGCTGCGGAGCACCCCGCTTGGCAGCCTGGCGTACCTGGACGCCGACCTGCGGTACCCGGACATGATCCTGGCCGAGGCGGTCAGGACGCTGGACTTCAAGCAGCCAGTCGCGATCATGCTGCTGACGGTCCTGCAGTTCGTGCCGGACGACGACGCCTACGAGGTCGTCGAGCGGCTGAAGGCAGCCTGCCCGCCGGGAAGCTACCTGGTCATCTCGCACCCGGCCAGCGACATCGAGGCCGATCGCCATAACGCGATGGTCCGGCGGATGAACGAGTCGATGGCGCAGAAGGTCACGCTGCGGGGCCACGCGGGCGTTACCCGCATGTTCGACGGCCTTGAGCTGGTCGAGCCGGGCGTGGTCAAGGCCTCGCGGTGGCGGCCTGAGACCGACGCCGAGGCGGCCACCCCGACGGTGCTGTGGGCGGGCGTGGCCCGCAAGGCTTAGGCGGGCCAGGCCGGCCGCACGGGCACGACGGCGGCGGGGAGCGAACCGGGTCCCGCGGAGATGGTCGCGCCTCAGTCCAGTTCGATCGAGCCGAGGAGCCGGGCGGCCTGGCGCTGGGCTTCCCGCAGGTCGATCTCCGGTTCGATGGCGGCCAGCAGCAGGTCGTGCAGCTGCGTGCGCTCGGCCGCGGACAGCCGCGCGAATGGCGAGCGGGCGGACTCCATGCACGCCGCTATCTGGGTTCTGGTCGCGACGCCTTCCGGGGTGAGGGCGACCCGCTTTACCCGCCGGTCGCCGGCGTCCTCATGCCGTTCGACCAGGCCGCGCGCGGCCAGACGGTCCGCGACGCCGGTGGCGCTTGACGCGTGGCCGCCGAGCCGGGCCGCCAGCTCGCGCATGGGCATGCTGCCGTCGATCTGCATCAGCGCCGACGCCTGGACCATGGACAACCCGCATTGCTCCGCGCACTGCGAGATCTGGGTGGCGGTCTGGCCGAGGAGCGCGACGAGCAGGCTGGCTATCTCGCGGGTCTCCGGCAGGTCGGGCATGGCGCTCATCGTAGCGCACAGGCTTGCGATGCCGATATTTGACATGTCGAATATCTATATGCGAACCTTGTCAAGGTCCGGCCGCGTGGCTCGGCTGGGCACCAGCCAGCGCCAGAATCACCGGCACCCTTCGCGACCTCGCAGGAGAGCAGGATGTTCGCACGCGTGATTACCGCCCAGGCCGGACCTCAGGGGTTCGACGACTTCATCGGCCTTGCCCAACAGCAGCTTCCGGGCGCCAGCGAGCAGCCTGGGTTCAAGGGGTTCTACGTACTGACCAGCGCCGAGACCGGCAAGGTCATGATCATCTCGCTGTGGGAGACCCGCGAGCAGATGCCGGCCGGCGTCCAGGACCAAGGGCGCGCGGCGACCGGGCTGACGCAGCCGGACCTCGAAGCCTATGAGGTCGCGATGCACGCCTAGCACCGTGGTTCGCAGACCCCCGGCGAGCCATTCCGGGCGGGAGCCATGATTGTGTTCCGTTGGGGGGCGCGTTTTCCTGTCGGGGGCGTCATCGTGTGCCGCTGGGGGCACCCCGCGACCCGAAGTACCCACGCTAGCCTCTATCTTCGACCGGCTTGTTGCGCGTGGTGGCGAAGAGGACGGTGGGTGGATGGCCGGCCGCCGTCAACGGATGGCACCCGTCGGCTACGCCCGTCGGTCCCGAGAGGTGCTCGGGGGGGCTTAGAGCCAGCCGGGGCGGCGGGCGCCACCGCGAGCGGGTGTGTGTTTTAGAGTGCGGAGCCGCCGGTCGCGCCTGTGCTGCCTGCGCCGCCCGAGGACACCTTGAAGTCCCAGTTCGCCGATGGGCAGTAGTAGCCGTTGTTGAGGTTGATGTACGGCGCCGAGGCGACCACCGTGCCAGTCCAGTGGCCCCACTGCCCGTTGGTTATCTGGCTCTTGTCAGGGACGAGGGTGACCTTGATGGCGTCAGTGGTCACGGTCCCGCTGCACTCCGCGAATTTCGCCTGGGCACTGCCGGCGTAGTCGGCACCGGACGGGGTGACCTTGACTGTCAGCGGGAACCCCCGCTCCCCAGGACCGGGAACGACGAGGTTAACGGTCATCGTGCAGGCGTTCGCGGAGCACTGCGGTGTGAAGTTCCACGACGTCGGGAACGCCTTGCCCACGGTGCCCCCGGTCGCGTTACTCGGAATGCTTGTCGTCGTGACGATCGCATTCTGCAGGTTGTCGAGTGGCGCCGAGCGGGTCGTCCCTGCGTCGGTCGCGGACGGCGCGGACGAGACCGTCCCCCACTCCGCGACAACCGTGTACTGGAAGGCAGTGCCCTGCGTTAGCCCACGCTGGACGTACGACGTGGTCGCGCCGTCAACCGTCGCCGCCCGTTCGCCCTGGTCGTAGACCACGTACTTGTCCGGCGCCGGGCCGAGCGGCGACGACTTCCAGGTCAGCGTCGCGCTCGTGTAGGTCGACGCGACCTTGAGGCCGACCGGGCTCGGGGCGATCGTGGTCACCGTCGCGACCGGCGACGGCCCGGACTGCCAGCCGCCGCCTCGCGTCGCGACCTCGTACCGGAACTTGTCACCGGGCCGCAGGCCCGTGTTGGTCCACGATCTCTGATCGCCCGGGACCTCCGCCACCTGCGCACCGCCGCGCAGGATGACGTACTGGTCTGGCGTCGCCCCGCCGCTCGGGGCCGGCCAGGACAACCGCACGCTCGTTCCGGTCGGTGACTCGGCGGTGAGCGATACCGGGGCGATCGGTCGCGGGCTCCACGGCTGCCAGACGATGAGACCGGCGACAAGGGCGACCGCCAGGACCGCGCCAACGCCCAGCAGCAGCCACTTCGGCGGCCTGCGCCGCCGCCTCGGCGGTGGTGGCGGAGCGACTGGCGCGAACGGCTGCTCAGCCGCGGCGAACGGGACATCCGCACCGGAAGCAGCCTCGACGGCACCCGGCCCGCTGACGGTTTCAGTCGGCCCGCTGAGCGGGGCATCCTTGGCATCCTCGGCGTCTGGCAGGGGCGCGGGATCAGGACCGGACGCGGGCGCGTCAGTAGACATCAGGTGACCTTTCATGGAATCGGCCGCACCGGCGCCTCGGCCTCCAGCAAACCGTACAGAAACCGGCGATACCTTACAACTCCGGCAAACACATCCGCACCCGCGAGTACATAGTGCAGCAGCCCAGACGGCCGGTGGCGATGGTCGGCGGGTGCGGCGGGGCCCGTATCGGGCCGGCCACGCGGGAGGTGGTTGTGGCGGGCTAACGGGGCGGCGGGCACGGACCGTTCGAGATAAAGATTTTGGTTTTTCTCATGACGGAATATTTCGGGCGGGTCCGGGTAGCCGGGGGCCATGGTTCGAGCGAGAACAATTGGCGGGTACGCGATACCCGGGATTGTCATTTTCTTCTTCTGGCTGGTGGTGTGCATTGTCGCCATCATCCTCTTGGCGCGGCTCGTGCACTGGGCGGGCGGCGGCGTCGGAAACGTTCGGCTCGGGCACTTTTTCCTTAACGTCGGCTTTACCTGATCGCGCGGTAGGGGCGGAAGAACTCGCGCAGCTCGGCCGCGTAGAGCTCGGGTTCCTCGAACGCCGCGAAGTGGCCGCCGCGCGGCATCTCGGTCACCCGGGCGACGTTGGCCGTGCGCTCGAGCCAGGCCGTCGGCGGGCGGGTGATGTCGGCCGGGAAGAGCGCGAAGCCGGACGGCACCTCGACCCGGCGGGCGTGCTGCGCGGGCGGGATCGCGGCGTTGGCGTTGTACATGCGCATCGACGAGCCGATCGTCCCGGTGAGCCAGTACAGCGTGACGTTGGTGAGGATCTCGTCCTTGCTGAAGCGCCGCTCGACGTCGCCGTCGCAGTCGCTCCAGGCGCGGAGCTTCTCGACGATCCACGCGGCCAGCCCGACCGGCGAGTCGGTCAGGCCGAAGGCGGCGGTCTGCGGCTTGGTGCGGTGCATGGCGGCGTACGCGCCCTCGGCCGCGCCCCAGGCCGGCGATGGCCTGGAACCAGGCGCGCTCCTCGGGCGCGAGGCCGGCCGGGTCGCCCGCGAAGACGGGCACGCCCGCGTCGGTGCGGTGCACCGCCACCGTCCCGGCGGGATGGTCGAGCCCGAGGTAGCGGCTGACCCCGCTGCCGATGTCGCCGCCGGCCGCGCCGAACCTCCGGTAGCCGAGGACGGCCATCAGCTCGGCCCACAGGCCGGCCACCGCGATCGAGTCGAGCGGCGGGCCGGGCGGGCGGTCGGAGTAGCCGTAGCCGGGCATGTCCGGCACGACCACGTCGAACGCGTCGGCCGGATCGGCCCCGTGCGCGGCGGGGTCGGTGAGCAGCGGGATGACCTTCGCGTAGCGCCAGAACGAGTCGGGCCAGCCGTGGCTCAGCACCAGCGCGAGGGCGGGGCCGGCCGTCGCGGTCTGCCCGGTTGACGTGGCCGCCCTGGCGTGCACGAAGTGGATCCCGAGGCCGCCCAGCGTCACCCGGAAGCGGGGCAGCCGGGCGAGGGCCGCCTCCTGGGCGGGCCAGTCGAACTCGTCCGCCCAGTACGCGACCAGCTCGCGGAGGTAGCCCAGGTCGGTCCCGAGCGACCAGCCGGCCTCCTCGGGCGCGTCCGGCCAGCGCGTCGCGCGCAGGCGCGCGCGGAGGTCCGCGAGCGCATCGGCGCCGGCCTTCGGGTTGAACGGCTCGGGGCGAGGCTGGTCGTCCGGCATGGGACGCATCCTACGGGCCGACGGCCGGCCCGCCGCTGGCCGCGCCGGCGTTGTTTGAGTCGTGACGGCCAGGGCAGTTGGGCGGAGCCTGAGCACCCTGCTTCAGGCGCACCGTGCAACGCGGTTCGGCCAGGGACCGGCGAGCTGTCAGGAGCTTCCCATGATTATTCTCGGCATCGTTCTTCTCATTATCGGATTCGTGGTCAAGATCGCGATCCTGTGGACCATCGGCATCATCGTGCTGCTGATCGGCCTGGCCCTCGCGCTGCTCGGCATGGTCGGCCACGCGGTCGGCGGCCGTCGGCACTACTACTGACCACTGCCCCTCCCGCCGCCGCTGGGCACTGCCTCAGGTCATGACGGCGGAAACGTGGCGCGGCATCGTGCCCGGTCTGCGGACTGGGCGCGGTGCCGCGCTGCACAATAGGCACGACGCAATGGCCGACAAGAAGTACTTTTAGCTCATGACGTCCTCAGGGATGCAGTGGACCAAGGCCGAGCCCGGCCACGTCTCGCCGGAGATCGACACGACAACGGCCAACGTGGCCCGGATCTACGACTACTGGCTGGGCGGCAAGGACAACTTCGAGGCGGACCGGGTCGCGGCCGAGAAGGTGCTCACCCAGATGCCGGGGCAGCGCCGGTCCGCGGTTGAGAACCGCCGCTTCCTGCGCCGGGCGGTTCGGTTCCTCACCGCCGAGGCCGGGATCGACCAGTTCCTCGACATCGGGGTCGGCCTGCCCACGCAGGGCGCCGTCCACGAGGTGGCGCACGAGATCAACCCGCGGTCGCACGTCGCCTACGTCGACTACGACCCGGTGGTCGTGGCGCACGGCAACGCCCTGCTCGCCACCCCCGACCAGAGCGTCGTCGTCCAGGCCGACATCCGCCGTCCGGACGAGCTGCTGGCGAACCCGGTGATCCGCGGGCACCTCGACTTCGGCCGTCCGGTCGCGATTCTGCTGCTGGCCATCATGCACTTCGTCACCGACGAGGACGATCCGGCCGCGGTCGCCGCCGCCCTGCGGGACGCGCTGGCACCGGGCAGCTACCTGGTGCTGACCACCATCTGCCAGGAGCTGCTGCCCGACAAGGAGGCCGCCGCGCGGGCGAAGGACGTGTACCAGAAGGCCGGCCAGCCGATCAAGGCGCGCAGCGCGGCGGAGATCCGCGGGTTCTTCGGCGACTTCGAGCTGGTCGAGCCGGGGCTGGTGCCCAAGCACGCGTGGCGTCCTGAGACCGGTACGGCGGCGGCGGACCCGTCGGACATCAGCCTGGGCGGGGTCGCGCGCAAGATCGCCTGACGCTTGGCCTTCAGCGGCGGCCAACGCGGGATGACGGGTTGAGGTTATTGTGGCGCGGGTGAAGCTAAGCGTTTGCATTCCGTACAAGGCGCGCTTGGACAACCTCGCGATCGCGCTCGAGGCGCTGGCGCGGCAGACGATGAGCGCGGCCGACTTCGAGGTCGTCATCGGCGCGATGGAGTACTCGACCGAGCTGATCGCGATGTGCTCCGGTTTCCGCGATCGGCTCAACCTCGTGACCGTGTGCTCCTCGCGCGAGTTCCATATCCCCTGGGCCAGGAACCTGGCCATGCGCAACGCCACCGGCGAGGTCGTCGTCCAGATGGACGCGGACACCATGCTGGCGCCGGAGGCGTTGCAGCGCCTGTGGGACTACTGCTTCGCGTTCGGCCAGCGGGTGTGCGCAGTCGGGCAGGTCGTGGGCTACGACAACAACACCGGTGGCGACGTCGACTCGGTCGAGCTGCGCCCGTACGAGGATCATCTGGCGGCGCTGCAGGAGATGGCCGCGGCGCCGGGCTGGCCGGCCGACCCTCGGTTCCGCGTCGAGCACAACATTCCGTGGGCGTTCGCGTGGACCGGGCTGATCGCGGTGCCCGCCGCCGCCGTGGCTGCCGACCGGCTCTACTTCGACGAGAGCTTTCGCGGCTGGGGGAACGACGACCTCGAGTGGGGTTACCGGGTCTGCGCGAGCGGCATTCCGATCGTGCTGCGGCCCGACGTCTACGGCCTGCACCTTCCGCACCGGCGGAACGCGGCCGAGAACCGGCTGACCGGGCGGGCGAACGCGGACCGCTTCCTGCGCAAGTGGCCCGCGCGCGACGTCGAGCTGGTCCGGCTAGCCGGCGACACCCGCGCGAACGGGCTGTGGCCCGATTACCGGGCGGCGGTCGCGCGGGCAAGCGGCGCGGCCGCGTTCGGGGTGGCGGTGGGCACCGCCTCGGGAGAGACGGCGCTGCTGATCGGAGTGCCGGTCGACGACGCCGACCGTCCGGTCGATCGCGATTATCTGGCGGGCTTCGACGGTGTCGCGGCGGACGTCGGGATTCTGCCGCTGACCGGGGTCGCGCTGCCGTTCGGGCCGGGGGAAGTGGCATCGTGCCGGGTTGGGCCGCGCATTCAGCGGCTCCCGGCCGGGTACCGGGATGCGGTGCTGGCGGAGGCGGCGCGCGTGTCGGGCAGCGTCATCGTGGACGACGTGGTCGCCGTGGACGACGTGGTCGCCGTGGACGACGTGGTCGCCGTGGACGACGTGGTCGCCGTGGACGAAGAAGCCGGCCTGGACGGCGATGTGGGCCTGGACGACGGCCGCTCGTGACCGACGTGCTGAGCGAGCGGGCGCTTAACCGGGCGACGCTCGCGCGTCAGTATCTGCTCGAGCGCGCGCCGGCGCGGGCGATCGACGCGATCGAGCACCTGGCCGGGATGCAGTCCCAGGCACCGCTCGCTCCCTACGTGGGACTGTGGACCCGGCTGCTTGACTTCGCGCCGGGTGAGCTGGCGACGCTGACCGAGGATCGTCAGGTGGTGCGCCTGCAGCTGATGCGGAACACCGTGCACCTGGTCCTGGCCCGCGACGCGGTGGACTGGGCGGCGCTGTTCACGTCGCTGCAGACGGCCGAATTCAACGCCAATTTCCGGGCCGGCGACGGCCGGAGCGGACCTCCCGGCCGTGCTCGACCAGGCCGGACGGCTGCTGGCGGAACGGCCGCGCAGCCGGGCCGAACTGGGCCGGCTGCTGGCGGAGCGCTGGCCCGACGCGGAGCCGCGGGCGCTCGGGTACGCGGTCACGCTTCATCTCGTGCTGTGCCAGGTGCCGCCCCGGGGCGTCTGGGGCAAGGGCGGCGCGGCGACCTGGGCGCCGCTGTCGGACTGGCTGGGCGCGCCGCCCGGTACCGGGCCCGCCGACGCGGTGGTCGACGCGCTGGTGCTGCGCTATCTGGGCGCGTTCGGGCCGGCCAGCGTGGCCGACGTCCAGGCGTGGTCGGGGCTGACCCGGCTCCGCGAGGTGGTCGAGCGGCTGCCGGTGCGGGTATTCCGCGGGCAGGCAGGCGCGCTCGTGTACGACCTGCCGGATGCTCCGAGGCCGCCCGCGGACACGCCCGCGCCGCCTCGGTTCCTGCCCGAATACGACAACCTGCTGCTGTCACACGCCGATCGCACCCGGGTGATCCCGCACCGCCGCCCGGTGCCGCTTCCGCCGGGGAACGGCGCGGCCGCCGGCACCTTCCTGATCGACGGCCGCTGGCAGGGGACCTGGCAGTTCCGCGACCGGGAGCTGCGCATCCAGCCGTTCGCCGCATTGCCGACGGCGGACCGGGGGGCGCTGCTGGCGGAGGCGGACGGGCTGCGGGCGTTCATCGCCCCGCAGACGGCGGCCGACGTCGTGATCGACCATCCGTAGGATCACCGGACACGGTTGCGCCCTCGTGCGCGTTCGGTTACCTGGCTCGTCGTATGTGGCTGTGCGCGTAGCTGGCGGGGGTGGTGGCGGTGTGCCGCTTGATGTGGCGGGTGAAGTGCGCCTGATCGTGGAAGCCGACGGCCGCGGCGACGTCGGCCGGCGCCCCGCCCCGGAGCACGAGGCGGCGGGCGGCGTCGATGCGGCGGCCGATCACGTAGGCGTGCGGGCTCAGGCCGAACTGGCGGGTGAAGCTCCGCACCAGATGCGGGACGCTGCGCTCGAGCGTGGCGGCCGCCCAGGCCAGGCTGACCTGACTGGCCAGGTGAGCATCGAGGAGCTCTCGCAACTGCCAGGCGACGCCCAGCTCCGGGACGGGAACCGGGGGCGCCATCGGGGTCAGGTGGCCGGTGATCCGCTCTCCGACCCGCGCCAGTCTCGCCTCGGCGTCCAGGGTTTCCAGGGTTTCAGGCCCGGCCACAGTGACCGGGCAGCGCGGCGTCCACATCAAGAACGTACAAGACCCGGGCCTTCGCGTCACTGATGATGAACGCATGACAGACACGCCCACCAACCTCAGCCAGGCACTGGCCTCCTTCAGCGACATCTACAGCCCGCGGATCGTCGGCCGGGTTAACGACTACGACATCCGGGTCGCCCACGCCCGCGGCGAGCACGTCTGGCACGTGCACGACCACACCGATGAGTTCTTCCTGGTCATCGACGGCCAATTCGACATCGCGCTGCGCGAGGGCGATGGTGAGCGGACCGTGAGCCTGCGCTCGGGGGACATTTTCGTGGTCCCTCAGGGCGTGGAGCACAAGCCGTCGTCACCCGGCGGCTCGATCCTGATGTTCGAGCCGTCGGGGACGCTGACGACAGGCGATCGCCACCAGGGCGGACATCCCCGCTCACGTCGACAGCACCACCGGCCGGGAGATCGGCTAGATGGCAACTGTTTGCGTTCACAGACTGGCCGGTCTACGTCACCACCGCCCGCCGCGTCGCGAAATGCCCTGCGGCGGTCCTGGTGGTGCTCTGCCCGGACCTGGCCAACGATGCCGCACGGCAGATCCTGGAGGCGATGATGACCACGAGCGAGTACGAGAAGACCTTCGTCGAGCGGATCCACGATCAGGGCATCGCCGAAGGCGAGGCCAAGGGCAAGGCCGAGGATGTCCTGAAGCTTCTCGATGCCCGGCACCTCGCCCCGTCCAACGACCAGCGGCAGCAGGTCACCTCCTGCACCGACGCCGCCCAGCTGAACCGCTGGTTCGACCGCGCCATCACGGCCGGCACCGCCAACGAGGTCTTCGACGACTAAGCACGCCCGACGCGGACCAGGTCGCTTGGTACGGCGGCGTAGCCCCGATTCCGTAGTAGTCGCGCCGTTACCCCTCTTGCTGAGGGCCGGGGGCCTGCGGCAGTCGGACCGGGCCGCGCCGGGCCGGGCGGGCGGACGGCGGCGGGACCACGGGGCCGATGTCGCCGTCGGGCGCGTCGTCGAGGTCGACGATCACCGGTGCGTGGTCGCTCGGCCCGGTGCCCTTGCGGGCCTCCCGGTCGACCCAGGCCGCGCGCACCCGGGCCGCCACCGGGTCGCTGGCGAGCGCCAGGTCGATCCGCATCCCGAGATCCTGGTGGAACATTCCGGCCCGATAATCCCAGTAGGTGAAGATGCGCTTGTCCGGCCAGTGGTCCCGGACGACGTCGTGCAGGCCGGCCGCCTCCAGGCTGGCCAGCGCGGCCCGCTCGGGCGCGGTGACGTGGGTCTGGCCGACGTAGGCGGCCGGGTCGAACACGTCCGCGTCGGCCGGGGCGATGTTCATGTCCCCGCACAGCAGGACGTCGGCACCTGCGGCGAGCCGCTCGCTGACGACGCTCTGCAGCGCCGCCAGCCAGGCCAGCTTGTAGCGGTAGTGGTCGGAGTCGGGCTCGCGGCCGTTGGGCACGTACAGCGACCACACCCGGATACCGCCGCAGGTCGCGGCCACCGCGCGCGCCTCGGGATCGGGGAAGCCGGGCGCGCCCGCGATGCCGGTCACCACGTCGGCCAGCCCGACCCGCGACAGGATCGCCACCCCGTTCCAGCGCGCCTCGCCGTACAGGGCGAACTCGTAGCCCCGGCTGGCGAGCTCATCCCCGAGGAGCGCGCCGAACGCGTCATCGGCGAGCTTGGTCTCCTGGAGGCAGACTACGTCGGGCTTCCGCTGGTCCAGCCACGGCAGCAGCCTCGGCATCCGCTGCTTCACAGAGTTCACGTTCCACGTCGCCACCCGCATAGGCCCAATCTAGCCCTCCGCGGCGTTCGATCCGCTGAGGCCGGGGTAAGGGAGCATGACGATGCCAGGTGAC
Organism: uncultured Actinomycetota bacterium; assembly: GCA_963774945.1. Taxonomy (GTDB): domain Bacteria; phylum Actinomycetota; class Actinomycetes; order Streptosporangiales; family Streptosporangiaceae; genus Trebonia. The sequence goes on along the minus strand of CAVZHA010000023.1, from coordinate 310,174 downwards.
GCCGATCCGATGGAGGCTGAGTTCGGCACCGTGGCCGAATGGACGGCCGAGGTCGTCTCCCAGCTCGGCCCGGGCTACGCCATTCCGGCCGCCTGCCGCGGCAGCGGGCAGCCGGCCGCCCTCGACTGGCTGCTGGCGGGGCTGGACCCGGCCCCCGGTGCGCTGCTGGTCGATGTCGGGGCCGGCCTCGGCGGCCCCGACGCGTTCGCGGCGGCCGAGGCCGGCGTCCGCCCGCTCCTGCTCGAGCCCGAGCAAGCCGCCTGCCGGGCGGCGGCTCGTCTGTTCCACCTGCCCGTCATTCAGGCCGGTGCGACCGCCCTGCCGCTCGCGGACGACCGCGCCGACGCGGCCTGGTCCCTGGGCGTCCTGTGCACGCTGCCTGGCCGGGACGCCCAGCTGGCCATGCTGCGCGAACTGCGCCGTGTCGTCCGCCCAGGCGGGCGGATCGGCCTGCTGGTCTACGTCGCCACCGGGCCGGCGCTTGACGACCCGCCGGAGGGCAACCACTTCCCGGCCGAGGACGACCTGGGCGCACTGGTCCGCACGGCGGGGCTCGTAGTGCTCGCGGCGGCGAACGCCCACCGGATGAGCGCTCCGCCCGCACACTGGCGGAACCGCATCGAGGCGGTGGACCGCGAGCTGCACCGGCGCTTCGGCCGAACGGCCCAGCTGCGGACCTCCGACGAGCAGAGCGAGCGAATCGGCCAGCTGCTCGAGTCCGGCGAGCTCGCACCCGAGGTCCTGGTCCTGCGCGGTCGCTGAAACTCAGAAGAGGAGCACATCCTGATCGAAAGCCTGGTCTTTATATTGCGCTGGCCGCCGTGACAGGGTCACGGCGGCCGGAAAGGCAGGGCCAGGGACCGTTCGGAAAAATCGATTTTGATCTTCGCCGCTGTCCTGCTGGTCTCCCACCGGGACACAGCGGCTGAGTCCGGCCAGGCACCGGAGCTGGCCGGGCTGCAGGCTGCTCACTGCGATCGCCGAATCCCCCATTTAAGGGATGGCGCACCCCGGCCGGGCGATCTACGCTCTTCGCGAAAGCCAGCCTCCCTATCAGGAGAAGACAGGAGCGTGCAATGAGCCTGGCAAATGGCAAGCCGAAGGCAAAGCGGACACTGCGGGTGGCGACCGTTTTCACAGGTGTCGCCGCCGCCGCCGTCGGGATGACGCAGGCAGCGAACGCGCAGGAAGTAGGCAATCCCGCGGCTAAGCCGACGTCAAAGCACATAGCGGGTGGCATACATCCCGACGGCCGGGTTAATGGCTCCATCCGGTCTCGCCTAAGCTGCGCCCACTACGGCAGCAATCTCGCCGACACCGACCCGACGTGGCTCCATGTATCCACCGCAAACTCCGCCGGATACGGACTCTTTTATGAGTCCACCTGCTTTGGATATAAAGGACTATTGTCGGACCCCTATGGGGTCGGCATTTATGCGGAATGCGGTGGGAATAATCACGGATATATCAATGGCACCAACGCGGGCCGCGTAGTGAGCGTGGCCTTCGGGCCGGGAACCACCTACCGCAAGGTCAGATGGAGCCATTATGACGACGTCGTGATCACTTCGTGGACGGGTGGCGATAAGTGCCCGGGTATTCCTAATTGGCGTGAGAACGTCTTACCGGTCGCGGGTCGCGGGCCAGTGGGCGGCGGCGTGGGCTAGGGCGGCGGGTTCGAGGGCGGACACCAGGGCTTCGAAGAGCGCGCCTGCGGCGGGGGCGCTCCAGTCCGCCGGGAGAATCTCGCGGGGCAGGCCGGGGTCGCGGAAGGGGAGTTTCCGCCACTGGTCGATGACCGCGAGGTAGCTGAGGAACGCGCGCTTGGGATCGAGGCGGTCGCCGTCGACGGCGACCTGGCGGGCGTCGCCGGCGAAGCGGTGGCTGAACTCGAGGTAGCGGCGGTCGATCTCGACCAGGTCCCAGCTCTCGCGGAGCAGGCCGGGCAGGTCCCGGCCGCCGACGTAGTCGCCGACGAAGATGGCGCAGTAGGAGGTGAGCCCCAGCTCGGCGATGGCCTGGTCCGCCGCCGCCCGCATCCGGGCCGGGGCGATCCACATCGCCGCCCCGACGTTGCCGAACCCGAGCGCGGCCAGGTGCGTGCGGAGCTGATCGCGCTTGCCGCGGGCGGACTCGGGAACCGAGAAGCTCACGATGCACCAGCCGTCGGCCAGGTCGGCGGGCTGCCGGGCGTGCCAGATGATCTCGTCGCCGGCCGCCAGCGCCTTCAGCGCGACCGGGGTGAGCGCGTAGCCGCGGCTGCCGAAGCGGGTCTCGGACGCCAGCCAGCCGCGCTTCTTGAGCCGGAAGACCGCGGTGCGCACGCTCGGCGCGTCGAGCCCGAACTGGCCCATCAGCTCGATGGTGCCGGCGATCGGCATCCAGTTGCCCATCCGCCGCACGACCGCGCCGAGGAAGCTGACCAGCGCCGTCCGGGACTGCTGCGGGCCGGCCGGGACGGGCGGTGTCGGATCTAGGGTCACCGGCCCCATTCTGCCGGATTGGTCCCGGCCGGACGGCCCGCCGGGAGCGCGGTTCACGAGTCGGCCGCGACCGCGGCGGGCCGCCAGCGGACGTGGTCGTCGCCTGCGGCGGCCTCGCGCAGCAGCGTCAGCCGCGGCGGGACCTTGTCGGTGCGCGAGGCGGGCGGCTTGCGGCGGCCGGCCCCGAACTGCTCGGGCCAGTCCGCTCCCGGTCCCCGGTAGTCCTGCTCGGCCGCCGCGTGCAGCGTCCACTGCGGGTTGTAGAGGTGCGTGCGGCCCAGCGCGCACAGGTCGGCCCGGCCGGCCAGCAGGATCGAGTTCACGTCGTCGTAGGAGGAGATCGCGCCGACCGCGATCACCTTCACCCCGGCCGGCTCGGCCACCTGATGGCGGATCAGGTCCGCGAACGGGGTCTGGTAGGAGCGGCCGAAGGCGGGCTGCTCGTCCTTGGTGACCTGGCCGGAGGAGACGTCGATGGCGGCGGCGCCGTGCTCGACGAAGGCCCGCGCGATCTCGACCGCGTCGTCCTCGGTGTTGCCGTCAGGCACCCAGTCGGTGGCCGAGATGCGGACCGTCACCGGCATCGTCGCCGGGACGGCCGCGCGGACGGCGTCGAAGACCTCGAGCGGGAACCGCAGCCGGCTCTGCGGCGATCCGCCGTACTCGTCGGTGCGCTTGTTCGCGACCGGGGAGAGGAAGGACGAGAGCAGGTAGCCGTGAGCCGCGTGCACCTCGATCAGGTCGAAGCCCGCCGCCACCCCGCGCCCGGCAGCCGCGACGAAGTCGGCCACCACCTGGTCGAGATCGGCCCGGGTGGCCTCGCGGGGCAGATGGCAGCCGTCGCCGTAGGCCAGCGGCGGAGGGCCCGATCACCTCCCAGTTGCCTTCGCTCGAGCGGCTCGTCGATGCCGTCCCACATCAGCCGGGTCGAGCCCTTGCGGCCGGAGTGGCCGAGCTGCAGGCCGATCTTGGCCGGTCGAGCGGGTGTGCACGAAGTCGGTGACCTCGCCCCAGGCGTCGCGCTGCGCGTCGTTCCACAGCCCGGTGCAGCCGGGCGTGATCCGCCCCTCCGGCGAGACGCACACCATCTCGGTCATGACCAGGCCGGCCCCGCCGAGTGCCTTCGACCCGAGGTGGACGAGGTGGAACGTCGTCCGGGAGGCCGTCGGTCGGCGGAGTACATGTCCATCGGCGAGACGATGATCCGGTTCTTCAGCTCCAGCGCGCCGATCCGGACCGGCTGGAACATCGCCGGGACGACCTCGGTCAGCCCCTGGGAGCGGGCGAACTCCGGCCTCCATCCGGGCGGCGAACGCGGCGTCGCGGTCCTTGAGGTTCTCGAAGGTGATCCGGCGGGAGCGGGTGAGCAGGTTGAAGCAGAACGTGGCCGGGTCCTGGCCGGCGTACATGCCGATGTTCTCGAACCACTCCAGCGAGGCCTGCGCCGCGCGCTGGGTCGACTCGACGACCGGCTTGCGCTCGGCCTGGTAGGCCGCGAGCGCCTGCGTCGACGTCGGGCTGCTCGTGCAGGCAGGCGGCCAGCGCGAGCGCGTCCTCCATGGCCAGCTTGGTGCCGGATCCGATCGAGAAGTGCGCGGTGTGGGCGGCGTCGCCGAGCAGCACCAGGTTGCCGTCGTGCCAGCGCTCGTTGCGGACGGTGGTGAAGTTGAGCCACTTGGAGTTGTTGGTCAGGACCGCGTGACCGCCGAGCTCGTCGGCGAAGATCTCCGCGATCCGGGCGACCGCGTACTCGTCGGAGACGCCCGGGGGGAAGACCCGGTCCTCGGTGCGCGTCGAAGCCGGCGCGGCGCCACACGTCCTCGTGCATCTCGACGATGAAGGTCGAGCCCGAGTCGGAGAACGGGTAGCCGTGGATCTGCATCGTGCCCCACTCCGTCTGCTTGACGAAGAACTGGAACGCCTCGAAGACCAGGTCGGTGCCGAGCCAGATGTACTTGTTCTGCCGCCGGTCCAGTGAGGGCCGGAACACGTCGGCGTACTTGGTGCGGATGGCCGAGTTGAGGCCGTCGGCGGCGACCACCAGATCGTAGGAGGCGCGCAGCTCGTCCGGGTCCGGCGCCTGCGGTCCGGTAGTGCACCGTGACGCCGAGCTGCGTCGGCCCGGGCCTGCAGGATCTGCAGCAGCTCCTTGCGGCTCATCGCCGCGAAGCCCTGCCCGCCGACCGTGAACGCGGCGCCGTTGAACTCGATGTCGATGTCGGTCCAGCGCGCGAATCGGCTCTCCATCTGGCCGTAGACGACCGTGTCGGCGCTCTCGATCCCGCCGAGGGTCTCGTCGGAGAACACGACGCCGAAGCCGAACGTGTCCTCGGCGGCGTTGCGCTCCCACACGGTCACCTCGTGGCGCGGGTCGAGCTCCTTCATCAGGGCGGCGAAGTACAGGCCGCCGGGGCCGCCGCCCGCGATCGCGATCTTCATCGGATTCCCTTCAGGCCCCGGCGGGCAGGTCGCCGGCCCGTCGGCTGCCTGCGCTTCGGCCTCGACCTGCGCCCGCAGCCGGAAGTGCTGCAGCTTGCCGCTGGTGTTGCGCGGCAGCGCGTCGGTGAAGCGGACGTCGCGCGGGTACTTGTACGGCGCGAGCTGCGCTTTGACGTAATCCTGGAGCTCCCTGGCCTTGGCCGCGTCGCCGACGACGCCGGCGCTGAGCACGACGAACGCGCACACGACCGAGCCGCGGTCGGCGTCCGGCCGCCCGACGACGGCCGACTCGACGACGTCGGGGTGGGAGTCGATGACCGCCTCGACCTCGGGGCCGCCGATGTTGTAGCCCGAGGAGACGATCATGTTGTCGGTGCGGGCCTGGTAGTAGAAGTAGCCGTCCTCGTCGCGGACGAAGGTGTCGCCGGTGACGTTCCAGCCGTCGACGACGTACTTCGCCTGGCGCTCGTCGTCGAGGTAGCGGCAGCCGACCGGCCCGATGACCGCGAGCCGCCCCTCGACGCCGGGCGGGAGCTCGTCGCCGTCCGGCCCGAGGATCGTCGCCCGGTAGCCGGGCACCGGCCTGCCGGTGGCGCCCGGCCGGATGTCGTCGCCGGCCGCCGAGATGAAGATATGCAGCAGCTCGGTGCCGCCGATGCCGTCGATGATCTTGAGGCCGAGCGCGTCGTGGATCCGCTGCCAGGTCTGGAGCGGGATGTGCTCGCCGGCGCTGACCGCCGCCCGGACCCCCGCCAGCTGGTCGATCCTGCCGGCGTTGAGGATCTGCTTGTACGCCGTCGGCGCGGTCGCCAGCACGGTCACGCCGTGCCTCGGCGACGATGTCGGCCAGCTCGGCCGGCGGCGCCGCCTCGGTCAGCAGCGCGCAGGCGCCGGCCCGGAGCGGGAAGACGACCAGCATCCCGAGGCCGAAGGTGAACGCGAGCGGCGCCGTGCAGGAGACGAGGTCGTCGGGTTCGAGTCGCAGGACGGCGCGGCCGAAGGTGTTGTCGATCGAGAGCACGTCGCGGTGGAAGTGCGTGGTGATCTTGGGGACGCCGGTGCTGCCGGAGGTCGGGCAGAACAGCGCCACGTCGTCGGCGGCGGTGGGCACGTTGCTGAACTCGCCCGACTTGCCCTCGGCACGGGCGGTCAGGTCGTCCGGCGCCCGGCCCGCCGAACGGCGACGATCGCGAGCCGGGGAGCGCTGGCCTCGCGCACCTTCTCCACGTCGGCCACGAACCGGTGGTCGACCAGCGCGATGCTCGGCTGCGCCTTCTCCACGATCGGGGCCAGCTCGCGGGCGCGGAGGGCGGCGAGCGTGGTCACGACGATGCCGCCGGCCTTCAGGACCCCGAGCCAGGCGGCGACCGTCCACGGGTTGTTGGGCGAGCGCAGCAGCACCCGGTTGCCGGGGACCAGGCCGAGGTCCTCGACCAGAACCTGGGCGATCTGGTTGGCGCGCCGCTGCAGATCGCCGTAGGTCCAGACGTCGCCGTCCGGCGTGCGCAGGGCGGGACGGTCAGCGCCGAAGGTCGCGACCGGGACGTCGATGATCTCGGTCGCCGCGTTGAGCCGGTCGGGGTACTGCAGGGCCTCGGTCGTGAACTCGAGCACCGGCCACTGACCGGCCGGCGGCAGGTGGTCACGGGCGAAGGTGTCGCGATAGGCAGAAGGCGAGAGGTGCATGACAGGTCCTTCCGATTCCGCACCCGGCCGGGCCGACGGGCCGGCGGCGATCAGCTGGTGCGGATCATTCCTTCCTGGACGACGGTGGCCAGGTGACGGTGGTCGCGGGTGAAGAAGCGACCGGTGGCGAGGCCGCGGCCGTCCTCGGCCGCGACCGCTTCCTGCACGTAGAGAAGCCAGTCGTCGAAGGCGCGGGCGGGACTGCGGTGGAACCACAGGGCGTGGTCGAGGCTGGCCGTGACCAGCCCGGGCCTGGCCCACGGCGAGGCCGAGCACGCGCAGCACCGGCTCGAGGATCGTGTAATCGCACACGTAGGCGAGCGCGGCCAGGTCGCGCTGCTCGTCGGTGAGCCCGTCGACCGGCCGGAGGGCGTCGAACGGCCTGATCCAGACCGCCTGGTGCGGGACGCGCGCGCCGTCGACGGTGACGTAGAGGGGGCCGGGGACGTGCCGCATGGTCGAAGCTGCGGCCGCCGGCCCAGTACGCCCGCGACCGATCGGTCATGGTCGTCCCGGCCGCGGCCCCGTCGGCCAGGCCGTCCAGGTAGGCGGCCGAGCTCGGCAGCCCGGTCGGGACCGGGATGTCCGCGGGGAGCGCGGCGGCGAAGGCGGCGCCCGGCTCCCCCGCCGCGAACGAGGCCAGCGCGACGTAGACCGGCTTGCCGTTCTGGTAGCCGCGGACCTGGCGGGTGCTGTAGCCGCGTCCGTCGCGCAGCAGCTCGACCTCGTAGCGGACCTCGGCGCCGATGTCGACCGGGCGCAGGAAGTAGCAGTGCATCGAGTGCAGCGTCTTGCCGTCGGTCACCGACCGCATCGCCGCCGCCAGGGCCTGGGCGACCATGTCGCCGCCGTAGGCCTTGGGCCACGGGCAGGGCTGGGTGACCGCGGTGAAGGCGAGGTCGAAGTGCTCCGGCTCGGCCGGGGCTCAGGGTGACCGCGGCGGTGAAGATCGCCGAGGACGGCGCCAGATCGACGGTGGCGCCGGTCACGGCCGCGTCACCCAGTCCGGCAGGTCGACGTCGGGCACCTCCGGCAGGTTGACCACGATGTTGTCAGGTGTCCGGGCGGTCATCCAGGTCAGCGGGTTGTTGCGGTCCAGGTTGCACTCGACGTGCGGCATGAACGGCGGCACGAACACCCAGTCGCCCTCGGACATGTCGATGTAGTCCTCGAACTTCGGGCCGAAGTAGATCCGGGCGCGCCCGGAGAGCACGTAGCCGCCGGTCTCGGCCTCGCCGTGGTGGTGCGGCACCGAGCGGTAGCCGGCCAGGTTATGGACCTTGCCGAACCAGATCCTGGTGGCGGGCGTGTGCTGCGATGCTGACGCCGGAGATGCGGGTCGCCCCCTGCGACTGGGCGGTGCCGCCTGGTTCCCGGCCGGCCCGGGTCACGACCGGGACGACGAGCCCGCCGTCGGTGACGCGGGCCGCCCGGTCGCCCGCTCCGGCGGGGCGATTCATGTCGATGTCCATGGTGGCTTCTCCTGGGGAAGGTCGTCCAACGTCATCGTCGCGAACCATTCGTTATTACATAATCTTCACGATCGTTGATTTTTTGTCAATAGATGTTACGGTTCGAAGACTACCGGCCTCGTTCAGAAGGAGTCGTCCCATGCCGGCCACCGCTCCCCCGCTCGCGATCAACCCGGCCACGCTGCCCGCGCCAAGCGGTTACTCGCACGGGACCCTGGCCGGCAACACGCTGTACCTGGGCGGCCAGACGGCCCTCGACGCGGAGATGAAGATCGTGCCCGGCGGCATCGTCGAGCAGTTCCGGCAGGCGTTCGGGAACGTGCTGACCACGCTGCGGGCGGCAGGCGGGGTGCCTGCGGACCTGGTGAGCATCACGATATTCCTGACCGACATTCCCGACTATCAGGCGCACGGGCGGGAGATCGGGCAGGTCTGGCGCGAACTGGCGGGGCCGGTCTACCCGGCCATGGCCGGCATCGGGACGACGGCGCTGTGGCAGCCGGAGGCGATGATCGAGATCGTGGGCGTCGCCGTCATCCCCGACGAGCGGCTGACGATCCCGGCTGCCTGAACGGCGCGGGTTCGCGAACGCGGGGCGACTGGTTTGCGGAGCCGACAGACAGTCGGGCATAAGACAGTCGCGGCGCTTGCAGGCACTCCGTCGTGGACGTATCATAAATGTTACGTTGAGCGCGGGCCGGAGGGAGCACCATGGGCGTCGGACGGAGTGTCTTCTGGGACGACCTGGCCAGCGACCTCGAGGATCCTGAGTTCCTACGAGAGTACGTGGCGGAGTCGATCCGAATCGCTACCATCGACCGGATCGTGAACGAACTGGACACGGCCCGGGCGGCCGCGGGTCTGACCAAGGCGGGGCTGGCCCACGCGATCGGCGCCGAGCCGGCTACCGTTCGGCGGCTCTTCTCATCCAGCCACGTCAATCCGACCCTGGGCACGCTCGCCGAGGTCGCGGCGGCACTGGGTATGCGTGTCGTCCTCGAACCGCTGGGGGCCAAGGACCAGGAGCAGATCACCCGTCCGCTGGTCGAAGGCAGCACTGATGATCCACGAGCCCTGGCCAGATGGATAGATGAGCTGCGCAATGGGGACGCCGACCCTCGAGTCGCCAGCCATTCGTGATCGCCTGATAAGGCCAGGGATCGCGGGTTCCGACTCAGATACTCGCGTCCGAGTTCTCGGACGTGCTTATAGTCGGCGTCTGACAGTTGAGTGCGGAATGGCTTGCTCAACCCGCACACCACCACCAGCAGTGGCTTAGAGCTGCCGTAGGCCTCGTAGTCCAGGCGGCAGAACAGTCGGTAATGATGACGCCGGGGACCGTCGACGCGGACCTCGAACCAACCCGTCATCTCGCCCTTCATCGCCTCCCAGTAACCACCTCCGGCGAATCGCTTCGGCGGCGCAGCAGCGACTTGGACCAGAACCGCTCGCATCGTCGCCCGTACTTTAAGCGGGCAGGAATTTAGGAATTCCCTTCCCGGTACTCCCTGGTCCTGATCATCGTCTTGATGGCGCCGGAAAAACGCAACATCGTGCGCATCGTCCGATGATGGCCCCGTGAGCGTCTGGGGAATCGTGCGCCTTGCAGGCTCAGACCGCCTGCGGCGCGACCGCGCATCAGGGCTCATTGTCAAGCCATATTAGACCTCATCAGGCTCCACTGCGACAAACGCCGGGGCGGGTCACGATCACCTGAAAGGCGGAGCTGCGGGTCCGTTCAGCGGAATGATTTGAACTTCTCAGGCATCACATTTGCGTGATCATTTACTTCAGGAGGGCGCCGCCGTCGACGGGGAGGGTGACGCCGGTGATGTAGCGCGCCTCGTCGGAGGTGAGGAAGACGATCGCGTTGCTGATGTCCTCCGGCTCGACCCAGCCGATCGGGAGCACGTGCATCATCTGCGCGATCGGCGCCACGTCGTCCGGACCGGGATTCTCCACGTCCGGGCGGAAGAGCCGGTACGTCCCCTCGTTCATGAACATCGGCGTGTTCACGTTGGTCGGGTGGATGGAGTTCACCCGGATGCCGTGCTGGCCGAGCTCGACCGCCAGCGACCGCATCAGGCCGACGACGCCGTGCTTGGCCGACACGTAGTGGCTCATGTTCGGCAGCGCGTGCATCCCGCCGATGGAGCTGGTCAGCACGATCGACCCACCCCGGCCGCCCGCGACTAGGTGCGGGATCGCCGCCCGGGCGGTGTGCCAGAGGCCGGTCAGGTTGATGTCGATGGTGTCCTTCCAGTTGCCCGCCGCCATCGACTCGACCGGGCCGCCGATGCTGGCGATGCCGGCGTTGGCGACCACGATGTCCAGCCGGCCGAGCTCGGCCACGCCCTCGTCGACGGCGGCCTTGACCGCGTCGAAGTCGCGCACGTCGGCCTGCCTGGCGACGATCCGCCGGTCCTGCGCCTCGACCAGCTTGACGGTCTCGGCCAGGTCGGCCGGGGTGGCCATCGGCAGCGCCCCGTCGACGTCGTGGCAGATGTCGATGGCGATGATGTCGGCGCCCTCCTGGGCGAGCCGGACCGCGTGACTGCGGCCCTGGCCGCGTCCGGCGCCGGTGATGAAAGCGACCTTGCCCTCGGCTCTTCCTGACATGACCTACCTCGGTTCCTGAGTTTGCTTAGTTTCCTGAGTTGCCGTCCGCATGCTGTCGGCGGCCGCCCGTACTGCCGCGAGAATGCCCTGGTAGCCGGTGCAGCGGCACAGGTTCCCTGACAGGGCCTCGCGGATCTGCTCGTCGGTCGGGTCGGGATGCTCCCGCAGGAACGCGGTCGCCGAGATGACGAAGCCGGGGGTGCAGAAGCCGCACTGCAGGGCGTGGTGCTCGCGGAAGGCGGCCTGGACGGCCGACAGCTCGCGGACCCCGGTGTCCGAGGTGCGCGATGCCCTCGATCGTCGTCACCTCCGCCTCGTCGGCCTGGACGGCGAAGACCAGGCACGAGCGGACGGCCTGACCGTCGGTCGGGCCTGCCACGGTCGCGTCCGCGTCATCGGGGTACTTCAGCAGGACGGTGCAGGCGCCGCAGACGCCGTGCTCGCAGCCGACGTGGGTGCCGGTCAGCTGGCAGCGCTCGCGCAGGAAGTCGACCAGAGTCAGCCTCGCCTCCACGCTCGCGCGCCTGAGCCTGCCGTTGATCCGCACCCCGATGCCGACGTCACCCATCGATCGCCTCCTCGTCGAGCGTCACGGTGCGCCCGGATCCGACCGCCCAGCCTGCCGTCTCGCCCACCGCCTCGCTGATCGCGCGCCGCCACGCCGCTGCCACCAGGGCCGCGCCCACGCGCTTGCGATAGGAGGCGGGCCCGTGCAGGTCGGACGGCACTGAGTCGAGGTCTGCCATCGACGCCTGCCCGATTTCCCTGGCAAAGGCGTCGGTGCTCACCTCTTCGGCCGAAAGGCCGGCCACCGCCGCCTGTGCCGCCGGAGCGCGCAGCGGCGTTGTCCCGAGGCCGAACAGCCCGATCGCGCACCCGCGGACCCGGGCATCGCGGCCGTCCGCTCCCCCGTTTGCGGCAGCGCTCAGTTCGATCGCGATCGCTGTTCCGGCCACCGCGAAGTCGCCTGGCCGCCGGGCGAACTCCTCGACCGCGAAGCCCGCGCGACCGCCCGGCACCCGGAACGTGACCCCGGTGAGCAGCTCATCCGGTTCGAGCGCCGTGGACCAGATACCGGTGAAGAACTCGGCCGCCGGGATGGCGCGCTGGCCGCGCGGCGACAGGGTCTCGATGACCGCGTCGAGGGCCAGCGCCACCGCCGGGTACTCGGCCGCCGCGTCCGCGTGGGCGAGCGAGCCGCCGATCGTTCCTCGGTTGCGGATCTGGAAGTGGCCGATCAGCGGGGTGGCCCGCGCCAGTAGCGGGACCTTGGCCGCCACCACTGGCGACCGGCCGATCGCGGCCTCGGTCGTGCCAGCGCCGATCCACACCGCCCCGCCGCCACGCTCCTCGATCCCACGCAGACCCGGCACCTTGCGCAGGTCGATGAGGTGCTCGAACGATGCCAGCCGGAGCGCAAGGAGCGGCACCAGGCTCTGCCCGCCCGCGATCAGCTTGGCGCCGTCGCCGAGCTCGGCCAGCAGCTCCACCGTGTCCTTGGCGCTGCCCGGTGCGTGGTACTCGAACGGCGCGGGCTTCACGTCTGGGCCTCTTCGATCAGCGCGACGATCGAGGCCGGCGTCAGCGGGGTGCGGGTGATCGTTACCCCAAACGGCGCCAGCGCGTCCGCGACCGCGTTGACGACCGCGGGCGGCGCCCCGATCGCGCCGCCCTCGCCGACCCCCTTGTAGCCGCCCGGGTTCGGGCTCGGCGCGTCCTCGACGTGCCCGTACTCGATCAGCGGTACGTCGGCCGCCGTCGGCAGCAGGTAGTCCATGAACGTGGTCGCGACCGGGTTGCCGTCGCCGTCGTAGGCCAGCTCCTCGAGCAGCGCGCCGCCGATCCCCTGCACGACGCCGCCCGCGATCTGCCCCTCGACCACGTTCGGGTTGATCATGTGGCCGCAGTCCTCGCCGACGATGTAGCGCAGCAGCGTCACCGCGCCCATGGTCACGTCGACCTCGCAGGTGCAGACGTGGGTGGCGGTCGCCCACAGCATCGGGATCTGCGGCGCGTAGCGGCCGCTCGCCTCCAGGCCGGCCGGCATCCCCGGGGGCAGCGCGTACGGCTGGAAGTAGGCGATGTCGGCCAGCTCGGCGAAGCTGACCGACGGCGCGTCGGGGTCGCCGCGCACGCCCGCGCGGCTGTGCGCGAGCTCGATGTCCGGCTCGGCCGCCTCCAGCTTGTGCGCGGCCAGCGCGGTGAGCTTGGCCCGCAGGACCGCGGCGGTCTCCCCGACCGCCCCGGCGGTCATCGGCCCGCTGCGGCTGCCGCCGGTGCCGGCGCCGAACGGGGTCACGGCGGTGTCGCCCTGGATCGTGGCCACGTCGTCGATGTCCGCCCCGAGGGCGTCGGCCGCGAGCTGGATCACGGTCGTCTCCAGGCTGTTGCCGGTCGACCCGCCGGCCACGTAGACGTTGACCTTGCCGCTCGGCTCGATGCGGATCGTCGCGCCCTCGGTCGCGTAGTAGCCGAAGGCGGCCGACGTCGGCTCGGCGTAGCAGGAGATGCCGACGCCGAGGTAGCGGCCGGCCGCGCGGGCGGCCGCCTGCTCGGCTCGGAAGGCGTCGTAGTCGAGGATCGACAGCGCCCGCTCCAGCGTCTCGAGCGAGGCCATCTGGTCGTAGGGCATGCCGTTGGGGTTGGCGAACGGCATGTCGGCCGCGCTCAGCAGGTTGCGGCGGCGCAGCTCGGCCGGGTCGATTCCGATCCGGCGGGCGGCGATGTCGAGCACGACCTCGCGGACGAGCGACTCGAACGCCCACGGGCCCCGGTAGGCGACGCGTCCGACGGTGTTGGAGAACATCGAGGCGTGGCTGAAGGTCGCTCGGCTGACCCGGTACGGGCCGGGGAAGTTCATGCCGACAAACGCGCCCGTGCCGACCGGCCAGGGCGTCGGGTAGGCGCCGACGTCCTGCACGTGGTCCAGGGTGACCGCCAGGATGATCCCCTGGTCGTCGAGAGCGATCCGGGCGGTGCCGTGCTCGTGCCGCGCCTGCCCGGCCGCCATCAGGTTTTCCTGGCGGTCCTCGATCCACTTCAGCGCGGCCGGGAGCTTCTTCGCCGCCAGCAGCACGCAGATGTCCTCGCGCAGGGGCATGACCTTCTGCCCGAAGCCTCCGCCGACGTCGCGGGCGATCACCCGGACCCGGTGCTCGGCCAGGCCGAGCAGGCGCGCGCTGAACATCCGCACCTCGTGCGGCGCCTGGGTCGCGGCCCAGATGGTGAGCTCGCCGCTGGCGGCCGACCACTCGGCGACGATGCCCCGCGGCTCCATCGGCACCGCCGCGCAGGCCTGCTCCCAGATCGTCTCGGAGATCACGTGCGGGGCCGTGTCGAAGACGTCCGCCACCGTCTCGGCCGGCGCGCCTGCCAGCTGGCCCGCGAGGTTGCCGGGGTAGTTCTGATGGACGAGGGCCTCGACCGCCGCCGCCTGCGCGTAGTCGGCCACCGCAGGCAGCGGCTCGTAGTCGACTTCCACCAGCTCGGCCGCGTCCTCGGCCAGGTAGCGGCTGTCCGCGACCACGAGCGCGACCGGGTCGCCCGCGAACCGGGCCTCGCCCTCGGCCAGCGGCGGGCGCGGAGTGTCCGGCACCTGGTTCCCTGTGCCGGTGTACCAGGCCTCGCGGACGTCGCCGTTGAGGTCGGCGGCGGTGAAGACGGCGTGCACTCCGGGCAGGTCGAGCGCGGCGGTCACGTCAATACTGACGATCCGCGCCCGCGGGTGGGGGCTGCGGACGAAGCAGGCGTGCAGCAGGCCCGGGCGGGTGATGTCGTCGACGAAGGTGCCCGCGCCCGTCAGCAGCCGCGCGTCCTCCACCCGACGCACGCGGCTGCCTGCGTAGCGAGCCGCACCGACGGCGGTCATCGCGGCTGCCGCTGACCTAGCCGACCAGGAGCGGCAGCCGCTCCCAGCCGCGCACGGTCGAGGTCAGCTGGAACTTGGCGTCGTCCCAGTCGATCTCCCAGGACGGCCAGCGCCGCAGCAGCTCCTCCAGGGCGATGCTGCCCTCCAGGCGGGCCAGAGCCGAGCCGAGGCAGTAGTGCGTGCCGATGTTGAAGGTCAAGTGCACGCTCCGCTTCCGGCGAATGTCGAACCGGTCCGGGTCCTCGTACCGTTCCGGGTCGCGGTTGGCCGCGCCGACCAGCAGCAGCATCGCGCTGCCGGCCGGGGACAACCTGCCCGTAGTACTCCACTTGCTTGGTGACGTAGCGGGCGATGGAGGCGCCCGGCGGCTCGAGCCGCAGCACCTCCTCGACCGCGCCGGGGATCAGCGACGGGTCGGCGACCAGCTCCGCCCGCTGCTCCGGATGCCGGGCCAGGGTCGAGCCCATC
This sequence comes from uncultured Actinomycetota bacterium, assembly GCA_963774945.1. Lineage (GTDB taxonomy): Bacteria > Actinomycetota > Actinomycetes > Streptosporangiales > Streptosporangiaceae > Trebonia. The sequence goes on along the minus strand of CAVZHA010000023.1, from coordinate 295,139 downwards.
CAGCCGATCAGCCGGCCGGTGGTCTCGTTGCCCGCGCTCGCCAGGACCGTCACGTAGGTCATGACCTCGTCGCGGGTCAGCGTCCTGGTGACGCCGTTCTCGTCCTCGAACTCGGTGCTGATGAGCTCGGTCATGACGTCGTCGGACGGGTTCGCGATCCGCCAGTCGATGTACTCGCCGAACGTCTCGTAGGACAGGAAGCCGAGCTCCATCTTGCCGTCGTCGCCGGAGATGTGCGCGTTGGACTCGTCGCGGAAGGCGGCCTGCTCCTGCTCGGGGATGCCGAGCAGCATGCCGATGACCCGCATCGGCATCTCCAGGCCGAGCTTTTCGATCAGGTCGAACCGGGAATCGCCGACCAGCGGGTCGAGGCAGCGGCGGCAGTACTCGCGCACCCGCGGCTCCAGGTCGGCCACCCGCTTGGGCGAGAACACGCGGGCGAGCAACTGCCGGTGGATGTTGTGGATCGGCGGATCCTCCATGATCAGCGTGCCCGGCGGCATCTCGATGTTCGCCTTGATCAGCTCCAGGATGACGCCCCGCGAGGAGGAGAATGTCTCCCAGTCCGTCAGCGCCCGTTCCACGTCCGCGTAGCGGCTCAGGGCGTAGAAGTCGTGCGTGTCGTTGTAGTAAAGCGGGGCTTCGGCGCGTATCCGGTTGAAGACCGGCCACGGATTGTCGCCGAAGCTGGCGTCGTACGGGTCCCAGGAGAGAGGGCCGGAGTCCATGGCGCGTGCCTTCCCGTCGTCAGGTAAGCAATTACCCTCGTGTATAGACCGCGCAGGCGCCGCTGACAAGACCTCGTTGGCGCCTGTCATTGAAAAGAGTCATTGACACATGTCAGCGTCAGTCGTAAGAAGGAAGCTATGCCGGCAGCGGAAGACCAGCTCAGAGGACGTTCGGCGGCGGCTCGACGGGCGGCTGCCACCGGCCGCGACGCGCAGCGCCAGCAGACGCGGGAGCGGGTGTACGCGGCCGCGCTGGCCGAGTTCAAGCGCACAGGGATGGCCGCCGCCGACGTCGGCGACATCGCGGCGGCGGCGGGCGTGGCCCGGGGCACGTTCTACTTCCACTTCCCGACCAAGGAGCACGTCCTGGCGGAGCTCGAGCGGCACGAGGAGGCCCGAGTCGTCAGTCAGCTGTCGAAGTTCCTGGCCGAGCTCGAGGCTCGCCCCGAACCGGGCTTCCTTCCGGCCGCCTTCGGCGAGGTGGTCCGGCTGCTGACGGCGATGGAGCGGCGGGTCGGCAAGGCGCTGTTCCGCGAGATGCTCGGGCTGCACTTCTCGTCGCGCCGGCCGGATGTGCTCCCGGGGGCCGATAAGTGGACCGAGTACCCGATCATGACCGTCGTGGTCGAGGCGGTCGAGCGGGCGAGGGAACGGGGCGAGGTGCACCCGGACGCGAGCGCCCTCCCGACCGCGCAGCTGTTCATGATCGGGCTGTACGCGATGCTCATCGCCAGCCACGAGTACCCCAAGGCGGCCCGAGCCGAGATCCTCGACAACTTCATGGCCACCGTCCTGCGCGGCGTCGCCCCCCGCTGAAGAATGTCGGAGTACGGCGACATTCCTGATTGTCGGCGTACGCCGACATTGTGAGGCGATTTTGCGGTCGCGACCAGGGCCGGCCCGGTATGAGGGGCAGGGGGCCGCATGGGTGGGGCCAGGGACCGTTCGGGGAAAAGATTTGAAATTCTTTTTTTCGAACGGGCCGTTGGTGACTGCTAGTCCTCCATGACCGGGGCGAGGGTGCAGGGCGGGAGGGCGAGGAGCCGTTCGGCGGTCGCGATCACCATCGAATCGAAGAACTCCACGCCGAGGAGGTGCTCGCCCGGCTGATGCTTCATGGGGATGGCGACGGTAACGGCGACGTGGCCGACCTGCTTCGGCGCGAGCGTGATGCTGCTCGGACTGGCCGACAGCCAGGCGGTGCCCTGCGCGACGGGCGCGACCGGGTTGCCCCATGTGAAGCCGCCGTGCAGCAGCTCGGTGCCGACCAGCATCTTGGTCGAGAGCGTGAGGGGCCGCGCCGGTCGGCGCGCCGGCCCGCGCCTACATGCCCAAGCACACCGCCGGCAGCGCCAGGCACACCGCCAAGACCAGGAAGGCCGCGCGCCGGCGCAAACATCCCGCGCCGACCGCGACCCAGTCCACCGCGGGTCGCGTCGCTTAGGGCAGGGTTAGCCGCTCCCCCGCCTCGACTGGAACGTCGATGGTGTTCTCGGCCGGCGCCAGCGGACACATCCAGCGCGGGTCGTACCGGCACGATGGGTGGTACGTAAAATTGAAGTCGATGACGATGCGGTCGCCGTCTGATCCGAGATCGGCGCCCTTCGCCGTGTCGAGCACGTAGCGGCCCCCTCCGTAGCTGGCGCCGCCGGCCGTCGCGTCCCGCAGCGGCAAGAAGAGGCCGCCCCCGTACTGATCCAGCCACCACAGCGCGAGTCGTCGGCCAACCGGGGCGGGAATCGTGACCCAGGCGACTTGCTCAAGGTGGGTAACGCCGTCCGGGCCGGTGTCGATCTCGAGCCGCTTAGGCCCCGCCGACTCGAGGGGCACAGCGAAACGTAGTGCCGGATCGTAGGGCCAGTAAGGCACGCCAGTAACCCGCAGCGGGTCGCCTTCGCGCAGCGCGCTCTGCGGATGAGAACTCATCAGTCCATTGCGCCCCGATCGCCACAGCGCGTGCGCCGCAGCAGGATCCGCCTGCTCCCGGACGCCCGCGTACAAGGCGGCGGTGGCACGGCGCCAGTCCGCGAGTTGCAAGGCCGTTACCGGATCCATGACTTGACCGTACAGCGGGCGCCCGCGTCTTAGGTATAGCCCGTGCGCTTGCCGTACCACCGTTCGGCACCGGCGAACCAACGAGAAAACACGGGGTAGCGTGCCTAAGGGGGAAACATGAACACAACCAAACGACGCGTGGCACTGGCAATCGGCACATGCGGGCTGTTGGCCGCTGCGGGGTGCGCTGGCGCGACCGTGAGCAAGACAGTAGCTCCGACATCGGCCGCAGCAGCGCCGTCCAGCCCGGCCGAGGGCAGTGCCCCTGCCACGGGCGGCAAGACCATGTACGACACCCAGTACCCCTCCATCGTGCCGAAGTCGGCCGACCTGGTGGCGTCCTACGTGGATGGCCCGCAGGCCAGCAACTTCGCCCAGGCGCAGCAGATCTTCGGGAGCAAGGCGCTGTCCATCACGTGGACGGGCGAGCCTGCGGACATCGCGGACGTGGAGGGCGGCTTCGCCATGTCCAAGCTGCCCGAGTGGATCAGGCAGCAGCAGGACGCGGGCATCCCCAGGCCGGTGATCTACGCCATCTACTCCGGTGTGGGCACCAACTACCAGCAGGTGAAGAAGGCGGTGGGATCGGCGAAAGTGTCGTGGTGGCTGAGTGACTGGACCGGCAAGCCCCACACCCTGCCCGGCGCGGACGCGGTGCAGTACGGCGCCCAGGCAAGTCCCACTTCTCCGATGATCACTGACCCCAGCCAAGCCGGCGGACACACGTACGACCTGTCCTTCGTCAGCTCGTCGTTCCCCTACTACGGGGGTGCGCCACACGTCACGCCAGCGAAGGCACCCACGGCACCAGCCGCTCATGCTGGCGGTACCCAAAGCACGACTGCAGCTCCTCCTACTCCGTTCAACAAGCTCGCGGCGTAAGACACTGCTTAGGCGTCGTGCGCGGCGGGGGGCTCAGCGGGCCGTGGGGGTGGGACCAGGGACCGTTCGGGGGAAAGATTTAGGGGGTTTTGGGGGTGAGGGAGCCGGGCGGGAGGGCGAGGAGCCGTTCGGTGGTCGCGATCACCATCGACCTGACCGGGGCGTAGTCGAGGGTCTGGCGGGTGGCGGCCTGGACGCTGAGCCCGTCGACCAGGCTGAGGATCTGCAGGGCGGGCTCGCCCGGGTGGTCGATCGGGAAGTCGCCGGCCGTGATGCCGTCGGCGATGACGGCCGAGAGGCGGTCGAGGTCGGCGTTCATCTGCCGTCCGACCTCGGTCAGCAGGGCCGGGCGTCGGCGGCTGGCCTGCCACGCGTCCAGCCAGAGCAGGCTGACCGGGTCGCGGTCCTGGTGCAGCCAGAATCCGAGCAGCCGCCGGATCCGGTCGACCGGGCGGTCGGCCAGCAGGGCGAGGCCGAAGTTCTGCTCGCGCTCGGCGGCGGCGGCGTGCGCGAACGCGGTCGCGACCAGCTCGTCGGCGGTGGCGAAGTAGTGGCTGACCAGGCCGGGGAAGACGCCGAGTTCGGCCGCGACCCGCTTGGCGGTGACCCGGTCGAGGCCCTCGGCGACCGCGATCGCGGCGGCGGCCTCGATGATCTCGGCCAGCCGCTCGGTGGCGGGCTTGCGACGGGCCGTCGCCTGGGGTCTTGACGTCACGCCGCCCATCGTATTGACTCTCACATCAATAAGCAATTGGTCTCTACACCAATAAGAGGGCGGGACCAATAAGCGAGCGGAGGGCCTCCGATGGCACCTGCCAGTGACCGCGCCGGGCGGATCGAGACGCACGGCATCGACTACTTTCCGGACTCCGAGCGGCACGGCACCGCGCGGTCGCTGGGGCGACGGCGATGATCGTCGGCACCGCGGTGGTGGGGGCTTCCCTTTACGTGGTGCTGACGGTGCGGTCGCGGCGGGCGCTGCGGGCGGTTGGCGCGGATGCGGACGCTGGTTCTGTTGCGGGGGCGGCGGAGCCGGTCGGCACGGTGCTTGGCGTCGAATGAGCGTTACGCGGGAGGAGGTGGACGGGGTGGCGGTCCCGGTTGCGGCCGACTGGTTCCGGGTCTCGGCTGTGTCGCCGGCGCTGACGCTGATCACCGAGCCGCACGTGGACGAGATGGTGTCGGCCAACATGTGGCTGGTGCGCGGGCGGGAGCGCGACCTGCTGGTGGACTGTGGGCCCGGGGTGGCGTCGCTGCGCAGCGCGCTTGCGCCGCTGGTCTCCGGCGACGATCCGGTGCTGGTCCTCACCCACGCCCACCTCGACCACATGGGCTCGGCGCATGAGTTCCCCGAGTGTTGGGCGCATCCGGCCGAGGCGGTCGGTGATCCGCCGCCGGGGTCGCTGTTCGGGCCGGCGCTGGGCGCGGAGCTTGGGCTGGCGGAGGAGCTGCCGCCGCTGCTGATCTCCGCCCTCCCCTATCCGGGCTACCCGCCTGCTGGATATCGGCTGCGGCCGGCGGTGGTGACGCGGTCGCTGTCCGAGGGCGACGTGGTCGACCCAGGCGGGCGGCCGCTCACGGTACTGCACCTGCCCGGCCACAGCCCCGGCAGCATCGCGCTGTTCGATCCGGCCGACGGGACGCTGTTCAGCGGGGACGTGGTGTACGACGACGGCGCGCTGCTCGACTCGATCGCCGGAGCGGACGTGGCCCAGTACCGCTCGAGCCTGCTGCGGCTGCGGTCGCTGCCGGTCCGGGTGGTGCGCCCCGGGCACGGACCCAGCTTCGGCCGGCGGCGGCTGCATGCGATTATCGACCGATACCGCAAGGAGCGACCATGACCCGCTACGGACCTCAGTTCGGCCCTGACATCACCTTCCTCGGCGTCGACCGCTGCGACTGGAGCGAGCCGGAGACCTATGCCGACGCGGACGTGGTGATCCTGGGCGCGCCGTTCGACGGCGGCACCTCGCACCGGGCCGGCACCAGGTTCGGGCCGCAGCACATCCGGCAGACCTGCTACCTGCCGCACGACGGGTCGCGGCCGTCGCTCGCGCTGCGGGTCGACGCGCTGCAGGACCTGCGGGTCTACGACGCAGGCGACGTCGAGCTGTTCTCCGGTGACGCCGCCCGGTCGGTCCGTGACCTGCAGGAAGCGGTCTACGCGGTGACCGCGGCGGGCGCGATCCCGCTCGTGCTCGGCGGCGACCACACGATCACCTGGCCCGACGCCGCGGGCGTGGCCCAGCATCGCGGGCAGGGCCGGATCTCGATGATCCACTTCGACGCGCACGCCGACACCGGCGACGTCGAGTTCGGGTCGCTGATCGGGCACGGCCAGCCGATGCGGCGGCTGATCGAGTCGGGCGCGCTCCGCGGCGACCGGTTCCTGCAGATGGGGCTGCGCGGCTACTGGCCCGGGCCGGAGACGCTGGCGTGGATGGCGGAGCAGGGCATGCGCTCCTATGAGATGACGGAGATCGGCGCCCGGGGCCTGACCGAGTGCCTGACCGAGGCGTTCGGGATCGCGATGGACGATTGCGACGGGGTGTTCCTGTCGGTTGACATCGATGTCTGCGATCCGGGGCACGCGCCGGGGACCGGCACCCCGGAGCCGGGCGGGCTGACGGCGCGGCAACTGCTTGACTCGGTGCGGCGGATCGCCTACGAGCTGCCGGTGGCCGGGATCGACGTGGTCGAGGTGTCGCCGCCGTATGACCACGCGGAGATCACGTCGTTCCTGGCCAACCGGGTGGTGCTCGAGGCGCTGTCCGGCGTGGCCCGGCGCCGGCGGGACGCCGCCGACGGCACCACCTGGGACCCCCGCCAGCCGCTGCTCGACAACCGCTGAGGCCCGTGCGGGGCATGGCCGGCTATTTGCCGTGCGGGTCGGATGCGTTGAGGGTGGCGACGACCTGGTCGTAGTCGCCGCGGGCCTCGCCGTAGCGGAGGAACTTCACCCGCTCGACCTGGATTTCCCTGGCGTCGGGCTCCGTCTCGAACAGGGCCAGGGCCTCGGCTACGAAATCATCGAGCGGCATCGCCACTTCGCTGGTCTCCTGTCCGGGCACCAGCGAGGTGCGGACGGACGGCGGCACCAGCTCGACGACCTGGACCGTGGTGTCGGCGAACTGCAGGCGGATCGACTCGGTGAGCATGTGGATCGCGGCCTTGGAGGCGTTGTAGCTCGGCGTTACCGCCAGCGGTGTGAACGCCAGGCCCGAGGAGACGGTCACGATGGTGGCGTTCGGCTGGGCCTGCAGGTGCTCGATGAACGCGGCGATGAGCCGGATCGGGCCGAGCACGTTGGTGGTGATGACCGACTCGGCCGAGGCGAGGAACTCCCCGGGCCTGCGCCAGTCCTCAATCCGCATGATGCCTGCCATCGCGATCAGCACGTTGAGGTCCGGGTGCCTGGCCAGCACCTCCTTGGCGGCGGAGTCGATGCTGGCCGGGTCGCTGGTGTCGACCTGGACGGTATCGAGGCCGGGATGCCGGGCGGCGATCTGCTCGAGCAGGTCGGCCCGACGACCGCCGACGATCACGGTGTTGCCCCTGGCCTGCAGTTCCACCGCCAGGGCGAGGCCGATGCCGCTGGTGGAGCCGGGGATGAAGACGGTGTTGCCTGAGATGTTCATGCCTCCAGCCTGGCCGATCCGCGACGGCCGGTGCAGAGAGCGCTTATCGAGGGATCGGCGATCCCTGGCTGGCGGTCCTCGGCCCGCCGACGCAGGACGGATACTGAGTACATGGACCGCGGAGCGCTCGCCGACTTCCTGCGCCGTCGCCGAGAGGGGCTGCGGCCGGAGGAGGTCGGGCTGCCCATCGGGGCGCGGCGGCGAACCCGCGGCCTGCGGCGGGAAGAGGTCGCGGCGCTGGCCGCGATGTCAACCGACTACTACACGCGGCTCGAGCAGCAGCGCGGCCCGCAGCCGAGCGAGCAGATGCTCGCGTCGCTCGCCCGGGCGCTGCGGCTGACCAGCGACGAGCGCGACTACCTGTTCCAGATCGCGGGGCACAACGCGCCGACGTCGGCCACCGCCGCCAGCCACGTGGCCCCGGCGCTGCTGCGGGTGCTCGACCGGCTCAGCGACACTCCGGCCCTGATCTTGTCCAACCTGGGCGAGACGCTGGTGCAGAACCGGATGGCCGACGCCCTGTTCGGCGACAAGTCCGGGTACACGGGCCTGGCCCGGAGCGAGATCTACCGCTGGTTCACCGATCCGGCCGAGCGGCTGCGCTACCCCGAGCACGATCGCGACCGGCAGAGCCGCGCCCAGGTCGCGAACCTGCGCGCCGCCTACGGGTCGATGGGCCCGCGGTCGCGCGCGGGCGAACTCGCGCGAGCGCTGCAGAAGGCCAGCGCCGAGTTCGCCGCGCTGTGGGAACGGCACGAGGTCGCCAAGCGCTTCGAGGACCACAAGACGCTCCTCCACCCCGAGCTCGGCCCGATCGAGGTCGACTGCCAGGTGCTGTTCACCGAGGACCAGTCGCAGGCGCTGCTGGTGCTCACCGCTCCCCCGCGCACGGAGGGGTACGAGAAGCTGCAACTGCTGGCCGTCCTGGGGCAGCAGCGGTTCGCCTCGTCGCCCGGCTGAGCACACTCCTGCTCGATGACGCCCGCTGCGTGGGTGCGGGTCAGGCGTCTGCTGGAGTCGACCAGAGCCAGTCAGGCGGGATCTGGTGACCGAGGAGAGCTTCGAATCGGCGCCGGTCGGGGGCGAGGCGCTGAGCGAGCCGGTCCCGGAGCCCGGGCGAGATCGCGGAGTCGTCGGCCCGCGCCCGCCGGGTCGTCAGCCGCCGGGCCAGCCCGGTGCGCTGATCGGGCCGCCAGCGCGGATCGTGGCTGACCGGGCGGCGCGGCAGCCAGGTGAGATCGTGCGTCCGCGGGACGGGCTTGTCCATCGAGCGGTGGTCGCGGTGCCGCTGATCAAGGTCGACTGCGGCCGGGTCGACCCCGAGGTGGCCGAACACCTTAGTCAGCGCGTCGCGTGGCCGATCGCGGAGCAACTCGCTGGCGATCATGAGTACCTGGCCGCGGTCGAAATGATCGAGAAACGCCGCCAGCTGGAACCCGTACTGGCTGGGTCCGAGGTAGTGGTCGTCGAGCAGGGCCGCCTCCGGCCGACGCCGCTCCCGGCCGGCCGACACCTGATGCAGGTACATCGACTGCATCCGGGCGATCGGGTCGCGCACTAGGTAGACGAGGCGTGCATCCGGGACGACCTGCGCCATCCGCTCGGGGACACCGCAGAAAAGCGGGGCCATGGTGTAGCCCGGAGAGCACTCTCCGAGCGCGGCGGCGCTGCCGGCGCCCTCGAAGAGGGACTCGTACCAGCCGCGACCGCGCGTCCAGTTCTGCTCGGCGACGAAGAAATTCGGCTCGCCGAACCGCCCGCCGCGACCGAGGAAGACGTCGGGATGCTGGTCGAGGTAGTGCGAGAGGCTCACGGTTCCGGCCTTCATCGCCCCGATCACCACGAAGGTCGGCAGGGTCATCGCATCATCACCGCAATCGAGGTCCTCCAGTCGCGAACGACGCCGGACCCACATTGTCTGGCCGGCAGATCCTGGAGGCGAAGGATTTTCCCCTCGCGCAGGCGACGCCTAGGGTTGGCGGATGGGTAGGCGGAGACGTTATTGTGTGCGAATTTGGTGTGCGTTATCCGGTAAAAACGTCATTGTGTTCTGTTAGGGGCGGCGTATTCAGGGGGTCGTCGCAACGCGTGTTTGTTCGTCGTTGATGAGCTTAGCGAGTGCTTCGGCGGGGGTGTGGTAGCCGAGGCGTTTGCGGGGGCGGTCGTTGAGGTCGTCTTCGATGGCCTGGAGCTGGCGGGGGGTGGTGGCGCTGAGGTCGGTGCCTTTGGGCAGGTACTGGCGGAGCAGGCCGTTGGTGTTCTCGTTGCTGCCGCGCTGCCAGGGTGAGTAGGGGTCGGCGAAGTAGACGCCGATCCCGGTGGCGTCGGTGACGCGGGCGTGGCGGGCCATTTCGACGCCGCGGTCCCAGGTCAGGGTCCGGGCGAACCAGGCCGGGTAGGCGGCCATCCGGTCGATCACGGCGTCGGCGACGGCGTCGGCGGTGTGCCCGTCGGGCAGGGGCAGGAGGGTGAGGTAGCCGGTCATCCGCTCGACGATGGTGGCGACGGCGGAGTTGGAGGCGGTGGAGCCCATGACGAGGTCGCCCTCGTGGTGGCCGGGGACCAGGCGGCCCTCGGCCTCGGGGGGCCGCTGGCCGATCGGGACGGCGCCGATGATCGTCGCGCGTTTCTCGCGGCGGCCGCGGCGGCGGCGGATGTCGCGGCCCGAGCGCAGGCTGGCCTGCAGCTCCCTGCGCAGTCCGCCGCGGGGGTACAGGTAGATCGACTGGTAGATCGTCTCGTGGCTGACCTGCATCGACGGGTCGTCGGGGTGGAGCACCTTGAGCCTCCCGCTGGCCTGCTCGGGCGAGTACCGCCGGAACGTCAGCATCGCCTGGACGATACCCCGCAGCACCGGGCGGGCCGACAGCTTCGACGCCTTCGGGCGGCGCTGCCGCTCCCAGGCCAGCCGGTGCGCCCGCTCGGGCTGGTACCCGCCCGTGCCGGGATCGGCGTTGCGGGCCAGCTCCCGGCTGATGGTCGAGCGGTGGCGCCCGACGCGGGCCGCGACCTGCGCCATCGTCAGCCCGGCCTCCCGCAGCCGGGCGATCTCGTAGCGCTCCTCGCGGTCGAGGTAGCGGGCGCTGTAAGTCACGGCAGGGGGACGGTACACGCCGCCCATCTTGTGGTGCAGGTTGCGGGCGTACTGCTCCGACACGCCGGCGGCCTCCCCCGCCTGCCGCGGGTTCATCCCCGACCGCAGGGCGTCCACCACCGCCCGCACCAGCTCCGGCGCCAACTTCTTCCCAGCCACAACCAACCAACCCCTCACTGAGCAGGCGTGTTGCGACAATCCCTTGAGCGCAAGGGCACTCCGCGACCCGAACTCCCCACGATGATCCCCATGTCGGTCGGGCGTGTTGTGCGTGGTGCGGGTGAGGACGTTGTCGTCGATGCCTAAGCCGCCGTCGACCACGTCGGCGCTGCCGACTGTGGGGGGGTGGACTTGTTTGGGGGTGGGTGGGTTGGCGGGGTGGTCCGGGCCGGGATGATGGTGGGGTGACTTGGACCGCGCCGGAGATCGCTCGGACTCTTGGGCCGCTGCTTGAGCCGACGGGGGACGAGCGCACGCTGGCTGACGCGTGGCTGGACCTCCATCGCGAGACCCTGCTGTGGAAGTGCGGCGGGCTCACCGCGGGGCAGCTCAAGCTGCGCGCCGTCGAACGGTCCGAGTTGTCGCTACTGGGCCTGGTCCGGCATATGGCCGAGGTGGAACGCGACTGGTTCAGGACTAGGTTCGGGGGGGCGCGGGTTGGCTACTTGTACTGCACCGACGACAACATGCAGGCCGAGTTCGACGTTGACGCCGCCGACGCAGAATCAGACCTGGACGTTTACGCGCGCGAGGTCGAAGCCGTCCGGCAGACGACGGTCGGGCATTCGCTGGATGAGACCTTCATCGACCCGAACCGCAAGACAGAGATGAGCCTGCGCTTTGTGTACGCGGTCATGATCCAGGAGTACGCCCGCCACCTCGGCCACGCCGACCTGCTCCGGGAGTCCATCGACGGCCGCACCGGGCATTAGGCGGCGGGGGTTCTGGCCAGCTCGCGCAGACGGGCGAGGGTGTCGCCGGGGCGGCCGACCAGGACGCGCACGTGCGGGAGGCGGTCGCGGATCTCGCGGGCCTCGTGGGCGGCGGTCCGGACGGCGCCGGGGGTGGCGGAGGACAGGACGACCAGGGTGGCCCCGGTCTCTTCGGCGAAGTGGACGAGGTCGTCCGTGGGCAGGTCGGCGCCGAGGTCGTGGACCTGCCAGCGGTCCTCGCGCAGGCAGGCGGCCGCCATCAGGGTCGGCAGGGCGTGGTGCTCGCCGGGCGGGGTGGTGGTGACCGCGACGCCCCTGGGGCGGCCCTGCGGCTGGCGCGCCCGGGGGCCGATGAGCCGCGCGCAGATCGCGGTCGCGCGGTGCTCCTGGGCGATCGAGAGCTCCCCCGCCGCCCAGGCCAGCCCGACCCGGTGCAGGGCCGGCGCGACGACCTGGTCGCACAGCCCGACGATGGGGGTGCCCGCCGCCAGCCGATCGAAGTCCTGCCGTGCCAGCGCCTCATCCCCGGCCGCCAGGGCCGTGTACAGCCGGTCGGCCTGCGCGGCCCAGTCCCTGACCTTGACCTCGTGCGGCGGCTCGACGCCGGCCGCCCGCCGGGCCGCCAGGTCCTGCACGTCGCCCTCGCTGACCTCGTAGCCGCGCGGGGTCTTGCGGGCCGGCAGGGTGCCCTGCCGCACCCAGCCGTAGGCGGTCTGGTAATGCACGCCGAGAATGTCAGCCGCATCACGTAGCTGCATGGCAGGGCTCCAACCTCATGGTTTTAGTGTAACTTAGTATTGATTACAAGTCGCGGACCGAAGGAGGCGACACGGGTATGGGTCTCACGTATTCAAGTGTGGTGTGTGCGGAGCCTGCCGAGGTGTTCGCCTGGCACTCCCGGCCGGGGGCCATCACGCGCCTGATGCCGCCATGGCAGCCGGTGCGCGTGGCGCGGGAGGCAGCTTCGGTCCGCGACGGGGTGGCGGTGCTGGCGCTGCCGGCCGGGTTGCGCTGGGTGGCCGGCCATGACCCGGGCAGCTTCGACCCGCCCCGGCAGTTCGCCGACGTCCTGCAGCGTCCGCTCGGGGCCGCGCTCCGCTGGCGGCACACCCACAAGTTCGCCCCCGCGCCCGGCGGCACCATGGTCATCGACGTGGTCGACACGCCGATCCCGGGCTGGGCGCTGCGGCCGATGTTCGGGTACCGGCACCGGCAGCTCGGCAGGCGACCTGGCCGTGCACGCGCGGGTTCTTGAGGTCTGCCCGGAGCCGCTGACGGTCGCGCTGACCGGGTCGAGCGGGGTGGTCGGGTCGGCCCTGGCGGCGCTGCTGTCCACCGGCGGGCACCGGGTGATCCGGCTGGTCCGCCGTCCGCCGCGAGACGACGGCGAGCGCGAGTGGCGGCCGGACGACCCCGACCAGGGGCTGCTTGACGACGTCGACGCGGTGATCCACCTGGCGGGCGCCTCGATCGGCGGCCGGTTCACGCCGGAGCGCAAGCGGGCGATCCGGTCGAGCCGGATCGGCCCGACCCGCGCGCTGGCCACGCTGGCGGCCCGGTCCCCGGGGCGGCTGCGCGCCTTCGTCACCGCGTCCGCGGTGGGCTTCTACGGCGCCGACCGCGGCGACGAGATACTGACCGAGGCGAGCGAGCGCGGCGACGGGTTCCTGGCCGACGTGGTCGCCGCCTGGGAGGACGCGACCGGGCCGGCCACGGCCGCCGGGATCAGGACGGTCCAGGTCAGGACCGGCATAGTGCAGACCCCGGGCGGCGGCATGCTGCGCCTGCTCTACCCGCTGTTCGAGACCGGCCTGGGCGGGCCGGTCGGCGACGGCACCGGGTGGCTGCCCTGGATCGAGATCGACGACCTGCTCGACGTCTACCTGCGGGCGGTCACCGATCCCGCCCTGAGCGGCCCGGTCAACGCGGTCGCACCGGAGCCGGAGCCGCAGGCGGAGTACGCGCGCACCCTCGGCCGGGTGCTCGGGCGGCCCGCGCTGATCCCGGTCCCCGCGGCGGGCCCGCGGCTGCTGCTCGGGGCCGAGGGGGCCAGGGAGCTGGCGCTCGCGAGTCAGCTGGTCCGGCCGGGAGCGCTGGCGGCAGCGGGCCATTCGTTCCGGTACCCGAGCCTGGAGGGCGCGCTGCGGCACGTCCTCGGCCGCACCCCGGCCGCGGCCGGGCGCGAAGTCGCCCGCTCTTCCTGAGCCGACGACGGCAGCCGGAATCCCAGCGCCGGTCCGGGCCGCCACCAATCCGAAGATCGGCAGGCAGCGAATGGCAGATGTGACGCTAAGCGGGAGGAACGGGGTGACCGGACGCAGGATCGCCGTCGTCGGCGGCGGCATCAGCGGGCTGACGGCGGGCTACATCCTGTCGCGAACCGACGAGGTGACGGTGTTCGAGGCGGCCGACCGGCTCGGCGGGCACGCCGACACGCACCTGGTCGACGAGCCCGGCGGCGGGCAGGTGGCGGTCGACACCGGGTTCATCGTCTACAACGAGCGGACCTACCCGCTGCTGACCCGGCTGCTGCGCGAGCTCGGGGTGGAGACGCAGGCGTCGGAGATGAGCATGTCGGTCAGTTGCGACGGCTGCGGCGTGCGCTACGCGGGCAAGCGCGGCCCGGCCGGGCTCGGGGCCGGGGTGGCGGTCGGCGGCCGGCGCTTATCTGCAGATGCTGGCCGAGGTGCCGAGGTTCCACCGGGCCGCCCGGCGGCTGCTGGCTTCGACGCCGGGCGGCGGGATTGTCGCGGGCGGGGTTTCGCTGGGCGAATTCCTGCGCGAGGGCGGTTTCTCGGACTACTTCACCGAGCATTTCGCGGTGCCGGTGGTCGCGTCGGTGTGGTCGTGCCCGCAGGGGACGGCGCTTCAGTACCCGGCCGCTTACCTGTTCGCGTTCCTGGCCAACCACGGCCTGCTGTCGGTTTCCGGGTCGCCGCCGTGGCGCACGGTGACGGGCGGATCGCGGCGCTACGTCGAGCGGATCGCGGCCGGCCTGGCCCAGGTGCGGCTGTCGTCCCCGGTTCGCTCGGTCGGCCGGCACCCGGACGGGGTCACGGTGCTTGACGGTACGGGGGCCGAGCTCGCCTTCGACGCGGTGGTCATCGCCACCCACCCTGACCAGGCGCTCCGGCTGCTCGAGGAGCCCACCCGGGCCGAACGGTCGGTCCTCGGCGCGTTCAGCTACACGCCCAACCAGGCGGTGCTGCACACGGACGCAAGGCTGCTGCCGCCGCGGCCGGCCGTCCGGGCGTCCTGGAACTACGCCCTCAGCTGCGACGGCCGCCCGGCGGCGGCGCCGGCCCGGGTCAGCTACCACATGAACCGGCTGCAGGGCCTGCCGCCCGGCGCCGACTACATCGTCACCCTCGGCGGCCGGGAGGACATTGACCCGGCCAGCGTCATCGCGGTGATGGACTACGCCCACCCGGCCTACACCCGCGAGTCGGTCGCCGCCCAGTCGCGGCTGCCCGGGCTGAACACGGCGGTCACGGCGTTCGCGGGCGCTTACCACGGGTGGGGATTCCACGAGGACGGATGCCGCGCGGGCGCGGGCGCCGCGCGGGCACTTGGCGGCTGCTGGTGACCGGGGCGGCGGTGCGGGCTGGGCAGGCCGACCGGGTTGACCGGGTTGACCGGGGGCAGCGGGCTGACCGGGATCGGCCGCTGGCCGAGGGGGCGGTGCTGTACGAGTGCCGGATCGCGCACGCCCGGGTCGCGCCGGTGCGGAACGCGTTCGCCTACCGCAGCTACGAGTGGCTGGTCGACGTGGACAAGCTGCCGCGCCCGCACGGGTGGCCGTCGCTGCTGGCCGGATTCAACCCCCGCGATCACCTCGGCGATCCCGACCGCAGCATCAGGGCCAACGTCGACGAGTTCCTGCGCGGCCGCGGCGTCGACCTCGGCGGCGGCCAGGTGCTGATGCTGGCGCACGCCCGGGTGCTCGGGTACGCGTTCAACCCGCTGACCCTGTTCTGGTGCCATCGGGCCGACGGCACCCTCGCCTGCGTGATCGCCGAGGTGCACAACACCTACCGCCAGCGGCACGCCTACCTGCTGCGGACCGACGACCAGGGCCGCGCCCGGGCTGACAAGGAGCTCTACGTCTCGCCCTACCACCCGGTCGACGGCTGGTACCAGATGAGCGTGCCCCGCCCGGGGCGACGGCTGGCGCTCAGCATCACCCTGAACCGCCCGAACGGGCACCGGTTCTTCGCCACCGTCCGCGGCACCGCCGTGCCCGCCACCAGGCGAGCGCTGCTGCACGCGGCCGTGCGGCATCCCTGCTCCACCGTCACCGTGTCCGCGCGGATCAGGTGGCAGGGGATCAAGTTGTACGCGCGAGGGCTGCGGCCGGCGCCGCGACCGCCGCGCCGCCCGCAAGAGGGGGTCCAGTGATACGAGGGGGATCAGTGATCAGCACCACCCACGACACCGGACGGGTGATCGACCCGATCCGGTGGCCCGACGTCGCCGCGGCGCGTGGGTCGATGCCGCGCGCGGAGATCGCCCGGCTGCTCTTCGGCGCGGCGGTGGCCTCGCTTCCCATCCGGGTCGGGCTGCCGAACGGCCGACGGCTCGGCGCGGGGCGGGCCGGCGCGCCGCTCATGATGATCCGCAATCCGGGCGCCTTCTTCACCCGGCTCGGGGCGGACGGCCTGATCGGCTTCGGCGAGTCCTATATGGCGGGCGACTGGGACTGCGCGGACCTGACCGGCCTGCTGACGGTCTTCGCGGCGCACGTCGGCGACCTCGTGCCGACCCCGTTCCAGCGGTTGCGGCACCATGGCCGTGCGCAGGCAGCCGCCCGCCGACGACCAGACCAAGGCGGGCGCCCGCCGCAACATCGGCCGCCACTACGACCTGTCCAACGAGTTCTTCGGCCTGTTTCTCGACGAGACCATGACGTACTCCTCGGCCCTGTTCGAGACCGCCGCCGACGGCTCCCCGGTCGCCGCCGACCGGCTGCTCGACCAGGCGCAGGAGCGCAAGATCGACCGGCTGCTCGACCAGGCGCGGGTCGGGCCGGGCAGCCGGCTGCTTGAGGTCGGGACCGGCTGGGGCGAGCTGGCGATCCGGGCCGCGCTGCGCGGCGCCGTGGTCCGACACGGTCACGATCTCCGCCCGGCAGCACGAGCTCGCGGCCCGCCGGGTGGCCGCCGCCGGGCTGGCCGATCGGGTCAGCGTGGAGCTGCGCGATTACCGCGACGTGTCCGGCCGAGTACGACGCCGTCTGCTCGGTCGAGATGGTCGAGGCGGTCGGCGAGCGCTACTGGGACACGTACTTCGCTCAGCTGGACCGGCTGCTCGCGCCCGGCGGCCGGGTCGCGCTCCAGTCGATCACGATGCCGCACGACCGGATGATGGCGAGCAGGCGCACCTACACCTGGATCCTGAAGTACATCTTCCCCGGCGGCCTGATCCCCTCGGTCACCGCGATCGAGGAGCAGCCTCGGCCGCACCCGGCTGCGGGTCACCGAACGGCACGACTTCGGCCCCCACTACGCCGAGACCCTGCGGATCTGGCGCGACCGGTTCGACGCCCGCAGGGACGAGGTCGCCGCGCTCGGCTTCGACGAGGTCTTCATCCGGATGTGGACGTTCTACCTGTGCTACGCCGAGGCCGGCTTCCGGGCCGGGTACCTGAACGTCAGCCAGCTCACCCTGGACCGAGGATGACCGCGCCGGCCAAGGACAACGCGGCCGCCGGGGACGCGGCGGGCGGGGCCGGGCGGCCGCGGCGGCGGGCGGACGCCGCCACGACGATCGCCTGGGCGGCGGCCCGGGGCGGCGTCGGGCTGCCGGTGCGGCTGCGCGCCTGGGATGGCAGCGAAGCGGGCCCGGCCGACGCGCCCACCGTCGTGCTGCGCTCGCCGCTGGCGCTGCGCCGGGCGCTGTGGGCGCCGGGGGAACTCGGGCTCGCGCGTGCCTACGTGAGCGGGGAACTCGACTTCGAAGGTGACCTTACTGAGGGACTGCGCCGGGCGTTTCGTGCGGCCCGCCCGGCGCAGTCCGCCCCGGCAGCGGGCGGCCGGGGGCCGGGGACTCGAGCGGGCTGGGGACCGGGCCGATGGGCGGACGTGGTCTCGGCCTCGGCGCTGGCGGCGGGCCGGCTCGGGGTGTTCGGGCGGCCGCCCCGGCCGCCGGAATCCGAGATCAGGCAGTCCGGCCGCCGGCACAGCCGGGCCAGGGACCGGGCCGTGATCGCGGGCCACTACGACATTCCGGTCTCCTTCTACCGGCTGATCCTCGATCCCTCGATGGCCTACTCGTGCGGGTACTGGACCAGCGACGAACCCGGCTACGGGCTGGCCGACGCGCAGCGGGACAAGCTGGACCTGGCCTGGCCGAGAAGCTCGGGCTCGGTCCCGACACTCGCGCTGCTCGACCTGGGCTGCGGCTGGGGGTCGCTCACGGTGCACGCCGCGCAGCACCGCGAGGCGCGGGTCACCTCGGTCACGCTCTCGGCCGAGCAGGGCGGCCACGCCCGCGAGCGGCTGCGCGGGCTCGGGCTGGCCGACCGGGCCGGGTGCGGATCCAGGACTACCGGGACGACTGCGGCGGGCCGTTCGACGCGATCGCGTCGCTCGAGATGGGCGAGCACGTCGGCGCCGACGGCTACCCCGCCTTCTGCGCCCGGCTGCGTCGCATCGCTCCGCCCCGGCGGCCGCCTGCTCATCCAGCAGATGTCCCGGGGCAGGAAGGCCCCCGGCGGCGGGCGCGTTCATCGAGTCCTACGTCGCCGCCGACATGCACATGCGGCCGGTCGGCGAGACGGTCGGGCTGCTCGAGCGAGCGGGCCTCGAGGTGCTCGGCGTTCGAGGCGATGCGACCGCACTACGTGCGCACGATCCGGGCCTGGCTCGACAACCTGGAGGCGAACGCTGCGCGCGGTCGAGGCGATCATCGGCCCGAGCGCGCCCGGATGTGGCGGCTCTACCTGGCGGGCGGCGCGCTGGCGTTCGAAGAGGGCCGGATGGGCGTGGACCAGATCCTGGCGCCGCGCGAATGACGGCCGGGGCGCGAATGACGGCCGGGAGCGCGCATGATCGCCGTAACCGCGCTGGCGGCCCGCATCGCCGCCGGCGCTGGCTCGCGCTGGTGGCCGCTGCCTTCGTCGTCGGCGTCAGGACCGGCACGGCACACGATCATGGACGTGGCCTGGGGCGCGGCGATCGCGATGGCGGGCGTCGGCCAGCTTCCTCGCGTCGGACGGGCACGGCGTCCCGGCCCGGCGCTGGCTGCTGCTGGCGGCCGCGGCGGTCGCTCTGGGGCGTCCGGCTCGCGTGGCACGTGGCGGTGCGGGCGCGCGGCGCCGGCGAGGATCCGCGCTACCGTGACCTGCTCGACCGGGCGCCGGGCAACCGGAACGGTACGCGCTGCGCACGGTGTACCTGCCGCAGCTGCTGATCTTGTGGGTCGCCTGCCGCCGCTGCCGGCCGGGATGACGAGCCGTCGGCCGCGGTCGGCCCGATCACCGTCATCGGCGGTGTCGTCTGGCTGGCCGGGCTTCGTCTTCGAGATCGTCGGCGACTGGCAGCTGACCCGGTTCCGGTCCGATCCGGCCAACCGGGGCCAGGTCATGGACCGCGGGCTGTGGCGGTACACCAGGCACCCGAACTACTTCGGCGACGCGTGCATGTGGTGGGGGCTGTTCGGGTTGAGCTTCGGGTCGCCCCGTCCAGCTCGCGACCCTGCTGTCGCCGTTGCTGATGACGTTCATCCTGACCCGGGGCACCGGTCAGCGGATGACCGATCGCCGGATGGCGGCGTCCCGCCCCGGCTTCGCCGAGTACGTCGAGCGGACCAGCGGGTTCATCCCGCTCCCGCCGCGCCGGCGGCGGAGCGCGCCCTGATTCCCCGTGCCAGCTTCCGGTGCCAGCTTCCGGTGCCAGCGAAACGGCTGCGGCAGGAATACCCAGGGAGAGTCATGGAGACCGCAATCGTCTTGTTCACCCGCGACCTACGGGTGCGCGATAACCCGGCGCTGGCGCTCGCGTGCGCTCGCGGCCCGGCAGGTGGTGCCGCTGTTCGTGGTGGACCCGGCGCTCGAAGGTGCCGCCGAACCGGGCGCGGTTCCTGGCCGAGTCGGTCGCGGTGCTGCAGGGAGCGAACTCCGCAACCGCGGCGGCGAGCTGGTGATCCGGCACCGGCGACCCGGTCGCCGAGATGATCCGGCTGGCCGAGCGGACCGCCGGCGCGGGCGGTGTTCGTCGCCGCGCGACGTGTCCAGGTACGCGACGCGTCGCCAGGAGCGCCTCGAGCGGGAATGCGCCAGGCACCGGATGGCGCTCGAGATCACGCCCGGGCACGCGGTCGTGCCAGCCGGGCGAGCTGCGGCCGGCCGGCGGCAGTCACTACCGGATCTTCACGCCGTACTGGCGGGCCTGGCGGGCCGCCGCCTGGCGGCAGCCGTGCCTGACGCCGCCGGCCATCCGGGTGCCGCGCGGCGTCACCCCGGGCGACGCGCCCGTCCTCGACGCGCACTTCTCCCGGTGCCTGGCGCCGGGCGGCGAACGGGCGGGCCGGCGAGCTGCCGCGGGCCTGGCTGGACGGCCCGCTCGGCGGGTACGTCGACGGCCAGGACGACCTGGCTGACGACGCGGACGTCTCGGCTCAGCGCCTACCTCAGGTTCGGCTGCATCTCGCCGATCGAGCTGGCCCGGGCGGCGCTGCCGCGGCCGGGCGGCGAGGAGTTCTGCCGGCAGCTGGCCTGGCGTGACTTCTTCCATCAGGTCACGGCCGCCTTCCCGGAGATCGCGCGGACCGACTACCGGGCCGCCCCGGGGTCGGCTCCCCGGACGTGGTCCGCGGATGAGGGCGCGCTCGACGCCTGGCGGGCGGGGCAGACCGGCCTCCCGGTCGTCGACGCAGGCCTGCGGCAGCTCGCCATCGAGGGGTTCATGCACAACCGGGCGCGGATGATCACGGCCTCGTTCCTGACCCGGACGCTGGGGATCGACTGGCGGCACGGATACCGGCACTTTCGCGACCTGCTGACCGACGGCGACGTGGCCTGCAACGCGGGCAACTGGCAGTGGGTGGCCGGCACCGGCAACAACCCGCGACCCGGCCGGGTGCTCAACCCGCTGCGGCAGGCCGCGAGGTTCGATCGCGACGGCGACTACGTGCGCCGTTACCTGCCCGAGCTGGCGAGCCTGTCCGTCAGGTACGTGCACACCCCGTGGAAGCTTCCGGCCGCGCAGCGCAGGCAGGTCACCTACCCCGCCCCACTCGTGGGGTGCGCCTGACCGCCTGATTCAGCGGCCGATAGCCTGGTACCTGGCCTCGGTGGCCTCCTTGTGCGGCTTCCACCACCACTCGTTCTCCCGGTACCAGTCGACGGTGGCGGCCAGCCCCGCCCGGAAGTCGCCGTAGGCCGGCTGCCACCCCAGCTCGGCCCGGATCTTGGTGGTGTCGCTGGAGTACCTCAGGTCGTGGCCCGGCCGGTCGGGGACGTGATCGTAGGCGTCCTGGTCGTGTCCCATCAGTTCCAGGATGAGCCGCATGACCTGCTCGTTGCTGCGCTCGTCGCCCGAGCCGATCAGGTACGTTCCGCCGATCGCGCCGCGGAGGAGGATCAAGTGGACGGCGGCGTTGTGGTCGTCGACGTGGGTCCACTCGCGCACGTTCTGGCCTGTCCCGTACAGCTTCGGCCGCTGGCCGCGCAGGACGTTCGTGATCTGGCGCGGTATGAACTTCTCGACGTGCTGGTAGGCACCGTAGTTATTGGCGCAGTTGGAGATCGTGGCGGCGATCCCGTACGACCGGGCCCACGCCCGGACCAGCAGGTCCGAGCCGGCCTTGGTGGCCGAGTAGGGGCTCGACGGGTCGTACGCGGTGCTCTCGGTGAACTGCTCGGCGGTGTCAAGCGGCAGGTCGCCGAACACCTCATCGGTCGAGATGTGGTGGAAGCGGCCCCCGTGCCTGCGGATCGCCTCAAGCAGCGTGTACGTCCCGATGATGTTGCTCCGGACGAACGGCCCGGGGTCGCGCAGCGAGTTGTCGACATGCGACTCGGCCGCGAAATGCACGATCACATCGGCATCCGCCACCAGGCGGTCGACCCCGGCCGCGTCGCAGATATCGCCGTGCACGAAGTCGACGTCGGCGGCGACTCGCGAGAGCGTCGTGCGGTCGCCCGCGTAGGTCAGCGCGTCGAGCACCCGCACCTCGTACTCCGGGTGGTGTCTGACCGTGTAGTGAACGAAGTTCGCACCGATGAATCCCGCCCCGCCGGTCACCAGCATTCGCGCCATGCCTCCGTAGCTTACGGCCGAGCCCCCGCAGGCGGCGGGCGCGCGGAATCTTCCCACCAGCGGTGCGATGTGGCATAACAGCCCTAGGACTTCAACGGAGAAGGGCTGACGACCATGGCTGAGCTCAGCGGTACGTGCGATGCGCGCTTCGACGCGGTGCGGGAGGCGTTGCAGCGGAACATCGACTCCGGCGAGGAAGTTGGCGCGGCCGTCGTGGTCGACCTCGACGGCGAGATCGCGGTCGACCTGTGGGGCGGTTTCCGTGACGAGGCCAGGACCGACCCGTGGACGCGGGACACGATCACCAACGTCTGGTCGACCACCAAGACCGTCACCAGCCTGGCGGCCCTGATGCTGGTCGAGCGCGGCCAGCTTGACGTGGACGCCCCGGTCGCCGCCTACTGGCCCGAGTTCGCCGCCAACGGCAAGCAGGACGTGCTGGTCAGGAACCTGCTGTCGCACACCTCGGGGGTGTCGGGCCTGGACCAGCCCGCGGTCACCGAGGACCTGTACGACTGGGAGAAGTCCACCGCGAGGTTCGCGGCCCAGGCGCCGTGGTGGGCGCCGGGCACGGCGTCCGGCTATCACGCGCTCAACTTCGGCCATCTGATCGGCGAGGTCATCCGGCGGATCACCGGCGCCTCGCTCAAGCAGTTCGTCGCCGACGAGATCGCCGGACCGCTCGACGCCGACTTCCAGATCGGGGCGGCCGAGAGCGACTGGGGCCGGATCGCGGACGTGATCCCGCCGCCGCCGCTGCCGTTCGACATGGCCGCCCTGGGCCCTGACAGCCTGGTGGTCAAGACCTTCACCGGCCCGGCGGTCGGCGCCGCCGAGGCCAACACGCCCGGCTGGCGGCGGGCCGACATCGGCGCCGCCAACGGTCACGGCAACGCCCGCTCGGTCGCTCGGATCCTGTCGGTGATCTCGCGCGGCGGCGAGGTGGACGGCGTCCGGCTGCTGTCGCCCGAGACCATTGACCTGATCTTCCGCGAGCAGTCGAACGGCGTCGACCTGGTGCTGGGGGTGCCGCTGCGGTTCGGCATCGGCTACGGGCTGCCGGTCCCCGCAGACGATCCCCTACCTCCCGGACGAGAAGATCTGCTTCTGGGGCGGCTGGGGCGGCTCGATGATCGTGATGGACCTCGGGCGGAAGCTGACCATCGCCTACATGATGAACAAGATGGCACCCGGCATCATCGGCTCGCCCCGCGCCGAGCAGTACAGCCGGGCCATCTACGCCGCGCTCGGCTAGGGCTCGGTAAGGAACGACGTCATCGCCGCGCCGAGCTCGGGCGCTGCGAACGCGTCCCCATGGCCTCCGGGCACGCGGGCGTAGCGCCCGGCGGGCAGCAGCGCGGCCAGCTCGTCGGCGTCGGAACGCTCGTCCTCGTCACCGATCACCACCAGCGTCGGGACCGTGATCCGCCGTAGGACGTCCTCGGGCGTGGGCACGAGCGAGCCGAACACGTGCAGCATCGCTCGCGGGTCGACGCCGATCTGCGCGACCCACTGCGCGATCTTGGCGGCGGTCGAGCCGGGATCGAGGGCGACCCCGTCGACGATCGCCGTGAGCGCGCGCTGGGTCTCGCCGCCGCCCTGCGGGCCGCTGACCTTCGCCAGCCCCTGCCCGGCGACGACGGCGCGGCCGGGCTGGGCGCCGCGGGCGAGCATGCGCACCACGATCCGGCCGCCGAGCGAGTAGCCGCCGAGGTCGTACTGGCCGGGGCCGAGCCCGAGGTGCTCGATCAGGGCGAGCCCGTCGTCGGCGAGCACGTCACGCGGGTAGCCGAGCGCATCACCGGATCCGGCGCTGCTGCCGTGGCCGCGGAGATCGGGCAGGACCAGGCGGAACCCCAGCGCGGCGAGAGCGTCGGCCGGGCCGCGATCGAGCCAGTGCGATCCCGCGCCCATGTAGCCGTGCAGGAGAATCAGCGGCCGGCCGGAGCCGGTCTCTCGGTAGGCCAGCTGGGCGCCGTCATGGCCGGAGAATCGGGAAATGTCCATCGCGTCCCCGATCTTAGAGGAGGCGGCCTCCGCGCCGGGCCGGCGGTGTCAGGCCCAGGGTCGGCCGGCTGAAAGTCTCGCAGCTGCCCCTGGACCTCCTGCGCGGCAGATCGGGCGACAGGTAATTGCTTTGACCTAAATTACGCCAGGCTGATATCTATTAAGTCCGGCAGTGCGAGTTCCCGCCTGCGATGGAGCGCTGGCGTGTTATTCAAATGCTCTCGGCTGCTCTTTAAACCGTTCCAGTAAAAGGATGAATGATGAGTAAGGCGCACGACAAGCTGCGCGTGTGGGGCAGCGACGTGGACGAGGGGACGCGCGCGCAGGCGCGCCGGGCCACCAGGCTGCCCTTCGTGCCCGGGCATGTCGCGCTCATGCCCGACGCGCACGTGGGCATCGGCGCGACGGTCGGGTCGGTCATCCCGACCGAAGGCGCCATCGTCCCGTCGTTCGCGGGAGTTGACCTCGGCTGCGGGATGATCGCCACGGAAACCGTCTACACCGCAGGCGACCTGCCGGATGACCTCGGCCCGCTCATGTCGCTGGTCTCCGAGCGCATTCCAGCGGGCGTCGGCAGGGGGCGCGACCTCGGTTACAGCGACGGCTACCGAGACGTCTTCGGCCTGGTCGGGATGCCGTTTTCTGAGCTTTCAGGTAAGCAGCAGCAGAAGGCGATAACGCAATTTGGCACGCTGGGCAGCGGTAACCACTTTGTGGAATTGTCCCTGGACGAGCGCGGGAAGGTCTGGACCGTGCTGCACTCCGGGTCACGCGGCATCGGCAACCAGCTGGCGAGCTACCACATTCATAAGGCCAAGGGGCTGATGAAGGAATACCTGGTCAGCCTGGAGGACCCGGACCTTGCCTACTTCACCGAGGGGACGCCGGAGTTCGACGCGTACATCAAGGACATGCTCTGGGCCCAGCGGTACGCCTACGAGTCGCGCGCGCGGATGAACCGCCAGTTGCTCAGGTCCCTGGCCCAGGTGGTCAAGCCGTCCGACCCCGACAGCGAGCGGGCGATGACGGTCCAGGTGATCAACTGCCACCACAACTACACCGAGCGGGAGCATCACCAGGGCCGGGACCTGTGGATCACCCGCAAGGGGGCGATCAAGGCCGGCGCCGGGGATCTGGGCGTGATTCCCGGGTCCATGGGCACCGACACCTACATTGTCCGCGGCAAGGGCAACCCGGCCTCGTACAACTCCAGCTCGCACGGGGCCGGCCGCCGCCTGTCGCGCGGCCAGGCCAAGCGCAGCCTCGACCCCGAGGGGCTGCGCGCCGCGATGAAGGGCAAGACCTGGAACGCCTCGGCCGCGCGGGCGCTGGTCGATGAGGACCCCCGCGCCTACAAGGACATCCGCAAGGTCATGGCGGACCAGTCTGACCTGACGGCGGTCGTGCACGTGCTCCGCCAGGTGCTCAACTACAAGGGCACCAGCGGCTGATCGAGCCCGGGATCGCTCGGTTACGCCGTGTCCATCCGGTGGTCTTTCGCCTGATCAGAGCCATCGTCTCGTGTCCTCCGGTTCGTTTCCGTTGACGGGAGCCACGCTCCGTGACGGATGTGCAGAGACGGCGTCGGGCAGATGGAGAACGTGTGGAGACGCCGGCGGGGCTGATGGGGATCCGGGTCACGGAAAGCGGGGCGTGCGCTGGATGCGCACGCCCCGCTTTTCTGAGTTAAGGCCTTAGCCGAAGATCAGGATCTCGGAGGCCTGGGCGCCGTTCTGGACGTTGTTGGCGGTGTAGCTGAGCTCCACGTACTGGTCGCTGGTGCCGGACGGGAGCGGGATGGTGACGGTGTTGCCGGTGGACGGGTTCCAGGTGTAGGTGGCGGAGGCGACCAGCGTGCTGAAGCTGGTGCCGTTGGTGGATCCCAGGACCGACAGGGTCTGGGTTCTGGTCGACCAGGCCGAGGACGGCGGGAGGTCGACGGTGATCGAGCCGAGGGTCTGGACCGATCCCAGGTTCACGGTGATCGTGCTGGGCCAGGCGCCGTTGTTCGCTTCCCAGTACGTGCTGGTGTTCCCGTCGGTGACGTTGGACGGTGTGTACACCTGGGTGTAGCTCGACGCGGTGACCGGGGCGTTAAGGGCCAGGTTGGTGTTGGTGGTGACCCCGGTGCCCGACAGCGCCACGGTCAGCGGGCTGTTCGGGGCGCTGCTGTTAACCGACAGCGTCCCGGTTGCCGAGCCGGCCGCGGTCGGCGCGAACGACACGCTGACGTGCAGGACGCGCCTGCCGCGAGCGACGTGCCGCAGTTGTTCGACTCGCCGAACGGCCCGGTGACGCCGATCGACGACATCGACGACGGCGGTGGTGCCCGGGTTGGTCACCGTGACCGACTGCGACGAGCTGGTCGAGCCGACGTTCTCGTTGCCGAACGACTCGCTCGACGGCGAGGCGGTCAGCGCGCTGGGGCCGCCGCTGCTGCCGCCGCCGGGGAAGATCTCGAACTCCGAGAGCTGGGCGGCCGACCAGCCGGTGTTGCCGGTGAAGCTCAGCTCGACGTACCGGTCGCTGGTACCGGACGGCAGGCTGATCGTCGCCGTGTTGCCGGTGGACGGGTTGAAGGTGTACCCGGCCGACCCGACGAGCTGGCTGAACGTCGTGCCGTTGGTGCTGCCGAGGACCGACAGGGTCTCGGTCCTGGTGCTCCAGGCGCTGGCGCGGCGGCAGGTCGAGCGTGACCGAGCCGATGGACTGGGTCGAGCCCAGGTCGACCGTGATGGTCTGCGGGTACCCGGCGCCGTCGCTGCTCTCCCAGTAGCTGCTGGTGTTGCCGTCGGTGACGTTGGCGGGCACGTACGACTGCCAGTCGCTGCTCGCCGTGACCGGCTTGTTGAGGGCGATGTTGGTGGTTGAGGTGATGCCGGCGCCGGACAGCCCGACGGTCAGCGGGTTGTTGTTGGCGTTGCTGTTCACGGTCAGGGTGCCGGTGTTCGTCGCCGCCGTGGGCGTGAACTTGACCGTCACCGTGCAGGTGCCGTTGACCGCGAGCGTGGTGCAGTTGTTGGTCTGGCTGAAGGCCCCGGTGACCGCGACGCTGGAGACGGTCGCGGAGGTGGTGCCGGTGTTGGTCACCGTCACCGTCTGCGTAGCGGGGGAAGATCCGACCAGGGTAGCGGGGAAGGAGAGGCTAGCCGGGGAGGCGCTCAGCACCGGGCCCGGTGCCGTGCCGGTGCCGGACAGGCTCACCGTGTTGGTGACCCCGCCGGCGTTGATGGTGACGCTGCCGGTGGCGGCGCCGGCCGCTGTCGGCGAGTAGGTCACGTTGACCGTGCAAGAGCCGTTCGCCGCGATCGACGAGCCGCAGTTGTTGGTCTCGGCGAAGGGACCGCTGGCGGTGATGGACGACACCGAGGCGGCCGCGCTGGTCGGGTTGGCGACCGTCACGCTCTGCGCGGCGCTGGTGCTGCCGACCACCGGTCGGACTGAACGTCAGCGCCGTCGGGCTCGCGTTGACGCCGGTGACGGGGTACGGCGGGTAGACCGGCGGCGGCGAGACGCCGACGCTGCACCCGGCCGGGCTGATGCCGGAGTTGCCGCCGTCATCGGTGATCGTGAAGCCGCTGCCTTCACAGCTGTAGCTGGGGGCGTTGCCCGCGTTGGCCTGGGCCACGCCGGTCGCCGTGACGTTGGTGGCCGTGGCCGTGCCGCCGGTCTGTTCCTGCAGGGCGAACGTACCGGTGCCGATGATGGACACGTTGTTGAGGTTGACCCCGCTGACCGTGCCCTCGACCCACTGGATCGCCTCGAACGGGCTCTGCTCGATCAGCGCGTTGGACACGTTGATCGGGCCGGTGACCGCGCCCTGGCTGCCGTCGAACCACAGCGCGCCGACGCCGAACTGCCAGTTCGGGTCGAGGCTGCCGTCCCGGATCATGGTGTTGTTGGAGATCGTGGTCAGGCCGACCGGGGTGGAGCTGAAGCGCTGTCCCACCTGGATGCCGCCGCCCTGGGTGATGCCGGTGTCGACGACCAGGTTCCCGCTGACGGTGTTGTTGTTGCCGCCGTAGATCGCGATCCCGTTGGCGAGCTGCTGCAACTGCACGGTGTTGTTGGAGATCGTGTCGCCGGAGTCGGCCCCGATGCCGGAGTCAGCCCAGGTCGCGATGCCGTCGTCACCGGTGTTGCGGATGTTGCTGTTGGTTACGGTGGAGTTGGTGACGCCGCCGTGGAAGTTGATGCCGTCCGCGGTGGTGTCGCGGATCCGCATGCCGCTGAAGGTCAGGTTGGTCATCGGCCCGTCCATCCAGGCCCCGACCTTCATGTGCTCGATCCAGATGTTCGACACCGTCGAGTTGCTCATCGCGCCGCCGATGCCGTTGACCTGGGCGCTGTCGTCGCGTACCTGAACGTTGCCGAAGATCGCGAAGTTCGACAGGTGCACGTTGGTGCTCGGGTTCGGCGCGGAGTTCCCGTAGAAGCCGGGTGCCGTGCCGGTGACGGTCGAGTACCACATGCCGGCGCCTTCAACGGTGACGTTGTTGACGATGATGTGGCCGGGGATGTTGTACGTGCCCGGCGGAATCCAGACCGTGCCGCCGGAGCCGGCCGCGGTGATCGCCGCGTTGAACGCGTTCGTGGAGTCGTTCACGCCGGTCGGGTCGGCGCCCTCGCTGACCACGGACACCGAGCCGCCTGGCTGGGCCAGCGGCGCGGCGACGTTCTCGAAGTCAGCGACGTCGATCGTGTACGAGGACGCGGTGTCCTCCGAGTCGACCTCCAGCTTGAACGTGGTGCCAGCCGGATAGGTGGTGGTGAACAGCCGGTGCACCTCGTCGTAGAAGTGGTGCGGGTTGCCGCTGCCCGGCGTGTTGACGAACGGGTAGCTGCCGTAGTACCAGCTGTAGGCGTTGGTCAGGGTGAAGTCGGTCTGCTTGGTTCCGTTGATGTACAGCGACAGCGGGTCCGTGTACACGGACCCGTCGGAGCTGTCCGGGATGCTGTAGCGGAAGTCGATCGAGTTGGTCGCCACCGGGGTGGTGAAGGTGACGGACTGGCCGGAGCCGTTGCCCGCGAGGGTGACGGCCTTGCGGCCGGACGCCTCGTCGGCTAGCTGGCCCTGGGTGTAGCTCGGGCCGATGATCGTGCCGTTGGTAGCGGAGCTCTCGGCCTGGACTTCGGTATAGGGCAGGCTCGCGCCGTTGCCGCCGGTGGCGGTCGCGGCGAAGGCGGGTGTGGCGGCGAGCACCGCGACGCCGGCCAGGCCGGCCGTCGCGAGCGTGATGGAGGTTGCGCCTGCCAGCAGCAGGCGTCTCAGGCCGCGAAGCTTCGGCGGCCTGGATGGGGGGCGGGATGGAACACCGTTGATCCTCTCGACGCGTGGGGGGTCGCGCGGGTCGGCGGTCGCGTACATAGCGTCGCCGACTGTGACGCTAAACTCCTTGACATCTCTTTGCAAGATGTTGATTTTTCTCAGCAAGAGATCTACTAATTGAGGCAACGTCGTGACTGAACCCAGAACGGCAGGCCAAGCAGGCGCGTCGATTCGTGCCGGAACGTCAGTCCTCGCGGACGACCAGGCCCAGCGCCGCCGCGATCACGAGAGCCTGGGCCGGGTCGATGACCGCCCCCTTCAGCTCCGCCGTCTGCGGATCGAACGCCGACAGATCGCTGCCGCGCAGGTCGCAACCCGTGAACGAGGCGCTGTGCAGCCAAGCGCCGGACAGATCGCAGCGCAGCAGCCGGGCCTCGTCAAAGCGGGCGCCGGTCAGGTCCGCCTCGCGCATCCGCACTCCCCGGAACACGCTGCGCCGCAGGTCGGCACCGGGGAGACCGGTGAACGACCAGTCCCCGCCGTCCACCTCGAGCAGGCCGAACGTGCAGCCGTCGAACATGCTGCCAACCAGCTTGCAGCCGGCGAACGTGGCGTTGAAGAACGAGCACCGGGTGAAGGTGCAGTTGACGAAGGCCGCGTTGACGTGCCTGGAGACGTTGAAGCGGGCGCCGCGGAAGGCGCACTCGGTGAAGACGCCGCCATCGTCGACCGTCTCGGTGAGGTCCACGTCGATGAAGGCGACCTTCTCGTGGCGCTCGCCCGACAGATCGCGACCGTCCCAGTCGGCCGAGCGCACGGTCGACGTGGTGACCGGCGCGGAGATCCCGTGTTTCCTGTCAGCCGCTGCAGTCACCTCCGACCTCTTGGGCCGAAGCCTAGCGACCAGCGCTGACGGGGTGGCTCTAGGGCGCCGCGGTGGCCGGCCTCCAGCCGAGGGCGGGCGCCACCTCGGTCGCGATGAGCTCGAGGGCGCGGATGGCGGCGTCGTGGTCGGGCACGGCCGGGTTGAACTGGGTGATCAGGTCGGTCGCGACCGGCAGCACCCGCTCCTGCCCGAGCGCGGCGATGATCTCGTCCGGGTGGCCGTAGAACGAGTGGAACCGGCGCAGCGCCTCGTCCTGGCCGAGGCCGGCCGGGAACGCGCCGCGCAGCGCGAAGCGCTGGGCGGCTGCGTGCACGTCGGCGCCGATCTGCTCGAGCGCGGTCTTCTTATCTTTGGCCGGGAACACGAACCGGGACAGCCCGATCCTCGGGGCCAGCGGCTGGTCCCAGGCCTGCAGGTAGGCGTCGGCCCAGGGCCGCTGGACGCCGTCGGTCGGCTCGTCGTAGCCGTAGGCCGCGCGGTTGAGCAGCAGGTTGGAGCCGCCCCTGGCCGCGTACTCGGCGCCCGGCCGGCTGAACACGCCCTGCCAGATCCGCCCGCTGAAGTCGGCCGCCGGGGGCTGGATGGTGAATCCGGTCGCGCCGACCTCGCGGTTCGCGAGCGCATCGCGCAGCACCTGCAGCCCCTCGCTGGTCAGCTCGCGCTTGCGGGCGACGTCGCGGCCGAAGGCGGCGTACTCGAGCTCGCTGCCGCCGCTGCCGACGCCGATCTCCACCCGCCCGCCGCTGAGCAGGTCGACCACCGAGACGTCCTCGGCCAGCCGGACCGGGTTCTCGAGCGGCAGCACGGTGATCGCGGTCGACAGCCGGATCCGCTTGGTCCGGGCGGCCGCGTGGGACAGGAACGTCCA
This sequence comes from uncultured Actinomycetota bacterium, assembly GCA_963774945.1. Classification (GTDB taxonomy): domain Bacteria; phylum Actinomycetota; class Actinomycetes; order Streptosporangiales; family Streptosporangiaceae; genus Trebonia. Next base: position 264,521 of record CAVZHA010000023.1, on the reverse strand, counting down.
CGGCGAGGGCAGCCCGCCGCCGCCGAGCGGAGCGTGATGCTGTGCGACCCAGCCGACGTCGAAGCCGAGCTCGTCGGCCACGACGAACAGCTCCTGGGCGTTGCGGTAGGTGGCGGCGGGGTCTCCCCGGCCCTGGACGTGGGTGAGGAAGCCGAGCCGGAAACGCGGCCGGCCGGGCTGGTCGTCGGTCATGGGCTGATGCCTTTCTGTCCGCGGCCGCTGGCAGCGGCGGCTAGAAGTAGACGTCGAGCGGCGGCTTGGTGCCGTGCACCTCGTAGCCGCCCAGGACCTGCTGCTTGTAGATCGACGGGTTGTGCGAGGCGAGCACCTTGACGTTGCGCCAGTGCCGGTCGAGCGCCCGCTCGGCCGACAGGGTGGAGCCGCTGGCGACCTGGGTGAGCGCGTCGATGACGTCGAGGACCAGTGCCTCGACGGTGACCTTGGCCCGGCTGGCGGCGAGGGTGGCCGCCAGCGAGCGGTCGAAGTCGCGCGGCGCGTCCCACGACCGCTCGAGCAGCGCCGCCGCGGCCTCGATGGTGGCGGTGGCCGCGAACGCCTTGGCCGAGGCGACGCCGATCGCGGCCAGCACGACCGGCTCGTCGGCGGTCCGCGCGGCCGTCCCGTGGTAGTAGTTGCGGGTCCGGTTCCCGACCAGCTCGACCGCGTCCTGCAGCGCCCGGTTCCCGATCCCCGCGACCACGCTGGTCAGGTAGACCTGGTTGAACGTGAACGGGTACCTCGGCGCGGCCGGGTCGGTGACCGGGCGCTGGAAGAAGTCGGCGCTGGTGATGCGGACGTTGTCGAGCACGATCGAGCCGGAGCCGGTGAGCCGCTGCCCGAACCCGCCCCAGTCGTCCGGCAGCCCGACTCCGGGCCGGTCGGACTCGATCAGCACCGTCCGGGCGACGCCGTCGTCGAGCGTGACCGAGACCGTGAGGTAGTCGGCGTAGAGGCTGCCGGTGGCGTAGTAGCGGCGGCAGCTGACCCGGTACTCGTCGTCGCCGACGCGGTCGGCCTTGCCCTCGGCGACCGGGCCCGAACTGCCGCTCTGCTCCTGCGCGGCCCCGCCGAAGAGCAGCCCGTCGGCGGCCAGGGCGAGCACCCGCGGCGAGCTCGGGGTCGGGTCGAGGATCGCGTTCTCGATCGCGGCGTAGTGGTTGCGGAGGCTGTGCGCGAGGTTGGAGTCGGCCGCCGCCAGCTCCCGGACAAACGCGAAGAACTCGGTCAGCGGCAGCCGGGTCCCGTCCCCGCGGGGCAGCCGGATCGCGCCGATCCCCCGCGCCCGCAGCTCCGGCCGGAGGTCGTCGAAGAGCAGCCGCTCGGTGTCGCGGCGGGGCGCGTCGGCCGCCACCTTGTCGACGAGGTCGGCCAGCCCGAGGCGCTCGCTGACCGGCGCGCCCTTCGCCTCGCTCATGCGTCGCCGTCGAGGCCGAGGTTGCCGCGGAAGGTGGTCGACTCGTACTCGGTTCTGAACCGGCCGCGCGCCTGGAGCTCGGGGACGAGCCAGTCCACCAGGTGCTCGAGGCCGTCCTGGTAGCGGTCGACGTTGAAGTTGAAGCCGTCGCAGGCGTCGGTGTCGACCCAGTCGATCAGGTCGTCGGCGACCTGCTCGGGGGTCCCGACCACGATCCGGTGGCCGCCGGTCAGGTACTCGAGCAGCACCTGCTTGGTGGACGCGCCGCGCTCCCGGGCGGACTCGACCACCTTCTCCCGGCGGACGTGGCCGGCCCCGTCGGCCGGGTCCGACGGCGGGATCTGGTCGTAGGGCAGCTCCCGGCTGAGGTCGAGCACGCCCGGGTCGACGCCGAGCAACTCGGCCAGCGAGCCCTTGAGGTGCTCAAGGTCGAGCTGGTCGTCGAGGTCGGCCTTGCGCTGCCGGGCCTGCGCCTCGGTCGCGCCGAGGACCGGGTAGACGCCCGGCACGACCAGCAGCCCGGCCGGGTCCCGCTGCCACTTACCGGCCGCGTACTGCTTGACGTCGGTGTAGAACTCCTGCGCCGACGGCTTGGACCAGTGGCTGGTGAACAGCGCGTCGGCCCACTTGGAGCCGAACTGCTTGCTCGACTCGGACGCCCCCGCCTGCAGTAGCACCGGCCGCCTGCCCTGGTAGCCGCCGATGACGCCGAGCACGCCGGTCGCGCGGTAGTAGTCGCCCTCGAACTCGACCGGCCGCAGCCGGCCGGGGTCGACGTAGGTGGAGCTGACGGCGTCGGCCACGATCGCGTCGGGCGGCAGCGAGTCCCACAGCTGCGTCACCACGGTCACGTACTCGTCGGCCTTGTCGTACTTGGCCGAGCGGGGCAGCTCGGCGTCGAGCCCGAGGATCTTCAGCGAGTGCTCGTGCTGGCTGGTGATGATGTTCCAGGCGCCCCGGCCCTTGCTGACGTGGTCCAGGCTGGCGATCTCGCGGGCGAGCGTGACCGGGTCACCGTACAGCGCCGGGGCAGTCAGCACGAGGCCGATGTTGCTGGTGTGGGTGGCCAGCGCGGCCAGCAGCACGCCCGGCGACAGCGCACGGAACGGCCGCTTGAACGACTCCCCGGCCAGCCCGGCGTAGTTGTCGGCCAGGAAGATCCCGTCCAGCAGGCCGCGCTCGGCGGTCTGCGCGATCGCGATGAACACGTCGATGTCGGTCGACAGGCTGGCCGGGTCCGGCAGCGTCTTCCAGGACGCGTTATGACGGCCGGAGGCCAGCAGGTTGATGGCGAGGCGGATCTGCTTGCGGTTGGACACGACTGCTCCTCGGGGGTCGGCCGGCGGTGGAGGTAATCGGCGGGGGTGAGAGGCGGAGCACGGGACCGTTCGAGATAAAGATCTTGATTTTCCCGAACGGTCGCGGGGTGGCACTGGTCAGCTCGTGGCCCGTCACCTCGGGAGGGCCGGGATGGCGTCGAGCAGCGCCTCGGTGTAGCGGTGCCGCGGCCGGGTGAAGAGCTCCTGGACCGGGCCGTCCTCGACCACGCGGCCGGCCTGCAGCACCGACACGGTGTCGGCGAGCTGGCGGACCAGCGACAGGTCGTGCGAAACGAACAGGTAGGTCAGCCCGAGCTCGCGCTGCAGCCGGAACAGCAGCTCGATGATGCCGGCCTGGACGGTGACGTCGAGAGCCGAGGTCGGCTCGTCGAGCACGACCACGTCCGGCCGCAGCACCAGCGCGCGGGCGATCGCGACCCGCTGGCGCTGGCCGCCGGACAGGTGGGCGGGGCGGCGGCGCAGCAGCGAGCCCGGCAGCCCGACCGCGTCAAGCACCTCCTCCACCCGGTCGGCCCGTTCGGCCTTGCCGCCGACGTGGTAGCGGTCGAGCGGCTCGCGGACGATCCGGTCCAGCCGCCAGGTCGGGTCGAGCGAGGTGAACGGGTTCTGGTAGACGAGCTGCAGGTGGCGGCGGAGCGTGCGCCACTGACCGCGGGAGTGGGCGCGGACCGACTGATCGCCGATGGTGATCTCGCCCGCGTCGGGGCGCTCGAGGCCGAGCCAGCAGCCGCGCGGCGGTGGTCTTGCCCGAGCCAGACTCGCCGACCAGGGCGTGGGTGCTGCCCCGGCGGACGCTGAACGAGACGTCGTCGAGCGCGCGGACGGCGCGGGCGCCGACAGTGAAGGTCTTGGACAACGAGCGGACCTCGATCTGGCTGGCTCCGCTTATCTGCTGGCTTTGCGTTTGCCCCGAGTCGATTGCCCGGTACCGGTCGGGGTTGACCGCGGGGACGTCCGCCTGCAGTTCGCGGGCGTACTCGGACGTCGGCGCGGCGAACACCCGGGCGGCCGGGCCGCGTTCCTGGACGACGCCGTCCTTGAGCACCACCAGCGAATCGGCCCGCTCGGCCGCGACCGCCAGGTCGTGGGTGATGAACAGGACGCCGATCCCGAGCGACTCCTTGAGCTGGTTGAACAGGTCGAGGATGCGCTTCTGGATCGTCACGTCGAGGCCCGAGGTCGGCTCGTCGGCCACGATCAGCGCGGGCCGGGGCAGCACCGCCAGGCCGATCAGCACCCGCTGGAGCATGCCGCCGGAGAGCTGGTGCGGATAGGACCTCAAGACCCGGTCGGGGTCGGTCAGGCCGACCTGGCGGAAGGTCTCGAGCACGCGCTCGCGGCGCGCGGCGGCGTCGCCGTCGGGCAGCAGCGCGGCCGCCTCGAGCGCCTGCGAGCCGATCGTGCGGACCGCGTTCAGCGCGTTGCTCGGATCCTGGGGGACGAAGCCGAGCTCGCGCCCGCGCAGCGGCCGGAACTGGCGCTCGCCCAGCACGGCGATGTCCTGCCGGTTGAACAGGATCTGCCCGGCGCTGACCCGCGCCTCCGGCGGGAGCAGCCGCAGGACCGTGCGCGCGATCGTCGTCTTGCCCGAGCCTGACTCGCCGATCAGGGCCAGGCTCTCGCCACGCGCCAGCTCGAAGCTCACGTCGTGCACCACCGTCTGGTCGCCGTAGGCGACGGTCAGGCCGTCGACGCTGAGCAGCGTCGTGTCTGGCGCGGAGGCGGCGATCCCGTCGATGGCGGGGCCGCCGGTCTTCAGCTTGTTTTCCGTAGCCATCGGCTGATCCTGTTGATTGAGAGAACGGTGATGACGATGACGATGGCCGGGCCGTAGACCAGCCAGGGCGCGGTCGCGTCGTTCTGGCCGGCCGCGACCAGCAGCCCCCAGTCGGAGGCGGGCGGCGGCGAGCCGTAGCCGAGGAACGCCAGCGCGGCGATCACGATGATCGCGTTGCCGAGCTGCAGCACCCCCAGCGCCACGACCGAGCGGTAGGCGTTCGGCAGCACATGCCGGAACAGCACCGAACTGCGCGAGCCGCCCTGCAGGTAGGAGGACTCGACGAAGACCGAGTGCCGGACCTTCAGCGTCTCCGCCCGCATCAGCCGGGCGAAGATCGCGACCGACGCGATGCCGGTCGCGATCGCGGCGTTGAGGGTGGTGAAGCCGAGCCCGGTGACGACCACCACCGCCAGCAGGAACCCGGGGATGGCGAGCAGCGTGTCGACCAGCCGCCCGAGCACCGCGTCGACCCAGCCGCCGATGAAGCCGGCCAGCAGGCCGATCAGGCCGCCCGCGAACAGGCCGATGGCGACCGCCACCACGGCGGTGCCGACCGACGAGCGGGCGCCGTAGACGACCCGGGCGAATTCGTCGCGGCCGAGGTCGTCGGTGCCGAACCAGTGCCGGGCGCTTGGGCCGAGGAACTTGTCGGCCGGGTTGGCGGTGACCGCGCTGTAGGAGGTGAACAACGCGGGCAGCAGCGACCACAGGATGACGATGAGGACGACGACGAAGGACAGCAGCACCGAGGGCGGCGACTGGTGCGTGAACGCGCTGCGCGCGGCCGCTGTGAGCCGCCGAGGCCGGGGCTGAGTCGGCTCTGTCGCGATGCTCATGTCGACGCCACCTCCCGGCGGTCCACCGCCGTTGAGCCGGACCCGCGGGTCGAGCAGCGGGGAGAGCAGGTCGGCGATCAGGTTGACGACCACGAACACGACCGCCGCGAGCGCGACGATGCCCTGCAGCACCGGCGTGTCCTGGTTCGAGACGGCCGTGTACATCACCGAGCCGATGCCGTTGCGCCCGAACACCTCCTCGGTGACGATCGCGCCGCCCATCAGCTCGCCCGCGATCAGCGCCGCCATCGTCACGGCGGGCAGCATCGACGGCTTGACCAGGTGCCGGGCGAACAGCTTGGCCTGGGTCAGCCCGCGCGACCGGGCCACCAGCACGTACTCCTGCGCCGGACTCGTGATCCAGGTTGGCGATCAGCACCTCCGCCAGCGGCGCGCAGATCGGGATCCCGAGCGCGAGCCCGGCGAAGAACGTGCCGACCGGGCTGTCCGGGTTGAGCACGTCGAAGGTGTGCAGCTGGAACGAGAAGTAATGGATCAGCAGCAGGCCGATGATGAAGTTCGGCACCGACAGGAACAGCGAGGGCGCCGAGCGCAGCACGCTCCTGGCCCACCGGCCCGGCAGGTACTGCGAGCCGTAGGCGATCACGGCCGCCAGTATCAGCGAGATCACCAGCGCCGTGCCCGCGAGCTTGAGCGTGTAGGGCAGCGCGCCGCGCGATCAGGCTGGTGACGGTCTGGTGGCTGATCAGCGAGATGCCGAGCTGCCCGCGGACGAAGCGCGACAGCGCCAGCCAGAGCTGGACGATGATCGGCTTGGTGACGCCGTAGTAGCTCTCCACGTTCTTGATCTGGGCCGGGCTGAGCCCGCTCTGCGGGTTGCCGAGCGTGGTCGCGATCGCGTTGCCGGGCAGGATCGTGATCAGCACGAACGAGAGCACGTAGGCCAGCAGGATGACGACGACCGCCTGGGCCAGGCGTTGCAGCGCGTAGACGAGGTACGGCCGGCCGCGGGCCCAGCCGCCCGCCTCAGGGGCGGACGGCTGGGCGATGGCGGCGATGGCCAGGTCGGTCACGACAGCCAGGCCGTGTAGAAGTTCGCGTACGCGATGCCGTTGTAGGTGACGCCGTGCACGTTCGGCGCGAGCAGGTAGATGCGCTGCACCTGCTGCACGACGGGGATGAAGTAGCCCTGGTTGAGCACGTACTGCTGCACCTGGTTGGCGACCGTGTCGCGCTGGGTGGTGCTCGAGGCGGACTCGATCTGCTGCGACAGGTTGTCCAGGGTCTTGTCGCTCGTACCCAGCTCGAACCAGTTCTGGCCGCCGTTCACGCTGGTCAGCACGCCGCCGACGGTGCTGAAGTCGATGAAGCTGCGCGACACCGACAGCAGCGGGTACTTCGCCGACGTGGCTGCGAAGGACGCGTAGTCGGACAGCGGCACGATCTTCAGCGCGCCTTGATGCCGACCTTGGCGAACTGCTGGGCGATGAGCTCGTCCTCCTGCTCGGTGGACGGGACATACGGGTTGGGGACCAGGGTGAAGTCGAGGGTCTGGCCGTCCTTGGTCCGGTAGCCGTTGGCGCCCTCGATCCATCCGGCTTCGGTCAGCAGCTTGTCCGACAGCGACGGGTCGTAGCTGAACAGGGCCGAGTCATTCTGCGCCTCGGGCACGTTGCTCTGGATGAAGCTCTCGGCCAGGTCCCAGCCCTTGGGGTAGACCGTGTTGAGGATCTGGGTCCGGTTGATCGCGTGCTGGATCGCCTGTCTCACATCCAGGCTGGCGGTCGGGCCGGCGGCGGCGTCCACTTCGAAGCCGTCGACGAAGCCCAGGTAGCGTCGGCGTCGCGACGGTGAAGCCCTGCGACTCCAGTGACGGGATGTCCGACGGGGTGACGTTGAAGTCGGCCTGGGCGTCGCCCGCGACGACCGCCTGCTCGCGCGTCGACTCGTCCGCGACCACCTTGTAGGTGATCGAGTCGAGGTAGGCCGGGCCGGTGTGGCCGAGGGCGGGCGGCCCCCAGTCGTAGTCCGCGCGGCGCTCGAGCGTGTAGCTGACGCCGGTCTGGAAGGACTTGACCACGAACGGCCCGCTGCCGATCTCGTTCGGTCAGGTTGGCCTGCTGGTTCACGCTCAGCGCGAGCGTCTTGGGTGCCAGCAGGATGGAGCCGTGGTAGCCCAGCGTCGGGATGAAGCCGAGCGTCGGCTTGGAGAAATCGACCTCGACCGTGGTGCTGTTAACGGCCTTCGCGTCCTCGAAGTAGAGCGCGGGGAACAGTCCCACCTTGGCGATACCGCGGCTGGGGTCGCCCTTGGCCCACAGGGTGATGTTGTCGACGACGGCGGCGGCGTTGAGCGGCGTCCCGTCGGAGAAGGTCACGCCTGGCTTGAGGTGCAGGACGTACTTCTCGGCGTTGTCCTCGCGTCTGCCAGCTGGTCGCGATCCAAGGGCTGACCTGGCCGGTGCTGGAGACGTAGACGAGCTTGTCGGTGATCTCCCCCCACAGGTTCCCCTCGTAGCTCGATATGTTGCTGACGCTGGAGACCCATCCGGCCGGGAACTCCTGGATCAGGAACGTGAGGTTGCCACCGCTCTTCGGGCTGCCTGCCGCGCATCGGCATCGGCGCCGCCGCTGCTCGGGCTGCCCGAACTGCACGCGGCAACGATTGGCACCAGCGCGGCAAGAGCGGCCACGCCGAGCGCGACACGGTGAAGTCGTCTAGCGACGGAGTTTCCTATCATATCGTAGGCTAAGTGGGATTATCTTTGGGCCGTCCAACGACGATCTCGAATCAGAACCGATCGCCAACCGCGATCGGATCGTGGCGCGGCTGCCGTGGGGCTGCGGAGCCGCTGCGGTGCGGCAGCCGCGCGGCCGGCGGATCCACCGATAAGGATCCGTCATCGAATTCGACCAGAGATCGTCATTGGACGCTGTTCTAATATTCCTACTATTTTAGTCGGTATGACAGGAAAAGCATCGGGCATCACCAGCCAGTTCCGGACCCGGCCGCTGAGCGTCTTCAATCAGCGCTATCAGCCGGACGAGTCGAACCCGGACCCGGCGGCCGAGCGCCTGCATCGCAAGCAGCAGCTGGCGGCGGCCTTCCGCGTGTTCGCGAAGTTCGGCTTCAATCTCGGCGCGTCCGGACACATCACCGCCCGCGACCCCGAGCTGACCGACCACTTCTGGATCAACCCGCTGGCGGTGCCGTTCGGACGGATCCGGGTCTCCGACCTGCAGCTGGTCAGCCCGGCGGGCGAGATCGTGATCGGGGACCAGCCGATCAACACGGCCGCGTTCTTCATCCACTCGCAACTGCACGCGGCCCGGCCCGACGTCATCGCGGCCGCGCACGCGCACGCGGTGCACGGCAAGGCCTGGTCGACGCTCGGCCGCCTGCTCGATCCGATCACCCAGGACTCGTGCACGTTCTACGGCAGCCACTCGCTGTACGCCGACTTCAACGGCGTCGTCTCGACGAGGCCGAGGGCAAGCGGATCGCGGTCGCGCTCGGCCCGCACAAGACCGTGATCCTGCAGAACCACGGGTTCCTGACCGTCGGCGGCTCGGTCGAGGAGGCGGCCTGGCTGTTCATCACCGCCGACGCGACCGCGCAGGCCCAGCTGCTGGCCGAGGCGGCGGGCACGCCCAAGCTGATCCGGGACGAGGTGGCGGCGCCGCTGGGCCGCTCGCGAGCGTTCGGCGGCTTCAGCTTCCGGCCCTACTACGACGAGATCGTGGCCGAGCAGCCCGACCTGCTCGACTAGCGGCCCTGGCGGTGAGCCCAAATGCGCATTTGGGCTCACTCTTGCCGGCCCAATTGCGCATCTGGCTCGCTGGGATGATGGGTGGAGGGCGGCGGGCGGGGCTCGCCGGGGGGGCGTCAGGCGGGTGGGGTGGGTGGGGCGGTTAGGGTGCGGCGGCCGACGGCTATGAGGGCGGCGTCGTCCTGCGGGGGGTGGATGCGGCAGCACTGGATGTCGCGGAAGTGGCGCTCGAGGGGATTGGAGCGGGTGAGGGCCGGGTTGCCGAGGGCGGTGAAGGCGGCCTGGACGGCGTTGATCGCGGACCGGGTGATGAGCAGCTTGGCGATGGCCGCTCGCGGCAGCGCCTGCGGGTCGCCCGCGTCGATGCGGCCGGCCAGCCCGTAGAGGACCTCCTCGGCCTGGATGAGCTGCGCTTCGATCTCGCCCGCGATGGTCTGGATTCGCTCGGTGGCGGCGATCGGGCGGCCGAGCGACGTCGGCACCCGCTCGTTCGCGAACTTGATGAAGAATTCCTGCGCGGCCCGGGCGACGCCCACGTACAGCGCCATCAGCGAGATGCCGACCGACGCGAACGCGGCCGCATCGCGGCCTGCCTCGGCCGCCGGCACGCCGGGGAAGTTCTCGGCCGGGATCTCGGCGTGAATGGACTCCCAGGGGAACTCGGCGCTGCGGTCGTACCGTTCGGCGTCGGCGGCGAGCGCATCGGTCACCCGCCGCAGGGCGGCGTCGGACGTGTCCGGGTGGGCCGGCGCGGTGGTCGCGCCGGTCACGAGGGCCTCCCGGCAGCGGCCTGAGCAGGCGCGGGCTGGTCGGCCTGGGCGGGCTGGGAGGGCTGGGCGGCCTGGGGCTGAGCGGGCGGGGCGGCCTCGGCGGGCTGGGGGTGGCCGGACGACGCCCGGTGCGCGAGCTCCGAGCGGACCAGCGGGAGGACGTAGCGGCCGTAGTCGATGGCGTCGTTGAGGTTGTCGTAGCCGCGGATCGAGATGAGGTCGGCGCCCAGGTCCACGTAGTCGAGGATCGCCGCCGCGACGGTCTCGTAGCTGCCCACCAGCGCGGTCGAGGCCCCCATGGCCCCGGTGATCTGCGGCCGGCCGCATCCACAGGGCGCGGTCGTGGACCTCGCCCCTGGCGGCGATCTCGAGCAGCCGCTGCGAGCCGACGTTCTGCGGCGGCCCGTCCGCCAGGCCGCCCGCGGAACCCGCCGGACTTGTGGGTCTGGTCGACCACGCCCATCGTGCGGTGCGCCTTCTCCCAGGCCAGCTCGTCGGTCTCGGCCACGATGGGGCGGAACGTGACCCAGGTTCGGGGCACGTCGGTCCGCCCGGCCAGCCGGGCCTGCGCGGCGACCCGGTCCATCTGCTCGCGGGTCTCCGCCAGCGGCTCGCCCCAGAGCCCGAAGATGTCGCCGAGCGCGCCGCCGACCCGGTACGCCTCGTCGCTCGAGCCGCCGATGGAGACCGGGATCGTGCCATTGACCGGCCGGAACCCGGCCGCGAAGTTCTCGAACCGGTAGAACCGGCCGTCGTGATCCCAGGCTTGCGTCTCCTGCCAGGCCCGGCGGAGGATCCGCACGAACTCCTCCGAGCGGGCGTAGCGGTCGTCCTTGGAGACATAGTCTCCCTGCCGCGCCTGCTCGGCGTCGCTGCCGCCGGAGATGATGTGCACCACCGCCCGGCCGCCGCTGAGCTGGTCGAGGGTGGCCAGGCTCTGCGCGGCGACGGTCGGCTGCATGGTGTTGGGCCGGAGCGCGACGATCGGCTTGATCCGATCGGTGCAGGCCGCGATCGTGGCCGACACGGTGAACGGGTCGTAGCCGGACGAGTGGTAGGCGACCAGCGTGTAGTCGAACCCGCCGTCCTCCAGGCTGCGCGCGTACCGCCTGATGTAGCCCGCGTCGGGCGCGCCGCCGGGCCGGGGGTGCAGCTCGCTCGACTCCCAGACGTTGATCAGGCTGATGAATTCGACCGTCATGGCGGCAGCTCCCTCAGGGCTCGAGCCGGCGGAACCGGCTCCCGTGGAAGACCAGCGGCGCGACCGCCGGGTCGGAGTCAAGCTCGTGCACCAGCAGCAGGACGATGTCGTGGTCGCCGACCGTCACCTCGCGGTAGACGCTGCACTCGAGCCAGGCGCTCGCCCCCTCCACGAAGACGGCCCCGCCCTCGGTCGCGCGCCAGCGCAGGGTCGCGAACTTGTCCGCCCCGCGCGGGTCGTCGCCGCGCCCGCCCAGCCGGCGGCAGGCGTCCTCCTGGTGCGGGCCGAGCACGCTGATGCCCACCCTCGGCCCGCGCCGCAGCCGCGGCCAGGTGGTCGAGCTGTGCGCGGTGCAGACCGAGACCACCGGCGGGTCGAGCGAGACCGACGTGAACGAGCTAGCGGCGATGCCGAGCGGGCTGCCGTCGGCCAGCCCGGCGACGGCGGTGACGCCGGTCGGGAACGCGCCGAAGACGCGGCGGAGCTCAGCCTGGCGCCCTACCTTCTGCTGCAGCATGGACCTTCCGCCTTCCGTTAGCCGCCTCCGGTCGTGGCCGAGATCCGGGTCCCGGCCGCGACCGGGCGCAGCTGGGGAACGGTCGCGAGCAGGTCGTCGTGGCCGAGGGCGCCGGCCGGGGCGCCGTCCCGCCAGGCCCGATCGGCCCGCTCGGCGATCGCCTGGTTGACGGGCACCGCGCGGCCGAGCAGGCGGGCGGCGAGCACGATCTCGCCGTTCAGGTAGTCCGTCTCCAACGGGCTCGACCTGGTGATGCTCTGCCAGGTCGAGTTGCCGCCGTACTCCACCCCCGAGGTCGGGCGCGCGGTCACCCGGCTGGTGTCGGCCGTGGTCTCACCGGCGATGTCGGCGATGTCGAGGCCGGAGGCGGTGAGAATGTCGCGCGCCTCAGCGCGGAGCAGCTGCGCCGCCCGGTCGCGGAGCTCGCTCGGCGGGTAGAGCGCGCTCAACGCGAACGTCACGCTGGAGGTGAGCTTGGCCGCCTTCCAGCGCTTGATGTCCTCGACCAGCTGGGTCTCGAAATTGGCGGCCCGCAGGTCGGCCGCGATCGCCGCCAGCCCGGGGTACACGCCGCCGGGGTAGGCGCCGAGCCAGACGACGCCCGCCGCGGGCCAGCCGGGCGCGCTGACCTCGCCCGCCCGCAGGTAGCTGGCCGGCAGCCACAGCACGCCGCCGATCACCGAGCGGAAACGGCGCAGCGCGACGCGCTCGGCCTCGAGCCCGTTCTGCAGCGTCAGCACCGGGACACTCACCCCGGCGGTCGATAGGGTGCCATCGGCCAGCCGGACCGGGCGCGGCGCCCACTGCGCGACCACCGGCTCGACGTCCTGCGTCTTGGTCGCGAGCACGAGCACATCGCCCGCCGTGAGCTCGAGCTCGCCCGGATCGCCGATGCCGCGCAGGCTCAGCCGGCGGGTCCCGTCGGGCCGGGCGTACCGGAGTTCGCCCGCCCGCACCGCCGCCAGCTGCGCGCCCCGCGCGACCAGGGCCACGTCACGGCCGGCCCGCTGCAGCTCGGCGGCGAAGGTGACGCCGATGCCGCCCGCCCCGACGATCACGTAACGGCTCATAGCTTCTCGCTGACCGCGATCGGCGGCAGCTCCGGGCCCAGCCGGAGACGTTCGAGGAACAGCACGATCGTCGCCGCGACGGTGCGGTGGGTGACGTCGTTGAGCACGTCGTGCACGCCGCCGGTGATGCTGACGAGCTCGGCTCGCGGGGCCTGGCGGTAGCGTTCGCGGGCGGCGTCGAGCGGGCTGACCGGGTCGGCCGCTCCGTGCAGGCCGAGCACCGGGACGGTCAGCCGCCCCAGGTCCGCGAGCGCTTCCCAGCCGGCCGGGACCGGCTCGAACAGCGCTCCCCGGCGCAGCCCCTGGCCGCCCAGCCGGCCGCGATGGGTGGGACAGGCGGTCCGCGCCGCCAGTTCCGCCTCCCACGACTCGGCGCTCGGCCCGCCGCCGACGGCCGGCCCCCAATCCGGCGCCGTCGGCAGCCCGGCCAGCACCACCGCGTCCACCCCGGTGACCTGACCCGACGCGACCAGCCCGGCCGCGAACAGCGCGCCCGTGTCCGATCCGACGAGCACGTACGGCCGCACCTCGCCGGTGACCGCGAGCACCTGGGACGTGGTCAGCGCGGGGTCGGCGACCGGGTCGGCGACGGCGTGCACCCGGTACGCGTCGGCCGCGATCCGGCGGCCGAACCGCTCGTACAGCTCCGGCCCCTCGCCCCGGCCGGGAATCACGATCAGCGTGCCGCGCGGGGCCACGCCGTCCGGCTCGCCCCAGCCCGCCGCCGTGGCCCGCTCGGTCGTCACGCTCATCTCCGACCGCCGGGAAGACTAGCTTTTCCATCCATACCGATTAAAATAGTAGGGAAATGGTGAGAGCGTCCAACGACGATCTCGAATCGGCTTCGATCGCGAACCCTTATCAATGGGCGGCCGGCGGCCGGGCAGTGGAACCGAGGTGCAAATGTCACGCGTACTGGACATCGTTCCGCTGCGCAGCCTGATCGCGGTGGCCGACGCCGGCGGCTTCCACCGGGCCGCGGCCGACCTGCAGCTCAGCCAGTCCGCCGTCAGCCAGCACATCCGCCGGCTGGAGAAGGCGCTGGGGCGGCCGCTGGTCGAGCCGGACGGCCGCCGGGCGAGGCTGACCGCGGCCGGGGTCGCGCTGCTGTCGGAGGCCCGCCGGATCGTCGCCGCCCACGACGAGGCGCTCGAGCGACTGGGCCCGACCGAGGGCCCGGAGTTCATCATCGGCACGACCGACCACGCCGCCGACCACATCCTGCCGCCGATCGTGACCGAGCTCGGGGTGACGTCGCCCACGCTGAGCGTCAAGTTCCGCTTCGACCGGACGACCCCGCTGAACGAGGCGGTGGACCGGGGCAGCGTCGATCTGGCGGTGTTCATCACCGAGGCCAGCGCACGGCTGGGCACGCTGGTCGGCTCGCTTCCGCTGGTCTGGTGCGCCGCGTCGACCTGGACTCCCCCGGCCGGGGACACGCCGTGGCCGCTGATCGCGATCGAGGCGCCGTGCGCGATCCGCGGCCGCGCCCTCGCCGTCCTCGACCAGCACGGCATCCCCGCTACCGTGGTCGGCGAGGCGGCCGCGCTCGGCGGGGTGCTCAACGCGACCAGGGCCGGGCTCGGCATCAGCCTGCTGGCGCTGGCCGGGCCGCCGCCCGAGGGCCTGGTGGAGGTGCGCGGCCTGCCGCCAGCCCAGTCGATCAGCCTCACCGCCCGGGCCAGGGACGGCGCCGACCACCAGGCGGTGCAGGTCGCGCTGCGGGCCCTGCATGCGACCCTGGGATCCAGGCAAACCGATTAATCCGCTCCCGGCACGCAGTCTAACCAGGTGAGAGACCCAGAACCCGGTAGGAGGTTGGCATGGCTTTCCCCGACGTCGTGACCCGCGAGGAGTGGCTCGAGGCAAGGAAGCGGCTGCTGGTCAAGGAGAAGGAGGCGACCCGCGAGCGGGACGCGCTCAACGCCGAGCGGCGGCGGCTGCCGATGGTCGCGGTCGACAAGGAGTACGTCTTCGAGGGCCCGGACGGCAAGGTCACGCTGGCCGACCTGTTCGGCGACAGCCGGCAGCTGATCGTCCAGCACGTCATGTTCGGCCCCGACTGGGACGCGGCCTGCCCGGGCTGCACGGCCGGGATCGACGAGACCTCCGACGGGATGATCACGCACCTGCGGAGCAGGGACACCAACTTCGTCGCTGGTGTCGCGCGCGCCGCTGGAGAAGCTGCGGCAGTACCAGGCCAAGATGGGCTGGACGATCCCGTGGTACTCCTCCTACGGCAGCGACTTCAACTACGACTTCCAGGCGACGGTGGACAAGGAGCGGCGGCAGTTCGTCTACAACTACCAGGAGCAGCCCGACCTGCTCGAGGACGATGACTCGACCGAGGTCCCCGGGTTCAGCTTCTTCCTGCGCGACGGCGACCAGGTCTTCCACACGTACTCGACCTGGGCCCGCGGCACCGACATCGTCGGCAGCGCCTACTCCTTCCTCGACCTGACCGCGCTCGGGCGGCAGGAGGACTGGGAGGAGCCCAAGGGCCGCGCGCCGAAGCCGCACGGGGCGGACCCGTCGTTCAGCGACTGATGCGCGAGGACGAGTTCACCGAGGTCGCCGCCGCCTACCAGGCGGAGCTCCGCGCCCACTGCTACCGCATCCTCGGCTCGGTCCACGACGCCGAGGATGCGCTGCAGGAGGCGCTGGTACGCGCGTGGAAGGGCATCGACCGGTTCGAGGGACGCGCGTCGGTCCGCTCGTGGCTGTACGCGATCGCCACCAACTCCGCGCTTGACATCGCCCGGCACCGGTCGCGGCGGGAGTTCGCGGTCGACCTGGGCGCGCCCGCCGAGCTCGGGGCCGAGCTCGACCCGGCGCTGACCGAGCTGCCGTGGCTCGAGCCCTACCCGGATCAGTGGCTGACGCTGGCCGGCCAGCCGTCGCCGGAGGCCCGCTACGAGCAGCGGGAGAGCATCGAGCTTGCGTTCGTGGCGGCCGTGCAGCACCTGCCGCCGCTACAGCGGGCGGTGCTGCTGCTGCGCGAGGTGGCCGGCTTCTCGGCGGCGGAGATCGCCGGCCAGCTCGGCACGTCGGCGGGGTCGGTGACCAGCGCCCTGCAGCGGGCCCGGGTGACCATGGCGGCCCGGGTGCCGGCCAGCAGCCAGCAGTCCGCCCTGCGCACGCTCGGCGACGCGCGGACCAGGGACCTCGTCCGCCAGTACGCCGACGCGGTGGAGAACGGCGACATCCGGACCCTGGTGGGCATGCTCACCGAGGACGTGACCTGGTCGATGCCGCCGGTCCCGAGCTGGTACCGGGGCCTCGAGCCGGTCCGCGACTTCCTGGTCAGGTACCCGCTGACCGATCGCTGGCGGCACCGGCCGACCGAGGCCAACGGCCAGCCGGCGGTGGGCGGCTACGTGTACGACGAGGACGTCGGCCAGTTCATCCCGGCCTCGATCGACGTGCTCACGCTGTCGCCCGAGGGGAAGATCGCGGCCGTGACCGGGTTCCTGACCGCCGACCTGCTCAGTCCCGAGAACGCCGGAGGCTGGATCTCGGGCGCGGAAATGTTCGCCCGCTTCGGCCTGCCCGCTGATCCGCCGTAAATCGGCTACTGCGTCGAGCCAACGGTCCGTTCGGAAAAATGATCTTGAACTCCAAAATCTTTTAGCCGAACGGACCTGAGGCGTCTCTCGCGGGCTACATTGGGCCCGGCATCGGTGAAAGCGGCTTTCACTGAACGAGAGACAGGCGGCTATGGCGGACAACCCTGCGCCCGGTGACGATGTGCGGTTCCTCGGCGGGCTGGCGTACGCCGCCCCGATCGGGTTCCGCCCGCTGCTGCTCGACCTGTACCTTCCCGCCGGCGCGGGCGACGGCGTTCCGCTGGTCGTGTTCATGCACGGGGGCGGCTGGCTGCGCGGCGACCGCTCGATGGTCAGCCCCAGCTTCGCTGGATGGCGGCCCGGGCCGCTGGCGCGGCTGGCGGCCGGCGGGTTCGCGGTCGCCTCGATCGACTACCGGCTCAGCGGCGAGGCGCGCTTCCCGGCCCAGCTCGAGGACGTGTCGGCGGCGGTCGAGTGGCTGACCGGGCGGGCGGAGGAGTACGGCTTCGACCCCGGCCGGATCGTGCTGTGGGGCGAATCGGCCGGGGCGCACCTGGCCGCCCTGCTCGGGCTCCGGTCGCCCGGGCGGGTGCGCGGGGTCGTCGACTGGTACGGGCCGACCGACCTGGCCGCGCTGGACCAGCAGGTCGGGGCGGCGGGCGCGCTGACCGACGACCCGACCGACACCCGCGAGGCGCGGCTGCTCGGGGCCCCGGTGGCCGAGGTGCCGGAGCTCGCCCGCGCGGCCAGCCCGGTCAGCCACGTCCGGGTTGGGGCGCCGCCGTTCCTGATCGCGCACGGCACGGCTGACCGGGCGGTTCCGTTCCAGCAGAGCGAGGCGCTGGCGGCGGCGCTGGCCGAGGCCGGGGCCGACGTCCGCTTCGAGGCGGTCGACGGGGCCGGCCACATGTGGGCCGGCATCGAGGATCTGACGCCGCTGTTCGACGCGGTGGTCGCGTTCGCGCGCGAGGTCAGCGGCGGCTAGGCCGCGCGGCTCGGCTCGGGCTGCTTGTGGGAGCGGCCGCCTTGCACGATCCACTCGATGTTGGCCGCGTCCTGCAGCAGGGTGACGTCGTGGGCCGGGTTGCCCCGCACCACCAGCAGGTCGGCCAGGTAGCCGGGGGCGAGCAGCCCGAGCTCGTCGCCCATGCCCATCAGCTGGCCGCCGAGCCGGGTGGCGGCGGTCAGCGCCTCGACCGGGGCGTAGCCGAGCAGGTCGACGAAGAGCTGCAGGTCGCGCGCGTTGCGGCCGATCGGGTTGTTGGGGAACCCGTAGTCGCCGCCGGGCAGCGCGCGGATGCCGCGGCGGCGGATCTCGGGGTAGATCTCGGTCATCGCCTCGAGCGCGGCGACCGAGCCCATCTTCTCGGCCGCCGCCCGGTCGATGCCGTACTCTTCGCCCTCGTGCACGTTGGCGTAGATGATGCCGGGGGCGGGCGAGACGAAGACCTCGTCCTTGACCGACTCGAGCAGGTCCAGGGCCTCCTCGTCGGCGTAGGTGCAGTGGTAGATGGACCGGAAGCCGGCCCGCACGGCGAGCTTGACCGACTCGGCCGACTGCGCGTGGCAGTTCAGCCAGACGCCGGACTCGCGCGCCTGCTCGCCCGCCGCCTGCGCCTCCTCCCAGCTGTACTGGGTGATCTGCGATCCGCCCTCGACGAAGACGTCGTCGTTGCTGAGCAGGAACTTCACGCTGTCGAAGCCCTGGGCGGCGTTCTCGACGACGTACTGACGGCAGGCGTCGGGGCCCTGCCAGTCGGCCGCGAAGTGCCCGTCGGGGCGGAGCGGGTGGTTGTCCCGCTCGGCGCTGGCGGCGCGCAGCCGGGGCCCGCGGACGGCCCCGGCCCTGATCTTGTCGCGCAGGATCACCTCGACCGGCATCGGCAGCAGCGAGCCGGCCGAGTAGGCCGAGGTGAAGCCCGCGTCGAGCAGGATGCCCGCGTTACGCTCGGCCCGGGCGAGCTCCGTCTCCATGCCCTCGATGCGGCGGAAGAAGCTCACGTCGAGCGGCGGGTTGAACGAGGGGTCGATGTGACCCACGGCCGACGGGAAGGTGAGGTGCGCGTGCGACTCGATCAGCCCGGGCATGATCGTGCGGCCGGCGATGTTCACCACCCGCGCCGTCCCGTGGTCCTCGCGCCAGCCGGAGCGGACCTCGACGATGCGGTCGCCGTCGACGACCACCTCTCCGGGGTACGGGTCGGCGCCGCTCGCGTCGAACACCGCCCCGCCGGTGAACACGGTCCGTTCCATCGTCAGCTCCCCGTTCGGATGCGCTACTTTCACTCTACGAGAGTGGCTTTCAAGTTATTGGCTAGCTTGCTGTGAGTTTCCCCGCCGAGCCTTTCCTTGTCAACTGCGCGGTGTGGTCCTGGCCGGCGCTGGCCTGGCGGGTGAACTCGGCGGTCCAGTTGGCCTCCCAGGTTTCCCCGCCGTCGGGCGAGAACGCCTGCTCCCAGCGGGCCGAGTCGGCGGTGATGTGCGACCAGGTGAAGCGGACCCGGATCGCCCGGCCGTCGAGCACCTCGTCGGCGTAGAACAGGCCGACGCCGTTCTCGAACCGGCCGGTGACCGGCGGCACCCCGAGGATGCCGTCGCGGCTGTTGGCCCAGTAAATCGACCAGTCGCCGGTCGCCACGTCCCTTAGCCTGACCGTGAGCCCGGTGAAGCCCTGCTCAGGGAAGTTCACCTCGTCTATGTTGCCGGCGCCGCCAAAGACCGACCAGCAGCGGGTGGTCGACTTCATCTCGTACCACTCGTCGCAGTCGGCCAGCCACGCCTTCCTGCGCCGCTGGATGCCGTCCCACTCGCCGACGAGAAAGTCGAAGTCGCCCGCGCCGTTGTCGTTCTGGTGCTCGTTCTCTGTGAATGTCATGCCGCCGACGCTATGAGCCATCCCTGACACGTATTGTCAGGGTTATGCGCGCGAGCCGGCTCGTTTCGATTCTGCTGCTGCTGCAGACCCGCGGGCGGCTGACCGCGCCCCAGCTCGCGGCCGAGCTCGAGGTGTCGGTGCGGACGATCTACCGTGACGTCGAGTCGCTGAGCGAGGCGGGCGTGCCGATCTACGGCGACGCCTGCCCGGCCGGCGGCTACCAGCTCCTGGGCGGCTACCGGACCCGGCTGACGGGGCTGACCGCCGCCGAGGCGGAGGCGCTGCAGTTCGCCGGGATGCCGGCCGCGGCGGCCGAGCTCGGCCTGGGCACGGTGCTGGCCACCGCCCAGCTCAAGCTGGACGCGGCGCTGCCGCCGGAGCTGCGCGAGCGGTCGGCTCGGATCGCCGAGCGGTTCTTCCTCGACGCGCCCGGGTGGTATCACGACGGCGACTCCTCGCCGCACCTCGACGCGATCGCGGACGCGGTCTGGAACCAGCGGCGGATCGAGGTCCGCTACCGCCGCTGGGTCGCGCCGACCGACGTGACGCGGATCCTCGAGCCGCACGGCATCGTGCTCAAGGGCGGCAAGTGGTACGTGGTGGCCCGCTGCGACGGGACGCTGCGGACCTACCGGATCAGCCAGATGCTGAGCCTGACCCCGCTGGCGGAAGAGTTCGAACGGCTGTCGGGGTTCAGCCTGCAGGAGTACTGGGCGGCGCACATCCTGCGGTTTCGCGAGGGGCTGCAGCAGGGCGAGGCGACGATCCGGCTGTCGCCGGACGGCCGGGAGCGGGCGCGCGATCTGCTCAGCCAGGCGGTGACGGCGGCCGTCGACGCGACCGCGGTGCCGGACGAGAGCGGCTGGGTCACGGCGGTCGTCCCGATCGAGTCGCTGCCGCACGCGCAGTCCTCCTTCCTCGGGCTGGGGGCCGAGGTCGAGGTGCTGGCGCCGGACAGCCTGCGGGCGCGGATGGCGGACGCGGCGGCGGGCCTGGCCCGGCTGTACGAGTAACTCCAGTCCCTTTTGCCCGAGGCGGACGAGTAGCCGACGGCGCCGGGCGGTGTTCGCGCCTGCCAGAGGCGTCATCGTGTGCGAATTGGGTGCTCGTCATTCGTCTTAAGACATCATCGTGTTCTGTTGGGGGCAGCCCGCGACCCGAAGTGCACACGCTAGCCTCTTTCTCCGTCCGGCTTATTGCGCGTGGTGACGGTGAGGACTGTGTGTCGATGCCCGGCCGATGGGCCGGTGGTCTGGCCTGGCGGGGTGACCGGGCCCTAGCCGGTTAAGCGCCGAACAGGTCTTGGAATAAGTCGTAGTGCCCGGGGTAGTCGGGGCCCGTGGCAAGAGCGAGATCGGTCGCCGGGTACGCGATTCCCGGCATTGTGTGGTTTTTCTTCTGGCTGGTGGTAGCCATACTCGCCATCATCCTCCTGGCGTTCATCGTGCACTGGGCCGGCGGCGGGGCGCTAAACCTCCGCCTCGGGCACTTCGTCCTGAACGTCGGCTTTACCTGATCCGCAGTAACCGCTCCGGTCGGGCCGGCCGCAACGGGTGGCCGGCCCGGCCCCTTTCCCAGGGGCGGGACTAGGGGCGGAGGGCGGTTGGGTAGGTCGGCTCCGGGCGGGCGCCGGTCCGGCGGTGGCGCGGTCCGGTCCACACGCTCTCTGGCGGACGGGGAGCGGACTCGGGCGGGCGGGGAGCGGACTCGGGCGGGCTCCCACCGTCGCCGGCCGGGCGACGGCCGGGACCGCGAGCCCGCAGCCAGCTCTCGGCCGGCTTCTCGATCGCGTAGTGGGCGGCGATGGCGGCGGCCGTGCACACGATGAGGAAGCCCAGCATCAGCCAGCCGCCGTAGGCCATTTCGGTCTTGCTCAACGTGAAATGGGTGGTGACCGGCGCGATGATCGCGACCTGGACCATGTAGAGGGCGAACGACCACTCGCCGAGCTTCACCGGGAGCCAGGCGCCCATCAGCCGGGTGCGCCCGGTCAGGTCGGCCGAGGCGCCCACCAGCACCAGCAGCACGAACCCGGGGAGGACGAGCATGGCCGCGAACGGCCGGGCGACCGGGTCGCCGTGGTGGGTCCGCGTGTACAGCGTCGTGAACACCACCCAGGCGGCCACCCAGGCCCAGCCGAGCAGGTAGCCGGCCGACGGGCGGGGGATACGCAGTCCGAGCTGGACCGCGCGGGCCGCCAGCATCCCGATGATGAACTCGCCGATCCGGTAGGCGGGCAGGTAGTAGAAGAGCCACAGGTACGTCGAGGCCGAGACGTGCGGGCCGACGAGGGCGGGCACCACGGCCATGACCGCCAGCACCACCGCGGCCGAGATCGCCAGGCCCCGCGGCCCGAGCCTGCGCACCACGCGCACCAGCAGCGGGAACATCGCGTAGAAGAAGAACTCGCACGACAGCGACCAGGTCGGGCCGTTGCCGCTCGCGTACACGTGCGGGTTCGGGTCCCAGGCCTGCGCCACGAACGGCTCCAGGATCCAGCCGACCGCGTTCGGCGGGTGATACGCGTAGTCCCACAGGGCGGCGTAGACGATGATCATCATGGTCGCCTGCAGCGGCCAGATCCGGCTGAACCGGTTCCACCAGAACGGCCGGGCCGGCTGCCAGGAGCACGACCAGGTCAGCACGAACCCCGAGAGCATGAAGAAGAAGCTGACGCCCACGTACCAGTACTCCGTCGCCTCGCGCTGCAGCGCGGAGGTGAGGAAGAACGGGTTGACGTGCGTCACGACGACCGCCGCGGCGGCGAAGTAGCGCAGGCTCGTCAGGCTGTTCAGCCGCGGGGTCTTTCTTGGCATCGACCGCATCTTACCAAATTCGAACTATTTCCTGGCCAAATGCCAGTGATCGGGAAATACCGGCAACACAGAGCCCGGCGGGGTCGGCAGGCGGGTAGAACCGCGCCGCCCCTGGCCAAGGGATGCTTACCCGGGGCCAGGGGCGGCGGCCGGCGGCGCGCTTAGTCGCAGTTCAGCGCGTTGTCGTCTTCGTAGAAGACGGTGTCACCGCCGCTGATCTCAGTGGCGACGAACTTGACGGTGATGATGTCGCCGACGTAGGCGGCCAGGTTGGTGGAGTACTCCGCGTAGCTGGTGCCGTTGTTGGCGGCGGTCGCGACCGGGACGGTCTGCAGCACCGCTCCGGAGGAGTTCAGGATGTCAAGGACCAGGGTGTTCTGCGCTTCCTTGGCCGGGCTGGTGACGGTGGAGTTCGTCTCGACCCAGTACGTGAACACCGCGCTCGTGCAGGTGGCGGGGATGCTGACGGTCTGGGCGAGGGTGTCGGTGTGGGCCGCGCTGTAGCCGTCGAGCCAGGCCAGGTAGCCGTCGGACGACGGGTAGGACGGGTGGCTTGACGAGGCGCTGGCCAGCACGCCGGAGGAGGCCGTCCAGGGGGAGATGCTGCCGGACTGGAACCCGCCGTTCTGGATCAGCTGCTGCGCGCCGCAGCCGACCGCCGACGAGCCGATCGTCCAGCTGAACGTGGCGGCGCCGCTGGCGCCGGTGCCGTCGGTGGCGGTCACCGTGACGCTGGACGTGCCCGCGGTGGTCGGGGCGCCGGAGATGAGGCCGGTCGAGGAGCTGATCGACAGGCCCGCGGGCAGCCCGGTGGCGCTGTAGGCGAGGGTCTGGCCGGAGGCGGAGTCGGTCGCCGCGATCTGGACGCTGGCGACGGTGCCGACGGTGCCGGCCTGGCTGCCCGGATTAGTGACGGTCACCGTGTCGGGCCCGGTCGAGCCGACGGTCCAGGTGAACGTGGCCGACCCGGTCGGCCCGGTGGAGTCCTTGCCGGTCACGGTCACGGTAGACGTGCCCGCGGTGGTCGCGGTGCCGGAGATCACGCCGGTCGAGGAGCTGATCGACAGGCCCTTGGGCAGCCCGGTCGCCGCGTAGGAGAGGGCGCCGGTCGCGGTGTCCTCGCCCTGCGTCTGCAGGTACACCGAGCCGCCGACCGCGGTGGTCTGGGGGCCGGGGCTGAAGATGGCGACCTTGCCCGCGCCCGACCCGGTGAAGTCAGCGTTGAACGCGGCCTCGAGACCGCTCACCACGCCGGAGTCGCTGGTGATCAGTCCCAGTTCCCGGTTGTCGTTGAGCGAGTTGCTTGAGAAGTTCTCCGACCCGGCGAACGCCTTGGCGGTCGACGTGCCGTAGTCGGCGATGACCGTCTTGGCATGGATGTAGTAGCCGGTGGAGGAGGAGTACCCGGTCACCTTCCCTCCGGCCGCCGTGATCTCGTTGAGCTCCGAGGTGTAGTCCGACGGATCCTCGACGACCACCCGGACGGTGACCCCGCGGTTCTCGTCGGCGACGATGGCGTTGACCAGCGTGGTGTCGCTGAACTCCTCCTGCTCGATGTCGAGGCTGTGCTGCGCGCCGTCGATCAGCGCCAGCAGGTGGCTCTGCGAGTCGGTCGGCGACCAGACCAGGTCATCCCCGTCGGACGGGGTGATCGACGCGTGCGCGTAGTCGGCGTTGAAGACCGCCACGACCGCGGCCACGTCGTTGGCGTCGGTGTCGAAGACACCGAAGTCGCGGGAGGTGGCGTAGTAGGTCGTGTCGAAGTTGCCGGTGCTGACGTAGGACTCGTCGTTGTTGACGGTGATCGTCTTCTGGTGGGTGTAGGTGAATGCGGTGGACGACCAGACCACGCCGACCCCGCCGGCCGTCAGGACGTTGTAGGCGGCGGTGTCGTACGACTTCTGCGCCTGGTCCAGGATCACCCGGACGTTCACGCCGGCCTTCTCGCGGGCGACGAGGTCGTTCTCAAGGGTGACATCTTTCAGCTCGTAAATGGTGACGTCGACCGAGCTGGTGGCCGAATTGACGAAATTGTAAATCGCGTTTTCGCCGTCGTCAGGTAGCACGTTCAGCGACAAGTCGCTGGCGGCGCGGGCGGGGGTAACGCCCGGCATTCCGCTTATACCGATCGTGGCGAGCAGGATTGCGCCAAGGGCGAGGGTGACACGGCGCAAGCCGGTCCGGGGCATAACCAACCTCCTGGGTTTTGGAGTAAATGGCATGAAATGCCGCCCTGAACATACGATGCGCCCGCCAATCGGGACAGACCCTTGGCAGTGACGCGACGGTGAACGAAAGGAGATCCCTGATAGGGACGGTGTATACTTTCGGTATGGCAGATCCGATTACATTTCGTCCGACCGCTGAGGATACGGAGAACCTCGCCATCCTCACGGCCGATGGGACCAGCCCCACCCGCGCCATCCGAAGCGCGCTGGAACTCGCCGCGCACCAGAAACATCAGGCCGACCTGCGCGCCGACGCCGCGCGACTGGCCGCCAACCCCGACTACCAGGCCGAGATCCGCGCGGTGCGCGACGACCTGGACGAGCTCCGTGCGTGGTGACGTCTACCGGCTGAAGAAGCCGCGCTCTGCTCAGGGACATGAGCAGCAGGGCGAACGGTACGTCGTCGTCGTCCAGGCCAGTGCCTACGATCACCTGTCGACCTGGCTGGTCGCCCCGACCACGACCAAGTCGTTCGGCTCGATGATCCATCCCACCATCGAGCTCCTCGGCACCGATGTGCGCGTGCTGGTCGAGCAGACGACCGCCGTCGACCCGCAGCGGCTGGGTGACTTCGCCGGGCGGCTGAGCCCGGAAGAGCTCATGGAGATCAACGTCGCGCTGCGCGCGGTACTGGACCTGGAATAGGCAACCGCGCGGGGGCCGATTAGAACGCGCTGCCGCAGGTAGCTGGGGGTTGTCGTATTATCCGGCTGACTGGACCGGTGTTCCAGGCCTAGGGGAGGGGACGGCCGGTGACGCGTGCGGCAGATGCCGAGCCGAGGCGGGGCGAGGCCGGGTTGTTCGCCGCCGACGCGGAGGTCGGCCGTGATCTCGCGGCGGTTGACTGGGCCGCTACCCCGCTCGGGCGGCCAGGATCGTGGCCGCAGAGCCTGCAGACCGCGGTCGACATCCTGCTGTCCTCCCGTTTCCCGATGTGGATGGCGTGGGGGCCGCAGCTGACGTTCTTCTGCAATCGCCGCCTACCGGCGCGACACGCTTGGGCGCAAGTACCCGTGGGCGCTCGGGCGGCCGGCCAGCGAGGTGTGGGAGGAGATCTGGGACGACATCGGCCCGCGGATCGACACCGTGCTCGCCACCGGCCAGGCGACCTGGGACGAGGGGCTGCTGCTGTTCCTCGAGCGCTCCGGCTACCCGGAGGAGAGCTACCACACCTTCTCCTACAGCCCGCTGCGCGATGACGGCGGGCGCGGTGGTCGGCATGCTGTGCGTGGTCCGCGAGGACACCGAGCGCGTCATCGGCGAGCGCCGGATGGCGACCCTGCGCGATCTGGGCTCCGACCCGAGCGTCGTCCGCACCGAGCGGGAGACGCTCGAGTTCGCCGGGCGGCAGCTCGACCGCAACCGGCAGGACCTGCCGTTCACCCTGACCTATCTGTTCGACCCGGTCGATCGAGACGACGGCGTCACCGCCCGGCTGGCCGCCAGCACCGGCATCCCCGCCGGGCACCCGGCCGCCCCGGCCGCGGTCGCGGCCGGGGACCTCGACCCGGTCTGGCCGGTCGCGGCCCCGCTGCGGGGCGAGCCCGCGCTGGCGGACCTCGACGGACGCCCGGTTCCCCGGGCTGCCCGCCGGGCCGTGGCGCGAGCCGCCCGTCCAGGCGCTGATCGTGCCGCTCGGCGCAGCAGGGCGGCGCCCCGTACGGATTCCTGGTGGCCGCCCTGAACCGGTACCGGCCGCTCGACGAGGGCTACCGCGCGTTCGTCGGGCCTGGTGGCCGGGCACCTCGCGGCCGGGATCGCGAGCGCCCGCAGCTACCGCGACCAGCAGCGCCGGGCGGAGGCGCTGGCCGAGCTTGACCGGGCCAAGACCACGTTCTTCTCCAACATCAGCCACGAGTTCCGCACCCCGCTGACCCTGATCATGGGGCCGGTGCAGGAGCTGCAAGCGGCTGCTGGCCGACGCCGGCCCGCAGGTGCGCGAGGAGCTCGAGGTCATCAGCCGCAACGGGCTGCGGCTGGGCCGGCTGGTCAACACCCTGCTTGACTTCTCCCGGATCGAGGCCGGGCGGATGCAGGCGAGCTACGAGCCGGCCGACATCGGCGCCGGTGACGGCCGAGCTGGCCAGCGTCTTCCGGTCCGCCGTCGACCGGGCCGGCCTGACCTTCGAGGTGGACTGCCCGCCGCTGCCCGATCCGGTCTACCTCGACCGCGGCATGTGGGAGAAGGTGGTGCTGAACCTGCTCAGCAACGCGCTGAAGTTCACCTTCGACGGCGGCATCCGCGTCGCCGTGCGCGCCGAGGACGGCCAGGCGGTCGTCACCGTCGCCGACACCGGCATCGGCGTGCCCGAGCCAGGAGATGCCCCGGCTGTTCGAGCGGTTCCACCGCATCGAGAACGCCCGCTCCCGGTCGAACGAGGGCAGCGGCATCGGGCTGGCGCTGGTCCAGGAGCTCGTCCAGCTGCACGGCGGCACCATCACCGCGTCGAGCGCGGAGGGCGAGGGCACCACGTTCACCATCCGGCTGCCGTTCGGGCACGCCCACCTGCCCGCCGACGCGCTCGTCTCGGCCGGTCACGCGGCGACGGTCTCGGCCACCGCCGACCCGTTCGTCCAGGAAGCCCTGCGCTGGCTGCCCGGGACCGTGCGGGACGATGACGACGGCGGCCGACACGCAGCCCGCGTGCCGAGGAGATCAGCGCCGGGCGGCGACGCGGATCCCGCGACGCGGGCAGCTCGCGGCCCGGGCGCTGCCCGCGCGGGTGCTGGTGGCCGACGACAACGCCGACATGCGCGAGTACCTGGCCCGGCTGCTGCGCACGGCCGGCTACCAGGTCACCACGGTCACCGACGGGCAGGCCGCCCTCGACGCGATCCGGGTCGGCGCTCCCCGACCTGGTGATCAGCGACGTGATGATGCCCCGGCTGGACGGCCTCGGCCTGGTGGCCGCCCTGCGCGCCGACGCGCGCACCGCGGCCGTGCCGGTGCTGCTGCTGTCGGCCCGGGCCGGGCAGGAGGCGTCCGTCGAGGGCCTGCGGGCGGGCGCCGACGACTACCTGGTCAAGCCGTTCTCCGCGGTCGAGCTGCTCGCCCGGGTGCGCTCCAACCTGGAGATGGCCAGGTTCAGGAACCGCGAGTCGCAGTTCCGCCGCACCCTGATCGACTCGCTGCAGGAAGGGTTCTTCGTCACCGATGCAGGAAGGCACCATCCTGGAGGCCAATCAGGCCTTCCTGGCCCTGGTGGGCTACAGCCCGGACGGCCTGCCGTACCGGTGGCCGCACCCCTGGGTTCCTGACCAGGACGCCGACCCTGACGGGTGGGCGGTGATGGCGCAGGCGTTCGCCGACTACCAGCGGGACGGCGGCGGCCGGTACACGGTTCCGGCCCGGCACCGCGACGGGCACACCGTCTGGCTGGCGTGCAGCTCGGCCAGCCTGCCGAGCCCGGACGGGGACGGGCTGCTGTTCGTCGGCACCGCGCGCGACGTGACCGCGGAACGGCTGGCCGGGCAGCGCGAAGCCACCCTGGCCGGCTTCGCCGCCGCGCTGGCCGCCGCCGGGGAGATCTCCGAGATGCTCACCACCGCCGCCCGCGAGATCGCCGCCGCGATCCACGCCAGCCAGGTGACCACCGCGCTGTGGTCGAGCGACGACAACCCCGCCGTCACCGGATGGCCGCGGCCGGCCCGCGGCCAGGGCGCCTCCGCGGCGGTGACCGCGAGCGCTGGACGCCATCCGGCATCAGCCGGCCGCCTCGGTCGCCGTGCTGCCGGGCGACGAGGGCACCAGCCTGCTCGCCGCCCCGCTCGACGGGACCGGCTCATCGGCCATCGCCGCGGAATTCCCGGCCGGCGGCCTGGTCGGCGCCGAAGTGCGCGAACTGTTCTCGATCCTCACCAGCCACCTGGCCCAGGTGCTGGCCAAGGCGAGGGACTACGAGCAGGCCCGCGCCGTCGCGCTCACCCTCCAGCACGCCATCCTCGCCCCGACCGAGCTGCCGCACGGATTCGCGGCGCGGTACACCCCGGCGGTTCCCCCGCTCGAAGTCGGCGGCGACTGGTACGACGTGATTCCGCTGCCCGGCCAGCGCACCGGCGTCGTCGTCGGCGACTGCGTCGGCCGCGGGCTGCCCGCCGCCGCCGTCATGGGCCAGCTCCGCTCCGCCAGCCAGGCCGTCCTGCTGCGCGCCTGCCGGTCCGGCCGAGGCCCTCGACCGACCTGGACACCTTCGCCAGCCGGATTCCCGGGAGCGGAGTGCGCCACCGTGTTCTGCGCGATCATCGACCCCGCGGCCGGGACCGTCACCTACAGCTGCGCCGGTCACCCGCCGCCCATCCTCGTCACCGCCGGGGGCGAGTACCAGCTGCTCGACCAGGCCCGGTCGCTGCCGCTTGGCATGCTGCCCGACGACTGGCGAGCGCAGCCAGGCGACGGCCGCGCTGCCGCCCGGCGCGACCTTGATGCTGTACACCGACGGGCTGGTCGAACGGCGGAACCAGTCGCTCGACGCGGGGATCGACGCCGCCGCGGTCACGATGGCCGAGCGCGCCGCGGGACCATCCGGACGACGTCGCGGACCACGTCATGTCGGCCATGACGCCGCCGGCCGGCTACGACGACGACGTCGCCGTCCTGATCTACCGGCACCCGCCGGCCCCGCTGACCGTCCAGGTATCGGCCGACGACCCCTCCTGCCTGGCCTTGCTCCGGGCCAGGCTGCGGCAGTGGCTGCCGGCCGCCGGCATCGACAGCCGCGAAGCCACCGACATCATGATCGCGGCGGGCGAGGCCGCCGCTAACGCCGTCGAGCACGCCACCGTCGGCCGCCCGGCCGACGCGGCAGCCGGTCCAGATCACCCTCACCGCCCGCGCGAGCACGCACGAGGTCCAGCTGACCGTCGCCGACACCGGGAGCTGGCGATCTCCGCCGGCGGACCGCGAGGAGCCCGCCCCCGGCACCCGCGGCCACGGGGTCATCTTCATGCACGCCCTGATGGATGACGTCACGATCGATCCCGTCCGTGCACGGGACGACGGTGACCTTGACCAAGGACCTGAAGCCATGACTCGACGACAGCCGCCGCCCGCAGGCACGGTTCGAGTTCCTGCCCGCCGACGACCGCGAACCTGCCATCGTGCGCGCGCGCCGGCGACATCGACCTGACCAACGTCGGGCAATTCCAGGCCGCCCTCGACCAGGCGGCCGCCGCCGCGAGCGCCGTTCACCGCCGACCTGACCGCGGTCACCTACTGCGACAGCGCCGACCATCCGGGCCCTGATCATCGCGGCCAGGCGAGGCCCGGCTCACCATCCAGGTCGGCACGTGCGGGCCCCGTCAACGAAACCCTGCTCAAGGTCTCCGGCCTGGACCAGATCGCCACCGTCGTCACGCTGGACTAGCGGAGTTCCCTGCCGCTGGTCCCGCACGTCTTCCTCGACCCGACGCAGGCGTCGTCCGGGTCGCAGGGCGTTAAGACCTGATCCCGGGGCTCAGTCGTCCCCGCGTCGCGCCAACGGCAGCGCGAACCACAGGCCGACGAGCATGCAGGCGACGAGGGCGGTGATCAGCCCGGCCGCCAGCGCCCCGGCGACGTAGCTGGTCACCAGCAGGACGGCGGTCAGCACGGCCGCGCCGACGGCCGCCAGGCCGAGCCCGGCCATCAGGTTCGCGTACTTGACCAGGGGCTCTTTCAGGCCGCGACGGAACACCAGCCGGTGGTAGGCGACCGGGCCGAGCAGCAGCACGGTCGCGACGGCGGACAGCACCAGGCTGGCCAGGTAGAGGTCGCGCTGGGCGCCGTTGAGGCTGACGAACCTGACCGTGAACGGCAGCGAGAGCAGGAAGCCGAACAGCACCTGCACGCCCAGGCTGACGACGCGCAGCTCCTGGATCAGCTCGGACAGGTTGCGGTCATCACGCTCGGCCACCGACTCCGTACGCGCATCGGACGCTGCCGCTGACCCCTCCCCCGCCCCTGTGTCGCCGGCGTCTCCCCGCAGGCCTCATCACTGGCACCTGCGGCTAGTCCCCCGCCTTCGGACTGACGGAGCTCAGCGCGTCGTCAAGCAGCGCCGGGAACGTGTCCGGGTACCGGGCGAGCAGGTAGGTCACCACGGCGACAAGGTCATGGTTGTCGAGCGCCCTGACCCGGGCAATCCGAAGCTCGGCGGCCGCCTCGCGTGAGTTAGTTTCTGTATCAGCCATACGCCTGCGCTACCCGCGGCCTGGCACTTCATCCCAAGGCCGGGCTGAGGATGCCCAGGCAGATCAAACCCGTTTTATCGAACGGTCCCTGCTGACTCATCTCCCACTCGGTTTCATGTCGATGGCGTAGGTGACAGGAAATCGAATAAATGATCATGGTCCGGCTATTTTCTTTTCATTGGTCGAACGGGTAATATAAGAGGAGAAGGCAGCCCCTCGCGAACGCGCCCCCCAGGCGTGCCGCCCCTCGCGGTTTCCCGCCCGGCGGATCGCCGGCGCTGCCGCCACGCTCAGCCGTAGCGGAGTGGGTGCTGTGGCCGCGGGCGCGCAAGCGCCCGCCACGGCCGGCCCGGCTACCGCGTGAGCTTCATCCGCATGCTCTCGAAGGCCCGGCGGAAGGGGGGTGGCTCGTGATGTGCACGCCAGGCGGCTCCGGATGCGCCCTGGCCGCCCCCGGCGGGGCGTTCGCCAGCGTCGCCGACGCGCTCAGTGTCACCGGCGCGGCCGCGCGCTACCTGAACTCCGCCGCCGCAGACGGCCTCGACGGCCCGGGGCGCGCCGAGGCCCTGGAGCAGCTCGGGGCGATCACCTCGCTGCTCGGGGCGGCGTCCAACGGGCTGATGCGGCGGTTCGACGCCGCCGACGACCACGACGCCGACGGGTACGCCACCACCGCCGCCTGGCTCGCCGCCAAAACCCGCCTCGGTCGCAAGGACGCGAAGGCCGCCGTCCGCCAGATGCGCCTCCTGGCCCGCCACCCCCTCCTGGACGCCGCGACCGCGACCGGGGCGATCACGATCTCGTGGGCGCGGGAGGTCGCGCGGTGGACCGGCCGCATCGACCACGACGAACTCCAGCAAGCAGCCGACAAGATCCTGGTCGAGGCCGCCACCGCCGGGGCGGACCTCGACGACCTGAAGCTCCTGGCCCAGGCCGCCTACGAGGCCTGGCGCGCCCAGGAGCCCGACCCGGAGGAAGACCCGGCCGGCCGCGGCTTCGGCGACCGCCACCTCATCCTCGACACCACCCTCGACAACGCCGGGCACCTGCGGGGCGACCTGACCCCCGAATGCTCAGCCGCCCTCGCCGCCGTCCTCGACGCCCTCGGCAAGAACCGCGGCCCCGAGGACCTGCGCACCGCCCAGCAGCGCTACCACGACGCCCTCCAGGAAGCCTGCGAGCTCCTCATCCGCGCCAAGATGATCCCCGACCGGGCCGGCGCCGACACCCGCGTCGACGTCACCATCCCCCTGTCCGACCTCCTGGGCCTGGACGGGGCGTCGATCATCGAGGACACCTGGCTCCGCGCCCGCGCAGGCGAGCACGGCTACCTGTCGGGCAAGGACGCCGAGGCCATCAGCTGCGACGCGATGATCGTCCCGGTCGTCACCGGCAGCCCCGACTGGGACCTCATCACCGAGATGATCACCCTGATCACCGACGCCTACCGCCACGCCGCCCACGCCGCCCAGGCCGCGCCGGGCGCGCCCGGGCAAGACGGCCAGCCCGGCCAGCCCGGCAGTCCCGGCCCCGCCGTACCGAGCCCGCAGCCGCTCGCCCCCGAAGCCTGGGAGGCCCTGCAGTACGCCCTCGCCCGCCGCGCCATCCGGTTCGTCTCCGGCCCCGGCGCCCTCGCCTCCGCCCTCAGGCGCAGCCTCCTCGATAAGCCGCTGAACACCAAAAGCGCGATCCTCGACGTCGGCTACTCCGACACCATCCCCGACGCCATCCGCAAAGCCGTCATCGCCCGCGACAAAGGCTGCGCCTGGCCCGGCGGCTGCCACCGCCGCCCCGCCCACTGCGACGTCCACCACGTCAAGCACAAACGCCACGGCGGCAAAACCAGCTCGACCGACTGCGTGCTCCTATGCCAGTATCACCATGACATCTGCGTCCACCGGATGGGCTGGGACCTCGAGCTCCTGCCCGACGGATCCACCCGCGCCACCAGCCCCGACGGCAAAGTCGTCCTCCGCAGCCACGGACCACCCCCAGCGCAACCCGGCTAGCACCCAACCCAGCGGATAGGCCACCCGCCCCCGCCTCGCCCCCGACGCGACGCCCGCGACCGGCAAGCACCACACCGGCCGCGGGCGCCAGCACGCCCAGACCCAACAGGCTCCAGCCTGATGGCCGGCGACGAACCTTAACTAGTCAGCGTTGCGGCTAGCCGGCTATCAGGTCGAACTCGTTGCCCTCCGGGTCGGCCAGCGTGATCCAGTGGGCGCGGGCGCCGTCGACCTCGTTCAGCTTGGTAGCGCCGAGGCCGATCAGCCGCTCGGTCTCGGCGTCGAAGTCGGTCGTGATCACGTCGAAGTGCATCCGGTTCTTGACCGTCTTGCCCTCGGGGACCCGGTGGAAGCTGATCTTGGACCCGGGGATGGCCGGGTCGGCGGTTATCAGTGCGTTGTCGGCGGTCGCGCCGTCGGCGACGGTGCGACCGAGGACCGCCGCCCAGAAGCTGGCGGCGGCTTGGGCGTCACGGGCGTCGAAGGCGACGCCGAACATGCTGACGGACATGCTGAAAACCTCCTGTGGTGGCGGCGGACGATGGCCGATGAGCCCTCGTCAGAAGTCTTAGTGCATTCTGCGCATTTCAGCGCCCTTGCTGGGAAGCAGAGCGACCGTGAGTGGAGCAACCAGCGAGGAAACGGCGAGCCCGGCCTCAGCCGATCATCAGGAAGAGCAGGCCGCCGCGGAGCATGTGCCCCCTACCTCACCGCTCCTCGATGAGGTTAAACAGGGGCACCCGGTCCGGGAGGCGATCGAGGACGCCGACGCGGAACGACGGGCGGGCGGGC
This sequence comes from uncultured Actinomycetota bacterium, assembly GCA_963774945.1. Classification (GTDB taxonomy): domain Bacteria; phylum Actinomycetota; class Actinomycetes; order Streptosporangiales; family Streptosporangiaceae; genus Trebonia. Next base: position 231,408 of record CAVZHA010000023.1, on the reverse strand, counting down.
TCGGGAGGCCGGGCAAGCCGCTGAACGCCCGCTCCCCGTTCATGGTCGGGATGATGGGCGCGGCCGGCGTCGCGGTCACCATCGGCCTGGTGGAGCTGTTCCTCAGGGCCACCTCGGTGCTGATCCTGATCGGGCTCGCGTTCTTCATCGCCGCCGGGCTTGACCCGGTCGTGGTCTGGCTCAACCGCCATGGCGTGCGGCGCTGGGTGGCGGCGCTGATCGTCATCCTGGCGCTGTTCGCGTTCGTCGGCGGCTTCATCGCGGCGGCCATCCCGCCGGTCTCGGCGCAGACATCCGCGCTGATCAACGAGCTGCCGAAGTACGTGCACGAGCTGCAAGACCACAGCTCGACGCTCGGTCGGCTGAACGACAAGTACCACCTAGAGCAGCGCCTGACCAGCCTGCTGAGCACGAAGGGGAGCGCCCTCGCGGGCGGGGTCATCGGGGCGGGCAAGATCGTGATCAGCACGGTCTCCTCGATCCTGCTGGTGGCCGTGATGACCATCTACTTCCTGGTCGGCATGCCGCAGGTCAAGCTGTTCCTGTATCACCTGGTCCCGCGCTCGCGGCGCACCCGGGTGGTGCTGATCGGCGACGAGATCTTCACCAAGGTCGGCGGTTACGTCCTCGGCAACGTGATCACGTCGTTCATCGCCGGCGCGGGGACGTTCCTGTGGATGCTGGCGTGGGGCATCCCCTACCCGGCCCTGCTCGGCCTGCTGATATTCCTGCTCGACCTCATCCCGGTCATCGGCTCGACGGTCGGCGGGGCGATCGTCACGCTGGTGGCGGTCACCGTCTCGATTCCGGTGGCGATCGCGACCCTGGTCTTCTACTGCGCCTACCGGCTGGCCGAGGACTACCTGCTGGTGCCGCGCATCATCGGGCACACGGTGAAGGTCCCGGCGCTGGGCGGCATGGTCGCCATCGTCCTCGGCGGCGTGGTCATGGGCATCATCGGCGCGCTGATCGCCCTCCCGGTCGCCGCCGCGATCCAGCTCCTGCTCGAGGAGATCACCTTCCCCCGCCTCGACAAGGGCTAGGGCCGGGCGCTCGCAGGGATACCCCGCCGACCGACCGCACGGCGCCCGGTGAGGTGGCAGTACACAGGAACCCCGCGACCGTTCGATCAAATGCTTTTGATCTTCCGAACGGACCCGGGGTTCCTCGCTACGGTCACGCCTGGCCGCCGGCAGGTGTGAACGATGCCGCCCCGGGTAGCCGGATGTCTCGGTTAACCGATTTGACCTGGGGGCTTCTGCGGTGGCAGAACGTCGATTTGCGTGGTGCGGGCGGGACCAGCGGGGGCTGTTGTGAGGGACCACCGGGAGTTGATGGACCACTGGGGGCAGGGCGGCGAAGGCGCGGCGGCCGCCTGGCGGCGGACCGCGCGCGGGTTCGCCGGGGCGGTCGAGTCTGGCCGGCTGGATCTCCCGCTGCCCGGCGCCGGCGCGACCAGGCAGCGGTGGGCCGCGCTGGCCGACCTGGCCGGGGAGGACCTGTCGCTGGCACGGCTGTGCGAGGGGCACGCCGACGCGGTGGCGATCCTGGCCGAGCTTGGCGGCCCGCGGCCGGAGCCCGGCCGCCGGTGGGGCGTGTGGGCGGCGAACCCGCCCGGACCTAACGTGACGGCGAGCCGCAGCGCGGATGGCTGGCTGCTCGAGGGCACCAAGCAGTACTGCTCGGGGGCCCGGATCTGCACGGACGCCCTGGTCACGGCGGCCGCTGACGACGGGGCGCGGCTGTTCGCGGTCGACACCGAGCTGCTTGAACCGGACGTGAGCAGCTGGCCCGCCACCGGGATGGCGGGCAGCGACACGCTCGACGTCGGCTTCGCACGGGTTCCGGCGGTGGCAGTCGGACCGCCTGGCGGGTACACCGACCGGCCCGGGTTCAGCCACGGCGGCGTCGGGGTGGCGGCCGTGCTGGTACGGGGGCGCGCGCGGCGTGGCGAGGACGCTGCTCAGCGCCGCGTCCAAGCGCGACATCGGGCCGCACGCGCTCGCTCATCTGGGGGCGGTCGATCTCGGGCTGCGCACGGTGCGGGCCGCGCTCGAGCCAGGCGGCCGACGAGATCGACGCCGATCCGGGCGACCTGCGCGGCGAGGGAACGCTGCGAGCCCTGCGGGTGCGCGCGCTGACCGAGGCGGTCGCGGCCGACGTGCTCACGAGAACCGGGCGCGCGCTCGGCGCGGGGCCGCTCGGCCACGATGAGGCGCATTCCCGGGCGGTCGCCGATCTGACCGTCTACCTGCGCCAGCATCACGCGGAGCGGGACCTGGCGCGGCTCGGAGAGCTCGTCGCCGAGGCCGGCGACACGTGGTAACCCATGCCGCCGGCCGGCATCCGATTGACGCGCCCGGCACGGACGAGCGAACCTGGGCGGCCTGGCCGTGGCTGAGCACGCTGCCCGGCGCCGGGCCGATCGGGCTGGCCGGGATAGGGAGCGCGGTCATCGTGGCCGCGCACCCGGACGACGAGGTGCTCGGGGCCGGCGGCCTGATCTCCATGCTGGCGGCGTCGCGCGCGCGGCTGCGGCTGGTGGCGGTCACCGACGGCGAGCGCTCGCATCGGGGGCATGCCTCCCCCGCTCCCCTGGCCCGCCGGCGGACCGCAGAAACCGACGCCGCGCTGCGCGCCCTGGGCGCCCGGGGGGCCGAGGTCATCCGGCTCAAGCTGCCCGACGGCGGCCTGGCCGACCGCCAGGATGAGCTCGCGGCGGCGCTGACCCCGCTGGTCGCGGGGTTCGACCTCTGCCTCGCCCCGTGGGACCACGACCTGCACCCCGACCACGAGACGGCGGGCCGCGCCGCCCGCGGGGCCGCGACCGCCGCCTTCTACAGCTTCCCGGTCTGGATGTGGCACTGGGCCTCCCCCGGCGACCCCCGGGTGCCCTGGGACCAGGCGCTGCGGGTCCCGCTGGCGCCGCGCAGCGCCGGCAGGAAGCGCGCGGCGATCACCTGTTTCGCCAGCCAGACCGAGGACCGGGGGCATGGCCTCGGGCCGGTGCTGACTCCCGGCATGATCGCCCACTTCACCCGGACCGTGGAGGTTCTGCTGCCGTGACGCTCGACCCGGGTCACTTCCGCGAACGGTACAGCGCCTCACCCGATCCGTATGGGCTGGCCGACCGCTGGTACGAGGCGCGCAAGTACGCGCTCACGCGTCGCCCTGCTGCCGCGGGAACGCTACGGGCCGCATTCGAGCCCGGCTGCTCGATCGGGGTGCTGACCGAGCGGCTGGCATCCCGCTGCGACAGCCTGCTCGCCTGCGACGCGATCCCGGACGCGGTCGCGTCGGCCCGGTCTCGGACCGCTGGCCGGCCGGGCGTGCGGGTCGAGCAGCGCGTGGTCCCGAGCGAGTGGCCGATGGGCTCGTTCGACCTCATCGTGTTCTCCGAGATCCTCTACTACTTCGGCGACGCGGACCTGAACCAGCTGCTCCGGCTCGGCCTGCTGGCGCTCCGTCCCGGCGGGCACCTGGTCGCGGTGCACTGGCGGCATCACGCTCCTGATCATCCGCGCGACGGCGATGAGGTCCACCAGATCCTGGCCGCGGACCCGCGACTGGCCCGGCTGGCGAGATACCGCGACCCGGACTTCACCGCCGAGGTCTACGCCCGCTCCGACGGCGACCTGCGGTCGGTCGCCCAGGCCGAGGGGATCGTGTGATCCGCTCGGTCGGCGTCATCGTCCCTGCGCACGACGAGCAGGACCTGCTCCCCTCCTGCCTGGCCAGCGTGCGCCGCGCCGCGCAGGCGCTGCGGGGCACGCCGGTGCACCTGGTCGTGGTCGCCGACGCCTGCCGCGACCGGACCGTTCAGGTGGCTCGCGCGCGGCGGCGCCTCGGTCGTCTCGATCGAGCGCCAGGAGCGCCGGCGCGGCCCGCGCGGCCGGGGCGCGCGAGGTGCTGCGCCGGACCGGGCACCTGGACCCGGCGAACGTCTGGCTGGCGACGACCGACGCCGACACGCTGGTCCCCGCCCAGTGGCTGCGCCAGCAGGTGCGGCACGCCAGCCAGGGCTGGGACGCGATCGTCGGCACGATCCGGGTAGCCGACTGGTCCGGCTACCCGCCGGGGACGCGATCGCTGTTCCGCGAGCGCTACGAGGGCGTCGAGGGCGGAACCGGCCAGCATGGCCATGTCCACGGCGCCAACCTGGGCTTCCGCGCTTCGGCCTACCTGACGGCGGGCGGATTCCCTGAGCTGCCCACGGCCGAGGACCACGCTCTGGTCGCGGCGCTGGCCGCGGCGGGAAGCCGGGTGCTGCGGACCCGCGCCCTGCCCGTCATCACCTCGGCCAGGCGCGAATCCCGCGCTCCGCACGGCTTCAGCCACTACCTCGCCGGGCTGGAGGCCACCCCCGCCTGAAGGGCGGCCTTGCCCTGCACCACCGGGTTGACCAGGGCGCCGTCGATCCCGGAGATCGTGATGCGGACCTCGTCGCCCGGCCGGAGCGTGAACGGCAGCTCGGGCACCAGGCTGGTGCCGGTGGACAAGATCACCCCAGCCGGGAACTCGTTCTCGCGGAACAGCCAGGCGGCCAGCTCGTCGATCTTCCTGTGCAGCGTCGAGGTCGTCGCGGTGCCTGCCCAGGCCACCCCGCCGTCACGAGCGATCGTCAGCTCGATGGTCAGCGCGTAGGGGTCGGGCAGCTCCCAGACCGGGACGATCCACGGGCCGAGCGCGCAGCTGCCTGCGTAGGTCTTGGCCTGCGGCAGGTAGAGCGGGTTCTCGCCCTCGATGGACCGTGAGCTCATGTCGTTGCAGATGGTGTAGCCGGCCACCGCGCCGTCGGCGTTGAGCACCACCGCCAGCTCGGGCTCGGGAACGTCGATGCTGGAGTCAGCCCGGATCGACACCGGGGCGCCCGGGCCGCTGACCCGCCAGGCGGCCGACTTGAAGAACAGCTCGGGCCGCTCGGCCGAGTAGACCCGGTCGTAGATGTCGGCCGACTGCTCGCTCTCCGCCATCCGCGCGGTCCTGGACCGTTCGTAGGTCACGCCGGCCGCCCATACCTCCATCCGCCCGTCGGCCGGCGCGAGCAGCCGAACGTCGGCCGCAGGGACGGTCTCGTTCGCAGCGGACGCGCAGATCTCGCGGATCCGGGCCACTGGCAGCGCGAGCAACTCGGCCAGCGAGCCGACCGCCGTGAGAACGATCACCGTACTCGTCCCGTCCTCGCCATGGCCGAGGATCCCGAGGCGGGGCTCGCCGTCGCCAGCTTGGAATCTGATCAGCCGCATGGCATCACCGTAGTTCAGCCGAGGTTGAGCCGCCCTCGATGATCGGTCGAGGGTCGCCGCTGCGGGTGACCGGATCGGTCCGCAGCGGGACCTGATCCTGCCTTTCGCGCCGGCCCGACGGCCGGGGATGCTTGAGGACATGACTCGCGCTCTCATCGTCATCGACGTCCAGGAATCGTTCCGCCAGCGGCCGCTGTGGCAGGCCATCTCCAATCCCCACATCGCCGACGACGTCGCCCGCCTGGTCGACGGCGTCCGGGCCGCCGGCGACCTGGTCGTGTGGGTCCTGCACACCGAACCGGGCTCGGGCGGCGCCTTCGACCCGGCCAGCGGGCACGTCCGGCTGCATCGAGCCGCTCGCGCCGCGCGACGGGCGAGCCCGTCCTCACCAAGACCTCGCATAACGCGTTCACCACGACCGGCCTGCAGCAGCTGCTCACCCAGCGCGGCATCACCGAGCTGGTCGTCTGCGGCATCAGGACCGAGCAGTGCTGCGAGACCACCGCCCGGGTGGCGTCCGACCTCGGCTACCAGGTCACGTTCGTCACCGAGGCGACCGCGACCAACCCGATCCCGCACCGTGACGCGCCCGCCGGACCAGACGGTCGAAGAGCTGCTCGCGGACCCGCGCACGCTGCCCGCCAGCGCGGTCATCGAGCGGACCGAGTACGCGCTGGCCGGGCGGTTCGCCACCATCGCCACCATCGAGGAAGTGATCGGCGAGCCCGCCGCGTTGACCAGATCGTGACTAGGGTCGTCTTCCTGCTCGTCCCCGGCCTGCACCTGCTCGACCTGGCCGGGCCCGCCCAGGCGTTCGGCACCGCCGCCGACCTCGGCTGCGGGCTACGAGCTGCGCTACGTGGCCGAGCAGGAAGACGTCCGCACCGCGCAGGGCCTCACCGTCCGCGCGGCGACGGACTGGCCGTCGCTGACCGCCGACGACCTCATCATCGTGCCCGGCTGGCGCTCCCCCGTGATCGCGGGCACCGGCGTCCTGTCCGCCGGCGACGCTCGGACGGCTCGCGGGTCACCACGCCGACGGCGGCACCGTCGTGAGCATCTGCGCCGGGGCCGACGCGCTCGGCCGGGCCGGGCTGCTCGACGGCCGCCGCTGCACGACCCACCACGACATCCAGGACGAACTGGCGGCGCGCTACCCGGCGGCGACGGTCATCCGCGACGTCCTCTACGTCGTCGACGGGCGGATCGCCACCTCGGCCGGGATCGCCAGCGGCATCGACCTCGCGCTGCACCTGATCGCCGTCCGCGACGGCCCCGTCATCGCCGCGCGGGTCGCCCGGCGAGATGGTGGTCTACGCCCGCCGCAACGGCGACGAGCAGCAGGCCAGCGCCATGCTCCGGCACCGCAACCACCTCAGCGACCTCGCGCACCGCGCCCAGGACAGCATCGAGGCGCGGTTCGCCGATCCGCTGCCGCTGGCGGACCTGGCCGGCGACTGCGGCGTCAGCGAGCGCACCCTGACCCGCCGCTTCGCCGCCGCGACCGGCATGACGCCCGCTGCGCTACCAGCAGGTGCTGCGCGCTGGAGCGGGCCGAGCACCTGATCGGGCACGGGGCGACGGTGGAGGCCGCCGCGCGCACGGTCGGCTTCGCCGACGCCCGGATGCTCCGCCGCCTGCGCCGCCGGGAGAACGCCGTCCTGCGCCCGCCGCTGCTCGCGCTTGCGACGCCTACGCGACCCGGAAGCGGCTGAGCAGCGCGGCGAGTTCGGCCGCGGCGCGGCGGAGCTGCGGGAGGGTGGCCGTGGCGTAGCCGAGGATCAGGCCGTTCATCGTGGGCGGGCCCGCGAAGTAGCGGTCGAGCGGGTAGACCGCGACGCCGCGCTCGGCGGCCGCGTCGACCAGGCGGGCGACCGGGAAGTCGTCGGGGAGCTCCAGCACCACGTGCATGCCGGCGGTGTCGCCGAGCAGCCGGAACGGCGGACCTGGTTCGGTCCGGTGTCCGCCGTGCCCGCGGCGCCCGCGGCCCCCGCGCTGGTCAGGCCGTCGACCAGGGCGGCGCGGCGGCGGGCGTACTCCAGGCGCATCTTGCGGACATGGCGCTCCAGGTCGCCCGAGCGGAGCAGGGCGAGGATCGCGTGCTGGACCGGCTCGGGGATGCGGACGCCGAGCCGGGGGCGCAGCGCCGCCAGCTTGTCGACGAGCTGCGGGCGGTGCGACCAGCCAGCCCGCGCCGAAGGCGGTGGCGAGGATCTTCGATGCCGTGCCCAGGTAGACGATGACGTCAGGGTCCATGCTGTGCAGCGCGGGCAGCGGGCCGACGTCGTAGCGGAACTCGCTGTCGTAGTCGTCCTCGACGATGATCGCCCCGGTCGCCCTGGCCCACGCGATCAGCGCCTGCCTGCGGCTCACCGGAAGCCGCCCGCCGAGCGGGTACTGATGGGCGGGCGTGGTGTAGAGCAGCTTCAGATCGCCGGGGAGTTCCTCTGGGACGATGCCGTGCGCGTCGACCCGGCACGGCACGACCCGCGCCCCGGCCCGGTGCAGCACCTCGCGGCCGGTGGGGTAGCCAGGTTCCTCGATGCCGGCCTTGTCACCCGGCGTCAGCAGTGCGTCCGCCAGCAGCGCGAGCCCGCTCGACACCCCCTGGGTGACCAGGACCTGCTCCGGCCCGACGGCAAGCCCGCGTGACCGGCGCAGGTAGGCGGCGATCTCCTCGCGAAGCTCCGGCAGCCCGTACGGGTCGGGCCACCGGGACGGGAGGTGCGCGCCCGCCTGCCGCCACGCGCGCCGCCAGGCGGCGGGCTCGATCCCGTCCGCCCAGGAGACGCCGGGCTGCAGATCTGTGATCTCACGGGGGGACGGACTTCCCGGGAAGGGCGGGCCCGCGCGCCCCATTCCCCCCGGCCCCCGTACCCCCCGCTGTCCCCGCGGGCGGCTCCGCGTGTCGTGCCTGGTCGAGGAGCGGCGGGAGGACGTGAAGCGGGGGGTTGGGCTACATCGGCCACGTAGGTGCCGGAGCCGTGGCGGCCCTCGAGCCACCCCTCCGCGAAGAGGCGGGCGTACGCGTTGGTCACCACCGTCCTGCTCACGCCGAGCGATGACGGCCAGGTCGCGGCTCGACGGCAGCCGGTCCCCAGCGTGCAGCACGCCGTCGGTGACGGCCGCCTCGAGCTGCGCGGATATCTGCACGGCAAGCGGCACCGGGTCCGCCCGCTCCACCACGACGCGGCACGCCGGACGGCAAAGTGGTCATCAGGAATCCTCCGTGATTGGCTATTTGTGCCAGTCCACCTGCCGCCTAGGCTACGAGATCATGAGCACTGAAACCACGCCTTTGTCCAGCACCCCCCGGACCACCCTGCGCAGGCACCGTGAGCGCGGCCAGGTCGACCGGCCGCCCTCTACGAGGTGCTCGACGCGGGCCTGATCTGCCACTTCGGGGTGGTCGCGGACGGCGACCCGGTCGTGCTGCCCACCGCCTACGGCCGGGACGGCGACACGCTGTACTTGCACGGGTCGTCGGCCAACGGTGCGTTCTGGGCGGCGGACGGGCAGCGGGTCTGCGTGACCGTGACGCACATTGACGGGCTCGTCGCCGCCCGCTCGGTGTTCAGCCACTCGGTGAACTACCGCAGCGCGGTCATCTTCGGCACCGCGACGATCGTCCCCGACGAAGACGAGCGCTGGCAGGCGCTGCGGCTCATCACCGACCATCTCATCCCCGGCCGGTGGGCGGCCGCGCGGCAGCCGACCGCCAAGGAGATGGCGGCCACGGCGGTGCTGTCGCTGCCGCTGGCCGAGGCCTCGGTCAAGGTGCGCACCGGCATGCCCGCGGACGAGCCGGAAGACCGAGGACCTGGACGTCTGGGCGGGCGTGCTCCCGATCTCGGTCACCTTCGGCGACCCGCTGCCCGACCCGCAACTGCGCGCGGAGATCCCGCTCCCGGCCCACATCCGCGACCGCGCCAGCTAACCGGGTTCGGCGCGGCTGCCCCGCACCGCGGCTGCCCCGCACCGCGGCTGCCCCTCACCGCGGCTGTCCCTCACCGCGGCTGCCCCTCACCGCGGCTGTCCCTCACGCCGCCTGGGCGAACGTCCTGACCAGCTGGTCGTTGAAGGCGTCCAGGTCGGCGGGTTTGCGACTGGTCACCAGGTCGAAGCCCATGGCCGGGCAGAGCAGGACCTGCTCGTCACGCCAGACGCCCCCGGCGTTGCTGATGTCGGTCTCCAGGCTGGGCCAGCTGGTGAGCGACTTGCCCGCGACCACGCCGGCCTCGATCAGGATCCACGGGCCGTGGCAGATCGCCGCGATCGGCTTGCCGACGGCGGCGATGCCCCGCACGAAGGCAATCGCCTCGGGTACCAGGCGCAGCTTGTCGGGATTGGCGACGCCGCCCGGCAGCACCAGCGCGGCGAAGTCCTCGGCCAGAACATCGCCGACCGCATGATCGGGATCAAAGGAACCGGCCGGCTCGGTCTCGTGGCTGACGGTCTGGACGGGCTCCTTCTCCGGCGCGAGCAGCACCGGCTCACCGCCGGCGGCCTCAACGGCCTGCCAGGGGCTGGTCAGCTCCACCTGCTCGACGCCCACGTTGGCGACCAGGAACGCAATGCGCTTGCCTGCCAGTTCGTTGCTCACGCGCATCTCCATATTTCTCGGGGACGGTGCCGCCGGACCGAAACCCGCGCATCACGACTGAACACCTCCCCGCGCGGACCGAAGGTATTCGCCCTGCCTCGGCCGTGTACCCGCTCAAAAGCGGGCACCGAGCTCTCGGGCCGAGACCGACGGCTGTCACCTACGCCATCGACAGGGGTCGCGACCTGTCGGCTACGCCAGCGACATCGCCTATTGGGGTCGCTGGCGTAGCCGACAGGTCCTGGTTAGCCGGGCGGTCGGGTCGGCGGGTGGCCCGTCTGCCGCGATGGGTCCACTGAGCGTAAAGTCACCAGTGGGACCATGGCCCTGATCGGTGAGGACGACAGGAAGAGGACAGCGATGGCGGACGCGGCCGAATTCACGATCGGGGCCGAGGCAAGCTGCACCGACGGGCCGGTGGGCAAGGTGAGCCGGGTGGTCGTCAACCCCGTCGCCAAGGCGCTCACCCACTTCGTGGTCGAGCCCGGCTTCCGGCGGGGTCCCAGTCGGCTGGTCCCGCTCGATCTCGTTGACGGCGGGCCGTCCGAGGTCCGGATCGGCTGCACCAAGGCGGAGTTCGAGAACCTCGAGCCGGCCGAGGAGACCAAGTTCATACCGAGGACGACCAGCTACGGTTCCTACGGGGCGGGGGACGTACTCTCCTGGCCCTACTACGGCGCGGGCGGCGTGGGCGACCTGGACGGCGTCGGCGGGGCCGGCGGCATGGGCGCCGAGGACGGCAGCCCCGTCCCCCGCACGGTCACCTACGACACCGTTCCGGTGGGCGACGTGAGCGTGCGCCGCGGCCAGCCGGTGCTCGCCACCGACGGCGCCATCGGCCACGTCCAGGGGCTTGTCGTCGACCCCGGCAGCGGTCACGTGACCCACGTGCTGCTGCGGGAGGGCCACCTGTGGGGGAAGAAGGAGGTGGCCATCCCGATCAGCGCGGTGGACACCTCGGTCGACGGCACCCAGCTCAAGATCGCCAAGCAGGACGTGCAGAACCTGCCGCCGGTGAACATCGGTAAACTCGAAAAAAATTCTTAAAATGCTGCTTCCGAACGGGCCGGGGCGACTGTCGCCCGGCCAGCCTTAGAGCGCCTTTGCCGGGCCGGCCCGGCGTTGGCGAGGTGTTTTCTATAACCCTATTAAATCGATCTGATTTATTGACAAATATTAATGGGCATGCTTGCATGCAAGGCAGCAGCCCTTTCGCATCCGCAACGGCAGGGGGAGAACAGTGGCCGACATTGTGACGATCCAGACGCCGTCGCTGGGCGACCGGAGCTATCTGGTCACCGACGGCGCGACCGGGTTCGTGGTGGACCCGCAGCGCGACATCGACCGGGTGCTCGCGGTGGCGGAGGACCGCGCGATCGCGGTGACCCACGTATTCGAGACCCACATCCACAACGACTACGTCACCGGCGGGCTGGCCCTGGCCCGCGCCACCGGCGCCGCCTACCACGTGAACGCGGCCGACACGGTGGCGTTCGACCGGGACCCGGTCGCCGACGGCGACGTGGTCCCGGTCGGGCGGTCGATGCGGGTCCGGGTCATCGCCACCCCCGGGCACACGTTCACGCATCTGGCCTACGCGCTCGAGGACGCGGCGACCGGCGAGGTGGTCGCGGTGTTCACCGGCGGGTCGCTGCTGCACGGGTCGGCCGGGCGGCCCGACCTGCTCGGCGCCGAGCACGCCCCCGCCCTGGCGGACGCGCAGCGCCGGTCGCTGCGGCGGCTGGCCGCGACCCTGCCCGACCAGGCCGTGGTCTATCCCACCCATGGGTTCGGGAGCTTCTGCGCGGCAGGCCCCGCCGCCTCCGGGGCGGACGACTCCACCATCGGCGATGAGCGGCGGGGCAACCCCGCGCTCACCCTCGACTCCGACGCGTACGTCGCGGGCATGCTGGCCGGCCTGGATGACTATCCGGCCTATTACGCCCAGATGGGGCCGGCCAACGCGGCCGGCCCGACCGCATCCGACCTGATCCCGCCCGCCCTGTGCGGGGTCGCGCAGATCCGGCGACGCATCGCCGAGGGCGAGTGGGTCGTGGACCTGCGCACCCGGCGGGCGTTCGCGGCCGGGCACCTGCCCGGGTCGCTCAGCTTCGAGTACGGCGACAACCTGGTGGCCAACCTCGGCTGGCTGCTGCCGCCGGGCACCCCGGTGACGCTGATCGGCGAGAGCCCCGGACAGGTCACCGACGCCCAGCGCGACCTGACCAGGATCGGCGTCGACCGCGTCGCGGGCATGGCCGGGCCGCCGTACGAGTGGCGGGACGAGGCACCGCACCTGGCGTCGTACCCGGTCTCCGACTTCGAGGCGCTGGCCGCCATCGTGCGCGACCAGCCGGTCGCCGTCGTCGACGTCCGCCGGCGGCTGGAGTGGTCGGCCGGTCACATCGAGGGGGCGCTGCACGTGCCGCTCCACCAGCTACCCAAGCGCCTGCCCGACCTGCCGTCGGACCCGATCTGGGTGCACTGCCAGGGCGGGTACCGCGCCAGCGTCGCCGCCTCGATCCTGCAGGCGGCCGGCCGCGCCGTCACCGCGATTGACGACGACTTCGCCAACGCCGCCCGTAACGGGCTGCCGCTCACCGTCGTCCCGGCCGCCGCCGTCGCGCCGTGAGCGCCGCCGGCCGGAGATCGATGCCGCCCGCCGCCAGCGCGGCGGCTACCGCACGGCCGCGGTGATCAGCGCGGTCTTGCCCGCGAAGTAAGACGTGCCGGCCGGCGCGACGCATACGGTCGAGACGGCTCCCCAATAAGGCCGTCGCGACCATCCGCGAAGGAGAGGCACGTGACTCTGCTTAACCCCGGCGACCCGTTCCCCCGGCTGACGATCAGCACCACCGACGACCAGGCGCTTACCATCCCGGACGCGTTCGCCGGCGACTTCGGCGTCGTGCTGTTCTACCGGGGCGCGTGGTGCCCCTACTGCAATGCGCAGCTGCGGGCATTCCAGCGGTCCGGTCAGGCGCTGGCGGACGCGGGCATCCGCGTCGCCGCCCTCTCGGTCGACGACAAGCAGACCACCGCCGCCCTGGTCGCCAAGCTCGGCCTGGCCTTCCCCGTCGGCTACGGTGCGGTCGCACCCGCCCTCGCCGCCCTCACCGGCGCCTTCGTCAACCCGGACCCGGTGTACCTGCAGTCCAGTGGCTTCGTGCTCGACCCGGCGGGTAACGTCATCGTCAGCGTGTACTCGAGCGGCGCCATCGGGCGGCTCGTCCCCGACGATGTCATCGGGCTCGTTCGCTACCTGCGCGAGCACTCGCCCGCCGCGACGGCCTGACCAGACACGGAGAAAGCATGAGCAACGCCGATATCCGTTTCTACTTCGACCCGGTGTGCCCGTTCGCGTGGATGACCAGCAAGTGGGTACGGATGGTGTCCGCGCGGCGAGACTACACCGTCGACTGGCGGTTCATCTCGCTGCGGATGATCAACTCCGCGATCGACTACGACAGCCATTTCCCGGCCGGCTACGAGGAAGGGCACACTTCCGGGCTGCGGCTGCTCCGGGTCGCGGCCCGGGCGCGAGCCGAGCACGGGCGGGCCGCCGTCGGGCCGTTCTACGAGGCGGTCAGCAGTGAGATCTTCGACTCGCCGGGCGCCGCCGCGCTGACGCCGGCGACCCGCGGCAGCCGGGCCTTCGTCGAGCCGCTGCTCGCCGCGGCGGGCCTGCCCGCTGACCTGGCGGACGCGCTCGACGAGACGCGCTGGGATGACGAGATCCGCGCGGAAGGCGACGAGGCGCTGGCGCTGACCGGCCGGGATGTCGGAACGCCGATCATCCAGTTCGGGCCGCCGGAGGGCACGGCCTTCTTCGGCCCGGTCATCAGCCGCCTCCCGGATGCCGACGACGCCGTCCGGCTCTGGGACTACGTGACCGGCCTGGCCGGCTTCCCCGGCTTCGCCGAGCTCAAGCGGAGCCTGCGCGAGCGCCCGCAGCTGCGCAGCTTCGGCGTGGACCCCGGCGCCGCCGGGACGGAAGAAGACTGGCATGCCGGCAGCCGCAAGACGGTGCCGTAGCGCGCGCAGCGCGTGATGTCAGCGGCTGGCCGACGCGCCGTTCCTCGGCCGGCCGCTGGCAGCAGCGGACCCGGATCGACGTGGTCGCGGGTGATGGTGGCGGCGAATGCTTTCAGCATTGGCTTTCTCAGGGTCACGGAACAATCACTCCACGACGGTGTCATACCTATATGAGCTCGATCGAATGGCGAGAATAAAATACGCGGATATCGAATCGGCTGACGTGGAGGCCGGCGTCCCCATCGCCAGTCCCGGTCTTACCAGTGACACGGGGCGTTCTCGAAGGTGCCTGTTCCACTCATGGTGCGGATTCCGCTAGCGGTGGTCACGCAGACGAACGCACGGTCCGCGTGACGCCATTGCCCGGTGACGTGCAGGCCGGCGTCCGCGGCGGCGCGCAGCAAGGCCGCCGTGCCCATGCGGGCCCAGGGGAAGACCGGGCCGCGTCGGCTGTCGGGGTGTTCCAGCCATCCGGTCAGCTGCTCATCGACGTCGCCGGGCTCGGCTTCGATGAGGATCCGGCCGCCTGGCGCCAGCAGCTCCGCGCAGCGGAGCAGGAGCCGGGTCGGGCAGGCCGCCGATGCCGATATTGCCGTCCGCGAGCAGTATCGTGGCCCACCGGCCGCGCCCGGGCAGCGGATCGAACACCGAACGGTGCAAGGCGGGCGCCCCGGCCTGGCGCACCCGGTCCACCGCAGTCAGCGAGATGTCCACGCCAAGCGCCGCAATCCCCCGCTCGGTCAGCGCCACCGTCAGCCGCCCGGGGCCGCAGCCCACGTCGAGGACGGGGCCGCGGCAGTGCCGGAGCAGTTCCTCGTCGGCCGCATCGGGCGGCCCGCACCACCGGGAGACCGGCAGCGGCAGCGCGCGGCCGTCGGCGGTCCGCAGGACCAGCGCCTCCGTCTGCTCGCGCAATCGCCTCTTCGTACAACGCGATCGCCCCGGTCCTCACGCCGTTCCCCCGAGGGCGCTCGCCCCGAGGACCGCTTTCACCGTGCGGACCTGGCTGAGGACGGCGGCCAGCTCGCCGCGCCCGCGCGGCGAACCGGCTCTGCGGCGCCTCGCGGGCCACGGCCAGGGCATCCGCCGCCGTGTCCACGTCGCGCAACTGCGGCAGCTCGGCCACTCGCAGCCCGGCCGCGACAAGCCGGGCCCGCTGGATGGCGCCGGTGGCCGAGGTTGACATGGGGACGCCGCGCAGCAGGGCGGGATCGGGCTCGCGCAGGCCGAGCGCCCAGAAGCCTCCGTCGGCGGCCGGGCCGAACACGGCGTCGGCAGCCTCGCCAGTCGACGGCCAGCAGACCGGGGGTGACCTGCGGTGTGTCCATCCCGATCAGCAGCGCCGGGCCGCGAACGGCGGCGAAGGCAGCGGCTAGGCGCTCGTCGAGCGGGCCGCCGCACTGCGGCACGATGTCGAACCCAGGGGGCAGCCACGGGCCCGGCTCGCCGTCGAGCACCAGGACCCGCCGCGCGGCCGGCGCCATCAGGACGGTGCGCAGCGTGTCGGCGAGCGCGGCCTCGGCCAGCGCGGCGGCCTGCTCGTGAGTGCACGGCGGCACCAGGCGGGTCTTGACCCGGCCGGGCACCGGCTGCTTCGCGATGACGAGCAGGGTGGTAGCTGGTTTCGGCGCTGAGGCCGTCACCGGGCGAGTACCTGGCTCATGTCGCGCACGGTCCGCACGCAGCCGCCCACGGTCCCGGTCACCTTGGACTTTCCGACGCGGGGGAGGTAGGCCACCTCGACCTCTGACACGCGCCAGCCGGCCGCGGCCGCGTTCATCACCATCTCAAGCGGGTACCCGAACCGCCGGTCGGCGAGGTTCAGGCCGAGCAGCGCCTCGCGGCCTGCCGCGCGCATCGGTCCCAGGTCACGGATGCCCAGTCCGGTGCGCCTGCGGACCCGCCGTGCCAGTTCCCAGTTGGCCAGCCGCGCGGGCAGCGGCCAGGCGTCCGGCTGCTCTGGTCGGCGGCGGCCGAGGACCAGGTCGGCCTGGCCGGCTTCCAGCGGGCCGGTCAGCAGCGGAAGCTGCCGCGGGTCGAGGCTGCCGTCGCAGTCGCAGAAGCACACCAGGTCGGCCGTCGCCGCCAGCAGCCCGGCGTGGGCGGCTGCCCCGAACCCCCGGGCCGCCTCGGGCACGACCGTCGCGCCGAGCGACCGGGCGACCTCGCCCGAACCGTCGGTGGAGCCGTTGTCGACGACGATCGGCCGGAAGCCGTCCGGCATCCTGTCGAGAATCCAAGGCAACGCCAGCGCCTCGTTCAGGCACGGCAAGATCACGTCAGCGATCACGGCTGCGACGCTATTACCAATGCCGGGCCGGCACTGCCGGTAGAGCCTTACAAAGCAGAGAACTCAAGCTCCGGGCCCTCCGGGCGCCACCTCGACCAGGGCCGGACAGGGAATTTATGACAATCCGACGAAATATCTAGGCGGTAATGCCGGAATGAGCACCTGACCGCTCCTGGCGGCTCCCGGGCGTTCTTAGACTTGGCCCGTGGATACGCGCATTCTCCTTGTGGAAGACGACTTCACCGTGGCGGAGGTCGTGGTGGACTACCTGCGCCACGCCGGCCTGGAGCCCCGGCACGCGGTGGACGGGCAGACCGCCCTGGAGATCGCCGCCGTCTGGCGGCCCGACCTGGTGGTGCTCGACCTGATGCTGCCGGGAGTCAGCGGCCTGGAGGTCTGCCGCCGCCTGCGGGAGGGAGGGGACGCGCGGACGCCGCTGCCGGTGATCATGCTGACCGCGCTCAGCGAGGAGAGCGACCGCGTGCTCGGGCTTGAGAACGGTGCCGACGACTACGTGACCAAGCCGTTCAGCCCGCGGGAGCTCATCCTGCGCGTGCAGGCGGTCCTGCGCCGGGCGCGCGCGGCCAACGCGGCGGTAACGGCCGCTCAGCAGCCCGTGCGCTCGGGACGGCTGGAGGTCGACGTCGCCGGCGCGGCGCGCGCGCAGCGACGGCCGGGAACTGGACCTGACGGTGCGCGAGTTCGACCTGCTCGCCTTCTTCGTCTCCCATCCGGGCAAGGCGTTCACCCGGGCCGAACTGCTTGAGCAGGTATGGGGCTGGTCGTTCGGCGACCAGTCGACCGTCACCGTGTACGTTCGCAGGCTGCGGGACAAGGTCGAGCGGGATCCCGCCGCGCCGGCCCAGCTTCAGACGGTCTGGGGCGTCGGCTACCGCTGGGAGGCGAGTTCGTCATGACCGCCGCAGATCCAGATCGTCCTGATCGCGGTCGGCTGCACCAGCGCCGTCGGCCTGGCGGGCATGGGCGCTCATCCGGCTGCTGCGCCGGGCCTCGCTGCGCCTGTCCATCCAGGCGAGCAGCGTCGTGCCGGTGCTCGCGATCGCGGCCGGCACGCTCGGCACGGCCAAGGCGATGTTCCTGTCCCAGCACGATCTCGGCGTTGTCGTGATGGTGTGCATCGTCGCCGGCATTGTCGCGTGCGCCTTCAGCTGGCTGCTTGGGCGGCAGGTCGCGTCCGGCAGCGCGGCGCTGCGGCAGGCCGCGCGGTCCCTCGGCGACGAGGCCGACCAGTTCAGGCCCCCTGGCCTGCCGCTGGCGGCAGAGTTCGCGGCCCTCTCCCGGGAGCTGGCGGATACCAGCGCGAAGCTGGCCATGTCCCGGGCGCGGGAGCGCGCGCTCGAGCAGTCCCGCCGACAGCTCGTGGCCTGGGTCTCGCATGACCTGCGGACCCCGCTGGCCGGACTGCGCGCCATGGCCGAGGCGCTGGAGGACGGCCTGGCGGCCGACCCCCCTCGTTACCACAAGCAAATGCGGGTCGACGCCGAACGGCTGGCGACCATGGTCGACGACCTGTTCGAGCTGTCCCGGATCCACGCGGGCACCCTGCACCTGTCCACCGACGAGATCGCGCTCGATGACCTGGTCAGCGACGTGCTGGCCAGCACGGAAGCGCTGGCGCGGGAGCGCGGTGTCTGGCTGGACGGCAGGGCGACCGGGCGACCCATTGTCCGCGCCGACTCGCGCGAGCTGTCCCGCGCGCTCATGAACCTGCTGAACAACGCGATCCGGCACACTCCGCCTGGCGGCCGCGTGCACGTCGAGGCGAGGCGAGAGGGCGGGGACGCCCTGCTGGCGGTCGCCGACGGCTGCGGCGGCATCCCGGAAGCCGACCTTGCGCATGTATTCGAGCTGGCCTGGCGCGGCACCGACGCGCGCAGCCCCGCGCCCGACAGCGGTGCCGGCCTCGGCCTCGCTATCGTGCGCGGCGTCGCGGAAGCCCACCGGGGCAGCGTGCGCGTCGTGAACACCGGAGGCGGCTGCTGCTTCGAGATGAGGCTGCCCGGCTGCCCCTGAACGGCCCGCCGTCAGGCCGGTATCCGGCCGGCGGGCGCCGCCGCGAACTCCGCGACCCCCTCGGCGAACGGCACCGATGCCCGCCAGCCGAGTTCCCTCGCGATACGCTCGCTGGACGCGGTGACGTGCCGGACGTCGCCGAGCCGGTACTCGCCGGTGACGACGGGGGCGGGTCCTCCGTAGGCGTCGGCCAGCGCCGACGCTATCTCGCCCACGGTGCGCGGGGTGCCGCTGCCCACGTTGTAGGCGCGCAGCACGCCGGGCCCGGCCGGGCCGTCGCCGGCCGGCGACGGCCTCAAGCCCGGCGACGGTGGCGCCCGCCACGTCCCGGACGTGGACGAAGTCCCGGCGCTGGGCCCCGTCCTCGAAGACCCGCGGCGCGCGGCCGGCCGCCAGCGCGGAGCGGAAGAACGACGCCACCCCGGCGTACGGCGTATCGCGGGGCATCCCGGGGCCGTACACGTTGTGATAGCGCAGCGCCACCGCCTGCCCCCCGGTGGCCCGGGCCCAGGAGCCGGCCAGATGCTCCTGCGCGACCTTCGTGTCCGCGTAGACGTTCCGCGGCCCGACCGGTGTGTCCTCCCGCACCAGCTCCGCTGACAGCGGCTCGGCGCACCGGTCGCAGCGCGGCTCGAACCTGCCTGCGTCGAGGTCGGCGGCCAGCCGTGGCGGCGGTGTCGCGGCCGATCCCGTGCTCGGCGCATGAGTAGGACCCTTCGCCGTAGACGACCATCGACGAGGCCAGCACGAGGCGGCCGACCCCCGCGCGCGCCATCGCGGCCAGCAGGACCGCGGTCCCCAGGTCGTTGCAGCCTGCGTACAGCGGCGCGTCGTCGAAGTCGGCGCCGAGCCCGACCATCGCCGCCAGGTGGCAGACCGCATCGACGCCGCGCAGCGCGTCATCGACCGCCTGCCGGTCGCGGACGTCGGCCTGCACGAACTCGAAGCCGGGGTCATCGGAGAAGGGCGGGGCGCCGTCGGGGTGGACGAACGGCAGCAGCGCGTCGACCACCGTGACTTCATGACCCGCGCCGGCCAGCGCCCGCACGAGGTGGAACCCGATGAAGCCGGCCCCGCCGGTTACCAGTACTCGCATGGTCCGAGGCTACGGACGGTCATGCCGCGGGGAGGGCTGGCGCGGCACACTCTCATCAGTTTGTAATGAGGTGCGAGTCGGCCGCGCGCCCGACACCGGCCGAGAGCTTCCGCCTCCGCCATGAAATGCCTGGTGAGACAGCGTTTCAGGGCAGACCTACGATCGCTGCGAGCGCGCGCAGCGCCGCGATCACCCGGCCGTTAAAAGCGACATATAGGGCAAATCATCCCATGATCGCGGTTTGCCGATACCGCCGCCTAGTGCGTGTAATACACAGCGTGATGCCTCAGATCGCTGATGACTCCCTGGCTGGCGACGGGACGGCCGGGGCGGCCGGGTTGGTCACCGCCCGGTCGCTCCCGGCCGATCCGGTCTCCCCGGCGCCGACCGTCCCCGGCCGCCCGCGCGCCCCGGTGGAACGCGTCACGGGCGGTCCGGGTCGTCGCCGCGCTGGCCGGGCTCGCGGTTATCGGCGCCTACGTCGGCATCGCGCTGGCCCGGCTCGGCTATCCGGGCCATCTGGAAATCCTCGAGGGCAACTCTCTCGTCGAGATGCGCCGCATCCTGGCGGGCCAGCAGCTCTACCCGCCGCCGTCGGCCGGCTACGTGCCGGACGGCTACCCGCCGCTCTACTTCGCCGTCTCGGCGGCGGCGGCCAGCGTGCTCGGCCAGTCGTACCTGCCGCTGCGGCTGGTGTCGTTGGTCGCCTCGCTGGCCTGCTTCGCGATCCTGGGACGGCTGGTCCAGCGCGAGACGGGCAGTCGCGGCGCCGGGCTGGCCGCCGCCGGCCTGCTGGCCGCGACCTATTTCGCCACCTACACGTGGTTCGACCTCGGCCGGGTCGACTCGCTGTTCCTGGCCCTGAGCGTGGCGGGCCTGTACGCCGCTCGCTGGGCGGGCCGCACGCGCGGGGCGATCGTCGCGGGTTTGCTGCTCGGAGCCGCGTTCTGCACGAAGCAGACCGCGCTGGCGGAAGGGGTCGCGGTCCTGGTGGCGCTCGCGGCCGGTCCCCGCCGCCGGCTCGCCGTGCCCGCCGCGATCGCCTACGCGGCGGTCGTCGGCGGCAGCACGCTCGCGCTCGGGCTGGCCAGCCACGGCTGGTACGTGTACTACGTCTTCGAGCAGATGAGCCAGCACGCGCTCAATCCCAGCTGCCGCCAGCCAGTTCTGGGTCAGTGAGCTGCTGCCGACCCTGGCCATCGCTATCTGCGCGGCGGTGCTGGGCGCCAGGCGAATGCCGTTCACGCTGCTCGCGGGCTGCGCCGCGCTCGTGGCGGAGTCCTTTGCCGCGCGCGCGCAAAGCGGCAGCAACCTCAACGACCTGCTGCCCGCCTACCTGGCGGTAGCGGTGCTGGCCGGGCTGGCGATGGGCGGCCGGTCCCCGCTCCTGCCCAGCGGCGCCCCCGGACGGCTCGGCGCGGGCGCGGACTAGCGGGGATGGCACCGTTCGCGCAGATCGCGCGGTGGCGGGCCGGCCCGGCCGGGCCATGGATTCCGGTCGCGGCTGGCGCCCTGGTCATCGTGCAGATCGGGCTGCTGGCGAGCGGCTTCCGGCTCAGCCAGGCGTTCCCGCCGGACAGCGACCGCGCCGCCGACCAGCGCCTGGTGGCGGCCGCGCGACTGCTCGGCGGCACGGTCGCGATCCCGGCCGATCCGGGCATCGCCGTCGCGGCCGGGCTGCCCCCGACCGAAGACCAGGTCGCGGCGGCAGACGTCCTGCGCGCTTCCGACCAGAGCGCCAAGGCCATCTTCACGGCGAGCCTCGCGCAGGCGGTGGCGACGGAAGAGTACAGCGCGATCATCACCGAGTACTACGGGGACCTGCGGGGGTTCCCGGTCGACCTGTCGCTGCTACTACCACGAGTGCCCGCAGCTGCCGCAGGACGGCGTCCTGTCGGTCCCGTTCGCCGCGAACGCCGAGGCCCTGCACTGTTTCCGTATGGCTGCCGATCGGGCACGGGCCCTCCTGCGCGGCCGTCACCCGGACGCTCGAGTCCTAGGAGGCCTGAGATGAGCGACGCGGATCAGCCGGAGCGCCCGGCGGAGCCTGGACCGGCAGAGCAGCCTCCGCCCGCGGCAGCGCCTCAGCTCGCGGGACAGCCGCAGCCCGCCGGACAGCCGCAGCCCGACGCGACAGCAGCCGGGCCGCAGCGAAACCGTCGATCACGGAAGAATCGCCGACTGCCGGTAAGCCGGAGACCGAGCAAAAGCCGGAAACCGGAAAGCAGCCGGAGACGGCGCGGTGGCGACCGAGACGCCCGCGGCTTCCTCGCCCGGCGGCCCGGCCGGCCAGCTGGCCCGGCTGCTGATGCCGGCCGAGCCGCCGCCGGGGCCGTTCCGGCGGTCCTTCTGGCGCAGCCCGGTCCGCGGACCGTGGCTGACCTCCATGCTCGGCCTGGTCCTGCTGGGCGGCATCACGATCTTGTTCGTGACCGGGCTGCTGTCTTACGCGTCTTACAACCCCAACCTCGGCGGTGGCAACGACTACACGTCGGGCAAGGGCTGGCTCGGCTTCTACCTGTTCTCGTGGCCGACCGACCCGGCCTGGGCGTACCAGCTCAACCAGGGTCTGCACGTCACCCTGGGCCTTGCCCTCGTCCCGATCCTGCTGGCCAAGCTCTGGTCGGTGCTGCCGAAGCTCTTCGAGTGGCCGCCGCTGCGCAGCCCCGCGCACGCGCTCGAGCGGATCTCGCTGTTCCTGCTGGTCGGCGGCGGCGTCTTCGAGTTCGCGACCGGGATCATGAACATCCAGCAGTGGTACGTGTTCCCCGGTTCCTTCTACACGCTGCACTTCTACGGCGCGTGGGTCTTCACCGCCGCCTTCGTCGTGCACGCGGGCCTGAAGATGCCCACGGTCGTCCGGTCGCTGCGCCGCCGCGGGCTGCTGCGGGAACTGCGGGTGGACACCGCCCACACGGTGCCGGAACCTCCGGACGTCGGTTCGCTCGTCCCCACGGCGCCGTCCGCGCCGACGATTTCACGGCGCGGCGTGCTCGGCTTCGCCGGGGCGGGGTCACTGCTGTTGATCGCCCTGTCGGCGGGCCAGTCGATCGGCGGCCCGCTGCGCCGGACCGCGCTGCTCGCGCCGCACGGCCAGGCCACCGGCAGCGGGCCGCTGGACTTCCAGATCAACGTGACGGCGGCCGAGGGCGGCATCAAGCCCGAGGAGACCGGAGACAGCTGGCGGCTCACGCTCAGCCGCGAGGAATCCGGCACCAGCGCTCCGGTCACCCTGACCAGGGCTCAGCTGCTGGCGATGCCCCAGCACACCGCGAGCCTGGCCATCAACTGCGTCGAAGGCTGGTCCACCGGGAACCAGGCGTGGACCGGGGTGCGGCTGCGTGACCTCGCGCGGCTGGCCGGCGCGGACAATCCCGGGGCCGTGCTCGTCCAGTCGCTGCAGAAGCACGGCGGGCACGCCACCCTGTCGGCCGGGCAGATCATGAACCCCGACTCGCTGCTCGCGTTCCGCGTCAACGGCGTGGAGCTCTCCGCCGATCACGGCTACCCGGCGCGGGTGATCTTGCCGGCCAGCCCCGGCGTGCACAACATCAAGTGGGTCACGAGCATGACGTTCAGGAGCTGACGTGCGCCGTCTAACGCGCTGGTACGGCGCCAACCCGCTCCACCTGCTGGCGCTGCTCGCCTGCTTCGCCCTCGCCGGGCTACGCCGCGACGCAGCTGGTGCGGTCCCGCCCGGAGAGCGTGGCGATCTGGTTCGTGGGCGCGGTCATCGGACACGACCTGGTGCTCATGCCGCTGTACTCGATCGCCGACTGGTCCGTGCTGGCAGCGGTCAGGCACCGCGCGCCGAATCTGCCCGCGGTCCCGTGGATCAACTATCTGCGCGTGCCGGCCGGGCTGTCCGCCCTGCTGCTGCTGGTGTGGTTCCCGCTCATCCTCAGGCTGAAGACCCACTACCAGGAATCCACCACCCTCTCCCCCGACCCGTTCCTGTGGCACTGGCTCGCCGTGACCGGGGCGCTGTTTCTGCTGTCGGCCACCGCGTACGCGCTGCGCCTGCGCGCCGCGCGCCGGGCAGCGGCTCGACCAGCGGGAAAGCGGTTTACCGGCGCTGCCATTCCTCGGCCAGCAGCTGGTAGGAGCGGACCCGGTCGGCGTGGTCGTGGGTGATGGTGGTGACCAGCAGCTCGTCGGCGTCGGTGGCGTCCCTGAGCTGCTCGAGCTTGTCCGCCACCTGGCTCGGGGAGCCGACGAACTGGGTGTCGACCCGGTCGGCGACCAGCTCGCGGTCCGCGTCGGTCCAGCTGTGCTGGCGGGCCTCGTGCGGGGTGGGGAAGTTGATCGCGCCTTCGCCGGAGCGGATGCTGCGGACCCACAGGCCGTAGCCGGCCGCGAGTTCCCTGGCGGTCGCCTCGTCGTCGGCGACGACGACGTCGGCCGAGACGCTGACGTAGGGCCGGTCGAGGTCGGCCGAGGGCCGGAAGGCGGCCCGGTACCCGTCGACCGCCTCGAGCACCGTCGCCGGGCTGACGTGGTAGTTGGCCGCGAAGCGGAGGCCGTTCGACCCGCCCACCTCGGCGCTCTGCCCGCCGCTGCTGCCGAGGATCCACACCTGCAGCTGCGCGCCCTCGCCGGGAACGGCGCGCCCGCGCTCGCCGTCGGCCGAGCAGTACGTTCCCCGCAGCAGCGCGAGGACGTCGCTGACCTGCTCGGCGTAGTCCTGCGACTTCGCGCCCGGCAGCTGCAGCAGCGCTCTCTGCATGGCGAAGCGGGGCGAGCCGAGCAGCCGGGTGACGTCGAACTTCGGCGGGATCAGCAGGCCCTTCCTGGCCGTGGTGGCCTCGGGGAGAGCAGTGTCTCCTCGGCGAGGCCCCCCCTGCTCCTGGGGGCTGCCCGCGCCGGCCCCAGGCTCCGCCCGGGGCCGCTTCCGCCCGACCGACCGAGGCCGAGGTCGAGGCGGCCGGGATGGAGGGCGTCGATCAGGCCGAACTCCTCGACCGTGGACAGCGCGGTGCGGTGCCCCATCTGGACCGCGCCCGACCCGATCCTGATCGTGGTGGTGGCGGCGGCGGTCAGCGCCAGCACGACGGCGGGCGAGGTGCCGGCGACGCCGGGGTTGAGGTGGTGCTCGGCGAACCAGTACCTGGTGTAGCCGAGGCGCTCGGCCGCCTGCGCGAGGTCGATGCTGTTCCGCAGGGCCTCGGCGGCCGATGAGCCCGAGCTGATCGGCACCAGGTCAAGGACGGCGAGCGGGGTGGTGGCCATGTCGTCTCCGTTACGCTGGCGAGCCGGTGAGGAGGGAGTCGGGGGCGGGCGAGGTCCACGGCGGGTCGGGGATCTCGCGGCGCAGCACCGGCGCGATGTCGGACTGGAACAGCTCGAGCGACTCGCGGTGCTGGGCGTCGGTGAGCCCGCCGGCGTCGGCGTGCAGGTGCAGCACGCTGTGCCCGAACTGCTGGTGATAGCGCCGGACCTTGTCGATCACCTGCTGCGGGCTGCCGATGAGGGCGGAGCTGCGGGCGACGAAGTCGTCCAGGTCGGTGAAGACCGGCGGCAGCCCGAGCTTGCTCTGGAACGCGCGCTGGGCGTCGAAGATCGGCCGGTATGCCCGCAGCGCGTCCTGGGAGTTGCGGGTGGCGTAGTAGCCGGCCGTGCCTGCGCCGACGACCGCGCTGGCCGGCTCGTGGCCGTAGTGGGCCCAGCGCTCGCGGTAGTAGCGGACCAGCGCGGCGTAGGGCTCGATCGGGTTGGTGACGTTGGCCGAGAACAGCGGGTCGCCGTAGCGGGCCGCCAGGTCGACCGACTCCCTGCTGGTCGCGCTGCCGTGCCAGACCCGGATCGGCTGCTGCAGCGGCCGCGGCCAGACCTCGGCCTCGCGCAGCGGCGGCCGGAATCGCGGCGTCGCCGTGATCGTGGGGTTCCGCCAGATCTGCCGGAACAGCTCGTAGCTTTCCGCGTTGCGGTCCCACTGGTCCTCGGGGGTGACGCTGAACAGCTCGCGCTGGGCGGCGCCGTTGCCCTTGCCGATGATCAGCTCCAGACGCCCGCCGGACAGGTGATCGAGGGTGGCGTAGTCCTCGTAGGCGCGGACCGGGTCGAGCAGGCTCAGCGTCGTCACCGCCGTGAACAGCCTGATCCGCGAGGTCAGGGCGGCGATGTGGCTGAGCACGACCGGCGGCGATGAGGAGATGAACGGACGTTCGTGCCGCTCCCCCACGCCGAAGCCGTCGAAGCCGAGTTCCTCGGCCAGCAGGGCGTTGCCGATCACCTCGCGGAACCGGTCGGTGGTGGACTTCTGCACGCCGGTAATGAGGTCGGGGGCGTGCACGATCAGCGTGATCGCGAGGAACTTCACGACGCCGCCCGGCCGGTGGCGGTGCTGCCGAGGGGAGCCAGGCCCAGGTGCTCGCGGAGCGTGCTGCCCTCGTACTCGGTCCGGAAGACACCGCGCTCCTGCAGCAGCGGCACGACCGTGTCGGCGAACTCGTCGAGCCCGCCCGGGGTGATGTGCGGCACCAGGATGAACCCGTCGCTGGCGTCCGCCTGCACCAGGTCGTTGATGGCGGCGGCGACCGTGGCCGGGGAGCCGATGAACGTCTGGCGGCCGGTGACCTCGATGATCAGGTCGCGGATGGACAGCTTCTCCGCCTCCGCCTTGGCCCGCCACTGGGCGGCGGTCGCTATCGGGTCCCGGTGCATCCGGACGCTCGCGCGGCCGCGGGCGATCGGTGTGCTCGCCCAGGTCGGGATCGACGTCAGGCAGCGGGCCGTCCGGGTCGTAGCCGGACAGGTCCCGGTTCCACAGCTGCTCGAGGAACGCGATCGCGGTCTGCCCGCTGACCTGCTGACGTCGCACGACCCGGGCCAGCTCGACCGCGTCGGCGTCGGTGTCGCCGAGCACGAAGGTGGCGGCGGGCAGGATCAGCAGCTGGTCGGGGGCCCGACCGTACTTGGCCAGGCGTCCCTTGACGTCGGCGTAGAACGGAACCCCTTCGGCCAGCGTGCCGTGCCGGCTGAAGATCGCGTCCGCGCTCGACGCCGCGAACTCGCGGCCCTCGTCCGAGTCGCCCGCCTGGAAGATGACCGGACGCCCCTGCGGGCTGCGGGGCACGTTGAACCGGCCGGCGATGTCGAAGTGGGCGTCCCGGTGGGCGAACCGGCCGGCGTCGGCGCCGGCCAGGAACAGGCCGGACTCCTTGTCGGCGATGATCTCGTCGCCGTGCCAGGAGTCGAACAGCTCCCAGGTGGTCTCCATGAACGTCCGCGCCCGCTCGTACCTGGCCTCTTGCGGCAGGAAGCCGCCGCGCCGGAAGTTCTCGCCGGTGAACGCGTCCCACGAGGTGACCACGTTCCAGGCCGCCCGGCCGCCGGACAGGTGATCGAGGCTGGCGAACTGGCGTGCCACCTCGTACGGCTCGTTGAAGGTGGAGTTGATCGTGCCCGCCAGGCCGAGCCGGTCGGTGACGGCCGCGAGCGCGGCCAGCACGGTGAACGTGTCCGGGCGGCCGACCACGTCGAGGTCGTAGATCTGGCCGTTCTGCTCGCGCAGCCGCAGCCCCTCGGCCAGGAACAGGAAGTCGAACTTGGCCCGCTCGGCGGTCTGGGCCAGGTGCTCGAACGAGCTGAACTCGATGTGGCTGCCGGACTTCGGGTCGCTCCACACGGTGGTGTTGTTGACGCCGGGGAAATGGGCCGCGAGGTGAACCTGCTTGGTCATCGTTCAGTTGCTCCCAACCTGTGCGTACCGGCTGGCCGGTCGGCCCAGACCGAGCAGGCCGCGCAGCGTGCCCGCCTCGTAGGCGCTGCGGAACGCGCCGCGCCGCTGTAGTTCAGGCACCAGTTCCCTGGTGATCGCCTCGAGGTCGTCAGGGATGGCGGCGGGGCGGAGCCGGAAGCCGGACAGGCCGGCCTGCCGCCAGTCGATGAGCAGGTCGGCCAGCTGCGCGGCGGTGCCGGTGAAGACGGTCGCGTCGCTCTTGTAGGCGGGAGCCTGCGAGCTCGTCGAGCCGTGCCTTGCGCTCGGCCGCGGCGGCCTCGGTCGGGCCGAGGAAGACGACCAGGTCGCCGAGCACGCGGACCGGATCCTGGTGCGTGCCTGGCAGCGTCGATCTCGGCCACGATCCGGCGGGCGTGTCCGGCGTCCGCTGGCGTCACGAAGCCGACGTCGGCCGACGCGGCGATGAGCTGGTAGGGCACCGTCGCGTGCCCCAGAGCGGAAACGATCGGCTGTCCCTGCGGCGGCCGCGGGGTGATCGACGGTCCCTTGACGCTGAAGTAGTCGCCCGCGAAGTCGATGTAGTGCAGCCGGTCGCGGTCGATGAACCGGCCGGTGGCGGCGTCGCGGATCTCGGCGTCGTCGTCCCAGCTGTCCCAGAGCCGCCGGACGACCTCGACGTAGTCGGCCGCCTCGTCGAACAGCGTGGCCGTCAGCTGGCGCACGGCCGGATCGTCGCGGTCTCTCAGGTCCAGTTCGGGAAGCGAGCGCCGACCGAAGAGGGCGGCCTCCTGCGGGCTGGCCGACACCCGGACCCGCACGCCCGCCCGGCCGTTGCTGGCGTAGTCGAGCGTCGCGATGGCCTTGGAGATGTGAAACGGCTCGGTGTGGGTGACGACCACGGTCGGGACCAGCCCGATGTGCCGAGTCAGCGGCGCCACCCGGGCGGCGATCAGCACCGCGTCGAGGCGGCCGGTCACCCGATCCGTGCGCGAGGACTGGACGCTGAACCCGTCCTCGATGGTGACGAAGTCGAGCAGCCCGCGCTCGGCCTCGGCGACGACGTCGGTCCAGTACCGGCCGGTGAGCAGCTCGGCCGGCCGGGCGCTGGGCTCGCGCCAGGCGGCGGGGTGCCACCCGGCCCCGTCGAGCGCGACGGCCAGGTGGAAGGGGGCAGGGGCAGCAGCCACTCGTTCGCTCCAAATCCGTCTAATGAGATCGGGATAATAGAGATAATCGAGTCATCCGCTTGTTCTATTCCCAGGTTCCAGAGCAGCTCACGCGACGGCTCAGATCATTGCGCGACGAAATGCTCGGCAGACCGGCGCAAACGTCGCGCAATAACTTGATCTTGCCGTCACAGAGGCGCGGGAGTGGCGGGTGGGGTTGCGGGGGCGCGGGGGCGGGGGCGGGGGTGGCGTCGCGGAGGCGCGGGGGCGGGAGTGGCAGGTGGGGTTGCGGAGGCGCGGGGGCGGGAGTGGCAGGTGGGGTTGCGGAGGCGCGGGGGCGGGGGGGGTGGCGTTGCGGGGTCGGGGGGTGGTGGGTGGGGTTGCGGAGAGTGCGGGGGTGGCGGGTGGGGTTGCGGTGGTTGTCGCCACGGCGACTGGGCTCGGGGGTAGCTGCCAGAGTCACCCCGCGACCGTTCGGGATGATCGGTTTGGGGATTTTGATTGAGGGGTTACCTGCGGACGGCGGTCAGGTGCCGCGCGAGGTGGTCGATTACCTCGCGCGCGTCGTCCTCGATGCCGTAGATGAAGGTGGACTTGCGGCGGCGGAGCACCGGCAGGCCGAGCGCGTACAGGCCGGGGCGGTCGACCACGCCGCCGTCGTGGAGCAGCTGGCCCTTGGCGTCGACCACCGGCACGTCGAGCCAGCCGTAGTCGGGGCGGAAGCCGGTCGCCCACACGATCGAGCTGATCTCGCCGCTGGCCAGGTCGAGCTGGAGCCGGGTCTTATCGGGCACCCGGGTGGCCTCGAAGCGCTCGGGGGCGTCGACCTCGGCGTCGCGTCCGTTGGCGCTGGCCCACTCGTCGAACGTGCCGAGGAGGCGGTTCAGCTTGAGGTCGGCCAGCGAGAACACGTTGCTGAGGCCGCCGGAGAACAGCGCCCGGCCGTCGCGGACGGCGGCCAGGCGGCCGACCAGGCCGACGCCGATCGAGTCGAGCGCGTTGAGGTCGAGCGTGGCGCGCTCGGGCGTCCCCACCAGCTGGGGCGAGGGCAGCCGACGGGCCCGGGTGAGGTCGTCGAGCTCGTCGTAGCGCTGGTCCCAGACCCCGGCCGCGTCCATCCACCAGAGCACGTCGCGGCCCCGGTAGGTGCGCGGCAGCCGGGTGTGCTCGCCGACCGAGAGGGTCACCGGCCGGCCGGAGCGCGCGAGCTCGGCCGCGAGCTGCACGCCGGTCGCCGACGCGCCCACCACCAGGACGCCGCCGTCCGGCAGCCCGGCCGGGGCGCGGTAGTCGAACGGCGTCAGCTGCCGCACCGAGGCCGGCACCGCGCGCGCCGGCCGGCGGCACCGTCGGCCGGTTGCACGCGCCGGTGGCGATGACGACGGCCCGGGCGGCGATCTCGCCCCGATCGGTCGTCAGCTGGTAGCCGTCGTCGGCCGCGCCGGACCGACGTGACGTTCACGCCGGTCCGGACCGGTGCGCCCGATACCTTGGCGAAGCGGTCGATGAACTCGGTCACTTCCGGCACGGTCATGTAGCCGTCGGGATCCGGGCCCTGGTACCGGAGGCCGGGCAGACGGCTCTGCCAGTTGGGCGTGAGCAGCCGCAGCGAATCCCAGCGTTCCCGCCGCCAGGAGTTCGCCACCTCGCCGCGCTCGAGCACGACGTGGTCGATCGACCGCTTGGACAGGAAATGGCTCGCCGCGAGGCCCGCGTGCCCCGCGCCGATGACTACCGCGGTGAAGCGCTCAGCGGCCTTCCCGGTCAAGCGACCTCGACGGTCACGTTGGTCGGGTTGGTCAGCGCGTCGAACACGGCCGAGCGCTTCTGGGACTGGGCCACCAGCGCCTCGATGTCCTCACGGGAGGCGTCCGCGTCGATCGTGAACGTCACCTTGATGTCGTTGAAGCCGTTGCGGACGTCGCTGTCGGCGCCCAGGATCCCCCGGATGTCGTGCTCGCCCTCCACGATCGACTCGACCGAGCGGAGCTGGATGCCGCGGTTCTGGGCGACCGACGCCACGCCCGCCGACAGGCAGCTGGCCAGGCCGACGAGCAGGTACTCGATCGGCGTGATGCCGTTGTCGGTGGCCGCGAAGACCTCGGGGTGGTCGGCCTGGAAGACCGACTCCTGCAGATGGCTGTGCTCCTCGCCAAGTCCGAAGAAGTTCTCGACCTTGATCTCGCTGTGCACGCCGGTCTGCCACTTCGACGACGCCCGCCAGGTGAACTGAGCGGCCTCCGGCGCGCCCTTCAGTACTTCGCGCGCCTCAAGCAGTGCCGCTACGTTGACGCCATTGGTAACTGTGGTCATGTCGCTTGATGCCCCTTCCCCTCATTTGCCCCGTGAAATTCCCTATGGGATCGATTGACAATACACCTGCCCCTACCGGTTACGATAGCTCCCATGTCAGACCCTGTCTCGGCGCTCACGGCCGGTTCGGTCGGGACTGCGGAGACGCTGTACCTCGACCTGCCGGAGCCGGTCCGGCTCGACTGCGGCCGCGATCTGCACCCGGTCCGGGTCGCCTACGAGACCTACGGCACGCTCTCTCCCCGGCGGGACAACGTCATCCTGGTGTGCCATGCCCTCAGCGGCGACGCTCACGCGGCCGGCTTCGCCAAGAGCCCGCCGCCGGAGAGCACCCGCGACGGGTTCGGCGCGACCGACCGCGACGGCACGGCGGGCAAGGGGCTCGGCTGGTGGGACGGGATGATCGGGCCGGGCAAGGCGTTCGACACCGACCGGTTCTTCGTCGTCTCGACCAACCTGCTCGGCGGCTGCCGGGGCACCACCGGGCCGTCGTCGGCTGACCCTTTGACCGGATCACCGTACGGCCCTGATTTCCCGGTGATCACCGTCGCGGACATGGTCAGGACCGAGCGGGCGTTCCTGCACGAGCTTGGCATCGAGCGGCTGGCGGCGGTGGCGGGCGGCTCGCTCGGCGGTATGCAGGCGTTCGAGTGGGCGATCCAGTTCCCCGACGCGGTCGACGCGGTGGTGGCGATTGCCAGCACGCACGCGCTGCAGCCGCAGGGGGTGGCCTGGAACTCGATCGCGCGCGACGCGATCATGCGCGACCCGGCCTGGCAGGGCGGTCGCTACTACGGCACCGGGGCCACGCCGGACGCGGGGATGGGGGTGGCGCGGATGGTCGGCCACATTACCTACCTGTCGGCGGAGGCGCTGGCCGACAAGTTCGACCGTCGCCTGCAGTCCGGCCCTGACATCCGCTACACCATTACCGAGCCGGAGTTCCAGGTCGAGAGCTACCTGCGGCATCAGGCCGACTCGTTCGTCAAGCGGTTCGACGCCAACACCTACCTCTACCTGTCGCGCGCGCTGACCTATTTCGATCTCGGGCGGCAGTACGGCGCGGGGTCGCTTGGCCGCGCGCTGGCGGACGTTTCGGCCCGGACGCTGCTGATAGCGTTCAGTTCGGACTGGCTCTACCCGCCGTCCGCCTCGCGCGAGATCGCCGACGCGCTCGGCGGGCAGGGCAAGCCGGTCGAGTTCCACGTGATCGAGGCGCCCTACGGCCACGACTGCTTCCTGCTCGAGGAGGCGCGTCAGACGCCCATCATCCGCTCGTTCCTTGGCCTGGCCGACGGGTGACCTCAAGGAAGAGGATTTTTCGTGACCGACGATAACCAGTACCGCGGCGAGGAAGATCGCGCGTTCGGATTCGAGACCAGGCAGCTGCACGCCGGGCAGCGGCCCGACCCCAACACGGGCGCCCGGGCGGTGCCGATCTTCCAGACCACCAGCTACGTGTTCGAGGACCCGGAGTCGGCGGCGGCCTACTTCAACCTGCAGGAGTACGGGAACACGTACTCGCGGATCATGAACCCGACCGTCGCGGTGTTCGAGGAGCGGGTGGCGAACCTGGAGGGCGGCGCCGGCGGGGTCGCGTTCGCGAGCGGGATCGCCGCGCAGGCGGCCGCGCTGTTCACCCTGCTCCAGCCGGGCGACCACGTCGTCTCGTCGTCGGCCCTCTACGGCGGGACGGTCAACCAGTTCAAGCACCTGCTGCGGAAGATGAATGTCTCGTTGACGTGGGTCGATCCTGACGACCCGGACGCCTGGCAGGACGCGGTGCGCCCGAACACGAAGGCGTTCTTCGCCGAGACGATCGGCAATCCGGCCGGGAACGTGCTCGACATCGAGACGGTGGCGGCGATCGCGCACGAGTCCGGACTGCCGCTGATCGTGGACAACACGTTCGCGACCCCGTACCTGTGCCGCCCGATCGAGTGGGGGGCCGACATCGTGATCCACTCGGCGACCAAGTTCATCGGCGGCCACGGCACCTCGATCGGCGGCATCGTGGTCGAGTCGGGCCTGTTCAACTGGTCCAACGGGCGGTTCCCGGTGGTCGCCGAGCCGTCCCCGGCGTACCACGGGCTGGAATTCCACGAGACGTTCGGCACCTTCGGCTACCTGATGAAGCTGCGGGCCGAGACGCTGCGCGATCTCGGCGGCGCGCTGTCGCCGTTCAACGCCTTCCTGTTCCTGCAGGGTCTTGAGACGCTGTCGCTGCGGATGGACCGCCACGTGACCAACGCGCTCGCGATCGCCTCGTTCCTGGAATCTCACGAGCTGGCGTCGAAGGTGAGCTACGCCAGCCTGCCGTCGAGCAAGTACCGGCCGCTGGTGGAGAAGTACCTGCCGCTCGGCGCGGGGGCGGTGTTCTCGTTCGACTGCGCGGGCGGCCGCGCGGGCGGGCAGGACCTCATCCGCGGCGTCAGCCTCTGGTCCCACCTGGCCAACGTCGGCGACGCGAAGAGCCTGATCATCCACCCCGCCAGCACCACCCACCGCCAGCTGAGCGACGACGAGCTGCGGGCGGCCGGCGTCGGGGCGGGAACGGTGCGGCTGTCGGTCGGCACCGAGTCGGTCGACGACCTGATCTGGGATCTCGAGCAGGGCTTCAAGCGGGTCGCCGCTTCCTCGGGGAAGAAGGTAGTGACGTCATGACCGATGTGACCGATGTGACCGATTTGAACGCGGAGCTCGATCTTGGGCGCTACCAGGACGTGATGACGATCCAGCGGGTGCTGCACACCGCCAAGACGGTCGCGATCGTCGGGCTGTCGAGCAACCAGCTGCGGGCCAGCAACTTCGTCGGCTACTACCTCAGGCGGCACGGCTACCGGGTGATCCCGGTGAACCCGCGCGAGACCGAGATCCTCGGCCAGACGTGCTACCCGAGCCTGCTCGACATCCCCGAGCATGTCGACGTGGTGGACGTCTTCCGGGCGCCGAGCGCGGTCCCCGGCATCGCCCGGGAGGCGGTCGCGATCGGGGCCGACACCCTCTGGTGCCAGCTCGGCGTGATCAGCGCCGAGGGCGCCAGGATCGCCGAGGAGGGCGGCCTGACGGTGATCATGGACCGCTGCGTGAAGTTCGAGCACGCGCGCTACGTGGGGCGGATGCACTGGCTCGGGTTCAACACTCACCGCATCACCTCGGTCCGCTCCGGGCTCCAGTAGCGGGTCAGCTGCGGTCCGTTCAGCCTTGAGCGCTCCGAAGTTTACCGCGGCCTCATAACTGTAGTTATGATAGGTCGAGTTATGAGGACACCACTTGAGCAGCTAGGCAAGCCGGCTGACATGTTCGACCGGGACGTCGAGTGGATGGCACTCGCCGCTTTTGCGGGCGACCAGCGGCCCGGGGCGACGCTCGGCGTTGTCTCCGGCCGTCGCCGGCAGGGCAAGACGTTCCTGCTACGAGCGCTGTGCGAGGCAACCGGCGGGTTCTACTTCGCGGCCGACGAAGCGACCGACGGCGAATCACTGCATCAACTCGGCGCCGCGCTCGGCGCGCACCTGGAGCTGTCCGCTGGTCTGCACTTGCGCGACTGGCACGAGGCAATGGACGCCCTCCTTGGCCTGGGCGCCGAGCGCCCGATCCCGGTCGTGATCGACGAATTCCCCTACCTCGCCAAGGCGAACTCGGCGCTGCCGTCCATCCTCCAGAACGCGATAGCGCCCCGGCGGCCCGAACGGGAGAGCAGCCGAAGCCGCCTGCTGCTGTGCGGATCGGCCATGACCTTCATGGGGACGCTGCTATCCGGCAGCGCGCCGTTGCGCGGTCGAGCCGGGCTTGAACTTGTCGTGCCGACACTCGACTACCAGCTAGCGGCGGAGTTCTGGGGCATCACCGACCCGACCCTCGCCGTAAAAGTGCACGCCATCGTTGGCGGCACCCCGGCCTACCGGCGCGAGTTTGCCCGGGACGATACCCCGGCCGACGCAGCAGACTTCGATGGCTGGGTCCAGCGGACCGTGCTGAACCCGGCGAGCCCGCTGTTCAGAGAGGCTCGCTACCTGCTAGCGGCCGAGGCCGAGCTGCACGACATGGGGCTCTACCACTCGGTCCTGGCCGCAATCGCCGACGGCAGCACCACGCGCGGCAACATCGCGAAGTACATCGGCCGGAAATCGGGCGACCTGGCTCACCCGCTCAACGTTCTCATGGACTGCGGTCTGGTCCTCCGGCGATCCGACGCCTTCCGCGAGAACCAGACGACCTACGAGATCGCCGAGCCCCTCGTCACCTTCTACCACGCGGTGATGCGCCCCATCTGGTCCGATCTGGCGCATACCAGGAACCCCGCCCGCCTATGGGAGCGGAGCCAGCCCCGTTTCACGGCCAACGTGCTCGGCAGCCACTTCGAGCAGCTCGCCCGGCATTGGACCCGGTACTTCGCGCCCGAGGAGATCGTTGGCGGCTTCCCGTCTCTGGTCGAGCCAGGCACGGTCAACGATCCGGGTGCCAAGAAGACCCGCCAAGTCGATGTCGTGGCATCGGGACCGCTTAATGACCGGGAGACGCTGCTGGCCATCGGCGAGGTCAAGTGGCACAAGACGATGGGCCTTGAGCACCTCGACCGGCTGCGTCACATCCGCGGGCTGCTGACCGCGCAACGCCGACCCGGCGCTGCAACCGCCCGCCTGCTCTGCTTCGGCGGTGCGGGATTCAGCGCCGGGCTACGCAACGAGGCGGCGCGCGCAGGCGACGTCCGGCTGCTGACTCCGGCTGATCTTTACGGGATCGGCTGACCACAGGTCGTCATCCTAGGCCAACCGCTGTGATGTATGATGTGGTGTATGAAAAGGACGAACATCTACCTCGCGGAGGGTCAGGCGGCTGCGCTGGACCGGGTTGCGCAGGCGGAGGGCGTTTCCCGCGCGGAACTGATCCGTGAACTCATCGACCGCGCGATCGGCGGCCATCGCGGCGCTGATCTCGCAGCGGACCTCGCTGCGATCGACGGCTCTTTCGGCATCCTCGGCGAGCAGGAGCAATTCTCCCGTGCGCGGGATCAGCGCGCGGATTACCTGGACCGACTGGCCGACGCGTGATATTGGTCGACAGCGACGTGCTCATAGAGCACCTGCGTGGTAAGACGGCCGCCAGGGACTGGCTCGTGAACGCCAGGCGGTCCTCTGGGCCGCTGGCCATCAGCGTCGTCAGCCTGACCGAGGTCGCCGGCGGTATGCGCACGCCGGAAGTGCGAGAGGTTATGCGCCTGCTCGGCAGCATGCAGCGGTTCGAGGTAACCGAACAGGTGGCCTGGCGAGCAGCGACTCTCATGAACGAATATCGGCGCTCCCATTCCGGGATCGGCCTCGGGGACTACCTGATCGCCGCCACCGCGCTGACAGAGGGACTGGAACTCGCCACCCTGAACGTCCGCCACTACCCCATGTTCCCCGAGCTCGCGCGCCCTTTTTAACGCCTGTCGGCTACGCCAGCGACAGGTTCGGCGACCTGTCGGCTACGCCGTTGACATCGCCTATTTGGGTCGGTGGCGTAGGCGACAGGTTGGGTTCGGGGTGGGTGGCGTAGGCGACAGGGGCACGGCGGCCGCGGTGTAACGCCAATCCGTTTCTGGGGTCTAAACGTAGTAGTCGCAGCAGGACCACTACGGCCGTATGGTCATGCCCTGCCGCGGCGGCGCGACACTACACTACGTAGTAATTTGAACATTCATGGGCCTGGCAGTCAGCGGGAGGTCGCGGCGTGACGCTAGTGCTTATCGGGCTGGTCGGCGGGATCATCACCGGGCTGTCACCGTGCGTGCTGCCGGTGCTGCCGGTCGTCTTCCTCGGCGGCGGCGCGGCCGAGACGGAGACCGGCGCGGTGCGCGACCGGCGGCGGCCCTACCTGATCGTGGCCGGGCTGACGCTGAGCTTCGCCGTCTTCACCCTGTTCGGCAGCTGGATCCTGGCCAGCCTGCACCTGCCGGACGACGCCATCCGCTGGGCCGGCCTGGTGCTGCTGGTGCTGGTCGGGCTGGGGCTGCTGGTGCCGTCGATCGGGCACCTGCTCGAGCGGCCCTTCTACCGCTTCCCGCAGCGCCTGGCGGGCACCGGCGGCAACGGCTTCGTGCTCGGGATCGCCCTCGGGGCGGTCTTCGTGCCGTGCGCCGGGCCGGTGCTGGCCGCCATCACGGTGGCGGGCGCGACCGATCACATCGGGCTGCGCACGATCGGGCTCACCCTCGGCTTCGCCGTCGGCACGGCGATACCGCTGCTCGCGTTCGCGCTCGCGGGCCGCGGCCTGAGCCAGCGGCTGGGCGCCTTCCGCCGTCATCAGGGCGCCTTCCGCGCGGTCAGCGGGGTGGTGATGATCGTGCTGGCGGTCGCGCTGACGTTCAACCTGTCCGACATCATCCAGCGTGACGTCCCGAACTACACCCAGGCGGTGGGCAACTCGCTCGAGAAGGGCGCGGCCGCGCCCGCGGCCGGCGCCAGCGTGTCCCTGCAGGACTGCCAGACGGCGGCCGAGTACGGCGGCTCCGGGATCGAGAACTGCGGCGCCGCGCCCGCCTTCAAGGGCATCCAGCAGTGGTTCAACACCGCCGACGGCAAGCCGGTGACCCTGGCCTCGCTCAAGGGCAAGGTCGTCATCGTCGACTTCTGGGCGTACTCCTGCATCAACTGCCAGCGCGAGCTTCCGCACGTCGAGGCCTGGTACAAGGACTACGCGGCGGACGGGCTTGAGGTGGTCGGCGTGCAGACCCCCGAGTACGCCTTCGAGCACGTGCCGTCCAACGTGCTCGCGGGCGCCCGCCGGCTCGACCTCACGTTCCCGGTCGCGCTCGACAACTCCTACGACACCTGGAACGCCTACGACAACCAGTCCTGGCCGGCCGCGTACCTGATCGACGCCACCGGCAAGATCCGGTTCGTCTCGATCGGTGAAGGCGACTACACCCAGGAGGAGCAGCTCATCCGGCAGCTGCTGCTGGCCGCGCATCCGGGAGTCACGCTGCCGAAGGCGACCAACGTGCCTAATACGACCCCCACCAACCCCAGTCTGTCGCCGGAGACGTACCTCGGGGCCGAACGGGTCCAGTACTACGACGGCAACTACTACTCGAGCGACACGTTCGCGTTCCCGGCCGCTCTGCCGGCCCACTCCTATGGCCTGTCCGGGCCCTGGACGATCGGCCAGCAGTCGATCACGGCGGGCAAGGGCGCCGCGATCAGGCTCGCCTATAACGCCTCCTACGTCTACCTCGACGTCGGCGGCAGCGGCACCCTCACCGTCAACTCGGGCGGCGCGACGAAGGTCATCCGCGTCTCCGGCGCGCCCGACATCTACACCGTTGCCAGCAACCCGGCCCCGGGGAACGGCACCGTGACGATCAAGGTGTCGCCGGGTCTGACGGCCTACTCATTCACCTTCGGCTGAGCAGTTGGATAAGGCTCTATTCGTGATGGTGCGCCGTTCGGGTCACGGATCCCGAACGGCGCACCATCACGGTTCCTGGTCTTAGATGGCGCCAATGGGGATGATCTCGAGGACCTCGACCGAGCCGCCGGGGAAGGCCAGCTGGGGGTTGCCGGTGAGGATGGTCTCGACCTCCTCGGCCGAGCCGGCCTCCAGGATCGAGTAGCCGCAGATCCCGTCGGCACTGGGCGCGCCCGGGCCGATGTGGGTCGTGTGCGCGAGCGGGGTGCCGAGATCGGCGATGGCGTAGTCCACCCGGCTGGCCCAGGCCCGCCACGCCTCCAGGCCGGCCTGCTGCTGCTCAGGGGTGGCGTTGGCGAGCTGATCGCGCGCAGACTCGGGCGCGCGGTAAAGGATCATGAATTTAGACATCGCGATCTCCCCAGTTTTCGCGGCCGCCGCTGGCCGCCCCTGGCGGCGACATTACACCGGCCGGGTGGCGACGGTTGCCCCTGGCGGCGATCAGCCGGAGGCGACGCCGGACAGGTAGGCGTAGACGACGATGTTGTCCAGGTAGGAGCCGCGGTCCGGGTCGAACTGGCCGCCGCAGGTGATCAGGCGCAGCGCCGGGTAACCGACATTGTCGTAGACGGAGTCGGTCGGGAAGTCGGACTTCTGCACCGCTTCGACGCCGATGACCGTGAACACCGCGGTGCCGCCGTCGGCCCGGACGACGTCGATCGCGTCGCCGCGGCGGAGGTTCTTGATGTCGTAGAAGACCGACGGCCCTTGGTACGTGTCCACGTGCCCGAGGATGACCGACGACCCGTCCTGTCCCGGCACGACGCTCCCGTCGTACCAGGCGGCCAGATTGTGGTTGTCGAGCGGCGGCACCTGGACCGTCCCGTCGCTGCTGCGGCCCACCCGCATGATCGGCGCCCGCACGCCGATCGCGGGTATCTCGATCTGGGTCGGGGTCGACGGCGCCAGCGCCGCCGCCACGCTCACCGGGTCGGGGCCGAGCGGCGACGTCGTCTTCACCGTCGCCGGTATCTGCTGGGCGGCGGGCGGCGGTAGCTGGACCCCGCCGGTCAGCCCGTGCAGCGCGACGATGACGCCGACGATCAGCAGGACGAGGCCGACCACGAGGATCGGGCCCGCGCCGAGGCCCGATCCTCGCGCGCTGCTCCCGTGCTTGTCGCGGTGCTGGTCGTAGGCCATCAGGTCACGCTGCCGGCGGGCGCGTTCAGGCGGCCCCATGCCGACGCCGCCACCGAGCCAGCCCGACCAGCCCGCCGCCCGCAGCCATCACGCCGATTCCCACTAGCACGTCTGGCGGCAGATTGCCTAGCCGAAGCGGCCGTGCACGTAGTCGGCGGTGCGCGGATCCTGCGGACTGTCCGAACATCGCGTCGGTCGGGCCGTGCTCGACGATATGGCCGGGCTCGCCCTGCGCGGCGAGGAAGAACGCGCACTGGTCGGAGACCCGCTGCGCCTGCTGCATGTTGTGGGTGACGATCACGATCGTCACCTCGTGGACCAGTTCGGCGATGGTCTCCTCGATCACCCGGGTGGAGGTCGGGTCGAGCGCCGAGCACGGCTCGTCCATCAGCAGCACCCGCGGCCGGACCGCCAGCGACGCGGGCGATGCACAGCCGCTGCTGCTGACCGCCGGACAGCGCGCCGCCGGGCTGCCGCAGCCGGCCGCGTACCTCCTGCCACAGCCCGGCCTTGGTCAGGCACTCCTCGCACCACGTGCGTCCTTCGCGCTGCCGGCTGACCTTGACGCCGGTCAGCTTGAGGCCGGCCACCACGTTGTCGTAGATGGACATCGCCGGGAACGGGTTGGGCTTCTGGAACACCATGCCGATGTCGCGGCGGGCCTGGGTGAGCCGGTGCGACGGGTCGTAGATGTCGACGCCGTCGAGGAGCACCTCGCCGGCCAGCGCGGCGCTGGGGACCAGCTCGTGCATCCGGTTGAGGATGCGCAGGAACGTCGACTTGCCGCAGCCGGACGGCCCGATCAGCGCCGTCACCTCGCCGGCCGGCATGGTCAGCGAGACCTGGTCAAGGACCATGTGATCGCCGAACCAGGCGGTGATGTCGCGCGCCTCAAGCGTGGCCAGCTGCACGGAGGCGTCGAAGACCGCCGTCGGCGACTCGGGCATCGGCAGCAGGAACCCGGGCTCGCCCTGGTCTGCGGCGCTGACCTCGTCCGCGGCAGTGTCGGCGTCCTTGGCCATCTTGGTCACGTATGGGTCTTTCTCTTCGGGGACTGGTGGATGGTCGTCGGCATCGTCGCTCACATCAGGTTCGGCAGCAGGCGGGTCGCCTGGTCGGCGATGCAGAGCACGAGGAAGCCGACGGTGGGGACGGCGATGACCCACGTCTGCCACTTGCCCCAGGCGGTCCAGAGCCAGCTCAGCGCGAAGGCGACGAGCACCAGCAACTGCCCCCACAGCACGATCGGCAGCCAGGCCTGCTGCTGCTCGGTGGCCATCGCGTTCTCGCGTCGTCGAGAGGTAATCGGGCAGCACCACGCCTGGGGACGGCTGCGGCTTGGACGTCTCGTCGGCATCGACGTAGAGGATCCCGGTCGGCGTCGAGCGGCGCGCCGTCGGCGGTCACGAGGATCAGCCGGCCGGCCCCGGTGGCGAGCGCGGGCGGCAGCGGATCTCCGGCCCGGCGCAGGTCGATCACCGTGTAGCCGGCGACGGTCTGCCCGGTGACGACCGTGATGGGGTCACCCGGCACCAGGCTGGCGAGGGCGCCGAACGGCCCGCCGTAGGCGGTCTGGCGACCCATGATCACGCTGATCCCGGCCTGGCCGGGCATCACCGAGCCCCGGAAGTGGCCGGGGCCGTCCTCAAGGACCGAACTGGTGGTGCCCTGCAAGACCACCGTGCGCAGCCCGATCGCCGGGATGCTGAGCACCGCCACCGGAGCGCCCATCGGCAGCAACTGGGCCGGGTCGCTCGGGTTGGTCGGCCCGTTCGGCGCCGTTCCGTTGGCCAGTTCGACCCGCAGCGCGTTCGTAGGCGTTGAGCTGCGCCTTGTCGTAATGCAGAGAGGAGAACAGGCCGACCCAGGCGACGAAGCCAAGCGCGGTGACCGCCAGGATCAGGAACGAGGCACCGGCCAGCCGGGCGGCCAGTTGCCCCAGGCTGACCGGCTGTCGGCGCGGGTAACCAGGCAGCGGCGTCCTTACCGGAGCACGCCCTGTCCCGGGGGCAGCCCGCTCGGCCGGGCCGCCCGCCGCTGGCGGAGGCGGCGCAGGCGCGGGCGCGGGCGGAGCCGGGTCGGCGGCCGGTTCACGCACCGTGGTCATACTCGCCGCCGAGGGGCCGACTTCGGTCGTCGGCGGTTGACCGCCATGTTCCAACCCCCATTACTCGGTCGCGGTCTCGGTGGCGGTGCCACCACCGTCCGGTGTCCCGCCCGGTGCCGCCGCCTCGGCCGGCGGGGCGACGGTCTCCGCAGACGCCGCATCGGGCTCGGTGAGGGCGGTCTTGGTCGCCGTTGCCGTCGCCGAGGCCGATGGCTCGGCTCCGTCGCCGTTGGCCGAATGGCCGTTGACCGAGTGGCCGTTAGCCGAGTGGCCGTTAGCCGTCGCCTGCGCGCCGAGCAGGCGCTGCTCAGTATCGCGACGGGCCCGCGCCGCGACCGCCGCCAGCTCGGCCCGGCGCAGGCGACGCCGCCAGCGGAAGTAGAACCAGAGGCCGACGCCGATCGCCACCAGCAGCAGGATCAGGCCGAGGAGAGACCACGGGAAATGCGAACAGCGACGCGCTGCCGGTGGCCACTGACGCGGCCAGCGCCAGCGGAATCGTCCCCTTCGGCCAGCCCGGCTTGACGGTTACGTGCGCCGTCATCGGGCCAGCAGGGAAGAGGCCGGGGAGGCTGGCCGCCACCCGGACAGAGTCGCCGGGCAGAATCACCGGCAGGTTAGCCGGATGCACGGTCGCGGTCTGGCCGAACGGGCCGGTAACCCGCACCGTTGGCGTCGCGCTCTGCCGGACGTTCCCGGTATTGGTCAGCGTGTAGGAAACCGTCGCCGAGCCGGTGCCGAACGGATTGAGCGGGTCGCTGAAGCCGGTCGAGATCGACTGCACACCGACCCCGGCCCGGAGCGCGCCCGGCACTCGGAGCTCGAGCGGCACCGCGATCCGGTAGTTCTCCACGACGCTCTCGCCCGCGGCGTTCTTGCGCGTCACCCCGACCGCCGCGACCATGGCGCCGGTATGGTCGCCCGGAGTGGCCTGCAGCGGCACCTTGAGCGTGAACGCCACGATAATGGCCTTCTTGCCGGGGATAATCGTCGACAGCTGCCTGGCGCCGCCCGCGAAGCTGGACCAGGCGCCGATGTCGGTGGATTTCTGGTTAGACCCAAGGAGCAGGAGCGCGCCCGACGCGCTCGTCCCTGAAGCGTCGGTGGCGTAAATCGAGAAAGCGGCCGACTGGCTGCTCCGATTGGCGATTTCCACGTGGTCCTGGATCGACGAGCCCGCCTTGACCACGCCGTAGTTGAACTCGAGCCGGTTCGGGTCGGGTCCGGTACTCGTAGCCGGCACCACGGACCAGGTGACCTGGCCGAACGGCGTTCCCGGGGGGCTGGCCGCCAGTCGCGTCCCGGCGCCCGCCGCAGTCGGCGAGGCCGGCCCGGCGAGGGCGGCAGGCCCGGCCGCCAGCGCGCCGACGGCTACGGCCAAGGCCAGGCAGCCGGCCCAGATCCGGCCACGGGCTCGGCTGGGAGTTGGGAGAATTCTCATCGCGCAGACTCCGGGGCGTATAGGGCGACAGGCACATGAGGGTTCGAAACCGGAACCGGAAATGCAGTCAATCACGAGGGGAATTACCGGCAGCAGACCGCAAGTCGGCCAGTTTGCGAAACGCTGGTGAACGGGGGGCATGCGAGGGGCGACTGTGCCGGAGACGGGTACCCGCCTGATCCCGTCCCCGGCACGCGCCTGCTGACTGTTCAGTTGTTCAGCTTGTTAAGTTGTCAACCTGTGTTACGGGTTGCTGGTGACCGCGGAGATGGTCAGACCGCTGGTGTAAGGACCAGCGGGCGCCGTCGGCGGGATCACGAGCGACAGGCTGGCGCCGAGCGTGCTGGTGCCGAACCCGTTGCCCAGACCGGCGTGAACCGAGGCCAGCGGGGCGGCGGTGCCGAGACCGGGGGTGACCGGGCTAACCAGGGCACCCAGGGTGACGGCGGGAGCCAGCGCGGTGTCGGTCGGCTGCCACCCGAGCTGGGAGCCCGGGAAGGTGCCGCCGGCGGCCGTGCCGGTGCCGGTCCAGGCCGCGTCCTGGCCCGAGACCGACCAGCCGGGATAGGTGTTACGGGTGTCGGCGACCACGATGGGGGTCGTCGTACCCGTCGCCGTGAGGCCGGACGCGGTCAGGTTGACCAGGTCCGTGGTGTCCACCGTGAGCGTGAAGCTACCCGACGCGGGAACGCTCACGGCCAGGGGGATGGTTCCGGAGTTGGCCGGAGCCGGGTTGACCGGCAGCGACAGCGAGCCGGCGGTCCCGGCCGTGAAGCTACCGGAGGGGGTGTAAACCGCCGTCAGGCTCTCCGTCGTCGCGGTGGTGACGGTCGGGGCCGTGAACGAGGTAGTGGCCTTGCCGCCGGAAACCTGGGCGGGAGTGGTGTTGATGTTGGTCCCGTTGTTCTCGAACTGGACCGTGCCGGTGGCGCCCGACACCGAGGTGGTAGCGGTCAGGGTGACCGTCTGCCCACTGGTGGCCGGGTTCGGGTTGGCGGTCAGGGTGAGGTTGACGGCCTGCGGCGGGCCGGACAGCGCCTGGTTGGCGGTGAACGAGCCGTCGGCGTTGATGGTCACGAACGTGCTCTGCACGTACGTGCCGCCTACGCTCGCCTGCGAGTCCGAGAAGCACTCGATCGCGACTTCGAACTGCACCCCAGCGGTGATGTTGTCGCCGCCGGCGGCGCCGAACACGCTCTCGAGAGTCTGGTCCCACGAACCCGAGAACGCCGCCGAAGCCGGAACGACGGGCGGTCCGACCTGGGTGGCGTTAATGTTCTGGATCGTCGTGCCAGCGGGCGTCGTCGGGTCGAGGACGTTGATGGTCGCCGAACCGTTGTCGCCCGTCGGGCAGGCCGTCGCCTGGTAGGTCGGGGTGGTGGTGGAAGCGCTGCCCGCGGCACCCGACGCCGGGCTGAGGGT
The DNA here is from genome assembly GCA_963774945.1 of uncultured Actinomycetota bacterium. Taxonomy (GTDB): domain Bacteria; phylum Actinomycetota; class Actinomycetes; order Streptosporangiales; family Streptosporangiaceae; genus Trebonia. The sequence continues at coordinate 187,382 of CAVZHA010000023.1, read as the reverse complement.
CAGCCCGGTGCCGGTGCCGAACTGGGTCACGGCCGCGTTCGCCTGCGTGGTGCCGAGCACGGCGCCACCCACGACAAGCGCGCCAACACCGGCGACAGCGGCGCACCGTTTGAGCCGCTGCAAGCTCGGTATACCTTTCATGGAAGGGTTCCTTTCCACTTCCTCGTGATCTGGGCGCGCCTACTGGCGTGCCCGGTTGGCGGGTTGCCCCGCGCGGGACCGAGATCCCGCGCGGGGCAGAGCCCTGGATGCCTGCCCGGACACTGCGAGTCCGGGCAGGCCCCAGGACGCCTGGGGAGTCAGCCGGCGATCCTGGCTAACTGGTTAGGGCGCGCCCTCGAGGCTCGTCTGGATGGTGCCGCAGGTCAGGTCGTTGAAGACCGTGCTGCTCATCAGCGCGAAGCCGAAGGACGTGATGTCGGACTTCTGCTTGCAGATCGTCGAGCCGACGCCGTTGAACAGGGCGTCGATCGGGTCGCCGGCGGTGGTCAGACGGGACAGCTTCACCACGTTGTAAACGTTGCGGAGGACGGGGAAGCTGGTGTTCAGCCCGCTGGAAGGCGTCCCCGCAGTGTTGAACGGGGTGATCCCGTTGAGGCTCTGCAGGACCGCGCCGTGGAAGCGCGGGTTGTGGGTCGGGTTCTGCTGCGAGATGTACTGGGCAATGGAGAACGGGTCGTAGGCGGCCGGGTCGGTGGACACGGCGGTGCCGTCGTGCTCCTCGACCGGGACGCTGACGCCGCCGTCGTTGGCCGGAGCCAGCGCGCCCGCGATGATGTGGTCGTTGACGCAGGTGCTGTCGACTTCGCTGTCGGGGAAGTTCGCGGCGGAAGTGCCCTCCCAGAACGACCGGGTGCCCGAGCCGGGCTGCGGCACGTACAGGTCGATCAGCGTGTCGCCGCTCGGGACGGTCTGGCCCGGCTCCTGCGGCCAGTACGTGGTGCTGCCGATCTTGGTCGGCGTGCAGTTGTACAGGGCGCTGATCTGGGCCAGGGATGCGGTGCCGATGTCGAACCCGAGGGTGCTGGCGACGGTGGTGACGGCCTTGGTGGTGCCGTTGCCGAGGTCGGCGGTAAAACTCGGGCAGTTGGCGGACGGGGTGCAGCTGGCCGGGCCGGTCGCGCCGGTCACCGCGTCAATCGCGAACGGGACGAACTGGACGTCCACGGCCGGGTTGTTGTCGGTGGTGTCGACGGTGCTGGAGGAGCGGGCGATGTCAACGCAGCCGAGGCCCGGGTCGGGGGCGATGGCCTTGCCCGCGTGGGTGCTGGCCGCGTTGAGCGCGAGCCGCAGCGCCGCGATGCCCTGGCCGGAGCCGTTGGGGCGGGCGAAGCTGCAGTCGCCGGGGGCGAGCGGGAAGGTGGCGGTGGGGTTGGGCACGGTGCCGTTCTGCACCGCCCAGCCGTCCTGCGGGGTGATGTTCTCATTGATCGCGCCGGTGGCCGGGTTGGTCGCGTTGTACGAGGCGACCTCGCCGGAGACGAGCGCGGCGGGCACGGCGGCGATCCCGGCCGCGGAGTCCGCCGGGGTGCCGTTGGTGAACGCGTTCCAGACGTCCTGGATCGTGTCAGAACCGACCGCGACCAGGGTCGGCTGCGGGTCGGCCAGGGCCGGGGCGGCCTGCGCGAGCGCCATGCCGCCGACGGCCGCGACCACTGCGCCCGCCGCCAGCAGGCCGCGGACGCTGCGCTTCCGCAACATCGTGGGGGGTTTGAATCGCATAGAGGTTTCCCCTCATCCTTGCCTTAGGACGTAGCCTGAAGGCGACGCCCGGGTGTAGCCCGCAGTGTGGTACTGGCTGGGCTGGGTGTTCCTTGGCCGGCGAACCTACAATTCGCCGGCCAAGCCTTATGGGGGCGGGATCCGGGAGCAGAAGCGGACCAGCCGGCCGGTGCAGACGCCCGTCCCTCGTCATGCATCGCGTGGCCTTCCACGGGAGCGCCGGCCGCGTCTGGGGACGCGACCGTAGCGGAGCACGATGCCGGGCACGGCGCCCGTGGCGCCGACGATCAGCACGATGATGAGAACGATCCGGATCGGGCCCACCGCAGTGGACTGGGTGGTGCCGGAGGCGGCCTGCGCCGCGGGCGGCAGGACGCTGAAGGGCTGCGGCGTGGTCGCGACGGCCGATGACCCGGTTGCCCCCGTCGCGCCGCCGCCGGTCGTCGTGGTCCCGCCGCCGGTGGTCGTGCTCCCGCCCGTCGTCGTGCTTCCGCCCGTCGTCTGCCGCGAGGTACCGGTCGACGACGTCGCCCGGGCCGAGGTGGTCGGGCTCCCGGCAGGCTTCCCGGTCGCGGCGGCCAGGGTCTTCAGCTTGGTGACGACCGACCGGGCCTGAGCCTGCAGGCTCGAGGTCAGCGGGAGGTAACCGGGCGGCAGGTCACCGGGGGCGGTCCCCGCGGTCTGCCCCTTCCCCGCGGCGTAGGAGATGAAGTTCGCGTAGTCGGTCAGGAGCGAGGCCGACTGGTTGGTCGGCACCGCCGCGTAGACGACATCGACCAGCGGGTAGGCGCCGGCCGGGACCTTGGCCGGGTTGACCTGGAGCAGGCCGGCGCTGTCGGCGGTGGCGGAGCTTAAGCGCCGCGGTCACGTCGCCGGTGCTCGGCTGGACGCAGTTGGCGCCAGCCGAGTTGCACAGGGCGGCCGAGAGAAGCCCGTACGCGGCGAGGTCGGGCATGTCGTTCACGGTCCACATGAACGTCTCACCCGGCAGCTCGGTGCCGATCGCGTCGAACCATCCCGAGGTGCCGTCCGGCGCCTTCGCGCTTGGATCCCAGGACTTGGTGTTGCCCGGGTCGGTGGCGGACAGGACCGCCGCCGCGGCCTGGTCGAAGTTGGTCTCGACCGGCAGCAGGTCCTCGCTGTCGAGCGAAGTGCACGCCTTTGAACTTGTGTTGACCGTGTCCCCAGAAGGGATGTCGCACGACGTTGACGTCGGATTACTCAGGTCCGGGGGACCGCCGCACTGGTTAATGTCGGTGACGGCCCGGGCGCAGGTGAGCGTGCCGGTGTACGCCTCGTCGAACTGGTCGGCCGCAGGCGACTTGCCCAACGTCGAGCTTGACGTAGTCGGGGTCGGCGGTCACCGGGTTGGCGGCATTCTTGCCGCCGTCGAGCCAGGAGGCGGTGGCCGGGTCCGACTGGATCCACTGCCAGATTTGCTGGTTGTCGGCCGAGTGGTCCCCGGTGATGAACGGGAACGTCGGCGCGCCGCCCAGGCTGGCCGGAATTTCCGAGTTGAGCGCGTGGAAGGCCGGGTCGGCGAGCAGGGAGGCGGGGTTCTTCTGCGCCCACGTCGGTCCGAGCAGCCCGTTTGCCCCGCCGAAGTCGGGCAGGTCCAGCAGGTAGACCTGGCTGAGGGCCTTGGCCAGCAGCGCGGGAGTTAGATTGACCGGAGTGCTGAGCTGGCCGGACAGGCCGGTATTGACGTTGAAGCCGAAGTCGATGGCGGTGACCGCCACCGGCGCGTAGAGGATCTTGGGCAGTTCGGGCGCTTTCCCGCCGTCCCTGGCGACCTCGCTGCCGATGGGGATGGTGGTGAACGCCAGCCCGGCCGACGTGCCGCTGCTGGCGTTCTGGAGGTCGGTGGTGGCCTCGTTCTCCGTCGTCGCCGTGTAGGAGTACACCTTCGAGCACTTCGCGGCCTGGTTCAGCGCCGTCTGCCACGAGGTCACGGCCCGGTAGGCCACCTGGCTGCCGACCATCGCGTCGGGCACGACGGTTGGCGGGCAGTCGGCGGTCAGCGGATCGTAGCCGAGGTGGATCTGGATCCGCTGCGCCCAGTTGCCCGCGCTCAGCGGCGACGTGAACAGGGGCACCGAGTTGCTGGACTTGAAGCCGTTGGGCTCATAGGTGCCACGGGGCACGATGACGAGCCAGCAGTCGCGGGTCTGGCCGTTGCTCTCCGCCTCGCCGCAGCCGAGTCCGGACGCCTGGACCCGGGTCAGCGTCTCGAACTGCTGCTGGCCGGTCCCGTCGGCGGCGGTGTAGGCCGCCTGCACCTCGTTGGTGTTGAACTGGTTGAACATCGTGCCCGTCCCCGCCCCCGACGCGCCCGCCCCGTAGAGCGGATTGTTCGAGTCGTCGGCCGGCACGAAGGGGATGGAGAACTGGCCACCCGAGCACGCGGCGGCGCCGGCTGCGCTGGGGTCGCAGTGGGCAGGCGTCGCGGCGGCCGGCTCGCTGGGGTCGCACCCTTGCGCCGGGCCGCCGCCGGGGCCAGACGGAGGCGCGGTGGTGCTCGGGGTCGAATCTGGATCGCAGATGAGGCCGACGCGGGTGGTGACCTGCTGGTTCGGTATCTGCGTGCCGAGCATGCCCGGGCTGCCGTACTCGCAGCCCTCCGGGCTCGGGCCGGACGCGTTGTCGCCGTAGCACTCCATCATCTGCATGAAGTCGAACGACGGGGCGCGGTTGGAGGGTTGCGCGCCCGTCCAGCTGACGGTGATGCCCTGGTGGGTGAGGTTCTGCGTCTGGCTGACGGTCACCGACAAGTTCGAGAACTCGCTGTCCATGAACGACAGCGACCCGGTGGCGGCCGCGCGGTCCGAGTTCGGGTTCAGCTCGGAACCGCCGTCGGTGCTGCTCGAGCCGGTGATCGGCTGGTTGCTCGAGTTCAGCAGGCCGCTTTTCCAGTTCACGGTGATGGCCGAGGCGGTCGATCCGACGCCGGTCATCTGGTTGTAGGAGTTAGCGCGCAACGCCAGCCCGGGGGTGGCGGGCGCGCCGGTGATGACCAGCAGCCCGATGAGCGCGAAGGCGGCGGTGAGCGCGCTCCCCCGCCAGGCGGCGGCGAGCAGGCGGCGGCGCCAGGGTGAGGTCATCGGCGGTCTCCCGGCCAGTCGTTGCCTTCGTAGAACTCGTCGATCCCGCGGCGCTGCCGACTTCGCCGGCCGGCCTGCGCGAGCAGCGGCGGCACCACGCTGAGGAGGAACAGCAGCCCGGCCGCGAGCGCCATCAGCGCCACCTGAACGCCACTGTCGTCGTTCCCCGCGAGCGAGATCGGGCTGTCGACGGCCGCCTGGCCTGAACCGGTCGAGCTGTCGCCGACCGCGCCGCCTACTGCGCCGCCGCCGGTGCCGGTGCCGGTGCCGGTCGCACCGCTGCCTGCCCCGGCGGTGGAACCGGTGCCCGATGAGCAGACTCCGGTGTTCGCATCACAGGTCTGCCCGCTGCCGGTGGCCCCGGTACTGGGGGAAGCGCTGTCGGTCGGCCCGCCGCCCGAGCCGCCCCCGCCGCCGCCAGAACCGCCGCCGGCGCCCCCGCCGCCAGAACCGCCGCCCGCGCTCCCGCCGCCGCCAGAACCGCCGCTGGTGACCGTCGAGCTGACGCCCGTTTCTGTCGGCTCCTGCACTCCCGGCGCGCACTGGGTGGCGCCCTGTTTGTCACAGGGCAGCGGTTGCGGGTCATGTTCGGCCAGCGTGTTGGTGCCGTTGGTGGAGAAGGTCGGGTTGTGGCACTGGGCGATGGCCGCACTTGTTTCGGCCGGGACGGCCGATCCTGGGACCTTTCGCAACTGCGCGAAGCCGTCCTCCACCAGGTTGATCGGCAGCGCGGAGTAGCCGAGCACGTCCACCTGCGACTGCCCGAGGCAGAGCGCGTAACTGCCGAACGTGCCGATCGTGTAGCCCCTGTTGACGTTCATGCCGTGGGTCAGGTCGGTCGGCAAGATGAAGTAGGAGTAGGCCGACAGCTCGTAGTTACGCGGGTCCTTGTTGGTGTACACGCCCGACAGGTTCTGCGTCAGGTACGTCGACGGGTTGCTTGAGTCGGTGTTGACCTGGTCCTGGAGGAGCGAGACGGCGACGTGGCCGGGCGACGGCAGGGTGTAGTAGCCCGCGGCGTTGAGCAGCTTCGCGACCGGGAAGCCCGCCTGCAGCGCCCAGGAGTACTCCACGTAGCCGATCGCCCCGTTCGACGAGGACTGGGCCACGTACTCGGAGACGCCGGGATCTCCCGACTGGGCTTTCATGGCCGTTCCGGCCTGGAGCGGGTAGCTCGAGGTCTGGGTGCACGGATTCCGGCCGACCGCCCGGCAGTACGCCTGCCAGGCCGAGGGATCGGTGGCCAGCATCCACTGGGTGAAGTCGGCCGTGGCGCCCGAGCCGTCCGAGCGGACCACCGGGACGATCTGCAGGGCCGGCAGGTTCAGGCCCGGGTTGTCGGCCTTGATCGCCGGGGCGTTCCACATCGTGATCTTGTTGGTGAAGATGCCGGCCACGGTGGACCCGGACAGCCGCAGGTTGGTCACTCGCTGCCCGTTGATCTGCAGGTTGTACATGAGCGTGGTGCCGCCGGCCACGTCCGGCAGGTAGACGAAGCCGCGGGAGGGCGGCGAGTCGGTGTTGGAGCCGTCGACGACGCCGTAGGGGATCTCGGACGCGGCCCAGTCCACCTGGCCGCCCGCGAAGAGCGTCCGGCCCGAGCTTGACCCGTCCGGCTGGTAGTTGACCGAGATCGAGTACTGGTTCATGTTGTCGATCCAGGCGTGGATCGCGGGGTACGCCCAGGTCGACCCGGCCCCGGTGATCTGCGTGTACGAGGCCGCCGCGGCGGCAGGCGCCGCCGCCGCGGCAGGCGGCCGCACCGGCGAGAACGGGACCGCGCCGAGCTGGATCGCGGCGAACGTGAAGGCCATGCTCAGGATCAGCGCGATCAGCCGGACCCGGCGCAGCGCGCGCCCCCGCGCCGTGCGCGGCCCGGGCGAGGCGACGCGGGCGCGCCTGAGGATGGTCGTGGCTTTCATCGCGACTCCTGTGACTCGGCGATTGCCCTGGCCGTCCGCTCAAGGCGGATGAAGCGGGCGGCGTCCCGCCGGGAGGCGGCCGCCCGCCTGCGCTGCTGCCCGCCGCTGAGCTGGCCCGGCCCGCGGCCGCCGATCCACCTGGCGACCGCGAACAGGACCACGACCAGCAGGAGCAGCAGCGCGGCGGCGCCGAAGCCGCGCGCGATCTCGACCGATTGCGGCTCCTGGACCGAGGTGTAGGCCATCAGCGGCAGGGAGTTCATCTTCCCGAACGGGTTGGTCGTCAGGTACTCGCTGGCGACGGAGGTCAGCAGCACCGGGGCGGTCTCGCCGATCGCCCGGGCCGCGCCGAGGATCACCGCAGTGGCCAGTCCCGACCTGACCGTCGGCAGGGTCACCAGCCGCACCGTCCGCCACTGGCCCGCCCCGAGGGCGTAGGAGGCCTCGGTCAGCCCGCCCGGCATCAGCCGCAGCACCACGTCGCTCGCCCGGCAGACGATCGGCAGCGCGGTGATCCCGAGCGCGATCCCCGCGCACATCCCGCACAGCGGCCAGCCGAAGATCGAGATCAGCGTGGCGAAGATGAACAGCCCGGCCAGGATGTCCGGCATGGCGGTCATCGCGTCGACCACGGTGCGGATGACGGTGGCGTAGCGGCCCGGCACCTCGTTCATGAAGACCGCCGTGAGCACCCCGAACGGGATCGCGATGGCCATCGCGATCCCGACCTCGATCAAGGTGCCGACGATCGCGTGGAACGCACCGCTCTGGGTGAGCGGGCTCAGCGGGCCGCCGGTCCGCCCGTCCTGGGTGTAGAAGTTGAGGTGAACCAGGGCCGGCTCGGCCCGCAGGAACGTGTAGACGATGACCCAGAAGAGCGCGCCGACGACCAGTACCGCGAGCGACTGCAGGATGACCGCGGACACCCGGTCGCGGACCATCATCCGGTCCTCGTCGAAGGAGATCAGGACGGCGTAGTAGACCACGAACAGGATCCACGTGACGACCACCGCCCCGATGATCCCGGAGAACGGGGAGACCTCCTGCCACAGCAGGCCCATGGTGGCCACCGCGGCGAAGAACGCGCCGAGGGCCGACACCACGTCCGCGAGGCGGATCATGGTCAGCGGGCGGCGCTGGGGTCGCCTGACGGCGCGCCGTACGCTCCGGCAGCGTCGTCCTCGGGGACCCGGCGCCCGGCGGCACCGCCGCCTCGCCGGCCGGGCCGACGGCACCGGGCGGGCTCTCGGAGCGGGTGCCCACGCTGGTCATCGGGTCAATCACTGGCCGCACCGGACCTGGATCGGGCCACGATCTGCGCGGCCAGCAGGTTCACAAGGAGCGTGATCGCGAACAGGGCGAGGCCCGCCGCCATCAGCGCGCTGATCCCGAACTGGTTCGATTCCGAGAACTGCGAGCGCGATCAGGCTGGACACCGAGCTGGTTCCGCTCTGCAGGATGTGCGGCTGGATCTGGTAGACGGGCGAGATGATCAGCAGCACCGCCATCGTCTCGCCGAGTGCCCGGCCGAGGCCGAGCATCGTGCCGCCGATCATGGCGCCCCGGCCGAACGGCAGCACCACCGCCCTGATCATCCCCCACCGGGTCGACGCCGAGCGCGTAGGCGCCCTCGCGCTCGCCGACCGGCGCCTGGCCGAACGCCTCGCGCATGATCGAGCCGATGATCGGCGTGATCATGAGCCCCACCACGATGCCGGCGATGAACGTCGACGCGGAGTAGGCGTCGAGCGACGTGAGCGGGTTGCTGCGCTGGATGCCGTCGACCTGGAACAGCGGCACCCAGTAGAACCAGTCGTTGATCCAGCGCGATACCGGGAGGATCCGCCACTGGAGCAGGTAGGAGCCCCACAGCCCGAAGACCACGCTCGGCACCGCCGCCATCAGGTCGAGCAGGCTGATCAGCAGCCGCTGGACGGGCCTGGGGCGCGTACTCGGAAATGTAGAGGGACGTGCCGAGCGCCAGCGGCACCGCCACCACGACCGCGACCAGCCCGATCAGCGCGGTGCCGACGACGACGGCGGCGATGCCGAAGGCACCGCCCTCCGCGTTCCAGGACTGGGTGGTCAGGAAGGACCAGCCCGCCTTGTGCAGCGCGGGCCACGCGCTGTAGGCGAGGAACGCGCCGATCAGGATCTCGAGGACGAGCACCAGGGAGCCGCCGGCCCCGGAGACCGCCCGGAACGTCAGGTCGGCCAGGCTCGGCCGGGACTTGAGGCTCCGCCCGGGTGGCCCGTTGCGGGCGCCACCCTGAGCGCGGCCGGACGGCGGGACCCCGTTGTCAAACAGGGAGCCCAACGTCAGCCTGTCATGCGCGGACGGGTCCTCGCTGACCACGAAACCTTCCCCCCTACCCCTGCTGGCCGGATCGAACCGCTCCGGCCCCGGGCGGCTGTGTACCTCGGTACCTGACTACCGTGACACCGATTCAATCATCAGCCAGGCGGCGGTGCGATAAATGGGGGCAAAGCGCAGGTGAACAGTTACTTGTTCGCACTTAGGCCAGAGCCACTGAATATGGTCGGCAGGCTCGCCGCCAGCAGGCTCATCAGCGACGCCGACGGCAGCCGCGAGGGCGCTGAGCGCGATCAGCCTCGGCGGCGCCGAGCCGGTCACCGCCAGGCCGCCCAGAAGGTCAAATCCGCCCGCGACGAGCCCGCCGGCCAGACCCGGCCAGATCGCGTTCTGCAGCGTCAGCCAGGCCAGGTCCGGCGCCGACCAGCCGATGGCGCGCAGCGCGGTGACCTCGGCCGCTCGGTCGCGCAAGGTCAGCAGGGCCAGGTCGGCCACGGTGCAGACGGCCATCGCGGCAATGAGCAGCACCGCCGCGACGTCCACGACCGTGCCCGGCCAGCTGACCGGGCGCTCCGTCCACGGGGTCGCGGCGCCGGAGAACGCCCAGCGCGCGGCCACCTCAAGGCTGAGCGCGACGCACCCGACGGCGATCACGAACGTGCTCAGCAGCATCCGCGAGGGCGTTCTCAGCAGCCTGCGGACCGAGCGGGCAGCCGGGACCTGCGGCCGCGGTGACGTTGACGGCCGCCACTGCCACCACGGCCGGCCGCGGCGCGGCGGACCCGCCAGCGCCCTCGCCGTCATCCCCGGCAGCGGCCGCCGGGTCGCGATGACCACGGCGATCACGGCCGGAATGCTCAACAGCAGCCAGGCCCAGACCGGACGGCCGGCCAGCGCCGCCCCGACCTCGTAGCCCGCCAGCGCCGCCGCCGCGACGGCGACCACGGCGGCCAGCGCGAACTCGGCCAGCAGCTGCCCGCCCAGCTGTCTTCGCCGCCAGCCGAGCGCGCGCAGCGTCGCCAGTTCGCCCCGCCGCGCCCGCATCAGCCGCCAGGCCCCCCAGCCGATGACCATCTCCCCGGCCAGCAGCTCCAGCTCGGCCAGGACGATGCTGTCCGGGCCGAGGCCGGACCACACGGTGGTTTCGATGTCGCTGCGATACCAGACCTCGTCGACCTGGAGCGGCGGGCGGCCGTGCAGCCCGGCCGGCAGGTCGACCAACCGGGTGGTCGAGGTCGCGCCGAGGACCGCCTGGACGCGCAGGCCGGTCGCGCGGACGATCTCCTGGGCGACCGCGCGAATCCGGTCCTGGCTGGCGGCGCTGTCGCCGGCCGCCCCTGCCACCCGGACCCGGATCACGCCGATCGGCGCCGCGCTGCCGCCGCCCGCGTAGCCCCGGGTGAACGCGCCGATGTCGGCCAGCGGCACCACCAGCGAGGCGGCCGAGCCCGGGTAAGCGCCCGGGTCGCCGTCGGCCGCGAGCGGACGCCCGCCCAGCAGCTGCCTGGACTGAGGGTCGGCCCCGGTCAGCAGTTCGGGCTGGTACGGGGAGGGGGTGTCGGGGGCGCCCGCGACCTTGGCCGGGTCGAAGACGCCGACCGCCCGCACGGTCGCCCCGCCCGCCAGCGCGACGTGCTCGGTCAGCGAACGAAAGGGGACGTCAAGCGCGCTCGCCTCGGCCGGCGCGCCCGCCCACAGGTAGGCGCCGTTCCACACGTCGGCCAGCTCGGTCGCGACCGGCTGCGGTGCCAGCCGGCCGTCCGGCGGCCGGCTGGTAGCTCACCGGACCGGCCGTCCAGTAGGCGGGGATGGTCCCGGCCGTCTTGCCCGCGTCCGCCACCAGCTGCCGGTAGGCGGTGGCCATGGACAGCGTCGCGCTGCCGGCCGCCGTCCCGGCCCCCTGCGGGTCGACCGTCACCTGGGCGGTCTCGTCGCTGGCGATCGACCCGGCCATCAGCATCGGCACTGGCTTGGACGGCGCGGTGGCCGTGGCCGGCAGGTAGCTCCCGCTGGCGACGGCGGTGTTGAGGTGCAGCAACTGGGCTTCCGCGACCGGGTCGACGGCGACCAGCGGCAGCTCGAACGTCCAGCTGAGCCGGATGGACAGGTCCGACGTGCGCACGGCCGGATTGGCGAGGGTGACGTCGTCCCAGGTGACGGTGGACAGGCCGTTATCCGAGCGCAGCCGCACGGTCAGCGTGACCCGCTGCGGCGTCGTCGAGCGCATGCTCGCGGGGATGACGAGCGGCGCGCTGACCGTGAACGGAATGTAGCCCACCATCGTCAGCGGGGCGGCGACCTCGACCCCGGCCAGCCGGCGGATCGCGTTGTACTGGGCGAGGGTGATGCCGCCGGACACGGTGTCCATCTCGGCCGGGCTGTCCGTCCAGCCAGCCGAGCCGCCCGCCAGGCCCGATGTCGGCGGGTTGACGATGATGTCGTACGAACGCGCCGCCCCGGACCCGTGGGCGCTGCCGGTGAGCTGCACCGCGGCCGGGGCCGAGGCGCCGACCGCCAGGATGGCGAGGGCCATGGTGACGGCGAGTCCGCCGCAGACCACGCTCATCCACCACCACGCCGACCGGTGATAGCTCGTCGTCAGGCGCACCGCGCGGTCACCCGATCCGGTCGATTCGGCTCCGCGTCCACGCGTCATCGCCGCTGGTCAGCTCGTCCTCGACCACCTTGCCGCCGGCGACAAGTACGCGCCGCTGGCAGCGGACGGAGGTGGCCGTCCGGTTGGCGGTGAGGACGAGCGTGAACCCGAACATCGCGTGCGCGTCCATCAGCACGTCGAGGACCCGGTCGGCGGCGGCGGCGTCGAGGCCGGGGGCGGGGTCCTCGGCCAGCAGCAGCCGCGGGGACGAGACCAGCGCGCGGGCGATCATGATCCGCCACTGTTCCTCGGCCGACAGCCGGGCCACCGGACCGGTGAGCCGGGCGGCGCCGGCGAGTTCGAGCGTCCGCATCGCGCGGTCGGCCGACGGCGCGCCGGCCCGGCCGACCGGCGGCGCGGCCAGCACGTTGTCGAGCACGGAAAGCGACGGAAGCAGCGGGAACCGCGGCGACACCAGCCCCCGGCGGGCGCGATAGCGGTCAAGCTCGGCCCGGCCCAGCCGGTTCACGGCGACGCCGTCGACCAGGATCAGCCCGGCCCGCGGCCGTCTGAGCCCGGCTATCGCGTCAAACAGGCCGGTCGCGGCCGCGGGCGGCTGGCTCAGCAGAGCCAGGCTCTGGCCGGGCGGCACGAGCAGGCTGACACCGGGCTGGCCGACGCCGGGCGCGCCTGGATCCCCGTCGGCGCCCGCCCCGCTGCTCGGTGCCACGACGCTGCCCAACTCGATCACCGCGCCCGGCGCGCGCCCGCTACCGGGCGCCGACGGCTGCCCGCCCGCGGGCGGCCCGCTCTGCACCATCCCATGATGCCCGAATGTCGGTATACCTAGGTAGTCTGTAACCTGACTATTCAGGGAACCGACTTCTCGGCGCAACGTACGGCGGCGACCGTACGGGAGTATCATCATCGGGTGGCCTTTCAGCACGTGATTCTGGCGCTCCTTGAGGGCAGGCCAAGCCATGGCTGGCAGATGAAGGTTCAGATCGAGGCTGCCTTGGGCCCGGAGTACGGCGGGCTGAACAAGGGCTACATCTACGAGGTCATCCACAAGATGGAGCGCGACGGGCTGATCACCTCGCGGGTGGAGACTCAGGCGGGCATGCGCCCCGACCGCAGCGTGCTCGAGATCACCGAGCCCGGCCAGGAGCAGCTGACGGGATGGCTGGCGGAGCCGGTCCGGCGCAGCGCCGGCTTCCGTGACGAGTTCGTGCAGAAGGTGCTGGCGGCGAGCCTGCGCGGCGAGGAAGCGGTGCGGCAGGTCTGCCGGGTGCAGCGCAAGCTGCTGCTGTCGGAGGCGAAGACGCTGCAGACCCTGCGCCGCGAGCGTGACGGCGACCCCGGCGCGGCGTTCACGATCGAGGTCGCGATCCTGCGGACGAACGCCGAGCTTGAGTGCGTCGAGGCGGCGGAGGCGCGCGCCGGGCAGCGGCTCATCGAGCTGCCGCCGCAGTCGACCTGCAGAGCGCGGATGCCTCCGCCGATATGGACGACGCCGACCGGGGAGTCCCGTCGCAGCGTCGCCAGGCCCGGGTCCGCCGCGCCTGACACGGCCCGTCACCACCTGCTCAACCTAGCCCGCCCTGGGCGCTTTGATCTGCACGCTGACGGGCTTGGACTCAGTCGGATTCAACCCGCCGCCGCCGCTGTAGAGGCCGACATACTTGACGCTCCCGGGCTTGACGCCCTTGGTGCTGACCTTGCACGACCCCGTGCCGTCGTTAAGGACGATCACGCAGACGGTCTTGCCGCCGGACCGGACGGTCACCGTCCCCGTCGCCGTTTTGACGCCGGCCCCGCCCTGCACGCCCTGCGCCCCGGTCGGGCTCGACGTCCCGGCCGAGCTCGGAGTGGGCAGCGCGCTTGAGGTACAGCCCACCGCGACCAGAGCCATGACCACGAGCGGCAGGCAGCGAACAACATAACGGAAAGTCATAGATCACCATCAGTAACTTCACAGACGGACAGAAGCAGCAGCGGTACGTATCCTCATACAGGTCCGGGGGCCGACACCACCGCCGCTATCTGAACAGTTCGTGACGTAATAGCGGATTCAGCCCGATGACACCCGGTGACGCCCGAAGATGTGGAGCCCGTCCGGGCTGCAGCAATCTTTCCCCAGGCGTACCGACCGACGCCGTTCACTGTCCGTCATGCAGTTGATTGTGCAAGATTGTGTGTCTGACACGACGCAAGAGAGGGCAGCCGACGTTGGCACAGTCGATCGTGCAACCGCTGCGCCGCTGGGACCCGGAGCGGATCGGCCCTTACGCGATCATCGGCAAGCTCGGCGCGGGGGCGATGGGGCAGGTGTTCCTCGCCCGCTCCACCACCGGGCGCCTGGTCGCGGTGAAGACGATCCGGGTCGAGCTGGCCGAGGAGCCGGGCTACCGGGCCCGGTTCGCGCGCGAGGTGGCGGCCGCCAGCCGGGTCAGCGGCGTGTTCACCGCGTCCGTCATCCAGGCCGACGCGGAGGCGGACCTGCCGTGGGTCGCCACCGCCTACGTGCCCGCGCCGTCGCTGAGCACGCTGGTGCGCCGGTGCGGGCCGCTGCCGGTGCCGGCCGTGCGCTGGCTGGCGGCCGGCTGCGCGGAGGCGCTGCAGTCGATTCACAGCGTCGGGCTGGTGCACCGCGACGTCAAGCCGTCCAACGTGCTGGTGGCGCCGGACGGCCCGCAGGTGATCGACTTCGGCGTGGCCCGGGTGGCCGAGCGGGTTCAGCTCACCGCCACCCGCGGCGCGGCCGGCACCCCCGCCTACATGGCCCCCGAGCAGGCTCGGGACGCCACCCTGACCTCGCCCGCGAGCGACGTGTTCTCGCTCGGGGCGACGCTGGTGTTCGCCGCGACCGGTCATCCGCCCTACCGGGGCGACACCGTGATGGACATCCTGGTCCGGCTCGCGACCGAGCCGCCCGACCTGTCCGGCATGCCCGACGAACTGGCCGGCCTGGTCGCCTCGTGCCTGCAGCGGGTGCCGCGCGACCGCCCGACCGACGCGCAGATCCTGGAAGAGCTCGGCTCGTTCGCGCTGCCGGCCGGCCCCGGCCACTCGTACCTGCCGGACTCGGCGATGACGCTGATCGCCGAGTACCAGCACGGTTCCCGGCAGCCGACCGGACCGGGAACCGACGGTGACACCGTCGACGACGAGGACACCGGCGGGGACGAGAGCCACGTCGGCAGCGACACGGCCGGCTCGATCGCGCTGATCGGCAACGACGTCACCGCCGGATCGCATACCGCGCTGCCCGGGTTCGCCCCGGCCGCCCTGCGCGACTGGCGGCGGCCGCGGCGCCGGGAACGCTGGCGCCGGGCCCGGGGGCTCGGCCCGCGCGCCCGACCGGCCCGCAGCCGCCGGCTGGTGTGGGCGGGCGCCGCCGCCGCGGCGGTGCTGTTGCTTGGCGCCGGGACCGGGATCGGGGTACTGCTCGGCGGCTCGACCACGACGGTGACGGCGCCGTGCAGCCTGAACCCCGCCATCGAAAGCGCAGCGCAGATCTGCGTCAACCAGCCCTTCGGCGACGGCTACACCGAGTTCGTCATCCACGGTGTCGGCTTCGTGCCCAAGGCGCCGGTCACCGTCACGGTCGAACGGCGTCGCCTCCCCCGACCACCCGACGGCCGACAAGGAGGGGACGTTCAACTACGCGATCGACCAGGGTCACGTCTTCTTCCACGGAAAGCCGATCCCGGCGAAAACCTACGAGGTGGTGGTCACCGCGCCGGGCGGCATCAGCGCCAACGCCTCGTTCCAGGTCTACAGCTTCAACTCCCAGCCCGCCCTCCAGGAGGTGTCGGGGAGCCCGCCGTCGTCGGGCGCGCCGCCGACCGGCCAGCAGCCGGGCGGCGGCCCGCCGTAACTCGCGGGTCCACCACAGATCCTCCTGCCGCGAGCACCAGGCCGGATCGGCCAGCAGCCGCAGGTCGCCGGCCGAGACGACGCCGTGCTCGATCAGCACCCGGACGGCGACCTCGTCCGACAGCCGGACGTCGGGCCCGGCCAGCCCGCGATCGGCGATCTTCCGCCGCAGGACCTTGAGGTGCTCGGCTACCCGGGCCGAGAGCCGGTCCCGGAACTCGGGGTTGGCGTCGAACCGCTCGAGCTCGTGGTGCGCGCCGGTCACCTCGAGGGCGGTCCGGGCGATCTCCGGGGTGCGCGGCAGCGGGGACGCGGCGCTCGGGTCGAGCAGCCACGGCCTGCACCACATCAGCGCGACCAGGAAGAGCTTGGTCATCGGGTCCAGGTAGAGCGGCAGCAGCGTGCTGTCGGCGTCGGCCGGCTCCGGGCTGGGAGACGGCACCGCCGCCAGCGCCCCTGAGGGCCGCCGGTGCCGTCCAGGCACCGTGATCGCAAGCTGCAGCCCGTCGTCCATCATGGCGCGCGAGCCCACCATCGCCGTCCCTTCGTGGATCAGCCAGCCCCCGGCTGGATCCCCGTCGCCCTCCGCCCGCGGCAGCCGGATCCGGTAGCCGTCGCCCGCCACGTAGAGGGCGTGCGTGCGGCTGATGTTGGCGATCCAGGCACCCTCCGGCGTGGTCCTGATGACCCCGGCCCGGCGGGACAGCCCCCGCCCAGCCGTAATCGCCAGGTCGACCTCGGGACCCCGCCCGAACACCAGATGACTGCCTTCGGTGAGCCGGATGACCTGGCCAGACGCGGTACTCACATGCGCGGCCACAAAAGCACTATATGGCCCGATACGCCGCCGCCGGCACCCCCGGATTCGGGGGTGTTCCTGGCGCGCCCGATGCGGTTAACTCCAGTTGACGAGGGGTCGGGCACCGCCCGGAACCACCCGGATGGCGGGTGGGAGGGGGGGAGTACCGGGCAGGGGGGCCAGCGATGGCCTCGGGGTAACCCGGTATTACTAACGGAGGCGGGGCCCGGCACCTCGCAATTTACGCGGCCACGCGGTGGGCGGTCATGGGCCGGCGGCGTGGAGCCAGGGCCCGTTCGAACTAAAGGTCTCTGAATTCAAAATCCTTTGATCGAACGGACCGGGGCGACTGTTCCCGCTTAATTTCTCAGGCGCTCTTGACCGCGCTCAGGTCGGCCGCCTCGGCTGGGCTGCCGGGCTGCGGCCGGGACGGCGCCGCGGTCGGAGCCAGCCGCCGCAGCAGCGTCGGGGTGATGCGCCGGTAGGCGGCCGGGTTGATCGGGTTGATCCAGTGCGAGGCGCGGACGCCCGGGCTGATGTTGAGGTCGAGGTCGCCGAGCACCTCGTCGACGTTGTGCATCGAGAACGGGATGATCTTGGTGCCCCGGCAGTGGTGCCCGTTGGTGGCGTCGTCCATGAACGCCAGCTGCTCGGCGATCGCCTGGCGGACCGCCGCCGGGTCCGGCCGGGGCACCGCGCCGGCCAGGTCGGCCGCGATCCAGACGGCCGCCATCTCCGCGTTCAGCGGGCTGAAGAACGAGGAGTTGTAGCCGTTGAAGTACAGGCCGGGGACGTCGACCGGAAGGATCTGCCGGTAGAGCAGGAAGTTGCCGCGCTCGTCGAGCAGCCGCCGCTGCACCTCGGCCGGGAGGAACGGCACCCCCTGGGTGAACCCGGTCGAGCAGACGACCAGGTCGGCCGGGAGCGTGCTGCCGTCGCTGAGCTCGGCGAACGGGCTGGCGTCGGCGGCCGCGTAGAGCCTGCTGATGGTCCGGTCGCGGTGCACGGTGATGCTGCCGTCGGCCACGCCCTCGAAGAAGCCCTCGGTCGCGAGCCCGATCGCGCCGCGGACGATGTCCTCCATCTGGCCGGCCGGCACCAGGTCGAGCCGGTCCAGCCCGAACTGCCGGACCGAGACCGAGCCGATCGAGTTGATCATGGCGCCGCGGAGCCCCTTGCCCGGGCCGTGCAGGAACCTCTCGACCCCGCGGAGCACCCGGTACTTGAACAGGGCCTCCCCCATCCGGGTGAGCAGCAGCATTTTGAAGTTGAGCTTGCCGTTGATCTTCCTCGGGACCTTCCACAGCAGCTGCCGGGCGATCACGTCGGTGCTGGCGGCGACGGCGCTGATCGCGGCGGTGACGTCGCAGGCGGACTTGCCGTAGCCGACCACGAGCACGTGCTTGCCCCGGGCCTGCTCGGCGTCGTGGAACTCGGTCCCGGCCAGCAGCGCGCCGCCGGCCGCGGCGAAGTCCTCGCGGCCGGGGAAGGCCGGGATCGCGGGGTCGCAGAACACGCCGTTGGCGACCACCAGGCGGTCGAAGACGTCGGACGTGGTCGCTCCCCCGGCCGCGCCGCCGACGTCGCGGGTGTCGACGACCCAGCCGTCGCCGGCCGTCCGGGCGGCCACTACCTCGGTGTTCAGGCGTAGCGCTTGGTCTAGGCCGAAATGGGCGGCGTACTGCTCTAGGTAGGCCTGGACCTGCTCGCCGGTCGGCCACTCGGGGTAGCTCTTCGGCATCGGGTAGTCCGACAGCGAGTACTGCGCCTTCGGGCTCTGCGTGGTCAGCCCGGGGTAGCGCCTGGTCCGGCTCCACACCCCGCCGACGTCGGGCGTCTTGTCGAACACGACGACCTCGTGGCCGGCCTGGGTCAGCACCTTGGCGGTGGCGAGGCCGGCCACGCCCGCGCCGATGATCGCGACCCGCATGGCTAGCGGACCTCCGGCGGCAGCTGCATCTGGATGCCGAAGTCTTCCATGATCTTCTTCAGCAGCCGGACGTCCTTGGGGCCTGGCGGCATCTGCGCGAGAGCCTCGTAGTAGCCCTCGAGCCCGGCCGGCGAGACGACCGAGATGATCCGCGACTCCTCGTCGTAGGGGTTGCGGAAGGTGTGCACGACGTCGCGCGGCAGGTAGAGGTAGTCGCCCGTCTCGAGGGTGAAGTCCTCGCCGCCGAGCTGGACGTCGAGCCGCCCGGAGAGGCAGATGAACGACTCGTCCTCGCGGGTGTGCAGGTGCGGAGGGGGGCCGTCGACCTGGGCCGGGACCGAGTACTCGAACAGCGAGTACGCGTCGTGGGTGGACTTGCCGTCGGTCTTCATCGTGATGCCGAGCCCGATCGCCGCGATCGCGTGACCCTCCCGCGAGCGCAGCAGGTAGCCGCCGCCTAGTGACACGATTTCCTCCTTCACCTCAACCGCCGGCGATCATCGGTGTGCCGGAGATCACAGCGTGAGCGCGGTCCCGCGTCTAAGGCAAATACCCGTCCCGCTCATTGAGACACTTCCGGGGCCGGGGCCGAGCTCAGCGGCGGGGCGATGCGTAGGCGCGGGACGCCGCGGCCGCGGCCAGCCGGACGGCGGGGCCGATCCGCTCGGCCCGGACCAGGCCGGTCGGCCCGGTGACCGACATCGCCGCCGCGACCCGCCCGAGCGGGCCGAACACGGGCGCCGCGACGCAGCTGATCCCGATGTTTCCCTCTTCCCGGTCGACCGCCCAGCCCCGGGGCGGGATCGCGGTCAGCTCTCGCAGCACCGCCACCCGGCTGGTCAGCGTGCGGGGGGTCCGCGGCAGCAGGCCGGCCCCGAGGATCGCCTCGATCGTGTCCTGGTCGCTGTAGGCCAGGATCGCCCGGCCGAGGGCCGAGCAGTGGGCCGGGATCTTGCCCCCGGCCTGCTCGAGCATCGGCATCGGGCGGTGCCCGGTGATCCGCTCGACCACCAGCACCTGGGTGCCCTCGAGCACGCCGAGCTGGACCGTGGTCTTGGCCGCCGCGTGCAGGTCCTGCAGGAACGGCAGCGCCGCCTCGCGCAGCTCGTGCCTGATCGGGGCCAGGCTGGAGATCTCGAACAGCCGGTTGCCGACCCGGTAGCGGTCCTTGGGCTTATCCAGCCAGCCGAGCCTGATCATCCGGTCGGCGACCCGGTGGGTGGTCGAGCGGGGCATGCCCGCGCGCGCGACCAGGGCGGCCAGGGTGAGCTCGCGATGGGTGGAGTCGAACGCGCCCAGGATCGCGGCCGCGCGGTCGAGCCCGCCCACCCCTTCGGAACCATTGTCCCGCTTAGCGGGACTCATCGTTGGCTCGCTTGGTGCATATGGGTGATGCTAAACCCGTCGCGGCTCGCGGCCTAGAGCGGGCAGAACCCGGCCGACGGCCGACGACGGACGAACGGAGACGATCTGATGGCGCAATCGGGACCAGACTTCAGCCTGGCCGAGTTCCTCGGCGGGCTTTCCGACACGGTCCGACCGGTGATCGGGCGGCCGGTGGTGGTGCACGCGGCCGAGCTCGAGCCGCTGCCGGCCGGCCAGGTGCACAACCCGTCGGCGCTGTCGATCGCCGGACGGCTGCCGACCGCCACCTTTGAGATCTTCCGGCAGACGATCCCGCCCGGCCTCAGCTCCGACATGCAGCGCCACCACCACGAGACCGTGCACTACGTCATCTCCGGCGACGGGCACAGCGAGATCGAGGACGAGACCGCGGCCTGGTCGGGCGGGGACTTCATCTACACGCCGCCGTGGACCTGGCACCGGCACTACAACGACTCCGCCGACGCCCCGGTCGAGTTTCTGACCATCGAGAACTCGCGGCTGCTGGCCCTGCTCGGGGTCGGACGGCGGCAGAGCGCCGGGCTGGCGACGCTGGATGAGGCCCGCGCCCGGTTCGGAAAGGACACCTGATGAACGACCTGGCGGCCCACGTCAGTATCTGGGGCGAGCTCGGCGACGTCGATCACACGCTTCGCCACGTCGACGTCGGCGGGGTCCGGACTCGAGTGCTGCAGGCCGGGTCGGGGCCCGACCTGATCCTGCTGCACGGGACCGGCGGGCACCTGGAGGCGTACGCCCGCGACATCGCCGGGCTGGCCTCGTCGTTCCGGGTCACCGCCTACGACATGGTCGGGCACGGCTGGTCGGACCTGCCCGACACCCCGTACACGATCGACGTGCTCTCCGACCACCTGATCGGCCTGATGGACGCGCTCGGCATCGCCCGCGCGCACCTGTCGGGCGAGTCGCTCGGCGGCTGGGTAACCGCCTGGACGGCCGCCTACCACCCCGACCGGGTGGACCGGCTGGTGCTGAACACGCCGGGCAACATCGCCAACAAGCCCGAGGTGATGGCGCGGATGCGAGACAGCACGCTGGCGGCGGTGCGGGACCCGAGCGACGCGACCGTCCGGCGCCGGGTTGAGTTCCTGTTCCACCACAAGGAGATGGTGACCGACGAGCTGGTCAACCTGCGCCGGCGGGTCTACGGCCGGGACGGGTTCCTGCGGGCGATCAGCAACACGCTGGTGCTGCAGGACCCCGAGGTGCGCAAGGACTTCGCCTGGGATCCGTCCTGGGTCGGCAAGGTGACCGCGCCGACCCTGCTGCTGTGGACCGAGCACGACCCGACCGGCGGCCTCGACGAGGCCGCGATGCTGCTCGACTGGCTGCCCGACGCCCGGCTGCACGTGATCGCGGACGCGGGGCACTGGCCGCAGTGGGAGAAGCCGGGCGAGTTCCTCGGCGCCCACCGCGACTTCCTGATCCTGGGGCAGGACCCTCCTGAGACAAGGACCCTGTCGGAGACAGCGGCCGCGAGTGAGCGAGATCATCGGCCTGGTCGGCATCTCCCATTCGCCGTTCGCGACGCTGCTGCCGCCTGCGGATTCGTCCGCGCCGGGCGGCCGGTTCCTGGCCGACGCGGCCCGGGTGGCGGCGGCGGTCGACTCGGCTCGCGCCCGACGCGGTGGTGGTCATCGGCCCCGATCACTTCCACGCGAACTTCTACGACGTGATGCCGCCGTTCGTGCTCGGGGTGGAGGAGGCGGAGGGCTTCGGCGACTTCGGCAGCCGCTCGGGCCCGCTGCCGGTCGCGGCCGGGCTGGCCTGGCCGATCAGGGACGGGCTGGCCGCGGCCGGGTTCGACGTGGCCCTGTCGTACGCGCTGACGGTCGACCACGGCGTCGTGCAGAGCTACGACATGATCTGCGGGGCCGGGGCGGCCGGCGCTGGCGCCGGCGTCGGGACTGGCATCCCGCTGGTGCCGCTCGTCGTCAACACCGCCGCGCCGCCGCTGCCGGCCTGGAGCGCTGCGTCGCGCTCGGGTCGGCGCTCGGGGCCGCGATCCGCGCCGCCGCATTCGGCGGCCGGGTGCTGCTCATCGCCAGCGGCGGCCTCTCGCACTGGCTGCCGTCGAACGACCCGCGCGACTCCTCGGTCGCGGCCGATCGGCGGGCGTCCGTCATCCACGGGCGCAGGGACGTCCGCGCCTTCGCGGCCGCCCGCGAGCCCGCGGTGCGGGCGATGGGCGGGGACCCGAACGCGCACGTCAACACCGAATGGGACTCCTGGTTCCTCAAGCAGCTGGCCGACGGGGACCTGGCCCCGGTGGCCGAACTTGGCGACGCGGGCCTGGAGGAGAACGCCGGCCGGGGCGGGCACGAGATCCGCACCTGGCTGGTGGGGCTGGCCGCCGCGGGCGCTCCGCTGGCATGGACGAGCTACGAGGCGGTGCCGGAGTGGATCACGGGCATGGGCATCGGCACGACCTTCGAGGTGAGCTGACCATGACGATTGCCAACGGAACGCTTGACGGCGGCGGGTTGAAGGCGCTGGACATGCTGGTCGCCGCGCGGGCGACCGGGGAGCCCTGTCCCCCGGTGCGCGGACTGCTGCCCGCCGATGACGTCGACGCCGCCTACGCGGTGCAGGCTGCCTGGGTCGACGGTCAGATCGCGGCCGGCGGCCGCGTCGTCGGCCGGAAGATCGGGCTGACCAACCCGGCCGTGCAGGCGCAGTTCGGCGTCGACCGGCCCGACTTCGGCGTGCTGTTCGACGAGCATGGCGTGCGCGCCGGGGACGCCGATCGACGGCGCCCGCACGCTGCAGCCCAAGATCGAGGCCGAGATCGCCTTCGTGCTGGCCGAGGACCTGACCGGCGCCATGATCGGCCCGGCCGAGGTCGCCGCCGCCACCGCCTACGTGGTGGCCGCGCTGGAGATCGTGGACAGCCGGATCGCCGGCTGGGACATCGGCATCGTCGACACGATCGCCGACAACGGCTCCTCCGGCCTGTTCGTGCTCGGCGACCGGCGACAGCGGCTCGGTCGCCTTGACCTGGCCGAGTGCGCGATGACGTTGCGTCGCGGCGCGAGCGGGCGGGGCGGCGTGGGCGGATCGGGCGACACGGGCCGGTCGGGCGACGCCGTCGGCGAGGTGGTGTCGACCGGGACGGGCGCCTCCAGCCTCGGGGACCCGCTGGCCGCCGTCGCGTGGCTGGCCGCGGCCGTGCGCGACCGCGGCCGTCCGCTGCGGGCCGGGGAGGTGGTGCTGTCCGGCGCGCTCGGGCCGATGGTCCCGGTGGCCCCCGGCGACGCCTTCCTGGCCGACATCAGCGGGGTCGGGCAGGTCAGCTGCGTCTTCTCCGGCGGTGCGTCATGACCGGCCGGGCCAAGGCGGCGGTCATCGGCTCGGGCAACATCGGCACCGACCTGATGATCAAGATGATGCGGCTCAGCCGAGCGGCTCGAGATGGCGGCGATGGTCGGCATCGATCCGGCCTCCGACGGCCTGGCCCGGGCGCGCACGGCTCGGCGTCGCCGACGACCGCCGACGGCGTCGACGGCCTGATCGGCCTGCCCGGCTTCGAGGAGATCGGGATCGTCTTCGACGCCACCTCGGCCGGGGCGCACGAGGCCAACGCCGCGCGCGCTCGCGCCGCTACGGCAAGCGGATGATCGACCTCACCCCGGCCGCGATCGGCCCGTTCGTCGTGCCGGCGGTCAACCTCGACGCAGCACCTCGACGCGCCCGAACGTCAACATGGTCACCTGCGGCGGCCAGGCGACGATCCCGATCGTGGCCGCGGTCTCCCGGGTGACGCCGGTGCCGTACGCCGAGATCGTCGCCTCGATCGCGTCGAGGTCGGCCGGGCCGGGCACCCGCGCCAACATCGACGAGTTCACCGAGACCACCGCGCAGCGCGATCGAGCCGGTCGGCGGCGCCGCGCCGGGGCAAGGCGATCATCATCCTCAACCCGGCCGAGCCGCCGCTGATCATGCGCGACACGGTGTTCTGCCTGGTCGACGCGCCGGCGCCGGACGACCGGCGGCGATCGCGAGCTCGATCGAGCGCGATGGTCGCCGAGGTGGCCAGGTACGTGCCCGGCTACCGGCTCAAGCAGGAGGTGCAGTTCGACCGCGTCGGTCCGACGACCAGCCGTGCACCCTGCGTCGGCGAGCTCGCCGGTGACCCACCAGGTCACCGTCTTCCTCGAGGTCGAGGGCGCCGGCGCACTACCTGCCCGCCTACGCCGGCAACCTCGACATCATGACGTCGGCCGCGCTGCGCGTCGGCGAGCGGATCGCCGCGCGCACCGCCAGTCAAGGAGATGACCCCATGAGCTCGATCAGCGGACGCAGACGGCTCTACATCCAGGACGTCACCCTGCGCGACGGCATGCACGCCATCCGGCACCGCATCCGGCCCGAGCAGGTCGCGCGCGATCGCGCGCGGCGCTCGACGCGGCCGGCGTCGACGCGATCGAGGTCGCCCACGGCGACGGCCTGGCCGGCGCCAGCCTCGATCTACGGCCCGGGCAGCAACACCGACTGGGAGTGGATCGAGGCGGTCGCGGCCGACGCTCACCCGGGCCCGGCTGACCACGCTGCTGCTGCCGGGCATCGGCACGATCGCCGACCTCAAGCACGCGTTCTCGCTCGGGCGTCCGCTCGGTCCGGATCGCCACCCACTGCACCGAGGCCGACGTCGCCGCCCAGCACATCGCGGCCGCCCGCGAGCTCGGCATGGACGTCTCCGGCTTCCTGATGATGAGCCACATGGCCCCGGCGGCCGACCTCGCCGGGCAGGCGAAGCTGATGGAGTCCTACGGCGCGCACTGCGTCTACGTCACCGACTCCGGCGGGCGCCTGACGATGAACGGCGTGCGCGAGCGGGTCCGCGCCTACCGCGACGTGCTCGACCCCGGCACCGAGATCGGCATCCACGCCCACCAGAACCTGTCGCTCGGCGGTCGCCAACTCGCTGGTCGGCGGTCGGAAGCGGGGCGTCACCCGGGTCGACGCGTCGCTGGCCGGCCTCGGGCGCCGGCGCGGGCAACTGCCCGATCGAGGCGTTCATCGCCGTCGCCACCCTCGAGGGCTGGCAGCACGGCTGCGACCTGTTCGCGCTCCAGGACGCGGCCGACGACCTGGTCCGGCCGCTGCAGGACCGGCCGGTGCGGGTCGACCGCGAGACGCTGACGCTCGGCTACGCCGGCGTCTACTCCAGCTTCCTGCGGCACGCCGAGACCGCCGCCGACCGCTACGGCGTCGACGTCCGCACGCTCCTGGTGGAGGCCGGCCGTCGCCGCCTGGTCGGCGGCCAGGAGGACAGATCATCGACATCGCCCTCGACGTGGCCTCCGAGCGCCGGCCCCAGCCGGAACGGCCGTCCTAGCGCGGTGGCCCACCGCGTCCGGTTATAGACGTCATGACGGCGCATGCTGATCGCCATCGTCGCCACCTTGATGGGCGCGCAGCGACTTAAGCACCTACCGAGGTCCCGCAGGCCGGGCCATCCGTCCTTCATTGCCCGTCTCACCAGCCTCCGTCCCTACCGGCGGATCTCCTCGCCTGCTTCCCCGGCCTCGACGCCGTCATAGGTGCCGAGGGCGGTGCGAGGGCGTCATCGCCCGGCCCGGGTTCGCGGCCAAGCCGAATTCTGATACGTACCAGCGCAAGTTCGCCTCCCGGTTCATGAGCCAACGGGCGGCTGGTACCCGTCTGCGGTGGCGTCCCCGAGAGCCTCTTCCAGGCTCGCGAAGCTGGGGATCATCCGGTCAATGCCCGTGAGCGCGAAAACGCGCCGGACGATAATAGCGTCGGAGACTGCCAGCAGCATCTCGCAGCCCTCCTCACAGCGCGCGCGTGCGCGCTGGACCCTGAAGAGCCAGCTCGGCCCCGAACGCCACGGAGGCCGACTGCCCGCCGGCCTGTGGGCACGCGTCATCCAGCGGCTCCTCGCCCTGAACGCCCGCATCTGGCACAACTGGCTCATCGGCGCACCCGTCAAGCGATCCCTGATCGCCTACGACCACGTGTAACCAGCCCGCATTCCCCGATCAACGATCTAGGATTTCCCTCATGCCGGATCTGAGCGAGAAGGAACTGGATGCACTGGTCGAAGAGGCCATTGTCGATGCGTACGGCGACGATGAGCAGCTCGGCGGCTTTGCCGTGATGATCGATGAGAACCTGGAGATGCCCTTTGAGACCACGGTCCTCGGCGTCCAGGTAATCGTCACGGGCATCACCCAGACAGAGTCCGGCATCGTCGCGGACTGCGTCCGCAACGGACAACACCAGGCGATCGCCGTGCTTGACCTGCCACTGCCCCAACCGCCCCCGCAAGGCGCCCAGTGGATCGCCGCGTACCGGCACTGGGCCGGGCACGCCTGAGCGAGTACCAGTACTACGAGTTCCGGGCGCTGGACCGGCGGCTGACCGCTGGGCAGCAGCAGCGGCTGCGGTCGCTGTCGAGCCGGGCGGAGATCTCGGCGACGCGGTTCACCAACGAGTACTCCTTCTGGACTTCCGCGGGGACCCCGGGCGGCTGCTGGAGGAGTACTCCGACGCCTACCTGTACCCGGCGAACTGGGGAACGCGGGAGCTGGCGTTCCGGCTGCCACGAGCGCTGCTGGACGGGCAGACGGCGCAGCGGTACTGCGCTGAGGAGCACCGGGCGTGGGTGACCCTAGACCCCGGAGTACGTGATTGTCCGGTTTCGGTGGGACGACGATGAGGGCGACGACTGGATCGAGGGCGACGGGCTGCTCGACCCGCTGCTCGCGGCCCGCAGCGAGCTGGCGACCGGGAACCTGCGGCTGCTCTACCTGGGGTGGCTGCTCAAGGTCCAGCTGGCGAGCTCGATGAGGACGATGAGGACCTGGCGGACGAGGCCGAGCCCCCGGTCCCGGCGTGGCTGAGGGAGCTGAGCGACTCGCTGGCCTCGGTCGCGCAGTTCCTGAAGATCGATGACGACCTGATCGCGGTCGCGGCGAAGGCCGGCGGCCCGCTGGTATCGGTCAGCGATGACGGGATCGCGGACTGGGTCACGGCACTGTCAGGCAGCGAGCCGCGAGGAGATCCTGCGCGTGGAGTTCGCGAAGCGCACCGACGCTAATCGCTGACACCGGGCCGCCGGCGGCGATGCAGCCGTGAGTCCCCATCGCCGGGTCCGACCGGTGCTGCCCTTTCCATGCGTTCTACGACTTCCTGCTCAGCCGGGCCCGGCCTGCCGGGAGGCTACCGCCGCCAGGTCGCGGGTCAGATAACACGGGCGCCAGAACGGTTATCCCCGCGTCCGCAGCGGCCTTGGCGAGCCGGTCATCGTAGGTAAGCAAGGCCGTGAGTTCCGGGCCGAGTATCCGTGCTGTCGCCAGGTGGATCGCATCCAGGGACCGCAGCAGCCGGTCCGGCTCGACGATGGCGGAGCGGACAACGTCCTCGTCGATCTGAACGTACTCGAAGGCGTCAAGCAGTCGCTGCGCATCGGGGATCAGCGCGGGCCAGCTCCGCGTCACGGCGCGGCTCACCTCTATCCGCAGCAGGTCCGAGCTGATCCAGCTGTCGCTGCGGTGCTCACGGTAGAAGGCGAGGAACGCCTCCGCATGCTCCTCTGCGGCCAGCAGCTTGAACGCGGCGCTGGTGTCTAGGTAGTAGAGGGCCATGGCCGGTCACCGCTCGCTCTCTCGGTCCTCCAGCAGCGCCGTGGTAAGCGGGCTCGGGTCGGCGCCGGTCACGGGGTGCAGCCGCTGAGGGACGTAGCCGGGGTTCTTCGCGGGGCGCAGGCGCCCCGCGGCCTCCAGCCGGGCGAGAAGGGCGGGCCGCTCAGGACGCTCGAACGGAACCAGTCGGGCGACCGGCGTCCCGTGCTCGGTGATCTCGATTGTCTCGCCCCTGCGCACCCGGGAGATCACCTCACTGGTGTGATGGCGCAGTTCCCGCAGCCCGACTGACGGCTCTTCGAGGATCGACATGCAATGAATGTATCACAGTCATGTGATACATTGCGCGCCGTCGCGGTCGGCAACTCGCAGGCCAAAGGACAATTTCGCCAAGCGACCGCTCCACATGTGAAACGGCCGCCCAGCCAGCCCAGGGGTCATTACAGTCGCAATTGACACGGCGGCGAAGAATCACGGGGGACACGGGCGTGGCATCGGCGGCACGAGACCGGTTGGGCAAGACACTGCGCGGCGGCGCGGAGCCCGCGTCCAGCACGGAACGCACGGTGCGGATGGACGCGCTCGCCCTTGATGTCGAGGGATTCGGGCGCGCGAAGTTCCCGGTGACGCCCGCGAAGGCGCGCAAGCTGATCACGCTCGGGAAACCTGCCCGCTTCGGCCGCGGGGAGGACACCCTCACGGACCCCGAGGTACGCGATACCTGGGAAATCCAGGCCGGCCTGGTCCGCGCCACCTGGGATCCCGCCGTCCTGCGCGACGTCCTTGCCGCCGTGAAGGAGGAACTCGGGCTTCCGAACGCCGCCGAACTGGACGTCGAGCTGCACTCCCTGCTCGTCTACGAGCCGGACCAGTTCTTCCTCAGGCACCAGGACACCGAGAAGACCGACGAGATGATCGGCACCCTCGTTGCGACGCTGCCGTCCGCCTACGCCGGCGGCGAGCTGATGATCGGCAAGGGCGAGGACTGGAAGGCCTACCGAGGATCGCGGGACTCCCTCTCGCTCGTCGCGTTCTACGCCGACTGCCAGCACGAGGTGCTCAAGCTCCGGTCCGGGTACCGGATCACCCTCACCTACAACCTGATGCTGCGGGCGGACACCTCCCCCCGCGAGGAAGGAGATGCCGGAACGGTCGCCGAACTGGCCGACCTGCTTCGCGAGCACTTCTGCACGCCCGCGACGCACTCCTGGGGCCACCGCAGGGCCGACCCGCCGAGCCGGCTCGTGTACCTGCTCGACCACGAGTACACGCCCCGCGGCCTGAAGTGGACGCGGATGAAGGGCGCCGACGCCCGGCGCGTCCCCTTGCTGCGCGAGGCGGCCGAGACCGTCGGCTGCGAGGCGATCCTCGGGCTCGCCGACGTCCGGACCACGCACGACGCGTGGCCCTCCGACGAGGAATCCGGATACCGGCGTCGACGGTACTACGACGAGCACGAGGACTCCGGAGACTCCGCCGAGTACGAGATCAACGACCTGGTCAACGCGGAGGTCGCACTCACGCACTGGACAGGCCCGGACGGCAGCCGGCTGGAGGAGACCTCGCTGTCCGTGGACGACACCGAGGTATGCGCGTCGACTCCGTCCGGGGACCTGGAACCGTATGAGTCGGAGTACGAGGGTTACATGGGGAACTGGGGTAATACGCTGGACCGGTGGTATCACCGCGGCGCGATCATCGTGTGGCCCCGGGCGCAGGCGTTCGCGAACCGCGCGGAGACATCGCCGGGCTGGGCTCTCGACGAGATTGTGTCCATTGCGTCATCGGGGGATGCGGCCGGCGCCCGGGAAGCCGCAGCTACCCTGGAACCGGTCTGGAGCGGCCTGGGGCGCCGGAACTCGCTTCCCCCGCTCGGCAAAGCGCTACCCGCGGCGGACGCCGTGGCGGACGCAAGGGCAGCCGCCATGCTGCTGAAACCGTTCAAGATCCAGAACCTCACGGAGTACGACGCCGAAGCACTAGGGCAGGTCGCCGCCCGGTACGGGCAGGATTGGACAGCAGATCTCCTGCGCGGCTGGTTCGGCCAGGACCGGCTAGCTTGGGACCGGGGAACGGGACAGGCGGAGTGGGTAAGCAGATGGCTGCCCGGCATCTGCACGATCCTGCACGGAAGCGGCCGCAGCGGGGCGGCGCGGCAATTGCTCGACCTGGCGTGGGATCAGGTCCGGCGGGATGCCGATGCGGGGCTCGCGTCGTCATCACCCAGTTACCGGGACAGGAACCTCGGCGAGCTGGGCAAGCCGCTCACCGCGCTGCTGACCACGGCCGCGGCCACGGGATCCGTCAGCACACTAGGCACGATCTCCGGTTATATCCGGCAGCTGGAGGGCGACCCGGTCGCCACCCTGGAGATCGCCGTCCTGCGGGCCGCCGGGGACCTGCGTGCGGAAGCGGCCCCGTCCGCCGGCCCGTCACCCGACGAGGCGGAGTTCCGCGACCTGGCCGCCGACTGCGCCGCGCGGCTGCGCGGCCAGCTTGACCGGCCGCAGCGCGAGCCCGGCGACTGGTCGGTCACACTCCCCGGGGGCGGCTGCACCTGCGACATGTGCGCCACACTGCGCGAATTCCTCGCCGCACCGGACCAGCGCATGCTTGAGTGGCCGCTTGCCAAGCAACGCCGGCAGCACATCCATACGAGGATCGACGCCGCCGAAGCACCGGTCACGCACGTCACCAAGCGCCGGGGCAGCCCGTACGTCCTCGTCCTGCGCAAGACCGACGACCTGTTCGTCGGCGAGCAGAAGGCACGCGGCCAAGCCGCGTCCGACCTCAAGTGGCTCGCAAATGAATGGGACGTTGCTATCTGAACTCACAGGGCGGCCCGGGATCGGCCCCGAACTATACCAATTGGTCTAGACCTACGTAACCGCTGGTATAGACCATGTGCCCCAGGTATCAGCACCGATTCAGCACGCGGTCCGGAAACGACGGGAAATAATCGGCACGTTTCGGACAATGCGGACATGAGGTTGAGTGCCCCCACTCCCGAGTCGGGCGGGCCGCCTCCCGGGTACACGCTAGGTATCCGCAGGTCAGGCTCGCGAACGTCCAGCCTGGTGATCGTCCGGCCGATCAGCATCCGCTGGATCTCCGACGTGCCCTCGAAGATCGTGAAGATCCTGGCGGAAGGGGCAGTTTCCGCAGTCAAGACGCAGCCTGGCGCCGAGGGCATCAGGCCGGGCGTCTTCGGTGCCGCGGCTGCTGGTAGGAAACAGATTTTCGGCGTCGGTGGCCTGCCCGACGACGCGGCGGGCGCCGGCGCGGCGGAAGACTGTGACGTCCTGCACGCTCAGCCGGGCGCAGCGCCTTGCCCCTCCACCGGCCGCGAACGACCCTCCCCACGCTCCACTCGTCTGCCCGCTCTCGGCCGCGCCGATGCGTGCCCGCACCGCGATCGCCGGCTCCAGCGGAGATTTCCTGGCCGCGGATGTCGACGCTAATCCTGGCGATGGCGATGACCATGGCCGCGAGCATGATCCCGGCCGCCGCCAAGAACGCGCGGCCGAAACCGGCGGCCAGCGCGTGCTGGTAGATCACCGTGGGCAGCTGCCCGCCCAACCCGACTGCGTGCCCTGACTGCGCGCCCATGGTCGCGCTGTGGGCCGCCTGGTTAAGCGCGCTGTCGGCCGCGACGGTCCAGGCGGCCGTGCCGAGGACCGCCAGGCCGATCGACCCCCCGACCTGCTGGCTGGTGTTGAGCAGGCTGGAGGCCGCACCGGAGTCGCTGTCGGCGACCCGGGCCATGGCGGTCAGCGCCAGCGGGAGGGACAGCAGCCCGAGACCGCAGCCGACGACCAACGTGGGGCCGAGGACCGTTCCTGGCATAGCTGCCGTGCTCGCTGAGGCGGGACAGCCAGCACAGGCCTCCGGCCGCGACCGATGAGCCGACGAGCAGCAGCGGCCGGATCGAGATCCGCCTGACCAGCCAGGTGCTGGCGGCGGATGTCGCCAGCACGGCAACGGTCATCGGCAGGTAGCCGACGCCGGTCCGCAGCGGCGAGTAGCGCCAGACGGCTTCCTGGAACAGGGTCAGGAAGAAGAACACGCCGGACATCGCGGTCGCCGAGCAGAGCATGATCAGGTAGGCGCCGCTCCGGTCGCGGTCACGCAGCAGCCGCGCAGGCAGCAGAGGCTCACGGCCGCGCGCCTGGATCAAGACGAAGGCGCCAAGCAGCACCACGGCGGCGGTGATCGAGGCGATGACCTTCCTGTCGCCCCAGTGAGAAGTCCCGTC
Organism: uncultured Actinomycetota bacterium; assembly: GCA_963774945.1. GTDB lineage: Bacteria > Actinomycetota > Actinomycetes > Streptosporangiales > Streptosporangiaceae > Trebonia. The sequence goes on along the minus strand of CAVZHA010000023.1, from coordinate 155,853 downwards.
CGGTGAGGCGGCGGCCGCTGACAGGCCGTAGACCAGAGCGGCGACACCGCCGGTGCCGGCGATCGCGCCGGGCAGGTCGAACCGGCCGTGCTGGCGCGGTGACTCGGCGAGCACCAGCGGCGCGGCGAGGGCGACGGCCACCCCGATGGGCACGTTGACGTAGAGCACCCACCGCCAGGAGGCGTAGGTGGCGAGCAGACCGCCTGCCAGCAGCCCCAGCGCGCCGCCGGCCGCGCTTGCCGCCGAGTAGACGCCCATGGCCCGGTTCCGCTGCGGGCCTTCGGGAAAGGTGGTCGCGACCAGCGCGAGCGCGGTCGAAGCGACGAGCGCGGCGCCGGTGCCCTGGACCGCCCGGGCGGCCAGCAGCCAGGCCGGCGAGCTGGCCAGGCCGCCCGCGAGCGATGCGGCGGAAAACAGCAGCAGCCCGGCCGCGAACACCCGGCGGCGGCCGAGCAGGTCCCCGGCCCGGCCGCCGACGAGCAAGAGCCCCGCCGAAGGTCAGCGCGTAGGCGTTGACCACCCATTCCAGGCCGGAATCGGAGAACCCGAGGGCTACCTGGATGTGCGGCAGGGCGACGTTGACGATGGTAGTGTCCAGCGTCACCATGAACTGGGCGGTCGCAATGACGAGCAAGGCCGGGCCAGGCCGCCGCCCGCTCGCCCGGGACGGCGGCAGTTCCCGGTCCGGGCGGCGGCGCCAGCGACGTGGCGGGACATCACCAGTGGCTGCCTGCGGGCGTGCGCGTACGTCGTGATGTCCCGCCGCGGATCGCTCACGATCCTCGTCGCCGTCTCCGCCAAGGCCCGGCCGAGCGCGTCGATCGTCGCGACCTTGAAGGCGGGCACGTGGCCCCATATCTCGCCGCTTAGCTGTCCGCTGGGCGTGCGGCGGAGCTGGTAGCCCAGCCGGACCCCACCAGAGAAGGCGTGCCTGATGTGCGGCCAGAGTTCGGCCCCGGGGACGTCGCGGACCGAGAACCTGACCGTGCTTCCGTCCGGCGCGGTCAGCTGCTCGACCAGCGGCGCCGATTGCCGCATGTTGTTGATGGAGACCTCGAACAGTCTGCTCACCGCGGGGAAGCGACGGCACCGCGCCGGCGATCGATCCGCTGGGCGCCTGATGCCGGCGGGCGCCCCGCACCGCCTCATGGACTCCGGCGACCAGGTCCAGGAAGGAGATCCGGCCGGACAGGTCGATCCGCACCGGCAGGTGATCGGACAACAGCCCGACGATCGGCTGGAGCTCGGGCCGTTCGCGATTGCCGTGGACGCAACCGATGACCGGCTGCTCCGGAAGGTACGGACGCAGCGCCGTCAGCACCACCGAGCGGAGCGCGCTCGTCAGGGATACCCCCAGGGCGCCGGCGATCTCCTCGAGTCTGCTGACCTGGCCTGCGGGGATCGACGGATATTCCCGGCCGGCCATGACCTGCGGGCCGTGCTGCCCTTCGCTCTCCATCGGCAGCGCCGCGGCCTCACCAGGAAGCACGCTGCGCCAGTAGGCCACCGCGTCATCCGGCAGGCGGAGCTGCCGTTCCCACCCCGCGTAGTCAGCGATCTGGATCTCCGAGCTCGGCCAGCCGCGGCCGTTCCCGGCGCAGCGTGCTCGCGTAGAGGCTCGTCAGGTCACGGAACAAGACCCTGGTTGACCACCCGTCGAAGGCTGCATGATGCCAGAACGTGACGAGGACGTGGTGAACGGGCGACATGCGGACCACGAACCCGCGCCACAACGGAAGCTGAGTCAGGTCAGTAGGCCGCCTGGCTTCTTTCAGGATGAAGCTGTCGAGATCGGTGTCCCGCGCGCCTGGAGAAGCGGACGTGAGGTCAGCCGTACCGATGACGGGTTCGACCGCAGGCCAGACGGCGCGTCGGATTCCCTCCTGATCCGGCACGAACGCCATTCGCAGCGTCTCGTGCCTTGCTGCCAGGGCCCGGAGCGCGTCGAGCAGCACGCCGTGATCGAAGGGTCCTTCGATGGAGATGGCGAGGGGGAGGTTATGGTCAGAGGCCCGGATATCGACTGCCCGGACCCACTCCTGTTCAAGGTAGGTAACGGGGAGGAGGTCGACCGCCTGGGCGCCCGTCTCGAGCGGCCCGGTCATTGCGCCGCCTCGGGAAGGGCCGGAGCCAGGTCACTGACTCGCAGGCAGGGAGATTCGGTTCCGCGCAGCAGGACCGTCCAGAACCGGTCGGCCAGATCCGCCAGGAGGCTGGGCGCGAAGCTGTTGAGGTCGCCGCGGACGCACCCGGCGAGCCGCCCGGTAGGAGCTGGGCGCACAACATACTCGATCAGCGCGGTACCGTCCCACCAGCGGCTTGCCGATGCCTCCTCATCCTTGATGTCGACGTTTGTCATCAGCAGCTCGCCGCCGACCTGTTCCTGCGCGGGCACGGCGGGCAGGTAGTTGAGGCAGATGTCGAACAGCGGCCCTGCACCGCGGCCGGCGCGCAGCAACCTCGACAGGGCCCCGAGCGGAACGGGATGGTCCCGGCTGTAGGCGACCGCCTCCGCCGCCCGGCCGACCAGGTGGCCGAACTCCGGGTCGCCGCGCAGGTCGATGGTGAGCGGCGCGATGTCCGCCAGGTAACCCACGACGTTCCGCAGTTCCGCGCGCTCACGGTTGGCCCGCACCAGGCCGATGGAGAGGCCTGGCTCGCTCTCCCCAGAGTCCTCGACCGCGGCGCCGTCCCCGACGTACCCGCGCAGCGAGGCCACCACGGCCGCGGTGAGCACCGCCACGACGGGAACCCGGAGTTGCCTGGCCAGGCGTCTCGATGCCGCCAGACGCATCGGGACCGCTGCCCGGCAGTTCGCAGGCGATGCCGAGCTGCTCGGGGCCGGGACCGGTCGCACCGGGAATCCGGCGCCTGGGGCTGTACCCGCGTAGCCGCTCTCGCCAGCCATCCAGCGATGCCGAGTCGGCGGCCTGCCGTTCCCAGGCTGCGTAGTCAGCGGGCTGGAGCACCGCGCGGCGGCGAGGTCGTTGGGAGGCGCCGGCGTCGCGGTAGCAGGCGCGCAGGTCCGCGGTGAGGACGCCCGCCGACCAGCCGTCCATGACGGCGTGGTGCAGGCTGAAAGCCAGGAAGTGCTCGCCGGGCGCGCAGGTGGTGATGATCACCCGGCACAGCGAGGGTCCTCGCAGGCGCGAAGGGCCGACGCAGGTGATCGTTGATCAGCCGCATGGCCTCAGCCTCTGGATCGCGTTCGGCGGAGAGATCGAGCACGACCGCCGGGAACCTCCCCAGACGGCGCGACCACCTGGCAGACCTTGCCGTTGACGCTGGTCAACGTGGTGCGAAGCGCCTCATGGCGGGACGCGAGGCGGCTGATCGCGGCGAGCAGCCGCGGCACGTCCAGGGGGCCGCGGAAGCCTCAGCACCACCCCGACGTTCACCGCTGACTCCCCGTCCTTCGCCGACCGGTACAGGGACTCCTGGAGATAGGAGGCGTCGAAGATCTCAGCCGTCATGTCGTCCTCCTCGGCAGGCGCTTGATCGCTGCCTCCCCCGCCTCTTCGAGCGGGCGGGCGGCCAGCACGAGCCTGCGCGTACTCGGCGAGCGTGCCGGCCCGGTAGACGTCCTCTTCCCTGGCCGCCTTGCCCAGCTCACGCCGGACCCTGACGGTGATCTCCGCCGCCTCAAGCGAGGTGCCGCCCAGGTCGAGGAAGTCGCTGGCCGGGGTGACCGGCTGGTCAAGCACGGCCTCCCAGATACGTCCGATGCGCTCCTGGGTCTCACCGCCTCCGGGCAGCCCGCTCTCGGGCACGGCGAGCGCCTGGATCAGCGCGGGAAGTGAGTTCTTGGCGATCTTGCCCGTCGGCGTCAGCGGCAGCTCCGCCGCGACGGCGATCCGGCGCGGGGCCTTAGCCGGGCCGAGCCGTCCCCTCGCGTACTCGTACAAGGCCGCCATGTCGAGGCTCGGGCTCCGCCTGGACGACCGCCGCCACGTACTGGCCAAGCACGTCGTGCGGCATGCCGAAAGCCGCGGCCCCAGTCACCTGCGGGTGATCCTCGAGCACCGCGGCCACCTCGAGGGTGGAGATGTTGAGGCCGCCGCAGATGATGATGTCGTCTTCGCGGTCGCTTAGGTAGAGGAACCCGTCCGCATCCAGGTGCCCGATGTCACCGGTGCGAACCCAGCCGTCGGCGAGGAACACCCGGGCAGAGGCCGCCGGATCGCCGATATAGCGACGGGGGGCGACGCCTTCCGCCTTGAGATGGACCTCGCCTGCGACCCCCGGGGGCACCTCAGTTCCGGATGAATCGACGATGCGCACCCGGGTGCTGCCCTGGGGTCTGCCGACCGATGCGGGCCGGGAAGGGTCGAAACGGGTCCTCACCCGAGCCGGCCAGGATTCGGTCGACGCGTACATGTTGACCGTGACCGCGTTCGGGAACACGGCGTCGAGTCGTTCAAGCGAGGCGGGACTGATCGGAGCGCTCATCGTGCGGACCATGCGCACACAGGACAGATCGCGCTGCGCGGTCTCCTGCGCGCGCAGCAGCGCCATCGCCATCGCGGGCACGAGCACGATGTCGGTCGGCCGGTGCACCTCGATCGCCTCGAGAAAATCGTCAGCCCGGAATTCCGGCAGCACCAGGACCGTATGCGGCGTGGTCCCGAGCGGCTGCACCAGCAGCCCCTGACCTGCATTGGTAGCGGCCGGAACCGAGTGCAGCACAGTCTTCGCGCGGCCGGCCGGCTGGCTGCACAACGATCGCAATATGTTCTCGTGCGTCGCGGCGACACCCTTCGGGCGGCCCGTGGTTCCTGAGGTGAAGAGGATCTGGGCGTCGTCGCCGGACCCGACTGCGACGCTCAGCGGCGCCTTGTCCCCGCCTTCAAGCTCGGTCAGGGACCTGGCCCAGCCTGTGCACCCGGCGATCGGCAGATCGCTGATGACACCCACCGCCGCGGCGCTGGACTGCGCCCATCGCACGTGCTCTTCACCGTGACTGGCGAGCACAGGGACGGCCGTCGCGCCCGCCTTGTGGATCGCCGCGTACGCGACCGCGTAGCTGAGCCAGTCGGCGGCGACGGGCAGCAGAACCCGGTCGCCCGGCCTGACGCCGAGGGCCGCCAGGCCCCCGGCGGCCTCGTCCGATCGCTGATCCCAAGTGCCGAATGTCAGCCGCCCGCCGTCGGGCAGCACCCCGATAGCGGTCCTCTCATGGTTCTCGGCCGCGAGTATACGCAGGCGGCCAGGAATTGTTAGGTCATCCGATTTGATCGACACGACCCGTTCCTTCCTTGTCGATTAGCCAGCACCCACATGCCCGTTAGAGTCTTAGTCGCCTCACGGCGCGCCAGGCGGAATAATTTCCGTTGTGCACATATCGCGTGGTTCGCCCAGAAAGCTTAGATCTGGCGTTTCCCCAGTTCAGGACCCTATAGCTACTCTAGCTGGCACTCGTCGTCCGCGCGGGAAGATCCAAAACAACCTCCAGTTAGAGTCAGTTGATCTGGGTTTGACCGGTGGCGCTCGTTAATTGCACTCGCCGGAAAATAACTACTCCGAAGAATGTTCACCCGCGTTTCCGTGGCACAGCTCTCCGCAAATCATTGTGAAATCTGCGCGACAGAAATTAACGCAACCCGGTAATGGGAGCAGACGGCGGGATGCTGGAATCACACCCGGGCGCGGGCCCGCCGGTGGCGGGCGGGCGGCGGGGCCTGGCGTGTCGGCCATGTGCCACGATTCACGAAAATGGACCCTTCAGTAACGCAACGTTTACATGCCGCACTGATGTGGTATCGATGACACATGTAGCCAGAGCCGCCTAAGCGGGCGGGAACAGCTGTTAGCCAGCCTGCGCTGCGGGCTTGGGCGCGCGGCCGTCGTCTGGTCATTTCTGGTCGCGGCCGGAGAGGAGCAGTCATGACACAGGATCGGACCCGGCTGCTGGGGATATCGCAGCGGAGGGACGCCGCCAGCGCATCGCGTGAGCGCGTCCGGTCGGCTCGCGGCCCCGGAGCGCAGCACGCCCGCCCGGACAGCCTCAGGACGTTGCGGTACGGCGCGGCGGCGCTCGCCCTGATCGTGGCAGGCGCGGCAACGGCCTGCAGCGGGAGCGGCGCCACGGGCAGCCTGGTAAACACCGGGCGGGCGAGCGGGACGCTGACGGTGGCGACGCCGAGCGCGCCATCCAGCCTCGACCCGGCCGTCGGCCAGCCCGCCGACGAGACCTTCAGCGACTTCGCCTACACGCCGCTGATCGTCCAGGCGTCCAACGGCAGCTACACGCCGGGCCTGGCCGAGAGTTGGAGCTACGGGCCCGACAACAAGACCTTCACCATCAAGCTGCGCTCCGGCGTCAAGTTCAGCGACGGGGCCGCGCTGAACGCCGAGGCCGTCAAGACCTGGATCCAGCACGAGATGAAGCCGGGCAACGGCGGGGCGAGTTACCTGTCGACCCTCAAGTCAGTCGACGTCACCGGGCCGCTGACGCTGACCCTGACGTTCAGCAGCCCGACGCCTGACCTGGAGATGGTCTTCGGCCAGATCCTCGCGCTCGGCATGATCGGCAGCCCGAAGGCAGTGCAGGCGGCCACGCTGACGAAGCAGACCGACGGCGCGGGCCCGTACATGCTCGACGCGTCCGCCACGGTCCCCGGCGCGACCTACACCTACGTTCCCAATCCCTACTACTGGGACAAATCAGCGGTGCACTGGTCGAAGGTGGTTGTCAAGGTCATCGCCAGCCCCACCGCCGCGCTCGAGGCACTGCAGTCGGGGCAGGTCCAGGTGGCGATGGATCAGCCCGTGACGAGCGTTCCGGTAGCGAAGAAATCCGGGCTGCACTACGTCGATCCGCTCACGCTGCTGCTCGGCCTGGGCATTCTGGACCGCGGCGGCAAGATCAGCAAGCCCCTCGCCAACGTCCAGGTGCGGCAGGCCCTGAACTACGCCATCAACCGCCCCGCCCTGGCCAAGGTGCTCGGCGCCGGGTACGGCACCCCGATCACCCAGATGGCCGCGCCCGGTTGGGATAGCTACAACGCCGCGCTCAACCAGGCGTACCCGTACGATCCCGCGAAGGCGCGGCAACTGCTGGCAGCCGCCGGCTACCCGCACGGCTTCACCCTGCCGGTTGTATCGGTGGCCGCCGTCGGCCAGGACCTGCTGGCTAATGCGCTCCAGGGCCAGCTGTCGGCGGTGGGCATCACGGTCCAGCCCGACATCACGACCAACGTCGGCGCCTACTTCCAGGCCATGTCCAGCGGTAACTATCCGGCCGCCACGCTCAGCTTCGGTGAGCTGCCCGCGGCCTTCGACTACGCGGACCTGTACGGTCCGCAGGCAAGCTTCAACCCGTTCAAGTCCGCCAGCACGCAGCTGACGGCGCTGGACGCCAGGCTGAACGCCGCGCCGGCGGGGGCGGAGCCGGCCATTGCCGAGCAGATGCAGGCGCTGCTCGTCAGCCAGGCCTGGTTCGTGCCGGTGGCCGCCACGCCGCTGGTGGTGCTCTACCAGTCGGGTGTGACCGGTGTGAACGCCACGCCCCAGCGCAACGTGGTCTACATGACCGAGATCAGGCCCGCGGGATGAGCACCGCCCGTCAAGACCCGGCAGGCGCCGTGACCGCGCGGCGCCTGCCGGGAGGGCGGGGGTGAGACCGAATGCTTCGCCTGATCGGGCGGCGGCTGGCGCTGTCGCTCCCGCTCCTGGTGATCGTGCCGACGGTGACGTTCCTGCTGGCGGCGCTCATCCCCGGTGACATCGCGCGCACAATCCTCGGCGCAGACGCGTCCCAGGCGCAGTACCTGCAGCTTCGCCAGTCCCTGGGGCTGAACGAGCCGCTGCTCACCCGGTACTTCACGTGGCTCGGCAACGCATTGCACGGGAACCTGGGAACCTCGCTGTTCTGGCAGCAGCCGGTCGCCTCCCTGCTCGACAGCCGACTGGAGGTCACGCTCTCCCTCGTGATCGGCTCGACCGCAGTCGCCGCGGCCATCGGCGTGCTCCTCGGCGTCGTGGCTGCGCTGCGGGCCGGCCTGGCCGGCCGATCGGTGGACGCCATCGCCCTGGTCGGCCTGGCGATCCCCAACTTCTTCCTCGGGCTGCTCCTCGTCACCTGGTTCGCGGTGACGCTCAGAGCGTTCCCTGCCACCGGTTACGTACCGTTCGGGCAGTCGCCGTCCGGGTGGCTCAGCAGCATCGTGCTGCCGGTCATCACCCTGGCCGTGCCAGGGATCGCGGTGATCGCCAAGCAGACCAGGGATGCCATGCGCGAGGTCCTTGACCGGCCCTTCACGAGGACCCTGCGGGCTGCGGGCGTCCCCGCCCGGTCGATTATCGGCAAGCACGCGCTGCGGAACGCGGCGATCCCGGTGGTTACCGTCACGGGCCTGATCTTCATCGCCAGCCTGAGCGGGACCGTGCTGGTCGAAACGGTATTCGCGCTGCCGGGCCTCGGCGGCCTGGCTGTGCAGGCAACCAGTCAGCACGACGTGCCGCTCATCCTGGGCGTCGCCGTCTATTTCACGATCGCCGTCATCTGCGTCAACCTGCTGGTCGACCTGACCTACTCCTGGCTCGACCCCCGGGTGCGGGTGTCATGAGCGCCGCCCAGCCTCTGCTGCCAGCCCATCCGGGCACCGCTCAGCGGCATTCGTTCGCCCGCCGGTTCACGGACCTGCCGGTGGGAGTCGGCGCGGCGACGTTCCTCCTGCTCCTGGTCCTAGCCTGCGCAGCGGCTCCGCTTATCGCCCCGGACAACCCAGGAGCCCAGGACCTGACCAATGTTCTGTCCGGTCCGAGCGCGCATCACCTGCTCGGCACCGACACCCTGGGCAGAGATGTGCTGAGCAGGCTGCTGTACGGCGGCCGGCGCAGCCTGCTGTCCGTCGCCGAAGGGCTGGCCGTCGTCCTCGCGCTCGGCGTGCCGCTGGGCCTGGCCGCCGGGTACCGCGGCGGCGGGGCCGACCGCGCGCTCAGCCGCGGGGCGGAGATGGTCATGGCCATCCCGCCGATCATCATCATTCTCGTCGTGCTCGCCGTGCTTCCCGGCGACGAAAACGCGGCCATGCTGGTCTTCGGCCTGCTCGGGGCGCCCTCGATGCTGCGGGTCGTACGCGGCGCCACCCTGAAGGTCCGGGAAGAGCCCTATGTCACCGCCGGACGCCTCACGGGTCTGTCACCGTTGCAGGTCGTCCGCCGCCACGTGCTGCCACGGGTCACCGGGCCGATCATCGTCCAGGCATCGATCTTCGCCGCCTATGCCCTGCTGTTCGAGACGGGCCTGGCCTACCTGGGGCTGACCGCCAGCTCGAGCACGCCGACGTGGGGCGGGATGGTCGCGGAGGCATCCACCGTGATCGAGCAGCAAGAATGGCTCCTGGTCCCGTCGGGAGCGCTCATCGCCGTCACCATCCTCGCCTTCGGCCTCCTCGGGGACGCGGTCCGTGACGCCGCGGCCCTGGAGGACACGCCCCCGGCGCACGGGCGGCGCCGGGCGCTCTCGCGCGACGCCGCCAGGCCCGCCGCCCCGGCGTCTCAGCAGGAAGCGTCCCCCGGTGCGGACGCCGCGCTGCTTTCTGTGCGCGGACTGTCGGTAGCCCGGCGAGGTCAGGCAGGGCAGACGCTGGTCGTCGACTCCGTCAACTTCGATGTGTTCCCCGGGGAAACTGTGGGCCTAGTGGGCGAGTCGGGCTGCGGCAAGACCGTGACCGCCCTCGCCGTCCTGCGCCTGCTGCCAGGAGACCTCGCGGTCGTCGGCGGGGAAGCTCAGTGGACAGGACGCGACCTGCTGCGGATGCCCGACCGCGACTTCAGCCGCCTGCGCGGGTCAGCGCTGGCGTACGTCTCCCAGGAACCGCAGGCCAGCCTAGACCCTTGCTTCACGGTGGGCAGCCAGCTCTCCGAGGTGATCCGCCGCCACGACCGGGGACCGCGCTCGGCCGCGCGCGCCCGCATGGCCGATCTGCTGCGCCAGGTCGAGTTGCCGGATCCGCAGCGGACCGCACGCTCCTACCCGCACGAGTTGTCCGGCGGGATGGCTCAGCGGGTGGCGCTCGCCCTCGCCCTCGCCGGAAGACCGCAACTGCTCATCGCCGATGAGCCCACGACCGCCCTTGACGTCACCGTGCAGGCCGAGATGCTGGCCCTGCTGCGTCGGCTTCAGCGCGAGACCGGCATGGCCGTCCTGCTGATCACCCACGACTGGGGGGTGGTCGCGGACATCTGCGACCGGACCATGGTGATGTACGCGGGCCAGGTCGTCGAGCGCGGCGGCGCCCAGGATCTCTTCGACCGTCCGCTGCATCCTTACACCCTGGGCCTGCTGCGATCCCATCCTTCGCTGGCCCGTGCGGGGCAGCCGATCAACGTGCTCTCTGGCCGTGTCGTGCAGCCAGGGGCGTGGCCGACCGGATGCCGTTTCGCTCCCCGCTGCGGGTTCGCCGACGACGCGTGCCAAGCGGGTCCGGTACCCCTGGCCGAGCATGGTGCCGGCCGGCACGCACGCTGCCTGCACACCGAGCAGGTCGCACGCGATGAGGTGAACGCCTGATGTCAGCACCCCTGCTGGAAATCCGCGCACTATCGGTGCAGTACCGTCGCCGGCGGGCAGTCAGCGTCGCGGTCGACGACGTGAGTTTCGCCGTGTCCCCCGGCGAGACCGTCGGGGTCGTCGGCGAGTCCGGATCAGGCAAGACCACCATCACCCGCGCGATCCTCGGGCTGACCGCCATCCAGTCGGGCGAGGTGCTCTTCGGCGGACAGGACGTCACCAGCCTTGACGCTGCCGGGCGGCGCCGTCTCTATCGCCAGGTCCAGCTCGTCTTCCAGGACCCGTACAGCAGCCTGAACCCCTCCCGGACGGTTGGCCGCACGCTCGCCGAGCCCCTCCAGGCCTACGGCGAGAAAGACGCCGCCGTGGTGCGGACGCGGGTGCGCGAGATGCTTGAGCGAGTGCAGCTTCCCGAGGGGACGGCCGACCGCTATCCCGGGGAACTGTCCGGCGGGCAGCGACAGCGGGTCGCCATCGCCAGGGCTCTGATGCTGTCGCCCCGGCTGGTGATTCTCGATGAGCCTCTCAGCGCCCTTGACCTGTCCGCCCAGGCGCAGATCCTCAACCTGCTGCGGGAACTCCAGGCCGACGCCGGGGTGAGCTACCTCTTCATCTCACACGACTTGGAAGTTGTCCGCTACCTCTGCGACCGCGTCGTGGTCATGTACCAGGGGCGGGTTATGGAGACCGGCCCGGCTGACCAGGTATCCGGACAGGCCGCCCATCCCTACACCCGCATGCTGCACGAGGCCTCCCCGGTCCCGGACCCGCGCTCACAACGGCAGCGGCACGCGACCGAGGCGGCGCTTTCGCTCCCGGAATCGGCGCAGCGGCACCCGGCCAGCGGCGACGGGTGCAATTTCGCGCCGCGGTGCCCGTTCGCGGTCAGCCGCTGCCGGACGGAACCCCCGGCGCGGCAGGCGGCTCAGGGCGGGGGCGAGGTCGCCTGCCACCGGTTCCCGCAGTGGCGAGACGAAATCGCGCTGCCGGGGCATGCTCAGGCCCGTCCCCGCTCGGCGGTCCCGCCCGCGCGCGCCAACGCGGAAGCCGTTCCCATCGAGCCCGGCCCCGCCAATGTCGTCGAGGGTGCGCTGCGCGGACAGGACAAGTAGCGGTGGAGCTGAGCGGATACGTGGCACCAGGGTTCGAGCGGGTGGCCGAGGAGTTCAGCCGCAATTTCAGCGAGCGCGGCGACTTGGGCGCCTCGTTCGCCGTCATCCGCGACGATGAGCCACTGGTCGACCTCTGGGGCGGAGTCGCGGACCGCGCGAGCGCACGGGCCTGGACCGCGGACACGCTCCAGATCCTGTTCTCCGGCACCAAGGGACTCGTAGCCGCCTGCGTGCTGCTGCTCATGGAGCGGGGTCAGCTCGCACTGGAATCGCCGGTCGCACGGTACTGGCCGGAGTTCGCGGCCGCGGGCAAGTCGGATGTGCTCGTTCGGGACCTCGTCACGCACACGGCCGGCCTGCCCGGACTGGACGTTCCGGTGACGTGGCGAGAGGCGACCGACGGACGCCGGATGGCGACACTGCTCGCCAGCGCAGCCGCGCAGCGCCGATCCCCGGGCCACCCGTACCTACCACGCCGTCACCTTCGGCTGGCTCTGCGGCGAACTAGTGCGCCGCGTCGACGGACGCGGGATCGGGCAGTTCTTCGCCGAGGAGATCGCCCGCCCGCTGGACCTCGAACTGTGGATCGGCCTTCCGGCGGGGTCAGGATCACGGACATCGACGGTCGAGCTGGCGCCGACATGGACCTCCGTCGCGAACGAGCGGCTGGCCCTGGACCCGCTCAGGCGTGCGGTCGGGAATCCGCCCAGATACCAGCCGGACAGCTTCCCGTGGAACGAGCCCGCCTGGCACGCGGCCGAGGTTCCGAGTTCCAACGGCATCGGCACCGCACGGTCGGTCGCGCGGTTCTACGCCAGCCTGGTCCGGCTCCTTTCCCCGGCGACCCTGCAACTCGGCACCACGGTCCTCAGCAGTCGCTACGACCCGCTGATGGAGCGGCAGACCTCGTTCGGCGTCGGCTTCCAGCTGCAAACTGACACGCTCACGCTCGGGCCGGTGCCGGACGCGTTCGGCCACGGCGGCGCGGGAGGATCGGTGCACGGGCGCTGGCCCCGGCAGCGCCTCGGCTTCTCTTACGCGATGAACCTGCTGCGCGACGACCCCGGTGACAGGCGCGCCGCGGCCCTGCTCGGCGCCCTCTACCACTGCGTTGAACAGGAGGCCGCAGCATGAGCCCCGTCTCATCGCCGCCGTCGGCCGCGTTGACCGCCCCCGTACCGAAGCGGCCCATGTGGGATCGCGACATCGCCGAACTGCGCCAGGAGGAGGAGGACCTATCGCTCGCGGGCGCGGGTGAACCTGAAGCGGTGGCCTCGGTCACCCAGATCAGCGCCCGGGGCGTCCCCGCATGGCTTTACTGGCCCAGGCAATACCGCAAGGGCGTGCTTGTCTGGCTGCACGGCGGGGCGTGGATGCTCGGCAGCCCGGTCAGCCAAGATCCGCTGGCCCGCGCCTTCGCCAACCGGATCGGCAGCGCGGTGCTTTCCGTTGACTACCGGCGCGCACCGGAACATCGCTACCCGGCCGCCGTCGACGACGCCTGGAACGCGATCTGCTGGGCGGCCGACCAGTTCGGCCAGGTCGCGGTCGGCGGCGACAGCTCCGGCGGCAACCTCGCGGCCGCCGTGGCGCTTCGCGCCCACGATCACGGGCTCGACCTCGCGCTCCAGATGCTTGTCTATCCGGTCCTGGACGGAGATCTGGACGCCCAGTACCGGGAAGATTTCGCGAAACGGAACTCCGATCCCGCCGATCCTGAGGCGCTCGGCGTCGACTGGCGTGACACCCTCCGGTACATCTGGCAGGAATACGCGCCGGAACCTGCCCAGCGGCTGGCACCTGAGGCGTCGCCCATGCACGCGCCGTCGCTGGCGGGTCTCGCGCCCGCCCTCCTCATCACCGCCGGGCGCGACATCCTCCGCGCCGAGAGCGAACAGTACGCCGGCAGGCTGGCCCGTGCAGGCGTCCAGGCCCGCCTGCGCGACTACCCCCGCGCCAGCCACGGGTTCTTCCACCTGCTGGCCGCCGCCCCCGATGCGCGGGACGCCGTCGGCTGGTCCGCCGAAGCCGTGCGGCAGGCGTTCAGCCGGGACGCAGCGGGCGAACCGGGCAACCCCCAGGGCAGGGCACGGACCGAGACGGCCGGCGCCCTCCTCCTATGATTCCGTTATGCGCGAGGTCCGCCTGAAAGATGTCGCGGCACTGGCCGGCGTGTCCACCGCGACGGTTTCCCGTGTCCTGCATAGCAACGGGTACGTATCAGCGCACGCACGCGGACGCGTCGAAGAGGCCCTGCGCGAGAGCGGGTACCGGCTCAATGCCGTCGCCCAGGAACTGCGACGCCAGAAGACCATAACCATCGGCCTCATCTTGCACGGCGAGCTCTCGCACCCCTTCGTCGGCGAGATCGTCATCGGCGCCGAGCAGGCCGCCGCCGAGCACGGATTCAACGTGCTGCTCTTCAACGCGCGGGGCGATGCCGACCGGGAACGGGAATGCGTCGACGCGCTGCTCAAGCGGCGTGTCGACGGCATCATCTTCACCACCTCGATGCAGGGCCGACAACGTCTCGCTCGCCGTCGACGCCGGTGTCAGCGCGGTAGAGATCGGACGACGCCTGTGCGACACCGCCTCGGCCGTCGTCGTCGGCAATCACGCGGCCGCGATGGAGGCGATGCGCCACCTGATCAGCCTCGGGCACCGCAAGATCGGCTTCCTGGGGGAGTCGTTCCCGCACGGTAGCGACGAGGCAGCCAGCGTTCCTGGCGGCGACATTCCGCGGGAACGGTTCGACGCCTACCGCGACGCGCTGGAAGCATGCGGCCAGGTGCTCGACAGCTCACACATCGTGCTCGGCCGCTATCCGCGAGAGCAAGGCGGATGGGGCGGGCTCAAGGCAGGCGCCGCCCACATGCGGCGGCTGCTCAGGCAGGCGCCCGACCTGACCGCAGTGTTCGCCGTCTCAGACCTGGTAGCCGCGGGCGCCCTGCAGGCCTTGTACGCGAAAGGAATCCGGGTACCTGAGCAGTTGTCCGTCGTCGGCTTCGACGACACGTTCGCCAGGTACCTGGCACCGCCGCTGACCACGGTCCGCCAGCCCATGTTCGACATGGGCTACAAGGCCGTATCGCTCGCCATCAAGATGATGGCCGAAGACGCGCCTGGCAGCTCGGTGGAGTTCTGCCAGACCCGCCTCATCATCAGGGAAACGACAGCCCCGGCCTCCTGATGATGAGCCACCCGGCCCTGGCCGGCCTTCATCCCGGGCGGGTGAAGCGCCGCTGCTTCCCGCAGGCGACGATGACCCCATGACCGACACCGAGCTGGCGGGCTCGCGCGCGGGATCGCTGGCCGGCGTCCGGATGGACAAGGGGCTGCCGGCCCGGGCGGACCTCGGGCTGATATTCAATGAGCTCGACTTCCAGCTCGCGACCCAGGCCTACCTGTGGGCGCTGCCGCTGGTCTCCTTCGCCCAGTGGCAGGCCCAGCACCGCGACGTGTTCGGCGCGACCAGCTACGACCTCGTCCACTATGTGACCTACCAGGACAAGCTGGGGATACTGACGGCCAACGCGACCACGCCGTACACGATGGCGTTCATCGACCTCGGCAAGACCGGCCCGGTCATGATCGAGCTGCCGGCCGGCCCGACCGCCGGCGGCCTGTCCGACTTCTGGCAACGGGAGTTCGGCATTCTCGGCGAAATGGGCCCCGACCAGGGGCGGGGCGGCAGGCACCTGATCATGCCGCCGGGACAGCAGGCGACCGCGCCGGACGGGGTCTACGCCTACCAGTCGACCGGCATGAACGTGTTCTTCGGGTTCCGAACCCTCGATCCCGACCCCAAGCGCGCGCAGTCCCTGTCCCGGGCGGTGCGGATCACCCCACTCGACGGCCGGGCCGCGCCCGCGACCCGGATCGTCTCGCCGATGGGCCGTCGGTGGAGCGGCATCCCGCCCCGCGGCATCGACTACTGGGCGCGGCTGCACGACATTTACCAGCATGAGATCGTCGACGAGCGCGACCGTTTCTACCTGGCGATGCTGCGCCAGCTCGGGATCGAGAAGGGCAGGCCGTTCACACCCGGAGACCGGCTGACGGCCATCTTGACCCAGGCGTCCGCCACCGGGGAGCTGATCGCTCAGGCCAACTCGTTCGCCAAGCGGTTCGACGGCAGCCGCTACTGGCCCGACCGGCAGTGGGACCTGGTGCTGCCGATGAGCAACTCAGCTCAGCGCGGCGACGGCTACGACGAGCTCCTCGAGCGCACCTCGTGGTTCTACGAGGCGGTGACGTTCTCCGAGGCGATGCGGAGCCAGACGCCGGGCAAGGGCCAGGCGTACCTGTCCGCCTACACCGACGCCGACGGCAGCTGGCTGGACGGCGGCGCCAGCTACACCCTGCGCGTCCCGCCCGACCCGCCGGCCAAGCTGTTCTGGTCGGCCACGGTCTACGACGCAGCCTCCCGCTGCCTCATCGACAACGACCAGCAGCGCGGCGACCGCGGCTCCCGCAACGACGACCTGCGGCGCGAGGCCGACGGCGCCGTCAACCTCTACTTCGGCCCGGCCGCCCCGGCCGGCCGCGAGTCCAACTGGGTGCAGACCATCCCCGGCCGGCACTGGTTCTGCTACGTCCGCTTCTACGGCCCGCTCGAGCCGTACTTCGACCGCTCCTGGAAGCTCGGCGACATCCACCCCGGCATCTGGCTCGAACCGCCGCGACCCAGGCGCGGCTGAGCGGGGTGGAGAGCACGGCGTGATCGGCGCCGCCTTGACTCTCGGGCGGCCGAGGGTCGGATACTGCCGGTGTGGATTCAGGCGAGTTGGTCGGTGTCGGCGCGTTCGCGCAGCTGTCGGGGCTGACGGTGGAGACGTTGCGGCACTACCACCAGGTCGGCCTGCTCGTGCCGGTCGAGGTCGATGATCGCACCGGCTACCGCCGCTACGGGCTGCGCCAGCTGCCGCGAGCGCGCGCCCTGGCCGCGCTGCGGGACGTCGGCATGCCGTTGGAGGATGTCGCCGCCATCATCCACGCCACTGACCGAGGCGCGCGACGGGCGCGGCTGGTCGAGCACCGTCGACGCCTGACGGAGGAGGCCCGGCGGGCGGCAGGCCGGGTCGACGCAATAGACCGGATGATCGAGAGGGAGGACCGCATGGAGTCACCGCTGCGGATCGATGAAGGGACGGCAATGCTCTCAGACGAGAGGCTTGCGAGGGAACTGCTTGGCACGCTCGACCGAACGGACTTCGCTCACCTTGGCGTCCGCCACGAGGGCAAGGTGCGTGACAGCTACGTCGACGGCGACGTTCGCACCATCGTGACCACCGACAGGTTGTCGGCGTTCGACCGGTTCCTCGGGACTATCCCGTTCAAGGGACAGGTCCTCAACCAGATAGCGAACTACTGGTTCGACGCAACCTCCGACATCGTCTCGAATCACCTCCTTGAGGTCGCTGACCCCAACGTCGTCCGCGTCCGCGAGTGCGCTCCGGTGCCGCTCGAATTCGTCGTTCGCGCCTACATCACGGGCGTGACGAAGACGTCGTTGTGGTTCAACTACGAGGCGGGCGCGCGGAACATCGCCGGCAACCCGATGCCTGACGGGCTGCGCAGGAACGAGCGGCTGGCGGCCCCGATCCTGACCCCGACGACCAAGTTCGAAGTGCGTGACAGAAACCTCGGTCGCGACGACGCGATCGCGGAGGGTCTCGTGACCGCGGACCTATTCGACCGGTGCGCCGACGTCTGCCTCCGGCTGTTCGCCCGGGGCACCGAAGTAGCGGCCCAACGCGGCCTGATCCTGGTCGATACGAAGTACGAGCTGGGTCTGCTCGGTGACCAGATCGTGCTCATGGACGAAGTGCACACGCCCGACAGCTCGCGCTACTGGTACGCAGACACCTACGACGAGCTCTTCAGAAAGGACAAGGATCAGCGATCACTCGACAAGGAGCCGCTGCGAGAGTGGATGGCGGAGCGAGGGTTCCGCGGCGACGGAGAGGCACCCGTCATAACCGACGAGGTCCGTATCGCGACCGCAACCCGCTACATCCTGCTCGCTGAGGAACTTACTCAGCGATCGTTCGAGGTCCCGGAGCTCACCGCAGCCGAACGGGTCGCCAACGTACTCCGCGATTGACTGAGTGCCCGACGGCGGTTAGCGCCGTCGGGCACACCCGGCGATCCGGGGCGGTGGGGTCATCAGGCGGGGCGGATGGTGATGTCGCCGTGGCTGGTGCGGGCGCTGACCGCGAGGGCGGCGTCGGCCGGGTCGGGGCCGTCGGCCGGGGTGAGGGTGTTGCGGACGCGGCCGAAGCTGGTGAACAGGTCGAGGCGGGCGGGGACGCCGGCCCGGAGGCCGACCTCGATCTCGCCGAAGCCGGTCTTGATCGCGGCGGTGCCGCGGCTGACCTGGCCGATCCTGATCTCGCCGTAGGCGGCGCTGGCGGTGACGTTGCCGTCGGCGCGGCCGACGGTCAGGTCGCCGTTGCCTGCGCTGATCCGCAGGTCGCCGGCGACCGCGTCGATCCTGGTGCCGCCGTTGGAGTTCTTGACCACGGCCGAGCCGTCGATGTGGCCGAGCCGGATGCGGCCGGTGCCGGTGGCGACCTCGGCGTCGCCGCCGACTCGGGCCACCGTGATCGCGCCCGTGCCGGTGCTGACGTCGAGCCGGCCGGTCTGGTCGAGGTGGAGGTCCCCGACCGAGGTCTTGATCGCGACCTCGCCCAGGCGGCCGGCGGCGCGGAAGGCCGCGACCGAGGAGTCGCCGTGCAGGCTGGAGCCGGCCGGCAGCTCGATCGTGACGTCGACCGAGCCGGGCTTGCCGAGCAGGCCGAGCCCGCGCGGGCGAGGCGCCCTGATCAGCAGGCCGGCGGGGGTGCGCTCGACCCGGGTCAGCCCGGCGTCGCGCACGTCCGCCTCGCGGGACGCGTCGCTCGGCCTGATCTGGACGACGGTGTCGGCGCGGTCGGAGGCGACGACGCGGACGTCGCCGACGGACAGCTCGATGAAGACGGCGAGCGGGTCGGGGGTGGCGAAGGCGGGCAGCTGGCGGGTGGTGGCGCTGGCATACGCGGTGTTGTTCATGGCACCAGTATGACATCATTATGGTGCCATATGCAAGCCATAAAGGTGCCTTTCTGTACAGACATGGCCCCGCGAACGTGCCAGTCGGAGCCAGTGCGCGCCAGAGTAGGCGGCCGGGACGGAGTGCGCCGGGTGCTGAGACTGTGGGCGGACCAGAGCCGGGCGGGACCGTTCGATCGAAATGATTTGCTGATTTTGACCTTAATCCCGGATGATGCAGCGGAACCCGAGGTGCGCGGTGGAGGTGTCGACCGCCTCGCCCTGGCGGGCGGCCGGGCGGTAGCGGAGGCAGTAGTTGGGGGCGCACAGGTGCGAGCCGCCCTTGATGACGCGGCGCGGGATGTGCGCGCCGGGCTGGTCGGGGACGAGGCTGTCCTCGGCCGAGGTGACCCTCGGGTTCCTCGGCGCGCAGCAGGCGTGGCGCGGCGGCCGGCGCGGCGTAGTAGTCGCTGGTCCACTCCCAGACGTTGCCGGCCATGTCGTAGAGGCCGAAGCCGTTGGGCGGGAAGCTGCGGACGGCGGAGGTGCCGTGCCTGCGCGGCGGCTTCAGGTTCTGCCAGGGGAACTCGCCCTGCCAGGTGTTGGCCATCGCCTTGTCCCTCGGGGCGGGATCGTCGCCCCAGGTGTAGGTCGCGCCGTCGAGGCCGCCGCGGGCGGCGAACTCCCACTCGGCCTCGGTCGGCAGCTCCTTGCCCGCCCAGGCGGCGTAGGCGTCGGCGTCCTCGGCCGCCACGTGGGTGACCGGATGCAGGTCGAGGCCGTTTAGCGTGCTGGCGGGGCCGCGCGGGTGACGCCAGTCGGCGCCGGGGGTGTACCGCCACCACTGCGAGACGTCCCGCAGGTCGACCGGCCGGTCGGGCTGGTAGAAGACCAGCGAGCCGGGGCGCAGCAGGTCAGGATCGGCGCCGGGGTACTGGGCGGGATCGAGCGGCCGCTCGGCGACGGTGACGTACCCGGTCGCCTTCACGAACGCGCGGAACTCGGCCACCGTCACCGGATGGTCGTCCATCCAGAAGGCGTCGACCTCGACCCGGCGGACCGGGCGCTCCTCCGGGTAGAAGTCCTGCGAGCCCATGAGGAAGCTGCCGCCGGGCACCCGGATCATGCCCTTCACCCGGCGGCGGGCGTCGGCCTGCGTTGCGGTCACGGCTCACTCACGCATCAGCATGAGCGCGCGCTTCGCGCTCGAGGTCCAGGTACGGGTCGCCGCTGACGTCGATCGCGACCCGGTTGATGGTGCCGCCGGTGAACGCGTACGGCGGCTCGCCCGGGTAGTCGTCGGTGATCGGCTCGCCCGGGTCCCGGCCCACGTTCAGGCCGGAGCCGGCGATGGCGAACGCGCCGAGCTGGGTCCTGATCCTGCGCCTCGCCGACCTTGCGGTCGCCGTGATAGAGCGTCAGGGTCCCGATGGCGCAGTCCGGCCGCTGCTCCTCCTTCTCGAATGACGCGGTCAGGATGAGATTCTTCCCGGTCGGGATGTCCTCGCCGGCCACGATCTTCTGCTCCTCGCTGCCGAGGAAGTTGTTGACGTAGTGCAGCCGGCCGTTCTTCACGTAGAGGGCGTGGCCGCCGAACCGCGAGCCCATGGCGAACAGGACCCCCTCGGCCGGCGGCGCGGGGATGTCGACGACCGCGCCGATCACGAAGGAGCGGTTGCGGGTGTTGACCGCCTGCCATTCGGGGACCGGGGCGGTGCCGGGGAAGTACGCGTACCGCGAGCGCGGGGCGGTGAGCTGCGGACGCGGGGTCGATCAGGATCTCCACCGCGGACCGGTCGTCGAGCGGGAACGCCCCGTTGGCGCCGGCCTCGGCGAACCACAGCGCCACCAGCTCCCTGAGCTTGTCCGGGTGCTCGGCGGCGAGGTCGTGCAGCTCGGCCCGGTCGAAGTCGGTGTGGTAGAGCTCCCAGGTGTCGTCGTTGAAGTGGCCCCAGCCGGCGATGCACGGGTGCGTGGTGACGGCCTTCCAGCCCTCGTGCCAGATCGCCGCGGGAGCCGAGCATCGCGTAGAACTGGGTCTGGCGGTCTCGACGGCGCGGACCCGTCGTCGATGCTGTAGCGCATGCTGACCCCGTCGAAGGGGCTCTGCGGGTGGCCCTTGATCGTCTCGGGCGGGTCGACGCCGAGGATGTCGAGGATCGTGGGCACGATGTCGATCGCGTGGTGGTACTGGCCGCGGATCTCGCCCCGCGCCTTCGTGCCGGCCGGCCAGGAGATGATGCACGGGTCGCAGGTGCCGCCGTTGAACTCGTACCGCTTCCACATCTTGAACGGGGTGTTGAACGCCATCGCCCAGCCGTTCGGGTAGTGGTTGTAGGTCCTGGGGCCGCCGAGGTCGTCCAGCTTGGCGAGGTTCTCCGCCAGGTCGTCGGCGACGCCGTTGGCGAACTTCATCTCGTTGACGGAGCCGTTCGGGCCGCCCTCGCCGCTGGCGCCGTTGTCGGAGACCAGGATCGACGAGCGTGTTGTCGCGCTGGCCGGTCTGCTCCAGGTAGTCGAGCAGGCGGCCGATGTGGTGGTCGGCGTGGGCGAGGAAGCCCGCGTAGACCTCCGCCATCCGCGCGAACAGGCGCTTCTCGTCGTCGCTGAGCGAGTCCCAGGGCCGGGTGTAGTCGAGCTCGGGGAACGGCTGGCCGTCGGGGCCGGTCCGGGTCTCGGGCGTGCCGATCGGGTTGAGCGGCGGCAGCCCGGTGTTGGGCGGGACGATCCCCATGTCCTTCTGCCGGGCCAGGGTCTGCTCGCGGATCGCCTCGTACCCCATGTCGAACTGGCCCCTGAACCGGTCGATCCACTCGCGCGGGGCGTGGTGCGGCGCGTGGCAGGCGCCGGGGGCGTAGTAGAGGAAGAACGGCTTGTCCGGCGCCACCGCCTTGGCGTCCTTGATGAACTCGAGCGCCTTGTCGGTGAGGTCGTCGGTCAGGTGATAGCCCTCTTCCGGCGAGCGCGGCGGGTCCACCGGGTGGTTGTCGTAGACCAGGTCCGGGTACCACTGGTTGGTCTCGGCGCCGAGGAAGCCGTAGAACCGCTCGGTTCCCCGGCCGCTCGGCCAGTTGCGGCGGGTCGCCGCGAGGTTCATCTCGTCGGTCGGGCACAGGTGCCACTTGCCGACCAGGTAGGTGTTCCAGCCGCGTTCGGCCAGGATCTCCGGGAGCATGCCGTTCTCGGGCGGGATCGTGCCGCTGGCGTTGGGGAAGCCGATGGCGGCCTCGGTGATGCAGGCCATGCTGTTGCGGGTGTGGTTGCGCCCGGTGAGCAGGCACGAGCGGGTCGGCGAGCACAGCGCGGTGGTGTGCCACTGGGTGTAGCGCACTCCCTGCGCGGCGATCCGGTCGATGTTCGGCGTCGGGACCGGGCCGCCGTAGCAGCTCATCGCCGAGAAGCCGACGTCGTCGAGCACGATGTACACGACGTTGGGCGCGCCGTGCGGCGCCTCGGGCGGCTCGAACGGGGTCCAGTCCGGCTCCGAGTCGCGGATGTCGACGTTGATGGTCCCCTTGAACGGCTTCGCCATTAAGACTCCTCGTTGTCCGCATCGGACCGGGCACCGGCCGGCGGCCGGTGCCCGATCCCTGCCTTTTGCCGGTTAGGCGGCGATCATGCGTAGCCGCGGCGCGGGGAGAGCAGTGCCCAGATCACGAACGCGTCGAGGGCGATCACGATGATCGACCAGACCGGGAAGAAGGGCAGGTAGACCAGGTTCATGAACAGGCTGAGCGAGGCGAAGGCAACCCCGAGCGCGCGGGCCCAGGTCTTGTCCGCCAGCAGCGCGGCGCCGGCCAGGAAGACGACGATGCCGGCGATCAGGTGGATCCAGCCCCAGCTGTGGACCGAGAGGTTGTACGTGTAGTTGGGCAGGGTCACGAAGTACGAGCCATTGACGAGCTGCGCGATCCCCTCGAGGATGTTGCCGATCCCGGAGATCATCAGCATCACCGCGGCGAAGACGGTCCAGCCGATCACCGCTCCGCTCGCGTTGCTTTCCACCAGCCCGGGCCGGTCGTCATAGCCGGACGCCTGCCTCGGCACGTAGCCGCGCTCGGCGTCTGTCGTCGGGCTGGCGTGCCTGCCCACTGCCTCGGTTGCGGCTGGCGCGCCGGTGACGTTGCCGCTCGTTCCCACGCCGGCCCCGGTCCCGGTGCCGGGCGTCGGCTGATCCTGTGCACTGCTCATCGAACTGCCCCCATTCCGCATCTCTCTCATCTATGACTTTGCGTAACTGTGAAAGTACCCATAGCTACATTCGCGGAACATCACGCGCGGCGGGTGTTTTCAGGCACCCCGCCGCCGCGCTTAGTCCCTGGCTCGGGGTGAGCCGATGCCCTGATGGTCGGGCTCCATCGCCTCGGTGGCGATCGTCTCGTCGGCCAGCGCGCTGCGGACCGCGCGCTGAAGGGTGGCGATACGGGCGCTGACGGGCGGACGCCTGCTCGGCGGCGCGCTGGCCAGCAGGTCGTCGAGGACCGCGCGCAGCCGCCGGGTCACCTGGATGCTGCCGGCCCCGCAGACGATGATCTCGTCGATCGCCAGCGCCACGAACGCGTCCCACCTCGGCGCCGGGAAGCGGACCACGACCCGGCCGTCTCCCGCATGCAGCCGACCATCGCCGAGCGACCGCCTGGCCAGCCGCTGCAGGGCGTCATCAAGCTGGTCGAGGGCCTGGACCGCGCTGGTGGGATCGTTTATGGCGGGCGACAGCGCGCGCAGCGCGATGTCGACCAGGAGCCGGATTCCGTAGGCCGGGTCCTGCTCCAGCGTGCGGAGCAGGCCGATCCTGACCAAGCCGCGGAGCTTCGCCGCGTCGGGGGCGGGCCCGGTGCCCGCTGCCAGCTTGGCGCCGCTGACGAGAAAATCGCCGACGGCCGGGATGAACCGGATCTCGGTCCCGGTGCTGGCCGCCAGCCGGACCGCGGCCGACTCGTCGAAGGCCTGGAAAATACCCGGGCCGCCGACATGGCGGATCAGCCACGAGGGCGCGGCCTGGGGTTGCCCGCCGCTGCGGGCGGCCGCCACGCTCGCCGCCTGATCGAACCGGACCGGGTACATCACGTCGATTACCCCGCGGAGTTGGTTCCCGACCGCCCGGGCCAGCCCGCCTGTGGTCAGCGTGGTGCGGAAGGTGGCCAGCAGGCGCAGCAGCAAACCGACGCTGATGAGCAGCAGCAGCAACGAGACCAGCACCGACACGTCAGGGACGGCGTTCTGGCGGACCTGGCTGAGGACGACGAGCGCGAACGTGAACGTGGCCGTGAACGTTCCGAACATAACCGGCGTCTTGTCGGTGCGGTCGACCATCCGCATCAGCCTCGGTGACTGGCTCTGCACCGTCTGCACGATCAGCGTCACCGCCGTCAGCACGAACCCGGTCAGCGTGATCATCCCGGCCGCGATCGCGCCCAGCGTCGCCTGAGCGGTTCCCACGTCGTAGGAGACCCCGACACTCCATCGGTAGTGCGTTTCCACCCTCGGCAGGATGAGCCCGACCGCGATCGCGACGATGACCTCGGCCACCGCGATCGGCCAGCGGGTCCGCCGGAGGCGCCCGGACTTGCGATGCCAAGCCCGACGACGCGGGATTCGCGCGCCAGCCGAGCGGTCTTCCACGGACGAAGACGCTACGGCCGCGCACGGGCTCGCGCCTCACCTGGCCCGGGTGAACGTTACTGGTCGGGCCAGAGGTCCTCCGGCTCGCGTCCTCGGGTCTCCGGGAGCAGCCAGAACAGCCCCACCAGGGGGACGACGGGAAGGAAGGTGAGCAGCCCGGCGAGCGCGAAGGGCTGACCGGACCGCGCCACCACGCCGAAGACGATCAGGCCGACCACCGCGCCGAGCACGCCGACCGCCAGCGACCAGCCGACCACCGAGGCCCGAACCGCGGTGGGGAAGAGCTCGTTGGTCATGGACCCGATGGCCGGACCGAAGACCGAGGCGGCGAACACCTCGAGGATGTATCCGGTCACCAGCGCCGGGGCCGAGCCCGAGTAGGCCACAACCGCGAGCAGAGCCATCGCCACCATGGCGAATGCGCCGGTCAGCCGCCTGCCCACCCGGTCTGCCAGCCACCGTCCGGCCAGCAGCCCGGCCAGGCCGGAGACGCCCGCCCCCACCACCATGGCCGCCGTGACCACGCCCGACAGGCGGAGGAAGTTCTGCGCGAACAGGAAGATGAAGCTGTTGGCGGGCCCGGTGATCACGGAGACGGCGAAGGCCAGCGCCGCGATCACCGCCAGGCGGGCGCGGAACGGCCGGGCGACCGCGCCGAGGACCGGAATCGGGTGCTCGGGCCCGGCCGCCGCCACCGCGAACCGGTCCGGTTCCGAGAGCCAGCGTCGCAGCAGCGGCAGCAGCGCCAGCGGAACCAGCGCCAGCGCGAACACCCCGCGGAAGCCGAGCGCACCCGACGCCAGACTGTGCACGACGGCGATGGCCCCGGCCCCGGCCCCGTAGCCGGCCGCGACCAGCGCCACCGCCTTGGCCCGGTCGGACGAGGCGGTCTCCTCGGCCACGTCGACCTGGGCCAGGCCGTTGGTGGCGCTGAGCAGCGGCCGCCCGCAGGCGAAGACGATCACGAACCACCAGTAGGTGGGGCTGGCGGCGGCCAGCGCGGTCAGCGCCAGCCCCGCGCCGACGGTGATGAGCAGCATCCGGCGGCGGCCGAAGCGGTCAGCCGAGCCGATGACCGGGAGGCCGCCGAGCGCGGCCAGGCGGATGATGGCCAGTCCGATGCCGAGGTCGGTTCCCGACAAGCCGGCCTGGTCGGCGAACGTCGCGCCGGTCGTCACCTGGCCGAAGCCCTTGGCCACGTCGCCGAGCGCCGCCACCACGCCGAACTGCCCGAACCCGGAGGCGAAGGCGGCGATGGCCGCGCCGACCACGGCTCGGTCGGTCCAGCGGTGCAACTGGAGGCCGGCTGTTCGCGGTTCGGGAGCCGTGCTCGGCACGTGGACACTGTATTGCGTGGCCGCCCAATTGCTTAACCGCCGGTGGGTTGCCGAACGTCCCACGGGTAGATGCAGGGCATGCTGAAGAAGATTGTGGAGCTCCTGATCTGCTTCCTCCACCCCCTCGCGGTGGTGCTCATCTGGATCAACCTGGCGGTACGGACCGATATCGGGACCGGCGCGAAGCTCGCCTGGGCGATCCTGTCCATCATCCCGCTGGTGCCCTTCGTCTACGTGCTGACCGGCAACGACCTGTGGTGAAGGCGGCCGCCTGAGGAGATAATCCTCGAGTGGAACCGCGGATCCGCACGCTGGTCCAGGTCGAGGGCGTTGTCCAGGGAGTGGGCTTCCGCCCGTTCGTCTACTCGCTTGCCACCAGGCTGGGGCTGGCCGGGCACGTGGGCAACGACGCGGCCGGCGTGTTCATCGAGATCGAGGGACCGCCGCCCCGCGTGCTCGATTTCCTGACGTCGCTCGAGCAGGACGCGCCGCCGCTGGCGCGGATCGAGGCGGTGCGGACGACGTCCCTCGAGCCGAGCGGCGAAGCGGGGTTCGCCATCGCCTCGAGCGACCCCGGCGGACGCCGTCAGGCGCTGGTGTCGGCCGACTGCGCCACCTGCGCCGACTGCCTGGCCGAGCTGGCCGACCCGGCTGACCGCCGGTTCGGCTACCCGTTCATCAACTGCACGAACTGCGGTCCTCGGTTCACGATCGTGCGGGACGTCCCCTACGACCGGCCGCTGACCACGATGGCGGGCTTCGGCCTGTGCGCCGACTGCGCGGCCGAGTACTGCGACCCGGCCGATCGGCGGTTCCACGCCCAGCCGGTGTGCTGCCCGGCCTGCGGCCCCCGGCTGCGGCTGCTCGACGCCTTCGGGGTCGAGCGGGCTGGAGATCCGATCGTCTCGGCGGCGGCCGTGCTGGCCGAGGGCAGGGTGCTCGCGATCAAGGGCCTCGGCGGCTATCACCTCGCGGTCGACGCGAGCAGCGAGCCGGCCGCGGCGGCCCTGCGCGAGCGCAAGCGCCGGGAGGACAAGCCGTTCGCGCTCATGGCGGCCGACGTCTCGGCGGCGCGGCGGCTCGGTGCGGTCGATGAGACCGCCGCGTCGGTGCTGACCAGCGGAAGGCGGCCGATCGTGCTGCTGCCGCGGCTGGCCGGCGCCCCGGTCGCGCGGTCGGTGGCGCCGGGCGCCCGGCAGCTCGGGGTGATGCTGCCGTACACCCCGCTGCACCATCTGCTGGTCCGCGCGCTGGGCCGTCCGATGGTGCTGACCAGCGGGAACACCTCGGATGAGCCGATCGCCTACGACGACGAGGACGCGCGGGCGCGGCTGGCCGGAATCGCGGACTTCTTCCTGCTGCACGACCGGCCGATCCACATGCGGACCGACGACTCCGTGGTTCGCGTGTTCCGCGGCCGGGAGATGGTGCTGCGGCGGTCCCGGGGCTACGTGCCCGAGCCGATCCGGCTCCGTGGCCGGTTTCCCCGACCGGTCCTCGGCTGCGGGGCCGAGCTGAAGAACACCTTCTGCCTGGGCCGGGACGATCACGCGTTCGTCTCCCATCACATCGGCGACCTGGAGAACTACGAGACCTACCGGTCGTTCACCGCGGGCATCGCGCACTTCCGGCGCCTTTTCGCGGTGAACCCGCAGGTCGTGGCCCATGACCTGCACCCGGAGTACCTGTCGACCAAGTACGCGGCCGACCTGCGAGAACGTCTCGCTCGTCGCCGTCCAGCATCACCATGCGCACATCGCGTCCTGCCTGGCCGACAACGGCGAGGAGGGCCCGGTCATCGGGGTGGCGTTCGACGGCACCGGCTACGGGACCGACGGCACGATCTGGGGCGGCGAGTTCCTGGTCGCCGATCTGGCTCGAGTTCTCCCGGGCGGCGTTTCTCGCGCCGGTGCCGCTGCCGGGCGGGGCCGCCGCGATCAGGCAGCCGTGGCGGATGGCGGCCGCGTATCTGTCCGCCGCTTATCCGCAGGGTCCGCCGGATTCTCTCGACGTGATGCGGCGCAACGCGGGCCGCTGGGACGACGTGCTGGCGGTGGCCCGCAGCGGCATCAACTCGCCGCTGACCTCGAGCGCTGGCCGGCTGTTCGACGCGGTCGCGGCCGTGCTCGGCGTTCGGGATTCGATCAACTACGAGGGACAGGCGGCCATCGAGCTTGAGCAGCTGGCCGATCCCGGCCGGGACCTAGGCGGTTACCCGGTCACCATCGAGGAGGGCGACCAGCTGCGGGTGGTCGGGGCGGACCTCATCCGCGCGGTCGCGGAAGACGTTCGCTGCGGGGTGGCCGGGCCGGTCGTCGCGACCCGGTTCCATCACGCGGTGGCGGACGCGATCGCGCGGACCTGCGCGATCCTGCGCTCGCGGACCGGGCTCGGGGTCGTGGCGCTGTCCGGCGGCGTGTTCCAGAACCTGCTGCTGCTTGACCGGACGGTCGGGCGGCTCGAGGCGGACGGCTTCCGGGTCCTGGTGCACGCGCGGGTGCCGCCCAACGACGGCGGGATCAGCCTCGGCCAGGCGGCCGTGGCCGCCGCCCGCGACCGGCTGTTACTCGGGGTACTCGTCCGGCGTTTCCAGGAATTCCCTGGTCATTACCCCCATGGTTATGTCACCAGGCTGGAGCGTGGTCGTCGGGACGGCCGTCGGATTGATCTTGATAAAGGGGGGAGCTCGGGCTCGGCCCAGACGACCTGTCGCCTCTTGCCGAACCAGCGCCGGATTCTGACCATGTGCGACCGACTACCCGCCGAGGGCGATTTACACGTTCTCCGGCTCATTGCTCACGCGGTTTACTCCATTGCCGCCCCGTCCGCCGAGGCGCCGGTTCCGGCCGCAGTCGATTCCGGGGAAGGGTGACCGCGGGCTGCGATAAAGCGAGTTTCCAGGGATTGACTAGCTCGATTCCGGTTTCCTCGAAGTCGGCGGTGTTGCGAGTTGCCAGTACGGCGCCCAAGTCGCAGCAGATGGCAGCGATCTGCGCGTCGGCGACGCCGATGGGTCGGCCGATTCGCTTTCGCTTGTTGACGATGTCTGCGTACTGAACAGAGGAGCGCTCATCGAACGGAAGAACCCGGCCCTGGAAGTCTTCGGTCAGAATGCCGCGGATCCCGGCCGCCAGGTCCCGCTTGCGGTGACCGTCGGGAAGCCTGGCGACGCCATAGCGCAACTCGGCCGCCGTTACCGCAGTCGTAGCTACATCGGAGATCTCGAGAGCGTCGAGCCACGACAGCACTCCGAGGTCTGGCACTCGGCGGACCAGCTCAGAGATCACGTTCGTATCGAGGACGATCACAGGTCGAAGTCCGCCGCGCGCGGCTGTTCATCGCTGCGGTCCGGAAGCTCCAGATCGCCTTCGAGCCCTTCAAAGCGAGCCCGGATGCGGCTTCCGAGTCCGCGTTCGCCGATGCTGGGCGTCAGCCGCTCATGGAGAATAGCCCGGACCTCGGCTTCCATGGACTGGCCATGCCGGGCGGCCTCGACGCGCAGCCGGGCATGCGTTACAGGATCCAGCCCACGAATCGTAAGCGTCGCCATCGTGCCTCCTTGATACTAGAACGCCTTCAATGCTAGCAGTGCTTCCAATGCTATCGCAACGCTCGACCCTGCGATAGTCGAGGATCAGGGACAAAGGTCGGCGATCAAGAAGGCGCTTGCAGACTTCCGCATGGCCGAGCTGACCTCGGGCCGCGTTTTGTTCCGGCAACATCCCGATTGGCCCTAGGGGTTGAGCCAAGGGTCCGTTCGGATAAATGATCTTGAACTTGACTTTGCCTGTGCGGTGGCGCGCCGCACAGGCAAAGTACGCGGCGCAGGCCGTGGTCTACCTCGTGCATGAGGGACATGGGGAGCTACTGAGCTGTCGGCTGCGCCAGCGACACCGAACGTGTCCTGTCGGCTACGCCACCGACACTGATAGGAGCTGTCGGTGGCGTAGGTGACAGGGATCGAGGCGGTGGGTGGCGTTAGCAGATGCGCGGTAGGGGGTCGCCGACTAGGGTGTCGACGATTCTGGTGCCGCCGAATGCGGTTTTGAGCTGGACGATGCCGGGCGGGTCGGCGGTGACGTGGCCGATGATGGCCGCCTCGGCGCCGAGTGGGTGGGCGCGCAGGGCGGCGAGCGCGCGGTCGGCCTGGCCGGCGTCGACGACCGCGACCAGGCGGCCCTCGCAGGCGACGTACATCGGGTCGATGCCGAGCAGCTCGCTGGCGCCGCGCACCTCGGTGCGGACCGGGATCGCGTCCTCGCGGACGAGCACGCCGACGTCGGCCGACTTGGCGATCTCGTTGAGTATGGTGGCGACGCCGCCCCGGGTGGCGTCGCGGAGCGCGCGGACGCCGCCGGTCGCGGCCAGCAGGTCGGCGACGAGGCCGTTCAGCGGCGCGGTGTCCGACTGGAGGTCCGCCTCGATGTCGAGTTCGCCGCGGGCGAGCATGATCGTGACCCCGTGGTCGCCGATGCAGCCGGACACGATGATCGCGTCCCCCGGCCGGGCCAGCGCGACCCCGAGCTCGGCGGCATCCGGGGCGATCAGGCCGACTCCGGCCGTGTTGACGTAGCAGCCGTCGGCCTTGCCCTTCTCCACCACCTTGGTGTCGCCGGTGACGACCTGGACGCCGGCCAGCGCGGCGGCCGCCTGCATCGACTCGGTGATGCGGATCAGGTCCGCGACGGGAAAGCCCTCCTCGAGGATGAACCCGGCCGACAGGTACAGCGGGGTCGCGCCGGCCACGGACAGGTCGTTGACGGTGCCGTTGACGGCGAGGTCGCCGATGTTGCCGCCGGGGAAGAACAACGGGGAGACGACGTAGGAGTCGGTGGTGAAGGCGAGGCGGGCCCCGCCGATGTCCAGCCGGGCCGCGTCCTCGAGCTGCTCGAGCCGGGGGTTGCGGAACGCGTCGAGGAACACGGCCTCGATCAGGGTCTGGGTCGCCTTGCCGCCCGCGCCGTGCGACATCGTGATGCGCTCTTCCCTGACCTTGGGCCGACGGCGGCGGGCCCGGTCGATGCGGTCGAGGACCTGCTGTTCGCGGTCGGCCGGGAGCGGGCGACGGCCTGCGTCGGCGTGATCGTGTCGCTCGCGCTCGTGGAGCTCCTCGTGCTCGCGGAGCGCCTCGGCCACCCAGCCGGCCCGGCCGCCCCCGACCGGGGTCCCGTCGTCGCCGACGCTCATCGGCTGATCACCTTCAGCGTCTCGGTGACCCGGTTTCTGTTCATCCGGCCGAAGTTGTAGTAAGCGGCGCAGGCGCCTTCCGGTGAGACCATGCAGGTGCCGATCGGCGTCTCCGGGGTGCAGGCGGTGCCGAACACCTTGCACTCCCACGGCTTGAGCACGCCCTTGAGCACCTCGCCGCACTGGCACGCCTTGGGGTCGGCGACCCGGACGCCGGGCACGTCGAACAGCACCTCGGCGTCGAACCGCTCGTATTCTGGCTTCATCCGCAGGGCGGAGTGGGAGATGAAGCCGAGCCCGCGCCACTCAAAGTAGGGTCGCAGCTCCATGGTCTGGCCGATCACCCGCAGGGCGACCGGGTTTCCGTTCCACGGCACCACCCGCGAGTACTGGTTCTCCACCACCGCGCGGCCCTGCGACAGCTGCAGCATCAGCATGTAGATGGACTGCAGGATGTCGAGCGGCTCGAACCCGGCCGTGACCACCGGCTTGCCGTAGTCCCTGGCGATGAACTCGTACGGCCGGCAGCCGATGACGGTGGACACGTGGCCGGGGCCGATGAAGCCGTCGAGCCTCAGGTCGGGCGAGTCGAGGATCGCCTTGATGGCCGGGACGATCGTCACGTGATTGCAGAAGACGGAGAAGTTCTCGAGTTTCTCTGACGCAGCCCGGAGCACGGTCATGGCGGTCGACGGGGCGGTGGTCTCGAACCCGATGGCCATGAAGACAACCTGCTTGTCCGGGTTCTGCCGGGCGATCTTGAGCGAGTCGAGGGGCGAGTACACCATCCGGATGTCGGTGCCCGCCGCCTTCGCGTCGAAGAACGATCCGTGGCTGCCCGGCACCCGCATCATGTCGCCGAACGACGTCATGATCACGTCGTCGGCCGACGCCAGGTGCATGGCGTCGTCGACCCGGCCCATCGGGATCACGCAGACCGGGCAGCCCGGGCCGTGCACCAGGGTGATGGACTCGGGCAGGTAGTCCTCGAGCCCGTGCTTGTAGATCGTGTGGGTGTGCCCGCCGCACACTTCCATCAGCTTGTACTGGCGCCCGGGCTCGCACAGGGCCGCGATCTTGGCGGCCAGCGCGTGGGCCTTGTCAGCATCGCGGAATTCATCGACAAACCGCATGGGCCCTCCTATTCGATCCGGGAATCCTGCAAGGCGGCGAGCTCGTCGTCGTAGGCCTGCCCGATTCCCTCGAGGAAGGCGAGGGCGGCGGCGGCCTCGGCCTCGTCGATCTTGGACAGCGCGAACCCGACGTGGATGAGCACCCACTCCCCCGGTTTCGGCATGTCGTCGGCGAGGAGCCCGACGTTGATCACCCGCTTTACCCCGCTCACGTCCACCTTGGCCAGGTCGGGCTGATCGGGCAGGAACTCGATCACCTCACCGGGGATACCGAGGCACATAACGACACCACCTCCGTCGGGAGCCGCCTGAGGGTCAGCTCCCACAGCGCGTGATACATCGTGGTCTGGGCTTCCTGAATCCGGTGGACCGAGGCGGACGGCGCCACGAACAGGTAGTCCAGGCTGTCGAGCTCGGCCATCTTGCCGCCGTCGTAGCCGGCGATGCCCACCGTCAGCATGCCGCGCCTGCTCGCCTCGTCGAACGCGCGCAGCAGGTTGCCCGAGTTGCCGCTGGTCGACAGGCCGACCGCGATGTCGTTTTTGCCGCCGAAGGCGGCGATCGGCCTGGAGAACACGACCTCGACGCCGATGTCGTTGCACAGCGCGGTCAGCACCGCGGCGTCGTTGGTCAGCCCGTAGGCGGGCAGCGGCGGCCGGTCCTGGCCGGGGTTGAGGAACAGGGTGACCAGCTGCTGGGCGTCGCTCGAGCTGCCGCCGTTGCCGAAGGCGAACAGGCGCCCGCCCGCCGCGAACCGGTCGGCCATGTCGCCCGCGCACGCCAGCAGGCGCTCGCCGTCGCGGTCGCGGACCTGCCGGCGCAGCTCGATGATTTCTTCCGCCTTGGCCACGGTTGACCGGCGGACTTCCTCGAGGACGGCGCCGACGTCACTCGCCTCGGCGTACAGGAACGGGTAGAGCGATTCGATCGAGCCGACGGGGTCGGCCGGGCCTGGCGGGCCTGCCGGGCCTGCCGGGCCGGGAACGGGGACGCCTGGGTCAGGCATCGAGGTCACCGTCCAGCACCGCGATCGCCTCGCCCGCGTGCACCAGGATCCTGTCGCCGACCCCGGCTGTGACCAGGGCGACGCTGACTTCCTCGCGCCGCACGCGATGATCTTGGCCGGCGTCGGTCTCGACGATCGCGAGGTCGTGGTCCAGCAACCGCACCACGGTGACCGCCACGGCCTGGTCCGAGCAGGTGATGCATACCTCGTCGTGGCACGCGGGGACGGCCGGCGCCACCGCCTGCGGGCGTTCCCCGGTCACGCGACCACCTCCGGTGCCAGCACGCCCGGCTGCTCGAAGAACACGTGCACCAGCTCCCAGAGCACGTGGTACATGGTCACGTGCGTTTCCTTGACCACCCGGGGGTCGGCCGACCGGGCGACCAGCAGGTGATCGACCGCCGGGCTGGCCGCGATCGCGCCCCCGTCTCCGCCGACCAGCGCGACCGTCAGCATCCCGCGCTCATGAGCGGCCGTCAGGCCCGCCCGGACGCTCGGGCAATCCCCGTCGGCCGAGATGCCGAGCGCGATATCGGCCGGCCCGGCCAGGCAGCGGATCTGATGAGCGAAGATCTCGGCCAGGCCCTGGCTGGCGGCTACCCCGGTCACGGTGGCCACGTCCGAGGCGAGCGAGATGGCGGGCAGCGCGCGCTTGCCGACGATCACCGGGTGCACGAACTCCACCGCCACGTGCTGCGCGTCGGTACTGGCCGGCCCGACGCCGAACACGACCAGCTTGCCGCCCCGGTGGAATCGCATCGCCATGGCGTGACAGGCCGCCGCCACGTCCTCCGCGTGGGCGGCCAGGTCACGCACCGGTGCGTCCCGGCGGTCGAACAGCTCGGCAACTGCGTCGTCGTCAACGGCGTCGTCTTCAACGGCGCTGCCGCGGGCGGATGATCGCGCCACCTTGGTCACTTCCTCGACGGACCTCAGCGTCCGTAGCGGGCGTATGTGCCGTGGTCTCGGCGGCGTCTCTGCCAGGCCGCCAACTCAACACCGTAGGACAGTTGTGGGAGCGCGTCCAGAGACAAGGCGGACACTTTTGACCGGTTAGGCTGGGCCGAGGTCCACCTCGAATTCGGCGACCACC
The DNA here is from genome assembly GCA_963774945.1 of uncultured Actinomycetota bacterium. Taxonomy (GTDB): domain Bacteria; phylum Actinomycetota; class Actinomycetes; order Streptosporangiales; family Streptosporangiaceae; genus Trebonia. Next base: position 121,815 of record CAVZHA010000023.1, on the reverse strand, counting down.
TCGTCGCGCAGCTTGAGCGCGCCGAAAAACCCGGAGTAGGGCTTGATGCCGAAGGCCGACTGGACGATGGTGACCGTGCCCCGGTAGCGTCCCTCGGCCGGAGCGGTCAGCTGCAGCCGGACCGGCTGCGACCGGCCGTTGAGCGTGAGCGTGCCCTCGATCGCGCCGCCGGCGGCGGCGGGGATGACCCTGGTCGAGCGGAAGGCGGCGGTGGCCTGGGCGCCGGCGCCGAGGATCTTGCGCATGGTCGACTCGATGTCGCGGCGATCGGAGTCGGTCAGCGGCCGGGCGCCGCCGGTGCCTTCCCGCACGACGAGCGAGCCGAGATCGAGCTCGGCCCCCACCGTGGCCGCCGACAGGTCATCGCCGGGGACGGTAACGTCCGCCGACCACCGGGTGACGTCGAGCGTCAGATCGTGGCCGACCCGGGCGGCCAGGCCGGCCCTGGTCGTGTTGATGACGACGCGCCCGCTGTCCGGCCCGAGCCGGTAGGTACCCGTGGAAGCAGCCATCGCCCCACGGTAAGCGCTCCGCCCCGGTTAAGGGAACGGGATGTCGCCGAACAGCTCGCGGATGCGCCGCAGGTCCCGCAGCCGCGGCTCGGTGGCGCCGCCGACCCAGCGGCTGACCGTCTTCACCGACACGCCGAGCTGCCGGGCGGCCGCCTCCATCGTCATCCCCTCCCGGCGGAGCATGCCTCGCCATCCAGTCGGCGAACGACGCGTCGCCGTTGGCACCGCCGGCCCCGTCGCCAGGGGCGCGCAGGGCGCCCGACGCGGCCGAGCCGCCCGAGTTCAGGAACGACGTCAGCGCGTTGACGCTCGTCGGCGTGCCCAGGTTGGGGCCGGAGCGGAGCACGTCGACCTCGACGTGATCGGGGAAGATGCGGAACGAGACGTTGATCGCGCCGGTCGGGCCGGCCGCGTCGAGCAGCGCCTGGGCCACGGTCTGGCCGACCTCGCGGTTGTCTTCCTCTGACAGCGGCGACTGGGCCAGGCAGCGGCGGACGAAGTCGCGGATGTCCGGAATCGAGGACGGCCGGGCGGGGAAGGTCTGCGACACGACGACGACGGGCACGACTTCGATGTTCTCGCTGATCGCGTCGCCCTCTGCCCTGTCCATGCCGCAACTCCGCCGTTCCGGTGCAGTTGATTTACCCGACGCCGACCCGCTAGCTGCGACGTCATTCATGAGGGTATGTGCGAATGAGGTCGGCAGACGAATCCGCGCACAGGCGGACATGCAGGCCGACGCGCGGCAGGCCGCAGGTGGACATGTCTGTCTATCGAGCCGACTTTTTTGTCTTGTGGTCGGCCTAGCACGGGAATACGATGAGCGAACCGGCTGCGTGAGCGTGTAGCTACGGATCCGGCTCTCGGAGCATGAGATGAGCACCGCGAGGCGGCGAACGCCGCCAACGATCTGCTGGGCAGCGCGAGAACGGACTCGCCTGACCCAGGGCGCCGCGACGCCCGATCAAGCTCGCCCCCAGAACGCCAGCCCGCGCACGCGGGCAGCCAACCGAAGGGTGGCATGCGATGACCCAGGAGGAGCCAGTCGTCCACATTCTCTGGATGAACGGGGGGCTCGGATGCGACGGGGACTCGGTGGCGCTGACCGCCGCGACCCAGCCGAGCATCGAGGAGATCGTGCTGGGAGCCCTGCCCGGACTGCCTAAGGTGGCGGTGCACTGGCCCCTGATCGACTTCGAGTGCGGACCCGAGCAGGGCGCGGACACGTTCATCGAGTGGTGGCACAAGGCCGATCGCGGCGAACTCGACCCGTTCGTCCTCGTCGTCGAGGGGTCGATACCGAACGAGGCGATCAAGTCCGAGGGCTACTGGTGCGGGTTCGGCAACAACCCGGCGACCGGCCAGCCGATGACGACCAGCGAGTGGCTGGACCGGCTGGCGCCGAAGGCCACCGCGATCCTGGCCGTCGGCACGTGCGCGACCTACGGCGGCATCCACGCCATGGCGGGCAACCCGACCGGCGCGATGGGCGTGCCCGACTACCTCGGCTGGGACTGGAAGTCCAAGGCCGGCCTGCCGATCGTGTGCGTGCCGGGCTGCCCGACGCATCCGGACAACCTCTCCGAGACGATCCTGTACCTGCTCTACCAGGTGGCCGGGGCGGCGCCGATGATCCCGCTGGACGAGGCGCTGCGGCCGCGGTGGCTGTTCGAGGCGACCGTGCACGAGGGCTGCGACCGGGCCGGCTACTACGAGCAGGGCCAGTTCGCCAGCGACTACGACTCGCCCAAGTGCCTGGTCAAGCTGGGCTGCTGGGGTCCCGTGGTCAAGTGCAACGTGCCCAAGCGCGGCTGGATCAACGGCGTCGGCGGCTGCCCGAACGTCGGCGGCATCTGCATCGCCTGCACGATGCCGGGATTCCCGGACAAGTTCATGCCGTTCATGGACGAGCCGCCCGGCGCGCGGGTGTCCTCCGCCGCCAGCGGCATGTACGGCTCGGTCATCCGCACCCTGCGGACCTTCACCGCCAAGACGGCGGACAAGGAGCCGAAGTGGCGCACGAAGGGCTCCGAACTGCTCACCGGCTACCAGAAAACGTGGTGATTCAGCGATGACGACGACCGCGGGCGGCAAAAACGAACTCACCGAGATGGCCTGGGATCCGATCACCAGGATCGTGGGCAGCCTCGGCATCTACACGAAGATCGACTTCAAGGCCAAGCGGGTCGCCGAGTGCCACAGCACCTCGTCGATCTTCCGCGGCTACAGCATCTTCATGAAGGGCAAGGACCCTCGGGACGCGCACTTCATCACCAGCCGGATCTGCGGCATCTGCGGTGACAACCACGCGACCTGCTCGGTCTACGCCCAGAACATGGCCTACGGCGTCCGCCCGCCGCACCTGGGCGAGTGGATCACTCAACCTCGGCGAGGCCGCCGAGTACATGTTCGACCACAACATCTTCCAGGAGAACCTGGTCGGGGTCGACTTCTGCGAGAAGATGGTCGCGGAGACCAACCCCGGCGTGCTCGAGCAGGCCAACTCGACCGAGGCGCCGCACGCGGCCGAGCACGGCTACCGGACGATCGGCGACATCATGCGCTCGCTGAACCCGCTCGAGGGCGAGTTCTACCGCGAGGCGCTGCAGGTGTCGCCGGTCCACCCGGGAGATGTTCTGCCTGATGGAGGGGCGCCACGTGCACCCGTCCACGCTCTACCCGGGCGGCGTCGGCACGGTCGCGACCGTGCAGCTGTTCACCGACTACCTGACCCGGCTGATGCGCTACGTCGAGTTCATGAAGCGGGTCGTGCCCGATGCACGACGACCTGTTCGACTTCTTCTACGAGGCGCTGCCCGGGCTACGAGGAGGTCGGCCGGCGGCGGGTGCTGCTCGGCTGCTGGGGCAGCTTCAACAACCCCGAGTACTGCGACTTCACCTACCGGAACATGGCGGACTGGGGCCGCAAGATGTTCGTCACCCCTGGCGTCGTCGTCGACGGCAAGCTCGTCACCAACAGCCTGGTCGACATCAACCTCGGCATCAGGATCCTGCTCGGCCACTCGTTCTACGAGGACTGGGAAGACCAGGAGATGTTCGTCACCCAGGGACGAGCTCGGCAACCCGGTCGACCGCCGTCACCCGTGGAACCAGCACACCATTCCCCGCCCGGCCAAGCGCGACTTCGACGACAAGTACAGCTGGACGATGTCGCCGCGCTGGTTCGACGGCAAGGACCACCTGCCGCTCGACACCGGCGGCGGCCCGATCGCGCGGCTGTGGTCGACCGCGCTGGCCGGCCTGGTCGACATCGGCTACGTGAAGTCCACCGGGCACAGCGTGCAGATCAACCTGCCCCGCACGGTCTCCAGGCCCGAGGTCACCTTCGAGTGGAAGATCCCGGTCGACAAGAAGGGCCAGCCGCTGTCCAACGCGATCGAGCGGGACCGGGCCAGGACCTACTTCCAGGCCTACGCGGCCGCCTGCGCGCTGTACTTCGTCGAGCAAGGCGCTGGCCGAGATCCGGGCCGGCCGGACCAAGACCTGGGAACCGTTCAACGTGCCGACGGACGCGGACAGCTGCGGCTTCACCGAGGCCGTGCGCGGCGTGCTGTCGCATCACATGGTGATCAGGGACGGCAAGATCGCCAACTACCACCCCTACCCGCCCACCCCGTGGAACGGCAGCGTCCGCGACAGCTACGGCACGCCCGGCCCGTACGAGGACGCGGTGCAGAACACGCCGATCTTCGAGGAGAACTCGCCCGGAGAACTTCAAGGGCATCGACATCATGCGGGCGGTCCGCAGCTTCGACCCCTGCCTGCCGTGCGGCGTGCACATGTACCTGGGCGGCGGCAAGGTGCTGAAGACGGCCCACTCACCCACCGGGGTTCCGCTGGCCATGTAACGCCGACAGCCGGGTGGAGGGAGGGCAGATGGCCGGAGCCAGGGACGCGCGCGCCGTCGGCGAGCGGGTCGAGGCGCTACTCGCCGAACTGCGAACGCGGGCCGGGCCGCAGGCCGGCGACGTCGCCGAGGAACTGGTGGGCTGCCTGGTCGAGCTGCTACGGGTCCGGGCTGACCACGATCGTCGCGACCCTCGAGGCCGACCCCGACGCCGGGCCGCGACTGCTCGCCGCGCTGGCGGGCGACCCGCTGGTGGAGAGCCTGCTGCTGGTCCACGACCTGCACCCGCTCGACGCCGACACTAGGATCAGCCGCGCGCTCGAACGGGTACGTCCGCAGCTCGGTTCGCACGCGGGGGCGATCGAGTATCTCGGCCTCGACGATCAGGGCGTCGCCCGGCTCCGGCTGACGACGAGCGGGCACGGCTGCGGTTCCTCGTCCTCGACGGTCCGGCAGGCCGTCGAGGAAGCGGTCGCGGAAGCGGCCCCCGAGGTGGCGGGCGTGCAGGTCGAGGACGTCGCGGCCCCGCCCGAGGTGCCGCTGCTGCAGATCATGCGACGCCCGGCAGAAGCCCGGTGACCGGCACCGGCGCGACCGGGCTACGGCGCTTCGCCGCCCGCTCGCCCGGCCGCCGCGCGGGCCTGGCCAGGGCTCGCACCCGGAGCCCGCCGCGGCGGCCGGACGGCCGCTGCCGCGCCGAGCGGTGCGAGATGTGCCGCGAGACCCTCGACGACCGGCACGGTCACGTGGTCGAGATCGAGCAGCGGTCGATCGTCTGCACCTGCCGCGCCTGCTATCTGCTCTTCATCTCCGAGCGGCGCGGCGGGCGGCAAGTACCGGTCGGTGCCCGAGCGGGTCCGTCACGACCCCGACCCGCCGCTGGCCGACGCGGACTGGAACGAGCTGCAGATCCCGGTCGCGATGGCCTTCTTCTTCGTCAACTCGGCGCTCGGCCGGGTAGTCGCGGGCTATCCGAGCCCCGGCGGGCATGACCGAGTGCGAGCTTGACCTGGCGGCGTGGGACCGGCTGGTCACCGGCTACCCGCTGCTGGCGGCGATGACGCCCGACGTCGAGGCCGTGTTCGTGAACCGGTCCGAGCACGGCAACGAGGTCTTCCTGCTGCCGATCGACGAGTGCTACGCGCTGGTCGGCGAGCTCCGTCGGCGCTGGCAGGGGTTCGACGGCGGCGCCGAGGCGCACGCCGCGCTGGCCGCGTTCCTGTCCGGCCTGCGCGGCCGGTCCCGGGCGCTCGCGCCGGAGGAGCGCGCCGATGGCTGACCTGGTCTTCGGCTGCACCGGCGCGAGCGCGGAACGGTACGCCGCGACCCCCACGCTGTCGTTCGCGGCTGACGATAACCGAGAGCACCGGCGTTCCCGTGCACGCGATCGCGTTGCGCTGCCAGATCCGCATCGAGCCGCACCGACGGCGGTACTCCGCCGGCCGAGGCGACGCGGCTGCACGACCTGTTCGGCGACACCTCGCGCTGGGCCGACACGGTCAAGCCGATCCAGCTCGCGATCGTGACCACGATGGTGCCCGGCGTTCAGCGCGCTGACCGAGATCGACGTGCAGATGCCGTGCACCTACGACCTCGAGGTCGCGTCCGCGCGGTACCTGCAGGCGCTGGACGACGGGACGATCCCGCTGCTGCTGCTGTTCAGCGGCACCGTCTTCCTGGCCCAGGGCAACGGCTACTCGGTCGAGCTGGTGCCGTGGAGCTCCGAGGCGTCCTTCCGGATGCCGGTGAGCGTCTGGCAGGACGTGGTCAACCTGCACTTCCCCGGCAGCGCGTGGCTGCGGCTGCAGCCGCGAGACGCTCGACGCCCTGTCCGCCTTCAAGACCGAGCGTGCCCTGCCGACCTGGGACGCGACCCTCGGCGCGCTGCTGGCGGAGGCCGAGGCGGGCAGCACGCCCGACCCGCCGCCGATCACCGCGGAGGTGACAGAGCCGTGAACTTCTCTGCCGCCCGCGCCGTGGCCGACGCGGTCATGTACGAGGGCTACATCCTGTATCCGTACCGGGCGTCCGCCGCAGAAGAACCAGAGCCGATGGCAGTTCGGCGTGGTGATGTCGCCCGGGTACACCGCGGTCGACCCGTCCGAGCGGTCCTTCGCGCAGACCGAGTGCGTGCTTGAGCACGGCGCCCAGCCGACCGTCGCCGTGGTCATCCGGTTCCTGCAGGTGCAGCGGCGGACGAGGGCCGGCTGCGTGCTGGGACGAGGCAGTGGAGCACGAGGTGGCCGTCCGGGTCGATGCCACCGAGCTGCTGCGGCGACGGGCACGTCACCGAATTCGCGGTGCCGGGCGGCGAGGAACGCGAGGGTGACGTCGTCCGCGTACGGCAGCCGGTCGGCGGCACCGTGTCGCTGCTCGCACGCCCGTTGCCCGGCCCCTGGGGCGCCGCGCGGCTGCGGGTGCGGGTGGACAACCGCAGCGCCCCGGACCCGGTGCCGCGCACCAGAGACGAGGCGCTGCCGACCGCGCTGGTCGCCGCGCACATGATCATCGGCGTGCAGGGCGGGCAGTTCATCTCCATGCATCGACCCGCCGGAGTGGGCCAGGCCGGGGTTGAGGCGTGCGAGAACATCGGCTGCTGGCCCGTGCTGGCCGGCCCGGGCGGCGGACGGCAGGTCATGCTGTCCTCCCCGATCATCCTGTACGACCACCCGGAGATCGCCCCCGAGAGCCCGGGCGAGCTGTACGACGGCACCGAGATCGACGAGATCCTCACCCTGCGCACGCTCGCCCTCTCCGACGCCGAGAAGCAGGAGGCCCGGGCGACCGATCCGCGGGCGGCGGCGCTGATCGACCGGGTCGAGGCGCTGGACGCGGCTGACCTCGGCCGCCTGCACGGCACCATCCGCTCGCCGCGCGGCGGTCCCCGGGCCGGCCGGTGCCGGCGGCGCCGGTGCCCGGGCCGGCGCGCGGGACCGACGGGCCGGGGCCGGCCGCCTACGAGCCGGACGTCCCCTGGTGGGATCCCGGCGCCGACGCCTCCGTCTCGCCCGACACCGACGCGATCACCGTGGCCGGCCAGCCGGATCGCGCGGGGCAGCATGGTCACGCTCCGGCCGGGCGTGCGGCGCACCGACGCGCAGGACATGTTCCTGACCGGGCGGCCGCGCCCGGGTCGAGGCGGTGCTGCTCGACGTGGACGACACCGCCGTACCTGGCCGTGTCGCTGGCCGACGACCCGGACGAGGACCTGCGCGTCGCCCACGGCCGCTTCCTCTACTTCGCGCCGGACGAGGTCGAGCCGTGACGAGGCGCCATGACCGGAGCGCACAGCACCGCCGGCCGGACCCTGGTGGCGGGCGTGGGCAACATCTTCCAGCGCGACGACGCCTTCGGCGTCGAGGTGGTCCGGCTGCTGGCGGACCGGCCGCGCCCGCCGGGCGTGCAGATCCGCGACTTCGGCATCCGGGGCGTGCACCTGGCCTACGACCTGCTCGACGGGTGCGACCTGTTCGTGCTGGTCGACGCGGCCGCCCGCGGCGCCGAACCGGGCACGGTCACCGTGCTCGAGGTCGAGCCGCGCCGGGCGCCCGCCGACGGCGGCGATCCGCTCGCGGCGCCGGTCATCGACGCGCACGGCCTGGCCCCGGACGACATCTTCGCCCTGCTCGCCTCGCTCGGCGGCCGGCCGGGACGGAGCCTCGTGGTGGCGTGCGAGCCAGCCGACACCGGGGCCGGGAATGGGACTGTCAGAACCGGTGCAGGCGGCCCTGCCGCACGCGGTCGCGGCGGTCGAGGACATCCTGCGCGAACACCGAACAGAGGGAAAGGAGGGCGACGAGATGATCGGCAAGCTGGTGAAGGCGGTCGTGATAGCCGCGGTAATCGCGGTGGTGATTGATTCGATACCGGATATCAAGCGTTATCTGGAAATCAGGGAAATGTAACAGCCCTGGCCGGGAAGGAATGTGAAAAGCGTGGAGACGGTCGGCATGCATGAGTACGGCGTCTGCGAGGGCGTGCTCGACGCGGTGCGCGCTCGTTCCCGCGGCCGCAGGGTAGCCGCGATCCGGGTGCGGTTCGGGGTGTGGCACGCGGTCGACGCGGAGTCCCTGTCGGATGCGTTCGAGACCGTCGCCGCGGGCACCGAGGCGGCCGACGCCGAGATCGAGCTTGTCACCGTGCCCGCCCAGATCAGCTGCCGCGGCTGCGGGTCGAGCGCCGACAGCACCGACCTGCTGGCCGTGTGCCCGCGCTGCGCGAGCACCGACGTCGAGCTCTCGGGCGGCGACGAGATGACGCTGGAGTCGGTCACCTACGTGCCCGAGCCAGCCGCCGGCGACCCGACCTGAAGGGAACGACATGTGCCTGGGAATCCCGGCTCAGCTGGTGGACCGCGACGCAGGTCATCCCGATCTGGCCATCGCGGAAGTGGGCGGCGTGCCCCGGCCGGTCAACCTGGGCCTGCTCGAGACGCGGCCGGGACCGGGTGACTGGGTCCTCGTCCACATGGGCTTCGCGCTCCAGGCCATGACCGAGGCCGAGGCGGCGGACGCGCTCGCCGCCCTCAGCGCCGAGCGCGACGCCGAGGCGGCCGCCCCGTAGCACCGACGGCCTAGCGGTGTTCTCGTGGTGACGGGTGCGAGCTGTGGTGCAACGGTGGAAAATGCCGACGAGCCGACCCGGGGCGCGAGCCGTGATTGTGTGCCGTTGGGGGGTCCGTTTTACGGCCAAAAGCGTCAGTGTGTGCTGTTGGGGGCACCCCGCGACCCGAAGTTCCCACGTTGACGCCCTTATCCGGCCGGCTTGTTGGGCGTGGTGACGGTGAGGACGGTGTGCCGATGCGCGGCCGCCGGACTGAGGGGTCTGGCCACGCGCGGAGGCTGCCGCCGACGCCGACCCGCGAACGCGCTTAGCGGGAGCGGAGCAGGGCGGCGGTGACGAGCAGGCCCCAGAGCAGGAACCACGGGTCCCAGAGGTAGGCGTGCCAGGCCAGGGCCCGGTGGTCGGCGTTGGCCGGCGTGCCGATCACGCCGGACTGGACGAGCAGGCCGACGGCGGTCAGGATCAGGCCGTAAAAGCTCAGGATCGCCGCCTCGACCCACGTCAGCGCCCGGCTCAGGCGCCGCCGACGGAAACTGCCCGGCGAGACCACGCCCACCGCCAGCAGCGGAAGGACGGCCGCGACGACCTTCAGCCCGACCGCGCACCACACCGCCAGCACGACGAGGGCGCCCGCGGAACGGCCCGGCTGGGTCAAGGACGCGCCGACGGTGTCGAGCAGCCAGCTGCCGCCCAGACCCCAGTAGACGCTGATCGCGGCGTAGAGCAGGCCGACGGCGAACGCCGCCCAGGCCGCCCCCAGCCCCGGAGCCCCGGCGTAGGCGCGATTGCGGGTCACGGCCTGATCCATGCACTCACTCTGCCCTAAATGGGCGCGGCAGTCTCCTAACAAACTCCAGGCAGGCTGGACCGGGACAGCGCCAAGGAGACCGGCGTACGGTGGAAATGAGGAGCTCGGCGCAGGAGAAGGTGCGGTCGGATGAGCCGTTACGTGACCAGGGACCGGGCGGCGATCGCGGCGGCGGTGATGGTTCCGCTGGCGGGGGCGGCGATCCTGCTGCCGTGGCGGTCGAGCTGGCCCAACCCGAACGTGGCGCTGCTGCTGGTGGTGACCGTGGTCGCGGTGGCGGCCGCGGGCAACCGGGTCGCGGGCGCGCTGGCGGCGCTGTCGGCCGCGGTCTGGTTCGACTTCTTCTTCACGGTGCCGTACGAGCGGTTCTCGATCGCGCACTCGTCCGACGTCACCACGTTCGCGCTGCTGTTCGCGGTCGGCGTTGCCGTCTCGCAGCTGGCCGCCCGGGCCCGGCGCCTCAAGGCGGTCACGGTGGAAGACGCCGGGTACCTGGCGCTGATCGTCGACAGCGCCGCGCTGACGCAGACGGCGGGGTCGCCGGACGCGGTCGTCCAGCACGTCAGGCGGGAACTGACCGGCCTGCTCGACCTGACGGACTGCTGGTTCGAGTACGGGATGCTGATCGGCCACCCGGCCCGGCTCGAGCCGGACGGCCGGGTGCTGACCAGGCACGGCTACTACCCGGTGGACGAGGCGGGCCTGCCCAATGACGACCTGGAGCTGCGGACGTTCGCCAACGGGCGGTACTGCGGCCGGTTCATGATGCGACCCAACCCCGGCGCCCGCCCGTCCCAGCAGGCCCGGCTGGTCGCGGTGACCCTGGCCGACCTGGCCGGCCACTCCATCGGCGCGCCGACGGCGGCCGCGACCTGAAACGGCGGTTAAATCCGTTGCCAGGCGGCGTTGACGCCGTTACGCTGCGCCACGTGGCCGACCTTGTCATCCGCCCGCTCACCGCAGGCGAGGAACCGCTGTTCACCTCGCTGGCCGATGCCGCGCTGGTCGGCCCGGCCGCCTTCGGCGCCCGGTACTCCGACATCGCCGGCCGCGGCAACTACCGGCCCGCGAACACCTGGGTGGCGCTGCGGGACGGCGTCGTCGTCGCCCGCGCGGCCTGGTGGGGACGACCGCAGGACGACGCCCCGGTCGTGCTGGACTGGTTCGACTTCGTCGACCAGGACGCGGCCGTGCGGCTGCTGCGGACGGCGCCCGGGCCGGCCGAGTACTCGCTGGCGCTGCCGCCGGGCTGGCGCGGCCGGCCGGCCGTCGCCCAGGCGGCCCAGGCGCGCATCGCCGCGGCCGAGGCGGTCGGGATGACCCCGCTGGTGGAGCGGTACGGCTACCGGTGGACCACCGGCTGCGGGCTGCCCGCCCGGCCCGGGCGGCTGGACTTCGGCCCGGAGCCGGACGACACCGTGATCCTCGACATCTTCCGGCGCGTCCACCAGGGCAGCCTCGACGCGCACGCGCAGCGCGCCATCGCCGCGTCCGGGCTCGACGCCGCCGCCGCCGAGGACCTCGAGACCCTGCGCCTGATGCCGAGCCCGCGCGAGTGGTGGCGGCTCGCCCGCACCGCCGACGGCGAGCTGGTCGGGCTGACCGTGCCCAGCCGCAACTACACCGATCCGGTCATCGGCTACGTCGCCGTGCTGCCCGAGCACCGCGGTCACGGGTACGCCTACGACCTGCTGGCCGAGGCGACCCAGCTGCTCGTCGCCGAGGGCGCGGACCGGATCGTCGCCAACACCGACGTCACCAACCGGCCGATGGCGGCCACGTTCGCCAAGGCCGGCTACCCGGTCACCGATCACCGCATCGACCTCGTCCGCTAACCCGCCGCCAGCCCTGCCGCAAGCCCCTGCCGCCAGGCTCGCGTCCGGCCAGGCGGGGGCTAGGCTGAAGTTGATGACGAGCGACACCAGCATCGACGAACGCAGCCCCGGCGCCGGCCGCCGGGGAACGCGGGGTTATCCACACCGAGGAGCTGACCAAGGTCTACCCGGGGACCGACTTCACCGCGGTCGACAAGCTCAACCTCGACGTCCGCGCGGGCGAGATCTTCGGCCTGCTCGGGCCCAACGGCGCGGGCAAGACGACCACCGCGGGCATGCTGACCACGCGGGTGGTCCCGACGTCGGCGGTAAGGCGTTCCTGGCCGGGGTCGACGTCGGCGCCCAGCCCGCCCTGGCCAAGCAGCTGAGCGGCATCGTCTCGCAGCAGAACACGCTCGACCGGCAGCTCACGGTGTGGGAGAACCTCTACTTCCACGGCCGGCTGTTCGGCATCGGGGCGAAGGAGTCGCGGCAGATCGCCGACTCGCTGCTCGCCCGGTTCCAGCTCACCAAGTGGGCCAAGGCGTCGGTCTACGCGCTGTCCGGCGGCATGGCGCAGCGGCTGATGGTGGCGCGGGCGATCTTCCACCGGCCGTCGGTGCTGTTCCTCGACGAGCCGACCGCGGGCCTAGACCCGCAGAGCCGGCTGGCGCTGTGGGATCTGCTGCACGAGCTGCACAACGACGGCCAGACGATCCTGCTCACCACGCACTACATGGAAGAGGCGGACCAGCTCTGCGACCGGGTCGCGATCATGGACCACGGCCGGGTGCTCGCGCTTGACACCCCGGCGCAGCTCAAGCAGTCGATCGGAGCCGACACCATCGTGACCGTGCGCACCACCGGCGACCTCGACAAGCTGGGCGAGCTGCTGGTCCAGGGACGTGGCCGGCGTCACCAGGAGCCGCGCCGTCGACGGCAGGCTCGAGCTGCACGTGCAGGGCATCGACCGGCTGGTGCCGCGCATCGTGCTCGCGGCCGAGAACGGCGGGTTCGACCTGCTCGACGTGTCGGTCGCCGAGCCCAGCCTGGAAACCGTCTTCATCAACCTGACCGGAAGGGAGCTCCGGGAAGAATGACGACCGCGACCTCGCAGACACCACAGGCGCAGCTCCCCCCGCCCCGGATCGGCGGCGGCCCCACCCGCTCGGTGGTCGCCGCGAGCTGGACCGCGCTCGGCGCGCTGCTGCTGCGCGACCTGGTGGTGCTGCGCAAGCACCTGCCGGAGTTCGTGCTGCGGACGATCATCCAGCCGTTCCTGCTCTGCTTCGTCTTCCTCTACGTGTTCCCCAAGATCGGCCAGGGCGTCGGCGGCGGCAGCGGCCGCGGCGCCGAGTCGGACTTCGCGACGATCCTGGTCCCTGGCGTGGTCGGGATCTCGATCATGTTCCAGGGGGTGCAGTCGATCGCGCTGGCGATGGCGCAGGAGTTCGGCTTCACCAGGGAGATCGAGGACCGGGTGCAGGCGCCCTGCCCGATCTGGCTGGTCGCCATGGCCAAGGTGCTCTCGGGCGCGGTCCAGGGCTTGATCTCGGCCGCCATCGTGCTGCCGATCGCCTCGGTCGTGCACGCGGCCGGGGTCACCGCCCACCTCTCGCTGCACTGGCTGATCATCGTCACGCTGGTGCCGCTGGCCTGCATCGCGATGGCGGGCCTGGGCCTGACTCCTCGGCACCAGCTTCGAGCCGCGGAACATCGGGCTGATGTTCGGCTTCATCATCCTGCCGATCACGTTCCTCGGCGGCACCTACTACTCGTGGACCAAGCTGGCCCCGGTGCAGGTGGGCGGCTGGCACTGGCTGCAGACGGTCGTGCTGATCAATCCGCTGATCTACGTCAACGAGGGGATGCGGGCCGCGTTCACGAACGCGCCGCACATGCAGCTGTACGTGGTCTACCCGGTCGTGATCGGCTTCGCCGTTGTTTTCCTGTCGATCGGGCTGCGCAACTTCCGGCGGCGCGTGCTCTCCTGACGCGCGCCTTTCCCGCTGAGGTATGAGCCACGGTCCGTTCGGGATAAAGATTTTGAATTCAAATCCCTTTTGTCCGAACGGACCGTGGCGACTCTCCACCGGACGAGGGGACATCTGGGATAGGGTCGCAAGATTATCTTCGACGTGCCACCACGGCGGCATTGACGCGAGGTAATAGCAGAATTCCGGGAGAAAGGAATGAAGCGGCGTGGCTCTTCAACAGGAACCTGCCCGGAGCAGGCCCGGTCCGGCGGCGGCATCCGGCCGTCGGCACCTGCTCACCACCGCGGCGGCCGGGCTGGTGATCGGCGCGGGCGTGGTGGCCGCGGGCGCCGTCGTCGCCCCCGAGCCCGCTGAGGCCGCCACGGGAGGTTGCATGGTCATCCCGCCGTCCGGGGACACCACCGGCGCGACCGACGTCGCGGCGCTGAACCAGGCGCTCTCGGCCGGACAGCCGGTGCAGCTCAAGGCCGGCGCCTACTACGTGAACGCGACGATCGAGGTCCCCTCACACGGTGTGCTTCGGGGCGTTGGACGTGATGCCCTCGGCAGTCCGTACGTCACCACCATCGCGGCGGTCGGCTCGCTCGACGCCGTCATCGCGTCCGCAGGCTGGGTGGAGAACACGAACACCGACGGCGTGAATGGCACCGACCTGTCCTACTTCACGGTCGACGGGAACAACACCGCGGTCAACGCAATCGTGCTCCAGACGTTCGACGGGCGAGTCGATAACGTTGGGGTGATGAATACGATTTACAGCGGAATCGCCTGGTCCGCGCTCTCAAGTAACCAGCAGCAGCCAGTCAGCGGAAACCTGTCGAACAACCGCGTCACCAATTGCGTGATAACAAGCTGCGGGGGGCCGGGAATAGCCACCTTCGAGTCTTCATCAAGCGATACTTACACCGATGGCTACTGCCTGTTCAACATCGTGACCGGCTGCGGCACGGGCATCTTCATACAGCAGTCGGCCGACTGGCTCGTGCTGGGGAACCACGTCTACACCGTCCAGGCACACGGCATCGTGCTCGGCGATATGTGGAACACCAAGGTCGTCGGCAACCAGATCGACCAGTGGGGCCAGAGCACCAGCCGGAACGTCTACCGGGCAGTTGACGGGTTCCAGTACCCGTCCTGGGGCGGGATGAACGTCCTGGCGGGGAACGTGATCGACGTGCAGGTGGCCCCCGGCCATAGCGCCAGCGGCCTCGAGGGGATGAACCTGGCCTGTCATGCGGGCAGCATCGCAACATGGACGGTGACCGGAAATAACCTGCTGTGCGAGCCGGGCACGGACAAATTCCGTTACGCCGACCCGCTCGTGGTGTCGAACGCGGCCTCCTCGAGCGTCACCAACCTGGCCAGCACCGCGAACCAGGCGATCGGGAACTGGTCGACTAGGTCCTGGGTGACGGTGCCTGCGGGCGGGACGATCCACCACACAACGGGCTTCTAGCGAGCGTCGCCGGCGCTCTCCGTCCGCCGGGTGGCGTGCAGGTCGAGCAGGGCCTGGTACCGGACGGCGATGTCGGCCTGGTCGGCCGGCTCGGGAACGGTCCGCTCGCTCAGCCGCTGGAGCAGCGCCGCCTGATCGAGCAGCACCTGGGTCCGGCCGGGGGGCGCCACCGCCATGACCGTGAAGAGCGCGTCAATCTGGCGGATGAGGACGGCGGGCATGCCGCCGGACGCCTGGCGGACCTTCTCGAACGACCGTGCCACCAGCCGCTCGTAGCTGACAGGGGCGGCGATGAGCCGGATCTGGCCGTCGCGGTCGCGGTGGTTCACCTGCGGGTACCACTCCACGGCGATACGGCAGAGGCTGTCGCCGAGCCAGTCGATGCAGGTCATGGCCGTGAACGTGTCGTTCACGGCCGGCGACAGGGCCCGGATCGCGATCTCCACCAGCTGGTCGATGCCGAACGCGATGTCCTGGGTCAGCGTCCGCAGCGGGCCGGTGATGTGCACCCGCTCGAGCCGGTGCCTGATCGTGTCCGCGACCTCGGGCGGCCACACGGTCGCCATCGGGTGCCCCCGGGTGAGGAAGTGCCCCGGGCGGTAGTGCAGCCGGATCACCGCGTCATACTCGGCCGCGATCGCGACCAGCGTGGCGTGCCGCACGTAGCGCAGGTAACCGCTGGTCGGGGCGGCCACCACCGCGCCGCTGCGGTCGAGCCGGGCCTGCAGGACCGCGGGCGACGGCCCGTGGGCGAGGTCGGCCGACTGCGCGGGGCCGACCCACTCGTCGTCGATCGCCCTGGTCAGGTCGCGGGCGATCGACGCGATGACCTCCGGCAGCTGGATCGCGATGGCCGTGTGGTGGATGAAGTAGATCAGCACGCCGAGGTCGACCGCGGTCAGCGCGAGCGCCACCGTAACCGACAGGTGCGGCACGAACGCGGCGCCGATCGACATCAGCACCAGCATGGCGTAGAAGAACGTCGCCACGAACGTGCCCAGCGTCAGCTGGGCGCCGCGGTCCCTGATGAACGTGCGCAGCACTCGCGGCCCGAACTGCTGCGAGGCGAGCGTCAGGGTCACGATCATGACCGAGAAGACGACGCCGACCACGGTGATGAGGGCGCCCGCCAGCGCCGCCAGGATCTCCCTGGCCGCGTCGGGCGAGCCGCTGATCACCCAGGACGGCAGGCTCAGCTCGCGGTGGAAGGCGGCGTGGTCGATGCTCAGCGTGAGCACGAACAGCAGCACGACGGCGACGCTCTCGACCGCCGGGATCAGCCACAGGTTGGTCCGCAGGCTCTCGTTGCGCCAGTCCGATTCGAAGCCGAACCGCTGAAAACCTTTAGTCATTGCCCGCCTAGCACTGGTCGTAGAACTGCCGACCAGGCTTCCCGGCTCACCTGGGCCAAGCGTATCCGACGGGCCGGCCTCAGCCCACGATCCCATGCGCGCCCCAAATGGGAGCGGACCTGCGGGCGCTGGCCGGTCAGGATGGCGGCGAGGAACTCCGCGTTCGGGTGCAGCCGGGCGTCGAGGTCGCGGACCACCGCGTCGACGTCAAACGGCACCATCCGGTGCTCGACTACCACGCTGGCGCGATCGCGCCAGGCAGCGCCGGGGCGCTCCGGGTCGCCGTCGAGGTCGAGGTCGAGGAGGAGCCAGCCGGCCTCGCCGGGGCGCTCGGGGATGCCGGTGCTGCCGGGGTTGAGCGCCCGGATCCCGGCGATCGTGCGGTCGGCCGCGCGATGGGTGTGCCCGCCGATGACGATGTCGGCCGAGCAGCCCGCCAGCAGGCCGCCGAGTTGGTCGTCGGGAGTGCCTGGCTCGATCCCCGGGCCGTCGTCTGCGCCGGGTGACGCGTGCACGCCGAGCACGCGGGTGCCGTCGGGCAGGTTCAGGCGCAGTTCGGTTGGCAGGGTCGTGAGCGTGTCGAGCAGGCCGGCCTGACACAGGACGCCGCGGGTCCAGCCGATCCCGGCCGCCACCAGACCGTAGCGCTCGACCAGGTCGACGCTGCCCGCCGCGTCGGCGGCGGTGGCGTGCGGGGCGGGTTGCTGACCGGTCAGCACGTAGCGATCGGTGTTTCCTCGCAGCATGTCGACCCCGGGCAGTGACCGGAGGATCTGCAGCGTCTCGGCCGGGCGCGGACCGAACAGCACCAGGTCGCCGAGGACCCACCACCGGTCCACGCCGCAGCCGCCCGCGTCGTCGAGCACTGCCCGCAAGGCGAGCTCATTGCCGTGGACGTCGGCAATCACGCCATATCTCATGCGGGCAAGCGTAGCCGCTCGGTAATCGCCGCATTTGGGGTCGATAATCATGGAGCATTGGTTGTTAACCCGGTTCGAATCGTCGGGCAGAATGGTCGTCGTGCAATCGGCGATCGAGGTACGCGAGCTGGGCCAGCGGGCCAAGTCAGGGGTAGTCACGCTGCAGGATGTGACGCTGGCGATTGAGCCAGGGGAACTGGTGGCGATTATCGGCGGCAGCGGCTCGGGCAAGACAACGCTGCTCGACACGATGTGCGGTCTGCGGCCGCCGGCCGCCGGGACGGTGCGGCTGATCTCGGGCGATATCGGCTACGTGCCGCAAGAGGACGTCATCCACCTCGCGCTGCCGCTAGCCCGCACGCTCCGCTACGCCGCCGCACTGCGGACGGCGCCCGGCTCGTCGGTCGACCGGGTGCTGCGCGCGCTCGAGCTCACCGGCCGTTCGCTGGTCCCGGTTGGCCAGCTGTCCGGGGGCGAGCGCAAGCGTGCCTCGATCGCGTCCGAGCTGCTGGCCGGGCCGACCCTGTTCTTCCTCGACGAGCCGACGTCGGGCCTCGACCCGGCCCGCGGGGCCGAGCTGGTGCGGACGCTGCGCGGGCTCGCCGAGGCTGGCACGACCGTGGTCATCACCACGCATAACCCGTCCGACGCGGACCGGTGCGACAAGGTCGCGATACTGGCGCCCGGGGGGCGGCTGGCGTTCTTCGGCCGGCCGTCAGAAGCGCGCGACCACTTCGGCACCGCCACCCTGGAGGAGATCTACGAGCTGCTCGACGGCACCGGCGATCCGGCCGGGACCGCGGTCGCCGTGGTCTACCAGGAAGAGCGCCCGCGCCCGGCGTCGGCCTCCCCGCCGCCCGGTCGGCCGGCCCGCCGCCCGTTCCGGCAGTGGCTGCTGCTCACCCGGCGCAATGCCGACATGCTGACCCGGTCGCCGCTCACCCTCGCGATCCTGGCCGGCGCCCCGGTCATGGTGCTGCTGATGTTCCTGGTGCTGTTCCGCCCCGGCGCGTTCAGCCCGGCCCAGCCGAGTCCGGCCGCGACCGTGATGATCTTGTTCTGGGTGGCGTTCGGCGGCTTCTTCTTCGGCCTCTCCTACGGGCTGCTGCAGATCTGCGGTGAGTTCGGCGTGCTGCGCCGCGAGCGGTTCGCCGGCGTCGGCGCCTCGGCCTACGTGCTGGCCAAGGTCGCGGTCCTGCTCCCGCTGCTGGCGCTGGTCGACCTGGCGTTCCTGGTCGTGCTGCGGGCGCTGGGACGGCTGCCGGACACCGGCGACTACGGGGCCGCGTTCGTGACCCTGCTGCTGTCGTCGGCGGCGGCGCTCGGGCTCGGGCTGCTGATCTCGGCCGCAGTGTCGGAGCCGTCCCAGGCCACGATCGCGCTGCCGATGCTCTGCTTCCCGCAGGTACTGTTCGTCGGGGCGATCCTGCCCATTCCGACGATGGCGGCGGTCGGCCGGTGGATCAGCTACGCGATGACCAACCGGTGGGCGTTCGAGGCACTCGGGCACAGTCTCGGGGTCGCCCCGCTGTGGGCCAACGGCCGCTCCTCGCTGGGGGCGCCGCTGCTCGCCTCCTACGGGATGACGTTCGCCCGGCCGGCCGTGGCCGACTGGCTGATCCTGGCCGGCTTCACGGTCGCGTTCCTCGCGGCCACGATCGGCATCGTCGTCCGCAAAACGACCGTGGCCGGCCGCCCGGTGCCGTCGGCGGCCGACCTCGAGGCGGAACCCTCAGCAGTGCAGGCGCGGGGCTAGGCCGGCTGCGGCCGCGTCGGCCGTCTCGGCCGGCTCGTGGTCGCAGTAGGCGCGCTCGGCGAAGTCCAGGAACGCCTCCACGTCGGCCAGGTTGGACGCGACGCCGAGCGACACCCGGACGGCGCCGCCAGTCGGCAGGCCGATCCTGGTCAGGTAGTCGTCGACCGTGGTGACCGCCTGCCGGGAGAACCCGCGCGCCATCAGCGCGCCCCACCAGGGGCCGCGCACGTCCTTCCGGTCCAGCCCGAACGCCCACTCCCCGGCCCCGGGATTGCAGAAGCACCCGGTGCGGAGAGAGATGCCGGCCGCGGCCGCGTCCCGCGCGACCGCGCGCTCGTCGATCACCCGCCCGGCCCGGTCGAGGAAGTTGAACGTGACCGTGCCGCCCCGCGACTCGAGGCCGGCCGGGCCGTAAAGCCGGATCAGCGGCGCGCCGTTGGCGTGCCTGAACCGGGTCAGCCGGTCGAGCAGCCAGCCGGTGAGCATGGACACCCGCCGGTGGATGAGGTCGACGCCGATGCCGTCGATCCAGTCCAGCCCGGTGGTCACGTCGGGGATGGAGAGGAAGTTGACCGTGCCGTCCTCGAACGCGCCCTCGTCGTCGAGCATCCGATGCCAGCCGCCCTGCACGCTCACTCCCCAGATGGTCCCCCCGGAGAACCACGGCCGGTGCAGCCGGGCGAGCGCGTCCCGCCGGATCAGCAGGCATCCGACCCCGGTCGGGTAGCCGAACACCTTGTACCAGCTCACCGCCACGAACTGCGGTCGCACGGCCGACAGGTCGAGCCGGTTGGCGGGGGCGTAGGCGGCCGCGTCGAGCAGCACGTCGTACCCCTGCTGCTGCGCCTGGCGGACCCAGTCGAGCGGGTGCTGGACGCCGCTGAAGTTGCTCTGCGCGGGATAGGCGAACAGCCCGGGATGACCGCCCCGGGCCCGGGACAGCGCGGCCAGCACATCGGACTCGTTGACGCGGAGTTCTCCGGCGGTGAGCGGGACGTAGGCCACCCGGGCGCCCCGCGCCCGGGCGAACTCCCTGATCCCGTTGACCGAATTATGGTTGTCGGCGGTTAGCACCAGGCGGCGTCCGACCCGAAACGGATACGACTCGCCGACCAGGCGGCAGGCGCCAGTGGCATTGGGCGTGAAGATGACGGCGTACTGGTCGGCGCTGGTGTTGAAATGGCGGAGCACGGCCTCCCGGGCCTGCTCGACCAGCAGCGTCGAGGCGCTCGAGGTCGGGTTCTCCGAGTGCGGGTTCCCGAAGCAGCCCGAGCCGATCCGCGCGGTGTGGGCCGCCAGCTGCGACCGGGCGGCGAGCCCGGCCCCGGTGTAGTCAAGGTAGACGTGACCGCATTCGTCCAGGTAGGAGTATTCCCTATCACGCAACTCGTCAATTGCCGACGTAGCTGCGTATTCAGGGTGCGCGGCATTAAAGTCAGTCACTGCGAATCTCACTTCCGCCTTTAACCCGCATGCCACACCGGTCCGAGCCGGCGCGCCCTCGTGCGGATTCCCGTTGCTCTCGGAGCCAAATGTACCATTTGACTGTTAAGTCGGAATTGGTAGGCAATTAAGCGGATATTTGGTATGGATACTGGGCGTCGTCTGGGTGACCCGGGGCTGTCCGTGGGTGTAGCGGGGCTCCTGCGACCTGAGCGCATAGAGCGACTTTTGATGTTCTTTCGGTATATAAGCTAAACGACTGGAATCTGGTATCATTCGACTACATCCGTCAAATTAATTAGTCGTGGCCTTTCCTTCCTGGATGAGGAGAGAAGAGAGATACCGAGGAGATCTCATGACCGTCTACATGTACGACGGAATCAACTCTCTGGCGCCGGGCATAGCGAGAGAGTTTCCGAACGCGACGAGGGTCGCAGGCTACGACAACGGCCGCTACGCCTGGACGCAGGCCGATTGGAACCTGTTTCCGCACGCCGACCACATCCACATCTCGGTCACGGCTGACGCCAACATGGGAGACGTCCTGGACGTCGAGACCGGCGACGCGACTCCAGCTCAGACGCACGGGTGGATCTCGATGCGGAAGTCGGCGGGACTGTTCCGCCCAACGATCTACTGCTCGCTCGATACGGTCCAAGCCGTTCGGGACGGCACCCTGGAGTACCTCCTCGGCAAGGACTACGACATCTGGGTGGCCATGTACGACGGCTCCACGCAAAATGTCTACGCAGGCATATCCGCTAAGCAGTATGCAGCGCTCACCGACTACGATCTATCAGTCGTGTACGACACGAACTGGCCTTATCGTAAGGCGCCTACGTCTACGCCTGCGCCTGCGCCTACCTATGTTTGGCCCGCAAACGTCGTACTCGTCTGGGGCAATCAGGGAGAGGCGGTGCGTGCGCTTCAGCAGGCTCTGGCCGACACGGGAATCTACGGCGTTCGCGGTATCGCAGTTGACGGTATGTTCGGCGGCCAGACGCTGACATCTCTTCGGAACTTCCAGTCTGCCAAGGGCCTAGCGGTAGACGGCATCGCTGGACCGGCGACGCGTGCCGCACTCGGTTTCAAGTAGGTTGGCTGCCCAGCCTCATCGAAGTGCTCTGCAATCGCGTGTCACCGGGCGAGGAACTCGGCCGGGAGGACCGAGGCGAGGACCTCGCGGTGGGTCGGCGCCGCCTCGGCGTGGCGGTCGCGGCCGGCCGGGGTGAGGGTGACGTAGATGCCGCGCCGGTCCTCGCCGCATAGGCAGCGCTCGACCAGCCCGTCCCTCTCCAGCCGGTCGATCAGCCGGGACAGCGCGCTCTGGCTCAGGTGGACCGCCTCGGCCAGCTCCTGGGCGCGCATGTCGCGCCGGCCGCTCTCGGCCAGCCGGTCGAGAACCTCGAACTCGCTGACGCCGAGTCCGTGCCGTTTGCCCATCTCGCGCTCGAGCGCGGCGCAGGCGGCCGCGTGGCTGGCCGCGATGGCCCGCCAGGCGGTCACCACCGGCTCCGGTGCCGACTCGGTCTCGCTCACAGGCGCAGTCTAGCGCGCCGGCCGGGTAGTTGCAACTACATTAATTGCAGTTGCATCTAATGCACGCGCAAGCATATTGTGGGCGGCATGGAGACACCAAGCCACGCCCAGGCTGTGGACACACAGCACTGGAACCCACGTCTGTGGGCCATCCTGATCGTGCTCTGCGGAGCGCTGTTCCTCGACGGGCTCGACGTTTCGATGGTCGGCGTCGCCCTGCCCGACATCCGCACCGCCCTCGGGCTGTCCACGTCCTCGCTGCAGTGGGTGGTCAGCGGCTACGTGCTCGGCTACGGCGGCCTGCTGCTGCTCGGCGGCCGGGCCGCCGACCTGCTCGGGCGGCGCCGCGTGTTCCTCGCCGCGCTGGCCGTGTTCGCGGTCGCGTCGCTGTTCGGCGGGCTCGTCAGCAGCCCGGAACTGCTGATCGGGGCCCGGTTCATCAAGGGCATCGCGGCCGCCTTCACCGCCCCGGCCGGGCTGTCGCTGCTCACCACGACCTTCCGCGAGGGCCCGATGCGCAACCGGGCCATCAGCATCTACTCCGCGTTCGGGGCCAGCGGATTCTCGCTCGGACTGGTGCTGTCCGGCCTGCTCACCGAGGTGAGCTGGCGGCTGACGCTGCTGGTGCCGGCGCCGGTGGCGCTGCTCACCCTCATCGCGGCGATCCGGATCATCCCGCGCGCGGCCGACGACGGCGAGCGCGCCAACCGGGGCAACCGCAAGTTCGACATCCCCGGCGCGGTCACCGTCACCGGCGCGATGCTGCTGCTGGTCTACACCGTCGTCGCCGCCCAGCAGGCCGGCTGGGGGTCGGCCCGGACGATCGGCTCGTTCGCGGCCGTCGTCGTGGCGCTGGCCGGGTTCGTGGTCATCGAGCGGCGTAGCGTCGATCCCCTGGTGCCTTTGGGCATCTTCCGCTCCGGCGCGCTGACCAGGGCGAACATCGGCGCGATGACGCTGTTCGGTTCCTACGTCTCGTTCCAGTTCCTGGTCACCCAGTATCTGCAGAGCCTGGCGGGCTGGAGCGCGCTGTCGACCGCGCTCGCCTTCCTGCCGGCCGGGGTGGTGGTCGCGATCTTGTCCACCCGGATGACCGCGATCATCGGCCGGTTCGGTCCCGCCCGGGTCACCGTCGGAGCCTTCATCGCCCTGGTCGCGGGGTACGTGGTGTTCCTCCGGGTCGGCGTCAGCCCCGACTACCCCTCGGTCATCCTGCCCGCCGTGGTGCTCATCGGGGTCGCCTTCGGTCTTGGCTTCTCCGCCCTCAGCCTGGCCGCGACGGCGGGCATCCCGGACGAGGAGCAGGGGCTGGCGGCCAGCCTGTTCCAGACGTCATTCCAGGTCGGCGGGGCCATCGTGCTGGCCGTGGTGACCGCCGTGGTCGAGGCGGGCGGCGCCAGCCAGATCACCACCGCGCAGGCCACGCTGGGCGCCTACCGGCCGGCGCTGGCCGTCATCACCGCGATCTCCGCCATCGGCGCGCTGACCGCGCTGAGCGGCCTGCTGCCGGCCCGGCGGCGGGCCGCGGTCGGGCGCGGCTGCACAGACCCGCTCTCGCCGAGCGTGCCGTCGGCTGCCCGGCCTCGACGCCTCGGCGCGGGAGCCGGTGCCGGGCCGACGCAGGCGGCACTGCGGGACCCCACGGCACCGCACGTAGCGTGGGACGCATGCGAATAAGGATCGGCATGTCGCTGGGGGCGGCCGGTGCCCCGGACCAGTTCGAGGCATCGGTCGCCCTGCTCGAGGCCGCGGGCGTCGACTCGCTGTGGCTGCCGGAGACCGTCTTCGGCCCGGCCGTCGACCCGTTCACCGGGATGACGTTCGCGCTCGCCAAGACCACGCACCTCAAGGTCGGCAGCGGGATCTCGGTGCTGCCGGGACGCCATCCGGTGCTGGTCGCCAAGCAGCTCGCCTCGCTCGCGGGGCTGGCGCCGGGCCGGGTGCTGCCGGTGTTCGGCCTGCAGCCGGCCGTTCCCGGCGAGCGGGCGCTGTTCCCGGTGCCGCCGGGCAGCGCGGCGCGGTGTTCGACGAGGCGCTCGAGCTGCTGCGGCTGATGCTGACGACCGACGTGGTGTCGTTCCACGGGTCCTTCTTCACCGTGCAGGACGCCTCGGTCGGCCCGCTGCCGGTCAAGCCGCTGGACATCTGGCTGGCCGGATCGGCCCCGGCCGGGCTGCGCCGGGTCGGGACGGCTCGGCGACGGCTGGCTCGGCTCGCTGCTGACCCCGGCCGAGGCCGGCGAGGCGGTCGCCGTGATCAACGCCGCGGCCGACGAGGCGGGACGGCAGGTGGACCCCGATCACTTCGGGATCAGCCTGGCGATCGCGTTCGGCGGCCTGCCGGACGCGCTCGCCGCCTCGATCCGGCGCCGCCGGCCCGAGGCCGACCCGGCGACGCTGGTCGCGGACGGCTGGGCGGGCGCGCGGGACCTGATCGCGTCGTTCGCCGACGCCGGGCTGAGCAAGTTCGTCGTCCGCCCGGCGACGGCGCCGGAATCCCTCGAGGACTTCGTCGCCGGCTTCACCCGCGAGCTGGCGCCCCTGCAGACCTGAGCCCGCAGCCAGCGCCGTCGAAGGTCGAGGGCGCGTACTCCTTGTGGACCGACGCCTGGTAGATCTGCGCGATCGAGGCGTTGAGCCGCGCGTTGAACTGATCGTCGGTCTGGCCGTCGGTCAGCCCCTCGAGCAGCGCCCGGGAGAAGCTGGCGATCATGGCGTGGTCGTGCACTAGCAGGGCGCAGGCCTCGTCGCGGCTGTAGCCGCCGGACAGGGCGAGCACGCGCAGCACCCGGGGATCCGACGCCAGGTCGGCGTAGAGGCCGGGCTGGGTCGGGATCGAGAGCTTGACCATGATCAGCGCGTCGGCCGGCAGCGCCTCGACGTGCTTGTGGATGGCATCCCGCAGCAGCGTCTCGGCCTGCTCCTTGTGCGGGCTGGCGATGCTGACCTCCGGCTCGATGATCGGCACCAGGCCTGCCGCGCGGATCCGGTCGGCGTAGCCGAACTGCTGCTCGACGATCGCCGCGATCCCGGTCTCGCTGGCGTCCTTAGATGACCGATCGCATCTTGGTCCCGAAGATCCGGTGCTGGTTCGCCCGCTCAAGCAGGTCATCGAGGGTGTCGATGGGCTTCATGAGCTGGACGCCGTCGTTCTCGTCGGCCAGCCCCAGGTCCACCTTCAAGTATCGGCACGACGTGCTTGCGCTCCCACAGGTACCGGGCGGTCGGCAGCCCGTCCACGTCCCGCTCCATGGTCTGCTGGAAGAGAATCGACGCGATGATGCGGTCGCCGTCAAATGCCGGGCTGGTGAACACGCGGGCGCGCAGGGCGTGGACGAAGTCGAACATCTCGGCATCGGAGCTGTACCGGTCCCGGCCGATGCCGTACTCGGCCAGCGCCCCCGGCGTGCTGCCGCCGCTCTGGTCGAGGGCCGCGAAGAAGCCCGGCGCGGTCCTGACCTTCTCCAGATAGTCTTCGTTCATGCTGCCACTTTAGGCCAGCACCGTTATCGCGGTCAGGCCAGCCTGAGCGGGGGCGCACCATCACGCGCCCACCGCCACCGGGTACCGCGCCCCAGCCGTTCGAGGTGGGCGACGGCCTGGCCGAGGCCGTCTTCGGCCCGGACGCGAGCAGCGAGATCCCGGGCGCGGTCGCTGACGGAGCGGTCGCCGATCCCCTGCGCCACCGCCGCGGCCAGCCCGGTTCCGCTCAGCGCGCGGGCCGGCGAGGCCGGGACCGCCACCCCCAGGCTGGTCATCCGGCTCGCCCAGAAGTGCTGGTCGGCACCGAATGGCCAGATCACCTGCGGGCGTCCGGCCGCCACGGCGGCGCCGGTGGTGCCCGCCCCGCCATGGTGCACGACCGCGGCCGTCCGCGGGAACAGCCAGTCGTGGGGCACCTGCCGGACGGTCAGGATCTGGTTGCCGTGGCCCGCCAGCCGACGGGTCAGTTCCGGGTTCAGCGAGTAGACGATGAACCGTGCCCCCGTTTGCCGTGCGGTCATCGTGACCGCACCGGCCAGCGCGGCCGGACGGTCCACCGGCATGCTGCCGAAACCGAGGTAAACCGGGGGATCGCCGGCGTCGAGGACAGCCGGCCAGCTGACGCGGCGGGGACCACGTCGGCTCCTTTTCAGTGAACCAGTAGCCGGTGATGTGCGCGGTGGCGGGCCAGTCGGCCGGCCGCGGGACCACCTGCGGGCTGAACGCGTGCAGCACGGTTACCGACGGGCCACCGAGCGGGTCGTGCCGACCGGGCCGACCGCCGAGACCCAGGTCGGCCCGCCGCCAGGCGTCGATGTCCCGGCGGCACCAGGCCCCGCTGAGATACCGCCCGGCGCGGTAGGACCCACGGTTCAGCAGCGCCGGCAGCCGGATCGGGCCCGGCCATGCCGGCGACGGGAACTGCCGGGTCGGCACCAGTGTCGGGGCAAGAGCGGCCACCACCGCCGCGACGCCGAGCAGCTCCGCCAGGTGCTGGCCGATCGGCACTACCGGGTGATGGACGACCAGGTCGACCGGGCCGTGGGCGGTCGCGGCGGCGGCCGCGCCCGGCAGCGCACCGCCCGCTCGCTGCCCCATGGCCTTGGCGAAGGCAAGGAGATGGCGGAGGCCGTGCGGCCGGCGACCGCCCGGCCGACCTCGGTCATATCGAGGTCAAGCGGCTCGAAGGCAACGCCGGCGGCGGTGGCGAGAGGTTGGTAGCGGGCCGGCGCGGCCAGTACCGGGTCATGGCCCTCGGCCCGCAGCCGCCCGGCGAGCGCGGCGAACGGCCGCACATCACCGTCCGAGCCCACGGTAAACAACAGCACTCTCACTGATTCGCCTCACCCGTGACGCCATCTTCAGTAACACTGGGTCACAGGCAATGCTACACAGAGCAATCAGTCGTTCGTATTGGAAACGGAGCTCTTCAGTTTGATTCTGTTGGCCAAGCGGGAAAGTCGCAGCTCGGACCGACTGCGGTCAGGCAAACGCCACTTGAACACCATCAGAAACTGCACGAGCACGAGGCATACTGCGGAGTCATGAGCAGAGTCATGGTGGCCGCGCACCGGGGAGTCGCCGCCGGAGCGGCGGAGAACACGATCGAGGCGTTCACCAACGCGATCGCGATCGGCGCCGACATGATCGAGTTCGACGTCCGGATGACCCGCGACGGCGAGCTGATCGCCTTCCACGACGCCCGCGTCAACGGCATCGCGGTCGGCAGCCTCACCCGCGACGAGATCGAGTCCGGCCACCGGCGTGCGCCCGCCGCTGCTGACCGAGGTGCTGCGCGCCTGCGCCGGCCGGATCAAGCTCGACGTCGAGCTCAAGGAGGACGGCTACGTGCCCGACGGTGATGGCCGCGCTCAAGGCGGTCCTCGGATCCGGGCGAGTTCGTCGTGACGTCCTTCCTGCCCGCCGCCGTCGGCCACGCGAAAATCGCGTTCCCCGAGGTCAAGACCGGGCTGCTGATCGGCGGGAGCGCACGCTGGGCGGGCCTGCCGACCCGCGCTCCGCGAGCTGTACCCGGTCGGCCTGGCCAGGAAGGTCCGCGCCGACTACCTCGCGCCGCACTACACCCTCGACCGGTTCGGCACCGTCGGCCGGGCCGCCGCGGCGGGGCTGCCGTGCCTGCTGTGGACGGTGAACGCCGACAGCGACATCCGCGCGTTCGCCGCCGACCCTCGGGTCGCCGTCATCATCACCGATCACGCGGAGCGGGCGCTCGCCATCGTCGCCGCCGCGACCTGAGGCGGCGAGCAACGGCCCGTTCAAAATCCTTGAAATGCTTGATGAACGGACCGTTGCGCTGCCCGCCGCCCGCGCGAGCCTTGCGAGCCCGCGCGCTGCCGACGCCTCCTAGGCCCGGTGAACACCGCGTGGATGGTGATGATGTTGTCCAGCGACATCATGCCGAGCTGGTTGAAGGACATGCCGTAGTCGCCCCGGTTGACCGGCAGCTCGGCGTCGAGCGAGATCTCGTCCGCCGCCGTGCGCGGAGACCGTGCCGCTGACGGTGACCGGCCTGGTCTGGTCGCGGACGGTCAGCGTGCCGGAGAAGGCGGCGTCCTCGCCCTCGGCCGACAGCGTGACCGAGCTGGCGCTGAACGCTGATGTCGGGGTACTTGGCCGCGTCGAAGAAGTCGGCCGAGCGCAGGTGGTCGTCGCGCTTCTTGACGCCGGTGTCGATCGACGCCGCCGCGACCGTGATCGTGCCGGTCGCCTCGCCGCGCGGCGGAGATCACGGCCGCCCCGGTGACCTGGCTGAAGACGCCCTTGACCTTGACCAGGTCCCACACGCTCTTGGTGCGGAGCCCGACCGAGGACTTGGCCCCGTCCAGGGTCCACGCCCCCGCAAGCTTCCCGTCGGCGAGCAGTGCCTGTATCTCTGATGCCATGTCGTGCTCCCGAGGCTTAATTTGTTAGAGAGTAAAAATAGTTTTGATACCGGAACAATATATAGTGAGTCGCGAGTCCGGTCAAGGAGAGCAGCGTGAGCGACGAAGCAGGCGGCAGGGAGCACTCGGCGCTGTGCCTGCGCCTCTTGCAGCTGTTCCCGCGCGTGTCGCGGGGCATGCGGCGCTGGCAGGACCAGATCGCGCCCAGCTCCGGCACCCCGCTCGGGCCGCGGCACGTCGCCGCGCTGCAGCAGCTCCGCGGCGGCCCGGTCACCGTCGGCGAGCTCGCCTCGCTCGGCTCGGCCTGACCCTGCCCACCGTCAGCGGCGTGCTGGCCGACCTCGACCGGGCCGGGTTCATCGACCGGCAGCCGGACCCGGCCGACCGCCGCCGGACGCTCGTCCAGATCCAGCCGGCCCAGGCCGACGTCGTCGAGCAGTGGCTGGACGGCGCCGCCAGCCCGCTCGCCCGGGTCCTCGACAAGCTCGCGCCCAGCGAGCGAGCCGCCTTCCTCAAGGCGATGAACCTGCTCGAGGCGGAGCTCACCGCCGACGACGCCCGCCCCTGAACGGACAGCCGACACCGCGGATGTGGCCGGGATGAACGGCGGCGGGAGCGCCGGGGAGGAACGGCGGGAGGTGGCGGGGATGAACGACGGCCGGTCGGGAGGTTGCACGAGCGTGCTGCATGGATCATTCAGCGTCGCCCGGGACGTCAAGGCCGCGCCCGCCCGGGTCTGGGATGCCTACGCGAACGCGGACCTGCGGTCGAGGTGGCGGCGGCTGCCGGGTCCGGACGGGGCCCTCGAGCTGGACTTCCGGGTCGGCGGGTGGGAACGGCTGACCGGCACCTCGGCCGCGACCGGGACGGTCGAGGCCATCGCCAGCCACGCGCTGTTCCTCGACATCGTCGCGGGCGAGCGGATCGTCTCCGCCCACGACGTGCTGCTCGACGGGGTGCGACGGTGGGTGTCGCTGATCTCGATCGGCTTCGAGCCGACTGCCGGGGGCACCCGGGTCACGCATACGGAGCAGTACACGTTCCTCGCCTGGAACGGTGACGGCGGCCACGACCAGGCGCACCTGCGGGGCAGCACCCAGCTCGCCTTCAACGCCCTCGCGGCGCTGGTCGAGGCGTGAGCGCGGCTAGGCGCGGACGGTGGCGCGGGCCGGGGCCGGCGCCAGGCCCCGGCCCCATATCTAGGCGGGGCGGCTAATATCCAGGTGTTCTACTCGCCGTCATGATCTGTCACAGGAGGACCCCGTGGATCCGCAGACCGTGGACCAGAACTACGCCCAGCTGCAGCAGCAGGGACAGCAGACCGCTGCGCTGATCCAGGCGCTGGCGGGCAAGCTGCAGGCCGCCGCCGCGGCGGGCGACATGAACGCGCGCGAGTGGATGCTCGACCTCAAGGAGGTCGCGCTCGGCGTCCAGCAGGAGGAAGGGCAGGTGTCGCTGCTGCTGCAGTCCATCCACTCGATGGTCGACAACCACGTGCAGTCGACCGGGCAGCCCGGGTATCAGCAGCAGGGTTACCAGCAGCCGCAGCAGGGCTACCAGCAGCAGGGCTACCAGCCCCAGCCGGGCTATCAGCAGGGTTACCAGCAGCAGGGCGGCATGATGGGCGGCGGGGCCGGCGGCATGCTCCAGTCGTTCCTCGGCGGCGGTTTCGGCCGCGCGATCGTGACCGGCGCCGGCTTCGGCATCGGCGACGACATCATCAACAAGATCTTCTAGGCCGGCCCGACCCATGTGGTCTCCCCGTGACGCTGCCTCGGCCTAGCCCGCCGCCGGACCGGCCCGCCGGCCCGGTGCAGGCTTCGGCGTCCCCTGGGCCGCCGCCGGTCCTGGTCGAGGACCAACGTGAGCACCGGATCCGCAAGCCCGCCGACCTGCTGCGCTGCCTGGCCTGCATCGTCGGCGTGGTCGTGCTGGCCGGCCTCGGCATCGTGGCGAGCGCGACCGCCGACGGCGTGGAAACCAACATCGTCGAGGTGAGCAAGGCGATACCGCACGCCGTGTTCGTAACGGTGCGGCCCATCGCGCTGTTCGCGCTGCTGGCGCTCTCCCTCGCGCTGGCCATCCGTCAGATCATCCGCCGCCAGCCCCGCGCGCTGGCGGAGGCGGCGGCGACCGGGGTGCTGGCCGGCGCGGTGGTGACGGCCACCAACTACCTGCTCCGTCACCGGTTCGCGGACCGGCTCTACGACGCCATCACCATGTCCAGGCCCGACGTCAGCCACACGGCGGCCCTGGACGGGTACCTGGCCGCGCTGGTCGCCTACGCCGCCATGCTCG
This sequence comes from uncultured Actinomycetota bacterium, assembly GCA_963774945.1. Lineage (GTDB taxonomy): Bacteria > Actinomycetota > Actinomycetes > Streptosporangiales > Streptosporangiaceae > Trebonia. Next base: position 91,104 of record CAVZHA010000023.1, on the reverse strand, counting down.
GCCTGGCCGGACGGCAAGCCCGCTGGCGGACCACGATGTGGGTGCTCATCGGCATCTACGCGCTGGCCAACCTGTCCGCCTCCACCACCACGGTCTTGTCGCTGCTGATCTCCGTGCTCGCGGGCGGGGCGATCGGCCTCGGGGTCCGCTACGCGGCGGGGGTGATCCCGACCCGCCCGACCGCCGAGGACATCGCCGGGGCGCTCAACTCGGCCGGCTGCCCGGTGTCGGAGATGCGACGGATCTGGCTGCAGGGCACCGAGGCGGAGTCCCGCCGCTACGCCGCGGTCGCGGTGGCCGGGGGCCGGCTCGAGCGTCACCGTGTACGACTGGGATCAGCAGGCGGCGGGGCTGCTCTACCGCGCTGTACCGGCTGGTCCGGCTGCAGCGGCAGGTCTCGCGGGGGGCGCCGCTTTCACAGGACCGCGCCGTCGAGCGGCTGGCGCTGCTCTCCTACGCGGCCCAGGACGCCGGAGTCCCCATGCCCCGGCTCCGGGCGCTGGTCCAGGCCGGGCAGGAAGCGGTCGTGCTCGCCTACGAGCACCACGACGGGACGACGCTGGCTGACTACGCCCCCGAGCCGACCGACGCCCAGCTCGGCCAGGTCTGGGACGACGTGCTCCGGCTGCATGCGCACCGGGTCACCCATCGGGCGCTGACCGCCGACCACATGCTGCTGACCGACGACGGCCGGGTCCTGCTGCTGCCGACCCCGACCGGCGACGTGGCCGCGTCCGACCTGCAGATCCGGCTCGACCGGGCGCAGCTGATGGCCGAGCTCGCCCTCCTCGTCGGCCCGGACCGATCGGCCGACCTGGCGCTGGCGAAGATCCCGACCGACGAGATCATCACCACCGTGCCGCTGCTGCAGGCGGTCGCGCTCTCCCGCTCCACCCGGCACGAGCTGCGCCGCCGCCGGGACGTGCTGCCCGCGCTGCGCAAGCGGCTGCTGACCCACGTCCCCGGCGGCGAGGTGGCGCCGGTGCAGCTCGAGCGCATCCGGCTGCGCACCCTGGTGACGCTGATCGCCAGCGTGGTGGCCGCCTACCTGCTGGCGGGCGAGCTGGCCAGGGACAGCCTCTCGGCCGTGCTCAGGTCGGCCGACTGGCGCTGGGGTCTCGTCGCGCTGGGGCTGTCGGCCGTGACCTACGCCGGCGCGGCGCTGTCGCTGATCGGGTTCGTCACCGAGAAGCTCAGCTTCGGGCTGACCGTCCTGGCCCAGCTCGCGAGCTCGTTCGTCACGCTGGTGACGCCGGCCGCCGTCGGGGGGGCCGCCGTCAACATCCGCTACCTGCAGCGCCGGAAGATACCGGCCGCGGTCGCGGCCGCCAGCGTCGGCGTGTCGCAGGTGGTGGCGTTCGTCATGCACATCTCGCTGCTGGTCATCTTCATCGCGCTGACCGGCACCAACGAGAGCAATCCGATCAAGCTGCCGGTCGTGGCGTACTTCATCGTCGCCGGGCTGGTCGCGATCGCGGCCACCGTCGCGGCCCTGCCGGCCGGCCGTCGGCTGCTGCGGGCCCGGGTGGCGCCGACGATCAACCAGGTGCTGCCGCGGCTCCTGCAGATCGCGCAGCATCCCCGCAAGCTGGCCGAGGGAATCGGCGGCACGCTGCTGCTGAGCGCGGCCTACATCGGCTGCCTGGCCGTCTGCGTCCGGGCGCTCGGCGGCTCGATCCCGATCGCCAGCGTGGCCGTGGTCTACCTGACCGGCAGCGCGATCGGCTCGCTGGTCCCCACCCCGGGCGGCCTCGGCGCGATCGAGGCGGCGCTGTCGGCCGGGCTCACGGCGGCCGGGATGCCCGGCGCGGCGGCGGTCAGCGCGGTCCTGCTCTACCGCCTGCTCACGTTCTGGCTCCCGGTGCCGATCGGCTGGCTCGCGCTCAGATACCTGGAACGCCGGCAGGCCCTCTGATCCAGTCGCGCCATTAACCAACATTTACTGTTTTTTCTCGCCAGTTACCTCCGATTCCGGTCTTCAATTTCCCCACGAATATTCAAATTCAACAATGCTGTTACCTCGCGCTGTCAAGAGCGAAAACGCAATCGACGGGCGAATTCTGTCATTGGCCTGTTTCTCGGTATCAGACATGGTCAGCGGCCGGCCGGGGCCATGGAAAGACCGTAGGCTTCGATCGTGAGCGGCCCGAGTAGTCCGGATTCGGTCGGCGAGAGGCTGCGAGAGCTGCGCCGCCGCCTCGGGCTGAGCCAGGAGCAGCTCGCGCGCCGGCTCGGCGTCTCGTTCGCCACCGTCAACCGGTGGGAGTCGGGCCGGACCCAGATCTCCGCCCGATCGCTGGCGGCGCTGGCCGAACTTGAGGCGACGCGCCGCCGACCGCCGACGACGCCGCACAACGACAGCGCCGCGCTGCCGGTCGCCAGATCGAGTTTCGTCGGCCGCGAACGCGAACTGGCCGAGCTGACCGCCCTGCTGCGGCAGTCGCGGCTGGTCACGCTCATCGGACCGGGCGGCGCGGGCAAGAGCAGGCTGGCGGCCGAGGTGCTCAGCCGCCGCGCGGCGGCCGACGCCGAGGTCGTGTTCGTCGCGCTCGAGCAGGTCCGGCACCCGCGGACGCTCGCCTCCGCCCTCGCCTCCCGGCTCCAGGTCCATGACCAGCAGGGAACGCCGCTGATCGAGTCGCTGCAGAGCGCCGCTGGCGGTCGGACCGCGCAAGCTGCTGCTGCTCGACGGCGCCGAGCGGCTGGCCGATCAGGTCGCCGAGCTGGCCGGCCAGCTGCTCGACGCGGTGCCTGAACTGCGGATCGTGGTCACCAGCAGGATCCTGCTGGGCGTGCCGGGCGAGGTCTGCTGGACCGTCCCGCCGCTCGGCTGCCCGGCCCCGGCGGCGGCGGCGGCCGACATCGCCGACTCGGACGCGGTCCGGCTCTTCATCGCCCGGGCGAGCGAACGGCTGCCCGACTTCCGCGCGGCCGACGTCGCGCCGCACTCGATCGCCGAGCTCTGCCGCCGCCTCGACGGCCTGCCGCTGGCGATCGAGCTGATCGCGGGCTGGGTCGGCACGCTCTCGATCAGGGAGATGCTGCAGCAGCGGGCGGTGCTGCTCGACTCCGAGCCCGCCCAGCACGGCGGCCGGCGGCTGGCCGACGTGATGCAGGTGAGCTACGACCTGCTGACCGCCGAGCAGCAGGCGCGGCTGGCGATGCTCAGCGTGTTCGCCGGGCCCTTCCGGATCGCCGATGTGCAGGCCGTCCTCGACGTGGACGCGGCGACCGCCGTCGCCACCGCCCGGGCGCTGGTCGACTCGTCCTGGCTGGTCGTCACCCGCGGCGGCGAGCAGAACGTGTTCTCGCTGCTCGAGACCATCGGCACCTTCGCCGCGCTGCAGCTGGCGCGGAGCTCGGGCGGCCCCGCCGCCCGGCGCAGGCACGCGCTGCACTTCGCCGCCGTCGCCGCCGAGAGCGAGGCGGCGCTGGTCGGCCCGGACGCGGCCGACTGGGCCGCGCGGCTGGAGGCCGCCGTCCCCGACCTGGATCTGGCCATGCACTGGGCGGGCGAGAACGGCGACGTCGACCTCGGCCTGGACGTCAGCTCGGCGCTGTGGCGCTGGTGGCTGTTCAGCGGCCAGCTCGCGGTCGGCCGCGACTGGCTGGCCAAGTTCCTGACCACCGTCGGCGACCGCGACGGACGAGGTCACCGGCCGCGCCTACTGCGCCGCCGCCGTCCTCGCGGCCGAGAACGGCGACTACCGCGAGGCGGTCAGGCAGGCCGAGCTGGCGATGGCGATCTTCGGCCCGCTCGGCCTGAAGACGCGGATGACGCTGGCCGCGACCGTCATCGGCTCGGCCAACCGCTACCTCGGCAACCACGAGGGCGCCCGGCAGCGGCTTCGAGCGGGCGATGGAGCTGCGCGGCGAGCTCGGCGACCGGCGGGGCATGTCGGTCGCGATCAACAACCTGGCGCTGCTCGAGCTCGACGACGGTGACCTGAACCGCGCGCAGCAGCTGTTCGAGCAGGCGCTGGCGATCAAGCGCGAGTTCGGCGAGCAGCGGTCGATCGCGATCGGCCTCGCCAACCTGGCCGACGTGCTGATCAGGACCGGCCAGTGGGACGCGGCCGAGACCGTGCTGGCCGAGGGGGCCGGCCTGGCGGCCGGGAATCCGCAGCTGATCGGCACCATCGCCTGCAACCAGGGCGCGCTCGCCGCGCACCGGCAGGACTGGGCGCCGGCGGCCGAGCGGTTCGAGGCCGCGATCGCGTCGTCCCAGGCCGGCGGCCACCCGCACGACGTCGTCGAGGCGATGATCGGGCTCGGCCGGGTGCACGCGCAGACCGGCGACCACCAGGCCGCGGTCGCGCGGCTGCGGGCCGCGCACGCGCTGGCGACCGAGATCGGCAACCCGCAGCGGCTGGCGGAGGCGGAGGCGGCCCTGGCCGAGGTCGCCGGCCGCGCCCGGCCAGCGCGGCCGGGCCCCGGCCGACGGCCGCCCCGGCCGGAGAACCTGACCGGCCGCCAGGCCGAGGTGCTGGCGCTGCTGGCGGCGGGCCTGTCCAACAAGCAGATCGCGGCCGAGCTGTACCTGAGCACGGCGACGGTCGAACGCCACCTGGCCACCGTCTACCGCAACCTCGGCCTGGGCGGGCGGGTGGACGCGGCCAGGTTCGCGATGGAGAACGGGCTGACCGGACAGCGGCGCAATCGCGCCGTGTTATAGCTCGGCCGGGCGCATTGGCGTCAACCGCAGGGACGAACCGGACCACGATCCCCTAATGAGCCGTATGTTCCGTTTTGCGACAGGGTGAATTACATGGTTGCCGCGATTCGCCGGGGCCCTTGACCCCGATAGAAAGGTGGAGCGCCGTGGGTGTGCATGCACAGCTTCCCGACTGCCGGAGGGGCCAGCCGGGCCGCGTGCAGCACGCTCACCTTTGACCGCCGGCCAGGCCCGGCGCCATTCCCACTACTCGAGGTCGAGGTACCCAGGAACATGAAGCTTCACGCTCAGAACGCGCGCCGGACGGCCGGCGCGCTCGCGGTCGGCGCGGCCGCCGCTGGCCTGGTCCTCACCGGGTGCGGCAAGACCACCCCATCGGCCGCGGCCGGCCCGGCCACCGGCGCCGCGACGTCGGCCGCCACCACCTCCGGGGGCGGTTCCACGGCGTCCGCGGCCGCCACCGGCTCCGCCTCGCAGTCCTCGGTGGTCGTGGGATCGGGCGCCCCGCCGTTTCCGACCACGGTCGGGGACACCTGGTCGTACCGCAACTCCAACGGCACCTCGTCGGTGAACAAGATCGCGGCGGCGACCCCGGTCTCGGCCGGCCAGCAGGTGACGATGGCCACCGCGTTCACGGATAACGGCACGACCACGCACGACAGCTACCAGTACATCATCGAGCCGAACGGGCAGATCGCGCTTCCGACCAGCCAGTTCGCCCCTTCCACGGCCGGCGTCACGTTCAAGATCATCTCCGGTGGCATCTTCTGGCCGTCGGCCGCCCAGCTGGCCTCCGGTCAGCCTGTTCACACCACGCTGACGATGGAATTCACGATCGCGGGGAAGACCCAGAAGATCACCGAGCACATCACCTCGCAGGGCCAGGGCACCCAGTCGGTCACGGTTCCGGCCGGCACCTACAGCGCCTCGGTCGTGAACGTGACCGAGAGCGCGTCCATCATGGGCTACAACACGACCATCGATGACAAGACCTGGTTGGCTACCGGCGTCGGCCCGGTCCAGAGCGAGCTGATCGACACTGCCGGGGGCAAGACCAGCATCACCAACAAGGAGGAGCTGACGTCCTTCGTCAAGGGGTAAGCGCTCGAAGGCAGCCCGGCGTTATGATCTGGTCTGTTGCGGCACGATCACCATTTGGGTCCTCATTGATCCCTGTCGCGGTAAGCGAGAAGGATGAGGGATGCAGCCGCTGACGAGCGATGACCCCGCTGTAATCGGGGGCTACCGGCTCGATGCGCGGCTCGGCTCCGGTGGGATGGGGCGGGTCTACCTGGCGTTCACGCCCGCCGGGCGGCCGGTCGCGCTGAAGGTCGTGCGGTCAGACCTAGGCGACGACCAGGACTTTCGCATCCGCTTCGAGCAGGAGATCCAGGCCGCGCGGCGAGTCCGCGGGCTGTACACGGCGGAATTGATCGATGCCGACCCGGCCGCCACGCCGCCGTGGCTGGTGACCGCGTACGTGCCGGGCCCGTCGCTTGAGGAGGTCATCGACCGCGACGGCCCGATGCCCGAGGCGATGGTGTTCCGGCTGATTGCCGGGGTCGCCGAGGCGCTGCAGGCCATCCACGCGGCCGGAGTCATCCATCGGGACCTCAAGCCGTCCAACGTGCTGCTCGCCCAGGACGGCCCGCGGGTAATCGACTTCGGGATCGCCCGGGCGCTGGCGGCGACCCCGATGACGCGGACCGGGGCCACGATGGGGTCGCCGGACTACCTGTCACCCGAGCAGATCCTGAACCGGCCGGTGACGCCGGCGATCGATGTGTTCGCGCTCGGCACGCTGGCCGCCTTCGCGGCCGTCGGCCGGCTTCCCTTCGGCCGGGGTCATATCACCGAGGTCGCGCACCGGGTGGTGCAGGAGCCGCCGGACCTGGCGGGCTGCCCGGCCGGGCTGGTGACGCTCATCGAGGCCTGCCTGCAGAAGGAGCCGCAGGCGCGGCCGGCCCCGGCCCAGATCATCGAGTTCTGCGTGGCCCGGGCGGCTCTGCTCGGCGATTCCGGCCCGCCCCGGCCGGTTACGATCCCGGTCGCCGCCGACGGCGCGCACGCGCCCGGCGGGTGGTCGGCCCGCTCGGCGACGGTCGCGCTTGACCAGGCCGGGCTGGCCGGGCCGGGCAGACCGAGAAGGCGGCGCCCCTCGCTCGTCGCCGCGCTGGCGATCGTCGCCACCACGTCGATCGTCGCCGCCGCGGTGGTTGTCGCGATCGCGGCTAGCAGCCATCCGGGCGCCGCTAGAACCGCCGGCGCCACCGGCAGCGCCGCCGCCCCGGGTCGTTCGGTCGCCGCCCGCGCGCCGGTCCCCCCGCACCCGGTGGTCTTGCTGTCCCAGGGGCAGCCGGTCACCGCGTCGTCGGTGCAGCAGGGCTCCACCTGGGTGGCGGCCAACGCCGTCGACGGGAACACCGGGACCCGCTGGTCAACCGACTTCAGCGATCCTCAGTGGCTCGAGGTCGACCTCGGGGCGGTGCATCCCATCACCAAGGTCGTGCTCGACTGGGAAACGCGCCTACGCCGTCGCCTTCCAGATCCAGGTCTCCGACGACGGCACCACGTGGACCGACGTCTACTCGACGACGACCGGCGCCGGCGGCTCGCAGACGCTTCCGGTCAGCGGGGCCGGCCGCTACGTCCGGATGTACGGCACCCAGCGGTCCACCCAGTGGGGGTACTCGCTGTGGGAATTCCAAGTCTTCGGCCGGTGACCACCGCCGAGCGGTGACCACGGCCGGGGGGTAACGCGGCGGACGGGTGGGAGCCAGGGACCGTTCGGAACAAAAGAACTTGAATTTTCAGCGGTAGGCGCGCAGTTCCTCGCGCGCGATCGAGCGCAGGTGCACCTCGTCCGGGCCGTCGGCCAGGTGCAGGGTGCGCAGCTGCGCCCACGACTCGGCCAGCGGGGTGTCGGCCGACACGCCGGCCGCCGCCGTGCACCTGGATCGCCCGGTCGAGCACGTAGCTGGCCGCCCTCGGCGCGGCCACCTTGATCGCGGCGATCTCGGTCCGGGCGCCCTTGGCGCCGACGTTGTCGATCAGCCAGGCGGCCTTGAGCACCAGCAGCCGGGCCTGCTCGATCGCCAGCCGGGACTCGGCGATCCACTCCTGCACCACGCCGTGCCGGGCGATCGTCGAGCCGAAGGTGGAGCGCGACGACGCCCGGGCGCACATCAGCTCGAGCGCCCGCTCGGCCACGCCGAGGCTGCGCATGCAGTGGTGGATGCGGCCGGGCCCGAGCCGGGCCTGGGCCATCATGAAGCCGCCGCCCTGCGGGCCGAGCAGGTTCGCCGGCCGGCACCCGCACGTCGTCGTAGTGGATCAGCGCGTGGCCGCCGTGCGGGCCGTCGTCGTAGCCGAAGACCGAGGTCGAGCGCTCGATGGTGACGCCGGGCGCGTCCAGCGGGACCAGGATCATCGAGTGCCGCGCGTGCCGCTCGGCGTCCGGGTCGCTGACGCCCATCACGATCGCGAACGTGCACTCGGGGCGCATCGCGCCGCTCGACCACCACTTGCGCCCGCTGACGACGTACTCGTCGCCGTCGCGGGTGATCCTGGTGGCGATGTTGGTGGCGTCCGACGAGGCGACGTCGGGCTCGGTCATCGAGAAGCAGGACCGGATCTCGGCCGTCGAGCAGCGGCCGGAGCCACCGCTCGTGCTGGTCGTCGGTGCCGAACATGGCGATCAGCTCCATGTTCCCGGTGTCGGGGGCGGCGCAGTTCATCGCCTCGGGCGCGATGGCCCATCGAGCGCCCGGACAGCTCGGCGATCGGCGCGTAGTCGAGCACGCTGAGGCCCGGCGCCGAACCGCTCGTCGGGCAGGAACAGGTTCCACAGCCCCTGCTTGCGGGCGACCTCGCTTGAGCCCGGCGAGCACCTCGGGGGTGCGGAAGGGGTCGCCCGCGGCGGTATTGGCGGCCGCCTGCTCGTCGATACGCGTGCTCGGCCGGGTACACGTGCTCGTCGAGGAACGCCCGCACCTGGTCCTGCAGCTCGGTCGAGCGCTCGCTGTGGTTGAAGTCCATGCCTGCTCCTGGCTGGTCGGAAGTGTGGACGGGGTCAGTGGTCGGCCAGCAGGCCCAGGGCCGCGTCGAGCAGTTGCGGTACGCGGTCGCCCATCTGCGAGAACCCCTCCCCGACGGTCTTGCCCTGCAGGTAGCGATAGTGGATGCCCTCGGAGATGACCGCGAGCTTGAAGTAGCCGAGCGCGATGTACCAGTCCAGCTCGGACAGGTCGCGGCCGGCGCCGGCGGCGTACCTGGCGGCCATCTGCTCGGCGGTGAGGAAGCCGTTGGCGGGGCTCATCGCGGGCATGACGCCGTCGCTGACGGCCGCGAGCCGGTGGTAGACGGCGAGCAGCCCGACGTCGGCCAGCGGGTCGCCGAGGGTGGCCATCTCCCAGTCGACGACGGCGGCGATGCCGCTCACGTCGGCTCGGTAGATGACGTTGGTCAGCCGGTAGTCGCCGTGCACGATCGCGGGCGCGCCCTGCGCGGGCATGGTCGCGGTGAGGCGCTCCACCACCTGGTCGAGCTCGGGCCGCGGGGCCGGTCTCCGAGGCCTGCCACTGCGCGTGCCAGCGCTTGACCTGGCGGGCGAGGTACCCGTCGGGGCGGCCGAAGTCGGCCAGGCCGACGCTGGCGGGGTCGATCGAGTGCAGCTCGAGCAGGGTGTCGACCAGCTCCTCGCACGCCCGCCTGGCCAGCTCCGGGGTGAGCGCCGCGAGCCTTTCCGCCGTGTCGAACACGACGCCGTCGACGAAGGACATCAGGTAGAACGGGGCGCCGAGCACCTCGGGGTCGGCGCAGAGCGCGATCGCCCGCGCGACCGGGACGTCGGTGCCGCCGAGGGCGCTGATCACCCGGAACTCGCGGCCCATGTCGTGCGCGCTCGGCAGGACGTGCGCGAGCGGCGGACGGCGCAGCGCCCAGACCGACGCGCCGTCGGTGATCCGGTAGGTCAGGTTCGACTTGCCGCCCGTGATCAGCTCGCCCGTCACCGGCCCGGCGCGCAGCCCGGGATGCTCGCTGTCCAGCCATTTCGTCAGTGCGGCAAAGTCAACGCCAGGGAGCCCGTGCACGAGGTCACCGTACAGACCGGCCAGTCGGTCTGCAAGGCACCCGATCTCGGACAACGTCCGCCGGGGGGAATGCCTGCGGCCGCGCGGGCCGTTCTGGTTTACCGTGGATGCCATGTCGACTGCGCAGCACACCGCCGAACTGCCGGAGAGTCTCGATGAGCCGGCGCCCGACGGCGAGCCGACCGATGGCCGGGTCGCGCGCTCGTACCGCTCTCGCCGGGCGATCATCGACGCGATGCGCGCCCTGCACGCCGAGGGCGACCTCCGGCCGACCGCGCCGCGGGTGGCCGAGCGGGCCGGAGTGTCGGTCCGGACGGTCTGGCAGCAGTTCGCCGACATGGAGACGCTGCTGGTCGAGGCGGACCGCCGGGACAACGAGATCCTCCGGTCGCTGGTGCAGCGGATCGACCCCGACCTGCCGCTGACCGGACGGATCGCGATGTTCACCAGGCAGCGGGCCCGGATCCTGGAGCAGATGACTCCCACCTGGCGGGCGGCCCGCCTGCACGAGCCGTTCTCGGCCGAGCTCACCAGGAACAAGGCGTGGACGCTGGCTAAGGCGAAGACCGAGCTTGAGACCGTTTTCACCCCGGAGCTGGGGAAACTGCCCGGGAAGAGGCGCCAGCAGCTGCTCGACGGGCTGCACGCGATCAGCATCTGGTCATTCTGGGAGTCCCTGCGGACCGAGCTCCTGCTCGGCCCCGAGCAGGCCGAGGAACTGTTCCGCGCCACCTTCACCGGGCTGCTCGGCGCGGCCGGGTTCGCGTAGAAACCGCTGCCAGCCGGGGGTCTATGCGGTCGACCCCTCGACAACGTTAACGGCCGGGTCTATGGTCACAGAACGGCTGGTCCTATGGTCACAGCTAATCACCGTCATCGTCGCGACTATTGAATTTGCACGAACAGTGCGGATATCTTGACCTTCGAAGCCCCAGTTCACGGGGCCGGGCCAACAAGGATGATGGCGAGGTCAGTATGAGTGTGACCGCGGAAGACACAGGCGTTTCGCGCCGCGGCGGCGGCGCATCGTTTCTGTGGCAGCGGCAGCTAGACGCATATCCCGATACCAGGCCGCGAATGCTCTACCTGGCGATCACCGTTCTCGCCACCATCATGCTGTACTACGAGCTGTACGTGGCCGGGTCGGTGTCCACGCTGATCCTGGCCAACCTGCACGCCTCGTTCACGTTCTTCGTGCTGCTGCTGGCCTTCGGCAACCTGATCGGCGCGTTCGGCGCGCTGCTGGCCGGACTGGCCGACCGCCTCGGCCGGGCCAACATCGTGGTCGGGGGGCTGCTCCTGACCGGGATCATGACCGCCTTCGTCCTGCCGAACGCGACCACTAAGTGGGAGTACGGCATCGAGGGCTTCGCCGTCGGCCTGGTCGAGGGCATGTGCCTGGTCGCCACCCCGGCCCTGATCCGCGACTTCTCCCCGCAGATGGGGCGGGCCACCGCGATGGGCTTCTGGACCGTCGGCCCGGTGGCCGGCAGCCTGATCGTCGCCGTCGTCGGCAGCGCCACGGTCCCGGCCGTCGTGACCAACGACCGGATCTGGACCGACCAGTACGTGTACTGCGGCATCGCGGGTCTCGTCGTCTTCCTGATCACCCTGTTCGGGCTCAGGGAGCTCTCCCCTAACCTGCGCGACCAGCTGATGGTGTCGATCCGCGACCGAGCCCTGATCGAGGCCCGGGCCAAGGGCCTCGACATCGAGGCGGCCCTCAAGCACCCGTTCCGCCAGCTGCTCAAGCTCGACATCGTCGTCTCCGCGTTCGCGGTGTCGGTCATGCTGCTGATCTACTACACCGCCGTCGGGTTCTCGCTCATCTACCTGACCACGGTGTTCGGCTTCTCGGTGAAGGACGGCAACGGCCTCGGCAACTGGAACTGGGGCTTCAACGTCGTCGCGGTGCTGCTGGTCGGGATCATCTCCGACCGGTTCCGCGTCCGTAAGCCGTTCATGGTCATCGGCGGCATCCTCGCCGCGGTCATGGTCGTGGTCTACCTGGAGCAGGCCGGCCACCACCCGAGCTACTACACGGTCGCGATCATGCTGGCCTTGCTGTCCCTCGGCCTCGGCATCGCCTTCGCGCCGTGGATGGCGAGCTTCACCGAGACGGTGGAGGCCCGCAACCCGGCCCTGACCGCCACCGGCCTGGCGATCTGGGGCTGGATCCAGCGGATCGTGGTCTTCGTCTCCTTCCTGATCATCCCGGCCGTCGTCAGCACCGTCACCCCGCTGGTCACCTACGGGACGCAGGTGCAGACCTACGCGGCCCAGTACGGGACCACGCTCGCGTTCGCGACTAGTCACCCGGCCATCGTGGCCGACGCGCAGAAGGTCCCGGCGGCGGTGCTGGCCACCGCGGCGTCCATCCCGCCCAACGTGACGGCGACGGCGGCGAAGATCCCGCCCGCCGTGATCGCCACCGCCACCGCGGACAGCGTGCAGCTGGCGAATGCGCAGAAGTTCGCGCCCGAGCTGGCCGTGCTTGAGGCTAACCCGACCCTGTTCGCCAAGCTGCAGGCCGATCCCTCCAACAAGGCACTGCAGGCGCAGGCCGTCGCCGCGGCCGGCGGTGGGGCCAAGGGACTCGGCGTGCTCGGCACGATCGCCGCCAACCAGGCCGCCATCAGCGGCGTCATCGCGGTCGGCCCGCAGCTGCAGACCGTCGCCCCGTACGCGGCCGACCTGAAGGTCATCGCCCCGTACTCGGCTCAGCTGACGACCATCGCACCGTACTCGAGCGAGCTGACGGCGATGGCGCCGTACGGCGCGCAGCTGACGGCCCTGTCCAAGGTGCCGCCGGCCGCGATCGCTTACCTCACCGCCCACGGCACCGCCGTGCAGACGGCCGCTGCCCAGACCGCAGGCCAGTGGAAGACGTGGTACTGGATCTGCTTCGGCGGGATCATCGTCTTCCTGCTCTCCATCCCGCTGCTGCGCGGGCGCTGGCGGACCAGGGACGCCAAGCGGGACGAGGAAGCGCACGAGGCCATGGTCGCGGCCGAACTGGCCAAGCTCAACGCCTGAGCTCACCGGCTGAGCGCGCCCCGCGCGCTCAGCCGCCCGCTCAGCGCAACCCATCAACCGCCGGACACGGCCCCCCGCGCAACCCCCCCTCGCGCTGGGGGCCGTGTCCGGCTTTTTCATGCGCGCAACGAGACGAGAGGTCAGCGGCATGCCGCAGTTCGGCACCAGGCAACTGGACATCTTCGGCGATAGCCTGCGGCCGGGGGCCGGCGCCTGATGCGGGCCGTCACCGTCCAGCATTCGAAGCTCGAGCTGGTCGAGCTGGCCGATCCGCAGCCCGCGGCCGGCCAGGTCGTCCTCGACGTCCTCGGCTGCGGTATCTGCGGGTCCGACCTGCACGCCCGGACGCACGCCGACGCGGAGGCCGACGCGCTGACGGCGGTCGGCTACGACGGCTTCATGCGATCCGGTCAGCAGGTGGTGCTCGGCCACGAGTTCGTCGGCCAGGTGGCCGGCTACGGACCCGGCACCAGGAAGAAGATCGCGGCCGGGACCCCGGTGGTGGCGGTGCCGCTCACCCGGCGGGGCGACGAGGTGCACGCGATCGGGCTGTCGGCGGCGGCGCCGGGCGGCTACGCCGAGCGGGTGGTGGTCGAGGAGTCGCTGATGTTCGCGCTTCCGAACGGGCTGTCACCCAAGCTGGCGGTGCTGACCGAGCCGCTCGCGGTCGGCTGGCACGCGGTCCGCCGGGCCGAGGTCAAGAAGGGCGACGAGGCGATCGTGATCGGCTGCGGCCCGGTCGGCCTCGCGGTCATCGCGATGCTCAAGGCGCACGGCGTCGGCACGGTCGTGGCCAGCGACTTCTCGGCCGGCCGACGGGAACTGGCGACCGCCTGCGGCGCCGACATCGTGGTCGACCCTGGTGTCTGTTCGCCCTACTCGGCGGGCGCCGACCACGGCTACCTGACCTCCCTCCCGGCCGCGGTCGGGCTGGCGATCGGCACGATGGAGAAGCTGCGGCCGCTGCCGGTGCCGTGGCACCAGGTCTGGCGGGCGGGCGAGTCGCTCGGCCAGCGGCCGAAGCACCCGGTGATCTTCGAGTGCGTGGGCGTGCCCGGCATCCTCGACGGCATCATCGCCAGCGCGCCCCTGTACTCGCGGGTGGTGGTGGCGGGCGTCTGCGCCGAGCCGGACACGATCCGGCCCGTGATCGCCATCAACAAGGAGATCGACCTGCGGTTCGTCGTCGGCTACACGCCGCTGGAGTTCCGCGACACGCTCCACCTGCTGGCCGAGGGCAAGGTGACCGCGGCCCCGATCGCGACCGGGACCGTCGGCCTGGCCGGGGTCGAGGCGGCGTTCGAGGCGCTGGCGGCCCCCGGCAGGCACGCGAAGATCATCATCGAGCCGGCTAGCTCGGCCGCAGCTCCTTCTTGAGGATCTTGCCGGTGGCGCCCTTGGGCAGGCTGTCCCTGAACTCGATCACCCGCGGGTACTTGTAGGCGGCGGCGCGCTCCTTCACGAACTCGATCAGCTCCGCCTCGGTGACCGACTGCCCGGGCTTGACCGCGACGATGGCGCGCACCTCCTCGCCCATCATCGGGTCGGGCACGCCGATGACCGCGGCCTCGGCCACGGCCGGGTGCGCGTAGAGGACCTCCTCGACCTCGCGCGGGTACACGTTGTAGCCGCCCCTGATGATCAGGTCCTTGATCCGGTCGACGATGAACAGGAAGCCGTCCTCGTCGAGGTAGCCGAGGTCGCCGGTGTGGAACCAGCCGCCCGCGAACGCCTTCGCGGTCGCCTCGGGGTTGTCGTAGTAGCCGGTCATGATGTTCATGCCGCGGAGCACGACCTCGCCCACGTGATCGGCGCCTGGCGGCAGCGGGCGGTACTCGTCGTCCCAGATCTGCAGGCTGGTCCCCCAGATCGGCTTGCCGACGCTGTAGACCTTGCGCTCGGTGACGCTGATGTTGAAGGTCGCGGTCGAGGACGACTCGGACAGCCCGTAGCCCTCCAGGATCGGCACCCCGAAGCGGCTCTCGAACGCGTCGATGACCTCGGCCGGGATCGGCGCCCCGCCCGAGACCGCGACGCGCAGCGACGCCAGGTCGTAGTCGCCCGCGTCGATCGCCTGCAGCAGCGCGATGTACATGGTCGGGACGCCCATGAACACCGTCACCCGGTCCCGCTGCATGAGCTCGCAGGACCGCCCCGGGATCGAACCGGGGGACGAGGGTCATGGTCCCGCCGAGCAGGACGCAGGTGTTCATGATCGACGACAGCGCGAACACGTGGAAGAGCGGCAGCGCCACGATGGCGACGTCGTCCTCGGCGAACTCGAACAGCCGGCCGGGGATGTCGGCGTTCATGTACAGCCCGATGTGCGACAGCACGGCGCCCTTCGGGGTTCCGGTGGTGCCGGAGGTGTAGATGATCACCGCCGGGTCGGCCGGGCCGCGCGCGGCCAGCTGCGGGCCCGGCGCGTCGCCGGCCAGCAGCGCCTCGAACGGCGCGCCGGCCGGGTCGTCTGCGCCGCCTGGGCGGCGGGGTCGGTGCCGACGATGTAGAGCGACGTGACCGCCGCCGCCTCGGCCGCCTTGGCCGCCTCGTCGACGAAGCCGCCGTAGGTGATCAGCGTCCTGGCGCCCGAGTTCTCCAGCTGGAACGCGATCTCCGGCGCCTTGAGCAGGACGTTCATCGGAACGACGACGCCGCCGGCCTTGAGGATGCCGAAGTAGGCGATGACGAACTGCGGGATGTTCGGCAGCTGCAGCCCGACCCGGTCGCCGGGCGCCAGGCCGGCCGCGGTGAGGCTGGCCGCGACGCGGTCCGACAGCTCGTCGAGCTGTGCGTAGCTGAGCGTGGCGTCGCCCAGGATCACCGCCGTCTTGGCCGGCGCCCGCCGGGCGGACTCCCGCAGCATCACCGCGAGGTTGAAATCCATGCACCGCTCCTCAAGCCGTCCGGGGGCCGACGCCGGCCGGACCTGGTCGTTCGTCCTCAGAATGTCATTGGCGGCAATCGGGTGCAAGGTCGCTCTGCACCAGCCGCGCCGACGTTGACGAACATGTTCGCTCCGAACTTGTTCTTTACGAACATGTTCGTTAAACTGAGATCATGACACCAGGAAACCGACCCGCCCGGAGCCGCCGCGAGCGGCCGGCCAAGCCCGCGCTGACCCGGGCCGGCATCGTCGCGACGGCGCTCGCGGTGATGCGGGCCGAGGGCCTGGACCGGGTCACCATGCGCCGGCTGGCGGCCGAGCTCGACACCGGCCCGGCGTCGCTCTACGTCTACGTCCGCAACACCGCCGAGCTGCACGCGGCGATGCTCGAGGAGCTGCTCGGCCAGATCGACCTGAGCCCCGTCACCGCACCCGGTGACTGGCGGGACCGGCTCATCGCGGTCCTCACGTCGTACACGGCCATCCTGTTCGAGCATCCGGGCCTGGCCCTGTCGGCGCTGGTGACCCGGCCGAGCGGACCGGCCTACTTCGGCCTCGTGGACGGGATCCTGGCGCTGCTCGGGGACGGCGGCATCTCCCGCGACCGCGCGTCGTGGGCGATGGACCTGCTGCTGCACGTCGCGACCGCGACTGCCGTCGAGCACGGCGTGCGGGAGCGCGCGATCGACGCCCGGGACGAGGAGGACGCGCTCGCCGCCGCGCTGCGCGACGTGCCCGCCGACCGGTTCCCGCACATCGCCGCCATCGGCGCGGCCGAGCTCATGTCCGGGCCCGGCCGGCTCGACTGGGGGTTCCGCGTGCTGATCAACGGGGTCATCCACACCCCCCGGCCAGAAACGGAGACCTCGCCATGACCGAGAACGCGATGACCGCGACCAGCGACAGCGACGCCGTCACGAGCGCATCGGCGCGGCTGACGCCCCGGCTGCGGCTGATCCTCATCCTGGTGATCCTGGCCGATGTGCTCGACCTGATGGACTCGACGATCACCAACATCGCCGCGCCCGCCATCGTCCGCGACATCGGCGGCGGCGAGTCGCTGATCAAGTGGCTCGGCGCCAGCTACGCGCTCGCGATGGGGGTGCTGCTGGTGGTGGGCGCCCGGCTCGGCGACCGGTACGGCAAGCGGCGGATGTTCCTGATCGGCATCGCCGGGTTCACCCTCGCCTCGCTCGCGGCCGGACTGTCGGTCGACCCGGTGATGCTGATCACCGCCCGGCTGGCCCAGGGCGGCTTCGGCGCGCTGCTAATCCCGCAGGGCATCGGCCTGCTGATCGGCGCGTTCAACCGCGATCAGATGCGCACCGCGTTCTCCGTGTTCGGCCCGGTGATGGGCGCGTCGGCGATCGTCGGCCCGATCCTGGCCGGGTTTATCATCAGCGCGAACATCGGCGGGCTGACCTGGCGGCCGATCTTCCTGATCAACATCGTGCTCGGCGCCGCCGGCTTCATCGCCGCGCTGCGGGTGCTGCCGCGCGACGAGCCGGCCGACTCGGTCTTCATCGACGGCCTCGGCGCGGGCCTGCTCGGGGCGAGCATGCTCGGGCTGATCTACGGGCTGATCGAGGGCTCGACCGACGGCTGGACGGCGGTGCCGATCGGCTGCCTGGCGGCCGGGGCGGCGCTGCTGGCCGCGTTCGGGGTCCGGCAGCGGCTGGCGGCCGACCCGCTCATCCTGCCGTCGCTGCTCGCCAACCGCGGCTTCACCGTCGGCATGCTGCTCGGGCTGGCGTTCTTCGCCGCCGTCAACGGCCTCGCCTACGTGATCTCGCTGTTCTTCCAGACCGGGCTCGGGCTGTCCGCCCGGGCAGCCTCGATCGCGCTGAGCCCGTTCATGATCGGCATCATCATCGCGTCCTTCGTCTGCCGCCCGCTGCTCGGCAAGCTCGGCCGGACCATGGTCGCCATCGGCATCGGCCTCACCCTCGCGGGCGCGGCCGGCGTCTGGGCCACGGTCCTGAATCAGGGCGTGCACGTGAGCCTGTGGGCGCTCGCCCCCTCGATCTTCGTCCTCGGCGTCGGCGCGGGCGCCTGCTTCAGCTCCCTGTTCGACGTAGCCATCGGCGACGTCGCCGCGGCCGAGGCCGGCAGCGCCAGCGGCTCGCTCAGCGCGGTCCAGCAGCTCGCGTCCGCGATCGGCTCGGCCGTCGTCACCACCGTCTACTTCAGCCAGCGGATCGAGCACGGGGCCGGGCACGCGATGACCGTCAGCGTCGCCGTCGTGGCCGCGATCGCCGCCCTCGGCCTCGGCCTGGTCTGGCTCCTCCCGAAGTCAGCCCCAGCCGAAGAGCACTAGCTCTTAGGGGACGATGACTACGGGGACCGGGGAGTGGCGGGCGAGGCTGACGGCGGCCGAGCCGAGCATGCGGTGCAGGGCCTGGGATGAGCTGCCGACGACGATCGACACGACGTCGCCCGGGTGGGACTCGTGGACGTCTTTCGCGGCGGCGAGCAGCTGGTCGGCGATCAGGCCCTGGCGCCGCTCGAACTGCCAGCGCTCCTCCCGGCCGCTCAGTTGCTCGGCGGCCGCTGTGCGCAGGTCCCGCTCGATGTCGTCGAAGGTGATCTGCTCCTCGGCCACGGCGTCGGCCGACATCATGTCGATGCCGGGCATGTGAGCCACGTACACCACATCGATGCGCCCGGCGCGGCCGCGCAGCAGGGAGACCGCGGCGTCGAGCGCGCGGGAGGCGGGACCAGAGCCGTCATAGCCGACGACGAGGTACAGGGTCGGTGAAGGGGGCGGGGTGTCAGTGTTCACAGCGATCAACACTAGTCCCGCCGCCAGCGCCGCCACGGAGCGGTGGCACACTCAGGGGTGTATCCAACGGGGGAAGGATATTGCCGTGTCTAATGAGGTTATTTCTGGCGAGCCCGGCTCAACCGGATCCGGCTCGCCGGGAGCCGAGGAACTGCGGCTGCGGGAGACGCGGACGGGGACGCCGTGGCGCGCCTGGGGGCCGTACCTGAGCGAGCGCCAGTGGGGGACGGTCCGCGAGGACTACAGCGACGGCGGAGACGCCTGGTCCTACTTCACCCACGACCAGGCGCGCTCGCGGGCCTACCGGTGGGGCGAGGACGGCCTCGCCGGGATCAGCGACGACAAGCAGCGGCTGTGCCTGGCGCTGGCGCTGTGGAACGAGCGGGACCCGATCCTCAAGGAGCGGCTGTTCGGCCTGACCAACGCCGAGGGCAACCACGGCGAGGACGTCAAGGAGTACTACTTCTACGTCGACAACGTCCCGACCCACAGCTACCAGCGCTACCTGTACAAGTACCCGCAGGCCGAGTTTCCCTACAACGACCTGGTCGCGGTCAACCGGGAACGGTCGCGCCAGGAGTTCGAGTACGAGCTGATCGACACCGGCATCTTCGACGCCGGCGAACTACTTCGACGTCGAGGTGGAGCACGCGAAGGCGTCCCCGGAGGACATCTTCTGCCGCGTCACCGTGCACAACCGCTCGGCCGAGCGACGGCCGTGCTGCACGTGCTGCCGACGCTGTGGTTCCGCAACACCTGGTCCTGGGGCGACCGAGGAGCCCAAGCCGCGGATCGCCCGGGTCGACGCGCCGTACCCGGTCGTCCGCGCCGAAGATCACCAGCTCGGCGACTTCTACCTGTACGCCGCGCCCGGAGGCGGAGCTGCTCTTCTGCGACAACGAGACGAACACGGCGCGCGCGTTCGGCGGCCGAGCCGACCACCCGCTTCCCCAAGGACGGCATCGGCGACCACGTCATCGCACGGCGCGGACACCGTCAATCCCGACGGCGAGGGCACCAAGGCCGCCGCGCACGTCCGGCTGCAGGTGCCCGGCGGCGGCCAGGCCTCGGTGCTGGTCCGCCTCACCCGGCAGAGCCCCGATCAGCTCGCGGCGCCGCTCGGCCGGCGCGGACGAGCTGATCGCGCAGCGGCGGGCCGAGGCGGACGAGTTCTACGAGTCCATCACTCCCCCGCAGGTGACCGACGACGCCAAGTCGGTCATGCGGCAGGCGCTGGCCGGGATGCTGTGGTCCAAGCAGTGCTACTACTTCGACGTGGACCAGTGGCTGCGCGAGCGCCAGCGTCCACCCGCTGCGGGCGCCGCTCCGGCGCGGGACCCGCAACGAGTCCTGGTTCCACATGTACAACCAGGACGTGGTGTCGATGCCGGACAAGTGGGAGTACCCCTGGTACGCCGCCTGGGACCTGGCGTTCCACTGCATCCCGCTGGCGATGGTCGACCCGGACTTCGCCAAGGGCCAGATCGACCTGATGCTGTCGCAGAACTACCTGCACCCGACCGGGCAGATGCCCGCCTACGAGTGGAACTTCGGCGACGTGAACCCGCCGGTGCACGCGTTCGCGGCGCTCTTCCTGCAGAACCTGGAGGCCGACCTGGGCGAGGTGGACCTCCCGTTCATGGAGAAGAGCTTCTCCCGGCTGCTGCTGAACTTCACCTGGTGGGTGAACCGCAAGGACCCGACCGGGCACAACGTGTTCGAGGGCGGGTTCCTCGGCCTGGACAACATCGGCGTGTTCGACCGCAGCGCCGCGCTGCCGACCGGCGGCAGCCTGGAGCAGGCCGACGGCACCGCCTGGATGGCGATGTTCAGCCAGAACATGCTCGAGATGGCGCTGGCCCTGCTCGAGCGGGACGACAACTACGAGCAGTACGTGCTCAAGTTCGTCGAGCGCTTCTTCTGGATCGCCGCCGCCACCGACCCGATGGGCGACAACCCCGACGCGATGTGGGACGAGGAGGACGGCTTCTTCTACGACGTGCTGCGCCTCCCCGACGGCTCCGGCACCCGGCTGAAGGTGCGCTCGCTGGTCGGCCTGCTGCCGATCTGCGCCACCACCGTCATCGAGGCCGATCACATCGAGCAGCATCCGCAGATCGCCGCGCAGGTGGCCTCGTTCCTTGAGCGCAACCACGACCTGCTCTCCAACATCGCCGACCCGCTGGTGCCCGGGGTGCACGGCCGCCGACTGCTGTCCCTGGTCAACGAGGAGAAGCTGCGCCGCATCCTGGCCCGCATGCTCGACGAGGACCGCTTCCTCGGCCCGCACGGGATCAGGTCGATCTCGCGCTGGCACCTGGAGGAGCCCTATGTCTTCGACGTGCACGGCGTCGAGCACGTGGTGCAGTACGAGCCGGCCGAGTCGACCAGCGGGATGTTCGGCGGCAACTCCAACTGGCGCGGGCCGGTCTGGTTCCCGATCAACCTGCTGCTGATCCGGGCGCTGATCGCGCACTACCGGTACTACGGCGACAGCCTGAAGGTGGAGTGCCCGACCGGCTCGGGGACGATGATGACGCTGTTCGAGGTGGCCCAGGAGCTGTCCCGCCGTCTCGCCGCCACCTTCCTGCGGGACGACGACGGGCCGGCGCCCGGTCTACGGCGGGATCAGACTGTTCCAGGAGGACCCGCACTGGCGGGACCTCATCCTGTTCCACGAGTACTTCCACGGCGACAACGGGGCCGGGCTCGGCGCCTCGCACCAGACCGGGTGGACCGGCCTGGTCGCCAGGCTGATCCAGAGCCTCGGCCAGTTCGACCCCGAGACCGTGCTCAATGACCGGCACTGGCCGCTGGCCCGCCCCTACCGTCGCCCCGGCGTTCCGCCGACGCCGTGAGGTTACGAGGCCGGCGCCTCATCGAGGCGGTCGGGCTGTACCTGGGCCTTTACCCGGCTCTTGTACAGCCCGACCGCGATCAGCGGGTAGATCAGGACCGACAGGACGCCCGCGCCGACCAGGGCGGCGGCGGTGGCCGGGAGCATGACTCCGTCCTGCTCGCCGATCTCGGCCAGCGCGATCAGCAGCGGCAGTGAGGTCGCGGTGATGAACGTCATCTCGACCCGCTCGCGCAGCATGAGGTCGTTCCGGTAGACCAGCAGGGACGGCAGGCCGCGGACGACCAGCAGCAGCGCCAGCAGCACGAGCAGCCGCAGCGGGCTGTGGATGATCGCGGTCAGGTCGATGGTCATTCCCGACGAGATGAAGAAGATCGGAATGAAGATCCCGTACCCGACCGTGTCGAACTTGCGCTCAAGGTGCTCGGTGTCCAGGTTGAGCCTGCGGGTCCAGATGCGCAGCACGATCCCGGCCAGCATGGCGCCGAGCACGACGTCTAGGCCGAACCGCTGCGCAAAGGCCAGCAGCGCGAACAGCAGCACGACGGCCCAGCGCAGCGTGACCTGCGCGGTGGCGTCCTGGCCCTCCTCGATGATCCGCTTGACCGCTGCGCTTCTTGCCAGCCACGGCACCAGGGACAAGATGATGGCGAGCACACCGACCAGCACCACCGAGGCGAGCGCGATGAAGTGGCCTCGCTTGGTGAGGAACACGGCGATGATCAGGATCGGGAAGAGCTCGCCGACGGCGCCGGCCGCGAACACGTGCCGGCCGAACTGGCCGCCGAGCATGCCGTTGTCGCGCAGGATGGGCAGCAGTGTGCCCAGCGCGGTGGTGGTCAGCGCGAGCGCGACCGGCACGTAGTCCTTGATATAGCCGACCGAGTAGAGGAGCGCCGTCACCCCAAGCGAGATCCCCGCGGACATCAGCCAGCCGGTGATCGCCAGCCGTCCCGGCCGCTGGCGCAGCAGCGAGGGATCCAGCTCGTAGCCGGCCAGCAGGAACAAGAACCCCAGCCCCACGTCGGACAGCAGCTGGATGTTGTCCGTCTCGGCCAGACCGAGGACGTGCGGGCCGATCAGGATGCCGCCCAGCAGGAAGACGACGACCTGCGGAATCTTCGGTCCCGGCAGCAGGGCGACCAGGAGCGGCGTCAGCGCGGCGACCAGCGCCACCGCCACCAGGTCGTTAAACCCCTGCAGAACGTTCACGATGGCCGTCCGGCCGCGCGTGATCCAGTCATCCGCACCCCCGAGCGGTGATCACTGAGGGTGTACCCCGCCGAGCGCCTCTCCCCACGTCAGTCCGGAAGATGCATTGACTTAGGTAAGGCTTACCTAATTAAATGGACGTCATGGACTTCGAAGTGCTCCCCGGGCCCTCCCTCGCCGAGCTGGCCAGGACCGCGCTGGCCAGAGCGGCAACCGCCGAGATCGACGATGCCGACCATCCCGGCGAACCGGCGCCGCCTGGACGGGTGCCGGTGCTGGCCGCAGTCCGGGACGCGCGCGATGGCAGCCCGCTGCTACTGTCCGTCACCGGATCCGTGTTTGAACACCGGTTGTCGTCGCAGCGCGAACCAGTAACCGTGACCGTGCCCGCGGGCGGGCCGTACTCGACCTTGCAACTCACCGGGATGGCCAGGCCGACGGCGCGCAACCGTCGCGTCGGGATCGCCGCCTGCATGGTGGACCTGCGCTCGGTCGAGTTGATCGGCCAGGTCGGGGCCCGGGTTCCGGTCCCGCTGGCTGAGTACCGCGCGGCGGCGCCCGATCCGCTATGGCGGGAGGCACCGGGTGTGCTGCGCCACCTTGAGCACGGGCACCGGGCCGACCTGATCGCCTGCGTCCAGATGCACGGGCTGTCGCAGGCCGACTGGGTCATCACCCGGGGCCTCGACCGCTACGGGCTTGAGCTCCTGGTGCTCTCCGCCGACGGGGTCGCCGCCGTCCGGCTGGGGTTCCCCGACGGACCGGTCGACTCCCTGCAGGACGTCCCCGCCTCCATCCGCACCGCCCTGACCTGCCGCTGCGAGTCCGCGCGGCGCAGCCGCTAGCGGGACGGGGAGACCGGAGACGTTCTCCTCCCCGCAGGCCCCCCGCTGGCGGTGCCGTGACCTCGCGTTAAGGTTGGCGCGGCCGGGTATGACCACGCGCAGGGAGGGCGATGAGGCGCAGCACTGCGCGGGGAGCTCTGGAGCTGGGCGCGCTTGGAGTCGTGTTCGGTGACATCGGCACCAGCCCGCTATACACCGTGCAGACGGTCTTCAGCCCGTCTGATCCGCACCGCGTCCACGTGTCGTCGCAGAACGTCTACGGCGTCATCTCGCTGATCTTCTGGGCCGTCATCGCGATCGTCACCGTCACCTACGTGCTGCTGGTGATGCGCGCGGACAACGACGGCGAGGGCGGGATCATGGCGCTGATCACGCTGATCCGCCGCCGGGGCGCGCCCGGCGGGCACCGGACCGCGATCTTTCTGGCGCTGCTGGGGGTGTTCGGCGCATCGCTGTTCTTCGGCGACAGCATGATCACCCCTGCGATCTCGGTCCTTTCCGCGATCTCGGGCGTCGAGGTGGTGACGCCGTCGGTCGCCGACCTGGTGGTACCGCTCACGGCGGTGGTGATCATCGGCCTGTTCGCGCTGCAGCGGCTGGGCAGCGCCGTCGTCGGGCGGCTGTTCGGTCCGGTGATGGCCGTCTGGTTCACGGTGATCGGCGCCTTGGGCATCCGCGGCATCGTCAGCAACCCGTCGATCATGAAGGCGCTGTCCCCCACCTACGCGGCGACCTTCCTCTTCGGCCATTTCGGCACCGCGTTCTTCTCGCTGGCGGCGGTGGTGCTGGCCGTCACCGGCGCCGAGGCCCTGTACGCGGACATGGGGCACTTCGGCCGCGGGCCGATCACCCGGTCGTGGCTGTTCCTGGTCTTCCCCGCCTGCATCCTCAACTACCTCGGGCAGGGCGCCCTGGTGCTGGCCGACCCGGCGAAGGTCAGCAACCCCTTCTACCTGCTGGCGCCCCACTGGGCGCTGATCCCAATGGTGATTCTCGCCGCCGCCGCGACCGTCATCGCCTCGCAGGCGGTCATCTCGGGCGCGTTCTCGCTCACCCAGCAGGCCGCCCAGCTCGGCTACCTGCCGCGGCTGCGGATCGAGCACACCTCGGAGAAACGGATCGGCCAGATCTACGTCCCGTGGATCAACTGGGCGCTGCTCGCCGCCGTGCTCGCGCTCGTCTTCATCTTCCGCAGCTCGACCGCGCTCGCCTACGCCTACGGCGTGGCGGTCACCGGCACGATCACGATCACCACGCTGCTGTTCTTCTACATCGTCCGCGAGCAGTGGAAGAAGCCGCTCTGGCTTGTCCTGCCAAGCGCGGTCATCCTGCTGACAATTGACCTGCTGTTCTTCGCCGCCAACCTCACCAAGCTGCCGCACGGGGCGTGGCTTCCGCTGGTCGTCGGCATCGCGGTGTTCACGGTCCTGACCACCTGGCAGAAGGGCCGTGCACTGGTCTCCAAGCAGCGCGCGCTCGACGAGGGATCGCTGCACGACACCATCGAGCAGCTGCACAACTGCGTGCCGCCGCTGTACCGGGCGCCGGGCACCGGGATCTTCCTGAACCGGGGCAAGACCACCGCCCCGCTCGCCCTGCGCGCGAACGTCGAGCACAACCACGTCCTGCACGAGCACGTCGTCATCCTGGAGATCAAGACGCTTCCAGTCCCGCACGTGCCCGATGCCGACCGGCTCGAGATCGACGACCTCGGCTACAAGGACGACCACATCTTCCATGTCAGCGCCCGCTTCGGCTACATGGACAACCCGAGCGTCCCGCCGCTGCTGCCGCTCATCCGCCGGACCCCGACCGAGGCCCCGCTGTGCGACGACGACATCTCCTACTTCCTGTCCACCATCGAGATCCGCCGGGGAAAGGCACCGGGCATGAGCCAGTGGCGCAAGTACATCTTCATCGCCACCGCCCGGCTGACCGCCGACGCGGCCGAGTACTTCCAGCTCCCCCGCGACAGCACCGTCATCATGGGCTCCCGCATCGAACTGTGAGCGGGCCCGCCGGGCCGGCCTGTACACGGTCACACCCAGGGACGATGCTTAGGTCCATGGAGTTTGAACACGTCCTGGTCGACCGTTCGGGCGATTTCACCACGATCACGATGAACCGGCCGCAGCGCCGCAACGCCCTGTCCCTTGAGCACCTGCGCGAGCTGATCGCGGCCTTTCGCGCGGTCGGCGACAGCGACGCCCTCGGCATCGTGCTGGCGGGCAACGGCCCGGTGTTCAGCGCCGGTCATGACTTCGCCGACGTCGCCGACGCCGACTTCCCGGCCGTTCGGTCGCTGCTGCTGACCTGCACCGAGCTGATGACGCTGATGCAGCAGGTGCCGCAGCCGGTGGTGGCGCGGGTGCACGGGCTGGCCACCGCGGCCGGCTGCCAGCTGGTCGCGAGCGCCGACCTGGCGGTGGCGAGCGAGGACGCGGGCTTCGCGGCGCCGGGCGGCAAGGGCGGCTGGTTCTGCCACACCCCGATGGTGGCGGTGGCCAGGAACGTGGGCCGCAAGCGCGCCGCCGAGCTGGCCCTGACCGGAGACGTCATCGACGCGCGCACCGCGCTGGACTGGGGCCTGGTCAACCGGGTGGCGCCGGCCGGGCAGCTCGATGAGGCGGTCGGTGACCTCCTCGAGCGGGCGACCCGCGGCTCGGCCGAGAGCAAGGGGATCGGCAAGCAGGCGCTCTACGCCCAGATCGATCTCGACCAGCCGAAGGCCTACGCCTACGCGGTCGAGGTGATGGCCGCGACCAGCCAGCTCCCCGACGCGCGGGAGGGAATCCGCGCGTTCCTTGACAAGCGCAAGCCGCGCTGGCGCCACGGCCGCTAGGCCCGCCGCGGCCAGGACCTGAATCGATCAGGATTCGAGAAGCGCCACCGCGTCGCCCGGACCTAGCCTTTTAGGCAGAGGGCGACCTGACACCAGGCCCTCTGCCTCAGGAGGGAAACCGGAATGACCGCTATGACTGCCACGACCGAGTCCGACGGCTTCAGCGCCGCCGAGCGCTCCGCGATGAAGAAGCGCGCGGCCGAGCTGCGGGCCGAGGGCAAGAAGGGCGCCAAGAAGGCCGACGGCCTGCAGGCGGTCCTCGACAGCATCGCCGCGATGGCGCCGGAGGATCGCGCGCTGGCCGAGCGCGTCCACGTGACCGTCACCGCCACCGCCCCCGAGCTAGCGCCCAAGACCTGGTACGGGATGCCCGCCTACGCGAACACGGACGGCAAGGTCGTCGTGTTCTTCCAGGACTCGGGCAAGTTCAACTACCGCTACTCGACCCTGGGCTTCCAGGACGCGGCGAACCTCGACGACGGCGACGTCTGGCCGGTCTCGTACGCGCTCAAGGAGTGGAGCCCCCGGGCCGAGCAGAAGGTCGCCGAGCTGGTGCGGGCCGCGATCTCCTGACGGCGGGCCGGCTAGGCCGAGCTGCCGGACGGCGCGGGCGAGCCGCCGCGGACCGGACGGGCCGCCGCGCGTTCTCGATTGACATTGCCGTGTTCTCCTGCCTGCTCCACGGCCGCCGCTGCTGGCGACCCTAGAGAGGCAGACCAGCGGCGGTCGCCCGACTCGCCGGGCGCGAGCTCGCGAGCCAGCCCGAACAGGCGGAACAGGGCCGGCTCGAGGAAGATGACGATGCGCGTGATCAGCGACCCGGTCAGGGTGAGGACGATCATCGCGTGCGCCCGGTAGACCCCGTCGCCGTCGCCGAGGTAGGCGGCGAAGGCCGGCTGCCCGTTGGCCGCGGCCGGCACCAGGCGCATCCGGGCGGCGGTACCGACCAGGTTCGAGGCCACGTAGCCGAGCACCGTCTCCCGGCCGGAGAACCAGGTCGCGAGCGGCGGCATCTCGAGCGCGACGTCCTCCCGCAGCAGCGCCGCCAGCGCGGTCACGTCGCCGTCCTCGAACGCGGCCGCGAACCGGTCGAGCAGCGCCCGCAGGTCGGGCTCGGCCGGCTCGACGACCTCCTCCTCGGCCGGCAGCGCCCGCGCGAGCTGCGCGCGGGCCCGCCGCAGCCCGCTGTTGACCGCGGTGGTGGTGGTGTCGAGCAGGTCCGCGACCTCCGCCGCGGGCCAGTTCAGCACGTCGCGGAGGATGAGGACCGCCCGCTGCCGGGCCGGCAGGTACTGCAGCGCCGCCACCATCGCCAGCCGGACCCCGGCCCGGGACGCGGTCACCGCGGCCGGGTCAAGGTGCTCGCCCGCGAGCAGCGCATCCGGCAGCGGCCGCAGCCACGGCATCTCAGGCGGCCCTGGCACCGGCTCGGCCGACTCGTCCGACGGCCCGCCGAGGCCGGAGGGGAGCGGACGGCGGCCGCGGCGGTCAATCGCGGTCAGGCAGGCGTTGGTCGCGATCCGGTACAGCCAGGTCCGCGCCGACGACCGTCCCTCGAACCCGGCGTAGGAGCGCCACGCCCGCAGATAGGTCTCCTGCACCACGTCCTCGGCCTCCTCGGCCGAGCCGAGCATCCGGTAGCAGTGCACGAGCAACTCGGCCCTGAACTCGTCCAGGACCGAGAATTCGTCATGAGCTGCCACGCTGAGCCCCCCGGGTCGGTAGCGCCGACGCCCACGCGGCGCGGCCTTCCTCTGTAGACCCGGCGGCCCGCCGGAACTCACCGGCCGGCGGACGGCCTTAGCGTCAGACTTCGAACCTCCAGTGCTGCCGGTAGACCTTCACGGTCCGGTCGACCGGGTATCGCAGTTCGTCAAGGAGGTCTATGAGCTTCGGCTGCGCGTCGTTATTGGGAAAACAACTATAAACATCGCGATCGGCGAACATCCCGACGGCCGGAGTCAGAAACCTGACACCGGTATTCGACATATGCGGAACGATCGCGGCGATAAAACTCGTCAGTGATCGCTGTCGCGCCTGAACAGGGCAAACGCTAGCCAGATCGGATCGTTTCACGTACCTATGCGCGATCGCGCCGAGCGGCTCGTTCAGGCGGAACTCAAGTCCTCCCCTGCCTACGTCACCGCACCCGACCCGCGAGAGCCGGTGGCGCCCGGCCGCTGGACGCCTACCCCACCGGCGAACTTCACCAATTCGGTCCCGTCGGCCATGGACAAAGGATAAGCCGGAGCCTGCCGGTGGGAGCCACGGACCGTTCGAGATAAAGATCTTGGATTTTCGAACGGTCCGTGGTTTCACCCCCGCGGCCGGGCTAGAAGTCGGCGTCGAAGGCGACCTCGCCGGTGACGCCCACCTGGTAGGCGGAGACCCGGCGCTCGAAGAAGTTCGACAGCTCCTGGACGTCCTGCAGGTTCATGAACGCGAGCGGGTTCCTGCGACCCGTACAGCGGCTCGAGGCCGAGCTGGGCCAGCCGCCGGTCGGCGACGTGCTCGAGGTAGCCGCGCATGTCGGCCAGGGACAGGCCGGCCACCCCCTGGCCGAGCAGGTCCTCGGCGAACTGCGCCTCGCAGTCGACCGCCTCGGCCAGCATCTCGCGGACCTGCGCGGGCCAGCTCGTCGTCGAACAGCCCGGGTTCCTCGGCCCGGACCACGTCGACCACGTCGAAGGCGAACGCCATGTGCATCGACTCGTCGCGGAACACCCAGTTGGTGCCGGACGCGAGGCCGTTGAGCAGGCCGCGCGAGCGCAGGAAGTAGACGTAGGCGAACGCGCCGTAGAAGAACAGGCCCTCGATGCAGGCGGCGAAGCAGATCAGGTTGAGCAGGAACGCGCGCCGGTCGTCGGCGGTGCGCAGCTCGCGCAGCTCGTGGAGCGAGTTGATCCACCTGAAGCAGAACTCGGCCTTGCGGGCGATGGAGGGGATGTTCTCGCACCGCGTCGAACGCCTGCGCCCGTTCCTTCTCGTCCGGCACGTAGGTGTCGAGCAGGTTGAGGTAGAACTGCACGTGCACGGCCTCCTCGAACAGCTGCCGCGACAGGTACAGCCGCCCCTCGGGCGAGTTGACGTGCTGGTACAGGTTGAGCACGAGGTTGTTGGCGACGATCGTGTCGCCGGTGGCGAAGAACGCGACCAGCCGGGAGACCAGGTGCCGCTCGGCCGGCGACAGCCGGGCCAGGTCGGCCAGGTCGGAGTGCAGGTCGACCTCCTCGACCGTCCAGGTGTTCTTGATCGCGTCGCGGAACCGGTCGTAGAACATCGGGTACCGCATCGGCCGCAGGGTCAGGTCCATGCCGGGGTCGAGCAGCAGGTGCGTCACTGGCAGGCCGTTGGCGGCGGCGGTCGCGGTGGTGGTCACTGGCAGGCCTCGCAGGTCTCGGGGTTCTCGAGGGAGCAGGCCACGGCTGGCCTCGGCGTCGGCGCCGGGGCTGGTCGCCGCGACGGCGACGGTCGCCTGCTGGATGCGGGTGGCGGGCCGTGAGCGCAGGTAGTAGGTGGTCTTCAGGCCGCTCTTCCAGGCGTGCAGGTACATCGAGGAGAGCTTGCCGATGGTCGGCGCGGCCATGAACAGGTTGAGCGACTGGCTCTGGTCGATGAACGGCGCCCGGGCCGCGGCCAGGTCGATCAGCGCCCGCTGGGGCAGCTCCCAGGCGGTGCGGAACAGCCGCCGGGTCTCGGCCGGCAGCGCGGTGATGCCCTGGACCGAGCCCTCGGCCCGCTTGATTTCCTCGCGGACCTGCGGGGTCCACAGCCCGTGGGCCTTCAGCTCCGCCACCAGGGCGGTGTTGATCTGGAGGAACTCACCGGACATGGTCTCGCGCTTGAACAGGTTGGAGACCTGCGGCTCGATGCACTCGTAGCAGCCCGCGATCGAGGCGATGGTGGCGGTCGGCGCGATCGCGATCAGCAGCGAGTTGCGCAGCCCGGTCTGGCTGACCCGCTTGCGCAGCGTCGACCAGCGGGCCTGCTGGGTCACCTCGACGTCCCACAGGTCGGGCTGCAGGTCGCCCCGGGCGGCCCGGGTCCGGCTGAACGCGGGGTGCGGCCCGTACTCTTCGGCCAGGTCGGCCGAGGCCTCGAGCGCGGTCAGGTAGATCTCCTCGGAGATCCGGGCGGACAGCTCGGACGCCTCGGGCGAGTCGAACGGCAGCCGGAGCGCGAAGAAGACGTCCTGCAGGCCCATCACGCCCGAGGCCGACCGGCCGCCAGCCCGGGTTGGACGCCGCCGCCTGCTCGCTCGGGTAGAAGGTCCGGTCGATGACCCGGTCGAGGAACGGCACCGCGGTGCGCACGGTCTGGCGGAGCTTGGCCCAGTCGACCTGGCGGCGCTGCCGTCGCGGTCCCGCGGTCAGGTGCCGGGCCAGGTTGACCGAGCCGAGGTTGCAGACGGCGGTCTCGCCGTCGTGGTCACCTCGGTGATCTCGGTGCACAGGTTCGACAGGTGCACCACGCTCCCGCCGTCGGCGGTCTGGTTGCACTTGGCGTTGCTGGCGTCCTTGAACGTCATCCAGCCGTTGCCGGTCTGCGCCAGCGTGCGCATCATCTTGCCGTACAGGTCGCGGGCCCTGACCTGCCGCACGTAGCGGCCGGCCGCCTCGGCCTCCCGGTAGGCGGCGTCGAACGCCGTCGCCCCACAGGTCGGGCAGGGCGGGCACCTCGTCCGGGTCGATCAGCGACCACAGCTCGTCGGCTTCGACCCGGCGCATGAACTCGTCCGGGATCCAGTTGGCCAGGTTGAGGTTGTGGGTGCGCCGCGCCTCCTCGCCGGTGTTGTCCTTGCAGCTCGAGGAACTCCTCGATGTCGGGGTGCCAGGGCTCCAGGTAGACGCAGGCCGCGCCCTTGCGCCGGCCGCCCTGGTTCACCGCCGCGACCGAGGCGTCGAGCGTCCGCAGGAACGGGACGATGCCGTTGGAGGCTCCGTTGGTGCCGCGGATCAGCGCGCCGCGGGAGCGGACCCGCGACCAGGCGATGCCGATGCCGCCGGAGAACTTGCTCAGCCTGGCCACCTGGGCGTAGCGGTCGTAGATGGAGCCGAGGTCGTCGCGCGGCGAGTCGACCAGGAAGCAGGATGACATCTGCGGGTGGCTGGTGCCCGAGTTGAACAGCGTCGGCGAGCTCGGCAGGTAGGCGAGCGACGACATCATCCGGTAGAAGCCGATCGCCTCCGCCGCCGTCCGCGACAGCCCGCACGCGACCCGGAGCAGGAAGTACTGCGGGGTCTCGATGACCAGCCGGGTGGACGGGTGGCGCAGCAGGTAGCGGTCGTAGACGGTCTTGATGCCGAAGTACTCGAACTCCCAGTCCGCGAGCGGGCGCGATCGCGTCATCGAGCTTGCGCGCGTTGTCCTTGACGAACGTCGCCGTCTGGTCGCCGATCAGACCCTCGGCGTGGCCGAGGCTGACCGACTGGCTGAACGAGGCGATGCCCTGCCCGCGGACTTCCTTGTCGATGTAGCCGGCCAGCAGGCGGGCCGCGAGGCGCGAGTACTGCGGCTCCTCGCCGGTCATCTCGGCCGCGGTCTGAATCGACAGCAGGTCAAGCTCGGCCGTGGTCGCGCCGTCGTACAGGCCGCTGATGGTCTTGGTCGCGACCCGCAGCGGATCGACCTCGTTGAGCTCGACCGCGCAGCGCTGCACCGCGCGGACGATCTTGTTCACGTCGACCGGCTCGGATTCGCCGTTCCGCTTCCGCACCTGCATGCCTGCGGACCCCTGTGACTTCGCTGGTTTGCCCGGCCTGGCGTCGGTAACCGTCATCGCTCTCTCCTCGCGAGCTCGCTCTGGAGGCCCAGGCCACGCGAGCACGCGACGAAGACGGCCGCCCGCTTTTTGAGCGGGTGCCGTGCCCGTCGGTCGTCCCGCGCGACCGGAGCCGCCGCGCGCGTGGGTCGCGCGCGGCGCGCTGGCAGGTCTTCGGACTCACGGGCGCGGCGTCGCCGTTGACGCCTCCTACCGGCCATCGCTTCCCAGGCTGATCAGGCCCAGTGCTGTTCCCGCCGGGCGCCTGCGCGCACGACTCGGACGGCTGTCGTTCCCGTTCACCGCTGCGGGGCAGTCCCGGATTCACACCGGGTTCCCTGTTGCCTCCGCCTGCCCGGGGGCCGACGGAACCAGCTGCGTGGAACACCATATATGGAAGGCTTCGCAAATTCGAGCACCACATGTCGTGTCGGCGTGTCGCCGCGTGGGCCGACGAACCACTTGAGCCGAACGTGAACAGGTGCGCACGGCCAGCCGCTCGAGGGCCGCGGAAGGCTGCCTGGTGTTCAGCTTCTTATCACTTCTGACCGTTTTTTCACCTTCCTATCGATTTTGACCGTTTTCACGCCCGATTTGTCCGAATCTTGTGGTCAAAACTGATAGGTAGTTGGAGAGAGTGGTTAAAACTAATAGGAAGACGAGGTCGCTCTGCGGAGGTGGTGATGCTGCCGGGGCTGGCATAGTGGATGGTGCGGGTGAGACGGTACCCCGGGTCGGCGCCGGACCGCGCGGGGCCGCCTTAGTCGGCTGGGATATCGGCGCCCATGCCGGGCATGCCGTGGTGGTGCGCGTGGGCGCTGGCGGGATCGGCCGGCTCGGGCTTTCCGCCCATCATCTTCAGCATCGCGGGGCCGCCGGTGCGGGTGAACCTGACGATCAGAGCGGCCGCCAGGACCAGGAAGACGATGTTGAGCCAGGTGGTGTAGTCCCACGACACACCCTGGTCGGGGATCTTGGCGGTGGCCGGGCTCGGGATCAGGCCGAGCCCGCCGAAGATCAGCTCGACCGCGTAGCCCGCCAGGGCCATCGCGGCGAAGAAGGTGCCGAGCAGGAACGCCGCCATCTTCCGGCCGTAGTACTTGCGGTAGATGTTCAGGATCGGGGCGATGATCAGGTCGGCGAAGATGAACGCGACCACCCCGCCGAAGCTGATCCCGCCCTTCCACAGCACCACCGCCAGCGGCACGTTCCCGATCGAGCAGACGAACGAGATGATCGCGACGACCGGGCCGATCAGCGGGCCCCACAGCTTGGCCGCGAGCGGGTGGCCGGAGAAGAAGAACGACTGCCAGAAGCTATCGGGCACCCAGGCGGCGATCGCGCCCGCAACGAACAGGCCGATCACCAGATCACGGATGATCGCGGCCCATTCCATGACGAACACGTGGCTGACCGAGGTGAAGCCCTCCCCCGACAGCAGCCGTCGCGCGAACGAGCCGTCCCGCTGGATGGACATGTCCATCGCGGCGTGGCCCTCCATCGAGCCCGCCAGGCCGAGGTCGGCGTGCTCGCGGGCCGACCGGAGCAGCCGGTCGCGGAGGAAGATCCGGAACAGCACCGCCATCACGACGATCATGATCGGGCCGCCGACGAACTCGGCCACCGTGAACTGCCAGCCCATCAGCAGGGCGAGGATCACCCCGAGCTCGATCACCAGGTTGGTCGAGGCGATCTCGAACGCCATTGCGGCGGTGAAGTCCGCGCCCTTGCGAAACAGCGCCCGGGCCAGGGCCACCGCCGCGTACGAGCACGAGGACGACGCCGCGCCGAGCCCGGCCGCGACCGCGAGCGTGCGCGGCCGGGCGTCGCCAAGCAGCCGGACGATCGTGGACCGGCGCACCACCGCCTGGATCACCGCCGAGAGCGCGAACCCCAGGATCAGCGCCCAGGTGATCTCCCAGGTCATCGATCCGGTGATGGACAGCGCGTGCACGACCGCATGCATGCCCTCGACCTCCCCCGCCAGCCCGCCGACAACACCGAACTATACCCCCATAGGGTATATGCCTAGCGCACGGGGGTCACGGTGGGGTGACCGGAGAATGTGCGAGCGCCCTGATAAGCGGGCAGAGCTCGCCCGGAGGTACGCGATGGCGAGGTCGAGGGCGGCCTCGAGGGGGGTGGTGTCGCCGGTGGACATCAGCATGACCACGCCGCCCTGGATGCCGGCGACGATTGCGGCGGCCGTGCGCATCGGGTCGAGATCGGGGGCGATCTCGCCCGCCGCCTGCATGTGCCTGACGCCTGCGGCGATCTCGGCCTGCCACTGACCGATGAGCTCGGACACCACCGCCTGAGCGCCGGGGGTGGCCCGGCCGAGCTGGGTAGTGAGGGCGCTGAGGGGGCATTGCGGTCCCTGCTCGCGGTAGCGGGCGACGACCGCGTCGCGCCACGCCCGCCAGGACGCCCACGACGTAAGGTCGCCCAGCTGCGGCTGCTGATCGGCCAGCACGCGGTCGGCCTCGTAGCGGGCCACCGCCAGCAGCAGCTGCTCGCGGCCGTCGGGGAAGTAGTGGAACAGCTGGCTCTTGCTGGTGCCGGTCCTGATCCGGATGTCATCGAGGGTGGCCGTCACCCCATTCTCGCGGATCTCGGCCGACGCGCCGGCGATGATCCGGTCGCGGGTGGCGGCGCCCTTCGGCGTCAGCTTTGCGGTCATGGCCGCGCCTCATTTCCTGGACTTGCTAGTCCATTTTATAGCAGGCACAGTGAAACGGTAATGAGTCGTTTAGGCAGGAGAGCACACATGACTGCACGCTTGCAGGGCCGGATCGCCCTGGTCACGGGGTCAACCGATGGCATCGGGGCGGGCATCGCCCGCGCGCTGGCCGACGAGGGCGCGTTCGTCGTCATCAGCGGTCGCAACGCGGCCAAGGGCGAGAAGGTGGTCGCGGAGATCGCCGAGCGCGGCGGTGCGGCCGCCTTCGTCGGCGCCGACCTGGCGGGCGGCGTCGCGGCCGCCCGCGAGCTGGCGGACGCCGCCCAGGCCGCGGCCGGCGCGCCGCTCGACATCCTGGTCAACAACGCCGCCATGCTCATCGGGCCGGGACCGACGGCCGAGATCGACGAGGAGCTGATCGACGGCGCGCTGGCGGTGAACGTGAAGTCGGTCATCTTGCTGACCGGGCTGATCGCGCCGGGCATGGCCGCCCGCGGCAGCGGCGCGATCGTCAACGTCGGCTCGATCAACGGCCTGGTCGGGATGGCCGGGTCGGCCTTGTACAGCGCGACCAAGACCGCGATCCACTCGCTGACCAAATCCTGGGCGGCCGAGTACGGGCCAGCGGGCGTGCGGGTGAACACGGTGGCGCCGGGCCCGACGATGACCGAGCGGAACGCGGCCTTCGCCGACCACATCGCCCCGCTCATCGCCCGGGTGCCATCCCGCCGGATGAGCACTCTGGAGGAGGTCGCCAAGGCCGTGGTGTTCCTCGCCAGCGACGACGCGTCCAACATCCACGGCTCAACCCTGTCCGTCGACGGCGGCTTCAGCGCCGTCTAGCCGGATTAGGCGTCGATGAAGGCGGAGATGCGGTCGTTCAGCTCGCCGGTCCGGTTGAAGTGACCGTGGCTGCCGGGGACGATGGCGACCTCCGCGTCCGGCATCCGGGCCGCCCGGTCGCGGGCCTGGGCCGGGGTGATGAGGGCGCTGCGGGCACCGGTGATCAGCAGGACCGGCACACCGATGGCGCCTAGCTGACCGTCGGTGAGGATGCCGGGGAACTTCGGCTCCATCCGGTAGCCGCGGATGCCGGCCCACATCAGCGTCATCAGTTCCCGCTCGAGCATGGCCGGGTTGTCCAGCCACCGGCCGAGACGGCGGCGCAGTGGCATCGGGGTCAGACTGGCCAGGCCGCTGATGTTGAGCCACCACCAGAAGCGGGCGTCGAGCTTGGTCAGCCCGGCCGGGTCGAGCAGGGTGATGGAGGCGACCCGCGCGGGCGCCAGGAGGGCCTGGTTCATCGCGACCCAGCCACCGTAGGAGGCGCCGACCAGATGCGCCGGCCGGTCGCCGAGCTGGCTCAGCAGACCGTCGAGCCAGGCCGCGCAGGACTCCGGCGGAGTCATCGGGGCACGCGCGATGCTGGGGTTCGGGTCGCCGGGCATGTCGACGCCGTACACGGGGTGGTTCTTGGCCAGCGCCTCGACGTGGGGGTACCACATCGACGCGTTGAACCCGGCCCCGGGCAGCAGCACGACCGCCGTGCCGTCGCGATGGGGCCGGTAGGCGCGCACCCGGGTGGTGGCGGTCGCCGTCTCGAGGTCGAACTCCTCGTT
This sequence comes from uncultured Actinomycetota bacterium, assembly GCA_963774945.1. Classification (GTDB taxonomy): domain Bacteria; phylum Actinomycetota; class Actinomycetes; order Streptosporangiales; family Streptosporangiaceae; genus Trebonia. The sequence goes on along the minus strand of CAVZHA010000023.1, from coordinate 54,815 downwards.
GGGCTGCGGCCACAGGGCGAACGCCCGCTCGTAGGCAGCCATGAACTTCTGCCGTGCCGTTCGCTTGCCCACGAACCCGGCTCGCCGCTGGCTGCCTGCATGTCCGCCTCCTCGCAGCGCGTCGTCATCTTTATGATACGAATGTATCATAAAGATGACCGGGCAGACAGAGAGGGATACGGTAAGCGGGTGCCGAAGCGGGTCGATCATGAGGAGCGGCGGCAGCGGATCGCGGACGCGCTGGTGCGGGCCGCGGCCGCGCGGGGGCTGCACGCAACCGGGATGCGCGAGGTCGCGGCGGAGGCCGGGGTGTCGCTGCGACTCGTGCAGTACTACTTCGGCACCAAGGAGGCACTCCTGCTCGCCGCCATGCAGCGCCTGGCGGCACGGCTAAGCGAACGGGTGATGGCGCGGGTGAAGGATGCCCGCCGGCCGGAAGGCCCGGCCAGCCCGCGCGACGTCATCGCCGCGATCTTGACCGAGTCGCTGCCCGTAGACGAAGCAAGGCGCGCCTTTCACGTCGTTTACCTGGCCTATATGGCCCTCTCCCTGACGGATCCGGCGCTGGCCATATCCCCCTTGGTCCGGAACTCCTCGGTGGTGACCGATGTAGTGGCCGCTCAGCTGCGCGCGGCCCAGTCCGCCGGCGACGCGCCGGTCGACCTAGACCCGGTGCTGGAGGCGCTCAGCCTGATGAGCCTGTCGGCCGGCCTGGCCACGAGTGTTCTCGCGGGCCACTCGACGCCCGATCAGGCCCAGGCAGTCATCGACTATCAGCTGCGGCGCCTATTCCCGGTGTGACGTCGATTTGTCACTCGCAGTGATCATTTGCGAGTGTACAGTGGTCCCACCTCGGAAAGCGGAGGACACAGGGGGATGAATCAGGACGCCAGTTCGAAGCCGGAGATACCGCGATCTGCTCTGCTGGCCGTCAACCGTGCCCTGACAACCATCCACTCAGCGCTCGGGTTGCGTCCCACGCTTGAGGCGATCGCGCACGGGGTAACCGTGTCGACGCCGTACCAGGACGTCGCGGTTACCATCGCCGAGCAGCGGAACGCGGCTGAGCTGCGTGTTATCGCCGTCATCGGTCCGCCAGACGCGGTGGCGCTGCTGCTCAATACGACGTGCCGACGCACGGCACTGCTTGAGCACCTGGCCGGCGGCGAGGCCTGGGGATCGCTGCGATTCCTGCCCGGTGTTGGGTCCCCCGACGGCATCATCACCTATCGGCGAGAATATGAGCCGCTAGCCGGCCCGGACGCCTGGCGGCCTCACTATGAACTAGTAGCGCCGCTGTGCGCGCCGGACGGCGAGCTGATCGGCATGCTCTCGATGGACCGCCCGAGGGACGGGCGCATCCCGCCGGCCTGGGTCAACGACGTGCTGGAGTTGTTCGCCGAGCAGGCCTCGATCGCAATTCTCAACGCGCGCAGGCACGAGCAGGCAATGCAGGCAATGCAGGCGCTGGAACGTGAGAAGGCCGAACTGCACTCGGCGTTCGCCGAGCAGTCCGCCCGTGAGACGCACCTGCGCCACCAGGCCCGATCCGACCCGCTGACGGGCCTGGCAAACCGGGTCTTGCTCCAAGAGCGGCTCGAGGAGCTGCTGACCGCGCAGACGCCGTTGGCGGTGGTTTTCTGCGACCTCGACCGCTTCAAGCACATCAACGATACGCACGGGCACGCCATCGGTGACGAGGTGCTGCGGGTGACCGGCCGGCGTCTGGCCCAGCACTTGGCGGACGCCGACGTGGTGGCCCGCATCGGCGGGGACGAGTTCGTCGTGGTGATAAGCGGGGCGGACCAGGCAGACTCGGCCTTGCTGCTGCAGCGCATCGATCGGGCGGTCGCCGGCGAACCCGTGTATGCGGGGGGGCTCTGTCTGGAGGTGACCTGCTCCCTCGGCCTCGTCCGCGAGCCGGAGCAGCCAGAGCGCCGGCTCGCGCCGATGCGGCGGGTCGAGGAGGTGCTGAGCCGTGCAGACCGGGAAATGTACGCGCACAAGCGCTCGCGGGCCGCAATGAACCGGCTGCTGACGCGTGCGGAGGCACGGCAGGACCAGATTTGACCCGGATAACGACGTCGAGGTTCGGTCGGGCAGGAACGCGTCGACCAGACGCTGGGCGGCCAGGCCGGGGGTGATGCTGCCGTCCCTGACGTCCGCCTCCAGCTGCGGTGCGAGCGCGTTGAGCTCGCCGCTGTCGCGCAGCCGGTCCAGCAGCTGATCCCTGACCAGCGACCACATCCAGCTGACGCGCTGGTCACGGCGACGGCGGTCGAGCTCGCCGCTGTCGGTAAGCATCCGCTGGTGGCTCTCGACCAGGGACCATACCTCGCTGAGGCCGTTCCCGGTCAGGGCGCTACAGGTGACGACCGGGGTCGACCAGCCGTCGTCGGGGCGGCCGAGCAGCCGCAGCGCGCCGGCCAGCTCGCGGGCGGCGCGGCGGGCCTCGTCCTGGTGCGGGCCGTCGGCCTTGTTCACGGCGACGACGTCGGCCAGCTCGAGCACGCCCTTCTTGATCCCCTGGAGCTGGTCGCCGGTGCGGGCCAGGGCCAGCAGCAGGAAGGTGTCGGTCATCTCGGCCACCAGCGTCTCCGACTGGCCCACGCCGACGGTCTCGACCAGCAGCACGTCGTAGCCGGCGGCGGCCATGACGACGAGCGATTCCCTGGTCGCGCGGGCGACGCCGCCGAGGGTGCCCGCCGTCGGCGACGGACGCACGAACGCGGCCGGGTCGGTGGCGAGCCTGGTCATCCGGGTCTTGTCGCCGAGGATGCTGCCGCCGCTGCGGGTGGAGGACGGGTCGACGGCGAGCACCGCGACCCGGTGCCCCTGGTCGATCAGCTGCCCGCCGAGGGCGTCGATGAAGGTGGACTTGCCGACGCCGGGGACGCCGGTGATGCCGACCCGCTGGGCCTCGCCGGCCTGCGGTAGCAGCCGGGTCAGCACGTGCTGGGCGAGGACCCGGTGGTCGGGACGGCTCGACTCGACCAGCGTGATCGCGCGGGCGATGCCGGCCCGGGACCGGGCCAGGACCGCGTCCGCGTACCGGGCGGCGGCCTCCGGCCCGTCGGCCGCGTCGGTCACGATGCCGCCCGGCTCAGCACCGTCACCCTGGTCACGCTGCCACCCGGCTCACGACGTCGTTTCGCGTCTGGCGGTCAGCTCCGTCAGCAGGTCGTAGGCCGCGTCGGGGATGACAGTCCCCGGGCCGAAGATCGCGGCCGCGCCGGCCGCGCGCAGCTCTTCGTAATCCTGGGGCGGGATGACCCCGCCGACCACCACCATGATGTCGCCGCGCCCCTCGTCGGCGAGAGCGGCCTTGAGGTCGGGCACGAGGGTCAGGTGACCGGCGGCGAGCGAGTTGACGCCGACGATGTGGACGTCGGCCTCGATCGCCTGGCGGGCCACCTCACCGGGGGTCTGGAACAACGGCCCCACGTCGACGTCGAAGCCGAGGTCGGCGAACGCGCTGGCGATGACCTTCTGGCCGCGGTCGTGGCCGTCCTGGCCCATCTTGGCGACGAGGATCCGGGGACGGCGCCCCTCGGCCCGTTCGAACTCGGCCGCTGCGGCGCGAACCCGGTCGATGCTGTCGGTCTGGCCAGCCTCCTGCCGGTACACACCGCTGATTGTACGGATGTGCCCGGTGTAGCGGCCGAACACCTTCTCCAGCGCGTCGGAGATCTCGCCCACGGTCGCCTTCGCCCGGGCGGCGTCGATGGCCAGCGCCAGCAGGTTGTCCTCATCCCCGTCACCGCCAGGCCGGCCGGCGGCGGCGGTCAGCCGGTCGAGCGCGGTCTGGCAGGCGTCGGGGTCGCGCTCCTCGCGGAGCCGGCGCAGCTTCTCGATCTGCTGGGCGCGGACCGCCCGGTTGTCGATCTTGAGCACGTCGATGTCGTCTTCCCCGGCGACGCGATACTTGTTCACGCCGATCACCGGCTGGCGACCGGAGTCGATCCTGGCCTGGGTGCGGGCGGCCGCCTCCTCGACCCGCATCTTGGGTATGCCCTCCTCGATCGCGCGGGCCATCCCGCCGGCCGCCTCGACCTCCTGGATGTGGGACCAGGCACGCCGAGCGAGCTCATAGGTGAGCCGCTCGACGTAGGCGCTGCCGCCCCAGGGGTCGATGACCCGGCCGGTGCCCGATTCCTGCTGCAACAGCAGCTGGGTGTTGCGCGCGATCCGGGCGGAGAAGTCGGTCGGCAGCGCCAGCGCCTCGTCGAGCGCGTTGGTGTGCAGCGACTGGGTGTGACCCTGGGTCGCCGCCATCGCCTCGATGCAGGTCCGGGCCACGTTGTTGAACACGTCCTGGGCGGTCAGCGACCAGCCCGAGGTCTGCGAGTGGGTGCGCAGCGACAGCGACTTGGCGCTCTTCGGCTCGAACTGCTTCACCAGCTTGGCCCAGAGCAGCCGCCCGGCCCGGAGCTTCGCCACCTCCATGAAGAAGTTCATGCCGATGGCCCAGAAGAACGACAGCCGCGGCGCGAACGCGTCGATGTCCAGACCGGACCCGAGGCCGGCCCGCAGGTACTCGACGCCGTCGGCGAGCGTGTAGGCCAGCTCGAGGTCAGCCGTGGCCCCGGCCTCCTGGATGTGGTAGCCGGAGATCGAGATCGAGTTGAACTTCGGCATCCGGCGGGAGGTGAACCCGAAGATGTCTGAGATGATCCGCATCGACGGGGCCGGGGGGTAGATGTAGGTGTTGCGGACCATGAACTCCTTGAGGATGTCGTTCTGAATGGTCCCGGCCAGCTGCTCGCTCGACACCCCCTGCTCCTCGGCCGCGACGACGTAGAGGGCGAGCACCGGCAGCACGGCGCCGTTCATGGTCATGGACACGCTCATGCGGTCGAGCGGGATCCCGTCGAACAGCTGGCGCATGTCGTAGATCGAGTCGATCGCGACGCCGGCCATCCCGACGTCGCCCGCCACCCTCGGGTGGTCGCTGTCGTAGCCGCGGTGGGTCGGCAGGTCGAACGCGACCGACAGGCCCTTCTGCCCGGCGGCGAGGTTGCGCCGGTAGAACGCGTTGGACTCCGCGGCGGTGGAGAACCCGGCGTACTGCCGGATCGTCCAGGGCTGGTTCACGTACATCGTCGGGTACGGCCCGCGCAGGTAGGGCGGCAGACCGGGGTAGGTGGCGAGGAAGTCGAGCCCGCCGGTGTCGGCCCCGGTGTACAGCGGCTTCACGTCGATGCCCTCGGGGGTGACCCACGCCTGCCCGCCGTCTGGACGGCCGGCGGTGTCGCTGCCGCCCGCGCCGTGCTGGCCGGCGGCGGTCAGCGCGTCGTGCCACCGCTTCTCGTCGTTCGGTCCGGGAGCCGACGGCTCGGCCAGCTCGACGTCGGCGAAATCCGGGACCTCCCAGTCGCCCGTCATCGCGCTACTCCGAGCGCGTCGAGCATCCGGCCGCAGAACGCGAGCACGTCCATGTCGTCGATGATCCTCTCTGCGGCGCCTGGAACCGGCGCCTGCGGTTCCCCGGCCGCTACGACAACCGTGGACGCCCCCTGCTTGCGGGCCGTGTCCACTGCGGCGCGCACGTCGTCGACGGTGGCGTCGGGTCCGCCGCAGACGACGACAACGGAGGCCGGGCCAGCCGCGAGGCCGTCGACTCGGCCGGTCTCGACTCCGCCAGCGGCAGCGGCGGCGCCGGCTGCGGTGACGGCCATGACCGTGGTGATGCCGGCCGGCGCGATGAGCGCCCGCACCCGGTCGACCTGCGCGTTCGTGGCCCGTGAAGCGTCCAGCGGCGCCAGCGTGATCGTCGGCGGCGACCCGGTGGCCGCGGCGTGGACGTCCGCGCGGTCGCGGAGCTCCTCGTGCCACTGCGACCAGCGGATGCGGGGTAGTCCGGCCGGGGCGTCGGCCGGGCGGGCGGCGGCGGGCCTGCTGAGCAGGGTCTCGCCGATCAGCGGGAACTCGCTGACGCCGGTGATGGCCTCCCGTCGCCGGGCCAGTGCGTCCCGCCGCTCCGAGCGGCTGGCCGCCAGCCGGTCGGCGATGACCCCGGCCGCCAGCGCTGCCCGCAGTCCGCCCGACCGCTCGATCTCCTGGAACCAGGCCCAGGCCTTGGCCGCGAGCTGTTCGGTGAGGTCCTCGACGTACCAGGACCCGCCGGCCGGGTCGATCACCCGGGCGACGTGGGACTCCTCGACCAGCAGGGCGTGCACGTTGCGGGCGACCCGGCGGGCGAGCCGGTCCGGCTGCCCGATGGCCGCGTCGAAGGGCGCGACGGTGATCGCGTCGGCGCCGCCGATGCCGGCCGCGAAGCAGGCCAGGGTGGCGCGGAGGATGTTGTTCCACGGGTCGCGCCGGGTCAGCATCGGCCACGAGCTCACCGCGTGCTGCCACTGCCCGCCGACCTCGGAGGTGACTCCGCACAGCTGCGCGACCCGAGCCCAGACCCGGCGGGCGGCCCGCAGCTTGGCGATGGTCGCGAACTGGTCGGCGGTCGCGGCGTAGCGGAACTCCAACTGCCCGAACGCCGCGTCGGCGGGCAACCCGGCCGCCCGCATCGCCCGCAGGTACTCCAGGCCGGCCGCGAGGGCGCAGCCGAGTTCCTCGGCGTCGGAGCAGCCGGCCTCGTGATAAGGCAGCGCGTCGACCACGATCGCGCGGACCCCGGGAAGGTCGGCCGCGCAGCGGCGGGCCAGCTCGACGGCGGCGGCTAGGCCGACGGAGTCGATGCCGGTCCGCGCCAGCACGCCGAGCGGGTCGGCCCCCAGGCAGCCGGCCAGCGCGCCGGCCGGGACCCCGCGGCGCTCCGCGACGTCGAGGTACACCTCCGCCGCCTCGGCGAACCGCTCCCCCGCGTCGAGGACGATCGGCGCCAGGTCCAGGTAGGTCTCTGCGAGCACGTCGGGCAGCGCGTCGACCGGGATCCGGCCGTCGCCCAGGCCCAGCCAGAGCGAGCTGACTCCGCCCTCGAGGTCCTCCATGATCTGCTCGCGGGCCGTCGCCGGGTCCGGATGCTCGTGCCGCTGCCGGACGTCCCACCCGCCGCGGTTGCCAGCCGGCCCCCGGCCGCGCACGAACGGCGGCTGCCCGGGGTAGCCCGAGACGGGCCGGCTGCCATCGGCGACGTACAGCGGCTCGATCTCGATGCCGTCGGCGGTGATGGTCGCGAGCTGCCGTTCGGGCGAGTCGACGTCGCCGTCGACGCGAAGCACCTTGGCCACCAGGCGCTGCCACTGCTGCCTGGTGGCGGCGGGGAATTCGGCCGCCAGCACCAGGTCGTCGGGCTCGCCGACGGTGACGCCGGTCATCCGCGGGACGCGATCGCGCGGATCGGCTGGCTCCGACACGGGCGGGTCGTCGTCGAGTCGCTCATTGGTCACCTCTGGGCAAAATGGTACCGAATCCCGTTCTGATGGTACCGAATCCCACGCCGCTGGTACAGAACCGTACGGTAGCGCTCCGCCGACCCACGCTGAGTGACCAAAGTTAAATGATCGCCACACGGAGCAACATGCCCGCCCGTGAGGCGATCAAGCTGGACAGCGGCGCTGGTCGCGACCGTGCTGATGATGGCAACGGTGGCCTCGCGGCGGGTGGCCAGGCGGCCATCGCCGACTAGGTCGAGCCCGAACTCACGGGCCGGCTTCGCAGCTAGCGGCGCTTGGCTGCGACGCTCGGCGGCGGCGGGACACCCGGCGGGGCCTGTCGGCTACGCCAGCGACAGGTCGCGCGGCCTGTCGGCTACGCCAGCGACATCGACTATCGGTGTCGCTGGCGTAGCCGACAGACGGCGTTTGGGGTCGGCGGCGTAGCCGACAGGTGGGTTCGAAGACGGCGCCACGGGGTTCGGGGTCGGCGGCAGGAGGTTGGAGGTCGACGGCGCCGGCGGGAGGGGTTCGGGTGGCGGCGCCGGCGGGAGGGGTTCGGGTGGCAGCGGCGGCACGGAGGTTCGGGGGCGGCGGCGGCAGACTCCGGATTCGGCCAGCCTCCTGCGTCGGGTGATCGGGCATCGACACAGCATCCCCACCGTCACCACGCACAACAGGCCGGTTGGGTTCTAGGGTCATCGTGGGAACTTCGAGTCGCGGGGTGCCCCCAGCGGCACACGCTGATGCCTGCGGCCGGAAAACGCGGCCCCCAACGGAACACAATCATGGCTCCCGCCCGGCCGGATTGTCGGCAATGGCTGCCGGCCGGGCCGGATTGTCGGCAATGGCTCACGGCCGGGGCGGATTGTCGGCAACCACCACGCCCGGGGCCGGATTGTCGGCAACCACCACGCCCGGGGCCGGATTGTCGGCAACCACCACGCCCGGGCCGGATTGTCGGCAACGCAACCACCACGGCTGCCTCACAACCCGCACCCGCACCCGCACCCGCCAGCACGAGAGCACCGTCAGGAGCCGCTGGCAGCCGGCAAGCCGCCGCTTGACGAGCTAGACCCCTGGATGTCTGGCTGCGGGCGGCGAGTCAATCAGGCGAGCTGCGGGTAGAGCCCGGCGACGCCGGAGGAGAGGCCGGCCAGCACCTGCTTGCTGAGCTCGTCGGCGATGATCTCGGCGTCGCCCGCCGCGATGCCGTCGACCGCGATCTTGGCGATGTCGGCCGGGTTGGACTTGGCCGAGCTGACGTGCCTGGCCATGTCGGTGTCCATGTAGCCGACGTGCAGTGCGCTGACCCGGGTGCCCTGGGGGGCGAGCTCCTGGCGGAGCGCGTTGGTCAGCGACCACTCGGCCGACTTGGCCGCGCAGTAGGCGCCGCTGGCCGGGAGGCTCACCCACGACAGCACCGACAGGATGTTCAGGACCGCGCTGCGCTGCTGCGCGGCGAGCTGCGGGGCGAACGCGCGGGTGACCTCGAGGGTGCCGAAGAAGTGGGTGTCGAGCTCGAGCCGGACGTCGGCCAGGTCCCCGGTCAGCAGCGAGGCGCCGGTCGAGGAGCCCGCGTTGTTGACCAGGATCGCCACGTTCTCGGTCGCGCGCGGCGGCGGCCGCGACCGAGGCGGGGTCGGTCACGTCGAGGGCGACCGGGATGACTCCGGCCAGGTCCACCGACTCCGGGTTGCGGGCGGCCGCGTAGACGGTCGCTCCCCGGTCCCGCAGCTCCTGGGCCAGGTGCCGTCCGAGGCCGCGGTTGGCCCCGGTCACGAGCGCTGTCTTTCCGGTGATCTCCATGGGTGCGCCTTCCTGCTGAGTAGGTTTTCACAACCTAGCATGCCTGAGTATGAAAACACAACTTAGAGGTATGCTGGGGTCATGGCGAAGGTCCCCGATGCACCCTGCTCGATCGAGCGCACCCTGGGCGTGCTCGGCGAGCGGTGGACGTTCCTGATCCTGCGCGAGGCGTTCCTCGGCGCCACCCGGTTCGTGGAGTTCCGCGACCGGCTCGGCGTCGCCCCCGATGTCCTCACCGACCGGCTGGCGACGCTGGTCGAGTACGGGGTGCTCGAGCGCGAGCCGTACCGGGAGCCGGGCGCCCGCTCCCGGCACGCCTACCGGCTGACCCAGTCCGGACGCGAGCTGCAGGTGGTGCTGGCCGCGCTCCAGCAGTGGGGCGACGAGCACCTGCCCCGGCCCGAGGGCCCGAGCATGCTGCGCCGGGTCGCCGGGACCGACGCCCCCGTGCACGTCGGCTACATCGACCCCGACGGCCGGGAGGTCTCCCCCGACGGCTTCGCGATGGTCCCGCCCTCCGCGCCGCCCGGAGAAAGCACCGAATAAAAACTCGCCACACTAAAATGGCCGGGAACGCGGGGAGAAAGTCGCAATTTTCCGGAAATTCGGGCAATACCGGCCGTTGCGGCTGACGACTTTGGTCAGTTATGGTGTGCCTCGGCAGACACGTCGGCAGCGGTTATACGGGGCATTAGTTGAGTGCGATTTTCGGGCTGATTAGCCCCAAAGGCGACGGCCCGCCCGAGCGCGCGCTGCTGCAGATGCGCTCCGCCCTGGCCGCCCACGGCGGCGACGGGAGCAGCACCTGGACCGGCGACGGCATCGGCCTCGGGCTCGAACTCAAGCGGGTGACCCCGGAGGACCTGGCCGAGCGGCAGCCGCTGATCAGCCGGGACGGCCGGCGGGTGCTGGTCAGCGACGGGCGGATCGACAATCGGCGCGAGCTGTCGGGCGAATTGGGCCTGGCCTGGGAATCGCCCCAGGTCCCGGATTCTGCGTTCATACTCGCCGCCTATGAGCGATGGGGCGAGGACTGCGCCGCCCGGCTGGTCGGCTCGTTCTCCTTCGCGATCTGGGATAAGGAACGCAGGCGACTGCTGCTTGCCCGGTCGCCATTCGGCGCCAAAACGGTCTTCTATCATCAATCCGGGGAATTCGTCGCCTTTGCCACCATGCCGAAGGCGCTTTTCGCGCTCGCCGGGGTGCCACGCAGGCTCAGCCGCCGGGGCATCGCCGACATGCTCGTGCTGGTGCCGCCGGAGCCCGGCGCGAGCCTGTACGAGGGCATTAACAGCCTCGAGCCCGGTCATCTGCTCACGGCCGACCGCCAGGGCGGCCGGGTGCGGCGATTCTGGTCGCCCGCGCTCGGGAAGGAGCTGCGGCTGCGGAGCGACGAGGAGTACGAGGAGGCGTTCACCGAGCTGTTCGACCGGGTGGTGGCGGACCAGCTGCGCAGCCTCAGCCCGGTCGGCCTGCTGCTCAGCGCCGGCCTCGACTCGACGTCGGTCGCGGCCGCGGCCGCGCCGCAGCTGGATAAGCGCGGCGAACGCCTGACCGCGTTCACCGGCGCGCCGATGATCGGCTTCCGCGAGCCCGACCTGCCCGGCTGGACGCTCGACGAGGCGCCGCTGGCGGGCCAGGTCGCCGCCAGGTACGGCAACGTCGATCACCTCGTCGTCCGGGCCCAGGGGGTGTTCCTTGACGACCTCGACCGGTTCTTCGACGTGGCCGAGATGCCCTACACCGGGACCGCAAGCCGGGTCTGGTACGAGGGCATCATGGCGGCGGCGCAGCGACGGGACATCTCCGTCCTGCTCACCGGCAAGAGCGGGAACTACACGATCAGCTGGCCCGGCACCGGCCTGATCCGCTCCCTGGTCGGCAAGGGGCGATCGCGCCAGGCCTGGCGCGAGGCCCGCGCCCAGGCGCCGACCGGCGGGCTCAAGTCCACCGCCCGGATATTCGCGCGGGGCGGGCTGGTCGCGCGGCTGCCCGCGCACGCCCAGCTCGCGATCACCAGCCGCCATTACGACGATCCGCTGCTCAGCCGCGAGGACTGGTGGTTCCCGCTGTCACCGATCAATCCCGAGTTCGCCCGGGAGCAGCGGGTGGCCGAGCGCAGCCGCGCCAGGGACTGCGACCGCTGGCTGCTGCGCCGGGTCGACACGCCCGCCGCCAGGGTCCGCCACCTGATGGATGACGTTCATCACATCAGCGGGATCAACGGCGCCTACTCGGCCCTGTACGGAGTCGACATCCGCGACCCGACCGCGGACGCGCGGATCGCGCAGTTCTGCCTGTCGCTGCCGGAGAGCCAGTGCTCGCGCCAGGGCGTGTCCCGCTCGCTGATCCGCCGGGCGATGGCGGACCGGCTGCCGGCCGAGATCGTGACCGGCACCAGGCACGGCATCGACACCGCCGACTGGTTCGAGCGGCTGTCCGACGCCCGCCAGGCCGTGCAGGAGGAACTGCGGCTGCTCGAGCGGAGCGAAACCGCCCGGGCCGTGCTCGACCTGCCCCGGCTGCGGGGGCTGGCCGACACCCTGGACTCTCCGCCGCCCGATGCCTATCAGCGGCTGCTCCGCTATCGGCACGTGCTCGAGCGGGGACTGATGGCGGGCCGGTTCCTGCGCTGGTTCGAGGACGGTCAGTCCTCCTTCTGACGGGCGGGGCCCGGCGCTTAGCATGGAGGCGCCAGCCCCGAAGGCAACCCAACGGAGGGACCCACATGACAACCGCAAGCGCAGCCGTCGTCGGCGCCATGTACATCGCGGGAGAGGCGGTCGTCGGTGACGTCGGGGCCTTCCGCGCCGTCGACCCGGCCGACGGCGCCGCGCTTGAGCCCGGGTTCCAGTTCGCCGACGGCAAGCTCGTCGCCCGCGCGGTGGAGCTGGCCGAGGCCGCCTTCGAGCCGTTCCGGGCCGCCCCCATCGAGCAGCGCGCCCGGCTGCTCGAGCTCGCCGCCGACGAGATCGACGCGGTCGCCGAGGCGGCCGCCGAGCGCGCCCACCGCGAGACCGGCCTGCCGCTGCCCCGGCTGACCGGCGAGGTCGGGCGGACCACCGGCCAGCTCCGGCTGTTCGCCAGCCGCGCTGCGCGAGGGCAGCTGGAACGGGGCCCGCATCGATCACGCGCTGCCCGACCGCAAGCCCGCCCGACGGCCGGACGTACGGCAGCGGCGGGTTCCGGTCGGGCCGGTGGCGGTGTTCGCCGCGAGCAACTTCCCGCTCGCCTTCTCCGTCGCCGGCGGCGACACCGCCTCGGCCCTGGCGGCCGGCTGCCCGGTGGTCGTCAAGGCGCACGAGGCGCACCCGGGCACCTCGGAGATCGTCGCGCGCCGCGGTCACCCGCGCGGTCGCCGCCAGCGGGCTCCCGGCCGGGGTGTTCTCGATGGTCTACGCCGACGGCCCGACCGTCGGGGTCGAGCTGGTCACCCACCCGGCCATCGCCGCCGTCGCCTTCACCGGCTCGCGCCGGGTCGGGCTCGCGCTGGTCGCCGCGGCGGCCGTCGCGGCCGGTCCCGATCCCCGTCTTCGCCGAGATGAGCGCCGTCAACCCGGTCTTCCTGCTGCCGGGGCGGCTGTCGGAGGCGGCGGCCGAGCTCGGCGCGGCGTTCGTCGGCTCGCTGACGCTCGGCGCGGGCCAGTTCTGCACCAACCCGGGCATCGTCATCGGCATCGACGGCCCCGACCTCGACCGCTTCACCGCGGCGGCCCGCGACGCGGTCGCCGCCAGCCCGGCCGCCCCGATGCTGACCGGCCGCATCGCCGCCGCCTACGCCGACGGCGCAACCAGGCTGGCCGACCATCCGGGGACCGAGGTCATCGCGCTCGGAGCGGACCCCGGCCGCGAGAACGGCCGCACGAGCTGGGGCTGCGCGGCGCTGGTGGCCACCACCGCCGACGAGTTCCTGGCCGCGCGCGAGCTGCACGACGAGGTGTTCGGCGCCACCTCGGTCATCGTCCGGGCCGCGGATCCGCGCCAGCTGATCGACGTCGCGCGGGCGATGGAGGGCCAGCTCACCGCGACCGTGCACGCCGCCACGGCCGGACGCGCCGCTGGCGCTCGACCTGCTCCCGGTGCTCGAGCGGCTGGCGGGCCGGATCCTGTTCAACGGCTGGCCGACCGGGGTCGAGGTGGTGCCCTCGATGGTGCACGGCGGCCCGTTCCCTGCCACCTCCGACAGCCGCACGACCTCGGTCGGCACGCTGGCGATGGACCGGTTCCTGCGGCCGGTGGCCTATCAGGACGTGCCCGACGAACTGCTGCCCGACGCGGTCCGCGAAGTCCAACCCCGACGGGCTGCTCCGCCTCGTCGACGGCGCCTACACCAGGGACTGACGCGATGAGCAGGGCTAGTATCCGCATCACCGGCGTCGCGATCACCCCGGTCGCGTTCGCCGACCCGCCGCTGCTTAACTCGGTCGGCGTGCACGAGCCGTTCGCGCTGCGGGCGATCATCGAGGTCGCGACCGACGCCGGCCTGACCGGCCTGGGCGAGACCTACGCGGACGAGAAGCACCTGGCCGCGCTGCACGCCGCGGCGGCCGCCATCGTCGGCGCGGACGTCTACCAGACCGAGGACGTCTACCGCCGGGTGCAGGCCATCGGGGCGGCCGAGACCACGATCTCGTCCGGCCTGATCGGCCACAGCGCGGCCACCGACCGGGTGTTCTCCCCGTTCGAGGTGGCCTGCCTCGACATCCAGGGCAAGGCGGCCGGGCTGCCGGTGGCCGACCTGCTCGGCGGCGCGGTCAGGGACGCGGTGCCGTTCTCGGCCTACCTGTTCTACAAGTGGGCCGGGCACCCCGGCGCCGACGGCGACGACTGGGGCGAGGCGCTCGACCCGGACGGCATCGTCGCCCAGGCCAAGCGGCTGGTCGACGGCTACGGGTTCACCGCGCTCAAGCTCAAGGGCGGCGTCTTCCCGCCGGCCGAGGAGATCGAGGCGATCAGCGCGCTGCACGACGCCTTCCCCGACCACCCGCTGCGGCTCGACCCGAACGCCGCCTGGACGCCCGAGACGTCGATCGGCGTCGCCCGCGCGCTGGCCGGGGTGCTCGAGTACCTGGAGGACCCGACCCCCGGCATCGAGGGCATGGCGCAGGTCGCGCGGGAGGCGGCGATGCCACTGGCCACCAACATGTGCGTGGTCGCGTTCGATCACCTGCCCCCGGCCATCAGGCGGGACGCCGTCCAGGTGATCCTGTCCGACCATCACTACTGGGGCGGCCTGCGCCGGTCGAAGCTGCTGGCCGGCATCTGCGAGACCTTCGGCCTCGGCCTGTCGATGCACTCCAACTCCCACCTAGGCATCAGCCTGGCCGCGATGGTCCAGCTCGCCGGAGCCGTGCCCAACCTCACCTACGCGTGCGACACGCACTGGCCCTGGAAGACCGAGGACGTCGTGGCGGGCGAGCCGTTCAGCTTCAGCGGCGGCGCGATCGCGGTGCCGGACCGGCCCGGGCTCGGGGTGGAACTCGACCGCGACGCCCTCGGGCGGCTGCACGAGCAGTACCTGGCCTGCGGGCTCCGCAACCGGGACGACACCGGCTACATGCAGCGGATCGTCCCCGGCTACGAGCGCCGGTCGCCCCGCTGGTAGCGGGCTCGCGGGCGGCGGCCTGCGGGCAGCCGAGAGGCCGGCCGCCCCGCTGGTCGCCGGCCCGCCGTTGACTGGCCCGCTGGCGACGGGCCGGTCACCAGCCGGGAGGTCGCGAGCGGGAGGGTGAGCGCCAGCACAGTGGCGCCGCCCATGACGGCGGCGCCGATGCCGAAGATGAGACCGAGCGCGACGAACTCCTCCGCCGCGGTCGCGCCGTGCGGCACCAGCGCCGAGAACAGCGTCGCGAACGCGGTCGCGCCGAGCGAGGTGCCAAGGGTCTCAACGAACCTGATGCCGGTCGTCGCGACCCCGAGGTCGCGCCGCTCGACCGACGCGTACACCAGCAGCATCTCGTTGCCGAGGCCGAGGCCGAGGCCGGTGCCGAACACGACCATGACCGCGTAGAGAACGGCGATCGGCACCCCGGGCGGGCAGAGCGCGAAGCCGCCGAGCGCGAGGGCGGAGACGGCCGAGCCGCCGACGATCGAGGCCTTCAGCGGGCGGCCGGACCGGGCGATCCGCCGGCCGAGCAGCGACCCGAGGCCGAGCCCGGCCGCGACCGGGAGCAGCTGCAGGCCGGTCGCGATGGCGGTCGAGCCGCGCACGAGCTGGAGGTCGAGGGTCAGGTAGATGGTGCCCGCGGCCATTCCCAGCCCGGTCGCGAGCTGCAGCAGGGTGACGGCCCTCAGAGTCGGGTGGCGCAGCAGCCGGGTCGGGAAGAACGGCTCGCGGGCGCGCACCTGCCGCCGGCAGAACGCCGCCGTCGCCGCCAGGGCGAGCCCCGCGCACCCGAGGACCTGGACCGACGCCCAGGGGAACTGATGGCCGCCCCACTGGCAGACCGCGAGCAGGCCCGCCGCCGCCACCGCCAGCAGGCCGGCGCTCGGCAGCTCGAGGCTGTCCGGCCTGGCCGGGCGGGGCAGCCGCAGGCACAGCGCCATGACCGCGAACGCGGCCAGGCCGACCGGCACGTTGATGAAGAAGATCCAGCGCCAGCCCGCGGCGTCGGTGACCAGGCCGCCGAGCAGCGGGCCGCCGACCAGGCCGAGCCCCAGCAGGACCGCCGCGATGGCGTTCCCGCCGGTGGCGCCGCCCTCGCCGCGGTCGGCCCGGTCGGCCGACAGGTGGCCGATGACGACCATGGTGACGCTCATCAGCCCGCCCCCGCCGAGTCCCTGCAGGGTGCGGAAGACGATGAGCTCGGGCATGCTCTGCGCCGTCCCGCACAGCACCGAGCCGGCCACGAACACGGCCACGGCGGCGAGATAGACCGCCTTGACCCCGAAGGAATCGGCCAGCTTGCCGTACAGCGGCTGGACGGCGGCGCTGGCCAGCGCGTACCCGGCCAGCAGCCACGGCACGTCGGCGGCGCCGCCGGCCGGGGCGAGGGACCGGGCGATGTGAGTGGCGCTGGTCGACACGATCGTGAGATCGAGGATGCCGACCAGCAGGGTGGTGAGGGCGGCGACCATGACGCCGAGGGTCCGTGCCTTCGTCATCTCCGGGTCCTTTCTTATGTTGGGCATAAGATTAGGACTGCACAATTTTTATGTCAAACATAAAAATTGGCTGGACCCAAGAACGGCGTATGATGAGTGCATGCCACCGACCGGCCTGCGCGACGCGAAGAAGGAAGAGACCCGGCGTCAGATCGCGGCCGCCGCGCTGCGGCTGTTCCTTGAGCACGGCTTCGAGGAGGTCTCGATCGCCCAGATCGCCGAGGCCGCCCACGTGTCGAAGATGACCGTCTTCAACTACTTCCCGGCCAAGGAGTCGATGTTCTTCGAGTTCGCGGTGGAGCGGCTGCCCGACCTGGGCCTGGCTGTGCGCGAGCGCGGGCCGGGGGTCTCGCCCATCGCCGCGCTGCACCGCTACGTGCGGGCCGAGCTGGAACGACGGGCCGAGTGGACCGGCTTCCACGACGGGGTGGCCGAGTTCGCCCGCGTGATCTTCAGCAGCCCGACGCTGATCGAGGGGTTCGGCCGGATGTGGCGCGAGGGCGAGCAGGATCTGCTGGCCGCCTTCACCGAGGCGGCCGGCCTGCCGGAGCAGGTCGACCTGGCGCAGCGGCTGGCCGCGGTCTGGACCGGCCAGGACGCCGCGCCCGGCGCCGGCGAGGTCGTCATTGGCTCAGAGTCGGTCCGGCTGCGGATCGCGGTGGCCCAGATCGTCGCCACCCTGCAGCACCTGACCACCGTCAACCAGCTGCGGCAATCGCTCGGCATCAGCACCAGCCAGTGCGAGGCGGAGACGCTGGCGGAGTGCGACGCCGCGTTCGACCTGCTCGAGAACGGGCTCAGCGACGTCACCGACCGGCCTGGCTGACGGGAGGCGGCGGGCCAGCCAGAGTCATGCAGGGTCCGTTCGGAGGAAAAGATCTGGATTTTCCCGAACAATTACCGGTCCAGCGCCGCCCGGGCGCGGGCGGCGATGGCCTCGGCCAGCGTCTTCGCCTCGGCCGTGTGCGCGAGCGCCTCGGTCGGGGTGGCGCGGCCGGTGCAGACCGACCACACGCTGAGCACCAGCGGGCGGGCTTGGGCGATGGCCGCCAGCCGGTCGAGCTCCTCGTCCTCGAGCGTCACGTGCCTGCGGTACCCGGCCAGCACCACGTCGACCCGGCGCAGGTCCTTGGCGCCCTCGGCGTAGAGCAGGAACGCCAGCGACCAGGCCCGGGGGCCGCGGCCCGCCCCGGCCCAGTCGACCAGGACCATGCCGCCGGGGGTCGCGACGACGTTCGCGAGCACGAAGTCGGGGTGGGTGAGCGCCTCCGGCAGCCCGTCGGCGGTGTCGATCGCGTCGACCTCGGCCTGCAGCGCCTGATAGGCCTCGCGCTCGGCGTCGGGGACGAGGTGGCGACGATGCCCGCCAGCAGCCGCGCGGCCGCGGCCGCCTCTGCCGCCGGCGCGGCCGTCGGCCAGGTGATGCCAGGCGCCGCCGGGCCGGGCGACCGCGCCGAGGCCGGGCGGCAGCGCGTGCAGCCGGCCGAGCAGCGCCCCGAGCCGGCCGAGGCCGCCGGCGCCGCGGATCGCCTCCCGGCGTTCCCGGCGCGGCACCGGGCCGGCCCACTCGGTCACCAGCACGGCCCGGCCGTCGAGGGTCGAGACCGGCTCGTCGGCCGCGCACCGCTCGGCCGGGAACTCGCGGGCGGCCACGTAGCGCAGGATCGTCGGCGTCGCCCGCCACCGCCTCAGCCGGGCGGCGGGCCGGGAACCACCGGGCCACCCAGTCCGGGCCGTCGGCCCGGCCGACCCGCCACACGCCCACGTCGAGGTCGGTCATCCCGGTCACGTCGATCCCGTACCGCGCCTCCAGGTGCAGCCGCAGCCGCTCGGCGGTCTGGCTCGGCATCGGCGAGCCGAACCGGATCAGGTTGCCGTCCGGGTCGACGTGCGAGCCCTCGCGCAGCTCGTACGGGGTGTCGCCGACCCGCCGGGTCAGCCCGCCGACGCCGGGGCGGGTCCACTCGTCGTAGAGCGCGTCGGCGTCGGCGACGTAGAGGTAGGCGGTGCCGACGTGCTCATGGTCGTGGCCTTCGTCGCCGCCGCTCTCGTGCTCGTGCCCGGTGTCCAGGGACAGGTGCAGGCTCACCCGGTCCCGGTCGGCGAAACCGTAGCCGTCGCCCTCGGTGTAGGGCTGCACGTCGAAGCCGAGCGATGCGTAGTGCGCGAGCGCGCGCCGCAGGTCGCGAACCGGGAAGACCGGGCTGAAGCTCCGCAGCCGGGTCCGGGCGGTGGCGGGTTCGTCCATATGACCAGCATCCCATTCTTGTCGCTGACGGATCTTGCTGCTGACGGGGGCGGCTACCAGCCGACCGCGACGATCATGTACTGGGGGTTGGCGACCGAGATGTCGGACGACTGGTCCGCGTCGTCGTCGTAGGGGAAGCCGTACTGCTTGCCGTCGATGGCGTTCTCATGCCAGAACTCCGCGTAGTAGTTGGCCGGGCCCGCCTTGTAGAACTTGGCCGGGTTCGACTGCGCGGAGGCCGGCAGCTGCGCGACGTGGCGGTTGAGGGCGGCGCAGAGCGGGGGGTTGGCCGACAGCGTGCCGCCGCAGCCGAAGACGTCGGCGGTGGTGTCGGCTTTTGCGCCGTGGGCGGTCGCGTAGGCGGTGAAGTACGTCGCGTACTTTCCGCCCGGCTGGAAGGCGGGGTCGTTGCCTGGCGAGGGGATGCCGTAGGGGGCGTCGATGGTCGCCAGCCCCTTGAACTGGGTGGGGACGAAGGCCTCGAAGCGCGCGAAGGTCGCCGCCCGGCTCTCCTTGAACGTCGTGTAGTCCTCGCCGATCTCCTGGGTCTGGCCGCTGTCGCTGTGGGCCAGGAGGGCCAGCTTGAGGCCGAAGCGGTCGACCCGGGTGGTGTCGACGTTCATCGAAGCCGGCGCCGACCGTGAACTCGATGAAGTCGAAGTACTTGCTGTTCTGGTGAGCCGAGGTAGAAGTACATGCGGCCGGATGAGTTCGCGGGCAGGTCGATGTACTGCTGCTGGGCGATCGACTTCTCGGTGCCGTTGAAGCTCCAGTAGACCTCGCTGTCCGGGTAGCGCCCGTTGGTCCGGTTGATGATCTTGACCTCGAGGACGTGCTTGGCCTTGGGGATCGCGGCGGTGCTGCCCCAGAACGACGCGGGCGGCGCGCCGGCTACCGAGGGGCTGGCGGTGTTGGCGGTGTTGGCGGCGTTGGCGGCGTTGCTGGGGCTTGCCTGCGGGCGCGCGCTCGGGGTGGAGTTGCCGCCCTTCTCGTAGACGGCGACGTAGCTCACGCTCATCGACGCGCCGGACGAGGTCGCGGCGGTCGGCGTGGTGCAGTTGCACTTCCCGTCCGGGTAGTTGCCGCCCATCGCCAGGTCGAAGATGATGAAGAAGCCGTGGTCGATCGCCTCATGCCAGGCAGTCGACGCCGACCTCGGCCTCGGTGATCGTGTCGGTCACCCGGCCGTCCATCAGGAACTGCAGGTACTCGGCGTTCGTGTTCACCCGGTTAATGATCACCGAGTAGGTGTGGTAGCCGGACTCGCACTGCGTGCCGCGGCAGGCGATCAGCGGGTGGCCGTCGCTGCCCGCCGCGTCGTGCAGCGTCTGCGAGGCCTGGTTGAGCCCGTTGACGTCCTCCATCATGTCGAGCTCGCCCGACGTCGGCCAGCCGCCGCCGGTCCGCATCGGCGATCCGAGCGCCCAGAACGCGGGCCAGTAGCCGAGGCCGTCGGCCGGGTTCGGCTGCTTGATCGACGCGGTCAGCTCGAGTTCGCCGCCCGGCGGGGCCTGGAAGTCGTCGCGGGCGGACTCGATCCTCGCTGATGTCCAGCCGCCGTTGGCGCGGGTCGCCTTGAGCACCAGGTGCCCGTGGCCGTCCAGGTAGACGTTGCTGGTCGAGCCGGTGGTGTGCTCGACCTCCCCGGTTCCGTAGCCGGTGCCGATGTCGTGGAACCAGTTGGCCTGCGCGGGGGCGGAGCCGACCGGGCCGGCGAAGCCGTCCTTGAAGACGGTTGACCAGCCGGCCGGCGCGGGCGGCACTGGCGTCGCCGTGCTTGGTGTCGTGCTTGCCGCCGCCGCAGCCTGGGCGGCTGCCTTGGCCGGCGCCGCCGTGACGGCCTGCCCGGTTCTGGCGGCCAGCGCCGTGAGGCCGGCCGGCGCTCGATGGCCGGTACCCATCGTCGTGATCGCGACGTAGGCCAGGCACCCGGCCGCCAGCGTGGCCGCGATCAAGATCAACAGCAGCCTGACCGGCCGGCCGCGTCTCGCTGCACTCCTCGTCGAGCTGCGCGTCAGATGGCTCATGCACTGGAGACCCCGCCCGGACCTGCCAGATAACAGAAATTTCCGGACATCTTAGAAATCGATCGAACTCCTTGGCTCGGCTGCCCCCGATGCGGAAGCCGTGCGACGCTAGTGCGGTGAGCGAGCGGACCGGCTCACTGGCTTTCTCATCGCGTCCCTGAATCCTGCGCCGCCGGTCTACGACCCCGGCGGCCTGTCCTGCGCTATCGACGACTTCGCAGTCGCCTCGGTCGGCGACTGGCCAACGACCGGCGTTCGGCTGCTGCGCACTGCCCTGGCCGAGGCCGGGCGGCGCGGCGCGGTCCAGGCGGTCGTGGTGACGGCGCACCTCGATGAGCCCAAGCGCCAGGCGCTGCGGGCGTGCGGGCTGGAAATCGCCTCGGAGTGGTGGGTAACCCCGCGGGGTGTCCGGAGCGGCTAGGCATCCCGGGGGCTTAGCTTGTCAAGCGGCGGTCAGCCGGGGTTTGCTGGCGGCTCCAGTCGGTGTACTCGTGGTGGCAGGTGTGGGTTGTGGGGCGGCGGTGGAAGATGACGATGACCCGGTCTGGGCGGGAGCCGTGATTGTGTGCCGTTGGAGGCGACGTTTTCCGGCCGCGGGCGTCAGCGTGTTTCGTTGGGGGCACTCCGCGACCCGAAGTGCCCACAATGACCCGTATATCCGGCTGACTAGTTGCGCGTGGTGACGGTGGGGACAGCGTGTCGATTCCCGGCCGCCGGCCGAGGGTCTCGCGCCGCCAGACGCCGTTAGGCGGCCGGGCGGATCAGCGTCAGCGACTGGAAACGGTAGCCTCGGCCGGTGTCGACGGGGTGAAAGTCGATCACCTCGAAGCCAGCGTCGGCGGCGAAGGCGAGCAGTTGCCCGTCGGTGCGCCAGGAAAAGAAACGCGGCGGCACGTGCCTGTCGTCGTCGATCGGGCCTTCCGTGCCCTCCTCGCCGTCGTCCGCCCCGTACACGCCGACGAAGAAGAGCCCGCCCGGTTTTAGGACCGCCCCGACGGCCGTCAGGACCGCGGGCAGATCGCGGTTGGGCACGTGCAGCAGGCAGTTCATCGCGAACACGGCGTCAAACGAGCCGGCCGGGAAGTCCAGGTGCAGGAAGTCCATGACGTGGGCTTCAATGCCCTTCGCCCGGCAGCGCTCCACCATCGCGGCCGACAGGTCGGCGGCGACGACGGCGAAGCCCTGCTGCTGGAAGTGCGCACTGTCTTGCCCGGTGCCCGCGCCGATTTCAAGCAGCCGCGCTGCCGGCGCCAGCCGCTGTGCGAACGCCTGCCGCTCGGCCAGCTTCCATGGCTCCTTGGTCAGCCCGTCGCGATAGGCCGCGCCGCCGTTGTACGCCTCCCGGAGCGGGCCAAGCACCTCGTCATAGCGGATGGTCATATCGGTCATTATCGGGGTCGTTGCCGTCGGACCGGGACCGCCGCCGCGGACGTGGCTTACGGGGTCGTCGCTCACGGGTGGAGGAGGTGCCCGGCGCCATAGGTGATCAGCATCGACAGGCCGCCGATGCAGGCCGTGCGGACCATCGGGATCAGCGGGTAGACCCGCGCGATCCGCGCCGCGACCCAGCCCGTCACCGCCAGCGCCGCGAGCACGATCGCGAACGTCACCGCTGCCCGCGACGGCCCCGGGATCAGCACGATGGCCAGCCACGGCAGCACCGCCCCGGCCGCGAACGCGATGCTCACCGCGACCGCGTCCCGGAGCGGAGCGATGCGGGAGGCGGTGGTGATCCCGTACTCCGCCTCGGCGTGCGCCGCCAGCGCGTCGTGGGCGGTCAGCTCGGCGGCGACCTGGCCGGCCAGCCCGGGCGAGAGGCCGCGGGATACGTAGAGCTCGGCCAGTTCCTCCAGCTCCGCGTCGGGCGCGGTCTCAAGCAGCACTCGCTCGGCGGCGAGCTGCGCCACCTGCCGGTCATGCTCGGCCCGCAGCTTCGAGTACTCGACGGCGCCCATCGCCAGCGTCCCGGCCACCAGCCCGGCGAACCCGGCGAAGAACAGCACGCTGGAGCTGACGCCGGCCCCGGCGAACCCCTCGCAGATCCCGGCCGACGTCAGGATGCCGTCGCTGGCCTCCGGGATGTGCGGACTTACCCCCCCGAAGACGCTGCTGGCCACCTTCAGCCCACTCGCCCCCCGACGCTGCCGTTGGCGGGGACGCGTTCACCGCCCGGCAATGACCCTGATACCTGGTCGTCGCTTTCTGTTTACCCAGATCCGGGCGGATGAGACCGGGCCGGCCGACGAGGATTTCGAGGGAGCGCGTTCCTCGCCAGGCCGGCGTCATGCCACGATGAGGGCCATGCGCACGCAGCGGTTCCGCGCCCTGGTCGCCGACGCCCCTGGCGGTCACGCGACGATCGTGGTCCCGTTCGACCCGGACGAGCTGTGGGGCGCCAAGGCCGTGCACCACGTGAACGGCACGGTCAACGGCACCCGCGTCCGGGTGACGCTGTCGCCCCGGCGGCGCCGGCTGGGCCTTCTCCCTGAGCCCGTCGCGGGTCCGCGGCCTGGGCGTCGCGCCCGGTGACGAAGTAAGCGTCGAGCTGACGCCGGAAGGCCCGCAGCGCGCCGATCTGGCTGAGGACCTCGCGGCCGCCCTCGCCGCCAACCCGGCCGCGGGGGCCTTCTTCGACACGCTGGCGCAGTTCTACCGCAAGGCGTATCTCCGCTGGATCGACGCCACTACCCGCCGACCGGAGATCCGGGCAGCCCGCATCGCCGAGGTCGTCGACCTGCTCGCGGCCGGGGTCAAAGAGCGGCCGCGCTAGCCGGCCGGGAGGGCGGGGGGCGGCGTCGTTCCCGGGCCAAGCTGCGCCTTGAGGGCGGCGAGCTCGTTGTCCACGTCGCTCGACGAGGTGACCTCGTCGAGCTCCTTCTGGATGTCATCGCCGCCGCCGCCGACGTCCTCGAGCACGCCGGACTGGAGCAGCTCGTCCAGCGCGCCGGCCCGGGCCTGCATGGTGGAGATCTTGTCCTGGGCGCGTTCGAGCGCGGCGCCCGGAGTCGCTGACGCTGGTCGAGATGCCCGCCGCGTCCTCGTTCACCGAGTTGATCGCGCTCGCGGCCGTGTACTGCGCCTTGAGGACTTCCTTCTGCGAGCGGAAGTTGTTCACCCGCTTCTGCAGCTCGGCCAGCCCGTGCTCCAGCTTCTCCTGTTCCTCGGCGAGCTGCTGGCGCTGCGGTTCCAGGCTGTCGATCTGCCCCTGGGCCGCGCCCTTCCTCGACAGCGCCTCGCGGGCCAGGTCCTCCCGGCCCTGCCCGAGGGCGGTCTTGGCCTGGTCGTTGAGGTGGTCCACGAGTGCTGGAGCTGGGTCTCCTGCAGCTCGATCTGCTTGCGGGAGGCCGCGATGTCGACCAGGGCCCGGCGGATCCTGGTGATCTGCTCGAGCATCTGGTTGTACGAGTAGTCGAGCATCTCGTCCGGCTTCTCGGCGGCGTCGAGCGCCTTGTCCGCCTTGGCGGCGACTATGTCGTGCGCCCGCTGAAAAAGGCTCATATCGGCCCGCTCTCTATCGGTTGCGCTACACTAAGCCGGACAGTACCAGCATCCCCTGGGCCGGCTGGATAACCAGGCGGTTGCCTTTCATAGGCTGCGCAGAGTCTCGCGAGATCTGCGACCTAGGCTGGGCTGGCAACCTCAGCAACCATGACCTCCCTTGAGCAGCCGTGGCAGGCGCGAGCCGACCACCCCGGCACCGCGACCCGGCTCCCCTGGCACCGGACCGCCGCGTGCTCGGGAGCTCGACGAGAGCACGCCGCGCTGGTACCGCCCGGCGTTCCTCGTCATGCTGGCGGCGGTGGCGGTCCTGTACCTGTGGGACCTGAGCGCCTCCGGGTACGCGAACTCGTTCTACGCGGCGGCGGTGCAGGCGGGCACGGAGAGCTGGAAGGCCTGGTTCTTCGGCTCCCTCGACTCCGTCGAGCTTCATCACGGTCGACAAGCCGCCGGCGTCGCTGTGGGTGATGGGGCTGTCCGGCCGGATCTTCGGCTTCAACAGCTGGTCGCTGCTGGTGCCGCAGGCGCTGGAGGGCGTGGCGGCGGCCGGGCTGCTGTGCGCCACCGTGCGCCGGGCCGTGCGGCGGAACGCGGGCGGCCGGGCCGGGGCGACGGCGGGGCTGATCGCGGGGGCGGCGATGGCGCTGACCCCGGCCGCGGTCCTCATCTTCCGGTTCGACAACCCCGACGCGTTCATGGTGCTGCTGGTCGTGGCGGCCGCCTACTGCGTCACCCGGGCGCTCGAGCACGGGCGGACCTGGTGGCTGGTGGGCGCGGGGGTCGCGTTCGGGTTCGGGTTCCTGACCAAGAGCGGCGAGGCGGTGCTCAACGTGCCCGCGTTCGGGCTGGCCTACCTGATCGCGGCGCCGGTGCCGCTGCGGCGGCGGGTCCTCCAGCTGCTCGCGGCCGCCGTCGCGATCGTCGTCTCAGCCGGGTGGTGGATCGCGGCGGTGCTGCTGACGCCCGCGGCCGACCGGCCGTACATCGGCGGGTCGACCGACAACAACCCGCTCGAGCTCGCCTTCGGCTACAACGGGTTCGGGCGGCTGTTCGGCGGGGACGGCAACATGGCGCGGCGGCGGCGGGGCGGGCCGGCAGCAGCTTCGGCGGGACGGCCGGCCTGCCGCGCCTGTTCAGCGGGGAGTTCGGGCTCGAGATCTCCTGGCTGCTGCCCGCGTCGGTGGTGCTGCTGGCGGGCGCGGTCTGGGTGACCTGGCGGGGGCCGCGGACGGACTCGGCCCGGGCCTCGCTCATCATCTTCGGCGGCTGGCTGCTGTCCACCGGGATCACGTTCGCCTACATGCAGGGCACCATTCACCCCTACTACACGGTCGCGCTCGCGCCCGCGATCGGAGCGCTGGTCGGCATCGGCTCGGTGCTGCTGTGGCGGCACCGGGCGGTCGCCCCGCGCGCTGCCTACCGCGTACTCGCGCTGACCGTGCTGGTCACCGCCGGGTGGGGGTTCGAGCTGCTGCGCACGGACACCTCGTTCGCCCCGTCGGTGCGGTACCTCGCGGTGGCGGCGGCCGTCGCGGCGGTGTCGCTGCTGGCGGTCGCGGCGGTGCGGTCCGGGACCGGGCGACGGCTGATCGTGGCGACCGGGGTGCTGACCGCGGTGGCGGTGGCGGTGCCGACGGCCGCCTGGGGGGTGGGGACGGCTGCCACGCCGCACTCCGGGGCGATCCCCACGGCGGTGTCCGGGAGCGGGAGCGCCGGATTCGGGACCGGGCCGGCGGCGGCTTCGGCGGCGGCGCTCCGGGCGGCGGCGCGGGCTTCGGCGGGACCGGCGGCGCGGGCCGGACCGGGAGCGGCGCGACCGGAAGCGGCGCGCCGACCGGACCGGCCGGGTCTGGTCCCGGCGGCGTGGGCGGCTCGGCCGCGAGCGGCAGCTCGGGTCCGCCGAGCGGCCTGAACGGCGACTTCGGCGACGGCGGCGCGCCGACTGCCGGCGGCGGGACCGGCAGGACCGGCGGGACCGGCGGGACCGGTACCGAGCGTGGCGCCCTGCCGTCCGGGACTTCCCGGGCCGGCGGCGCTGGCGGAGGGTTCAGCGGCGGCGGCCCCGGCGGCGCGGGCACCTCGTCCGCGCTCGACAAGGCGCTGGAGAAGACCACGACCCGCTGGGCGGCGGCCGTCGAAGGAGTCGAACAGCGCCGCCAGCCTTGAGCTCGCGAGCGACGGCAAGGCGGTGATGGCGATGGGCGGGTTCACCGGCTCTGACCCGGCGCCGACCCTGACCGAGTTCGAGCAGTGGGTCAAGGCGGGCGACATCACCTACTACATCGCCGGCGGCGGCATCGGCGGCGGCCCCGGCGGCCAGGGCTCGTCCAGCCAGATCACCGCGTGGGTGGAGGCGCACTACAAGTCGGCCACGATCGGCGGCGAGACCGTGTACCTGCTCCTCCAGCCCAAGTCGTAACGCCAGCCGCCTCGATCATTCCTGTGGCGGCGCAGGGACCGAGCCCCCGTGCGGTCCCTGCGCCGGCGGGGCCGCCGGCGGGGCATGCCGAAGCGGAAGCCCCGGTCCGTTCAAGATCAAGTTCGTTTGTCTCGAACGGACCGGGGCGACTGCGGCGGCTAAACGGATCCTGGTCAGGCGGTGACGTCGCTGCGGCGGAAGACGATCATCGACGCCGCGATCGCGGCGATGACGTAGACCGCGCCGAGCAGCAGCCCGTGCGCGTAGCCGACGCCCTCGTTCCCGGCCGAGGCCACCGCGAGCAGCGAGGCACCGGGCATCCACTGCTGGACGCTCGGCACGATGCGGACGATGATGTTCTCGACCGCGATGAGCCAGGCGAAGCCGATGATGACCGCGAAGACGGCCGACCGGACGAACTGGCCGACCGCCATGCCAAGCACGCTGTAGCCGACGGTGGCCAGCGCCAGGTCGCCGAGCTCCTGGAACATGTCGGTCAGGCCGGTTCCGGTAAACCACGCGTGGCTGGAGACGCCGCGGCTCTGCGCCGCCACCACCGCGACGACCAGGGCGATCACGGCGGCGAAGCAGAGCGCGGCTACCAGGAAGGTGATCACCCCGAGCATCTTCCCGGCCAGCAGGGTGGCCCGGCGGGGCTGGCGGACCAGCAGCTGGCGAAGCGTGCCGAGGCTGTACTCGCTCGCGAGCTGCGAGGCGGCGATGCCGAACGCGACCACGCCGAGCAGCATCGAGGCTCGCGCTACGCCGATGACCAGGCCGTTCGGCCGGGCCAGCTGGTGCAGCGTGACCAGGCCGCCATTGTTGGTGGCCTGGGAGAACATCAGCACCACGAACAGCGAGGCCGCCGCGGCGAGGCCGAGGAAGGTGGACAGGAACAGCGTCTTGCGCTTGAGCTTGGTCCACTCGCTGGTGAAGGCCGCCCAGATCATCGTCATCGAATGGATCCCATCTCCTGGCCGTCGGGCACGTCGGCCGACTTGGTCCCGGTCAGCGCGAAGAACGCCCGCTCGAGGCTCTGGGTGCGCTCCCCCAGCTGCCGGAGCGTGACGCCGTGCTCGGCGGCGAGCCGGTTCACGTCGGCCGCGCTCGCGCCGGGGGCGGCGACGACCAGCTCGCCGTAGCCGCCGCCCTCGGTCACCGTGCCGCCGCCCTGCTGCATGAGCTTGATCAGCAGCTCAAGGTCGGCGTCGTGCTCCGGCGCGATGACGAACTCGGCCTGCTGGGTGGCCCGCAGCTCGGTCACCGGCCCCTGGTGGACCAGCCTGCCCGCCCGGATCATCACCACGTAGTCGCAGATCTGCTCGATCTCGGAGATCAGGTGGCTGGAGACCAGGACCGTGATCCCGTCGCTGGCCAGCGACCTGATCAGCCCGCGCATCTCGACGATGCCCGCCGGGTCGAGGCCGTTGGTCGGCTCGTCGAGGATCAGCAGCTCGGGGCCGGCCAGCATGGCGGCCGCGATGCCAAGCCGCTGCTTCATCCCCAGCGAGTACGAGCGGTACTTGTCCCCGGCCCGGGCCAGCAGGCCGGACCGCTCGAGCACCGGGTCGACGCCGGCCAGCGGGATGCCGCCGAGCCGGGCCAGCGCCTTCAGGTTCTCCCGGCCGCTCAGCTGCGGGTAGAACGCGGGCGACTCGATCAGCGCGCCCACCTTGTGCAGGTAGCTCGCGGGCTCGGCCAGACTGCCGCCCAGGATCGTGCCGCTGCCCGAGGTGGGCCGCACCAGGCCGAGCAGCATGCGGATGGTCGTGGTCTTGCCGGCCCCGTTCGGGCCGACGAACCCGCACACTGCTCCCTGGGGGATTTCCAGCGCCACATCATCGACAACAGTGCGCTCGCCAAAGCGCTTGGTAAGCCCGGCCGTCTGCACGGCGAGCGGTCCGCCGGGCCGCCCGCCCCCCGGCCGTCGCAACGTCTGTTCAATAACCATGCGGCACAAGCTACCGACGCGGCCGACCGGACCTCGCCGGTCGCCGCTCAAATCATCCTCAGGTCGGACGCCGCCCTCTCAGCGCCCTCTCAGCTGCGATAACCACTGATCGCCACAGTGGTAGCGGGCCTGGGTGATCGCCCATGTCTTCCCCTTTCTTACTGCCGCACCTTGATACCTGAGGATGAGGACGGGGCGGCGGATTTCCTCCTCCGGGAGGTACTGCCGGGCGGACGGGGTGGTCTATGTTCTGCCTATCGTCTCGGGCTCACCGCGCCCGATCAGTCGCCAGGTCTTGGGGGAGCATGCCAGCCGAACTGCCGCCGTCGTCACTTGGTCGCGCTCTGGAACTCGTGCGGGTGGACCTGGCCCCGACCCACCGTCAGCCGTCGTCCCTGCCGGTCGCGATCGCGACCGCCGTCTCGGTGGCCGGGTCGCTGGCGGCCGACGCGCTGCTGGTCGTGATCGGCCAGGCGGTCTTCCCCTCGACCAAGGGCTACGTCCACTTCCAGTTCTCCGACTACAGCAAGCTGACCATCATCGGCGTGCTGATCGCGTGCGCTGCGTGGCCGATCGTCACCAGGATCAGCTCAGACCCGCGCTGGCTGTTCTTCCGGATGGCGATCGCGGTCACCCTCGTCCTGTGGCTGCCCGACCTGTGGATCCTCCACCTGGGGCAGCCCGTTCAGGGGGTGGCGGTGCTGATGGTCATGCACCTCGCCATTGCCGTGGTGACCTACAACAGCCTCGTGCATATCGCCGCGATCCGGTCGAACCGCCGCTGAGACGTTCACCGGGCGGGCATGGTGGAGCCGCGAACGACCAGCTCGGGCTCGAAGATGACCTGGCGGTGGCGGTGGTTCTCGTCGTCGGCCGCCTCCTCGAGGAGCAGCCGGGCGGCGGTGCGGCCGAGTTCCTGCCGGGGCTGTCGGACGGAGGTCAGCGGGACGGCGGCGGCCGCCGCGAAGTCGATGTCGTCGTAGCCGATGATCGAGATGTCGTCCGGCACCCGGATGTGATTGCGGGTCATCTCCTGCAGCACGCCCAGCGCCATCAGGTCGTTGGCGCAGAACACGGCGGTCGGCCGGGACGACGCGGGCATCGCCGCGATCGACGCGCCCGCCCGCTGCCCGGCGAACACGTTCAGCGCGTCGGCCTCGATGAGCATGAGGTCGTCGGCCGCCCCGCCGACCCGGCGGACCGCGCGCAGCGCGCCCTCGTGCCGGTCCGCCACCTGCCGGATGCTGGCCGGGCCGGCGACGTAGGCGATGCGCTCGTGCGCCGGCCGCGAGCAGGTGCGACATCGCGAGGTCGCCGCCCATCACGTCGTCGACCGCGACCGAGCACTGGCCGCGGGACGGGGACCGGCTGTCGACCAGGACCACCGGGGTGCCCCGCAGCTGCAGGCTCGCCAGCCGGGTGCTCGCGCCGACCACCGGCGTGATCAGCACGCCGTGGACCCGGTGCTCCTCGAGCACGTCGAGGTAGCGGTTCTCCTTGCGGGCCTGGTCGTCGCTGTTGCAGAGGATGACCGCGAGGCCGGCCTTGTTCGCCTCGTCCTCGACCCCCCGGGCCACGTCGGTGAAGAACGGGTTGGCCACGTCCAGCACGACCAGGCCGATCGTCCGGCTGCGCCCGGCCCGGAGCTGGCGGGCGGACTCGTTCCTGACGAAGCCGAGTTCGGTGATCGCGGCCTGCACCCGGTCGCGTGTCGGCGGCGCGACGATCTCCGGACGGTTGATCACGTTGGAGACCGTGGCGACGGAGACCCCGGCGTGGGCCGCGACCTCCCTGATGCTGACAGGCACGTTCACCAGCTTTTCTTGTGGACTGAGAATAGTGTCTGGTCGTGGGTTTGGAACGTGTCAAACCAGGCGCGCCGCCGCGCGCTGCCAGGCGTCGCGGTCGCCCGGCCGGGGCGAAGGTCCGCAGGGTCGAGGCAGGACCGGAGGATGGCCCGCATGCCCGGCAGCGTCGCCGGGGCCGCGCCGAGCGCGCGGGCCTGGACGAGGACATTGCCGAGGGCGGTCGCCTCGGCCGGGCCTGCCACCACCGGCAGCCCGGTTGCGTCGGCGGTGAGCTGGCAGAGCAGGTCGTTGCGGGAGCCGCCGCCGACGATGTGGACCACGTCGGCGTGCTGCCCGGACAGCGACTGGGCGTCAAGCAGGGCGCGCCGGTAGGCGAGGGCCAGGCTGTCCAGGATGCACCGGACGAGCTGGGCGGGATCGGACGGCGCGGGCAGGTCGCGCGCGGCCAGCCAGGAGCAGATCCGGGCGGGCATGTCGCCCGGCGGCAGGAACACCGGGTCGTCGGTGTCGACGACGAACCGCAGCGGCTTCTCCCGGGCCGCCGCCGCGAGCAGCGAGCCGAGGTCGAGCGGTCCCGCGCCCGCCTCGACCGGGTGCCGACGTCGGCCCGGTGGCCGCTTCGGCGGAGGCTCCCCAGCTCCGCAGGCACTCCTGCAGCAGCCAGAGGCCGGTCACGTTGCGCAGGTAGCGGACGGTCCCGTCGACGCCGGCCTCGTTGGTGAAGTTGGCCAGCCGACTCTCCTCGGTCAGCACCGGCCGGTCCAGCTCCAGCCCGACCAGCGACCAGGTGCCTGAGGAGATGTACGCGAAGTGCGGTCCTGACGCGGGCACCGCGACCACCGCCGACGCGGTGTCGTGCGACCCGACGGCGACGAGCGGCACCGCCCGGGCGCCGCCGCCGACCAGAGCGCCCGGCCGCCGGCCCCGCCGCCCGGGCCGACTCCGGCCGGCCGACCGTGATCGGCCCGATCAGATCACCCGGCTGCCGCAGCGGCGGGAAGATCCCGGCTCGGTATCCCCGCCTGCTCGATCAGCTCGACGGCCCAGGCTCGCGTGGTCACGTCGAGCAGCCCGGTGGTCGAGGCGTTGGTCACCTCGGCTCCGACCGACCCGGTCAGCCAGTACGCGATCAGGTCGGGGATGAGCAGCAGGGTTCGCGCGGCCGACAGGGCGGGCGTGCCCGCCGCCGCGGCGAGCTGGTAGATCGTGTTAATCGGCAGGTGCTGGATGCCGGTGACGGCGTACAGCGTCTCGGCCGGCACCGGCACCGTGACGCCGTCGGTGCGCGAGTCACGGTAGTGAACCGGGTTGCCGACCAGCGCCCCGGCCGCGTCGAGCAGCCCGTAGTCCACCCCCCAGGTGTCGATGCCGGCGCTGGCCAGGGGGAACGTCGAGGCCGCGGCGGTCAGCCCGGAGCAGACCGACCGGTAGAGCCCGAGGATGTCCCAGTGCAGCGTCCCGCCCGCCCGGACCGGCTCGTTCGGGAACCGGCTCACCTCGTGCAGCTCGACCTCGGAACCGGACACCCGGGCCGCGATCACCCGGCCGCCGGACGCCCCGAGGTCGACCGCGGCCATCACCGCCGAGCTCACCGGCGCAGCCGAGCTCACACCAGTCCCCGTCGCGCCGCCCAGGCCACCGCCTGGATGGGGGTCCGCAGCCCGAGCTGGTCGCAGATGCCCCTGACCCGACGGCGCACGGTCCGTTCCGACTTGCCCATCCGCCTGGCCACCGCGTCAAGCGGCAGGCCCCCCGCCAGCAGCCGGAGCAGCTCAACGTCCTGATGGCTCAACTCGGCCGCCAATCCCGAGGAAGCCGGACGGGGATCAGCCATGGGTGCGTACCTCCGCGTCATCGCAGGAACGCCGCCGCCACCCCGGCGTCGACCGGGATGAGCAGGCCCGTCGTCAGCGGGAGGTTCCCGCCGCAGAGGGCGAACACGGCCGCGGCGATGTGCTCGGGCAGCACCTCCTTCTTCAGCAGCGTGCGCTGTGCGTAGAAGGCGCCGAGCTCTGACTCGGGCACCCCGTAGACGGCGGCCCGGGACGCGCCCCAGCCGCCCGCGAAGATCCCCGAGCCGCGCACCACGCCGTCCGGGTTGACGCCGTTGACCCGCACCCCGATGCCGCCGAGCTCGGCCGCGAGCAGCCGCACCTGGTGGGCCTGGTCGGCCTTGGCGGCGCCGTAGGCGACGTTGGACGGGCCGGCGAAGACCGCGTTCTTGCTCACGATGTAGACGATGTCGCCGCCCATGCCCTGCGCGGTCATCGCCTTCGCCGCCTCCCGCGAGACCAGGAACGACCCCCGTGCCATCACGTCGTGCAGCAGGTCCCAGTCGGCCGTCGTGGTCTCGGTCAGCGGCTTCGAGATCGACAGCCCGGCGTTGTTGACCACCAGGTCCACCCCGCCGAACGCCAGCGCCGCCGCCGCGATCGCCGCCGCCACGTCCGCCTCGCTGGTGACGTCGGCCGCGACCGGGACCGCGACGTCGGCCGTCCCGAGGCCGGACGCGACCTCGGCCGCCGACGCGGCGTCGCGGTCGGCCACGACCACGCAGGCGCCCTCGGCCGCCAGCCGCTGCGCGGTCGCCCGGCCGATCCCCGAGCCGCCGCCGGTCACCAGCGCGATCCGGCCGGCCAGCGGCTTGGGCGCGGGCCGGCGCCGGAGCTTGGCCTCCTCGAGTTCCCAGTACTCGATCCGGAACTTCTCGCTCTCGCCGATCGGCGCGTAGGCCGAGATCGCCTCCGCCCCGCGCATCACGTTGATCGCGTTGACGTAGAACTCGCCCGCGACCCGGGCGGTCTGCTTGTCGGCGCCGTAGCTGAACACGCCGATCCCCGGCACCAGCACGATCGCCGGGTCGGCGCCGCGCATCGGCGGCGAGTCCGGGGTCGCGTAGCGCTCGTAGTAGGCCCGGTACTCCTCCCGGTAGGCCGCGTGCAGCTCGCGCAGCCGCGCGACCACGTCCTCGAGCGGCGCCGACGGCGGCAGGTCGAGGACCATCGGCCGTACCTTGGTGCGCAGGAAGTGGTCGGGGCAGGAGGTGCCGAGCGCGGCCAGCTCCGGCATCCGCTCGCTGCCGGCGAACTCGAGCACCGCGGCCGTGTCGGTGAAGTGCCCCAGCTGCGGCTTGTCGGTCGAGGCGAGGCCTCGGATCACCGGCGCGAGGGCGGCCGCCCGCGCCCGGCGCTCGGTCTCCGGCAGCGGCTCCACCACCAGTTTCCCGAACGGACGCGGGGCTCCGCGCTCGTCGATGAATTTCTGCGCGGCCGCGATGATCTCCAGCGAGCGTTCCTCGCACTCGTCGCTGGTCTGCCCCCAGGCGGTGATGCCGTGCCCGCCGAGGATCACGCCGATGGCCTCCGGGTGCTCCCGCTTGATGGCCGCGATGTCGAGACCGAGCTGGAAGCCGGGCCGCCGCCATGGCACCCAGGCGACCCGGTCGCCGAAGCACTCGCGGGTCAGCTTCTCCCCCTCGGCGGCGGTCGCGAACGCAATGCCGGCGTCCGGGTGCAGGTGGTCGACGTGCGCGGCCTCGACCAGGCCGTGCATGGCGGTGTCGATCGACGGGGCGGCACCGCCCTTGCCGAACGCGCAGAAGTCGAACGCCGCGACCATCTCGTCTTCGCGCTCGACGCCCGGGTAGACGTCGGTCAGCGCGCGCAGTGCGTCGAGGCGCAGCACCGCCAGGCCCGCCTCGGTCAGCGTGCCGAGGTCGCCGCCCGAGCCCTTCACCCACATCAGCTCGGTCGGCTGGCCGGTGACCGGGTCGGTCGCGGTGCCCTTGGCCGAGGTGTTGCCGCCCGCGTAGTTGGTGTTGCGGGGGTCCGAGCCCAGCCGGTTAGACCGCGCGAGCAGCGTCGCGACGGCCTCGCGGGCGGGAGCCCCGTATACAAGGTCAGCCATCGTAGTCAAGCCCTCCAGCCGGCGGTCGTCTCCTGGGCCGGAAGACCACGGGTAAGGTCAGCCACGGTGATCAAGCTCCCCACCCGGCCGGAGTCCCCCCGGTCCGTTCGGACGAAATCTTTTCTGCGTACCCGGACCCGAGGTAGGCCGCATACGGATCCGGCGCGAGGCCCATCTCCTCGCGGAGCTCGGCCAGCAGCGGGCGGACGTCGGTGTTGTAGGCGTCCATGAGCGCGGCGTTGGCGCCGAGCACGTCGCCCGCGAGCTGGGCCGTCTTCAGCGCCTCGGCGTCGATGAGCAGCGCCTTGGCCGTCGCCTCCTGCACGTTCATGACCGAGCGGATCTGGGCCGGGATCTTCGGCTCGATGTTGTGGCACTGGTCGAGCATGAACGCGACCCCGCCGGCCGCCCCCAGCGCGTCCGCCTTGACCACCTCGTGCAGGATGCGGAAGAGCTGGAACGGGTCGGCCGCCCCGACCATCAGGTCGTCGTCGGCGTAGAACCGGGAGTTGAAGTCGAACCCGCCGAGCTTGCCCGCCTTGAGCAGCAGAGCCACGATGAACTCGATGTTCACCCCCGGCGCGTGGTGGCCGGTGTCCACCACCACCTGCGCTCGGTCGCCCAGGGCCTGGCAGTGCAGCAGGCTGGTCCCCCAGTCAGGCACGTCGGTGGTGTAGAACGACGGCTCGAACAGCTTGTACTCGAGCAACATCCGCTGGTTCTCGCCCAGCCGCTGGTAGACCGCGCTGAGGGCCTCCGCGAGGCGATCCTGCCGGGCCGAGATGTCGTCCTGGCCCGGGTAGTTGGTGCCGTCGGCGAACCAGAGCTTGAGGTCTCTCGACCCGGTCGCGTCCATGATGTCGACGCATTCCAGCAGGTGGGCGAGGGCCTTCGCGCGGACCCGGGGGTCCGGGTTGCAGATCGAGCCGAGCTTGTAGTCGTCGTCCTGGAAGACGTTGGCGTTGACCGTGCCGATGCGGATGCCGTTGCGCTTGGCGTGCGCCGCCAGCGCCTCGTAGTCATCGACCTTGTCCCACGGGATGTGCACCGCCATGCTCGGGGCGACCCCGGTGTGCTTGTGCACCTGGGCGGCGTCGTCGGCCTTCTCGAAGGGGGTGCGCGGCACCCCGGGCTGAGCGAACACCTTGAACCGGGTTCCGCTGTTCCCGAACGCCCAGGACGGCAGCTCGATCTGATGGTTCTTGAGCGCGTTCTTGACGGCCGTCAGGTCACGCATTTCCGGCTCATCTCCTAATCCAGATGAAAAACTTCGGCGATCCGCGTGAAAGACTGATCGGGCGGACCGTCGGCGACGAAAAACTCCGACATTTCGGCTTGCCAGCGCTCGTTGACCTCGGTCTTTTCCATTGCCGCGAGCGCTGCCTGGTAATCGGCGGTCTCCAGGTAGCCAACCAGGAGCCCGTCTTCGGTCAGGAAAAGCGTGTAGTTGCCCCAGCCGGCCTTGGAAAGCGCGGCTCGCATCTGCGGCCAGACGTTTTCGTGCCGCGCGCGGTACTCGTCCAGCCGGTCGGGCCGCACTCGCGCGAGGAAGCAGACGCGTTCCACGAGTCGTTTATCGCCTTCCGCGGGGCCGGCCGCCTCCCGTGGCCCGCCCCTTCTCTCGCCCTGCCTCGGCCCCGTGGCAGGGTCCTGTCAGCTACGCCATCGACAGGTTCCGGGTCCTGTCGGCTACGCCATTGACATCGCCTATTGGTGTCGTTGGCGTAGCCGACAGATTCCGTTTGGGGTCGCTGGCGTAGCTGACAGGTCGGCACTCGGTCGGGCGCCCGGGCGGGATTGCCGCGGGCTGGGGCTAGGACGAGAGTGGGGGCGGGGCGAGGGTGGATTGAGTGGTGATGTGAGTGGGGCGGATGGGTGGAGTGGGGGACGGGTGAGTGGGGGGATGGGTGAAGTGGTGGTTAGAAGTTGAAGTTGTTGATGTTGGCCGCGTTGAAGACATAGGGGGCGCCGAGCAGCACCGAGTTGCCGGCCCCGACGGTGAACTTGCCGAGCTTGCCGGCGGTGAAGGTCTGGCCGGCCGCGCCGGTGATCGAGCCGGAGGCGAGTTCGACCGCCGCGTAGGCGGCGAGGTAGCCGAGGTCGGCCGGGTTCCACAGCTCGAACGACTTGACCGTGCCGTCCTTGACGTACGCCTTCATCTCGTCCGGGGTGCCGAGGCCGGTGAGCATGACCTTGCCCCGGTACTTGGCCGAGTCAAGGACGGCGGCGGCGGCCGCGATGCCGACCGTGGTCGGCGAGATGATGCCCTTGAGGTTCGGGTACTGCTCGAGCAGACCCTGCGTCACCGAGGTCGAGGTCGCGGTGTCGTCGTTGCCGTAGACGGTCGAGACCAGCGACATCTTCGGGAACTTCTTGAGCTCCTGCTTCATGTAGGTGATCCACTGGTTCTGGTTGGTGTCGTCGGCCGACGCCGAGACGATCGCGATCTGGCCGCTGTCGCCGATCTGCGCGGCGAGCAGGTCGACCTCGCTGTCACCGAGCGCCTGCCCGGTCGCCTGGTTGATGAACAGGCTCCGGCAGGTGGGGGCGTCCGAGTCGTAGGTGACGACCTTGATGCCCCGCGCCATCGCGGCCTTGAGCGTCGGGCAGAGCGCGGTCGGGTCGGTGGCGGAGATGACGAGCGCGTTGGCGCCCTTGCTGATCGCGGCCTGGATGGCCGGGATCTGCGAGGACGGGGTGTCGGCGGTGCCACTGGTCTCCGACGCGGTCTCGCCCAGGGTCTGCAGCGCGGCCAGCGCGCCGCCGGAGTTGACGCTGTCGGAGGTGGTGAAGTAGGAGTTCCCGAGGTTCTTGGGAATGACGAAGACCTTGAGGCCGGACTTGAGCGAGCCGCCCGACGCGGCGGCCGAGGACGAGGCGGAAGTCGAGGCGGCGGCGGAGGCCGGCGCGGTCGTCGGCGTGCTTGCCGACGAGGAGGATGACGATGAGCAGGCGGCGAGCGCCGGCGCAACGAACAGGAGCGGAAGGGCGAGCCACGTTGCCCGTCTCAGTCTCATTGTTTGTATCCTTTCAATTTTCGGTTTGACGTTGGTCGAGGTCTTGTTGTCGACGGTGATTAGGTGGTCTTGGCGAGACGCGCCCGGTACCTGGCGGCGCACCACCGCCATAGCGGCGCCGTGTTGGGCAGGAACACGCTGACGAGCAGCAGCCCGCCCGCGACGATCCCCGACGCCTCCTGGTTGAAGTTGGTGAGCAGCAGCGCGTTCTGGATGCCGGCGAACGCGAGGACGCCGAGGACCACGCCGATGACGGAGCCCTTGCCGCCGAAGATGGAGACGCCGCCGACCAGCACGATCGCGACGACGTCGAGTTCCAGGCCGACGCCGTTGTTGGCGACGGCGGTGGAGAGCCGGAACGTGTAGAGCACGCCCGCGAACGCGCAGACCAGGCCGGAGACCATGAACAGGATGGTCTTGACCCGCTTGACCCGGATGCCGGCGAACAGCGCCGCCTCCGAGCCGGCGCCCATCGCGAAAATGGACCGGCCGATCCCGGTCGCGTGCAGGACCACCCCGAAGATCACCGCGAGCACCGCGAAGATGAGGGTGGAGTAGGAGACGGCGCCGTCGGTGAACGGGACGGCGTTGACGCCGAGGTTGGTGTAGGCGGCGGGGAAGCTGGCGACCGTGTTCGGCCCGAGCAGGATCTGGGCCACGCCGGCGTACAGGGTGAGCGTGCCGATGGTGACCGCCAGCGACGGCAGGCCCAGCCGCGTCACGAGCAGCCCGTTGACCGCCCCGGCGGCGAGGCCGACGATCGCGATGACCACGAAGATGGCGATCATCGGCCAGTGCCGTTCCCACAGGAAGCCGAGCAGGCAGCTCGACATGCCGAGGGTCGACGCGACCGACAGGTCGATCTCGCCGCTGATGATGATCAGCGTCATCGGCAGCGCCATGATCGCGATCTCGCCGTTGGACAGGCCCAGGTTGAACAGGTTGTAGCTGGTCAGGAACTCGGGCGAGGCGGCCGTGCCGCCGGCCGCGATGACGACCACGATCAGCGCGAGCAACGTCTCCCAGCGGAAGGCCCACGGGAACCGCTCGCGCAGGCCGTCCGGCCGCGAGCGCTCCCCGGGAGGGCCGGGCTCGGTCAGGCCCGGCGTCGGCACGGTGTCATGCTGCACGGCGGGAGCTCCTTAGCCGCAGGGCCTCGGTCAGCCGGACCGAGATGACCCGGTCCAGGGTGATCGCGAAGATGAGCAGGAAGCCGGCGATCGCCTGGTCCCAGAAGGACGAGATGCCGAGCACGTACAGGGCCGAGTTGATGGTGGCGAGCAGCAGCGCGCCGAGCGCGGCCCCGACCGCGCTGCCGCTGCCGCCGAAGATCGCCACCCCGCCGACCACGACCGCGGTGACCACCGTGAGCTCGTAGCCGGTGCCCGCGGTCGAGTCGACCGTCCCGTACTGGGCCGCCCACAGCACGCCCGCCACGCCGGCGATCGCGCCGCTGGCCGCGAACGCCATGAACACCCGCCGACCGATCGGGATGCCCGCGAGCTTGGCCGCGTCCGGGTTCGAGCCGATCGCGTAGAGGTCGCGCCCGGACCGGAACGATCGCAGGTAGTAGGCCCCGGCCGCGACCACGACGGCCACCACGATGGCGACGTAGGGGATGCCGAGCACGGTGTCCTTGGGCAGGTTGGTGAACGACCTGGGCAGCGTGTTGGCGGTGACCATGCTGCCGCCGACGATGAGGATGTCGATCCCCCTGATGATGTACAGGCTGGCGAGCGTCACCACCAGGCTGGGCACTCGCCCGGCCGCCACCAGCAGGCCGTTGACGATCCCCCAGCCGAGGCCGATCCCGAGGCCGGCCAGGAACACGACCGGGACGGGGACGCCGGGGTGGCTGCCGAACAGACTGGCCGATAGATAGGCCGACATGCCGAGCACTGAGCCGACCGACAGGTCGACGTGCCTGGCGACCACCACCATCGTCTCTCCCAGCGCCAGGAGCGCGAAGATCACGGTGTTGACCAGCACGAACTGGATGTTCGAGGCGGACAGGAAGCGGTGCTGGAGGCCGGCCGTGATCGCGATGAACAGCGCCAGCACGACGACGATGCCCGATTCCCTGATCCGGAAGACGCGCTCGGCCAGCCCGCGCGAGCTCGCGTCGGCCGGGGCCTGCGGCGGCTCGCGGCGGAGCACCTCGGCGGTCATGGCTCGCTCCGCTCGCCGGTCGCCTGGACGGCCGTCTGCCCGCTCGCCTGCCCGGCCGCGGGCTCGGCGGCCTGGCCGGTCCCGGCGGCGATGATCCGCTCCTCGGTCGCGTCGGCGCGGGCGAACTCGGCCGCCAGCCGCCCCTCCCGCATGACCAGGACCCGGTCGCTGACCAGCAGTACCTCCGGCAGCTCGGAGGAGATCATCAAGATGCCGACGCCGTCCCGCGCGAGCTGCAGCAGCAGGTGGTGGACCTCGGCCTTGGTCGCGATGTCGATGCCCCGGGTGGGCTCGTCCACGATCAGCACCGTCGGCCTGCGGCTGAGCCACTTGGCCAGCACGACCTTCTGCTGGTTGCCGCCCGAGAGCATGGAGACGGGGTCGGTCAGGCGGCCGTACTTGATGGCCAGCCGGGTCGCCCAGTCGGCCGCCAGCGCGTGCTCGGACGATGACCGGATGAACCCGGCCCGCCGCAGCCGGCCGAGCGAGGCGAGGGCCACGTTCTGCTGGACCGACATGTCCATCACGAGCCCCTGCTGACGCCGGTCTTCCGGGACGAAGCCGACTCCGGCCGCCATCGCGCCGGTGGGCGAGGCCTTGCGCAGGGGTTTGCCGCGAACCTTGACCGCGCCCGCGTCGTACCGGTCGATGCCGAACACGGCCCGCGCGACCTCGCTCCGCCCCGACCCCACCAGCCCCGCCAGCGCGACGATCTCCCCCGCCCGCACGGTCAGCGATATGTCGATGAAGACACCCTCCCTGGTCAGCCGGGAGACGTCGAGTACGGTCTCGCCGGGGGCGGCCTGGTCGCCGCGAGGTCGTTTCTCCAGCTCCCGGCCGACCATCGCCCGGACCAGGTCGTCGGCGGTGAGGCCGTCGAGGTCGGCCGACAGGACGTGCCTGCCGTCGCGCATGACGGTGACCCGCTGGCAGATCTCGAAGATCTCCTCGAGCCGGTGCGAGATGAACAGCACCGCCGCGCCCTGGGCGCGCAGCGTCCGCACGACGTCGAACAGCCGGGCCACCTCCGAGGCCGACAGCGCGGCGGTCGGCTCGTCCATCACGATCACCCGCGCGTCCAGTGACAGCGCCTTGCCGATCTCGACGACCTGCTGGTCGGCGATGGACAGGCCGCGGGCGATCCGCCCCGGGTCGAGCGGCACGCCGAGCCGGGTGAAGATCGCGGCCGCCTCCGCCCGCATCGCGTGGGTGTCGATCCGGCGGCCGGAGCGCAGCGGCTGGCGGCCGATGAACATGTTCTCCGCCACCGTCAGGTCGGGGAAGAGCGTCGGCTCCTGGTAGATGACCGCGATGCCGGCCGCCCGGGCCGCCGCCGGGCCGTGCAGGGCGACCTCCCGGCCCGCCACCGTCAGCGTGCCGCTGTCGGGCTGGTGCACCCCGGCCAGGATCTTCACCAGGGTCGACTTGCCCGCGCCGTTCTCGCCCAGGAGCGCGTGGACCTCGCCCGCCCGCAGTTCGACCGAGCCGTCGATCAGCGCCTGCACGGCGCCGAACGACTTCGCGGCGTGCTGCAGCGATAGGGCGATCCCGCCCGATGACGGCCGCGCACCCGCGTCGTCGCCCGCCGTTTCGCCAGCACCCATTCGCCGCTCCTAGAACGTTTCAATTCCTGCCCCGTAGTCTCAGCGCGGGCCACAGGGGTGTCAATGGGTGCATCTGCGCTCGAAACGGAATCGTTACACGGCGCCGCTGTCCACGCTTCCCGGCGGGCGACTCGGCCGTCGGCGGGTAGGCGGGGCCGGCCGCGGTCGGCGAACCCGTCGGCTGGCAGGGCCGGCGGTACTGCCTCGACTACGACCTGGGATCGAGCGGCAGCTATCAAGAACGGCAACCGCAGCCCCCTTGCGGCCCGGATTGCGCCACTATTAAACGGTGCTGACCATGCTGAGAACGGCATTCCTGGTCTACGTGCGCGTGCTCCTGTGCCTGCAGGGCCTGTGCCTGGTGGTCTTGCCGTGGCTGATCTTCCCTTATCGGGGCGGCGCGAGGCTCTGGCCGCTGATCGCCATGGCGATGCTCGTCACCCTCCTCGGCCTGGCCCCGATCGTGACCGCGATCATGCTCCGGCGGGGCCGACGCCGGGCGGCGGTGGCCGCCATCATGATCGAGGCGGTGTGGGCGGTGGCGGCCTGTGCGGTCGTGCTCGACGCCATGCGGGAGTCGGTCGACGCGTTCGAGTACGGGCACGGGGGCAGTGCCGGAAGCGAGGCGCTTGGATGGCGCTTTCTGGCGGTGGCGGCGGTATTGCTGGTCACGGTGGCCGGGCTGCTGCTTCGGCCGGTCCGCGCCTATGCCGGGCTCGTTCGCCGCTTACCGCGAGGAACCGCGACGGCAGCACTCTTGTGAGGTTTTGTCGCTATTACTCGTTGCTGGCCGCAGATCGCATTGGCCACACGCGCAATAGCGAGCTTCGATTGCGATATCGAAGGCGAAGATCATAAGGCGGTCATCAGGCCCTTCGAGCGGACAATTGCCCAATGCGCCCGGCTTTGGCCGACGAAATTGATGCCCTTAATTGCCCGGCTACAGGATTCTGCGGCCGTCTCGCCTGTACAATGGGATAATGGCCTCGGGGGGAAGTCGGGCCTGCCATTCACCGCCGGTCCGGGCGTGGGGAGCGAGCGGACGGGGAGCGGAAACGGCGCGCCCGAGATCAAGTAGTCGTCGGCTGGCGGCACCAGTGAACGCTGGGGAAGGCTGACGTGAATACCTTCCTCTGCGGCTGTCTGTATGCCTTCGCGGGCTGTACTGTGCTCGGGATCCTGCCGCCTTTCGTCATCGCCGGGAAAGCGCGCCAGCCCCTCATCGCGGTAATAACGCTGATCGTGGCCGGCTTCGTGATCTTCGTACTGGTCAGCGCCGCGATGAAGCTATGAAAACCGGCAGCGGCGTCGGGTAAGCCCGCCACCAGGATGTGCAGATTCCTGGGGCCGTGCACGCCCTCGACCCGGATGAGCTCGATGTCGCTGGTGGCCGACGGGCCGGAGATGAACGTGTGCGGGCGGGCCGGGTCCAGCCGGGCGATGGCGTCCGGCAGGTCGGCCGCGACCTGGTCGGCCCGGACCACGACCAGGTGGAAGTCCGGCACCAGGGTGAGCGCCCGGCGGCCCTGGCCGGGGCCGTGGTCGAGGATGATCGTCCCGGTCTCGGCGATGGCGGCCGCGCAGCCGGTGAGCACTCCGGCCACCGCGTCCAGTTCGCGGGCGGACAGCGGCGGGTCGTC
Source organism: uncultured Actinomycetota bacterium (assembly GCA_963774945.1). GTDB lineage: Bacteria > Actinomycetota > Actinomycetes > Streptosporangiales > Streptosporangiaceae > Trebonia. The sequence goes on along the minus strand of CAVZHA010000023.1, from coordinate 12,284 downwards.
GCGGACGATCCTGTCCCCGGCTGAGCGACCCGGTCGGCTCGGCGGCGGCCGGCTTCGGCCAGGTCGCCGGCCGACGCGCCGGCCAGCCACTGCGGCGGCAGTCCGGCCGGGACCAGGAACCTCGGGACGCTGGCCAGTACCCGGGCGATGGCCGCGGGCAGGTCCGCCGCCGGGACGCGCTCGACGACGGCGCGGTAGTCGGCCGCGCGCTCGGCGAACAGGGCCACGATGTCGGTGCCGGCGGCGTCGTGGTGCGCGCGCCGGTAGGCGCGCGGCAGCGCGGCGTAGGCGGCGTCGACCTCGGCCGGGGTTGCCGCGCGGTCGCGCGGTGCTGGCGGACGGCGGCGCGGATGCGGTCCGAGGATCTCCTCGCGGGCGCGTGCTCACGCGGCCGCCTCCTCTGGTCCGGGACCACCAGGCGCGGAAGGACTCCGGGGGCGGGGCCGGGAGCGTCGCGGGTGTCGGTCCAGGCCGACAGGGGCGGTGGCAGGCGGCGGATGCGGCCGGACCGGCCGACCAAGTGCCGCCCGGCCGACGCGGCGCGCTGGGCCGCGGCCAGGCGGCGGGGCGAGCTCAGCACGTAGCGCGGACAGCCGGAACACGGCCCGCTCGACCGGATGCTTGTGCTCCTCGCACCGACGCGGGCCCGCAGCTCCACCAGCACCTCGGGGATGTTGATGGCGACCGGGCAGACCTCGTAGCAGGCGCCGCACAGCGACGAGGCGAACGGCAGCGACGCGTCGATCGCGCTGGTCACGCCGCGCAGCTGCGGGGACAGGATCGCGCCGATCGGGCCGGGGTAGGGCGAACCGTAGGCGTGCCCGCCGGCCCGCTCGTACACCGGGCACACGTTCAGGCAGGCCGAGCAGCGGATGCAGCGCAGCGCCTGCCGTCCGGTCGGGTCGGCCAGGGTGGCGGTGCGGCCGTTGTCGAGCAGCACCAGGTGGAAGTTCCTCGGCCCGTCGCCGTCGGCGACGCCGGTCCAGATCGTGGTGTACGGGTTCATCCGCTCGGCGGTCGAGCTGCGCGGCAGCAGCGCCAGGAAGACCTCCAGGTCCTGCCAGGACGGCAGCACCTTCTCCACCCCGACCACCGAGATCAGCGTGTCCGGGCAGGGTCAGGCACATCCGGCCGTTGCCCTCGGATTCGACCACGACCAGCGAGCCGGTGCCGGCGATGGCGAAGTTCGCGCCGGAGACGCCGACCTTGGCGCTCAGGAACTCGTTGCGCAGGTGCGCGCGGGCGGCGGCGGCCAGCCGGGCCGGGTCGTCGGTCAGGTCGGCGGGCGCGTCGGCCATCTCGCGCAGGAAGATGTCCCTGATCTCGGCCCGGTTCTTGTGGATCGCGGGGACCAGGATGTGGCTCGGCCGGTCGTCGCCGAGCTGCACGATGAGCTCGGCCAGGTCGGTCTCGACCGCGCGGATGCCCCTCGCCGCGAGCGCCTCGTTCAGCCCCGTCTCCTGGGTGGCCATCGACTTGACCTTCACCACGGTGTCGGCGTCGGCCTCCTGGACCAGCCGGGCCACGATCGCGTTGGCCTCGGCCGCGTCGCGCGCCCAGTGCACGTGGCCGCCGGCCCTGGTGACGTTCTCCTCGAGCTGGAGCAGATAGGTATCGAGGTTGGCGAGCGTGTGGTCCTTGATCGCCTTCGCGGCCTGCCGGAGCTGCTCCCAGTCGTCGAGCTCGGCGACGACGCCTCGCGCGCTTGGCCCTGATCGCGGTCGTGGCGTGGGTGAGGTTCCGGCGGAGCTGCGAGTCGGCGACCGCTGCCTTGGCCGCGCGCGGGAAGGAGGGCATGCCGAGGTAGGTCGGCATGGTGCCGACCGGGTCCGGCCCGGCCCGGCTGGCAATCCGGGCGCTCCGCCGGTCATCCGCGCTCCGGTCGACGCGAGGATCTCCGCCAGGTGCATCGTCCGCACCCCGGTGCGCTGCCGGCTCAGCGCGCCGCCGATGTGCATCAGGCACGAGTTGTCCCCCGCGCACACCACCTCGGCCCGCGACTGCCTGATCGCCGACACCTTGTCGGCGCACATCGCCGCGGACACGTCCGGGTTCTTGACCGCGAACGTGCCGCCGAACCCGCAGCACGTCTCCGCGTCGGGCAGGTCCACCAGGTCGATGCCGCCGACCGCGCGCAGCAGTCGCAGCGGGGCATCGCCGACGTGCATCATCCGCAGCGAGTGGCAGGTGGGGTGATAGGTCACCCGATGCGGGAAGTGGGCGCCCACGTCGGTCACGCCGAGCACCCCGGTCAGGAACGTGGCCAGGTCGTGCACCCGCGGCGCGACCTCGGCCACCTGCCGCCCGAGGGCGGCGTCGCCCGCCTCGGCCGCCAGCACCGGGTGGTACTCGCGCACCATCGCCGCGCACGACGCCGACGGGGTGACGATCGCCTCGTAGCCGTCGAAGGCCCGCGGCGAACCCCCGGGCCATCGGCACCGCCTCGCGCCGGTAGCCGGTGTTGAAGTGCATCTGCCCGCAGCACGACTGGCCCGCCGGGAACTCCACCTGGTGCCCGAGCCGCTCGAGCACCGTCACCACGGCCTTGCCGGTCTCCGGGAACATCGTGTCGGTCAGGCACGTGACGAACAGGCCAATCCGCATGATGCGCACGTTATCTGACGTAGCCGCCGCCGCGTGAGGGGGCTCCCCCGTCCGGAATCGGCGCAGCTAGCGCCCGCGCTCGCTACTGTGGATAGCCACTGAAGATCCGCAGGCCGAGGAGTCAGGCAATGGAGCCGAGTGCCGCCGCCGAGCCGCGCCGACTGCGGGCCGACGCCGCCCGCAACCGGCAGCGCCTGATCGACGCGGCCGAGGAGATCTTCGCCGCCCGCGGGCTCGACGCCACCCTCGACGACATCGCCAGGCACGCGGGCGTCAACGTCGCCACCGCCTACCGGCACTTCGACAGCAAGCACGAGCTCGCCCGGGCGTTCCTGCAGGGCACGATCGACCGGGCGGCGGCGATGGCCGACGAGGCGGCCGCGGTCGACGACCCGCTGGCCGGCCTTGGCCAGTTCCTCGGGCAGGCGCTGGACCTGATGGCGGCCAACCGCGGCCTGGTCGACGTGCTCACCAACGCCTACGGGGCCGAGTGGTTCAGCCAGCAGCTGCACGACCTGATAACCGGGCCGATCAGGGAACTGGTCAGCCGGGGCCAGCAGGCCGGCCTGGTGCGGGCGGACGTGGACGCGACCGACTTCGCGGTCATCCTCCCGATGCTGAGCTCGGTCAGCGACCGCGCGGTGGTCGCCTGCCTCGCCGCTCCCGCCCACCGCTACCTGTCGCTCATCCTGGCCGGCCTGCGCCCGGACGGCGTCCCGCTGCCCGGCCGGGCGCCGACCGACCCGGAGCTGCGGGCAGCGCTGGCGGGGAAGCGGGACAAGCCCCCGACCCGCCCGGTCCCGTAGCCCACCCCGGCGACCCCGCCAACCGGGCCAGCCGGGCTCAGGTACCGCCGCCGCCCGGCGTGCCGGCCGGAATCCGCCTCTCGGCCAGCCGTTTCTCGAGCTTGCGCGCCCTCGATGTCGGGGTCGGGCACGTACCTGGAGAACCACTGCGGGTGGTACCAGAGCTTCGGCCCGGATGATGGCCATCGCCGCCGGGATCAGCGTCAGCCGGACCAGGAACGCGTCGACCAGCACGCCGACGGCGAAGCTGACCGCGATCGGCTTGACCGCGCTGAGATTGAGGGTCGGTGAACGCGCGAAGATCGTGAACATGATCAGCGCCGCCGCCGAGACCACCCGGACCGAGACGCCGGTCCCCCGCTCCACCGCCCGCCGGGCCTGGCCCGTGCTTGGTGAATTCCTCCTTGATCCTGGACACCACGAAGACCTCGTAGTCGCTGGACAGGCCGAAGATAATCGCCACCAGGATCGTCGGCAGGTAGCTGAGGGTCACCGGGGACTTCGCCGCCCCGAACAGGCTCGCTCCCCAGCCGAACTGGAACACCGCCACCGTCGGCGCCGAGCGCGGCCGCGATCGACAGCAGGAAGCCGAGGATGGACGTGATCGGCACCAGGATCGTGCGGAACGCGAACGTCAGCAGGATGAACGCGAGCCCCACGACCACCAGGAGGAAGATCGGCAGCGCGTCGGTCAGCTTGGTCGACACGTCGATGTTGGACGCGGTCGTGCCGCCGACCAGCAGGTCGATGCTGGGCGAGCCGGACAGCTGGGTGCGCTCGCCCCGCATCGTGTTCACCAGGTTGGTGGTGGCGCTGTCGTTGGGGCCGGTCGTCGGTATGACCTGGATGACCGCCGTGTCGTTCTGGAAGGCGACCGGCTTGGCCGACACCACGCCGGGGACCTGGGACACCCTCGACGCGATCCCGGCCACGTCCCCGCGCGCTGGTGACCGGGTTGGCCACCACCAGCAGCGGGCCGTTGTAGCCGGGGCCGAAGTGGTCGGTGATCAGGTCGTAGGCCTGGCGGGCGGTGCTCGAGGTCGGCTGCGAGACCGCGCTCGGCAGGCCGAGGTCGATGCTCAGCGCCGGGATCGCGATGACCAGCGCGCACGCCGATGCCCGCGATCAGCACCGGGATCCGGAAGCGGACGACGAAGCGCCCCCACGCCGCCCCCGCCGCCGTCGACGGGTCGGTCGCCGAGCGCCGCGCGATCCGCTCGGCGTGCCCGACCCGGCCGGTCTTCTCCCTGGTGCGGCGCCTCGGGCCGACGAAGTGGGTGATCTTCTCCCCGGCGAAGCCGAGCAGGGCCGGCAGCAGGGTCAGCGCGATCAGCACCGAGATGAGCGACGGCGCCCGCCGCCACCAGGCCCATCGTGCGCAGGAAGGGGATGCCGACCACGCTGAGGCCGCACAGCGCGACGATGACGGTGGCGCCCGCGAACACGACCGCGCTGCCGGCCGTGCCGACCGCGGTGGCGACCGATTCCTCCATCGGCTTGCCCGCCAGCAGCTGGGACCGGTGCCTGGACAAGATGAACACGCCGTAGTCGATGCCGGTGGACAGGCCGAGCATGATCGCGACCGTGGTGGAGACGGTCGCGATGCTGAACACCGCCGCCAGCGCGGTGATCCCGGTGACGGTGATCACCACCCCGATCAGCGCGCTCACGATCGGCAGCACCGCCGCGGTGACCGCGCCGAACGTGATCAGCAGGATGATCAGCGCGATGATGATCCCGATGACCTCCGGCGTCTCGGTCACCTTCGGGTTCCAGCCCGGGTAGACCGCGCCGCCGTACTCGACCTGCAGCCCGGCCTGCGTCCGCCGGGGCGGCGGCGGTCTGCAGGTCCGACAGGCTGGAGTCGTTCACGGTCGCGGCGGGGGTGTTCCACAGCAGGGTGGCCAGCGCGACCTTCCCGTCGGGGGAAACCGACTTGGTCAGGATCGGGTCCTTGACCTGGGCGACCTGCGGGCACCTTGGCCATCTGGTCGATGGCCTGCTTGATGGCGGCAGCGTCGGCCGACGACGTCACGCTCTGCGATCCTGGCGAGACGAACACGATCTGCGTCTGGGCGCCGCTGAAGGTCGGGATCTTCTGCTGCAGCAGGTCGACGACCTGCTGCGATTCGGTGCCGGGGATGGTGATGTTGTTGTTCTCGGTGCCGTGCCCGACCACGCTGAGCACGACCACCACGATCACCGCCAGCAGCCAGCCGGCCAGCACCCGGCGACGGTGCCGGAAACACCACCGCGCGAGGCGATACAGGTACGTGGACACAGAGCCCTCCCCGACTTGTGGCACGCAAACGAAGTGAGCGACTTCGCTTACGCTAGCACAAGCGAAGATGACGCCTGCGCTTACCCCGGCCAGCCCCCCAGCCGACCGTTACCTCGGGGTTGAACTACCCACCGCTCAGGCCAGCGACGCTTCCAGGGTGATCTCGGGCACCCCCGCCAGCGCCCGGCTGACCGGGCAGCCGGCCTTGGCCGCGGCCGCCTGCTCGGCGAACGCGGCCGCGTCGATGCCCGGCACCCGGCCCACCGTCACCAGCGCGACCTTGGTGATGGTGGGCACGCCGTCGACCATCCGGAGGGTGACGGTGGCGTCGGTCCTGATCGACTCCGGCGGGGTGCCCGCCGTCGCCAGGATGTTGGACAGGGCCATCGAGAAGCACGACGCGTGCGCGGCCGCGATCAGCTGCTCGGGGTTGGCGCCGGGCCCGTCCTCGAACCGGGACTTGAACGAGTACTCGCCGCTGATCGTGTCGCCCGCGGTGAACGTGCCGCCGCCCGACTGAAGGTCACCCTTCCATTCCGCGAATCCCTTTGCCGGCATGCCTGCCTCCTTGGTCATCCATTCGGTGATGGAACGTCTGCGCTAGCGATCGTACGCGCCGGGCCGGCCAGCCACTGGGCGACCACGACGGCGATGAACTCGTCGGTCACCGGCCTGCGCTCGAAGAAGATCCGGGCCAGCACCGGGCCGGACAGCAGCGCGTACTCGTCGATGCTGATCGTGGTGCCGGACGGCTCGAGCAGCTCGTTGAGGGCGGCGTTGCCGTAGTCGGTCAGCTGCCCGAGCGCCTGGGCGCTATCGGGGTCGGAGTCGGCCTGGGCGGCGACGCCGAGCACGGCGATGCGCCGGGCCGGGTCGCGCAGCCCGTCGCGCAGGCTGGCCAGCCAGGCGGCCGCCACCGCGCCCGGGTCCTGGCCGGGCTCGGGGTAGTCGCCGTCGACGCCCTCCAGGATCAGGCCGAGCAGCAGGGCCGGGCGGGCGGGCCAGTGCCGGTACAGGGTCTGCCTGGTCACCCCGGCCCGCTCGGCCAGCAGCGAGTACGTCAGCCCGGCCGGGCCGACCTCGGACAGCAGCTCGCGGGCGGCGGCCAGGATGCGCTCGCGGGTCCGCCTGACCCGCGGGTTGCCCGCGTCCGGAGTGCGATAGGGCATGGCAGTGATCGTACCCAACATTCATACAGAATGTGTGATTCAGCTCACAGGGACAATCATCCAGATCGTGTGATTGAAGGGAACATCAATCATACGACCTGTGTTATTCGGGCGTCTGCAGTTCGGACCTCACCTCAAGGAGCAAGCAATGTCCACCGCGATCACGTACTCCCGTTACGGCAGCCCCGACGTCCTGACCGTTACCTCGGCCGATATCCCGCAGCCGGGGCCCGGCCAGGTCCTGATCCGGGTCCGGGCGGTCGCCGTTAACCCGATCGACCTGAAGATCCGCAGCGGCCGGATGGACGGGGTCTTCCCGGTCCGGTTCCCGGTGCTGCCCGGCTGGGACGTCGCCGGGGTGGTGGAGGCGGTCGGCCAGGGGCCGGCGCTGACGATCGGCGACGCGGTCTTCGGCGTCGCCTCGGTCGGCGGGTACAGCCAGCACGCCCTGCTCGACCACCCGGTGGCCAAGCCCGAGGGGCTCTCCTGGGAGGCGCGCGGCGTCGGTCATCTCGGTCGGCGAGGCGGCCTTCCGGGTGCTCAAGCACCTGGATCTGAAGGCGGGCCAGACGCTGCTGATCCTCGGCGCGGGCGGCAGCGTCGGCACGATCGCGGTCCAGCTGGCCGCGGCCCGGGGCATCAGCGTGATCGGGACCGCCGCCGAGGGCGACCTCGACCGGCTGACCGGGCTCGGCGTCACCGCGGTCACGGTACGGCGACGGCTGGGCCGACCGGGTCCTGGCGGCCGCGCCGGGCGGGGTCGACGCGGTGTTCGACGCGGCCGGGGCCGGCCTGCTGGCCGACGCGATCGCGCTGGCGGGCGACGTCGCCCGGGTGATCACGATCGCCGACGACCACGCGGCCGACCACGGGGTGCGCTTCACCGGCGCCGACCCGGCCGACCGGGCGCCCGAGGCGCTGCCCGAGCTGGCCGCGCTGATGGCCCAGGGTCGTTTGGACATCCCGATCTGGCGGGCCTATCCGCTCGCGCAGGCCGCCCAGGCGCACGCCGATATTGAAGCCCGGCGCAATCACGGCAAAATCGTCCTGCTGCCCTGAGAGAAATGGGCGAATGACGAGTCACACAGGGTCCGTTCGAAATGAAAAGATTTTGAATTCTTTTCTCCCGAACGGGCCCTGGCGACTGTCTAAAGGCAGAACTAATTCACCTGCGCCGGTGGTTAGCGACGACCGCGGCGACCGCGGAAGGAGCTCGACGCGGCGGCCGCGCCCCGGCTGGCGGGCTGATCGGCCAGGGTCGGACCGGGCGGGCCGGGGCCGCGGGCCGGTGCACCCGCTTGGCCGGCGGGCCGGCGATCTCCCGCAGCACCGCCGAGCCCGGGCCGGCCATGGACGACGTGCGGGCTGACGCCCGCCTTGCGCATCAGCGTGCGGACCTCGGCCACCTGGGCCGCGGTCTGCACGGTGACCACGGTGCCCTCGGCGCCGCCGCGGGCGGTCCGGCCGGACCGGTGGGTGTAGGCCTTGTGCTCGGTCGGCGGGTCGGCGTGCACCACCAGGTCGATGCCGTCGACGTGGATGCCGCGGGCGGCGATGTCGGTCGCGACCAGGGCGTTGACCTCGCCGTTGGCGAACGCGGCGAGGTTCCTGGTGCGCGCGCCCTGGGTCAGGTTGCCGTGCAGCTCGGTGGCCGGCGTGCCCGCCGGGCCGAGCTGCTTGACGAGCTTGCGCGCCCCGTGCTTGGTCCTGGTGAAGATCAGCACCCGGCCCTCGCCGCTGGCGAGGGTGGCGATGACGCCCACCCGGTCGGCCGGGGTGACGGTGAGCAGGTGGTGGGTGATCTCCGGCGGCTTGGAGTCGGCGTCGACCGAGTGCCTGGCCGGACGGTGCAGGAAGCGGCGGGCGATGACGTCCACCGCGCCGTCGAGGGTCGCGGAGAACAGCATCCGCTGGCCGTCGGCCGGGGTCATGTCGAGCAGCCGCCGGACGACCGGGAGGAAGCCGAGGTCGGCCATGTGGTCCGCCTCGTCGAGGACGGTGATGTCCACGTCGCCGAGCTGGCAGTGGCCCTGCTCGATCAGGTCGGCCAGCCGGCCGGGGCACGCGACGACGATGTCGGCCCGGTTGCGCAGCGCGGCGACCTGCGGGTTCTGCGAGGTCCCGCCGAAGATGGTGGCGACCTTGAGGCCCGCGGCCTGGGCCAGCGGCGTGAGCACGCCGTGGCACCTGGGCGGCCAGCTCGCGGGTGGGCACCAGGATCAGGCCGCGCGGGCGGCAGGCCATCGTGTGGCCGTCGGCCAGCCGGGCGACCAGCGGGAGGGAGAAGCCGAGGGTCTTGCCCGAGCCGGTCTGGGCGCGGCCGAGAATGTCACGGCCGTCCAGCGCGTCGGGCAGCGTGGCGGCCTGGATCGGGAACGGCACCGTGATGCCCTGCTTGGCGAGCACGGCCACCAGCGGCGCGGGGACGCCCAGGCTGGCGAAAGTGGGGGTGGCGGTGGAATCGGTGATGTCCTCAGTGGACAGAGCTGACAAGAGATGGTCTCCAGGAATCGGGGGTGGCCGCGTGTCGAAGGCGCCACATCCGTGGAAACCATTTCGCTCACCGAGCGACGAGCGACCGGCGCGCCCTCATGGCGTCGCCTTTACCGCGCGTTCTGCGCAACCCCAGTCTACCGCACGTGCAGCGGCCGGCGTCGGCGCCACGCCAGGGGGCGGTTCTGCGGTCGAAAATTTATGGGGTGTTATGCCGCTTTTAGGGGTTGACACGCGACACGGGTGATGCTCAATCGACGTGACAAGGCTGCGGCATGGTGTTAAATGAAGCAGGTTGTAGTCGAAGTTCGTGCTCGTGTCACAGCGCCTGCGAATTCTGACCGCGGGCGCCGTGGGTCCCTAAGACCCAAGCCTTCCAACGGCAAGCGGTCACAGCAGCCCGGGGATTCACGCCCGTGAAACCCCGATGATCGTCTCAGCATGGAGGAACGCAGTGGCTCAGGGAACAGTGAAGTGGTTCAACGCGGACAAGGGCTTTGGTTTCATCGCCCCCGACGATGGCACGCCGGACGTCTTCGTTCACCACTCCGCGATCGAGGCTGACGGGTACCGCAGCCTCGCTGACAACCAGCGGGTGGAGTACACCGCCGTGCGGGGCGCCAAGGGCCCGCAGGCGGAGCAGGTCCGCCCGCTGTAGTAATTGACGCCGTAACGGCGCCGCCGCGGCCCGGTCATCCAGGAACCCTCCTGGTGACCGGGTCGCAGCGTTTCCGGGGTACGTTGAGCACAGGCCATCGTCGGGACCGACTGCGATCAAGCCTGACCGTGCACGACGATCCCGAGGAGCCCCGATGGCGGACATCCCACGTGCCTTGCCGCCCGAAGTCGCTCGGCCTGCCGGGGCGGCCGACGGCCCCCGCGGCAGCGAGTACGCCGCGCTCTCGCGGCACGTCCGGCAGGCGGGCCTGCTCGATCGCCGGCTGGGGTACTACTTCTGGAAGATCGGGCTCACCGCGCTGGCGCTGCTGGCCGGCTGGACCGCGTTCGCGCTCATCGGCGACTCGTGGTGGCAGCTGGGCGTCGCCGTCTACCTGGCGGTGGTCTTCGGCCAGCTGGGCTTCCTCGGCCACGACGCCGGGCACCACCAGGTCTTCGAGTCGCAGCGCGCCAACTACGTCCTCGGCGTGCTCTGCGGCAACCTGGCCATCGGCCTCAGCTACGGCTGGTGGACGACCAAGCACAACCGCCACCACGCCCACCCGAACACCGAGGACGCCGACCCCGACATCATGCTCAGCGTGCTGGCGTTCTCCGGCCGCCGGGCGCGGGCCAGCCGGGGCGTCCAGCGCCTGGTCTTCCGCTATCAGGCCTACCTGCTCGGCCCGATGCTGCTGCTCGAGGGGATCGGCCTGCACACCTCGAGCGTGCGGGAGATGACCCGGCGGGCCTGCAAGAACCGGGCCTGGGAGGCGGCCCTGCTCGGCGTGCACGTCGTCGGCTACCTGGCGTTCGTGTTCGTCGTGCTGTCGCCGGTCAAGGCGGTGGTCTTCATCGTCATCCAGCAGGGCCTGTTCGGCTTCTACCTGGGCGCCTCGTTCGCGCCCAACCACAAGGGCATGCCGGTGCTGGCCGCCGGACGACAAGACCGACTTCCTGCGCCGCCAGGTGCTGACCTCGCGCAACGTCAACGGCGGCTGGCTGACCGACTTCGCCCTGGGCGGCCTCAACTACCAGATCGAGCACCACCTGTTCCCGTCGATGCCGCGGCCCAGCCTGCACCGGTCGCAGCCGCTGATCGCCGCGTTCTGCGCCGAGCGCGACGTGGCCTACTGCCAGACCACCCTGCTCGAGTCGTACTCGCAGGCGCTGCGGTACCTCAACGCCACCGGCAAGCTGGCCGGCCCCAGCGGCGGGAATGTCACGGGGAGGTTCGGCATTGTCCTGACTGATGAATGAGAATGAGGGATCGCTCCCGCTCGCGGTACTTGACTTCGTCGGGATCGAGTACGGCGAGGCGGCGTCCGACGCGCTCGTCGGCGCGGTCGGCATCGCGCAGGCGATCGAGGCGGCGGGCTACCGGCGTTACTGGGTGTCCGAGCACCACAACATGCACAGCCTCGCCTGCAGCGCCCCCGAGCTGCTGACCGCCTACGTCGGCGCGCAGACGTCGCGGATCCGGGTCGGCGCGGCCGGGCATCATGCTCCCCAACCACGCCGCGCTCAAGGTCGCCGAGACGTTCCGGACCCTGCTCGCGATGTACCCGGGCCGGGTCGACCTGGCCCTCGGCCGGGCGCCGGGCACCGACCCGCTGACCGCGCACGTGCTCCGCCGCGGGCTGCGCACCGACCCCGGCGCGGAGTTCCCCGGGCAGGTCGCCGAGCTGCTGGCGTTCCTCGGCGACGGGTTCCCCGAGGGCCACGCCTACGCGCCGCTGGTGGCGGCGCCGGTCGTCGCGGAGCGGCCGGAGCTGTTCATCCTCGGATCGAGCGGCTACGGCACGCGGTTCGCGGCCGTCAACGGGATGAGCGCCGTGTTCGCTCACCACATGAGCCCCGAGCTCGCGTTCGAGGCGCTGCGCGAGTACCGCCGCGACTTCACCCCGCGCACGCCGGGGGCCGAGCCGTACTCGGCCATGTCGGTGCTGACGTTCGCCAGCCATGACGACGAGGCCGTGCTCGAGTTCGAGGCGGGCTGGACGCTGACCATGCAGAACCTGCGCCGCGGCGTCCGCGAGCCGATACGCCCGGAGGCGGTGCGCGAGTTCGCGCAGTCGGCCGAGTTCCGCGGCAGCCGCCACGACGACGGCCGGATGGTGACCGGCGAGCCCAAGGTCGTCGCCGAGCGGCTGCTCGAGATGAAGGAACGCGCCCAGGTCGACGAGATCGTGGTCGTCACCCCGAGCCTGGACCGGGCTCGCCGCACCGGCAGCTACGTGGCCGTGGCCGACGCCTGGCGCAGCGCCGCCTGAG
>CAVZHA010000022.1:0-12125 GCA_963774945.1 uncultured Actinomycetota bacterium | reverse complement strand
ACGCGCTCGGCGGCACCGTCTTCCACGAGGGCCGCGACGAGGTGATCGGCGCCGTCGCCAGCTACGTGCATCTCGCCGACACGGTGCTGCAGGTCGCGGTCCCCGACCACGGCACCGCCGCCTACGCCGACTGGACGACGACCGCGCCCAACGACACCTACCACTCGCTCACCTTCAAGGTGGCCGACCTCGACCGGGTCGCCGAGCACCTGAAGTCCCAGGGCGTCGGCATCCGCTCGAGGACCGACGACGCCCTGGTAACCGACCCCGAGACCAGCCTCAACGTCCCGTGGGGCTTCACCACCGCCCTGGTGCCAGGCGACCCCCGTGCCTGACCTGCTCACCGAGTCCTTCATCGACGGGGCGGCGGTGAGCTCGGCCGGGACGTACCCGAACATCGACCCGTCGACCGGCGCCGCCCTGGGCGACGTGGCGCGGGCGGGCGGAAGCGAGATCGACCAGGCCGTGACGGCGGCCCGCCGCGCCAGCCGCGCCTGGCGGGCCACCACCCCCGAGCAGCGGTCCGATCTGCTGTCCGCGCTGGCCGGCCTGATTGACCGCGAGGTCGAGACGCTGGCCCGGCTGGAGAGCGAGGACAGCGGCAAGCCGCTGTCGCAGGCGCGCAACGACGCCCGGGTGTGCGCGCGCTACTTCCGCTTCTACAGCCGCGTCATCGAGTCGTACTACGGCCTGAGCATCCCGCTGCGGCCGGACCTGCACGTGTACACCCGCCGGGAGCCGCTCGGCGTCACCGGCAACATCGTCGCCTGGAACTACCCGATGCAGCTGTTCGGCCGGGGGGTGGCGCGGCCATCGCCACCGGCAACTGCGCGGTGCTCAAGCCGGCCGACGAGACGCCGCGCACGGCGATCTACCTCGCCCGGCTGGCGACCGAGGCGGGCCTCCCGGCCGGCGTGATCAACGTGGTCACCGGGCTCGGGCCGGAGGCCGGGGCCGCGCTGGCCGCCCACCCGGGCATCGACCACCTCAGCTTCGTCGGCTCCACCGAGGTCGGCAGCCTGATCGCCGGCGCGGCCGCCAAGCGGGTGGCGCCGGTGACGCTGGAGCTCGGCGGCAAGTCGGCCCACCTCGTGTTCGGCGACGCGAACGTGGAGCGGGCGGCCGCCGTGATCGCGAACGCCATCTTGCAGAACGCCGGGCAGACCTGCTCGGCCGGGTCCCGGGTGCTGGTGAACGAGCAGGTGCACGACGAGCTGCTGCAGCGCGTCGCGGACCGGTTCGCCGCGGTGTCCATCGGGCCGGGCGTCACCGACCCCGACCTCGGCCCGCTGGTGTCGCGCAAGCAGCAGGACCGGGTCCGCGGCTACGTCGAGTCGGCCAAGGAAGCCAAGGCAGCCGTCATCGTCTGCGGCGGCACCGTCGCCGAGCCCGACGGCATCACCGGCGGCGCCTACTTCACCCCCACGCTCATCGACGGGGTTGACCCAAAGGCGAAGATCGCCCGCGAGGAGATCTTCGGCCCGGTGCTCACCGTCACCACGTTCGGCGGCGAGGACGAAGCGGTCGCGCTGGCCAACGGCACCGACTACGCCCTGATGGGCGCGGTCTGGACGACTGACCTGGCGCGGGCGCACCGGGTGGCCGCGCAGGTCGACGGCGGACAGATCTACGTGAACACCTACGGCGCCGGCGGCGGCGTGGAACTGCCCTTCGGCGGCTTCCGAAAGTCGGGCTACGGGCGGGAGAAGGGCGTCGAGGCGCTCGACGCTTACACCGCCACCAAGACGATCGTCGTGCAGCTCTGAGCCGCGCAGCCAAACGAGCAGGGAGAAAGCCAATGGGCAGCGACCAGGTCGCGGACGTCGACATCCTCATCGTGGGCGCCGGGGTGACCGGGATCTACCAGCTGTACCTGGCCCGCGAGGCGGGCTACTGCGTGCAGCTGGTGGACGCCGGCTCCGGCGTGGGCGGCACCTGGTACTGGAACCGCTACCCCGGGTCACGCTACGACTCAGAGAGCTACACCTACGGGTACTTCTTCTCGGAAGAGCTGTTCAAGGAGTGGGAGTGGTCCGAGCACTTCGCCGGGCAGGCGGAGAACGAGCGGTACTTCAACCATGTGGTGGACAAGTTCGACCTGCGCCGTCACATCCGGTTCAACACCAGGGTCACGTCGGCCGTCTGGGACGACTCCTCGGCGCGCTGGACGGTGGAGGCGGACGGGTACCGCGCCAGGGCCTGCTTCGCTGTCGCCGCTACCGGCGTGCTGTCGGCCCCGTTCTATCCCAGTGTCCCGGGCCGTGAGAGCTTCCGCGGCGAGTCCTACCACACCGGCCTGTGGCCGAAGACAGCGGTGGACTTCAAGGGCAAGCGGGTCGCGGTCATCGGCACCGGGTCGAGCGGCGTGCAGGTCATCCCGGTCATCGCCCCCGAGGTCGCCTCGCTGACCGTGTACCAGCGCACGCCGAACTGGGCCACCCCGCTCAACAACCGGCCCGTCACCCCGGAGGAACAGGCCGAGCTGAAGGCGGGCTTCGAGGCGATCCGCGACACCGTCGGCAAGTCGGCGTCCGGGTTCCTGCACCAGCCCTCGGCCAAGATGACCTTCGACGACTCGCCCGCACAGCGGCAGGCGTTCTACGAGCGGGTCTGGCAGCTCGGCGGGTTCGGCAAGATCATCAGCAACTACCGGGACATGACGATGAACCCGGCCGCCAACGCCGAGTGGTCGCGCTTCGTCGCCGACAAGATCCGCGCTGTCGTCAAGGACCCGGCGACGGCGGAGAAGCTGATACCGAAAGACCACGGCTACGCCGGCAAGCGCCCCCCGTACGTGACCGACTATTACGAGGCCTACAACCGGCCCAACGTCTCCCTGATCGACCTGAAAGAGACGCCGATCACGGCGGTTACCGAGACCGGCATCGAGACGGCCGACGGCCTGCGCGAGTACGACATCATCGTCTGGGCCACCGGGTTCGACTTCGGCACCGGCGCGCTCAACCGGATGGGCGTCGTCGGCCGGGACGGCCTGCCGCTCAAGGAGTACTGGGCCGACGGGCCGCTCACCCATCTCGGCATCATGGCCCATCGCTTCCCGAACTTCTTCTTCCCCGGCGGGCCGCATGGCGGGGCGGGCAACAACCCGCGGTACAACGGCGACCAGTCGGACTTCATCGCCACCCTGATCGACTTCGCCCGCGACCACGGGCACAAGGTGGTCGAAGCGCCCAAGGCGCTGGAGGAAGAGTGGACCGCGATGGTCAACGAGGCCGCGGTCACCATGTCGCCGTTCAACGAGCGGAGCTACTTCTTCGGCAGCAACATCCCCGGCAAGGCCCGCGCCTTCCTGCTCAACTCACTCGGGCGGCCCAAGATGCTCGAGTTGATGGAGACCGCCGTCAAGAGTGACTACGCCGGGTTCTTCCCCGACGAGTCACGCCCGTTCTGAAAGGAAAGCAGCAGATGACCGACACCGACGCCACCGTCTGGCCGCACCACGAACTCGGCAAGGAACTGTCCAACTGGGGCCGCTGGGGTGCCGACGACCAGATCGGCACGCTCAACTTCATCACCCCGGAGAAGCTGGTCAGCGCGGCCAAGCTGATCAAGACGGGCAAGATCATCGACTGCGGCATCCCGTTCGACAAGAACGGCCCGTTCCCGCCCGGCGGCTGGCGGCTGAACCCGCAGCACGTGTTCACCCTGCTGCCGTCGGACACCGCCTCTTCCAAGGACGGCCAGATGGCGGCGGACGACATGGTCATCATGGGTCTGCAGGCCTCCACCCAGTGGGACGGCCTGGCCCACGTGGGGTACAAGGGGTTCTTCTACAACGGCGTGCCGCAGGGGATGGTCAACAACTTCATGGGCGCCATGAAGAACGACATCGCCAAGGTGGCCGCGAAGCTCATCTCCCGCGGGGTGCTGCTCGACATCGCGGCCCTGAAGGGGGTCGACGCGCTGCCCGACGCCTACGAGATCACCGAGGCCGACGTGCTCACCGCCGAGGCGCGCCCGGGGACGTGCGGATCGACTCGGGCGACATCGTCTGGTCCGAACCGGCTGGTACAAGTACTTCGCCGAGGGCGACCGGCCGCACTACGTCGGGAACCGCCGGCCCGGGCCAGGACATCTGCCGGTGGATCCACGACCAGGAGATCGCCGCGCTCGCCCTCGACCAGGTCACGGCGAGTGCTGGCCGACCCCGATCCCCGGCGCCACCATCCCCTTCCACCAGGTGGCGATCCGGGACATCGGCCTGACCCTGGGCGAGATGTTCAACTTCAACGACCTGGCGGCCGACTGCGAGCAGGACGGCGTGTGGGAGTTCCTCTTCTCCGCCACGGGCCTCAAGGTCACCGGGGCGGTCGGTACCCCGCTCACCCCGGTGGCCATCAAGTAGGGGGGCACGGTCGATGACCACCTTCGCCGAGGTATTCGCGGGTGTCTACACCACGATCGCCGCGCACTCGCAGCACCAGGACGCGGGTAACACCGACGCGATCATGGCGCTCTACACGCCGGACGCGGTCCTCGAGGTCCCCGGCATGGGCGTGTTCGAGGGCGCGGACGCGATCCGCGCCTGCTGGGACAAGTGGAAGCCCCAGGGGCTGCAGCGGCACATGCCGGTCAACGTCGTCATTACCGACTGGGACGACTCGCAGGCGCGGGCGACCACCGACGTGGTCTACATCGCCCAGGGCGACGCCGGCTGGTCGATCCAGATTGTCGCCCGCTACCAGGATGTGTTCCGCCCGGTCGACGGCAAGTGGCTGCTCAGCCGCCGGGCGGACGAGTACATCGGCTGGCAGCCGCCGGGCTGACCCGACCGGCCGAACCACGGCGCGCCCGCGAATAAGTCTGAGGCTACGGCCGCCAGCGCGTCGGCGACCTGCTCCGGCTCGGTGATCATGAGGTCGTGGCCGGTGTCGATGACCCACAGCCGGCCGGCCGCGCGAGCCTCGTCCATGAGGCCGGGGTCGCGCGTGGCCACCGTGGCGGAGCAGACGATGTGGTACTGCGGGATCTTGGCGTACCCGGCCTCGTCGCGCAGTTCCAGCTTCTGCTCGAAGCACTTCCATGGATGGCCGGTCAGCCGGTCTGCCATCCAGGCGAGGTCGGCCGGGTCGGTGACGCCGTAGAACATCCCGGCCTCGGGCGAGGGGAGCAGGACCAGTTCGACGCCGTCGACCATCTGGCCGGTCGAGCGTGCCATCTCCATCATCGGGCCGGCCACGTCGACCAGCGACTCCCCGTTCTTCGGGTTGGCCGCGTCGAGGTAGACGAGCTTGCCCACCCGGTCCGGGGCCGTGCCGCCGACCCCGGTGATGACCATCCCGCCGTAGCTGTGGCCGACGAGGATCACGTCGCGCAGGTCCTCGTAGTGCAGCACCGCCGCGATGTCCTGGATGTGGAGGTTCAGGTCCACGTGCGGGCCGACCAGGTGGGACGCGCTCGCCGACCCCGGTCATGGTCGGCGCGTACACCTCGTGGCCCGCCCGGCTGAGCAGCCGGGAGACGCGCTGGTAGCACCAGCCGCCGTGCCCTCCCCCGTGGACCAGCACGAACGTCGCCATGCGGCTCCTCGCTGATTCGGTATCGAAGTTGCCGTTATTCTCGCGCTCGCCATATAGCCTGACAAGTGCAATGATCTAACTATGTTGGACTACGAGACGGTGCTCTCATGCATCCGGTAGACGTCGCCGCGCTGCTGCTGCGGGCGGTGCTCGGCATCACCATGCTGGCGCACGGCTGGAATCACGCGTTCGGCGGCGGCAAGATCGCCGGCACCACCCGCTGGTTCGCCTCGATCGGCATGCGGCCCGCCTGGGTGCACGCCTACGTGGCGACCGTCACCGAAATCGGTGCGGGCGTGCTGCTCCTGCTCGGCCTGCTCACCCCGCTGGCGGCGGCGGGCGTCCTCGGCACGATGCTGGTCGCGCTGGTCACCGCCCACATCAAGAACGGGTTCTTCATCTTCCGGCCGGGCCAGGGGTACGAGTACGTGCTGATGATCTGCGTCGTGGCGGTGGCGCTGGCCGGAACCGGGGCGGGCTGGCTGTCGCTCGACCACGCGCTCGGCTACCCGATCAGCGGCTGGGCGTCCTACGCGGTCTGCGCGGGGGCGGGCGGTCTCGGCGCCGCGCTCACGCTCCTCACCTCCTGGCGCCCGGCCGCTCCGGTAGCCGAGCCGGCCGTCACCGAGGAAGGCGCCGCAGCCTGACCCGTCCGGCCGGTCCTGCCGGTGGCGGGCCGAGGATGCCCCGGCAGATCAAACCCGTCATCTCGAACGGACCGTGACTGTCTCTCCCGAGCCCACTGTTCCACCTCGGACCAGGACGACCGGTGACGAACCGTAACGAACGGGCGGCGCTAGACCGCTTTGAGCGCCGCGGTGTAGCGATCGAGGACGGCGAGGGTATCGCCCTCGACGGCCTGCAGGTCGAGCACAACCTGGTCAACTCCGAGGTTCTGGAAACGCTCGAAGCTCCGGCGCAGGGTGTCGTCGTCGACGATGCCGAGCATCGGCCGGATGAGGGGCCGGCCTCCGCCCGCCCGGCCTCGGCCCACCGCGAGCGGAGCGTCGTGACCTGCGCGGCGAACAGCTCCAGATCGCCGCCGTAGCCGATCCAGCCGTCCGCCCAGCCGACGATCTCGCCGCAGCCGCTCGGCGTGAGCCGGCAGCCGAGGAGCACCGGGACCGACGGCTGCCGGGCCGGCTTCGGCCATGCCCAGCTGGCGGATAGGTTCGCGTGTCCACCGTGGAACTCGGCCACCGCGTCCTGCCACAGCGCGCGCATCAGCGCCACGTACTCGCGGACGATCGCGCGCCGGTCAC
Source organism: uncultured Actinomycetota bacterium (assembly GCA_963774945.1). Taxonomy (GTDB): domain Bacteria; phylum Actinomycetota; class Actinomycetes; order Streptosporangiales; family Streptosporangiaceae; genus Trebonia. Next base: position 5,323 of record CAVZHA010000022.1, on the reverse strand, counting down.
CCGCCGCATGCCCGTGGTTCGCCAGTTCGGGCGCGTTCCACCCGTATCCCACGCCGAGCGAGAAACGGCCGCGGGACATGAAGTCGAGCGTGGCGATGGTCTTCGCCAGCGCGATCGGGTCATGCTGAGCGACCAGCGATATGCAGGTCCCGATCTGGAGGTCGGTCTGCGCGGCGACGACGGCAAGCGCCACGTACGGGTCGAGCGTCCGACGGTAGCGTTCCGGCAGGCTGCCGCCGCCCGGGTAGGGCGCCTCGGTGTCGACCGGGATGTGGGTGTGCTCCGGCAGCAGCACCGCGTCGAACCCGCGATCGGCGGCCGCGCGGGCGAAGTCGGCGATCGGCAGGGACCGATCGGTCGCGAAGTAGTGCAGGGCCGTCAGCGGACGGGACGGCGCTACGCTCATGATGCCTCGCGTTCTCCGGTTACCCGGTCACAGTTTGAACCGGCGCACCTTGCCCACGCTGGTCCGGGGGAGTTCCTCGATCAGGTGCCAGTCGCGCGGGCGGGCGGCCGCCGCCAGGTTGCGCTCTGACCATTCGGCCAGATCGCTGACGGCGCGGATGCTCACGGTCACGGGGGACGATGTAGGCGACGGGGACCATGTCGCGGACCGGGTCCGCCGGCCGAGCACGGCGCATTCGAGGACCCCGGGGGCCTGGGCGAGGGTGGCCTCGACCTCGGTCAGGCTCACGTTCTCACCCGACACCTTGATCACGTCGTCCCGCCGGCCCACGAAGCGGAGCGCGCCGTCGTCGGCGACGCGTGCGACCATATCGCCGGTCCGGAGCCAGGTGATGCCGTCGCGCTGCACCAGTGACCGGCCGGTCGCGGCCGGATCGTCGAGGTATTCGAGGAAGATGTCCTCGCCGGGCACCCCGGCCAGGACCAGCTCGCCCGGTTCGCCGGGCGGCGCGTCCGCCCCGGTCTCGGGATCGGTGAGCACGACGGAGCGGCCCTCGACGGGCGGGCCGATCGTGTCGTGGCGGTACGGGTCGGAGACGTCAGCGCAGACGATCGCGACGGTCTCCGTCATTCCGTAGAGCTGCCGCGGGCGGCAGCGGCCAGCGCCGCGAACTCGTCATAGTGCTGCCGGCCGAGGTTTTGCGCGAACCAGACGTGCTCGAGCCGCCCGGCCGGCGCGTCGGCCGGGCGGCGGGCGAGGATCATCCGGATCGGCGCGGCGAACAGGCTGGCGTGCGTCGCGGCCAGGTCACGGGCCTGCCGCAGCCACTGGGACGCGGAGAACGTCGAGGTCAGGGCGACGCTCGCGCCGACCGCGATCGCGGGCGCGATGCAGTAGTACTGCGCGTTGGCGTGGAACAGCGGCAGCGTAACCAGCCAGCGGTGCTCCGGCCGCAGCCCGACGACGGCGGACATCGTGTCGGCGACGTGCGCGTAGTTGTGCTGGGTGAGGACGACGCCCTTCGGCTCGGACGTGGTTCCCGAGGTGAACATGACCGCTAGCCGGTCCGTCGGCGCGACGGCCGGATCGGCCGCAGTCGCACTCGCCCGGCCGGACCTAGCGCAGGTCCCGGCCCCGCCCGCGCTACTCGCGGCCTCGTCCGCGGCGAGCGCCACGTCGGCCGCCGTCTCCGTCAGCTCGATCACCGTCAGCTGGCCGGCGGCGTACTCCTGCACCCCCGCCGCGTAGACGTCCGCCCGGCTGGCCGCGCAGATCCCGGCCGCCGGGCGAACCCGGTCGAGCTGCCGGCCGATGTCGCGGGCGGTGGACGTCGGGTCGACCGGCACCAGCCACGCCCCCGAGCGCGCGCAGGCGAGCCAGATCGCGATGAACGCCGGGCAGTTCCGCAGCACCACGTGAACCGACGACCCAGCGGTCACCCCGGCCGCCGCCAGGGTCGCGCCCATCCGGGTGACCACCTCGTCGAACTGCCGGTAGGTCCACTGCGCGACGGACCGGTCAGGGCCCTCGAAGACCAGGAACGGCCGGTCGCCGCTGGTGCGCGCCGCCGTCTCCCAGCGCTGGGCGAACGTCATCGCCACGGCCGGGCTGGTCACAGGGCGAAGGCGGGTCCGGCCGCCCGCTCAAGCCGTCGCAGCAGGGCCGGCCACTCGATGCCCGCGTCGAGCATGCTGTCCCACTGGCGGGCGGTCAGCTCGATGGTCTCCCGCGGCGGGACGATCAGCGGCTGCCCGGTGGCCTGGGCCAGCAGCTGGCTGCGGGCCGCCTTCTCCAGGTAGAACATCTCCACAAAGGCCTGCGCGACGCTCGCGCCGACGGTCAGGCTGCCATGGTTGCGCAACACCATCGCCGCGCTGCCGCCGAGGTCCGCAACCAGCCGCTCTCGTTCTCCCTCGGACAACGCGATGCCCTCGTAGTCGTGGTAGCTGATCCGGCCGTGCAGCCGCATCGCGTGCTGCGTCAGCGGGAGCAGGCCTTCCGGGAGCGTCGATAGGGCCATCTGCGCCTCGGTGTGCAGGTGCATCACGCAGCCGGCGTTCTCCCTGGTCGAGTGGATGGCGCCGTGGATGACGAAGCCGGCCGCGTTCGGCTCGTATCCGCTGCTGTCGCCGATGACGTTCCCGCCGGTGTCGATCTTGATCAGGCTGGACGCGGTGATCTCATCGAACCCCAGGCCGAGGGGGTTGACCAGGAAGTGGTGATCGGTCCCGGGAACCCGCGCGGAGATGTGCGTGTACACGAGGTCGTCCCAGCCGAACAAGGCGCACAGCTGGTAGGCGGCGGCGAGGTCGCGCCGCACCGCGACCTCGGCCGGGCTGCGTTCGCCGGTTTCCGCCAGATGATGGGCGCGCAGTCGGAAGTCGGTGTAGACGGTGGCCTCGCTCATGCGGCGCTCCTGCGTTGATACGCCTCGACCCGCGTCGGCCGGGGCTGTACTGCAGAAGACTCTATCAGTATGATGAAACAACTGAAACTACCCAATGAGTCGTCTTGCTCGCAGAAGGAGATCGATCCGCCATGTCCATGGATTTCGCCGAGAAGTACGGGCCGTGGGGCATTGTCTGCGGCGGATCGGACGGAATCGGCGCGGCGTTCGCGCGCGCTCTGGCCTCCCGCGGGATCAACCTGGTGCTCGTCGCCCGCCGAGAGGACGTCCTCGAGGCATTCGCCAAGGAAGTTCGCGGACGCTACGACGTCGAGGTGCTGACCGTGCCGCTCGACCTCGCGCGCCAGGACGCGATGGCACGCCTCTCCGCCGCGACGGCCGAGCTCGAGATCGGGTCCCTGATCGCCAACGCCGGCGGCGACGACTACAGCGCCGCCTTCCTCGAGAAGGACCTGGACGCGCACCTGGCCCTGGTCAAACGCAACTGCGTCGGCGTCCTGGAGGCCGCGTACCGATTCGGGGGGCCAATGGTCGCTCGCGGACGCGGTGGCGTTGTCCTGGTGACATCCGGAGCCGCCTGGGCCGGCGGCGCGACCCTGGCCGCCTACGGCGCTACCAAGGCATTCGATCTCATCCTGGCCGAGGGCCTGTGGGCCGAGTGGCACGACCACGGGGTTGACGTACTCGGCCTTGTGGTCACCGCGACCGATACTCCCTCGCTGCATCGGGCGCTGGATGCCAAGGGCGGGTACCACGGTGACCTGGCCGATCCCGATGACGTGGCGACCACGGCGCTCGACCATCTCGCCGACGGCCCCACCTGGATGTGCGGCGGCGGGGATCCGCTCGGCCCGACGCCGTTCGGATCGGCCACCAGGCGCGCCGCGGTTCTGCGGATAAGCCGGCGCTGAGAGGAGTTGAACGAATGCGTGCTGCGGTACTACGGCAGGGAAGGGTCGAGACCCGGACGATCGATGATCCGGTTCCCGGGCCCGGGCAGGTGCTGGTCCGGTCGCTGGCCTGCGGGGTCTGTGCGTCCGATCTGCACTTCATGGATCACCCCGAGGTGGGTGCGGACGACGACAGCGGATGGTCGACCTACGACCAGGACGTCGACATCGTCATGGGAGACGAGTACTGCACCGAGATCGTCGAGTACGGACCGGACACCGAGCGGCGGATTCCGGTCGGCACCCGGGTCAGCTCCCGGCCGGTGATGTTCGCCGGCGTCGCGGCATGAAGATCATCGGGCAGAACCCGGAAACGCCGGGCGCGTTCGGCGAATACCTGCTGCTGGACGAAACGCTGATGAAGGTGGTGCAGTCCGACGTCACGAGCGAGGTGGTGTGCATCTCCGACGCGATCGGCGTCGGCTGGTCGGCCGCTCGGCGGGCTCAGGTCGGAGCCAAGGAGATTCCGCTGGTGATCGGCTGCGGCGCCATCGCGCTGGCAGTGATCGCGACGCTCAGGCGCTTCGGGGCCGGACCGATCCTGGCGGCCGACTTCGTCCCGTCCCGCCGGGAACTGGCGCTCGCGATGGGCGCCGACGAGGTGATCGATCCCGCTGCGGTCTCGCCTTACCGGCCTGGCGTGACATGGCAGCCGGCTCGATCGAGCCGACGAAGAACATGATGGCGGCGGCCGGCTCATCGGGCTGCGTCGTGTTCGAGTGCGTCGGCATCCCCGGCGTGCTCGACTCGATCATCATGGGATGCGAGCGCGGCACCCGCATCATGTCGCTCGGCGGCGCTCCCGAGGGCGACCACCTGCACACCCTGACCGCCAAGCGCAAGGGCCTCAACGTCCAGTTCGGCGGCGGCCCGCTGCCCCAGCACTGGCTCGAGGCGTTCGAGGCAGTCAGCACGGGCAGCCTCGACGTGACCCCGATGGTGGGACAGAGCGTCGGGCTGGACGAGGTACCGGCCGCGCTCGACGCCGCCCGCGACGCGAACGGCCCGGCCCGGATCATCGTGGTGCCGTGAACCAGGAGGCAGGCAATGAGCGACATCGAAGAGCTGCGGGCGACCGTGGAGCGGCTGGCAGGCCAGGTCAGCGCGCTCGAGGACCAGGTGGAGATCATGCAGCTGGTCGCGCAGTACGGCCCGTCGGTCGACAGCGGCCGCGGCGAGGCCACCGCCGCGCTGTGGACCGAGGACGGCTCCTTCGACGCGGTGCCGGTGTGGGAGATGCGGGGCCGCGACGACATCATCAGCATGGTGCACGGCCCGGGCCATCAGCGGCTGATCCACAACGGCTGCGGTCACGTGCTCACCGTCCCGCACATCGTGGTCGACGGCGACCAGGCGACCGGACGTAGTTACGCGCTCAACATCCGGTGGGACTCCGCGGCCGACCGGTTCTGGGTGGCCCGCGTCTCGGCCAATACCTGGAAGTGGGTGCGGACTCCGGCCGGATGGCGCATCGCGGACCGGGTCAACGCGCCGCTCGACGGCACTCCCGAGCACCGCGAGATGCTGGCCCCGCCCGATCCTGATGCAGCATCTGATCAG
>CAVZHA010000021.1:0-12533 GCA_963774945.1 uncultured Actinomycetota bacterium | reverse complement strand
CCTGGCGGACTTCGCGGCCTGGTCGGCGCGCGAGCTCGGGGCCGGGTTCGTGCTGATCAACCCGCTGCACGCCGCCGAGCCGGTGCCGCCCGTCTCGCCGTCGCCCTACCTGCCGATGAGCCGCCGCTGGGTCTCGCCGCTGTACCTCCGCATCGAGGACATCCCCGAGTACGAAAATCTGAATTTGCCCGAACGGACCCGGCTGTCTCTCCTCGGCCAGCCGCTCCTTGCTTCGAGCCAGACGCCCGCGCTGATTGACCGGGACGCGGTCTGGACGGCCAAGCGCGAGGCGCTGGAGATGCTGCGGAAGGTGCCGCTGTCGGACGAGCGGCAGGCCGAGCTCGACGCCTTCCGGCGGCGGAACGGCCGGGCGCTCGAGGACTGGGCCGCCTGGTGCGCGCTGGCCGAGGTCCACGGACCGGACTACCGGGACTGGCCGGCCCGGCTGCGCGACCCCCGGTCGGCGGCGGTGCGGAAGGCGGTGGGCAGCGGCGACCTCGCCGTGCAGGCGGAATTCCACGCCTGGGTCCAGTGGCTGGTGGCCGACCAGGTCGCGTCCGCCCAGGCGGCGGCGCGCGACGCCGGGATGGCGATCGGCATCATCGCCGACCTGGCGATCGGCGCGCACCCCGGCGGAGCCGACGCGTGGGCCGGGCAGGAGTTCCTCGCCCCCGGGTTCACCGTGGGGGCGCCGCCGGACGCGTTCAACCAGCGCGGGCAGGACTGGGCGCTGCCGCCTTACCACCCACGGGCGCTCGCGGCGGCGGGGTACCGGCCGCTGACGGAGCTGTTCGACTCGACGCTCGGGCGGCGGCCGGGCGGCGCTACGGCTTCGGCGCGGGCTTCGGCTTCGGCGCCGGCTTCGGCTCCGGCTTCGGCTTCGGACCGGGCGGCGGGCGGGCTGCGGATCGATCACGTGATGGGGCTGTCGCGGCTGTGGTGGATACCGGCCGGGATGTCGCCCGACCAGGGCGCGTACGTGTACTACGACATCCAGGGCACGCTGGGGGCGCTCGCGTCGGCCGCGTCGGCGGCCGGCTCGGTGGTCATCGGCGAGGATCTCGGCACCGTCGAGCCGTGGCTGCGCGACGCGCTGGCGGCGCGGGGCGCGCTCGGCACGCAGATGCTCTGGTTCGAGCGGGGCTGGTCCAACGAGCCGCTGCCGCCGCAGTGGTGGCGGCGCAATTCGCTGGTGACGGTCTCCACCCACGACCTGCCGCCGGCCGCCGCGTTCCTGTCAGGATCGCAGGTGACCGACCGGCTCGCGCTCGACTTGCTGGTGAGGCCGGAGGCGCAGGAGCGGGCCGAGGCCGCCCAGATCGTCGACGACTGGATCGGGGCGCTGGTCGGGCAGGGGCTGTTGCCTGCCGGTCCTGGCCGGCCGTCCGCCGACGAGTTCACCGCCGCGCTGTACGGGTATCTGGCGCTGACGCCGGCGCTGATGATCGGCGTCAACCTGGCCGAGGCGGCGGGCGAGACCCGATCCCAGAACATGCCGGGCACCTCGACCGAGTACCCGAACTGGAAGCTGCCGCTGTGCGGACCCATCGGGCGAGCCGGTGCTGCTCGAGGACCTCCCGTCCAGCGACCGCGTCCGCCAGGTGGCGCAGGCCGCGGCGGGCCCGCTGCCTCGGCCTAGAGCCGCCTGTCCCACTAAGGTAGAGGCCGGAAGCAATCAGGCGATAGCGATGACGCGGGCAGACCGAAGGAGACGAGGACGACATGACCGGCCAGGCGACTGCGCAGATCGGGGTCACGGGGCTCGGAGTGATGGGCCGGAACCTGGCCAGAAACTTTGCCAGGCACGGTTACGCGACGGCCCTGCACAACCGAACGACGGCCAGGACCGACGCCATCATGGAGGAGTTCGGCCACGAGGGCGCCTTCGTCCCCGCCCGCACCGCCGAGGAGTTCGTCGCCAGCCTGGAGCGCCCGCGCCGCCTGGTCATCATGGTGAACGCCGGCGCGGCGACCGACGCCGTCATCGAGGAGTTCGCCCCGCTCCTCGAGCCGGGCGACATGATCATCGACGGCGGCAACGCGCACTTCGCCGACACCCGCCGCCGTGAGGCCGCGCTCCGCGAGCGCGGCCTGCACTTCGTCGGCATGGGCGTCTCCGGCGGCGAGGAAGGCGCGCTGAACGGGCCGTCGATCATGCCGGGCGGGTCGGCCGAGTCGTGGCAGGCGCTCGGGCCGATGCTCGAGGCGATCGCGGCCAAGGTCGACGGCGTGCCGTGCACGACGCACGTGGGCCCGGACGGCGCCGGGCACTTCGTCAAGATGGTGCACAACGGCATCGAGTACGCCGACATGCAGCTGATCGCCGAGGCGTACGACCTGCTGCGGTACGCGGGCGGGTTCTCGCCGGCCCAGATCGCGGAGGTCTTCCGTACCTGGAACACCGGCCGGCTCGACTCCTACCTGATCGAGATCACCGCCGAGGTGCTCGCGCACACCGACGCGAAGACGGGACGGCCGTTCGTCGACATCGTGCTCGACCAGGCCGAGCAGAAGGGCACCGGCCGCTGGACCGTGCAGATCGCGCTGGACCTCGGCGTGCCGGTCGACGGGATCGCCGAGGCGACCTTCGCCCGGTCGCTGTCCGGCCACACCGACCTGCGCGCCGCCGCCCGGGGGCTTGCCGGGCCCTCGCGGGCAGCCGTCGCCGACCCGGATGCCTTCGCCGACAAGGTCGAGCAGGCGCTCTACGCGTCCAAGATCGTGTCCTACGCCCAGGGCTGGAACATGATCGCCGCGGGCAGCGAGGAGTACGGCTGGGACATCGACCTGGGGAAGACGGCGGTCATCTGGCGCGGCGGCTGCATCATCAGGGCCGCGTTCCTTGACCGGATCCGCGCCGCCTACGCGGGCGACGCGCAGCTGCCCACCCTGCTCGCCGACCCCGACTTCGGCGCGGAGGTCACGCAGGCGCAGGACGCCTGGCGCGAGGTGGTGGCGACCGCGGTGCGCGACGGAATCCCGGTGCCCGGGTTCTCGGCCGCGCTGGCGTACTACGACGCGCTCCGCGCCGAGCGTCTGCCCGCGGCGCTCGTCCAGGGCCTGCGCGACTTCTTCGGCGCGCACACCTACCGGCGCACGGACGCCGAGGGCAGCTTCCACACCCTGTGGGCGGAAGACCGCTCGGAAGTAAGCAGGTAATCAATCGCGTAACTGGGAGCGGCGGGTTCGCAACCCGGGGGGCGGGGCAGTCGTCAGGCGTGGAAGGATCGGTTTGATTACACCGATCGCATGAGGGCAGCAGCCCGGCAACGACGCGGGCACCTGACGAGGGGAGACGGACATGCCGACGACTCCGCTGCGGGAGCGGAAGGCGTGGCAGGCGCTCGAGCGCCATTACGCGGAGATCTCCGGGCAGCACCTGCGCGACCTTTTCGCCGCCGACCCCCAGCGGGGCGAGCGGCTGACCGCCGAGGCGGCGGGAATTTACCTGGACTACTCGAAGAACCGGGTCACCGACGAGACCATGCGGCTGCTGGTCGAGCTGGCGGCCGAGTCCGGGGTGGCCGAGCGGCGGGACGCGATGTTCCGCGGCGAGCACATCAACGTGTCCGAGAACCGGGCGGTGCTGCACGTCGCGCTGCGCATGCCCGCGACGGCCACGCTCGTCGTCGACGGGCAGGACGTGATCGGCGACGTGCACGCCGTGCTCGGCCGCATGCGCGAGTTCTCTGACCGGGTGCGCTCGGGCGAATTCAAGGGCTTTACCGGCAAGCGCATCAAGAACGTGATCAACGTCGGGATCGGCGGATCCGACCTCGGGCCGGTTATGGCCTACCAGGCGCTTAAGTATTACAGCGACCGTGAAATCACCTTCCGTTTCGTATCGAATGTCGATTCCACCGACTTCGTGGAGGCGACCAGGGACCTCAGCCCGGACGAAACCCTCTTCATCATCTCCTCCAAGACGTTCGGGACGCTGGAGACGCTGTCCAACGCGCACTCGGCGCGGGACTGGGTGGTCAACGCGCTGGGCACCGAGGACGCCGTCGCCAACCACTTCGTGGCGGTGTCGACCGCCGCCGACAAGGTGAAGGCGTTCGGCATCGACACGGCCAACATGTTCGGGTTCTGGGACTGGGTCGGCGGGCGGTACTCGATGGACTCCGCCATCGGGCTGTCCACGATGATCGCGATCGGCGCCGACCAGTTCGACGAGATGCTGGCCGGGTTCCACGACATGGACCAGCACTTCCTGACCGCGCCGCTGGCCTCGAACCTGCCGGTGCTGCTGGGCACGCTGGCGGTCTGGTACCGGGACTTCTTCGACTTCCAGACGGTCGGGGTGATGCCGTACGAGCAGTACCTCAGCCGGTTCCCCGCCTACCTGCAGCAGCTCACCATGGAGTCGAACGGCAAGCACGTGACGCTGACCGGCCGGCACGTGGACTACGACACCGGGGCGGTCTACTGGGGCGAGCCAGGCACCAACGGGCAGCACTCGTTCTACCAGCTCATCCACCAGGGCACGTCGATCATCCCGGTCGACCTGATCGGGTTCGCGCGGACGCTGAACCCGCTCGGCGAGCACCACGACCAGCTCACGTCCAACGTCTTCGCGCAGGCGCAGGCGCTCGCGTTCGGCAAGACCGAGGCGCAGGTGCGGGCCGAGGGGACCGCGCCGGCCGTGGTGCCGCACCGGGTGTTCGAGGGCAACCGCCCGACGAACACGCTGCTGTGCGACATCCTCACCCCCCGGCTGCTGGGGACGCTGGTCGCGCTCTACGAGCACTCGGTGTTCGTGCAGGGGACCATCTGGGAGATCGACTCGTTCGACCAGTGGGGCGTCGAGCTCGGCAAGCAGCTCGCGCAGCAGATCATCCCCGAGCTGACGGCCGACACCACGCCCGAGCTCACGCACGACTCGTCCACCAACGCCCTGATCCGTCGTTACCGATCGCTGAAGTCGTCCAAGGAGGCGTGAGAACTCGCCATGGCAACTGAGCTCACCAATGCAGCTCGGCATGATCGGGCTCGGCCGGATGGGGGCCAACCTGACCCGTCGGCTGATGCACGACGGCCACCACGTCGTCGTCTACGACGTGAACGCGGACGCGGTCAAGGGGCTGGCGGCGGAGGGCGCCACCGGTACCAACACGCTGGCCGACTTCGTGAACGCGCTGGAGAAGCCGCGCAACGTCTGGATCATGATCCCGGCCGGGATCGTCGACCAGACGCTGGAGCAGCTGGCGCCGCTGCTCGACGCCGACGACACGATCATCGACGGCGGGAACTCCTACTACCACGACGACATCACCCGGTCCAAGGCCCTCGCGCCGAGGAAACTGCACTACCTCGACGTCGGCACCTCCGGCGGCGTGTGGGGCCTGGAGCGCGGGTACTGCCTGATGATCGGCGGGGACTCGGCCGCGGTGATGCGGCTCGACCCGATCTTCAAGACGATCGCGCCGGGTGAGGGCGGCGTCGAGGCGACGCCCGGCCGCGACCCGAAGTCCCAGGCGTCCCAGGGCTACCTGCACTGCGGGCCGTCCGGCGCCGGGCACTTCGTCAAGATGGTGCACAACGGGATCGAGTACGGCATGATGGCCGCGATCGCCGAGGGCCTGTCGATCATCAAGGGGGCCGACATCGGCAACCAGAAGAACGCCGTGCACGACGCGGAGAACACGCCGCTGCGCGACCCCGAGTACTACCAGTACGACATCAACGTCGGCGACGTCGCCGAGGTGTGGCGGCGCGGCTCGGTGATCTCGTCCTGGCTGATCGACCTGACCGCCGCGGCGCTGGCGAAGTCGCCCGACCTGAGCGATTTCGGCGGCCGGGTGTCGGACTCCGGCGAGGGCCGGTGGACGGTGGAGGCCGCGATCGACGAGGGCGTGCCCGCCCCGGTCATCACCGCGGCCCTGTACCAGCGGTTCGAGTCGCGTGACCTCGGCCTGTTCACCGGCAAGATCCTCTCGGCCCTGCGGTCGGAGTTCGGCGGCCACGCGGAGCAGAAGGGATGACGACCGGACCTGCACGGGGGACGCACGCACGCCCGAGCCCGCACATCATCGTGCTGTTCGGCGCGACCGGGGACCTGGCCAAGCGCAAGCTGCTGCCCGGGCTCTATCCACCTGTTCGTGGCCGGGCTGCTGCCGGAGAAGTTCGCGGTCATCGGCACCTCGCCGCCGGAGTTCGCGGTCTCCGAGGACGACTTCAGGAAGCACGCCCGGTCGGCCTGCGACGAGTACGGGGTGGCGAAGCCGTTCGGCGAGCCGTGGGAGAAGTTCGTCTCGCACCTGACGTTCGCCACCGCGTCGCCGGATGACCCCACCCCGCTGGTGGCCGCGGTCAGCGCGGCCGAGAAGGCGATCGGGAACTCGCACGGCCACGGCGCCGCGCCGGCAACGGCGCAACGCCACGGTGCGGGCTCGATCGGGCGGCTGTTCCACCTGGCGGTGCCGCCGTCGGCGTTCGCGTCGGTGGTGGCGATGCTCGGCTCGTCCGGGCTGGCGACCGAGAACTCCCGGGTGATCATCGAGAAGCCGTTCGGCTGGGACCTGGCCTCGTCCAAGGCGCTGAACGACGCCGTGCACAAGGTGTTCGACGAGTCGCAGATATTCAGGATCGACCACTTCCTGGGCAAGGAGTCGATCGACAACATCCTCGCCTTCCGGTTCGCCAACGGGCTCTTCGAGCCGATCTGGAACCGGGAGCACATCAAGTACGTGCAGATCGACGTGCCGGAGACGCTGTCCATCGAGGGACGGGCCGCGTTCTACGACGCGACCGGCGCCTACCGGGACATGGTGGTGACCCACCTGTTCCAGGTGCTCGGGTTCCTGGCGATGGAGCCGCCGGTGTCGCTGTCGGCCAAGCAGCTTCGCGATGAGAAGTTGAAGGTCTACGACGCGCTGAAGCCGATCGACGTGCGGCATGTCGTGCGCGGGCAGTACGACGGCTACAGGAAATCGCCCGGCGTCCGGCCGATTCCGACACCGAGACGATGATCGCGCTCCGGGTCGAGATCGAGAACTGGCGCTGGCGCGGGGTGCCGTTCTACCTGCGTTCCGGCAAGTCGATGAAGGCCTCGCGGCAGGTGATCACGCTCGGCTTCCAAGAGCCCGCGCTGCGGATGTTCCACGCGCACCGCAAGGACGTGCCGACCGGCCGGACCAACGAGATCGTCATCGACTTCGCCGACCCCGGGTCGATCAACATCGATTTCATGGCCAAGATGCCCGGGCCGGAGATGACCCTGGGCGCGTCCGTCATGAGCTTCCGCTACGCGGACTCGTTCGCCCAGTCCAACGCGCTCGAGGGATACGAACGGCTGATCCTGCTGGCGATGCTCGGCGACCATGGCGCTGTTCACCAGCTCGGACGGCATCGAGCGGGTCTGGGAGATCTCCGAGCCGCTGCTGACGTCTCCCCCGCCGGTCGAGCCGTACGAGCCCGGCACCTGGGGGCCGGCCAGCGTGGACAAGCTGATCGCCCCGTACCACTGGCGCCTTAGGTAGTACACCCCTTATCCCTCGACAAGCTTCCCTCGACGGTGGTGGCCCCGCGACCTGCGGGGCCACCACCGTTTCCCTTGAGCTCCACGGACCTCTTGTGTCACGGGGATCAGGCATTCAGCTCCGGTGATCACGAACCTTTTTTCCTGGCGAAGGATAATTATCGTATAGATGCATAAATCCTCCGCGGTAATTAAATCCTTCGCGATCATGGCGGGTTTCAGGGGGCGGACTGGACGGGCTTCGCGGGCCGGCGCGGGAGCGAGTTTTAGGTGGGGCCCGCCGGAGCAGGTTTTGAGGGCTCGCGTGTGGGGAGCAGGAAGCGCGTGTTGAGGTTCCGGGTTCTGAAGGCTAAGGTGCAGACCCCCGAGAAGGCGGCGAACGCCGGTCCGGTGCGGGCCGTAGCGCAGTCCGGCAACCTGGCCGAGCTTTGCCGCCCGTCGCCGAGTTCGGCCGGACGGACCGGTGGCGACCACCGCGCCCGGCCGGTTATTCCGCGGGCCTGGGCGGCGGGTAACCTCGGTACATATATGCCTGCTGTCTCTTTCGTCGTTAACGGCTCGCTGGCCGGGGTCAGCGGGCGGTTCGTGCCGCTCTGCCGCGAGGTCGCCGCCAGGAACGGCTGGACGGCCGAATTCCACGTCACCGAGAAGGCCGAGGCCGGGGTCGCGGCGGCCCGAGGGTCGGCCCTCGACGGAGCCGACCTGGTGGTGGCGGTCGGCGGGGACGGGACCGTCCGCGGCTGCGCCGAGGGCGTGGCGTCGACCGGCGTGCCGCTCGGGATCGTCCCGCACGGCACCGCCAACCTGCTGGCGCGGACGCTCGGCATCCCCGGCCACCCGCAGGCGGCCCTCGACGTCGCGCTCGACCAGCGCAGGCCGACCGACGACCGGCGGATCGACCTGGCGATCGCCGACCGCGAGCCGTTCACGGCGATGGCGGGGATGGGCCTCGACGCCGCCGTCGTCGCCGGGACGAAGCTCAAGCACCAGTTCGGCTGGTTCGCCTACGCGATGTCGGGGGCGGCGCATCTGGCGCAGCCCGCCGGCGCTGTTCACGATCAAGCTGGACGACGACCCGCCGATCGAGCGGACGGCGCGGTCAGTCGTCGTCGGCAACTCCGGGCTGCTGCCGGGCGGGTTCAGCCTGCTGCCCGACGCCCGTCTGGACGACGGCCTGCTCGACGTGGGCGTCCTCGCCCCGCACGGCCCCCTCGGCTGGACCCGGGTGGCCACCCGGGTGCTGACTCACAGCCAGCATCAGGACCGGATGCTCGAGCGGTTCCAGGCGCGCCGGGTCGAGATCACCTCCTGCGTGGCGCTCCCTCGCGAGGTGGACGGCGAGGTCATCGCGCCCGGCGACACGCTCACGGTCATGGTCCAGCCGAGCACGCTCACCGTCCGGGTGCCGGTCGCGCAGCAGCGAGCCGCCATCGGAGCAGCGGCAAAGCGGTAATAGAGGGGGCCCCGCCGTGACCCCCAATCGGCGGGTGTATACCGGTATTGGCGCTTCAAATGCGAAAGCCGGTGAACGTGTCCATGGACGCGGAAGAGAGCTTGCTCGGCAAGGTCGGGCGGGTAACAGTCTCCATTCCGGCACACGGCCCGGGCGAGGTGCTGCTCTCCATTCGCGGCGCCAGCGAGTCGTTCGCCGCCTGGTCCGATGAGCCAATCCCCCGCCACGCGCGGGTCGCGGTCGTCGAATCGCTGTCGGCCCGCTCGGTCTTCGTCACCCCATTTCCCTAGACTCGAGGAAGAGTCAACCATGTTGTTCTGGCATGTACCCGCGCCCAACGAGGCACTGCTCATTTCCGGCTCCAAGCGGCGCGCGGATGCGACGCAGTTCCGCATCGTCACCGGCCACGGCAGCTTCGTGCTACCGGTCAAGCAGCGGGCGCGAATGCTGTCGCTGGCGCTGCGCGAGGCGGAAATCACCGAGGAGTGCATTACCAATCAGGGCATCCGGCTCAACGTCCGCGCGGTGGCCGCGTTCAAGGTCGGCGACGACCAGACGTCGATCGCGAACGCCGCCCGCCGGTTCCTGTCCGAGCAGGACCGGATGGAGGTGCTGGTCGGCCGGGTTTTCGCCGGCCACCTGCGGTCGATCATCGGCGGCCTGACGGTCGAGCAGATCATCAGGGAGCGCGACCGGGTCGCCCAGGAGGTGAAGGACGGCAGCCACTCCGAGATGGAGAAGCTCGGCATCGTGGTCGACGCGCTCGAGATCCAGGAGATCGAGGACTCCACCGGCTACATCAACAACCTGGCCGCGCCGCATGCGGCCGCGGTCGCCAGCCAGGCCAGGATCGCCAAGGCGAAGGCCGAGCTCGAGGCGGCCGAGCGCGAGCTCGACGCCGCCGCGATGAAGGCGCAGTACGAGCGGGACATGGCGATCAAGCGGCCGGCTACCAGGCGGAGACCGAGCAGGCCAAGGCGCGGGCCGCGCAGGCCGGCCCGCTGACCGAGGCCCAGGCCTCGCAGGAGGTCATCGCCCAGCAGACCGCGCTCGCGCAGCGGCAGGCCGAGCTGGCCGCGCAGCGCCTCGAGGCCGAGGTCCGCCGGCCGGCCGACGCGGAGGCCTACCGCAAGCGCACGATCGCCGAGGCCGACCGCGACCAGTCCCGGTTCGCCGACCGAGGCGGAGGCGTTCCGTAAGCGCACCATGGCCGAGGCCGACCGCGACCAGGCCCGGCTCGCCGCCGAGGCCGAGGCCTACCGGCAGAAGACCCTGGCCGACGCGCAGGCGCAGTCGGTGCAGGTCAAGGCCGACGCGGACGCGCACGCGGAGCGGTCGCTGGCCGAGGGCCAGGCGGACGCGAACCGCGCCAGGGCGGACTCGCTCCGCCAGGGCAACCAGGAGCTGATCGCGGCCGACCGGCTGATCGGGGAACCTGCCCGCGATCGTCGAGTCGGCCGCGCGCGGGCTGGCCGGGGCGAACCTGACCGTCCTCAACGGCACCCAGGGCCTCAACGAGGTCGTGGCCGGCCTGATCGGGCAGGGCATGTCCATCCTTGACCTGGTCGAGAAGGCCGCGGCGAACGGCAACGGCGGCCCCGCCCGGCGACGGCCACGGCCGGGCACCCCCGAACTCGCAACGAGCTGGGCCGCCGACTGACCGGGCTCTGGCCGCCCCATAGTGGCCAGAGCACTGCCCGGGCATGGCAGGCTGGAGGGATGGCAGAGCCTCTCACCCTGATGGCGGTCCACGCCCACCCCGACGACGAGGCGTCCAGCGGCGGCATCCTCGCCCTTACGCCGACCAGGGCATCCGGACAGTCGTTGTCACCTGCACCAACGGCGAGTACGGCGACGCGCCCGGCGGCATCAAGCCGGGCCAGGACGGGCCACGACCCGCGAGGCGGTCGCCCGGCTGCGGCTGGCCGAGCTCGAGCAGTCGGTCAAGATCCTCGAGGTCAGCGACCTGGAAACGCTCGGCTACCACGACTCGGGCATGGCCGGACTGGGAGTACAAGGACCGCCCGAGGCGTTCTGCAACGTCCCGCTCGAGGAGGTGGCGGGCCGGATCGGCGAGCCTGATCGACCAAGTACCGCCCGCAGGTCCTCGTCACCTACGACGACCAGGGCGCCTACCAGCACCCGGACCACGTGCACGCCAGCCGGGCCGGCGCAGGCGGCGGCGACGGCGACCGGCATCCCGGCCAAGGTCTACCTGTCGACGATGCGGGGCAGCTCCTGGCGGAAGATCTGGGAGGCGCTGCGCGCGGCTCGGCGAGGAGGTGCCGCGACTGGGCAGGAGACGAGGAACGCACCCGCCGCGCGCTTGAGTCCGAGGAGCGGATCACGACCACGATCGACATCCGCCCGGTGCTCGACGCGCAAGCGGGAGGCGCTGTTCGCGCACGGCAGCCAGATCAACGGCGACTCCTGGTTCAGCAAGATCCCGCCGGAGGTCGCCGAGGAGGCGTTCGGCTACGAGTACTTCATCCGGGTCGCCGACACCACCGGCGCCCCGCTGCCGGAAGACCGACCTGTTCGCGGGGCTGCGAACCGGGGCATGACCGGTAGGTGGCGAACAGGTCCGGCGAGCCGCGCGGCGACGAGCACGCGTCGACGCGACCCGGTACCGCCGCGACGACCGGGTAGCCGCCGCCGCCGAGCTGCCGCCGATCCGGACGAGTTCACCGAGCGCCGCAAGGCGCTCGCCGCGACGCGGCGCGGGCCGCGGGACCGGCGAAGCGGCCGCGGCAGATCGCCGCGCTGCGCAAGCCGACCCGCGCGGCCTGGGTGGTCAACCGGCTGGTCCGGGCCGACCCGGGCGCGCCGGCCCGGCTCGCCGACCTCGCCGGCCGCGCTGCGCGACGCCGAGCAGGCCAAGGACGGTCCGCCGGCTGCGCGAGCTGTCCGCGGCGCGCGGCCCGCTGATCGATGCGCTCACCGCCCAGGCGCTCGCCGCCGCGGGCGTGCCTGACCCGCCGTCCGGCCTGCGCGAGGAGGTCACCGAGCACGCTGACCGCCGCCCTCGCCGACCCGGAGGTCGCGGCCGACTTCGCGGCCGGCACGCTGACCCGCGCCGCGCACTGGTCCGGCTTCGGCTACGGCGATCTCGGGACAGGCCGGCGATACGGCTCCGAAGCGCCCGACCGCAGCGGTCCGGCCGACGCCAGCGGCCCGGCCGACGCCAGCGGCCCGGCCGACGCCAGCGTCCCAGCCGACTCCGGCGTCCCAGCCGACGGCAGCGTCCCGGCTGACCCGCCTGCCCAGGCAGTCGGACCGGGCAAAGCACGCTCGGACCGGGCGGGCGAGCGCGACCCCATCACCGGCCGCGTCCGCACCCGCTCGGGCCGCCGCGCAGCGCGCGGCGAGGGAGCAGCGTCGGCTGGCGGATGCCAAGGAGCAGGAGCAGCTGCGGCAGGCAGCGAGGAGCAGCGGGTGGCGCAGGAGGCTGCCGACCGCGCCGCCCGCGCTCGGGAGAAATAGAGGATGCCGAACGGACCCTGGCTCAGGCGTCCACCGCCGCCGCCGAGGCCGGAGCGGTGGAAGACCGGCTCGAGGCGGAGGTCCGTCAGCTCGAGGAGCGCCTCACGCAGGCGCGGG
>CAVZHA010000020.1:0-22770 GCA_963774945.1 uncultured Actinomycetota bacterium | reverse complement strand
CCCCCACGGTCATTTGCAGCGCGAACTCGCCCAGCACGTGCCCGATGATGGCCCCGGCGCCGCCGTGCGCCGCCAGCAGCGCGGTCAGCAGCGCGATCCCGACCGGGTCGTTGGCGCCGGACTCGCCCTCGAGCAGCACCCCGGTCCGCCCGGCGATCTCCCGGCGGCCGAAGACCGAGAACACCACCGCCGGGTCGGTCGCGGCCACCGCGGTGCCGACCAGCAGCGCCAGGTGCCAGCCCATGCCCGCGACGTAGTGGGCGGCGACGGTGGTGCCCGCGGCGGCGACGAGCGTCCCCGCGACCCCGGTCCAGACGATGGCGACGGCGGCGGTGCGGAACCGCCGCCGGCCGATGTGCATGCCGCCGTCGAACAAGATGAACGCGAGCGCCACCGTGACCACGTGCTCGACCGTGGCCGCGGGCAGCACCGTGCCCGCCGACGACAGCGACGCCTGCGGCCACAGCTGCGCCGCGATCACGGCCGCGACCAGGAAGAACGCGGGCGCGGGCACCCGCAGCCGGGCGCTCAGCCGGTTGGAGAGGACTGCAGCGGTCCCGGCCAGGCCGATCACCGCGACGATGAGCCCGAACTGGGTGGTCCCCGCCATAGACGGGATCTTACGGGTTACGTCCCGGCGGCCGAGAAGGGGGAGAAGTTGAAGTCCTGCGACGGCATGATCATGTTGTTCACGTTGTACTTCGAGGGCAGCAGCTGGAACTGGTACATGACGTCCGCGACCCGCTGCAGTCGGGTCACGTCGATGCCGATCGGGTAGGTGTCGAGCGCCATCACGGCGGCGATGGTGCTCGGCACGTTGCCGTTCTGCGGGCCCTTCAGCGACTCGAACGCGTTCTCGACCGCGGCCCGGTTGGTGTCGGCGATTTCCTGGCCGTCCGACAGCGCGGCCAGGAACCGCTGGAGCGTGTTCGGGTTCGCCTCGGCCCAGGCCTTGGTGACCACGTACCCCTCAATCGGGAAGTCCGTGGTGGCGCCCTGGTTCAGGTCGGCCAGCGGCACCGCGCCGTACTGCTGCTCGGCGATGCTGGCGAACGGCTCCGGCATGGTGGCGGCGGCGATCTTGCCGGCCGCCAGGTCGCCTGCCATGTCGGGGAACGGGATAGCGCCTTCGGTGGCGGCGAAGGACTTGTCCGTCGCGGCGGGGAACCTCACGTCGTTGGTGTCGATGCCGTTCTCCTTGAGCACCGAGACGTCGAGCAGGTAGTCGATGTTGTCCGGCGCGTTCACCCCGACCAGCTTGCCCTTGAGCTGGGACAGCGTGCTGATGTGGGACTTCGGCATGGTGAAGATCACCTGCGCGCCCTGCTGCATGACCGAGCCCTCGGAGATCACCCAGAGCGGGTTGCTGGCGTGGGCCCGGTCCGCCGCGTACTGGACGTAGGAGACGTAGTTACCGGCAGTGATCTGAAGCTGGCCCTTGACCTGCTGCTGGATCGCCGTCTCAGAGCTCGTCGCGGGCGTGTAGTTGATCTTCAGGCCCTCCTTGGTGAACAGGCCCTCGTTCAGCGCGACGAAGAACCCGGCCGAGTCCATGGCGGGCACCACGCCGACGTTGAGCGTGGTCTGCTCGGCCGGGCCGTAGTTCGTGGGCAGGCTGCCGGCGATCGCGCCGGCGCCGGACCCGCCGCTCGCGGAGCAGCCCGCCGCCAGCGCCGCGACCGCCGTCAGCGCCACCGCAGTCGCGGCGTGTCCCCACTTGCCCTTGCCGATCACTGGAACCCCTCACCTGAGCTGGGCACAGATCAATATCTATGCCCCAGGAAGGATAAACCAGCATCAATTCGAAGGATGTATATTTACGAAAAATCGGACCGGCCGTCTAGCCGCTGATCAGGCCCGGCTCGGCCTGGACCATGTTGGTTATCTGGTACGCGCTCTTCGCGCCCGGCGTCAGCCCGTACTCGAACATCGAGTCGGGCACCCGCTGCAGCTCCGGCAGGTCCATCGCCAGCGGGTAGCCGTCGATCGACATGTTGTCGGCCACGAGGGGCGAGATGCCGGTGTACTTCTCCATCGCCGACTCCACCGCCGCGCGGTCGGTGTCGGCCAGCTCCTGGCCCTCGGCCAGCCCGCGCAGGAACGCGGCGACGGTGCTGGCGTGGGTCCGCACCCACTGCGTGGCCCCGATGTAGCCGGTGAACGGGAAGTTCTGCATCGACCCCTGATCGAAGTCGGCCAGCGGCACCGCGCCGAGCTCCTGCTCGGCGATCGTGCCGAGCGGCTCAGGCAGCCAGATCGCGTCGACCTTCCCGGCCGGCAGCATCTTCAGCAGCGCAGGAAAGCCGCCCGCGGGTATCACCTGCCTGATGTCCTTCAGCGTGTAGCCGGTGTCCTTGAGCAGCGCCCCGACCATCACATCGCCAACGTCGTTGGGCGTGTTGAGACCCACCCGGGCGTGGTCCTGCCCGAGCGAGGCGACGGTCTTGAACCTCGAGTCGGGCATCACGTACAGCGCCTCGCTGCCGGGCTCGAGCTCCGACCCGGCGGCGATGATCCGCATGCTGGCCGGCTTGCCGTCGAACTTGCCCGCCATCTGAGCCAGGATGAACGACACGTAGTTGCCGGCCACCAGGTCGGCCCGGCCCGCCTGGAGGTCGGGGATGCCCGCCTCGCCGCCGGTGATCGGCTTGATCTTGACCGTGAGTCCCTGCTGGGCGAAGAACCCTTCGTAGGCCGCGACGTAGAGGCCGCCTTCTTCGGACGCGGGGACCGAGTCGACGATCACGGTCGACCTGGCGTGCCCGCCGGCCGCCGCGCTGGCGCCGGCCGCGCAGCCCGCCAGGCTGCCGATCGCCACGACCGCGGCCACGGCCAGGCCCGAATAAGCCACCCTATTGATAAGCACTATGCAAGCCCCCTCGCCGTATAGCACCGAGGCTATTGCAATTGCACCGTCAATTCAGTCGGCTTTATCTTTTATGGTAAATGTCCACATTGCCCGGTAGGCGGCTAATACCCGAGTCGCCGCGAATTGATGTTACGAGCCGCCGATCTCGCCGGGCTCGGGCTGGATCATGTTCGTGATCTTGTAGTGCTGCTTGAGCACGCCGAACTGGTACATCGCGTCGGGGACGCGCTGCATGACGGGGACGTCCATGGCCAGCGGGTACGTGTCGAGCGTCATGTTCGCGGCGATGAGCGGCGACACCTGGGTCCACTTCACGAGCGCCTTCTCCACCGTGCTTCGGTTGGTGTCCGCGATCTGCTGGCCCTGGTCATAGGCGCGCAGGAACGCCGCGATCGTACCGGGGTTGTTCTTCACCCACTGGGCCGAGCCGACGATCGTGCCGATGGGGAAGTTCTGCAGCGACCCCTGGTCGAAGTCGGCGATTTCCACCGCCCCGTATTTCTCCTGGGCCTCGGTTCCGAACGGCTCGGGCAGCCAGGCCGTCTCAACCTTGTGCTGCGAGAGCAGCATCGGCATGAACGGAAGAGGCTCCGGCGTCTGGGTCACCGAGCCCGGGTTGAACCCGTTGGCGGTGAGCAGCGAGCCGAGCAGCACCGACCCGATGTTGTGGAGCGTGTTAACGCCGACCGTCGCGTGATCATGAGCGATGTTCGCCACCGTCTTGAAGCGGGTGCCTGGCATCACGTACAGCCCCTGGTTGCCCGGCTGCATCTGCGACGAGTCGGCGATGATCTTCATGTCGATCGGCTTGACCGGCTGAGACGGTCCGGTCGGATTGTTCGGGTCTGGCGCCGCGAATTTGCCCGCAACCTGGGCGAGCACGAACGAGACGTAGTTGCCCTCGATGAGCTCGGCCTTGCCGGTCTGCAGATTGCCCATCCCGTACTCGCCGCCGTTGATAGCGACGATCTTCACCGTGAGCCCCTGCTTGGCGAAGAGCCCCTCGTCCTGGGCGATGTAAAGGCCGGCCGCATCCGCGGTCGGCACCGCGTCGATGACGATGGTCGAGCTCTCGAGCGGCCCGCCGCCGCCACTGGAACTCGCGCCCGAGCAGCCCGCGAGTATGGCCACCGGAATGGTCGCTGCCAGGCAATATGCAAGTTTGTTGATAAGCCGCATGATTCTCCCATGGTCGCTGCTCACGAGGGTAATGAGGCGGCCATCGGAATGACTGGTTTACGCGGATATTGCGCTGAATGTAATACTTTTATATAGATGTCAATAACATTGATATCAGTAAAAGTAATTGAAATGGGCGCCGGGCACGGTCATGTCGCGCCGCGCGCGTCACCATGCCGGTACCGCGAGTGGGCAAAGTGGTCTTATAGAGTGACCCACATGGCTGAGACCGACACCGACACGACCGCGCTCGCGCCGCGCGAACTGGTCACCGAGATCGAGCGCACCCGCGCCAACCTCGCGCAGACCATCGACGAGATCGCCGACCGGGTCGCCCCCGGCAACATCGCGCGGCGCGCGGGCGACCGCGCGAAGGAGCGGATCAGCCAGGTCGACCCGCTGATTGGCAGCGCGGTCGCGCTCGCGGCCGTCGGCGTCACCTGCTACCTGGTCTGGCGTCGCCTCCGCCGGTAACCGGGCGGGGCGGCGCCGGACGTGGTCAGCCAGCGGACGTGATGAGCTCTTCGTACTCGGCCGGCGAGAGCAGCCCGGTCGGCTCCGTCGCGCCCGGCGCCAGCTTCACCCGGAACATCCAGCCGAGGCCGTACGGCTCGGCGTTGATGAGGGCCGGGTCGTCGTTGAGCTCCTCGTTGACCTCGGTGACCTCGCCGTCCACGGGGGAGTAGAGCTCGCTCACCGACTTGTACGACTCGACCTCGCCGCACGGGTCATCCGCGCCGACGGTGGCGCCGACCGCCGGCAGCGAGACGTAGACCACGTCGCCGAGTGACGTCGCCGCGAAGTCCGTAATCCCGATCGTGGCGGTCTCGCCCGCGATCGCCACCCACTCGTGCTCTGCCGTGTACCTGAGCTCGGCGGGAACGCTCATCGTCGCTTTCTCCTGTCATAAAACGGAAGCTCGGTTATGGAGGCGGGCTCGGCCCGCCCCCGGACGTCAATGGAAAACGGCCCCGGGCTGGCGTTGGCCGACACGTACGCCATCGCGATCGGCAGGCCGAGCGAGGGCGACGGGCCGCCGCTGGTCACCACGCCGACCCGCGCCGACTCGTCCACAGCCTGCCCGGCGACCACCGGGTACCCGTGCCTGGGCACCCGCCGCGACTGGACGACCAGCCCGACGAGCACCTTCGAGGGCCCGGCGGCGGCCCGGGCGGCGAGCGCCGCCCGGCCCACGAAGTCACCTGGCTTGTCGAGTCGGACCACGCGCCCGAGCCCGGCCTCGTAGGGGGTCAGGTCCGGGCCGAGCTCGTTGCCGTACAGCGGCATCCCCGCCTCGAGCCGCAGCGTATCGCGCGCCGCGAGCCCGGCCGCAGCCAGGCCGTCGACTGCGAGCGCGGCCCAGATGGGCTCGGCGTCGGCCGCCGCGCAGAAGATCTCGAAGCCGTCCTCGCCGGTGTACCCGGTCCGCGCGACCCAGGCCGGGCGCCCCGCGACCGAGCCGTAGGCGCCGCTGTAGTAGCGCATGTCGACGACCGGGACATCGGTCAAGGCTGCCAGCCGGCCGACCGCGTCGGGCCCCTGAATGGAGATCAGCCCGGTCTCGGTCGTCTCGTCCGTCACCACCGCGTCCCCGGAGGCCCGCTGGAGCAGCTCCGCCAGCACGACGTCGGTGTTGGCGGCGTTGGCGACGACGAGGTACCGCTCGTCCGCCTGCCGGTAAATGATCAGGTCGTCGAGGATGCCCCCGTCCGGCGCGCACAGCATCGTGTACCGGGCGCCGCCGACGGCCAGCTTCGACGGCCACCCGACGACCGCGTAGTCGAGCGCCGCGCCCGCGCCAGGACCGGTCACCGCGATCTCCCCCATGTGGGACAGATCGAAGAGGGCGGCCGAGTTCCGCACCGCCTGGTGCTCGGCGGTCTCGCCCTCGTACCTGAGCGGCATCAGCCAGCCCGCGAAGTCGGTCATTGTCGCGCCGAGTCGTTCATGCACCGCCCGCAGCGGTGTATCTCGTACCGTCGAGGTCACCGTGCCGATCCTAGTCCGGGTTCCGGGTGCTAGGCGCGCTTAGCCGCTGGCCTTGAGGAAGAGGGCGCGCGCGGTCGGGCCGAGCACGGTGCCGTAGAGCGCCCGCAGGTCGCCGGAGAGCTTGTAGGCGGTGACGGCGGTGACCGTGCCGGTCCCCGTCTGCGGGCTGAACCCGGTCAGCCACGGCCCGCCGCTGTCGCCCGCGGTCATCGCGCACGCGATCCGCACGCTTCCCTTCCTGGTCACGCTGCTGACGTCCGGCCCGGCGCAGTAGTTCGGGTACAGCCCGGTGTACGGGGCCAGGGCCGGGTACCCGAACACGTACGCCGGTCCCTGCCGCGGCGCCGTCTGGCCGGCGGCGAACCGGATCGGCAGCCCGGCCGGCCCCTGGCGGTCCGGGACCCGCGACCGGACCGCGCGGCCGGGGCGACCCGGACGAAGGCGACGTCGTACCGCTCGCTCTCGGCCGGGCCGGTCCAGCGCGGCGAGACGAAGAACCGGCGCGCGGTGTACCGGCCGTATGGTTCCGCGCCGTCCTTGTAGGCCGGCACGAACGTCCAGTTGACGGCCCACCGGCCGCGCCCGTTGGTGACGCAGTGCGCGGCGGTGAGCACCACGTAGCCGCGCTCGCTGCGCACCAGCGTGCCCGAGCACGTGTAGTTGGTGTCGCCGAGGGTGAAGAAGACCTTGCCCATGGCCGCCGCGACCGCCCCGCTGTGCATCAGCCGCAGCCCGCGCCCGGCGGTGTCGCCGGTCAGCCAGCCGGCCCGCGCTCCCGCCGCCGGACGGCTGACGGCCGCCAGCCGCGCATGGGCGGGCGGGCGAGCGCCGGCCGAGGTGGCCGCCCGGGCGCCCGCCGCGGCGGTCGCGACCTGCGGCAGCAGCGCCTGCGCGCCGACGGCGAGGGCGACCCCTGCCATCAGCGCGACGGTGCGACTACTGTGCGTGACTCTCATTGGTATCGGGAATGCTACCGGCCGGGCGATCGCGACACGCCCAAGATTCGCGTTCCCGTCGCCCAGCGGTGCGTGGAACAATGGCGGGGTGAATTCGACGGCAGCAGTTCCCGCCCCGCGTGACGTGGTGATTCTCGGTTCAACCGGCTCTATCGGGACCCAGGCGCTTGACATCGTGCGGCGTAATCCGGGCCGGTTCCGGGTGGTCGGGCTCGCGGCCGGCGGCGGAAATCCGGGCCTGCTCGCCCGGCAGGCGGCTGAATTCGGGGTGGATGTCGTCGCGGTGGCCGACTCCGCCGCCGTGGCGTCAGTCCAGGCAGAGCTGAAAGCAGAATTTGATCGAACGGTCCCTGGCTCCGCCTCATCCGCCCATGGCCCCGAACTGCTGGCGGGCGCGGACGCGGTGTCGCACCTGGCCGCGCTCCCGTGCGACGTGGTGCTCAACGGGGTGACCGGCGCGGCCGGGCTGCGCGCCACCCTGTCGGCGCTCGAGGCCGGCCGCACGCTGGCCCTGGCCAACAAGGAGTCGCTGATCATCGGCGGCCCGCTGGTGACCAGCAGGGCCAAGCCAGGGCAGATCGTGCCGGTCGACTCCGAGCACTCCACGCTCGCCCAGTGCCTCCGCGCCGGGGCCAACTCCGAGGTCAAGCGGCTGGTGCTGACGGCCAGCGGCGGGCCGTTCCGCGGCTGGCCGGCCGAGCGGCTGACGTCGGTCACCCCCGAGCAGGCGCTGGCCCACCCCACCTGGAGCATGGGACCGCTGGTCACGATCAACTCGGCCACGCTGGTGAACAAGGGCCTCGAGGTGATCGAGGCGTACCTGCTGTTCGGCTTCGGCCTGGACAAGATCGACGTGGTGGTGCACCCGCAGTCCATCGTCCACTCGATGGTGGAGTTCGCCGACGGCGCCACGATCATCATGGCGAGCCCGCCCGACATGCGGATCCCGATCGCGCTCGGCCTGGCCTGGCCGGACCGGGTGGCCGAGGCCGCGCCCGGGCTGGACTGGGCGACGGCCGCGACCTGGACGTTCGAGCCGCTCGACGAGCGCGCGTTCCCGGCCGTCGCGCTGGCCAGGGAGGCCGCCCGGCTCGGCGGCACCGCCCCCGCCGTCTACAACGGGGCCAACGAGGCGTGCGTGGCCGATTTCCTGGCGGGAAGGATTTCGTTCCCGAGGATCGTTGACACGGTGGCTCGCGTAGTCTCAGAGCACGACCCGTCGGGTGCCGGGATGACCACGGTGGATGACGTGCTCGCAGTGGACGCGTGGGCGCGCACGCGGGCGCGGGAGCTAACCCGGTCGGCGTCAGCGTAGGGAGGAACGCACGTTGTTGGACGTCGTCGGCTGGCTGATCTTCCTCGCCGCCCTGATGATCTCCGTCATGCTGCACGAGACCGGGCACTTCGTGGCGGCCAAGCGGTTCGGCATGAAGTGCACCCAGTACTTCATCGGCTTCGGTCCGACGATCTGGTCCACCCAGCGCGGCGAGACCGAGTACGGCGTCAAGGCGCTGCCGCTCGGCGGCTTCGTCAAGATCACCGGGATGACGTCGATCGACGAGGTGGACGAGGAGGACGAGCCTCGCTCGTTCCGCCGCGCGCCCGGCTGGCAGCGGCTGATCGTGCTCGGGGCCGGCTCCTTCATGCACTTCGTGCTGGCGGCCGTGATCATCTTCGGGCTCGCGCTCGGCATCGGGATCGAGAACCAGATCGTCACCAACCAGGTGGCCGCGGTGACGCCCTGCGTGCAGCCCTCCAAGGCGGCCCTGCTGAACGGGGCCGCGTGCCCCAAGAACGCCCCCAAGTCGGCCGCGGTGCTGGCCGGGCTGAAGGTCGGCGACACCGTGACGGCGTTCAACGGGGTCAAGATGACCAGCTGGACGCAGCTGCACAGCGCGATCCTGGCCGCCAAGCCGGGGGCGCCGGTCTCGCTCACCGTCGACCGGGACGGCCGGTCGCTGGTGCTGCACACCCGGCTGGCGGACGTGCCGGGGTACGGATCCGACCTCGGGTTCGACGCGGCCGAGAACACCGTGTTCCAGTCGGTGGGCCCGATCGGCGCGGTCCGCTACGTGGGCACCGGCTTCTCCGAGGTGTTCACCGGCTCGGTCTCCTCGCTGGCGAAGCTGCCCGCCGCGCTGCCTGATCTGTTCAGCAAAGAGAAGCGGGCGTCGTCCGACGCGGGCAACGTGTCGAGCGTGTACGGCGCGGCCAGGGACACCGGCCAGGCCGTTGCCGCCGACGTGGGCTGGAAGCAGAAGGTCTCCTTCATCCTGCTGCTCATCGCGTCCCTGAACATCTTCGTCGGGATCTTCAACCTGCTGCCGCTGCTGCCGATGGACGGCGGCCACGTGGCGGTGGTGCTGTGGGAGATGGTGCGGTCGTGGTTCGCCCGGCGACTGCACCGGCCCGACCCCGGGCTGGTCGACTACCGTAAGCTGATCCCGGTGAGCTTCGCCGTCTTCGTTGTCCTGGTCCTGTTCGGGGCGCTGCTCATTTCAGCGGACATTTTCAACCCAGTGAGCATTAGTTAACGACGGGTAACCACCCTGACGGATGAGTCAGGGTGTGCGAGCGATGGCCCAGAGACTAGGCGAGAATAGCTGTAGTCCTCCGGGGGGACGACCCCCCGTACCCCCCGAGGACTGTGCCGATCACCCGACGCATTGACGGGATGGGAATCTAAATGAGCATTGACCTTGGGATGCCAGCCAGTCCTGCGCCGCAGCTCGCGGAGCGGCGAAAGTCGCGTCAGCTGATGGTGGGGAACGTGCCCGTCGGCGGCGGCGCGCCGGTGAGCGTGCAGTCGATGGCGACCACGCTGACCGCGAACGTGAACGCCACCCTGCAGCAGATCGCCGAGCTGACCGCGTCCGGCTGCCAGATCGTCCGGGTCGCGGTGCCGTCCCAGGACGACGCGGACGCGCTGCCGATGATCGCGAAGAAGTCGCAGATCCCGGTCATCGCCGACATTCACTTCCAGCCGAAGTACGTGTTCGCGGCGATCAACGCCGGCTGCGCCGCCGTCCGGGTGAACCCGGGCAACATCAAGGAGTTCGACGACAAGGTCAAGGAGATCGCCCGGGCCGCGTCCGAGACCGGCACCCCGATCCGGATCGGCGTGAACGCCGGCTCGCTCGACAAGCGCCTGCTGGCCAAGTACGGCAAGGCCACCCCCGAGGCGCTGGTCGAGTCCGCGCTGTGGGAATGCTCGCTGTTCGAGGAGCACGGCTTTCGCGACATCAAGATCTCGGTCAAGCACCACAACCCGGTGGTGATGATCCAGGCCTACCGGCTGCTCGCCGCCCAGTGCGACTACCCGCTGCACCTGGGCGTGACCGAGGCCGGCCCGGCCTTCCAGGGCACGATCAAGTCGGCCACCGCGTTCGGGGCGCTGCTCTCGCAGGGCATCGGCGACACGATCCGGGTGTCGCTGTCCGCGCCGCCGGTCGAGGAGGTCAAGGTCGGTATCGGCATCCTCGAGTCGATGGGCATGCGCGAGCGCGGCCTGGAGATCGTCTCCTGCCCGTCCTGCGGCCGCGCCCAGGTGGACGTCTACAAGCTGGCGGAAGAGGTGACCGCGGGGCTGACCGGGATGGAGGTCCCGCTCCGGGTCGCGGTGATGGGCTGCGTGGTGAACGGCCCGGGCGAGGCGCGCGAGGCGGACCTCGGGGTGGCCTCGGGGAACGGCAAGGGCCAGATCTTCGTCAAGGGCAAGGTCATCGCGACCGTGCCCGAGTCGAAGATCGTGGAGACCCTCATCGAAGAGGCGATGCGGCTGGCCGAGCAGGCCGCTGAGAGCGGCGCGCAGGAGGCCGTGCCCGGCCAGCCCATCGTCACGACCTACTAGACGACGATCTCACCGACCCTTCCGGCCAGCGCCGCGTGCGCGTCGGCCGGGAGCAGGACGTCGGTGACGAGCACGCCGATCTTCTCAACCGGCGCGAACGACGCCAGGCTGACCACCCCCCACTTGGTGTGGTCGGCGAGCACGACGACGCGCCTTGCGACCTTGATCAGCGCACGGTTGGTCTCGGCCTCTGCCAGATTGGGAGTGGAGAGGCCGACCTCGGGGTCGAGACCGGTGCAGCCGAGGAAGAGCGTGTCGAAGTGCAGCGACGCGATCGTCAGGTCCGCCACCGGCCCGACGAGCGCGTCCGACGCCGTGCGCATGCCGCCGGTGAGGACCACCGACGCCACGTCCGGGCTGTGATTCCCGCTGAACAGGTTCGCGACCCGTAGCGAGTTGGTGACGACGGTCAGGCCGGGAACGTCGAGCAGGCACTGGGCGAGCGCGAAGGTGGTCGTTCCGGCCGCGATCGCGATCGCGGTGCCGGGCCGGACCAGGTTGGCCGCCGCGCGGGCGATCGAGGTCTTCTCCGGCCGCTCGAGTACGAGCTTGTCCTCGAAGCCGGGCTCATGGCCACCATGAGAGCCCGGCAGCACCGCGCCGCCGTGGACCTTTTCCACCAGTCCGTCCTTGGCGAGGACTTCAAGATCCCGGCGGATCGTCATGTCGGAGACGCCGAGTTGTTGCGTTAGGTCACTCACCCTCGCGCTGCCGTCGTTTCTGACGGCTTGCAGAATGAGTGACTGCCGATGTCTAGCCAGCATTCACTACCCCCTCAATAGTGTCCGAACACTATAAAGTATGACGGCTTGAGAGGCTTGTTGGGTTACGACCAAGAGTGTCTGAAATTTACTCCCAACGCTAGAAAAAATTCGGTGATGTGCGCCTTGTACCGAATCTCGTTACACAAAAAACGGACATGTAGCGATAGGTGTCGAAGTCGTGTCGCCTCCGTATCGAATCGATGGCGATCCGTGTCGGAGGCTGTGGGCCGATGCGGCAGGATGGAGGGCATGCCGATTTCCCCTTCGCCGAGGCTCCGATCGCCCCGACGGCCGGCTCGCGCTGGCGGCGGTCGCGCTGGCCGTGGGCGTGGGCGTGGGCCTGAGCGCCTGCACGTCCGGCCCGACATCCGGCTCGTCCGGCCCGTCCGCCTCCCCGGCCGGGTCCGGCTCGTCCGGATCGTCCGCCTCCCCGGCCGGGTCCGGCGCGGCCGGCGGCGACGGCGCCGGGACGACGGCGGTGGTGCCCGCGGCGTCGACGCTGCACTGGAGCCAGTGCAGCGGGCAGCTGGCGGGCCTGGAGTGCGCGACGCTCTCGGTGCCGCTGAACTACGCCGACCCCGGCGGCAGGAAGATCACGCTGGCGCTGTCGATGATGCCGGCCACCGCCCCGGCCGCCAGGCAGCAGGGCGTGCTGCTGGTCAACCCGGGGGGACCGGGGGAGCCCGGCCGGTCGCTCGCGTCCGAGGTCGCGTCCGGGCTGAGCCCGCAGGTGGCGGCCACCTATGACATCGTCGGGTTCGACCCGCGCGGGGTCGGCGGGTCGGTGCCCGCGCTCAGCTGCGACCCCGGTTTCTTCGATGAGGTGCGGCCCGACTACATCCCCGCCAGCGCGGCCGCCGAGCAGGTGCTGATCGGCCGGGCCAAGGCCTACGCGGCCGGCTGCGAGCAGCGTTTCGGCTGGATGCTGCCCTACATGACGACGGTCGACATGGCCCGCGACATGGACCAGATCCGCCAGGCGTTCGGGGTGGCGAAGATCAGCTACTACGGGGTCTCCTACGGCACCTATCTCGGCCAGGTCTACGGGACGCTGTTCCCCGACCGGGTGCGCCGGATGGTGCTCGACTCGACCGTGGACCCGACCGGAGTCTGGTACGCCGACAACATCGACCAGGACTACGCCTTCCAGGGGCGGCTGGACGCGTTCTTCGCCTGGACCGCGAAATACGACTCCGCCTATCACCTGGGGTCCACCCAGGCGGAGGTCGAGGCGGCCTACTACAAGGCCCGGGGCAAGCTCGAGAAGAGCCCCGTCGACGGGTCGAACGGCCCGCTGCTCGGCCCCGACGAGCTCGACGACACGTTCGTCCTGGCCGGCTACCTGGACTCCGTGTGGCCCGCGTTCGCGCAGGCGCTCTCGCAGTACGCGGCCAACGGCGACGGCAGCCTGCTGCTCACCCAGTACTCGACGTGGGGCACGACCAGCGAGAACACGTTCGCGGTGTACAACGCGGTCGAGTGCGCCGACGCGAACTGGCCGAGGAACTGGTCGAAGTGGCAGGCCGACACCGAGCGGGTGTACAAGGCCGCGCCGTTCGAGACCTGGGACAACCTCTGGTTCAACGCGGCCTGCGCCTTCTGGCCGGTCAAGGGCCCGGCCAAGCCGTTCACGGTGGACGGCGCCGGGCTGCCGCCGGTGCTGATGCTGCAGGGCACCCTGGATCCGGCGACTCCCTACGCGGGCGCGCAGGACGCGCACCGCCTGCTGCCGAGCGCCCGCATGGTCGTGGTGGAGGGCGGCGGCAACCACGGGCAGTCGCTCGAGACCCCGCCGAACCAGTGCGTGCAGAACTACCTGAACGCCTACCTCGCCACCGGCGCCGTCCCGGAGCGGCCGGGTCTGGTCAACGCGACCTGTCCGGCCACCGCTGATCCGACTCCGGGTGGGTAGGCCGGACAGAAGCGGCTAGGCTGGAAACATGTTGCGCGTTAGGCAGCGCTCGGAGCAGGCCAGGCTGCTGGATGATCGCGACCGGGCCGCGGCCCTCGAGGTGTGCGGGGCCGATCCGGTCGCGAACGTGTTCGTCGAGTCCAGGATCAGGATCTTCGGCGCCGATCCGGGGCGGCTCGGCGCTCAGCTCTGGGGTTTCGAGCAGGGCGGCCGGCTGGTCTCGCTCTGCTATTCGGGCG
The DNA here is from genome assembly GCA_963774945.1 of uncultured Actinomycetota bacterium. Classification (GTDB taxonomy): domain Bacteria; phylum Actinomycetota; class Actinomycetes; order Streptosporangiales; family Streptosporangiaceae; genus Trebonia. Next base: position 9,012 of record CAVZHA010000020.1, on the reverse strand, counting down.
CGAACCTGGTGCCGGTGCAGGCGACCCCGGCCGCGGTGGCCTCGTTCGCGGACCGGGCGCTGCGTCAGGGGCGGCGCTGCTCCTCGCTGGTCGGCCCGTCGGCGGCGGTGGGCGAGCTGTGGGGGCTCCTGCGCCCGTACTGGGGACCGGCCAGGGACGTGCGGGCCGCGCAGCCGCTGATGGCCATCACCGGGCCGCCGTTGGTGGCGGCCGACCCGGCGGTCAGGCGGGTCCGGGCCGATGAGGTCGATATCCTGCTGCCGGCCTCGATCGCGATGTTCACCGAGGAGGTGGGCGTCTCACCGCTGGCGGGCGACGGCGGGGCGTCCTACCGGGCGCGGGTCGGCGAGCTCGTCCGCGCGGGCCGCGCGTTCGCCCGGATCGAGGACGGCCGGGTCATCTTCAAGGCCGAGGTCGGCGCGGCCACCCCCAGCGCCTGCCAGGTTCAGGGCGTCTGGGTCAGGCCCGAGTACCGGGGGCGGGGCATCGCCGCCCCCGGCATGGCCGCCGTGGTCAGCCAGGCCCGCGAGACGATCTCCCCGATCGTCTCGCTCTATGTGAACGACTTCAACGCTCCCGGCCGCGCCACCTACAAGCGGGCCGGCTTCCACGAGGTCGGCGAGTTCATGTCCGTCCTGTTCTGATTTGCCGCCCTACTCGTCGGCCATTAACGCCGTAACTCCGACCGCCTTTTTCTAATCGCGTTCGCGCGTTTCGCGCAGCCGGTCGAGCACCGGCTCGCACGCCTCGGTGAGGGCGCCGAGGCCGTCGGCCTCGAACTGGTCGATGAAGTGCCGCCTGACGCTGTCCACGTGGTGCGGCGCGACCTGGCCGATGACCTCCGCGCCGCGGGAGGTGAGCACGGCGAAGGTGCCGCGCTTGTCCCCCTCGCATCCCTCGCGGACGACCAGGCCCCTGGACTCCATCCGGCTGACCTGATGGGAGAGCCTGCTGCGGGACTGCGCGGTGCGGTCGGCCAGCTCGGTCATCCGCAGTCGGCTCCGCGCCGCCTCCGACAGCTCGACCAGGATCTCGTAGTCGTGCATGGACAGCCCGAAGGGATGCAGGTCCCGGTCCAGCTGCCGCATCAGGAGCTGGGCAAGCTGAATGTAGGCGCGCCAGGCGCGCTGCTCTTCATCGGTGAGCCAGCGAGGGAGGCTGGTTTGCGGGGCACCGTCAGCCAGAGGCTTTGTCGGCATAGCAGGTAACCTACCGGTCGCACTCGGTGCCTGCCACCGTCCTGCCGCCCTCGGTGCCTGCCACCTGGCCGTGCCCGGTGCGGTAACGTCGGGCGAGATGTCACAGACGTTGGCGAATCCCAAAGCGGCGAACGCAGCAGCGCCCAAGCACAGCCGGCTGGCGTGGCTGGACGCGCTGCGCGGATTCGCCGCGCTGTGCGTGGTGTTCGACCACGGGTCCACGCTGATGCTCGAGCCGGTCAGGGATTTCCTGTACCGCTGGCTTGACCTCGGCGAGTACGGCGTCTTCGTGTTCTTCCTGATCAGCGGGTACATTATCCCGGCCTCGCTGGAGCGCAAGGGATCCGTGCGCGGATTCTGGACCAGCCGGCTGTTCCGGCTGTACCCGATGTACCTGGTGGCCCTGGTCATCGCCGTCGTCGCCTATGAGACCGGGTACGGCACGATCAGGGGGGCCGAGCACCACCCGGCCCAGTCCGTGTTCGCCTGGCTGCTCATGCTGCCGAACCTGCTCACCGGCCCCAACGTGCCCAACGTGACCTGGACCCTGTCCTACGAGATGGTCTTCTACCTGCTGCTGGTGGCGCTGTTCAGCTGGGGCGTGCACCGGCGCAGCGGCAGCTACGCGACGATCTTCGCGGTCGGCGCGGTGGCCCTCGGCGGCGTGCTGCCGATGGCGGCGCTGACCGACTGGGCGGGCCACGCCGACCACGGAGGGCTGGCCCTCAACGCCACCGCCGACGCGCTGGTCCTGGCCGGCATCCTGCTCGCGGTCTCGTCGCGGTCCCGGGCGGCCCGGGCCGGGGCGGCCGTGGCCGGCCTCACCGCGCTCGTCCTGGTCATGGTCAACCAGGGATCGCCGTCGCCGTGGGAGGGGTGCGTGATCCTGGCCCTGATGTTCACCGGCACGCTGATCTACCGCACCCAGCAGCGGCAGCCGGGCACCAGCCGGGCGATGACCGCCGCGATCGTCGTCGGCGTGCTCGCGCTGACCACGTTCGCGGGCCTCTGGCACGGCCAGCAGCGGCACCTGAGCCATCAGTGGCTGATCCAGTGGGCGACCTCGGTGCTGCTGGCCGGGGTCACGTTCGGGCTCGGCCTGGCCGCGAGCCACCGCCGGGTGCCCCGCTGGTGCGCCTGGCTCGGCATGATCAGCTTCTCGGTCTACCTGCTCCACCCGCTCGTGTTCGACGCCTACCGCGATGTCCCGGCCCTGCACCGCCAGCACACGCTGCCGGTCCAGTGGCTGATGTTCGCCGGCTGCGTGGCGGTCATTATCGGGCTCAGCACGGTGACCTACTACCTCGTCGAGCGGCCGATGCAGCGGGTGGGCCGCCGCCTGTCCGGTCGCGGCGGCGGCGGGAGCGGGAGCGGCGAGACCACGGCCGTCGCGGCCGGCCGCCCGGACGAGCAGGCGGGCCGGCCGGACGGCTACGAGACCGGCGCGGCGACCGGCTCGGGCGGCGCCGCGACCGAGGCCGGGTCCGGGCGGGACACCGACTCCGACCGGCCCGGGGCGCCGACGGCCGCGCAGAGCGCCTCGAGCAGCAGCGCGGTGGCGGGCGGGTCCGGCGCCTCGCCGTAGCGGACCGCGACCACCGACCGGCTGGTGCCGCGCAGCCGGGCCGTGCGCACGCCCGGGTTGCGGGCCGCGCGCAGCGCCAGGCCGGGCAGCAGGGTGACGCCGAGGCCAGCCGTGACGAGGGCCTGGGCCGCGACGAAGTCGTCGGTCGTGAACGCGATCCGGGGCGTGAACCCGGCCTGCGCGCACTGCCTGAGCAGGTGCTCGCGGCACCGGTCGCAGCCGGCGATCCAGCGCTGATCGGACAGCCGGGCCAGGTCGGCGGGCCACAGCTCGGTCACCGCGGGCGCCAGCGGCGGCTCGCCGCCGCAGACCGCCGTGTCCGGCATGATCAGGTGCACCGGCTCGGACAGCAGCACCAGCTCGCGAAGGTGATCGCGGTCGGTCATCGCGGGCGGCGGGTCGTTCGCCAGGGGGGATGGGGAGCCCCCAACGCTGGTAGGGGGTGCGTCCGGCCCCATGTCGAGCGGCGCCGCCTCGACCGCAGCCCCCAGGGGGGATGGGGGGCTGGAGTCCCCCATGCCAGCGGCCGGGGGGGATGGGGGGTGGGAGTCCCCCATGCCAGCGAAGGGCGCGGCCCGGCGGGGGTCGGCGTCGTCGGCCTGGTGCCGGAAGATCAGCGCCACGTCCACGTACCCGGCCCGCAGCATCCGCAGCGCCTCCGGCGGCTCGGCCTCGGTCAGCCGCAGGTCGAAGCCGGGATGCCGGTCGTGCAGGATCGCCGCCGCCGTCGGCACGATGGTGCCGAGGGCGGACGGGAACGCCGCCAGCCGCAGCCGTCCGGCCCGCAGCCCGGCGAAGACCACCAGCTCGTTCTCGGCCGCGTCGAGGCGGCCGATGACCTCGACCGCCCGCTCGGCCAGCAGCCGCCCGGCGTCGGTCAGCCGGATGCCGCGCCCGGCCCGCTGGATCAGCTTGGTGCCGGTCTCCGCCTCCAGCCGGGCCAGGTGATGGCTGACCGAGGGCTGCGCGTAGTTCAGCGCGTGCGCCGCCGCCGTCACCGAGCCGTGCCTGGCCACGGCGACGAGGACCCGGAGCCTGGTCACGTCGAGCATGGTCCTAACTATAGACGCTATCGATTGGTTCGCCCATGGAACCATTTCGGACGAATCAGTCCAGGTCGCGACGGAATCGTTACGGTCCGGCCAACGCTCGCCGGCGCCGACGGCCGGCGACACCGCCGTTCGCGATAATCATGAGCGTGACCATCGCTGCGGGGAAGACCGACGGGCAGGCGCACGGTCCAGCCGCGGGGCCGGACGACGATGAGAAGGAGCGGCTGACCGCGCTCGGCGGAATCGCCGCGCTGTCGCTCGACGCGCTCTCCAGCGTCGCCTACGGGCCCGAGGCCATCCTCGTGGTGCTGGTGGCGGCGGGGGCGTCGGCGCTCAAGTACAGCCTGCCGATCACCGGCGCGATCGTGGTCCTGCTGGCGGCCCTGGTCATCTCCTATCGTCAGGTCATCGAGGCGTTCCCGAACGGCGGGGGCGCCTACGCGGTCTCCAAGACCCACCTCGGCACCACGCCGTCGCTGGTCGCCGCGGCCTCGCTGACCGTCGACTACATACTGAACGCGGCCGTCGGGGTGTCGGCCGGCGTGGAGGCGCTGACCGCCGCCTACCCCGCGCTGTACGGCGCCCGGGTATGGCTCTGCCTGGCGGTGCTCGCGCTGATCACCGGGGCCAACCTGTGGGGGGTGGCCGAGTCGGCCCGGCTCTTCATGGTTCCGACGCTGGCGTTCATCGTCTCGATCTTCGCCGTCATCGTGATCGGCCTGGTCCGCGGCAACCCGGTGGTACCGCTCGGCCACAATCTGCCGCAGGCGACCGACACCGTCGGCCTGCTGCTGGTCCTGAAGGCGTTCGCGTCCGGCTGCTCGGCGCTGACCGGGGTGGAGGCGATCGCCAACTCGGTGCCGCAGTTCCGCAGGCCGCGGGTGAAACGGGCGCAGCACACCGAGGCGGGGCTTGGCCTGCTGCTCGGCGGGATGCTGATCGGGCTCGGCCTGCTGATCCATCACTGGGACGCGGTGCCGCAGCCGGGGACGACCGTGCTCGCCCAGCTGACCGAGGGCGCGGTCGGGCACAACGTGCTCTTCTACATCATCCAGATCGTCACGCTGGTGCTGCTCTCGCTGGCCGCCAACACCTCGTTCGCGGGACTCCCGGTGCTGGCCGGGCTGCTCGCGCACGACAACTTCCTGCCGCACGTGTTCGGTCTGCGGGCCGACAGGAGGGTATTCCGCTACGGCGTCATCGTGCTCGCGATCGCGGCCGCGCTGCTGCTCATCGTGGTCCGCGGCGACACCCAGGCGCTGGTGCCGCTGTTCGCGGTCGGGGTCTTCATCGGCTTCACCCTGTCCCAGACGGGGATGGTGAAGCACTGGTACCTGCAACGGTCGAGCGGCTCCGTCGGCCGGACCTGGATGTACCGGGCCATCATCAACGGCGTCGGCGCGGTGCTCACCTTCGCCGTCACGATCATCGAGCTGGTCAGCAAGTTCCTGGCCGGGGCGTGGCTGGTCGCGATCGTGATCCCGCTGCTGGTGCTGATGTTCATGGCGGTGGCGCGGGCGTACAAGCGGATCGGGGCCGAGCTCGCCATCGGGCAGGTTCCGCCGCACCCGGTGAAGCGGGCGTCGCTGGTGATCGTGCCGGTGTCGGGCATGTCCAGGCTCACCGCCGAGGGCATCGCGGCCGCGAAGTCCCTGGGCGACGACGTGATCGCGGTGACCGTCGTCTTCACCGACTCCGACGAGGACCACGCACCCCAGAAGGCCTTCAGGGACGAGTGGCAGTCATGGAAACCGGAGGTGCAGCTGCTGACCCTGCGCTCGGCCCACCGCTCGATCGCCGAGCCGATCGTGACCTACCTGCGCCAGGTCGAGGCCGAGGACACGTACCACCGCCTGGTCGTGCTGATCCCGGAGATCCAGCCCGACCACTGGTGGCAGGCGCTGCTGCACAACCAGCGGGGCGCGATCCTCGGGCGCGCCATCCGCCGCGGCACCCGCCGGGTGATCCTCTGCCGCCTCCGCTACCGGCTGGAGACCGTGGTCGACGATGCCGCCGCCGCCGAGCGCGCGGCGGCGCCGAGGGCGCCCGGGTCAAAGTGAGATTTTCCCGATGGGCCGGTAAACCACCGTCATGGGCGTGGCGTCTTACTTGTGAGGCTCGGTGAAAGCGGGACACCGAGCCTCAACCATGTCCGGGGTAAGCCCAGGCAGGGCTAGCATGTGGGGCGATGAGCCTGGATGATATCGACGCGCGGATCATTACCGCGCTGATCAAGGACGCCCGCGCCAGCTACTCCGTGATCGGCGCGGAGGTCGGCCTGTCCGCGCCCGCGGTCAAGCGGCGGGTGGACCGGCTCCGCGTCTCCGGCGCGATCACCGGGTTCACCGCGCGGGTCGACCCGGCCGCGCTCGGCTGGACGACCGAGGCGTACGTGGAGCTGTTCTGCGGCTCTTCGACCTCGCCGGAGGCGATCGCGGCGGCGGTGCGGCGGCACCCGGAGGTGGCCGACGCCTGCACGGTGACCGGCGAGGCGGACGCGCTGGTGCACATCAGGGCGGCCGACATCAGGCACTTCGAGCAGGTGGTGGAGCGGATCGCGGCCGAGCCGTTCGTACAGCGGACACGGAGTGTGATCGTCCTGTCGAGACTTGTTGAGCGGGCGGACGCGTTTGCCCCGCCCGGGCGGTCATAACGGGCTAAAATGTCCGCATGCCAGAGACTGACAGTGACATGGGTGCGGAAACAGCGCGGTTCCAGGCCTTCGCCACCCGGCGGGACGACGACCTTCCCCCGCCCTGGCAGATGAAAGCGCCCGGGTCCAAGATCGGCCTGCTGGCCGCGATCGTGGTGGTCGTCGCGATCCTCGCGCTGCTGCTCGGCGTCGTTCTCGGAGCCTAGCCTCACCGCTCCGGCGGCGGGAACTCGGCCGAGCCCCGTTCGATCAGCTGCACCGGCGCCTGCACCGTGCGGGGCGGCGCCTGCTCGCCTGCCAGCCGGCCGATCAGCAGCTCGCCCGCCGTCCGCCCGATCAGCAGGGCGTCGTAGCTGAGCACGGTGACGGGCGGTGACATCAGGTCGGCGAGCGGGAAGTCGCCGAACCCCACCACCGCCAGCCGGCCCGGCCCGGCGCTGGCGCGAAGCACCGCCTCCGTCTGCGCCCGGTCGGCGCAGAGCACGGCGGTGACCTGCGCGCCCGGCAGAGACTGGGCCGTGAGCGCCGTCCAGGCCGGATCGGCCGGCAGCCCCGCCGCCGTCATCGCCTCCGTGTAGCCGGCCAGCAGCTGCGCCGTCCGGTAGCCGCCCGGGTCGCCGCTGACCAGCCCGATCCGCCGGTGCCCGTGCGCGATCAGGTGCGCCACCGCCGCCCGCCCGCCGCCGCGCTCATCGGGCAGCACCGCGTCCGCGCGGACGAGCGCGGGCGGCCGCAGCACGAACACGGCCGCCACCCCGGCCTCGATCTCCGACTTCAGGTAGTCGTGCGAGCCGGGGGTCGGGATGATGATCAGCCCGTCCACCCGCCGCGCGCACATCGCCAGCGCGAGCTGCTCCTCGCGCTGCCCGTCCCGGTCGGTCGAGCCGGTGTACAGCAGGAAGCCGTTGGCCCGGGCGACGTCCTCGAGCCCGCGGTAGACGGCCGCGTGGTCCGCGTTGGTCCAGTCGTCGGCGATGAAGCCGAGCGTCGCGGTCTGCCCGGTGCGGAGCAGCCGGGCGGACTCGTTGCGGCGGAAGCCGAGATCCGCGATCGCCCCCTGCACCCGCTTGGCCGTCTCCGGCGTCACCCCCGCCTCGCCGTTCACCACCCTGGATACGGTCTTCAGCGCGACGCCGGCCTTGGACGCCACGTCCTTCATCGTCGGCCGCCCGACGCTATGCACTGCCTCTACCTGCTTGTTCATCGGTCCCCCTGGTAACAGTTTGCTCAGCACCGGAGCGCCGGACACCTGCCGGGGAGAGGAATATGACCCCGGGGCGGAGCCAGGGACCGTTCGACATGATGGTTTTGAAGCTGTCGGGAACCACCATCAGCGGGCGTATGAGCGGAAAGACGCCGTAACCGGGTCAGTGGCAAGATAGGCGACATGAGATTCTTTACGGCAATCGAGTGGTGACGCAGCGGTGACCACGCCAGCGCGTTCTGAGCTGCCGGTTGCCGTGGTTACCGGGGCGAGCCGCGGCATCGGGCTCGAGGTCTGCAGGCAGCTGGCCGCGCTCGGCTACGTGGTGGTGCTCGGATCCCGGGACCTGCGGGCGGCCGAGCTCGCGGCCAAGGAGCTCGACCCGACCGGGGAACGGGTGGTCGCGGCCCACATCGAGGTCGATAATTCGGTCAACATCGACCAGCTGGCGGCGTGGATCCGTAAGCGCTGGGGCCGGGTCGACGCGATCGTGAACAGCGCCTCGACCGCGCCCGACCAGTACGCGATCGCCGGCACGACCGACCTGTCGCCGGTGGCGGAGGCGCTCGACGTGAACTTGTTCGGCGCCTGGCGGGTGATCCAGGCGCTGCTGCCGCTGCTGCGCTCGAGCCCCCGGCCGAGGGTGGTGAACGTGTCGAGCGAGGGCGGCTCGATCGCGCTGATGAGCGGCGGCCGCCCGGCCTACAGCGTCTCCAAGGCGGCGCTCAACGCGCTGACGAGGATGCTGGCGGGCGAGCTGTACCGGGACGGCATCCTCGTCAACGCCGTCTGCCCGGGCGGGGCGGCGGGCGACGGGGCCCGCGGCGGCCGGGGGAGCGGGCGGTCAGTCGCCCAGGGGGCGGCCAGCGTGGTGTGGGCGGTGACCCTGCCCAACGGCGGGCCCACCGGCACCTTCACCAGGGACGGGCGCGAGCTGCCCTGGTGACGGTCCCGGTGGGCCCGGGGCGGACGACTAGTCCTGGTGGGGCGTGGCCAGCGGCCAGCCGCCGGCCGCGAGGTGGGAGCGGACCCGGGCCAGGTCGGCGTCGGTCGGCTTGGTGTCGGTGACGGCGGTGATGGCCGCCTTGATCGCCTCGGCCGACGCGGGGTCGGCCGAGAGCTCAAGCTCGCCCGCGATCAGCGAGACCTCGTCGTTGGTCAGCTGGGTGCCGAGCAGGGCGAAGATCGGCATGTAGTCGTGCTGCGGCACGCCTTCCGGGTAGCCGGCCCGGAGCCAGCCGACGATCTTGGTTACGACATCAGGAATTGCCATGTCTCAGCTGCGCCTTCTTGATGAGGGGGCGTGGTCGCCTGCGGTC
>CAVZHA010000019.1:0-11740 GCA_963774945.1 uncultured Actinomycetota bacterium | reverse complement strand
CGGCGCTGAGCGCGGTCGGCAGGTCCTGCGCCGGGGGCCCCGTCGGATCCTTCGTCGGGTCACCCGCGTCGGTGGCGCGGTTGCGTGGCACGGCCATGGGCACAGTGTGCACCGGTCCTAGGCGGCCGGGAAACGACCTCGGCCATGTTTTGGCGGGCTTTTGGCTTTGGCTGCTTTGTTTTGGCTGCTTTGTTGTGGCTGCTTTGTTTGGCGGCCTGGTCGGCCGTTGGGCTTGGTCAGGCACGGCTCAGCCGCCAGCCCTCGGCGCAGCGCTCGACGAAGCCGGACGCCGCGAGCGCGGCCAGGCAGCGGACCGCCGTGGTCGGGTCCACTCCCGCCCGCTGCGCGATCCGGGTCGCCCCCATTCCGCCGCGGGCCGGCAGCGCGTCGAGCACCTGGGTCGTCTCCAGGTCCATGGCATCGAGGTCAAGCGCGGGCCGGAGCCGCCGCCTCCTCGACGTCCTGGGGCGGGGCGGATCGACCGGGCTGACCGGGGCTGAGCCGGCCGGGTCAGCGACGGTGGGCGCGTTCGTCGGCTCGAGGGTCGCGCCGACCGGGGACAGGTGCTCGATGACCTCGGCCGCAGTCGTGACGAGGGTGCCCTGCCAGTCCCGGATGATGTGATGGCAGCCTGCCGACTGGTCAGAGGTGACCGGGCCGGGCACCGCCATCAGCCGACGGCCGAGGTCGCGAGCGTGCCTGGCGGTGTTGACGGCACCGCTGCGCTCGCCTGCCTCGACCACGAGCGTGCCCGTCGCGAGGGCCGCGATCACCCGGTTGCGGACCAGGAACCTGAGCCTGCTCACGGTCCGGCCCGGCGGCCATTCGCTGACGATCACGCCCTGCGCCGCGACCGCCTCAAGCAGGTCGGTGTGGCCGACCGGGTAGGGCACGTCGACCCCGCACGCTAGCACTGCTACGGTCACCCCGTCCGCACCGAGTGCGCCCCGATGGGCTGAGGCGTCGACTCCGAACGCGGCGCCGGAAACGACCGTCCAGCCCCGCGCCGCGACCGACGCGGCGAACTCGGCCGCGACGTACGAGCCGTAGGCGGTCGCGGCTCGCGAGCCAACCACGGCGACTGAGCGCAGGCAGTTGAAGCGAAGGTCGGCGGAGCCGCGCAGCCACAGCGCATACGGCTGCTCGAGACCGAGGTCGGCCAGCTGCTCGGGCCACTCCGGATCGCCCGGGCAGACGAGCCTGATGCCTGATGCGCGGAAGGCGACCACCTCATCCGGCGGCGGAAGCTCGTCCAAGCGGACGCGCCAACGATCCATGGACTGCTGCAGCGTCCGCTTGAGGGGTCGTGGCATCGGGAAGTCGCCGCTCGGGGCCGGCAGTCGGCCCGACCTGATGGCCTCGAGCGTTCGCGCCGCCCCGTGCGCCGAGATCAGCCCATTGAGCCACCAGTCGGCCGGCTCCGCGAGGTAGGTCAGCGCCGCCCGCGCGTACGACTCCTCGTCGAGCGCTCCGCCGTGCGCTGCGGCGCTCACTGCGAGACCCCCAGCCACAGCCCGATCGCGAGGCTGACCTCGTCAGCCCCGGGCCGGTCGCGGCCGGCCAGGTCGGCCAGCGACCAGGCGACCCGAATGATCTTGTCCGCGCCTCGGGCGGAGACTTGGCCGAGCTCCATCACCCGTTCCAGCGGCTTCATCGACCCCGGCTGCGGGGGAAACGCCCGGCGCAGCTGCGCGCCCGGAATCTCGGCGTTCAGCCGCCACGGCGTCCCCGCCAGCCTGGCCGCCGTTCGCTCGCGCGCCGCCGCCACCCGCTCCGCCACCACGGCCGAGGACTCGGCAAACCGGCGGTCGTAGAGCATGTCGCGGCGGCTGACCGGCTGCAGGACGACCTTCACGTCCACCCGGTCCATCAGCGGGCCCGACAGCCGCCCCAGGTACCGGCGCCGGGCGGCCGGCGAGCAGCGGCAGCCGGACCCGCCCGCGGTCGCGGTGCGGGCGCACGGGCACGGATTGGCCGCGAGCACCAGCGTGAACCGGGCCGGGAACCTCGCCTTGGCCGTCGCCCGGGCGATCGCTACCTCCCCCGACTCAAGCGGCTGCCGCAGCGCGTCGAGCACGTCCCGGCTGAACTCCGGCGCCTCGTCGAGGAACAGGATCCCCCGATGGGCCAGGCTCGCGGCCCCGGGTCGGATAAGCCCCGACCCGCCGCCGACGATGGCCGCCTTCGACGACGTGTGGTGCGGGGCGCAGAACGGCGGCACCGTGACCAGGCCCTCCCCCGGGGTCAGCGCCTCGGCCACCGAGTGGATCGACGTCACCTCGATCGCCGCCGCCCCCTCAAGCCTCGGCAGGATCGTCGGCAGCCGCTCGGCCAGCATCGTCTTACCCGCCCCGGGCGGCCCGAGCAGCGACAGGTGATGCCCGCCGGCCGCGCAGATCTCCACCGCCATCCGCGCCTCCGCCTGCCCGAGCACCTCCGACAGGTCCAGCTTCTTGGCCGCCGCGAGCGCGGGCACGGGGCCGTCCGGCGCAGGCGCCGGGGCCGGCGGCGTCGGCGGCGGCCCGCCGCGCAGCCAGATGATGACCTCGGCCAGCGTCGACGCCCCGACCACGCGCACGCCGGGGACCAGAGCGGCCTCGGCCGCGTTCTGCGCGGCGACCACGACGGTGTCCAAGCCGGGCTCGGCCGCGGCCACCGCCGGCAGCACCCCCGGCACCGGGCGAAGCCGGCCGTCCAGGCCCAGTTCGGCCAGGAACATCTTCCCGGCCGGGGCCGCCAGCGGCAGGCTGTCGTCGGCGGCGAGGACTGCCACCGCGATAGCCAAATCAAATCCGCTGCCGCGCTTCGGCAGGGCGGCAGGCGACAGGCCGACCGTGATCTTCGAGTTCGGCCAGCTCTCACCGCTGTTGACGATCGCGGCGCGGATTCGGTCCCGCGCCTCGCGCAGCGCGGTGTCGGGCAGCCCGACCAGGATCGTCGCGGGCAGCCCGTTGGCGATATCGGCCTCCACCTCGATCAGATGGCCCTTGACCCCGACCAGCGCAACCGAGAAGGCGCGGGCGAGCGGCACCTAGCCCACCCCCCTGACGTGCTCGACGGTGAAGCCGTCGGCGCCGTCGCGGAGCAGGCCGAGCACGTCGATGCGGATCTGGTCGAAGCGGATGCCGTGCGCGGCCAGCCACTGGGCCGCGAGCCTGCGCAGCCTGGCCCGTTTCGCCCGGCCGACCGCGTCGAGCGGAGTGCCGAACCGCGTCCCCGAGCGCGTCTTCACCTCGCAGACGACTAGCGTGTGCCGCTCGACCGCGACGATGTCGATCTCGCCGTCGGCGGAGCGCCAGTTCCGATCCAGGATCCGGAACCCGCAGCCCTCTAGATAGCTGACCGCCGCCTGCTCCCCCGCCCGGCCGAGCACGTCTTTCGCATTCATCGCCACCACCTCCACCATCGACAATGGCGGCCAACGGCAATTCCGCACAGCGGTGGATTACCGCTGTGGACGAAATTTGCAGCGGTGGAGAAATTGTGGATAACTTCGCCTGAATGTCAGAGGCGACTGGTCTACTAGCCGGGGGACCTGCGTGCCCGCGCCGGAAAACTGCGGCTAACGGCGCTCAGCATCGGCCGGTCCCGCTGCTTGGCTAGGGCTCGCGTCGACGCCAGGGAGGAATGCAGGGACCGTTCGATATAAGCGGTTTTGACCTTGAATCTCCGCCCCTGTCGCTGGCGTAGCCGACAGAACTGCCGACCTGTCGGCTACGCCATTGACCGCGCCTGACCGTGAGAATCAGTCACCAAATGCGGGCGTGGGTTAAGGGCCCGGGGCGTCATGGGCTGCGGGCCTGGTGGGCGGGGGTTTGGGTTTTAGGCGGCGGGGGTGATGATCACTTCGTAGCCCAGGGCCTGGAGGCCGCGGAGGTGGGTTCGGGTTTTGCGGTCGCGGTCGGTTTTGCGGTGGTGCCAGTCGGGGCCGAGGTCGGCGTACCTGGCCTCGGGGTCGGCGAGCAGGTGCCAGATGATGATCAGGATGGACCGCCCGACGGCGCATCTGGCGCGGGTGCCGCCGAGTTTGCGGGACAGGCGGCGGAGCCGCTCGCCGAGGAAGGTGTCGGTCTTCGCGGCGCCGGCGGCGGCCTGGGTGCAGTGGCCCTTGAGGTAGGCGTCGCCCTGGCCTTTGGCGGGCTTGCGGCTCCTCGGCCCGGACTGGCGGGCGGCGGGCGCCAGCCCGGCCCAGGAGGCGAGGTGGCCGGCGGTCGGGAAGCGGGTCATGTCCAGGCCGGTCTCGGCGATGATCGACCGGGCGAGCTCGAGGCTGACGCCGGGGATCTCCGCGAGGCGCCGGTCGGCGGGCAGCACCGCCGCGCCCGGGCCGGGATCGGGCGAGACGGCGCCGTCGGCGCCGATGCCGCGGGCGGCGGGGATCTCGGCCAGGGCGGCCTCGATCTCGTCGTCGAGCGCGGCGATCTGCCGGTCCAGGAGGGTGATGTGGTCCAGGTGCAGGCGGATCAGCATGGGGTGGCAGGGGGCCAGGGTGATGCCCGCCAGGGATTCCTCGATGGCGGCCCGGCCGCCCTTGACGCGGCTGTCGGCCAGGGCGGCCAGGGCCCTGGGGTCGCGCTCGCCGCCGGCGATCGCCTCCAAGATCGCGCGGGCGGTCTTGGTCCGGGCCAGCGACGACAGCGCCGCCGACAGCTTGACCAGGGCGCCCTCCAGGAGCTTCTCCAGCCGCTGCCACTCCCGGGTCCGGTCCCGGACCAGCTGCAGCCTCGTGCGGGTCAGGTCGCGCAGCGCCCGGATCTCCGGCGGCGGCACGAACGAGGGGCGCAGCAGGCCCATCTCCGCCAGCCGGGCGATCCACTGCGCGTCGAGCCGGTCGGTCTTCGGCCGGCCGGCCAGCTGCCTCGCCTGCGACGGGTTGGCCAGCCGGACGCTCAGCCCGGCGCCCTCCAGCAGGTAGTACCAGATCCGCCAGTAGTCCGACGTCGCCTCCATCACCACCAGCTGCACCCGGTCCGCGAGCAGCCGCCCGGCCAGCGCCAGGATCTCCCGCGCGGTCGCCGGGACGCCGTCCTCGACCCGCGACCGGCGGCGGCCGCCGCCGCGGGCCGGCGGCAGCCTCGTGCACACGTCGGCCTTCGCCTTCGCGACGTCGATCCCGGCCACCCGCTCGTGCCGGAGCTGGTAGTCCTCGTCCTCGATCACCTGCGCGGGGATCTTCCGCGCCCTCGCGTTGCCCACCCGGGCCTCCTATGCTTGGAACCGGTTAACCAGGCGGGCTGCCCGGGGACCCGGTCTCGCAGGCTCAAAGGCCGAACACTGACCGTCGTGCTCAAGGCAACAAAAGGCGACCCTCAGGTCAAGGTCCCGGCGCCAGGCTATTGGACGGGCTCTCATCCCAAGGAAAAGTCGGCGTCACGGGCAGCCCGCGCCCATCCTCCCAGCCCCGCCCGCACCCACAGGCCCGAACAGCCCGGCGGGCTCCGCCCGCCGCCCCGGCCGGGGCCAGGACCCGGCCGGGAACCGCGCCATCGAGCGGCAGCGACCCACGCCAGCCGACAACCCGCAGCCCCCGCAAATTCTCAGCGCAGCGCGACCGCCGGCCCCCGGCGAGCAGGCTATTGGTGTCGCTGGCGTAGCCGACAGGTTCCGGGCTGGGCGAGGCCCTGGGCCGGCGGCCGGGCATCGACACACCGTCCTCACCGTCAACACGCACCACAAGCGGGACGGGCATATGGGTCATCGTGGGCACTTCGGGTCGCGGGGCGCCCCCAACGGACCACGCTAACGACTGCGGCCGGAAATCGCGGCCCCCAACGGCACACGATCACGCCTCGCCCGCCCAGGCCGATGCGTCGGGGCGGTGGGCTGGCCCGGCGTGGGCTCAGCTGGGCAGCGAGGGGCGGGTGGGGCGACGTGGCGCGTGGCACGTGGGGTTGGGTGGCTAGGTGGCCCGGCGGCGGTGGGGTGGTCGGCGTGGGGGTGGGGGCTAGGTGGTGGAGTCGCCCATGGTTTTGCGGGGCTGGGGGGCTCGGCCGGAGGGCTGGGCCGGGGTGGGGCGCGACTTGACCGGCGGGATGTCGTGGGTCACCATGTCCGGGCCGATGGTCACCGGGTTGCCGTGGTGGGTGATGGCCAGCGGGTCGCCGGCCAGCAGGCGGTAGCTGGCGTCGTGGTGGCGGACGTTCACCATGATGATGCGCCCCTGGTAGCGCATGCGGAACGTGAGCCTGGCGAGGCCGGGCGGGAGCCTTGGGATGAAGGAGAGGCCGTTGGGCGTGGGCCGCATGCCGCCGAACCCGCCGACGAGGGCGGTCCAGGCGCCGGCCAGAGACGCGATGTGCAGGCCGTCCCTGGTGTTGTGCTCACGGTCCTGGAGGTCCATGAAGGCGGCCTCGGCCAGGTAGTCGTAGGCGAGGTCGAGGTGGCCGACCTCGGCCGCCATGACCGCCTGAGTGCAGGCGGACAGGGACGAGTCCCTGACGGTGAGCGCCTCGTAGTAGTCGAAGTTGCGGAGCTTCTGCTCGGGGGTGAAGGCGTCGCCTCTCAGCTGCATGGCGAGCACCAGGTCGGCCTGCTTGACCACCTGCTTGCGGTAGAGCTGGAAGTAGGGGTAGTGCAGCAGCAGCGGGTAGTGCTCGGGCGAGGTGAACTCGAAGTCCCAGCGGGCGTAGTTGGTGAAGCCGTCGTGCTGGGGGTGGACGCCGAGGCGCTCGTCGTAGGGGATGTACATGTCGGCCGCGGCGTCGCGCCAGGCGGCGGCCTCCTCGTTGCTCACGTCCAGCTTGCGGGCCTCGTCGCTGAGCTTGGTGGCGAAGTCGGCGGCGGCGGTGAGGTTGGCCTGGGCCATCAGGTTGGTGTAGACGTTGTTGTCCTTGACCGCGCTGTACTCGTCCGGGCCGGTGACCCCCTCGATGCGGAACTTGCCGTCGCCGTCGTGCTGGCCGAGCGAGCGCCACAGCCGGGCGGTCTCGACCAGGATCGGCAGCGCCACTTCCCGCTCGAACTCGGCGTCCTGGGTGGCGGCGCAGTACTTGACGACGGCCTCGGCGATGTCGGCGTTGATGTGGAACGCGGCGGTGCCGGCCGGCCAGTACCCGGAGCACTCCTCCCCGTGGATGGTCCGCCAGGCGTAGGCGGCGCCCGCCAGGCCGAGCTCCTTGGCGTGGTCCCGGGCGATCGGGAGCGTGTTGCACCGCCAGCTGAGCGCGTCGGCGGCGGCGTCCGGCTTGGTGTAGGTCAGCACCGGGAGCACGAACGCCTCGGTGTCCCAGAATGTGTGGCCGTCGTAGCCGGTCCCGGTCAGGCCCTTGGCCGGGATGGGCCGGTGCTCGGCCCGGGCGCCCGACTGCAGGATGTGGAAGAGGCCGAACCTGACCGCCTGCTGGATCTCGACGTCGCCGTGGACTTCGACGTCGGCGCCCTCCCAGAAGTCGTCCAGGTAGGCGCGCTGCTCCGCCAGCAGCCCGTCCCAGCCGGTCAACTGGGCGGCCGCGATGGCGCCGCTGACCTGGTCGACCAGGGCGGGCCTGGACCGCTCGGCGGACCAGCCGTAGCCGACGTACTTGACGATGCGGAGCTCTTCGCCGACCGGGACCTCGGCCGCGATCATCAGACGGCCGAGGTCGGGGAACGACTCGGACTGGATGGCCATGCGCTCGGGGCCGTGGATGTCGTGGCTCATCGCGGCGGCCAGCCGGAGCTGGCTCGAGCGGGTGCTGTGGACCAGGAAGGCCCGCGGCCTCCCGCCGTCCACGGCCATGTGCTCCTCGCTGACGAGGGGCTTGGCGAGGGCGGCGGCGGCGCGGGGGTCGCCCGCGGCGGCGGGGATGTCCTCGTTCGCGACCAGCTCCGACATCAGCACCAGGCGGAGCGGCTCGTCGACCGGCGTGACCGTGTAGGAGAACGCGGCGATCGCGCGCTGGGTCAGCGATACGAGCCGGACGGACTTGACCTTGACCGTGTGCCCGGCGGGCGACGTCCAGGTGACGTTCCTGGTCAGGGTGCCGGCCCGGAGGTCGAGGGTGCGGGTGTGGTCGCGGAGGGTGCCGTACCTGATGTCGAACGGCTCGTCGTCGACCAGCAGCCGGATGATCTTGCCGTTGGTGATGTTGATGACGGTCTGCCCGGTGTCGGGGAACCCGTAGCCGGCCTCCGCGTACGGCAGCGGCCGGTCCTCGTAGACCGAGTTCAGGTAGGTGCCCGGCAGCCCGTTCGGCTCGCCCTCGTCGAGGTTGCCGCGGAGCCCGATGTGCCCGTTGGAGAGCGCGAAGACGGACTCGCTCTGGGCCAGCATGTCCAGGTTGAGGCTGCTCTCGGTGAGGGACCAGGGCTCGGCGCCGTACGGCTCGTTCGTGATCACTTGAGTGCCTTTCCCGTCTACTTACAGCAGGTCCGCCAGGTCCTTGACCACCACGTCGGCGCCGTGCTCGCGCAGCTCATCGGCCTGCCCTACCCGGTCTACCCCGACCACCAGCCCGAACTTGCCCGCGTGGCCGGCCGCGACGCCGGCCAGGGCATCCTCGAAGACGGCGGCGCTGGCGGCGTCGGTGCCGAGCATCCGGGCGGCCTCGAGGAAGGTGTCGGGGGCGGGCTTGCCGTGCAGCCCGCGTTCCTTGGCGACGTTGGCGTCGACGCGGGCGTCGAACAGGTCCGCCACCCCGCCCGCCTTCAGCACCGCCTCGGTGTTGGCGCTTGAGGAGACGATGGCGGTCTTGAGGCCGGCCGCGCGGACGGCGTCGATGTACCGCCTCGAGCCGGGGTAGACCTCGACTCCGTCGCGCTTCAGCACCTCGAGCACCAGCTCGTTCTTCCGGTTGGAGAGGCCGTACAGGCTGAGGGTGCCCGGCTTGTCGTCCGGGTCGCCGGTGGGGAGGCTGATGTGCCGTGACTCGAGGAACGACTCGGTGCCGTCGAGCCGCGGCTTGCCGTCGACGTAGTCGTCGTAGTCTTTGGCCGAGTCGAACGGGGCCTGGCCGGGCTGGGTCTGCAGGAACTCGTCGAACATCTGCTTCCAGGCGGCAGCGTGCACCACGGCCGTCTTGGTCACTACTCCGTCCATGTCGAACAGGCAGGCGGTGACCCCGTCGGGGAGGCCTAGCATGCTGCTGAGCTAGGTTGGGAAGCCGGGCTTGCCGTTCTCGTCGGCGGGCAGTTCGAGGTCACTCTTGGCCAACTCCTCGATGTTGACGTCCTTAAAGGTCACTACCCGCACGTTCTTCACGAAACGGGCAGGTCGGTACATGTCCCACACCCAGGCATCGTGCATGGTGACCTCGAAGAAGACCTCGCCGTTGTCCGCGGCCCGCACCTTCAGGTCCACGTCATTGGTCAGGTAGAACCGGCGCTCCGTCTCCACCACGTGGGTGAACAGGCCGACGACGTCCCGGTACTCGCGGTAGAGCTGCAGCTCCATCTCCGCTTCGTACTTTTCCAGGTCTTCCGCGCTCATGGTTCTATTCTCCCTCCCCCGGCAGACCGTCGGTGACGTTCCGGAACGACCGGCGGTGGACCGCGGACGGCCCGTGCACCGCCAGCGCGCGCTGATGCTCCTCGGTTACATACCCCTTGTGACGGCAGAAGCCATATTCCGGATAACGCTCGTCTAGCTCCCGCATCATCCGGTCCCTGGTCACCTTGGCCACGATCGACGCGGCGGCGACCGACGCGGCCACCCGGTCGCCCTTCCACATCGCCAGGTTCGGCGCGGTCAGGCCTTTGACCGGGAAGCCGTCGGTCAGCACGTAGCCCGGCCGGCTGGTCAGGCCCGCGAACGCGCGGCGCATCCCCTCGACGTTGCTGACGTGCAGCCCGATGCGGTCGATCTCGGCGGGCGGGATCACCACCGCGTGCCAGTCGATCGCTTTCACGGTGATCAGCCGGTACAGGTCCTCGCGGACGGCCGGGGTGAGCAGCTTGGAGTCGGCCAGGCCGGGCATCCGCTTGATCGCCGCCTGGTCGAGCACGACGGCGGCCACCACCAGCGGCCCGGCGCAGGCGCCGCGCCCGGCCTCGTCAATGCCTGCGACAGGGGCGAGCCCGGCCCGCGCGAGCACGTTCTCATAGGCGGCGAGGCCGGCACTACGCCGCGGCGTGTAGGAGGGAGCGACCATCACCAAGAAGCGTACGCCAACCGGGCTCCGGCCGGCCCGGCCTTCAGGCGTTGCGGCGGGAGCGGCGGTGGCGGCGGGACTTCAGGCGGCGCCGGGCGGTGCGCTGCAGCAGGGTGACCGGGACCGCGCCGAGGAAGCCGAGGCCGAGCGGCAGAGCGGAGCCCGCCGCCTGGATCGGGGTGCCGTTGCCCATCGCGGTGACCAGGGCCGCAGTCGACCCGCCGGCCTCGGCCTTGGACGCGTTCAGCTGCGGCTGCTCGAAGGTGGCGGGGATGTTGAGGAAGCCCAGCCGGCTCAGCGGCCAGATGATCACGAAGGCGCGGCCGAGCACCCCGCTCTCCGGGATCGTCCCGCCGCCGGGATCGCCCATGTGACCTCGGGAGTCGTAGGAGACGGACCGGTGGTCGCCCATCACCCAGAGCCTGCCCGGCGGGACGGTGATGTTGAACGGCTGGGCGGACGGCTGGTTGCCCGGGTACAGGTAGGAGCCCTCGGTCAGCGCGACCCCGTTGACCATGACCTGGCCCTTGGTGTTGCAGCAGACCACGTGGTCGCCCGGTACCCCGATCACGCGCTTGACGTAGATGTTGGAGTCGTGGCTGATGCCGACGATGCCCTCGAGCTCGCTGACCGCCTTGCTGAAGATGTTGGTGCTCGCCGACGCGTCGGCGGGGTCCCACGACCCGGTGCCGTCGAACACCACGATGTCACCGCGATGAATCGGCCGGGTGTGGTAGACGATCTTGTTGATCAGCACCCGGTCGCCGATTTCGAGGGTGTTCTGCATCGAGGCGGACGGTATGTAGAACGCCTGGACGACGAACGACTTGATGAGCAGCGCGAGCACCAGGGCGATGACGACGAGCACGGGAAGCTCGCGCAGGAAGCCCCGGCGGCGCTTGCCGCCCGTGCCCCGCCTGCCGTCCTCACCGCCGTCGCGCTTACCGCCGTCGCGCTTGCCGCCGTCGCGCTTGCCGCCGGTGCCGTCGGCGCCGTTGGCGCCGGTTCCGGTTCCGTCGGTCTTGTCGACGGCCGCGGTTAGGTCGACCCGGGTCTCATCGGCGCGGGCGTACCGCTGCGCGGCGCCGCCGAAGCGCGCGCCGCCTCCGCCGAATAGATCGCCGGGGTCGTAGTCATGGCCGGAGCCGTTGCCTCCTGGACCGGGACCGGTCGGCCCCGGGATAGAGCCGAGGCCCGGCAGCGCCTGGGTGTCGTCCAAGTCGGGGTGGGGCACCGGATCGGCCGGGTCCCAGGGCGGCGATCCATAGCCGTCCTGCGCGCCCGAACCACTCATCCGCGCTCCTCCTGCTTCGCCACTTTTCCGCTCCGCCCGGCCGCGTCTTCATCGCTCATCACTGTGAGCGTATCGCCACTTCCGTCAGGCCCGCCCAACCGCCGCCGCATTGATCCAGGGCGGACCCGGCCACCAGCGGACTCAGCTATGCCGACGGCGACGCCAGAAGAGCACACCGCCGGACAGGGCGGCGGCGCCGCCGCCGACGGCAGCGGGCGGCGCGGTCGCCAGCGCGGCCGCCGCGCGCAGGGCCGGCTGGTGGAAGGTGCTCGGGATAGGCAGATCGGTGATCCTGGACAGCGGGAAGATGATAACGAACGCCCGGCCCACGACCGCGCTCTCCGGGATCGTCCCGCCGCCGGGATCGCCGAGCCGGTAG
>CAVZHA010000018.1:0-11959 GCA_963774945.1 uncultured Actinomycetota bacterium | reverse complement strand
CAAGTTCGGTCGGCGTCACACGGTCGACCACGAGCGCGGTCGCCTCAGCCGCGTCAGTCAGTTCGGTGTGCAGTGTCATGCCGACGACGCTAGCGGCCGCCCTCCGGAGCGTCTGAACAAACGCGACAGCTACCCTTAGTGGGGTGGACTCGCCTTCCGTTACCACGACGGGGCCGATGGGCGCTGGCGTGCTGCACGCCGGGGCCGCCGCGACCAGGTTCACCCTGCAGCGCTACCCCCCGCCCGATGACCTCGCCCTGTTCGTCGATTTCAGCTGGGTCATCCGCTGGGACCTGCGCGGGCAGCCGCCGCATGAGCAGCAGATCCTGCCGCATCCCAATGTGAACCTGGCCTTCGAGGCGAGCGGGCCGTGCGTGTACGGCGTCGACAGGAAGATCTTCACCCGGCGCCTGTCGGGGACCGGGAAGGCGCTCGGCATCCGGTTCCGTCCCGGCGGCTTCCGTCCCTTTCACGCACGGCCGATCTTCAGCCTGAACGATCGCGTGGTTCCCGCCGCTCGCGTATTCGGCCCGGCGGCGGACGAGGCGTGCACGGCGGTGATGGCGGCCGGCGCCGACGACGAGATGATCGCGGCCGCGACCGGCCTGCTGCGCTCCTTCGGCGCCGCCGAGGACCCCGTGGTCGAGCAGGCGGCCGGGCTGGTGAAGCGGATCACCGATGACCCCGGGCTGCAGCGAGTCGCCCAGCTGGCGAAGCTGTCCGGGCTGTCGGAGCGAAAGCTGCAGCGCCTGTTCTCCGACTACGTCGGCGTCTCGCCCAAGTGGGTGATGCGCCGGGCCCGGTTGCACGAGGCGGCGCTCCGGGTCGAGGCGGACGGACCGGGCTCGGTGGACTGGGCGGCGCTCGCGGCCGACCTCGGCTACGCCGATCAGGCCCACCTGACCAGGGATTTCAGCGTGACCCTGGGTGTCCCGCCGAGCCGCTACGCCGCCGGTCCGGGCTGACCGCAGCCGCCCGGCTCCTTGCTTATGGCATCCAGTGACATTAATATTCGGGTATTACGTCACCTACTGACGCAATACCCGGGGCCTGGCCCGGGTCGTCGGAGAGCCGAGAGGAACGGTCATGGGAAAGCTCGAGGGCAAAGTCGCCTTCATCACCGGCGCCGCGCGCGGCCAGGGCCGCAGCCACGCCATCCGCCTCGCCCAGGAGGGCGCGAACATCATCGCGGTGGACATCTGCCGGCAGATCGACAGTGTGAGCTACCCGATGGCCACCCCTGAGGATCTGGCCGAGACCGCCAAGGAGGTCGAGGCGCTCGACCGGCGCATCTTCAGCGCGCAGGCCGACGTGCGCGACGAAACCCAGCTCAAGCAGGCGTTTGAGCGGGGCGTGGCCGAGCTCGGCCCGGTCGACATCGTGCTGGCCAACGCCGGCATCGCCCCGATGGGGCTTACCGAGCTGCACAGCGCCTGGCAGGACGTCATCGACGTCAACCTCACGGGCGTGTTCAACACCGTCGAGACCGCTATCCCGTCGATGAAGGAGCGCGGCGCAGGCGGCGCCATCGTGCTGACAAGCTCCACCGCCGGGATCACCGGCATCGGCGGCCCGACCCGCGGCGGCCTCGGCTACACCGCGGCCAAGCACGGCGTCGTCGGCCTGATGCGCTCCTACGCCAACACCCTCGCCCCGTTCAGCATCCGCGTGAACACCGTCCACCCCACCGGCGTGAACACGCCCATGATCGTCAACGACGTGATGGCTGAGTTCCTGGCCCAGGACCCGCAGATGGGCAACGCGATGGCCAACGCGCTCCCGGTCGGCATGGTCGAGCCGGTCGACATCTCCAACGCGATCCTGTGGCTGGTCTCGGACGAGGCCCGCTACGTCACCGGCGTGACGCTCCCGGTCGACGCGGGCTTCACCAACAAGAAGTAAGCCGGTCCGGCCGCGCTCATGGCCGGAGAGCGTTAAGCCGTCGACGCGATGTGACGGCGGTGGAATACTGGGTCACGCAGGACGAGAGGCGCTGCAACGGGTCTTCCCGCCACGCTCGTCCTGATCTTCACCGACAGGGCGCCTCCGATCGAGGAGGCCCTCGTGAGCGTTGTCGGCGTGCCCGCCCGGACCGATGCAACCGGTTCCAAGCCGTTCCCGAAGATCGAGCTGCATGTGCACCTGGAGGGGACCGTCCGGGCCCGGACGCTGCTGCAGATCGCCAAGCGCAATAACGTGCCGCTGCCCGCAGACTCGGTGGAAGGACTGGCCGGGCTCTACCAGTACCAGGATTTTGCCCACTTCCTGGAGGTGTGGGTGCTGACCACCGGGGCGCTGCGCACCGAGCGGGACTTCCGGCAGGTCGTGCTGGACTACGCGGCCGAGGCCGCGAGCCACGGCGCGGTCTATATCGAGGGGATCTTCACCCCGGCCGAGCCGGCCGGGCGCGGCTGCGACTGGGATGAGGTGTTCACCGGCTACTGCGACGGCGCCCGGCAGGCGACGGAGCAGCACGGTGTCCAGGTCAGGCTGACTCCCGACATCCCGCGCAGTTACCCGCTGGAGGCGGCCGAGCTCACCGCCCGGTATGCGGTGGCCTACCGTGACCGCGGCGTCGTGGGCATCGGCCTGGGCGGTCCGGAGGCTGAGTACCCGCCGGAACCGTTCGCCCGTGCGTTCCGGATCGCCCGCGAGGGCGGACTGGCGTCGGTGCCGCACGCGGGCGAGGCGGCCGGCCCGGCCTCGGTCCGCGGTGCGCTTGACGGCCTCGGCGCCGACCGGATCAGGCACGGCGTCCGGGCGGCCGAGGACCCTGGCCTGCTGCGGGAGCTGGCCGCGCGCGGTGTGGTGCTTGACGTGTGCCCGATCTCGAACCTGCGCACCGGTGTGGTCGGCTCGCTCACCGATCACCCGCTGCCCAAGCTGGCGGCCGCCGGCATCGCCTGCTCGGTGTCCACCGACGACCCGGCGATGTTCGGAACCGACCTGGGCGCGGACTACGCGGCCGCGCTGCACCTGGGAGTAACCGCCCGCGACTGCTACCTGGCCGGGCAGCGCGGCGCCCTGGGCGACCCGGAGACGAAGAGGGAGCTGGAGCAGATCGGCGCGGAGTTCGACTGGCCCGGCATCGCCGCATGACCGTCACGTGAGGGTTGGCTGAAAGAACGTCCAAAACGTTCCGGCCTGGTGGCAAACCGTGACTACCCTCGGGGCGTGCGGATACCTCGGGCGGCGGCGGTGCCATGGCCGCTGCTCGCGGTACTGGCCGCCCAGGCGGCGCTGTCGGCCAGCATGGTGCGGACGAGCACCGCCTTCGGCGATGAGGCGCTGTACCTGTCGGCCGGGCACCTGGAGTGGTCGCACTGGCTGCACGGCACCCCGATTCCGGCGTATCAGGCCTACTTCTCCGGCGCCCCGGTGATCTACCCGCCGATCGGCGCCCTCGCCGACAGCCTCGGCGGGCTGGCCGCGGCGCGGCTGCTTTCGCTGGTCTTCATGCTCGGGGTGACGGCCTTCGCCTGGGGCACGGCGACGAGGCTGCTTGACGACGAGCGGGCCGCGTTCTTCGCCGCCGCCACGTTCGCCGTGCTCGCGCCGACGCTGCACCTCGGCTCGTTCGCGACCTACGACGCGGCCGCCCTGCTGCTGGTGGCCGCGGCGACCTGGTGCGCGGCCGGGGCCCGGAGCGGCGGGCGGGCGACGCGGTGGATGGTCGCGGCCGGGATTCTGCTCGCGCTGGCCAACGCGACGAAGTACGCGACCGCCCTGTACGACCCCACCGTGGTCTGCGTCGCGTTCCTGAGCTGGTGGCCGGAGGCCGGGCGGCGGCGGGCTCTCCGGCTCGCGGCCGTGCTGGCCGGGGTCGCGGCGGCCCTCGTCGGCGTGCTGCTCGCGCTCGGCGGGCCCGGCTATCTGACCGGGATCCGGATCACCACCACCGGGCGCGTCGACGGAACCGACGCCGCGTCCCTGGTCTTGGCCGATGCGTGGTCGTGGACGGCCGTCGTGCTGGTCCCGGCCGTCGCCGCGGTCGTCGTCGGCGCGGTGCGCCGGCGGTGGCCGCAGGCGCTGCTACTGGCCGTGCTCGCGCTCTCGGCCCTGCTGGCGCCGGCCGATCAGGCGCGCATTCAGACCACGACATCGCTGAACAAGCACGTCGACTTCGGAGCCTGGTTCGCCGCGATCGCGGCCGGCTACCTGCTGAGCCTGCTGTCGCGGCGGCGGGTCGTGCTGGCGGCGGCGCTGGCCGCGCTGATCCCGATCACCGCGGCGGGCACGGCCCAGGCCCGCGCCATGATCGACTGGCCCGACGCCGCCACGCTGGTCAAGGTGGTCCGGCCGATGACCAGCCACGGCGGGCACTTCCTGGTCGAGACCACCGACGTTCTGCAGTACTACCTGCCCGACACGACCTGGGAGCAGTGGTCGGACACCGCGAGCAGCAGCCCGCAGTACTACCTGCAGCGGATCAGGCAGCACTACTACGCGGTGATCGTCCTCGGCTTCAACCAGACGCTGAGCACGGACTACGCGATAGCCCTGGAACTATCGACGACCAGCGGGTACACGCTGACGTCGAAGGTGCGCTCCGGAAAAACGGTGTTCTACGTGTGGGAGTACACCGGTCAGGTGTGACCGCTGGGTGAGTTAAGCGTCAATCACCGCGGCGACCGCCTCGATCTCGACCAGCTGGTCCTGGTACCCGAGCACGGTGACGCCGAGCAAGGTGCTGGGCACGTCGTGCGCGCCGAACGAGTCCCTGACCACCTGCCAGGCGGCCACCAGGTCCTCCTGGCGGCTGGACGCGACCAGGACCCTGGTGCTGATCACGTCGGTCACCGACGCCCCCGCGTCCGCCAGGGCGGTGCGCAGGTTCTCGAATGCCTTGGCGGCCTGGCCCGGGTAGTCGCCCACCGCGGCAGTGGACCCGTCGGCGTTCAGCGGGCACGCGCCCGCCAGGAAGATCAGCCGGGACTCGGCGGGCGCGGTGGCGGCGTAGGCGTACTCGGCGACGCCGGACAGGGTCGCCGACCGGATGAGCTTGACTGCGTGCGGCATTCCGGCAGGCTATCTCGGCCGGCGGGCGGCGTCCTAGCGCTTTTGCGGGCCCTGACGGCGGTCCAGGGCCTTGTTCAGGTTGACCGCGGCGCTGATCAGGGCCAGATGCGTGAAGGCCTGGGGGAAGTTGCCGAGCGCCTCGCCCGAGTGGCCGATCTGCTCGGCGAACAGGCCGAGGTGGTTGCTGTAGGTGAGCATCTTCTCGAAGATGCCCCTGGCCTCGTGCGCCCGGCCGGCCCTGGTCAGCGCCTCGACGTACCAGAACGAGCACAGGCTGAAGGTGCCCTCGCCGTCGGCGATGCCGTCGTGGCCGGTGATGGCGTAGCGGTTGACCAGGCTGTCGGAGACCAGCTCGGCGCTGATCTTCTCCAGCGTGGCCAGGAAGCGCGGATCGGTCGGGCCGGCGAACTTGACCCGTGGCATCACCAGCAGCGAGGCGTCGAGCAGCTCACTGCCCGGGTGCATGACGTAGCTCTGCAGGCCGGGATCCCAGCACTGGTCCTGGACGAAGCGGTAGGCCTCGGCCCCTAGCTGGCGCCACTGCTCGACCGGGGCGGGCAGGCCGCGGTCGCGGGCCAGCCGCCCCGCCCGGTCGTAGGCCACCCAGGTCATCAGGGCCGAGTAGGTGAACCGCTGGCGCGGACCGCGGATCTCCCAGATTCCCTCGTCCGGCTCCGTCCAGTGGTTGGCGAGCCAGTCGAGGCGCTTGGACAGCGCGGTCCACAGGTCCCAGGAGATCGGCGCCTCCTTGTTGTAGAGGTAGACCGAGTCCATGACCTCGCCGTAGACGTCGATCTGGAGCTGGTCGGCCGCGCCGTTGCCGATTCGGACCGGCCGCGCCCCGTTGTATCCCTCGAGGTGGTCGAGCGTCTCCTCGAGGATGTGATCGCGGCCGTCGACGGTGTACATGATCGAGATGTCGCGCTCGGCCGAGGCCGTCTCGCAGCGCTGCTGCAGCCAGTCCATGAAGCTGGCGGCCTCCTCGAGGAAGCCGAGCCGCATCAGGCTGTAGACGGTGAACGAGGCGTCCCGCAGCCACACGTACCGGTAGTCCCAGTTCCTTGAGCCGCCGGGCTCCTCGGGGAGCGAGGTGGTCGGCGCGGCGATCAGCGCGCCGGTCGGGTGGTAAACGAGCAGCTTGAGCGCGAGGGCGGAGCGCTGGACGACCTCCCGCCAGCGACCGGTGTACCGGCACTGGCCGACCCAGTTGCGCCAGAAATCCTGCGTCTTGCTGAACAGCCTGCGGGTCTCGCCCTCGGCGATCGGGTGGACGTCGCCGTTCCACTCCAGGTGGAAGTCGGCCGTCTCGCCTTCCTCCAGGGTGAACGTGGCGGCGACTCCGCTCTCCTCGACCTTGAGGCCGACGGTGGTGCGGAGCACGACCCGGCCGAGCGGAGAGGTGAAGATCGCGCCGACGCCGGCGACGATCTCGACTTGATGGCCCAGCCGGCCGTAGTCGAACGCCGGATGGCAGGCGACCTCGAACCGGGCCGTGCCCTTGACCGCGCGGGCCTGCCTGATCAGCAGGTCGCGCGCCTTGCCGGTGGCCCGGGTCTCCGGGACCATGAAGTCGATGACCTCGCCCACCGCGTCCCGCCCCTGGAACCGGGTGAGCAGGATGTTGGTGTCGGGCAGGTAGCGCTGCTTCGGCTTGGCGTAGCTGGTCCTGGCGGCCAGGGAGAAGTAGCCGCCCTTGTCCTTGTCGAGCAGGGCGCCGAATAGGCTCGGAGCGTCGAAACGGGCGGGGCAGAACCAGTCGACGGTGCCGTCGGTGCCGATCAGGGCGACCGTGCGCAGATCGCCCACGATGCCGTGCTCTTCGATCGGGAGGTAGCCGTGCGGTGAGCCGATCCGGCCGGTTCTGCTTCCGGTGCTGCTGTGCTCCATCTCCTAGGTGTTTCCTGTGTGACAGCTGATACCCCTCAGTCAGCCGGGCGGATGAGTCTTCTACCGGTAGGGATCGGTCTCGACGGCCTCGCGCACCTCGGCCAGCGCCTGACGCAGGCTGTCGAGGTCGGCCGAGCCCAGCGCCAGTCGAAGGGCCTGCGGGGCGGGCGCGGACGTCGCGTACGGCTCGGCCGTGGCGACCGAGATGCCCTTGCCCGCGAGGAGCGCCGCGATCCGGTCGGCCCGGGCGTCCTGCGCCAGCGGAAGCCAGACGAAGTAGGACGCCGGATGGCCGACCAGGCGCAGGCCGGCCAGGGCGTCGCGGGCAATTGACTGCCGGGCGCTGGCGTCGGCCCGCTTGGCGGCCTCGAGCCGGCCGACGGTACCGTCGTCCAGCCACCGGCAGGCGATCGCGGTCGTCATGGCCGGGGTATTCCAGGTGGTCACGCGGATCGCGCGCTCGATCGAGGGCACCAGGGCGGCCGGGGCCGCGACGAAGCCGACCCGCAGCCCGGTGGCCACGCTCTTGGACAGCCCGGACACGTACACGGTGCTGTCGGGCGCGAGGGCGGCGATCGGCGGCGGCGCGTTCCCGGCCAGGTAGGCGTAGGAGGCGTCCTCGATGATGAGCAGCCCGTGCCGCCGCGCGATCTCGGCCAGTCGCGCCCGGGCGGGCGCGTCCATGACCCAGCCGAGCGGGTTGTGCAGGGTCGGCATGGCGTAGACGGCCCGGACCCGCCGGGCGGCGCACAGCCGCTCGAGGGCGTCGAGGTCGGTTCCGCCCTCGTCCGACGGCAGCGGCGCCAGTTCGAGCCGAAGCGTGCTGGCGAGGACCTTGAAGCCCGGGTAGGTGAGGGCGTCGACGGCGACCACGTCCCCGGCCCGCAGCGCCGCCATGACCGTGGCGGCCAGCCCGTGCTGCGAGCCGTTGACGATCAGGACCTGGTCGGCGTCGACCGCGAGCCCGCGCAGCCGCAGATGGCGGGCGACCGCGGCCCGGTCCTGCGGGCGGCCGCGATGGGGCTGATAGCGCAGCAGCGCCTCAAGGTCGCCGGATGCCGCCAGCTCCCGCAGGGCGGTGCGCAGCAGGTCGGCCTGGCCGGGGAGGGCGGGGTAGTTGAAGCTGAGGTCGACGGTGCCGGCCGCCGCCGTCTGCTGGTCGATGCCGTGGCCGGGCGGCAGGGTGATGTCGCGTACGAACGTTCCCCGGCCCTGCTCGCCGCTGACCAGGCCCACGGCCTCGAGCTCGGCGTAGACGCGGGACGCGGTCACCAGCGCGATGCCCTCACGGGCCGCGAGCTGCCGGTGGGTGGGCAGCCGGGTCCCCGCGGGCAGGCGGCCGGCCCGGATGTCCGACGCGAACGCGTCGACCACGGACTGGTAGCGCGAGATCCCCACGGCGTCGATTGTATGCATGACAATTCTTTGACCGTCATGGATAAGGCGAACTAGCGTGAGCCGCACCCAAGAGAAAGGTCCTCACCGTGCACATCGCGATCCTCACCTTCGACGGCTACAACGAACTCGATTCGCTCATCGCGCTCGGCGTGCTCAACCGGGTCGGCAAGCCCGGCTGGCGGGTGTCGATCGCGACCCCGTCGCCCCGCGTGCGCTCGATGAACGGCGTCGTGATCGAGTCGATGGCCACTCTCGAGGAGGCGTGCGAGGCGGACGCGGTCGTCGTCGGCAGCGGCACCCAGACCCGCGAGGTGATCTCCGACCCGGCCATCATGGGGACGCTGCGCGGCCTTGACCCGTCACGGCAACTGCTGGCCGGCCAGTGCTCGGGAACGCTCGTGCTGGCCCGGCTCGGGCTGCTCGATAACGTGCCCGCCTGCACCGACCTGATCAGCAGGCCCTGGGTGGCGGCGGCCGGGGTCGAGGTGCTGAACCAGCCCTTCTTCGCCCGGGGGAATGTCGCCACGGCGGGCGGCTGCCTGGCCTCGCACTACCTCGCCGCCTGGGTCATCGCCCGGCTCGACGGCGTCGACGCGGCCGAAAGGGCGCTGCGTTACGTCGCCCCGGTGGGGGAGAAGGAGGAGTACGTGGCCCGCGCCATGGGAAACATCACGCCCTACCTCCGCCAGGGACTCGCGGTCGGGTAGGCCCGCTCAGCCCGCGTCGACGCTGCCGCAGGCCGTCGCCGCGACCGGCCGTCGCGGCGGGTCGGCGACGGCGTTTCCGTCGAACACGAACGTGGGGGCCACCCGCTTGCGGGTCAGCCACGCGAAGACCCCGCCCAGCGCGAGCAGCACGGCGAACGTCTCGTCGACCCCGCCGCCGATCGCCTTCGGCCCGTAGATGAAGAACCCGACCAGCAGGGCGCCCATCACGGCGGTGGAGAACAGCGACCCGGCCAGCAGCAGCCGATGGCTGTGCGGGTTGATCTGCACGTCGGGCAGCCGCCGGTGCCCGTAGCTGAGGAAGACCGCCCCGGTCAGCGAGTCGAGGAAGAACTCGGCGAGCAGGAAGAACCCGGCTGCGGACAGCACCAGGTCGAAGAACGAGCTCAGCGACGACACGAACAGCTGGACCGCGACCACCAGCAGGGCCGAGCCGAGGGTCACGACGATGGCGACGTGCGGGACCCGGTGCCGGTTGAGCCGGCCGAACCCGGCCGGGATCAGCCGCTCGCGGCCCATCGCGAACAGCGCCCGGGTGAGAATGTAGCTGGTGAGCCACAGGCCGCCGGCGGTCGAGAGCAGGATCGGGATCAGCATCAGCCACGGCGCGCCGGGCACCAGCCGGTGCGACCACACGGCGAGCGGATCAACCGAGCCGGCCAGCGAGCTCAGCGGGGTCTCGCCCAGCATCAGCGGGAACAGGATCGCGTAGAACAGCAGCGCGCCGAACGCGCCGATGATCCCGCCGATGCCCGGGCTGTCGCGCGGCTTGCGGGACTCCTCGGCCGCGTAGCTGTCGATTTCCCAGCCGTCGAGGATGGTGGCGGCGACGACGGCCACGATCAGGATGCCCCCGATGGGCGGCGAGCCGAAGTGGACCGGCACCGCCAGCCGATGCCAGTTGAGCGCGCCGACCACGCCGAACGCGGCCAGCGAGACCATCTCGACCGCGAAGAAGACCTGGGTGATGCGGGCGGTCGGCCGGGCGCCGAGCAGCAGCGGCACCGCCGCGAACGCGATCCAGAACAGGGTCACGGCCAGCTGGACGATGGCCGGGGCCTGATAGCCGGGCGCGATCAGGGCCAGCGTGTAGGCGCCGGCCGGGATGGCGATCGGCGGGATCGACAGGAAGTAGGCCAGGATCAAGATCCACGCCTGGTAGCGGGACACGGTCCGCCCGATGATCCGCGCCGACCAGTGATAGGACGCCCCGGAGCTCGGGAAGTGCCGGTTGAGCAGGCGGAACACGAAGCTGGAGATGATGAACGGCACCGCCAGGATGGCGACCGCGGGGAGCGTCCACCAGCCGGCCTCGGCCGCCATCACGCCGCCGGTCGCCGCCACCGAGAACATCGGGCCCACGCTCGAGACCGACAGCGGTACCAGATCCCGCAAGCGGAACGCCTGCGCTAGCCGAGGCTCATCCGCCAGAAGATCTGCAGGCACCGGGCTCCCCTCATCGTCGTAGTTGCGACCTTATCGCAACTACTCATGATGTGCAGAAGAGGGAATCCGCTGCTCAGCTCACCGACAGGTCCGTCCTGACCGGGCGGCCCTGGATCGCGAGCCACACGTTGGCGGGCGTCAGCGGCATGTCCGCGTGCACCACGCCGAACGGGGCGAGCGCGTCCACGACCGAGTTGACCACGGCCGGGGCGGAGCCGACGGTGGCCGACTCGCCGATTCCCTTGGCCCCGACGGGGTGGTGCGGAGACGGCGTGACGGTCGCGCCGAGCTCGGGCGACGGGCACTCGAGGGCGGTCGGCAGCAGGTAGTCCATGAAGGAACCGCCCAGGCAGTTGCCGATCTCGTCGAACGATATGACCTGCATCAGGGCGATGCCGATGCCGTCGGCCAGGCCCCGGTGCACCTGTCCCTCGACGATCATCGGGTTGATGCGGACGCCGCAGTCGTCGACCGCGATGAACCGGCGGACCTTGACCTCGCCGGTGCCCGGGTCCACGTCCGTCACGCAGATGTAGGCGCCGAAGGGAAACGTCAGGTTGGGCGGGTTGTATACCGCCGACGCGTCCAGGTGGCCCTCGATCCCGGCCGGCAGCTCGAGCGACGAGTGCGCCGCCATCGCGATCTCGGCGATGCCGAGGGCCTGGTCGGGGTCGCCCCGCACCCGCCACTTGCCGTCCTGCCAGTCCAGGTCGTCGGCCGACGCCTCGAGCATGGCCGCCGCCACCAGCCGGGCCCGGTCGCGGACCTTCCTGGCGACGACGACCGCCGCCGCACCCGACACCGGCGTGGAGCGCGATCCGTAGGTGCCCAGGCCGAACGGCGTCCGGTCGGTGTCGCCGTGCACGACCTCGACGTCGTCCGGCGACAGGCCGAGCTCCTGGGCGACCAGCTGCGCGAACGTGGTCTCGTGGCCCTGGCCCTGGGATTGCACCGAGATCGAGAGCACCGCCTTCCCGGTCGGGTGCACCCGCAGGTCGGCCCCGTCGGCCATGCCAAGGCCGAGGATGTCCATCTTGCTGCGCGGGCCCGCCCCGACCGCCTCGGTGAAGAAGCTCAGCCCGATCCCCATGTACTCGCCGCGGGCGCGCCGCTCGGCCTGCTCGCGGCGGAGCTTGCCGTAGCCCGCCATGTCCAGCGCCAGCTGCAGCGCCCGCGGGTACTCGCCAGAGTCGTACTGCCAGCCGGTCGGGCTCGTGTACGGGAACTGCTCGGGCCGCAGCAGATTCCGCATCCGCAGCTCGGCCGGGTCCATCCCGAGCTCGCGCGCGAGCATGTCCGTCAGCCGCTCGACCAGGTACACGGCCTCGGTGACGCGGAACGAGCACGAGTAGGCGACGCCGCCCGGCGCCTTGTTGGTGAACACGCCGGTCACCTCGCAGTACGCCGCCCGCACCTGGTAGGAACCGGTGAAGATGTGGAAGAAGCCGGCCGGGAACTTGGACGGCTGGGCGGCCGCGTTGAAC
>CAVZHA010000017.1:0-327286 GCA_963774945.1 uncultured Actinomycetota bacterium | reverse complement strand
TAGACGTTGACGGGTGTCCCCTTGGGCAGCCGGACGAATGGTGAGCCGGTGCCGGGGGCGAAGGGCGGCGTCCGGTCCTGGACGAGGAAGCCGTCCGCGCCGGCCAGGCCCGTCGCGTCCAGGCCGGTGTCGTGGACCGGGGACGCCTGCTTCGGCTTGACCTGCCGGATGAAGTCGATCGCGTACCCGAACTTGGTGAAGAGCCCGAACTCGGGGACGAACAGCAGGTCAACGGGCGCGTGCGGGTCGGTGTAGGCGTCGCCGGGGTGGAAGACCCGGTCCTCGAACAGGAACCCGGTGTTGCGCACCCGGGTGACGTCCGGGTGGATGGGCGCGTGCCACTCGCCGTGGCCGTGGACCTTGATCCCGCCCACGGTGAACGCGTCACCCGGGCCGATCACGTGCACCGTGGCCCCGGAGCCGTCCAGGAGCGCGGCGACGTCCTTGTTGGTCCAGACCGGCAGTCCGGGCCGGGTCTTCAGGCGGCCCGCGATGAGGCTGGGCAGGAAGTGGTCGGCGTGCTGGTGGGTGATCAGCACGGCGTCCGCGTCGTCGAGGGCGTTGGCCGGCGCGACGATGCCCGGGTCGATGACCGCGACGAAGCCGTTCTTCTCCAGGCGGAAGCATGAGTGGCCCAGCCAGGTGAGCAGCATGGTGCCGCTTCCTGCCGCGGCCGGTTTCACCGTGGCCGCGGCGGCGCTGCCGGGTCGGGACGCCGCAGTCGCGACCACCGCGGCTGCGGGGATCGAGGCGGCGCCGGCCAGCAGGCGGCGGCGGCTCAGCTCGGGACGAGAGGCTGGTTCGGGCATGGCTGACTCCAGGTGAGGGTGTTAACGGGGAACTGGCTCGCGCCCGTCAGGCGTCGAGGGTGCGGGGGAGGCCGAAGCGGGCCAGGTTGCTGTTGTCGAAGCGGGTGATCGCGCTGACCTGGCGGCCGGACAAGGCGATGACCATCAGGCCGTTCGCGTGCAGGACGGCGGAGCGGGGGTCGTGCACGTAGATGCCGAACGCCGGCTGGCCGTTCGCGCGGGTGGCCACGAGCCGGTAGCGCAGGCCCCGGCCGAACAGCAGGGACAGCGCCCGTCCGGCCACCTCACGGCCCTGGTACTCGAACGGCGCGGGCGGCATCGTCAGCCACACGTCCTCGGCCAGCAGGCTGATGATGCCGTTGACGTCGCCCGACGCGTACGCCGCGGTGAGCTGCCGTACCAGTTCCCGCTCGGCCGGCGAGTCGGGCGCGGGCGGCGGCTCGCGGTCCGGCGCGCCCGCCGCCTGCCGCGTCAGGGTGGCCCGCGCGCGCTTGAGCGCGCTGGCTACCGAATCGGTCGTGCCCTGGAGGATGCCTGCGGCCTCGGCCCGGCTGAAGCCGAGCACGTCGCACAGCACGATGACGGCGCGCTGGCGGGGCGGCAGCAGCTGCAGCGCCGTGATGAACGCCAGGGAGATCGCCTCGGTGGCCTCGTACCGTGCCTCCGGTCCCGGCTCGGTGCTGGTCAGCTGGTCGAGCAGCAGGTCGGGATACGGTTCGAGCCAGGGCACGTCACCGAGCCGGGTCGGCTCGGGCGGGTCGGGCCAGGACTGCGGGCCGTCCATCGTCACCCTCCGGCTACCGGCGCGCAGGGCATTGAGGCAGCGGCTGGTGGCGACCCGGTACAGCCAGGTGCGGACGGAGGCCCGTTCTTCGAAGCCCCCAAGCCCTCGCCAGGCGGCCAGCAGCGTCTCCTGGAGCGCGTCCTCGGCGTCCTGGGCGGAGCCGAGGATCCGGTAGCAGTGAACCTGCAGCTCGTGCCGGTAGGGGTCGACAAGCTCCCGGAACGCCTCCTGGTCCCCGGCCCGGGCCCGGTGCGTCAAGTCCGCCGTCACGGTGTGTTCCTTCCATTCGCTGAAGTTCCTTCCCTCCGGTCGCCTGTACTGACACCGCCGCCCCCGCGATCGGGGCGGTGCGGACCGCCCCGTTTCCCGGTGCCCGGGTGTCTGCCTTGCCGACACCCCATCCGAGGAGACCGTTGACATGACCCGACTGGCCCGCTGGTGCTTCACCCGCCGGCGTACCGTGCTTGCCGCCTGGCTGCTACTCCTGATCGTCGCGCTCGGCGCCGCCCGCGTGGCCGGCGGCGCGTTCAACTCCAGCCTCAGCCTGCCCGGCACCGATTCCCAGGCTGCGGTCAGCCTGCTGACCCAGCACTACCCGGCCGCCGCCGGCGAGACCGACCAGGTCGTGATCCAGGCCACGGGCGGCGCGACCGTCGGGTCCCCGCAGGTGCGCGACGCGGTCACCAGGGCTCTCGCCCGGGTCGCCACGGTGCCAGGCATCGCGTCCGTGGCCAGTCCTTACGCCGCCGCGGGAGCCTCGCAGGTCAGCGGGGACGGCACCGTCGCCTTCGCCCGCGTCACCTGGGACAAGCAGCCCGACCAGGTCGCCGCCGCCGACGCGGACACCCTCATCTCGGCCGCGCAGACGGCCGACAGCCCGGCCGTGCACGTCTCACTGGGCGGGGCGTCGATCACGAACTCCGAGCGCGCCAAGCCAGGGCCGTCCGTGGCCGTCGGGTCATCGCGGCGCTGGCCGTCCTGCTGATCGTCTTCGGCGGCGCGGTCCTGTCCGCCCTGACACCCCTGGCCGGCGCCGCGCTGGCCCTGGTCATCGGCTCCGCGGCGATCACGCTGCTCAGCCGCGGCCTGACCGTCGCGAGTGCCTCGACCGACCTCGCCGTGCTGATCGGCCTGGGCGTCGGCGTCGACTACGGGCTCTTCATCGTCAGCAGGCACCGCGCCGCCGTGCGGGCCGGCCGCTCATACGAAGACGCCGCCGCCGAGGCCGTGAACACCTCCGGTCGCACCGTGCTGTTCGCCGGCCTGACCGTGTGCCTGGCGCTGCTCGGCCAGTTCGCGCTCGGCGTCAGCTTCCTCGACGGCCTGTCCGCCGCGGCCGCGGTCACCGTCGCGCTGACCATCGCCACCGCCCTCACCCTGCTGCCCGCGCTGCTCGGCTTCCTCGGCCCGAAGGCGCTCTCCCGCCGCGAGCGCGCCGCGCTGGCCGGCAACGGCCCCGCCCGGGATGACCCGCAGGGCATCGGCTCACGCTGGGCCCGCCTGGTGGAACGGCACAGCCTGCTGACCGCCCTGGCATCCCTCGCCGTGATCACGCTGATCGCGCTGCCCGTCGCGGGACTGCGGCTGGGCACCTCCGACGCCAGCACCGACCCGGCCAGCTGGACCACCCACCAGTCCTACGCCGCCCTCGCCCACGGCTTCGGCCCCGGGTTCAACGGCCCGCTCGAGCTGGCCGGCCAGGTCAGCAGCCCCGGCGACCTGGCCGCGTTCAGCCGGCTGCTCGCGACCGCGGCTCGCACGCCGGGGGTCGCCGGCGTCACGACGCCGCAGGTCTCCCCTGACCGGCACGCGGTGCTCGCCACCCTCTACCCGGCCACCGCGCCGCAGGACCAGCGGACCGTCACGCTGGTCAGCACGCTGCGCGACAGCCTGATCCCCCAGGCCGAGCACGGCAGCACCCTCGTCGCGCACGTCGGCGGCCAGACCGCCACCGCGATCGACTTCGCGCACGTCCTCGGCAGCAAGCTCCCGCTGTTCGTCGCCGTCGTCGTCATCCTGGCGTTCATCCTGCTCGCCGCAGTATTCCGCAGCCTGCTCATCCCGCTGGTCGCCTCGGCGCTCAACCTGATCTCGGTAGTCGCGGCGCTCGGCGCCATCACCGCCCTGTTCACCAAGGGATGGGGCGCCTCTCTGCTCGGCCTGTCCGGCACCGGGCCCGTGGACGCGTTCCTGCCCGTCGTCATGTTCTCGGTCCTGTTCGGCCTGTCGATGGACTACGAGGTCTACACCGTCAGCCGCATGCACGAAGAATGGCAGCGGCTGCGCGCCCGCCCCGAAGACCCGGCCTGGCGCAACCACGCCGCCGTCACCGCCGGACAAGCCCACAGCACCCGCATCGTCACCGCCGCCGCCGGGATCATGATCCTCGTCTTCGGCTCGTTCCTGCCCGGCGGCCACCACCTGCTCCAGGAGTTCGGCTTCGGCCTCGGCTTCTCCGTCCTGGTGGACGCGATCCTCATCCGCAGCATGCTCCTGCCCGCCGTCATGCACCTGATCGGCCCGGCCAACTGGTACCTGCCAGCCCCCCTCGCCCGCGCCCTTCCCCGGCTCGACGTCGAAGCAGGCGAAGCGGACGCCCCGGCACCCGCCAGTCCTCTCGAGCCGACCCGGCCCGGGGCATAAGCGCCGTCGCGGACATGGCGGGGACGCCCTGCTGACGGCGCATCCTGACCCGGCGGCCAGGAGGCGGCCGGGTCAGGATCAGCGCCAAGCAGGCCGCGCCGGGCTGGCTCGCCCGAAGGTCGAGGTGCTGCCGTAGGTCATTCGATGACGGCGCGGGCGTCGTACAGGTCGGGGGTCGCGGGTCTTCGGCTGTCAGGAGTTGCTGGCCCGCGCGGGTTGATTCTCCACCGACTAGAGCAAGCAGACTAGCGGCATGGAAAATGACGGGCCGCTGCTTTCCATCGGCGAGCTGGCCAGGCGCACGGGGCTGCCTGTGCGGACCATCCGATTCTGGTCCGATGCTGGCGTGCTGCCCCCGGCTACCCGGACCGAGAGCGGCCGGCGGCTATACGACGCGGCGTGCGCGGCCCAGGTGGAACTGGTCGCCACGCTGCGCGAGCTGGGCCTTGGCCTGGCCGACGTGCGCCGGGTGCTGGCGGGCCAGGCGAGCATCGCCGAGGTTGCCGCCGCCCACCGGGACGCGCTTGACGCGCAGATCCGAGTCATGCAGCTGCACCGTGCTGCGATGGCCGTCGTAGTGAAGCGCGCGGCTAGCGATGAGGTGAGGATCATGATGGACAAACTCGCCGGGATGTCGCCGCCCGAGCGCAGGCACATGATCGAGGACTTCCTGGCCGAGGTATTCGAGGGCCTGGAGCCCAGTCCGGCGCACGCTCAGCGCTGGGCCGCGGCGTGGGACCTGCCCGACGACCCCTCGTCCGAGCAGGTCGACGCCTGGGTGGAACTGGCCGGGCTGGTCAGTGACCCGGGCTTCCGGCGGCGGACCCGGCAGTTGACCGAGCATGGCATTCAGCTGCAGGCCAGCGGGCTGGAAGACCTTGCGGACTGGGCAACTCAGCACGCTGTGGCGGCACTGCTGCGGGGGTGCCCGCCCGGTTCGGCCGAGGCCGCCACGGTAGTGAACCGGATCCTGGAGCCCAACGGGTGGAGCGCGCGCCGCGAGGCGCTGCTCGCCGACCTTGAGATGCTGTTCGATCCGCGGATCGAACGATACTGGCAGCTGACGGCAATCATTAACAGCCTGCCTCCCTTCCCGACTTACGCGCCCGCGTTCGAATGGCTGATCGCCGCGCTGCGCCCGCAGGAGTAAGACACTCGACTGGTTCCCCTGTCCGCAACCCAGCGACCCGCCCGGAAACGCCGGGTGCCCCCGTCGACGTCGGCGGGGGCACCCGGTCAGCGACCTGCTAGCCGGGCAGCTTCTCAGCAAGCTCCTCCGGCAGGTACCACTCCACCTCCGGCTCGTGCCCCGCGAAGAACGACGCCTGCACCCCGACGACGTCGACCGCCCCGCGATAGTGCCGCCAGGTCAGATCCTCCGGGAACAGCGCGACCATGCTCCCGCACCGCCCGCACACCGCCACCGGCTCCCCCAGCTCCGCCTCCGCACCGGGATCCGGCCGCAGAGCCGGCAGCGCCACCTCGAACCCCACCGGGTCGACCACGCACAGCAGTTCCAGCCCCGCCCGCATCTCCTCCGAAGTCGCCCTGTTCAGCCGCGCCAACTGCCGCAGCACAGCCGACTCCGAACTGGGCTGCCCCTGAGGGGTGAAAAGAGGAATGATTGTGCCCACGATGCCTCCAAGTAGTGATTGGCAGGTGTCGAGGGCCGCTCTAGGTGTTCGCAGCACCGGGGCGGCCCGCCTTGCTGACACTGACCATAATACAGCGCCAGAATCGAATATCCACATTCGATAGCAGCTGCAGACGATAATGTTCTCTAACTACCGCACCACTCGCACCAGAAGATCAAAACCGTCATCTCGAACGGTCCGTGGCGACTCCGGTCCGCCCCGATCGCCCGCAATCCGATGGGTCACCGCCAACGCCGAGCTCCGACCCTGACCGGCAAGGCCCCACCGGGACATCGGCAGGCGAGGGCAGCGGAGGATTCCGACGGGCGGCATTCAGGCCATGCGCCATGTTAGATTGTCCCCACGTATGCATACATCGCAGAATCCGGGTGGGGATCATGCGCTATCAAAACCAGAAGACTATAACTGTGGCCGCAACGCCCGAAGATATCCGGAAAGTCGTCGCCTCAGATGCATACATGCGGACCGTATGGGGCGACGATTGGTCCGACTACGCACGCACAGACACGCCGGAAACCGGCCTCTCATTCGCCTGCTCGCATCGTAAGGAAAACGATGTCCGATTGTATTTGCGCCTGTGCGGCCAGGATGCTGCGACTCGGGTGACCGCTTGCATAGACGAGCGTTTCAGCATGGTCAGGCTGCCAATGTATCTCTGGTACCTGCTGCCAGGGCGTCCCAGTCGCGAAACCCGGCTCCTGGCCGCTCTTCATCGGTTGCGGGGGCTTCTGGAGACGCCGGACTGGATGAACGGGCCAGTCGACGGTACAGCGTTCAACAGTGATAACCTCCTGACCCTCTTGAGCGTCTATACCACTCAGTTCGGCTCATACACCACGCTCTTGTGGCAAGTACCGGCCCTTGGCCTTGCCGCCCAAGCGTTCCTCATGACGATCGTCTTGGGGCCCCTGTCCACGAGCAGCGATGGATCTAGGTACGCGGCGGCTGGTCTTTCCGTAGTCATTGCGGGCGCGTCGATGGGGCTAATGCATACTCAGCGCGGTCGAGCTATCACCCAGAACGAACTGGCAAAGCGCGTTTCACGGAAGCTTTCTCTGAAGGATCGGCTCGGAGGTGATTTCGTGCTCGACGACGCGGTGCCGAAGATCGCCAACGCGGAAACCGTGTGGATGGTGAATCACAAGACCTATCATCTTTGGATGTCCTGTATGGGCTTGTTCATGCTCGTCGACGCGGTGGTCATACTATCGACCGTGGCGGGCTGGAACTGGTTCATATAGGGACCGACTACGCGATATGCCTTTATAGCGAACTCTGCAGAATTTATTTAGCCTCCCAGCACCCGCGGTTACTTGCGCGCTGCTGCGGCGCCTTCGGCACGGTCGAGAGCCGTGTTGTGTTGCTCTTACTGGTTGCTAAGCGCAGCCAGGTACTCGCGGCTCGCGACTGCTCGCCCTGGCCGAGGACGAAGCCCGCAGGCTGCGGCTCGCCGAGATCCGGCTGTACACCAACGAGGCGATGACGGAGAACCTCGCGTACTACCCCCGCCGCGGGTATGCCGAGACGCACCGCGCAGAGCAGGGCGGCTTCCGTCGGGTGTTCTTCCGCAAGCACATCGCCTAACTGCGCGAGCACCAGGGCCGCCAAGCGCTGCAAGCAGCATCGCTACACGACGGCCGAGCCTATCCAGTTATCTTGCGAGCTCCGCCACGGCCTCTACGGCAGCCTCAGCGTCCCCATCACCGGCACAGTCCCAGCGCCGACCACGCCTCACGCCACCATCACCTGCGTCGGCCATGGATTAGAAACGGCGGCTAACTAAGCCGCAAAGCGCCGTTGACCCCACGCGGCGCGAGACCCGATAGTTTTCGGAAAGGGAAATTGAAATTTTCAATCCGGCCCTGCCTCGCCCCCGGCCCCGAGGCGGTTCCGCGCGCAAGTCAATTCGCCCTGCTGGCGCCATCCGGCGCAATTGCATGTTAGCGGAAACGCTTAAAGCGCGGCAAATTCCGACCGCTCTCCTCTGGCCATCGAGGTAACCGAGGGGTGTAATAACGGGGAACAAAGCCGAGAATATCCGAAATACTTTCGGGACCTCGCTGTATTGCTCCGGCTAGAGCCGAAGTGATGCGAAGTACCCAAGGAAGGGACAGGGCAGAGCATGAAGAGATGGCTGAGAGCGCTGCTCGCCGCCTGCGTGGCCACGCTGACGGCGGCCGGGCTACTGATGGCGGTCATATCCGGGGCGCCCGCTGCGAAGGCTGCCTCGCTCGTGCAGGTGACGAACTTCGGAAACAACCCGTCCAACAACAAGATGTACATCTACGTGCCGAACAACGTCCGGGCCAATCCGCCCATCTTGGTGGCCCTGCACCAGTGCACTGGCACCGGTCCCGGTTTCTTCGGAAGCACGGCGTTCGCCTCACTGGCCGACCAGTACGGGTTCATCGTCATCTACCCGGATGCGAACAGGAGCGGCCAGTGCTGGGACGTCTCCTCCACCCAGGCGCTGACCAGGAACGGCGGCAGCGACCCCGTCGGGATCATGTCGATGATCACCTACGCCGAGCAGCACTTCAACGGCAACGCGAGCCAGGTGTACGTCACCGGCGCCTCATCCGGCGCGATGATGACGAACGTTCTGCTGGCCGACTACCCGGACGTGTTCAAGGCCGGCGCGGCGTTCATGGGCGTGCCTTACCACTGCTTCTTCACCGGCACCGTCGACGGCTGGAATTCCGCCTGCGCCAACGGCCAGGTCAGCATGACCGCGCAGCAATGGGGCGATCTGGTACGGAACACGGCCGACCCCGGCTATAGCGGGCCTCGGCCGCGGATGCAGCTGTGGCACGGCACCGCAGACGGAACGCTTAACTACAACAACTTCGGTCAGGAAATCCTGCAGTGGACGAACGTGACCGGAGTCAGCTCGACCCCGGTCTCTACCACCACTCCGGTGTCGGGCTGGACCGAGACGATGTACGGCAGCACCAGCAACCCGCCGGTGGAGGGCATCAGCGTCGCTGGCGCCGGCCACGTACTCCCGATTGAGGGCACGGGGATGGAAGCCGACGCGATCGCGTTCTTCGGCCTGAACAACCAGTCGCAGGGCAACACAGTCACGGTGACCAACCCCGGTAACCAGACCAGCACGGTCGGCACCGCGGCCAGCGTGCAGATCCACGCGACCGATTCCGCCTCCAGCCAGGCCCTCACCTACAGCGCCACCGGGCTGCCCGCGGGCCTGTCGGTTAACGCCTCAAGCGGCCTGATCAGCGGCACGCCGAGCGCACAAGGCACGTCCTCGGTGACCGTGACCGCCAGGGACGGCACCGGAGCGTCCGGCTCTGCGAGCTTCACCTGGACGGTCAGCAACACCGGCGGTGGCGGCACTTGCCACGTGACCTACACCCGCAGTAGCGAGTGGGCCGGCGGCTTCACCGCGCAGGTCGTGATCGGCAACACCGGGTCGGCCGCGATCTCCGGCTGGTCGCTGACCTTCACCTTCCCTGGCGACCAGAAGATCACCAGCAACTTCAACGGTGGCTTCAGCCAGAGCGGTGAGAACGCGACCCTGACCAACGCCAGCTACAACGGCAACATCGCGCCGGGCGGCTCCGTGTCCGTCGGCTTCCAGGGCACCTGGACCAGCAATGACACGTCGCCGACCAGCTTCGCCGTGAACGGAGCCTCCTGCTCTTAGGGTGCCTGGCAGGCCGGGTCAGTCGGTAGTCCTACCGACTGACCCGGCCTGCCGTCTTAACCGGCCCGATTCGCTGCCCGGCCAGCGCGCTTGGGGACCCCGGCGTCGTACTCGGCGATCCGACTCTCGCCGCGCCCGGCAATGTCCTTGCTGAACCGCTTGCGGGTCGCGTTCCCAGGTCGGCCAGGTACCGCCATGGTGCTGCGGCCCGGTCGTCGTCGATCCAGACGATCCGCCGGATCCTGGCCGCCGCCGCCACGGAAGCGCTTCCGTCCCTGGATCCGCGTTTGATGAGAATTTCATGGCGACGTCCGCTGCCTCCGCAGTTCGGCAGGCGTCCCGCGACTGGGAAGTTGACCGGTCTAGCCGGCGAAACCTACCGTGAGCGGCACCGTCAACCCGAAAGTTATCGGAGGCCGCGATGCAAAGGCGTGTCCTGTTCCTCTCATCGCTGCTAGGGCTAGGGGCGCTCGGAATCGCTTCCGTCGCCGTGCCGGCCCA
Source organism: uncultured Actinomycetota bacterium (assembly GCA_963774945.1). Lineage (GTDB taxonomy): Bacteria > Actinomycetota > Actinomycetes > Streptosporangiales > Streptosporangiaceae > Trebonia. The sequence continues at coordinate 317,230 of CAVZHA010000017.1, read as the reverse complement.
TGCGGCCGCCCTGACCGCGTCGGTCACCGTGAACGCCACGGCCGGCCTCGGCTCCGTGCCCGCGCACGGGATCGGGGTGAACACCGCGGTGTATGACAGCGACATGAACGATGCCGCCATCCCGCCGCTGCTGAAGGCAGCGGGCGTCACCGCGATGCGCTACCCCGGCGGCTCGTACTCCGACATCTACAACTGGCAGACCCAGACCGCAGCGGCAGGCGGCTTCGTCGCACCAAATACCGGCTTCAGCAGCTTCATGGCGACCGCCAACGCGGTCGGCGCCCAGCCGATCATCACCGTCAACTACGGCACGGGAACTCCCGCCCTCGCGGCCGCCTGGGTGCAGAGCGCGGCGAGTGCCGGCGACGGCATCTCCTACTGGGAAGTCGGCAACGAGGTATACGGCAACGGAACCTACGGCGCCAACTGGGAAACCGACTCCCACTGTCACACCAGCCTGAACGGCCCGCTGGTCACCGTGGGCAGCGAGCCGTCCCAGACCTATAACTGCGGTCCAGCCGAGTACGCCGCGAACGTCGCAAGCTTCGCCTCCGCCATGCACGCCGCCGACGCCAACGCCAAGGTCTGCGCCATCCTCACGACCCCCGGGTTCTGGCCGGACAACGTGACCAACTCCGAGTACCCGCAAAGCTGGAACCAGACCGTCCTGACCGCACTGAAGTCGGGCACCCAGTGCGTGATCGTGCACTACTACCCGGGCGGGTCGAACACCGCGGGCATGCTCACTGACCCCTCCGACATCGCCGGGATCGTCTCCACCCTGCACAGCGAGCTCAGCCAGTACGCCGGCATCGCCAACCCGGCCAGCATCCCGATCCTGGTCACCGAGACCAACTCCACCCTCGACCTGGACACCCAGCCCGCCGCGCTGTTCGCCGCCGACATGGACATGACCTGGCTGGAGAACGGCGTCACCAGCGTCGACTGGTGGAACGAGCACAACGGAGAGGGCACGGTCAGCACAGTCAACGGCGCCACCGACTACGGCGACCAGGGCATCTTCTCCAACAACACCAACTACGGCGGCACCACCGAGCCCGCCGTGGACACCCCGTTCGCGCCTTACTACGGCATCGAGATGCTGTCCAAGCTCGCCGCTCCTGGCTCCACGATGGTCAACTCGAGCAGCAGCCAGGCGCTGCTCAAAGTGCACTCCGTCCGCGACGCTGCAGGCAACCTCAACGTGCTGATCGACAACGAGGACCCGTCCAACTCCTACACCGTCAGCCTCGGCTACTCCGGCTTCTCGCCGTCCGGCACTCCCACCGTCTACACCCTGGCCAACAACGCGACAACGATCACCAGCGCCTCCGGCTCGGCGACGTCAGCCACCGTCGCGCCGTACTCGCTGACGGTCGTGCACATCCCCGGGTCCGGCGGCACTGGCGTCACCGCCCCCGGCGCGCCCGGCCAGCCGGTCGCGTCCGGCCTTTCGTCGAGCACCTCGGGCAACAACACCGGGACCGCGACGCTGACCTGGCCCGCGTCCGTCGCCGGTACCTACCCGGTCGCGAACTACCAGGTCTACTCCGGCAGCACGCTGGTCACCACGACGACCGGGACCAGCGTCTCGCTGACCGGCCTGACCATCGGGACCAGCTACACCTACGACGTGGTCGCGGTCGACAGCCACGGCAACCCATCGCTGCCGTCGCCGCCGATCACCTTCACCGTGCCACCCCCGGCCAACGCCACCTGCGCCGTGCATTACGCGCAGACCGGCAGCTGGCCTGGCGGGTTCCAGGCCAGTGTGACGATCACCGACGAGGCCGCCAGCGCGGTGAACGGCTGGCAGCTGACCTGGACCTGGCCGAACTCGGGCGAGGCGATCACCCAGCTGTGGAACGGCACGGAGACCCAGTCCGGCACCGCAGTGACCGTGGCCAACGCCAGCTACAACAGCACGATCGGCGCCAGCGGCGGCACGGTGAACTTCGGGTTCACCGGCTCGGACTCCGGGCAGACGCCAGCCCCCGCCGCCTTCCACCTGAACGGGGCTATCTGCAGTAACAACTAACCCTCCGGGCCAGGCCGGCGTCACTGTCATCCGGCCTGGCCCAGGCCGCCAGCGGTCGTGGGCAGACGGCCAGCTGCCAGGTCGGCCGCGAACAAAGCGGCGGCCTGCTCCACGCGACCGCCGGTCACGCACCGACCGCAGCACCCACGACCCCAAACCGTGAGCCACGGTCGCGGCAGGGGTGGCAGCGATGCCCGTACCCAGCAGCCACCGCGCGGGAGCAGGCACCCGCAGACCCCTGCGCGCGGAGTCGAGGAGCACCATTGAACTGGCATAGATCAACCCGTCCACCGTCAACGGATTCAGTCGCCCTGTGCTTGACCGGGTGGGTGCTGGCCCGCAGGAGGACATGATCGAGGAACCGCGACCGAGCTGACCAACTCGTGTTGCCGTGTCGGATAGCGACTACTCCTCCCGACATCTCAGCCGCTTGAGCTGCCCGGTGTGATCAGGCCGGTTTCATAAGCGACCACGACTGCCTGGGCGCGGTCGCGGAGGTTCAGCTTGGCCAGGATGCGGCCGACGTAGGTCTTTGTCGTCTGCTCGGCAATGACCAGGGTGTTGCTGATCTCGGTGTTGGACAGGCCCCGGGCGATCAGCCGCAGCACTTCGGTTTCCCGCTGGGTGAGCGCATCCAGCGCTGGGGGACGAGGCTGATCCGATTGCTGCTGGCGGGCGAAGTCCGCGATCAGGCGCCTGGTCACCGACGGGGCGAGCAGGGCCTCCCCGGCTGCCACCACGCGGACGGCGGTCACCAGCTCTGCAGCGGTAGCGTCCTTGAGCAGGAAACCGCTCGCCCCGGCCCGCAGCGCCGCGTAGACGTAGTCGTCGAGGTCGAACGTGGTGAGCATGAGAACGCGCGGCAAACCTGAGCAAGCCCCAGCGCCGAGGATCTCGCGCGTCGCCTGCAGCCCGTCCATGACCGGCATCCGCACGTCCATGAGGACGACGTCGGGTTCCAGATGCCGCACCTGGCGGATCGCGTCGGCCCCATCGGCTGCCAGGCCCACCACCTGCAGTCCGGGCTGGGCAGTGAGCACCGCGGCGAAGCCCTCGCGCACCATCGCCTGGTCGTCAGCGATCAGGCAGCGGGTGGTCCCCGTACCGGCCGCGCTCATGCCGTCTCGCCAAGCGACAGGCCCGCCTCGCCGAGCGGCAGGACCGCGGACACCACGAAGCCGCCCGCCGGGGTTGGCCCGGCGGACAGCGTGCCCGCCGAGCAGCGCCACCCGCTCGCGCATCCCGGTCAGGCCATGGCCCGGCCCGCGCTCGCCGCCAGGCCGGACGGGCGGCCCGCCAGGACCGTTGGCCACCCTGAGCTGGACCGCCTCGGCGTCGTGGTCAAGCGTCACCGTGACGGCCGCTCCCGGCGCGTGCTGGCTGGCGTTGGACAGCGACTCCTGGACGATCCGGTACGCGCACACCCCGACCCCGGCGGGCACCTTGCTCAATCCAGCAGGCAGCAACAGTTCGACGGTTACGCCGGCCCGCCGGGTGGCGTCCACGAGCGCAGGCACGTCCGCCAGCTCAGGCTGCGGCTCGAGCTGGGCGGGCTGGTCCTGGCGCAGCACCCCGAGCAGTCGCCGCATTTCCGACAGGGCCTCGCGCGCGACCTCGCTCATCCGCGGCGAACTCCGCGCGGGCATGCTCGGGCAGCCCGCTGAGCCGGTACGGCGCGGTCTCGGCCTGGACCGCGATCAGCGACACGTGATGCGCCACCACGTCGTGCAGTTCCCGCGCGATCCTGGTGCGCTCATCCAGGACGGCCCGCCGCTCCTGCTCGGCCTCGGTGCGCTCGGTCTGCGCGTCAAGCGCGCGCTGGGTACGCAGCCGGGAACCGACGCTGTCGACTGCGATCGCGGCGGCGGTGAACACCACGGTGGCGCTGGCCGGGCCGTTCAGATCGGGGATGTCGCGGATGAGCCACGCGCCCCACGGGAGCAGGGTCAGCGCCCACATCCACCACAGCGCCGGCCGCTGCTGACGGACCCCGGCCAGGCAGAACGCCGCGAGCAGCGCGAGCAATCTGCGGGGGACCCCACGGCCAGCCGCCCCACCAGCCCGCGGACAGCAGCGGCGTGAGCAGCAGGCCGAGCCAGCCGGCCCGCCAGGCCAGCATCGGGTACCGGGCCGCCAGCGGCAGCGGCAACACCACCACGAGGGCGACCAAAAGCTGCGAGAGGCTGGCGGGCGGCTGGACGCCGGAGGCGGCGACCGGGTGCACCTGGGTCACGCTGATCCAGCCCATCGCCACCGTGGCCGCCGCCAGCGCGGCGTACGCGGCCCGGCGTTCCGCCGGCGACCGCCAGCGCCAGGCCGGTGCCGGAGCGGAGCCTGTCAGAGCCTGGATGAGCCCGTGCCACGCCGCCGACGCGACCAGGGGTATCCGCTGCACGTTCCCAGGTTAGGCGGCCGAGGCCGCCAGCCCATCCCTCCCTCGTGGTCATACCGGGGTATCACTCCCGGCCGCCGCCAGGGCCGGCTGCCACGGTGGTAGCACCCAGGATCAGCCGCTGTGGTGTGACGACGTGGGACGAAAACGCCGGGCAGCCTGTACGCCATGAACCAGAACAGCACCATGAACGTTGAGATCACCGGCTTGACCCGGCGCTTCCGGTCCGCGACCGCCGTGGCGGGGGTCGACCTGCGGGCGGGCCCAGGAGTGTTCGGCCTGCTTGGGCCGAACGGCGCGGGCAAGACCACCCTGCTGCGCATGATGGCGACCGCGGTCTCGCCGACCTCCGGCCAGCTACGGTTGCTCGGCCGCGATCCGGCCGGCTACGGCCCGCGCCGAGAGATCAGGCGCATGCTCGGCTACCTGCCGCAGAACCCTGGCTACTACCCGGGGTTCACCGTGACGGAGTTCGTCGAGTACTTCGCGCTGCTCAAGGAGGTGCCGACGGGAACGGTTCACCAGGCGGTAGCGACCGCTATCGACCGGGTCGGGCTGGCCGACCGGCGCAAACACCGGCTGCGCACCCTGTCCGGCGGGATGCTCCGCCGCGCCTGCATCGCGCAGGCCATCGTCAACGAGCCGGAGCTGGTGCTGTTCGACGAGCCGACGGCCGGCCTGGACCCGCAGCAGCGGGTGACGTTCCGTGCCCTGCTCAGGGAGCTGGGGCAGCACGCCACCGTGGTGGTGAGCACGCACCTAGTCGAGGACGTCGGCGCCGCGTGCGCCGAGGTCGCGCTGATGGACCGGGGCCGGATCGTCTTCCAGGGCACGCCGGACGAGCTGATGGCGTGCGCCGACGGGCAGGCCGCGGGGGACACGCCGCTGGAGCGCGGGTACACCGCCGCGCTGGACAGGGCCCAGTCATGACCGCGGTCATGCGCATGCTGCGCATTGAGCTGCGCCACAACGCGATGGCGCTGATGGTGCCCGTCGTGGCCGTGCTGTTCTGGTTCACCACCTACCGCAGGGTCATGGCCATGCCGCCGCTGTGGAACCTGCGCGCGGCGGGCCTGCAGATGTACGCGGTGATCGACTTCGTCACGCCGCTCACCGGGGCAGCGGCCTGGATGGGGTCGCGGGAGTCCCGCCGCCGCGTCGCCGACGCGGTGCTGATCACCCCGCGGGCCCGGTGGGCCCGGCTGCTGGCTACCTGGGCCGCGACCACGATCTGGGCACTGGTGGCGTACCTGGGATGCGTTGCCGTGGTCTACGGGATGACGGCCGGGCAGGTGAGCGGGGGCGGGCCGCTGTGGTGGCCGGCCGCGGTCGCCGCCGCCAGCCTGCCCGCGTTCACCGCCCTCGGGTTCGCGGCCGGCGTGCTCGCGCCGACGAGGTTCACCGCGCCGATCGCCGCCATCGCCGCGTTCTTCGTCCTCGCGCTCAGCACCGAGCTGATCGGGCACAGCAGCCATTCCTACTGGCAGGTCTCGCCGATCGTCGCCATCACATGGAACGTGGGACCCAACGGGGGCGTGGCGACCTTCTATCCGTACCTGCCCGACCTGTCCATTGCCCAGGTGATGTTCATTGCCGGGGTTGCCGTGACCCTGCTCGGCACGCTCGCCCTGGTGGGAGGGAGCCGAGCCGTGCGCGCCGCCGCCGGCGGCGGCGTGACCGCGGCCGGCCTAGCCGCGGCGGCCGCCGCGGTCCTGCTCGCCGGCACCGCCACCATGGACGCGCACGGCATGATCCGCATCCCGGCCCTGCACGACGCCGCGAACGACCAGCCAGTCCGGTTCACCCCGGTGTGCAGCCATACCGCCATCCCGGTCTGCCTGAACCCTGCCTACGCCAGCTACCTGGCGTCCACCGCCGCCGCCCTCGAGCCGGTGCTGAACCAGATCGCAGGCCTGCCGGGCGCACCGGCCCGCATCCTTCAGGAGGCCGCGACGTACCGGGTGGACCCCAACGGAGGCGAAGAGGTCATGCCGGCCGAGGGGAACACGAATGGCGAGGCGGTCTACCACCTGCTGCTTCCCGTCCAGATGCTGGGACCGACGCTGACCACGGCGCAGACGGCCAGCCAGGTCAAGTGGACGGACGGGCCTAACATCGTGGCGAACTTCATCGGTGCAGGACCCGGCGCGTCCCAGGCTCAGAACGCGGTCGCCGCCGCGCTGACCATGATCCTCGGCCGGGTCAGTGCCGACCCGAACCTCCAGGCCAGCCTGAACGAAGTGGCCCCAGGCGGGCCCGGCCGGAATGAGCTTGGGCGGCCTTATCCGCGGCACCCCAGCGCAGCCGGCGGCCGAGCGGTTCGCCGCGCTGCCCGCGCAGACACGCAGGGCTTGGCTCGCCAGCCACCTCGCCGCGCTGCGCGCAGGCCAGATCACACTGTCCCAGCTCCCATGAGCCCGCATCCAGGAGCACGCTTCCCATGAGCACACCCCCCGTTAGCACGACTGGCTCAGCGGCCACGCCCGGTCAGGGGAGCACGCCCGCGCAGACGACCACGCCAGGCCGGGCGACCGAACCCGGCCTGGCCAGCGCGGCGCGCCTGATGCGGCTGTACGCGGTCAGCCGCCGGATTCCGGCGGCGCTGGCCGCGATCGCGGGCTGCGCGATCGCGTTGCGGGTCGCGCTCCTGGGCCACTGGGACGCCTACGGCGCCCTGCAGCTCCCGCTGGTCATCGAGACCGCCGCCGCGACCATGGTCGCGGCCACGGTCGCGAGCCCGTTCGGCGAACCGGAGCGAGTATGCGGGCGGTGGCTGCCGTTCCTGCGACTCGCCGCGACGGTCGCGCTCACAGCCGCAGCGACGGGCGCACTCGTGATAGCAGCAGCGACCGGCGGGCACCTGGCAGGCGGCACGCTCGACGTCCTCAGGAACGTCGCAGGCATCACCGGCCTCGGCCTGCTGTGCGCCGCCGCCCTGGGTGGCGGCCTGTCCTGGACCGGTCCCACGGCCTACCTGCTCCCGGGTGTCTATGCGTTGTACACGCAGTGGCACGGCCCCGCGATCACCACGCCGTGGCTCTGGCCTGCCCGCCCGCCGCGCGACCTAGGCGGTGCGCTGTGCGCCGTCCTCGTGTTCGCCGCCGGGCTCGCGGTCATCACCATGCGCGGCGCCCGCGACCGGCACGGCGACGGCGAGTGAGGCCTCGGTTCCCCCCGCCCGATGCGGGCGGTGATACAGCCAATCGGAGGTGCACAACGAACTCACTCGCGTTCCGGTCCTGAACAATTCCAGCAACGTCCGCGGCCGCACCTCCAGCAGGCTGACTTACCCCCGGGCGCTCGCTCGCATGCGGGTTACGGGCAGGTGAGTGCCACACTCGGCTTCGTCTATCAGGGCAGTCCCGTCGTCTGGGGTCAGCCCTACGGTCCCCGGCCGACGCGCTAGCTCCAGGCCTTACCGTTCCAGTGGACTATGAAGGTCGAGGACGAGTTGGCGTTGCCTACCGCCCAGATGTTGTCACGGGCGACCGCGGCGACGCCGTTCAGCGCGATGCTTATGGTCTTCTCCGGGTTAGGGCTGGGCACCACCTTCCAGCGCGAGCCGTTCCAGTGCATGATCAGGGTCAGGGACGGACCACAGCCGTCCCCGATGCAACCAGGCACGCTGTAAGCGGTGCCAACCGCCCAGATGTTGTTGGTCCAGGAGGCCGTCACGCCGAACAGCAGGGCGTTATCGCCGCGGCTGGGGCTGGCAACCAGCCGCCAGTGGTGGCCGTTCCAGAACGCGGTCAGCGTCCTGGAGCTGCCGTCCGGCAGGTTGACGTAGCCGACCGCCCAGGCGTTGTTCGCGGCGATCATAGTGACTGCGCGGAGCGCGCTGGCGCCTACGCCCGGCAGCAGGTTAGGGCTGGCCCACCTGCTCCACTTGGCGCCGTTCCAGTGCTCGGCAAGCGTCTGCGAGCCGGTAGAGCCGACAGCCCAGGCATTGCTTGCGGACAGGGCCGCCACCCCGCTGAACTGGCCACCGCCCGGCAGGGACGGGAAGTGCTGCACGGTCCAGTGCTTGCCGTTCCAGTGCTCGATCAGCTGCGCGGCCGTGGTGATATCACCGCGTCCCGGGCCGGCCAGGCCGACTGCCCACACGCTGCTTGCCGAGGAGCCTGCCACCGCGTTGAAGTACCCGCCGATTTTCAGGGCCGGCGTCGGGACCCGGGTCCACGACCGGCCGTTCCAGTGCACGGCGAGGGGTTGTGAGTCCGAGAACTGGCTGGTCGCACCGACCGCCCACACGTCCGTCGCCGACCGTGCGGCCACGCCGTTGAAGTAGCCAGCGAGGTTGAGGTACGACCACCGCTTGCCGTTCCAGTGGAAGATCAGCCCGCCCTTCACTGCGCCGACGCCGACCGCCCAGGCGTTGTTTGCGGACACCACCGACACGGACATGAGCCAACCCAGTGCCGAGGTGTAGGCCGGGAGGACGGCTGCCCGGGCAGGCGTGACCGCCGTCATCGTCCTGGCCGTCGTCGCGTTCGCCGGAGGCGCCGTTGCGACCGGTGCCGCGCCGGACAGCGCGAGACAAGCCACGATCCCGATGCCCGCGAGTACTCGCAGGGGTAGCCCAGCGGAGATGTTGCGCATCGCAGATACCTCCTCGTTGAGGCCCGTCCCGCTTCAGCGTGTCCGCCGCCTGCGGTCGTGTCTGTACGACGAGGGAGAAGCGGCACAGGTTTACGTCATGCCTGCCCCTTTACCCGCTGACTTGGTGAGGCGTCAAGACCCGCTGAGCTCGCGGCGCAGGGCCGCGGCGAGGGTCGCCGCGTCAGGGACGCGGGCGGAGTCGGACGGGATCTTGATCGCCATGGTGCCGGAATAGGGCAGGACGGCGAAGGAGACGGTCATGTTGCTCATGGTGAACGGCACCGCGAACATCGCCCCGGATAGGGGCTTGGCCGAGCCAGGCCACGTACCCTAACGCGGTCAGCCCTGCTTGGTCAGGCCCACGACGTGGCCCTGCGGGTCGGCGATCAGCGCGAAGGCCACGCCGGGCACGTGCTGGGGCTCCTGAATGACCCGGCCGCCGAGTTCCCTGGCCCGGTTCACGGCGCTGTCGACGTCATCCACCGCGATGAAGAAGGTGACCAGATCGCTACCGTCCTGCAACGGGCTGATCGCTGTGTACAAGGCACCTGGTACACCGGTGTCGACGAACGTGTAGCCAGGGACGGCCCCCTGGTCGGGGTAGGTCCATCCGAGCAGGTCACCGAAGAACTTGCGGGTGGCGTCCGGGTCTGTCGACCGGATCTCGGCGTGCACGATTGGATGCGGCATCTTTGCTCCCTGAGTGATAGCCATAGGGCGCCGGTGCGACGCCCTCCCTGTACTCACCACGAACGAGACGACCCAGGATCCGACGAGTGCGTTCGGTTACGACGGCGGCCGCCAGGTCACGGTGTACGTACAACCCGGTCCGCCCGAGGCGGTCGTGTTCGCAGGTGACGGTTAGCTGACCCCGCAGTGGGGCGGGGGAGCACTAAGAGGCTTCGTTATGCCTGGAAGATCCGCGACGGTTCGGTCACTGGTTCCGGTCGGCGGGCCTTGCTGCCCCGGCTCCCGGTGCTGACGACTGGGAACGCCTCGGGGACGGGGCTGCCCGACGTGCACCCGGGCGCGGATCGCGCGGACCGACGGCATGCGCAGGCTGGCGTCGCAACGGAGTTCCCGTGGTTCAGCGGCGGTCATGGTCGCCGCCTACCGCGGGAGCTCCGTTGCTGTCCCAGGGGTTAGCCGGTGCTACAGGAGACGGTGGGCCATGTCCATTGACCGTTGGGCGAGACGGTGAAGCCCCAGTTGTTGCCGTTGCCGTTGGGGGTGGCCTTCATTACGTACTGGCTGGGGAAGGTGGCGTTGACGTTCCAGGTGGAGTAGACCACTGCGGGGGAGTGCATGTTCACCGTCACGGTCCAGCTGCTGGAGCCGGAGACCGAGACGTTGAGGTTGTACCAGTTGCTGCCGCTGGACCCGGCCGACAGCGTCGCGGTGCACGAGCCGCCCCCGGAGCCGCCGCCCCCGGAGCCGCCGCCTCCAGAGCCGCCGCCGCCGGAGCCGCTGCCCTGGCTCACGGTGACGCTGGAGTTACCGCTGCCGCCGCCATAGGACTCGGTGGCGAGGATCTGGTAGTTGAGCGTGCCCAGGTTCATGCCGTGGCTGGCCCACGCATTGATGAAATTCTGGGTGGTGATGGTGCCGCTGCTGACCGGCGAGGTCCGGTACGCCAGGTACTGCTCGAAGGTGCAGGAGTTGCCGGTGATGCATGGCTGGTTAACCTGCTGGTGCTCGTAGATGTTGTACGTGCCGCCGTCGCTGGTGACCTGGCCCTCGTACGTGCAGGCCGTGTTCGGCGAGCCGACGTAGTTCTCGGTGATGTAGTACTCGACGAGCGGGTTGGTCGACCATCCGTAGAGCGAGATCAGCGAGGTCCCGCCGGAGGCGCTGAGGCTGCTTGAGAAGTTCACCGTGCCGCTGCTGCCGGGATTCCAGCCCACGCCGTCGACGAAGTCACCGATTCCGCTCCACGTGGTGGAGTAGTTGTTTCCCGAGTTCAGCGTGATGCACGCCGACCCTTGGCCATTTGACCAGCTCTGGTAGTAGTAGCCGCCGTTGGTGCCGGTCTGGTTCGAGCAGATCTGCGTGGCGGCCCGAGCGGTGCCGGGCGCCACCGCCGCGATCGCGGCCAGCAGCACCGCGAAGACGACGCCAAGCAGCAGCCTGGCGTACCCGCTACTGCGGGCCCTGGGGAGGGTGGGTGGTGCGTTCATGCGCATCCTCCTGAGACGGGCCGCCGCGTGACGACGACCGGGGGCTGGCGGCTTTTGATGTCCGCCGTTGGCGCAAGTGTGAGTTGACCGCAATTAACCGTCAATTACTTTCGGAAAAGTTTCGAAACGAAAGTTTTCCAAGAATTTTCGAAGTACTACGCTAAACTTAATTACTGAGGTTGTTGAAACGGATGTTGCTAGAAGAAATTCATAGCCTTTGAGTCGGCGGCACGATTGAGGGCCGTTCACGAGGCGAAAATTTCGGGATTGGTCGAAATATTTCGATAACCTGCCCGGGCCGGGTGATTGGCTGAATATGGGCTCAGTCATGGTTCGGCCACCGGTCATGGCCGGAGCAGCGGCCGATGACTCCTCGGTCACTTCCCCCGTGCGGATGCATCATGGCTCGCGGGGCACGCGGACGCCGATGCGCTGCAGGTGATCGTTACTGAAGGTGCCATCGGGGTCGAGGCGCTCGAACAGGTCTCTCGCGTGGGTGAACATGGGATACAGGGGGTTCAGGCTGAACCTGCGCCAGACTGTCCCCCAGTGCGGGCGGGCACCGAAGGGCGCGAGGGCCTCCTGGAGTCCGGGGAGCAGGCCCACGACCTTCCGAGCGTTGTGGCGCCAGGTGAACTGCAGGGCCAGCGTCGGGCGCCCGGACGCGCCGCTGAGCCACAGGTCGTCCGCTGCGATCGCGCGGATCTCGCTGACCAGCAGCACGCGTGCCAGTCGCTTGCGCAGGCCCCTGACCGCCTCCAAGGCCGCAGCGCCCTGGCTCATGGGGACGAAGAACTCGGTCTGGATCTGGTTCCCGTTAGTGGGCACGACGTCGGCCCGAAAGTGCGGCAGCCGCTGCGGCCACGGGCCCGCCGCGCCTAGTGGCGTGAGGTGGCTCGCGGAGGCGTCGGGCAGCCCCACCGGGCCAGTGGCCAGCCGCGCCCCGAAGAACTCCGCTGCCACTGCGTCCTCCGGCCCGGTGACCCGGCGCTTTACCCACGCGTGCTCAACCGAGTCCCCGAGCCAGGAGGTCAGCAGGCTCACGCTGTACGCCGCGGACATGATGTCGTCCAGGTCGGCCAGGACACGGCCCCAGGACAGGCCGGCGTACACGTCCTGCCGGATCAGGTAGGAAGGCTCTATGTCGAGGGTGACCCGGGTGACGATGCCGAACGCGCCCAGCCCCACTGGCATCCCGGAGAAGTCGGGATCCCCGCGCCTGGCTTCCCGGACAACGCCCGCGGCATCCACGTACTGCAGCCCGGCGACGGCGGCCGACAGGACCTGATTGCCGACCCCAGAGCCGTGCGTGCCGGTCGCGATCGCGCCGCCGATAGTGATGTGCGGCAGCGAAGGCAGGTTGCCAAGCGCCCAGCCCCGCTCTTCTAGCCAGCTCGCGAGCGCGCCGTAGGTCGCGCCTGCGCCGATGGTCACGGTCCGCGCCCTGGGGTTGAGAACAGGATCAGGATCGATGCCTGACACTGAGACCAGCGTGCCTGTGGTGTCGGCAAGGTCGTTAAAGGAGTGCCGGGTCCCCACGGCCCGCACCCGCCCACCCTCGAGAACGGCACGCCGGACATCGTCGACTGTCCGGGCATTAACGACCCCGCCGGCGGTGTAGGTGTAAGTACCCGCCCAGTTTCGCAACTCAGACGTCACCCAGCTGACCCTACCGGCTGGACACAAACTGATAACGGAATATGTGAACGCTACGGCAGCAGCACTGGTAGCGAGAGCAGGGACTCGCAATGGTTAATTTCGATGTCCACCGGCAGGAGGGCGGTGGCCGTCGCGATCTGCTCGGCGGTGCCCGTGTTGCGGGCCCAGCGGGGGTGGGCTCCGCCGGAGACCTGGACGCGGAGGCGGTGCCCGGCTGCGAAGCGGTGGGCGGTCGCGCTCATCGGAACCTTGATCTCGGTCCAGCCGTCCGCGTCAGTTGGCCGCGTGCCGTCCAGCCGTAGCAGCCCGTCGCAGATGTTCCATGACGTGCCCTTGGCGTCGACGTCGCACAGCCGGGCGAAGACGTCGAAGTTCGGGCTGCTGCCGCGAATCCGCAGCCGGAGGCTGACCTGGCCGATGACCTCTTGCGGTTCACCGAGGACTGGCCCGGAAAAGACGAGGACGTCGTCGCGTGCCTCCAGCTTGCCGTTGTCCTTCGGGCCGAAGCCGTTGCTGTCCATGCGCGGGCCGCCTACCGAGGGCGTCGGATCGGCGGGGTCGTAGCGGAAGGATGACGTGCCCTCGCCAGGTGCGTCTGTGAGGGTTCCGTCGGCGTTCAGGTGCCACGGCTGCACGGCGGCGTCTGGCGGCGGCCAGTCAGCCAGGTCACGCCACTGTCCTTTGCCGCCGATCTCGCCGACGTGGACGCGCACCGCAGTCGGTCCGGGAGCTTCCCCGCTCCCGGTCAGGTGTGCCTGCAGCCACGCGAGCGCCTCCCCGGCGATGATCGGCATGGCCTTGCTGAACCCGGACGTGTGGTTCCACGGCCCGACGACCAGTCGCACCGTACGGCCGGCCTCACGAAGCCGCCGGTAGCTGTCCAGCGTCTGGTCGATGACGACGTCGTACCAGCCGCCGAGCAGGTGGACCGGTGGAGCGGACTCGATGTCCGGATCGGCACGCCGCGGCGCCCAGTACGGGTCGCCGGCGGCCGGGTGCGCCAGCCAGTCCTCGAGGTATCCGACCCGCTTCCCGAACGCCAGCTGGTACCCGGGCACGAGCGGCACCGTCCGCTCCACCTTCCGGTAGGTGAGCATCAGCCGCAGGACCGCGCCCATGAACGCGCGAAACCCCTTGTCCTGGGAGAGCATGGCGGCCACCCCGGTGAGCGTGGCCTCCATCGCGAAGGCGCCGCCGGGGTAGATGAACCCGTAAAAGTCGTCCGCGCTGACCTGGACGACCATCGCCTTGAGCTCCGGCGGCGGGTCATTCGCCAGCGCCCACTGGGTGAAGCCGAGGTAGCTCGCGCCAATCGTGGCGAGCGACCCGTTGAACCACGGCTGTTCGCGCAGCCAGGCGATCGTCGCCTGGGCGTCGGCCGCTTCATCAGTGAACGGCTCGCAGGTACCGCCCGACCCGCCGGTTCCCCGGGTGCTCTGCAGCAGGACACAGTAGCCCTGCTCGGCGAACAGGCCCCCGTACATGAAGTCGTAGGGGAACCCGCGCCCGTACGGGGTGCGGACCAGGAGCGTAGGGCACGGCTCGCCGGTCTGCGGGATGTACCGGTCGGCTATCTGGTACGTCCCGTCCGGCATGGGGATCCGGATGCCCCGCTCGAGCGTCACCGTGCAGGCAGGCGCGGGCAGGCCCTTACGGGACTGCCGCGTGAAGAACCTCACGTGCCTGGGCAGCTTCGCGGCTCGTCCCGCCGGCAGCCCCTCTTTCACGTCCTGTGCCATCGCTTGGCTCCCTCGCGCGGGTTGTTTCGCGTACATCGTTCGCAAAATAAAGCACTACTAGATTGGGAACGGCGATCGCAAAGGGGGACGGGAATGACGGCGGACGGGTCGGCAGCGAGCATCTGGATGCGCCCGGAGCGGTCCGCCGTCGGCCGCCCCGCGCAGTGGAGCCGGGCCGGGATCACCAAGATCGCGCTGCGAGTCGCCGACGCCGACGGACTGGAAGCGGTCTCCATGCGGCGCGTAGCCGCCGAGCTCGGCACCGGCGCAGCCTCGCTGTACCGCTACGTCGAGACCCGCGAGGACCTCCTCGACCTGATGACCGACGCGATCGGCGCCGAGTACGAGCTCGCCCCGCCAAGCGGCGACTGGCTCGCCGACCTCATCGCCTTCGGGGAGCAGGCCCGCGCCATATTCCGTCGTCACCGCTGGCTGGCGGGCCTCGCCATGACCCGCCCGGTCATCGGCCCAAACGGAATCGGCCTGATCGAACACTTCCTCACCGTGCTGCAACGGCATCCAGCGAGCACCGAGGCGAAAATGGAAGCATTCGCGATGCTGAACGGGATCACCGCGGCCTTCGCGCTGCAAGAGCAGGCGGACCCCGGCCTGCAGGCGCGCAACCTCGCCTACCTCGGCCACGCCCTCACCTCCGGCGGCCACCCACGCCTGGCGGCGCTCCTGTCCCCGCAAGCACAGCTTCCGCCTCCCGAAGAACTCACCGACCCTATCCAGACCTCATCGCCCGCGTCCTGACAGGGCTACTCGGCCCCGCATAGCCTGGCGAACTCCGCGCGCAGCCAGCCGGCGACCTACGTGTGGGCCGGTGTCCCCATGATCATCACGAACGGGCGCGCGGGCCGCGGTCATGGTGCTTGGTGGTCATGTCGCGCCGTCGCCGTGGGTGCGGGTGCGGCGGGGTGGGGTTCAGCGGCTGGCGCGGGCGCGGCCGGGCGGGTCGGTGACAGTGTCTCGGTGGCGAGATAGGCGATCACGACGGCGACGATGATGAGAGGGGCGGTGGCGATTCCGGCTTTGGAGGTCAGCAGCAGGGCGATGACGGTTGCCGACAGCGGGAGCCGGAGGACCGACACAGCGGCGGCGGCCATCAGCACGGCCACGGCGGGGGTTTCTGAAAACCCCGGCAGGTGCGCGGCGAGCAGTCCCCCGGCGGCGCCCAGAAACAAGGCCGGGAAGGTCGGGCCGCCGCGGAAGTTGCCCAGCGAGATGCACCAGGCCGCGCCCTTGAACAGCAGCAGCCACGCCAGGGTGGACAGGGCCAGGGAGGGGCCTTGTTTGATCACGGAGCTGAAGGCGTCCTGGCCGGAAAACAGGACGACGTCTGCTGGCTGGCGGGTGATCTGGGCAAAGCCGATCGCCAGGCCGCCGACGGCCAGGGCGGCGGCCGGCAGCAGCAGCCACGGCTGCCTGGCGGTGACACGGGCCGACCGGCGTGCGAGATCGGTGATCGCGAAGGTGGCGAGGGCGGCAACGAGCGCGAGCGCGATCGCCCAGCCGAAGTCGGCGGCCGTGAGGCCGGAGAATGCGGGCAGGGTGAACGGGCTCAGCGCGTAGGCGCTGGAGCTGAGCCCGGTCCAGTGGCCCATGCCGACGAAGATGACCGAGCCGATGCCGGCGGACATCAGCCCCGGCAGAAGCACCAGCGGCAGCATCGGCCCGCCGAGCCCGGCCGCCTCGATCAAGATGATCGCCCCGATGACCGGCGACCCGAAGATGGTGGCGATCGCGGCGAACGCCGCGCTGGCGGAGAGCACCGTCATGACCTGACTGGGGGTGTCCTTCTTGACCTGCCGCACGGCCAGGATCGCCAGCCCCGCGCCGAGGGCGATAAGCGGGGCCTCCGGCCCCAGCACCAGGCCGAGGCCGAGCGTGGCCAGCGCGGCCAGCAAGATGCCCGGCAGCTCGGCCGGCTCGGCAGTCCCGGCCTTGATTCCCTCGTAGGGGATGTGGCCGCCCCGGCCGGGCAGGCGGACGATGGCGACGGCCGCCAGGACGCCGGCCACCGCCAGCACCGGCAGCGGCCACCACCAGGGGACGGGATGCAATCCCAGCCCGCCGGGCAGGGTCTTGTATACCTCTTCCTGGATCCAGTGCACGAGCTCCAGGAAGCACCAGGAAGCGAACGAGACGAGCACGCCGATCAGCGCGGCGAGGACGAGCAGGACCCGGTAGCTCCTGCTGCGGATCGTCGCACCCGGATCGGCCGGGGCAGCAGCAGCCGCCCCGCTCACCGACGGCACCTACGTTTCCGGCCGCCGGCGTGCACCTCTCCGGCGGCTGGCCGCCTGACTCGACTCACCTCCGGCACGGCCGCCGCCGGTAGCAGATCCTCACGCGGCCTGCCGTTTTAGACCTCGCCTGTGGCTTCAATCCGGTCGTCTTCCTCGACAGCCTCGTCGGAGACATCCCCTTTCGCCATGCTCGAGTCCTTCAAGGACGCGGCCGCCAGGTCCGATGAGATGACCCCTTTCATGCGCTGACGAGAGGCTCCGGACGAGGCGCAGGGGTTCTGCCATGAATCCACAAGCTAACCGCCGCCCGTCTCGGCGCCCCTCACCCCTGACGGGTGAAGTTGAGCTGGGATCCGCCGACTGCACCGGGCGGAGGAGATGCATGCCCGGGGGTCGCGTTACACCGGCGATCACGATAGTGGCCTGCTCAAGCCAGCCATCGCCGACCGGTAGCGGAGAGTTATCGGATCGCTTGCTATCGTGACGTCATGCGGGCCATCACACTCGTTCCCGGGCAGCAAGGCTCCGTCGCGCTTACGGACATGCCGGAGCCCCCGGCCGAAGACGGGCCGATCGTCGTGCAGACGCAGGCGATCGGCATCTGCGGCACCGACCAGGAGATCATCAACGGCGAGTACGGGTCAGCCCCGCCGGGGCAGGACCGCCTCATCATCGGGCACGAATCGCTGGGCCGGGTGGCCGAGGCGGCCCCGGGGACCGGGTTCAGCCCGGGGGACCTCGTGGTCGGCATCGTCCGTCGGCGCGACCCGGTGCCCTGCCCGGCGTGCGCAGCGGGGCACTGGGATATGTGCGTGAACGGCCAGTACACCGAGCGGGGCATCAAGGGCCGTCACGGCTACGCGTCCGAGCGCTACCGCATTCACCCCGAGTACCTGGTCGCGGTGGATCCCGCCCTCGGGATGCTCGGCGTCCTGCTCGAGCCCGCCACAGTGGTGGCCAAGGCCTGGGACCACATCGAAAAGATCGGCCGCCGGGCGGCGTGGGCGCCGGAGAAGGTACTCGTCACCGGCGCCGGGCCGATCGGGCTGCTAGCCGCCCTGCTAGCCACCCAGCGGGGTCACCAGACCTACGTAGTCGACCTGGTCACCGACGGCCGCAAACCGGAAATGGTGCGCCGCCTCGGCGCAACCTATGTCCACAGCGGAGAGCCTCGACGAGGCGGCCGCGGGCGCGGATATCGTCATCGAATGCACCGGGCACGTGCAGATGCTGCTCGAGGCAGGGCCGCGGAATGCCCGCTACCGGATAACGTGCCTCACCGGTGTTTCCCCGGCCGGCGGTGAGACCACCGTCGACCCGGGGCTCCTCAACCGGAACATGGTCCTGCAGAACTCCGTCATATTCGGCTCGGTCAACGCCAACCGGCAGCACTACGAACTGGCCGCCCAGGCGCTCTCCCAGGCCGACCCCGCCTGGCTCGCCGACCTGATCACCCGCGACGTGCCTCTCGACCGGTGGGAGGACGCGTACACCCGCAAGCCCGACGACATCAAGACCATCTTGACCTTCCCAGACGCATCAGCCTAGCCGTCGCAGGACACCTAGCCAGGCTGCGTTCCGACATCGTCCCTGTCGTCCGCCTGAACTACGGTCATTGGGCGTGGAGAGCCGGCCGGGTCCGTTCGATCACAGCTGATTTTGAATTTGGGACTTTGCGGCGGGACCGGCGGCACGGCCGGGTCTGCCCACTGCTTAATGCGGGACCGCCCCGATGATCCCTTCCGAGGCCAGCCCGTCAAGGAACAGCTGCACAGCCACCGCGGCGATCAGGAACCCGAAGACCTTCTCGGTGACCAGCATGCGGCTCTCGTCGAGCTTGTCGCTCACCCGGTTCGCCCAGCGGAACACCACCACGTCCAGCAGCAGGACGAACACCAGGATGCCGAACTCCACCGCGAAGACGCTGACCGAGTCCGCCTCCGCGGAGATCGTCATCAGGCCGACGATGCCGACCGGGTTGAGCAGATACGGCACCGCCAGCGGGAACTGCGCAAGCTGCATCGGGTCTTTTCCGGCGCTGCGGTCGCTGCCGCTGGACGGCGGCCCGAGCACCATCCACACCGCCAGCACGAGCAAGATCACGCCACCGGCAATCGACAAGGATCCGATCGTGAAGTGCAGCAAAGCGCGCAGCAGTTCGCCCAGCACCATGAGAATCACGGCCACTGCCGCCGCCGTGGTCAGCATCTTGCGCAGCACGCGCTGCTTGGCTCCCGGGTCAAGCGACGCGGTCATTTCCACGAACGGGACCAGCGCGATCTTCGGCCCGATACCAATCAGCAGCACCAAGAACGTGTCGATCGCACCGGCGGCGGTGATCGACGTCTCATCCATCGTGCCAGGATGGCAAAGGTTCCGAGCCCGCGCCTCGCCCGACACAGGTGGTTTCCGTTGGGGCGCCTGGGCGAGCACGAGCTGCTACCTCGGCCCGCTGGCACCGCCGCCCGAGGGAGCATGATCATTGACCGGCGGTTGCCCCCGGGTAGCCCGCCACCTAGACCACCCGGCCCTGGCGCCCAGACCAATCGCGACGACCACGAGCACCCCCAGCACCGCCTTCGATCCGGTGGTCCCGATAGCCTCAGCGACTTCCGCGCCGAGGAAGTACGAAAGCCCTACGTACATCACGATGAAGAAGCAACCGGAGACAAGCGCGCCCAGCACGAAGACGGGCAGCCGCACCCGGAAGATTCCCGAGAGATACGCGGGCATGGTCACCGATGCGGTGAACTTATGATCCGCGAAGGCCTGGTCGCCCTTGGCGAGCATCTTCCTGCGGCGTTCCTCCAGCCGTCCCTGGTGCTCGAGGAGCCCGCGCCCGCCGCGGAGGCCGATCTCATACCCGAGCAGCGAGCCAAGCATCCAGCCCGCGGCGGACATCACGAGCACGACGCCTATGTTCAGCCGCCCCTCGCCCGCGAGCGTGCCCGCGGCGATCATCGCCGCATCGCCGGGGCCTGGCACCCCGGCTCCCGTGCTCACCACGAGGACGAAGAAGATAATGTATTCGGCCAGGCTCACAGGAGGACCCCAGTTCCAGCGCGCGATCCCGCCGGCAGCATGCCCGCTGGGTGGACGGGAAAACACGAGTTGCCGGACTGGCGGATCGGCTGCATCTTCACCAACGCGAAGGATCGCGGCAGGGGCGTCGCCTGCTGCGACCGGCGTGCTTTTCCGGTAGGCCATGTTCGGAGTCTGAGGCTCTCAGACGATAATTATTTGTGGGCAGTGAACGGGAGGGCGCGGCCGGGGATTCGACGCTGACGGCCTTGTACCACCGTGCCCTGCCGGTGGTCTACGGGTACCTCCTGCCGAGGTGCGGCAGTGCCGGGCTGGCCGAGGATCTGACGGCGGACACGTTCATGGCAGCGGTCGCGGCGGCCAGGCGGGATGATCCGCCGGATCTGACGGTGGCCTGGCTGGTGGGCGTCGCGCGTCACAAGCTGGTCGACCATTGGCGGCGGATCGAGCTCGAGCGCCGCAAGCTGGGGGTGGTCGACTGTGACGCCGAGCCGGCGGAGGACCCCTGGGATGCGCAGCTCGACGTCGCGGCCGCCCACATCGCCTTGTCCCGGCTGTCGGCGCATCACCGCGTGGCGCTGACGCTGCGCTACCTGGACGGCCTGCCGGTAGCCGAGGTCGCCGGGGAACTCGGCCGCAGCCTTCACGCCACCGAGACGCTCCTGGTCAGGGCCCGGGCCGCGTTCCGCCGCGTCTACGAAGAGGGGCAAGGCCATGATGCCTGACCCGCTCGAGGCCCTGCGCCTGCCGGTCATACCCGTCGAGCCGCGGCCCGAGTTCGCCGCCAGCCTGCTGCGCCGCGCTCAGCGGCGAGCAGGTCCCGGCCCGCGGCGCGACCGTCCGCTACTTCGTCGCCGACCTGGATGCCGCGGTCGCGTTCTACCGCGATGACCTCGGCTTCGACGAGGAACTACGGCCCGCCCCGACCTTCGCCATGCTCTACCGCGGCGACCTGCGCCTGCTGCTCAGCGTGCCCGGCACGGCGCACCGCCTGCCCGACGGGACGCTCCCCGACCCCGGCGGGTGGAACCGGATCGTGCTCCAGGTCCCCGACCTCGCCGCTGCCGTCGATGCGCTGCACGCCCGCGGCGTCCGCTTCCGGCACGAGATAGTCACCTCCGTGGGCGTCCGCCAGACGCTGCTGGAGGACCCTTCCGGCAACCCGGTCGAGCTGTTCGAGCCGATCGCCGGCTACCACGAGCGGGCCCCGCGAACCGGCGGCCGGTAGCCGGCGCCAGACCTCACCGCCATCACACGAGAGGACCACCAATGTCTACCGTGAGCATCCGCTACATCGTCCACGATGTCGACGCCGCCATCGACTTCTACACCACCTGCCTGCAGTTCGAGTTGCAGATGCATCCCAATGACCTGTTCGCCATGCTCGGGCGCGGCGACCTGCGCCTGGTCCTGGTCAAGCCGACCGGCCCGCACGGCCCCGGCGGGGGCGGCGCGGCGATGCCCGACGGCCGGATGCAGGAGCCGGGAGGCTGGAACCGGTTCAGCGTCGAGGTCCCCGACCTGGCGGCCACCGTCACGGAACTGCGCAGCCGCGGCGCCCGATTCCGCAACGACATCGTCACCGGAACAGGCGGCAGGCAGATCATCATCGAAGATCCCTCCGGCAACCCCGTCGAGCTCTTCCAGCCCATCCTTCCCGAGGCCAGGCTGACCCAGCCGACGGCATGACAACTGGCGCGGTCTGAACCGTACGGGCCGTCGGAGAAGCCGCCAGCGAACGAGGGCCGCCGTCAGCACGGGGCCAACGATGTGCCCTTGGCGAAGGGCCGACTGTTACGCGAGCGATCCTTGCGAAACGGGGACATCTCTGCATAGTTCGGCGGTTGCCTGCGCGTCGCAGTCGGTAGGGTTCGCTGAAGACTTTCAGGACTTGGGAGACAACATGCAAGATTCTACCGGCGACATGCGGACGCTCACGGGGGTGAATCTGACGAAGCTGTCTGACGACTGCCCGCCCGGCGACCCCTTGGCGCCATACCAGGCGCGTATACGCCAATGGGCCACCGAGTACCTCGTCGCACCGCATGCCGACCTCGGACGGGCCGGGCCTGTCTGCCCGTACTCGGCCGCGTCGATCAGTAAAGAGACATTTTGGGTTGGCTGCGCGGACAGGGCAGATCTGACAGCGAATGATATCGAAGAAATCGTCGCCGACGTAATCCCCGTATTTCACGGCCTGCCGCCAGTGGACGGGCCGGATGCCGTGGTTAAATCTGTTTTGATCCTGTTTCCCCACATAACGGACTACAGCATAATCGACGAAGCCCAACGGCGCCTTAAGGAAAAGTCGGTACCGGTCGGCCTCATGATTGGCCAGTTCTACCCAGGGTGCGAGGAGCCCGGGGTCAGGAACTCTGAGTTCAGGCCGCTGCAGTCTCCCCTACCCCTGCTCGCTATCCGTTATATGGTCAGCAGTGATTTCCCATTTCTCGCTCCGAAGACGCGGTGGGTGGAAGAGTACCTAAAGAAGTTTGCCCCGTCTGTGCCGCCTGCCGTGCGCACTACGATTGCAGCGCAGTTCCAAGAGCGCTGACGTGGATCAGATCAAGAAACTTCACGAGAGCGTGTACGCCGCGATCCGCGGGCTCGAGGGTGAGTGCAAGGTCTACGATCACCGGGAGCTGGCGACGGAGATCAGGACCCCGGCTGACTTCGCGGCCGCTCTCGGGTACTCGGTCGAGCGCATCGCGAAGACGCTTTTCCTGTGCAGTCCGGACCGCCAGGCCTACGCCGCGGCTGTCTGCTCGGTCAGCCGGAGGCTGGACTTCAAGTCGGCAGCAGGCGCGATCGGCGTGAGCCGGGTCGAGGTCGCGTCGGCCGACGACCTCAGGGTCAGGACGGGGTACCCGCGGAACGGGGTCTCTCCGCTCGGGCTGGCGCACGGTATCTCGGTGGTGGTCGACCTCCCGCTCCTGGACTACCCCAGCATCCTGATCGGAGGCGGCGCCGCCGCGGTCGAAATCGAGATCACGCCCGCGGACCTGGTGCGAATCTCAGGGGCAGCGGTGGCGAGCATCACCAGGGACGGATAATTGTGCAGCGTTTTCATGAGCGAGCCAGCGAGGTGCCTCCGCTGTCTTGCTGGTCGAGCGTCATCCAGGACATTTATCACCTGACGTCGCGGAGGCCCGACGCGATAGCGGTTACCGACGGGGAACTCGAGTGGACATACGGCGACCTCCGCGAGCGGTCGGACGGCATCTCCGCGCTGCTCGCCGACCGTGGAATTGCCCGCGGCAGTGTCGTCGGGATGCACCTGCCGCGGTGCGCGGACGCCATTGCCGTCATGCTCGGAATCATGGCTAGCGGGTGCGTGTATCTCCCGCTTGACCCCTCGTACCCGACCGCCCGCCTTCGGTTCATGCTTGACCAGGCCGGGGCGGCGGCGGTCATATCGGACGCGGTGATTTCGGGCGGCGTTGACTCGGACTTGTCCGGAGCGCACCGGGCGTGCATCGAATTGCCCGGCCCGCTGGCGTCCGCGCCTGAAACACGGGTGGAAGATCTGGCACTCAGGCCGGAGGATCACGCCTACATACTCTTTACCTCCGGATCGACCGGGCAGCCGAAAGGCGTCATGGTCACTCACCGGAACATCTCGCTGATGAATGAGTGGTCGGCGCATTTTCTAGGGATTACCGAGGCTGATTCCAGCGCGACATCCTGCTCGCTGAGCTTTGACGCGTCCTTCCACGAGGTGCTGCTGCCACTGTCGGCCGGCGGCACGGTCCACGTGATCCCCCATGCGCTGGCGCTGGGACAGCTCGTCCGGCCGGTGTCGCTCACGGCCACCACCCCGACGGTGGCGAGCGAGCTGCTCCGGGCCGGGCAGCTGCCGCCGATCAAGGCTCTGATCGTCGGGGGCGAGGCGCTGACCCCGGACGTGGCGGAGCGCCTGCTGGCTTCCGGGCGCGTCGGCCGGCTGCTGAACGGCTACGGCCCGACGGAGTGCACCGTCTGCGTCAGCATGGCGGAAGTGACGGCCCCGGTCCCCGCGGTGATCTCAATCGGCCGCCCGGTACCCGGCACGGACATACTCATCCTGGGCCCCGGCGGCGAGCGCCTCCCGGACGGTGAGCGGGGCGAGATCTGCGTCTTCGGCGGCCAGGTGACAGACGGGTACGTCAACGATCCGGCCGGGACGGCCGAGCGCTTCATCGTCGGCCCGGAGGCGGCGGCTGGCGGGCGGCGCTACTACCGCACCGGCGACCTCGGGTACCGTGCGGGCGACGGCTCGCTCTACTTCGCCGGCCGGGCCGACCGTCAGGTCAAGCTCAACGGCATCCGGATCGAGCTCGGCGAGATCGATACCGCCTTGCGGTCTCATCCGCAGGTCGCGGAGGCGGCCACCGTCGTCCGCGACAGCGCCCGGGCGGTCGCTTACATCGTCCCGGCGCAGCCGGGCGCCGACCTTGACCTGGCCGGCCTGCGGGACTTCCTGGCCGACCACCTGCCGCGGTTCATGATCCCGGCTGGGATCGTCGTCGTGCCCGAGCTGCCGAAGACGGTCAACGGCAAGCTGGACACGGCGGCCCTGCCGGAATGGTCGCCGGGCCGCCGCCCTCTCACCGCCGAGGGCCTCGCATCGGGTTGCTATGACGAGGACACTGCCCGGGTCATCGAGATCGTCGCGCGGGTGACCGGGTTCGCAGGCCAGGTCAGTCCGTCCGACGACTTCATCAACGACCTGGGCGGGACGTCCCTCGGCGTCGTCCAGGTGCTGGCAGAGCTCGAGCGCCAGTGCGGACGGCGGCTGCGCCTCAACGAGGCCCTGGCCGACACCTCGGTGGCGGGCCTGGCGGGCCTGCTGCGCGACGCAGCGACGGCTTCGCCGGCTGACTTCGCCTTCAACACCGACGGTGACGCCCCGCCGTTGTTCCTGGTCCAGGTCTACCTTGGTCCCATGCTGGGCCTGCGGCGGCTGGCCGAGCTGCTGCCGTCGGAGCAGCCCGCGTACGGCCTTTACGTCCCTGGCGACGAGCTCCTCGGCTACGGGCCGGGCAGTGACCAGCTCGCGGTTTCCGCGCTCGCTGAGGATGTCCTGAGCCGCGTCCGCGCGATTTCGCCGTCCGGTCCAGTCGTGCTGGCCGGGCACTCGGCCGGCGGGCTGGTCGTCCTCGACGCGGCCAGGAAGATGCTGGAGGCCGGCGATGCGGAGCCGCGGGTGGTGCTAATGGACACCACCCGGCCGTACGGCGCCGTTGGATACTACTGGGGCGAGTCGGTAATGCTCTGGCGCCAGCTGCCCCGCATCGCGGCAGAGCGGCTGCTCACGGCGGCTTCGAAGCCGTTTCGGCGGGCGACCCCGGGGGCGGCCGCGGCCGACGTCGGGGCCGTGGCCGTGGCCGAGGTCGGGGCCGTGGCCGAGGTCGGGGCGGACGTCGGCGACCCGGCTGACGTCATGGCGGTGAACGCGAGGAGCACGCAGTCCGTCATCGCCCAGAAGTGGTACCGGGTGCGGCCGTACGACGGGAAGGTCGCCGTCATGCGCACCCGGCAGGGATGGTTGATAGCGATGGGCCACCGGACACTCGGCTGGTCTTCGGTTACCCGGGGGATGCCCGACATCATCCCGGTGCCAGGCTCGCACGTGAGCATGCTGCGGCCGCCGCATGTTCAGGTAGTGGCGCACAGGCTGGCCGACTGGCTGTCGGTTAGCCGACCCGATCGCGGATCTGCGCCCGGACCGACAGCTCCGGACGGAGCTGCGGATCGGGCGCCGGCTGCACCGGAGCTGACCGAGATCGGCACCCCGGCCGGCATTGCCGGATCTGCGCACCGACATGTACGCCGACTGAGCCCTCGGGCATTCCCATGTCATCGGCATCGTCGCTGCCCTGCCGCCATACTGTTCGTCATCGTGTGCTGTTCGAGTCGGCGCAGCGGCCCCATCTTCGTGAGCGTGGGCAGTACGGGTCGCGGGGTGCCCCCAACATCCCACGATCATGGCGCACGCCCGGGGCGCTGTGACTCGCGTGCATGAGGGGCCGGGCGGCGCGGTCTGGTCGCGTGGGATGTCTAGGACAGTTTCTGCGGATGCCCGGGCGTTATCCTCGCTCGCCCGGTGGCAGAGAGTTTGGAGATTATGTAGGCGCGCACGGTGCCATCCGAGGTGACGGCCCACAGGTCCGGTACGCCGTCCCCGTTGAGGTCAGCGGCTTCCAGGGTGGTCAGCGACTTGCCTCGGTTCCAGTGCGGGGATATCAGGTACTGGGTGTAGGAGAAGGTGCCGGTGGGGTCGCCGTTGTCGTGGGCAGTTACGCCCTGCCACAGGTAGAGGGCGCCCGTGCTCTGGTTCCAGAGGAACATCCCCGTGCCGCTGGCATCGCTGAGCGTCGCGAGCGTCCACTTATTCCAGTCGGCCGTGCCATCGGGCGTAAGCGTGGTACCGGCGAATGCCTGGGAGAACATGCACGGTACAAAAGCTGAGGTGAAGTAGTCAAGCGAGTAGCCACGTACGGGATCGCCGCTGACGGCGAACAGGTCGGTCAGACCATCGCTGTCAGCGGACGCGTACGCGTTGACGACTTGCAGCGGGTTGTCGCCGTTGAAGTCCGCCAGCCCACCCGAAAAGATGCCGCAATTACTACCTGAGACGGGCTGCAGTGCCGAGCCGTCACCTTGGCCGGCCAGGACTACGCCCTCGCCCGCGAAGGTGCCGGAGGCGTAGTAGATCAGCACGTCCTGGAAGCCAGTCCCGAAGAAACCGCCGGTGATCGCCTGCGCGCCGTCGAAGTCAGCGGGGCTTCCGGGAATGTCGAAGCCATTGCCGTTGACTCCGATATCGGTGGCCGGGACATTCACCAGTCCGGCCTTGCCGCCGGCGGCAGGTAGGCCCGTAGCCTGCCAGAGGCCCGGGGCCAGGCCCGCCGTATCCCCTACGGTCAGCAGGTCAGGCAGCCCGTCCCCGTTGAGATCCTTGTCCGCGGCCGGGGTGGCCGCCTGCGCGTTGAAATTATCAACGGTCCCCCCGCTGACCGTGCCGTCCGCCGCGACAGCGTAGGCGACAAGTTGGTTGTCGTAGCGGGTGGGGACGATTGGGGCGCTCGCGGTGCCGGAAGGGGCCGAGACGGTCTGCGTCGGGCCGTCGTTGAGCGTGTACTGGTAGGCGACTGGAGTGATTACCCCGGCCTCGGTGAACGTGAAGGTGACCGGGATACCGGCCGTGTAGACGCCGCCCGCGGAACTAACCGTCGGGGGTCCGATGACGGTGGCGGCCGAGGCCGATGTGACCGACGCGCTGAGCACCCCGACGGCTGCCGCAGGTACCAGCAAGCGTTTCCACTGCATCACAAGTTCTCCCGGGTGGCGGCAGCCGAATTCTCATCGTCTATTTGATAATGTTGGTAATGAGTGGTATGTGTGGCATCGCGCATCCTATCACCCGGCTGCAGCCGCCAGAAGTGTGAGATTGCGCGCCTGGTGACTGGTCGCTTGGCCGCTGAGGCCACCGATGATGCAGGATCGTGAGCGTTTCGCGGAAACGTCCCCCCGGACACTTGATTCGTGTTTCTGACCTCCTCATATTCATTTCCACGGTCAGACCGAAATGGAAAACATCAGGTCAACGGGGTACCGGTTCAAGTCCTCTCGAGACGCGACCCGATGCTGCGGACCGTCCTGACAGGCGTGCCCGCGCTCGGTAGCGTGGAGCCTATGGACTACCGGATGCTGGGGGGCAGTGGCTGCGCGGTATCAAGCCTTTGCCTGGGGACGATGACGTTCGGCGCCGAGACCGATGAGGCCGGCGCGCACGACCAGCTCGACCGCTTCCTCGCGGCCGGCGGCACCATGGTCGACACCGCCGACGTGTACGCAGACGGGAGATCGGAGGAGATCATCGGCCGCTGGTTCGCCAGCCGCCCGGCCGACATCACCGACCCCGTGGTGCTGGCCACCAAGGGCCGCTTTTCGTCCCAGCCGTCGGACGGGCCGAACGGCGCGGGGCTGTCAGCGCGTCACCTGACTCGGGCGCTCGACGCCTCGCTCCGCCGACTCGGGCGGGACGCGGTCGACCTCTACCAGGTCCACGCCTACGATCCGCTGACGCCGCTGGAGGAGACCCTGCGAGCCCTTGACGGGTTCGTCCGGGCCGGCAAGATCCGCTACTGGGGCCTGTCGAACTTCACCGGCTGGCAGCTGACCAAAGCCGTGCACCTGGCCCGCGCTCTGAACGTATCCGCTCCAGTGACGATCCAGCCGCAGTACAGCCTGCTGGCCCGCGAGACCGAATGGGAGATCGTGCCCGCCGCCGTTGATGCCGGCCTGGGCATGTTGCCGTGGAGCCCGCTCGGCGGCGGCTGGCTGTCCGGCAAGTACCGGCGCGACCAGCGCCCGGCCGGCGCCACCCGGCTCGGCGAGGACCCGAACCGCGGCATGGAAGCCTATGACCGGCGCGGCACCGACGGAACCTGGCGCGTCATCGACGCCGTCCAGAAGGTCGCCGAGGACCGCGGCCTATCCATGGCCGAGGTGGCCATCGCGTGGGTGACGGCCCGGCCCGCCGTCAGCTCGACCATCCTCGGTGCCCGCACCACGACGTCAGCTCGACACCAACCTGCGCGCCGCCGGGCTGCGGCTGTCAGCGTCCGAGACCGCCGCGCTCGACGCCGCTAGCGACCCGCGCCCGGCCGACTACCCATACGGCGAACTCGGCGTAGACCAGCGCGCCCGGACCCTGCCGAACGGCCACTGAGCTCTCCCTGCGGTGACAGATGCGCCCGGGTGCGGGTGATCATGACAGCACTGGACGCCGGCAGGACAGCACTACCGCCAGGGGCCAGCCCACTAGCGCCACGCACATGGCCCGCTCGGCCAGGCCGGTCATCCCGCCTCTGGTCAACAGCTCGACGAGATACCAGGTCAGCAGGGCGAGCAAGGCCCCGACGCCGGCGGCCGAGGCAGTTGGCCGCAGTCCCCACGGCACCGAAGTCCCCCGCCGCCATCGCTATGCCGCAGGCCCC
The DNA here is from genome assembly GCA_963774945.1 of uncultured Actinomycetota bacterium. Classification (GTDB taxonomy): domain Bacteria; phylum Actinomycetota; class Actinomycetes; order Streptosporangiales; family Streptosporangiaceae; genus Trebonia. Next base: position 288,348 of record CAVZHA010000017.1, on the reverse strand, counting down.
GGTTACCGCGAACGCCGCAATCGTCACCCAGCGGTCAGCGACCCCCGCCTCGGTGAGGGCGCTGACGCTGCTGGCGAGCCAGTTGAGGGACGAGGGCTGCAGCGCGGTGGCGACCGTGCACCCGCCGACCAAGCCGACGAAGGCGACACCAGCCGAGATCAGGCCCCAGTGGAAACAATGATTCCGAGCACCCCTGGGGAGGCGGCGTGATGTCACCGCCCCTTCGAATCCCCCGGGGTCCTGGGGCGACCGTCCTGGACGGTACGGTTTCGATGCTAGCTGACAACCGAGGCCCGATTGTCGCGCCGGACGGGCGGGTTCAACAGGCTCTGGACGCGGTCGAGCATGGCGTCCAGCGTGACTTCGAGGGGCCTGGTGTCGCGCTGGAGCTGGGTCAGCAGCAGGCCTCCCTGCAGGGCGGCCAGCGTCGCGAGCGCGAGATCATCCGGGTCCGTGCCCGGGGCGAGGTCGCCGCGCGAGTGCATGGCCTGGAATCCCTCGCGGATCCTTCCTTCCCAACGGCGCAGCCCCCTGGCCGCGGCCAGCCGGGCCACAGCATCGGTCTCGGCCACCTCGGCGCCCAGGGCGCCGATCGGGCATCCGCCGCGGCAGCCGAGCCGGCGCTGGTGCTCGACCAGGAAATCGCGCCAGGCCCGCAGGCCCGCCATTGAGTCCAAGCGGTCCAGGTGAGCCCCCTGGGCGTCGATCACCGCGTCTGTCTGGTAGTCGATGACGGCGCGGACCAGGGCCTGCTTGTCCTCGAAGTAGTGATACACCTGCGAGCCGCTCACCCCGGCGGCCGCCCGGATGTCCTCCAGCGTGGTCTCCGCCACCCCGTTGTCGAACATCAGCTCCGCCGCTGCCGCTACGATCCGCTGCCGGGTCTCGCGCCCGCGCCGGGTCAGCGGGCGCCCCGCCTGCGCTCCGGTCTCGTTCTCGGCCATACCAGGAGCCTACCAGAAACTGGATTGGACAACCCAGTTTTGTCCCGGCACAGTGGACCGTGCAACCCAGTTCACTGCGAAAGGGACTCACATGACTTCCACCGACCTTGCCGGCAGCACCGCCCTGATCACCGGCGCGACCAGCGGCATCGGACGTGCCACGGCCGTCCGGCTGGCTCGACGCGGCGCGCACGTCCTAGTCAGCGGACGTGATCCGGGGCGCGGCGAGGCGGCGGTCGAGGCTATCCGCGCTGCGGGCGGGAAAGCCGACTTCATCGCCGCGGACCTGGCCGACGCCGACTCAGTGCGCGCGCTCGCCCGCCGGGCCGTCGAGCTGGGCGGCGGCCACGTCGACATCCTCGTCAACAACGCCGGCGTCTTTCCCTTCGGGCCCACCCCGGACGCCAGCGACGCCGACATCGACACCGTCTATGCCGTCAACGTCAAGGCCCCCTTCATCCTGGTCGCCGAGCTCGCGCCGGCCATGGCTGCCCGCGGCAAGGGGGCCGTCGTCAACGTGCTGACCATGGTCGCCAACTTCGGGGTGGCCGGCATGGCCCTGTACGGGTCAAGCAAGGCCGCACTCACCCTGCTCACCAAGGCCTGGGCGGCCGAGTTCGGTCCCAGCGGCGTCCGGGTCAACGCGGTCAGCCCGGGGCCGACCCGCACCGAGGGCACGGAAGCGATGGGCAGCCAGCTCGACGTGCTCGCATCCATGGCCCCGGCCGGTCGCCCGGCCGCACCGGACGAGATCGCATCCGCCATCGGCTACCTGGCCGGCGATGAGGCCAGCTTCGTCCACGGCGCCGTTCTCGACGTCGACGGCGGCCGGAACGCGGCGTAACACTCCCGCGCTCAGCCGAGCTGCTCGATGAAGCCGCGCAGGTCGTTCAGGGTCTGGCAGGTGACGGCGGCGGTGCAGTGCGGCTCGTAGACGCTCATCAAGGAGTCCCCGGTGTTCCACTGCGCGCGCGGCTCGGGGTTCAGCCAGTACACCGAGCCGGCCCGGCGGGCGATCTTGGCCAGCGTGGCCTCCTCCGCCGGGCGGTAGTTGCCCCGGGCGTCCCCGAAGATGAGGACCGTGCTGCGATGGTCCAGCTCCTGGCCGACCGCGGCGTGGAACTGCCGCAGCGCGCGGCCGTAGTCGGTGTAGCCGCCGAGCTCGCCGGCCGTCACGTAGTCGCGCATCGCCGCCATAGCGTGCTCGGGGCCGCGGACCTGCCGGAAGACGTCGGTGACCTCGGCTGCGTTCGTCGATGAAGGCGAAGGTTCGCAGCCGGGAGAACAGCTGCGACATCGCCGACACCAGGGTGACGGTGAAGGTCGGCGAAGGTCGCCACCGACCCGGACATGTCGGCCAGGACGTACAGGTGCGGCTTGGTGGGCCGGGGCTTGCGGTGCACGACCTTCACGGGCACCCCGCCGGTGGCCATCGAGGCGCGCAGGGTCGCCCGGACGTCGATGAGGTCGGTGCGGCTGCGGCGCTTGCGCATGACGGTGGTCGCGAGCTTGTGCTGGATCGGGATCATGACCCGCTGGATCTCGGCCAGCTGCTCCCGGCTCGCCCGTCGAGATGTCGATGTCGGCGGTCAGCGGCTGGCGCAGCGTCTTGGCGACCGCGTCCGCCCCGCGGTCGGCGACGAGCAGCTCCCTGATGGCCTTGCGGACCTGACCCCGCAGGTAGCTCGGCCCGGGCGGTGATCTGCGTCCGCTGGAGCTCGAACCGCAGGTGCTGCCCGGGGTCGTCGAGCCCGCCAGACCCGCCAGACCCGCCGACGGCTGTCGGCGGCCTCCGCAAGCTGCTGCGCCACCAGCTCATCCAGCCGCAGGCCTGCCAGCGCCGACAGCTCGTAGAACACCCCGGCCACCGGGCGTCCCGGCTCGAACTGCACGTACTCGCTCGACCGCCTGCTCGGCGACCTGACGGGCGAGCTCCTCCGATCCGTCGCGCAGCACGCTGCGCGACGGCATGCTCCAGGTCCAGCCGCGGCCTGGCCGTCGGCGGGGCCGGCTTGCGCTGGCCCGGCGGGCGCTCGCCGGGTCGAAGTAGAGGTCGAAGACCTCCTCGAAGACGGCGAGGTGGTCGGCCGACTTGACCAGCGTGGCGCGCAGCGCGGTGCGCAGCCCGTCGGCCCGGTCGAGCTCGGCGATCTCTCGCGGCCCGCATGCGCGTCGAGCCGCTCGACCATGGAGACCGGCACCCCGCGGGCGCGCAGCTCATCGATGAAGCGGTGAATGCGCTCCAGCGGCGAGATGGCGGTGCTAGTCATGGCCGACGGTCCGTGGTGCGTCCCGGCCCTTCACGGTCGCTTGTTCCACTGGCGCGGCGTGAGGGCGGCCTCCGCGATCTGGACGTCGTCCCGGTACTTCAGCAGCACGTTCAGCGCGAGCGAGGAATCCGTCACGTCCAGGTCCGTGGCGCCGAGCAGGTGCAGCGTCCGGGCCAGGTCGATCGTCTCCGAGACGGACGGCGGCTTCTTCAGGTTCAGGCGGCGCAGGGTCTCCACGAGGCCGACGAGCCGGTCCACGAGCTCCTGCGCGAGGCCGGGACCGCGTGGGCGACGATCTCCCGCTCCCGCTGCGGGCCGGGTAGTCAAGGTAGAGGAACAGGCAGCGGCGCTTGAGGGCCTCCGACAGGTCCCGGGTGTCGTTCGAGGTGAGGAACACCAGCGGCACGTGGCGGGCCTCCAGGCGGCCCAGCTCCGGCACCGACACCTGGTGCTCGGCGAGGACCTCCAGGAACAGCGCCTCGGTCTCCGCGTCGACCCGGTCCACCTCGTCCACGAGCAGCACCGCCGGCTGCGGGCTGCGGATCGCCTCCAGCATCGGGCGGGTCAGCAGGAACCGCTCGTCGAAGATCCCCTTCCCGGTCTCGATGACGGCGTCGGCGGAGAACGTCTCGTCACCGCGCGCCGCCTGGATCCACAGCAGCTGCTTGCGGTAGTCCCACTCGTACAGGGCCTTCGACTCGTCGATGCCCTCGTAGCACTGCAGCCGGATGAGCGGGCGGTCCGCCATCATCGCCACCGACTTGGCCAGCTGCGTCTTGCCGGTCCCGGCCGGCCCCTCGATGAGCAGCGGCTTGCCAAGCCGCGCGGCCAGGCTCACCACCCCGGCGATCTTGTCGTCCGCGAGGTACCCCGCCGCGGCGAGGCCCGCCCGGACCGATGCCGTGTCCGCGAACACGCCGGCCACATCGTCGGCCTGGGTCACCTGGGGCCCCTCCTGAAGCTGTCAGCTGCATGTCCACACCTACTGTGCGGTAACAGGCGGCGCGATGTCCAGCCGCCGTATAGGCGGCATACGCGCAGGCTCTGGTCGTCAGCCGATCGGCCGCTGTCATCAGCCATGCTGATAACGCTTGCTCGGATCGGCCCTTTCCGCCGGCTACGTAGCGAGGTCTGCTGACAGCACAGAGATGATGTGGCATCCGCAAGCACCGGCAAGGAGGAACCATGGGCCAGAGCTACCCCGTGCAGGTCCGAGCTCGCCTGGACGAGCCGCTGAGCCGCTGGCTGTGGCTGGTCAAGTGGCTGCTGGCGATCCCGCACTACATCGCGCTGTTCTTCTTGTGGATCGCGTTCACCGTCGTCACCGTCATCGCGTTCTTCGCGATCCTGTTCACCGCGCGCTACCCTCGCCCGCTGTTCAGCTTCAACCTGGGGGTGCTCCGCTGGTCGTGGCGGGTCGGCTACTACACCTACAGTGCCCTGGGAACCGACCGCTACCCGCCGTTCAGCCTGCATGAGGAACCGGACTACCCCGCGACGCTGGACATCGCCTATCCCGAGCGGCTCTCCCGCGGCCTAGTCCTGGTCAAGTGGTGGCTGCTGGCGATCCCGCAGTACGCCATCGTCGCAGTGTTCGCCGGCGGGGCCGCCTACACCGGGACCAACGGGCATGCCTGGCAGGCGGACGCCCTTTCTGGTGGCCTCATCGGGCTGCTCGTGTGCTTCGCGGCGATCGCGCTGCTGTTCGCGGGCCGATACCCGCGAGGACTGTACGACTTCGTCGTTGGCATGAACCGCTGGGTGCTACGGGTCATCGCGTACGCCGCCTTGATGACCGACTCCTATCCGCCGTTCCGACTGGACCAAGGCGGGGCCGACCTGCCCGTGCCAGCACCTGATCACCCCGCACCCGCATCGGCCGCTTCGGCCGCACCGGCCGCACCGGTCGCCTGAGGAACCTGAGGCCGTGGTCAGCGGTCGATGGAGGCCATGTTCGCTTGGTCATGGCGCTCGCCAGCGGCCGGCCTCAGGTTGCTGAGCCGCTTGAGCTGGTCGTCGCTCAGCTGGATGCCGTCGGCGGCGGTGTTTTCCTCGACGCGGGCGACGCGGCGGGTGCCGGGGATCGGGGCGATGTCGTTGCCCTGGGCGAGCAGCCAGGCCAGGGCGATCTGCGCGGGTGTGGCTCCGGCCTCGGCGGCGACCGCCTGCACCTCGTCGACGATGGCCAGGTTGCGCTGGAAATTGTCCCCGGTGAAGCGGGGGTTGGTCTTGCGCCAGTCGTCGTCGGGGATGTCGCCGGGGGTGCGGATCTGGCCGGTGAGGAATCCGTGGCCGAGCGGGGAGTAGGCGACGAAGCCGATGCCCAGCCGACGCAGCAGCGGAAGCAGCTCGGCCTCGGGGTCGCGGGTCCACAGCGAGTACTCGGTCTGCAGCGCCGCGAGCGAGTGGACGGCGTGGGCGCGGCGGATCGTGCCGGGGCTGGCCTCGGACAGGCCGATGGAGCGGACCTTGCCTTCGGCGACGAGGTCGGCCAGGGCGCTGACGGTTTCCTCGATGGGCGTGCTGGGGTCGACCCGGTGCTGGTAGTAAAGGTCGACGTGGTCCGTGCGCAGCCGCCTGAGGGAGCCCTCGACGGCGGCGCGGACGTTGGCGGGGCTGCTGTCGGTGACGCCGGGGCCACCGCCGGAGTGGGAGACGAGGCCGAACTTGGTGGCCACCACGACCTGGTCGCGGCGGTCCTTGATCGCCTCGCCGACCAGTTCCTCGCTGTGGAACGGGCCGTAGATCTCGGCGGTGTCGATGTGGGTGACGCCGAGTTCCAGGGCGCGGTGGATGGCGCGGATGGACTCGGCGTCGTCGAGGCCCCCGCCGCTGGTGTACGTCCCGGCCATGGTCATGGCGCCCAGGCCGATCCGGGAGACGTCCAGTCCGCCTAGGGAAACGTGCTTCATCAGGTAGCTCCTTTTCGTTGTTTCCGGGTTCCAGGTAACGTCATGCCAGCCGCGCCGGGAAGTTGCTGCTGGAGGGTGTACTCGCAGCCCACCTCTGGTCCGGGGAACTGCGCTTAGCCTGGAGTGGTGGACAACCGCGACGAGGTCAGGGCCTTCCTCAGCTCCCGCCGGGCCAAGGTGACGCCCGGGCAGGCGGGGCTGGCGCTCTACGGCCGCAACCGCCGGGTGCCCGGTCTGCGCCGCAGCGAGGTCGCGGACCTGGCCGGGGTCAGCGCCGAGTACTACGCGCAACTGGAGCGGGGCGATCTCGCCGGGGTGTCCGAGAGCGTGCTGGACGCGCTCGGCCGGGCCCTGCAGCTCAGCGAGGCCGAGCGGGGGCACCTGCTTGATCTCGCCCGCGCCGCCGGCCCCGCGCGCCGCGCCCGACGTCGCCCCCCGGCCCGGCAGGTGCGGCCGAGCCTGGCGCGCATCCTCGACGGGATGACCGAGGTGCCGGCGTTCATCGAGAACGGGCGCCTGGACGTGCTTGCCGCGAACCCGCTCGCGCGGGCGCTGTACGCCCCGGCGTTCGCCGGCCGCTCCCTGCCGGTGAACCTGGCCCGGTTCAACTTCTTCAGCCCGCATGCCCGCACGTTCTGGGGCGACTGGGAGCGCGCCGCCGACGACACCGTGGCCATGCTCCGCACCGAGGTCGGCCGCGACCCCTACGACAAGGACCTGGCCGGCCTGGTGGGAGAGCTGTCAACCCGGAGCGACGAGTTCCGCGTCCGCTGGGGTGCCCACGATGTCCAGCTGCACCGCACGGGCCTCAAGCACATCCGGCATCCCGTGGTCGGCGACCTGCAGCTGTCCTATGAGGTGATGGAGCTGACTGCGGACCCGGGCCTGGCCCTGGTCGCCTTCAGCGCCGAGGCGAATTCACCCGCCGACGACGCGCTCCGGTTCCTCGCCAGCTGGGCTGCCACCCACGAGCCGGCCGACGCCCTGGCGACGCCGGACCAGGCATAGTCCGCCAAGCCCGGCTGGTCGTCGTCAGACGGTGCGGGCCTTGCGTGACCTGCGCAGCCACGTGAACAGCAGGACCAGCGGCACCACCAGCCCGCCGATGCCGTAGATGACGAACTCGGTCGGGCCGTCGACATTTCGCACCAGCCAGCCGAAGTTCTGGCCGAAGAAGCCGGTGACGAAAGTGAGCGGCAGGAAGATCGTGGCAAGGATGGTGAGCTGCTCGATCGTGGAGTTCTGCCGGATGCTGACCCTCGTCTGCTCGACCGAGATCACCGCCATGTTGGCCTCCAGGATCGTGCCGAGCAGGTCACGCTGGGCGGCTACCTCCTCGTCAGCCAGCAGCAGGTGGTCCTGGACATCACGAAGGTAGTGGCGCAGCTTCTTGTCGGCCATCCGCTCGAGCGCGGCCGTGACCGGGAGCAGCGGGTGGACGGCGCGGTAGAAGTCAGTCGCCTCGCGTCGCAGCGAGTAAATCCGCTCGGTCTGCGCGGCGGCACCGGAGAATACAGTGGCCTCGACCTGGTCGATGTCGCGCTCAAGCTCGGCGACAACCGGCGCGTACCCGTCCACCACCACGTCCAGGATCGCCCACAGCGCCGCTGCGCTGCCCGCGTCCATCAACTCCGGGTGCTGCTCGAGCCGCTGCCGGGCGCCGCGCAGCTCGCTGGCCACGCCCTGCCGCACGGTGATGATGAAGGTCGGTGCGAGGAAGATGCTGATCTCGCCGAACTCGACCTCCTCAGCGGCCTCGTCGTAGCGCGCAGTACGCAGGATGACCAGCTGGATATCCGGCTCGTAGCGCTCGATCTTCGGCCGCATGTGCATGTTGAGCGCGTCCTCGACCGCCAGCTCATGCAGCCCGAAGATGTCACGGACGTGGTCGAGTTCCGCTTGGTCCGGCTCGAACAGGCCCAGCCACACAAAACCGCCCTCCGTGCGCCGGGCCGCCACTTCCTGCAGCGGCACCCCCTTCTCGTCGGTCCTGCGGCCGTCTTGGTAGTGGGCGCAATCGATGATCATGTGCGGCTCTCCTCACCGGCTGCCGAGATCGGCTGTCTGCTATCCAGCATGGCCGTCAGGCGGGCAGCCTAGCTCCGTCGGGGCCGGCCCGGAAGCCGACTGCAGCCCGGTTGGGTCGCCGTCAATCAGATCTCAGGCCACCGGGCGAACGCCCGTTCGGGCCTGGCCGCATCGACAGGTCGGCGCGGCGCTCGATCCGGGTTGGTTGAAAGCCTGGATCAAAAAGCCCTGCCAGGCCATCCAGCCTCAGGAGATCACAGGAATAAATCAATCGTCCAGATGTCTCAATCAGCCTGAAAAGCATCCGTTTCTGCGATCTTCCACAAAACCCTACTCGGTGGTATAAAAATTATGCGCGCGCATACTGTAGCCACTCGTCACTAGGAGTGACAGATGCGTTCATCCCGCATTCCCGCTATTGGCGTTGCCGCGCTTACACTCGGGCTCGCCGCCGCTATCACCGGAGCGGGAACCCCCGCCAAAGCCGCCTCCTCCGTCAGGTACGTAGCCCTCGGCGATTCCTACTCCTCCGGAGTCGGCGCAGGCAGCGAAAGCGGATCCTGCGATCAGAGCCCCAACGCCTTCGGACCCCTGTGGGCGTCGGCCAACTCGCCGGCCTCCTTCACGTTCGCCACCTGCTCAGGCGCCACGACGAGCAGCGTCATCAGCAGCCAGCTTTCGTCCCTCAGCGCGTCGACGACGCTAGTCAGCATTACCGTCGGCGGGAATGACGCGGGCTTCTCGTCGATCATGGAAAGCTGCATCCTGGACTCCACCAGCACCTGCGAGAGCGACGTTTCCAAGGCCGAGCAATACACGAACACCACGCTGCCCGGCAACCTCAGCACGCTGTTCGCCGACATCAAGGCCGACGCCCCGAACGCCAAAGTCGTCGTGCTCGACTACCCCGATTTCTACGACCTCAGCGTTCCGGTCTGCATAGGCCTGTCAAGCGGCGATCACCAGGCCCTCGACAACGGAATCAACGACGTGGACGGCGTCATCCAGACCGCGGCCGCCAACGCCGGCTTCTACTTCGCCGACGTCCGCGGTCAATTCTCCGGCCACGAACTGTGCGACAGCGCGGGCTGGCTGAACTCCGTCGAGATCTTCGACATTCACACCTCCTACCACCCGACCGCGACCGGCCAGGCCGACGGTTACCTCCCGGTGTTCACCGCCGCCGCCAAGGCGGTCGGCCAGTAAGCGGCCATCCGACCTACACTCACGCATGACCTCCGCCGGCCTGGGTGACGTCATAGCCACCCAGGCCGGCGGAACTCTTGCGGTCCGGGTCAGTGGTTCGCGGAGACAGGTGTGGTCACGTTGAAGAACGTGTTGGTCCCCAGGCCGAACGCCTTGACCGGCTTGCTGAGCCAGATGCCGATCGAGTTGTCGAAAATGACGTTGCGCGCGATGGTGACCGTGACACGCGTGCCGCCGGAGAACACGAGCACTCCGGTCGTCTTCAGGTCCTCGGGACTCGCGGGCGAATCGAGCGTGTCCCCGTCGAGGTTGTTCTTGCCGATGGTGTTGCCGACGACCGCGTTGCCGCTCAGGTCCTCGAACTGCCCCTTACCAATGGTGTGGGCGTGCATGGTCACGCCGGACAGCCCGTTGCCGGCGATGTAGTTGCCCTGGACCAGGTTGTCGTAGGAGGCGGTGCCAGGCCCTGCGTTCGCGAACAGCACTCCGGCTCCTTCACCCTCGACTCCGTTGTCGGTCACCACGTTGTCCCTGATGACGTTGCGGTAGACGCCCGCGACGGCCGGCCGCCGCACGCCCTTGGCGCTGAGCGCACCAGGGTTGTGCCCGGGAACGGTGATCCCGCAGTCCGTGGTGTTGCCGGTCACGACGTTGTCCTCCACCACGTTGTCGTGCGTGGGCCCGATGTCATCGCTCAGCAGTACTCCGCCGGAGTTACCGGCGATGAAGTTACCGCTGATCGTGGAGTGTGCGACGTTGCCCGCGAAGTGCACGCCCTCGCCGCAGTCGCCGGGCGCCTGCCCCTCGGCCGCGCACTCGAAGTACGGCGACTTGGGCGGGACGCCGCCGCCAAGGTCGTTGTGAACGACGGAGTTGTGCGAGATCACGACGCCGGACACGGGGCCGCCAAGGCCGGCTGCCAGAACCCCCTCACCCTGCGCGTTCGTGACTGTGAACCCCTTCAGCGTGACATGGGAGCTCGCAATGACCACGGCGGCGAAGACGGTTTGCGTGCCGAGCCCGGGCAGGGTGACCTTGAACGTCGGAGTAACGCCCGTTTCGTCGATGGTCGCCCGCTGGCCGACGAGTGATAGCGGCTTGGCGAGGACCACCTGCTCGTGGTACGTCCCGGCGCATACGACGACGGTCCCCCCGGTGGAGACAGCGCTAACCGCGGACCGAATGGTCCGGAACCGGGCGGAACGGCAAGAATTTCCATTGTTATTCGGATTGCCCTGTGGCGAAACGTAGAGAGTGCGGGCGCTGGGCCACCTCACGCTGGCGGATGCTACTCCCGCGTGCGCTACCACTGCGCCGGCCGCCAGCAGAGGCGCCATCAACGCGCCTGCTAGCCGGATCTTCCGGTTGAATTTCATGTTATCCCCCTGAAAAGCTGCGTGAATTACCCCGAAGAAATGGACGGCTACGAGGCCTCAGCCAAGCCGCGTGTCCTGCTCGACGGATTCGAAGAGTAACATAATGACTTCATATAGTCACGATGATTGGGGAAGGGGCTCTTCCCGGCCATGAAACGATGATTTCTATTGGTTTTTGTTGAGTCTCGAGTAGACCGCCTGATAATCCGTCCGCTCCGGTCAGCGGACGGCGTCGGCAGTAATCGCGAACTCCGCGGTGAGGGGCCGCTGCCGGTACCGGTGATGTGCCCCAGGTCCTTGCCGCCCTATCCGTTGCTATATAGCGTTAGTGCCCCGAGAGCTACTCGCCGGCCATCTCGACTCAGCCGGCCCCACATTGCGGCGAGTGCGGCCGCGGCCGGAGACATGAGATGTTTGTCCTGCTCGCGGTCGTCGTAATTGGCGGCCTGGTATGGCTGACGCGGCGTAAGCGAGACGGCACGCGCACGGACGGCGCCGGGCCCGGTGTGCCTGACCGGCCGCTCGGCGGGAAGCGGGTCCCTCCCGCGCTGATGTCCCAGGGACGGATCGAAGTCTGCCGGCTGACGAAGGAATACCACGGCGTCAGGGCCGTCGATGACGTGTCGTTCACCGTGGAACCGGGCCGGGTTACCGGGTTCCTCGGCCCGAACGGCGCGGGCAAGACAACGACATTGCGGATGCTGCTCGATCTGGTCGAGCCGACCGCGGGAACGGCCACCATCGGCGGCGTCCGTTATGCCGACCTGGATCAGCCGATCAGGCGCGTCGGCGCGGTCCTCGAGGCGGGCGCGGCGCACAAGGACCGCACTGGGCGCGATCACCTGCGCATCGTCTGCCAGTCCGCTGGCATACCGCTGGCCCGGGCGGACGAGGTGCTTGAGCTTGTCGGGCTCGGCGTGGCCGCTAGCAGGACGTTCCGGGGCTACTCCCTCGGCATGCGCCAGCGTCTCGGCGTCGCGGCGGCGCTGCTCGGGGACCCGCAGGTGCTGATCCTCGACGAGCCGGCCAACGGGCTGGACCCGGAGGGCATCCGGTGGATGCGCGACCTGCTCAGGGCCCTGGCCGCGCAGGGCCGGACGGTCCTGGTATCCAGCCACCTGCTCGGGGAGATCGCACAGCTCGCAGACGACCTGGTCATCCTCGCGTCCGGACGCCTGGCCGCCCAGGGAACGGTGGCGTCCGTGATCGGTTCAATGACATGGCTGAGCCGGACCCTGGTGCGCACCCCCGAACTGGAAAAGCTCGCGGCAGTGCTCGGCGGCGACGCGGTTGTAACGCCGGCCGGCGACGGCGGCGCGTACATCGCCGGGGCGGACGCGATCGCGATCGGCGACGCCGCGCAGCGGGCGGGCGTCGCCATCCATCAGCTAGTCACGCAGCTCCCTGACCTGGAAGCCGCGTTCCTCGAGCTCACCGCGGGAAAGGCGGCGATCCGATGACAGCGCTGCTCGACAGCGCCGCCCTGGACCAGGCCGACGACACCGGGACCACCCTGGTTCGCCTGCTCAGGGCCGAGTTCATGAAGCTCCGCACGACGAGCACGGGGTGGCTGTTTCTCACTGGTTTCATCGTGTTCACGGCGATGGCGCTGACGATTAACGGATTTGGCAATTACTCCCTGCTTCACCCGGAGCAGGGCCTCGTCAGCCCGGCGCAGGCCCTCGCGCAGACGGCGCAGGCCCGCTCTCCCGCCGGCGCAGTCGCCATGGCCGCCAGCATGATGACCTCGGGGCAGCTTTTCGGCGTCCTGTTCGCGCTGCTCCTGGGCGTGGTGATCGTGACGAGTGAGTTCGCGAACCAGACGGCGGCCGTGACGTTCGTGACCGTACCGCGCCGGACCACGGTCATCAGGGCCAAGGTGGCCGCCGCGGCCTGCTGCGGGGCGCTGTTCTGGCTGGCGGGCACGGTACTCGCCGCAGTCGCCACGCCACCGTTCCTGTACACCCAGCACATCAGCACGTCACTAGCCGGATGGACCGTGGCCCGCTCGGTGCTGCTGAACCTGCTCGCGTTCGTCGCCTGGGCCGTCTTCGGGCTCGGTCTCGGCGCGGTGCTGCGCAGCCAGATGGGCGCCGTCGTCGCCGCGATAGTCGTGTACGCGGGCAGTTTCGGCTCCCTGCTCGTCTTCACCGAGCTCTACAACCTCTTCCACCAGGGCTGGATGCTGGGGGCGCCGGTCATCGCCCCTGCGGTCGCCTCAGAGGTCATGACCACATCCGGGCAGGCATTTCCGCACGCCCCGCCCGCGTGGGTCGGCGGGGTCATCATGATCGGATACGCGGTGGCTCTGGTCGCCGGCGGGGTCGCCCTGACCAAGCGGCGCGACGTGATCTGACTGGCTCGGGCACGGTCCGTTCGAGATGAAGGATTTGCGGGTTTGATTTGGCTTTGTTAGTTGCGTGCCTAATTGTTGAATTCAGTGCGGGCCCACCAGGCTCATCCACCACATTGACAACCCTAGTTTTAGGAACGCCGCTTATGTTGATAAAGCGCACCTCCAGCCGCTAACCCATCCTTTATGCTTCCCTCGGCTGAGCCGCGCTTTACGGGGTGAGTGAGGTTCCAGGTGGCCGGAACGCTAGTGGGGCGATACGAGCTTGAGTTTCCGCTCGGCCGCGGGGCCATGGGCGAGGTCTGGCGCGGCCGGGACCTGGCCACCCGCCAGCCGGTTGCCGTCAAGCTCGTACAGCTCGCCAACATCGATGACCAGGTACGACTCGGCGAGACCATCGCCAGGTTCCGCCGCGAGGCCGACACCCTCGCCCGGCTGAGGCACCCCAACATCATCTCCGCCCTTGAGGCCGGCCGCGTCGGCAGCGAGCTGTTCATGGTGATGGAGCTGGCCGAGGGGATGTCGATGGAGGCGATGCTGCGCCAGCGGCAGGCCAACGGCATGGGGCTGTTCCCGGTCGAGAGCGTGCTCCGGATCGCCAAGCAGGCCTGCTCCGGGCTGGCCGCCGCGCACGCGATCGGCGTCGTGCACCGCGACATCAAGCCGAGCAACCTCATGGTGTCGGCCCGAGGGCACCTCACGATCGTCGACTTCGGCATCGCGCGGCTGCTCGAAGACAACTCGCCGCGGCTGACCGCGCCGACTCAGACCATCGGCTCGCCGTTGTACATGTCGCCCGAGCAGACCATGGGCATCGATGTGGACGGGCGCTCGGACCTGTACTCGTTCGGCTGCGTCCTGTACGAGCTGCTGGCCGGCCGCCCGCCGTTCGTGGCCGAGATGCCGATCGCGGTGATGCGCATGCATCTGGAGGAACGCCCGGTCCCGATGCGCAACATGCGCTCTGACCTGCCCCGCGCGCTGGCCGAGCTGGTCGACGCGCTGCTCGAGAAGGAGCGCGACGCACGGCCGCCTGACGCCGAGTACGTGCTGCGCAGCCTGATCGCCATCAGCGACAACTTCACCGGCAGCGCCGCACCTGAGCATGAGGCCGACCGGCGCACCTTCCTGGTCGGCAGCGCCGACGACACGGCCCGCGGCGCCTGGTCGATGCCTCCCGCCGACCCCGTTACCGAGACCTACCGGGCGACCCTGGTGGCCGACGATCCGCCCCAGTGGCCGGGGCAAGGACCACGACCCGACGGCAGCGGCAAACGCCGCGGCAACGGCGGCCCGGACGGCTGGCCCGCCGCGCGGCCGAGACGCCGTCGTCGTCGCTGGACCGGCGTGCTGAGCAGCCTGCTCACCGTCGCCATCGTGGCCGGCGTCGCCGCCTATGTATGGACCAGAACTCACCAGACCCTCAAGATCACGGCTGCCACGGTCTCGGTCACGAACCCGGACAAGATCGCCTGCAACTCCACGGTTGACGTGGTCGGCACCATCTTCACCAACGGCAAGGGCGGGCCGGTCACCTACCAGTGGACCAAGGACGGCGAAAACCTGCCGACCGGCACCGTCACCGCCGCCAGCGGGCAGCAGCAGGTCCGGGTTGAGCTCAAGTGGTACCTGGGCGGCAAGGGAGTCCACCACGCCGTGGCGATCTTCCAGGTCTTCACGCCCAATGTGATCTCGGCCCAGTCCGCCACCTTCACCTACACGTGCGCCGCATGACCGTCATCGAATGCGTCCCGCTGGCCGGCCAGGGCCTCCTCGCGCGTCGCGGCGGTCTCGTCGTCCTGACTGACGGCCTGGGCCCCGGGCCCGACCCGCTGCTCGCCGCGCTGGCCGCGGTCGCCGACTCCGGCGGTGACGGTGCTGCCCTGGTGCTGGCCGGAACGCGCGCCGCCCTGGTGCGCGTCGGGCGGCTCGCGTGGGCGTGCGCCGGGGTGACGTTCGGCGGGGAGGTCGCGGTCCTCGCGCACGGCGCGGCGGCCGCGCTGGTTTCCGTCGACGGCGGCCCGGAGACCGTGGTCACGCCGGGCGGTTCGATGACTCCGGTCGCGTGCACCGTGACCGGCGCGGTCGTCACCGTCCGGCTCGTCATCGGCGCCGCGGCGGCAGCAGACCCCCGGCTCCGCCTGGACGCCGGAATCGTCTCGGGCGGCGGCGTCATGTTCACCGTCACCCGAGAACAAAGCCACACCCTTGTCCCGAACGGTCCGGATGCGACTGTGGCGCCCACCACGCTTTCCTCGGTCGGGCAGGCCCACATTCCGGCCGGGCCGGACGCCGAGAGCTGGTTCCGGGCGGCGGCCCGGCCCGCCGGGTCGGCGACGCGGATGCCAACCGGCGACGCCGGCGCCGACGGCCCGCCAGAGCCGCCCATCGCCGATATTTCAACGATGCGGCTGGAACCGCTCGGCGTCGTTGAACCGGTTCTGGTCGACGGCGCACTGTGCGCCCGGCTGCACTTCAACCCGCCCGACGCGTTGTCCTGCCGCGAGTGCCGTGTCAGCATGCGCGAGCTCACCAGAAACATCCGGCGGCTGCCGCGGCCGCCGCTCGGCGTCCTGCTCGTCGATGACGGGCGCGGGTACCTGCTCGACCGCGACTACGTCATCGGCCGCGAGCCGCTGCTCGACGGTGACGTGGCCGCGGGGCGGGCCGCGCCGCTGCCGGTCACCGACGCCGAGGGCTCGGTATCCCGGCTGCACCTGCGGGTCTCCCTGGTCGGCTGGCGGGTCGAGGTGCGCGACCTCGGCTCGGCCAACGGCTCGGTGCTGCAGCGCGCGGGCGGCCCGCGCCCGCTCTCCCCGGTCGACGCGGTGCTGCTGGAGCCCGGCACGCGGGTCGGCGTCGGTCGGCGCAGCGTCCAGTTCCTGCCGTACGGCGTATCGCCGCACGCTTCCCCCCGTAGCGCGACCCCTGACGGAGCGACCAGATGAGCGCCTGGGTGGTACCCGGCTATACCGAAGAGCGCGAACTCGGCCACGGCGCGTCCGCCCGGGTCGTCGCGGCGACCCGCAACGACACCGGCCAGCCGGTGGCGATCAAGTACCTGGCGCCCAGGCTGCTGCGCGACCCGGGCTTCCTCGCGCGCTTCCGCGAGGAGGTCGACCTGCTCGCGTCGATCGACGTGCCGCACGTCGTGCGGCTGTTCGACTACGTCGAGGCCCCCGGCGAGGGCGCGGCGATCGTGATGGAGCTTGTCGACGGCGTCTCACTGCACGAGATGATCACCAGGCAGGGCCCCACCAGCCCGGAGTCCGCGCTCGTGGTGCTGAAGGGCTCGCTGCTCGGCCTGGCCGCCGCCCACCAGCTCGGCATCGTCCACCGCGACTACAAGCCGGAGAACGTGCTCGTCGACGGCGCGGGCAACAGCAAGCTGACCGACTTCGGCGTCGCGGTCAAGGCCGGGGAGCGGGCCCCCGTCGGCGGCACGCCGCTGTACATGGCACCCGAGCAGTGGAACGGCGAGCCCGCCACTCCGGCGACCGACATCTACGCCGCCACCGCCGTGTTCTTCGAGTGCCTGACCGGCCAGACCCCGTTCTCGGGGCGCCTTGAGCACCTGGCGATGCAGCACCAGACCGGCGACATTCCCGTCGCCCTGGTTGACCAGCCGCTGCAGGCCCTCATCGAGCGCGGCCTGGCCAAGGACCCGAGAGATCGGCCGGCCCACGCGGTGGAGTTCGTCGCCGAGCTGAACTTGGTCGCCGACCGCGCCTACGGCGAGGACTGGGAGGAACGCGGCGGGAACGAGCTCGGCAAGCGCGCTGCCGCGCTGCTTTTGCTGCTGCTCGGCGGCATCGGGGGCGCGGCCGGCGGTTCGTTCGCCGCCACCCTGCTTGGCGGCATGGGCCGCAAGAAGAAAGCCGTCGCCGCCGGGGTCGCCCTCGGCGTCTTCGCCGCCATCGCGGTCACCACGACGACGCTCGCGCTGACGGGGAACAGCGGCTCCGGGCCCCCCGGTTCCCGGACCACGAATCAGGCCGCCGACGCGGCGGCCACGGATCCGGGTACCGTCGGCACGACCGGCACGGGCTCGCCCTCGGCGAGCCCCTCGACCACGGGCTCCCCCACCGCCAGCCCCTCGACGACGGGCTCGCCCACCGCCAGCCCGTCGGCCACCAGCCCGACCACGAATCCGCCCGCCACCAGCGCGCCGACCACCAACCCGCCCACTACCGCGCCGCCGCCGGCAGCGGTCATCACGGCGGCGGCGAACGCGGCCGCGGTCTCAGGTACCTGCCCGGCCGAGCTGCCATCGCTCACCGTGCCGGGAACGATCAGCTCCGATCGGGCGACTACCGTCACTTACCACTGGGCCCGCTCCAACGGGACCAGCACCGGGGCGACGAAGGCGGCGATCCCGGCTGGCGGGTCGGTCAGCGTCCCGGACTCGGTGACGGCGGCGTCGAACCAATGGCAGATCACTGACACGCTCATGGTGACGTCCCCGTCCGCGCACAGCGCCGCCGCGAAGGTCAGCGTCGCGTGCGCTTACCCGACGCTGACGATGACCAATCCGGGCACTCAGCAGCCCACGGTCGGCTCGCCATTCAGCTTGTCACTCAAGATCTCCGGCGGCGGCGGCCCGTATCACTGGTCGGAGAGCGGCGCCCTGCCGCCCGGGCTGAGCTTCAGCGGCGGCGTGATCACGGGCACCCCCACCACGGAGGCCCGGTTCCCCGTCACCATCACCGTCACCGATACCGAGGCGTCACCTCAGTCAGCCTCGGTGAGGTTCATCATCGACCCGATCGTCCGGATCACCTAACGGCGGACGTCCGCGGGGTCGGCGTGACCTCGCGGACGCCTTGGTTGCCTGACATCGATGCCGCGGCCAGCGCTCACTGCGGGAGGCGCATCTGCAGCTCGACGGTCCGCCGGGCCGCGTAGTTCATCTCCGCCACTGCCGCGCGCAGCTGGTGCCACACGTGCCCGATCCGGTCGCGCCAAGTCCACCCGATGATGCTCTCCAGCCGCGGCGACGCCTGGTCCGTCGAGGTCTTTCTTCCGGTGACAGTTCCCATGACTCCTCCTGTGCCCTGCTCGCCCGACGCCTGCCGTCGAGATAAAAACTGATATCACTATGATATGCATATGATATGTCGTTTGACAAGCCTTACGACGCAGCGGCCCTGCCAGGGGCGAGCGGTAGGGTGTGCAAGCCGGTCGGGAGTGGTGCGGACGAAGAACGGAGGGCGTGCGGTGCCTGATGACGCGGCAGTGACCGTGGCGGCCGGGAGCTACCTCACCGCAGATGACGATGGCGTTCGCCTTCCACACGCCTGGACGTCGAGCGGTGTCGGTGTGCGGACGGACTTCACCGGCGCCCACCTGCTGCACCTTGCGGTCGCGGGATGCGTTCTTAACGACACGTACCGAGAGGCGGCGGCGTTGAACATCGAGATCGCCGGGGTGCGCGTGTCCGCCAGCGGGGGGTTCGCGCCGCCGACATGGCAATCCACTGGCATTCAGTACGTACTCGAGGTCGACTCGCCGGCTTCGGCCCGGGACATCGAGCAGTTGCAACTACGGGTGGAGCGGGTCGCAGAGATTCCCAAAGCGCTTCGACTGGGCTGCCAGGTGGTCAGACGCGCACCATGACCCGTCAGCCTCAGTGAAGTTCATCATCGACCCGTTGGCCCGGATCACCTGACAAGCGAGCACCGTGAACGGATGGCTTGATTCTTCGATGTCAAAGCATTAGTCTTCTAAGCATTAGATATCGAATCTTCTTACACGGGGGGTGGGTGACGCCGGTGATCGGCCAGCGCAGGTTCCGGTTCGGGGCGGTCTCCGGCTTCGGGCGGAGCGGGCAGGAGTGGGCGGCGAACGCGCGCCGCATCGAGCAACTCGGCTTCTCCACGCTGCTGTGCCCCGACGGCACCGGCACGTTCGCGCCGTTCCAGGCCCTCAGCGCGGCCGCCGCGGTGACCAGCACGCTCCGGCTCGGCACTTACGTATTGGCGAGCCCGCTGCGCATTCCGGGAGAGATCGCCTGGGAGACCGCGAGCCTGGACGTGCTCAGCGGGGGCCGGTTCGAACTCGGACTCGGCGCGGGCCGCCCCGACGCCGAGCGGGACGCGCGCAGGCTCGGGGTGCCCTTCGGCCGCCCGGGCGAGCGCATCCGCCGCATCGAACAGACGCTCCAGGCCGTGCGCACTCGCTTTGACCGGTCCGACGAGGCCTCCAGGTACGACGCCGTCCGAGGCATGCAGCAGCCCCGGCCGGCCGTGCTTGTCGCCGGCAACGGGCCGAGGATGCTGCACCTCGCCGCGCGTGAGGCGGACACGCTGGCACTGGGCCTGCCGCCACGTAGTACTGAGGACGAACTAGAGGCGAAGGCCGATCAGGTCCGCGCGATCGCCGGCGACCGGTTTGACAGCCTCGAACTCAACCTCAACGTCGCCCTGGTCGGCGACGAGTACCCGCCCCAGGCGGCCGCATGGCTCGGAGCGGATCCCCGGGACCTGATCCGCCACGGCTCGATTACCGTGCTGGTCGGGTCCGCCCGGCAGATGGCGGACACGCTACTGCGACGACGGGACCGCGCCGCAGTGTCCTACGTCTCGGTCAACGCCCTGTTCGCCGACCGGTTCGCGCCGGTGATCGAGTTGCTCGCCGACGCCTGACGGCCGCTGTTCACCAGCTGATTCTGGCTTCCACCGGCCTGTGGTCGCTGCCGTTGGCAGGCAGCACCCACGAGCTGTCCGGCTGCACGCCTCTGACCAGGATCTGGTCGATCCGCAGCACTGGGAAGGACGCCGGCCAGGTGAAGCCGAAGCCGTCCCCGGCGACGTCCTGGGCCGACTGCATCTGCGCAGTGATATCGGAGAACGCGCGGTCGTCGATGGTGCCGTTCAGGTCGCCGAGCAGCAGCACCCGCTTACTCGGATCGGCGGCGATGGCCCGGCCGAGCGCCTGCACGCCGATGTCTCGCGAGGCGGTCCAGAAGCCCGCCTTGGGGTTCACCCGTACCGACCCCAGGTGGGCCACGTAGACCGTGAGCGGACCGTGGTCCGTGGCCACCGTGGTGCGCAGCGCCCGGTTCGAGGCCAGCTTCTGGGCGGCCGGCTTGGTGTCCGCCAGCGGTCCGTAGTCGATGATGTCAATCGGCCTGGTGTCCGACAGCGGCAGCTTGCTCCACAGCCCGATCGTGCCTTCGAGCGTGTAGTACGGGTATCCCTTCGCCAGCGCCTTCTCGTAGCTGCCCGCGGCCTGCGGGGTCAGTTCCTCAAGCGCCAGCACGTCCGCGCCGGAGGCGGCCAGGTCGCGGGCGGTGCTGGCCGGGTCGGGGTTGCCTGAGTCGACGTTTTCACTGACCACGGTGAGGAAGCCCCCCGGGCCGGACTTGTCGCTGAGCACCCCGCCGAAGAGGTTCAGCCAGACCACGGCCGGCAGCATCAGCGCGACCAGTGCGGAGGCGGAGCGGCGTCGCAGGGCCGCGGCCAGCAGCACCGGGATGAGCAGGCCAAGCCACGGCAGGAAGGTCTCCGCGAGGCTGCCGAGGTTCCAGCCCCAGTTGGGGATTTGCGCGTGCAGCAGCATGACCGCCGCCAGCAGCAACGCTAGCGTCGCGAGGACCGGGCCGCGCTTCCACGGGCCCGGCCGGGAGCCGATCCGGATCGCCCGCCGGACGCCCGTGGGCCAAGTCACGGCTGCCCGCCCGGGCCGAGGGCGGCATCCAGCGCGAGCACGAGGTTACGGCCGGCTTGCAATGCGTTCGGCAGGATCGTCCCGGCCGTTCCCGGCTGGCCGAAGGTGGCGGCCACGATCAGGATGTTGCGCCCGTTAACCTCCTGCCGGGCCGCGACGAGGAGGCAGCCGCCGGCGGCCCGCGTGCTGCCGGTCTTGAGGCCGACGATCCCGTCCTGGCCAAGCAGCGTGTTGGTGTTGCGGACCGTGCCCGCGACGGGAACGAGGGCCGAGGACTCAGCCGTGATCTCGGCCAGCGCGGGCACTCGCAGCGCGGCAATGCCGAGGCGTACCTGATCGGCCGCGGTGCTGATGGTGGACGGGTCCAGACCAGCCGGGTCGGTGTAGCTGGTGGCGGTCATGCCCAGGCCGCGGGCGGCGGCGTTCATCCGGGCCGAGAACGCGGCCTGGCGGCCGGCGTCCCACCGCGCGAGTATCCAGGCGATGTTGTCGGCCGACGGGAGCAGTAGCGCCTCCAGCGCCTGGCGCTCGGTAATCGTCTCGCCGGCGGCCACCGCCACCAGCGAGTCGCCGGCGGCGGCCTGCGACTGGTACTCGGCTGCCTCCGACGTGTCGACCGTGATATCCGGACCCGATCCGCTCGCGGACAGCGGGTGGTCCTGCAGGATCACGTACGCGGTCATCAGCTTGGCGACGCTCGCGATGGGCACCTGCCTGGTCGCGCCCGGGCCGTCCGTCACGCCGCGGCCGCCGATGAAGGCGGCCGATTCCCCCTCGGCCGGCCACGAGACCGCGCCAAGCCGCGGCCGGCTCGCAGGGGCAGACGCGGCTGCCGACGTGGGCGTTCCGGCGGGCCACTCCGGCGGACGGGAGAGGGCCGTCGGCCCGACGGGCGACTTATCCCGCTCCGCGATGACGAAGCCTGCCAGGCAGCCGAGTATGGCCAGGCAGGCGAGTGCGGTCAGGAGCGTTCGGCTTGTCCTGGGCCGCCGGTGACCCGTTCGCGTTCTGTCCAGCCCCCGCGGGGACCGGCTGCTCGTTGGGTGCATGCCTGCGACGGTGCGCTACCAGCTTCACCGGCTCGTCCGGCCGCCGTCACAGCTGTGTCACAGCAGACGCCGGAGCGCTCCTGTTACCCGGTCATGACAATCCGAGGACTGGTTCATGACACGGGCGCCGTGTAATCAGGGCAGCGACGGTCAACAGCCGCGCTCGCACGACGACATAATGGCAGGTAATGGCTACCGTTCTGCTGGTCGAAGACGATCCGGGCGCCCGCGAAGGCTTGGAACTGGCCCTACGTCGCCTCGGCTACGTTGTGCGGGCGGCCGAGACCGGCGAGGCGGCGCTCCGCGACTTCCCCGACGCCGCCGCCGACGTCGTCGTGCTCGACGTCATGCTCCCGGGACTGGACGGCTTCGAGGTCTGCCGCCGGCTGCGCCGCGGCGGCGACATCCCGGTCATCATGCTGACCGCACGGGGGGATGACCTGGACATCGTCGGGGGACTAAGGCCGGCGCCGACGATTACGTGGTGAAGCCGGTGGAGCCGCGCGTGCTCGATGCCCGCATCCGCGCCGTGATCCGCAGGACAGCCCGAGCCGACTCGCCCGCGGAGTCGTACGGCGAGCTCATGATCGACCGCGGCTCGCTGATCGTTCGGCGCCGCGGCCAGGATGTCTCGCTGACCCCGACCGAGCTGAGGCTGCTGCTGGTCCTGTCCGGCTCGCCGCGGCAGGTGTTTTCTCGGGAGCAGCTTCTCGACTTGGTCTGGGAGCACGATTACCTTGGGGACTCCCGGCTGGTCGACGCGTGCGTGCAGCGGCTGCGGGCAAAGGTCGAAACCGACACCTCTCAGCCGCGCTACATCCAGACCGTTCGAGGGTTCGGGTACCGGTTCGGCCCGGTGTAAGGAGAGAGGGAAGTCCCGTGCACAGGCGCCTGATAGTCGCGTTCATCGTGGTGGCGCTGGTGGCGGCGCTCGCGGCCCAACTGGTCATTAACCTGCTGCTCCCGCTCTTTCCCCGGCTGAACGAACTGACGATCCTTCCGCCGGGGACTCTTTCCTTCCTCTACAAACGGAATCTTCCGCACCACGGCGGGCCCCAGGGGCCCCAGGCGACGCCTTTCCTCGTCGTGGTCCTCTGCCTGGCCGTCCTGTCGCTGCTGGCCGTCTTCACCGCGGTGGCGTTCGCCGCGTCCCGGCCGGTCCTGCAGCCGGTCCGGCGGCTGGCCCGGGCGGCGCAGCGCATGTCCGGCGGCGACCTGTCGGTCCGGATCCAGCCACGGGGCCGGGACGAGCTCGCCCAGCTGGTCACCTCGTTCAACGAGATGGCCTCCGCGCTGGAGGACAAGGTCGGCGACTTGGAACAGATGGAAGCACGGGCCCGGCAGTTCGCCGGCGACGTATCCCACGAGCTGCGGACCCCGCTGACCGCGATGACGGCGGTAGCCGACATCCTGCACGAGCACGCGGGGCTGACCGGAGACGCCGCGGCGGCCGCGCGGCTGGTCGGACAGGAGGTTAAGCACCTCAACCGGCTCGTCGAAGACCTCATCGAGATCTCCCGCTTCGACGCCGGCACCGCCCGGCTCCTCACCGATGACACTGATGTCGCGAAGGCCGTCAGCCAGTGCCTGCGCGCTCGCGGCTGGTCCAGCGTGACCGCTGACGTCCCGGCCGGGCTGACCGCACGCCTGGACCGCCGCCGCTTCGACGTCATCCTCGCCAACCTCGTCGGCAACGCACTACGTCACGGCGGCCCGCCGGTGACCGTGCAGGCCCGCATCCAATCTGGCGGCCAGGGCGGCGGGCAGTTGGCGGTGGAAGTGCGAGACCACGGCCACGGGCTGCCCCCTACGGCGATCCCCCGCATATTCGACCGGTTCTACAAAGCCGACACAGCCCGGGCGCGTTCCGATGGAAGCGGCCTGGGCCTGGCGATCGCCTGGGAGAACGCGCGCCTGCACGGCGGTCACATCCACGCGGGCAACCACCCGGGCGGCGGCGCGGTGTTCCTGGTAAGCCTCCCGCTGAACGTGCCAGGATCACGATGACTCGAAGGGATAGAGTGCATCTGCCCGGCAGATGACGCTGTCCAGACACGCTGCGATTCAGGCCTAGAGGCGGTGGCCGATGGAACTCAGACAGCTACGTCACTTCCTGGCGCTGGTCGAGGAACGCAGCGTCACCCGCGCCGCCAAGCGCGAGCTGATCGTGCAGTCGGGCCTGTCGAACTCGCTCCAGGCCCTCGAACGCGAACTCGGCACGCCCCTCTACGTCCGCGGCACCAGGCCCGTCCGGCTCACCGCGGCCGGCGAGGCCCTGGTCGGCCCGGCCCGCCGGACCGTGGCCAGCGCCGCGCAGGCGGAACAGGCCGTGCACCACACCCGTGACGTGCTCATCGGCACCCTGCGCCTCGGCGTCTCGCTGTCGGCTCAGCACCTGGTGCCGTTCGCCTCCTACCTCGGCGAGTTCACCCGCGATCATCCCGGCATCGACCTGCGCCTGCAGTACGCGCCCGCGCTGACGATGATCTCGATGGTCGAGACGGGAGAACTGGACTGCGTGATCGGACCCGCGGTCAGCCAGGTCCCGGGCGTCCGGATGACTCGCCTGGCGCGAGAGCCGCTGCACCTCGTCTGCCGTGCTGATCACCGCCTGGCGGGGCTGGCCGAGGTCACCATAAGGCAACTCGCCGACGAGCGGTTCGTCGAGGTACCCCCAGGGTGGACGGCTCGCCTGCTAAGTGACGCCGCGTTCGCCGGCGAGGGCATACCGCGCCGCGTCGTCTGCGAGGTCGGCGACTGGGAGCTATTCCTCGAACTGGTCAGCGCGGGCGTCGGTATCGGCTTCGCTCCGGTCGGCCTGCGGTACCCGGTGCTGACCGCGCCAGACAGCGTGCTGCGGCTCATCGCGGTCGAGGGCGTGCGCCTGGAAAGGCACATCTACCTGATCCTGCCCTCGGTGGGCGAGACCAGTCCGGCAGCACGGCGGTTCGCCGATCAGCTGCTGCGCATCCACCCCGCGGGCAGCTGACCGGCACCTGTAAGCCAACGCCGCCCTGCCAACTCGGAAGCGCGCGGCTGCCGGTGCGCTCATGGCGCGACCATCTGATCGTCAGATGGACTCCATCTGAGACAGGTGCGACGCAGGCGACACCGGCGGCAACGGAGGCGCGGTTGTACCGGGCGAAACCTCCAGCGCCGACCGTGGACGCCGACCCGACGGCGCAAAGCCGCTCCGGAAGATCCACCACCCGGTCGGCGCCTACACGGCCGAAGAGAAGAAGGAGTTCGCCGAGATGAACCTCACTGACCACGCCGGAGTCCGGCTCACACACGGCAAGCCCAAGGTCAACGGCGTGGAGATCCACTACGCGATCGGCGGCGCCGGCGAGCCGGTGTTCTTGCTGCACGGCACGCCGAAGACCATGTCGTACTGGCGCCACGTCGTGCCGCTGCTGACCCCGCACTACACCGTCATCGCGGTCGACAACCGAGGCGCCGGCGGCTCCCAGCGCCCCCTGACCGGCTACGACACCGCCACGATGGCCGGTGACGTCGCCGAACTGGCCACCCACCTGGGCTTCGACCAGTTCCGCGTCGCCGGCGAGGACTGGGGCGCGGCCATCGCCTACGCCGTCGCCGCCTTCCACCGGCCCCGGGTGCGGCAACTGGTGTTCCAGGAAACGCTCCTGCCAGGATTGCCAGCCCAGGATTGCCAGGCGGCGAACCCGACCCCTCGCTCGCCGCCGACGACGTGCCGCACCGGCTGGCACTTCAGCTTCTTCAGCCTGCCGAACCTGCCCGAGCTGCTGCTGGCCGGGCGGGAACGGCCGTTCTGGACGTGGTACGCCAGACGCCAGATGTGGGACCCCAGCGCGCTGGCCGAGGAGGACATCGACGAAATCGTGCACTCGGCCGAGCAGCCGGGCGGCACCAGGGCCATCTTGGAGATGTACCGCGCCCGCCAGACCGACGCCGAACAGAACCGCCCGCATTACGCCGACCCGATCAGCTGCCCGGTCCTCGCCGTCGGCGCGCAGGCCTATCTCGGGGACGAAGTAGCCAAACAGCTCGCGCAAGTGGCCCGCGACGTCCGCGGCACCGTCATCCCCGCGTCCGGTCACAACATCGCGCTGGAGAACCCGGCCGCCCTGGCCCGGGCCTACCTCGACTTCTTCGCTGGCGTCTAGGCCGCCGGGGCTCCGCCGGCGATGCGGAGGGCGGTGGCCGCATTGAAGTCGCCCAGCTGCTGCGGGGTGAGGCGGTAGCCGGGACGGTACCAGCGGGCCACGTCGAGGCACAGCGACAAGACGGTCAGCCAGGAGGCGGTGGTCTACCCGGCGACGCTGACGAACTACACCAGCAGCGAGAGCCAGGGCGTGACCAACGCAGAGCAGGAGCTCACGACGGCCGTGGACAACTGCCCGAGCCAGCAGGAGGTCCTGCTCGGATACTCCCAGGGCGCGGAGGTCTCCATGGACGTCATCACCGGGAACTCCGAGGTCAGCGGCACCGTGGCGCCGGTCAGCACGGCGATAAGCAGCCACGTCGTCGCCATCGCCAACTTCGGTGACCCGGGCCACGTCGTGGGCCAGTCCTGGGACCTCGGCACCGCCACGCGCAACGGGCTGTTCCCCCGCAGCAGCGCCCAGCTCGGGCGGCTGACCGCGGTCGGCGGTAGCAGCAAGATCGCTGCCTGGTGCGACGCCAACGACCCGTACTGCGCAAGCGGCCTCAACCTCGAAGTCCACCTGACGTACCTCAACCGCTACCAGAACGCCGCGGCCAGCTTCGTGCTGAGCAAGATCGGCGGCTAAGCCCGGTTCCCTGGAGTGCGGCCGGGCAGCGTCACGCGTTGCCCGGCCGCGCGTCCGCGCCAGGCGGAAGGCGACCACGGCGATGAAATCGCCGTGGCCGGGGAGAGGCTGTGGACTGCCCTGATTACGGACCGCTTCCAGCGGTGACAATAAGGAAGGAGCTTGCCGAGCATCGGCCCTTACCGTCTGGTGCTTTACGCGGCGTCGGGCGCTGGCGCGCGAGGACGCCCCGTTCCTCCGCTGCGGCGTCACCGGGATTCAGCGAACGGGGGTACCCAGGATGCTTTCACCCAGGGCAATCTACGACGAGATCTTCCGCAACGACGAGGCGTTCCGCCTGTTCTGCTCCATCGCGGCAAGCGGCGAGGCCCAGGGAGGCTGGGAGAACGGCAGGATCGCCGCGCTGGTGCCCGAATCCTGCCACGACCTCGCGCCCAAGATCGCCAGGCACGGGGCCGACGAGGATAAGCACGCGCGCATCTTCAACGCCCTGCTGCGCAAGCGGAGCCTTTCGCCGGAGCCGGTGCCAGCCGACACCGACTACACCATGCGGCTCGAGCGCATGGGCATCGGGCTGGCGCACAGCAAGCTGCGCGCGGACCGGCCGCTGACCGAGGCGGACATCATCGCCTACCTGGCCCACAGCCGGGTCACCGAGCAGCGGGCGTCTGAGCAGATGCGCTCGTTGCGTCGGCACTCAACGGACGCCGACGTCAGCCGGGCGGTAACGGTGATCTCGGCCGACGAGGACAACCACCTGGCCTACTGTCATGAGGAGCTGCTTCGGCTCGTCGCGGCGGGCCACCGCCGCGAGATCGAGTCCATCCTTCGCGCCACTGCCCGCGCCGAGATCGCGGTCTACCGCGACGTGAGCAAGGCGGTCATGGCCCACCTGGGACGGACGCTGCGCTGGTCCAGGGTCAAGTCCGCCATCCTCGCCTGCGGAATCGACGCGGTTTACCTCTACGACCGGCTCGGCGGCTGGCATCGCATGGTCACGCTGCGGATGCCCGCCCGCCGAGACCCGCTCGGGATGCCAGCCGCCGCCCGGGCGAGCCGCACCGCGTAAGCTACCGGGCTCGGTTGGATTTCGCGTCCGCTCGGACGAGTTCCTGAGAACCCCGCCGCACCCGCGAGCCCGGCCCCCCGGCCGCGTAGCATTCCGACCATGGCGGAGGGAACAGGCGGCCCTGCCCGCCGGGTGGCCTGGGTGACGGGCGCGAGCCGTGGCGTGGGCCGGGGAATCGCGGCGGCCCTGGGAGCTGCGGGCTGGGCTGTATATGTGACCGCGCGTTCCTCGGCGGCGGGCCGCACCGCCCACCTGCCGGGCACGGTAGAAGAGGCTGCGGCGGCGGTGACCGCTGTGGGAGCAGCCGGTGGAAGTGTTCGATGCGATGTTCACCCGCGGTGTGCGAGCCCACTACGTCGCGCTGGCGGTCTGTGCCCCAATGCTGATCTCGACCCCCGCGAGCCTGGTGGTGACGGTCTCCAATGCGGTCGCCGCGGATGGCGACGGCGGCGGCGCCTACGCAATGGCCAAGCTCGCCGACGACCGCCTCGCGCTGACTGCGGCGTTGCAGCTCAAGGAGCACAGAGTCGCCTCCGTTGCGGTGCACCCGGGCTGGGTGCGGACGGAGGGGGTGATGCAGTTCGCCGAGTACCTCGACCTGAGCCAGTCGCAGTCGCCCGAGGGAGTCGGGCGCGCTGTCGCCGCGCTCGCGGCCGACCCGGACGTGCTGAGCCTCACCGGCCAGGCGCTGCCCATCGAAGACCTCGCCACGCGTTATGGCATCGACGTGTCGAGCTAGGCCTCTACACCGTCTGCTGAGTCAAGCGCATCAAGCGAGGGTGCCGGTAGAGCGCGGGAGCGCTCTGCGGAGGCCGTCTGTGCCCGCTGTGGTCGTGCCGCGGTAGCCGTGCCCGGCGCGTTCCGCCCATTCCGCGTCCGAGATCGCGTGCGGTTCGGCCGGAAGGTAGTGGGTGAGAATCAGCTCGCCGACTCCGGCGCGCTCGTCCGCGAAGGCGGACGGCGACCCCGACCGCAGTCGATGACAAAGACTCGCCCGTCGACGATGACCGCCGACGAGATCCCGGCGCGGCCGACGACGGGCATGGGCGCCCCTGCCGTTCCGAGGAGTACCAGTTCGGTTCCCATGCTCGCCCGGGTCCTGCTTTCCCGCTCCGGATCGTGCTTCGCGTTCCCGCTCGCCCGTCCATCACTTGCGGTGCAGTCATCCCCCGAAGTCGAGGGGGGCAAGCGCGGCACGCTACCTCACGTCGGCTCGTCGTCTTCGTGCTCGCCGCCTCGCTCGTGGTGCGCTAGCAGGCGCGCCCGGTACACCGCCTCCGGTTCCAGGCCCAGCGCTGCCCTCCGCTCGTCCAGGCCGGAGGGATCGCGCACCGTCCACATTTCCAGCGGGCCGTTCCCGACCCCGTGATACTGGGTCCCGTAGACCTGCGGCTCGCCCCGGTGCATCAGCACCCGGTCCAGCAGGTACGCCAGGTGTACCGGGCTGGCGTCACCCCGCGCCACCGCCTCCTCGAGCAGCGGCAGGCACTCCTCCTGCAGGTCCGGCGGCGCGTGCTGGGCGAGCAGGAAGGCCGCAAGCGCGCCCGCCTCGCCGACCAGCTCGCAGCCGGGCCACCCGTGCCGCCCGACTACCTCCCGCAGCCAGGCCGTGTTATCCCGGTCGACCGGGGCCACGGACGCCTCCCATTCCGGCATCCCGTGCCCCGGCCTCAGCGCCATGCGGGCGGCCTGATCCCGGTCGGCCCGTTCCACGAGCTCGGCGCTCAGATCTTCATCCACCTCCCTCATCCTCCCGGGCACCCGCGCCCAGCGCCAGAGGCGCTCGCGAAAACCGAGCGTGCGCCCCGGCGGGCCGAACGAGGGCGACTTGACCTGCTGGTCAACAACTCCTGGGGTGGGTACGAGCGGCCATCTGCTGCACTTACGAAATTTGCTGTTCCACAAATGTTATGTGGACGTCAGATTTCTAATTGTTTTTTGATGATAGCGGCACCGGAACTTACGTCCTCATTAAGAGGCTGCTGTTACTCCGGGCGTTATTTCCATTGCTCAGTAGGCTCACGTCCGGCATCCAGGAGTCGCCGGCAAGCGGTTATCTCGTTTCCGCTTGCCGCGCTCCGCCGACCGAAAGGACACCCAGCATGAAGCTCGCGGATCAACACACGCCGCCGACGCCTTTCGCGCCCGCCAGGCGGTATCTCGGCAGCGACGGCGCTCGCATCGGGGGCGCTGATCGCGGCAGCGGCTCTCGCGGTGACCGGCTGCTCCTCCGGCCAAGTAGCAGCCGACTCCGTCGCGCTGGCCGGCGCCACCAGCACCACGGGCCTGAGCAGCAACATGGCCGGCAGCTTCCAGATCGTCAAGCTCAACGACTCGCGCGACGAGACATTCAATCAGCTGCTTGGCGTCAACAACGAAGGCGTCATCGTCGGGTACTTCGGCTCTGGCGCCGCCGGCCACCCGAACAAGGGATACGCGCTGGTCCCTCCGTTCGCGCAGCGTAGCTTCCTGAACGAGAACTTCCCGCGCGCGGCGCAGACCCAGGTCACCGGCCTTAATGACGAGGGCGTCACCGTCGGATTCTGGTCAACGCAGAACACCGCCAGCATGGCGAACAACAATTTCGGTTTCTACGAGCAGCACGGGCGGTTCCACGAGGTCAACTTCCCGATAGGCGATGCCGCCAGCCCGCCGGTGGATCAGCTGCTCGGCGTCAACAACCGCGGGATCGCGGTCGGCTTCTTCACCAATAGCGCCGGCCTCAACCGCGGCTACGAGTACAACATACGGACGCACAGGTTCAGCAGGGTGGAGATCCCCGGGGTGCGGGGCCTCGGGCCAAGCCTCACCGCTGCCGCCATCAACAACCGCGGCGACGTCGCGGGCTTCTACAACAAGACCGCCAACCAGGTGGACGCGTTCCTCAAGCTGGGCTCCGGCAGGTTCATCACGCTCGCTTACCCGGGGGCCGCGATGACCCAGGCGTTCGGCGTCAACGACTCCGATGAGGTCGTCGGCACCTACACCACCGGGACCGGCAACGCGGCCGTCACCCACGGCTTCACCTGGAAGGGCGGCAAGTGGGCGAGCGTGAACATAAGCGGCGCGAGCTCGACGGCGATCAACGGCGTCAACGACGAGGGTGACCTGGTCGGCTTCTTCACCGACGCCAAGGGCAACACCGACGGCCTGCTGGCGCTGCCATAGCAACCGCCACCAGGCCTGCGCGATCGACCGCGGGGCGGTCCCGGAAGTCCGGGACCGCCCCGCGGTCGTTGGCACCGCTGCGGACGAGCGGCAGACCCTCCAACTGCCCGAGGGCGGCCCTGACTTTTATCAGGCTAGTGCGCATGTGGTTTCGGCTCCTTGATGAGCGCGAGAGGGTCGCGGAGGTCGGGCGGCAGTGGTCCTGACGCCGCCGTACGGCAGGATGTCTTGGTGGCAACTGAACTGAGGCTGTTCGCGGACTATTTCCAAATTCACGTGTTCGACGAGGGTTCCGAGACGGACTTCGGGGATCTCTGGACAAGCCAGACGGTCAGGGACGGGCTGGCCGTCGGCCCGGACGCGGTGGCCGTCGGCACGGCGGTCAACGTCTTCGTCCAGGTGAGCTTGGAGACCCTTAGTTCTCCTCCGGCCAGCGACGAGGCGGGCTTCGACCACGTGGTCGAGGCGAGCATGAAGAGCGAATCGGGCCGGCTGGTTGTGATGGGCTGCACAGACTACGAGCCGGATGCGGCTCGGTTCGGGGTGACACCGGGCTGGCTCCGGCTGCGCGCCTCCAGATCTAACCTCGACACAGCGGGCGCCCTGGATACCGACTCCGCGAAGACGCCGGAGACCATGGAGAGGGTGCGGATCCAGGTCTGGCCCGCAGCTCCTGCGGATGTCACGGTCGTCAAGCGCTGGAACGCGACTCAGGACCCGGCTGCGCCTTAACTGCGGCGGGCCAGCCGAGCCGTGCCAGCCCAGCGGCACAGTAGAGCGTGGACACGTCGTAGAGCACGAGGCTGGCCGGGCCGAGCGGGGCATGCGCGGCGCAGGCCTCCGACAGCCCTGCCGCCACGACTTGCTGGTTCCCGCCCACGACCAAGTTCTGCTCGCGTTGGTCGGGGTCGACGGCAAGCAGCTAGGGGGCGCGCTCTGTGCGAGCGCGCCCCCTAGCGTGGGCATTCACCTCGGTCGGGGCATCACCGGGGAGGCCGGTGCGGTCCCTGACGAGCCGACGGCCACGCACCTGCGCCGCCGCGGCCCGTCATCGTGCTCACATTCCCGACGGGTCCATCACCCGGTGATGGGTACGGCCCTTCCGCGGCGGCGCGCCTGCCGTCCCCGAGCCGGGCATCGCCGGCGTCGCCCCGGCGTTGGTCGCCGTCTGCTTGGCGGTGTTGAGGGTCGCCGCGGTCGCCGCGCCCGTGCCGTCCAGCGTGACCGTGACTGGGTTCGTCAGGCCGAAGGTCTGGCAGGCCAGGTTGCTGAAGGACATGCCGAGCCTGTTTGCCAAGAACGTGAACAGGTTGTTGCCCACCGACGGCACCGGTGACGTGCCAGTCGAGAGCAGCGTCTGGTTGGCCGCCAGGAACGGCGCCTGGATGTCGACCATGTTCTGGCAGAACATGGCCGGGCTGCTGGACTTGTTGTTCTGGGCGCTGACCGGCGCCTGGCCTATCTCCTCCCGGTAGAGGTTGGTCTTGGCCGCGTCGAGCTGGCCGCTGCTGCTCAGCACCATCTCGTCGTTCTCGGGCACGAGCGCCGCGACCGTCGGCTGGTGCGCGGCCGACAGCAGTTCGTCCATCGCCTGGGAACTGGTCAGCGCGTTGTTGTTCGCCAGGTCGGGCGCCTGGAAGGGGGTGCAGCCGAGCAGCGGGTCCATGAACGCGTCGAGCAGGGTGTTGTCGCTGCCGTTGGCGAGCAGCGTCGAGTCCGCGATGTTGGCCGAGTTGGACGCGGTGTCCTGCGCGGTCTGGCCGGTGGCCGGATTAAGCAGGTAGAAGGTGGTCACGTTGTCGCTCGGATCCTGGTCCACCATGTCGAAGTTGCGCGTTTCCGGGCAGTTCTGGCCCGACCCGAGCGTGCCGGCCGACGCGACGATCTTGCTCGAGGTGCCTTCTGACGGCACGACCAGCCTCCCCTCGCGCTCATCACGCGACGCCGCGTTGAAGAAGTTGATGCCGTTGCAGAACGCCACCTGCCCGAAGATCGATCCTGACGTGCCGTTGACGCAGTTGCCATTCCTGAGCGCGTTCGCCGTCGCGCCCGCCAGGAACAGGTCGGTGCCGTTGAACCCGAAGTCGATCGTGACGATCGCGCCACGCGGCAGTTTCGGCACGACGGGTGCCACGGCCGGGGTGGTGCCCATCGTGACGACCAGCGGGTCGTAGACGAAGAGCTTGCCCGTGGCCGGGTTCAGGATGGTGGCCTGCACAAACGCCCCGAGAGCGGCTGCGTTGGTCATCTGGCACCCGGACTGCGCCGGACTCTGCCCGTTCGTGCCGGTGAGCTGGTAGGGGGTGGCGAGGCCGCGCGCGCTGAGCGGGTTCGCGGGGACGATGATGTCGCAGTTGACGTTGGCCGCGGCGGTCGTGGCGCCCGTGCTCGTCCCGGACGCCGTCGCGGACGGCGCCACCGACGATGCCGCCGACGGGGAGGCGCTGGCCGACGCGCCGACGCCGAGAGCCGCATCGCCCAGGTTGGTGACGGTCGAGCGCCCGGCGACCAGGATCACGCACCCGATCACCAGACCCAGTACCACAGGAATAGCGACCGTGACGGCAATACGCGAGGAATGACCCCTCCGCCTGTACCGTCGCCATGCGAACCGAAGTCTGTTAAGCATTGGATCCGACACCTCCGTGTCCGAGTCGCCCCAGAAGCGGGGCATTGGGCCTGCTAGCGGCCGTGAGGCCGAGTTCGAAGGGTGCACGCTTTGCCTCGTTGAGGACTATATTCGCCGGTCGAGCACGGGAACGGGGCCTTGGATCCGGCGTCACGAATCCGTCACACATAGCGGCCGGCATTGTCATTGTTATTACGCCGTGATAGGGCTCGATAGGGTCCAGATTCGCGGTAGCGTGCGCCTATGATCCTTGCGGTTCCCGCTGTTGCGGAACGCGCGCGCCCGCTGGCCGGCTGCCGGACGCTGCGGCTGGCAGGGACCTACTACCTGATCGGCGCGGTCGCGCTGACCATGTGGCTGTGGCGGGACCCGGCGTCGCGGATCGTGGCGGGCAACCCGTACGACGCCGACCAGTTCGCCTGGTTCTTCCGGTACGACGCCGCCGCCGTCGCCCACCTGAGGCTGCCCGCGCTGATCACCACCGCGATGAACGCCCCGCAGGGAATCAGCCTCATGTGGAACACGGCCATGCCGCTGCCCGGCGTCCTCCTCGCGCCGCTGACGCTGCTGGCCGGACCGCAGGCCAGCCTGACCGTGCTCATGACGCTGGGGTTCGCCGGATCAGCGGTCAGCATGTTCGCCACCGCGCGCCGGTGGGGTGCCAGCGCCGCCGCCGCCGGGCCTGGCCGGCCTTGTCTACGGATTCTCCCCGGCGCTGATCCAGTCGTCGGCGGGGCACTACGACCTTCAGTTCGCGGTCCTCCCGCCGCTGATCGTCGACGCCGCAGTGCGGCTGCTGACCGGGCGCTGCGGCGCCGGCAGGCGGGCCGCGGCGCGCTGCGGGATCGGGCTTGGCCTGCTGGCGACCGCCCAGCTCTTCATCGCCGAGGAACTGCTGCTTGACACGGCCGTGGCGGCAGTGATCATCACCGTCGTGCTGGCCGTATCCCGGCCGGCCGCGGTAGCCGGCCGGATCCGCGACGTCGCGGCCGGCCTCGGCGCCGGGATCGCAGTGGCCGCCCCGATCGCGGGCTATCCGCTGTGGGTGCAGTTCCTCGGCCCGCTCCGCCAGCACGGCAGCCCGTTCGCGGCCGATTTCTACAAGAACGATCTGGCCGGCTTCGTCCGGCCGCCGGCGTCGGTGCTGGCGCACACGGCCGGCAGCGCCGCGTTCGCGGCCAGGTTCCAGGGCGGTCTCCCCGAGTACCTGGGCTATCTCGGCTGGCCGATGCTCGCCGTCCTCGCCGTCATCGCGGCGTGCTGCTGGCGTCGCCTGCCGGTGCGCGCCGCCGCGGTGGCGTTCGCGGTGCTGTCCGCGCTCTCCCTGGGCGGGACCCTGCTGGCCGACGGCCGGGAGCACGAGGGCATCTTGCTGCCGTGGCACTGGCTGCAGGCCCTCCCGGTCGCGGCGGCGGTGATCCCCGACCGGTTCTCCATCATCGCCGACGGCGCCGCCGCCGCGCTGCTCGCCTTCGGCCTTGACGCCGCGCGCAGCCGCTGGCCCGCGCGCGACTGGCTTATCGCCGCCGCCGCCGTGATCGCGATCCTGCCGCTGGTGCCGCGCCCGCTGCCCGCCGCCGACGCCTCCCCGGTGCCGGCCGGCTGGACCGCGGCGTTCGCCGCGCTGCGGCTGCCGCCCGGCGCCGACGTGCTCGTGGTGCCGATCCCCGTGCGCACCTACACCGCCCCGCTCCGCTGGCAGGCCGACACCGGCGTTCCGTCGGCGATGTACGGCGGCTACTTCATGGGGCCGACCTGGAACGGCCAGCCCTCAACCGACGGCAACGGGCTGTCCTCCGAGGCGCAGTACCTGAACCAGCTCTGGGCGCAATCGTCAGGCGCCAATGTCGCGGCGGTCGCCACGATCCCGGCCATCGGACTGTACCCGGACGCCGCTCAGATGCGCGGGCAGCTGGCCGCGTGGAAGCCGGCCGCCGTGGTCGCCGTCGCCGGCCCTCGGTCGGCGCTCGCCCGCTACCTGACCGGGCTGCTCGGACGGCCGACGGTCACCGGGGGCGAGGTGCTCGGCTGGCGACTCAACCGGTGAGACCACGGACCGTTCGAAATAAAGATCTTAGTTTTTCCTAACGGACGGTGGCTCAGGCGCGGTCGGCCCATGACTCGTTTCTAGGGCCGGCCTTCCGGGTGCCCTCGTCTTCTCAGCTCGCGGGTGGCGGCGGCGATTCTGATCTGGAGGTCGGTCGCCGGCGGCCGGCCGAGCGCGTCGCCGTGGATGTTCGCGCCCTGCGGTCTGGCGGCCGCGCGGGCGGCGGCGTCCTGGATCAGCGCGAACCGGTCGGGAGCCGGTCGCGGCGCACTGCGTGTTAGCAGTTCTCCTAGGTCATGGGCCTGCGCGACGCGTGTTCCGGGATATTGCCGGTGCCCGGCGCCGGTAACCCGGGCAAGCAGGCGGCGGTGCCGTTGGGGTCGGTTGAGCGCGTCGGGGGCGAACCGCAGCAGGATCGTCTTGATGATCGAGGTGTGGTCGAAGACCGTCTTCGATACCGAGCCGGGCTCGGTCCACGGCGACACGACCAGGGCCGGGACGCGGACGCCGTAGCGGCCGAACGTCCGCCGGTCGTCGTCGGGGGCGGCCGGGGGCGGGACGTGGTCGTAGAAGCCGCCGTGCTCGTCGTAGCAGATGACCAGCATCGTCTTGTCCCATTGGGGGCTTGTGGCCAGCGCGTGGTAGACCGCGAGCACGAGTTCCTGGCCGTCCCTGATGTCGGCCGGCGCGTGGTCGTCGTTGGGCTGGAAGCCGATCGGGTTGAAGTTGCTGAAGTTCGGGTCGATCCAGGAGACCGACGGGAGCGTGCCCCGGGCCGCGTCCTCGAGAAAGCTCGACGCGAACGCGTCCATCCTGATCTCGAGGGCGGCCTTCCAGTTGAGGTTCTCCCGGCTGAAGAACGCGAAGCGGTCGTGGTGGCCGAGTTTGTAGCGGGCGTCGGCCAGGCGCAGGGTGCCGACCTCGAAGGAGTACCAGCGCCAGCTGACGCCGTCGGCGTCGAGGTGCCGGACGAACGACGGCTGGTTGTACATCGGCGGGCGGTTGTGCGGCAGGTCATCGCGGCTGCGGGCGGCCCGGCCGGAGATCGCGTAGAGCCGGTTGGGCCAGGTCGCGCCGGGTACCGAGCTGAACCAGCGGTCGCAGACGGCGAACTGCCGGGCGAGGTGATCGTAGACCGGGACGTCGGCCGCGCCGTAGTAGCCGATCACCCGGCCCGGATCCGCGACCTCGACCCCGCGGCGGGACAGCGTGTCGGCGAAGCTGGCGACGAAGCCGTTCATTCTGCCGCCGCCGAGCTGCAGGTCGACGCTGCTGGCGGAGTGATCGGGGTCGTCGAGGATGGCCGTGGTCTCAAGGTGGTGGACCGGGTACCGATGTCCGTCGTGATCGTTGGCGAACTCTTCGCGCAGGCCGTCGATGTCGTTCCGCCCGCCCTCGAGCGACAGGTACCCCAGCATGTGATCAAAGGAGCGGTTCTCGAGCATCAGGACGACGATGTGGTCGATCTTCTCCAGATTGGCCATGCCGGCGTCTTGCGCCACCGCACCCCCGTTCATCTGGACCCCGGCCTGCTCGAACAGCCGCCCCAGCGGCAGCCAAGCACGGCATTCAGCCTGCGCAATCACCCTCCGTGGGTGAAGAGCCCGCGGCGGGCAAGTCTCTAACCCCGGGTGGAGACCTGGCTCTACTCGCGGGCTGATGTGCGGCGGGGGCCGGCCCGGAAGCATTGCCGGCATGAGAAACACCGATGTAGTGACCGTCCGAGGTCTGCGCAAGGCCTACGGAGACCGAGTGGTCGTGGACGATCTGGACCTCGATGTCCCGCTCGGCCAGATCGTGGGGCTGATCGGCGCGAACGGGGCCGGCAAGACAACGACCGTGGAATGCCTGCAGGGCCTGCGCAAGCCAGACGCGGGCACGCTCTGCGTGCTCGGCTTTGACCCGGTGACCCAGGCTGCTGAGCTGCGCCCGCACGTCGGCAGCCAGCTGCAAGACTCGGCGCTGCCGGATCGGCTGCGGGTGGCGGAGGCCGTCAGGTTGTTCCGCGCCCCGCACGGGCGTGACGGCGCGGAACTGCTCGAGCAGTTCGGGCTGGCCGCCCGCCGGCGCTCGGCGTTCGCGTCGCTCAGCGGCGGCGAGCGGCAGCGGCTGTTCCTGGTACTGGCGCTGCTGAACAGGCCGCGGCTGGTGATTCTGGACGAGCTGACCCAGGGCCTCGACCCGGCCGCGCGCCGCGACGTCTGGGCCGCCATCCGTCAGCTGAACGAGGACGGCACCACGGTGCTCCTCGTTACGCACGAGATGGACGAGGCAGAGAGCCTGTGCAACCAGGTGCTGGTGATGCGAGCGGGACGACTGGTCGATTCGGGGGCGCCGGCCGAGCTAGTGGAGCGGCACGCCGCCGAGGCGACGATCCGGTTCAGCCTGCCCGATCACCCGCCCGGGATGCTGGATTCGCTGGGGCGGATCGACGGCGTGCGGTCAGTCGACCGGACTGGCGCGCGGGTCGTGGTGCGCGGTGAGCGACGGGTCGTCGCGCACGTCTGCGCAGCCATGGTCGCGTGTGAATCCGTCCCGGCCGACCTGCAGGTGCACGTTCCCACCCTGGAGGACGCGCTTCTCGGCCTGCTCTCCGGGCAGGCCACGCAGGCCGCTGAGCTGGCAGGGGCGCGGGCATGAACGGCCGGACGGCACAGCTCATCCGGGCCGAGCTCACGCTCATCGGGCGCGATCCGCTGGTGCTGACCTTCGTGTTCGTGTTTCCGATCGTCACCATGCTGATCATCGGCGGCGCCTTCGGCACCCAGCCCGACCGCGCGTTCGACTTCACAAACCCGTCGCACTGGTACGTGGCGTCGTACCTGACCGTGGTGATCGGCGCGATCGGCCTGGTGATGATGCCGGTTCACCTGGCTTCGTACCGGGAACGCGGGGTGCTGCGCCGGTTCGCGGTGGCCGGCTTCCCGCGCTGGTCGTTCGCCCTCGCCGAGTTGGTCGTCGGCCTGGTCACGACCCTGGTGGCGTGCGCGCTGCTGCTGGCGGTGGCCGCGCCGGTCTACGGGCTGCCCGCCCTGCACGATGGCTGGCGGGTGCTGCTCGCGCTGGCCCTGGGCGCGGTCTGCTTCATCGGCCTGGGCGTGCTGCTCGGCTCGGTGCTGCCGTCGGCCCGGTCGGCTCAGGCGGTGGGGCTGGTGCTGTTCTTCCCGTCCTTCCTGCTCGGCGCCGGAGGGCCGCCGCCGCACGTCATGGGCTCGGCCGTACGGGCGATCGCCCGGCCGCTGCCGCTGACCCTGCTGACCAACGCGGTGCGCGAGCCGTGGCTCGGCCTCGGTACCGGCACCGCGTCGCTGGTGGCGGTGGCGGCGCTGACCGCGGTGGTCACCGCGGTGGCCGCCCGCCGCGCGGTACTGTGAGCGGCATCACAGGATTTCGTAGAATCCGGCCCATGAGCGTCAATGCCTGCCCGGTCCTGCCCTCCGGCGTGGGCCGGGCCGGCTTTGCGGTGTTCGCCTGCGTCGTCGGCCTGGGACTGTGGCTGGGGCGGCTGCAGGAGCAGCCGCCGCCGGTGGCGGGGGCGGCGATCGGAGCCGCCGTGGCCCTCGCGGCCGCGATTGGCCTGCTCCTGCGGCGACGCCCGGCGCTGCTCTACGCCGTTGTCGCCTGCGCCGGGATTACCGCCGTGGGCGGCAGCCGGTCGGCTAACCCGGTGTGGTTCGCGATGCTGCTGATCGTGGGGTGGTGCGCGGTGACCGGGGGACGCCGGGTCGGCCTGCCGTTGTGGCTCGCCATGTCGGCGCTGTTCACCGTCCAGTGGGTGCACTTCAGTCCCGATCAGGGCTGGGGCGCCTGGCTGGCCGGGAGCGCCCTGATGGTGCTGGCCGGGCTGCTCCTGCGCAACCAGTTCATGCTCGTCGCCCAGCTCCAGGCGGCACAGGCCGGGCTGGCGGCCAAGGCCAGGGCGGAAGAGCGCAACCGCATCTCCCGCGACCTGCACGATGTCATCGCGCACTCGCTGACCGTCTCGCTGCTGCACGTCATGAGCGCGCGGCTGGCGGTCGAGTCCGATCCCGACGACGCGGCCCGCTCCCTGGCCGAAGCCGAGCGACTGGGCCGGGAAAGCCTGGCCGAGGTCCGGCAGGTGGTTGGCCTCCTGCGCGAAGACGGCGGGGTAGCCGGCCTGGACCGCACCCTGCCGCAGCCGGGCGCGTCGGGGGTACCGTCGCTGGTCGAGCGATTCCAGGCAGCAGGCGCGGACGTTACGCTGACGGTCGACGGCGACGCGGGTCGGCTGCCCGCCACGGTCGGGCTGGCCGTGTACCGCATCTTGCAGGAGGCGCTGACCAACGTGATCAGGCACGCGCCCGGGGCGCCGGCGTCGGCCCGGCTGGTGGTCTCAGAACGGGCTGCCACGCTTACCGTGGACAGTCTCGGCAAACCCGGTACCGGGACCGGACACGGGGTGCCCGGCATGCGGGAACGAGCTGAGGCGATCGGCGGGAGCTGCTCGGCCGGCCCGAGCGGGGCCGGCTGGCTGGTGCGCGCGTCGTTCCCGTTCGTCCCCGCCGGGGAAGCGCCGTGATCAAGGTGCTGCTGGTCGATGACCAGGAACTCATCAGGGCGGGGTTGCGCGGTATCTTGCGGGGTCAGTTCGGCTTCGAGATCGTGGGCGAGTGCCCGGATGGCGGCGCGGTGCCGGCCGCCGTCGACGCGCTGACGCCGGATGTGGTGCTGATGGACGTGCGGATGCCGCTGGTCGACGGGGTGACCGCAACCCGCCGACTGCGGAGCCAGGGCAACGCGACGCCGGTCCTGGCGCTCACGACCTTCGACGATGACGAGGTGCTGGCCGGGATGCTCCGGGCCGGGGCGGCCGGCTTCATCCTCAAGGGCATCCCGGCCGAGGACCTGCAGCGCGCGGTCCGCGTGGTCGCCGAGGGCGGCGCCTGGCTCGATCCCGGTGTCACCGCCCGGGTGCTGGCCACCTACCGGTCGGCGCCGGCGGCGACGGCCGGCCGGGGCGCCGAGCTGGCCGCGCTGACCGGGCGCGAACTGGAGGTACTGGCCCTGATTGGCGCCGGGAGGACCAA
The DNA here is from genome assembly GCA_963774945.1 of uncultured Actinomycetota bacterium. Classification (GTDB taxonomy): domain Bacteria; phylum Actinomycetota; class Actinomycetes; order Streptosporangiales; family Streptosporangiaceae; genus Trebonia. Next base: position 247,806 of record CAVZHA010000017.1, on the reverse strand, counting down.
TGCGGAGATCGCGAGCGCGCTGTTTGTGGGCGAGGGGACGGTCAAGACCCACGTCAACCATGTGTTCGCCAAACTCGGGCTGCGTGACCGCGCCGCCGCCGTGATCTTCGCCCTCGACCACAACCTCAGCCGGTGACGTCGCGGGCGAGCAGCGGGATGAGCACCTGGGCGTTCGGGCTGCCCCAGCCGGTCACCGGGTCCCAGCCGGATCCGGCGTCGAATCCCTTGACGGTGACCGAGCCGACCTGCACGGTGTTGTTGCCCTTGGCGGCATCGTGGAACGCGCGGTGGTAGTGGGCGCCGCGGCCGATCTCGTAGATGGCGGGGTTGATGAAGCCGAGGCGCCGGCCTGCGTACTGATCGGCCAGGGCCGCGATCGCCGCCCAGACCGGCGCGCCCGCGCTCGTGCCGCCGGCCGGGTAGACGCCGAACTGGCCGCCGCCGGCTTCGACGAAGGCGATGCCGGTGTCTGGGTCGGCGTCGGACGCGACGTCGGGCACGCCCCGGCGTCCGCCGATGCCGGGCACGTGGACCTGGTAGGCCGGGCGGGCGAAGTCGGCGCTGAAGCCCCCGCCTGAGGCGACCACCCCCGGTAGCCCCGCGATCGGCCGGTTCCACACGGTCTCGCCGATGTAAGCCCCGGTTCTGTGGCTTGCGTGGAGGCTGGTGCCGCCGACGGCGAGCGCGAGCGGATCCGAGGCCGGGAAGACCACCGCCCTGGCCGGCGTCGGCGTGGCGGTGCACGGCTGGCCCTCCGCCCCGAAATCACCCGACGCGACGGCTACCGTGACGTGCCGTTGGCGGTCGAACTCGAGCGCCGAGTGGATGGTCGTCACCTGCGCGGAGGTAAGGCAGCTCTCGTTGAACCCGCCCTGGGTGATCGAGACCACGCCGCCCAGGGACGCCGCCATGCGTAGCGCCGCATTGAAGTCCCGCACCCCCAGCGCGAGGGAAACATCGGCAGGGATCAGGATGACCCGGATGGCGGCCTGCGGCGCGATCGCGTGCACGATCTCGACGTCCCCGGAGTACTCGCCAGGCGCCTGAAACGGCGAGGCGTCGGGTGCGAGGGTGGTGATGACCCTCAGGCGGGTGGCGGGCAAACCGAAGAGGCTGTCGTAGCGGGCGAGATCTTGCCGGACGTCAGTTACGCCGTCCTCGCCGGGGGTCGCGGCGAACTCCGGCAGCACCACGGTCTCGCCCCGGCCGGTGATACCGCGGGCGGTCAGCGGCTGGATGCCGTAGGCGGTCCGGAACTGCCATGGGGAATAGCAGGTGGGCGACGCCAGGGTCAGGCAATCGAAGACCGGCCCGGCCGCTCCGCGGGCCGCCGCGGTTGCGTTGCCGACGGCCGTCGTAGTGGTGCTCGCGCTAGCTACCGAGCCGGTAACGGCGGCCACGGTTAGCGTGCCCGCGGCGGCAACACCGATCACCGCCATGCGCAGGAATGGCTTACGTCGAAGTACGGGCATCGTGGTCGTTTCACATTGAGTCACCCGACGTAACTTAGAGCAATGTTGCTCGCGGCTATGTAGGACCCGCCGCCGCATCGGCGAGGAACTCAGCCCGGAGCGAGAGCCGCCGCCGGGCACCTCTACGCTGAGGCAATGAGCATCCGCCGGGCGGTCGCGGCTCCCTGCTTCGCCGAAGATCCGGCCGACCTTGTCCGGTTGGCCGTCGAGGCGGAGGAGGCCGGGTTTGACGGCTTCTTCCTGTGGGACCACATCACCTGGGCCAACGACGGCCTCGGCCCGCCGATCGTGGACCCGTGGGCGGTGCTCTCGGTCATCGCCGCGCGTACCCAGCGGCTGATGATCGGCCCCATGATCACACCCGTCCCACGGCGCAGGCCGTGGGTGCTGGCACGCCAGACGGTCACGCTCGACCTGCTGGCGGGGGGCCGGACCGTATTCGGCGTCGGCCTTGGCTCGCCCGCGCACGGCGACTTCGGCCTGTTCGGCGACCCAGCCGACGACCGGACCCGGGCGACGATGCTGGACGAGGGACTCGACCTGATCGCCGGCCTGTGGACTGGCGAAGTCACCGAGTTCCACGGCGAGCACTACAACATCGGCCCGGTCCGTTTCACCCCCACCCCCGCGCACGGCGGGAAGATCCCGGTCTGGGTCGGCGGCGTGCTCCCTTCGCTGGCAGGCATGCGGCGCGCCGCGCGGTGGGATGGCGCGGTGCCGATCCGCTACCGCGATAACGCCCTCGTCCGCCCCACGGCCGACGACATTGCCTCGGTGCGCGATCTCGTCCGTGAGCGGCGAGGTTCGATAGACGGTTTCGATCTGGTGGTGTGGGCCGAGGTCGCTGATGCCCCGGCGTCACTGGCCGAAGAACTGCCGGCCTACGAGGAGGCGGGCGCGACCTGGTGGATCGAGACTGCCCGTCCGCCCCGGCCCGACTGGTACGAACAGCTGCTCCGGCGCATCAGGTCCGGGCCGGCCGGAGACCACCAGGCGGCCTGACCGTTCGAAAGGAGGTCAGCCGACGTGACCGGCCGAGACCATCGACAGGTTCCGGTCCGTCCTCGCCAGCACGACCATGCCACCGGTCCCGACGCTGGCGATGCTCGGCGAAACGATCGACCTCCCCGTCCTCACCAAAACATGGGCCGGGGGCCTGCGCCTCGACGCGACCGACGGGCCCTTCAACGCCGGGACCCGCTAGACATCCCACCGGGGGTGAGCTGAACTCGCTGGAGCGCCGTCCTGCGCGACCCCGTCTTCGTGCGCCATCCAGTGCACGAAGCGGTGCAGCGGATACATGGCGTCGTGGGGGTTGCCGATGGTGCTCGGCCCCGCCTCGCCCAGCCGCACGATGCGCTGGGCGCCGCCGCTCGCGAGCAGGTCTCGGTAGTCGGGCATCCGCTCGAACGGAAAGAACCCGACCGTTTGCGTTGCCACGTTCACGTACTTCGCGGCGTCGTCGAGCGAGTCCACCACGACCACGTTGGCGGTCTTGTTGATCGGGTGGAAGTCCACCGGTTCGTCCGAACGGATCACCAGTCCCTTGCCGTCGGTCTTGCCCCACACGCGGAACTCGTCGTCGAGCATCATCAGCATGTCCACCTGCTCGCGCAGGTCGAGGTCAAGCGGCCGTGTGTCGCCCGAGGCAGCCGCCTTTTCGACGATGCGCGCGTGCAGTCGCCCGCAGAAGCGGTCGGCGTCGGCGCGGTTCGCCTCGACGAAGATGAAACGGCTGGCGACGCAGGCCTCCTGGTTGAGCACCATGACGTCGGCGGCGGCGAGGTCGGCCGCGAGGTCGAGCGCCTCGTCCGAGGCGACTGCTTCCCGGCCGACCATCGAGATCGACGTCTTGGGGTCGAACGACACCAGCTGGAAGCCGGGGCCGAGGTACTTGACCACGTTGTTGATCGCGTCACCGCCGCCCCAGGCCACGATCTTGTCGAAATACTGAGGACGGTAGAGCGCTCGCTCGACCGCGTCGTCGCCCCCGCGCCAGTAGACGGCCGACATCGACTTCACGATGGCGTGGCCCGGGTCGATTTCCGCCATGGTCCGCAGGACGGCGACCGTGGTGAAGGGATCGCTCGAGGACATCTTGAACAGGTTGACCGCCTTGACCATCGCACCCTGGGCGATGGACTTCACCGCAACACCCGGGGAGTTGCCAGGCAGCACGTGGATCAGCCGGGGCGCGAAAGCGCGCACGAAGCTCTTGCGCCCGGTGAAGTCCTGCTTCGGCACCCACTCGTCCAGCGCCTTGGGATCGGGGAAGTTCTGCTCGACCACCGTTCGCAGCAGCCGCTGGTCGAGATAGGCGGCCGCGCCCTTGACCTGCTCTGCCAGCACGGCCCGGGGCAGCACGTGGGTGGCGGCCATGCGGTCGATGCAGTCCTGCACGAAGACGTTGCCGGGGTCGCGGATCCGCTGCCCGGTCTCGACCAGGAAGTCGATGATCTCCGCGAGCGGGACGTTGAGCAGCGGCGGCACCTCGGTCCGCGGATGCACCACCCGGTCCAGCGCGATCCGCGGCGTCGCGAACGTGACTCCGAGGTCGCGCGAGCGGTGCACGGCGTCCTGGCCCTCGACCAGTTCGCCCCGCAGGAAGAACGGCGCGGAAACCACCGCGCCCGCGGCCTTCAGATCGGTGCCGGCCGAGCTCATGACAGGCCTCGCACATACGCATCGACGGTGCCCGCGCAGCCGATCTTGTCGTCGCCCTGCAGATCCGCGTAGCGGACGATGTTGTTCCTGACCGACGGGCCCTTGCCGCCGCAGGCGCACGGACTGAAATCGAGCGAGATCTTGTCGCCGGTGATGATTCCTCCCCAGCGCCCGTCGAGCGATAGATCGTAGAAGGCGGCGCGGCCCTCGATCTCGCCGGTCTCGTGCGGCAGCAGGGAGCGGCCGTCCTCGTCGAGGATGAACGGCACCAGCCAGGGCGGAACGTGGTAGCGGTTGCCTCGCTGGCACTTGGGCATGCCGGAATTGAGCTCCTGCATGGAGTAGTTCTGGAAGTCCCGGTTGGCCGGGATGTTGAATGTCTGGTGGACGAATTCCTGGTAGTCCGGCGGCAACTGCGCGCGCTTGAGGCCGCCGCCGATGTAGATGCAGTTGTCGGGGTGAAAGTCCTTGGCGGAATATCCCCTGTCGCGGACCATCTTGGCCACCTGGTACAGCGCGTTCCACAGGCCCGAGATGTAGAGCTTCTCGTCTCGGTACTTGATGAGCGCCTCGGCCCCGGCGGTCATCGCCTGGTCGAGCGTCGCCTGGCGCTCCGCGGAGGTCTGCTCGAAGTCCGCCAGTTCTCCCGGCAGCGCGGTGCCGTCGGCGATCTTCTTCCGCAGGACGACCATCTTGGTCAGCGAGCCGACCGTGATCGGCGGGATCGGCAGGCGGAACCGCTCCTTGGCGGGATCACCGAAGGCGTCCTGCTGCGCCTGGCCGATGACCAGGTTCTTCGGGACGGCGGCGGTGGGGGCGAGACCCATCATCCGCCGGTCACGGGCCGGCTTGACGCCCGAGCCCCAGGCGAAGACGCTGACCGTGTCGCTCCGGGACCAGTCCATGTCCTTGTCCGAGGCGAGCAGCATGGCCGACTTGCCGGTCGTGCCGCTTGAGCAGGAAACGTAGTGTCCCTTGGCCTGAAGCCGCTCGATCCAGTCGTCGATGTCGGCGACGTCCGCGGTCTCGACCGGGCTGATCGGATAGGGCGAGACCGCGCCGAGCCACTTGCCGAGGCGATCCCACTTCTCCTCGATCAGGAAGCTCTCCGGATAGCTCTTGTAGACGCTGTGCGGGAACAGCAGCGGCACCATGTCCTCGCGGCGGCGGATCTCGGCCGTGCCGGCCTCGCGCGCCCGGTGGCCCAGCAGCTTGATGCGGTCCTTGCGCTCCTGAAACCGCTCGTTGAGCGCCTCCAGCTGGGTTTCGCGCAGCTCGGCGTGGGAGTAGTCGAAGCGGTCCTCGGCCGCGACCAGCCGCGTCAGCTTCTCGGTTGCCGAGCTCATGAGGCCATCCTTCCCTGGGTGCCGTCGGCGGACTAGACAAATGGCACCTTGTGCGTATCATTATGACTGAATCCGGCGACGGCGCAAGGGCGATCTAGGCGGGCTGGCTTAATGAACGCAACCTCCACCATTCGCCGCGGGGCCGGGCGGCCCACCTCCGAGCAGGCCGAGGCGCGTCACGGGGAGCTGGTCGACGCCGCGCTTGAGGAGTTCCTTGAGCGCGGTTTCGAGCTGACGACGATCGAGATGATCGCCGCCCGGATCAACATGACCAAGCGCACCGTCTACGCCCGCTATCCCGACAAGGCCTCGCTGTTTCGGGGCGCCGTGCAGCGCGCTATCGAGCGACAGATCGTTCCGCCGGACGTGCTCGAGGGCTTCGACCGGGGCGACCTGGCCGAAACGCTGGCATCGATCGCCCGGCTGCGGATCGGCCAGGTGATGACGCCTAACGGCCTGCGCCTGCAGCGCATCATCAACACCGAGAGCTACCGGTTCCCGGAGATCTTCACCGCCAACTTCGAGCAGAGCGCCAGGCCGGTGATCGACTTCGTCGCCGGGCTGCTTGATCGCGCCATCGCCGACGGCCAGCTCGCTCCCACTGACTCCGGCCTCGCCGCCTCCGCCTTCATGAGCATGGTGATCAGCGGCCAGGTGCGGGCGATCGTCAGCGGCCGCCCGCCCACGAAGGCGGAGATGGACAAGAAGATCTCTTTCACCGTCCGCCTGCTGCTCGACGGCCTGCGGCCGCGCTAGACAGACCTGGAGACAAGGCCTTGGAACTCGATGCGAACCAGCCCGTCGCAGTCGTCACGGGCGCCAGTTCGGGGATCGGGAAGTCGACCGCCGGCAGGCTCGCCGCGCTCGGCTGGCAGGTGATCGGCGTCGGTCGCGACCCGCAGCGCTGCGCCGACGCCGAACCGGAGATCGCCGCGGCCGCGCGGGCCGGCGGCGGCTTCACCATGGTCCGCGGCGACTTCACCCTGATGGCGGAGGTCAACCGGGTGGCCGACGAGATCGCGGGCCGCATCTCTCGCCTCGACGTCCTGATCAACAACGCGGGCGGCGTGCGGGACCGGCAGATCGTCACCGCCGAAGGCACCGAGGCGACCTTCGCCGCCAACCATCTCGCCCCGTTCCTGCTCACGCGGGAACTGATGCCGCTGCTGGAGGTGAGCGCGGCCAGCCGGCCGCCCGGCACGACCCGGGTGATCGCCGTGTCCTCGAGCGCCCACCGGGTGGTGGACGGCCTTGCGTGGGACGATCTGCAGAGCTTCCGCGAGTCCCATCCCACCCTCCTCTACTGCCGGGCGAAGCTGGCCAACATCCTGTTCACCCGCGAACTGGCCCGTCGGGCGAGGCCGGCCGGAATCGCGGCCCAGGCCATGCATCCCGGGGCGGTCGCCAGCAACTTCGCCTCGCACGGGGATGCGGCGATGCAGGCCCACATGGCCGCGGCCCCCACCGTCGCACCGGACGAGCCCGCCGAGACCCTGGCCTGGCTGGCCACCGACGCAGAAGGCGGCCGCGGCAGCGGGCGCTACTTCTACCGGAAGGCGGAGGAAACGCCGACCGACGCCGCCCGGGACGAGGCCGCCGCCGCCCGCCTGTGGACGGAAACCGAGGCTCTGCTGGCCAAGCTCGGCTTCTAGCGCGCTGGGCGTTGACGGTCCAGACCGGGCGGAGTACGTTGTTGGTACTCCAGTGTCATTTCCGGTACTGGAGGTTCAAAGCAGCAGTTTCGGTGGATCGGCGGGAGAAGGCATGACCCAGGAATTCGTTGTCTCAGGTGACAGTCACGTAATTGAGCCGATGGACCTGTTCACCGAGCGGCTCCCGAAGAACCTGCGGGACAGGGCGCTCACGCAGACCGAGTTCGAGCTCGAGGAGCCGCTGACGCCGGGCGGGCACACGGTCTTCCGCACGGTGCACGCGCCCGGCTACGAGGGCTGGACGGTGTCCCGGTACCGGCAGAACACCGGTCCGACGCCGGACTGGTACCCGGACCAGATCCTGCGGGACATGGACCGCGACGGCGTGGACGCGACGGTGCTCTTCTCGAACTTCGCGCTGTTCGCGACCTACACCGATGATCACGAGGTGGCCCTGGCCCACGCTCGCGTCTACAACGACTGGGTGGCGGAGACGTACCTGCCGTACGCCGACCGGATGCGCCCGATGGCCGCGATCCCGACCACCGACATCGGGGACGCGGTCAAGGAGGTCGAGCGGTGCGTGCGACTGGGCCTGCGCGGGCTGTTCCTGCCCGAGCACCCGCAGCCGCTGCCCTACCACGCGGACGAGTACGAGCCGCTGTGGGCCTGCGCGGAGGCCAACGGCCTGCCGATCTTCTTCCACCTCGCGGCCGGCGGGGCGAACACCAAGACGGGGAACTCGATCACCGGCGACGCGGTCAAAGGCATACTCACCGCGATGGCGATGGGCAAGGACAGGGAGCTGTCCAACGCCACCCTGGCCGCCCGCACGATGGGCGGCGGCAACTCGAGCGGCGCGGTCCCGATGCGGATCATCTCCGAGCTCGATCGCCTCCGGCGCCTGCGACCGGCACCCGAACCTGATGTGGAACGTGATCGAGTACAACGCCGGCTGGCTGGCCCACTTCATGTCCATGATGGACAAGGGCTGGCGCACCGGGACCGGGCAGGACCCGGAGTGGTGGATGGGGTTCCTCCAGGAAGGCAAGCCCTGGGCGGAGCAGAGCCTGTTCGGTCAGCTGTTCCTGATCAACGAGCGCTGGCCCTATGACCTCAAGCCAAGCGAGTACGTCAAGCGCAACATCCGCGTCCAGTTCGCCGACGACCGGATGGCCGTGCAGGCCCGCCACATCACCGGCGTGGACACCATCTACTGGGGCAACGACTACCCGCACGCCGAAGGCACCTTCCTCGGCAGCCAGGCCGTCATCTCCGAGCAGATGTTTGACGTGCCAGCGGAGGACCGCGCCAAGATGCTCGGCGGCACCCTCGCCAAGATCGTCGGCTTCGACGCGTCGAGGAAGTTCGCCCCGGTCGCGCCGACCGGCGAGGTGCTCTCCGTCTGATGACGGACACCGCCATGGCTCATGCCGTTCTACTCCCGCCCTACTTCGCCCATGGCGGAGGTCAGCGCAATCGCGTCATCAGCGCCGTCTACGATCGGTTGCTTGCCACCCCCGTCATGCCGCGCCGATTCGATTTCTCCTCGGTGGAGGAGGCGGCGGCCCACGCGGACACGGTGTCCCAGATCGAGGCGTGCGACGGTCCCGTCCTGCTGATCGGCTACTCGTTCGGCGCGGCGGTTGCCGCCGCGATCACCCACCCGGCCGTCGTGGGCTGGGCGCTGATCGCGCCGGCGCTGGTCGTACCGCAATTCGTCTCGCCGGCGTCGCCGCTGCGTCCCCCGGCGCAGCCGGCGGTCGCGGCCGACCACCGCCCGAAGCTGGTCGTGACCGCGGAACGAGACGCGTGGTTCGGGGCCGACGTGCTCGGCCCGCTTACCGCGAAATGGGTGGCCTGCCAGCAGCAGACCGTCCCGTCGGCCGATCACTTCTTCGCCGCGACCACCGACGACGTGGCCGGCCGGGCCGTCGCCTGGGCCGTCGCCCAGGCGGCGAGCCGGCCGACCGTGAAGCGATGACACGGGTGCCGGAAGAGCGCCTGATCGGAGACGAGGGCCCAGATCACCAGTGTCCGCCGGTGGAACTTGGAAGTCTCATAGAGGCGGCGAAAAGCATCCCCATCCCAGGTGCGACTCGCTCTCGCTGATCCCACTAATAGTCAAACAACGAAGAAGAAACATCTACCGCATCCCGCCATGCTCTTGCAGGTGTATAAGGTTAGATAACCTACTGCCGACGCCCCGAGCAGGCGAATGCCATGAGCAACCAAGATCAGCTGCAACTCGTACAGATTTTTGAGAATGCCCCAATTTCACCGTCCAATATTGCTTGGTCGGCCGACGGCACCCTGCTCGCGGCGGGTGGCGACGGACCCGCGCGGGTCTGGACGGAAAGCGGCGGTAGCCCGATTGAAGTGATCAGGATGCCACAGGATTCCACGGCCGTCGCTTGGCATCCTAATCGCATGCTACTTGCAATCGGCGGCGACGACGGATCCGTCGTCCTCCGCGATTTCTCCACTGTAGAGTCTGTTACTTTCTGTAATATCCATGAGGCGCATAGCACTCATTCATCTGTGTCAAACGTCGCCTGGTCGCCAGATGGAACCATGCTCGCCGTAGCCGACGACTTCGGCAGTTTGAGTATATGGGATGCAACCGACGGAACTCTTATCGGCAGCTCGGATGTACTGTCGTCACGTATAATTCGTCTCGCATGGGCCGGGCTTGGACAGGGCGTAATTGTGGTTGGTCGCGACGGCAGCATGACAATTCGTGAAGCTAGTGAAGTACAGGTAGCGACTCGCGAAAGCGACAGTTCGGCATATATTGCTGACGTTGACATAGCGCGCGAGGGAACGACGGTCGCCCTTGCCATGAGTAATCGCGTAGTTCATATCGTGAACACTCTAAAAGAGAAGCAGGATGTCATCCTGGAAGGTCTACTCGACAATCCGCAATATGTTCGTTTCTCCCCTGACGCACAGTTCGTGGCCGCGACCAGCAGGAATCAACTACTCCTTTGGCGTTGCCACGACTGGGTTGCGGTGGCACAGAATCCGCCTTGGCCAGGCGGCGCCTCGCTCGAATTTCATCCGACGAAACCACTCCTTGTAGTTGCGAATCCAGTACATGGTCAGATCGACTGTTACTGGCTCGATTACACCCGCCTGTTGGCGGACATTCAGCCAGATTCGCGTCGATACGTGAACGCAAAGGTTGTACTACTCGGGGATACCGGAGTTGGAAAGTCGGGACTCGGTCTAGTGTTGAGCGGCCAGCCCTATCGCCCGACCGACTCAACCCACGGCCGCAACGTCTGGATATTCGACTCTCATGATGTGGAGAAAGCGGAAGAGGGAACCCTGACCAGAGAAGTCTTGCTCTGGGATCTCGCCGGACAACCAGGATATCGACTCATTCACCAATTGCATCTGAGCGAGGTCGCCGCATCACTGATAGTTTTTGATTCGCGGAGTGAAACGGACCCATTTTCGGGAGTCAAGCATTGGGTTCGGGCGCTAGCGCAGGCACGCCAGCTTGAAGGACCCGCCGCTGTACCGATGAAGTCCTATTTGGTTGCCGCCCGTGCGGATCGCGGAGGCGTCGCGGTCACGCGCGAGCGGATCCAGGGGATGACCGAGGACTTCGGACTAGACGGGTTCTTCGAAACTAGCGCGAAGGAAGGTTGGAAGGTATCCGACCTAGCCCAGGCAATCAGAGACGGCATCGACTGGGATTCCCTACCGATGGTCAGCTCGAATGCCCTGTTCCAAGCCATCAAGCAGTTCCTGCTCGAAGAGAAGGAGCAGGGCCACCTGCTGTCAACCTCGGCAGACCTCCTCCGTTCATTCCGGCGGTCATATCCTGATGCAGCCAGCCAGCCCGACTTGCGCGCAAGCTTTGACGCCTGCGTCGGAAGAGTAGAGAGCCGTGGTCTCATCACGCGCCTGCACTTCGGTGATCTGGTGCTGCTGCAGCCAGAGCTGTTGGACGCTTACGCGTCCGCGATGGTTCAGGCGGCGAAGGAAGAGCCTGATGGCTTGGGTTTCATTCCCGAGGAAGAGGCCGTGACCGGCCGGTTCCGGTTCGCAGATAGCGAACGCGTGCCGGATCGGAAGCAGGAGAAATTGCTCCTGATCGCAACCGTGGAAGAATTGCTGCGACACGAGATCGCGCTCAAGGAGGTCACCGACCGGGGTGTGGACCTAATATTCCCATCTCAGTTCACCAGAGAACAGCCGGATGCTCCCGACATTCCCGGTAAACAGGTCGTCCTCGGCTTCGAAGGACCACTTCGCAGCATTTACGCAAGGCTTGCCGTCCGGCTGTCCCACTCGACACTATTCCACCGGAAGGCAATGTGGCAGAACGCTGCCGCCTATACTGCGTCTGACGGTGGCACGTGCGGCATTTATCTGCGTGAATTGGACGAAGGCCGCGGCGAGTTTACGCTTTTCTATGATGCAATAGCCGGCCATGTCGTGCAAGCTCAGTTCGAAACGTACGTTATGGATTACCTGCATCTTCGTGCCCTGCCTGGGACCGTGAGCCGCCGCCCAATCCGTACCTGCCCCGACTCAGCATGCGGCTACGTCCTGCCCGACGACCTGGTACGTAGGAGGGTGGAGCTGGGAAGGACAACCATGCAATGTCCATTGTGCGAACAGGCCATTGTCTCGCTCGCCGATGAGGAGCCCGCTACTGCTGCCGATGCCGATGCGACTGACAACGCCGTGGCCGAGATGAACCGCAGCGCTGATATGCGCCGGGACCAGAACGTCGCCGCCGCCCAACTGCAAGGCAAGATCCAGACGAGCGACTTTGACGTCTTTCTCTGCTATCACTCCAAGGACAGGGATCAAGTAAAGGCTATTGGCGAACGGCTCAAGGAAAGCGGGATCCTGCCGTGGCTCGACATCTGGGAAATCCCGCCGGGAGCGCAGTGGCAGCCGGAGCTGCGGAAGCAGTTGAAGTCCGTCAAGTCGGCAGCTGTTTTCGTTGGCCCCGGCGGAACCGGGCCGTGGCAGTCACTTGAGGTGCAGACCATTCTTAACGATTTCGCTAAGCGCAAGCGCCCCATCATCCCGGTGATCCTTGGTGGTCGCCGAGGCAAGCCCCGCCTCCCGGACTTCCTGAACCTCTGGCACGTGGTGGACATGCGCGAACCGCACCCGGACCCATTCGGCCAACTGGTCTGGGGGATCACTGGCGAGCGCCCCATCGACGCCTAATCTCGACGCGGACGGCCGGTCTGACCTTCGAATGCCGGCAGAGACGAGCGTTGGGTGCCGAGCGCCCCACAGGGCCGCCTCTAGGCCGACCGAGTGCTCGATCACCGCGGTGGTTACCTATCTAACGATCCGTTACTCGCGGTGGTGGGCGCTCAGTCGGTTCCGCAGCGTTTCCACGTCCCGGCCGAATGGGCGGTCGGCGACGCTGGCGGGCAGGTCTTCGGTGAGGGCGTCCAGTTCGGCCCGCAGCGCGGCGGCAGGCAAGACCGGGTCCGGACGGCCGACGCCGAGCAGACGGGCCTGATGCGCTGCGAGGAGTTCGCACGCGAGCACCTCGGTGACGCCATCAAGCGCGATCCGGCACGCCTGGGCCGCTTCCAGCGAGAAGCTCTGGGCGTCTTCCTGGCCACCCGACGTCTCAACCGGGCCGATGACCGACGGCATGGCTTGCCGACGAAGCTCGTGCGTCACGCCGACCGCCCGCTTGTGCACCGGCGAGAGGCCGGTCTGCGGTCCCGGCTCGGCCGACAGCTGCGCGTTCAGGCCGGTGACGGCCGGATCCATGAGCCGGTGCAGCCGGGTCGCGCCAAGCTCGGCCACCCCGATCAGGGCCACGGTCACGGCATGGAGGTGAACTGAGAGGTCATAGCCGTAGAAGCCCGCGCTGCCGACGAACTGCCGGTCGAGAAACGCGGGCGAATCCGTCACTCCCCCCAGAGCGCGCTCGATCGCCGCGTCCAGGGCGTCGATCGCTCGGCTGAGGTGCGCGAGCACCTGGGGCGACGCGCGGAACGAGACCGGCGGCTGCAGCGCCAGCGGGCGGGACACCGGGCCGACCAGGTCACGCAGTCGCCCGGTAACCCGGGCGAGGACATCGTCACCCCGGGCGAGCCTCGGGTCGAGCACATCGCGGGCGGCGCCCGTGATCGTGAACTCGGCGGCCAGGACGGTCAGCGCGTGCCGCAGGACCTGCCGGGCATCTTCGGCCGCGAGCACGGCCAGCGCGGTGGTCGTCGGCACGCCCTCGATCAGCGCCACGCCCTCCTTGGCCCCGAGCCGCAGCGGCGCCAGACCGGCTTCCGCCAGCGCCTGGCCCGCCGGGCGGGTCCCCGCCCCCGGCCCGCGGGCCAGCACATCGCCCGCGCCCGTCAGCGCCGCGCCGAGATGCGCGAGGCCCACGATTTCGCCCGCGACGCCGGTCGACCGGCGCGGAATCGCCGGCAGCAGGCCGAGCCCGATCGACTCCGTCAAACGGCCGCACAGCGCAGCCGACACGGCGGCATCGCCGTTGAGGAACGTCCGCAGGCGCACCGCGAGGACCGCGCGGGTCTCGGCCGGGCTGAGCCAGGGAGGTCCGCCTGCCGCCCGCGCGGTCAGCAGCGCCTCGGACTGCCGGGAGCGGGCGGCGTGATCGAGCCCGACCTCGCTCATCGCGCCCATGCCGGTCGTGACGCCGTAGACCGGGTCGCCGACGTCGAGTGCCGCCAGCATCCGGGCGCGTCGCTGATCGAGCCAGCCGATCAGGTCATCCCCGAGCTCGGGCACCGCCTCTCCGCGCGCGACCGCCAGCACCGCCCGCGCGTCCAGCCCGGCCGGGTCCGTCAGGCGCAGGCTCGGAAGCGCCGGTGACGCGGGAACCACCTCCTCAGTGGTGCCGCAGCATAGTGCCGGCCGTTTACCAAGGTGAGAGGACTCCGCTTTCCAGTACCTTGGCCGCCGCGCTCTTGCGGAGCGCGTCGTACGCGAGTTGGTAAGCACCCGATAGGTCTCCAGTCGACTGAGCTGTTGCCGCCGTGGCCAGGTGCCGCCGGGCATCCGCGAGCATCCGCCGCGCTAGCTCGCTGTCCGGCGGGACCTGGCCGAGTTCTCCCGCGTCTATGAGTTCCTGGATGCGCTCGCTTCCCGGTTTCCAGCTCATTGCGCTTCCTCTTCAATGAAGATGGGGACCAGGGGACGCCGGGTAACGTCAGCATGGAAGCCGTCGGTTCCTTCCCGCCACCAGGCTGGCGAGCGGATCGTGACGTTAACCTCACGGGCCAGACGGCTCTCAGCCCGCTGAGCGGCATCGTCGAGTTCATCTCTGTCCGGAGCGCCGATTACGAGGAGGTCCAGATCCGCCGGAGGCCGGCCGGTCTCGCCCTCGTACCGGGCGGCCCACGAGCCGAACAGATAGGCTCGCTCGACTCCCTCGATGCCTTCGAGCTCCTCGGCGAGCACCTGGCGGGGTCCGAACGAGCGAAGCAGGAGCTCCGTCAGGGAAGCTGTGAGCGCCGAGTCCGCCGCCTTCACCAACCGGACGTTGCCCAGGCGACGGGAGCCGACGACTCCGGCCTGCTCCGCTCGGTTGATCTCCCGCTGAACGGACGAAACCGAAACCCCGGTGCGCGATGCCAGTTCGGTCAGCGACCACTCTTGCTGCGGGCTCAGGAGGACGAGCGTCAGCACCTCAGCCTGCAACCTGGACCTCAGCAACGGCAACAGCGGTGGCGGGGAAGCTCTTTGCATATCATGCAATGTACGTTGCGTGATATGCAAAGGGCAAGCTACCCGAGCAGTGCGCGCTACCTACCTGCCTGGGGCGCTGGCGGGCTTGATGTTCTGGTTAATGTGGAAGACGTTGTCCGGGTCGTACCGCTCCTTGATCTGGGCCAGCCGGTCGTAGTTTCCGCGGTACGCCGCCTTGACCCGGTCCTGGCCCTCGTCCATCAGGAAGTTGACGTAGGCGCCGCCGGCCGAGGTCGGATGCAGCTCCTGCCAGTAGTCCTTGGCCCATTGCGAGATCAGGTCGGCGTTGGCCGGATCGGGGTCGACGCCGACGATGATGCCCGCCCAGCCGCCGTCCCGGTAGGCGAAGGCGGTCGCGTCCGCCGCCACTCGGCTGGCCGCGCCGTCGATCGGGTACAGGTGCATCGTGGAGTGCCCGGTCGGCAGCAGCGCACCGTACGCGCGGTGTACCTCGATCGCCGCATCGGAGATCTCGTTGAAGAAGTCCGCCCGCCAGTACCACTGCAGCCCGGCCGGGTAGAGCGGGTCGAACGTGCTCTGCAGCGCGCTGAACGGCATCGGCTGCAGGCCCACCATCAGCGGCGATCCGAACGTCCTGACCGGCTCGAGCACCGCCTCGGCCCGATCGTGACGTCCGGTGTAGCACCAGACGATGCCGCACACCTTGCGGCCCCACAGCTGCTCGGGAAACGGCGGCACGGGCGGGACGGTGAGCAGCCCGAGCCAGCCGCTCAGCTCCTCCGGCAGCGACGGGATCAGCTCTCGGTACCAGCGCATGACCTCGCCGACGTCAGCCAGGTCGTAGAACACCGGGCCGGCGATGACGGTGCCTGCTTCGCCGATGTCGTGGCAGCGGAAGGTGAAGGACGTGACGATGCCGAAGTTCCCGCCGCCACCGCGCAGCGCCCAGAACAGATCGCTGTGCGACCCCGGGCCTGCGGTCACCAGCCTGCCGTCGGCGAGCACCACGTCGGCGGACAGCAGGTTGTCAACGGTCAGGCCGAAGCGGCGGGTCAGGTACCCGATGCCGCCGCCGAGCGTGAGGCCGGCCACGCCGGTCGACGCGAGGAAGCCGGACGGGGTGGCCAGGCCGAACGCCCCGGTCGCGTGATCGACGTCGCCCCAGGTGCAGCCGGCGTCGGCCCTGACGGTGCGGTTCTCCGGGTCGACGGTAGTGCTCCGCAGCAGTGACAGGTCGATGACGAGGGCGTCGTCGGCGACCCCGAGGCCGGCCGCGTTGTGGCCGCCGCCCCGGACCGCGAGCTCGATGCCATGGTCACGGCCGAACCGCAGGCAGGTGATGACGTCGGCCACGTCCCGGCAGCGGACGATGGCGGCCGGGTGCTTGTCGATCATGCCGTTGTAGACGGCGCGGGCGGCGTCGTAGCCGGGATCCCCCGGTACGATCAGCACGCCTCGCAGGTCTTCGGCCAGCTGGCCGAGCGTCTCGGCGGTGATGTCGGCTGATGTCTTCATGCGGTTCCCCTTCGGTCGGTCGCCCCGGGGTTGTCCGGGCACCACGACGCTAGGGCGGGGATCGTTCGCGCAGCGTTCGCAGCCGCGCGCTCCCCTTCAGCCGGCCCGGCGAACGCCGGCCGGCGGCACGGCGGCGAGGTCGCGCTGGCAGCGCCGGAGCAAAGCGACGCTGCCGTGGGCGTCCGCCAGCCGAACCGCCGCGGTCAGCCGCGCGAAGGCCTTATCGGCGGCGTCATCGTGGGCAGCGCGCATCCGCATCACCTCGGGCAGCCACCACAGATCGTCGTACGCCCGCCCGGCCGCAAGCGCGGCGTCCAGCGTGGCGAGCGCGGCGTCGGGCCTGCCATCGCGCCCCCAGAGGTCGGCCAGCAGCGCGAGCCAGTACGGCATGCGCGCGAACGAGCCTGCGGACTTGAGATGGCGGATGCCGGTCTGGGCGAGGTCGAGGCCGGACGCGCCCGGCCGGGACCAGCCGTCCAGGACCAGCGCCCACTCCCGGTAGTAGGCAAAGCCGTGCCGCTCGCACAGTTCCCGTAGCTCGGTGACGGTGTCTCGCAGCCCCGGCCGGTCGCCGCGCATCTGATGCGTAATGCCGGCGTACGCGAGCGCCACCGCCAGGCTGTACGGGTGCCCGGCGCTCCTGGCCAGGCTGATGGCGCTGCGGCAGCTGGCCCGGGCGTCGTCGTCGTGGCCGAGCAGCCAGTGGGCGTGCGCGGCGAAGGCCCGCCCGTGGACGTCGGCCCGGGTGCCGGTGCGCAGTGACGGGGAGCCGTTGGTGAGCCTGACGGCCAGGTCCAGGTGGCGCAGCGCCTCGGCCGGCCTGCCTAGGGTGACGGCCGAGCCGCCGACCGCGAAATGGGCCGGGCCGCTCGGCTCGGAATCCGGATCGGCCAGCGCCAGTGCCCGCTTGGCGGTCTGGTATCCCTCGACCGCGCGGCCCTGGACGAACTGCGTCATCCACAGCCCGACCAGGCCGGTGAGGGTGGCGTCCTTGCGTCCGAGCGCCTCCGCCAGGACGACTGAGCGCTCGAGCGCCTGCTGCAGCCGCGGCGATGAGTAGCCGTACCTGGCATTGAGCGGCGCGGCGATCGCCTCCAGGACGTCGAGCTCCTGCCGATCCCGGTCCCTGCCCGCCGGCAGGCTGCGCACGATCGTCAGCGCCTCGCTGTGCAGCCGGATCGCCTCGGCGTGGGCGAACCTGGCCGCGGCCACGTCGGCGGCCCGCCGGTAGTAGGCCACGGCCCGCTTGAGCTGCCCGCCGCGGGCGTACTGCCCGGCGAGCTGAGCCGAGACCGCGTCCGCGTCGCCGGGGTGGAGAAGCTCAAGCGCCTGCGCCACCCGCCGGTGCAGCAGCCACCGCTTCGGCGGGCTTACCAGCGTGTAGGCCGTCTCGCGAAGCAGGTCGTGTGAGAAGTCGTAACCGTCTCGGTACTCGCGCATGATCCGGTGCTGCCACAGTTCGTCAACGGCCCCCACGACTGTGCCTGCGTCCAGGTCACACGCCTCGGTGAGCAGGTCGAGGGTGAAGTCCTCCCCCACCGCGGCCGCCAGCCCGGCCACCTCGCGGGCGGGCCCGGACGCCTGCTCCAGCCGGTTGCGCAGCACCGCCGCGAGATCCCCGGCCGGCAGCGGGGTCCGGTCGGCGGCGTCGCGGCCGCGGATGGCCTCGACGATGTACAGCGGGAAGCCCCCGGTTGCGGCCGCAAGCAGGTCGGCGTCGGATTGGGGCAGCGGCCGGCCGGATATCGCCTCGGCCAGCCGAGCGGTTCCCGCGGCGTCCAGCGGGCCGAGGGACAGCTCGGTCAACAGTCCGGTCGCCCGCATCCGCACGGTCCAGGCCGCCAGCTCCGTATCGTCGTCGAAGGCGTCATCACGCCAGGTGCCAACGACCAGCGCCGGCGTGTCGGCGACCAGGCCAAGGAAGAAGGTGATGAACGAAAGCGTCTCCTGATCGCACCATTGCATGTTGTCAAGGACCAGCAGGGTCGGCCGGCCGACGGCCATCAGCGCCCGGGCCAGGCCTTCGTAGAAGCGATGGCCCTGCCACGAATCGACCATCGCCCGGGTGCCTGCCCCGGGTTCCTCGCGTCCGCCGGCCGGCAGCAGCCGGCCGAGCTCAGCCCGCCAGACCGGGTCGATCGCGGCCGAGGCCGTCACCACGGCCGGGTGCCGCAGCCAGTCCGCCACCGGAGCCAGCGCCAGCCGCCCCGACGTGCCGAAACACTGACTGCTGGCCACGACGGCACCGTGCAGGCCGGCCATCGATGCGATCTCGGCCGCAATTCTGCTCTTCCCCACGCCGGCCCCGCCGCGGATCATCACCAGCGCAGGGATCCCCGAAGCGGCGTTCCGCCATAGCTGCGCGAGCCGGGCGAGTTCCTGTGACCGCCCGACTAGCTGAGCCACCGCGACGCCGGAACGGGAGGGCGATTGGACCGCCGGCCGGCCCGGGCCGTCCCCGGCGCCGCTCGCGATCAGCCGCTCGAATGCCTGCCGCGTCACCAGACCCGGGATCACCCCGAGCTCGCGCTCGAGCACCGACGCGCAGTGGTGGTAGGTGCTGACCGCCCCGGCCAGGTCGCCCAGGTCAGCCTGGAGCAGCATCAGGTCCCGGTAGCCGGCTTCCTCCAGTGGCTGCAGCTGGATCCGGCGCCGCGCCGCCTGCGCCGCCCCCGCCAGGTCACCGGCCCGCGCCCGCGCGGCGCCGAGTAGATCGCACAGGTCCGCGCACTGGCGGTCGAGCTCGGACCGCGCGTCGAGCACCCATAGGTCGTAGACGCCGGGCAAGAGGTCGCCCTTGTAGCACTCCACCGCCGTCGCCGCGTGCGCGAGCACGCCCGCGTCATCGCCCGCCGCGAGCGCCGCTGCCCGCGCGCCGGCGAAGATCCGCAGGTCGACGCCGCAGGTGTCGGTATCGTGCCAGCACAGGTCGCGGGACGTCACCACCAGCGAGCGCTCTTCGCCCAGGATCTGCCGCAGATGATGCAACTCGCGGCGCAGGTTGGTGAGCGCCTGCGCGTCCGTCGATTCAGGCCAGAACGTCCCCGCTATCCGCTGCCTGGACTGCGGTGTCCCAGCATGGACAGCCAGGAACGCGACGAGAGCAACCGCGCGCGACGAACGCGCCTGAACGCTGGTCCCGTCCTCGGTGATGCCCTGTTCCCCCAGGAGGGAGACGTGCAGCATGTCGACGAGGCCTCCTCGGCCTCACCCTAGCCCGATCGCTGCCTCGCCGGCAGGGTCGCGGACCGCACGAAGCGGGGCGAATTCGATCAATCGCTCAATCTCCACCTGATCTCCACACAGCCTGCATATGGCGGCCATGTCGCACTCAGGACTAGCTGGGCGGTGCAACTCCGCCCCAGCGCGGCCCCCCCAATCCAATTCCCGCCAGGGACCGTAGGTATAGGCGATGCCCCTGATACGGAAAGCGAACGGATCCCCCGAGTGTTAGGAAATGTGGTCCCGATGAACGCTGCCTCCTTGATTGCCTGGATAGTCACGGTCCTCGCTGGTCTCGTCCTTCTTGTTATCTGGCTCATGGAGTACGACCGCGATTTCCAGTCCGCGGCCGCGACCCGGCTGCCGGTGCCGCTGATCTCCACCCACGCGCTGCTTGGCCTCGGCGGTCTGATGGCATGGGGCTTCTACCTGGTGACGGACGCGGACCAGCTGGAGTGGGCGACGGTCGCCGACCTGGTCGTTGCCGTCACCCTGGGCCTGATCATGGCGACCCGCTGGATCGGCGTGTACCGCGCCTACGCTGCCCCGGAGTCATCGCTAGCGCAAGTGATCACGGTTCCGCCGGAACGGCACTTCCCCCGCCCGGTCATCGTCATCCACGGCCTCTCGGCCGCCGCGACGGTCACCTTGGTCCTGTTCACCGTGTTCTTCACCGGAAGCTGACCATTCATGATGGCCGAAATGAAGGTGGCCATGCTCTGCGCGCTGCCGAGTTGCCCGGATTCGCTGTGGGATAAGGCGGAGCCAACGGTCCGTTCGGGATGATGTTCTTGATTTTCCCGAACGGACCGTGGGTGCCCCTCGATCAGTCCGCTTCACCCGGAAGCGAGCGTCGGCTCGCGGCCGGACATCACCCCGAACGGGATCATGACCGCGCCCGCGGTGAGCGCGGCCACCAGCGCGACGAGGCCGATTGCGGAAGCGGGCGGGATGAACGGGGTCCAGCTGCCGGTGATCGCCCTGGTGACGGTGAGCAAGGTAACCGCGCCGGCCGCCGCGCCCGCCACGAGGCCGGTGCCGGCGACGAACATCGCCTGCCAGCCGAACACCGCGGCGACCTGGCTACGGGTCGCACCGACCCGTCCGAGCAGCCGCAGCACCCGCCGCCGCTCAACCGTCGTCACCACCAGGGTGTTCACCAGCGCCACGGCTGACAGGGCGCCGAGCACGCCGAGGATCAGGTCGTTGGCGAATGAGTTCTGGGCGGTCGCCGCGGCGGACTGCGCGTTGGCGACCGAGCGGCTGGTCACGCGCAGCCCGGGATGATCGGCCGCCAGCCGGGCCAGCTCCGCGTCGGTGCCGCCGCTGACGAGGATCTGCGCGTATCCGGGCGGCCTGCCGGTGTGGCCCGCCGCGACGGACGCCGGGATCAGCAGGTCGCCGGAGGCCAGCGAACGGCTGTAGATCGCGCTGACCGTGGCGTGGTAGGGCGTGCCGTCGGGCAGGTACACGGTGATCCCGGACCCGGTGCGGACGTTAAGCGCGTTGGAACCCGCCTCGAGCGCGCTCACGGCTATCTGCCCGGGACGCGGCGCCGCCGCGCTGCCGGAGGTCACGCCGAGATCGAGCAGTTGGCCGAGCGGCCCGCCGGTGACGGCTTCCCCGTACGCCTGGTCCAGGTCCGGGTCGGTCACGGCCGCGCTCAACGGCATCACCCCGGCCGCCGCCCGGACCCCGGGCAGCGCCCGGACCTGCCGCAGGGTCGCCGCGGTGAGGTCGGCTCCGGACAGCACGTCGTCGGCCGTCACCGTGGTCGACGCCTGGCTGGCAGTGGCGTGCTGGATCGACGTGTTGGCGAAGTAGACGGTGCCGACCATGGCCACCGCCATCGCGACCGGGATGACCGCCGAGGCGGCCCGACGCGGCTGGGCGGCGATCGCGGCCAGCGCGAGCCTGGCCGGCGCCCCGCCGACGGCGATCGTCGGCCTGGCCAGCCACGCGGTGAACGCCACCAGCAGCGGGCCGAGCAGGGCGACCGCCAGCATGCAGGCAAGCAGCAGCGGAAACGCCAGCCCGAGCTGCCCGGCCGCGCTCTTCTGGTTGAGCGTGAACGCCATCAGGGTTCCCGAGCCGCCGGCCGCGAGGATACCGAGCAGGACCCGGACCGGGTTGGGCCACTTACGTTCGGCCGAGGTCTCGCGCAGCGCCTGGGCGGGGGGCGTCCGGCTGCCCCGGCGCGCGGCGACCTGCCCGCTCAGCCAGGCGACGAGCGCGCTCGCCCCGCAGGCGATGGCGATCAGCCACGGGCTGAGCCAGGCGGCCGACCCGGCCGGAAGCATCTGATGCGCGGCCAGCGCCCGCACGCTGAGCGCGCCGAGGGCGATCCCTGGCAGCCAGCCGAGCGCGCCGCCGACCGCGCCGCACACCGCCAGCTCGGCCAGGATCGCCCGGCGGACCTGTCCTCGGGTAGCGCCGACCGCGCGCAGCAGCGCGAACCTGCGCCTGCGGAGGTTAACCGCCAGCGCGGTCGTGCTCGCCAGCACGAACAGGGAGATCAGCACGATCGGGACGATGATCGCGCCGGCCAGGGCCTGGCCGTTGGACCGCTCGATGGCGGCGTTCAGGTTGGCCGCGTCGCCGCGGGCGGCGCCGGTCGCGATCGTGTAACCCTGGCCGCCGCGCAGAGCCGCCCGGATCCGGCCGGCGAGGACGTCCGGGGAGACGCCCGGCTGGGCGGTCACCGCGACGAGGTCTACGTCACCAGGCCTGACCGTGCCGTCCGGGAAGCCGGATTCGCCTTCGGCCGAGGCCGCGCCAGGTACCCGGGCCAGGCGCTGCGCCAGCTCGGCGGGCACGCCTCGGTAGGCGGGCAGCGGAAGGCTCTCCTGCTGCGCGTTCTGGCCGCTGCCGAGCGTGACGCTGAGGTTGGCCGACCCCGCTACCACGACGCTGGCGCTGGCCAGCCGCCCGGCCGACGCCTGGGTGTCGGCGGCGGCAGTTGATATCGCCGCGACGGTCAAGATGGCGGCCGCGGCCGAGGCGACCACGGTTCCGATCAGCGGGCCGGGCCCGCGCCGGATCCCGGAGAGCATCCACCCGCCCATCAGCCGCGCTCCCCGTCGGCGCGCTGGCCAAGCTCGGCGACGAGGCGGGCCACCATGGCCGGCTCCGGGTCGGGCAGCACCCGGTCCACCCGCCCGCCGTACAGGAACACGGCCCGGTCGCAGAACCTCGTCACCTGCGGGTCGTGGGTGACGATGACCACGGTCGTGCCGTCGGCGGCCTCCCGCAGCAGGCGCAGCACCCCGGCTGCGGTGTGCGGGTCAAGCGCCCCGGTGGGCTCATCCGCGAAGATCACGTCCGGGCAGGTAATGAGCGCGCGGGCAATCGCCACCCGCTGTTGCTGGCCGCCGGACAACTGGGCCGGCCGTCGCCGGAGCTGGTCGCCGGACAGGTCCACCCGGGCTGCCGCCCGCTCGATGTCCGCCTTTCTGGCGGGGCGGCGGTCAAGGCGGAGCGGCAGCGCTATGTTCTCCGTCACCGTCAGCTCGGGCAGCAGGTTCAGCTCCTGAAACACGAACCCGACACGCTGACGCCGCAGCACCGCCTGCTTGCGTTGCGGCAGCCGGGACAGCTCCTCGCCGCACAGCCGCACCGCGCCGGACGAGGAGCGTTCGAGTCCGGCCGCGCACTGCAGCAGGGTCGACTTGCCGGACCCGGATACGCCGAGCACCGCCGTGAACGAGCCCGCCGCGAAGGACAGAGACACCCGGTCGAGCGCGGTGACCGAACCCCGGCCGCGCCCGTAGCGCTTGGTCACGCCATCGAGCACCACCGGGGCAACCGTCTTCGACGCAGCGCTCTCCAATGTTGTGGCAGCAGTCTTTTGCGCAGTCATGTCTTTCACGGTGCCAGCCGCGGCGGCCGGAAACGATGGTGCCATCCCACCGGCCCATGGTGGGGATTCCACCACCACTCAGCGTTCGTTCATCTCGCCCTCAGGCTTTGTCCCTACGGTGAGCGCCCATGACCGATAACACTACGAACAGCAGCGAAGCGGACACCGGATCCGGCTCCGCGCTCATCGCCCTCGACTCCCCGGACGAAGCGGCCGATCTTCAGGACGAGTTCGACGATCTTCCCGAAGATCTCATTGAGACCGACGACGGCCCGCGCGGGGACGGCGTGCTGGGCTCTGGCGCGGTGAGCGGAGGCTTCGGCTTCGCCGGCCTGGCCCTGGCGGTCGTCTCCCTGACGACGAACTGGACCAGCGCCGTCGTGGTCAGCCACGCCCAGTACAGCGCGGAAATGAACGCCCCCAGCTCGGGCCTGACGGCCCAGCAGGCGCTGAACATGTACGCAGACGGCTGGCACACTCAGGGCTGGTGGGCGCTGGTGTTCGCCGCCGCGGCGGTGCTGTTCGGCGCCGGCGCGCTGCTCGTTGCCGAGGATCCGCGGCGGCAGGACCCCGAGCTGGGCCAAGGCCGCCGCGACCGGCGCGATCATCGTGGGTCTGGTCGGCGCGCTCCTCGCGGTCCTCACCGTCACCGGGGTGTTCGCCGGGCACCTGGTCGCCCCCGCCAGCTCTAGCTGAGCCGGGCTCGCTCCTGCCAAGCTTGCTACACGGGCAGTCATCCCCGCATACTCCTCTGGAGTGGATCACCCGTGTAGCGAGCGGCGGCGGTGAATGCGATGATCAGCGACGAGCCGGCCGCGCCGGGCGGCGGCACCGCCGGAAAGGCCAATCCGCCGGCGTTCGACACTAGCGTCGCGAACCAGGCCCGGATCTACGATTACCTGCTCGGCGGGAAGGACAACTACGCCGCCGACCGGGAGGCGGTGGACGCGGTGCTCAAAATCGCCCCGGAGATGGGCTTCACCGCCCGCGCGAACCGGGCGTTCCTCGGCCGCGCTGTCCGCTACCTCGCCGCCGAGGCGGGGATCCGGCAGTTCCTCGACATCGGCACCGGCATCCCGACGGCAGGCAACATCCACCACGTCGCGCAGGCCACCGCGCCCGAGTCCCGGGTTGTCTACGTGGACTACGACCCGATCGTGCTTGCCCACGCCCGCGCACTGCTGACCGGCAGCGAGGCCGGTGCCACGGAGTACATCGACGCCGACCTGCGCGATACCGACGCGATCCTGTCGCGGGCCGGCCGGACGCTCGACTTCGCCCAGCCGGTGGCCGTCACGATGCTCTTCATCCTGCACGCGATACCGGACTCCGATGAGCCGCACGCGATCGTGGCCACGGTGCTTGATGCCCTGCCCCCCGGCAGCTACCTGGCACTGTCCCACCTCGGGTCGGACATCTTCGACGCGGAGGCGCAGCAGGGCTTTCAGCGCATCGTCGGCCGCACCAGCCAGCAGCAGTACACGGGCCGCAGCCGCGAGCAGATGCTGCGCTTCTTCGAAGGCATGGAACTGGTCGCACCCGGCCTGGTGCGGATCGAGGAATGGCGCCCGGATCCCGGTAGCGTCAGCGACTACAAGTCGACCGCGTGGGCCGCGGTGGGCCGAAAGCGCTGACGTCAGACGATGTCGCGCAAGCTTTCTGTTTATTCGGTGTGGTGCACTTGGGCGCGCTGGTACACGGGTGTGGGGATGCCCTCCATGCGCGCCTTGAGCTGCAGGGCCAGGTAGAGGGAGTAGTAGCGCGACAGGGCGAGGTTGCCGCCGTGGAACCACAGGCCCTCCTGGGCCGTCGGCTTCCACATGTTGCGCAGTTCGCCCTCCCACGGACCGGGGTCCTTCGTGGTGCCCGAGCCGAGGCCCCAGACCTTGCCGACATCATCGGCCATGTCCTGGCCGATGATGCCGACGGCGAGCTGATTCATGGAGCCGTAGCCGGTCGCGTAGACGACGAGGTCGGCCGGGAGCCGGGTGCCGTCATCGAGCACGACCTCGTCCTCGGTCAGCTCGGTCACCTGGCCCTTAGCCAGCTTGATGTCGCCGTTGGCGACGAGCTCGGACGCGCCGACGTCGATGTAGTAGCCGGACCCGCGGCGCAGGTACTTCAGGAACAGACCGGAGCCGTCCTCGCCGAAGTCAAGGTCGAAGCCGACCTGCTCCAGCCGACGGTAGAACTCGGCGTCGCGCTCGTGGATTGCGTTGTAAACCGGGGTCTGGACCGCGGGCAGGATCCGGAACGGCAGCGACGCGAAGACCGTGTCGGCCTTGAACGTGGTCATGCCGGCCGCGACCGCGCGCTCGGAGTACAGGTCGCCGAGGCCTAGGTCCATCAGCGAGTCGGACCGGACGATGTGGGTCGAGCTGCGCTGCACCATCGTGACGTCGGCGCCGGCCTCCCACAGCGCGGCGCAGATGTCGTGGGCGGAGTTGTTCGACCCGATCACCACCGCCTTCTTGCTCTTGTACTGATCGGGACCCGGGTGCGCCGAGGAGTGATGCTGGTCGCCGCGGAACTTCTCGCGGCCGGGGATCTCGGGCACGCTCGGCAGGCCGGAAGCGCCCAGCGCCAGCACCAGCTGCCTCGGTCGGAGCGTGACCTCCTGGCCGGCCCGGTCGACGACGACCGCCCATCCGTCACGCTCGCGGACGGCCGACTTGCAGGTCGTCGAGCCCCAGTAGTTGAGCTCCATGACCTTCGCGTACATCTCGAGCCAGTCGCCGATCTTGTCCTTGGGCGAGAACACCGGCCAGCTCGCGGGGAACGGAAGGTACGGCAGGTGGTCGTACCAGACCGGGTCGTGCAGAGCGAGCGACTTGTAGCGGTTGCGCCACGAGTCACCCGGGCGTTCGTTGCGCTCGATGATGATCGCCGGGACCCCGAGCTGGCGCAGCCGCGCGCCGAGCGCGATGCCGCCCTGGCCGCCGCCGATGATCAGAACCTCCGGCTGCACGGTATAGCCGAGCTCGGCGGCCTCGCGGGCTCGGCCCTCGGCCCAGGTAGCCCGATCCCTGAAGGCACCGTGGTACACGCCCTTGGCCCTCCGGTCGTTGACCGGTTCCTCCTGCCCCTTGAGTTCGTCGAGGGTCGTGAGCAGCGTGAACGCCTCGCCGCCGATGAGCCGCAGCAACCCGCTGCCCCGTCCGACGTCGGTCTCGAAGGCGATCCAGGCGGTGATGACCCCGTCCGCCTCGGTCGGCTCCTCGGTGACACGGAAGCCGACCGGATCCACCTCGTCGAGCGTGGCCCGGAGCAGATCGGCGACGCCCGCGCGTCCCTCGACCGTGGTGATGTTCCAGGTGAACGAGATGATGTCGCGCCAGTAGCTGTCGCCCGCGAACAGCGCGGCCGCGGCTTCCGGGTCGCGGGCGGTGAGGGCCGCCTGGAACGCGGTCAGCCATTCATTGGTTGCGGACGCAGGCAGGCTTGCCTTCTGGTCGATGGGCTGAGTCACTCGTGGCCTCCTCGTCCTAAGACGAAACAAGCGTAAGCGCGGCGACGCCGTCAATCCAGGCTGCCCGCACGCCGACGGCGCCCACCGGCAGGACGGGCGCCGCCGCTTCACGTTGCCTCTGCTGTTACTTCTTGAACATCCCCATCAGGCTGTCCATGCTGAAGCCCTGCTGCGGCACCGCGCCAGCGGGCGTCGCCTTGTCGACCGCCTCCGGCAGGGCCTGGGCGACGTGGTCGGCGACCTCATCCTGTGACATGCCCGACTCCTGCGCCACCTGGGACAGTTGCTGCGGATCGACCGCGTTCTTGATGTCGTCACCGGTCACCGGCTCGTTCTGGCCGTGGCCAATCCAGGACATGACCTGCTTGTCCATGCCGCTGGCCTGGAGTTTGGTCAGGATGCCCTGGGCGTTGTCACCGCCGAACAGCTTGGAGATGGCGGCGAGGCCGCCCTGCTCGCCGTTCTGGCCGCCGAGCTTGTTGAGAATGTCGGTCAGAGCCACTCGTTCCCCCCGTTGGTTGAACTCTCAGTCGGTTGTGACCATCTGTGGTCGCAACTTACTATTTTCTTCCCTACCATCACTCTAGTAACCATCTCGTAACATTCAGCGACGCGTAGTGATCTGGTCTGGACAGGCGACCGATTAGTCCGCCGCTGCGCGCTCGTCAGGATCTGCGTCAGTATCTGCGTCAGGAAGGCGCTATGAAACTTCTCCTCACCTCGGCTGGCATCAAGAACGCGAGCATCAACGGTGCTCTGGTGGAACTCCTCGGTAAGCCGGTTTCCGAGTCCAACGCCCTCTGTTTCCCCACCGCGACGTACGCCATGGGGGGACCGGGCTCGGCCTGGCGGTTCATCACCGGGCGAGCGAGCACGCCCATGTGCGAACTCGGCTGGAAGTCCCTGGGGGTGCTTGAGCTCACCGCGCTGCCCAGCATCGATGACGAGCGTTGGGGCGCGATCTATCACCACTTCCCCGATGGCAAGGCCCACTCGTCGCCGAAGCCGGCGCCCATAATGGCGCCGAGGTCCGGGCCCGGCTCGCCGCATCTGCGTCAGGCACCCTGGCCGCCGCGCTCCGCCGATCGGCCGAGCTCGAGGCGATGATCGGGGCAGACGCCGGGAAGTTCCGGATCCTGACCGGCGACCGGCCGACCGGGCACTTGCACCTCGGGCACTACTTCGGCACGCTCAGGAACCGGGTGCGGCTGCAGGACGCCGGGGCCGAGGTGATGGTGCTGATCGCCGACTACCAGGTGCTGACCGACCGGGACACCGCCGACCATCTGGATGACTACGTCGTCGGGCTGATGCTCGACTACCTGGCGATCGGAATCGACCCCGGCCGCTCGGTGATCTTCGCGCACAGCGCGGTGCCGGAGCTTAACCAGCTCCCGCTGACGTTCCTGTCGCTGGTCACGGTGCCCGAGCTGCAGCGCAACCCGACCGTGAAGGACGAGATCGCCAATTCCCGGCAGGCGTCGGTGAGCGGGCTGATGTTCACCTACCCCGCCCACCAGGCGGCCGACATCCTGTCCGTCAAGGCGAACCTGGTCCCGGTCGGGCAGGACCAGCTGCCGCACGTGGAGGTGACCCGGCTGATCGCCCGCCGGTTCAACGAGCGCTATCCGGGGCCGGGCGGGGCCGGAGTCTTCCCGGTGCCGGACGCGCTCCTGTCGGACGCGCCGCTGCTGCTCGGCACCGACGGCGGGAAGATGAGCAAGTCGCGCGGGAACGCGATCGAGCTGCGCGCCACCGCCGACGAGACGGCCGCCCTGATCAGGGGGGCGAAGACCGACTCGATCCGGCGGATCGGCTATGACCCGGCCGCCCGGCCCGAGGTCTCCTCGCTGGCGCTGCTGGCGGCGCTCTGCCTCGACCGCGACCCGGTCTCGGTCGCCGACGAGATCGGCGACGGCGGCGCGGCCGCGCTCAAGCGGGTGGTCACCGACGCCGTCAACGAGCGGTTCGCGCCGATCCGGGCCCGGCGGGCGGAACTCGCGGCCGATCCTGAGTACGCGCGGCAGGTGCTCCGCGACGGCTGCGCCCAGGCTCGCGCGATCGCCGAGGAGACCTTGTCCGAGGTCCGCACGGCGATGGGCATGCGCTACTAGCGGTGGTTTGTTGATTCGGGACTTGTCAGCGTTTAGTGAAGACGTACCCGCCGCAAGGGTCGTCCGGATCCACCTGCACGCACAGGCCCTGCGTGCCGCCGGTGTCCCATGTGGTCAACTCCACGCTGCCCCAGCAAGTTTCGCTCGTGAACCACAGGTCCAGCAGGTTTTCCGGGCTGTTGGCCGGGGGTTCCGGGTAGTCCTCGCTGTTGTTGTGGATTTTCCAGGTGCCAGCCTCAGACGGGGCCGGGCACATCGGCCTCGCCGCATTGGCGAAGTTAAATTTTGTCGCGGTAAACGTACCGTTGCTCGTGAAGGTGATGGACGCGCCATCTCCGCTGACCCACGTCCCGGGCACGGCCGCGGGGTTCACGCTCGGCTGCTGCGGGCTGGGACCAAAGCTGGCGCACCCCGTCAGCAACCCGGTCAGCAGCCCGCACGCGGCCAGGACCCCCGCCCGGCGGCCCATCGGCCCGGCGAACCCGGCTGTTGTCGTCCCGCTCATTGCGTGTCCTCCGACTCGGGTGCGGCTGGCAGCTACCGATCCCAAGACCCTTACGGGAAAGCGCAACCGGACGTGGTGCAGGTCGCCTGCCACTGGAAGGTCTGCTGCGTCTGGCTGACTGGGCCCGCGTCCCACGGCAAGCTCACTGAGTGGAACAACGGCATGATGAAGCCGACCGGCCCCACCAGCGGGGCCAAGGCCGGCCCATACTTGAATGTATCCTCCGGGTGCAGGAGCGAGTTGAGGTTGGTCCAGTTCTGAGCCGTGAAATAGACCGTGGCCGTGTGCGGCCCCCGGTAGACGACCGTCCAGGATTCGGAGTAGGTTCCCGCCGGAACCTCATTCTTTGGCACCGAGAGAAGCATGCGGTCACCCGCCGCAATCCGCGTGTCCAAGAAATGCTGGTTCAGTTCCCAAGGATCCTTACCCTCAGCGATGAGCCTATCCCACTCACTTCCGATATCGAAGTAGCTCGCGCCTTTCGAGATAGCCTTGGTGATGTAGCCGGGGACACGTCCCAGCACTGTGTCTCCTGTGTCGGTAACGTGTTGCTCAGCCAGGCGCGTGAGGTCGCTCGCCAGGCCACCACCTGCGTTTTCTGCGGCTGCGAGCGTAGGGCCAAGTCCCTCCGCCGCCCGTCCGAGGCGAAGCTGGCTCCGCCGATGACTATGGACGCTACGCCCTGCTCGCACCCCCCCCCCCCCCCACGGTCGGGCCCGTCACGCAGCTCATCGCGCTGTCAAGCCCGAGTTCGGCATCAAGCCAGTTCGCGCCCTCGTTGAACAGGCCCCACAAGGACTCCGAGGGCTCCGTGAGTACGGACCTCTCGGCTTTGCTGAGGCACGCGCCGCGGCCGTAGCTGGAACACCCGCCGTCGGAGATTCCAGTGCTCCCGGTTGTCCCACCTCCCCCGGTGCTCCCGGTTGTCCCGCCGTCCCCCGAGCCGTTGCTGCCGGTGTCGCCCGTGCCGTTCCCGCCGCACTGGGTCAGGTACTCCGTGCCGGTGCTGCAGTCGCTGCTCCCCGGGCCCACCGCTATGTCGCCGCTGGGGTCGCTGTCGTTGACTGGGTTGTCGGCGGCGTAGGTGTAGCCGTTGAGCTGCTGGGGGCTGGAGCTTTCCAGAGGCGGGTCAATGGAGATGAAGCGCCCGGCGGCGGGTTCGTAGTTACGGGCGCCGAGGATGTCCAGGCCGGTGTTGGGGTCCTCGGGGAGGCCGAGGAAGGCGTTGTCGGGGGCGGGCCAGTCCGCCGGGGCGGTGCCGCGCGGGTTGCCGAAGGGGTCGAACTGCCGCCAGGTCGGGTCGGTGGCCGAGGAGTTGAGGGTCAGGACGCCGGTGCCGTGCTGGTCGGTGATTTCCAAGCAGTAGCTGGTGGTGGTGCTGGTGGCGGACGCGGTGCCGGTGCGGACGGCCTCACCGCCGCCGGGCAGGGTGAGGGCGCGGTTGGCGCTGATGTCGCCGCTGCCGCTGCCGCTGGTGGTGAGGGTGACCTGCTGGGCGCCGCCGAACAGGTAGATGGTGGTCTGGGTGGGGTCGTGGGCGAGCAGCAGGTTGCCGTCGGCGTCGTAGGCGTAGGTCGTTTTGCCGGCGCTGGTGGTGTCGGTGGCGAGCTTGCTGTCGTCGGTCCAGGTGAGGGTCTGGCTGCCGAGGGTGGTGGTGTTCCCGTCGGCGTCGTAGGTGCTGCCGGTGGTCGTGGTGCCGACCGGGCCCGTCATGGAGGTGCCCGTGAGGGTGTCCGGCTGACCGCCGCTGGAGGTTCTGCATCCCCACCGCGACGTACGCCATGGGGGGACCGGGCTCGGCCTGGCGGTTCATCACCGGGCGAGCGAGCACGCCCATGTGCGAACTCGGCTGGAAGTCCTTGGGGGTGCTTGAGCTCACCGCGCTGCCCAGCATCGATGACGAGCGTTGGGTCCCCCTAGTCAAGGAGACGGACGCGCTGCTGGTGAACGGCGGCGATGCCCTGTACCTGGGCCACTGGATGCGCGAGTCCGGTCTGGCGGACCTGCTGCCGTCGCTGAGCGAGCTGGTCTGGGTGGGACTGAGCGGCGGGAGCATGGCGATGACGCCTCACATCGGGGAGGACTTCGTCAGCTGGAAGCCGCCCGGTGGCGGCGATCGCGCGCTGGGAGTGGTCGACTTCGCGATCTTTCCGCATCTCGATCACCCGGATCTACCGGAGAACACCATGGCCGACGCCGAGACGTGGGCTGCCGGTTTGTCCGGGCCGGCGTACGCGATCGACGATCAGACCGCCATCCAGGTGGTCGACGGCACCGTCGAGGTCATCTCCGAGGGGAACTGGAGGCTGTTCGCTCCCTAGCACGGCGGTCGGCCTCTTGCGGCCTGTGTAGTGGCGGCGATCAGCACTGCGCCCCGGCCTTCGGGCAGTAACCCGAAGGCCGGGGCGCGGCCGTTGCTAACGAGATCAGGAAGCTGACCAGATCTCGCCCGGCTCGCCGTAGCAGTCCTCGAGTACGAGGCGCGTGCTGTTGGCGGTGCTGTTGTTCGGGATCGCCAGGCACTTCTGCGCCTGCGCGTTCTCGAGCTGCCCGTAGGCGGTCAGGTACCACAGGTTCCCGTTGAACACCACGTTGGAGCTGTCGGCGCAGCTGTACAGCTGGATCCAGGTACCGTCGTTGGTACCGTTTCCGAACGCGTTCAGGCACTTGCCGTTGATCAGGAGCAGGGCGTACGGGCCGACCGACTCGACCAGAAGCTTCTCGTTGCCGGCGCCGTTGCAGGTGTAGCTGACGATCGCCGCGCCGTTGGCGGTGGAGTTTCCCGCGTCATTGATGCACTTGCCCGCCACGGCGCTTTCGAACGGGCCGCCGGGCAGCAGCCAGTTCTGCGTCGCTGCGTCGGTGCAAGTCCAGATGACCAGCTGCGTGCCGTTGGTCTTGCTGCTGTTCGGGTCGTTGACGCAACGGCCCGAGGCGGGGCTGTAGAGCTCGCCGAAGACGCCGGTCATCTCCCATAGCTCGCTGGACGCGCCGTTGCAGGTCCACAGCTGCAGCTTCGCGCCGTTGGCGGTGCTGTTGGCGGAGGTGCTGAGGCACTTGCCGTGGATCTCTATCGAGCCGAGCTGGCTGAGGCCCGCGTTAGCCACCTCACCCGGCGCGGTCGACGGCTTGAACGACCAGTCCTCGGCCGCGTTGCTGGTTGAGCACTGGTAGATGATGGCCTTGCTGCCGTTGGCGGACGAGTTGCCGTTGTCTCCCAGGCACTTGGAGTCGAAGTCGAGCTCGACCAGTCCGGTCCCGGCGTGGTAGTCGGCCGTCAGGGACGCCGACGACGGGAGCCTGAAGTACACCGTGGCGCTCGCCCCGGTCCCGTCCTTGACGGTGACGTGCACGGTGTCGTTCTCCACGAATGTGGCCTTGCCGCTGATCAACCCGGTGCCGGAGTTGATGGTGAGGCCGGCTGGCAGCCCCGCCGAGTAGGTCAGCTTCTGTCCGGGCGCGCTGTCGATGGCCTTAATCGGCAGGCTGACGCTCGCGCCCTGCTGCACGTCGACGGTGCCGGGGTTGGCGACGGACACGACGTTACCGGTTGCGGTCTCCTTGAACGGCGTGAGGTTGCCGTTCGGGGTGCCGAGTCCGGCCGGGCCGTTGTAACCGCTAGCCAGGCTGTGCGCGGCGTTGCAGAGGTACTGCCTGGTGGACTCGCAGGTCCCGTCCGAACCCGACGTGACCTTGCGTGAGGTCTCCCGCGTTCGCGTACAGGTAGCTGGCAGGGTAGGTGTTCGCCGCCGGCGTTCCCGCGAGGGCGTACATGGCGGCGATGATCGGCGTCGCGACGCTGGTGCCGTACGCGTCGCAGAATGCAGCCGCAGTCGGCGGAGTCGTAGATGTCAATTCCTGACGGCGAGTCGGCCACCGCGGACACGTCGTTCTCCGTGCGGTTGGCGCACAGGCTGCTGGACGTGTTGTCAGTGCTGTCCGGCCCCCACGAGGGCTGCGGCTCGCCGGCCGAGCAGCCGGACGCGGTCGCCCCGGCAACGTCGTCCGCGTTCTGGGAGCCGCTGTCGTTCCACACGGCCGCGGTCCAGTCGGCCGAGCTGTTCTGGTTCAGGTAGGTGCCGCCGACCGACGTCACGAACTGCGACGAGGCCGGGTACCCGGCACCGTAGCCGAAGTCGCCGGAAGCGACCGTAATCGCCACTCCCGGGTGGTTGAAGTACTTGTCGTACGCGGCTTCGCCGGGGTAGTCACCGCCGCTCCAGCTGTTGGAGACGAACTTCGCGCCGAGAGACACCGCGGTGTCCTCCGCCTTGGTCATGTCAGGCAGCAGGTCGCTGTTCGATTCGATCAGGTCGATCGTGCAGTTCGGGCAGATGGCGGAGACCATCTCGATGTCGAGGGAGGTCTCGGGAACCCAGTCGTCGTCGCTCGGCGACTGCGGCGGGGCCGCACCGGGGTCGGTCGCCAGGTTGGTGCCGTTTTCGTTGTACACGTTCAGGCAGCCTGCCTGGGGAGACGCGGAGTCCCCGCCGCACGCGAGCAACCCGAAGTCTGACCGGTAATTCGCGAGGTCGGACTTGGCGTTCGGGTCGTAGAACGCGTCGACGATCGCGACCGTCTCGCCGACGCCGTTCGACGATGCGGAGCTGGTAATGCCATAGGCGTCCTGCAAGTCGGCCGGCGTAAGCGACTCGGCGGCGCTCACCGCAGGGGTCACGCCCTTGGCCCGCGCCGAGATCGCGGCCTTGGCCGCATTCCTCGCGGCGGTTTCGGCCTTGGCCGACGTGGCCACGACGCTCTGGCACTGCATCATGAGGGGGCTCGTCGGCGCCGCGCAATCCTTGGCCCCCGACGGCTCTAGCGGCAGCGAGGGCGACGGCGCAGCCGTCGCGGAAGTCAACTGTCCAACTGCGGAGGCTGGCGGCGTGGCCGCCCCCGCCGGGCCGGAACTCGCAAGCCCGGCCAACGTGAGACCGGCGGCCGCCAGGCATGCGCCAACGGTCGCGTACAACTTGGAACGCAAAGTGAACTCCCCGGTACAAGTGACACGGGATCCTGAAGAGCCCAGCGACCCCGACGAGCAAGAATTTAAGGATTCTCGCACGTCGATCCGGAGCACAGTAAGGCCATTAATGAAACAACTTGGTAATTTTTGTTCGCACAATCTTCAGTTGCGAAGATTGCCTGCTTGGCGGCCAGGTCGGGCGTTGCCGGGCGCGCTCATGGTCACGCCAGCCCGGCCCGCTTAGGCCGGGATGAGCCGGGTAGCGCAGCGGGTGACGAAGGGACTCTCAACATGTGGGCATCGAAGACCCTCCACCACGCCGACTCGGTGGTGGCCGGCGTATCCCGGCGGGCAATCCAAAGATCAGACCGCCGCAAGGCAACACGCCGATCTGAATAGGGTTCCGCACCATGACCGTTCCTTGGCCTCCGGATGAGCTGCAGCGAATCGATAGAGCCGAAGAGCTTCAGATCGCGACCGAGCGCGCCGACGGGACACTGCGCCGAGATGTTCCTATCTGGGTTGTCAGCGCCGGCGGACAGGTCTACGTGCGGACCTGGTACCGGCGCGACGACGGCTGGTTCGGTCACGCGGTGAACTCGCGACGAGCGCGCATCCGGATCGCGGGCCTAGAGGCTGATGCCGCTGTGGAAGATATCGGCGACGACAAGTCCGACCTTCGCGCGGGCATCGACGCCGCCTACCGCGCCAAGTACGGCCGCTACGGCGAAACGACGGTTGACCGCATGGTGTCAGATGACGCCGCCGCCACGACCCTGCGGCTCACTCGCCGGTAGGGCGGCCAGTGCGTCGAACGCCAGTCGGGGCCGCCAGCCCACGCCCTGGTAACCGCTGCCTGGTACCTCCGGCCAGCGGGCCGGGGCGAGGTCATGACCACGCCCCGGCCCGCGGGTGGGTCACCCTAGCAGCGGGTGCCAGCCGTCGCGGTAGCCGATGCCATCAGGGCGGAGTCGGACCTCGTCGTGCCATGTTCCTGGCAATCGCTCGGTGCGGGCCAGTTCGGGTCGGTCGACCACGACGCATATCTCTTCGCCGGGCCACCACCAGCCGCACGAGCGGGTCAGCGCGGCCCAGTTGCCGAGGCGGTCCACATCGTCAGGCTGGTACCGGGCCAGTCCGAGCCGGTGCAGAACGTCGTAGTAGGCGATCCAGGGCGCTTCCTGCTGTCCGTACCAGCACGTCGGCAGATCCGCCGGGTCGACGGGCAGCGCGTCGCGGACCCGGGCGCGGAATCCCTGGGCCAGGCTCCGGTCCAGTCCGGTGCGGATGCCCCGGTGAAGCACGACTCCGAGCGGGACGCCGGCCTCGAGCGCCGCCATCGGCGGCAGTTCCGGCCATGGCTCGTTGCGTTTCCCTCGCCCGACCCGCGACAGTTCCGGGTCCGGATGGGCCACCCCGGCGCTGAGCGCACCCCGCATTCGGGAGACGGACATGGCCAGGTCACTGGCCAGCGGCGGTTTTCCCCGCGGATGTGGATCGCGGATCTGGGCGAAGAGCTGGCCTAGGGTAGGCCAGCCGACGATGAGCGGAAGCGCCTGACGCGGGGAGGCAACCCATTCAAACCGGGGCCGAGGTCGGGCGATGCTGGCGTAAATCTTGGTCAGGGCACGCTCGGCGGCTTGCCGGTCGGCCGGTTGGGTGGACAAGCCGTGGTCGAGCCACTCCTGTCGGATCTTGCTGGCTTCTTGCCATCGGCCGAGAGCTTCTTTGCTCCGGAAATCGGCCATTGATGCAGCGGCGTCGTGACGCCGCATCGGCGCGGTCAACGCGCCTGGGCGTCGCCGCCCTTTCTGTTGAAGATCATGATCTCGATGATGGCCCTATGGAGTGATATGCGCAACTGCTGACCAGTTGCGCGAGCGGCCCCAGCCGCTGAGAACCTGTCGGTCAGTGCTTACATCGGCCGCCCGCTCCCGCCGGGGAACCGGTTCGCGGCATCGCGCGGCAACTGGCTGCCGATCTCCGCGTACCGGGTGACCAGGACCAGGTTAAGGGTCGACTCCAGGCTGTCGAGCTGCAGCTGCAGCCGGCGCAGCCGGGGGCCGATGTCGCCCGCGATTTCCTGTCGCAGGTAGCGCACGCACAGCGCGCCGCCTGCGAGCACGCCGATCAGCGCTCCGAGCAGGAACACCAGGGGGATGGATCCGGTCATAGTACATCTCCTCTCATCGCCTCCATCCTCTGGTATGTCCCGTTTGGCACATTCCAAACTGATGATTCCATAGGATTGTGAACAGTTCGCCATTCCATGTGTGATCTCACAGATCACTCTGTCACCTCAAGTACCAAGTTTTCGCTCTGATCGCCGGGGGAATAGACACGAGAACGACACAGCAGCAGCTCAGAGGCGTTGTCGCCTTGCATCGCGCCGTTGGGTGATAGGTTGACGCGCGTGGCGCGACGCTCTAATCTGACCTGCACGGCACATGCCAATGGTTGGGTACATAGGAATAGTTGGCCTCAGATCGGCCCCGCGGAGCCGGTGCCTCCCAAGCCCCGCGCCAGACCTGTCATCTGTGTGACCAAAGAGGGGGGCGCAGCATGGCGGATTTGAGTCCGACCGTGCGCCAGCGCGAACTCGGCCTGCGGCTGCGCGAGTTGCGGACCGCCAAGAGCCTGACGGTCGAGATGGTTGCCAAAGAGCTGCTCTGCTCCCCGACCAAGATCAGCCGGGCCGAGACGGGCGTGCGCCGCGCCACCCTGCGCGATGTCAGGGACTTGTGCCGGATCTACGAGGTAGACCCCGAGACCTCGGCCGAACTGATGGAACTGGCCAAGGACGCGTACCAGCCGGGCTGGTGGGCCAAGTACGACGATCTCAAGATCACTCCCCTGATCGGCATGGAGGCCTCGGCCACCGCCATCACATCCTTCGGCATGTACTTCTTCCCGGCCCTGCTCCAGTCGGCGGACTACGCCCGCGCCATCATCAAGGGCATCGCCCCCAAGATCGAGGAGAAGATCCTGGACGGGCGGGTGGCGGCCCGGATGGAGCGGCAGCAGAAGCTTTTCGAAGGGCCCAAGCCGCCCAAGCACCGGGTGGTGCTCGACGAGGCGGTGCTGCGCCGCCACATCGGCGGCCCGGCGGTGATGAGAGCCCAGCTCGACCAGGTTCTCTCGCTCATGCGCGACGATAAGACCACGGTCCAGGTCATCCCGTACACCGCCGGCGCCTACGGCGCCAACGACAGCAACTTCACTTACCTGGAATTCGTCGGCACCAAGCTCCCGGACCTCGTATTCGTCGAGACCCTGGTCAGCCAGCTCTACATAGAACGGCCGGAAGAAGTCGACCGCTACAGCGAGGCACTGGACTACCTCCGCGACGCGGCGCTCAACCCGCGCGACTCGGCCAAGAAGATCGAGGAAATTCGCGATGAATTCTAACTGACGCGAATCGTCCTCCGCTAAGCCTTTCTCGCTTCACTTCAATCCCATTATATATCAGGAGATATTTTCATGGATAGAATGCTGGGCCACAAGAGTCTCACCTGGCGCACCGCTCTCAGCTGTGACGGTGGTGCGTGCGTGGAAGTGGCGGCCGACCAGAACACCATCTTGATCAGAAACTCCCGGCAGCCCAGCGGCCCGCTGGTCCAATACACCCCGGAGGAGTGGCATGAATTCGTCTCAGGCATCAAGAAGGGCGATTTCGACGACCTGCTCAACTAAGTTTCCCAGCCGCCCAGGCGACGCGTAGGGCGCTGTGTGACCGGAAAAGGCGAAACTTTTGCCCCACTGGTCACACAGTGCCCTTTAGTTTTGAGCACGCTTATTCGGGTTTGACAGTCATGAATTTAGTATGCCTACCATGAACCGCGACTGGCGGGAAGTCCCAGTCACGGCCGGGGGAGGGCGTCTTGGGGACAGGCTTCGGTAAGAGCTCGAAGTGGCGTCGCAGCAGCCACTGCGAAGGAGGGAACTGCATAGAGGCAACTGCGAAGGATGAGGCGGTATTGCTGCGCAGCTCGGTTGATCCGAACGGTTCGATCCTCGCTGTTACCCGCGCCGCCTGGCGAGACCTCACCGCTCGTATCAAGTCAGAGAACTGGGCTGGTCCCGCCGTCGAGATTGACGGCGGAGCCGGTCACGTAGGAGGAGCGGTCTGACAGGAGGTACGCGGCCAGGTCGGCGAACTCTCCGGATCGGCCGACCCGGCCCAGCGGGATATCGGCGTTCTCCGCCATCTGGCGGTAGAGATCTTCCTCCGACCGGCCCGCCGCGTCGGCCCGCCGCCGCCGCTGGCCGCTCTCAACCAGGCCGAGGAGCACGGCGTTGACCCGGATGCCGTGTCCGCCGAGGTCCTTGGACGCGGCCTTGGTGATGGCCAGGCCGGCCGCGCGGGAGGCGGTCGTCGGCAGCGACCCGGCCCCAGGCGCCTTGGCGCCGATGTTGAGCACATTGACGATGGACCCGCCGCCAGCTGCGATCAGGTGCGGCACGGCCAGGCGGGTGCAGCGAACGGCCGCCAGCACCTTGAGGTCGAGGTCGGCGATCCATTCATCGTCGGAGACCTGATCGATCCGTCCGGCGGCGCTCTTGCCCGCGTTGTTCACCAGTCCGTCGATGCGGCCCCAGCGGGCGACGGCCGCATCGACAAATCGTTCAAGGTCGGCCGGGCGGGTGACATCGGCCTGCACGACCAGCGCGTCGCCGCCGGCGTCTCGCAGCCGCCGCTCGGTGGCGGCCAGCCGGTCGCAGTCGCGCCCGCAGACCGCGACCCGGGCGCCCTCCTCGACGAGGCGGTCCGCGAGCGCCGCTCCCAGCCCGTCGGTCCCGCCGGTGATAAGCACGACCTTGCCATTCAGGTGCAGATCCATCGCACCATTCTGGCCCAGCTTCCCCGAGGTCGGGATGAGGCTCAGAGCTCGCGGACGATGATGTCCAGCGCCGTCGGGGCGTCCGGGCGGGTAGCCTCCGGTCCCGGTTCGACCGTGTAGCCGAGGGCGCGGACCAGGTCGGCGAGCTCGTCCGGCTTGCCCGGCTGCTGACCCGATTCAAGCAGCGCCCGGGTCAGCCGTCCCTTCGTCGCCTTGTTGAAGTGCGAGACCACGGAACGAGTGAGCACGCCGCCGGACTCCCGCTCGTGCAGCACCCGCACGGTCACCGCGTTGCCTCCGGGCACCCAGAGGGACCCGTACGCACCAGACCGCAGGTCCACCACCAGCTGGTCGCCGACATGCGCGGCCAGCGGGGTGCGCAGCGCCTTGCGCCAGGCCGCCGATACCGTGCCAGAGGCGGGCAGCTTTACCGCCGGAGAGCAGCGATAGTGCGGGATCCGGTCATCCGGTCTGAGCACTCCCCACAGGCCCGAGAAGATCAGCACGTGATCGGTCGCGATTCCCTGTCGGTGCAGTCCGGGCAGGTCGAGTGCGTCGTAAAGCACGCCGGTGTACACCTCGGCCGCCGGGCCGGCCGGGGCCGTGAGCAGCTCCCGGTTATAAGCCAGCTCGCCGGCCTGGCCCTCGGTCAGACCCATCGCCGCCAGAGCGGCCGTCCCTCGGCCGCGAGCGATTCTGACCATCGCTTTGAGAAGTCTGGCCCGTACCGGCGCCAGCTTCGGCAGCACGAGGGAACCGAGCTCGACCGGAGGCGACTCAACCGGGAACGCCTTAGTCTCCGATGGCGGGACGAAGATGAGCATCGCGAAACAGTCCCCGGGTAGGCCGATGAATCGCGAACCACCCTAGCCGGGAACCCCCGGCCCGCCGAACCCGGTGGCCTGGGCGGCGGGCTGTCCCACCGCTCCCGCTATCGCCCTGGCAATTTGCTGGCCGCTCCAGGCGGTGTTCTCGTGGTTGCGGGTGTGGGTTGTGGGGCAGCCGTGGTGGATGCCGACGAGCCGCCTTGGGCGGGAGCCATGTTCGTGTGCAGTTGGGGGCCGCGCTTTTCGGCCGCGAGCGTCAGCGTGTTCCGTTGGGGGCACCCCGCGACCCGAACTTCCCGCGTTAACCCCGAAATCTGTCCGGCTTGTTGGGCGTGGTGACGGTGAGGACGGTGTGCCGACGCTGGACCTCGGACCGAGGATCTGGGCGCAGCCTCGGCTGGCCTGGATGGAAAAGGT
The DNA here is from genome assembly GCA_963774945.1 of uncultured Actinomycetota bacterium. Taxonomy (GTDB): domain Bacteria; phylum Actinomycetota; class Actinomycetes; order Streptosporangiales; family Streptosporangiaceae; genus Trebonia. The sequence goes on along the minus strand of CAVZHA010000017.1, from coordinate 207,272 downwards.
TTCTGCAGAAGCAGGTTTGGGGAGCGGCCGCTTGGCCTAAAATGACACCTGTGGTGCCTACGACGCAGGCACGTCCACGCCATCTTGGCGTGCGTGCTCGCGCGGCCACATTCTCCTCGCTTCTAGCTTGAGGTTTCCGGCGCCGACTCGCCCGCCGAAGATGGCTCCCCGTTTACGAGGAGAGGCATCCCCGACATGAAGATCGCCCTGGTCGCCCAGTACAGCACCCCCATCGCCACCGACGCAGCCACCGTTACCGCGGGCGACGACGCCCGGCTGGTCGAGATGAGCAAGAGCCTGGCCGGCGAGGGCCACCAGGTGACCGTGTACGCCCGACGTGACGGCAGGGCGCTGCCGGAGCGGGCCGAGCTCGCCGCCGGCGTCTCGGTCGAGTACGTCGGCCCGGCCGACTCCGGCGCCGACGACTCCCGCCTGGTCAGCCAGATCGGCGCGTTCAGCGCGCCGCTACGCGAGCAGTGGGGCAAGGACCGCCCCGACGTCGTGCACGCGCTGCGCTGGACCAGCGGCCTGGCCGCCCTCGCCGCCGCCCGCGACCTGCACGTCCCCGTCGTGCAGACCTTCGACCAGCTCGGCGTCACCGAGCGCCGCCACGGCCTGACCGGCGCCGGGGCCGGCACCGAGCGGATCCGCCTCGAGCCCGCCATCGGCCGCACCGTCGACGCCGTCGTCGCCAGCAGCCACGACGAAGAGGCCGACCTCGCCCGCCTCGGCATCCCCCGCCGCCACATCCGCGTCGTCCCGGCCGGCATCGACACCACCGAGTTCACCCCCGACGGCCCCACCCACGGCCGCAACGACCGGCACCGCCTGGTCACCATCGCCGACCTGACCGCCGAGAGCGAGTCCCTCACCATCCTGCTCCAGGCGATGGCCAGCATCCCCGCCGCCGAACTGGTCCTGGCCGGCGGACCCGCCCGCGACGACCTGCGCGCCGACCTCGCCTACCGCCGCCTGGCCAAGCTATCGGACACCCTCGACCTGCACGGCCGGGTCTTCTTCGCCGGCCAGGTCACCGGCCAGGACCTGCCCCCGCTCCTGCGCTCGGCCGACCTGATGGTCAACATCAACCAGCACGAGGCATCCGCCGTCACCTCCATCCAGGCCATGGCCTGCGGCACCCCCGTCGTCGCGGCCGCCAACGGCCCCCACCTCGACGCCATCATCGACGGCACCACCGGCATCCTGGTCGAACCCCTGCGCCCCGCCCACCTCGCCCACAAAATCCGCGCCCTGCTCGCCCACCCCATGCAACTCCAGGCGTTCAGCGTCGCCGCCACCGACCGCGCCCGCTCCCGCTACTCCTGGGACCGCATCGCCCACGAAACCCTCGCCGTCTACGACACCGCCCTCGCCGCCTAGCCAGCACACCACCGCTGCCAAGTGGACCGGCCGGATGTGTTCTACGGGGTCGTTGGCGAGCTCTTCCCGCGCGCCGCCGTTACGGTGTCCGCCCAGATCGCCGGGAACCCGCGCGCGAGCGAGTCGTCGAACAGCGCGGGGCCGGCACATGGCTCACTTGAACGTCGGCAGCAGGTCTCCGGTGATCTTGGCCAGCGGCTGCAGGGTGTTGTCGACGACCTTGGCCTCGAGCGGGTAGGTCGTGCCCTTCTGCCACTGGATGCCGACCGGCGGGGTGATCGCCACGCCGGGCGCGGGATTGGTCTTCGTGCTGGCGGAGGTGTAGTTGACCGGTCCGGCGACCGCCTCGGGGAGGTTGACCTGGTAGAGGGCGGCCGCGACCTCTTCGTGGTTGTGCGGGTCGTTCACCGAGGTGAGAGCCTGGTGCGCGATCTCGAAAAGGGTGTAGTTGGAGATGTTCTGGTTCGGCTGGCCAAGGCCGTCCGAGGTGAACAGGTCTGCCAGCTCGGGGCAGGTCTGCCCGGTCAGGGAGGAGTGCCACGGCAGGGACGGCACCCACCAGGCGTCGGTGGCGATGTTGTAGACCTTGTTTCCCATCGCGTAGGCGTCGGTCGGGAACAGCAGCACCTTGGCGACGGTGGCAAGCTTCGGCCTGAAGCCTTGCTGCAGGGACTGGGTCCACATGGTGGCGAAGTCGGGCGGCAGCGGGACGTTGGTGAAGAAGTCGTCGCCCGCCCTCCTGAACTGCGAGATCATCGACGTGTAGTTGGTGAGCCCGTCGGCGTAGGCTGCGGACATGTCGGCGTCGAAGCCGGCCGCCTTGAGGATCGGCGGGAAGACGGCCCGGAACGCGCTGCCGTCGGAGTCGTTCGGGAACGCCGCGGCGACCTTGTGGTTGTTGCCGTACCTGGCGCCGATTCTGGTCCACATCGGGATGAAGGCGAGCGCCAGGTGCTCGGCGCCGAGGAAGAACATGACCGTGTATTTCGGCTTGAGCGTCGGCTTCTGCGGGTTGCCGCCCAGGTTGACGTACCACGACTCCCACGGGATGTTGGAGCAGATCAGCGGGGTGCCCAGGGTTTCCGCCTCGGATGAGACGGCGTTCACCGTCTCCGGCGTGGAGGACGCGAACAGGAGGTCCACGTTGTCCTGCTGGATGGCCTGCTTGGCCAGCGTGCCGGCCCTGGTCACGCTGGACTGCGTGTCATAGGACTTGACGCTGATGCTGTAGGTCGAGGCGCCGACCTTGATGCCGTTCTTGTACGCCGAGGTCGCCATGATCTGCCGCAGGACCCAGTTGTCGGCGTAACCAAAGCCGGCCAGCGAGCCGGTCAGCGGGTGGATCCAGCCGATCGTGATTCCTTTCCCGCTGCTGGTGGCGCCGCTGCTGCTAGTGCTGGCGGTGCTGCTGGTACCAGGCGAGGCGCCCTTGATACCGGAGCTGCAGGCCTCGAGGAGGCCGCCGCCGCCCACGACGGCCGCGCCTGCTCCGGCCGCCCGGAACAGAGTGCGCCGGGAAACGCGGTGATCTGTCACTTTGCTCACCTCTCGGAGAAGCATCCGGCATAAGGCAATTGACCCCCGTCGGGAGCATGTTCCGAGTCTGGGATACAGAGTCCGGATGTCAATACGGCGTTCTAGTATTTGGAATATGCCGCATGACGATTCCGCAGCGTCCTCGCAGTCGCTGGAGCGAGGCCTGGCGATCCTCGCCGCGTTCACCCCTGACCGCCCGGCGCTCGGCATCAGCGAACTGGCGCAGCGGCTCGGGCTCACGCGGAGCACCACGCACCGCTACGTGGCCACCCTCGCCAGGCTCGGCTACCTCAATCAGGACGAGTCGACGCGCAAGTACCGGCTCGGCATCCGCGCGCTTGACCTGGGATTTGCCGTGCTCGGGGCGCTGGAATTGCGCGAGATTGCCGCGCCGCACATGCAACGCCTCACCGCGGCTACGGGGCACACCTCGAACCTCGCCATCCGCGATGACACCGATGTGATTTTGATCGACAGGATTCGCGGGCGCCCTGGGCGGTACCACCATCTCGAATTCAGCCTGCACATCGGCTCCCGAATACCGTCTTACTGCAGCGCGACGGGCAAGGCGCTGCTCGCCTTCCTGCCGCAGCCTGACCTGAACGACCTGCTCGATCACATCGAGTTCGTGCCGCGAGGCCCTCGCTCGGTGGGCAGCAGGGCCGCGCTAGTGACGGAACTCGGCCAGGTGCGCCGCACCGGCATCGCCATCAACGACGAGGAACTTGAAAGCGGCCTACGATCGATCGCGGCCCCTATCAGGTCCCGTGCCGGAGCGGTCGTCGCGGCCGTCAACCTCGCGATCCCCTGGTCCCCGGTCGCGATGAGCGAGCTGGCCGACCAGTTCGGACCCGTGCTGCAGGCGACCGCGCGGCAGATCTCACTGCTGGTGATCTGAAGGCTGACGCTGGGCGGCTTGCCAGGCCCGGCCGGAGCTGTCGGCGCGGAGCCAACGGTCCGTTCGGGATGATGAGATTGATTTCCCGATCTGACGGTGGGCGCCCCTGGATCTGGGAATTACTGGCACATGCAGGCAGCGGGGATTGACCGGGTGGGAGCCCCGGTTGAGTTGATCGAGACGGGAGAGCGGCGGTCGCTGGCCGGCGACGAGGTGCTGCTGGAGGTGCGGGCGGCGGGCGTGGGCAACTGGGATGAGTTCGTGCGCGTCGGCGGCTGGGACGTGGGCGCCGCGCCGCCGATGGCGCTGGGGGTGGAGGCGGCCGGCACCGTGGCGGCGGTGGGCGATGCGGTCAGCGACTGGAGGCCGGGCGACGCGGCCATGACGCATCCTCTTCCGCTGCGTGATCAGGGCACCTGGGCGCCGATGCTGATCGCCCCGGCCGCGCTGCTCGCCCGTAAGCCGCGCAGTATCAGCTGGGAGGCCGCGGCTGCCTTCCCGATACCCGCGCTCACCGCGGAGCAAGTCCTTTCCGAGGCGCTGCGCATCCGCGCCGGCGAGCACCTGCTGGTCCATGGAGCCGGCGGGGTCACCGGCGGGCTGCTGGTCGCTCTCGCCGCCCTGCGCGGCGCGCAGGTAACGGCGACGGCGGGGCCCGCAAGCCGGCCGCGGGTGAGCGCGCTGGGGGCGCGCCACGTCATCGACTACCACGATCAGGACTGGCCCGAGCAGGTCCGCGCGGTCACCGATGGCCGCGGGGCCGCCGCCGCGGCCAGCGCCGCGCCGGGCGGTGCGGCCAGCGCGATCCGGGCCGTCGCCGACGGCGGGCGGCTGGCCATCATCACCTCCGACGCGCCTGCCGAGCAGCGCGGCATCACGGTCGACAGCGTCTATGTCCGTCCGGACGGACGCCAGCTGCGCGACCTCGCGACGCTATTGGGAGACGGGCAGCTGCAGATCCCGGTCGCCGCCAGCTACCGCCTCGCGGACGCCGCCCGGGCACTCGCCCAGGCAAACGGGGGTCATGCGGGCGGGGCCATCGTGCTGACGCCCTGACCAACTAATTTCGGATAAAGCAGCGGATCGACTCCCTGGGCCCTGCTGGGCTTGGGTAATGGCCCAGGCGGCGTTGATCAGGCCGATGTGGCTGAACGCCTGCGGGAAGTTGCCGATCAGCTCCCCGCTGCCGGGGTCGATCTCCTCCGCGAGCAGGCCGACGTCGTTGACGGCGGCCAGGGCGCGCTCGAAGGTCGCGGTGGCCGCTTCGACGTCTCCCGCGAGTGCCTGCGCGTGCGCGAGCCAGAACGTGCACAACACGAACGTGCCCTCCTCGCCCCCTAGGCCGTCGTGGCTCAGGTACCGATACACCAGCCCGCGTTCGTTTGTCAGCCGCTGGGCGATGGCGTCGATGGTCGCCTTCATCCGCAGGTCGTCCGCCGCCAGGAATCCGGTGATGGCCAGCATCAAGTTCGACGCGTCGAGGTCCTCGCTGCCGAACGCCTGGGTGAAGGCGCCGGTCCGCTCGTTCCAGCCGCGGGTGAGGATGGCCGTCCGGATCTCGTCACGGGCGGCCTTCCAGTCGGCCACCCGGTCTTCGGCCCCGAGATGACCGGCCATATCGATCGCGCGGTCCACCGCCACCCAGCACATCAGCTTCGAGTACAGGAAGTCCCGCGGCTCGCCCCGGATCTCCCAGATCCCCTGGTCCTGTTCCCGCCACCGGGCGGCGGCGGTATCGGCCGCCTCAGTCAGGAACTGCCTGATCACCGGCTCCAGCTCGCCGAGCTGGTCGACCAGCCGCTGCGCGGCGTCCAGCAGCTCTCCGTATACGTCAAGCTGTCGCTGGAGCCACGCCCCGTTCCCGACCCGGACCGGGCGGCTGCCCCGCCAGCCCGCCAGATGCGGCAGCTCCCGCTCGGACAGGTCCCGCTCGCCGCCGATGCCGAACATGATCTGCAGGTCGGCGTCGCGCGGACGCCCGGAGCCGGCCGCATTGGCGAGGAAGGCGAAGAACTTGTTCGCCTCGTCCGGGCAGGCCGCCACCCAGAGCGCCTCCATCGTGAGGCTGGCGTCGCGCACCCAGGTGTAGCGGTAGTCCCAGTTCCGCCCGCCGCCGACGGTCTCCGGCAGCGAGGTGGTCGGCGCCGCCACGATCGCGCCCGTCGGCGCGAACGTCATGCGCCTGCAGCACCCGCCCGGAATGGTGCACCAGCTCTCGCCACGGCCCTTCGTAGTTCTCGTGAATCGCTGACCAGGAACGCCAGCCCTCCACGGTGTCGGCCAGCCGGCTGGTGATCTCGTCGGCGGTCCATGGAGTCGAGCGGAGGGCCGGCCATGTGTCCGACTCCGAGCGCGAACACGGCGGTCTGACCGGCCGTCAGCCGGACCCTGGCGGTCGCGCTGGCGTGCTCCACGGCGAAGCCGACCGACGTCGACAAGAGCAGCCGGCTGGCGCCGCCCCGGGCGATTAGCCCGCCGGGGACGGGAAACAGGATCGGGTGGACGAGCCCGTACTCCGGCCGGGGGGCGTAGCTGAGCTCCGCCTCGATCTCGCCCTGAGTGCAGGCCAGCGAGCGCAGCAGCGTACCCGGGGAGTCCGCCCCGAGGTGGTGGCCGCGCTCGTCGCGGCCGGTCGCGAGGGCGTCGGTGAGCACCGCGGTGCCGCGCGCGAGTGGTGAACGTGGTCTCAAGCACCATCGTCTGCTCCAGGTAGCGGCGGCTGACCTGGAACTCGCCTGCGGGCCTGATCGCGAAATGCCCGCCCGCCGGGTCCAGGACCCGGCAGAACACCGACGGCGCGTCGAAGCGGGGGATGCAGAGCCAGTCGACCGAGCCGCCTCGGCTGACCAGCCCCGCGGAGTGGCAGTCCGAGAGCAGCGCGTAGTCGCCGATCGGCAAGCTGTCCATCGCGGTTTCCTCTCGCCAGCGACGTGAGGCACGCGCCCCTCAGTAATTACTGATTACCCAGGCTGGGGACGGAGACGACCATCCGAGCTAACGCGAGGACGGGGCGGTCCCCGGCCAGGTGCGCGCGCCGACCGGGGACCGCTGGTCGAATACCGCCGGTCAGAACTTGCCGGCGGCGATGTCGGCCAGGCTGACCCGGGTCACCACGTAGCTGACGTTGACGGAGACCTGGCCGGCCGAGCCGCCGACGATCCTTCAGCGGGATGCCGGTGTTGGCGTTAATGCTGATCGCCTCCTGGTAGGCGGGCCCCGCGGCGGCCTTGGGATCGGCCGTGTTGATCCCGGTGTACCCGACTTCGGCCGCGCCGGCGGTGAGGGTGAGCGCGGACTGGCCGTCGACGGTGCCATGGGTGACGGCGATGCCGGGCAGCGCGGACACCAGGCGCAGCACGCCGGCCCGCACCTGGGGGTTGCCGGAACCCACGATCAGCGCGTCCTCGCAGCCCTCCCAGACGTAGTTGTCGATCTGCAGCCCGCCCTCCGACATGTCCTTGACCTGCGCCGAGAGCCAGGCTGGGACCGGGGTCGTGTTGGAGGCCCAGGCCATCTTCAGCGCGGCGGCGTCCAGGTTGCCGGTCGCGGCGGAGGTCGCCGCTGCGACCTCCCGTCCGAACATGCCATCGCCCTGGTTGTTGTCCTCTTTGACCTGTGCTGGCAGGCCGGCCTCGGTCTGCGAGAAGAAGTACCGGCCGTCGTCGGTGTAAAGATCCCAAACGTTGATGCTCGCCTTGCCGGGATAGCCCGTCTCGCGTTCGACCAGCGTGGCGTTGCCGGTCGGGGCCGGTTCGGCGGCCAGACGGCGGCCAGCGTAACCAGTGGCCGCTGGGCGTCGGTCGATCCGGTCGGGGAGGTTGACGCGCCGGTTTTCGCCGGGTGCGCGGCGCTCGTACGGCCCACCGGGTGCGTGCCGCCGGCCTGGGCCGGTCCGGCCGGCGCGGACGGAACGGCGCTGGCCACGCCGACGGCCGCCACCGCCGCGACCGCGACCGCGCCGGCGCCGATGCCGCCCCGGACGATCCGGTCGCGGCGGCGGGCCCGCCTCATGCGATGCTCGATGGCCGACACGTCCGGGGTAAAGGGCTGTGCTGCGACCAGGTCGCGGAACGCCGCCCCCAGTTGCTCTTCGGTCGGGGAATTCATAGTGGCGACTCCTTATGTTTCAGGCAGCCTTCGAGCGCGTTCAGCGCCCGGGCGGTCTGGCTCTTGACGGTGCCCTCGCTGCACCGCATGACCGCGGCGGTCTCCCGCTCGCTCATCCCCTCCAGGTAGCGAAGGACGACGGTGGCCCGCTGCCGGGCCGGGAGGGTCAACAGGGCGCGCAGCAGATCGGCGCGGTTGACGACCTCGTCAGAGATGTCGGGGACGGCGACCTCGGGGCGGTCGTTGTCGGCCCGCACGGGCAGTCCGCCATAGCGCCGCCAGTGCCGATTGAACTCGTTGATCAGGATGCGTTTGACGTAGGCGTTCTGGTTGTCGGCGCGCTGTACCCGCCACCAGTGGCGGAAGGTCTGGACGAACGTCTCCTGCACCAGATCGTCGGCCAGGTGCCAGTCGCCGCAGAGCAGATAGGCGGTGCGATGCAGCGAAGCCGCGCGGCTGCCGGCGAACTCCCGGTACTCCTCGTCTGGGCCGCTCATCGACGCCAGCTTCCTGTGGTCACACTTGCCTAGAGGCAGATCCCGGCCAAAAGGTTGTCGCGCACGCCGAGGATCGTCCGCCCGGCCGGCCGCGGCACGGCCCTCAATGACGGATTGGTCACCTTCGTGCCGGTTTCTGGCTCCGGCGCCGGAAGGCCCCTAACGTGGAAGGATGCGCTGGGTGCGGTCGTCATGGGCGGACATCGTGTGGGCGGTGTTCGTCGTGGTCAACTTGCTCGGCATGCGCGAGATGGGGGCCTGGTCGACCATCCCCTTCCTCGTCATCTGGGTGAGCCTGACCCTCGTCTACGGGTGGCGGATGTGGCGGCTGCAGCCCGCCATCCTGACCGTGGCGGTGGTGACGCTGGCGACCGGCGGGATCATCGTGGGACAGGTGGTCGACGGACAGCAGGAAGCCGACTACCTGGTCGAGGTCCCGCTGGTCGCGCTCATGTTCCTGGCGATGGTCTGGCACGGGCGCCGACGGCAGGCCGCGCTCCTTGAGCGGCTCGCCGCGATGGAGGAGGTGCAGCGCGTCTCACGGGAGAACCTCCGCCTGCTCGAGCAGCAGCAGCTGTTCCTGGTCGACGCCTCGCACGAGCTGGGCACGCCGATCACGGTCGCGCTCGGCCACGCGGAGCTCATCGGGCAGTCGGTCACTGACCAGATGGTCGCCGAGGACGCCCGCGTGGTCATCGGCGAGCTCGCCCGGCTGCGCAGGCTGTCGAGCCGCATGCTGCTGCTCGCCTCGGTCGGCAGCCCCGGCTTCCTTGACCTGGCGCCGGTCGGGGTCGACTCGATCGTGATCGAGGCGCTGGACCGCTGGGGCTACGCGCCGCGCCGGTGGCGGCTGGGGGAAGTGTCCGAGGCCACCGTCCCGGTTGACCGCGACCGGCTGGCGGTCGCGCTTGACGCGCTGCTGGAAAACGCCGTCGCGCACACCGACAAGGACGACCGCATCGAGCTCAGCGCCCGCGTTCAAGACGGCATGGTGATCCTGGCGGTGACCGACTCCGGCTGCGGCATCCCGGAAGCCGATCTGGGGCGGATCTTCGGCCGGTTCTCCCGCGCGACTCCCTACCTGAGCCGGGAGGTCGGCGGTTTCGGGCTCGGGCTGCCGACCGCGGCGGCGATCGCCGAGGCCCATCATGGCTCCGTCCGGGTGCATAGCACCGTCGGCCAGGGTTCCACGTTCGAGCTGCTGATACCCGCGGGGTCGGCCGTGAACGGCAACTCCCGAGTCGACCACGCGTCCGGCTCCCCCGCAGCCGAGGCCTCCTGACCGCCGCCTCGCTCAGGCGCCGGCACCGCCGTCCACCGGCACGATCGCGCCGGTCACCATCGAGGCCCGGTCACTGAGCAGCCAGGCGGCCACCTCGGCGACCTCGCGGGGGTCGGCCATCCGGCCGAGCGGGATGCTCGCGTTGACGCGCTCGACGACACCCGGCGACGCCGCCTCCCACTGGTTGATCATCTCCGTCGCGGTGCCGCCGGGAGTGATGCCGTTCACGCGGACCCCCTGAGCGGCCCACGTCACGGCGGCGGTCTCGGTGATGCTGTTGAGCGCGCGCTTCATCGCGCCGTAGGCGGGCAGGTCCGGATTTGCGCGGCGACTGCCGATGCTGGAGGTGTTGACGATCGCTCCGCCACCGCTGCGGCGCATGAGCGCGGCCTGGGCCGTCATCGCGGTCCAGTGGGCTCGGAAGTTCACCGCGAATTGCTGCTCGACGTCTTCGTCGCTGGTGGTGTCGAGCGGCCCGGGCTGCTGGATGGCCGCCCCGTTGTTGAACGCGCCGTCGAGCCGGCCGTGCAGCTCATCGACGCGGTCGACCGCCGCGCGGATGCTCGCCCGGTCGGCCAGGTCCATCGTGACGGCGTCCGCGACGCCGCCGGCGCCCCGGATGTCGGCCACGATCTGCTGCAGGGCGCTGGTACCGCGGGCGGCAAGCACCACCGCGGCGCCCTCGGCGGCGAAGAGCCGGGCCGCGGCCGCCCCGATGCCGCGGCTGGCGCCGGTGATGAACACGACCTTGCCTGCGAGCAGGCCGATCGGTGCGATATGAGTCATGGCGACAGTGTCAGCCGGCCGCTGGCCGGGATACAGGCACAGGCTGTACCAGGCTCCATGGACGCGCAGCAGGCACACTGGGGGTATGGACAAGCAGGAGCTTGGGGCGTTCCTCCGCAGCCGTCGCGAGCGGCTCCGCCCGGAGGATGCCGGCCTTCCCTCGGGCTCGCGGCGCCGGACGCCGGGTCTGCGCCGCGAGGAGGTGGCGGTCCTCGCCCACATATCAACCGAGTATTACGTGCGTCTCGAGCAGGGCCGGGCGCCGCGCCCGTCGGGCGAGGTCCTCGCCGGGATCGCCGGCGCGCTCAGGCTGACCGACGCCGAGTCGGGTCACCTCCACGTTCTCGCGGGCACCGCGCCGCGTAGCACCGGACGGCACCGGCGCGACGTCCGCCCGAGCATCCTGGCGCTGCTCGAGCGGCTGCCGCAGACGGCGGCCTTCGTGACCTCGGCCGTGTTCGAGGTGCTGGCGTGGAATGACCTGGCGGCCGCGCTGATGGAGGACTTCGCCGATCTCGCTCCCGAGGACCGCAATCTCGCGCGCCGGGCATTCCTCGGGCCGAGGCCCGCCGGCCCGCCGCTGTACGGGGTTTCCGACGCGGCCGAGTTCCGGCGTCACGTCGTGATGACGCTCCGGGTCACCCTGGCCAGGTACCCGTCCGACCCCGTGGTCACCGGCCTCGTCGACGAGCTCCGCGACGGCAGTGCCGTGTTTGCCCGGCTGTGGGAGCGGCGCGACGTGCAGACGGCGCCGGTGCTCACCAAGACCTTCCGCCACCCGGTCGTCGGGGACATCACCGTCGACTGCGACTCGCTCGCGCTCACGGACCGGGACCAGCGCCTCGTGCTCTACACGGCGCCGCCGGGATCTCGTGACGCCGAGGCGCTCGCGCTGCTCAATGTGCTCGGAGCCGGCTCATTCCCGTCGGGTTATCCCGGTGACCTCCCATGCCCGGCCGAGAGCGCTGCAGTACAGAGCCACGATGACGAGGACCAGAGCATGCTGCAGGGCCGCGCTCCGGGTGTTGGCCAGGAGCGCCGCCGCGAGCGCGAGCTGGACTGAGTAGCCCCCGACTGAAATCGACGCGAAGGCGATATTCAGCCTTCCGGTTTCAAATCTGGGAGAGAAATTTCCAGCCTGATTTGCCCTCGATATCAGCCGCCTGGAGGTCAGCAGACCGACGATCGCCATTGCGAGGCTCGACAGCCCGAAGACGACTGCGCCCCCGGTCAAGGGCACGAGCGAGACGATGAAGATGTCTGACAGGGCAATGAACGCGGTCCCGGCCAACACAGTTCGCCGCTCGCGAGTTGCGGGGTTGCCGTCGTCCGCGTTGACGACCGATACGGCCACGACCAGCAACCCCAGGATGGCGGCGGACGCGCCGGCGCTGGCGATGAAGAAGTTCGCATAATGGTCCACTGCCGAAGGCTAGCCGTTCAGGCCCCGGGCAGCCTGGCTGATCACGGCGGCGACGACGGCCGGGCGCGAAACGTACACGGCGTGGCTGCCGGGGGTCTCGGTGACGGTCGCCTTGGCTCGCTCGGACATGGCGCGCTGGGCGGCCGGCGGGATCATGTGGTCGTCGGTGGCGACCAGGTACCAGGACGGCCTGCTGCGCCAGGCGGGCTCGGTGACCGCGCCGTTGAGCGAGTCCACCCCCGCCGGGACCTGCGAATCGGCCATGAACGCGGCCAGTTTCTGTGGCACGTCGGCGGCGAACGACGCGGCGAACTTGTCCCGGTCGAGGAACAGGAGCCCGTTGACCGGCGGCAGGATCGGCGGCAGGGACGCGCCGGGCGGCGGGTCGGCGATCAGCGAGCTGACCGACTCCCCCTGATCGGGCGCGAACGCCGTGATGTAGACGAGCGCGGCCACGCCGGGGTGGGTGCCGGCCTCGGTGATGACGACTCCGCCGTAGGAGTGGCCGACAAGCACGGCCGGGCCGTCGAGGCGGTCCAGGACCTGGCGGGTGGCGGCGACGTCGCCGTCAAGGGAGAGGGTGGGGTTCTGCACGACGGCCACCAGGTAGCCGTCGGCGGTGAGGTGATCGTAGACGCCCTGCCAGCCTGATCCGTCGACGAAGTTGCCGTGCACGAGCACGATGTTCTTGATTGCCATGGGCGCTCCTGAGCTGGGCGGGACAGGCCCTGACGCCGGTCCCGGCGCGCTCAAGTCAACTAGCGGCGGATCAGCCGCACCACGCAGAACAGCACGCAGAAGTACGCGCGGGAACCGCGCGGCGGCCTCAGCCCGCCGTCGCGGGAGAAGCCGCGCTCGCGGCCTGGCCGCGGCCGCCATTCGCGGCCAGCCATGACGTCACCCGCGCGGTCAGCGCCTCCCGCTCGGCCGGGGATTCTTCCTCCTCGAGCCGGGTGCGAGCGAACAGGCGAACCAGGTCGTGGAACCGGTACCGTCCCGCGCTGCTGTCGAGCAGCAGGCCGAGGTCGACCAGCTCGTCCAGGGCATCCCAGGCGACCTCCAGCGGGACCTCGCCCGCGACGGCGGCCAGGGCCGCGTCGAAATCGCGGCCCGGTACCACCGCCAGCCGCCTGAACACCCGCCGGGCGGTGTCCGCGAGCTGCTCGTACGACATCCAGAACGCGGTTGCGATTTTCAGGTCACCGGCCTTGAACTGATCGAGCCGGTGCTCCTCGTCCGCCAGCCGCGCCACCAGTTCGGCCGCGTCCCAGCCGGGCCGGCTGACCAGCCGGTTCCCGATGATGCGGAGCGCCAGCGGCATGCCCTCGCACAGCTCCGCCAGCTGGCTCAGTGCCGGTTCGCCGGCGCGGGCGGCACGCTGGCCGAGTATCCCGGTCAGCAGCTCGGTGGCCTCCGGCAGCGACAGCGGCCCGAGGCCGAGCCGGCGGACGCCCTCCAGGCCGGCCAGCAGTCGCTTGCTCGTGATCAGTGCCCGGCTCCGGCCGTCTCCCGGCAGCAGCGGGCGCACCTGCTCCTCCGACCCGGCATTGTCCAGGACCAGCAGCGCCTGCCGGTCCCGCAGCAGCGACCGGTACACCGACGCGCGCTCACCGACATCGTCCGGGATCTGCTCCTGCGAGGCGCCGAGCGCGCGCAGCAGCAGCCGCAGAGCGTCGGCGGGGGACGCGGGCTGCGGTGACATGCCGAGCAGGTCGATGAAGAACACCCCGTCGGGGAAGCTCGGCCGCAGGAGGTGGGCGGCCCGAATGGCGAGCGTGGTCTTCCCCATCCCGCCCGAGCCGCTGACCAGCCCCACCAGGCCGGCCCCGGACGCGCTCTCGGCGTAGACGAGCTCGCTCATCCAGATCAGTTCGGCCGCCCGGCCGGTGAAGTCCTCGACCAGCCGGGGCAGCTCGCACAGGCCGGACAGGCGCGCCCAGTGATCGCGCAGCCTCCCGTCCCGCGCGAGCTCGAGCAGCTCCTGGCGGGCGCCCTGGTCCAGGGCGAGCGCGTCGGCCAGGGCGGTGACGGTCCGCTGCTGCGGCCCCTTGCTTCGTCCGCGCTCCATGTCCGACAGGGTCCTCGCGCTGACACCCGAGACGTCGGCCAGCTGCTCCAGCGTCAGCCGGGCCGCGCGCCGATGACCGCGCAGCACCTCTCCGAACCCCAGACCGCCCATGCTGGAAAAACTACACAGAAAGCCGACGATGCGGAGCGGGGTCGGGAAGGAGATCGGTCAGGAAGACGCCTGCAGCGCGTCCGTCAGCAGCGCCGCCAGCGCTTCGACCTGCACGTCGGACGACGAGGAGATCTCCTCGTCGGACCCGTCAAGCGCCCGGGCGGCAAGCCCGGCCTTGCCGTCGATTAGCTCGGCGATCCGGGTATCGATGGTCTGGGCGGCGATGATGCGCCACGCGGTGACCGGCTCGGTCTGCCCGATGCGGTGGCTGCGGTCGATGGCCTGGGTCTGCTCGGCGTTCGTCCAGGACAGCTCGGCCAGCACGATGTTGGATGCGACCTGCAGGTTCAGGCCGACCCCGGCCGCGGTGAGCGAGCACACCGCGACCGCGACGCCCGGGTCGTTGACGAAGGCGTCGACGTTGGCCTGCCGGACCTTGGGCGTCTGGTCGCCGCGGATCGACGCGAAGCGGATGCCCTGCCGGGCGAAGGCCTCCTCGGCCGCGTCCATCACGTCGATGTGCTTGGCGAAGAAGACGACCTTGCCGGTGCTGCGGGCCAGCTGGGCCGCGTAGTCCGCGGCGAGCTCGGCCTTCGCCTGGCCGATGCGCCGCATCATCGTGAATACGTTCTCGCCGGTCTTGGCGGCCGCCGCTTCCTTCAGCTCCGACCGGGCTATGCGGAGCACCAGGTCGTGGTCGATGCCTTCGACGGCGGCGTCGGCGGGCCGGTTCGTGACCGCGGTCTCGTACCGACCCACCATCCGGCTGGCCAGGTCCCGCTCGGCCGCCCGGATCGACCGGCCCGCCGCCCCGTCCAGCTCGACCGGGAGGTCGGCGATGCGGCGGGCGGGGATGTCGGCCGCCACGTCGACCTTGCGGCGGCGGACGATGCCGAGGTCGATCACGCTCTGCCGCGCGGCCGGGTAGAAGGCGTGTTCGGCGGGCGTCAGCCCGGTGTCCTCGAGCGCGTCCGCCAGCTCGGTCAGGGGCTTGCTGTCGTCGATCCAGCCCAGGAACTGCCAGATCGCCCGGAAGTCCTCGATGTCGTTGATCAGCGGGGTGCCGGTCAGCGCCATCAGCAGCGGCCGCACCGTGCGGGACCGGATGCGGCTGGACAGCGCGAGGACGTGCTGCGACCGCTGCGAGCTCTCGTTCTTGATGAAGTGGGCCTCGTCCACGACCATGCCGCGGAAGCCGAAGTCGCTGAGCCACCCCCGGTGGCGGTCCAGGACCTCGTAGTTCAGCACGACGATGTCGGCGAAGCCGTCGACCGCCTCGCCGTCGCCCTGCACCACGGTGACCGGGCGGTGCGGCGTCCAGCGGCCCGCCTCGCGGGCCCAGTTGGTCTTGACGACGCTCGGCACGACGACCAGCAGCGGGTAGGCGTTGGCCGCTTCCGCGGCCAGCAGCGCTTCGGCCGTCTTGCCCAGACCCGGCTCGTCGGCGAGCAGGAACGTCCGGTGGCCGGCCGCCGCCGCGGCGACCACCTCTCCCTGATGCGGCATCAGCTCAAGGCCGGCCGGGGTGAACCTGGCGGTCGGCGTCGGCAGCTCCATGCACGCCGGGGCGCCGCCGCTGGCCCGCTCGAACGAGCTCAGCAGCGGGCCGAGCAGTTCCCAGCCGGCCAGGTGGCGCGGACGGGGGGAACGCTGCGGCGCGGCCGAGAAGTCGGGGGCGAGGAAGGGGTTCGCCAGCTGGCGGGAGATCACCGACTGCGGCACGACCCGCGTCTGCGGGCTGGCGGGACGGATCTGGAAGCTGGCGGGAGCGGCGGCGGTCTCCGCCGACGGGGCCCGCTCGCGGCGGGCCGGCTCGACGCCCGGGTCCCGCACCGTCTCACGCTTGGCCGGCCGGGCGCCGTCGGAAAGGCCGGAGGCGCCGGAGTCCTCGGCCAGCAGGGCCAGCAGGCCGGCGTCGCGGACGGCGGTCGCCGCGAGGATGGCCGCGATGCCGTCCAGCCGCTTGAGCTGTTCAGCCCGGTGGCTGGCGCTTCCCGGCGCGGCCAGGACGCGGGCGCGCTCCTCCCGCAGCATCAGGGCGACGTTCTGGAACTTCTTGCGCACGTCGGGCGTAACGCGGCCGCGCTGGGCAGCCGCCTCCACCTCACGGACGGTTCGGGAAAGCACCGAGAACACGTCGCCGCGAGCGCGGACGCCCTGCTGCTTGCGCGGGGCGCTACGGCGAGCGCCTTGCTGACGCTGGCCTGGTCGAGCCACAAACTCCTCCTCTGCGATGCCGCGGCACGGTGGCCACGGCAGCATGCCGCTCAGTCCCACGGACCGGGGCGATCAACGCCCTTGGTCGGGGCCTGCAGCCCCCCGACGCCAAGCCGACTTGCGGATCTCGGAGGATCGACGCAACTGGCCACGGTAAGCGTCCCACGGGGACCCGGAGCCGCCGGCGGGAGGGCTGGTCACCACGATACGGGAAAATCGTCGCCCGGCGACCAGTTCAGCCCTTGGGTTTCTCAACTGTATCAACGCGTTAATGGTTGCATAATTCCCGAGCGCGATGGCACGGCGGGCCGGCCCGGGATGGTGCCGGGCCGGCCCGCCGCGTTTCTCGGTTGCGGTCCCCGCTGGCGGGGCTGGGGCTACTGGACGACTGACCACACGAAGGTGGCCGAGCCCGAGACTCCCTTCGTGTCGGTCGCGGTCACGGTGACGGTGTAGGTGCCGAGGGTGCTGCCGGAACCTGAGATCGTCCCGTTGGAGGAGATCGAGGTGCCGGGCGGCAGCCCGGTGGCGGTGAAGGTGAGGGTCTGCGAGGCGTTGGAGTCAACCGCCTGCACTGGGAACGAGACCGCCGCGCCCTTGGGGCTGCTGTAGCCGAACGGGTTGACGACGCCGACGGTCTCCGCGCCCGGCACGCCCGAGTTCGGGGTGACGTTGGCGCTGACCGCGGTGTTGGCCAGCGAGACGCCGGCGCTGGAGGCGCCCGCCGCGATCTGCCCGGTCAGCTCCTGGGCGAGGCTGGTCGAGCCGGACAGCGGCAGGTTGTTGGAGGCGTCCCCGACCTTGATCGAGTACGCGCCCGCCTGGGCCTCCCACTGGTTGCCGGCCGGTGACCAGGAGGCCAGGTCGTGGATGGTGAGCGGGAAGGTGACGGTCGCGCTCGCTCCGGGGTTGA
Source organism: uncultured Actinomycetota bacterium (assembly GCA_963774945.1). Taxonomy (GTDB): domain Bacteria; phylum Actinomycetota; class Actinomycetes; order Streptosporangiales; family Streptosporangiaceae; genus Trebonia. The sequence continues at coordinate 190,054 of CAVZHA010000017.1, read as the reverse complement.
GCGTGACCCGCTGGAAGCCCCTGAGCTGCTCGGGCGGGTCGTCGCTGGCGGCCGGGTCGCCGACGTACATTTGCGCCACGTCAGCGCCCGCCACCGATCCGGTGTTGGTGACCGTCGCGGTCACCGTGGCGTTGCCGTCGGCGTTGAACGCCCCGACGGACAGGTTGGAGAAGGAGAACTTCGTGTACGACAGCCCGTACCCGAACGGGAATTGCGGGGTGATGTTCTGGGACTGGTACCAGCGGTAGCCGATGTCCACCCCCTCGCTGAAATCGATCCCGGCCGTGGTGCCCGGCCACTGCGCCGCGGTTTGCGCGGGAACCTGGCTGAGGCTGACCGGGAAGGTGACCGGCAGCTTGCCCGAGGGGTCGACGGTGCCGAAGATCAGCGCGGCCATCGCCGCCCCGGTCTCCTGGCCGCCGTACCAGTTCTCGAACACCCCGGCGACCGAGTTGAGCCACGGCATGACGACCGGGCCGCCGCTGTTGATCACGACGATCGTGTGCGGGTTGGCCGCGGCCACGTCCGCGATCATCGTCTCGTCCGTGCTCGAGAGGTCGATCGAGGTCAGGTCGGTCTCCTCGCCCTCCGGGAGGTTGACGTAGATGATCGCGTCGGTCGCGGCCTGCGCCGCGGCGACCGCCTGGGGGATGTCGGTGGTGCCGTTGTCGTTACCCTGGGTGTAGGTGACCTTGACGTTCGGTCCGACCGCGTTCTGGATGCCGGTGATCGGCCAGATCGTGTTCGAGCTGGTCACCGTGCCGCTGCCGCCGCCCGCGAGCTCGACCCCGGCGCCGGCGTCGGTGCCGATCACCGCGATGGACTCGGTGCCGTTCGGGTTGAGCGGCAGGATGCCGTTGTTCTTCAATAGCACGCTGCCCTCCTCGCCCAGTTGCAGCGCGGTCTGCTGGTGCGCGGCGGAGGTGACGCTGGTGGTGAGGGAGCCGGTCTGCGGGTTATCGAGCATGCCGAACGCGAACATCTGGGTCAGGATCCGGTCGACCGCGCCGTTGATCACCGACTGGCTCAGCGTGCCTGCCGCGAGGGCCGGCTGCAGGGTCGTCGCATCAGAGAACGGCATGGCCACGTCCATGCCGGCCTCCATTGACGGGATGCTCGAGTAGTCGGCGCCCCAGTCGGAGGTGATGAAGCCGCCCCAGTTCGCCTGCTCGTCGAGCCCGTTCTGCTCCATGTCCGCGTTCTGGCACGAGGCGTCGCCGTTGACGACGGCGTAGGAGCACATCATCGCGGCCGGCGCGGCCTGCTCGGCGGTCGCCTGGAAGGGCGCCAGGTAGAGCTCCTCCAGGGCCTGCTGGCTGACCGTCTCGTCCTTGTTGTTGTTGGGGTACTGCTCCTGGTCGTAGGCGGCGACGTGCTTGACCATGGACATCACGTCCTGGCTCTGCAGGCCCTCCACCTCAGCCGAGGTGATCTGGCCGGCCAAGTACGGGTCCTCGCCGTAGGTCTCGTAGGTCCGGCCCCAGCGCGGGTCGCGCACCAGGTTGGTTGTCGGGCCGAGGGCCACGTTGACGCCCTTGCCGGCGAACTCGGCCCCCATCGCCGTGCCCTCCTGCTGGATCAGCGTCGGGTCGAAGGTGGCGGCGGCGATCTCGCCGTCGGGGAAGGCGGTCACGCCGCCGGTCCCGTCACCGACCCCGTTCGGGCCGTCCTCCAGGTTGGTCGCGGGAATGCAGAGATTGGGGATCGCCGGGATGTGGCCGATGTAGGACGAGGTGCCGTCTCCGGCGACCAGGTCCAGTTCTTCGGACTGGTCCATGGTGTTGAGCACCTGCTGGACCCGGGTGGCGACCGGCGCGGTGGAGCCGACCCAGGGGCAGGTCCCGTTGCCGCCGTTGCCGTTGCCGCCGGTGACCGGGGCGGTGGTGGTCAGGCCGTAGACGTCGAACTCGAAGATCGAGTCGCCCCACTGGGTGGCGCGGGCGGTGGCGTACATGCGGATGTAGCGGGCGGTCGTGGAGATGGTGAACGTCTGGTTCCCGCCGGTCCCGGTCGGTCGTGGAGTAGACCGTGGTCCAGGTCGCGTTGTCGTTCGACACCTGGATCGGAACGCCGAGGCGTACGCGGCCTCCCAGAGGATGCCCACGCTGCAGATCTGCTGCGGGGAACCGAGGTCGACCTCCAGCCACTGCGGGTCGCTGGACGGCGCTGGACCAGCGGGTGCCGGGGTCGCCGTCGGTGGCGTCGGACGCCGGGTAGTCGGTGGCGTCCTGGGTCGAGGAGGCCGTGGTCGGCTGCGTCCAGCGCGAGGTCCTGGGTGCCGCAGTACTCGGTCGGGCCGGTGCCGCCGTCCTCCGCCGCCGCCGCCGCTCGATCCGCTGGTGAAGGCCAGGTAGTGGAAGTTCCAGCCGGCGGCGTCCTGGTCGACCGTGAGCGTCTGCTGGCCGGCCGGCAGGGTGACGTTGGCGGTGACCGTGGTCCAGGTCTGGTACGCCGCCGGTCGTTCGGCGACGGCGACCGAGCCGGTCAGGTTGGCGCCGGAGGAGTTGGCGATGTGCAGCGCGTCGGCGACCGGCGGCGGGTGCGCCACCCGGAAGCTGACCGTGTACGTCCCGGCCGTGGCGACCTCGACGGTGTACTTGAACCACTGCCCGGCGGCCGTCCAGCCGACGTCGTAGGCGCCGCCGGCCGGGCCGGTGTCCGACGTGTCGGCGGTGGCCTCGAGGTCGACGCCGTCGGAGCGGTAGCTGTTGGCGGTGCCGTTGGCGGCGGTGACGTTGTAGGCGACGCCCTGCCCGCCGGTGTCGTAGTTCGCGGCCTGGACCGTGCCCGGCACCGGGGCCGGGGTCCCGCCGAACGGCTGGTCACCGCGAGCCGCCGCCGACCCGCCGCCGCCGGAGGTGAGGGTGAAGGTCATGTAGTGGAAGTTCCAGCCGTTGGAGTCCTGGTCGACCGTCAGCGTCTGCTGCCCGGCCGGCAGGGTGACGCTGGCGTCGACCGTCGTCCAGGTCTCGTACCCGCCGGTGTTGGGGATGGTGACCGAGCCGGTCAGGTTGGTGCCGGAGGAGTTGGCGATGTGCAGCGCGTCGGTGATCCCGTACGGCGAGGAGACCCGGAACGCGACCGTGTAGGTGCCGGCGGTGGCGACGTTGACGGTGTAGTTGAACCACTGCCCGGCCGTCGTCCAGCCGATGTCGTCGGCGCCGGCGCCGGTGTTGCTCGTGGTGTCGGCGGTGGCCTCGAGGTCGATCCCGTCGGAGCGGTAGCCGTTGGCGGAGCCGTTGGCGGCGGTGACGTTGTAGGCGACGCCCTGCCCGCCGGTGTCGTAGTTCGCCGCGTACACGGTGCCGGGCACCGCCGCCGCGGTCCCGCCGTAGGGGGCACCGGTCGCGGCCGACGCCGCGTGCTGGGCGGCGCTCACCAGCGTCAGGCCGAGCACGACCGCGACCGCAGAGCCACCCGGCTCGCGCGGCCGACGCGGCCGAGACCGCCCGTGCGGGCCCGGCGAGGCCGGGCCCGCCACGGAACGTGAAATGATCGCATCCCTCTAGACCTCCAAATTCACGTCTTAGATTAAGTCGTGAATAACACCGAGCCGACGACTCGTCAAGGGCTTCGGCCGGAACAGCCCGCCGCGGCTTTCAGCGAGGACGAGCGAGGGAGGTAGTGAGAAAGCGTGCTTCCGGTGCGCTACGGCACCGTGACCCCTTGCAGGACGACCGGCCCGGGGACCGGGTTGAGCTCGGTGTCCTGCGAGACGCCGGACGGTGTGATGGTGTCCATCACCTCGGGCACCAGGCTCGGGCTGACCGAGCAGATCTCCTCGGTTCCGCCGACCGGGCAGACGCCGAGCGTGAACGCGCCTGGGTTCGGCGTGAACGAGATCGCCTGGTCGGCGTTGAAGCCGTTCTGTCCGGTGATCGCGACGGTGAACGTCCAGCCGGCCGCCGGGGTGCCGAACTCGGCTTCCGGCAGCGCGATCGTGATCGTGTCGGCGACGGTGGAGGCGACCACGGCGGTCGGGGTGCCGACCTGGCCGCCGGACGCGTTGACCCACACCGGCGAGGCGAACCCCTGGACCTCGAGTCGCTCGCTCCAGGCGTCGGCCGGGGCGATCGTGTAGTTGCGAGTCGGGAACGCCGCCGCGGTGGAGGTGGCGGTGGCCGAGGGGTCGTGCACGTAGATGTCAAGCAGCTGCGCGCCGTCGACCGAGCCGAACGTCGGCACCAGGTCGGCCAGCGAGGTGCGCAGGTAGACCTCCGACCCGGCCGTGATCACCTGGAAGCCGGTCAGGTCCCAGGAGCCGGCCGAGTAGGACGAGGAGGTCGGGTACTGGTAGGTGCCGGGGCCGTTGTCGTCTCCGGCCGGGTCGGTGACGGAAAGGACCGTGGTCCCGCCCGACACGTCGCCGATCACCGAGGTCTGGGCGTATCCGGTGGCCCCGGCCGCGGTGGTGGCGGCGACCGTGATCACGTTGGTGCCGAAGCCGATCGCGACCGGGGCGGAGTAGGCGCCGGAGGCGTCGGCGGTCGTGCGCACGGTCGTCGCGGCGGCGCCCGTGTCGGTGTCCTGGGTCAGGATGTCCACCGTCGCGCCGGCCGCGGTCGTCCCGGTGACGGTCGCGCTGCCGCCTTCGATGGTGGCGGCGGAGGCGGGCGACGTGATCGTCACCGCGGTCGCGGCGGGGGCGCCGTGGGTCACGTAGCGGGCGGTGGTGATCGCCGGGGTGTCGGTGTCGCGGCCGGTGCCGAGGTCCACGATCAGCCGCAGTTCCTGTGCCTGGGCCCAGGTCAGCGGCGAGGCCGAGCCGGCCGCCTGCCCGTCGGCGAAGCCGATCGACGCGGTCGTCGGGTCCGACCCGTACGGCGACGCGGCCACATCCGGGTCCTCCCACACCTGCTCGGGCACCAGACCCTCGCCCGAGGCCGAGTTGATCATGAAGGACAGCATCGCCGAGGCCTCGGACGGATCGCCCTCGGCGATCGCGGACTCGCCGCGCTCTCCGGACAGCACCGGCCACAGGTGCCCGGTGCCGACATCGGTCGTCGGCCACGGCTCGCCCACGGTCGTGCAGGACGTCTGGCTGGGCTGATAGCAGTCACCGTAGCCGTCGGCGCTGCCGGCGGCGGCGTTGGTGCCGTACCGGTAGTAGCCGGTGCCGGACGGGGTCTTGACCGAGATCTTGCCGTCGAGGACGGACAGCGAGTTCTTGACCACCGCGGCGTTCGGTGCGATCTCGCCCAGCCGCACCAGCTCCTGGAACCCGCCGTCGATCACGCTGTCCTGTGCGACCGTGGGGCCGCCGTTGCTCAGGTTGTAGGTGGTGGCGGCGTTCGGGTCGCCGGTCTTGGACAGCCGGAGGAAGTAGGGAGACGAGCTGTCGGGCCCGGTCGAGGTGACCGTCCAGCTCTCCACGTTGCGCTGGAAGTCGTCGGCGGTGGCCTGGTAGACCGCCGCGTCGGCGGCGTCGTGGTGCTCGGTCGCGATGGCGGCGGCGGCGGTCAGGCCGGCGATCTCGGCCGCGATCGTCGAGGGCGAGTACCCGGACTGCTCCTCCCACCGCTCCACGCCGAAGGACGGGCCGTGCGCGACGAGGAAGTCCGCGGCGGGCTTGATGTGCTGGGTCCACAGCGCGTTGTCGCCGCCGAGCCCGGACAGGTAGGCCATCAGGATCGGGTCGGCGGTCTCGTCCAGCTGGTCCCCGCCGGTGTCCGGCGCGGCCTTGCCGTTGAGCAGCGAGTTGCGCGGTATCTCGCCGGTCGGCAGCTGCTGCTCGTCGAGCAGGAACCTGGCCTGGGCACGGGCCGTGGCCAGGTCGCCGTCGGCCAGGAAGCCGGTGAAGGCCTCGTAGGAGTCGCGGGCGAAGACCTCCCGGTAGGAGCCGTAGTAGACCGGCTCGCCGTTGACGTCATCGCCCGCGTTGATCGCCTGCCCCCAGGGTGAGGCGAGCGACGCGACCACCGCGCCCGGGAACGTCTTGTCCTCGCTCGCCTTCAGCACGTTCGCGTCGAGGTAGTAGGTCTTGCGTATGGTCGGCGCGGACTGCCCGGGGACCGCGCGGGGCGGCCGGTTCAGGGTCCGGTCGTAGGCGTTCCAGGTGTTCGTGTAGGCCCACGCGGTCAGCGGGAAGGGCGCGCGCAGCGAGGTGGCGGCCGTGTCAACCGCCTGCTGCTGAGAACGGCCGAACCCGAGGGCGAGGGTGAACTGCCTGCCCGATCCCCGCCCGGGGGTGACGTTCTCGGTCGCCACGATGTGCCCGTCGGCGGCCGAGGTGGTCTGGGTCAGCGCATGACTGGAATCGAGCTGGGTCAGCCCGTCGCTCGCGGTGCCCTCGTAGCCGACCGAGGCTTCCCCGCCCGAGGTGGCGGTCATCGCCATGTAGGTCGGCACCGCGTAGCTGCGGTTGGCCGCCTCGGTGGTGGTGTTGGTGCTGTAGACGACCGGGACGCCGGTGCGCGCGTCGATGACGCCGGTATTGCCGCCGGCGTTCTGCGTCCCGCCGCCGCCGTCGCCGTTCACGTGCGCGTCAAGCCGCGCGTAGATCTGCAGCGCGCCGATGTTGGCGGTGCTGCCCTTGGCCGGCTCGAGCTGGGTGTTCATCAGCACCGTGTCCCGCTGCGGATCGGTGATGTAGGTGGTGACCAGCTTGAAGCCGTGCTTGGCGTCGGTCGAGGTGATCGTGCACTCCATGCCGGTCGGATCGGCCTGGACGGTATAGGTCATGTCCCGGGTCTGGAGGTCGGTGAAGGTCGAGCCGTCGGTGACCACGTACTGCAGCGTCTCGACGTTGGTGTTGTCGACGGTGGGCTCGTAGACGTCGGACAGGACGCCGTCCGCGACCGTGTACCAGACCTTGGAGGTCGCGACCTCGGCGCTGCCCAGGCAGTCCTTCCGCGCCAGATCGAAGTAGGAGGCGGCGCCGGGGCCGTCGGCGGCGGCGGCGCCGGAGGGAACCGGGGCGGCCGCGGCCGGCTCCAGTTGGAGCGCCCCGCAGAGCAGGATGAGAGCGGCGGCGGACGTCGCCAGCACGGCCGGGCGTCTGGAGGATCGCTTCATCGAGAACCTCGCCTCTATACGGGCCTGGGCGCTGCCGGTCGGCCGCCTCTGAACGTGAACGATGCCTGAGAGAGCCTGTGCCGTCAATACTCAGAGCGACAGGGGTGTCTGGAATGCATTGCCGCCCCTCATACTTCGGCAGACCCGGGGTAGCAGCATGCAAGCAGCGAGTGTCAGAACGGCAAGGGGGCCCCGATGAGCGCGATGGATCCGGTGCGGAAGGTCATGGGCGCGGTCGACGGCTTCCAGCGTCGGCACGGCTGGGTCGGGGTGCCCTACGCGGTGCAGAAGAAGTTCGGTGACGACAACGCCAATCTGGTCGTCGTCGCGCTGGCCTGGTACGGCTTCACCGCGATCTTCCCGCTGCTGCTGGTCGTCGTCACCCTGTTCGGGTTCATTGGCAAGGCGTCGATCGGGAACGGCCTGGTCAACACGCTGCACGAGTTCCCGGTGATCGGCCCGAGCTTCAACCCGGGCAGCAGCACCTCGCTCCACGGAAGCACGGCCGGGCTGGTTATCGGCCTCATCGGGCTGATTTACGGCGCGCAGGGCGTGACCCAGACCGCGCAGCTGGCGATGGCCACGGTCTGGAACATCCCGCAAGATCAGCGCACCGGCTTCCTGCCGCGGCTCGGCCGGAGCGTGGCCGGGCTCATCACCATCGGCGGCGCCTTTCTCATCAACGCGTTCGTCTCCGGCTACCTCACCGGCGGGACGAGCAACTATGCGATCCGAATTCCGGTCATCGTCGGCCTCATCATCATCAACGCCGCGCTCTATTTCGCCACCTTCACCCTGCTGACGGCCAAGGTGATAGGTCCGCGCGGGCTGCTCCCAGGCGCGATCCTCGGCGGGGTCGTCTTCACCGCGCTTATCACCGTCGGCGCCGGGCTGGTCGCCCACCAGCTCAAGCACTCGTCGGAGACGTACGGCGCGTTCAGCACGGTCATCGGCATCGTCGCCTTCCTGCTGCTGCTGTCCAAGCTCAGCCTGTACGCGGCCGAGCTGAACCCGGTGCTGTCCCGCAACCTCTACCCCCGGGCGCTCCCCCTCGGCGGCGAGCCGACCGAGGCCGACCTGCGGGTGCTCTCCGATCTGGTGCATCAGGAAAAGCGCCGCGACGACCAGGCGATCGGCGTCGGCTTCGGCGACGACGCGGCCGGAGACGCGGCCGCCGACGCGGCGCGACCCGAGCAATCCCGCTAGGACGCCATGAGCGACCACGCCATGACCACCGACGAACTGCCGGCGATCCCGGTGTCGGCCGGCGCGCTGATCTTCGACTCACGCCGGCGTCTGCTCATTCTCAAGCCGACCTACAAGGCGGGATGGACCATACCGGGCGGCGTCATGGAGGCCGGCGGGGAGACGCCGTGGCAGGCGTGCCGCCGGGAGGTCTACGAGGAATGCGGCCTTGACGTGGTCAGCGGCCGACTGGCCTGCACCGACTTCCGGCCCGCCCGCCCGGGGCGTCCGGGCGGCATCCGCTACCTGTTCGACTGCGGACAGGCAGCCGACAAGGCCCTCGGCGCGATCATTCTGCAGCCGGACGAAATCGCCGAATACCGTCTCGCCGCGCTCGACACCGCGCTCGCCCTGCTCCGGCCCGCCCTCCGCCGGCGCGTTCGAGCCGCGACGCGGCATCGCCGATGCGTCTACCTGGAGGACGGCCGCCGGGTTCCCGCGATCAGCTAGCGCCTGGGTTAGCGGCGCCGCGCGACGACTGAAGATCATTTCGGCGCTAGTCTCAGGAAAGCGGGACGTAAGCGCGGGAGGGACGGTACTGGGGTGGTTGAGCGGCAATCGCAGGATTCCTTGGATCCGGCCGATGCTTCCAGGCTGAACACCGGGGTTCCTCACGTGGCGCGGGTCTACGACTACTGGCTGAGCGGTAAGGACAACTTCACCGCCGATCGGATCGCGGGCGAGGACGCGATCGCGGCCTTCCCCGGTATCCGGTTGTCCGCGCAGGCCAACCGGGCGTTCCTGGGACGGACGGTCCGCTACCTGGCCGCGGCCGGGGGAATCCGCCAGTTCCTCGACATCGGCACCGGGCTGCCCGCGGCGAGCAATACCCATGAGGTGTCGCAGGCCGTCGCCCCGGAAAGCCGGGTCGTCTACGTCGACAACGACCCGCTGGTCCTCGCCCACGCCCGCGCGCTGCTCACCAGCAGCCCCGAAGGCGGCACGGCCTACCTCGACGCCGACCTGCGGGACGCGGACGTGATCCTCGAGCAGGCGGCCGAGACCCTGGACCTGACCCGTCCGGTCGGCATCATGCTGCTGGCGATCCTGCACTACATCCCGGACCTGGCCGAGGCCAGGCGGATCGTGGCCCGGCTGATCGAAGCCGTTCCCGCCGGCAGCTTCCTTGTCATCTCCCACGCGGGGACCGACCTGCTGCCCGACCAGATGGCGGCGTTCGAGAAGAGCCTCAATGCTCACCTCCAGCCCCAGCACCACCATGTCGCGCGCCCGCGCGACGTGGTGGCGGGCTTCTTTGACGGCGTCCGGCTGGTAGAGCCCGGCCTGGTCCGGGTGAGCGACTGGCGCCCGGACTCGCCCGAGGACGCCGCCCTGCCGACGATCCTGTGGGGCGGCGTCGCGGTCAAGCCCTAGGACGCGGTTCCGGCCTTGAGCCCGCCGGACGAGCGCCGCCGTCGGGCCGCGCGGCGGCGCCGCCAGCCGCGGCGGATCCACGAGGCCAGCACCGCGAGCAAGCCGACGCCGACGGCCAGCACCACGGCGGCGATGACCGCCGCGGCGACCGGGTGGAACACCGCGAACGACACCAGGCCGCCCACGCCCAGGTCCTCGGCCAGGCTGGCGATGATGTTGCTGAACGGCTCGGGGCTGGCGTTCACGCCGACCCGCAGGCCGGTCTTGACGACGTGGGAGGCGAGCGCCGAGCCGCCGCCGAGCGCGGCCGCCCCGATCGTCGCGGTCGGGCTGGCGTGCGCCTGCTGGGCCATGACGACGGCGATCGCCCCGCCGACGACCGGCCGCACGGCCGTGTGAACCACGTCCCAGACCGAGTCAAGCATCGGGATCTTGCCCACCACGAACTGGCCGAAGTACAGCACCGCGGCGCCCGCAAGCACCTCCGGGCGCTCCAGCGCCGCCGGTATCGAGGCGACGTGCCCGAACCGGCCCAGCAGGCCGAGCACCAGCACCGCCGCGTAGCAGTTGACACCGCTGGCGACGCCGCTGGTGAAGATCAAGGAAACCGGGAGCATCCGAGTCAGTCCTCCAGGCTCGTACGTGCGCCTGCGAGGCTACCCAAGCGCCCCACCGAACTGCCCCAAACGGGCCCGGACTATCCCAAATAAAGAGGGGAACCAACGGTCCGTTCGAAATCAAAGTCCTTTTCCTCCGAACGGTCCCAGGCGACTGTGGCCGTTCGACTCACTGCCCGCCGCCCGGGCACGTCCACCCGCTGGGGGTGATCCTGGCCGGTCCGGGTGACGGGCATCGTGGTGGCCATGTCAGCGCCTTCCACTGAGCAAGCCACCGTCACGATCCCGGGGGCGCGCAGCGCCCCCGACGCGCGCCCAAGGGCCGACGCCCGGGCGGCCGATGCGATGCCCGGCCGCATCCACCCGCTCGGCCCCGTGCCCGGGGAGCACCAGGGCAAGGTCGGGACGAACTTCGCGATCGCCTCGAGCGTGGCCGACGGCGTCACCCTGTGCCTGTTCGACCGCAGCGGCGCGGAGACGCAGATCCCGCTGCGGGACAACGACGGCGACGTCTGGCATGCGTTCGTGCCCGGGGTGGGGCCGGGCCAGGCGTACGGGTACCGGGTCAGCGGGCCGTGGGACCCGGGCCGCGGCCTGCGCTGCAACCCGGCCAAGCTGCTGCTTGACCCCTACGCGCGGGCGATCAGCGGCACGGTCTCGTTCGGGCCCGAGGTGTACGGGCATGATCTGGGCAACCCCGATGCCCCGAGCGCCCTCGACTCCTCGGCCCGGGTGCCGAGGAGCGTCGTCGTCGACTCGGCGTTCGACTGGCAGGACGGCGGCCGGCCGTGGTACCGGTACGCGGACACGGTGATCTACGAGTGCCACGTCAAGGGCTTCACCATGCGCCATCCGGAGATACCGCCGGAGCTGCGCGGCACCTACGCCGGGCTCGCGCACGAGGCCGCGATCGCGCACCTGAAGGACCTCGGCGTCACCACCCTCGAGCTGCTGCCGGTGCACCAGAACGTGCCCGAGTCGTTCCTGCTCGACCGGGGGCTGACGAACTACTGGGGCTACAACACGATCGGCTTCTTCGCGCCGCACAACGGCTACTCGGCCGCCGTGCGCGGCGGCCGGCCGGGCGGGCAGGTCGCCGAGTTCAAGTCGATGGTCGACGCGCTGCACCGGGCCGGCCTCGAGGTCCTGCTCGACGTGGTGTTCAACCACACCGCCGAGGCGGGGCCCGATGGCCCCACGCTGTGCTTCCGCGGCATCGACAACGCGGCCTACTACCGGCTGGCGCCGGGCAACCCGCGCGACTACTACGACACGACCGGGTGCGGCAACTCGCTGAACGCCGGCGACCCGATCGCGCTGCAGCTGATGATGGACTCGATGCGCTACTGGCTGTCCGAGATGCACGCCGACGGGTTCAGGTTCGACCTGGCGCCCACCCTGGCCCGCCAGGACGGCGCCTTCGACAAGGTGTCGGCCTTCCTCGACATGGTCGCCCAGGACCCGGTGGTGTCGCGGGCGAAGATGGTCGCCGAGCCCTGGGACGTCGGACAGATGGACAGCTACGACCTCGGGCGGTTCCCGGCCCTGTGGCGGGAGTGGAACGGCAAGTACCGTGACACGATGCGCGACTTCTGGCGCAGCCACCCGGTCGGGATCGGCGAATTCGCCGACCGCTTCACCGGATCGGCCGACCTGTACGCCACCGGCGGCCGCCGGCCCACGGCGTCGGTCAACCTGATCACCGTCCACGACGGCTTCACGGTGCGCGACCTCGTCTCCTACAACGACAAGCACAACGAGGCCAACGGCGAGGACAACCGCGACGGGACCAGCGACAACGAGTCCTGGAACTGCGGCGCCGAAGGTCCCGCCGACGACCCGGCCATCCTCGCGCTGCGCGCCCGCCAGTCCCGCGCGATGCTCGCCACGCTGCTGCTGTCGTTCGGCGTGCCGATGCTGCTCGGCGGCGATGAGCTCGGCCGCACCCAGCTCGGCAACAACAACGCCTACTGCCAGGACAACGAGATCACGTGGCTCGACTGGGCGAACGCCGACCGCGACCTGCTCGCCTTCACCCGCCGGCTGATCGAGTTGCGGCGGGCCCACCCGGTGTTCCGTCGCAGGCGCTTCCTGCACGACGCCGAGGCCGCCGCCGGGCTGCGGTGGTTCACGCCCGCGGGCACCCCCATGAACGACGGCGACTGGGCGGACCCGAGCGCGCTCGCGATCGTCGTCTACCTCGACGGATCCGACGACCCCGACCGCGCCGAGGACGGCACCCCGATGGTCGACGACGACTTCCTGGTCATGGTCAACGCCTGGTGGGAGCCCCTCGGCTGCACGCTGCCGACCACCCGGCCGGGCGCGCGGTGGCGGGCCGAGATCGACAGCCACGATCCCGCCGCGCCCGGGGGAGCGGCGCGCCAGGCCGGCGACGAGGTGACCGTCGGGCCCCGCTCGGTTGCGGTTTTCCGCGCCATGACCTAGGACAAGGCCGACAAAGGTACCCTAACCTGCATGAATCCCCCCAACGAGATCACCCCGGAGTACGCCGAGAGCCTGGTATCGCTGCTCAGCATGATGGGTGACCTTGATCGCGAGGCGCTGGCCTTCCTGGTCGGCCACATGGCCTCGAAGAACATCGACCTCGCAATCGAGGCCTACGGCGCGCTCATGACCACTCGGGTCCCGTCGGCGGACTCGTAGCGCGCTGGAGCTTTCCGAGCGCGGCCGCGACCAGAAAGCAGGCCGTGAAGACCGGGACGGCCACCCGCGCCTCGCGATACTGATAGGTGGCGATGCCCACCCCGGGCAGCACCAGGATGCTGATCAGCGCGATCCGCCCCACCAGCCAGGCGTCCAGGCGTGAGGCCGGCAGCAGCGCCAGCAGCGGGAAGAACATCGCGTCGTACCATGGGTACTGCACGATGCCGCCGAGGACCACCGCCAGCGCGCAGATCAGCATCGGGCGCAGCTCGGGGAGGCCGGCCGGCCCGGCCGGCATCCGCCAGGCGAGCACGCCCCCGACGATCACGAACGCGGCCAGCAGGACGGCGGCGTACACGGTCGGGTGGTGGTAGACGGACCCCGGGAGCGGCAGGAACGAGTCGTGCGCGGAGGACAGCCGCTGCGTCAGCGACCGGATCGCCGCCCGGCCTGCGACCGCGTAACCGCCGGCCAGCACGAGCGCTCCGCCCGCGATCCCTGACGCCAGCGCGGCGGCCCGTCGCCGTCCGGTGAGTGTCCGCCACAGGCCCGCCGCGAGCCCGGCGACCGGGCCCGCGAAGGTTACCTTGACCGCGATCGCGATCCCGGCCAGGGCGCCCGCGACCCCGGCCGCGACCGCCGCCCGACCGGCCGGCCGGGGTTGCCGCAGCGTTCGCCCGGCCAGCAGCGCGAGCACCAGCGGGAGCGCGGCCAGCAGGTCGGTGTGCGCTCCGGCCACCATCCAGAACAGCATCAGCGGGTTGGCCGCCCACAGCACCCCCGCCCGGGCCCGCCGGGCCTGGTCCGGCCCGGCCAGACGATCGAGTGCCGCCGCCACGGCGACGTAGCAGGCGCCGTTGATCAGCTTGATCCAGAACGCGATCCACGCCATGGAGGCGCCGCCCAGCCACGCGGCGGCCGCCTCCAGGGCGGTCGCGGCGGGTCCGTACACCGTCGGCTGGGTCCGCCACTGCGGCGGCCGGAGCAGCCCGACCGGGTCATGGAGCCGGTAGAGCTGCTGCGGTGTCATCACCCAGGGGTTGCGGCCGAGGCCGACGATCCGCCCGTACTCGGCGTAATTCTGCACGTCGACCGAGCCCGCCGGCGGGACGAGCACGAACAGGACGGCAACCGCCGCGGACGCGGCCAGCACGAGGCCCGGGCGGGGGCGCCAGCCGCCCCGGACGGCCGCCAGCCCGGCCATCACCCCGGCCCCGCCGCAGCCCGCGGCGAGCCAGCAGGCGGCCTTCATCAGCGCCGGCGCCAGCCGGTAGTGCAGGTCGGCGAACGGCCCGCCGGGGCCGATCGGCGCCACGATGGCCGGGTCGCCGGATGCGCTCAGCGCCGCGAACACGGCGATGCTGAGCGCGGTCATGATCACGGCGGCCGCAGCGGCGCGCTGCGGCCGCAGCCGGCCAGCGGCGGGCTCCCGCTGACCGAGCAAGACGGGCGAGGTCATCCCGTAATTATCACTAAAACGGTCGGAATTATTATTAACTTTGCCACATCCGCTCACTGATTCTTCAGCCCGGCGGTCTAGCTAAGGGTTAGCGCCTGCGCTGCGTCTACCCAGCCCAGGGCGGGGGCGACCGCGCGCACGAACAGCTCGAGCGCCTCGGCGCGGTGCGCGTAGCTTGAGTAGAACAGCTCGGTCTGCACCATGAGCTGGGTCGCGTAGGGAAACCAGGGCTGCGCGAGGATGGACTCGGCGATCTGCTCCGGCGGGCCGTAGTGCAGGCCGATGGCGGCGGCCTTCTCGGCCAGCGTGGTGGCGGGCGGCAGGAACCTGCTGCCCCATTCGTACTTCTCCTCGATCGCCTCCCTGGCCTCGCGCAGCGCGGTCGGCCGGTCCTTGGCCGGGTAGATCAGCGTGGCGATGCCGACGCGCGGCGGCCGGGCCCCGAATTCCGCCGCGGGCCGGCTGAGCCCGCGATAGTAGGATCGGGCGGTGACCTCGGCCGGCACCGGCTGCCCGGTCCCGATCAGCACCCCGTTCCCGCGGGCGCCGGCGTCGTACCCGCTCTGCTCGCTCGGCGTCGCCTCCCAGATCCGGCCGGTCAGTCCGGGGCTTGGCGGATTGAGCTGGTCGCCGGACGGGCCGAGCCCGCCGCCGTCGAGCGCGTCCGCCAGCCTGGTCAGGCTGGCCCGGTACGCCGCCCGCCGGCTGGCCGGGTCGAGCCCTCCCCCGGGCGCCCGGTCCATCGAGGTCACGCCCCGGAACAGCTCGGCCAGGCCCGGGGAGCCGCCGCCGTTGGCGACGCCGAGCTCCACCCGCCCGCCGCTGAGCGCGTCGAGCACGGCGGCGTCCTCGGCCAGCCGGAGCGGGCTCTCCAGCGGCAGCGTGACGGCGGCCGTGCCCAGCCGCAGCCGGCTGGTCCGCGCGGCCAGCCAGCCGAGGAAGACGAACGGCGACGGCAGCCCGCCGGCCCGGGCGGCTGAGCGCCGGGCCCTCGGCCGCGCAGGTGGAACTGCCGCACCCACAGCCCCTCGACCCCCAGTAGCTCGGCCCGCGCGAACAGCTCGAGCGCGTCGTGATAGTTGCGGGCCTGGTCGCCCGGTTCGTTCAGGATCGCGTACGCGGCGAGGCTGAGAGGCTCGTCGTTCTCGCGGATGATCATGCTCGTGGGTTCCCTTAAATGTCGAAGGAAGCTGCAAGTCGGTGAATCCTAAAGTCGGTGAATCCTACTATATTGGTCAGAAAAGTATCAATTATTAGCCTCGTGTAACCACGGCGTAACCGGGGCGCTCTCGGCTACCGGACCGGCGGCAGGATCTGCGGGGTGGTCAGCACCGGCCGGAACGGGTCGCCGCGCTCAGCCAGCCGGGCCGGGAAGTCCCGGATCGTGAACGCGTCCGGCCGCAGGGACGGATCGTCGAGCTCGTCCCAGTCAATCGGCGCCGAGACCGGGGCGCCCGCTGCGGCGCGCGGACTGTAGGGGGCGACCAGCGTTTTGTTGACGACGTTCTGGGTGTAGTCGAGCCGGGCGCGGCCGCCGCGCTCGCGCACGTTCCAGGCCCAGCTCACCAGCTCGGGCACGGCGGCGCCGACGGCCCGCGACAGTTGCTCGGTCCAGCTGCGGGTTTCCTCGAAGCCGGGGCCGGCCGCGATCGGGATCCAGATCTGGATGCCTCGCTGCCCGGTGACCTTGGGCTGCCCGACGACGTCGAGGTGCCGCAGCGCCACCCGGTGCAGTCGCGCCAGCACCAGCACGTCATCCCAGGAGGTGCCTGAGCCGGGGTCGATGTCGATCAGGGCGTAGCTGGGCTGCTGCGGCTGGTCGGTCCTGGAGGTCCAGGGGTGCCATTCCAGCGCGCCGAAATTGGCCGCCCACACCAGCGCCGCGGCCTCGTCGACGACCAGGTAGGTCGTGGTCTCGCCCGGATCGGCGCCGGGATTATCCCAGCGTGGTATCCAGTCCGGCGCATGGCTCGGCAGCTCCTTCTGCCAGAACCCGCGGGTGCCGGCCCCGCCAGGGAAGCGGCGCATGTTGAGGGCACGGCCCGCCAGGTAGGGCAGCACGACCGGGGCAATGCGGGCGCTGTAGCGGATGAACTCGCGCTTGGTCACCGGCGGCTGCCCGCCGACGGCGGGGAACAGCTCCTTGTCGAGGTTGGTCAGCCGCAGCCGGCGGCCGAATACCTCCCAGCTCCCGTCCGGCCCGAGGCGGTCGAGCGCGTCGAGCTCATCCGGGGCAGGGCCAGCCTCGAGTACGTCCGCGATCGCGGCCGGGCCGCCGGTGGCGACTGACGCCTGCGACGGGGGCAGGTCCGAACGCCAGAGCCGGGCCGGGTCGGCCTTGACCTCGTCGTTGGTCCGGCCGCTGAGCACCGATCGCGGGTAGTCTCCCGGGTCCCAGCCGGTGACCGCGTACTCGTCGTGCTTGTGCAGCAGCAGCCACTGCTCCTGACCGGACCGGTCGGATTCCCGCCGGACCAGGATCACCCGGCCGCGGAGCTTGCGGCCGTGCAGGTCGGCGTGGAACTCGCCCGCGGCGACGGCCGCGGC
This sequence comes from uncultured Actinomycetota bacterium, assembly GCA_963774945.1. Classification (GTDB taxonomy): domain Bacteria; phylum Actinomycetota; class Actinomycetes; order Streptosporangiales; family Streptosporangiaceae; genus Trebonia. Next base: position 173,131 of record CAVZHA010000017.1, on the reverse strand, counting down.
CGGGTCGTCGGTGGCGTGCGGTTCCCAGGTCCCGGTGTCCCACACGATGACGTCACCACCGCCGTACTGGCCGGACGGGATCACCCCCTCGAAGTCCAGGTACTCGATGGGGTGGTCTTCGACGTGCACGGCCGTGCGCTTCACCTCCGGGTCCAGCGTCGGTCCCCGGGGGACGGCCCAGCTCACGAGCACGCCGCCGATTTCGAACCGGAGGTCGTAGTGCAGTCCGGCGGGCTCGGTGCAGCTGGACCACGAACCGGGGAGCGCCCCCGTCCTGAGCGCGCGGCGGCGATCCAGCCGGCTCGGGGGTCTGGGCAAAGTCCCGCTTGCGCTGGTAGGCCGTCAGCTTGGCCGGGTCCGCCGCCATGCCGGCCGGCGCTACTGCGGTGCCATCGGCGGGCAGTCGGCCGGGTCGGTGACGACGCGGACCGGCGCCCCCGCGAGGTAGGCCCGGACGTCCTCCGCCATCCGCTGCCAGGCGGCGCGGAAGCCGCCGGAGGTGACGTAGCCGATGTGCGGGGTGACGACGACGTTGTCGAGCGACCGGAGCGGGTGATCGGCGGGCAGCGGCTCGCGGTCGAAGACGTCGAGGCCGGCGCCGGCCAGCCGGCCGGAGCGGAGCGCCTCGATGAGGGCCGCCTCGTCCACGATCGGGCCGCGGGAGATGTTCACCAAGATGGCGCCCGCCTTCATCTTGGCCAGGTCGTCGGCCCGCAGCGTGTTGCGCGAGCGCTCGGACAGGACCAGGAAGACCCCGAGGACGTCGGCCGCCGACAGGAGCTCGTCCTTGGTGACCCGGGACACGCCGAGCTCGGCGCAGCGCTCTTCGGTGAGATTCGGGCTCCAGGCGATGACGTCCAGGCCGAGCGCCTTCGCCGACCGGTACCATCGCGCCGCCAAGGCGCCCGGCCCCGAGCAGGCCGAGCGTCTTCCCGGCGAGCGGGACGGGGAACCCGGTCTGCCAGCCGCCGGCCCGGATCACCCGGTCCTCGATGCCGATCCGCTTGGCGACCGCGAAGATCAGCGCCCACGCCATCTCCGACGGCGCGGGGAGGCCGCGCGCGACCTGACCGCCAGCCGGGCTGGCGGTGGCGCCTGGACCGGTTTCCACGGTCCCGCAGAGCAGGATGCCCCGCTCGATCCTGGCCTCGTGGTCGATGACGTTGCTGGTCCGGCCGTTGCAGACCAGCAGCCTCAGGTTGGGCAGGCCCTCGAGCACCTTGCGCGGGAAGCGCGCCCGCTGCTGGGTGATGACGATGACCTCGTAGTCGGCGAGCTCGTCGACCAGGCGCTCGGGCGCGATCGCCTCCCGGTAGACGGTGATCTCGGGGTCGCCCGGCAGCGCCGACCAGTCGCCGAACTCCAGGGCGACGCCGATGTAATCGTCAAGGATCGCGATCTTGGCCACGGCACCCAGCCTACGAGCTGTCCTCAGAGGCTGTCGGGCAGACCGAACTCGCGGAACCGCCGCTGCGTGCCGAGGAACGTCACCAGCCGGGAGATCCGCCCGCCGGTGGTATCGACCGCGACCAGGGCGAACGGACGGAGCACGTCGTCGTCGCCCGGACGGTACTGCCCGAACCCCCAGGCGCCGTTCATCCGGCACCGGACGAGCCGCGCTCCCGCGCAGTAATCGCTGGCCCCAACCGCCTCGGCGATCTCCTCTGCCCCGGCCAGTCGCCACCGCAGCGGCGGCATCGACGCCACCGCGTCCGCCCGCAGGACCGCCTTCAGGCCTTCGACATCGTGCGCCTCGAAGGCGGTCACGTACCGGCGGAGCAGGTCCCGCTTGGCCGGGTCGTCGGGATCGCCGATCGCGAACGGGTCCGGTCGCCGGCTGCCGAGAAGCGCCCGCGCGCGCTGCAGGGCGCTGTTCACCGAGGGCACCGTGGCGTCGAGAATCTCGGCCGTCTCCTGGGCCGTGAACGCGAGCACGTCGCGGAGCACCAGCACGGCCCGCTGCCGCGGCGGCAGGTACTGGAGGGCGGCGATGAACGCCAGCCGAACCGACTCTCGTTCCTGCACGACCTCACCGGGGTCCTGCGTCGCGATCAGGCGCGAGTCGGGCATCGGGTCGAGCCAGACACCCGCCGGGAGCGGCGCGCCCGGATCCTCCCCGTGACCGGTCTCCTGACCGAGGTCGACCACCAGCGCCCGTCGCTTGGCGGACCGCAGCAGGTCGAGGCAGACGTTCGTCGCGATCGCGTGCACCCAGGTGCTTGGCCGCCCGCGGTCCGGATCGTACTGATCCCGCCTGGACGAGGCCCGGATCAGGGTCTCCTGAACCGCGTCGTCGGTGTCGGCCGAGGAGCCGAGCAGCCGGTAGCAGAAGCCGGCCAGGGGCACGCGGAGCGCCTCCAGGTCCTCAATCGCCAGCTCGCCCGTCCTCATCAAGCCCCCCACGATCCGCGGTCACGTCTCTCGCAAGAATAGGCGGCCTGCACCTCGGACAAATCACGAGCTATACTTACTGAATTGTCCGTGGCCAAAGTATAGATCCGTCCGTTGGTGAGTGCTGCCTGCGGCCCGAAGGGGGAGTACGTGCCGGGCACCTACATTCACCGGTTCGCGGAGCGCCAGCTGAGGGAGCTAGCGGAGGGGTTGCGGGTCGTCATCGTCAACGGTCCGCGTCAGTCAGGGAAGACCACGCTGCTTCGGATGTATCAGGAGCAGACCGGCGCTACCTACGTCACACTTGACGATCCCTTTCAGCTAGCGCAAGCCCGTGCTGATCCTGTCACTTTCGTGGCCCAGGGGCCGGCACCGTTGATCATCGATGAGGTGCAGCGGGGTGGGGATGATCTGGTCCGCGCCATCAAGATCGTCGTCGATGAGCGCCAAGATCGTGGGCAGTTCATCTTGTCTGGCTCGGCGAAGTTCCTGACGGTTCCGACGCTGTCGGAGTCGCTGGCAGGGCGCGCCGGTTTTGTGGACCTCTGGCCGCTCAGCCTCGCCGAGCGCACCGGCGCACCGGCGGACTGGGCGGACAGGCTCTTTGCCGACCCTGCGAGCCTGCTCGACGTGCGGCACTCCCCGTGGATACGAGACGGCTATCTCGACCTGATCACTGAGGGCGGCTTCCCAGAGGTCCTTGACATCCGGTCGGCCCCGGTGCGGCGGTCCTGGTACAGCGGCTACCTCAACACCGTCATCGTGCGTGACATCGGTGATTTCGCGTCCGTCAGGAACGCAGAGGCGATACCGCAAGTTCTCGCACTGGTCGCGGCACGTGCAGGGAGCACGCTGGTGCTGGCCGATGTGGCAAACGACATGGCCATCAGCCAGAGCACCGCTCGCAACTACCTGGCCTATCTGGAGATGGTGTTCCTGACCGTCACGTTGCCCGCCTGGTCAACGAACCTGACGTCGAAGATAGTCAAGACGCCAAAGGCCTTCGTCGCAGATTCCGGCCTAGCTGCCAACCTGCTCAGGGCAACGCCCGATGCCCTGCGCGCACCAGGGCATCCCGCGCTAGGCGGCCTGCTTGAAACCTTCGTCCTTTCCGAGCTGAATAAGCTTCGAGCCGTCAGCGCAACCGATTTCGCCATCCATCATCTGCGCGATCGGCGGCGCCGAGGTTGACTTCGTGCTTGAAGGGCCGGACGGGAAGATCGCAGGTATCGAAGTCAAGGCTTCAGCCTCGCCAACCAGCGCTGATGCCAAGCACTTGCGCTGGCTGAAGGAGAAGCTCGGCGACAAGATGGTCGCCGGCGTGGTCTTGCACCTCGGTAACACCGCAGGTTCGCTCGGCAATGGCGTCTACGCGCTCCCAGTTGCGTCCCTGTGGGGTCAGCGCCCTCTCCCCTCCGGCGCTAATGCCGTGACAGGCGATTCATTACCGCGGGGTTAGCCGATCTGCGCGTCAGGGGTTGATGAGTACCTTGAGGCTGGTGCGGTCGGCCATGTCCTGGTAGCCGGCCGGGACGCCCTTGAGGTCGGTGGTGGCGTCGAAGACCTTGCCTGGCTCGAGGGTGAAGCTGGCGTTGTACGCCTCGTCACTGACCCGGTTGCCGCGGAACTGGTCGATGTTGTAGAAGAGGTCGAGGAACCCCTTCAGCCACGCGGGCCCGTCGGCCGCGGCGGACTGGCGGAACCCGTCGAACAGGTTGGCCGGACTCGGGATTGTCCGGCGCCTGGGACAGGTACGGCGGGATCGGCCCGATCAGCACCGCCCGGTTGACTTTCGACGATCCGTAGGTTGCTCAGGTACCTGCGTGACCGTACTCGTCGGTCCCCGTCGAGTGGCCGACGAGCGAGACGCCGTCCAGGCCGAGCGTGTCGATCAGCGTCGACAGGTCAGCCGCGAACGTGTCCCAGTCGTAGCCGGAGGCCGGCTGGCTCGACTTGCCCGCGCCGCGGCGGTCGTAGGTGATGACCCGGTGGCCCGCTGCCAGCAGGGGAGGAACCTGCTTGTCCCACGCCCGGCCGCTGAGCGGGTAGCCGTGGATGAGAACGACCGGCGCGCCGCTGCCGTAGTCCTCGTAGTACAGGTTGATCGGACCGGAGTTCTCGGTCCCGACGGAGATGACTGGCATCGCGCTGCTCCCTTGGTAGGACGGGCCGGCTCCTCAGTCCGGCTCTCTTGCCCCCAAGCAGACCCGGCGGCAGTGCAAAATCAGTTACCTTCCAGTGGATCGCCCCATCCCGCGCAGCGTCCAGGCGGCGAGCCTGCCCCGGCGAAGCCCGCTCAGCCGCGAGCCTTCCGCGTCCTCGCGGCCGGACTCGAGCCAGGCCTCCGGGTGCGCGAAGCGACGGCGTCGACGGCGGACGGCCACCGCCCGCCCGATGAACGCCGCCAGGGCGACGGCGCCGACGGCGACGCCGACCGGGGCGTGGCTCTGGGTGCCGATGTTGGCGGCCGCGAGCGCCAGCACGGCCGCCGCCGCGGCGGTGCCGAGCGTCCAGCCGAACCGCCGCCAGCCGATGAGCTCGGCCAGGCCGGCCAGCATCTCGAAGGCGAACCCGAACGGCCCGCCGGCCTCGGTCCCGACGCTGACGCCGGACAGGTTGACGAACCGCGCGTGCGGGGCGAAGTGCCGGACGGTCGCCTGCAGGCGGGCGGTGTCGACGCACCAGCCGTTCGCGGTCACCACGTACGCGGCGTCGTAGGGCGATCCGTCTGGCGCGATGAAGGCCGCGTAGGACGGATGCCGCAGCACGGCCCGGCGCCGCGGCGGACGCGACTGGGCAGGCGCGCGGGATGCCACCGCCCTGGCCGCCGGGCCGCCTCCGATGGCATCGCCGCGGCGGGCGAGCCCGATGATCCTCAGGTGGTTGTAGTCCCAGACGACGACGTCGGTGACGTCCTTCCACGGGCACGGACACGGGCCCGGGCCTGCGGCCGGAGTCGGCGCCGACCGGGCGCTTCCCCAGATGCCGTCGGCGTCGGCCTGCAGCGCGGTTCGCGTCAGCAGGCAGCGCGCTAGCACCGCGCGAAACCAGGGCGGCATCGGGAGGGCGAGACCGGCCAGCGCCCCGCTGATCGCCCGGGCCGACCGCCAATTACAGCCGTAACGGGCCGTATAAACCCAGCTATTGGCGTTCCCGTTGCCCATAGCCGTGACATTACGCCTCGAATTGCAGAATTGCCGATAAGAAAACCGGAGGCCGTTTCTGCGCCGGGTGGGGGACGGAGTGGGGTTAACCCCACCCCGGAATGGGGGACCTTCCGGATGGTTGACGCGATGCATCGCTTCTAGCGTGGTTGCCATGATGGTGATGATCGTGACCGCGCTGGCCGCCGCCGTCCTCTACGGGGCCGGGGCGGCGGTCGAGCAGCGACAGGCGGCGGCGGCGCCGCAGTCGTCGGCCGGACGCCCTCGGCTGCTGCTCCTGCTCGCCCGCCAGCCGTTGTGGCTGCTCGGCCTCGCGATCCAGATCGGCGGGTTCGCGGCGCACGCGGTCGCGCTGCGGTCGGGTTCGCTGGCGACCGTGCAGATGGTGGTGTCGGGCGAGTTCGTCGTCGCGGTCCTCATCGTGCGGATCTGGTCGGGTCGTCCGCTCGGCCGGGGTTCCTGGGCCGCGGCGCTGACGGTCGTCGCCTCTGTCGTGGCGTTCCTGGCGCTGACCTCGCCTGGTCACGGTCACCTGCCCGCCCAGCCCGGCCACGGGGCGGCGATGGCCCTGGCCGCGGCCGCCACCGGAGGGACCGCGCTCGCGGCCGCCGTGGTCGGGCTGCGGGCGGCCGGACGCCGGCGCGCGGTCCTGCTGGCGGTGGCGGCCGGACTGGCCGATTGCTGCTCGGCGGTCGTGACGATGGCGTTCTCGCACGCCGCGGGCCACGGTGCGGCGGCGCTCGCCACCTCGTGGAGCGTCTATGCGGTGGCCGTCTGCGGGGCGGGCACGGTGCTGCTGACGCAGACCGCCTACCAGACCGGACGGCCCATCCTCACACTGCCGATCATCGCCGCGGTCACCCCGATCGCCAGCGTCGCCGTCGGCATCGGGCTGCTCGGCGAGACGCCTCGGATCGGCGTGGCGGGCACGGTCGCGGCCGGCTTCGCCGTCCTTGTCACCAGCCTCGCGCTCGCCCGCCTGGCCTACTGCGCCCCTCACCCCGACGCCCCGCACCCCGAGGCCCCGCACCCCGACGTCCCGCACCCCGAGGCCCCGTCCCCCGGGGTTCTCCCGCCCGCAGTTCCGCAGCCTGACGCTCCCTACGCCAGGGTTCCCCGCCCCGAGCCCGCTTATGTCTAGGGCTCGTCGTCGGGCGCTACCGGTGGCGCAGCGCCCGGGCCGAGGGGCCGGATGGCGTGTCTCTAGGGTGAGGCTATGAAGTTCTCGCTATGGCCCGACAACGACCGTCCGCCCGCCGAGCTGCTGGCCGAGGTGCGCGCGGCCGAGGCCGCCGGCTGGCACGGCGTCTGGCTGGCCGACCACTACATGCCCAACACCGGCGACGCGACGCCCGCGCGGGGCGACGCCTACGAGTGCTGGGGGCTGCTGCCGGCCCTGGCGGCGGTCACCGAGCGGGTCCGGATCGGGACGCTCGTCTCGCCCACCTCGGTCCACCACCCGGCGCTGCTGGCCAAGCGCGCGGCCACCATCGACCGGCTCTCCGGCGGCCGGATGGTCCTCGGCCTCGGGGCGGGCTGGCAGATCAACGAGCACCACGCCTACGGCATCGAGCTCGAGCCGCCGGGCAGGCGGGTGAGCCGGTTCGAGGAGGCGATCACGATCGTCCGGTCGATGCTGTCGGGCAGGATTCGACCACCTTCGACGGCGAGTTCTACCACTTCGCCGACGCCCCCTGCGATCCCAAGCCGGTCCAGTCGCCGCTGCCGATCCTGGTCGGCACCCGCAGCCCGCGGATGCTCGGCATCACCGCGCGCCAGGCGGACGAGTGGAACACCTGGGGCAGCCCCGGAGCAGGCCGCCGTGCACCGGGCGGCGCTGCTGGCGGCCTGCGACAAGGCCGGGCGGGACCCGGCCACGATGCGGACCTCGGTCAACGCCTTCATCGACCTGGGCGGGGCCGCGCCGCCGCCCGGCCGCGCCACGCTCTCCGGTTCGGCCGCGGCGTGGTCGATCAGCTCGGGCAGTACGCCGAGCTCGGCTTCGACGAGTTCATCCTGCCCGACTGGAACCTCGGCCCGGACGCGCTGGACGACACCCTGGCCAGGATCAAGACCGAGGTTATGGACCAGCTGCCGGCCTGATCGGTGCCGTTGCCCCTGCCCGGGCGGGGCAGGGGCAACCGCGATCGCGGGATCGGGCGTGGTCAGGTCGCGGCCAGCGTCCACAGGTGGTCAGGGGTGCCGTTGTCGGTCCACTGCAGCACCTGAGCGCCGGAGGCGGTGCTCTCGCCGTTGACCCCGAGCAGCAGCCCGCTGTTGTAGTTCTCGATCTTGTACTCGCTTCCGCCCTCGGAGATGAGCTGCCAGAGGTGATCCGAGGTGCTGTTGTTGGTCCAGATAAGCGCGTCGGCGCCGGCGGTGATGTCCTCGCCGGAGACGCCGAGCAGCAGCCCGCTCGCCTTGTTCTCGATCTCGTAGTAGTTGGAGCCTTCCGGGACGAGGGTCCAGTCCTGGGTGCTGCTGCTGTCCGCTGTCGCCTGGACCGCCAGCGTCCCCGCCCCGGTGCCGCTGCCGCTGGTGTCGAGCCTGAGCCCGCTGTTGACGTTGGCGATCGTGTAGCTGCCGGACAGCGCCGAGCTGCTGCCCGGGGTGACCAGCAGGTGGTAGCCGTTGGCCGCGTTCATCGAGCTGACCGGGACGGTGATCGAGCCGCCGCTGATCGCGTAGTTGCCGCTGGAGATGATCAGCGGGCCGACGTCGGCCGTCGTGCGGCCGGCCGAGACCGTCTGCTCGAGCACGACGTGGGCGGTCGACCCGAAGGCGGACAGCGAGCTGAGGCCGTTGACGGTGACCGCGGTCGAGCCGCTGCCGCCGCCGAAGACGACGCTGACCTGGTTGCCGGCGGAGTTGACGGAGGCGGCCCCGTCGAGCCCGACCCCGTCGCTCCCGGGCGGGACCACCGTGACCATGTTCCCGGTCATCGCGCCGTACCAGCGGTAGAGCCAGTAGGCGGCGTTGGGGCTGCCGCCGGTGCTGACCAGCGTGTCGCCGAGCGTGCCGTACTCGTTCCAGAAGGCGAGCTCGGCGTTGCTCACGCCGGAGCGCTCGAAGTTGGCGAGGTAGCCGACGAGGTCACCGGGGATGCCGACCTGACTGGACTCGCCGTACTCCTCGATCGCGATCGGGAGCGGGCCGATGCCGAGGCTGGCCTCGATCGACTTGGCGCTGGCGACGTCGGCCGGGATGCTCCCGGCGCCGCCGAGCTCGTGCCAGCTGAGGATGTTCGGCACCGTGCCGCTGGCCTTGGCGGCGGTCAGGAACGTGGTCATCAAGCTCGCGTTGAAGGTCGAGTAGCTGGGGCCCTGGATGACGGCGCTGGGGTCATCGGCCCGGACCTCGTCGAAGGTGCGGGCCCAGCCCGCGGTGAACGAGCCGGCCGCGCCCGTGTCCCAGGTCCAGTCCGGCTCGTTCCACAGCTCGAACGCGCTGATGTTCTTGTCGCCGGACGCGAGGACGGCCTTGACCTGGGTGTCGACCGCGCTCAGCCAGTTGCTCCAGCTGACCCACCCGTAGGGGAAGTTGGGGTACCAGTCGGGCATCCGCACGACGACCTTCGCGCCCGCGGCGGCTGCCTCCGGCGCGACCACGAGGGCGTCGCCGCCCGGGGCGGACTCGCCGTTTGGCAGCTGCTTGCCGCCCGGCGCCATCTGCACGAACGTGTTCGGGTGGAACGGCTCGACCAGGCTGTCGGCCGGGTCGGTGGCCGTGTCGAGCCCGTACAGGGCGCCCGAGGCCACGTGGGTGACGGTCCGGTAGGGCGAGTTGGCGTCCACCACCAGCGTGGACGCGGCCGATGCGGTGGACGAGGCCGCCGCCGCGCCGACGGCGGCGGCGGCGAGCACGACGGCGGTGACGGCGAGCCGGACGGTGATCGGCCGCAGGCGGGACTTGGACATCAATGTCCTCCTCTAGACACAGGAACCCTGGCCAGGGGGAATGGGGGCGGGAGCCTCCCATGCCGGAGCCCAGGGGAACGGTGCGATGGCCATCGCGGTGCTTGGAATGTAAGCCGCCTTGGTCGGGTCGTGCAATACCGCACAACAATCGAATCGGTTCTCTCCCGTTCGACTACAGGGCGCGCGATCAATCGACCGCAGTTCGATCGAGACGCGCTGAAATGCCTGCCAAGCTTGGCTTTCAGAGCAAAGGCAAGTTTCCGATATCGATTCCGGACGCCCCCTAGCAGCGCCGCCATGATGATCGAATCGGTTCGAATAACGGGCTGAGCAGCCCGCCGTCAAACGCAGGTGAGCGCGGTGCCCCGCCCAGCGGGGCACCGCGCTCACCGGCTAGCAGCTAGCTAGCTCACTGCACGACGGACCACACGAAGGTGGCCGTCCCCGATACTCCCTTCGTGTCGGTCGCGGTCACCGTCACCGTGTAGGTCCCGAGCGTGCTGCCGGAACCTGAGATCGTTCCGTTCGACGCGATCGAGATGCCGGGCGGCAGCCCGGTCGCGGTGAAGGTCAGGGTCTGGGCCGAGTTGGAGTCCACCGCCGACATCGGGAACGAGACCGCCGCGCCCTTGGGGCTGCTGTAGCCGAACGGGTTGACGACGCCGACGGTCTCCGCCCCCGGCACGCCCGAGTTCGGGGTGACGTTCGCGCTCACGGCCGTGTTGGCGGCCGAGGTGCCCGCGCCGGAGGTGCCCGCCGCGACCTGACCGGTCAGGGTCTGGGCGAGGCTGGTCGACCCGCTCAGCGGCAGGCTCGCGGACGAGTCGCCGACCTTGATCGAATAGCTGCCCGCCTGCGCTCCCCAGGCGTTCGCGGCCGAGGACCAGGAGGCCAGGTCGTGGATGGTGAGCGGGAACGACACCGTCGCGCTCGCCCCTGGATTGAGCGTGACCCGCTGGAAGCCCCTGAGCTGCTCGGGCGGGTCGTCGCTGGCGGCCGGGTCGCCGACGTACATTTGCGCCACGTCAGCGCCCGCCACCGATCCGGTGTTGGTGACCGTCGCGGTCACCGTGGCCTGGCCGTTGGCGTTGAACGCGCCGACGGCCAGGTTGGAGAACGCGAACTTGGTGTAGGACAGCCCGAACCCGAACGGGAATTGCGGGGTGATGTTCTGGGACTGGTACCAGCGGTAGCCGATGTCCGCCCCCTCGCTGTAGACCACGCCGGTGGCGGTGCCGGGCCACTGCGCGGTCGTTTGCGCCGGGACCTGGCTGAGGCTGGCCGGGAAGGTGACCGGCAGCTTGCCCGACGGGTCGACGGTGCCGAAGATCAGCGCCGCGTCGGCCGCGCCGGTCTCGCCGCCGCCGTACCAGTTCTCGAACACCCCGGCCACCGAGTTGAGCCACGGCATGACGACCGGGCCGCCGCTGTTGATGACCACGATCGTGTTCGGGTTGGCCGCGGCCACGTCCGCGATCATCGTCTCGTCCGCCGCTGACAGGTCGATCGACGTCAGGTCGCTCTCCTCGCCCTCCGGGAGGTTGACGAAGATGATCGCGTCGGTCGCGGCCTGCGCCGCCGTGACCGCCTGGGGGATGTCGGTGGTGCCGTTGTCATCGCCTGCGGTGTAGGTGACGGTGACGTTCGGCCCGACCGCGTTCTGGATCCCAGTCAGCGGCCACACCGTGCTGGAACTGTCGACTCCGCCGCTGCCGCCGCCGGCCAGTTCGACCGCCGCGCCGCCGTCGGTGCCGATCACCGCGATCGTCTGCTTGCCGCTCGGGTTCGGGTTGAGCGGCAGCAGGCCGTTGTTCTTCAGCAGCACCGTGCCCTCCTCGCCCAGCTTCAGCGCGGTCTGCTGGTGCGCTGCGCTGGTGACGGTGGCGGAAAGCGAGCCGGTCTGCGGATTATCGAAGTTGCCGAAGGCGAACATCTGGGTCAGGATCTCCGACACCAGCGAGTTGACCGTCGCCTGGCTGAGCGTGCCGGCCGTGAGGGCGGCGGTGATGTTGCTCGCGTCAGAGAACGGCATCGCGATGGCCATGCCGGCGTTGGCGTCCCCGACGGCGGAGCCGGCCGCGCCCCAGTCGGAGGTGACGAAGCCGCCCCAGTTCGCCTGCTCGTAGAGGCCGTCCTGCAGCAGGTCGGCGCTCTCGCACGAGGCGGCGTTGTTGACGACGGCGTAGGAGCACATCATCGCGGCCGGGGCGGACTGCTGGATCGTGGTCTGGAAGGGCGCCAGGTAAAGCTCCTCCAGTGCCTGCTGGCCGACCGTCTCGTTGTTGGTGCCGTTGGGGTACTGCTCCTGGTCGTAGGCGGCGACGTGCTTGACCATCGCCATCACGTCCTGGCTCTGGATGCCCTCCACCTCGGCCGAGGTGATCTGGCCGGCCAGGTAGGGGTCCTCGCCGTAGGTCTCGTAGGTCCGGCCCCAGCGCGGGTCGCGCACCAGGTTGGTTGTCGGGCCGAGCGACACGGTGGCGCCCTTGCCTGCGAACTCCGCCCCCATCGCCGCGCCCTCCTGCTGGACGAGCGTCGGGTCGAAGGTCGCGGCCGCGTTCTCGCCGTCGGGGAAGGCGGTCACGCCGCCGTTCCCGTCACCGACGCCGGACGGGCCGTCCTCCATGTTGACGGACGGGATGCACAGATCGGGGATGGCGTTGACCTGGCCGATGTAGGACGAGGTGCCGTCTCCGGAGAGCAGGCTGGCCGCTTCGGCCTGGTCCATGGTGTTGAGCACTTCCTGCACCCGGGTGGCGACCGGCGCGGTCGAGCCGACCCACGGGCAGGTCCCGTTGCCGCCGTTGCCGTTGCCGCCGGCCAGCGGCGGCGTGTTGGTGGGGCCGTAGACGTCGAACTCGAAGATCGAGTAGCCGAACGTGGTCGCGCGGACCGTGCCGTCCATGCGGATGTAGCGGGCGGTCGTGCTGATCGGGAACGTCCCCTGGCCGCCAGTGCCGGTGGTGGTGGAGTAGACCGTGGTCCAGGTCGAGTTGTCATTCGACGTCTGGATCGAGAACGCCGTCGCGTACGCGGCTTCCCAGAGGATGCCCACGCTGCAGATGGCGGTCGGGGTGCCGAGGTCAACCTCGAGCCACTGCGGGTCGCTCGACGCGCTCGACCAGCGGGTGCCGGGGTCGCCGTCGGTCGCGTAGTAGGGCAGGTAGTCGCTGCTGGCCTGAACCGAGGAGGCCGTGGTCGGCTGGTCCATGGCCAGGTCGGTCGTGCCGCAGTACTTGCCGCCGCCGCCACCGCCGCCGCCACCGCCACCGCCCGATCCCGTCGCGAAGGCCAGGTAGTGGAAGTTAAAGCCGTTGGAGTCCTGGTCGACCGTGAGCGTCTGCACGCCGGCCGGGAGGGTGACGCTGGCGGTCACCGTCGTCCAGGTCTCGTACCCGCCCGTGTTGGGGACGGCGACCGAGCCGGTCAGGTTGGTGTTGGAGGAGTTGGTGATGTGCAGCGCGTCGGTAATCCCGTACGGGGAGGCGACCCGGAAGCTGACCGTGTACGTGCCGGCCGTGGCCACGGTCACGGTGTAGTTGAACCACTGCCCGGGGTTCGTCCAGCCGATGTCGTAAGCGCCGCCAGGCGGGCTGGTGTCCTGCGTGTCGGCGGTGGTCTCCAGGTCGACCCCGTCCGAACGGTAGCTGTTGGCCGAGCCGTTGGCGGCGGTCACGTTGTAGGCGACGCCCTGCCCGCCGGTGTCGTAGTTCGCCGCCTGGACCGTGCCGGGAACCGCGGCCGGGGTCCCGCCGAACGGCTGGTCACCGGAGCCGCCACCGCCGCCGCCGCCACCGCCGCCGCCACCGCCGGAGCTGAGGGTGAAGGTCATGTAGTGGAAGTTCCAGCCGTTGCTGTCCTGGTCCACCCTCAGCGTCTGCTGCCCGGCCGGCAGCGTGACGCTGGCGTCGACCGTCGTCCAGGTCTCGTACCCGCCGGTGTTGGGGATGGTGACCGAGCCGGACAGGTTGGTGCCGGAGGAGTTGGCGATGTGCAGCGCGTCGGTGATCCCGTACGGCGAGGCGACCCGGAACGCGACCGTGTAGGTGCCCGCGGTGGCGACGTTGACGGTGTAGTTGAACCACTGCCCGGCCGTCGTCCAGCCGATATCGTCGGCGCCGGCGCCGGTGTTGCTCGTGGTGTCGGCGGTGGCCTCGAGGTCGATCCCGTCGGAGCGGTAGCCGTTGGCGGACCCGCCGGCGGCGGTGACGTTGTAGGCGACGCCCTGCCCGCCGGTGTCGTAGTTCGCCGCGTAGACGGTCCCTGGCACCGCCGCCGCAGTACCGCCGTAGGGGGCTCCCGTCGCAGCCGAGGCGGCGGAGTGAACGCCGCCCGCCACCGCCATGGCGGCCAGCACCGCGGCCGCAAGCCCGATCCGGCGCAGGCGGCCTGCGGGCGGCCCGGCGCGCCTGCGCCCGGTCGGCCGCGGCCAGTGAACTGATCTCATTGCGCGTACTCCTCTTCTCATCCCCCCGGTCCGTGACCTAATTTAGGTCTTAGATTAAGTTGTGTTGTAACACCGCACTTACCGTTCGTCAAGGGGTCGCAGCCTGGCCGGACGCGCGCTGAAACCACGTTCAGGCCGCGCTTCCAGCGTGGACGGGCCTTGACGAAGAGGGGTGGCGGTGGTAAGTCACAACTTAATCTAAGCCATGGATTTAGGAGCAAAGGAGCACCAGGAATGGGATCGATCCACGTTCCGAGGCTGACCGGGCGCAGGCGGGCCGGGCCGCGGCTCGGCCGCACCGGCCGCCTCGGCCTCGTCGTCGCGGTCGTCGCGGCCATGACGATGGTGGCCGGCGCGCACTACGCGGCGTCCGCCGCGACCGACGCCCCGTACGGCGGGACCGCGGCGGCGGTGCCAGGCATCGTGTACGCGGCGAACTATGACACCGGCGGGCAGGGCGTCGCCTACAACGCCACCTCCACCAACGGCAGCGCAAACGGCTACCGCTCCGACGGGATCGACCTCGAGGCCACCGCCGACACCACCAGCAACACCGGCGCCGGCGCCGACGACATCGGCTGGACCACCGCCGGGCAGTGGTTCAACTACACCGTCAACGCCGCCACCGCCGGCACCTACACGCTCAGCTTCCGGGTCGCCTCGCCCTACGGGATCACCGACGCGCTGCACATCGCCAACGCGGCCGGCACCAACCTGTCCGGCTCGGTCGCCGTGCCGAACACCGGCGGGTACCAGACCTGGACCACGGTCACCGCCAGCGTCACGCTGCCGGCCGGCGTCCAGACGCTGCGAGTCGACCAGGACAGCAACGGGTGGAACCTGCACTACTTCTCGTTCGCCTCGACCGGGGGCGGCGGGGGGACCCCGCCCGGCGAAGCTCCCTACGGCGGCACCGCGGCCGCGGTGCCCGGCACCGTGCAGGCGGAGAACTACGACACCGGCGGGCAGGGCGTCGCTTACAACGTCACCGCCGTCAACGGCAGCGCCAACAGCTACCGCTCGGACGGGGTCGACCTGGAGGCCACCACCGACTCCGGCGGCGGCTACGACGTCGGCTGGACGGCGACCGGGCAGTGGTTCAAGTACACCGTCAACGTTGCCACCGCGGGCACCTACGCCCTCAGCCTGCGGCTGGCCGCGCCCACCGCCGTCACCAACGCGCTGCAGATCAACAACGCGGCCGGGACCGACCTGACCGGGGTCATCACCGCGCCGGCCACCGGCGGCTGGCAGACCTGGACGACGGTGACGGCGAACATCACCCTGCCGGCCGGCCTGCAGACCCTGACCATCGACCAGGACAGCCCCGGCTGGAACATCAACTACCTGACGTTCGCCACCTCCGGCGGCGGCGGCACCGGCGGCAGCTACGGCGGGTTCCCGGCCGGGTTCTGGGGCAACACCAGCAGCATCCCGAGCGCGTCGGGCGCGATCGAGTTCGACTTCATCAACGCCACCAACGGCCAGTACCCCGACAGCGAGGTCTACTGGAGCGTCAACGGCGTCACCGAGTCGATCGCGCAGTCGCCGTACTACGAGATGACCTCGTGCGGCTCCTGCCGGATCAACTTCTACCTCGGCTCGACCACCAGCTCGTACCACGACTTCATCGAGCTGAACTCGAGCGGCACCACGATCAACGCCGACACCTCACGGGTCGACGCGTTCGGCCTGCCGCTGGCGATCCACCTGCACAACTCCGACGGCAGCGACACCGTGGTGGGCGAGAACGACTCGGTCTTCGCCGAGAGCAGGACCGCCCTGTTCACCGCAGTTCGAGAACTACGTCCCGGCGGCGTTCCAGCAGCTCGCCACCGTGAACGCGCCTTACAGCATCCCCGCGCCTGGCGACGTCGCGGCGTTCCAGCCGGGCGGCGCCGACGCCAGCTACATGACCTCGTACGCGGCCTCGGTGGGCGCCACCGAGACCACCCAGGAGGTCTTCGGGTGCCAGGGCGGGGGAAGTCCCGCCCTCAACGGCGACCCGACCCTGTGCTCGGCGCTGAACCGCTGCGTGGCGCAGTTCTCGACGACGGTGCAGAACACGCCGTCCGACTACTACCAGAACGCCCCGTGCAACTACTACTCCGCGTTCTGGCACTCGGTCGCCGTCAACGGCCTCGCCTACGGCTTCGCCTACGACGACGACAACGGCCAGTCCTCCGACTTCAACACCACCGACGCGCAGTACGTGCAGGTAGCCATCGGCTTCTAACCTGCCAGGCTGACCACGGGGTCCGAGTCCGTGGTTCGGGTAGATGAGTCGCCTCGGTCCGTTCGGGATAAAATCTCTTTTTCCCCCGAACGGACCGGGGCGTCTCTTTCCCGGTCACGGTGTTCCGGCCGTGCCCAGCACGCCGTCCACCTCGTGGATGAGCTCGGCGATGCTCGAATCCAGCTCCCGATGGTCAAAGCCGAGAGACCAAGCAAAAAAAGCTGCGGGCAGCGGGGACGCCAGGGTCGGTGCCAGCCCGATGATGTGCCCGCGTGCCAGCAGGACGACTCCGGCCACGAGCAGGCTCAGGCACACCAGGACCCCGATCACGATGAGCATCGACGCCTGGAAGGCACCGGCCGGCCTCCCGATCCAGCCGGAAAGCGCCGTCCCCCCGTCGGCCTGTGGATCGAGCCGGAACTCGAGCCAAACGACGGACCTGCCACGCCCGCCCCCGTCCGCGAACCGCGACAGCCTGGTCCGCGACGGGTAAAGCTCGCCCTTGAAGAGCGGATCGGGCCGCTGGGCCGTCCGCGGGTCGAGATACCACCTGGTGCGCCCGCGCGACGTGGTCACCGCCGCCAGCCGCTGAAGGCATTCCGCCACCGGGTACGGAGATGACAGCGTCACCGGGCGGCGGCCAAAGCTCCCCAGCCACATCCGCGCCCGATTTCCCGCACCCGCGATACGCGCCAGCATCCTCGGTTCGGAACCCTTTCCGTTGTCAGATCTTAAATCCTTATTACCGGGCGGGCGGGGGTGCGATGACGACGTTACGGCGACGCTTGAACACGGCGATGAGTCTGCGGCATCGGCTTGCAGAAAGAGTCCCGACATGACCTACGTCATCGCCCTGCCCTGCGTCGGTCCAGGCGATCTCGTTCGAGGCCGACGTGCCCGCCCAGTGGAAGGACTTCTACGCGGTCAACGTCGAGTTCTTCCAGAATCTCGGCTCGCCGGGCGGCGCCTCGCGGGTCGGCAAGATCCACATGGACCACCCCCTGGTGGCATCGCTGCCGCGGCAGCGGTAGGGCACCTGGGGCGGCCCGGGCACGCATAATCGGGCCGGGGGTGGACAGGAAGAGCCTGTATGGGCAGTCACAACGAGAATCTCGAAGAGCCCCGGTCAGAGCCCGTCGCCGCCGGGCTGGCCCCGCTGGACGAACTGCAGACCGATGAGGTCCCCGATTCGCTGGTCTCGGAATTCTCCTCGCTGACGACGCCGTACTGCTGGGTCATCACCGAGGACGCGGTGGCCGGCTACGACGGGGCCGAGCCGTCGGCGGTCGGCCGGTCCGGTCCCGATCGGGCGGTCGCCGAGGACGTCGCCGAGGCGCTGACCGCCGGCCGGTTCTTCCGGCTGGTCGACGGGTCCGGCCGCGGGCTCGCGATCGGCCGGCTGTACGACCCGAGCGGCCAGAGCGAGCTCGCGCCGCTCGACGATTTCGGGCGGCAGAGCCTGGGTGCGCGCAGCATCGAATTCCGGGCCGAGGGCGACTGGCAGGCAGCGTGACGACGCGGGCCGCCCGGTGAGGCGGCCCGCGTCGTCAGGCCCGGCTCAGTCCCGGGCGCTCGCGGCCTGATCCGGTCAGAACTTGCCCGCCTCGATGTCGGCCACCGTCACCCGGGAGACCTGATCGCTCTCCACCGCCGTCGGCAGCCCGCCGCCGGACTCCACCGAGCTGACCGGTATCCCGGTCTTGGCGTTGACCGTCAGCACCTGGTCGCCGCTGCCGGCACCGAACAGCGCCGAGCCGGCCGTGATGGTCAGCGTGGGCTGCCCGCCGGTCTTCGAATCGACGACGGTGACCTGGGGAAGGGTCGACAGCAGGCGCAGCACGCCGACCCGGATCTGCGGGTCGCCCGCCCCCCAGGACAAGGCAATGGTGGAGGCGGTCCAGAGGGTGTTGTCGATGTCTTGCTGCAGGAGCTTGCCGGTGGGCATCACGATCGGGGTCTTCATGCCCTTCTCCTTTTCCAGCGCCGCCCGCGCCGCCGCGCCCTTAGCCCAGATCGCCTTCCGCTCGGCCAGGCTGTCGTAGTAGTCGTTGGGCAGGGCGCTGACCATCTGCTTGACGGCGGCGGCGAGGTTGCCGGTGGCCGCGTAGCGCGCCGCCGCCAGTTCGCGCGCGTTGGTGAAATCGGCCTGGTTCTCCTGGCCGGCGACCTCCGCCATCAGGGTCTGCTTGTCGTCCCCCAGGTACAGGCGGCCGCTGTCGGTGTAGAGGGCGTAGACGACCTGCATCAGCTTGCCGCCATTGACCTGGCGGGCGATCTCCAGCGACGCGTTACCGGGCTGGGCGGCGCTGCTGGCCTCGATGAACGCGGCCAGGGTGGTCAGCTTGGAGGCCGGCCGGGCGGGCTGGGCGATCGACCCGGCCGAGGCCGCCGACGCTCGCGCCGACGGGGCCGGGGGCGGCGTCGACGTGGACGCGAGGACGACCGCCGCCGCGGCGGCGACCGCCGCGATCCCGGCCCCGATCCCGGCCTTGCCCTCGGCCGCTCAGCGTCCGGCGCCGACGGCGCGGCGCCGCTGATGATCCGCGTCCCCATTCGGGCGCGGTCTGCTCGGCCGACCCTGACTCGGCCATGACGCCCCGCAGCACCGCCCGCGCCCGCTGGTACTCCTCGGGACGCCAGGGCGTCACGTCCAGCGCCTGTCGGGCCAGATCCATCTCGTCCACGTTCACTTGCTTCCCTTCACACTGTTGAGTTCGGTCAGGAGCGCGGCCACCTCGGGCGAGTTACGCAGCGCGGTGCGGGCCTGGTGCAGCAGGCGGCGCGCGGTTCCGGCCGGCAGGCCGAGCACCTGGGCCGCGTCGGCGACGGTGAGGTCCTCCGCCGCGACCAGCATCAGCACCTCGCGCTCGTCGGGCTTCAGACTCGCCACGGCCGCCCGGAACGCCGTCCTGGCGTCCACCCGGACGTCCACCGCGGGCCACGGATCCCACCCGTCGGCCAGGCTGGTCATGTCCGGCACCAGGTCCTCGGGCGACCGGGACCGCCAGTACTGCCGCAGCCGGTTCAGCGCCATCGTGTACAGCCACGGCCGCGCACCGGGGAACGACCGGTCGTAGGTTCCCCGGTACTTGAAGGCCGCGGCCCACACATCGCCGAGCAGGTCCTCAGCCGCCTCACGTCCCGCTCGCCGCTCGAGGTAGGCCCCGATCGCAACCTCGTGGCGGCAGATCACCTCCATGAACGCTTCCGCGTCGCCGGATAGCGACCTGCCGATCAATTCCGCGTCTGACGCCATGTCCCTCCTCGTCTGTGCCTGCTCCGCTCTCCACCCGGTATTAGCCAGCTGACGCCAGAAGCGTTCAGGCCGGAGTCGGCCGGGGCTCACGCATGGGTGATGAGCTGGCATTTCTCGGCCGCCAGAGCCTTCCGGCCGAACTCGCCCGGCGTGACACCCGATCGGGCGTCGTGACCTCGCCGCCCTCGATGGGGGATGCTGACTACGCACCAGCCCGCGAGCTGATGACACCGCAGCGCCCGGCCGGGGCAGCCCTTGGCCGGCCTGCGGCCGATTCTCCTGGGGGGGCAGCTCACGGGATGGCTTGGGCGCCCCGGGTCACTTACTGACCCGGGGCGCCCAAGCTGGGGCGGTTCGCGGCAGCGCGCGCGAATGACGTGTACGGCATGATCTCGCCCGGCTTGATCACGCCGTCCTCGATCGCGCGGGCGAGCAGCGCGTCCTTGCTCGGCGCGGTCCGCCCGGTGGCGGCGTACTTCGCACGGGCGCGGCTGATGTACTGCCTGACCGTGTTCTCGCTAATTGACATGCGCCGACCGACCGATGCCTTGGACATGCCCTGAAACCACAGCAACAGCGCCTGCAGCTCCTGCTGCGACAGCTCCGGCCGCCCCGGGCGCTGATCGGACAGCATCGCCCTGGCCTGCGATCGGGTCACGTACGGGCGGTCGGCGGCGGCGGCCAGCACCGCCTCGACCAGATGGTCGCTGCCCTCTTCCTTGGACACGTAGGCGTGCGCGCCGTTGTCAAGCGTCTCCATCACGATCCCAGGATCGCTGTGCCCGGAGAAGGCCACCACCCGGTATCCGGCTGCCACCAGCCCGGGGATCTGCGTGGTGACGAGCTCGCCATTCAGCTCCAGGTCGAGGATGATCACGTCGGCCTGCGGCCGCGACTCCCCAGTCAGCCCGGTCAGGTCGCGGGCGGTGTGCACAAGCAGCACTCGCCGGCCGGGATCGGCCCGGATCCAGGAAGCCACGCCCTCGGTGACGACTGGGTGGTCTTCGATGATCGCCACCGTCACCTGATCCATCGCGCCTCCGCCCAGAGCGTGCCCTCGTCTTGCTGGTGTTCGATGGCGACCCCCTGGCTGGCCGAGGGGAGCAGGACGACCGAGCCGGTATCGACGACGAAGCTGACCGCGATGCCGGCCGTCACCGTCGCCAGCGTGATCCGCGCCTGGCTGCGGGCGGCGGTCAGGATGGCGATGGCGGCGTCGGTGATCACCCGCCGGGCCGGGCCTGGCACCTGCGGCAGTGTCCCGGCCGTCTCTATCTCGACCGCGACCCCGCGCAGGGCGGCGACGTCGGCGCTCGCGTGCAGTTCGTGGACCAGCGACCCCGGCAGCTCGTCGCCCTCGGCCATCAGCCTCCTGAGCCGGGCGGCCTGGACCGCGCACCTGACCCGGAGCTGCTCGTCGCCCGGGTCGGCCCCGGCCGCCAGCTCGGCCACCAGCGGGACGGTGCTCTCCTGGAGCGCCAGCCAGCGCGCCTGCCGGGCGGCCTGGATGACCTCGGCGGTGGCGGCCCGCTCGCGGGCGGCGTCCTCGTCCCTGGCCGCCGCGGCGGCCCGGTCGGCGGCGGCGTCGAGCGCCTTGACCGCCGCCGCGACGGCGATCTGGGCGCCGGTCGACCACGCCAGCAGGGCCAGGAACGCGGCCAGGGCGAGGCGGTCGAGCCCGTCCCAGGCCTGCACGCTGAAGATCGCCGTCGCCTCCACGGCGAGGAACCAGGCCAGCTCGGCCAGCCGGCGGCGGTGCAGCACGAGCACGCCGGTCCAGCCTGCGCTCCCCCACGCCCAGTTGACCGCCAGCATCTGGCCGGCCGGGCTTTCCGCGGCCGAGGCCGTGCTTGCCACCAGCGCGACGATCGCGATCGCCCAGGCCAGCCGCCAGTCGAGCGATCCGCGCAGCATCAGGACCGATCCGACCGCGATCGCCACCGCCAGCACCAGCCAGACGACGGCCTGGAAGGCGAACGAGGCGTAGTCGGCCCGGTTACTGCAGCAGTTGCCCGCCGCCGCCCGCCAGATGCCAGCCCGCCACCAGGACGACCACCGCGATCGTGAACGCCCGCTGGTACCGGCCGGACATCATCGTCGTCGACTGCGCGTCGGTCATGCGGGCCAGCTCACGGTGACGGTCGTGCCCGCGCCGGGTCGGCTGGCGATCGCGGCCTGCCCGCCGGCCGCCAGCATCCGCCCGGTGATCGACTCGCGGATGCCGCGGCGGGACGGCGGGGTGGCGTCCGGGTCGAACCCCCGCCCGCGGTCGGTGATCTTGACGACCGCCCAGCCCGCCCCGCCGTTGACGGTCACCTCAGCCTGGCCGGTTCCCGCGTGCCGTTCGACGTTGCGCAGCGCCTCGCCGACGCAGGCGATCAGCTCATCCGCGACCGGGGACGGCAGCGTGACCGGAACCAGCTTCAGCCCCACGGCGAGGTCGCCGGTGCTGGCGGCGGCCCGCTCGAGCTTCGGCGTCAGGTCGGTCAGCGGAGCCAGCCGGTCTCGCACCGCCGGGGCGCCCGCGAGCCCCTGCAGCACCCGCAGGTCCCTGGCCGCCTGCGCGGTCAGGGCCGGCGAGGGCTCGGCGAAGGCCCCGGCCGCGACCATGGTCAGGGTCGACAGCACGGTGTCGTGCAACTGGCGGTGCTGCTCGCGCTCGTCGGCCCGCCGTGCCTCCTCGGCTCGGATCCGCCCCTCGGTCTCCAGGCTGGCGGCGACGACCGCGTCCGCCTGCCACGCGCCGCCGCGGATCACCGCCACCAGCCCGGCGACGACGATCGTCTCCGCCACCAGCAGCCAGCCGTCGGTCAGGTCGCCCGCGCCGACCCCGTAGGCGATGACCACGACCGCCGCCCCCGGCAAGCGCGAGCCGCGGCCGCAGCGCGATCTGCATGATGTAGATCGACGTGCACGCCAGCGGGAGCATCCAGGTCGTGTTGTCGGTGATCAGCGTGGCCGGGACCAGGTGCCGCTGGACCAGCGCGAGGCACGCGATGACGGCGGCGTCGGCCAGCACCAGGACCGGGGTCAGCCCGGACCGGCGGACGTGCCAGGTAAAGAAGGCCGACCACACGCACAGCCCGGTCAGCGGGACGGCCAGCCACCAGCCGGAGGCGAGCTTGGTCGCCGCCAGCGCCGCGATCGCGGTGAACAGCACGGCCCCGCCCAGGCGGAGGGCGATCGCGTACCAGCCCGCCAGCCAGTGCAGCGCCTGATCCGATGGCCCTGCCACCCGAGGGCGGGCCCCCCACGGGCGGCGGGCCGCGAGGGGCTGGATCGGTGCCCCGACGGATTCAGCTGCCGACTCCACTGGACCAGTATGCGCCGGGACGACGTTCGGGAACGGTAACGTTTCAACATTTAGGCCCTGCTGAGGCACTTGCGCTGCTTGTTCTCGTTCAGCGCCGGCTTCTCGTTCGGCGACGACGCGCCGTACCGGACGAAGGGCGGGCAGCTCGAACCGGGTGGCGGTTTCCGCGTTCGGGCGGCGCGGCCGATCGGCTCCTGAATACGGACCAGGCCCGCATCAGCCGTCCCTGGCGACCGGGCCTATCGCCCGGGCAGCGGCGATGAATTCCGTGCGTTGGCCATCCAGAATCCGGTTTTCCCACGCTTCGCTGCAATTGTCCATCGAAGGACAGATCAGTGACGTACAGCCTCATGCACACTTCTGGATTGCCATAACGCTAGATATTCAATCAAATACTCTCAGTGATAGTGGCTGCTCCAAAGCTATGCGGATACCGCCGTTTGACTCCGTTTCGGATGGGGGACCTTTCACGCGGACGGGTGGACTTTACGATCCCGTCATCTCAGGCGCTCTGAAGGCATCGGGGGCAGGCAACCGAACAAGTGGCCCCTCCGGCCTTCCTGCTGAGCGCGAACTTCGCGAGAAGGAGCCCTTTGGCCAGCTACCGCACGAAACAAGCACAATTCCGTATTTCCAAATTGGCGCCAATCGCTGCCGCGCCGGCCCTGCTTGGGCTGGTCGCGGCGATTACCTTGCCGGTCCAATCGATTCACTCGGTGGCAGCGTCGAAGCCAGCGATCAGCCATCGCGCGGTGTCCGCCGGCTCAGCAGTATCAAGCGCCCTGCTGGTCTCGGTGATTCACTCGATGACAGCGTCGAAGCCGGCGACCGTCCGCCGCGCGGCGCCGACCGTCCTGGCCAAGTACACCGTCCGGTCGGGTGACACCCTGAGCGCGATCGCCCTGCGGGTCTACCACGACCCGGGCGCGTGGCCGGTCCTCTACTGGGCCAACCGGAACCAGGTCCGCTGGGCGAACAGCATCCAGGTGGGCGAGGTCCTGACGGTGCCGGCTCGGCCCAGCCACCTGCCGGCGGCTCCCAGGCAGCTGGGGCCGACGCACGCCCCCGTCGCCCGGCCGACGGTCATCGAGCAGGACGCCGAGCAGCCCGCGTCGTCCGCGACGCCCGCGCCCGCGCGGGCCGCGGCGTCATACAGCGGCGACAGCTCGTTCCAGGAGTGCGTGATCACGCGCGAGTCCGGCGGCAACAGCCAGGTCATGAACTCGACCGGGCACTACGGCCTGTACCAGTTCAGCGCGTCGACCTGGGCCGCCTACGGCGGCAGCCCGGCTGACTTCGGGCACGCCAGCGTGGCCGAGCAGAACCGCGTCTTCGACAACGCGATCGCCGCCGGAGGCGAGTTCAACTGGGCACCCTACGACGGCTGCTGATGAGCTCCGCCGTATGCGCGGACATCTAGCCGTCCAGGCAGCAGTTAGCCGGACTCCGGTTGGCCGCGTCCCGGTCGAGCCAGGTTCCCTGGCTCGACCGGGACGCGGGGTGACGGCTAGTTCGAGTAGACCTGGAACTCCGCGAGCTGCGGAGCCCCCTGGACGGTGTTATTGCTGACTTCCACCCGGATGTAGTTCAGCGTGGTGGATGGGACGGGGATGCTGACGACGTTGTTGCCTGCCGCGTTGTTGGCGCTGAACAGGTAGGCCGTCGGCGCCGCCAGCTGGGTCCAGGTAGTGCCGTCGGTGCTGCCGTCGACCTCGATGGTCTGGTCGCGGTCGCCCCAGCCCTGCGGGAGCTCGAGCGCCACCCGGTCAACCGGCGCCGCCTCGGCCAGCTGGAGCGTGAGCGCGCCGGTGGCGTTGGCCGCCTGCCAGTAGGTGGCCTGGTTGCCGTCGTTGGCGTTGCTCGCCGGGAACCCGGCGAGGGTGTTGTCGGCCGAGGCGGTCGCGGTCAGCCCGAGGTTGCCGGCCGGGTTGTAGACGGCCGCGCTCAGGCTGACCACGTACGGCGCGAACGGGTTGGTGAGCGGGTTGGCGTCGAACACCAGGCTGCCCTGGTACTGCTGCACGGCGGTCGGCGTGACGGTGACGGTGGCGGTGCAGCTGGCGCCGACCGCGAGCGTCGCCGGGCAGTTGTTGGTCTCGGCGAACCCGCCGGTCGCGTAGACCGACGAGATCGGCGCCGGGTCCGGTCCCGGGTTGGTGATCGTGACCGTCTGGGCCGGGCTCTGGGTGTTGAGGTTGACCAGCCCGAACTGCAGCGACGAGGTCGACGTGCGACAGGATGTCGAACGGCGGGAACGCGCACTCCGAGCCGCTCCAGCCGGTGTTGCCGCTCCCGTAGGTCGGCGTGATGCCGTAGCCGCAGGCCATCGTGCCGTCCAGGCCGACCGTGCCGGTGGAGGCGACGTTGGAGATCGTGTCGTTCGACCCGGCCGACTGGAGCTGGAAGACGAACGAGCCGACGTTGTGGACGATGTTGTCGTTGATGTTGACGTTGTCGATCGCGTAGGCGGGCGGGGTGGCGTTGGGGATGTAGTCGCCGACGAAGCCGAACGCGTCGTAGGGGCTGTCGATGATCGTGTTGTGGACGACGTTGATCGTCCCGGTCATGTCCTCACCGTCGGAGGCGTAGAACCAGATCGCGCCCACGCCGAACTTCCAGTTCGGGTCCAGGGTGCCCGCCCGGACCAGGGTGTTGTCGGCGATGGTGGTGGTGCCGGCCAGCGGCACGGCCGAGAACCGGTTGCCGACCTGGATGCCGCCGCCCTGGGTGATCGTGTCGGTGCCGTAGTCGTTGACGATGGAGTTGTCGTTGCCGCCGTAGATGGCGAAGTTGTTCGCCAGGACCGGCAGCTGCACGGTGTCGTGCGAGATGGTGTCGTTGGCGTCGGCGACCCCGTTGGACCACAGCGCGATGCCGTCGTCGCCGGTGTTGCGGATGTAGGTGTTGGTGACCGAGGAGTCGGTGACGCCGCCGTCGAAGTTGATCCCGTCGGCGACGGTGTCCTGGATCCGCACGTTGCTGATCTTCAGGTTGGTGAACGGGCCGGTCATCCAGATGCCGGCCTGGACGTGCTCGATCCACACGTCGCTGATCGTGGAGTCCTGCAGGCTGCCGCCGATGCCCATGAAGTCCTCGGAGTCGACGCGGGCGTTGACCTGGCCGGAGATGGCGAAGTTGGACAGGTGGACGTTGCTGCTCGGGCTGGGCGCGAAGTTGCCGAAGACGCCGACGCCGTTGCCGCCGAGCACCGAGTACCACTCGCCCGCGCCGGTCAGGGTCACGTTGTTGACGATCAGGTGCGAGGTGACGAGGAAGTTGCCCGGCGGGATGTAGACCGCCTTGCCTGCCGCGCTGCCGGCGTTGATCGCGTTCTGGATGGCGGTCGTCGAGTCGGTCTGGCCGGTCGGGTCCGCCCCGTAGGACAGCACCGAGATCGAGCCCCGCGGCTGCGGCGCGGGCGGCGCGACCTGCTCGAAGTCGGCCACGTTGAGCGTGACCGGGATCGACGGGTCGGCGATCTGGAACCGTACCTGGGTGCCCGCGGGCAAGGTCCGGCCGAACAGGGTCCGCACGTCGTCGTACATGTGGTGGCCGCCCAGATTGGCCGGGTCGTTGGTGAACGGGTAGCTGCCGTAGAACCAGTCGTAGGTCGACGACAGGGTCAGGTTGGGTCTCGCCTGGCCGTTGACGTACACCTTCAACGGCGTCGTCTGCCCGGTCCCGGCGGCCGAGTCCGGGATCGAGTAGCGCAGGTCGACCGAGTTTGCCGCCTTCACCAGGGTGAATTGGACGTACTGGCCTGCGCCGTTGAGCGTGACCGCGGTGCGCCCGATGGCCTCGGCCGGCAGCGTGTAGAGGTTGTCCGACGGCCCGATCACGGTGCCGGTGTTCCGCGCGTTGACCGCCGAGTACTGCGTGAACGGAACCTGGGCGCCGCGGCTGCCGTCGGATGTCGCGACCACCTGGCTATGGCCGGGATCTCGTCCCGGCGCGGGTCTAGGCGAGGCGCTTGCCGCAGCCACGCCAGCGGAGCTTGCCAATGCTACGAGCGTCGCCAGCGCGACCCCCGTGGTGAGGCGTCGTGCGAACACGGCCCACCGCCTTCCATGGACTCATGAGCGCGGGGACCTCGATGTCTACTTTTTTCCCGCGTTCATCGCCTTATGTAACACGGTGCGCTAGTTCTTGCAATAATAAATTAATTATTTTCTCATTTTCAGCAAGTTACATGCAACATTATGTCATGAACCTGCAAGTGGACGCAACGTTGCCGACCGCCGCCGCGTCAGGCGACCCCGTTCCGCCCGCCAGGGCGGAGCGGCCCGGAATAGGGCCCGCCGGACGGGCGTTCTTCCCCCGGTCGGTGCGCTAGTGTCCCCCGGGCTCAACTCACTGCCTTCATGGAATACCGTCCGGCTGGAGCCATGTTGCGCCTTTCGCCGTGAGGCGACCTGCGCACCGGCCACGACGCGCCCCCGGCGAGCACCCGCTCACGGGGGCGCTGTCGTGCGTTCCGGCGTCGCGAACCGCGGGTAGGGAGACTTGACATGCCTGAACTTCCTGAGGTGGAGTCGGCCCGGGCGGTCATCGAGCGCAAGGCGCTGTGGCGGCCGATCGTCGACGTCGACGACTCCGACTCCTACGTCTCCCGCCCTCATCCGCCAGGGGAGATCCGCCATGCGCTGCTCGGCGGCGAGTTCATCGGCGCGATGCGACGCGGAAAGAGCATCTGGTGCCCGACCGGTGCCTCGACCGACGACGTCACGCTCGGCATTCACCTCGGCATGTCGGGCAAGATCGTGATCGCCGACGCGAACGGGGCCGAGGTCGACGGCGGGGACTACTGGGAGGGTCGCCGCCAGCCCGGCGACTACCGCTGGGCGCGCTTCACGGTGACGTTCGCCGACGGCGGGCGCCTCATGCTGGTCGACCCCCGGCGGCCTGGCCGCATCCGGCTCAACCCGCCGATCGAGCAGCTCGGGCCCGACGCGCAGGTGATCACCCCGGCCGAGTTCCGGGCGGTGCTCTCGGCGGGCGGCTCGGCGCCGGTCAAGGCGCGGATCATGGACCAGCATCGGATCGCCGGCATCGGCAACCTGCTGGCCGACGAGATCCTCTGGCGCGCGCGGATACACCCCGCGCGGGCGGTCGGCGAGCCTGACCCCGGCCGAGCAGGCCAAGCTGCTGCGCGCCACCCGCGACGCGATCAGGGCCGCCCTCCGCGACGGAGGGGTGCACGCCCTGACGATCATCCCCTACCGGCGTCGGGGCGCCCTCTGCCCGCGCGATCACGCGCCGATGCAGACCGCCCCGGTCGACGGGCGGACCAGCTGGTGGTGCTCGGCCGAGCAACTGTTGCCCGGCGGGCGATAGTCTCTACGCCGGGGGCAGACCAACCCCGCCATCCGCATCGCCGCGCGGGAGAACCGCGCGTTCCTCGGTCGGTCGCTCAGGTACCTGGCAGCCGAGGCGGGCATCCGGCAGTTCCTTGACATCGGGACCGCGCTGCCGACCGCCCGCCGGGGCCAAGGAGGCGCTCGGCATCGGCGGCGATCTGCTCAAGCATCACCATGGCGTCACCGGTGCGCCCCGCCTCATGACACGCGCCCGCCAGCTGGGTCCGGGCCCGCAGAGTCATGCGTTCGCCGGGGCCGTAACGGCGCTCCGCCTGAGGGACGTGCTTCTCCGCCCTTGCGATGGCCCTGCGGATGCGCGGACCGGCCTTCTCAGGGTCGCCCATCACTAACTTTCCCACCGCATCGCGCAGACCATAGTTGCGTGATTTTAGACCCCAGACTGGGCGGCATCCGGGCAAACCCGGCCGTGATTAAGGTAACAAATCGCCGCGACCGACCAATACGATCGGCGATAAAGACCCTGGTCAGGGACATATGGCGCGCGAAAGTCGAGTAGTTTAGCAAGAAAAATTCATTTTGCCAATTTTCTGCAAATTGGGCCATTAGGCATTTACGCTTCCGTGATGTCAGGCGCTCCGAAGGCGACGGGGGCAAGCGAAGCACCACGCACCCGTCGGCCTTCCGAGTGAGCGCGAACTTCGCGAGAAGGAGCCCTTTGGGCCGCCACCGCAGTAAACGAACACAATTCATCATTTCCAACCGGCTGCCATTCGCCGCCGCGCCCGCCCTCGTCGGGGTGGCCGCGGCGATTACTTTGTCAGCCTCGATGACCCCGACCCCGGCATTCGCCAGCACGATGACGCCGCATATTACATCCGCCGGCCAATCGTGGCGGGTCGCCAACGCCCAGCTGCTGGCCGCGATCCACCCGGTCGCGCCGAAGACGGCCACCGCGCACGAGACGGCGCGCAGGGCGGCCAAGTACACCGTGCGGCCAGGCGACACCCTCAGCGCGATCGCCGGGAAGGTCTACCACGACCCGGGCGCGTGGCCGGTCCTCTACTGGGCCAACCGGGACAAGATCCGCTGGGCCGACAACGTCGACGCCGGACAGGTGCTGACCGTTCCGGTCAAGCCCGCGCACGTCCCGGCCGCTCCTGCGCAGCTGGGACCGGCCCCGGCCCCGGCTCCCGCGCAGGCCAGCACGGACCAGACGGCCACCGGCCAGCAGGCGTCGGCCGGGGTCGCCGGGCCCGCGCAGAGCGCGAGCACCTACTCGGGCTCCGGCTCCTTCCAGGAGTGCGTGATCTCGGCCGAGTCCGGTGGCAACAGCCAGGTCATGAACTCCAGCGGGCACTACGGCCTGTACCAGTTCAGCTCCTCGACCTGGGCCGCCTACGGCGGTAACCCGGCTGACTTCGGTGACGCCAGCGTGGCCGAGCAGAACCAGGTGTTCGACAACGCGATCGCGGCCGGAGGCCAGTCCAACTGGTCGGCCTACGACGGCTGCTGACGCGCGCCAGCGCGTGACGGCGGGCGATTAACCGCACCCGCACGGTGTTTTCCCCATAACGGGCCAGCGGCCCATGGCCGCTGGCCCGTTAGCCTTGCCCTGTCGCCGGACGGGACCGTCCCTCGGTTGTGCTTGCCACCCAGGCCACAGGAGGCTTCAATCACCACCGCGCGCATCGCCTTCAGCACCCTCGCGTTTCCTGACGCCGACCTGGCCACGGCCGTCTCGCTCGGCCGCTCCTGGGGCTACGCCGGCGTCGAGCTGCGGCTCATCGACGGCGAGCTGATCGACCCGGCGATGCCCGCCGCGTCCCGCGCCCGGGTCAAGCGGACGCTCGCCGCGGCCGGCCTGCCGGCGGTGGCGGTCGACAGCTCCATCCGGCTCACCGACGAGCACCCCGCCGCCGAGCTGCGCCAGTTCCTCGAGCTCGCCAGCGACTGGGAGGCGCCGCTGGTCCGCGTCTTCGGCGGCGCGCTGCCCGATCACGGGGCGGGCCGCCGGGCCCGCCTTGAGGCCGCGGCGCGGGTGCTCGAGGAGGCGGCGCCGGCCGCCGAGCGGCTCGGCGTGGCGATCGGGGTGGAGACCCACGACGCGTTCTCGGCCTCGGCGGTGGTGGCCGAGCTGCTTCGGCTGGTCGACTCGGCCGCGGTCGGCGCCGTGTGGGACAGCCATCACCCGCACCGGATGGGCGAGCGGGCGGCCGACGTCTGGGCCAATCTCGGCCCGCGCGTTCTGCTCGCCCAGGTCAAGGATGCCCGTCTCGATCCCGGCCGCGACGACGGCTGGCAGCTGGTGCTCCTCGGCGAGGGCGAGGTGCCGGTCCGCGACATGCTCGCCCTGCTGTCCGACGGCGGCTACCGGGGCTGGGTGTCGGTGGAGTGGGAAAAACGCTGGCATCCCGAGCTTGCCGCGCCCGAGGTGGCGCTCCCCCAGCACCTGGCGACGCTGGGCAGCTGGCTCGAAGAGGGGGGTTAGCACCACTGAGTGCGACCGCCGTCCGCGCCCACAATTGGGAGGGCGCGGCCGGCGCATCTCCCGATGGGGTGAGTGCCGCGCCGGGAATGCTGCCGAGGCGTGCGGAGATGGCGATGATGGACGTGGGCGAGACCACGGTGTGGGTTGTCCAGCACACCCTGCGGACGTGCTTGCGGGGGATGGCCCTGGCGGTAACCGCCGTCGCCGCCCTCCCGCTGTTGATCGCCTCGGTCGTCTGCGTTCTCCTGCTACCGACCGGGCTCGGGGTGGTGCTCGCGCCCAAGAGCCTGCTCGCGGTGCGCCGGCACGCCGAGCGGCAGCGCCGCTGGGCGCTGGACTGGTCGGGCGTGACGATCGCGGCGCCCTACCGGTCCCGGTCCGGCAAGCCATCTAACCGGCTGACGCGGGTCTTCCGGCGCTGCGGGTGGGTTCTCGGCGACCCGGCGACCTGGCGGGATCTGCTCTGGACGCTGGTCAACGTGCCGGTCAGCGCGGCCCTGGGGCTGGCGCCCGCGTTCATGCTGGTCGCCTTCACGTGGACCGTGGTGGCCGATTACGGAACCGTGGTCGACGGATGGGGCGGCGCCGCGCCGCACGGGTTCCTGCTTCAGGTCTTCCTGCTCGGCATGCTCCCGGCCTGCGCGATCGCCGGCCCGTGGCTACTCAAGATCCGCGCCATCGCCTCGTCGTCGCTGCTGGCGCCGACTAGAAAGGAGATGGCGGCGAGGATGGGCGAGCTGACCGAGTCCCGCTGGGACGCGGTGGACGCGTCGGCGGCCGAACTGCGCCGGATCGAGCGCGACCTGCACGACGGAGCGCAGGCTCGGCTGGTCGCCCTCGGCATGAACATCGGCTTCGCCGAGCAGATGGTCAGGGAGAACCCGGACCTGGCGCTGACGCTGCTGGCCGAGGCGCGCGAATCCAGCGGCCAGGCGCTGTCCGAGCTGCGAGCGCTGGTGCGCGGCATCCACCCGCCCGCGCTGGCCGAACGCGGTCTCGACGGGGCCGTGCGCGCGCTCGCCCTCGGCCTGCCGCTCCCGGTCGACGTGCACATCGATCTGCCCGCCCGCCCCAGCGCGCCGGTCGAGTCGGCCGCCTACTTCGCCATCGCCGAGGCGCTCGCCAACGTGGTCAAGCACAGCGGCGCGAACCGGGCCTGGGCGCAGCTCGAGTACGACGACGGCCGACTGGTCGCGATCGTCGGGGACAACGGGGGCGGCGGCGCCCATCCGTGCGCGGGCGGCGGGCTGCAGGGCATCGAGCGGCGGCTGCGGGCCTTCGACGGTATGGTCGCGGTGACCAGCCCGCCCGGCGGGCCGACCCAGGTGACCATGGAGCTTCCGTGCGAGTTGTCCTTGGCGAGGACCTGACCCTCCTTCGGGACGGTCTGATCCGGCTGCTCAGCGCGTACGACATGGAGGTCGTGGCGGCGACCGGCAGCGGCCCGGAACTGCTGCGGGCGCTGATCGAGCACCGCCCGGACGTGGCGGTGGTCGATGTTCGGCTGCCGCCGACCTTCACCGACGAGGGGCTGCGGGCGGCGATCGCGGCGCGCACAAAACTGCCGGGGCTGCCCGTGCTCGTGCTGTCACAGCACGTCGAGCAGCTCTACGCGAAGGAGCTGCTCTCGGCCGGCACGGGCGGACTCGGCTACCTGCTCAAGGACCGTGTCTCCGACGTGCTGAGGTTCATCGAGGCGGTGCGTACGGTGGCGGGCGGCGGCACCGCAATGGATCCCGAGGTCGTCTCGCAGTTGCTGGCCCGCCACGACCGGGACGAGCGGCTGGCCCGGCTCACCGCGCGGGAGCGCGAGGTGCTCGGGCTGATGGCCGAGGGACACAGCAACGCGGGCATCGCCGCTCGGCTGGTCGTCACCGAGAAGGCCGTCAGCAAGCACATCGGCAGCATCTTCGCCAAGCTTGACCTGTACCCGGCCGAAGACGCCAACCGCCGGGTCCTCGCGGTGCTCACCTATCTCAACGCCTGAGGCCCTCAGCGACCGACAAGGCCACGCCGTCCCCCGGCAGCGTCACGGCTGCCGACGGGGCCGGCAGCCGTGACGAAGAGGTGGAACCGCCGGTCAGTGGCCGGCGCTCACGCCGCCGTCCACGTGCAGGATCTCGCCGGTGACGAAGGGGGCGTTCTCCAGGTAGACGACCGCCTCGGCGACGTCGCTCGACTCGCCCATCCGGGCCACCGGGTGCAGGGCCGCGAGGAACTCATGGGTCTCCTCGGGGTGCATCGGGGTCTTGATGATGCCCGGTGAGACCGCGTTGACGCGGATGCCGCGGGTGGCGTACTCGATCGCGAGCGACTTGGTGGCGGACTGCAAGCCGCCCTTGGTCAGCGAGGCCAGCGCCGACGGAACCTGGGAGTTGGCGTGATCGACCAGGCTGGTGGTCACGTTCACAATGTGGCCGCCGCCGCCCTGGGCGAGCATCTGCTCGATCGCGAGCTGGGTGATGCGGAAGAAGCCGGCCAGGTTCACTCCGGTCGTGGCCGCGTAGTCGTCCTGCGTGTAGTCGGTGAACGGCTTGGCCACGAAGATGCCCGCGTTGTTGACCAGAGTGTCGATCCGGCCGAACTCCGCGACGCCGGCCGCGATCACGCGCTCGGCGGTGGCCGGGTCGGCGATGTCGCCCTGGACGGTGAGGATCCCTGGGTCGCCGGACGGAGCAATGGTGCGCGAGGTGGCGACGACGGCGTAGCCGAGCTTGCGGTAGGCGCCGACGATGCTGGCGCCGAGGCCCTGCGAGGCACCGGTGACGACTGCGACCTTGTCGAACTGAGTGTTCATGATGACCTATTCCGTGAGGATCGATTATCTCGCCCGGCTCGCTACTAGCCGACCGGTCTACTACTTGTTCAGGACACTAGGTCGCGGCCATGGTGAAGTCAACGGCCGCGACCGCGAACGCCGGGACCCGCTATCTCGCAGCTGGTAGGCGCGTACTCCCAGTGCAGGTCAGCCGGGTAGTGCGGAGATGGCGAGGGTGAGGCGGAGGTGCTTGGCCGGCTAGCGCCGGTACGGGTCGCCCTTGGGCAGCCAGGCGTCCGGACCGTGAATCCCTAGGTCGCCGCCGGGGTCCCCGAGGGCTTCGACCACGGCCAGCACCGAAGCGCGGGCTTCGCCCCGGCGCCACACCAGGGACCAGGTCCAGTAGATCCGCGGCGTGACGACCGGGCGGCGGACAAGGTCCGGCGGCAGCGGGGCGCTCTGGCCCTTGGGCGAGTTGATGACCGGGCGCCTGCTGCGCCGGACGTGGTCGAAGAACGCGGGGCCGGTGATGCCGCCGTCGCAGATGCGGACCGCGCGCGCCCCCGCCTCGCGGGCCAGTTCTTCGGCGTAGGCGTTCCAGGACGACCAGGAGGTCGCGTCCTCGTCCAGCAGGACGAGCGTGTCCCTGGCGGCCACCTCGCTGTCGTTGTCTCCGACCGCGACCGCGTAGAGCCGGTCAGCGCCGAGTAGGCGGGCGTGCACGCCGTGCTGCTCGAGCTCGGCGGTGGTCACCCAGCAGACCGCGAGGTCGAGGCTCCCGTCGGCGACCCGGGCGGCCTGGACATGCGAGGGCGCGACCCAGGTGTCGACCCGGACCGGGGCGACGGCGGCCGTGCGGGCGTTCAGGTCGGACGGCAGCCAGTTGACGTAGCCAAGCCGGACCGGTTCCGATCCGGCCAGCCGACGGGCGCGGCGCTGCAGATCGTCGGCCCGTTCGAGCAGGGCGCGGGCGTCCGCGAGGAGCGCGGAGCCGGCCGGGGTGATGGCGACCGAGCGGCGGTCCCGGTCAAACAGGCGCACGCCGAGATCACGCTCGAGCGCCTTGATCTGCTGGGAGAGGGAAGGGCCGGCGATCAGCAGCCGCTCGGCGGCGCGGCCGAAGCTCAGCTCCTCGGCCACCGCGACGAAGTACCGCAGCTGGCGCAGCTCCACCCTGATCATGTTACGTCGGTGCCGGCCGGACCCCACCACCAGGAAGAAGGCCGGCGGGCGGCGTGGCCTCAGCCGGACAGAGCCTCGCTCGGAGCCTGCGCCCCGAGCAGCGCCAGGCAGTTCGCCCACAGGGCACCGAGGAGTTGGGTGTTGTTATAGAGCTTGGCGAACAGCACCTGGCCCTCCAACTGCGCCACCACCGACCGGGCGGCTTCCCTGGGGTCGGAGACGGAGATCTCGCCACCCGCGAGCGCCGCCGCGATGACCGGGGTGACCATGTCGACCTGCGCCTCGAAGATCTCCTGGAGCCGGTGGCGGACCGCCTCGGTGTGGTTGCTCATCTCCAGCGTGAGGTTGCCGAACAGGCAGCCGGAGACCGTGCCGCAGCTCTGCTGGCCGGCTAGCTGGGCGGCCTCCGTCGCCTCGAACAGCTGGCGCAGCCGCGTCAGCGGTTCCGTCTCGCTGGTCAGAATGCCCGACCAGGTCCGCTCCTGCTCGGCCCAGTGCTCGTCGATGACGGCCAGCGCGAGCGCTTCCTTGGATTCGAAGAAGTAGTAGAAGCTGCCCTTGGGCACATCGGCTGCCTTGCAGATCTCGGCCACGCCGAGCGCGGAGTAGCCGCGCAGCTCGATGAGCGATTGCGCGGCGCTGAGGATCTTCTCCCTGGCATCGCTGGTACGTCCCATATCGCTATTGTACGACCGGTCGTCTACTAACCGCTGAGAACGGCGCCAGCGGCCGCCGGGTCAGAGGGCGGAGGTGAGCTCAGCCACGATTTCCGCGGCCGGCTGCGACTTCCTCGCCAGGGCGACGCTCTGCCCGGCCCACATCGAGGTCGCCTCGATGTCGCCGGTGGTCCCGGCCATCGGCGGGGCCGGCTCGTAGCGGACGATGGCCTCGCCCGACGCGAAGTGCGCGATGACGTCGCCCGCGCCCGGCCGCTGCGCGAGCTGGGGTCGGCCCGCGGCCTCCCAGGCATCGGCGGTCGAGTTGCGGAGCGCGCGATGCGGAGAATCCGGCCACCCGTACGAGTACAGGTTGGGATACCGCTGCGGATCGGTCTCGTCCGCCGCAATCAGGCGGCGCCGGTACTCCTCGTGGATCGGCATCTCCTCGGCCAGCAGGAACCGGGTGCCCACCCACGCGGCCTGGGCGCCCAGCGCGAGCACGGCGGCGACTCCGCGAGCGTCGCCGATCCCGCCGGCCGCGATCACCGGCACCGGCGCCACCGCGTCGACCACCGCCGGCACCAGCGGCAGCGTAGCGATGTTGCCCCACACGTGCCCGCCCGCCTCCCAGCCCTGGGCGACGATCACGTCCACGCCGGACGCGACGGCCCGCCGCGCCTCCTCAGCCGTGCCGACCGTGTGCAGGACAATCCCGCCGGCGTCGTGCACACGCTTGACGTAGTCGGTTGGATCGCCCATGAAAAACGAGACCACCCGCAGGCCGGCGTCGAGGGCCTGGTCTAGGCAATGATGCCGGTCGTCGGTGAGCACCAGGTTGCCGCAGAACGGCCGCGCGGTCAGCTCGGCCGTCTCCCGGACGACCGCGCCGACGTCGTCGGACCAGGTCAGCGTCAGCATGCCGAGCCCGCCCGCATTGGAGACCGCCGCGGCAAGCTCGGGGATCGAGACCATGGGGGCCAGCACGATCGGCTGGTCGATCCCGAGCAGCTCGCACACCGGGGTGCGCACTGCGTTCACCTGGCGCTCTTGCTCGCCTCGACATACGAGGTGGGCATCGCCCCTGGAGACTTCCTGTCCCACCCGTGAAAGTGCGAGAAGTCCTTTTTGTCCCACTCCTGGCGGAGACCGGGGGCGCTGAGGTCCCAGTCCGGGCGGATCTCCTTGGTGGCTTCGCGCAGGTCATGCCAGAGGTCGTTGAACGACGGACGGCCCCAGAACCAGTAGCCGTTGTAGACGCTGTGCACGATCAGCCCGGGCTTGAGCACCAGCGTGTGCGGGATCATGGGGTTGTGCTCGGGGTCGGTGTACTCCTGGATGTCCAGGTCCTGCTGGACCGTGCGACCCGGATCGGACAGGAACGTCCACTGGGCGCCGACCGACGCGCGGAACTCCTGCAGCGTGTGATGGTCGTCGGTGGCGATGGTGACGACCTGGGTGTACGCCACCCCGATCTTCGAGTAGTTGGCCGCCAGTTCCAGGTGCTGCTGGTGCTCTTTGGGGCAGTAGTTGCCGCGCGCCAGCGTGAGGATCAGCGGATCTCGCCCCTGCAGCTCACTCAGCCTGCGGACCGTGCCGGTCTGGTCGGGAAGCGCGTAATCCGGGAAGGTACCACCGGGGATGATGTCAGATCGCACCCCCCGACCGTACCCAGCGCCACCGCTCCGACACCCCGGGTAGCCCGCCCGATCATGGAATCGGAAGGGCTGGACCGCTACTTTCTGCGTCGGCTCTGGATAGATGCTGCCCGGCCGCCCCGGGCACCCACACCAGGGTCTTCTCGAAGTGCACGGTCGTACCCTGGCGTCCGTTGCCGCTCAGCTGCAGGTTGTCCACCACCGCCTCGATGATCTTCAGGCCGCGGCCGTGCTCGGCGGTCGCGGCCACCGGCTCGTCGGTGATAGCGAACCCGCCCGGGGCCGGCTCGCCGTTGCCGTTGCCGCTGCCGGCATTGACGACCTCGATCGTGCACCGGCAGTCCCTGGCGCTGACCTGGACCTCGTACTCTTCGCCGGGGCCGGCGTGCTGGATGACGTTGGCGCAAGCCTCGCTGAGCGCCAAGGCGATGTCGGCGCGGGTATCCGCCGCGACTCCGAGCGTCTCCAGGCAGCTGTCAAGAACCTGACGCCCGACCGGCACGCTGACCGCATCGCGAGGCAGGTGAAGGGCCATCTGGATCTCCATGCCATCCACCTCCGGCAGGCGCTGACTACATCGAGCGGCCATTTAGCCCTCACGATCACATCTGCCTCGAGCGGCCCATTCCAAACGGTATTCGCCGTTGGGCGATCATGACGGGGCGGCAACCCCCGCTTCCTGGTAGCGGTAGTACGTCAGGAACATGTCGACGCCGGAGGTGACCAGCTTCTGGCTGAGCTCCGGGGCGAGCTTGGTGCCGTAGGCGGCGTGGATCAGGTGCGGGTCGAGCGCCAGTGAGTAGAGCTGGTAGACGGCCGCCTCGAGATCGGGGATGTCCAGGCGGCCCGCGTCGATGTACCGGGTGAAGGCGGCCACGAGGTCGGACCTGGCCCGGTCCGGCCCGTACTCTCGCCAGACCTGTCCGAGGTGGGGGAACCGTTCCATCTCCCTGAGCATCAGGTGACGCAGCTTGAGCACGTCGGGTGTAGTCATGCCGTCGATCCAGGCCTGGACGATCCAGACCAGGGCCTCGCGCAGGTCGTCACCGGCGCCCAGCCTGGCCTCGGCGCCGGCGATGGCGGCGGTCAGCGCGTCTTCGAGCGAGCTGCCGATCACCTCGGCGAACAGCTGGTCCTTGCCGCCGAAATGGTTGTAGATGGTGACCTTGGAGACGTCCGCCTCGGCCGCGATCACGTCAAGCCCCACGCCGAACCCGTCCCGCATGAACACCGTGCGGGCGGCCGCCAGGATGGCGCGCCGCTTCTGCGCGGCCCGCTCGCCGGTCGGTATCCGCGGCGTCCTCTGGTCGTACAGTTCACTTCATTGTGCGACCGCCTGGGGCGCAACGACAAGGAAGGTCCCGTCATGCCAGAGAACCTCGGGTCACCGGCCATCGTCCCGCCGACGCGACTGGCCGTCGATGAGCTCGTGCCGCATGCCAACAAGGCGATGCTCACGCTCGACGCGGCGGCGCGGAAGGTCAGCCTCGAGCCGGCCCTGCTTGAGCTCGTCCGGTTGCGGGCATCCCAGATCAACGGGTGCGCCTACTGCGTCGACATGCACAGCGGCGACGCGCGCAAGGGCGGCGAGAGCGAGCGGCGACTCTACGCGCTGGCCGTCTGGCCCGAGACGCCGTTCTTCACGGCCCGCGAGCGGGCCGCGCTCGCGCTGACCGAGGCGGTGACCAGGCTGAGCGAAGGCCCGGTGTCGGATCAGGTCTACGCTGAGGCCGCCGCGCGCTTTTCCGAGACCGAGCTGGCCGAGCTGATCTGGGCGATCGCCGTGATCAACGCCTGGAACCGGCTGGGCGCCACCGCCCGCCCTTGGCCGCTGGCGTAGCCGCGGGACCCGCTGACGAGGAGGCAGGACATGTCTTATCCCGAACCCCGCTACACCGGCGAGACCGGCGAGGTCAGCGCCACCTTCCGCCGGGCCGGCGAGCCGGCCGAGCTGCCCTACCGCTCCGGCAACGCCGTGAGCTACCTGGCGACCGGCGCCACCACCGACGGGCGCTTCGGTCTCTACCGCTGGGACTTCAGCCCGCAGCCGAGCGGCCCGGCACCCCACTTCCACCGCACGATCTCCGAGTCGTTCTTCATCCTCTCCGGTACCGTCCGCCTGTACGACGGCAAGCAGTGGGTGGACGCCACCGCGGGCGACTTCTCCTACGTCCCCGAGGGCGGCATCCACGCGTTCCGCAACGAGTCCGGCCTGGCGGCGTCCATGCTGATCCTGTTCGCCCCGGGGGCGCCGCGCGAAGAGTACTTCGAGACGCTGGCGCGGCTGGCCGGCAACCCGTCGGCCGACGCGGAGCGGCGTGAGGTAGCGCTGCGGCACGACAATATCTGGATCTGACGACTGCCAGATGCCGGCCGCCGTCAGTCGGCGCCGAGCCGCTCGGCCGCTAGCTTGGTGCCGGTCACCCCGGTTGGAGACCTTCTGCCAGGCGGATTCGCAGGCAGTTGACGCTCTTGCATGCAATGTATACATTGCATGCAAGAGAAGGGACGTATCGGTGGACACCGAATCCGTGTATCGCCAGTTGCGCGAGCAGATCGTCTCCGGGGCGTACCGGGCGGGCGACCGGCTCCCCGAGGTGTCGCTGAGCACCGCGCTCGGCGTGAGCCGCACCCCCGTGCGCGAAGCGCTGCGACGGCTGGAGAGCGATGGCCTGGTTCAGGCCTCCGGCCGGGGCGTCACCGTCACCGCGATGTCGACGCCGGATCTACGGCACGCCCATGCCGTCAGGAGAGCGCTTGACGCGCTGGCCGCCGAGCTGGCGGCGGATCGTCAGCGGGCCGGCCGGCTAGCGCCCGCGGCGCTAGCCGATCTCGAAACCCAGGCCGGGCAGCTCGAGCAGATCACCGCGGCCGGCGACCTGGAACTGGCGGCCGATCTCAACCGGCGGTTCCATCTGGGCATCGCCGAGCTGGCCGGTAATCCCATCGCGGTGCAAATCCTCGACCGGCTCTGGAACCAGATCACCGTGTCCGCCCGCGCGTCCCTCGCCCCCTCCGAGCGGCCGGACGCCGTCGCCGCCGAGCACCGCGAACTGCTCGCGGCGATCGGACGCGGGGACCGGGCGCGGGCCGGCCGCATCGCCGCCAGTCACGCCAGCGCAACCGCGAGCGCGGCCGGCCCGGTACCGCCATCTGACCAAGGAGCATGAGCGTGTCCCGCAGCCATCGATATGAGACGACCGTGACCTGGACCGGCAACACCGGCACCGGGACCAGCGGCTATCGCGACTACCAGCGGACGCATGAGATCTCGGCCGGCGGCAAGCCGACGATTCCCGGATCTGCCGATCCCGCCTTTCGCGGCGATCCGGCCCGCTGGAATCCGGAGGACCTGCTCGTAGCGTCGCTGTCGCAGTGCCACATGCTCTCGTTCCTGTCCCTCTGCGCGGTCGAGGGCGTCGTGGTCACCGACTACCGCGACCACGCGGCCGGAACCATGGTCGAAACCCCGGACGGCGGCGGGCATTTCGAACGGGTCGTGCTGCGCCCGGAGGTCCGGTTCGCGTCACCCGCGCAGGCAGAGCGCGCAGCGGAGCTGCACGAGCGCGCACATCATCTGTGCTTCATCGCCAACTCGGTCAACTTCCCCGTCCAGTGCGAACTGCCCGAGGCCGGATCAGCCGAGCCTTAGGTCGGCCAGCTCGCCCCGGGAGGCCACGCCGAGCTTCGGATAGGCCTTGTAGAGGTGGTGACCGACGGTCCGCGCGCTGAGGAACAGCTGCGCGGCGATGTCCTTGTTGGACAGCCCCTGCGCGGCCAGCCGGACGATCTGCGACTCCTGCGGCGTGAGGCTCGCGGACGGGCCGAGCTCGGCCGCCCGGCCGGTGGTCCCGGTGGCGGTCAGCTCGGTCCTGGCGCGCTCCGCCCACGGAGCGGCGCCGATCCGTTCGAGGGTCTCAAGCGCGGCCCGGAGCTGGGCGCGGGCGTCGGCCTTGCGCTTGCCCCGGCGCAGCCACTCGCCGTACAGCAGCTGGGTGCGGGCGTCATCGAACGGGCGGCTGCCGTCTTCGTGCAGCGCCAGCGCCGCCACGGAACAGGTCTTCATCGCCGTCGAGCAGCGCCCGGCAGCGGTGCACGAGCGCACTCGGCCCAGCTCTGCCCGGTGTTGCGCGACCAGGTCTCGAACAGCGCAAGCGGCTCGGCCGCCGCCTCCGGTCGGCCGATCCGCACCGCCGCCTCGACCAGGTCAGGGGTGGACCTGGTGGCGGCGATGTGGAAGAAACGCCGCCCCTCGGCCAGCATTTCCAGCCGCGCCAGGGCCGACTCGGCGCGGCCGAGGCCGAGATCGAGCAGGCCGAGCGCCGAACTGGTCCAGGGCGTGTTCCAGGCGGGCCGGCTCGACCGGCTGAGCGCCTCGGCGGTCAGCTGCCGGCACCAGCGGCTCGTCGCCGCGCGCCGCCGCCAGCAGCGCGAGCGGCTCCGCGAACGCGTCGGCCCAGCGCTGCTGCCCGGTGTCGCGGGCCAGCCGCAGCCCTTCGGCGACGGTGTGCAGTGCCTCCTGGTGACGTCCGCCGTACGCCCGCGCCGACCCGGAGTAGAACAGCGCGGTCGGCAGCCAGCCGATCTGCCCGGCCGCCCGCAGGTCCCGGCTCAGCTCGTCGCCGATCTGCGACGCTGCCTCGTCCTGGCCGAGCAGCAGCGCGAGCCCGCACACCAGCACCAGCTCGGCCACGTTCCCGGCCGCGGCCGATCTGGCCTCGGCCAGGGCGCCGTTCGGATCGGACCGGTCGGCGGGTCGTCCGAGGATCGGCGCCACCGCGCGCAGTAGCAGCCGTTCCAGTGCCGTCCGCGCGCAGGCGCTGCCCCTCGAGCCGGGTCACGGCTTCGGCCAGCTCGTCCTGGCCGGCGTACCAGCCGGCGTGCACCGCCTCGATGAGCAGCGCGTTCGCCTGTTCCTGAGCGACCGCCGCGATCAGCTCGCTCGCCTCGAGCAGCCGCCGGTGGGCCGCCGCCGGCTCCCCGCGCAGAAACGCCACCGTGGCCTGCACCTGCAGCGCCTGGGCGATCAGCTGATCTTGCTCCGGCGTCGACCCGGTCGCGATCAGGGCCAGGCTGTCCGCCGCGAGGGCGGCGGCCTGGTCGAGATCGCCCGATCCGGCTGGCGGTCTCGGCCGCCAGCGTCAGCCGCCTGGCCTGGGCGACCGGGTCGGTGCTGAGCTCGGCCGCCCGCTGGTACCAGGCCAGGGCGCCGGCGTCGCCGCCGCGCGCGCGAACCTGGCCGGCCGCGCGCTCGAGGGCGGCGGCGATCTCCTCGTCGGGGCCGGCGGCCGCCGCCGCCTGCTGCCAGGCGCGCCGGTCGGCCTGCCCGGGGGCGTCCAGGGCGGCGGCCAGCGCCTGGTGGACCGCGCGCCGCTGCGCCAACGGCGCCGTGTGATGGACGGCCGACCGGATCAGCGGGTGGCGGAAGGTCAGGGTGCTGCCGTTCACCTCGACCAGGCCCGCCGCGCGGGCCGGGTCGAGATCGGCCAGCGACGCGCCGAGCGTGCCCGCCGCTCGCAGGATCGGGGCGAGGTCGCCGGTGCCCTCGGCCGCCGCGACCAGCAGCACCGTCCTGGCGGGCTCGGGGAGGCCGGCCAGCTGACCCTCGAACGCGGCCCGGAGCCGCTCGGTCAGCGGCAGCGGGCCCTCCGGCTGCGCGCCGGCCAGCACCCGGGGAAGCTCGAGCAGGGCGAGCGGGTTGCCGGCCGCCTCGGCCAGCACCCGGTACCGTCGGCTCGCGGGCAGGGCGTCGTGCAGCAGCTCGCTCGCGGCCTGGGCGGACAGGCCGTTCAGGGTCAGCGCGGGCAGGCCCGCGGCGGTCAAGGCGCCGGTCCTGGCGCACAGCAGCAGCACGATCGACTCGCTGTCCAGCCGCCGGGCGGCGAACAGCAGGGCGTCCGCGCTGGCCCGGTCGAGCCACTGCGCGTCGTCCACCACGCACAGCAGCGGCTGCTCGGCCGCGAGCTCGGCCAGCAGGGACAGGACCGCCAGCCCGACCAGGAACCGATCCGGCGGCCCCGCCCTGGCCAGCCCGAGAGCGCCGCGCAGCGCCTCCGCCTGGACGCCGGGAAGCGCGTCGACCCGGTCCAGAGCGGTACGCAGCAGCAGGTGCAGCCCGGCGAAGGGAAGCTCGGACTCCTCCTCGATCCCGGCCCCGCGGATGACCCGGAAGCCGTCCGCCCGCGCGATCAGGTGGCTTACCAGCGCGGTCTTGCCGATGCCGGGGTCGCCCCGCAGCACCAGCGTGCCGCTGGTCCCCTGGCGGGCCTGGTCGAGCAGGTCGCTGAGGGCCGCCAGCTCAGCGTCCCGGCCGTACAGCTGCATGTGTCTTATGCAACCCGATCACGACCGCAGGAATTACCTATACGTGACTGATTCCTCCCCCTGGCGTTTTCCGTAGCGTTCTGACCTGCAGGAACGCAATCCAACGGAGGTACAAGATGACAGTCAGCGAATTGGTTGCCAGCTACCTGGAGACCTGGAACGAGACCGACCCGGCGGCCCGCAGGAAGGCCATCGACCAGCTGTGGGCGCCGGACGGCGTGTACACCGACCCGATGGCGGTCGCGGCCGGCCGGGACCAGATCGACGCGACCATCGCCGCCGTGCAGTCCCAGTTCCCGGGGCTGGCGTTCACCCTGGCCGGCCCGGTGGACGCGCACCACGACACCGCCCGGTTCAGCTGGAACCTGGGCGACGAGCTCGTCGTCGGGTTCGACGTGCTGGTCCTGGACGTCGACGGCCGGATCGCGAACGTCTACGGGTTCCTCGACAAGGTGCCCGCCTGACCCCTCCCCGAGCGGCCCGCGCGGCGGCCGGCGCCGCCGCGCGGCCCCTCCCACTGACTGAGAAATTAAGGAGCGAACGATGGCGACCGCCATTGCCCCGCCGCAAGTCTCGATCGAAACACGCCCGCCCCGAGGCGCCCTGCCGGTCCTGCTGGCCGGGGTGTTCACCTCGCTGCTCGACTTCTTCATCGTCAACGTGGCACTGCCGGACACCCAGCGTGACCTGCACGCGGGCCCGTCGGCGGTCCAGTTCATCGTGGCCGGCTACGGCCTGGCGCTGGCGGCCGGCCTGATCACCGCGGGCAGGCTGGGCGACATGTACGGCCGGAGGAAGATGTACGTCCTCGGCCTCGGGCTGTTCACCCTCGCCTCGGCGGCCTGCGGACTCGCGCCGAGCGCGGGCTTCCTGGTCGCGGCCCGGGTGATCCAGGGCGGCGCCGCCGCCCTGCTGATGCCGCAGATCCTCGCCATCATCAACACCTCTTTCACCGGGCCCGCGCGGGCCCGGGCCTTCACCGCCTACGGCATGACGGTCGGCTTCGGCGCGGTCTTCGGACAGCTCGTCGGCGGTGTCCTCATCAAGGTGGACCTGGCCGGGCTCGGCTGGCGGTCGATCTTCCTGATCAACATCCCGATCGGCCTGGCCGCGGTCGCGCTGGCGCCGCGCCTGCTCCCGGAGTCCCGGGCGGCCGGCGGCGGCCGGATCGATCTCGTTGGCGCCGTGCTGGTCACCCTCGGGCTCGTCGCGATCGTGCTGCCGCTGGTGGAGGGGCAGCAGCAGGGCTGGCCGGCCTGGGTCTTCGTGAGCCTGGCGGCGTCGATCCCGCTGCTGACCGCGTTCGCCCTGCACCAGCGCAGGCTCGCCGCCGGGAACGGCTCCCCGCTGGTCAACCCGGCACTGCTGCGGGAGCGGGCGTTCAGCGCCGGAATGGTCATCAGCCTGACCTACCAGATGATGATGGCCTCGTTCTTCCTGGTGCTCGCGCTCTTCCTGCAGAACGGGCTGGGCCTGTCGGCGCTGCAGTCAGGGCTGATCTTCCTGCCCCTCGGCCTGGGCTACTTCGCGGCCTCGGTGCAGTCCGGCAAGATCGCGGCCCGGCTCGGACCGCAGGTGCTGGCCCTCGGCTCGCTGGTCGTGTCGGCCGGGTACCTGCTGCTGGCGGCGAACCTGCAG
Organism: uncultured Actinomycetota bacterium; assembly: GCA_963774945.1. Classification (GTDB taxonomy): domain Bacteria; phylum Actinomycetota; class Actinomycetes; order Streptosporangiales; family Streptosporangiaceae; genus Trebonia. Next base: position 128,385 of record CAVZHA010000017.1, on the reverse strand, counting down.
CACGGCGCCGGCTGGCTCATCCCCGGGCTGGTGGTCTCCGGGGTCGGCATGGGCCTGGTGATCGCCCCGATGCCCGCGATCGTGCTGGCCCGGGTGAAGCCCGAGCACGCGGCGGCCGCGTCCGGGGTGCTGTCCACCACCCAGCAGGCGGGCGGCTCGATCGGGGTCGCGGTCATCGGGGCGGTCTTCTACAGCGCCCTCGGCCACGGTTACCCGCACGCCTTCGGGCTCGGCCTGGCGGTGATGGCCGGCTTCGGCCTCGCGGTCGCCCTCCTGGTCCAGCTCCTGCGCCGCAACTCCTGACCCGTCACCAAGAAAGGAAGAACCGACATGACCGCCTACGCGATGGCACACGTCCACAGCACCAACTTCGGCCCGGAGCTCATCGAGTACCTGCGCCGTATCGACGCCACCCTCGAGCCGTTCGCGGGACGGTTCCTCGTCCACGGCGGCCCGGTCGACGCGGTCGAGGGGACGTGGAGCGGCGACCTGATCATCATCGAGTTTCCCGATCTCGACGCGGCCCGCGGCTGGTACGAGTCGCCCGACTACCTGAAGATCCGTCACCTGCGGACCGAGAACACCACCGCCGACACGATCATCTTCGACGGCCTGCCAGTCGGCTACCAAGCCAGCTCCGCCCTCGAGTACCTGCTCCCCAACCCGGAGTGACCAGCGACCCACCAGCACCCGGCGCATCCCGCCTCCCGCTCACCCGGGGGCGGGATGTTTCATGTGGAACGGCGGGCGGCGGCCCGGAGCGGGCGGCTGCGGTTGTGGCCTCGTGGCCCACCAGGCCACATAGAGCGGGCCTGTGGCCCCCAAGGCCCGAACCGTTATGGGCCAGGGGGCCACAGGGCCGGAACGGTTGTGTGCCAGGGGGCCACAGGGCCCGATCGAGGGCCCGGTTCAGTGCAGCAGGTCGGCGATCGCGGCGATGGCGGGCTCGATGGCGCGCTCGCCGGTGTTGCCGAAGCCCATCACCAGCGCGGGCGGCGCCGCCGGGTCGGGTACGCCCCGGTACTCCGCGATCCCGTGCAGGCCGACGCCGCGGTCGCGGGCGGCCGCGATCACGGCCGCCTCCCCGGGCTCGGCCGTCAGCTGTGCGACCGCGTGGAACCCGGCCGCAAGGCCGGTCAGCCGCAGACCCGGCGCGTGCCGTCCGAACGCGTCGACCAGCGCCCGGCGGCGGGCGCTGTAGACGGCGCGCATCCGCCGCAGGTGCCGGTCGTAGCGGCCGGAGGTGAGCAGCGCCGCCAGCGCTACCTGATCCAGCGTGCACGACCCGCGGTCACTCATCTCCTTCTCGGCCGCGACCCCCCCGGCCAGTCCGGCCGGCGCCAGCACCCAGCCCAGCCGCACGGCCGGCGCCAGCGCCTTGCTGGCGGTCCCGACCAGGAAGACGCGGTCCGGCGCCAGTCCCTGCAGCGCGCCGACCGGCTCCTTGTCGTAGCGGAACTCCGAGTCGTAGTCGTCCTCGATGACGAAGCCGCCGCCGCGGCGGGCCCAGTCCGCCAGCGCGTGCCGCCGGGCGGCGGTCAGCACCACCCCGGTGGGCGACTGGTGGGCGGGCGTCACCACCACCGCGTCGGCGCCGCTGGCGGCCAGCGCGCTGACCACCAGACCCTCGTCATCGACCGGCACGTAGACGACGCGCAGGCCGATCGCGCTCGCCGCCCGTACCGTCTCGTCGGTTGCGGCGCTCCCGTAGCCGGGATCCTCGAACGCCACCACGCCGACGCCGGCCTGGCTCGCCAGCGCGCGCAGCACCAGGTTGAGCCCTTGCGCGAAGCCGGTGCTGATGATCATCCGCCCTGGGTCGCCGGCGGCGGCCCGCACCCGCCCCAGGTACCCGGCCAGCACCTCGCGCAGCGCCGCGCTACCGCGCGGGTCGCCGTAGCCGAGGTCGGCCGACGTGATCGCGCCGCAGGCCTCGCGGACCGCCCACGCCCAGTCGGCCCTCGGGAAGCTCGCCAGGTCGGGCACGCCGTGCGCGAAGTCCGCGATCAGCCTCGGCTTGGTCGCGGTGGCTGCCGGCGATGCGGGCCGCGAGTCCGGCCCGCCGGATGGGAGCGATCCCGGCGACGGGGCGACCGCGCCTTCCGCGATCTCGGCCACCCGCGTCGCCGACCCGGTCCGGCTGGTCAGGTACCCCTCCGCCAGCAACTGGCCGAAGCACTCCTGCACGATGCCACGGGACACGCCGAGCTCCCGCGCCAGCTCGCGCGAGGACGGCAGCCGTTCACCGCCGCGCAGCCGGCCGCTCCTGATCGCGTCCCGCAGGCCCGCCTCGAGCTGCGCGCGCAACGGCTGGCCGGACGACCGGTCGAGCCGCACGAGCAGCTCCGGGCTCAAACCGGACCACTCTATCGCCATGAAATCGGACCTTATCAGGGTGCCGGTTCACCCCTAGCGTCGTTGCCATGAGCAGCTTCACGCAGACCGCGCCCGGCCCCGCCGCCCAGGCACCGCACCCGCCCCGCCTCGTCGGCAGGCCGCTGGCGCTGACGTTCCTGGCCGAGTTTGCCTCCCTGACCAGCTTCCTGCTGCTGGTATCGGTGATGCCGATGCTCGCCGCCGCGAGCGGCGCCAGCAGCGCCGCGGCCGGGCTGATCACCGGCGCGCTGCTGGGCGGGACCGTGATCGCGGAGGCCGCGGCGACGTTCGCGATCGGGCGCTTCGGCTATCGGGCGACGCTCGCGGCCGGGTCGCTGCTGCTCGGCGCGCCCACGCTGGCGCTGCTACCGCGCGAGCCGCTGGCGATCATGCTCGCGGTCAGCTTCGTCCGCGGCCTCGGCTTCGGCCTCTGCGGGGTCGCGGCCGGCGGGCTGACCGCGCTGCTGCTCCCGGCTGAACGCCGGGGCGAGGGCCTGGGCCTGCTCGGCATCGTCTCCGGCGTCCCGGCGATCGTGGCGCTGCCGGCCGGCGTCTGGCTGGCCGGCCACCACCAGGCGACGGTGGTCGTGGCCGCCGCCGCCATCGCCGGCCTGACCCCGCTGGCGGGCCTGCGCTGGCTGCCCGGCGGAAGGCCCGGCTCGCGGGCGGCCGACGGCCGCGTGCCGGGCGGTCGCGGCGCGTTCCGGCTGGCGCTGATCTTCGCCGTCTGCACGGTCGCGGCGGGCGTCATCGACTCGTTCCTGCCGCTCGCCCGGGAGGTGCCGAGCGGCGTCGCCTCGGCCGCCCTGCTGGTCCAGGCGATCACCGCCACCGTCAGCCGCTGGCAGGCCGGCCGTCACGGCGACCGCTACGGCCACGCGCGGCTGCTCATCCCGGCCGTCGTCGTCGCCGCGGCCGGCCTGGCCGCGATGATCTGGCTGGCCTCGCCGGCCGCGGTGCTGGCGGGGATGGCGCTGTTCGGGGCCGGCTTCGGTGTGGTCGAGAACTCCACCTTCGCGCTGTTGATCGAGCGGCTGCCCGAGGCCAAGGCGAGCGCGCTCTGGAACCTCGCCTACGACGCCGGGTACGGCGTCGGGCCGGTCGTGTTCGGCCTGTTCAGCGCCCACGCGGGCTACCCCGCCGGGTTCGCGCTGACCTCGGTCGCGGTGCTCGCCGCGCTCCCGGCCGCGCTGCGCGAGCGCGGGGAGCGGGTCTGACCGCCTAGCCGGAACCGGGCGGGGCCGGGCCGGTGCTCTCGCGGACGACCAGGCGGGTCTGCAGCTCCATGCTCAGCGCCTCGTGAGCGTGCCCGTCGAGCTGGCGCATCAGCATCGTGACCGCGGTCCGGCCCATCTCCTGCAGCGGCTGGCGGACGGTGGTGAGGCGGGGCGTGGTCGCCCGGCTGACGTCGATGTCGTCGAACCCGGTGACCGAGAGGTCCTCGGGCACCCGCAGCCCGCGCGCCGCCGCCATCTCCATCACCCCGACCGCGACCTTGTCGTTGAAGCAGACCACGGCGCTCGGCCGCGGCCGCAGGTCGAGCAGTTCCCGGCCGGCCCACACGCCGGTCTTGGAGGCCGGCTCACCCGACCGCATCAGCTCCGTGTCGCCCAGGATCCCGGCCTCGCCCAGCGCGGCCAGGTGCCCGCCGAGCCGATCGTCGCGGGTGTGCCAGTTCGGCGGCCCGGTGATCACCCCGATCCGGCGGTGGCCGAGCTCGATCAGATGCCGGGTGACGGCCCGGGCGCCGGAGAAGTGCGCCGCCGAGACCGACACCATGCCCCGCGGCACGTCGGTCCGCGGGTCCACCACCACCAGCGGGTACCCCCGCGCGAGGAGCGCCTCGAGGTCGGCCCGGGGCTCCGGCGGGAGGATCAGGACCGCGCCGTGCACGGCCCGGCGGCGCGGCAGCTCGCGCAGGGCGGCCGACCTGACCACCGCGTCCCCCGCGTCGAGGAGCATGCTCTGCTCGTGCAGCGCCAGCGTCTCGGCGATCGACGTGACGATGTGCCCGAAGTAGTCGGTCAGCAGGTAAGGGCAGCGCACGAAGACGGGCGGCCGGGTTGCCCGGACGGACGTCCGCCGCCGCGGCTCGGGCGCCCGGTCGCCGAGCCGTTCGACCACCGCCGACACCCGCTGGCGGGTGTGCGCGGCCACGTTCTCGCCGCCGTTGAGCACCCGGGAGACGGTCGCGATCGACAGCCCGGTTTCCGCCGCGATCGCCCGCACCGTGACCCGGCCGGATTCGGCCACTGAAACAAGATCTGAAACAGATTCTTGTTTCATTGCTTCACCATAAGAGCCCCTTAGGCGGAAATTAACAAAACCTCAACATCGCCGATACGTATTGACGCGCCCTTAGGCAAATGCTCCAATCCTCGTAAACAGGATAGTTTCTTTACTGTTTCAGAAACAAGTCCTAATTATTTACCCCGGCGGGCGACCCCGCTCCCGCCGGACCGCTCGGCCGAAGGGACCGCCCGATCACCATGCGAGTACCAAGAATCCTCAGGAAGCCGTCGAGAGCCGCGCTCGCGCTGGTCGCCGCCACCGCGCTCGGGTCGGCCGGCCTCGCGCTCGCCGCCGCCGGCCCCGCCGCCGCGGCGGGCCCCGCCTTCCCGGCGCACTACGCCGCGCCTTACCTGCAGATCAGCACGTCGGACTCCGGCGACATGGCCGCCGACATGTCCGCGACCGGCGACAAGTACTACACGCTGGCCTTCCTCGTCTCCCAGTCCGGCTGCACTCCCGATTGGGAGGACGGCGGCTACAGCCTGGGCACCTTCAACTCGCAGATCAGCGCCCTTCAGGCGGCCGGCGGCAACGTCATCATCTCGTCCGGCGGTGCGGGTGCCACCGAGCTCGCACAGACCTGCACGAACGTCTCGCAGCTCACCGCCGCCTACCAGAACATAGTGAACACCACCGGTTCTACCCGGCTGGACTTCGACATCGAGGACTCCGACCTGGCCGACACCTCGGCCACGTCCCTGCGTGACCAGGCGCTCGCCGCGCTGCAAGCGCAGGATCCGGCCGTGCAGGTCGACTTCACCCTCGGCGTCTCCCCGCAGGGGCTGCCCACCGGCAACGGCTCCCAGTACGCGGTGCTCCAGGACGCGAAGGCCAAGGGCGTCAAGGTGTCGGTCGTGAACATCATGACGATGGACTTCGGCGCCGGGACGAACGACCTCGCGGCCGCTGAATCCTCCGCGCAGGGCGCTGCGGGCCAGCTATCGAGCCTGTACGGGATCTCGACCTCGGCCGCTTACAACATGATGGGCCTGACGCCCATCGCCGGCGTCAACGACGACGGCACCGACTTCTCCATCTCGAACGCCTCGTCGCTGGAGAGCTTCGCCGCCTCCAACGGCGTCGCCGAGCTCTCCTTCTGGGAAGTCGACGGCTACGACAAGGGGACCGGCTACCAGTACTCGTCGATCTTCAACAAGATCACCGGCGGCGGGGGCACCACTCCTCCTCCCACCGGGAGCACCGGGCCGATCACCGGTTACGAGGGCCTGTGCCTCGATGACCGCTCGGCCAGCACCGCCAACTTCAACCCGATCCAGGTCTACACCTGCAACGGGACCAACGCGCAGAGCTGGACCGTGAACAGCAACGGCACCCTGACCGTCCTGGGCGACTGCCTGGACGTCGCCGGCGCGGGCACCGCCAACGGCACCCTGGTGGACCTGTACCCCTGCAACGGCACCGGCGCGCAGTCCTGGACCCACCAGTCCAACGGCGAGCTCGTGAACACGAACTCGGGCAAGTGCCTCGACGACACCGGCTTCGGCGGCGCCGGTACCCAGGTCCAGATCTGGGCCTGCGCCGACTCCTCTAACCAGCAGTGGAACATTCCGTGAAGCGGCGGCTCCTCAGCATCCTCGCGGCGGTAGCGCTCGTATTCGGGGTCGGCACGGCCGTCGCCAGCTACCACGTGCAACCGGCAGCGGCCGCGACCACCGGCGCGATCACCGGGTACGAGGGCCTGTGCCTCGATGACCGCTCGGCCAGCACCGCGCTGCTCAACCCGATCCAGGTCTACACCTGCAACGGGACCAGCGCCCAGCAGTGGACGGTCGCCGCGGGCAACACCCTGCAGGTGCTCGGCATGTGCCTCGACGTCAGCGCCGCCGGCACCGCCAACGGCACCCTCGTCGACCTCTACACCTGCAACGGCACCGCCGCCCAGGTCTGGGACCCCCAGTCCAACGGCGAGCTCATCAACCCCAACTCCGGCAAGTGCCTCGACGACACCGGCTTCGGCGGCTCCGGCACCCAGGTCCAGATCTGGGCCTGCGCCGACAGCTCTAACCAGCAATGGACGCTGCCAAGCGGTGGGACGACACCGCCCCCAGGCAACGCGCCGAACCTCGGGCCGAACGTCTACGTGTTCACCCCCTCGATGTCGACCTCCACGATCCAGAGCGACATCAACGCGGTCTACAACACGCAGCAGTCGAACCAGTTCGGCACCCAGCGCTATGAGCTGATGTTCGAGCCCGGCACCTACAACGTCAGCGTCCCGGTCGGCTTCTACACCGAGGTCGTCGGCCTCGGCCAGAACCCGACCCAGACGGTGATCACCGGTGGCGGGATCTACGCCAACGCCGCCTGGAACGACGGGAACGCGACCGAGAACTTCTGGCGCGGCGTGGAGAACATCACCAACGACCCGTCCTCCGGCAGCACCGAGTGGGCGGTGTCGCAGGCCGACCCGATGCGCCGGGTGCAGATCGACGGCAACATGGTGCTGGACGACGACACTACGGCCAACCCCGCCAACCAATGGTCGTCCGGCGGCTACATCAGCGACTCGAAGGTCACCGGTCAGGTCAACTCCGGCACCCAGCAGCAGTTCATCATGCGCAACGACCAGCTCGGCAGCTGGACCGGGTCGAACTGGAACATGGTGTTCGTGGGTAGCACAGGCGTCCCGGGCCAGAGCTTCCCGACCTACACCACGGTGAACCAGACCCCGACCGTCGATGAGAAGCCGTACATGTACATCGACTCCTCCGGGAACTGGGACGTGTTCGTGCCCTCGAACCGGACGAGTTCCCAGGGCGTTTCCTGGGCGAACGGGAACACGCCGGGGACCTCGCTGCCGATTAGCGATTTCTACATCGCGACGCCGAGCAGCACGGTCGCCCAGATCAACGCCGCGCTCGCGGGCGGACAGGACCTGCTGTTCACCCCCGGGGTCTACCAGATCAACGGCACGATCGACGTCAACAACCCCGACACCGTGGTGCTCGGCCTCGGCCTGGCCACCCTGGTGTCGAACGGCGGCAACACGATCCTGCAAACCGCTGACGTCAACGGCATCCGCATCGGCGGACTGATCTTCGACGCGGGCACCACCAACAGCTCCGTCCTCGTCCAGATCGGCCCGTCCGGCTCCAGCGCCAGCCACGCCTCCGACCCGACGGTCCTGTCCGACGTCTTCGCCCGCATCGGCGGCGCCACCGTCGGCAAGGCCACGGAGACACTCCAGGTCAACAGCGCCAATGTCATCGGCGACGACCTGTGGCTATGGCGGGCTGACCACGGCAACAGCGGAACGGTCGGCTGGACGACCAACACCGCCGCCAACGGCCTGGTCGTCAACGGTGCCAACGACACCTTCTACGGACTCGCGGTCGAGCACTACCAGGCCGTGCAGACCCAGTGGAACGGCAACGGCGGAGCCGACTACTTCTACCAGAGCGAGATGCCCTACGACCCGCCCAGCCAGTCCGCCTGGATGGACGGATCCTCGGACGGCTATCCCTCGATCGCCGTCGCCAACAGCGTGACCAGCTTCCAGGGCTACGGCCTCGGCGTCTACTGCTTCTTCAACGTGAACCCGAGCGAGATCAGCGCGAACGCGCTCACCTCGCCGACCACGTCCGGAGTGCAGTGGCACGACATGGTCACCGTCTCGCTAGGCGGCACCGGAACCATCCAGCACATCATCAACGGCACCGGCGGCACGGTCAACTCGAGCAGCACCGTGGCCGACCTGACCAGCTACAGCTGAGCGAAGGGCCCAGCGAAGTTAAAAATTCCAAGTCCCAACCATGATCTGGAACGGACCGGGGCGCCTGTGGACGACTCCACTGAGCCCCGGTCCGTTTCATTGCGAAAGAAGCGGACTCCCGTGCGCAGCCGAACTCGCGCCGCCCGCCGCCGACGGACGCGCGTTCCTCGTGCTCTACACGGCTGGCCGCGGACGCGGTCGGCCGGGCGGTCGGGCCGCTAATTCTCTTGACCTGGAGCGCACTCCAGGTGCGAGGATCGGGAGCCATGACCGGCAGCATCCCGCCCAGCCAGGCCGCCGAGCAGTCTGGCTTCAGCCTCGACACCCTCCGCTACTACGAGCGGATCGGCCTGCTTGACGATATCGGCCGCGCGCCCAGCGGGCACCGGCGCTTCCGCGATGAGGACCTGGAGTGGCTGGGCGTGCTGCGCTGCCTGCGCGACACCGGGATGCCGATCGCGCAGATGCGCCGGTACGCCGAGCTCGCTCGTGGCGGCGAGCCCACCATGACCGAGCGGCTGGCCCTTCTGATCGAGCACGACGCCCAGGTCGCGCGGCGGATCGCCGCGCTGCAGGCCGAGCAGGCGCACCTGCGGGAGAAGATCGACTGGTACCGTGGCGAGCTCGCCGACGGCGACCGCGGCTAGCCGACGCTCCGCGTGTAGACGGCCTGGCCGTACCAGTAGGAAGCGGTCGCGCCCTCGTACGACGGGCCGCCGTACTTGAAGGCGGCGGCTGAGGTCAGCCAGGCGGGGGCGTAGACGTTGCCGGTCAGGTCGGCGCCCTCGTTGTTGCCGGGGAAGATCTTGTTGTCGGTGTAGGCGTAGATCGGGTCGACCGTGACGATGACGGTCCCGCTCTTGAGCGTGGTGCCCGCGGCGATGTCGAGGGCCCAGCTCACCATCACCTCGTTGCCGGTCGGCAGGTAGCGGAACGACACCCCGCCGGTGATGCCGGCCGGGAAGCCGCTCGAGTACTTCACCCACCTGGTCTGCCCGGGCAGCGTGCGGTCGCCGGTCGCCTGACCGACGAAGTAGGTGATGTTGCCGACGTTGTTCGACTCGGCGAAGGTGTTGCCGGCCGCGCCGAAGCTGAGCGCGCCGTAGCAGCCGCTGATCGAGTTCGCGGCCGAGCCGAACGCGATCGTCTGCGGCGTGTAGCTGCCGGCGGCGGAGGCGCACTCCACGCCGATGTCGAGCAGGCTGTCGGCGATGCCCGAGGCGTTGCTGTAGCTGCTGGTGGACTGGGAGCCGGTCAGCCGCAGGGCGGCCGAGCTCACGGTCGAGGCGGCGTAGCCGAAGTTGCCGCGGATCTTCAGCGAGCCGTTGGTGACGAAGGCGCCGTTCCTGAGCACCACCCCGTCGAACCCGCCCTTGTTCTGGTTGATGTAGATGTCCAGGTCGCACCGCTCGAAGCTGCCGCTGCTGGTGGAGGAGACGGTGGTGGTCCAGTCGAAGACGACGTGGCTCGCGCAGTTGCCTGCGTAGACCCGGCCGTAGAGCTGCTCCGTCCAGTAGTAGTTGTTGTCCAGGTGTATTCCGATGCTGCCCGCCCGGTAGAAGTTCTGCACGGTCAGGTCGAGCTCGTACTGGAGCAGGTCGCCCACGTGCAGGCCGGTCGACGGGGCGGCGCTGCCCGCGTTCGAGCCGTCGATGGTGATCCCGACGAACCCGCCGCCGAACTTCGTCCTGGTGCCGTACTCCGAGCTGTCGTAGACCCGGAAGCAGTCCCCGGTTCCGGTGAACGAGATCACCGTCGCCCAGGCGCCGTCGCCCACGAAGTACACCGGCACGGTCTCGCACAGCAGCGTGCTCGAGATGACGTAGGTTCCGGCCGGAATGTAAATCACGCCGCAGCCCGCGCCGGTGGTGGTGACCGGGCTGGCGCCGGCCAGCGGGTCGCCGAGCGCCTTGATCGCGCTGTTGAAGGCGGCGGTGGAGTCCTTCGCGCCGGTCGGGTCGGCCCCGTAGGAGGTGACGTTGACCCAGTCCGGCGAGCCCGTGTCCGCAATCGGCGTGACCGCCGCCGAGGCCTCCGTCCGGCCGGCGATGTCGCTGATGGCGACCGCGGCCCCGCCCGCCAGCAGACCGGTCGCGCCCATCGCCAACAGGGAGCGGCGAGTCGAGGGCAGACGGTGGGCGCCGCCGTGAGGTTTGGGTGCCAACGGAATCTCTCCTTATGAACGCGAGCCAGCCCGGCGGGCTGCCCCGGCCGGGCGAACAAGGGAATCGACGACCACGCTAGTAGTCGGGCCGGGCATTCTCCGCTGTTCTCGCGTACGCCAGCGAAACGCCAGCGAACGGACAGCGCCGAAGTCAAGTTACTGAGTGGCAAATTTGCCGCACGCCAAATTTCAACGGATAGGTACCGATATCATCCAGCGCTGTGAGCTCTCAGCCGCTAGGCACCAAATACCTCCTTGACGAACCAATCGGCCGGGGCGGCATGGGCGTCGTCTGGCGCGGGCATGATCGGGTGACCGAGGCGGTCTACGCGATCAAGGTCCTGCTGCCCGAGTACGCGCACGACCCGGCGGCGGTCGGCCGGTTCGTGCGCGAGCGCACCGCGTTGGTGGCGTTCCGCCACCCCAACGTGGTCACCGTGCACGACATGATCGTCGAGGGCGACCAGCTCGCCCTGGTCATGGACCTGTTGCCGGGCGGCGATGTAGACCGGCTGCGGAAGGCGCGCGGCGGTCTGCTCGCCCCGGCCGAGGCGGCCTCGCTGGCGGCTCAGATGGGTGCCGGGCTGGCGGCCGCGCACGCGGCCGGCATCGTGCACCGTGACGTCAAGCCCGCCAACGCGCTGCTCGACGGCGGCCGGGTGCTGCTGGCCGACTTCGGCATCGCCCTGCTGGCAGGCCATCCGCGGGTCACCACCGAGGGCCACGTACTCGGCACGGCCGCCTACCTCGCGCCGGAGGTGATCAGCGGACAGGAGCCCGGGCCGGCCGGCGACGTGTACGCGCTCGGCGTCACCGTCTACGAACTGCTGACCGGGCAGCCGCCGTTCACCGGCAACACCGCCGCGATCCTGCAGTCTCACGTCACCGCCGCCCCACCGCGCGCACCCGGCATCACCGACCGGCTGTGGGAGGTTATCGCCGCCTGCCTGGCCAAGGACCCGGCCGCGCGGCCGTCGGCGGCCCAGGCGGCGGCGGCGCTGCACGCGTTCGCGGCCGCCCCGGACGACCCGGCGCCGGCCCAGCAGTCGCCCGAGTGGCCGCCTGGCCCGCAGCTATGGCCCGACCCGCTGCAGGCGGTGCGAACGACCGCCTTCACCACGACGGAACGGCCGCCGCTGGCGGGCGAGGCGGGACGACGAGCGGCACCGCGCCGACGAGCGCCGCGCTGGGCCGCGCGCCGTCGGGCCGCGCCTGCCGTTTCCGGACCGGGCGGGGGTGGGCCGGACCGGATCGGGCCCGGGCAGGCCGGGCCTGGCGAGGCCGCGGCTGGCCCGCCAGCCGGGCCGGGCAACCGCAGGCGCAACGTCATCATCACGGCCGCGGTGGCCGCGGTCGCGCTGGTCGCCGTCGGCGTGATCGCGCTCAACCCGTTCGGGTCAGGCAGCTCGTCACAGCAGCAGGCCGAGCTGGCGGGCTCCGGCTGGCAGGCCAGCCAGTCGGCGTCGGCCGCAGCGGCGGGCACGCACGCGGGCGGCTCCGGGTCCCGGTCCAAGTCGGCGACCGGCCAGCCAGGCAGCAGCCCGACTCCCGGCGGCGCCCGGACAAGCGGCAAGGCCACGGCGTCCCCAGGCTCATCGGGATCTACCGGTCCCGGCTCCTCGCCGTCGTCGTCGAGCTCACCGTCGGTGTCCGGCGCGCCGTCGCCCTCGAGCACCGGGATGGCCGACGCGGACGGGCTCCCGATCCTGTACGCGAGCGCCGGCGATCAAGCGCATAAATGCGTCGTCATCGGCAGCGCCTACGACGCTGACTCCGGCGTCGGCACGACCGTGGAGGGCGTCGTCTGCGCCGACGTCCTCACCGCCGCCACCTCCGGCGGCTACACCGCCAAGGCGCAGCTCGAGCTTCTCTGTCAGACGACCGCCGGGGCCGACGTCCAGTGCGCGGACGTGATTGCCGAGGGGGAACTCTCCAACGAGCCCGGCGGCGTCGTCGCCTCGACCGGCGCCTACCAATGCGGGCACACCTACGGCGCCTGCGCGACCGGCCGGAACTACATCCAGACCGGGACCTACTCGTACTCCGGGGTCTCGATGTCGGACTGCTCATCCAACACCGGCGCGGCGACGGACACCTGGGGCCTGGCAGTCGGCGGCGGCAGCACCAAGATCGAGCTGCCGGGGTCGGACGACTGGGTCAGCCTCAGCACCTCCAACGCCGACGACGGCGCCAACCAGTCCACCGGCCACAACTACGTCTGCCCGTGACCCGGGCGGCCACCGGGAATGGCGGACGCATTTATGTTGCACTCTGTTGAACCAGCTTGACACCGCATTCGCGTCATCGGTAGGCATAACGGGGCTGGACCCGGGATATTGATCACTTTGCGTGATTACGTCTTTACAAGTGGACAGAGAGGCGGGGTGGCGTGGCCGACCTGAAGGTGGATTATCAGGCACTCTCATTCACTCACCAGACCCTGGGCGGACTGGTGACGCAGTTCGGGGACATTCAGACTCAGCAGTCCCATTTCGACTGGGCCATGGGCTCAGGCGCCATGGCGGGGGCGATGGACAACTTCGCAGGCAACTGGAATTACCACCGCAAGCAGCTGATTAGCAGCATGAACGATCTTGACGAGATGGTCGCGACGGCGCTTGAGCAATTTCCGAAGACCGATAATCAGCTCGCGAAGAATCTGACTAAGAAGTAGCTGAACGGACAGGGGAGAGTCAGATGGGACGGCCGTCTGGTAGCCAGTGGCAGCCGCTGGGCTGGGATACCGATCCGGTGCCTGGTGACCCGGAGGTGATCACCGAGGAGGCGCGGCTGCTCGCGTCGGTCGCGGAGCAGATCAACGGGCAGATCGACGCGCTCAAGAAGATCTCGAGCGACCAGACGAACTTCGGCCAGACCGCCGACGCGATCAGGTCCTCGGCCAGCGATCTGGTCGGCACGCTTGCGGTGGTGGCCGAACGGTACCAGCGGGTGTCATCCGCGCTGACCGGGTGGGTCGGCGAGCTGGAGCAGGCGCAGAGCATGTCGATCCGGGCGCTGGACCAGGCCGAGGCGCCGTACGCGCAGCTCAACCAGGTGGTTGCGCTGCCGTCGGGCAGCCAGCTGACCCCAGCCCAGCAGCAGGGGATCCAGAAGTACCACGCCGCCATGCAGCGCGCCCAGGGCGCCGTCGACGACGCCAAGGCGCTGCTGAACCAGGCGATCAGCCTGCGCGACGAGCAGGGCAGCTATTACGCGAGCAAGATCAACGGAGCGGCCAACGACGCGCTGCGGGACAGCCGGTGGGACAAGTTCAAGAGCTGGGTCTCCGATAACGCGGGATGGCTGAAGACGCTGGCGAAGGTGCTCGGCGACATCGTGGCCGTCCTCGCCCTCGTGTGCCTGCTCATCCCCGGTGTTGATCTCCTGCTCATCGCGGCCATCGCCCTGACCGCGATGCTGCTCGTGGTGCATACCATGCTCGCGGCGACCGGCAACGGCAGCTGGCTCGACGTCGCGATCGACATCATCGGAATCGCCACCCTGGGATATGGCCTCGAGGTCGCGGATTCCGTCGAGGGGGCCGAGGGGACGGCCCGGTCGCTGGCCGAGGCCGAGCAGACGTCGATGTTCAGGAGCGCGCTTGAATCCGGGCCCTACAGCGACGCCCTGCATCTCTTCCTCAGCCAGGTCGACGCGGATGGCAACCTGACCAGAGTCGGCGAGCTTGGCATCAGTAACCTCTGGGACGCGATTCTCGCGGAGACGCCGAAACTGCCGGAGGAAGAAGAGGCCCTCACCGGCTGGGCCAAGACGGCGGCCCAGTTCAAGGCGGGCCTGTCCACCTGGAAATCCTGGGACAACATGATCGACACGTTCACCCACGGGGCCGATCCCGGAATCGCGAAGTCGGTGGAGTCAATTGACACGCTGCGGGACTCCTTCTCCACGGTGAAAGCCGTCACCGGCATGACCGGCGCGAACGCGGCCTACGTGCTAGGGAACGTCACTGTCCTCGGCGACGCCGATGCCGCCCTGGGCGGGGGCGATGGCTACGACAACTGGAAGGACAGCATCTCCGATTACCCGCTGTCGACCGGGACGGTGGACGCCCTCTTCCCCGCTTTCGCGCTGGCGACGTCGGTATGGTGACGCTTTCCTCGAGGGCCGTACGCGAGGCCGGGGGGTACACGGTCGTGATCCCGCCCGGATGGTGCCGGATCCCGCTGCGCCATGGAACCAACGCGGCCATCAAGAAGATCCTCGACCGGTCGTTCCGCCACCTGCCCCGTGACCGGGTCGCGCCCTATCGAATGGAGATCGAGCGTCGGCTGAAGGCCCTGGTAGCGCAGTCGCGCAGCAACGCCGGGCTCGACCTCTACTTTCCGGTCGAGCCGGCCCAGGACGGGCCGGTCCCCGCCTCGTTCCTGGTGTCAGAGGCCCGTTACGCGGCGCCCGCGCAGGACAGGGAGGGCGGGGAGGGCGGGGAGGAAATCGACCCGGCGCAGGTGCTGGCGTACCTCGCCAGCGAGAGCGCGGGCGCCCGGATCATCGAGGCCGACGGCGCTCCCGGGTTGCGGACGGAGCAGATCGTCCGTCCCGGACCCGAGGCGGAGTTTCAGTACGCCACCCGGCGGGTTGAGTACACGCTGGCGGTGCCGGGCAATCCCGGCCGGTGGCTGGTCGCCGCCTTCTCGACCCCGGGCTCGGCCGATCCGGACGGGCAGCTCGCGCGGCTGCTGACCGAGCTGTTCGACGCGATCATGCTCACGTTCCGCTGGCTGCCCGCGGCCGAGCAGCGACGGACCCACGATGACAGCGCGGCGGGCAGCGTCACGCGGTCGAGCGGAGCTGGCGATGACGAGTCCAGATGACCCGGCCACGCCGTCCGGCTGGGGCCGGATCGCGGTGCACTATGACATCGAGAAGTGGATGTCGTGCCCGCCTGCCTTCCCGGCCGGCTACGACGTCCGGTCCTGGGCGCGCACCTACGCCGAGGCGTTCTCCCGTCGCCCCGGCGTCTCGCCCGCGCCGGCGCTGATCAGCGCGCTCGCCGCCCGGCTGGTCGAGATCCACCAGGACGCCTACGGCAGCGGCCGGATCGTCTGTCACCTGTGCCTTGTCCACCAGCCCAATCCGCTGGTGAGCCCGCTGCCGCTGTACATGAGCGCCTGGGACTCGCGCGGCAACCGCGACGAGACGCTGCGGCGGCTGAGCCACGCCGACAACCCGGCCGCGATCCAGCCGCCCTACGTCGCCGAGGTCACGGCTCGCGACCTGGGAACCGGTCTCAAGGTGCGGTACTTCTCGCGGCACCCGGCCCGCCAATCGGTGCTCTACGCAGGCCTGAACTACGCTTGGCGCAGCCAGGACCTGGCAACCGATCTGCGCGTCTTCGTCACGACGACCGACCTCGGCCGGCTGGAGCAGGCGGTGCCGGATATCGACGAGCTGATGAACGCGACGCGGGTCGTGCCCAGCGTTACCTGAGCCGTCCGGCTACTGCGCGGGCACGGTGACGGTGATCAGGGCTGCCGTCGCCGACATTGAGCAGGCAGCGACCCGGCCGTGGCGCCTGGCCGAGCATGCTGTGGGCGAGGCGGATCCCGATCAGGTCTCCCTCCGGGAGCGTCGAGGGCGCGGTCAGGCAGCCGCGGCGCGCTCGCTTCGCGTCCACCTGCCAGCCGCTGAACCCGAGGCCGAGGCTCTCGGAGTCGCCGCCGAAGACCAGCGCCCGCCCGGAGTCGCCGCCGAACGCGATGATCCGGCTCAGCTCGCCCGACGCGTCGCAGTCGCGCAGCAGTTCGGCGTCGTCGATCATCACCACGACGGGCCCGGTGACCGACGACAGCGCCGCCTGGAGTTCCTCCTCGTCGAGGTCCGAGCCGTCGAGAAGGCCGCGGCGACGCCGGGTGCGGCCGCCAGCGTGCGCAGCGGCGAGGGCCGTGGCGTCACCAGGATCAGCGACGTCCCCCCGGCCAGGAACGACTGCGCCATCGAGAGCAGGATCGTCGACCGTCCCGACTTCGCGGGCCCGGCCACGGTGAAGCACGGCACCCCGGCCGCGAGGTCGGGCCCGAGGCCGGCCAGCATGTCGCCGCCCACCCCGACCAGTCCCCACAGCGGCCCGGCCGACGGCGGCCGCATCGCCCAGGCCTCCGCGAACGAGATACGCGACGGCAGCACGTCCACCCGGAACGGCCGCTGCGCGGGCTCGACCGCCGCGTCCCGGGCCGCGCACGACGCGGCGATGGACCGCAGCGCCGCCGCCTGCCCCTGCCCGGAGGGGTCCGGGCCGATGCAGGGCGACCTGAACCTCGACGCCGGAGCCGGCCCGGAACGCCCGCCCCGGTGCGACCTCGTCGGGCATGTCCCGCGACCGCAGCCCGATCAGCCCGTAGTCGTCCTTCTCGGCCAGCTTGAACGCGAGCTTCTGCTCGCACAGGGCGGAGATCCGGCCCGCCAGCAGCGACCGGTCGCCGGTCATCACCAGGTGCACCCCGACGCTGGCCCCCTCGCCCAGGATCCGGGTGATCACGTCGGTCAGGCTGCCGTGATCGACTTCGCCGAGCGTGGTGGTGAACCCTTCCCAGCGGTCGAGCAGCACGACGACGTGCGGCAGCCGCTGGCCGCCGGGCGTCGCCGGCCCGCTGCTCGGTGATGTCCGCGAACCCGCCTTCGGCGAGCAGTTCCTGGCGCCGGCTGAGCTCGGCCGCCAGCCGCCCGAGCAGCCGCGTCGCGCGCTCGGTCTCCGTTCTGGTCACGACCGCGCCGCAGTGCGGCAGGTCGGTCAGCGCCCGCAGCGCCCCGTTGCCGCAGTCGATCCCGTACAGGTGCAGGTCCGCGCAGCTGTGAGCCAGCGCGAGGGCCGCCGCGATCGTTCGCAGCAGCTGCGAGCGCCCGCTGTGCGGTGCCCCGGCCGCCATCAGATGGCTGAAGGTGTCCAGGCTGAGCGTCGCCGGGCGCTGCTGCTGGAAGGCGGGCAGATCCTCCACCCCGAACGCGCAGAGGTCACCGCCCCCGTCCGCTCCTGCCTGTCGCGCCGGCGTCAACTGGCATCAGGTCGCCCAGCAGCAGCTGGTCGGGGAGCGGCGGCAGCCACGGGCTGCGCTGACGGGAAATGCGCAGTCCCGCGTTGGCGCGCTGGATCTCCTCGACCAGGACCTTCAGGTCGGTGATCTCCTCCTCGGCGCGCTGCCTGGCGGCGGGCCGGGCGGGCTCGGGCCTGCCCAGGTCCTGCCAGTCAACCGCCGCCAGCCACGGCTGCGAGGTCGCCGCGACGGCGGCGCCAGGACGCCGCCCGCCGACCCGGCCGGTCTGGAACGGCACCAGCGAGCGCGTGCCCGAGCCGCACGTAGGCCCGCCCGGGGGTCGACTTGGAGATGAAGGCGGCCTCCGGCGCCTCGATCACGTCGGCGCTCTCGGCCGTGTCGGTCACCCGGAGCGCGATCCGCAGGTTGGTGTTGGCCCGGATGTCCTGCGACACCACCCCCGAGGGACGCTGCGTGGCGAGGATGAGGTGGATGCCGAGCGAGCGGCCCCGCTGGGCGATGTTCACCAGTCCCTTGACGAAGTCCGGCAGGTCCCGCACCATCGACGCGAACTCGTCGATCACGATCAGCAGCCGGGGCATCGGCTCCGGCGGTCGTGCGCCGTGCGCGGGCCGGTCCGGTCGAGCAGGATCTGGTAGTCCTCGATGTCCTTGGCGCCGGCCGCCGCCAGAATGTGCTCGCGCCTGGTCAGCTCGGCCGACAGGGACACCAGGGCCCGCTCGACCAGGTGCGGGTCGAGGTCGGTGACCATGCCGACCGTGTGCGGGAGGCGCACGCACTCGGAGAACGCGCTGCCGCCCTTGTAGTCGACCAGCACGAACGTCATCTCGTCGGGCCGGTTGGCGACCGCGAGCGAGGCGACGAGCGACTGCAGCAGCTCGGACTTGCCCGCCCCGGTCGTGCCCGCGATCAGCCCGTGCGGGCCGTCCTTCCTGATGTCGATCCCGAACGGCCCGTCGTAGGACTCGCCGATCATCGCCAGCGTGGACCGGCCGCCGGCGTTCCAGCGGGCCGCGATCGCCTCGGCCCGAGGCGGCTCGAGCCGGAGCACGTCGAGCAGCCGGGCCGAGTCCGGCAGCCCGGCGGCATCGTCGTCGTCGCTGACGTCCCTGATCGGGGCGATGGACCGGGCGAGCCTGGTGCACCAGCCGGGGTTGACCCGCGTCCGGGCGCACCTGCCGGACGGTGGCGGCCATCATCTGCTGGACCCGCAGCCCGTCCGGGTCGACGACGACGACCGCCTGGCACTCGGCGGGCAGCAGCCGCTCGTCGGCGTCCAGGCACACCGCGTACACGCCGACGGCCGGTCCCTCGCGCAGCAGCTGGATCGACCCGGGCAGCGACCGGAGCTTGCGCGACCCGTCGAATACCACCACGAGGTCGGGCTGGAACTGCCCCTCCTGCTGGCCGCGCCTGGCGGAGCGCCTTCTGGCGCTCGGCGATGAGCGCGAGCAGCTCGGCGATCCTGGTGGCGACCGACTCCGCGTCGTTGCCGACGAGCGCGGCCCCGCCGCGGCCACCGGACTGGCGGCAGTGCGGCAGCCACCGCACCCACTCCCAGCTCATCCGGCCCGAGGAATCGGTCAGCAGGCAGATCTGCAGGTCGTTGGGGCTGTGCAGGGCGGCGAGCTGGGCGACGAGCCAGCGGCCGACCGCGCGCGACGTGTCACCCGGGCCGGCCACGCCGAGCACCCCCCGCTGCGACAGCGGGACCGTCACCGGCGCGTCGGGGATCTGCCAGAACACCTGCCGGCGGTGCTCGTCCTGCTCGGGGTCGGTCAGTTCCACCGCCGACGGCAGGTCGGCCGTCCCCACCCGCAGCAGCAGGTAATCGGGGTTGCTGCGGCGTCGCTCCCACAGCCGCCGCCGCGGCCCGGAGGCGATCGACAGCACGGTGGCCGGGTCGGGGCACTCGTCGCGGCGCGCGATCCGCTCGGTCTCGAGCGCCTCGGCCGCGTCCCGTTCGATCCGCGCCTTGTGCTCGCGGTACTCGGCCAGCCGCTGGCCATGGGACTTGCGGCCCTGCTTGCGCTCGCTCAGGTAGCTGCCGAGCAGCATGACCGGGGTGAGGCCCGCCATCGCCAGCAGGTAGATCTGATGCAGGAAGTACGCCATCCCGACGCCCATGAGCAGCGGGACGACCGCCATCAGCAAGGGGATCGGGCGGCGGTCCGACTCGGCGGGCGGGGCCGGCAGCTGGAACCTGGTCGTTCGCTCGGGCGGTAGCAGCCGCGGCGGGCGGTTGAAGTCGATACCGCCGCCGTCCGACGAGGGGTGCAGGGCCGCGTCCGGCGGCTCGTACGGCGCGAGCCCGAGCATGCTGCCGCCGACGGCGATCTGCTGGCCCGGCCGCCACTGGGCGGCGGCGGTGAGCGGCTCCCGGTCAAGCGTCGCCCGGACCCCCTCGTAGGCGGTGACCTGGCAGCCGCCGCGGGCGTCGACCCCGATCCGCAGCGCGTACTCAGGAAGCCCGGGGTCGGGGATGCGGACGGCCGTCGCCCCGGCGCCGCCGATGTCGGCCTCGCCGACGCCGAGCCGGTGGATCGAGCCGACGCCGGGTCCGCCGATGACCCGAATCTCGACCAGGCCGGTGGGCTCGGGGATCATGCCGCCCTCGGGACTGCCGAGGCTGATGACCGAGCCGTCCCTGATCGGGGATTCGGCCAGGCTGAGGTGCGGGGCGACCAGCTGGTGGTGCACGTACAGCGGGATCGCCAGCGGCTGGGCGTAGGCGGCGGGCGAGGACATCGCCAGCGAGCCCTGCACCCGGGAGGCCGGAAACTGGAGCACTCGGGCACCGCCGGCGGCGCCGAGTTGGCCGGGCGCGCGGCCGCCGAACATGAAGCGCTCAAGCTCGGCCGCGAGGCCCGCGACCGGAGTCCCGGGATCGGCGTCAAGTACCACGTCCGCCATCTGCCGCGCCGTCGGTGACACGACGGTCAGCGCGAGCCGCATGATCGCCCCTTCCGTACGCTGTGCTTCCCCCGCTCGCTTCCGGGCGCCCGAGCCCGTTAACGTGCGGGGCTATGCGGCCGATGGGCCGCCGACCACGGTCTTGAGTGGTCGGCGGCCCATCGGCAACGTCAGCTCGGCTGCCTACTGCTTGAGGGCGGAGGCGAGCTGGCTGTCGGTCTCCTGGAACGCCTTGGCGGCGCTGTTGAGGTACTGGCCCATCCCGTTCAGGCCGGCGATCATCTTGGTCGCGCCCGCAGTGAACTGCTCGTACGACGCCTGGAACTGCTTGCTGGAGCTGTCGGTCACATAGCCGCTGGCCACCAGGTTGTCGATTAGCTTCTTGAGCCTGGCCAGGTCGCTGTTGATCTGCTCCTCACCGGCGTGCAGCTGGCCGGCCGCAGACTGCATCTCCCCGTACGTGACGTTGACGTTCGGCATGAAAGTCTTCCTTTCTCGGTTCGTTACTGGCTGTTGCCAAAGCCCCCGGGTCGCCCGGTGACCTAGCGTGCAAGCACGGCCGGGAAGCAAGAAATGGTCACCCCGCTGCCCCGTCCGGGATAGTGCCTGCCAATCGCGAGACACATATCCTCACGCAGAGGATTTCAGTGTGGCGAATGGACTCGCAACCGCTTCCGAACATGAAGTAGCGAATGTCGCCTAAAAGCGATTTAGCGCCTACACGTCGTAACAATTAGAACTCAAGGCGTGAGACCGGAATGTAGGCTCCCGCGTTGAACTCGGACGCGGTTTCGCCGGGCGGCGGCCTTCCGGGATCGCGCGCCAGCACGGGGCGGCGCGCTAGCCGCGCGGCGGTCGGCTGGCCGGAGCTGGAGCCGAAACCGAAACCGAGGCCGGGCCGAAGATCACGTTGGCGAAGTCGAGGTCAAGCTCCCGGTAGTGCGCCTGCATCACCGCTGCGGCGGCCTCCTGGTCGCGCTCCTGCAACGCCGCCAGCAACCTCGTGTGCAGCAGGCGGAAGGACTCGGGGGCGACCTTGTTGATCTGCCGGGCCAGGATGACGTAGCGCTCGGTCCTGGTCGATATGGCATCCCGATACTGGATTAGCACCGCATTGTGCGATCCGCTGTAGACCATCCGGTGAAAGGCCCGGTTGACGCTGCCAAGCCCGCCCGCCGCGACCGGGAGACCGGCTTCGCGCAGGTAGCGGAGCGCCTCCCGCTCGTCCTCGCTCTCGACCAGATCCCGCGCGGCCGCCAGCTCATCGGCCGTCATCTGCGCTGCCGCGAGCCGCGCGGCGAGCAGGTCGAGCTCTCGTCGCACCTGGACCAGCTCGACCGCCTCCTCGCGGGTGAGCGGGGCGACGATCACGTCCCGGTGCGCGATCCTGATGACGAGGTGATCCGCCTCGAGCCGCCGCAGGGCTTCGCGCAGCGGCGTGATCGACACGCCCAGGGACGCCGAGAGCTGCACGTAGTCAATCCGGCTGCCCGGCTCGAGCACCCCGAACAGGATCTGGTTGCGCACCTCGAGGTAGACGCCGTCGGCCTTTGTCGCCTCACCACGAGTCCGGTCGACATATGTCATTGCAATCCCGCCTTGCCGTCGATACCCAATTTTATATTATAAAGCTCTACCCCGCCACGAAGGGACTCGCCCGTGCAGACGAGCACTGATCGGATCCTGACCACGCACACCGGAAGCATCGCCCGGCCGGACCCGCTGATCGAGCTGATGCGGGCCAGGGAGAACGGCCTGCCCTACGACCGCGAGGGGTTCGAGGCCAGCGCGACCGCGGCCGTTGAGGAGTGCGTGCGCCGCCAAGTCGAGGCCGGCCTGGACGTGATCAACGACGGCGAGCAGCGCAAGAGCGGGTTCACGACGTACCTGACCGAGCGGCTGGCCGGGTTCGAGGCGGTTCCCTACGCGCCGGGCGAATCGCCTGGCCACTGGCGCGAAGTGGCCGACTTCCCCGAGTACTACGAGCGCTACTTCAAGACCGCCATGTACGGGGCCATGCTGAGCCCGCCCGCCCGGCTGGTGTGCCGGGGGCCGGTCAGGTACGTCGGCCACGAGGCGCTCGCGACCGACATCGCCAACCTGCGGGCGGCGCTCGCCGGGAAGCAGTACACCGAGGTCTTCATGTCGGCCGCGCTGCCGACCGGGCTGGCCGAGCACGACAACGAGTACTACTCCTCGCGCGATGACTTCGTCACCGCGCTGGCCGACGCGACCCGCGAGGAGTACCAGGCCATCATCGACGCCGGCTTCCTGATCCAGCTCGACGACCCGGCCGCGTCGAGCCTGTGGGGCCACCGGGACGCCGACCCGGCCGAGCGGGACCGGCGGGTGGCGCAGACCGTCGAGCTGATCAACTACACGCTCAGGGACATCCCGCCCGAGAAGATCCGGTACCACACCTGCTACGGCATCAACCAGGGCCCGCACATCTACGACCTGCGGCTGCGGGACTTCATCGAGCCGATGCTGACGATCAACGCCCAGGCGTTCTCGTTCGAGGTGATGAACACCAGGCACCTGCACGACTACCACGCCTTCGAGGACGTCAGGCTGCCCGAGGGCAAGGTGATCATCCCTGGCATGCTCAGCAACGGCGCCAACTGGGTCGAGCACCCCGAGCTGATCGCCGAGCTCACCGTGCGCTACGCGGAGCTCGTCGGCCGGGAGAACGTAATGATCGGCAACGACTGCGGCTTCGCCTCGCAGGCCGCCACCAGGGAGATCGACCCGAAGGTGGGCTGGGCCAAGTTCTCGGCCCTGGCCGAGGGCGCCAGGATCGCGTCGAAGCGCCTCTGGCCCGGATAACGGTGCGCGTGATCATCGCCGGCGGCGGCACCGGCGGGCTCGCCGCGGCGATCGCCCTGCGCAAGGCCGGCCTCGAGCCGCTGGTGCTGGAACAGGCGCCTGCGTTCACCGCGATCGGAGCGGGCCTCGGGCTCTACGCGAACGCGATGAAAGCGCTTACATACCTCGGGGCCGATGCTTACTGGCGACAGAACGCCGCCCGCATCGACGTCTCCGAGCAGCGCGCCCTCACCGACGACGAGATCATCACCGCGTCGTCGCTTGAGCCGCGGGCGGCGAAATACGGCGAGCCCTACTACTGCGGGCACCGCGCCGACCTCATGACGAGCCTGCTGATGGCGCTGCCACCCGAGTGCGTGCGGACCGGCGGCCGCGTCGTCGGCTTCGAGGAGACCGCCCGCGACGTGCGGGTCGAGCTCGCCGGGGGCGAGGAAATCCGCGCCGACCTGCTCGTCGGCGCGGACGGGGTGCGATCGGCCACCAGGAAGCGGCTGATGGGCGAGCGCGAGGCCCGGTTCACCGGCGTCGTCGTCTGGCGCGGGCTGATCCCGCGGGAAAGGGTCCCGAGCCGCTACGACGCGAAGATCATGGCCTGGTTCGGACCGCGCCGCCACGTGCTGCTTTACCCGCTCCGGCACGACCGGCACGCCGGCAGCGTCTACAGCCTGAGCGCGTTCGTGCCCGTCGCCGAGGTGGACCGTGAATCCTGGACGGCCTCCGGTGACGTCGCCGACCTGCACGCATCCCTGGCGGGCGCGTGCCCGGCGGTGCGGGACCTGCTCGCCCTGATGGACCAGGCGCTGATCACCGGGATCTACTTTCGCGACCCGCTCGAGTCCTGGGGGACGGACCGCATCACCCTGCTCGGCGACGCGGCCCATCCGGCCCCGCCCAGCGCGGGGCAAGGCGCCGGCATGGCTCTCGAAGACGCCGTCATGCTCGCCGCCTGCCTGCGCCGGGCCGGGCCGGGGAACGAGCCGGCCGCGCTGCGCGAGTACGCCTTCCGCCGCCAGCCGCGCACCGCCCGGATGCTCGAGTCCTCCCGGGTCAACCTGCGCAACAGCCAGACCAGTGATCCGGTTCAGGTCCGGGCGCGCAACGGCTACTACCGCGGGCTCGAGCGGCTCAGCCCGGCGGGCCCGCCGATGCAGGAATGGCTGCTCGCCCACGACCCGGTCGCCGCCGCGGTGCGGTCGCCCGCGGAGTTCGAGCAGGACCTGACCGCAGCCGGGAACCCGATGCGGCGGCCGCAGGCGCGGCAGGCCTTCGACCTGTGGCGGACCGCGCTGACGGGCGAGCACCGGGCGGCGGGCTGGCTCGGCGAGCGCCGGGGTTACGCGCAGTTCCTGCGCGGTCGCCTGCACCGGGCTAGCCCGAGCGGTCCGGGCAGCCCGACCGTCTCGGTCAGCTGCGACGGGACGCCCGCCCTGCAAGTCGGGCGCCAGTCGCGGGATGCCGCCCCGGTGGTTCTGCACCTGCACGGCGGCGGCTACTCGATGGGCTCGGCCGAGCTGGCGGCGCCGCTGGCCGGGCGGCTGGCGGAGGCCGTCGGCGGCTGGTCGCTGGTGCCCGACTACCGGCTCGCGCCCGAGCACCCGTTCCCGGCCGCGCTGCACGACGTCGTGACGGTCTACCACTGGCTAGCCCGCGAGTACCCGCAGGCCCCGATCCTGCTCAGCGGCGAGTGCGCGGGCGGCGGGCTGGCCCTCAGCCTGGCGCTGGCGCTGCGCGACTCCGGCCGGGCGACCAGCAGAATGCCGACCGGGATCCACGTCGTCTCGCCCTTCTGCGACCTGGCGGTCACGGCGGAGAACCTGGACCCCGCCGCCGACTCCGATCCGTGGCTCAACCGCATCGCGCTGATCCAGCTGGCCGCCTGCTACATCCACGACGCCGACCCTGGCCAGGCACTGGTGTCGCCGTCGCGGGCGGACCTGTCCGGCCTGCCGCCGCTGCTCATCCAGGCGGCCGAGCCCGAGGCGCTCTTCGCCGGCGCGGAGCGACTGGCCGACCAGGCGCGCAGGTGCCGGCGTCCCGGTCACGTTCAGCCCGGTCGCCGACAGCGTCCATTCGTTCGTCTTGTTCGATTTCCTGCCCGAAACCGACCGCGCGCTGGCCGAGTTGGCCGCCTTCGCGCGGGTCGGTGCGCGCGGGTTAAGACCGCCGACCGGCGGATGGTGGCCATCGACGCCAGCGCGATCACCGCGAGGGCGATGGCGACGACAAGGGTGGCGCGGAAGTCGCCGAACGCCTGCGCGCCGAATCCGACCGCGATGACGGGCACCGTCAGGCCGACGTAGGCGAACACGAAGTAGGTGGAGATGACCTGACCACGCGTCTGCGCCGGGGCGAGCCGGTTGGCCGTGGCCAGGCTGCCCATGAAAACGGCGCCGACCGCGACTCCGCTGACCACCGTCGCGGCCAGGAACAGGGGCATCGACGCGGCCGAGAGACCGGCGACGATCAAGGCGAGCGCCGCCAGGAACACCGTCAGCCCGGCCAGTATCACCGGCCGAGTCGGCAGCCGGGACCCGGCCAGCTGGATGCAGGCGGCGACGGCGAAGGCCAGGAAGACCACCGCCCCCGCGACCGCGTGGCTGGTGTCGTGCAGCACGCCGACGAGGAACGTCGGGACGAGCGCGCTGAACAGCCCGAGCAGGGAGAACGCGGCGAAGCCGGCGAACCCGGCCGCGATGAACTCGGCCCGGCCTGCCTGCGGGATACCGAGGCCGCGGAACCTGAGCGACAGCGCGGAACGCTGCGCTCACCGTCTCGGGCACGACCAGCAGGCCGAGCCCGGCCGACGGCCACCAGCCCGAGCTGGACCACGAAGGGCAGCACCGTCGGATCGGGAGCGTACTGGGCCAGCAGGCCCGGCCAGCAGCGGTCCGAGAGCGAGTCCGCCCAGGTTGGCCGTCGACGACACCAGCGACGCACGGCGCCCCGCGCCGGGCCGCGCCGTCTCGGTCAGCGCGGCGGTGGCCGTGCCGGTCATCAGCCCGGCCGACAGGCCGGACAGCACCCGCCCGACGAACAGCCAGCCGACGTTCGGCGCGAGGATGAACGTCACCGCGCTGACGATGCTCAGGCAGATCGCCGCCGCCAGCACCGGACGCCGGCCGACCTGGTCGGACGAGCGCCCGGCGAGCAGCAGCGCGGCGAGCACGGCGACCGCGTACGAGGCGAAGATCAGCGTGATGAGGCTGGTGGAGAAGTGCCACTGCGCCTGGTAGATCACGTACAGCGGGGTCGGCAGGGTGGTGCCGAGCATCGTGACCGCGAACGCGTAGGCGATCAGCCAGAACGCGACCGGGCGGGAGAGCCGCCAGGCGGGTTCGGCGACCGCGACCGAGGGATCAAGGCAGTCGGCGCACGGCCGGTCGGCCGTCCGCGTGGCACCGCCAGGCCGCGCCCCCGACGGGCCGGTCGTACGGTCCTGGTCGCTCCTGCTCATGCGGTTATTGCGGCTGCTGGCCCTGTTCGCGCTGCATGGCCTGTTGCACGACCTGCCGCAGCCGATCCTGGTCGGGGACCGATAGATCGCTTCTGATGAGCTCCATGGGCTGGCCTTCGAACGCGTGCACGATGGCCTCGACCTCGCCGTCCGAGCTCAGCACCACGACCGCCGATGTGCCGGGCCGCAGGTCGCCCTTAACGCTCTGGATCATGGAAGCGTCGATGACCGGGTGCTGCAGTCGGCGGACCAAAGACGAGACCTTGCTGCCTTGCTCGTGCGCGTGCTCTACGGTGGTCGGCTGGTCCGAGTACTCCGGCCATCGGACCACGGCGATATCCATCAAGTTGATGAGGTCCTTGGAATTCAGCTCCTTGAGCCGGACCACCGCGCCGTCGGCACCCTCGGTACCGGTGAACCGCCATGCCGTTGTGGGCACCGATCCTCCTTCCGGCCGGGAGATCCAGGCTGCAGCCAATGCCAACCGGGTCGGCCTTCGTATCCCTGACATGATCTCCACCCGAGCATCTCGCGTTGAGCGTCCCGCCGACTTCACCCGTGAGGGGTGATCGTGGAAAGAGACGCCACCTTCCGTTCGGGATGAAAAAAGATTCTTGATCGAACGGACCGTGGTCTTACCTGGTGCTCAAACGCCGCGCCAGGCCAGCCGGTAGCCGATCGACGGGTTGCCACGGTGACCAGGCAGTGAACGGCCGCCCGGGGGTGGAGAATCGGTGAACGGCGCTAGGCGGGCGCCTGCGACGCCGATTCCAGCAGCACGCGGAGCTCCGCCGCCCGGGCATCGGAGGTGCTCTCGGCCAGCTGCAGCGCTTCGGTCCAGGACTGCCGGGCGGCATCGGCCTGCCCGAGGTCGGCCAGGGTGGCGCCGAGCCGGTGGAGCGCGCCGATCTGCTCCCGGTGCTCGGTCCCGAGCTCGTTGAGTATCGCCACCGCCAGGCGGTGCTGTGCCAGTGACTCGTCGAGCCGGCCGAGGAGCCGCAGGGTTTCGCCGAGACCCGTCCGCGCCATCCCCTCGGTATGCCTGTCCTGCGATTCGCCGAGCAGCCGGACGGCTTCGGAGTACCGGGTCAGGGCGCCTTCCAGGTCGCCCATCAGCTGGCAGGTGTCGCCCGAGTTATTCAGGAGTATGCCGAGCAGGCCCGTGTCGCCGAGCTGCTCGACTATCGCGCTGGTCTTGTCCGATTCTTGCAGCGACTCCGCGTACCGGCCCTGGTGCTGATACGCGATCGCCAGGTTGCTGCTGGCGCGCAGCTCGCCCTCCTGGTCGCCGTGCGCGCGGCGGATGGCCAGCACTTCGCGGAAGCACTCGACGGCCTGCGCGTAATCGCCGGACTGCACGAGCGCGCCGCCCCGGCCGCCCTGCAAGGTGGCGACGGCCAGCTCGTTCCCGAGCTCCCTGGCGCTGGCCAGGCCGAGCCGCTGGGTCGACTCGAACGTTTCCGGATTGCCGGCGATGACGTAGTAGGCCCACATGTAGGCCGCCATCATCACGGTCAGCTCAGGCCAGTGCCCGGCGGCGGTCCTGATGGCCCAGACCAAGGCGGGCTCGTGCAGCTGGCACCAGCTCAGCGCGTCTGGGTGGGTACTGAAGACGGGGACGTGGGCAGCGGCGGCGGCGACGCCGTCATCCACGCCGCGCGGCGTCCTGCTGTCCGGCGCCAGCGTCCGCGAGGCGGACCTGATCGCGGCGGCGTACCACTCGATCAGCCGACGGCTGGCGTGCTCGCGGTCGGCGTCGCTGAGCTCGGCCGCGGCGAGCTCCGAGGCGAACAGCCGGAGCAGGTCGTGCAGCTTGTACCGGTCCGGCTGCGGCGACTCCAGCATGTGGGCGTCGGTCAGCTCGTCGAGCACCGCCTCGGTGGCGGCCGGGCCCAGGCCGACGAGGGCGGCGGCGGCCGCGAGCTCGAACGTGCCCGCCGGCGCCAGCCCGAGCAGGCTGAACGCGCGGGCCTGTCCGGGCGTGAGGCAGGAGTGGCTGAGCATGAAACAGGCCCTGATCGCCATGTCGCCCGAGCGCAGCTCGGTCAGCCGGTCCTGCTCGGCGGCCAGCTTGCCCGCCATGTCCTCGATGCTCCAGCCGGGGCGCGCCGTCAGCCTCGATGCGGCGATCCTGATCGCCAGCGGAAGGCCGGCGCACGAGCGGAGTATTCGTTCGGTCGCCTCCGGTTCCGCGGCCGCCCGGCCGGCGCCCACGATCCCGGCGAACAGTCCCCGCCCCTCGTCCGGCTCCAGCTCTGGCAGATCGACCAGCTTGAGCCCGTCCAGATCGGCCAGCCGGGCGCGGCTCGTCACCAGCACCCCGCACCCCGCCGACCCGGGCAGCAACGGCCGGACCTGAGCGGCGCTCTTGGCGTCGTCGAGAACCACGAGCATCCTGCGGCCGGCCAGCAGGCTGCGATATCTGCCCGCCCGCTCGTCGGCGGTGCCAGGGACGTCCTCGGCCGGAACGTCGAGGTCGCGCAGCAGCCGCGCCAGCACGTCGGCCGGGACCGCCGGATCGGCCGAGGTGC
This sequence comes from uncultured Actinomycetota bacterium, assembly GCA_963774945.1. Lineage (GTDB taxonomy): Bacteria > Actinomycetota > Actinomycetes > Streptosporangiales > Streptosporangiaceae > Trebonia. Next base: position 99,086 of record CAVZHA010000017.1, on the reverse strand, counting down.
CCGCGAGCTCCACGTACAGCTGCCCGTCGGGAAAGCCATCGGCGCTGAGGTGAGAGGTGTGCACCGCCAGCGCGGTCTTCCCGATGCCGCCTGGTCCCGTGATCGCCGCGATCGCCGTCGACCCCGGACTGCCGACAGCTCTGTTGGCGAGCGCCTCGCACAGCCGGCTGACCTCCGACGACCGTCCGGCGAAGTCGTTCAGGTCGGCCGGAAGCTGCCGCGGGACCGGCCGCGCAGGCGACTGGCGGTACGGCGCCTCGAGGGCGGGATCGGCCGCGAGGATCTGCTCGTGCAGCCGCTGCAGCTCCGGATTGGGGTCGATGCCGAGCTCGGTGCGGAGCGTGCGGCGGGCGTCGGCGTAGGCCGCCAGCGCCTCGCTCTGCCGCTGGCCGCGATACAGCGCGAGCATGAGCCGTTCCCACAGCCGCTCACGGAACGGATACTCCCCGACCAGGCCGCGCAGTTCCATGATGACCGCGTGGTGGCGGCCCGCCCGCAGGTCGACGTCGAGTCGTGCCTCCAGTGCCTCAAAGCGCGACTCGGTCAGCAGCTGCACCTCGGTCCGCCGCAGGTAGGCGGAGGGCACGTCGGACAGCGGCTCGCCCTGCCACAACGCCAGCGCGTCGCGCAGGAGTCTGCCCGCGCTCTCCCACGAGCCGGCCCGGACGGCGGCGTCCGCTCTCGAGCGGAGCTCGGTGAACCGGCACAGGTCGAGCTCGTCAGGACTGACCTCAATGAGGTAGCCGGGGGCGACGGTGACGATCCGCGCCGATTCCGGTTCAAGCAGGCGGCGCAGCCGTTTTACGTGACCCTGAATGGTGTTGCGGGCGCTGGCCGGCGGCGCGGCGTCCCACAGGGCCTGCGCCAGCGCCTCCCCCGGCACGACCTTCCCGGCCCGGAGCAGCAGGGTCGCGAGCACGATCCGTTCCTTGGGAGGCAGCCGGACGAGTTGATCCCCGATTTCCGCGCCGACCGGCCCGAGAAGCGTGAACCGCGCCATACGTCGATTGCCTCCCCGTCTTCAGCTGTTCAGCTCACGCATTCTTGCAGAGCCCGGCGGGGTCTCGTGGATGAAAGGATTCACGCGATCGGGGCCATTGTGACCGGCGAGTGGCAAGATACGCTATTGACGGAAATGTCCGCTAATAGGCCGCGCCCGCAGGCCGGCGCTGAAGGAGCGAGCCGTGACGCAGGACTCACCGGGGGTCGCGACGGGTGGCGGCGGCAAACTACCCGGCCTTGACACCGGCGTCGCCAACGCCGCGCGCATGTGGAACTACTGGATCGGCGGCAAGGACAACTTCCGCGCTGACCGCGAGGCCGGGGATCACGTGCGGGCGGCGATGCCCGAGCTACCGCTGGTGGCGGCCATGCTGCGGCGCTTCCTGACCACCTCGGTCGAGGAACTGTCAGCCGCGGGCGTGCGCCAGTTCCTTGACATCGGAACCGGTCTGCCCACCGCCGACAACACGCATGACGTGGCCCAGCGGGCCGCCCCCGAGTCGCGGATCGTCTACGTCGACCATGATCCGCTGGTGATCAGCCACGCCCGGGCGCTGCTCACAAGCAGCCCGGCAAGGGAAGACGGACTACATTCAGGCCGACCTGCGCGACTGGGCGACGATCTCGGCCGGCGCGCGGCGGACCCTGGACTTCAGCCAGCCGGTCGCCGTGGTGCTGATCGCGGTGGTGCATTTCATCCTCGACGAGGAGGATCCGCACCAGCTGATCTCCCGGATAACCGCCGACCTGGCGCCGGGCAGCTACCTGGTCATCGCCCACGCCGCCAGTGACATCGAGCCCGAGACGGCCGCCGCGATGGCCCGCAACTACAACGCCACCTCGTCGCTGACGATCACCCCCAGGGACCGGGCGGCGGTCGCCCGGTTCTTCGACGGCATGGAGATGACCGACGCCGGCCTGCGGCCGCTCGCCCAGTGGTGGGGCTCCGCAACTCCGCCAACCGCGGACGGCTCCGGCCTGAGCTGCTACTGCGGCATCGCCAGAAAGCCGTAGCGACCCGCCCCAGCGCCTACGATGCGAGGGTGGAGCATTTTTCACTGGCCATAATCGGGTCCGGTTCCGGCAACACCCTGGTGCCGGTTGACGACGCCCAGGGCCCGGTCGCGCTCATCGAAGCCGGCGCCTTCGGCGGGACCTGCCTCAACCGGGGCTGCATACCGAGCAAGATCCTGGTGCACACGGCCGACGTGGCCGTCCAGGCTCGCACCGCGTCCGATTTCGGCATCGACGCCCAGGTGACCGGGGTGCACTGGCCGTCCATCAGGGACCGGACGTTCTCGAAGATCGACCGGGTCTCGGCGGCCGGCCGCAACGCCCGGGCGGAGTCCGGCCACGTGACGCTGTTCGAGGGCCGGGCCCGCTTCGCAGGCCCGCATGAGCTGGTCATCGATGACGCGACCCGGATTACCGCCGACCGCATCGTGGTGGCGACCGGGGCGCGGCCGACGATCCCCCCGGTGATCGCCGACTCCCAGGTCGAGTTCTGGACCTCCGACAACATCATGCGGATCGACGAGCTCCCGGCCAGCATGGTCATCATCGGCGGGGGCTCCGTCGCGACCGAGTTCGCCCACATATTCTCCGGCCTTGGCGTCGAGATTCACATCGTCAATAAGGCCGACGCGCTGCTCGAGTCGCTCGATACCGACGTCTCCGAGCGCTTTACCGCGCTCGCCCGGCAGCACTGGGACATCCACCTGTCGGCCAAGGTGACCGGCGTGCACGGCCGTGATGGGGGCGGCGCGACCGTCGTCCTCGAGGACGGGACCAAGGTGGCAGGCGACCTGCTGCTGGTCGCCACCGGGCGCCAGCCGAACACCGATGACCTGGGCCTGGAGCTCGCCGGGGTCAAGGTCAGGGACGACGGGCGCGTCCAGGTGGATGAGTACGGCCGGACGACCGCCGCCGGGATCTGGTCCATCGGCGACGCGAGCTCTCCGTTCGAGCTCAAGCACGTCGCCAACTCCGAGGCCAGGACCGTGGCCCATAACCTGTCCCACCCGGAGGACCTGCGCCCGTTCCGGCATGACTGGGTGCCCGCCGCCGTTTTCACTAACCCGGAGATCGCGACGGTCGGCGCGCGGCGGCAGGATCTGGACGGCGTGCGGCCGTTCGTGCAGGCCACCCGGCCGTATCACGACACCGCCTACGGGTGGGCCCTGCAGGACACCAGCGGATTCTGCCGGCTGTACGCGGATCCCGCCACCGGCAGGCTGCTCGGGGCCCACATCCTCGGCTATCAGGCCTCGCTGCTGATCCAGCCCCTGGTCCAGGCCATGTCATCCGGGCAGAGCGTCGCCAGCATGGCCCGCGGCCAGTACTGGATTCACCCGGCGCTGGCCGAGGTCGTGGAGAACGCCCTGCTGATGCTGCCGCTCGACGGGACCGCCGGCACCGTCGCCTGACGGCCGTCAGGGCCGGGGTCCATGATCTCGCCGTGGGCCAGGTACCCGGTTCGTCCCGGCCAGCGGGCGGGAATCCTAGGGGCACGGAACTTCGCGATTCACCCCGGCGCGGCCGGGATCGGCATGGAGGTTCACGATGACAGCAGGCCCGATCGTCGCCGCTACTGACGGCTCCGAGGAATCACTGCGGGCGGTCGAATGGGCCGCCCGGGAGGCCGAGCTCCGGGGTCTGCCGCTGCGGATCGTCTCCGCGGCGGCGCTGCCGCCGCGGATGGCGGAGCACCAGACCGCGTCCGGCGTCGCCACTGTGGCCGACACCGTGGTCGGCAACCGCGACCGCGGCCTCGCCGCCGCCACCGAGCGCGCCATCGCGGTTGCCCCCGACATCCTGGTCGACGCCGACGGGCTGGGCGGAGCGCCGGCCCAGGCGATCACCGACGCCGGATCGGGCGCATCGATGCTGGTCGTGGGCTCCCGCGGGATGGGCGCGTTCACCGCGCTGATCCTCGGATCGGTCAGCCGCTACGCGGCCGCCCACGCGGCCTGCCCGGTCGTGGTCGTCCGCGAGCAGACGACCACCGCGCACCCGCAGGTCGGCGTCGGCATCGGCAATCCGGCCGACGCGTCGGCCGCGCTCGCGTTCGCGTTCGAGGAGGCCGCGCTGCGCAAGGCCAGCCTGATCGCGGTGCACGCCTGGGACTCGGGCGGCGACGTCAGCCGCGCCGCCAAGGCGGTGGCGGCGCCGGACGCGCACGCCGTCGAAGAACGAGTAACCGGGCAACTGCAGGCCCTGCTGGCCGACGGCCAGGCCCGGTACCCCGACGTCGAGGTCAGCTACGACCTCGTCTACGGGCACCCCGGCCGCGCCCTGGTCGGCCTGTCCGCCCGGGCCGACCTCGTCGTCCTCGGCCGGCACCGGCCCGACGGCCGGCTGCCCGGCCCCGGCGCGGTCAGGCACGCCGTGCTCAACCACGCCCACGGTCCCGTCGTCACCGTCCCCTGACGCCCGACGCGGCAGCGCGCCGGCCCGGTCGACCGGGTCGGCGCGCTGCCGCGCTATCGCGCCCGCGCACGGCGCGGGAACCGCTACTCGGCGGGGCCGCTAAAGATTGGCCATCACGTTGTAGAGCGACCCGGCGTTGTTGCCGAAGTACGCGGAGAAGATGTAGCCAGGCAGCGACGAGTAGCCGAAGTCATTGACCCCGTTGATGTACCCGAACTCCCCGTTGAATGACATCAGCCACGGGCCGCCGCTTGAGCCGCCGGTGAAGTTGCACGGCAGCCCCATCGTGCTGGAGATGCCGGACCAGTTGAACTCAGAGCCGGTGCAGTACTGCAGGGTGGCGCCGTTGAAGGGCGCCCCGGCCGGGTAGCCGAAGTCGTACACGAACTGATTGTTCGGGTAGTTCCAGGCGATGCCCTGGCCGCCGACCACGTTGACGATGTGCTGGCCGTAGGCGTTGGTGTTGATGACGGCGCCGCCCATGTCGTCGCCCTCGTCCTGGTTGTAGTAGTAGCTGCTCGGCGTCCACAGTTCCCTGGCCGTCCACACCCCGTACGGGGCGTATCCGTTGCTGTAGTCGGGCACGAAGATCCAGTTCGTGTGCCAGCCCTCGCCCGGTACCTCGCCGCCGAGGTTGCCGTAAACGCAGTGCCCGGCGGTGATCACCGAGTCCTTGCCCGCGCTGTTGACCGTGCTTCCCGAGCAGGACCAGTTCTCGCCATTGTGCGTGGTGAAGAACACCCGGCCGGTAGTGGTGGCCGGCGGCAGGTAGGGGTTGCCCGGCCAGGGGCTGCCAATTGACCCGTACTCCGGCCTGGCCCCGGTCGGCTTGGCCGACGTGATCTGCACCTTCGGCCCCTTGAGGGCCTGGTCCGGCGCGGTGGCCGCGACCCGCCCGGCCGGGCCCGACGGGGTCGTCGGCGCGGCGTGCGCGTCGGCGGCGGCCCGCTCGGTCACGCTGGCCCCGTTCGCCGCCGACAGCATCCGGGCGCGTGTCCAGTAGGCGACCGTCCGCTTGGCGGCCATGCTGGCGTCGCTGGCGCTGCCGGTCAGGTGCCCGGACACGCTGGCGGCGGGCGGCGTCACCGCGGCGGCCGAGTGGGCCGAGGTCGCCGCGGAGGCCGGGACCGCCGCCGCGCAGAGCAGCGCGACGCCGGCCGCCAGGCCGGCCGCCACCGCCGCGCGGCCGAACCGCGACTTGCGCCTGGCGGGGGCGGGCTGGTCGTCGCGGGACTTGTTCTCGGATGTCATGACGACTCCTCTTCTAATCGCTGAGGGTGATGTCCTGTGTGCAATTCGCTGCAGCGATGTGAAAGAAGAGGTACTGGCCATCCAGATACAACTGCCGGAAATCAAATTCTGGTCGATTGGGGGCCGACTCGAATTCACCCGGACCCGAAACAGACAAACGGGCTGAACGGCTCGGCCGCCCCGGCCTCGGCCAGCGCCCTGGCCGGCTCGATGCCCGCGGCGAGCCGCTGGTGATAGGCGGTCATGATGCCGACGGCGGCTTCGTCGGCCACCCGGGCGACGCTGGCGATCACCGTCGCGGTGCCGATGTAGAGCAGGGCGGCGGTGAAGCCGAGGAGCTCCTCGCCGGGACGCACGACCGATCGGCCGACATCGCACGCGGACAGGATCACCTGACCCGGTGGAGCCGCCAGCTGCTGGACGTCGTAGGCCATCAGCGGCCCGTCGGCCAGGTCGAGCCGGGAGAACAGGAAGTTCTCGCGCTCGTCATGGCCGTGCGCGGCGAGGTGCGCCAGCGGGCATCCGTCGAGGCCGAACAGGGCGGCGCTCACCGTGGCGTACTCCGCCAGCAGCGGGCGGGTCCCCGGGTAGATCTTCGCGATGGCGGTGACCTCGGCCGCCGCGTGGGCGAGGTCGGGCCCGGCGACAAGCAGCGGCGGCGCCGCCTCGGGGGCCGGCCTCGACGGCGGCTGGCGGCGCCGCGCGCTCAGCCACGACGCCGCCGACGGGCAGACGGTGACCGGTCGCCCGCGCAGATCGGGAATCAGGTTCCACGGAACGGACGCCAGCGGCCCGGCGGGCACGATGACGAGGCCCGTGTCGCCGAGCAGACGGCCAAGCGGGGCGGTCACCTCGGCCGTGAGCACCTCGGTCTGGCGCCGGATCGACTCCTTGACCACGGCTTCCAGCCGGGCCGGGAGCCGCCGCCCGGCGAGCGTGTCGAGGTCGGCCCCGAGGCGGCGGGCGGCCTCGGCGGCAGTGCAGAAATCGCCGAGGCCGATCAGCTCGATCGACTTCCCGGTCAGCACCACCGCGTGCAGCCGGCCGTCCCGCGCGAGGAGGCTGACCAGTCGCTGGCCGCCTGCGCAGAGCTCCCCGCTGATCTCGGCGGCGCTGATCCGCTCGAGCGTCTCGCCGCGGCCGACGGCCTGCCAGCTGAGCTCCCGCACCTCGCGCTGCAGGGCAGCCCGGCGGGCGATCGCGACCGGATCGCGGCTGCCGTTCAGCTCGGCGCTGCGGATGAGGTACCCGAGCTGGCGTAGTTCCGCCACCACCTCCGCGGTGCGCGCGTCGGCCGGCGGTCGCACCGGCCTGGCCCGGAATGCCTGCGCGCGGGAGCGTTCAAGCCAGGCGAACACGAGCGGCGCCGACCCGCGGTCGAGCGCCTGCCGCAGCCCGGCCGCCGCCAGGTCGGCGCCGAGCGCCGCCGCCCCGGTCTGCAGGTCGACGCTCCCCAGCCGGCCGCGGCGGGCCCGCAGCAGGGCCAGCCCGTCCCGCAGCTCGCCCAGCATGGCGGCCGGGCGGCCCTCAAGCTCGGCCAGCTCGGCCTTGGCGAGCTGGCGCAGCAGGCCGACCTCGAGCGAGGCGGCCGGGCCGCGGCGGCGGGTGACCGCGATCCGGCGCCGCGCCTCGGCCGGGCGGCCGGCCGCGATCTGGGCCCGGGCCGCCAGCAGCTCGGCCAGGTCCGCGTCGTTGCGCAGTCCGCACCTTCGTAGCTGGACGGCCACCAGCTCGGCCTGGGCCGCGACCGGGCCGGGGCGACTACCGGGCGCGTCGAATCGCGAGCGCAGCAAGATCAGCTCGGTCAAGTGGGCGCAGCTGGCGTTGCCCTGGCGGCGGAAGCGCCTGCGCGCCGCGACCGCCCAGCGCCGGGCCGCGCTCGGCGCTCCCGCCGCCAGCGCCGCCTGGGCGAGGGTCAGCTCGGCCTGGGCGAGATCCTGGTCGAGCCGCAGCTTGCGGAAGGCCGCGATGGCGCCGTCCAGCTCGGCGATCGCGTCGCTGCTGAGACCGACCGCAAGCAGGGCGCGGGCCTTGTCCGTGGCCAGCACCGGCACCCACTGCGGGGCGGCCGACGCCGTCAGCCGGAAGCCGTCCTCGGCCGCCGCGAACACCTTCAGCGCGGCCGGGATGTCCCCCGCGAGCACATCGCAGCATCCCAGGTTGTGCGTGGCCTTGGCCGCCAGCGAGTCATGCTGTCCGGCGGCCGCGATCCGCTGGCACCACGCGAAGTCCGCCCGCGCCCGCTGCACGCTCCCCGCGTTCAGGTGCAGGAAGCCGCGGTTAAGCAGCAGCCGGGCCAGCAGCCTGACGTCCGCGTGGCCGTCGAGCAGCGGCACCGCCGCGTCGAACAGCCGCAGCGCCTCGGCTATCCGCCACGTTCGCATCAGCAGCAGGCCGCGCTGGGAGAGCAGGATCCCGCGGTCGGCCGGGGCGGTCATCTCCTCGGCCACGGCCAGCAGCCGAAGCCCCTGCTCGGTGCGGCCCTGTTCCGCCTCCATATGGGCCAGGCTGATCAGCAGCCGGGCGGCGACGGCCCGGTACTCGGGCCTCAGCTCCGGCTGGCCACCGCTCCCCTCCCACCCGAGCAGCAGCAGCCCGCCCCGCAGGTGACGGGCCCCCGCCACCGGACGCCCGGACGCTCCCGCCTGCACGCCCCGCCGGTGCGCCTCCCACGCCCGGCGAACGACACTGCGCACGGCTCTGGGCACGGCCCCGGGCACGGTGCCGGGCGCCGCCGAGCCGGCCTGGAGGTCACCGGCCACGAGTCACAGGACCAGCGTCGGGGTCACCACCGAAGGTCCCCCGTTGCCCTGGCCACGGGCGGCGGCCCCCACCACAACGAGCCGGGCCGTACCCGCCGGGACCTCGTCGAAGGCAAAGCGCCCCTGCTCATCGCTGGCCACGCTGAGCGTCTCGGCCGAGGTCTGCATCTCGATATCGCGCGGCTGGGGCGGCGCCAGCCAGCCGTCGATCCGCACCGAGCCGTTCTTGTTCTCCCCGATCCGGATGACGATGCTGAGGCTGGCGCTGTCGAAGGTGACGGTCCGGCTCTCCCCGGCCCCGCGCGCGCCGACCAGCCGCGGGTCCTCCTCGGTGACCTGCCGGGCTACCTCGCTCTCGAGCCCGCGCATCGCGAGCGAGAACCTGACCCGCTCCGGCAGTTCGGGCGGCATCGGGTCGAGGCGCTCGAAGAGCGCGCGGATCCCGTCCAGGATCTCAAAGTCGAGATCGTCCATCGGCTGGTCCTGCGCATCGTCCGGGGACTTCATGATCTTCTCCCGTCGGGCTCGTCGGCCAGCAGCGCGCGGATCTTCTCCAGGCACCGGCCGCGGGTGGGGCCGATGCTGCCGACCGGCATGCCCAGCGCGGCCGACACCGATTGGTAGTCCGGCCGCGGTATGAACGCGACGATCCGGAGCAGCTCCTGGCACTGCGCGGAGAGCCTTCCGACCGCCCGCCACAGTGCCCGCTGCTGCTCGTCGAGGACGATCTGCTCCTCGGCCCCGGCCGTGTCGTCGGGGATGGCCGTGAGCCATTCCTGGTCCGCGGGCCGCTGCCTGCGGCCGCGGGAGCGGGTCCGCCACGCCTCGCGTTTCGTGGTCACGACGAGCCAGCTGACCAGCGCCTGGGGGGCGCGGATGTCGGCCAGGTGAGAGAGCAGACGCTCCCACGCGGTCTGCACGACATCTTCGGCATCGTCGGCCCCCAGCCCGGCCGCGCGGGCGACATGCCACAGCATCGGGCTGAGCTCGGCCGTGATCTGGCCGAGCGCGTCCTCGCTCCCGCCCTTGGCCGCGTCGAGCAGGTCCGCCATCCGCGCGGCCCGGTCGGACCGACCCGACCGATCCGCCCGGCCGAAGCGGTCGGGCGGCGCGGTGACCCACATCGATTCGTCCATTACGCCCTCCCCGGCCAACCAAGCGAGGCCAGGGCGGCCGTGGTCCTGTCCGCCGCGGCCTGGCTTCCCGGCGCGTCCGGGCCCAGCTGGGCGACCTGTTCCAGTAGCCGCGCGGCGATCTGCGCGGCGATCAGCGGGGCCGCGAACGACGTTCCGCTCCAGACGGCGAAGCCACCGCGGAAATCGTCGGGGTCGAGCCCCTCGCGGTCACCGGGCGGTCCGTACCCGGACGCGAGCCCGTCCCGACGGGTGCGCACCCTGACCGGGGGAGTAAGGCTCCCGTTGACGTCATCGGGATAGCTGCTGACCACCGCCGCGCCCGCCGCCCAGGCCCGCACCCAGCGGCCCCCGTCGCTGAACAGCGCCTTGGAGCCGTTCGGGTTGAGCGCGCCGACGCTGATGACCGGGACCGGCGACGGCTGCAGGCTGAACGCGGCCGGGTAGAACCGGCGACTGGTCGAGTAGTTGCCTGCCGCTGCCACCACCGCCACTCCCAGGTCGAGCAGCACCTGGATGACCTGCCAGAGTCCCGAGCTGTAGGTGACGTCGGCCGCGGACTCGTCGAAGTAGCCAAGCGACAGTGAGACCACGTCCACCATGCCCGCCATGGTGCCGTCCTCGGCCGCCGCGATCCGGTCCGCCAGCAGGGCGAGCGCGCACAGCAGGTCCCCCTCGTACACGACGTCGTCGCTGTGCATGATCCGAAGGGCAAGGACCCGGGCGTCGGGCGCCGCCTGGCGCACGATCCCGGCGATGAAGGTGCCGTGACCGGTCGCGCCGTTCAGCTCGCCGAGCAGCGGATCCCCGGCCGCCGGGCGGTCCCAGGCGTCCGCGATCAACCGGCGGGAGGCGTCTCCCTGCTCGGCCGCCGCGAAGCTGGCCTCGGCGTAGACGACGGCCTGGATACCTGGATCGTCAAGCACGAAACCATCGGCCGGGTCAACGACGTACCCGCCCGCCGGATCCCGTTGCACGTCCAGCCACGGGTGGGCGCGGACGCCGGTGTCGAGGACCGCGACGACCGGCCGCCGGCAGTGAAGGTCGTCCGGTTCCCGGCGGTCGGGCGCGCGCAGGCAGAGCGTGACCGGCGCCCGGGTATCGCCGCTGCCGTACACGTAAGAGCCGCCGGCACCAGGCCCGGACACGGCGCTGCCCTCGCTGAACGGGGTGCCGGAGATCGCGTTTGACCCGGCAGCGCTGTCGCCGGCGTCCCCGCCGGCAGTGCTGCCGCCGGCCGCGCCGGCCTCGACGTCGTGGCCCTCGCAGAAGGCATTCGGGCTGACGGCGGACCCGACCAGAAGATGCTCGAGCCCGATCCGCCTGACGATCTCCGTGGTCAGCGCGGCACCGGTAGGTTCAGCGGCATCGGCATCGGCATCGGCATCCGCGTTCGTCCGCGCCGCGGCATCGGCCGCCGCGCGGAGCGCCTGCAACGCCGTCCACGCGTCAACCACCACCGGCACGGCCGGCCTGCCCGCCGCGGGCACGGCCGGCACCAGCCCGGCGATGCGGGGCAGCCGCCGCAGCGCGTCGGCGGCCTGCCCCTCGCTCTGCACCGGACGGCTGTCCAGGTCGGGCAGCACGATGCTCATCCCCACGGGATCGAGCGCGGCGTTGATCGCCGCGACCACGGCATCGTCGCGCAGCAGGTCGGCCGGGATCAGCAGGGTCCTGGCCCGGTACACGGTCGAACTCGGCGTCCTGCCCCAGCCCTGCTGCCGGGCGCCCGGGATCGTCGGCGCGTCGCTCGGATCGAGCAGCCGCGCGCCGTGCCGTTGCCGCGAGGCTGGCGGCACGTAGGCGAGGCCGGGCGCGATGCCGTCATCACGGCCGGGCCCGCCGGCCTCCGGCGGAACGCGTTCGGGCTCGAAGTACCAGTTCCGGAACGGCTGCGGCATCTGGAATCCCCCCGTGTAGTCCAATAACCGCGGTGGCAGGGTCAGCCATGAACCTGCCGTCGGCACCCCCAGAGGCGCGGGCAAGCGGCTAGATACGCAACCATAGATAACGAATAGGTCACGAAGGAGGGCCGCTAAGGGTGCGGCCCGTAACCCTGAAACGGCAGGTTACCGCGCCTTGTCAATCAGAAAGTAGCGAATCACTCACGTACCGTGTCAGCTGTTTCGCCGACCCGATATTCGATGGGCATTTTCCCTGCGGGCCGTCACACTGGCCGGATGGGACGCACGGTGACCGCAGTCGTGACGTACGGCGGCGTGTGCGCCGGGAAGGTCGGGCCATTCCCGGTCGACATCCCGTGGTGGGCCCAGGTCGAGCCGGTCGTGGCGCACCTGGAGCGGGCGACGGGCGTGCCGGTCGTCGTCTTGCGACTGCTCACGGTCGAGGGCTCCGACGGGGCGCGCGACGGGCACGTCACCTACCACGCGGAGGCGCTCGAGCCACCGGGGAGCCTGGCCCCGTGCGACTTCGCCGACGACGACCACCCGCTCCGGCTGCCCTGGGCGCGCGCCGTCGGGCGTGCGGGAACTCCTCCAGTGGGCAGCCGGGCACGTCGACCTCACCGGGCGGCCCGTGCAGCGCAAGACCTGGAACCTGTCGGGGCTGTTCCGCCTGCCGACCGCCGACGGCCCGGTCTGGCTCAAGGCCATCCCCGGCTTCGCCGCCGCCGAGCCGGCCGCGATCGCCGCCTTCGCCGAGGTCGACCCGGGCCTGGTGCCGGCCGTCCTCGCCAGCGCGCCGGGCCGCCTGCTGCTGGCCGACGTGCCCGGCGCGGACTGCTGGGACGCCTCCCCGCAGGTCGCGGCGGACGCCGTGCGCCGCCTGGCCGCCGCCCAGGCCCGCATCGGCCAGCCGCCGCAGGCGATCCCCGACCGCCGCCCGCAGACCCTGGCGGCGGCCGTCCGCGACCTGCTCGACGGCCCGGTCGGCGCCGAGCTGAGCCCCGGGGAGCTGCGGCCGCGAGGAGCCTGCGAGCCGCGGTGGGAGATGCTGGCCGACTGCGGCCTGCCCGACACCCTCGTGCACGGCGACTTCCACCCCGGCAACTGGCGCTGCGGCGTCGGCGCGCCGGTCGTCCTCGACTTCGCCGACGCCCACGTGGGCAACCCGGTGCTCGACGGGCTGCGCGCGATCGACTTCCTGCCGGCCGGCCGGCGCCGCGCGGCGGCCGACGCCTGGATCGCGGCCTGGTCCGCCGCGGTCCCCCGCTCCCGTCCGGCCGAGGCGCTGCGGATCGCCGAACCGCTGGCGCACCTCGCCTACGCCGTCCGCTACCAGGAGTTCCTCGACAACATCGAGCCCAGCGAACGCGTCTACCACCTCGGCGACCCGGCCGCGTCGATCCGCGCGGCGCTCGCCCGCGCCAGCGCCTGATCACGATTACTCTCAGTTAACAGAGGCGTTTACCGGCGAGGTTGCGCGGCGATACCCCTCTCGGAGGTGTGGTGTGCTGATCTCGACGATGAACGACATCCCCGGCTACGAGGTAACCGAGGTGCTTGGCGAGGTGTTCGGCCTGACGGTGCGGAGCCGCAACATCGGTTCTCAGTTCGGTTCCGCCTTCAAGTCGATGGCCGGCGGCGAACTCAAGGGAATGACGAAGAACCTGATCGAGAGCCGCAATGAGGTAATCGACCGGATGAGCAAGGAGGCACAGTCCAGGGGTGGCGACGCCGTCGTGGCGATGCGCTTCGACACCTCGGAGATGGGCGGGAACTGGACCGAGATCTGCGCTTACGGCACGGCGGTCAAGCTCCACAAGAACTAGCGGGACCCGGTCGCGCTAACGTGTGGGCGTGGATGTCGCGATCGCCTGGGTGGTGGCCGGGGCGCCGGGGGCGGGCAAGAGCACGGTCGCGCGGCTGCTGCTGGCGTCGCTCGAGCCGGCGCCAGCGCTGCTTGACAAGGACACCATGTACGGGTCATTCGTCGCCGCCACGCTCGCGGCGGCCGGCCGTCCGACCGGCGAGCGCGAGGGTCCCTGGTACGACGAGCACGTCAAGGCGCACGAGTACGCGGGCATGACCGCGACCGCGCGCGAGATCCGCTCGCACGACTGCCCGGTCATGCTGTCGGCGCCGTTCACCCGGCAGATCCACGACCCCGACCGGTGGCGGTCCTGGGTCGCCGAACTCGGCGGCGGGACGGTGCGCCTGGTCTGGGTCCGTTCGGACGCCGCCACCATCCGCGGCCGGCTCGCGGCCCGCCGGTCCGAGCGCGACGACGCCAAGCTGGCCGACTTCGGCGCGTTCACCGCGCGGATGCGGCTCGACTCCGCGCCCGCGGCGCCGCACTCGGTCATCGACAACCGCCGCGCGGCGACCGAGTCGCTTGAGTATCAGGTCGCCCGCCTCATCGGGATGCTCAGGCAGATCAAACCCGTTTTATTCGAACGGTCCCTCCTGACTCATCTCCCACTCGGCTTCATGTCGATGGCATAAATGACAGGAAATCGAATAAACGATCACGCCCAGGCCATTTACTCGCCATTGATCGAACGGGTAATATAGGGGGAGAAGGCAGCCCCTCGCGAACGCGCCCCCGAAGGCGCGCCGCCCCCGCGGAATCCCGACCGGCGGATCGCCCGCGCTGCCGCCAGGCTCAGCCGTAGCGGAGTCAGTGCTGTGGCCGCCGGCGCGCAAGCGCCCGCCCCGGCCGATCCCGGCTACCGCGTGAGCTTCATCCGCATGCTCTCGAAGGGCCCAGCGGGGAGGGGGTGGTTGTCGATGTGCACGGCAGACGGATCGGGCTGCGTCCTGGCCGCCCCCGGCGGGTTCGCCAGCGTCGCGGACGCGCTCCGGGTCACCAGCGCGGCCGCCGCCTACCTGAACTCCGCCGCCGCCGACGGCCTCGACGGCCCCGCCCGGGCCGAGGCCCTGGAGCAGCTCGGGTCGATCACCTCCCTGCTCGGCGCGGCGTCCAACGGGCTGATGCGGCGGTTCGACGCCGCCGACGACCACGACGCCGACGGCTACGCCACCACCGCCGCCTGGCTGGCGGCGGAAACGCGCCTCGGCCGCAAGGACGCGAAGGCCGCCGTGCGGCAGATGCGGCTGCTGAGCAGGCACCCATCGCTCGACGCCGCGACCGCCACCGGGGCGATCACCATCTCGTGGGCGAGGGAGATCGCCGCCTGGACCGGCCGCATCGACCACGACGAGCTGCAGCAAGCAGCCGACAAGATCCTCGTCGAAGCCGCCACCGCGGGCGCGGACCTGGACGACCTGAAGCTGCTGGCCCAGGCCGCCTACGAGGCCTGGCGCGCCCAGGAGCCCGACCCCGACGACGACCCGGCCGGGCGCGGGTTCGGCGACCGCCACCTCATCCTCGACACCACCCTCGACAACGCCGGCCACCTGCGGGGCGACCTGACCCCCGAATGCTCAGCCGCCCTCGCCGCCGTCCTCGACGCCCTCGGCAAGAACCGCGGCCCCGAGGACCTGCGCACCGCCCAGCAGCGCTACCACGACGCCCTCCAGGAAGCCTGCGAGCTCCTCATCCGCGCCAAGATGATCCCCGACCGGGCCGGCGCCGACACCCGCGTCGACGTCACCATCCCGCTCCGGGACCTGCTGGGCATGGACGGGGCGTCGGCCGTCGAGGACACCTGGCTCCGCGCCCGGGCCGGCGAGCACGGCTACCTGTCGGGCAAGGACGCCGAGGCCATCGCCTGCGACGCGATGATCGTCCCGGTCGTCACCGGCAGCCCCGACTGGGACCTCATCACCGAGATGATCACCCTGATCACCGACGCCTACGGCCACGCCGCCCAGGCCGCGCCGGGCGCGCCCGGCGCCGACGGGCAGCCTGAGAGCCCCGGTCCCCATCTCCGCCCGGGCCCGCAGCCGCTCGCCCCCGAGGCGTGGGAGGCGCTGCAGTACGCCCTCGCCCGCCGCGCGATCCGGTTCGTCTCCGGCCCCGGCGCCCTCGCGTCCGCCCTCAGACGCAGCCTCCTCGGCAAGCCCCTCAACACCAAAAGCGCCATCCTCGACATCGGCTACGCCGACACCATCCCCGACGCGATCCGCAAAGCCGTCATCGCCAGGGACAAGGGCTGCGCCTGGCCGGGCGGCTGCAACCGGAGGCCGGCCCACTGCGACGTCCACCACGTCAAGCACAAACGGCACGGCGGCAAGACCAGCAGCACCGACTGCGTCCTTTTGTGTCAGTTTCACCATGACATCTGCGTGCACCGGATGGGCTGGGACCTGGAGCTCCTGCCCGACGGGTCGACCAGCGCGACCAGCCCCGACGGGAAAGTCGTCCTCCGCAGCCACGGACCACCACCAGCAACCCAACCCACCAGCTAACCCAACCCACCGTCCCGCCCCGCCACTGCCTCCCAACGCGCTCCGGTGCGGCATCAGTCGGCGTGGGCGCTTGGGGTGCTGGTCCGTTCGACAATGGCCTGACTTGGCTCACGTTCGCGGGTTCGTGGCTAGCCCGTCGCGCTGACCTGCTGTTTCCCGGTATTCGGTTCGGGGATTTGCGCACTGTCGTGGCCATGGCGGTTGACACCGCGGGCGTCGCCTAGAAGCGATGATGATTCTGCGGCGTTCTGGCACTCGGTACTGCGGGCACTTAGGAGATCGCCGTTACGGCTGGTCTCTGCGAGGATGTTCCGGGGCCGGTCGGCCCCGGAACGGGCGCGAGGAGAGCAGATGACACAGCCGGCCCCGGACAGAGAGCGGGAGGCGCTCCTTGAATGGCTGGAGGACCAGCGCGGTCATGTGCTCGGCGTCCTGAAGGGCCTGTCAGAGGACAACCTCCGCCGGCCGGTGCTGCCGTCTGGCTGGTCGTGCCTGGCCCTGGTGCGGCATCTCGCCGTCGACGACGAGCGGTTCTGGTTCCGCGGTGTCGCGGCGGGCGAGGCAGTGGACCTCAATGACGACACCGGCTGGCGGCCGTCACCGGACGAGCCGCCGAGGCCGTGCTCGACCTGTACCGGCGGGAGACCGCGGCCTCCGACGCGGTCCTGACCCGGCTCAGCCTGGACGCGCCGCCGGCCAGGTGGCCGGATTACTTCAGCGACTGGCGGCTCCGCGACGTGCGGGAGATCATCCTGCACGTCATCACCGAGACGGCGGTCCATGCCGGGCACCTCGACGCGGCCCGCGAGCTGCTCGACGGCCGCACCTGGCAGGGGCCGGACGACACCCGGGTCCCACGCGGCTGAGTGCGCGCGCCCGTACCGGAGAACTACACGAAGGCAGCGGCATGGCGGACTGGAGAGAGATCGGCGCGATGACGCTTTACGTCCCCGATCTCGGCGAGGCGCGCACGTTCTACGCCGACGCGCTTGGGTGCTGGTGCGTTCGACAATGACGACGCCGCGGACTGGGGCCTAGAGTGGCTATCGGCTATAGGTGAGCTGCGAGCCAGGCTTGATCGCCTAAGACCGGACGGATCGCCTCCGGCGGGATGCGGGCCGCACTGCGAATATAGGGCTACGGCCCGCCTGATGCCTAATGCTCGTGGACGATCACGCCGCGGATGTTCTTGCCGTCGTTCATGTCCTGGTACGCCTGGTTCACCTGGTCGAGCGTGTAGGTGCGGGTGACAAGCTCGTCCAGCTTGAGGTCGCCCGACTTGTACAGGCCGAGCAGCATCGGGATGTCGTAGAGCGGGTTGCTGTCGCCGAACAGCGCGCCCCGGACCTGCCGGTGGTAGCCGATCAGCGCGCCCGCGTGGAAATGGACCGCGCGCTCGTTGATGTGGCCGACGGCCGTGATCGTCACCTTGCCGCCCTTGCCGGTCATCATCACCGCCGCGTTGACCATCTCCTCGGTGACCGCGCCGGGGGTCATGATCACGTGGTCGGCGAGCTGGCCCCAGGTCGTCTCGACCACGAACTCGTGCGCCTCCTTGGCGGTCGCGAACGCGCGCGTCGCACCGAACACGGTGGTGGCCATCTCCCGCTTGAACTCGACCGGGTCCACCACGACCACGTTCTTCGCCCCGGCGAAGCGGGCGCCCTGGACCGCGTTGCTGCCCACGCCCCCCGCGCCGAAGATCACCACGGTGTCGCCCGCCTGCACGCCCGCCGCGTGCACGGATGAGCCCCAGCCGGTCGGAACCCCGCAGCCCACCAGGCACAGGATCTCCCACGGGATGTCCTGGAAGTCCTCTCGCAGCGGCACCGTGGCCCACTCCGACACCACCGCGTACTGGGAGAAGGTGCCGAGCGTGCAGAACCCGCCCAGGTCCTGATCGCCCAGGTGGAACCGCCAGGTGCCGTCCTCGAACATGCCGGTGCCGGCGTTAAGCCCCTTCACGCACATGTTCTGGTGCCCGGTCGAGCACGGCCGGCAGGCGCCGCAGGCCGGGATGTACGAGCAGACGATCTTGTCCCCCGGCTTGACCCGCTGCACGTTGGGACCGACGGACTCGACGATGCCCGCGCCCTCGTGCCCGCCCACCACCGGCAGCCGGATGGGGGCGTCACCGGTGGTGATGTGGTCGTCGGAGTGGCACAATCCGGCCGCCATCAGCTTGACGCGGACCTCATGCGCCTTCGGCTCGTCGAGCTGCAGGTCGGCGATCTCCCAGCCGACGTGCGGCGCCCGGGCGATGGCGGCGCGGGTCGTGATGGTGGTCATCTGCGTTCCTTCCTGGGAAGCCCAGTTGGGTCGCGGCCGAAGGCCGCACCGGGGGGTTCGGGGGGTCGTCCCCCCGGGAGATAGCACTGATTTGCGGGCCGGTATGGTGGCGCTTTCTGCCACCGGCCCGCAAATCAGTGGATGATGACGCCGCGGATGTTCTTGCCGTCGAGCATGTCCTGGTAGCCCTCGTTAATCTCGTCGAGCGTGTAGCGGCGGGTGATCAGCTCGTCGAGCTTGAGCTTGCCCGCCTGGTACAGGCCGATCAGCAGCGGTACGTCGACCAGCGGGCTGCAGCCGCCGTAGATCGAGCCCTGGATCCGGCGCTGGTAGCCGATGAGCATGCCGGGGTTCTCGTTCACCCAGCCGTTCCCGACCGCGGTGATCGTGACCTGGCCGGACTTGCCCACGACCTTGATCGCGTTGCTGATCACCTCGTCGTGCAGGATGCCGACGGTGATGATGGCGACGTCGGCGAGCTCGCCCCAGGTCGTCTCGACCACGAACTCGTGCGCCTCCTCGGCGGTGGCGAACGCGTGCGTCGCGCCGAATTCGGTCGTGGCCATCTTCCGCTTGAACTCCACCGGGTCCACCACGATCACGTTCTTGGCCCCGGCCAGGCTGGCGCCCTGGACCGCGTTGCTGCCGACGCCGCCCGCGCCGTAGATCACAACGGTCTGCCCGGCCCGAACACCGCCCGCGCGGACCGCCGATCCCCAGCCGGTCGGGACGCCGCAGGCGACCAGCGCGGCGACGTCGAAGCCGATCTCGTTCGGGATCTTGATCACGGAGTACTCGTGCACCACCGCGTACTGCGAGAAGGTGCCGAGCACGCACAGCCCGCCGAAGTCCTCGCCGCCCTGGTGGAACCGGAACGTGCCGTCGGGGAACATCCCGGTGCCGGCGTTCTTGCCCGCGTCGCACAGCATCTGTCGGCCGGTCGAGCAGTACCGGCACTTGCCGCAGGCAGGGATGAACGAACAGGTCACGTGGTCCCCGACCGCGACCCGGGTGACGGCCGGGCCGACCGCCTCGACGATGCCCGCGCCCTCGTGACCGCCGACTACCGGCAGCCGCATCGGCGCGTCGCCCTTCTGGATATGGTCGTCGGAGTGGCACAGGCCGGAGGCGAGGAACTTGACCCTGACCTCGTTGGCCTTCGGGTCGTCGAGCTCAAGCTCGGTGATTTCCCACGGCTGGCCGGGCACGCGGCAGACCGCGGCTCGGGTAGTGATGCTCACCGGGAACCCCTTTCTCACGACATTGCGGACGACGGGCGACGCGCGGTTTGTCTAATAATGGGACATCCGCCCCAGGGGCCGCCACCCCCCGGTCTTTCACATCAAAAACCGGAAATCTGGGCATCCGCCGGTTTATTCAGACCGGAGAAGGGGAAGCGCGCGCATTCCGCGAGGCTGTGATCAGGGGTGCGACGGCGGTCAGGCCAGCGCCGGGGATGGCACCACCCGGCCCGGGTCAAGCAGCCCCGGCTCGGTCGCCATGTAGAGGTCGAATTCCGCCACTCGCCAGCCCGCAGCGAGCAGCGGCCGGACGGCCGGGTGCGGTCCGGGCAGGCAGACGACCGCCTGCCCGTCATCCGGCCGCAGGCCGGCCAGCACCGCGAGCACCCCGTCGGCGGCGTCGGCGGACGGCGCCAGCGCCAGATGCGTCAGCCCATATTCGCCGGCCGCGCCGCCCGCAGTCGCGCCCGCCATCACCTGGCCGCCGCGCCTGGCCAGGAGGGCGGCCCCGGCCGGGCGGCGGGCCCACGCGAGATGGTCGTCCGACCGGTCGACTCCGGTCCACGCCAGTTCAAGCGCGGCCACCTCGGCCGGGGTGGCGGGCTCGGCCCGCCACCCGTCCGGCCCGGCCACCGCGTCGACCCGGCCCCGCAGATACAGCAGGGGCCACCAGGCGTCAAGCCCGAAGCTGGTGTACAGCGGCAGGGCATGCCCGTGCAGGCTGCTGAACGTCATCCGGCGCCCGCGGCCCGGCCACAATTCCGCCAGCATCGCGCGGCCGCAGCCGCTTCCGTGCAGCCGGGGGTCGACGAACAGGTCGCACAGCATGCTGACCGCGCCGGGGCCGATGCCGATCGGCCGGGTGGCGCCGAAGCCGACGACCGCGCCGTCGCAGACCCCGACCACCACCCGGCCGTGCGCGAGCAGATGGGTCACGTAGGCGGCGTCCGCCCCGCCCCATTCCTCGTCCTGCCCGGTCGCCAGCGCCACCACCGCTATCTGCGGCAGGTCAGCCAGGACGGCCTCGCGCACCCCGATCTCGGCCACGGCGGGCATACTACCTGCGGGCTGGGCTTTACCACCGCCGCGGTGTCAGGGCTGTGATCCCTGGCTGATCCAGTCCGCGAACGTGGACACCTTCTCGGCCGGCCATGCTCCGTCGCAGGGCATGTGCCCGGAGCGGACCTGCTCGAGGATCGAGTCCTGGTGGGCCACGACGTCGGTGAAGGACCACAGGTCGAACGCCTTGAGCATCGAGGTCCGGTCCTTGTCGCGAAAGAGCGGCTGGATGTCCCGCTCGAAGCTGAGCGGTCGGGCGACTCGTCCTTGGTGTCGGTCACGGTTCCTCCACGGGCTTTCTCGATTGAGAAGCGGCGCCACACGCTACGGTCTCCGTTCCCGCTGCCTCCGCGCCCCACACCCATTCGCGTAATGCTCACGGATAGGCTGCGGGAAGCCAGAGGGGACGGTAGCCGATGAGCCGCGAGACGATCCAGGGCACGGACGACGTGAAGACCGCGGTCGGCGTTCGCGGGGCGGTGGTGGTGGCGCACGGCGGCACCGAGGTCAGCCCGAGCCGGTTAGCCCGCTTGACCCGGCCGTGCTGCGGATGATCCCGCTGGCGCTCGCCATCCGGCACGGGCTGCGCGGAAGCGGGATCGCGGTGTCCCGGCCGCGGTACCGGGTGCGGGGCTGGAACGGCGAGCTGGCCTCGCCGGTGCAGGACCTCGGCGCGGCGCTCGATGAGATCGTCGCGCGGTTCGGAGCCATTCCCGTCGTGCTGATCGGCCATTCCATGGGCGCGCGGGCGGCGTTCCGGGTGGCCGGGCACCCGGCGGTGTCGGCGGTCGCCGGGCTGGCGCCGTGGCTGCCGCCGACGGAGCCGGTGGACCAGCTGGCGGGCCGCCGGGTCCTGCTCGCCCACGGGACCGCCGACCACATCACCAGTCCCGGGGAAACCTGGGCCTACGCCGAGCGCGCCCGCTCCGTCACCCGAGACGGCCACGATCGAGGTGCTCGGCGGCGAGCACACCATGCTGCGCCGAGGCCCCGCTGTGGCATCGCCTGGCGGTCGAGTTCAGCCGCCTGTCGCTGGGGCTGCCGATGCAGCGCGGGAGAGGTGGCGGCGGCCTTCCGCGCAGCCGGCCGAGGCACGGCACCTCGGTGTTACCGGGCCGCCGGCTCGGCAGCTCCCGCGGCGGCGCTGAACGGCACCCGCACCGTGATCGTGTCGGGAAACCAGCGGGCGCCGCCCGGATGCTGCGGCGCCCCGCACACCGTCTGCAGGTACCTCATCGGCGGGCCGAACCCGTCGAGGGTGTCGTCGGCCGGGAACCCGTAGCTGTCTCGTATGACATAGGTGAGCGTGCCGACGTACCGGCCGTTGCTCGCGGCGCCCGCTCCCGCTCACGGCCAGCCCCTGCGTGCCGCGGAACCCCCAGTACAGGTCGCTCGCCTTCGACGCGAACAGCACCGTCGGGCAGCTGCGCCGGCGCGAGAGCCGGACCCGGGTGTCGCCGTCCTTCAGCTGGACCGCTATCTCCCCCTGGACGATGTCGTTCACGGTCTGGAAGCCGGCGCTCGCCTGGGCCTGGTTCGAGATCGTCGATCCGAGCCGGTAGTCGATCTCGGTGCCCGTCCCGGTGAGGAAGTGCGCTCAGCAGGGCGGACGCGGCCGGGAAGCCCTCCAGCGAGAACCCGTCGGCGATGCAGGCGCCCAGCGACTGGTCGGCCTTGAGCTGAGCGCTGTCGCAGACGGCGCCGGGGGTGGCCGCGTCCGTGTCCTGGCTGCCGTTGGGCGTCACCGGGTTGTCGCCGACGACCGTGAACGCCGGGCCGGCGTCGGTCGGGCTGGGCCGGGCGCGGCGCAACCGAGCGGTGGGCGCGGCCGAGGCGGTCGGCGTGGCCGAGACGGTCGTGGTAACCGGCGCGGGCCCGGTCGGCGTCGGCGTCGCCGAGCACGCGACCGACAGCGCCGCGACCGCGCACAGGCGCGGCGACGGCGGCGGCCGTGCGCGTCACGCTGATTATTTAAGTCCGCCGATGTTCAGTGATCCATCGCCGACGGGCGGCGTGCCCGCCTCGGCCTGGCTGACGTAGCCGGCCGGGTCCTTGTCCACCGGCCGCACGCCGGCGAAATTCCGCGCCTCGAAGGCGGCGAAGGCGACCGCGAGGCTGTGCCGCTGCTGCAGCCCGGCCAGGCGGCGGAAATCGGTCAGGCCCTCGCGTTCCTCCTCCGCCATGTGGTCGCCGTTGGCCAGGTTCGCCCCGGCGACCGCCGCGTACCAGCCGTCGCTGCCCGCCGAATGCCGCGCGACCTCGGCCACCGCGTCCCTGATCTCGTTGTGATCGCCGATGGCGTCGAGCGTCTCTTCCTCGACCCCGGTCCTTCGCCTGGCGGCGATCCCGACCTGCAGCAGCGCCGGATAGAAGATCGCCTCCTCGGCCGCCGCGTGCAGCTCGAGGAACGAACCGAGCCGCGCCCAGACGGCCGACAGCGTCCCGGTGTCGGACCGGTCGATCTGCTCCAGGATCGCGAACAGCCGACGCTGCTCATGATGATCGTCAAGGATCAGCTGGGTGATGTCCACGAGCCCCCACTACTCCCCGAGACCGGCGGCGCGCTAACGCCGAGCAGGCACCCATGTTACGCCCGGTGCCCGTCGTAGCATGCTTGCTACGCAAAGTGAATTCACCAATTCATAGAGTGACAGATGGCGGCTTGCGGGGCAGGATCAGCGCAGCAGGGCCGCACCGGCGGCCGTGGCATGAGCTTCGCGGTGGACGGCATGCGCGACCGCGATCGGTGAGGAGCGTGTGCCCGGTGACTGACGTGCTGGCCGGAGGTTCGCATCCGGCTCATTCGACGGTGAACGGAAGCCCGTTCCCGCCGATCGCCGAGTACGGGTTCCTGTCCGACTGCGAGGTGTGCGCGCTCGTCGCGCCGAGCGGCAACGTGGAGTGGATGTGCCTGCCGCGGATGGACGGCCCGAGCATCTTCGCGGCAGCCCTCGACCGCGGCGCCGGGTCGTTCCGGCTGGGGCCGGCCGATGTCACCGTTCCGGCCGGACGACGCTACCTGCCGGGCACGATGGTGCTCGAGACGACGTGGGCCACTCCCAGCGGCTGGGCCGTGGTCCGTGACGTGCTGCTGATCGGGCCGTGGCGGCACCAGGCGCGCCGATCGGACGGGCACCAGCGGGCGCCGGTCGATCACGCCGCCGACCGGGTGCTGCTGCGGACCGTCCGGTGCCTGAACGGGTTCATCGACTTCACGCTTGGAGTGCGAGCCCGCCTTCGACTACGGTCGGCAGCGCGGTGCCTGGCGGCACGCCGGGGACGGCTACGGCGAGGCGGAGGCGCTGCTCGGCGACGAGCCGCAGTTCCGGCTGACCACCGACCTGAACCTGGGCTTCGAGGGCCCTCGGGCGATCGCCCGACGCCGCCTGCGGGCCGGCGAGCAGGTGTTCTGCGCGCTGTCGTGGGGCGACGGGACGCGCGCCCGAGACGTTCGCCGACGCGCATCAGCGGCTGGCCCGGACCGCCGATTTCTGGCACGAGTGGATCAGCCGCGGCGCCTTCCCCGACCACCCCTGGCGGGAGTACCTGGCGCGGTCCGCGCTGACGCTGAAGGGCCTGATCTACGCGCCGACCGGGGCGCTGATGGCGGCGGCGACGTCGTCGCTGCCGGAGACGCCCGGCGGCGAGCGCAACTACGACTACCGCTACACCTGGCTGCGCGACTCGACCTTCATGCTCTGGGGCCTGTACACGCTCGGCTTCGACCGGGAGGCCAACGACTTCTTCTACTTCATCACCGACCTGGCCGAACAGGACGCCGACCTGCAGATCATGTACGGGATCGGCGGCGAGCGCGAGCTGACCGAGGAGATCCTCGATCACCTGTCGGGCTATGAGGGCGCCCGCCCGGTCCGCATCGGCAACGGCGCCTGGGACCAGCGCCAGCATGACGTCTGGGGAGTGCTGCTCGACTCGGTCTACCTGCACACCCGGTCCCGCGACCGGCTGGACGAGCGCCGCTGGCCGATGCTGGCGCGCCAGGTCGAGGCCGCGATCGCGCACTGGCGCGAACCCGACCAGGGGCTGTGGGAGGTGCGCGGCCCGGCCCAGCACTTCACCGCCTCCAAGGTGCTGTGCTGGGTGGCGGCCGACCGCGGCGCCAAGCTCGCCCTGCTGCGCGGCGACGCCGAGCACGCGGCCGACTGGCGCAAGGCGGCCGACGAGATGCACGCCGACATCTGCGCCAACGGCACCGACGACCGCGGTGTCTTCTGCCAGCACTACGGGACCACCGCCCTGGACGCCTCGGCGCTGCTGATCCCGCTGCTCGGGTTCCTGCCGCCGGACGACCCGCGGGTGCGCTCGACCGTGCTGGCCATCGCCGACGAGCTCACCGAGGACGAACTGGTGCTGCGGTACCGGGTCGAGGAGACCGACGACGGCTTCAGCGGCGAGGAGGGATCGTTCACGATCTGCTCGTTCTGGCTGGTGTCGGCGCTGACCGAGATCGGCGAGGTGGACCGGGCGAGGGCGCTGTGCGAGAAGCTGCTGTCGTACGCCAGCCCGCTGTCCCTGTACGCCGAGGAGATCGACGCGCACTCCGGCCGCCAGCTGGGGAACTTCCCGCAGGCGTTCTCGCACCTGGCGCTGATCAACGCGGTCATGCACCTGATCCGCGAGGACGAGCGCCGCAGCGGCGGCGCGATGTCGGCCGGGCTTGACCTGCACGCGGGAACCGCCGCCGGCCCGGACCAGGCGGCCGGGGCCAGGCCGGTGAGCGCCGACGTCAGCGTGCTGGTGGTCGGCGGCGGCCCGGCCGGCGTCACCGCCGCCCTGCAGGCGTGCGAGCTCGGCGCGCGGGTCACGCTGCTCGAGGCGGCCCAGGTCGGCGGGACCAGCCTCAACTCCGGCCCGGCGCCGGTGCGGACGCTGGCCCGCGCGGCCCGGCTGGCGCGTGACTGGTCGTCCTGGGCGCAGTTCGGCCTGACCGGCCCGGCGCCGGTCCCCGACCTGCCCGCCGTGCTTGCCAACAGCGAGCGGGTGGCCCGCTACGCCCATGAGAAGAAGGACGTGGCCGGCCACATCCGCCGGCACGGCATCGACCTGATCGAGCATCTCGGTCCCGTCGGCTTCACCGGGCCGCACACGATGGCCGCGGGCGACGGACGGACCTGGACCGCGGACCGGATCATCCTGGCCGTCGGCGGGCACGCGGCCCGTCTCCCGATCCCCGGCGCCGAACTGGCGCTCACCTACGAGGACATCCGTTCGCTGGCCAGCCTGCCGGGCCGGGTCGCGGTGATCGGCGGCGCGGACACCGGCTGCCAGATCGCGTCCATCTTCGACGACTTCGGCGTCGCCGTCACCCTGTTCGAGGCCGGCCCCACCCTGGTCCCGGCGGCCGACGCGGACGTCTCGGCCGAGCTCGGCCGCGCCTTCCGCAACCGGGGCATGACGGTGGCCACGGACACCTTCGTCACCGCCCTGCACCGGGAGGCGGGATCCATCTACCTTGATCACCGAAGCGGCCAGGCCCTCGGCCAGACGGCCGCCGACGCCGTCTTCTTCGCGGTCGGCTGGCCCGCCAGCATCGAGCAAGCCTGAACCTGGAGGCGGCCGGGGTCCGGGCCGAGCCGGGCGTGATCACCGTCGATGAGTACCTGCGGACGAACGTCGGCCACATCTTCGCCGTCGGCGACGTCAACGGCCAGTCGATGCTGGTGCAGACGGCCAGGCAGGAGGGACGCGTCGCGGCCAGGAACGCCGTGCTCGGGCCGGCCAGGCAGGCCGCCTACGACGTCGTCCCCAGCGGCAGCTTCACCGACCCCGAGTACGGCCGGGTCGGCCTCACCGAGGCCCAGGCCGCGCAGGACCACGACGTCGTCATCGGCGTCGCCCGCTACGACGACCTGCTCGGCCGGTCGCCGACGGCCGCCCGGACGGCTTCTGCAAGCTCATCGCCGACCGGCACAGACCCACGCCATCCTCGGCGCCCACGTCCTCGGCGAGTACTCGGCGGAAACCGTCCAGACCGTCGCCGCCTGCATGGCGGCCGGCCTGCGGGTGGAGCAGGTGGCCGAGCTCCAGCTCGCCTTCCCCACCTTCACCGAGGCGGTCAGCATGGCCGCGCAGAAGATCTGCCGTGACGATCGGCATCGGGAGCTTCCCCCAGGCCTGGAGCTTCCTCGGAACCGAAGAGTGACGCCGGCCACGCCGTGGCCAGGTCCGGCCGTCCTCCAGGCGAGTGAAATAGCGACAGGAGGCGCGAGGTTAAATTGGGTGTGGACCGCGCGCCCGCACCCCGCGGGCGCCCGCGATAGGCGAAGGAGCATCATGGCGACCGAGAAGGCAATCCTCGCCGGCGGCTGTTTCTGGGGCCTGCAGGACCTCATCCGCAAGCGCCCGGGCGTGATCTCGACCCGGGTCGGCTACACCGGCGGTGACGTGCCGAACGCGACCTACCGGAACCACCACGGCCACGCCGAGGCGATGGAGATCATCTTCGACCCGGAGCAGATCTCCTACCGTGACCTGCTGGAGTTCTTCTTCCAGGTGCACGACCCGACCACGCTGAACCGGCAGGGCAACGACATCGGGACCAGCTACCGGTCGGCCATCTTCTACCTCAGCGACGCCCAGAAGCAGACCGCCGAGGACACGATCGCCGACGTCGACGCCTCCGGCCTGTGGCCGGGCAAGGTGGTCACCGAGGTGACGGCGGCCGGGCCGTTCTGGGAGGCCGAGCCCGAGCACCAGGACTACCTGCAGAAGTACCCCAACGGGTACACCTGCCACTTCGTCCGCCCGGGCTGGAAGCTGCCGCACCGCGCCGACAGCGCCGCGTCCTGAGGCGACGGCCCGAGCTGGGGCAGCCGAGGGCGTTATCGCTTCGAGATACGCCCAGCCACTCACATGCCTCCGTAAGAGAACCGTAAGAACAGATCCTCGACGTGCAGGCGGCGCCCTTGAGGGTGCCGTCTGACCGAGTCCGATCGAGGCCCTTGCCTTGACTTTCGCCGTTATGCAGTCCAAAAACTTACGTCTTAGGAAGATCCGTCACACCTTCAACCGATAGGTGTCACCATCGGTTCGCGAAACTAACCCGGTCAGCGTTTCCGGTCCGGCGTTATCCGACTGATATAGCCCAGGGTGGCCCTACCGTTACCGGAAGAGGTGCGGAGATGACGAGCGCTGGCGAGGATTTTGGCAGCAATCGCCGACAGGGTGACGAGCGTCGGGGGCCTGCCCACGCCAAGACATCGCCCCGCTGGCCCGACGGCGGCACCGGCCCCTTCGCGGCGCAGGGAACCTTCGAGGCGGCCCGGCCGGGTGGCGGCGACCCGCGATTCGGCCGCCAGGACCCGCGCTTGCCCGACGCCGCCTCAGCCGCGTATCAGGATCCCGGGCCGGCCGCGTACCAGGCCGACTACTACCAGGGCGAGTACCCCGGCTGGACGCTGCCGCCCGGCTACCAGGCCGAGTACGCCGAGATCCCCGGGTGGACGCAGCAGCGGCCGCCCGAGTACCCCGAGTGGTCCGGACAGCCCGCTTACCAGGCCGAACATCGCGGCTGGAGCGACCAGGGCGGCTACCAGGGCGAGTATTCCGACTGGACGCAGCCGCCCGGCTACCCGGACGAGTACCCCAACTGGACGCAGCCCCCCGCGGCCCAGGGCGGGTATCCCAGTCAGCCCGGGCTCTACGGCCCGTACGACCTCCACCCCGACCATCCCAGCTGGCCCGAGTCCCAGTTCGCGCCCTGGCCCGGCGAAGCTCCGGCAACCGGCCATCGGCCATCGGCGGCGGCGATGGCCCCGCCACTGCCGACCCGGCAGCGACCGCCCTACACCCCTCAGCCCGATTTCCCGCCCCGCCAGGACGCCCTGGCGCACACCCTCGCCCCGCGCCGGGACCTGCCGCTGCACCGGGACATGGATTTGTACCCGGAGCCGATCATGCAGGAAACCATCACCGACGTCGCTAACTGGGCGCAGCAGTACGCCGCCTACGCGCAGCCCGCCCGCGAGCAGGTCTGGGACGCCGGATCATCGCAGCTAGCCGACTGGATCATCGAGGACGCCAACGAGCAGGCGGCCGAGATCTTCCGCCAGGCGCGCAGCCAGGCGTCCAGCTCGCTGGCGAATGCACAGCAGGAGGCGGCCGAACTCGTACGACGGACCGGCGAGCAGGCCAGGCTGACGATCGAGGCGGCTGAGCTCGAGGCGGCCGAGATCCGCGCGACGATGATGAAGCTGACGACCGAGCTGACCGGAATGGCCGCGTACGTCACGGAGAGCCTCAGCTCGGCGCCGCCGGCCCCCGCGACGTCAACCTTCGCGGCGCGACGCTCGCACCGGCCGGCCAGACCGAGATGAAGCTCGTCCTCACCGCCGTCGACGCCCCCCTCCCCGGAGCCTGAGCTGGCCTATCGATCCTCGCCGGGCCACGACTAGGTAGGCATACCTAAATCCGCGTATCAACTGAAATGTCGGAGTTAGTGTGCTGTCATAGCGTCTAAGCCGCATCCTGCCTGGTGGCAGGGTTGGGGGGCGGAGATGGCTGATAACAGTGCATGGTCGCACGCGGGGGCGCCGCGACCCGAGCCGTCATGGCCCACGGTCATCGCGACCACGGTCCGGCTGTGGGTTGGCCGGCACCCGGTGGCCGGCCTGAGGGTAACCGGCTGGCGTCTGCTCGCGCTCGTCGGCTGCGCCGTGCTCGCGGTCTCGGCCGCCGTCGCGGCAGTGGTCGTCGGCACCACCGCCTCGCCCGCTGCGGCGCCGGCCCGCGCGAGCTCCGCCAGCGCGCCGATTTCGGTCTCGCTGCAGGCCGCGTCGGCGGCCAGGTCCAGCGCCGCGCAGTGGATCGCGGGGCAGGTCAGCCCCAGTGCGATCGTGGCCTGCGATCCCGCCATGTGCGCCGCGCTGCAGGCCAGCGGCGTCGGCGCGGGCAGGCTGCTGGCGCTCGGGACGTCGGCGTCCGACCCGCTGGGATCCGACCTGGTGGTCGCGACCCCGGCCCTGCGCAGCCAGTTCGGCGCCCGGCTCGCGAGCGTGTACGCGCCGGTGGTCATCGCCAGCTTCGGCTCCGGCGCCGCCAGGATCGACGTCCGCGCGGTCGCCGCCGACGGGACCGCGGCCTACGACTCGGCCCTGGCGGCGGACCGAAGCGCCCGGATCGCGGCGGGCGAGCAGCTGATCGGCAACCGCCGCATCGCCATGACGGGGGCGGACCAGGCGGTGCTGCGGGCCGGGCGGGTCGACCCGCGACTGCTCGCCATGCTGGCCGCGCTGGCCGCCCAGCAGGCGCTGCGGATAGTCGCATTCGGCGATCCGTCGCCGGGCGCGAGCGCGGCCGTCCCGCTGCGCAGCGTCGAGTTGGCCCCGGCCGCGGCCGGGACTAATGCCGCCGCCCGGCTGCGGACCATGCTCTCGTTCCTGCGAGCGCAGCAGCAGCCGTTCCGGCCGGCGACGGCCGCGCTCGCGCGCGGATCCGCGCTGGACGTGGAGTACGCCGCGCCTAGCCCGCTCGGATTGCCGAGCGGTAACTAATGACGACCGCGGGCTCTGCTTGAGCTCCGGGTAGGGGAGGGGACCCATGAGATTGACCAGATTTGTCCGCCGGCTCATCCTGCTGGCGGCCTTGCCGCTGCTGCTGCTCGCCATTCCCGCCGTCTCGGCCGCGACCGCAAGCGCGGCCACCGGCACCGGCTGGATCCGACTGGCTCACCTGTCGCCGAACACGCCGGCGGTGGACGTTTACCTTTACTCCTATGGCGACTCGTCCGCCCAGATCGTGCTGCACCACGTCGCCTACGGCACCGTGTCACCGTACGAGCAGGTCCCGACCGGCGACTACACCGTGGCCATGCGCGCGGCGGGCGCGTCCGCCACCAGCTCGCCGGTGCTGTCGGCCAGCGTTGACGTGGTGGCGGGACGCGCCTACACGGTGGCCGGCCTCGGGCCGGAGTCCGG
Source organism: uncultured Actinomycetota bacterium (assembly GCA_963774945.1). Lineage (GTDB taxonomy): Bacteria > Actinomycetota > Actinomycetes > Streptosporangiales > Streptosporangiaceae > Trebonia. Next base: position 68,713 of record CAVZHA010000017.1, on the reverse strand, counting down.
GCTGCGACTGCAGGTTCTCGATGACCAGCTGGCCACGCCGTCGGGCAAGGCGCTGGTGCGGGTCATCCAGGCCTCGCTCAAGCAGAGCGCGGTCTCGGTCAACTGGGGCGGGCAGGTGCTGGACGGCAGCCTGAAGTTCGGCTCGGTGAGCTCGTACCAGACGGTGTCGCCCGGGAGCGCGACCCTGACCGTCAGCGGCGGCGGCGACCAGGCGACCGCCAGCGTCCCGCTTGCCGCCGGCACCGTGCACACGCTCGTGGTTCTCGACGGCCCGAAGGGCCTGCAGGTCGACGACCTGCTCGACGCGGCCGGCAGCGGCACCGCCCCGGCCGGCGGGGCCGGCACCGGGTTCGGCGGGATGGCCCCGCGCGGTCCGTCCTCCCCGCTGCCGTGGCTGGCGGCGATCGGCGCCGGGCTGCTGCTCGCGGCGGTCGGCGGCCTGCGCCTTCGCTCCCGCCGGGCGCCCGCCGCGGCGGCCGCCGGCAGGCACCACCAGGTCCCCGCCGCGCGGTCGTAGCCGATGAGTCAGACCGGATGAGTCCTCGCGGATGAGCGGCGGCGGCAGGCATGCCCGCCGCCGGGGGATGTCAGCGGGCAGGCGGACGGCCGCCCTGCTGGTCGCGGCCGGCCTGGTCGCGGTTGGGGCGGGCGCCGTCGGCCTGGCCCTGACCCGTCACCCGGACGTCCCGCAGGCGGCCGCGCTGGAGGTGCTGCCGGCGCCGACCGGCCCGATCGAGGCCGCCCCGGCGACCGGCGCGGCGCAGGTGGCCAAGCCCGTCTCGCTCGTCATCCCGTCCATCGGGGTGACCACCTCGCTCGTTCACCTGGGCCTGACCAGCAGCGGCGCGCTCCAGGTGCCGTCGTCCACGGGCGTCGCCGGCTGGTATACGGGCAGCCCGCGCCCGGGCGCCATCGGGTCGGCGGTGATCGCGGGCCATATCGATTCGGTCGCCGGGCCGGGGGTTTTCTACCGGCTCTCCCAATTGCACCGCGGTGACCGGGTCTACGTGCGACGCGCGGACGGGACGCTCGCGATCTTCGAGGTGACGCAGGTGCTGAGTTACGCGAAGGACGACTTCCCCACCGCGGCCGTCTACGGCCCGGTTCCGGACCCGGAGCTGCGCCTCATCACCTGCGGCGGGACCTTCGACTACAGCACCAGGTCGTACCTTAGCAACACGGTCGTCTACGCCGCAGAAACCGGCTGAGCTCGGTCTTGCCCGGCCCCACCCGTGCTCCCGCGACTACGCTCGTCACATGGCCCGTTACTTCGATATTCACCCGGACAACCCGCAGCCGCGGCTGATCGCCGCGATCGCCGATATCGTCCGCGCCAACGGCGTGATCGCCTACCCCACCGATTCCTGCTACGCACTCGGCTGCCAGCTCGGCAATACCGAAGGGATCGCCAGGATCAGGTCGATCAGGCAGCTCGACGACCGGCACCACCTGACGTTGATGTGCCGGGACTTTGCCCAGCTGGGCCAGTTCGCGCAGGTTCCCAACCGGATATTCCGCGCCATCAAGGCGGCCACCCCCGGCAGCTACACGTTCATACTGCCCGCGACCAAGGAGGTGCCGCGCCGGCTGCAGCACCCGGGGAAGAAGACCGTCGGGGTGCGGATTCCCCGCCACGTGGCGACCCAGGCGCTGCTGGCCGAGCTGGGCGAGCCCCTCGTCTCAAGCACCCTGCTGCTGCCGGGCGAGGATGAGCCGATGACCCAGGGCTGGGAGATCAACGAGCAGCTGGGCCAGGCGCTTGACGGGGTCATCGACTCGGGCGACTGCGGCACCGAGCCCACGACGGTGATCGACTTCTCGGGGGAAGAACCGGAAATCGTGCGCCGCGGGGCGGGCGACACATCCATTTTCGAGTGAATTGCGGCCAGCTGAAAATTAGCTGTCGCAAAATTAAATCTAATCGGCCACAGCGCTCGTAGTCCCGGTAGCTGTAAACCAGGATTCTCGGAAACCAGAAAGGAGTGCAGAGCCATGTGGTCGAGACATCGAGTAACGCTGGCGGCGGCCGCGGGGGCGGTGGGGGCCCTTCTGGCGGTCGGGGTGGCGGTCGCCCCGGCGGCGGGTGCGAGCACGACCTCCTCGTTCGTGGGCGGCTTCAAGACCATCACCACCGTCGCATCGACGGTTCCGAAGAACGGGGACGTCAACCCCTACGGGGTCGCGGTAGTCACCCGGAGCAAGGACCGGCTGCACCAGGGCGATGTCCTGGTCAGCAACTTCAACGACAAGGCGAACACCCAGGGGACGGGCACGACGATCGTCGAGGTGTCCCCTAAAGGCTCCGTGCGCGTGTTCGCCCAGATCAGCGCCGCGCACCTGCCGGGCTCGTGTCCAGGCGGGATCGGCCTCACCACGGCGCTGGCGATCCTCGGCAATGACTGGGTGATCGTCGGCAGCCTGCCCACCAACGCCGGGGACCCGGCCACCGCCAAAGCCGGCTGCCTGCTGGTGCTGAACAGCGACGGTCGCGTGGTGGAGACGTTCCACGGGCACGGCATCAACGGACCATGGGACATGACCGCGGTCGGCAGCCGATCGGTCTCCGCCCTCTTCGTCACCAACGTGCTCAACGGAACCGTCGCGGGCGGCGGCAAGGAGGTCCGCCGCGGCACCGTGCTGCGGCTGATCGTCACCACGCCCGCATACGGGCTGCCCCGGCTGATCGCGGACACCACGATCGGCTCCGGGTTCCCGCAGGAGACCAATGCCTCGGCCCTCGTCATCGGGCCGACCGGCGTCGGCCTGGGCCGGAACGGCACGCTATACGTTGCCGACACGCTCGGCAACAGGATCGCCGCCATCCCGAACGCGCTGCTGCGCGCCCGCAGCGCGGGAACAGGCTTCACCGTCAGCAGGAACGGCGCCCTTAAGGGCCCGCTGGGCGTGGCCATCGCGCCGAACGGCAACGTCCTCGCCGCCAACTCTCTCAACGGCAACCTGGTGGAGATCAAGCCGAACGGCAGCCAGGTCGCGGTCAAGAAGCTGGACACGTCCGGCTCCCCGGCCGGCGCCGGGGCGCTGTTCGGCCTCGCGGTCGCGCCGTACGGTGACGGCGTCTACTTCGTCGACGACGCCACCAACACCCTGGACCTGCTCCACTAGCAGGTCCTCTAGCGGCGGCCCGGGGGCGGGGTGCGGGCCCCCGGGCCGCTTTCGCATCATCCGATTACATTTCGGTACTTGTGGGCAACTCTCAGTATCGTTACCCTTGGATTAGGGCCGAACACAAAAAGTAACGATGGATGGTGCCCCCATGACCGTCAGGCAGCGAACCCAAGTCGGCATCGTCGGGGCCGGCCCGGCCGGCCTGCTCCTGTCCCATCTGCTCGCCCTGGCCGGAATCGACTCCATCGTGGTCGAGAACCGGAGCCGCTCCTACTGCGAGGCTCGCCAGCGCGCCGGGATGCTCGAATCGACCACGGTGGAACTGCTGCGCGAGGTCGGCCTCGGGCGCAGGCTGGACGCGGAGGGGCTCGAGCACGACGGCATTTACCTCCAGTTCGGCGGCGAGCGGCACCATGTGAACTTCCGTGAGCTCACAGGAGGCCGCTGGGTCACCATCTACGCGCAGACCGAGATCGTCAAGGACCTGATCGCAGCCCGCATCGCCGACGACGCCGAGCTCGAGTTCAACGTCACCGGGACCGGGGTGAGCGACCTCGACTCAGACCGCCCGATGCTCAGCTACACCGACGAGGCGGGGCAGCGGCACAAGGTCGAGTGCGACGTCATTGCCGGCTGCGACGGGTTCCACGGCATCACCCGCCGGTCGATACCGAGCCGCAGCCTGCTGACGGCGACCGAGCGCACGTATCCCTACGGCTGGCTCGGCATCCTCGCGCAGGCGCCGCCGTCGACCGACGAGGTCATCTACTGCCGCCACCAGAATGGCTTCGCGCTGCACAGCATGCGCACTCCGGAGATCGGCCGCCTCTACCTTCAGGTGCCCGCCGACGAGGACATCGAGCGCTGGCCCGACGACCGGATCTGGGCCGAGCTCAGGCACCGGATGGCGGTACCGGGCTGGGAGCTCACCGATGGCCCGATCCTGGAGAAGAGCATCACCCCGATGCGCTCCTTCGTCGCCGCGCCGATGCGGTACCGGCGGCTGTTCCTGGCCGGTGACGCGGCCCACATCGTGCCGCCGACCGGCGCCAAGGGCCTCAACCTGGCCGTCGCCGACGTCGCCGCGCTCGCCACCGCGCTGGTCCGGCTGGTCCGCGACGGGCGGCCGGAGCTGGCCGACGCGTACTCCGAGCACTGCCTGGAGCGGGTGTGGCGGGCGACCCACCTGGCCTGCTGGATGACGACGATGCTGCACGTGGTCCCCGGGCAGGACGAGTTCGAGTCCGCACTGCAGCTCGCCCAGCTCCGCAACCTGGTGACCTCGCGCGCCGCCGCCACCATGCTGGCCGAGAACTACACCGGCTACGCCCCACTCAGGTACGACCCGGCCACCCGACTTGGGCCGGCCGCGCTGTGGGCCTCATCGGTGGCGTGATGGGTGAAACCAGGGACCGTTCGAGATGAAGGGGTTTTAAAAGCTTTTTATCCCGAACGGACCCTGACTTCGCCATAACAGCGAACCACTGAGCCCCGAGTGGCTGGTGAATTCCCAGATGCGGAGCTCACCCTCGTCCGAACGCGCTGAACAAGTGAAACAGCGAAATGTCCTATTTCTGTCTCGTTGCCAACGTAATAAGCGCGCGATCATGATTGAGTCCGGGAACTCATCGCACAACGCGGCGGCTAGGGAAGATCTTGAAGCGAACGGTCAGAACAGCCGATGGCAGGCAGCTCGCCACCGTGGCGTATGGGGATCCAGAGGGTCGTCCGGTGTTCCTGCTACACGGAACGCCGGGAAGCCGGATCGGGCCGCGCCCGCGCTCGGCCATCCTGCATCGGCTCGGGGTTCGGCTGATCTGCTTCGACCGGCCCGGCTACGGTGAGTCCGACCGGCAGCCCGGGCGGCGGGTGGCCGACGCCGCCGACGACGTGTCGGCAATCGCAGACGCCCTCGGGCTCAGCCGGTTCGCCGTGGTGGGCAGGTCAGGAGGGGGTCCGCACGCGCTCGCGTGCGCGGCGCTGCTGTCCGACCGGGTGACCAGGGTGGCGGTGCTCGTCGGCATCGCGCCGCGCGAGGCGGACGGCCTCGACTGGCTCGACGGCATGGCCGAGTCGAACGTCGCCGAGTACGAGGCCGTCTCGGCCGGTTATGCCGCGATCGCAGCCGTAACCCAGGCCACCGCCGACGCCGTCCGTGCCGATCCGGCCAGCCTGCTGGCCAGGCTGCAGCTTGAGCTGCCGGACGCCGATCTGCGGGTAGTCACCGACACCGGCATCCGCCCGCTGCTTGAGGCGGCCTACGCGGAGGCGCTGCGGACGTCACCGCACGGCTGGATCGACGATGCGCTGGCCTTCTGGGCCCCGTGGGGGTTCGATCCGGCTGCGGTTACCGTCCCCGTCCTGCTCTGGCACGGGGCGCGGGACAACCTCTCACCGGTGAGCCACGCCAAGTGGCTGGCCGAGCGCATGCCGAGCGCCGCGGTCGTGGTCCAGGCGGGGGCGGCCCACTTCGGCGCGCTCGACGTGCTGCCCGACATTCTGCGCTGGCTGACCGCGGGCAAGCGGGTCGTGTGACGGCGTCAGTAAGTCTGCGGCTCCAGGTCGCGGTTGATCCGCTGGCCCGCGCGCAGTTGAACGATGTCGGGATGACTGTTGCCGAGCACCCGCTCGAGGCTCGCCAGCACGGCCGTCGCCAGTTCATCCGCCTCCTCGAAGCGGCCCCGGGCGCGGAACGTGACGGCGAGATCCGCCTGACAGATCAGCGTGTCCGGATGCTCGGGGCCGAGCACTCTGGTCAGTTTCGCCAGCGTACTGCGGTGCAGCGTTTCCCCTGCCTTGAGATTCTGCGTGTCGCCCAGGCAGTTGGCCAGGTTGATCGCGGCCGAGAGGGTTATCGGGTGATCCTCGCCCAGCGTCTGCCGCATCCGCTCGGTGGCGTCCGTGGCGTCGCTGAGGGCTTCGGCGAACCGACCCGAAGAGCGCAGATAGCAGGCGAGGTTGTTCGCGGCGACCAGCGTGTTCGGGTGATCGTCGCCGAGTGCCGCCTGCAACGCGCCCCTGACGTCGGTCGCCAGGTCGAGCGCGCGCCTGAAGTCGCCGGCCGCCGCGTAGTCGCAGGCCAGGTTCAGCGCGCAGAGCTGCGCCTCGGGCGCCTCGCTGCCGTACCGCCGCTTGTACCGGTTGTACGTGTCCTGGGCCAGCTTCATGGCCTCGGCCTGATCGCCGGCTTTGCGGAGCGAGACGGCGAGGCTGATGGCGGTGCGGAGCGGCTCGATCATGTCGTCGTCGAACACCGCGCGATACTTCTCCCAGGTTGTCCTGAGCAGATCGACTGAGTCGCGGAACGCGCCCTCGGCCCTCATGTCGAGCGCCAGATTGGCGGCCGTGTCAAGGGTGTACGGATGGTCGACGGGCAGCACCACGCGGCGGCGGTCGAGCGTCTCCTGATCAAGGCGGCGGGCGGCCGAGTAGTCGCCGACGAGCCGGTAAGAGATCGCCAGGTTGAACGCCGCGACCAGCGTGCGCGGATAGTCCTCGCCGAACTGGTCCTTGAAGCTGGCGTAGGTCTGCTGGTCGGAGACCAGCGCCTGCCGGAACTCGCCGAGCGCCTTGAGGTCGGCCGCGAGGCTGCCCGCGGTCATCAGAGCGTGCGGATGGTCGACGCCGAGCACCGCCCGCTGCCGCTCGATGACGGCCAGGTCGAGATCGCGCGCGTCTTGGTATCTGCCCTGCGAGCGCAGCACGTTCGCGATGTGGAACCGCAGGTGCAGGGTCTGCTGGTCGTCCGGGCCGAGTTGACGGGTCCAGAGGGCCTCCAGTCGGTGGGCCAGGTTGAGACAGGCCTCGAACTCGCCGACCTTCCACTGGTAGCGCACCCAGTCGATGAGCAGCTGCCTGGTCCTCGCGTCGTCGCACTCCTCGGCGAACGACGGGCCGAGGTGCGGCCAGATGACCTCGTAGGCCAACCAGTTCGACGGGTCGTCGGTCTCGCCCTGGCGCGGACGCGCTCCGACCAGGATCGCGTGCAGCTCGTGCCGGGCGTCGCTCTGCTCCTGCTCGGTCATCTGGGCCCGGATGACGGCCTGGACGAGCCGGTGGATCTGCAGCGAGTTGCTGCCCTGATCGACCTTGACCAAGGCGAACCGGCTGATGTCGCGGATGATCCGGCCCAGCATCAGGCGTTCGCTCAGCGCGGAGTCATACGGCAGCAGCGACTGGATCATCTCCTCGCTGTAGAGCAGGTTCATCGAGATGGGGCCTGGCGAGCAGAACGCGAGGATCTGGAGCAGCCGGACGGCCGCGGGCGACCGGTCCCGAAGCCGGTCGAAGGACATGTTCCAGGTTGCCACCACCGGCGTCGGGTAGTCCGACGGCTGGTTCAGCGCCAGGATGCGGGTGGCGCGGGTCGACAGCTCCTCCACATAAGCCTGAGCAGGCATCCCGGTTTGCTCAAGCCACGCACCTGCCTGCTCAATCGCCAGCGGCAGGTCGCCCAGCGCTTCTGCGACCTTGGCCGCGTCTCCCCGGTCGAGGTTCGGCACATGGCGCAGCAGGTGCGAAACGCTCTCCTCGCGTGAGAAGACATCAACTTCAAGCAGGTCAGCGCTATTGGTCCAGGACTGGTTGCGCGAGGTGATGATGACGTGCCCGCTTCCCATCGGCAGGTACGCCTCGAGCTGCTTGGGGTTGTCGCCGTTGTCGAAGATGAGCAGCCAGCGCGGGATGCTATCGCGGCGCAGTTCCTCGAGCGCCGCCTCGGCCGCCTCGGCCACGTTGTCGCCTACTCGCAGTTCCAGCTTTCTCGCCAGGTCGGCCAGCGACTGGCTGATCTCCTCTGACCGCTCCGACGGAACCCACCAGACGAGGTCGTAGTCGGCCATGAAGCGGTGCGCGTACTCGAGCGCAAGTTGTGTCTTGCCCACGCCGCCCAGGCCGTACAGCGCCTGGGCGACGACCACCGCGCCGCTGCCGGAGAGCTTGTCGCGTAGCAGCTCGAGGGTCGCCGCCCGGCCGGTGAAGTCCGCGTTCCTGGCCGGGGCGCTCCAGATCCTGGGTACGGTACCGGGGAAGCGCGGCCCGTCGGCCTGGGCGGACCCCGCTCCCGCAAGCTGCGCCGGCCGGTCAAAGGCCCACAGCAGCCGCGCCGTCGCCTGCGCGGCGTCCATCCTCGCCAAGTCGACGATGCTGTGCTCGCTGAACGGCTCGGTGATGCGCACGTCTGCGACCCGGACGGGGACGAGCTGCCGTCTGATTCCGGCCGCGTCCGCCGCCGATAGCGCCCGCCACAGAGATCTGGCCTCCGGTGAGTGCATATAAGACGCGGAGAGCACGGCGATGACCCGAGGCGAGCCCTCGAAGGATTCCTCGGCCTCGAGTTCCACGCTCAGCGGTGACACGGTAGACCTCGGCATCACCCGGAAGCCCGTCCGGGTGAGGACGGCCTCGATCCAGTCTGCCCACATGCGGTCGTCGGGTGCGTAGCTCAGGTACACCTGGGTGAGGGCGGCCGGGGGCCGACGGGCAAACGCCTCCTTGTACTGGAGCCGCAGCTCGTCAGCTATCGGCTGCATCGCAGTCACGCTGCCTGAGGTCACCGCGCCGGTGATCCGCTCGAACGACGCCAGCAGCGAGGACGGCGAGCCCGGCGCGTCGCCGAAGGTGGCCAGGATCTCCTCGAACGCGTAGAACGGCTTGTACGGGACTTCGACGGCGGACCAGTAGGTAATCAGATCCTCCTGGGGCATCCCCTGCGGGAATCCCTCGAACCGGCGGCGGGCCATCGTCCGGCCGACGTCCAGCTTCTCCTTCTCGCCGTCCTCGATGCGCATCGGCACCGGCAGCACCCTGATGTTCCTGTCGCGGTATCTGTTGCTGATCTGGCGGGCGACCCTGGCCGCCCCTTCAATGCTCTGGTTGCTGAGCGTGAAGCACACCGTGAGGACGTCGGGCAGTTCGATCGTGCAGATGTCGGCTACGTCGGAGAGCCCGGTGCGGCTGTCGATCAGCACGTAGTCGTAGTTACGCTTCATGTCCGCGCGCATCGCCTGGAAGAAGCGGCCACCGCCCAGCCGCTCGTAGAAGTTGTCCCAGTCGAGGGAGCCGACGGCGGCGGAGTAATCGCGGTTCTGCCGCCCGGCGGAGAGGAAGTCGAGCTTCCCCTCGCCGAGGAATGCCCACTCCAGGGAGACGGCGTGACGGTCGACGCGCGCGTACTCCAGGTACCAGTCATCGGGACGCGGCGCGGGGTCAAGGGAGGCGGTGGCGTAGTCGTTGATGATCTCGATCACGCCGGGGGTTGCGCTCACGGTCGACTCGTCGAGGAAGGGCAGGAAAAACTTGTGCAGGCCGGGGGACTCCAGATCCCAGTCGACGACCAGCACCCGCCTGCCGCTCGCGGCGATGATCCAGGCCACGTTAGCCAGCGCCATCGTCCGGCCGGTGCCTCCCTTGTAGGAGTAGAACGTGACGACTTGGCCGTTGCGCGACGCACTCACTGTAAGCCTCCAGGGCTCTTTCCTCGGCCTACTGCAGTCGCGGCCGCAGCGTGACCGGGCCTACGTCGGTCGGCGCGGGCGCATCCTTGTGGTATCGCTTCAGCATGATCATCGCCATGTCGGGAAGAAGCTCTGCCAAGTCCTGAATTGTCGGTATTCCGTCCGCAGCCATGCGGCAGCGCCTGGGAACACCGGATAGTTTCAGTCCCAGATATTGCTCTAGTTTCACTCGGAGCACATCCGTCTCGGCGACAAGTCCTTGATCATGACTATTCCAGGGGATCATCACGCTAACCCACGGCACTGCCAGCTCATTAAGCCGGCGCAACTTCTCATGATGAGCATCCGACAAAACGACCCACGCGTCAACGAGACATATCCCGGGCGCCGTGGCTCGTTCACGTGGGCCATTACCCGGCGTATCCGCGTCGAATGAATCGATGAGCGGATCACAGCCGAGACAATTCTTAGCCAGCTCAACCGCGTATTCCGCCACCGGCTGTGGATAGTTCAGCTGATAGGGAGACCAGGATCGCGGCGTAGCACCGTAATAGTCCCTTGACCGCCCCTGCGGCAGGGTCGACGTGTCGTGCGCGAGCACTGTTATCTGCAGGTGACCGCTAGTTGTACGCCGGGCGCTGGTCGGCCCGAACGCACTGGAGAGCGATTCGAAATCCTTTCGCTCCATGCTCTGCACGTCGTCGTTCCCGTGGGCAACGCTCTTGTCTCCGACCTCGATGATCCGCTCGGCCAGACGGTGCACCGCCCGCTGGTAGTCCGCGTGGAAGTTCCGAAGCTTGATGAGCCCGTAGAACCCGTCCGCGCAGTATCGTTCGCCGAGGTCCGGGTGACTGTACTGGAAGGTCTGGGCGATCGCGGGTATCTGGCGGCGGTCGAGCCGCGTCCACAGGGCGGGCACGATCGCGTCGACCCGCTCGCCGCCGCGCGCCCGGTGCGTCACCTCGCGCCGGGCGAAGGCGAACCACTCGCGACCGCAGTTGGCACTCTCGAAGTACCGTCGCGAATAGAGCGGCACGAACACCCGGCAATTCTTGATCGCGTCTATAAGCGCCGGCGACCACTCGGCGCCAACCTTGTTCTCGACGTCCATGAAGCCCGCCTCTGCAGGCTGCACGTCGGTCATTTGCAGGATAGCGTCGCACAGGTCCCTGTAGAGTTTGTGCACCCAGCGGTCGGGGCTATCCCGGTCGGCGGGATCGCGCTTGGGCGTCCGTGCGTAACTGAGGAAAAAGTACGGACGAACGTCCTGGCTCACCCCGTCCAGGACGCGTCGTTCGCCAGTGGGCATGGACTGTCCCTCCCGGGCAGCGGCGCCTATACCCGTGCCGATGCCTGCCCCTATCGACGGTAGCGAAAATTCGCTGCCGCTGCCAGAGGAGGGCGCCCGCTGCCTTGTGGTACTGCGGGTCGAGAATTGCCAATACCACCCCAGGAGGGGATTGCGCGGCCTTCGACTAGCGAATGCCGAGAGCCTTGCCGGGGGCGGATATAGCGGTCCGCATGCCTTCGACAAACCGAGCGCCCAGCGGGGTCAGCGAATTCGAACCCGTCAGCGTGTCGATTGCCTCCGCCGTGTGCGCACGCCAGCGCTCGTACCGTTGACGGGCTTCGGAGTGGTCGGATTCGCGTAGTTCCGCGCGGGCGCGCCAGAACTCGGTGACCGCGAGGTTCGCGTAGGCGCCCTGCAGCATCCCTTCAAGCGGTCGCGATCGTGCTTGTGTCGGCGCTCGATCGGGCCGATTGTCCACCTGGGCAACAAGATCAAGCAGTTCGAGCAGGCCGGCCAGCTTCACATGCTGGAATCCCCGGATCAGCTCTAGCGCCAGGGTGGTCGGCTCGGCGGGCAGCGCGGTCTCGATGGCGCCGAAGGCGTGCCGCGACGCCGGTCGGGAAAGACGCGTTCCCGCCCCGGCCGACGTCGGCGTCAGCACGGCCAGACCCGCCGCGAGGGCCGGACCGTAGGCTGGGTGGTTGGTTTGGATCTGCTGCCAGGCAAGAGCAAAGTCACGCTGCGATCGAGCGAACTCCTCGTCGGTCAATCGCGCCGCGGTTGACTCTTGGTCACCCTCACGGTAGAAGTCGGTGTCCTCGCATTCGACCCGGATGCCCGGCGCTGAAAGCACGCGAATCGGCTCCCAGGCGGCGCTTAGGCTGGTGACGCCGCCTGCTCGAGTGCCGTCGGGTGGGTACGGCTCCGCCTGGCAGGGCTCACTGGCCAGCAGGCTGGCCCGCGGCAGCCGCAGGCCGTCCGCTCCAATTCGCATCCGCAGCCAGTCGGCGTCCATGTCGAGGAACACCCACTCGGTCCGGCTACCCGGCGGCACGTCATCGGCCCGCTTGATCACGAGCCGGCCAAGCCCAGGCAGCTGCACCGCGCCTGCGACCATCGCCACGGTCAGCTGCGCCGCCGCCCTCCCCCTGATCGCGACGGCCGCCGCGACCGCCCCGAGATCGTCGAGATCCGCCAGGAGGGCCGTCCCGACGTGATCGGTCGCAGCGCAGCCCCCTGTTCGGCCGGATGACGGCAGCCGATCGAGGCAGCGGTCCGCCCACGCACGCACGTACGGGTGTTCGAGCACGCTGTCCAGCGCACCCCGGCGATCGCCGTCGGAGATGGTAAGCACCTGCCAGGCCGCTTTCATCCTGTCCTTGACCGCTGCCGGGACGGCCGACGCGCTCGTGCCTGCCTGGTAGACGGCCGTCAGCAAAGCACGACGGAGGGACCGCTGGGCCTGGGTGAGTTCGCGGATGGCCTCGGCGCCGCCCAGTCCGCACGCCAGCTCAGCGAGCACGCTGCCGCTGATCACATGGTTTGGGTTCCACCGCCCGAACGCGGACAGGCGCGGCAGCGCCGCCTTGGCATGCTCAATTAGTTTGATCAGGTCGCCGCAGTAAACAGATGGATTGTCGAATGCAGATCCCGACTTGTAGCGATGGGCGTACATGCCGCCGCCACAGATAGTCACGACCGGGCACTGCCTGCAGGCGGCGGACAGTCCTGTGAATCCACGCTGTCGGGCAGCCAGGCCGGGATGCTCGAGGACGGCGTCAACAGAATGACGGAAAACGTCAAGGCCAGTGGCCGGCGCGCCCTCGTACGCCACCTTGAGCGAGTCAGCCTGCTCGTACGTGCCATCGGTCTCGATGACGACCATACGGACCGGCCTGAGGCCGAGCGCCTCGGTACTGCTTTGGCCGCCGCCCAGCATGTCGATGATCGAGTCGAATGTCCTGATCTTGACCGGTCGTCCGTCGGCCTGCCAGCGATCGAAGATGGAGATCAGCCAGTCGGCGTACTGAGCGGCGGAGGCATCCGTCCGCGCAGGTGGGCTATCCCAGGTCGCGTGGGGCAACAGGAAATCCAGCCGAGGCGGGCTCAGCCGCAGCAACGACTCATAAACGACCAGCGGGTCGTTGGCGACGTCAATGGTGGTGAGGAGCCCCGCGTACAGGTGCAGGAAGCGGTCGCTCGAGAGCAGCCGGATGCCACGGACCGCCTGGTCGTAGCTGCTGCGCCCATCGCGGTATGTGCGATGCCTGTCGTTTGCAGCGCGGTTCCCGTCGAGAGAGACCCCGACGCGCACGTCGTATTCATCGAAGAGCTCGCAGAACTCCTCGGTCAGTCGCACGCCGTTGGTATGCACCCCGATCTGCAGTCGGCAAAGGCCGCCGAGCGTTCCCTTCAGCTCGGCCAGGATGCGGCGAAGACCGGACACCCCAGCGAGCAGCGGCTCGCCGCCATGCAGCACTACCTCGACGGCAGGCAGATCGTGGGTCTTGACGTGCTCCGCGATGCGCATCGCAGCCTGCGAGGCGACCTCTGCCGAGATGCCGCGAGGGCGGCTACGCCAGCTCTGGTCGGCGCTCTCATAGACGTAGCAGTGATCGCATGCCAAATCGCAGCGACTGTGCACCTTGAGGACAAATTGGACCGCTGACATGAACCCGCGCCGGCCCCTTGCGCACCCTTGTTATATGGACGACTGAAACGCGGCCGTCGACACCAGGTCCGCTGAGGCGCCAGGCAGCACTCGGCCGATTGCGCTCCCAAGCACGTGCGAGCCAAGGGCCGACAACTCGGCCAGTGGGATGTCACGCAGATCGGCGACCAAGGTCGGTACAGCTGACCGCAGTTCTTCGTTGGGAACCATGTTTCGTCCTAATATCTATGAGCCTGGTGGCTATTGGTCGACAGCAAGTTACACACGTACTGTCGCGTGCCTTGCTTCCCTGCGGCGGAAACTCGACCGTCCATCCCGGCCGTGTCCCCGCCACCTGCCCGTGCGACTCCGAATGAGTCGGTCAGCCTGGTTACCAGGTCTCGTCCACACCGCTTCGCGACCCGCTCATTGTAGCGGCACGAGGCGTCGGTACGAGGCGTCGGTTCACACAAATTCCCTTACCCATTTTACCATCGTTTCATGTTGGCAATCTGGTGTTGCGAGGACTCTCGCCAATCTGGTGTTACACAAGTGTGTATATATCCGTGTCGACGTCGAGACCTTTGGCCCTTTCGTCTGGGATGCGTTCGACATCGTTGCAAAGATATGGATGGATGCCGATGATTGGACGTAGAACTCATCGCAGGACGCGTGGGCTGGGGAGATCTTGAACCGGACCGACATCCGCCGGCGACGGCAGCCGGTGGGCCGCGGGCGGCCTGCCCTGTCGCTGCTGCGGCTGCTGGCTCGGGAGGCGCGGTCCCCCGGCCGCATCCTCGTTATCCTGCGCCTGCGCCCGATCCTGGCCCAGGTGGCCGGCCTCGGCCGCCAGTGGGCGCCGGTCCGGCGAGTGCCCTCGGGGAGCTTCATCGAGCTCAGCCAGGCCGATCTCGAGCAGGTGGCGGCGACCGCGCACGCCCGGGTGGCCGACGTGAGCAGGCAGCTGGCGCGGCTTGAGGAGGCCGGCCTGCTGCCGATCGTGCCGGCCGGCGGCCCGCTGGCGGCGGCCAGCTTCGAGCGCGTCGGGGTGGTGAGCGCCACCCGGCTGGCGTCCCGGCTGCACTGGACGCTGCCCTCGGGCGAGGAACTGTTCGGCGTTGCCGGAGACTGGCACGTCGTCGACGGCGCCGGCACCGTCCGAACCGTCAGCGACTCGGAGTTCCGGTCAAGCCACGCACCGCTCCGCGACGGGCGCTGGCAGCGCGTCGGCGTCTTCCGCGCCTGGCAGGTCGCGGACGCGGTGGTGCTGAGGACGAAGGAGGGCAGCGCGACCGCGCGGCCGGGAGACTGGGTGGTCGAGGGACCGGGCGGCGAACGCTGGCCGGTCAGCGACGGGCAGTTCCGGCGCAGCTACCGGCTGCGCCAGGACCGGGCGGCCACCGCGGGCCAGGCCAGCGCGCCCGCGGCGATCAGCAGCAGCACCGCCCCGACGATCTCCAAGTAGAGCGTGCTCGTCGCGTACGGGACCGACCAGCTGTCCTGGAAGCCGAACATACCGACCTCGACGTCGATGATCAGGGCGACCGCCGAGACCACCAGGAACCCGGCCGCCAGCAGGACCGCGAAGAGCCGGCGGGCGACGACGAGGAGCACGCCGAGCAGGATCCCGACGATGCCCTGGAGTAGGAAGAGCGGGCCGATGGTGGGGATGGCGCTGTACGGGTAGGGCTGCCTGCCCCACAGGTACAGGTGAATATAGCCCGAGTACACGGTGAGGCCCGCGCCGGCGATGATCACCAGCAGCACGGCCACCCGCGCCAGCGCTGACCGCCAGGGCCCGGGGCTGCGCGTCAGCAGCAGGTCGAGCCACCACGGTCTGCCCGCCGAGACCGCCTTGCTCGGCGCGTCGACATGGCTGGACACATCTGCCTCCTCTGCCCCATCACTGACCGTGATGCGAGTTCGCCTCATACCCGGTACCTCTTATACGGTTCCGGACGGCCATTGGATTGAAGCTTGGAAAATAATTTTAGTTTCCTATGAAATAACGCTCGCCCCGGTACCTGCTATCGGTACCGGGGCGAGCGCCTTCTCGTGATTTAAACTGTTTTCAGGCCTTGCCGGTGAGGCGCCAGCCCTCCGCGTAGTGCTCGCGGGCCTCGGCCGAGAACGGCACCGGCGAGACGGTAGCGCGCACCTCCACCTGCTTGTGCGGCCGCTCGACAGAGGCCTTGAGGGAGCCGCCGTCCGGCTCGCCCCAGACCAGCGTCACCTCGGTGCCGACCTCGATGGCAGGGTCGATGACGCCGAGCGACAGCTCAAGCCGCTCGTTGTGGCTGTAGCCGGTGAACAGCGACAGGCCGACCAGCCTGCCGTCCAACGACACCGCGTCGTAGTTCGACGAGGAGTAGTTCGAGATCGGCACGTCCAGGCCCTTGGCCGGGATCTCGTCGGTGAACAGTGAGGCCGCGATCCTCCCCGCGTCCTCCTTGTTCCAGGCCAGCGTCACCTTCCGGCGCTGCGACGGCTTGTCCATCGCCTCGAGCGCCTCGCGGCCGATGAAGTCGTGGTCGAACCGGACCATGTGGCCGTAGCCGAGCTCGTAGGGGGTGAGGTAGTAGTCCTCGATGTTGTCGGACACGAAGCTGCCGCCGAGCGTGCCCGCGAAACCCTCGTAGCCGACCGCCGGGAGCCACTCGCGGTACGCCTTCAGCTTCTCGCCGGTGTAGATGGCCGGCAGCGGCGACGGGATCCAGCCGGACTCGAGCGTGTTGGACGCGTAGGCGCGGGAGCCGACCGGGGTGAGGCCGAACTCCTCGCCCGCCTCCAGGATCGCGTCCCGGATCTCGAAGTACTCCTCGTACGGGCCGAACACCTCAAGCCCGGGCTGGCCTGACATGCCGTGCCTGAGCGCGGCGACCTTCCTGCCCTTGATGTTGATGAAGTCAGTGCGGAAGAACCTGATGTCCGCGATCGGGCCGCCGTTGAGCTTCTCGATCACCTGGGAGGCGTTCGGCCCCTGAATCTGGAATCGGTACTGCGTCCTGGTCACAGCCTTGCCCAGCGGGCGCGACGGCGAGCGGTCGTCGCGGACGAGCTCGACGTTCCAGTCGCCGGCCTCGGCGTGGAACTGGATCCAGTTCACGGTCGGCACCCGGCCGACGAACTCGTAGACGTCCTCCTCGAGGTGGAACAGGATGCCGTCGCCAATTACATAGCCGTCGTAGGTGACCGGCACCAGCTGCTTGGCCATGTTGGTGGGGAAGTTCTTGAACGTGTTGAAGCCGATGTAGGAGATCAGCTTGAGGGCGTCCGGACCCTTGATGTAGAGGTTCGCCATGTGGTGGCTCTGGTCGAACAGCACCGCGGTCTTCTGCCAGGCGACCTGCTCGGCCTTCCAGTTAGAGAACTCAGTCGGGACGACCGGATAGACGTAAGCGCCCTCCTGGGAGTTCCGCAGCAGCTCAACGGGGTTGGCCGTCTGCAGCAGATCCTCAAGGCTTCGCTGCGTCATACTGGGGTTCCTGCCTTCCTTTGCTACTACGCGTTACCCCCGGCCAACCGGGTATTGCGTCCCGGCCGGCGGCCCGATGACCATGATCTACCTCTGCCCACGCCGTGTCGCTGTTGCTTTCACCCGAATTGGGACCGACCCCTTGGTGGCGGACGACAGCCGCCACGGACCGTCCACAGACGGCCGACCGCGCAGGTAGCACGCGTGATCCGGTAAGCTGCGGCCGACCTGCGGGCACGCGCCGGGGCCGTTATCGTTGCCTGACAACAAACGCAGGGGACGGCCGCGTCCGTTCCTGGCCGGCCATTGGCCGGCGATTGACCTGCATCAGCTGCGCAACACAGCACCACAGCCCTTAGACATTTCTGTACGCTCAGACACAATGGTGTCTACACGGTGCACTTACGCGCATCGGGCACCGCGGGGCGGAATATCGCAGGAGTGACTACATGGCCGTCGGCACCTCTCCACGCCAGTCAGCCAAGCGCGCGGCGAGCCATTCGACCGACGTCCATTTCATCGCCGACCTCATAACTCCGGTCAGCTGCCTGCTGGTGCTGTGGGGGGCGCTGGCGGCGGTGCTGCTGAGCGGCGCGCCGGACCGGCTGCACTGGCTCGGGTCGTCCCTGCAGGGCCACCGCGCGCTGGTCGGCTCGACCGTGCTGGCGGGGACCGGGCTGATCGTCGTCCTGGTCGCGGCCCTGCTCATGAACAGGTTCGCGCGGCGGGTCGAGCGCGCGGCGGAGGGACGGGTCGCGGCCGCCCAACGCGGCGCCTACGAGCAGGCCGCGATGGCCGAGGCGGCGGAGGCGGCGCTGCGCAACGGCTTCCGGCAGATCCTGGCCAGCCTGGGCAGGAGGAACCAGTCGCTGCTGCACCGGCAGCTGCGCATCATCGACACCCTGGAGCAGCAGGCGTCGAGCCCGGCCGCGCTGGCCGAGCTGTTCACCCTCGACCACCTCACCACCCGGATGCGACGGCACGCGGAGAGCCTCACAGTCTTGTCCGGCGCCGCCCCCGGGCGCTCGTGGAGCGGCCCGGTGCCGATCATCGACGTCATGCGCGCGGCCGCGGCCGAGGTCGAGGACTACACCCGGGTCACCGTCATCTCCGACGCCGAGGAGGCGGTGGCCGCCGTCGCCGTCACCGACATGATCCACCTGCTGGCCGAGCTGATCGAGAACGCCACCCTGTTCTCCCCGTCGAGCACCCGGGTCGAGATTCGGGCGGAGCGGGTCGCCAACGGCTTCGCGGTCGAGGTAACCGACCGGGGCCTCGGGATTCCCGCTGAACAGCTGCGTGAGCTCAACGCCCAGCTGGCCGAGCCGCTGGACGTCGGCCTGGCCGACGCCGACCGGCTCGGCCTGTTCGTCGCCGGGCGGCTGGCCGCCAGGCACGGCGTCCACGTCGCGCTGGGCCCGTCGCCCTACCTCGGCACCAAGGCGATCGTGGTGCTGCCGGACGCCATCGTGGTCTCCGACCCGGCCATCCAGGGCGGGTACGGCGAACCCCAGCGGGGCGACTCCGCCCGGCTCAACCTGCGCGCACCGCAGGTGCTCTCGCTGACCGACCCGGTCCAGCCGGAACCAGGCGCGGCCGACGGCGCGCGGCCCGGCCGAGGCGCTGGCGGCCAGGCCAGCCCCCGGCGCGCTGCACGGCCTGCCGCAGCGGGTACGGCCCGACAGCCAGCCGGCCGGCGACGACGCCGACCTGGCGGTGACGCCCGGACGGGCATCCCCAGGCACGTCCCGGTCGAGGCCCCCACCCCGGACGACGCGCGCAGCCTGGCAGCCTCTCTGCAGAGCAGCTGGCATCGGAGCCGGGATACGCAGCCGCCCGCCCCGCCGCTGACCGCCCGGGTCCGCCGGACCGACGACGGCCGGACCGACGACGGCCGGACCGATGCTCGCTTCGACGACGCCGGCTTTGACGACGCTGCCGATAACGAGGAGGCATGATGGCTGGGATGGCCGATGGGAGCGGCCCCGGGCGAGACCTCGCCTGGCTGCTCGACGATCTGGCCGACCGGGTACGGGATTTCCGCCGGGCCGTGATTCTTTCCCGCGACGGCCTGCTCATCGCCAACTCGAGCGATCTGACCCGCGACGACGCTGATCATCTGTCGGCGGTCGCGGCGGCCGTGCAGAGCCTCGCGGCGGGCACCGGCGACCGCTTCGCGGCCGGGCGCGTACGGCAGACGATCATCGAGCTCGAGCACGGGATCCTGTTCGTCATCGCGGCGGGCGAGGGCAGCTGCCTGGCGGCGCTCTGCCCGGCCGACGCCGACGCCGGCGCCGTCGCTTACGAGATGGCCATGCTCGTGAAACGGGCCCGCCCGCATCTAGCCGCATTGCCGAGATTCCCGGCCACAATCGTCCAGGCTGAGTGATCACAGTGCCCGCTGGCGACAGATGGCGGGGGCGCAGCTCCGGCCCCGTGGTGCGACCGTACGCAGTGACCGGCGGCCGGACCGAGCCCGCCGACGGCGAGGTTCTCGACCTCATCGCCGTCGTGGTCGCCACCGGGCTGCCAGCGGGGCCCGAGGCCGAGCGCTCGTCACCCGAGCACCGACGGCTCCTCGCCCTGTGCGAGCAGCAGATCACGGTGGCCGACCTCGCGGCCGACACCGCGCTGCCGGTTGGCGTGGTGCGCGTGCTGATCGCCGACCTGACCCTGCAGGGAGCTGTCACCGTGGTGCGGCAGCGACCGACCGACCAACGATCCGAGAAGAACGTGCTCCAGGAGATACTCGATGGCCTCCGCGCACTCTGACAACGCCGGGGCGCCCGTCTGGACGGGTTCAGCGCCCGGACTCGCTCATGGTTTCATCGACCGGCCGGAAACGGGCGCGGTGCTTGACGGCTCGCTTGTTCCCGGCGCCGCGGTCGCGCTGGTGTCCGGCATCCCCGGCGGCGGCGGCCGCGACTGGCGGGAGTCATGCGGCAAGACCCAACTGGCGGTGTACACGGCCCAGTCGCTGTGGCGGTCGGGCGCGGTCGACCTGGTCATCTGGCTGACCGCCACTACCCGCGCGTCGGTGCTGTCCGGCTACGCGGCGGCCGCGGCGGCGGTCGGCAGCCAGTTCACCGGCAACGCCGACACGGTGACGGCCCGCTTCCTCGGCTGGCTGCGCGACACCGACCGGCCGTGGCTGGTGGTGCTTGACGACCTCACTGCGGCGGTCGCCCTCGACGACGGGTTCCCGTGGCCGGCCGGGCCGACCGGCCGGGTTCTGGTCACCACCGCCGAGCCCGGTTCCCTGTTCGGGCGGGGCGCGCACGTCGTCCCGGTCGGCCCGTTCAGCCGCCGGGAATCGCTCACCTACCTGGTCGGCCGGCTGACCACGGACCTGGATCAGCGTCAGGGCGCCATCGACCTGGTCGGTGACCTGGACGGCGAGCCGCTGGCGCTGGCCCAGGCGAGCGCGGTGATCGCCAGCTCGGAACTGACCTGCCACGACTACCGCGAGCACTTCGCCTACCGGCGCGACCAGGCGGGCGGTGGCGGCGCGGCCGGCGGCTCGGCCGCGGCCGGCGCGATCACCTGGTCGCTGTCGGTCGACCACGCCGACCTGCTGTCACCGGGCACCGCCCAGTCGCTGCTGGTGCTCACGGCGCTGCTCGACGGCAACGCGATCCCCACCGCGGTCCTGACCGCCAACGCGGCCCGCGAATACGCGACCGCCGCGGTCGGCGGCTCGGCGGCGACCCTCGCCAACGCCATCACCTCACTTGAGCAGGCGGGCCTGCTGTTCGCCAGCCCCGAGCCGGGCCCGCCCGCCCCGGCCGACGGGCCGGCCTCGGCCCCGGCCATGATGCAGATGAGCTGGCTGGTGCAGGCGGCCGTGCGCGCGGCGATGCCGGACGGGATGCTCAAGGGCGCGGCCATGGCGGCGGCCGACGCCCTGCTCCAGGCGTGGCCGGCCGACGACCAGCCGGAGTGGCTGGCCCGCAGCCTGCGCTCGTGCGCCGAGACCCTGCGCCACGCGGCCGGGGATCTACTCTGGCAGGGAGGCTGTCACGCGCTGCTGCTGCGGGCCGGGCAGAGCCTCGACGCCGCCCGGCTGACCGGACCCGCGGTCGCCTACTGGCAGGAGCTGGCCGCGACCGGCGAGCGGATGCTGGGGCTCGAGCACCCGGTGTTCTTCCAGATCAACGAGCGGCTCGCGCAGGCCTACCTGGCGGCCGGGCAGGCGCCGGTCGCCGTCTCGCTGCTGCAGTGGGTGTGGTCGGAGCGGGCGCGCAGGCGCGGTCCCGATCACCCCGGAACGATCGAGGCCGCTCGCAACCTCGGCCTCGCCCTGGTCAGCGCGGGCCGGTTCAACGAGGCCGTCGTGGTGCTGACCGAGGTGGTCAGCGGGCGCGAGCGGTCGCAGGGGGTCAACAGCCTCGACGCGCTCACCGCGCACGAGGACCTCGGCGCCGCCTACCGGTCGGCGGGCTCGATCTTCGAGGCGATCATGGTGTACCGCCGCACGCTGGCCGAGCGCGAGCGGATCCAGGGCCAGCGGCACCCGGACGTCACCGCCACCAGACAGCAGCTGGCCGAGGCCTACCTGGCCGACGGCCGGCCCAAGGCCGCGATCTCGCAGTACGAGAAGGTGGTGTCGGACCGGGAGCGCGACCTCGGCCCCGACCACCTGCTCACGGTGGCCGCGCGCGGCGCGCTCGGCGCGGCCTGCCATGCCGGCGGCAAGATGGCCGCCGCGGTGCGGCTGGGCGAGCAGACCCGGACTGGCTACACGCGCCTGCTCGGGGTCGACCACCCGGACACCCTGGCCGCCAGCCTGAACCTGGCGAACGCCTACCTGAGCGTCGGCCGCAATGGCGACGCGGTCAAGGTGCTCGAGGACACGGTCGAGCGCTGCAACGCCACCCTGACGCCGTCCGATCCGCTCCGGATCGCGGCCCAGACCAGCTGGCAGAACGTCGGCCGGTCGTAGGACCGCCCGGGCGGTCACGCCCGGGTGACCGCCGAGCCGATCAGCCAGGGTCGCTTTCCCGCTGGACCTGGAAGAACGGCGACCGGAGCCAGAACCTGGCGACGAGCATCATGAGCACGCCGGAGATGAGGATGCCGGCCACCGACCAGTTCTGCGCCGCGGGGGCCGTGGTCATGTACTTCACCACCATCCAGACCAGGAACCCGGCCGAGGCGATCGGCAGGATGCCGAGGATCACCGCGTCCCAGACGCCGGAGAAGACGCGGCGCCGGTAGTAGACGACGGCTGCGAGCGCGGTCAGGACGTAGAACATCGCGAACACCAGGCCGGTGATGTCGACCACGTCGTTGAAGGCATTCTGGACCGAGGTGGCGAGCAGGTAGACCCAGCCGAGCGCGACGACCGCCACCCCGAAGACGATGCTGGCCGAGGCGGGGGTGGCGAACCGTCGGTTCACGTTCGCCAGGAACCCGGGCAGCGCCCGGTAGCTGGCCATCCCGTAGATGATCCGAGCGCCCACCACGATGCCCGCGCCGGTGGTGGCGATGGCCGAGAGCGCGATGGCCAGCGCCATCACCTTGGCCCAGTCGCCGCCGCCGAGGGCCTGCGCCACCGAGACCAGCGGCGCCGCGCTCGCCTGGAGGTCCTTCGGCGAGATGACTCCCTGCAGGCCGACCTGGGCCACCGTGTAGATGACGGCGAGCAGCGCGACCGCGATGACCGCCGCCCGGCCCGGGTTGACGTGCCGGTGCCTGACCTCTTCGTTGACGTAGATGCTGCCGTCCCAGCCGCTGTAGGCGAACACCGCGATCAGGAACCCGGCGACGATGCTGCCCTGCCCGCCGACCCCGCTCAGGCTGAACCAGCCGCTGTTGAGGTGATAGGTGCCGGGGTGGTGCCCGAGCACGTAGAACAGACCCCAGATCGACATCCCGACCAGGATCGCGTACTCGACCACCGCCATGCCCACCTGGACCCGGGCAGTGATCCGGATGCCGACGACCGCGATCGCGGTCATCACCACCCCGACCGCGGTCGCGATGAGGACGTTGGGCCAGGTGCTGGCGGCCGAGTTGGTGAAGACGGCGAGCACCGAGGGTCCGAGGATCACCACCCCGCTCAGCGTTCCGACCACGAACCCGACGATCATCAGCCAGCCGGTCAGGAAACCGAGGTACGGGTTGATCGCCCGGCCGACCCATTCGAACGACGCCCCCGCGTTCGCGTTCCACCTGTTCAGTCGCCGGTACGCGTTGGCGATGATCAGCATCGGAACCGCGCTGATCAGCAGGACCGGCCCGCCGCCGTAGGCCGACGCCGCCGCGAGCGCCGCCAGCGAGATCGCGACCACCGCCGCCGGGGCGGACGAGGCCATGCCGATGACGGTGTCCTGCGCTACGCCGATCGCGTCGGGCTCGAGCCCGCCGGCGGTCGTCGAGGTCGTTCCCGGAAGCGCGGTCGCGGACGGCTCCGGCATGATTCTCCCTCATGAGGTTCGCGTGCACGCGGACGTTAGGCCGGACCGCCTGGCCCTGAGCCGGTGCGATTGTAACGGCCATTTCGGGCATTTGGCTATAGGCCGACATAACACCACAGCAGTTCTGTACGCTCAGACCCGATGGCGTTGAGACGACACTTTGACGCTTCGAGTTCCACCCGCGACACAAATTCGCAGGAGTTAATATATGGGCGTTCCTAGCCCACCAGGCCAGGCGCACCCACGCATGCTAAGCCATCCGGACAGCCCATCCGGTGGCGAGGAAGGGTTATGGCTGTGTTGCCTGACGGCGGAACTCCTTCGCGAGATCTTGCCTGGCTCCTCGATGATCTCGCGGACCGGCTGGCCGACTTTCGCCGGGCGGTGATCCTTTCCCGTGACGGATTGCTCATCGCTGCCTCGAGGGACCTGTCGCGCGAGGACGCCGAGCACCTGTCGGCGGTCGCGGCGGCGGTCCAGAGCCTCGCGGCCGGCACCGGCGACCGTTTCTCGGCGGGCGGCGTGCGGCAGACGATCATCGAGCTCGAGCACGGGATCTTCTTCCTCATCGCGGCCGGCCAGGGCAGCTGCCTGGCCGCGCTGTGCCCGCCTGAGGCCGACGCAGGCACCGTCGCCTACGAGATGGCGATGCTGGCCAAGCGGGCCAGGCCGCACCTCGCGGCCCTGCCCCGGGTCCGGTCGACCGAGTTCCCGGCCCAGTGACCGAGAAACCCGCAGACGAGGCCTGGCCGCAGCGGGAATCGGGCCCGGTGGTCCGGCCCTACGCGGTGACCGGCGGCCGGACCGAGCCCGGGGACGGTGACGCGCTCACGCTCCTCACGCTGCTCGTCGCCACCGGGCGGCCGCTGCCGACCGACGACCCGGCCCGGTTGGCCCCCGAGCATTACCGGCTGCTGAGCCTGTGCAGCCGGCAGGTGACCCTGGCCGACCTCGCGGCCGACACGGCGCTGCCGCTTGGCGTGGTGCGCGTGCTGGTCGCCGACCTGACCGAGCTGGAGGCGATCGCAGTGGTAGGGCAACGATCGGCTGATCAGCGAACCGGCAACGACGTGCTCCAGGAGATACTGAATGGCCTCCGCGCACTCTGACACTCACGGCGGCGCTGCCGCCGTTCCCGCCTTCACCGCGCACAAGATCCTCGTCGCGGGCGGGTTCGGTGCGGGCAAGACCACGCTGGTCGGCGCGATCAGCGAGGTCCGCCCGCTGCAGACTGAGGAGCGTCTCACCACCGCCGGCATCGGCCTTGACGACCTGACCGGGGTGGGCGGCAAGACCACGACCACCGTCGCCCTGGACTTCGGCCGGATCACCCTCGGCGCCCGGATCGTGCTGTACCTGTTCGGCATGCCGGGGCAGGAGCGGTTCTCGTTCATGTGGGACGAGCTCGCCTACGGCGCTCTCGGCGCGGTGATCCTGGCGGATGTGCGGCGGCTGGGAGACTGCTTCCCCTCGGTCAACTACTTCGAGAAGCTACGGCTGCCGTTCATCGTCGCGGTCAACTGCTTCGACGACGCCCCCAGCTATGACCCGCAGGAGATCCGGCAGGCGCTGGACCTCGACCCAGGCAACCCGCTGGTGCTGTGCGACGCCCGTGACGTCGCGTCGGTCAAGGGCGTGCTGATCACACTGGTGGAGACCATCGCCAGCCGGCGTTCGGCCCGGGCCGGCGCGGCGCCGGCCGCGGCGTGACGACGCGGTCCCCGGCGAGATTCAATCAGTAGTCGGCCAGCGCCAGCCGGGCGGCGTGGTAGCCGCCCATGCCGTGCACGCCCGCGCCGGGCGGCGTGCTGGCCGAGCACAGGTAGACCCCGGGCAGTGGCGTTGCCCACGGCCGGGGCGACAGGCTCGGGCGTCGGACCAGCTGCGAAAGGCCGCCGTAGCCGCCGGCGATGTCGCCGCCGACGAGGTTCGGGTTACGCCGCTCCATGTCCGCCGGGCCGTGGGCGGCCCGGGCGATGATCCGCTCGCGGAAGCCGGGCGCGAACCGCTCCACCTGGTCCTCGATCGCCGCCGTCATGTCCACCGCCGAGCCGTTGGGCACGTGGCAGTACGCCCACAGCACGTGCCGGCCGGCGCGCGCGGGACGGGTCGGCGGCGCAGGGCTGGACCGCGAGCACGTACGGCCGCGCCGGGTGGCGGCCGGCCGCGACCGCCGACTCCGCAGCCGTGATCTCGTCGAGCGTCCCGCCCAGGTGGACGGTCGCCGCTCCCGCCACCGCCGGGTCGCGCCACGGCACCGGGCCGTCGAGCGCCCAGTCGAGCTTGAACGCGCCCGGGCCGTACCGGTACCGGCGCAGCCGCCGCGCGTACCCGGGCGGCAGCCGGCCGCCGCAGACGTCGGCCGCCTGCCTGGGACCGAGGTCGAGCAGGACGACCCGGGCGTTCGGCACGTCGGCCAGGTCGCGGACCCGGTGCCCGGTCTCTGCCACCCCGCCCAGCTCGACCAGCCGGGCGACCAGGGCCGCCGCCAGCCGGGCCGAGCCGCCGCGGACCAGCGGCCAGCCGACCTGATGCGCGAGCGCGGCTAGCAGCAGCCCGTAGCCGCCGGTGATCGGCCTGCGCAGGTCGATCATGGAGTGCGCGGCCATCCCGGCCAGGGCCGCCCGCGCCCGCTCGCCGCCGAACAGGATCCGGGCCAGCGCGCTGGCCGGCAGCAGGCCGAGGGCGCCGTACCTGGCCAGCCGGAGCGGCGCGAGCGGCGGCGACAGCGGCGACAGCAGCGAGTCCACCAGGCCGAATCCGCCGCCTGCGGTCGCGCCGACGCTCTGCCGCCAGGCGATCGCGTCCCGGCGCGCGCCCAGGCCGTCGGCCGTCAGCAACACGTCCCGGTGGATCAGCACCGCGTCCTGCCGGTCGAGCGGATGCGCCGCCTGCACCGGGGGGTAGGCCCAGTCGAGGTCGAGGTCGAGATCACGGAAGGCCGCCGACGCGCGGGCCAGCGGCAGCACGGTCGCACAGAGGTCGTGGGTGAAGCCGTCGAGGCCGGTCAGCGGGCCGCTCCGCAGCCCGCCGCCGACCTCGTCCGACTGCTCAACCAGCAGCACCTTCAGCCCCGCGGCAGCCAGGATGACCGCGCCGACCAGGCCGTTGGGCCCCGACCCGACGACAACCGCGTCGAACCCGTCGGCCCCGGCCACTGGCTCTCCTCACTGTCCTCGCGGCGCAACCGTCGCCTGCGGCGCCGCTGTCGCCCGCCGCGGCGCTGTCGTCGGCTGCACCGCTATCGTCGGCTGCATCGCCGTCGTCGGCTGCACCGCCGTCGTTTCCGGCTCCATCGCCATGGGAGTTCCCGTCTGCGGCAGCATGACACCCGGCCGCGGCCGGAGCGTCAGGTAGCTGAGCACGACGCCGGCCGCCAGCAGGCCGATCGTCAGCCACAGGCCGGAATGGTAGCCGTCGATGAACGCCTGCGCCGGGCTCGCGCCGCCGCGCAGCGCGCTGCCCTCGCTGGATCCGCAGGACGGCGCCGACCACCGTCACCCCAAGCAGGCCGGCGACTTCCCTGGACGCGTTGAGCAGAGCGGACGCGATGCCGGCCTGCTCCGTGGTCGCGCCGTCAATCACCGCGTTGGTCAGCGGCACGTTCATCAGCCCAGCGCCGAGGCCGAAGAGCACGAACCCGGGCAACAGGTCGGTGAACGTCGCCCCCGCGCCAAGCCCGGCGAACAGCACCAGGCCAACGGTCATGACCGCCATCCCCAGCGCCACCGTGCGGTGCCCGCCGATGACCGCCGTCACCCGCGGCGACAGCATCGCCGCGACCGCCAGGCACAGCGCCATCGGCACGAACGCCAGGCCTGCCTTGGTCGGCGAGAAGCCGAGGATGCCCTGCAGGTACAGCGAGGTGAAGAAGTAGATCCCGAGGACGCCGAACGACCAGATCATCATCGTGCCGAGGCCGCCGCTGAACGCGGCCGAGCGGAAGATCGGCAGCGGAACCATCGGATGCGAACTGCGCGCCTCGATCGCCACGAAGATCGCGGCGCCGACGGCGGCGATCGCGAACGCGGCCGTGATCACCGGCGAGGTCCAGCCTTTGTCCTGGCCCTCGATCAGCGCATAGGTCAGCGCGAACAGCGCCAGCGCGGACGAGACCAGGCCGGGGATGTCGAGCAGGGCGGCGGTCGACCGGGCGCTGCGGGCTGCGGTTTCTGCCACGGTCCGGCCGTGCGACTCGGCGACGAACAGGAATGCCAGGACGGCCGTGATCACGCCGAGCGGCACGTTGATGAGGAAGATCCAGCCCCAGTGCAGGTGCTGGCTGACCAGGCCGCCGATCACTGGTCCGAGCGCCAGGCCGAGCGCCCCGACCGCGCCCCAGATGCCGATCGCGGCCGTCCGCTCGCGGGCGTTGGTGAACGTCGCGGCGATGATCGCGAGGCTCGCGGGCATCACCAGGGCCGCGCCTAGGCCCTGCACCGCCCGCGCCGCGATCAGCACGTCGGCGCTGCCGGCCAGGCCCGCCGCCAGCGAGGAGAGCGTGAAGATTACCAGGCCGGCCAGGAACACACGGCGTCGCCCGAAGACGTCCGCGACCCGGCCGCCGACCAGCAGCAGGCCGCCGAGCACGAGCAGGTAGCTGCTCACGATCCACTCGAGCCCGCTGACGGAAAGATTCAGGCTGCGCTCGATCGTCGGGAGCGCGACGTTGACCACGTTGTTATCGAGATAGCTCATGAGGGTCGCGAGGCTGACCGCCGTCAGCGCCCACCACCGTGTCCTCGCCGTCATGGCTGCGGTCCTTCCACTTGGAGCGTGTACTAAGTACCTGTATGCCGTACCTGTATGACGTTCTTATACGTTGTACATGTCGTCATTGCCGATCATGACCTGTACGGCGTATGGTTGTCAAGTGACCTCTTCTTCAGCTTCTTCAGCGCAGCTCGGCGCGGACGCCGAGCCGGCCCGCGGCGACGCCGAGCGCACCCGGCTGACCAGGAGGACGGTGGTCGACCGGGCGATGCAGCTGGCCGACGGGGCCGGGCTCGACGCGCTGACGATCAGGAAGCTCGCTCAGGAGCTCGGCGTCACCCCGATGGCGCTGTACTGGCACTTCCGGAGCAAGGACGAGCTGCTGGACGGGCTGGCCGAGCGGGTCTGGTCCGAGATCGACGTCGACGTCGCCCCGGGCGCGCCCTGGCCCGACCAGCTCCGCGGGCTGCTCGAGTCGCTGCTGCAGGTGCTCCGGGCGCATCCGGCCGCCGCGGCGCTGCTGCTGCACAAGGAGACGCAGAACGAGTCTTTCCTGCGGGCGACGGAGACCACCCTCGACGTCTTGCGCCAGGCCGGATTCGATCCGCGCTACGCCAGCGAGATCGCCCGCTCCACCCTCTGGACCGGCATCACGCTGGTGATGAGCGAGGCGGGGATCAAGTCACTGGACGCCGACGACCGGACCGAGCTGCAGCGCAGGAAGCAGGTCGTGTTCGCGACCCTGCCGACGGTCAGGTACCCGCGGCTGGTCGAGTGCGCCGCGCCGATGACCGCGTGCGACGATCCAGACTTCCACTACGAGCTCGGGATCGAGATGTTCATCGCCGGCGTGCAGGCGATGGCGGACAAGGTCAGGCGGTAGGCCGCCGGCCGCCGTAGATGACGAAGTCAAGGTCCTTCCAGTACACGTCGACCCCCTCGAAGCCCGCCGCCCGCAGGTAATCGAGCTGCGGGTTGAGCGGGATCATGTACCGCACGTGGTTCTCGAAGCGGAACTGCTCCTGCTCGGTCCGGTGCTCGCGCTTGCCCGCCGCCGTCGGGTCCCGCCGGTCGCCTGCCCGCAGCCACGCCTCCTCGACCACGGCGTCCGGCGGCAGCACCGGGTCGTAGTTCAGGTACCAGCCGCCCGGGGCGAGGTGGCCGAGGATCTCCGCGAACAGCGACTGCTTGCGGTCGTCGTTGAGATGATGCACCGACAGCGAGCTGATCGCGGCGTCCACCGGATCGGGGATGCCGGCCGGCCAGCTCCCCGCCTTGGTCAGGTCGAACTCAACGTAGCTGTAGCGGCCCTCGTAGGGCTTCAGCTCGACCTCGCCCTGGGCCATCATCTGGGGCGAGAAATCGGCCAGGACGGCGTGCGCGGCCGGGTAGTGGTCGAGGATGATCCGGGCCGCCGCGCCCGTGCCCGCCCCGAGGTCGACGACCGTGAACCGCTCGTCGGCGGCGAACGGCAGCAGCTCCGCCAGCAGGGTGCGCTGGCCCGCCCGGCGCCGCTCCCGATCGGCCTGGGTCGATTTCCAGAAGCTGACGCCGATGTCCGACTTCCAGACGGCGGCGTTGGTGTCCTCGGTACCCTCGGTGTCCGGCATGAGACAGATGCTAGTGCCGTTTATCGGGGGGGTTTGGGGGGGTCGTCCCCCCGGGAGGACTCTGCTGGGGTGAGCGGCTACGAGTTATCGAGGTTCTTCCTGATTCGCGGGGCGGCCACGCCGCGGCTGTCCAGGCGCGCCCGCTGCACCGCGGTCGACGTCATCGCCGGCAGCCAGGTAATGTTCCAGGCCGACGCGTCGCGCTTGGCGGCCCCCCAGATCTCGTACCCGACGCCGTCGAACGCGCTCGACACCCCGCTCCCGATGCCCACGCCGCTGGCGCTGATCACGGCCGCGACGGTCGCCAGGGACGCCCAGACCTGGCTGGCGCCGCTGAGGTTCACGATCACCAGCGCGAGCAGCCCGCCGAGCACCGCCAGCCCGAGCAGCACCAGCGGCCAGAACCGGCGCAGGACGACCCCGCTGATCTTCGCCGTCGCCCGCGCGATCGACGACGCGGCCTGGATCCAGGCGCCCATCGACGGCGCCGCCGTCACGTCCGGGTCGGCGATGAGGACCGAGTGCCAGACCCAGCCCTGCACCCGCAGCGCGTCAAGCACAACGTCGGCCTTCGCGGACCAGGCGTCCGCGCCCGACTCGGTGAAGCTGGACGCGTTGACGTCCAGCCAGTCGGCCCAGTTGTCGACCGACTGGCTCACGATCGCGGCGGCCGACGTCGGGAGATGCGAGCCCGCGCCGCTCAGCAGCGTCTTGATCCCGGCCAGCTGGGGACGCGAGAACAGGCTGATGAGCGCGCTCGGCCTGCTCGCGGCCGACCCGTGGGGGCCGGGCTCGGGCTTGCGCGGCAGCCACGTCAGGTCGCTCAGCGCGAGGCCGAGTTGGTAGGCGCTGAGCCGCTCCGGGGTGTCCGCGAACTCGTCGAGGATCGCCTGGTTCAGCTCCGACACCGCGGTGAGAAGAGCGGCGGCGGAGAACGCCGTCCCGCCGTCGGCCGGCCTGGCTGCCTCGGCCGCGGTAGCGACGCCGCCGCCGGCGGCGGCTGCCTCGGCGTCAGCGGCGTCAGCGGCAGCGGCGGCGTCTCCCACCGACGTGGACTCCGCCGCCACGGTCGCCTTCAGCTTGCCGGTCTCGCCGGTGACGGCGCCCGCGGGCCTGGCCAGCTTCGGATACCACCAGACGAGCTCGGTCAGCTCGGCCGCGAGAAAGACCAGCATCGGGTCCGGTCCCAGGTCAGAAACCTGCGGGAGCTGGACGTCGGCGTCGAAGGGCGGCTGGCGCACCGTCGAGCTGACCCGCCGTCGCGGATCGAACAGCTCCGCCATCAGCCAGCCGAGCGAGAAAATGGTCCCCGGGGGCGGGACCGCCGGCCTTCTTCCGAGGACCTCGATAACCGGCAATACCGGGATGACCGGCAGGACCGGCTCATCACTGCCCTGGGTGCTTTCCGACATGAGCACCCAGATTAGACCTATCAGGTTGAACTGGGGAAGCTTCCCGCTTTAACAGTTAGCGCCGGCCCGCGGCCGATTTACCGGCCCGATGAAATTCGGGTCGGCATTCATAATGACGCCCCCTATATTGATTATCTTCTTGCCGCCAGCACGAGCCTCATCGGCTGATGATCTGGCCCGTCACAGCAGACTCGTGCCGCTGCGCCTGCGACTGCCACCAGGCAGAACGGCCGCGGTCGGGGGCGAGCAGAGCCCGTTCGGAGTCGCGCTTGACCGCGATTACCTCCCCAGCCGCGCCGGCCGCGGCCACGACCGCCGCGCCGATCGCGGAGCTGTCGGTCAGCGACGGGTCGGGCGGGTGAACGGCGCGGCCGGTCGCGTCGGCCAGGTCGGCCGCAAGCGACGGGGCCAGCGCGCCCCCGCCTGCCATCAGGATCTCGCCTCGGCCGGCCGCCGACTCGAGCACCGCGAGGCAGTGCCTGCTCTCCGCCACGATGCCGTTGCGCAGGCCCCGGGCGAGGTCGCCCGGGCCGTGCCCAAGGTGCAGGCCGGACAGCGTCCCGGCCAGGTCGGGGTCCCAGCGGGCGCCCTGCTCGCCCGGGAGCAGGTAGGGCAGGAAGAGCGGCGCCGCCTCCGGGTCTGCCTCGTCGGCCAGCCTGGCCAGGGCCGTCTGGTCGCCGCCGGCCAGCAGCCCGGCCAGCCACGCGTGCGCGCTCCCGGTCGCAAGCAGGTCCATCTCGAGTCCCCAGCCGCCCGGGCTCGCCATCGGCGTGACCAGGTAGCGGTGGGCGGCGTCAAGCTCCAGGGTGTCGGCCAGCGCGAGGATCACGGTGCTGGTCCCGGCGATGTAGGCGACCTGGCCCGGGCTGGTGAGGCCGAGGCCGAGCGCGCCGAGCACCGAGTCGGCGCCGCCGAGAACGACCGGGATGCCTGCGACCAGCCCGAGCATGCGGGCCGCGGCCGGCCGCAGCGGGCGCGCGGTGGTGTACGGGGCGATCTCCGGCAGCCTCGGCAGCCCCGGCGGGACCGCTTCGGCGATCCAGGCACCGGCCGCCAGGTCGTAACAGCCGGCCCCGGTCGCCGTCGACGGGTCGGTCAGCAGCTCGCCGGTGAGCACGCCGAACAGGTAGTCCTTGGCGCCGAGCAGGTACCGCGCGGCCGCCACCCGCTCCGGCTCCCGCGCCGCCAGCCGCAGCGCCATCGGCACCAGGTACCGGCCGTCCACCCACTGGCCGGTGCGCCGGTACAGCGCGTCGCCGCCGAACCCCTCGCGGAACGCGCTGCCCTCCGCCTCCGCCCGTCCGTCCTCCCAGGTGATGGCCGGGCCGAGCGGCTCCAGGGAGTGGGCGTCGATGCCGCCGGGGGTGGCGGCGGCACCGACGCCGTCTGTGAGAACTAGCGTTGGCAGCATCGCCGACAGGCCCACCGCCCGCCAGCGGTCCGCCGCCACCGCCTGCGCTAGTCCAAGTGTGACCGATGTAAACGCCTTGAGCCAGTCCCCTGGATGCTGCTCGGCCGCGCCCGGCTCCGGCCGGTGGGTCGGGTACCGGGCGGCGGCGCGGGCGACGACCCGGCCGTCGCCGGTGACGAGCACGCCCTTGCAGCCCGAGGTGCCGAGATCGAGGCCGGCGTAGACGGCCTCGGCAACGTTGTTCACCGGCGCACCGCCATCACCGGCTGCCCGCCATCAGGCGCTCTCATCCGCGACGCTGGCCTCAGCCCCGGCCCCGCCAGCGGTGCCGGCCAGTTCGGCCTCCACCGTGTCGCCGTGGCTGACCGACGGGTCGCTGTAGAAGCGGGCCCTGCCCACCCGGGACGAGATGAACGACAGCACCAGGCCGAGCAGCGCCAGGCCGAGACCCCAGAACTCCTCGACCCCGTTGAGCGATCCGGTGGCCACCGAGTAGATCACCACGAAGGCCATGAACGCCGCGCCGAGGCCGGGTAGCACGCCGCCGAGGAAGAAGTTCGCGGCCGAGGAGGTGATCTGCCGCCGGTAGTACCAGACGGCGGTGCCGGCCGTGAGCAGGTAGAAGATCGCGGCCATGAGGCCGAGGGTGGAGAGGATGTCGCTCAGCGCCTGGCCGATGGAGGAGATCAGGGTGGACGCCCAGAGGAAGACGATGTTCAGCAGGCCGAGCAGGATGGTGGCATTCCACGGCGTCCGGTACTTCTCGCTGACCGCGCCGAACCACGACGGGATGACCCGGTCCCGGCCCATCGCGAACGAGATCCGGGCCGAGGACACGATGGCCGCCTGGAGCGAGGCCAGGGTGCCGCCGAGGACCGCGACGATCATCACGTTCTTCCAGAACCCGCCGCCGATCTTGTCGCCCACGAAGGCGAGGATGTTCCCCGCGTTGGCCTGCATGTCGCCGTTGGGCGCGATGCCCTGGAAGGCCAGGACGGCGACCGAGTAGATCACGAACAGCAGGATCACGCTGGTGACGGCCGCGCGGCCCGCCTGCTTGCCCCGCGCCTCCTCGGTCACGTAGGCGGCGGTGTCCCAGCCCGAGTACAGGAAGATCGCCAGCAGCACGCCGGAGATCAGCGCCTTGAACCCGCCCGCCCCGCCGATCGTGAACCAGGTGGAGGCGATATGCACGGTGTGGTGCAGGCCGCCGCTGTAGATGCCCACGATCGCGGCGATGCAGAAGCCGAGGATCAGCGTGTACTCGAATATCGCCCACAGCCACTGGAACTTGGCCGAGACCCCGGCCCCGCGCGCCGCCACCGCCAGCACGATCAGGTCGAAGGCCGAGCCGACGGCCGCCACCGCGTACTGGTTGTTGGCCGCCGAGTCGCTGAAGAAGCTCAGGAAATAGGTCCCGAGCGGCACCGTCAGGCTGGTCGTGCCGACCGTGTAGTACATCAGCATCAGCCAGCCGGCCAGGAACCCGGCGTGCGGGTTGAGCGCCCGGCCGACCCACGAGTAGGTCGCGCCGGCGCTGGTGTGCCAGGCGTTGAGCCGCTGGTAGCCGAGGGCGATGCCGAGCATCGGGACGAAGCAGATCAGGATCGGCAGGAAGCCGGCGTAAGCGACCGTGGCGAGAATCGCGGCCAGGCTCACCGCGACCGACTGCGTCGGCCCGGAACTGGCCAGCGCCATCACGACGACGTCCCGGCCGGACAGGGCACCGGCGGCTAGCGTGCGGCCGGGAGGGTTATCGACAGCCATACTGGACCTCTTTCATCGGGGTCGTTAGGGGTGCGGGTTGTCTGGATAGCCGCCGCGCTGCGGTGGTGCCTGTTTTACTTTTCTTCCGAACGGACCGGGGCGGCTGTGACGCCCCAGCCGTCCCACGAGGTGGTGCGGAACAATCCGCGAGAGGTGCCCCCGGAGATGTAGAAGCCGAACTCAAGGGCCGGGTAGACCTGGGTGAAGCAGTCGAACGGCGTCCCGTTCTGGTCGCTAGACAGCCCGCGAAGCCGGACTACCTGCGATTTCGAAGGCAGCCTGAGCAGCCGCCGCTCGTCGTCGTCGGCCGCCCCGACCTCCAGGTACTGCTCCTCGGCTTGGTCTTCGAGCCCGTAGCGCTCGGCCAGCAGCTCGTACAGCGACCCGCTCAGCTCGGCCGTGTAGCGGTCGAGGCCGACCGCGAGCGCGACTGGGATGACCGCGGTCTCGTAGACCTTCGGCTCGCCGTTTACCAGCCGCTGCCTGCGGATCTCCCAGACCGGGGCTCCGTCAGCCAGTTGCAGCGCGGCCCGCAGCGAGACCGACGGCAGGCCCTGGCCGAGGGAGAGCAGCCGGTTGCCGACCCTCGGCTCGCGGCCGGGCCCGGTCCCGTCCGCGTCGTGCGCCCGGCGGAGCGTGTCGAGCAGCCCGCCGGACCGGCCCGGCTCGCTGATGATGCGCGGCCGGGCGAGGAAGGTGCCGACCCCCTGGTGACGCCGGACCCGGCCAGCCCGCTCGAGCTCCTCAAGCGCGCGCCGGACCGTGATCAGGCTGACGCCCGCCGCCGCCGCCAGCTCGGCCTGCGTCGGCAGCATGTCGCCGGGGGCCAGGTTGCCCTCGGCCACCAGCCGCTCGATGAACGCGATCATCTCCTCGTAGCGCAGCCGCTTGCGGGGCGGGATTCCCGGCGCCTGGCCGGCCGGGTGCGCGGCCAGCGCCAGCTGCCGTCGCTCGCGCGCGCTGGCCAGGTCGAACAGGGGCATGTGGGTTACCGCTTCCTTTGTTGCGGGAGGCCTACGAGGCTTCCGCCGCCAAGACTTTGAACGAATCCGCGGCCGCCGCCAGGGTCGCGTCGATGTCCTCGTCGGTGGTGACGAGGGAGACGAAGAGGTTCTCGTACTGGCTCGGGTGGAACAGCACCCCGCGCAGGAACATCTCCTGGTACCAGCGGGTGAACCTCGCCTCGTTGGCGTACCGCTCGGCGTCGCGCCAGTTCCTGATCGGATGCTCGGTGAACCACATCTGGAAGACCGTGCCGATCCCTTCCACCGTGACCGGGAGCCCGGCGTCGGCGGCGAGCGCCCGCAGCCCGTCGGCCAGCCGGTCGCCCCGCGCCCGCGCGCCGGAGTAGAGCCCGGGCGTCTTCAGCACGTCCATCGTGGCCGACACGGCCGCGCAGGCGACCGCGTTGGCGTTGTAGGTGCCGGAGTGCGAGTACCGGCCCTCGGCGATCATCCCCATCACCTCGGCCGAGCCGCCGATCGCGGCGACCGGGAATCCGCCGCCGAGCCCCTTGGCCAGCGTGGTCAGGTCCGGGGTGACGCCGAACCACTCCTGCGCGCCGCCCCGGCAGAACCGGAATCCGGTGATCACCTCGTCGAAGATCAGCAGCGCGCCGTGCGCGCGGGTCTCGCTGCGCAGCAGCTCCAGGTAGCCGGGCTCGGGCAGGATGCAGCCGGTGTTGAAGACGGCCGCCTCGGTGATGACGGCCGCGACCTCGTGGCCGCGCTCGGCCATGACCTTGCGCAGGCTGTCGGGATCGTTCCAGGTCAAGACGATCAGGGTGTCCGCCAGCTCAAGCGGCACGCCGGGCCCGGCCGCGACCGGGCGAGGGCTCGCGGCCGGCCCGGCCGCGACCGG
This sequence comes from uncultured Actinomycetota bacterium, assembly GCA_963774945.1. GTDB lineage: Bacteria > Actinomycetota > Actinomycetes > Streptosporangiales > Streptosporangiaceae > Trebonia. The sequence goes on along the minus strand of CAVZHA010000017.1, from coordinate 32,524 downwards.
GTCCACGTGGTTCGACCAGTAGACCGTGTCCTGCCAGCCGTGGTAGTGCCCCTCGAACCGGATGATCAGCCGCCGGCCGGTGTAGGCCCGGGCGAGCCTGACCGCGGTGCCCACCACCTCGCTGCCGGAGTTGGAGAAGCGCACCATCTCGACCCCGGGGACGGCGTCGACCACCTTGGCGGCGGCCTCCATCTCGAGCTCGTAGGGCAGCCCCGGGCAGGTCCCGAACTCGGTGATGGCCCTGGTGACCGCCTCGGTGACGACGGGGTGGCGGTGCCCGAGGATCATCGGGCCGAGGCCGAGCAGGTAATCGACGTAGGAGTTGCCGTCGACGTCGGTGATCCGGGCGCCGGTGCCGCCCGCGATGAACGGCGGGTAGGGCTTCCAGCCGAACTTCGCCGTCCGCGCGCTGCTGCCCGCACCGCCGGGCACGATCTTGCTGGCGTCGGCGAACAGCTCCGCTGACCGCCTGGTCCGCTCGGCGTAACGCTGGTCAAAGTTCACAGATCCTCCTATAGACATACTTTGTATAATAAGTATGTTAAGGGGAGGATAAGCCCAGGTCACAGCAGCATCACTACCACCGAGATCGAGTGCTGCGATCCCTGTTACATACGGCTGACCTGGCGTAATCGGGGCCGTATCGTATAAGAGAGCGGTCTTGCGGGCACACCATGCATGCGGGACCCCAACCCGAGTTCCCCCGAGGAGACGGATGCCTGAGCAGCTAGCGCCGCCGTGCGCGCGTGACGTCGAGGTCAGCCAGTGACGGAACTGGCCAGCACCATGACCCCGGGCGAGGTCGCGAGCCGTGCGGCGCACGCGATCGCGGTGCTTAACGAGCTCACGCACGGCGGAGGTGAGCTCAGCACCCCGGGCGATGTCCGCGACATCGTCGCCAGCCTCGAGCTCATCGGCTCCAGCCTGCCGCAGCTGTGCGAGCAGCTGGCGCGGTTCCTGGTCGTCCAGCACGAAGACGGGCAGCTCGACGCCCGAGGAGGGCCTCGACGCAGACGACTGCGTGACCGAGGTGATCGAGGCGCTGGCCGCGGCCGGGCAGGCCGCGGACATGATGACGGCGGCGCTCACCGAGGCGCGCGCGGGCTCGCAGGTGCTGGCCCCGGCGCGCGCCGCACCCGCTGAGCGGCTACCGCCGCAGCCGGGCGCGCAGCCAGTCGCACCAGGCGTCGACGCCCTCGCCGGTGCGGGCGCTGACGAACAGGACCTCGCGCCGCCGGGTTGACCTCGCGCAGGTTGCCGACGAAGCCGTCCAGGTCGAAGTCCAGGTAGCGGCAGCAGGTCCATCTTGTTGACCACGACCAGCTCGCACGGAGCGGAACATCACCGGGTACTTGAGCGGCTTCTCCTCGCCCTCGGTGATCGCGTAGACCATCGCCCTGGCGTCCTGCGCCGACGTCGAACTCGGCCGGGCAGACCAGGTTGCCGACGTTCTCGATCAGCACCAGGTCGAGCTCGGCCGAGCGGCAGCCGGGGCAGCGCCGAGCGCGACCATCGGGGCGTCCAGATGGCACTCGCCGCCGAACCCGTTGCCGGTGTTGATCGAGCGCGACCGCGGCGCCGAAGCCGGCCAGCCGGTCGGCGTCGAGGCTGGTCTCGATGTCGCCCTCGATGATCGCCGATCCGCAGCTGCGCCCGCCAGCCGGGACAGGGTCTCGCGGAGCAGGGTCGTCTTGCCCGCGCCGGGCGAGGACATGAGGTTGACCGCGCGGACGCCGCTGGCCGCGAACGTCGGCCCGGTTGGCCGCCGCGGTCTTGTCGTTCTCGCCGAAGATCCGCTCGAGCACCTCCACCCGTTCGGCGCCGGTCTGGTAGCCGGAGTGGTCCTCGCCGCTGGGCGTGGCCGTCGTCATCGTCGTGCGCGTGCTCGGTCCCGTCCTCGTGCCGGTGAAACCGTCCCATCAGCCGCCCGCCTCCTCGTCCGCCAGCTCGAGCGAGGTGATCAGGAACTCCTCGCCCGCCACGATCTCCACGTCGATCCCGCCGCAGGCGGCGCAGGCGAACGAGCGGCAGGTCGCCGACGTCGGCCGTCTGCTCGCAGGACCGGCACCTGATCCGGGCGGGCACCGACTCCACCACGATCCGCGAGCCCGCCAGCGGCGTCTCCTCGCTGATCAGGCTCCAGCAGTAGACCAGCGTGTCCGGCACGATCTGGCGGAGCTGCCCCACCCGCACGTTGATCACGCTGATCGCGCGGCCGTCCGCGCGGCGGCGGGCGATGTCGGCGATCGAGGAGCAGATTGACAGTTCGTGCACGCTTCCACACCTACCGCCACGGAGGCCGTCTCGGCAAGTAGCGGGGCTACCTATGCAGGGCACCTCGAGCGGCCCGATGGCAGTCCGCGGTACTTCCAGAAGACCCGGATTCCAGCTCAGGGTCATTTAACGGCACATTTTTCTGCGTACCGTGACAGCCTTTCGCACTACCGACAATATTTATGCGCAAATCCGATAGACACTTCGCCTCCACGATAGACACCCAGTCTCCACGGCAATACTCTGCGCAAAGACGTTGTGGCGGAAATCACAAACCGGCGCAATTCTCAACCGCGGCGCGAGCGGGTCGGCCGGCCCTTGCGCGCCGTTCCCTCAGGGTCGGCCCAGGAGTCACGGTGGCCTCCGTAACAGTCATGCCCGCAACCCGCTCGCGGTCGCCGACTCCCACGACAGCCGGGTGGTCGTCTGGAGACGCCCGCCGCATCGCACGCCAGTGCTGAATGGTCGCGCGCCAGCGACCGCGACCGTAATTTTCTGGGGGAACGCATGACCGCCGCGACAACGCCGCGCCCGCGCACCAAGCCGCCACTGGGGCGGCCGGTACGGACCCGGATCACCGTCACCGGGGTGGTGCAGGGCGTGGGGTTCCGGCCCTTTGTGCACCGGCTTGCCACCGAACTCGGGGTGACCGGGTTCGTCGGCAACGACGCGTCGGCGGTGTTCATCGAGGCGCAGGGGACGCCCCGCGCGGTCTCCGAGTTCACCCGGCGGCTGTCGGTCGAGCCTCCGCCGCTCGCCCTGATCAACGCGATCAGCGCGAAACCGGTGGCACCGCAGGCCGAGGACGGCTTCCTGATCGTCGCCTCCACCAACGCCGGCGGCGACCGCACGCTCATCCCGCCCGACGTCGCCACCTGCGACGCCTGCCTGCGGGAGCTGTTCGACCCGGCCAGCCGGCGATACCGCCACCCGTTCATCACCTGCACCGACTGCGGTCCTAGGTTCACCATCATCAAGGATCTCCCGTACGACCGCCCGGCCACGACGATGGCCGGCTTCCCGATGTGCGAACGGTGCCAGCGCGAGTACCACGATCCGGCCGACCGCCGGTTCCACGCCCAGCCCATCGCCTGTCACGACTGCGGCCCGACCCTCAGATTCACTCGTGACGGCGTCACCACCACCGGGGCCGACGAGGCGATCGCCGCCGCCCAGCGGGTGCTGGCCGAGGGCGGGATCGTCGCGGTGAAGGGCGTCGGCGGTTACCACCTGGCCTGCCGGGCGGACTGCGCGGAGACGGTCACCAGGCTCAGGGAGCGCAAGGCCCGTGGCGACAAACCCTTCGCGGTGCTCACCAGGAACCTGTCCACCGCCCGGCTGCTGGCCGAGATCGAGCCGGGCGAGCAGCGGTCGCTGACCGGTGCGCCTCGCCCGATCGTGCTGCTGCGCCGGCTGCCGGGAGCGCCGGTGGCCGATACCGTCGCGCCCGGGCAGCCCGTTGCTCGGGCTGCTGCTGCCCTATGCGCCCGTCCACCACCTGCTGCTCTCCCCGGTTCCCGGCAGCAAACCGCCAGTGCCGCACACCCTGGTTCTGACCAGCGCGAACATTAGCGACGAGCCGATCGTCTTCGACGACGGGGAGGCGGCCGGCCAGCTGACCTTCCTGGCCGACGCGGTACTCACCCACGACCGCCCGATCCACGTGCCGTGCGACGACTCGGTGGTCCGGGTACTGCCCGACGGCGAGCTGCCGATCAGGCGCGCTCGGGGTTACGCCCCGCTTCCGGTCCAGTTCGGACGGGCGCTGCCGACGGTGCTCGCGGTCGGCGGCGAGGTGAAGAACTCGTGCTGCCTCACCAACGGAGACAGCGCCTTCTGCTCGGCTCACATCGGCGACATGGGCAACCTGGCGACGCTGCGCGCCTTCGACCGCGTTGTCACGCAGCTTACGACCGTGCACCGGGCAATTCCCGAGGTGATCGCGGCCGACCTGCATCCGGCCTACCAAACCGGCGACTGGGCTCAGCGGAACACCGGCGGGGCAGGCGAGCCCGCGCTGCACCTCGTCCAGCACCACCACGCGCATGTCGTGTCGCTGCTAGCCGAGCACGGCCGCCTGGGCGAGCAGCTAATCGGCGTCGCGTTCGACGGCACCGGATACGGGGCCGACGGGGCGATCTGGGGCGGCGAGATCCTTCTGGTCGGGGCCGACCCCACCCGCTTCCTCCGGGTCGGCCACCTGCTGCCGGTCCCGCTGGCCGGGGGCGACGCGGCCGTTCGCAACCCGTGCCGGACCGCGCTCGGCTACCTGGCGGCCGCCGGGGTCGGCTGGGATCCTGCCCTGCCGCCGGTGACGGCCTGCACCGACGCCGAACGGGCGACGCTCACGGCCAGGTACGCCGAGTATCTCGATCCGGCCGGCCAGCCGGGCGCGGACCAGCCGCGCCGAGACGCCGGGCGCGGACCTCGCACGGTGCCGTGCAGCAGCATGGGCCGGCTATTCGACGCCGTCGCCTCGCTGCTCGGGGTCAGGCACCGGATCAGCTACGAGGCGCAGGCCGCGATCGAGCTCGAGATCCTTGCGGAGGCGGCCGGATCGCAGTCGGCCGAGCTGACGCTGCCCGTCGGTGCGCACGGGGTGATCGACCATCGGCCGCTGATCCGGGCGCTCGCGGCGGAGGTAGCGGCCGGCATCCCGGCTGCCGTCCTCGCCCGAGCGTTCCACCTGGCAGTCGCGGGAGCGGTGGCGGACGCCGCCGACCGCGTCGCCCGCAGCACCGGCGTGCGGACCGTGGGGCTGACCGGCGGCGTGTTCCAGAACGTGCTGCTGGCCGGGCTCTGCCGGACCGGCCTGGAGGCGCGCGGCCTCGAGGTGCTGACCCATCACCTGGTCCCGCCGAACGACGGCGGCCTCGCGCTCGGCCAGGCCGCGATCGCGGCACTGGCGGCCGCGGACCGGCGTCGGCATGATGCTCCCGCGACCTGATCGCCGCATGAGCGAAGCGCGCGGCCCATCATCGGGGCCGAACCCCCACGGAGGCATCGAATGAGCCCCGCCCCTACATCAGACGGCGCGCAGACGTCAGGCAAGGGTCACGCGTCACGCGAAGAGCAGGTCATCGACCGGATCACGGCCATCCGCAAACGCCGCCCGAGGCTGATCGACGAGGTGGTGACGCTGGCGCACGGGGCCGGCGGCAAGTCGTCGGCCGCGTTGGTCGACGCGGTCTTCTTCGAGGCGTTCAGAAACCCGCAGCTTGAGCAGCTCGGCGACGGGGCCGTGCTCACCCTGCCGTCGGGCGAGCGGCTGGCGTTCAGCACCGACTCGTTCGTGGTCTCGCCGCTCCGCTTCCCGGGCGGGTCGATCGGCCACCTCGCCGTGCACGGGACGGTGAACGACCTGGCCGTCACCGGCGCGGTGCCGCGCTGGCTCTCGGTCGCGTTCGTCATCGAGGAGGGATTCGCGGTCGGCGAGCTGCGCGAGATCGTCGGCCGACATGGCCGCCGCGGCCGGCCAGGCGGGCGTCGCCCTGGTCACCGGCGACACCAAGGTGGTGCCGAAGGGCGCTGCCGACGGGCTGTACATCACGACCGCCGGGGTAGGGATCATCCCGGCCGGCCGTGAGCTGTCGATGGCCCGCGTGCGCCCGGGCGACAAGGTGCTGCTGTCGGGCACGCTGGCCGACCACGGAATGGCGGTCATGCTGGCCCGCGGCGACCTCGGCATCGAGGCCGACATCCGCTCCGACACCGCCCCGGTCAGCGGGGCGGTCGAGGCCCTGCTGGCCGCCGCCCCCGGCACCCGCTGGATGCGCGACCCGACCCGCGGCGGTCTCGGCACCGTCTGCAACGAGCTGGCCGGCGCGCCGGCGGTCGCGGTCATCCTCGACGAGGAGACGCTGCCGGTCAGCGCCGCTCGTCCAGGGCGCGTGCGACCTGCTCGGCATCGACCCGGTCTACGTGGCCTGCGAGGGCAAGTTCGTCGCGGTCGTCCCGGCCGACGAGGCGGATGACGCGCTGGCCGCGCTCCGCGCCCACCCGCTCGGCCGGGACGCCTGCGTGATCGGCGAGATCCGGGCCGAGCCGGAGGGCGTCGTCGCGCTCCGCAACGCCTTCGGCGGCACCCGGATCGTGGACATGCTCGTGGGCGATCCGCTGCCCCGGATCTGCTGAGAAGGGCGCAACCCCCGGATTGCTGGATTGCCGTATTGCCGGACTGGTGCATTGCTGGATTGCAGGACTAGGAGAGGACAGCCTCATGTGCCTGGGAATTCCCGGACAGGTGGTCGAGATGACCGACCCCGACGCCTACCTGGCCAAGGTCGACGTCAACGGGATCAAGCGCGACGATCAGCGTCCGGCTGCTCGCCGACAGCGGCATTGACATCGGCGACTGGGTGCTCGTCCACGTCGGCTTCGCGATGGCGAAGATCGACGAGCGCGAGGCCACCGCGACCCTCGACGCCGTCAGGCGGATGGGCAAGGCGTACACCGACGAGCTGGACGCCTTCCGCTCTACCGGAGTCGGCTAGCGGACCAGGCGAAGGCCAGGGTCCGTTCGGGCAAATCGCCTTTGAATTCTACAAGTCCATCCCGAGGGGGGAAGATGAAATTCGTGGACGAGTTCAGGGACCCGGCCGCCGCGCGCGGCGCTGGTGAAATCGATCACCGAGCTGGCCGGCGACGGGGATTTCAAGTTCATGGAGGTGTGCGGCGGGCACACCCACACGATCTACCGGCACGGGCTCGAGCACCTGCTGCCGCCGTCGATCGAGCTGGTGCACGGGCCGGGCTGCCCGGTCTGCGTGATCCCGATGGGCCGGGTCGACGACGCGATCTGGCTGGCGGGCCGACCGGACGTCATCTTCACCACCTTCGGCGACATGATGCGGGTGCCGGGCAGCGGCGGGTCGCTGCTCGAGGCGCAGGGCGCGCGGCTGCGACGTCCGGTTCGTCTACTCGCCGCTCGACGCGCTGAAGATCGCGGTCGACAACCCGGCCAAGCAGGTCGTCTACTTCGCGGTCGGGTTCGAGACCACCGCCCCGTCCACCGCGGTCACGCTCGCGCGGGCCAAGGAGCTCGGCGTCGCGCAACTTCAGCGTGTTCTGCAACCACGTCACGATCGTGCCGCCGATCAAGGCCATCCTCGACTCGCCCGACCTGCGCCTGTCCGGCTTCATCGGCCCTGGTCACGTGTCCACCGTGGTCGGCAACCGGCCGTACCGGTTCGTGCCCGAGGTCTACGGCAAGCCGATCGTCGTCGCCGGGTTCGAGCCGCTCGACATCCTCCAGTCGGTCTACATGCTGCTCGCGCAGCTCCGCGAGGGCCGCTGCGAGGTGGAGAACCAGTACTCCCGGGTGGTCCGCGACGAGGGCAACCCGGCCGCGCTGGCGCTGCTGGCGGAGGTGTTCGAGCTGCGAGCGCACTTCGAGTGGCGCGGTCTCGGGTTCATCAGCCAGAGCGCGCTCAAGCTCAGCGCGGCCTACGCGGAGTTCGACGCGGAGCTGCGGTACTCGATGCCGGGGGTGCGGGTCGCCGACCCGAAGGCGTGCCAGTGCGGCGAGGTGCTCAAGGGCGTGATCAAGCCGTGGGAGTGCAAGGTGTTCGGCACCGCGTGCACGCCGGAGACCCCGATCGGCACCTGCATGGTCTCGCCCGAGGGGGCCTGCGCGGCGTACTACAACTTCGGCCGCCTGCACCGGGAGACGGCGGCGCTGGTCGGCCGGCCCGGGGCGGCCGACCATGACTGACGATCAGCGGCCGGCCGGGAAGGGCGGGGAGAGACTGTTCGCCAGGTACGCGTACGCGCCCAACCACCTGGGCTACTGCGGGCCGGCCGACACGGCCGTGCTGGCCGAGCTCGCGTCGACCGGCCGGACCGACGCGGACGTGCGGTCGATCGCCAGCAGGTTCTCCGGCGCGTGGCCCTATCTCGGCGTGCTGGCCGAGCTCGCGGGGATCGCCGATCCGCTCGACGAGCGGGTGGTGCGGGCCTACTGGACCGGGTCTTCGCTCCTCGACGAGGTCGATCGGCCGCGCTTCTGGCGGATGCTGCTCGACCGGATCGGCGCCGCCGGGGCCGGGCGGTACTGGACGCACCTCAAGCCCGCGCTGATCGCCGAGGCGATGCCGACCCACGGGTTCCACGTCTTCGGCGTCTACCCGTGGACGCGGCTGCTGTCGTCGAGCGACCCTGGCCCGGCCCTGCAGCGTGCTCGACAGCTGCCGCATCCGGTGGGCGCGGGTAAGCGCGGTCGAGGCCGAGCACGCGATCGTCCGCGGGCGTCATCTGACCTGGGACGGTCGCGCGCTCCGGCTCGGCCAGGAGATCGAGGAGAGCGTCCGGTTGACCGAGGACGGGCGGGCGTTCGTCACCGACCTGGCGCCGGGCGACTGGCTCGCGGTGCACTGGGACCTCGCCTGCGAGCGCCTGACGGCGGACGAGCTGTGGCAGCTGCGGCGCTGGACCGACTGGCAGCTGGCGGCGACCAACGCGCGGCTTGCGGCCGGTCAGCGGGTTTTCAGAAGTTAGGCGTTTACTCAGAGGCCGCGGATATGCGCGCGGCAGGGGCGGGCCAGTTCCGGTTCGCACACTCGGGGCCATGAGTGAGACACCTCAGCTAGATGTAGATATCGTCGTGCCGGTCAAGAACGAGGAGCACGACCTCGAGCCGAGCGTCACGCGGCTGGTCGAGCACCTGCGCTGCGCCTTCCCCTTCAGCGCCCGCGTCACGATCGCGGACAACGGGAGCACCGACGGGACCTGGCCGGTCGCGTGCGCGCTCGAAGCGCAAGTACCCCGAGGTACGCGCCGTCCACCTCGACATCCCCGGCCGCGGCCGGGCGCTGCACGAGATCTGGTCGTCGTCGGACGCCGAGGTGCTCGCGTACATGGACGTGGACCTGTCCACGGACCTGAACGCCCTCCTCCCGCTGGTCGCGCCGCTGCTGTCCGGGCACAGCGACGTCGCCATCGGAACCCGGCTGGCCCGGGGATCGCGGGTGGTCCGCGGTCCCAAGCGCGAGATCATCTCGCGCAGCTACAACCTGCTGCTGCGGACGACGCTGGGGGCCGAGTTCTCCGACGCGCAGTGCGGGTTCAAGGCGATCCGGGCCGACCAGGCCAGGCAGCTGCTGCCGCTGGTCGAGGACAAGGGCTGGTTCTTCGACACCGAACTGCTGGTGCTGGCCGAACGGGCCGGGCTGCGCATCCACGAGGTGCCGGTGGACTGGATCGACGACGCCGACTCGCGGGTCAACATCGTCGACACCGCGCTGGGCGACCTGCGCGGGATGACAGCGGGTCGGCCTCGGTCTCGCCCGGGGCACGATCAAGGTGCCCCGGCTGCGCGAGACCGGCCTCGGGCCGTCGCGCGGGCTCGCGTGGCAGGTGCCGACGATTCGCCGTCATCGGCGTGGCGCTCCACGCTGGCCTACATCGTGGTCTTCCTGGCGCTGCGCGGGTTCATGGGCGGCGCAGGCCGCCAACGCGCTGAGCCTGCTGCTGACCGCCGTCGTCAACACCGCGGCCAACCGGCGGCTGACGTTCGGGGTCACCGGCCGGGCGGGAGCGGCGGTGCACCACTTCCGCGGGCTGATCGCGTTCGGCGTCTGCCTGGTCCTCACCTCCGGCGCGCTGCTGGCCCTGCACGCGGTGTCGGCCTCGCCCGGGCGCGGGGCCGAGATCGCCGTGCTCGTCGCGGCGAACCTGGTCGCGACCGCGCTGCGGTTCGTCCTCTACCGCGGGTGGGTGTTCGCGCGAACCCGGCGCGACGCCCGGCCGCCACCGCTGACCGCGCCGACCGCGCCCCGTCAATCCCTTGGAGATGCGCGATGAGCGCCACCACCGTCACGTTCGAACCCGCCCGCCGATCGTCGCCGCCCCCCGGACGGCTGCGCCGCCTGGTCCGCGGCCCGGCGGCCGATCCGCGGTGGGCCCGGCCCGCCCTGTTCGGCCTGCTCGCCCTCACCGCGCTGCTGTACCTGTGGGACCTCAGCAGGAACGGCTACGCCAACGACTTCTACGCCGCGGCGGTGCAGGCGGGGACGAAGTCGTGGAAGGCCGCCTTCTTCGGCTCGTTCGACTCGTCCAACTTCATCACCGTCGACAAGACCCCGGCGTCGCTGTGGGTGGACGAGCTGTCGGCGCAGCTATTCGGGTTCAACTCGTGGTCGCTGCTCGCGCCGCAGGCGGTTGAGGGCGTGGCGTCGGTGCGCTGCTGTACGCGGCCGTGCGCCGCTGGTTCGGGCCGTCGGCGGGCCTGATCGCCGGGCGCCGTCCTCGCGCTCACCCCGGTCGCCGCCCTCATCTTCCGCTTCAACAACCCCGACGCGCTGCTGGTGCTGCTGATGACCGGCGGCCGGGTACGCGGTGCAGCGGGCGCTCGAGCGCGACCGGACCCGGTGGCTGGTCTTGGCCGGGCTGCTGCTCGGCTTCGCCTTCCTGACCAAGATGGCGCAGGCGTTCCTGGTGCTGCCCGGGTTCGGCATCGCCTACCTGTGGGCCGGGCCCGCCCGGCTCGGGCGACGGATCTGGCAGCTGCTGGCCGGGCTCGGCGGCGTGATCGTCGGGGCCGGCTGGTGGATCGCGATCGCCCAGCTGACGCCCGCCGCCGACCGCCCGTACTTCGGCGGGTCGACCGACAACAACATCCTCGAGCTGGCGCTCGGCTACAACGGCCTCGGGCGGCTGGACGGATCGGAGACCGGGTCGATCGGCGGTGGCGGTGGCGGCAGCTCGTTCGGCGGGGCGACCGGCGTCTTCCGGCTGTTCCAGTCGGAGTTCGGCGGGCAGGTCAGCTGGCTGATCCCGGCCGCGCTGATCTCGCTCGGCGCGCTGCTGTGGATCTCCAGGCGGGCGCCCCGCACCTCCCGGGTCCGCGCGTTCGCCCTCCTGTGGGGCGGCTGGCTGCTGGTGACCGGGGTGGTCTTCAGCTACATGCAGGGCATCATCCACCCCTACTACATGGTCGCGCTGGCGCCGGCGATCGGCGCGCTGGTCGGCGTCGGCGCCATCTCGCTCCTGCAGTCCGGGCTGTCGATCGTGGGCCGGGCGGTCGCCGCGGTCGGCGTGCTCGTCACCGGCATCTGGTCGTACGAGCTGCTCGAGCGGACGCCCGCGTGGCTGCCGTGGCTGCGGTGGACCGTGCTGCTGGCGGGCGTGCTCGGCGCGATCTCGGTCGTCGCCGGTGCCGGAACTGCTGCGCTGGACGGACCGGAACCGGGTGGCGGCGGGCGGCCGGCGACGGGCGCCCGCGCTCGTCTACGCGCCGATGGCGCTGGCGATCGTGGCCGGCCTCGGCGGGCCGCTCGCCTACTCGCTCGACACCGCCAACAGCACCCACACCGGCTCGATCCCCAGCGCCGGGCCGACGGTGGCCGGGTCGTTCGGCGGGCGGGGGCGGCGCACCTGGCGGTGGGCGGCGGGTTCGGCGGCCGGCCGGGGCACCGGAACCGGGACGCACGGCGGAACCGGCACCGCGCCGACCGGGACCGGGGGCACTGCCACCGGCGCCGGCGGCACGGCTTCCGGCGCCGGCGGCGCGCCGACCGGGACTGGCGGGGCCGCAAGCGGCGGATTCCCCGGTGGCTCGGGCGCTTTCCCAGGCCGCGCCGGCGCCGCCGGCGGCTCGGGCACCGCGGCTGCCCGGCCGGGCGGGACCGGGCGGAGCGCAGGCGGCGTCGCGATGGGCGGCCTATCCGGTAGCACCCAGGTCAGCAGCGCGCTGGTCACGCTGCTTGAGCAGGACGCGTCGAAGTACAAGTGGATCGCCGCCACCGTGGGCACCCAGGAGGCCGCCCCGGTCGAGCTGGCCACCGGCGGCGACGCGGTGCTGGCGATCGGCGGCTTCAACGGCACCGACCCGTCGCCCACCCTGGCCGAGTTCGAGGCGCTGGTCGCCCACGGCGAGATCCACTACTACCTCGGCGAGAACACCGAGACCTTCGGCGGCGGCACCGGCTCCTCGGCGATCACCTCCTGGGTGGCGGCGCACTTCAAGTCCGAGACCGTCGGCGGCGTCACCGTCTACAACCTCACCGAGCAGAAGTAAGCCCGTCGCGGGCGGCGGCGCGACTGGGCGCGCAGAGCCGCCCCGGCGTGAATGTGGCAGTCACGGTCCTTGGCCCCGTGGCTGCCACATCCATGTCCTGCGACCGCTCGGGCGAATTATTGCGCGACGTTCGTCTCGGAAATCGTGCACAAACGTCGCGCGATCTTTGGCGCGCCCTTCCTCGGCGTGGTGCGCAGGTGACTGGTTAGAACAGTGCGGTCTGCTGGGCCTGGTCCCGGCGGCGGGCGCGCTGGCCGGCCGCGCCGCCGTCACGGCGATCGAGCAGGGCCGGGTCGATCGAGGACAGGAACGGCGACGGCGAGCACTCGGTGACCTCGCCCCGCAGCGTTCGCTTCGCCGCCGTCAGCAGCGTCAGCCGGGTGGTGGCCCGGGTCATGCCGACGAAGAGCAGGCGGCGCTCTTCCGCGTAGTCGATCTCGGCGCCGCGCCACGGCCGCAGCGGGAGCAGGCCGTCGTCGCAGCCGACGATGAAGACCACCGGGAACTCGAGCCCCTTGGCCGCGTGCAGGGTCAGCAGCGTGATCCGGTCGGCCCGCGGGTCCCAGGTATCGACCTCAGCTCCGAGCGCGACCTCATCGAGGAACCGGCCCAGGTCGGCGCCGCACCGGTCCGCCAGCGGGCCGAGCAGGTCGGCGGCCGAGCGGATCGCCGCGATCGCCTCGGCCCGCCTGAGCTCAGCGTCGCGCGCCGAATCGACGCCCACGCCGGATCCAGCGGACTCGGCTGGCACCGCGGGCACCGACGACACCGCCACGCTGACCGCCTTCGCGAGTAGCTCCTCGACCCTGGGGGCGTCGGCCACGTCCGCGTCGAGCATGCCCCGGTCGCCGAGCGCCGCCAGGATCTGCGGGACGCCCGCGGTCTCGGCCAGCCGCGCGTGCGACCGTCGCTGGCACGGGAACCCGCGTCGGGCCAGGGCCTCGCCGACAGCGACCGCCTGGGCCGACGTCCGGTAGAGGACCGCGAAGTCGGAGAACGAGAGCTGGTGCTCGGCCCGATCCCGGCCGTCGACCGCCCGGCTGTCCAAGGCGTGGAACGAAGCGCCGCCCAGCAGCTTCTCGATCTCGGCCGCGACCGCCTCCGCCTCCTCGCGCTCGTCGGACATCGCCCGGAGCACGACCGGCCCGTCCGGGATGTCCGACCTGGCCGGCACCAGCTCTCTTCCCGGCACCAGCGTGCCAGGACGGATCAGCTGCATGGCGGCCCGCACGATCGTCGGCGCGGACCGGTAGCTGCGGGACAGCTGCACGGTCACGGCCGAGCCGAAGTCCGACTGGAACCGCAGGAAGTAGCCGACGTCGCCGCCCCGGAACCCGTAGATCGCCTGGTCCGGGTCACCGATCGCGCAGACCCGCGAATCCGGTGCGGTCAGCAGCCGCAGCAGTCGGTACTGCTGCTCGTCCACGTCCTGGTACTCGTCGACGAACACGTCGGTCCACCGGGAACGGTACGCGGCCGCGATCGCCGGATCGCCGTCCAGCAGCGCCACCGGAAGCGTGAGCAGCTGGTCGAAGCCGTCCGGGGCGTCGAGGTCCACGCGGTCCTCGAGGCCGAGCTCGCGCAGGATCAGCAGGCCCAGGCTGTGGAAGGTGGCGACGGTGACCTGGGCCGCAGCCGCCTCGCCGAGCAGGGCGGCGAGGCGTTCCCTGAGCTCGTCGCGGGCGCGGCGGGTGAACGTGACCGCCAGGCACCGCTCGGGCGGCAGGCCGTGGCCGATCCGGTGCGCGATCGCGTGCGTGAGCACCCGGGTCTTGCCCGCCCCGGGGCCGGCCACCACCAGCAGCGGGCCGCCGTCGTGGGTGACGATCGCGTGCTGCTCGGGGTCCAGAGAGTCCGACCGCCGGCCGCGCCGCCGACCCGGTCCGAGCCGCGGGCCGAGTCATGGCCCTCGGCCGTGCGCCGGCGTTTCCGCGGAAACGCCGCCCGACCCGGCCCCTGCGTGCCCACCCGCGCGGACTTGCGGGACGCGCGGGGCAGGTCGAACAGCGCCGCCCCGGCCAGCTCGCCCGGGTCGAACAGCCGGATCGTCCCGTACACCCCGTCGTAGCCCGCCTCCCGGCGCACGTCGCCGCGGCGGAGCCGCCCGATCGCCTCCGCCACGATCGACGGCGCGCCCGCCGCCAGGTCGGACAGCGGCACGTCGCCGAGGATCGACAGCTCCGGCCCGAACCGCTCCACCAGCGCGGTGACCTGAGCGGTGACGGACTTGGACTTCGGGCCGACGCCGGCGATCTCGCCCAGGATCTCCGGCAGCTGCACGAACGAGGTGAACCCGGCCGCCCCGGGCACGCGGTAGCCCTCCGGCCGGTCGGCCAGCAGGTCGACCCGGTGCTGCACGCCGATCGTCGGCGTCTTGCCGCAGACCGGGCACTTCCCGCCGGCCGCCCGGGTCTGCGCCGGCGTCGTCCGCACGTCGCAGGCGCGGTGGCCGTCGAGGTGGTACTTGCCCTCCTCGGGGAAGAACTCGACCGTGCCGTCGAAGCCGTCCCCGGTCCGCAGCGCCCGCTCGATGCCGAAGTAGTCGGCCTCGCAGGTGAACGCGGTCGCCTCCCGGCCGAGCATCGGCGGCGAGTGCGCGTCGGAGTTGGACACCAGCCGGTACCGGTCCAGGCTCGACACCCGCCAGTTCATCTCCGGGTCCGACGACAAGCCGGTCTCGATGGCGAAGATGTGCGAGGCGAGGTCGGCGTAGCAGTCCGCCACCCGGTCGAACCCGGACTGCGAGCCGAGCACCGCGAACCACGGCGTCCACGCGTGCGCGGGCACCAGGTAGCAGCCGTCGCCGCCGGAGAGCGTGATCTCGAGCAGGTCGCGCGAGTCGAGCCCGAGGATCGGCCGGCCGTCGGAGGCGAGGTTGCCGATCCGCAGCAGCTGCCTGGTGATCTCGTCGACCGCCTCGAGCGACGGCGCGTACAGCAGGTGGTGGACCTTCCGGGTCCGGTCGTCGCGCTTGTAGATCGTGGAGATCTCCGACGACAGCAGGAACCGGACCGGCGTCCGGCACGCGGGCGGCAGCGTCTCGTGCACCGCCCGCTCGAGCTCCGGCCGCAACCGGAACAGCCCGGGCGCGTCCGGCACCAGCTTGGCGCCGAGCTCCTCCCGCCACGCCGGGTGAGTGAAGTCCCCGCTGCCGACAACTGCCGATTCCCTTACGCCCGGCCCACCAGGCCAGGTGCTCCAGGTCGCAGTCGCGGCTGCAGGCCCGTGAGAACTTCGAGTGAATATGGAGGTCGGCGTAAAATCGCACGACCGCCATCATCTCGAACAAACGCGCGCTTCGCCGGGCACTTCCTTTTTGTCACGTTCTGGGGCTATTGCTAGCGATGTTCCTTGTTGCCGCCATCAACCTCCGGTAAGTTACCCGCCAGTCATGACCAGGCTCAACGGAGAGTGAGACGACCGGATGCGGACGCCAGCGAAACGGGCGCGACGACGGCCGCCGCGCGTGCTCAGCGCGGTCGGCGCCGTTGTCGTATCCGCTCTCCTGCTCGGCATCCTCGGCTTCGGCTACGGGACTATCCCGGCCCTCGGCCCCGCCCTCGACCCCGGGCGCGGCGCGTGGACGTCGGCCTACGACGGCACCCCGGTCGGTTCGCACGCGCTGCACGTCCCCGGGCTGGCCAAGCCGGTCACGGTCTCGTTCACCAAGGACGGGCTGGCCTCGATCAACGCCGGCGACGACAACGACCTGTTCCTGGCCCTCGGTTACGTGCAGGCGAAGTACCGGCTGTCGCAGATGGATCTCGAGCGTCGTCTCGGCGAAGGCCAGCTCGCCCAGCTCGGCGGCCCCTCCGACCTCGCCAGCGACGAGTTCGAGCTGCGGCTTGGCCTGCTGCGGACGGCGCAGAACGAGTGGGCGCAGACCACCGGCACGGCCAGGCAGGCGCTGCTCGCCTACGCCCGGGGCGTGGACGATGACATCGCGCAGGTCCACGCGGACGGGGACTGGCCGGCCGTGTTCACGCTGACCGGCGCCTACCCCAAGCCCTGGACCCCGGTCGACAGCCTGGTCATCCAGGGCGTGCTCACCCAGGAGCTCGACTACACGACCGGCCCGCTCGACTACGCGATCCTGCAGCGCTCGCTCGGCGCGACGAACGCCACCGCCTGGTTCCCCACCGTGCCCGCGAACACGGGGACGCCCTACGACACCGGCCCGTACCTGAAGGAGCCGCTCACGCCGGTCGCCGCCGACGTCGCCAGCAGCGCGCCGGCCGGGCAGTCGCCGACCGCGTTGACGACGACGACGGCGCCCGGGCCGGAGCCCGCGGCGCGTTCCGGTGATGACGCGGCGGTCACCGAGGCGGCGGGCCAGCTGCTCGACGAGCTCGGCCAGCTACCCGCCGACCAGATCCACGAGTATCCCGACAGCAACGCCTGGGCGGTGAACGGGACCGAGGTCAACGGCGGCGGCGCGCTCCTCGGCGGCGATCCGCACCTGCCGCAGACGCTGCCGTCGATCTGGTACGAGGTGGCGCTGTCGGCGCCCGGGTACCAGGTGGCGGGGGCGTCGCTGCCGGGCGTGCCCGGCGTCCTGCTCGGCCATAACGCGCACATCGCCTGGTCGCTGACCGACACCCAGAACAGCGCCACGCTGTACTACGCGGAGCAGGTCCGCGGCGACGAGTACTACTGGCACGGCGCGTGGCGGAAGATGACGGTGGAGCACTACACGATCCCGGTCCGGGGCGGTGCGACCGTGCACCTCGCGGTCGACATCACCGTCCACGGGCCGATCATGACCCAGGTCGGGCAGAAGATGGCGGTCGACTGGATGGGCAACGTCCCCTCCGACGACCTCGGCGCGCTGATCGGCGTCAACCAGGCGTCGGACTGGACCCAGTTCAAGGCGGCGCTGGCCGGCTGGCGGGCGCCGACCCAGAACTTCACCTACGCCGACAATGACCCGGTGACCGGGAAGGGGGTGACCGGGCAGACCGGGAACATCGGCGTCTACGCGGCCGGCTACTACCCGCAGGTGCCCGGCGGCTGCCAGCCGTGGCTGCCGATGTCCGGGACCGGCCAGTGCGACATCACCGGAGTCATCCCCTACAACGCGATACCGCAGGTCTACGACCCGCCGTCGGACGTGGTGGCGACCGACAACCAGCGCCCGGTCGCGGCCGACTACCCGTACTACGTCGGCACCAGCGACGACTTCTACGACCCGGGCTACCGGGCCGCCCACGCCTACCAGACGCTCGGCTCGGCCGACGAGCTGTCGGCGGCCTCCATCGCCGGCCTGCAGAACAACCTGACCGATCCCCTGGCGGCCCAGATCGTGCCGGAACTGCTGGCCGCCCTCAGCTCGGCCGATCTCACCCCGGCCGAACGCTCGGCCGTCTCCGCCCTCAGCGCGTGGGACGACTCGATGAGCGCGGGATCATCGGCGGCAACGATCTGGTGGACATTCTGGTCGGACTACCTGTCAGCGGTATTCGAGCCGTGGTGGAAGGCCGGGCACGTGCCGGTCGGCAAGGACAGCGCCAACCTGGCCGTGAGCCCGAACCTCGCCTCGCTCGACGAGGACCTGCAAGCGTGGACGCTGACGTCGCCCGACAACAGCGCCTTCCACGGCCCCTCCGGGCACGGGTCCGCCGACGCATCGGCGGCGATGGTGGCGGCGTTCGGCCAGGCGGTGTCCCACCTGTCTTCATCGCTGGGCGGCGCGCCGTCCAGCTGGACCTGGGGCCGGGTCCACTCCCGGGCGTTCCCGGCCGTCAGCGGCGCGAGCGGCCTCGGGTACGGGCCGCGGTCGGCCGGCGGCGACCAGTTCACCGAGGACGCGGCCGACGGCGGCATGACCGCGACGGCCGGCCCGAGCTGGCGGATGGTGGCCGCGCTCGGCCCGGCCGGGGTGTCGGCCGAGGGCGTCTACCCGGGCGGGCAGTCGGAGAACCCGGCCTCGCCCTGGTACGCCAACCTCGTCCCGCTCTGGTGGGACGGCCAGTACCTGCCGGTTCCCGACCCCTGGCTCGGTCGGCGACGACGTGAAATGGACCCTCAATGGTTAGCCGATTGACGGTGTTCGTCGTGGTCGCGGCCGTCGTCGGGGCAACGGCGGCGCTCGGCCTTTGGTTCATCCCGTTCGTGGCGGGGGTGGCCGCGGGCCTGCTGTCGCTGCGCCGGCCAGGGATCGTGCCCGCCGTCGCGCTCGGCGCGATCGCGGGCTGGGCGCTGCCGCTGTGGATCCTCGCGCTGCGCGGCCTCCCGGCGGGCGCGACCGCCCGCGCGATCGCCGCGTTGGCCGGAATCCCGCCCTACGCAGCCGTCGCCATCATGGTCACCCTGCTCCTGGCGGCGCTCCAGGCGCTGGCCGGCGCCTGGCTCGCCCGCGCCCTGGTCCCGCGCCGATCGTCAGCCGCAACCGGCGATCGCGGACGCGAGCCGGATGAGGTCGGCGGCGCGGTACCCGGGCCAGCCGTGGACCGCTGACCGCCAGTCGGCGGGAACGGCGGACGCGCCGAAGGCCGCCCCGACGAGGCCGCCTGCGATCGCGGCCACCGTATCCGTGTCTCGGCCGCCGCGCACCGCGATCTCGAGCGACATCCGCAGCAGATCGGTATGCGAAACGCCGACCTTCGGGTCCTGGCCGGGAACCGAATATGGCGTGCGGACGATCGCGCACCAGGCCGCCTGCAGGGCCTCGACGGCCCAGCCGTTACTGCTGAAGTCTCGCGGCCGCGACTTTTCAGCCTCGACCAGTCGCGCGGCCCAGACGTCGAGCGTTCGAGCCGGCAGATAACCCAGGCCCGCGCGGGCGTCGAGCTCCCCGGTCAGAACGGCGTGCCTGATGGCCAGGGACCAGAGCACGCACGCCTCACCGGCCGACTGGTCGAAGTGCGTGAGCGCGCTGACCGCCATCGCGGCCTCCGCCAGCCCGGCCGGGTCATCGAGGTAGGCGAGGGCGACGGGAGCGGTCCGCATCAGCGAGCCGTTGCCCGCCGTGTGCCCGGTCCGCTCGTGCAGGTCGGCCGACGCGGCCAGCGCGGCGGCGGCCGCGCCAGAGACGCCGCCGCCGAGCACCTGGCCGAGCACCTGGCGGGTCTGGTTGCCGACATCCGGCGCGGTGCGCGACCACCCCACCCAGCGCGCCACGATCCGATCCTGGGCGTCGACGCTGCGCAGGTCGGCGCCGGTCGCGGCGACCTCGGCGATCGCGATCGCCATCGCGGTGTCGTCGGTCCACTCGCCTGGCGCCCAGTTGAACCCGCCGCCGCCGCGCATCGTCACCGGCGCATCGTCTGGCAGCGGCGGGCCGAATTCGTAGCCAGCGCCGAGCGCATCGCCGGCGGCGGTCGCTAGCAGGACGCCGCAGGCCCGGTCGCGCTGCTCGGTGGTCAGTTCCACGTCTCAATTTTAGAGCGAATCTGCTCTAATTGTCTACGGCTCGGGGAAGCCGCCCCAGGAATCAGGCACGAATTCCTTGCCGGTGACCGGGTGCCGGTAGTGGAAGGGCAGCGTGCTGGTGTCCGGCCACAGCCGCGGGGCGTTCGCGAGCAGCTCGTCGGGTCCGTCGGGGTCGTCCGGGTAGACCACGCTCGCGTTGGGCACGAAGTCCGGTCGGGTGTGCGCCCACCCCTCCTCGACCGAGCCGTGCCAGAAGGCCCGGTAGAACAGCTTCTTGATCTTCCACACGCCGTCGACGCTGACGTAGGTGTTCTCGTAGAGGCCGCCCTCGAACCACTGCCGCACCGGCGCCTGCTCGGTCGCGACCGACTCGTGCGTGCCCGCCTGCATCAGCGTGCGGAACCGGGCGTAGCCGGTCCGCCGGTCGGGATCGACGTGCACGATGTCCTGCAGCATCGGGTGGTCGAGGAGCCGGCCGTGCTGCGGGCCGTTGTGCCCGTCGGTGAACCGGCGGCGGAACCGCCCGGTGTAGAGCCGCGCGATTCCGGCCCGCCCCCGGTACACGCCGCCGATGAAGATCACCTCGCCGTCCTCGGCGAACAGGTCCACCACCTCGTCGTAGTAGCACTTGTCGAGGTAGTAGCCGTAGGCGTGCTGCAGGTTGCGGATCGCGAGCGCGTCCTCAACCAGGCCGAGCCGGTTCTCAAGCTCGGCGATCCGATCCTCTGCCGTCATCGCGACCTCCTGTCGTCAGCCCGCTCGCCGGGCCAGCTGCTCGTCGGTGACCCAGTTGCCGTGCAGGCCGCCCGGCATCCGGATCGGGATCCGCAGCGTCGCGACCGGTTCGGCGTCGATGTGCTGCGCGTCCAGGATCAGCAGGTCGGTGGTGCCGGTCGCGTGCCGGTCGACCAGCTGCATCACGTACCCCTCGCCGTTGCCGGTGTCGAAGCCGGGCGGCGGCACGAAGATCGCCTCCTGCACGGTCGAATTCCGCCCGGCGAACCGCGTCCGCATGGCGCCGGAAGCCGGGTCGATCGACGCCAGCCACCGGAACCCGGGCAGCCCGTCGTCCGGCCGCTCGCCGGGCACTGAGGTCAGGTTCATCACCCCGTACCGGTACCCGCGCCCCGCCCAGCGGTCGTCGGTCCTCGGGAACTCACCGGGGCAGGTCGGTCAGCCGCGCCTGGCCGAACGCGGTCGCCCCGTCGCCGAGATCCGGCCGCGCCTGGGTGTCGATCGTCCACCGCGACAGGTACGCGCTGACCTTCTCCGGGTCGAACGGCGCCCCGGTGATGTCGGGAAACCAGGGGAAGGCCGACTTCTCGCCGACCGGCGTGTCGATGTGGATGTGCCTGCCGTCGTCGTAGGCGTTCATGATGTGCGAGGCGAACCGGTTGGCGCCGCGGAACCAGCGCACGGTCGAACCGCGCCGGGGCACCACCCCCAGGTAGACGTCCTGTGACCCGTCCCAGACGTAGATCGGGCCGCCCGCCTTCAGCCGGTCGAGCGACGCGGTGAGCGGGATCACCGGGAAGACCACGAAGTTCTCGGTGACGGCCCAGTCGTGCACCATCGACGAGTACGGCGCCTCGAACCACGCCTCGTGCACGATCTTCCCCGACGCGTCGGCCTCGTAGTAGGCGATGTCCGGGGTCGTCTCGCCCCTGGCCATGTAGCCGAAGAAGACCAGCGACCCGTCGCGCGGGTCGATCTTCGGGTGCGCGGTCGCGGTCTGCGACGACAGGTCGCCGTCCCAGCTGAACTCGCCCACGGTGTCGAGCGTGTCCGGGTCGATCTGGATCGGCGCGCTATCCTCCTTGGAGGCGAGCAGCCGGCCGCCGTGCCAGTAGACGTTGGTGTTGGCGAGCCCGCGCGACAGCCCGGCGACCGACGGGTCGTCGGTGAACGGGTTCCGGTACGCGCCGAACAGCGAACGCCGCGCCGCCCGCTCGGCCGCGAAGCGCGGCGTCCGCACGTACCGCGACTTGAAGTCGCAGAACCCGTTCCTGAAGCGGAACATCGAGACCATGCCGTCGGCGTTGAAGTAGAAGTCACGCTCGGCGAACGGCGGCCAGGCCGGGTCCGCGCCCACCCGGTAGAAGGTGCCGCGCAGCGACGCCGGGATCTCTCCCTGCGTCACCTCGACCCCGCGGATCTCGCCCTCGAGCCGCACCGGCGCGAACCGGCCCTGGAATCCGGGCTCGTCGGGGAACCGCACCGTCATCGCGCACCGCCCTTTGCCAGATCCCGCTGAGCGTAACTCCGCCTCCTAGCCGCGAGAAGGGGCGCAAACGCCGATTCGACGACCCCGCCCTTGTGCCCCAAAAACAAGATCAAAAGAGACGTGCCCGGCCCAGCCGCGAATCGGTTATGGCCCCGGGGGCCACAGAGCCATGACCGAATTAGCCCTGGGGGCCACGGGCCCGCTCTACGCGGGCCGGTGGGCCACAAGGCCGAATCTAAGATCAACTGCGCTCAGCTCGAACGGACCTCGGCGCCTCTGGTTCGCAAATCGCGTGCCGACCTCGGTGCGGCCGCAATCAGTTGGCCAGGAACGAGATGGTCAGGCGCAGGCGAGAATTCCGGTCGCTAGTCGGACCAGGTCGGGTGCCTTGTATCCGGGCCAGCCGTGGATCGCCGACCTCCGGTCCTCGGGAACCGCGGACGCGCCACGGGCCGCGCCAAGGAACCCCCGCGCGAGGCGGGCTCCGTCACGATCAGCCGCTACCAGACGGCGGTCGCCACCTCCGCCACCAGCTCGAGCTTGGCCTCCTGGACGTCCTCGGTGATCAGGTTGGCGCCGGGCAACGTCGACGAGAACCCGCACTGGGTGGAGATGCCGAGCCGCTCGAGGCCGGTGTACTTGGCCGCCTCGTGGATCCGCGCGGTCAGCTCGGCCGTGGTCTCGAGCGCGGTCGTCTTGCTCGACACCAGGCCGAGGATGATCTGCTTGTCGTCCGGCGCCTTGGCCAGCGGCGCGAACGAGCCGGAGCGCTCGTCGTCGTACTCGAGCAGGAACACGTCGAAGTTGGTCAGCCGGGAGAACATCGCCTCGGCGGTGAGGTCGTAGCCGCCCGCGCCGATCCACTGGCTCATGTTGTTGCCCTTGCAGACGTGCACGCCGAAGGTCACCCCGGGGATGTCGCCGACGCTGTTGAAGATGTCCAGGCCCTCGGTCAGCGTGCGCTCGGTGGGCATGCCGAGGCTCTCCCGCAGCTCGCGGTTCTCCGGGTCGACGATCGTGCCGATGTCGGGGGAGTCGATCTGGATGTAGGTGCAGCCGAGCTCGGCCAGCGACGCCGCCTCGGCCCTGATGATCGCGGCGGCGTCCTCGAACAGCTCGAACGCGTCCTTGTAAGCGGCGGTGGACAGCTCCGGCGACCACCCCGAGTACAAGAAGAGCGGCGATGGCAGGGTGATCTTGATCTGGCTGTCGGCCCTGGCTCGGTTGTAGGTGAACTCCTCGATGGTCAGCTTCCGCCGCTGGCTGATCTTCCCGGTCACGGTGAACGGGTTGTGCCAGATCCAGTCCGCCTCCGCGTTCTTGAAATGGACCGGCGCGCTCTCGATCGGCGCCGTCCCGTCGATCTCGCTCACGATCTGGTCAAAAAAGGAGAACCGCCGGTACTCGCCGTCGGTGATGACGTCGAGCCCGATGCCCTCCTGCAGCTCGATGGCCTCGTCGACGGCGCGGTCCTCGATCCGCTTGAACGCGGGCGCGTCCAGCTGTCCGGCCGCGTACTCGTCCCTGGCCTGGGTCAGGTACCTCGGCCGGAGCAGCGAGCCGATGACATCCGAGTGGTGGATCCGCTCCATCGCGAGCCTCCTAGACGGTTCCGTCTGTCAGTAGTACCGGACTACCGGTCGGGAGGCGAGGTGTGAAGTGTCCCTGGTCACATTTTCCGGGTGGAATGTCGGTGGCCCGGCTTACGGTGAGGTGCGAACCGGATCGATCCGCGACAACGGACTTAGGAGCACTTCCCATGACGACCCTGCCCAACCGGCCGCGCACCGCGCTGATCGTCATCGACGTGCAGAACGGGGTGGTGAACGGCACCCCGAACCGCGACGGCGTCGTCGCGAACATCAACACCCTGGTCGGCCAGGCCCGCGCGCAGGACGTGCCGGTGATCTGGGTGCAGCACAACGACGACGGCCTCCGCCGCGGCAGCGCCGACTGGGAGTGGGTAGCCGAGCTGGCCCGTGCGCCTCCGAGCCGCTGGTGCACAAGAACTACGGCGATTCGTTCGAGGCGACCGACCTCGAGTCGGTGCTGGCCGAGCGCGAGGTGGGCCGGCTAATCGTCACCGGGGCCGAGAGCGACGCGTGCATCCGCTCGACCCTGCACGGCGCGTTCACCCGCGGGTACGACGTGACGCTGGTCGGCGACGCGCACACGACCGGGGACAAGACCGAGTGGGGCGCGCCGTCCCCGGAGGCGGTGATCGCGCACACCAACCTCTACTGGCGGTACCAGAGCGCCCCCGGCCGCACGGCGGGCACCGTCGACACGGCCGAGGTGAGCTTCGCCCCGGACTCAGCCACATAAAATGTGTTACTGTGAAACTGTGAAGAATATTACCGTGTCCGTGCCCGACGATGTGTACCGCAGCGCGAGGGTCGCCGCCGCGCAGCGAGATACGTCGGTGAGCGCATTGGTCGTCGCGTACCTCGAACGGCTTTCCGGGCGGATGGAAGAGTTCACCAGGCTTGAGGCCCTTCAGCAGGAGGTGCAGGCCGAGATCGGCCGGTTCCGCGCGGCTGACCGGCTCGGCCGCGAAGAAATCCACGACCGTGCGGTTCATTGACACTAACGTTCTGCTCTACGCGATCTCCCGTGACCCCGCGGAGCAGGACAAGGCCAAGCGCGCCAGCGACATCCTCGCCGACCGCGACCTCGCGTTGTCGGTCCAGGTGCTGCAGGAGTTCTACGTGCAGGCAACGCACGTTAGCCGACCCGACCCCATCACCCATCAGCAGGCCGTCCGGCTCATCGAGTCATTCCGCCGCTTTCCGGTCCAGGACGTCACCAGCGCGATCCTGATGGCGGCGCTAGACACCCGCCGGCGATTCCAGCTTTCCTATTGGGACTCCGCGATCATCGAGGCGTCCCGCGCGATGGGCTGCGCAGAAGTCCTGTCGGAAGATCTGGGCGATGGCCAGGACTACGCGGGAATCCGGGTCGTCAATCCGTTTCGCTGAGTCGCCGCCCGTGCGCCGGCACCGAGAGCAACCTGCGGATCACGACTAGAAGCCGTACGCGGTCGACGAGTCTGATGGCGGGATGTCGTCGCGGATCGGCGTGTACGCGAACCGGGCGATCGTCGCGCCGCCCGCTGCGGCGCCGATGCCGATCACCCGTCCGGTGAAGCCGCCGGCGACCTCGGTTGAGAGGTAGCGGCCGTCGAGTTCGGCCAGTGCGCGGAACTCGCCGCCGTCCATGAGCCCGAACGCCAGGCGGTCCGGGGGGCCGGTGATGCGGTCGGCCTCCGGCGCGGCCCGCGTCGCCCGGATCGCCAGCGTGACCGCGGTGTCCGTTTCGGCCGGCATCTCGGCCACCGTCTGGCGGATATCGCCCAGCGCGGCCTCTACCCGCACCGCGTCCGGGTAGAGGCCGACGCGGGCCCAGTGCCAGCGGTCGAGCCACAGGATCAGCCTCGCGCAGCCGGCCCGGATGACCGCCTCGGCCGCCCACTGCTCGTCGGCCGCGCGGACGCCCAGGAACTCACGGTCACGGTTTTCCTGGTCGGGACTGCGCAGGACGAGGCCGCCGGCGCCGGGAGCCGCGAACCCGAGTGGATCACCCGCCCGGGAGATCCACTGCGGCCGCAGCGCGTCGCCGCCGAAATCATCGATAAACGTCGTGTCGGCCGACGGCACCCGGTAGTGCCCCTCGTCGAAGACCGGCCAGTCGTCCTCCCAGCGGACGGCGGCGAGGAACGTCTCGCGTCCGTTGACGTGGAACTGCGGGGCGAACCCGCGCGGCCGCACGCCGAGATAGACCGCCGCCCACTGCCCGGACGGCAGCGTGACCAGGTCCGCGTGACCGGTGTTCTGGACCGGGTCGGCGGTGCTGCGGTGCGTGAGAATCGGGTTCGCCGGATTGCCCTCGTACGGCCCGGTGATTGATCGTGACCGCGCCACGGAAACCGCGTGGCCGCGCGCGGTTCCGCCCTCGGCGATCAGCAGGTACCACCAGTCGCCGCGTCGGTGCAGGTGCGGGGCCTCCGGCGCCGCCAGCCCGGTTCCGCTCCAGAGCTGCCGCGGCTCGGACAGCAGGACGCCGGCCGACGGGTCGACCACGGCCTGCAGGATGACGGAGGCGTCGCCGAACGTAGACCACGTCAGGTGGCATGCACCGCCGGAGTCCCACGCGAGATCGGGGTCCACCCCGAGCGCGCCCGCGACGAAGACCGGTTCGCTCCATGGCCCGGCCGGATCCTCGGCCGACACGATCAGCTGCCCGTGGGTCATCCGAGCCTGATCGGTCGTGACCAGCCAGAAGCGGCCGTCATGATGACGCAGGGTCGGGGCGAAGATCCCGCCGCTGTCGATCGCCGTGCGCAGGTCCAGCTGGCTCACCCGATCGAGCACGTTCCCGATCTGCGTCCACCGGATCAGGTCGCGGCTGTGGAAGATCGGCACGGCCGGGAACCACTCGAAGGAGGAGACGGCGATGTAGTAGTCCTCGCCCACGCGGCAGATCGTCGGGTCCGGGTGGAAGCCGGGAATGATCGGGTTACCGCCCACGGTGCACCGCTTCCTGTCGTCGTGCCCCCTTATGTCGTTAACGCTCCCACGGTGCACCGGGCGATAGGTCGATGATCGCGAAGGTGGCCTGCGGCATGGTGACGGCGTCCGGCGCGACCGAGATGCCCGGGGCCGAGGAGAGCAGCGCCACCGGCTTGGCCGCGGCTTGCCGAGCGGGAGGATCGCGTCGGCCGGGCCCAGGTTGGCGGCGATAGCGAGCTCGCCCCGGCGGATGAGCAGCCACCGGGCGTCCTCGTCGAAGTCGACCTGCACTCGGTCGAAGCGGGGGTCGGCCAGTTCCCGCCGTGATCGGCGCAGCGCCAGCAGGGCGCGGTACCAGCCCAGCAGCGACCGGTACGGCTCGCGGGCGGGCTGGCTCCAGTCGAGCTTGGAGGCCAGGAACGTCGCCTCGTCCTGCGGGTCGGGTACGTCGGCGGCCCCCCAGCCGTGTCCGGCGAACTCCGACCGGCGGCCGGCGCTGACCGCCGCCGCCAGCCCGGGATCGGTGTGATCGGTGAAGAACTGCCACGGCGTGTCGGCGCCCCACTCCTCGCCCATGAACAGCATCGGCGTGCACGGCGCGGTCAGCAGCAGGCCGGACACGATTGCGAGCAGCCCGTGCCGGTTCGGGTGGCCCGCCAGCGTGGCCGGGAGCCGGTCGCCGGCCGCGCGGTTGCCGACCTGGTCGTGGTCCTGGTCGAACACGACGAACCGGTAGGCCGGCGTCTGCCGGGTGTCGACCGGGCGGCCGTGGGTCCGGCCGCGGAACGACGACCAGGTTCCGTCGTGAAAGTACGCCCTGGTGAGCGTCTTGGCGAGCCCGGCCAGGGCGCCGAAGTCGCGGTAGTACCCCTGCCGCTCGCCGGTCACCAGAGCGTGCACGGCGTGGTGGAAGTCGTCGTTCCACTGCGCGTCGAGGCCGTAGCCGCCCGCCTGCCTGGCCGTGATCAGCCGCGGGTTGTTGAGGTCGGACTCGGCCACCAGGACGAGCGACCGGCCGACCGCTGCCGCCAGGGCGTCGACCGCGACCGCCAGTTCCTCGAGGATGTGCACCGCGCGGGTATCCACCAGCGCGTGCACCGCGTCGAGGCGGAGCCCGTCGAGGTGATAGTCCCGCAGCCACATCAGCGCGTTCTCGACGATGAACGCGCGCACCTCATCGGATCCGGGCTGGTCCAGGTTGACCGCCGGGCCCCACGGGGTCAGGTGCGCGTCGGTGAAGTACGGCCCGAACGAGGCGAGCCGGTTGCCCGGGCCGACGTGGTTGTAGACGACGTCCAGGTAGACGGCGAGGCCGCGCCCGTGGGCGGCGTCGACGAAGCGCTTGAGCGCGTCCGGCCCGCCGTAGGGCTCGTGCACCGCCCACAGGCCGATCCCGTCGTAGCCCCAGCCGTGATCGCCGGGGAACGCGGCCACCGGCATCAGCTCCACCACCGTCACGCCGAGATCGACCAGGTGATCAAGCCGCCCGATCGCGGCGTCCAGCGTTCCGGCCGCGGTGAACGTGCCGATGTGCAGCTCGTAGATCACCGCGCCGGCGCATCGGCGAACCCCGCCAGCGCCCGTCCGTCCAGGCGAACGCCGCGTGATCATAGGTCCGGCTCCGGCCGTCCGGGCCCGACGGCTGCCGGGGCGACCGGGGGTCGGCCAGCGGCTCGCCGCCGTCGAGGCGGAACGCGTAGTCGGTCCCGGCCAGGCCGACCGCGCCCGGCACGTCGGCGCTCCACCAGCCCGGCCGGCCAGCGGGCGACATCGGGTACAGCCGCCCGGCGACGTCCACGTCCGCCCGCCCGGCGGCCGGCGCCCACACGCTGAAGACCGTCACTCGTCCTCCGGAACCAGCAGCGCCACCGGGCAGCGCCCCCGTCACATCGTCGAGCGGCAGGTTGCCGCCCCGAAAGACCGTGCCGGTGAGCACGTCCACCCATCCGGGCGCCGGGCCGGCGAGCGGCAGGACGGTACCGGACCAGCCGCCCCGGGCCCGCAGGCCGACCGGGAGCCTGGTCGCGACGGTGACGGCCGTCCCCCTGACGCCGGGGCCGCCCCGGGCGAAGGCGACCACATGGTCCGCGGCCGGGCCGGTCGCGGTCAGCGGAGCGTAGCGCGCCGGCGAACCACTCCGGGCGAGCCCGGCGCAGCCGCAGCGCGCGCGGCGGTGACCAGCAGCTTGGCCGCGTCCAGGCGATGGCCGCCGTCACCGGGAGCGGCACCGGCTTCCAGGCGGCCGCCGTCCAGGTCGGCCAGCAGCGCCCGGCGGCGCGCGAAGTCGACCGGACGCCGGTTATCCGGGTCGACCAGCGAGAGCCCGGAAAGCTCGCAGCCCTGGTAGATGTCGGGCACCCCCGCCATGGTGAGCTGGATCGAGCTTGGCGCCGAGCGAGTTGGCCAGCGCGTCGCCCGCGATCGCGGCGACGAACTGCGCGATGGAGCCCGACAGCCCCGGGTCGTCGAGCGCCCGGGCGGCCAGGCCGAGCACCGCCGCCTCGTAGCCGTCGTCCGGTTCCGTCCATGACGTGTGCCGATCCGCCTCCCGGACCGCCTTGGTCAGATAGCCCGCCAGCCGCTCCCCGCTGATCGGCCACGAGCCGACGAGGGTCTGCCAGATCAGGTACTCGGTATCCGGGTCGACGGCCGCCGCCGTCTCGCCGAAGACCCGCGGTCGTCACCGCCCGCTCATGCCACTCGGCCGACCTGGCGGCCCCAGCGCTCGGGCATCTCGGCGAGCACCGCGAGCCTGGCCCTGACGTCCTCCTGGCGCTTGGTGTCGTGGGTGGACAGGGTGGTCATGGTGAGCGGCCAGTCGGCCGCCAGCCGCTCGGCCTGCGCGTGGAAGGCCGCCGGCAGTCACCCCGAACCGGTCGGGGTCGCCGCCCACCTCGTTAAGCGCGAGCAGCCGCGACCACCGGTAGAAGGCCGTGTCCTCGACCCCCTTGGCCAGCACCGGGCCGGTGGTCTGCTGGAATCGCACGACGAGCTCCCCCGCCCGGCCGGCCGCCCCGCTGGCCGGCCGCTGCGCAGGCCGAGCACCGCCGGGCCGAGATCCCCGGCCAGCCCGCGGAGCCTGCGCGGCAGCCGCCTGCGGGCCGACTCGACCGCGGCGCCGATGGCCGCCTCGGCCGCCGCCGACGGGACCTCGCCCGGGTGCACGTAGGCCCGGTAGACCGGGAACGCGGCCAGCACCTCGACCAGCACGGTCCGGGTCTCGTCCTCGGTGACGCCGGGGCAGACGCTGCCGAGCAGCCGGGCCAGCCGCGTCACCTCGGCCGCCAGCGTCCCGGTGGCGACCTCGCGCTTGGCCGCCTCGGCGACGTCGGCGAACCGCAGGGCAACCGGGTCGTCGCCCGACCGCCGGGTGAACCGCGCGTACTCGGCGGTGAGCGGGCCGCCGCCGCCCGGGTCGACGAAGAGCCCGTCGATCAGCTTGAGCCCGTCGTAACCGGTCGTGCCTGCGCAGGCCCAGTCGACCGGCAGCGTCTCGTCCGCTTCGAGGATCTTCTCCACCACCACCCAGGCGCCGTCGGTCGCGGACGCGAGCCTGGTCAGGTAGCCGCGCGGGTCGGCCAGCCCGTCCGGATGATCGATACGGAGGCCGTCCACGAGCCCCTCGGCCACCAGCCGGACGATGACCTCGTGGGTCGCGTCGAACACGGCCGGCTCCTCGACCCGGACTCCGATCAGCGACGTGACGTTGAAGAACCGCCGCCAGTTCAGCTCGGTCGAGGCGTCACGCCACCAGGCCAGCCGGTAGTGCTGGGACTCGAGCAGGCCGGGCATCGGCAGCCGCGCCGTCCCCGGCCGCAGCGGCAGCACGTGGTCGAAGTACCTGAGCGCCGGCTCGCCGTCCGGTCCGCCGCCGGCCTCCACCCGGAGGTCGCCGAGGCACGACTCGAGCGGGCCGCCGAGAATCGGCAGCAGCATCCGGTCGTCCTGCGCCGTCCAGTCGATGTCGAACCAGATGCGCGTACGGCGACCCCCGGCCGTCCCGCAGGACCGACCAGAGCTGCCGGTTGAGCGTCAGGTTGGCGGGCACCGCCATGTGGTTGGGCACGATGTCGAGGACGATGCCGAGGCCGAGGCCGCGCAGCCGCTTGGCCATCGCGCGGAAGCCCTCCTCGCCGCCGAGCTCGCCGCTGATGCGCGAGTGGTCGGTGACGTCGTACCCGTGCATGGGACCCGGGGACCGCCTCGAGCACCGGCGACAGGTAGACGTGGGTCACGCCGAGATCGGCCAGGTACTCGCCCGCCTCGGCCGCCTCGGCGAACCCGAAGTCCGGCGTGAGCTGCAGCCGGTACGTAGATCCCGGTGCGCGACCAGCTGCCACATTACCCCCGTAAGATTGCTACTTCCCAGAAACCTTCCCAGCAATCGGCCTTCCGAACGTGCGGCCCGCGAGCCTGCCGCGCCGGCACATTACGACGCCGTGTAGTCTCGATGTGGTGCCCGGCCTCCGCAGGGCCGGAAGGTGGTCTTATCCCAGGTGAGCGCGGTAAACGTCCGACGGCCAGTTCGCACTGCCGCCGACGCCCCCGGGCAGCAGGCCAGCTTCGCGCTACCGTTCAGCGCGTACGTGGCGCTGTGCAAGCCGCGGATCGTCGAGCTGCTGCTGATCACCGCGGTCCCCACGCTCTTCCTGGCCTACCGCGGCCTCCCGTCGCTGTCGGTCACCGTGGTGGTGGTCCTCGGCGGCGCGCTCGCGGCCGGCAGCGCGAACGCGCTGAACTGCTACATCGACCGGGACATCGACGAGATCATGCGCCGGACGTCCACCCGGCCGCTGGTCAGGCACACCGTCGCGCCCCGATCGGCGCTCATCTTCGGCCTCGTGCTCGGGGTGGTCTCGGTGGCGCTGTTCGCCGTCACCACCAACCTGCTGGCGGCCGGCCTGACGCTGGCGGCGATCTTCTACTACGTCGTGATCTACACCATGCTGCTGAAGCGGCACACGTCGCAGTCGACGCTCTGGGGCGGCGCCTGCGGCGCGGCGCCGGTGCTGATCGCCTGGGCCGCCGCCACCGGGACGGTGCCCGCGCCGGCCTGGCTGCTGTTCGGCGTGGTGTTCTTCTGGCAGCCGCCGCACTTCTGGGCGCTGGCCATCAAGTACCGCGACGACTACCGCAGCGCGGGCATCCCGATGCTCCCCGTGGTCGCCTCGGTGCGCCGGGTGCTGGCCGAGTCGGTCGTGTACAGCTGGCTGATGGTGGCCGCCTCGCTGGCGGTCTGGCCGTGGGCGGGCCCGCTGTACGGCGGGGTCGCGATCGTGGCCGGGGCGGCCTTCCTGTACGAGGTGCACCGGCTCTTTCACCTGTCGCGCGGGACGGACGCCGCCGGGCCGCGGCGAGCGGCGCCGACGGTCTCGTTACGATGCGCCTGTTCCACCTGTCGCTGGTGTACCTGACGGTGGTCTTCGCCGCCGTCGCGGTCGGCGCCTTCATCCGCTAGGCGCCGTTACCGTCCGTCGCCCCGCCTCGTTGCACGGCCTGGTCAGCGGGCTAGAATCCGGGCGTGATCCTGATCGTCGCCGGCGTGGCCGGAAGCGGTAAGACGACCGTGGGCGCGCTGCTCGCCGGGCGGCTGCGCTGGCGGTTCGCCGACGCCGACACGTTCCACCCGGAAGCCAACATCGCCAAGATGCGGGAGGGCATCCCGCTCACCGACGAGGACCGCCGGCCGTGGCTGCGCGCGGTCACCGAGTGGATCGACGCCAGGATCGCTGAAGGGCAGTCGGCGGTGATCACCTGCTCCGCGCTCAGGCGCGCCTACCGGGACGAGCTGCTCGACGGACGGCCCGCCGCCACGATGGTCTTCCTTCAGGTGAGCAGGGAGGTGCTTGACCGGCGGCTGCTGACCCGGCCGGGCCACTTCTTCCCCGAGAAGCTGCTCGACAGCCAGCTCGCGGCCCTCGAGCCGCCCGACGCCGGACGAGGAGCGGGTGGTGACGGTGCTCGCCGAGGGCGACGCCGCGCAGACCGCCGCGAAGATCATCGCCACCCTCTGGCCCTACGGCGACCCCGACCAGGGCGGCGCGCCCGTTCCCGGCGTGCTGTGACGGCTGGCCGGTGGTACCGCCCGGGCGGCCGAGCGTAGCCTGGACCGGTGAAGCTCACGCTGGACTT
>CAVZHA010000016.1:0-15501 GCA_963774945.1 uncultured Actinomycetota bacterium | reverse complement strand
TCTTCGCGCCCGTGGTCGAGGCCTGGCGGGCCGCCGCGGCGCAGTACACCGACGAGCAGCTGGCCCTCATCCTCGGCTTTCAGGCCCAGCTTGAGCAGATCATGCGCGACCGCCTGGTCGAGCTGCGCGGCGGCGGCGGCGAGCCGGCCGCGCCCGGCAAGCTCCCGTAGGCCCCCGGCATGACCGCTCGGCGGCTGGGGCAGACTGGGTGCCATGACTAGTGACGACAGGACGGGGCCCGGTCCCGACGACATGGGCGACGACGAGCAGGAGTTCGAGATCGCCGAGTACGACCAGTACATCGAGGACCCGCCCGACAGCGGCCTCGCCATCGACGAGGACGACGATGACGACGGCGAGCGGTCGGTGGACTGGGCGGAGACCCACCCCCGCGAGGTGGCCAGGGAGAACGCCGAGCCCGACGACCGGCCGGCCGAATCGTCGGCGATTCACGAAATTCCCGGAACGTGACCTGAGGTCTTGCGCTGCGCTTCGCTACTCGCTAGTAATGAGGAAAAGGTGATGGCGACTGGCGAGGCCCATGGAGGCACGCGTGAGCACCTACGATCTGTACACGACGCCGGTCTCGACGGACACCTGGGACGTGCCCGCGAGCGGGGCCGCCCGCTTCTCCTGGGAGTACGACGACGGCCGGCAGCGGCTGCTCGACCTCTACCAGCGGGGCAAGGACAAGCAGTGGGACGCGACCAAGCGGATCGACTGGGACCAGCCGGTCGATCCGGCCAACGTCATGCAGACCGGCGAGGAGCTGACCGCGATCTACGGCTCGCGGCAGTACGAGAAGCTGAACCAGGCCGAGCGGGACGAGCTCAGCCACCACATGTCGTCGTGGCTGTTCAGCCAGTTCCTGCACGGCGAGCAGGGCGCGCTGACGGTGGCGGCGCGGATCATCGAGTCGGTGCCGGACCTGGACTCCAAGTTCTACGCCGCCACCCAGGCGATGGACGAGGCCAGGCACGTCGAGATCTTCTCCCGCTTCACGACCGAGAAGATCGGCCTGTTCTACCCGGTCAACCAGGACCTGGCCCGGCTGCTGGCGGACGCGCTGGCCGATTCCCGCTGGGACATGCCCTACCTGGGGATGCAGGTGCTGATCGAGGGGCTGGCGCTGGCCGCGTTCGGGGTGCAGCGCGACGTCGCCGCCAACCCGCTGGTCAAGCAGCTGCTCG
This sequence comes from uncultured Actinomycetota bacterium, assembly GCA_963774945.1. Taxonomy (GTDB): domain Bacteria; phylum Actinomycetota; class Actinomycetes; order Streptosporangiales; family Streptosporangiaceae; genus Trebonia. Next base: position 14,311 of record CAVZHA010000016.1, on the reverse strand, counting down.
CGTACGTGATGCAGGACGAGGCGAGGCACGTGGCGTTCGGGCGGCTGGCCCTGCGGGACTACTACGCGCAGCTGTCCTCGGCCGAGCTCGCGGACCGCGAGGAGTTCGTGGTCGAGGGGTGCTATCTGATGCGGGACCGGTTCGTCGCCAGGGAAGTGTACGAGCGGCTCGGCTTCGACGTCACCGAGTGCGTGGAGTTCACCGAGCACTCCCCGGTCCAGCAGGCGTTCAGGAAGCTGCTCTTCACCCGGATCGTGCCCTGCGTGAAGGACATCGGCCTGTGGGGCCCGAAGGTGCAGCAGGCGTACGTCAACCTCGGCGTGCTCGACGCGGCCGACAGCGACCTCGACGCCCTGATGCTCGACGACGAGCAGGTGGCCGACCGGATGGAACGGGAGCACGCGGCCGAGCTGGCCGCCCGCAAGGTGGAAGTCGAGGCCGCGATCGCCTCGGGGGCCGTCAGCTGAGGCCGCTCGCCGAGCGCATCGAGCGCGCCACCACCCTCGACGGGCCGGTCCGCGCTCTTTCCAGAGCCGTGGTGCGCGCCCTGCCGCCCAGCCGGGCGGTCGACCTGCTGCACGGCGTCCCGTTCGGCCAGCCGGCCCACCCGGCCGCTGGTCCGGCTGCCGATCGGCTGCTGGACCTCGGCCGTGCTGCTCGACTGGCTGGGCGGGCGCGGACCGCGAGGCCGAGCGGGCGTCGGCCACGCTGATCGCGGCGGGCGTGGCGGCGGCGCTGCCCGCCGCCGCCACCGGCCTGGCCGACTGGTCGGCGCTGCACACAGCACCAGCAGCGGGTCGGGCTGGTGCACGCGATCGTCCAGGCCGGCGCGACCCTGCTGTTCGGCGGCTCGCTGCTCGCCCGGCCGGCCGGGCGGCGCGGCAGCGGCATCGCGCTGGCGGTCGGCGGACTCGCCACCGCCACCGTCGGCGGCTATCTCGGCGGTTACCTGGCGATGCGGCTCGGGGCCGGATCGAGCCACGCCGAGCCGGTCGGGCACCTGGCCGCGATCGGCTGGCAGGACCTCTGCCCGCTGGCGGAGCTGCCCGAGGGGCGGCCCGCCCGACGCCAGCTCGGGTACCTCAGCCTGCTCGCGGTCCGGGCCGGGCGAGGACGTCTACGTCCTGTCCGACCAGTGCTCGCACCTCGGCGGCCCGCTGCACCAGGGCCGTCTGGTGACCGACCGCGGTGACGCCTGCGTGGTCTGCCCGTGGCACGGCTCGACCTTCAGGCTCAGCGACGGCGGCGTGCGCCGGGGGCCCGCCACCGCCACCCAGCCGGCCTTCGAGACCCGGGTCAGCGACTCGGGCCTGGTTCAGGTCCGGCCGCTGCAGGCGAGCAGCGCCGCCCGGCCGCCGCGGGCTGGCTGCCGCGGCCGTTCAGATCGGCAGCCGGGTAACGCTGCCGTTGTTCGCCTCCGGGCCCGGCAGCGCGGCCGGCCCGTCGTCATCGGGCTGCTGCACCGCGCTCTCGCCGGTCGCGTTGCCGAAGAAGCCGCCGATGCCCTCCAGCGCCTTGCCGAGCTCGCTCGGCACGATCCACATCTTGTTGGCGCTGCCCTGGGCGAGCTCGGGCAGCATCTCCAGGTACTTGTAGGCCAGCAGGCGCTGATCGGGGTTGCCCTCGTGGATCGCGCGGAAGACGGTCGCGATCGCCTGCGCCTGGCCGCGTGCCCGGGCGGCCTCGGCGGTGGCGTCCGCCTCCGCCCGGACCACCTCGGCCTCCGCCTCGCCGCGGGCCCGCAGCACGGCCGCCTGCTTCTCGCCCTCGGCGGTCAGGATGGCCGCCTGCTTGGCGCCCTCGGCCGAGGAGGATCGCGGCCCGCTTGTCCCGGTCGGCCCGCATCTGCTTCTCCATCGAGCCCTGGATCGAGGCGGGCGGCTCGATCGCCTTGAGCTCCACCCGGCTGACCCGCAGCCCCCACCGTCCGGTCGCCTCGTCGAGCTCCTTGCGGAGCTCGCCGTTGATGAAGTCCCGCGAGGTGAGGGTGGTGTCCAGGTCCATGCCGCCGACCACGTTCCGCAGCGTCGTCACCGTCAGCTGCTCGACGGCGGCCACGTAGTTGGCGATCTCGTAGGTGGCCGACTTCGGGTCGGTCACCTGGAAGTAGATCACCGTGTCGATGCCGACCACCAGGTTGTCCTTGGTGATGACCGGCTGCGGCGGGAAGCTCACCACCTGCTCGCGCAGGTCGATGAGCGGGCGGAGCCGGTCGACGAACGGCGTCACCAGGTTCAGCCCGGCGTGCAGGGTCCGATGGTAGCGGCCGAACCGCTCCACGATCCCCGCCTGCGCCTGCGGGACGATTCGCACCGATCTGACCACGGTGACGATCGCCAGTACAACGATCAGGACGAGAAGGACTATCGCGACTATGGTGCCCATCGGCGTCATCTCCGCCCAAGCGAGCCGATAGAGCCCACGGTAACCCGGCGAACACGTCCAGCACTAGTGTCGTAAATCGATAGGGCTCACTTACCCGTCGCCCCGGCCCGGCCGGGCGGCCGGACGGCTCTAGCGCGCGGCCCAGGCCCGCCAGCGGCCGTCCCGGCGCTCGATCTCGAGCGGGACGCCGAAGCAGCGGGACAGGGTGCGGGCGGTGAAGACGTCCTCGATCGGGCCCGCCGCCAGGACCGAGCCCCGGCGCAGCAGCATGGCGTGCGTGAACCCGGCCGGCACCTCCTCGACGTGGTGGGTGACCAGCACCATCATCGGCGCCTTGGGGTCGCGGGCGAGGGTCGACAGCCGCCGCAGCAGGTCCTCCCGGCCGCCCAGGTCGAGCCCGGCCGCGGGCTCGTCGAGCAGCAGCATCTCCGGATCGGGCATCATCGCGCGAGCGATCTGGACGCGCTTGCGCTCGCCCTCCGACAGGGTGGAGAACCGCCGCCTGATCAGGTGCGCGCAGCCGAGCGCGTCGAGCAGCTCGACCGCCCTGGTCACGTCGGCCGACTCGTACTCTTCCTTCCACCGGCCGAGGATCGCGTACGACGCGGTGAGCACCAGGTCGATGACCTTCTCGCCGGCCGGCACCCGCTCGGCCAGCGCCGCGCTGGTCAGCCCGATCCGCGGCCGCAGGTCAAACACGTTCACGTCGCCCAGCCGCTCGCCCAGCACCTCGACGCTGCCCTCGGTCGGGTGCACCAGCGTGGCCGCGACCTGGAGGAGCGTGGTCTTGCCGGCCCCGTTCGGACCGATCACGATCCACCGCTCGTCCTCGTGCGCGGTCCAGTCGACGTTCCGCAACAGCAGTGACGTTTCGCGCCGCACAGTGACGCCCCGCAGCTTGAGCACCTCGTCTGACACTGCCTGCCCCTCCTCAACGCCGACCCCGTTTCCGCCGGGTCGAACGGCCGCCGAGACCGAACCTATGCCACCGCGCGCCGTTCGGCTAATCACCTGCCGAAATAGGGCGCGGGGGTTGGTCACAGCCGCGACGCCCGACCGGAGCGAGCAGAAAGGTACGGTTGGCACGCGATGAATCAATCACGGACCACGCTCCTGATCACGCTCACCGGCCGGGACCGGCCCGGGGTCACCGCGCGCCTGTTCGGCGCCCTCGCGCGCTTCCCGCTGAGCGTAGCCGACATCGAGCAGGTGACGATCAGGGGCCGCCTGGTGCTCGGCGTGCTCGTGAGCTGCACCGAGCCGCCGGACCTGACCGCGATCTACGGCGTGGTCAGCGATCTGGCGGCCGACCTCGGCCTGGAGGCCGAGATCACCACCGGCTCGGCCGAGTCGCCCGCCCGGGCCGGCTCCGCCCGGGTCCGCGGCCGGCTGCACGTCACCGTGCTCGGCAGCCCGCTCCAGCCCAGCGCGGTGGCGGCCGTAGCGGGCGGGATCGCGGCCGACGGCGCCAACATCGACCGCATCACCAGGCTCGCGAGCGACCCGGTGACCTGCGTCGAGCTCGACGTGTCGGGGGCCGACCCGGTGTCGCTGCGCAACGCCCTCGCCCAGGTCGCGGTCGACCGCGGGGTAGACGTCGCGGTCCAGCGGGCGGGCCTCGAGCGGCGCGCGATGCGGCTGATCGTGATGGACGTCGACTCGACCCTGATCCAGGACGAGGTCATCGACCTGCTGGCCGACCGGGCGGGCTGCGCGGCCGAGGTGGCGAGCGTGACCGAGTCGGCCATGCGCGGCGAGCTCGACTTCGCCGCGTCCCTGCGCGAGCGCGTGGCGCTGCTCAAGGGCCTCGACGCGGGCGTCCTTGACGAGGTCCGGTCGGCGCTGCGGCTCACCCCGGGCGCGCGCACGCTGATCAGGACGCTGAAGCGCCTCGGTTACCGCTGCGGCATCGTCAGCGGCGGCTTCACCTCGGTCATCGCGCCGCTGGCGGACGAGCTCGGCATCGACTACGTGGCCGCGAACACCCTCGAGATCGCGGCGGGCAAGCTGACCGGCGAGGTGATCGAGCCGATCATCGACCGCGAGGGCAAGACCGAGGCGCTGCGCCGGTTCGCCCGGGCGGCCGGCGTCCCGCTCTCGCAGACCGTCGCCGTCGGCGACGGCGCCAACGACCTCGGCATGATCGGCGCGGCCGGGCTCGGCGTCGCGTTCAACGCCAAGCCGGTGGTCCGCGACGCGGCCGACACCGCGGTCAACGTTCCCTACCTGGACACGATCCTGTACCTGCTCGGCATCCCGCGCGACGCAGTCGACGCCGCCGACCAGGCGGCGGAATAACGAACGGGCCGTGGCCTTCGCGTCAGCGCGAAGGCCACGGCCCGTCCTCGTGGGTTGGCCTACTCCTTGTCCGCTTGCTGCGGAGAGGGGCTCGACGCATGGCCGTTGAGCGCGCCCGCCTCCGGCGCGTGACCCAGCGGGATGTCGTTGACCTCGGCCGCCTCCTTCGGTGAGAGCTCGGCCGGGACCGCCGGGGCGGTCGCGCCGCTGATCTCGGTGTCGGCCGGGTTCTCGTCGCCGAGACTGCTGGCCCGCCGCTTGGAGTAGACGATCGCCACGACGATGATGATCACCGCGCCGAGCGCGACCCCGATCCGCAGGCCGGTGTTGCCGCTGTACTTCACCACCGAGGTGGCGATCAGCAGCGAGACCAGGTTCATGACCTTGATCAGCGGGTTGATCGCGGGTCCGGCGGTGTCCTTGAACGGGTCGCCCACGGTGTCGCCGATGACGGTCGCCTCATGAGCGGCTGAACCCTTGCCGCCGTGGTGCCCGTCCTCGACCAGCTTCTTAGCGTTGTCCCAGGCGCCACCGGAGTTGGACAGGAAGACCGCCATCAGCACGCCCGCCGCGATCGCGCCGACCAGGAACGACCCCAGCGGCGCGTAGCCGAAGGTGAACCCGACCGCGATCGGCGTCAGCACCGCCAGCAGGCCCGGGGTGACCAGCTCGCGCAGCGAGTCGGCGGTGACGATGTCCACCACCCGCGAGTAGTCCGGCTTCTCCTCGTAGGTCATGATCCCGGGGTGGTTGCGGAACTGCATGCGCACCTCGAGCACGACCCGCTGCGCCGCCCGTCCGACCGCCATGATCAGCAGGCTGGAGAACAGGAACACGACCGACGCGCCGACGATCACGCCCACGAGGACGTTCGGCTGGGCCACGTTCAGCGCGAACGATGCTGGCCGCGCTGGCCGGCAGGGCCGATTCGACCGAGTCGCGGAACGAGCCGAACAGCGCCGTCGCCGCCAGCACCGCGGTCGCGATCGCGATGCCCTTGGTGATCGCCTTGGTGGTGTTGCCGATCGCGTCCAGGTTGGTCAGCGCCTGGGCGGCCTCGCCCTCGACCTCGCCCGACATCTCCGCGATGCCCTGGGCGTTGTCGGTCACCGGGCCGAAGGAGTCCATCGACACGATCACGCCGACCGTGGTGAGCAGGCCGCAGCCCGCCATCGCCACCGCGAACAGCGCGATGGTGGCGTTGCCGGTGGCCAGCAGGTAGGCGCCGAACACGGCCCCGCCGATCAGCAGCGCCGAGTAGACGGCCGACTCCATGCCGGACGAGATGCCGGACAGGATCACGGTCGCCGCGCCGGTCTCCGAGCTCTGCCCGATGTCCCGCACCGGCCGCCGCGTGGTCTCGGTGAAGTACCCGGTCAGCAGCTGGATGGCGGACGCCAGGACGATGCCGATCAGCGACCGCGCCGAACGCGATCCAGCGCGGGTTGCCGTTGTAGCCGGAGATGGCCGACTCGGTGATGCCCTGCAGCGCGCTGAACTTCGCGGGCAGGAAGGTGAAGCAGAAGATGGCGACGCCGATCACCGAGATGATCGCCGAGATGAAGAAGCCGCGGTTGATCGCGCTCATCCCGTTGCGGTCCCGGGCCAGCGGCCGGACCGAGAAGATCCCGATCACCGCGGTGATCACGCCGATCGCGGGGATGAGCAGCGGGAGGACCAGGCCCTTGTCGCCGAACGCGGTCTTGCCCAAGATCAGCGAGGCGACCAGCATGACCGAGTAGGACTCGAACAGGTCGGCCGCCATGCCGGCGCAGTCGCCCACGTTGTCGCCCACGTTGTCGGCGATGGTGGCCGCGTTCCGCGGGTCGTCCTCGGGGATGCCCTGCTCGACCTTGCCGACCAGGTCGGCGCCGACGTCGGCCGCCTTGGTGTAGATGCCGCCGCCGACCCGCATGAACATGGCCAGCAGGGCGGCGCCGAAGCCGAAGCCCTCGAGCACGTCCGGCGCGTTGCCCTTGTAGATGAGCACCACGACGCCCGCGCCGAGCAGGCCGAGGCCGACCGTGCACATGCCCGCGACGCCGCCGCACCGGAACGCGATCCGCATCGCCGGGCGCTCGCCGCCCTCGCGCGCCGCGGCCGCCACCCGGACGTTGCCGCGCACGCAGAGCGACATGCCGATGAACCCGGTCAACCCGGAGGCCAGCGCGCCGATCAGGAAGAAGATGCTGCGGCCCCACTGCACCCCGGGCGCCGGGGGACGGCAGCAGCAGCAGGATAAAGAAGATAAGGACGACGAACGCGGCCAGCGTCCTGAACTGCCTGCGCAGGTAGGCCGCCGCGCCATCCTGCACGGCTTTGGCTATTTCCTGCATCTTCTCTGTCCCCTGGCTCGCCGCCAGGACCTCTCGCACCAGCACGCCCGCGACCCCGAGGGCAAGCAGTGCGATAACAGCGACGATCACAACCCAAGTCAGGTTGGAGCCGCTCACGCTGACCGGAGCCACCGGTCCGCCCGCCGCAAGGGCGGGACTGAGCTTAGACATACCATCTCCTTCGACGTCTGTCGCGCGCGGCTAAAGGGCAGGGTCTGGCCGAAAATACCGATGCTCCCAGCTCAGCCGCCATCCGAAAAGTGCGCTGTTGGGGGAGTCTACGCCGACCACCCCGGATCTTGTAGTGACGCGAGTTGCCTATCTTCTGACAGTCAATTAGTGATGTTAGGTATTGGAAAACATCATCTATAGCAGCAAGTGTCACAGTTCGTCGGGTTCTGCCTAGTGGTTTGCCCCGGTTTAACCAGTTCGTCTGTTACAGAAAGTACTAATGGGTTCAAAGTGACAAATGTGTCTTATGTTAAAGATGTGACTACTGTGACTCATGATGACTGAGTTAATGAGTGAGACTACAGATGGTGCCTCAAGACGGCTGCCGGGCGATGGAGAATCGCCAAACCAACGGGCCGCGGGGAGATGCGAACCCGTGGCAGCGTTTTGTCAGACGGGTACAGCAGCGTCTGTCGTGTCGCATAGGTGCAATGGTGCCGCCAGTACGCGGCGGCGCGGGCTAGTACGCGGCCGTGCGGCGCTTCCAGATCATGGTGACGCTGGTGCCGTCGGCGGCGGGCGCGATGCGAACGTCGTCGGCCAGGCCGGCGATGACCGCCAGGCCCACGTCCTCCGGGAGCCGCAGCGGAACCGAGCCGCCGGGCGGGACATCGAAGTCGACCCCGAGGGCCGCGCCGTTGCCGCCCACCGTGCCGGTCCCTGCCGGCAGGCTGACGCCCGCCGGCAGGTCGCGCTCCGATCCTTGCACCGCGTCGGTCACCACTACCTGGAACTGCTCGCCGTCATCGGTGAGCGATACCCGGATGGGCTGACCGGGGCAGTGCCGCTGGTGCGCCTCAACCGCCCGGGAGCATGCCTCGCCAACCGCGAGGCGCACCTCGTCGAGCAGCGACTCGGCCACGCCGCACCGGCGCGCGACCGCAGTGGCAACGAGCCGGGCGGTCCGCACGTGCACGGGCAGCGGCGTGAAGGTGACTTCGACGGTGGCCATTACGCAGGAAGGCGCTTCTCGGCCTTCCTGGCGGCGATGGCCTGGTCCACCGAGTCGTGGATGCCGAAGACCTTGGTGAGGCCGGTGATGCGGAAGATCTTGAGGATGCGCTCCTGGGTGCACACCAGGTCGAGAGACCCGTCGTGCGCCCGCACCCGCTTGAGCCCGCCGACCAGGACACCGAGGCCCGTTGAGTCGAGGAACTCGACCTTCTCCATGTTCACTACCAGCTGGTAGTTCTTCTTGTTCACGAGCTCGATGAGCAGCTCGCGCAGGCGCGGCGCGGTGTAGACATCGATCTCACCCTCGACGTCCACGATCTCGATGCCGTCCTTGTTGCTGTTCGACAGCTTCAGATCCACAAATCCTCCAGCGCCCCGAGGGCGTCTCTCGCGTCATGGGGGCGACCCCTGATCGGCATTCAACCACGCTCAGGCGTCATGTCTATACGAAAACATGGTGCCACGCATCCGCTTGACGGATGACACACTATTAAACCTATGCCCATCGTCGCCCCGGACCGCGCAGAAACACGGCACGACGGCGTCCCTCTCCAGCCAGGGGCGCTCGACGTCCTGCGCGCAGCGCAGCGAGCCGGGGAACTGGTGCATCTCACCCACATACCCGGCGAAGCGGGGAGAACCACCTCCTGGCCGGAATCGATTCGATCTGAGGTGGCGGCCGCGCTCTCAGCCCGTGGCATTGCGGCTCCCTGGACCCACCAGGCGCAGGCGGCCGGGCTCGCGCTGGCCGGGACGAGTGTGATCCTCGCTACTCGCGCCGCCTCCGGCAAGTCAGCCGGGTACCTCGCGGCGGCGCTGACGGAGGTGCTCGGCGGCGGCACCGTGCTCTACATCGCGCCGACCAAGGCGCTCGCGGCCGACCAGCTGAAGGCGGTCCGCGACCTCGGCCTGCCCGGCGTCCGCGCCACCTGCTACGACGGCGACGCCACGATCGCCGAGCGGGCCTGGGCGCAGTCCCATGCCAACTATCTGCTGACGAATCCCGACATGATCCACAGCGGGCTGCTGCCCAACCACCACCGCTGGCGCGGCTTCCTGCGCCGCCTGCGGGTCGTGATCATCGACGAGTGCCACGGCTACCGCGGCGTCTTCGGCTCGCACGTCGCCCAGATCCTGCGCAGGCTCCGCCGCGTCACCGCCCACCACGCCGCGCCCGACAGCCGCGCCGAGCCCGTCTTCATCCTCGCCTCGGCCACCATCGCCGACCCGGTCGGCTGCGCCAGGCAGCTCACCGGCCTGGCCGCGACCGCGGTGACCGACGACGGGTCGCCCCGCGCGCCGCTCACGTTCGCGCTCTGGGAGCCGCCCCTGCTGCACGCGTTCGCCGAGGTCCGAGCGCGCAGGCCCGCCACCTCGGAGGCCTCGGACCTGCTGGCGGCGATGGTCAGGGCGGAGGTTCCCGCGCTCGCCTTCCTCCGGTCACGGCGCGGGGCCGAGACCGTCGCGCTGGCCGCCCGCGACGCGCTCGACGGCGATCCGGCCGGGACGGTGGCCGCCTACCGGTCGGGCTACCTAGCCGACGACCGGCGGCGCCTCGAGGCCGGGCTGCGGGACGGGCGGATCACCGGCATGGCCGCCACCACCGCGCTCGAGCTCGGCATCAACATCAGCGGCCTCGACGCGGTGCTGATCGCGGGCTGGCCGGGGACCTGGTCATCGCTCTGGCAGCAGGCGGGCCGGGCGGGCCGAACCGGGCGCGCCGCCACGGCGGTGTTCATCGCCCGCGACGACCCGCTCGACAGCTACCTGCTGCACCACCCGGACACGCTGCTCGGCCATCCGGTTGAGCCCGCCGTGCTCGACCCGGCCAATCCCTACGTGCTCGGGCCGCACCTGGCGGCGGCCGCGGCCGAGCTGCCGCTGACCGAGCCGGACCTGGAGCTGTTCGGGCCTGCCGCGGCCGACGCGGTGGCCGGCCTGGCGGCCGCGGGCGAGCTCCGCAGCCGCCCGGCCGGCTGGTACTACGCCAGGCACCGCCGCCCGACCCGGGATATCTCGATCCGCGGCGACCTGGGCCGGCCGGTGCGGGTGGTCGAGGAGGCGACCGGGCGGCTGATCGGCACCATGGACGAGGCGTCTGCCCACCGGTACGTCCACGACGGCGCCGTCTACCTCCATCAGGGCGAGTCCTACCTGGTCGGCACCCTCGACCTGGCCGACCGGGTGGCGCTGGTGGAACCGGGCGACCCCGGCTACACGACCCAGGCCCGCGACGTCACCGATATCGATGTCATCGCCGAGCGCCGCCGCGTCGGCTGGGGCGCGGCCGACCTTCTGCTGGCCGACGTCCGGGTGACCAGGCAGGTGGTCGGGTACGCCCGGCGTCGGGCGGGCGAGAAGGCGAAGGGGCCGCAGATTGGGCTGGATCTGCCGGCCCGGACCCTGTCCACCGTCGCCGTCGCCTGGACGATCCCCCACCAGCTGATGCCGCCCGTTCCCGGCAACGACCTCGGCGGCGCGGCTCACGCGGCCGAGCACGCCGCGATCGGCCTGCTGCCCTTGTTCGCGACCTGCGACCGCTGGGACGTGGGCGGGCTGTCGACCGAGCTGCACCAGTCGACCGGCCAGCTGACCGTGTTCGTCTACGACGGCCAGCCCGGCGGGGCCGGGTTCGCCGAGCGCGGCTTCGCGATCGCGGCCGACTGGCTCCGCGCCACCCGCAACGCAATCGACGCCTGCCCCTGCGAAACCGGCTGCCCCTCCTGCATCCAGTCCCCCAAGTGCGGAAACGGCAACACCCCGCTATCCAAACCCGGCGCCGTAGCCCTTCTGAACACCCTCCTAGCCAACGCCGTCTAACACCCCGGCCCCCGCGCCTTCTGGGACGCCGAACGCCCAATGGGTTTAGATGTAAAGGCTTAGTGACCTGGGCTTTCCGAACTCAATCAACCTAGCGTCGCCAGCCGATTACAGTCAGCACCCTTTATCGACCAAGATCATTAAATGACCTGGTCAGCAGCCCAAAGAGGGTCCCCCACCGCGGTTTGCGGGCGCAGCCCGCATCGGGGGTCTGGGGGTCGCCCCCCAGAGAGATACAAGCGGGGGGAACTGTCCCGAAGGGACAGTGACCATAAAGGGGCAGTGCCCCTCGCCGGGGGGGAGAGCGAGGGGCACCGCACGGTCCGGCCCTGGGGGGGTAGGCCGGCACCGTCTTGGTAAAGCTTATCCCTAACATGGCGCAGCATGAAGCGCGCAATGGAATTACAACATGAATGAGCTCATCCTGAACAGACGTTCCGGGAGGATTGTTTGCGGGAAGCGAACAATCTTCGCGGGTCGCTAAGCCCGCCGGGTGCACTCGGGGCCGGCCAGGACCGGCCCGACCTCGGCGGCCGGGACCGCGACGCCCCCGGCGCAAGGGCGCGGCCCGGTTCCAGTGGTTTGCTGCATGTGAACCGGCCCACCGATCAAGATCACGAATTGATCACGCCTGGGGGCTTGGCTCTGGCCGGCTTTCGTCGTAGAAAGAGGTCACGGACAGCGAGAACGTCCGAGCACGGCAGCCGGGTACCCACGCGCGACCAGCCGCGGGAGGCGTGTCAGGCCAGGCCAGAACGGTCCGGCCGGCAATTGATAGTTGCACGCATGGTAGCCAGACTGACGTACTTACTGGCGGCGGCGCCCCCAACCGGGGCGCCGTTCGCGTGTCTCGACTGTGCTCTCCAGCCCCAGAAGACATCTCGTGTCACGGCACGGGTGGGATGTCCGCGCCCTCCGTAATCACGGACGATAGCCTTGGACAACCTGGGGTAGCGTGCGCTGCCACAGTGATACGTCGGGGAGGGACGCCATGGTCCGCAGCGGAACACCGGACAGCGCGGACGGGCAGCAGTCGCTGGGGGATCTCGTCGCGGGCGCGGCCAAGGACGTGTCGCAGCTCGTCCGCTACGAGATCAGCCTGGCCAAGAGCGAGTTCAAGATGGACGCGCGGCGGATCGTGATAGCGGCCGGGCTCGCAGTCGTCGGTCTCTTCGTGGGCTGCCTGCTCATCGTGCTGCTGTGCTTTGCGTACGCGTACGGGCTGGCCGCCATCGGGGTTCCGGGGGGACTCTGGGGCGCGTTCCTGTTCGTGGCGCTAACGTGCTTCGTGCTCGTCGCGGTGGCTGCCGTGATCGCGCTCGTCTTCATCCGCAAGGTGACCGGCATGAAGCTGACCAGGAAGACCGTGGTCGACGACCTGGGTATGCTCCGCCGGGGCGACTCGGGTCCGAACGGCTCAGGCCCGGCCATCGCCAACCCGGACGTGAGCCTTGGCACCGCCGCCAAGGCCGAGATTCCCTCCCGTCCTTAACCGAAAAGCGCAGGGGCATGCCAGCAGAGCCCGTCATCGAGATCAACGGCCCGTGGACCCACCGCGACGTCACCGCCAACGGGACGCGCTTCCACCTCGCCAGCGTGGGCGAGGGGCCGCTGGTGCTGTTGCTGCACGGTTTCCCCGAATTCTGGTGGAGCTGGCGGCACCAGCTCGTCGCGCTGGCCGAGGCCGGCTACCGGGCGGTCGCGGTCGACCTGCGCGGCTACGGCGGCAGCGACAAGCCGCCGCGGGGGTATGACCTGATCACCGCCGCCGCCGACGCGGCCGGGCTGATCAGCGCGCTCGGCGAGGCCAACGCGGTCGTCGTCGGCCACGACTGGGGCGGGCTGGCCGCGTGGACGCTGGCCGCCTACTTCCCCAAGTCGGTCCGGCGGCTCGCCATCGTCTCGATGGCCCACCCGCTGCGGATGCGGGCCGCGGTCCTGTCGAGCCCGTTGTCGGTTCACCGCTCGATCGGCTGGCCCGCCGCCAAGGCCGGGCGGGCCGGCTACCCGCTCGTCTTCCAGGTCCCGATGCTGCCCGAGCGGCGGCTTGTCCGCGACGGCGGCGCCCTGGTGGGAACGATCCTCTCGTCCTGGGCCGCCCCCGGCTGGCCCGACCAGGCGACCGCGCAGATCTACCAGACGGCCATGGGCATCCCGCCGGTGGCGCACACCTCGCTTGAGTACCAGCGCTGGTTCGTGCGCTCCACCTTCCGGCCCGACGGCCTGCGCTACGCCCGGCAGATGCGCTCCCCGGTCGCGGCGCCGGTGCTTCACCTGCACGGCGCGCTCGACCCGTGCATCCTGCCGCAGACCGCGCGCGGGGCGGGCCGCTACGTCGAGGGACCGTACCGGTGGAAGGTCATCGAGGGGGCCGGGCACTACCCGCACGAGGAGCGGCCCGAGCTCTTCGACTCCGAGCTCCTGGGCTGGCTGGCCGACCCGGAACCGGACCGTTGACCGAGGGCGAGCAGGCGGGGGGCCGCCCAGTCAGCGGGCCCGCGCGGGACCGGGATCCACGCGGCCGGGCGCGCAACGCGCGGCCGCGGGACGAACTCGGCCGCCCGCTTGCGCACGCCGCCGCCGTCCCCCAGGACGTGCCGCGCATCCCCGATGACCTCGCGGTCACCCCGGCCGAGGCGGCCGAGCTCGGCGGCCGGCTGCTGGCCGACGGCCACCCGTTCCACGCCCACGAGGTCTTCGAGGCCGCCTGGAAGTCGACCCCGGCCCTGGACCGTGAGCTCTGGCGGGGCCTGGCCCAGATCGCGGTCGGTCTCACCCACGCCCGCCGGGGCAACGCCAGTGGCGCGGCCGCCCTGCTCCGCCGGGGGGCCGGGCACGTGCGCCAGTACCCGGCCAACGACGTCGGCGTCGCCGCCGCCGCCGTGGCCGCGCGGGCCGAAGACATCGCCGCCCGGGTGGAACGCGACGGCCTCGCCGCGGTGGCCGAGTCCGACCTCAGGCTCTCCCTGCGCGAGCCCTAGTCGCAGCCCTGGGTGGACGTCTGGATGGTCTGGTCGGCGCCCGCGTTCGCGTCGGCCGAGACCTCGGACGCGGTCAGCGCGAACCCGGTGTCCTGCGTGTTCACCGCGGCGGCGAACACCACCCCGTAGACGCTGCCCGACGGGCTCAGCAGCGGGCCGCCCGAGTTGCCGGGCTGGACCAGCGCCCTGATCTCGAAGATCTGGCGTTGCACGGTCCCGGTCTGATAGATGTCCGGCCCGACCGCGTTCTGGGTTCCGCCGATCCTGGCCGGCACCTGCGTGAACGAGTGGTTGAGGGGGTAGCCA
>CAVZHA010000015.1:0-1584021 GCA_963774945.1 uncultured Actinomycetota bacterium | reverse complement strand
AAGTCTCCGAACTCCCCAACGTCTCGTTGCGGGTGATTCCGTTTTCAACAGGTCTGCACCATGGCATGCTGACGGGCTCGTTTAGTCTCCTGAGGTTCCCGGTAAACGTGAGTGGGGAGGAGAGTGAGCCTCCTACTGTGTACGCGGAGCTACATACGGGCGCGTTGTACTTGGAAAAGCCCAGTGAGATCGAGCTCTACAGCATCGCGTTCCGCAACATCTGGCAGGCAGCCCTGGACGAATCGTCGTCAAGGGGCCTGATACGTCGGGCAGGGGAGGGACTGAGAAATGGATAGGCAGTATGACGGCTGGCGGACGGCCAGCTACAGCAACGGGAACGCTGAGTGCGTCGAGGTCGGCCTCGCGGTCGAGACGATCGCCGTGCGTGACTCGAAGAACCGCTCGGGCGCGGTACTCACCATCCCGGCCGGCGCCTGGCATCGCTTCACCACGTCACTGAAGTAGCAAGCAGCACATGGACACCGGTCGCGGGGTGCTCGCGGTGACATCGCCGCCAGCACCCCGCGACCACGTCGCTCACGCCCCCGCGAACAGTGCCAGCACCGCCTCCGGCGTCTCCAGCTGCGGCAGGTGCCCGGCCCCGGGCAGCAGCCGGAACGACGCGCCCGGGATCGCGGCCGCGTACTCCTTGCCGTAGCCGGGGGTGAACATCCGGTCCGCCTCGCCCCAGACCACCAGCGTGTCGGCGGTGATCCCGGACAGCCGTCCGGCCAGGCTCGGGTCGGCCATCGAGGGGCCGCCGTAGGCCGCCAGCGCCGCCCGGTTGCCGCCGAAGATCGCCCGCTGCGCGTCGGTCAGCGCCGACAGGTCGATCCGGTGCCCCTCCGGGTTGGCCCAGGAGTACTCGGTCACCTGGTCGAGCGTGAGCGAGTTGAAGTCCGCCGCCGGATGGTCGGCGCTGACCAGCCCGGCCCCGTCGAGCACAAGCAGCCGGGACACCCGGTCGGGCGCGGCCAGCGCGAGCTCGGCCGCCACCCAGCCGCCGATCGAGTTGCCGGCGACGGTCACCCCGGTCAGGTCGAGCTCGGCCAGCAGCCGGGCGTAGACCTCGGCCAGCTTGCGCACGGAATCGAGCCCCTCCGGCCGCGGCGTGCCGCCGAACCCGGGGTTGACCGGGGTCAGCACGCGGACCGGGAACCGCGCGGCGAGCTGGTCGGCGAAGCCGGCGAAGGAATCGGGGCCGGCCCCGCCGTGCAGCAGCAGGACGGGAGCGCCGGCACCGCGCTCGGTGACGGTGACCGGAACGTCTCCGTAAGGCAGGGACAGCGAGTAGGTACGTGCGGACATTGCGAACTCCTTGCGTTGGATGAACGTTGGCGGGGACTGCTAATCGCCCGCGTACTCGTCGGTCACCTCGGTGGCGTACCGGCTCATGACCTCGCCGACCGCCTCCGCCGTCGGCCCGCCTGCGGGGCCGGACCCGGCCAGTTCCCGCAGGTCACGGAAGTACTGAACGTACAGATCGGGGGTGAAGGTGTTCAGCAGCACCAGCGGCGCGTCGCCCGGGTTGGCGAACGTGTGCGGCGCGCCGGGCGGGATCATCGCCAGCGTCCCGGCCGGGGCGTCGTGGCTTTCACCGCCGATCGTGAACCTGGCGGTGCCGGAGACGACGTAGAACCCCTCGTCGTGCCGCGCGTGCCGGTGCTGCGGCGGCCCGGAAGAGTGCGGCGCGACCGTGATCTCGCCGATGCCGAGCCGGTGCCCGGTGGTGGAGCCGTCCTCCAGGATCCGCACGGTGGCGGCTCCCAGCCGCACGACCTCGCCGCCGTCCGGGCCGACGATGGATTCCCTGATCATGACCTCTCCTCGGATCGGGTGAGCCTTTGTAAGAGCTGACTCTCATGACGATAGCTTGCCGTCAAATAATATGCAAGTACACTCTCATGAAGAGAACGAACCTTCATGGAGGGGGATGGGATGACGGCGCTGAACGGCCACGGCGGGCGCGCGAACCAGAAAGCGCGGACCCGGGCGGCCATCGTCGACGCCTGCGGCGAGCTCGTCCGCTCCGGCGCCGAGGTGACCATGCCGGAGGTGGCCAGGCGCGCCCTGGTCTCCGAGGCCACCGCCTACCGCTACTTCCCCGACCTGATCTCGCTCCTGCAGGAGGCGCTGGCCGGGGCCTGGCCGGACCCGGCCGAGGCGCTCGCCCCGGTCGGGCAGTCGGCCGACCCGGCCGTGCGGGTCGCCTTCGCCTGCGAGCACCTGCTCCGCGGCGTGCACGCCTACCAGGGCGCGGTCCGCGCGATGATCTCGCACACGATCACCGCGCCCGCCGCCGCCCGGTCCCGTCCCGGCATCCGGTTCGGCCTGATCGACTACGCGCTCGCCCCGTTCGAGCGGCGGGCGGGCCCGGCCGGGCGCCCGTTCCTCGCCCCGGAGGCCATGGCCAGCCTCAAGCAGGACCTCGCGGTGGTCGTCAGCGCCGAGGCGTTCTTCGTGCTCACCGACCTGTGCGGGCTCACGCCGGATGACGCCATCGACAGCGCCGCCCGCACCGCGGCCACCCTGACCCGCGCGGCCTTCGCCTAAGACGAAGACCAAGGTCAACATCGTCATCCCGAACGGTCGCGTGGTTCCTGTCCGGCCGCCTACGCGAGCTCGACCGGCGCGACCCCCGGCGGGGTGAAGCCGAGAACCTGGCCGTAGAACGCGAGCTCGGCCTCCAGGCTGGCGATGACCGTCTCCGCCTTGCGGAAGCCGTGCGACTCGCCCGCGAACGCGATGTACGCGTGCGGGATGCCGTGCGCGGCCAGGTCGGCCGCGATCGACTCGGACTGGGCCGGCGGCACGATCGGGTCGTCGAGCCCTTGGAGCAGCAGCACCGGGCAGGTCAGCCGGGTGACGTGGCCGACCGGGGCCCGCTCGACGTACAGCGCGTCAGCCTCCGGCAGCGGGCCGATCAGCCGGTCCAGGTAGCGCGACTCGAAGTCGTGGGTCTCGGTCGCGAACGGCCGCAGGTCGGACACGCCGTAGTAGGACGTCGCGGCCGAGAACACCGCCCGGCCGATCCCGGTCAGGGCCGGGCCGCTCGTCACCGCGGCGAGCGCCGTCCAGCCGCCGGCCGAGCCGCCCCTGATGCCGAGCCGGCTCCCATCCGCCTCGCCCGAGGCGGCCAGCGCCAGCGCCGCGTTCATCGCGTCGGCCACGTCGACCACGCCCCACTGGCCGTCGAGCAGCTGCCGGTAGGCCCGGCCGTACCCGGACGAGCCGCCGTAGTTCACGTCGATGACCCCGATGCCCCGGCTGGTGAAGAACGCCTTCTCGAGACTGACCACCGGCAGCGCGTTCGAGGTCGGCCCGCCGTGCACGAACACCACGAACGGGGGCCGCTCACCGTCCGGCGCCGTCACGTGCGGATGGGCGGGCGGGTAGACGAGGGCGTGAATCACCCGTCCGTCCGCCCCGCCCGGCAGCCGGGCCGGGCGCGCCTCCGGCAGGTAGGCGGGGTCGGGCCCCGGGTCCGACCGTTCCGACAGGATCTCGAAGCAGGAGTCAGTCGCGCCCGCCGCGCCGGGAACGACCCGCATCACCGCCCACGGGGCGGCCGGGCCGCCGGCCACGTTGGCGATCGTGGTGCCGGAGACGGCGAGTTCGGTGTGCCCGGCGCGGTAGCCGGGCAGGTGAATGTCGGCCAGCGTCCCCGTCACCGGGTCGAGCGCCGCCAGCTGAAGCTCGCCCAGGCCGTGCAGCACCGCCAGCCTCCCGTCCGAGAGCAGCTCGAACGGGCGGCCGCCGAGCTCCCAGAGCGGCCCGGCGAACTCCTCCTCGGCCGGGTGCAGCGGCCGGGCGGTCGCCCCGGCCACGGCGGCCGCCTCGTACAGGTTCCACCAGCCGGATGCGTCGGAGATCGCGTACAGGGACTCGTCGGTGCGCCACCGCGGTGCCACCACCGACTCCTCGCGGCCGCCCATGACCAGCGCCGAGTCGGCGACCCGGACGCCGCCGTCGGCCCCCGTGACCGCGCCGACGCGCAGCTCGGTACCGTCCCAGGGCATCCGCGGATGGTCCCAGTTGATCCACGCCAGCTTGCTGCCGTCCGGCGACGGGGTGGGGAAGGCGAAGAAGTCCGCCCCGCTGACGAGGACCCGGATGGGACCGCCGGCGGCCGCCCCGGCCCCGGTGACGTCGCCAGCCTTCCCATCGCCAGCGGCAGCGCCTGAGTCCGTGCCGTCGGGGGCCGTGCCGTCCGAGGCCGTGCCGCCGGCCGCGGACCCGTCGAGCGGGACCGCGACGATCGCCCGGCTCACCTTCATGCCGCCGCCGGTGTGGAACCCGGGCTCCGGACGGCCGTCGTCCGGACGGGAGATCTCCCGCACGCACCAGATCTCCCGTCCGTCGGGGGACAGGGTCAGGTCGGCGAACCGGAACCCGGAGGACGCCGGCGTCAGCGGAGTCGGCTGGCCGGCCCCGCGCCCGTCTCCCGCAGCCGGTACAGGCGCTGGTCGGTGAAGTTCGCGAAGACGAGGTCGAACCGGCCGGCCTCGTCCGCGGACGGCACCGGCAGGTACGACCGGCCGCCGTACTCGTGCACCCGGGTGCGGGCGTACCACGGGGCCGCCAGCAGCTCGCGCGGCTTGTCGCCGGGACCGGCCGAGGCCATGATCGTGATCCGGCCGCTCTCGGCCGGGCGGCTCTCCTGCCACCACACCTCGTCGCCCGCGAAGGCCGGGAACCTGACCTTCGTCGCTCCCCGCGCCACGTCGGCGGCGCTGATCGGCGACTTCCAGGTTCCATAGGCAGCGATCTCAGTCATGGCTCTACCTGATATCACGAGCGGGCCTGCCGGCCCGTAACCGCCCCTATCCTGGTCAGGTGGGAGAAGCACGAACCTACGAGATCCGCACCTACGGGTGCCAGATGAACGCGCACGACTCCGAGCGGGTCGCGGGCCTGCTTGAGGACGCCGGCTACGCCCGCGCACCCGAGGGCGAGACCCCCGACCTGGTGGTGTTCAACACGTGCGCGGTCAGGGAGAACGCGGCCGACCGGCTGTACGGGAACCTCGGCCACCTGCTGCCCTCGAAGAAGGCACACGCGGGGATGCAGATCGCCGTCGGCGGCTGCCTCGCGCAGATGGAGCGGGAGCAGATCACCAAGCGCGCTCCCTGGGTCGACGTGGTGTACGGCACGCACAACATCGGGTCGCTGCCGAAGCTGCTCGAGCGGGCGCGGGAGCGGCGCGAGGCGCAGGTGGAGTTCGAGGAGACCCTCGCCACCTTCCCGTCGCTGCTGCCGGCCCGCCGCCAGTCGCCCTACTCGGCCTGGGTGTCCATCTCCGTCGGCTGCAACAACACCTGCACCTTCTGCATCGTCCCGTCGCTGCGCGGAACCGAGCGCGACCGACGTCCGGGCGACATCCTCGAGGAAATCGGCCAGCTGGTCGATCAGGGCGTCATCGAGGTCACGCTGCTCGGCCAGAACGTGAACTCGTACGGGTCGGAGTTCGGCGACCGGCTGGCCTTCGGCAAGCTGCTGCGCGCCTGCGGCCAGATCGAGGGCCTGGAGCGGGTCCGCTTCACCTCGCCCCACCCGCGCGACTTCACCGATGACGTGATCGCGGCGATGGCGGAGACCCCCAACGTGATGCCCAGCCTGCACATGCCGCTGCAGTCCGGCTCGGACACGGTC
This sequence comes from uncultured Actinomycetota bacterium, assembly GCA_963774945.1. Classification (GTDB taxonomy): domain Bacteria; phylum Actinomycetota; class Actinomycetes; order Streptosporangiales; family Streptosporangiaceae; genus Trebonia. The sequence goes on along the minus strand of CAVZHA010000015.1, from coordinate 1,578,369 downwards.
CTGCGGGCGATGCGCCGCGCCTACCGGCGCGAGCGCTACCTGTCGATCCTCGAGAACGTCCGCGCGCGGCTGCCGCACGCGGCGATCACCACCGACATCATCGTCGGCTTCCCTGGCGAGACCGAGGCCGACTTCGCCGACACCCTGGACGTGGTGCGGCAGGCCCGGTTCGCGTCCGCCTTCACCTTCCAGTACTCGATCCGGGCGGGCACGCCCGCCGCCACCATGGACGGCCAGGTGCCGCGCGACGTGGTCCAGGACCGGTACGAGCGGCTGGTCGCGCTGATCGAGCAGATCTCGACCGAGGAGAACGAGAAGCAGGACGGCACCGTGGTCGAGGTCCTGGTCGCCGAGGGCGAGGGCCGCAAGGACGCCGCCACCCGCCGGATGTCGGGCCGGGCGCGAGACAACCGCCTGGTCCACTTCGTCCCGTTCGCGACCGCGGCCGACGGGTCGGACCCGTCCGCCTCGGATCCGTCCGCGCCGAACTCGTCCGCCCCGGCCCCGAGGCCCGGCGACGTCGTCACCACCCGCGTCACCCACGGCGCGCCGCACCACCTGATCGCCGACGGCGCCCCGATCGGGGTCCGCCGTACCCAGGCCGGCGACGCCTGGGAGTCCCGCCGGGACGCCGCCGCGACCGCCCCCGCGGCGACCGCGCCCGGCCCGGTGGCGGCCGGGCCCGCTCCGGTTCTGCTCGGCATGCCGGCCCGCCGCGGCTAACCGCCCGCCAGCCGATGCCCGACCACCCGCAGCGGTCCCGCGATCGCGGCGAGACACTGGGGCGGCCATTGCCCGACCACCCGCGGCGGTCCCGCGATCGCAGCCAGGCACCCCGTCGGCCAGTGCCCGACCACCCGCAGCGGTCCCGCGATCGCAGCCAGGCACCCCGTCGGCCAGTGCCCGACCACCCTCGGCCGTCCCGCGATCGCCGCCAGGCGCCCGGCCGGCCATGCTGATCGCGATCGTGGGACCCACCGCCGTCGGCAAGTCCGACCTCGCGGTCGAGGTCGCGCTCGCCCTCGGCGGCGAGGTCATCAACGCCGACTCGATGCAGCTCTACCGGGGCATGGACATCGGCACCGCCAAGCTCACGATGGCCGAGCGGCGCGGCGTCCCGCACCACCTGCTCGACGTCTGGGACGTCACCAGGACCGCCAGCGTCGCCGAGTACCAGGTCCTCGCCGCCGCCGTCATCGACGACATCGAGGCCCGCGGTCGGGTCCCGGTGCTGGTCGGCGGGTCCGGCCTCTACGTCAGGGCGGCCCTCGGGGACCTCGAGTTCCCCGGCACCGACGACGACATCCGGGCCCGGCTCGAGTCCGAGCTCGCGGCGGACGGCCCGGACGGCCTGTACCAGCGCCTGCAGACCGCCGACCCGGTCGCGGCGGCCGCGATCCTGCCCTCGAACGGCCGCAGGATCGTCCGCGCGCTCGAGGTGATCGAGCTGTCCGGCCGCCCGTTCAGCGCCACCCTGCCCGGCTACGACTCCGGCCGTCCCGCCGTCCAGGTCGGGCTCGGCATCGACCGGCCCGAGCTCGACCGGCGCATCGACGCCCGGGTCGACCGGATGTGGGCGGCCGGTTTCGAGTCCGAGGTCCGCGCCCTGGCCGCCGTCGGGCTGCGCGAGGGCAGGACCTCCTCCCGGGCGCTCGGCTACCAGCAGGTACTCCGGACGCTCGACGGCGAGTGGACCGCCGAGCAGGCCCGCGAGGAGACCGCCCGGGCGACCCGCCGCTTCGCCCGCCGTCAGGAATCCTGGTTCAGAAGAGACCCGCGCATCACCTGGCTCGCGTCCGGCCAGGACCTGACGGCCAGCGCCCTGGCCCTTTTCACGCCATGACCATAAGTGTCGAATAGATCCCTCAATGTAGTTTTTTCACGTCGCGCACGCCTCACGTCACTCTGAGTTGACTAGTCCTATTGGGTGGTTCGTTGCTCTGCGTGACCACCGTTGTCAGGGGTTCCGACACCGGGAACGGGCCGCCTGGAACGGCGCGTGAACCGAGGCTCTGGGTCCTGACCAGGACTTTTGGGCTGATTTCGGGTCAGTGACCACTCTGGGCCATGTCTGGCCAAACGTAACGTTCTGGTGTTTGCGGGCCGTGACGCTGTTCGGGAGCGATTACCGCTTGTTAGGCCTGGCGAGAGGTCTCCCCCCTCGTGACTGCGTAGCCGGGCATGGAACGGCGTAAGGGAATTCTTGACCGCAGGCACCAGGCGTAACGGCATCAGCAAGTTCGGCCTCTTCAACCGGAACAGTCAAAGCGGCGAGCAGGCGACCCAGCACCCCCGAGCTGGCAGCCCCGGCCGACGGCTACACCGGGCGGCACGCAGACCCCAGGAGCAAGACCGCACGCATCCGGGTCCGGGTCGTCCCCGCCGTGGGGGTGGCCGCGGCCCTGGTGGCCGGGGCGGCCGCGTACGGCCTGGTCGCCGGGACCGGCCACTCGCAGGGCGCCGACCTCTCGGCCGACATGGCCCTCCCCGGCGGCCTGAGCGGCGCGACCCACGCCGGCGTCGGCGTCGACTCGACCGCGTCGACCATGATCAGGTCCGCCCGCGCCGCCGCCCCGACGTCGGCCAGGCCGCAGGCCAGCCGGGCGCCCCGCGCGGCCGCGACCCCGAAGGCGGCGCCGTCCGCCAGCGCCAGGGCCACGTCCGCCGCCCACTCGACCGTCCAGGCGGCGGCGGCCCGCCCGTCGGCGACCGCGAGTGCCTCCTCGAAGCCCGCCGCGACGACGCTGAGCTGCAACCTGTCGGATGGCCTGCTCCCGGACAACGTCACCGCGATCGTCACCTTCCTGCTCGCCCACGGCTACACCGACAACGCGGCGGCCGGCATCGCGGGCAACATGTACCAGGAGTCCAAGGGCAACCCGGAGTCCGAGGGCATGGGCGGCGGCGGCCTGATCGGCTTCACCCCGCTGCCGGCCGGGTACGTGACCGGCAACCCCGCGGCCGACCTGGAGACGCAGCTCGAGGCGGTGCTGACCTACAACCAGCAGTGGGCGTCCTACCTGCCCGCGCTGAACGACGCCGCCAGCCCGGCCGACGCGGCCTCCATCTACGTCACCGATTTCGAGCGGGCGGGCATCCCCGCCGCCAGCACCCGCGAGGCCTCGGCCGAGGACGTCGCCACCGCCTGCGGCATCTAGCCCCCCGCCCTCACCCGCACCCTCGCGTCCCCTGCCCCACGACCGTTCGGGCCCCCCGTGTGCCCCCTAGGCCATATCCATTCGGGCCCAGGGGGCCACGGCCCGCCAGATATAGCCCGGTGGCCCACGACCGTTCCGGTCTCGCGCCCCCTAGGCCATGTCCATATCCACTTGGGTCTCGCGTCCCCTAGGCCATGTCCATATCCACTTGGGTCTCGTGCCCCCCTTGGCCATGGCCGTTCGGGTCTCGTGGCCCTTGGCCCTCTCCGTTCAGGCCCATGGCCCGTGGGCCATGACGGTTCGGGCTCGTGGCCCCTTGGCCGTGGTCGTTCGGGTCTCGTGCCTCCTCGGCCATGACGGTTCGGGTCTCGTGCCTCCTCGGCCATGACGGTTCGGGTCTTGTGGCCCTTGGCCCTCTCCGTTCAGGCCCGTGGCCCGTGGCCCGTGGGCCATGACGGTTCGGGCTCGTGGCCCCCCGGGGCCATATCGATCCGGGCCCTGGGGGCCACAGGCCCGCTGGATATAGCCCGGTGGGCCACGACCGTTCGGGTCTCGCGGCCCCTAGGCCATGTCCATATCCACTTGGGTCTCGTGGCCCCTCGGCCATGGCCGTTCGGGTCTGTGGCCCCCTCGGCCATGACGGTTCAGGCCTCGTGGCCCCCTGGGCCATATCCCTTCGGGCCCTGGGGGCCACAGGCCCGCTAGATATAGCCCGGTGGGCCACCAGGCCGCAACGCCGTCCGGCAAGTCCGCAGCCGGCCAGGCCCTGAGGGGTTGGCGGCTGTTCGCGTGATTACCCCGTGGATCTAGCCGGTTTCCTTCGGTGGCTTTCCCACATCGTGCGCCTGTTCGGTCACCGTCGGTTGACTAGTCCTTTCGGGTGGTTCGTCGCTGTGCGTGACCTCCGTTGTCAAGGTTGTCAGGCCGGCCTGAAACGGCGTGCAGGACGGGGCTCCGGTGCCCTGACCAGGCCTTCTGGCTGGTCGCCGTATCGATAGCCCCCCTGGGCTATGTGTGGTGAAAAGTACCGTTTGGGCGTTTGCGGACTGTGACGCTGTTCGGGAGCGATTACCGCTTGTTAGGCCTGGCGAGAGGTCTCCCCCCACGTGACCGCGTAGCCGGGCATCGATCGGCGTAAGGGAATTCTTGACCGCAGGCACCAGGCGCAACGGCACCAGCAAGGTCGGCCTGTTCACGCGCAGCCGCCACGACGGCGGGCAGCCAGGCCACCAGCACGGCGCCGGCCGGTCCGCCGACCAGTACACCGGGCGGCACGCAGCAGCCCCCCGGAGCAAGACGGCCCGCAAGCGGGTCGGCAAGGTTGTCCCTGCCGCGGGGGTGGCCGCAGCCCTCGCGGTTGGGGCGGCCGCCTACGGCCTGGTCGCCGCCGGCGGGCACCCGCACGCGGCCGGCCTCGCGACCGACCTGAGCCTTCCGGTCAACCTGAGCAGCGCGAACCACGGCGGCCTGGGCGTCGGCGGCGTCAACTCGGCCGCGTCGGCCATCATCGCGGCCGCCCGCACCGCCAGCAGCGCCGTCGCCGCCACGTCGGCCAAGGCGCAGGCCATCCAGACGCCGAAGGCCACGGTCGCGCCGTCCTCGGCCGCCGCGACCACCGCCGCCCCCCAGACCGGGTCCACCGCCCAGTCCTCGTCGGACGAGGCCGCGGCGACCGCCACCCCGTCCGCCACCGCGACGCCGTCCTCCACCGCCACGCAGACCTCGTCGGGCGGCAGCGCCGCCGTTGCGACCGACATCGCCAACGGCAACTACGTGCTCGCGGTCGGCCAGTACCTGGTCGACAACGGCTACTCGACGGCCGCGGCCGCGGGCGTCGCCTCCTGCGTGGACGGCGAATCCGGGGCCAACCCCGAGTCCGAGGGCTCCGGCGGCGGCGGCCTGATCGGCTGGACGCCGCTCGGCTCGGCCCAGCCGGACGCGAACATCATCACCGGCGACGACTCGGCGGACATGATGACGCAGCTGGCCGACATCCTGTACTACAACTCGACGAGATCGGCGCAGTCCCAGGTGGACGAGCTGAACAGCCAGACCGACCCGGTCGCGGCGGCCGACTTCTACTCGCAGAACTTCGAGAAGCCGGCCGTGACCGACTCCGACGTGGTGCCGTCCGATCGCCGACGCTGGTCTACTCGGAACTGGGCGGCTGACGCCCGCAGCCGGACACCCAGCCGGCCAGGCCCCTGGGGCCTGGCCGGCTGTTTGCTCTGTGGCGATTGTTGACTCGCGAGATCACGGATTATTCATGATGAGCGAAGTAATTGAGATTGCCGTCGCCCGATAAGCGCATCCCACCGTTGTTGCCCGTGTGGTCGCCGTGAATCTCAATACCTCAGGATTCTCCTGAGTCGTATGAATTACCTCAGCCGGTCGCCGGCGATCTTTAATTGTCACTTTAAGTAAGCACCGAAGAACTATTTGTTATTTTTTTGCCCTCAGGCTCTGGGTATTTCGCGCTCGCGCCGTTACTATCGAAAGCGAGGAGCCAGCCAATGGCGGTTCTAGACGCAAAGGCCGCGCCTAGTTCTGCTACGGATAGTAACTTTCTGAGGACTCGGAGTAGTCGATGACCGACGTTATTCGCCCAGCTAACGGCCAGGCGGCTAATGCGCAGTCCTCGGGAAATGCTTGGCAAGACCCTCACGGAACACCCGGATATGACGCCGCGATAGGGGAAAGAACCCTAGTAACGTCTGAATCCGGAGAAGCCCGCGCCTGGCCCAAGCGGCCCGGGCCTGGCGCGGAAAGCCCGGCGGGCTGGTTCCTGCCGACCGACGGGGAAGCGGCCCCCCCGTTTCGGTTCGGCCAGGAGCCAGTCCGCTCGGATGAAACCAGGTCGCCGAGCGCAGATGACGATGACCGCGGCGGCTGGCGTCCGCAGCCGGCCCGGCCTCCCCCGTTCGAGCCCTCTGGCCGTGGACGTTTCCGACCGGACCGCGCCAGGTCCCGGTCGTCGGCCCGACCGAGGCGCTCCGCGATCGGGCAGGCGCACCGGTGATGGCGGCGCCGCCGGGCGCGGTCGCCGGCGTGCTCGACCCGGCTCGGCGCTCTAGCTGGCAGCGGGCCCAGGAGGTGTGGCAGGAGTCCGGGGTCAGCTGGGACCGGACCCGCCCCGAGCTTGCGGACTCCGACCCCGCCGCCGACTGGTTCCCCGACACCGACGAGCCCCCCGAGCCCGCCGTCTACGAACCCCCCAGCGAGGGGGCGTGGCCGACCCGTCCCGAGCCCGCGATCCCCGAGCCCGCCGGCTTCGAACCCCCGACCGCCAGCGCGTGGACCGGCTACACCGAGCCTCAGACCCGAGAGCCCGCCGGGTTCGAACCCCCGGCCGCCAGCGCGTGGACCGGCTACACCGAGCCTGGGACCCGAGAGCCCGTCGGCTTCGAGCCCCCAAGCGCCGGGGCATGGCCGACCCGTCCAGAGCGCGAGTTCCCCGGGTCCGCCGCCTTCGAACCCCGCACCGCCAGTGCGTGGACTGGCTATGCCGAGCCCGAAGCCCCACGGTCGGCCGGCTTCGACTCATCCACCGCGAGCGCCTGGCCGCCGACCCACGCCGAGCCCGGGCCCCCCGAGGCAGTCGGTTACGAACCCTCGACCGCCAGCGGGTGGACTGGCAATGCCGGGCCCGAAGACCCAGACAGTTATGGCCCTGCCGCCGCCAACGGATGGTCCGGCTACGGCGAGCCCGAGGACACCGAGCCGACCGACTTCGGGCCGCCCCAGGCCGACACTCGGTTCGCCGACTCAGGGGTCGAGGACGCTGCCCCGGCCGAGACGTGGTTCACCGGCGTCGGCCCGGCCGATACGCGGTTCGCCGCTGCCGGGCGCGCCCAGCCCGGCCGGGCCGACGCCTGGCGGCCGGGCCCGTCCTGGAGCGAGTATCCGCCGGACGGGTTCCCTGGGCAGGCCTGGCCCGCAGGCAGCGGGCGGATGCCGCTGGGCGCGCCGGTCGCGCTCGACCTGCAGGCACCGGAGGCGGCCGACCTGGCCGGAGCGGACGGCGCGGTGACACCCGGATGGACCGGCGGCACCCGGCTGAGCGAGCCCGACGAGCTCTTCCGGGCCTGGCAGGGATCGGTCAACGAGGCCGCCGCCGCGCGCAGGTCCTGGTCGGTGCCCAGGAGGCCAACGGGTGCGCGTCGTCGGCGCGCGTTGCAGGCGGCCGCGATCGGCGTGCCGGTCGCGATCATCGTCACCGTGGGCGCCGGGGCGCTGATGATACTGACCGGCAAGGCCAATGACATGCTGGCCGTCCGGGCGGACACCGGCACCGCGTCGCCGACCGCTGCCGCCACCGGGACCTCGGGAGCCCCGGCCGGCGCCCGCCCGACCGCCGGCGTGGTCCCGCCGGCCTTCGTCAGCGCCACCCTGTCCGGCTATCCGGGCCAGCGCGGAACCGTCACCGTCGCCTCGATGATGGCGGCGGCCGGCGTGACCCTGGCCGTCGGCACGGCCGACGGTCACCCGGCGATCTGGCGTCGGGCCTCGAACGGCAGCTGGACGCTGGAGTCGGCCGCCGCCCTAAGCGCGGTGACCGGCTCGGCCGGCGCTGGCCTCGGTGGCGCATGGCCCGGCGGGCTGGATCGCGGTCGGCAGCACGTCCGATGGCCGGGCGACCGGAGCGGTGGTCCTCGCCTCCGCCGACGGCGTCCAATGGCAGCCCGTCTCCTCGCTCGCGGCTCAGGCAGGCACGGGCACCGAGTTTCTCGGGACCGCCGCCGGCCGCTCCGGTTACGTGGTCGTGGGCAGGCAGATGGTCGCGGGCCGGACCTTCGCCGTCCTCTGGTACTCGGCCGACCTGCGCAGCTGGACCGCAGACAACAACGACGGGCTGGACGGAAGGCTGGCGGCATCGACCGTGAACGCGGTCGCCGCGACCTCCGGCGGCTTCGTCGCCGTCGGCTCCCACGGCGCGGACCAGTCCATGTGGGTATCGTCCGACGGCCGGCGCTGGAACCTGAACTACGTGTCCCCGCCGCCCGGGGCGGCCAGCGCGACGCTCAGTTCCGTCGCCGCCAGCGGAACCCAGGTGGTGGCCGGTGGCTACGCTGCCACCGGAGCCGGCGACATCCCGGTGATCGTGTTCTCCGCCGATGGCGGCGTCCACTGGCGGCAGGTCGTGCTCCAGGCACCGGACGGCCTCGGGCTGGTCACCGCGCTGACCGCCGCCCCCCACGGCTTCACCGCGGCGGGCGTGGTCGGCCGCAGCGGCGCCCAGCACGCCGTCACCTGGACCTCACCGAACGGGCTGACCTGGTCCAGTCCGGCCCAGGCCCCCGGCAGCGAGATCACCGCGCTCGCGCTCAGCGGCAGCACCGTGGCCGGCACCGCCGAGCAGGGCACCACCCCCGCCCTGGTCCCCCTCCCGGCCCCCTGACCCACCGCCACCGTGGACCCCCGTGGCCGCCTGACCCCCCGGCCCCGGAGTCCCTCCCGGCCCCTTGACCCACCGCCACCGTGGACCCCCGTGGCCGCCTGACCCCCCGGCCCCGGAGTCCCTCCCGGCCCCTTGACCCACCGCCACCGTGGACCCCCGTGGCCGCCTGACCCCCCGGCCCCGGAGTCCCTCCCGGCCCCTTGACCCACCCCGACTTTGGGCCCCCGCCGTGACCCAACCCCGCCAAAGGCGCTCTGCCAAGCCGCACCGAAGTCACGGCCGTCCCGCCCGCCGCAATTTCACCACCACCCCCACGGCTTGCGCCACCTTCTTATCAATTCTGACCACTCTTTCATCTTGCTATCAGTTCTGACCGCTTTCCCGCCCGATTTGTCGGAATTTTGTGGTCAGAACTGATAAGGAGACGAAGAAGTGGTGAAAACCGATAAGAAGATGGAGGCAGGACTAAGAGAAATGCAGCTGACTCCACGAAAAGGAGTCCGTCCAAGCCGGATCACCTGACGCGAACCCCTCGAAGGCCGCCACGACATCGGCGAGGCTGGCGACCAAGGCCTGGCGATGACGTTCAGGCGCGCCCTCCCGGTACTCGAGCGCGAACTTCCCGGCTGGGACGTTGCCCGCGTTCGGGCCAATGCCCACCTGGACGAACCAGCCTGGCCTCGACCCCAGGCAGGCATGCCAGTTCCGCGAAGAGAGCGCCTGGAGCAACGTGCCCAGTGCCGCCCGGTCCAGCCGGTCTACAAGGCCGCCATCAGCGAACTCCAGCCGCAGCCGATCGGCCTGGCCTGAAGGGTTATGGACGACCGAGGCCTGCGGATCGAAGCAGACCAGGCCCCGCGTCGCTGCCAGCCCGAGCACGAACTCCGCCACCCCCTGCACCCGAGACCAGGAGATCGTCATGATCACGTGGCTGGCCGAGACTTCGGGCGTCACGTTCCACGGCGAGGCTTCCAGCTCTTCAGCGGCCAGGCCTTCCAAGACCGGAAATCGCCCGAGCAACTCCTGAACGAAGCCCGGCACCCTGCCATCGCCGCCTACGGAACTTGTGTCCCCCGCCGCTAGCTCCTGGCATATCCGTTCCGCCTGCCGGACGGTAACCGGACACGGGGAACCCCAGACGTAAAGATCAAAGCTCACAGACACACCTCCCGGCCGCAAGCGCAAACCCTACCGAGGATCAAGCCAGCGGTACGCCGTTGATCGAGGCGTCGAGGATCTCGGCGATGTGCGCGGTCCTGATCGTCACGCCCTGGGCCGTCAGCGCGGCCGAGATCTGCAGGGTGCAGCCGGGGTTGGCCGAGATGAGCAGGGAGGCGCCGGAGGCGGCGACCGAGTCGGCCTTGCGTGATCCGAGCGCCGACGCCGCGTCCGGCTGCAGCAGGTTGTAGACGCCGGCCGACCCGCAGCAGACCCCGGCGTCACGCAGTTCGACCAGCTCGAGTCCGGGGATCGCGCGCAGCAGCGAGCGCGGCTGGGCGGTGATCCGCTGCGCGTGCCCGAGGTGGCAGGCGTCGTGGTAGGCGGCGACGACCGGGACCGGACGCCGGGTGGCCACCGGTCCGAGCGAGTCGAGGAACTCCGTCAGGTCGCGGACCCGGGACGACAGCAGCGCCGCCCTGGCCGCCCAGGACGCGGCCTCCACCTGACCGGGCAGCGCGGGCGAGGCTCCGGCCTCGGCCTCGTCTTCGCCGTCGTCGGCGGCCAGCCCGGCGAAGAGCCGCTCGTACTCCTTCATCGCCGACCCGCAGCCGGCCGAGTTCACGACGATCGACGTCCACGCCCGCCGCCTCGAACGTCTCAATGGTCTGCCGGGCGAACTGCGCCGCCTCGGCCACCCGCCCGGAGTGCAGCGACAGCGCCCCGCAGCAGCCCTGCGACCGCGGGATGATCACGTCGCAGCCCTCGGCCGCCAGCACCCGGGCCGTGGCCGCGTTGACCGCGGGGAAGAACACCGACTGCACGCACCCGGTCAGCATCCCGACCACCGCGCGCCGGGTGCCGAGCGCGGCCACCCGCTCGGGCAGCCGGCCGGGCGGCGTCGGCCGCGACGCGGGCGCGAGCCGCAGCGCCTGCTCGGCGGCGGGGGAGACCCGGCCGACGAGGCCGGTCCTGGCCAGCAGGCGGTCGACCCCGGTCCGCTGGGCGAGCCGCAGCGGCGCGGTCGCCACCCGCAGCCGTCGCGGGTAGGGGAACAAGGCGAAGATCGCCGACCTGGTCAGCCGATCGGCCAGCGACCGCGGCGCCGTCAGCTCAGGCCCAGCCCCAGCCGCCGCCCCAGCCTCAAGCCCAGCCCGAGCCCAAGCCCAGCCCGGCCTCAAGCCCGCCCGAGCCTCGCCCCGCCCCACCGCCCAGACTCAGACTCAGGCTCAGGCTCAGGCGAGCCCGCCAGCGGATTCACCCCGGCCTCGGTCCACTCCCGCCCCGCCTCGATGATCTGGTCGTACTGCACCCCGGACGGGCAGGCGGTCATGCACGCCATGCAGCCGAGGCACCGGTCGAAGTGGTCGGCCGTGGCCGGGGTCAGCGGCGCGCCGTCGAGCAGCTGGCTCACCAGGTGGATGCGCCCGCGCGGGGAGTCCATCTCCTCGCCCCAGAGCGAGTAAGTCGGGCACGCGGGCAGGCAGAAGCCGCAGTGCACGCAGTCCTTGACCGCCGAACGGACGCGCTGCTCCGCCTCGTCAGCCTCATTACCCGCCATCGCCGGCTCCGGTATCGCGTCTTCGCTCATCAAAATCCCTTACATCATGTCGGGGAACCGGCCCGGTGCCATCCGGTGCCCGGGGTCGAACTGGTCCTTGACCGCCCGCATCAGGCCCAGCGAGGGAACCGTCCCCGCCATCCCGCCGTACCCCGCCAGCGCCTCCCGTACAGCCGACGGCGCTGCCAGCACAACCACCCCGCCCCGCTCGGCGGCCAGCGCGGCCCGCAGCGCCCGCACGAACCCGGCCGCCGCCTCCGCCGCCGCGTCGGGGTCGATCCGCAGGTAGAGCACGCCCGCGCCGGCCGAGCCCGAGATCGGAGGGAACAGCGCCCGCGTCGACGCGCGGCCGCGTCGACCGCGTCAAGCACCGTCGGCAGCGCCGACACCCAGCACGAGACGCGGATCAGCGTGCCGCCCTCGACGTCGCTCCAGTCGCCGCCGCGCCACCACGACGGCGGCTCGAGCGAGGTCTCGGCCGGGCCGAGCAGACCCGCCATCCGGATGGCGCGGGCCGCCACCCCTTCCGCGGACCCCTCGAGGAGCACGCCGAGCCGGATCGCGCCCGCCCGGCTCGGGCCGGCTCAGCTCCACCGCCGAGGCGACCAGCGGCGAGTTCGCCGCCGCCGCGACCGCGTCGCACGCGATCCGGGCGGACGCGTACTCCGCGGTCACGTACACCCGCGCGGCGGGCAGCGGATGCAGCCGGAAGGTCGCCTCGGTGATCAGCGCGAGCGTTCCGGCCGACCCGGCCAGCAGCTTGCCCAGGTCGTAGCCGGCCACGTTCTTGACGACCTTCCCGCCCGACCTGGCCACGGTGCCGTCCGCCCGCACGATGGTGATGCCGATCAGCAGGTCACGCGGGGTGCCGTAGCGCAGCCGCCGGGCCCCGGCCAGCCCGCTCGCGACCACGCCGCCGATCGTCGCCTCGTCCGGCACGTCGAGCGCGAGCTCCTGCCCGTCCCGCCCCAGCGCAGCCGCGACGTCGCCCATCCGGGCTCCCGCCTGCATCCGCGCCACCAGGTCGCCGGCCGAGTGCTCGACCACCGACGTCATGCGCGACATATCGACCAGCAGGTCACACCGCGACGGCGGCACCCCCCAGCCGAGCCGGCCGCCCGCCCCGCGCGCCAGCACCGCCAGCTCGTGCTCGGCCGCCGCCCGCATCACGGCCGCCGCCTCGTCGGTCGACCCCGGCGCGGCCACGAACGCGGGCACGATCCCTCCGACAACGTCAGCCTCGGCGCCCTCTCGCGTCTCGCCGCACGCCGCCGCCAGCACCTTCCCGACCACGTCCCCGGTCATCACCACCCCCCGCCCACCGTCCCAAATGCGCCTTTGGGCCGGCAAGAGTGAGCCCAAACGCTGGGCCGGCAAGAGTGAGCCCAAACGCGCATTTGGCACGTTCGATGGCGCACCAAGCCCACCAGGCGCACCAAGCGCCCCAGGGCCAACGGCCGGGAAGAGACGCCCGGGACCGTTCGGGATGATCGCATTAGAAAACCTCCATCCCCGGCGCCGCGGCGGGGCGGGGACCGCGGCGGTGACCAGGGACCTCTCCGCACAGCCGCGGGGTCGGGAACACCTTGCCCGGATTGCAGAGCGAGGCCGGGTCGAAGGCGCACCGGACCAGCTGCATCGTGTCCAGGTCGGCGGCGGTGAACATTTTCGGCATATAGCGGGATTTGTCCAGCCCCACCCCGTGCTCGCCGGTGATCGACCCGCCGTACTCGATGCAGGTGTCGAGGATGGCGCCGGAGACCGCCTCGGCGGCTTCGGTCTCGCCCGGCACCGCGTCGTTGTAGAGCACCAGCGGGTGCAGGTTCCCGTCGCCGGCGTGGAAGACGTTCGCGACCCGGATGCCGGACTCGGCCGACAGGGCCGAAATCCGGGCCAGCACGTCGCCAAGCGCCGTCCGCGGCACCACCCCGTCCTGCACGATGTAGGCGGGCGACAGCCGCCCGACGGCGGCGAAGGCGGACTTCCGCCCGGCCCAGATCCCGGCCCGCTGGACCGGGTCGTCGGCCGCGCGGATCTCCCGCGCGCCGGCCGCCTCGCAGATCGCGCGGACCGTGGCCAGCTCCGCCTCGACCTCGGCGGCGGGCCCGTCCAGCTCCACCAGCAGCACCGCCGCCGCCCCGTCGGGGTAGCCGCAGTGCACCGCCGCCTCGGCCGCCTCGATCGAGAGCGCGTCCATCATCTCGATCGCGGCGGGCACGATCCCGGCCGCGATGATGTCGGTCACCGCCCGGCCGCCCGCCTCGAGCGAGTCGTACGCGGCCAGCACCAGGTGGACCGCCTCGGGGGCCGGGGTGAGCTTGACGATGATCTTGGTGACGATGCCGAGCGTGCCCTCCGACCCGGTGAACGCGCCCAGCAGGTCGTAACCAGACCCGACTCCGGTGCCGTCGCCCAGCCAGGTCAGCTCGCCGGCCGGGGTGACGATCTCCAGGCCGAGCACGTGGTTGACGGTGAACCCGTGCTTGAGGCAGTGCGCGCCGCCGGAGTTCTCGGCCACGTTCCCGCCGACCGAGCAGACCACCTGCGACGACGGGTCGGGCGCGTAGAACAGCCCGAACGGCCGGACCGCCTCGGTCACCGACAGGTTGGTCACCCCCGGCTCCACCACCGCGCGCCGGGCGACCGCGTCGATCTCGAGGACGCGCCGCATCCGCGACATGACGATCAGCACGCCCTCGGCGTTCGGGACGGCGCCGCCGGACAGGCCGGTGCCGCTGCCGCGGGCGACGAAGATCACGCCGGCCGAGGCGCACGCCCGCACCACCGCCGCCACCTCCTCCGCCGTCGACGGCAGCACCACCAGGGCCGGCGTGGCCCGATGCGACGTCAGCCCGTCGCACTCGTAGGTGCGCAGCTCAAGCGGGTCGGTCAGGACATTGCCGGCCCCGCAGATCGAGCGCATGACCGGCGCGAGCCCCGCCGCCCGCGCCACCGCCGCCCGCGCCACCGCCGCCGCAGGCACGCGCGCCCCAACCGGCGCGCCAGCGGCCCCCGCCGCCGACGCACTCGACGCCGACGCACTCGACGCCGCCGACGCCATCGACGCGGCTGCTGCAGTTGACTCGCCCATCGAGCGCCCCTTCCTGCCTCCGGCCGACCGAGGCCGGCCCGCGCGCCTACGGCATGCGCTCGTACGCGGGCAGCGTGAGGAACTCCGCGAAGGAGTCCGCCAGCGCCACCTCGGTGAAGAGCGCGACCGCCTGACCGTACCTGGCGGGGTCGAAGTCGTCCCCGGCGAGCTCGCGGATCTTCACGAGCTCTTCGTCGATCATGCGCTCGACCACGTCCTTTGTCACCAGCGGGCCGTCGTCGAGGATGACCTCGTTATGGATCCACTGCCAGATCTGCGACCGGGAGATCTCGGCCGTGGCCGCGTCCTCCATCAGGTTGAAGATCGCGACCGCACCGGTTCCGCCCAGCCACGCCGCCAGATACTGCAGCGCCACCGAGATGTTGTTCCGCAGTCCCGCCTCGGTCACCCCGCCCGGCGTCTTGGCGAACGCCAGCAGGTCCCCGGCATCCACCGAGACCTCCGGCCGCTGCCGGGAAAGCTGGTTGGGCCGGGCGCCGAGCACCTCGTCGAACGCCTCGCGGCAGATCGGCACCAGATCGGGGTGGGCGACCCAGGAGCCGTCGAACCCGTCGCCCGCCTCGCGGGTCTTGTCCTCCCGGACCTTCGCCAGCGCGACCTCGTTGACGGCGGCGTCGCGCCGGGACGGGATGAACGCCGCCATGCCGCCCATCGCGAACGCGCCGCGCTTGTGGCAGGTCTGCACCAGCAGGTCGGTGTAGGCGCGCATGGCCGGGGCGGTCATCGTGACCGCGTTCCGCTCCGGCAGCATGAACTCGCGGCCCCGGGTGCGGAACTTCTTGATCACCGAGAACAGGTAGTCCCAGCGCCCGGCGTTGAGCCCGGCGCTGTGCTCGCGCAGCTCGTACAGGATCTCGTCCATCTCGAAGGCGGCCGGGATCGTCTCGATCAGCACCGTGGCCCTGATCGTGCCGCGCGGGATCGCGAGGTAGTCCTGGGCGATGTTGAACGCCTCGTTCCACATCCGCGCCTCGAGGTGGGACTCCATCTTGGCCAGGTAGAAGTACGGGCCCCGGCCGGTGTCGAGCTGACGCTGGGCGGACGCCGCCATGTAGAGCGCGAAGTCGGTCAGGCTGCCGGACGCGCGCCTGCCGTCGACCAGGACGTGCTTCTCGTCCAGGTGCCAGCCGCGCGGCCTGACCACGATCGTGGCGAGGGTGTCGGCCGGATTGAGCGCGTAGCGCTTGCCCTCGGCCGAGGTGAAGTCGATGGTCCGGTCGAGGGCGTCCTTGAGGTTGAGCTGGCCCTCGATCATGTTCTCCCACAGGGGAGTGTTGGCGTCCTCGAAGTCGGCCAGCCAGACCTTGGCGCCCGAGTTGAGCGCGTTGATCGTCATCTTCCGGTCGGTCGGCCCGGTGATCTCGACCCGCCGGTCGACCAGCCCGGCGACCGGCGGCGCGACCCGCCACGAGGCGTCCGCGCGGATGTGCGCGGTCTCCGGGAGGAAGTCGAGCAGCGCGCCCGCGCTCAGCTGGGCCTGGCGGCTGCGGCGCGCGGCCAGCAACTCGGCCCGCCGGTCGGCCAGCGCGTCGTGCAGCAGCGCCAGCAGTTCCAGCGCCTTCGGGGACAGAATCTCGACATACCGCTCATCGGTGGGCCCGGTGATCTGCACGCGCTCGGCCATTGTTCGGCTCCTCCCAGCTACGGCTGTCTATCCTAGGCGGCCGCCGACGCCCGGCCCAGCGGCAGGTGCCGTGGCCGAGGGGAGGGTAATTACCGGGGAAAGCAGCGCTTAGCGTTCGTGGTAGGCTTAGCAATCCTGTCCACGGCATGCAGTGCTTCCCATATATAAAAGCAATCCGGCTTACGCCGGCATTCGGGAGTATACCAAGCATTATGGCAATGCGTCAAACGGATTCCGAGCCGCCAGTCGAGGAAAGCCCTGCGGAAGACACTGCTGAATACAGCGCGGAAAGCCCCGCGGAAAACAGCGCAGAAGGCACGCCGAGCACCGGCTACGCTGCCGCCGTGCGCACCGAGCAAGCAGTACGTGACGATGCTCTACAGCCTGCTTGACCAGGCCAGAGAGCGCAGCGAGCTGGAGCTCGCGAGCGTTCGCGCCCAGGGCGGGGCGGGCGGCACGCACCAGGCCAGACTGGAACGCGACGTGTCGTCGGCCGAGCATGAAAAGCGCATTAGCCAGCTCAACCTGACCGAGCGCGGCCTCTGTTTCGGCCGCGTCGACGACGAGCAGCGGCTCACGCTTTACATCGGCCGGATCGGCCTCCGCAACGACGATTACGACCTGAAGCTAATCGACTGGCGGGCGCCGGCCGCGCGGCCTTTCTATGCCGCCACGCCGCGGAGCCCGCAGGGGCTCGTCCGGCGCCGTCACATCTACACCAGGCGCCGCCAGGTGACCGGCGTCGACGACGAGGTCTTCGACCTCGACAAGCTCTCCGACAGCGACCGGGCGACCCTGTCCGGCGAGGCGGCGCTCATCGCGGCGGTGTCGAGCGCGCGCACCGGCCGGATGGCCGACGTCGTCGCCACCATCCAGGCCGAGCAGGACCGGGTGATCCGCGCCGACCTGCCAGGGGTGCTGGTCGTGCAGGGCGGCCCCGGCACCGGCAAGACCGTCGCCGCGCTGCACCGCGCCGCCTACCTGCTCTACACCCACCGCCGCACCCTCGAGCGCCGCGGCGTCCTCGTCATCGGCCCGAACGCGACCTTCCTGCGCTACATCGGCCAGGTGCTGCCGTCGCTGGGCGAGACCGACGTGGTCCTGCACACGCTCGGCGACCTGTTCCCCGGCGTGCACGCGACCGACACCCGCGACCCGGCCGCGGTCGTCAAGGGCGACGAGCGGATGGTCCGGCTGCTCCAGCAGGCGGTCCGCGACCGGCAGCGGGTGCCGAAGGCCGATCTCGAGGTCGACGCCGACCGGGTCCAGATCCCGCTGCGGCGCGAGGTGATCCTACGCGCCCGCGACCGCGCCCGCTCGACCCGCAAGCCGCACAACGTCGCCCGCAAGCTCTTCGTCACCGAGCTGCTGAACGAGCTCGCCCGGGGCGAGGCCCGGGTGCTCGACCGTCCCTTCGACGACGAGGACCTGCCCTACGCCCGCGAGCGGCTGTGGTCCGAGCCGGGGGTGGTCGACGCGCTCGACCAGCTGTGGCCCCTGCTTACCCCGGAAAGGCTGCTGGCCGGGTTGCTGAGGTCGCCCGCCGCGATCCGGTCCGCCGCCGGGTCCCTTCTTTCCGATGTCGAACGGTCCCTGCTCCCACGCCCGGACCACCCGTCTCGCTGGACGGTGGCGGACGTCCCGCTGCTCGACGAGCTCGCCGAGCTGCTCGGCGTCGACGACTCGGCCGCCAAGGCGGCCCGCCGCGCGCTCGAGCGCGCCCAGCGGCTGGAGACGCAGTACGCCCAGGAGGTGCTCGAGTCGACCGGCGTGGCCGACCTCGGGCTGGTCGACGCCGAGACGCTGGCCGCCTGGAACCGCGACAACGGCCCGGCCCTGTCCACCGCCGAGCGGGCCGGCGCCGACCGGAGCTGGGCCTACGGGCACGTGATCATCGACGAGGCCCAGGAGCTCTCCTCGATGGCCTGGCGGATGGTGCTGCGCCGCAACCCGACCCGGTCGATGACCGTGGTCGGCGACGTCGCGCAGACCGGCTCGCCGGCCGGCGCCCGATCGTGGAAGGCGATGCTGAATCCCCTCGTGGGCGGGCGATGGCGGGAAGAGCGGCTGACCGTGAACTACCGCACCCCGGCCGAGATCATGACGGCCGCGGCCGACGTGCTTGCCTCGGTCGCACCGGACGAGCGCCCCCCGGAGTCGGTCCGCTCGGAGGGCGTCGGGCCGCGCGCGATCAGGGCGGCCGCGGGCGGGCTGATCCCGGCGGCGGCCCGCGCGGCCCGGGCCGACCTGGCCGAGCTCGGCGGCCCGGACGGCGGCCGGCTCGCCATCATCGCCCCCGACCCCCTGACCGGCGCCCTCGCGGCCGCGATCGGCGAGGCGACCCCGGGCGACCGGCCGGAGTCCCTCGACGCCGTGGCCGCGCTGCTCACCGTCTCCCAGGCCAAGGGCCTCGAGTTCGACCGGGTGATCCTGGTCGACCCGGCGGGCGTCATCGCCCAGTCCCCCAACGGCGGCCACGACCTCTACGTCGCCATCACCCGCGCCACCCACCGCCTCACCGTCATCCACGAGGGCGACCTCCCCGCCTCGCTCACCTCCCTGACCCCCGCCAACTGAACCGTCATCCACGAGGGCGACCTCCCCGCCTCCCTGACCTCCCTGACCCCCGCCAACTGAACCGTCATCCACGAGGGCGACCTCCCCGCCTCCCTGACCTCCCTGACCCCCGCCAACTGAACCGTCATCCACGAGGGCGACCTCCCCGCCTCCCTGACCTCCCTGACCCCCGCCAACTGACGCCCGACACCCGCCAACTGGCGTCCCTGACCCCGGCCAACTGACGTCCGACCCCGCCAACTGACACCGCTGGTGCTGGTGGGGCGCGTGAGCAGTTGTACGGAAAAGATCATGGAGACTTTTTTCGTGACGGAAGAAAAGCACTCGCATAGCGGTCTTTTCCTCCAAGATCTTTATCGGCGTCGCCTCATTCGCCCAATCCGCCCCACCCGTGCCGCAGGCAAGAAACGTCTAAGCCGCAGCAGACGCCTCTTCGAGATAACAGCAAGAAGTGGGCCGCGCGGCGCGCGCCCGGAGGCACCCAGGGCGGGCGGCTGACGGCCGGATAGGGTTTCTAGGGTGCACGAGGTACTGCGCGTGATCGAGGAGCGGGCACGATCGGGCAGCCGGCCGGGCCACCGCGACGACGGCCTGCGCATCGCGCTCTCGATCGAGGGCGGCGGCATGCGCGGCACCGTCTCGGCCGGGATGGCGCTGGCGCTGCACGAGCGCGGGCTGGTGCCCGCCTTCGACGCCGTCTACGGTTCGTCGGCCGGCGCGATCAGCGGTGCCTGGCTGGTCAGCTCAACACCCGGAGGGGCTGCGGGGCTGGGCCGATCCGGACTACGCGCGGTCGCTGATCCGCTGGTCGGCGCCGCTGCGCCGGCGGCCCCGGCGACGGCCCGTGGTCGACGTCGAGACGCTGATCGAGGTGCTGTACCAGACCGAGTTCCCGATGGACTTCGCCTCGGTCCTGGCCAGCCCGGTCGAGTACCACCCGCTGGCGACGGACGCCGCCACCGGCGAGTCGACCGACCTGCGCCCGCTGATCACCGACGAGGCCGAGCTTCGGCTGGCGCTGCGGGCCAGCGCCTCGCTCCCGTTCCTGGCCGGCCCGCCGATCGAGCTGCACGACCGCCGTTTCTACGACGCTGGGCGTGGCCGAGTCGATCCCGTTCCGCACCCCGCTCGCCCAGGGCGCGACCCACATCCTGGTGCTCCGCTCCCGCCGCCCGCTCGACCCGACGGCCAGCGCGGTCAGCGCGGTCAGCGCGGTCAGCGCGGTCAGCGCGGACGGCGCCGATGACCAGGCCAGCCCTGACCAGGCGGCGGGAATCGACGAGGAGCAGGAAGCCGGACCGCAAGCGGAAGCTAAACACCAGGCCATAGCCAAACTGCAGGCGAGAGCCAGACCTCGAGCGAGAGCCAGACGCCGGGCGGACGCCGGAGCCCAAGCGGAGGTCGGGACGCAAGCGCAGGCCGAAGCCGAAGCGCAAGCGGAGGCCGAACCCGAAGCGCAAGCGGAGGCCGAACCCGAAGCGCAAGCGGAGGCCGAAGCCGAAGTGAGAGCCGACGAAGCGGAAGCCGAAGCGCAAGCGCAGGCCGAAGCCGAAGTGAGAGCCGACGAAGCGAAAGCCGAAGCCCAAGCGGAAGCCGCCGAGACCGACGCAGAAGCGGCAGCTGCGCTCGAGGAAGCCGGCTCGCCGCTCGCGCCCGCTCGGCCGCCCCGCTCCGTCCGGCTGCTCACCCGCACCACGCTCAGGAACGAGTCCCCCGAACTCCGCACCGCCATGCTCACCCGGGCCACCCGCAACGCCGCCGACGCCGTAGACATCGCGGAAAGGCAGGCCGCAGGCCAGGCGCTAACCGTCTTCCCGCCTGCCTGGACCCCGCAAGTCAGCCGCCTCACCACCGAGGGCGCCCTGCTCACGGCCGCCCTGGTGGCAGGCCGCGACGCCGTCAACGTCCTGTTCGACGAGGAATGACAACCACCGGGTAGCGGGTAGCGAGCGACGACGAGCCGCCCGATTAATCAACTATGTCGTGATGTTCTGCCTTGTTGGTATAACTGTGAACCGCGCCGTGGGTGCGCGATTTTCACCAGCAAAAGAGGGCAGCATGGCAGTCCGAGATGTAATGCGCGCGTCGGCCGCGCAGTTTGTCGAACCGGGCGAGACGATCGAGCAGGTATTCGGCGCTCAGACCGCCTCCCCGCTGACCGCGCCGCTCATCGGCTCGCTGATCGCCCTGATCATCAACCGGTACCGGATCGTCGCGGTGACCGAGCGGCGCATCCTGGTGCTCGACGCGGGCAAGTGGACCCAGCGGACGGCCCGCGCGGTGGTCAGCGAGCTGCCGCGGTCGACCCGGCTCGGCCCGACCTCCGGCCTCTGGTTCAAGATCGAGACCCCGGCCGGCAAGATCCACGTCCGCCGCTACTTCTACAAGGACGTCAACGCGGCCGACAGCGCGATCGCGCCCAACCTGGGCTAGCGACCCCCACGCCGATCGGCCCCGGGCACAACCGGAGCCGATCGGTTGTTTATTCAGATGACTGCCGCCAGCGATGGTGGCACGATCAAGATGACGAATTGCTTGGAGGACAATGACGACTGCCTATGGCGAGCGCGAGCGAGACCGCGAGCTGGACGCCGCGACCGGCGACTTCGACCTCGAGGATCGGCACGCGCTCCGTCGCGTGGCGGGTCTCTCGACCGAGCTCACCGACGTCACCGAGGTCGAGTACCGCGCGCTGCGACTCGAGCGGGTGGTGCTGATCGGGGTATGGACCGAGGGCACCCAGGCGAACGCCGAGAACTCGCTCACCGAGCTGAGCAGGCTGGCCGAGACGGCCGGGTCGATCGTGCTCGACGGCGTCATCCAGCGCCGCAGCCGGGTCGACACCGCCACCTACGTCGGCTCAGGCAAGGCCAGGGAGCTGGCCGGGATCGTGGCCGCGACCGGCGCCGACACGGTGATCTGCGACGGCGAGCTCAGCCCGAGCCAGCTGCGCAAGCTCGAGAGCGTGGTCAAGGTCAAGGTCATCGACCGGACCGCGCTGATCCTGGACATCTTCGCCCAGCACGCCAAGAGCCGCGAGGGCAAGGCCCAGGTCGAGCTCGCGCAGCTGCAGTACATGCTGCCGCGACTGCGCGGCTGGGGCGAGTCGCTGTCGAGGCAGGCCGGCGGCCGGGTGGCCGGCGGCGGCGGCATCGGCACCCGCGGTCCCGGCGAGACCAAGATCGAGACCGACCGGCGGCGGATCAGGACCAAGATCTCCAAGCTGCGCGGCGAGATCAACGGCTTCAAGACCGGCCGGGAGACCCAGCGCGGCCTGCGGCGCCGCAACGGGGTGCCGAGCGTGGTCATCGCCGGGTACACCAACGCGGGCAAGTCGAGCCTGCTCAACGCGCTGACCGGCGCGGGCGTGCTGGTCGAGGACGCGCTGTTCGCCACCCTCGACCCGAGCGTGCGCCGGGCCAAGTCGCCCGGCGGGCGGCCGTTCACGCTGACCGACACGGTCGGCTTCGTCCGGCACCTGCCGCACCAGCTGGTGGACGCGTTCAGGTCGACCCTCGAGGAGGCGGCCGACGGCGAGCTGATCCTGCACGTGGTCGACGGCTCCGACGCCGACCCGGCCGCGCAGCTCTCGGCCGTCCGATCGGTCCTCAATGAGATCGGCGCGGGGAACGTCCCCGAGCTGGTCGTGATCAACAAGATCGACGACGCCGACCCGGTCGCGCTCAAGGCGCTGCAGCTCCGCGAGCGGGAGTCGGTGCTGGTGTCGGCCAGGACCGGCGAGGGCATCGACGAGCTCCGGGCCGCGATCGAGGCCCGGCTGCCCGAGCGGGACCAGCTGATCCGGGCGAGCGTGCCCTACAGCCGGGGCGACCTGGTGGCCAGGGCGCACGCCGCAGGCGAGGTCGCGCACGAGGAGCACGGCCCCGACGGGACCCTGCTCGAGGCCCGGGTGCCGCCGGAGCTGGCGTTCGAGCTCGAACGGTACGCCGTCGTCTAAAAGCACGGCCGACACGGCAACAGGGACAACGCGGGCCGCCCCGATCGGGGCGGCCCGTAGTGTACCCGCCGGTAGCTTCGAGATCCCTGAGTTCTTGGCACAGGGGCTTGTAACCGACCCCCTCGGTGCAATACCGTAACGGAACCGATATGTGGGGCGGACCGCGCAACCCGGTGCCAACCGGGTGATCGCGTCTTTCCTGCATTGCTTGGTAAGCACGGTCAGCGCCGACGTCCAAAATTGCATGGCAGGTGGCCGACATGATGGCAGGGACCGACCCCCGTGGTTCCGGGCAGGGCATCAGCCCGGTGACGCCCCGATGACCGCCCGACTGCTCACAAGCATCGGCCGGCTCTGGACCGGCTCCGAGTTCATCAGCAACGCCGCCATCCTGATCTCCGACGACCGGATCGCCTGGGTCGGCCCGTCGGCCGAGCTCCCGCGCAATGTCCCCGGCGTGGTCGACGACATCGTCGACGTCGACCTGGTCGAGAACCTCGGCGGCGGCCTGGTCACCCCCGGCCTGATCGACGCGCACACGCACCCGGTCTACGCGGGCAACCGGCACGCCGAGCTGGCGATGCGCTCGACCGGCCTGTCCGACAGCGAGATCACCGCGGCCGGCGGCGGCATCAGCTCCACCATCACCGTGACCAGGGGCACCGACCCGTGGACGCTCTGCAATAACGTGCGCGAGCGGCTGTCGGCCTGGCTCCAGTCCGGCACCACCACGATCGAGGCGAAGACCGGCTACCACCTGACCCGCGACGGCGAGCTGGCCGACGTGCGGATGCTCCGCTCGCTCGAGAACGAGCCCGGCATGCCCCGGGTGCACGTGACCTTCTACGCCGCCCAGGCGGTGCCGCCGGAGTTCTTCGGCCGCCGCAGCGACTACATCGACGCGGTCTGCGCCTGGTGCGCCGACGCCGCCGCCGTCGGCGCCGACAGCGTGGACGTCAACTGCGAAGACGGCCGGTTCACGGAGGAAGAGGCCCGCTGGATACTCAACGCGGGCCGCCGGGCCGGGCTGCTGCCCCGGCTGCACGCCTGCGGCAACAGCAAGAACGGCGCGGTCCGGGTGGCGGCCGAGCTCGGCTGCGCCTCGGCCGACCTGCTGCACGGGGCGACCGACGAGGACGTGGCGGCGCTGGCGCGCGGCGCCGTCGCCGCCGTCATCTCGCCCGGGTCGGCCATCCAGCAGGGCGCCCGGCCGCCGGTGCGGGCGCTGCTCGACAAGGGCGTCGCGGTCGCGCTCGGCTCCGACCACACCCCGGGCGGGGTCGGCATCACCTCCATGCCGCTGGTGATCGCGCTGGCCGTGTCCTACCTGGGCATGTCGGTGACCGAGGCGCTGCGGGCCGCCACCCTCGGCGGCGCCTACGCGCTGCGCGCCCCCGACCGCGGCGCGCTGGTCCGCGGCCGGCTGGCCGACATCGTGCTCTGGGACGCCGACCACGAGGGCGCCTTCGCCTGGAACTACGGCCTCCAGCCGCGCCGGGTCTGGCGCGGCGGCGAGCCCGCCACCCCCTGACCAAAATCAAACCAAGATCAAAATCCCCCGTATCGAACGGACCATTGCTCCGCCTCCGGGCTTCCCTGCGCGTTGGCTTTCGTGATGACCTGGCCCCCGATCGCGTCGACGACCTCGTCCGCGAAGGCGGGGGACGTGTTCACCACCCAGTTCGGGCCGACCACCTCGGCCGTCGGGGTGTGCAGCTGCAACCCGAGGGTGATCATCCCGTCGGCGTAGGCGAGCGCGTCCGCGTGATCACTGAACATGCCGATCACCGTGTCGCCGTTGCTGTCGGCCGAGCAGTCGGCGAACTGGCCCGCCTGGCCAGCCCCCGAGCAGACCGCTCCCTTGCTGTCCATCGCCGCCAGCACCGCGACGGCGCTGGGGTAGGCGCGCGCGGCCGGGATGACGGGCGGCGCGGCCGACGACCCGCTGGCGAGCGCGGCGCCGGTCCCCGCCGCCGCGACCAGCACCACCGCCCCGCCCGCGACGGCCACGACCCGCCGCCGGCGCCACCACGGCGCGTGCGGCGTCGCTACTGCCGTCACGCCAGTCACTTCTTCGGGCATCGTTTCCCCCTAACGAAGCACCCGTCCGGCTTTATCTCCGGTAACGGACGGTGCCACACTCGGGCGACATCCATCACTGTCCGTAGTTGCCGCCCTAGACACCTGCCCCGCCAACCACCCATTTCGCTTAGCTTGCCTCCACCCCGCGTACCCCCGAATATTCGACCGAACTCTCACCCCCGTGACCCCGAATGTTCGGCCGGCCTCCCCGCCCCGCCCCGCGCGCCCCGAGTACTCGGCCGAGCCCACATCCCTGCTGGACCCCGAGTGTTCGGCCGGCCTCCCCGTCCTGCGGGACCTCGAGTGTTCGGCCGAGCCCACATCCCTGCTGGACCCCGAGTGTTCGGTCGGCCTCCCCGTCCTGCGCGGCCCCGAGTGTTCGGCCGGCCTTACACCGCCCGCGACCCCGAACTTTCGGCCGGCCTTCCACCGGCCCTCGTCCCTAAGGGTTCGGGCGGCCTTCCGTTGCCCGTGACCCTTGAATGCTCGGCCAGCCTCTTATATCGCCCGTGACCCCGATCGTTGGCGGACCTCCAATCGCCCGTGACCCCGGCCAGCCACCGCCTGCGGCCCTGAATGCGGGGCCGCCGTCCTACCACCTTCGGGCCCCGAATTATTGCGCGACGTTTGACTCGGCTTTCCGAGCGTTTTGTCGCGCAATAATTTGAAGCCACCGTGGAAGGCAGCCCGGAGGCAGGCGGAAGGGGCGGGTGTGACAGGGGAGACTGTGCGCCCTCGCGGACGACGGACTTGCGAAGGAAGCGCCGGCCGGGAATGAGGAGCGGGCGGACGGTGGGGAGTCGCCCGGGACCGTTCGGGAGAAAAGTCCTTGTCCCTTGCCTGACATGGCATGCTTACATCCATGGCCGCCTACCCCCCCGTCACCCTGGTCGTCGGCGAGGAGGAGTTCCTCGTTGACCGGGCCGTCCGGCACGCGCTCGCGCAGGCGCGGGCCGCGCTGGCGGCCGACGCGGGCGGCGACGGCGGGGGAGACCTGCACGAGCTCGAGGGCGCGGCCCTCGGGGCCGGGGAGATTAACGCGCTGACGTCGCCGTCGCTGTTCGGCGGGGGCTCGACCGTGATCGTCAGGAACGCGCAGAACGTCGCCAAGGACATCGCCGCCGAGCTCGCGAAGTACGCCGCCAACCCCGCCCCCGACGCGGCGGTGATCCTCACCCACGCGGGCGGCGTCAAGGGCAAGGCGCTCGTCACCGACCTCACCAAGGCCGGCGCGACCGTCGTCAGCTGCCCCAAGCTGACCCGGGTGAGCGAGCGGACCGACTTCGTCCGGCAGGAGTTCCGGCGGGTCGGGCGGCAGGCCGACGAGGGCGCCGTCCGCGCGCTGCTCGACGCGATCGGCGGCGACCTGCGCGAGCTCGCCAGCGCGGTCGACCAGCTCGCGAGCGACACCGAGGGGCGAATCGGCAGCGCGGTGGTGGCCAGGTACTACCGTGGCCGGGCCGAGGCGACCGGCTTCAGCGTGGCCGACCACGCGGTCGAGGGCCGGCTGAACGAGGCCCTCGAGCAGCTCCGCTGGGCGCTGGCCACCGGGACCGCGCCGGTCCTGATCACCAGCGCCCTGGCGACCGGGGTGCGGCTGCTCGGCCGGGTCGGCGCGGCCCCCCGGGGCGCCAACGCCAACGCGCTCGCGGCCGAGGTCGGCGCCCCGCCGTGGAAGATTGACCGGGTCCGCCAGCAGTTGCGGGGCTGGCACCCGGACGGCGTCGGCCGGGCGCTGCAGGCCGTGGCCGAGGCGGACGCGCAGGTCAAGGGGGGCGGAGTCAGTCCCGAGTACGCCCTCGAGCGGGCCATCAGGCAGATCGTCGCCTACCGGGTGAGCGCCGCCCGCTAATATCCGGGCACGCTAAACGCGCCGGACACGGCCAAAGCGCGTCCGGCGCGAGTGCAGAAAGTCGGGAAGCTAAGCTCAGGCGGACTGGAGCTCGACGAGCTTCTTGGCGATCGCCGACTTGCGGTTCGCGGCCTGGTTCTTGTGGATGACGCCCTTGGACACGGCCTTGTCCAGCTTGCGCGAGGCAACCTGCAGCGCGGAGGTGGCGGCCTCGACGTTGCCGGCCTCGACGGCCTCGCGGAACTTGCGCACGTGGGTGCGGAGCTCCGACTTGACGGCCTTGTTGCGCTGGTGCGCCTTCTCGTTCTGCTTGTTGCGCTTGATCTGCGACTTGATGTTCGCCACGCGTGTCTGTCCTTCGTTGGATAAGTAAGTCTGCTTGACCCCGGCCCAGGGAACGGTCTGCCCGCCCCGAGCGGCATGCGGCAGCGGGAGAAGTGGGCGCGAACGCCAAGGATAGCCGACTCGCGGCATCCACCTCAAACCAACGACGTTATCGCCGCGGCGGCGCCGCTGCGCGCCAGGACCGCAGTCACACCACGATACCCTGATCAGGCACTCGCACTTATTTCATGGAAGCATGGTGGCAATGAGCGATCCGGCCCTGGGCCAGGTTCCGGCACCGGCCCGTACCGATCAGGCCGTGATCCGCAACTTCTGCATCATCGCGCACATCGACCACGGCAAGTCCACCCTGGCCGACCGGATGCTGCAGCTCACCGGCATCGTCGACGGGCGCCAGATGCGCGCGCAGTACCTGGACCGGATGGACATCGAGCGCGAGCGCGGCATCACGATCAAGAGCCAGGCGGTGCGGCTGCCCTGGAAGAAGGGCGACACGCACTACGTCCTGAACCTGATCGACACCCCCGGCCACGTCGACTTCACCTACGAGGTGTCCCGCTCGCTGGCCGCCTGCGAGGGCGCGGTGCTGCTGGTCGACGCCGCCCAGGGCATCGAGGCGCAGACGCTGGCCAACCTCTACCTGGCGCTCGAGGCCGACCTCAAGATCATCCCGGTGCTGAACAAGATCGACCTCCCGGCCGCCCAGCCCGAGCGGTACGCGGCCGAGATCGCGGCGATCATCGGCTGCGACCCGTCCGAGGTGCTCAGGGTCTCGGCCAAGACCGGCGTGGGCGTCGAGGAGCTGCTGAACTCGATCGTCGACCAGGTCCCGCCGCCGCACGGCGACCCCGACGCCCCGGCCCGGGCGCTGATCTTCGACTCGGTCTACGACACCTACCGAGGGGTCATCACCTACGTCCGGGTGGTCGACGGCAGGCTGACCAAGCGCGAGCGCATGCTGATGATGTCCACCAAGGCGGTCCACGAGACGCTGGAGCTCGGCGTCATCTCACCCGAGCCGATCCCGAGCGACGGCCTCGCGGCGGGCGAGGTCGGCTACGTGATCTCGGGCGTGAAGGACGTCAGGCAGGCGCGCGTCGGCGACACGATCACGGTCTCGACCAATCCGGCCAAGGAGGCGCTCGGCGGCTACGACCACCCCAAGCCGATGGTCTTCTCCGGCCTCTACCCGGTCGACGGCGACGAGTACCCGGAGCTGCGGGACGCCCTCGACAAGCTCAGGCTCAACGACGCCGCGCTCGTCTACGAGCCCGAGACGTCCACCGCCCTCGGCTTCGGCTTCCGCTGCGGCTTCCTCGGCCTGCTGCACATGGAGATCGTCAGGGAGCGGCTCGAGCGCGAGTTCGACCTGTCGCTGATCTCGACCGCGCCCAACGTGGTCTACCGGGTCGTGATGGAGAGCGGCCGGGAGATCGACGTGACCAACCCGAGTGACTTCCCCGGCGGCATCGACGGCTTCGTCGCGGCCGGCGGCACCCCCAAGGGGAACACCGGCGGCAAGATCAAGGACGTCTACGAGCCGATCGTGCGGGCCACGGTGATCTCCCCGTCCGACTACATCGGCACGATCATGGAGCTCTGCCAGTCCCGCCGGGGCGTGCTGCGGGGCATGGAGTACCTGTCCACCGACCGGGTGGAGATCCGCTACACGATGCCGCTCGGCGAGATCATCTTCGACTTCTTCGACCAGCTCAAGTCCCGCACCCGGGGCTACGCCAGCCTCGACTACGAGCCCGACGGCGAGCAGGTCGCGGACCTGGTCAAGGTCGACATCCTGCTGCAGGGCCAGCCGGTCGACGCGTTCAGCCAGATCGTGCACGCCGACAACGCCCGCGAGTACGGCCTGGCGATGACCTCGAAGCTGAAGGAGCTCATCCCGCGCCAGCAGTTCGAGGTCCCGATCCAGGCGGCGGTCGGGTCGCGCGTCATCGCCCGCGAGAACATCCGCGCCCTGCGCAAGGACGTGCTCGCCAAGTGCTACGGCGGCGACATCACCCGTAAGCGCAAGCTGCTCGAGAAGCAGAAGGAGGGCAAGAAGCGGATGAAGACGATCGGCCGGGTCGAGGTCCCCCAGGAGGCCTTCGTCGCCGCGCTCTCGACCACGCAGACCGACAACCGCCCGAAATAACTTCCCGCCCGAGGTAACAGCCGGAGGCTACTGATTGGGGCGGGCGGCCAGGGCGATGATGATCAGCGTCCAGATGCCGATGCCGAGGTAGCCGAGGACGAGCCCGGCGATGGCCATCCCGTCGCCGCGCTCGCCCGTCCGCCTGATGTTCTGGCGGGCCAGGTGGCCGAGGATGACTGCCGGGATGGCGGCGAAGCCGAGCGTGAAGATCTCCGCGATCCCGCAGATGAGCGCGCCGATGGCGAGCCCGCTGGTCGGGGTGACGACAACCGGGTAGTAGCCCCCCTGGTACGGCATCACGCCGAAGGACGGGCCCGACGGCAGGTCGGCGACCACGGAGCCGAGCTGCGCGTAGGTCCGCGCGCTCATCGTCCGGGCGGCGCGCAGGTCGAACTCCTCCTTGGTGATCCGGCCCTCGCCGAAGGCGGCCTTGAGCACGTCCATGGTCCGCTCGCGGTCGGCTGCGGCGGCCAGCATCCCGGGATGGACGGGGGCCTGCTGCGGGTACGGCAGCTGCCCATACGGCGAAGGCTGCCCGTAGGGCGGCTGCTGCTGCCCGTACGGCGAAGCCTGTCCGTACGGCGAGGGCTGCCCATACGGCGGCGCCGCGACATACGGCGGGAGGTTTCCGTAGGGCGGAACCTGGCCGTAGGACGGCGGCCCGTAGGCCGCGGGCTCCTGCGGAGGCGGCTGCTCATGCGGTGACCGCTCGTAGGGTGGCTGCTGCCCGCCAGACTGCGGCGGCAACGGTGAACCGTCTGAGTCAGGTGCTGGATCTGATGTCACCAGTGCCTCCCGCCCGTGTTGTACTGACCACAGCTTATCCTCGGCAGCATGCCAGGAACGCTGCCGGACGGTGAACCGGTTCCGGATGACGGGTCGCTGCCGCCCATTGCAACCCAGGGCTTTGGAAATACCCCATTCGGCGTTTACGTACACGTGCCTTTCTGCCGGACGCGCTGCGGGTACTGCGATTTCAACACCTACACGGCGACCGAACTGGGCGGCGGCGGCAGCCAGGCGGCCTACCCTGGACTGGTCCTGGCCGAGCTCGAGCTGGCCGCAAGGACGCTCCCAGCAGGAAAAACGCGGGTGTCGACGGTGTTTTTCGGCGGCGGCACGCCGACCCTGCTTCAGCCGGCCGAGATTGCCCGGATGCTGGCGGGAATCGATCAGGCCTTCGGCCTCGACAATGACGCCGAAGTGACGGTCGAGGCTAACCCGGAATCGGTTGGCCCGGCCGAACTCGAGCAATTGCGGGCCGGCGGTGTAACGAGGATCTCGTTCGGAATGCAAAGCTCGGTCCCGCACGTGCTGCGGGTGCTCGAGCGCGAGCACCAGCCGGGGCGGCCCCTGGACTGCGTCCGCTGGGCCCGGGCGGCCGGGTTCGAGCAGGTCAGCCTCGACCTGATCTACGGCACGCCGGGGGAGAGCGACGACGACTGGCGGGCGTCGGTTGAGGCTGCCCTCGAGGCGGACCCCGACCACGTCTCCGCCTACGCGCTGATCGTGGAGGAGGGCACCCGGCTGGCGGCCAAGGTCCGCCGGGGAGAGATCGCGGCCCCCGACGACGACGCGATGGCCGACCGGTACCTGATCGCGGACGACCTGCTCTCCTCGGCCGGCCTGCACTGGTACGAGCTCTCGAACTGGGCCAGGAACGACAAGGCCTACTGCCGCCACAACATGCTCTACTGGACCGGCGGCGACTGGTGGGGGTGCGGCCCCGGCGCGCACAGCCACGTCGGCGGCGTCCGCTGGTGGAACGTCCGCCACCCGACCGCCTACGCCCAGCGGCTGACGGCCGGCCGCTCCCCGGCCGCCGCCCGGGAGCTGCTCACCCGCGACGAGCAGTCGATGGAGGAGATCATGCTCCGCGCGCGGCTGGCCGAAGGGCTGCCGCTGACCCTGCTCGCCCCGGCCGCGGCGGCGCCGCTCGAGCGGTCCAGGGCCGCCGCCCTGATCGACGAGTCCGCCTACGCGGCCGGCCGCCTGGTGCTGACCCGCCAGGGCCGACTGCTGGCCGACGCCGTCATCCGCGACCTCACCTAGCCCTCCCCCGAGGGGGGAAGCACTGTGACGAAGTCGATGAGCTCCTCGACCCGGCCGAGCAACTCCGGCTCCAGGTCGGCGTAGCTGGTCACCGCGCGCAGGATCCGCCGCCACGCCAACGCGACGTCGGCCGGGGTGCGGTGCGGCCAGCCGATCCGCCGCAGCACCCCCTCCTTCCACGGCTCCCCCCGGGGGACGTCCGGCCACGCCCGCAGGCCGACGGCGGCGGGCTTGACCGCCGACCAGATGTCGATGAACGGGTGCCCGACCACCAGCACGTCCGGGTTCCCGGCCACTGAGGCCGCGATCCGGCTCTCCTTGGATCCGGTCACGAGGTGGTCGACCAGCACCCCGAGCCGCTGCCGCGGTCCCGGCCGGAACTCGTCGACGATGGCCGCCAGGTCGTCGACCCCCTCCAGGTACTCGACCACGATGCCGACGTCGCGCAGGTCGTCGCCCCAGATCTTCTCCACCAGCTCGGCGTCGTGCTTGCCCTCGACGTAGATCCGGCTGGCCTTGGCGACCTTGGCCCGCTGCTGCGGGGCCGCGACCGACCCCGACGCGGTGCGGTTGGCGGAGAATCCGGATTTTGTCGTCGCCGCGGCCGGCCGCGGCCTGATCAGGGTTACCCGCTGGCCGTCGAGCAGGAACGGGCCGGGAATCGGGAACACCCGGCGCTTCCCGTGCCGGTCCTCGAGCGTCACCGCGTCCTTCTCAAGCGCCACCACCGCCCCGCAGAAACGCGCCTCGAAGTCCTCCACGACCAGCCCGGGCTCGGCTTCGACCTGGTCAACCGGTCCCTGACCGGGCCTGGGCTTGCGGTTCTGCGGGGCGAGCACGTCACGCCCGTACTGTCGGCTCTGCACCAGAGTTACCCTAATCCAGCCGGGCCGCGCGAGCCGGAAGACTCGCCCGCCTGAGCCGGAAGACTCGCCCGGGCGGACCCGTCCGACCATCGATCGCGGCCAGGAAGCGTGACCCAACCGTTCTTGCCGTCCGGAGACTCTCGTGAGCAAATAGAATTGGCACTCAGAGACACAGAGTGCCAAGGAGGTGAACACGGTGCTTGACGATCGGAAGCTAGCGGTACTGCGGGCGATAGTCGAGGACTACGTGTCCACCACTGAACCGGTGGGGTCGAAGTCGCTCGTTGACAGGCACGGGCTTGACGTGTCGCCTGCGACGATCCGCAATGACATGGCGGTCCTCGAGGACCAGGGGTTCATCGCCCAGCCGCATACCAGCGCCGGGCGGATCCCGACCGAGAAGGGCTACCGGCTGTTCGTCGACCGGCTGTCGTCGATCAAGCCGATGTCCGGGGCCGAGCGCCGGGCGATCGAGGCGTTCCTGGCCGGGGCCTACAGCCTCGACGAGATCGTGGCCAGGACGGTTCGGCTGCTCGCCCAGCTGACCAGGCAGGTGGCGGTGGTCCAGTACCCGTCGCTGTCCCGGTCGGCGGTCCGGCACATCGAGCTGGTCTCGCTCACCCCGCAGCGGGTGCTGCTGGTCCTGATCACCGACACCGGCCGGGTCGAGCAGGTCACGGTGGACCTGCCGGACGCGTCGGAGCCGGAGTCGATCGCTCATTTGCGGGCGGTGCTGAACGCGTGCCTCGATGGCCATAAGCTTTCCGACGCGGCCGCGACCGTCGTCGGCCTGGCGGACCGGATCCCCGCTCCCGAGCGATCGAACGCCGGGGCCGTCTTCTCCGCGCTGCTCGACAGCCTCGCCGAGCGGCACGAGGAGCGCGTGGTGTTCGGCGGCGCGGCCAACCTGGCCGCCCCCGACTTCGGCAAGGGGCTCCGTGACGTGCTCGAAGCACTGGAGGAACAAGTGGTACTGATGCGCCTCCTCGGAGAGGCCGCCAGCCCGTCCGCCCTGACCGTCAGAATCGGCGCGGAGACCGGCCTGCAGGGCACGTCGGTGGTGACCGCCGCCTACGGCTCAGGCGGGCAGGTCGTCGCCAAGCTCGGCGTGCTCGGGCCAACCAGGATGGACTACCCGGGCACCATGGGCGCGGTCCGCGCGGTCGCCAGGTACGTCGGCCAGATTCTCGGGGAGTCATAGTGGCTGAGGACTATTACGCGCTGCTCGGCGTGCGGCGCGACGCCTCGCAGGATGAGATCAAGCGCGCCTACCGCCGGCTGGCCCGCGAACTGCACCCGGACGTCAACCCCGACCCGGAGACGCAGGAGAAGTTCAAGGAGATCAACCAGGCCTACGAGGTCCTCCAGGACACCGACAAGCGCCAGATGTACGACATGGGCGGCGACCCGTTCGCGACGGCCGGCGCGGGCGCGGGCGGCTTCGGCGGGTTCGGCACCGCGGGCTTCCCGTTCAGCGAGTTCGTCGACGCGGTGTTCGGCGCGACCGGGCAGGCCGCGCGCGGCCCGCGGTCGCGGGCCCGGCGCGGCCGCAACGCGACGATCAGGATCGAGCTCGACCTGTCGGAGTGCGCCTTCGGCGCGACCCGCGAGCTCACGGTGGACACCGCGGTGGTCTGCCCGACCTGCTCGGGCGAGGGCACGGCGCCCGGCACCCACCCGGTGACGTGCGAGGTCTGCCAGGGCCGGGGCGAGATCAGCCAGGTCCGGCGGTCCTTCCTTGGCCAGGTCGTGACCAGCCAGCCCTGCCCGAACTGCGGCGGCTTCGGCACCGTGCTGCCCCGGCCCTGCCCGGAGTGCGACGGCGACGGCCGGGTGCGCAGCCGGCGGACGATGAAGGTGCGGATCCCGGCCGGCGTCGAGGACGGCACGCACATCCAGCTGGCGGGCGAGGGCGAGACCGGCCCCGGCGGCGGCCCTCCCGGCGACCTGTTCCTCGAGGTCGTGCAGAAGCCGCACGCGATCTTCGAACGGCAGGGCGACGACCTGCACTGCACGCTGACGATCCCGATGGTGGCGGCCGCCCTCGGCGCGACCGTGTCGGTCGAGTCGCTGGACGGCCCGAACGACGTCGACGTCCGTCCCGGCACCCAGTCCGGCCAGGTGCTCCCGCTGTACGGGCTCGGGGTCAAGCACCTGAACGGCAGCGGCCGCGGCGACCTGATCATCCACGTCACGGTGGAGACCCCGAGCCGCCTCGACGCCGAGCAGGAGAAGCTGCTGCGCGACCTGGCCAAGCTTCGCGGCGAGGAGGCGCCGCCAGGTAAGTTCCAGCCCGGCCAGCAGGGTTTCTTCTCCCGCCTGCGCGACGCCTTCAACGGCCGCTAGCCGTATTTTCCCGCTCGCCTCCGGCTGGTTACCAGCGGGCCGTGCGCGCGAGCAGGACGGCCGCCGCGACCGCGCCGGCGGTGGACGTGCGCAGGACGGTCGGGCCAAGCCGGGCCTCGATCGCGCCGGCTTCGCGGAGGGCGGCGCGCTCGGCCGGGCTGACGCCGCCTTCCGGGCCGACGATCAGCAGCACGTCGCCCTCGGCCGGCAGGGTCAGCTCGTGCAGCTTGCGCACGGCGTCCGCCTCGAGCACGATCGCGCAGCTAGCGGCCGACGCCCGTTTCGCCAGGGCGGCGGTGCCGGCCGGGGCCGCGATTTCTGGCAGCCAGGCGCGGCGGGACTGCTTGGCGGCCTCGCGGGCGGTGGCGCGCCACTTGGACAGGGCGCGCTCGCCCCGGTCACCCTGCCACCGGGTGATCGAGCGCTCGGCCGACCACGGGAGGACCGCGTCGACGCCGACCTCGGTCATCAGCTCGACCGCGAGCTCGCCCCGGTCGCCCTTCGGCAGCGCCTGCGCGACGACCAGCCGGGGCTGCGGCGGCGGGACCGCGCGCGTCACCCGGATCTCGATCGTGACCGAGTCCTTGCCGACGGCGGTGACCTCCCCCTCGGCCAGCGTCCCGGCGCCGTCGCTGACGTCCGCGCGCTCGCCCGACCGCAGGCGGCGGACAACAGCCGCGTGACGGCCCTCGGGGCCGGTCAGCGTCACCGCCGGCCCGCTCAGCTGGCCGGGCGACACCAGGAAGACCGGCGGGCCTGCGGCTGGCGCGAGCGATTCCATGCCGGCCACAGTAGCGCCGAGCGCGGTGCCCGGGTGACCGGCCGGCCCGGTCCGGTCCTTCCGCGACCCGTTCCGGGCCCGGCCGCGCGCCGGTCAGTCACTTCGCAGTCAGGCGCGCATCAGGCGTCGCTGGTGTCGATGAGGGCGCCAAGGCCGTCGAGGACGCACTGCAGGCCGAAGGTGTAGGCGTGGTCGGGGTCATAGGCCGCGCCGTGAACGGCGCCTGCGACGGCGCCTACACGGGAGGCCGTGGGGTACTCCGCCTCGTCGAACACCCGGGCGAGCAGGGGGGCGTTGGCGGCCCACCATTGCTCCTCGCTCATCGCGCTGTCCTGCCGGGCGGCGGCCGCCTCGGCGGCCGAGCGCGCGGCGGCCTGGACGAAGCCGAGCAGGAAGGTCAGGGCGGCGTCCATCTCGACGTCGTCGAGCCCGAGGCCTTCGAGCGCCTGAAGTTCGTGCTCGTACTTGGCCATCAGCCCGGGGCCGAGCGGTGGCCGGCTGGTAGAGACCTCGGCGATCCAGGGGTGCCGGGTGAACAGGTCCCGGTTCTCCTGGGCGACGGCGGCCAGGCGCTCGCGCCACGGCCTGCCGGACAGGTCGCCGCGGGGCATCTGCAGGTAGACCGTGTCGAGCATCAAGTCGAGCAGCTCGGCCTTGCCCGGCACGTAGGTATACAGCGACATCGGCACCACGCCGAGGGCGTGGGCGACCGCGCGCATGGTGACTGAGCCTAGGCCGTCGGTGTCGGCGAGGGCGATCGCGGCCGCGGCGACGCGCTCGACGCTTAGGCCCTGGGGCGGTCCGCGCCGAGAGTCTGCGGGGCTGGGCTCGCGCCAGAGCAGCTGCAGAGTGCGGGCCGGGTCGCCGCCGCTGGTGTGTTCGGTGGGCATGGGAACATTCTCCCGTACATTTTCGTTGTACGATGTACACTGTACTGAGTACGGTGTTGATTGCCGTTCCGGTCGCCCAGCCGAGGAGTCCTTCCGTGCAGATCACCGCTTCCGCCGTATCCCTCAACGTCGCCGACGTGCCCGCCTCCGCCGCGTTCCTGACCAGCCACTTCGGGTTCCAGCAGGAGATGGCAGCCGATGGCTTCGCCTCCCTGGCACGCGAGGACGCCGGGATGCACGTCGCCTTCCTGCGCAGCGGCCTGCCCGTGCTGCCCGAGGACCAGCGCGACACCCACGCAGCCGGCCTGATCCTGGTGTTCGTCGTCGAGGACCTTGAGGGTGAGCTGGCCCGCCTGCGCGAGGAGGGCGTGGACATCACCATGCCGCTGCGCGAAGAGCCCTGGGGCGAGCGCGCGTTTCAGGTCACCGACCCCAATGGCGTCATCGTCCAGCTCCTTGACTGGAACGCGCCGGCCTGCCAGTGACTGAGCGGACTACCGGGCGCTGGCCCGGCCTCAAGCGCATCCGCCGGCCCAGGACCCGGCGAGGCTGGCTGATCACCATCGCCGGCAGCTTCGTGCTCCTCGCACTCAAGCTCGCCCTGGGCCTCGGTGCCCTCGCCCTGGTCGTGCACCTGCTGGCGCATTGACGACACCCGGACGACCGCTCGCGCATGTCATCCGCGAACTGGCCTCGGACACGGGCGTCTAGGAGCCGGGCGTCGAGCCGCTGCCGCCCCCGTCGCCGGTGCCGGTGTTGCCGGTGTCGCCGCCCGGGTCGGTCGGGGAGTCGGTCGGGCCGTCGCTGCCGGTATCGGTCGGCGTCGGGGTCGGGGTCGGGGACCCGGTGGTCGGCGTGGGCGTCGGCGATGTGGTCGGCGACGGTGACGTGGCGCCGTCGCTCGGCGTCGACGATGTGGTGGGGGAGCCGCCCGATGTCGTCGGGGTGGGCGTGACTGACGGGCTCGGCGTCGCGCACGACGGGGTCGGGGACCCGGACGGCGACGGTGACGTGGTCGGCACCAGGTTCCGCAGCAGCAGTTCCGTCTTCAGCTGGCCGGCCGAGGCCGCGCTGCTCGGCTTGGCCGTCGTCGTGGGGGCGGCCGTCGTCACCGGGGCGGGCGAGGCGGCGGCCGTGTTCGTCAGGGCCGTCGTGACCGGCGACGCGCAGCTCGAGGAGGCGGACGGGCGCGGTGACGCGCCCCCGCTCGACGAGGTCGCGCCGGCGCCCAGGGCCGTGCTCTGCGCGCCGGCCGACGTCGCGCCAGAACCCGGCCCGCCGGTTCCGTTGCCCGCCTGCGAGCCGTTGCCGTCGGTGCCCGCGCCGCCGGAGGGCTGCGACTGGCTCAAGACGGTATTGCTGGCCTGGATGATCGCCTGGCGGAAGGGCTGCACGCCGAACGAGACGCTGGCGATGATGGCTATCCCGGCCAGCACGACCACCGGCCGCAGCCAGCCGACGTTGAGCAGGGAAGCGTTGCGCCCGGACCGGGCCGAGCCCAGCCCAAGCAGCTCGCCCGGCCGCGGCAGGCGCCGAAGCCGGGGCAACGACAACCGCGACAACGACAACCGCGACAACGACAACCGCGACAACGACAACCGCGACAACGACAACCGCGACAACGACAACCGCGACAACGACAACCGCGACAACGACAACCGCGACAACGACAGGTGCGGCAGCGACAACCGGGGCAGCGCCAGGCCGGCCGCCGCGGGCAGCGCGGTCGGCCACGCCCCGCTCCAGTGCCACGACCAGTGCCCGCGCCAGACCCAGTTCCTGGCCGCGTCGAGCGCGTCCACGCCGACGGTCAGCCACCACGGCCGGGGCGGGCGGCCGCTGATCCTGGCGCGGATCCGCTCGAGCCCGTCGGCGCCCGGCTCGACCCCGCCGACGGCCTCGGCCAGGCCCCGCCGCAGCGTCTCCTCCATGCCGCCCTCTGGTGTGGTCATGCCGTCACCAGCCCGCCTTCGTCGGCCGCGTCATGACGACTCCTGGGACAGCATTGTCTTGAGCGACGCCATTGCCCGGGCCGTGTGGCTCTTCACCGCGCCCTTGCTGATCCCCATCGCCTTGGCGATGTCGGCCTCGGAGAAGTCCGCGTAGTAGCGCAGGGCGATGGCCTCGCGCTGCCGTTCGGGCAGCGCCCGCAGCGCCGCCGCGACGGCCGAGCGCTCGAGGATCGCCAGCGCCGCGTGCTCGGCGCTCGGCTCGTCCGGAGCGGGCTTGGGCGCGTGCATGTCGACGACCTTGCGGTGCCGCAGCACCGACCTCGACTTGTTGACGACGGTCTGCCGCAGGTACTGCAGGGCCCGCTCCGAGTCGCGGAGCCGCCTGGACGCCAGGTGCATCGCCTCGAAGGCGTCCTGCACCACTTCCTCGGCCGTCTGCACGTCGTGGACCAGCAGCACCGCGAGCCGGACGAGCGAGTGGTAATGACCGAAGTAGATCTCGGTGACGACATCAGCGGCCGCCCAGACGGCAGGCTGGCGCTCATCCTCGGCGTCGAACGCGCTGGTGGCGGACGTTTCGGGGGCGAGCGCTTCGTCGGCTAGCGCGATCTCAGGCTCGACCGCGGTCTCCGAGAGTGTTGCCGTCACCACTGTAGGACGCGGACCGTCGTCGGGAGGTTCACCGTCTGTGTCGAGGTTTACGCATTTTCCGGAATTTCCCTCGACATCGGCCTGCCCGGGTTCCGAGTCCGGAGTGTCCTCAGCGACTTCTGGAGTGTCCGCAGAGACGGCAGCGTCTTGCGCGACCGCAGTGTCAGAGACCGCTGGGTCAATCAAGGGCGCGAGAATCGGGTCCGCGGCGGGACTGCCTCGGACAGCCGCCCTGGCCTGGGCGTCGACCACGGTATTCACGGGCTTAGCCACCGCGTTGGCGCCGCTTTCGTCCCCCGGCACCCAACGGCGCGCCGAACAGAGGGCGACGCTGCGTGACGATCATGTGCTGCCAGACCCACATTCGGTAACTCCACCCCAGAAACCGCCGCAGGATTGCGGAAAGACAAGAATAACCGTCATGACGGGTGGGGGCGGCACTTAAGAGGATGATGGGCGAGCCGGACCGTGGGTTTTCTGCTGCCTACCGATGAGTAATAGGTGACGCATGGGTTAATTCCCGGCCGGACAGGCGGAACGGGTGCCAACTCGCTGGGTTCGATGTATATCAATGTGTCGTTCACGCCCACGCCCCCGGCGCCGGCACCAGGCCAGCCTGCGGGCGCGTCGGCACCGGGCGCTACCACCGGGCCACTATGATCGTGGACGTGCCAGATTGCTTGTTCTGCGGTATCGCTGCCGGACAGATCCCGGCCACGATCGTGCTGGACGGAAAGCGGACTCTCGCTTTCCGTGACATCAACCCTCAGGCGCCGACGCACGTCCTGGTGATCCCCCGGGATCATTACGCCGACGTGGCGGCGCTGGCCGAGGCGGGCGACGGGCTGCTTGACGAGCTCGTCGCCGCGGCGCGCGCCATCGCCGCCGCCGAAGGGGTCGAGGACTCCGGCTACCGGATCGTCTTCAACACCGGCGCGGACGGCGGGCAGACCGTCGGGCACGCGCACGCGCACGTCCTTGGCGGGCGTCCGATGACCTGGCCGCCCGGCTGACATCTCCCGAGAGCAGTGAATTGACAGACACAGGCAGCGACTTGCCCACGGCGGGGCCGGCGACTTCGCAGATCCGCATCGTCATCCCCGACGGCCACTCGATGGTTGGCCTGCTCGGCACCAGCGACGAGCTACTGCAGGTCATCGAGCGGGAGTTCTCCGCCGATATCCACGTCCGCGGCAACGAGATCACCGTGTCGGGGCGGCCGCGGGAGACCAAGCTCGTCGGCAGGCTCTTCGACGAGCTGCTCGAGCTGCAGCGCAAGGGGGCCGAGCTCTCCCCTGACGCGGTCGAGCGCACGGTGGCGATGCTGCGCGCGCCCAAGGCAGACGAGCCCGGGAACCGCCCGGCCGACGTGCTCACCCAGGGCATCCTGTCCTCGCGGGGCCGGACGATCCGGCCCAAGACGCTGAACCAGAAGCACTACGCCGACGCGATCGACAAGCACACGATCGTGTTCGCGGTCGGCCCGGCCGGCACCGGCAAGACCTACCTGGCGATGGCCAAGGCGGTCAAGGCGCTGCAGGCCAAGGAGGTCAACCGGATCATCTTGACCAGGCCCGCGGTCGAGGCCGGCGAGCGGCTCGGCTTCCTGCCCGGCACCCTGTACGAGAAGATCGACCCGTACCTGCGCCCGCTCTACGACGCCCTGCACGACATGGTCGACCCCGACTCGATCCCGAAGCTGATGGCGGCGGGCACGATCGAGATCGCGCCGCTGGCGTTCATGCGCGGCCGCTCGCTGAACGACTCGTTCATCATCCTCGACGAGGCCCAGAACACCAGCCGCGAGCAGATGAAGATGTTCCTGACCCGGCTCGGGTTCGGGTCGAAGATGGTCGTGACCGGCGACGTCACCCAGGTTGACCTGCCCGACGGCCAGGTCAGCGGCCTGCGCGTGGTCCAGGAGATTCTCGACGGCGTCCCGGACATTCACTTCTCCCGGCTGACCAGCCAGGACGTGGTGCGGCACAAGCTCGTCGGGAAGATCGTCGATGCCTACGACCGGTACGACGCGAAGTCCCAGGACCACTCAAGACGGGGAACACGACGGTGAGCGTCGAGATTAACAACGAGTCGGGGATGGCGGCGGACGAGGACGCGCTCCGCGAGCTCGCGCAGTACGTGATCGGCCAGCTGGAGACGCACCCGCTGGCCGACCTGTCCATGCTGCTGGTGGACGAGGCGCACATGACCAACCTGCACGAGAAGTGGATGGACGAGCCCGGCCCGACCGACGTGCTCTCGTTCCCGATGGACGAGCTGCGCCCGCACTCGATGGCGGGCCCGAACCGGTCCAGGGGGCGCGACGGCGACGAGGCGGAGCCCGTCCTGCTCGGCGACGTGGTGCTCTGCCCCCAGGTCGCGGCCGTCCAGGCCAGGCAGCACGGCCAGTCCACCCAGGCCGAGCTCGAGCTGCTGACGGTACACGGCGTCCTGCACCTGCTCGGCTACGACCACGCCGACCCGGAAGAGGAAGCCGAGATGTTCGGCCTCCAGAACGAGCTGCTCCGCGACTGGCGGGCCGAGTCGGCCGCCAGGCGGCCGCCCGCTGCCGACAAGGCAGGCGAAGCTCGCGA
Organism: uncultured Actinomycetota bacterium; assembly: GCA_963774945.1. Taxonomy (GTDB): domain Bacteria; phylum Actinomycetota; class Actinomycetes; order Streptosporangiales; family Streptosporangiaceae; genus Trebonia. Next base: position 1,537,263 of record CAVZHA010000015.1, on the reverse strand, counting down.
AGCCGACAACGCCAACAAGGCGACAAGGCAGACAAGGCAGCCGACCAGGCCGCCGCCGACGAGGCAGCCGCCGACGAGGCAGCCGCCGGGCCGCCGGAGTCCGGGGAAGGACCGGAAGGTCCCGCCTTATGTCCGCCGCCGCCTGGCTGCTGGTCCTCGCCGTCGTGCTGATCGTGATCGCCGGCTGGTGCGCAGGCGCGCAGACGGCCCTCGCCCGGGTCGACTCGGACGCGCTTGACCGGCACGGCAGCCTGCTCACGCTGCTCCGGGTGTGCGCCGAGATCTCGGCCGCCGTCCTGGTCACGCTCGCGTTCGGGCACTGGCTCGGCGGCGGCTGGCAGGTCTTCCTGCCCTCGGCCGGAGCTGCTCCTGCTGGCCAGGTACGCGCTGATCGGGGTCGGCCCGCGGGCGATGGGCAGGCGCCGCGCGGAGCGGGTCGCCCGGACCGCGAACCGCCTGCTCAGCCCCCTCGGCCCGGTCGCCCGGGCGCTCGACGCGGTCGCGGGCGCGCTCCCGTTCGGCGGCCACGGCGGCGACCCCGAGCTCAACGGCCGCCCCGGCGTGGACGATCTGGTCGACTACATCGAGTCCCAGGACGAAATCGAGCCCGGCGAACGCGAGATGGTCCGCTCGGTCTTCGAGCTCGGCGACACGATCGTGCGCGAGGTGATGGTCCCGCGGACCGACATGGTCTTCATCGAGCACGACAAGACCGTCGGCCAGGCGCTCTCCCTCGCGCTCCGCAGCGGGTTCTCCCGCATCCCGGTGACCGGCGAGAACACCGACGACGTGGTCGGCATCGGCTACCTCAAGGACATGGTCGCGTGGGACCACGAGCACCCGGGGGCGGAGCACACCGAGCGGGTCGACACGATCATGCGCCCTGCCACCTACGTCCCCGAGTCCAAGCCGGTCGACGAGCTGCTCCGGCAGATGCAGGTGATGCGGATCCACGTGGCGATCGTCATCGACGAGTACGGCGGCACGGCCGGCCTGGTGACGATCGAGGACATCCTCGAGGAGATCGTCGGGGAGATCGCCGACGAGTACGACAACGAGCGCGCCCCGGTCGAGTGGCTCGGCCCCGGCACCGCCCGGGTGACCGCCCGGCTCCCGGTGACCGAGCTCGAGGAGCTGTTCGGCGTCACCGTCGAGGCCGAGGACGTGGAGACCGTGGGCGGCCTGCTCGCCCACGAGCTCGGCCGGGTCCCCATCGCCGGCTCCGAGGCGACGGTGGCCGACCTGCACCTGACCGCCGAGAACGTGGCCGGCCGCCGCAACCGGCTCGGCACCGTGCTCATCGAGCGCGTTCCCGAAAGAACAGAAAAAGACTAAGAAATTCAAATCCGTCATCTCGAACGGTCCCTGGTCCCACGTAATGCCACACGTTGTCCCGCCCTCCGTGGCTAGTGTGACAAGAGGGAATTAGCGGGCCAGGGAAAGCGCCCGTAATCGACCGCGCAACCTCGCCGCCCGGCGCCCGTCGGCGCGCCCCGGCATTCCTGATATGTCAGGGCCTGGCCGGACTCGTCCGGCCTGCCCGCGGCTGCCCGGCTCTTCTGCGCCCCCGGCGGCCTCACTACACTGCTTCCCGTGAGCGAAGTGACAGCTAGACGCGCTCGACGCGGAGGATCAGAAGATCATCACGCTGGCGCGATCGACCCGGGCCCGCGTGGCCGCGTCCGAGGGCGCGGCCGTCCGCGACGAGACCGGCCGCACCTACACCGCCGCCGCCGTGGCGCTGCCGTCGCTCCGGCTGTCCGCGCTCCGCCTGGCCGTGGCGATGGCAGTCTCCAGCGGTGCGGAAAGCCTCGAGGCGGCCGCCCTGGTCAGCGACTCCGACCCCGACCCAGGCGACCTGGCCGCGGTCCGCGACCTAGGCCCCACCGCCCCCGTCTTCCACGCCACCCCCGACGGCACCCTCCGCGCCACCCTGCTCCCCTAAACCCCCACCCCCGCCCCCCAACGACCCCCTCTCCCCTCCGCCCCAGCGGCCTCCGCCCCGCCTCTCCGCGAGCCACCCCCCTCCGCCCCGCCTCTCCGCAGGCCGCGCCTCTCCGCAAGCCGTCCCCCCTCCGCGAGCCGCGCCCCTCCGCCCCGCCTCTCCGCGAGCCGCGCCTCTCCGCCCCGCCTCTCCGCGGGCCGCCCCCCTCCGCGAGCCGCCCCCCTCCGCCCCACCTCTCCGCGCCCCACCTCTCCGCGAGCCAAGTGCGCTTTTGGGCCGGCAAGAGTGAGCCCAAATGCGCATTTGGCACTCCCTCGAGCCCATCCGCCTCAGCCGCGGGCGAGGCGGATGGGGCGGACGGGGATACCGCCGCGCATGAGCCGCTCGAGCAGGACGCCCAGGGCGTGCGGCCGGACGTCGTCGGTGGTCTCCCTGAGCTCGTCCAGCGTCCACCAGCGATGCCCGGTGATGAACGTCCGCTCGAACTCCTCCTGCCCGTCGGTGTCGATCACCGGCTGCGGAACCCGCAGGAAGAAGAACGAGTGGGCGCCGAGGAACAGCGTCCCGTCGTGATCGCCCTTCCATAGCGCCGACGATGTAGCGACGACCGGGCCGAGCTCGTCCTCGGCGCAGGCGAACCCGGTCTCCTCCGACAGTTCGCGCACAGCCGCCTGCGTGACGCTCTCGCCCCGGTGGACTCCGCCGCCCGGGGTGAACCACCAGGTTCCCCCGGCCCCGTCGGCCGAGCTGAACAGCAGCACCCGCTCGTCCGGGTCGACGACCAGCAAACGCGCAGTCGGCCGGAATACGGGGGTCTCAGCCATGCCAACGACGGTAGCGGTCACCGGAATGCGGGACAATCTAATAATGAGCCCGCCGCGAGTGACCGAGAAGAAGGCCGGGCGTGCCAGGAAGACCGGCGCGCCGTCGGCCGCCGCGTCGGCCGAGCCCGTATTCAGATCGGGCTTCGCGTGCCTGGTCGGCCGTCCCAACGTCGGCAAGTCGACCCTGACCAACGCGCTCGTCGGGGCCAAGGTCGCGATCACCAGCGACCGCCCGCAGACGACCCGCCGGGTGATCCGCGGCATCGTCCACCGCCCCGACGCGCAGCTCGTCATCCTCGACACCCCGGGCCTGCACCGCCCGAAGACGCTGCTTGGCGAACGGCTCGACAGCCTCGTCCGCTCCACCCTGACCGAGGTCGACCTGGTCGGGTTCTGCGTCCCCGCCCCGGACGACGTCGGACCGGGCGACAAGTACCTCGCCCGCGAGCTCGCCGGGCTGAAGAACACGCCGGTCGTCGCCATCGTCACCAAGACCGACCAGGCCTCGCAGACCCGGATCGCCGAGCAGCTGCTCGCGGTCAGCCAGCTGGGTGACTGGGCCGACGTGATCCCGGTCTCGGCCGTGGCCGGCTACCAGCTCGACGCCCTGATCGACGTCATGGTGAGCCATCTGCCGGAGGGGCCGCCGCTGTACCCCGACGGCGACCTGACCGACGAGCCCGAGCAGATCATGGTGGCCGAGCTGATCCGCGAGGCCGCCCTCGAGGGGGTCCGGGACGAGCTCCCGCACTCGATCGCGGTGCTGGTCGAGGAGATGGGCCCGCGCGAGGGTCAGCCCGACCTGTTCGACGTGTACGCCGAGATCTACGTCGAGCGGCCGAGCCAGAAGGCGATCGTGATCGGCACCAAGGGCGAGCGGCTGAAGGACGTCGGCAGCCGGGCCCGCCGCCAGATCGAGGCGCTGCTCGGCTCGCGGGTCTACCTCGACCTGCACGTCAGGATCGCCAAGGACTGGCAGCGCAACCCCAAGTACCTGCGCCGCCTCGGTTTCTACGACTGACCGTTCTGCGACTGACCGTTCTGCGACTGACCGGGCGCTACGACTGACCGAGCAGCTCCGCGACCGGCGCCTCGTAGAAGCGCCAGCCCGGCCCGGCCACCTCGTAGCCGAGCTGCTCGTTGACCGCGATCATGTGGTCATTGGCGGCCGCGTTGCTGGTCATGACCAGCTCGACCTGCGGCTCGACCTCGGCCAGCAGCTCCAGCATGGCGGTTTTCACCAGCAGCCCCAGCCGGTGCCCGCGATGTTGCCCGCGTCACCGCCGTGAGCTCCTGGAATCCCCAGCTCGGGGCCTCGGGATCGACGATCACCCCGGTGTAGGCGGCCATCTCGCCGGTCGCGTCGTGCAGCGCCGCGACGCTGTGGTTGCGCAGCAGTCCGGCCCGGACGTGGGCGCCGGTGCGCTCCCGGACCCGGTCGGCGTCCCACGCCTCGGGCTCGACGTTCTCGCCCCTGGGCGCGTCCTCGAAGGCGTTGATCACGTGCGCCAGCGGGCCGAGGTACTCCTCGGGGACGTCCCCGGTCCAGCTGACCAGCGAGTACCCGGCCGCCGCGCGCGCCGCCGACAGCGCGCAGCTCGGCGACCTTCCCCGCCTCGATCTTGGCCAGGCACTGCACCCGCCGGACGTCCACCAGCCCCGGCGTCGCTCCGGCCGCCGCGGCGAACGCCTCCCCGGCCGATCCGGTGACCACGTGGCCGCTCAGCACCGACCGCCCGTTCGCGGCCGCCCGCGCCGCCTCGTGGCGGAGCAGGGCGCGTCCGTAACCACGGCGTCGCGCCGCCGGGTGGACAATCGGGCCGCCAAAGGCGCGGTCGAGGTTCTCGAGGTCCCACAGCTGCATCCGGTAGTAGCCGACGACCCCGGCCGCGTCGTCAACGGCGAACCAGACCTCGCCCGGCGTCTTGTCGAACCCCTCCCGAAGGTAGAGGCCGAAGGTCCCGGCCGAGAACGGCGGATCGTCGGCCTCATCGGCCAGGTGGGCCGCCCGGTGCACCTGATAACAGGCCGCAGCGGTCGTCTCGTCCGCCGGATCCCACCGTTCGATGCGCATCAGTCAAGCCAACCTCATTGCCGGGTGAAGCGCATCCCATTTAGCCCGAACTATAGATTAATTTTTCGATTAACGACCGAGTTTCCGACCTGAATGCCACTAATATCCGTATATCTCAGATCCCGTCGCGCCACGTCACGCGGTACGCTAAGCGGCCGGGACACCTCGCACCGAAGGACGGACATGCTCATTTTTATCTGGGGCCTGCGCGTCGTCTACCGGACGCTCGGGAAGGGCGAGTTCTTCTGCCGTCGCTGCGGCGGCGACCGCGGGTACCGGCACCGGTCGGGACGGCGGTTCATCACCGTGTTCTTCATCCCGCTGATCCCGCTGACCAAGACCGGCGAGCACGTCCAGTGCATGACCTGCAAGACCAGGTACGTCACCGAGGTGCTCAAGCTCCCGACCACGGCGGCGCTGCAGCTCTCGCTCGCCGCCGGGATGCGCGCCCTGGTCGTCGCCATGCTCCGGGTCGGCGACCCGGACAGCAGGCTCGCCCGCCGCCGTGCGATCGAGGCCGTGGCCGGGACCGGGGAGCGCGGCTACGACGAGGCCGCGCTCGACGCCGACCTGGCCGAGCCGGCCGACGGCGAGGGACCCAAGATCGCCGCCTTCGGCAGCCAGCTCCAGGTCGAGGCCAGGGAGTGGTACCTGGCCGAGGCGATCAGGATCGCCCTCGCGGACGGCCCGCTGACCCCGGCCGAGCGCGCCGCCACCGGTCACCTGGCGGCCGCCCTGGGCATGACCCAGGCCCAGGCCATCGGCGTGGTCGCCCTCACCGAGCAGAACGCCGGACTGTTATCTCCCGGGGGGACGACCCCCCGGTAACCCCCCGATGTCCGGCCGCCGCGGGCCGATGGCAAAAACCGCCACGATATCGGCCCGCGTCGACCGGACGACAGCTAGCTCGGGCGGTCGTCAGAGGTCCGCGACCGCTATCTCCCAGGACTGCTCGGCCGGCTCGAGGAGCTGGTAGCCGAGCTGCTCGTTGATCGCGATCATGTGCTGGTTGACGGCCGCGTTCCCGGTCACGATGTGCTCGAGCTGCGGCTCGGCCGTCGCCAGCCAGTCGAGCATCGCCACCTTGACCAGCAGCCCCAGCCGGTGCCCGCGGTGCTTGCGGATCACCGCGGTGAGCTGCTGGTGCCCCCACTCGGGATTGTCCCGGTCGGCCTCGACCGCCGTCACCGCCGCCATCTCGCCGCTGGCGTCGTGCAGCGCCGCCAGCGTGTAGACGTGCCTGCCGCGCTTCTCCCGCAGGTCGTCGATCTGCTCCCGGTAGCGGTCGGCGTCCCAGACCTCGGGCTCCTCGCCGGCGTCGTGCGGCGCGTCCGCCATCGCGTTCTCGACCTCGGCGCACCGGGCCAGGTACTCGTCGGGGGTGCGGCCGTCCCAGGACACCAGCGAGTACCCGGCCGCCGCGCGAGCGGCCTGCTCGCGCAGCTGGTTGATCCGCCCGGCCGGGATCCGGCCGAGCGAGAGCACCCGCCGCGCCTCGACCAGCCCGGCGGTCGCGCCGACGCGCTCGGCGAACGCCGCTCCGGCCGAGTTCTGGAACGTCCCGCCGGCGAGCACCGACCGGCCGTTCGCGGCCGCGCGCTCGGCCGCGTGCCGGAGCAGCGCGGTTCCGATTCCGCGGCGGCGCGCCGACGGCAGCACGTCCAAGGAGATGTTGACCCGGTCGCGGTTCTCCCGCTGGGGCAGCCTGAGGAAGCACCACCCCTGGTGCTCGCCGGTCGTCTCGTCGACCGCGAGCCAGATCTCGGTCGGGTCGTTCGGGTACTCGAGCCAGCCCCGCAGCCGGGTCAGCGACCACGGCGGCCCGTCGGGGTCGTCGACCGCGTCCGCCGCCCGCACGATCTCGAAGCAGGCCGAGGTCGTCGCCCGGTCCGATGGGTCCCCTCGCACAATCAGCATGCCGTCTACCTAACCTCGCCGTGCGCGCCCGGCGCGACTCATTTTTTTCCGTACCGAGCGGTGCGCAAGCAGCGATCGCGACGGCGCTGACGTCAGCGCGGCGGCGGGGTCACGCGTCCGCGACGGCCAGCTCGTAGGACTGCTCAAGCGGCTCGAGGAGCTGGTAGCCGAGCTGCTCGTTGATCGCGATCATGTGATCGTTGGCAGCGGCGTTATAGGTCACGATGCGCTCGATCCCCGGCTCGGCCGTCGCCAGCCAGTCGAGCATCGCCGCCTTGACCAGCAGCCCGAGCCGGTGCCCGCGGTGCTTGCGGGTCACCGCCGTGATCTGCTGGTGCCCCCACTCGGGAAAGTCCCGGTCGGGCTCGACCGAGGTCACCGCCGCCATCTCGCCGCTCGCGTCGTGCAGCGCCGCCAGCGTGTACACGTGCCTGCCCTGCCGCTCGCGGATGTCGTCGATCTGCTCCCGGACCCGGTCGGCGTCCCAGACCGCGTGCTCCTCGCCGGCGTCGTGCGGCGCGTCCCCCATCGCGTTCTCCAGCTCGGCGTACCGCGCCAGGTACTCGTCGGGGGTGCGGCCGTCCCAGGACACCAGCGAGTACCCGGCCGCCGCGCGGGCGGCCTGCTCGCGCAGCTGCGCGACCCGGCCGGCCGGGATCTGGCCGAGCTCGAGCACCCGCCGGGCGTCGACCAGCCCGGCGGTCGCGCCGGCCCGGGTGGCGAACGCGCGCTCCGGCCGAGCCCTGGAGCGTTCCGCTGACGAGCACCGACCGGCCGCCGGCGGCGGCCCGGCCGGCGGCGTGCCGGAGCAGCGCGGTGCCGATCCCGCGGCGCCGCGACGACGGACGCACGTTGACCCAGAGGTGGCCCGGTCTCGGTTCTCCCGCTCGGGCAGCACCAGCCAGTAGCAGCCGTGGCACGCGCCGGTTGTCTCGTCGGCCGCGATCCACAGCTCGGCTCGGGTCGGTCGGGTGCTCCATCCAGCCCCGCAGCCGCCGCAGCGACCACGGCGGCCCGTGCGGGTCGTCGACCTCGGCCGCCGCCCGCAATACCTCGAAGCACGCCTGAGTCGTCGTCCGGTCCAGTGCGTCCCCGCGTACGATGCGCATACGTTCCAGCTAACCTCGCCGTCCCCCGCCGCGCCACTTCTTTTGGCCCGCTGCTGAGCGGTTGCAGGCCTCCCGCACCACCAGGTCTCGCCGCTGCGAGCGAGTCGTGGGACGGGTATGCGAAGCCACGCGACCGTTCGGGCTGCTATGCTCTTGCTTGATATGTCGTACGAGCTGCTCCTCCTTAGCGGCCGCGGCGGGGGCCTATAGAGGCTGGCTCCCTCGTCGCGGGTCCTAAGCATGTCCGCTGGCCGCCCTCAAGCCCAAGCAGACTCACCGCGAAGGAAGCCAAGCAACAATGTCGAGCGATCGTGCATATCCGTCTGTAGCCCCCATCATTCAGCAGCCCAGCGGCATGCCGTGCCATCGGTACGCGCCGTTCAAACCGGTCGACCTGCCCGACCGCACCTGGCCCAACAAGACCATCGAGCGCGCGCCGAGGTGGCTGTCGACCGACCTCCGCGACGGCAACCAGGCGCTGATCGACCCGATGTCGCCGACCCGCAAGCGGGCCATGTTCGACCTGCTGGTCGCCATGGGCTACAAGGAAATCGAGGTCGGCTTCCCGTCCGCCAGCCAGACCGACTTCGACTTCGTCCGCGAGCTCATCGAGGGCGACAAGATCCCGGCCGACGTCCGTATCTCGGTCCTCACCCAGGCCCGCGAGGACCTGATCGAGCGCTCGATCCAGTCCCTGGCCGGCGCCCAGCGGGCGACCGTGCACCTGTACAACGCGACCGCGCCGACGTTCCGCAAGGTCGTGTTCAGGATCGACCGGGATGAGTGCAAGCAGCTCGCGGTGGCGGGCACCGAGCACGTCATGAAGTTCGCGGAGCAGTACCTGGCGGGCACCGACTTCGGCTACGAGTACTCGCCCGAGATCTTCATGGACACCGAGCTCGACTTCGCCCTGGAGACCTGCGAGGCGGTGATGGACGTCTGGCAGCCGTCCGAGGGCCGCGAGATCATCCTCAACCTGCCGTGCACGGTCGAGCGCTCCACCCCCAACGTGTACGCCGACCAGATCGAGTGGATGAGCCGGCATCTCAGCAGGCGCGAGCACGTCTGCGTCTCGGTCCACACCCACAACGACCGCGGCACCGCCGTCGCCGACGCCGAGCTGGCAGTGCTGGCCGGGGCGGACCGGATCGAGGGGTGCCTGTTCGGCAACGGCGAGCGGACCGGCAACGTCTGCCTGGTCACGCTCGGCCTGAACCTGTTCAGCCAGGGCATCGACCCGATGATCGACTTCTCCAACATCGACGAGATCCGGCGCACCACCGAGTACGTGAACCAGCTGCCGGTCCACCCGCGCCACCCGTACGCGGGCGAGCTCGTCTACACCGCGTTCTCCGGCTCGCACCAGGACGCGATCAAGAAGGGCTTCGAGGCGCTCGAGGACGAGGCGACCGCGGCCGGCGTCGCCTTCGGCGACTACCCGTGGAACGTCCCCTACCTGGCCATCGACCCGCACGACGTCGGCCGCTCGTACGAGGCCGTGATCCGGGTGAACTCGCAGTCGGGCAAGGGCGGCGTCGCCTACGTGATGAAGACCGGCCACTCGCTCGACCTGCCCCGTCGCCTGCAGATCGAGTTCTCCAAGTTCATCCAGGTCCGCACCGACGAAGAGGGCGGCGAGGTCACCCCGGCCGAGATCTGGGACACCTTCAGCGCCCAGTACCTGGCCGACGGCCCGGTGGCGCTGCTCGGCCACCAGTCCTCGTCGGTCGTCGACGGCAAGCACAAGCTGGTCGCCGAGATCTCCGTCGACGGCCAGCGGCAGGAGGTGGAGGGGACCGGCAACGGCCCGATCTCCGCGTTCTGCGCCGCGCTGGCCTCGGTCGGGATCGACGCCCGGGTACTCGACTACGCCGAGCACGCGATGACCGAGGGCACCGACGCCCAGGCCGCCGCCTACGTCGAGGTCGAGACCGGCGGCCGGGTCCTCTGGGGCGTCGGCATCGACACCAACACCGCCACCGCCTCGATGCGGGCGATCGTCTCCGCCGTCAACCGCTCCCGCCGCGCCTAGCCCAAAAGGCAAATTCAACCCCGTTATCTCGAACGGTCCGTTGCTCCGCCCCACCCGAAACACGGCCCCGGCGGCGGGGCAACGTCCCGCTTCCGGAATGCCGGGCGCCCACCCCGCGCCCGGCATTCCGGAAATTTCACCATTTGCGCCAAATCTCGCCCCCGGCCCCACCCCGCCCGTCCCGCCTGCCCCACCCCGCCCGTCCCGCCGGCCCACCCCGCCCGTCCCGCCGACCCCACCGCGGCCCTCGCACCGACCGCGGCCCTCCGGCCGACCCCAGCCCCGCCCGCCGACGCCGCCAGCCCCTCCCGCGACCCCAGCCGCCCCGCCTACCTCAACCGCCCCGCCGCCCGCAGCCCAGCCGCCTGCCGGCGCCATGATCGCGAAGGCGTTTATCCTGGCGAAGGATAATTATCGTATAAGTGTATAAATCCTTCGTGATCACGAGATGGCCCGGCTGCGGGGCGACTTAGGGGACAATGAAGACGTGCAGGGGTACCGGGATGACGGGGTTGTGCTGCGGACGCACAAGCTGGGCGAGGCGGACCGCATTATCACGCTGCTCACCAGGCAGAACGGCCGCGTCCGGGCGGTCGCCAAGGGGGTCCGCCGGACCAAGTCCCGATTCGGCGGCCGCCTCGAGCCGTTCACGCACGTGGACGTCCTCATCCATCCCGGCCGGTCGCTCGACGTGATCCAGCAGGCCGAGGTGATCAGGGCCTACGGCAAGCCCCTCGCCACCGACTACCCCCGGTACACGGCCGGCACCGCGATGCTGGAGACGGCCGAGAGGTTCACCCCGGTCGAGAAGGAACCCGCGATCCGGCAGTTCCTGCTGCTCATCGGCGGCCTCCGCGCGCTCGGCGAGGCGGACGCCCCCGACTACCTCGACGCGGCCGACGAACTCGATGATGACGCCGAGTTCGGCGAGACGGACGGCCTTGATGACGCTCACGAAACCGGCCCGGCGGCCGATCTCGGCCGGGTGCACGACGTCGACGAAGCTGGCGCGATCGGCCAGGCAAGCGGACTTGGCCAAGCGGGCGGGCCCGACGCGCCGCCCGTGAACGCCGATTACGGCGGGTCCGGCCGTGACGCCGGGTCCGCGTCGTCGAGGACGACCCGCGAACCGCGCCTCGTCCTCGACGCCTACCTGCTCCGCTCGCTCGCGCTCGAGGGTTACGCGCCCGCGCTCGAGGAGTGCGCGCGCTGCGGCGTCACCGCCGCCTCCGGCACCCGCCCGCTGGTCGCGTTCACGGTCGCGTCCGGCGGGATGGTGTGCGCGAACTGCCGCCAGCCCGGCTCAGCCTCGCCCGCGCCGTCGACGGTGGCGCTGATGCGCGCGCTGCTGCGCGGGGACTGGAACGCCGCGATGCGGAGCGAGCGCAGGCACCGGGTAGAATGCAGTGGCCTGGTGGCCGCCTATCTGCAGTGGCACCTGGAGCATTCGATCCGGTCGTTGCGTCACGTGGAGCGTGCTTGAGCAAGGTTCCCGGGGAACCCAAAGAGCCCCGTCTGATTAAGCCGCCTTACCCGCACTCGAGCGGGGTCCGCCCGCCGGCCATTCCCGCCGAGTTCGTTCCGCAGCACGTCGCGATCGTCATGGACGGCGACGGCCGCTGGGCCAAGGAGCGCGGGCTGCCAAGGACCGAAGGACACAAGGTCGGCGAGGCCGCCCTCATGGACGTGCTCATGGGCGCGATCGAGCTGGGCGTCAAGTACGTCTCCAGCTACGCGTTCTCGACTGAGAACTGGCGGCGGCACCCGGACGAGGTCGCGTTCCTGATGAGCTTTAACCGGGACGTGATTCACCGTCGCCGGGAGGAATTGGCCGAGCGGGGCGTCCGCATCCGCTGGGCCGGGCGCAGGCCGCGGCTATGGCGCAGCGTGATCAGGGAGCTCGAGGACGCCGAGCAGCTGAGCGAGGAGAACACCGTCCTCACCCTGCAGTTCTGCTGCAACTACGGCGGCCGGGCGGAAATCGCCGACGCCGCCGCCGCGATCGCGCGCGAGGTGGCGGCCGGGAAAATTCGTCCCGATAAGATCGACGAGCGCCTTTTTGCCCGGTATCTCGACGAGCCGGACATTCCGGAAGTGGACCTGTGGGTGCGCTCCTCGGGCGAGCAGCGCCTTTCCAATTTCCTGCTCTGGCAATCGGCCTATGCCGAGCTTGTCTTTCTCGACACGCTCTGGCCTGATTTCGACCGCAGACATCTCTGGCATGCCTGCGAAATCTATGCCTCGAGGGACCGTCGATACGGCGGTGCGGTGCCCAACGCGCTGCCCAGCATCGCTCCCGTTCGGTAACCAGAGAGTAGCGGTACGTATTCCGGGAACAACCATTCCGGGATGCGCTGGAAAAGCGGGCTAATCCAAGGCTGTTCCGGTACGCAGTCCTCAAAAGAGCGCAGCGCTGCATAAAACAATAGTCGAAGACGCACGCAAACCGGGGGGTTACATGCGTCGCGCGATCGCAGCTGCTGCCGTGGGCGGGCTGGTACTCGGGGGAGTAATGGCCATACCGGCCTTCGCCGCCACGGCCGCAAAGACGACCGACCAGACAATCAACTCCACGACCGGCAAGAAGACCGCCATGAAGACGGTGGTCTACCACGGCTACGAATTCCAGGTCCCGGCCAGCTGGCCGGTGTACCGGCTTGACCAGCACCCGACGACCTGCGTCCGCTTTGACGTGCACGCGGTCTACCTCGGCATGCCAGGGGCGAACATGCAATGCCCGGCCGGCCTCGTCGGCCGCACCCAGACGGTGAGCCTCATTCCGAGCGCCACCATCGCGTCAGGATCCGGATCCGCCGCCGTCGACCAGCGCCAGCAGCCCGACAGCATCGGCAACGCCGAGGTGGGCACCGTGCCCGCGGTGCGCGGCGCGATCACCCAGAACGCGGCCGACCACGAGCTGCGGATCGCGCTCGCCGCGGCGTCGCTCGGCGCCACCGTCGTCGCGACCTACGGCACCGATCCCGCAGTCGTGCGGCAGGTGCTCGGCACCCTGCGGGCCGCTCCGGCCCGGGCGCCCCAGACCCGCCAGTCGGGCTCGTCGCAGGCGCTATCGCAGCCGTCGGGCGATCGCGCGGCCGCCCTCCAGCGCGGCGCCGCGGTCAGCCACCCGGCGTCGCTCGCCCGCCATGCGACCGCGCAGCCGGACGGCGCCGGGAAGACCGGCCCCAAGAGCTCAACCAAGAGCCCGAAGCAGGCCAAGAGCGCCAAGAAGGTGAAGGCGACCATCTACAAGAGCTGGAGGGGCGTCCCGGCCAACTGGCCGACTCAGATCGTGGTACCGCAGCCGCCACCGCCGCCATTCAAGATCCACCCGGTGAGCGGATTCGACGCCTGCACCGCCCCGACCCTCGCGACCATGAAGGTCTGGCGGCAGCGGTACGCCGCGATCGGCGTCTACATCGGCGGGGCCAACTCGGCCTGCGCCTACGGCAACCTGTCGACGGCCTGGTTCAAGTCCGCCGCCGCGATGGGCTGGGGCATGCTGCCGACCTACGTCGGCCCGCAGGCGCCGTGCTGGGGTTACCAGGGCACCCTGATCAACCCGGGCAAGGCCGCGGCCGAAGGCCGGGCGGCTGGGGCCGACGCGGTCAAGGACGCCAAGTTCTTCGGCCTTCCGGTCGGGTCGCCGATCTACGACGACATGGAGGCGTACAACGGCGACCAGGCCTGCACCAACGCGGTTCTCACCTTCCTCGGCGCGTGGGACAGGGAGGTGGCGGCCAAGGGCTATCTCAGCGGCGTCTACTCGAGCCAGGACTCCGGCATCAGCGACATGCAGGCCGCCGCGGTGGCCGGCAAGGCGGGCTTCACCAAGCCGGACGCGATCTGGATCGCGCTCTGGGACGGGCGGGCCACGCTCGCCGACGGCACCCTGGACTGGCCGATCGGCGACCGCGCCAAGCAGTACGCGGGCAACCTCCACGGGACCGTCGGCGGCATCACGCTCAGCATCGACCAGGACGTGGTCGCCGGACCGCTGGCCCGCTGATTAAAGCGCGGCGCAGCCGCAGCGGAACTTCGCGCGGACCAGGCAAACCGGTTCGCGCGAAGTGCCGTCGGCTCATAAGCTCACGACATGGCCCTACGCAGTGACCGCCTCGATGCTGTTGTCAACCTGAGCAAGCGACGCGGGTTCGTCTACCCGTCCAGCGACATCTACGGTGGTCTGCGTGCCGCGTGGGATTACGGACCGCTCGGCGTCGAGCTGAAGAACAACGTCAAGCGCCAGTGGTGGCGGTACATGGTGCAGGAGCGCGACGACATCGTCGGCCTCGACTCCTCGGTGATCCTGGCCCCCGAGGTCTGGGAGGCCAGCGGCCACGTCGCCACCTTCACCGACCCGCTGACCGAGTGCCAGTCCTGCCACAAGCGCTTCCGGGCCGACCACCTGATCGAGGCGTTCGAGGTCAAGCACGGCCACGTGCCGCCGGGCGGCCTGGACGACATCGCGTGCCCGAACTGCGGCAACCGGGGCACGTTCACCGAGCCCAAGAACTTCAACGGGATGCTCCGCACCCACCTCGGCCCGGTCGAGGACGAGTCCGGCCTGGCCTACCTGCGGCCGGAGACCGCGCAGGGGATCTTCGTCAACTACAAGAACGTGCTCACGACCTCGCGGCGGAAGGTGCCGTTCGGCATCGGCCAGATCGGCAAGTCGTTCAGGAACGAGATCACCCCGGGGAACTTCATCTTCCGTACCCGCGAGTTCGAGCAGATGGAGATGGAGTTCTTCGTCAAGCCGGGCACCGACGAGGAATGGCACACACGCTGGATCGAGGACCGCCTCGCCTGGTGGACCGACCTCGGCGTGAACCGCGACAACCTCCGGCTCTACGAGCACCCCAAGGAGAAGCTGAGCCACTACGCCAAGCGGACGGTCGACATCGAGTACCGATTCGACTTCGTCGGCTCGGAGTGGGGCGAGCTCGAGGGCATCGCCAACCGGACCGACTTCGACCTGACCACGCACCAGGAGCACTCCGGCCAGGACCTGACCTACCTGGAGCAGGAGTCGGGCGAGCGGTACATCCCCTACGTGATCGAGCCCGCCGCGGGCGCCGACCGCGGCACGCTGGTGTTCCTGCTCGACGCCTACACCGAGGACGAGGCGCCCAACGCCAAGGGCGTACCGGAGAAGCGCACCGTGCTCCGCCTCGACCCGCGCCTCGCGCCGGTGAAGGTGGCGGTGCTGCCGCTGTCCCGTAACGCCGACCTGTCGCCCAAGGCCCGCGACCTCGCCGCCGTGCTCCGCAAGCGCTGGACGACCGAGTTCGACGACGCCCAGGCGATCGGCCGCCGCTACCGCCGCCAGGACGAGATCGGCACCCCGTTCTGCGTCACGGTCGACTTCGACACCCTCGAAGACCAGGCTGTGACTGTGCGCGAGCGCGACACCATGACCCAGCAGCGCATCGGCATCGACGCCCTGCCGGATTACCTGTCAGAGCGGCTGCCGCTCTACTAAGCCAGGTCGCCGGGGCCGCAGTGGTGCTCCCCGCGCAGTCGACCCCTGATTCAACCCCGAATCGCGGGCCGAACGCGCGGGGGCGCACCACTCGCGCCCCCTGCTCCGCTAATCCGTGAGCGGCAAAGCAGACGCCGAGCGAACCCGCCCGCTGCCACCTCACGTCGCGGGCCGAACCCGCCCGCAAGCACCCCGCCCCGCTCGTCCGCCCGGCTCGTCGCTCACGCCCCATCCGAACCACTGGCGCGGACGTCGGCGCTCCTGCCCAGGAGCGTGGGCTGTTCGGGTCGCGGAGTGCCCCCGACGGCACACGATCATGATCTTGCGTCGACGAAGCGCGCGCTTTTGGCACACGTTGACCGCGCCCGCTCTGCTCACGCCGTCAATACGAGCCGCTGCATCACACCCTGGTGGGCTACATGAGGCCTGAGATGACCGTGTCCAGAGTGGAGGCGGGGGGTTCGGGTGTCGGACGGCGGGTGGTCGGGGTGCCGGCCGCCTGGGAGGCGCGGTCGTAGATCTCGGCGGCGGCCTCGTGGAAGCCGGCCGGGAGGCCGGCCGCGCTCATCGAGGCGGCGATCTCCTCCATCTCGGCCACCCAGCGCCAGCCCTTGGCGGCCGCGGCCGAGGCGGCGCCCTCCGAGCGCTCGGCCAGCGCGGGCTGGGAGAGGGCCCACTCGGCCAGCAGCGTGCGCTCCACGCCGCCGGCCCGGGCGAGAGTGCGGGCGGCCAGCAGCAGCGCCGAGCTGCCCTTGGTCCAGGCGGCGTAGGCCATCTTCACCGCCGACGCGGCGTAGAGCGGGCCGTCGGCGATCCGCGCGTCCAGCGCCGACCGGCCGAACAGGACGCGGACCTCGTTGGCGCGCGGGCCTGACAAGTAGAGGCGGGTGTGGCCGGCGATCTCGGGCGGCATGCCGATGATCCCGCCGTCGACGTAGGTCGCGCCCGCCGCCGAGACGATGCCGGAGACCTGCTCGGCGGTGGCGACCGAGATCGCGTTGGCGTCGACGTAGATCCCTGCGTACCCGGTGGCGGCCACCTGCGCGGCGACGTCAAGAGCGGCGTGCGGCGGGCAGATCGAGAGGATCACCGAGGACCGCTCGATCACCCGGTCGAACGTCACCCCGGTCAGCTCGGCCGCCAGCGCCCGCCCGGTCGACGCTCGCGACCGGCCGGCCGGATCCCAGAGCACCTCATGCCCGACCGAGACCAGGCAGCCGCCGACGGCGGCCCCCATCTCCCCGGGGTGCAGCAGCCCAACGGTCGCCATCGGAACCTCCAGCGCGGTAAGCGTCGTTCCGTCCCCATTGTGTCGGTTGGCCGCGCCCCGCAACCACCCCGGGTCCGAACCTCAACCCAACCGGAATCTGCGGGCGAGCAAGCAGACTCGGCCCGGCCGGGCTCAACGATGAACATCCGTATCATGACTGCGGTAGGGATCGACGCCATCCACTACCCATGTCAATCTCCTGAGTAGCCCCAGAACGCTATTTCGCTCGGGCCGCCGTCCGCCCACAGCACGGCGGCCCGCCCGGTGTTCCGCCCCGCATTGACGTATTCGTGAAGCTGAGCTGAATTGCTCAAACGGCTGAAATCGTCGCGAGTCGGCCGTGGGTTGCCGAATAGCTCACGGTATTCACCCTCGGTAAGTGGTCGGATCGTAGCGTAGTCCTGGACGTCGTCGGCCGGGACCACGCTGAGCACATCAATAACCGAGTGAGTTCCGGACGTCCCCATGAACTCCCAGTACGGTTCTTGCACCAGTTCATCGATCGTCGCGGGGGCGCGGAGGCCGAGCTCGGACGGACTCAGGTAGCTGCCCTCGGTGAAAACGCGACGGCGCAGGCTGGCCAGCGCCTCGGTCATATCGCTCTGATACGGAACCACGTATTCCCAACCCGAAGCACCCACAAGAACCCTCCGCTTCCATCCAATCGCCGAACGTATCACCGTTCGGCCCGTCGTTCCGTCCCCATTATGTCGGTTGCCTGCCCCGCAATCACCACAGCCACCAGAGTCCGACCCTCCGTTCGTCCGCATACCATGTTCCGGCAAGGGTCGCGCGAGCGTGCATAGACGGAGCGGAATGACACATGACTCCGACCGCCTGATCGGTGAACTTATTCGGGTGGTCCCAGAATTTCATGAACTATATAAAGAGCATCTGCGGGACAACTATAGGGAGGTTCTTCCGCATGTGCTGTTCGGGGAGTTCGCACAGGCTGCCGTAGCGTCATACTTGACGGGTGGCGAGTCATGGAAATCTGCGCTCGAGATCATCGAATCCGCATACGGCGATAGCGATGACTACACGGATGGCGTAATATCCGCATCCTTTCTTGGATCTCTCCCATTTCGCGATGAGCCAGGCGCAGGAATCGTCGATGTTCTCGGGCCGAAGATTTGTCACCGGTTGACCTTGATCCGGAAGAGACGCCCCGATGCCGGATAGGTCCGGAGGCATTGCGCTCGCCGGCCAGTCCGTGCTCCCGCCCGGCCCGGTTGCTGCTAACAGGTGCGCCGAGCATCCGGCCGACGACGGCGATCGCCCGGGAGGTAGGTTGCTAGTGCCGCCGCCTACCACGCGGTCGCCGTCGGGTCGCCGACCAGGACGCCAGGCGGAATCGGCAGCGACCGCAGTGCGCCCTTGCTGATCACGCCGAAGAACGCCGGCTTGGCGACGGCGAACCGGCCGTTGGAACGGTAGCCGATCACCGCGCTGCCCGACGCGTTGATCCACAACCCGGAAAGCCAGAAGTCCGACGACGAGCTGGCGTTGATCGTCTCCGAGTACAGGACGAGGGGCGCCGCCTTAGGGTTCGAGGTCGAGTACTCCAGCCACGACAGCCGCCACGGGATGGTCTTCGACTGACGGGTGGGCGCGGCGGTGACGGAGACGCACACGAGCGTCTTCCCGTCCGCGCTGACCAGCGGATCTTGATCCCACCGGCAGCCGGGCGGGTAGTTCCCGTCCGAGGAAGACGACATCGACCAGATCACCCGGCTGTCGGAGATCAGATCGCTGCCGCCGGCGGCCAGGTTGAGCATCCGCACCGTCTCGTTCTCGCTCCGCGCCGTCTGCCCGATCGTGGGGAACGTCAGCTCCTGGTCGCCGTCCACCCAGTACAGCCCGCGGTTCTCGTCGTCGATGATGTTCGCGCCGGTATCGAAGACGGCAGCGTCATCGGTGGACCAGCTGTGCAGCAGCTGCCCGGTGGCGACCGAGTAGATCCGCAGCTGCTCCGCCTTCGAGTCCGACGTGGACGAGGCCACCGCGAGCTCCCGCCCCGACGCGGACAGCGCCATGGCGGCCGTGCAGCCCACGGACGGGATGGCGAGCTTGGTCAGCCGGATCGGCGACGAGGTGCCGGGCGCGAGCTTCAGCAGGTAGAACGTCCGGGCCATGCAGATATCGGCCACCGCGATCTTGGTGTCGGTGTCGACCACGAACGTACGGTCGTCGGCGGCGGCGGTCACCCCGTAGAACGTGCTGCCCTTGGGCGGCGTCACGGTGGAGACCTTCGCGCCAGTGAGGGTATTGCCGATCAGCAGCTCGACCGGCGGGGGAGCGTTGGGACAGTTGGGCTTCCCCTGCGATTCGCAGAGCTGCGCCTTCATCATGTCGAGGTCCGACTCGTGCTTGGCCGAGGCAGGCGGCGGCTCCTGGAAGAGGGTCACGTAGTACTTCGGCAGCCCGCGCTGCGCGGGTACCTGACTTACAGCGGGAACCCAGCGACCGTTCGGGCTATCTCTGATTGTCACCAGTGAGACGGCAAGCGCGATGACCACCGCGGCGGCGGCGACCGGGGCCAGCCACCCCCGCCAGCGGCGCGGCCAGCGGACCGCCACCCGCGACCGGACAGCGGACCGCGGCGCGGCGTCGGGCGGCAGCCGCAGCGGCCGGACCTCGCGCAAGGTGGACGCCTCGGCCCGGGTGGCCGCGCGGACCTGATCTTCTATCGAGTTCATGAGCCCTCCCCGGACCGGGTTTTGCCATCGGGTGCGCCGAGCATCCGGCCGACCGCGGCGATCGCCCGGGAGGTGGCCGACTTGACCGTGCCCCGGCTGACCTGCATCGCGTCGGCGGTCTGTTCTTCCGTGAGGTCGAGGTAGTAGCGGAGCACGAGCGCCTCCCGCTGCCGGGCCGGGAGCCGCCGGATCGCGGCCAGCACCGCCCGTTGCTCCTCGTCGTGCACCACCGTCGCCTCAGCCGACTCCAGCGAGAGCGAGAGCGAGCGCGGCAGCGGGAGCGACTGCGAGGACCCGGGCACGGCCGCCGGCGCATCGCTGCCGTCAAACAGGACGCCGTGCCGCGGCCGGGTGCGCAGCGCCGTCCGGCAGCCGTTGAGCACGCTGGTGCGCAGGTACGACTGGGCCACGGCAGGGTCGGCCAGCCGGTCCCAGCGGCGGTAGAGGCCGAGGAAGGCGTCCTGCACCACGTCCTCGGCGGCCGACCGGTCGCCGAGCATCACCAGCGCCAGCCGGGCCAGGCTGAGCGCGTGCGCCCGGTATAGCGAGGTCACGTGCCGCTCGGCGGTCCAGCCGCCGACGTCGGCGTCGTCCATTTTCAGATGGTCCACCTGGTAAAGACTCAGCGAACCCAGAAAGGTTGCTCGGCTGACGCGAAGATGCCAAGGAGTTTAGGCTCAACCGGTTACCAGCGGCCGCGCCATTCGGCCGGTCCGGCCGCCGACGCTACCAGGCGATGTAGTTGAGCGGACTGGGGCCGAAGGCGCTGCCGCCAGCGGTCACCGGCATCGGCAGCGCCGTGAATTTGCCCTTGCTGAAGATGCCGAACCGGACAGCCGCCGCCGTCCTCCCGTCCTCACCCAGCCCGAGCAGGCCGAGTTGCGTCGTCCCGGCCGGATTGCTCCACAGCGGCTGGAGGATAGCCAGCGGGCCGGCGCAGCGGCTCGTGTACCTGGCCAGCACCCGGCTGGGTGCGCCGGCTCCCGCCGCGTACTCGACCAGGCCGAGGCCGAAGCCCGGCTCAGGCGGGCACGGCGTCTTGGCATCCCCGCCGCGGCTGTAGCTGCCGCCGGTCGCGCCGCAGATCAGCGCCGGCCCGTGCTCGGCAACCAGGATGGCGTCGAGAGTTCCCAGGCCGCAGGCGAGCGGGGCCGGCGCCGCGCGCGGGCCGGGCGTCAGGTCCGCCAGCACCGTGCTCGCGCCGATGGCGTCATCGCCGTTTTTCGTCTGCAGGGAGATGTACCGGATCTGGGCGAGGGTCACCTTCCGCGTCGAGACGTCGGCCCCGCCCGCGGTCTTGGCGGGTATGACCCGGCTGTACCCGAACGCCAGCCCGCGCTGACCAACCCAGGCGAGCGCGAGATTGCTGTCCGGGCCGGCGTACTTGGGCCCGGCCAAGAACTGCGGCTGGCCGGAAGGGTCGCTCGCGGCGGTCGCGAACCACGAATGCAGCCGGGCCCCGGTGGCGACCGAGTAGACCCGCAAGTAGGTTAGTGCGCTCGGGTCGTTCAAGCCGTCCGGCTGCAGGGCGACCGCGAGCTCGCTGCCATCAGGCGATAGCGCGATCGCCGCCACATTGGTCCCCGCGGCGGTCGCGGGGATGGGCAGCGGCGTCAGCTCGGCGGGCTTGGCCGAACCGGGATCGATCCGCAGCAGGTACCAGGTCCGGGGCTGCCAGGGCGCGCTTTCCGCGTCGAGGGTGCCGGGCTGGGTGTCCACCACGAAGGTGCGATCGTCGGCCGCGCCGGTGATGCCCGCGAACGTGGTTCCGGCCGGCGGCGCCAGCGTCGCCAGGCGCTTGCCGGTCACGGTCTGGCCGACCACGATCTGCTCCGGCGACGTCTGTGCGGCGCTGGTCTCGGCCAAGCCGGCGTAATAGGCCGGGACCCCGTCGACGGCAGGGGCGGGCCTGGCCGGCGCGGCCACCCGCCGGTTCGGGATATCCCTGATCAGAACCAGCGACACGGCGATCGCCAGCACCACCGCAGCCGCGGCGACCGGGACCAGCCAGCCACGCATACGGCGCGCTCCCCGGGTACCCCGCCCGCGCCGCCCGACCATGCGCGGGTCGGCGGTCACCGGAGGAAGCCGAAGCGGCGGCGCCTCGCGGATGGTCGCCGCGATGGCCACCGCAGTGGACCGGACGAGGTCTTCTTCCCTGCTCATGATCCCTCCCTGAGGGTGCGGCCGACCGTGGCGAGCGCACGGGAAGTGGCGGACTTGACGGTGCCGCGGCTGATGCCCATGGCGGTGGCGATCTCGGCCTCCGATAGGTCGAGGTAGTAGCGGAGCAGCAGCGCCTCCCGCTGCCGCTCGGGCAGTCGCCGCAGCGCCCCGGCCACCGCGCGCTGCTCCTCGCTGAGCAGCGCGACGGCCTCGGCCGAATCAGCCGGCCGCTCGGTCAGGTTGCCGACCGACCGGGCCCGCGACCGGCGGCGCAGCGCCGTCCGGCAGCCGTTGAGCACGGAAACCCGCAGGTAGGCCAGTGGCGTCGAGGTGTCGGTGAGTCGCTCCCAGCGGCGGAACAGGCCGAGGAACGCGTCCTGCACGATGTCCTCCGCGCTCGCCCGGTCGCCGACCAGCAGGACGGCGAGCCGGACCAGGCCGAGCGCGTGCTCGGCGTACAGTGCCGTCACCTCGGGCGCCGCTCGGGATGTCAGCCCGGCCTGTGATGTGTCCACGTACCAATAACTCCGCGCTCGGGCCGAGGTTGCCTGCGGGCGGCGACTTTCTGTCAGTCAAGCGCAGAACCCGCCGGGCAGCAGGCAGCAGGCACCTGGCAGCAGGCAGCGGCCGTGCACGCACAGTGTCGGCCTGTGGTGATCCTCACGCTACGCCCGGCCAACGCGGTCAAGGCCAAAACGTAAAGAATGCGCCAAGTCGAGGCGGCCGACCGTTTTGGCGATTTTGGCGAGGAAATTACCGTAGTCAGGACATATTTTGATCGCGACGGTCTACACCAGCCGGTCTATACCATTACCCGCAGAGTGGTCTAAACCAATGGTCAGGGGCGGTTAACCGGCGGCGGCACCGTGTTTAATAACACACTAATGCAAGCATTGTCCGGTTGTATCTATTTATGTACGCTCACATTTCTTAGACCGTACCGGAGCCGGGTAGAGTCCGTACAACGGAGCTCGCCGGCGCGAGGAGCGTTTCAGTGCCGAAGTTTGTCTACGACTTCACAGAAGGTAACAAGGATCTCAAGGACCTCTTGGGAGGGAAGGGCGCGAACCTCGCCGAGATGACCAACCTCGGCCTGCCGGTGCCCCCCGGGTTCACGATCACGACCGACGCGTGCCGCTACTACCTAGCCGAAGGCACCGTCCCCGACGGCCTTGACCAAGAAGTCTCCAGGCACCTGCGCGACCTCGAGGCCGGCATGGGGCGCACGCTCGGCGACGCCGACGACCCGCTGCTGGTCAGCGTCCGCTCCGGCGCGAAGTTCTCCATGCCAGGGATGATGGACACCGTCCTCAACGTCGGCCTGTCCGACCAGTCGGTCGACGGCCTGGCCAAGCAGTCCGGCAACGTGCGGTTCGCCTGGGACGCCTACCGGCGGCTGATCCAGATGTTCGGCAAGACCGTGCTCGACATCGACGGCGCGTATTTCGAGCGCGCGATCGACGCGGCCAAGAAGGCCAAGGGCGTGACCAGCGACACCGAGCTCAACGCGGAGGACCTGAAGACGCTGACCGCGGTCTACAAGAACATCGTTTTTGATCAGGCCGGCCGGGAGTTCCCGCAGGACCCGCGCGAGCAGATGGACCTCGCGGTGATGGCGGTCTTCAACTCGTGGAACTCCGACCGGGCGGTGCTCTACCGCCGTCAGGAGCGCATCCCGTCCGACCTCGGCACCGCCGTCAGCGTGGTCGCGATGGTCTTCGGCAACCTCGGCGACGACAGCGGCACCGGGGTGGCCTTCACCCGCGACCCGGGCACCGGCGCGCAGGGCGTGTACGGCGACTACCTGCAGAACGCGCAGGGCGAGGACGTGGTGGCGGGCATCCGCAACACGGTGCCGTTGCAGGACCTCGAGGCCATCGACAAGGGCGCCTACGACCAGCTCCTGGGCATCATGCGGACGCTCGAGGGGCACTACCGCGACCTGTGCGACATCGAGTTCACGATCGAGCGCGGCAAGCTCTGGATGCTGCAGACCCGGGTCGGCAAGCGGACCGCCGGGGCGGCCTTCCGGATCGCGACCCAGCTGGTCAAGCAGGGCATGATCGACCTCGACGAGGCGCTCACCCGGGTCACCGGGGCCGAGCTCACCCGGCTGATGTTCCCCCGGTTCGACACCAGCGGCGACGTCACCAGGATCACCACCGCGATCAGCGCCTCCCCGGGCGCGGCCGTCGGCCAGGCGGTGTTCGACTCGGCCACCGCGGTCGCCTGGGCCGAAGGCCGCGGCCAGAAGGTCATCCTCGTCCGCCGCGAGACCAACCCCGAGGACCTGCACGGCATGATCGCGGCCGAGGGCGTGCTGACCGCCCGCGGCGGCAAGACCAGCCACGCGGCCGTGGTCGCGCGGGGGATGGGCAAGACCTGCGTCTGCGGGGCCGAGGCGCTCGAGATCGACGAGGCCGAGAAGCAGTTCACCGGGCCCGACGGCGTGGTCGTCCGCGAGGGCGACGTGATCTCGGTCGACGGCACCTCGGGGGCGGTCTACCTGGGCGAGGTCCCGGTGATCGCGTCCAACGTGGTCCAGTACTTCGAGGGCGAGCTCGAGCCGGACGCCGACGCGCTCGTCGCGGCCGTGCACACGCTGATGACGCACGCCGACGACACCAGGCGGCTCGGCGTCCGCGCCAACGCCGACAACGGCCCCGACTGCGCGCGGGCCCGCCGGTTCGGGGCCGGCGGGGTCGGCCTGGTCAGGACCGAGCACATGTTCCTGGGCGAGCGCCGCCAGCTGGTCGAGGACCTGATCCTGGCGGGGACCGACGACACGGCCAGGCGGGCCGCGCTCGACGCGCTCGAGCCGCTCCAGCGGGGCGACTTCGGCCAGATCCTGGCGGCGATGGACCGGCTGCCGGTGACGATCAGGCTGATCGACCCGCCACTGCACGAATTCCTGCCGGACTACACCGAGCTCAGCGTCAAGGTCGCCCTCGAGGGCGACAACGCCAGCGCGCAGGATCTGCGGCTGCTTGAGGCGGTCCGCCGCCTGCACGAGCAGAACCCGATGCTCGGGCTGCGCGGCGTCCGGCTCGGCCTGGTCATCCCCGGCCTGTTCGACATGCAAGTCCGCGCGATCGCGCACGCAACCGCCGACCGGCTGGCGGCGGGCGGAGACCCGCAACCGGAAATCATGATCCCGCTGGTCGCGACCGTGCAGGAGCTCGAGATCACCCGGGAGTCGGCCGAGCGGGTGCTGGCCGAGGTGGCCGAGGAGACCGGGGCCGAGGTGCACGCGCTCATCGGCACGATGATCGAGGTGCCGCGGGCCGCCGTCACCGCGGGCGAGATCGCCAAGTCGGCCGACTTCTTCTCCTTCGGCACCAACGACCTCACCCAGATGACCTGGGCGTTCTCCCGCGACGACGTGGAGGGGGCGTTCTTCTCCCCGTACATCGCGAAGGGCATCTTCGGCGAATCCCCGTTCGAGACCCTGGACGTCGAGGGCGTCGGCCGCCTGGTCAAGATCGCCGCCGCCGAGGGCCGGGCGACCAAGCCCGGGCTCAAGCTCGGCGTCTGCGGCGAGCACGGCGGCGACCCGGAGTCGGTCTGGTTCTTCCACCAGGCCGGGCTCGACTACGTGTCCTGCTCGCCGTTCCGGGTCCCGATCGCCCGCCTCGAGGCCGGCCGGGCCGCCGTCGCCAGCGGCGGCAGCGACACCCGCTGATCTGCTCTGCCCGTCGCCGGTGTGCCAAATGCGCATTCGGGCTCGCTCTAGCCGGCCCAAATGCGCATTCGGGCCCGTTGAAGCATCGCGCGCGGCTCAGACTGTCGGAGGCAGTAGGCACACTGGACAGGTGACTTACACGTCGCTGGACACGGAGCGCTGGGTGGCGGAGCCGCCCAAGCGCCGCGAGCGCACGCAGTTCCAGCGGGACCGCGCGCGGGTCCTGCACAGCTCCGCCCTGCGCAGGCTGGCGGCGAAGACGCAGGTGATGCGGGCCGGGTCGGCCGATTTCCCGCGGACCCGGCTCACTCACTCGCTCGAGGTCGCGCAGATCGGACGCGACCTCGGCGCGGTCCTCGGCTGCGACCCCGACCTGGTCGACGCGGCCGGCCTCGCGCACGATCTCGGCCACCCGCCGTTCGGCCACAACGGGGAGTCGGCGCTGGCCGCCCTGGCCGATCCCGGCGGCCCGCTCGCCTGCGGCGGGTTCGAGGGCAACGCCCAGTCGCTCCGCCTGCTGACCCGGCTCGAGCCGAAGGTGCCCGGCGCGGGCCTGAACCTCACCCGCGCCACCCTCGACGCCGCCCTCAAGTACCCGTGGGCGGCCCCGGCCACGCCCGGCGCCCCCGCCGAGGACGCCGCCCCGGCCCCCGCCGCCGACAACATCACCCTGCACCTGCCGCCCAAGTACGGCGCCTACCAGTCCGACCTGGCGGTGTTCGACTGGATTCGCGCCGCCGCCCCGGGCCGCCGCCGCTGTCTGGAGGCCCAGGTCATGGACTGGGCCGACGATGTGGCCTACTCCGTCCACGATCTGGAAGACGGCCTGCACGCGGGCCTCGTCTCACTCAAAAACCTCAAGGATTACTCCGAACGGTCCGTGGTCTCCGCGGTAGCCCGCTCGTATTACTGCGGCGCCCTACCCGACGTCACCGCGGCCGAACTCGACACCGTCTTCGCCGAGTTCATGGAGCTGGACTGCTGGCAGTTCAGCTTCGACGGCGGCCCGGCCGCGCTGGCCGCCGCCAAGAACCTCACCAGCGAGCTCGTCGGCCGGTTCTGCCAGGCGGCCGAGGACGCCACCACCGCCGCCGCCGGGACCGACCGGCTGACCCGCTACACCGCCGACCTGGTGGTGCCGCGCCGTCAGCTGCTCGAGTGCGCGCTGCTGAAGGCGGTCGCCGCGCACTACGTGATGCGCCGCCAGGCGGCGGTCGACCAGCAGGCGCGCGAGCGCGAGGTGATCACCGAGCTGGCCCTGGCGATCGAGCGCGGCGCCCCCGCGACCCTCGACCCGGTCTTCCAGCCCGGCTGGGACGCGGCCGGCGCCGACGAGCAGCGCCACCGGGTGGTCATCGACCAGCTCGCCGCGCTGACCGACACCTCCGCCCTCGCCCTGCACGCCCGCCTGGCGCGCTAAAGAGGCCCGTTGGACCGGCCTGCGCGGGTTTTCCGCTATCGTCGGCAGCGACGGCTCGGGTTAACGCGCTGGAGGCGGCAATGACGACATTCGTGATCGTGGGCGGCGGACTGGCGGGCGCCAAGGCGGCCGAGACGCTCCGCGCCGAGGGGTTCGACGGCGAGGTCGTGCTGTTCGGCGACGAGGCCGAGCGCCCGTACGAGCGCCCCGCGCTGGCCAAGGGCTACCTGCTGGGCAAGGACGAACGCGAGTCGGTCTTCGTCCATCCCGAGGGCTGGTACCCGGACCACAGCGTCGACCTGCGGCTGGGCGCCCCGGTGACCTCGATCAACCGGGCCGGCCACTCGATCGCGTTCGACGGCGGCCGGGTCTCCTACGACAAGCTCGCGCTCACCACCGGCGCCTCGGCCAGGAAGCTCGCGATCCCCGGGGCCGACCTCGGGCAACGTGTTCTACCTGCGGACGCTGGAGGAGTCTGACACCCTCCGGGCCGCGTTCAAGCCCGACGTCCGGGTGGTCATCGTCGGGGCCGGCTGGATCGGCCTGGAGGCCGCCGCGGCCGCCCGGCAGGCGGGCAGCGCGGTCACCATCGTCGAGCCGCAGCCGACCGCGCTCTACAGCGCGCTCGGCCCCGAGCTGGGCGAGAAGTTCGCGGCGCTGCACCGCGAGCACGGGGTCGTGTTCCGCTTCGGCGAATCCTCGGCCGAATTCCGCCCGGCCGAGGTCTCCGGCAAGCTGCCCGCCTCCGGCGACTCCCGTGAGGGGTGGCCGGTCGGCTGGGTCGTCACCTCGGCCGGCGCCGAGCTCCCGGCCGACGTGGTCGTGGTCGGCATCGGCGCCGTCCCCAACGACGGCCTCGCCCAGGCGGCCGGGCTCGAGGTCGACAACGGCGTGCTGACCGACGCCGCGCTGCGCACCAGCGACGCCGACATCTTCGCGGCCGGCGACGTGGCCAGCTCCTACCTGCCGCTGCTGCGCCGTCACGTCCGGCTCGACCACTGGGCCAACGCCCTGCACGGCGGCCAGGAGGTCGCCAAGTCCATGCTCGGCCAGCCGGTCGAGTACGACCGGGTGCCCTACTTCTACAGCGACCAGTACGACCTCGGCATGGAGTGCTCAGGACTGCCGCTGCCCGGCAGCTACGACCAGGTCCTCTACCGAGGCGACAGCGCCGGCTACGAGTTCATCGCCTGCTGGCTGAGCGAGGGCAGGCTGGTGGCGGGCATGAACGTCAACGTCTGGGACGTCACCGGGGACATCCAGTCCCTCATCCGCTCCGGCCGCCAGCTAGACCCCGCCCGCCTAACCGACCCCGCCATCCCCCTCTCCGACGTCTAACCCGCCCCGCCCAGCACGCCCCAGCCGCAACCCGCGCCCGCCGCCCCCGTTCGGGCCTGTGGCCCCCCGGCCCACATCCGTTCGGGCCCTGTGGCCCCCGGCCCATATCCGTTCGGGCCCTGTGGCCCCCCGGCCCATATCCGTTCGGGCCCTGTGGCCCCCCGGCCCATATCCGTTCGGGCCCTGTGGCCCCCTGGCCCATATCCGTTCGGGCCCTGTGGCCCCCTGGCCCATATCCGTTCGGGCCCTGGGGGCCACAGGCCCGGTAGAGATAGCCCGGTGGGCCACAAGGCCACAAGGCCGCAACCCGCCGCCCGCCTCCATGCGCGCCGCGGCCAACCGCACCCCGTCCCTGTACCGGCCGCACCTGCCTGGCCGCTCGGCCCCACCGCCGCTTGCCCCATTCACCCCACCCGCCCCGTATTACCCGCCATTTCACCGTCCTCCCACGCTCGCCCCCGTGATCGCGAAGTCTTTTATTTCGCCGAAGGATAATTGTCGTATAGGTGCATAAATCCTTCGTGATCACGTGCGCGGATGGCATCGGAAGCCCTTAGAGGCCGAATTGTCGGTAGCGGTAGCCATACTCATCCACATGGGTGACGTAATCCCGCCAAGCCTGCGCGAACTGACCCGCGACCAGGCCGGGGTGATAACGCGCAGGCAAGCGCTCGATGCCGGAATGTCACCGGGCGCCATTGCCGCGAAGATCAAATTCGGCCGCTGGCGGCGCGTCCACGTCGGCGTCTACGCGACCTTCACCGGCCCGGTGACCAGGGACGCGCAGCTGTTGGCGGCCGTGCTCGCGGCCGGGCCCGGCGCCCAGCTGAGCCACCAGACCGCCGCCGAAATCAACCGCCTCACCGATCGCGAGTCGCCCCTCATCCACGTCACCATCCCGGCGAACAGGCGCATCACGCAACCCAAAGGCGTGATCATTCACATATCGTCCAACCTGACCTTCGGCTGGCGATTTGCCCGCGGCGTCCCGCCGTACACCTTTGCCGAGGAGACGCTCGTCGACCTGGTGCACGGCGCGACCAATATCGACGACGTCATCGCCCATGTGACCGCCGGGCTCGCGAAAAAACGCGTCAGCGCGGGACGTCTCAGGAAAGTGGCGACCGCACGGAAGAAACTCCGCTGGCGCGGCGACCTCACCGAGATCATCCAGGCCGGCGCGGGCGGCGCGCACTCCGTCATCGAGTACCGCTACGACCACGACGTCGAGCGCGCCCACGGGCTGCCAAGCGCCGCCAAGCAGGTCAAGTACATCAAGCCCGACGGCAGTCGCGGATACCGCGACCGGTACTACGAGGAGTACGAGCTCTCGTGGAGCTCGACGGAAAGCGGTACCACCCGCCGGAGCACCGAGGCCGCGACCAGGACCGGGACAACGACGCCGCCGCGACCGTCGGTTCCACGCTCCGATACGGCTGGGTGGACGTCACCAGCAAGCGGTGCGACTCGGCCCGGCAGGTGCACGCCGCGCTAGCCAAACAGGGCTACCCCGGCCCCTTCCAACCTTGCTCGCCGACCTGCGCGGCCTTCGCGCACGCGGCAGATCGGCAAGCAAGGACAGCGACCTAAGAAGGCTGCCTCAGACGAGACGGCAAGCCAGGTCCGACAGGAAGCCACGACCGATAACGGAAGCAGCGCCGCCAGAACGGCATCGGTGTCGGTGAGGTCGGGCAGCACCGCGTGCGCGCCCGCCGCCGCCAGTTCGCCGGCCGTGTACCCGCCGGTCGCCACCCCGACCGCGCGCGCCCCGGTGGCGAGCGCGGCCTCGATGTCGAGCGGCGTGTCCCCGATCACCACCGTCGCCGCGCCGTCGAATTCGGCCGGCGACTTGCCGTGCACCGCCGCCGCGCGCCGCCGCGCGACCGGGACCAGCTCGGCCCGTATCTCGTGGTCGTCGCCGTAGGCGCCGATGCACAGGTCGAGGCCGTCGCGCAGCCCCACGGCCGCCAGCTTGACCTCGGCCACCGGCCGGATGTTCCCGGTCAGGACCGATTGGTGCGCGATCCCCTGCAGTCCGCGCAGCACGTCCGAGGCACCCGGCAGGGCGCGCCCGCGGACGGCGACCATCTCCCGGACCGACGGTGCCTGCGCGGTCAGGCCTGCGATGAATGGGTCGACGTAGCGCCGTGGCTCGTCCACCCCTGCCATGGTCAGAGTCTCCAGGATGATCGCCCGATCGGTACGTCCGGCCATCGGCGCGAATGCGTCGATTGACCGTCCGAAGAGCTGTACGAACACCACGTCGTACAGGTCACGGCCTACTCCGTCGGCGTTAAGCAGCGTTCCGTCGATGTCCCAGAGCACCAGCTGTTCGCTCACAGATCCTCTTCTCATCCGCCTGCAGTCCTGCAGAAGGCGGCCACCGCATCACGGATTTTCCCCGACCAAAGCATCCGCTAATCACCACCGGAGCGCCGAGCTGGGCCCAAGCCGACCCGAAGCCGGACGAAGCAGGACCGAAGACCGAAGCAATACCGAAGCAGGACCGAAGACCAAGGCAACACCGAAGCAACACCGAAGCACGACCGATGCGAGACCGAACCCCTGTCAAACCCGTGCCGAACCCAGCCGCACCGCCCGGCGGCGGTCATACACTCGCAGACATGCCAGGTCGCATTCGCCAGGAAGACATCGCCAACGTCCGCGAACGATCGCCCATCGCGGACGTCGTGGGCGAGTACCTGCAGCTCAGGCCGGCCGGC
Source organism: uncultured Actinomycetota bacterium (assembly GCA_963774945.1). Classification (GTDB taxonomy): domain Bacteria; phylum Actinomycetota; class Actinomycetes; order Streptosporangiales; family Streptosporangiaceae; genus Trebonia. The sequence continues at coordinate 1,506,579 of CAVZHA010000015.1, read as the reverse complement.
GGCGGGAGCCTCAAGGGCCTCTGCCCGTTCCACGAGGAGCGGACGCCGTCCTTCAACGTCACCCCGGGCAAGGAGCTGTACCACTGCTTCTCCTGCGGCGAGGGCGGCGACGTGATCACGTTCATCCGCAAGCTCGAGCACCTCGACTTCACCGAGGCGGTGGAGCGGCTGGCCGCCCGCGCCCACCTGGAGCTCCGCTACGAGCAGGGCGGCTACGTCCCCGGCCAGGAGCACAGCCAGCGGCGTCGGCTGATCGAGGCGCACATCGCCGCCCAGGACTTCTACACCGGCCGGCTCGCAACAACGACCGGCAACAGCCCGGCCCTGGCGTTCCTGGCCGAGCGCGGCTTCTCCCTCGACGACGCGCAGAAGTTCGGCGTCGGCTACTCGCCCAACGCCTGGGACGAGCTCGTCAGGCACCTGCGGCCGCGCGGCTTCACCGAGGAGGAGCTGCTCAAGGCCGGCCTCGCCAGGCGGACCAGCCGCGGCGGCCTGATCGACATGTTCCGCGGCCGGCTGATGTGGCCGGTCAGGGACCTGACGGGGGAGACCGTCGCGTTCGGCGCGCGCAAGCTCAACGCCGACGAGGACGGCCCGAAGTACCTCAACACCCCCGAGACCGCCATCTTCAAGAAGAGCCACCTGCTCTACGGCGCGGACCTGGCCAAGCGGGAGATCGCCAAGCGCCGACAGGCGGTGATCGTCGAGGGCTACACCGACGTGATGGCGTGCCACCTGTCGGGCGTGCCGACCGCCGTCGCCACCTGCGGCACCTCCTTCGGCGAGGATCACGTGAAGATCCTCCGGCGGCTGATCATGGACACCGACGGGTCGACCGGCGAGATCATCTTCACCTTCGACGGCGACGCGGCCGGGCAGAAGGCCGCGCTGCGGGCGTTCGCCCTCGAGGAGAAGTTCGTCACCCAGACCTACGTCGCGGTCCAGCCCGACGGCCTCGACCCGTGCGACCTGCGGGTCAAGCACGGCGACGCCGCGGTCCGCGACCTGGTGGCGCGGCGGGTGCCGCTGTTCGAGTTCGCGATCAGGTCGGTGCTGGCCAAGCACGACCTGGACACCCGCGAGGGGCAGTTCGCCGCGATCGACGAGGCCGCCCCGATCATCGTCAGGATCAAGGACCGGGCCAAGTGGAAGCAGTACGCGGTCGACCTCGACCGCTGGATCGGGTTCATGGACGAGCGCTACGTCCTCGACCGGGTCCGCCAGGCCGCCGCGGCCATGCAGCCCAAGCGCGGAGCACCGGCCCGTTCGAACCCAAACGAGGCGGCATCCGACGCCGGCCCGCAGCGCGCAGGCAACCTGCGCCCCGCCCAGAGCGGCCGCGCCTTTGACCGATCCGACCCGGTCCACCGGGTCGAGCGGGAGGCGCTCAAGCTCGCCGTGCAGTGGTCGGGGCTGACCGGGCCGGAGTTTGACGCGCTCGGCGCGTCCGCGTTCACGCTGCCCGCCCACGCGGCCGTGTTCGAGCTCATCGCCGCCTGCGGCGGGGTGGGGACCGCGGGCCGGGCTCGGGACTGGGCGGCGGCGCTGCTCGAGGCGGCGCCGGACGACGTGGTCCGCGGCTTCGTGACCGAGTTGGCGGTGGAGCCGCTGCAGGTGTCGGGCGAGCCGGACGAGAAGTACGCCGACGTCGTGCTCGCCCGGGTCGGCGAGCTGGCGGCCGGCCGCCGGATCGCCGGGATCAAGGCCAAGCTCCAGCGGATGAACCCGGAGGAGGACCAGGCCGCTTACGGCCGCGTGTTCGGCGAGCTGGTGGGGCTTGAGCAGCGGCGAAAGTGGCTGCTCGACCGGGCGAGCGGGGCCTGAAAGCGGGCGGTTCCTGAACCGCGAAAGACATTTCCAGGAGTATTTACTCAGGTTTCCCTCAGGTTAAACCTCTGGTCAGAATAGTAAAATTGGGTCCCCCGAAGCACAGGGTCGGAGGCGCACACTGTTCTTCGTGAGCCTCACCGTAGCAACGAGCGAACCATCGCTTAGGCAACATCTAACGGAACTCGTGGCGCTCGGGCGCTCACGGGGCTTCGTGACGACGGGGGACGTCACCGCGGCAATCGATTCGGCCGAGCTGGCCACAGACGCGCTCGACGGGGTAGCGCGCGTGCTCGCCGACGAAGGTATCGAGGTGCTTGACGCACCGATTGAGGAGGAAACAGAGACCAAGCTGCCGGAGAGCGACGCGGAGACCGCGCGCCGGGCCGGCACCAGCGACCTGGTCCGGATCTACCTGCGGGAGATCGGCCGGGTACCGCTGCTGACGGCCGAGGACGAGGTCGAGCTGGCCAAGTCGATCGAGGCCGGGCTGTACGCCGAAGAGAAGCTGAACTCCATCTTCACGATCTCGGACGCCGACCGCGGCGACCTGGAGTGGCTCTCGGCCGACGGCGTCCGCGGCAAGCAGCGGCTGATCGAGGCGAATCTCCGGCTGGTGGTGTCGATCGCCAAGCGCTACATCGGCCGCGGGCTGGTCTTCCTCGACCTGATCCAGGAGGGGAACCTCGGGCTGATCCGGGCGGTCGAGAAGTTCGACTACACCCGCGGCTACAAGTTCTCCACGTACGCGACCTGGTGGATCAGGCAGGCGATCACCCGCGCGATCGCCGATCAGGCGCGCACGATCCGGGTGCCGGTGCACATGGTCGAGACGATCAACAAGCTCGCCCGGGTGCAGCGCCAGCTCCACCAGGAGCTGGGCCGCGAGGCGACCGTGGACGAGCTCGCGGCCGAGCTCGGGGTCGAGCCCGAGCGGGTCGCCGAGATCCAGCGGATCGCCCAGGAGCCGGTCTCGCTGCAGTCGCCGATCGGCGAGGAGGAATCCGACCTCGGTGACTTCATCGAGGACGCCGACGCGGTCGTCCCGATCGAGGCGGCGGCCTTCATCATGCTGCAGGACCAGCTCGACCGGGTGCTGTGCGAGCTCTCCGAGCGCGAGCAGCGGATCATCCAGCTGCGGTTCGGGCTGTCCGACGGGCACCCGCGGACGCTGGAGGAGGTCGGCCGGGAGTTCGGCGTGACCAGGGAGCGGATCAGGCAGATCGAGTCCAAGACCCTGGCCAAGCTCCGCCACCCCTCCCGCGCCCTGCTGCTGCGCGAGTACCTGGACTAGCGCGCCTCACCACACCAGTGGCGGCCGGACAAGGCCGGCGCCGACGATGACGTCGGCGCCGGCCTTCGGCTGTCTGCGGCCAGAACTGCAAAACCAGATCAAATCCGTCATATCGAACGGACCGTTGCTCCGCCTCGCGCCGTCCGGCTGCCCGCGCTGGCCTAGATTGACCTGGTCGACCCGGTTACCCGGCCCGGCTCAGTGGTCGCCGGGGGTGTCAGGCGTGTAGCGGACCCCGTTCGCGGCCGAGGCGTCGCCTTCGGCCGGGTAGACCAGGTTTCCGTCGGCGGCAACGTCGTCGCCCGAGTCCTTGCCGTTACCGCCGCCGAACTGCCGCGGCAGCTTGTCCGCGGCCGCGTGCACGACCGACGGCACCTGGGCCGACGCCGCCTTGGCGGCGTTGGTCGCGCTGGCGGCGGCGTTCTTGGCGTAGTCGGGCGCCTTGGCGGCGGCCGTCTTGCCGAGCTCGGTCGCCTTCGCCTGCGCCTTGTTCGACGCCTGCTGCACCTTCGGGTTCTCGGCGACCTGACGCCCGTACGCGACGAGCTTGTCGTAAGTACCGCGGCCGGACCGCGCGCCGGCCACAAAGCCGACGGCGAACCCCGCGATGAACATTGCCTTGTACCGCATTCGGTTCCCCTTCTTCCCGCGCACGACGTCGCCGGTGGCGTTGCGGCCATCCGTCCCCGACGTCTCTTACGTTCTGGCTGGCCACCGCTACGGTGCGTTGGCCTCCATGGTTATCTGTCCACCGTTGCCGTAGACAGTCCACCTCAGCCGGGAAAAGTTCATCGCGGCCGGTTCCAAGTTCTGGCGCCGGGCGGCCTCCCGAGTGCCACGGGCACCCCCGAAGGTGCGCTACGCTTATGCGCAGCACAAGCAACGGGCCCGGTTTCCGGCCCGCCGCGCGTGACGGTCCTGCGTAGCTCAATTGGCAGAGCAGCCGGCTGTTAACCGGCAGGTTATAGGTTCGAGTCCTATCGCAGGAGCCCTTCAAGCCACCACTGTCAGCCCTCTCGCCGGTGCCGGGCGACGGCCTCGTGGCTCAGCCCCTTTCGAGCCGGTCTCGGCCTGGTCGGCCTTCAGCGGCCGGCTGCAGTGGGTTTGTCTCGCTCGATGGCGACCAGGGCCATGTCGTCGTTGAACGGGGTGGCGGCGTACGCCGCCAGGTCGTCGGTGATGCTGCCGACCAGGTCCGCGGGGGCCTGGCCGGCCCAGGCGGTGACGCGCTCGGCGAGGGGGTAGAACGCGCCGTCGCGGTCGCGGGTCTCGCTGACGCCGTCGGTGTACAGCAGCAGCCGGTCCCCCCGGGCGAACGGGAAGGTCGTCGGGACGTAGGGGGCGGCCGACACTGAGCCCAGGCCCACCGGCGGCGCCGGCTCGTGCACGGTCAGCGCGGTCACGCTGCCGCCGCGCCGCAGCAGCAGGGGCGGCGGGTGCCCGCGGCTGATCAGGCGGACCACCGGCTCGTCGTCGGGAATGTCGACGATCACGGCGGTGACGAAGCTTTCCCCGTCGTCGGTTTCCGGCCCTGCGTTCTCCGCGAAGTCCCAGCGGACCGCGCCTTCCAGCTGGGCGACCAGTTCCGGCAGCGGCAGCTGCCGGTGCGCCAGGGCGCGGAACGTGCCGAGCATGATGGCGGTGCTGCCGATCGTGGCGAGCCCCTTACCGCGCACGTCGCCGATGACCAGGCGGGTGGACCCGGCGGCGCGGGTGACGGCGTACAGGTCGCCGCCGATCGTGCTGTCGGCGTCGAAGGCGCGATAGGCCGAGGCGATCGAGAGCGGCCCGGCCCGCGCCGGCAGCGGGCGCAGCACCACCCGCTGGGTCGCGTCGGAAACCCGGCGGACCCTGGCCAGCTCGCGGCTGCGCCGGTCGCGGAACACGCTGAACAGAACCAACAGGGCCGAGACGGCGATCAGGGAACCGAACTGGACCAGGACGCTCTCGGTCGTCAAGCTGTCGCGTTCGGCCCCGGCGACGATCAGCGCGAGCGCCGCGAGCACGCTGACCGCCGCGGTCAGCCGGACCCCGGCTACCGCGGCCGTGAACGCCGGGGCGACGGCCAGCAGGTGGGCGAGGTGGATGTCGGGCGGCAAGAACAGGTCGGCGACCGGGACGCCGACGATAATCGCCAGGGCCGCGGCAAGCCACGCCGATACCCAGGGCCCGGCCTGCCAGCCCCCGGACGGGGCGACGTGGAGCGACAAGCGCATCCTCCTCCTCGCGAATCCGACTCGGGCGTCAGCCACCAGAACGCGATCGTCTCGCCTCTTCATCCCTGTTCGTGAGGCCGGCCGCGCAGGCGACCGCGGTGAGCGGCGCCGTCATCGGCCTGCAACCGCTGACGTTGGCCGGTGAGTTTGCACCAGTTTTAGATTCCGCCAAGGCTTTTCCGTGAATCAGGCGAGTCCTCCGCCGAGCAGAGGGGCCCGATACCGATTGGCGCCCCGCCCCGCGCCATGGGCGCTTGATGGTTTACAAGCCGGCGACACGCCGCCTATTGCGCGGAATGCGCATAGCGGCCGTCTATACTAGTTCTTAAACATCGTCGAACCCCCGGAGTAATTCATGGCCCAGCAGATCCAGACGCTCTTCATTGACGACATCGACGGCGGCGCGGCGGACGGCACGGTCCGCTTCGGCTTGGACGGCACCGACTACGAGATCGACCTCAGCGGCGAGCACACCGATGAGCTGCGCCGGACGCTCGGGAAGTTCATCGAGCACAGCCGCAAGGTCGGCGGCGCTGCCCGCCGCTCACGACGCGGCCCCCGCGGCGCTTCCGCCGTCGACACTGCCAAGGTCCGCGAATGGGCGAAGGGGAACGGCTACGACATCAAGGACCGCGGTCGCGTGCCTGCCGATGTCGTCGCGAAATACCAGGCGGCGGCCGAAGCGTAATCGTTCCGGCTGATCACGCGTCGAGCTTCATGTAGTTCGGCGCCCGGCGGATGAGGTCAATGCCGTCACGGATATGCGAAGGACGCTCAACCCCGGTGCCGAGCCTCGACGAGAGCCTTTGCCGGGGCGATAGCCTTCCGTCGTGGATTCCGGGTTCAAGCGCCGCGAGGTCGCGAACAACGAGGTCAGGCTCAGCTACCTCGACAACGACGGCGACGGGCCGGTCGTGGTGGCGCTGCACGGACTGGCGGGAGCGGGCGACGAGTTCGTCGCGACCGCCGCCGCAGTCGCCCGTGCTCACCGCTTCGTACTCCCTGACCTGCGCGGACACGGTCACACGACGCGGCGGCCGGCCGACCTGTCACGCGACGCGTTCACGACCGACGTGGCGGCGGTGATCCGTGCTGTGTCCCCCGGCCGTCCGGTGACGCTGGTCGGGCAGTCGATGGGCGGGCACACCGCCATCCTCGCCGCGGCCGCCTTCCCCGATCTGGTCGACCGGCTCGTCGTGCTCGAGGCGACCGTCGCGGGCGGCGCCGACCCGGCCCGCATCGGCGACTACTTCCGGTCGTGGCCGGTGCCGTTCGCGTCGGCGGCCGAGGCGGGGGAGTTCCTGGGTCAGGACGCGCTGTCCCGGTCGTGGATCGGGCACCTCGAACCGTCGGGAGAGGGCGGCCTCGTCCCGCCGTTCGACGCCGGCGTCATGCAGACGGTGATGGAAGGCGTGGCGGCCCCGCGCTGGGCGGAATGGAGGTCGGTGACCGCGCCGACGACGGCGGTGTTCGCCGCCGCGAGCATGTTCAGCCCGGCCGAGCAAGCCGAGTTCGTCGCCGCCCGGCCGGGCACCCGGCCCGTCCTCCTGGCCGGCGGATCGCACGACGCGCATCTCGACGCGACCGCAGAGTGGGCGGCCGCGTTGTCCCGCGCCCTCGAAGGGTAGGACGGCCCCGCTCGCCTGCCGTCTGAGCAGGATAAACGTCGAAATGATAGAGTCGTTCTGCTCGGGGGCGGGCTGGATGGGAGGCACTGCGGGGGTGCGCTGACCGTGATTCCGCATGCGCGCCGGGCCAACGGCCCGATGAGCACGATGGCCGTTAACGCCACGTCGGGCGAGCGGTACCGGACGCTGTTCGAGACCATGCCGCAGGGGGTCGTCCACTACGACCGCGACGGGTCCGTCATCGGCGTTAACCCCGCCGCCAGCGAGATCCTGGGCATCGACCTGGCCGCGGTGGCGTCCTGGCCCGTTGTCCCGCAGGGCGACGCGATACGCGAGGACGGCTCGCGGTTCCCGATGAATGAGCTGCCGGTGCCGGTGGCGCTGCGGACCGGCCAGATCGTGCCCGACGTGGTGGTCGGCGTCCGGCACCGGCGGACCGGCGAGCGGCGCTGGGTGAGGGTCACCGCCGTCCCCGACGCGCGGGACGACCGGGGCCGGCCGAGCCGGGCCTACGCGATCTTGACCGACCTGACCGAGGAGCGGCGGACTGAGGCGGCCCTCCGCCAGAGCAACGCCCTGCTCGGCCGGCTGCGGGACGCCAACGTCCTCGGCGTGATGGTCGTCGACGAGCGCCGGGTGTACGACGCCAATGACGCGTACCTGGGCATGATCGGCTACAGCCGGGACGACCTCGAGGCCGGGCGGGTGCGCTGGCGGGACATCACCCCGCCGGAATGGGCCGCGGCTGACGCCGAGGCGATCGAGCAGCTGCGGCAGACGGGCGCGTGCCAGCCGTTCGAGACGGAGTACCTGCATCGGGACGGGCACCGGGTGCCGGTTCTGATCGGGGCGGCGGTGATCGACCGCCGGCCGCTGCGCTGGACGTCTTTCGTTATCGACCTGACCTCCCGCCAGCGGGCCGAGCGGGAACGGGCCGAACTGCTCGCCAGTACCCGGGCCGCGCGGACCGAGGCCGACTCCACCCGGGAGCGGTTGTCCTTCCTGATGCGGGCCGGGGCGCTGGTGGCCGCCACCCGGGACCGGGGCGAGCTGCTCGACCAGATCGTCCGGCTGGTCGTCCCCGCCCTGGCCGAGTGCTGCATCGTGTTCCTGCCGACGGCCGAAGGGACGCTGGCCGCGAGCGCGCTCGGCCACATTGACCCGGCCCGGGCGGCGCAGCTGGCGAAGCTGCGTCCGCACCGGATCGCGCCGGCCGGCCCGCTGCTGACCCAGCGTGCCTTCACCACCGGCGTCACCCAGCTCTCGCGGGACGCGGCGGCCGAGATGCCCGTCTGGACGAGGGCCGAGCCCGACGCGATGAGCGTCGTGCAGCTGATGCGACCGCGCAGCGCGATCAGCACGCCGCTGCTGTCCGAACGGGGCCCGGTCGGCGTGATCTCGCTCTACCGAACCTCAGGCGGCTCGCCCTTCACCGAGACGGACGTGTCGGTGGTGGAGGAACTCAGCCGCCGGCTGGCGGCGGGGCTGGCCAACACCGACACCTTCACCCGTGAGCACGCCATCGCCGAGACGCTGCAGCGCTCCCTGCTCCCGGCCGCGCTGCCCGCCGTCCCCAGGCTCGACCTGGCGGTGCGCTACCTGCCCGCGACCGAGGGGGCCGCCGTCGGCGGCGACTGGTACGACGCGTTCCCCGTCGCCGGCGGCCGCGTCGGGCTGGTCATCGGCGACGTGTCCGGCCACAACATCGCGTCTGCCTCGATCATGGGCCAGGTTCGCAGCATGCTCCGCGCGTACGCGATCGACGACCCGGATCCGGCCGCTGCGCTCGAGCGGACCAATGCGGCCGTGGTCCGGCTGCTGCCTGACGCGCTCGCCACCGTCGTCTACGCCGTGCTCGACCCGGCCTCCGGCGACCTCGTGTACGCCAACGCCGGGCACCCACCGCCGGTCATGACCTCCCTCGACGGTCCGCCGGAGTACCTCGACGACGCGCCCGGCACTATGCTCGGCGCCCTCCCCGGCGGCCGGTTCAGTTTCGGCTGGCGGCGGCTGGCGGCAGGCGCGCGGCTGCTCTGCTACACCGACGGCCTGATCGAGCACCGGGGACGCGACATCGGCGACGGCCTAGCCGCGCTGGCGGAAACGATCAAGGGCTGCCGCGGGTCGGCCGAGGAAACCTGCGCCACCGTCGAAGCGGCGCTTGTCGGCGCCGCCAGGCAGGATGACGTCTGCCTGCTGACGGCGCGGCTAACCGGCCGGTAACGCAGCTAACCCATCGGTAACAAAGCGGCGGTGACGTCCCTGGCAGGACGGTTAATTTCGCTGGTTCCAGACCATTGACGTCTGATCATCACGGTGCTTCCATTGTGCCCAATGGATGGGTATGTAGACCATTAAAACCCGCTTTGAGCACCCATCGTGCCCGCACCGGGGCTCGACCACAAGGAGGCGACCGTGACGCACGCCGAGGGACCGCTCACCATCGAGAAGCTGCGGACGCTAGTGGACGCGGGCACGGTCGACACGGTGGTCATCGCGATCACTGACATGCAGGGCCGGCTCCAGGGCAAGCGCTGCGGCGCGCGGTACTTCCTCGACGACGTGGTCGCCGCACGGCGCCGAGGGCTGCAACTACCTGCTCGCGGTCGACGTCGACATGAACACCGTCGACGGGTACGCGATGTCCTCCTGGGAGAGCGGCTACGGCGACTTCGTCTTCAAGCCCGACCTCGTCCACTCTCCGGCTGATGCCGTGGCACGAGGGCACGCGCGCTGGTGCTGTGCGACCTGCAGTGGGAAGACGGCCGTCCGGTCGTCGCCTCGCCTCGGCAGATCCTGCGCAAGCAGCTCGAGCGGCTGGCCGAGCGCGGTCTCGTCGCCTTACGTCGGCACCGAGCTAGAGTTCATCGCTGTTCAACGACAGCTTACGAGGACGCCTGGGACAAGGGCTACCGCCGGCTGCAGCCCGCCAACCAGTACAACGTCGACTACTCGCTGCATCGGCACCGGCCGGGTCGAGCCGCTGCTGCGCCGCATCCGCAACGGCATGACCGGCGCCGGCCTGTACGTGGAGTCGGCCAAGGGCGAGTGCAACCTCGGCCAGCACGAGATCGCCTTCCGCTACGCCGACGCGCTGACCACCTGCGACAACCACAGCATCTACAAGACCGGGGCGAAGGAGATCGCCAGCGCAGGACGGCATGAGCCTGACGTTCATGGCCAAGTACGACGAACGCGAGGGCAACTCCTGTCACATCCACATCAGCCTGCGCTCGCCCGAGGGCGACCCGGTGCTCGCGGGCGACGGACCGCACGGCTTCTCGCCGCTGATGGAGCACTTCCTGGCCGGCCAGCTGGCCTGCCTGCGAGAGCTCACCTACTTCTTCGCGCCGAACATCAACTCCTACAAGCGGTTCGTGCCCGGCAGCTTCGCTCCGACCGCGATCGCCTGGGGCCGAGGACAACCGCACCTGCGCGCTCCGGGTGGTCGGCCACGGCGAGTCGCTGCGGGTGGAGAACCGGGTCGCCGGGCGGCGACGTGAACCCCTACCTGGCCGTCGCCGCGCTGATCGCGGCCGGCCTGCACGGCATCGACCACGAGCTCCCGCTCGAGCCGATCTTCGTCGGCAACGCCTACGACTCGGACAAGCCGCGAGTGCCGGCCACCCTGCGCGACGCGGCCGACCTGCTCGGCCGGCAGCGAGCTCGCCAAGGCCGCGTTCGGCGCCGGAGGTGGTCGAGCACTACCTCAACGCCGCCCGCATCGAACTCGCCGCCTACGACGCCGCCGTCACCGACTGGGAGCGCTTCCGTGGCTTCGAGCGGCTCTGAGTCCCGGCCGACGACGCCACGGCCGGCGCCGTGCGGACCCGCCGCCCGCTGATCGGCCTGACCACCTACCGGGAACGGGCCGTCACCGGGGTCTGGGACACCGAGCTCGCGTTGCTGCCACAACGTCTACGTCGACGCAGTGGCGCGGGCGGGCGGGGTCCCGGTGCTGCTGCCGCCGCAGGAACACGGCGCCGACGAGGCGACCGAGGGCGTCGACGCCCTGGTGCTCACCGGCGGGTCGGACGTCGACCCGGAGCGCTACCAGCAGCGCCCGCACCAGGAGACCGTCGTCCGCCGGTGGCGCGACGACTGGGAACTGCGCCTGCTCGCCGCGCGCGCTGGCGGCCGACCTGCCGGTGCTCGGCGTCTGCCGGGGCGCGCAGCTGCTCAACGTGGCGCTCGGCGGCACGCTCGACCAGCACCTGCCCGACGTCCGTCGGCCACCGGCGGCACGGCCCGGCCCCCGGCGTCTTCGGCCAGACCCGGGTGACCGTCAGCCCTGGCACCGTGCTGCACGGGCTGCTCGGCGCCGCCGTCGACCGTCGCCTGCCACCACCACCAGGCCATCGACAAGCTGGCGCCGGAGCTCGAGGCGGCCGCGCTGGTCCGACGACGGCATCGTCGAGGCGGTCGAGCTGCCCGGTCACCGCTTCGTCCTCGGCGTGCAGTGGCACCCCGAGCAGGACGGCGGCGACCTGCGGCTGTTCGAGGCGCTGGTGGCGGCGGCCGTTGCCAGGAAGTCAGCACAGAACCAAGGAGCAGGAGCAAGCCGTGTCGGCCCATGACGTCATCAACCCCGCGACCGAGGAAGTCGTCGCAGCGGGTCCCGCTGGCCGACGCCGACCAGGCCGACGCCGCGATCGCAGCGCGCCGCGATTGCCCAGCGACAGCTGGCGTGACGGTCGCCCCGGCCGACCGCGCGCGGCTGCTGCGGCGGTTCGCCGAGGCGGTCGACGGCGACCTGGAGAACCTGGCCCGACTCGAGGTGGCCAACTCCGGCCACACGATCGGCAACGCCCGCTGGGAGGCGGGCAACGTCCGCGACGTGCTCAACTACTACGCCGCCGCGCCTGAGCGGCTGTTCGGCCGGCAGATCCCGGTCGCGGGCGGCGTCGACGTCACGTTCAAGGAGCCGCTCGGCGTGGTCGGCGTGATCGTGCCGTGGAACTTCCCGATGCCGATCGCCGGCTGGGGCTTCGCGCCGGCGCTGGCGGCCGGGAACTCGGTCGTGCTCAAGCCGGCCGAGCTCACGCCGCTGACCGCGATCCGGCTGGGCGAGCTGGCGCTGCAGGCCGGGCTGCCCGAGCGACGTCTTCCAGGTCATCCCCGGCAAGGGCTCGGTCGTCGGCGAGCGCTTCGTCGACCACCCGGCGGTCCGCAAGGTGGTGTTCACCGGGTCCACCGAGGTCGGCAAGCAGATCATGGCCGGCTGCGCCGCGCAGGTGAAGCGGGTGACGCTGGAGCTCGGCGGCAAGAGCGCGAACATCGTCTTCGCCGACTCCGACCTCGAGCAGGCCGCCGCCACCGCGCCGTACGGCGTGTTCGACAACGCCGGCCAGGACTGCTGCGCGCGGTCGCGGATCCTGGTCGCAGCGCAGCGTGTTCGACCGCTTCATGGAACTGCTCGAACCGGCGGTGCAAGGGCGTGCGGGTCGGCGACCCCGCGCGACGAGGCGACCGAGATGGGCCCGCTGATCTCGGCCGCGCAGCGGGAGACGGTCGCGTCCTACGTGCCCGACGACGCGCCGGTCGCCTTCCGCGGCGGCGCCCGGACGGGCCGGGCTTCTGGTTCCCGCCGACCGTCCTGGCGCCGGTGCAGCGTCGGCTCGCCGCAGTGGCGCGAGGAGATCTTCGGCCCGGTCGTCGCGGTGGTGCCGTTCGAGGACGAGGCCGACGCGATCCGGCTCGCCAACGACACCGAGTACGGCCTGTCCGGCTCGATCTGGACCCGCGACGTCGGGCGCGCGCTGCGCGTCGCGCGGGCGGTGGAGACCGGCAACCTGTCGGTCAACTCGCACTCGTCGGTGCGCTACTGCGACGCCGTTCGGCGGCTTCAAGCAGTCCGGCCTCGGCCGCGAGCTCGGCCCGGACGCGCTCGACGCGTTCACCGAGACCAAGAACGTCTTCATCGCAACCGATAACTAGTCGACTTCATCCCGACCTCCAGCCAAGCGATCGAACGCTGGCCCCCGACCGACATTAGAAAGAGGCAGCGCGCATGGGCAACATCGGCAACCGCCTGCAGGACCGGGTGGCCGTCGTCACCGGCGGCGGGAGCGGCATCGGCCTGGCCACCGCACGGCGGCTGGCCGCCGAGGGCGCCAAGGTCGTCGTCGCCGACGTCGACCCGGTCGGCGGGCAAGGCCGCCGCGGACGAGGTCGGCGGGCTGTTCGTGCCCGCCGACGTCACCGAGCGAGGACGACGTCGAGACCCTGTTCCTGGCCGCGTTCGAGGCCTACGGCTCGGTCGACATCGCGTTCAACAACGCCGGCATCTCCCCGCCCGACGACGACTCGATCCTGGTCACCGGCATCGACGCCTGGCGTCGGGTGCAGGAGGTCAACCTCACCTCGGTCTACCTGCTGCTGCAAGCACGCCATCCCCCACATGCAGCGCCAGGGCAAGGGCTCGATCATCAACACCGCGTCGTTCGTCGCGCTGATGGGCGCGGCCACCTCGCAGATCTCCTACACCGCGTCGCAAGGGCGGCGTGCTGGCGATGTCCCGCGAGCTCGGCGTGCAGTTCGCCCGGGAGGGCATCCGGGTCAACGCGCTGTGCCCCGGGCCGGTCGAACACGCCGCTGCTGCAGGAGCTGTTCGCCAAGGACCCCGAGCGCGCCGCAGCGCCGACTGGTGCACATCCCGATGGGCCGGTTCGCCGAGCCGGAGGAGATCGCCGCCGCGGTCGCCTTCCTGGCCAGCGACGACTCGTCGTTCATGACCGCCGCCACGTTCCTCGTCGACGGCGGCATCTCCGGCGCCTACGTCACCCCCCAGTAAAAAATTCACCGAAAGAGGATCGCCATGATCGAAGACGAAGGGGTCGGGGCGAAGGCCACGGCCCTGCAACCCACCGACGACGAGAGACGGCTGCACGAGCTGGGCTACGCCCAGGAGCTGCGCCGGCATATGTCCGGCTTCAGTAACTTCGCGGTGTCGTTCACGATTATCTCGATCCTGTCGGGGTGCCTGACCCTGTACGGGACCGGGATGACCGACGGCGGCCCGGTGATCATCACCTGGGGGTGGCCGTTCGTCGGGGTGATGACGCTGTTCGTGGGGCTGGCGATGGCGGAGGTGTGCTCGAGCTTCCCGACCGCGGGGGGCTTGTACTACTGGTCGGCGAAGCTGGCGCCGCGCAACCCGGCCGCCTGGTCCTGGTTCACGGGGTGGTTCAACTTCCTGGGGCAGGTCGCGGTGACGGCCGGGATCGACTTCGGGGCGGCGTTCTTCCTGAACGCGCTGCTGGACCTGGAGTGGAACTTCAGCACGGCCCAGCACTGGCACACGATCGTGCTGTTCGCGGCGATCCTGGTCCTGCACGGGGTCCTGAACCAGTTCGGGGTCACGCTGGTGGCGCTGCTGAACAACGTCAGCGTCTGGTGGCACATCCTCGGCGTCCTGGTCATCGTGGGGGTGCTGGCGTTCGCGCCGTCGCATCACCAGAGCGCGTCGTACGTGTTCACCCACTTCGCGAACGGCAGCGGCTGGGGGTCGAAGGTCTACGTCCTGATGCTGGGGCTGCTGCTGGCCCAGTACACCTTCACCGGCTACGACGCGTCCGCCCACATGACCGAGGAGACCCGCGACGCGGCGGTGGCGGGCCCGCGGGGGATCGTCACCTCGATCATCGTCTCGCTGCTGGCGGGGTGGGTGCTGCTGATCGGGGTCACGTTCGCGATCCAGGACTACTCGGGGGAGGTCGGGGCGACGGTTCCGCCGGCCCAGATCTTCATCGACGCGATCGGCGGGACCGGCGCGAAGCTGCTGCTGCTGATCGTGATCGTGGCGCAGCTGTTCTGCGGGATGTCGTCGGTGACGGCGAACTCGCGGATGATCTACGCGTTCTCCCGCGACGGGGCGGTGCCGGGCAGCCGGATCTGGCATCACATCAACGCCAAGACGCGGACGCCGACCAACGCGATCTGGCTGGCGGCGGGCGGGGCGCTGATCCTGGGGCTGCCGTACCTGTGGAACAGCACCGCCTACGCGGCGGTGACCTCGATCGCGGTGATCGGCCTCTATGTCGCGTATGTGCTGCCGACGTTCCTGCGGCTGCGGCTCGGCTCGGCGTTCCAGCGGGGCCCGTGGCACCTGGGGCGGTGGTCGCGGCCGATCGGGATCATCGCGTGCGCGTGGGTGGTCTTCATCACGGTGCTGTTCATGCTCCCGACCGTGAACCCGATCAACTTCGACAACTTCAACTACACCGTGTTCGCGGTGGTCGCCGTGATCGGCTTCGCCGGCATCTACTGGCTCGTCTCCGCCCGCAAGTGGTTCACCGGCCCCCGGGTACAGGGCTCGGCCGCCGAACTGCAGGCGATCGAGGAGGAGCTCGGGAGCATCTGACCCAAACCGGCAGTATTCTGCCCTCGCGCCCGCGTCGGTCCCGGCGGTGATCGCTGCCGCCGGGACCGACGCCGCGAGCGCCCGCCCGACCCCAACTCAAGGCGATGGAGGCTGAGATGGCGGTCAGTGTTTTCGATCTGTTCTCAATAGGCATCGGCCCGTCGAGCTCGCACACGGTCGGCCCGATGCGGGCCGCGCACATGTTCGCCAAGCGGCTGGAGCGCGAGGGCCTGCTGCCCGCGGTGGCGCGGGTCCGGGCCGAGCTATTCGGCTCGCTCGGCGCCACCGGCCACGGGCACGGCAGCCCCAAGGCGGTGCTGCTTGGCCTGGAAGGCCACCGGCCGGCCGACGTCGACGTACGCCGGGTGGAGCCGGACCTGGCCCGCATCCGCGACAGCGGCCGGCTGTGGCTGCTCGGCGCGGAGCACGGCGAGACCTACGCGATCGGGTTCGACCAGGACCGGGATCTGGTCCTGCACCGGCGCAAGGCGCTGCCGTACCACCCCAACGGTATGCAGCTGTCCGCCTTCGACGCCGACGGCGCAGAGCTGGCGGCCAAGACCTACTACTCGGTCGGCGGCGGGTTCGTGGTCGACGACGACGCGGTCGGCGCCGACCGGGTAAAGCCGGACGACACCGTGCTCAAGTACCCGTTCAGGACCGGGGCCGAACTGCTCCGGCTGACCGAAGTCAGCGGCCGCTCGGTATCCGGTCTGATGCTTGAGAACGAGCTTGCCTGGCGCGACGAGGCCGAGGTGCGGGCGAAGCTGCTCGAGATCTGGCGGGTGATGCGTGAGTGCATGGCGGCCGGAATCGCGACCGAGGGCGTGCTGCCGGGCGGGCTGAAGGTCAGGCGCCGGGCGCCGGCGCTGGCCCGCGCGCTGCGGGCCGAGGGCAGCAGGGAACTGCACGCCGGCGAGTGGCTGACGCTGTGGGCGATGGCGGTCAACGAGGAGAACGCGGCGGGCGGGCGGGTGGTCACCGCCCCCACCAACGGCGCGGCCGGCATCATCCCGGCCGTGCTGCGCTACTTCGTCGAGTTCGTTCCCGGCGCCGACGAGGACGGGGTCGTCCGGTTCCTGCTCGCCGCGGGCGCGGTCGGGATGCTGTTCAAGGAGAACGCCTCGATCTCGGGCGCGGAGGTGGGCTGCCAGGGTGAGGTAGGCTCCGCCTGCTCGATGGCGGCGGCGGGCCTGGCCGAGGTGATGGGCGGCAGCCCCCAGCAGGTGGAGAACGCGGCCGAGATCGGGATGGAGCACAACCTGGGCCTGACCTGCGACCCGGTCGGCGGGCTGGTGCAGATCCCGTGCATCGAGCGGAACGGCATGGCCGCGGTCAAGGCGGTCACGGCCGCCCGCATGGCGCTGCGCGGTGACGGCAGGCACCACGTTTCCCTGGACAAGGTCATCAAGACCATGAAGGAGACCGGGCGCGACATGTCGGTGAAGTACAAGGAGACCGCCCGCGGCGGGCTCGCGGTGAACGTCGTCGAGTGCTGACCGCGCCGGGCTGGCCTAGGCGAAGTTTCCAGCTGGCAGTAATGTCGAAGGGGCAGGCGTTAGGTAATGGGAGCGTCCCGGCGTGCTCGCCCGCGGAGGGTCCCCGAGGAGGGCAACGTGGCCGCCAGTCGCGAGGTGCCGAGGCCGCCCGTTCCGGCTGGAAGCGTCGATGACCTGCTGTTTCGCCCGGTCCGAGCCGGAAACGCGTTCGAGGAGACGGTGGAGCGGCTGCTTCAGACGATCCGCCTCGGCGTGGTCGGCCCCGGCGGGCGGCTGCCGACCGAGCGCGAGATGGCCGCCCGCTTCAAGGTCAGCCGGGAGACGGTCCGCGACGCGATCGGCGCGCTGAAGCAGGCCGGCTACATCGAGTCGCACCGCGGCCGCTACGGCGGAACGTTCGTGACCAGGGCCCTGCCGCGCTCGCGCCGCCGGAATGCGAAACAGCTCGCCCAGGAGATGGGCAGCGCGCTCGAGGACGCCCTCACCATGCGCTACGTGCTCGAGGTGGGCGCGGCCGAGGCGGCCGCCCGGCGCACGCTGACCGAGCAGGACCGGGATAACCTGCAGCAGCGCCTGAAGGAGGCCACCGACGTCAGCCTCACCGACTTCCGCCGCCACGACTCCCTGCTGCACCTGGGCATCGCCGAGGCCGTCGGCTCCCCCTCGCTGACCTCCGCCGTGGCCGAGGTCCGGGGCCGCCTCAATGAGCTGCTCGACGCGATCCCGCTGCTCGCTCGCAACATCCAGCACTCCAATGAGCAGCACGCCGAGATCGTCACCTCGATCCTCGCGGGCGACGCCGAGGGCGCCCGCCGGGCGATGGCCGAGCACGTGGCCGGGACCGCCTCGCTGCTGCGCGGTTTCCTCGAGTAACGACGGCCCCGACGCCGTCAGCGCCACCGCCGACCGGGCCATCGCCTCCGCCCGCGCGCTCATCGCCGGCCGCCAGGCGCTGCGGACAGAGGCTTAGCAACGGTCACGCCGCGCTGCCATGAAACGCCCGCGGCCGGGTAGTGGCGGCTGTCGTGGCGAAGGCGTTCGGGTATCTCATTGTCGGTCTACGGTTCCCTATCATTGCGGCCTGGGCGGCGGCGGTGGTCGCGGCGGTCCTGCTGCTGCCGCCGTTGCCGACGTCGGGCGGCCTGTCTGACCTGATCCCGCCCGGATCCGCGGCCGCGCAGGCGGACGCCACCGCGGCCAGGCTGTTCGGCTATCCGCTGGAGGCCGGCGTCGCCATCGTGCAGCGCGACCCCCGCGGCCTGCCGTCACCGGCGGTGAACAAGGCGGCCAGGGCGGCCCAGGCGTACGACCGCCACGCCAGCATCCTCGGCCTGCTCGCCGTCGTCCCGCTACCGAACGGGGCGGGCATTCCGGCCGCGATCAGCGTCTCGCCCGCCAGCGCGGCCGCCCTGCTCGCCCGGGTCAGCGGGCACACATCGACGATCGTCACGTTCCTTGAGTTCAGCCCCGACTCGACCATGCAGCAGCAGGTAACGGACGCCGGGACGTACGCGCACCGCTACCTGACCGACGTCGTCGGCGTGACCGGGCCGGTCGCCGCCCAGTACGAGCAGGGGCTGATCATCAACCGCGACCTGGTCTGGGTGGAGCTGTTCACCGTGCTCGCGATCGCGGTGATCGTCGGGGTCAGGCTCCGGTCGCTGCTCGCCCCGCTGGCCGCGCTCTTGTGCGCGGGGACCGCCTACGAGATCGCGATCCGGGTGGTGATGTGGGGCGCCCAGCGGACCGGCATCGCGCTGCCCCAGGAGGCGGACCCGGTCCTGGTGGTGCTGCTGCTCGGCGTCACCACCGACTACTGCGTGTTCTTCCTCTCCGGAATGCGCAACCGGCTGGCCGAGGGCGCGGACCGCCTGCAGGCCGTCCGCGACTCGACCGCCGAGTCGGCTCCGATCGTGCTCGCGGCCGGGCTGATCGTCGCCGCAGGCACCGGGGCGCTGCTGGTGGCCCGCGGCGGCCTGCTGCGCGCCTTCGGCCCCGGGCTGGCGGCGACCGTGCTGGTGTCCATGGTGGTGTCGCTGACGCTCATGCCGGCCCTGCTCGGCCTGCTCAGCGGGGTGATCTTCCGGCACGTCGCCCCGGCCAGGCCGGCCGCCGCCGGGACCCCGCTGGCCCGGTTCGCCACCGCCCGGCCGGTGGCGCTGCTGGTGGTCGCGGCCTGCGTCGCGGGACTCGGGATCGCGGCCTCGGCCGCCAGCGGGCTGGGCCTCGGCTCGCCGCTGATCGGCGAGATGCCGCCGAAGTCGACGGTCTCCCTGGCTGGCAACGCCGCTTCGGCCGGCTTCGCGCCCGGCATCCTCGCGCCGACCGAGGTACTGGCGATCGGGCCCGGGGCCGGATCGCAGGTCGCGGCGGACCGCCAGATGGCCGAGGAACTCCGCCACCAGCCCGGCGTGGCCAGCGTGGTCGGGCCGTCGGTTCTCACCGGTTCCGTCGCCGGAGCGTCGTCCCGGAATCCGATGATCGCCAAGGGCGGGGGAGCGGTCCGCTTCGCGCTGGTCTACGACACCGACCCGCTCAACGCCACCGCGATCGGACAGGTCAGGACGCTGACCGCGCGGCTGCCCGCCCTCGGCCGCGCGGCCGGCCTGCGCGGCGTTCAGTACCAGGTCGGCGGGCAGACCGCCCTGACCGGCGACGCCATCAACGCGACCGCGTCCGATCTGTGGCGAGTCGGGCTGGCGATCGTGGCGGTCACGCTGCTGCTGCTCATCCTGTTCCTGCGGTCGCTCCTCGCCCCGGTCTACCTGCTGGCCGCCAGCCTGCTGGCGGTGCTGGCCACCCTCGGGCTGACCGTGGTGATCTGCGACGCGCTGTTCGGGTCGGCCGACCTGGTGTTCTTCGTGCCGTTCGCGGCCGGGGTGCTGCTGGTATCGCTCGGGTCGGACTACAACGTCTTCGTCGTCGGTCGCATCTGGGAGGAAGCGCGGACGCGCTCGGCCAGGGACGCGGTCGCCGTCGCCGCCCCGCGCGCCTCCCGCGCGATCACCACCGCCGGGATCGCGCTGGCGGCCAGCTTCGGCCTGCTCGCGCTGATCCCGCTCGAGCAGTTCCGGCAGCTGGCGATCTTCATGGCCGTCGGCGTCGTCCTCGACACCGTCGTCGTCCGCTCACTGCTGGTGCCGAGCCTGGTCGCCCTGACCGGCCGGGCCGGGATGTGGCCGCGCCACCAGCAGACGGCCGAGCCCGCCCCGCCCGCCGCCGAGCTGACCGACGCGCGCTTACCTGAAGATCGAAATCACAACCCGATGGTCGAACGGTCCCGGTCTCCGCGTGGTCAGCCGATGTCCGCTCACGAGTGGAAGGCCTGCCCGGGCAGCTCGCGCGGCGTTCGGTCTGGAGTCACCCGAGGTCCGTTCGGGATAATGATTTTGATCTGATCTGACGGCGGGCGTCGGCCCCGACGGCGGAAACGGCGCGCTCGGTATATTTGCTGTCATCACAACACCCGCATCAACCGAAGGCGAGGCGCTGGTGGCATCCTCCGCGGCCCCCGGGGTCCGCCCGATCGAGTCGCGCTCGGTCGCGGACCAGGTGATGCTGGAGCTGCGGCGGTCGATCCTGTGCGGGGCGCTCGAGCCCGGGCGGGAGTTCTCGCTCCGCGAGCTGGCCGAGATGCTGCAGGTCAGCATCATCCCGGTGCGCGAGGCGCTGCGCAGCCTGGAGAATCAGGGCCTGGTGCAGATGCGCCCGGGCCGCAGCGCCGCCGTCGCCCCGCTCGACCTCGGCGAGCTGCAGAGCATCTACCGGCTGCGGCGTCGGCTCGAGCCGGAGATCGCGCAGCGATCGTGCCGGCTCATCTCCGACGGCGAGCTCGACCGGCTGGACGAGCAGGCGGCCGAGTTCGGGGCCGAGCAGCTGACGATGAACCAGATCTACGAGGCGCACCACGAGTTCCACCTCGCGCTCCTCGCGCCCGCGGCCACCGGCTGGGACCTGCGCATCCTGGCTACCCTGTGGCGGGCGTCCGAGCGGTACATCCGCATCGGGTGGGGCAAGCTCGACCCCGACCCGAGCGAGCACCGCCGCCGCGAGGCGCATCACCGTGAGCTGGTGGCGGCGTTCCGGCGGCGCGATCCCGAGCTCGCCGCGAGCGCCGTGGACCGGCACCTGTCGCGCAATGAGGCGACCGCGCTGCTGGCGCTGAACGGGCCCGGCGCCGCGGCCGGCGAACTCGCCGTATTCGGCCGAGCCCGCAACGCGCAGTCCGCCGCGAACGCGACAGGGGACAGGCGACAGGCCCGGAGGGGTCAGCCCCTCAGCACGGGATCACGCTGTCGCTGTCCCCGGACAGCAGCAGCTGCGGGATCTGCCCGAAGGCGTACTCGGCGGTGTCGCTGTCCGGGACGAGCGTGAAGCTCCAGACGACGTCGTACCGGTGCCCCGGCCACGCCTTGGGGATGACGGCTTCCTTGACCACCGGCAGCGCCGCGGCGATCGCCGGGATGAGGTGATGCTCCCAGCAGATCAGCGCGACGCCCGCGTGGTCGCGCACGACTCCGGCGGCGAGCTCGGCCTCCTCGCCCTTGGCGAAGGTCGAGTCGATCTCAATCCCGAGGCGGCTGCCGAGGCCTTCAATGGTCTGGTACGTCCGGTGCCCCGCGTTCTTGCCGGGGCTGCCGTGGGCCGGGGAGAGCAGGACGGTGGGAGTCAGCAATCCCGTCTTCGATCCGCCGCTGGCCGGATCGAAAAGGGCGACGAGCCCGCCCGCGCGCTGCCATCCCCTGGGCACCAGGGAATGCGGGCTGTGGTTGCCCTCAATGTCGACCCCGAACGGCGCATCCGGGGGCTTCCCATGGCCGGATGGCTCCGGATCAGCCGGTTTCTCGCCGTGCCGGATGATGTAGATCGCCTCGGGCGGCCCGGCCAAGCCCTTCTTCACGTGCTGATTCATCAGGTGATCCCCTTAGCAAATCTGACGAGATTCTATCGTCGGCCCCGCCAGGCCCCGCCGCAGCCAACTACCGCCAGTCCGCTACGCGTTCTCGCCGGCGTCAGCCAGATCGAAGCCGGGCAGCGACGGCCACCGGACCGTGACCACCACCGAGGCCTCCTCCGCGTGCCAGGTGTGGTTCACGCCGTGGAAGACGATGTAGTCGCCCGGCTCCGCCAGCACCACCGAGCGGTCCGGCAGGTCAATCCGGAACCGCCCGCTGACCAGCACCGACAGCACCGAGCGAGGATCGTCGGTGACCCATCCGGGCCGTTTCTCGCCCGCCGGGTGGACGCCCCACTTGATCTCCACGTCGTCGCTGCGGCGGGGGTCGCCCTGGGGCATGAAATGCCCCAGGAGCCAGCCGCGGGCGGCGGCGTCGGTCGCTGCGTTCCCTACATAGATCTCTTCGGCCACGGCCGACGACCGTAGCACAAGGCACAAGGCACAAGGCACAAGGCCGGTCGCGGGCGACAACGTCGTTGCCCGACCACGTGCCTGATCGGCGAGGCAAAACTCAATCGCCGGCTTCATAGCGTTCAAGCAGCGCCCGCGCGGTCGCGATCATCCGGGCCCGCACGCCCGGCGGAGACAGCGCCTCCACCTGTCCGCCGAACCCGGCCAGCCGCTGCACCGCCGCCGCCTCATGCTCGAAGGTCAGCCCGACCTCACGGAACCCGCGCTCATCGGCGGGCGCCGCCGCGTCAAGCGCCGGCCGCACCGCAGAACCGAACACCTCGGGGAACACCGCGATCGCGTCTGCCGACGCCCGTACCCGCACCTCCAGCCGCGGCCGGCTGGTCACGAACGAGGCCGACCAGCGGCCCCAGAACGCCCCCAGCTCGAAGCCCGGCGGCCGGTCGAACACATCCGGCAGCACCAGCGCCGACGTCACCCGCCCCACCCGGAAGACCGTCAGGCCCCGGTCCGGATCGTCGTCCACCGAGCACACCTCCGAGCCCGAGCCCGAGGCCGAAGCCGAGCCCGAGCCCGAAGCCGCGACCCCGACCGCCGACGCCCCCACCGCCGACGCCCCCACCAGATACCAGGTCCCAGCCTTGTTCACCAGGCCAAGCGCCCCGACCACCCGGCTGCTCTCGGCCCCCTGATCGCCGCCCCGTCCGCCGTCGCGGTCGCCATCCCGAGCCCCGCGCCGGTACCCGATCCGCACCAGTCGCCGCCCGCGCACCGCGGTCGCCAGCGTCCGCAGCCACGGCACCGGCTCGCTCCGATCGAACCAGCGCGGCAGGTCAAGATGGACAAGCGCCGCCGCCTGCTCCGCCCCGGCCCCCACCGCCCCTGCCGCCGCCGGCGCCGTCGGCCGTCACCCGGATCTTCTGCTGCGCGGCGGCGAGCGCGTCCGCCAGCCCCAGTTCGGCCACCGCCGCGGGCACGCCGAGTACCAGCAGCGCCTCCGCCTCGTCGCCCGATAGTCCCCGCAGCGGGAACCGGTAGCCGTCGAGCAGCCAGCAACCGCCGCCGGGACCCGATTCGGTGACGACCGGCACCCCGGCCAGGTTCAGCGCCGCGATGTCACGGTAGACGGTGCGGACCGACACCTCGAGCTCGGCCGCGAGGCGGCGGGCGGACATCCGCCCGCGCGCCTGCAGCAGCAGGGCAAGCGAGACCAGCCGATCGGCGCGCATGCAGCGAAGCCTACGCAGCTATCGCTGACACCCGCTGTCAGCGACCCTCGCCCAGCCACGTCTATCTATCGGTTCTGACCACTAACGCGACCTTGCTATCAGTTCTGACCATGTGAACCGGACAATTCAGGCGTAAAAGTGGTCAGAAATGATACGAAGACGAAAAAGTGGTTAGAACTGATAAGAAGTTGAACGCACGGGCGGGGCCAGCGGGGGGAGCACGCCGAGCGGGGTGACCACGTCAGCGGAAGGGTGCCGAACCGGAACTCAGCCGAACGACTTGTGCAGCTCGAACACGCGCCGCTCGCGCCCGATCGCGGACGCGACGATCCGATTCCGCCACGGCGTCGAGACCGCCGCCTTGTAGGCGGGCTCGTCGAACGCCGCCAGCGAGTCGATCTCATGCAGCGACAGGTACCGAGGCCCGTCGCCGGAGGCGAGGCGGTAGCGCCGCGACCGCCGCCAGCCCGGCACCGCGAGCAGCATCGGGATGTGCTCTTCGACGTACCAGGCCTCCATGTCGGCCACCGCCGCGGCCGGCACCGACATCGACACCGCCATCAGCACCGGCGGCGCCTCCCCGGTGCCGCCCGTGTCGCTGATCGGCGCGTACAGCCGCCGGTCGATCGTCGCCGCCGACATGATCGACTTCTCCCGTGCGGACGCGTTGTCCCACACCGCCTGGTACGCCGCCCCGTCCAGCGTGCCCGGCCTGACCTCGTAGGTCGCCAGCCATTCGGGCGTCAGCGCGTCCGCCGCGCGGAACCGGCTCACCGCGCCGAACCCGTCAAGCGCGAGCCGGGCCGGGACGTGCTCGTGGTCGTACCAGTCGGTGAACTCGTCGAGCGGAACGGTGCCGGGAGAGGAGTACACGAAGAGCAGATCGTCAGCCATGAGAAAAGCGTAAGCCCGGCCGCCGCGACGTTCTTACCGTCGCGGCGGCCGGGCTCACCGGCTGGCTAACCCGTTAGACCGCGGCCATCGGGTCGATGCCCGCCATGTCCTCGCGCTTGATCCGGATCATCACCAGCGCGATGACCACCGCCAGCAGCGAGATCCCGGCCGACACCAGGTACCCCTTGCCGAACCCGTAGGCCAGCGCGTGGTTGCTGATCGCCGTCTGCGCCGCCGCCGACAGGTGCGCCCCGTTCGTGGCGGTGATGGCCGACTTCGTGCTCGACGCCACCGCCGACCAGGCCACCGTGCCCAGGATCGCCAGGCCGATCGACCCGCCGACCTGCTGCCCGGTGTTGAGCAGCGACGACGCCACCCCGGTGTCCTTGTTCGGCACCTTCGCCAGCGCCACCAGCGACAGCGGCACGAACGTCAGCCCCATGCCGAGGCCGGTCAGCATCATCGGCCCGAGCATGCCGCCGGCGTACGAGCTCTGCTCGGTCAGACGTGACAGCCAGAACATGCCGCCCGCCGCCAGCAGCGGCCCGAAGGTGATGAGCGGGCGTGCGCCGATCCGCGCGACCAGCTGCGAGGAGAGCGCCGCCCCGACCACGATCAAGCCGACCATCGGCAGGTACGCGATCCCGGAGCGGACCGGTGAGTAGTGCCAGACCTCCTGCACGAAGATCGTCATGAAGAAGAACATGCCGAAGATCGCGGTGCCGACGCACAGGCTGATCAGGTAGGCCGCGGTCCGGTCGCGGGACTTCAGCACCCGCGGCGGCACCAGCGCGTGCCGCGACCGTGCCTCGATGAACGCGAACGTGCCGAGCAGCACCACCGCCGCCACCAGCGACACGATGACCTTGGTGCTACCCCAGTGCCCGATCGCCTGGCCGTTGCTGAACGTGGTCGCCGCCTCGGACAGCCCGTACACCAGGGCGCCAAGGCCGAGCGAGCCGGTGATCGCGCCGGGCAGGTCGAACCGGCCGCGGGTCCGCTCGGACTCGCCGATGACCCGGGGAGCGAGCAGCACCAGGATGAGGCCGATCGGCACGTTGACGAAGAACACCCAGCGCCAGTCGAGGTAGCTGGTCAGCAGCCCGCCCGCGATCAGCCCGATCGCCGCGCCGGAGATCGACACGCCCGCGTACACGCCCATCGCCCGGTTCCGCTCCTTGCCCTCGGGGAAGGTGACGGCGATCAGCGACAGCGAGGCGGGCGCGGCCAGCGCGCCGCCGATGCCCTGGATGACCCGGGCGGTGAGCAGCCACGCCTGGTCCTGGGCGAAGCCGCCGGCCAGCGAGGCGATCGCGAACAGGGCGATGCCCGCGATGAAGATCCGGCGTCGCCCGAGCAGGTCGCCCATCCGCCCGCCAAGCAGCAGCAGGCCGCCGAAGGCGAGCGTGTAGGCGTTGACGACCCACTCCAGGTTCGTCCCGGAGAAGTGCAGCGCGTCCTGGATATGCGGCAGCGCGACGTTGACGATGGTCGCGTCGAGCACGACCATCAGCTGAGCGGCCGCGATGACCACGAGCGCGAGCCCGAGCCGCCGTGGCGCCGCCGACTGCCCGCCCGATGTCGCGCTGGCTGCCCCGCCGCCGACCGCGACGGGAGCGCTCCCCGTCTGGCCTGTGGTTGGTGACACTGTGGTTCCCCTTACCTGATTTTGGGCGCGTTTCACCCACGGACTTACTGCGTCTCGTTTTTAAAGTCTTTAAAATCTTTAAAGCTGTATCGAACGGTCGCGTGGCTCCGCGTCATCCGCCCGTGTCTCATCAAAGGGGCAGACGTCCAACCGGGCGCCCCCGAGCGCCTTCTTCAGCAGCGCAAGGAAGCAGTTCCGTTCGCCGTCATCGAGCGCGTAGCTCCACGGCATCTTCGCCGCGAGCTCCCGCATCAGCCGCTCCTTCGCGGCGATGCCCTCCTCGGTGAGCACCAGGTTCTTCACCCGCCGGTCGCGCTGGCTCGGCTCGCGCCTCGCGAACCCGCGCCGCTCCAGGGTGTCGGCGACGCTCGTGATGAACGACGCGTCGCACCCCATGTGCTGCGCGAGCTCCTTCATGGAGAGCACGCCTTCCAGCTTGAACATGGCCAGCAGATCGTGCGGAGCGATGTCG
Source organism: uncultured Actinomycetota bacterium (assembly GCA_963774945.1). Taxonomy (GTDB): domain Bacteria; phylum Actinomycetota; class Actinomycetes; order Streptosporangiales; family Streptosporangiaceae; genus Trebonia. The sequence goes on along the minus strand of CAVZHA010000015.1, from coordinate 1,480,142 downwards.
AACTCCGACGCGATCCCCTGGGCCACCCCCCCGACCAGCTTGACCAGCCCGGTGAGCGAGTCCAGGATGTCGCGGTTGACCGCGGACGCGTCCGCCCCCGTCTCACCCGACCCCTGCGCTCTCGTGCTCATGACTAGCTAAACAGTTGAGCTACTCAAGCAATTCCACCCCCGCCAACTTTTCTCCAGGTTTTTTCCCGCTCACCCAGAGGGGACGTTCTGGCCCTCCCAGATGTGACGCCCGGCCACCCGGGTTCTCATCGGCCGGGCCGCCCCGAGCCGGGCCCGGTCTGAGCCGACATTCCCAGATATGCCCTGCTCTGAGCTCTAGACTTCCGACTGACACGGGGTTTCGGGCAACCGACGGCCTTGTCCCGGCGTCCTTATCGATGTGACCGAAACCTCATCAAGACCTTCTGTGAAGCGCCGTGCGTTCCTTGGCGTGGCCGCCGGCGGCGTCGCCGCGGTCGCCGTGCCCCGTGTCGCCGAGGCCGCCGTGTCCAGTTCGCGCAGTCCGATCGTGCCCGCTGCGCGCCGCTCGATCGGCGCCCGGGCGGCCGGCCCCACGCCGGCCGACTGGACCGCCCTCGCCCACGATCTGAAAGGCTCGCTGGTCCGCCCGGGCGACCGCAGCTACACGGTCGACAGCTACCTGTTCGACCCGAGGTTCGACGGGATCCACCCGGCCGGGATCGCCTACGTCGACAACGCGCACGACGTCGGCACCTGCCTCGCGTTCGTGCGCAAGTTCGGGATCAAGTTCGCGGCCCGCTCCGGCGGGCACAGCTACGCCGGCTACTCGTCGAGCACCGGCCTCATCATCGACGTCGAGAACCTCAAGGGCGTGCAGGTCTCCGGCACGACCGCGAACGTGGGCGCGGGCACCCGGCTGATCGACTTCTACAGCGCGCTGGCGGCCAAGGGCCGGGCCATCCCCGGCGGCTCCTGCCCGACCGTCGGCATCGCCGGCCTGGTGCTCGGCGGCGGGGTCGGCGTGACCGGCCGGGCGTTCGGCCTGACCTGTGACAAGCTCTCCTCGCTGAACATCGTCACCGCCAACGGCCAGGCGCTGACCGCGAGCCCGAGTTCGCACTCGGACCTCTACTGGGCCTGCCGCGGCGGCGGCGGGGGGAACTTCGGCATCGCCACCTGGTTCCAGTTCGAGACCGTGCCCGCCCCGTCGCCGGTGCTCTTCTTCCTCTCCTGGCCCTGGTCCAAGGCGGCCAAGGTGATCGCCGGGTGGCAGTCCTGGGCCCCGAACGCGCCCGACGCGCTGTGGTCGAACCTGCACCTGGCGGCCGCCCCCGGCGGGCGCACGCCCACCATCCAGGTCGGCGGCTGCTACCTGGGCAGCATCACCGGCGCGCACAACCTGATCGAGCAGCTGTACGCCAAGGTGGGCTCGCCGCCCCCGTCGAGCGGCTACTTCCTTAACCAGTACTCGTACCTGAACGCGATGCTGTTCGAGGCCGGCTGCAGGCACGGCCTGACCGCCTGCCACCTGCCCTGGTACCAGAGCGGGGGCACGCTCACCCGGCAGCCCGAGCTCGCCAAGTCGGCCTACTTCTCCAGGCCGCTGTCGAACGCAGGGATCGCCACCCTGCTCCGCGGCGTCACCAACCTGCAGTCGGTGCGCGGCGCCGCGGGCGGCGTCGGCGGAGTGGCCTTTGACGCCATGGGCGGCGCGATCAACCGGGTCTCGCCCACCGCGACCGCCTTCGTGCACAGGAACGCCCTGTTCGGCGCCCAGTACACGACCGGCTGGAACAACGGAGCGGCGGCGGCCGGTATCAACAACCAGCACGCCTGGCTCCGCTCGTTCTGGGCCTCCATGCAGCCCTACGCCAACGGCCAGGCTTACCAGAACTACATCGACCCCGACCTGACCAACTGGTCCCAGGCCTACTACGCCCAGAACTACCCGCGGCTGCAGACGGTCAAGCGGACCTACGACCCGACCCGCCTGTTCAACTTCCCGCAGGCCATCGTGCCCGCCCCGGCGACCGTAGCCGTCACCGGATAACAGCAAGAACGGCAACGCTGCCCGGCGACCGACAAGATAATGGATCGTTGTGTACATCCGGATGTACACAACGATCCATTATCTTTCCCAAGCCCTCGTCCAAACGAGATAACAGTAAGATGCGGCTCTGTCGCACCCGGTGCGACCGTCGCCCGGCCAGTCCCCGCGCCCCGCGCGCACCGCTACGCATCCGAATGCGCGTTTGGGCCGGCAAGGTTCGGCATCGGCGGCCGACTGGCGGGTGGTCGTCAGTGGTCGCTGGAGGCGGACCAGATGTTGATGCCGGCCTCGACCGCGTTCTTGTCGATCGCCGCGATCTCCTCGGCGCTGAACGTGGTCTTGTCGGCCGCCGCCAGGTTCTCCTCCAGCTGGCCGACGCTGCTGGCGCCGACCAGGGCGGAGGTCACCCGGGGGTCGCGCAGCGTCCAGGAGATCGCCATCTGCGCCAGCGACTGGCCGCGCGCGGCCGCGATCGAGTTCAGCGCCCGGACGTGGGCCAGCGTCGCGTCGGTGAGCTGGTCCTGGGACAGCGACCCGTTCCTCGAGGCGCGCGACCCGGCCGGGCACGCCGTCCAGGTACTTGGTGGTCAGCAGCCCCTGCGCCAGCGGCGAGAACGCGATGCAGCCCGCCCCCTCGGCCTCGAGCACGTCGAGCAGCCCGCCCTCGATCCACCGGTTGAGCATGGAGTAAGAGGGCTGGTGGATCAGCAGCGGCGTGCCGAGCGAGCGGAGGATGGAGGCGGCGTCCCTGGTCCGCTCGGGCGAGTAGGACGAGATGCCCGCGTACAGGGCCTTGCCCGACCGGACGGCGGTGTCAAGCGCGCCCATGGTCTCTTCCAGCGGGGTGTCGGGGTCGAAGCGGTGGCTGTAGAAGATGTCCACGTACTCCACCCCCATCCGCTTCAGCGACTGGTCGAGGCTGGCCAGCACGTACTTGCGCGACCCCCACTCGCCGTACGGCCCGGGCCACATGTCGTACCCGGCCTTGGTCGAGATCACCAGCTCGTCCCGGTACGGGAGGAAGTCCTCGCGGAACAGCCGCCCGAAGTTGATCTCGGCCGACCCGTAGGGCGGCCCGTAGTTGTTGGCGAGGTCGAAGTGGGTGACGCCGAGGTCGAAGGCGCGCCGCAGGATCGCGCGCTGGGTGCTCAGCGGTGACTCGTCACCGAAGTTCTGCCACAGGCCAAGGGAGACAGTGGGCAGCTGCAGCCCGCTGCGCCCGCTGCGGCGATAGGGCATCTTCCCGTCATATCGGCCGTCATCGGCAATGTAAGTCATGGGTAAGAGTCTGCCACTGCCGCCTGACGGCTACGGGAACTGGGCGGTGGCCGCGGCCGTGCTCAGCACGCTGCCACCGGACTCGCCGGCGCCGAACGACAGCGTCACGAAGCACAGCTGGTCCGGCTTGGGCGCCACCTCGAGCTGCCCTCCGTGCAGCGTCCCCTGGGTCGAGGACTGGATCTGGTAGGAGGTGTCCACTCCCGGCACCCCGCCGATCTCGAGGTCCTGCTGGGTGATGTGGGTCGACCCCAGCTGCGTGAATTCGGCCGACGCGGCCTGCTTGATGAACGGCACGGCGGCGGCGCCCGCCTCGGTGACGCCGGAAACGCTGCAGTAGGCGTTGAGGTTGCGGGTGAAGTGGGTCGGGCTGTCCACGCCCGACTTGACGTCGAAGACGATAATCCCGTGCAGCTTCTGCAGTGACGTCATGTCCTGCTCAAGCGTGGCCGCGCTGACCTCCTTCAGGCCGGCCTCCTTGGCGGCGCTGGCGAGGCTCTGCTTGGCCGGGTTGACCGTGACCCAGGAGGCCGGAACGGCGATCGAGATGCCCTGGGCGGCGCCCCCGATCCTGGTGTATCCCTGCGGGACGGCGGCGGCCGAACCCGTCCCGGCCGGGCTGGCGGTGGGGCTGGCCGATGCGGTGGGGCTGCCCGATGCGGCGGCGGACGCCGAGTGCGTGGCCGAGGCGGCGGGTTTCACCGTTCCCGGCGAGCTGCTGCACGCCGTTGCCGCCACCCCTATACCGATAACGACGGGCACTGCGAAGAATGCGACCTTTATATGCACCATTGCCGCCTTTCCCTGTAATTGGGAAGAGTACCGGGGGCACGTTCAAGGCGCGAGGGCCAGTTGCGCCCAAGACCGCAAACCAAATCGCGACCGGGCCGACCGGGTGGGTCCGTTCGCAGCGCTAACGACTCAGGTGGGATGATTTCCGCTGGGCCTGCCGCGGCAGCGCCGCCGCCGAGGCGGCGCGCCGCCCCCGCGGCCCGTGGTTCGTCTCGCCGGCGAAAGGACTCCGGACATGTGTACCTACCTGACCGAGAAGATCGAGCTCAGCGGCAGCGCCAAGGGGGCGGCCGGCTGGATCAAGGTGACCGACGGCAGCGTCTACCTGGACCATCCGGTGCACGCGCCGTTCGGCCACTCGCTCAACATCGACTTCCTCGCCCCCGAGCTCGGCCCCTCCGGCCGGGTCGCGGTCGAGCTCAGCCAGGAGTCGGCCCGCGCGCTGGCGAAGGCGATCGAGGCGGTGCTCGAGTCCGCGCCTCCCGGCCTCGAGTAGCGGTTCGCAGCGACAGCCCACCCCATCAAAGAAGATTTAGGGAGATAAGCATGTATGACGCGTTGTTCGCCGAGTCCATCACGATCACCGGGCACGGCGGTGACTCGATCGAGGCCTACTCGGCCCGCCCGCTTGACTCCGCCCCCCGCGGCGGCGTGGTCGTCATCCACCACATGCCCGGCTACGACATCCAGACCAAGGAGATCGCCCGCAACTTCGCCGCCCACGGCTACAACGCGGTCGTGCCGAACCTGTACTGGCGCGAGGCGCCCGGCGCGAGCCCGGACGACGCGGCCGCGACCGCCCGCGCCCAGGGCGGCGTCCCCGACGATCGCCTGGTCGGCGACGTGGCCGGGAGCATGGCGTACCTCAAGAGCCTGACCAACTCCAACGGCAAGGTCGGCACCATCGGCTACTGCTCCGGCGGTCGGCAGTCGTTCCTGGCCGCGGTCAGCCTCGACCTCGACGCCGCGGTGGACTGCTACGGCGCGTTCGTCACCGGCGAGGCGCGCGAGGGGACCACGATGGTCCCGATCGTGGACAAGACCCCGACCCTGTCCTGCCCGCTGCTCGGCCTCTTCGGCAACGACGACCAGTACCCGTCGCCCGCCCAGGTCGACGAGCTCGAGGAGGCGCTCAAGGCCAACGGCAAGACCTACGAGTTCCACCGCTACGACGGCGCCGGCCACGCCTTCTTCGCCGTCAACCGCCCCTCCTACCGCCCCGAGGCCGCCAACGACGGCTGGGACAAGATCTTCGCCTTCTACGGCAAGTACCTCTCGGCCTAACCCCGCGCCTTCCGCCCGGCCCCCGGACCCTGCCGGCCACGCCAGCGACAGGTTCGGGGGCCCACCCGGGCAACATCACCACCCCTCGCGCCACCTCCGGACCTGTCAGCTACGCCAGCGACAGGTTGGGCGTCATGTCACCTACGCCAGCGACCGCCTCTATTGGTGTCTCTGGCGTAGGCGACAGGCCCGGCACCCTGTCGGCTACGCCAGCGACAGGTTCCGGGCGAGTTCACGCGACGCCCCCACGCCCTCGCCACCTCCGGACCTGTCGGCTACGCCAGCGACAGGTTCCGGGCGAGCTCGCGCGACGCCCCCACACCCTCGCCACCTCGGGACCTGTCGGCTACGCCAGCGACAGGTTCCGGGCGAGCTCGCGCGACCCCCCACGCCCTCACCACGTCTGGACCTGTTGGCTACGCCATCGATCGGTCGCGGTGGCGTCGTTGGCGTAGTTGACTTGGCCCAGGGCAGGTTGGGCGCGGGCGGCCGGGCGCGCCGGTCAAATGGTCCGGAATGTCGGTGGGTCGTGGCAGGATTCCCCGACAGACCATGACCGGGCGATGCACAGCCGGGCGACGCACAGCCGACAGAGGGCGGAATCAGCATGAGCGCGAGGGACACGGCATGAGGTTCACAGTGCAGCGCGACGCGCTCGCCGAGGCCGTGACCTGGGTGGCGAGGGCCCTGCCGACCCGGCCGGTGGTGCCGGTGCTTGCTGGCCTGCTGCTACGCGCCGAGCGAGAAGATCAAAATCAGTCTGGATCGAACGGTCCGGGGTGGCTCACCGCGTCCTGCTTCGACTATGAGGTGTCGGCCCGGATGCGGGTGCGCGCCGAGGTCGCCGAGCCGGGCGTCTTCCTGGTCCCGGGCAGGCTGCTGGTCGAGATCGTCCGCAGCCTGCCCGCTCAGCCCGTCGAGTTCGGCGAAGACCCCGACGGCATCTCCGTGACCTGCGGCGAGGCGTCGTTCGCGGTGGCCAGCCTGCCGTCGGCCGAGTACCCCGAGCTGCCGGAGCTACCGCAGCTGGCGGGCACGGCCGACGGCGGCGCCCTCGCCGCCGCGATCGGCCAGGTGACGCCGGCCGCCAGCCGCGACGACACGCTGCCGATGCTCACCGCGGTCAACGTCGAGCTGGCCGGGGAGACGATGACGCTCGCCGCCACCGACCGCTACCGGCTCGCGGTCCGGGAGCTTGGCTGGCATCCGGCGCCCGGCTTCGGCGACGCCGGCCGGGTCTCGCTGCTGGTGCCGGCCAGAACGCTGAGCGACGCCGCCAAGATGATGAGCGCCGGGACCGAGGTCGCGATCATGCTCAGGCCGGACGGCGACCGGGCCGCCGGCACGTCCGCCGCCGGCGGCGGGGCGTCCGAGGCCATGATCGGCTTCGACGCGGGCGAGCGGCGGCTGACCGCGCGGCTGCTGGCGGGGGAGTTCGTCCGGTACCGGTCGCGCTTCCCCGACGAGTTCGGCTGCACCGCCGATCTCCCGGCCGAGGCCTTCGCGGAGGCCGTCCGGCGGGTCGCGCTGGTCGCCGAGCGCGGCACCCCGGTGCAGCTCACGTTCGCGCCCGGTCGGGTCACGGTCGGGGCCGCGACGCAGGGCCAGGCCCGGGCCAGGGAGACGGTGCCGGCCGACTTCGCCGGCGACGAGCCGGTGATCGCCTTCAGCCCGCACTACCTGCTGGACGGCGTCATCGCGGCGACCGCCACCCCGCCGGTCACGCCCGCCGCGGCGGCCGGCCCGTCGGCCTCCGGCCCGTCGGCTGCGGCGCCCGCAGGACCGGCCGAGCGCGGACCGGTCGGCGGGCGGGTGCGGCTCTGGTTCACCAGCCCGAGCAAGCCCGCCGTGATCACCCGCCAGCCGGATCAGGACACCGACGAGCAGAAGGGCGCCGAGGCCGACTTCCGCTATCTGGTCGTCCCGCAGCGCGTCCAGTTATCCGCCTTGCGCGTGCGCGCCGGGCGCGTGAGCGATGCAAGGGACGCAGCGCCCGGCGGCTACCGGCCGGGCGGGATCATCGGGCCGACCGCTGGAGCGCCGTGCCGGGCGAACAGCAGAGCGGTGAACAGCCAGATCAGCATGGCCAGAATCAGCAGCGACAGGGCGGCGAACTTGCCCGCCCGGTCGGCCGGCGACGGCCGGTACTGCACATCGCGGGTCCGGTAGCTCGCGCCCGGCCGGTCCTGGAAGCCGGGCTGGAACCTCGGCTGAAAGCCGGGCTGGAACCCGGCCCTGGCCGAGCCCATGGCCGAGCCGCGCATCCCTGCGTTCCACTCGCCGGCCCATCGGGAGCCGGTCGCCGGGGCCGGCATCCACGGCTGGGCGGGCATTCCCGGCGTCGCCGGATAGCGGGAGAGCCGGGCGAGCCCGGGCAGCCGTCCCGGCCCGGGCAGATCGGACATAATCCGCGCGAGCTGACCGAACGTCTTCGCCGCGAACACCGCCTCGAGACGTTCGTGCAGCTCCTCGAGGTTCAGCCGGCCAGCAGTGAAGTGCTCGCCAAGATCCGCCGCAGCCGCGTCGCGTTCCGCGTCCCCGATCCGCATCACATGCGGACCTCGTGGCCACAACGGGTCGCCGCCACCAGGGAGGGGAGCGTAATAACGCATCGCCATCGTCCCTTCCGTGTTCGCTCGGAAGTTCGGTCCCCTCCACGATAAGTCGCCGGCGGCGGCCGAGGGAACACCGGCCACGTGGACGGCCGGGCGAGCGACCTACCGGCGGCGTCGCCGCGGGCCTCGGCCGCCGCCGCGGCGCCAGCCGAAAATGAGGAAGAGCAGCCGTCGCAGCATCGCGAACGCGGCGAACAGCAGCACGACGGCGAGCGGCCGCCCGCTCCCGATCCCGAATATCCCGACGATGCCGAACAGCAGGAACGCCGCCAGCAGCATGAACGAGGTGATGCCGGCCCCGACCGCGCGCCTCGCGCCGAAGCCGGGACCGCCGTTGCCGAACGACCCGTCGGCCCCGTCGTCCGAGCGGCCGTCGTTGCCGGCGCCCCAGTCGGTCCACTGCTGCCCGGGCCGCCCGATCGGCGTCCGCCCTCCGTAGCCGCCCGCGGCGGGCCTGGCGCCGCCGGCGGTCGCGTCCCGCCAGCCCGCGGACGGCAGGTCGGTGAAGACCGCGTTCAGGTCCGCGCGCGTCTTGGCGGCGAAGGTCTGGTCAAGCCGCTGATTGAGCTCGTCCTGGGTCAGCCGCCCGCTGGCGAAGTGCTCCCGCACCTCAGCCGCGGCGGCCTCACGCTCGGCGTCCCCGACCCGCATCTCAAATCCCGAAGTCACAGCTTCCCCCAGCCAGAGGCGATATTGAGATCCACGATATATCGCGAAAATCGCGCAAGCAAGTGATCCCCAGCACAACCGCGCTGAACCTCGCCGCGCAACCCATGACAGCCGATGATGCTGAGCGCCCGGCCGGCGTCAGCTAGCCAAACCCTCAGCAGCGACCGGAGCGGACGGCACCGAATGTCAGTGGTGGTCGTTACCGTGGGAGCCAACATCGGACGAGGGGAAGCGTCATGGTTGCCTACGAGTCCAGGCAAGCGCGGGCTCAGGCCTGCGAGATCACGCAGGATCGGCGGCGCGCGGAGCTGGGGAAGTTCCTCAAGGCACGGCGCGCGCAGCTGTCGCCTGCGGACTTCGGCCTGCCCGACGGCTCCCGGCGGCGTACGCCGGGGCTGCGCCGTGAGGAGCTGGCGCTGCTCGCGGGCATCGGCGTCACCTGGTACACCTGGCTCGAGCAGGGCCGTGAGATCAACGCGAGCACGCAGGTGCTTGACGCGCTGGCACGGACGCTGCGACTGGACCGGGCCGAGCGCGAGCATCTGTACTGGCTCGCCGAGGCGGCGCCGCTGCTGGCCGGCGCCGCCCGCGGCCCGATCCCGGCCGAGGTCCGCGAGATCATCGGCTCGCTCGACCCGCTGCCGGCCCTGCTGACCAACAGCCGGTTCGACATCCTGCTGTCGAACGGGGCGTCCGAGGACCTGTTCTGGGACTGGCACGCGATGCCCTGCATTCATAAGAACACCCTGTGGTGCTGCATCACCGAGCCGAGCGCGCGCGGGAAGTTCCCGCAGTACGAGCGGGAGATGTCATACCTCGTGGCGCGGATGCGGGCGGCGTACGCGAGGCACGTCGGCGACCCGGAGTGGGAGGAGGACATCCGCCGCCTCTCCGGCCTCAGCCAGGAGTTCGCCGGCCTGTGGGCCAGGCACGAGGTGGCCGGCCCGCAGACCCGTACCCTCACGTTCGTTCACCCGCAGGCGGGCCCGGTCACGTTCACCTCGACCGAGCTCGAGATCCCGGCCTTGCCCGAGGCCCTGCTCACCGTCTACACCCCGGCCGACGAGCAGACCCGAGCCCAGCTGCCGCTGACCCGTCGGCCGGGCTAGCCCGGTCCGGGCGGCCCGCCGCGCGCCAGCGCCCCGCCGCGACCGGCGCCTCAGTTGAGGAAGTAGCTCGAGCCGCCGTTCTGCGGGTTGGTGACCAGGGCGATGACCTTCATCGTGAGCCCGTCCGCGAACGTGAGCGTGAGGTAGATGTCCTTGCCGTCGTGCATCGGGCCCGGGTTGGTGATCAGCAGGTGGTAGCTGTTCGGGATCAGCTGGGTGGTCGAGTCGGCCGGGATCGGGATGTCCTTCACCGTGTGCATGACGACCGGCGAGACGTCCTTGGTGACCGGCGCCCGCAGCTCGACCGTGCCGCCCACACTGGTGGACACCGAGATCAGCTCGTCGGCTGAGCCGTTGTTGCGGATGTCGAGGTAGCCGACCGTGGTCTGGCCCGCCGCGGCCGGCTGCTCGACGTACGCGCCGTTGGTCACGATGCCCGGGCCGCCCGCGTGATTAAGCGGGGCGGAGCACCCCGCGCTTGCGACCGCGATCGCCGCGGCGACGCCTACCAACCCGATGACTCGGTTAAACCTCAGCACGCGAAACAATCTACCCCTGGTCGATCGCGGTTCCGATCAGGCCCAGCGGCGGGGAGCCCAGGTCCATCAACGCGGTGTGGAAGCGCTTGAGCGTGAAGTCCGCCCCCCAGGCCGCCCTGGCCCGGTCGCGCAGCGCCATGATCTCCAGCTTTCCCCAGGTGTAGCGGCCGTAGGTCGGGTCGAAGGTCGCCCGCCTGGCCTCGGAGAGCGCCGCCGGGCCGGCCAGGTGGGTGTCGGCCTCGAACCGCGCGGCCGCCTCCTGCACGGTCATGCCCGCCGTGTGCACGCCGAGCGCGCAGGCCAGCCTGGTCACCCGGACCAGAGCCTCGAGCCAGACGCCGAACGCGAACCTGGGGTCGTCGGCCAGGAACCCCTCCTCGACGCAGAGCTCCTCGGCGTAGTGCGCCCAGCCCTCGACGAAGGCGCTCGAGAACAAGGTCCGCCGGACGTCGCCGCGGGTCCGGCGCAGCGCCTGGTGGTGCGAGAAGTGCCCCGGCGCGACCTCGTGCACGGTGATGGCCGGCAGGGTGGCGGCGCTGAACACCTCGAGCCACTCCTCGGCCTGCTCCTGCGGCCACGACTCGTCCGGCGGGGTGATCCAGTACCAGGACGGCGCGTCGCGCTCGGCCGGCGCGTTGGTCGAGATCATCGCCATCGCCCAGCGGCGCGACTCCGGCGACTCGCCCACCAGGCAGACGCCGTCGTGCACCGGGACCAGGTCCCGCTCGCGGGTGAACGCGAGCGCCCGCTCGGTCCAGTAGGTGGCCGTCTCGATCACGCCCGCCCGGTCGGGGTGGTCCTTAACCAGCTCGCGCGCCAGGTCAAGGGGATCGCGGCCGCTGTCGATGGCGGCGGCCGACTCCGCCAGCCGGTCCATCAGCCGGTCCCGTTCTGCGTCGGCCCGGACGGCGAGGGCGGCCAGGTCGACGTCGATCGCCTCGGCCGACGACAGCAGCGCGGCCAGCGCGCCCGGCCCGAGCGCGGCGTCGGCCGGCCCCGACTCGGCCGCCCGCTGCACGTGGGCGACCAGCCGCGCGTGCGCGGCCAGCGCCGCCTCCCGCGCGGCCGGGTCGGCGTCGGCCGGGATGCCGGCCGCCAGCCCGCCGACGGCGCCGAGCAGCGAGTCCGCGATCGGGGCGGGAATCGCGTCGAGCGCGGCGACCGCCGCGTCGATGACGGCGGGCCAGGCGGCCAGGTGGGCGGCGCGGGCGGCGTAGCGCTCCGCCTCGGGCGCGTAGTCCTTGTCATAGCAGGCCAGGTCGAGCTCGCCGAGGTGGTAGATCGGGTTGCTCCGGTGCAGCTCAAGGTCGCCGTAGACCACCTGCTGCAGTTGCTCGAACGCGCTCAGGTGCGCCTCGTCATGCGGGTCTTCCTGCACCGCGCCGGACTGCCGGGCCGACGTCAGCCGGGACAGCCCGGCGGCCACGCCGTCGGGCGAGAGATCCTGCGGTACCCCGTCGTACTCGTGCCTGCCGCTGTACTCCCGCGCCTCCGCGACGTTGAGATCGCAGATCGCCCGCACCCGTGAATCAAGCTCATCCATGCCCACAGACGTTACCGTGCGACCCGTCCGTTTCCCGCTCGCTTCTGCCGCCGAAGCCCCAGCTCCGACTCCCGAGCGCACCCGTATTAGCCTTGTGGCCCACCGGGCCACCTCTACCGGGCCCGTGGCCCCCAGGGCCCGATCGACAACGGGCCCGTGGCCCCCGGGGCCCGATCCGTAACGGGCCCGTGGCCCCCGGGGCCCGATCCCGAGTGGCCCCGTAGCTCCCACGGCCGATACGAATGCGGTTGGATGGCGGTTATGGCCTCAATTTCGGATTTCACCACTCGGCCGGAGCTCGCGGGGACGTTCGGGATGGTCGCGTCCACCCACTGGCTGGCGTCGGCGGCCGGGATGGCCGTCCTCGAGCGCGGCGGCAACGCGTTCGACGCGGCCGTCGCCGCCGGGTTCGTGCTGCAGGTGGTGGAGCCGCACCTGAACGGGCCGGGCGGCGAGGTCCCGGTCATCGGGCACGACGCTCGGCGGGGCGAGACGTTCGTGGTCTGCGGGCAGGGCACTGCCCCGGCCGCCGCCACCGTCGACGCGTACACCGGGCTCGGGCTCGACCTGGTGCCGGGCAGCGGGCTGCTGGCCGCGTGCGTGCCCGGCGCGTTCGGCGGCTGGCTGCTGCTGCTGCGCGAGTACGGCACGCTGCCGCTGCGCGACGTGCTCGGCTACGCGATCGGGTACGCGCAGGCGGGCTACCCCCTGGTCCCCGCGATCAGCTGGTCGATCGCGAGCGTGGCCGAGCTCTTCCGCGAGCACTGGCACACCTCGGCCGAGGTCTACCTGCCCGGCGGCGGCGTGCCCGCGCCCGGCACCCGGTTCGCCAACCCCGCGCTGGCCGCCACCTACCAGCGCATCCTGGCCGAGGCGGAGGCGGCCAGCGCTGACCGCGATGAGCAGATCGAGGCGGCCAGGCAGGCCTGGTACGACGGGTTCGTGGCCGAGGAGATCGGCAAGTTCGCGGCCACCGAGGTGATGGACGTCACCGGCCAACCGCACCGCGGCCTGCTCACCGGCCACGATCTGGCCACCTGGCACGCCCGCCTGGAGGCGCCGGTCAGCTACGACTACGCCGGGCTGACCGTCTGCAAGACCGGCCCCTGGGGTCAAGGTCCGGTCTTTCTGCAGCAGCTCGCCCTGCTCAAGGGCTTCGACTTGCAGTCGCCCGGCCTGGAGCCGGGCAGCGCCGAGTTCGTCCACCTCGCCATCGAGGCGGCGAAGCTCGCCTTCGCCGACCGGGAGGCGTGGTACGGAGACCCGAACTTCACCGACGTGCCGCTGACGGACCTGCTCTCAACGAGCTACAACGACGAGCGACGCCGGCTCATCACCGATACGGCCAGCGCCGAGTTCCGACCCGGCCGGCCCGGCGGCAGGGACATTGAGCTGCCGGACTTCGCCCGCGGACCGTTCGACACCTCAGAATTTGACTTTGGCGACCAACGCCGCCGCCAGCGGGGGACCGGCGACCCGGGGATCGACCCCGCCACCGGCGAGCCGCTCGGCCGGGCGGCCCAGGCGCAGCCACAGGCCAAGCGCGGCGACACCTGTCATCTCGACGTCGCCGACCGGTGGGGCAACGTGGTCAGCGCCACCCCCTCCGGCGGCTGGCTGCAGTCCTCCCCGGTCATCCCGGCGCTGGGGTTCTGCCTGGGGACGCGCGGGCAGATGTTCACGCTCACACCCGGGCTGCCTGCCACGATCGCGCCCGGCAAGCGGCCGAGGACCACGCTGACGCCGACCCTGGCGCTGCGGGACGGGGAGCCCTACCTGGCGTTCGGCACGCCCGGCGGGGACCAGCAGGACCAGTGGACGCTGCACTTCTTCCTCAACCACGCCGTCTTCGGCCTGAACCTGCAGCAGGCAATCGACTTCCCGGCCTTCCATTCCGCGCACCTGCCTTCGTCGTTCTACCCGCGCGAGTCGTACCCGCTGCGATTGGACGTCGAGGAGCGCATCGGAGCGACCGCGGTCGACGACCTGCGGCGGCGCGGTCACGACGTGCACGTCCAGCCGCCGTGGTCGCTCGGCCGGATCAGCGCCGTCGCCCGCAGGAACGGCCTGCTCTACGCCGCCGCCAACCCCCGCGGGATGCAGGGCTACGCCGTCGGGCGGTAACCCGCTAACGATGACCTTTGTCATGGGTAACGGCTGAGCGCGCGCACTACCGGCCACCCGGCGCCCGATGGTGGGATCGGACCGTACGCGAAACCGACGGCCGGCCAACCCGGCTCACGGCAAGGGGACGAGCGAAATGAGCAACATCGGAACGGGACCCGTGGTCTCGTTCGAAAACGTCAGCAAGCAGTACGGGGGCCTGAAGGCGGTCGACGGGCTCAACCTGGACCTGCGCCCGGGGGAGACGGTGGCCCTCCTCGGACCGAACGGCGCGGGCAAGTCAACCTCACTCGACATGCTGCTGGCGCTGAAGAAGCCCACCTCGGGGCGGATCCGGATGTTCGGCAGCGACCCGTACCACGCCATCAAGTCCGGCCGGGTCGGCGCCATGCTCCAGTCCGGCGGGCTGATGCCCGAGGTCACCGTGCGCGAGCTCGTCAGCCTGGTCGCGAGCCTGCACCCGCGGCCGCTGCCGGTCGAGGTGACGATGAAGCAGGCCGGAATCGACAAGTTCGCCGACCAGCGGGTCGACAAGCTGTCCGGCGGCCAGACCCAGCGGGTCAGGTTCGCGCTGGCGATCGCGGGCGAGTGCGAGCTGATCGTGCTCGACGAGCCGACGACGGCGATGGACGTGGAAACCAGGCGGCTGTTCTGGTCGAACATGAAGGCCGAGGTGGCCGAGGGCCGCACGCTGCTGTTCGCGACCCACTACCTGGAAGAGGCCGACCAGGCGGCGGACCGGATCCTGGTCATCAACAAGGGACGGCTGCTGGCCGACGGCACCCCGGCCGAGATCAAGCAGCGGGCCGGCGCCAAGCGGATGTCGTTCCGGCTCGAGCGGGTGGACGAGCCGTTCTTGCTCAGCCTGCCCGGCCTTGAGAGCCTGGAGATACGGCACGACGTGGTGCAGATCCAGACCAGGGACTCCGACGCGACGCTCTACGCGGTTCTCGACGCAGGCTACCGGCCGAGCGAGATCGAGGTCTCCAGCCTCGGCCTCGAGCAGGCCTTCATCGCCATCACGGCGGAAGACGACCGGGCTGGCGACGCGTCGGGCCCGGTGCGGGTGACCCGCCACGCGAGCACGACGAGCACGGCGAGCACGGCGAGCACGACGAGCACGGCGAGCGCCGACAAGGAGATGAGCGGCAAATGAGCTCCACCAGCGGCACCCTCGCCCTCGGCCGGGCCGAGATCATCAGGCTCAGGCGGAACAAGCGCTACCTGTTCTTCACGCTCGCCCTTCCCATCGTGCTCTACCTGGCGCTGGCCAAGACGGCGACGACCGAGGCAGGCCTGCCCTTCAAGATCTACTACCTGTTCGAGATGGCCTCGCTCGGCGCGTTCAGCGGGGCGTTCAACAACAACGCGATCCGCATCTCCCAGGAGCGGAAGGACGGCTGGATCAGGCAGCTGCGCCTCACCTGCCTGCCCGCCAACAGCTACGTGGTGGCCAAGATCATCGCGACGGTCGCGCTGACCGCGCCGCAGATCGCGATCATGATGCTGCTCGGCCGGTTCTACGGCGACATCCAGCTGCCGATCTGGGAGTGGACGGTGATCGCGCTCGCGATCTGGCTCGGCACGCTGATCTTCGCCGCGCTGGCGGTGGCGATCGGCTACTGGATGAACCCGAACTCGGTCCAGCCGGTCATCATGCTCGTCTTCCTGTTCTTCTCGCTCTTCGGCGGCCTGTGGTTCCCGGTCAGCGGCGGGCTGAGGACGTTCGCGCAGGCCATCCCGACCTACCGGATCGTGCAGCTCGCGACCGACGTGACCCTCAACGGCTCCGTCTCGTGGATCCCGGTCAGCATCATCCTGATCTGGCTGGCGGCCTTCGTCGGGCTGGCGACGTTCGCGGTCAGGAACGCGGCCGAGGCGATCTGACCATGGCCGGAACCGGTATCGACGACCTGGCGGCAGCCGACCGCAACCCGCGGCGCGCCGCCGGCGCGATGACGGGGGGCGCGCGGATGTGGCGGGTGTCCCTCACCTCGGTCTGGCTCGTCTACCTCATCGAGCCGGTATCCGGCCTGTTCGGCCACGATCACGACGCGCTCTACATCGCGGGCGGGCTGGCGATCATCGCGGCGTTCTGCGTCGTCTTCGTGGTCACGCTCGCCGACTGGAACGCCACCCCCCGGCGCTCGGCGACCTGGCTGGCCACCCTGTTCGCGCTGGCGCTGGCCGCCTGCGTCCTTTACGGGGGCTCGGGCGCGACCTCGCTCTGGATCTACGTGTCGGCCATCGCCGGCCTGGTGATTCCCCGGCAGCGCACCGCCCTGGTGGTGCTCGCGGTGACCGGCGTGACCTACACGGTCACCTGCTTCACCGGCCACGTGCGACATGGGCGCCTTCCTCATCAACCTGCTGCCGACGGTGCTGCTCGGCCTGGCCATGATCGGGCTCCGCAGCCACTTCGAGCTGACCCGCGAGCTGTCGGAGGCGCGCGAGACCGTGGCCAGGCTGGCCGCCAGCGAGGAGCGGCTGCGGCTGGCGCGGGACATGCACGACCTGACCGGGCAGTCGCTCTCGATGATCACGCTCAAGTCCGAGCTCGCCCTGCCGGCTGCTCGGCCGGCTGCCGGCCGGTCCCGACCGGGACCGCGCCCGCGACGAGATCGAGCAGGTCGGGGCGGTCAGCCGGCAGACCCTGCACGACATCAGGGAGGCGATCAGCGGCTACCGGCGGCCGACGCTGGCGGTGGAGATCATCACCGCCCGCGCCGCCCTCGAGGCGGCCGGGATCGCGCCGCAGGACGACGCCGATCTCACCGCTGCTGTCGGGCACGTTCGACCCGGACGCCGAGGCCGCGCTGGCCTGGTGCCTGCGCGAGGCGGTGACCAACGTGGTGCGCCATTCGGGGGCGCGCACCTGTCAGATCCGCCTCGCCCGGCGCGGCGGGACGCTCACCCTGGAGGTCCGCGACGACGGCCGCGGGCACGCCGGCGTCGAGCTGGCCGGCCGCGGCCGCGGCACCTTCGCCGGCACCGGGCTGCGCGGCATGTCGGAGCGGCTGTGCGCGGTCGGCGGCAGCCTCGAGCTGCGCGCCGGCCGGGCCGCCCGGCTTCCGCCTCATCGCCACCGTGCCGCCGCCGCCCCGGCCCCCGCCCCCGCCGACGGCGCCGGCGATGCCCGCGAGCGCGCGCAGGGACGCTACCGTGGCGGAATGAACACCATCCGGGTCCTGATCGCCGAGGACCAGGCGATGATCCGCGAGGCCCTGGCCGCCCTGCTCTCGTTCGAGGACGACATCGAGGTCGTCGCCCAGGTCGGCCGCGGCGACGAGGTGACGGCGGCCGCCAAGCGGTCCGGCCCCGACATCGCCCTGCTCGACATCGAGATGCCCGGCCTGGACGGCCTCAGCGCGGCCGCCGAGCTCAGGCAGGCGTGCCCGAAGACGAAGATCGTCATCCTCACCACGTTCGGCCGCCCCGGCTACCTGCGGCGCGCGATGGAATCGGGCGTATCCGGATTTATCGTGAAAGATTCGCCGGCCGACAAGCTCGCGCGGACCATTCGCGACGTGCTCGGCCGGCCAGCGCGTCATCGACCCCGACCTGGCCGCCGCCGCCCTGGCCGAGGGCGCCAGCCCGCTCACGCCGAGGGAGCGCGACGTGCTCGCGGCCGCCAGCGACGGCGCCACGATCGCCGAGATCGCGGGCAGCCTCTTCCTGTCCGAGGGCACCGTCCGCAACTACCTCTCCTCCTGCATCCAGAAGACCGGCGCCCGCAACCGCACCGAGGCCCGCCGCGTCGCCGAGGAGCACGGCTGGCTCTGAGCTGCACCGCTGTGAGCTGCGCGGGCGGCCATATCGCCCAACCAGAAACGGGCCCATAAGATGAACCGCGTGGCAACCCCCGGTTATCTCCGTTACCCCCACGTTCACGGCGATCTGCTGACCTTCGTCACCGAAGACGACGTCTGGCTGGCCCCGGCCGAGGGCGGCCGCGCCTGGCGGCTGACCTCCGACGGCGGCCAGGCGAGCAATCCGCGGTTCTCGCCCGACGGCGCCACGATCGCGTGGACAAGCTGGCGTGACGGCGGCATCCCCGAGGTCTACACGGCCGAGCTCGACGGCGGCACCGGCGGGCCCGCGACCCGGCGCACCTACTGGGGCGACCTGCGCACCCGCACCACCGGCTGGACCGACGCGGGCGAGGTGCTCGCCACCACCGCCGTCGACCAGCCGTCCTCCCAGCGGACCCACGCGTACGCCGTGCCGCTCGACGCCCCGCCCCGCCGCCTTCCGTTCGGCCAGGTCAACGACCTCGCGCTGACCACCGCCGCGACCGCCCTGCTGACCGGGCAGCGCGGCGACCCGGCCTACTGGAAGCGCTACCGGGGCGGCACCGGCGGCCGGCTCTGGGTCGCCACCGGCGACGACCCGCTCTTCACCCGGGTGCTCGAGCGGGCTGGACGGCCAGCTCGCCAGCCCGATGATGATCGGCGGCCGGCTGGTCTTCCTCTCCGACCACGAGGGCACCGGCAACATCTACTCGGCCGCGCTCGACGGCACCGACCTGCGCAGGCACACCGACCACGACGGGTTCTACGCCCGCAACCCCGCCACCGACGGCACCCGCGTCGTCTACCACCTGGCGGGCGACGTCTGGCTGCTCGACAGCCTCGACGCCGACGCGCAGCCGCGCAAGCTCGACATCCAGCTGGCCACCCCGCCCGACCGCCCGCGCGCCCAAGCTGATCACCGCCGACGACCACCTGGGCGACCTCGACTGCGACAAGACCGGCCAGGCGAGCGTGGTGACCGTGCGCGGCACCGTGCACTGGCTCACGCACGACGACGGCCCGGCCCGGGCGCTGCTGGTCGACCCGGCCGCCCGCGCCCGGCTGCCCCGGGTGCTCGGCCCGACCGGCTCGGTGGCCTGGGTCACCGACGCCGACGGGGCCGACGCCATCGAAGCGGCGTGGTGATCGACGCCGAGCAGCCCTGGGACGACCCGCACCATCGCCGCCGGCGACCTCGGCAACGTGCTGCGACCTGGCGTCGTCGCCGGACGGGGCCAAGCTCGCCGCCGCCGCGGCCGACGGCCGGCTGCTGCTCGATCGACGTCGAGTCGGGCGAGACGACCGAGCTGGCCCGCAACGACGACGGCGAGATCGAGGACATCTCCTGGTCGCCCGACTCGGCCTGGCTGGCCTGGGCGCAGCCGGGGCCGCAGCCGCTCGCCCGGATCAGGCTGGCGCGGGATCGCGGACGGCTCGATCGTGGACGTGACCGACGGCCGGTTCGTCGACAGCCACCCGGTCTTCACCACCGACGGGCTGTACCTGGCGTTCATGTCCCGCCGGACGTTCGACCCGATCTACGACACGCACTCCTTCGACCTGTCGTTCCCGCTCGGCGACCGGCCCTACCTGGTGCCGCTGGCCGCGCTACACGCTGTCGCCGTTCGGTCCCCAGCCCGGCGGCCGTCCGGTCGGCGGCGGGGAAAATTCAAAAGACGCTTCGTCCGAACGGACCCCGCTGACTGTCGACACCGACGGCATCTCCTCCCGGGTGGTCGCCGTCCCGGTGGACGAGGCCCGGTACTACAGCCTCGCCGCGGTCAAGGGCGGCCTGGTCTGGCTCCGCTACCCGGTCGCCGGGCTGCTCGGCGACGGCGCCGCCGACCTCGAGGAGAGCCGTCCGAAGCCGGTGCTCGAGCGCTTCGACCTCCGCAAGCGCGAGGCGAGCGTGCTCACCTCCGAGGTGAGCTGGTTCGCGGTCAGCGGCGACGGCACCCGGCTGGTGGTCGGCGACGAGCACAAGGTGCGCGTGGTGCCGTCCGACCGGAAGGTCGATAACGGCTCGTCCGACGACGCGATCACCGTCGACCTCTCGCGGGCCCGGTTCTCGGCCGACCCGGCGGCGCTGTGGGCGCACGCGTACGAGGAGTTCGGCCGGCTGCTGCGCCGGGACTTCTGGACCCCGACCATGTCCGGCGTGGACTGGGACGGCGTGCTCGACGACTACCGCTTCCTGCTCGGCCGGATCAGGTCCTCGGCCGAGTTCGGCGACCTGCTCTGGGAGGTCGCGGCCGAGCTCGGCACGTCGCACGCCTACGTGATGCCGTCGAGCACGTTCACCGCGCGCAGCACGCTCCGCGGCGCGCCCGCGGCGCTGCTCGGCGCGGACGTGGCCCGCTCGGCCGACGGCCGCTGGCTGGTCGAGCGGGTGCTGCCGGGCGAGTCGTCCGACCCGCACGCGCGCTCGCCGTTCGGCGCCCCCGGGGTGGCCGTGCGCGAGGGCGACGAGATCCTCGCGGTCGACGGCCGCCCGGTCGACCCGGTCTACGGCCCCTGGCCGGCCCTGGCCGGCACCCACGGCAAGCCGGTCGAGCTGACCATCCGCCCGGCCGACCCGTCCCTGGTCCCCTGGCCCCCGGCCGACAAGGACGAAGACGACGCGCCGCCGACCCGCCGACGCGGCCACGCCCGACAAGTCCGACGCCGACGCGGCCACCGCCAAGAACCCCGCCTCAGCCTCCGCCGACGCGGCCACCGCCGAGACCGCCGACCGCCACACCCGCCGCGCCTGCCACTCCTGACCCTTCCGCCCCCACCGCCACCGTGTCCGCCACTCCGACGCCTCCGCCACCACCGACGCTTCCGCCACCTCTGACTCCTCCGCCACCTCCGAGTCCCCGCCTCCCCGGATGCGTGGGCCACGGCCACGGCCGAATCCTCGGCCGCCACTCGGCCTCCACGGCCACCGCAGCCCACCGGCCACCCCCGATTCCACCGCGGCACCGTCTCACCGGAAACGTCGGAGACCGAGCGAGCCGGCGAATCCGCCGCCGCCGCCCGCGCCCGGCTACCCCGAGACGCGACGGGTCGTCATCGTGCCGCTCTACGACGACCGCCGGCTCCGCTACCAGGACTGGGTGGCCGGCCGCCGCCAGTTCGTCCGCGCCCGGTCCGACGGCCGGGTCGGCTACCTGCACGTGCCCGACATGATGGGCGAGGGCTGGGCGCACCTCCACCGCGACCTGCGGACCGAGATGGGCCGCGAGGCGCTGATCATCGACGTCCGCGGCAACCGGGGCGGCCACACCTCGCAGCTCATCGTCGAGAAGCTCGCCCGCCGGATCACCGGCTGGAAGGTCCCGCGCCGGCTGCGCCCCTACAGCTACCCGCACGACGCCCCGCGCGGCCCGCTGGTCGCCCTGACCGACGAGTTCGCGGGCTCCGACGGCGACATCGTGACCGCCGCGATCCGCAGCCTCGGCCTCGGCCCCGTCATCGGCGCCCGCACCTGGGGCGGCGTGGTCGGCATCGACGGCCACGGCCACGAGCTGGTCGACGGCACCCACATCACCGTCCCGAGGTACGCGACCTGGTTCAACGACTTCGGCTGGTCGGTCGAGAACTACGGCGTCGACCCCGACACCGAGGTGCTGATCACCCCCGACGACTGGGCCGATCGGCCGCGACCCCCAGCTCGAGGTCGGCGTCGACCGGGCCCTGGCGATGCTGGCGGAGAACCCGCCGGCCCCGCTCCCCGACCCGGCCACCGGCCCGGACAAGCGCCGCCCGCCCCTCCCGCCCCGCCCGTAACCCCAACCCCAGGCGTTGGGCACCATTACTGCCTGCCCACCGATGATCTTGGAAACTTGTTTCGTGGCGGAAGAAAAGCACGCGTATAGCTTGCCGTTTAACCTGGGTTCGGGATGCATGCGTAGTGGGGTTATTCGGTTGCGTGGGCTGGTTGCTTCACGGGTGCGGCCGTTTCCCTCATGCTGGGTGTTACCACACATCCGCAGCGGCGAGGGGAACGGCCGTGAACGCAACGCTCTCATGTCCTGGCGGGGCCCGGCAAGCGGCGGGGGGCGCGGATGCGGCGCGGGTGCTGCTGGCGGGGTTCCGGGGCGAGCTGCACCGGTGCTTACCGCGGCGGGGGGATGCGCTGTTCTCGCTGGCCGACGCGGTTTTGTGCGAGGACCGGCGGGTGGGCGACCTGGCGCGGCTGTCGCTGGCGCCGGAGTTCGGGCGGGGGCACGGGGCGCTGTATGACGGGCTGAACGCGGGCCGGGTGGAGTTCGCGCGGCTGCGGACGGCGGTGGCGGGGCTGCCGCTGCCGGAATGGCCGGACGGGCGGATCCGGCTGGCGGCCGACGTGACGGCGTGGCTGCGGCCGGACGCCGGGACGAGCCGGGACCGGATGTTCTGCCATGTCCGGGGGCGGGGGAGGAACGCGGCGCAGATGATCCCGGGGTGGCCGTACTCGTTCGTGGCGGCGCTCGGCCCCGGGGCGTCGTCGTGGACGCTGCCGCTGGACGCGGTGCGGCTGGGCCCGGGCGACGACGAGACGGGCGCGGCCGCGGCGCAGTTGCGCGCGGTCGTGGGCCGGCTGATCGGCGCCGGGCACTGGAGGGACGGCGACCCGCCCGTCATCGTCGCCCTGGACGCGGGCTACCACCCGGCGAGGCTGGCGCACCTGCTGTCGGGCCTGCCGGTGGTCCTGGTGGTCCGGGTGCGGTCGGACCGGGTGTTCCACGGGCCGCCGGGCCGGCGCCCGTCCGGGACCGGGGGGCGGCCGCTGCGGCACGGGACGCCGGTCAGCTGCGCCGACCCCGCCACCTGGCGCGGCGCCCAGGTCACGGCGCAGGAGCGCAGCCCCCGCTACGGGCCCGTGACGGTGGCGGCCTGGCAGCGGGTCCACCAGCGGCTGACCCGGCAGAACTCCGGGTGGGCGGACCACCCCGGGCCGCTGCCCGCCATCGAGGGCACCCTCATCCAGCTCGCCGTCGCCCGGCGGCCGGGCGGGCGCCGGGCGCTGGGGCCGATGTGGCTGTGGGCGTCGGCCCCGGCCGCCGGGCCGGCCGAGGTGACCGCGCTGTGGCAGGCCTACCTGCGCCGTTTCGACCTCGAGCACACGTTCCGGCTCATCAAGTCCCGGCTCGGGTGGAACCGCCCGCTGCTCCGCGACCCGGCCGCCGCCGACCGCTGGACCTGGGTCATCATCGCCTGCTGCGCCCAGCTGTGGCTGGCCCGCCCGCTCGCGGCCGACATCCGGCTGCCCTGGCAGCGGCCCCAGCGGGCCTCGGAGATGACCCCCGGCCGGGTCCGCGCCGGGTTCCGCCACATCCGCGCGGCGCTCGGCACCCCCGCCAGCACGCCGAAACCCTCCGTCCCCGGCCCCGGCCGCCCGAAAGGGTCAAAGAACAAGAAGAAAGCGCCGCGCCTGCCCGTCGGCAAGCGCCACCCGGGTCAGCCCGCGCCATCAAAGCGAAAACAAGAACGAAAAAACAGGTTAAACGAAAAGGTATAGCGTGCTTTTCTTCCGCGATAACGTCCGGGCCCCGCAGGCGACGCCCCAAGAGCCCATCCCGCCTCGGCCGTAACAGCGCGCCCCCTCACCCGTCGCGCCAAGCCCCGCCCCGCGCGCCCCGGAATCTCCAAGCCCCGACCCCGCGAGCCCGGAATCATCAAACCCCGACCCCGCGTGCCCGGAATCATCAAACCCCGCCCCGCGTGCCGCGGAATCCCCAAACACCACTCACACCTCAAACACCACTCACGCCCCAAACGCCACGCGCGCCCCTAGCGCCCCGCTCATAACACAACACCGCCGCCGCGCGTCAGCAGATCGGCGCCGTGCTTCCGCAGCTCCGCGACCGACGTCATCCCGAGGAACTGCATCGTGGACAGGAACTGCGCGGAAATCAGCTCAAGAGCCCGGTCCACCCCGGCCGAGCCCCCGGCCATCAGCCCGTACAGGTAGGCGCGCCCGAGCACGGCCGCGTCGGCCCCGAGCGCGAGCGCGACCGCCACGTCGGCGCCGTGCCGCACGCCCGAGTCGACCAGCACGGTAAACGAAGACCCGACGGCCGAGCGGACCGGCGCGATCAGGTCGGCCGGGGCGACGGTCCGGTCGAGCTGCCGCCCGCCGTGGTTGGACAGCTGCACCCCGTCCAGCCCGAGCTCCATCGCCCGCCGCGCATCGGCCGGCCCCACCGGCCCCTTGAGCAGCAGCTTCCCCGGCCAGCGGGCGCGCAGCGACTCGATGTCGGACCAGTTCAGGTCGGCATCGAAGAACTCGGCCGTCTTCCGATATCGTCGTCGCGGGCCGCCCGGTGAAGTTGGCGTAGTCGAGTGGCGGCCCGGACAGCAGCCGGTACCAGTACGACGGCTTGGCCGCCACCGAGGCGATCGTCGCCAGCGTCAGCTCGGGCGGGATGGAAAGCCCGTTGCGCAAGTCCCGCACCCGATTGCCCGCCACGACCGTGTCCACCGTGACCACCAGCGCCGTGTACCCGAGGGCGGCGGCCCGGTCCACCAGGTCGTACGACTGCCCCCGGTCCCTGGTCAGGTACAGCTGAAACCACAGCTCGGCCGTCGGCCCGACGCTGCCGCGCAGCTCGCTCGACCCCGGTCGTCGCCATCGTCGACAGCGTGTACGGCAGCCCGTGCCGCGCGGCCGACCGCGCCCCGCCGATCTCCCCGTCCGGGTGCAGCATCCGGGTGTACCCGGTCGGCCCGAGCACGATCGGCACCGGCAGCGTCGAGCAGAAAACCGGGGCCGACGTGTCCGCCGAAGCCACCCCCGCCAGCACCCGGGGCAGGAACCGCCAGGAGCGGAACGCGGCCACGTTCGCCGCGACCGCGATCTCCTCGTCGGCCGCCCCGTCCACGTAGTCGAACACCGGCCGCGGGATCCGCCGCTTGGCCACCCGCCGCAGGTCGCCGATGTCGTAGCAGGACCCGAGCCGGCGCGCCTGAGCGTCCAGCGGGACCGTCCGCAGCCGGACGAGCTTCCGCATCTCCCGCACCCTCATGATCGCGACGATACGCCGCGCCCCCCGGTTTGCGAAGATCGCCGGACCCCAACCAATCCGCCGCCCGAACTGTGCGAGCCGCCCAGCCAGCCCGGATTCATGTACACTAAATCCATCTAAAAAGTAGGTATTAAGTCAACGCGGTCCGAGGAGGCATACTGCATCATGACCACCATCGCCGTCGTCACCGGTAACCCCAAGCCGAACTCGCGCACCCACGGCGTCGCCCTGGCCGTCGCCGACGCGCTCGCCAAGGAACTCGGCGAGAGCACCGACCGCCTGGTCATCGACCTGGCCGAGCACGCGCCGCGGCTGTTCGACTGGACCGATCCCGAGCTGACCCGGCTGACCGCCGAGGTCGCCGCGGCCGACATCGCGATCTTCGCCTCGCCCACCTACAAGGCCGCCTACACCGGCCTGCTCAAGGCGTTCCTGGACCGCTACGGCAGCAACGGCCTGGCCGGCGTCACCGCCGTCCCGGTCATGACCGGCGGCTGGCCCGGCCACCTGCTCGCGGTCGAGGTCCACCTGCGCCCGGTCCTGGTCGAGCTGGGCGCCACCGTCCCCGCCCGCGGCCTCTACGTGACCGAGCCCGAGCTGGCCGACCTCGACGCCGCCGTCGCGAAGTGGTCCGCCACCGCCGCCCCGCTGATCAAAACCTCAGTCCAAAAATAAATTCAGACCCGTCATCTCGAACGGTCCGTGCTCCCTCCGCCCAGCTCCGTCCGCCCACCCGGCACTCCGGGGCAGGCCCGGACGCGCGCCGTCACGCGGCCGGCGCGCTGCAATCATGGCCGCCAACCGGGGCAACCTTCCAGCGCCCTCAGCATCTTTAAGGGCGTGCAGCAACCCACGGAAACGCTTCCGACCGGCCTGGAGGCCAGGCAGCGCGTCTCGGCGCTCTACCAGACCCACGCCCTGGCCCTGAAGAAGCTCGCCTTCCTGATGACCGGAGACCAGCCGACCGCCGAGGACATCGTCCAAGACGCCTTCCTCGGCCTCTGCCGTCGCTGGCCGTCCCTGCACGAGACGGACAACGCCCTCGGCTACCTCCGCACCAGCGTCCTCAACGGCTGCCGGTCGGTGCACCGCGTCCGGTTCCGCCGCCAGGGCATCACCCTCGACGCGCCCGCGGACAGCGTGTCGGCCGAGGACCTCGCCATCGCTGGGCGAGGCCAACCGCGAGGTCCTGGCCGCGATCCGGCGGCTGCCGGCCAGACAGCGCGAGGCCGTCGTCCTCCGCTACTACCTGGACATGACCGAAGACCAGGCCGCCCAGGCGATGGGCGTCAGCCGGGGCACCGTGAAGTCAGCCACCTCCCGGGGCATCGCCGCCCTCGCTCGCATGCTCGAGGAGACCCAGTGAGCACCGAAGAGCCGCATGAGCATCGAAGACCGCGTCCGCACCGCCACCCGGGCGGGCGCCACCCTGGTCCGCGACATCGGCCCGATGGTCGCGGAACCCGAGAAGGTTCGCTTCCGCCGCCGCCCGGCGCCGACCGCGCGCCGCCTGGCTGTCCTGGGGGATCCCGCTCGCCGCCGCGGCCGCCGTCGTGCTGGTCGCGCTGAGCCTGGTCGCCGTCCGCGCCTCATTTCGGTGCCCCCGCGATCGGTCGCTCGGTCGCCCCGACGGCGTCGCCGCGGCCGGGGGGACCGTCGCCGTCCCCGGTGCCCCGCTACTTCGCGGCGCTCGACCCGAGGGAGACCTCCTCCGGCAGCGGCGGGCCACTCCAGACCTCGCTGATCGTGGGCGACGACGCTGACCGGCACGGCGATCGCCACCGTCAACCCGCCGAGCGGCCTGCAGTTCCTCAGCGTCGCAGGGCGCATCCGACGACCGGACGTTCGTGGTCATAGCGCGCAAGCAACCCGGACACTGGTGCCCGACGCGTGGTACCTGCTCCGCATCGCCCCGGGCGCCGCTCGCCCTTATCAGCTGGCCAAGGTGCCGATCAAGCTAGCGGGCGGCAGCAACGCCTATATCCTCGCCTACGCGCTCTCGCCCGACGACAGGGAACTGGCGGTCGAGTCGCAGCACGGCGTCTCACGACAGCGGCGCGACAACCACCACGCTGGCGATCTACTCGGTGTCGTCGGGGGCGGAACTGCGCGCCTGGACGACGGGCGGCTACTCGCAAGAGCTCGGGTACCCGGACACCCTGTCCTGGCTTGCCGGCGGTCGGCAGCTGTCGTTCAGCCATATCCCGCCCGGCCGCCACGATGCCGACCAGGATCAGGTGCGCACGATCGACGTGACCGGCGCCGGCACGGACCTGCTGGCCGCCAGCCACGTGGTGCTCACGGTGACGGACCCGCCCTCGAGCCCGTCCACCTGCTGGACGTTGACCCTCACACCGGACGGCGGGACCGTCATCTGCGGCACTCAGTACAACGAGTCGACCGACGAGCGAGGCACCGACGCGGGCTGCGCCAGCGGCGGACTGGAGTTCACTGCGTACTCCGCCCGCACCGGCAAACCCGTCCGGGTCCTGTACAAGTACCAGGGTCCCTGCAGCAACGGCGAGACCGCCGTGCTGTGGACGGACTCCTCAGCCAGGTACGTCATCGGCGTTACGGAAACCAACCTCGGCAGCCAAGACGGAGGGCCGGGCCGCCAGCTCGGGGTCATCAGCGACGGGCACATCCGTCTCCTCAAGCTGCCCGCCGGCGTGCGCCAGGCGAACTTCCTGACCGTCGCTTTCTAGCGAGCGCGGAACAGCGGGGCGGCCCCTCCCGCTGTCCCTCTGTTCCGCGCTGGACGCACCTCTGACCTGGACCATGAGCCTGGCTCAGCACGCACGCTCCCGTCGCGTCTTCCTCGGCTCGTCGTCCCCGTCCTCACCTCTCACTCTCACCCCACCCGCCACCAGCTTCTCCTCACCAGCCCGTCTTCCTATCGGTTCTAACCACTCGATGCATCTTCCTATCGATTCTGACCACCTTTCAGCCCGATTTGTCGGAATTATATAGTCAGAACTGATAACAAGATGAGCCGAGTGGTCAGAACTAATGCGAAGCTAGTGCCCTGCGCCTTTGATCTGTCGGATAAATGAACCTGGCAAGGCATCCTTCGGCGTGTCATCACTGACAGTATCTTGGAATGTTTATAGAGTTACTGGTATGGCTAGGACGGGGCGGCCTAAGGCCGAATTGACGCTTTCAGATGGTGAGCGTGCCACGCTAGAAAGATGGGCGCGTCGGTCGAAATCATCACAGATCTTGGCACTGCGGGCAAGAATAGTCCTCACCTGCGCGGAAGGCCGCGACAATAAGGAAACCGCAGAATTGCTCCGGTGCCATGAGGACACCGTCGGAAAGTGGCGCAGGCGCTTTATTGAGAAGCGCGTGGACGGGCTGTCTGATGAGCCGCGTCCCGGGCGTGCGCCGACGATTTCTGACGAGCAGGTGGAAAAAGTCGTGGTCGATACATTGGAGGAGACTCCGGATGACGCGACTCACTGGTCACGGGCATCCATGGCGAAACGCTCCGGCTTGTCCAAGTCCACCGTCGGCCGGATCTGGAAGGCTTTCCACCTTAAGCCGCACGTGGCCGATACGTTCAAGCTGTCCTCCGATCCTTTCTTTGTCGAGAAGGTCTACGACGTGGTGGGGCTGTACCTGAATCCGCCCGAGCACGCGGTTGTGCTGTGCGTGGACGAGAAGTCCCAGGTGCAGGCGCTTGACCGGTCGCAGCCGGTGCTGCCTATGATGCCCGGCATGCCCGAGAAGCGGACGCATGATTACGTCCGGCACGGCACCGTCGACCTGTTCGCGGCGTTCGACATCGCCACGGGCCTGGTGATCGCGAAGACTTATAAATGCCACCGGGCGCAGGAATGGATTAAGTTCCTGGAGGAAATCGACAAGCAGGTCCCCCTGATAGCGGAATCAGGCGAACTGGGCGGCGGGCCGCATGCGCTGCAGATCCACATCGTTGCGGACAATTACGCGACCCATAAGACCCCGGCCGTCCAGCAATGGCTGGCAAGGCACCCAAGATTCCATGTTCATTTCACGCCGACCAGTTCGTCATGGCTGAACCAGGTAGAGCGCTGGTTCGGGCTGTTGACCGAGAAGCTCCTGCGGCGCGGCGTGCATAAGTCGGTCAAAGCACTGGAGAAGGATATCCTCGCCTGGGCGGACATATGGAACAAGGACCCTAAGCCATTCATCTGGACGAAATCCGCCGAAGAGATACTCGAATCGATCGGGCGACTTCTCCGGCGGATTAAAGACTCAGGGCACTAGATCGTTGATCGGATAATGCGGGCTGGTCATACGTGGTCGTAGGCGATCAGGGAACGCTTGACGGGTGCGCCGATGAGCCAGTTGTGCCAGATGACTGCGTTCAGGGCGAGGAGCCGCTGGATGATCCTGGCCCACAGGCCGCCGGGCAGGCGGCCGCCGTGGCGTTCCAGGCCGAGCTGGCTCTTCAGCGTCCAGATGACGGCCTCGACCCGCTGGCGGAGCCAGTTCGGGAACGGCCGCGGCTGCCTCTCGTCCTTGCGGGCGGGGCGGATCAGGGTCAGGCCCAGGTCGCGGCCTGCGAAGAACTCCTCGGTTTCCCGCCCGGACAGGCCCTTGTCCGTGATGACGGCGGTGCCGGGCGCGGGCCTGTTCGCCGGCTGGCGTTCCAGCGTCTGGCGGGCCTGGTCCCGCTCGCCGTGCAGCTTCGGGTTCGCGAGGCTGAACCCGGTCACGGTGCCGTCGCAGGTGCAGGGCAGCAGGAGCTTGCACCCCCAGTACCAGCGGGAATGACTCGCGCAGTACCCGTATCCGGCGTATCCGAACAGGTCGGAGCGCCTGGCGGTGACAGCGGACTGCCCGCACGGGACCGGGGTGGCGTCCATCAGCCGCAGCGGCTCCGCGGTGGCGGGCGTGGCGTCCGCGAGCCAGCGCAGGGCGGCCTCCATCAGCGGCGCCAGATGCCGGAGCCTCGCGTTGTACTCGCTCTGGGCCAGCAGCCGGGGGAACAGGTGCCCGATGAGCCCTGGCGCGGCGCGCAGCCAGCGCCGCTCATCGTCGTGGCGCAGCAGGACCTGCGCCACGGCCAGGCAGGCCAGCTCGGCGTCGGTGACTTCCGGCGGCCGTCCCGGCCCGCGGCGGCCGAGCCCGCGCAACGGGATGATCCGGTCGGTCAGTTCCACGTAGAGTGCGGTCAGGAGGGTGTCCAGGTCGGCGATCATGACGGGCTCCAGGGTCCGGACGTGTGTGAGAACGCCGATTCTGGACACTCTTCGCTTACAGGTCACGCACCCCTGCACCGTGTCGCCGCCGGACCCTCCCGCCAGCCACCAAATACCGATCAACGATCTAGCCCCTGTCCGGTGGCTCGCAAGCGACCCGTGGAAATCTGGGATGCTCGGGTTATGCATGAGGCGCCGCACCGGACATCCCGATCCCGGGCGATGCGGCGGATGGCCCGTACCCCCCGGCTTCCCCTTGGTGGTCTTGACCGTAAGCCTCGCCGCGGGCATTCCCGCCGGGGTCGCCACGGCCACGTACGTGCCGGTGATGGCTGGCCACGACCCGTCGAAGCTGCAGCGGCCTGGAGTCGGCGCCGTCCTGGTCGGTTTCAGCGTGGCGATGCTGGTCTTCGGCCGCCTCCGCCGAGCCGCGCTAACGCAGGTCCGGCGGTACCTGGAAGCTGCTGGTGGCGCGGGCGGTGGCGAAGCCGGGCTTGATGACCGTGTTGATCAGCTGCAGGCGCTCGTCGAAGGGGGCGAACGCGCTCTTCATCGCGTTGAGCGTCAGCCACTCGATGTCCGACCAGCCGTAGCCGAACTCCCGCACGCCGAGCTCGAACTCCGAGCTGAGCGTCACCTGGCTCATCAGCCGGTTGTCGGTGTTGACCGTCACCCGGAACTGCAGCTGCCGCAGCAGCCGCAGCGGGTGCCGCTCGATCGACGGGGCCGCGCCGGTCTGCACGTTGGACGACGGGCACATCTCCAGCGGGATGCGCCGGTCGCGGATGTAGCCGGCCAGGCGGCCGAGCGGCACGTCGCCGTCGGGGGAGATCTCGATGTCCTCGACGATCCGCACGCCGTGGCCGAGCCGCTCGGTGCCGCAGTACTGCACCGCCTCCCAGATCGACGGCAGCCCGAACCCCTCGCCCGCGTGGATGGTGATGTGGAAGTTCTCCCGGTGGATGTACTGGAAGGCGTCCAGGTGGCGGCTCGGCGGCCAGCCCGCCTCGGCCCCGGCGATGTCGAAGCCGACCACGCCGTTGTCGCGGTGCCGGACCGCCAGCTCCGCGATCTCGAGCGACCGGGCGGCCGTGCGCATGGCCGTGAGCAGCGCGTACACCCTGATCGGGCGGTTCGCGCTGCCCTCGGCGAAGCCGGCCAGGACGGCCTCGCACCACCTCGTCGAGGGTGAGGCCGCGCTCGGTGTGCAGCTCGGGGGCGAACCGGACCTCGGCGTAGACGATCCCGTCGGCGGCCAGGTCCTCGGCGCACTCCCGCGCGACCCGGCGCAGCGCGTCGGCCGTCTGCATGACGCCGACGGTGTGCCGGAAGGCGTCCAGGTACAGGTTGAGGTGACCCCGGTGGGCGCCCGCGGTGAGGATCTTGGTCAGCTCGTCCGGGTCGTGCGGTGGGCAGATCGGGGTAGCCGGTCTCCTCGGCCAGCTCGATGACGGTCGCGGGGCGCAGGCCGCCGTCCAGGTGATCGTGCAGCAGCACCTTCGGCACGGCGCGGATCTGCTCAAGGGTCGGGCTCACCTGGCTCACACTCCCACCTGGTCGACGATCAGCGGCGCCCGCGGCGGCGGCTCGCTGCCGATCGTCACCGCCCCCTCGACCGCCTCGAGCGCGGGCGCGAAGCGGGCCGGGTCGTCGGCGTGCAGCTCAAGCACGGGCTGCCCGGCCGCGACGTAGTCTCCGGGCTTGGCCAGGCAGCGTACGCCCGCGGTGTGGCTGACGGCGTCCTCCTTGCGCGCCCGGCCGGCGCCCAGCCGCCACGCGGCGACGCCGACCGCCCGCGCGTCCAGCCGGGTGACCCAGCCGCCGGTCGCGGGGCCGGGCAGCGCGCCATGCCGGTGCGCCGCCTGCGGCAGCGGCGCGTCCGGGTCGCCGCCCTGGGCCTTGATCATCCGCCTGAACAGCTGTCGAGCGCGCGCCCGCTGGCGATCGCCTGCCGCGGGTCGGCGTCGAGGCCGGCCAGCTCGAGCATGTGCTCGGCGAGCGCGAAGGTGACCTCCATCAGGTCCTCCGGGCCCTCGCCGCGCAGCGCCTCGATCGCCTCCGCGACCTCGAGGGCGTTGCCGACGGCGCGGCCGAGCGGGGTGTCCATCCGGGTGACGAGCGCCCGGGTGCGGACCCCGTGCTCCTCGCCGAGCGCGACCATGGTGCGGGCGAGCTCCAGCGCCCGCGCGCTGGTCCTGCATGAACGCGCCCGACCCGGTCTTGACGTCGAGCACCAGCGCGCTGGTTCCCTCCGCGATCTTCTTGGACATGATCGAGCTGGCGATCAGCGGGATCGACTCGACCGTCCCGGTCACGTCGCGCAGCGCGTACAGCCTCCGGTCGGCCGGCGCCAGGCCGTCGCCGGCCGCGGCGATGACCGCGCCGACGTCCGCCAGCGCGGCGGTCAGCTCCTCGTTGCCGAGGGCTGGCGCGCCAGCCGGGGATCGACTCGAGCTTGTCCAGGGTGCCGCCGGTGTGCCCGAGGCCGCGCCCCGACAGCATCGGCACCACCGCGCCGCAGCTCGCCACCAGCGGCGCCAGCACCAGCGAGCACCTTGTCGCCGACGCCGCCGGTGGAGTGCTTGTCGACCGACGGCCTGCCGTCGAGGCCGGCTGAGGTTCAGCCGCTCGCCGGAGGCGATCATCTCCCCGGTCCAGGCCCGCAGCTCAGCCGCCGTCGAGCCCGTTGAAGTAGATCGCCATCAGCAGCGCCGCCATCTGCTCGTCGGCCACCGTCGCCGCTCGGCGTAGGCGGCGAACAGCCAGCCGATCTCCGGCGTCGGTCAGCGGCCGGGTGTTGTCCCGCTTGACGTGGATCAGCGATACGACGTCCGGCATGGCGCTCCCCAGGTCTCGGCGGGTCCGCAACGGCGCTACCCGGCAGGCTACGACGCACGCGGGTCCCGCAGGCTACGACGCCTGAGCTCTCGGCTGGCCGCGACGGCCAGGTCTCGGCGGCTACGAGGCCGGCGTCTCGTCGGCCGACCGCCGGGCGGACAGGTCCGCGCCGCCGAACGCGGCGGGCAGCAGCTCGGCGAGGGGAACCGGCCCGTCGGCGGTGTCGACCAGCAGCGTCGGGCCGCCCGCCTCGAGCAGCAGCTGGCGGCAGCGGCCGCACGGCAGCAGCGGGTCGCCGTCCCCGGCGACGACCGCGACCGCGACCAGCGCGGCGCGGAGCGGAGCGCCGGTCGCCGGGCCGCGATACGTCGCGGCGGCGTCGCGTGCAAGGCGGACACCAGCCCGCATTCGGCGCACAGGGTGAGGCCGAACGACGCGTTCTCCACGTTGCAGCCCGTCACGACGAGCCCGTCGGCGGTCAGCCCGGCCGCGCCGACGCGCAGTCGCGAGTACGGCGCGTACGCGCGCCCGGCCACGTCCAGCGGCGGCGGCCCGAAGCTCCGGCCAATCGATTTCCATCTAACCAAAATGCTCCATAATCGGCACACGAGCAACCCACGCCACGCCAGTGCCGCTTCATGAAGCAGGGAGTACTGTTGAAACACAAAACTGGTGTCGGCAGGCCGATTTGTAGCCGGTATCCTGCCCGGGGACATCTGATCGCGATTTGGCAACGAGGTGGTCGCAGTCCGGTCCGCCTCGT
This sequence comes from uncultured Actinomycetota bacterium, assembly GCA_963774945.1. Taxonomy (GTDB): domain Bacteria; phylum Actinomycetota; class Actinomycetes; order Streptosporangiales; family Streptosporangiaceae; genus Trebonia. Next base: position 1,446,597 of record CAVZHA010000015.1, on the reverse strand, counting down.
ACCGCCGGAACGCTGACGAAATAATCTCGGGCAGTCTGTCCGGGGGGTGACGCCCGTTATGCCTGGCTCCGGCAACTGGCCCACTGGAGGAAACGGTGAGACACACCGCGTTGATGCGGCGGCTGCGGCGGCGAGTACAGCCTTGCTGCTGGCCGCTTGCGGTAGCAGTTCGTCAAGCGCTCGCAGCTCGAGCAGAGCCGACCGCACAGCGAGTTCGACCCGGCTCAGCACGAGCGCGTCGAGCACCGGCCGCGCCTCGACCGCGAGCAAGCTCCTCGGCTGCATGGTCACCGACACCGGCGGCATCAACGACAAGTCGTTCAACCAGTCGGCGTGGCAGGGCATGCAGGAGGCCGCCGCCGCCAACCCGAACATCACCGTGAAGTACCTGCAGTCCACCACGCAGAGCGACTACGTGCCGAACATCAACACGTTCCTCGGCGAGAAGTGCGGGATCATCGTCACCGTCGGCTTCCTGATGGCCGCCGCGACGGAGAGCGCGGCCAAGGCGAACCCGAGCCAGGACTTCGCGATCGTCGACTGCTCGTACGCCTCGCAGTGCCTGACCGGCGCCAAGGAGAGCAACATCGACCAGCTGACGTTCAACACCGTGCAGGACGGCTTCCTCGGCGGCTACCTGGCCGCGGGCATGACCAAGACCGGCAAGGTCGCCACGTTCGGCGGTGAGGACTTCGGTACCGTCACGATCTACATGGACGGCTACTGGGACGGCGTGCAGTACTACAACAAGCAGCACCACACCAACGTCACGGTGCTCGGCTGGAATGAGCAGACCCAGAAGGGCGAGTTCACCGGCGACTTCACCAACCAGACCAAGGGCCAGACGGTCACCCAGACGTTCATCAGCGAGGGCGCGGACGTCATCTTCCCGGTGGCCGGCAACGTGGGCCTGGGCGCGGCTAAGGCGGTCCAGAACGCGGACAGCTCCGGCGGCCACGTCAACATGCTCTGGGTCGACACCGACGGCTGCGTCAGCGCCGCGCAGTACTGCAAGTACATGATCAGCAGCGTCACCAAGGGCATCCAGGCCGCGGTGAAGGGCGCGGTGACGTCGGCGGCGTCCGGCTCGTTCAAGGGCGGCACCTACGTCGGCACGCTGGCCAACGGCGGCGCCGTGCTCTCGCCGTTCCACGACTTCTCCGGCACGGTCCCGGCCGCGCTGCAGACCGAGCTGAAGACGATTGAGGCCGGCATCGAGAGCGGAAGCATCCAGACGCCAACCAAGAGCCCGGTCTAAGCGCGGTCGAAGACACGTGGAACTTGAGCTCAGGGGCATCACCAAGACGGTTCGGCCCCCTCGTCGCCAACGACGGGATCAGCCTTTCGGTTGCCCCTGGGCAGGTCCACGCCCTGCTCGGCGAGAACGGGGCGGGGAAGACCACCCTGATGAACGTCCTGTACGGGCTGACCCAGCCCGACGAGGGCGAGATACACATAGACGGCAAGGCGGCGAGCTTCCGCTCGCCGAAGGACGCGATCGCGGCCGGCATCGGCATGGTGCACCAGCACTTCATGCTGGTGCCGGTGTTCACGGTCGCGGAGAACGTCACGCTCGGCATCGAGCAGGTCCGCCCCGGCGGCCTCCTCGACCGGCGCAAGACCCGCGCCGAGACGTCGCGCGAGCTCTCCCACCGCTACGGCCTCGACGTCGACCCTGACGCGCTCGTCGAGGACCTGCCGGTCGGCATCCAGCAGCGCGTCGAGATCGTCAAGGCGCTGGTCCGGCAGGCGAACGTGCTGATCCTGGACGAGCCGACGGCGGTGCTCACCCCGGCCGAGACCGAGGAGCTGTTCCGCATCATCCGCCAGCTGCGGGACGGCGGCACCTCCATCATCTTCATCTCGCACAAGCTCAGGGAAGTCCAGGCGATCGCCGACACCATCACCGTGCTGCGCCGCGGCAAGGTCGTCGGCCAGCGCACGCCGCCCGCCACCGAGGACGACCTGGCGTCCCTGATGGTCGGCCGGGACGTGCAGCTGCGGGTGAGCAAGGAGCCGGCCCAGCCCGGCGACGTCGTGCTCGACGTCGCCGACCTGACCGTGGCCGAGCGAGCAGGGGGCCTGCCCGTGAACGGGCTGTCCTTCCAGGTCCGCGTCGGGGAGATCCTCGGGCATCGCCGGCGTCCAGGGCAACGGGCAGACCGAGCTGTGCGAGGCGCTGATGGGCCTGCGGCCCACCGTGGCCGGCTCGGTCACGCTGAACGGCCGCGACCTCACCCGCGCGTCGCCGCGGGCACGGCTGCGCGCGGGCGTCGCCTACGTCCCCGAGGACCGCAGGGAGGACGGGCTCGTCGGCTCGTTCTCGGTCGCCGAGAACCTCATCCTCGACACCTACGACCGGCCGCCGTTCGCCTCCGGCGTCAACCTGAACCTGCCCGCGATCCGCGCCAACGCGACCGCGCTGATCGAGGAGTTCGACGTCCGCACCGGATCTCCCGCCACCCCGGCCGGCACGCTCTCCGGCGGCAACCAGCAGAAGGTCATCCTGGCCAGGGAGGTCGGGCGCGAGCACAAGGTGCTGATCGCGAGCCAGCCGACCCGAGGCCTCGACGTCGGGTCCATCGAGTTCGTGCACCGCCGGATCGTCGAGCAGCGCGACCACGGCGTCGCCGTGGTCATCGTCTCCTCCGAGCTCGACGAGATCTACGCGCTGGCCGACCGGATCGCGGTCATGTACGAGGGCAGGATCACCGGCTTCCGCGACCCGGACGTGCCCGCCGCCGAGCTCGGGCGGCTGATGGCCGGCGGCGCCGACGGCGGCCACGCACTCGACCTCGGCCCGCTGCCGGACTCCGGCGGCAGCACGCGCACCGGACGCCGCGACGACAGACGCCGCGCAGACCGCCGCCGAGCGCCGGAAACCACCGCCTCGCCGGATCCGCCGCCGGAGCCAACCGCCTCGCAAGAGGAGTCATGACCACCCCGCCTCCCGCGACCGAGCCCTCGGCGACGCCCCCGCCCCCGCCCCCGGCCGACCAGGACGAGCAGCGAGAGCAGCAGCCGCTCGTTCGGCGACATCCTCCGCCGGGCCATCCAGGAGAACACCGTCACGATCACGGTGCTGGCGCTGGTGACGGCGATCGATCCTCGGCGGCCTGCTGACCGCGTTCACCAACACCACCGTGCTCACCGCCTGGGGCAACTTCTTCTCCACCCCGGGGAACGCGATCGGGCAGGCCTGGGACGCCGCGTTCGGCACCTACTGGGCGCTGTTCGAAGGATCGATGTTCAACCCGCACACGGTCGCGGCGCTCTTCCAGCAGGCGTCGTTCTCCGCCGCGATCCACGACGGGTTCCTGTCGGCCGTCTTCAACCCGCTGTCGGAGACCGCCGTCCAGGCGACGCCGCTGATCCTGACCGGGCTCGCGGTCGCGCTGCCGTACCAGGCGGGCCTGTTCAACATCGGCGGGCAGAGCCAGTTCATCGGCGGCGCGATCATGGCCGCGTGGCTCGGCTACGCCTACAACATGCCGTTCTTCGTGCACGTGGTCGTCTGCTGCGTCGGCGCGTTCGTCGGCGGCGCCGCCCTCGGCTGGCTGGCGGGCGAGATCAAGGCGCGCACCGGCGCGCACGAGGTGATCGTCACGATCATGCTCAACTACGTCATGCTCTACTTCCTGGCCTACCTGCTGTCCTCGCACTCGCTGATGGAAGCGCCGGGCGGGTCGAACGCGATCACCCTGCCGATCACCTCCAACGCCCACCTGCCGCTGCTGGCCGGGACCCACCTGCGCATCAACGCGGGCTTCCTGATCGCGCTCGTGGCCGCCCTCGCGGTCTGGTGGCTGCTCAACCGGACGACGACCGGGTTCGAGTTCCGCAGCATCGGCGCCAACGCCAGGGCCTCCCGGGTCGGCGGGCATGAACGTGGAGCGCAACTGGACGCTGGTGATGACGATCGCGGGCGGGCTCGCCGGGCTGGCCGCGGCCTCGGTCATCCTCGGCACCGACTTCACCCTCAACCCGCAGAGCTACGGCACCTACGGGATCGACGCGATCACGGTCGCCCTGCTCGGGCTCGGCCGGCCGGGCGGCGTGGTCGCGGCCGGGCTGCTGTTCGGCGCGCTGCACGCGGGATCGCCCGGCATGCAGGTCTCGACCGGCACCCCGGTCCAGATCGTGCAGGTCATCCAGGCGCTGATCGTGCTCTTCGTGGCCGCGCCGCCGTTGATCCGGGCCATGTACCGGCTCCGCGCGGCCCGGGCAGGCGGAGTCAGCACCACGATGTCCAAGGGGTGGAACGCGTGACGACGCCTGCTTCGGCCGAGCGCCTGCCGGTCCTGCTCGCACCGGACCCCCGGGGCGACGCCGCCGCCGCGCGGTTCGGCGGCCGGTTCGCCGCGCCGATCACCTACGCGGTCTTCGGGCTGCTCAACATCCTCGTCTTCGGCGCCGCACGCGCACGGCGACGCGACGCTTCTCGTTCACCCCCGAGTTCGCCAAGGTCATCGGTGCCGAACCTGACCCTGGCGGCCGCCGCCACCTGCTACGCGTGCGGCGCGATCTCGCTCGCGCTGGCCGCGGTCCGGACGCTCGACGTGCTCGGGATCATCCACCTGGGGCGGGTCTGGCGGCGGGTGATCGTCGGCGTCGTGCTCTTCCTGTTCATCATCGCGCTGCTGGTCTGGGCCGACGGCGGGCAGGCGATCCCGTTCAACATCGTCAACCTGCTCTCGGGCACGCTGAGCGACTCCATCCCGATCATGCTCGGCGCGCTGACCGGCGTGATCTGCTCCACCTCGGGCGTCATCAACATCGCGATCGAGGGCCAGCTGCTGCTCGGCGCGTTCTGCGCCGCGATCGCGACGTCGGTGACCGGGTCGCTGTGGCTGGGGCTGGTCTGCGGCGCGCTGGCCGGGTCGCTGGTCGGCATCCTGCTCGCCCTGTTCGCGATCGCCTACCGGGTCGACCAGATCGTGCTCGGCGTCGTGCTCAACACGCTGGTGCTCGGCCTCACCGGCTACCTGTACAACGCGCTCCTGACCGGGACGTACAGCAACACGCTGAACAACCCGAACACCTTCAACCAGCTGAAGATCCCGCTGCTCGGCGATATCCCGATCATCGGCCCGGTCCTGTTCGACGGCACCGTCTTCCTCTACATCACCTACATCGTGCTCGCCGGCGTGCAGATCGGCCTCACCAGAACCCGCTGGGGCCTGCGCACCCGAGCGGTCGGCGAGCACCCGATCGCGGCCGACACCGTCGGCATCCGGGTGCTGGCCTACCGCTACCGGAACGTCATCCTGGCCGGCCTGATCGCCGGCATCGGCGGCGCCTACTTCACCATCGGCTCGGTCGGCTCGTTCGGGCCCGACATGACCTCGGGCGAGGGCTACATCGCGCTGGCGGCCATGATCTTCGGCCGCTACACCCCGTTCGGCGCCATCGGCGCGGCCCTGCTGTTCGGCTTCACCACCCAGCTGCAGTCGGTCCTGTCCAGCATCAACGTCCCCATCCAGTCCAACCTGCTGCTGCTCGCCCCCTACGTGGTGACGATCGTCGTGGTCGCCGGCCTAGTCGGCAAAGTCCGCGGCCCCCGCGCAGAAGGCATCCCCTTCATCAAGTCCTGAAATTCAAAACCGTTTCATCGAACGGTCCGTAGCTCCGCCTGGCTCCTTCGACATTCCCCTGGTCGGCGGGGGCGGAGCCGGGGCCGAGGGGAGACGTCCGCGCGAATCGTGGCACCCAACCCGTGCCCCGAACACGCGCGCCCGCACCCCCACCGCCCCCGCTCCGCCATTTCCTGAGGCGGAACCCACAACCCAAACCCCAAAACCGACGTCTACGCGCAACGACCCACGCCTGCGTCTCACGCCCGCGTCTCACGCCCGCGTCTCACGCGCACGGCCCACGCCCACGCGCCCGCCCCACATCCACGTCCCCCGGCCTACACGCCACCCCACGCGCACGTCTCATCCCCACGCCCACGGCCCACGGGCCACCGCCCACGGGCCACCGCCCACGGGCCACGGCCCACGGGCCACGGCCCACGGGCCACGGCCCACGGGCCACGGCCCACGGGCTACGGCCCACGCGCAGCGGCCCCCGCCGCCTTCGCCCCACTTAACGGGCCGATTGCGCCTTTGGGCCGGCAAGAGTGAGCCCGAACGCGCATTTGGCGCACCCGCTAACGACGAGGGCGCGGATCGCGGAGCGTAACGCTCCGCGATCCGCGCCCTCGGGCTGGCTGGCTACATCAGGGCAGCAGAGCCGGGCTCGCGTTCTGGGCGAGGGTGAGCGCCTGCTGGGAGAACCAGCCGCCAGCGGCCGGGTCGGTCAGGACCGAGTTGGTCGCCAGGCTCCAGAGCGGGTCGAACGTCTGGAAGGCCGCGCTCGAGGCGCTCGGCCAGCCCGCGATCGACGGGGTGTCGGCCGCGTCGTTCCAGCTGCGGACGCCGCCTGCGGCGTCGCACTGGCCGTCGGACTGGCCCGGGGTCTTGACCCAGAGGTAGGCGTCGAGCAGGGGCGGGTTGCCCGGAAGGTAGCCGTCGAGCGAGGTCAGCGAGACGCCGGCGTTGGCCGTGGGCTTGAGTCCGAGGCCGGCGCTGGGCGGGTTGCACCAGTTGCCCGCCTGGAGGCCGCTGATGACGCTGGCGGGCTGGTCGTCGGGCGCGGCCGCGTAGGTCTGCATGCTGTCCGGGCCGAGGCCGTTGCGGCTCGTGTCGACGATGAAGTGCGTGGTCGGCACGGTGCCGGCCAGGGCGCTGGCGTAGCTGGCGTCGATGCCGGAGGTGTTGAGGTCCGCCGTGGTCGACGTTTCGCTCCAGACGCCGTACGGGCTCAGCGCGACGCCGGTGTAGGCGCCGGCCAGGGTGGCGATGTTGGTTCCGGGGGCGCCGCCGTTCCAGTACTGCGTCGCGCAGCCGCCGGGCGGCGTGGTCGGCGGGTAAGCCGGGGAGGCGAAGGCGCCGCCCGGCGTGGACGTTCCCGAGAAGGCGGCCACGTCGGCCAGCGCGTCAGCCGGGGTCTGGGCCTCGTTCGCGGTCGCGTAGGCGATGCACTCCGACACCCAGGTGCCGTAGTAGTCGCTGTTGGTGTTGAACTGGTAGTTGGAGACGTTGAGGAAGAAGCCCTGCGACTGCTGGACGTCCGCGGCGGTCAGCGTCTCGGCCATGCCGCCGACGTTCTGCCAGGCGCTGTTGCCGCCGTCGAGGTAGAGGCTGATGTTCGGGTCCGCCTCCAGCGTCGAGACCGCGTAAGCCACGTCCCCGACCCGGGTGGTGTTGGTGATGTCCGGGAACTCGGCCGCGTACGCGGCCCCGCAGTAGCCGGGAAGGTCCGCCAGCGAGTCAGGTTCCTCGAGCACCACCGCCTTGGCGTTGCCGAGGGCGCCGCCGATGGCGTTGATCCAGGCAGCGTAGTCGGCGTCGGTCGGCGCGCCGCCGGCCGAGTACTGGGAGCAGTCGCGGCCGGGGATGTTGTAGGCGACGAAGATCGGGACCGCGTTCTCCAGCCGGGCGGCGGCCAGCGTGAGCCGGACCTGCCGGGCGACGTCGGCGTCGGCCTGCTGCGAGCCCTGATTGCCGGGCTCGGCCGCCTCGGCGGCGGTCTCGCCGTCGAGCCAGACCGCGGACGGCACCGACTCCATGGCGGTGATCAGGCCCGCGTTCTTCAGCTGGTGGCTCTTGACCAGCTGGAGGATCTGCTGGACCGAGCCCTGGGCGGGCGGCGGCACGTAGAAGCGGGTATTGGGGGCGAGCGTGTGGCTGCGCCGGCGCCTGGGTCGCCGCGGAGGCGAGGCCAGGCACCAGTGCGAGGGCGGCGGTGCCCATGACGAGTGTGCTCAGACAGGCGAGATGCCGCCGGAGGGTACGACGTTGCACATTGGCTCCTGATGGCGGGTGAGAGGACCGCTGTGGAAGCGCTCCCACAATGTCAAGTCTGATAGATACTGCTTCTTGGGACATTGTCTGTCAATAAGGCATTCATGATCTGCGCACTAAAACTGGAAGCGCTTCCACTCGTGAGACCCGTCGGTACGATGGTCTGGACCCGATCAGAACCGAAAGCAAGGGACCGATGACGACACCGCCAAAGCGCCGCCCGACCCTCGACGAGGTCGCGCGACTGGCCGGGGTCTCGCGCTCCGCCGCATCGCGGGCGATCAACCGGTCCGGGCACGCCAGCCGGTCCACCAGGGAGGCAGTCGAGCGGGCGGTGCGGGAGCTTGGCTACGTGCCCAACCCGACGGCCCGGGCGCTGGCCACCCGGCAGTCCGGGGCGGTCGTGCTCGCCATCTCCCACCACGACTCGGAGCTGTTCGCCGACCCGTTCTACGCGCAGATCATCGCCGGCGTCAGCGCCGCCCTCGAGCGGACCGATCTGCTGCTGATGCTGGCGCTGGCCGACTCCGACCTCGGCCGCGCCCGGCTCGAGCGGGTGCTCCGGTCCCGGCACGCCGACGGCATCATGCTGATGGGGCTGCACGGCGACGATCCGCTGTACCACCTGGCCGGGAAGCTGGACCTGCCCGTCGTCTACGGCGGCCGCCCGATGAACGCCGAGCCGGCCTGGTACGTCGACGCGGACAACCGCGGCGGCGCCCGGCTGGCGGGCGAGCATCTGGTCGGCATCGGACGCCGCCGGATCGCCACCATGACCGGCTCGCTCGACACCTACGTCGGCGCGGCCCGGCTGGGCGGTTTCCAGGACGCGCTCGCCGTCGCCGGGCTCGCCCCCGGCCTGGTCGAGCACGGCGACTTCACCGAGGCCAGCGGCGCGGCGGCGATGAGCCGCCTGCTCGCGGCCGAGCCGGACGTCGACGCGGTCTTCGCCGCCTCCGACAGCATGGCGGCCGGCGCCCTGCGGGTGCTCAAGGCGGCCGGCCGCTCGGTGCCGGGCGACGTCGCCGTGGTCGGCTTCGACGACAGCGTGATCTGCCGCTACACCAGCCCGCCGCTCACCACCGTGGCCCAGCCGATCAGGCAGCTCGGCTGGGAGATGGCCAAGATGCTGGTCAGCCTCATCGACGGCGAGCCCGCCGGCCCGCTGATCCTGCCCACCCGCCTGGTCATCCGCGAGTCCACCGAGCCCGCCGAGCCCATCTAGCCCGCTAAGTCCGCCGAGCCCATCCACCCCGCCAAGTCCGCCGAGCCCGCAAGTCCGCCGAGCCCGCTAATTCCGCCGAGCCCGCTAAATCCGCCGAGCACATCGAGCCCGCCGAGCCGGCTCCAGCCCAAGGCACCTAATCGGCCGGGCACCGACCCACCGTCCACATCGTCACCATGCACAACACGCTGGACGGATTTAGGGGTCAGCGTGGGCACTTCGGGTCGCGGGGTGCCCCCACCTGCACACGTTGACGCCCGCAGCCGGAAAGCGCCGCCCCCAACCGCACACGATCAGGCCAGCGCCGGGATGATCTCGGCCCCGTAGGCGTCGAGGGTGGCCTCCTCGTCGTCGTGCATCAGGTACAGGGCGAACTGGTCGGCTCCGAGGTCGGCCAGCTCGCGCAGCCGCTCGATATGCGCCGAGGCCGGCCCGAGCAGGCAGAACCGGTCCACGATCTCGTCCGGCACGAAGTCCGTCGACCGGTTCCCGGCCTGCCCGTGATGGGAGTAGTCGTAGGCCTGCCGGCCGGCGATGTACTCGGTCAGCGCCCGCGGCACCGGCCCGTCGACCCCGTACCGCGCGACCAGGTCGGCGACGTGATTGCCGACCATTCCGCCGAACCAGCGCAGCTGCTCCCGCTGATGCTCGAGGTCGGTCCCCACGTAGGCCGGGGCGGCCACGCAGAGGGTGATCGAGGCCGGGTCCCGCCCGGCCGCCTCGGCTGCCGCCCGGACCGAGCCGAACGTCCAGCGGGCGATGTCCGGGTCCGCCGTCTGCAGGATGAACCCGTCCGCCTGCTCGCCCACCAGCCGCAGCGCCTTCGGCCCATACGCCGCCATCCACACCGGGAGCGAACCGTCCCGCACCCACGGAATCCGCAGCGGCTGGCCGTGGTGCTCGACCTCGCGCCCCTCGGCCAGCCCCTTGATCACCGTCATCGCGTCCGACAGGGTGGCCAGCGTGACCGGCGCCTGGCCGATATAGCGGCGGGCCGAGTCGCCGCGGCCGATGCCGCAGATCGTCCGGTTGCCGTACTCGTCGTTCAGCGTGGCGAACATCGACGCGATCACCGACCAGTCCCGGGTCCCCGGGTTGGTGACCATCGGCCCGACCGTCATCGCCCGCGTCGCGGCCAGGATCTGCGGGAACAGCACGAACGTCTCCTGCCAGAGCACGTGCGAGTCGAACGTCCACCCGTACCCGAACCCGGCCGCCTCGGCCCGCCGCATCATCGCCACCACCCCGCTGGCAGGCGGATTGGGCTGCAGCACCACCCCAAACTCCATAACCCCTCCCATCGATGGCCGCCGACGTGCCCAGTGCGCGGCCCGCCTGGCGTGGAATCACGGTCCGTTAGACGAGATATTGATTGAGATCACGGGATAGGAAGGCGCCGTGGCCGACGGAGCCCCTGAATTCCCCGTCCGCCACCACCACCTGGCCGCGGGAGATCGTGGTGGCGACCTTGCCGGTAATTGGCATCCCCTCGTAGGCGGAGTAGTCGACGTTCATGTGATGGGTGGCGACCGAGATCGTCTGGGTGGCGGCCGGGTCGTAGATGACGATGTCGGCGTCGGCCCCGGGGGCGATGACCCCCTTGCGCGGGTACAGCCCGAACATTCGGGCGGGCGTCGTCGAGCACGTCTCCACCCAGCGCTGCAGCGTGATCTCCCCGGCCACCACCCCCTGGTGCAGCAGGTCCATCCGGTGCTCGACCCCCGGGATCCCGTTCGGGATCTTGGAGAAGTCGCCCCGGCCGAGCTCCTTCTGCTCCTTGAAGCAGAACGGGCAGTGGTCGGTCGACACGACCGCCAGGTCGTTGGTGCGCAGCCCGCGCCAGAGCGCGGCCGCGTGATCCCTCGTCCGCAGCGGCGGCGAGGCCACGAACTTGGCGCCCTCGAAGTCCGGCCTGGCCAGGTCGTCGAGCGACAGGTACAGGTACTGCGGGCAGGTTTCTGCGAACACGTTCTGGCCGGCGTCCCTGGCCGCGGCCACCGCCGTCAGCGCGTGCGCGGCCGACAGGTGCACGATGTACAGCGGGCAGTCGGCCACCTTGGCCAGCGTGATCGCCCGGCTGGTGGCCTCGCCCTCCAGCTCCGGCGGCCTGGTCAGCCCGTGGTGGACCGGGTCGACCCGCCCGGCCGCGACCGCCTGCGCGACCAGCTGGTCGATCGCGATGCCGTTCTCGGCGTGCATCATGATCGTGGCCCCGATGCGGGACGCCTCCTGCATCCCGAGCAGGATCTCCCCGTCGGTCGCGTAGAACACGCCCGGGTACGCCATGAACATCTTGAAGCTGGTCACCCCGGCTTCGACGCAGGCCGTCATCTCCTTCAGCGACGTGTCGTTCACGTCGGAGACGATCATGTGGAAGCCGTAGTCGATGGCGCAGTTGCCGTCCGCCTTCTCGTGCCACTTGTCCAGCGTCGCCAGCAGGCTGGTGCCCTTGGCCTGGACCGCGAAGTCGATGATGGTGGTGGTCCCGCCCCAGGCGGCGGCCCGGGTGCCGGTCTCGAACGTGTCGGCGGAGAAGGTGCCGCCGAACGGCATCTCCATGTGCGTGTGCGCGTCGATCCCGCCCGGGATCACGTACATGTCGGTCGCGTCGATAATCACGTCCGCGTCGGGCTCGGCGTCCGCCGCCGCGCTGACGGCGGCGAACGTCGCCGCATCGGTCGCCTCGCCGCGGGCGAGGACGGCGGCGATCTTCTCGCCCACGATCAGCACGTCGGCGGCCAGGTTCCCGGTGGCGGTCACCACCGTCCCGCCGGTGATCAGCGTGCTCATTACGGGTTAACCAGGGTCTCGTAGGAGTCAGGCCGCCGGTCCCGGTAGAACTGCCACAGGTCCCTGACCTCGGTCAGCTTGTCCATGTCGAGGTCGCGCAGCACGACCTCGTCGGCGTCGTCGGACGCGGCCGCGCCGACCAGCTGGCCGCGCGGGTCGACGAAGTAGGACTGGCCGTAGAAGTCGTTGTCGCCCAGCGGCTCGACCCCGACCCGGTTGATCGCGCCGACGTAGTACTCGTTGGCGACCGCGGCCGCGGGCTGCTCCAGGTTCCACAGGTACGAGGAGAGGCCGCGCGAGGTGGCCGACGGGTTGAACACGATCCGCGCGCCGGCCAGGCCGAGCGCCCGCCAGCCCTCCGGGAAGTGCCGGTCGTAGCAGATGTAGACCCCGATCCGGCCGACCGCGGTATCGAAGATCGGGTACCCGAGGTTGCCCGGGCGGAAGTAGAACTTCTCCCAGAACCCCTTGACCTGCGGCAGATGATTCTTCCTGTACTTGCCGAGGTAGCTCCCGTCCGCGTCGATCACCGCGGCGGTGTTGTAGTAAAGCCCCGGCTGCTCTTCCTCGTACATCGGCGCGATGATCACGATGTGGTGCTGCCGGGCCAGATCCTGCATGAGCCTGGTCGTCGGCCCGTCCGGGATCGCCTCCGTGTAGCCGTAGTAGTCGGCGTCCTGGACCTGGCAGAAGTACGGCCCGTAGAACAGCTCCTGCAGGCAGACGACCTGCGCGCCGGCCGACGCGGCGGTCGCGATATGCGCGGCGGCGGCCGCGATCATCGAATCTTTATCCCCGGCCCACGCCTGCTGGACAAGGGCAGCCCGGACGATTTCCGGCATGCCGGCCTCCTGGGGGTGTTGAAAGCCTAAGTAGTCGCAGCCTCATCCTCCCCAGCAACGCCGAGAATTAGACCCGCAACTTCAGCGAAAGGTCGATCTCCGCCAGGCCCGGAAATCGAGCCCGGGTCGCCTGGTCTGCTCAGGTCGCGGGCGTCCAGCCGACCCGTCGCCCCCGCCCCCTCGCCAACGCCGCCCCACTCCGGCGCGACCTGTCGCCTATGCCACCGACCCCAACCGCGACGTGTCGCCTACGCCCCCGCTCGCCATGTCAGCTATGCCACCGACCCCTACGCGACCTGTCGCCTACGCCAGCGACACCAATAGACGCGGTCGCTGGCGTAGGCGACAGACCGCGCGACCTGTCGGTGGCGTAGCCGACAGACTAGAGCCGACAGATAACAGCAAGAAGTCCCGCCCTCAGGCTAAGTCAGCGGGTGAGGTGCCAGCCAGGCCCGCGATCTGCGCGTGCGTGGCGAACCACGGGCGGCCCCGCCCGGCCATCGTCGTGATCAGGCTGTCCAGCATCCGCACCAGGTAGCCGCGGCCGATGGCCTCGGGGTGCATCGTGTACGTCACCGCCCGGCGGTCCTGGCGGGCCGACTCGAACTCCGCCAGCCAGATCCGCTCCACCGCAGCCGGGTCGGCCAGCAGCCCGCCGTGGTAGGAGGTCCAGCCGAAGTAAGGCCAGTCGCACAGGCTCCAGTGGCCGGGCAACTCCAGCAGCGGCTCATTTCCGCTGGTCACCCAGTACGGCCGGTCGTCGGCCATCAGGCTGGCGTCGTACGAGAAGCCGAGTTCGCCCAGCAGGTCCAGAGTCTCCGGGGTCAGCTCCCACCCTGGTGACCGGTAGCCGTCCGGCCGGACCCCCAGCTTGCCCAGCGCGGTCAGCCCCTGCTCAAGCTCAGCGCGCTGAGCCGAGGCGTCCAAGCCGTCGGTGCCGCGGTGCAGGTACCCGTGGTGGCCGACCTCGTGACCACCCGCCAGGATGGCCTCCACGGCGCCGGGATGCTGGTCGGCGGTGTGCCCGGGCACATAAAAGGTGGCGGTGACGTCCAGCGAGGCCAGCAGCTCGAGAATCCGGCTCAGGCCCCGGCCCGGGCCGAACCGGCCCTGCGACAGCGTGGTCAGCCGACGGCCGTACTCGGGTCCCTCGCTCAGCCAGGGAGCCTCGCCGTCCACGTCAAAGGTCAGGGCCACCGCCACCTCAGCGTCGCGGGGCCAGGCGAGGAAGTGCGCGGGCGGGTTCTCCATGAATGATCCAATCGTGCGATGAGCCGCAGGATGACGAGTCTGACACACGGCCGTCTTCCGTCAGTTCGCGAGTGACGGGAACAAGTTCGCGTTCGGCGGCATAGGCAGGTGTCATTTCCTCACGCGGAAGGATCCTGGTGGATGTTGACGACGTAGCAAATGGCTGGCGGGCGTCAGCGCGTGCCCCGTCGAGGCAGCCGACGATGATCTAACGCTCATCCGCCGCTCGAAGTCAGATCCGGAACGGTTCGCCTTCCTCGTCCGACGGCATGGTCCCGCCGTCGGCAGGTATGTCGCCCGGCGGATCGGCCAGGAACGCGCCGCCAAGCGCCGGGCCGGGCCCGCACCGACCCTTGATCGTCATGAGCGGGCGGCCTGCGGTAACCGCTGAGATGATTGGCAGGTGCTCGATGGTGAGGGCCGCGACGCTCGTGGCGCGAATGAGCGGCCTGGCCGCGAGGGGCTACTTGACGATGCGGCCCTGGAGGCGTCGGCGGTCGTCGCCAACTGCGCGATGAACCGGGAACGGCAACTGGCCGGGGTCAACAGCTACGCCCGCGAGTTGGGGTTCGATCCGCTTGCGGTGGTCTGGGCCCAGACCTCGGGAGACGGGACGGTCGGGTGGCTCGACCTGTGCTGCGGTTCGGGGCGTGCGCTGATCCGGGCGGCCCGCCAGGTGCGCGAATCCGGGCTGGCCGGCCGGATTGACCTGGCCGGCGTTGACCTCGTGGATGCGTTCGACGCGCCGCCCGATTCGATACCTGGCCTTGAGCTGGTATGCGCGCCGGTAGCCGCCTGGGAGCCCGGGCGGTCGTTCGACTTGATCACCTGCGTGCACGGGCTGCACTACATCGGCGACAAGCTGGCCCTGCTGACCCGTGCCGCGAGCTGGTTGACCCCTGCCGGGCGCCTGGCGGCGGACCTCGACCTGTCGGCCATCAGGGCCGGGGGGCAGGCCGCCGACCGGCGGCTGCGGTCCCGGCTGCGGGAGGCCGGGTTCGCCTACAATTCCCGCCGTCACCAGATCACGTGCGCCGGCCGACGCGACGCCCGTCTTCCGTACGCGTATCTCGGCGCGGACGACCGGGCCGGCCCCGGCTACACCGGCCAGCCGGCCGTCACCTCCTACTACAGCGAAGTCCGCTGACGCGTGCAGCGGCCAATCTCTATGCTCACGCTGTGGGCAGACCGGCCGTCGGGTACGCGCTGCTCGCGATGATCATCGACGCGGCCGCCGCCAGCACACTGGTCGGCTACATCCTCCGTCTCAGCCGACGACTGAGACGACTGAGACGGCTGAGACGGCTGAGAAGCCGTGACCAGCCCGGTCGGCTTCTGCCAGACTGCGCTGCGCTCCGGTGAGCTGTAGCCCAGGTGAGCTGAGCCCCGGTGAGCTACGCCGAGCGCCCCGCCTCGGCCACCAGCAGCCGGTCGCCCGCCGCGATGACCGGGTCGTCGGTCAGCCCAAGCGTGAACGACCCGTCCCTGACCAGGCCGAGCACCAGTCCCAGGCGCTCGTTCCTGATCGCGCTGAGCGGACGCCCGACGGCGGCCGCGCCCGCCTCCACCTCGGCGAAGGTATCCCGGCTGCCGACCAGCGCCGACAGCATCTCCCCGGCGTGCGGCGTCTCAAGCGCGGCCGCCAGCGCCCGCGAGACCAGCTCGTGGGCGGACACCGTCTGCTGCACGCCGAGGTCGTGCAGCGCCTCCCGGACCGACGGCGAGTCGACCAGCGCGGTGATCGTCAGCGCGGGCGCCTGCTTGCGCAGCAGCACGGCGCTGACCAGCACGTCCCCGTCGCTGGTGCCGGTGATCAGGGCCTGCTCGGCCCCGGCCGGCCGGGCCCGGGCGATCACCGCCTCGTCGGTCGGGTCGCCCCGGACCACGTGCACCCCGGAGCGGGCGGCCGCCGGATCGACGTCGGCCACGTGCACCACCGGGATCCCGGCCCCCGCCAGCTCAGAAAGGATCGCGGGCACCGTCGGCGACATCCCCACGATCAGGCGGTAGGTCCCCTCGGGGAACGTGCTGCGCATGTTGAGAACCCTCCGGATTCCGGCGGCCGCGGCCGCCCCCGAGACGATCGCGAACGCCCCCGCCAGCAGCGGGATCGCGGTGAGCATGACCAGCGAGGCGATCAGCCGCCCGATGGGGTTATGCGGCGTGATGTCGCCGTAGCCGACGGTCGTGGCGGTGGTAACCGCCCAGTACAGGCCGGTGCTGTAGGGCACGTCCTCAGCCAGCGCGAACAGGCCGGCCCCGAGCAGCACCACGCCGCCGACGGAGCCGAGCAGCACCAGAACCTGCCGTCGATGGGGTTCCCTGAAGGCCCGCAGCAGAAGAGCGATCACAGCGCTCCATAGTGCAGCAAACCAGCCCCGACCGTACCCCGTCTCGTCATACCCGACGCGCCCGGCCGGCATAACCAGCCGCTGGCTAGGGTTAGCCACAGCAGCAGCGAGGGACAGCAGTCGAAGCGACGACCGGAGGCGACGATGAAGGCGGTACGGTTCGACGAATACGGCCCGGTGGCTGTGCTCGACGTCCGCGACGTCCCGATCCCCGAAGCGGGTCCTGGCCAGGTCCTGATCCGGGTCAAGGCCGCGGGCATCAACCCGGGCGAGGCGAAGATCCGCGACGGCTTGCTGCACGAGCGCTGGCCCGCCACGTTCCCGTCCGGGCAGGGCAGCGACTTCGCCGGGGTGGTGGAGCGCCTCGGGGCGGGCGTGACCGCCGTGGGCGAGCGGGACGAGGTCATCGGCTGGGTCGATACCAGGTCAAGCCAGGCCGAGTACGTGGTAGCCGACCAGGAAGACCTCGCGCCGCGGCCGTCCGGCCTGCCCTGGGAGGTGGCGGGCGCGATCCCGGTGGCCGGCTTCACCGCCTGGGCGATGGTCCGCGCGGTCGACGTCAAGCCGGGCGACACCGTCGTCGTCTCCGGCGCGGCCGGCGGGGTGGGCTCGCTCGCGGTCCAGCTCGCCCGGCGCGCGGGCGCGACCGTGATCGGCCTGGCGGGACCGTCCAACCACGACTGGCTCAAGCGGCACGACGTGATCCCGGTCGCCTACGGCGACGGCGTCGCCGACCGGATCAGGAACGCAGGCCCGGCCCGGGTCGACGCGTTCCTCGACACCCACGGCGGCGACTACGTGGAGATCGCACTGAACGACCTCGGCGTGCGCCCTGAGCGCATCGACTCGGTCGTCCGGTTCGACGCCGTGGCCAAGTACGGCATCAAGGCCGACGGCAACGGCGCGGGCGCGAGCGCCGCCACCCTCGAGACGCTGGCGGGCCTGATCGCGTCCAAGGAAATCGAGCTGCCGATCGCGCGGACGTACTCGCTGGCGGAGGTCGTCACCGCCTACACCCAGCTCGCCAAGGGGCACATCCGCGGCAAGATCGTGCTGATCCCGTAGTCTGACCTGCCGGGTAAGGTTTGCCACAGAATCACCCAGTACCGGTTAGCGCCCGCCCCGGCTAGGAGCCCCCGCCATGACAGCCAGGCAGCAGATCGCCCGCCTGCTCCCGCTGGTGCTGCTGGTCATTCTGGTGGTCGCGGGGCTGCGCGGCGAGGCCGCCGCCCCGCGCTGGAACGGGCCGCTGAAGGCCGACGGGGTCGCGATCGGCCTGGCGCTCGAGGTCATCCTGGGCGCGCTGCTGATCGTCACCCTCCGCCGGGACGCGGCCGCCAGGCGGCTGGCCGGCCAGCGGCCCTACAGCGCCGAGCCGCCCGACCTCGAGCCGTCCGCCGCGCTCAGGTTCACGCTCAGGTGGGTCCTCGGCGCGGCCATGGTCGCGGTCGCGGTGGTCCTCATCAGCGACCTGCACCTGCACTTCCTGACCAAGGGCAAGCCGGCCATGCCGCCGCCGGTCAAGGTCCGGCCGAAGAAGCCGGTGCTGCCGCCAGGGGCCGGCGGCGGCGTGGCGCCGCACATCCCGTGGGTCCCGATCCTCTACGGGCTGCTGGTGGTCGTCCTGGTGGCGGCGGTGGTGATCAGCATCTGGTGGTCCTCCCGGCTCCGCCGGCCGGCCGCGCCGCTGGTCATCGAGGACGCGGGAACCGAGGAACTGCGGGAGGCGGTCGAGTCGGGCCGGGCCGCGCTGGCCGAGATCAGCGACGCCAGGGCCGCGATCATCGCCTGCTACGTGGCGATGGAGCGCAGCCTGGCCGACCGGGGCACCCGCCGCACGGTGACCGACACCCCGGACGAGCTGCTGGCCCGGGCGGTCGGGGCCGGGACCGTCCGCGGTCCCGCCGCCAGCACGCTGACCGCGCTGTTCTACGAGGCCCGGTTCTCCACCCACCCGGTCGCCGACCGCCAGCGGGCGGCCGCCAGCGCCGCCCTCGACCAACTGGCAGCGGAACTGGCCGCCGCCCGGCAGGACGAACGGCCAGGGCCGGCCCGCTCCCGCCAGCGGCGGAGGCCGGGCATGAGCCGCTGGCGCGACGCCGCCCCCGAGCTGATCATCGCCGCGATCCTGGTCGCCGTCGCCGCGCTGGCCGGCGGAGCGGTATCCGGCTGGCCGGGCGTGGTCGTGGTCGCCGCGGCCGCCGCCGTGCTCGCCCTGCTGGTGCTGCGCGCCGCCCTCCCCAGGTCGGCCGCCCAGACGTCGCGCCGCGCCAAGGACAAGCAGCAGGCGCGGGCGATCTCCGGCTACGGCCAGCGCCGGTTCATCGTCGCCACCAGCCTGACCAGCCGCCCGCTGTACGAGTCGGACCTGCGCCCGGTGCTCGAGCACATCCTCGCCGCCCGGCTGGCCGAGAGCCACGGCGTCAACCTCTACACCGAGCCGGAGGCGGCCCGCCGGGCGTTCTGCCGCACCCGCGCCGACGAATCCGTCTGGCCCTGGATCGATCCGGGGCAGGCCCTCAACGCCGGCCAGCGATCCAGGCAGCGGCGCGGCATCCCCCGCCAGGCGCTCGCCCGCCTGATCACCCGATTGGAGCAGCTGTGACTCCGGAAGAGACCGCGCGGCAGGCCGCCGCGATCCTCGACGAGCTCGACAAGGCCGTGGTCGGCCGCCGACGCACCCTCGAGCTGGTGCTGATCGGCATCCTGGCCGGCGGCCACGTGCTCCTCGAGGACCTGCCCGGCCTGGGCAAGACGCTGATCGCGCGGTCGTTCGCGAGCGTGCTCGGCCTCGACTTCGCCCGCATCCAGTTCACCCCCGACCTGCTCCCGTCGGACGTGGTCGGCGCGCCGCTCTACGACCAGCGCAACGGGGAGATGGTGTTCCGCCCCGGCCCGGTCTTCACCCAGCTGCTGCTGGCGGACGAGATCAACCGCACGCCCCCCAAGACCCAGGCCGCGCTGCTCGAGGCGATGGGCGAGGGCCAGGTCAGCGTCGACGGCCAGTCGCGGCGGCTGCCGGAGCCGTTCGTGGTGCTCGCGACCGACAACCCGATCGAGTACGAGGGCACCTACGAGCTGCCCGAGGCGCAGCTCGACCGGTTCCTGATGCGGCTGCGCCTCGGCTACCTGACCAAGAACGACGAGACCGACATGCTGCGCAGGCGGGTCGACCGGGCGCAGGAGGCGGTCGCGCTCACCCCGGTCACCGACGCGGCGGGCCTGCTGGCGATGCGCGAGTCGCTCGAGCGGGTCGAGATCAGCGATGACCTGCTCGACTACGTGATCGCGATCGTCACCGCGACCCGCAAGGACCCGCAGATCCAGGTCGGCGCCAGCCCCCGCGGCGGCCTCGCGCTGGTCCAGCTCGCCCGCGGCCAGGCGCTGCTGCACCAGCGCGACTACGTCGTCCCCGACGACATCAAGCAGGTCGCGGTGCCCGCCCTCGCGCACCGGATCACGCTCCGCCCCGAGCTCTGGGTCCGCCAGGTCTCGGCCGACGACGTGGTCGCGCGGCTGCTGGCCGCCGTCCCCACCCCGAAGACCGATCCGACCGTCCGCTCCGGCGCGGGCGGTGCCCGGGCCGGCGCCGTCGCCCGGTGACCGCAATCGCTGATATCGAACGGTCCCGGCCGGCTCTGGAACCGCCCGGCGCTCCCTCATCCCCGGCCAGCCTCGGACCGTCGTCCCAGGTAAGGGCGGACGAGATCGACGTCAGGTGGCGGCCGTCGAGGCATGCCCGCCGCCTGCTGACGCTGGCGGCGGCCGGCCTGCTGCTGGCGGTCGCCTTCCGCCGCCCCGAGCTGGCCGGCCTCGCCGGGCCCGCGCTGCTGCTGCTCGGCGCGGGCCGCGCGACCCACGGCGGCCTGCCCGGACGGCTCACGGTCCGGGTCGGCCTCACCTCGACCCGCATCAACGAGGGCGAGCCGGCCGCGGTCGACGTCGTCATCTCCGGAGCTGACGGGGCTGACGAGGCCGCTGGCGCCACCGGGTCTGCCGGCGTTGCGGAGACTGCCAGCGCCGCCGGGAACGCGGGAGCCGCGAGCGGCGGCATCGACGCCCGGTGGGCGTTCGAGCCCGGCCGCGGCATCGAGCCCGGCAGCGCCACCGCCGCCAACGGCCAGGCGGCCCGGTTCACGTTCGCGATCGACCGCTGGGGCAAGCGGGAGCTCGGCACCATCACCCTCACCGTCCATGACCGCTGGCGGCTGGCCGAAGGCCGGGTCGCGCTCGCCCTCCCCGCCATCGACTGCTACCCGTCCCCGGCCGTGCAGCGGACCGAGGTCGTGCTCAGCAAGCTGCCGAACCGGCTGGGCGAGCACCGGGCCCGGGTGCCGGGCGACGGCACCGAGTTCACCGGCGTCCGCGAGTACGTCCCCGGCGACCGCCAGCGGGCGATCAACTGGCCCGCCTCGACCCGCCTCGGCCGCCTCCAGGTGAACACGTTCGCGGCCGAGCGCTCGCAGGACGTGGTGCTGCTGGTGGACGCGACCTCGGACGTCGGCGAGCCCGGCCGGTCCGCGCTCGACCTCGGGCTGCGCGGCGCGTCCGGCGCCGCCCGGGCCTACCTGGCCGCCCGCGACCGGGTGGGCGTGATCATCTACCAGTGGGGCGGCGCGCAGTGGCTGGCCCCGTCCCTCGGCCGTCGCCAGTTCTACCGGATCGTCGATTCGCTGCTGCGGTCCGACACCGGGTTCGCCCGGGGGGCCTCGTTCAGCCGCCTGCCCCGGGCCGCGCTCCCGCCCGGCGCGCTCGTGGTCGCCTTCTCGCCGCTGCTCGACGGCCGGTTCGTGGAGGCGGTGCGCGACATGCGCGAACGCGGCTTCACGCTGATCGTGGTGGACGTGCTCAACGCCGAGCCGCCCCGCCGCCGCGCCTTCGCCGACAACGCCGCCCGCCGCATCTGGCACCTCGAGCAGCAGGCGATCCGCTTCTCGCTGCGCGAGCTCGGCGTCCCGGTCGTCGGCTGGGATGGCATCACCCCGCTCGACCTCCCGCTCGCCCCGTACACCCGCCGCCCCCTGGTGACCCGCCGATGACCGCATCCCGCGCGGCCGCCCTCGGGCCGGCCAAGACCCGAAGGCCGGCCGCGGTGCCCGACGACCGCCGCCGACGACCCCGCCTGTCGGCCGAGACGGAAGGGCAGGTGACCGGCCGATGATCGCCACCGACGACCCCGCCGTGTCGGCCGAGACGGAAGGGCAGGTGACCGGCCGATGATCGCCACCGACGACCCCGCCGTGTCGGCCGAGACGGAAGGGCAGGTGACCGGCCGATGACCGCCGCCGACGCCTCCGCGCTCGACGCCCCCGCCGCACCCCCCGAGCCAGGCCCGCCGCCACCCAACGGGGCGGCCTGCTGTCGCTGGCGGGACCGCGACTGGCGGCCGTGCTGCTCGGCGCCGCCTGCGTCGCCTGGTCGGCGGCGCCGCTCGGGCACAGCGGCTGGGCGACGATCGCGCTGATCGTCGCGATCACCACGGTGACCGCCGGCGGCCTCCGGCTCGCGCTGGCCGACGTCCCCGAGCCTGAGGGCGCGTACTTCCTGTCCGGCTACCAGCGGGCCTGGCTGAACTTCCTGGCTCTGCTGCGAACGGTCGCCTGGGAGGAGATCGCGGTCCTGGCCGTGCTCTGGCTCGAGGTGCAGCACGCGGCCCGCCCGTGGCCCACCGCCGCGCTCGGGGCCGCCCTGACCGCCTACCTGCTCGTCACCCACATCGCCGAATCGGGGGCGGACCCGGCCGTGGTCCTCCGCCGCCACGCGAAGGTGCTGGCGGTCGGCGCCTGCCTGCTCGCGCTGGGGGCCGGCTTCGCGATGATCCCGGCCGCGACCCCCGGCGCCGGCGCGGCGCTGCTGCGGGTGCTGGCGGCCGCCGCCGTGATCGCCGCCGCCGCCCTCGTCATCCCCGCCTAGTCGGGGGTGGCCCTCATCGGCAAGGCAGCCGACGGCGGCCGGGCATCGACACACCGTCCTCATCGTCACCACGCCCAACGAGCAGATCGGACATAGGGCTTAAGGTGTGCACTTCGGGTCGTATAGCGCCCCCAACGGAACACGATGACGCCTGCGGCCGGAAACCGAGCCCCCCAACGGAACACAATCACGCCTTCCGCCCCGGCCGGCTCGCCCGCCTCCGCCACAGCCGCCTCATGACCCTCGCCCGCCACCACGGGGACACCGCCGGGAGCCGCCGCCGGCCAGCCCATCAAGCCGCCGCCGACCAGCCCATCAAGCCGCTCCGGCTGGCCCATCAAGCCGCCGCCGACCAGCCCATCAAGCCGCCGCCGGCTAGCCCATCAATTCGCCGCGCGACAGCTAAGCCCAAGGATGCCTGTCCGCAGGCAACCTTCCGGCCGCCGGTGCATCTTTGATATGTGGAACGATTGACGCCGGTGCGGGGCCCCGCCCCTGACACGGCGCGGCAGCAGGTGACGGCGCTGTACCAGGCGCACGCGCTTGGACTGGTCCGGCTGGCGGTGCTCATGGTCGGCGACCAGCCGACCGCCGAGGACGTGGTGCAGGATGCCTTCCTCGGCCTCTACCGGCGCTGGCCCGCGCTCAAGGACCCGGACCGGGCGCTGGCCTACGCCCGGTCCAGCGTGCTCAACGGCTGCCGGATGGTGCACCGGGCCAAATCCCGTCACGACACCCTGGCCGCCCCGCTGGCTGCTCCCGACGATATCGAGTCGGCCGAGGCGAGCGCGCTCATCGGCGAGGCCAACCGCGAGGTGCTGGCGGCGCTCCGGACGCTGCCCGCCCGCCAGCGCGAGGCGGTGGCGCTCCGCTACTACCTCGACATGACCGAGGACCAGGCCGCCCAGGCGATGCAAGTCAGCAAGGGCACGGTCAAGTCGGCGACCTCCCGCGGCCTCGCCGCCCTGGCCCGCCTGCTCAAGGAGGAGGAGCAATGACCGTCGAAGACCGTGTCCGCACCGCCACCAGGGCGCGGGCGGACCTGGTGACCGACATCCGCCCGCTCGAGCTGCCCGCCGACCGGCCGCTCCGGGTGCCGTTCGCGCCGCCGCCGCGGCGCTGGGTCGGCTGGCTGGCCCCGGTCGCCGCCGCCGCGGTGGTCATCGCGCTCGCCGTCACGCTGGTGCTGACTCGCAACTCGGCCGGCCCGACGCCGGTTCCCGCTACTTCGCCCGCCGTCTCGCCCGCGATCGTGGCGATCGAGAAGACCGTTCCCGAGTACTACGCCGAGATCACCGGGCCCAACGCGGTGACCGTCGGCGACGACCGCACCGGCGCGGTGGTCGCCACGGTGAGCCCGCCGGGGAACGTCACGTTCGTCGGCGTGACCGCCGCCGCCGACGATCGCACGTTCGTCCTTGACACCCAGGCCGACGGCAACGGCACCCACGCCTGGTACCTGCTCCGCGTCAACCCCGGCGCCTCGAACCCGACCCAGCTCACCCCGCTGCCGATCGCCACCCTGCCCGGGGCCGACCAGGTCGACGGTCTCGCGCTGTCCCCCGACGCGAGCGAGCTGGCCGTCTTCTTCCAGCCCTACGGGTCGTTCTCAACCGAGGGGGCGAACAAGGTGCTGAGCGGCGGCCCGCACGGGCCGTTCACGCTGCGGACGTACTCGCTTGCGACCGGGCAGGCGCTCCGCACCTGGACCACCCCCGCAGTCCGCGACGAGGCGTTGAGCATCTCCGGCGCGGCCTTCCCCGACAACGAGGTCAACCTGACCTGGACGGCCGACGGCCGAACGCTCGGGTTCCTGTTCTCCTGGTTCACCACGCCGGCCTACGAGCGCACGCTGAACGTGACCGACCCGGGCGCCGATCTGATCGCCGACAGCCGCCCGGTGCTCGCGCTAGCGGACGCCTTGCAGAATTGCGCGGTGATGCTGACGTCGGACGGCACGACGACGATCTGCGGCGTGAACTCGTACGCCCCGGGCGGCGGGTGCACCGCGCCCAAGGCCGGGTTCGCCCGCTACCCGGTTTCGACCGGCAAGCTGGCCGGCTTCCTGTACCGCGACCAGGGCCTCTGCGCGACCGCCGAGGCCTGGGTCATCTGGGCCAGGTCCGCCGCCAGCGCGATCGGGGTGATCGCGGTCTACGGCAAGGGCAACACCCCCACCGTCACCGTCGGCGTGCTCACGCCGGGCAAGTTCACCCCGCTCAACGTTCAGCGCAACAACTACCTGGGCCCCGAGCCGGGGGCGATCGCCTTCTGACCGCCGGCGCCTGCTATCCGCCCACCGCAGAGGCAACCTCCCGGCACCGGTCACGTCCTCGTCGGCGGTCGGCTAGCCGTCGGCCGCCTTGGCCTTGGCGGCGGCCTTCAGCGCCAGCTTGTAGGACCGGACCCGGCCGAGCGACTCGTCGTCGACGATGTCCGCTACCGACAGATATGTACCGTCCGCGCCGTAGCTGCCCGCCGCCTCCCGCCACCCCGGCGGCCGCACCCCGAGCTGCTTGCCCAGCAGGGCCACGAAGATCTTCGCCTTCTGCTGGCCGAACCCGGGCAGCGCCCCCACCCGCTGCAGCAGCTCCGCCCCCGAGGTCGCGGTCGTCCAGATCGCGGCCGGGTCCCCGCCGTAGTCGGAGACGATCAGCCGGGCCAGCTCCTGGGTTCGCGCCGCCATCGACTTCGGGAACCGGTGCAGGGCCGGCCGCTCGCCGAACTTCACCACCAGCTCCTCCGGGTTGTAGTCGGCCAGCTCCTCGGCGCTCGGCTCGTGCCCGAGCCGAGCCCAGAGATCACGCGGCGCGCTAAAGGCCCGTTCCAACGGGATCTGCTGATCGAGTAGCATCGCGATTAGCAGCGCGAGCGCGCTGCGCGTCAGCAGTTCGTTGGCCTCATCGTCGACCGGCAACGAGATCGGCACGTCGGTCCTCCAGGGTTAACGGCTAAGCTGGACGTGGCTGGGTCGGATAGCCCGGATGGATGGAGTCATCATGACACCGAGCATGAAGGTCGGGATCGCCGGGATCGTTCTCGGGCTGATCCTCTTGGCCATTCTGCCAGCGTGGGCCGCGATCGCGATCATCGTCATCGCCGCCGCGATCCCCGTCGGCGGCTACCTGGCCCTGGACAAGGGCCAGCGGCGCCGTATTAAGGCGATCCGCTCCCGCGAGCGCGGCCGGTAGCAGCCGGCTCGGGGTACATCCCCGTAGCCTCACGGGCTCCCGGAGAAATAAAGGCCGGTGGCGATCAATTATCCAGATTGATCGCCACTAGACCGGGAGCCGCCATGCCAGTCCGCCGCCTCAACCACGCCGTGCTCTACGTGAACGGGCTCGACCGCGAGGTCGACTTCTACACCAGGACGCTCGGCTTCGAGGTCCGCCTGCAGATCCCCGGCCAGGCCGCGTTCCTGCGTTCCCCGGGATCGGCCAACGACCACGACCTCGGGCTGTTCGACGTCGGCGCCGGGCACGCCGACGGCCGTCCGTCGGTCGGGCTCTACCACCTCGCCTGGGAGGTCGGCACGCTGGCGGAGCTGGTCGAGACCAGGCAGAAGCTGGTCGACGCGGGCGCCCTGGTGGGGGAGAGCGACCACCGGCTGTCCAAGTCGCTGTACGCCAAGGACCCGAGCGGCATCGAGTTCGAGGTGCTGTGGCGGGTGCCGGTCGAGGACTGGGAGAGCGAGCTCGCCCAGGGCGACGGCTACACCGTCCCGCTCGACTGGGACCGCACCCTGACCCGCTGGGACACCGCCCGCAGACCGGCGCCGCGGCCGGCTCCCCGACCTGACCGGCCCGGCCGCGAGGCCCCGTCAGATCCGCTCGGTCAGGTGCGCCCGGCCCGCCGGGGGCTCGTACGCCTCGGGCCAGAAGTCGGTGACCTTGACGATCAGGTCATCGGCGATATCGAAGAAGCTCAGGCCCGGGTACGTCTCGCCCGCGTCGTTCATCTCGATCCAGCTCGCGGCGGTGCTCTCATCGGCCACGATCCGCTGGACGGTCAGGTGCCAGTCGGTCGTGAACCCGTCGGCGTTGAACCGGAGGTAGGCGGCCTTACCGGAAACGCGCTCGTGCGACATGGGCGCCTCATACAGACGTCCTCGGCGAGCAGACGGCCGAAGGCCTCCCAGTCCCTGGCTTCCGCCGCTGCCCAGTAGGCCGAGACAAGCTCTCGTGGTGACGTCATGTCCCGCAGGCTACCGGGACGGCAGCGGCCATGGGCCGACGGCGCTGCCGCTTATTCTCCGGTGGCGCCGTCGATGCGCTCGCGCAGCAGGTCGGCGTGCCCGTTGTGGCGGGCGTACTCCTCGATCATGTGCACGTAGACGAACCGCAGCGTCAGCGGCTCGCCGCGGTGCATGAAGGTGGCGTCGAGCGGCGAGTTCTCGGCCGCGGCGTCGGCCAGCTTGATCTCCTCGGTCAGCCGCGCGTAGTCCGCCGCCGCCCGCGTCGGGTCGGTCTCCTCGAAGGCGAGCTGTACCTCGTACACGTCCTCGACCGGCTCGTCTGCGAACCGCTGCCGGAACCAGATCCGCTCGACGTTGGTCAGGTGCCGGATCAGCCCGAGCAGGGACAACTCCGATGGCGGCAGCGTCCGCTCGGCCAGCTGCTCACCGGTCAGCCCGGCGCACTTGAGCAGCAGCGTCGCCCGCTGGAAGTCGAGAAACTCCTGCAGGGTCGCCCGCTCGCCCTCCGGCTGCGGCCCGTCGTACCTGGTTACCTCTGGCGCCGTCCACGTCACCGCACCATCATGGCACGCCGCCCAGCCCCGTTCCCCACCCTGGGCCGTCACCGTATGGGCCCTGTGGCCCCCTGACCCATATCCGTTCGGGCCCTGTGGCCCCCCGGGCCAGATCCGTTCGGGCCCTGTGGGCCACGGGCCCGGTAGAGACGTGCCGGTGGGCCACAAGGCCGCAACGTCCGGCCGCCGGGGCGGCCATCGCAGCCGGGACCAGCGAGGTGGCGGGACCAGCGAGGTGGCGGGACGAGAGAGGTGGCGGGACGAGAGAGACGGCGGGACGAGAGAGACGGCGGGACGAGAGAGACGGCGGGACGAGCGCGACGCGGGGATTAGCGGCGTCGGGTGGGCGGGAACGGCTGGGTCGGGCTGGTCCTGCGACCCGGCCACTGGTTCCTGCCCTCGCGGCCGCCCGGCTGGTTCTTGCCGCCGCCGCCCGCCGCCGCCGGAGCGGAGCCGGGCGGTGGCGGTGATCCGCGCGGCGACCGTGATGATGATGGCGATCGGCAGCGTCTGCGGCAGCTCGTCGGCCGGGACGAACGCCACCGCGGCGAACGCGATCGCGACCCCGCCGACGGCGACCGCCAGGGCGGTGGCGACCCGGCGGCTGAGCACCGTCCGGCGGACCAGGTGCCGCGCCTCGCGCGGCAGCCGGGCGACCATGACGCCGGAGATCGCCAGCAGCGCCACCGCGACCCCGGCGAAGCCGAGGGCGAGCGGCAGCCGGTCCACGTGGGTCACCGCCGGGATCCAGAGCATGATCAGCGCGATCAGCATGAAGATGTAGATCAGCCGCGACACCGACCTGATGATGACCACGTCGATGTTGCGCGAGTAGATGTGCTCGCCCGGCGTGGTCCGCGCGGCGCTGATGAAGTGCCTGATCGCGCCGATCGTGTCGTGCCGCCGCAGCCTGATCCGGCCGAGCTCGTTCATCGCCCCGCTGTGCACCGGGTCGAGCGCGAGCGCGCGCTCCTGGTGACCGCGGGCGGAGACCAGGTCGCCGCGGGCGAGAGCGACCTTGCCCGACAGGAAGTGCACGTCGGGCTCGTTCGGGGCCAGCCTGCGGGCCTCGGCGGCGGCGGTCGCGGCCAGGGCGGGCTGCCCGGCCGCCAGCGCCGCCTGGGCGACGCACACGTGGGTCTGCCAGTACGCCGGGCGCGAGCCGCCGCGACTCGGAGGCCGCCCGCAGCGCCTCGGCGTGGTTGCCCAGGTGCATCAGCGCGTTGGAGGCGAGCCGGTGCGGCCACTCCTCGCCCGGCTCGATCGCCGCCGCCCGGTTGGCGGCCTCGACCGCCTCGGCGTAGCGGTCGGCGCCGAGGTGCGCGCGGGCGAACAGGCACCAGGCCCGGCCGCTGTCCGGCTCGGTCGAGACGAGGCGGGCGAGCAGCGTCGAGGCCTCGTCGTAGCGCCCGAGGTCGAGCATGGTGGCGGCTCGCGCCAGCTCCTGTCTCAGCTCCGTCAAGTCACCGGTTTCCGTAAGATCAGCCGTCGCTTGCGCAGGTATGCCACCAGATCATCGTATGCGCCGCCCTCGTTCGCGAACAGCGCCACATTTCGGGCGGTCTCGAACCAGGTGCCGAGCGACGGCTTGACCTCGGTGACGGCGCCTCCAGGTCGGCCTGCCCGATCAGCCGGGGCTCGCCCCGGCTGACCGAGTCGAGCAGCGCCCGCTCGGCGGCGGTCTCGCAGACGTGCGCGATGTCGGCCCCCGAGTAGCCGTCGGTCAGCCGGGACAGGCGGCCGAGGTCGATCCCGGCGACCGGCCGGTCCCGCAGGTGGAACCGGAACACGCCCTCGCGCGCGGGTCCGTCCGGCGGCAGCACCAGCAGCGTCCGGTCGAACCGCCCGGGCCGCCGCAGCGCGGAGTCGACGTCCCACGGGTGATTGGTCGCCGCCAGCAGGAACACCCCGGTGTTGTCCGAC
Organism: uncultured Actinomycetota bacterium; assembly: GCA_963774945.1. Lineage (GTDB taxonomy): Bacteria > Actinomycetota > Actinomycetes > Streptosporangiales > Streptosporangiaceae > Trebonia. Next base: position 1,417,706 of record CAVZHA010000015.1, on the reverse strand, counting down.
GCCACGTCGTCAAGCTCGAGCAGCAGCTGGTTGACGGCCGAGCGCATCGGCGTGTTCCGCAGCTGGGACCGCTTCTGCCCGATCGCGTCGACCTCGTCGAGGAAGACCACGCAGGGCGCGTTCCGCCGTGCCACCTCGAACAGGTCGTGAATGTTGCGCTCGGACCGGCCCACGAACATGTCGATCAGGTCGGCGAACGACACCGTGATGAACCGCGCGCCGAGCTCGCCCGCGACCGCGCGGGCGACGAACGTCTTGCCGCAGCCGGGCGGCCCGTACAGCAGCAGCCCGCCGCGGAGCGACTTGCCGTAGAGCTTGCGCAGCTCGGGGTTGCGCATCGGGGCGAGGAAAGCCGCCTCGAGCCGCTTCTTGACCTCGTCCAGGCCGGCCACGTCGGCCAGGGTCAGCCCGGTGTGCTCAGCGTCATACGCGCCGGCCTCGTCGAGGCCGGCCGAGACCGACCCCGCCGCCTCGCCCACGAACATCGTCGGCAGCACGTCCCGCAGCTCGTCCTCGGCCTGCGACCAGTCATAGCCCTCGGCCGGATCGCCCGACGGCGAGGCCGGCCCGGCCTTATCGTCGTCCCGCTCGCCCCTGCCGTCGGCAACGCCGGGAGGGGAATTCGGGTCGGCCGGGGCACCCCGCGACCGTTCGGGAGAAAGATCGAGATCAGCCGGGGCAGACGGAGGCAGATCGGCGGCCTGAGCCGACGGCGATCCCGCCGTTGTCCCGGGCGGCCCGGAAGTCGCGGGCGTGCCGGTCGTGAGCATCGCCAGCGCCTCGGCGTTCCCCGGATCGCGCTGCAGCACGGCGCCGAGGTGCCGCACCGCCTCGTCCCGCTGCTCGCCGCGCAGCAGCAGAGCCGCCAGGTGCAGGCGCAGCGGCACGTCGTCGGGCATCGCGGCGACGGCGTTCCGCAGGCTGTCAAGGAGCGGGTCAGGTTCCATGGGCCGGTTCCGGGGAGTTGGCTGCCACACTTCCACAGTATGGGCAGCGAGGACCCCATGGGTACGGTCTTGGCAATCGCGTCGCGCGGTTAGGAGCAGACGCTGTCGGCGTGCGTGGAGTCGGCGTTGAGCGCCTTGACCACCGCCGTCGGGACCGAACCGGAGGCGACGTCCGCCCGGACGGTGGTGAGCTCGGTCAGCATGGCGCCGAGGGCGGACTTGGCCGACGCGGACCGCGCCTGCTTGGCCGCGCTGCTGAGGTCGTTGACCGCGGTCGTCATGTCCGCGCTGAGCGTGCTCTGCGCGGCCTGGCTGTTGAGCACGTTGACCGCCTTGTTATAGGCGGGCAGGGCGGTGTTCGCGTACGCCTGGCAGCCGGGGTCGGACGACCCGCTGTGCAGCCTGCCCTGGACGAACACGGCCGCCGCCGCGATCACCGCGAGCGCGAGGACGCCGCCGATGAGCACGCGCTTCCTGCGCCACCAGGAGCGCTTGCTCCCGGCCGGGCAAGCCGGCCGGAGGCCGCGCCCGGTCGGGTCGCCTCGCGCTGGGCTGCGAACCGGTTCTGGCGCCGGACCCGCGCTCCGGCTGGAAGCCGCCGTACTGGTCGCGTGACCGGTCAGTGAGTTCGCCCGGCTGGGCGCGATAGCCGCCGGTCTGCCGGGTGGCCCCGGGGAATGATCCGGTCTGCCGGGCGGGCCCGCGGAACGGTCCGGTCCCCTCGATTTGCCGTGGACCTTGATAGTCGCCGGGACCCGTGGGCCGTCCGGGGCCTTCGTACCCCCCGGGGGCCTGGAGCTGACGACGGCCTTGGTACTCACCGCGATCCTGAAGCTGGCCGGGGCCCTGGTACTGTCCGGGACCCGTGGGCCGTCCGGGATCTTCGTATCCTCCGGGGGCCTGGAGCTGACGGCGGCCCTGGTACTCGCCGGGACCCTGGGGCCGACCCAGATCCTCGTACCGGCCGGGGTCCTGATAGTCGCCCGGACCTTGATACTGCCCGGCGCCCTGGCGCTGGCCGGGTCCGTCATAACCGCCGGGACCCTGAGGCTGCCCGGGGTCTTGGTACCGCCCGAGGCCCTGCCGTTGCGCGAGGCCGTCAAATTGGCCGAAGTCCTCGGTCCGCCCGAGACCCTGCGGCTGCCCAGATCCCGCGAACCGTCCGGGATCTTGGAACGGATCCTGGAACTGCCCCCGCCGCTGGAGCTGCCCCGATCCCTCCGGCTCCGTCGGTCCCGCGAATTGCGCCGGTGCTTGGAATTGCCCTGGATTCTCGAATTGCGCCGGATCCTGGAACTGCGCGGGCGCCTGGAATTGCCCCCGCCCCTGGAACGGCGCCGGGTCCTGGAACTGAGTCGGCCCCTCGAACTCGGCCCGGCCCTGGAACTGGGTTGACCCCTGGAATTGCGCGGGGTCTTGGAACTGAGACGAGCCAGGGAATGCGCCCTGCCCCGACGGCGCGGAATGGCCGGGAAACCCGCCGGTCTGAGCACCCGGGAATCCGCCGGTCGAAGGCGCTGTCCCCGGCCGAGAGTCGTATCCGCTGGGCGGGCCGTACCCGGCGGGATCGCCGTAGCCGCTCTCCCCGCCGTAGCCGCTCTCCCCGCCGTAGCCGCCGTCCCGGCCGTAGGCGTCCTGAGCCGGGTAACCGTCCTGAGCCGGGTAGCCGTTCGGCTGCGGGCTCCCGTCGCCGGCCCCGCCCTGCCACAGCGACGGCTGGCCCGGCCGCTCATCCTGCTGTGTCGGGCCGGACGGCGTGAACCAGGAGTCGCCCGACGACGTCTCTGCCATCGCGCCCGGGACCTGGTAACCGGCGCCAGGTCCGCCCGCGCCGCCCCGAGCCGGGTTACCGTCGCCGGCCGACGCCGGGCTCCCCGGCCGACAGGCCCGCGCCCGCGGCGGGAAGATCGCAGGCCGGGCCCGTTCGGTCCGCCCGGGCCTGCAGGGTACCGGGGCGTATCTGACGCAGACGACATGACTAGGTGTTCCGTTCCTGGCGACGCGACGACGTGCAGTCGTGTTTACAAGGGCCAGGTCTGTCAGACGAAGCCGTTACGGCTAAGGCTAGCGGGATCGGTCTCGCCTCTGGGCAGAGACACGTCACCCGTCACGTCCGCCGCGAGCCGGATCTGGTCGCCGTCGACGAGCCGGACCTCGGTGTAAGGCATCACCCGCTCGCCGTTCACGAACGTGCCGTTGGTCGATCCCTCGTCCCGGATGGTGGCCCGCCCGGCGTCGTCGACCACCACCGTCGCGTGCTTGCGCGACACGTTGTCGTACTGCTCGAACGCGGCCGCTACCAGCGACTGGGCCGGGTCGCGACCGAGGATGACGGAGGTGCCGGCCGGGACGTCGACGTTGCCGGTCGGGAACGCGATCCGGAGCAGGACCAGCGACGGGCGGCGCCGCTGCGGGCCGCTGTCACCGCCTTGGCGGATGTACTGCTGTGACACCGTCGGCGACGGGATGTCGTCGTCGGGGAATGGGGCGTGCGGCAGGTTTGCGCCACACCGGAAGCAGATCAGGTCCTCCGGCTGCACCCCGATGCCGCAGTTTGGGCAGGTCAGGATCGCCATCTCCTCGTTCGAAGCCGGTAGCCGTTGCCAGCTACCATACCGCCAACCTGCCGGTTAGCGCAGTACTCTTCCGTTGCCCGAACGTGTCCCATCCCCCGTGCCGCGCTACTGGACGGTCGGTCGGCCCTGTGCTATGTCCGCCGCGGGGGCCCGCAGCCCGCGGGCGCTCTCGCGAGGCGAGCTCGGCTAGGGATAAGGAGATGGGCGTTGCCCGCCGACGCCACCCAGATCATCGCGACGCTACCCAGATCTTCCGGCGGCGCCGGGTTCCGGGTTCAGCCCCCGATGATCGCCCCCGCGCTGGGGGTTTCATGCTAGGTGTGGAGCGCGTAGGCTTCTGTGTGGTTTCTGAGTCATCGAGCCTAGTACCGGGGTAGCCTTCCCTAAGCTGCGCAGGCCATGGCGGCCTAGCCCAACTGGGGTGGACGGGGTGGGCGTTCGTCAAAGTTCAGGGCTATTCCCGGTGAATGCCGGGTCGCGGGCGGCCGTTTGATGGTTATATGTCCCTACCCGATTTGTAGCGCTAGCTGGAAGAGTTGCCCTGTGCTTGTCCAGGTTGCCCTTGGAGCTGCGAGGTGTAAGCGCAGTGCGTAGACGTTCGATGACCAACGGAAACGGCGGTCTGCAGACGCAGGCCCCCGATCTTCCGCTCAACGGAAGCGGAGCCCCGCCGCAGAGCGGACCGCTGGCCGTCGGCCCAGGCCAGGTCGGCCCGGGCAGCTCTTGGCGACCCCGCGCAGGGCGGACTGCCGGTCCCGCTGTCGCAGGCTCGCCGTAACGCCGCCGCGACTGCAGGCAACGCCGCGTCCGGTGGCGGCCGCAAGGGCTCGCCGTTCTCGATCAGCAACTGGCGCGTGCGCTGGCGGCTCGTCGCGATCATCGCCGTGCCGACCATCACCGCCCTGATCCTCGGCGTGATCCAGATCGTCGGCTCGGTCAACAACTACGAGTCGTTCAAGCGGGTGCAGACCCTGGCGAACCTGAACGCCCTCGTGGTCACCGCGACCGGGCAGATCGCCGACGAGCGCGACGCGACCGTCGGCTACGTCGCCAGCGGGCGCAGCCAACGCCACGCTGAAGCAGACCGCGACCAACGACCAGAACCTGACCACGGCGACGACTAGCCAGATCGCGACGCGACGCGGCGGCGGTCATCAACGGCAGCGGCTACCGCGCGCAGACGGTCATCGACCTGCAACGGCGTGCTGGCCGACATCAGCGACCTGCCGAACATCCGCAAGGCCGCGATGTCCACCCTCACCCCGGCCCTGTCGATCATCCAGAACTACGACCTGCGGCTGCTCCAGCCGTTCATCACGTTCAGCGACGACGTCGCGGCCGGCACCGGCAACGCCACCCTGCAGTCCGACGTCACCGTGCTCAACGCGCTGCTGCACATGGAGGACGACGCCTCGCTGCAGCGGGCCTACCTGTACCAGGCGCTGGAGAGCACGCCGCCGACCCTGACGCCGACCGCGCTCACCGACCTGAACCAGGCGGTCGCCCAGCAGGCGGCCGACACAGCCCAGTTCGACGCGGTGGCCTCGGTCGGCGAGCAGCAGACGCTGAACAACACCGTCTCCGGTCAGAACGTGGACGAGGCGGAGAGCGCCGAGTCGCTCGCCATCGCCACCGCGAACACGGCGACGCTGCAGATCGGCGCCCAGCAGAGCTGCACCACGCGAGACCGCCGGCCGCGTGCTGGTGGACGACGCAAGACCGCGCAGATCACCGACATGCGCAAGGTCAGCAACGGCCCGAGCGGCCTCGTCGGCGCAGATCCAGTCGCAGGCCAACTCGCTCGCGCAGTCCGCGCTGCGCAGCGCGATCGATCGTCTCCGTCGCCACCCTGCTGCTGCTGCTCCTGGTCCTGCTGATCACCACCTTCGTGGCCCGGTCGATGATCCGCCCGCTGCGCAAGCTGCGGGCCGACGCCCTCGAGGTGGCCGGCACGCAAGCTGCCGGACATGGTCCGCCGGCTGAGCCAGAGCGAGGGCGGCGACGCCTCCGCCGAGATCGAGCCGATCGGCGTCAACTCGACCGACGAAATCGGCGAGGTGGCGCGGGCCTTCGACCAGGTCCACCGGGAAGCGGTCCGGCTGGCGGCCGACGAGGCCATGCTCCGCGGCAACCTGAACGCGATGTTCGTCAACCTGTCGCGCCGCAGCCAGTCCCTGATCGAGCGCCAGCTCTCCCTGATCGACAACCTGGAGCAGACCGAGCAGGACGCCGACCGGCTGTCCAGCCTGTTCCGGCTGGACCACCTGGCCACTCGTATGCGCCGCAACTCGGAAAACCTCCTGGTCCTCGCGGGCCACGAGGCCGCCAGCCGCCGCTGGAGCCAGCCGGTGCCGCTGGTCGACGTGCTCCGCGCCGCGATCTCCGAGATCGAGCAGTACGAGCGGGTCGTGCTCAACGTCCAGCCCGGCATCCAGGTCATCGGCCAGGCGGTCAACGACGTCGTCCACCTCGTGGCCGAGATCGTGGAGAACGCGACCACCTTCTCGCCCGAAGACACCCAGGTGTACGTGACCGGCCAGCCGCTGACCAGCGGCGGCGTGCTGCTCGACATCACCGACAACGGCGTCGGCATCTCCGAGCAGGAGATGGCGCACGCGAACTGGCGGCTGGACAACCCGCCGGTGGTCGACGTCGCCGTCTCCCGCCGCATGGGCCTGTTCGTGGTCGGCCGCCTGGCGGCCAGGCACGGCGTCCGGGTCCGGCTGCGGCACGCCCAGTCCGGCGGCCTCACCGCGCTGATCTGGCTGCCCGAGTCGGTCGCGGCGCCGGAGTCGGCGCAGCCGCTCGGCCGGCTGCGCAAGTTCGAGGCCGACGACTACGGCCCCGCGCCCTCGCTGTCCGCGCCGACCGCCGACCCTCAGCCCCGGCCCCGGCCGTTCGGCGGCCCGGTCGGCCTGGCGGGGCCCGGCGGGCCGGGCCGGCCCTGGCGGTCCGGCGCTCCCGGCGGCCTGGGCAGCGCGGCGGCCACCGCCTCGCGCATCCCCCGGCCTGGCGGCGGCGGCAACGGGCAGACGGCAACGGCAGCGCCGGGAACGGAAACGGCAACGGCGGCTTCAGCGCCTTCGGCGTCGGCAGCCAGGGCACGGGCGGCAACGCCGCCAACGGCGCCACGCCAACGCCGGCGCCGACGGCCTCGGCAACGGCGCAGGCCGGGCGCAGCAGCGGCGGCAGCGGCAACGGCTCCACGATCGAGGTCCCGGGCGGCTCGCTGCCGGTGCGCACGCCCGGCAGCAACCCCCTCGGACCGACCGGACGGCAACGGCCCGCCAGCGGCGGCGGGTCGATGTTCGGCGGCGACGGTTTCGGCACCGAGGAAATCGGCGTCGAGCGACTTCGGCACCACCCGGCTGCCGGCCCTCGGCGGCGACGGCGGCTCGGCCGCCGCGGGCCCGGTCCCGAGCGCGCCGCCCGGTCTCGGCAACGGCATCGGCGGCTCCGACGGCAGCCAGGTCACGATCCCGCCGGCCGTCGGCGCGACGCAGGACCAGCGGCTGCCGATCTTCGACTCGCTTGAGTCGGACTGGTTCCGGCGGAGCGGCAACGCCTCGCTGAGCTCCAGCTCGGCACGCCGCCCCGGCCGCGCCGTCGCGGCCGGCGCAGACCTGGAGCTCCCCGGCGGACGAGGGATATCGGGCCGCTCGGGTGGCCGCAGCAGCCTGCATCGGATGAAACCACGACGGCCGGGCTGCCAAAGCGCACCCCGAGGGCTAACCTCGTGCCCGGATCGGTCGGCGGTAGCAGTGGCGGCGACGAGACGGACAGCGCGCCGCCAGCCCGGTCGGCGGAGACGATCCGCAGCCGGATGGCGAGCTTCCAGCGTGGCGTACGCGACGCGCGTGCCACCGCATCTCAGAACGAGGAGCCATAAGTCGGATGAGACCCACGGATAGAGCAATCAGGACACGAGGAGGCGCCTGTATGTTCGGGCGAGGAGAGGAGCGCGCGTGAGCACGCCAGGACGCCCGGTCCAGGACCTCAGCTGGCTGATCACGAACTTCGTGGAGCGGGTCCCGGACGTGGCCCATGCGGTCGTCGTCTCGTCGGACGGTCTTCCGCTCGCGTTCTCCGCGGGGTTCCCCCAGGAGCGCGCGGATCAGCTCGCTGCGGTCACATCGGGCCTGACCAGCCTGACCCAGGGTGCGTCCCGGGTCTTCGAAGGCGGCGCGGTCGTGCAGACCGTGGTCGAGATGCAGCGCGGCGTGCTCGTCATCATGGCGATCAGCAACGGCGCCAGCCTGGCCGTGCTCGCGGCCTCCACCTGCGATCTCGGACTTGTCGCCTACGAGATGACCCTGCTGGTAGAGCGCGCGGGCCGGGTACTCACCCCGGCCGCGCGCGGTGGTGTCATGCAGGGCGCGATGCCGGGAGACGGTCGGCGATGATGCCATCGGCGAATCCCATGACTGAGGGGCATGGTGGCCGGGCTCGGCCGCGGCGGTGACGACCGCGGCTCGCCCGCGTGGCAAGGTCCTGGACGGGCCGGGCCATGGGACGAGCCGCAGCCGCAGCGCCAGCCGTACCCCCCAGCGCAGCAGCAGCAGTATCCGGCCGAGGAAGAGAGCGGCGCGACGCGGCTAGTCCGCCCGTACACCGTGACCGGCGGCCGGACCCAGCCGAGGTACAAGCTCGCGCTTGAGGCCTTGGTATCAGCGTCCGTGTACGAGCCGCGTGACCTATCCGTTCTGGCACCCGAGTGCCAGGCGATCCTGCAGTTCTGCCTCGACTGGCGCTCCGTCGCCGAGATCTCGGCCGTGCTGCGGATGCCGCTGGGCGTGGCGCGGATCCTGGTCGCGGACATGAGCGCGGACGGCCTCGTGCGCATTCACCAGCGCGACGACTCCGAGGGCCGCCCCGACCTTAACCTGCTCGAAAGGGTGCTTAGTGGACTCCGTAAGATCTAGCGTCGCCCGGCCGCACGGAGGCGGCGACGCTTCGGCGATGACTTCGGTGAAGATCGTCGTCGCGGGCGGCTTCGGCGTGGGCAAGACGACCTTCGTCGGCTCGGTGTCGGAGATCACGCCGCTGACCACCGAGGCCGTCATGACCGTGGCCTCGACCGACGTGGACGACCTGTCCCACGTCCCCGACAAGAACACGACGACCGTCGCGATGGACTTCGGCCGGATCACCCTTGAGAAGGATCTGGTGCTCTACATGTTCGGTACCCCCGGACAGCACCGGTTCTGGTTCATGTGGGACGACCTGATCCAGGGCGCGATCGGCGCGGTGGTCCTGGTCGACACCCGTCGGCTGGCCGACTCGTTCCCGGCCGTGGACTACTTCGAGGCGAGCGGGCTGCCGTTCGTCATCGGCATCAACGGTTTCCACGGGCAGTTCCCGCACCGGTCCAACGACGTGCGCGAGGCGCTCGCGATCCCGTCGACGGTCCCGGTCATCCCGTGTGACGCCCGCAACCGCGAGTCGACCAAGGCCACCCTGGTGACGCTGGTCGAGCACGCGATGTCGATGCAGGCAGCAGGCCGGTACTAGCGCGGCGGGGGCTGTCTCGCAGGGGCCCCGCCCCGCCCCGTCCCCCGGGCCCCGCCCCGCTCCCCGGGCAGCTCAGTCTGTCGCCGAGCACAGTTGGCGGCCGTCAAGTCGGACGGTCGACGTCTAGCTCATGCCCGGAGCGGCTCGGCACAATGGTGGGGTACGCAGCGAGCCAGGGAGGCCTCACCGGTGACCGAGCGCTATTACACGACGAGCACCGCGTTCCTTGAGGCCCTGGCCGAAGCGGGCATCAGCTACATCTTCGCCAATCTCGGCAGCGATCATCCCGGCCTCATCGAGGCCCTCGCCCAGGCCAAGGCCGACGGCCGCGCGGATGAGCTGCCCACGCTGATCATCTGCCCGCACGAGACGGTGGCGCTCTCCGCCGCCCACGCGTACGCCATGGTGACCGGCGAGCCGCAGGCGGTCGTGGTGCACGTCGACTCCGGCACCCAGAACATCGGCGGCATGGTCAACAACGCCATGCGCGGCCGCGCCCCCGTGCTCGTCTTCGCCGGCACCGTGCCGTACACCCAGGACGGCGAGCTGCCCGGCAGCCGGACCGAGTTCATCCAGTGGATCCAGGACGTCCGCGACCAGCGCGGCATCCTCCGCAACTACGTCAAGTACGACAACGAGCTGCGCACCGGCCGGAACGTCAAGCAGCTGGTGCACCGGGCGCTGCAGATCGCCCGCAGCGAGCCCGCCGGCCCGGTCTACCTGACCGGCGCCCGCGAGGTGATGGAGGAGCGGATCGACCCGTACCAGGTCGACGCGGCGCAGCTACCCGCCGGTCGCCCCGGCCGCGCTCACCGCCGAGGTCACCGCCGAGATCGCGACCGCGCTGGCCGGCGCCCGGCACCCGCTGATCGTGACGTCATACCTCGGACGCGACCCGGCCGCCGTCCCGTCGCTGGTCGCGCTGGCCGAACTGCTCGCCATCCCGGTCCTCGAGGCGATGGCCTATCACGTCAACTTCCCCGACGACCACCCGCTGCACGCGGGCTTCCAGTACCACAGCACCGGGCAGAACCCCGTCCTGGCCGAGGCCGACGTGATCCTGGTGCTCGACTCCGACGTCCCGTGGATCCCCTCGGTCAACCGGCCCGCCGCCGACGCCGCGATCTACTACGTCGACATCGACCCGCTCAAGTCCCAGATGCAGCTCTGGGACGTGCCCGCCCGCCAGTTCGCCGCCGCGAACTCGAAGGTCGCGGTGGAGCAGATCGCCGCCTTCGTCCGTGAGCACGATCTGGTCGACGACGCGGTGGTGGCGGAGCGCCGCACCGCGGCGGCCGCGCGGCATCGGCGCGAGCTCGACCGGCGGGAGGCGGCCGAGCAACCGCGGGACGACGTGATCACCCCCGAGTACCTGACCGCCTGCGTCCGCCGGCTGCTCGACGGCGAGGACGCGATCGTGCTGACCGAGGTGGTCACCAACAGCAAGGCGGTGGCCGAGCACCTGCGCCCGGTCCGGCCCGGTTCGGTGCTGCACCACGGCGGCGGCGCCCTCGGCTGGTCCGGCGGCGCCGCCGTCGGCGCCAAGCTGGCGCAGCCGTCACGAACGGTGGTCTCCCTCGTCGGCGACGGCTCCTTCCTGTTCAGCGTCCCGTCGTCGGCGATCTGGGTGCAGCGCCGCTACGACGCCCCGGCGCTGACCGTCATCTACGACAACGGCGGCTGGCAGGGCCCCAAGTTCTCCACCCTCCAGGTCCACCCGGACGGCGTGGCCGCGGCGACCGGCGAGTTCCCGGTCTCGCTGGCGCCGACGGTGGACCTGCCCGCGGTGGCGCTGGCGGCGGGCGCGGGCTTCGGCGTGACGGTGACCGACCCGGCCGAGCTGCCCCAGGTCCTCAAGGACGCGCTCGCCACCGTCCAGGCCGGCCGCTCGGCGGTCGTCAGCGTCCGCCTGGCGCCCGTGTAGCCGCAGGCCCGGCGGCGGTTCTCTGGGCAGCCACGGTGCCGGCCCCCCAAAGACGAAAATCGGTATGTCGAACGGTCCCTCGCGACTCTGGCAGGCTACGCCGCACCTCAGACGCTGCCTGCACGGTCGAAATAACCCAGATGCTCAACGTTTACCCGCACTTAAACAACCATCTACCCACACGTCAGGTGTGTCCTGAAGGTTGGCTGTGTGCGGACTGAGGAAGTTGCGAGCAGTTCCTGCGCGGTGCGTGCGCGCGGGCTCACCAAGGCTTTCGGTGATGTCGTCGCGCTCGACGGTGTCGACCTGGATGTCGCGCCCGGGCAGATCCACGGGATCGTCGGGCCGAACGGAGCGGGGAAGACGACGCTGCTCGGCCTTCTGCTCGGCCTCGGCGTCGCCGACCGCGGCAGCCTCGAGGTGCTGGGATCGTCGCTCGGGCGGGCGCTCGCTGCGCCCGACGATGTCGCGGGCTTCGTCGACGCCCCCGGCCTGTACCCCGCGCTCACGGCGCGGAAGAACCTCGCCGCGCTGGCCGCTCTGCGCGGGCCCGGTGCTCCGACGGCGGACATCGACGACATCCTCGAGCAGGTCGGGCTCACCGACGTGGCCGACGACAAGGCCCGCGGCTTCTCTCTCGGAATGCGCCAGCGGCTCGGCCTCGCCGCCGCGCTTCTCACCAGGCCGCGTCTGCTCGTGCTCGACGAGCCTGCCAACGGGCTCGACCCGGCTGGCAAGAGACACGTGCATGGCACCCTCGCCCGGCTCGCCGCGGACGGGACCGCTGTGGTGCTCTCAAGCCACCGGATGGATGACCTTGAGGCGCTGTGTTCGGACATCACCATTCTCGCGGTCGGGCGGGTCGTTTTCTCCGGGCCGTTGGACAAGCTGGCCGACCGCAATGGTGAACTCGACTACCGGCTGGTGACCTCCGATATCGAAGCGGCCCGCCAGCTGGCCGCCGCCACGGACGGGATCCAGGTGCTCGACAACGCCATCGGGCGGCCGGACCGCGAGGTGCTCGTGGTGCGCGCGTTGGTGTCCGACCTCGATGAGCTGGTGCCACGGCTTGTTCACGCGGGCATCGCGCTGCGCGAGCTCACGCCCGTCGTCTCGCCGCTCGAGTCCGCGTTCCTCGCCCTCACCGAACAGCACGCTGACCAGCAGGAGTCCACGTGACGGCCACGACCATCGCACCGACCGCGCCCGGCAACGCGCTGGCGCCCCGCCCTGTCTCGGTGGCGCGCGCCTTGCGCTTCGAGCTGATCAAGCAGCTGGCGCAGTGGCGGGTGCGCATCCTGATCGGTCTGTGCTGGATCGGGCCGGCGGTCACCGTGGTCGTCGTGAGCGGGCAGAGCACGCTTCCGGCCGACACCCTGTTCGGCCGCGAGATGCACGCCACCGGCTGGGCCGGGGCGCTGGTGGTGCTGTCTTTCGCGGGCAGCTGGTTCTTCCCGCTGCTCACCTCGGTCGTCGCCGGTGACGTGTTCTCCTCCGAGGACCGGCTCGGCACCTGGCGCCACCTGCTGGTGGCGGTGCGCTCGCCGCGGCGGATCTTCATCGCCAAGTCGCTCGCGAGCCTCACCGTCCTGCTGCTGTGCGTGCCCGGGCTGGCGGTCTCCGGCATCGTCGGCGGGCTGGTGGTCGGCAGCCGGCCGCTGGCCGGCCTGGACGGCCACCCGCTGGCGCCGGCCGACGCCGCAGGAAAGCTCCTGCTCGCGTGGCTCTGCGTGCTCGCCCCGATCCTTGCCTTCGCCGCGATCGGGCTGCTCGCCTCCGTCATCTTCGGGCGGTCGCCGTTCGCCCTGCTGCTGCCGGCCTTCGGAGGGCTCGGAATGCAGCTGGCGTCCCAGGTGCTGGCGATGCCGGCCGCTGTCCGGGTGGCCCTGCCCAGCTTCGCGTTCCTGTCCTGGAACGGCCTGTTCACCAGCCCGCCGCAGCTCCACTCGCTCATCGCGGGCATCGCCGCCAGCCTGGCGTGGGCCGTCACCGCGACCGCGCTTGCCTACGTGATCTTCATGCGGCGCGATTTCACCAGCCCGGCGAGCGACGGCTCGGTCCGGCGCGCGATCACCTGGGGGATCGTGCCGCTGCTGGCCGTGTGGGCGCTCTGCGCGGGGGTGGTGGCCGCGGCGACCGGGGCCACCGGCTCCGGGATCGACGGCGGCAAGCTGCAGCGGTCGCTGGCGACGTCGTTCGGGCACTTTTACGTGCTGCAGAGCCAGGAGCTATACCACCTGAGTTACACCGCGGCCCAGCTGCGGACCACGGCCGCCTGCACCAAAGGGTCCGACCTGGTCGCCCAGGACGGGCCGGGAAACGACTGGCGCTGCACCGTCACCTGGCATCTCCCTGGCGTCAACGACGCGATCGGACAGGCCGTCTACCAGCTTGACGTCAGCGCGAACGGACGGTACGTGGCCGACGGCGACGGACCGAATCAAGTGAACGGCTACTTCGTGCTGCGCGCCCCGTACGGGGACGCACCGAACCCGCTATGGCAGTTCGACGGCCTCGTCGATCTGCTCGCCCCCGCATAGAACGGACAAGGCATGCAAGTCAAGCGACGACGACGAGAAGGCTCGAAAGTCCGTCTCGGCTTCCCGAAATGGGTCGGCCGCCGACTCCGCATCGTTGTAGCCAGCTCAGCAGCACTCCTCGTCCTCGGCGGGGGAATGGCCGCCTATGGCTCGACGCTGGGCTTCGGCGACAACCAGGTCGGCACGCAGTACCCGAACGGGCTGCAGGTCTCCGACGACCAGATCCTCAAGCCGATCGGTGATGAGCTGGTCACCCAGCTCGGCAAGTTCATGGGCTCGACGGTCAGCCCGGACGGGCGGTTCCTGGCTGCGACCACCGCTGACCATCCGGTGGTGCTGCAGATCTTCGACCTGCAGGCGTACAAGCTCATCTGGACGGTCGGCAGCAACCCCGCCAACAACGAGGTCCTCTCCGATCCCACGGTCGGACAGGAAGGCCCGACGTACTCGCCGGACGGCAAGTTCCTGTGGCTCCCGGAGCAGGACGCCGTGACCCGGTTCCCGGTCAACCCCGACGGCACCCTCGGCACGCCGACCCGCTTCCCGCTCCCGACGGTGGGCACCCACCTTTCTGGCAACGCCCGGACTCCGACTCCCAACTCCGCGCTGGTCGGCCAGATGACCTACTCCCCCGACGGGTCCACTCTGTACGCCGCGCTCAACGGGCAGAACACCGTCGTAGCGATGAACCCCACCACCGGTGCGGTCGAGCAGACGTGGAACGTGGGCATCGCCCCGCGCGAACTCAAGTTCGTGGGCGGCAAGCTCTACGTGAGCGACGAGGGCGGCCGCCAGGCCCGGCCCGGCGACACGACCATGGACTCCTACGGCACCGCGGTGCCCGCCAACGGGTACCTGGGCACCTCGACGACCGGCGAGGTCAGCGTCATCGACACCGCGGACCCGTCCGCGCCGGTCGGATCGGTCCCTGTCCAGCTGCAGCCGACCGCGATGTACGTCAGCGGCCACGCGTTGTTCGTCGCTAACACGAACAGCGATACCGTCTCGGTCATCGACACGACCAAGGACAGGGTCGTGCAGACGATTGAAACCAAGCCGTGGCCGGAGTCCTCGGTGGGCTACCAGCCCGACCAGCATCGCCATGACTCAGGATGGTCACCTGCTGGTCACCCTGGGGCGGGCCAACGCCGTCGCGGTCTACACCTACGAGGGCACGCCGGAGGACCCGGTGAGCTACCTCGGCCTGCTGCCGACGGACTACTACCCGGCGACCATAGCGACCGTCGGCGACCAGATCATCGTCACCAACACCCGCGGCATCGACGCGCGCGGCCCGGCCATCACGACCTGCAAGGGAGAGGGAACGACGTGCGTGTCGGGCCACGACACGCACAGCACGACCGCTTCCCTGACGCGCTTCACCCTGCCGAGCGATCGGGACATCGCGCGCTACACCGTGCAGGTCTTCGCGCAAAACGGCTGGACCAAGCGCTCCGTCCAGGAGGCTGACGACCGCAGGGCGCATCCGGTTCCGGTCCCGACGCGCATCGGTGACCCGTCCACGATCAAGCATGTGTTCTTGATCATCAAGGAGAACCGGACCTACGACCAGGTGCTCGGCGACCTGGGTGAGGGCAACGGCGACCCGACGCTCACCCAGTTCGGCGAGAAAGCCACGCCGAATCAGCACGCGCTGGCACAGCAGTTCGGTGACTACGACAACGTGTACGACATCGGCACCAACTCTTCTGAGGGCCACAACTGGATGATGCAGGGCGACAACCCCGAGTACTCCGAGTCGGACGCAGGTGAGTACCAGCGCACCTACGACACCGAAGAGGACGTGCTTGGCCACCAGGCCTCGGGCTTCATCTGGACGGCGGTCGAGTCCGCAGGCAACACGGCCAAGAACTACGGCGAGTTCGAGTACATGGAGGGCAAGCCGTCCGGTACCTGGCAGCAGTACTACTGCGCGACCAAGAGCGTGATGGCCGGCGGCGACCCCGCCCAGCTGACCGCCGCGGGCCTCAAGGGCAATTACGGCTCGGCGATCCCGTCGCTGAACGCGATCGCCGACCCGCTGTCCCCGCCGTTCGACCTGTCGATCCCGGACATCTACCGATACGAGATCTGGAAGCAGAACTTCGAGCAGAAAGGTCCCGCCAACTTCAACATGATCTGGCTGTCGAGCGACCACACCGGCGGCCCGGCCGACTCCGAAGCCGGGGTCGCCGACAACGACCTCGCCCTGGGCAAGATCGTCGACACGATCTCGCACAGCCCGTACTGGAAGGACTCGGCCATCTTCGTCGCCGAGGACGACAGCCAGGACGGTGCCGACCACGTCGACGGCCACCGCGCCCCGATCCAGGTCATCAGCCCCTATGCCGTGCACGGCAAGGTCATCGACACCTACTACTCGCAGCTGTCGATGGTCCGGACGATCGAGCAGATCCTCGGCGCCCAGCCGCTGAACGAGAAGGTCGCCGCCGCCACCCCCATGTACGACGCCTTCACCAAGAAGCCCAACTTCACGCCCTTCAACGCGGTGCCTAACCAGATCCCGCTGACCGAGGCCATCGCCACCGCGCCGGCCTGCGGGCTGGACACCCTGGGCCTGACCGGCGCAGCGGCGGCGGCGTTGAACAAGACGGAGATCGCCAAGACCACGATTCCGGCGAACATGACCTCGATCGCCGCGCAGTGGGCGACGTGGCTGAAGTCGCAGCACACCACGGGCAACGGCGCCGTCCCCGACTACGCCAACTTCGAGCAGATGAACCGGTACACCTGGTACCAGGCCCACGGCTGGAAGGTGCCCTACCCGGGAGACCCGAAGGTCTACTCCCCGTCGCAGGTGCCCGGCGCCTACCTCCCCAGCCCGGACGACTCCTACTGACGAGCCTGCAAACAACAACTGAACACATCGCAGCACGACGGCCCGCCGGACATCCGGCGGGCCGTCGCCCAGTTTCTCTATAGCCGCAGGGCGACCTCGCGGGTCCAGTTACCGGGTTTGCACGGCTGGACGGTCCTGCCAGCCGCTCACGGCCTGGCTTCGAGGATGAGGTTCATCGGGGTCTCCGCGGCCCGGCGGAACCGGCTGTACCCGGCCGCTTCGAACACCTCGCGGAGCCGGGCTTCGCCTGCCTGAGCGCCCAGTCCCAGGGCGACGTCTTGGGCGAGCGAGTTCGGGGTGCAGATCGCCGATGACACGGTATAGAAGAGGGCGGCCATCGGGTTGGTGGTCCGGTTCGCCGCCGTGTCGTCGAGGGCGAACGGCTCAACCAGCAGCACCGTGCCATCGGCTTCGAGGTGCTCGCGGGCGTAGCGGGCGATGCCGACCGGATCGCCCATATCGTGCAGGCAGTCGAAGAAACAGATCAGGTCATACCGGCCCGGATAGTTCTTGGCCTCTGCTACCTCGAACGTCGTGCGGTTGGCGACGCCCGCCTCGGCGGCTCGCTCGCGGGCGGTCTCTATTGACGGTGCGTGGTAGTCGAAGCCCCATACCCGGACTGCCGGGTAAGCCTGTGCCATCACCACCGCCGAGGCGCCGTGCCCGCAACCGACGTCGGCTACCTTGGCACCTGAATGAAGCTTGGCGTCCACCCCATCCAACGCGGGCAGCCACTCGGCGGGCAGGTAGGCCCGGTAGCCGGTGCGGAAGAACCACTCGGTCCCGGAGAACAGACGCGGGTGGTGCTCACCCCAGGGGATGCCGCCGCCGCTGCGGAACGCGTCGGCAATCTTGTCATGGTCAATGAACAGCGAGGCGAAGGCGTTCATCCCCCGGGCCACAAACACCGGCGAGGAGTCATCGGCCAGGGCGGCGGCGGCTTCGGCCGACAGCTCATAGGTGTCGGTGGCCTGGCCGTAGCCGACCAGCCCGCCTGCGACTTGACCGTCCAGCCACTCCCGGACCAGCCGCGGATTGCAGCTTGTGGCGTCGGCGAGGGCGCCCGCGCTTTGGGGCCCGGCACCCGCTAGCGCGCGGTAGAGGCCCAACTCGTCGCCCAGCCACACCCCAAAGCACAGCGCCCCGCCGGTCATGTAGCCAGCCATCTGCCCCATGAACTCACCCAGCCGGGCGTCGTCGATCGTTCCAGCCATCTCGGTCCCTTCCTTGTGCCGGTGACCCAGCTGCTTGCCCTTGTCCTGTTAAGCACGCCGCACCATCTCAGATGAGGCCCCCGGCAGGATTCCTGGAACCTCACACCATGTGATGCGGTCAGCCATTGCGGGCGCTGTGATTCCGGCCCGGCTAAGAGGCAGCCACTGGACTGTGAGCTGGTGAGGCCCCTTCAGGTGCCACTAGCTGACGTACGGCATATGGAGGCCGGGTGCAGGACTCGTGGAGACCATGTGGAGACCGAGACCCTCGGGACAGGAAGGTCGTCGACGTTCATCCTGCCGGGTTGAGCAGCTTCCAGTGCCCTTCAGAGATGACCTCGACGCTGCCGTCGGTCACCTTGACGGCGGTCTGAGCGTCCATGGCGTATCCCGGGCCCCTTATCCGGGCGGCCCAGCGTTCCGCCTCGGCCAGGCTCTTGTCCGGACGATCCGGGAGGTCGAGGTGCGGGAAGATGCAGAAATCGACGACTCCCAGCAAGCTGTCGTCACCAGCGGGCGGCTGCCAGTCAGCGGACTCATACCCGGTCCGGGGAGTCAGCACCGTGCTCCCGGCGCTGAGCCCGACGTAGACCGTGTCGCGCAGCGACGGGAAGAGGTCGGCCAGCCCGGACTCCCGCATCCAGTGGCACAGGTACAGCGGGTCGCCGCCGTTTACCAGCAGGGCGTCTGCCTCTCGGACCCAGGAGCCCCAGCGTTCCTTGTCGATGCTGGGGAGGGCGGTCAGCTCCAGCGCGCCCACCGACTTCCACCCCAACTCGGTCATGGGATCGCCGGACCGCCCGCTGATGAAACGCCATGGCCCGTCCGGATCGCCGTAAGGACCCCCGTATCCAGCGGTAGGGATGCACAGGGCCCTGGCCTCGGCGATCGGTTTGCCCAGGAGATCGACCAGCGCCGCCAGGATGCTTGCGTTCCTGACACCGGAGTCTGTAAGGAGAAGCTTCATCAGGCCACCCTAAGGGCGACACGCGGACAGCGCCGATATGCCCGAACTCGCGAAACTGCTGCGCTGGCACACAGAGGAATCAAGAGCGCTTCGCGTCCCTCCGGGATCGGCTACGCCGACACTTGACGGAACCCGTCCGACATGTGGCAGCATCCAGCAGGTATCGATGATCTTGTAGGAGCCGGGCGGACACGCCACGGGACGTATGGAGGACCCAGGTTTCTGTGAATAGATGGGCCGCCGGGCTCTCGGACTGGCAGTTCGCGGCTGTGACAGTCGGTCTTTGCGGCCTGGCCGCCACTGTTGAAGGGGTGCTCGTTGTGCTCGTACTCGGGCACCTTGACCTCGCGTCCCTCGTCCTCCACTGGGGCGTGTTCACCCCGATGCTCTGCGCAGTCGGCGTGCACGGGAGGCGGTGGCGAAAACGGCAGGTACGCCGGTAACTTTGCGTGAGGCGTGCGTGCCACTCGCGTGCCAGAACGAGGCGGAACCCACCGACATCAGGCGGTAGCCAGCCGACCCGGAACCTGGCCCAGACCGGGAAAAGGGCAGCACGGGATAGCTCCGAGACGACCTCCTTAGCGGTCGGTCACCGCAGGGCGTCAGATGCTTTGTGCCACGCTTGTGCCCAGATCGATCGGAAACATGCGGTCTACGGCGGTCGCTCGGGAGCAACCCGGACAAGGTCTGATCTCGGTGTGCACAGGTCGACCGTTGCGCGAAACGACCTCTAAGCAGTGGGTCTATCGTCAAGCGAGCCTTGACCACTGTCCCGAGTCTGCGGGAGTCCCGCAGGCGATCGGGCGATGGGCCAGCTTGCGAACGGCCCGGTGGCCACGAGCACCAGGGCGACGAGGCGCCCCCATCAGCAACGTGGCAGTTGGCAACAGAGCAGGAGAGATGCGGTAGGCGTCGACTTCGACCCCACCCAGCTCCCGGCTCCCGACCCTCGGCCGCCCACTGCCCTTAAGCAACCGAGGTTATGCGCAGCTCGTGTATGGGAGTTTGACGCCTGCAGGTGGCTCGCTTGTCCAGGGGAATGCGGGGCGGAGCTGACCAGTCGTCAACTTGGCTGAAGTCGACCTCGCCTCCCGAGAACTTGACGCTGCTGAAGCTGACCTCGCCGCCGGAGAACCGGCCCGGGGCGGCGACTACGAGCTGCGCCTGGGCTCGGACCTGTCCATCGGCTACCTGTCGCGCGACGCGGACACGGTCCAGCTGTACTTCCCGCTCGTCCCGGACGGGCCAATCTCACGGTTGACCCGTGAACTGGCTTGTGTTCCCATAAAGTGCCTGGCATTTACCGCGATAACGCGAATTATCGGGCGAAGTTATTCGGGACGCTTTCCTGGGAGCGGATACGATGACCCCTGCGCGTGATGGATTCACCGCGTGAACTGGCGCTCGCGGCCACTGGCCGCCGTCACCGCCGTGGCCAGCCTGCTGGCCGCCGGCGTCCTGGCCTCGACCGGGCTGGCTGCCGCGGCTCCGGCCACCGCGGCCACGCATGTCACCGCCGCCCCGCTGGGCACCCACTGGCGAGTCGCCGACCCGGCCGCCTACACCCGCGCGATCCGCTCGGGGAACTGGACCTACACGCCCGAGGGCCTCGCCCCCAAGAGCTGCGTCAACCACGTCCCGGCCGGCGGGATAGTCGCGGCGGACGGCGATATCGTGACGAAATCAGGCGCCGTGCACCACGTGACCCGGTGCACGACCCCGACGCTCGCCTACCCCGGACCTCAGGGAACCTGGGTCAAACCCGCCGCCACGCCGGGGCCCGGCTCGCCCTGTTCGACGGGACTCTCCGGGGGCTGGTGGGCCGCGACCTGCAGCATCGACTCGGACTACCGAGGGCTGCTCTATTACAACGAGAATTTCTCGATTCCGAGTAACCCGACAAAGGACGGCGCGCTGATCTTCTACTTCCCGGCGTTCCAGAGCGCGGACGGCTCATCCATCGTCCAGCCGGTACTAACCTGGGGCGCCAATGCGGCAACCGGTGTCACCAACGGAAATATCTGGTATCTGACCTCCTGGGCCGGGGTTAGCGGTACGTACTACACCAGCAAAAGCGTGCACATCAATACGCCGGGCACGGTGAACGGTCTCATGCAGCGGCTTTTGTGCACGGCCATCTACTCAGGGTGCGCTTGGGACATCACGACCAGCGACGGCAGCGCCTCCGCCGGGTTCCAGGCGCAGGGCCTCCCCACGATGACCCAGATCTTCGGTGGCGTCATGGAGGTCCCGTGGGGCAACGGGTGCGTGGAAACCCCGCCCAACGGTCACGAAGCGTTCCGGAACCTGGTGGTCCACGACTACACCGGCACGGTCACGCCGAGCTTCGCGAAGTTGAAGAACCCCAGTCCGCAGTGCAGCGTCAGCCCGGCCGCCAGCAGCGGGATCAACACCGACATCACCTGGACATCGTGACGCCCGCCAGTGCGATCACCAGCAGCGTGATCGCGAACAGGGCCACGGCGGCCCAGACCACGCCGCCCACCGAGCCGGCCACGCTGCTCCCGATGTAGTACAGGCACAAGTAGAGGGCCGACGCCCGGGCCGGGGCGACCCGGGCCCGGGCGCCGACCCAGCCGCTGGCCACCGAGTGCTCGGCGAGCTGCACGTGGATATGCACGTAATCCAGCGAATTCTCGGACATGCTCAGATCAGCACTACGCGCATCTATACCGATCCGACCGACCCGCTAACCCGCGACGCGGCCGACCGCATGGGCCGCGCGCTGTGGCCCGAGGAGCGGCCCCCTGCGGTCCTGTCCGCCGGTGAGGCACGCCACGCGTAGGCCCTCACCGAGGCCCTGGCGAGCGGCGATCCTGAGCGCATCCGCAGCGCTCTTCAGGCGGTCCGAGAATCGACCGATGAGGCCGAACCGCAACTAGGAATGCAACTAGCTGACGGCGCGGATCTGCGGGGACGCGACGAAACCGCAGGTTAGACATGGTGGGGCGGGTGGGGCTCGAACCCACGACCGGCAGATTATGAGTCCGCTGCTCTGACCAGCTGAGCTACCGCCCCGTGCCAGCCGCAAGATTACCGCACCGGCAGTGTCAGCAAGCGTGGTTACCCGGCGATCTTCGGTCCTCGGGCGCTTACCGCCGTATTGCAATGGTTTGTGGTGCATGAGATTGTTTGCTCCTTCGGGCTTATCGATGGTTTTCGGGTTGCCCGCGTCGGTTGGCGCGAGGGCGGCGGAGAGCGGGGCTTGGGTGAGGCGGTTGCCGGTTCGCTGGGCGCTGCTCGGACTGTGCACGGCGGTGGCTGGGGTGGGCGTCGGGCTGGCCTTGTCGGGCGGGCCGCTGCCCTGGTCGCCGGGCGCCGGGCGGGCGCTGCCGCCCGCACGGGCGAGGGTGTACGAGAGCGTCGACGCGTGCCTGCTGACCGGGGCGCAGGGCCTGTCCGACCCGGCTGCGGCGCAGGCCTGGGCGGGGCTGGAGGCTGCCTCGCGGGCGACCTCGGCCCGGGTGTCGTACCTGGCCGTGACCGGTCCGGCGACGGTGGCGGCGGCCGAGCCGTTCGCGGGATCGCTGCTCGTGCAGGGGTGCAAGGTGATCGTGGCGTCCGGGACGGCGGAGCGGGCGGCGGCGCTGGCGGAGGCCGGCCAGTTCGGCTCGGTCCGGTTCGTGGTGACGGGCCCGGCCGCCGGAACTCCGCCCAACGTGACCGTGCTGGCGTTCACCCCGTCGGGGCTGGCGGACAGCGTGGCGTCGGCGGTGGAGGCGGGCGTGCACGCGGCCGGTGGCTGACGCCGAAATTGACCGGGGAGAAAGTCTGGGCCCTGCGGCGCCGCCGCAGGGTTTGGAGGATTGTCCAATGTCGGGCAAATACTTAGTTTCTGGTAAAGATTTCTGAGCGATAAATCGATTGCCTGTGTATTGCGGTTTGTTCGCGCAATGTGCGACGCTTTGGTGCGTTTGCGGTTCTTAGCATCTTCTGCGGGGTTATTCAGCATCCTTTAAGGTCGCTGCGCCCTGCACCGTGGCGGGAGCGGGCATGCGCGTGGCTGGGCGGGCGGGTCGGTCAGGTCGGGCGGGTTACGGGCGGCGGTCGGGGCCGCTGCGGCGGCTCCGGCAGCGGGTGCGCCGGATGGCGGCCGGGACGGGGGTGCTCGCGCTGGCATTGCCGCTGGCCTGGCAGTCCGGGGCGGGCGGGCAGCACCTGGATCTGCCGCCGGCGGCGTCGATCCGGTCCGAGGCGGTGCGGCTGGCCGACTTCGTGACCGGCACGAGTTCGCCGGCGCCGAGGGTGCCGGCACAGCAGTCGGGGACCGCGGCGGGCGGCAAGCACCGGGTGCCGGCCTCCCAGACCCAGGGCCTGTGGCACGTCACCGGGCACGCGCCCGGCAAGGGCAAGGGCCAGCTGCCGGAGTGGACCGCCCACCGGCCGACGATGTCGCCGTCCGGGACGTTCACGGCCGGCTCGTCGGTGCGGGGGTTCGACCCGGCCACGAGCACGCTCGTGCAGTCGGGGACGACGGCTCAGTCGGACTTCTACAAGAACGCGGACGGCTCCTACACCCGCAAGGTGTGGTCGGTGCCGGTGAACTACCAGACGTCGGCCGGGACCTGGGCGCCGATCGACGAGACCCTAGTGCCCGGGTCCGCGGGCCGATGGCATGAGAAGGCGAACTCGGCCGCTGTGAGCTTCGCGGCGGCTGGCAACAGCACCACTCTCGCCTCGCTGGCCGTCCCAGGCGGCGCTCAGCAGGTCGGCTTCTCGCTGGCCGGAGCGGGCGACGTGGCCGCTGCGGCGTCCGGGTCGGCGGTGACGTACCCGGGAATCCTGCTCGACACCGACATCACCGAGACGGCAACCGCGAACGGCCTCAGCGAGGCGCTAACCCTGGACTCGGCCGCGGCCGGGAACACGTGGGTGTTCCCGCTGACGCTGAAGGGGCTGACCCCCACGCTCGACGGCGGCTCGGTCGACCTGACCGACGCGGCCGGGACGGTCGTCGCGGTGATTCCGCCCGCGACGGCCCGGTCCGGGCCGGTGAACCTGGCCAGCCCTGACTCTCAGGCATCGTCGCAGCTGACGTACCAGCTGATCGCCGAGGACGGGGCGCCCGCGCTGGAGATGACCCTGGACCGGTCGTGGCTGGACGCGGCGGGCCGGGTGTTCCCCTTGGTCGTGGACCCCACAGTCGTCTTGGCGGACCCGCAGGGGTCGGACTACGCGCAGTCGAAGAACGGCACGGCGCTGACCGCCAACAACAGCGGATCGACGTATCTCCCGGCGGGTACCACGACCACCGGCGGGAGCACCTACGACGACATTGACTTCCTGGACTACTCGGCGCTCGGCACCAACGCGCCGAACTACCACATCACGTCCGCGTCGCTGAAACTGTTCGACACGTACGCCAGCCAGTGCACGGCCGCCGACTCGGTGACCGCGTACCAGGTCACCGGGTCGTGGGCGCCGTCAACGGCGATGACCTACCCGGGACCCGCGTACACGACGGAGGACGCCCAGTGGACCGGCACCGCGTCGGCCGACGCGTGCTCGAACAGCACCGGGCTGACCGGCAAGGGCAGCTGGCTGACGCTCCCGCTCAACTCCTCCGGCCTGGGTCTGGTCAACCAGTGGACGGCGAAATCGGCCCCGAACTACGGCTTCGCCGTCGTCACGTCGCTGACCAGCGCGCAGGACTACATGCAGTTCGACTCCTACAACAACGGCAACGTGGCCAGCTCCCAGGGCGATGACTGCGTTGGTGACTGCAGGCCCTACCTGGATCTGACCTACACCACGAACACCGCCGACGTCGCGCCCCAGATCAACTCGCAATTCCCGCCCAACAACACCAACGTCCCCACGCTGACCCCGGAGTTGCTCGCCTCCGGGGCCGACCCGGACGCCTGGCCGTTCCCGTCACTGGAGTACGACTTCAGCGTCTACGACTCGAAGGGGCTGGTCGTCAGCTCCAACGACATCGCCTCCAACGACTGGACCGTGCCGGCGTCCGCGAAGCTGCAGTGGGGGACCACGTACTACTGGACCGTGACGGCCTACGATGGCGAGGATTCCTCGCCGAATCCGCAGGACGATTACTTCACCACGACGGTGCCGCAGCCGCTGATCACCTCGCAGCTGTCGCTGAACCCGACCGGGCCCGGCTTCAACCCGCAGACCGGGAACTGGACCACGTCGGCGACCGACGCCCAGGTGCCCACCGTCGGCCCGGCGCTGGAGATCACCCGGAGCTACAACAGCTCGGACCCCCGGCTCTCGGGGGCGTTCGGCGCCGGCTGGTCGTCGGTGCTCGACATGAAGGTCAGCGCCGGCGAGAACAACAGCGCCGGGGGAACAGCGACGGAGGTCGTGACCTACCCCGACGGGGAGGACGTCGGGTTCGGCCTGAACGCTGACGGTCAGACCTACTCCCCGCCGGCGGGCCGGTACGCGACCCTCGCCGCAGTGTCCGGGGGCGGCTTCACCCTGACCGACAAGAACGACACGGTCTACACCTTCACCATGCCGCTCAGCACCGGCGTGTACGGCATCAGCTCGATCACCGACGCGGACAAGCGCACCGAGACGTTCGGGTACACCGGCGCCGAGGTCACCTCCGTCACCTCAGCGTCGGGCCGGGCACTGGCCATTACCTGGACGCCGACGCCGCTGCCGGCCGGGCAGGACTACCCCCACGTCGCTTCGGTGGTCACCGGCGACGCCACGCCCGGGACCCCGTCGACCGCGCAGGACTGGACCTACTCCTACTCCGGGGACGACCTGCAGACGGCCTGCCCGCCCGCCTCCACCACCGCGTGCACCCATTACGCCAACACCACCGGATCGGACTACCCGCAGGCGGTACTGGACTCCGGCCCGCACTCGTACTGGCGGCTTGACGAGACCTCCGGCGGCACCGCCGCCGACTCAGTGCTCGCCAACGAAGGCACCGACAACTCCGCCTACACCGCGATGACGCTCGGCCAGGACATCGGGCCGCTGGCGGGATCGTCCGCGACCGCGGCGACCTTCAATGGGTCCGCCTGGGTGACGCTCCCGCAAAACCTGGTGACGTCGACGGCCTACCAGACGATCTCGCTGTGGTTCAAGACCAGCGCCGACAACGGCGTCCTGTTCAGCTCGTCCGCCCAGGGCCCCACCTCGACCGGGACCACGACCCAGAGTTTCAGCCCGGAGCTGTACATCGGCACCGACGGGAAGCTGGTGGGGGCGTTCCTGGACGGCAGCAGCCCCACGGTGATGACGTCCCCGGCGACGGTCAACGATGGGGACTGGCACAACGCGGTGCTGGCCGACTCCGGCAGCGGCCAGCAGCTATACCTCGACGGACAGCAGATCGGGTCGCTGCCGGTCGGGCTCG
The DNA here is from genome assembly GCA_963774945.1 of uncultured Actinomycetota bacterium. Taxonomy (GTDB): domain Bacteria; phylum Actinomycetota; class Actinomycetes; order Streptosporangiales; family Streptosporangiaceae; genus Trebonia. The sequence goes on along the minus strand of CAVZHA010000015.1, from coordinate 1,391,810 downwards.
ACAGCCACGTGCTGAGCAACAACTTCGTCGGGGCGGGCTACATGGGCGGCGGCTGGCCCGACGAGCCGTCCGCGGGCAGCAGCACCGGGACCGCCTACTTCTTCAACGGGGACATCTCCGACGTCGCCTTGTGGACGCGGCAGCTCACCCTGAGCGAGGTGCAGTCCATGTACGCGGCCGGGACGCACCCGGCGGCGCTGATGACCAAGCTGACCCAGCCGTCGGGCAGTGTGTACGCCCAGGTCACCTACGACCCGCTGACCAGCCGGGTCACCAACGACACCGATAGCAACGGCGGCACCTGGCAGCTAGGCGGGCCGACGACCCTGGGCTCCAGCCAGGCGTGGGTCTCCTCGGTTCTCGGGGCGAGGCCCGCGGACTACTACCGGCTTAACGACACCGATGCGACCAACGCGAACGACCTGGCCTACGACTGCGCCTGCTCCTCGGTCGCCGCGTTCAACAACGTTTCAGAAGGCGTGTCGAACGGGCCGTTCCAGGACCAGCCTGTCACCGGCTATAACGGGACCAGCTCGTACCTGAGCCTGCCGACCTCCGACACCGAACCCGGCGGGCCGGACTCGGTCGGACTATGGTTCAAGACCACCGGGACCAACGAGGTGCTCTACTCCGAGCAGGGCGGGCCGGTCACGGGATCGCCGCCGTCAAAGTACAACCCCGTGCTCTACATCGGGAAAGACGGCAAGCTCAACGGCGAGTTCTGGGACGGCAACACCACCACCACGGTCTCGGCGGCGGCTGTTAACGACGGCAACTGGCATTACGCGGTCCTCGCGGCCGGGGCCAACTCCCAGACGCTGTACGTCGACGGGGTGGCGCAGGGGTCGCCGATCTCCGGCAGCGTGGTGGGCAACGAGCAGTGGGCCAACGCGGCCGCCGGGTCCGGGTTCGCCGGCGGGCCGTGGCCCGACCTGTCGTCATCAACGCTGGCGGACCGCTGGTTCACCGGGGACCTGGCCGAACTCGCCTGGTATCCCTACCAGCTGTCGGCCGCCCAGGTGACCGGCCAGTGGAACGCCGCCAAGTACGCCACCGGGTACACCCCGATTCAGAACGAGACCGTCACCGACCCCGGCGGCAACACCCTGCAGTACGCCTACGACCTGCTCAACGGCGGGCGGGAGCTGTCGTCCACCGACGCCGACGGCGGCATCACCTCCTACGCCTACGACACCGGCGGGTTCCCGAACTCGACCACCGACCCGGACGGCGACGTCACCACCACCGGGTACGACGTCCGCGGCAACCTGACGTCGAAAACCACCTGCCAGGACCAGGCGGCCGACGAGTGCTCGACCTCGTACTGGACCTATGACCTGTCAGCGACGGGGTCCCCCGCCGGGACCAACGACGAGGTCGCAACCTACTCCGACGGCCGGTCTGCCTCCCTCAACGACACCACCTACCAGACGCAGTACGCCTACGACTCGGCTGGCGACCTGAAAACGGTGACCACCCCGGCGGTGTCCGGGTACTCGTCCGCCGAGCGGACCACCAGCTACCTCTACACCGACGGCAGCACCACCAACGGCGGCTACGACGGGGCGACGCCACCCGCCGGGCTGACCTACCAGGAGACCACCCCGGGCGGCGCGGTCACCACCAGCCTGTACTACCAAAACGGGGACCTCGCGCAGGTCACCGACCCCGACGGGCAGCAGACCGTGTATGCCTACGACGGGCTCGGCCGGAAGATCAAGCAGACCGTCTACTCCGACACCTACCCGTCCGGACTGATCACCACCTACTCCTACGACGCGAACGGCGACCTCGCCACAGAAACTGATCCCGCCGTGACCGACCGGGTGACCGGAGCCGTGCACCAGGCGCAGACCACCACCAGCTACGACCCCGACGGCGACGTCACCTCGACCGTGACCGCGGACCTGAGCGGAGGCGACGCCTCCCGAACCGTCACCAGCACCTACAACCAGTACGACCAGCTCGCCAGCCAGACCGACGCGGCCGGCGCGAAGACCACCTACACCTACGACGCGTACGGCAACAAGGCCTCGCAGACGGATCCGGACGGCAACGTCACCGGCTACACCTACAACGCCGAAGGCCACCTGCTGACGACCACGCTGGAGAACTACACCGGGTCCCCGCCGGGCTCCCAGACCGCCGCCCCGCTGGTTGAGGAGTCCCGCGCGTACGACCCGGCCGGCCGCCTGTCGTGGGTGGCCGACGCGATGGGCCGGGGCACCGAGTACTACTACACCGACAACGGGCTGCTGACGGGCGAGACAGAATTCAGCCCGGACGGGTCGCAGTGGTTCAAGCCCGAGGTGAACTCCTACGACGGCGCCGGCAACCTGATCGAGCGGTGGACGAACAACCAGCAAACCGACACCACCTACACCGTCGACGCCGCCAGCCGTGTCACGCAGCAGGTCACCGACCCCAATGGCCTTGACCGCACCACCACCACCAGCTACACGCCCGACGACCAGAAGTCCAGCGTCACCGACAGTGGGCCGGACGGCGTCTCGCAAACGACGTCTTATACCTACGACCCGGCCGGCAACGAGCTGTCCCAGACGGTCACCGACCCCGGGGCGGGCGGCCCGTCGGCCTGGCTGGGTCTGACGCAGTCGTCCGGCACGGCCGTACCCGACCAGGTCAGCGGGGGCCAGCCGGCCACCGCGACCGACGTGACCTGGAACGGCGCGGGTGGTGTGTTCACCGGAGCTCCGGGCGGCCAAGTCGCGACGGCCGGCCCGGTGGCCGACACGACCGGCTCGTTCACGGTCACCGCCTGGGTGGACCTGGCCGCCGCCAGCGCCGGCAGCACCCAGGCGGTCGCCTCACAGGCGGCCGGGACGGCCAACGGGTTCACCCTCGGCTACGACGCGAGCACCGGGGACTGGCAGTTCGCCCGGCCGCTGACGGACACCGCCAGCCCGGTGCTTGCCTCGGCCGAGTCAAGCACCCCGGCGGCGACCGGCAGCTGGACTCTCCTGACGGGAACGTACGACGTCAACACCGGCGCTATGACCCTGTACGTGAACGCGACCGAGGCCGGCACCGCCACCGACGCCACCCCGATCCCCGCCCACGGCGCGTTCACCGTCGGCAGCGCCAAGACCGGCGGGTCCTGGGGGGACTGGCTCGACGGGCAGGCCAGCGACGCCGAGGTGTACCCCCGGGTCTTGTCCGCCGCGCAGGTCAGCCAGCTGAACGCGGCCGACGGCGGCGCTGACGTCACCACCGGGGTGCTCACCACGACCTGGACCCGCGACCAGCGCGGCCTGCCGACCTCCATGACCGACCCGGACGGCGCGGTCACCAGCTACTCCTACGACCAGGCGGGCCAGCTCACTGTGACCACCGGGCCGCCGGTCACCACCCAGATCTACGGCGACCCGGCGGTGACCGCGCGACCGGTGACGACCACCGGCTACGACACGTTCGGCGACACCGCCGAGACCAAGGACCCGGACGGCAACGTAACCACCTTCGGCTACGACGCCGACGGCCGGCAGGTATCGAAGACGCTGCCGAGCTACACCCCGCCGGGCGGTGCGTCGATCACCCCGGTCGACACCACCGACTACGACGGCGACGGCAACGTCACCTCCACCACCGACGGGCTGGACTACACCACCACCTACGGGTACGACCAGCAGGGCAACCAGGTCACCGTTACCGCCCCGGATCACAGCGTCACCACCACCGCCTACGACGCGGACGGGGAGCCGTTGTCGGTTACCGACCCCACCGGGGCGGTCACCGACTCCACCTACGATTTCCTCGACCGACTGGCGACCTCCACGAAGGTTGAGCGGTACTCGGGCGCCGGGACCACCCCGTACACCACCAACTACTCCTACAACAGCGCCGGGTGGCTGTCCAAGCAGTCAAGCCCGGACAACGTCTCCGCCCAGTACTCCTACAACCCGGCCGGGGAGAAGACCGCAGCCACCAACGGCGCCGGGAACACCACTTCGTACTCGTACAACTCGCTCGGCGAGCAGACCGAGGTCACCAACCCCGACGGCACCGCCACCGAGACCAGATACGACGCCGTCGGCAACGTCACCTCGACCACGAACCTGGACGCGTCGGGGACCACCCTCGCGACCACCTCAGCGACGTTCGACGGGGAAGGCGACCAGCTGTCGTCCACCGACGCCGAGGGCAACAGCACTACGTTCACCTACGACCCGACCGGGACGGTCACCCAGGAAGTCCAGCCGGTGTCGTCCGCCAGCGGCATCACCACCTCGTTCGGCTACGATGCGGCAGGCAACCAGACCCTGTACACGGACGGCAACGGCGGCCAGTGGTGGGACACCTACAACAGCTGGGGTCTCGAGCAGTCCCGCGTCGAGCCGTCGACCGCCGCCTACACGACCGCGGCGAACTCGACGTTCACCCTCGCCTACGACGCCGACCAGAACCCGGTCACCGAGACCGAGCCCGGCGGGGTCACGGTCGCGAGCACCTACAACAACGTCGGCGAGCTGACCGGCCAGTCCGGCACCGGGGCGGACGCGGCCACGCCGACCAGGACGTTCGGGTACAACCCGGCCGGCGACTTGACGTCGGCGTCCACGTCGAACACGGCCGGCTCCGGGTCGAACGCGACCAGCGAGAGCTTCACCTACAACGACCGCGGCCAGGTGCTGACCGCGTCGGGGTCGGCCGGGTCGACGTCGTACGCCTACAACGGGGACGGCCTCCCGACCTCGGTCGCGGACGCCGCCGGGACCACGTCCTACACCTACGACGACGCGGACCGGCTGTCGACGCTGGCCAACCCGGTCACCGGGACCACGGCGACCTACTCCTACAACTCCGACTCGCTGGTAACCGGGATCTCCTACGGGTCGGGCAACGACAGCCAGTCGTTCGGCTACGACAGCCAGCACCGGCTGACCTCCGACACCCTCAAGGCATCCTCCGGCGCCACGGTCGCGTCGGTCGGCTACGGGTACAACGCCGACAGCGAGATCACCTCCGAGTCCACCACCGGCCTGGCCGGGGCCGCGTCGAACACCTACACCTACGACGAGGCCGGCCGCCTGACCTCGTGGAACAACGGCACCACCACCACCGCCTATGGCTACGACAACAACGGTAACCTGACCCAGGACGGGTCGAAGAGCCACACCTACGACGCCCGCGACGAGCTGACCAGCGACGGGACCGGCAGCTACTCCTACACCGCCCGCGGCACCCCGTCGTCGGAGCCGGGGACGAGCGGCCCGCTATCGGTGACGTTCGACGCCTACGGCGACCAGGCCAGCGCGGGGACCCGCTCGTACGGCTACGACGCGCTGGGCCGGCTGACCGCCGACACGGCCTCGGCCGGCACCAGCTACGCGTTCTCCTACGTCGGCTCGACCGGCACGATGGCGTCCGACGGGACGTCGGCCTACACCTGGGACCCATCCGGCAGCGTCCTAGCCGGGAGCGGTGCGCCCGGCGGCGGGACCGGCGGGGCGCTGGCGCTGACGGACGTGCACGGCAACCAGGTCGGCCAGTTCGCCGCCGCGGGCACCAGCCTGTCCGGTTCGCAGGCCTACGACCCCTGGGGCAACGTGACCGGGACCAGCGGCAGCATGACGGGCCTGCTGGGCTACCAGTCGGCGTGGACGGACACCGCCAGCGGCAAGGACCTGATGGGTGCCCGCTGGTACAACTCGAGTGACGGCGACTTCACATCGGCTGACACGGTGACGGTGTCGCCGGACCCGGACTCGGCGGCGGGCAACCCGTTCGCCTACGCCGCCGACGAGCCGCTCGACCTGGTCGACCCGACGGGCCACTACATCGTGCCCCCGCCCAACGCGGGGACTAGCGAGCGGATCGGAAACGACGTCTCCAGTCCCAGCAACTTCGTCGCTGACGTGGCCACGGCCAGGGTCGTCGAGCATGCCGTCATCACGGCCCCCAACAACGCCGCCAAGGCAGCAGCCGCCCACGCCGCGGTGGTCAGGGTCGAGGCCGAACAGGCCAGGGCCCACCGGGAAGCCGTGGAGGCAAGAGCAGCCGCCCAGAAAGCGGCCAGGGCCGCCGCGACGAGGAGGACGGCCCTAGCGCTGGCCAGGAGGAAAACGGCCACGAGAGAGAATGCGGAGAACTCCGCCCAGCGGTCGCTGACCGAAAAGTTGGCCATGTCGGAGGCAGCGGACGTTGGCGGAGGCAAGAACATCACGCCTCCGGGCGAAGACCTCGGCACCGGAACCGTGTCGATCCCTGTCGGCGACTGGGGCATCGAGATCCTCGGCAACCCCGGACACCAGGGCCCCAACAACGACATCCTGGGGAACCCGGGGCACGAGGGTCCCGGCATCGACATCCTTGGGAACCCGGGTAGCGACCAAGGACCGATCATCAACGCGGACGACCCCGGCACGGACGAACCGGGGGACGGGCGAGCAGCCGGAGACGACGCAACGTCCGATGGCATATCCCTGTCCCTGAAGTACAAGGCGGGGTGGAGTCCTGAACAGATCGCTGCTGCCGACTCGAAGGTTGCGGGTTTGAATGATGCGGCGCAGCAAGGGAATCTGGCGGTGACGCGGGTGGAGCGTGCGGGTACGACGGCTGCCTCGACCTTCCGTAGCGCAGGTGCTCAGATCCCTCCGGGCATGGACGTAGACCATATGATTGACTTGCAACTCGGCGGTGCGGACGATATCTCCAACATGAGTCCGCTGGATCTCAGCGTGAATCGGAGCCTGGGTGCTCAGATTGGGCTGCTGCTCCGCAGGGTTCCCGTCGGGACGTGTGTCGTCGGTGTTCAGATCTGTTAGCGAGGCTCAGTAATGTTCGAAGAGTTTGCCGAACACTTCCGGCCGGTGCCCGCTGGTCAGGTGCCTGGCTCGATGTGGCGCGATGATCGTCTCCTGGGGTCTTCGGGCTACTCTGAACTGGCCGGCGTGTTTGCGGGAGTTAGCTTCGAAAACGGCCTTTACCGGCTGCATGACGCAGAGACCGGTCCTCGAGGGGCGGAGTGGATCGTGGAGTCGTTTCCACGGTTCGCCTCTCGTGCATGTCCGTTCGGATACGACTGGTTGGGACGGCAGTTCGCCGTGGACTCTGGACGGCTTGCGGGCGGTCAGCCGTTGGTGCTGCTCTTGGAGCCGGGTACCGGCGAGGCGCTGGAGATTCCGTTCTCGTTTGCTCAGTTCCACGAGCAGCTTGATGAGCTGCGTGAGCCAGCCCTGGCGGGTTCGTTCTTCGCAAGCTGGGCGCGGGGTAACGCTGAGGTGCTCCCTCTGAGCGCTGCGCAATGCGTTGGCTACAAGGTTCCGCTGTTCCTGGGTGGTAAGGACACGGTAGAGAATCTTGAGATCGTGGACCTTGAGGTGTACTGGTCACTGTCAGGTCAGCTCCGCGACGGGACGCGAAGCTTGTCGCCAGGGACCTCGGTTGGGCAGGTCAAGCGGGCCTAACTGCCCGGCGGAAGGTCTGGTAGTTCGCTAGGAGCCTGCTGAATTAGGCCGGTTATGGGTCGGTGCTGGGCGGACTGGGACGTCTGGGATCGGGCACGGGCTGGCGGGATTGCCGTGGCGGGTCCGCAGTTTCCCTGCGGCAGAGTGTTCCGGGGTTCTGCTTAGGTCGTGCAGGGCTGGCGGGGCGCAAGGGCCGTCAGATGTTCAGGAGCCAGGTTCCGTCGCGGCGGGTGAGGCCGCGGCCGATGAGGTTGCGGAGGTTGAGGGCTGCGATGCAGGTCCTGAGCCAGGCGTCGTTGGAGGTGACACTGCGGCAGCGCGGCTTGAGCCGGCGCACTGACGACGCGATCTTGGAAATGATCGACGTTCTCCCAGAAGGGTGGTAGCAATTCCGGTGCCTTTCAATGTAATCGCTCGTGGTGGCCTCGAAATTGCCCAGTTCGGGGAAACACGCGAAGCCCTTAGGGGGCGTCTCGGACGGCATGAATCCTTCCAGCGGACACCGGAAGCGCCACTATCGGACCGTTATCCGGATATCGGACTTTGCCTTGATTTCGATAAATCAGATAGCCTGAATTTCATAGAAGCAACTCTGCCGGCGGAGGTTTTTATGAAAGCGTATCTCTACTGGCGCAGGACTATAATCAGGTTGTCGCCGAGCTGAGTGCGCGGGGCATTAACGGGACCGAAGATGACTCTGGAATCGAATATACGGAGTTGGTCCTGACGCTCTATAACCCATCCCCAGAAGAGTTTTACTCTGCAGTAGACGGGGTTACCATTTTCGCTCCGGGATACTACGGCTAACGCCACATTTCAGTTCCGAACTGATATCGGATCTGCCAGGTTATCAGTCGGCGTGGACGGACGCAGCCAGCGGCGCGGATCTGATGGGGCCTGCTGTTACAACCCGGGCTCGGGGGACTTCACGTCGGCTGACACAGTGACGGTGTCGCCGGACCGGACTCGGCGGCGGGCAACCCGTTCGCCTACGCGGCCGACGAGCCGCTGGACCTGGTCGACCCGACAGGCCATTACATCGTGCCGCCGGCTAACGCACGGACCAGCGAGCGCGTCGGGAACGGGGTCAGCAGCCCGAGTAACTGGGTCGCGGACGTGGCGACGGCGCGGGTTGTCGAGCATGCCGTCATCACGGCCCCCCAACAACGCGGCGAAGGCGGCCGCCGCCCATCCCGCCCTCGCCTGGGTCGAGGCCGGGCAGGTCATCGCCAGGAAAGCTGCCGTGGCCGCCGCCGCGAAGGCGGCCAGGCCGCCGCCGCTAGAGCGCAAGCAGCCAGGGCCGCCGCTGCGAAGAAGGCGGCTGCGCAGGCGGCGGCGCGGAAGGCAGCGGCTCAGCGGGCTCCGCCGCCGCGCGGGCTCCGGCCTTCGCGGCCGGCTGCTCGGGGAGGATGCTCAACTACGGCGCCTGCCCCAGCGAGAGCGGCGCAGCCGGGACTACCAGCGCGGAGGTCAAGCAGAGCTTCATCGGCGCGGCATTTGTGCTGACGTCCGTGATCCCCGTCGGTGACGTCATCGGCGGCATCGCCGGGCGCTTCGACGCTGGTGACGCGGCCGCGGACGCCACCGAAGCCGCCGAAGCAGAGAAGGCAGCAACCTCCGCCGACGACCTCGTCACCCAGGACGACCCCCCGTGCCCGGGCGGGAGCAGCTTTACTCCCGGGACCCTGGTCCTGCTCGCCTCCGGCAAGGCCGTGCCCATCAGCTCCCTCAAGCCCGGGGACAAGGTCGTGACGTCTGACACCAGGACCGGCAAGAACCAGGCCTAGACCGTCACCGCCGTCCTGCTCCACCACGACATGAACCTCTACAACCTCACCGTCAAGACCAGCCACGGCACCGAGATCATCGACACCACCAGCAGCCACCTCTTCTGGGACCCTCACCTCAAGCAGTGGGTCGCCGCCGCCAAGCTGAAGAAGGGCGAGCGCCTCAACACCCCCAACGGGGCGACCGCAGTCGCCGACGGCGGCACCGTGCCAGCCGACCATGACGGCTGGATGTGGGACCTGACCGTCCCCGGCAACAACGACCACGACTTCTACGTGCTCACAGTAAGAGGGAGCGCCTTCTCGATCTTGGTGCACAACGCGGGTGGGATATGCCCGGTTAACGGCTCGCGCATGACCGTTAATGAGGCGCTCGACGCCGCTGTGCGATACCTTGGAGATAAATACAACTAATCGGCTCCGGGAAGCGGCTGCTACGTTTCTTCTGACGGAACTCGAGTCGTTAGGATGGGAGAATCGGACATCACCGGTGCTCACGGAGGTGGACCACATATGAACTTTGAGGAGCTAGAGCCCAACCCGGCGAAACCGGGAAAGATGATGGTAGTTGTTAACTCTCATGTCTACCTAATCGATCCGTGATGCGGAATCTTTTCTAGAGGTGAAAAATGGAAAGAAGAGTAAAAGTGGGCAGCTATGATGATTCTGGCCTGCATTTGGAATGGTCTTACGGGTTTGAAATAAATATTACAGAAAGGGATGGCCAAATCACTATCCGAGCCAATGGGGCAGGATTGATATCCTTGGCCCAACATCTGCTGACCCTGGCAGAGAAATCGGTGCCGACTGGTACGCACATTCATATGGACGCATCGCGTGAGCTAGAGGACGGATCTCTAGACCTCGTCCTCGAGCGTTCGTTATCTAAGGGAAACGGAGGTTTCTGGTCTCAGGCCAGGCTGTCGCTGATGTACCTGAGGGACGGATCCGCGAAGAATGCCCTGATCTTGCCGGGGATTTCTTTCATTGGCGAGCGCGGTCTGGGCGAATTGCGCGAGCTCCCACTCGCCCTTGACGGACGCCCGGCCGAGGTTGTCATGCTTGACTTGTTTCCAGACCCACTCGTCCGGGTTAAGATCGGGCGGGTACGGGTAAGGAAGAAAATGGATAGTATCCCGCCACTCTCCTCAACGTATTCCCTGAGGATCTTGGACCGGTGCACCTGGCTGGCGTCCATGATGAGGAACACCGGGCGGTTCATGTCCTTGACTAGCATCTTGCGGAACTCGAGGAACTCCTCTTTCCTGATGCCCTCTTCGTAGACCCGGAAGCTGAGTTCGCCGCGGGCTGACCGCCGACACCATGGAAATAGAGCGGGTTCTGCCCGAGGAGGCGACGACCGGGGTCTGCCCGACCGGCGGCCAGGTCGTGCCTCATAGTAGCTGCTCGCCAAGCAGCACCGTGAACCGGATTTCCGCTGAACCTTCCGAAGTGGCGAGCGTCGCCGGTCAGAGGGCTGCGGTGATGGAATTCTTTGGGTTCGATAAGCGGTAAGAAAGAATTTTATTATCTTTCTTACCGGCCGCAGCCAATCGAAGTAGGATGAGTCAAGCGCTGCCTGATGGAGTGTGGTCTGAATGCCGTATCAATCATGGTCGCAACATAGGGCTAAGCCGCGTACTTACGTAGGGCAGCTCCTTCGGGCGATGATCCTTCGTGACAGAGAGCTCCAGGAAGAAATGCGGCGGAATCTCAATGGCGGCAATCCAGGCTGGAATGATGATGAGCCGGTGGTGATAGAATTCGCGTGCCAGCGCATCTTGCGCCTCCTCTTCGGAAAGGAGTATTCGCCACTCGATATCGCAGAATTTGTAGACCTTGTAGAACTCTCTGCGGCGGGGGAACCGCCGATCGATAGGCCGAAGGTGGAAATGCTCATCCGTGAGGCGATTGGAGAACCGGATGCCCTGACTCAAGATATTCCACGATCTCAAAAGCTTGTCCTGCGCAGCATAATGACTCCGGTGGCAGCCTTTCGTCTTGGGCTAAATGAGGATCGTGTGGACGAGATCATCGTCGATAGCGAGCGTTTTTCATTCGAGAGCGGATGGCATCCTCCGCTGATCCGGAGCCAAGGCCGCTTAGTGTTCTGGTTGCACTCAGATATCAACGCCGCCAGAAGGATTCATCCAGGCGGTCCGCGCTCTCAGGGCTCGGCGTATGGCGGACATGCCGTCCGCCGGATAGCGCTGTAGCTCGTTCATGCATGTTGCCTCTAGTACTCCAGCCGCACTTAGTGATCTTTCCGGCGTGGTGGCTGGTGTCGGCCTGGCGGGCGGTGCCGTGTGACGGGCTGGGCTGGAGGGCGCTGGGTGTTCAGCAATGGTGCGGCTCGCGGTTGGTCGTTACGCTGGCGTGGTGTTCAGCATCCGGATAAGGCAGCCGCGGTCGGTCGCGGGGCGGGTCTGGAACCTTGCCCAGTACCTGTTGGCGATCGCCTTGCCTGCCCTTTTCGCGCTCAAGTTGGCCGGGGTGATTGGCTGGTCCTGGTAGTGGGTGCTGTCGCCCCTGTGGATCGGCGGCATTCAGCTGGCGGCTGTGCTTTGCGGGCTGCTCGCGCTGCTTGCCTGGGGCGCTGTCGACCACTGGGCGGCCTTCCGGCGCTCTGGTCCTTAGTGGTCTTGGAGTCGTTGTTGCTGATAGCGGCAGTGGCGGGCACGTTGCTGGTGGCGGTGGCGCCATCGTGACCAGTGGCGGGCGTGCTGCTCGTCGCGGGGCGGCGTGCAGAGGGCGGTGAACATGCGGCGGATCTCGTTTGCCGAGGTGATGAGCTGGTCGTCGCCTTCGACGAGACTGGCGCGTGTGACGGCGAGCCAGGCAAGGGTGAGCATGGCGAGAGTGACGTACCTGTACCAGGCGTCGTAGCGGCGGACCTGGTAGTGGTCCAGGCCGGCCTCGTTCTTGCCGGCCTGGAAGCACTCCTCCACGCACCAGCGGGTTCCCGCAACCTTCACCAGGACGGCGAGCGGGGCCGGCTGCGGCGTGTAACACAGGTAGAAGGCCAGCTCCGACGGCCGGCTGACGGAGCGACGGACCAGCAGGGAAATCTCCGGCCGGGTCGTGGCGAACAGCGCCCAGTCATACCAGCGGCGGCCCTTGGCGCCGTTCCCGCAGCTCAGGCGGTGCCAGGCCCCGGCGGCGGCCAGGACGTCGGCGCGGCGGGGACCGGTGGGCGTGGCGACCAGGTGATCGCGGGCGACCGCCAGCACGTAGGGGATTTCCTCTTCTTCGAGGAAGGCGCGCAGCGGCCCGTTGCCCCCGTAGGCCTCGTCCGCCGTCACCCAGGAGCACGGGACCCCGGCGGCGACGGCCCGCTCGATCATCGCCTTCAGGAGCTGCGGCTTGGTCCGGAACCGCCTGTCTCCCGGCACCTGCGCAGCGGTCAGTCGGCCCTCGTCCCCGGCCCACGAGCGGGGCAGGTAAAGCTCCCGGTCGATCAGCGCCCGCCCCCTGGGCGAAGCGTAGGCCAGGAAGACCCCGATCTGGCAGTTCGTGATCTTCCCGGCCGTGCCCGTGTACTGCCGCTGCACCCCGGCCGAGCAGGCCCCTTTCTTCTCAAACCCGGTATCGTCGCCGATCAGCACGCCGCCCGGGTGGCCGAGAGCCGCGGTCACGTAGCCGCGCAGGTCGTCGCGGACCAGGTCCTCGTCCCACCGGGCCGAGGTGAATAGCCGCTGCATCCCGTCCGGCGACGCCTCGCCCGCGTGCTCGGCCAGCGACCAGTCTGGTCTTGCGCTCAAGCCCGGACAGCATCCCGGCCAGGCAGGCCCGGGCGCGCAGGCGGACCTCGCGCCGGAAGAACCGGCCCGCGACCAGAGCGAACGCGTCATCAAGCCCGCAAGCCAGCCGGGCCGCCTCGATCCCGTCTACCCTGGCCAGCACGGCCACCCTGGGGCATTCAGTTCCAACACACCTGAAGCATCCCGGCGGTGGCCGCCCTCTTTCAGGCGCATCCATCCTGGCGAATATCGCCAGCCATCTACTCAGAGGGCCAGGTCAAGGTCACCATCTGCGGCTGGAGTACTGAGCGAAATGCTAGGAGAAAACATGGGTGTGTGTCATTGGGTGGCATGCGCGAATTATGGGAGTTAGGTCCTATGGCCTACTTTAGTGATCTTAGCGAATATTCCTACTCGTCCGCACATGGAAAAATTCTCAATGTCGGTTGGCTGGGCCGGGGGGAGGCGTTCGAAACTGGGGGTATCGACGAAGGGATATGGGATGAGCTCGTCCGTCTCGCCTCAGATCCCGTCAATGTAATGCGAGGACTTCATGATTGCGAGTTCTGTGACATAAAATCTCCTGTCAGGGTCCCGTCGAATTACTCGACCAAGCGTTTTGCGTCGCTGGGGACTGGAGAAATCAGAGTGAGGGACGAGAGCGATCGCTGCTATGCGGCACCAACGCTCATTCTTCACTACATACGGTCTTATGATTACCTGCCGCCTGAAGGGTTCATCCAGGCGATTCGCACTCTCAGGGAGCGACGCATTGCAGATGACCCGTCCGCTGGAAAGCCAATAGGTCGAGCGCGCACGACGTACCGTCGTGGGGTGGACCGCGGGGCGGGACTGCCGCAACTGGGGAACCGCTCACTAATACCCTATGCGAATTCTGAAGGAGAAGTATGGTTCCGGAAACTGGCCTAAAGGCGGCGGTTCGAGATTTAGTAAAATCGTGAAGTGGGTTACGCGAGGCGGGAGGTTGAGTTGAGATGGCATCTCAGGAACTGCAGCAGGTTTACTTGCTGTGGCATACACACGAGTTGGAGGACGGGGAGTCTGACGAGAAGCTTGTGGGTGTGTACTCGACCGAAGAAAAGGCCACGAGACGGATAGCATCTGCTAGGAAGCTGCCTGGCTTCAGGGAAGCTCCCGCTGGTTTCGAGGTGGCTCGATACGTGGTTGACCGCGACCAGTGGGCCGAGGGTTTCGTGACGTCGTAGCGTCCAGAGTCAGTGATTCGCCGCAGCAGACAGCAGCGACGCGCTGAGCACCGAGGAGGCAGCGGCCTCGTGCGGCGGCGTCTGCTTCATTGCGTGGGGTCTCTCGGGGGCTGGGGTCTCGGCGGCGATACCGTGGTAGGCGGGGGATCCCGAGGTTGATGGCCTCGGCGCGGCCGACGGCGGTCATGTCGCGATCAAGGCGGCCGGCCAGTTGCTGCCAGCGGATTCCCAACGCAGGGCGCTAGCTGCAAGTTGTTACGGGATCAGGCCCCCGCCGGGAACAATGAAACTCATGCCCCGCCCTTGGACCGCTAGTGAGCGCAAGTTCGCCGAAACCGGCGTCCTAGCCCGCGGCTATATCGATATCCGCGTTCTCACCTACAAGCCGGAGTCGGCTGGAGATCCCTGCGCTTGGCCCTCGCGCAGTTGGAGGAGTACCGATGACGCTCGCGGCCGGGCGAGTGCTGCCAACAGATTAACGATTCGAACTCTAGGGTGGTCAAAGGCTGCGATTGGAGGGTGAGAATGAGCAATTTTTGGCGTCCTTTCGAGGCGCGTCAGGTAAGCGACTTGGCGGCAACCACGCGTGTGCATGAGGACGAGCGAGTCTGTCCTGCGTGTGGGATGCGCTGCGTGCGCAGCTACAGGTATGCGAGCTTGCGAACTACCGGGAGGACGGCGATCTCGTACGTGTGGTGCTCGAACTGCCACCGCTACGTCGGATCTACCGGGCCGCTGTCCGCGACAAGCAAGATTAGCGATCCGCTCAGCGAAGATGACCATGCCGTGTTGGATGAAGATTTGGGTGCGCTGCTGAAGCATCTCGATGAACTATGGGATAAAGGGAAACTACCTCCCAAAAGGTTAGCCTCGTATCAAACGACGGGCCGTTGGATGTCACTAATAGAATCCTGGGATTCGGAGGGAGCTAGTGAGTACCTTTTTGAAAGTGGTGTGGAACCATGGCCACCCTGCCGAGCCCGTTTGGCTGTATAGCGAGCTTGATGGCGAGCGCTACGAGGTACGCAAAGTCGAAGTCTACCGAGATGGCCGACGGGGCTTTGCGGACCGGGACCGGTCGGTAGGCGGTTCTATGCTTGGCGAGATTCCGGCGCCCGTGATCGGGGAATTCGCCAATGAACCCGAAGAGCTCCAAGCCTCGGAGATTAGCGAGGAAGAGTTCGAATCGCAATGGTCTGCCGCAGTTTCGGTGCATGAGAGGCTAGCGGATCCCGAGAGGCGAGACATGGGGCAGTCGTTATTGCAAGTTAGGCGGGTCTGGACATCCTCGCAACGCGGGCAGGCCTTACCCCGCCGCTGCCCCGCCCGTCGCCTGCTTACCTACCGCTGGACGCCACCGGACCTGTCGCTCTCGACGACCTTGCGGACGTGATCGGAGAAGGGGAGGCGGCGGTCGGGGGAGACCGCCGAGGACCGGCGGCGCCTGTGGTCCGACCGGGAGCGGCGCCCGACGGGAACGCGCATATTGCCCGGCACGTTATCCCGCCGCCTTTGGCTTGTAGATAGTCAGACGCCAGGAATCATCGGGAGCGCGGTCACGGAACGCCCCGGTGATGACCGGCCGGCCGAGCTGACTGCCTCGTTCCACCGAGGCCTGGAACGCGCTGTCCGCGCCGGCCAGCACGCCGACTCTGTGATCGCCAGCGCGAACGGCGATCTGCTCGATGCCTGCACCGTTTGATCGCTTCCCGTGACCCGGATATGATGTCATCAGTCGATGACATCGATCGATGACGAGTGCGGGAGGACCTCCATGACGACGACCGCCAAGCCAGCCGAGACCGGTTCGCCGGACCCGATCGGGGCCGACGACCTCCCTTCGCTGCGCCGGCGGCTGCTGGTGCCGACCCTGGTGCTGTCCGGGTCCCTGATGGCCGTGGTGTCGAGCCTCGGCGCGCCCCTCATCCCGACCCTGTCGCGGGCCGACGGGGTGTCGCTGAGCACCGGGGAGTGGATCCTCACCATCACCCTGCTGACCGGCGCGCTGGCCACGCCGGTGATGGGGCGGCTGGCCGACGGGCCCCGCCAGCGGGCCGTGATCCTCGTCGCCCTCGGCGCGGTCGTCGTGGGCTGCGTGCTCGCGGCGGTGTCCAACGGCTTCACCGTGCTGATCATCGGCCGGGCCCTGCAGGGCGTGGGCCTCGGGCTCCTGCCGGTGGCCATGGCCATCGCCCGCCGGAACCTGCCACCGGAGCAGGCCCGGCAGACCATCGCCACCCTGTCGGTCACCACCGCCATCGGGGCCGGCCTGGGCTATCCGGTGACCGGGCTGATCGCCCAGGTCCTGGACTTCCGGGCGGCCTACTGGTTCGGCGCCATCACCGTGACCGGGGCCCTGGTCCTCGCTGCGCTGGTCCTGCCGCCCCGCTCGGCGGGCACCTCCCGGCGCTTCGACGTCGTGGGTGCCGGCCTGCTCAGCCTGGCCGTCATCGGGGTCTCGGTGGTGCTCAGCGAGGGGGGAGGATGGGGCTGGGCCTCGGCTCGCTCCCTCGGTGTCATCGCCGCGTCGGTGGTCCTGCTGGCGGTCTGGATCCCGTTCGAGCTGCGCGTCCGCCGACCCGCTGGTCGATCTGCGCCAGGTCCGCAACCGCTCGGTGCTCACCGCCGACGTGTCCGGCTTCCTCATCAGCGTCGCCATGTACCTGCTCGTGCCGATCATCGTGGAGTTCGTCCAGATCCCGCGGTCGGCCGGCTACGGGTTCGCCGCGTCCCTGGTCGTGTCCGGGCTGGTCCTGATCCCGCTGTCGGTGGGCAGCTTCGTGGCCAGCCGCTTCCTGGTCGCCTACGAGCGGCGCTTCGGCCCCCGGACCATGATCCCGCTCGGCTCGGTGGTGTTCGCGGTGGCCGCGACGTTCTTCGCCGTGGAACACTCGGCCCTGTGGGAGGCGTTCGTCACCGTTGCCGTCTGCGGCCTGGGCGTCGGCTTCACCACCGGGGCGATGCCCGGGTTCATCGTCCGGGCCGTGCCCCAGAGCGAGACCGGGAGCGCCACGGGCTTCTACCAGGTGGTGCGCAGCATCGGCTTGACGGTGGGAAGCGCGCTGAGCGCCGCCGTGCTGATGGCCCACACCCGGCCCGGTCAGGCCCTGCCGGACGTGGACGGCTTCGAGGCGGCCCTGATCATCGCGGCCGCCTTGTGCCTGGCCACCGCGGTGGTCAGCTTCGTGCTGCCGGGACGGGCGCCGTCGCCCCCGGCGGCACCGCCGAGGAGGAGGACCTCGAGTGCTGATGAGGAGGAGGCCGAGCTGGGCGGCGCAGGCCTGGCCGCAGGCGAGCCGCTGCCGCGGGACCGGAGGAGGATCGGCCGTGAGCATGAGCGACGCGACGACGGGAGCCCAGAGGAGCCCGGGCCGGCCGGTCCCGGGACGCCGCGGCCAGCAAGGACGCCCTGCTCCAGGCGGCCCAGGCCCTCTTCGGCCAGCAGGGGTTCGAGGGCACGACGATCCGGGAGATCGGCGAGCGGGCCGGGGTCGACGCCGCTCTCATCGCCCGCTACTTCGGCAGCAAGGCCGACCTCTACATCGCCGCGGTGGCTGGCCGAGGATGCCGAAGGGACCCCGAGCGAGTACGAGGGGCTGGAACAGATGGCCGACGTGGTGATGACCCGGGCCGACCAGCGCGGCCCGGGCCCGATCCTTCAGGCCATCGTCCGTTCCGACACCTCCGCCGAGATCCGCGACGCCGCCCTGGACCGCCTGGCCCGGCGCCTGGTCGGCCCCCTGGTCGCCAGCATGACAGCGCAGGGCGTCGACCGCCCCGAGCTGCGGGCGCAGGTCGCGGTCTCCGCGCTGTTCGGCATCAGCCTCGGGCGCTCACTGGGATGGTTCGACGAGATCCGGTCGGTGCCCCGCGACGAGCTCGTCGCCCTCATCGTCGACGCCCTCGGCGCGATCACCGGGGACGGCCCCGAGCGCTAGCGCAGGCGCGGCGCCTCCAGCAGCGATACGGATCACCGCTATCCGAAATCCGCGCTTCACCGTGTTAGCAGAATATGTCTAACATGACTTCAAGTTCACATCGCGTGTATTAGCGGGCGAAACGAATACTTCCAATTTGCGCGCGCTTGTTAATCGCGTCGCCAATGTCAGTGCCGTGCGGCAGCGATCCGGCGGCACGTTCGAGAATCGCGAAAAGATCTCTCCGGGCTGAACGGGGTCTTTTCACAACGTCGTCGAAATGACACCGGAATCAGCAAGAACGGGCAAGAAGGAGAGGTACGCAGATGAGAAAGCGTCAACGGAGGAGAACGGCGGGCAGACGCCGCGGCTTGACGTACCTGGCACCGCTGGCGGCGATCGCCATTCTGGGTGCCGCCGCCTGCAGCAGCGGCAGCTCGTCCAGCGGGAGCACACCCAGCGGCAGCACACCAAGCAGCGGCACACCAAGCAGCACCTCGAGCGGCAGCGCGGCCGCCGCCAAGATCGTCCCGAAATCGCAGATAAAGATCGCTATCGTCGCCGGCGGCCCGAACGTCTACTTCACGACCTGGGGGGAGGTCGCCCAGGCCATGTCCAAGCAGCTCGGCGTGACCGTCACCTACGTCGTTCCGCCGACCCCGACGTACGACCCGTCGGTTGAGGTGAGCACGATCGACTCCCTGGTCGCGCAGGGATACAACGCCTTCGCGATTTTCCCGGACGGGGAATCGGCCATCATTCCGACCTACCAGCGGCTGGTCAGCCGGGGCATCCCGGTCTTCGACCTCGCGGGCTGCACCACCGACCCGACTCCGGCGCTGTTGTGCTACGCGACGAACGTCAAGGCCTCGGCGACGTACGAGACGCAGGTGCTGCAGAAGGCAATGGGCGGAAGCGGGAACATAGCGTTCCTCACCGGCCTCCTCACCGACGCCAACACGGCCCTGCGCGAGCAGGGCGTCAACCAGGCGGTCGCGGCCTCGGGGGGCAAGGTCAAGCTGGCCCAGCTCGTGTCGAACATCGACAGCCCGAGCTCCGCCCCGCCCGCCGTCGAGAGCCTGCTCGCCTCGAAGGGCAGCAGCCTGAACGGCATGCTGTCGACCGACTACTACCCCTCGGTGGCGGCGGCGAGCATTCTGACCAGTGACCCGCAGTTCCGCCATGTCCTGTTCATCGGGCAGGACAACAGCCCGACGGTGATGAACGCGATCGCGAAGCACTACATCTACGGGACGATGTTCCAGAACGACTGGGGCCAGGCGCAAGTGGCCATCACCTGGCTGTACGACATCCTCGCGAAGGGCTGCACGGTCAATCCGAACGGCCCGTTCACCCCCATCCCCGGACCGACAAGCCACTTCATCAACTCCGGCTACATGTTCGTGTCCCAGTCCGCTGTCGGTCAGTACCTCGGTAAGCCGGCCAACATCCCCTCCAACACGGCCCAGACCCTGGCGGAGACCTCCAAGTTCCTGAACTGCCCGTCGTAGTCAATGTCCCCAACGGAGGAAGGGGTCGTGTGTGACTAGGTTCGCCGAATTCGGGTCGAACCGTGCGCGCGCTGTGGCCCTGGTCGCAGACCAGGGCCCAGCCGTCGGCCTGATCGTGCTGATCGTCTTGACCTGGACCGTATTCGGGGCGATGAACGGCTCGTTCGTGAGCAGCTTCAACCTCTTCGGCATCGGGCAGCTCGCGGCGCGCGACGCGGTCCTGGGCATGGCGCAGGCGGCCCTGGTGGTCATGGGGCGGATGAACCTGGCGCTCGGCAGCGTCGGGGCGATCTGCGTGTCACTGCTCGGCTACATGCTCGTGTCGGCGCACATTTCGCTGCCGCTCACCCTTCTGGTGGTGGCCGCGGCGGGAGTGATCGCGTCGGTGATCATGGGGGTGGTCGAGCTGAAGACCGGCCTGTCGAGTTTCATCGTGACGCTCGCCTTCCTGTCGGCCTACGGCGGCGGCGCCCTGCTCGTCAGCCGCAGCGACAACTTCCAGATCACGACCCCGGCCCTCGACTCGCTCGGCAGCGGTACGTTCCTTAGCGCGGCGGTCTGCCCGCTGGTGGTGGTGGCGGTGATCTGCGGGGGCATCACCTGGCTGATCTACCACCGGACGAGCTTCGGATGGAAGTCGCTCGCCATCGGCGCGAACGAGCGGGCCGCCCGCGCGTCGGGCGTGAACGCCGGGGCGGTGCTGCTGGGGGCGTACGCGCTGTCCGGCCTGCTGGCCGCGCTGGCCGCCGTCATGGAGTCGTCCTACGAGCTGAGCGTCAACGCCAACGTCGGGTCGGACTGGCTGTTGCCCTCTTTCGTCGCCGTCGTACTCGGCGGCGTGACCTTGACCGGCGGGGATATCACGATCGGAGGCATCCTCCTGGCGGCCGTTTTCTTCGACAGCCTGCAGTCAGGGCTGACGATCCTGAACGTGTCGAGCTACTGGCTCAACCTGGCCGAGGGGCTCGTCCTGCTGATCGCCGTCATCATCGACCAGCTGCGCCGCAGCAGGCGCGGCCGGCTGCGGCGCGGCTGGCGCGACCGGGCGGTTGTCACGGTGGAGGTGACGCGCGTATGAACGGGCTGCTCCGGGCGCGCTGGGCGCCTCTGCTGGCCGCCACGATCCTGCTCGGCATCGTGATGGGCGCCGTGACGCGGTCATTCGGGACCGCCTTCAACGTCTACGTCATCTTGCAGACCGCCGCGCTTGACGCGGTGATCGGGCTTTCCCAGATGGTGGTCCTGGCGGCCGGCGATCTCAGCCTGGCGGTCGGCGGGCTGGCCGCGATGGGCACGATCGTCATTGGCGACCTGTTCCAGGTGCACCACTGGCCGGCCGGGCTCGCCGTGCTGGCAGGGCTGGTGCTGACGACCGCCGGCGGATTCGCGAACGGCGTCATCATCGCGCAGACCAAGCTCTCGGGATTCATCGTGACGCTGGCGACCGGTACCGCGTTCACCGGCATCGCTTACGGCATAAGCGCGTCCGCCGCCTACTCGGACGTGCCGTCGTCGATCGTGAAGCTAAGCCAGGGACGGTCCAGCTTCTTCCCCTACTTGATGGTCCTGGCCCTGCTGGTAACCGCCGGAATGTACGCCGGGCTGCGCTGGCTCCCGGGCGGCCGGCTGATCCTGGCCTTCGGCGGCAACCGGGACGCGACCATGCTCTCCGGGCTCTCGTCGCGGCGGGCGCAGATCACCGCCCACACCGTCTCCGGGCTCCTGGCGGGGGTCGCCGCGGTCATGTACATGGGGACGATCGGCACCGCCACGCCGGCCGCGGGCGGTGACTGGCTCATCATCTCCTTCGCCGTGCCGATCATCGGCGGGACCGCACTGGCCGGCGGCGAGGCCTCCGCCTTCGGCGCGCTGGTGGCGGCGGTCGTCCTCTCCGCGATCAGCGACGCGCTGATCGTGCTCAACGTCAATACCAACGCCGTCGAGATGGCCGAGGGCCTGCTGATCCTTGCCGCCGTGCTCGCGTCGCGGCTGGGCGAGGCGGCCCAGCGGCAAGCCGGCCGGCGCCGCGCCTTCGGGCGGCAGGCGTGAACCGCGACGGAGGCGGGACAGTGGACAGCGACGCCGAAGGGCCGGCCGTCTTCGAGGCCAGGGCCATCAGCAAGGCCTTCGACGGAATCGTCGCGCTTGACGAGGCCGATCTCCGCCTCAGCCGTGGCGAGATCCACGCGCTCATCGGCGAGAACGGCGCCGGCAAGAGCACGCTCATCAACATCGCGACCGGCGTCTACCAGCCCGACGGCGGACAGGTGATCCTCGATGATGCGCCGCTGGAACTCAGCGGGCCGCGCTCCGCCGCCGCCCGCGGCATCGCCGTCGTCCATCAGGAGCGAAACCTGGTCGGGGCGTTCTCGGTCGCGGAGAACCTGTTCCTCGGCAATCAGCCGCGGTCACGGGGCCTGGTCAGCTACCGGCGCATGTTCGGCGACGCCGGGCCATGGCTGCGAGAGGTCGGCCTCGACGTCGACCCCGCCACCGAGGCGCGTCAGCTGAGCCCGGGCCAGGCGCAGCTGCTGGAGATCGCGCGGGCGCTGTCCGCGCGCTGCCGGGTGCTGTTCCTCGACGAGCCCACCTCGTCGATCAGCGAAACGGACTCAGAGCACCTGTTCACGATCCTGCGGGAACTCAAGGACAGGGGCACGGCCATCGTGTTCGTCAGCCACAAGCTGGAAGAGGTCTACGGCCTGTGCGACCGGGTCACGGTGCTGCGCGACGGACGGAACGTCATCACCGGACGGCGGCTGGCCGACATCTCGCGCGCGGACATCGTCCGGGCCATGGTCGGCCGGGAATCGCAGGCGCCCGCCACCGCCAGCCGCCAGCGCGAGACCGGAGCGGCCCGGCTCAGGCTCGAGGCCGTCGCAACCGACTACGGGCACGAAGACGTGAACCTCGCCGTCCACGCGGGCGAGATCGTGGGCCTCTACGGGCTCGTCGGCGCCGGGCGGACCGAGCTCGCGCGCAGCCTGGTCGGGCTCGGGCGCATCACCGGCGGCACATTCAGCATCGACGGCGAGCTGGCCCGTATCAGAAACCCCTATGACGCGCTGCGAAAATACTCACTGGGTTACGTCAGCGAGGACCGTAAAGGTGAGGGCCTCATCCTCGGGCACTCCATTAGCCGTAACGTCGGGATCACCATCTGGGACCGGGTCAGCGGGCATCTCGGCCGGGTATCAGAGCGGGCCGTCCGGCCGTCGGTGATGCGGCAGGCCGAGAGTCTGAGACTTAAAATGAGTAGCGTCTCCCAGGCCGTTTCCCGGCTATCCGGAGGTAATCAGCAGAAGGTAAGCCTCGCGAAGTGGCTCGCGGCGGAGACGGAGATCCTGCTGCTCGACGAGCCCACCGTCGGCGTCGACGTGGGGGCGAAGGCGGAGGTGCACGGGCTCGTGCGCGGGCTCGCCGACCAGGGCAAGGCGATCCTGCTCATCTCAAGCGACTTGCGCGAGATCGTGCAGCTAGCCGATCGAATCGTCGTCATGGGGAACTTCCGCCTACTCGGCGAAATACAGAACACCGGAGATTACACCTCGGTAAGCAAGGCGATCATGGAGCGGATCACCGGAGCTCCCTCCGTCAACCCCACTAGTTTATAAATTGTGAGGACCGCGATATCCATGGCCAAGATCACAGCATTTGTGACCCATGACGTCCGCTTTCCGACCTCGCTGCGGCTGGATGGCTCGGATGCGATGAACCCCAGCCCGGACTACTCCGCGGCCTACCTGATAATCAGGACTGACGAAGCGGATCCGGCGGACGCCGGCGGCGAGCCGCTGTCCGGGCACAGCTTCGTGTTCACCATCGGCCCCGGCAACGACGTGCAGCTTGCCGCTATCCGCATCCTGGAGCAGTTCCTGGTCGGCCGCGACCTGGACGAGGTCCTCGCCGACCTGGGCGGCCTGTACCGGGCGCTGGCGGGCTACAGCCCGATGCGCTGGCTGGGGCCCGAATGCGGCATCGCGCACATGGCGGTCGGCGCCGTCGTGAACGCGTGCTGGGATCTGGCCGCGCGCCGGGCAGACAAGCCGCTCTGGCAGCTGCTCGCTGACCTGTCTCCCGAGGAGCTCGTCGGCTTGGTCGATTTCCGTTACCTCGCCGACGCCCTCACCCCGGACGAGGCACTGGAGCTGCTGGAACGCGGCCAGGTGGGGAAGGAGGAACGGGCGAAGGCGCTGAGCAGGGACGGCTATCCGGCCTACTCCACCACGCCGGGCTGGCTCGGCTACTCCGACGACCGCCTCGCCGCGCTCTGCGCGCAAGCGGTCCAAGACGGCTTCAGCCAGGTGAAGCTCAAGGTCGGAGCCCGGCTTGAGGACGACAAGCGGCGCTGCGCGATCGCACGGGAAACGGTGGGGGAGAGCGTCGCCATCGCGATCGACGCCAACCAGGTCTGGGACGTGGCGACGGCCATCGCCTGGATCCGCGAGCTGGCCCCGGTGCGGCCCGCCTGGATCGAAGAGCCGACCAGTCCCTTCGACATTCTCGGCTTCGCCGCGATCAGGCGGGCGGTGCGGCCGGTGCCGGTGGCGACCGGTGAGCACGTCGCCAACCGAGTGATCTTCAAGCAGCTGCTGCAGGCCGACGCCATCGACGTCATGCAGATCGACGCCTGCCGGGTCGGCGGTGTCAACGAGAACCTGGCCAACCTGCTGCTGGCGGCGAAGTTCGGGGTGCCGGTCTGCCCGCACGCGGGGGGCGTCGGGCTGTGCGAGGCCGTCCAGCACCTGTCAATGTTCGATTACGTGGCGTTGACCGGCACGACGGACGGACGGATGATCGAATGGATCGACCACCTGCACGAGCACTTCGTCAACCCCGCGACCGTCGCCGCCGGGCGGTATCAGGCGCCCGCCGCGGCCGGCTTCTCCACCCGGATGCGACCGGAGTCAGTCGCGGAATTCTCGTTCCCGGCCGGAGCCGCCTGGCGGCCCACGGCGGTTCGCTGATCAGCGCGGCGACCGCCGTCACGTCGCTGGCCCGCTGTCGTCAGTCGATCGGCTGTACGCCCGGCGGCAGCGGCACCAGCTGCTGGGCGTCGAGAAATGCCTTGACCACAGCCGAGCCCGCCCGCCTGCGCGTCCAGTGCAAGGCCACCTCCCGGTGCGCGGTGGGCGAGTCGATGGTCCGGATGGTCAGTCCGTCGGTGCTGGTGGTCTGCAGCGCGAGGCGGTTGATCACGCCGACGCCGAAGGCCGAGCGGACCATCGCGACGAGGGTGGTGGGCTGATCGGTCAGGTAGGCGATGTCGGCCCGGAAGGCCGCCTCCCCGAGCGTGTGGCGCAGGTCGAACCCGCCGCCCTCCTCCTCGCTGCCAGCTGGGTTGCCGATCAGCGGCCGGCCGAGCATGCCATCGATGCTGACGGACGCCTGCGCGGCCAGCGGATCGTGATCGCGCATCACGGCGACGATGTCCTCCCGCCAGATCATCCGGTGGCAGAGCGTGCTCTCGCGCATCTTCGGCAGCATCGGGCGGAACGCGAGATCGACGGTCCCGTTAACGACCATCTCTTCCAGCGACGCGGCGGCTCCCTCAACCAGGTCGACGGTCACGCCCGGATACTTCGTCTTGAGCTCCCGCAGCACCGACGGGAGGTAGGCCGAGCTGACGCTTGGGTAACTGCCGATCGTCACCCGCGCGACGAAGTTGTCGAGGGTGCTGCGGGCCGCGTCAACGCCGCTCTGCAGCTCAAGCAGCGCCGTGAGGGCATGTCCGCGGAAAAGCTCGCCCGCTTCGGTCATGCACACCGGCCGGGCCTTGCGGTCGAACAAGCTGACGCCGAGGGCATGCTCGAGCGCCGCTATGTGGGCGCTGACCCGCGACTGGGACAGGTGCAGCACGAGGGTGGCGGCACCGAAGCCGCTCTTGTCCGCCACCGCGAGGAAACTGCGCAGCCAGGCGGTCTGCAGTGACATCGCGTCCCGGGGATCACGGGAGGCCAGCTCGGCCGCGTCGAGGCCGTGCGCATCCTGCCCGGGCAGTCCGGGCAGTCCGGCTTCCTCGGGGAAAGGCGGCCCGTTCATCCCGGATTCACCATAAATCGCAATGTAGATCAACTTCCCGGCGCCCGGCAACCACGCCGGCCCGCAGCCGGCCGACGGCGGCCGACGGCGACCCGTTCCCTCCGCGCGCTCACGCGGCGGTCAGTCCGCCGTCGAGGACGAGCGCGGCCCCG
This sequence comes from uncultured Actinomycetota bacterium, assembly GCA_963774945.1. Taxonomy (GTDB): domain Bacteria; phylum Actinomycetota; class Actinomycetes; order Streptosporangiales; family Streptosporangiaceae; genus Trebonia. The sequence continues at coordinate 1,366,008 of CAVZHA010000015.1, read as the reverse complement.
TTGATGAACCGGCCGTCCGGGCTGGCGACGAAGGCGACCATGGCGGCGACCTCGTCGGCCGACCCCATCCGCCCGTCGAGCTGCCGGGCTGCCATCGACCGGCGCACCGCCGCCGGGTCGGGCGCGTCCGCGATGATCTTCGCGATCCACTCGGTCTCCACCGTTCCGGGGCAGATCGCGGCGCAGCGGATGCCCTCGCCGGCGTGGTCTACCGCGACCGCGCGGGTGAGCCCGACCAGCCCGGCCTTCGACGCGCAGTAGGCGGCGCGGCGGGCCAGCCCGACCTGCCCGGCCACCGACGCGATGTTGACGACCACCCCGCTGCCTCGGTCGAGCATCAGCGGCAGCGTGGCCCTGATGGTCAGGAACGGGCCGGTGAGGTTCACTGCCAGCACCCGGTTCCAGTCCTCGTCGCTGGTCTCGAGCACGGTCGCCGCCAAGCCGATGCCGGCCACGTTCACCAGAACCCGGGGCGGGCCGACGGTCACCGCGACCTTCCGGGTGACCGAGCCGACGCCGAGCGGGTCGCACACGTCCACCGGGAAGGCGTGCGCCCGCCCGCCCGCCTGCCGGATCTGCGTGCGGGTCTCGGCTAGCCCGGCCGCATCGAGGTCCATCATCGCGATCTCGTAGCCGTCCCGGGCGAGCCGCAGCGCGGTGGCCCGGCCGATCCCGGACGCGGCGCCCGTCACGACTGCGACGTTGCTGGTCATACGTCCGACCATAGAGCGGCGGTATCCCGTAATAAAGCGCGTCTAATAGAACGACTCCATCCGAAATACGGATAGCCGCTATCCGCACTTGGCCGTTGACCATGAATCGTCGGAATGAACTAATGGTGGGCAGTCGTGAATACGCGCGCATCTCCGCCGCGACCAGAGCCAGAAAGGCGCGAATGTGAGCATCGATCCGGCCGGCCGACCGCTATCGATCGAGATCTGGACTTGACCGCGGGTGATGACGGCGCGGCCATTACGTCGATCGAGACATATGCGCTGGCCGTCCCCCTCGCCCGGCCCATTGCCGACTCGACGGCGGCGATGTCACATTGGACGGTGCCGGTGGTGGAGATCAGGACCGCCGACGGCCGGGTCGGGACCGGGATATCGGGCGTTCACTGCGCCCCCGAGCTCTTGTGCGATGTCATTGACCACTACTACGCGGCGGTCCTGGTTGGCGCCTCCGCTGCCGACATCACCGGGACGTGGAAGCGGCTGTACTGGCTCCCAACGCACTGGATCGGACGCGCGGGTGCCGTGCACATGGCACTGGCCATGGTGGACATCGCTCTCTGGGATCTCGCCGCGCAGCGGGCCGGCGTCCCGCTGTGGCGGCTGCTCGGTGGCACTGCCGATCCCATCGAGGCGTACAACACCGACGGCGGCTGGCTGAACTTCAGCACCAATGAGCTCGTCCGCGACCTGACGTCGCTGATCGACCAGGGCTGGCGGCGAGTGAAGATGAAGGTGGGCCATCCGGACTGGCGTGAGGACGCGCGGCGGGTACGGGCGGTGCGGAGCCAGATCGGTGACGACGTCACCCTGATGTGCGACGCCAACCAGCGCTGGGACCTGCACACGGCCAACCAGCTCATGCCCGCCCTCGAGGAAGCGCGGATGGACTGGGTGGAGGAGCCGCTGCATGCCGACGACCTGGAAAATCACCGGCGCCTCCAGCGCTCTACCCGCCTCGACATCGCGGCCGGCGAGAGCATCTACTCCTACCATCAGTTCGCTAGCTTCATAGCCGCCGACGCCCTGCGCGTCGTCCAGGTCGACGCGACCCGGGTGGGCGGAGTGACGGAGTGGCTGCAGGTAGCGGCCCACGCCGCGAGCCGAGGCCTGCGGATCGCGCCGCACGCAGGCGACATGATGCAAGTGCACCAGCACCTGGTGGGCACGGTCGTCTCCGAGGCCCCGCCGCTGATCGAGTTCATCGGATGGACGCAGGAGGCGTTCACCGAGCGGAGCCGCGTGCGTGACGGCTACCTGGAGCGACCGCAGGCGCCGGGCGCGTCCACGGCCATCGAGCCCGCCGCGCGACGCCGCTGGCAGGTTCCCGGGGTCGGCGGCATCAGGTCAGCCTGACGAGTGCCGGGATCGCCGCGGCGCGTCGGCGGTGCCCTGGCCGAGCTGATAGACGCGCAGCGCATTCAGGCCGAGCACCTGGTCGAGCTCAGCCGGGGACAGACGCCGCCAACGCGTCGACGAGGGCGCCGAGGACGGCATGGTACGAGCCGGCCAGCAGGCAGACGGGCCAGTCGGAACCGAACATGAGCCGCTGCACGCCGAACCACTCGGCGACCCGGCCGACGAACGGTCGCAGGTCCCGCGGAGACCAGGTCGCCCAGTCGGCCTCGGTCACCATTCCGGAGAGCTTGACCGCGACGTTCGGCTGCGCGGCGAGCGCCGGCATGCGCTCAGCCCACGGATCGTCGCGGCCGTCGGCGATGCGCGGCTTGGCGATGTGATCGAGGACGAATTGCAGGCCGGGGAAAGCCCGGACCGTCTCGACGGCGGCGGGCAGCTCCCGGGCGCGGACCAGCAGGTCGTAGGTGAGGCCGCGCGCCTGCACGGCGGCGAGGCCGCGGTGCACGTCGGAGCGCGCGAGCCAGTCCGGGTCGGGCTCGTCGTGGACCTGGTGACGGATGCCGACCAGCCAGCGGCCGTCGGGGCCGTCGAGGAGCGCGTCGAGGTCGTCGGCGACGCTGGGCGAGGTCAGGTCGACCCAGCCGACGACGCCGCGGACGAAATCGGTCGCCGCCGCGAGCTCGAGGAACTCGCCCGTCTCGTGCGGGCTGGAGAGCGTCTGCACGAGCACGGTGCCGTCGATCTGCTCCTCGCCGAGCGGGCCGCGAAGATCATCGGGAGCGAAGCCGCGGCGGACCGGCTCCATCTCATCGCCGGCCATCCAGGGGTAGGAGTAGCGGGCCGGATCCCAGAAGTGGTGGTGCGCGTCGATGCGCGACGTCGGGTGGCTCATAGTGCTCCCTGTTGCTCCGGCGTCGGGATGTCGGCGCCGAGCAGTCCCTGCCGCCGTAGATCCGCCCAGAGCTGGGGCGGGATCTCCACCTCGAACAGGGACAGGTCGGCTTCGAGCTCGCCGATTGCCCGGGGTCCCATCAGCACCGTGCACACGCGCGGGTGCGCCAGCGGAAACTGGATGGCGGCCGCCGCGAGGGGCACATCGTGGGAGTCGCAGATCTCCCGGATCGCCCTCGCCTTGGCGAGGAGCGCGCGTTCGGCGGGCAGGTAGTTGAAGCGCGCGCCGGGCGCCGGGTCGACCAGGATGCCGCTGTTGAAGACGCCGCCGATGACAACCGACACACCGCGACTTACGCACAAGGGCAGCAGGTCCGCCATCGCGGTCTGGTCGAGCAGGGTGTAGCGGCCTGCGACCAGCACGACGTCAAGGTCGCAGGCGCGGACGAGCTCCGCCAGCGGCGCGGACCGGTTCGCGCCGGCGCCGATGGCCGTCACCATGCCGTCGGCCCGCAGATCGGCCAGCGCGCGGTAGCCGGTCGTGGCGGCCTGCTCGAGATGATCGTCCGGGTCGTGCATGTGCAGGATGTCGAACCGGCCGACGCCGACGCGCTCCAGGCTCTCCTCGACCGACTGGCGCACACCGTCGTAGCTGAAGTCCCACACCGGTCCCGTGGCCGGGACCTCCTTGTAGAAGGAGATCCCGTCGTGGTACTGGGTGTCATCGCGCGGGGCGCCCTCGCGCAGCAGCCGCCCCACCTTGGTCGAGACGACCAATCCGGCCTCTGGCGCGTCCGCGATGGCCTGGCCCGCACGCTGCTCGGCGAGCCCGTGTCCGTACAGTGGGGCGGTATCGATGTAGCGCACGCCGCTCGCCAGCGCCCGGCTGATCACGGCGACGGCGTCGGCGTCGCTCATCGCCTGCAGGAAGTTCCCCAGGGCGGCTGTCCCCAGGCCGACTCGAGGCGCGAACAGATCGGTGTCCCCGACCCGCACCGCCGTCGCAGCTGTGATCATGATTAATTCAGGCACGCGGGGCAACGGCTGACAATGCCGTATAACGGATGCCGCCGTTCCGCAGCGCGAATCACGGCATGAGCCAAGCGACCATGGGACGAACGATGGAGGCAGGTGTGACAGTTGGACGACGAGCTCCCTGACAGCTTCCGCAAGGCCCTCGCCGCCATCGTCGGCGAGCAGCAGGTGCTGGCGGGCGACGCCGCCGCGGGGTTCTCGGCTGACTGGACGGGGCGCTTCCAGGGCCGGGCCCTGGCCGTCGTCCGGCCCCGAGATACGGCCGAGGTGGCGGCCGTGCTGGCGCTGTGCACCGAAGCCGGCCGGCCCGTGGTTCCGCAGGGCGGGAACACCGGGCTGGTGGGCGGCGGGGTGCCGTTGCACGGCGAGGTGGTGCTCAGCCTCACCCGGCTCAAAGAGCTAGGCCCAGTCGACCGAGACGCATCCCAAGTGACGGCCGGGGCCGGCGTGACCCTGGCGCGGATCGGCGCGGAAGACCCGGAGCTCGACCTCGGCATCCAGATCGCCAGCCGCGACAGCGCGACCGTCGGCGGAGCGGTAGCGACCAACGCCGGCGGGGTTCGCGTGCTCCGCTACGGCCCCATGCGCGCCCAACTGCGCGGCATCGAAGCGGTCCTCTCCGACGGCACGGTCATCTCGCACCTCGCGGGCCTGGTCAAGGACAACACCGGCTACGACTACCCGTCGCTGCTGGCCGGGTCCGAAGGCACGCTCGCCGTCATCACCAAGGCACGACTCCGACTCGTGCCACGACCGCGCGAAGGCGTGACGGCGATCATCGCCTGCGACGGCCTCGACGAGCTACACGCGCTGGCGCTGGCGGCCGTCCGGCAGGTGACAGGCCTCCTCTCAGCCGAGTTCTTCACCCAGGCAGGCCTGGACATCCTCACAACCCGCGCGGGACTCACCCCGCCGCTGCCCCGTCCGTCGCCCGCCTACCTGCTGCTTGACGCCACCGGACCTAACGCGCTCGACGATCTGGCAGACGTGATCGGCGACCGGGAGGCCGCGGTCGGCGAGACCGCCGAGGACCGGCGGCGCCTATGGTCCTACCGGGAGCGACACCCAGAGGCAGCAAGCTTCCTCGGCGCGCCGATCAAGCTCGACGTCTCCGTCCCCGCCGCACAGTGGACCCGCCTGGCAACGCAGGCCGCCAGCGCGGTCACCGCCGTCGACCTGGGCGCGCGGGTGATCACCTTCGGCCACGTCGCTGACGGAAACGCGCACATCAACATCGTGCCCGGCCCCGACACCCCCGCCGACGGCCGGCACGAGGACGCGGTGTTCTCGCTCGTCGCCTCCCTCGGCGGCTCGATCTCAGCCGAACACGGCATCGGCGCACTCAAAGCCCGCTGGCTCGACCTCGCCCGCACCCCCGCCGAACAGGCGCTCTTCGCCAGGATCCGCCATGCCCTCGACCCGTCCGGCACACTGAACCCCCACGTCCTGCCCCGAATATGAGATCCCGATGACACCAGCGACAACGCAGCCGGAGGCCTGTGGAAACCGCTCGGCCCGCGACCGGTCAGAACTGCGAGTCGACGTTGCTCCTGGCATGAGAACGGGCCCGCCGACCTCCATACGGGCCTTGTGGCCCCACCGGGCCCGATAGAGCGGGCCTGTGGCCCACATGGCCAATACGGTCGACCGGCAGACCTCTGAACGAGAGTTTGGCCCAGGTCAGATCTAGGATTTGGCAAAATCCTGATTACGGAAGGTGGGCATCATGGAGGAGGTGTTTGACCTGATAGCTGTGGGTGCCGATGAAACGCCCGTGAGGATCGTTATCGCACCCGCAGAAAGTCCCGTCGGCCTACGCATGGCTGCGCATGGTGGTCCGGAGGTTCGATTCGAGGGTGATGATCTCTTTGGATGCCTCATAAAAGCTCGGCTTGAGCTGGAGTCCAGAGGTCGTCTGTTGTGCTGTCAAGGCTGCAGGCCCGACGTCTTTCCGTCCGGAATGCTTCGGCAGATGAATGCTGGCCGATTTGCGTACCAGCTTCATCGAAATGCGCCATTGTCTGAGGATGATATTGTCGACATCTTTGCGCCTGCTAGACCTAACGCGGTGACAAGCGTTTCCGGCCAACGGGCTGCGGTGATGGAATTCTTTGGGTTTGAATAGCAGCCCGCTAGTACGGCAGTCTGCAATTGCTAGCTGACCAGGGCGTGGTTGCGTTCGAGGCGTGCGCGTTTGTGGAACCAGCGCGATAGTGCCTGGTGGCGGCGTCGCCACTGGAGCCACCGGGCAGCGTGGGCGGGCGGCTGGGCCTGTCGCAGGGCGGCGGCGAGCAGGTGCTTGACCTCGCGGACCGACAGCGGGACCAGGCCGGGGTCGGCGGGTGGTTTGTCGTTCGGGCCGGCGGGCGGCGGAGCCTGGCTGTCGGTGCGTTCGCGCAGCCGGGCGGCGGTGACGGCGCAAATGGCGAGGGCGGCCATGACCAGGACCAGGTGCCGCAGGACCGCGGTGTAGAGCCGGGCCTGGCACTGGTCGAGCCCGAAGCAGCCCTTGGCGAACTCAAAGCATTCCTCGACCGGCCAGCGCAGGCCCGCTGCCTTGATCAGCTGGGCCTTGGACGCGAGCTGCCCTTCAGGGACGTAGCAGTAGTGAAAGGCCAGCTCGCCGGTCTTCAGGTGCCGACGGACCAGCAGGCTGTGCCGCGGCGAGGCGGTGCCGATCCAGGCCCAGGCGTACCAGCGGTCGCCCTTGGACCCCTTCCCGGCGGAGCGGACCTCCCAGCCGTGCTTGCCCTTGAGTAGCTTCTTCACCGCGTCCGCGCAGGTCATCTTCGTTCCGGGCGCGACGGTGAGCATGAAGGACGACGCGACGCGCAGCACGTAGGCCTGCCCGCGGTCCTCCAGGAACTGGCGCAGCTCGGTGCAGCTGCCGTAGACCTCATCGCCGCAGGCGAAGTCGAACGAGAGGCCGTCGCCGTAGGCGTCGCCCATGACGTCGATGGCCAGCTGCCCCTTGGTCCGGAACCGCAAGTCCAAGGGCAGCGCCGTGACCAGTGACTTCACCGGGTCAGCGATGTCCTGGGACGGGATCCACTGCCGGGCGCCGATCAGCGCGTGCCCGGTCTTTTCCCGCACGTAAGACAGGTGCACCGTGTTGATCCCGTTCGCGACCCGGCCCGCGCAGCCCATGTACTGGCGCTTCACCCCCGCGGTGCCAGTGCCCTGCTTCTCCTGGCCCGTCTCGTCCAGCGCCGCGACCGTCATCCTCCGGCGCCGGGACCGGCGGGCCGCGGCGTCCAGCCCGGCCGCCGCGTACTTCCTGACCTGGCTCATCGCCGCCGCCTCGTCCCAGCAGGCCCGGTTCAGCAGCCGCTGCGACCGGCCCGGCGTCCGGTCCCCGGCATGCTCAGCGACCGACCACCCGTTCGCCGACGGCAGCTCACTGACCAGCGCCGACACGTACTTGCCCGGCCTGCAGCCACGTCTGGGTCCGGGTGAAGCACGACCGCAGCATGCCTGTCAGGGCAGACCGCTCCCGCACCGCGCTGGAGGCCCCTATCCTGGCAGCAGCAGCCGCCTCAGTTTCGTTTGTTCTCACAAGCTAATGATCTCGGGGCGGCTGCCCCTATTTCCCGGGAACCCTTGCGTCTGACCAGGTCACAAACCAACTGGCGACTGCCGTACTAGGCGGCCGAGTGGCTAGCGCGCCACGCGGTAGCGGACGCACACAACTCCGGAGCTGAAGGTGCGGGTCTCGAGGAGTTCGAGATCCACCCGGCGCTCGCTCCGGGGAAAGAACGGTATGCCACCGCCAACCAGCACCGGGTAGACCTTGGCCCGGTACTCGTCGATCAGGCCAAGCGCGGCCGCCTCGGCGGCGAGGGTCGCGCCGCCGATCGCGATGTCGCCCTCCGCAGGCTCGGCTCGCAGCCGCTCGATCTCCTCCGCCAGGCCGCCGGAGGCCAGCCGGGCGTTGCCCTCCACCGCCGTCAGCGTGGTGGAGAACACCACCTTCTCGAGCGGCTTCCAGATCGACATCCACTCGAGGTCTGAGTCATCGAGCGATTCCTGCTCGGCGGTCTCCCAATACAGCATCGTCTCGTACAGCTTCCGTCCCATCAGCTGCACGCCGACCTGCCGGTCCTCGTCAGTGGCGAAGCGCATCAGCTCCTCGTCGGGAACGCTCCAGTCGAACTTGCCGTCAGGCCCGACGATGTAGCCGTCAAGCGAGACGGCCATGGAATAGATCACGCTGCGCATCAGGGAGCCTCCTTGGTAAGGGGTTCGGAAGTACGACCGCAGGACGCCGCAAGACTCATCGCCGCTGGCACTTGGTAGCCTGCACGAGTGATCATGAACGCCGCGCTGCGCTGCTTCGCAGCCAACCGCATTCGCCGCGCCTAGCGCAGCGGGCACTTCGTCCGCCGCGTCACCGCCCAAGTTCACCCGCCGTCCGGCCGGGTGCTTATTAGCCGTGAGCGCAACGGAGAACAATCATGATCAATCAGCAGTCACCTCAGCCTGCCGTCCAGCAGCCGACGCCAACTCACGCGTCGGCTCCGTTCACCATCCGCCCGCAGCTCGACGCCGACATCGCGGCGATCGTGGCGTTGTCGCTTCGGGCCTGGCAGCCGGTGTTCGAGTCGATGGCCCGCGTGCTCGGCCCGCGCCTGAACCGGCTCGTTTACCCGGACTGGTCCGCAGGCCAGGCCCGCGCCGTCGAGGACGTGTGCCGGGACGAGGACATGACCGTCTGGGTGGCCGAGGTCGACGCCCGGCCAGCCGGGTTCGTGGCCGTGACATTCCGCAGCGATCCCGACAGCGCGGAAATCGAGATGATCGCCGTCGACCCCGACCAGCAGAACCGCGGCATCGGCAGCGCGCTGCTGGCCCACGCGTGCGACTGGATCAGCGCCGCTGGAGTCACCCTCGTCCAGCTCGGGACCGGAGGCGATCCTGGCCACGCTCCGGCCCGCCACACGTACGAGAAGGCCGGCTTCACCCCGCTCCCGCTGATCCGCTACTACAAGGACCTGCCCGCGGCCCGCGAGGACTGACAGCACAGAGGGGCAGATCCGACGACAGGATCTGCCCCTCTGAGCTGCGACCTAGCGCTTCCTTGAGGAGTTGAGACAACCTCGAGACTAAAGTAGCCGCAGGTGAGCCCGCCCTCAGGATGATTGGGAAGCGTGAGGTTGTAGTGGCGAGTCATGACGGATCGCAATTGCGCATCGAAGATCTTCGCGAGCTTTGCTCCATTGATCCTACGCGATTCATCGAGGCTCGGGACTTCACGGTCGAGATTGTAAGCAGAATCGTGGGGACAGAGACGGTTCTACGGTTCGTGGATACGGGCCTGGATGCCGTCATCAATTTTCCGTGGTGGGACCACCCGGCACGAGATATCAGCGAATGGGAATATGGTGACGTTCCTCTGGGAACGTGTAAGGAGCCGTATCTCGACGAAGACCAATGCTGGAGGATTCTAATCTGGGCGGTGAGCGACGTAGTTTACATCGCGGCTGGAAATGAAGATGAAGCCGAATTGTACGACACGTTCCTGACGCTTCCTATCATGAAATACAGGAAGGCGTGGGCCGAACTGATTTCTTCGCTTAAAACCTAGGCGTAGGTCGCGACCTCGCGCAGCTGAAGGCCCCGCCGGATAGGTCGACGGGGCCGGCGGAGCAGTTGCGTCTAGAAATCTTCCGGGTCATCGTCGGGGAGGTGCCAGGCGACTTCGGCTGCGTGGCCAGGGTCGTAGGTGTGGTGCGCGCCCGAGGCGGCGGCGTCGCCGCGGAAGTGGCGCCAGTTGAGCGTGAGTTCGGGGAAGATGCCGACCGTGGCACCGCAGGTGGCGCACAGCGGGATGGGCTCCTCGTCGTCCTCAAGGTCGCCGTGAGGGCTGACTACGGTCATAGCGATCTCGAAGGCCTCAGGGTCGATCATGCTCAGGTAGGCCAGCGCGGCCTGGATCTGGTCGTCGGTCGCCTTGGCCAGACGGTCGGCGCGCTTACGGGCGGCGTCCTCCAGGCGAGGGTGGGCTTCACGCGTGGGGTGGGTGAAGATGGTGGACATGGCTCCTCCAGCTTGGTTCTGGTTGGGTCTAGGGCCGTCGAAGGTGTTGGCGCACCTCGGCGGCCCGCCTGTTTTCAGGCTGTACACACTATTTTATCAGTAAATTTGTTCGATGAAAAGTTGCCGTTGGGAAAGATGTTCCTCGCTGAGGTGGAAGCGCCGACGTGGGACGCGAAGGGCGCGGACCGTTCGAGATGACGGATTTGCGGGTTTGATTTGGCTCTTGATATGCCGCCGCCAAACCAGGCTCCGGTAGACGCCACTACAAACTGCTTGTAGTACAAACAATTTGTAGTACCCGCCTACGACCTCACCGTGTACGCCACCAGCTGCAGATAGGCGCGCCGATGCTTCAGGCTGGCAAGAGGCGACCAGCGGCGCCAGCATCGCCCGCGAGATCCGCTGGTGGCGCTAGTTCTACAGGCGGTTGAGTAGCTCCTCGGTGACCAGGGTCGTGATCGAGGTGCGGGCGGAGCCCTGCTCTACGTGGGCGGTGATCGTGACCACCGCGTCACGGGGCGGGGAGACGATGCAGAGCTGGCCGTGGCGGCCCGCCATGCTGAACGTGCCGTCGCCGGGGCCGCACCAGGCGCCGAGGCCGTAGCGGGGCGCCAGGCGGAACTCCTGGTCCCCGGGGTCGTTGACCGTGGCGACGCTCTCGGCGGCGATCCGGGCGCAGTACCCGGCGGGGACCAGCTGGCGGCCCTCGTGGCGGCCATCGTCCAGCAGCAGCCTGCCGAAGCGGGCCAGCTCGGACGTGCGCAGGAACAGGTCGCTCTCCGCCACCGGGTGTCCGAGGGGGCAGGTGTGCCACTGGGGATTGTGGATGGCGAGCGGGCCGAAGACCCGGGGCATCAGGTAGTCGCGGACGCTGGCGCCGGTCGCGGCGCGCAGCGCGCGGGCCGCCACGTACGGGCCGGTGCCGGTGTAGCTGAAGTAGCTGCCAGGCTCATGCACGAGGGGGGTCGCGAAGAAGTCCGCCGCCAGGTCGGGGACCTCGACCGGCTCGTCTGCGAACCAGGAATGCGGGCTACCTGATGTCATCGTCAGCAGATGGCGGAGCGTGACCTGTTCCAGGCCCGGGGCGGCGGTTCCCTTCAGCTCCGGGTAGTACTTGAGCGCGGGGTCGTCGAGGGCGAGGCGGCCCTCGGCTTCGGCGATGCCGAGCGCGACGGACAGGAACGTCTTCGACACCGACCACAGGTTCTCCCTGTCGTCCGAGCGGAGCCGCCGCTCGACCGGCTCCGCGCCCCGGCGGTACACGTGCACGCCGTAGAGCTCCATACCGTTGCTCCGGGCAGACTGGACCAGGCCGTCGACTAGCTCGCGCATGTCGCGGAGCCTACATTCTGAGTTGGCTCAAAGCTGTCGATTTTGCCGGCCGGCTCGATGATCCGCGCGAGCACCGGCTGGCGGAACACCCCGTCGCCGCCCGCTGCCTCGTCCAGGCCCAGTAGCCGCGGTCGAGCGCGTCCAGCCGCGCAGTGACGCGACCTGACCTTTATCACTGGAGCGCGATCGGCTCGGTCGCCCGGCACGTCCCGCGAGGCGCGATCAGTCTTGCGGCCCGCGGCGGTCGTACTTCCGAACCCGTTACCGAGGAGGCTCCCTGATGCGCAGCGTGACCTATTCCATGGCCGTCTCGCTTGACGGCTACATCGCCGGCCCTGACGGCAAGTTCGACTGGAGCATCCCCGACGTTACGTGCTGGCCGGGATCCGCGTTCGCCCTGGCGTAGGTGCGGAAGATGCATCACCGAAACACCATCCGGATTACGGCATCCAGCGGGCCAACCCATGCTTACCAGGTCAGTTATTCACACTTGTCGGGAGCATGTATGAACCTGCTGGAACGACTCGTGGCAATAACGCTGCTCGCCGCAGCGGGCGTCACCGTTGTACTCAATAGTGCACAGATAACCTCCCAAGCCCCAGCAGCCACTCGCTATGCGGCAATATCACCGTCTTCGGCTCATACGTCGGCCGCCGCAAGCCAGGCTCAGCCTGACAGCATGGTGATGATGGGCAGCTCTCCAACAATGGCCGGCGAATGGAACAAGCCGACACCGGCCGCTGTCTGGTATACAGGGAAAGACCGTCTTTTCGGCCACTTTTCCGGCGGAGGTTCGCGTTGCGTTTCGCGCTTAGCGCCGCGCTCGCGCTCGCGGCGGCATCGGGGGTCTGCCTCGCCGCGGCCGGCTGCGGCAGCGGCGGCGGGGACCCGCTGGCCAGCATGACCGCGAACCAGGTGGTCACCAAGGCCCTCGGCGACCTCAAGTCTGCACCCAGCTTCGGGATCTCGGGCACGACGGTGGACGGCCAGGGTGGCCTTGAGAGCATGCGGCTTGAGTTCAAGCACGGAACGGGCTGCGAGGGGACGGTCAGCTGGGGCAGCAAGGGCAGTCTGTACCTGGTGGTGATCGGCGGTACTGCCTGGGAGAAGCCCGACAACGCGTACTGGAAGACGTACGAGGGCACGTCCGCGGCCCATGTGATCGCGCTCATCGGCGGTAGGTACCTGAAGGGCTCCGCCAGCGACAGCTACTTCGCCGCCCTGGCTCAGTTGTGCGACACGTTCGCATCGTCGTTCGAGGTGCCGAAGGGCGTCGTAAAGGAGGCCGCCACAACGGTCGACGGCCAGCGGGTGGTCCCGCTGACAGGCAAGAAGGGCACGATGGACGTGACCGACACGTCCTCGCCGCGAATCCTGCGGATGACGGGCACCAATGCAGGCATCAGCACAGGGCTCAGCTTCACATACAGCCTGGTCTCGCTGACCGCCCCGCGGCCGGCCAGACGATCGACAGTACCGCGCTCGGGTTCTGATCCCGTCCCGACGCCGCGTGCCGCACCCGGCGGCATCAGACCGTTTCGGCGCTGACGAGGATCTTCGACAGCCTTCGCACCGAGGCATATCGGGGTCGCCGTCAGAGACGCCCCCGCGCCCCGCGCCGTCGCGCAGAAGCGCCCCGACCCGTCACTCGCGGGTGAGGAGCGCTTCGCCGAACGCTCACCCAGCCTTAGGCAGGGTGTACGCCACCAGCTGCGGGTCCCCGCCGCCGCCCTTAGCCGACGTCTCCGGCCCGCCTGCGGGCACCAGCACCGTGTTCCCGAACACCGCCAGCGGCGCGTTAGTCGTCGTCGGCAGCGCCTGACGGAACACGATCGCCCCGGTAGAACGGCTGAGTGCGATCAGCGTCCCGTTCCACAGCGAGGTGAGCACCAGGTCATTCGACACCGTCACCGCCCCAAGCGGCAGCGAAGACACCTTCGTGTCCCACTCCACCGCCCCCGTCGCCAGGTTCAGCGCCTCGACGTCACCGCCGGCCACCCCGCCCCCCGAAGCGTTCCCGTTGACCGAGCTCATCGTCGTCGACTTCAGCGCCACGTTGATCGCGGCCGCGTACACGCTGCCGTCGGCCACCGCCATGTTCGTCAGCACGCCGCCGAGCGGGCCCGGCTCCCACGTGTAGGGCAGCGTGATCGTGAGCTTGTGCTCGAGCAGCAGCAGCCCGGCGTCGTCGGTTCCGTTGTGCACGCCGACCGGCGTCTGCCACAGCAGCGCGCCGGTCGAGGCGTTCATCGCGTAGACGATGCCGACCTTGCCGCCGCCGATGATGGCGGGCACCCCGCCCACGGAGGCGGCGATCGGCGAGGCCTGCAGGTCATGGTCCATGAAGTCGTTCGGCACCCCCTGGTAGTACCAGCGGAGCCTGCCGGTGGCGGCGTCCAGGTTCAGCACGCTGTCGGTGTACAGCTGCCGGGCCGGGTGCGTGATCGCCTGGCCGATCGACTGGTACGGGTTCCCGATCCCGAAGGTGACCGACCCGTCCGACCCCACCAGCGGCGTCTGCCAGGCGCCCCCGGAGCCGAGCCCGAGCGCGGAGACGCCCGCCGCCGGCGCCCCGATCACGGTGTTGAACTTCCACAGCAGCTTGCCGTCACCGGCCGAGAGCGCGACCAGCACCCCGCCGCCCGGCCCGGAGCCGTACGCGCTGGCTAGGTAGACCCGCCCATTGGCCACCGTCGGCTGGATCTCGAACGTCCCCTGCCCGCTGCCCAGCAGCGCGCCATCGCTCCAGATGACCGCCCCGGTCGACGCGTTGAGCGCGAAGACCGAGGTCGGCGTGTCCCCGTACACGACCCCGCCCGCGACGGCGACCCCGTCCGGGCCCGGCCCGGTCGCCTCAGGCACGTTAACGACGTGCTCCCACCGCAGCTTGCCGGTGGCGAGCGCGATCGCGTAGACGTTGGCGTCCAGGTCCTGCAGATACACGGTCCCGCCGGTCACCACCGGATTGGCCGCGAGCGCGCCCGCGCCGTGCACCCCAGCCGCCGCCGTGCCGGTGATGTGGAACGACCACGCCTCCCGGAGCGAGGCCACGTTCGCGGCGGAGATCACCGACCCGGCCGCGTTCCGCGTGTTGCCCAGGTCGCCGTTCGGATCCGCCCACGTCCCGGTCGGCGTCGCCGCGCCCGCGAAGGCGCTGGTCGTCGGCTGAGGCTGCCCCGAACTGCATCCCGCCGCCAGCACGGAGGCGGCGAGCAGTCCCGCCAGGCCGGTCAAGCGCACGCTTGTTCTCATCGTGAACCGCCGTAGCTCGCATTAATCTGATATCAGAATGCTAGATCCGTGAAATCAGCTTAGTCAAGGCCCAAACCTTCATATCGAACGGTCCGTGCGTTCCCGTCCGTCCCGCCACAGTGATGTTGATCGAATTTGATACGCGGGGGTTCCGGCTCTAATCTCCGGGTATGGGGCTGCACCTTGGCTGGATCCCGAACGAACCGGGGCTGCGAGCTCGTGCGTACGCGGCACCGGCGCCGGGAGTACCCGATCCCGACTCGCCCGAGGCCGCGGCGCTGCGCGCGGCGCACGCCGCGCGAGCGCTGTGGACGCGACTGCTGATCGTCGTCGGCCTGCTCGCGCTCGCCCTCTTCGGCCTGGTGGGCGCGTTTTCCCACCGTACCTGGTTCTGGGGCGTCGGGGCGGTGATCGCGGTCTGCTGCTGGCTGCCGCTGCTCGAGTTCGCCGTCCGCCGCCGCCGCGTCGCCGGCCGGCAGCGCCGCGAGAGCGAGGACCGGGCGGTCAGGCACGCCGCCGAGGTGGCCGAGTACGAGCGCGGCAAGGCCGCCTGGCAGCACTCCGAGGCGGAGCGCATCGCCGCCGCCCCGCGGTGGCTGCAGGTGGCGGCGCACGAGGACATCACCCGGCTTGACGTCTTCGGCGGAACCCCGCAGGGGCGGCAGAACCTGCTCGCCGGCGTCGGCGCGACGCTGCTGGCGGAGCGGGCCGTCATCGTCCTCGACCTGTCGCAGGACCGGGTCGCCGACGGCCTCATCGCCGAGGCCCGGCAGGCGGGGATCTCCTGCCAGGACTATCAGCTGCCGCGTGACCTGCCCGCGACCCCGCTGCTGGCCGGGCTGACCGGGGACGAGATCGCCAGCCTGATCGTGGAGGTGCTGCACGCCGACGACGCCAACGCCACCGCGGCCGGCCGCGCCACCGACCTGATGATCCTGCGCAAGATCACCCGCGCGCTCGGCGGCCGGGTGACGATGTCCCGCCTCCACCAGGCGCTGTCGCTGCTGCTGGCGGACGCCACCGACGCCCCCGCCGCGCCCGGCCAGCATCTGTCGCCGGCCGAGCAGGCCGGATTGCACGGGCTGTTCGGCGCGGGCATGCGCGGTGAGATCGGCCGGAACCTGATCCGGCTCGCGGCCGTGCTCGAGCCGCTGGCCGAACTCGGGGCCGACGACGCCGCGGCCGCCGACGACGCCAGCGCAGCCGCACCGCGTCAGCCCGCCCGGCTCACCTGCCTGTCGCTGCCGGACGGCCCGCGCGACGTGGCCGCCGACCTGGCGGCCGCGCTGATCGTGCAGTGGGCCACCCGCTCGGTCGCCGACGAGACCGGGTTCCGCCCGGCCGTGATCCTGGCGGGCGCGGACGAGCAGTCCACCCGGCACCTCAGCCGGCTCACGACGGTGTGCGAGCGGTACGAGGTCCCGCTGGTGCGGATGTTCTCCCGGCTGACCGAGGAGTCGTCCCGCCACCTGGACAGCAGGCACACCGCGTTCATGCGGCTCGCCACCCGCCCGGAGGCGCTGCGCGCGGCCGAGCACATCGGCCTGGAGCGGAAGTTCGTCGCCGGGCGGTTCTCGCACCGGCAGAGCGTGAGCCGGTCGCGGACCAAGACCAGCACCGAGTCGACCACGCACACCACCGGCCGGGCCGAGGGCGAGGCGACCACTCACACCACCGGCACCACCACCGGCCAGATGTACTCCGAGGCGCAGGTGCCCCGGGCCGACAACCACGTCCACATCCACACCGGCGGAAACGGCAACGGGAGCGGCGGCGGCAACGCCGAGTCCGACCCGCGCGAGGCGTTCCGCGCCCGGGTCGCCCGCGAGCGGGAGGCGGCGGCGGAGTCCGGTCGCGGAGGTAACGGGAAGCCGGCCGGGCGCGGCGGCGGCGCCCGGCCGGACCAGGCGATCAAGGACGCGTCCGGCGGCAAGCGCCCGCAGGGCCAGCCCAAGTCCGGCGGCGGCTGGGTCACCACCGGCGGCAGCGGCGGCGGCAAGCCGGTCATCGACACGGTCAAGACCAGGACCTGGTTCAACGCCGAGCACACGAGCGACTCCAAGACCCAGTCGGTCACGAACACCGAGGAGACCAGCCACACCCGCTCGGAGTCCCGCTCGGTGACCGACGGCACCAGCGTCGGCGACGAGATCAGCTTCGAGCTCGTCTACGACCACCGGGTCCAGCCGGAGACGCTGATGGCGCTGCCCGAGGGCCAGATGCTGGCCCCGCACGTGGTAGCCGGCGCCCCCGCCGCGACCGCGGTGCCGGGCGCGCCCGACGCCGGCAAAACAGCCACCGGCGCAAAAACGGCCAACGCGGTGACCTCCCGCCCGGCCGCGGCCGAGAGCCGGATGGTCGCCCTCGTCATCGACCCGTCGATCGTCGGCACCGACGCCGTGGCCGCGGTCTCCCCGCACGAAATCCCGGCCTACGAGCCCCCCGCCCCCGAGGTCTCCTCGCACGTCCCGGCCTACGAGCGCACCGCCCTCGGCCCCGCCGATCCCGCCGACCCGAGATAGCAACCGCCCGCCGCTAGGCCAGAGCCGGGCTCACCACTCCTTCTTCCACACGCCGCGCCGGTTGTCCAGCCGCGACAGGAACAGCAGCGCCACCCAGACGGCGCCCGTGATCAGCCCCCCGAGGCCGAGCAAGACGACGATGAGCACGAACGAAGCCAGCCAACTCGAATCCATGTGCAGGCCTCCTCAACCGTGAGCAGTTAGTCGCACACAGTTCATGTGCCCGCTTAACGCCCCAAAATCACACCGTCGCCGCCTGCGCCTGCGGTACACGGGACGGTGCTCCGGTTGTGGTCCCGGCACCTAGAGACACCCGGCCATACCGGGTCATACTGGACCCCGACGTCGAACTGGCAGCGCAGCGAAAGGCACCAGAACTGTGACCCAGCAACTCCCGCCGGACGTCATCGCGCAGCTGACCGCGATGGGCCCGATGATCACCCCGGAGCTGGTGCAGGGCAGCTGGGCGCTGCTGACCCCGTTCCACCAGAAGGCCGGCTACACCGCCCCCGCGATCGACCGCGACCGCCGCTACGGCGACCACGAGCGCCACCGCCTCGACGTGCACACATCGGGGAAGCCGGCCGACGAGCCAGCCCCGGTCGTGCTGTTCGTGCACGGCGGCGGCTTCACCGGCGGCGACAAGCACGTGCCGGGCACTCCGATGTACGACCACATCGGCGCGTGGGCGGTCCGCAACGGCTGGGTCGGCGTCACCATGACCTACCGGCTCGCCCCCGAGCACACCTGGCCGGCCGGCGCGCAGGACGTCGCCGCCGCCGTCCAGTGGGTCCGCGACAACATCGCCGGCCACGGCGGCGACCCCGACCGCATCGTGGTCGCGGGCCACTCGGCCGGCTGCGTGCACGTCGCCTCCTACCTGGTCGGCCACGGCGGCGGCGCCCTCGACGGCGTGCGCGGGGCCGGCCTGCTGTCCGGCTTCTACACGATCCCCGACGGCGACGCCCGCAGCGAGATCGAGACCCCGTACTACGGCGATCTTCCGTCAGCGGACGTCTCAACGCTCGACGGCCTGCTCGATTGTCAGGTCCCGCTGCTGTTCGCCGTCGCCCAGCAGGACCCGCCGTTCAGCCACGCCCAGGTCGCGGCCCTGACCGCCGCCTGGTTCGCCCGGCACCGGTCGGTCCCGCAGCTGGTCTGGTCCGAGGGCCACAACCACATCTCGCAGATCGGCTCGATCGGCGTCGACGACCTCGCCCTCGGCGCCCCGCTGGCCCGCTTCGTCAGCCGCGTCACCAGCCCAAGTTCAAAATCATGAGTTTTCCGAACGGTCCCTGGCGACTCTCGGTCCGCACCGCTGATACCGCCAAGGCGGAAAACGGGTGAAGATCCAAGCGGCCGTGGCCTGGGAGGCGGGCGCCGATCTGTCGATCGAGGAGTTCGACCTCGACGACCCGCGTGACGACGAGATCCTGGTCCGGGTCGAGGCGGTCGGCGTCTGCCACACCGACGACAACGCCCGGCTCGGACGGCTCCCGGTCGTGTTCCCGATCATCCTCGGCCACGAAGGATCGGGCGTGGTCGAGCGCGTCGGCCGCGCCGTCACCCGGGTCAGCCCCGGCGACCGGGTGCTGTTCACCCCCGACTACTGCGGCCGCTGCGAGCAGTGCACGCTCGGCCTCACCCCGTACTGCGACCAGGTCGTGCCGGTGACGTTCACCGGCACCAGGCCGGACGGCTCGCCCCGCGCGCACTCCCGCGGCCGGCCGGTCCGCGCCTCGTTCTTCGGGCAGTCCTCGTTCGCCACCCACTCCCTGGTCACCGAGCGGAACATCGTCCCCGTCCCGGCCGACGCCCCGCTGCGCTACCTGGCCGGGTTCACCTGCGGGGTGCAGACCGGCGCGGGCGCGATCCTGAACGCGATGCCGGTCCGGCCGGGCGGCCGGGTCGCGATCTGGGGGGTCGGCGCCGTCGGCCTGGCTGCGGTGATGGCCGCCGCCGTGTCCGGGGCGGACCAGATCATCGCGCTCGACCGGGTCGGCCACCGGCTCAAGCTGGCGGCCGAGCTGGGCGCCACCGCCACCATCGACACCACCGGCCGGGAACTGGCCGACGTCGTCGCCGAGATCGTCACCACCACCAGGACCGGCGTCAACGTGGCGCTGGACACGACCGGCAACCCGGCCGTGATCGCGGCCGCGGTCGAGTCGCTCGCCACCCACGGCACCGCCTCGGTCATCACCAGCAGCGGCGCGCCGGTCACGGTCCCGCCGGGCTCCCTGCTGCTGAAGGGAAGGTCGCTGCGCGGATCGATGGGCGGCCACATTAACCCGACCGTGTTCATCCCCCGGCTGCTCGAGCTGCACGCCTGCGGCCGCTTCCCGGTCGACCGGCTGGTCAAGAACTATCCGTTCGCCGAGGTCAACACGGCGATCGCCGACTCTCTATCGGGCGCTACGATCAAGCCGGTGCTCACCTTCAACTGACGCGTCCGACCGGGAACACGACGGACCCGGACTGAGTTGACACGTCATGTAAAACGAGCGGCACTCCCCATTTACCGTCCCGGAGGTTACGCGTGGCCAAGCCCGTATTGCGTGTCATCATCGGCTCAACCCGGCCGGGCCGGGTCGGGCCGTCCGTCGCCGAATGGATCATCGAGCGCGCCCGCGAGCACGGCGGGTTCGACGTCGAGGTGACCGACCTGGCCGAGCTCAGCCTGCCGATGTACGACGAGCCGAACCACCCGCGGCTGCGCAAGTACGTCCATCAGCACACCAAGGACTGGTCGGCCCTGGTGGCCGGGTCGGACGCCTTCATCTTCGTGACCCCCGAGTACAACTACTCGTTCAACGCGGCGACCAAGAACGCGATCGACTACCTGTTCCACGAGTGGGGCCACAAGGCGGCCGGCATCGTCAGCTACGGCGGGATCGCGGCCGGCACCCGGGCCACCCAGATGCTCAAGCAGGTCCTCACCACGCTCAAGATCGTGCCGGTGACCGAGGCGGTCAACATCCCGTTCGTCTTCAAGCACCTCGACGAGGACAAGCGGTTCAAGTCCACCGAGGAGATGGAGCAGGCGGCCACCGTCATGCTCGACGAGCTCGTGAAGTGGACGGACGCGCTGCAGACGCTCCGCGCCAAGTAATCCCGCGCGCATCCGCCCGGGCCGGCGGCCCGGGCGGATGCGCGCCCTCAACCCCAGGTATTACCATTTGTAGTCGTCATAGTACAAAGAGTAGTTCTTGCGGAATGCATCCGTCAAATCACTCTATGTACTGATGTTCATCGCCCGTTAAGGTAAGCGCTATGCGTGGTCGACGAGCGGTAGTCGGGATTGACCTGGGCACCAGCGGCGTCAAGGTCCTAGTCGTCTCCCTCGACGACCCCGTCCCCACCCCCCCGCTCGCCGTCCCCACCCCCCCGCTCGCCGTCCCCACCCCCCCGCTCGCTGCCCCCGACGCTCACGCCGCCGTCTCCCACGGCCACCTCGCCGCCACTGACGCCAGGCACCCCGCCCCGGACGCTCCCGACGCTCACCTCCCCGCCCCCGACGGCGGGGTCCTCGGCCGTGTCCTCGGCCGCGGCCGATCCGAGTACCCGGTCCTGGTCCCGTCCGCCGGCCGGGCCGAGTCCATCCCCGCCGACTGGTGGCAATCAACCGGCCGCGCCGTCCGCCAGGCCCTCGCCCAGGCAAGAGACGCCGAGGTCGTGGCCCTAGCCGTAGCCGGCCAGATGCACGGCGTGGTACTGACTTCGGGCCCGGACCCGGTAAGGCCGGCCATCCTGTGGCTTGACCAGCGCGCCGCCCTCGAGGCCGACCGCTACGCGGAGCTCCCCGCGTCGCTGACCAGCGGTCTCGGCAACCGCCCCTCGGCCGGCATGGCCGGCCCGATTCTCTGCTGGCTAGCGGAGCACGAGCCGGACAACATCGCCGCCGCCCGGTGGGCACTGCAGCCCAAGGACTGGATTCGGCTGCAGCTGACGGGGGAGGCCGCGACCGACCCGACCGACGCCTCCGGCACGCTCCTGTACGACTTGAAGAGGGACGCCTGGGCCGATGACCTCATCGCCGCGCTCGGCCTTCCCCGCGACAAGCTCCCCCCGGTCCGCGGCTCCGCCCAGCCGTCCGGCGCGCTGCTCCCGGGCCCCGCCGCCGCGCTCGGCCTGCCGCCAGGGATACCGGTCGCGACCGGCGCCGCCGACACCGCCGCCGCCCTCTACGCGGCGGACGTGCCGGCTGACGAGGCCATGCTCA
Organism: uncultured Actinomycetota bacterium; assembly: GCA_963774945.1. GTDB lineage: Bacteria > Actinomycetota > Actinomycetes > Streptosporangiales > Streptosporangiaceae > Trebonia. The sequence goes on along the minus strand of CAVZHA010000015.1, from coordinate 1,344,628 downwards.
CGCTCGGCAGCGGCGGCCAGTGGGCGGTCCCCGAGACCGAGTTCAGGCCCGCCGCCACCACCAACCTGTATCGCGCGGTCGGCGACGGCTACTACCGGCTCGCCCCGGTCCAGAATGTCGGCGTGACCCTGAACTGGGTCCGCGCCCTGCTCAACGTCTCCTGGGCGGACCTGTACGACGCGGCCCGCCGCCCCGCCCGCCCCAACGCCCCGGTCTTCGCGCCCTACCTGACCCCCGAGCGCTGGGACCCGACCGCGACCGGCGCCTGGACCGGCCTCACCCTCGCCCACCAGAAGCAAGATCTGCTCCGCTCCGCCCTCGACGGCGTCGCGACCCTGCTCAGGGAGCGCCTCGACGACCTCCGGGCGGCCGGCCACCACCCCCGCAGCGTCATCATCGGCGGCGGCGGCGCCGAGCACCCCGCCTGGAGCGCCCTGCTCGCGAACGCCCTCGCCCTCCCGCTCCGCCCAGCCCCCGCCCCCTGGCTAACCGCCACCGGCGCCGCCCGCCTAGCCGCCGCCGCAGCCTCCCACCCACCCGCCTAGCGATCCCCAACCGCCCGCCCAGCCGCCGTTTCCCACCCGCCCCGCTAACCTCCCGGCCACCACCGTTTCCCACCCGCCCCGCTAACGTCCCCCTCTGCCCGGCCAGTCGCCGCAGCAGCCCCCCGCTAGTCCACCTAACGTCCCCCGCCTAACGCCCCGCGCCCGGCCGCGGCCGCCTCCCACCCGCCTCGCTAACTACCATCCGCACCGCCCACCCGCTCAGCTTCTTATCAGTTCTGACCATTTTTCGTCTTCCTATCACTTCTGACCACTTTTCCGCCCGATTTGCCGGAATTTAATGGTCAGAACTGATACGAAGGCGCCCCCCAGGCCTTCCAAGCGAGCCGCCGCACCTTAATCGTCGTCGGCGAGCAGGTAACGGAGGTACTGAGTCGGGTCATTGAGGAAGTCGCGCCAGGAGTGAACGATCTCCAGGTCGCCCCACTCCGCCTCGCGGATGCCCCAGTCGCCGAGCTCGAGCAGATGCGCGCCGGGGACGGCGGCCACGATGGGGGAGTGGGTCGCCACGACCACCTGCGACTGCTCAACCGCCAGGTCGTGCAGCAGCGCCACCAGCCCGAGGCTGGCGACGAAGGAGAGCGGCGAGTCAGGCTCGTCCATCAGGTAGAAGCCGCGCTGGTTGACCCGGGTCCGCAGGATCTCCATGAACCCCTGGCCGTGACTGAGCTCGTGCAGCCGTTCCGGTCGACTCCGCCCCGGGTGCTCCTCAAGGAACGTGTACAGCGAGTGCATGGTGTCGGCCCGCAGGAAGTACGCCCACGCCGCGCGCCCGGCCGGCCCCCGCTCGATGAACAGCCGGTCGCCCGCGTCCGGCTCGGTCGCCCTAACCCGGGGCGGGCGGGACGACGCCAGGATCGACCCGCCCTGCGGGTCGAGCCCGTACGCCTCGGCCAGCAACTCGACCACGGTGGACTTACCCGACCCGTTCTCGCCGACCAGGATCGTGATCCCCGGCCGGAGCTCAAGCCCTTCGCGCAGCAGTTGCGCGGCGGCGGGAACCGTCCCCGGCCACGCGCCGGTGTCAACCGCGAGACCGCCGGCGGGCCGGAACGCGCGCACGAGTCGCGCGTCGAACGTCCAGTCGCTTCGCTCGCCCACAAGTTGATGGTGCCAGATATTGGCGTGATCACTTCATGACGAGCAGAAATGCCGCCGGGATAATCACGGCCATGGATATCGACAGTTTGGTCGCGATCGACGTGCACACGCATGTGCATCGCTCGGTCAGCGCCCCGCCGGTCAAGCCGGAAGAGAACGAGCAGCTGGCCGCGATGGCCGCCTACTTCAAGACCGCGGCGGCCTCGTTCACCGTCGATGACCTGGCCGCGTACTACCGCGAGCGGAAGATGGCGGCGGTGACGTTCACCATCGACGTCAAGGACCAGCCTGAGGACCCGGCCCGCGCCACCCCGGAGGAGATCGCCCAGCGGGCCAGGGACCACCACGCCGACGTGCTCATCCCGTTCGGCTCGGTCGACCCGCACCGCGGCGCCGAGGCGGTCCGGATGGCTAAACGCCAGATTGAGGAGTTCGGCGTCAAGGGCTTCAAGTTCCACCCCAGCTCGCAGGCGTTCCTCCCCAACGACCGGATGGCCTACCCGGTGTACGAGGTGATCGAGGCGGCCGGCCTGCCCGCGCTGTTCCACACCGGCCAGACCGGCGCCGGGGCCGGCACCCGGGGCGGCGGCGGAATCCGGCTGGCCTACTCCAACCCGATCCACCTCGACGACGTGGCGGTGGACTTCCCCGATATGCCGATCATCCTCGCCCACCCGTCGTTCCCGTGGCAGGAGGAGGCGCTGTCGGTCGCCACCCACAAGCCCCAGGTCTACATCGACCTGTCCGGCTGGTCGCCCAAGTACTTCGCCCCGATCCTCGTCCAGTACGCCAACACCCTGCTCAAGGACAAGGTCCTGTTCGGCACCGACTTCCCCGTCCTCACCCCGGAACGCTGGATGGCCGACTTCGACAAGATCGCGATCCGCGACGAGGTCAAGCCCGGCATCTTCAAGAACAACGCCGCCCGCCTCCTGGGCCTGGCTAAGTAACCCTGGGCACCTGCGCTTGCCCGGGCGATCGACGAGCGGGATGTTGCTCGGGTTGTCTTCGATGTACAGACGGACGCCTTCACGGTGTCGGTGACGTCAATGAGGCCGGGTCGGCCCGGCGGTCGGGTCCGGCCGCGACGGAGTCGAGTAGCCGGCCCAGTTCGGTGAGGTCGAGTGGCTTGGTCAGGTAGGCGATGACACCCCTGGCCCGCATGTTGTGGATGATCGCCGGTGAGGCCTCGGCGGACAGGATGGCGACGGGAATGGCGGTCGTGGCCGGGTTGGCCCTGAGCCGTCTCAGCACCTCGTCGCCGTGCAGGCCGGGCAGGTGCAGGTCGAGGAGTATGAGGTCGGGGATCTCCCGGGTGGCGGATTCGAGTCCGGCCTGGCCGGAGATGACCGATTGCAGCCGCATGCTGGGCCTGGTCTTCAGGAATCGGGTGACGACTTCGATGTTGGCGGGGTTGTCCTCGATGTACAGAACGCGGATGCCGTCCCCGGCGGAGTCATCGGGCGCGATCCGCGGTCCGGGTACCCGCACGCCGGCAGCCGGAGCCTGGGCTAGGTCCGGTGATCGGGGCAGCGTGAGGGTGAAGGTTGTCCCCTCGCCGAGGACGCTGGCGGCGGTGAGGTGCCCGTGCATCGCCTCGGCGAAGGCCCGGGCCAGGGGCAGGCCGATCCCGCTGCCCTCGATGGCGGTCTGCTCGGCGCCGAGCCGCTCGAACGGGTCGAAGATGCGTCCCAGGTCAGCGGCCGGTATCCCCGGCCCGGTGTCGGCCACCGTGAGGCTGGCCTGGTCTGGGCCGGCCGCCTGGCAGGTGATGGTGACGGTTCCGCCGACGCGGTTGTACTTGATCGCGTTGGAGAGCAGGTTGACCAGGATCTGGCGCAGTCGCTGCCGGTCGGCCTTGACGGCCAGGCCGGGCGGTGGGCAGGGCTGGCTGATCGTGACCGAGCGGTCTGCGGCGAGGGGAGCCATGAGCTGATCGGTTTCCTCGACTACCGGCTGCACGGCGACCGGCTCCACCGACAGGCTGAACTCGCCCGACTCGATCCTGGCGATGTCGATCAGCTCGTTGATCAGCGCGAGCAGGTGGTGCCCGGCCGCGAGAATGCGCTCGACCCCGTCCTCGTCCTCCTGGCTGAGGTCGGACAGCTGCAGCAGCTGGGCGAAACCGAGGACCGCGTTCAGCGGCGTGCGCAGCTCGTGGCTGGTGCTCGACAGGAACGCGTTCTTGGCCTGGGTCGCGGTCACCGCCTGATCCCGGGCGGTGATCAGTTCCGTGGCCCGGCGGGCCAGCAGTTCCTCTGCCCGCGTCAGGGAGCGCGCCAGCCGGCCGAGCTCATCACCGGCGCTGGGCACCGGCACGGGCTTCAGGGGCTGTCCTTCTCCCAGCCGGCCGGCGTTCGCAACCGCTCTGGTGACGCGGCGTGAAATACCGGAGCCGAACAGCGCCACGCCGATCAGGCCGGCCAGCAGGCCGAGGGCCAGGCCGGCGATGCTGACCCAGTCGATGGTCGATTCCAGCCGGGTGATGTCGGCCCGCCGGGCCCGGTTGAGCGCGGCCGGCCGCTGGACCAGGGCGGCGATCTGCGCCCGGAGCGAGTCCATGGTGGCTTTCTCCGACAGCCGCGCCGGCAGCAGTGTCGCGGCCGGCACCCCCGCGCTGACTGCGGAGCGCAGCTGGGCCAGATCCGTCAGGACCCTTGTCGTGGTCGCCGCCGCGGTCCGCTCCGCGCGGCTGTCCCCCTCGGCGATGGCCGCCGCGCGAAGCGCGGCCTGGTCGCCTGCGATGCGCGTCAGAGTGCGGTTATACGGCTGGAGGAACACCGGGTCTCTCGTCGCCGCGTAGCCGCGCGCCCCGGTCTCGGCGTTCAGCGCGTCGGACAGGACCTGCTGGGCGGAGGTGGTCAGGGACGAGGCGGTCAGGGCCACGCTCCGCTCCTGCCGCTCGTTGTACTGTAGCGCCAGGCTCGCCGAGCTGACGGCGGTCAGGGCGATCAGGGGGGCGGCGACCACGATCAGTCCCTTGGCCCGCATCGGCCGGTCCAGCCACCATCGATGTACCCAGCCAGGACGCACCGCCGTAGACGGTGGCGCCCGCAATCTGCGTATTCTCACAGTTCCCCCAGATGAAGTTTTCAAATACTTATCGTAATGTATCAATTACAGAATGTTACCATGTATGTGGGATCATCGGTGACTTCGGACATCCGGAACTGAGCCGACAGACCACGGCGAGGCGGCGATGTTAGTTCCAGCACTCCTGCATCACGCGTACCTCATCGGCGACAGCAACCTGCATCCCGGTCAGCGACAGCACCTCGTCAACCGTGAACCCGGCCGCGACCTCCTCAAGCACGAACCGGGAAGCCCGCGACGGCCGCCGCAGCAGCGCCAGGTCGGTAATGACCGCGTCCACGCAGCCCGGTGCCGTCAGCGGGAACGAGCACTTCTCCACCAGCTTGGGCCGCCCCCGGGAATCGGTGTGCTCGAGCATCGCGAACACGTTCCGCGCCCCCGCCGCGAGATCCATCGCCCCGCCGATGCCGCCGCCGATCATCCCCGGCACCGACCAGTTCGCCAGGTCGCCGTTCCCGCCGACCTGATAGGTGCCGAGCACCACCGCGTACAGCCGCCCGCCCCGCGCGATCTCGAACGACGTGACCGAGTCGAAGAACGACGCCCCGTCCCGCACCGTCACGAAGTACCCGCCCGCGTCGTGCAGGTCAGGATCGAAGTCGTCGCCGCGGACGAACGAGCCGTAGTTCAGCATCCCGTTCTCGCTGTGCAGGATGACCGGCCGTTCTGAGATGAAGTTCGCCACCTGCGTCGGCAGCCCGGCCCCGAGGTTGACGACCGCGCCGTCCGGCATCAGCGCCGCCACCCGCCGCCCGATCTGCTCGCGGGTCAGGGCCGGCTTGCCCAGGTAGAGCCGGGCCGAGTCGGCCGCCCGGTTCACCCGCATCGGCAGGTTCTTCACGTCCATCCGCACCGTCACCGGCACCACCCGGGTCACGAACACCCCCGGCAGATCCACCTCCGACGGCGCGATCGACCCGGTCGGCACGATCTCCTCCGCCTCGACGATCGTCACCCGCGCCGCCTTGGCGAACGAGGTGTTGAAGTTCTGCGACCCGCCGCGGAAGACAAGGTTCCCCATCTCGTCCGCCTTCGCTGCCCGGATAAGCGCGAAGTCCGTGGTGATGGCCCGCTCAAGCACGTACGGCCGGCCGTCGAAGTGCCTGATGTCCTTGCCCTCGGCGATCGAGGAGCCGTACCCGGTCGGCGTGTAGAACGCGGGGATGCCCGCGCCGCCCGCCCGCATCCGCTCCACCAGCGTGCCCTGGGCGACCATCTCCAGCGTCATCTCGCCCGCCTCGATCTGCTTCTCCGCCTCCGACACCACCCCCGGCCGGGCCGAGAAGCACGTGACCAGGTGCGCGATCTGGTGGTTGTCGGCCAGCAGGTGCGCGGTCGGGAACCCGGGCTGGCCGAGCCCGTTGCAGTACACGGTCAGCCCGGTCGGCCCCCGATCACGCAGCGCCGTGATGAGCGTCGACGGATACCGATGCGACACCCCGAACCCGGCGACGCCCAGACTCGCGCCGTCCCCGATGTCCGCGACCGCCTCGGCCGCCGAGGTGACCTTGCTCAAGAAGCCCTCCCAATGTCAGCAGGCATAACCAGGTGTGCTTGACGATCCAGTCGGTGATGACGATGGGTTCCACCGCCGACCCCTAGCCCCAGACCTCGCGGGCGGTCTCGACCAGCAGCTCGAGCTTGGCCCGCTCCTCGTCGATGGTCAGCGCGTTCCCCTCGACGGTGGAGGCGAAGCCGCACTGCCCGGAGATGCACAGCCGGTCCAGGTCGACGTACTTGGCCGCCTCGTCGATCCGCCGCTTGAGCGTGTCCTTGGACTCGAGCTCCGGAGTCTTGGTCGTCACCAGCCCGAGCACCACAATCTGGTCGTCGGGCACGAACCGCAGCGGCTCGAACGTCCCCGACCGCTCGTCGTCGTACTCGAGGAAGAGCCCGTCGACGTTGAGCCCGCCGAAGACGTCCTCGGCCACGAAGTCGTAGCCGCCGGAGGAGAACCAGGCCGACTGGTAGTTGCCGCGGCACATGTGGATGGTGACCGCCAGGTCGGCGGGCTTGCCCGCCAGCGCGGTGTTGATCACCTCGACGTTGATCGCGTGCTGGCGGTCCGGGTCGATCCCGCTCGCGGCCGCGTTCGCCCGCCAGGCCGGGTCGTTCAAGAACGCGAAGATCGTGTCGTCGAACTGCAGGTAACGGCAGCCGAGCGCGTACAGCCCGGCGACCTCGGCCGCGTAGACGGCGGCGATGTCGGCCCGGTACTCGGCCGCGTCGGCGTACGGGGACGTGGACAGATCGACCCGGAAGTGCGCCATGCTCGGCGACGGCACCGTGATCTTGGGCGTGGCCGTGGTAACGGTCTGGGCGAGGAAGCCGAAGTGGTCGCCGAAGATCGGCGTCTCCAAGTGGACCCGGCCGGTCACCTCGGTCGCGTTCGGCGTCCAGGTGATCTGCCCGTCCCGGCGATAGACCGGCAGCGGCGCGCCGAGCGCGCCCCGTCGGATCCCGGGGATGGAGTAGAGGAAGTCGGCGTGCCACTGCTCGCGCCGGAACTCACCGTCGGTCGCGGCCTGGAGCCCGACGCTCTCCTGGAGCCTGACCGCGTCCTCGATCGCGGCGTCCTCGACCGCGGCCAGCGCCGCCGCGTCGATCTTCCCGGCGGCGCGATCCTCCCGCGCCTCGACCAGCCGGGCCGGCCGGAGCAGCGACCCGACATGGTCGGCGCGGAACGGCGGTGTGGCGCGTCCTGTCATCGAGCTCTCCTCGGTATCCGGGAATGTCGGGCGCTGACGCGCCGGCGACATTCCCGGAAATTTCATGATTTGTCGGTGGTCTAGAACAAGTTGTCGGGCAGGCCGAAGTGCAATCGGGCGACCTCGGCGGCGACGACGTCGTGCCGGGCGGAGATGTGCCCGAGGTAGATCGCGCTGTCCCGGAAGTGCCGCTGCATCGCGGTGCCGCGTTTGGCGGCCGACGACGAGGCCGCGCCGAACAGCTCGGTGGTCGCGTCGATCGCCATCCGCGAGGCGACCTGGATCATCGAGTACATGGCGGCGTCGTCCTCGCGGGTGAACGGCTCGCCGGTCCGGTGCCAGCGCTCGGCCAGCTCCATGTACCGCTCGCCGCACTGCAGGATGATCGCCTCGGCGCTGTCGATCAGCGCCCGTGCCTGCCCGTAGTGCCGCTGGTACTCCTCGACCGTGTACCGGGGCACCACCGGTGGGAAGTACGTGTTCTTGGTCAGCAGGATCTGCTCGTACTCGTGCAGCGCGCCCTTGGCCGCGCCGATCACCGGGATCACCAGGCCCGCGTGGTACATCGCGTAGATCCGCCCGCAGAACAGCGGGTCGTCGTGCAGGTACATGCCGGGCGCGGCCGTGTCGGTGTTGTGCGTCCAGTTCCCCGAGCAGGTGCAGTAGCTCGGGGACGAAGACGTTGTCCACCCGCACGCTGTTCGACCCGCTCGAGTTCATCCCGATGATGGTGCCGTTGCCCCAGTCGGGGATGACGGTCACGTTCTCGATCGGCGTGCAGATCGTGAGCACGCCCTCGGACTCGCGGCCGGGGACGAGCGTGTTGCACATGAAGTGGGTCGCGTGCCCGACCCCGGAGCAGTAGTCCCACTGCCCCTTGACCAGGTACCCGCCGTCCACCGGGGTCGCGGTGCCCATCGGGGCGGCGCGGTGCGGGCAGGTGAACCGTCCCGTCCGGCCCGAACAGCTCGATCTGCCCCTGCTCGGGGAACCAGGCGCCGAGCCCCTGCGCGTGGTGCGCGCCCAGGCAGAGCCCCCACGCGGTCCCGGCGTCGCCCTCGGCGACCGCGAGGATCACCTTCCAGTAGGTGTCCATGCCGAACGCGTACCCGCCGAACCGCCTGGGCTGCAGCATCCGGTAGAACCCGGCCTCGGTGAACTTCTGGTCAAGCTCGGCCGTGTGCCGGCCGGCCTTCTCCGCCTCGTCGGCCTGCGCCCGGATCTCCGGGATCAGCGCCCTGGCGCGCGAGATGACGGTCTCCGCCGTCAGACCCGGCTCTGGTGCGGGGATCTGGCCAGGCCGGGAAACTGTCGTCTCTGACACACCTAAGAGCCTGATACGCCGACCGCCCGACAGCAACCCCCCGACCCCGGCCGATACCCGCCCTTGTCCCGGTGAACACAACGACCCTGGGCGTCTTGTGACTAGGCCACCGTGACTCTGGCACCCGGTGACGTCGTCGGCCGCAGCGAGTCGCGGGGGGTCACATCTCCCTCCAACACCACGCCTCAATTCCGCCCCACACGTCTTGCCTTCCCCGGCACCACTTCTGCCCCACTTCCTCCGACCAGCCACGCCCGGACCTGTCGGCTACGCCATCGACAGGATCGGCGACCTGTCACCTACGCCAGCGACCCCAATAGGCGATGTCGATGGCGTAGGTGACAGACGGCGTTTGGTGTCGATGGCGTAGCTGACATGGCCGACAACGCAGTCGACGGCATGGGTCGGGGCGCCGGCCGCAGATAACAGCAAGAAGCGCAACGCGCAACCGCGCAATGCGCAACCGCGCAATGCGCAACCGCGCAATGCGTCCGGTGCCTCTACAGCCCCTGCCAGGCCGGCTTGGCCGCGTAGACCTCGCGGTAGTAGTCGAGGCGGCTCAGGCCGGACAGCCGCGGCCGGGTCGAGCAGCACCGTGACGTGGGGGTGCAGCTGCAGCGCGGAGGCCGGGCAGGAGGCCGAGACCGGCCCCTCGACGGCGGCCGCGACGGCGGCCGCCTTGCCGGCGCCGGTGGCGATGAGCACCAGGTGCCGGGCGGCCAGGATCGTCCCGAGCCCCTGGGTCAGCACGTGGGTCGGCACCCGGTCGGCCGAGCCGAAGAACCGCGCGTTGTCCTTCTGCGTCTCGGCCGTCAGGGTCTTGATCCGAGTGCGGCTGGCGAGCGACGAGCCGGGCTCGTTGAAGGCGAGGTGGCCGTCGGAGCCGATGCCGAGCACCTGCACGTCGACCCCGCCGGCCCGCTCGATCAGCTCTTCGTAGCGCGACCCCGCCGTCGGCAGGCCGTCAGGGGAAGGGTCGGGCCCGTTGACCCGATCCGGGCTGATGCCGAGGCCGTCGGTCAGCTCGCGGGCGATGGTCGCCCGATAGCTCTGCTCGTGCCCAATCGGGAGGCCGACGTACTCATCCAGGTTGAAGCACGTCACCGCCGCGTACGAAGGTCCGGCGCCGGCCTCGTGGCGGCGGATCAGCTCCCGGTAGGCCGGCAGCGGGGTCGACCCGGTAGCCAGCCCGAGCACCGCGGCAGGCTTGCGGCGCACGACCGACTCGAAGACGTCAGCCGCCAGCGCGGCGATCTCGTCGGCCGATCCGAGCGGCACGACCTCCATCGGATATCTCCGTTCAGGTAGTTCTTCAGTACAGGGAACGCTCAGCGTGCGTCCCAGATCATGGCGGCGCCGATGGCGGCGGCGGGCACCCCGGCAGGCAGCAGCCGGACCCGGGCGGCCAGGTCGATCGCGGCCAGGAACGGTGACGTGACCGCCTGCGCCCGCAGGGCGGCGGTGACCACCGCCAGCAGCGGCTCGCCGAGGTCGGTGACACCGCCGCCGAGCACGATCACGGCCGGGTCGACCGAGAGCCCGAGCATCCTGATCGCGTCGGCCACCCGGGCGGCGAAATGGTCGCGGACCGCGACGGCCCGAGGATCGCCGGCCGAGGCGGCGGCGAACACGGCCGTGGCCGGCGACACCGCGCCGTCGGTCGGCCAGGCGGCGGTCAGCGCCGAGGCGGCGGCGGTCAGCTCCAGGCAGCCGCGCTGGCCGCAGGAGCAGAGACGGCCGTCGGAGTCGACCGGCACGTGGCCGATTTCCCCCGACGCGCCGGCTGCGCCGCGCCGGAGCACGCCGCCGAGGACGAAGCCGGCCGCCAGGCCGGTGCCGATGCTGAGGTAGCCGAGGTCGTCGGCCCCGCTGAGGATGTGGGCGCCCCAGGTCGCCGCCCTCACGTCGTTCTCGACCATGACGGCGGCGCCGGTCCGCTCCGCCAGCCGCTCGGCCAGCGGCAGCCAGTCGTCGCCGAGGCCGAGGTTGACCGCATGGCTCACGGCGCCGCGATCACGGTCGACGAGCCCGGGGAACCCGATGCCGACGTGCGACGGCAGCACGCCGTCGAACTCGGCCGCGAGCCGGTCGAGCACCCGCGTCGCGGTGGCGAGGACGCCATCGGCGCCGGGCACGGTGGGCTCGCGGAACTGGGCCAGGATGGTGCCGTCGGCCGAGACCACCGCCCCCAGGATCTTGGTCGCCCCGATGTCGAGGCCGACCCTCACGTCGGCGCTCATGCCACGCCCAATTCACTCGACAGCACCAGCACCGCCGCGCCGAGCAGCACGACGTCGTCGCCGAGGGGCGACGTCCGCACGGCGAGATCGGCCGACGAGACCGCCATGACCCGCTCGCGGACGGTCGCCTCGACGGCTTCGCACAGTTCGCCTTCAAGCAGGTCGAGCGGGCCTACCAGCACGATCTCGCTCAGGTTGAGCGCGCCGACGACGGGCGCGAGCACGCCGCCGAGGATGGCGCCGACGGCGGCCAGGCTGCGGTCGCCGCGCCGCAGCCGCGGGACCGCGAGCACGGTCTCCAGGCAGCCCGCCCGCCCGCAGGCGCAGCGGGCGCCGTTCGGGTCGACGACGACGTGGCCGATCTCGCCGGCGGCCGAGGTATGCCCCTCGACTAGGGCGCCGCCGACGACGAGGCCGGCCCCGACGCCGGTGCCGACCCGCACCAGCATCAGGTCGGTCGCCGCGCCCTCGCCGAACGTGTGCTCGCCGAGCACGGCGGTGTTGGCGTCGTTGGCCACGTAGACCGAGGTGTGGAGTTCGCGCCGGAGGATCCCGGTGAGATCGACGTTGGCCCACCCGAGGTTGGCCGCGTTCACCACGACGCCGTCGCCGTCGACGACGCCGGCCGAGCCGACGCCGATGCCGAGCACCGGCCGGCCGGTGGCCGTGCGCAGCTGCCGGGCGAGGCGGACGACGAGGCGGATCGCCGCCTCTCCGGTGGCGCCCTCCCGAGGAATCTCGGCCCGCGCCTTGACCTGCCCGGAGAGGTCGACCACGGCCCCGGCCAGCCGGTCTTCAGGCGACAGGTCAAGCGCCACGATGTGCACCGCGTCGGGCTGCAGGCCGACCAGCGTCGGCGGCTTGCCGACCCGCGTTTCGGCCGGCGCGCCGAGCTCGGCCACCAGGCCGTCCTGGAGGAGGCTGCCAACCAGGTCGGAGATGGTGACCCTGCTCAGGCCGGTGTCGCGGGCGAGGTCGGCCCGGGAGGCCGGTCCGTCGGTGAACAGGCGCTGCAGCACCAGCGACAGGTGATGTCGCTTGGTGTCCTCGGCCAGCAGTTTGCCGATGGGGCGGAGCGGGCGACGGCCCATGCCGCCAACGCTCACTTGACCCCGCCTGCCGTCAGGCCGCCCACGACGCGGCGCTCGATGATGGCGAACAGGATGATCACCGGCACGGTCGCGACCAGGCCGGCCGCGAACAGGTGGCCCCAGTCGACCGAGTACTCGCCGATGTACTGGTTGATCGCGACCGTCAGCGGCTGCTGATTGGTCTGCTCGCCCAGGCTGAGCGTGAGCGCGACCAGGAACTCGTTCCAGGCCGAGATGAAGGTGAAGATGAGCGCGGTGACGATGCCGGGCGCGGCCAGCGGCAGCGTGATCCGCAGCAGGGCGCCGACCTTCCCCAGCCCGTCGACCATGGCCGCCTCCTCGAGCTCGACCGGGATCGAGGTGAAGAAGGCGTTGAGTATCCACACCGCGAAGGCCATGTTGAAGCCCGCGTTGATGATGATGAGCGACACCGTGGGGGAGGCCCAGCCGAAGTTGCTGAACTCCCGCTGCAGGCCGACCAGCATCGCCGCGGGCTGGAACATCTGGGTCGCGAGCACCAGCAGCAGGAAGGCGAGGCGGCCGCGGAAGCGATGCCGGGCGGTGTAGTAGGCGGCCGGCAGGGCGACCAGCAGTACCAGCGTGGTGGCCCCGGCGGCGATCTCGAGGCTGGTGACGATGCTGCCGCCGAGGTCGCCGGCCGCCGCCGACCACAGGGTGGTGAAGTTCGAGAAGGTGAAGTGGCTGGGGAAGATCGTCGCCTGGCCGAGCTCGTTGTTCGGTCGGCCGGCTATCACCAGCATTTCCAGGTAGGGCAGCAGGAAGATGATCGCGACTAGGTAAGCCGCGCCGGCCACCAGCCAGGTGCGCAGCTGCCTGCGCGGCCGGCGCGCGGGCCGGGTCGGCGTCGCGATCAGAGGCGGCGCGGTCTGGGTCGTGGCGCTCATCGCTTGGCCTGCTCCTTCCAGCTGGTGGTGGCGAGGTAGACGACCACGATGACGATAACGAGGAGGAAGTTGATGGTCGACATCGAGGCCGACTCGCCGACGTTGCCCTGCTTGAGGTCGACCATGAAGATGGTGCTGGTGGCGGTCTGGTAGCCGGGGCCGCCGCCCGTCATCTCCCAGATGATCGGGAACGAGTTGAAGACGTTGATGACGTTGATCAGCGTCGCCACCACGATCGCCGGCCGCAGCAGCGGCAGCGTCACCCGCAGGTAGGACTTCCACGAGGTCGCGCCGTCGATCGCGGACGCCTCGTACACGTCGCGCGGGATCCCCTGCAGGCCGGACAGGAGGGCGTAGGTGGTGAACGGGAGCGAGACGAAGACCGCGACCCCCATCATCCACAGCAGCGCGCTGGTCGGGTTGCCGAGCCAGTCCGCCTGATTGGAGCCGAGGTGCTTGACCACGCCGATGTGGTGCAAGATCACGTTGATGACGCCGACGTTCGGGTCCAGCGCCCACTTGAAGATCAGCGCGGTCATCATCACCGAGGCGGCCCACGGGATGATCAGCGCCCACCGGGCGAACCGGCGCCCGGGGAACCGCTGGTTGAACAGCTGGGCCAGGCCCAGCGAGATCAGCACGGTGACGGCGACCACGACCACGACCCAGATCACGGTGCGCACCAGGACGGAGACGAAGTTCGGGTCGTCGAACAGCGTGCGGAAGTTGGCGGTGCCGTTATAGCCGGCCACGAAGCCAATGCCGCTGATGTTCTGGAACGACGACTGCACCATGACCACGACCGGCCACAGCACGACGAGGCCGATGAGTGCGATGGCGGGACCGAGCCACAGCAGTGGCGAGAGTCGGCGAAGGGCGGGCATCGAGTTCATCCTCAGGTGGCTCGGGGATGCGTGGGGCCCAGGAGCACCGGGCCCCACGCGGAATCCGATAGCAGGCGCTATCTAGGCTGTCAGCTCGCCGAGGAGGTGGCGGTCTGCTCCAGCTGGGTCAGCACCGTGGTCGGGTTGCCGGTGACGGCGGTGCCGATCGTCTGCTGAATCTTGGTCTTCACGTTCGCCCACGCGGTGTCGCTTGGGTACTGTACCGAGTTCGGCAGCGCGGTGAGGAACGGCGCGAAGACCGCGTTGGCGGACAGCGCCTTGGCCCCGGTGACCGTCGCCGGGAGCAGGTCGTACTCGTTGTCGAAGGCGAGCTGGTACTTGTCCTGGTAGGCGAAGTCGAGGAACTCCTTGATCTGCGCCTCGTGGCCGTTGGCCTTGAACGCGGCGACGTTGTCGCAGACGCCGAGGGTGACGCTCAGCGGGCCGCTCTTGCCCGCGATCGGCACCGACGTCCAGTCGGCGGAGGTCAGCACGTTGGCCGACTGGATGATGGGGATGAGCGCGGGGGAGCCGTTGATCATGCCGACGGTGCCCTGCGCGAACTGCTCCCACAGCTTGGTGCGGTCGACCGTGCCCGGGTTGGGCTCGGTGTCGCCCGCCGCGACCATGCCCTTGAGGAAGTTGAAGGCCGTGATGTTGGCCGGGCTGTCGATGGTGTACTTGCCGGCCGTCTGGTAGCCGCCGCCGTCGCCGAGCATCCACAGCAGCGACTCGGCCTGCGCCTCCTCGTTGCCGAGGGGGAGGCCGAAGCCGACCTTGCCCAGCTTCGTGATCTTGGCCGCGTCGGCCTGGACGTCGGCCCAGGTCTGCGGGGCGGCGGTGATGCCGGCCTGCGTGAACAGCTTCTTGTTGTAGAACAGGGTGCGGCTGGAGGTGGTGAACGGCATGCCGTACTGCGTGCCGTTGTAGGTGCCCTGGGCCTTGAACGCAGGCAGCAGGTTGCTCGGGTCCGACAGCACGTCCGACGCCGGGTAGAGCAGCCCGTCCTGGGCGTAGTTGGAGAAGTAGTCGCCCTCGGTGATGTCCGGGTACTGCTTGTTCTGGACCATCGTCTGGACCTGGGAGTCAAAGTTCGTCCACGGGATCGTGGTGACGTTGACCTTGATGTTGGAGTGCGCCGCCTCGAACGCGGAGACGATCGTCGCCCAGTACTTGGCGCTGGTGTTGCTCGCGCCGGTGCCGTAGTCGGCGACCACGAGCTTGAGGGTGGTCGTGCCGCCGCTGCTGCCACCGGCCGACGAACCGCCGCCGCTGCTGCAAGCCGCGAGGGCGAGCGCGGCCGCGGAAGCCAGCGCGACACCGCCGGCGATGCGACTCGTGAGCTTCTTGTTCATCAAGTCTCTTCTCTGTGTAATAAACCGGGCCGTCTGGGGGCCGACCTCCCAGGCGAGGGTTTTGTTAGTTGACCGTACTTACATATTCAGGTCAAGACCTCGCGGCCACCCTTGACCGGAACGTAACAACGTTGATCGGGACGAAACGACGCCCGCACCCCCCGGAAACGCCGACCGACGGCGGCCCCCGCACACCCCCGCACACCCCCACACCACCCCAATGGACCAGCCCCAGGCGGTCCTCAGACGAGTTCCGCCGCCTGGATCCTGGCCGCCAGGCCCCGCTGGACGCGGCGCGGCCAGCCCGGGCCCTCGTAGATGAACGCGGTGTAGGCCTGCAGCAGGGTGGCGCCCGCGGCGAGGCGTTCGCGGGCGTCGTCGGCGGTCTCGATCCCGCCCGCCGCGATCAGCACCAGGCGGTCTCCGGTGCGGGCGTGCAGCCGCCGCAGCACCGTGAGCGACCGGGCCTTCAGCGGCGCGCCGGACAGGCCGCCGGGGCCGGCGTCGGCCACCGCCGCGCTGTCGGCCAGGCCGTCACGGGAGATCGTCGTGTTGGTGGCGATGATGCCGTCGAGGCCGAGTTCGAGCGCCAGATCGGCGACCGCGTCGATGTCGGCGTCGGCCAGGTCCGGCGCGATCTTCACCAGCAGCGGCACCCGGCGTCGGGGCGACGCCTCGTCCAGTGCCGCCCGCACCGCGGAAAGCAGCGGGCGGAGCTTGTCGGCCGACTGGAGATCGCGCAGGCCGGGCGTGTTCGGCGAGCTGACGTTGACCACCACGTAGTCGGCCACGTCGGCCACCAGGCGGGCGCTGGCCTCGTAGTCAGCGATCGCGGCCTCCTCCGGCACGACCTTGGTCTTGCCGATGTTCACGCCGACGATCGGACGATAGCCACGGCGGCCGCGATAGCCGCCCCGGCCGCGAAAACCACGGTGGCCGGGGCCGGCCGCAGCGCCCGCAGCCGGGCGGCCAGCGCCGCCGCGCCCTGGTTGTTGAATCCCATCCGGTTGACCAGCGCCCGCTCGGCCGGGAAGCGGAACATCCGCGGCTTCGGATTCCCCGGCTGCGGCCGCGCGGTCACGGTGCCGACCTCGACGAACCCGAACCCGAGGGCGGCCAGCCCGGTGACCGCCTCGCCGTCCTTGTCGAACCCGGCCGCCAGCCCGAGCGGGCCGGGGAAGTCCAGCCCGAGCGCCCGCACCCGCAACTGCGGGTCGCGCGGCGCCAGCGCCCGCCGCAGCGCCCAGGCCAGGCCGGGCACCGCCGCCGTCGCCCGGATCAGCCAGAACCCGGCCCGGTGGGCCGCCTCGGGCGGCAGCCGTCGCAGCAGAACAGCGTAAATCGCCCGGTACACGGTCGCCCTTCGTCGTCGCTCGCCCCGCATCCAGTCCTGACCAGAGAGGATCACGCCTTCAACAACAAGGACGATCAAGCCCTGGCCAGGGACAACTGTAATAGCCCGCCGACCGGTCCCAGCCCCCGGCCGCCGACGCCCCCGGCCGCAAGGGCCGGGCCGCAAGGGCCGGGCCGCAGGCGGCCAAACCCATTACTAATGCGCTCCCGCTAAAGCCGGCCACGGCCGCGGGAAGGCGACTGCTATCGAAATCAGGGCTTTCTCTGCCATCCTTGATTCCAGGCATATGGGGAAGAGGGCAGCGTGCAGACCCACGAAATCGAACAGGGCCTATCCGAAACCGTCAGCCTCCTCGACAAGCTGCGGATGGCCATTTACCGTGGTGAGTTCCCGCCCGGGCAACGGCTGGTGGAAAGCGAGCTCGCCGAGAAGTACAAGACCTCCCGTGGCGCCGTCCGCGAGGCCCTCGCCCTGCTGCAGAACGAGCGGCTGGTCACCCGCCAGCGCAACCGCAGCGCCTGGGTGCGGGCGGTGACCATCGAGGAGGCGATCGAGATCCTCGAGGTCCGCGCGCTGATCGAGGGGATGTGCGCGGCCCGAGCGGCGATCAGGGCGACCGAGCAGGACCGCCGCGAGCTGCGGCGGCTGGCGGACGAGATGACCGACGCGGTCAAGAACGGCGACGTGCACACCGACAGCATGCTCAGCGATCAGATCCACACCCGGCTGCGCGAGATCGCCGGGCAGCAGACCGCGGCCGGCATCATCGACCGGCTCAGGCACCAGGGCGTGCGCTACCAGTTCCACGTCTCCCTGCTGCCCGGCCGCCTCGCCCAGGGCGCCAAGGAGCACCTGGACATCATCGACGCGGTGATCGCGGGCGACCCGGTGGCGGCCGAGCGGATCACCCGCGAGCACTTCGCCAGCGTGGTCGACTGCCTGCACCAGCTCGAGGAGGTGGCCCGACCCTCGATCCTGCCGGCCGTCTGACCCGGTCGTCTAATCCAACTAACCCGGCCGTCTAACCGCCCAATACGGTGATTGACGTTAATCATCCGCATTCCCGCATAACGCGCGCTAGTGTTACCGGACACGAACTGCCCGCACGGGAGGACTGCTATGAGCGAAGGCAGCTCCCGCGTCTATCGGCAAACGCTCGCGGATATCGACATCACGAAGCCTAACGTCGCCCGGGTCTACGACTACTTCGTCGGCGGCAAGGACAACTTCTCGGTCGATCGCGAGTTCGCGCGCCGGGCGATGGAACTCGCCCCCAAGGCGCCGCTGTCCGCGCAGAACAATCGCGCGTTCCTGCGCCGGGTGGTGCGCTTCCTGGTCGGCCGAGGCGGGCATCACCCAGCTGATCGACATCGGGTCGGGACTGCCCACGGCGGGCAACGTCAGCGAGGTCGCGCACGAGATCAACCCCGACGTCCACGTCGTCTACGTCGACAACGACCCGGTCGTCTACAGCCACAGCAAGGCGCTGCTCAGCGACCCCGTCAGCGTCGACATCATCAATGCCGACATCCGCGATCCGGCCGACATCCTGGCCGACCCCACCGTCGCCCGGCTGATCGACCTCGACCAGCCGGTCGGCCTGCTGCTGCTCGCGGTCCTGCACCACGTCCAGGATCGCGACGACCCGGCCGGCATCGCCGCCCGGCTCCGCGACGCGATGCCGCCAGGGAGCTACCTCGCGATCTCGAGCTTCCGGCTGCCCGGCTATGACCTGCCCGAGCTTCGCGCCACCACCATCGAGGGCGAGAAGCTGCTGGCCGACGGCCTCGGCAGCGGCCGCTGGCGGGAGGACCGCGAGATCCGCACCTGGTTCGGCGACTGGGACCTCCTCCCGCCCGGCCTGGTCTCGCTGGCCGAGTGGCGCCCCGACACGCAAGCCGTCATCGAGCACGACGAGAACTACCACAGCTTCTTCGGCGGCCTCGCCCGCAAGGCGTAAGTCAGCGTAAGTCAGCGTAAGTCAGCTCCTGCGACCGGTGACCGCGACGGTGACCCCGAGGCCGATCATCGCCAGCCCGCCCGCGCCGCCGACGAGCTCGTACCGACGCGGCGACCCGGCGAACCACGCCCGCACCCCGCTCGCGGCCAGCCCCCAGGTGCTGTCGGACACCAGCCCGGTGGTGACCGAGATCAGCGCGAGCAGCAGCATCTGGGCCGGCACGTTCCCGGCCGCGCGATTGACGAACTGCGGCAGGATCGCGCCGAACAGAATGTAGGCCTTCGGGTTGGTGACGCCGACGACTACCCCGTCCCGCACCGCGCGCCAGCCGTCGCTCGCGCCCGCCGCCGAAGACATCGCCGTCGCCAGCGACTTCCGGTGCCTGATGGCCTGCACCCCCAGGATCACCAGGTACAGCGCCCCGATCAGCTTGACCGCGATGAACACCTGGGCCGACCGCTGCAGCACCGCCCCGAGGCCGACCGCCACGCACGCGGCCACCACGTAGTTCCCCAAAGCGTGCCCGGCCGCTGTCGCGAACGCCGTCCGCCGCCCGTGCGACAGCGCCCGCCCGACCACGAACAGCACCCCGGGACCGGGCACCACGATGAGCACGAAGGAGGCGAGGGTGAACCCGAGCAGCTGCCCCGACGAGAGCATAGCGTCGCCGATCAGGCGTTGAGCGCGCCGTCGATCAGGTGCAGCGCCC
Source organism: uncultured Actinomycetota bacterium (assembly GCA_963774945.1). Classification (GTDB taxonomy): domain Bacteria; phylum Actinomycetota; class Actinomycetes; order Streptosporangiales; family Streptosporangiaceae; genus Trebonia. The sequence continues at coordinate 1,325,341 of CAVZHA010000015.1, read as the reverse complement.
CCGACACGTACTCCGACTCCGACGACAGCAGCCACAGCACTACGCTCGCCACCTCCGCCGCCGTCCCGTAGCGCTGGTACAGCGGCACCGACGAGGAGACCGACGCGAACACGCCCTCGGGGTCGGACGGGTCGATCTGCGCGGTCAGGTCGCGCGCCATCCGGGTGTCGATGTGCCCCGGCGCGACGCAGTTGACCCGGATGCCGAACGGCGCCCCCTCCAGCGCGGCCGACTTCGTCAGCCCGAGCACCGCGTGCTTGGACGCGATGTAGGGCGAGAACGTCGCCGCCCCCTTGATCGCCGCCATCGACGCGGTGTTCACGATCACCCCCGAGCGCTGCCCTTTCATCACCGCCAGAACGGAACGCAGCCCCATGAACACGCCGCGCCCGTTAACCGCCCACACCCGGTCGAAGTCCGCCACCGACAGCTCCGTCATCGGCGCCATCCGCCCCTCGATGCCGGCGTTGTTGAAGAACAGGTCGATCCGCCCGAACTCCGCCACCGCGGCCGACACGTACCCGTCGACCTGCGACTCGTCCGACACGTCGGCCACCACCGCCAGCCCGCCGAGCTTCGAAGCCGCCGCCGACAGCGCGGCTTCGTCCCGGTCCACCAGCACCAGCTTCGCGCCCTCGTCCGCCAGCCGCGACGCGACCGCCAGCCCGAACCCGTTGGCGGCCCCGGTGATCACCGCCACCTGCCCCGCGAACCCGTACGTAACGCTCATCGCACGCCCTCCTGGTCCAGAATCCCGGTCGCGGCGGGCCCGACGGCCCCCGCCAGAATCGCCTCGTGCCGGGCGGTCACCCGGCTGTCCCATTCGTGATCGGTCAGCAGGTACAGCTGGTTCGCCCGCACCGCGGAAACCAGCAGCGAAGCCACCTCCGCCGGCGGCATCCCCGAAGACAGCACCGAGTGCATGTGATCGCGCAACTCCGCCCCCGACGCCGACATCGCCGAGCCGCCCTCCGTCAGGGCGGCAGGCCGGTTCCGCGACCCGTGGAACAGGTTGGTCGCGATGATCCCCGGGCAGAGCCCGGTCGCCCCGATCGGAGCCCCGGCCGCCACAAGGTCAGCGGCGAGCACCTCCGTCAGCGCCAGGATCGCGTGCTTGCAGATCCCGTACATGTTCGACGCCGCGATCACCGAGGTCATCGAGCAGGTGTTGACCACGTGCCCGGGCTCGCCGTGGGCCAGCATCCGCGGCACGAAGGTCCGGATGCCGTAGATCACCGACATCAGGTTGACCGACAGCGTCCAGTCCCAGTCCTTGGCCGTCGCCGACCAGATCGGCCCGTCCAGGTACCCCTCCACCCCGGCGTTGTTGTTGACCAGGTGGATCGGCCCGAACCGGGCCTCGGCCGCGTCGGCCAGGGCCTCGATGTCGCCCAGCGACGACACGTCGGTCCGCAGCCCGAGCACCGGCACCCCGGCCGCTGACAGCTCCGCGACGGTCGCCTCAAGCGCGTCGACCTGGATGTCGCCGATCACGACGTTCATCCCCTCGGCCCCCCAGCGCAGCGCGAACGCCTTGCCCATGCCGCTGCCCGCGCCGGTGACGACGGCGGTCTTGCCCGCGAACTCTTCCACGAATGAATCTCCTAACCGGTGGTGCGCCGCTACTGCCAGGGACGAGAAATGATCCGAACCAGCGTGCCCGGCGTCTGCAGCCGCCGCAGCGCGTCGGGGGTGCCGTCAAGCGGCACCCGCTCCGACACCAGCCGCTCGACCGGCACCTGCCCGGACGCCAGATGATCGACCGACTCCCGGTACGTCTGGTCCGAGAACGCGCACGACCCGACCACGTGATGCCCCTCGCTGATCAGCGGGAACAGCGGCACCGAGGCCGACTCCGGGGTCAGCGCCACCTCCACCACGGTCCCGCCCGGCTCGGTGACCGCGAGCGCCTCGTTGAACGCACCCGGCGCAGCCGAGCACTCGAGCACCGCCGCGAACAGCGTCCCCGCCTGCGCCGCGTACTCCGCGACCGAGATCTCGCGGGTGTCGATCACCACGTCCGCCCCCACGTCGGCGGCGGCCGCCCGCCGCCCGGCCGACCGGCCGGCGGCGACGATCGGCCCCGCCCCGGCCAGCTTGAGCGCGATGATCGCGTACAGCCCGATCGGCCCGACCCCGTACACCAGCACCGGGTCGCCCGGCCCGACCTGCGGCCAGCTTCACCGCCTGGCGCCCGACCGACAGCGGCTCGGCGTGCGAGCCGAGCTCGACCGGCAGCTCCTCCGGCAGCGCGACCAGCTGCCGGGCCGGCACCCGCGCGTACTGCGGCGTACGCGCCCTGCGTGTTGATCCCGATGTTCGGCACCGCCGGGCAGCGGAACGGTATCCCGCGCGCGCAGACCCGGCACTTCCCGCACGACCCGATCGGCGACGCCGCCACCGGCTGCCCCTCGCGTCCACCCGGTCACGTCGCGAGCCGAGCGCCACGATCCGCCCGCTGAACTCGTGCCCGAGGATCGCCCCGGCCTCCGGCTGCCCGTCCTGCAGCGCGTGCACATCCGACCCGCACAGCCCGCACGCCTCAACCGCAACCACGACATCCTCAGGCCCCGGGCTAGGATCCGGCACCACCCCGACCGCAGTCCCGGTCTCAACATCCACATACTGAACCGCTCGCACTGTCTACCTCGCCTCCCAAAACATAAATTCCAATTCCGCATATCGAACGGTCCGCCCCGACTCCCCACCCGCAACGCCTTCCCCACCCTCCACCGACCACGAATCGCCCCGCTTCCCTACCGCCCGCGCCTCCCCACCCGCCGCCGGCCACGAATAGCCCCGCTTCCCCACCGCCCGCGCGCCCCCGCCCGCCGGCCAGAACGGCCACGATCGTGTGCCGTTGTGGCAGCGTGAGCGCAAGGGCGCCATACGACCCGAACAGCACACGATGCCCGAAGGGAACACGATCAGCCCCCGGCGTCGCCCCGCCCCTCACGTCCAGCGAACGCCTCAGCCCCGAAAGCCCCCGGCGCTGTGCCCGTCCCTTCACGTCCACGAATCGCATCAGTCCCGTCGGCCCCCCAAGGTCGCGCCCGCTCCCAGCGGCGCGACCGTCCGCGCGTAGACCGACAGCCAGCCGCACCCGGCCGGCGCCGCCAGCGGCGGCAGCGTCGCCCGGCGGGCGGCCAGCTCGCCGGCTTCCACCTCAAGATCGACCGTCCGCGCGTTGACGTCAATGGCGATCAGGTCGCCGTCCCGCACCAGCCCGAGCGGCCCGCCCGCGGCCCCCTCGGGTGACACCTCGGCGATCACCAGGCCGCCGTTGACCAGCCCCGACATCTGCCCGTCGGTGATCACCGCGACCGACGTGGACAGCCCCGCCCCGTCGATCGCGAACATCAGCGCCGACGTCAGCCCCATCCCGGGCGAGCCCCGCAGCCCGAGCCCGGTCAGCACCACCACGTCGCCGGCCGCGAACCGCCCGGCCTTGGCCGCCGCAACTCCCTCGTCCCGCGACCGCACCACCTTGGCCGGCCCGCGGAAGGTCAGCGGCGCGTCGTCCGCCACCGTCCGCTTCAGCACCGCCCCGTCCGGCGCCAGCGACCCGCGCATGACCACGATCGCCGGGTGCGTGGCGACCGGCTTGTCCAGCGGCCTGATCACGTCCTCGTCCACCACCAGCCCGGCTGGCGCCGGGGCGCCGACGGCGGATGGCCGTGCGGCGATCAGCGAGGCGGCGTCAATCGCGTCGCCCAGGGTGCCGCCGGCCACCGTGCGCGCCGACAGCTCGAGCAACGGCGCGAGCTGCCGCAGCAGCCCGAACGTCCCGCCCGCCGCCTCGAACTCGGTGATCTGCGTGTTCCCGTTCGGCTTGACGTCGGTCAGCAGCGGCACCTTCGGCGCGAGCGTCTCGAACAGCCGGTAGACGTCGACGTCCGCCCCGGCCTCGACCGCGATCGCCTGCAGGTGCTTGAGGCAGTTGACCGACCCGCTGACGGCGAGGATCGCGGTGACCGCGTTGGCGAACGCGGCCGGGGTGAGGATCGATCGGGGCCTGACGTCCTCCTCGACCAGCCGCACGATCCGCTCGCCCGCCGCCGCGACCGCGCCCCACATGGCGGGTCCGAGCGCCAGCACCGGCGTCGTACCTGGCAGTGCCATGCCCAGCGCCTCGGCCGCCAGGTGCATGGAGTTGGCGGTGCCCATGCCGGCGCAGACGCCGGGCCCGGTCACCGCGCAGCGGGACATCTGGCCGAGTTCCTCGACGGTCATCCGCCCGGCGTTGACGTGCCCGGCGAACCGGAAGATGTCCTCGAAGTCGACCGCCTCCCCCCGGTACACCCCCGACGGCTGGTAGCCGCAGCCGATCACGATCGTGGGGATGTTCAGCCGCCCGGCCGCCATCAGCTGGCCCGGCGTGGTCTTGTCGCACGAGGCGAGGCAGACCATGCCGTCGAGCAGCGCGCCCTCGACCGCGACCTCGATGTCGGACGCGATCAGGTCCCGCGACGGCAGGATGTACTGCCCGGCCGCCCCGGCCGACGTGATCGCGTCCGACGGCGCCGCCGTGCGGACCTCGAACGCGACCCCGCCCGCGGCGCTGATCGCCTCCTTCAGCGGCCCGACGATCTGGTCCAGGTGGCTGAAGCAGGACGCGAGCTGGGAGGAGGAGTTGACGATCGCGATCTTAGGCTTCTCCAGGTCGGCCTCGGTCAGCCCGAGCGCCGTCCACTGCGCCCGGCGCATCGCCCACGGCGTCGACCCGGGGGTGAAGTTGGAGCGGAGCGTGCGAGCTGTCACACCGTGAGCCTGGTACGGCTCGGGCTGTCCGGGCAAGGGTGGCCCTCCCAAAGGAAATGCCTGCGTTTTGTTCTCAACTGATCTGCTCGGGGGCGGTCCGGCCCAGGTAGACGCCCTGGTCCTCGAGCCTTCGCTGAAGTTCCCGCACGTCGATCCGGCCGCCCGCCACCCCGGCCGACAGCGCCATCCCGGCCGCGAGGCCGGCCGCCTCGCCCATCGCGAAGCACGGCCCGGTGACCCGGGCGGCCGACTGCGCCCCGTGCGTCATCGACGCGCACCGGCCCGCGACGTACAGGTTCGCGGTCGCAGGCGGCACGATGATCCGGAACGGGAGCTGGTTGAACCCGCGCTCGTCCCGCTGCCAGCGGAACTCGACCGTGCCCGCCACGTGCGCCTCGACCGGCCAGCCGTTCACCCCGATGGTGTCGTCGAAGTCGGCGCAGCCGAGCACGTCGTCCTCGGTCAGCTGGTACGCGCCGATGATCCGGCGGGTCTCGCGGATGCCGATCTGCGGGGCGATGTCGACGATGTAGGAGTCCTCGAACCCGGGCGTGCGGTCCCGGATGAACGTGAACGCGTCGAGCGCCTGCTGCCGCCCGGTCAGCTCGCCCAGCGTGAGCTGGTCGACGTCGGTCCCGTCGATCGCGCCGCCGTCGGCGGTCCGCAGCTGGGTCAGGTTCGCCCGCCACTCGAGCGGGTTGCGCTGCGGCCGGACGATCGGCTTCTTGCGCGGGAACGTGTGCGTGCCCGCCCGCTCGGCCTCGTCCATCAGCCGCTCGACCGTCCGCCACGGGGCCGGCCCGGCCTGCTCGACGTTCACCCCGTTGATCCGGAACATCAGCGACGGGTACATCATCCCGTCGACCGGCGGCGCCTTCTCCCACGGCACCCCCGCCCACGCGGCCAGGTCCCCGTCCCCCGACGCGTCAATGAAGAACCGCCCCCGCACCGCCTGCCGCCCCGACTTCGACTCAATGATGACCGCGTCAATCACGCCCGCCTCCCCGGACCTGCCGGCATCATCGACCCCACTCGCCTCACCAGCCTCGTCTGCCTCGCGGGCCACGCCAGAGTCGCCCGCCTCGCCGAATCCACCCCCCGCGTCCGCCGGATATGGCCCTGTGGCCCCCAGGGCCATATCCGTATTGGCCCGGTGGGCCCCAGGCCCGCTAGAGCCGGCCCGGGGGGCCCCAGGGCCAGCACCGTCCCTCATGACGACGCCGACCGCCATCGCGTGGAACAGGATCCGCGCGCCCGACCCGGTCACCAGCTCGTCGGCCGCGATCTTGTAGGCCGAGATGTCGAACGCCTGGGCCGCGATCCCGTCCGCGATCGTCAGGTGCGGCGCGTTGAGCCCGTCCAGCTTCCCCAGCCGGTCGAGCAGCTCGTCGGCCAGCCCCCGGATCACCCGCACGTCCGCCCCGTACGTGCGCGCGTGCAGCCCGCAGAACGTGGACAGGCCGCCCGCCGTCCCGGCCCCGCCGAGGAACCCGTACCGCTCGATCAGCAGCGTCGAGCACCCGGCGCGGGCGGCGGCCGACGCCGCCATGATCCCGGCCGGCCCGCCGCCGACCACGACCACGTCGAACTCGCCGTAGACCGGCGTCGGACCGGCTCGGCTCGATGATCGTCTCGCCGCTCAAACAGATCTCCTCATCGCTTCGCGGGCTGATCGTGGATCGTCGTGTACACCCGGATGTGCACAGCGATCCATCATCAGGTGGAACCAGGGACCGTTCGATACTCCTGGTCTTGTCTTTGCTCTTCGACCTTGGCCACCGACGGCGGGCGGCCGACCGCGCCGAACGTCTCGACCACCGACGACACCCCCGCGTTGGGCGCGCCCGCCACGACGACCTGCACGTCATGGACCGAGCGGAGGATGGGCACCGGCGTGTCCAGATCCGACGGCGCCGTCTGCGGCAGCGCGTCCGGGTGGTCGGCGGGCAGCCGCCAGCCGGTGCCCTTGGCGATCGCCTCCTTGCCCGACGCCGCCAGCTCCCGGTAGGTCCGCGATCCGCGCTCGACGATCGCCTCCTTCAGGTCCTGCTTGGACCACCCGTGCTTGTCGAGCAGCCGCGCGTGCTCGGGGTTGAGCACCACGTAGACCGACGCGAACGCGCGCACCATCGCCCCGGTGCGGCAGATCGAGTCGGCCAGGTCCGCCGCCAGCTGCTCGGGGACGATCGTGTGCCTGGCCTCGATGTGCAGCACCGACCGGATGACGGTCGACGTGCAGGCGCTGTCGGTCGCCGCCAGCCCGTTGTCCACGTGCAGCGGCGCCCACGGCGAGTCCTCCTCGTTCTCGGCGATGCAGCACGAGTACTTGGCCGGGCGTGCCCTGGGTGGCCTGGTCGAGCACGTGCGGCCGGAGCCCGAACGCGTTCAGCGAGCCGAGCCGGATCGCCCGCCCGATCGTCGCGTTGGCCCGGAACCCGGAGCCGTACAGGTTGCCCCGCGAGTTCAGCCCGATCGCGGTCCGCACCGGCCCGTTCACCACCGTGAACGGCGCCGTCCCGGTGGTCGACTGCCAGATCGCCCGCGACACCCCGCCGTCGCCGAGGAACGAGTCCCAGGCCGCGAGCACGACCGGGAAGTACGCGGGCAGGCAGCCGGCCAGGGCCGCGTTGATCGCCGCCAGCCGCACCGTCAGCGCCCGGTTCAGGTGCGGCATCGGCAGGATCACGTCCGACGGCGCCCGCGCGGTCGTCGCCAGGAACTCGGCCAGGTACGACTCGGTCGACCGGCACCACCGGCAGCCCGTCGGTCCAGCCGCGGGAGGAGTAGAACTCCATCGCGCGGCGGACCTCGGCCGGGTCGGCCAGCGGGGCGTCGTCGATCACGGGCGGCTCTTCCACTCCGGTCGTCCTCCTTGTCAGTCCGCTGGCCGGATCGTCAGGCCCGCGCCGAGCACCCGGATGATCTCCGGGAGGAAGTCGCGGGCGATGACGTCGATCTCCGCCTGGGTCCGGCTGGCGATCGGGTGCGGCACGGCCACGTACTGGTAGCCGGGGAACCCGAGCGAGCGGGCCATCGCCTCGGCGGTGATCCTGAAGGCATCGGTGCACAGGCTCACAGCGGGGATGCCAGCCCGCTCAAGCAAGATCCCATCGGCCAAACTGGCCGCGCTGCACGAGCCTCAATCGCCGATCCCGGCCACCGCGAAGTCGCAGTTGTGCAGCATCTGGTTGATCACCGACTCCTCGACCGGGGTCCCGAAGTAGCTCTTGGCGAACATCCGGACCTCCCGGACGCCGTAGTGCTCCATCAGCTCGCGCCCGACCGCCTCCAGGATCGTGGCCCCGTTGGGCTTGGTGTTGTCGAGCAGCCCGACCGTCAGCCCGCGCAGCGACTGCGGCCGGGGCTGGGCGAGCGTCGTGTTGGCGTCGCGCTCGCTGTCGCCGGTCGGGTCGAGCAGCCGTTCCCTGACGCTCATCGCACTTCCCTTTCGCTCACGCCTTGGCCAGTTTCCGCGCCCGGTCGGCGACGTTGCCGACCGTCAGCCCGTAGTACTCGTACAGCTCGGCAGGCACGCCGACCTCGAGGTCCTGGTCCGGCAGCGCGACCTGGCCGAGCCGGACCGACAGCCCGGCCCGGGCGATGGCCTCGGCGCACCAGCGAGCCGAGGCCGCCGACGACCGTGTGCTCCTCGACCGTGAGCACCCGGCCGGTCTTGCGGGCGCTCTCGAGCAGCGCCGCCTCGTCGTAGGGGCGCAGGTAGGCGGCGTCGAAGACGTCGGCCTCGATGCTGTCGTGCTCGAAGAGATGCTCCGCCGCGGCGGCCACCAGCCCGAGGCCGAGGCCGTGCCCGATCAGCGTGATGTCGCCGCCGCTGCGCAGCCGCGGCCACTGGCCGCGGGCGTACTCCGGCGCCTGGTCGTAGACCTTGCCGACGCCCTCGGCGATCCGGATGTAGACCGGGCCGTCGAGGTCGGCGGTCGACCGCATGAGGCTGACGGTCGAGGCCGGGTCGCCGGGGGAGAGCACGGTCGTGTTGTTCATCGTGCGCGCGATCGCGATGTCCTCGACCGCGTAGTGCGAGGTGCCGAAGTACCCCATCGCCAGGCCCGACAGCCGCCCGACGAGGCGGACCGGCAGGTGGTTGTAGTCCACGTCGGTGCGCCACTGCTCGGCCGTCTTGAGCATGCCGAACGGCGACATCGAGTAGATGTAGGGCAGCAGGCCGGCCGTCGCCAGCCCGGCCGCGACCGAGACCGAGTTGGTCTCGGCGATGCCGAGCTCGATGTACCGGTCGGGGAACTTGGCGATGAAGTCGGCCACCGTGTTCGACATGTCGGCCGCCATCGTGACGATCCGCTCGTCCTCGGCGCCGAGCTCGGCCACCGCGTAGCCGGCCGGGTTGGCGGTCATCGCGGTCTCGCGGTCGACGTCGCTGAAGACGTCGACCATCTTCTTCTCGGTCGGCTGCTCGGTCCTTTCGCAGCTCGATCCGCGCGGTGATCTCGGCGACCACGTCCGCGTACTGCTCGGCGTTGAGCAGGCCCAGATGCCAGGCCTGCGGCTGCTTCTCCATGAACTCGACCCCGTGCCCCTTGCGGGTGCGGGCGATGATCACGATCGGCGCCTCGCTCGACGGGTCGGGCAGCTCGTCGAGGGTGGACCTGACCGCGGCGACGTCGTTCCCGTCGATCTCCCTGACCGTCCAGCCGAACGCCTCGAACCGCTTTCCCAGCGGCTCGATGTTGATCGCCTGCGACGTCGGGCCGGCCCCGGAGAAGCCGTTCGCGTCCACGATCGCGACCAGGTTGCCCAGCTTGTAGTGCGACGCAGCCATCGCCGCCTCCCAGACCTGGCCCTCCTGCAGCTCGCCGTCGCCGGTGAGCACGAAGGTCCGGTAGTCCCGGCCGGTCAGCCGGGCCCCGAGGGCCATGCCGGTGCCGACCGACAGGTTGTGGCCGAGCGAGCCGGACGAGAAGTCGATGCCGTGCGCGACCTTCATGTTCGGGTGGTCGTTGAGCGGCGAGCCGACCTTGCCGAACTGCCTGAGCCAGTCCTGCGGGTAGAACCCGAGGTCGGCCAGGACCGGCCACAGACCGGTCGCCACGTGACCCTTGCCGAGCAGGAACCGGTCCCGGTCCTCCCAGCGCGGCTCCTGCGGGCGCAGCCGCAGCGTCCGGTAGTAGAGCGTGGCGACGAGCTCGGCGCAGGAGAAGGTGGACGAGTAATGGCCGAGCCCGGCCTGCCTGATCAGGTCGATGGTCTGCAGCCGAATCCAGTCCGCCCGGCGCAGGAGCTCGTTGTCGGTGACCGGTCGCCCCCGCTCCAGCTGGGTGACGATGTCGTCGGGCATGGGCAGCTGCCTCTCGAGGGGTTCACGGTCACCGCCGCTCGGTGACGTCGCCCCAGCCTAAATTCGGCCCAACTTGTTGACAATATGCGCGCCGATCAGCATCGCGGCTGGCCGGCTGTGCCGGCCCACAACCACCGGGGTCGTAATCGCGGCCATTTATAGTGCCCATCAGGGCCATGAATTTTCTTTGAATACTCGTTCGGTTCGTCGCGTGACAATGTGCCGTGGCGACAACATTCCGCGACGGCGAATGAGGGTCTGGCGATAGTGACCAGAACGAGACGCGATCACGACAGGGCGGATGTTGACAATCCTGCCGGCTGAGATCAAACCTGACACCAGACGTGGTCCGGTCAAATCTTGTGTGATATATGCGAGGGCGCATGAAACGCTTCAGGCTCGATGACAGACATGGCAGACCTCATCCCCGGGCGCTTGGTGTCGCGTTCGGGGTAACGGCGGTGGGCGCGGCGCTGCTGCTCGCGGCGTGCTCGTCGAGTAGCTCGAGCACTACCCCTTCCAGCTCCCCGGCCGCTTCGAACTCGGCCGCGGCGGGCACCGCGCCGGCCTCGAACGCGTCGACGACCGGCCCGAACCTGGCTGCACTGCAGGCAGACATCACCAAGGCCGCGGCGACGCCGAGCTTCAGCGATTACGGGCCGCAGTACGGCGGCAAGGTCCCCAGCATCGCGAACCTGGCCGGCAAGAAGATCATGATCATCCCGGGCGTCAGCGCGCTGGCCGCGTGCGAGGAGATCGCGCAGGCGGCCTCGAACTTCGCCAAGTCCATGGGCATGGTGCCGACGATCTTCAACAACCTGGGCACGACGGCTGACACCAACAGCGCGATCGAGAACGCGATCCACGGCGGATACGCGGCGATCGTCATGGGGTGCGCGATGGACCCGTCGCAGAGCGCGCCGGCGATCTCCCAGGCCCAGAAGGCCGGCATCGTGGTGGGCACCTACGGGGGAACGCCAAGCATGGACCAGCGCGCCGGGACCACGTACAACACCGATGACCCGTACGCGCTCGACGCCAAGCTGGCGGCCGAGCAGGCGGTTGTCCAGCACAACGGGCAGCCGTTCAACGCCATCGCGATCACGTCGTACGCCACCGGGCCCGCGACGGTGATCGAGCAGGACTCGCTCTCGGCCACGCTGAAAGCGGACTGCCCCCAGTGCACCCTGACCTCGGTCAACGTCGAGGTGCCGGACTGGCAGACGCAGATCGCGAGCACCGTGACCGCCCAGATGCTGCAGCATCCCAACACGACCGTGCTGTTCCCTGACTACGCGGGAGAGCTGACCTACGTGCTCGCGGGTCTCCAGGCCGCGCACAAGACTGACGTGAAGACGTACCTCGCGTTCGGCGGCGGTACCCCGTTCGTCCAGCTGCAGACCGCCCAGCCGGGCGCGAGCATCATCGAGAGCGACGTCAGCGAGTCCCCGCCATGGACCGGCTACCTGCTGGTCCTGCAGGCCGTCCGCGGTCTGGAGAAGCTCGCCCCCATCCCGTACACCCAGGCCATCGGCCCGGACCTGATGATCACCCCGCAGAACGCGGTCAGCGTCCTGACGACCGGGGGCTTCGGTGACGACTGGGTCAACGGCTTCCGCGAGCTGGTGGGGCTGCCGGACCTGTCCGGCAGCGCGCTGCACGCCGCGTCAACGCTGAACGGCGCGATGACAGGCAAGCCCTGACCCTGATCCATTGGTTATCGGGCGGGCGGTAGCCCGGAACGGACGAGTGTTCCGCTCCGGGCTACCGCGCCGCTCCCGGCCTATCCCGAGCAGCAGAAAAGGAGGCGTGCGTTGTCGTCGACAGACAGCGAGACGCCGGGCTCGCCAGACGAGCGGATCGGACTGCAGGACCCGCTGGCACCGGGCGGGCAGGCGCCTGCGCCTGCGATCGAGGTGCGCGGTATCTCCAAGGATTTCGGCAGTAACCGGGCGCTGGACCGGGTCGACCTGCGCATCGGCGACGGCGAGGTGCTCGGGCTGCTCGGCCAGAACGGCTCGGGCAAGTCAACGCTGGTCAAGGTGCTGGCCGGGGTCTACGACCCGGAACCAGGCGGACGCCTGTTCGTGGGCGGCCAGGAAATCGCGCTGCCCCTCGCCCCCGGCCAGGCGAGCCGGATCGGGCTCAGCTTCGTGTACCAGAACCTGGCCCTCGCGCCGGGGCTGAGCGTCCTTGAGAACCTGACCCTCGGCCAGCGCATCGGCGGCGGCCTGACCGCGTGGCACCCGATCAACTGGATCGCGGAGCACCGGAGCGCCGCCGCGGTCCTCGACCGCTACGACGTCACCCTCGATCTTGACCGGCGGACCGGTGAGCTGGCGCCGGTCGATCAGGCGCGGCTGGCGATCGTCCGGGCCGCGGAAGACCTCCGCCGGTACCGGACGCAGAGCGGCTACCGGCACTCGGTGCTCGTCCTCGACGAGCCCACCGTGTTCCTTCCCGAGGAGGAGGTCGACCGGCTCTTCGACCTGATCAGAACCGTCGTCGCCGAGGGGGCGGCGGTGCTGTTCATCTCGCACGACCTGACGGCGGTGCGCGAGATCACCGACCGCGTCGTGGTGCTCAGGGACGGCCGGGTCGTCGGCCAGGAGGTCACGGCCGACATTCGCGAGGAGGAGCTGGTCAGTCTCATTGTCGGGGCTCCGGCCCGCGTCGACGAGGGCGCCACGGCAGGCGTGCGACCGGTCGAGGACGAGCAGGCGGTCGCGCTGACCCTGGCCGCGATGACGTCGGCGGGCGACGCGGACGGGGCGGTGGCGGGCGAGAACGTGGTCGTCGAGCACCTGACCGACGCGTGGCTGCGGGACCTGTCGTTCGAGATCGGCGCGGGCGAGATCCTCGGCGTGGCCGGCCTCATCGGCTCCGGGGCCGAGGAACTCCCGTACCTGCTGTTCGGCGCGCGGCCGGCCGGCGCAGGGGCGCTGCGCCTGGGGGCCGAGACCCTCGACGTCGGCCTGCTCAGCCCGCAGCGCTGCGTGCGGGAGCGGATCGCCCTCGTCCCGGCCGACCGCGCGATGCAGGGGCTGAGCCAGTCGCTGACGCTGTGGGAGAACATCGTCATGCTGGTCGAGGACGAGCACTACCGAGGCGGGCTATTCCACCGGGGCGAGCTCGTCGAGCTCGCGCGCGAGGCCATCGACCGGTTCCTGATCCGGCCGCCGCGGGCGCGCAACATCATGTCGACCTTCTCCGGCGGCAACCAGCAGAAGGCCCTGCTGGCGAAGTGGCTGCTCGCCCGGCCCCGGCTGCTGCTGCTGCATGAGCCGACGCAGGGAGTGGATGTCGGCGCCAGGCGCGACATCTACCGTTTCGTGAAATCAGCCGCTGACCTGCATCACATGGCGGTGCTGTGGGTGACAACGGAGTTCGGTGAGCTCGCGGAGGTCTGCGACCGGGTGATCGTGATCACCCAGGGGCGGCACACCGACACGCTGGTCGGCGAAGGGCTGACCGAGGAAGCCATCAGTGCCGCGGCGTTGCGGCAGACCAGGGAGGACAGATGAGCGAGCTTGCGAGCTCATCCATAAGCACAGTGCGTCCGCGAATGCGGACTCCGAGCGCCAGCGAGGTGACCGTATGAGCGCCCAAGCTCCAGTCGACGAGCCACGGCAGGCGGAGCATCGGGCGGAGCGGCCCGCGCCCTCGGCGATGTTGCGCACCGGGACTCCAGCGTTACGCGATTCTCATCGTGTTCGCCGCCCTGATCGTCGGGTTCGGGATCGCGCTTCCCGGCACCTTCCTCTCGGTCGGCGACCTCTCCAACATCCTCGGCTCCCAGGCGGTGCTGTTCATCCTGGTGATGGCGGTGCTGCTGCCGACGGTGGTGGGCGACTTCGTGGACCTGTCACTCGGCTCCTCGCTCGGCCTGTCCGCGATGACGCTGGCCGTGCTCAACGTGCAGCACGGGTGGCCGGTCCTCGTTGCCTGCCTGGCGGGTATCGGCGCGGCCATGATCGTCGGCCTGATCAACGTCTTCTTCGTGGTGTTCTTCGACAACGACCCGTTCATCGTGACGCTCGGCACGATGACGATCGTGCAGGGCGTCATCTACATCGTCTCCGGCTCCAACAGCGTCGGGATCGTCTCGACCGGCCTGTCGAACTGGATCTTCGGGAACGACTTCCTGTCGATACCGCTTGAGTTCTACTACGGGCTGGCGATCTTCCTCGTCGTCTGGTACGTGCTCAGCTTCACCCCGACCGGGCAGAAGGCCCTCGTGATCGGGCAGTCGCGCGAGGTCGCACGGCTGAGCGGGGTGCGCGTCAACCGCCAGCGGGCCTGGGCCTACATCATCGGCGCGGCCATCGCCGGCGTCGCCGGGATCGCCTACGCGGGCACCAACGGGACGGTGGACCCGACGGCGGGCAGCACCCTGATCCTGCCGGCCTACGCGGCGGTCTTCCTCGGGGCGACCGCCATCAAGCCCGGCCGCATCAACCCGCTCGGCGCCCTGATCGCCGTCTACTTCCTGGCCACGGGCACGGCCGGGCTCGAGCTGCTCGGCGCGCAGACCTATTTCCAGCAGATCTTCTACGGTGCCGCGCTGGTCGCGTCGATCACCATCCCGAAGGTGACCCGCGACCGCTTCTTCAAGCGGAAGCGGGCCGCCTAACCCGCCACCTCCAACGAGCCGAATGCGCTTTCGGGCCGGCCAGAGCGAGCCAGAAAGCGCATTTGGCACACTGACGCTGAGCGAGCGAAAGGCTGACCGATGACCGTGGTAGACGACCTGTTCGACATACGAGGGCAGGTGGCGCTGGTCACCGGGGGAGCGTCCGGCCTCGGCTACGCGTTCGCGTCGATCCTGGCCGAGGCGGGCGCGACCGTGGTCATCGCCGACTGGAACGCCGAATCCCTGGAAAAGGCGGTCCTCGCGCTCGCCGACGCGGCTGCCGCCGCCCGCGCGGCCGCCGGACTCGAGCGGCCGGCCGTCGAACGCGGCGAGACGGGCGGGACCAAGACCCCGCCGCTGATCAGCGGCGGTGGCCTCGACGTCAGCGATGCCGCCGCAGTGCACGCCTTCGTCGATCGCATCGTCGACGTCCACGGCAAGATCGACATCGTCTTCGCCAACGCGGGGGTGGCCCGCGGCCGCCCGCCGCTGCTGGCCGAGGGCTGGCTCGACGACATGTCGATGACCGACTACAACGCGCTCATCGACGTGAACCTGCACGGCGTCGTCTACACCGTGCAGGCCGCCGCCCGGCACATGAAGCGCCAGCGGTCCGGCTCGATCGTGACCACGGCCTCGACGGCCGGCCTCCGCAACGACCCCTACACCCCGTACTCGTACGCGATCGCCAAGGCCGGCGTCATCAACTTCACCAGGCAGGCCGCCCACGACCTGGCCCGCTGGAACGTCCGGGTCAACGCGATCGCACCCGGCCCGTTCAAGACCAACCTCGGCGGCGGCGCCCCCACCTCGGCCGCAGCCGAGGAAATGTGGAAGGCCGTCGTCCCCCTCGGCCGGATGGGCAACCCAGCCGAGATCAGGGGCCTGGCCCTCCTCCTGGCCAGCAACGCCTCCAGCTTCATGACCGGCGGCGTCTACCCCATCGACGGCGGCGCCCTCCTCCAGGGCCCCGCCCTCCCCGCCATCGACTAAACCCAAGAAGCGCCAGCGTTGCGCGCGAAGCAAGCAAGGCCAGTGCAGCCCTAAGCCGCGTACTCCGTGTCGCCGATGAACGCGGCCCACAGGTCGGCGTAGACGCCGCCCTCTTCAAGCAACTCGTCATGCGACCCGATCTGCGAGATCTGCCCGTGGTCCATGACGATGATCCGGTCCGCCCGCGCCGCCGTCGTCAGCCGGTGCGCGACGACAATCGTCGTACGCCGCAATGACAGCTCATCCGTGGCGGCGGTCACGGCCGCCTCGGACGCCAGGTCAAGCGCCGCCGTCGCCTCGTCAAGGAGCAGGATGTCGGGGTCGGCCAGCTCGGCCCGGGCCAGCGCGATGAGCTGCCGCTGCCCGGCCGACAGGCTCCGCCCGCGCTCGCCGACCTGGTGCGAGTACCCGTCCGGCAGATGCATGATCATCTCGTGCGCGCCCACCGCCCGCGCCGCCGCCTCGACCTCGGCATCGGACGCGGACGGCCGCGCGTAGGCGATCGCCTCGGCGACGGTGCCGCTGAACAGGTACGCCTCCTGCGGCACCACCCCGAGCCGCTGCCGGAACTCGGTCAGGTCGTAGTCCCGCACGTCCACCCCGTCCACCAGCACCGCGCCGCCGGTGACGTCGTAGAACCGCGCCATCAGCTTCACGATCGTGGACTTGCCCGCCCCGGTCTGCCCGACCAGCGCCACCGTCTCGCCCGGCGTCACCGTGAACGACACGCCGGAGATCGCCTCGCCCGCCTTGCCCGCGGACGCGGACGCGGGCGACGCGCCGCCGGACAGCTCGGATCCGGTCGTGTAGGCGAAGTGCACGTCCCGCAGCTCGATCAGCCCGGTCAGCCCGTCGGCGGGGACGTCCACCGGCGCAGCCGGCGGCGGCGTCGACGTCGACAGCCGGAGCAGGTCCTTGATCCGCTGCAGGCCGACCGCCGCCTGCTGGTACCCGTCAAACACCTGCGAGAGCGACTGGATCGGCGAGAACACCATGTCGATGTAGAGCAGGTAGGCGATCAGCGCCCCGACCGAGAGCGCGCCCGACCGCACCTGGCCCACCGCGACCACCAGCACCAGCGCCGACGCGACGGTCGACAGCGTCTGCACGAACGGGAAGTACAGCGAGATGTAGCGCTGCGCCCGCAGCCGGGACTGCCGGTAGAGGTCGCTTCGCCCGGCGAACCGGTTCCGGTTCGTTCCCTCCCGGCGGAAGGCCTGGGTGACCCGGAGCCCGGCCACGTTCTCGGCCAGGTCCGCGTTCACGACCGAGATCCGCTCCCGCGCCTCGGTGTAGGCCTGCGACGACTTCCGCCGGAAGATCACGGTGGCAACCGCCAGGACCGGAGTGATCGCGACCACCAGCAGCCCCAGCCGCAGGTTGATCACCAGCATCGCCGCGAGCACGCCGATGAAGGTCAGCAGCGAGCTGACCATCGTCACCAGCCCGGTCTGCAGGAACGACGAGAGCGCGTCCACGTCGCTGGTCATCCTGGTCATGATCCGGCCGTTGAGCTCGCGCTCGTAGAAGTCGAGGCCGAGCCGCTGCAGCTGGGCGAAGAGCTTGACCCGGAGCGTGTAAAGCAGCCGCTCGCCGTTCCGACCGACGACCATCGTCTCGGTGATGTTCACGATCCAGTCCGCGAACACGATCGCGAGCCCGATCAGCGACACCAGGATCACGTAGTGGAACGCCTTGGCCTGCACCCCGCTGTCGATCCCGCCCCGCACGAGGGCGGGCAGCGCCAGCCCGGCGGCGGCGTCGAGGCCGTCGAGCACGAGCCCGAAGATCAGCGCGAGCGCGATCGGCTTGAGCAGCTTGCGCAGCGTGAAGCGGTGGTCGGAGGCCCGCGCGGCCGCCAGCCCGACGTTGGGCTCGTCCTTGATCGGCGGCAGCGCCTCGACCTTCGCCAGCAGCTCGGGACTGGGCGGGACCGACCCGATCATGCCGTCCATCGTGCTGCCGCGCCCGCCGGCCCCGCGGCCGCGGACCGCGCCCCGGCCGCCCGCCGCGCCGAGCCGACCGCCCGCGGTGGCCGCGGCGGCAGCGAGCGCCCGGGCGGCTGCCCGCTCCGAAACCCCTGATATCGAACGGACCGTGGACTTCGCGTTCTCCGTCCCGTGACCGCGGTCGCCGACCATGGCCACTGCGGCGGTCCCCGCGCTGGCACCGTCAGAGCCGATCGCGGTGGGCAGCACGCCCGCGTCGATCCCCTCGACATCGTCGCCAGGACCGGTGATCAGCACCCGGTAGAGCTCGCAGCGCTCGGTCAGCTCGGCGTCGGTGCCGACGTCGGCCAGCCGGCCGTCGGCGGTCATGACCGCGATCCGGTCGGCCAGGTTGAGGGTGGACTTGCGGTGCGCGATGAGCAGCGTGGTCCGGCCCGCCATCACCCGGTGCAGGGTGGCGTGGATCTCCGCCTCGATCCGAGGGTCGACGGCGGAGGTGGCGTCGTCCAGCAGCAGCAGCCGGGGATCGGTGATCAGCGCCCGGGCGAGCGCGACCCGCTGCCGCTGGCCGCCGGAGAGGGTGAGCCCCTGCTCGCCGACCACGCTGTCGTAGCCGTCGGGGAGCTCGCGGATGAACTCGTCGGCCTCGGCCGCCCGGGCGGCGGCGAGGATCTGCGCCTCGGTCGCGTCCGGCCGCCCGTAGGCGATGTTGGCCTTAACCGAGTCGGAGAACAGGAACGACTCCTCCATGACCATCCCGATCGAGGACCGCAGCGACTCCTGGGTGACGTCGCGGACGTCGTAGCCGCCGATCCGCACCGCGCCGCCGCGCACGTCGTAGAAGCGGGGCAGCAGCAGGCTGAGGGTGGACTTGCCGGAGCCCGACGGCCCGATCACGGCGACCGTCTCGCCCGGCCTGACCTCGAGCGTCAGCCCGCGCAGGACCGGCTGGGAGGGGACGTAGCCGAACTGCACGTCGTCGAACGTGATCCCGTTGGCGTCGGCCGGGAGGTCGATCGCGTCGGGCTTGTCGGTGATCGTCGGCTTGGAGTCGATGACCTCGAACACCCGGATCACGCTGGCCCGCGCCTCCTGGCCGATCGTCACCAGGTTGGTGAGCACCCGGACCGGGCCCGCCAGCTGGGCGAGGTAGCTGGAGAAGGCGAGGAAGGTGCCGAGCGTGATGTGGCCGTGGATGGCCAGCCAGCCGCCGATCAGCAGCACGCCGACCAGGCCGAACGACGGGATCGCGGTGAGCGCGGGGTTGTACCGGGCGGTGAGCCTGATCATCCGGAGCCGGGAGCCGAACAGAGACTGGCTCGCCTCCTCCATCCGCTCCATTTCCTGCTCTTCCTGACCGAACCCCTTGACCACGCGGACGCCGCCGATGGACTCGTCGACGATGCCGGCCACGTCGCCGACCACCTGCTGGGCCTGCCAGCTGGCGGGGAACAGCTTCTTCCTTGACGCGGTCGCGATCAGCCACAGCGCCGGGGCGACCGCGATCGCCACCAGCGACAGCAGCGGGGACAGGATGATCATGATGACGAGCGAGAACACGAACAGGATGCTGCTGCCGAGGATCAGCGGCATCCACTGGAGCAGCCCCTGCACCATGTTGATGTCGGAGATCGAGCGGCCGACGAGCTGGCCGGTGTGGATCTCGTCCTGGCGGGCGCCGTCGAGGTTGGAGAGCGACTCGAACAGCTCGGTCCGCATCGAGTGCTGGACGTCGAGCGCCATCTTGCCGCCGCGGTAGCGGCGCATGTAGACGCCGAAGAAGTTGGCGACCGCGGCGATCAGCAGGCCGATGGCGAGCGGCCAGACCGACTCGGTGTGCTGCACGATCACGTTGTCGATGACGGCCCGCTGCAGCAGCGGGATGCACAGCGTCGCCACCGTGTACAGCAGCGCCCCGATGAGCGCGATGATCACATCACGCTTGAACCGCCAGCAGTACCCGGCCAGCCGCCTGATCCAGCGAGCCTCGTTGCCCTGCTGGTAACCGTTTTCGCTCATGCCACCCCACGCTGAGATGCTCGTCAAGATCGTGGCCCGCCCGCCGCGCCGCCGGCCCCGCACGGGCCGCCGGCCGGATCCCGGGCCAAAGAACAGTAACGCCCCACCCCAATATTTCATTTCCCGAGCTAACGACTTTTCCCGACACCGCCGTCGGGACCCCCGGCCCGCCCACGCCGGTCGTCACCCCCGTGCTGTGACCCACGCCATAGTCAGCAACGAACCACCCGGCCCCTGTTCCCGCCCGCCCGGGAAACGACAACCTTAGCGCCCGACCTGGCAACTTTTTCCGAAGACGACGTGGGCGCGCCAAAAGGTCTCCGGCGCGCCCACGGGTCGGTCTAACCGCGCTGTCGTCAACTCTGAGGTCAGCAGCGAACCACCATGACCCTGTGCCCAGCGGCCTCGCAGAGCGTCCGGAGATCGCCGGGATCGCTGGTGAGAACCCGATCGCCGCTCTCGGCCAGCAGAGCCACGCTGGCATCGATCGCGTCGCACAGCCCGGCCGCCTCGAGCAGCTCTCCTGCCTTGCGCCCGTCATCCGGAGTGACAGCCTGCACCCTCAGGCCGCGCAGGACCTTGGCCAACTTGGCTTGCCGTCCCTTGCTGTCCCGCCACACCTGCGCGACCGCCATTGAGTTCGTGACCACCCGGACTCCCATCCGATGCGCATCGCGAACCGTCTTGTGCACCTCGCGGTCGTCTCGGTCGATCGCGATCAGGGCCCCGGCGTCGAGCACCAGCGCGTTCACTGAGCTGCCTTCCTTTCCGGCGGCCACGGCCAGCCGAGCTTCTCGGCCGTCTCCGCCAGCTCCGCTTCGGTGAAGGCGCCGTGCTCGGCCTCCCACTCGTCCAGGTATTCACCGAGCGCCTGGTGGCGCTTCCTGCGCGCGGCCTCCTCGAGGGCAGCCGCGTCCTCCTCCGCGCGGAGCTTGGCCTCGGCGGCATCGGCGAACCAATCGTCCGGCGACTTACCCGCCCGGTCGGCTGCCGCGCGGACCTCCTCCCAGAGCTCGGGAGCAAGGGCAACGCTCAGCCTGATCTTCACCCTTCGATCGTATGACAGGACGTCCCTTTCGCAAAGGGCTTATCCCGGCGTCTGATTTTCAGTCGCATTCGCACCGTAGCATCGTCAGCGGACATTCCGACTTGCCAAATGCAACCGTTTGACATTACCCAGAACTGGCAAGTATTTGCCAGTTGACCTGCAGCTATCTGATCATTAAGCAGACTTGCGGTGTCACGGCCGGTCAGAGATGAAAATTCGATGCGGCCTGATACCTGGCAAGTGTTTGCGGTTAATGGGCGTAAGGTTGAAAGCCGCGCAGAAGTGGTGGATTAATTCCAGAAAATAATTTTTCTGGAACGCGCTATCCAACTGGGCCGTCGGCGGCCACGACGTCCGGCCCGATGATCTCCCCCTCCGGCCCGACGATGCCTCCGTCCGGGGTTCGGCGCACGGCCCGGTTGCCCGGCACCAGCGCGGTCAGCGCGGCCGGCACCCCGCCCACGATCGCCGCGCCGACCAGCGTCGTGGTGACGCCGACGGACGAGGCCAGCGGCCCCGCGACGACGAAGCCGACCGGCATGATGACGATGGAGATGAGCATGTCGTAGGAGTCGACCCGCGAGCGCACCTGGTCGGGGATCAGCGCCTGGATGGTCGATGTGAACATGCTGTTCGACCACACGACCTCGAACGCGAACACCACCTGGACCGCCGTGATCAGCGCCACCGAGTGGGAGAACGCCAGCGTCAGCGGCGGCAGCGCGATCAGGGTGGTCAGCAGGGTCGCGACGACGAGCGGCCGTCGCGGCTTGACCCGCAGCGCGACCAGGCCCCCCGCGATCGCCCCGACCCCCCACCCGGCCGAGATGAAGCCCCAGGCGGACGCGCCGCCGAGCGAGCGCGCGGCGATGACCGGGCCGAGCACGAAGAAGGCGGGCAGCGTGAAGTTGCCGCAGGCGTGCGCGATCAGCGTGATCCAGTACCACGGGCGGATCGCGAGCTCGTGCCAGCCTTCGCCTAGGTCGGCCAGGAACGACGCGGGCGGCGGCATCGTCCGCCGCGGCACCCGCAGCAGCGCCAGGCAGACCAGGCTCACGAGGAAGGTGGCGGCGTCGGCGGCGAACAGCCAGCCGGTGCCGAAAACCGCGATCAGCACCCCGCCCGCGGCCGGGCCGCCGATGCCGAAGAAGCTCTGCGGCAGTCCGAGCAGGCTGTTGGCCTGCTGCAATTCCGCCGTCGGCACGGTCTCCGGCACCAGCGCGTTCGAAGCCGGATCGAAGAAGGACGTCGCCGCGCCGTACAGCGCCGCCCCGACGCCCAGTTCCCAGACGTGCGCGTGCCCGGTCAGCAGCAAGACGGCCAGCGTCGCCTGGACCACGGCGCGGACGGCATCGGCCGTCAGCATCACCAACTGCCGGGGCAGCCGGTCCGCCCAGACCCCGCCGGCCAGCACGAACATAATCCGCGCGACGGTCGAGACGGCCGCGATGACGCCGATGTCGGATGCCGTCCCGCCGACGTGCAAGATCGCGAAGACCAGCGCGATCTGCACCACCGCGTCGCCGATCGAGGAGGTGGTGGAGCCCATCCACATGAGCCGGTAGGGCCGGCTCGCCAGCGGCCGTAGCGCGCCGGCGAACCGCGAGCGCGACGGCGCCTCGGCAGTCGTCGGTTCGGCCACGTATCCTCCGTTTGATCCTCCGCGAGCCTGCCCGACCCCGGACCAGACCGCAACCCGTTAACCCGAGGATCGGGCGACGACGCGGCGGCTAGCTTCAGCGGCAGCCGGCCGGCCTCAGCGGTAGACGAGCGTCCCGTCGTCGAGGTCGACCGCGGGCAGGATCTCGCGTTCCTGCTCGTGCTCGAGCAGGTGGGTCCACGGCTCGCGATCGCCCTGCCTGAACAGGATGTGCTGCGAGCGCATGACGTAGCCGGCGTTGAAGTTCTCCGGGTCCGCCCACGGCCGCAGCCGCATGTCCGCCTCCGCGGGCCGCAGCGCGGGCATGACCATGCTCGCGCCCTTGTCGCGCATGTTCTCAAGCAGGCGGCCGATCAGGTCGGCGACCAGATCCACGCGCAGGGTCCAGCTGTGCCGGAAGTAGCCGAAGACGTAGGCCATGTTCGGCAGGTCGTTGATCATGATGCCGCGCCAGGTCACCCGCTCGGTGAAGTCGACCGGCTCGCCGTCGACGGTGAACGCGACGTCGCCGAAGACCGACAGGTTGAAACCGGTGGCGCTGACGACGACGTCGGCCGGGATCTCTTCGCCGGAGCTGACCTTCACCCCGCGCTCGGTAAAGGTGTCGATGGTGTCGGTGACGATCGAGGCCGTCCCCTCGCGCAGGGTCGCGAACAGGTCGCCGTCGGGCACGATGGCGATCCGCTGCTGCCAGGGGCGGTAGCGCGGGGTGAGGTGCCGTTCGATGTCGAACCCGGGGGGCAGCAGCGGGCGGACCGTCTCGAGCAGGAACGCGTGCAGCTCGTCCGGCGACTGAACCGACATCCGGGCGAGCAGGTCGGTCTGCGCCATGTACTGACGGCGCAGGATCTCGTGCGTCCACTCGTCCGGGATGTTCAGCTCGCGCAGCGTCACCGCGAGCTCGTTGGTGGCAGGCGGAGCGTAGAAATACGACGGCGAGCGCTGCAGCATCGTCACGTGCTGAGCCTGCCGGGCGATCGCAGGGATCAGCGTCGCGGCGGTCGCGCCGGAACCGATCACCACGACCTGCTTACCGGTCAGGTCGAGGTCCTCGGGCCAGTCCTGGGGGTGCACGATCAGTCCCTGGAACCGCTCCATGCCTTCCCACCGGGG
This sequence comes from uncultured Actinomycetota bacterium, assembly GCA_963774945.1. Classification (GTDB taxonomy): domain Bacteria; phylum Actinomycetota; class Actinomycetes; order Streptosporangiales; family Streptosporangiaceae; genus Trebonia. Next base: position 1,301,854 of record CAVZHA010000015.1, on the reverse strand, counting down.
CTGGTACGGCTTGGCGTGGTTGTAGTAGCCCGGGCACATCCACAGGAAGCCGGCCGTGAACCGCAGCTGCTGTCCGGTGTCGCCGCGGGTGACCTCAACCGTCCACCGGCGCTCCTCGGTGGACCAGCTGGCCGCGGTGACCTGGTGCTGGAGGCGGATGTGGCGGCCGAGGTCATCGTCGTCGATGACCTCGTCGAGGTAGGCGAGAATCTCACCGCCCGCCGCGATCGCCGGGCCGCGCCACGGCTTGAACCGGTAGCCGTAGGTGAACAGGTCGCTGTCGGAGCGGACGCCCGGGTACCGGTGGGTCCACCAGGTTCCGCCCCGGTTGTCCTGGGCGTCGAGGATGACGAAGGTCCGGTCGGGGAACTGGTCCCGCAGGTGGTGGGCGACGCCGATGCCGGACACCCCGGCCCCGATGATCAGCACGTCGAAGTGGCCGGCGTCCTCGATCTCGGCCGCGTCCGGGGCGGGGGCGGTCTCGCGGGCAGTCGTGGTCATGGCCCACCTCCGGGACGCGTCCATTGCTGCCAGCAATCGTAACTCCGGCCCGGAATGTCGGAGGGGTTCGCTACTGTCCCTGCCATGCGGTTCCTGCATACCTCTGACTGGCATCTCGGGCGGTCGCTCCACCGGGCCGACCTGAGAGAAGCGCAAGCGGCATTCCTCGACCACCTGGTCGATACCGCGCGGGCCGAGCGGGTCGACGCCGTGCTCGTCGCGGGCGACGTCTACGACCGGGCCATCGCCCCGGTCGACGCGGTCGCGCTCTGCGAGGACGCGCTCGCCCGGCTCCGCGACACCGGCGCCCGGGTGATCCTGATCAGCGGCAACCACGACTCCGCGCTGCGGCTCGGGGTCAACAGCGCGCTGATCGACACGGCCGGCGTCCATCTGCGGACCAACCGGGCCCGGCTGGCGGAGCCGGTCGTGCTGACCGACGAGCACGGGCCGGTCGCCGTCTACGGCGTCCCGTACCTGGAGCCCGCCCTCGGCCTGCCGGCCGACACCCCGGCCGAACCAGTCGCCGCGATCCCGGCGGCGGGCCCGGCGACGGATCCTGGCACCGGTCAGGAGGTGCCGCGGCAGCGCAGCCACGCGACCGTGCTCGGCCAGGCGACGGCCCGCATCCGGGTCGACGCGGCCGCCCGCGGGATGAACCGCACCGTGCTGATGGCGCACGCGTGGGTGGCGGCCGGGAGCACCGACGACGAGCGCAGGGACGCGGCCACCCGGCAGCAGAGCAGCTCCGAGCGGGACATCTCGGTCGGCGGCATCGGCTACGTGCCCGCCGCGCTCTTCGACGGCTTCAGCTACGTGGCCCTCGGCCACCTGCACGGCCAGCAGACCCTGGCCGAGCACCTGCGCTACAGCGGATCGCCGCTGCCCTACTCCTTCTCCGAGAAGAACCACAAGAAGGGGAGCTGGCTGGTCGAGGTCGGCATCGACGGCAAGACCCGGGTCGAGCGGATCGCCGCCCCGGTCTACCGGCGGCTGGCCGAGCTCGCCGGCCGCATCGACGACCTGCTCACGTCGGCCGAGTACGACGGCCACGAAGACGACTTCGTCGCGGTCACGCTGACCGACGCGGCCCGGCCGGAGGCGGCGATGGACCGGCTCCGCCGCCGGTTCCCGCACATCCTCACGCTCGAGTTCAAGCCCGACGGGGTGCGCCGGGACCAGCGCAGCTACCGGGAGCGGGTCAAGGGCCGCGACGACCTCACGGTCGCGGCCGAGTTCGTTCGGCACGTGCGCAACACCGAGGCGACCGAGTTCGAGCACGAGCTCCTCGCGGACGCGTTCACCGCCGCCGCCGGCAGCGCCGACGACACCCGCGAGGGAGGCCGCTGATGCGCCCGCACCGGCTCCGGGTCCAGGCCTTCGGCGCGTTCGCCGCGACCGAGGAGGTCACCTTCGACGACCTGGAGGGGCTGTTCCTGCTGCACGGCGAGACCGGCGCGGGCAAGACGACGCTGCTCGACGCGATCGCGTTCGCCCTCTACGGCCGGGTGCCGGGGGAGCGGGGCAGCGCCAAGCGGCTCCGTTCCGACCATGCCGCCGCCGGGCTGACGACCGAGGTCGAGCTCGAGGCGACCATCGGCGGCAGGCAGCTGCGGATCACCCGCAAGCCGGAGCAGGACCGCCCGAAGAAGTCGGGCGTCGGCGTCACCAGGGAGCAGGCCGCGGTCCGCGTGGACGAGCGGACGGCGACAGGGGAGTGGGAGAGCAAGTCCGTCCGCGTGGTCGAGGCGGACCAGGAGATCAGGGATCTCATGGGCATGTCGGCCGAGCAGTTCTTCCAGGTCGTGCTCCTCCCGCAGGGCCAGTTCGCCCGCTTCCTGCACGCCAGCGCGCAGGATAAGGAGGCGCTGCTGCAGAAGCTGTTCAGCACCGACCGGTTCCGCGCGGTCGAGCGCTGGCTGGCCGACCGCCGCCTGGCGATCGAGAAGGAGGTGGCGGCCAAGACCGGGGATCTCAGCGTCCTCATGGCCCAGGTCGCCCAGGCCGCCGACGTCGCCGTTCCCGACCCAGCGCCGGACTCGGGCCACGACCCGGCCCAGTGGGTGGCCGGGCTGGCGGCGGACGCCGAGGCCGCGCAGGAACGGGCCGCCGCTCAGGTCGCGGCGCAGAGCGCGGACCTGGAACGCGCGCTCGCCGCCAAGAGCGAGGCCGAGCAGCTGGCCGGACGGCAGCGCCGTCGACGTGACGCTCTCCGCCGACAGCGCGAACTGCAAGACGCGGCCCCGGTGATCGCCGCCCTGCGGGCGGAGGCCGACGCGGCGCTGCGGGCCGCCCAGGTGAAGGCGGACCTCGACGCCGCCGACCGGGCCGCCACGGTGGCCGCCAGGGCCGAGCGGTCGGAAGCACGGGCGCGGTCGCTGATCGCCGACCGGCCGGAAACGACCATCGACGGCCTGTCAGCGGACGCGACCCCCGAGACCCTGCACGCCGCCGCCGAGGAGCAGCGCACCCAGCTCGGCCGGCTGGACGTGCTCCGCGCCGTCGCCCGGCAGGCGGCCGGCGAGGACGCGACCGCGACCGCCGCCCGCGCCCGCGCCGTCGCGATCGACGCCGAGCTGACCGCCGCCGCGGCCGCGGCGGCGGGCCGGGAGCAGGCGCGCCCGCCGGCTGTTGCCGGGCGCGAGGCGGCCAGCGCGGCCGCCGCCGAGCTGCCCGCGGCGCGGGCCGCCGCGGACACCGCCAGCCAGGTGGCGACGGATGCCGCCGCCCTGGCCAAGGAGCGGGCAGGCCGGGACCGACTGCACCAGGCGCACCTGGCCGCGCGCGAGCAGGCGATCGAGACGCGGGCGACTGCCCTCGGCGTCCGCGAGGCGCGCATCGACGGCATGCGCGCCGAGCTGGCGGCCACCATGACCGATGGCAGCCCGTGCCCGGTCTGCGGCTCCCTCGATCACCCCGATCCGGTCGAGCCGACCTTCGAGGCGGTCAGCCGTGACACCGAAGACGCGGCCAACGCGCTCGCCGACCAGGCGACGACCAAGGCGGACAAGGCCGGCCAGGAGGTCGCCGCCGCCGACGGGAGGATCAGCGAGCTAGCGCAACGCCTCCGCCAGGCCGGCTTCGCCGCCCTCGACACCACCGACGCGGCCCTCGCGGCCGCCCTGCAGGCCGATCCGGCCACCCTGTCCGCCGCTGCCCGGCAGGCGGACACCGACGCCAAGCGGCTAGAGGCGGAGGCCGCGACGCTGGCCGCGGAGGCAGCGACGCTGCCGGCCCGGCAACGCGAGCTTGACGCCCTCGACGACGCCATCGCCACCGGCAACGCCAGGCGGGCCGAGCTGACCGAGCAGCGCAAGGCGGCCGGCGACGAGGCCGAGGCCGCCGCCGAGCGCGCGTCGCAGCGGCGCGCCGAGCTCACCGCCCAGCTGGGCGGCGCGGTCGACCTCGACGCCGCCGTCAACGCCGCCCGTCGCCGGTCGGAGATACTGTCCGCCGCCGCCGAGGCGGCGGCCGAGACCGTCCGCACCGCGGCCGAGGCGCAGACGGCGGCCGATCGCGCGTTCCGCGCCGCCACCGAGGCGGGCTTCGCCGCCTCAGCCGAGGCAAGCTCACCTGAGTCCGCCGTCGCCGCCGCCCGGGCGGCCTTGCGGGACCCCGGCTGGCGCAGCGACGCGGCCGGGCGCGCCGGCCGGCACGAGACCGAGACCTCAACCATCGCCGCCCAGCTGGCCGACCCCGAGCTGGCCGTCGACCTCGACCCTCCCGCGCCGGTCGCCGAGACGGCCAGCGCGGCCGCCGCCGCCCGGCAGGCGCACGACGCGGCGAACGGGGTCTACGCCACCGCCCAGCGCACCGCCGGCCAGCTCGCCGTGCTCGCGCCGAGGCTCGCCGACCTGCTCACGGCGCTGGCCCCGCTCACCGAGCGGGCCGACCAGATCCGCCAGATCGCCGAGCTGGCCAACGGCAACGGCGCCAACCAGTATCGGATGACGCTGTCCAGCTTCGTGCTCGCGGCCCGCCTGGAAGAGGTGGCCCAGGCGGCCAGCGAGCGGCTGCTGACGATGACGGCGGGCCGGTACTCGCTGGCGCACTCCGACGCCAGGAAGGGGAACGCCAAGGCGGGCCTTTCCCTGCTCGCCTGCGACTCGTGGACCGGCGTCGACCGCGACACCGCCACCCTCTCCGGCGGCGAGACGTTCCTGGCCAGCCTCGCCCTCGCGCTCGGCCTGGCCGACGTGGTCACCGCCGAGGCGGCGGGCACCCCGATGGAGGCGCTGTTCGTCGACGAGGGCTTCGGCACCCTCGACGAGGAGACCCTCGACGAGGTGATGAACGTCCTCGACGGGCTGCGGGCGGGCGGCCGGATCGTCGGCATCGTCAGCCACGTCACCGAGCTCCGCCAGCGCATCCCGGCCCAGGTTCACGTGGCCAAGGGCCGCCACGGCAGCCACGTCACGGTCACCGTCGGCTAGCCACGGTCAGAGAAAAACTTGACGGAAACTTTCCCATTTATTGGGCGATGCAGGGATATTGCCAGCCGCTCTTCCGAGGATCACACTTTGGGCAATTACGTCTCCTCGGCGTAGAGGTGAGGTTCATGAGCACCGTTAGCATCGACACAGAATCCGTCGGGTCGGCTAAACCCGGCTTTATTACCCGCATCCCCGCCGACGACACGCTGCCCCGCTGGCGTGCCTGGGTCGCGCGGCACCCGGTCGGCGGCGCGCTCCTTGCCGGGGCGGTCGCCACCCAGTTCGCAACCGTCTTCGGCATCTGGTTCCCGGGGTTCGGCCTGCCCAGCCTGAACTGGCCGGTGGTGAACGGCGAGCTCATTCTCGGCACCGTCGGCGCCACTCCCACGGCGGCAACGTACCTCGTGGGCGAACTGTCGCACTTCGCCGATGGCGTGTTTTTCGCGCTGCTGTTCGCGCTGCTCTTTCACCCCTTTATCCCGGTGCGTAACACCATCCTCGGGAATCTCGTTAAGGCTTTCCTCTATGGCACCGTGCTCGCGGTCATCAGCGCCGCCTGGTGGGTGCCCGCCGTCTACGTTCCGCATCATGCGGGCTTCCTCAGCACGAGCCTGGGCTGGAAGCTGACGTTCGGCATCTTCCTCTGGCACTGGATCTACGGTTACTTCCTCGGGACCGTCTACTGCCCCGCCCCCCACGACACCGTCGCCCCGGATGCTTAGCGTCGGCAACCAGTGTCCCTTCCTTCGCACCCCTGCTCCGGCGTCGGTCGATCGGGTCCGGCGCCGGACCAGACACCGGTGCGCGTGCGCCTGGATGTTTTCCAGCGCCGGGGCACGCGGTGCGGCACCACAGTCGCCCGGGTCCGTTCGCGATAACGGGGGACGGGACGCACCGGGCGGGCCGCCACCGCCAAGATCTCGGCCGGCTGACCACAAATCTTCGGTGTCTTTTGCGTGAAATGTCCGTATATGGAGAGTTATTGAAATGTGATGTTAACAACATCGTCCGGTTGGCCTGCGAATACCCGGGAAAATCTCGCGGCGGGGTCTCGTGCCAACACGGACCCCGGGATTACGATCGGGCTTTGTACGAGAGACGAAACCCCTGACTAACCGCCTGGGGGACGGCGGATTGGGGCGTCAGGCGGCGACGAAAGGGATATGAGGGGGTTCCGGCATGTCGGTTCCTGCTGTCCGGCGGATCGTCGTTGGAGTCGATGGCTCCGCCGAGTCCGCTGCCGCGCTCCGCTGGGCCTGCCGAGAGGCGGCCCTGCGCGGTGCGGAGGTGCACGCGGTGCACGTGCGGGAGGCGAATTGCCACAGCCTCGCGAGCTACGCCGCGCCCGCCTCGCCCTGTACCGAGGACGAGGTGGAGGAGATCTGGCGCTCGGTCCAGTCCGAGCATGACGGCTCGGTGCAGATCCGCACCGAGGTGGCCGACGGCCTCGCCGCGCGGGTGCTGCTTGACCGCTGCGCGGGCGCGGACATGCTGATCCTCGGCACGGTCAGCGACGTGCCGGGCGCGTCCCGGTCGGCCGGGCCGGTGATCCGCGCGTGCCTGCGCCGGGCGCCCTGCCCGGTCGTCGTCATCAGCGCCGCCCAGGACCCGGTCCCGCGCAGCGAGCCCCCGGTCCGCGCGGGCGACGCCCGGGTGCCGGTCGGCGTCGGCGCGCCGGCTCGCGCGGGAGTGCCCGCCGGCGTCTAGCCCGCACGCGTCAAAACGGTCAGCACCAGGCCGCCCCGCGTCCCGCCCGGTCGCGGGGCGGCCTGCGGCTGGCGGGCAAGAGGTTAGCCAGGCGTAAAGTATCGACCGTGGAACCATCTGGCGCGCCATCACCTGCCACGCCCGCGGTCGTCACCGACGACCAGGCCCAGTCCCGCTACGAGATGCGGGTGAGCGGGCGAACTGGCCGGCTTCCTCACCTACCACCGGCAGCGGCCAGGCGATCAGCCTGATCCACACCGAGGTGGAGCCGGCCTTCCAGGGCGCAGGCCTGGCGACCCACCTGGCCAGGTTCAGCCTCGACGACGCCAGGAAGCGCGGGCTGGCCGTTCTCCCGTTCTGCCCCTACGTCAACTCCTGGATCAAGAAGCACCCGGACTACGCGGACCTCGTCCCGCCGGACCGCCGAGCCGAGTTCGGCCTTGCCTAGCCCGGACCGACCAGACACGCTGCACCAGCATTCAGCGGAGGCGACGTTGACCCGGGTATGGCTGCCCGATTCCCCCGAGGCGTTCGGCGGCCTGCCCGCCGGCATCGAGGCCGACGTGTGGAAGGGCGGCGAGGAACTGCCCGCCGAGCACCGACGAGGTCGAGTTCGTCGTCTTTCCCTTCGGTAAGAATCCCGAAGTACTGCGGACGATCGTGACGCTGCCGAAGCTGAAGACCATCCAGATCCTCTCCGCCGGCGCGGACCACATCCTGCCCTACATCCCGGCCGGCATCACGCTCTGCAACGCCAGGGGCGCGCACACCCCGGCCACCGCCGAGTGGACGGCGGGCGTGATCATCGCCAGCATCAGGAACTTCCCCCGGTTCGCGGCCGGGCAGCTGGCCGGGCACTGGGACCCGACCGTCAGCGACCTGATCGCGGGCAAGCGGGTGCTGATCGTCGGCTACGGCTCGATCGGCGAGGCGGTCGAGCGCCGCCTGGCGGGCTGGGAGGTCACGATCGACCGGGTCGCGCGGCACGCCCGCGACGGCGTGCACCCGATCGACGAGCTGCCGCGAATGCTGCCCGACCGCCGACGTGGTCGTCATCCTCGTCCCGGTCACCGACGAGACCAGGCAGCTGGTCAACGCCGAGTTCCTGAAGACCATGAAGGACGGCGCGCTGCTGGTCAACGCCGCCCGCGGCGTGATCGTCGACACCGACGCGCTGCTGGCCGAGCTGACCGCCGGCCGCCTCAAGGCCGCGCTCGACGTCACCGACCCGGAGCCGCTGCCGGACGGCCACCCGCTCTGGTCCGCCCCCGGCCTGCTGCTCACGCCGCACGTCGGCGGCGCCGATCCGCGCCTCCCGCGAGCGCGCCTACGAGGTCGTCGCGCCCAGCTCGCCCGGCTCGCGGCCGGCGCAGCCGCTGCTGAACGTCATCGGCCGCCGAGGGGTACTAGCCGCACGCCGCCCGCGAGCCCGCACGCCCGCCAGCGCCCAGCTCCGGCCGACTGACCGGCGGCCGCCATCGCCCGCCAGCGCCCGCGAGCGCGCCTGAACCGAGGCCGACTTGCGATGACGGGTTAGCCTAGTGAGGTGACGACGACGACGATCACGGACGAGGTCCGCTCGGTGCTCGTGACCGTGGACGACGACCCTGGCGTGTCCCGCGCGGTCGCCCGCGACCTGCGCAGACGGTACGGCGAGCACCACCGGATCGTGCGCGCGGAATCGGGCGATGACCGCCCTGGAAGCGCTGCGGCAGATGAAGCTGCGCGGCGACCAGGTCGCGGTGCTGCTCGCGGACTACCGGATGCCGGGCATGAACGGCATCGAGTTCCTCGAGCGGGCGATGGACGTGTACCCGTACGCGAAGCGGATGCTGCTGACCGCGTACGCGGACACCAGCGCCGCGATCGACGCGATCAACATCGTGGACCTGGACCACTACCTGCTCAAGCCCTGGGACCCGCCCGAGGAGAAGCTCTACCCGGTCATCGACGACCTGCTGCGGGCCTGGCAGCGACGAGGATCGCAAGCCGGTCCGAGAGGCCAAGCTGGTCGGGCACCGCTGGTCGGCGCCCGTCGAGCGCGATGCGCGACTTCCTCGCCCGCAACCAGGTGCCGTACCGCTGGTACGCCTCCGACAGCGACGAAGGACGGCGGCTGCTCGAGGCGGCCGGCGCCGACGGCCAGCGACCTGCCGGTGCTGATCACCACCGAGGGCGAGCCGATGATCGCCCCGACCCAGGCCGAGGTCGCCGGCCGGGTGGGCCTGGCGACCACCCCCGAGCGCGACTTCTACGACCTGGTCGTGGTCGGCGGCGGTCCGGCCGGGCTCGGCGCGGCGGTCTACGGCGCCTCCGAGGGGCTGCGCACGGTGCTGGTGGAGAAGTTCGCCACCGGCGGCCAGGCCGGCCAGTCGTCACGGATCGAGAACTACCTCGGCTTCCCCGACGGCCTGTCCGGCGGCCAGCTGACCGACCGGGCCCGGCGGCAGGCGGTCAAGTTCGGCGCCGAGCTGCTGACCACCAGCGAGGCGGCCGGGCTGGAGGTCAACGGGCCGGCCAGGACGCTCCGGCTCGGCGACGGCACCGTGATCGACGCGAAGGCGATCATCCTCGCCACCGGGGTGTCCTACCGCCAGCTCAACGCCCCCGGCTGCGCCGAGATGACCGGGGCGGGCATCTACTACGGCGCGGCGCTGACCGAGGCCGAGGCGTGCAAGGACGCCGACGTGTTCATCGTCGGCGGGGCCAACTCGGCCGGCCAGGCCGCCGTCTACCTGGCGCGGTTCGCCCGGTCGGTGACGATGCTGGTGCGCGGCGGCTCGCTCGAGCTGTCGATGTCGTACTACCTGATCCAGCAGATCGCCGGGATCGAGAACATCTCCGTCCGCACCTGCACCGAGGTGACCGAGGCGCTCGGCGACGGGCACCTCGAGCAGCTCACCCTGCGCGACCTGAACACCGGCGCAACTGAGTCGGTCGACGCCGGCCAGCTGTTCATCTTCATCGGGGCGGCGCCGAGGACCGGCTGGCTGGACGGCGTGGTGGCCCGTGACGGCCACGGGTTCATCGTGTCCGGGCCGGACCTGAACCAGACCGAGCACCGGCCCGGCTGGCCGCTCGACCGCTCGCCGTACCACCTGGAGACGAGCGTGCCCGGCGTGTTCGCGGCCGGCGACGTGCGCTCGGACTCCGCCAAGCGAGTCGCGTCGGCCGTGGGTGAGGGCGCCATGGCCGTCATGCTGGTCCATCGCTACCTGGAGACACTATGACCGCCAACCCCGCGGCGACCGCGCCGGAAACGCCAGACGTGCCCGACAAGCCGGTGCAGGTGGAAAATCTGCCCGGCGAGTGCTCCCGGACCAGCTCCGCACGCTGTTCCTGTTCGAGAAGCTGACCGAGGAGCAGCTCCGCCGGCTGTGCCAGGAGGGGCACGTGGAGCGGGTGCGAGCCCGGCGTGCTGTTCGCCGAGGGCGCCCCGGCCGACTGCTTCTACGTGCTCATCGAGGGCACCCTGGTCACCTCGCGGCGGGTCGGCCCGGACGACGTCGAGGTCGGCCGGACCAGCCAGCGCGGCGTCTACACCGGCGCCTACACCGCCTACCTGGGCGACCGGGTGCCGCAGGTGTACCAGAACACGGTCCGGGTTACCGAGCCGTCGAAGTTCTTCGTGCTCGGCGCGACCTGCTTCGCGCAGATCATGACCGAGTGGTTCCCGATGCCGACGCACCTGCTCGAGGGGCTCTGGCTCGGCGGCCAGCGATCCCGCGAGGCGGTCGGCCAGCGCGAGCGGCTGCTCGCGCTCGGCTCGCTCACGGCCGGCCTGACCCACGAGCTGAACAACCCGGCCGCGGCCGCCGTCCGCGCGACGGTGACGCTGCGCGAGCGGGTCGCGGCGATGCGCGGCAAGCTGAAGATGCTGGCGGCCGGCAAGTACGAGAAGGCCAGCTTCGACTCGATCATCGAGCTTCAGCAGCGCGCGGTCGAGCGGGTCGCCAAGGCGCCCAAGCTCGCCCCGCTTGAGGCGTCCGACCTCGAAGACGAGATGTCCGACTGGCTCGAGGAGCACGGCATCCGCGACGGCTGGCAGCTCTCACCGACGTTCGTGCAGGCGGGCCTGTCGACCGAGTGGCTCGATCAGGTGCGGGAGATGGTCGGCGACGCCATGCTCGAGCCCGCGCTGCGGTGGCTGAACTACACGGTCGAGACCGAGCTGCTGATGAACGAGATCGAGGACGCCACCACCCGGATCTCGACCCTGGTCGGCGACGCCAAGCAGTACTCGCAGCTCGACCGGGCCCCGTTCCAGGTCGTGGACGTGCACGACCTGCTGGACAGCACGCTGCTGATGATGTCGGCCAAGATCGGCGCGAAGATCAAGGTCGTCAAGGACTACGACCGGTCGCTGCCCGGCCTGCCCGGCTACGCGTCCGAGCTCAACCAGGTCTGGACGAACATGATCGACAACGCGGTGTCGGCGATGGGCGGGACGGGCACGCTGACCATCCGCACCGCCCGGGACGGCGACTGCGCGCTGATCGAGATCGGCGACACCGGGCCCGGCATCCCGGCCGAGATCAAGAACCGGATCTTCGAGCCGTTCTTCAGCACCAAGCCGGTCGGCGAGGGCACCGGCCTCGGGCTCGACATCGCCTGGCGGATCGTGGTCAACAAGCACCACGGCGACCTGCAGGTCGAGTCCGTCCCCGGTGACACCCGGTTCAGATCCGGCTGCCGCTCGAAGCACCGACGACAACTGTGGAGGGAACATGACCGAGATGCAGGGCGTAGATCCGTCGGTGCCGCCGAGCGGCCCCGGCTGCGTCGAGTGCGAGGCGGACCAGGGCTGGTGGCTGCACCTGCGCCGGTGCACCCAGTGCGGCCACATCGGCTGCTGCGACAACTCGCCGTCCCAGCACGCCACCCGGCATGCCAAGGAGACCGGTCACCCGGTCATCCGCTCCTACGAGCCGGGCGAGGAGTGGTTCTGGTCCTACCCGAACGAGGACTTCTACGAGACCGGCCCGGAGCTCGCCGCCCCGATGAGCCACCCGGCCGACCAGCCCACCCCGGGCCCGTCCGGCCGCGTCCCGCACAACTGGCGGTCGATGCTGAACCCGTAATCCGATGAACACCATCTCCCGAGGCTTCACCGGCCGCAGGCGCGGCGACGTCAAGCTCCCGCCGGGCCAGTACCTCGAGCACGGGTTCCCGGTCCTGCAGACCGGCCCGACGCCGCCGGTGCGCACCGCGACCTGGACGTTCACCATCACCACGGAGACCGGCGACACCCGCCGCTGGGACTGGAAGCAGTTCACCGCGCTGCCGTCGGAGGACATCACGGTCGACATCCACTGCGTCACCCAGTGGTCGAAGCTGGCGACGCGGTGGCGCGGCGTATCCCTCGACACCCTCCTCGACGGCGTGACCACCGAGGCGGGCTACGTGATGGCCAGGTCGTACGGCGGCTACACGACCAACCTGCCGCTGCCCGACCTGCGCGACGGCCAGGCCTGGATCGCCTACGCCTACGACGGCAAGCCGCTCCGCGCCCGAGCACGGCGGCCCGGCCCGGCTGCTGGTCCCGCACCTGTACTTCTGGAAGTCGGCCAAGTGGGTCACCGGGCTCGACCTGATGCGCGACCGACTCCCGCGGGTTCTGGGAAGGACTCGGCTACCACGACTACGGAGACCCGTGGCGCGAGCAGCGGTATCAGGGCGACTGATCTCCGGCCCCCGGCCGTGGCTGGTCGCCACCATCAAGGCGATGACCGACGAGACCGCGACCGCCCGCACGCTCATGGTGGACGTGCCGGGCTGGCCCGGCCACCTGCCCGGCCAGCACGCGGACGTCCGGCTGACGGCCGAGGACGGCTACTCCGCCCAGCGCTCCTACTCGATCGCGTCCGCCCCCGAGCCCGGTCGGCTCGAGTTCACCGTCCAGCGCCTGGACGACGGCGAGGTCTCGCCCTACCTGGCCGGGGTCGCCGAGCCGGGCGACCAGTTCGACCTGCGCGGCCCGATCGGCGGCTGGTTCACCTGGTCGCCGTCGCAGGATTCGACGCAGCCGCTGCTGCTGCTGGCGGGCGGCTCCGGCGTCGTCCCGCTGATGTCCATGATCCGCGCCCACGGCGCGGCGAAAAGCGAGGTCCCGGTCGGGCTGATCTACTCGGTCCGCTCTCCGGCCGACGTCATCTACGCTTCCGAGTTGTCCGAACGGACCCTGTCTTCGCCCCTCTTCTCCACCCTCCTCTACACCCGGTCAGCCCATCGGGGCGTGCCCCCCGGCCGCATCAACGCCGCCGTCATCGCCGCGTCGGCGCTTCCCCCCGACACCGCCCCCGACATCTTCGTCTGCGGCCCCTCCGGCTTCGTCGAGGCGGCCACGTCCCTCCTGGTCGAGGCCGGCCACCCCGCCGCCGTCCATCAAGACCGAGCGCTTCGGCCCCACCGGCCCAGCATTATCCCCACTCGCCCCCGGCGCTCTGAGCCCCCTTCTGCGTTCTCCCGCTGGCCGCCGGGCGCTTTAAGCCCGGTGCCTCCCTCGTCGCGCGGCCAAAACCGCTGTGCTTCCCCGCTCGCCGCCGGGCCGCTGGAGCCCCCCGTCTCTCCCTCGTCGCGAGTCACAGACCGCCTCGCTCCTCAGTCCGCCGACAGGCGCTCGCCCTTGGCTCGCGGGGAGCCCGCCCCCCTAGCCCCCCCGCCTCGCGTCGCTCTCCCCCCGCCTCGCGTCGCTCTCCCCTCGCCTCGCGTCGCTCTCGCCGCGCCCCGCCTCGCCGCGCCCCCGCCTCGCGTCGCTCTCGCCGCGCCCCGCCCCGCCCCCGCCTCGCGTCGCGCCTCGCCCTCGCCCTCGCCGCGCGTCGCGCCTCGCCCCCGCCCCGCCCACGCCTCGCCCCGCCCGCGCCTCGCCTCGCCCCCGCCCGCCGGGGAGATAACAGCAAGAAGCGCGGGCCCAGAAATTATTGCGCGACAAAACGCTCGGAAAGCCGAGTCAAACGTCGCGCAATAATTTCCCGGACCCCTCCAATTTCGGATAACAGCAAGAAATGGTGACTCACCGGGAACTAACGGGACAGCCAGGCTACGGGTAGACCCGTTCCAGGTACTCCGCGACGCCGTCGTCGTCCTCGCTGCCGATGACGTGACTGGCCGCGGCGAGCACGTCGGGATGCGCGTTGGCGACCGCGCAGGAGGTGCCCGCCCAGGTGAGCAGGGGCAGGTCGTTGGGCATGTCGCCGAACGCGAGGACCGACTCGCGGGCGATACCGAAGTCGGCCGCGATCTCCGCCACGACCGACGCCTTGGACACGCCGAGCGCGGCCGCCTCGATCAGCCCCTTGCCGTTGGAGTGGGTGACGCTGACCAGGTCGCCGATCGCGGGCAGGGCCAGCGCCAGCAGGTCATCGCAGTTGTACCCGAGGTGCCGCCCGAGCAGCTTCGAGGCGGGCCGGGAGAACAGCGCCGCGTCGCCCGGACGCGGCATGGTCTGGTTCATATCCCAGTTGACCGCCGACGTAGTGATCGTCGGCGGCGCGGCCGTCGGGGTACTCGAGCGCGATCCCGATGCCGGGCACGGCCGCCCGCAGCGCCGGGATGGCGGCGGCGATGACCGGCGCCGGGATCAGATGCCTGGTCGTGACCGCCTCGGTCCCCATGTCGTACGCGAGCGCCCCGTTCGCGCAGATGGCCGTCCCCACGTGCCCGAACATCGCCGCGATGTCCCGCATCACCCGGGGCGGCCGCCCGGTCACGAGCACGAACCGCGCCCCCGCCGCCTCCACCCGGGCGAACGCGGCGACGGTCCGCTCGGAGATCGTCCCGTCCGAACGGACGATCGTCCCATCCAGATCGGTCGCCACCAGCAACGGGAAGTCACCCACAAGCTATGAGCCTAATCGCCTCCGCCCGCGCCGCGACCCCGTCGCCGTCGACGGCTTCAGCGAACGTCACGCGGCCGGAACTGGACGCTGATCCGCGGCCCGGTCGGACGGGCCGACTTCGGTATGCCGTGCTCCCAGGTCCGCTGGCAGCTGCCGCCCATCACGATGAGATCCCCGTGCCCCAGGTTGTACCGCAGGGTCGAGCCGGCGCCGCCCTCGCGCGGGCGCAGCAGCATTGGCCGGGCCTCGCCCAGGGAGACGATCGCGACCATGGTGTCCTCGCTCGAGCCGCGGCCGATCGTGTCGCCGTGCAGGGCGACGCTGTCCCGGCCGTCCCGGTAGAAGCACAGCCCGGCGGTCGTGAACCGCTCGCCCAGCTCGTCCTCGTAGTGCGCGTTGAGCGCGTCCCGGCAGGCGTCGAGCGAGCGGTCGGGCAGTGCCGCGTCCTCGCCGTAGAAGCACAGCAGCCGGGGCACGTCGACCGTCCGGTCGTACATCCGCCGCCGCTCGGCCTTCCACGGCACCGCCTCGACCAGCCGCCCGAACAGCGCCGCCGACCCCGCCAGCCACCCCCGCTGGATGTCGACCCAGGCCCCGTGGCTCAGCGGCACCCGCTCCGGCTGCAGCTGCCGTCGGTGTCGGCTCGTCCCCGAAGTCGAGCAGCGAGTCCTGCACAGCCACACTCATGCGAACATGCTATCGCATCGGTCAAATGCCCGTTCGACGACCACGGTCGGTCGGGGCGAGCGAGTCGAGGCCGACGCCGATGAGCCGCGCCGCCCGCAGCACGTCGCCGGTCACCGCCCGCTGCACCTGCGCCGCGGTCCGGGTGCCGTCCAGGTGCCTGGACAGGCTCAGGAACTGGATCCGCCACAGCCCGAGCAGGGCGGTCGCGGTGATCTGCGGCTCGGGGTCGTCCGCGCTCAGCCCGGACCGCTCGGCCAGGATCGCCGCCGCCACCGCCGTGAACTGATCCATCATGTCGCTCTGATGGGCCCGCAGCGACGGGCTGGCCTGGATCAGCGCGCCGAACCTGCGCATCGCGGCCGCCGCCGCGACCGGGTCGTCCGCGCCCGCCAGCCACGACGTCATGGCGGCGAGCTCGCCGTCCAGGATCCGCAGCACCGCCTCGACCGGGGTGACGTCCCGGTCCGCCAGCCCGTGCCGCAGCGCGGCCATCGTGCCCTCAAGACGGTCCAGGATCAGCGACTCCTTGGTCGGGAAGTAGTTGAAGACCGTCTTCTCCGACACCCCGCACACCGCCGCGACCTCCGCCACCCGGACGGCGTCGAAGCCGCGCTCCATGAACATCAGCGTCGCGGTGTCGGAGAGCCGCTGGCGCATCAGGCGCTTCTTCCGCTCCCGCAGGCCCTCGCCCTCGCCCGCCCCGGTGTCCGGGGCTCGAGGCGTCGTCCAGTCCACCGTCGGCCCGTTCATCCCGTCATTATAGTCACCAGATTTATTCTGCTACTATAATTTTATAGCAGCTAAAAATATTGTGATCGACCGTCACCGCAGTACAGGGAGCCCTCATGGCCGAGATCCGCATCGTCCGCGACTACCCGCAGCCGCCCGAGAAGGTCTGGCGCGCGCTGACCGACCCGGCGCTGATCCCGCGCTGGACCTCCACCGGCGCGGGCGGGCGGCCGGAGGGCTTCGGGACCGCCGTGGGCACCCGGTTCCGCTACGTAGCCAAGCCCAAGCCAGGCTGGAGCGGCATCGTCGAATGCGAGGTGCTTGAGTCCGACGAGCCGAACCTGCTCCGCTACTCCTGGGCGGACCCCGGCGGCGGCGAAGTGACCGAGGTCGCGTACCGGCTGGAATCCCACGGCGACGGCACCCGCTTCAGCTTCGAGCACACCGGCTTCACCGGCCTCGGCGGCCTGTTCATGGCCGCGCTGCTCGGCCGCGTCCGCACCAGGATGCTGACCACCGGCCTGCCCCCGGTCCTCGAAGCCATGAGCTAGCCCGCCCGGGACCGCCGCCCGGCATTGACCCTCTAACGTCCCCCGCAGCCGGGACCTTCTGCCCTAACCGATGAGCTCGGGGAGGGGCACGGTGGATTACATCGGCGCGACAAGTCAGCCGGGCACTGATTACCGAGGGTGTGAGAAGCTCATGGATCTGCAAACGCGTTATCTCGGGCTCACCCTGCGCAGCCCGCTGGTGGCTTCGGCCGGCCCGCTGACCGGCTCGCTGGCGGGGCTCACCAAGCTTGCCGAGGCGGGAGTCGGCGCGGTCGTGCTGCCCTCGCTTTTCCAGGAGCAGCTCCCGGCCGAGGACGAACGCGACTGGTTCCCGGTCGAGGGCGGCGCGGATGGTCGCTACGAGGCGCGGAAGTACTTCCGCGACCTGGCGGGCCCCGGCGGCGGGGACTGGCCCGCTCGCTACCTGGCCCTGATCAAGCGAGCCGTCGCCGAGACCGACATCCCGGTGATCGCGTCGCTGAACGGCGGCTCGACCGGCGGCTGGACGGATTACGCGTCGGCCATGCAGGCGGCGGGCGCGTCCGCGATCGAGCTCAACGTCTACTACCTTGCGGGCGACCCGATGATCCCGGCGCGCGACGCAGAACGCCGCTACACCGAGATCCTCACCACGGTCAAGGCGGTCGTCTCGATCCCGGTCGCGGTGAAGCTGTCGCCCTACTTCAGCTCGCTCGGCGAGATGGCCACCGTGCTCGACCAGGCGGGCGCCGATGGCCTGGTGCTGTTCAACCGGTTCCTGCAGACCGATATCGATCCGGAGACGTTCACGGTCTCCCGGGGGCTGCGGCTCTCGGTCCCGGCCGAGTCGGCGCTGTCACGCGCCTGGATCGGCCGGCTGCACGGCCTGGTCCGCTGCTCGCTGGCGGCGTCGACCGGCGTGGACTCGGCCGCCGACGTGGCGGCCTACCTGCTTGGCGGCGCGGACGTGGTGATGACGACGTCGGCCTTGCTCAGGCACGGCCCGCAGCATGCCCGGGTGCTGCTCGACGGCCTCGAGGACTGGATGTACCGCAAGGGCTTCAAGTCGCTGGCCGCCGTCCGCGGGCTGCTCGCCAACGCCCCGGAGGGCGGGCCCGCCTACACCCGGTGCGGCTATCTGAGCGCACTGGAACAGGCCAGCCACCTCTACGGCAGCCGCGGTTCGCATCAGGCGCCGATCGAATAGGGCGCCGGAGCCCGGCCCTCGTGGCGGTCGAGGTGGCTGCGGTGCACGGTGACCTTCGAGAACCGCGCGTCACCGACGATCCTGATCACCGGCCCGTCGTCGTCGTCGTTCTCGCGGCCGTAGATGGCGCGCTTGGCGAACAGCGCGCCGCCCTCGTCGATCACATGCGCGCCGGACGGGACGACCACGATCAGCTTGCCGCAGAACGCGTCGATCTCCAGCGTGATCTCGCGCCCGGGCAGCACCGCGTCGGCCAGGTTGACGATCAGCGCGCCGAAATGCGAGGTCAGCCTGGTGTGCCGTCCGGCCACCCAGCGCCCGGACCTGATCACCTTGCTGAACCGGGCGGCGACCTCGGCCCGGCCGACGTCGATGGCGCCCGCATCCGCGCCGTCCTCGGCGGGCAGGTCCCTGGTCAGCGGGGCGAGGTCGCCCATCGTCTTCGCGGCGTAGACCGCGTCCAGCCGCTCGGCGTGCTCGGCGCTGGTCAACCGCCCGGTCGCGAGCGCGCCGCCAAGCACTCCCGCCGCCCGGTCCCGGTCGGCGTCAGCCGCCCGGAGCTCAAGGTCCACCCCGCCGTAAGCCAGCTGGCGGCCGGACGATGGCCGAAGTTCGCGCTGCGCGTCAGTCATGCCCAACATGCTAACCGGAAACAACTCAAGACGCGATATGTCGTGTCGTGATTTTCAGACCGAACCCTCCGCTAGCTCGACCGGCCATCTCGGCTTGACCGGTAACGTGCCGGTCAGCGGTAGTGGCGGGTGAGCTCGTTGGCGTAGCTGCGGCCGAGTTCGCGGCCGTGCGCGGCGATCCACTCGGTGAGGCTGGTCGAGCCGGTTGACGGGGCGTCGGAGTCGGCCAGGCCGTCCGCCATCGCCTGGTACTCCTCGCCGCGTGAGCAGGACGTCGTGCAGCGCGGCGCCGAGGGCGGCCGACAACGGCGGGATCGCCCAGCCGGGGGCGGGCACGACCAGCGCCCGGCTGCCGACCGCCGCCCGGATCGCCAGCACCATGTCCCGGAAGGCGAGCGAGTCCGGTCCGACCGCGTCCACGGTGACGCCGTCCGGCCGCTCGCCTAGCTGCAGGCAGAGCCGGGCCAGGTCGTCGACGTGGATGGGGCGTACCCGGTAGTCGCCGCGACCGCCGACGGCGAAGACCGGCAGGCGGCGCAGCAGCCAGCGCGATGTTGTTGAGCAGCACGCCGTGCCCGCCGAACAGGATGGCCGGCCGGGCGATCGCGTGCGGGACGCCGAGGTCGCGCAGGTACGCCTCGACCGCGGCCTTGCCGCTGAAGTACGGGTACGGGGAGGCAGGGTCGGCGTGCGTGATCGAGACGTGCACGATCCGCTGGATGCCGGCCCGGGCCGCGGCGGCGAACAGGACGCGGCTGTTCGCGACCGCCGTGGCGTGGGTCTCGCCGCCGTGCGGGAACCGGACCCAGTACGTGTTGTAGAGGGTGTGCGCGCCGCGCAGGTCGCGCTCCAGCCCGTCGGCGTCGGCGAAGTCCAGCGGGCGCGCCTCGATCGGCGAGCCGCCCGGGGCGCGGCCCGGGTGCCCGGTGAGCGTGCGCACCTGGTGCCCGGCGGCCAGTAGCTCGCGCGCGATCGCCGCGCCCGAGTAGCCGAATGCGCCGGTTACCACGTCGGTCTGCATAATGCCTCCGGTTGGGCGGGGGGAGCGGGGGAGCGGGCGGAGCCGGGGGAGCGGGCGTCGCCGCCGGTGACAGGTTGAGCAGGGCCGCCAGCGGCCGGATCCGGTCGAGCAGGTCGGCCGACCGCGCGGGCGCGGTCGAACAGGGCGAGTGCGCTGGCCCGGTCGCCGTCCAGGCTGGCCAGCAGCTCCAGCCCGAGCAGGCCGGCCACCACGCCGTGCGCGACCTCGGCCGGCGGCACCAGCGAGCCGAACGGTGACGAGGCGAGCACGTCCCGCACCGCCGTCTCCGCGAACGAACGCCACGGCGCCAGGCAGGCGCTGACCCGCTCGCCGAGGCCGGGCACCGAGTGCGCCCCGCTGATCATCTCCACCAGCACGGTGACGTTGCCGGAGTCGAGGTCGGCCTCGAAGACCGTCCGGGCGGCGTCGATGAGCTCGCCCAGCGTCCCGGTCCGGTCGAGTCAGCTCGCGGTAGACGGCCATCCGCCGGGCGCTGACCTCCTCGAGCGCGGCCATCAGCAGGTCGGGGACCGAGCCGAAGTGGTAGAAGACCAGCGCCTGGTTGCATCCGGCCTCGGCCGCGATCCGCCGGGCGCTGGCGGCTGCGAATCCCGACTCGCGCAGCGTGGCGATGGCGGCGTCGATGAGCGCGGCCCGGGTGTCACGCACGGCGATCCCCTCTCGGACGAAGTTTTGAGCGATCGTTTTAAGCGATCGCTCAAAATCGAGCCTACTACGAGGCTGGACGTAAGGGAAGACCGGGTCCCCAGCCGACCGAGCGGCTGCAGTTTCGCCGCGTTGGCGCGGTTGCCGTGAGTTGCCGCGCGCCGCAGGAACGGATGCCGCCGAACGACCCAGCGCCCTAAACTACCCCCGCGCTCGCCCGCGGCGAGCGCTCGGAGAGGAGCGCCCGTGACGGCGACGCTTAGGCTGACGCGAAAAGCCCACGGCATGGTGATAGAGCTTCGGCGCGGCCAGTTCGCGATCGAGCTCGACGGCAAGGCCATCGGCACGATCGCCTACTCGGAGACGGTCGAGGCGGCGATCGACCCCGGCCACCACGTGCTGAAGATCCGGTCGGGCCGGTACTCCAGCCGCAACCAGTCCTTTGACGTGACCGACGGGGACGTCGCCGTGTTCCGCTGTCACGGCGCGATGGTCTGGCCGCGATGGCTCTTGTCCTTCGTCAAGCCGGACCTGGCGATCGCGCTCAAGCGTGAATGATCGGGCGATCCTGATTCGAGAAGCTCGCGGTCAAGACCGCGCGACGTACTGAGATGCTTCGCGACTTACTAAGACTCGGTGAGAGCCCGGAAAACCGCGACGGCGGGCCTTCGCGCAGGGACGCGAGGACCCGCCGCCGGATGGTCTTCGTCAGACGGCCCGCACCTGCGCGGCCTGCGGACCCTTCGGCCCCTGGGTCACGCTGTACTCGACCTTCTGGTTTTCCTCGAGGCTGCGGTACCCGTTCGCCTCGATCGCGGAGAAGTGAACGAAGACGTCACCGCTACCGTCGTCTGGGGCGATGAAGCCATAGCCCTTGTCCGCGTTGAACCACTTTACGGTCCCCTGAGCCATTTTTGCTGTTTGTCCTTCTGGGCGTGCCTGAGACCCGCGCGCTTCACGCGAGTCAGCTGTGGGATACCGCCGCCGTACGAGACTTGGGCGTCGACCTGTAAATCGTCCGTTACTTGAAACCGCGAGCGAATTCAAGATCGCAAAGTCCGACAACAGCTAAGGGTTAATCTACCGCATCCTGCGGCGCGGATCGTCGTTCTCGGGCCGGAAAACTGAGCCGACTCTCGAGCCCGCTGCCTGGGAAGATATGTCAGAAATGTCGGTACCGACGGTGATCCAGGCGCTAGCGGGTCCCGTTGCGCCCGGCCGAATAGCCGGAACGGTCCCGGGCGCCGCCCGGCCGCCCGCCGACGGGCGGTCGCCGCGACCCGATCCGTCGCGGTTCTCGCCGCCCGGCTCGCCATTCCTGCTGTCGCGGACGGGCCGGTAGCCGCTGGCCGAACGGTTCGGCGCGCCGGCTCCAGCCGGTCGCCAGCCGCCGGCCGCGCCTGGCCGCCGGTACTCGCCGGCCGGGCCGTTTCCGCTGGCGGGCCGGTTCTCGCGGGGCCACCAGTCGTTCCGCTCGGGCCGCTGGCCGTCGGCGTTCCTGTCGTCGCGGCCGCCGCGGAACGGGCGTCCTTCCGAAGAAGGCCGGTCGCCGCCGAAGGAGCGCCCGCCGCCGGCCGGGCGGCCGCCATACGGCCGCTCGTCGCGCCGGAACTCGCCGCGCGGCGCGCGATTGTCGTCCGACGAACGGTCGCCGTAAGAACGGCCGTCGGATGAACGGCCGTCGGATGAACGGTCGCCGCCCTGGCGGTCGCGGCGCGGCCGATCGTCGCGGGACCGGCCGCCGGCGCCCCGTCCGTAGCCGCCGCGTCCGCCGGGGCCGCCGGCGCCGTTGGCGGACAGCCGGTCCTCCGGCCGGACCAGCTCGGAGACCTTGCCCGAGACCGTGACCCGGGGCGCGGGCGGGCCGCCGATCTCGCGCAGCACGTCCGACTCGGGGTCGTACGCGGCCGCGGTGTGCGGGGTGATGCCGGCCTTGCGCATCATCGCGGTGACCTCGCGCGCCTGCGACCGCATCTGCAGCGTGACCACCACGCCGTCGGCGCCGCCGCGGGCGGTGCGGCCCGAGCGGTGCACGTACGCCTTGTGCTCGGCCGGCGGGTCGGCGTGGATGACCAGGTCGATGCCGTCGACGTGGATGCCGCGGGCGGCGATGTCGGTGGCGACCATGACCCGGGCGATGCCGTTGGAGAACGCCGCCAGGTTCCGCGCGCGGGCGCCCTGCCGCAGGTTCCCGTGCAGTTCGGCGGCGGGGATGCCGAGCTCGGTGAGCTGCCGGGCGAGCCGCTCGGCGCCGTGCTTGGTCCTGGTGAAGACCAGCGACCGCTTGTCGCCGCCGACCAGCGTCGCCAGCACCTCGAGCTTCCTGGCCGGGTCGATGGTGAGCACGTGGTGCTCGATCTCGGCCGGGGAGGAGTTCTCGTTGACCGAGTGCGTCGCCGGGTTGTTGAGGAACCGGCGGACCAGCACGTCGATGGCGGCGTCGAGGGTGGCGGAGAACAGCATCCGCTGCCCGTCGGCCGGGGTCGACTCGAGCAGCCGCCGGACGATCGGCAGGAACCCGAGGTCGGCCATCTGGTCGGCCTCGTCGATGACCATGACCTCGACGTCGGCCAGGTCGCACTCGCCCTGGTTGATGAGGTCGGCCAGCCGGCCGGGGGTGGCGACGATGATGTCGGTCCGCCGCCGCAGCGCGGTCACCTGCGGGCCGTAGGAGACGCCGCCGTAGATGGTGGTGACCCACAGCCGCATCGCCCGCGCGAGCGGCCGGAGCACCTCGTGCACCTGGGTCGCGAGCTCACGGGTGGGCACCAGCACGAGCCCGCGCGGCCGTCCGCGGCGCGGTCTGGCCGCCGGCCAGCCGGGTGACCAGCGGGAGGGAGAAGCCCAGCGTCTTGCCCGACCCGGTCTGGGCCCGGCCGAGGATGTCCCGGCCCGCGAGGGCGTCGGGCAGGGTGGCCGCCTGGACCGGGAACGGGCTGATGATCCCGTCCTCGCGCGAGCACCGCGACCAGCGGGGCGGGGACGCCAAGCGAGGCGAAGGTTACGTCTGTTTCTGTCTCATCGATTTCGGGCACGGCAGAACGCTCTGCAGGCATGGCACTCAACGAAAAATCGTCTCCAGGACTCGGGGTGGTCGCGTTGCCGCAGGCTGTCACATTGGATCGTGCCGGTCACGTGGGCTGTGGTGCCACGTCTGAAGTGTCTAACCGGTGCCTGGGCTAACCGATGTCCGCGGGATGGAAGTTTTCGGCTCACCGAGCGACCTACGCTTGCGTAAGTCTACGGCACCCCCTGACCGGGCGCGTGCGCTGGCTGCCTCGCCGGCTGTCCGCCCTGGGTTGCGCCATGCTGGAGATTGCTGGAAATCGCAGCGAGCTGCCGGTATGATCGGCGCCGTGGCCGACACCATCGAGGCGCTTGAACGCCGGATTGACGAGCTGCGGGTCGCCGTCCGCGAGGCGGTCCTGGCCGGCGACCGGGCGCTCGCCGGGCAGCGCCGCTCGGCCCTCAGGTCAGCCGAGCAGGCCTGGGAGGACGCGCTCGACGCGGCCGCCGCGCAAGCCGGACCCGCGCCGACCGGATCATCCGAGCCGCCCGCCCAGCCAGGTTCGCTGCTGCCGCTGCGCGAGCAGGTCTACGAGGCGCTCAGCCTGCTCCAGGTGCCGGCCGCGCCCAAGCTGATCGCGACCGTGCACGAGGCGTTCTTCGGCGCGACGTTCCCCACCACCCGGGTCACCAGCCTCAAGCGCGACGAGGAGCGCTCGTTCCGTACCGCGCCGTTCGCCCGGCCGTACTACATCTGCGCGGCGCTCTCGGCCGACTACCTGGCCCCGTCCCGCGGTCTGCTCGCGGTCTCGACCTGGCCGCTCGAGCTGCGCGTGATCGGCTCGCTGTCGCCCCGGGTCGACTTCCTGACGGCGGCGATCCGGGTGGCCGAGGCGATCGAGCGGATACCGGAGCCGCCGGCCGCGGCCCGCCGCCTGCTGCAACGGTTCGCGGCCTCCGTTTCCGGCGCGATCTCCCCCGGCGGCGGGGCCGACCCGGCCGCCGTCAGCGCGGCGGCCGCGGGCCGAGCTGACCGTCCATCGCGACGCCGACGTCGAGGCCCGCGCGGCGGCGGCCGAGCGGGCGCGCGACCTGCGCCCGGCCGAGCAGCTGTTCGGCACCGCCACCTTCCGCGACCAAGCGGGAGGCGCGGCCGACGCGGCCGACATCGCGGGCGGGCCGGGCATTCCGGCCGACCAGGCCGGCATCACCGGGAAGGCCGCGGGCGAGTGACCGGGCGTCAGCCGAGCGCGACCGCGCAGGCCGCCCTCGACCGGCTCCGCGGCCGGGCGCTGCCGAAGAACCACGACGCGCGCACGATCTCCGCCCTCGCCGCCAACCCCGGCTGCGCCCGCCGCGCCCTGATGGACGCGGCCGGGGTGGACAAGCAGCGGGTCGCCGCGCACGCCGGCTTCCCGGCCCCGTTCGGCCAGTCGCGGTTCGCGATCGTCCGCGGCAACGCGTTCGAGGCCCAGGTCAAGGAGAACGGCGCCGCCCAGCTCCTCACCCTGCTGCGCGAGGTGCTCGGCCTGGACGTCAGCGAGGTCGGCTACGCGGACCTCAACGACGTCGGCGGCAACTCCTCGGCCGAGCTCCGGCACCTGCACACCAGGCACGTGCTGACCGCCCCCGACCAGCCCGGCCGTACCCTCCTCGACCACCCGCTGCTGCGGCTGCGGGTCGGCGGCCGCCACGCCTACCTGGAGCCCGACCTGATCGCGCTCCGCCTCGACGGCACCTTCCACGTCATCGAGATCAAGTCCTTCGCGGTGATCGACGGGCAGGCCGACCCGGGCAAGGTGGCCGCCGCCGCGATCCAGTCCGCCGTCTACGTCCGCGCCCTGCGCGACCTGGTGGCGGAGGCGGGCGCGCGACCCGGCCGCCGTCAGCCATCGGACGATCCTGGTCGCGCCGAGGGACTTCTCCAGCCAGCCGACCGCCGCCAGCCTCGACGTCCGCAGGCAGCTGGGCGTGCTCGACCGGCAGCTCAGCCGGATCGCCAGCATCGAGGACCTGCTCGCCCAGTACCCGGGCACGCTCACCTTCGACCTCGACCCGGACGCCGAGGGCCGGCCCCGCCGCCCGGCGGCCGAGCTGACCGCCGCCATCGGCCAGGTCGCCGCCAACTACGCGCCCGAGTGCCTGGCCACCTGCGAGCTCTGCTTCCTGTGCCGCGACGAGGCGGCCGGCACCACCGGCGCGCTCGGCAAGCCGGTCCGCGAGGACCTGGGCGGCATCGAGTACATCGCCGCAGGCCCGCAGCCTCGCCCGCGGCCAGCTGCCCGCCCCGGAGCAGGCGGAGATCGCGGCCCAGCTGCTGCGGGCGGCCCAGCTCCGCGGCGCAGGTGCTCGGGGAGGCGGTCTAGCCGCCGTGACCCTGCTGACCGCATTCGCCCGGGTCGAGGCGGCGGCCGCCGGCCGCGCCCGGCTCATCCGCACCGTCCGGCACGTTCACCTCGGCCGAGCGACCGCTGGTCGTCATCCCGCTGCAGCTGGCGGGCGAGGCGTGCGCGCCGCTCGCGGTCATGCTCGGCGACGACCCGGACAAGCCGCGCCTGCTCACCGTCTACGAGCCGCGCGACCGCGCCCGGCGGTTCGAGTTCGCGGCCGACCTGGCCGAGGTCATCCTCGGCCACCTCGACGCGTTCCTTCCGGCCGACGACGACGCGGCCGACGACACCGGTACCGACGTCGGCTCCGATCAAGACCGGGCCCAGGCCCCCGAGCCGCTCGCGGACGCCCCGCAGCTCCTCGTCCCCAATCCGAACGCGGCCGCGTTCCTCCGCCTGCTCGGCCGGTCGACCCGGCTGCGGCGGACCGACGGCGAGTACGCGGTCCGCCCGTCCGTGCCGCTGCTCGGCCGCTGGCTGACCCACTACGCCGAGCGGGCCGAGGTGCCCGGCTCGGTCGCTGCTGCTGCCGATGACGACCGCGCTGGCCGAGCACTGGGCGACCGGCCAGTCCGACCTCGAGGACGCCAACCTGGCCGCCCTGCTCGGCTGGATCGACCCGGCCGACGGCCTGACCGGCCAGCAGGCGGCCCGGCTGGCCGAGGACCCGGTCCGCTGCCCGCCGGCCGGCCCGGTCACCGACCCGACCTTCGACAACGAGGTGCTGGAGGGGCGGATGCAGGCGATCAGGGACGCCGCGCCGAGTCGGGCGACGGCCCGGCCCTGCGCTCGCGCGCAGGCGGCGATGGACGCCGCGCTGCATTCCCAGCTCGCGCCGACCTGGGAGCTGATGTGGCGCGGGCACGCCCTGCTGGCGGCGCTGCCGGAGGCGGCCCACGTCGCCGAGCGCCGGTGGAAGGACGACCGCCGGTCGTTCACCGCCCAGGCGGCCTGGCTGCGTGCGGGCGGCGCGCCGCAGCCGCGCCGGGACAGCGCGGTCGCGGCGGCCAAGCGGCTCGCCCGGCTGGAGCGGGAGCAGCAGCGGCTCGCGGTCGAGCGCGCCCACGACGACCCGCTGGTGATGGCCGAGTACCGGCTGACCGGCGAGGCGTTCGCGGGCACGGTCGTCGGGCCGACCTGACCCGGCTGGACACCGACGGCAAGAAGGCCAAGCTCCGGCCGTGGCTCACCGTGCGGACCACCGACGAGGTCATCGTCGAGCCGGGCACGGTGCTCGCCTGCCCCGACTACCCCAGCCAGGCGGCCAAGGTCAGTCGACGTCACGACACCGACACCGACAACGACACCGACAACGTCACAAGCGACAATGGCAACGACGACAACGGCGACGAGGACAACGGCGACGCCAACAACGGCAACGGCGACGACGACCCAGGCGGCACGCTGGTCACCCTCGAGCTGAGCGGCGGCATGGGCCGCGCCCTGGCCGCCCCGCCCGGCACCACGCCCCGGCCTCGGCGACGAGGTCACCTACACCACGCTCAGGGACGACTTCCAGCCCGCGCCGCAGTTCCCGAGCCGGGAGGAGACGCCGTGGACGCACGGCGGCCCGCCGCTCGACTACGTCCCGACCGACGACGACGCCCAGGAGCCATGGTCATGACCCAGCCGCCAACGGGCACCGAAGCGCACCGACGTACTCAGGCGCCACGGGCCGCCCAAACGCCACGAGCCGCCCAAGCGCCACGAGCCACCCACGCCCAACGAGCCACCCACGCGCAGAAGCGCAACGGCAAAGCGTGAGCATCGAAGAGGCCGCCAAGCGCGCCCGCCAGGCGACCGACCGCATCCTCGACAGCCTCGCCACCGCGACCCACGGCGTGGTGGTCGACTCGCCGCCCGGCGCGGGCAAGTCGACCCTGGTGGTCCGCGCCGCCTCCGAGCTGGCGCGGAATCGACGAGCGAGTGATGATCGTCGGCCAGACCAACGAGCAGGTCGACGACCTGATCGACCGGCTCGCGGCCGACAACCCCGACACCCCGATCGGCCGGCTGTCGGCCGCCGCCTACACCCCGTCCGAGCGCGTCGCCGGCCACCAGAACGTCGCTGCCCGCAGCTCGGTCGCCGACCTGGCCGAGCACCCGGTCGTGGTCGCCACCGCCGCCAAGTGGGCGATGCTCAAGGACGTGGACAGGACCTGGCCGTGGGCCATCGTCGACGAGGCCTACCAGATGCGCTCGGACGCGCTGCTGCGGGTGGCCCGCCTGTTCGACAAGGCGCTGTTCGTCGGCGACCCCGGTCAGCTCGACCCCTTCTCCACGGTGGAAACAGAACGCTGGCTCGGGCCTGAACTGGGACCCCATGTCGAGCGCGGTCGCGGTGCTGCTCACCAACAACAGCCACATCCCGGTGCACAGCCTGCCGGTCTCCTGGCGGCTGCCCGCCTCGGCCGCGCCGGTCGTGTCGGAGGCGTTCTACCCCTTCACCGGGTTCGCCGCCGCGACCGAGGAAGACGACCGGCGCATGACGTGGAACACGCGACCGTTCGGACAAAGCTCTTTTGATCTTGCCCTGGAGACGGCGGCGCGAGACCGGCTGGGCGCTGTTCGAGCTCGGCCACCGGCACACCCTGCCGACCGACGCCGAGGCGATCGCCGCCTGCGCCGGGCTGGCCGCGCGGCTGCTGCCAGCGCGGCGCGGTCACGATCTCGGAGCGGTCGCCGCGAGCCGCTCCCGGTCACCGACGACCGGATCGCGATCGGGGTGACCCGCACCGTCCAGGCGGCCGCCGTGCGGCGGGCGCTGCGCGAGCTCGGCGTGACCGACGTGGTGGTCGACACCGCCAACCGGCTGCAGGGGCGCGAGTTCGACGTGACGATCATGCTGCACCCGCTGTCCGGCCGTCGGGACGCGACCGCGTTCCACCTCGAGGCCGGGCGGCTGTGCGTGCTGGCCTCGCGGCACCGGCACGCGTGCATCGTGGTCGCGCGCGCGGGCATCCCCGAACTGCTCGACGCGCACCCGTCGGCCGAGCCGGTCCACCTCGGCGTGCCGGTGAAGTTCCCCGACGGCTGGGAAGCGCACCAGGCGTTCATGGCGCATCTCGCCCGGCATCGCGTCTGCGCCGCCTAGCCCACATCCCGCCCTCGACGCGAGGCGCCCACAATCAACCGCAACTATAGTGGAAATTACTGGAAAACAGTGTTGCGGTGATAGGCTTATCGTCGACAGCGAGGGTGGTGATGTGCAGTGCTCCTCACGGAGAACGATGTGAACAGACCTCCGGATGACGCAGTCCTCCGCGATCCGGAGGCGCGGCAGGCGCGCAAGATCGCCGACGCCGCTCGGTCCCGGCTGCTCGGCTGCCTCGCCGGGTCGCAGGAAGTCGTCGACGTGGCCCAGGCGCAGCGGCTGCTCGACCTGCTCAAGGAGGCGCAGGCGCTGGCCGAGGACGCCGAGGACCGGGTGCTCGCGCACCGGGGCCTGCTCACCCCGGCCGAGGCGGAGCGGCGAGCGGCCGCCCGCCGACCAGCCAGGGAAGCCGGGGCAGCCAGGGCGGCCGGTCGCGACGCGCAGGAACCGGCAGGGGTGGCGGTTTCTGCGCGTGCGGGGGGCATGTCCGGCCGCCTGGCCGGCGGTGCCGCCCGGCGCCCGGCGTCTCGCGGGCAGCATCCTGCTGCACGCGCTGATCCCGGCGGCGGCGGGGTTCGCGGGCGCCAGGATCGCGCGGCGCCTGCGCTAGCGCTCGTTGACCTGGTCGGCCAGGACCGGGGCGGCCGCCGCGAGGCCGGGCCCGGCGGGGGTGACCCGCATCCTGGCGACCAGGCCGGCCACCAGCGCGGCGGTCGCGTTCAGGTCCCGCGGGTTACGGCAGGCGCCGCTGACGACGCCGAGCGCGCCGGCCGCGCAGTAGACCACAAGCACCTGCGCCTGCCCGGTGTTGACCGACAGGCGGCCCTTCTCCTTCGGCGTCCCCGGCCGGATCCGCCTGATCCCGATCGCGGGATGCCCGGCCGCGGTCCGGAACTCCTCGACCACGGCCCGGTCGCCCCGGTCCCGCTCGCGGAGCATCGCGGCCAGCGCCTCGCCCGCCGTCACCCCGGGCGGCAGCGCGAACGGCAGCACGGTGACCGAGACCACGATCGCCGCCTCGCCGCCGTTCCTGGTATCGGCGGCGGTGAACAGGAGGTCGGCCCCGGTCCCGGCGGCGGGCACCCGGACCAGCCCGCTCGGCACCCGGACGTTGATAAAGAACGACCCGTTGCTCTGACCAACCCGTCCCACGCGATTCTCCTCTCGGCCGCCGGCCGGTCTGATGCGACGTCCCCCGCAGGCCGCCGCACCAGACCAGACCGCCTCACACTGCTTAAAACGCACTGGGCCCTAATTCGGTTCGAATTGGGCATTACCTAATCGCCGCCACCTGAGAGGGGACCCAGAACCCGGTGAAGACATTCGGAGAGTTGTTCCGCGCGGCGACTGGGTTCGAGCCGTACGGCTTTCAGGCCCGGATCGCGCGCGACGGCCTGCCCGACGTCGTCCAGGCCCCGACCGGGGCGGGCAAGACCGGCGTGGTCCTGGCCTGGCTGTGGCGGCGGCTATACGGCCCGGACCCGGCCGGCACCCCGCGCAGGCTGATCTACGCGCTGCCGCAAGGGTCGCTCACCGAGCAGGTCTCCGGCCAGGTGCGCCGGTGGCTGGCCAGCCTCGGGCTCTCCGACGAGGTGACGCTGCACGTCGCGATGGGCGCGCGCTGGGAGACCGAGGGGGACTGGCGCGACGACCAGGACAAGCCCGCGATCGTGATCGGCCCGTCGGACGTGCTCGTCTCGAAGGCGCTGGTGCGGGCGGTCGATGTCAGCCGGGCGATCGCCCCGATCGACTTCGCCCTGGTCACCAACGGCGCGCACTGGCTCATCGACGAGCCGCGACTCTCCCCGCAGGCGACCACGACGATGCGCCAGCTGGCCGGCTTCGCGGCGAAAATCGGCACCGCCGAGCCGTTCGGCCTGACCTTCCTGTCCGCGACGCCCGCAGGCGTGCTGCTCGGCACCCCGGATAATCCGGTCGCAGACAAGCCAATTCAAATTCTCGATGTCGAACGGTCCGGGGCGCTCGCCATCCGCCTGGCTGCCCTCCGCGCCTTGCGACGTCTTCCGGTCGACTCCGGCGACTACCAGGCGATGGCGGCGGCAGTGCTGGCGCGTCATCGGCCTGGCGCGCTCACCCTCGTCGTGATGAACACGGTCGACGCTGCCCAGAGCCTTTATCGCCACCTGCGGCCCGACGCCGAGAACTGCACCCTGCTGCACGCCCGATTCCGCGGCATCGAACGAGCGGGCCGGCTGACCGCTGTCCTCGGCGAGCCTGACAGGCACGACCCGCCCGGCCCGCCGAGTCCACCCGGACCGCCGAGTCCGCCCGGCCCGCCGAGTCCACCCGGATCGCCCAGCCCGTCCGGCCACCTCGGCCCGTCCGGCCACCTCGTCGGGTCCGGTGGCCGGATCGTCGTCACCACTCAGGTTGTCGAGGCCGGCCTCGACCTAGACGCCACCGTGCTGGTCACCGAGGCCGCGCCATGGCCCGCGCTGACCCAGCGGCTCGGCCGCTGCAACCGCAGCGGCCAGCGCAACGACGACGCCGTGGTCTGGTGGCTTCCGCCGCCGGACCCTTTCCCCTACCGCCTAGAGGACATTGACGCGACCGCCCGCGAGCTCGGCCGCCTCGAAGGCGCCCGGCTGACCACAGCAGACCTGATCGCGCGCGACGTTCCCCACCGCCCAGGCCACATCACCGTGATCCGCCGGTCCGACCTCGACGGCCTGTTCGACACCTCGCCCGACCCGTACGGCAAAGACGTCGACATCGCGCCCTACCTTCAAGACGTCGAGGACCTCGACGCCGATGTTGCCTGGGCGACGTGGACACCAGGCACGGACGGTGCCCCCGACCCGGAGATCAGAATCCCCGCCGTCGAGTACCGCTGCCGTGTCCCCGTCGGCGTCGTCGTCGCGCTCGCCCGGGACCGCGCCGTCTGGCGCTACGACCGGTCGGCAGGCGGCTGGACCCGGGTTACCGAGCAGCGGTCATCCCGGCCCGATCCGGGCGAGGTCCTGCTGATCAGCGTCGCCGACGGCGGCTACGACCCGCAGACCGGGTTCGATCCGGCCGCGCCCGGCCCCGTGCCGGGCAGCCCCGAGCTGCTGACGCCCGAGGAGCTGGCAAACCGTCTAACGCTCGCGGCAGCCGAGGCGGCACTGACATCCGAGGCGGTACTGGCATCCGAGGCGGTACTCGCGGCTGAGGCGGCGCTGGCCGCCGAGGCTCACGCCGAAGCCCCCGCCGAGACCGACCTCGCTGATACCGGTCTCGCCGCGACCGACCTCCCCGGGACCGACCTCGACGAGGCCGAGCCCCGGCGTTGGCAGTCGCTCGACCAGCACAGCGAGCAGGTCCGCGACCAGGCGGCGGCGCTGCTCGCCGTCCTCGCCCCGAGCATCCCGCCCGAGGCCGCGCGCAGCGCCATCGTCGCCGCCTACCTGCACGACCTCGGCAAGGCGCACGAAATCTGGCAGGACGCGATCTGCGCCCTGGCCGATGAAAGCGACGAAGAGGAGAAGGCCAGGATCGAGGCCGGACGCCCCTGGGCCAAGTCGGGCGGGAACGGCGCACTGATCTTCGCCGGCGGCGTCGCCTTCCGCCACGAACTCGCCTCGCTGCTGCTGATCGACGGCCCGTTGGCCGGGCTGCTAGCGGAATCCCCGGACCCCGACCTCACCAAATATCTCGTGCTGTCCCACCACGGCAAGCTTCGCGTCCAGGTCCGCGAGCGCTACGAACCGGCTGGGCTGCCGGTCCCGCCAGTTCCGGCGGCCCCGGCGCTCCCGCCAGACGGCCGGCCGTCGGCCAGCGAAATCCGCGGCCTCCGCCAAGGCGCGACGTCCGCCATCCCGGCCATGCTCGGCCAGCGCGCCACCACGCTCACCGTCGACCTGGACCAGTTCGCGCTCGACGGCGACCACTCGTGGAGTCGTACCGTGGCCGGCCTGCTCGACCGCTACGGTCCCTTCGTCCTCGCCTACCTGGAAGCGCTCGTCCGCATCTCCGACTGGCGGGGCAGCGGCGGCCGCGAGCTCCCGACCGCTGGCTAGTCGCCGATTACAGCATCTGAAACTGATTTCAGGCCTGCGAATATACGTCCTAGAGGTGTATTCCTAGGCGCTATCTGGTCGGCGGCTTCTGGGGCGGGGCGTCCGCCGTCATTGTGTTCCGTTGGGGGCAACGTTCTGGCGCGTTGGACCTCATCGTGCGCCGGAGGGGGCAGCCCGCGACCCGAACCGCACACGCTAACGTCCGAACGCCAATCAGCCCCAACCAAAGCGACCCGAGGGACGCGTGGTGCGACGCGAACGCATCCCCGGCCGACCCCGGCTTCGACCACCCGAAAACGGCACCGACTACGTCTCAACACCCGCGTCGACCACTAATAGAGTCATCAAAAACCACCAAAACAAAAATCGACGACGCGCCTCAACCGCCGAACCCCGAAGGCTAAGGGATCTGCACCTGGAACGACGCGCCCCGCGCCACGTCGTTCAGCTGCCCCTTCATGTACGCGACCCCCGTCCCGTGCACCGACGGCGTACCGCTCGGCGCCCATCGCCGCCGCCGCGTCCCGCTCCGCGTCCAGGTGGAACTGCTCCATGATCGCGGTCCCGCTGAACGGCGCTCCGCACCGGTCCCAGAGCGGCTGGGCGGTGCCGAGCAGCCAGGCCGCCCGGTCGGGCAGGCCGACCTTGAGCGACACCCAGCCGAGGATGTCGAGCGCGTACGCCATGCCGACGATGTCGCCCAGCTTCGACTTGCCGAGCAGCCCCTGGCGGACGACCGCCTCGCACTCGGCCTCGCGGCCCGGCATCTGGTACAGCGCGAGGCCGTAGACCAGGTACAGGTAGCTCCGCAGCCACTGCTCGCCGTCGCCCGGGCCGAGCATCGCCAGGCCCTCCTCGCAGGTGGCGACGGACTCGAGCGGCCGTCCGGCCAGCTGGTGCAGGTGCCCCTGCTGGCCCATGAAGATGAGCTCGCCCGCCCGGTCACCGCAGGCCCGCAGCCGGCCCCGCGCCTCGGCCCCGATCTTCAGCGCCTCGTCGTGCCGTCCGAGGAACGTCAGCGTCAGGTGCAGGTGCTGGTAGCCGCGGGCGACGATGGCGTCGTCGCCGAGCGCGAGGGCGATCTCGGTGCCCTGCTCGCAGTCGGCCAAGCGCGCCGTTGATATCGCCCTGGAAAGACCGCACGAACCCCCGGTTGACCAGCGCCAGCGCCCGCTCGCGGCCGGCCTCGGGGAACCGCTCGAGCGCCTTCGTCAGCCAGTACCCGCCCTCCCCGAGCAGTCCCGAGATCTGCCAGTAGCCGTACAGCGCAGACGCCATCTCCAGCCGGCGCCCGGCCATCGCCGTCCGGCCGCCGACCGCCGACCGTCCGCCGCGTCGCGTCGCCCCACTTCCGAAGCCGGGAGACCCGCTCACCGGCGACCGACCGGTCGTCAAGCGCGTACTCGAGCGCCGCTCGCACGTTGGAGTGCGTCTCGCGCAGTTCGTGGTACCGGTCCATCTGGTCGTCGTCGGCGAAGTGCTAGCCGAAGTACCGGGCCTTGGACAGGTACCGCCCGATGTGCCGTGCCCGGCAGGCCGCCTCCTCGCCCGACGCGGCCAGCCGGTCGGCGCCGAACTCGCGCAGCGTGTCGAGCATCCGGTAGCGCGAGCCCTCCCTGAGCACGACCGACTTGTCGACCAGCTCGATGAGCGCGTTGACGACGTCGCCGCGCTCCAGCTCGACCTCGGCGCAGACCTCCTCGGCCGCCGCCAGGCTGAACGTCCCGGCGAAAACCGACAGCCGCGCCCACAGCCGCCGCTCGGGCAGCGAGCACAGCCCGTACGACCACTCGATCGCGGTGTGCAGCGTCTGGTGCCGTTCCAGCGCCCCCGGCCGTCCGCCGGTCAGCACCGCGAACCGGTGGTCGAGCCGCTGGCTGAGCTCGTCGAGCGCCAGCCCGCGCAGCTGCACCGCCGCCAGCTCGATCGCGAGCGGTATGCCGTCGAGGCGGCGGCAGAGTCCGATCACGTCGGCCGCGTTGGCCGCGGTGACCGTGAAGTCGGGCACGGCCGCGGCGGCCCGCAGCGCGAACAGCTCGACCGCGTCGCCCCGGTCAAGCTCGACCGTGTCCGAGTCGGGCACCGGCAGCGGCTGGACCGCGAAGTTCTGCTCGCCGAGCGGTGTCGAGCGGCTGCCTGCTGGTCGCGAGGCACGGTCACGCCCGGGCGCCTCGGGCAAGATCGCCTGGATCAGGTCGGCGCACGCGTCGAGCAGGTGCTCGCAGGTGTCGAGGATCAGCAGCAGCCGCTTGTCCCGCAGGTACTCGAGCACCGCGTCGAGCGCGGACCTCGCGTCCTGCTCGGGCAGGCCGAGCACGCTGGCGACCGTGTTGGGCAGCAGCAGCGGGTCGCGCAGGCCGGACTGCTCGACGATCCACACGCCGTCCGGGTAGTTCCCGGCCGCCTGGGCCGCGGCGACACAGCGACACCCGGGTCTTGCCGACGCCGCCCGGTCCGACCACGGTCACCAGCCGGCCGCGCTCGAGCATGGCGGCAATCTGCGCCAGCTCGCCCTGCCGGCCGACGAAGTCGGTGAACTCATCCTGCGGAGCGCGTCCAGTCACTGCACCCATCACCGCCGCATCGACGTACTTGAGCCGAGCCTGGAAACGGCCCTGATGGCCCGTTCGTTCAGAGATATCACCTAGCGCGACCGAGCGTCATACCGAGAGCCAACTCTGCAGCCAGAATTAGGTAGAAGCACCCATACGCCGGTGCCGCTACCGACCCCGCCTTCGACCCGTCGCTTCCCGACCCTACACCGCACTCGATATAAAGGTAAGGCCTGTCGGCCACGGACTCGGAGGACCACCATGCGCGACGCCGCTCTGCTCGGTGCCAGGCTGCTGCTCGGCGGCTACATGGGCATCCACGCCTCGCAGAAGCTCTGGGGCAAGTTCAACGGCCCCGGCCTCGACGGCATCGGCCCGGTCTTCGAGATCCGCACGGTCTCGCCCCGGGCCGGGAGATGGCGATGGCGGCGGCGGCGACCGAGCTCACCGGCGGGGCGCTCACCATCACCGGGGTGGCCTTCCCGGCCGGCCCGCTGGCGGTCGCCGGCGCGATGGCGGTCGCCGCCGCCCACAACCGGGAGGGCGGCCTGATGGCGACCACGCAGCGGCGTCGAGCTGCCGGTCGCCTACCTGACGCTGGCCCTGACCCTGGCCGCGGCCGGCCCGGGCAAGTACAAGATCGGCCCCGGCCTGCCCGACAAGCTGGCCGCGGTCGGCTTCGTGGCCGGCGGCCTCGCCGCCGGCGCGCTGATCGCCAAGATGGTCACCAGCAAGCCCGCCCCGGCTGAGGTCCCGGCCGAGCCCCCGGTCGCCAATGACTGAAAATCTTTCCTCCGAACGGACCGTGGATGACTGGTCCGTCGCCAAGCTGGACCTGGACGCCTACCTGGCCGGATCGGCTACACCGGCCCGCGCGACGCGACCGAGGCGACGCTGACGGCGCTGTACCGGGCGCATCTGGCGCTCGGTCCCGTTCGAGAACTTCGACGTCTTCCTGCGCGGCGGGGTGGCGGTCGACCTCGAGTCGATCCAGGAGAAGATCGTCTTCCGCGGCCGCGGCGGCTACTGCTACGAGCAGGCGCAGCTGTTCGGCGCGGTCCTCGAACGCCTCGGCTTCACCGTCGAGCGGATGCTCGCCCGGGTCGGCCCGGACGGCGGCCCGGCCCGCGGCCGCGCACCCACCTCACCCTCCGGGTCCAGTCCGGCACCGGCGTCTGGCTGGCCGACCCCGGCTTCGGCAACTCCCCGCCCGCCCCGCTGTCGCTGCGCCGGTACCGTTCCGGCGGCCCGCAGGAGGTCGACGGCTGGATCTACGAGATCGCCCCCGACCAGGAGAACGGCGACGAGGTCTGGAAGCTCCGCGAGTACCAGGCGGGCGAGTGGGTCACCCTGCACCGCTGGGACGACCGCCCGGACGCACCCGATCGACGTGGTCCTGTCCAACCACTACACGTCCACCCACCCGGACTCGTGGTTCACCTGGCAGCCGATCCTGGTCCGCCGCGACCCGGACGCGATCCGCTCGATCATCGGCCGCACCTACACGGTCACCCGCCCCGGCCACGTCAAGGAGCGCCGCGTCCTGACCGACGCCGAGTTCGCCGCCGCCCTCACCGACGAGTTCGCCCTGAACCTCACCCCCGAAGAAATAGCCACCCTGGTAGCCGTCCCACTCCCCGCCCCCACCCCACTAGCCACCCGCCCCGCGCACGCCGCCCGCCCGTCACCACCGCCGACCCCACCGCCCTCGGCCACCGCGGCGATCCCAGCCACCCCGAGCCCTCGACCATTCGGACATCGAGCCAGTGCCGGGCATGGCCTCAGGCAACTGATGAAACGTCCTATTCTGCCGCGGAGATATGCAAAGGCGCCGGCTGCCTCGGCAACAGCTACGGCTCACTCGGACTGCGCGGCCGACCTCGGTCTTGCTCCTCGCGGCGTGCGGCGGCAGCCCGGAGCGCAGCGCGGTGAACCCCGGCAGCGCCCGGGCGACCGCGAACGCGCCCACGATGCACGCCAGCCCGCCGGAGACGACCGACACCGTGTCGCCGAAGGCGGTCGCGACCGCCCCCGCCTCCAGGTCGCCCGAGCCGCGGCCCGCCCGCGACCACCGCCATCTGCACGCCCATCAGCCGCCCGCGCATCCCGTCCGGCCCGGCGAACTGGATGATCGTGTTCCTGAAGACCGCCGACAGCACGTCGGCCCAGCCCGCGACCGCGAGCAGCACCAGCGCCAGCGGCAGCCAGTGGGCGACCCCGAAGCCGGCGATCGCGAGCCCCCCAGACCAGGACCGCGCAGATGACCGCGAGCCCCTGCCGGCGGACCCGGCCGACCCAGCCGGTGGTGAGCGCGCCGAGCAGCGCCCCGGCCCCCGGGGCCGCGTACAGCAGCCCCACCGTCGTCGCCCCGCCGCCGAACACGGTCGCCGCCAGCGCCGGGAACAGCGCCCGGGGCATCCCGAACACCATCGCGTTGACGTCGATGACGTACGCGCCGAGCACCGGCTGCGGACCGCCGGACGAACCGCAGTCCCTCGAGCGTGGAGCGCCAGCCCGGCCGGGTGGTCGGCGCGCCCGGCGTCCCCGCGCCGGCGGCGGGCTGCGGCGACATCGTCAGCACGGCCGTCATCGCGACCAGGTAGCTGGCGACGTCGATCCAGTAGATGACGTGCACGCCCGCCCCGGCCAGCAGCAGCCCGGCCACGGCGGGCCCGACGATCGCGCCGGTCTGGAAGAGCGACTGGAAGATCGCGTTGGAGGCGGGCAGCAACTCCATGCCGACCAGGCCGGGCAGCATCGCGTTCCGCGCCGAGCTGTCGATCCCGCTCTGCGACGCGGTGATCGCCGGGAACAGGAACAGCGGCCACAGCGCGGGCCCGAAGTCCGCGTTCAGCGCGAGCCCGGCGCTGCAGCAGGCGCAGATCCCCTCGACGATCAGCAGCAGCCTGCGCCGGTCGACCGCGTCCACCAGCGACCCGCCCAGCAGCGAGCCGAAGATCAGCGGGAACAGCTGAGTCAGCGAGACCAGCCCGACCATCAGCGACGACCGGGTGATCGCGTACACCTGGAACGGCACCGCGACCGTCGTCAGCTGGTTGCCGAGCACCGACACCCCGAGCCCCGAGATCAGCGCGCGGTAATCGCGCGACCGCCGCAACGGGGTGATGTCGAGCAGAACGTGCCTGGCCACCCACTGTGATGCTCGTGGACTCATGCGTGGCTCGGGGTGGCGGACATCCCCTCAAAGATAAGCCATAAGCCTCGCTAACGAACGTGGACGGACGGCCGGCCGGGAGTTCTCCCCGGCGATTGCGTCCTGGGCGCCACCACCGTCGTCGGTGTCATCATGGGTCTATGGAGTCGCTGTCCGAATTGCGCGAGCGTCGGGCCTTCGAATGCCGGCTGACCGAGGACCGAGCGCTCGGCTCGCTTGACGAGGCCGAGTCGTTCCTGCGCGACCGCGCCCTGCTGACCCGGACGCCGGACTGCGCGCTGCCCAGCCTGTACGAGGCGTGCCACGAGCCGGCCGTACCGGCCGGGCACGGCCGGCTTCGGCAGCTGGCCCGCGACCAAGTGGCCCTGGTTCGGCGCGCTGACCGAGCGCGGTCATCTCTGCGTGGCCGTCCACCGGAGGCAAGAACCTTCTGGTCAGCGCCGAGGCGGCCGCGCTGCTTGACCCGATCTGCCGAGCCGAGACGGACCGCGTACGATCCGACGACCCGGGGTGGCGGCGGCTGCTCGACCACCTCGCCCGGGTCGGCCCGTCCACCACCGAGGACCTGCGGACCGAGCTCAGCCTCAAGCGCCAGGAGCTGAAGGCGCTGCGCTCCCCGCTCGAGCGCTGCGGCGTCATCGTCGCCCGGTCGGTCGCGATGACCTCAGGCCGCGACGGCGGCGAAGGCGACGGCGGCGACCGTCACCAGCACGACACGCGAGTTGTCCCGCTGGGATCAGGCCTACCAGGGCCTGCCCGCCGCCTCGTCCGCCTCGTCCGCCTCGTCCGCCTCGTCCGACCCGGCCGAGGCCCTGGCCGACCTCGTCGTCGTCGCCGTCCGGGCCGCGGTCCTCGCCCCCGAGCCGGAGCTGCGCCGCTGGTTCTCCTGGCCGTGGTACTGGACCGACACGCTCATCGACGACCTGGTCCGGGCCGGCCGCCTCCGCCGCCTCGACGCCCACATCTCCGTCCCCAACCCCGCCTAACGACGCCTGGCCGCGGCGCTTGGGTGTCGCCTACGCCATCGACCCCAAACGCCACCTGTCAGCTACGCCAGCGACCCCGATAGACGATGTCGATGGCGTAGCCGACAGATCGCGAAACCTGTCGCTGGCGTAGCCGACAGGCCCCGCCGGGCGTCCAGCCGCGCTTGGAGAGATCCTCAGCCGGAGGGGCCGGCATCGGCCCCCCGTCCTCATCGCCACCACGCGCAACAAGCAGGGCGAATAGAGGGGCTAGCGTGGGCACTTCGGGTCGCGGGGTGCCCCCAACGGACCACGATGACGCCTCCAGCCGGAAAACGCGGCCGCCAACGGAACACGATAACGGCCCCGCCCGGACCCGCTCGTCAGCATCCGCCACGGCCGCCCAACAGCCCGCACCCGCACCCGTAACCACCAGAACACCACCTGGAGCCACCGCGGAACCCGCAAGCCGCCGCTTGGCAAGCTAAGCCCCCGCGACGTCTAACACAAGGAGGAATGTGCCGGACATCACCGCCGAGGCGGGGGCGATTTGTCGGCCGGGCCAACGCGGTTACGCCCAGATCGCGGTTAACCTGCTGGTATGTCGGCCCGAACGGAGTCCACGGTGGTACGACGGCCGCTGCGGTGGGAGCTCGCGCCGGCCGAAGCGCTCCGGCTGGTCCGCGACGACGCCCAT
Source organism: uncultured Actinomycetota bacterium (assembly GCA_963774945.1). Taxonomy (GTDB): domain Bacteria; phylum Actinomycetota; class Actinomycetes; order Streptosporangiales; family Streptosporangiaceae; genus Trebonia. Next base: position 1,262,005 of record CAVZHA010000015.1, on the reverse strand, counting down.
CCGGTGGCGCTGTTCGGCACCTGGGCCGGGCGGCGCCGACGTGGTCGCGGCCGAGCCGGCCCGCGTGCGTCAGCGGCCCCGGTCCGCTGGCGGACGTCTTCGACCGGCCGCTGCCACTCGCCGCCGACGATGGTTCCTCCGCCAAGGCCGCCGCCTTCGCCAACGCTGCCGCCTTCGGCGGCGGCTGGATCGGGTACCTGGGCTACAGCGCGGGCGGCGAGGCGCTCGCCCCGGCCGGACCGCGCCGGCTGCCCGCGTGGTGGTTCGGCTGGTACGACAACGTGCTGGTGCGCGACCGGGCGACGGGGGAGTGGTTCTTCGAGGCGCTGTGGACACGCCGCCCGCGCGGCCGCGCTCGAACGCCGCTTCGCGGACCTGGTCGCGCGGGCGGCCGATGCCGGCGCCGCCCGTCGGCTACCGCGTTCTCGCCGTTCCGGCTCGACCCCGGGTGCGGCCGGCCACCAGCAAGCGGTCGCGCGGGCGGTGGAGTACATCCGCGCGGGCGACATCTTCCAGGCCAACATCTGCCTGCGGGCCGAGGCCGAATTCGTCGGCGACCCGCTCGACGCCTTCTGCCAGGCGGCAGCCGAACTCCGGCCGCCCTACGCGGCCTTCATCGGCGTCTCCGCCACCCCGGCCAAGCGGCGCCGGCGGTGCGTCCCGGCGCGTGACCCGCGCCGCCGTGGCGTCGCTCTCGCCCGAGCTGTTCCTGCGCCGGGACGGCCAGACGGTCACGTCCAAGCCGATCAAGGGCACCGCCCGCCGCGGCGACGACGCGGCCGAGGCGGCCGCGCAGCTGGCCGAGCTCGAGCGGTCGGCCAAGAACCGGTCGGAGAACGTGATGATCGTCGACCTGGTCCGCAACGACCTCAGCCGCGTCTGCGTCCCGGGCACGGTCACGGTCCCCGACCTGCTCGGCGTCGAGCCCCATCCCGGCGTGTGGCACCTGGTCTCGACCGTCGAGGGCACGCTCGGCCGACGGCGTCACCGACGGCGACCTGATCCGCGCCGCCTTCCCGCCCGGCTCCGTCACCGGTGCGCCCGAAGGTCCGCGCGCTCGAGATCATCGACGAGCTCGAGCTGGCCCCCCGCGAGGCCTACACCGGCGCGATCGGCTTCCGCTCCCCGGTCGCCGGCCTCGAGCTCAACGTGGCCATCCGCACCTTCGAGTTCGCGGCGGGCAGGTCCTGGCTCGGCGCGGGCGGCGGCATCGTGGCCGACTCCGACCCCGAAGCCGAGTACGCCGAGTGCCTGATCAAGGCCACCCCTCTGCTCACCGCCATCGGCGCCCGCCTCGACGTCAGGGCGGCGCCGAGTCGGCCAACCAAGTCGCGCTCGCCGGCTCACGCCGCGTCCCTCGGCCGGCGTTTTCAGCTCGCTGCTCGTCACCGACGGCCAGACCCGAGGCCTGGCCGATCACCTCGCCCGCCTGGCGGCCAGCGTCCGCGACCTCTACGGCAAGGACCTCCCCGCCAGCCTCCACGCCGACCTGGCCGCCTGCCTGGCGTTCGCACCGACCGGCCGCCTCCGCATCACCGTCCGCCCGGTCGGCGGCCCCCTCCAGGCGACGATCGAGGTCGTCCCCCTCCGCCTCCCCCGCGCCGTCCCCGCCTCCGCCCCTCCCCGAGATAACAGCAAGAAGCGCCGCAGGCGCTCGACCGATACCAACCAGGCCCGCTTCGACTGCAGACGCGATCACCCTCCGGCCGGTGACCGTCGCGGGCGGCATCGGCGGGCACAAGTGGCGCGACCGGCGGCTGCTGGCCGAGCTGGCCGCCGCAGCGGGCCGGCCGCCGATGAGCAGCTGCTGATCACCGACGAGACCGGCGAGCTCCTGGAGACCGACCGGGCGAACGTGTTCGCGGTCATCGACGGCGTGCTGCTGACCCCGCCCGCCGACGGCCGCCTGCTGCCCGGCACCACCCGGGCGGCGGTCATGCGCGCGGCGCGCGGCCACGGGATCAAGGTCGGCCAGAAGCCGCTGACCCTCGACGAGCTCGCCGAGCGCGAGCGAGGTCTTCGTCACCAACGCGGTCGCGGGCGTCCTGCCGGTCACCGCCATCGACGGCTGCCCCGCCACCTGGCCCTCGGGCCCGGTAACCGCGACCCTCGCCGCCGCCCTGGCCGCCCGCCCGCCGGACCCCGGCCTCCCCCCAGCCACCGCACGGCCCCGAGCCGCTCCGCCGACCCCAGTCGCCCCGCCGACCCCAGCAACCCTGCCACCCCAGTCGCTCCGCACTCCAAGCCCGGCCACCCCACATACCGGCCGACCAAACCCCACCAACCGCAGTCGCCCCACCGATGGCCCAGCCGCGTCGCCGGGCCTGAACCGTATCGGCCACCAGCGGCCGCGACCGCCATGGCGCCGAACGCCACCCGGCCGCTCGTCGTCCTGATCGACAACTACGACTCGTTCACCTGGAACCTCGCGCACCTCCTGTCCACCGGCGGCGCGCGGGTCGAGGTCGTCCGCAACGACGAGGTGACCGTGGCCGAGATCGCCGACGCGGCGCCCGGCGGGCGTGGTGATCTCCCCGGGCCCGTGCGCCCCGGCCGAGGCGGGCATCAGCATCGAGGCGGTCCGGTCCTGCGCCGCCGCCGGCACCCCGCTGCTCGGCATCTGCCTTGGCCACCAGGCCATCGCGGCCGCCTTCGGCGCGGCGATCATCCGGGCCCCCCGCCCCGTGCACGGCCAGGCCTTCGACGTCGCCCACGACGGCCGGGGCGTCTTCGCCGGCCTGCCGGCCCTCTTCCGGGCCACCCGCTACCACTCCCTGATCATCGACGAGCCCACGCTCCCGCCCGACCTGGTGATAACGGCGCGAACCGGCGCGCTCCCGATGGGCGTCCGGCACGCGGCGGCGCCGGTCGAGGGCGTCCAGTTTCACCCCGAGTCGATCCTGACCCCCCACGGGCGGTCTGCTCATTCGCAACTTCGTGAAATCAACGGTCCGTTCGATATAAAAAATCTTTTTCCCCGAACGGTCCCTGGTCCCACCGCCCGCCGCCACCCGACTCAGGTGCCGGGCGGACCAGCCAGAATCGTCGGAGCGTACTCGAGCAGCTGGCTGCGACCGTCGAAGGTGCGGCTGCTGATCAGGTCTAGCGCCACATCGGGATAGCCGTCGTATATCCGTTCCCGGCCGGTGCTTCCGGTGATAACGGGAAAGACAACCACGCGGAAGCGGTCCACGAGGCCGGCCTTGAGCAGCGAACGGCACAGGGTGAGGCTGCCGATGGTGCGCATCGGCTTGGCGGCCTTGTCCTTCATCTCCCGCACGGCCTCAACCGGGTCTCGAGCCACGAGCTGCGTGTTCGCCCAGGAGAGGGGCTCGCTCAACGTGGCCGAGAAGACGACCTTCGACATGCCCGCGAGGGCATCGGTGCCCGGCTCGCCCCCGGCGGCGAATCCCGACATGAGGCGGTAGGTGGCTGCGCCCATCAGGATCGTGTAGTCCGCTTCCGGCTGCGCTGCCAGCCACGCCAGGTACTCGGGTCCCTCGAGCCCCCACCAGCCCGGCCAGCCGTCGGCCGCCGCGTACCCGTCAAGCGAGGTGATGAAGTCGATGAGGAGCTCTGGCATCGTCGTGTCCTTGCCTTGTCCTTGGGTAGCGGGTCCCCGCCATGCTGTCACCGAGGTGCGACGGTTAGGACGTGCGACGCGGCGAGAACTCATCGCCAGCGACGGTCGGCCGCCTGATCGGCGGTCACCCAAGGATCGGCGCGCACGTTTGTGCTCGGCGGCATGTCCGGAGGAACGGCTTTCGATGAGAATCGGTGCCATGAGCGAGCTCACCGTCGGATTCGTCGGGCTTGGCAACATGGGCTGGCCGATGGCCGCCAACCTCCACGCGGCCGGGTTCTCGCTGGTCGTGCGGGATGTCGACGCGGCTCGGCAGGCGCGGTTCGCGCTCGAGCACCCCGACGCGCTCACGGCCGACTCGCCGGCCGCCTTCGCCGTCGCCGACATCGTGGTGACCATGCTCCCGAACGGCGGGATCGTCCGCGACGCGGTGCTCGGCTGGGGGATCGCGACCGTGCTGCGCGACGGCGCGCTGGTCGTCGAGATGAGCTCCTCCGACCCGTCCGACACGCTCCGGCTGGCGGCCGACCTCGCCCCGGACGGCATCCGGGTAGTGGACGCGCCGGTCTCCGGCGGCGTGCCCCGCGCCGCCGGCGGCGAGCTCTCGCTGATGGTCGGCGGCGAGGACGCGGACGTGGACCGGGCGCAGCCGGTGCTGCGGGTGCTGGGCGACCCGGCCAGGCAGTTCCGTACCGGCGGGCTCGGCACCGGGCACGCGATGAAGGCGCTCAACAACGTGATCGGCGCGGCCGCCTACTGCGTGACCGCCGAGGCGCTGGTAGCCGGCCAGCGGTTCGGGCTCGACCCGCAAACCATGATCGCGATCATCAACGCGTCCACCGGGCGGTCGTTCGTGAGCGAGCTCGTGTTCGCGCCCGAGGTGCTGACCGGCCGTTACGGTACCGGCTTCGCGCTCGGCCTGATGGCCAAGGACGTGCGCATCGCCCGCAGCGTGGCCGCCGCGGCGGAGACGGACGCCCCGGTGATCGCGCTCGCGGACGAGCGCTGGGCCAAGGCGCTCGGCCAGCTCGGCCCGGCCGCCGACCAGTCGCGGGCGCACCAGGCCTGGTGGGAAGACCAGTGAGGCGAGGCGCGACCGCAGTCCTGGGACTAAAGGGACTAAATGGAAGGTGCTTTTGGTTAAGAACTTCTTCAGTGAGCTAGCTCACTCCCGGTAGACAGTGTTGTTAGGTAAGCCTTACCTTGGTCTGCGTGACTTGGGCAGACAGCGTTCCTAACCTCCTGATCGGGCTCCGCGAGGGCCTCGAGGCCGGCCTTGTGGTGACCATCCTGCTGGCGGCCGTGCAAGAAGACGGCGACGGCGCAGGCCGACGCCGACGGCGGCGGTTCGGCCCGCGTGTCGACGGCGCCGATCTGGCTCGGCGTGCTCGGCGCGGTGACCCTCTCCGGCGCCTTCGCCGCGGTGCTGACCTTCTCGGTCAGCGTGCTGTCGAGCCAGGGCCAGGAGGCGGTCGGCGGGCTGCTCAGCGTGTTCGCGGTCGGCCTGGTGACCGCGATGATCTTCTGGATGCGGCGCACCGCCGCCACCCTGTCGTCGCACCTGCGAGGCGAGGTCGCGCGGGCGGCCGCGATCGGCACCGGGGCGCTCACGATCACCGCGTTCCTGTCGGTCGGACGCGAGGGCCTGGAGACCACCCTGTTCCTGTGGACGGCGGCGCGGGCCTCCGGGCAGACCGTCGGGCCGCTGGTCGGGGCCGCGATCGGCATCGCCGCCGCCGTCCTGCTGTGCTGGCTGCTCTACCGGCGGGCGATCCACCTCAACGTGGGCGTGTTCTTCAACCGGACCGCGATCGCGCTCATCGTGATCGCGGCCGGCGTGCTCGCCTACGGTCTCGGCGACCTGCAGGACGCGAACTTCCTGCCCGGCCACGCCTGGATCGCGTTCGACCTGACCGCGCACGTCGACCCGACCTCGTGGTGGGCGTCGATCATCACCGGCATCACCGAGCTGTCGCCGAAGATGACCGTGCTCCAGGTCACCGCCTACCTGGCCTACCTCGTCGTGGTCATCCCCGCGTTCGTGAACGCGGGCCGCGCGGTCAAGCCCGCCCCGCGCCCCGACGCCGCGAGTCCCGAGGCGGTCGGCGTTGCCGCCCGAGAGCCCGGCCACGCCGGTCCGCGAGCCCCGTCACCGCCATCGGCAGGCGCCTCCCCGGCCGCCGCCACCCCATCCCCGGCCCGCGGGCCGGGTCGCTGGGAGCGGCTGGCGGGCGGGCGGCCGTGGGCGGTGGCGGGCGTCCTCGTCGTCGTCCCCGCGCTGGCGGCCGGCGTGACGATCGTCGCGCTGCCCGCCGCGGCAGGCAACGCGGCCGACGCGGTGACCGTGTCCAAGACCGAGTGCGCGCCGGAGTTCACCGTCGGCCGAGGCCGGCAACCAGACGTTCACCGTCGCCAACAACTCCGGCCTGGCGGGCGAGATCGACCTCGACAACGCCGCCGGCGCGGTCGTGGGCGAGATCGAGACGCTCGGCCCGGGCACCTCCGCGCCGCTCACCGCCGACCTCGGCGCCGGCACCTACGTGTTCAAGTGCCTGATGGGCTCGCAGGCGGCCACGGCCTCGCAGACGGTGCAGGTCACCGCCAAGGCGGCGACGAACGATCCCGCCCCGGTCGCGGTCAAGCCGGTCACGGTGGCCGAGCTGACCCCGCCGAACAAGCTCTACCAGGCGTACGCCGCCGTCCAGCTCAAGGACCTGGCCAGCGACGTCGCCAAGATCAAGACGGACCTCGGCAAGAAGGACATCGCGCAGGCGAAGACCGACTGGCTGGCCGCCCAGCTGGACTGGGAGCGGGTCGGCGCGTCCTACGACAGCTTCGGCGACCTCGGCCTCGCGGTCGACGGGCTGCCGACCGGCTTCGTCAAGGGGGTCAACGACCCGGGCTTCACCGGCCTGCACCGCCTTGAGTACGGCCTCTGGCACGGCCAGCCCGCCGCCGAGCTGCTGCCGGTCACCAACGGGCTGGCGAAGAACGTCGCCACCGTCGAGAAGAACCTGACCAGCGACGACCTGGCGGGCGACCCGACCCAGCTGCCGCTGCGGGTGCACGAGATCATCGAGGACGCGCTCCGCGACCACCTGTCCGGCCTCGACGACGAGGGCGCGCAACGCCGCCTACGCCGCAGACCTAGGCCGACACCCAGGTCGACCGGGTCGTCCTCGGCGAGGAGTCCGCGCTCATCAACGACCGGGACCCGGGCCTGGTGGCGACCGCGCAGCGCGAGCTGAGCACGCTCGACACGGCGCTGCTGGCGACCAGGACCAGCGGCGGCCAGTGGCAGTCGCTCACCGCGGTCTCGCTCGGCCAGCGCCAGCACGTGGACGCGGCCATCGGTGCGCTGCTCGAGACGCTCGCGGTCGTTCCTGACCTCCTTGAAGTTCCCCCCACGCACTGACCCGCCCGACTGGTTCCTCGGCCGCGGCCGAGCATCAACCCCAGGAGATTTCTTCGTGAACATCAACCGCCGGAACTTCCTCAAGGGCACCGCCGCCGGCGCGGCCGGCACCGCGCTGACCGGCGGCGTGCTGATCGGGGGAGCCCACGCCGACGCGAACGCGGCCACCACCGCCTCCGGGCCGGTGACCGAGGCGTCGTACCCGTTCCACGGCGCGCGCCAGTCCGGGGTGCTCACCCCCGGCCCGGCCGAGAAGCAGGCGTTCACCTGCGTCGCGTCGTTCGACGCGACGGCGTCGAGCAAGGCCGAGCTGGCCGACCTGATGCAGACGATCACCACCCGCGCCCGGTTCCTCACCGCCGGCGGGACCCCGGCCAACCTCGGGGTCAGCCAGCCGCCGTCGGACAGCGACGTGCTCGGCCCGGTGATCCCGGCCGACGGCCTGACCGCGACGCTGTCGGTCGGCTCGACGCTGTTCGACGACCGCTACGGTCTCGCCGGCGGTCAAGCCGAGCAAGCTCACCCCGATGACGCCTTCCCCAACGACTCGCTCGAGCCCGCCTGGCTCGGCGGCGACCTGCTGCTGCAGCTCTGCGCCAACCACCCGGACACGATCCACCACGCGATCAGGGACATCACCAAGCACACCCGCGGCGGCATGCAGCTGGCCTGGAAGATGGAGGGCTACAACTCGCCGCCGCGTCCGTCCGGCACGTCGCGGAACCTGCTCGGCTTCAAGGACGGCACCGCCAACCCGACCGGCGCGACCGCGACCGACCTGGTCTGGGTGGACGACCCGGCCGAGCCGTCCTGGACCGCCAACGGGTCCTACGTGGTAGTCCGGCTGATCCGGATGCTGGTCGAATTCTGGGACCGCGTGTCGATCAACGAGCAGGAGACGATGTTCGGCCGGCGGCGCGACAGCGGCGCGCCGCTCGACGGCAACAGCGAGTTCGACACGCCCGACTACAAGGCCGACCCGCACGGGCAACGTGATCCCGCTCGACTCGCACATCCGGCTGGCCAACCCGCGCACCCCCGCGACCGCCAACCAGCGGCTCATCCGCCGCTCCTACAACTACGACCTCGGCGTCGACGTCAACGGCAACCTGCAGGCCGGGCACATCTTCATCTGCTACCAGCAGGACGTGGAGCGCCAGTTCGTGAACGTCCAGAAGCGGCTGATCGGCGAGCCGCTGATCGACTACGTGCAGCCGTTCGGCGGCGGCTACTTCTTCACCCTCCCCGGCGTCCGCAACGCGTCCGACTGGTACGGCCGGGCGATGCTGGCGTAGCCGCCCGGCGGGCGGCCCGCCCGGCTCACCGGGCGGCGGTGGCGACGGCGAGCAGCCGCTGCCCCTCGGGCGGGAGCGGATCGTCGGGTTTCCACACCGCGGTGAGCTGCCTGGTCAGCGGGGGACCGGCGACCTCGACGGCCACCAGGCGGCCGAGCACCAGGTCGTCCCTGACGGCGAGCCGGCTGAGCACGCCCGGGCCGACCCCGGCCGCGATCGCCGACCTGACGGCGGCGCTGGTCCCGAGCTCCATCGCGATCCTCGGCCGCAGCGGCGGGTCCTGGGCGGCGAGGTGGTCGGTCAGCGTGTCCCTGGTACCGCTGCCCGCCTCCCGCATGACCAGCGGCGTCGCGGCGATCTCGGCCAGCTCACAGCGGCCGGCGGCGGCTTGCCCACGGGTGACCCGGCGCGGTCACCACCAGCAGCTCGTCGTCGCGCACGTGCTCGGTGACCAGGTCCGACGGCAGATGCGGGGTCTCGATGAAGCCGAGTCCGGCCTTTCCGCTCGCGGACCAGCTCGAGCACCCCGGTCGAGTTGGCGACGGTGAGCTCGACGACGGTCGGCGGGTAGCCCGCCGCCTGCGCGGCCATCTCCTGCGCCGACCTCGGCCTGCTCGACGCTGCGGAGCTCGACCAGCCAGTGCGGCACCAGGTGCTCGGCGATCGTCTGGCTGGCGGCGATGGCGAGCCGGTGCGACACCCCGGACCTGATCGAGCGCAGGCCGGCCTCCAGGCGGTCGGCGGCGTCGAGCACGTCCTCGGCCCAGCCGACGACCAGCCTGCCCTGTTCGGTGAGGTGCGACCCGGACGGCGTCCGCGCGAGCAGCGTCACCCCCATGGCCCGCTCCAGGGTGCGCATCCGGGCGGACAGCGCCTGCTGCGAGACGCCGAGCACCGAGGCGGCGGCGGCGATCGACCCCTGCCTGCCCACCTCGCGCAGCGCCCGCAGCGCGCCCAGGTCGTGCACGGTCTCGGTCATCGGTTACAAGCGTAACTTGTACCCGCTCCCGGGCTTAGCCGCCTTCCGGCCGCTCACCGCCCGGTCGGCCATGCAACCACCACCAGCGCTCCGGCGGCGGTTAGCGTGGTGTCCGCCGGGACGAGAGCGCTGGCTCCGGACTAGCGCGGTGTCAGCCGGAACGCGCGCGCCCCCGCCGCCCAGGCCAGGTGCAGGTCGGCCTGGTCCGGGTTGGCCGGCCGAGTCGAGGCCGACGTGGTTGAACTTGGCGAAGGTGCGGTTGTCGCGGCACATGATCGCCGTAGGCGTCGGTGACGGCCCGCTCGTCGGTCATGACCTCGACATCGGCCTGCCGCCGCCGGCCCTTGAGCCGGATCTCGACCGGCTCCCCGGTGCGCAGGTTCCGGCCCCAGCCGAAGGGCGTGCCGATGAGCAGGTCGCCCTCGCTGCCGGTGTAGGCCACCGGCACCGTGTAGCGACGCCCGGACTTGCGGCCGACGATGTAAAGCGTGACAAGCCGGCTGCCCGCGAACCGGGACACCAGCGGCGTGCGCAGCAGCCCCCGCACGATGCGATTCCCCACGCTCTGCAGGGCCATAGTCTGTGCGCGCGGGCTCGGCCGGACCGCCGGATTGCCCGTCACCGGCTCGTTGGTCATCTGCTGCTCCTTGTCGTTTGTTACCTCGGCCCCGTCCGGGTCGTCTATGGGTATGACGAACCGAGGGCAAGGAAGGTAACAGTGGACACGGCAGACGGCTCGACCGCTCAGTTCCAGGCGCACCGCGCGCACCTGCGGGCCGTGGCCTACCGAATGCTCGGCTCGCTGAGCGAGGCCGACGACGCCGTCCAGGAGACCTGGCTGCGGCTGAACCGGTCGGGCAGCCGAGGTGGAGAACCTGCGCGCGTGGCTGACCACCGTGGTGTCCCGCGTCTGCCTGGACATGCTGCGGGCGCGGGTGGCGCGCCACGAGGAACCGCTCGACGCGCACGTGCCGGACCCGGTGGTCACCGCCGCCGGCGATGATCCCGAGCAGCATGCGCTGCTGGCGGACTCGGTCGGCCTCGCCCTGCTGGTCGTCCTCGACACGCTGTCGCCACCGAGCGGCTGGCGTTCGTGCTGCACGACATCTTCGCCGTGCCGTTCGAGCGGATCGGGCCGATCCTTGACCGGTCGCCTGCCGCGGCCAAGCAGCTGGCCAGCCGGGCCAGACGGCGACTGCAGCGATGTCGGCTCGGCCGCCGAGGCCGAGACCGATCCCGGCCCGCCAGCGCGAGGTCCTCGACGCGTTCCTGGCCGCCTCGCGCGAGGGCGACTTCGCGGGCCTGCTGGCGGTGCTCGACCCGGACGTGGTGCTGCGGGCCGACGCCGGCTCCGGCCCGATGGGACCCTCGCGGCTGCTCCGCGGCGCGTCGGAGGTGGCCGCCCAGGCCATGAGCTACGCGCCGATGGCCCGCTTCGCCCACCCGGTGCTCGTCAACGGCGCACCCGGGCACCTCATCGCCCGCGACGGACGGCCGCTGGTCGTGATCGGCGTGACCAGCCGCAACGGCAAGATCACCGAGATCGACATCCTGGCCGACCCAGAGCGGCTGAGCCGCCTGGGCCTGGACGGCCTGATCGGCTAGTTCGCGGTTACAAGCGTTACTTGTACCCCCACAAGGTCGGCCGCCTTCTCCCAGGTCAGCGCTAGCGCGACCCTGGAAGGGCCATGAACGCTGTTACACACCCGCGCACTGCCGCCGCCCCAGCCGCCCCCGCTGCTCGCCCGGCCGCCCCCGCTGCTCGCCCGGCCGCCGTCGCGTCCCCGGCCGCGTCGTCCCGGCTGCCTCCTCCAGCCCAGGCGCTTCCCCAGCACCCGAGGCTTCCCCCGCACCCGTGCTTCCCCGGCACCCGGCGCTTCATCGGCGGCAGTCACTTCCCCGGCACCGGCGCGGTCGATGCCCGACAGGCGCGGGCCGTCTTCCCCGGCCTCGCGCTCGCGGTCGCCGTCGCCGCCGTGGCCACCGTCGTCGGGCAGCACGTGCCGCTGGTCGGCAGCGCCGTCCCCGGTGCCGTGATCGGCGCGGTCATCGCGCTCGCGCATCAAGCCCGGCGATCGGCTCGCGCCCGGCGTCAAGTACGCGAGCACGTTCGTGCTGCAGTGCTCGGTGGTGCTGCTCGGCACCCAGCTCTCGATCGCCGAGGCGGCCCGGGTCGGCGTGGCGTCGCTGCCGGTGATGCTGGGCACGCTCGCGGTCTGCCTGAGCGCGGCCTGGCTGTACGGCCGGATGCTCGGCATCCCGCGCGACCTGCGGACGCTGATCGGCGTCGGCACCGGCATCTGCGGCGGCTCGGCCGATCGCGGCCGTCTCCCCGGTGATCGAGGCCGCGTCGACCGACGTGGCCTACGCGATCTCGACGATCTTCCTGTTCAACATCGCGGCCGTCCTCGTCTTCCCGCTCATCGGGCACGCGATCGGGATGAGCCAGCAGTCGCTTCGGCCTGTTCGCCGGGACGGCGGTCAACGACACCTCCTCGGTGGTCGCCACCGCCGACCACCTACGGCGCCGCCGCGGCCAACCACGCGATCGTGGTGAAGCTAGTCCGCACGCCTCATGATCATCCCGATCTGCCTGGGCCTGGCCGGCCTGACCGCCCGCAGGCAGCGGGCCGAGCTCGCGGCCCGCCCCGCCGCCCAGCCCGACTGCCGCCCTCGTCGGCCACGGCATCAGTGCCGACGCCGACGTAGTCAGCGAGACAACGGCCTCAGCCTCCGCGTCGGCGTCCGCCCGGATGTCGCCGCCTGCGGGTGGTCCGGCTGGTGCCGTGGTTCCTGATCGGCTTCGTCGCCGCCGCCGGGCTCAACTCGGCGGGCGCTGATCCCGTCCGGCAGTCACGGCCCGCTCGCAGCACGTGTCGGTTTTCCTCGTCGCCGTCGCCCTCTCCGCGATCGGCCTGTCCACCAACGTGCCCGCGCTCCGCAAGGCCGGCCCGAAGCCGGTGCTGCTCGGCGCGCTGCTCTGGATCACGGTCGCCGTCGCCAGCCTGGGCCTGCAGACCCTCACCGGCACCCTCCGCTGATCGTGTACGCACACTACGAACGTCAGTGAGTGATCGACTTCGCCTCCTGGGCCCGCCTTCTTATCACTTTTGACTACTCCATCTCTCTTCATATCAGTTCTGACCACAAAATTCCGACAAATCGGGCGCAATAATAGTCAGAATCGATAGGAAGCTGGTGAAGTGGTTAGAACTGATAGCAAGCTGCGCCGACCGTCGGGGAATGGGCTGACACGATGGGGTGATGGGGCTCGTGGGCCCCTTGCATTAGACAGATCGGTCTGGCTATAGTGTCAGTTAGACAGAACGGTCTACCTAGCACAAGGAGCGGTCATGAGCGGCAGCAGCGAACTCCCGGCCCCGGTCGCCCTGGTCACCGGCGCCACCAGCGGGATCGGCCGCGAGGTGGCGCGGAAGCTGGCCGCCGACGGCTTCTCGGTCCTGGTGCACGGTCGCGACCCCGCCCGCGGCGCGACGGTGGTGGACGACATCATCGCCGACGGCGGCCACGCCCGGTTCGCCGCTGCTGACCTGACCGACGCGGCCGACCTCGAGCGGCTGGCGGCCGAGGCGGCCGACGTGGACGTCCTCGTCAACAACGCGGGCTTCTCCTGGTTCGGCCCGACCGCCGACCTGACCCCGGCGACCTTCGACGCGATGTTCGCCGCCAACGTCCGCTCGGCCTACTTCCTGGTGGCGGCGATCGCGCCGCTGATGGCCAAGCGCGGCGCCGGCGCGATCATCAACCTGGGCAGCATGGCCGGCCAGATCGGCCTCGCCGGGGGAGCGGCCTACAGCGCCACCAAGGCCGCGCTCGCGTCGCTGACCAGGTCCTGGGCGGCCGAGTTCAGCCCGCAGGGCGTTAGGGTGAACACTGTCGCTCCCGGCCCGGCCTACACCGACGGCGCGGTGCCGGAGCGCACCGCCGCGCTCGGCGGCACCACCCTGCTCGGCCGCGCCGCCGAGGCGAGCGAGATCGCCGACGTGATCGCCTTCCTCGCGTCGCCCAAGGCGGCCTACATCACCGGTGCGGTCATCGCCGCCGACGGCGGTCGCACCGCCATCTGAGAGCTCGTCCGCCATCCGGCCAGGCAAAGCGCAAACGCAGGAGACGCCCACATGAACGAGAGCACCGACGCCGACCGGGCAGCAACCGCCGCGACACCCGGGGCCGGCCGCGGCGCGCAGTACGTGCCGAGCCCCAGCGACCGGGTGCGCGACCAGGTGGCGCGGTACGAGGCCACCGGCGGCGCCGACGGCGGCGAGCTCGGCGGCCTGCCGGTGATCATCCTGACCACGACCGGCGCCCGCAGCGGTAACACCAGGAAGAACCCGGTCATGCGGGTGGAGCAGGACGGCGTCTACGCGGCGATCGCCTCCTACGCGGGCAAGCCGGAGAACCCGCAGTGGTACTACAACCTGCTCGCGCAGCCGTACGCCACCGTCCAGGACGGGGCGCAGGTCCGCCGGGTCCGCGGCCGCGAGGTGTACGACGAGGAGAAGCAGGGCTGGTGGGCCGTCGCCGACGCGCTCAATCCGAATTACGCCCGCTACCGCGCCAGTTCCGGCCGTGACATCCCCATCCTCGCCCTCGAGCCGGCCGAATGGGCCGACGAGGTCGGCTGACCCGCCCCGGGGCTGACCCGCCCCGGGGCTGTCCCGCCCCGGGGCTGTCCCGCCCCGGGGCTGACCCGCCCCGGGCGACCCGCCCCGGGCGACCCGCCCCGGGCGACCCGCACAGGTGCGACCCGCCCCGGGCGACCCGCACGGGTGCGACCCGCCCGGGGCGGGTCGCACCTGTCACCTACGCCACCGACCCCAAACGCCTCCTGTCGGCTACGCCAGCGACACCAGTAGACGATGTCGCTGGCGTAGCCGACAGGACCGGGATCCTGTCGATGGCGTAGCCGACAGGCTCGAACTCCGGCCCGCCCGCCACGACAGTGAACATTTGTGGCAGATTATGACCCATGGTTCTCGACGAATTCCCCCGTCAGCTGGCCAGGACCAGGCGCTTCTCCCTCGGCGTTCCGCGCGCGGTAACGATCTCGGCCGACGGCGAGCGCGTCCTGTTCCTGCGCACCGGCGGCGGAGAGGACCCGGTCAGCCGCCTATGGCTCCTCGACCTGACCGACAGCGACAGCAAAAGCGACAGCAGCGACAGCAACGACAGCGACAGCAACCGCGAGCACCTGCTAGCCGACCCGACCGCCGACTGGAACGGCGAAGGCTCAGGCGAAGTCCCCGAGGCCGAGCGAATCCGCCGCGAACGAGCCCGCGAACTCGCGGACGGCATCGTCGCCTACTCGGCCGACGAAGCGTGCCGCACCATAGCGTTCGCGCTCGACGGCCGCCTCTGGACACTGAACGTCCCGGCTCCAGGCCACCAGCCCGCGCTCCCCAGGCGGGTGCCAACCCCGGGCCCGGTGACCGAACCGCGCATCGACCCGACCGGGCACCGAGTCGCCTACGTCACCGACGGCGCCCTGCACGTCGTCGAGCTCGGCAGCGAAACCGGCCCCGACCAAGACCGGGTGCTCGCCGCCCCCGAGCACGCCGACGTCGCCTACGGCCTCCCCGAACACGTCGCGGCCGAGTCCATGTACCGCTACCGAGGCTTCTGGTGGGCACCGGACGGCCGTCAGCTGCTGGCCGCCCGGGTCGACAACGAGCCGGTCCGGCAGTGGTGGATCGCCGACCCCGCCAACCCGCAAAAAGCCCGCCGCGCGCGATCCGCTACCCGGCCGCCGGGACCGCCAACGCCGACGTCACCGCGCACGTGCTCCGGCTCGACGGCACCAGGACCGAGCTCACCTGGGACCGCAAGGCGTTCGAGTACCTGACCGCTGCCGCCTGGGACGCACACGGGCCGCTGCTGTCGGTGCAGAGCCGCGACCAGCGGACCGTGCTGATCCTCGCCGCCGACCCGGCCACCGGCGCGACGACCGTGCTGCACGAGGAGCGCGACCCGGCCTGGGTGCAGCTCACCTACGGCGCGCCGCTGCGCACCACGGCCGGCCGCCTGGTGCGACGTCTCCGACCGGACGGCGACCGGCGACTGGTCATCGACGGAGAACCGGTCACCCCGGACGGGCTCCAGGTCCGTCGAGGTCAGCGGCGCCGACGGCGAAACCGTCTACTTCACCGGCATCGCAGGAGCCAACCGAGGAACACCTGTGGCGCCACCACCCGGAGCAGGGCCTGCGCCGGCTGAGCGAGCACCCCGGCGTGCACAGCGGCACGCGCCGACGGCGGCACCGTCGTCCGCTTCGCGCGCACCGAGGCGGGCGTCGCGGTGACCGCCACCGAGCGGACGACACGGCCGAACACGCGCATCGCCTGCCTAGCGGCGGAACCCGTGCTCCAGCCCGAGAATCACCTGGCTGACGGTCGGCGCACGGAACGCTGCGGGCGGCCCTGCTGCTGCCCTCCTGGTACGAACCGGGCACAACGAAGCTCCCGGTGCTGATGAGCCCCTACGGCGGACCAGCCGGTCAGCTCGTCCTGCGGATGCGCACGGCCGCGTTCTGCGAGGATCAGTGGTTCGCCGAGCACGGCTTCGCAGTCCTCGTCGTCGACGGCCGGGGCACCCCCGGCCGGGGGCCCGCCTGGGAGAAGACGGTCTACGGCGACACCCTCTCCGCCCCGGTCGAGGATCAGGCCGACGCGCTCCAGGCGGTCGCCGAGCAGGTCCCCGACCTGGACCTGGGCAAGGTCGCCATCCGCGGCTGGTCATTCGGCGGCGCCCTCGCCGCGATGGCCGTCATCCGCAGGCCGGAGGTATTCCACGCCGCGATCTCCGGCGCCGCGCCGCACGATCAGCGGCTGTACGACACGCACTGGCGCGAGCGGTTCCTCGGCCTCCCGGACGAGAACCCGGCCGGCTACGACCGCTCCTCCACCATCACCCAGGCCGCCGACCTGACCCGCCCGCTGCTGCTGATCCACGGGATCGCCGACGACAACGTCATGCGTCGCCCACACCCTGCGGATGTCGTCGGCGCTGCTCGCGGCCGGCCGCCCGCACCAGGTGCTGCCGCTGTCCGGCGCCACCCACACGCCGACCGACGAGAACACCGTCAGCCAGCTGCTCCGCCATCAGCTCGCCTTCCTCACCGACGCGCTCGGGATCCGCCCTCGTCACGACCAGCTGAGCTCGACCTGAAAATCCAAAAGATCAAAATCAGTTTTCCCCGAACGGTCCCTGGACTCCGCCCGGCCGCCAGACCATTTCTCCCCGCGGTCTAGCCGGTCTTGGCGGCGACGCCGCCGTGCGCGGAGACGGTGCCTTCCGGAGCGCTGTCCCCGGGGTCCGGTCGCCACTGGTGCACCTGCACCAGCCCCGGCTCGACCAGCTCAAGCCCGGTGAAGAAGCGCGCCACCTCGTCCCTGGTCCGCAGCGTCTGCGCGGTGGCGACGTTCTGGTTGTAGGCGCGCTGCCCGGCCGCCTGGGTATCGCTGATATCGAGCGCGGGATGGGAGATGACCAGGTAGCTCCCCGGCGCGGCGGCGTCCATCAGCGTCGCCACGACTCCCCAGGGGTCCTCGGCGTCGCTCACCAGGTGCAGCACGCCGAGCAGCAGGATCGCGACCGGCTGGCTGAAGTCGAGCGTCGCCGCCGCCCGCCGCAGGATCGGCGCCGGGTCGCGCAGGTCGGCCTCGATGTAGGTGGTGGCGCCCTCGCGGGTGCCCCGCATCAGCGCCTGCGCGTGCCGGAGCACGATCGGGTCGTTGTCCACGTAGACGATGCGGGCGTCGGCCGCGACGGCTTGCGCCACCTCGTGGGTGTTGTCGGCCGAGGGGATGCCGGTCCCCAGGTCGAGGAACTGCCGGAGGCCGGCCTCGGCCGTGAGATAGCGAACGCTCCGGCCGAGGAAGGCCCGGTTCGCGCGCACCCGGTACCGCAGCCCGGGCGTCACCGCGAGGACCCGGTCGCCCGCGATCCGGTCGGCCGCGAAATTGTCCTTGCCGCCCAGCCAGTAGTCGTACACCCGGGCCGGATGGGCGACGCTGACGTCGATCCCTAGATCGGGATTCCAGCGCTGGTCGCCCGTTGTTTCCGTCATTGCGCGCACTCCGCCCGTGGGCTCTCCGGAGAGACGAATGGGACAAACAGATAATAGTGCTTCCGCAGCCGGGTCGGCTGGCGGCGGCGGATCCTGGCCAGCTGGCGGCGAGTACGTTTGCCTGACCGGCCCATTCAGCCGACGGGAGGCCGACCACGATGATGCGGATAGTCGTCCTGTCCGACACGCACGCGCCCCGGCGCTGGAAGTCGTGCCCGCCTGCGGTCGCGTCCCAGCTCCGCGGCGCCGACCTGATCCTGCACGCCGGGGACGTGTGCACCGCCGCCGTGCTCGATGAGCTGGCGCAGTACGCGCCGGTGACCGCGGTCGTCGGCAACAACGACGGCCCCGACGTCGCCGCCTGGGGCGCGGCCGAGACCGCCGCGCTGACCCCGGACGGCCTGCCGGTCGCGATGATCCACGACAGCGGCCAGGCGGCCGGCCGGCTGCCCCGGCTGCGGGCCAGGTTCCCCGCGGCGAAGCTGGTCGTGTTCGGCCACTCGCACATCCCGCTCGACGCCGCCGACGGCACCCTGCGGATCTTCAATCCAGGCTCGCCGACCGACCGCCGCCGCCAGCCGCACGGCACCCTCGGCGTGCTCCACGTCGCCGACGGCGCCCTGATCGAGGCCCGGCTGGTCGAGGTCAGCTAGCGGCAGCCGCGCAGGCTCGCCAGCGGGCAATCGGCCCGAGCTGTTTCCCATCAGCAGGCGCGCGGCGCCCCGCTGCCGCCGCCGACCAGGACCACGATCACCGCGATGTCCGGCGGGGCCTGGAGGATCTCCAGGGTGCTCGGGCATGCAGATCACCGCCCGCACGCCGAACAAGTCCGCCGCGCACGCGACCGGCTGGCCGCAGCGACGTCTCGTCGCGAGCGTAAGCGACCGGGCGCGGCGAGCAGCGACGCAAGGAGGCGAGGGGCGTCGGCGTCGATGTCGATGTCGACGATCTTGGTGCGGCTCGAGGCTCCGGAAACCAGACGGACGGCACCGCGGCGGACGCCGAACGAGTCGGCCACTGCGGTAAGCGCCGCCTCGGTCGCCTTGCCGTCCACGGCCCGCGCGCTCACCCGGACGATCAGGGCGCCGTCATGCTCGCCGCCGACACCTGGACGGGCAGAGCCAGGCCTCACCCGGATAGTGATCCGCATGCAACCAGTATCGACGTGCAATCCCGGTCAGGCCGGCGGCGGCGTGGTCAGGCTGGGTCATCAGCCAACGGCCGAGCGAGCGCGATCCGCCGTTTTGGCAGGTCGGCGACCTCTGCGGCGGCTTATGCGGGGCGTGCAGAACGGGGGTTCTTGCTCGTCCTGTGGCCGGATCGGTGGTCCCGGATAGTCGGGGCGCTGGCTCTGGTCAGACCGCGAAGACCACGGTGATGGAGACGCTGAGCTGCTGGGTCCCCGGTGTGATGGGCACGGCGGCCTTCGATCCGGCGGCACTGGCCGCGCCGTACACGGGGAATGGCTGGGTGTCGGCTTGGTCGGTGACGCTGACCACGGGACCGAGCGGCTCGCCGAGCGCCTTGGCGTACTGCGTCGCCTTCGCCGTCGCGTCGGTGACGGCCTGGGCCCGGGCCTGCGCCAGCAGCGGGCCGGTGTCGGTGAGGTTGAGCGAGATGCCGCTGACCGTCGTGGCGTCGCCGCCGGCGTGCACGGCCGCGTCGATCTGGACGCCGGCCGCGGCGAGGCTGTTCAGGGTGGCCGTGAGTGACTCGCTCACGTTGTAGCCGCTGGGCGTCTGCGAGTTGGCCTGGTAGTTCGGCCAGATCGAAAGCCCCGAGGTCTGGATGTCGGCGGCGGCGACGCCGCCGGCTCGCAGCGCCGTGGTCACGCGGTTGACCGCGTCGTTGGCGCGGGCCAGCGCCGATCCGACCGACGAGCCGTTCACCTGGACGCCCATGGCCAGGACGAGCTGATTGGGGGTGCCCGTCACGTTGCCGGTGCCGGTGACGGTGATCCGCGCGGACCCGGTCGCCGAGGCCAGCACGGCGAGCCGCGCGCCCGCGGGCGCCGGTCCCGCCGATGGCGAGGGCGCGGCGCTCCCCTGGCTGCTGCCGAGCGTGAATGCTCCTATCAGCGCGGCCGCGGCAAGGCCGCCGACGGCTAGTGCGCGATGAGCGGGGGTGAAGGTAATGGCCATGGCCGGACTCCGGTTCTGTGAGGTTCCTGCCGCTTGGACGTGGCGGCGCGGCACGCGGTTCCTCCGCTGCCCGGCCCGCCTCATCCTTGCGCGGGGGGCGAAGATGCGGTGTCCATTGATGACTCCAGGCCGCAGCCGAAGCGCGTGTCGTTCGCGCACCGAGACACGAGCGCGCAATCACAACAGCCGACATCGTTATTAATGGCCGTGAAAGAGCACTTCCTGAGCTGGAACCGCCCGTTCTCGTGTGGACTATGCGCAGAGAGATACGGTCGTCGGTCATCTGCTGCGACGCGCGCCGCAAATATTTCGGCAGGCAGAGGCTCGAGCGCTCGGCTTCGCGTTGTGGCTTACCTGCGAGGTTGCGTGGCGTTCCGGAGGATGGCCGCGATGGCGTCGGCATCGTCGAGTTGCCCGGCGGCGACGTTGATCACCAGGTCGTAGGCCTGGTCGTTGGTCAGGGTCAGCCGTCGGCCGTTAAGGCCGTAGAACGCGATGACCGCGGCGAGCGCGAGGCGCTTGTTGCCGTCGACGAGCGCGTGGTTTCTGGCGATGGAGTGCAGCAGCGCCGCGGCCTTGACGTCAAGGTCCGGGTAGGCGTCCTTGCCGAACGCGGTCGCTTGAGGGCGCGCTAGCGCGGCCTCGAGCAGCCCGTAGTCGCGCACCGCGTAGTCGGCTCCCAGCGTCCGCTCAGCGACGTGCAGCAGTTCGGGGAGCGTCAGGTAGATCACTGGCCGAGCCGCTCCAGCGCCTCGGCGTAGCGGGGCAGTTCCTCGTCGAGGACCTGGTCGAGCAGTTCGGTCCGGCTGTGGTTCTCCACGTACTCGCGGATCGCCTGCCGGGCCACTTCCTGCATGGACCGCTGCTCCAGTTCCGCACGCCGGCGCAGCGCATCAGTTTCATCGTCGGCAAGCCTCAGGGTCATCGCCATGCACACAATGGTATCATCAATGATACCGGACAGGGTCCCTACGGCTGAGGCAACGCACAATGCGTCATCAGGACCTACCAGCGATCTCGCTGGGATGAGCGTCGAGATGAGCCATAGAACATGCTTCTCACTGCGCGCATCGGGGATGCGCATGGAGTCCGCTTAATTCTCAGCCGAGATAAAGGTGACTCCCGCCTCGCGTGGGCTGAATTGCTCAGGCCAGACCGCCGCGTCGTCGGCCACCGCTCCCTCGAGCTGAGCATGGTCGAGGTCCATCACATGCAGTAGTGATGCGCCTGCCAGATGTGTTCCTTGAAGCAGGGCGCCGGTCATCTCGGCGCCAACCAAGCTCGCGCCGTCCAGGTGGGCGTCCCGCAGGTCGGCATGGCTGAGGTCGGCGCCGTCCAGGTGCGCCCGCCGCAGCCATGCCCAGCGCAGATCCGCGCCTTGGAGGTCGACGCCGGCCAGGCGTGCGCTGTCGAGTCCCGCCCGCTGCAAGTCTGTCCCCAGTAGCCGCAGCGGCTCATCGCTTTCGGGACGTATGGTTCCCTTTTTCAGCACGAACAGTGCCGTCCGAACGTCAGCGGCCCGCAGCTCAAGGTGCTCGGGGACGGGCGCGGACGACGGATCGTCGGCCACGCCGCCGGCAGCCCTGGCCGAGTGCTGGCGGATGTAGGAGCAAAGCAGCTCCGCGACCGCGCCTGCGTCAGCGGCGGAGTTTCTTGCGAGTCGCTCAAGCGCGTAGATGCCGCCGATCCGCACGACGATCTGCTCGCTGCCGAGCTGGTCGACCGCCTGGGCGAACCGTTGCGTCAGCTGGCTCTCCCGGTCGACCGTCAGCTGATCTTGCGCTGCCTTGAGCTGCGCGTTGGTCGCCTCCATGGTCTGCCGCATGCTCTCGCGGCTGAGCTGCGGCTGCCGCCAGGTGACATACGCGCCGACGAGCAATACAAGGCCGCCCGCAACCTGCACCATCACTCCTCGCGCGTCATTTTGCGCGCGGACCGCATCGCCTGCGTTTGTGAACGCGCTGCGCGGTGCGAGATACGGCGGCAGAACGAACACGGCCACGGCGCCCAAAGCCAGTGTCAGTAGACAGAAGACTAGGACCGCGAGCACCCGAACGGCCGCGGCTCCCCGAACCCGGCCGGGCGGAAGCAGCGTCATGCTGGAACCCTAAATGAATTAGTCCCGACGAAACCGTCTGAGGAACGAGAAGACCACAGACAGACCGCGCACACCAGTTGACGAACTGCAGCGGATCGGCCAGCACCCGAGAAGCGCTCAGGAACCGCTCGCCTGAGGCCTCCGTAACGGCTGGAAACGCCAATGCCTTTGGGTGCAGCTCGTTTCGAGTGAGGCTAGGGCAGCGTCGACCGTGTCTGCACCTATATAGAACATTTGACAGGGGCTAGGAGACCTATTTAGAGTTCTTGCATGGCACTGAGGCTGACCGTTCAGGTGCAACTGGTCGTGCAGGCGCTGCTGCGCGATCCGGCCAGGGAGATGTACGGGCTGGAACTGTCTGAGGAGACCGGGCTGCAGCCCGGGACCGCCTATCCGATTCTCCTGCGGCTGGAGCACGAGGGCTGGGTGGCGAGCCGCTGGGAGGACATCGACCCGCGGGCGGAGAAACGTCCGGCCCGGCGGTACTACCGCCTGACGGCAGGCGGCGCGGTCCAGGCCGGCGCCGCCCTTGCGGCGGCGCGGCGCCCTAAGGGCGCGGCGCTGCGCCGCCTGGCCGGGGAAACCGGCACCGCATGATGCCCGGCACCGATCGTGAGAAGCGAAGGAAGAAGCACGCGCGCGTCGCCGGTTTCATCGCGCTCAGCGCGGTGGCGGCGGTGACCGTGCTGCTCCGGCCCGGCTATCAGTGGGTGTCGCTTATCGTCGGCGTGTGCGGCGCCATCGCCGTGGCCGCCAGCGACCTGCCCGGCGGCCGTGGGAGGCCAGGCCCGTATCGGGAGCTGACGAAGAAGCGGGCGCGCGTCGGCGGTTTCATCGGATGCGGCACGATAATAATCTCCGGGCTGTTCCAGCCTGCCTGGCAGTGGCTGCCGTTTGCTGTCAGCGTGCCCGTCGTCGTCGCCGTGCTCACCAGCGGCGGCCTGCGCGGCGGCGGGAGGAGAGGTCACGGGCGGGGCAGCGGCCTCAGCCGGGACGGCCGTGATGATGACGAGCCTGCCGGCGCGGCGCGCCGGTGGCGCATGCTGGCTATGGTGTCGCGGCTGATGCCTGGCCCCGGGGGCCGCCGGTGGCTTGCGGAGGCGGAGAGCCTGCTGTCGGAGATCGCGCCCGCCGGGCGCGGCGCGGCGATTCGCAGCTACCTGCTGTCCGCGCCCAGGCTCGTGGTGACGATGTGGGCATCCGAGGCCCGGCGGCGGGCGCGGCTTGGCCGCCGACGCCCTGGATGACGGCCGTCTGTCCTGTGGTGCTGCACAGGGCAGGTCAGGCGCCGGGCGCGTACTGGCCCTGTGCTGTGCCGGGGTAGAGCCGCTGGTGCTCGCGAGCGAGGTGGAAACGCCAGTAGTCGCCGTTGCCGATGACGGCGCGCAGGGTGAGGACGGCTATCGCAGGGAGCCGGCCCTCGTCAGTGTGGCACCATCAGGCCGGATTGACCGCAAGGACCGGCGGCGCTGCCCGGGCCGACCGACATGACTGGCCAGCGGGCCCCACAGCGCGTGGACTCGGCGATCTCGCCCCCAGGTCACGTCGTGAAGACCTGGGCACTCCGGATGTTCCC
The DNA here is from genome assembly GCA_963774945.1 of uncultured Actinomycetota bacterium. Classification (GTDB taxonomy): domain Bacteria; phylum Actinomycetota; class Actinomycetes; order Streptosporangiales; family Streptosporangiaceae; genus Trebonia. The sequence goes on along the minus strand of CAVZHA010000015.1, from coordinate 1,238,832 downwards.
GTGACTACTACTATTTGAGCCTGAGCACTTCTCGGGCGCTCGGCGAGAAGCTGCGTACCTTGCCCTTCGCCGAGCTCGACCGCGGGAGGAGCCAGATGGAAAGCCCCATCGAGGTGGTGCGCAGTTTTTGCGCCGCGTGGTCCAGCAACCTGGGAGCAGCCGAGCTGGCCGCTTTCTTCACCGAGGACGCCGTCTACCACAACATCCCGCTGACGCCGGTCACCGGCAGGGAGGCCATCGCCGGCACGATCGCATCGGTCCTGCGCCCTGGCCCGCCAGGCATCGAGGGCATCGAGTTCCGCGTCATCAACATCGCAGCCAATGGCCCGGTCGTGATGACGGAGCGGGTAGACGTCTTCAAGCTCCCCGACAGGTCGTTCGAGCTGCAGGTCATGGGCACCTTCGAGGTCAGCGGCGGCAAGATCAACGCGTGGCGGGACTATTTCGACATGAACCAGTTCACGAGCCGGATGGGATAAGGCCCAGCCCGGACGATCTCCGAGGCTTGCTGGCCGGTTCTGCGCGGCTGGCGTTGGGCGGCCGAGGACGTTCACGGCGGCGGGCAAGGGGCCGGCACCAGCTTCTGCCCGTGCCGCTCGCCTGTGGCCGGCTTCCGCGCCGGGGAGCCTGCGGGGCGGGCTGCCCCGGGCGATAAGCTCAGGTGATATGTCACGTGACGGCGAGGCTGGCCCGGCGCCCGCCAGCGGATGGCTCGACGGGGACCAGCAGCGGGCGTGGCTGGCCTATGTGCGGGTCCAGCTGCGCCTGGCGTACGAGATGAACCGTCAGCTGCTCGCGGACAGCGGCATGTCGCTGCCCGATTACGACGTGCTGACGGCGTTGAGCGTGGCCGACGGGGGGCGGATGCAGATCACCGTGCTCGCCGCCCAGATCGGCTGGGAGCGCAGCCGGGTCTCCCATCACGTGCGGCGGATGGCCGCCAGGGGCCTGGTGGCGTGCGGCCTGTCCGCCGCCGACCGGCGGGTCACCGAGGTGACCCTGACCGGCCAGGGGCGGCAGGCGCTGGCCGGGGCGGCGCCAGGGCACGTGGACCTGGTCCGGCGCTTGTTCTTCGACGGGCTGCCCGCGGGGCTGGTGGGGCCGCTCAGCGAGGCGCTGGAAAGCGTGTACGTCAACATCATCAAGCAGGGATCGCTCCCGCCGCCGGTCGACTGGCATCCCGCCGAGGACTGACCAGGGTGGCCCGGGCCGGCTCGGTCCCGCGTCGGCGGGCAGCCGCCGCGCCGGGAACCGGCGCAGGACTCGCCGGCCGGCCAGGCGGCCGCCGACCCGGACCTGCCCCGCCTGGCCTGGGACCGGCGCCGCGGAAGCGGGACGCGCTAAGGCCGCGAAGCACTTGCGCCTGCCCGCGGATATCTCGGCAGCGGGCCGACGAGCCGGGTGCTCTGGGCATCCTGCCCCGCAGGTGGCGGTGCAGGAAGCCCGGGGAGCCGTCTCGGGCGGTCGCGCGCGCAGGCTTCCCCCGTTGCCAATCACGTGATGTGTCACGTATCATTACGTGATGTGTCACGTATGCTGACGGCGCCAGTGACCGGCCACGGGGGATCGGCCACGTGACAACCGATATCGGGGGTGACGGGACATGGCGAAAGCGAGACCGCGATCTGGCGCAAGGGGGACCGGCGGCCCTGCCGCCGACGCGGCCAGGTCATCGGGCTGGCAGGTCCGGTGACCCCCGGCCGCGGAGGCACAGTGGTTCACCGGCTGGTGCCGGCGCACCTGGCCTGCCGCATCGCCGCCGCGCCGCCGTCCGGGGAGCGCGACGCCTGGCCCGCAGTGGCCTCCATCGCGCTGGGGGTGTTCGCGTTGGTCTTCTCCGAGCTGATCCCGGTCGGGCTGCTCGCCGACATCAGCGGGCACCTGCGCGTCTCGGTCGGGACCGGCGGGCTGATGATCGTCGTGCCGGCCGTCACCGCCGCGGTCGCAGCGCCGCTGCTGGCCTTGTGCTCGGCCCGGCTGGAGCGGCGCGCCGTGCTGGTGGGCCTCAGCGCGCTGGTCCTGGTCTCCGATGTGATCGGCGGCATTGCGCCGGGCATCGGGACGATGCTCGCCGCCCGCGCTGTGCTCGGGGTTTGCGTGGGCGGGTTCTGGGTGTTCGGCGCCGGGGCCGCGATCAGCCTGGTCAGCCCCCGGGCCCGGGGTACCGCGGTGGCGGTCGTCAGCTCGGGGATCTTCATCGCGACCGTCGCCAGCCTGCCGGCGGGGTCGCTGATCGGCACGCTCACCACGTGGCGGGCCGCGTTCGCGGTCGCGGCCGTCTTCGCCGTCGTCGCCGTGGCGGCCCAACTGGCCGGTTTGCCGCGGCTGGGCGCCGGCGGCCCAGTCCGGCCGAGGTCGCTGCTGGTGCTGCTCGGTTTCGGCCTGGCCGGCGCCGCAGGGAACTTCACCGCGGGCGTCACCGTGCGCGAGCACCTGCGGGTCACCTTGATGGGCGCGGGCCTGCTGATCGCCGTCAGCGCGCTGCTGCTCGCCGTCGTCGCCGGCGCCCGCCCGCTGATCATCGCGCTGGTAGCTGCCTGGGGGCTGGGTTTCGGGGCCGTGCCGGTGGCCGCGCAGAGCTGGATGGCCCAGGCGATGCCGGCCAACCTCGAAGGAGGCCTGGCCCTGTTCGTCTCCGCGCTGCAGGGTTCGCTGGCCGCCGGCTCGGTGGTGGGCGGCTTGGTCTATGACGACAAAGGCCCCAGCGGCGCGCTCTGGACGGCCGCGGCCGTCGCGACCGCCGGATCACTCACCCTGCTGAGCCGGGCCGGCGCGGGTATCAGCTCTCCGCCGGCCGTCTCGGCCTGCCTAGCCCGCGAGCCGGGCCGGGAAGCGCCGGCGCAAGGTTCGATCGACCGAGCGGGAATCCGAGCGCAGCGAGCACCCTGAAGTTTCCGTTCGCGGCCAATCCGAGGCCGCCACCAGGAAGGAACTGCCATGCCCAACGCGATTGTGATGACCGGATACGGGCCGCCCGACGTGCTGAGCTGGGCCGCGGCCCCGCTGGCCGAGCCAGGGGAGGAGCAGATCAGGATCAAGGTCAAGGCGGCCGGCATCAGCCCGACCGATCTCGCCCTGCGGGCCGGCTATCTCAAGGACGCCATCCCGCTGCCCCCTGATGCCGTGCTCGGCTTCGAGGCGGCAGGCACCGTCGACGCGGTCGGGCCCGGGGTGACCGGCGCGTCCGCCGGTGATGGCGTCACGGCCCTGCTGTTCAGCCTGGGCGGTTACGCGGAGTACGCGGTGGCGTCAATCTGGGCTCGCAAGCCCGACACCGTCTCGTGGATCGATGCCGCCGCGCTGCCCAGCTCGGCCGAGGCGGCCGTGGGTGTCCTGCGACAGCTGAACGTGACGAGCGGTGAGACGCTATTGCTATTCGGCGGCGGCGGATCAGTCGGCATCATCGCGACCCAGCTCGCGGTCGCCCAGGGGGTCAAGGTGATCAGCGCAGTCGGCGAGCACGACGAAGCGCTCGCCCGCGAGCTGGGAGCAACGCCGGTTCGCTACGGCCCGGGCCTGGCCGGCCGGGTCCGCGCGCTGGGCGCGGTCGACGCAGTGTTCGACGCGGCCGGCAAGGGCGTCCTGGCCGACGCGATCGCGCTGGCCGACGGGCCGGAGCGGGTCATCACCTTGTCCGACCCGGCCGCCGCCGACTACGGCGTCACGCTCTCCCAGCCCACTCCAGACCGCGCCCCCGGCGCCCTGGATCAGACGATCGCTCTGCTGGCCGACGGCCGGCTCCGCCTGCGGGCGCAAAAAACCATGCCCATGCGGCAGGCAGCCGAGGCCCATCGCCAGCTGGAAAGCGGCAACGTCCACGAGCGCATCATCCTCACCCTCGAGTAGCGGGCGGCCGTGATCGGTGTCCGGTCATGTGCAGCAGCGGCGCACCGAAGACGACCAGGTGTGGCGATCTCTCTACATGCTCGACAGCGGCTTGGACGTCATCGGCTTCCGCGAGCACGGCGATGGTTGGGCGGCTGCCCGTCCGGGGCCTCTCCGAGGCGGGCATCACGGTGATGCACTAGCTATCCGTGAGCGGAGGGCGCCCGGCCGTGCTGCTCCGTGCGTTCGCGTCCGGCGCGATCCCGTCCGTTGATCTGCCCGAGCTCACCGCTTTTGCCTGGACGCGCGACGGCTCGCCGACATGTGGCGTCAGCGAGGCGAAGTGGATCGAGGTATTCGAGCGTGCCGGTTTCTTCGCCTATCGGCCGGTCAGCGCCGGGCGCGCGTCAGCGCCGGTCACTGTCTACCGCGGAGCGACAGCCGAGCGCGCGGCCCGGATGTCCCGGGCGGCGGAGCGGAACATGGCCGTGCAACTCGGCGCACGCCACACCAGGTATGGCCGTACCTGGCTCTGCGTCCTTCTGATTTCCTGTATGTGCCGAGGGGGATCACAGGCCGAGCATCGCTGGCGTGTCCGGGATGTCGCCGGCGATCAGCGCCGCCAGCGGTGTGGCGATGTCGCGCGGAGAGAACAGGTCGGTTCCGCTGTATTCGGCGATTTCTCTGTGCCGCCACCATCGCATCCCCGTGATGTGCTCGGCGGCGAGTTCATCATCGGACAGCGCGCCGCGGGGATCAAAGCGCGTGGTGCGGACGAGAAAGTAGTCGTTGACCACCCCGTCGTAGCCGCCCGTATGGCCGGGAGCGGCGACTTCCTGGTGCCAGACGTGTGGCGGGTCGGCGTCAATGACGAAACCCGTCTCCTCGCGCAGTCTCCCGGCGCAGGGCCGCCAGCGGCGATTCGCCGGGCTCGATGCCGCCGCCGGGGGCCGCCCATACGACCGTTGCGCCCGCTGGCACAGCCGGATGCGGGAAGCCGAACCGGCACAGCAGGACACGGTCATCATCGGCCAGGATGATGGCCCGGACAGCTCGTCTTAGCCTCGCCGAGGCAGGCGTCTCGCTCATATGCAGATGATCAAGGCGCCAGCGCACGGCCGCAATCCGGTCATCGTGACTGCTCGTATTCGGCGGTATGGGGCGAGCAGTACTGGTTGTCACGGGCGCGGGTTGTACCGCAGCGTAGCCAGCTCTTCGGCGGCGGCGTACGGTCCGGGCAACGTTCGATGCTGGGACCTGCGGCCCAGCCCTCCGGGTCCAGCCATCAGGGCGGAGTCGACTCCGAGCCGCGCTGAATCGGCAGGCCTTGCTCCACGGTTCGCGAGGAATAGCCGCCGCTCGTTGCCGGCTGGCCGGTCTGTTCTTGACGCGCGGGCGTCTGAACTGGCAGGTCATGGGACATTTGCACTGCGGCACCGTGGTCCTGGTGATCGAGTGCTGGCTGGTCGCCGCGCTTAAGACCCGGCAGGCCGGTGTTACGCCGGCTAAGGGCACCTAGGGCCCGGGATCGGCTCAGTGGCGCGTTGCGCGGTAGCCGAGCAGGGCGGCGAGCCCCAGTGCGCTGCGGGGTGCGTAGGCGATGCGCCACAGCCCGCCGTGTGCAGCGGCGTACGCCTCGTCCTGCCACGGGTGCGCGTGTACAGGTCTGGTGGCTTGGAGGTCATGCACGAGCAGTGCTGCCATGAGGGTCCTGGTGGTCGCGGGCTCGAACACCTCGGCCCCGAACCAGTGCGCGCCAGCGTAGGCGGCCGCCAGCGTGCGGTTCTTCGTCACCGACCGGGTTCGGGTCGGCGGGGCGACGTTGAGCGACACGGTTGTCCCGGCCTCGCACGCGACGGTGGCCCGCCAGCGCTGGAGCCGTTTCGCCAGGGCATAGTTCGGGCCTTGCTGAGGGACCAGGGTGTCGCAGATACCCGGGTCGGGGCCGGACACGTAGCCGCGGCGGAGCAACCGCCCGCGGGACACGGCGCGCAGTGGCCAGCCGGCCAGCTTCGCGGTGCGGGACCGGGCCGCGTAAGCGCCGTTGGAGTGGGCGACCGCGTCAGAAGGGACGGCGAAGACGTCGGTCGGCGTGGCGAGAAACGCCAGCGCCACTTGGCCGCGGGCCGCCTGCAGGCGCATGGTGAGCGCGTCCGCCGCGGCGCACGCGGCCACGTTGGCGCCGCCGTCGGCGTAGACGTAGTTGCCGAGCACGAGCGGGCCGTCCAGGCCGGCCAGCCAGTCCGCGGCGTCCGGGACCTGGCGGACCAGGTTGAGGCCTGCCCATCGCGCGATGGCGTCGTCGCCGCTGTCAGGGCGCAGCGCTGCCGGCGCCTCCCGGTTCACGGGCACGAGCAGCTCGCCGGCGCCCTGCCGGGCCATGCTCAGCACCCGCTCCCACACCGGCGGGCTGGGCAGGTCAACCCCCGCCACCCGGGCGCCCCAGCGCAGCAGCACCTCCAACGGGCCCACTTCTGCGCCTGCCCCGAGCGCGATCACTGTCCGGCCCGGCAGCCGCAGCCACTCCGGATGCGCCGCAACCTCGCTGACGGCTTCCGCGCACGACGGCTCGATGACGCCGGCGCCGACCCAGGCCTGCAGCTGGCGTGCCAGGGCATCGCCGCGCAACCGCTCGCCACGATAGGGCAGCGACAGTTCGGTTTCCCGCTGCCCGGAGCCTGGCACGCTGAGCGTGGCGAAGGAGGCCGGCGCGGGCGCTGAGAGCATGGCATCCAGTCCTGTCTCAGCGCCGGCCGGCCAGCTGACCCGCATCCGGCCGTGCAGCGAACCCAGCCCGTCGCGGGCGACCGACAGCGCGGCCGCCTTCGACGTCAGTCCCGCTTCCACCAGGCGGCGGAAATGGACAAGGTAGCCCGAACGCCAGTTCGCCTCCTGCTCCGCGCCAAGGGCGCCCACCGGATCGACCGGGCGCAGTGCGTCGGCAACCACCGCCCTGCCCAGCGCGGACGTGCTCCGCCTCCCGTCCGCGGACAGCGGGAAAACGACCCCCTCGGCTCCGTCATCCTCCATCTGGCCCCCCTGTCACCACCGCCAGGCACCACCCGCCCGTAAGCCGCGCCACGCGGCGAACCAGCCACCGCGGCGCCGCCAGTGGCGGACAGTATGCCACCAAACGTGACGACGGATCCCGCCCGCGGCGCAACAGATCCGCCGATCTGGGCGGCATTGCAGTGCGACAGATGACCTGCGGCTGCCGCCCGCGAATGGATGATCTGCGCTTGCAAGCGCGGCTATCGACGCCAGGTCGTGGCATGGCAGGGTGCCGGCCTGGCAGCCATCCAGAATCGCGTGATCCTGCTGCGGGATTCGCCCGGATCGTCGCCGCCGAGGCCGGCTCACAGGCCGTCAGAGACTGCCGGATGCCGGTGTTAGATTAACCGCGTGCGCTGCGGGACTTCGAATAAGTCTCTGGCCGGGGAAGGTGCAGCGTGTCACCACTGCTTGCTGTAGAGGTGGAGGTATCCCGGCGCACCCGCGGCCGCCGTGGGCGATCAGCGCGTGCACGTTCTCGGCCGCCCTGATCTGGCGGGACAGCGCCCGGTGCCGATCCCGTTCGGCCAGCGAGTACCTGGGGACTTCAGCTCTTTTTCTCCGCCGCAGACGCTTAGCGCATCTTCGACGCTAGGAACCGGTACCGGCGGCCGCTTCTACCGCGATGACCTGATAGTCCGGTCGTTCTGGCGGGCGGTTAGGTCATGGCGCATAGCGGGCCAGCTCTTCCCGTGTGGTGACGCCGAGCTTGGGGAAGGCCCGGTACAGGTGGAAGCCCACGGTGCGCGGGGACAAGAACAGCTGGGCGCCGATCTGCTTGTTCGACGCGCCGGCCGCGGCCAGCCGGACGACCTGCAGCTCCTGCGGGGTCAGCCGGGCCAGCGGGTCGTCGGCCGTCACGGCCGGCGCCCCGGCGCCGGCGGCGCGCAGCTCGGCCTCAGCGCGCTTCTGCCAGGGCCGGGCTCCCATCCGCGCGAAGGCGGCCGCCGCGGCGAGCAGATGCTCGCGGGCGTCGGCGCGGCGGCGGTTGCGGCGCAGCCACTCGCCGTACAGTAGACGGGTGCGCGCCTGCTCGAACGGGCGGCCATCCCCCTCATGCGCGGCGATCGCCTCCCGCCACAGCGGCTCAGCATCGGCATGATCCGCGGTCAGCGCGGCACACCGTGCGGCCACCGCGGTGGCCCACTGCTGGCCGGTGGCGCCTGCCCAGGCCGTGAACTGGGCCAGCGGCCGGGCCGCAAGATCGGTCCGGCCGGCCCGGACCGCCGCCTCAACATGTACTGGATAGGCGTACAGCAGCTCCGGGTTGCGCCGGGCTGGGCCGTGCGTTGCTGCCCGCATCCAGTCCAGGGCTGACTGGTAGCGGCCGCACCCCAGGTCGAGCATCGCTAGCGCGCAGTCCGCTCCCGCCGCCGCCAGGGTCTGGACGTCGGCAGACAGTTCTCGCACCTGGGCCGCGCGGGCCCGGCACGCCTCCTCGTCACCGGTGATGGCAGCCAGCCCTGCGGCGGTGGAGGCCAGCTCGCGGGTCACGTGGGTCTGCCCGGTGTCGGTCGCGATGCGCAGGCCCTCCTCGGCGGTTGCGATCGCGTCGAGGAACTCGCCGTGCAGGAGCTGCGCAGTGGCGAGGTAGACCAGCGCGTACGCCAGCAGGCCGGCGATCCCGGCGTCACGGCACTCGGCAGCCATGTCGGCGGCGCGGCGCCCGACGCCCGCCGCATCCCCCCGGACGAAGTCAAAGAATAGCTGGGCGAACCCGGCGAAGAACGGACGTGAGCCGGGGTCCGGCGTGGCCGGAAGGGTGACTGGCTCGTCGGTGTCGCCGTCCTGCAACCGCCGCACCGCCTGCAGGAACTCCACGAGCCTCGCTCCCACGGGCGGCGTCGTAGCCGCAGCCCGCCGCTCGAGCTCGGGGTGCGCCGGGCCGGCGGCCAGCCACAGTATATGGACGGCCTCCGCCAGCACCGCCTCCGCAGCGCCCGGGTCCGCAGGGCCGAGCAGTGCGGCCCACTCCAGCAGGATGCCTACCGACTCGGCGGGCCAGGCCGGCCTCGAACTCCAACTGCGCCCGCACTCGGGCTATGACCATAGCCGCCGCCGGGTCGGTCACCAGTTGCCGGGCCTGCCTGGCCAGGTCTGCGGCCCGGGGCAGCTGACCGGCGTCGGTCGCCGCCTCGGCGGCCTGGGCAAGCCGGCGCCCCTTGGCCGCCGGGCTGGCAGACAGCGCGGCGGCTCGTTCGTAGGCGGCAGAGGCGGCGGCGCGGCTGCCCCGGCGGTCAGCTCGCTGGGCGGCGGCGTCGAGCTCGGCGGCGACCTGCTCGTCCGGGCTGTCCGCCAGGGCGGCCAGGTGCCAGGCCCGCCGGTCACCGTCCAGCACCCCGGCCAGCGCCCGGTGTGCCGCTGCCCGTTCCGCGACATCGGAGCCAGCCAGCATCGCCGCGCGGGTCAGCGGATGGGAAAAGTTGACCCCCGCCGGGGTCACCCGCACCAGACCGGCCCGCTCGCCGGCGGCCAGGTCGGTCAGCGATCCGCCGGAGGCGGCGATCGCCCGGCTGATCTCCGCCAGATCCGCGAGCCCGCCCAGCGCCGCGACCAGCACCGCCCGGCGGCACGCCTCCGGCAGCCCGCCGATCCGGGCACCGAACGCCTGCTGCACCCGGCTAACCGGAGAAGCGGCGGGCAAGGCCAGCGGTGTCACCGACCCGGCCCGCTCCGCCGCCGACAGGCCGCGGGACAGCTCGATCAGCGCCAGCGGGTTACCACCCGCCTGCGCGATCAGCTGATCGCGGACCGCGCGCACCAGCCCTGCCCCGGCCAGCAGCTGTTCCGCCGCCGTCTGGTCCAGCCCGCCCACCCGAAGCTCCGGCATCCCCGGCAGGCCGGTACCGGACGGCTCATCCCGCGCCGCCACCAGGACCGCTGCCCGCTCCGCCTGCAACCGCCTAGCGGCGAACACCAGCGCATCCCCGGACGCTCGGTCCAGCCACTGCGCGTCATCCACCAGCACCAGCACCGGCCGGTCCTCGGCCAGCTCCGCGATCAGGCTCAGCACCCCGAGGCCGACCAGGAACCGATCCGCGCCGGTCTCTTCTGCCAGCCCGAGCGCGCCGCGCAGCGCCGCGGCCTGCCGCCCGGGCAGCGCGCCGATCTGATCCAGCGCCGGGCGCAGCAGCGCGTGCAGCGCGGCGAACGGCAGCTCCGCCTCTGATTCCACCCCGGCCACCCGCAACACCCGCGCCCCGGCCGCCCTATCCGCCGCGGCCTCCAACAGTGCCGTCTTTCCGATCCCCGCCTCGCCGCGCAGCACCAGCGCGCCGGCGCGGCCCGACCGCATGTCCTCTAGCAGCCGGCCGATGGCCGCCAGCTGCTCGCTCCGCCCGTACAGCATCGGCTCCCATCCCGTCCGCACAACCCGCCAAGGACCTGAGCCATCCGTCTTCGCCCCGGCATTACCTAATCTCCGGGCACGACCGGCCGGCGAATCCGGTCACCGTAACAGAAGCGCCGGCCAGAGGCCCGCTCCTAGCGTGCCAGACATGATCGAAGCAGAGAAGCTCACCAGACGCCACCGCCCTGTCGCCGCCGTCGACGGCCTCACCTTCACCCCCCGGCCACGTGACCGGTTTCCTCGGCCCCAACGGCGCAGGCGGCGCGGTCGCGACAGGGGTAATCGCTGCCGCTAGCTGGCATGGGCACCCCTGCCCGACGGGCAGCGGACTGGCCGGATTCTTTGCCGCCGACGGCCACGCCGGCTCACGGTTCCCGGCCCGGCAGCGGCAGCGGCAGCGGCAGCGGCGACGGTAACGCGCCCGTGAGACACGCACACGACGGCCACGCTGGCCATCCCGTGCCGCAACCCGCCAGATGAAAGATCACTGCAGAAAGGACATCTCAAAATCATGTCTGCCCTCGCTAGATGGTGTTTTTGCCACCGGTTCGCGGTCATTGCCGCCTGGGTCCTCGTGCTGGTGGGCCTGGGCGCGCTTTCCCAGGCCGTGAAGACCAACTACAACAACTCGTTCGCGCTGCCCGGCACGGGGTCCACCACCGCCCAGGAGCTGCTGGCCAGGACTATCCCGGCTCAGGCCGGCGACGCTGACACGATCGTCTGGCAGGTGAGCCACGGTACGGTGCGCGATCCCGCGGTTACGGCCCGGACCAGCTCGATGCTTCGCATGATCGCCACGATGCCCGAGGTCGCGGGCGTGGTCAGCCCCTACGGGCCGCACGGGGCGGCCCAGATCAGCCGGGACGGCCGCATCGCGTACGCCGTGGTCAACTTCACCAAACCGTCCAACAACATAGCCACGGCGGATATCACCCGGGTCATAAATGCCGCCGAGGCGACCCGCGCGCCCGGGCTCGACGTCCAGCTTAGCGGGGACGCCATCAGGAATACCGAGCAGTCCTCGCTGGGCGTCAGCTCCGCGATCGGCGTGATCGCGGCCGCGGTCGTGTTGTTCATCGCCTTCGGTTCACTGCTGGCGACGCTGCTGCCGATTGTCACCGCCATCGCCGGGGTCGGCGGCGGGCTGATGGCGATCGCGCCGCTGACCCACGCCATGAGCGTCATCAGCCTCGCGCCGATCCTGGGCGCGCTGATTGGGCTCGGCGTGGGCATCGACTACGCCCTGTTCATCGTCACCAGGCATCGCCGGGGCATGCAATCAGGGCTCACGCCCGAAGAGGCTGCGGTCAAGGCCATCGACACCTCAGGCCGCGCCGTCCTATTCGCGGGCAGCACGGTGTGCATCGCGCTGCTCGGCATCCTGGTCCTGGGGGTCAGCTTCCTGGACGGCCTGGCGGTCGCCGCCGCGCTCACCGTCGCCTTCACCGTGCTCGCAGCGGTCACCCTGCTGCCCGCGCTGCTCGGTGTCTTCGGCATCCGTGTGCTCTCCCGCCGCCAGCGCCGTCGCTCCGGGGCGAGGGGTGTCTTCTCCCCAGGGGCATGGAGCCGCTGGGCGGGAACCGTCCAGCGGAGGCCGGCCGTGCTCGCCATCGCGGCTACCGCAGTCACGCTTCTGCTCGCGATCCCGTTGCTAAACGTGCGGCTCGGCTCCTCCGACGAGGGCAACGACCCCGCGTCGAGCACCACCCGGCAGGCCTATGACCTGCTCGCCGACGGCTTCGGGCCGGGTTTCACCGGCCCGCTCTTCCTGGTCGCCCAGACCAGATCCCCGGCCGATCTGGGCGCGCTGAAGACGCTGGAAAACCAGCTTCCCCATATGGCCGACGTGACGAAAGTGACACCCTTGGCCTCGGCCCACGGCATCGAGGTCCTCCAGGTGATCCCCGGCACGTCACCCGAGGCGAAGGCGACCTCAGGCCTAATCGCCACCTTGCGCAACGACACGATCCCGGCCGCCGAGCACGGCACCACGCTGCGGGTGTACATCGGCGGCATCACGGCGACGTATGCCGACTTCGCCACCGTAGTGGCCGCCAAGATGCCGTGGTTCATCCTCGCCATCATCGGGCTGAGCTTCCTGCTGCTGGTGCTGGCGTTCCGCAGCCTGCTCATTCCGGCCACCGCGGCGCTGATGAACCTGCTCGCCGGGGCGGCCTCGTTCGGCGTGCTGACCGCGTTCTTCCAGTGGGGCTGGGGAACCGGCGCGTTCGGCCTGGGCAAGGCCGGGCCGATCGAGGCGTTCTTGCCGGTGCTCACGCTGGCCATCTTGTTCGGCCTGTCCATGGACTACCAGGTGTTCCTTGTCAGCCGGATGAACGAGGAATGGGCGCACACCCGGGACAGCCGCCGGGCCGTGCGCATCGGGCAGACCGAGACCGGGCGGGTCATCACCGCCGCGGCGACGATCATGATCTTCGTGTTCCTGACGTTCTCCTTCCTGGGCCAGCGAAACATCGCGGAGTTCGGCATCGGGCTTGCCGCCGCGGTCGCGCTGGACGCGTTCATCCTGCGCACAGTGCTGGTCCCCGCGACGATGCACCTCTTCGGCAACGCCAACTGGTGGCTGCCCCGCTGGCTCGACCGGCGCCTGCCGCACCTGGCCATCGAGCCCCCGGAGGCAACCCCAACCCCACTCACTCCAACCCTTGCAGCTTTGAATGATCAGCAAGGAGCCCCGCGGTGACCATCCTCACACAGGGCCGCCCGCCCCGGCGGGCCGGCCGGGACCAGCGCGCGTTCCTGCTGCAGCGGGCACAGCCCGCCATGACCGGCCTGATCGACGGGTCGCTGTCCACCCTGGCGCCGATCCTCGCGGTCGCGTTCGCCACCCACCGGCCGCACTACGCGTTCCTCGCCGGGCTGGCCACCGCGCTCGGCTCCGGCGTCAGCATGGCCTTCTCCGAGGGCCTGTCCGACACCGGGGACCTGACCGGGCGCGGCCACCCGCTCCTGCGCGGGAAGATCACCGGGGCGGGCACGTTCCTCGGCGGCATCCTGCACACCCTGCCATTCCTCATCCCGGCCTACCGCGCCGCGCTGGCCGCGGCACTGGCCACGATCGTCTTCGAACTGGTGGCCCTGGCCTGGATCCGGTGGCGCTTTTTTGCCACCGGCTTCCTCCACTCGTTCATCTCCATCGCGATCGGAGGGGCGATCATCGCCAGCATCAGCGCCGCGCTCGGCGCAGTCAGCTGACTCCCGTCGACGTTGCCGGAACATGTCAGCAACAGCGGGAGAACCATCAACGACCTCATGAAACAGTGCTCACGCCACCCGGCGGGCACGACATCCCAGCAGCGATCAACTCTCCGGCTGCCGGCAGGGGCACGGTCTGTCACCAGGGCTCAAGGCCCGGGAGGCAACAATGCTCACCCGCCGGCGGCCACCACACTTCGAGTCTGCCGGACGGCGGACCCGCTAGCACTGATCAGGAGACAGCACAATGGCAGAGCACATCCCCGGTGACGTGGACGGTGAGGACCGGTTCGTGCGGCTTGACGATGGTGATATCCATGTCGTGGAGGACGGCAGGCCGGGCGCGCCCGCCGTGCTGCTGATCCACGGCACCGCCGCCTCGGTGACCTGGTGGGACCCGGTGATCTCGAGGCTGGCGGATGCCTGCCGTGTCATCCGCGTCGACCTGGCCGGCCACGGCAGGTCGACGGCACCCGCCGGCGGGTATGACATCCCTGCCCAGGCCCGCCGGGCCGGCGCGGTGCTCGACCAGCTCGGCGCGGGCCAGGTGACGGCCATCGGGCATTCCACCGGCGGCTGTGTGGCCACGGCCCTGGCCGAGCAGCGGCCGGGCCTGGTGAGTGCCCTGGTGCTCATCGACATCGGCCCGGACCTGGACGCTTACATGTCGCAGGGCCTGCTCGGCCGACTCTTGCTGGCCTCGCTGCCCGGGCGGCTGCTGTGGCGCCTGCGCACCGAGGCCACCATCCGCAAGGCCCTGGCCAGCGCCTTCACCCGTCCCGTCGACATCCCCCACACCATCATCGAGGCCACCATGAGGATGACTCACCAGGCCCTCGCGACGACGAGCCGCGCATCGGATGACTACCTGAAGCAGGAGAACCTTCCCAGCCGTCTCACCGCGCTGGGCCTGCCGGTACTGGTCATCTTCGGCACCGACGACCACCGCTGCCGCTCATCTTCGGCCGCCGCCTACCGCGCCGTGCCCGGCGCCCGCGTCGAGCTGCTGCCGGGTGTGGGACACACCCCGATGCTGGAAGACCCGCAAACGACCGGCAAACTAGTGCTGGACTTCGCCGCGGCCGCCGGGCGCCGCAGCTGACAGCACCCCGCTATCGCCGTCCCCACTCCGGAAGTGACGAGGCGGCCATCTGGGCTATCGCCCGGCGGAACTTGCAGGCTGCAGAACAAGACATTCTGCGTGCCATCCGCCGCATCATGGTGCCCATGGAGAATGGCGCCTAATCGGCGACATGCGCGTTTTGTGAACATTTTGCCTGGCCGCACTGTGCGGGAGGCGAGGCGTAACCCTGTTATCGGCCCGGCCGATAACAGGTAACGGATTCAACCAGATGATCGCGGCGCTGGGCGGCGGCGCCGGGTGGACGCTCAGATCAAGCCGCCCGGCGCGTTTAAGAGAACAGCGCCCGCAGGAGTAGACACACGTTCGGACCGCGCAGCGTTACGGGTTAGGTTCCTGAGCATCGGAGCGTCCCGGCGCCGCGGCATCGGACGCGCTAGTTAGCGCTGCGGGCGGCCGACAGCACGTCGTCGCAAACAGCGGGCATCCCGGTTTCGTCCGCGGCACGCTGGGTCAGGACCACGACGGTGAGGTCTTGCGAAGGCACATTCGACCACGCTGTCCCGAATCCGCCTTCCCACGTGTAGCGGCCGTCGTCGAGTACCGACAGCCCAAAGCCCCAGCCGCGGTCGCCCAGGAGGCTGAAGCCGGGCCAGACGTTCGCCCGCTGCTCTGCGGTCAGCTGGTCGCGGGTCATGTCGGCGGCCGTCGCCGGCTTCAGCACTGGCCTGCCTCCCCGCATCAGCATGCGGCCGAACGCAACCACGTCATCAACCGATGAGACCAGTCCGCCGCTGCCGTCGGGGAACAGCGGCGGGCGTGACCACTGTCCGTCCGGCGGGTCGCTGACGACGAGCAGGCCGTCACGATTCTCATACGCAGTCGAGAACCGGGATGTATCCGCCGCGTGAAATGCGGTGTCCGTCATGCCGAGGGGGCCGAGCACCCGCTCGCGCAAGACGACATCGAACGGGGCGCCCGCGGCGCGGGCCGCCAGTACACCCAGCACCTGCGAACCGGACTGGTACAGCCACCGCTCGCCCGGCTGGGCCAGCAGCGGCAACTCGCCGAGCCGCGCTATCCACGTGTCCGGGTCGGGCATGGCGCCGGGCTGGGGCGGCCCGAAGGTTGACAGCTGTCGCTCCAGTGCGGCACTGGCTATCGGCCACGGCTCCGGTGCCATGAACATCGCACCCTGCATCCCGAATCCCCAGGTGAACGTGAGCAGGTCACGGACGGTGATCGAACGCTCAGCCGGGACCGTCTGGTCGAGGGGCCCGTCCGGGCTTCGCAGCACCCGGCGGCCGGCCAGTTCGGGCAGCAACTCGTCGACGGGCCCGTTCAGCTCCAGCAGCCCGTCATCCACCAGCGACAGCACGGCTGCCGCCGTCATCGGCTTGGTGGTCGACGAAATCCGGAACAACGTGTCCCGCCGCATCGGCGCGCCGCCGACCGCCATGACCCCTGCCGTTGCGACGTGCACGACCTCACCGCGGGCCACAGCTGCAACCACCCCAGGCGCCTGGCCTTGCTCCACGGCGCGCTCGACCACCTCATCAATCCTGGCGAATGCAGGCTCGAACCCATCGAGGTTGCTCACGCCGCCAGGCTACAGCCCGACCCAGTCCCCCGACTGGCGCGCGTCGGCCAGCCTCGGAACCTAAACCCCTCGCCGCGACCGTAACTGGAGGATCTGGGGCGGGCAGCGCAGCGAAATGCCTGCTCGCACAGGCAATGAGCCTTTTTCATCCTGGTTGTAGCGGATTGGTCACGGTCTGATGATGGTGCGGCGTGTCGCCGCTGGGAACAGCGAAGCCCCCGGTAGATGAGGCAGTCGACCAAAACGACCCTCACCACCAGGGGCTTCCGTGCTTTTCTACCGTGCCGCGCTGCCGTTGTCTTCCAGGACCCTCAACTACGTGGCCGGGATCGTCCGCCGCCACCGGGCCTCGATCGGTTCCCTGTGGCGGAAGCTGAACCCCGGGCAGCAGGCGCTGCTGGTCCTGGCCTACCTGCGCAAGGGCGAGACGTTCGCCGAGGTGGCGGCCGGTTTCGGGGTCGGGCACGGCCACGGCCTGGCGGTACGTGAACGAGACGGTGGCGCTGCTCGCGGCCCGCGCGCCGAAGCTGCGCAAGGCGGTGCGGGACGCGAAGAAGGCCGGGTACGCCTACGTGGTCCTGGACGGGACGCTGATCCCGATCGACCGGGTCGCCGCGGACCGGCCGTTCTACTCCGGCAAGCACAAGCGCCACGGGATGAACCTGCAGGTCATCGCCAGCCCCAGCGGCGACATCCTGTGGGTCTCGGGAGCGCTGCCCGGCTCGGTCCACGACAAGAAGGCCGAGTGGATCTGGGGTGTCTCTGGCGAGCTCGAGGCCGCCGGGCTGGTCACCCTGGCCGACAAGGGCTACCAGGGAACCACCTGGGCGAAGATCCCGTACCGGGGAAAGAACAAACCGGAATCACAGAAAGAAGCAAACCGCGCCCACGCGAAGCTCCGTGCCCCCGGCGAAAGGGCGAACGCCCTGCTCAAGAACTGGCGGATCCTCCGCAAGCTCCGCTGCTGCCCCTGGCGCGCCGGGCAGCTCGCCAAGGCCATCCACGCCCTGGAGATCCACGCGGCATAACCAGGATGAAAAAGGCTCAGTGGCCTGACCGTTCGGGTGGGCCGGTGGCGTACCATACGGTCAGCGGCAGTTGCGCCTGCCTGCACTGAGCCGGGAAGCACCCACGCTGTAACCGGCGACGATGACAAGGGTCCCTGACTCGCGCGCCTTCCCTGATGTTTACCGCTGCGACTTCCAGGCGCGTGCGTGGGCTCGCCGGAGGAGACCACAGTGACCAGGGACCGAGCCCGCAAGAAGGCGATCCGCCGCCGCATGGCCGCCAGCGGGGAACCGTATAACGTCGCCGCCCGCAAGCTTCCCGGGCAAGCACCACTGAGCGGCCCTCCCGGACCGGCGCCGGCGGACGACGCGGTCGCCGCCCGCGCCATCATCGCGTGCGCGGCCACCACGCTGGCGGAGCCGAGCGCGCGGATGGAGTTCCGCACCGACTGGGAATTCGCCGCCCGGCCCGGCCGGCGTTTCCCCGCGCTCGCGGGCCGGCTGATCAGGCGCGCGGCCAGGGCGGCGTGGGCGCGGGTCGCACCGGATACGGACATCGCCAGCCTGCGCGAAGCGTTCGCCCATCAAGTCGCCGTGGGCTACCTCGAGCCAGCCCGCGACCGTTACCTGATGAACTCCGGCGATTACGCGGAGATGCGGGTCGACGGCACGCACTTCGGCGGTCCGCCCGGAGCCCCGCTGCGGCGCCGTCCTCAGTCCCGCGCCGGGGCAGGCGCAGAGGAGCCACTGGACCTGCTCCGGCTGCTGCGAGCGGCAACCGGGGCCCGCTTTACCGGCGAGGAGACACTGCACGGGACGGCGTGCCGGCTGGCTGCCGTCACCGTCGGCTCCGCCGAGCTGGCGGTCTGGGCCGACGATGAGCACATCCGGCGGATCCAGCGTGTGTACTTCGCAGGGAGCACCACTAAGTCGCTGACCCTGGACTTGTGGGACTTCGGCGTCCCCGTCGGCGAGCTCGACTGGTCGCGGCTGCCCAGCTTTGACGGGCTACCCGAATGAATCCCGCAGCGCCGCGCTGGCCTGGGCGGCAGCCTAACGGCGGAAATTCAGCAGCAGTGCCAGGAGCGCGACCCGGGTAGCCCGGCCTCGACTTGCACCCAGGAGAACCTGTAAGAGCCGCAGCCCGGCTACGCTGTCGGCCGTTGCCTGCTACCAGGGGCTTCTTGCTTACCAGCGCCGACGCGCCGTACGCGATCAGACCGTGACCAACCCGCCACGACCAAGATGAAAAAGGTTCAATGACGCCCTCCATGGCAAGGAGAAACTCGGCCACACCCATAAAAGCCGAGGCGAAGCGGTGCCGTAATGGATGTTCTGAGCATGCTAGTTGACAGCTGGAAAGCGACCGTCCGCCGCGCCGATTCGGCGTTCGGCGCGTGCTGCCCATCTGCGACATCCCGCCGGTCGCTTACCGAAATGATGGGAGACGAGTCGCGGGTCATGGCAAGGGCTTCCGCCCAGCCGCGCGCTGACAATGTCGCCGATGTAGTGCAGACGGAATACCGCCGAGACCGCGCTCACGATAGGCGGCGGGATGTGCTCGTGGTGAGGGTCGTCTGTCACAAGAAACCAGCTTCAGCCTGCTGTCGGCGCTCACGGGGATTGGGCCCTAGACGAGCCGAGCGCATCATGGTCATACGCCCCCCGACCTCCTCAACAAGGCCACGCCCGCGACGCGCGGTCCGCAGCCCTCGACGTCCGCTGCACCCACCGCGCTGACCAGAATCAGGTCACCATCCCCGCCGCGATCACCAGCACCACCCCCCGGCATCGTCATGGCGCTCACCGCTGCCCCGAATGGACGACGGAATCTCACAGGGACACCCGAAAGTTTGACGAGTCGGCATTCACCGCGGAAACGCCAATTCCTTTTCGATCAGGCCGGGACCCGCTCGTTCAGCCAGTCGAAGATGCGCTCGCCGCGCAGCCCGGCCGCGGCGGGCTCGCAGTGCGAGTCGGCCCCCTCCTCCTGGGTGAACGCGATGATCGCCTTCGTCTCCCCGGGCAGCTTCTCGAACAGCTCCCTGGACTGCCCCGGCCAGAACTGCTCGTTGTCCGGGTCGGTGACCAGGACCGGGGTGCTGATCTGCGCGATTACCTGGTCGGTGAGCGCGTACTCGCGGGCGATCGAGAAGAAGTCATAGGGCGCGCTGACACCGTAAGGCCGCATCCGCAGCGCGAGCAGCGCCCGAGTTGACAGCGAGATCTTCAGCGTCCACTCGACGTCCCGGTCGAACTTCTCCCGGTCGCCCGACTCCAGCAGCTTGATCATCACGTGCGGCAGGTGCCCGAGGATCGTGGTCGAGACGTCGACCACGCCCGGGTCGGCCACCGCGGCGGCGATGCGATGCTCGAACGCGAGCGCGCGCGGCACCCAGTAGCCGCCCTGGCTGACGCCGAGCAGCGCCAGCTTCTCCGGGTCGACGTCCGCCCGGGCCGACAGGAAGTCGACCACCGGCGTGATCACCTTCTCCCAGTCCGGGCGGAACGCCAGGCCCTGCCGGACCAGGGCCGCGTTCTGGCCCGGGCCGTCGAACGTCATCGCGTTCCAGCCCCGCTCGAGCGCGTCGGCGATCCCGCCGGTCAGCGCGCCCACCACCGAGCCGTCGCTGCCGTTGTTGAAGATCAGCGTCCGCCGCGGCGTACCGGGCCGGGCCGGACCGGAAGAAGTAGCCCGGCAGCGTCGTGCCCTCATACGGGATCTCGATCCGCTCGACCGCCGCCCCGCCGAAGTCGGCCAGGTCCACGAACCGGTCCCAGGCGGCCCGGTGCTTCTCCCACAGCGACTCGAACAGGCCCGGCTCCTCGGTCGCGTCGGCCCAGTACGTCGCCAGCGAGTAGTACAGCGACCCGCGCAGGTACTGGCCCGCCGCCGACGCCGCCCGGCCCGCCGCCGCGCTGGCCGCCGCCAGCTGGGCGAGCCGGTCGGCCGTCGCCGTCCACTCGTCGACCCACGAGCTCGCCTTGCCATCGTGGATGCGGTCAACGGTGGTGAGCACCTCGCCCACGTCCGCCGCCTGCCAGTACACCGAGCCGAGGGCGATCTCGGTCAGGAAGTTGAATTCATCGTTCTTGAAGAACGGCCGCACGATGGCTCCCCCCACACGCCCACGGCCGGCCACGGACCGGGTCGGCTCCTCTCACTCTCCCCCCTCGGCAGTGTCGTCAAAGGGTCAGGCCCGCAGGAGAAGCGAGAGGCGACGGTGATGGCGGCTTGGCAGGACGCGGCGGGCCATCATCCAAGATCACGACGCTCAGGTCGTCCGCGTGCCGGTGAGGGTACCGGAGGCGAGGACATGCCCCGCGAGGGCGGACGGCACCGCGTGCATGCCGACCACCTTGGTGAAGTCGATGTCGGTGTCGAGGGCGTAGAGGTGGTACCGGTATCGGTGCGTGCCGTGGCCGGGGAGCGGCCTCGGTCCGGAGTACTTGGCCTGGCGGCGGCGGTTGGGGAGGAACTGGAAGCGGGGGTCGTCCGGTGTCAGGGCGCCTTCCGCAAGGCCGGCTTCGGTCGGCGCGAACGCGGCGATCGTGTGGATGCCGGGTATGGCGCCGGGGTTGTCGAGGTCTTCGAGCATGAAGACCAGGCGCTTCGTCCCCTCGGGCAGGGCGCTCCAGGGGAGGGCGGGTGAGATGTCGTCGCCGATGAACTGCCCGCAGTGCCTGGCGGGCACGACCTGGGGTGCATGGTCTTCCTTTTCAAGAGTCGGCGATGCGGAGCAGGAGCGGGGCGACCCGGAGGATGTCGCCGCGTTCGGCGGCGGTGAGCTCGGCCAGCCGGCCGTTGAGCCAGTGCTGCCGGTGGCGACTCGATGCCGTCGCCGCTTCCCGGCCCTCTGCGGTCAAGGCGAACAAGACTTTGCGCCGGTCCTCCGTCCCGCGGGACTTGGTGACGTAGGCGAGTTGTTCGAGCCGCCGAACCGTCTGACTCATCGATCCGAGCGTGACCCTGGCGGTCGCGGCGAGGTCGGTCAGGCTCATCCGGCCGTGCTTGTCGAGAACGATAAGCACGAGCAGCGCCTCCTCGGAGACCTCTCCGTCCACGCGTTCGGAACGGAACCGGCTGTAGAGCCGCACGAAACCGATGGCCTGGTCGCCGGCCAAGGGCGACGCGCGATCGCCGGGCCAGTTCTGTGACACAGAACCCGCGCGTCGGTGCCGGACACCCCCGGAGCTGGTCCCTTAGTGTCGGCATCCCTAGGGTGGTCTGGGTGGGAGGTCCGAAGTGAGGGCAGAAGATCCCGAAGGCATCGCGCGCGGCGATAGCGCGATGGAGTGGGGCAGCGACGCGCTGGCGGAACTGCTGCGCCGTCTGCGCCTGCCCTACATCGCGCTCGTCCCCGGCTCGAGTTACCGGGGTCTGCACGACAGCCTGGTGAACTACAACGGCAACCGCGACCCGCAGTTGCTGGTCTGCCTGCACGAGGAGCACGCGGTCGCGATCGCGCACGGCTACGCGAAGGTGACCGGGCGCCCGCTGGCGGTCGCCGTGCACAGCAACGTCGGCCTGATGCACGCGAGCATGGCCGTCTACAACGCCTACTGCGACCGGGTCCCGATGCTGATCATCGGGGCGACCGGCCCGGTCGACGCGGCCCGGCGGCGGCCCTGGATCGACTGGATCCACACCGCCGGCGACCAGGGCGCGCTGATCCGGCCCTACTGCAAGTGGGACGACCAGGTCATCTCGGTCGAGGCGGCCCTCGACTCGATCGCCCGCGCCTACTCGATCACCCGGGCGGCACCGTCCGCGCCGACCTACGTCTGCCTCGACGTGAGCCTGCAGGAGCAGCCGCTGACCAGCCCCCCGGCCATCCCCGACGTCGAGCGGGACCGGTCGCCGCGGTCGCACGGGCCCGACGCCGCCGCCGTCAGGGCCGTCGGCGAGCTGCTCGGTCACGCCCGCCGCCCGCTCTTCCTGCTCGGCCGGCTCAGCCGCGATGAGCAGGACTGGGATCGCCGGGTCGCGCTGGCGGAGCGGTACCAGGCACTGGTGGTCTCCGACCTCAAGACCGGCGCGGTGTTCCCGTCCGCCCACCGGCTGCATCCGCATCCGCCCGGCCTGTTCCTGACGGCCGAGAACGCCGAGCTGATCGGCGCGGCCGACCTGATCATCAGCCTCGACTGGATCGACCTGGCCGGGACGATATCGGCCGCGGCCGGCCTCGGCCACCCGGCGTCGGCCCGGATCGTCTCCTGCTCGACCGACTCGGCGCTGCACAACGGCTGGTCCAAGGACTCCTTCGGGTACCAGCAGGCCGACCTGACCGTCCTGGCCGATCCCGACCTGCTGGTGCGGGCGCTGCTCGAATCGGACAGCCCGGCCAAGCCAAGCGATTGGCCCGCCGCGAACGCGGTGGCGGCGATCGCGCTGACCGCCGCCGACGGGGGCGTTGCCGCGACCGCGCCGACCGCAGTCGGGGACGGCGTAGCCGCGATAGCGGCAGCCGACGCAGGCGGCGACATCTTCATGCACGGCCTGGCCGCAGCGCTGCGCGACGCCTTGGCCGCCCCGGAACCGGACGCCGCCCCGGTCGCGCCGGCCTGCCTGGTCAGGCTGCCGCTGGGCTGGGCCGGGGCCGATCTCGACCTGGCTCACCCGCTCGACTACCTGGGCCTGGACGGCGGCGCGGGCATCGGCTCCGGGCCGGGGATGGCGGTCGGCGCCGCGCTCGCGCTCGAGGGCAGCGGTCGCCTGCCGGTGGCCGTCCTCGGCGACGGCGACTTCCTGATGGGCGGGTCCGCGATCTGGACCGCGGCCCACTACCGGCTGCCGCTGCTGATCGTGGTCGCGAACAACTCCGGCTACTTCAACGACGTAGTGCACCAGGAGCGGGTCGCCCGGCAACGCCAGCGGCCGGCCGGGAACTCCTGGATCGGCCAGGCCATCACCGACCCCGACCCGGATCTGGGGGCGTTCGCCCGCTCGCTCGGCTTCCAGGCCGGCCACCAGGTCCGCGACCGTTCGAAGCTGCCCGCCGCGCTAGCGGCCGCGGTCGCCGCCGCCCGTTCAGGACAGTGCGTGCTGGTGGACGTCCGCGTCCGCCCCGACGGCTACGCCGCCCTCGGCGGCTAACGCCGGGCCGAACGCCCGGCGAGGAGTCATCAACAACTCGGAGGCAACACCGCCCGTGGAAGCGACACTCACCCCCGCCCTGGTCGACGGCGAACGCGTCGGCGCGGTCGCCGGAGCCACCCTGGACGTCATCAACCCCTCGACCAACAAGGTCATCGGCCGGATTCCGCGCTGCGATGAGCGCGACGTCGACGTCGCCGTGGCGGCCGCGAAACGGGCCGCGCCCGGCTGGCGGTCGACCGAGCCCCAGCTGCGCGCGGCCGCGCTGCTCGCCTTCGCCGACGCGATCGAGGCCCGCGGCGAGGAGCTGTCGCGGCTCGACTCGCTCGACAACGGCAGCCCGCTGCACGAGATGCGCAACGACATCGGGCTCGCCACCAGCCAGATCAGATACATGGCGGGCCTGGCGCTCGAGGTCCGCGGCCGGACCATGCCGGAAACCCCCGGCCGGCTGCACTACACCGTGCACGAGCCGTTCGGCGTGGCCGCCCGGATCATCGCGTTCAACCACCCGCTGATGTTCGCGGGCACCAAGATCGCCGCCCCGCTGCTGGCCGGCAACAGCGTGATACTCAAGCCGTCCGAGTTCACCTCGCTGTCGGCGCTGGCGATGGCGGACGACCTGCAGCGGCTGTTCCCGCCGGGCGTGGTCCAGGTCCTGACCGGTCTCGGCGCCGAGGTCGGGGACGCGCTGGTCAGGCATCCCGGCATCCCGAGGATCGCGTTCATCGGCAGCGCTGCCACCGGGCGTCGCATCCAGGCCAGCGCCGCCAGCGCGGGCGTGAAGACCGTGACCCTCGAGCTGGGCGGGAAGAACCCGATCGTGGTCTTCCCCGACGCCGACCTTGACCTGGCGGTCGAGGGCGCGATCCGCGGCATGAACTTCACCTGGCAGGGCCAGTCCTGCGGGTCGACCTCGCGGCTGCTGGTGCACCGGGACTGCTACGACGATTTCGTCGCCCGGGTGGGGGACCGCATCGCGCGTCTGCGGCCGGGCTCGCCGCTCGACCCCGCCAGCGATACCGGCGCGATCGTCACCAGGCAGCAGCTGGACAAGGTGCTCGGCTACATCGAGATCGGCCAGAGCGAGCGCGCCCGGTTGGTCACCGGCGGCGTCCGGCTGACCGAGGGCGACCTGGCCGAGGGCAACTTCGTCAGCCCCGCCCTGTTCGCCGACGTCGACCCGTACGGCCGGCTGGCAACCGAGGAGATCTTCGGCCCGGTGCTTGCCGCGATCCCGTTCGCCGACTACGACGAGGCGCTCGCGATCGCCAACAGCGTCGAGTACGGGCTCACCGCAAGCGTCTTCACCCGCGACCTGCGGACCGCGATGGCGTTCTCCCGCGACGTCCAGGCGGGCTACGTCTGGGTCAACGAGACCGCCAGGCACTTCCTCGGGGCGCCGTTCGGCGGCGTCAAGAACAGCGGCGTCGGGCGGGAGGAAGACCTCAGCGAGATCGAGTCCTACACCCAGCTCAAGAGCGTCAACATCCGATTCTGACGATGACCACACCTCATGCCTCGCGACGCCGGCAGCCGGCCCGACTCGCCGGCCGAACCGACGCGCCGTTTCGGCGTCGTCAGCCCGATGATGTCGGAGCGGATGCCCTCGACCGTCTCGGTCAGCGCCGGCAGCAGCTCGGCGATCTTGCCCCGGTTGAACCGCACCGTCGGCAGCGCGACGGCGGCGGCCGCGATCGCCGCGCCGGTCACCCCGCGCACCGCCATGCCGAGCGCGACCACGCCCCGCTCGCCCTCGGAGAAGGCGGTGCCGAAGCCCTGCCGCTGGGTCGCCGACAGCTGCCGCCGGAGCGCGCTCAGCCCGGCCGGATCCACCGCCAGCTCCGGGTGGAGCAGGGCGACCTCCTCGAACGGCAGGTCGGCCAGCAGCACCTTGCCGCCCGAGCACAGCCGGGCCGCGAGCCGGACGCCGACCCGGCTGCCGACCCGGAGCGCCTGGCCAGTCTCGACCGTGTCGATGAACTGGACGTCGGCGCCAACCCGGATCATCAGGTTGCTCGACTCCCCGACCTGCGCGGTCAGCCGGGCCAGATGCGGCCGGGCGATGCCGAGCAGCGCCGTGCTCGAGCTGAGGCCGCCGCCGCCGAGATCGGCCAGCGCCGGGCCCGCCCGGTACGTGCGGTCAGCGGCCTGCTCGACGAATCCGCGGAACCGGAGCATGGAGATCAGGCGGTGCGCCGTTGATTTCGCGACCCCGAGCTCGGCCGCCGCGTCGCTCACCCGCAGCAGGCCGTCCCGCTTCAGCATCAGCAGCAGCTGAAGCACATGGTCAACCGACTGCACGGGATACGGCGGAGCCGGGTTCTCCATCACAGAACCATAAGCAGATTCTGTTCCTTAAGACAGAGCCACGGTCTAGCCTAAATCAGCCCGCGCTGGTCCGATTCGGCTCACGCGACCATTGAGGAGAGACATGGACACCGAGGAAAGCCTGATCGCGCGGACCGCTCAGGCCAATCGTGCCCTCGGCGCCAGCGGCCAGAGCGACATGGTGTGGGGCCACGCGTCGATGCGCGATCCCGAGGGGCGCGGCGTCTGGATGAAGGCCTCCGGCTGGTCGTTCGACGAGGTCACCGCCGACCGGGTCGCGCTGGTGAGCCCGGACGGCGAGGTGCTCGGCGGCAACGGCCCGCGGCACATCGAGTACCCCATCCACACCGAGGTGATGCTGGCCAGGCCCGACGTCGGCAGCGTGGTGCACACGCACGCGCCCGCCGCGGTCTCGTTCGCCTCGCTGGACGTGCCGCTGCTGGCGATCTCGCACGACGGGGTCGAGTTCGCCGAGCCGCAGATCCCGCGCTTCACCAGAACCGGCGCGCTGATCAGCTCGGCCGGGCTTGGCCGGGCGCTGGCCGACGCGATCGGCGACGGCGTCGGCTGCCTCATTCCGCAGCACGGGCTGGTCACCGTCGGGCCCGACCCGGCGACGGCGGTGATGCGGGCGCTGCTGCTCGCCCGCGCGTGTCACAACCAACTGCAGGCGATGGCGGCCGGCCCGATCAAGCGGTCGTCCGACTTGGCCGAGATCGCGCTGAAGAAACGGCAGGTCTGGCCCGAGTCCCAAATCAACGCCGGCTATGCCTACCTCTGCCGCCAGGCCGGCTGACGACGATGCGGGAGATCACGGTCGGCGTCGTCGCCCCGGCCTACGTCAACGTGCCGCTCTGGGTGGCCCAGGAACGCGGCTTCCTCAAAACCCGAGGGCTCACCGCCACCGAGCAGATCCTCGGCAGCACCCACGGCGTGACCAGCGCGCTGCGCGACGGCCGGGTCGACGTCGCGCTGACCGCGCCGGAGGGCAGCATCGCCGACGCGGTGGCGGGCGGCCCGCTGCGGGTGGTGGCCGGGCTCATCGACCGCCCGCCGCTGTCGCTGATCGCGCTCGCGCGGCACACCGCCGTCGACGACCTGCGCGGCGGCCGGATCGGGACCTCCTCGATGACCGAGGGCACCAGGCACGTGGCCGAGCGGATGCTCGCCGCCCGCGGCCTGGCCTACCCGGCCGACTACGAATTCGCGCTCGAGGGCTCGCACGTCGAGCGGTGGAAGGCGCTGCAGGCCGGAACGATCGACGCGGCCCTGCAGATGATCCCGTATGACGACCTCGCGACCGACGCAGGCTTCACCAATCTCGGACCCGCGACCGGCGCGTTCAGCTTCAACGCGGCCTGCGTCCGCCTCCCGGCCGACCCGGCCGTGGTCACCCCCTTCCTGCAGGCGCTGGCCGAAGCCGTGCGCTGGTTCCGCGGCCACGTCGACGAGTCGGCCGCGATCGCCGCCGCCCGCACCTCGATCGAGCCGCGCTACGCGCTGTCGGCCTGCCGCAAGCTGGCCGCCGACGGGGTCATCCCGCCCGATCTGCGGTCCGCGCCCGAGGCCCTCGCCGCCGCGGTCGGGGCGCTGCGGTCCAGCGGCCTGATCCCGCCGGACGGGCCGGACCCGGTTGCGGTCGCGGTCGACTACTCCTACCTCGGATGAACGGCGTAACCAGGGACGGTGCGAAATGAGCGACTACGACGTCGCCGTGGTCGGCGGCGGCCCGGTCGGGATGTGGCTGGCGGCCGAACTGCGGCGCGCGGGCGTCCGCCCGGTCGTGCTCGAACGACGCGCGCAGCGGCCGCCGCACTCGAAGGCGCTCACGATCTACCCGCGCACGGTCGAGCAGTTCGCGATGCGGGGGATCGCCGACCGCTGGCTGGCCGAGGGCAGGCCGGTGCCGTCGTCGCACTTCGCGCTGCTGAAGAACCGGCTCGACTTCGCCTTCCTCCGCGCGGGCACCCGCTACCCGTACACGCTCTTCCTGCCCCAGCGGCGGACCGAGGAACTGCTCGAGGACCACCTGGCCGAGCTCGGCGTGCCCTACCTGCGGCGGCACGCCGTCACCGGGCAGCGCCAGACCGGCGACGGCGTCGAGCTCGACGTGCACACCCCGCACGGCCCGGCCGTCATCCGCGCCGCCTACGCGGTCGGCTGCGACGGCGCCAAGAGCGTGGTCCGGGCCGCCGCCGGGATCGATTTCGAGGGCACCCCGGACACCTGGCAGACGGTGCTCGGCGACATCGAGCTGACCGACCCGCCGGCAGGCGCCGGCGCTCACCCTCGACCAGCCGGGCGGCGCGCTGTACATGGTGGCGCTCGGCGGCGGCCGGCACCGGGTGGCGGTGATCGACCACGCCACCCTGTTCGACCCGGCCGACCAGCCGGTGACGTTCGAGGAGCTGCGGGCGAGCACCCGGCGGGTGGCCGGCACCGACTTCGGCATGCGGGAGACCCCCGACGCCTGGCTCAGCCGGGTCGGCAACGCGACCAGGCAGGCCGCCCGCTACCGGGCCGGGCGGGTGCTGCTGGCCGGCGACGCCGCCCACATCCACTACCCGGCCGGGGGACAGGGCCTCAACCTCGGGCTGCAGGACGCCACCAACCTGGCCTGGAAGCTGGCGGCCGAGATCCGGGGCTGGGCGCCGCCGGGCCTGCTCGACAGCTACCACGACGAGCGCTACCCGGTCGGGCTGGACGTGATCGACGACTCGCTCGCCCAGTGCGGGCTGATCGCCAACCCCAGCCGCGAGGGCATCGCGCTGCGCGACCGGTTCAACCGGATCCTCGGCGCCCAGCCCGCCGTCTGCCAGGACCTCGCCCTGCGCCTGTCCGGCCTGGCCATCCGCTACCCGGCCGCCGATCCGCGCGCGGGCCAGCGGGTTCCCGACCTGGAGCTGCGCGGCGCCGCCGCCGCCACCGTCTTCGGCCTGCTGCACCCCGCCCGGTTCGTCCTCCTCAGCCTCGGATCTCCGGCCGCCGCCCCGGCCGGCTACGCGGACCGCCTGGACGTGGTGACCGCCACGCTGCCCGGGCACCACCCGGACTGGAGCGACGTCCGCGCCATGCTCATCCGCCCGGACGGCTATCTCGCCTGGTCGACCACCGCCGACGACGCGCCGCCGCTGAACAGCTGGCTCGGCCGGCCCTAAGGCGAAAACCAAGATCAACTTCAGGATTTTCCCGAACGGACCCTGCCCTCCGCCTCCACCGCAACGGCCGTCCCGGCCCGCCGTCGGCGCCCGACCCCGCCGGCGCCCGGTTCTGACCAGCAGAATTTGTTCGCCGCCAGAATGGCCCAGGACCCACTCGGAAGCGTTGACTGTGATCATGACGACCTCGTATGACTTCGCATCGCCGGTCCACCTGAAGGCCGTGTCATCGCCGGGCCAGCCGACGGTGACCCCCGCGCTCGAGGAGCTCTACCGGGGCTTCGAGCAGGAACTGCTGATCCCGCTGTGGACCGAGATCGGCGACCTGATGCCCGTCCACCCGAGGTCGAAGGCGCTGCCGCACCTGTGGCGCTGGGACGCAGCTGCGGGCGCTGGCCGCCCGGGCGGGCGAGCTCGTCCCGGTCGGCCGCGGCGGCGAGCGGCGGGCGATCGCGCTGGCCAACCCGGGCCTGGGCGGCCGGCCGTTCGCCACCCCGACGCTGTGGGCCGCGATCCAGTACCTGATGCCGGGCGAGAACGCCCCCGAGCACCGGCACACCCAGCACGCGTTCCGGTTCGTGGTCGAGGGCGAGGGCGTCTGGACGGTCGTCGGCGGCGACCCGGTGGCGATGCGCCGCGGCGACTTCCTGCCGCAGGCGGGCTGGAACTGGCACGCCCACCACAACGCCACCACCGAGCCGATGGCCTGGATCGACGGCCTCGACATCCCGTTCCAGTACATCACCGAGGCGCAGTTCTTCGAGTTCGGGCCGGGACGAGATCAGCGACGGCGAGCAGACCACGCCCGAGCGCTCCCGCGCCGAGCGGCTCTGGGGTCACCCGGGCCTGCGCCCGGTCGCGACAGGCGGCCGGCCGGCTCGGCCCCGGCTCGCCGCTGCTGGCCTACCGGTGGGAGCACACCGACCGCGCCCTGGCCGACCAGCTCGCGCTCGAGGCGCGAGGGCTACCCGCGGCACGGTCGAGCCCGGTCACGCCGCCGTCCGGTACACCGACCCCGCCACCGGCGGCGACGTGCTGCCGACGATCCGGGCCGAGATGCACCGGATCGCGCGCGGCGCCGAGACCGCGCCGGCCCGCGAGACCGGATCGTCGGTCTACCGGTCTTCGACGGCTCGGGCACCGTCACCGTCGGCGACGCGACCTGGTCGGTCGGCCGCGGCGACCTGTTCGTGGTGCCGTCGTGGCAGCCGTTCTCGGCCAAGTCGGAGGCCGGCGCTCACCGACTCCGACTCCGGCGCGCTCGACCTGTTCCGGTTCAGCGACTCCCCGGTCTTCGAGGCGCTCAAGCTCAACCGCGCGAGCACGGAGGACGACGCCCGGTGAGTCGACCGACGCAGCCCGACGTCATCATCGTCGGCGGCGGCATCGGCGGCCTCTCGGCCGCGTTCGCACTCACCCGCAAGGGCCTCAGCGTCCGGGTGCTCGAGCGCTCGGCCGAGTTCGCCGAGGTCGGCGCCGGCCTCCAGCTCGCCCCCAACTGCACCCGCATCCTCGACGACTTCGGCCTGCTCGACGAGGCCAAGCGGCTCGGCGTGCTGCCGACCAGCATGGTCATGAAGGACGCCCTCGACGGATCGGTGCTGACCAGCCTCGACCTCACGCACCTGGAGCGCCGCTACGGTTCCCCCTACCTGGTCATGCACCGCTCCGACCTGCACGGCCTCTTCCTGCGGGCCTGCCAGCGGGCCGGCGTCGACCTGCGCACCAGCCAGCACGTGACCGAGTACGACAACACCGACTCCGGCGCCAGGGTAACGCTGGCCGACGGCGCCGAGCACGCCGCGAGCCTGGTCATCGCGGCCGACGGGCTGCACTCCACCGCTCGGCAGCGTCTCGTCGGCGACGAGCCGGTCAACTCCGCCTACGTCGCCTACCGGGGCGCGGTCCCGATCGAGAAGGTCCGCGAGAACAACATCTCCGAGACCGACGTGGTCGTCTACATCGGCCCGCGCTGCCACTTCGTCCAGTACCCGCTGCGCGGCGGCGAGATGTTCAACCAGGTCGCGGTCTTCGAGTCCGCCAAGGCGGTCCGAGGCGAGCAGGACTGGGGCACCCCCGACGAGCTCGACGCCGCGTTCGCCCGCACCACCGGGAACATCCAGCTTGGCCTGCCGCTGATGTGGCGGGACCGCTGGTGGCGCATGTTCGACCGCGACCCGATCGACACCTGGGTGCACGGCCGGATCGCGCTGCTCGGCGACGCCGCCCACCCGCCGCTGCAGTACATCGCCCAGGGCGCGATCATGGCCATCGAGGACGGCTACGTGCTGGCCGAGCACCTCGCCGCCACCGATGACGCCGACGCCGCCCTCGCCGCCTACCAGGCCGTCCGCCCCGAGCACTGCCGCCGGGTCCTCACCACCTCCCGCGCCTGGGGCAAACTCTGGCACCTAGACGGCGAACAGCGCGACCTTCGCAACCGGATCCTCCGCGCCCGCGACCCCCACGACTACTCCTTCACCGACTGGCTCTACTCCACCACCGCCCTAACCCCCTCCCAGGAGCCCCCCATGTTCACCCCCATCCCCCTAACCGCCCTCTCCCCAGCCGCCACCCCCTAGCCGCCCTCTCCCCAGCCGCCACCCCCTAGCCGCCCTCTCCCCAGCCGCCACCCCCTAGCCGCCCTCTCCCCAGCCGCCACCCCCTAGCCGCCCTCTCCCCAGCCGCCACCCCCTAGCCGCCCTCTCCCCAGCCGCCACCCCCTAGCCGCCCTCTCCCCAGCCGCCACCCCCTAGCCGCCCTCTCCCCAGCCGCCACCCCCTAGCCGCCTCATCCACATCCGCCCGTCGCCGTTGCCGCCTGTCGCCTACGCCACCGACAGGTCCCCGACCCTGTCGCCTACGCCACCGACAGGCCCCCGACCCTGTCGCCTACGCCACCGACAGCCCCTATTGGTGTCGCTGGCGTAGCCGACAGGTTGCCCAACCTGTCGCTGGCGTAGCCGACAGGACCTCGGGCCCCGGCGGCCGGCCGACCCGTTCGCGGATGCACCTCGGCGTCGGCTCCGCCACACCCACAGCCACCAGAACCTTTCCCGCCCCACATCCGTATAGAAGATGACGGATATACACGCCGGGTCCTAGACCCGAGAGACGAGGCTTCCTTGAAGCAGGTACTGCTCATCGGCGGGGGCCTGATCCTGGTGCTGGCCGGGGTGATCTTCACCCTGCAGGGCCTGGGCGCCATCGGCGGCAGCAACGAGATGTCCGGGCACCCGTTCTGGGCGATCGCCGGCCCGGTCATCGCCCTGGCCGGAGTGGCACTTGCCATCCTCGGCGTCCGCGGCGGCCGCCTCGGCGCAGCCGACTAGAGGTGTTCGCCTCCGGCAACGGCCCGCCTCAGGCCGCCCGGCGCCGCACCAGCCAGACCGTCGCCGCGATGAGCAGCAGCGACAGCGCCAGCAGCCAGCCGCCCTCGATCCACTGGAACGGCCAGAGCCGGCTGCTCGGCTGGTACCGCGTCCAGTACGTGTACCCGTGCTGGGTGAGGTACTGCATCGTGCTCGCGAGCGCGCCCTGCTTGAACAGATAGACGTCGTCAGGCGCCACGGCCGGTATCTTCCGGGCGAATATCGGGTCGATCACCTGAACCATCGTGGCCTGGCTGAGCGTCACCCCGCCCTTGGTCCACCACTGCCCCAGGACCCACGCCGAGCCGGGCAGTTGAAGCATCGTGGTGACCAGCGGCGTCAGGTAGTGCGCACGCAGGAAGCCGCCGACGGCGAAGGCGAGCCCGGCGTAGACGGCCAGGGTGGCGGCGATCGCCGCGACGACCCGGCGGATGAGCATGCCGGCCAGGGCCCCGATCGCGAACGCGGCCAGCGTCCAGCCGGCGAACGTGACCCGGCCCAGGTCGAACAGACCGGAGTTGAACGGGCTCACCTCGATGAGCGTCAGGGCGTAGTTGCCGGTGTTGAAGTACGGCTGGTAGTACCAGGCAACCAGCAGGCTGAACAGCTCGGCCGCCACCGTCACCGCCAGCCCCAGCGCCACCAGCTTGGCCAGCGTCCAGCGCCGCCGGCCGAAGCCCTGGGTCCAGGTGTACCGGAACGTGCCGGTCTCCATCTCCCTGGCCAGCAGCGGGGCCCCGACGAACGCCCCGATCAGCACCGGCAGCACTTGCAGGATGAGGCCGCTGGACAGGAAGTTGTCCAGCCCGTTGAAGGTGTTGACCGCGTCCTGGCAGGCCGGCGAGCCAACCGGATGGCAGGCGACGGCGACGGCGTAGTCACGGTGCAGCATCGACCCGGCGATCCACAGGTACACCGCCACCACGCTGAGCAGCGCGGCCACGCCGACCAGCGCGAATCGGTGCTGCCGCCAGATCACCCCGGCCATCCGCCGCCACGGCAGCGGCGGCAGGGTGGTGTCCTCGGCCGGCTGGGCGGGCATGGTCTGCGCGGTCATTTCGCTACCTCCGTCGGGGTCTCGCGCAGGTAGTTCAGCGCCAGCTCTTCCAGGCTCGCCAGGTCCGGCTGGCCGGCCAGCAGGTCGTCGACCTGGCCGGCCAGCCGGACCTGGCCGCGCGCGAGCAGGACGAGGTAGCTGGCCACCCGCTCCAGCTCGGTCAGCACGTGCGAGGACAGCAGCACCGACACCCCGTCGGCGGCGGCCGCCGCCTGCACGGTGGCCATGAAGTCGTGCCGGGCGATCGGGTCGAGCATCGCCACCGGCTCATCGAGCACCAGCAGCCGCGGTCGGCGGGCCAGCGCCAGGGTCAGCGCCAGCTGGGCCTGCTGGCCGCCGGACAGCTTCCCCGCTTTCCGCTTGGGCGGGATGCCCAGGTCCTCCAGCCGGGCTTGCGCGTAGGCCTTGTCGAAGCGCCGGTTCAGGTTGCCGGTGATGTAGATCATGTCCGCGACCGACAGGGTCTTGTACAGCGGCGTGTCCTGGGCGACGAACGCGATCCCGTCCAGCGCGGCCGCCGAGCCGGCCGGCGCGCCGCCGAGCACCGTGACGCCGCCCGCAGACGGCGCCGCCAGGCCGACGGCCAGGTTCAGCAGCGTGGTCTTGCCTGCGCCGTTGGGACCGACCAGCGCGACCACGTGACCGGCGGGGATCTCAAGCGTGCACTCGCGCAGCGCCCAGGTACCGCCGTACCGCTTGCCGAGCGCGTTCGCCTCGAGCACGTTCATGCTCATGCTCATGCGGGTTCCTCCTCAGAGCCGGGCACCGCGCCCGGTTAACCCGTAGCAGTACGCCGGCCCGCGCAACACCGACATCACGCGCGGCGCCGTTCGCCGTGCAGACCCGGCGCGGTCGGTCACCCAAAAGCCCAGGTCGCGTTCCGGGCCGCGGGAGCAACAGCACGGCCTCATGTGATGCCAGTGTGATGTCCGGCAGGGCATCATGGCCTCATGCGGGTGCTGGTGGTCGAGGATCAGACCGAGCTGGCGGACGACATCGCCGACGGTCTCCGCGACCGGGGCATGGCCGCGGACGTGGCCTATGACGGCCCCGCCGCGATCGAGAAGGCCCTGATGAACCCGTACGACGTGGTGGTGCTCGACCGCGACCTGCCGCAGGTTCACGGGGACGCCGTCTGCGCCACCCTGGCCGGGTCGGGATCGGCGGCGCGCATCCTGATGCTGACCGCGGCCAACACGGTCGGCGACCGCGTCCAGGGCCTTAATCTCGGGGCCGACGACTACCTGGGCAAGCCGTTCGCGTTCGAGGAGCTCGTCGCCAGGATCCGGTCGCTCGCCCGGCGCGCCCCGGCCGCCCCCGCGTTGATCGTGCGCGGCGACATCGTGCTCGACCGGGCCCGCCGCCGGGTCAGCCGGGCAGGCCGCCCGCTGTCGCTCACCCGCAAGGAGATGGGGATCCTGGAGGAGCTCCTCGGCGCCGACGGGGGCGTGGTCAGCACCGAGGAACTGCTCGAACGGGTCTGGGATGAGAACGCCGACCCGTTCACCAGGACCGTCACCGTGACGATCGGCCGACTGCGGCGCAAGCTCGGCCAGCCCGACCCGATCGACACCGTGGTCGGCAGCGGCTACCGGCTCCCGTGAACACGCGCACGGCACTGAGCTCGGTCCGTCGGCTCTGGCCGAGGAAGGTCAGGACCCGGCTCGCGCTGATCTACGCCGCGCTCTTCTTCGCCACCGGGGCGGCACTGCTCACCCTGACCTACGGGCTGGTCGCGAGCAGCCTTCCCACCA
The DNA here is from genome assembly GCA_963774945.1 of uncultured Actinomycetota bacterium. GTDB lineage: Bacteria > Actinomycetota > Actinomycetes > Streptosporangiales > Streptosporangiaceae > Trebonia. The sequence continues at coordinate 1,203,936 of CAVZHA010000015.1, read as the reverse complement.
AGCCTTCGGCCGCGGTCGCGGCGGTCAGCAGCCAGGAGCTGAAGGCCCTGAGCCGCGAATGCAGCGCGCTCACTAACCCGCCAAAGAAACCCAAGGGCGGGCCGCCAAGCTCCGGGCTGAAGGCGTTGCCCGGATGCAAGTCGGCCGAGGGCGCCTACTACGCCGGCACCGCCGCCGGCATCCAGGCGCTGCGCCAGAACACGCTGGCCAAGCTGCTCGGGTTCTGGCTCCTCGCCCTCGCCGTCATGACGGTCGCGTCCGGCGGCCTCGGCTGGTTCATGTCCGGCCGGGTGCTCCGCCCGGTGCGGGTGATCACCGAGACCGCCCGCCGGGCCTCCGAGCAGCACCTCGGCGAGCGGCTGGCGCTGACCGGGGCCACCGACGAGCTGAAGGAGCTGGCCGACACCTTCGACGACATGCTCGAGCGGCTCGACGCGGCGTTCGCCACCCAGCGCCGGTTCGTCGCCAACGCCTCGCACGAGCTGCGCACGCCGCTGACCGTGATGCGCACCGCGATCGACGTGACCCTGGCCAAGCCGTCCCCGACCGCGCGGCAGCTCACCGACATGGCCGTGCGCGTGCGGGGCTCGATCGACCGGGCCGAGGGCATGATCGAGGCACTGCTCCTGCTCGCCGTGAGCGAGCAGGGAAGGCTGACGGCCGAGTTCACCGACCTGGCGACCTGGGCGGAGGACGCGATCGACGCCGCCGGTCCCGAAATCGAGCGCCTGCAGCTGCGGGTCGACGCGACCCTCGACCCGGCCGAGACCACCGGAGACCCGCAGCTGCTTGAGCGGATGATTTCGAATCTGGTCGACAACGCGGTCCGGCACAACGAGCCCGGCGGCTGCGTCAGCCTCCGCACCGGCAGCACCAACGCGACCGTCTACCTCGAGATCGCCAACAGCGGGCCGTTCATCCCGGAAGACGCCGTGCCCTCGCTCTTCGAGCCCTTCCGGCGGATGGAGGTCAGCGCCGGCCCCCGCGACGGCGTCGGGCTCGGCCTGTCCATCGCCCGCTCGGTCGCCGCCGCCCACCAAGCGACCGTCACCGCCCGCAGCAAGCCCGGCGGCGGCCTCGACATCGCCGTCGTCATGCCCCGTGTTGTCCACTCCTGACCTGCGTCTCAGGCCGCAGCGGTGGCGAAGACGACCAGGTTGCTCAGATAGTGGCTGGTGGCCGGGTCGAACCCGCCGCCGCAGGTGATGAGGCGGAGCTCGGCGTCGGGGGTCGGGCCGTAGACCGCCTCGGTCGGAAAGCGGGCCTTCAGGTAGCTCCGCACCGCCGTCACCAAGAACTCGACGGTGGAGCCGTCCGACCGCCGGACGTAGATCGGGTCACCCGGGCGCAGCTGCGCGAGCCGGAAGAACACCCCCGGCCCCTGGGTCGAGTCAATGTGGCCGAGGATGATGGCCGGGCCGACCGCGCCCGGTCGCGGGCTGTGGGTATACCAGCCCGCGACCGAGGTCGTCGGCGGCACCTGGATGGTGCCCCCCGCGCTCAGGCCGAGCGTGACCAGCCCCGTCCGCACCCCGATCTCGGGGATCGCCAGCGCGGCGGGCGCGGCGACCGGCAGCGGCGGCGCGGTCGCCGGCACCGCCACGATCGGCCCGGTCGGGGCCGGGAACGCGGCCACCCCGGCGGCGGCCGTCGCCTGCGGGCCCGCAATTCCCTGCCTGGTCAGCAGCAGGCCGCCGGTCCCGGCGATCGCCGCCGTCACCCCGGCGCAGGCGATCGCCGCCCACCAGCGCTGCCGCCCGGTCATGCCGCCGCAAACGGCGCACGCGGCGCACCGGCCGCACGCCGCCCACCGGCCGCACGACGGCCGCGGCGCAGGCCGAGGCCGCCGCCGACGGCGAGGACGGACCCGACCGCGATAACCTCAAGCCACGGCAGCGGCGAGCCGGGCCCGTGCGGGGCGGTGCCGCCGAAGCCGGTCTGGGCGCCGCCCGCCGGCAGCTGGCTGCTGCCGTCCGCGTCCTCGAGGGTGGCGATCTCCAGGCCCTTGGCCCCGTCGAGCACCACCAGCGTGTGGATGCTGCCCGCGGCCAGCGTGACGTCGGTGTTCGCGTCGCCGGCGCCCGCCGCGACGGCCACCGTCGACGCCCCGGGCGACACCGCCTGGTACGACGTCACCGACGCGAACGCCAGCTTGCTCGCGATGACCTTTCCGTCCCAGCTCACAGACACCTGGGGGTGCTTCATCGACGCCTGCACCACCCGCACCAGGGACCGGCCCGACGGCGTGCTCAGGTCATCGCGGAAGACCCGCACCCGCAGACCCGTCCGCGGCCCCACCGCCAGGGCGGTGTAGGCGGAGCCGGAAGCGACCCGGATGCTCGCCGACAGCACCGGCGCGCTGGTCGGGGACGCGCCCGCCCCGCGCATGGCGACGCTGTAGTCGCCGCCAGGGACCGCCAGGTAGGGCGACACGTCCCCGTAACCGACGTGATGCAACACCATCCGCGCGTCCGGATTGCCGAACGAGTACAGGTACACGTCCACGGCCGGCGTATTCGGCGACAGGTGGGCGAGCCGGATCCAGCCGGTGCCCGAGCCCGTCGCCGCCTGACCGCCGGTCGCCGCGGCGGCGCTCACGGTCGGCGTCGCGAGCAGCAGGACGCACGCGACGAGCAGGAGCGCGACCCGTCCGATATTCCGAAGGTGCCTCATTGCTAACCCTCTCTGTGGGGATGGGGGATTACTGACTGACGATGGTCATGACTGGGAGATGCTCAGGTCGGCCGGGGCATCGAACCGGACGCCGATCAGCGCCTGGCCGCTGCCGCCGATCAGGGTCACCGCGGCCGGCCGGTAGGCGCCCTGCTGGACGTCAAGCAGGGCGACGACGGCGGACCGGGCGGTCGGCGAGGCGACGTCGATCTCGGCCCCGCGCAGCGGCACGCCGGAACCCGCGCCGGGCGCGCCGATGAAGGCCAGCAGCCGGATCGGCCGCTGCGCGGAGACCAGCGACAAGATCGCGAGCAGCCGGGCGTCGACCCGCCCGGACGCCAGCGCCGCCCGGGCGGACGCGGAGGCGTCGATGTTCTTGTTGCCAAGCAGTTGGCGGCCGGCCGAGGCCAGCGCGGTCTGCTCGGCCGCGAGCTGGGTCCTGAACGCGGCCGGCGCTGGCCGAGGCGATCGCGCGGACGTCGATCCGCCCGGCGCCGGCGCCGAAGCTGGCGATCACCTGCGGGGCGTTTTCGGCGGCGAGGTCGGGGCCGAACTGGCCGCGGACGGACGCCGTGACGACGACGATCCCGGAACCGGGGAGGGCGCGGACGCCGGGCGACAGCGATCTCAGCCGGGCGGCCGGGAACCCGTCCCGCCGCAGCCGCTCGCACATTCCGGGATCGCACGCCACCGTGACGTCCCCGCTCACCTGCTGCGCCACCCAGGTCGCGGCCTGCGTCCGGCTGGCCGCGGCGGCCGACCGCGACTCCGACGCCGACTCCGACGCCGACTCCGACGCCGACTCCGACGCCGACTCCGACGCCGACTCCGACACGGAGGCCGACACGGAGGCCGACACGACGCCGACACGGACGCCGACACGGACGCCGACGCTGGCACCGGCGCTGCGGCCGACCGGCTCCGGTTCGCCACCCCGTTCCCGGTTTCCGCCATGATCGGCGCGGTCGCCGCGACGCAGACCAGCACCGCCGCCCCGCCGACCGCCAGCGCCCAGCGTCGCCGACGGTGCGGCAGCAGCAGCCGCCCCACGGGCCCGCCGATCGGCCAGGACGCAACTCGGCCGGCCGCGCGGGCCGCCCAGCGCCGCAGCGGCCCGGCCTTGATCGTCAGCCCGAGTGGCGGCGTCACCCGGGGCGGCGGCTGCTCCGATCCGGCCGCATCGGCCGGACGATCCGCGCCGCCGTCGGCGATGAGGCCGAGCGGCGCCAGCTTGCCCGCGACCAGGTACCGCACCGTGTCGGCGGTCAGCCCCTGCCCCGACGCGGTTTCCACCCGGGCGCCGATCTGGTCGGCGCTCCAGCCGCCGTCCACCCCGCCCTCCGCGATCGCCGCCATGATCAGGTACGCCAGCAGGGGCAGCTGAATGACCTGCCCGTCGCCCCGGCCGACCAGGAACCGGCGTCCGGCCAAGCCGCTGCCCTCGTGCTGGCCGAGCAGGCGCAGCCCGTCAGCGGGCAGGAACAAGTCAGTTGCCATGCCGCCGCCCTCCTCGTTAGCAGCTAAATGATCAGACAGGAATTCAATGCCGGTTAAGAGCCGGATCACCGGAAAAATGCATGCCAATTTAGCGCGGTATGTCGACTACATCCCGTGCCGAATTGAACTGATCTGTACCGATTATGAGGGGATAGAACCGGCCGGTGGCCAGGCGCAACAGCATATACCTGACGCGGGGAAATAGTGGGAAACCGATAACTAAAGGCGTCGTCTAGTCGAGAGAATGCAACTCGCCCTTTAAGTCTGCATTGTCATAACTCATGCGTTTCACGCCTATTGCCCGCCACGAACACGCGGCCACGGCCATCCGTCAAGCCCAAAGCTAAGTCAAGATCCCTTTGATCGAACGGAAGGTGGCGACTCTGGCAGCGGCCACTACGTCTGGGGTGTGCGACGGATTTGTAGGTAGCCAAGATCGTTTTCGGTTGGGGGCTGGTCAGGCGGCTCCTGTCTGGTTGTGACGGTGGTTGCAGATGGCTTCCCACTGGCTGCTGGCCTCTTTGCAGCGCAGGGCGATGATGGCGTCGGCTCCTGCGACGGTCCAGTGCATGCCTGCCTGCTTGAGTCGCTGGGCGACGACGGTCTTGCAGCTGGCCTCGACGACGCCGGAGCCGACGAACAGGCCGCGTGAGCGGAACCAGTGGTAGCGCATGCGGGGGGCGTTGTTGAGGAAGTAGCCGAGTTCCTTCTCGACCTCGTCTTTCTTGACGCCTTCCAGGGGGTATTCGCGGACGGCGGCCTCGATGCCGTCGATGTCCCCGTAGTCGAGGTCCTCGAGGCGGGCGGCGAGCCAGTCGTCTTTGCGGTCGCCCAGCATGAATTCCAGGGACCTGGTGAGGGAGTGCAGGTGCTCGCGGGCGTGGTAGAGGTCGACGATCTGGGTGGCCTCGGGGAACTTGTCGGTGGCGATGCCCCAGATCCAGGCGGCGCCGTCGCCGAGGACGGTGAGCTGGCGGACGTGGTCGGCGCCGCGGCGGATGCCCTCGGCCCGCACCAGTTTCCCGAACGTGGCGGCGGGCTCGAAGGTGGCGATGATGCTGGTGGTGGCACGGTCGCGGACGGGGTGCCCGTCCTTGTCGAGCTTGTCCTGGGTGAAGAAGACGCCGAGCTTGACTTCCCGGGTGCGGGCGCGGCCGTCCTCGCGCTTGCCGTCCCGCCCGGCGGTCTCCCTGCCGGTCATCGGGACGCCGGTGCCGTCGATGACGGCGTAGAGCTTGTCCGGCATCGGGGACGGTGGGAGAGGGACCAGCTTGCGGGAGACGATGAGCGCGGCGCGGCCGCGGCCTGCTGCCGCGACGGCGGTGCCGCTGGCCTCGGCCGCCCGCCCGACCCGCCTGGCGGTCAGGGCGACCCCGGCCAGTTCCTCCAGGAGCCGCGCGGCTCCCGCGAACGGGACGGCCGCGGCGGCCAGGTCGTTCATCGCGGCCAGGCCGGGCGACATCGACGCGCCCGCGACGCCGAGCTCATCGTCGCGCGGGGCCAGGCCGTGCCCGCATTCCGCGCAGTGGTACCAGGCCCGCCGCAGGGTGACCGGCCCGAGCGCGGTGTCGGTGACCTTCTCCCGGTAGCCGGCGAACACGGCCTCGTGGCCGTGGCCGCACGGCACCCGGGGGCCGCGGTGGCCGGGATCGGCGGACAGCGCCTCCCCGAGCATGGCCCCGCCGAGCCTCAGCAGCCCGGCCCGGAGCACCGCCTCGGCCGCCTGAAGGCCATTCCCGCAGCCCAGCGCCCTGGCGGCCTCGGCTGCCAGGCGGCCTACCTCGGCGGACTTCTCCGCCGCGAGCGCGTCCCGGAGCCCCCTTTTTCCCCTCCCGTCCCGGAGGGGTCCCCGTCGGCGGATCCGCTCGCCGCGGGGCGGGCCTCGCAGATCTTCTCGTTCACCTCGATGATCTGCTCCACCGTCGTCGCGAACTCGGCGTGCCGGGCGATCTCGCGGCGCACCTTCTCCACCTCGGCCGCCGCCAGCTGACGGGCGACGGTCTTCCGCCGGCCCGCGGACCGGGTCCACAAGAACCTCGGCCCGTGACCGGGATGCCCCGGGGCCGCACATGCGCAGTTCGGCTTCCCGCACCTGCGCCAGTTCTCGCTCACCGACCCCCGCCGGAAGTCGCCGACCACGCTGAGCTGCGCGAACAGCCGGTCCCGCTCGGCAATCAGCTCCGGAAGCGACGGCTCGGACATGGGCACTCCTCATCTGGTTTTGACTGTCAAAACCAGACTCCCATCATAACTAGGGAAGATGTGGGACCCCTACATATGTGTCGCACACCCCTACGTCTGAGCTCCCAGGCTGAATGTCAGAGGGCCGAGGTAGATTACGACCGGTTTGTAAGAACGTGATCCGATGCGACGCAGCAGGCTCGCACGAGAGCGCGGACAGCGCGTTCGAGGGCCCCGATCCTGGAAGGACTCCCTATGGTTCCTGACCGCCAGCACGCCAAGGCGGCCGCGCTCCGCTCGCTGCACTCGAGCGGGATCTTCGTCCTGCCGAACGCCTGGGACGCTGGCAGCGCGGTGATGATCGCCGCCGCCGGAGCGTCGGCCATCGCCACCACCAGCGCCGGCGTGTCCTGGTCGCTCGGCCGGCCGGACGGGCAGAACCTGACCCGAGCAGAGGCCGCCGCGACCGTCGCGCGCATCGCGGCCGCAGTTGACCGGCCGGTCACGGCCGACATCGAGGGCGGCTACGGCAGCGACCCGGCCGCGGTCGCGGCCACCGTGGCGGCGGTGATCGAGGCCGGAGCGGTCGGGATCAACCTGGAGGACAGCGGCGCCCCCGGCGGCGGCCTGTTCGACCCGGCCGCGCAGGCCGCGCGCATCCAGGCCGCCCGCGCGGCCGCCGCCGACGCGGGACTGCCCGAACTGGTGATCAACGCCCGCACCGACGTGTTCCTGTTCCAGATCGGCCAGCCGGAAGGGCGCCTCGATGACGGGCTGGCCCGCGCCGCCGCCTACGCGGCGGCCGGCGCGGACAGCCTGTTCGTGCCCGGACTGCTCGACCTGGGCACCCTCGCCACCCTCACCGGCAAGGTCTCGCTCCCGGTCAACGTCATGGTCGGCCCCGGCGCGCCCGACGTCGCGGCGCTGGCCGCGGTCGGCGTGCGGCGGGTCAGCCTGGGCCAGGCGATCACCCAGGCCGCCTACACGCTGGTTCGTAAGGCGGCGGCCGAGGCGCTCACCGCCGGAACCTACGACTTGACGGCCGATGCTGACTCGTTCGGCGACATCAACGGGGCGTTCCCGGCCCGCTGATCACCGGTCGGCCCGAAGGAGCAGTCATGAGCCATATGCCATCAGGCAATGCGCCCGCGCCGTCGGCGCGGCAGGGCGACCTGTTCGAGGATCTCGCACCCGGCGTCGACGTCGGCTTCGCCACCGCGCGGCGGATCGAGCTGGACGCGACCTCGTGGATAGAGCACGCGCCGGGCTGGCTGCACGGCAGCGCCGACCTGTTCGACGAGCTCATGGCCACCGCTGAGTGGGAGCAGCGGGACCGCTACATGTACGGCCGCCGCCTGGCCGAGCCGCGCCTGACCGCCGAGTACAAGGACATCGCCGTCGCCCCGCAGCGCCTGCTGCACACCATCACCGACACGCTGTCCGAGCACTACCGTGTCGCCTACCGCTACCTGTGGCTCAACCTCTACCGCACCCACCGCGACTCGACCAGCTGGCACGGCGACCCGATCGCCAAGGTCCAGGAGACCAGCACGGTGCCGGTGCTCAGCCTCGGCGCCGCCCGGAGATTCCTGATCCGGCCCGCCGAGGGCGGCCAGAGCGTGTCGCTGACGGCCGCCTCCGGCGACCTGATCGTCATGGGCGGCCGCGCCCAGCGCGACTGGCGGCACTCCGTGCCCAAGCAGGCCACCCCGACCGGCCCGCGGATCAGCATCAACTTCGCCCCGCACCTGACCCTGCCCTGAGCGGATGGGGTGGACCCGGTACCCGGCCTGGCGCCCGGCGCCCGGTCAGCCCGGTTCCGGGCCTGGTGTCCGGTCAGCCCGCTGCCGCGCCTCGCGTTGCCCCGCCCCCGGTTCGCGGCCCGCCGAAACCGCCGCCACCGGTGGTGAGACTGCGGGCGGCGAAGGGGTTGGTGTTCGTTGGCAGCGGCGTGCTCAGGTCGGCCAGGACCACTTGCTCGCCGACGGTGAGACCGGAGGTGACCTGGGTGAGCACCGGGCCGACGGCGCCCACCACGACGCGGACCCGCTCTAGCTTGCCCGCCTGCAAGACGGTGACGAAGGTAGCCGCGCCGCTCCCTTCCACCGCCGACGTCGGCACCGTAACCGCGTCGCCGACGTCGGCGAGGGTGATGGCCACCTGAGCGTCAGAGCCGGCGAACAGCGTGGGTGCGCCCGCGGCGAGCGAGATCGTGACCGGATAGCTCGCGCTGCCGGCCGACGACGTGCTGCTGAGCATCCCGATCGCGGCGACCTTGCCGTTGATCGCGGTGGCGGAGCCGTCGAGCGTGATCGTGGCCGGCTGGCCTACCCGGATCTTGCCTACGTCGGCGACGCTGACGGTGGTGGTGGCTTCCTCGCCGCCGGCCCCTTCGATGACGAAGTCGGCGCTGGTGCCGGTGCCCTGGCTGCCGGTGACCTGCTGCCCCGAGGTGACGTTGACCAGGGCGACGGTGCCGCTGATGGGCGCGGCCAGGGTCGCGGCGGCCAGGTTCTGACGGGCCTCGCTCAGTTCGGCGTTGGCGGAGTCGAGGTCGGCCTGGTCGGACGCCAGCTCGGCGGCGGTGGCCGGCCCTGAGCTGGCTGAGCCGCCTGCGCCCCCGCCCGTGCCGCCGCTGCCGCCGGTGCGTCCGCTGCCGGTGCCACCGGTGCCACCGGTGCCACCGGTGCCTGTGCCGGTACCACCACTGCCCCCGGTGCCGGTGCGGCCGCCACTGCCCGTACCGGCACTGCCCGTACCGCCACTGCCCGTACCGCCACTGCCCGTACCGCCACTGCCCGTACCGCCACTGCCTGAGCCGGCGGACTTCTCGAGGGCGGTGTACACCTCGCCGAGCAGGTGATCGAGGTCTGCTTCCGAGTTGGCCAGGGACTGCTCGTTGCCGGCGATGCTGGTCTGCACGGCCATCACCTGGTCGATCGCCGCCTGGCAGGTCGTCGGGGACGGCCCGCCGCCCGGGGCGCCGGTCGGCTGCGTCGCTATGTAGGCCATCTCGGTGGCGGCGGTCGTCGGGGCGACGGTGGAACTCGGGCTGGCCGAGTCGCTGGCGGCAGCGGAGGAACTCTGGGTCGCCGACTGACTCGGGGTGACGCTGGGGCTCGGAGTGGGCGACGGTGAACTCTGCGAGACGGTGGGGGTCGGGGTGGGCAGCGGCGACGCAGTTCCCGTCGGCGTCCCGGTCGGAGTCCCGGTTGGAGTCGAGGTCGGTGTCCCGGTCGGGGTCCCGCCCGGCGGCGGCGTCGACGTCGCCGTGCACAGGCTTGCTTCCACCGACAGCAGCGACTTCGCCTCGGCGAGCTGGCCGTCGAGGCGGTGCTGGGCGGCGACGACGACACGCTGCTCGTTGGCGATCGCGCGGAGCTCGCCCGCGATGGGGCTCTTGCTGCCGGAACCTCCGGAGCCTCCGGAGCCTCCGGAGCCGCCGCCAGAACCCCCGGAACCGCCGGTGCCGCCTCCGGAACCGCCCGTGCCACCCGTCCCGCCACTAGTCCCGGCGGCGGGATCGATCGATACGTAGGCCGTGGTGGATACGGAAGCAGTGGTCGACGCGGGGGCCGTGGTCGTGAGGTACGCCGCCGTCGTCGTCTCGCTCGCCTCATCGGCCGCCAGCCGTTCGTTGGCGGTCGCGACCGCGGACTCGGCCGAGCTGACGTCGGTGGCAAGCGCGGACGTGCTGAGCCGGGCGAGGACCTGCCCGGCGGTGACGTGCGAGCCAAGGCCGACCGAGACCGAGGACACCTGCCCGGAGACCGGGAAGCTGACGTTGGCGTCGCTGACCGGCTCGATTGTCCCGGTCGAGATCAGGGACTGGGTGACGTCGCCGCGGGTGACGGCGGCGGTGCGGTAGTCCGGCCCGGACTGGCCGGTCACCGCCCAGGCGGTCGCGCCGCCGGAACCGGCGACCACCACGATGATCCCCACGCTGATCCAGCGCCGGGCGTGGCGGCCGAGCCTGCTGCTAGGCATTGGTCGTCGGCCTCCCGAAACCGCCGAATCCGCCGCGACCGCCGAAGCCGCTGACGCAGCCGCTCGGGCCGGGCTGGCTGACCCTGATCGACCGGGCGGCGACCGCGCCGATGCTGTTCGCGGTCCCGATCGCGGTGATGCACTGGCCGACCTTCAGCGCCGACGCGGTGGCGCTCACCGTCTTGAGGTACTTGCTAGCAGAGTTTGTGATGACCGTGACGCCAGTCGTGGTGCCGGTGCTGAGCCGGCCGTCCGGCCCCTGTCCTGGACGACGAAGCCGGTGGCGGAGACCGAGAGCACCTTGCCGTTCGCCCCGCCGAAGTTGCCGTTGCCGAACGCGCCCCGGCTGCCGGTCGGCCGCGGTCGCGCGCTGAAGCTCGGCCGGGGCGCGCCGCTTGGCCGGGTGCCCCCGAACCCGCCGCCGCCGAACCCGCCACCGAACCCGCCCGCCCCGGTGCAGCTGCCCTTGACCGGGGCGCTGATGGTCACGGTGGTGGCGGTCACCGAGCTGGCGGCGGACCCGGTCGTCGACGGCTTGCCGATCACGGTGACGCAGCTACCGACCGTCACGTCCTTAGCCGTCACCGACACCGTGTCGATGATCGGGGTGCTGGTCGTGAACGTGACGGTGACCTGACCGGAGGTCGGGTTCTGGACCTCCATGCTCGAACCCGACACCGCGGCGGCGGTGCCGGTGACCCCGGGAAATGCGGCCGCGCTGCTTGACGGCTTGGGGGTGCTGGCCGCCGCCGCCGGGGCGGCGGACGGGGTGGTGCTCGTCGTCCCTGAGCTGCCGCACGCGGTCGCGGCCAGGACCACGATCCCGACCCCGGCCAGGGCGGGGGTCCAGCGTCGCTGCCAGCTTCGCGCAGCGGTGGATGCACCGCTCGTCGTAGCGCCGATCATGGTGGACTCACATCCTTGTCGTTGCTCATTCGCCGCGCAGCGCGTCGATCGGGGCGAGCCGGGCGGCGCGGGTGGCTGGGTAGACGCCGAAGACGATGCCGATGGCGACCGCGACGACGATCGCGCCGACGGTGGCGGTCGGTGAGATGGTGATCGGGTTGCTGATCAGGTGCGGGAGCAGCACCGCGCCGGCGAGGCCGATGCCCGCGCCGAGCATTCCGCCGGCCAGGCCGAGCACGCTGGCCTCGACCAGGAACTGGCGGCGGATGGCCCGCGGCGTCGCACCGAGCGCCTTGCGCAGCCCGATCTCGCGGATCCGCTCGGTGACCGAGACGAGCATGATGTTCATGACGCCGATCCCGCCGACCAGCAGCGAGATGGCGGCGATGCCCGCCAGCAGCTCGGTCAGCGTCTTGTCGACCGAGGTGGCCGTCGTCAGCAGCGACTGCTGGCTCTGAATGGTGAAGTCGGCGTCGGCCGCGCTGACCCCGTGCAGTCGCAGCAGTTCGGCGGTGGCCTCCTGGTAGGCCGCGGACAAGGCGTCCGACGACGTCGCCTCGATGTAGATCGACTGGACCGACGTGCGGGTTGACCCGCCGAAGATCCGGTTGGCCACGGTCGTGATCGGGACGACCGCCTGGTCGTCCAGGTTGGTGGTCGAGCTCGAGGCGGAGGCGCCGACGGTGTTGAGCACGCCGACCACGGTCAGCGGGAGCCCGTTGACGGTGACGGTCTGGCCGACCGGGTCGCGCAGCCCGAACAGCTCCTGCGCGGTCGTCGCGCCGAGCACGGCCACGGCGGCGTCGGTGTTCTCGTCGGCTGCGGTCAGGAAGCGGCCCTCGGCGACGCTGCGGGCCCGCACCGACAGCCAGTCGGGGGTGGTGCCGACCACCGTCGTCGTCCAGTTGGTGCCGGCTGGCGGTCAGCGTCTCCGACCGCGAGTGGCCGGCGCGACGGCGGCGATGTCCGGGGCGACCGTCTTCGACGCCAGCGCGGTCGCGTCGGCCTCGGTCAGCGTGGAGGCGCTGCCGAACCCGCCGCGGATGCCGGTGGTGGCGGTGGACGAGCCCGGGGAGACGACGAGCAGGTTCGAGCCGAGAGCGTTGATCTCCGAGCTGACCTGCCCCTGGGCGCCTTCGCCGAAGCCGACGGTGAGGATGACCGCGGCGATCCCGATCAGGATGCCGAGCATGGTCAGCCCCGAGCGCAGCCGGTGCGAGAGGACCGCGTCGAGCCCGGTGCGCAGCGTCTCCAGCCAGCTCATGCGACCCCCGCTGCGCTCGTCGGCGCATCGCGCTCGCTCGCTCGCTCACGACAGCGCCTCGGCCTGGTCTCGGTCCATCTCGATGAGGCCGTCACGGATCCGGACGACGCGCTCCGCGCGGTGGGCGACGTCCGCCTCATGGGTGATCAGGACGATCGTGCGGCCGGACTGGTGGAGTTCGTCGAACAGGTCGAGCACGTCGGCGGTCGCGGTCGAGTCGAGGTTCCCGGTCGGCTCGTCGGCCAGGATCAGGGCCGGGTCGGTCACCAGGGCGCGCGCGATCGCGACCCGCTGCTGCTGCCCGCCCGACAGCTCACCGGGCCGGTGCATGACCCGGTCGGCCAGCCCGACCCGGCCGCAGCGCGTCGATCGCGCGGGCGCGCCGCTCGTCCCGGCGCACGCCGGCGTAGCACAGCGGAAGCTCGACGTTGCGCCACGCCGACAGCGACGGGAGCAGGTTGAACTGCTGGAACACGAAGCCGATGCGCCGGTTCCTGACCTCGGCCAGCTCATCGTCGGACATCCGGCTCACGTCCTGGCCGGCCAGCCGGTAGCTGCCGGTCGTGAGCGGGTCCAGGCAGCCGAGGATGTGCATCAGCGTGGACTTGCCCGACCCGGACGGGCCCATGATGGCCACGTACTCCCCGGGCGCGATGGTCAGCGTCACCCCGCGGACCGCCTGCACCGAGAGCGAGCCGGTCTGGTAGGTCTTGGTGACGTCGTGCAGGTCGATCACGGGCAACGAGTCCGCTGCGGTCATGGTCAGGCTCCCCCGAACCCGCCGCCGCCGAACCCGCCGCCGCCGCCGAATCCGCCGCCACCGCCCCGCCGCCACCGACCCCGCCGAACCCCCCGCCGCCGAACCCGCCGCGAGTGCCGCGGCCGGTCCCGCCGGTGGTCCCGCCCGCGCCGGCCGGCGCGCAGCCCCGGCACCACGACCTTGGTGCCGACGGTCAGCCCGGAGACGATCTGCGTCTCCCCGGCCGAGGTCATCCCCACCGTCACCGGGTGAGCGACCTGACGGCCGTTGACCATCTCGTAGACCTCGGCGCCGCTCGGACGTGTAGTGCAGCGCCGCGGTCGGCACCGTGGTCACGTTGCTGAGCTGCTTGACGATGAGGGTGACGGTCGCGCTGGCGCCGGGGTACAGGCCGCCCGGGTTGCCGGTGACCGCGATCGTGACCGGGTAGGTGGCCACCCCGGACGTGGTGCTGGCGATCAGGCCGACCGAGCTGACGACGCCGTAGACCGGGGTGGTCGCGCCGTCGGGCACGATCACCGCCTGATCGCCGGCCTGCACCGAGCCGACCTCGGTGTCGTCCACCGTCGCGTTCACTACGTAGGAGTTGGTCGAGATGACCACGACCTGCGCGCTCGACGAGCTGCTTGACCCGGAGCCGGACGAGCTCGACGTCCCGGTCGAGGCCGAGCCGCCCGAGCCGAGGCCCGACGCGCCCGAGCCGCCGGACCCACCGCTGCCGCCGCTGCCGCCGGACCCGCCGCTGCCCGAGCTGTCCGTCGCCCGACACCTGCTGGCCGACCGACAGGTTCACCGACGCGACCACGCCGGTGATCGGCGACGTCAGGTTGGCCTCGGCCAGCGCCTGCTTAGCGTCGGTGACCTGGTTCTCGGCGGCCGTCACGGCGTCCTCGTCAGCGGTCAGCTGCGCGGCGGTCACCGCCGACCCGGCCGCCTGGTCGGACGACACCTTGGCGGCGTCGGTCGCCTCGGTCGCCTCCGCCTGGGCGACGTCGGCCGACAGCGATGGCCGAGCTCACCTTGGCCAGCACCTTCCCGGCCGTGACCTTCTCCCCGACCGTGGCGGTGACCGAGGTGACCTGGCCGGAAGTGGCGAAGTTAAGGTTCGCCTGCTGGGCCGGCTCGATCGTCCCTGATCGACGAGACGGTCTGCCGCAGCGTGCTCGACGCGGCCGCGACCAGCTGAGACGTCGGCGTCGCGGCGGCGGAGGAATCCTCGCTCAGCCAGATTCCGACTCCCGCCGCCACCAGCACGACGACCACGCCGCCGGCCAGCACCGCCCGCTGCCTGCGGCTGGTCCGATGCAGCACCCTGGCCATGCGGCCCATGCGCCGGTGACCCGACGACGCCGGCTCAGAGTCCGGCCTGTCGGTGCCAAACAAACCTGGGGCCATGCCCGTCACGGCACATCACCATCCTCGGCAGTTACCCCAACGTCTGCTCAGCCGCGTCCGGGTGACCAACTCGGACGCGGCTCTGGATTATCTCTGCGAGAACGTTGGCGTTGCTAGCTGAAGGCAAGCTGAGGACACCACGCGAAGTTGCTTAGGGCGGGGCAATCCTCACGGATTGCCGGCCCCGCCGGACCCTGGCGCAGGCGACAGCCTTCGCGCGTGGCCAGACCCTCGGCCCGGGGCTGGGGCATCGACACACCGCCCTCACCGTCACCACGCGCAACAAGCCGACCGGAGATCGGGGTGAGCGTGGGGACTTCGGGTCGTGGGGTGCCCCCAACGGAACACCATGACGCGTGCTGGCGGCAAACGTGTCCCCCAACGGAACACAATCACGGTGCCCGCCCAGGGCGGCCGCTCGGCACTGCCTCCGCAAGATCCGCAGCGCCACCCGACCTGAGCCAGAGTCATCCAGGGTCCGTTCGGAAAAATCAAGATCTTTATCCCGAACGGACCCTGGTTTCACCCGGCGACGCAGCCGGCTTCCCGGTACCCGACTACGTCGTCTCCCGGCAGTCCAAGCCCTGGTGTTGCACCAGATCATCGCCGTGTTGAACTTCCCGAGCCAGCGGATGGGCTTTTGCAGCGCCCGGCTGACTCTGGGCACGTAGCTAGCCGCGTCATCGACATTGCCGTAGCCCTTATAAGCGGGCAGCTCCGGGTACGGGAACACCGGCAGCTGCCGCACCTCCACCGTCGCCGACGGCGCGCCGAGGACCGGAACGACGTCGGTCAGGTCGCTGGCTGCCGCCGGCGGCGGACCGCCGCCGCCGGCGGCCGCTAATTGCGTCCCCAGCGGTTTAGAGCGCTTGATCCAAGAGTTCCAAGGGAAGATCTTCTTATCGCGGAAACTTTGCACGCGTATAGCGACGCGTATAGCTTTTCGTTTAACCTGTTTTTTCGTTCTTGTTTTCGCTTTGATGGCGCGGGCTGACCCGGGTGGCGCTTGCCGACGGGCAGGCGCGGCGCTTTCTTCTTGTTCTTTGACCCTTTCGGGCGGCCGGGGCCGGGGACGGAGGGTTTCGGCGTGCTGGCGGGGGTGCCGAGCGCCGCGCGGATGTGGCGGAACCCGGCGCGGACCCGGCCGGGGGTCATCTCCGAGGCCCGCTGGGGCCGCTGCCAGGGCAGCCGGATGTCGGCCGCGAGCGGGCGGGCCAGCCACAGCTGGGCGCAGCAGGCGATGATGACCCAGGTCCAGCGGTCGGCGGCGGCCGGGTCGCGGAGCAGCGGGCGGTTCCACCCGAGCCGGGACTTGATGAGCCGGAACGTGTGCTCGAGGTCGAAACGGCGCAGGTAGGCCTGCCACAGCGCGGTCACCTCGGCCGGCCCGGCGGCCGGGGCCGACGCCCACAGCCACATCGGCCCCAGCGCCCGGCGCCCGCCCGGCCGCCGGGCGACGGCGAGCTGGATGAGGGTGCCCTCGATGGCGGGCAGCGGCCCGGGGTGGTCCGCCCACCCGGAGTTCTGCCGGGTCAGCCGCTGGTGGACCCGCTGCCAGGCCGCCACCGTCACGGGCCCGTAGCGGGGGCTGCGCTCCTGCGCCGTGACCTGGGCGCCGCGCCAGGTGGCGGGGTCGGCGCAGCTGACCGGCGTCCCGTGCCGCAGCGGCCGCCCCCCGGTCCCGGACGGGCGCCGGCCCGGCGGCCCGTGGAACACCCGGTCCGACCGCACCCGGACCACCAGGACCACCGGCAGGCCCGACAGCAGGTGCGCCAGCCTCGCCGGGTGGTAGCCCGCGTCCAGGGCGACGATGACGGGCGGGTCGCCGTCCCTCCAGTGCCCGGCGCCGATCAGCCGGCCCACGACCGCGCGCAACTGCGCCGCGGCCGCGCCCGTCTCGTCGTCGCCCGGGCCCAGCCGCACCGCGTCCAGCGGCAGCGTCCACGACGACGCCCCGGGGCCGAGCGCCGCCACGAACGAGTACGGCCACCCCGGGATCATCTGCGCCGCGTTCCTCCCCCGCCCCCGGACATGGCAGAACATCCGGTCCCGGCTCGTCCCGGCGTCCGGCCGCAGCCACGCCGTCACGTCGGCCGCCAGCCGGATCCGCCCGTCCGGCCATTCCGGCAGCGGCAGCCCCGCCACCGCCGTCCGCAGCCGCGCGAACTCCACCCGGCCCGCGTTCAGCCCGTCATACAGCGCCCCGTGCCCCCGCCCGAACTCCGGCGCCAGCGACAGCCGCGCCAGGTCGCCCACCCGCCGGTCCTCGCACAAAACCGCGTCGGCCAGCGAGAACAGCGCATCCCCCCGCCGCGGTAAGCACCGGTGCAGCTCGCCCCGGAACCCCGCCAGCAGCACCCGCGCCGCATCCGCGCCCCCCGCCGCTTGCCGGGCCCCGCCAGGACATGAGAGCGTTGCGTTCACGGCCGTTCCCCTCGCCGCTGCGGATGTGTGGTAACACCCAGCATGAGGGAAACGGCCGCACCCGTGAAGCAACCAGCCCACGCAACCGAATAACCCCACTACGCATGCATCCCGAACCCAGGTTAAACGGCAAGGTATAGCGTGCTTTTCTTCCGTCAGGAAAAAAGTTTCCAAGATCTTTCTTATTCAAGGCGGCGCCGGAAGGCCACCGGGGCCACGCGCGTCAGACTGGCAACGCGAGTCCCAGGTTTCCCTGGACCGCCACGGGTCAGAGCGGGTCCAGGCGAAACCGCGTCCGTTCCTCAAGCGCCGCCGCGATATCGGCAGGCACCGGCACGGTCGAGCCCTGAAACCCGGCGAACGGCCGGAAGGAGGAGAGCCCGGCTGTCGCCAGCAGCTCACCGCGCAGCAGCGGCGGGTCAATGCGGTACGCGAACCTCACCTCGGTCCGCCATCGCGCGTACGGCGAGTCGCCGTCGTGCCACTCCGGATCCTCATGGGTTGGACCGGTGATAGTTCCCGCGTAGTACAGCCCCGGGTCTTTCCGTCCGACTAGTTGCACCCAGACGCGGTCTCCGGCCGCCGCGCGGTCCCGGTAACGCGGTGTCCGCCACGCGCGGACCGGCGAGGCCGCCAGCGCCGCCTCCAGCTCCTCTTGCTTCCGGTTGCCCTGAAAGATCCAGTCGGTCAATCAAATCCCACCATCGTCGAGTCGTGAACAGTGCCAATAGGGCTGCCGGGAGGTCATCGACGGCAGGCCCATCCCCTGCGGGGCCAGCCGCGAAAGGGGCAGGCGTGCCCATCCGTATTCCCAGGGACGCGATCAGACGCTGAGCTGTGCCGGGCGTCCTATCGCGCGACGGCGTCCGCTGGCGGCTGGAACTCCGGGTACAGGTCAAAGCACTCCTTGATCGTCTCAGGTGATTCCGCGGTGGCCGCGAGACGGGACAGGAGGTCGAGTGACGTGTCGAGCTCGTCGTGCGGCTGGTCGAGGGGCTCCACCTGAAGACGGTCGCACCAGTACCAGCCGGAAATCTCGACCTTGTAGAGGGCGGCGACGTCATTGATCAGGCTGCCTCGCAATTCGTCCCACCCCCACAGTTCTCCGTTGCCATAGGCAGCCGGCCGCGAAGCACCGCCGCGACACTGACTCCACGCGTTGACGCCGGTCTGGAAGTCGTCGCCGGTCAGGCCGCTGCGCCCGATCTGCGGGTCGGTGAGCAGCCAGCCGTCACCGTCCCAGTACTCGACCACCCAGTGGTCCATCCACCAGCGCGGCTCGAAGTAGCCGGCGAACCCGCACCGGATGCGGGCCGGGATGCCGGTGGCGCGCAGCAGGGCGCAGTGCAGCAGCGCGAAGTGGTAGCAGAAGCCGACCATTCGCCGCTCGACGGGCCGCTCAATGCCCAGCGGAGCCGGGTCGAGGCCGAGCACGTTGTCCAGGATCGCCTCGGCCCCGACCGTCTGCATATGCGCCATGCGCTCGGCCGGAAACGCCAGGCCCTGCACCTTCGCCGCGTAGTTGTGGACGAGCAGCCCGCGCACGATCGCGCCGAGCGCCTCCGGGTCGGCCGGGAGACCGGGCAAGAGGTCGGCGTGGCGCCCGAGATCGGAGGTCGGGCTCGGCTGCCGGTAGAACTGGGTCATCTCGCTCACAAGCGACAGAGTACGCACCCATTACTGACGCCGCCTGCCAGTGAGCAAAGCCCTGCTCATGCTGCCCCGCCCGCGCAGCAGCGAGACGTTGGCAGAACTAGCGGCCTGCTCTAAGTCGGCCGGACCACGCCCTGGCCGTACATCAGCGAGGCCTGCCCAGGATGGAAACAGCTCACTGACTCGCGGCGTCGCGTCGCTGCCGGGCTACGGCTTTCGCGCGAGGCCGCAGTAGGCGGCGACGTCAGCCCGCGCGCCGTCGTCGCCGACGATGCCCGGCGTCCAGCGGCTGAGGTTCACCAGGCCCGGTCCGGTCAGCTCGAGGCCGTCGAAGAACCGGCCGACCTGCTCGCGATCGCGGGCGCTGAACTGGGCCGAGGCCTGCGCGTTGTAGCGCCGCTCCGCCTCCGGCATGTCCTCCACTCCGACGTCGTTGGCGCCGTGCAGGATCGCCAGGTAGCTGCCCGGCGGCACCGCGTCCATCAGGCTTCTGACGATGCCGTGCGGGTCGTCGGCGTCCTGCACGAAGTGCAGGACCGCGATGAGCAGGACGGCGACCGGCTGGCTGAAGTCGAGGGTCTGCGCCGCCTGGGCCACGATCTTGGCCGGATCGCGGAGGTCGGCGTCCAGGTAGGCCGTTTTCCCCTCCGGGCTGCTGGTCAGCAGCGCGCGGGCGTGCGCCAGCACCGCCGGGTCGTTGTCCGCGTAGACGATCCGCGCATCCGGTGCCAGCCGCTGGGCGACCTCGTGGGTGTTGTCGGCGGTCGGCAGCCCGGTGCCGATGTCAAGGAACTGCCGGATGCCGGCCGCGGCGAGCTGGCTCACGATGTCGGCCAGGAAAAGCCGGGTGAGCCGGGCGATCAGCGGCATCTGCGGCACGACCTCGCCGAACCGCCCGGCCAGCGCCCGGTCGGCCTCGAAGTGATCCTTGCCCCCGACCCAGAAGTTCCAGACCCGAGCCGGGCTCGGCACGCTCGGATCGAAGGCGGGGCCCGCCGCAACGTCCTGTTCCTGCGGTGCGCCCTGCGTCATTCGTGACTCCTGCTGCCCGGGGAAGTCGTGCTACGTCAAACGGCTCGATAGATGATCATAGTCGTGCATCTCGGACCGGCCGTCGTGGCGGCGGGGTCAACACCCGTACGGAAGGGACAAAAAGGCCCCTGCCGTGTTGCATCGGCAGGGGCTTTCTGGTGTGGGCGATACAGGATTTGAACCTGTGACCTTCTCCGTGTCAGGGAGACGCGCTCCCGCTGCGCCAATCGCCCGGGGAACATGAAGACCTTACCAGACCTTGCGGGTGCCCCGCGCACGCCGAAGGCCGAGCCCGAGCAGTCCAGCGTGGATCGTGACGTCGCCCCATCGTTGCAATCGAATAACAGCAAGAAGTGTCAGGGCGCGAAATCATTGCGCGACGTTTGTATACGTTCTCCGAGCACTTTGTCGCGCAATGATTCCAGCCCCCCTGCGCCGGCGGGATAACAGCAAGAAGCGCGTGGCGCACGGGGCCCGACAGGCGAACGCGCGGCGGCTACTTTGCTTGCGGGACTGTCGTCTCCCCGGCCGGCAGCGCGAGTCCTACGACCTTGGACAGGAATCGGTCGGCTTGCTCGGGGAACGGCGGCCAGGGCAGGTCAGGCTCATTGATCCGCAGCGACAGCATGCCGATGACGGCCGTCCGGAGATCGAGCGCGACGGTGGCGGCGTCCCCGGGCGAGGCAACCCCGGCGTCCATGCAGCGCTGCACCGCCGCCGTCGTCCGCGTGAACAGAACCTCTTTGAACGGCATGCCGACCTTGCTCTCGTGCATCACCTTGTAGAGCCCAGGATGCTCCTGCACCCAGCCCGCCTGCGCCAGGATCCGTCCGCGCAGGCCGAGCGCGGGGTCCTGGTGCGCGGCCTCGCCCTCGTCCGCGGCCTGGACCATCTCCGCATGGCAGCGTTCCATGGCCGCCGCGACCAGTGCGTCACGATCAGGAAAGTACAGGTAAACAGAGGTGGGGGAGATCGACACCGCCCGGGCGACCGCGCGCAGCGAGAGGGCCTCGTCGTCGGCTAGCTCGCCCAGCATCTGCACGGCGGCGGAAATGATCTCCTCCCGCAGCCCGCTCCCCCTGCCCGCGCGCGTTGGGGCGGCGAGGACCGGCCGAGAGACCGGCCGAGAGACCGGCCGAGAGACCAGCCGAGAGACCAGCCGAGGTGGTGTCGTCCATCGCCCGATCATTCTAGCTTCGCGTGCTTGCGCCGTCGTCGCCTTCAACGATACGCTCGTTCATGCAAGGACAGTTGTCCACATAACGCAGAGGATCACCATGCCGCTAACGCTGCAAGAGGCTCAGAACGTCATCAGCGGCGCCCACGAGCGCGCCGCCAAGCTAGGCGCCCTGGTCACGGTCGCGGTCGTCGACGAGGGCGGGCACCTGCAGGCCCTCGGCCGGATGAACGGCGCGGCGCCGCTCTCAGCCCGGATCGCCGAGACCAAGGCGGTTAGCGTCGCCCTCTTCCGCCGCGACGGCGCCGCGCTGCGGCAAATGCAGGAGGCCAACCCCGGTTTCTTCGCCCAGCTGGGCCGGGTCGCGCAGACGCCCATCCTGGCGGGCGCAGGCACGGCGCTCATCCAGCGCGGGGACACCGTCCTCGGCGCTCTGTCGATCAGCGGCGGAATGGCGCCGGGGCAAGACGACGAATGCGCCGAAGCCGCGCTTGCCGCTCTCGCCCCCTAGCCGCGCCCCAGCCGGCCGTCTACAGCACCCCCTGCTCGGTCAGCTCGGCCACCTCGTCCTCGGACATGCCCAGCAGCCCGGTCAGGATGGCGGCGTTGTCCTCGCCGTACAGCGGCGCTGCTCGATCCGGCCGCCCGCCCAGGTAGGGCGGGGTGCGCGACATCCGGACCGGGAGCTCGGCCAGCGGCCAGCGGCCGATCCTGGTTCCGGTCAGCTCGGTCAGCCAGCCCAGATGACGCAGCTGGGGGTCGTTGTCGCATCGGTCGCCGGCGGTCTGGCAGACCCCGGCCGGAACCCCGGCCGACTGCAGCCGCATCATCAGGTCGTACGGCTCGAACGACCGTGTCCACGCCTCCAGCAGCACGTCGAGCGCGTCATGGTGCGCCATCCGGCTCTCGGCGGTCAAGAACCGCGGGTCCGCCAGCCAGTCGTCGTGCCCCGCCAGATGCGCCAGCGCCCTCCACTGGTCCTCAGAAGCGCAGGTGATCGCGATCCACCGGTCGTCGCCCGCGCACCGGTAGACCCCCTGTGGCGCGACCGCCTGGTACACCGAACGGTTCCCGTTCCGCTCCCACGCCCGCCCGTTGGCACCAAAGTCCAGCACCGGCACCTGGGTCAGCATGATCCCGGCCTCGGTCTGCGACGCGTCGATCCACTGGCCCTCGCCGGTCAGGTCGCGGTGGTACAGCGCGGCCAGCACCGACAGCGCCATCGAGTAGGCGCCGAACCAGTCCAGGAACGAGTACCCCCAGCCGGCCGGCGGGGCCGGGGAAGGCAGCCCGCTCATCTCCGACATGCCCGACAGCGCCGCCGCGATCGGGCCGACCGCCCGGAACCGGCCGTAGGTGCCGAACGCCCCCATGCCCGACTGCTTGACGTAGATCACGTCCGGGCGGATCTTCCGCTGCTCGGCGTAGCCGAGGCCCCAGCGCTCGAGCACCCCGGGCGAGAACCCCTCCGCCACCACGTCGCACTTCGCCAGCAACGCGCGCGCGATCGACAGCCCGCGCGGGTCGGCCACGTTGAGCGACAGGCCGCGCTTGCCCGGGTTCTTGTTGTTGTACTGGCCGCCGATGCCGGGATCCTTCAGCGCCGGCACCGGGGCGGTAGCCCCGTCCCGAGAAGCCCGGCCGCCCTCCGGCACCAGCGACCCGCGGCCGGAGTCCGGGTGCGTCTTCCACTCGACCTTGATCACGTCCGCCCCGAGCGCGGCCAGGAACCGGGTCGCCCCGGCCGACGCCAGGAACCAGCTGAAGTCGAGGATCCGCACCCCGGCGAGCGGGAACGGCTTGCCGAGGGCGGAAGGAGAGTCAACCCCATTATCCCGAACGGTCCCGTCGTCCCCTCCGCCCGCCAGCGACCCGCCCCCGGTGGCGTGCGTCCCGGCGCGCGAGTCGCCCAGCTGACCAGGGGACGACGGGACCGTTCGATATCCGGATCTTGAATCTTCTTCTTCCGAGGGGAGCCAGCCGTCGCGGAGCAGCTTGTCGTCCTCGCCGAGCGTCGGCGCCCGCCGGCTGGCCGTCCACGACCCGCGGGTGGAGATCCACTTGCTGACCGGGTAGCGCAGCGTCGCGTCCAGCTCGGGGTGCGGGACGTCGGCGAACGTGCCCCGCGACAGCCAGTGCTCGTCGGCCGCGTTCTCGTGCGGCTTGCGGATCGGCGACCACAGCAGGCCGGCCCGCTGCGCCTCCTGCCAGGGCAGGTCGTCGTAGCGGAACCGCCGGGTGAGCCGCTGGACGTACTCCACCCCGGCGGTGGCGGCGCTGGTCGACCCGGCCACCGCCCGCACCCCCGGCGGCGGCTCCGCGATCACCTCGGTCATCCCGTCGGCCAGCCCGTAGCTGTCCATGAACGGCCGCAGGTAGCGCTCGTCGCGCGGGCCGACGTGCATCGACAGGTTCCAGCGGCCGTCCTTGGTGTAGCTGATCGACGGGTTGGTGATCGTGGCCAGCGCGTGCCTGCAGGTCTGCCGGTAGACCGGCTGCCGCAGCATCACCCAGCTCATCAGGTCCATCTCGGTGTTCTTGGCGACCGCCTCGTGAATCGCGACCGACACCTTCTGCCCGAGGCCGCTGCGGAGCCGGTAGATCAGCGCGCTGACGATCCCGATCACCAGCTGCTCGCCCGCGATGTGGAACGAGTGCCAGGCCTGCGGCGCCACCGGCGGCAGGTCGTACCGCCCGGCCGGGTCGGGGTCGTAGCCGCAGTTCATCACCACCCCGCCCAGCGCCAGCGAGACCAGGTCGGAGGTGGCCAGGCCGGCCCACGGGCCGTCCTCGCCGAACGGCGTCAGCCGCGCGTGCACCAGGGCCGGGTAGTCGGCCGGGTTAACGCGGAACGCGGCCAGCTCGCCCAGCGACGTCGCGTCGATCAGCACGTCGGCCTCCGCCAGCAGCCCGCGCAGCCGGCCGCGGCCGTCGGCGGCGGCCAGGTCGATCACCACCGACCGCTTGCCGCGGTTGTAGCCCCAGAAGTACAGCGACCGCTCCGGGTCGGCCGCCCCGCCGTGGAACGGGCCGATCTGGCGGCTCCGGCTGCCGTCCGGCGGCTCGACCTTGACCACCGTCGCGCCCAGCCCGGCGCACAGCAGCCCGGCGTAGTCGGCCTGCTCGCCGCCCAGCTCGAGCACCCGCAGGCCGGCCAGCGGCCCGGCCGCGGCCGACGGCGCGGGCCGCTCGAGCTCGCCCTCGCCCGCTGCTGACGTCGCCGCCTCGGTCACGCTAGCTCCCACTTCACGAGGGTGAACTCGGGGGTCTCGTCGGCGAACACGGCCCGGACCTTGGCCCCGACGGCGACGTCCTCGCGCCGCCCGACGACCCGCCCGGTGTAGCGCACCCCGTCGGCGTTCTCCACGATCGCCACGACATAGGGCAGCTCGGACGCGAACCCCGGATGGAACGCCCGGTGGTACACCACGTAGCTCCAGATCGACCCCTCGGCCGACACGTCGGTCCACTCGGAGCCGCGCTCCAGGCAGGTCGGGCAGATCGGCAGCCCGGGGAACCGCAGGGCCGCGCACGAGGCACAGCGCTGGGCGGTGAGCCGGTGCTCGCGGGCGGCCGCCCAGAACGGCGCCATGTCGGGGTCGTCGAGCCGGGGGATGGGCTTGGTATAGAGCTGGTCGGTCATTAGTTGTGCGTCGAGAGGATCGACGCGCCTCCCTTCAGCCAGACCTGGGTTGAGCAGTACATCGCGATCTCGGCGCCGGTCACCTGGCGCTCGCCCGCCTGGCCGCGCAGCTGCCTGACCGCCTCCACCATGTGCAGCCAGCCCCACATGTAGCTCTCGGAGAGCTGGCCGCCGTTGGTGTTGACCGGCCGGTCGCCGCCCGGGCGGGTGTGCCCCTCGGCCAGCCACGGGCCGACCTCGCCGGGCGGGGCGAAGCCGTAGTACTCGAGCATCTGCAGCACCCAGACCGCGGTCGGGTTCTGGATGTAGAGCACGTCGATGTCGGCCTGGGTCAGGCCGGTGTTCCGCCAGATCTGGTCGGCCGCGCCGCGCAGGAACTCGCGGTTGAGGTAGTCGGGACTGAACTCGCCCCTGATCTGCGTCTGCTCGGACATGCCGAGCACGTAGACCGGCTTGTTGGGGTAGTCGGCGGCCAGGTCGGCCCGGGTCACGATCAGCGACACCCCGCCGTCGGAGAGCATGGTCACGTCGGCCCGGCGCAGCGGCTCCACCATGTAGGGCATCGCCAGGTACTGCTCCATCGACATCGGCTCGCGGAACAGCGCGATCGGGTTCTTCTGGGCCCACTCCCGCTCCGACACCGCGATCATGCCGAACTGCTCGTCGGTGGTCCCGTACAGCGCCTTGTGCCGCTGCAGGGCCATCGCGGCCGGGCCGGCGATGTGCATCAGGCCGGACGCGCCGGCCAGGGTGGCGGATGACGCGCCGAACGGGAACCTGATGCTGCGGGCGTTCGCCCCGTAGCACAGCGCCACCGTGGTGGCCATCCCGGTCAGGATGGCCTGCACCGCCAGGTGGAGCGAGAAGTTGCAGGTGCCGTAGTCGAGGGTCTGCGCGTAGCGCGGGTTGATGCCGAGCATCGGCCCGACCATCACGTCGGTGTTGGTGCCCTGGACCGACTTGCAGGTGATGAGCCCGTCGAGTTTCTCCCGGCCGATGCCGGCGTCGTCGAGCGCTTCCTTGATCGCGAGGACGGAGTTGAGCTCGGGCGACTGGCCGGGCAGCTCGCCCTGCGGGGTGTGGCCGACGCCGACGATGGCGACCTTGCCCCTGATGTCGGTGTCGATGTCGGTGGCCATGTCAGCCGATCACCGACTGGCCGCCGTCGACGTGCATGACGGTGCCGTTGATGGCGGCCGACCGTTCGGCCGCGACGAACGCGCACGCCCAGGCGACCTCGGCCGGCGACGGCTGGCGGCCGATGGGGATGATGTCGGCCGCGATCTGGTCCGACCGCTCCCTGGTCAGCCCGGGATGGGTTTCCATGTCGCGGATCGTGTCGGCGAACCCGGGGTTGATGTCGTTGACCGTGATCCCGTACGGGCCGAGGCTGCGCGCGAGCGACTTGGTGAATGTCCGCAGGCCGCCCTTGGCGGTGGAGTGCGGCAGCCGGGTGGGGCCGCCGCTCCAGCCGTCCGGCCCGTTCATGTGCAGGATCCGGCCCCAGCCGCGCTCGCGCATGCCGGGGGCGAACGCCTTCGCCAGGTACCAGGACGCGGTCAGCTGCTGGTTGAGGTAACGGTGCCAGTCCTCGTCGGTCGTCTCCCAGAAGTCCTTGTGCAGCCGCCGGGCGGCGTTGCTGACGTAGATGTCGACCTGGCCGAACGCCTCCTCGGCGCGGGCCTTGAGCTCAACCACGGTCGACTTGTCGGCCGCGTCGCCGAGCACCACGATCGCCTTGCCGCCGAGCGCCTCGGCGTCGGCGGCCACCTGCCGCGCCTCGGCCGCGTTGGACCGGGAGTTGACGACGACGTTCGCGCCCCTGGCGGCGAACTCGAGCACGATCGCCTTGCCCAGGTTGCGGCCGGAACCGGTCACGAGCAGGGTCTTCCCGGCGATACCGAACTCATCGGTCATGATGCGCGTTGCCTTCTTTCCTGTGTCAGTCACTGACTGTTGCTGCTACTGGTGATGGTCGTGGTGCTGGCGACGCCGGGCCCCCGCTCGCGGCTGGGCTCGCGGTGAGGCTCGGGCTCATCGGCGGCGATCGGGAAGTGGCACGCGACCAGGTGCCGCGACCCTGCCCCGGCGACCGCGCCCGTCACCGCGCCGCTGGCGGCGTCGCCCGGCGTGAGCAGCGGCGTCTCCTCGGCGCAGCGGAGCTGCGCGCGCGGGCAGCGGGTGCGGAACCGGCAGCCCGACGGCGGGTTGACCGGTGACGGCGCCTCGCCCGCGAACCCGGCGTCGCCTTCGGCGCCGGCCGCGCCCGCCGCTGCGATCCGGCCGCCGGGCGGCTGGTCCTGCTCGATCCGCGGGACCGCGTCAAGCAGTTCCACCGTGTACGGGTGGCGCGGGTGCGCGTACACCTCGTCGGCCGGGCCGACCTCGCACAGCCGTCCCAGGTACATCACCGCCACCCGGTCGCTGACCTGCTTCACCAGCGCCAGGTCGTGGGCGATGAACAGGTACGACAGCCCGAGCGAGGTCCGCAGCTCCTCGAGCAGGTTCAGCACCTGCGCCTGGACCAGCACGTCGAGCGAGGAGACCGCCTCGTCGGCGATGATCAGGGCCGGGCTGGCGGCCAGCGCGCGGGCGATCGCCACCCGCTGGCACTGGCCGCCGGACAGCTCGCGGGCCCGCCGGCGGCCGTGCGCACCGAGGTCGAGGCCGACCTGCTCGAGCAGCTGGCCGACCCGGCGGCGGCGCTCGCCCCGATCGCGGACGCCGGCCGCGATCAGCGGCTCGGCCACGATCCGGGCGACCGGCCAGAGCGGGTCGAGCGAGGTGTACGGGTCCTGGAAGATCATCTGGATCGAGCGGCGGGCGTCCCGCAGCGCGGCCCCGCGCAGCGGGCCGAGGGTCACCCCCTGGAACACCACCTCGCCCGACTTCGGCGGCGGTGCCTGCATGATCGAGCGGGCCAGGGTCGACTTGCCCGACCCGGTCTCGCCGACCACGCTCAGGGTCTCGCCCGGCCAGATGTCGAGGCCGACCCCGGCCACCGCCTGCAGCACCCCGCCGCGGACCCCGCCCTGACCGCGGACGGTGAACTCCTGGACCAGGTCACGCACCCGCAAGAGTGGTTCCGTCATCATCAAAACCTCCAGACCGATATCGAACGGTCCCGTGCTCCGCGTGGTCCGGCCGATGGCCGCTGGTCCCTCATGCCGGCCTCGCAGCGTCGCTCGTGCCCGGGGCGGTGACCCGCGCGGTGCCGGCCGGCGCGGTCGGCCGGGCGACGCCCGGCAGCGGATGCCAGCACGCGTACGCGTGCCCGGGCTCGTCCTCGGTCAGCTCCGGTCGCTCCCGCTCGCACCGCTCGTCCGCCCGCGGGCAGCGCGCCGCGAACGGGCAGCCGGCCGGCGGCGCCGACAAGTCCGGCGGCCGCCCGCCGACCACCGGCAGCGGGGTGTGGGCCGCCCGGTCAAGCCGCGGCACCGCGCCGAGCAGCGCGCTCGTGTACGGCATCCGGACGTTCCCGAACAGCGAACGGGCGGGCGCGCGCTCCACCGCCCGGCCCGCGTACATCACCACCACGTCGTCGGCGAAGGACGCCGCCAGCCCGAGGTCGTGGCTGATCATCAGGATCGCCATCCCCAGCTGGGCCTGCAGGCCGGCCAGCAGCCGCATGATCTGGGCCTGGGTGGTCACGTCGAGCGCGGTCGTCGCCTCGTCCGCGATCAGCAGCCGCGGCGAGCAGCTGAGCGCCATCGCGATCATCATCCGCTGCCGCATCCCGCCCGAGAACTGATGCGGGTACTCGCTGTAGCGCTGCTCCGGCGCCGCCAGCCGGACCAGCCGCAGCAGCTCGATGACGCGCTCGCGGGCGGCCGCCCGGCCGATCGGCTGGTGCGCCCTGATCGCCTCCGCGATCTGCGGCCCGACCCGCATCGTCGGGTTCAGCGACCGGGCCGGGTCCTGGAAGATCATCGCCACGTCGTGCCCCCGATGCCGACGCAGCTCGCGTGGAGCGAGCCCGATCAGCTCGGTGCCGTTGAGCACGGCCGACCCGGACACCTGGGCGCTGCGCGGCAGCAGCCCCATGATCGCGCGCGAGCTCGCGGTCTTGCCTGACCCCGACTCGCCGATGATCGCCACCGTCCGCCCGGCCGGGACCGTGTAGCTGAGCGAGTCGACCGCGTGCACCACCCCCCCGCGCGGCCGGTACCGCACCGACAGCTCCCGCACCTCGAGCGCCGCCGCCGGCGGCGCGGCAGCCGGCCCGGGCCCCGAACCCGCGGCCGTCCCGGCCGCGGACGCCGCCGTCGCCCCCGTCATCGCGCGCTCCAGCGGGCGCGCAGCGCGTCGCCGAGCAGGTTCAGCGTCGCCACCGTGATCAGCAGCGCCAGGCACGGGATGATGACCAGCGCGGGCTGGACCGACATCGTCTGCTCGCCCGAGGCGATCATGTTCCCCCAGCTCGCCCCCGGCGGCGGCACCCCCAGCGACAGGAAGCTCAGCGCCCCCTCCTGGATGATCGCCACCCCCGCGCCGAGCAGCGCGAACGTGAGCAGCTGGGGCAGCAGGTTCGGGGCCAGGTGCAGCAGCACGATCCGCCACCGGCGGGTTCCGCTGAGCGCGGCCGCGAGCATGAAGTTCTGGTCCCTGAATTTGAGCGTGCCCGCCCGCGCGAGCCGGGCGAAGGCGGGGACGCTGTAGAACGACAGCGCCCAGATCACGTGCAGCTCGCCCGGCCCGAGGCCCTCCGCGATCGCCAGCGCGAGCACCAGCGACGGGAACGCGATCAGCACGTCGAGCACCCGCATCAGCACCGCCGCGAGCAGGCCGCGGGAGAAGCCGGCGATCATCCCGATCAGGCCGCCACCCGCGATGCCGATGAGCTGCGTGGCCGCCCCGACCTCGAGCGAGACCCGCCCCCCGTACAGCAGCCGGGAGAAGATGTCGTTGCCGTCGGCGTCGGTGCCGAGCAGGTGCCCGGGCGACCCGATCGGCAGGCTCGAGTTGAGCACGCTGCCGCCGACCGGCGGCGGCACGCTGCCGACCAGCGGCCACAGGAAGCAGGCGGCGATCAGCAGGAGCAGCAGCCCGGCCGGGAGGTAGAGCGAGAGCGACTGCCGCAGCCGCCCGCGACTTCGCGCGGCACCGGACGCGGCCGAGCCAGCCGGGCCGGCCGAGCCGGCGGGGCGGGCCGAGCCGGCCGAGCCGAGCCCGCCGGGAACCGACAGAGCGTCATTGACCGGGATTGTCATACCTGATCCTTGGGTCGAGGACGGCGTAGAGGAGGTCGGCCAGCAGGCCGATGACGACGACCACCACCGCGAACACGGCGACGATGCCCTCGAGGACCGGGAAGTCGCGCGTCTGGATCGCCTGGAATAGCTCCTGGCCGACACCCGGCAGGCCGAAGATCTGCTCCACGATGACGGTGCCGCCGAGCAGCGTCCCGACGTTCAGCGCCACCACCGTGATCAGCCCGAACATCGAGTTCGGGACCGCGTGCCGTATCAGCACCCGCCACGACGGCAGCCCCTTGGCGACGGCGGTGACGGTGTAGTCCTCGCCGAGCTGCTCGATCACGTCGGCCCGCAGCAGCCGGGTGTAGAAGCAGCCGATCGGGAACCCGAGCGACAGCGCCGGCAGCGTCAGCGAGCGCAGGTTCGCGCCCAGGCCGCCGCTCAGCGGCGTCCAGCCGAGGGCCGGGAACAGCGCCAGGTCGACCGAGAACAGCAGGATGAGCAGCAGCGCCAGGATGTAGGGAGCGATCGAAAGCCCGATCATGGTGATGAACGTGGTGATGCCGTCGAACACGCCCCCGGGCCGGCGGGCGGCCACCGTCGCGACCGGGATCGCGATCACCAGCGAGATGACGAAGGCATAACCGATCAACTCGAAGGTGACCGGCAGCCGCTGCGCCAGGATCGTCGTGACCAGCTGCCCGCTGCCGAGCGAGCTGCCCAGGTGCCCGGTGACGGCGCTGCCGAGCCAGTGCCCGTAGCGGGTCAGGAACGGCTCGTTGAGGTGCAGCTCCACCCGCAGCCTGGCCACCTCCTGCGGGGTCGCGTCCGCCCCAAGCAGCGCCTGGGCGGCGTCGCCTGGCAGCAGGTTCAGCACCGCGAAGCTGAGGAAGGTGACCCCCCAGACGACCGGGATCGCGGTCAGCAGCCGCCGCCCGACCAGCCGCAGCAGGCTGGACCGCAAGATCCGCGACACCAGCGAAGCCGCAGCGTCCCCGGACCCCGGGGCCGCCGCCGCGGCCCCGGGATCCGAACCAGCAGCAGACACGGAACGGTTCGAAGACTCCTGCACGGTCACTTGCTCGTGAACCCGACCTGCGCCCACAGGATCTCCGGCCGCACCGCCGAGGCGGGGATCAAGGTGGTCAGCCCGGGCCCGGCCACGTCCTTGGCCGCGATGTTCCACCCGTTGACCGGGAACAGGAACGGCGCAAGGGCATTCTGGCTGATGTACTCGGCCGCCTGGTTGTACAGCGTCTGCCGGGAGGCGGTGCTGAGCGTGGACGTGGCGCTGGCGAAGATCTTGTCAAGGGCCGGGTCGTGCACCCCGCTGAAGATCGACGCGGAACCGAACCGGAAGTTCACCCCGAGACCGGCGGCCGGGTCGAACGCCCCCGCCGTCTGCAGCGACGCCTGCCAGGTCTTGCTCTGGAACTGCTGGATGACCGAGGGCAGCTGGTCGACGTGGATCGTCACCTTCATGCCGGCCGCCTGCCACATCGTCTGCAGCGCCTCGAGCACGGTCTGGGTGACCGAGCTCTGGGTGGCCATCAGGTCGACGGTGACGCCACCGGCCGCCTTCACCGCGGCCTTGGCCTCGGCCAGGTTGTAGGTCCGGTAGCCGGGCACGTCCTGCTGGTAGAACAGCCCGTTCGGGGCGGTGAACCCCTCGGTGACCGGGTGCAGGTTGCCGAACAGCTTCTGGTCGATCACCGGCACGTCGGTCGCGTAGTACACCGCCTCGCGCGCGTGCAGGTTGTTGAACGGCGCGACGCCGGTGTTGAGCTGGATGACGTAGGGGGACGTGGACGGCACGTCGAGCACGTTGAACTGCTGGGAGAAGGCCGACACCAGCTGCGGCGTCTGCATCCCCTCGTAGCCCTGCACCCCGCCCGCCTGCATGGTCTCGAGCGCCGTCTCGTCGCTGGCGACCGACTTGAACGTCAGCGTGTTCAGGTAGGGCTCGCCCGGTGACCAGTAGCGCGGGTTCTTCTTCAGCGCCAGCTCGGAGCTGACCGTGTCGCTGACCACGGTGAACGGGCCCGCCCCGACCGGCGCCAGCTTGAACGCGTTCTCGCCCAGCTTGCTCAGCGCGGTCGGCGACACGATCCAGTTGACGTTGGCGTCGTGGAAGGTGTTGATCAGCGGCGCGTACGGCTGGGTCAGGTGGATCACCACGTCGTACGAACCCGAGGTGGTGATCGAGGAGACCGGCCACTTGGGCGTGTCGCCGACCGGGGCCGCGAGGTCGCGCTTGAAGTTGAACGCCACCGCGGCGGCGTTGAACGGCATCCCGTCGCTGAACGTCACGCCGTGCCTGAGCTCGATCGTCACCGTCTTGTCGTCGGCCGAGATCGTGTACCCGGTCGCCAGGTCGTCGATCGTCTGCCCGTTCGCGCCCAGCTCGAACAGGTTGCCGTAGATGGCGTCGAGGTAGCTCTGGTTGGCCGAGCCCGATGCGTCGGTGGCCGGGTCCAGCCCGGTCGGCCACGCGCCGGTCAGGCCGGTCTCCTCGAGCATGGTGAAGCTGCCGCCCGGCTGCGGCACGGCCGTGTTCTGCGGGCCGGTGGTGGCCGCGGTGGATGAGGTCGAGTTGCTGCCGCCTGAAGAACCTGAGGAACCCGAGGTACCGGAGGAACATGCCGCGACTGCCGCCGCGCAAAGCAGGACCGCCGCTATCGCGACGCTGGCCCGTCCGGCCGGGTGGTGAATCGTGCCCACTGTCTCTACACCTTCGTCTCGCCAGTGGCGACGCCCCGCCGCGAGGCGACGGGGCAGGGGGTCTGATGCTGATCGCGAGCTGCGGGCCGCGAGCGGCATCGGTTGACGGCTGCCGCGAAAAAGCCCGGCGTTGTCGTCCCTGGGGTAATAGTCACGTCATATATTGTTTCTTCCAACGAAACGGCTGTATCGTTGAATGACATGATGGTTAACCGCTTCGCCCGCCTTGTCAAGACCCGGCCGACAGACCGCGGACGTGGGACAGTTCCGTGGGACAGTTACGGAAGGAGGAGACGATGCCTGGCGAAAGAGAGCCCGCGGCCCGCGCCGTCGACGTGCTGATCTGGCTGGCTGACCACACGGCCGACACCTGGGGCGTCCGCCAGGTGGCGAGGGAGATGAACACCTCGCCGAGCACCATCCACCGGATCTTCCAGATCTTCGAGTCGCGCGACCTGGTCATCAAGAACGACGAGGGCCGCTACACCCCCGGCCTCGAGCTGTTCCGGATCTGCCAGGTCTTCTCGCACCGCCTGTCGCCGGTGAAGATCGCCCGGCCGCACCTGGAACGGCTGGCGGCCGCGTGCGGCGAGACCGTCCTGCTGGCCGCGTACGGCGCCCGGCGCGCCCAGATGATCGTCATCGACATGATCGACGCGCCGCACCCGCTGCGCTGGGTGGTGGGGCTCAACCAGTGGCGCGCGGTCCACTCCGGCGCGACCGGCCTGGCCATCCTGGCCTTCCTGCCCGAGGCCGAGCGGCAGGCGATCTACCGCAAGGGCCTCGAGCCGTTCACCGAGCAGACCCTGGTCACCGGCGAGGAGCTCGAGCAGGAGGTCGCCCGGGTCCGCGAGCGGGGCTACGCCTACTCGCAGGGACAGCGGTCCCGGGGCGCCATCGGGCTCGGCGCGCCGCTGTTCGACGCGGCCGGCGACGTGTTCGGTGACGTCTGCATCACGATCCCGGCGGGCCGGTTCGACCCGGCCCTGGAGCCGAAGCTCGGCGCGCTGCTGGTCTCGGTGGCGGCCGACATCTCGGCCGACCTGCGCGACTCCGGCTTCATCCGCGACGCCTGACCGCGTCCCCCGTCTAGCTTTCTTCCGCGTAGTCGAGAGCGAGGTCAAGCGCCGGCGACGAATGCGTCAGCGCCCCCACCGACAGGTAGTCGACGCCGGTCTCGGCGACCTCGCGCGCGTTCGCCAGCCGCAGCCCGCCGCTGGCCTCGAGCCGCACCCCGTAGTACTCGCGGGCCACCGCCACCGCCTCCCGCAGCGAGCCGACCGGCATGTTGTCGAGCAGCAGGAAATGCGCCCCCGCCTCAAGCGCCTCCCGAACCTGCGCCACCGAGTCGCACTCGACCTCAACCACCAGCCCCGCCCCGGCCGACGCCGAACCCGCACCCGAACCCGGCCGACCCGACGCCGGCCTGGCTCCGGCGAACGCGCCGTCGCCGACTGGACCGCCGTCACCGCGGCCGCCACCCCGCCCGCCGCCGCCACGTGGTTGTCCTTGATCAAGGCGGCGTCGCCGAGCCCCATCCGATGATTGCGCCCGCCCCCGCACCGCACCGCGTACTTCTCGAGCACCCGCAGCCCGGGCGTCGTCTTCCTGGTGTCGCGGACCACCGCTCCGGTCCCCTCGATCGCGTCCGCCCAGGCCCGCGTCGCGGTCGCGATCCCCGACAGGTGGGTGAGGAAGTTGAGCATCGTCCGCTCCGCCCCCAGCACCGCCGGGGCGGGCCCGCTCACCCGCAGCACCGCGTCCCCCGCCCGCAGCCGGGTGCCGTCCGGCACCAGCGACGGCCGGGCTCAGCCGCCAGCTCGCCGCGGGCCCGTCCAGGTAGCACCCGATCAGGTCGAGCACCGCCAGCGCGACCGGCATCCCGGCCAGCACTCCGGCCTCGCGCGCGACCACGTCCGCGGTCACCGTCCGCCCGGCCACCGTCGCCGCCGACGTCACATCGGGCCCGTACGCGAAGTCCTCGTCGAGCGCCGCCCGCACCGCCCGCGCGACGTCGTCGGCGTTGAGCCCGGCCGCCTGCAGCGTCACCAGCGTCTCGCCCCGCAGACCGGTCGCGCCGTGCCGCGGCCCCGCGACGTCCTCGTAAAACCGAACCTCTTCCATCACAGCTCCTCCTCGGTCACCACAAGCTCCTGTCCGTCCCACCGCAGCACCGTGTGCCACGGCCGCTCCGCCGTCCCGGCCGCATCCCGCCGCCGATGGCACCCCCGGCTCTCCTCCCGCCGCAGCGCCCCCACCGCGATCAGCCCGGACACCACCCGCAGATTCGCCGCCTCAACCGCCTCAAGATCCAGGTCAACCCCCCACCCCTCATCCCGAACGGTCCCGGGCGACTCTCCCAGCGCCCCCGTCTCCCACCCCGCCGCAACCAGCCGAACCAGCTCCTCAAGCCCCTCCCGATCCCGCAAAACCCCCGCCCACCGCGACATCCCCAGCGCAACCCCCCGCCGCCCCCCGCCGTCGGCCCCCCATTCACCCTGGGCCCCCGCCGCAGTCCCGCCGCCGACGCCATCGAGCCGCGAGGCACCCCCCCGCTGCCCGCCGCCACCCGGAGATCCCCGTCGCTCGCCCCGCGCGTCCCGTCGCCGACCCGGGTCCTGTCGCCGACCTGCGCTGCCATCGCGGCCAGCGTGCCGTGGCCGCCCGCCGCGCGTCGCCGGCGTGCCCTGTCAGCTCCGTCGGCTGCGCCGTCGACGTCTCCGCTCGGCGTCGACGGGTACGCCGACGATGCCGCGGGTCGTCGACTTGGCCCTGTCGCTGGCGGGATGCCGCCGGTCCGCGGCGAGCGCCCGGCCGGCGCGTCCGCCCGGCGATGACCGCCTCGGTGACCGAGTTGGAGGCGAGCCGGTTGGCGCCCTGCACCCCGGTCGACGCGGCCTCGCCCACCGCGTAGAGCCCGGGCGATGGTCGTCCGCCCGTCCAGGTCGGCCAGGATGCCGCCGCACGAGTAGTGCGCGCCCGGCGCGACCGGGATGTACTCGGTCACCGGGTCGATGCGAGTGCTTGCGGCACGCGGCCGTCACCGTCGGGAAGCCCTTCTCCAGCACGTCCGGGTCGAGCCCGGTCGCGTCAAGCCAGACGTGCCCGGCTGTCCCCGGCCGCGATGACCTCCGCCATCCGGGCGGCCACCACATCGCGCGGGGCCAGGTCGCCGCGCGGGTCGTGACCCGCCATCAGCGGCGTGCCGTCGAGGTCGCGGAGCACCGCCCCGGCCCCGCGCAGCGCCTCCGTGATCAGCGGGCACTGCCCGCTCGCGTCCGGCAGCCACAGCACGGTCGGGTGGAACTGCACGAACTCCAGGTCCCGCAGCGCCGCCCCGGCCCGCGCCGCGATCGCGATCCCGTCACCGGTCGCCCCGGCCGGATTCGACGTCGTCGCGAACGCCTGCCCCAGCCCGCCGGCCGCGATCACCACCGTCGGCGCGTCGATGACCCCGGCCGACAGCCGCCCGTCCGACCCGATGACACCTGCCGTCAGTCCGGCAACCCGGCGGGCAGGGACCGGCGTCCGAGCAGGCGACGCCAACCGGATCGGCGTTGGCAGCCGCCGTCCCGTCCGTCGGCCTCGCGGTGTCCCGTGCCGGTTCCCGCCCCGCCCCATCGGCCGCGCCCCCGCGCGGCCGGGTTCTCCACGACGAGATCGAGCGCGACCGTGCGGTCGAGGATCTCGATTCCGCTGGCGAGCAGCGCGGCCAGCAGCGCCCGGTGAACCTCGGCCCCGGACGCGTCGTCGCCCGAATGCACGATCCGGTGGTGGCTGTGCCCGCCCTCAAGCCGCAGTTCACGGGTGTCGAGCCGCGCCCCGAGCCCGGCCAGCCAGTCGATCGCCCCGGGCGCCGCCGTCCGCCAGCGCCGCCACCACGTCCGGCTCGCACAGCCCCGCGCCCGCCGTCAGCGTGTCGCTGACGTGCGATGCCGCGCTGTCCCCGGGCCCGATCGCCGCCGCCAGGCCGCCCTGTGCCAGCGGCGTCGCCCCGCCGATCAGGTCCTTGGTCACGATCAGCACCCGCAGCCCGGCCGCGGCCGCCGTCAGCGCGGCCGAGATCCCGGCCGCCCCCGACCCCACGACCACGACATCGGCGTCCCGCCGCCACCGCGCCCGCACCGGCGGCAGCGCCCTAATCACCCGATTCACAGCCGCCGCATCAACCCCGACCTCACCAGCCCGCCCGGCCCCGTGGTCGGCCTGGGCGATCGTGGATCGTTGTGTACATCCGGATGTACACAACGATCCATCATCCTTCCGTTCGGCGCTCGCTCGGCCGGTCATCGGGCGCTCCCGGCGACCGGGGCTGGACCGGTGGCGATCATGGCCTCGACGGCATGCCGGGCGCGGGCCGCGACCTCCGGGGCGACGTTCACCTCGGTCGTCCCGTCGCGCAGGCATCGCTCCAGCGCCTCGGCCGTGATCATCTTCATGTAGTGGCAGCTCGCGTGCGGGTTGACCGGTTCCCAGCGGACGGTCGGGTTGGCCTTGCGGAGTTGGTGCAGCATCCCGGTCTCGGTCGCGACCAGCACGGCCGGGGCGCGGGTGGACCGGGCCGCCGCCAGCATCCCGCCGGTCGACAGCACCCGGGTCCGCTCGGCCGGAAGATCGCCGGTCCCCGCCTGCCAGAGCGCCGAGGTCGAGCAGCCGCACTCCGGGTGCACGAACAGCTCCGCCTCCGGGTTGGCCGCCGCCGCGTCGCGCAGCGCCTGCGGGCTGATCCCCGCGTGCACGTGGCACTCGCCCGCCCAGACGTGCAGGTTCTCCCGGCCGGTGACCCGGCGGACGTGCGCGCCAAGGAACTGGTCGGGCAGGAACAGCACCTCCCGCGAGGCGGGGATCGCGGACACCACCTCGGCCGCGTTGGCCGACGTGCAGCAGACGTCGGCCTCGGCCTTGACCTCGGCGCTCGTGTTCACGTAGGCGACGACGGCCGCGCCCGGGTGCTCGGCCTTCCAGGCGACGAGCTGCTCGACGGTGATGCTGTCGGCCAGCGAGCAGCCCGCTCGCGCGTCCGGTATCAGCACGGTCCGGTCCGGAGCCAGGATCTTCGCCGTTTCCGCCATGAAGTAGACCCCGCACAGCACGATCACCCGGGCGGAGCTGGCCGCCGCCAGCCGGGCCAGCGCGAGCGAGTCGCCGACGTGATCGGCGACCTCCTGGATCTCGGCCCGCTGGTAGTTGTGCGCGAGGATCACCGCCCCGCGCTCCGCCGCCAGCCCCCGCACCCGGTCCGCCCACCCCGGCGTCCGGGGCGACGTCCCGCGTCCGTTCCGGTCCACCGTCCTCCCGGCCACTGCGCGTCGGTTCGCCGGCGTCAGCCTGGTGAACCCCTGCCGTCCCTCGCGTGTCCCTCATGTTTCCGACTCTAAGTCGAAAACTTCTGGTTTTCAACTCCTGGTTAAAAACCGATCGCCCGCCCCAGACGCTCCCGTCCCGCCAGGTTGCACCCGGACGCGATCGCCTGTTTTGGTCACGGCCATTGGGCCACCAATCCCGTTACGATGACCCCGTGGGCAATGACGAGGCCACCTGCGAAGGGGTGGGCTGCTTCCGGCACGAGGCGCTCGGAGTGGTGTTTCAGGTTCGGCAGCAGCGCTTGTCGGTGCTGCTCTGGCGGCGGGCGGAGTCGCCGTTCGACGGAACCTGGGCGCTGCCCGGCGGGCTGCTCGAGGCCGGCGAGCGGCTCGGGGCGTCCGCCAGCAGGCACCTCGCCGCGAAGGTCGACATCCCCCAGATCGCGCACCTCGAGCAGCTCGAGACGCGCAGCGATCCGGCCCGCGACCCGCAGGAACGGGTGCTCGCGACGGCCTACCTCGCGCTAGTGACGCCCGACGCGCGGCCGAGCCTGCCCGCCGACACCGCCTGGCACCTGGTCGACGCGCTGCCGCCGACCGCGTTCGACCACGGCTCGATCGTCGGCTCGGCCAGGAACCGGCTGCGGGCGAAGCTTTCCTACACCAACATCGGCTTCGCCCTCGCCCCCGAGACGTTCACCATCTCCCAGCTCCGCGACACCTACGCCGCCGCCCTCGGCCACCCCGTCTCGGCCACCAACCTGCAGCGCATCCTCACCCGCAGGGGCGTCATCGAGCCGACCACCGACGTCTCCCGCCCCACCTCAACCGGCGGCCGCCCGGCGACCCTCTACCGCTTCGCCGCCCGTGAACTGGTGGTAACCAACCCCTTCGCCGCCTTCCGCCCCCGCCGCACCGCCTAATCCCACCGGCATCAACGCCCGCCCCCTCCAGCTCGCCGACGACCCGATCCGGTTTGCCAACGACCCGATCCGAAAGATAACAGCAAGAAGCGCCGCAGGCCGTCCCGGTACGACCCACCCTTCGGTAACGCCACCCGATTCCGCCGAAGATAACAGCAAGGAGCGCCGGGACCGGCGCAAAGTCGGCGCCAAGGAAGACCGCCCCGGCCCGGGTTCGTGACACTCCTGCCTCTCGCGTCACACGCCGGGCGCGCCAGGTCCTCAGCGTGGGTAGTTGGGGGCACCCCGGGGGCTGTTGCCGAATTGGTTGGGCGGCTGGGGCTGGGGCGGGGGCTTGTTTGGGTGGCGGGGGGTGGTTGCGGCTGAGCCCGATGCCTGCCGGGGCCGAGTGGTCCCCTTTTAGGGCTGGGAGCCTGCTGGATGAGGCCCCCTTTTTTCGGGGGGTTCCTAGGCGGGGAGGGCGGCGAGGGCGGCGGTGGTGAGGTGGCCGCTGGTGATGGCCTTGCGGAGGTTGCGGACGGCGGTCGCGAAGGTCCATTCTCCGGATGCGCGGGGCAGGCCGCGGACGGTCAGGCGGCGGATGCCCATGTTGTGCTTGAGGTCGCCGTGGAAGGTCTCGCCGATGTGGCCGCGCCTGCGGTAGGCGGCGATCCCGTCTTCGGTGGCGAGGCGGGCGGCCATGGCGGCGGCGGGCGCCTGGTCCGGGGCGGTCCCGGCCGGGACGGGGCCGGCGGCGTCGGCGGCGCGGGCGGCCTTCTCCAGGTTCCGGCGCTTGCCGGTGGCGATCAGCCGGTCCGGGCCGGGGCAGGTCAGGTTGGCCTGCGACAGGTAGCCGGCGTCGGCCAGGGCCAGGCCGATCTCCCCGGTCCCGGGGGCGCCGGCGGCGGCCATCATCGCGGCGGCGGCCTGCGCCTGGCTGATCATCGGCTCGTACCACTGCACGTCGCCGGGGGCGTTGGTGAGGCGGGTCGCGATGACCAGGTCGTCCTCGCTGGTGACGTTCTGCGGGTTGTAGCCCTGCAGGAACCCGCCGCCGCGCAGCGGCATGAGCCGCGAGTCCGGGTCGGTGACGTTCCGCTGGGACCGCTCCCGCCGCTTCTTCTTCCTGCTCCCGTCGCCGGCGGGGCGCCGCGCGCGGGCGGCGTCGCGGGC
Source organism: uncultured Actinomycetota bacterium (assembly GCA_963774945.1). GTDB lineage: Bacteria > Actinomycetota > Actinomycetes > Streptosporangiales > Streptosporangiaceae > Trebonia. The sequence goes on along the minus strand of CAVZHA010000015.1, from coordinate 1,164,050 downwards.
CCTGGCCCGATCGAGCGCCTCGCGGGCCTCGCGGACCCGGCAGTACTCCTGCACCGGGACCGGCGGCGTCCCGCCGTGGTGGCGGCCGGCGGCGTCGCGGGCCGTCACCCTCGCCTGGTAGGCGGCGGTCTCCCGGGCGACCCGCTCCTCGGCCAGGGCGACGTCGGCGCCGGCCGCGGGCGGCCGCCCTTCGGCGTCCCGGCCCGGGCCCGCTCCAGGCTCTCGTCCGCCGCGGCCCGCTCCGCGGCCTCCCGCGCCTCCCGCTCCGCCTCCAGGCCCGCCAGCGCGGCGGCGACCCGCTCCTGGCGGGTATGCGGGTCGCCGGGGTCGTCGTCCCCGCGCCGCCCCTCCCCGAGCAGGGCGTCCTCCCGCCCGTCGGCGTCGGCGTGCGCCGCCGCCATCTCGGCCGCGAGCTTCCGCAGCCCGTCCTCGGTCCGGTTCGCGTCCCTCGACGCGTCCGCGGCGATCTTCGTCCCGTCGAGCGCGACCACCCCGACCCGGCCCATCCCCAGCCGCGCGCACAAGACCAGGACCTGCGCGAACAGCGGCGCGGCGGTCTCGGCGAACTGCTGCCGGAACCGCGCCGCGGTCGCGTGGTCGGGCGCCCGCCCCGCGCAGATCACCATGAACGCCAGGTCCTGCCCGCACAGGGCCTCGATCCGCCGCGACGACGTGACCCCGTTCGCGTACGCCCAGATAAGCAGCGTGAGCAGCATGTCCGGGTCGAAGCCCGCCGCCCCCGCCCCGCCCGTCCGCCGGCGCGCGTGGAACGCCGAGGTGTCCATCCGCCGGACCGCCTCGATCACCAGCCACACCGCGTGGCCCTCCGGCAGCCAGTCCCGCATGTCCGGCGGCAGCAGGAACGCCTGATCACGATCGACCGGAAGATAATCCTTCGCCATAACCAGATTCTATCGAACACCCTGCCGGGCAAACCCGGGAACGCGTCACCCCAGGTCAGCCAATTCTGCAACAGCCCCCCCGCGACGCGGCCGGCACACGATCACAGATTTAGTGCGCCAGCCGACGACCAAACGGCACACGATGACGGGTTCAGCGCGCACATGCCCCGATCGCTCCGCGGCCGGACCGCGCACGACGGCGCTTCGCCACCACCAGCCGCAGGCCGGGTCGGGCCGGGTCGGGACGGGACGGGACGGGACGGGACGGGACGGGACGGGACGGGACGGAGCCTGGCTGTGATCGGTGTCACACGGCTTCTGTCAAGCCGGCGCGCCGCTGCGGTCGTAGTCATTATGACGGCATAAAACGCGAGCAGGCGGGAGAGGGTGACGATGCGCGCATCGGTGGGATTTCTGACACCGGGGCCGATCCGGCTGGGGGCCGGGCTCGTGCTGGCGCTCGGCGCCACGCTGCTCACCGCGGCCTGCAGCAGCTCGGGTTCGAGCAGCCCGTCGACGTCAACGGCCGCCCCGGCAGGCGCAGGCGGGTCGGCGAGCTCGACCGCCGCTGCCGCCGGGTCAGGCTCGGGCCTGGTCATCACCACGAAGTCAGGATCTGCGGGGGCGTTCCTGACCGACGGATCCGGGCGGGCGGTCTACCTCTGGGTGAAGGACGGCAGGGACTCTTCCGCCTGCGACGGTGCGTGCGCGGGCGCCTGGCCGCCGGTCACCGCGACCGGCGCGGTGACCGCGTCCGGCGGCGCCGTCAACGCCGACCTGTCCACCATCACTAGGTCCGGCGGGGTCAAGCAGGTGGTCTACGACGGCCACCCGCTGTACTACTTCGCGGGCGACTCGGGGGCGGGGCAGGTCAACGGTCAGGGCAGCGACAGCTTCGGCGCCAAGTGGTGGCTGGTCGATCCGGCCGGGACCTCGATCACCGCCGCGGTGACGGTCTCCTCGGGCGGCGCGTCTTCCGCGCCGGCGTCGCCGGCGGGCGGCGGCGCCGGCGGCGGGTACTGACTAAAATGGCGATGATGGCGACTCCAGCCGAACGGCTGCCTGATGAGACGCTGCTCGCAGGCCTGGGCGCGGGCGACGCCGAGCTGTCGGTTGCGTTCGTGCGCCGGTTCCAGGGGCTGGTGTTCGGCGTGGCGCTGAACGTGCTCCGCGATCGGAACGTGGCCGAGGACGTCGCCCAGCAGGCCTTCGAGCGGGCCTGGAAGCACGCCCAGATGTTCGACGGCCGCCAGGGGACGGTTCGTGGCTGGCTGACCAGGATCACCCACAACCTGGCGATCGACGTGCTCCGCGGTGCGCTCGGCGGCGCCGATGGACCCGGACGACCTGGCGCTGCTGATCACCTCGATCGCCGACTCGCCGGAACGGATCACGGTCGCCAACGACAGCGCCGCCGGGCTCCGCCGCGAACTGCGCCGGCTCCCGCCAGAACAGGCGCGGGCGGTGGCGATGGCCGGAATCTATGGGATGACGGCCCGGCAGGTCGCCGAGTCGGAGGGGGTGCCGGTGGGAACCGCGAAGACCAGGATCAGGTACGGCCTGCAGAAGCTGCGCACGGCCCTTCTTCCGGAGGACGCAGACGATGAGTGAGCTGGACGACATGGACGACATGAGCTGCGACGAGTTCGCCGAGGTGGCCGCCGAACTCGCGCTCGGCGTGCTGACCGGCCGCGAGCGCGCGGCCGCGCTCGCGCACCTGGACGGCTGCGAGTCCTGTCGTGAGCAGGTCCGCGAGCTGACCATGGCGCGGGATGAACTGCTCGCCCTGCTGCCGTCGGCCGAGCCGCCGGCCGGCTTCGAGTCCCGGGTGCTCGAGCGCATCGGCCTCACCGCCCCCGCCCAGTCCGCGGACGACCATCACCAGCAACTCCCTGACCTCCCCGGCCAGCCACCATCCGTCGACCAGGCCGACCGCGACCGACCGACCGACCGACGACCGACCGGACCGACCGACGACCGGGCCAGAAGCCGAGCCGATCGGCCGGACCGGCCGAACCGGCCCGGCAACCGGCCGCCGAACCAGCCCAACCAGCCCGGCCAGCCCGCCAGCCGGCCCGCAACACCCTCAGCCGCCGCCTGCTGGCGGCCGCGGCGGTCGCGGTCGCGCTGATCGGGGGAGGCGTCGGCTGGGGGCTGCGCGACGCCACCGCGCCCGCGGCGTCTTCCTCCCAGACTCGCGCTGAGCACCGCCGCGCTCGTCACCAGCGACCACCAGACCGTCGGCCAGGTCTTCGTCTACAACCACAGCCCGTGGTGGACGTACATGTCGGTGAACATGGTCGGCCAGGGCGACGTCGTCGTGACGTGCCAGCTGAAGAAGGCCGACGGGCACTTCACGAACGTAGGGCAGTTCCGCCTGGACGACGGCTACGGCGCCGTGGGGCAGCAGCCCCTACACGGCCGGCCCCGGTGGCGCCATCGTCGGCGCCCGCCTGCTGAGCGCGAACGGCGCCGTCCTGGCCACCGCGACCTTCCAGTAGCCCGGCCGACAACGGCAAAGACAAGGGCAAAAGACAACGGCAAAATGCCGTCAGTACGGGCCGTGCCTGGTCATGTCGAGGACGATCGGCACCATCACGATCATCGTGCGGACGCTCGGCGAGACCGGGCCGGTGAACGTCACCGTGTAGTGGTCGGACTTGGTGAGGAGCTCCTTGCCGAGGCCGGCCCAGGTCTTGCGGATCTGCGCGTAGCGCTCGCCCTCGGCCCCGGTAACGGCGAACTGGGTGGCGCCGAGGTCCCCGGCCGCCTTGCCCGCGACCTGGCCCTGGTCGTCGAGCAGGGTGTAGTGCCGCCTGCTGAACTCGATCCGGATCTTGCCGATCGGCTTGCCGTCCGGATCGGTCAGCGCCGCGAGCCAGTCGTTCTCGCTGTCCTGCCTGACCAGCGTCAGCACCGGCTCGCCGGCCGGCGTCCGCACGGCCAGCACCCGGGTGCCCGGCACCAGGCCGATCACGCTCTGCAGCACGCCCCGGCTCTCCGTCTCGGCGGCGACGGCGAGCAGGTTCTTGTCGGGGTCGAAGATCTCGTATCGGGCACGGCCAGGGAGGACCTTACCGGGCTGCCGGATACGCAATTCCCGAAAGGCGAAGGGGTCTGTCCACGCCCCCGAGTCTACGGCCGGAACGCGGGCAGGTCAGGGGAAAATCGGCTCGCGGTGCCAGTGAAAGCCGCCCGTAAGTCACGGTAATAACGACAATTACCTGCATTATCGCGGGTCATCGCCGGGAGCGGAGCTATGGACAATTAAGAGGAAACTCACGGTCCGTTCGAAAGAAAACAGCAGTTCATCCCGAACGGTCCCTGACGCTGCCTGCAGCGGCAACCACCGGCCGCCTCCTCGGGCCGGCCGCCAGCGCCGCCCGCTCCTACGGGATGAGCACGGTCCGCTGGCCGGGTGGCTCCGGCGCGGTCCAGGCGGCCTCGACGTCGGCCAGCGGCACCGGGCGGGCGTTGACCGCGATCGTCCCCGCGTCGATCTCCGCCACCAGCGACGGTAGTTCGGCGAGGTAGCCCCGCGGGCTCACCGAGCCCTGCCCGCAGCCCTGGATCCGCAGGTTGGCCGAGCGCAGCGCGACCGAGGGGAGCTCGATGGCGGGTCCGGCGATGGCGCCGATCTGGATCCAGTCCAGCGCCCGGCTGCGGTCGGCCCGGGCGGTCAGCAGGGCCATCATCGCGGCGGCGGCGGGCGCGCCCCACAGGTAGTCGATCACGATGTCGGACTCGGCCGCCGCCTTCGCCAGCCGCGCGGCGGTGGCCTCGGCGTCGTCGTCGAGCGCGACCGCCTCGTCCGCGCCGACGGCCGCCAGCGCGGCCAGCCGCTCGGGGTTGCGGCCCGCGCCGACGACCCGGCCGGCCCCCAGCCGCCTGGCCACCTGGACCGCCATCGTCCCGGCGTTGCCGGTGGCGCCGAGTACCAGGACGGACTGGCCCGGCTGGAGCGGGACCCGGCGGCGGAGGGCCACCCAGGCCGACATGGCCGGGTTCATCGCCGCCGCGATCTTGGCCACGTCGGCGTCGTCCGGCAGCGGCACCGCGCGCCGGGGATCAACCACCGCCTGCCCCGCCATCGAGCCCCAGACGTCGTCGGGGACGGCGAAGTAGATCAGGCCGCCGCCCGGCAGCCGGCCGACCCCGTCGACGCCGGGGATCATCGGCAGCGTCCCGGTGCTGGTGTAGTGCCTGCCCGCGGCGCCGGAGCGAACCCGCGGATGCAGCCCGACCGCGAGCACGTCGACCAGCGTCTGGTCGGGCCCGTCGGGGGTGGGCGTCGGGTAGCTCTCGTACCGGGGCGGGCGATCGAAGGAACGGACCACGGCGGCGTGCATGCTCATGCTGACTGGTCTCCTCGTCCGGCTGGCCGTGCCTCGCACGACGTTGATTTAGTTTGTGTCACCACCTACTATAGATGGTAAAGCAAACTAAAATTGGCCTACACTGGATGCCGTGACCGCATCCGACGACGAACCCAGCCCGGATCGCCGGCCCGTCCTCACCCCGCTGCCGGGCGAGGGCGACCTGGGCCTGGTGGACGCGCTCGCCCAGCTCACCTTCGCCGTCCAGGGCGCGCTGAGCCGGGTCGCGGCCGAGCACGGCCTGTCGATCGCCGCCGCCCGGCTGCTCGGCATCGTCCGCGACCGGCAGCCGACGATCGGCCAGCTGGCGACGTTCCTGCAGCTGGACAAGTCGAGCGTGACCGGTCTGGTCGACCGGGCGGCCGAGCGCGGGCTGGTCACCAGGGCCGCCTCTGAGCTCGACCGGCGGAGCGTGCGGGTGACGATCACCGGGGCCGGCCGGGAGCTCATCGACCGGGGCGCGGCCGACTTCGAGGCGCAGATCGCGGCGCTGGTGGCCGACCTGCCGCCCGCCCAGCGCAGCCGCCTGTCCGCGATCGCGAGCCGGGTGGTCGCGGCCGACGCCCGGCGCCGGGGCATCGACGTCTACGCCACCGACCGCGAACCGGGCCGATAGCCTTTTGTCATGAGATATCTGGTCCAGGAACGGATCTTCTCCCTCAGGGCTGACTTCTGGATCGAGGACGAAGGCGGCAACCGCGTCTTCCTCGTCGACGGCCGCGCGCTCAGCCTGCGCGAGACGTTCGAGCTCAAGGACGCCTACGGCAATCTGCTGATCCTCATCCGCAAGAAGTTCTTCGCGCTGCGCGACACGATGGAGATCGAGAACAGCCAGGGCGTGGTCGCGACCGTCCGCCCGGCCTTCTTCTCCCCGATTCACCACCGGTACGAGATCGACCTATTCGACGGGACCCGGCTCGAGGCGGTCGGCAGCTTCGCCGACAAGGACTGGGAGCTGAAGGACGGCCACCGGGTCGTAGGCCGGATCTCACGCAAGTGGTTCAGGATCAGGGACACCTACGGGGTGGAGGTCGAGCCGGGCGTCGACGACGCGCTGATCATCGCGATCGCGGTCTGCATCGACCGCATCTACGAAGACGAGAAGCGCGAGCGCGAGCACCACGACCAGGGCGGCTTCGGCGGCTTCGGCAACTTCTGAGGCCGCCAAAGGCGCGCTGGCCCAGGTCGGCGCGCCTCCGGCGGCCCGCGTCAGCACCAAAATCATGGGTATCGAACGGGAGCGTGCTTCGCCTCGCAGGCAGCAACGGGCCGGTCGGGCGGAGCCACGCGTCCGTTCGGAAAAATCGATCTGGTTTTGGAGGCTCGGGTCATGGCCACGGACAAGCAGAAAGAGGCCGCGCGGCGCAACATCGAGAAGGCCCGCGAGGTGCAGAGCGAGCGTGCGCACGGCGAGAACGTCCCGCGCAGCTCCGAGGGCCTGAGCACCGCCGAGAAGGACCGCCTGCCCGACGCGGACTTCGCCTTCCCGGCCGAACGCAAGGAAGTCATCAGCGACGCGGCCCACGTGCGGAACGCGATCGCGCGGTTCGACCAGGTCGAAGGGGTCACCGACGAGGAGCGGGACCAGGCCTGGAAGCGCATAAAGGCGGCGGCCGCCAAGTACGGCGTGCACGTCTCGGAGGACGACTGGCGCGACCTGGCCTCCGGCGGTAACGACCGCCGCTGACCGGTCACACCCGTGCTCTTCCCGGCCGACGGCTGGTTTACCTGATGACGCCGCCCGGCCCGGCCCGATCATCGCCGGGATCGGGCGCCCGCAGCGGGTGGCCGACCGCCGGCCGAATCGGCGCGATGGCGGGATCGCCGGCCCGGCGCGGGCCGGACCACAGCGCCGGGACGGCGTCGATCTCGGCCGCCACCGCGTAGGCGGCCTGCTCGTAGGTGACCCGCCAGCCGACGAAGTCGGGCCAGGCCGCCTCCGGGTCGCGCTCGATCGGGAAGTTCACCTCCCGCAGCCGTTCCACCGCGTCAAGGAACTCCTCGTAGCTGAGGGCGATCTGGCCGCCCGGGTCCGGCTCGTCCGGCACCGTGAAGCCCATCGCCTGGGCCACCTCCCGGAAGCAGACGAACCCGCTGCGCAGGCACAGCCGGGCCGGGACTTCGGGCGCCGCCCGGGGTGACAGCGCCAGGTACAGGGCGGCCGAGTCCAGCACCGCCAGCAGCGCGGTCACCCACGAGGACAGCGGGCGGGGCGACCGGAACCGCACCAGCGGGATGTAGGTGGTGTGGCTTTCGGTGACGTCCGCCGCCCAGCGTTCCCACTGCGCGTACAGCCCGGGCAGCGTGTCAAGCGACGAGACGCCGGTGCCCAGCGCGTAGTGGGTGCGCGCGAGGAGTTCCGGTCCCCACGAGGGCACCCCGGCCCGCGCGTTGAGCAGCGTGACCTCGGTCTCCCTGCGGTTGAAGGCGGCGTACAACGACGGCAGGTAGGCGATCTGCAGGGTGACGATGACCAGCCCGGTGACCGCGGCCGCGAACACCACGACCGAGGGCGGGGCGCCGGACGGCTCGGCGAACCCGAGGGTGAACATCGACGACCCGGCGGTGCTGAAGGCGGTGCCGATGCCGCCCCTGACCAGCGGCCACATCAGCAGCCAGAAGCCGATCAGCGCGGCCCCGAGCCACGCCGCCAGCGACGCCAGCAAGATCGCGGACGCCTGCCCCGAGCGCACCCGGTCCCGCGCCTGATAGTCGGCGGTGGCGCCGGCCGCCAGCCGGAACATCTTGTTCACCGTCCTGGTCACCCGGATGGCCAGGCCGTGCGTGAGGGGGCGGGGCACGATCAGCGTCTTGATCACGTTGGCCCACACTGTCAGCACCAGCAGGCCGCCGACCAGCGCAGCCACCGAGCGGGCCCACAGCGGAACCGTCATCGGACCTCCCTCAGAACTCTGATGATTTCCGGCCCGTGCTCATCCCATGCGCCGGCCGTGGGCCGTGTGCCCGCTCCGGGTCATCGACGCTTCGTGTCGAGGCGTGCGCGATGGGTATTTGCACTGAGGCGAGCCTCAGTGCGGAAAGGACCATCGCATGTCCCATCATCTCGACACGCCGCTGGCGGCGAAGACGGGTCAGCTGCTCATCGACGACCTGTACGTCTTCCCCGGCGAGGGCAGCACGGTCTTCGTGCTCGACATCAACTCCGACGTCAACGGCCTGCACACCGAGCCGGGGTTCCACCCCGAGGCCCGCTACGAGATCAAGATCCACGTCGACCGGGCCGAGTTCGAGGACCTCACCTACCGGGTCGCCTTCGCCGAGCCCGACGCCGACGGCCGCCAGCGGCTGACCCTGCGCTCGCTGACCGGGGACCAGGCCCGCGGCGACGCCGGCGTCGGCGACCTCGTGCTCGAGGGCCGGACCGGTGAGACGGCGACCGACGGCTACGGCGTCCGCCTCTGGGCCGGGCACGTCAAGGACTCGTTCTACGTCGACCTGTCGCTGCTGGCGATCGTCAACGGCGCGGTCGCGAACGGAACCGCGGTCGACCTGTCGGCCTGGCGCCCGGACCAGGCGCAGAACAGCTTCGCCGGCAGCACCGTGCGGACCATCGTGCTCGAGGTCCCGCACGACAAGATCCTGTCGCCCGGCACCTCCATCGGCGTCTGGGCGGCCACCAAGCTCGCGACCGACGCGGGCGGCTGGCGGCAGGTCAACCGGGGCGGGCACCCGATGATGTGGCCCATCTTCTGGCCCAATGACACCGAGTTCACCAATCCCGCCAACACCCGCCACCCGTCGCAGGACTACGCCGCCGAGGGCGAGCACCTGGCCGACCACGTCTCGGCCGTGGTGGCCGCGACCGGGACGTCGGCCGCGCCCGACGTGTACGGGCTGACGGTCGCCAAGGCGCTGCTGCCTGACGTCCTGCCGTACGTGGTGGGCACGCCCGCGTCGTTCGGCTTCGTGACCCGCAACGGCCGGACCCTGGCCGACAACGCCCCCGAGGCGATGATGTCGCTGGTGGTGGGGGCGGCGGTGCCGGGCGGGCTCAAGCCGTCGGTGGCCGAAGCCCAGCGCGCCGGCCAGTTTCCGTTCCTGACCCCGGCCTGACCGCCGGGCGAGGCCGGCCGGCCCGCATGGCCCTCCGGCCCGGCCCCCCGGCCCGGCCCTGCGCGCAACGGAGCCGATGACGTCCGGCCCCGGATGTCCTCGGCTCCCGGCTCGTCACGGTCTGTGACCCGTCACTGGCGGCTGGTCCACTGCGGCCCGGTGACGGCCCAGTCCGAGCTCCAGTTGGCGATCCGACGCCGGTCAAGACCACGCATGCACAGCCGGTAGCAGAAGGCCAGCACGGTGGCGGCGGCCACGATCACGGCCAGCCCCGCCATCGTCGCGCCGACGGCCATCCCCGCCGCGCCCTGCGGCGGCGGCGCCGGAACCCCGGTCCGGCCGAGCCAGAGCTGGACCGAGGCCCCGGCCGGCTGGCCGTAGATCCCGGGGGCGACGTCGGTGGTGAGCAGGCCCGACCGGGTCGCGCCGTCGCCCAGTTGCCAGGTCGCCATCGCGGTGGCCTGATGCAGGATGGGCGTCTCGGTGATGGAGCCGGGCCAGGACAGCACCGCGACCGTCTGCCGCAGGCTCGCGGCCGTGGCCTGCTGGGTCCGGTAGACGTGGGCCGCCAGCAGCCCGGCGACGACGACGGCGACGACGAACGCGACTACCAGCACCGCCACCACGACGCCCTCAACTCGGTCGGATGAACGGCGCAATTCGTTCCGCCGCACGAACATCCGCACCATCCGCAGCGGCAGACGGTCTGCCCGGTGAGAATAACGACCCACCATCTTGATGTCCCCCGTCTGACCGCGATGCACTCACCTTTAGCATCACTCAGTGATCGGCCGTGTCGAACCCGTGATATCACTGGGCTCGCCTACGGGGCCTACGGGGTGGTTGGGGCGTGTGGGGCGTGCGGGCCGCCTGGGGTCGCCGCCCGGGTCGCGAGCGGGTCGGCTGATCGCAGCGCCCAGCCGACTGCGCACGATCGCGAGGGGTGAGGATTCGCCTGCTCAGAGGCTCAGAAGGGGAGGCGGAGACGGGAATCGAACCCGTGTACAGGGCTTTGCAGGCCCTTGCCTAAGCCACTCGGCCACTCCGCCATAGGAGCATGGTTGGCCGGCGGCTAATCTGCCGCATAGCCGCGCCTCCGAGCGGACGACGGGATTCGAACCCGCGACCCTCACCTTGGCAAGGTGATGCTCTACCAGCTGAGCCACGTCCGCATGCCAGTCCCGGGTCACCCCGAGCCGGTCCGCCGGATCTCTCCGGCGTTGCGTCAGAACTGTATCCGATCCTGGCCCAACCACCAACTCGAAACCGAAGCGAAGCCAAAAAATCCGTCCCTCGAACGGTCCCGGCTGACTCCACCCCCTTCATTACCCCAGGTCAGCCCCCCACCCCCAGCCGCCCGAGCCCCAACCGCCCGCCCAAGACCCGTGTCCTCTCCCGCCCTCGCCCCCTCCCACTCTCCCGGCAGTGCCCGGCGCCTCCGACCGGTCCGTCTCTCCCGGCAGTGCCCGCCCCCGCCCCCGTCCGTCTCGCCCGGCTGGGCCCTGCGCCTCCGGCCGGTCCGACTGTCCCGGCTGGGCCCCTGCGCCTCCGACCCGGCCGTTCTCCCGTGGGGCCCGGCGCCTCCGCAAGCCCCGTAGCCGGGCCGCCCGGCCGCCCCATCGTCCCCGAGCCTCAGCCGCCTCGCCAGTGACCAGCGCCCCAGCCGCTCCGGCGGATAACCGACCCGTGGCTCTGTCGCCCGCCCGGACCGGCTGAAAATCCTGTCGGCTACGCCACCGACAGGCCCTATTGGTGTCGCTGGCGTAGCCGACAGGACGCCATTGGTGTCGCTGGCGTAGCCGACAGGTCCCACGCCAGCCGAAATGCCGCGTGTCCGGCCCTCGCGACCGGACGGCCCGCCGCGGCTCGGCAACCCCAGGCGTCACGGCGCTGCAAGCCACGAACGCATGGGTCCGTGCAAGCCCTAGCGCCGCGAGAGCAGGGCGCTGGAAGCTCCGGGCCCTGAAGTCACGGACTTGCCGGAGGCCGCCCGGGCACAGAGGTCGCAGTGGCCCCGCAGGCCGCGGTAGGCGTGCCGGCAGGCCACACGGCCAGCAAGCGCGGACGCAGAAGCGCATGGCCTTCAAGCGCCCAGGGGAGGCGGCGCGGCCAACGCGCAGACGCGAAAGCCCCCGGCGCCCAGGACGGATATCGGGCGGGGGGCTCCGATTTCGTCACCGGTGACGAGGGCTTCAGCGTGGGAGGCCGGGGGGACCCAGAACGGGTCGGCCTCCACGCAGGGACCTGGGGGGAGGACCCATGCCGGGGGACCTGGGGGAAGGTCCCCGCGCCGGGGACCTGGGGGAGGTCCCCGTACCAAGGACCTTGGGGGAGGTCCTGGTGAGGGAACGGCCATGGGGGATGGCCGGGGGGATAGGTGAAGCGCGGTCCCCAGTGTGGAAGGAGGGGACCGGGTGAACGGGGGCGGGGGAGGCCCCTCGCGGGGAGGTAGAGGTTTCCCCCGGCCCGCTACGGGGGCACCGGGCCGGGGAGCTAGTGCTGCCTACGCCTGCTTGAGCAGGTCGGTCAGCTCGGCCGCGACGTCGACGAAGTCGCTCTCCTCGCCCTCGGGGACGATTGCGTACGTCCGTGCGAGGAAGTCGGAGATCTCCTTGATCGGGGCCTCGAAGTGGGCCTGGCCGAAGGGAGAGGAAAGCTCGATGTTCAGCACCCGGCCGGGTGCGCCGTCGGCGGACCCGGAGGACGGCCAGACGACGACGTCGCCGAGGCCCTCGCGGCTCTCGATGCCCAGGGACAGCAGGTCCCGCGCGAAGATCCACTCGACCGGCTCGTCGAGCCCGACGTGGAACGCGATGCGGATCGCGTACGGATCTTCCTTGGAGTAGAACAGGCTCGCGACGAGCGGGACGATCGTCTGCTGGGGAACGACGAGCCGTAGTCCGAGTTCGGCCGAGACCGTGCTGCTGCTGTTCATCGTCAGGTCAACCTCAATCTACTGGGGTCCCGGAGGGGAAACCGGGCTCTGTTTACTGACACGACCTATGGGCGACTAGCGCGAATACGGAGCGTTAGGTAACGATATGCCCGTTTACTTCCGTTTGCGCCCTGGCCCGCTGTGCGATCGCGGGGGGAGTCGTCACGGCATCCGTCCTGTTTGAACGCCGATAGTTATTAACGGCTCGCCTCCAGTCTATTGTTCCTGCGTATCGATTGCATGAGGTGTGAGCTAGCTCGCATCCCCTTGTTTGCAACGCTTTACGCAAGGTAAGCAGTCGGTAACTGAATGCCACTTTGATGTCATCCGTTGCTATCGATTGCATAGCTGAGAGTAGTCGAACTCGGGTCTACTTGCCAGTAGAACGATCATGATTTCTCGCCGAACCGGCTGCTTGCAACCGTCCTGCAACCACCGAGCCATCGATGCGCAACCCGCAGTTCGCCATCCTGCGCCCACGGCACAGCCCAAGATGCGCTAGCCTGTTGGGGCAGCGGGCGATTGGCGCAGCGGGAGCGCGCTTCGTTCACACCGAAGAGGTCACTGGTTCGATCCCAGTATCGCCCACCAGCTCGCAGGCGGTGGCTTCCTTACCGAAGCCACCGCCTTCTGTGCTTTAGGTAGTCAATCGACGCCTCTGGGTGATCGACTTCTCCCGATCGGCACCCGATCGGCACCCGATCGGCACCCGATCGGACCCGCCGCCGGCCGTCTGCGGGCGACGCCCTCGCCTAGCCCGAGGGCGAACGGCGCCCGTCGCTGAACATGGCCGACTGACTACACACAGTAGCCAACTCGACCAGCCTCCAGCGCGGCCATAACAACCGCGTCTGACAGCCGACAGGCGTCATCTATACAATTGCGCCCCATCGGCCCCGCATATCCGTAAATGCCGCTCGACGGCCGCTATAGGTCAGCCCCGGATCGCGGAGCCTTTTATCCTGACGAAGGATCCGAATCGTATAAGTGCCAAAAAGCTTCGTGATCACCGTGCCGAATCGGGTCGTTCCCGCGCGCGGCCGCCAGCAGACCGCAGGAGGCGGAAACGCCCCCGATCCCCAGGCGTGGCCGGGGATCGGGGGCGCGGTCGCCCTGCGGAGAGCGGGGCGCGCGTCACTCGGCGGTCTGGTTGTATTCGGACGGCTGGTTGAAGATGACGGCGAGCGAGACGATCTTGCCGTCCCGGACGGAGAAGTAGTTGCTCATGATGAGCTCGTCGGGAAGGTTGGACTTGTCGTAGCTGCCGTCGTAGCGGCCGCGGACAATGGTGTCGCCGTAGTGGTCGAGTACCTCGACCGGCTCAATGGTGACGCTGTCGCCGACCATCTCCTTCTTCACCCAGGTGCGGATCGCGTCGATGCCGCGGATCTCGCGGCGGGCGTCGTTGACGTACGCGTCGTCCGCGAAGGTGGCGACGATCGCGTCGGCGTCGAAGTCGTTGACGGCGCGGATGTGCTCGGCGACTACCCCCGTGAGCTTCGTTGCGGTGGCCATGATGAGCGTCCTTCCGGTTCGTTTCGATCTGATGACGCCAGCCTCGCCGCTCCCGCTGCTGGAGAGTCAAGCCCGTGCTCACGGGCAGAACCTCCCCCCAGGGGAGACCCGGTCAGCCGGTCACCCGGATCCAGGTCTTGCCCGGGACGTCGCGCGCCGCCTGGAACGCCTCCGGCGCCTCGGCCAGCGTGAACCTCGCCCGCAGGATCCGATCCGGTGCCGCCACGTCCGACTCGAGGGTGGCTGCGAAATCGCCCGGGTGGTCGTAGATCAGCGAGCCCCGCAGCGCCAGCTGATGCCTGACCACCAGCCCGGTGTCGACCCGGGTGGCCTGCCCGCCGAGGCCGATCAGGACCACCGTGGCCCCGTGCGCGGCCCGGCTGATGGCCGCGCCGAGGGCCGCCTCCGCCCCGGACGTCTCGAAGATCGTGTCGAAGCCCGCGTCGTCGGGCCCGGCCGCCTTCGCGCCGAGCGACACCGCTAGCTCGAGCCGGCCGACGTCCGGTTCGAGGACGTGCGTGGTCACCCCGTGGGCGGCTAGGGCCAGGCAGAGCAGACCGCCCTGGGAGCCAGCCCCCACCACCAGGCAGCTGCCACCCGGCTTGATCCCGCTGCGCCTGATCGCCGCCAGCGCCACCGTCAGCGGCTCGGCGCACACCGCGTCGCCGTCGGACCAGCGGCCGGGGACCGGCCACGCGTAGGCCGAGGGCACGGCCGCGTACTCGGCCAGCAGCCCCGGCGCGGTGAAGCCGACCAGCACCCGGTCCGGGCACATCGAGGTGCGGCCGTACCGGCAGGCGGGGCAGCGCAGGCACGGGTAGTTCGGCTCGATGACGACGCGCTGGCCGACCCGCGCTGCGTCCGCGCCCGGCCCGGCCGCCACGATCTCGCCGAATGCCTCGTGCCCGAGCACCCACGGGTAGGCCGGCGCTGGCCGGGCGTGGGAGATCAGCGCCAGGTCCGATCCGCAGATGCCGACGCCGCGCACCCGCACCATGACCTGGCCGGAACCCAGTTCGGGTTCCGGCCAGCCGTCGGCCACGCGCAGCGACCAGGGGGTGTCTCCGAGGACAACCGCACGCAATAGATTCCGCCTTGCAGCCTTAAAGTGGCGATCGTTTAGGGGATATAGAAGTACTTCGTGTACCCGGGCTGGGCCGCGTCGGCGGCGGTGATCAGCACGTCGGGCAGCTGCACGGAGGCGGTGATGCCGGACGTGTCGCCGGTGATCTTGTCGTAGGCGAACTGGGCGGCGTCCGCGCCCTCCTCCGCCGCGGGCTGCGCGACGACGGCCTGGATGCCGCCGGACTTGAGCAGCGACACCTCGGTCGGGCCGGCGTCGAAGCCCACGTTGATGACCTTGCCGGACAGGCCGAGCGCCTTGAGGGCGGCGGCGACTCCCTCCGCGTTCGGCTCGGCGCTGCCGAAGAAGGCCTTGACGCCAGGGTGCGCGGCCAGGATCGAGCGCGCCACCGTCTCGCTGTCGCTGGTGGCCTGGGCGGTGTACTGCACCGGCAGCACGGTGATGCCCGGGTAGGCGGCCTTGACCTCCCGCTGGAACGACTGGATCCGCTCGACCTGGGTGGTCGCGGTCGGGGACAGGCTGAGCAGCGCGACCTCCCCCTTGCCGCCGAGCGCCTTGCCGATGAAGTCGGCCGCGTCCTTGCCGCCGGAGTCGTTGTCGGTCGTGATCGCGCTGGTCAGCTTGGACGTGCTGGCCAGCCCGGTGTCGGTCGTGATGACCGGGATTCCGGCGTTGAGGCAGGTGTTGATGGCGGGGGCCATGGCCGCCGGGTCGGTCGGCGAGACGATCAGCACGCTCGGGTGCTCGGTGCAGATCGCGTCGACCACGGGCGTCTGCGAGGCGGGCGCGAAGTTGGGCGAGCCCTGGTAGATGACGCTCATGCCGAGCGCCGCGGCCTTCGCCTTCATGCCCGCGACCAGCGTGTCGTAGAACGCGACGCCGGTCGCGCCGGGCACGTACGCGATCGTGTAGTGCTTGCCCGAGCCAGAGGAAGCGGGGGAAGCGGAGGCGGCGGAACCACTCGAGGTGGCGGCCGCGGACGCCGAGGCCGGCGTCGAGGACGAGGATGACGATGCGGAAGAGCAGGCGGCCGCGCCGGCGGTCACCAGGGCGACGACGGGTGCGAGCGCCAACAGGCGTCTGGTTCTGGAGCTAGACACTGGTTCCTCCCACGAGCAAGGGGTTTATTTCCTGCTTGTCTTGCGGTTGCGGAGCTGGTCGATGTAGACGGCGGCGATGAGCACCGCGCCGACAGCGACCTCTTGCCAGAACGGCGGCACGTTGACCAGCACCAGCCCGGTCAGCAGCACGGCGATGATGCCGGTGCCGATGACCGAGCCGATGATCGTGCCCCGGCCGCCGAACAGGCTCGCGCCGCCGATGACGACGGCGGCGATCGCATTGAGGTTGTCGGTCGCGCCCGAGTCCGGCGATCCCGCGCCGAGGCGCGCCATCACCAGCACCGCCGCCACCCCGGCCAGCACCCCGGAGAGCGTGTAGATCTCCAGCAGGTAGCGGCGGTCGTTGATGCCGGCCCGGACGACCGCCTCCCGGCTGTCGCCGATGCTCAGCGTGTACGCGCCGAACCTCGTCTTGGCCAGCAGCAGGCCGCACCAGATCGTGATGACGGCCGTGATGAGCACGGGCACTGGTACCCACCCGCCGAGGTTGTCGTTGCCGAAGGTGGTGACCGAGCCCGGGATCGCCGAGATCTCCTGCCCGTTGTTGAGCAGGTAGCCGAAACCGGTCGCGATGCCGAGCGTGCCCAGCGTGACCACGAACGGCGGAATGCCCGCCCACGCCACCAGGAACCCGTTGACCAGGCCGAACGCAAGGCCGAGGGCGATCGCGGCGGCGAACCCGAGGGCGACCGGCCCGACCTCGGCCCCGGCCGGCTGGCCGGCCGTGAGCTGCGCCATCACCCACGCGCCGGCCGTCCCGGCGCAGCCGAGCACGGCCCCGACCGACAGGTCGATGCCGCCTGCGCAGATGACGAACGTCTCGCCGACCGCGAGCAGCAGCACCTCGGTGCCCGTGCTCGAGGTATTCAGCCAGTTGGCGCGGGTCAGGAAGTACGGCGAGTCGACGCTGAAGGCAACGATCAGCGCCAGCAGCACCCCGCCGATCCACAGGTCGCGGACGGCCGCCCGGCTGCGGTGCCACAGCGCACGGCGCAACGGCTGGGCCGAGTCCGAGGCCTGCTCCGATGTGGACGTCCGGGCCATCAGGCCTCGCCTCCCGGCATCGCCCCGGTGATATAGCCAATGAGGTTCTCGCTGGTCAGCGACGCCCCGGACAGGGTCGCGGCGAGGGCGCCGAGGCGCAGCACCACCGCCCGGTGGCACACGGCGAGCACGTCCGGCATCTGATGGGAGATCAGGATCACCGCGATGCCCTCGGCCGAGACCCGGCGGATCAGGTCGAGCACCTGCTGCTGCTGCTCGACCCCGAGCGCGCTGGTCGGCTCGTCGAGCAGCAGCACCTTGCCGGTCCAGGCGGCCGCCCGGGCGATCGCCAGCGCCTGCCGCTGCCCGCCGGACAGGTCCCGCGACGCCAGGTGCACGTCGGGGATGCTGGTCCGGAGCCGGGCGAGCTCGCCCACCGTGTGCGCGGCCATCGCCCGGCCGTCCAGCCAGCCGACCCGCCGGGCCAGCCAGTTGCGCGACAACGTCTCCCGGCCGAGGAAGAAGTTCGCCACCACGTCCCGCTGGCCGGCCAGCGACAGGTCCTGGTACACGGTCGCGATCCCGGCCTCGTGGGCGGCGGCCGGGTTAGCGAACCGGACCGGCTCCCCGTCGAGCAGCACCGACCCCGATGAGGGGAAGATCGCGCCGGACAGGATCTTCAGCATCGTCGACTTGCCCGCGCCGTTGTCGCCGACGACCCCGAGCACCTCGCCCGGGTCGACGTGCAAGCTGACGCCGCGCAGCGCCTGCACCCCGCCGTAGTGCTTGGACAGATCGCGCACCGCGAGCCTGGCCGACACTAGCGCCGCTCCTTCGCCTGCGCCTGCGACTGCGACTGGGACTGCAACTGCGACTGGGACTGGGACCGAGAACCCGGAACCACCGCATCCAGCGCCCGCCGCGCCCGCACCGCGAACTCCGCCGGACTCCCCCCGCCCCCGCGGCCGCCAAAACGGCCGTCCCCGTCCCCGTCCCCGTCCCCGCCGCCGACACCGACACCGACACCGCCGTCCCCCGACTGCGGCGCCTCGACCGCGACCGCGATCCCGTCAGGAAGCGCCTCAAGCAGCTCTCGCAGCGGCAGCTCGCCCTCGCCCGGCAGCAGCCGCGCGGCCCGCGCCTCGTGCATCGCCGCCGCCACCGCCGCCCCCGCCGCCCCCGGCCCGTCTCCGCGTCCCGCCCCGGACCCCGCCCCGGATCCCGCCCCCGGCGCCGCCAGCGGTGCGTCGCACACCTGCAGGTAGCTGATCAACGCCGGGTCAACCGCGCGCAGCGAGTCCAGCCGCACCCCGCACCGCTGCACGTGCAGCGCGTCCACCAGCACACCGCCGCCGTCGGAGGCGGCCGCGATCGCCACCGCCGCCGCCAGCGTGCGGACGCTTCGGTAGGCCATGAACTCGACCACCGCGCGAATGCCGTACCCCGCCGCCGCCGCGGTCAGCGCCGCAAACGAATCCGACAGCCGTCCGAGGTCGGGGTCGTCGCAGATCGCGTTCACGTACCGGGCGCCGAGCGCCGCCGCCGCCTCCAGCGTCGCCGAGTAGTCGACCGGAAGCACCCCGAGCCTGACCCCCTCCACGTCGAGCACCCTGATCCCGGTGTCCGCGCAGCGCCGCACGGTCTCGGCCAGCATCGGGGAGCCGGGCCGGACCGGCCACGGCCGGTCGCTGTCGGCGACCGGAGAGATCCGCAGCCCGACCGCGTCGAAGCCGGCCGCGGCGGCCACCGTCACCAGCTCCGGCGGCGAGACGCCGAGCAGCGTCAGGTGCTCAAGCCCGGTCTCTCGGGTCACCTGCGGCACCCCCAAAAGTTATGAACTAACTCGTTAGTTCATAATATGTACCGGATGATCCAAAGGCTGTAAAGACGCGGTCGAAGGGATGACATGTAGCACTATGGTCACGAGGGGGAGGGGAAGCCGATGGCCACTGTTTCGCGGAGGGGTGACACGCCGGCCGGCCCGGAACGACTGCGGGACGCCGAGCGGACCCGCCGGGAGATCCTTGAGGTCGCGATCGGCGAATTCGCGCGCGACGGCTACTCGGGGGCGCGGGTCGACGAGATCGCCGCCAGGACCAGCACCACCAAGCGGATGATCTACTACTACTTCGGCGGCAAGGAGCAGCTCTACATCGCCGCGCTCGAGCAGGCCTACTCGACCGCCCGGGCGGCCGAGCAGATGGACGTCGACCACCTTGACCCGGTGTCAGCGGTGCGGACCCTGGCTGAGCTCACCTTCGACCACCACGAGTCGCACCCCGATTTCGTCAGCCTGGTCGCGGTCGAGAACATCCACCACGGAGAGTTCATCGCCAAGTCGGCCGCCATCGCCGCCCTCAACAGCCCCGTCGTCTCGGTGATCGCCGGCATCCTCGAGCGCGGCTACGCCAGCGGCGCCTTCCGCCGCCGGGCCGAGGCGATCGACATCCACTTCATGATCAGCTCGTTCTGCTTCTTCCGGATGTCGAACCGGTACAGCTTCGGCGCGATCTTCGGCGTCGACCTGCTCGACGCCGACCGCCGCGAGCACTACCGGCAGATGGCCGGGGACATGGTGGTCAGCTATCTCACCGCACCGCCCGACCCGGCCTGACCGATAGCATCGCCTCATTACACGGGGCAAGCACCCGGGCAAGCGCCGGGGCGGGAACGGCAGCGGGAGGACACGCATGGTGGCGGTGCTGGTCGGCTTCATGGGGGCCGGCAAGACCACGGTCGGGCACATCGTCGCCGAGCGGCTGGGCCAGCCGTTCGTCGACAGCGACGTGCTGATCGAGCAGCGCCTCGGCCGCAACATCCGCGACATCTTCGTCGCCGAGGGCGAGGCCTACTTCCGCGAGCTCGAGCACGCGACGGTGGCCGAGCTCGTCCGGGGCGAGGAGGCGGTGATCGCGCTCGGCGGCGGCGCGGTCGAGGACCCGCGGACCCGCGCCGTGCTCCGCAACGCCCGCGTCATCTACCTTCGGGTCGGCTACGACGAGGCCATGTCGCGGGTCCAGGGCGACGAGTACCGCCCGATGCTGCACCGCCCCGACCTCGACGACCTGTACAAAAAGCGGCTGCCGGTCTACGAGGACCTCTCCGTCCTCACCATCGACACCGACGGCCGCCGCCCGGACGCGATCGCGCGCGAGGTGCTGGCCGAGCTCACCCGGCTGCCGACGCTGCCGGCCAACAGCTCGAGCGTCTTCGTCACCCCGGTCGGCGGCACCTACTACGCCCACGTCGGCCGCGGGCTGACCGGCCACGTGGGCGCCCTGCTGCCCGCCCTCCCCGAGGTCGAGCGCGGCCTGATCATCGAGTCGACCGGCGACGAGGCGGTCGCCGCCCGGGTCGCCGAGGGGTTCGAGGGCGCCGGCATTCCCGTCCACCGCGTCGCGCTGCCCGACACCCAGGCGTCGAAGACCTTCCAGGCGGCCGAGTACCTCGCCAACGAGTTCGCCGCCCGCGCCCTGCACCGCGACGACCTGGTGATCGCGGTCGGCGGGGAGGCCATCGGCGACATCGCCGGGTTCGCGGCGGCGACGTTCAACCGCGGCATGCGCCTGGCCCTGGTGCCGACCACGCTGGCCGCCCAGGCCGACTCCGCCGTCGGCGGCAAGAACGCGATCAACCTGGGCCTCGGCCGGAACCTAGTCGGCACCATCCACCAGCCCGTCGTGGTGATCAGCGACATCGAGGTGGCCTGCGCCAACGCCGCCCGGGGGTTCAAGGCGGGCCTGGCCGAGATCGCCAAGCACGCCCTCATCAGCCCCTCGGACCTGCTCGGCTACCTGCAGAGCGCGCGCGCCGCGATCGTCGACCGCGACCCGGACGCGGTCTGCGCCGCCGCGACCAGGAGCGTGGAGATCAAGGCCGACATCGTCAGCCGCGACGAACGCGAGCGCGGCGACCGTCTCTTCCTCAACTACGGTCACACCTTCGCCCACGCCATCGAGCTCGTCCGCGACAGCACCGCCGATGACCAGGGCGAATCGGTCGCCCTGGGAATGATGGCGGCCGCCTACCTGTCCTTCCGCCAGGGCCGCATCCCCGCGTCCGTCGTCGACCAGCACCGCCAGCTCATCGCCGGCCTCGGCCTGCCCGTCAGCGGCGAGTTCAAGCTTCAGGACCTGCAGCAAGCGTGGATGCGGGACAAAAAGTACCGCCACGGCATCCGCTTCGTCGTCCTCAACGCCCTCGGCCGCCCGGAAAGCGGCGTCACCGCCGACGACGCCACCCTCGACCAGGTCCTCCAAGATCTAGCAAATTCAAAACCCTTATATCGAACGGTCCCTGCATGACTCCCCAGGCCCCGTTCCCCACCCCCCGCACTGACCCTCCACCTCCAAGCCCCCCACCCCGGCAACACGCACCCCACCCCATCCTGACCTTCCACCGCCAAGCCCCCTCACACCCAAAGCGCGCGCACTTCACACCCCGTGCCGAACCTCCACCTCCAAGTCCTCCACCCGGCAGCGCGCCTCACCCCGTGCTGACCCTCCACCTCCAAGTTCCCCCACCCCGGCGGCGCGCACCTTACCCCCCTGCTGACCCACCACCGCCAAGTCCCCCGACACCCACAGCGCGCATCTCACCCCCGGCAGCAACCCCGCACCCAAAGACCTCCACACCCTCCCCGGTTCCGAGCCCCGGCTCCGGCTTCGCCTGAAACCGCCGCGCCTTCACCCCGGCGTCAGATAACAGCAAGAAGCAGGGCGGCGGCGAATTATTGCGCGACAAAACGCTCGGCATCCCGGCACAAACGTCGCGCAATAATTTCCGCCACCGCGTCCGGGCAGATAACAGCATGAAATTCCGCGATTCGCGACCTATCCGCCAGCCGGGTTCACGCGAACTCACGCAGCGGCTCGTCGATGGGGGCGCCGGTGAGCCGGTTGGCCAGGGTGGACATGGTGTAGGCGCCGATGCCGAGCACGACCTCGAGCGCGTTCCGCTCGGTGTAGCCCTGGCCGAGGAACGCCTTCAGCGCGTCATCGCCCACGTCGCCCGGTGGTGTCGAGCACCCGCAGGGTGAACACCCGGATCGCCTCCAGACGCTCGTCCGCCAGCGCCGAGCCGGTCCGCAGCGCCGCGATCAGCGCGTCATCGGCTCCCAGCGTGGTGAGCCGGGCGGTGTGCATGGCCACGCACAGATGACAGCCGTTCCTGGTCGCCATGGTCATGATCAACGTCTCCCGGGCGAGGGGATCGAGCGTGGTCCCCTCGAACGCCGCGCTCATCTTCAGGAAGCCGTCGAGCAGCTCCGGTGAGGTCGCCATCAGCCCCACGGCGGTCGGAAGGTACCCGTTGTGGCTGATCGTGGCGGTCATGGAACGCCGGGCGGCGGTCGGCGCGGACTCGATGGTGTGCTCGGTGAACATCGCGTATGCTCCTGCAGATAAAGACAACTTGGTTGTCTAAAACGGTAAACGAGGTTGTCTATTATGTCAAGCGCTGGCTACGAGCTGCCGCTGCTGCTGTTCGCCGGTTTCCGGTCGATCATCGACGAACTGCACGCCGAACTCGCCCGCCGCGGTCACCAGGACATGCGCCCCGCGCACGGGTTCGCGATGCAGGCGATCGGGTTCAGCGGCGCGACCGCGACCGAGGTCGGCCGCCGGCTCGGCATCTCCAAGCAGGCGGCGGGCAAGACCGTGGAGCGGCTGGAGGCGCTCGGCTACGTCGAGCGGGCGGGCGACGGCCACGACCGCCGCAGGAAGCTGGTCCGCCTCACCCCGCGCGGCATCGATGCGCTGACCCTCTCGGCCGAGATCTTCACCGACATCCGCGCCCGCTGGGCCCGGACCCTCGGCCAGGAACGGGTCGATGACCTGGAGGCCAGCCTGCGCACCATGACCCCAGCCGAGACCTTCCGGCTGGACGTGCCGGGCTGGTTCGGCGCGAGCTAGCCCGCCAGCTAGCCCGCCAGATCGCGCAGCACGGCCGTCAGCGCCTCGACGCCCGCCCGGCAGTCGTCGTCGCTGGCGGTCTCGAACGGCGAGTGCGACACCCCGGTCGGATTGCGGACGAACAGCATCGCGGTCGGCAACTCGGCCGCGAGCACGCCGGCGTCGTGGCCCGCCCCGGTCGCCAGCACCGGCGGCATGCCGAGGACGTCACCGATCCGGTCCCGCAGGGCCGGGTCGAAGACCACGGTGTCCGCGTAGGACTCCTCGGTCACCTCGAGCGCGCAGCCGTGCGCGGCGGCGGCCTCCTCGGCCGCCGCCAGGACCTCGGCCAGCAGCGCTCGGGCATCGGCGTCGACGTCCGCCGCGCAGGTCCAGCCAGGCGTCGACCCGGGACGCGATGACGTTAGTGCCGCCCGGCACCGGGACCAGCCGCCCGACCGTGGCCCGGGCGTTGCTGCCGTTGAGCGGGTCGTCGCGGCCGGCCGCGATCGCCTGGGCCGCGAGGATGGCCGCCGCCGCGGCCGCCAGCGGATCACGACGGCCCGCCATCGGGGTGGCCCCGGCGTGGTTGCCCTCCCCGGTGAACCGCAGCCGCCACCGGCCGTGCGCGAGGATGCCGGACGCGACCGCGACCGGCGCCCCCACGTCGGCCAGCCCCCGGCCCTGTTCCACGTGCAGTTCGACGAAGGCGGCGAGCTCGGCCAGCCGCGCGTCGTCCCGGCCGACCCCGGCCGGATCCACCCCGGCCGTCGCGGCGGCGTCGCCGAACGTGATGCCCGCCGGGTCGGTCAGCCGGAGCGCCGATTCCGGCCCGATCGCGCCCGCCGTCAGCTTCGACCCGAGGCAGGCGATGCCGAACCTCGACCCCTCCTCCTCGGCGAACGCGACCACCGCGACCGGCCGGGACGGGGTGAGACCGTCCGACCTGAGCCGGGCGACGGCCGACAGCGCCGACGCCACCCCCAGCGGGCCGTCGAGCGCGCCGCCGCCCGGCACCGAGTCGAGGTGACTGCCGACGGCGATCGTGCCGCCGCCGCGGCCGCCCCAGTACGCCCACAGGTTGCCGTTGCGGTCGAGCTCGACCGCCAGCCCGAGCGCCCGCGCGCGCCCGGTGAACCACGCCCGCAGCTCCAGCTCGGCCGGCTCGAACACAAACCGCGAGTAACCGCCTCGCACCGGGTCGGCCCCGATGTCCTCGATCTCGCCCAGCAGGTCGATCACGTCCCAGCTGCGCCCGGCCGGCTGAAACAGGCTGCTCTCGCTCATGCAGGGCAGCGTATCGAGCGCCGGGAATGCGTCCTCACCCCCGGTGGCGCAGGCAACCGCCCCGGCCATGAGCAACCGCCACCGCGAATACGCGGGACGCTGCACTAGCCTCAAGGCGATGAACGCCGACCCGACCGTCCTGCTCACCCCGCCCGGGCAAGAGCTGCTGGCGCTGCTCGCGGCCGAGCCGGACGGCGGCGCGACCCCGCTCGCGCTCGCGGTCAGGCTGCGCCGCCAGTACCCGGCCGACCTGGTCGCGGCGGCCACCGCCCAGCACGAGCTCCGCCTGGCGGCCCGGGCGAAGTTCAGCCGGGCGATGCAGATGCTGTTCACCAGGGCCGGGTACGAGCAGTCGTCCTCGGAGCCGATCGCGCGCTACCGGGCCGCGCGGTTCGGCGGCGCCCGCCGGGTGGCCGACCTGTGCTGCGGGATCGGCGGCGACCTGCTCGCGCTCGCGTCCGGCCGGGAGGCGCTGGCGGTCGACCGGGACGACGTGCACGCCCGGCTCGCCCTGCACAACGCCGGCGTCTACGGGCAGGCGGCGAACGTGCGCGCGGTCGTGGCCGACGTGCGCGACCTCAGGCTCGACGGCCTCGACGCGGTCTTCATCGACCCGGCCCGCCGCTCCGGCCCCGGCACCGCCGGCCCGGCACCGCCGGCCGCGGCACCGCCGGCCGCGGAACGGCCGGAACGGCCGCCTCCTCGGCCAGGACCGGCGCCGCCACCGCAGCCAGAACGGGCAGCGCCGCACCAGGCGCGCCGCACCGGTTCAGGGCCGGCCTGTCCGAGCCGCCGCTCGACTGGTGCTTCGCGCTCGCAGAACGCCTGCCCGCCGTCTGCGTCAAGGCCGCTCCCGGGCTCCCGGCCGACCTGATACCGGACGGCTGGGAGGCGGAGTTCATCGCCGACGGCCGCGACCTCAAGGAGGCCGTCCTCTGGTCCCCGGCCCTGGCGACGGCCCCCGCGGCCGGCGCCGGCGGCCCGCGCCGCGCGCTGGTGCTGTCCGGCTCGGTCGCGCACGCGCTCGTCGCCTGCCCCGGTGACCCGGTGCCGGTCACCGAGCCGCGCGAGTACCTGCTCGACCCGAACCCCGCCGTCACCCGGTCCGGCCTGGTCGAGGACCTGGCCCGCTCGCTCGGGGTCGGCCACGGCCGCGACGGCAGCCCCGTCGAAGGCGACAGCGGGCCGGCGACGTCGCCAAGATCGACCCGCAGATCGCCTTCCTCACCCTCGACCGCCCGGTGCAGACCCCGTTCGCGCGCACGCTCCGCGTCCTCGACTCCGCCCCCTGGAACGAGAAGCGCTTCGCCAAACGACTGCGCGAGCTCGGCATCGGCGCGGCCGACATCCGCCGCCGCGGCCTGGCGGGCGACGTCGACCAGATCCACCGCCGTCTCAAGCTGGCCGGCCCTGACCGCGCCACCATCGTCATCACCCGCGTGAACGACAAACCCTGGGGCCTCATCTGCGGCCCCGTAGACTGAGGCCATGCAGCCGGACCCGCCGTCCAGGGCGCGTTTCGAGGACCTGGTCACTGAGTTCAACGACGTCGACGGGGTGACCCCGCCGCGCGGCGGGGCGGGCTTCGGCCGCTCGGCGCTGCGCTACCGGGGCAAGATCTTCGCCATGTTCGTCCGCGGCGCGCTGGTGGTCAAGCTGCCCGCCGACCGGGTGGCGGCCCTGGTCGCGGCCGGCCACGGCGCCCACTTCGACGCCAACAAGGGCACCCCGATGCGCGAATGGTTCGCGGCAGGCCCGGACCCAGGCTCCGCGTTGAGCTGGTCGGCCCTGGCCGCCGAGGCGCTCGCCTTCGCCGAGCGAGGCCAGGACCGGTTAGGCCCCGGCCCCAAGCACCAGCCCCCGCACGTACGCGGCCTGCCCCGCGTGCTGCATGTCGTCGTCGAGGACCGACACCAGCCGCACCGCCAGCGTGACCGGCGGCGTCCAGCGGGTGTCGACGATGCGCGGCAGGTCGGCGTCGGTCACCCCGGACACCAGCTTCACCGTCTGCGCGTGCGTCGCCTCGTGGTACTCCGCCAGCAGCTCCGCCGACGCGGTGGCCGCCCCCGCCTCGGCCGCCTGCGCGGACGTGTGCCCGTAGCCGATATCCATCGTCCCGGCCGGCAGCCCGAACCGCGCGGCCCAGCCCGCGGCGGACCATACCTGCGCGGCGTCGAACGCCTTGGAAACGTGGTCGTCCTGCACCCGGGTCAGGTGCCAGACGAGCCAGCTGATCGAGTTGGCGCCCGGGGCGACCTGATGGGCGAGCTGGGCCGGGGACAGCTCCGGAGAGGATGTCAAGAACGTTCTCCCTGATCCGGCCGAATCCGTCGATGAGCAAGTCAGCGCTGGTGGTCATTGGTCAATTATCTCCCGCGGCAGCGACCAGGCGGGCAGCACGCTGACATCGAGCACCGTCTCCGGCAGGCGGCGCATCGCCGTGATCCGCCGCTCGGCGAACTTGGCCGGGTGCCCGGTGCGGTCGCGGTCGACCCAGACCGAGCGCAGCCCCATCCGGGAGGCCGGCAGGATGTCGTGCACCCAGCTGTTGGCGACGTGGATCCAGCTCGCCGGGGTCGCCCCGGTCAGCTCGGCGAACTTCCTGAAGTGCGCCAGGTCCGGCTTGTAGGACCGCACCTGCTCCGCCGTCACCACGACCTCGGCCGGCACCGGCAGCTTGGCGGCCGTGCTCGCGAACAGATCGTCGTCGCAGTTGGTCAGCACGCCCAGCCGCCAGCCGGAGCGGACCAGGTCGGTCAGCGCCTCGGCCACGTCGGGGAAGATCTCCATCCCCGGCCACGCCGCGACCAGCGCGCCCGAGGCCGCGGCCGGAAGCGCCACCCCGCTGCGCTGCGCCGCCAGCTCCAGCCCGTCGGTCAGGACGTCCCGGTACGGCCGCCACTGCGGCGCCGCCTCGAGGATGGACTCGGCGCGGTGGTAGGCGCCGAGCAGCGCGTCCGCCTGCGCTCCGGCCACCGGTTCCAGAGCCGACAGCATGCACGAATTCCAGTCCGCGATCGTGCCATAGCAGTCGAACGTGAGCCATCTGGTGGCGGCCATCCAACCTCCCGAGTTCCTTCGTGACCCAAATCTCGGAGTAGGCGCAACTTCCCCACAGTAACTGTTGCTAACTGTGTTTGAGTGACAGATTCACTGTAGAATCCGCCGAACTATGCGCTCGTCCGTTCATGTCTGTAAAGCGTCGGTTCCTGTCTGCCAAGCGTCGGACCCGCCCCGGCCTGACAGCCGTCCTCGCTTGGATGCATGATCGTGACTAGGCACGAGCAGCGAGGAGGCGGCACTGTGGCCGATGACGACTTCCAGTACGAAAGCGGTTTTGGGAACGAGTTCGTTACAGAGGCGGTCAAAGGTGCCCTGCCCGTCGGCCGGAACTCGCCCCAGCAGGCGCCCCTCGGCCTGTACGCCGAACAGCTCAGCGGCACCGCCTTCACCCAGCCGCGCGCGGTCAACCAGCGCACCTGGGTGTACCGGATCCTGCCGTCGGCCCGGCACCCGGCCTTCCACCGGATCGACAATAGGAATCTAAAATCCACCCCGTTCGACGAGCTCGAACCGAATCCGAACCGGCTGCGCTGGGACCCGTTCCCGCTCCCGGTCAGCGACCTGGAAACCGACTTCATCGACGGCCTCTTCACCGTCGGCGGCAACGGCGACAGCCGGACCAGGGCCGGGATGGCGATCCACCTCTACGCCGCCAACGCGTCCATGCGCGACCGTTACTTCGTCGACGCCGACGGCGAGCTGCTGTTCGTGCCCGAGCTGAACGCGGTCGTCCTGCACACCGAGCTCGGCCCGCTCCGGGTCAGCCCGGGCGAGATCGCGGTGGTGCCGCGCGGCATCCGGTTCCGGGTCGAGCTGCCGGACGCGTTCGCCCGGGGCTACCTGTGCGAGAACTTCGGCGCCCCCTTCACCCTCCCCGAGCGCGGGCCGATCGGCGCCAACGGCCTCGCCAACGAGCGCGACTTCAAGTACCCGCACGCCGCCTTCGAGGAGCGCGACCACTCGGTCCTGGTGGTGAACAAGTTCGGCGGCAACCTGTGGGAGGCGGAGTACGACCACTCGCCGCTCGACGTGGTCGCCTGGCACGGCAGCTACGCGCCGTACAAGTACGACACCAGGGACTTCATGGTGATCGGGTCGATCAGCTACGACCACCCGGACCCGTCGATCTTCACCGTCCTCACCAGCCCCACCGATACACCCGGCCTCGCCAACGTCGACTTCGTGGTCTTCGCGCCGCGCTGGCTGGTGGGCGAGAACACGTTCCGCCCGCCGTGGTTCCACCGCAACGTGATGTCCGAGTACATGGGCCTGGTCTCCGGCGCCTACGACGCCAAGGCGACCGGGTTCACCCCCGGCGGCGGCTCGCTGCACAACACGTTCGCCAGCCACGGCCCCGACGCCGACACCTACGCCAAGGCGAGCACGGCCGAGCTGGCACCGCAGAAGCTGGACGACACGCTGGCGTTCATGTTCGAATCCCGCTGGACCATCCTCCCGACCAGGCAGGCGATGGACGCCCTCAGCAGGCAGCGCGACTACGACGAGGTGTGGTCAGGACTGCGGCGCAATTTCCGCTGAGCCCGGCCGAACCCGAACCCGAACCGGCGCTACTGGCCGGTCAGCACGGTCCGGCCGTTGCTCCGCTGCTCCTCGCGAATGAGCGTGACCAGCAGGTTGTCCATCGCGTCGGCATCGGCGATGGCCGCGTCGATGTCGCGCCGCGCCGCGACCAGCTCACGCCCGTCGAACGGCGCGCTGCCGCCCGGGCCGGATTCCAGCGCCAGCCGGTTGTCGTCGTCCATCAGCCGGTACCGGTGCACCCGGGCCCAGACCTCGAGGTGCGCCTGCCGGGACGCCTCGGCCGCGTCCTTCACCCACTCGGACGCGCACGCGATCAACCGGGCCTGCGCCTCCAGCCAGCCCGGCGGATCATGCGCGTCAAGGAAGTCCCTGAGCTGATCAGAATCCTCGCTCAGCGAGTTCGTCACCAGGTAGCGACGCTGCCGCTGACGACGGAGCACGCCCGCGATCGTCTCCACGTAGGCGGCGTGCTCTCTTTCCCAGCGCTGGCCTTCGCGCGCCGCCTCGAGCGATGCGCCATGGTGGCCGCGCGGGCGGCCTCGACGGTCTGCTCGGCCGCCACCCGGGTGTTCCGTGAGCCGACGATCGCGCTCATCGCGGTGCCCGCGATGCCGAACGCGGCGATCCCGCCCGTGATCGCGGCGGCGGTAATGATTGGGTCCACGTCGGGCACGCTAGCGTATAGCACGGAAAGTCGCCCGGCGGCGCGCCGACCGACCTTAAACGCCTCATTCGAACCCAGTATCGGCCGGTTTGCCCCGCCTGAAACCCATTGCGCCGTCTCACAGACACCTACATTCTGGACATAAATTCCGCTAGGTTACGAGCCATGGCTGGCTCCTACGTCAAGGTCGGGCGCGGCGACCACCGCGTCATCGCGCTGCACGGCTGGTTCGGCTCGGCCCTGGGCTGGGGCAGCCTGACCGACTACCTGGACACCGCCCGGTTCAGCTACGTCTTCCCCGACCTGCGCGGCTACGGCTCCCGCAGGGACGAGGCGGGCGAGTTCACGATGGCGGAGGCCGCCGCCGACGCGATCGCGCTGGCCGACGCCCTCGGCTGGGACCGGTTCAGCCTGGTCGGCCACTCGATGAGCGGCGTCGCCATCCAGCACGTCCTGCTCCAGGCCCCGCACCGGGTCCGCCGCCTGGTCGGCGTGGCCCCGGTCCCGGCCAGCGGCCTGCCGCTCGGCGAGTCGGAATGGTCCCTGTTCGCCTCGGCCGCCGCCAGCCCGGCCAGCCGGGCGATGATCGTCAACCACGCGACCGGCCGCCGCCTGCCCGCCGCGTTCGTCGACGCGGTCGTCCGGCACTCGCTCGAGAACTCCGACCAGACCGCGTTCGGCCGCTACCTCGAGTCCTGGGCCAAGGCCGACATCCTCGCCCAGGTCAAGGACAACCAGGTCCCGGTCAAGGTCATCACGGGCGAGCACGACCCCACCCAGCCCGCCGAGTTCATGGAGCAGGCCTGGCTGGAGCCGTACCCGAACTCCGAACTGCAGGTCCTGCCCGGGTCCGGCCACTACCCGATGTTCGAGACCCCGGTCGCCCTCGCCGCCTCGATCGAGGAGTTCCTCGCCCGAGGCTAAAAATCCAAATCATCATCTCGAACGGACCGTTGCTCCGCCTGCCAGGTTCAGCCCGCTCTCTCCCGCCGCAGGCCCGTGACACGCGCTTAATTCGCGTGAATTGCCAACAGACGGCCCGTGCGGCTGATAGTTTCACGCACTGTCACCTTGAGTCATCAAACGATAGCTAAAAGTGAGGTGTGACCGTCCGTGCCTCCGGGCCGCCTCAAGATCGCGCTGGCGAATCGCGAATTCCCCGCGACTCGGGCCACCGGTGCCGTGGCCATGATCGCCGTAGCGGCGCTGGCGACCACGATCGGCCTGGTGATCTCGTCCGGTGCCGGAACGGCCGGCGCCGCCGCAGGCCGTCGCCCGCACCGCCCGCCCGGCCGGTCGTGGCGCCCGCCCGGCAGGCCGCCCAGCTGCGGCCGGCCGGCCTACCGCCCGCCGTGCCCGACAGCATCGAGCTGGCAACCGTGCTCGCGACCGCGCCCGGGTACGCCGCCCCCGGCAGGCTCGCGGACGGCACCGTCCCGGCCAGCTGGTATCAGCGGCCATCGGTGCTGCCGGTCATCGCGACCCGGCCCGGCTGGGTCCGGGTAAGGCTCGCCCAGCGGCCCGACGGGACCACCGCCTGGCTGCCCGCCAGCGACGTCAGGCTGAGCAGCACGCCCTACCGGATCGTGGTCGACCTCGCCACCACCCGGCTGGCGCTGTACGACCACGGCCGGCTGGTCTTCTCCGCCCCGGCCGGCGTGGGAGCCGAGGACGACCCCACGCCGACCGGGGAGTTCTTCGTGGCCTTCGACGAGCCGCCGCCGGCGCCCAACTCCGGCTACGGCCCGTTCATCATCGTCACCTCCGACCACTCCCAGGCGATCCGCGACTGGGAGGGCTCGGGTGACGCCGTCATCGGCATCCACGGCCCGCTCGGCGAGGACAGCCTGATCGGGGCCGCCGGGGCGAGGATCTCGCACGGCTGCGTCCGGCTGCACCTTCAGTCGCTCGAAAGGCTGGCCCAGGTCCCGCCCGGCACCCCCATCGACGTTATCGGCTAGGCGCTCGACCCCCGCCGCCCGTCGGCGCGCCCTGCCCGCCCCGCCGCCTCGCCGCGCCGGGCGCTCCCGCCTCGCCGCCTCGCCGCCTCGCCGCCCCGCCCCGCCCCGCCTCGCCGCCCCGCCCTGCCGCGTCGGCGCGGCCTGCCCGCCCCGCCGTCCCGCCGCCCGGCCGTCCCGCCGTCCCGCCGCCCGGCCGTCCCGCCGTCCCGTCGCCCGGCGCCCCGCCGACCCGCCCTGCCCGCCGCGCCGCTTTCTGACGGTTTCCGCCGGTGACACGCCGGCCCGCGCGCAATTGCCGGCCAACGCCGGCGGCCGCCGGTAGCGTGCAGCACTGTCACTGAGAGTAGTTATCTAAGGACAGAATGTGATGACAACGGTGCTGCCAGGCCTTTCCGCGACCCCGCCGACCGGGCCCGCCGCCCGGCCGGCGCGCGCGGGGACGCCGCTGCGAGGGGGAACCTGACGATGATTTCCACTGCGCGGCGCCGTCTCACCGCGGTCGCCGGCCTCGCGGCCGGGGCCGCCCTGCTGGCCGGCGGTCTGGCCGGGCCGGCCTTGGCATCGCCGGCCGCCGGCTCGACCGCGGCCGCTTCCGCGGCGAGGCCG
Organism: uncultured Actinomycetota bacterium; assembly: GCA_963774945.1. GTDB lineage: Bacteria > Actinomycetota > Actinomycetes > Streptosporangiales > Streptosporangiaceae > Trebonia. Next base: position 1,132,045 of record CAVZHA010000015.1, on the reverse strand, counting down.
AAGCCGGCGTCCGGCGGCGACCCCACGATCACCGTCCGCGTCGGCGGCGTCCGCACCGCGGAGAACGGCCCGCCCGGCCCGCCGATCGCGACCGGGCTCGCCGGGGTCACGTTCCGGGTCACGCCGGCCAGCACGGGGTTCGCCGACAGCTGCGTGAGCACCGCCGCCGGCGCCTGCACCCTGCAGGTGAGCGCCAACCGGACGTACACCGTCACCCAGGCCGGCACCCCGGCGGGCTGGTTCGACAACCCGGCGCTGGCCACCGGGAGCGGGGCGGGGGTCGTCTCGCGGGTCTACAAGTCGCTGCGGGTCGCGGTCGGAAAGGCCAATCTGACCATCCCGGTCCCGGCCCCGAACAGCGACACCGCACCCACCGCCCGCAGCGGCACCTGGGCGCTGTCGAAGGACGACCCGCCGCTCCCCGCTGTCTGCGGACTGCGGATCGCGCTGCTCATCGACCTGTCGGGCTCGGTCAGCTCCAACCTGGCCACCTACAAGGCAGCCGCCCGGGCGTTCGTGGAGTCACTGGCGGGCACCCCGTCCACCATCGCGATCTTCACCTACGGCACCAACGCCCCGGCCCTCGGCGCCAACAACGCCACCCTCCCGCCGGTCTCCGTGGACGCCCCGGCCGGCGTCGCCAGGCTGGTCAGCAAGATCAACGGGCTGACGGTGCCGGCCAGCTCCGGCACCAACTGGGACGCCGGCCTCTGGCAGATCGCTGCGGACAACTCGCGCTATCACTTCCAGTCCACCTTCATCATCACCGACGGCGACCCGACCTTCTACGGGCCGACCGGCAACGGCGGCCGGGGCAACACGACCCGGTTCGCCGAGGTGGAGAACGGCATCTTCTCCGCCAACGCGCTGAAGGCCCAGGGCACCTCGGTCATCAGCGTGGGCATCGGCACCGCGCACGAGGGGCTGCCCTCGACCGACAACATCCGGGCCATCTCCGGGCCGGCGGCCGACACCGACTACTTCAACACCGACTTCCAGCGGCTGAGCCACGTGCTCGCGCAGCTGGCGCTGCACAACTGCGCGGGCATGCACATCACCAAGACGGCGACCCCGCCGACCTACAGCGCCGTCGGCCAGAAGGTCACGTACCACTACACGGTGGCCAACACCAACTACTTCACGCTGCACGACGTGCATGTCCTCGATGACCGCATCGGCCACACGATCCGGTGCACGCCGTCCACGCTGGCGACCGGCGACACCGCGGCCTGCGCCGCCGAGTACACCATCACCCAGGCCGACCTCGACGCGGGCCACGTCACCAACACCGCCCGCACGACCGGGTTCACGCCCAACGACGACGCCGTATTCGGCGGCCCGGCCGACGCGACCGTCGCCGCCCGCCAGCGCCCGGCCATCCACCTCGTGAAGTCGGCGTCCCCGGCGGCCTACGCCGCGCCCGGCGAGATCATCGACTACACGTACACGGTGACCGACACCGGGAACGTGACGCTGCACCGCATAGCGCTCACCGACAACCGGCTCGGCCCGGTGACCTGCGCGTTCACCACGCTCGGGCCCGGTCAGTCGATGACCTGCAGCGCGGCCCACGTGACCACGCAAGCGGACGTCGACGCCGGCCGCACCGCCAACGCGGCCGACGTGACCGGGCACCCGCCGACCGGGCCGCCGGTGACCGGCACCGCTGACGTGACCGTGGACGCGATCCACCACCCCGGCATCGCGCTGGTCAAGACCGCCACCCCGGCGCAGTACGCGGAGCCGGGCGAGACGATCAGCTACGCCTACATGGTGACCAACACCGGAAACGTGACGCTGCACGCGATCGCGCTGACCGACAGCCGGCTCGGGGCGGTTACCTGCCCGGTCACCACGCTGGCGCCCGGTGAGCTCACGACCTGCACTGCGGAGCACGTCACGACCCGAGCCGACGTGGACGCGGGGCACATCGCGAACACCGCCGAGGTGACCGCGCGCCCGCCCGCCGGGCTGCCGGTGACCGGCACCGACCGCGATACTGTGCACGCCATCCGCACCCCCGGAATCCAGGTCGGCAAGTCCTCGTCGCCCGGCACCTTCGGCGCCGCCGGGGAGGCGATCACCTACACCTACGCGGTGACCAACACCGGAAACGTGACGCTGCACCGGATCGCGCTGACCGACAGCCGGCTCGGGCCGATCACCTGCCCGGACCCCACGCTGGCGCCCGCCGCGTCGATGACGTGCACCGCAAGCTACCTCACGACGTTGGCCGACAAGGACAGGGGCGATATCGAGAACGCGGCCGTCGTCACCGGCCATCCGCCGACCGGCCCGCCGGTCACCGACGACGACACCCAGGCCGTCCCCGCGGTCCGCCTGCCGCGGATCGACCTGGCCAAGTCCGCCTTCCCGGTCAAGTACGGCGCCGCCGGAGAGCAGATCACCTACGCCTACACGGTGACCAACAGCGGGAACGTGACGCTGCACAGCATCGCGCTGACCGACAGCCGGCTCGGCGCGGTCAGCTGCCTCACCACCACGCTCGCCCCCGGCCGGGCGACGACCTGCCTCGGGTACCACCGCACCACCCAGGCCGACGTGGACGCCGGGCAGATCGTCAACGCGGCGATCGTCGTCGGCGACCCGCCGACCGGCCCGCCGGTGACCGACGGCGACACCGCCGCCGTGCACGCCACCCGCGCACCATCCATCGCCGAACGGAAGGCGGCGTTCCCGATGGAGTACGGCGCACCGGGCGAGAAGATTACCTACACCTACACGGTGACCAACACCGGGAACGAGACGCTGCACGACGTCACGCTGACCGATAACCAGCTCGGCGATGTCGCCTGCCCGGCCACCGTCCTGGCTCCCGGCGAGTCGATGACCTGCCGGGCGGTCAAGGTGACGACCCGGGCGGAGGTGGCCGCGGGCAAGCTCGCCAACGTGGCGACGGTGACCGGTGACCCGCCGACCGGCCCTCCGGTGACCGACGGCGACACGCAGACCGTGCACGTCATCCGCCATCCGGGCATCGCCGTCGCCAAGGCGGCCTCACCGGCGACCTACGACAGGGCCGGGACCGCGATCACCTACACCGACACGGTGGTCAACACCGGCGACGTGACCCTGCACGGCGTGACGGTGACCGACGACCGGCTCGGCGCGGTCAGCTGCGCGGTCAGCACGCTCGCCCCTGGCGCGGCCACCACCTGCCGGGCGGTGTACATCACCACCGCGGCGGACGTATCGGCGGGCAGCGTAGTCAACATCGCCGCCGCGAGCGGCCGCTCGCCGGCAGGCGCGCTCGTGACGGGCAGGGCCGAGGCGACCGTCTGGGCCGTCCCGCTGCCTCCGGTCCCGGTGACCGGCTGACGCCGGCCAGCGCACGGCCGCGGCTGAAGCGCACCGCCGCGGCTGAATGGGCCCGCGACTAGAAGTCCGCCACCACCGGGATGACGTCCGACCCGATCATCTCAAGCGGCGCCACGTCCCACACCCCGGCCACCGCGCCGATGGCAGCGTCGAACCCGAGCGCGGCCAGCGCGCCGAGCTCGTCGATCATCCGCTGGGTGCCGCGGGACGGGTCGAACACGTAGTACACGGTCTTGTAGATCGTGTCGTAGTCGCGGCCGACCGCGTCGCAGTGCTGGCGCAGGATGTCGAGCTTGCGCGCCTCGTCCCGCCCCGCGAACAGGTTGCACGCGTCGGCGTACTGTGCCACCAGCCGCAGCGTCTTCTTCTCCCCGCCGCCGCCGATCATGATCGGCGGGTGCGGCCGGGTGATCGACTGGGGCGAGTTCAGCGGGCGCTCGAGCGTGTAGTGCTTGCCCTGGTACGGCCGCTCGTCCCCGTGCCACATCTGCAGGCAGATCTGCAGCGTCTCCTCGAGCCGCTCGAACCGCTCGGCCGTCGGCTGGAACGGGATGCCGAGCCCGCGCGATTCCTCGTAGTTCCAGCCCGCGCCCACGCCGAGCCACGCCCGGCCGTTCGACAGCACGTCAAGCGTGGTGACGATCTTGGCCAGCACGCCCGGGTGCCGGTAGATCACCCCGGTGATCACCGTAAGCAGCGCCGCCCGCCGAGTGCAGGCGGCCAGGTAACCGAGCGTCGTGTACCCCTCGAGCATCTCGTTCTCGGCCGGCCCGACCGCCGGGATCTGGAAGAAGTGATCCATCAGCGCGATGTACTCGAACCCGGCGTCGTCGGCCGTCCGCGCCACCGTCGCCAGCTCCGCCCAGAGCCGCTCCGGCCCCCGCGGCGTGCTGAAGTCAGGAATCTGCAAGCCGATCTTCATAGTCAACTACCTCCCGCCCCCCACCCTCTCACGCCCGGCCGCCCCACCCCGGCAATCAACCCACCCGCTCACCCCACCCTCGCGCCCACCCCAAGCGCCCACCCCCGCCAGCCCCACCGATCCCACGCGTTGGCCCCTCGCCGCTTCCCCTCGTCAGCGTGGGAAGTTCGGGTCGCCGGGGGGCTGTTGCAGAATTGGCTGACCTGGGGTGACGCGTTCCCGGGTTTGCCGGCAGGGTGTTCGATAGAATCTGGTTATGGCGAAGGATTATCTTCCGGTCGATCGTGATCAGGCGTTCCTGCTGCCGCCGGACATGCGGGACTGGCTGCCGGAGGGCCACGCGGTGTGGCTGGTGATCGAGGCGGTCCGGCGGATGGACACCTCGGCGTTCCACGCGCGCCGGCGGACGGGCGGGGCGGGGGCGGCGGGCTTCGACCCGGACATGCTGCTCACGCTGCTTATCTGGGCGTACGCGAACGGGGTCACGTCGTCGCGGCGGATCGAGGCCCTGTGCGGGCAGGACCTGGCGTTCATGGTGATCTGCGCGGGGCGGGCGCCCGACCACGCGACCGCGGCGCGGTTCCGGCAGCAGTTCGCCGAGACCGCCGCGCCGCTGTTCGCGCAGGTCCTGGTCTTGTGCGCGCGGCTGGGGATGGGCCGGGTCGGGGTGGTCGCGCTCGACGGGACGAAGATCGCCGCGGACGCGTCGAGGGACGCGAACCGGACCGAGGACGGGCTGCGGAAGCTCGCGGCCGAGATGGCGGCGGCGCACGCCGACGCCGACGGGCGGGAGGACGCCCTGCTCGGGGAGGGGCGGCGCGGGGACGACGACGTGCAGTGGTACGAGCCGATGATCAGCCAGGCGCAGGCCGCCGCCGCGATGATGGCCGCCGCCGGGCGCCCCCGGGACCGGGGAGATCGGCCTGGCCCTGGCCGACGCCGGCGACCTGTCGCAGGCCAACCTGACCTGCCCCGGCCCGGACCGGCTGATCGCCACCGGCAAGCGCCGGAACCTGGAGAAGGCCGCCCGCGCCGCCGACGCCGCCGGCCTCGTCCCGGCCGGGACCGCCCCGGACCAGGCGCCCGCCGCCGCCATGGCCGCCCGCCTCGCCACCGAAGACGGGATCGCCGCCTACCGCAGGCGCGGCCACATCGGCGAGACCTTCCACGGCGACCTCAAGCACAACATGGGCATCCGCCGCCTGACCGTCCGCGGCCTGCCCCGCGCATCCGGAGAATGGACCTTCGCGACCGCCGTCCGCAACCTCCGCAAGGCCATCACCAGCGGCCACCTCACCACCGCCGCCCTCGCCGCCCTCCCCGCCTAGGAACCCCCCGAAAAAAGGGGGCCTCATCCAGCAGGCTCCCAGCCCTAAAAGGGGACCACTCGGCCCCGGCAGGCATCGGGCTCAGCCGCAACCACCCCCCGCCACCCAAACAAGCCCCCGCCCCAGCCCCAGCCGCCCAACCAATTCGGCAACAGCCCCCCGGCTGCCCCCAACGACCCACGATCACGCTCCAAGCCCACCCAGCACCGCCACAATGACCCACGATCACAGCCCAACCCCGCCGCGCGGAGCCGCAACAACCCACGATCACGCGCCAACGCGCCACCGCGGCCACCCAGCCGACAGGCGCGGCGTCGGGGCGGCCGAGTCACCCACGGTCCGTTCGGAATAATGATCTTGACTTTGCCGATTTGCCCCGGTCCTGAGCCGGGAAACGGCGTCAACCAACCCTCGGGAGGCTCATCATGACGGTGCGCGCAGACCTGATCATCGTCGGCGCCGGGCTGGCCGGCGCGGCCGCCGCCTACGCCGCCGCCAACCGGGGCCAGAACGTCGTCGTGCTCGAGGCGTTCGGTCCCGCGCACCGCAACGGCAGCTCGCACGGCAGCGCCAGGATCTTCCGGCGGGCCTACCCGGATCCGCTCTACGTGCGGCTGACCGGGCAGTCGGAAGAGCGCTGGCGCAACCTTGAGGCCGAGGCCGGCCAGGACCTGCTCACGCTGACCGGCGGCATCGACTTCGGCGCGGCCAGGGAGCCGGAGCGGCTGTACGCGGTGCTGGCCGAGTGCGGCGTGCCCGCCGAGCTGCTCCCCGAGCAAGCAGCGGCCGAGCGCTGGCCGTTCATCGACTTCCGCGGCGTCGGCCAGGTGATGTACCACGCGGACGCCGGCGTCATCGACCCCGACCGCGCGATCGCGGCGATGCTCCGGCTGGCGGCCGCCCACGGCGCCGACGTCCGCTTCAACACCCCCGTCGAAACCCTGGCAGTAGCCCCTAAGGGCGGCGCCATCGCCACCACCGCGAGCGAGGCATTCCAAGCCCCGGTCGTCGTCGTCGCGGCCGGCGCGTGGATCGCCCCCCTGCTGGGCGGCCTGGTCGAGCTGCCGCCGCTCACCGTCACCCAGCAGCAGGTGTTCCACTTCGCCCCGGCGCGAGGGCGAGAACCCGAGCCGTGGCCGGTCTTCATCCACTTCGACGGCAGCGGCTACCGCTACGGCCTGCCCGGCGGCCGCGACGGCGGGGTGCCTGGCGCGGTCAAGATCGGCGAGCACGATCCCGGCCAGGCCACCACCGCCAGCGTCCGCGACTTCCGCATCGACCCGGCCGCCAGGGAGCGGCTGCGCGCGTTCGTCGCCGACCGGCTGCCCGGCCTCGACCCCGCCCCGGTCAACGAGGCGAGCTGCCTCTACACCTGGACCTCGAACGAGGACTTCATCCTCGACCGCCCCGGCGGCGGGCCGTTCGTGGTCGCGTCGCCCTGCTCGGGCCACGGCGCGAAGTTCGCCCCGCTGCTCGGCGAGATCATCGCCGACCTGGCGGCCGGCGCCCCCGCCCAGGAACCGCGCTTCACCCTCGCCGCGCACCGGGCCCTGAACCCCTGAAACCCAGAAATCGCTACACCAGCCTGGTCGCGCGGATCACGCCGACCGGCGCGCCCCCGCCGAGGACGTCGGTGGTGGCCAGCCCGACCGGCGGCTGCGCGCCGAGCATGGCCAGCAGGGCGACCGTGACCGGGGTGCGAGCGCGGGCGTTCCCGTCCTCGATCTTGACCGCGACGGCCGTTCCGTCCGGGAGCGCGAACGCGTCCATGCCCTCCGCCCCCGACTTCAGCAGCAGCCCGGGGATCTCGGTCATCAGCCGGTTCTCGTCCCTGGTGGTGCCGGACGTCCAGGACGGGAACTTGCGCATCGCGTCGGCTACCTTCCGCTCCGGGGTGCCCGGCTCGGCCAGCACCATCGCCCGGAACGACCGGGCGAGGCCGCCCAGCGTCAGCGCGAACACCGGGGCGCCGCAGCCGTCCACCCCGACCGCCGCGACCGGCTCCCTGGCCAGGTCCTCGATCGTCCGCCGGATGCGCACCTGGAGCGGGTGCTCGGGCTCCAGGTAGGTCTCGGTCGGCCAGTCGTTGGCGATGCAGGTCGCCAGCATGGCCGCGTGCTTGCCCGAGCAGTTGTACCGAACCCGCGACTCGGGCTCATCGGACTCCCTGATCAGCCGCCGCGCGGTCGGCTCGTCGCCCGGCAGCGAGGCCGGGCAGCGCAGGTCGTCCTCGGTCAGCCCGGCGAAGTCGAGGATGTCATGCACGCCCTGGACGTGGAAGTCCTCGCCGGAGTGGCTGGCGGCGGCGAGCGCGAGCAGTTCGCCGTCGAGCGGCAGCCCGGCCCGGATCATCGCCACTGCCTGCAGCGGCTTGTTGGACGAGCGGGGGAAGACGGGTGCGTTGGCGATGCCCGCCGTGAACGCGAACGTGCCATCGGCGGCCAGCGCGACGACGGTGCCGCGGTGCCGGGACTCCACGAACCCGGACCGGATCACCTCGGCCAGCACGGGATTGGCGGTCACGTCGCCCACGGACAACTGCTCCAAGGGTGTCACCCGCACATTATGGCCGGTCCGCAACTCCCGGCCGCCCCTATTGGCCCGATAAGTCCCCGCCCGTCCCTATCTGTAACCCGCCGCCATCCAGGTCCCGCAGCGCCCTACAGCTCGATGATGATCGTGATCGGGCCGTCGTTGACCAGCGCGACCTTCATGTCGGCGCCGAACTTGCCCGTCTCGACCCGGGCGCCGAGCGCGCGCAGCTCGGCGACGACGGCGTCCACCAGCGGCTCGGCGACCGGCCCGGGGGCCGCGTTGCTCCACGTCGGCCGGCGTCCCTTGGCGGTGTCGGCGTAGAGCGTGAACTGGCTGACGACCAGCAGCGGCGCGTTCAGGTCGGAGCAGGACTTCTCGCCGTCGAGGATGCGCAGGCCCCACAGCTTGGCCGCCAGCTTCCCGGCCTTCTGCAGCCGTGTCGTCGTGGGTGACGCCGACCAGCACCAGCAGCCCGGGCCCGTCGATCGCCCCGATGACGCGCCCCGTCGACGCGTGACGCTGGCCTGGCTCACCCGCTGCACGACCGCCCGCATGCGCTAGCCGCGCGACCTTCGACTGGGTCCAGCCCGCGAGGTCGCACTGCGGCCGGGCCAGCAGCGAGAGCCGGTCGGAGTTGGCGAACGCGGCCTTGCAGAACGACTTCGCCGCCGCCCCGCAGTCGTGGATGGTCGAGCCGCCGGTCGAGCTGGCGAAGGTCAGCGTCACGCAGCCGTTCCCCGACGGGCCGTACTGGTCGTGGCTGGTCCCGCTCCACACGCCGACCGCGATCCCGGCCGCGACCAGCACGCCGACCACCAGGTAGACGATGCGCCTGCGCTGGGGCGTGAGCGAGATCGCGCCCGCGGCCTGGTCGGAGCCGAGGCGGGTCTTGCTGTAGCTGGGGGCCGGATCGCTCATGATCGCCTCATTGTAAGAGGATTGCATTTCGCGGCCGTTTCCTATCGTTTCCTGATTGTGTCCGAGCGTGGCCGATGCGCAGGTGTTACCGTCTGCGGTAGCGTGGCCGCGACGGAGCGTGCTTCCACCGACACGGAGGTGACAAGAGTGGTTACCCGTGACACCACTTGGCCCGACGGAACGCCCAGTTGGGTGGACCTGGGCACCAACGACATCCCGAAGGCGATCGGCTTCTACTCCCGCCAGTTCGGGTGGGACATCGAGCCGGGCGGCCCCGAGATGGGCGGCTACACGATGGCCAGGCTCGGTGGCAGGAACGTCGCGGGCATCGGGCCGATCATGGGCCCGCCCGGCACCCCGTCCGCGTGGACCACCTACTTCGCGTCGGCCGACGTGGACGCGACCGCGTCCCGGATCGTCAACGCCGGCGGGCGGATCCTGAGCGAGCCGATGGACGTCATGGAGCAGGGCCGGCTGGTGATAGCGGCCGACGTCACCGGCGCGGTCTTCGGCGTCTGGCAGGGCCGCAAGCACACCGGCATCGAGGTCGCCAACGTGCCCGGCGCGTTCACCTGGAGCGAGCACATGAGCCGCGACTTCGAGGGGGCCAAGGCGTTCTACGCGGCCGTCTTCGGCTACGAGTACGGCGACATGTCGAGCGACGGGTTCAGCTACGCCACCATGCTCATCAACGGCCAGCAGGTCGTCGGCGGCATCGGCGCGTACCCGGCCGGCCAGGGCGACGACCACCCCGCAGGCTGGTCGGTGTACTTCGGCACCTCGGACACCGACAAGGCCGTCACCGCCGCGACCGGCAACGGCGGCCGGGTGATCCGGCCCGCCGCCGACAGCCCCTACGGCCGGATGGCCGTCGTCGCCGACGCCGACGGCGCGGTCTTCAGCCTCATCTCCACCCCCGCCGACGACGAGTAGCCCGGGCGTCTCAGACCCAAATCAATCACACCCATCGCTCCGAACGGTCCCTGGTCCCACGCCCCAGGCAAGGATCCCACCGTCCGGGGCAGCCCCTCGCCGTGCGCGCTACCGAGGAAAGACGGTGCCGTCGAACAGCTTGCGGGCGGTGCGGACAACGCCCGACCTGATCACGGTCGGCGGCGTCGTCGCTGGCGTCGAGCTCGACCTCGACGCCGAGGGCGCCGCTCGGGTGCTCGATCGCCAGCCGCGGGCGGCCGGGGACGAGCGCCGCCAGGTCATGCCCGACCGCGCCGGGGACCATGATCGCGGTGCCGACGCTGACCGCGCCGAGCACCCCGATCGACTGGTGCACCCGGACCGGGATGAAGGTGCGGGTGGCGATCGTCCCGCCGTGGGCGGGCGGCGCGACCAGCGAGATCTTCGGGACGGTGGTGGCGCTGACGTCGCCCAGCCCCATCGCCTTGCCCGCCGCCAGGCGCAGTTCCTGCACCCGCCGGTTCAGCTCCGGGTCGCCCTCAAGCTCGGCGACCGACTCCCGCCCGCTCTTGCCGAAGCTGGACGCGGCCGCCACCACCACCGGCATCCCGTTGTCCACGCAGGTGACCGGGATGCCGGCCGAACGTGTCGGTGACGTTGCCGGTCGGGAACACGCTCGCGCCGGCGCCGGAGTCCTCGAAGTCGAGGACGATCGCCGCCGCCGTGCCCGGCACGCCGTCGATGGCGGTCGGCCCGTCGTAGCGCGGCCGCCCGCCCGGGGTGGGGAACGTCGCGGTGACGATCCCGTTGGTGTTCACCATCCGGATGCGCACCCGGGTCTCGTCGCCGCCGGCCGCCACCAGGCCGCGCTCGACCGCGAACGGCCCGACCCCGGCCAGGATGTTCCCGCAGTTCTGCTTGTCGGTGACGACCGGACGGTCGACCATCACCTGGAGGAACAGGTAGTCGACGTCGACGCCGTCGACCGCCGACGGCGACACGACCGCGACCTTCGAGGTCAGCGGGTGCGCGCCGCCGACCCCGTCGATCTGCGTCGGGTCGGGCGACCCCATGACCCGCAGCAGCAGGTCGTCGCGTTCGGCCGGGTCGGCCGGCAGATCGGCGGCGAGGAAGTACAGCCCCTTGGACGTCCCGCCCCGCATCTGCATGGCCCGGATGCCGTCCATGCGCTAGCCGCCCTCGCCGGCCCGCTTGGCGTACTCGGCGTAGGAGATGTACTCGACCCTGGCCAGCTTGGGGCGGAGGTTGTACAGGTCGAGGCCGAGCAGGCCGGCCGGCCAGCTCCGCGCGGTTCGCGTCCTCCTTGGCGATCCGGGCGGCGGACGCGGTGACCGCCGCGGCCACGTCCAGCCGGGGCGACGACGCACACGCCGTCGTCGTCGGCGACGATCGCGTCGCCCGGGCGGATCGTCTGGCCGCCGAGCGTGACCGGGACGTTGACCGCGCCGGGGGTCTCCTTGACGGTGCCCTGGGCGGAGACGTGCGCGGTCCAGGCGGGGAAGCCCATCTCGCGCAGCTCCCGGGTGTCGCGCAGGCCCGCCCCCATGATCAGGCCGCGGACGCCGCGGGCGGCGAGCGAGGTGGCGAGCAGCTCGCCGAACGCGCCGTCGGAGGAGGGCGACGTGGTGGTGATGACGATGATGTCGCCCGGCTTCGCCTGCTCGACGGCGGCGTGGATCATCAGGTTGTCGCCCGGCCAGCAGACCACGGTCAGCGCGACGCCGGCGATCCGCGCGCCCTGCTGGTTCGGCCGGATGGCCGGGCCGAGGTAGCCGTTGCGGCCGATGGCCTCGTGGACGGTGGCGACGCCGTACGGGGCGAGCGCGTCGACCGCCGCGAGATCGGCTCGGGGCGGGTCGGTGACGATGACGTTCAGCATGGCTGGCGGGTTCCCTTATCCGGTTGGCTGTCCCTGTCCCGGAATGTCGGGTGACCGCGACTCGACATAACGGGAAATGTCGTGATCTGAGGCGCCGCCCGGTTGCTGATCCGGCTGGTCGCACGCCTGCAGCGCCTCGATGACGCTGGCCAGGTGGGCGCGGACGGCGAGGTTGGCGTCGTGCGGCCGGCGGTCGGCGACGGCCTCGAGGATGGCCAGGTGCTCGGCCAGCGAGACCTCGGGGCGGCCGGGCGGAGCGCGAGCTGGAACTGGTGCCGCACGAGCTGGCCGTGCAGCCGGTCGAGCAGGCCGATGGCGACGTGCTGAGCGGAGATCGCGCCCGACCCGGCGGTGCAGTTCCCGGTTGAGCTCGGAGTACCTGAGCGGGTTGCCGTCGGCGACCGCGCGCTTGAGGTTCTCCCCGAGCTCGCGCAGCTGCGCGGCCTCGGCGTCGGTGATGCGCTGGGCCGCCTTGACCGCGCACAGCGCCTCCAGTGCCATCCGGCACTCGGTGATCGCCACCGCCTCTTCGGCGGTGACGACGCGAACCCGCGCGCCGCGGTTGGGTACCCGCTCGACCAGCCCCTCGGCGGTGAGATCGAGCAGCGCCGCGCGCAGCGACTGCCGGGTGACCCCGAGCGCGCTCGCGAGGTCCTCCTCGACGAGCCGTCGGCCGGGGGCGAGATCCCCGCTGAGGATCGCCTGCCGGATCGCGGCGAAGGCGTGCGCCCGCGCGGCCTCGCCGGCCTGCGGGCCACCGGGCGTAGCTGCTGGCATGCCCCGAACGCTACGGAGCGTCACCGCAGATTGTCAACAATCTGCCGTCGTGATTGTTGACAATCTGCGGGGGATAAATCAGGTGTCTGCCGCCAAGCCCGCCGTGGCAGCATGGCCGCCATGGCATGGCAGACAACCGGTGACGTGACCGAGTTCCTCGCGGCGGCGGGGCCGTACCTGCGCCGGGAGCGTGCGCGGAACACCGTCATCCTCAGCGTAACCGAGACGATGCGGGTTAGCGCGGCGGCGGTCGGCCGCGGCAAATCGCGCCGCGGCCGACCCGGCGCCCGACCGCTGGTCGGCGGTCGGTCCGGCCGCATCGGCCCGGCTGGCCGCGGCGACCCGGCTGGTCCGCTGACGGCCGACCCGGCGGGCGCGGTTGCGGGGGCGTTCATGCACACCCCGCCCTTTCCCGTCGTGCTCACCGCGGTCGCCCCGAGGCCGCCGCCGAGCTGGCGGCCGTGACGATGGCCGGCCCGGCCGCTCGGCGGGGTGAACGCCCACCCCGAGGTGGCCGAGGCGTTCGCCGACGGCTGGCGGAGCGCGGAACCGGGGCGGCCGGGCGGACGTCCACCGCCGCCAGCGGCTGTACCGGCTGGCCGAGCTCGGTCTGGCCGGACCCGGCGCCGGAGGGGGCGGCCAGGATCGCCCGCGATGGCGACGCGCCGCTGACGGCCGACTGGTTCGCGGCCTTCGCCGGCGAGGTGCGACGACATGGGCAAGGGCGAGGACCAGTCCGCCGTCGCGCGCGAGAAGATCAGCCACGGCGGGGTCACGGTCTGGGAGGCGGGCGGCGAGCCGGTCGCCATCGCCTGCAACACCATGCCGGTCGAGCGGCATGGTCCGGATCGGCCCGGTCTACACGCCGCCGGAGCGGCGCGGCCGCGGCTACGCCAGCGCGGCGACCGCGGCGCTCTCGCAGCGCCTGCTCGACGGCGGGCGCCGAGGAGGTCGCTCCTCTACACCGATCTCGCCAATCCGGTGTCCAATTCGATCTACCAGCGCATCGGCTACCGGCCGGTCGAAGACCGGGTCGTACTGGCGTTTTCGGCCGATTAGCTACCGATCGGTAATCTTGCGTTCCCCCGCCCGGGCGGCATACTTGAAGGCATTATGTTACTTGCCGGGACGCTTTTCCGTTACGTTCCGCGACCCCTTGCCCCTACTGCCAGACACCGCCAGGCACCGGAGAACCGGGTTGGTTCCGGCATGAGCGCACGACGGGAAGCATGACTCCATGGGCTGGTGCACCACCTCTGACCATGACCGGTTCGCGGCGGCGGCGGGCGGCTACCTGAGATCGCGGGCGGCCGAGAACACCATGCTGCTGTCGGCCGCCGCTGGCCGTCGGATCCGGTCGGCACACGCAGGTCGTCGGGCAGCCGTCGGGTCCGCCGCGGCCGCCGGCGGGCGGCCGGCGGCGACGACCGAGGTGCTCTACGGCTGGTGGGAGCCGCCCGACGGCAGCGGGCCGCGCGGCGCCTTCCTGCACGACCCGGCCGTGCCGCTGCTCATCGCCGGGCGGACCCCGGAGATGGCCGCCGCCCTGGCCGGGACGCTGGCGAAGATGGGGCGGCCCGTCAGCGGCGTCGACGCGCCGGTCGACGCGGCGGACGCGTTCGCGGCCGCCTGGAGCCAGCGGTCGCGCGCGGCGATCCGGGTGCACCGGCACTGCCGCATCTACCGGCTCACCGCCGACGCGGCCGCCGCTAGCGCCGCCGCCGGCGCGGCCCGGTCGGCACCGGGCCGGTCGCCGCCGACCCGGCCGGCGTCGCGGCCGGCCCGGCGGGCGCCGCCCGGCCGGCGTCGGCGCGAAGGTTCCGGCGGCTGGCCGCCGCCGCAGTCGCCCGGCTCGGCCGGCTCCGCCTGGTCACGGCCGCCGATCGCGGGCTGCTGATCGACCTGCTCGTCGCCTACGGGATCGAGGCGGGGGAGCGGATCGGCTCGCCCCCGGAGGTGGCCGACGACCTGATCAGCTACGGCGGCGCGGTGCTGTGGGAGGTCCCGCAGCGGACCTCTCGCATCAAGGAGGCCGCGCACTACCTGGTCAGCCCGCAGCACCGGGACGCCGCCCAGCAGCAGCCGGAGCCGGCCCTGCAGCCGGTGGCGATGGCGGCCGTCGCCCGCCCGGTGGCGGGGACGGTGCGGATCAACATCGTCTACACCATGCCCGAGCGCCGCCGCAACGGCCACGCGGCCGCGGTGACGCTGAGGTCAGCCGGGCCGTGCTGGCCGGCACGGTGCCGGGCACGCGCAGCGGAGCAAGGCAGCCGAGGTCGTGCTGATCGCCGACGGGACCAGGTCGGACCGCCGGGCCGCGCGGCTCGGCTACCAGCTGGTCGGCGAGCGCGCGGTGCTCCGGTTCGGGCCGGCGACCGGCTCGCTGCCGAGGCTCGCAGTCGACCACCCGGCCGATGCCCCGGCTGCCCACCGGCCCGCTGCCGCGCCTCAGGAGGTAACCGGGTCCGCCAGCGTGACCTCGGTCGCCAGCTCGCCGCCGCCGGGCACGGGGACGAACGAGAAGTCGGCGATGTTGCCCGCCGCCCGCAGGTCGCCCTCGCTCGCGCGCACGGCGTCGGCGGCGTCGCCCGGTCCCCGCACGATGACCCGGGCCGCCTCGGCCCGCATCGAGACCTTCGCCTCCGACTTCGCCTTGCGGATCTGGCCGAGCACGGCCGCCGCGGTCGCCAGCACCGACGGATCGCCGACGCTCGCCGCCGCTCGCCCAGCGCGCCCGGCTCGCCCGGCTCGACCCGCCGAACCCGAACCCGACGCCAACGCCGAACCCAACGCCGGCGCCGCACGGCCACGACGCCCGGTGCACCGACCCCTCCTGCCACCAGGACCACACCTCCTCGGTCACGAACGGCAGGAACGGCGCGAACAGCCGCAGCAGCACCGACAGCGCCGCCCGCAGCGCCCCCCGCGCCGACGCCGCCCCCGCGCCGGAACCGTACGCGCGGCTCTTCACCAGCTCCAGGTAGTCGTCGCAGAACATCCAGAAGAACCGCTCGGTCGCCTCGAGCGCCCCGGTGTGGTCGTACGCGGCCAGCGCCGCCGTCGCCGACCGCACCACGTCGTCGAGCGCGGCCAGCATCGACCGGTCGACCGCGCGCCGTGACCGGCCCGGCCGACGCCCGTCGAGCGACAGCACGAACTTCGACGCGTTGAGGATCTTCACCGCCAGCCGCCGCCCGACCTTGATCTGCCCGAGGTCGAACGCGGTGTCCACCCCGTACCGGCCGCTGGCCGCCCAGTACCGCACCGCGTCAGAGCCGTACTGCTCGAGCAGGTCGACCGGGGTGACCACGTTCCCCTTGGACTTGGACATCTTCTTCCGGTCCGGGTCCAGGATCCAGCCCGAGATCGTGGCGTCCGACCAGGGCAGCGACCCGAGCTCCAGCTCCGAGCGCACCACCGTGGAGAACAGCCAGGTCCTGATGATCTCGTGCGACTGCGCCCGCAGGTCCATCGGGAACACCCGCGCGAACAGGTCGTCGTCGGTTCCCCAGCGCCCGGTGATCAGCGGCGTCAGCGACGAGGTCGCCCACGTGTCCATCACGTCGGGATCGGCCGACGAACCCGCCCGGCGCGCCCGCGCTGCGACTCCGCGTACCCGGGCGCGGGCTCGGACGCCGGGTCCACCGGCAGCGCCGACTCGTCCGGCACGATCGGCGACGAGTAGACCGGCGACCCGGCCTCGTCCACCGGGTACCAGACCGGGAACGGCACCCCGAAGAACCGCTGCCGCGAGATCAGCCAGTCGCCCGCCAGCCCGGACACCCAGTTCTCGTAGCGCACCCGCATGTGCGCCGGGTGCCAGGTCAGCTCCCGTCCGGCCGCCAGCAGCCGCTCGCGGACCGAGGCGTCGCGCCCGCCGTTCCTGATGTACCACTGCCCCGAGGTGACGATCTCCAGCGGCCGGTCGCCGCGCTCGTAGAACTTCACCGGCCGGGTCACCGGCCGCGGCGCGCCCGTCCAGGTCGCCGCTCGTCCGCAGCAGCTCGACCATCCGCGCCCGGGCCGAGAACACGGTCTTGCCCGCCAGCTCCGCGTACGGCCCGGCGGGCACGTCGGCCGGCGGCTCGGGCAGCAGCCGCCCGTTGCGCCCGATGATCGACCGCAGCGGCAGGTCGAGCTCCCGCCACCAGGTCACGTCGGTCAGGTCGCCGAAGGTGCACACCATCGCGATCCCCGACCCCTTGTCCGGCTCGGCCAGCGGGTGCGCGAGCACCGGCACCGGCACGCCGAACACCGGCGTGCGCACCGACGACCCGAACAGAGAGCTGGTACCGCTCGTCGTCCGGGTGCGCCACCAGCGCCACGCAGGCGGGCAGCAGCTCCGGCCGGGTGGTCTCGATCCACACCGGCCCGGCCCGGCGGCGGAACGCGGTGGAACGAGATCCGGTGGAACGCGCCGGCCACCTCGCGGTCCTCGAGCTCGGCCTGGGCGACCGCGGTCTGGAAGCTGACGTCCCACAGCGTCGGCGCCTCCGCCCGGTACGCCTCGCCGCGGGCCAGGTTGCGCAGGAACGCCCGCTGCGAGACCCGCCGCGAACGAGTCGCTGATCGTCGTGTAGAGCAGCGACCAGTCCACCGAGAGCCCGATCCGCCGCCACATCTCCTCGAAGGCCCGCTCGTCGAGGGCGGTGAGCCGCTCGCACAGCTCGATGAAGTTCCGCCGCGACACCGGCAGCTCGGTCTTGCCCGGCTTCTCCGGCGGGGAAGAAGCCGACGGGTCGTACGGCAGCGAGGCATCGCCCCGCACCCCGTAGACGTTCTGCACCCGCCGCTCGGTCGGCAGCCCGTTGTCGTCCCAGCCGATCGGGTAGAAGACCGACTGTCCGGTCATCCGGCGGTAGCGGGCGACGATGTCCGTGTGGGTGTAGGAGAAGGCGTGCCCGACGTGCAGCGACCCGGAGACGGTGGGCGGCGGGGTGTCGATCGAGAAGACCTCGGCCCGCGGCCGCGTCCGGTCGAACGCGTAGACCTGATCGGCCTCCCAGCGCACGCTCCATACCGCCTCAAGACCGTCGAGCACGGGCTTGTCGGGGACGGCGGCGGGGCGCGGGTTCTGGTCGGCATCGGTCATGCGCAAACTCTACTCAGCGCCCCCCGTCCCGCCCCACAGAATTAACCCGGCCCCGGCCGGGCCGCCCCAACGCCCGCCGAACGCCCGCGGAACGCCCCTGGCGGCACCCGGGCCGGATAGGCTCAGCGGCAGACATCGCATGGCAGGAAGGCTGCAGCGAACGTGACCACGCAGATCACCGAGACCACCGGCCGGCTCGACCGACCGCGTCGATCGTCAAGAAGATCGCCGCGGAACTCGGCGTGCGCGACCACCAGGTCGCCGCCGCGGTCGACCTTCTCGACGGCGGGGCCACCGTCCCGTTCATCGCCCGGTACCGCAAGGAGGCCACCGGCACGCTCGACGACGCGCAGCTGCGCACGCTCGACGAGCGCCTCCGCTACCTGCGCGAGCTCGAGGAGCGGCGGACCGCGATCCTGGCCTGCGTCGACGAGCAGGGCAAGCTCACCGACGAGCTGCGGGCGCAGATCGACGGCGGCCGACACCAAGGCCAGGCTGGAGGACCTGTACCTCCCCTACAAGCCCAAGCGCCGGACCAAGGCCCAGATCGCCCGCGAGAACGGCCTCGAGCCGCTGGCCGACCTGCTGCTCGACACGCCCGCGACCGACCCGAGGGAGGCGGCCGAGGGCTACCTCAACGAGAACGTCGCCGACGTCACCGCCGCCCTCGACGGCGCCCGCGCGATCCTGGTCGAGCGCTTCGCCGAGGACGCCGACCTGATCGGCCAGCTCCGCGAGCGGATGTGGGCCCAGGGCAGCCTGATCGCCAAGGTCCGCGACGGGCAAGGCGGAGGAGGGCAAGAAGTACAGCGACTACTTCGACTTCGCCGAGCCGTTCGGCCGGCTCAAGGCGCACCGCGTGCTGGCGATGTTCCGGGCCGAGAAGGAAGAGATCCTCGACCTCACCCTCAACCCGAACGACGAGGGCTTCGACGCCATCGCCGGGACCAGCCTGTCCGCCTCCTACGAGCAGCCGATCGCCGACCGCTTCGGCATTCAGGACCACGGCTGGCCCGCCGACAAGTGGCTGACCGACACCGTGCGCTGGGCCTGGCGCACCCGCATCCTCGTCCACCTCGGCATCGACCTGCGGATGCGGCTGTGGCAGAGCGCCGAGGCCGAGGCGGTCGACGTGTTCGCCGCCAACCTGCGGGACCTGCTGCTGGCCGCCCCGGCCGGCCAGCGCGCCACCATGGGCCTCGACCCGGGCTTCCGCACCGGCGTCAAGGTCGCGGTCGTCGACCAGACCGGCAAGCCCGTCGCGACCCACACGATCTACCCGCACGTCCCGCAGAACAAGTGGGACGAGTCGCTCGTCGATCCTGAAGAACCTGGCCGACGCAGCACCACGTGGAGCTGATCGCCATCGGCAACGGCACCGCCTCCCGCGAGACCGACAAGCTGGCGATCGACCTGATCAAGGCCAACCCCGAGCTCAACCTGACCAAGATCGTCGTCTCCGAGGCGGGCGCCTCGGTCTACTCCGCCAGCGCCTACGCCAGCGCCGAGCTGCCCGAGCTGGACGTCTCCCTGCGCGGCGCGGTCTCCATCGCCCGCCGGCTCCAGGACCCGCTGGCCGAGCTGGTCAAGATCGACCCGAAGTCCATCGGCGTCGGCCAGTACCAGCACGACGTCACCGGCAGCAAGCTCGAGCGCTCGCTCGACGCGGTGGTCGAGGACGCGGTCAACGCGGTCGGGGTGGACGTCAACACCGCCAGCAAGCCGCTGCTCGCCCGGGTCTCCGGCATCACCGACGCGCTGGCCGGCGCGATCGTCGCGCACCGCGACGACGACGGGCGCGTTCCCCACCCGCGAGCACCTGCGGGACGTGCCCCGGCTCGGCCCCAAGGCGTTCGAGCAGTGCGCCGGCTTCCTGCGGATCCGCGGCGGCGACAACCCGCTCGACGCGTCCGGCGTGCACCCCGAGGCCTACCCGGTCGTCCGCCGCATCCTGGAGAAGACCCAGGAAGACGTCGGCGCGCTGATCGGCGACACCAAGACGCTGCGCGGCCTCAACCCGACCGAGTTCACCGACGAGGCCTTCGGCCTGCCCACCGTCAACGACATCCTCAAGGAGCTGGAGAAGCCCGGCCGCGACCCGCGGCCCGGAGTTCCAGACCGCCACCTTCGCCGACGGCGTGCACACCCTCGGCGACCTCGAGCCGGGCATGATCCTGGAGGGCGTCGTCACCAACGTCGCCGCCTTCGGCGCGTTCGTCGACATCGGCGTCCACCAGGACGGCCTCGTGCACGTCTCCGCCCTGTCCAAGAACTTCGTCGCCGACCCGCACGACGTCGTCAAGTCCGGCGACGTCGTGCAGGTCAAGGTCCTGTCGGTGGACATCCCCCGGCACCGCATCTCGCTCACCATGCGCACCGACGACCCGGCCGACGGCGCCCAGCCAACCCCCAGGCCGCCCCGCGGACCCCGCCAGAACGCAAGGTCAAAATCACAGTCATCGCCCCGAACGGTCCCTGGCTCCGCCCCTGCGGCCACGCCTCCCAACGACGCGGCCGCCTCGGATCCGCCGCCGCCACCGCCGACCCCGCCGCCACCGGCGCTGACGGAGTTGGCGGCGCAGTCGCCGCAGACGCCGCTGCAGCGGCTGCCGCCGGCCGCGACCGCCCGCCGCGGCGGCGCCGGCAGTGACCGGCGGCTCGCGGCCGCGGCGGCTCGCAGTGGTCCCGGCGGTCCGGCGGCTCCGGTGGCCCCGGCGGCCCCGGTGGTTCCGGCCGCCGCGGCGGCGCCCGGCGCGGCCGTCGCCGGCCGCGCCGGCGGCCCGGCGCCGGCCAGCGCGGCAACGGCCCCGGCGCCGGGCCGGCCGTCGCGGTGGCGGCTCCGGTACCGCAGATGACGCCCGAGGCGCCCCCGGCGGCAACGCGCGGCGCGGCGCCCCCGGCTACGACGGTCGACGATCGGCGGCTCCGGCCCCGGCGCGGAGGCCGTCGCGGCGGCGGCTGCGGCGGCAGACCGCCGCGGTGGCGGCGCCCGCCCCGGCGCCGACCGGCGAGGCTCGCCGCGACGCCGCACCCGCCGCCCCCGGCCAACCCGGCGCATGGCCGAGGCCCTCCGCCGGGCCGGCCTGCTCAACGACTCCGGCCAGCCCGTCCAACGAGGCCCCCGCCGACCGCCGCTCCGACCGCCCCTAGCCCCACGCATGGCTCACGCACCTCGCCCCCACGTAACCAGCTCGGTGGCGCCCTGGTCCACCGGCATTCCGGAGACTGTCAGCCACCCGCGTCGACGCGCCACCGCGCTGATGCGCTCGCGCGGCGGAGTTGAATAGGGTCATGGCGAACATCGAGGACTTCAAGCGGCTATCGCGGGGGACCACGGGCTTGTCGTGGTCTCCGTCACCAGGACGGACGGGACGATCTCCTCGTCCGTCGTCAACGCCGGGGTGCTGCCGCACCCGGTCACCGGCGACGACCGTCGTCGGCATGGTGATCAGGGGCGGCACCCGCAAGCTGGCCTACCTGCGCGAACGCCCGTACGCCAACGTCGTCGATCCGGTCCGGCTGGCAGTGGGCGGCGGCCGAGGGCGCGGTCGACCTGATCGGGCCCGATGACCCGGAGCCGAGCGTCGACGCCGACCGGCTGCGCCTGCTGCTGCGCGAGATCTTCACCGCGGCCGGCGGCACCCACGACGACTTCGCCACCTACGACCAGGTCATGCGCGAAGAGCGCCGCACCGCGGTCTTCGTCCACCCGCCCGCGTCTACGCCAACCCCGGCCAGTAAGAGTCACAATCCGATCAACAGCAAGGCGCTGCCTCGGCGTCACGGAAATTACTGTGTGATCGTTTAGACATCGTTTTCTGGTCTTCTGTCGCACAATAATTCCGGGTGCGAGCCTGCTGCCGATAACAGCAAGATGCCGTCGAGGACTTGGGCCCGCGGCGGCCCTAGCCTTGGCGGCATGGTGACTGAACGACGGTTGGTTCCGGCTCGCCGACGGCCGCGACATCGACTTCCTGACGGCGGGGCCGGAAGACGGGCTGCCGCTCGTGGTGCACGAGGGGACGCCGGGCGGCCTCGTACTCAACAGCAAGATCGGTCGCCGCGGCGGCCGAGAACGCGGGCTGCGGATCGTGAGGCCGCCGGCCCGGCTACGTGCATCCACGGCCACGGCCCGGCCGGCGGGTGGCCGACGTCGTCGGCGACGTGGCCGCAGGTGCTCGACGAGCTCGGGTCCGGCCACGTTCGTCGTCGATCGGCTTCTCCGGCGGCGGGCCGCACTCGATCGCCTGCGCCGCGCTGCTCCCGGGCCGCTGCCTGGCGGCCGCCTCGGTGGCCGGCGTCGCCCCCTACGGCGTCGAGGGCCTGGACTTCCTGGCCGGGATGGGACCGGAGAACGTCGAGGAGTTCGGCCTCGCGGTCGCAGGGCGCCGACGCGCTGACGCCGTTCCTCGAGAAGGAGGCGGCCGCGCTCGGCTCGATCGAGGGCGAGCAGATCGTCGGCGTCCCTCGGCGGCCTGATCTCCGGCGCCGACGCGGCCGTGCTCAACGGCGAGTTCGCCGACGATCTGGCGGCCGCAGCCTGCGCGGCGCCGATCAGGAACGGCATCGCGGGCTGGCGCGACG
Source organism: uncultured Actinomycetota bacterium (assembly GCA_963774945.1). Lineage (GTDB taxonomy): Bacteria > Actinomycetota > Actinomycetes > Streptosporangiales > Streptosporangiaceae > Trebonia. The sequence goes on along the minus strand of CAVZHA010000015.1, from coordinate 1,109,738 downwards.
ACGACCTCGCGTTCGCCGCCGACTGGGGGTTCTGGCCTGGACGCCGTTCGCCGCGCCGATCGCGATCTGGCAGGGCGACCAGGACAAGATGGTCCCGTTCGCGCACGGCCAGTGGCTGGCCGCGCGCATCCCCGGCGCCCGCGTCCACCTGGAGCCGGGCGCCGGGCACCTGACGATGACCGTCACCGCGATCGACCGCGATCCTCGACGACCTGCTCGACCTCGCAGGCCGCCCCCGCGGCTAGCTGACCCTCGCGGTCCGGCCCCGAGATTAGACCGACCTCGTGGGTCGGCCCCGAGGCCACTCGCGGGCGACGTCGCCGCGGGACCAGGCAGTCCGCAGTTGGCTGCGGAAACGCACGCCGCGCCCCCGGCGGGGGCGCGGGCCGGCCGATGCCGGGAAACCCGCTAGCCGACCACTCCGGACACGCTGACCGGGTTGAAGGTGCCGCCGAAGGCGGTCACGCCGGCCCCCTCGGTGCCGCCGTCCAGGGCACGCGAGAAGTAGTACAGCGGGTGGCCGTCGTACGTCACCTGGAAGGTCCCGTCGCCGCGGGGGATAGCGCCGAGCAGCGAGCCGCTGGCGGCACCGGACGCGGTCGGCGCGCTCTGGGTGAGCACCGGCGGCCAGAACCGGGCGCACATCCCGGTGCAGTTGCTCTGCGTTGAGCTGTCGGCGCTGAACGCGTACAGGGTGGCGACGACGCCGTTGACGACGCCGGCGTCGGCCAGGATGCTGGTCCCGTTGCCGGGCTCGGACTGGATGGTGGCGGTGCCGGGATCCGGGATGCCGTTCGGCAGGACGGTGTACCAGACGCCGTCCACCGGGGCGGGGTCAAGCAGGTGCTCGCCGTTGGTCTCGCCCGCGGTGGCGCCGGCCGCCAGGTCAAGCGCGAAGAAGTACAGCGGACGGCCCGCGTAGGTGACCTGGTAGGTGCCGTCGGTGCGGCGGACCGCGCCGATCAGGTGGCGGTCGGCGCCGAACCCGGCCATCGCCCGGTGGCTAGTCAGCAGCGGCGGCCACAGCGCCACGCAGCCGCCGGCGGTGCCGCAGGCGGAGGTCTTCGGGGTGTCAGCGGTCAGCAGGTACAGCGACCGGCCGCCGGACGCGGTCGTCGAGGAGAGCACGATCCCGTTCGGGCTGATCTCGGTCGACACGGTCGGGCTCAGCACCGCCGGCAGGCCGTCGGTCTGCTCGAGGTACCAGTTGCCGTCGAACGCGGAGACGTCCTCGCCGTTGACGTCGTTCGCCGCCTTGTCGGCCACGAACCCGTACAACGGCTTGCCGAAGTAGGTCACCTGGGTGACGCCGTTGCGGGTGACGGTGCCGAGGTCCCGCTGCCGAACACCGTGCTCGGCGACGACCGAGGAGGCCGTCAGCGGCAGCCACGCGGTGGTGCAGGGCGTGCCGCTGGCCGCCACGTTCAGCGCGGTGCAGTTGAGCTGCAGCCCGGTCGGGGCGAACGGAAACGCGTCCCCGGTGAAGGTGTAGAGCGACTCCCCCGTGCCGGTCACCAGGACGGTGCCGAACTTCGTGCGCTCGGTCGTGATCACTGTGGGGCCGGAGGCCGCGGCCGCGTGCGCGACCGTCGCCTGCCCAGCCGGGGCCGCCGGGGCCGCCGGGGCGGCGGTCGCGGCAGACGCCGCCATCGCCGCCACGAACGGCACCGTGACCAGGGCCACTGCCGTCGTCAGCAATGCTCGTCGTCGGATACCCATGAACACCCTCTTTCGGATCTTCGGCCCAGCGGGTAACAACCCGCAATGGCAGTTCCGGAACGTCAGGGCACCTTCCGTTCACTATCGGGCCCACGTGTGTTCACCATCGGCCGCACAGTTATCAAAGGCGCCCTTGCCTATCGCTCGGTACTACGTGGCGGACCGGGCGAAAGGATTGCCTCCGGGCTGCCTTGCCCGATCGGTTGGAGCCCCGTCGAGGGCGAAGAATTCCGGCCGGGCCGGCGCCGAGGCAGAGCGGGTCACCGGGCAGCAGCCGATCATTTACACCACCGCCGACTGGTGGAGTACCTGCACCAGCGACAGCACCGCGTCCGGCGCTGACCAGCTGTGGGTAGCCGCGTTCGGTGACGACAGCCCTCCGATGCCGGCCCGGCTGCGCCCACGTCGCGGAACCGCCTAGGCCCGCCCGGCCCGAGGAGGCCCAGGCAGATCAACCCCATTTTCTCGAACGGACCGGGGCGTCTCGCTCCAGCGCCGCATCCCGTCGACGGTCGGAAAACGATCGATCCTGACGTCCTCGACACCCGCAGACGAACCGCAACTGACCGGCCGTGCGGCTAGACCCGGGCGATGCCTCCGTAGGACCAGGCCCGATCGGCGATGCGGGCCGGGACGTCACGGTCCGGGCGCCAGCGGGAAACGAGCACCAGGCCGGGGTCGACCAGATCCCGGCCGTTGAACATCCGCAGGATGTCGTCCTTGGCGCGCGGAACCCAGGTGGCCCCCCGCCTGGCGGCCTCGGCCGAGGCCTGGTGCGTTCGCTCCGGTGCGAACTCGTCGGTCGAATGCGACAGGACGAGGTAGCTACCGGGTGCCAGCGCGGACAGGTAGCGCGCGGCGATGGCCACCGCTTCGTCGCAGTCCTCGATGCAGTGCAGCACCGCCACGAACATCAGCGCCACCGGCTCGGTGAAGTCCAGCAGGCGCCCGGCGTCGGCCAGCACCGCGTCGAAGTTACGCAGGTCGGCCCGGACGACCGCCACGTGCTCGTCGTCGGCCAGCACCGCCTCAGCCCGCATGAACACCACCGGGTCGTTGTCGACGTAGACGACGCGCGCCTGCGGATGGCCGAGCCGGGCCACCTCATGCGTGTTGGGGCTGATCGGCAGCCCGGTGCCGATATCGAGGAACTGGCGGATCCCCGCGTCGCGGGCAAAGGCGACGGCGCGGATCAGGAAATCGCGGTTGCCCCGGGAGGAGTCCCGCATCTCCGGCACCAGCTGCAGCCCCCGCTCGGCCATCTCCCGGTCGGCGGCGAAGTTGTCACGGCCGCCGAGCATGTAGTCGTACACCCGGGCCGGGTGCGGGATATCGGTGCGGAGGCCGAGCGCTTTCCAGCTGTCCAGCGTTTCCCGCGCATCGCCCTCGGCCATCGACATGTCCTTACATAGAGTGATGTAACCGCAACAATGGTAAGCCCCTGGGACGCTCGCGCAAGGTCTTACCGGGGGTGCCGATACCATCGGGATCGTGTCGTCCGTTCCGCCACCTGAGCCGCCGTCGGCGGCTGATCCGGCCCCGCCGGCCCAGCCCCCGGCCGACCCGCCCGTCGAGACGCAGCTGCCCGATGGCGCGCGCTGCCCGATGCGGCGCTGCCCGGCGCGGGGGTGCCCGACGCGTTCGGCCGCCTGTGGACGCCGCACCGGCTCGCCTACATCCAGGGCGGGGGCAAGCCGACCGGCCCCGGCGACCACGAGGACTGCCCGTTCTGCATCGCGCCGCGGCTGACCGACGAGGAGGGCCTGATCGTCGCGCGCGGCGAGCTGGTCTACGCGGTGATGAACCTGTACCCGTACAACAGCGGCCACGTGCTGATCTGCCCGTACCGGCACCTGGCGGACTACACCGAGCTCACCGCGGCAGAAACGGCCGAGTTCAGCGACTACACCAAGCGGACGATCGCCGCCCTGCGGGCCGTGTCCGGGCCGCACGGCTTCAACCTGGGGATGAACCTCGGCACCGTGGCCGGCGCCGGGATCGCCGCCCACCTGCACCAGCACGTGGTGCCCCGGTGGGGCGGCGACACCAACTTCATGCCGGTCATCGGGCGCACCCGGGTGCTGCCGCAGCTGGTGGCCGACGCCCGCAAGCTGATCGCGGACGCCTGGCCGAGCTAGCGGGACCGCGGCCGGCCGGCGTCGACGCCCGGCTGAGCCGTCAAGGCCGGGCGTCGGCACCGCCGTCGAGGCTAGAACGGAACCGGGTGCCAGCTGGCACCGCCGTTGCTGGTGAGCAGCAGCCAGCCGGGACGGCTCTCGACGTTGTCGTCGGACTGGGCCGGCCCGTAGACGGCCACCCCGTCGGCCGGGGTGGTGAAGCCGAGGTCGTTGAAGCCGAGTCCGCCGTCGCCCTCGTAGTAGGCGGTGGACCACTGCGCGCCGCCGTCGGCCGAGTAGTAGAGCATGCTCGCCCCGCTGGCGGCGGCCACCACGAGCCGAGACGTAGATCCGGCCGAGAGACCCTCAGGATCGCCGCCGGGGGCGGGTGATCCCGCCTTCGTCCAGTGCGCGCCGAGGTCATCGCTGACGTACACGGTCTTGCCGACGCTCCCGGCCGCGCCGTTCCCTGCGCACAGCACCGCCAGGCCGCTGGGCCCGGTGACGGCGATCGAGACGGGCGCCTCGATCGCGGTCGCGTTGCACGGCCCGGAGTGGTCGACGGTGCTGACCCCGCCGTTGCCGGTGACGATCACGGCGTCGCCCGCCAGCACCGCCGCCACCCGCGCCTGGGTGGCGATGGCGCCGGGAATGGACACCCGCGCGACCGCCTGCCAGGCACCGCCGGCCAGCGGCCGCCGCTCCAGGGTCCCGCTCTGCCCGCACCCGCCGTCAGCGGTGCAGGCGGCCGCGATCGCCAGGACCTGGCCGTCGATCACCTCGAGGGACACGATCGAGCCGCCTGGGGAGGCAGCCGACGTCCACCGCTCGCCGCCGTCGGTCGTCTCCCACAGGCCGTTGCCGAACACAAACCCGTCCGACGGGTTCGCGAACCGGATTCCCCACACGGCCGGCCCGGCCAGCTCCGGCGGCGCCGCCAGCGGCACCACCGGCGCGGGCAGCCCGCGCCAGCTGGCGCCCCGGTTCAGGGTGCGCAGGATCGACGTGCACGGCGCCTTCGCGCAGAGGGCGGTGCCGAGGACGAACGCCTCCTGTGCCGAGACGAACGTGACCGATCGGGCTGCGAACCCGATCGGCACCGGACCGCCGGACGGCACGGTCACGGTCGACGGGCCGGCCGACGTGGTCGGCCCGGCCGCCCCGGTCGAGGCCGCGCCGCTGGCGCCCGACGCGGGGGCGGAACCGGCCCCGCCCGCTGCGGCCGTCCGGCTCGATGCCGCAGTCGGCGAGCCGGCCGCGACGGCCCCGCCGCCCGTACCTGGGCTCGCCGCTCCGCAGGCCGTCAGCGCCACCGCGGCCAGCAGGGCGCCGACCGCGAGCCCAACCCGTGACACCGGCAACGATGTATTCATGAGATCCCCTAGCGCCGTAGCGGCTTCCTACGGCTATGGAGACGTACCTGCGGGCCTCCCGGTTAGGGGCATTTGACCTAATTCTCGGTCCCCGGGCCCGCAGCGCGGCGGACGTGGGGTAAAACCGCCCTGCGGTGGGCAACGCCGGAGCGCTGCCCATCGCAGGGTCCAGTTGCTCGCCGCTCCCTGCGGCCTCATTCCCGGGGGACGACCCCCCGGAGACAACCCTCGGGGGGCTCCGCCCCCCGAGGGTTGAGCCGGTTGTCAGGTCAGGCGGGCGAGATTTCGATGCCGTTGACCTGGGCGTTGTCCTTGACGGTGACGAACTGGATGGTGATCGCCCCGGCTGCTGCTGGCGGTGGCGGTGAACGACTCGGCGACCGCCTTGAACTCGCCGCCGGCGGTGGCGAAGATGTCGAAGTTGGTCAGGACCTGGTTGCCGTTGATGAGGACGTTGAAGGTGCGCGACCCGGCCGTGGTCCAGTACTCCTCGGCGAAGTCGAGCCGGACGGTGTAGCTCGCGCCGGCGGTCAGGCCGGGGATGGTGTAGGTGAAGTTGCCGAAGCGGTTGTGCTGGTAGACCGACTGCGGCGCGGGGTTGGTGATGCCGGTGGTGCTGATCGCGTTGGTGACGGCGGCGGTCGTGCCGCCGGTGAAGTCCTCGTCGGCCACGAACGGCGCCGCGGCCGGGCCGCCGGACGAGATGTCAACCCCGCCGGTCCCTGGCCCGGTACCGCCGCTGCCGCTCACCGGCGTCACCTCGATGCCGTTGACCTGGGCGTTGTCCTTGACGGTGACGAACTGGATGGTGACCGCCCCGGCGCTGCTGGCGGTGGCGGTGAACGACTCGGCGACCGCCTTGAACTCGCCGCCGGCGGTGGCGAAGATGTCGAAGTTGGTCAGCACCTGCGTCCCGTTGATGAGGACGTTGAAGGTCCGCGACCCGGCCGCGGTCCAGTAATCCTCGGCGAAGTCCAGCCGCACCGTGTAGCTGGCGCCGGCGGTGAGGCCGGGGATGGTGTAGGTGAAGTTGCCGTAGCGGTTGTGCTGGTAGACCGACTGCGGCGCCGGGTTGGTGACGCCGGTGGTGCTGATCGCGTTGGTCACGGCCGCGGTCGCCCCGCCGGTGAAGTCCTCGTCGGCCGCGAACGGCGCCGCCGCCGGGCCGCCGGCCGAGATGTCCACGCCGCCGGAACCGGTACTCGTACCGGAACTCACCGTCCAGCTGAACGAGGTCGTCCCGGTCGCACCCGTCGTGTCTTTGGCGGTCACCGTGACTGTGGACGTGCCCGCCGTGGTCGGGGTGCCGGAGATCAGCCCGGTCGAGGAGTTGATCGACAGCCCGGCGGGCAGGCCGGCTGGCGCTGTAGGTGAGCGTCTGGCCTGAGGCCGAGTCGGTCGCGCCGATCTGCAGCGCTGGCGGCCGTGCCGACGGTGGAGGTCTGACTGCCCGGGTTGCCGACCGTGACCGTGTTACCGGTCGTGCCGCCCGACGGCAGGTTCCACACCTGCGCGGCCGAGTCGGTGCAGGCCTCGAGTTCGAGCTGCGCGCTCGGATTACCTCCAGGATCGGTCAGGCACAGCCCCGAGTTCGGATTCATGCAGCTCGCCGTTGGACTCGTGGGTCCAGTTCTGGGCGTTGCTGGCGTTACAGGCGTACCAGTCGATATTGGTGCCGGCTGGTTGTCCCGGCCGACACCACGTCCAGGCAGCCGCCCTGGGTCCGCACGGTGCCGTCGGTGTACGGGCGACCACTGCTGGCCGGCGTCGCCGTCGCAGCTGTCCGCGATAATCGGGTTGCTCTCGATGTCGAGCGCGCTCTTGTTGGCCAGGCACAGCCCGCCGTTGCCGTGACCTGCCCGGTCGCGGTGGCGGTCCCGGTCGGGGTGGAGTTGCCGCCCTCCTCGTAGACGGCCACGTACTGCACGCTCATCGACGCGCCGGACGTGGTGGCGGCCGTCGGGGTGGTGCAGTTGCAGATGCCGTTCGGGTAGTTACCGCCCATGGCCAGGTCGAAGATGATGAAGAAGCCGTGGTCGATCGCCGCCTGCCAGGCCGCCGTGCCGACCGACGCCTCGGTGATGGTGTCCTCGACGACCCCGTCCATCACGTACTCGAGGGTCTCGGCGCTGGTGTTGGTGCGGTTGATGATCACCGAGTAGGTGTTGTAGCCGGTCTGGCAGCCGGTGGTCGGGCAGGCGATGAGCGCGTGCCCGGGGCTGTTGGCCGAGTCGTGCAGGGTCTGCGAGGCCTCGTTGAGCCCGTTGACGTCCTCCATCATGTCGAGCTCACCCGACTGGGGCCAGCCGCCGCCGGTCCGCATGGGCGAGCCGAGCGCCCAGAACGCGGGCCAGTAGCCGAGCCCGTTGGCCGGGTTGGGCTGCTCGATCGACGCGGTCATCTCCAGCTCGCCGCCGGCCGGCGCCTGGAAGTCGTCCCGGGTGCTCTCGATCCGCCCCGAGGTCCAGGTGCCGCCGTTGTCGATCGCCTTGAGCACCAGGTCGCCGTTGCCGTCCACGTAGACGTTGCTGGTCGAGTTGGTGGTGTTCTCGATCTCCCCGGTTCCGTAGCCGGTCCCGATGTCGTAGAACCAGTTCGCGGCCGACGGCGCCGACCCGGCCGACCCGGCGAAGTTGTCGCTGAACACCGTCGACCAGCCCGCGGGCGGGGCCGGCGCGGTCCCGGCCAGGCGCCGCGGGCGCGACGACCAGGGTAGACACGACGATCGCGGTCAGGCAGCCCGCCGCCAGCAGTAGCGCGGTGAAGGCGGACCGGAGTCTGGACCCGAGCCGTCTCCGACCGCTAATAGCATGTTCTCGCCACTCCACATCGGACATGTAGTCCTCCTTGACTTCATATAAGACTTGAACTAACTCGGATCTTTATCCCGTTCGCGGTTCCGCGCAAGGCCCAGTCGAAACCCGAGCGTTACCAGACCCCAGTTACACTGCGTACTTGTTCTAAGAGTGAGAAAAAGAAAATGGGGGGTGACGGGACCGTGGCGGAACGTAAACGGTCGACCGTCCGCGATTTGCGCAGGGACAACCGCTCTGTTCTGCTGTGGTCGCTGTTCATCGGACAGCCGTGCAGCCGACAGGACCTGAGCTGGGCCACCGGCCTCAGCACCGCCTCTGTCAGCAATGTCGTGCGCGAGTTCATCGACGAGGGCATCGTCACCGAGGCCGGCTCGGTCGACTCCGACGGCGGCCGCCCCCGAGCGCTGCTGCAGATGGATCCCGACTACGGTCGGGTCATCGGCGTCGACGTCGGCGAGACCCGCATCCGGGTCGAGATGTTCGACATGACGATGGAGATGCGGGCCAGCGCCGACTACGCCCTCGACGCCCACCAGCAGGGCATCGACGTGGTCGTCGACCGGGTCAACGCCGGGCTCGCGAGCGTGCTCGCCGACAGCGGGTGCGATCCCTCGGCGGTGCTCGGCGCGGGCATCGGGGTTCCCGGGGTCGTCGAGCACGAGGGCGAGGAGAGCCTGGTCTACGCGCAGACCTACGGCTGGGACGCGGTTCCGCTGGGCCGGCTGCTGCGGCCGGCCGGCGACTTCCCGCTCTACATCGAGAACGGGGCCAAGACGATGGGGCAGGCCGAGCTGTGGTTCGGCAGCGGCCGCGGCGCGCGGCAGGTGGTCGTCTGCCTGATGGGCTCCGGCCTCGGCGCGAGCATCGTCACCGGCGCCCCCGGCCGGGGCGGCACCGCCGCCGCCGTCGAGTGGGGGCACACCACGGTCGAGGTCGGCGGGCGATCCTGCCGCTGCGGCTCACGGGGCTGCCTGGAGGCGTACGTGGGGGCCGGCGCGATCCTGGACCGGTACGGGCTCTCGCTGCCGGGCGAGGACGAGGAGTCGGCGCTGGCCGCTCTGGTCGCGGCGGGCGACGCCGCGGTCGGCCGAGATCCTCGACGAGACCGCGCTGTACCTCGGGGCCGGCATCGCCGACCTGGTGAACCTGTTCGGCCCCGAGCGGATCATCCTCGGCGGCTGGGCCGGGCTGCTGCTCGGGGAGCGCCTGCTGCCCGCCATCCGCGAGGCGGCCAGGGAGCACTCGCTCACCCACCAGTTCGCCCAGACCTCGATCGAGCTCGGCAGCCTGGGCCCGGACGCGGTGGCGCTGGGCGCCGCCACGCTCCCGATGGAGCGCTTCCTCGACGGCGCGATGTCCGCCAGGGCGGGGGACCTCGCCGCCGGCTGAGAAAAAACGCGGAGGGCAAAACTTAATTTAGGACTTGCCAGAGGCGTCCCGCTCCGTATCATGCGAGTTAATTCAAGTCTTAGATTAACTCTAGGAGCCTCTGCGTGATCCACCCGTCCTCCCCTTGGCGCGTTGCCCGACGGGCCCTACGGCTCATCGTCGCCGCGGTGACCCTCGGCGGCATGGTGCTCGCCGTCCCGGCGTTCCTCGCGTCCGCCTCAGCCGCGACCGGCGCGGCGGTGAGCCCGGCCAACGGCGGGCCAAGCGACGTGGTCAGCGCCTCGTGACCGCCGAGTAACCCCCCAACGCCCGCGCCCCCGCAGCTGCAGCACTGCGGGGGCGCGGGACCATCAAACGGCGCTCGCCCCGGGGACACCGTCCCCGGGGCGAGCGCCGCAACCACGACCGTCGCTAGTCAGGCCGCGAGTCCGCCGCCACCTTGGCCGACAGGTGCGAAGGCAGCGGCTCGTGCCGCAGGTAGCCGCGGGTGAACGACCCGGTGCCGTGCGAGACGGACCGCAGGTCGATCGAGTACCGCATGATCTCAAGCTCGGGCACCTCGGCCCGGATCTGGGTCCGGCCGATCCCCACCGGCGGCCGTGCCGATGCACCCGCCCGCGCCGGCCGGACAGATCCGACATGACCGCGCCGACGTAATCGTCGGGCACCAGGATCGACACCTCGTCCACCGGCTCGAGCAGCATCGGCGACGCCTTCTCGGCCGCGTCCCGCAGGGCGGCCCGGCCCGCCTTCTGGAACGCCATGTCGGACGAGTCGACCGGGTGCGCCTTCCCGTCGAACAACGTCACCCGGACGCCGGTCATCGGGTACCCGGCCAGCACGCCCGCCTCAAGCTGGGCCCGGACGCCCTTCTCGACCGACGGGATGAACTGCCGCGGCACCACCCCGCCGACGATCTTGTCCACGAACTCGAACCCGGCCGCGCCCGAGGGCAGCGGCTCCACCTCGATATGGCAGATCCCGAACTCGCCGTGGCCGCCGGTCTGCTTGACGTTCCGGCCGAGCCCGCGGGCCGAGCAGCCCACCGTCTCGCGCAGCGGCACCCGCAGCGACACCGTGTCCACCGCGACCCCGTAGCGGGACGACAGGCGGTCGAGCAGCACGTCGGAGTGGGCCTCGCCCATCGACCAGAGCACCAGCTGGTGGGTCTCCGCGTTCATCTCAAGCCGCATGGTCGGATCCTCGGCCACCAGCCGGGCGAGCGCGGTCGCGAGCTTGTCGTCGTCCGCCTTCGACCGGGCCACGAAAGCGACCGGCAGCAGCGGCTCCGGCATCGACCACGGCTCCATCAGCAGCGGCTGCTCCTTCGACGAGAGCGTGTCGCCGGTCTCCGCCGTCGACAGCTTCGCCACCGCGCACACCGAGCCCGCCGCGCACGCGGCCAGCGGCCGCTGGACCTTGCCGAGCGGCGAGGTCAGCGCGCCGATCTTCTCGTCGTCATCGTGATCGGGGTGCCCGCGGGCGACCCGTCCGTGCCCGGACACGTGCACCACGGCGTCCGGGGTGAGCGTGCCGGAGAACACCCGCACCAGCGAAATGCGCCCCACGTAGGGGTCGGAGGTGGTCTTCACGACCTCGGCCAGCAGCGGCCCGTCGGGGTCGCAGGACAGGCCCGTGACCGGCGTCGCCGTCGACGGCCGACGTCACCGGCGGAAGCGGATGCTCAAGCGGCGACGGGCAGCGCCTGGGTGACCACCTCGAGCAGCTCCGCGAGCCCGATCCCGAGCGGGGAGGCGCACCGCGAGCACCGGGTAGAACGAGCCGCGCGCGACCGCCTTCTCCAGGTCCGAGATGAGCACCGAGGTGTCCACCGCCTCACCGGACAGGTAGCGCTCCATGAGCGTCTCGTCCTCGCTCTCGGTGATGATCCCCTCGATCAGCGCGTCCCGGGCCGAGGCCATCGCCTCCTTGTCGCTGCCGCGGGTGACCGGCCGGGTGGAGCGCTTGCCCGACGAGTACTCGTACAGCGTCTCCGAGAGCAGCCCGATCAGCCCGCTGACGCCGGGAGCGCCGCCCGCCGTCGGCAGGTACAGCGGCGCCACGCCCTCGCCGAAGGCGTCCTGGCACTCCGCCAGCACGGTCGCGAAGTCCGCCCGCCCGTGGTCGATCTTGGTGATGACGACCGCGCGCGGCATCCCCACCTGCGCGCACTCCTCCCACAGGAGCCGGGTCACCCCGTCGATCCCCTCGCACGCCGACACCACGAACAGCGCGCAGTCCGCCGCCCGCAGCCCGGCCCGCAGGTCTCCGGTGAAATCGGCGTAGCCCGGGGTGTCGAGCAGGTTGACGGTGACCCCGTCAACGACAAACGGCAGGAGCGTCAGGTTCACCGATCGCTTCTGCCGTAGCTCTACTTCGTCGAAGTCGCTGGCGGTGGTGCCGTCCTCGACCCGCCCGGTCCGGCGTGATGGCGCCGCGTATGCGATAGCAGCGCCTCCGCCAGCGTGGTCTTCCCGCTCCCTGAATGGCCGACAAGCACGACGTTGCGGATGTTTTCCGCCCCGCCGCCGGCGCCGCCGGCCCCCGAATCCCTGCCCGGCCTACCGCTCCCGCGCCTCCTGAGCCTGATGTTCCAGTCACTCTCGTCGCCTCCTCGCGCTTCCTCGCGCTCGATGAGCTTCCGTGTTCACAGAGTGAACCCGTCGGGCGAGTTACCACAAGACCCCCAGCGGGAATCGATTAGGTAGCGAGCGGGTAACCGGAGACGATACGTAACGATCGCGGAAGATAATGAAGCCAAAGCGGGACAGGCACGCGCACGCGAGCGGAAACAAGACCCAAGTAAGATCTTGACCGGCCATGCTGAACTTCCTCCGTCCCGTCTTCGCGCGCCTGTTCAACCCGATTGTCCAGGGGCTCGCGCGAACCCCGGTGACCCCGAACATGATCACGGTCGCCGGCACCGTCGGCGTCTCCGCCGCCGCGCTCTGGCTGCTCCCGATCGGCGAGCTGTTCCCTGGCGCGTTCATCGCGACCGTGCTTCGTCTTCACCGACATGCTCGACGGCCAGCTGGCCAGGATCAAGGGCAACTCGGGCAAATACGGCGCGTTCCTCGACTCGACGATGGACCGGTTCGCCGACGCCGCCATCTTCGGCGGCATCACGATCTGGTTCATGCGCACCAACCACCTGCTCGCCGTGGTCAGCCTGTTCTGCCTGGCGGCCGGCCTGTCGGTCTCCTACGTCAAGGCGCGGGCCGAGGGCCTCGGCCTGAACGCCGACGTAGGCTTGATCGAGCGCCCGGAGCGGATGATCATCGGCCTGACCTCGATCGGCCTGTCCGGCCTGGGCATCCCGTATGTGCTGCCGATCGGCATGTGGGGGCTGGCCGCCGGCACCGCGCTCACGCTCGTACCAGCGGATGCGCGCCGTCTACGTGGACGCCAAATCCCAGGCCGCCGCGTCACCCGCCGCCCCAACCGCGCCCCAGCCCACGGCCGCACCCACCGCGACCGAACCACCAGCATCGACGGAACCACCCACCGTGCCGTCGGCCACCGCACCACCCGCACCACCCGCATCGACAGACCCACCAGCACCACCCACCGCTCCGTCGGCCACCGCACCACCCGCACCACCAGCATCACCCACCGCTCCGTCGGCCACCGCACCACCCGCACCACCAGCATCACCCACCGCGTTCACAGAACCAGCTCCAACAACACCACCCGCGCCGGCCGCCGCGCCAGGCGCGGCACCGACCGAGGAAGAGTGATGGCGACCCTGCGGGAACGACTGAGCAGCGCGGCGTTCGGCGCGGGCTGGAGGTCTGGTCTGCCGCCTCCCCGAGTCAGTGGCGCGCGCCCTCTTCAACTTCGGCGCCGACACCGCCTGGCGCAAGCAGGGCGGCGGCGTGCGGGTTCTCGAGGGCAACCTGCTGAGAATTTTCCGAACGGACCCGGCTTACTCTCCGCGGCGTCCAGCCCGACGGTACCTACGTGGACGAAGGCAAGGAGCTGCGCACGCTCTCCCGCGAGGTAATGCGCTCGTACGGGCGGTACTACCTGGAGACGTTCCGCATGCAGGTGATCCCGGCCGAGCGCATCGCGTCCGGGATGCACGTCAACTTCGACCAGGCGGACCTGGCCCTCGAGTACATGAAGAACGGCCGCGGCGTGATCTTCGCCCTCCCGCACATGGGCGACTTCGAGCTGACGGGCCAGTGGATCATCGGCTACGGGGCCGGCTCGTTCACCACCGTGGCCGAGCGCCTCAAGCCCGATGCGGTCTTCCAGATGTTCCTCGACTTCCGGCAGGGCCTGGGCATGGAGGTGCTGCCGACCACCGGCGGCCCGCACCCGTTCGGCGTCATGGCGCAGCGACTGCGGGCCGGCAAGCTGATCTGCCTGGTGGCCGACCGGGACCTGTCCGACACCGGGGTCGAGGTCGACTTCTTCGGCGAGAAGGCGCTGTTCCCGGCCGGCCCGGCCTCCCTGGCGATCCAGACCGGGGCGGCGCTGATGCCGGTGGCCTGCTGGTTCGAGGGCGAGGACGAGTGGGGCGCGCACATCTACGACGAAATCCCGGTCCCGGCCGACGGCACCCGCAAGGAGAAGGCCGCCGCGATGACCCAGGCGATGGCGACCGTCTTCGAGGACGCGATCCGCGAGCACCCGCAAGACTGGCACATGCTGCAGAAGCTCTTCGTCAACGACCTCGACCCCGAACGCCTGGCCCGCAGCCGCAACCGCCCCGTCGGCAACGGCAACGGCAACGCCACCCGCGCTGACCCCACCCCCATCGACAGCACGACCACCGTCACCCGCCCCACCCCCACCCCCACCGACAGCGCCCCCACCCCCACCGACGGCACCTCCACCGTCACCGGCCCCGTCTCCACCGACGGCGCCCCCACCCCCACCAGCGGAGACGGGATCTCGCCGTGAGGATCGGCATTGCCTGCCCGTACTCGTGGGACGTGCCCGGCGGCGTCCAGCAGCACATCAGGGACCTGGCCGAGGCGCTGATCGGCATGGGCCACGAGGTCTCGGTGATCGCCCCGGCCGATGAGGACCGGCCGCTGCCGCGCTACGTCGTCCCCACCGGCAGGGCGATGCCGGTGCCGTACAACGGGTCGGTCGCCCGGCTCTCGTTCGGCCCGCTGTCGGCCAACCGGGTGCGCCGCTGGCTCCGTGACGGCGACTTCGACGTGCTGCACGTGCACGAGCCGACCGTCCCGTCGCTGCCGCTGCTGGCCTGCTGGGTGGCGTCGGGGCCGATCGTGGCCACGGTGCACACCGCGATGCCGAAGTCCCGGGTGCTGCTCGCCACCCAGCCGGTGCTCCGCACCGCGCTGGAGAAGATCGACGCCAGGATCGCGGTCTCCGAGGCGGCCAGGACCACGTTCGTCGAGCACCTGGGCGGCGACGCGGTGCTGATACCGAACGGGGTCGCCACCCACCGCTACCAGCAGGCGAAGCCGCTCGACGGCTGGCCGGGGACCGGCGGCGTGATCGGCTTCCTCGGCCGGATGGACGAGCCCCGCAAGGGCCTGTCGGTCCTGCTCAAGGCGTTCGAGCTGCTGGCGCCGGGGCGACCGGGGCTGCGGCTGCTCATCGCCGGCCCGGGCGACGCCGACGAGCAGCGGCAACAAGCTCCCGGCGGACCTGCGCGACCGCGCCGTCTTCCTCGGCGAGGTGTCGGAGGAGGACAAGGTCCGCGTCCTGCACTCGGTCGACGTCTTCTGCTCGCCCAACACCGGCGGCGAGTCGTTCGGCATCGTCACCGCCGAGGCGATGGCGGCCGGCGTGCCGATCGTGGCCAGCGACATCCCCGCCTTCCGCCAGGTGCTGCGCGACGGCCGGGCCGGCGAGCTGTTCGGCGTCGGCGACCCCGACGACCTGGCCCGGGTGACCGCCCGGCTGCTCGACGACCCCGCCCGCCGGGCCGAGCTCTCGGTCGCCGCCCTCGACGCCGTCGCCGACTACGACTGGGACGTCGTCGCCAGGAACGTCGTCAGCGTCTACGAAACGGTCGTCCTCGGCCGCTCCACCGTCTCCCTCGCCCAGTGACGCCAGCGCCCAGCGCGGCAGCTCCCGCCCGCTCCCGCCGCGCCCCCTCCACCACGCCCCCTCCCGCCACGCCCCCTCCCGCCACGCCCCTCCCACCACGCCCCCTCCACCACGCCCCCTCCGGCCACGCATGCACCGCCCCGGTGGCGCTGTGGCCCTCAGCGCTAGTCGCCCGTCGGCGCTGCGGCCCGCCGCGCCACACCTATTGGCGTTGTGCGCCACAGCGCCAGGGCGCTCTTAGCGCAATGGGCCACAGCGCCAATCGTCCGCCCCGACGCACACGGATAACAGCAAGAAGCGTCTCGCGAGAAATTATTGCGCGACAAAACGCCCGGAAAGCCGAGTCAAACGTCGCGCAATAATTCAGCGGCCGCCGCCCCGAGTTCGCCGCACCCCCTGCGGGTAGATAACAGCAAGAAGTGAGGCCGTCGTGATCTGGACCATCGTGGTGCTGGCCGTCCTGGTCCTGGTGCTGTTCGGGTTCTGGGTCTCCTGGCGGGCCAGCCGGCTCGACCGGCTGCACAACCGGGTCGAGTCCGCCAGGACCGCGCTCGACCTGGCCCTGGTCCGCCGTTCCTCGGCGTGCCGCCGATCTCGCCTCCTCGGGGATGATCGACCCGGCCACCAGCCTGCTGCTGGCCGACGCGGTCCGGCGGGCCCGGCAGGCCGACCCGTCCGAGCTCGGCCTGGCCGAGTCCGACCTGACCCGCGCGCTCCGCGCCACCCTCGACGAGCCCGGCTTCCGCACCGAGCTGGACGAGAACGAGGGCGCGATCGAGCTCGTCGGCGAGGTGGAGGCGGCCTCGCATCAGGTCTACCTCGCCCGCAAGTTCTACAACGACCTCGCCGGCCGCACGATCGACGACCGCCGCCGCCCGCTGGCCCGGGTGCTGCACCTGTCCGGCACGGCGCCGCCGCCCGAGTTCTTCGACATCGACGACGCCCTGGTCGGCGGCGACCGGCAGCAGCTGATTCAGCCCTGCGGGTCGGCGGTCTTCTCTGTGGCGGGCGTCACACAGGGTGGCCACATACGATGTAAATAACCACACCCGCACCAGGAGGTTTTCAGTGTCCACCGTCGACGCGACGTCTGGCGCCGAGGCAGTCGCCCCGGTCCGTTCGGAATCATCGAATGTGAATTTCCCCGAGACGGGCACTGCGCGGGTGAAGCGGGGCATGGCGGAGATGCTCAAGGGCGGCGTCATCATGGACGTGGTGACGCCCGAGCAGGCCAAGATCGCCGAGGACGCGGGCGCGGTCGCGGTGATGGCGCTCGAGCGGGTGCCGGCCGACATCCGCGTGCAGGGCGGCATCGCCCGGATGAGCGACCCGGACATGATCGACGGGATCATCAGCGCCGTCTCGATCCCGGTGATGGCCAAGGCCAGGATCGGCCACTTCGCCGAGGCCCAGGTGCTGCAGGCGATCGGCGTGGACTACATCGACGAGTCCGAGGTGCTGACCCCGGCCGACGAGGCGCACCACATCGACAAGTGGAAGTTCACCGTGCCGTTCGTCTGCGGCGCGACCAACCTGGGCGAGGCGCTGCGCCGGATCGCCGAGGGCGCCGCGATGATCCGCTCCAAGGGCGAGGCGGGCACCGGCAACGTGGTCGAGGCGACCCGGCACATGCGCTCGCTGCTCGGCCGGCATCCGCCAGCTGGCCGGGCCTGCCCGCCGAGGAGCTGTTCACCGCCGCCAAGGAGCTGCAGGCCCCCTACGACCTGGTGGTCGACGTCGCCCGGGCGGGCAGGCTGCCGGTCGTGCTGTTCACCGCCGGCGGCATCGCGACCCCGGCCGACGCCGCGATGATGATGCAGCTCGGCGCGGAGGGCGTGTTCGTCGGCTCCGGCATCTTCAAGTCCGGCGACCCGGCCACGCGCGCGGCCGCGATCGTCAAGGCGACCACCTTCTACGACGACCCCGACGTGATCGCGAAGGTCTCCCGCGGCCTCGGCGAGCCGATGGTCGGCATCAACATCGACACCCTCCCGGCCGACCAGCGCTACGCCTCGCGCGGCAGGCTCGGTAGGCCGAGCCGATCTTGCCGGTAGAATCGGAGTGCTCGCCCTCAGGGCGACGTGCGCGAGCATGTCCGCGCGCTCTGAAGACGCGGGCGCGACCGCGAGGCCGGTGCGACGGCTGGCCGAGATCGAGGCGGTGGACGGCCTGGTCATCCCGGGCGGGGAGTCGACCACGCTGTGGCGCCTGGCGACCGCGTTCGAGCTGCTCGACCCGGTCGCCAAGCTGATCGCCGACGGCCTGCCCGTCTTCGGCTCCTGCGCCGGGCTGATCATGCTGGCCGACCGGCTCGAGGACGGCGTGGCCGGGCAGCAGACGTTCGGCGGCATCGACATGACCGCGCGGCGCAACGCGTTCGGCCGCCAGGTCGACTCGTTCGAGCGCGACGTAACGCTGCGGCTGGGCGATAATGCGGACAGGTCGCCGTTCCACGCGGTGTTCATCCGGGCCCCGGGGTCGCGCAGGCCGGCTCCTGGGGTCGCCGTGCTGGGCGAAGATAACGGTAGGATCATCGCCGTCCGGCATGGTGTGCTGCTCGCCACCGCGTTCCACCCGGAGCTGACCCCGGACCTGCGCATTCACGAGCTTTTCGTTTCAATGGTGAAGGGGACGTCATGAGCGGCCACTCCAAGTGGGCCACCACCAAGCACAAGAAGGCGGTGGTCGACGCCAAGCGAGGCAAGCTTTTCGCCAAGCTGGTCAAGAACGTCGAGGTGGCGGCGCGGACCGGCGGCGGTGACCCGGCGGGCAACCCGACGCTGTTCGACGCGATCCAGAAGGCCAAGAAGTCCTCGGTGCCGAACGACAACATCGACCGCGCGGTCCGCCGCGGCTCCGGCCAGGAAGCCGGCGGCGCCCAGTACGAGAACATCACCTACGAGGGCTACGGTCCCGGCGGCGTGGCGGTCCTGGTGGAGTGCCTGACCGACAACCGCAACCGCGCCGCGTCGCGACGTCCGGGTCGCGTTCACCCGCAACGGCGGCTCGATGGCCGACCCCGGGCTCGGTGTCGTACCTGTTCAACCGCAAGGGCCTGGTCATCGTCAACAAGACCAAGGACCTGACCGAGGACGACGTGCTGCTGGCGGTCCTCGACGCGGGCGCCGAGGAGGTCAACGACCTCGGCGACACCTTCGAGGTCATCTCCGAGCCGACCGACATGGTCGCGGTCCGCACCGCCCTGCAGAACGCCGGCATCGACTACGAGTCGGCCGACGCTGGCGTTCCTGCCGAGCGTCGAGATCGACCTGGACGAGGACCAGGCGCGCAAGGTCTTCAAGATGATCGACGCGCTCGAGGACTCGGACGACGTGCAGGACGTGTACGCGAACTACAACGTGTCGGACGAGGTCATGGAGAAGCTCGGGTAGCGCACCGCATCCGTCACGCGGGACCGGCCGGGGTCGCCCCGTCCGGTCCTTCGCTGGCTAGGAACCCGTCAGCCCGGCCCGGGCACCCGCTCGCGCGATAAATCCTTCTATACCGATCTGTTTAATTATCGAGCAGAAGCGCACCCGCCTCCGTAGCTCCCAGGAGCAAACTCGCGAAACGCGCCGCCGCACACCGCATCGCCGGGCTGGCCGCAGCGTCCGCTTGGCCGAGTGGAGGTGCTGGTGGGGATCGCGCTGCCGGAGGCGGGAGCACGCCCTGAGGCGGGGCGGTTCCGCGTGCCTGCGGGGAGGGTAACCAGGGCCGGGTGCCTGGTGCTGAGCGGCTATCTGGTCGCGGCGGTGCTGCTGAACTGGCGGCTATGGGCCGGGCTGAGGACGATGACTCCGCTGGGCGATCCCGGCCCGGCCGACAACGATCTGTTCGCCTGGTTCATGCGGTACACGGCCGAGGCGGTCGCCCACGGGCACCTGCCCGCCCTGGTCACCCAGGCGCTGAACGCGCCGCGCGGCATCAACCTGATGTGGAACACCTCGTTCCTGCTCCCTTCGCTGGTGATGGCGCCGGTCACGCTGCTGGCCGGCCCGCAGGCCAGCCTGACGCTGATGCTGACGCTGGGATACGCCGGCTCGGCGGCGGCGATGTGGTGGCTGCTGCGCAGGCACGGGGCGAGCGTGCTGGCGGGCGGCCTCGGCGGCGCTCTGTACGGTTTCTCGCCTGCCCTGCTGGACTCGGCCGTCAGTCACTACAACCTCCAGTTCGCCGTCCTGCCGCCGCTGATCATCGAGGCGGTGCTGCGGATTCTCGGCCGCAAGGGCAGGCCGGCCGCGGTGGGTGCCTGGCTCGGCGTCCTGGTCGCGGCCCAGGTGTTCATCGAGGAAGAGGTGCTGGCCGATGTCGTCATCGGCTGCCTGCTGCTGACGGTGGTACTCGCGGCCAGCCATCCGCGGGCGGCGCTGCCTCGGCTGAGGGCAGCTGCGACCGCCCTCGCGGCGGGCGCCGTGGTCGCGCTGGCGGTCTGCGGTTACGGCCTGTGGATCCAGTTCCGCGGGCCGCTCACCGAGCACGGCAGCCCGTTTCCCAACAGCAAGACCGTCAACAGCGTCGGCGCGTTCGTGAACCCCTCGGCCGGGCTGGTCTTCCACACCGCCTCAGGCGCGGCCTACGCGGCCGGCCATGGCCTCATCGGCTCGGAGTACCTGGCCTACCTCGGGTGGCCGCTGCTCGTCCTGCTCGTGCTCATCGTCATTCGGTACTGGGGCGACCTCCGGGTCCGGGTCGCGGGCGTCATCTGGGCGGTGCTTGAGCTGCTTTCCCTTGGCGGCGGCTCGGCGGTGCTGCCCTTCCACTGGCTGCAGGGACTGCCGCTGCTGGTGGAGATGCTGCCCGACCGGCTGTCCATCCTGGCTGACGGCGCCGCCGCGGCGGCGCTGGCGTTCGGGCTCGACCTGGCCCGCGCCCGGGCGTCTGCGACCCCGGCGCCTCTGGCCGTCGCTTCTCAGATAGCGGCACCGCAGACCAAAGCTGGCTGGATACGCCGCGCCGCCCCCGTCACGGTGGCGGTACTGGCGCTGCTGCCGCTGATCCCGCGCCCGGCGGCGGCCGTTCCGGCCGCGACCGTCCCCGACGGCTGGTACACCGTGTTCACCCGGCTGCGGCTGCCCGCGACCGCCAGCGTGCTGGTGGTCCCGGTCCCGTACTCGCACCAGTCCTCGGCGATGCGCTGGCAGGCCACGACCGGCAAACCCGGCGAGCTGGTGGCAGGCTGGTTCATCGGCCCCGGGCCAGGCGGCCGCGCCGTCACCGAATCTTATGGACCGCCGTACGTCAGCAAGGCAGTGATCTGCCTGGACGCCCTGTGGAAAGGCAGCATCCCCGCCAGCCGGTGCAGCATGGTCCCGGCCGCGCTGGCCTACTGGCGTCCCGCCGCCGTCGTCGCCGAGACCAGCCCCGGCTCGCCGCTCGGGCAGTTCCTGACCAAGCTGCTCGGCCCGCCGGCCACCAGGGACGGCCAGCTCCTCGGCTGGCGCTCCTGAACCCGGGCGGGCTGAGCGGTCCGCGCCGCCCGCCCGGCGCTAGGCAGCGGGTGCGAGACGGGGGAGTTGTAGGGTCGGGGCTTGTGACGGACGTGGTTATTCGGGCGATTACCGGCGACGACGACATGGCGGCCCAGCTCGACCTGGCTCAGCGGGCGTTCGGGATCTACTCGGCCGGGCAGCGGGCCTCGTGGTCTTACATCGCCGGGCTGCGGGCCGGGCAGGGCCTGTTTCTGGGGGCGTTCGACGGCGATGCGTCGGCCGGGGCGGCGATGATCCACGACATGCGGCAGTGGTGGCTGGGCCGCGCGGTCCCGGTCGCGGGCATCGCCTCGGTCAAGGTCGCGCCCGAGTACCGGGGCGGCGGCATCGGCCGCCGGCTGATGACCGCGGTGCTTGACGCGGCGGCGGCGCGCGGCTACCCGCTGTCGGCGCTGTACCCGGCGACAATGCCGATCTACCGGTCGCTCGGCTGGGAGCTGGCGGGCGGGAGGTACGTGGCGACGGTCCCGGCCCGCTCGCTGCGGACGCTCCTCGCCCCCGACCCCGCCGCGACGGTCGGCGATGCTGTCGGCGGCGGCCGGACGGCCCCGGCCCAAATCCGCCGGGCCGGGCCCGACGACGCCGCCGAGGTGATCGCCGTGATCGGCCGCGCCCACGCCGCCGCCCGCGATGCCGGCCCGCTGACCTGGGACGAGGGCCCGACCAGGCAGTGGCTGAGCAGCCCCGACCTGTACTCCTACCTGGCCGGCGACGACGGCTACGCGGCCTACCGCTGGGACGGTGACGGGCACGGGAACCTGCTGGTCGAGCGGGTGCACGCGGTCACAACGGAATCGCTGCGGGCGCTGTGGTCGGTGATCGCCTCGCACTCCTCGGTCGCCCGCACGGTCACCGCGCTGACCGCGCCGAACGACCCGTTCTGGTGGCTCACGGCCGAGCGTGACGCCACCATCAGCAAGCGCTCGATGTGGATGCTGCGGGTGGTCGACGCCCCGGCCGCGATCGCCGCCCGCGGCTTCCCGCCCGGCGTCTGCGTCAGCGTGCCGCTCGCGGTCCACGATCAGGCCCGCCCCGCCAACGCGGGTCGCTGGCGGCTGACGGTCGCCGACGGCAAGGGCGCGCTGGTCTCAGACGGTGCCGTCAGCAAGGCCGGCGCCGCCATCTCGCCGGCCGGTGCCGTCGGCCGCTCCGGCGGCGCCGCGGTCCCGCTTACGATCGGCGCCCGCGGCCTGGCGGCGCTGTACGGGGGCACGCCGGTCGGCACGCTCCGGCTGTCCGGGCTGGCGTCGGGCGGCACCCCGGACGACGACGCCGCCCTCGACGCGGCCTTCGCCGCGACCGCGTACATGGTGGACGACTTCTGATCACGCCCCGCCGATATCCAGCCGGAGGCGATGGCCGAAATGGGCCGTCGCCTCAACTCGGCGATGACCAGCAGTTCACCAGTGGCGCCCCGACTCGGCGGCCGAGGCCGCGACCCCGGGCGTGCTCTGGGCCGGCGCCGCCCGCAAGGACTAGGCCGGCCCCGCGCGGCCGCAGCGCCGACACGAGGCTTCTGCGGGATTCCGGCGCTTTGACGCGGTAGGGTTCCTAGCGAACAGATGTTCGCTGGCGGACGGGAGCGCGCGATGACCGGGTGGACGTGGTGACCCAGTACGCGCCGCGGCCGCCGGCTCGGGTGTTCGGCATCGACCCCGGCCTGACCAGGTGCGGGCTCGGCGTGGTGGAGGGCGTCCCCGGCCGTCCGCCGACCCTGGTCGCCGTCGGCGTGGTCCGCACCGACGCCGACGAGCACATCGCCGCCCGGCTGCTGGCGATCGAGGAAGAGATCGAGCGCTGGCTGACCGAGTACCGGCCCGACACGGTGGCCGTGGAGCGGGTGTTCAGCCAGCACAACGTGCGCACCGTGATGGGCACCGCGCAGGCCGGGGCGGTGGCGATCGTCTGCGCCGCGCGGCGCGGCCTGCCGGTCACGCTGCACACGCCGAGCGAGGTCAAGGCGGCGGTGACCGGCAGCGGCCGGGCCGACAAGGACCAGGTCGACGGCGATGGTGATGCGGCTGCTGCGGATGACCGACCCGCCCCGCCCGGCCGACGCCGCCGACGCGCTCGCGCTGGCGATCTGCCACCTGTGGCGCGCCCCGGCGCTCAAGGCCCGGCAGCCACCCGCAAGCACCACCGCGCCGCAGCACAACCCCCGTAGTTGGAGGACACAGGTGATCGCGCACCTGAGCGGCAGCGTCGCCGGGGTCAGCCCGGACGGCGTCGTGATCGACGTCGGCGGCTTCGGGCTGCGGGTGCAGTGCACCCCGGCACCCTCGCGTCGCTCCAGCCGGGCGAGCCGGCCCGGGTGGCGACCTCGCTGGTCGTGCGGGAGGACTCGCTCACCCTGTTCGGCTTCGGCACCGACGACGAGCGGAACGTGTTCGAGCTGCTGCAGACGGCCAGCGGCATCGGCCCCCGGCTGGCGCTGGCGATGCTGGCGGTGCACTCGCCCGACGCGCTCCGCCGCGCCGTCGCGGCCGAGGACGTCAAGGCCCTGACCATGGTCCCCGGCGTCGGCAACAAGGGCGCGCAGCGGATCATCCTCGAGCTCAAGGACCGCCTCGGCGCCCCCGGCGACCTGGCCGGCAACGGCGACGCGGCCGTCCCCGCCCGCCGGGCCGAGCCGTCCTGGCGCGACCAGGTGCAGTCGGGTCTGGTCAACCTCGGCTGGTCGCCCCGCGACGCCGACGCGGCCGTCGACGCGGTCGAGGCCGACTCCGGCGACCAGACGCCGGACGTGCGCCACCGCGCTCCGGGCCGCGCTGCGGAAGCTGTCGCGGCAGTGACGGACCGACGCGACGCCCTCACCGGGGCCGAGGAAGCCGAGCTCGAACGCCGCCGCCGCGCCTGGGACGAAGGCGAGGACGGCGCTGGAGACAGCGCCGGAGGGGCAGCGACAGCGTTGTCTCGCCGCTGGCCGACAGCGACGAGCGGATCGATCGAGGGCGCGCTGCGGCCCAAGCGGCTCGACGACTTCGTCGGCCAGCAGCGGGTCCGCGAGCAGCTCACCCTGCTGCTGCACAGCGCCCTGCGACGCGGCCGGCCGCCGGACCACGTGCTGCTGTCGGGGCCGCCCGGCCTCGGCAAGACCACGATCGCGATGATCATCGCGGCCGAGCTCGGCGCCCCGCTGCGCATCACCAGCGGCCCGGCGATCGAGCGGTCGGGCGACCTCGCGGCGGTGCTGTCGACCCTGCAGGAGGGCGAGGTCGTCTTCATCGACGAGATCCACCGCCTCGCCCGCCCGGCCGAGGAGATGCTGTACCTCGCGATGGAGGACTTCCGGGTCGACATCGTGGTCGGCAAGGGCCCCGGCGCGACCGCGATCCCGCTCGACATCGCCCCGTTCACCCTGGTCGGCGCGACCACCAGGGCCGGGCTGCTGCCCGCGCCGCTGCGCGACCGGTTCGGCTTCACCGGGCACCTGGACTTCTACCAGCCCGAGGAGCTCGGGATCATCGTCAGGAGGTCGGCCGGGCTGCTCGGCGTCCGGATCGAGGACGACGGCATCGAGGAGCTCGCCTCCGCGGTCGCGGGGCACCCCGCGGATCGCCAACCGGCTGCTGCGCCGGGTCCGCGACTACGCCGAGGTCCGCGCCGACGGCCTGGTCACCAGGGAGCTCACCAGGACCGCGCTCGAGCTGTACGAGGTGGACGAGCTCGGGCTCGACCGGCTCGACCGAGCCGTCCTCGACGCGCTGATCAGAAGGTTCGGCGGCGGCCCGGTCGGCCTGTCCACCCTCGCCGTCGCGGTGGCCGAGGAGGCGGAGACGGTCGAGGTGGTCGCCGAGCCGTTCCTGGTCCGGCACGGCCTGCTGGCCAGGACCCCGCGCGGCCGGGTGGCGACCCCGGCGGGCTGGGCCCACCTGGGCCTCACCCCGCCCCCGTCGGTCGATCTCCCGACACTTTTCGACTGAGCGGACGCGCGAAACCCCAGAAGGGACCGCCACTCAGCGTCACCGGCCGGACAACGAACTCGTCTGGACGTAACGATCACGGACGGAAACCCCGTAGGGTGGTTATGCGTTATTCCTAGCGCCGCTACACTGCGCAGGTTGGCAGTGCCTGTCACCGTAATGACCGGGGCCAGCCAGCTGAGCGGAAAGTCAACCGGAAGGATGCCCCGATGCTGGGGAATTATGATCTTGCTGCCAGCTGCGGCTAAGAGCAGCGGCTTCAACCCGTCCACGCTGATCCTCATCCTGATCGTCGTCGTGGCGTTCTACTTCCTGATGATCAGGCCGCAGCAGCGCCGCAAGCAGGCAGGCCGCCCAGAAGTCGAACACCGTGGAGCCGGGCGCGCGCGTGCGGACCACCGCGGGCATGTACGCCACGGTCGTCGACATCGACGGCGACGACGTGATCCTCGAGGTCGCGCCGGGTGTCGAGGTGCGCTACATGAAGCGCGCGATCATGGAGGTCGTCAGCCCCGGCGACCCGGTCGACGAGACCGAGACGGACTCCGACGACGTCGACGCTGACGCGACGTGGACGACGACGACACGAGCACGCGACGTCGACCACGACACCGACTCCGACGAAGAGCACACCGACGCCGACTGGGAGTCGTTCGCGAGCGACGACGTCGCCGAGACCGGCAGCTCCAACGGCAGCACCACCGCCAGCACCACCAAGGACTAGCGGCACCCGCCCCGGCGACTTCAACCAGGCAGGCGATAAGTGGCACCCCCAAGCAGAAGCGGCTCACGACCGGGCCGCGCGCTGGCTGGACTGGCGGCGCTGATCTTGATCATGCTGATCTCGATCCTCGGCGCCCAGACGTTCAGCCCAGGCAACTGGCAGCAACCAGTTCAAGGTCGCGCCTCGGGCTCGACCTGTCGAGCGGCACCCAGGTGGTGCTCAAGGCAGCGACCCCGAATGGCGCGGTGCCGCTCGGCCGCGGAGATGCAGGCGTCCATCGGGGTCCTGGTGAACCGGGTCAACGGCACCGGCAACTCCGGCGCGCAGGTCCAGACGCAGGGCAACGACCAGATCACCGTGACGGTGCCCGGCAAGGCCGCGACCAGCGTCGTCAACCTGATCGACACGACCGCCAAGCTGGCCTTCCGGCCGGTGCTGCTGAGCGAGGCCTACACCGGGCGTGTCGACCACCCCCGCCAAGGCCAACGGCGACCGCGACCCCGTCGGCGACGCCGAGCGGGACGGCCAGCAGACCGCCACGCCCGACCGCGTCGCCGACCCCGTCGGTCAGCGTCGACCGCCGAGCGCCACCGCGAAGGCGTCGACCTCCGACGTCTCCGCCAAGCTCGCCAGCCCGACCGCCACCCCCACCGGCACGGCATCGGCCAAGGCGACGACGAGCACGACGGCGAAGGCGACCACGTCACCCGCCGCCACCGCCACCCCGAGCGCCAACCCGGGTGCCACCGCCTCGGCGACCACCACCTTCGGTGACCCGTCGGCGGTCAACGCGGCCACGATGAAGCAGTTCGACGCGCTGGTCTGCAAGCCCGGCCCGAACCAGTACACCGTGGACGACAACTGGAAGAGCACCGTCCCCGGGTACACCGAAGACCTTTCCCCGTGGGACAACCCCGAAGATCCAGACCGTCTCCTGCGACGCGTCCGGCAACAAGTACGTGCTCGGCCCGGCCGTGGTTCAGGGCACCGACGATCTCCTCGGTCAACGCTGCCCTCGACACCAGCAATGACCAGTGGATCGTCAACATCACGCTGAACGGCGCGGGCGCCGCGGCGTTCGGCACGCTGACCACCAACCAGTACCAGAAGTACTTCCCGACGGCTCCACGGAGCCAACGAAGACGACGCCGTGCTCGACCAGATCGGGATCATGCTCGACGGCGACGTGTCGTCAGCGCCGGAGACCAACGGGGCGCTCACCTCCGGCTCGTTCCAGATCACCGGCCCGCAGCCGAACGGCTTCTCCCAGGCCGAGGCGACCCAGCTCGCGAACGTCCTCAAGTTCGGCGTCGCTGCCGCTGACCTTCCAGCTGGCCAGACGAGCTCTCGTCTCGCCGCAGATCGGCCACGCCTCGCTCGACGCGGGGCTGCTCGCGGGCATCCTCGGCCTGATCCTGGTCGTGATCTACCTGTTCTACTACTACCGGGGGCTCGGCATCGTGTCGGTCTCCAGCCTGCTGATCGCGGCGCTGCTGGCCTACCTCTCGGTCGTGCTGCTGAGCAAGTACCAGAACTTCACCATGTCCCTGTCGGCGATCGCCGGCCTGGTGGTGGCGATCGGCATCACCGCCGACTCGTTCATCGTCTACTTCGAGCGGCTCCGTGACGAGGTGCGGGACGGCAAGGCGCTCCGCCCGGCGGTCGAAGCCGGGTGGAAGCGGGCGCGGCGCACGATCCTGGTCTCCGACACGGTCTCGTTCCTGGCCGCGGTGCTGCTCTACCACTTCGCCACCAGCGACGTCCAGGGCTTCGCCTACACCCTCGGCCTGACCACGATCATCGACGTCATCGTCGTCTTCCTGTTCACCAAGCCGATGGTGACCCTGCTGGCCGGGACGAAGTTCTTCAGCAGCGGGAGCAAGTGGTCCGGGCTCGACCCGGAGCGACTCGGCGCCAAGTCGCCGTGGCGATCCGGCTCGGCGCACGGTCCGCTCGAGTCGGACTCGCGCGACCGGCGCCGGGCGGACCCGGACCGGCGGCACCATCGGCGGCAACTCCTCGACCACCTCCAAGGAGGCATGATGGCGGGCGTCGGCGGTATCGCCGGGCGGCTGTACCGGGGCGAGGTCTCGGTCAACTTCGTCCGCCGTCAGCGGATGTGGTACACGCATCTCCGGCCTCATCCTGCTCGTGAGCGCGATCGCGCTGGCTGTGCGAAGGGCTGAACTTCTCGGTCGACTTCAAGGGCGGCTCGATCTTCCAGTTCCCTGCACACGCAGCCAGGGCAGCTCCACGCCAGGTCCAGGGCGAGATCTCGCCGCTCGTGAAGGCCAAGGCGGCGGCGGCGACTCGACCGTCCAGCTCGCCGTCTCGCACCTGATCAAGCTCGCAGCCGCAGTGGACGGCGACGACCAAGGCGCTGTCCGGTGAACCTCAGCGGAAGCATCGCCGCCGCGCTCGCAGCACGCCTTCAACATCCCGGCGAACAAGATGACGTCCAGCTTCGTCGGTCCGACCTGGGGCAGCCAGATCACGACCAAGGCCGTCGAGGCGCTGATCATCTTCCTCGTCGTGATCGTCATCTACCTGTCGATCGCGTTCGAGTGGCGGATGGCGATCGCCGCGTTCGTCGCGCTGATCCACGACATCGTGATCACCATCGGCGTGTACGCGCTGACCGGGTTCCAGGTCTCCCCGACGACCGTGATCGGCCTGCTGACGATCCTCGGCTACTCGCTCTACGACACGGTGGTGGTCTTCGACAAGGTCCGGGAGAATACCGCCGGCCTGCTCACCACGCCAGCGCTCCACCTACAGCGACGCGGCCAACCTGGCGCTCAACCAGACCCTGGTCAGATCGATCAACACCTCGCTGACGGCGCTGATCCCGGTCGCCTCGATCCTGTTCGTCGGCGCGGGCCTGCTCGGCGCGGGCACGCTCAAGGACCTGGCGCTGGTGCTGTTCGTCGGCATGCTGTCGGGCACCTACTCCTCGATCTGCATCGCCACCCCGGTGCTGGCGGACCTCAAGGAGCGCCAGCCCGAGTACAAGGACCTGGCGGTCAAGGTCAAGCGCCGCCTGGCGGGCGGCCGTCGCGCCGCCGACGCGGGCAGCACCGCCGCGTCGTCGGCGGTGGCCGAGGCCGGTCCGCCAGCCCGGTCCGGGCCGACACCAGCGGTCCAGGACGCAGGAACCGCGACGGTCGACAGACGGCGACAACGACGACGACGTCGACAACGACGACGGCGTGACGGTCTCCGCCCGGCCCGCGCCGCCGCGCCGCGCCGCCGCCACTCGCCGCGGCCCGCCCGGCCGTCACCGGCGGCAGCCGACCGCAGCCGCGAACCGGCGGCAGCGCCCAGCGCCGCCCCGGTGCCAGGAAGAAGAGGCGGTAGCGCACGCGTGTCGGACATCGCCGACCTCATCACGGCCCACGTCCGCGACGTACCCGACTACCCGCAGCCCGGCGTGCTGTTCAAGGACATCACGCCGCTGCTGGGTGACGCGGACGCGTTCGGGGACGTCGTCGAGGCCATGGCGGCCACCTTCGGCCCGGTCGACAAGGTAGTCGGGATCGAGGCGCGCGGGTTCATCCTCGCCGCCCCGGTCGCCTTCGAGATCAGGGCCGGGTTCGTGCCGGTCCGCAAGCAGGGCAAGCTGCCGTCGGCGACCTTCGCGCAGAAGTACGACCTCGAGTACGGCAGCGCCACCCTCGAGGTCCACCAGGACGCCTTCCAGCCCGGGGAGCGGGTGCTGATCGTCGACGACGTGCTCGCCACCGGCGGCACCGCCCGCGCCACCGCCACCCTGGTCCGCCAGGCCGGGGCCGAGGTGGTCGGCATCGCCGTGCTGATGGAGCTGTCCTTCCTCAACGGCCGCGCCAACGTCGGCGACCTGGAGGTCCGCGCGCTGCTCACGGTCTGAACGGGCCAAGCCCAAGCCCCCACAAGACCGTCTGACCAGGCAAAACCACTCCGAGCAGCCCCAATCGGTAGCGAACAGGACACGCGTCGTGCATGCACAGGAATCTCAGTGTCTACCCGGGGTTAATAACCGCAAGTAGACTGTGGACTCTGGCAGATGCGAGGAGCGCTTGTGGCCGGTGAGGTACTGACGACCGCCACGGCCGACGCCGAGGGGGCTGCCCGGATCGAGGAGACTGCGGAAGACTGCGGAAAGCACGCAGCAGCGAGCAGGCGCCGCAGGACCTCAACCGAACGGAGCAGACGCCGGCGACCCGGCCGCAGCGTCGCACGCCCGCGCGCCAGAGTCGCCAGGACGCGCCAAGAAGTCGGTCAGCAGAGTCGGCGTCGCCCCAACCTGCCGCCCGCCCGGTGATCGGCGTCCGCCGCCGCCTGGCCAGGCTCGGAGCCCAGCGGGGGTCCGGCATGAATCCTGTGCTCGAACCGCTGATGAAGACCATCCGCGCGCACCACCCGAAGGCCGACGTCCGCCAGGTCGAGCGCGCCTACGACGTCGCGGCGCACTGGCACAAGGACCAGAAGCGCAAGTCGGGCGACCCGTACATCACGCACCCGCTCGCGGTCGCCACGATCCTGGCCGAGCTCGGCATGAACACCGAGACGATCTGCGCCGCCCTGCTGCACGACACCGTCGAGGACACCGCCTACACGCTCACCGAGCTCCGCAGCGACTTCGGCGAGGACGTGGCGGCGCTGGTCGACGGCGTCACCAAGCTGGACAAGGTCAAGTACGGCGACTCGGCCGAGGCCGAGACCGTCCGCAAGATGGTCGTCGCGATGTCGCGCGACATCCGGGTGCTGGTCATCAAGCTGGCCGACCGCCTGCACAACATGCGCACCCTGCGTTACATGCCGCGGGACAAGCAGGAGCGCAAGTCGCGGGAGACCCTCGAGATCTACGCGCCGCTCGCGCACCGCCTGGGCATGAACACGGTCAAGTGGGAGCTCGAGGACCTCGCCTTCGCCACCCTCTACCCCAAGCGCTACGACGAGATCGCCCGGCTGGTCTCGCAGCGATCCCCGCGCCGCGACCAGCTGCTGCAGGAGGTCATCACCGACCTGTCGGCCGACATGCACGAGGCCCGGATCAAGGGCACGGTCAGCGGCCGCCCCAAGCACTACTACTCGATCTACCAGAAGATGATCGCCCGCAACGTCGAGTTCGACGACATCTACGACCTGGTCGGCATCCGGGTCCTGGTCGACACGCGTCCGCGACTGCTACGCGGCCCTCGGCACCATCCACGCGCGCTGGAACCCGGTCCCCGGCCGGTTCAAGGACTACATCGCGATGCCCAAGTTCAACATGTACCAGAGCCTGCACACCACGGTCATCGGCCCCGGCGGCAAGCCGGTCGAGCTGCAGATCCGCACCTGGGGCATGCACAAGCGGGCCGAGTACGGCGTCGCCGCGCACTGGAAGTACAAGGAAGACATGGTCGCGCACGGCCCGGTCCTGCCCGGCGGCGTCACCACCGACAAGGACAAGGCCAAGAAGGGCGACGAGGCGGCCGAGATGGCCTGGCTCCGTCAGCTCGTCGACTGGCAGCGCGAAACCGAAGACCCGGCCGAGTTCCTCGACTCCCTCCGCTTCGACCTGGCCGGCGCCGAGGTCTACGTCTTCACCCCCCGCGGCGAGGTCATCGCGCTCCCGCAGGGCGCCACCCCGGTCGACTTCGCCTACGCGATCCACACCGACGTCGGCCACCGCACGACCGGCGCCCGGGTCAACGGCCGCCTGGTCGCGCTCGAGTCCACCCTCGACAACGGCGACACGGTCGAGATCTTCACCTCCAAGTCGCAGGAGTCGGGCCCGAACCGGGACTGGCTTGACTTCGTCAAGAGCGCCCGGGCCAGGAACAAGATCCGCCAGTGGTTCTCCAAGGAGCGCCGCGAGGCGGCGGTCGAGGCGGGCAAGGACCAGATCGCCCGGGTGATGCGCAAGCAGAACCTCCCGCTGCAGCGCCTGATGTCGGCCGACACCCTCCGCACGATCGCGGGCGACCTCCGCTACCCCGACCTGTCCGGCCTCTACGCGGCGGTCGGCGAAGGCCGGATCAGCGCCCAGTCGGTCGTCGAGAAGCTGGTCCGCGCGGTCAGCGGCACGGCCGGCGCGCAGGAGGACCTGGCCGAGCTCACCCCGATCCCGCCCAAGGTCTCCCGCGCCGCCCGGCCGAGCTCCGCCACCGACTCCGGCATCGAGGTCGAGGGCGCGGCCGACGTCTGGGTGCGCCTGTCCAAGTGCTGCACCCCGGTGCCGGGCGACGACATCCAGGGCTTCGTCACCCACGGCCACGGCGTCTCCGTGCACCGCGCGAACTGCGTGAACCTCGCGCACCTGAGCGACACCCAGCTCGAGCGCATGGTCAGCGTGCACTGGGC
Source organism: uncultured Actinomycetota bacterium (assembly GCA_963774945.1). Taxonomy (GTDB): domain Bacteria; phylum Actinomycetota; class Actinomycetes; order Streptosporangiales; family Streptosporangiaceae; genus Trebonia. The sequence goes on along the minus strand of CAVZHA010000015.1, from coordinate 1,077,828 downwards.
CCCGTCCGACGCGTCCGTCTTCCTGGTCGCGATCCAGGTCGAGGCGCTCGACCGCACCCGGCTGCTCTCCGACGTCACCCGCGTCCTGTCCGACCAGCACGTCAACATCCTGTCGGCCAGCGTCCAGACCACCCGCGACCGGGTCGCCCTCAGCCGCTTCACCTTCGAGATGGGCGACCCCAAGCACCTCGGCGACGTCCTGCGCGCCGTCCGCAACATCGACGGCGTCTACGACGTCTACCGCGTCACCAACTAAAGCCCCCACGATCAAACCCATCAAAACCGTCATATCGAACGGACCCTGCTCCGCCTCCCCCGCCTCCCGCACCTCCCCCGCCTCTCGACCCCATCGCGGATAACAGCAAGAAATCGTGGATATCGCCCAACATTCGCAGCTTCCTATCAGTTTTGACCACGAGATTCGGACAATTCGGGCGCAAAAGTGGTCAGAACTAATAGGAGGATGAACGAAGTGGTCATATCCGATAAGAAGGCAAGGCCAATCGATCGGATAACAGCAAGAAGCCGGAGGCCGGTTGACCGCGCTGCGGGGCAGCGTGCGTAGCGGCGGCGGGGATCCCTACGATGGGCCGGTACGCGGTTGACCGGAATCTGCCCTGGAGGGACATTTATGGGGCCGTTGTTGCCTTTGGGGGAGTGGGTACGGAATCCGGCGCTGCGCAGCTGGCCCGTGCTGCTGTTCATCTCGCTGGTCGCGGTGCCGCCGATCGCGCTCGTCGTCTTCGTCGATAATCCGTCCCAGTCGACGTTCGACGAGGCCGCCTGGATCCTGGCCGCGTACTTTGCCCTGGCGTGGCTGCTGCTGGTCGGCCTGATCGTGCGGTCGGCCGGCTGACCTGGCTGCTGCTGGCCGCGGTGACCGCGATCGCCCTGGTCACCCAGGTGCCGCTGGCCATCGGGCTGGAAGACGCGCTCCACAGCAGCACCTCCAACCTGTTCGCGAGCGTCTTCACGATCGGCCTGCCCGAAGAGCTCGCCAAGGCGATCCCGGTTGTCGCCATTGCCCTGGTCGCTCGGAAGCGGCTGGCGCCGGCCGACTACCTGTTCCTCGGCGCGGTCAGCGGCCTGGTGTTCGGGGCCAGCGAGGCCCAGCACTACCTGGCCAGCGGGGTCGGCGTGGGCTCCAACCCGACGATGGACCTGGTGACGACGCTGCAGTACATCTGGCGGTTCCCGACCGATCCGATCTCGCACGCCTGCTGGGCCGGGCTGACCGGGTACTTTATCGGGCTGGCGTTCACCGGCGAGTACAAGTGGTACCGGGTCGGCTGGATCGGCCTGGCGATGGCGAGCGTCCTGCACGGGCTCAACGACTGGACCGTGATCAACGGGCACTCCGCCTGGGTCGTCGTGGTGGTGGTCAGCGCGCTGCTGTTCCTCACCTACGCGAAGGCCGGCTCGGCCAGCGCCGCCAGCGCCGACGCCGACGGCCCCGAGGCCGGCCTCGGCCCGACGCCACGGCGGCCGTCGCCGGCCCCCTCATCGCGCGAGACCGACCCCGACCGCCTGCTGCGGGAGTTCAAGAAGACCCTCGGCCACGACAGCTAAGCGCCAGCTAACGGGAAACGACCTCAGCCGGAGAACTCGGCCAGGGTGCGCTCGGCCTCGACCAGCCAGGAACGCCGCGCCTCGATGGCCTCCTCGGCCTTGCGGATGCGCGGCCGCGTCGTCGCGGGCCTGGGCCTTGGCGAGCTGGCCCTCGAGGGACTCGATGGCCGTGCGGAGCTGGCCGACGGTGGCCTCGGCGCGGGCGAGGGCCTCGGGGTTGGACCGCTTCCACTGGGCTTCCTCGGCCCGCTTGACCGCGTCCTCGACCTTGCGCAGGCCCTGCTCGAGCTGGTCCCTGGACTCGCGCGGGACCGGCCCGGCCTGCTCCCAGCGCTCCTGGATGGAGCGGAGGGCGGACTTGGCCGGGCGCCAGTCGGTCACCGGCAGCAGCGCCTGCGCCTCGACCAGGAGCTGCTCCTTGGCGGTGGCGTTGCCGCGGAGCTCGGTCTCCTTGGCCGCGAAGACCTCCGAGCGGGCCGAGAAGAACTTGTCCTGGGCGCCGCGGAACCGCTTCCACAGCTCGGCCTCGTCGTCCCGGCCGGCCCGGCCGGCTTCCTTCCACTGCCGCATCAGCTCGCGGTAGGCGCTCGACGTGCCCGCCCAGTCGGTCGAGTCGGCCAGCGACTCGGCCTGCTCGACGAGCTTCTCCTTGTGGGCCCTGACCGCATCGCGCTCGGACTCAAGCGAGGCGAAGTAGGCCTTGCGCCGCTTGGTGAACGAGTTCCGCGCGGCCGACAGCCGCTTCCACAGCACCGCCTCGACCGTCCGGTCGGCGTGCGGGGCGGCCTTCCACTCCTCGAGCAGCTCGGCCATCCGCTCGCCGCTCTGCTTCCAGTGCGTGGCCTCGGCCGAGATGCGCTCGGCCTCGTCGACGATCCGCTCCTTGACCCCGCGGGCCTCGCTCCGGGCCTGCTCGCGGGCGGCCTTGACTTCCTCCCGGCGCTGGTCGACGACGCCGGTCAGCGCCTCGAGCCGGGTCTTGAGCCCGTCGAGGTCGCCGATCGCGTTCGCGTCGGCCACGGCGGCGAGCAGCCGCTGCACGGTTGCCTGGGCCTGGGCGGGGGCGACCTCGGTCGTCTTCATGCGCTGCTCGAGCAGCGCGACCTCGGTCTCGAGCGAGGCGAACTTGCGCCGGAAGAACACGAGCGCCTCTTCCGGGCTCCCCGCCGCCCACGAGCCGATCACCCGCTCGCCATCGGCGGTGCGCACGTAGACCGTCCCGTCGGCGTCTACCCGACCCCAGGGATCGTTGGCGGTGGTCACGGCGAACCTCCTGGTTCTCCAGCCGCCCCGGCGTGAGCCAGGGCGAAATGTAGCTCAGCTCTTCTTGTTGGTCACGTCTTCTTGATGCTCACGCTGTCGATGACGACCTTGTCCTTCGGGACGCCACCGCCGGCCCCGCGTAAGTGCACGAAGTGCCAGCTTTGGCTACATTCTGGAGGATATTCAGCCCAGAGGTAATAGTCCCGAACGGCGTGTAGTCCGGCCCGCAGCGTCGTGTTCTTGAACACGAGGAAGAACTGGCTCCCGTTGGTGGCCGCCGCCGCTGTTGGCCATCGCCACCGTTCCGGCCGGGTACGTGACGCTGCCGGACGAGCCGGCCGTCGGCAGGTTCTCGCTCGCGTATTCGTACCCGGGCCCGCCGGTGCCAAGCGTCGTCGACGAGCAGGACAGCTTCTGCGACGCCTTGGCGGTCGGGTCGCCGCACTGCAGCATGTAAAGGCCGCCGCTGTTGGACAGCCGGTGGCACTGGCTGTTGTTCCAGAAATTGTCCGAGGCCAGGTGGACGAACGAGTTGACGGTGCACGTCGCCTTCGAGTTCGCCAGGTCGATCTTGATCGGGCCGAGGTTCGTGTTGATCGACGCCGTGTACGCGGCCTTGTAATCCGGCGACGCGGTGGGCAGGCTCGCCTTCACCACCGAGCCGGCCGACGCCGACGTATAGGCTGCAGTGCTGCGCGGGCTCGGTGACCGCGGCGGCCGAGGCGGTGGCGGTGGCGGACGCGGACGGGGACGCGGTCGCGGAGACCTTCGCGGTCGGCTTCTTCGGCCGCCGTCGCCGTTCCGCCGCCGCTCACGCAGGACGGTCGTCACGCCCGCGATGAGGCCGAGCACGCAGAGCACGGCGAGCGCCGATGCCCGCCCGCTTCCGATTCCTGCGCTGCCGCTCGAGACGTGCGCTCCGCTGCTGCTCGAAGCGGTCTCGGGCACGCCTGCGTTCGCGCTCTCTGCTCCCCGCCAAGGGTTCCGACCTCCCTTATCACGATAAAATCGGTAACGCCCGGGTTGGGGCGTTAGCGCACGATCGTTCGCGCATCGTACCCGCCGACCGCACCGGAACGGTACTGTCGTTATCGGTTCGCTGCACGGGCTCCGCGTGAAACCGGTTCGCTGCGCCCTGCGCCGAGTCGGTAGCCTGTCTATGTGCTAGTCGCTGGGTTTCCCGCAGGTTCCTTCGCCGCCAACTGCTATCTGGTGGCGCCGGCGCCCGGCGAGGAGTGCGTCATCATCGACCCAGGGCAGGATGCCGAGCCCGGGATCGAGGACCTCCTCGCCAAGTACCGGCTGAAGCCTATCGCGGTGCTGCTCACGCACGGTCACATCGACCACATGTGGTCGGTCGCCCCGGTCTGCGGCGCGAAGGGCATCCCCGCCTACATTCATCCCGCTGACCGCGGCGCTGCTGAGCGACCCCGCCCGGGGGCTGTCGCTGCTGGCCAAGCAGCAGTTCCTCGGCGGGATGACGTTCAGCGAGCCGGACGACGTCAAGGAGCTGGCCGACGGCGAGGTCATCACGATGGCGGGCCTCGACTTCACGGTCGGCCACGTCCCCGGCCACACCGAGGGCTCGGTGACGTTCGGCACCGAGCCGGCCGCCGAGCAGACCGACGGCACCCTGTTCACCGGTGACCTGCTCTTCGCCGGCTCGATCGGCCGGACCGACCTGGCCGGCGGCGACCACGCGAAGATGCTGCGCAGCCTGGCCAAGACCCTGACCCTGCCCGACGCCACGCTGGTGCTGCCCGGCCACGGCCCGCAGACCACGATCGGCACCGAGCGCGCGTCTAATCCCTTCCTGACCGGTCTGTCCCGGCCAGCCCAGAAGGGGCTGTAACACGCCATGACATTCCAGGCGCCCAAGGGCGTCTCCGAGTACCTTCCGCCGCGCGGCGCGCTGTTCGAGGAGGTGCGCGACGCGTTCGCCGAGTCCGCCCGCCGCGCCTGCTACGGCGACGTCGAGACGGCCGTATTCGAGGACACCTCGCTGTTCGTCCGCGGCGTCGGCGAGTCATCCGACGTGGTCCGCAAGGAGATGTACTCCTTCACCGACCGGGGCGGCCGGGAGATCACGCTCCGCCCGGAGTTCACCGCGGGCGTGCTCCGCGCCGTGCTCGAGCACAACCTGCACAAGGGCGCGCTGCCGGTCAAGGTCTTCACCAGCGGCCCCGCGTTCCGCTACGAGCGCCCCCAGGCCGGCCGGTACCGGCAGTTCTACCAGTTCGACCTGGAGGCGATCGGCACCGAGGACCCGGTCGGTCGACGCCGAGACGATCGCCGTCGCCTGGGACGCCTACCAGGTCGCTCGGCCTCAACCAGTACACGCTGCTGCTGAACAGCCTGGGCGACAAGATCTGCCGCCCGGTCTACCGCGAGGCGCTGCAGACGTTCCTGCGCGGGCTAGACCTCGACGAAGACACCCGCGCAGCGGATCGAGATCAACCCGCTCCGGGTCCTCGACGACAAGCGCCCGGAGGTCCGCGCGCAGACGCAGGACGCGCCGGTGATGACCGACTACCTCTGCGCCGAGTGCAAGGCCCACCACGACACGGTGCGCGCCCTGCTGGTCGACCTCGGCATCCCCTACACCGACGCGCCCCGCCTGGTCCGCGGTCTCGACTACTACACGCGGACCACCTACGAGTTCGACCACGCGCTGCTCGGCGCCCAGTCGGGCATCGGCGGCGGCGGCCGCTACGACGGGCTGTCGGAGGAGATCGGCGGCCCGCCGCTGCCCGGGATCGGCTTCGCGGTCGGCCTTGACCGTATAGTGCTAGCCGTAGAGTCCGAACGGGCCGGGGCGGTCCGGCCGGCCGCCGCCGCGTGCCAGGTCTTCGGCGTGCCGCTCGGGGAAGACGGCCCACGCGGACGTCCTCACCCTGATCACCAGCCTGCGCCGGGCGGGGGTCCGGGCGGACATGGCCTTCGGCGCGCGGGGGCTCAAGGGCGCGATGAAGGCGGCCGACCGCTCGGGTGCCGACTACGCGCTGCTCATCGGGGCCGAGGAGAGAAGCAACGGGACCGTTCGGATGAAAGATCTTGAGAAGCGGCGACCAGCAGGACGTGGCGGCGACCGCGGCCACCGACTGGCTGATCGACGAGACTGGCGACAGAAGGACTGAGGGACGAGCGATGATCCGGACCCATGAGGCCGGGACGCTCCGCGGCGAGCACGCGGGGGAGACGGTCGTGCTGGCCGGCTGGGTGGCGCGGCGGCGCGACCACGGCGGCGTGGTCTTCATCGACCTGCGCGACGCCAGCGGCACCGTGCAGGTGGTGTGGCGCAGCGACGACGAGGCCGCGCACGACCTGCGGGCCGAGTACTGCGTGAAGGTGACCGGCGTGGTCCGGTCGCGCCCGGCCGGGAACGAGAACCCGGAGCTGCCGACCGGCGCGATCGAGGTCGTCGCGGAGAGCGCTCGACGTGCTCAGCGAGGCCGACCCGCTGCCGTTCCCGGTCGAGGGGACGGCCGAGGTCAGCGAGGACGTCCGGATCAAGTACCGGTACCTCGACATCCGCCGCGAGGAGATGTCGCGGGCGCTGCGGGTCCGGTCCACGGCGTCCTACCTGCTGTCCGACGTGATGCGCGACCACGGCTTCGTGAACGTGGAGACGCCGTACCTGACCAGGTCCACGCCCGAGGGCGCGCGCGACTTCGTCGTGCCGGTCCGGCTCCGGCCGGGCAACTGGTACGCGCTCCCGCAGTCGCCGCAGCTGTTCAAGCAGCTGCTGATGGTCGGCGGCCTCGAGCGCTACTACCAGCTCGCCCGCTGCTTCCGCGACGAGGACTCGCGCAAGGACCGGCAGCCCGAGTTCACCCAGATCGACCTCGAGATGTCGTTCGTGACCCGCGAGGACGTGATCGCGGTCGGCGAGGCGATCGTCTCGACCCTCTGGCGCGAGATCGTCGGGCTACGAGATCCCGATGCCGCTGCCGCGGATGACGTACGCGGACGCCCTCGCCCGGTACGGCTCCGACAAGCCCGACCTGCGCTTCGGCCTCGAGCTGACCGACCTGTCCGGCCTACTTCGCCGGGACCGCCTTCCGGGTCTTCCAGGCGCCGTACGTCGGCGCGGTGGTGATGCCGGGCGGCGCGTCGCAGAGCCGCCGCGAGCTCGACGGCTGGCAGGACTGGGCCAAGTCCCGCGGTGCCCGCGGCCTCGCCTACGCGCTGATCGGTGCCGACGGCGAGATCTCAGGGCCAGTCGGAAAGAACATCTCTGACTCCGAACGGTCCGGGCTGGCTGCGGCGGTCAACGCTGAGCCTGGCGACTGTGTGTTCTTCGCCGCGGGCGCTGCCCATGCCTCGCAGGAGCTCCTCGGCGCGGCCCGGCTCGAGATCGGCAACCGGGGCGGGCTCATCGACGACCGTCCGCCTGGTCGTTCCTGTGGGTGGTCGACGCGCCGATGTTCGAGGAGACCGACGACGGCGGCTGGACGGCGGTGCACCACCCGTTCACCTCGCCGCTGCCGGAGTGGGCCGACAAGTTCGTCGCCGAGCCCGGCGGCGCGATCGCCGACGCCTACGACATGGTCTGCAACGGGTTCGAGATCGGCGGCGGCTCGATCCGTATCCACCGGCAGGCGATGCAGCAGGCCGTGTTCGACGTGATCGGGCTGACCCAGGAGGAGGCCAGGTCGCAGTTCGGCTTCCTGCTCGACGCGTTCAAGTACGGCCCGCCGCCGCACGGCGGCATGGCCTTCGGCTGGGACCGGGTGATCATGCTGCTGGCCGGCGCGGAGTCGATCCGCGACGTCATCGCGTTCCCCAAGGCCGCCAGCGGCGCCGACCCGCTGACCGGCGCGCCCACCCCGATCACGGCCGCGCAGCGCAAGGAGGCCGGCGTCGACGCGGTGCCGGCGCCGCCGAAGACTGCCTGATCCAGCGCCGCGGTCGCAGGGCCGCGAAGGTGCTTCCCGCGCTGTCGGCCCCCGATTGAACCCGAATCGGGGGCCGAACGCGCGGTGGCGCACCTCTCGCGGCCCCGCTCCCACGTGTTCGGTGGGAGCGTTAGGTCGCCGGAGCCGCGTCTTTTAGTGGCTGACGCTCACCTGGCTTCGCAGGGTGTCCGCTGCTAGGGCTGACGCTCACTCGCGCCTCCCACTCAACGAGCCAAATGCGCGTTTGGGCCGGCAAGAGTGAGCCCGAAACGCGCATTTGGGCCCTCGCGTCAGCGCAGGGCGATGGTGTTGGCGGTGATGAGGGCGGCGGCGTCGGAGGCTAGGTAGGCGATGACCGTCGGCGACCTCGTCTGGGGTGGCGATGTGGACCAGGGTCGGGCTGGCGGCGACCATGTCGCGCACCGCGTCGGTGACCCAGCCGGTGTCGGTGACCGGGGGGTGGACCATGTTGGCGGTGACGCCGAACGGGGCCAGTTCCAGCGCGGCGGACATCGTGTAGTTGACCTGGGCGGCCTTGGCGGCGCCGTAGGAGACCTCCTCGGGGAAGCCGAGGTCGCCGCCCGAGGTCAGGCCGATGATGCGGCCCCAGTCCGCGCCGCGGCGCGATATGCCGTCGGGCGAACTCGGCGATCATCAGCGCCGGGGCCATCGCGTCGACCGAGAACTGCCTGGTCCAGCCGGCCGCGGTCACCGGCTCGCAGCGACCGGCCGAGCCGGTCGGTCTCGGCCGCCGCGAACGAGTCCGCCAGCCAGCCGGTCGCGTTGTTGACCAGGATGTCGACCGGGCCGAGTTGCTGCTCGGCCAGGTCGAACAGCGACCGCCGGGGTGGCCGGATCGGACAGGTCGGCTTCGATGGCGATGGCCCGGCCGCCCGCCGAGATGACCTCGCCCAGGACCGAGCCGGCGTTGCTCTTGCGGCTGTCGCGATAGGCCTGCGGAGTGCCGGGATCGGCTGGATCGATCACCCGGAAGTAGGCGCAGACCACCGCGCACCCCTGCCGCGCCAGCGCCCGCGCGGTGGCCGCCCCGATCCCGTGATTGGCCCCGGTCACGATCGCCACGTGGTCGGTTGTCATCTGGCTTCCCTTCTCAAGGCGGCGCGAGCGTGCTTCGCCCACGTGGACCCGGGTGTAGACGCAATGTTCCTTAAGTTCAGGGATTGCGTCATGGTAAGGGAGGAGCGGCGACCGTCATCATCGTGTGCCGTTTGCGCCGTCGATCCGGCACTTTGAGCGTGATCGTGTGCCGTCGGGGGCGCCCCGCGACCCCCGCGACCCGAACTACCCACCCTGACGCCCAAAGCCCCGGAGGCCCTTGCCAAAGTGGCCCGAGGGACGTGTGATGCCGGCGCCGACGGCGAACCGTGCCCCCGGCCGCACGAGGGGCGTGCGCCTATCGTATTCCGAACGGATAACAGCAAGAAAAGCGCTGCAAACGCGCTCAGTGTGGGTTGCGTCTCACATAGGCTCGACACGTGGAGAGTTTGTTCGATGAGGCGGGGGAGCGGGCCGCCGCCGACGCGGCCCCGCTGGCCGTCCGGATGCGGCCGAGGACGCTCGACGAGGTGATCGGGCAGCGGCACCTGACCGCGGCGGGAACGCCGTTCCGCAAGCTCATCGAGAACGACGCGCCGATGTCGCTCGTGCTCTGGGGGCCGCCGGGGACCGGCAAGACCACGCTCGCCTCGGTCGTCAGCCAGGTCACGAAGCGGCGCTTCACCGAGATCTCGGCCGTGACGGCGGGCGTGAAGGACGTCCGGGCCGCGATCGACGAGGCGAAGCAGGCGCTGTCGTTCAGCGGGCGGCAGACCCTGCTGTTCGTGGACGAGGTGCACCGCTTCTCCAAGACCCAGCAGGACGCGCTGCTGCCGGCGGTGGAGAACCGCTGGGTCTCGTTCATCGGCGCGACGACCGAGAACCCGAGCTTCTCGGTCGTCTCGCCGCTGCTGTCGCGGTCGCTGCTGCTGACCCTCCAGCCGCTGGACGACGAGGACGTCAAGGAGCTGATCACCCGCGCGCTGGCCGACGAGGGACGCGGTCTCGGCGGCAAGGTCGCGATGGACGACGACGCCCTCGGCCACCTGGTCCGGCTGGCGGGCGGTGACGGGCGGCGCGCCCTCACCTACCTGGAGGCGGCCGCCCTCGGCACCGACACCATCGACACCCAGACGCTGGAGCGCGCGGTCGACCGGGCCGCCGTCCGCTACGACCGCGACGGCGACCAGCACTACGACGTGATCAGCGCCTTCATCAAGTCGATGCGCGGCAGCGACGCCGACGCCGCGCTGCACTACCTGGCCCGGATGATCGAGGCGGGCGAGGACCCCCGGTTCATCGCCCGGCGGCTGATCGTGCACGCCAGCGAGGACGTCGGGATGGCCGACCCGACCGCGCTGCAGACCGCGGTCGCGGCCGCGCAGGCGGTCGAGTTCGTCGGGCTGCCCGAGGCGCGGATCAACCTCGCCCAGGCGGTGATCCACATCGCCCTCGCGCCCAAGTCGAACGCGGTGGTCAAGGCGATCGGCGCCGCCCAGGCAGACGTGCAGGCGGGCCTGATCGGCGCGGTCCCCAACCACCTGCGCGACGCGCACTACCCGGGGGCCAAGCGCCTCGGCCACGGCCAGGGCTACGTCTACCCGCACGACCGGCCGGAGGGCATCGTCGGTCAGCAGTACGCCCCGGACGCGGTGAACGGGCGGGCGTACTATGAGCCGTCGAGTCACGGCATGGAGGCCCGTTTCTCCGAACGGGCACGGCTTATCCGCGAGATCCTGCATCCTGAGACAGACGGCGGGCCGGACGGGGGTCTCGGCGCCGGCGGACGCCGGGGCGAGCGAGCCCGGCAGTGGGGGAGAGAAGTGAGCGATCCCAGGTCCTGCCACCGCGCGAGCGCGAGCGCGAACGGGATGAGCCGACCGGAGTAAGCGAGAGGGCGTCCGATGAGCCTCACCGGAATCGCCGCGCTGATCGCGGCGGTGAGCTTCGCGGTGCTGGCCGGGGCGGGCGTGTACCTGGCGGTGCGGTTCACCCGGGTGCTCGGCGACGCGGCCACGCTGGTCCGCGACACCAGGTCCGACCAGCAGGCGCTGTTCGCCCGCGCGAACACCGCCGTCGACCGGGCCAACGCGCAGCTCGACCTGACCGAGGCCGCCACCGCCAGCGTGGGCGAGCTCGGCACGGCCATGACCGAGCTCGCCGGGCAGGCGTCGGCGCTGGCCGGCGATCGGCCGGACGGTCGCGGGCGCGGTCGTCGGCGGCCCGCTCGGCCGGGCGGCCGCGGTCGCCTACGGGGTCCGGCACGCGGTCGGGGTCCGCACCGGGACCCGGCCGCGCCGGCCGCTGGCCGGCCAGGTCGTCGCCGGCCCGGAACTGCCCGCCGCGCCGGCGGCACCGCCGGCGACAGCCGCGTCGGCCGGCAGCCAGGCAAGCAAGCCCAGCCAGGCCAGCAAGCCCAGCAAGCCCAGCAAGCCCAGTCAGCCCGCCCGGCAGCAGCCAGGCGGCAGCGCCGCCGGGCCGGGGCGACGCGATGATCCGCCGCGGGTTCTGGCTGGCCGTCGGGGCGACCGGCGGCATCATGGGCTACCGGCGGGTCACCGCGCTCGGCCGCCAGCTATCGGCCACGCTGTCGCCGCCCGCCCCGCGCGACGGCGCCGACCGGCGCGCCGGGCAGCCCGCCGTCGGCCGGACCGCCGCCGCGCACCAGCGCGGCGCTGACCGGCCAGGCCGGGCGCGGTCTGGTCCGGGGGACAATCCGGTTCACCCGGGACGCGCGGATGTTCAGCCGGGACGTCAGGGAAGGCATGGACCTGTATTTGGTTCGGCATCGGGCCCAGGGAAGCCCTACGCTTGGCGCAGGCGCACAGTCGCGGCGCTCACCAGCGCCGCCCCTCACGGGCCCTTGGCGCAACCCCGACAACGATGAACGTGTAAAGGATGACCGCTGATGCAGTCGGCAGAGATCGCCCGCCGTTTCCTGGCGTACTTCGAGGCGCAGGGGCACACCATCGTGCCCTCGGCCAACCTCGTCGCCGACGATCCCACGCTGCTGTTCGTGGTCGCCGGCATGCAGCCGTTCAAGCCCTACCTGCTCGGTCAGCAGACCCCGCCGTTCAAGCGCGCGGCCGACGTGCAGAAGTGCGTCCGCACGCTCGACATCGAAGAGGTCGGCAAGACCACCGGCACGGCACGTTCTTCCAGATGCTCGGCAACTGGTCGTTCGGCGACTACTTCAAGGAAGGCGCGATCCGGTTCGCCTGGGAGCTGCTCACCAGGTCGCAGGCCGACGGCGGCTTCGGCTTCCCCGAGGACCGGCTGTGGCCGACCGTGCTGCACGGCGACGACGAGACCTACGCGATCTGGCGGGACGAGATCGGCGTGCCGGAGAGCCGGATCCAGCGCCGCGGCCTGGCCGACAACTACTGGCACATGGGCGTGGCCGGGCCGGGCGGCCCGTGCTCGGAGATCTACTACGACCGCGGCCCCGAGTACGGCCGCGAGGGCGGCCCGGAGGTCGACGAGGACCGGTACCTGGAGTTCTGGAACCTCGTCTTCATGCAGGACCAGCTGAGCGAGGTCAGGTCGAAGGACGACTTCGACATCGACGGCCCGCTGCCGATGAAGAACGTCGACACCGGCATGGGCCTCGAGCGGATGGCGTCGCTGCTGCAGGGCGTCGACAACATCTACGAGATCGACACCACCTACAAGATCCTCGACAAGGCGGCCGAGCTCACCGAGCAGGACTACGGCACCGACCAGCGCAGCGACGTGGCGCTGCGGGTCGTCGCCGATCACGTGCGCAGCGCGGTGATGCTGATCGAGGACGGGGTGCGGCCCGGCAACGAGGGCGGCAGCTACGTGCTGCGGCGGCTGCTGCGCCGCAGCATCCGCAACCTGCGCCTGCTGTCCGGCGCCCAGCGCGGCGGCGGCGCGTCGTCCGGCACCGGGTTCATGCACGAGCTGACCGAGACCACCATCGACGCGATGGGCGACCAGTTCCCCGAGCTGCGCCGTGACGCGGCCAACATCCACCGGGTCATCGACGCCGAGGACGCGGCCTTCGCCGACACCCTCCGCACCGGCACCGCGATCTTCGACGTGGCGGTCGAGGAGACCAAGCGCAAGCACGCCAGCGTGCTGACCGGCGCGCAGGCGTTCCAGCTGCACGACACCTACGGCTTCCCGATCGACCTCACCCTGGAGATGGCGGCCGAGCAGGGACTGCAGGTGGACGAGGAGGGCTTCCGCCGCCTGATGGGCGAGCAGCGGGACCGGGCCAAGAAGGACGCGCGGGAGAAGAAGACCGGCAACGCCGACATCTCCGTCTACGCCTCGCTGCTCGAGCAGGCGGGCAAGGTCACCTTCACCGGCTACGACATGGCCGAGGGGGAGGCGACCGTGGTCGGCCTGCTCGCCAACGGCGTGCCGGTGAACGGGGCCACCCCCGGCATGGAGGTCGCGGTCGTGCTCGACCGGACCCCGTTCTACGCCGAGGGCGGCGGCCAGCTCAGCGATCACGGCGTGATCAAGACCAACGGGCCCGGCGGCCCGGCCGAGGTCCAGGTGACCGACGTGCAGACCCCGCTGCCCGGCCTGGTGGTGCACCGCGGCACGGTCCGCTACGGCGAGATCAGCACCGGCTCCCCCGCCTACGCGGAAATCGACGTCGAGCGCAGGCGGGCCACGTCCCGCAGCCACACCGCGACCCACCTGGTCCATCGCGCCCTGCGGGGCGCGCTGGGCGAGTCGGCCGCGCAGGCGGGCTCGGAGAACGCGCCCGGCCGGCTCCGGTTCGACTTCACCGCGTCGGGCGCGGTGCCGGTCACGGTCCTGCGCGAGGTCGAGGACGAGGTCAACCGGGTGCTCATCGACGACCTGACCGTCCGCGCGTACCACACCTCGATCGACGAGGCCAGGGCGATGGGCGCGCTGGCGCTGTTCGGCGAGAAGTACGGCACCGAGGTGCGGATCGTCGAGGTCGGCGAGTACTCCCGCGAGCTCTGCGGCGGCACCCACGTGGCCAGGTCGGGCCAGCTCGGCCTGGTGAAGCTGCTCGGCGAGGCGTCCATCGGCTCCGGCGTGCGCCGGGTCGAGGCGCTGGTCGGCATCGACGCGTTCCGGTTCCTGGCCCGCGAGTCGGTCCTCGTCAACCAGCTCAGCGAGCAGCTCAAGGCCCGCCCGGAGGAGCTGCCGGAGCGCATCTCGACGGTCGTGACCAGGCTCCGCGACGCCGAGCGGGAGCTCACCAGGCTCAAGTCGGCCCAGCTGCTTGGGGCGTCCGAGCAGATCGCGGCCGCCGCCGAGAACATCGACGGCGTCGCGTTCGTCGCCCACCGGGTTCCCGACGGCACCGACGCCGGACGCGATCCGCACGCTCGCCCTCGACATCCGCTCGAAGATCCCGGTGCTGCGGCCGACGGTGGTCGCGCTCATCGGCGCCCCGGCCGACCGGCCGGTGGTGGTCATCGCGGTCAACGAGGCCGGCCGCGGGTTCGGCCTGTCGGCCGGCACCCTGGTCAGCGGGGCGGCGAAGGCGCTCGGCGGCGGTGGCGGCGGCAAGCCGGACATCGCCCAGGGCGGCGGCGCCCCCGGCGCCGGGTCGGCTGCGGTAAATGCCGCTTTTGAGCAGCATTCGCGAAGCATTGCGGGACAGCAGTCGAACCGCCGGGTAACGTGATGCAATGTTCACACGGACCGGTAATCCGGTGAGGTCAGGCGTGCGTCTAGCCGTCGATCCGGGTACAGTCCGCATTGGCGTCGCTCGCAGTGATCCTGGCGGCGTGCTCGCGACACCGCTGACCGTCGTACGGCGGGGCAAGGGCGACCTGAACGCCCTCGCCTCGCTGGCCGCGGCCGAAGAGGCAATGGAGATCTTGGTGGGTCTTCCCCGCTCGCTGTCTGGCCGTGAGGGCCCGGCCGCCATTACCGCGAGGCAGTTCGCGGCGGACCTCGCCGATCGAGTGGCACCGCTCCCGGTGCGGCTGGTCGACGAGCGCTTCACCACGTCGACCGCGCACGGCGCGCTGGCCGCGGCCGGACACGACTCGCGGGCGAGGCGGCAGACGGTCGACGCGGCCGCCGCCGCCGTGCTGCTCGAGGCGGCGCTGGAGTCCGAGCGCCGCACCGGCGCCGCCGCCCGGCGACCTGGTGACGCCGCGCCTGCCTGGGCGCCGCCCGATGAGCGGCAACTACGGCCGCGGCGGCGACGGACACGTGGCCGCCCGCGGCAACGACCCGCAGTGGGACGACTCGGTCTGGCAGCAGGACCAGCCGAGCCGGCGCCAGCCGGGCTACGACCAGCAGCAGCCCTACGGCCAGCAGCCCCGCGACGGCCAGCAGCCTTACGACGGCCGCGGCTACGGCGGCCAGGACTACGACCAGGGCCAGGGCTACCCCCAGGCCTACCCCGGTCAGGGCTACGGCGGCCAGACCCGCGAGCAGCCCGGCTACGACGGCCGGAACTACGGGCAGCCCGACCCGCGCACGCGGACCGGGCTACCCGCCAGCAGGGGCCGGGCACCGGCCCGCAGCAGTACCCGCGCACCGGCCCGCCGCGGCACCGGCGGCCAGCAGCTGCAACGCGGCTCCGGCAGCATGCAGCAGGTCCCGCCGGGTTACGACCCGCCGCGGCACCGGCCCGCGCCGCCCGCCCGGCAGTGCCGGCGGCGGCGAGTTCCCGTCCGGCGGCTACCCGCAGCGCGGCCGACGCCGGCTGACGGCCAGCGCGACGACTCGTTCCTGCCCGGCTTCGGCCCCCGCGACGACTTCGAAGGCGGACCAGGCCAGTACGACGGCCGCCGCGACCCCCGCCGAGGCGGTCGCCGCGCCGCGCCCGCGACGGACGCGGCCGACGGCCGCGGCGCCGACGGCCGCGCCGCCGACCCCCGGTCGGCCGAGTTCGCCCAGCAGGACCTGCGCACCCGCGGCGACCGCCGCCGCGCCCGTGACGACGACCGCGACCCCCGCGACCCCCGCAGCCAGGCAGGCCCGCCCCGCCCCGCCCGCCGCGGCCGCGACGACTGGGACGGCAACGGCGGCGACGGCGGTACCGGCGGCTACGACGACGACGGGCCCGCCACGCAGGCGGCGCGGCCCCGTCCGCCGCCTCGCGCCGTGGATCGCGCTGCTGGTGATCGTCGTGCCGCTGGCCTCGGCGGCCTCCACGTCTACGGCATCTACCAGGCCAAGGTCCACCCGGCCGACTACACCGGGGCCGGCACCGCGCCGACGGTGACCGTCCAGGTGACCAGCGGCGAGACGCGCCAGCAAGCTCGCCCCGACGCTGCTGAAAGACGGCGTGGTCGCGAGCACCCGCGCGTTCGTGCTAGCGGCCGGAGAACAGCCCCAACACCGTACCGGCCTCGAGCCCGGCTACTTCGATGCTCAAGCACCCACATGCAGGCCAGCCTGGCCTGGGCGGCGCTGCTGAACCCGAAGAACAGGGACCAGACGATGGTGACGATCCCCGAGGGCAAGCGCGCCTCCCAGGTCATCGCGATCGTGGCCAAGCACACCAAGATCCCGCTCAAGGACTTCCAGACCGGTCGCTCGCCCACCCGTCCGAGCTCGGCCTGCCGACCTACGCGAACGGCAAGGTCGAGGGCTACCTGTTCCCGGCCACCTACGCGATCGAGCCGCACGAGACCGCGCTGCAGATCCTGCAGGCGATGGTGACCCGCTACAACCAGGAGGCGACCGCGATCGACCTGCCCGCGGCCGCTCAGCGGCTCGGCATCTCGGAGACCGACGTGATCATCGAGGCGTCGATGGCCCAGGCCGAGGGCGGCTCGACCTCCGACTACCCGAAGATCGCCGAGGTCATCAACAACCGGCTCAGGATCCACATGGCCCTGCAGTTCGACAGCGTGCTGCTCTACGGCCTCAACAAGTACGCCATCAACGTGACCAACGCGCAGATCGCCACCCCCGGCCCGTACAACGACTTCGAGCACAGCGGCCTGCCGCCGGGCCCGATCGCGAACCCGGGCGACGCGGCCATCCAGGGCATCCTGCACCCGGCCACCGGCAACTGGATCTACTTCCTCACCGTCACCGGCGGCAAGTCCGAGTTCTCCGCGACCCCGCTAGCCGGCCAGTAACCCGACCGCCGGCCAAGGTAGCCTCGCGTCTCATGAAGGCAGCAGTGCTGGGCAAGCCCATTGCCCACTCGCTCTCGCCGGTGCTGCACCGCGCGGCCTACCGGGAGCTCGGCCTCGACGACTGGAGTTACGACCTGGTCGAATGCGACGAGGCGGGCCTGGCCGATTACGTCGGCAGCCGGGGCCGGGAGTGGGCCGGCCTGAGCCTGACGATGCCGCTCAAGCGGACCGTGCTGCCGCTGCTCGACCACGTCGACCCGCTCGCCGCCGCCACCGGCGGCGCCAACACGGTGGTGTTCCGCCCCGACGGCCGCTACGGCTACAACGTCGACGTGCAGGGCATCGTCGACGCGCTGACCGAGGCCGGCGCGCCCGCGCCCGGCAACGTCACGATCATCGGCGCGGGCGCGACCGCCTGCTCGGCCCTGGCCGCCGTGGGCGAGCTCGGCGCGGCCGGGCGCCGACGTCATCCTGCGCGACCCGGCCCGGGCCGGCGCCGTGCTCGCGACCGCCGAGAAGCTGGGCCTCACGGTCAGGCTCCGCCCGTTCGAAGATCAAGACCCGGGCGATGCGGTGGTACCGGACCTGCTGAT
Source organism: uncultured Actinomycetota bacterium (assembly GCA_963774945.1). Taxonomy (GTDB): domain Bacteria; phylum Actinomycetota; class Actinomycetes; order Streptosporangiales; family Streptosporangiaceae; genus Trebonia. The sequence continues at coordinate 1,060,386 of CAVZHA010000015.1, read as the reverse complement.
CTCCACCGTCCCGGCCGGCGCGCCCAATCTTTTCTCCGAACGGTACCCTGGTTTCCACGCACCGGGCCGATGGCCGTCCTCGACGTGGTGTACCACCCCTGGCCGACCCCCCTGGCCCAGGCCGCGGCCGCGGCCGGCGCGATCGTGGTCAGCGGCTTCGCCATGCTCCTGCACCAGGCCGTCACCCAGGTCGAGCTGATGACCGGCAAGCCCGCCCCGCTCGAGGCGATGCGCGCCGCAGGCGAGGCCGAGCTAGCCGCCCGCGCCGCCAAGGCCGGCTAGCCGCGCCCCGGCTCGTGCCACCTGGGGTTCGCCTGCTTGAGTGGAGGCTGCCTCTGCCGCCCGCTACGCCTCAAGGCCCCGTGCTAGCCACGCGGGCGTGTCAAGCCGGCCGCCGCTGTTCCCGACGAGCTGCCGGAGCGTGGTCTCGACCTGCGCGAGCGGGCCCGCGCCGACCTGCTCCTCCCACTGCCCGCGCAGCTTGTCGAAGATCTCCTCGCCCTCGCGCAGCATCGCGAGCCCGTGGTCGGTGACGTACAGGCGCATCCGGCGCTTGTCGGCCGGGTCCGGCTCGCGTCCCACGTAGTTCCGCTCTTCCAGGGCGGCGATGGTCTTGGCGGCCGCCTGCTTGGTGACCGACATTCGCCGACCGAGATCGGAGGCGTTGTCGGCGCCGGACAAGATCGCCTGCAGGGCGAACTCCTGGGCCGGCCGGATCTCCTCGTACCCGCGCGCGACGAGCTCGGCGGTCGCCTGGTCAACCAGGATGCGGAACCCGCCGAGGAGCAGCTGCGCGAGGTCGGCGCCAGATCGGGACATGGCGCAAGTCTATGACGCCGGTTGACAATGACAACCTTGGTTGTCTATTGTTTTAGACAACCAAGGTTGTCTATTGAAGGAGCCTCTCATGCCCGCCATCACGCCAGCCGGCGCGACCATCCCCGGCGTCACCCACCACCTGGCCGACGTCAACGGAGCCCGGCTCCACTACGTGTCCGCCGGCGCCAGCGGTTCCCCGATCGTGCTCGCCCACGGGTGGCCGGAGTCGTGGTGGGCCTTCCGCAAGCTGATCCCGCTGCTGGCGCAGACGCACCGGGTCTTCGCGGTGGACCTGCGCGGTTTCGGCGACTCCAGTACCGCCGGCAGCGGCTACGACCACGCCACCGCCGCCGAGGACCTGCACCACCTGGTGCGCCATCTCGGCGCGGGCCCGGTCCACTTCCTCTGCCAGGACGCCAGCGGCGGCCCGGGGTTCCGCTTCGCCGCCACGCACCCGGACGAGGTCCTGAGCTTCATCGCGGTCGAGACGACCCTGGTCGGTTACGGGCTCGAGTCGTTCGCCGACGTCGCCCACGGCGGCTCCTGGCACGTCGGGTTCCTCGGCACGCCAGGCATCCCGACGCTGCTCCTCCCCGGCCGTGAACGCGACCTCCTGGCTGGCTGGGCCTACCCCATGATGACCGCGGTCAAGGGCTCCGTCACCGAAGACGACCTCGACGAGTTCACCCGCACCTACGCCCGCCCGGACGGCTGGCGCGGCACCGAAGGCCTCTACCACTCCATCTTCACCGACGACGGCCAGACCAGGGCCCTGGCAGAAAAGCAGCCGCTGACCGTTCCGGTCCTCACCGTCGCCTCGGTCAGCGCCTCGCTCACCGAGCAGACCTTCCGCCAGGTAACCGCAGGCACGGTCGACCTCAGTGCGACTGGAGGGAGTCGGGCACCTGGTCGCGCAGGAAGCCCCCGAGGCACTCTCCGCCGCCATCCTGGAATTCACCGGGCCCATCGACAACGGCTAGGCAAAAGCCGGGAAGTGGGGGCCGCCGGCGCGACGGCTGCCCAAAACCCACCCCCGCCACGGGCAGCACGCCGCCTGGCTTGGTCGGCAGGTGCCGTTTGGTGTCGTTGGCGCAGCCGACAGCCTTCGCGTCGCGGCAGGCCCTCGGTCCGACGTCGACGCCAGACCCGCCCTAACACCGGAGGCCGGGCATCGACACACGTTCCCCACCGTCACCACGCGCCACAAGCAGGCCGGACAAAGGGGTCATCGTGGGCACTTCGCGTCGCGGGGTGCCCCCAGCGGCACACGCTGACGCCTGCGGCCGAAAAACAGGCCCCCCAACGGCACACAATCCCGGCCAACGCCAGCGATCGCCCGCATCGGTGTCGGCAACGTAGCCGACAGATTCGCCACCGACCCTGGCCTGCTAGCCGCTCTCGAAGGTTCGCAGGTGGGTGCGGTAGGGGCGGTCCGTCGTGTTTTCTGGGCTGATCAGGACGACGAAGTCGGGAAGCGCCCCGGCCGCCGGCTTGCCTTGAGCGTCTTTCGCGCCGGGCTCGGCGTCCGCGAGCATGCCTGCGTCCGTCGCCGCCAACAGCGTGGTCTCGGTAATGGGGCCTGCGCTGGTCACCCGGGTTCTTCCTGAGGTTCGGCCGGCAAAGGCCGAGCTTGTTAACCGCGCCCCGCGCTAACCTAGCCGCGCCTCGCGCTAGCCGGCCGCGTCCCGGCGGGCAACCTCCGCCGTGTCCCTGGCTAGCTCCACCGCGTCCGCGGCCTCGAAGTCGCCCCGCTCCCGCAGCCCGGCGATCACGCCCGCCACGTCGGCGGCCGGCCGGTTCTGGCTGAGCTTCGCCTTGGCCTCGATCCGGCTGACCACCAGCTCCACCCCCACGATCGCCCGCAGCTGTCCCTCGATGAACGCCCGCGGCGCGTCGTCGACCGACCACGGATGCTCCCGGTCGGCCTCGTGCTTGGCGGTCAGCCGCCGGACCAGGCCCTCGACCCAGACCGGGTCGTCGTGCACCACCAGCTCCCCGTACACGTGGGCGGTGATGTAGTTCCAGGTCGGCACCACCCGCCCGTGCTCCCGCTTGGAGGCGTAGAACCCCGGGGTGATGTACGCGTCGCCCGGCCCGCGCACGATCGCCATCGCCTCGCCGGTAACCGGCAGCTTCCACTGGTCGTTGTTCCGCGCCACGTGCCCGTGCAGCGCCCCGTGCGCCCCGGCCGCCGGCATCCACACGAACGGCAGCAGGGTCGACACCAGCCCCTGGGACGTCATCGTGACCAGGTCCGCCGCCCCGTGATTGTGCAGCAATTCGTCAACTAGCGCCTCATCAGGCGAAAAATGGGCAGGTATGTACATGCGGCCCTCCGATCGCGTCCAGCTTAGTCGCCCGCCGCTGAGCGAAACAGCCGGAAACATGGCCGTCACCTGTTGAAATAGGCATGGAACAGCGGCTGCTTAGGCTGGAGGACGTGGCGGACATTTTCGATGGTTACCGGCTCGCCGAGGCCTGGGACGAGATGTTCGCGGCCCCCGGCAAGCCCCGCGCGTCCTACGACGGGCTGGTCTCGGTGCTGCAGCCGATGGACCCGGCCGAGCTGCGCTACCGGGCCGATCAGCTGGCCCGGGTGTTCACCGACCGCGGCGTCACCTACGACTACGCGGGCGAGGAGCGGCCGTTCCCGCTCGACCTGATCCCGCGGGTCATCGACGCGCTCGAGTGGGACCTGGTCAGCCGGGGCGTCCGGCAGCGGGTGCAGGCGCTCGAGGCGTTCCTGGCCGACGTCTACGGCGCCGGGCCAGGCGTTCGACGACGGCGTGGTCCCGTGGCGGCTGGTCTTCACCAGCGCGCACTTCCGCCGCGAGGTGGCCGGCATCACGCCCGCCCAACGGGGTCCGGGTGCACGTGGCCGGCATCGACCTGATCCGCGACGAGCAGGGCAAGTTCCGGGTGCTCGAGGACAACGTGCGGGTGCCGTCCGGCGTCAGCTACGTCATCGAGAACCGGCTGGCGATGACCAGGACCTTCCCCGCCCTGTTCGCCGACCAGCGGATCCACCAGGTCGACGAGTACCCGGCGCGGCTGCTGGACGCGCTGCGGGCGGCCGGCCCCGCACGGCGTGGCCGACCCGTTCGTGGTCGTGCTCACCCCCGGCGTCCACAACGCCGCCTACTTCGAGCACACCCTGCTCGCCCGGCTGATGGGGGTCGAGCTGGTCGAGGGGCGCGACCTGTTCTGCTGGCGCAACCGGGTCTACGTGCACACCACCCACGGCCGCCGCCCGGTCGACGTCATCTACCGCCGGGTCGACGACGACTGCCTCGACCCGCTGCACTTCCGCCCCGACTCGGTCCTCGGCTGCCCCGGCCTGCTCAACGCGGCCCGGCACGGCACCGTGACGCTCGCCAACGGCGTCGGCAACGGCGTCGCCGACGACAAGCTGATCTACACCTACATGCCGGACCTGATCCGCTACTACCTGGACGAGGAGCCGATCCTCGACAACGTGGAGTCGTACCGGCTGGACGACCCCGACATCCTCGACTGGGTGCTGGCCAACGCCGAGACCCTGGTGCTGAAGCCGGTCGACGGGGCCGGCGGGGACGGCATCGTCATCGGCCCGGCCGCCACCGGCGAGGAGCTCGCCGACGCTCAAGGCCCAGGTCGCGGCCGACCCGCGCGGCTGGATGGCGCAGCGCCCGGTCGCCCTGTCCACCTCCCCGGTGCTGATCGGCGAGAAGCTCGCCCCCGCCACATCGACCTGCGGCCCGTTCGCCGTCAACGACGGCAACGACGTCTGGGTGCTGCCCGGCGGCCTGACCCGGGTGGCGCTGCCGGAGGGCGAGCTCGTGGTCAACTCCAGCCAGGGCGGCGGCTCCAAGGACACCTGGGTGCTCGACGCCACGGTCCGTTCGGACGAGCCTAAGCCGCTCGACAGCAGCCCCGCAGCGCAGCCCGCACCGCCGCTGGCCGCCCGCCGGCCAGCGGACCCGAGCTGGCGCGTCGTCAGCCGCCAGAGCGGGCCGCGAGCAGTGAACAGCGAGCTGCTCAGCCGCATCGCCGAGACCCTGTTCTGGACCGGGCGCTACGTCGAGCGGGCCGACGACACCGCCCGGCTGATCGACGTGTACGTGCACCGGATGCTGGGCGAGACCGGGGCCGACGCGGACGCGGCCTGCCGGGCGCTGTTCGGCATCCTCGGCGTGCCGGTCGAGGACCCGGACGAGCAGCTCGACGTCGACACGGTGCTGTTCCGGCTGGTCTTCGAGGCGCAGACGCCAGAGCGCGATCGCCGGCGCGATGCTCGGCGCGCGGGCCGGCGCGCGCGGCATCCGCGAGGTCATCTCCAGCGAGATGTGGGAGTGCCTCAACGTCACCGCGCACGGCCTGTCCGGCCAGAAGCGCGCCGCCGAGCGGCTCGGCCCGCACGTCTACCTCCGCTTCATCAGGGAACGGGCGGCGCTGTTCTTCGGCCTGGCCGACTCGACCATGAGCCACGACGACGCCTGGCGGTTCCTGGTCCTCGGCCGGTCGCTGGAGCGGGCCGACATGACCGCCCGGCTGCTGCTGGCCCGGATGTCGGCCCCCGACGAGCTCGGCTGGACGGTGCTGCTGCGCGCCTGCGGCGCCCACGAGTCGTTCATCCGAACCCACGGCTGGGCGGCCGAGTCCGACCGGGTGGCCGAGTTCCTGCTGCTCGACCGGCTGTTCCCGCGCAGCGTGGTGTTCGCGCTGAGCGCGGCCGAGGAGTGCCTGGCGGCGCTGAACCCGGGCGCGGTCCGGGCCGGGGTCGACGACCCGGCCCGGCGGCCGGTCGGCCGGCTGCGCAACCGGCTCGAGTACGCCGACCCCAGGCAGCTCACCGCCCAGCTGCCCGAGCTGCTGTCCACCCTGCAGGAAACCTGCGTCGAGGCGAGCGACGCGATCGCCCGGCGGTACTTCCAGTACGAGGCGCCGGTCGCCTGGGAACGGGGTGGCTGAGTCGTGAGCTGGCGGCTGCGGATCGAGCACACCACCAAGGTCATGTACACCGGCCCGGTCAGGACCTCGTTCAACGAGGCGCGGATGACCCCGCTGACGCTGCCGACCCAGACCACCCTGGAGTCCCGGGTGACGGTCGGCCCCGGCGTCCCGGTCTGGACCTACAGCGACTACTGGGGCACCTACGTCTCCGTCTTCGACCTGCACCGAACCGCACGACGACCTGGTGATCCGCGCGGTCTCGACGGTGGAGACCGAGCCGTTCGCGGGCGTCCCGGCCGCCGCCGACCGGCCCGGCTGGCCCGAGCTCCGCCAGCACGGCCGGGAGCGGCAGGCTGCTCGAGTTCCTGCTGCCGACCGCGCTGACCACGGTGACCGAGGAGATCTCGGACGCCGCCATCGCCGATATCGCGGCCGGCCGGACCGCCCCGACGAGGCCGCCGCCGCGATCTCGGCCCGGGTCCGCGAGCACGTCACCTACCTGCCCGGCGCGACCGGGGTGCGGACCAACGCCCAGGAGGCCTGGGACAAGGGCCAGGGCGTCTGCCAGGACATGGCCCAGATCGCGGTCTCCCTGCTGCGCGCGGCCGGCCTGCCCGCCCGCTACGTCTCCGGCTACCTGCACCCCGACCCGAAGGCGCAGCCCGGCAGCACGTCGGTCGGCCAGTCGCACGCCTGGGTCGAGTACTGGGCCGGCTCGTGGACAGCGCTCGACCCCACCAGCGGCGCCCCCGTCGGCGAGCGCCACGTCGCCGTCGCCCGCGGCCGCGACTACGCCGACGTCCCGCCGCTCAAGGGCATCTACCACGGCCCGCCCGAGCAGCGACATGCAGGTCACGGTCGAGGTCACCCGCCTCGCCTAAGCCAGATCAAGATCAAAATCCGGGTATCGAACGGTCGCGTGGCCCCACATCCCAGTTCCACTCATTCCGCCGCCCGGGCCGGCCCCAAGTCGCCCCGGCTCCGTTACCATGGAAACGGCGGCCGCGCCCGCCCGCTCTGAGCCGGAGCCCCACCCACGCTGGATCCGGTGCCGAGGACAAGGGTCACCGACTCGCGCGCTTCCCTGGAAGCTCACTCGCGAGGTCCGGCCGAGGTGTGTGGGGCCTGGCCGAAGGGACACCCAGTGACCAGGGACCATGCCCGCAAGCAGGCGATCAGGGCGCGAATGGCCGCGACCGGCGAGCCCTACGCCGTCGCCGCCCGCGCCCTCGACGCCGAAGAACGCACCGCCCAACCCACCACCGCAGCGCCCGCTGCCGAACCCACCGCCGCCCAACCCACCACCGCCTCCACCGAGCCCGCTGCCGAACCCACCGCCGCATCCGCTGCCGCCGAGCCGATGCCGGCCGGAAGCGCAGCCGCCCCACCCGGCGCCGATGCGGGATCGGTCACCGATCCTGGGCATGCCGCCGGCCCGGCCGGCGTGCTGGCCGAGGTCATCGCCTGCGCGGGCGGAACGCTGACGGCGCCGAGCGCCAGGCTCCAGATCCAATCCGACACCGATCTCGGCCGCGACCCGGACGAGCGCATCCCGCGCCGCCGTCGTCGCGGGCCCCTGGGCAGGCTCGCCGGCCGAGCCGCCAGGGCGGTCTGGGAACGGGCCGCGCCCGATACCGAGCCGGCCGAGGTCTGGCAGCAGTTCCTGCACCAGTTCGGCGCGGGCTTCATCGAGCCCGCCGCCGGGCGCTACCTGGTCGACTTCGGCGGCTATGCCCAGGTGCTGGTCGATGGCCGCCGTTTCGGCGGCCTGTCCGGTCAGCCGCTCGGCCGCCGCTACGAGCAGCGGCCCCATCGGTTCCGGCGCGACGACCCGCTGGACGCGCTGCGTAAGCTGCAGCGCGCGACCGCGGCCCGCTGGACCGGCGAGGAGCGAGTGCGCTGGACCGCCTGCCGCGTCGCGTTGGTCACCGCAGGCTCCGACGAGTTCACGATCTGGGTCGATGACCAGCGCATCCTCCGGTTCCGGACGATAGAACGGGGGGAGGGGCGGTCGGTGCGGGCGACCAAGACCGAGACGGTCGAGTTCTGGGACTTCGGCGTCCCGGTCGACTCGCTCGACTGGTCCCGGCTTCCCAGTTTCCGCACGCCCGCTCCTTCTCAAACGGTCGGCGACTAGCCCGTCCGCTCCGCGTCAGGCCCAGGTCCGCGAGCTAGTCTCAGCCCGCAAGCAGCTCGCGGACCCGGGGCACGACCTCGGTCCCGTAGAGCTCGATGTTGGTCATCAGGGCCGAGTGCGGCAGCGCCCCCATGCCGTACTTGAGGTCGAACCGGCTCGCCCCGAGCGTCCGCATGATCGACGCGATCTTTGGCGCGACGGTGTCGGGCGAGCCGACCACGAGCGACCCGGCCGGCCCGATCTCGCGCCGGAACGACGCCTCGGTCGGCGGCGCGTACCCCCGCTCGACCGCCCGCTTGCCGAACATGTCCCGGTACCGGGGCCAGAACAGGTCGTACGCCTCCTGGTCAGTGGCCGCGATGTGCCCCGGGATGTGAATGCCGACCGGCAGCGGCTCCCGCCCGAAGTGCTCGAGCGCCCGCGCGTAGAGCGCGGAGAACTCCGCGAACCGGGTCGGCGAGCCGCCAATGATCGCGATCATCAGCGAGAACCCGTGCCGGGCGGCCCGGACCACCGACTCGGGCGAGCCGCCGACCCCGATCCAGGTCGTGAGCTTCCCGTCCTCCAGGTGCGGCACCACGTCCTGCTTGACCAGCGGCGCGCGGGTGGTGCCCTCCCAGGTGACCGGGCCGCCCTGGAGCAGCTCGGCGAAGAGCGCGGTCTTCTCCTCGAACAGCACCTCGTAGTCGTTCAGGTCGTAGCCGAACAGCGGGAACGAGTCGATCGAGGAGCCGCGCCCGAGGATGACCTCGGCCCGCCCGCCCGAGACCGCGTTCAGCGTCGAGTACCGCTGGAACACCCGGACCGGGTCATCGGAGCTGAGCACGGTGACCGACGACCCGAGCCTGATCCTGCTGGTCCTGGCCGCGATCGCGGCCAGCGCGACGTCGGCCGCCGACAGCGGCATGTCGTCGGTGTGGTGCTCGCCGATCCCGAAGAAGTCGACCCCGGCCCGCTCGGCGAACACGCCTTCCTCGACGACATCCCTGATCGCCTGCGCATGCGAGACCCGGTGCCCGTTGTCGTCGTTGGTCGTGTCGCCGAACGTGTTCAGCCCGAACACCAGCGGAAACCCGCCCGCGCCGCCGTCAGCCGCCATGCCTACCGCCTCCTAGTAAATGACATGTCAACCATAACGCGACCGCCGCCGCCCCGATTCCGCTGGCGACCTTGGCCGCCATCTGTCGGCGGCCCGGCCTTATGAAGGCTGGCCGTAGAGCGTGTTCAGCCCGACCAGGAGGATCGCCTCCGGCCTGCTCGCGGCCTCGGCCGCCAGCTCATCGCTGAAGCCCGACGCGCTGAAGAGGCCGAGTGCGGCGTCAGTGGCGTCGTGCCCGTCGGCCGTGAGCAGTTCGCGGAGATGCTCCAGCCTGCGCAGCTCGGCCAGGCCCGGTCGGCGGTCGCGGTGCTTGGCCTCGCCGATGAAGGCGACCGGGGTGCCCGGGGTGCGTGGACGGGCGCCGCGGGAGAGTCCCAGCACGTCGATCTCGTGGCTTGTCTTATGTTCGCGGCACGCGACGACCGTCTGGCCGACCGGACCGACGACTAGGCCCGCTTCGGCGGCAGCGTAGCGGGCGGTCCACTCAGCCGCGAGCGCCTCAAAGTGCGGCCCCAGGATCTTGGATTCAACGGTGTGCGCGGCCTCGTCCCACACCTGATGTCCCCGTCCTGCCTCGAGGTCGGACAGATAGGGCTCGATGACAAGCTGGTGGAACCTGACCATCGGGTCGGCCACTGTCACGACGGGCCGCCGGTCAAGCAGCAGGTCTTGCCGGCGATGGATGAACCCGGCGGAGGCTAGCGTCGTCATCTGGTGCGCCAGCGACGTCGCTGGCCGGCCGAGCAGGCCCCCGATTTTGGTCGGTGACGACTCGCCCGCCGCCACGGCGGTGAGCACCGAGCTGTAGGCGGCGGTGTCGCGAATGCGCGGATCCTCGTGCACGACCCGGCGCGCCTCGTCGAACAGCGGCATGGACGGCCGCAGCACATTCCGCGCGAGCCAGTCGCCAAGCCGAGCCGGATCTTCGGGAACCCGCGGGTCCGGCACCAGCTCCCGGTAGCCGGGCGTACCGCCGATGAGGGCATTGTGCGCGAACGCGGCGGCCGGATTCTCGATTCCCCAGTACTCCCGCGCGTCCCGGTAGCCGAACGGGCGGATCCGCAGTTCAAGTGCCGCGCGACCGCGCAGCGCCTTGGTCCCGGATAGGAGGTCTCCCATCGCCGAGATCGCCGAGCCGCAGAGGATCAGACGCAGGGACGGGGCCTGCGGGCCCGAACCCGGCCCCAGGCTGTCATAGAGCGACTGCACGATCGACGGGAGTCCGGGCGTTTCCCCTGTCAGGTAAGGAAACTCGTCAAGCACCAGCAATCCCGATGCCGGATGCGAGCGGGCACGAACCGCCAGCATCTCTGTCGCGATCTCCAGCGCCTGCTCCCAGTCGCGGAATCCGAAGCCGCCCGCTGACAGGCCGGTCCAGACTGCGAGCGAGACGCCGAAGCGGCGCAGCGAAACTGCTTCGGCCTGCTCGGTCGACAGGTGGTAGAGCCCGCCTGCGCCGTCCGCGAGCCGACGCAGTAGGTACGACTTCCCCTGTCTGCGCCTGCCGTAGACGACGGCGATGCGCAGCCCCGGCAACGGCGAGAGCGCGAAGTCGGCCAGGTCCGCCCATTCCGCATCCCGGTCGAAGACGTCCGACGGCTTACCCAAGAGCTCGATGTCCAGCACCTCCTAGCACGACTATACTTATATTAATCGTACTCGAGCTAGCCGACGGCAACTCCGCCTAAGGCGCTGACTAGGGCCTCGCGCGCGGATGGAACCCAGTTGCCGCCTAGACGGCCGGACAACTACGGTGCCACAGTGACCGATGTTCCGGATTTCTCCGCCAAGCCAACACTGACCGGCGAGCGCGCGATCCTGCGCCCGTTTATCGACGGGGACACTCCGGCGTTGCTGGCGGCGCTGGGCGATCCGGACGTGCGCATCCTCACCGGCGGCGTCCACGACGAGGCGGCGGCTCGCAGTCCCGCCAGCCCGGAGGAGGAGCTGCTGGCCGGCGAGTGGTACGCCACCCGCAACGACACCGAGGACCGGCTCGACCTGGCCATCGTCGACAAGGCGAGCGGCGCCTGCGTCGGCGAGGCGGTGCTGAACCAGTGGGACCCGGGCAGCCAGAGCTGCAACTTCCGCATACTGATCGGCCCGGCCGGCCAGAACCGCGGCCTCGGCACCGAGGCGACCCGGCTGATCGTCGGCTACGGCTTCGAGCACCTCGGCCTGCACCGCATCTCGCTCGAGGTCTACGCCTTTAACCCCCGTGCCCGCCGCGCCTACGAGAAGGCCGGCTTCCGCACCGAGGGAGTCCTGCGCGAATCCCTCCGCTACGGCGACCAGTGGATCGACGCGACCGTGATGTCCATCCTCGCCCCTGAATGGGGAGCTGCCGATCCCGAGGCTGGGTGAGTCGACCCCTCCATCGCGTCGCGAAGGAAGTCCACCCGAATAGGTCCTCTGGGTCGGGCGCCGGCGGCTGTTCCCTGGCGCCCGGGCGATCCCCGGGCGCCGTCACCGAGGGATAATGGATCGTTGTCGACATCGGGGTGTACACAACGATCCATCATCAGCCCGAGCCTAGATAACAGCAAGAAGCAAGCGCCGCGTGGTGGGTTGGGTGGCGTGCTGGGCGAGCGGTGGGCGTCCGGGTGGTAAGGCAACCGTTACGGCGGCGGAATACACGAGCGGCCGCCAGTGCTGATAACCTGTAGTCATTGACCAGTCCGGTGCGTGACACGTACCGGGCGTGCAAGCGGAGGACCACCTCCCACCTGGCCAACCCTCGGGTCGGCGGGTTCGGCTGCTCCCTGGCTCGCCAGGCGGGCGGCACGGCACGGTCGCCAGCGTAGCTGGCGGGCGAAGCCGTAGACGTGGTAGCCCCGCAGCGCACAGCGCCGAGCGGGGCTTTTCCGTTTGGCCACAGGTCAAGGGCGGAAAAGCTGGCGCCGGAAGTCGGTGGCAGCAGCACACAGCGAAGCCGGGAAACCCCGGCAACAGATGAGGCTCTGGAGGTCACATCAGCGTCGAAACGCGCATCAACGACCGCATCCGCACCCCTGAGGTCCGACTCGTCGGCGCCAAGGGCGAGCAGATCGGGATCGTCTCGATCACCGAGGCGCTCCGGCTGGCTCAGGAGGCGGACCTTGACCTAGTCGAGGTCGCGCCGACCGCGCGGCCGCCGGTCTGCAAGCTCATGGACTACGGAAAGTTCAAGTACGAGGCCGCGCTGAAGGCGCGGGAGTCGCGCAAGAACCAGACGCAGACCATCGTCAAGGAGATCAAGCTCCGCCCGAAGATCGACCCGCACGACTACGGCACCAAGAGGGGCCACGTCGAGCGGTTCCTCAAGGCAGGGGACAAGGTCAAGGTGACGATCATGTTCCGCGGTCGTGAGCAGTCCCGGCCCGAGCTCGGTTTCCGGCTGCTGCAGAAGCTGGCCGACGACGTGCAGGAGCTCGGCTTCGTCGAGTCGCAGGCCAAGCAGGACGGTCGGAACATGATCATGGTGATCGGCCCGCACCGCCGCCCGCCCGAGCGCAAGGCCGCCGAGCGGCCCGCGCAGTCGGAAGCGGAGCCGGAGGCGCAGCCGAGCCCGGTGCCGAGCCAGCGCAGCCAGGCCCCGGCCCCGGCCGAGACGCAGGCACCCGCGTCCACCGACGCATAGAGGTTTACCCCGGCTAACGGGGAGAGGGCGGTCCGGTCGGGCGCAGGTCACGACCGGGCCGCAAAATGACGCTGCCTGTGAGCAGCGCAGAGTTGCATAGGAGACGGCGACCATGCCGAAGATGAAGACGCACAGCGGCGCCGCCAAGCGGTTCAAGCTCACCGGCAGCGGCAAGGTAATGCGGCTGCGTGCCAACCGGCAGCACCTGCTCGAGCACAAGTCCTCTCGCGTCACGCGGCGGCTGGCCGGCGAGGTCGAGCTCTCGCCGTCCAACGTGCGCGCGATCAAGCGACTGCTCGGCAAGTAGCCGATCCCCTAGTAACCGCCGCCCCAGAGGGAGATTGAACGATGGCACGCGTCAAGCGTTCGCTTAACGCCAAGAAGAAGCGCAGGGTTGTCCTCGAGCGTGCGAAGGGCTACCGCGGCCAGCGGTCCCGGCTGTACCGCAAGGCCAAGGAGCAGCTTCTCCACTCGATGACCTACGCCTACCGCGACCGCAAGGATCGCAAGGGCAACTTCCGCCGCCTGTGGATCCAGCGCATCAACGCTGCCGCGCGCGCGAACGGGATGACCTACAACCGCTTCGTGCAGGGCCTCAAGGCGGCCGGCGTCGAGGTCGACCGCAAGGTGCTGGCCGACCTCGCGGTGACCGACGCGGTCGCCTTCGCCGCGCTGGTCGAGGTGGCGCGCGCGGCGCTCCCCGAGACCGTCGGCGCCGCAGCGTAACCTGCTGCCGCGCGTTACGAAACCGTGAGCACGTAAGAAAAGCACGCTATACGCGTGCTTTTCTTACGTGCGAGAAAAAGTCATTTCGGCACCAGCTAACGAGGCCATTGGGATGTACGCGACCGCTAGCGCCACGCGGATAAAGGCCGCCAGGCGGCTGACCAAGCGGGCGCTCCGGGAGCGCGAGCGGTCCTTCCTGGCGGAGGGACCGCAGGCCGTTTCCGAGGCGCTGGCGACCGGCGCGCGGGTCACCGGGCTGTTCGTCACCGGGCCGGCCGAGGCCAAGCACGCCGACCTGGTCGGCGCGGCCGAGGACGCCGGGATCGAGGTGCAGCTGGTCAGCGGCGAGGTGATGGGCGAGCTGGCGCAGACCATCACCCCGCAGGGGCTGCTGGCGGTCTGCGACTTCGTCGACGTGCCGCTCGAGCGCCTCAGCGCCGGCCGCCTGGGCCTGGTCGCGGTGCTCGCCAACGTGCGGGACCCCGGCAACGCGGGGACGGTGCTGCGCACCGCCGACGCGGCGGGCGCGGACGCGGTCATCTTCGCCGACGCCTCGGTTGACCTGTACAACGGCAAGTGCGTGCGCGCGTCCGCGGGCAGCCTGTTCCACCTGCCGGTGGTGGCCGGCGGCCGGCTGCCGGAGACGATCGCGGTGCTGAAGCGGGCCGGGCTGCGGGTCTTCGCGGCCGACGGCCGCGCGGGCGTCACCCTCGACGACCCGGCGCACCCGCGAGTCCCTGGCGGCCCCGACCGCGTGGCTGTTCGGCAACGAGGCGTGGGGGCTCCCCGACGACCTGCTGGCGCTCGCGGACGAGTCGGTCGCGGTCCCGATCTACGGCCGCGCGGAGTCGCTCAACCTCGCCTCGGCCGCGGCGGTGTGCCTGTACGCCTCGGCCTCGGCGCAGCGGGCCACGTCCGGCCTGCTTGCCATCCGCGCGAGGCGCGGGAACACATCGCGAGCTATTATGATTACATTGCGTTGCGCCCCCCTTAGGCGCCCGCAAATCCCCGTGGCATTGGGTATTTACGCTATAACGTAGCGAAATCCCGCAGCGGAGCACTGTCGGTAAGGTACGTTTACGCGCTAGAGTCTGATCACATTCCGTCACCCGCATCACGGAACGAGCCGGCAACGGCCGCCCAGATGCGCCCCCTGCTGGACGGAGGCGTCGCAGTCGTGGAGCACAACCAACCGGGCCGGGACACACGTGCCCCCGGTGCGGCCGCGCCGACCCTATTCGCGCCCGGCCCCGAGGCCGACGCCCAGGCGCAGATGGCCGACGAGCTGCCGGACGGCCTGGTAGTGGCCGACGAAACCGGTCGCATGGTCGTCTTCAACCGGGCCGCCGTCCGGCTCACCTCCATCGCCGCCGGCCGAGGCGATCGGCAAGTACGTCTTCGACGTGCTGCCCTTCCGCGACGAGGACAGCCGCGACTGGTGGGTCTGCGTCGACCCCTACCACGGCCTGTCCACCCGCACCCGCCACCCCGAGCGGTCCCTCTACCTGACCGACGGCACCGAGCTGCTGGTCTCCGTCGGCTACGTCCGCGACGGCCGCTCGGGCCCGGTCCGCCGCCTCGTCATCACCCTGCGCGGCGCGCAGCAGCGGGCGCGGCTGGAGCGCAGCCGGGCCGAGCTCGTCTCCACCGTCGCGCACGAGCTTCGCTCCCCGCTGACCTCGGTCAAGGGGTTCACCGCGACGCTGCTGGCCAAGTGGGGCCGGTTCACCGACGACCAGAAGCGGGTCATGCTCGAGACCGTCAACGCCGACGCGGACCGGGTGACCAGGCTGATCACCGAGCTGCTGGACGTGTCGAGGATCGAGTCCGGCCGGATGGAGGTCCACCGCCAGCTGGTCGACGTGCCCGACCGGGCCAGGAAGATCATCGCCGGCCGGGTGGCGGCGGGCGAGCCCGAGGACCGGTTCCGCCTCGACGGCCGCCCCGGACCTGCCGGAGACCTGGCTGGACGCCGACAAGATCGACCAGATCCTCGGCAACCTGGTGGAGAACGCGGTCAGGCACGGGGCTGGTATCGTGACCGTCATGGTGGACAGCGCGCACGCGGGCGCCGGCGAACCGTCCCGGTGCCATCGTCGTGTCCGTGCGCGACCAGGGGGAGGGCATCCCCCCCGAGATCGCGCCGAGGGTGTTCCGCCAGTTCTGGCGGGGCAAGCGCCGCGGCGGCACCGGCCTGGGCCTCTACATCGTCAAGGGCCTGGTCGAGGCGCTCGGCGGCGACATCACCGTGGGACGCGCCCCCGGCGGCGGGGCCGAGTTCCGATTTACCGTGCCCGCGGGCACGCCCATCGCCTAGGCGGCAGTAACGCCGCCGCGACGGAGGCGGGCCGCCGCGGGCTCTCCGCCGGCCCCCGGGTGCGTGCGCATGCGGGCGTGACGACGGTTTTCTCCGCCAACCGATAGGGTTCGGTGTGCTGGATGCGAGTCGCCACGGTCCGTTAGGGATGACTGTTTTGAGATCCCGGCGCCACCGCGGACCTTCCAGCCGCCCAAAGCCACAAGGAAGCGAATGATGTCCGCACCAAATAAGAACTATGACCCGGTCGAGGTGACGGCGTTGACAGCGGATGAGGTTGACCGCGCGGTCGCCGAGGCGCTCGCCGCCATCGACGCGGCCAAGAATCTCGACCAGCTCAAGGAGGCGCGTCTCGCGCACGCGGGCGACAAGGCGCCGCTGTCCCTGGCCCGGGCCGAGATCGGCGCGCTGCCGCCGCAGGCCCGGGCCGACGCCGGCCGCCGGGTCGGCGCCGCCGTCGGCCGCGTCGCCAGCGCGGTCAAGGAGCGCCAGGAGCAGCTCGAGCGCGAGCGTGACGAGCAGGTCCTGATCACCGAGAAGGTCGACGTGACGCTGCCCGCCGACCGGACCCTGCCCGGCGCCAGGCACCCGGTCTCGATGCTGGCCGACCAGCTGTCCGACGTCTTCGTGGCGATGGGGTACGAGGTCGCCGAGGGGCCCGAGGTCGAGGCCGAGTGGTACAACTTCGACGCGCTCAACATCCCGCCCGACCACCCGGCCCGCGAGATGCAGGACACCCTGTTCATCGCGCCGCCCCCTGGGGCGGAGCGATCCGGCATGGTGCTGCGCACCCACACCTCGCCGGTGCAGATCCGCTCGCTGCTGACCCGGCCGCTGCCGCTCTACGTCGTCAGCCCCGGCCGGGTGTACAGGAACGAGGCGCTCGACGCCACCCACCTGCCCGTCTTCTACCAGATCGAGGGGCTCGCGGTCGACGAGGGGCTGACCATGGCCGACCTGCGCGGGGCGATCCAGGCGTTCGTCGACGCGCTGTTCGGGGCCGGGCTGAAGACGCGCATGCGGCCGGACTACTTCCCGTTCACCGAGCCGTCCGGCGACGTGTCGATGGAGTGCCACATCTGCCGGGGCGAGTCCGCCAAGCCGTCGGCCGACCCGTGCCGGGTCTGCCGGTCGAGCGGCTGGATCGAGATCGCCGGCTGCGGCATGGTCAACCCGAGGGTGCTGGTCGCCTGCGGCATCGACCCGGACCGGTACAGCGGGTTCGCGTTCGGGCTCGGCATCGAGCGGGCGCTGATGCTGTCGCACGGCATCAACGAGATCAGGGACACCTACGACGGCGACGTGCGGTTCAGCCGGGCATTCGGGACGGAGATCTAACGGCGATGCGAGTACCCATTTCCTGGCTGCGGGAGTACGCGCCGATCCCCGCGCCGGTTGACGCGCAGGAGGTCGGCCGCCGTCTCACCGCGGCCGGCCTCGAGGTCGAGGCGGTCGAGCAGGTCGGCCACGACGTGCGCGGCGTCGTCGTCGCCCAGGTGGTCACGATCGAGGAGCTGACCGAGTTCAAGAAGCCGATCAGGTACTGCCGGGTCGCGGTCAGCGAGGCCGAGCTGGCCGCCGACCCGGCCACGCTGACCGGCGTGATCTGCGGCGCCACCAACTTCAAGCCCGGCGACCGGGTCGCGTTCGCGACTCCAGGGGCGGTGCTGCCGGGCGGCTTCGAGATCACCGAGGCGAAGAAGTACGGCCGGATCTCCCAGGGCATGATCTGCGCGGTCGACGAGCTCGCGATCGGCGAGGACCACAGCGGCATCCTCATCCTGCCGCCTGGCACCCCGCTCGGGGTCGACTTCGTCGAGTACGCCGGGCTGCGCGATGACGTGCTCGACATCACCGTGACCCCGGACCGGGGCTACGCGGTCTCCATCCGCGGCGTCGCCCGCGAGCTGGCCACCGCCTACCAGGTGCCGTACACCGACCCGGCCACCACCTTCATCCCCGGCGAGGACGCCTCCGGGCTGCCGGAAGGGGACGACCCCGGGCGGCCCGGGGCCGACCCGGTCCAGGCGCCCTGGCCCGCCGCCATCGGCGACCCGACCGCGTGCGACCGCTTCGTGCTGCGCGAGGTCCGGGGGTTCGACCCCGGCGCCCCGACCCCGCTGTGGATGCAGATCCGGCTGGCCCGCTGCGGCATGCGCTCGATCTCGCTCGCGGTCGACGTCACCAACTACCTGATGATCGAGCTCGGCCAGCCGCTGCACGCCTTCGACCGGTCCAAGCTGCGGGGGCCGATCGTGGTCAGGCGCGCCCGGCCGGGCGAGACGCTGGTCACGCTGGACCACGTCGACCGGAACCTGTACCCCGACGACATCCTCATCACCGACGACAGCGGGCCGATCTCGCTCGCGGGCACGATGGGCGGGCTGGCGACCGAGATCGACGACGCCTCGACCGACATCGTCATCGAGGGCGCCCACTTCAGCGACACCGGGACCGCGAAGATGTCCCGCCGCCACCGGCTGCACTCGGAGGCGTCCTACCGGTTCGAGCGCGGCGTCGACCGCGAGCTGCCGCCGCGCGCCACCGCGCGCGCGGCCGCGCTGCTGGCCAGCCTCGGCGGGGCGCGGGTCGCGCCCGGGCTGACGCAGGCGGAGGCGCCGGTCGCGCCGGTGACGATCACGCTGTCGGCCGACTACCCGGACCGGGTGGCCGGCGTCGTCTACGGTCTCGACACCGTCGTCGCCCGGCTGGAGGAGGTCGGCTGCGCCGTCCGCTCCACCCCGGCGTCGCACCAGCCGACCATCGCCCCGTGGCGCGCGCAGCCGCCCGATGCCCGACCACCACCCCAAGCACGACCATCAGCACACGGTCCTGCTGGTCACCCCGCCGTCCTGGCGTCCCGACCTAACCGACCCGGCCGACCTGGCCGAGGAGGTCATCCGGCTCGAGGGCTACAGCAACATCCCGGTCCGCCAGCCCCGCGCCACCGCCGGCCGCGGCCTCACCCGTCGGCAGCAGGCGCTCCGCGCGGTCGCCCGCACCCTCGCCGACGACGGGTTCGTCGAGGTCCGCTCCGAGCCGTTCGGCCCGGCCGGCGACGCCGACCGGCTGATGATCGCGCGCCGACGACCCGCGCCGGTCCGCGGTCGCGGTCGCCAACCCGCTCAGCGACGACCAGCCGCTGCTGCGCACCACCCTGCTGCCGGGCCTGTTCCGCGTCCTGGCGCAGAACGTCGGCCGCGGCTTCGGCGACATCGCGCTGTTCGAGGCCGGCCTGGTCTTCCTCCGCAGGCCGGGCGCGCCCGCGGCCGCGCCGATCCTCGCCACCGACCGGGGGCCGACCGAGGCGGAGCTGGCGACGGTCGACGCGGCCCTGCCTGAGCAGCCGCCAGCGGATCGCGGGGGTGCTGGCGGGGTACCGCGAGCTGCCCGGCCCGTGGGGTCCCGGACGGGTCGCGACCTGGGCCGACGCGATCGAGGCGGCCCGCTCGGTGGCCGCCGTGGAGCACGTGACGCTCGACGTCCAGGCGGCCGCAGAGCCGCCGTTCCACCCGGGCCGGTGCGCGGCGCTGTCCGTCCGGGCCGGCGCGGCCGGCGCCGACGGGACGTCGCGCGAGTGGCTGGCGGGCTACGCGGGCGAGCTGCACCCGAGGGTGGTCGCGGCGTTCGGCCTGCCCGAGCGGACCTGCGCCTTCGAGCTCGACCTGGCCGTGATCGCGGCCGCCGCCGAGGCGGTCGGCCCGGTCCGCGGCCCGGCGCTGTCGGCCTACCCGCTCGCCAGCCAGGACATCGCGCTGGTGGTGGCGGACGACGTGCCCGCCGCCGACGTGGCGGCGGCGCTCACGGCCGGCGCGGGCGAGCTCCTCGAGGACGTCCGGTTGTTCGACGTCTACACCGGCGCGCAACTGGGCGCGGGGAACAAGTCGCTGGCGTACACGCTGCGGCTGCGCGCCCCCGATCGCACCCTCACCGCCGCCGAGGCGACGGCCGCCCGCGACGCCGCCGTGGCCGAGGCCGCCCGGCGCACCGGCGCGGTGCTGCGGGCGTAGAGCCGGGCCCGATCATTCGGGCGTATCTGACGGCGCAGGGAGTCGTCAGATACGCCCGTTTCGGCCTGCCCGCGAATAGTGGCGAGACGTTTGGCGCGTCGGCCCTGCTAGGCCCACCCGGTCGTCAGCATCCGGCCTCCTTTCATGTGATCGATCGCGATATGTATAGATTCATGCCGATATGTCATGATTTTGTGGCGTTGGTGCTTGAGCATCGCACCAACTTCCGTGACGGGTGAGGCGATTGAGATAAGATAACATTTTGGTAACGACGACTGGCGGCGTCCGCGCTCACGGTCCGCTTGCAAACGCTTGCAGCACAGGGATTTCCCGTTCCCGTACGGCGTTCCGGACAAGTCGTCCGATGGCCCTTCCTGTCAGTCGGTAGCCATGTTTTGACAGTGCGCACGTGAAAACTGTGACAATGTGGGGTTAGCACCGTACGTTGCGCTATCCGGCGTGCTCAGCGCGGACAGCGACGGAAATCATTGCGTAGGTCAAGGAGGCCAGATGGTTCGCGCGCCCAGCACCGTGTTCCGCCACGGGTGGCCGCGTGTCCGAGATTGGCCGATCTGGACCGAGTCCAAACCGCTGATCGCCCTGTTGCTGGCCGTGGCCTGCGGCTATCTGGGCTGGATCGGCGTACTACGCGCGCCACTTTCACTTCCATCCGGCCAACCTCGCGCTGTTCGCCGCGCTGCTCGCCTGCGTCGCCTTCTCGGTCGAGATGTCCCGTCGCGCCAGCGAGCCGGACGGCGTGGTCAAGGACGTGTACGCCGTCTGGGAACTCCCGATGGTGTTCCTCCTGCCCGGGCTCTACGCGCTGGTCGTCCCGGCCATCAGGCTGACGCTGAGCCAATGGCGGGTCAGGAAGGTGCCGGTCTACCGCCGGGTCTACACGGCGGCGACGATCGGCATCGGCTACGGCTGCGCCCGCTATCGTGTTTATGTCAGTGCTGCCCGTCGGCGACCGGCCCCGTGACTACCTGTGGTCCGACACCACGATGTGGCTGGTGGCGGCCGGTGCCGCCGCCATCACCCAGTGGGCGATCAACCAGGCGCTGATCGGGTCCGCCTTCAAGCTCGCCAACCCGGACGCGAGGATCCGCGACGAGCTGTTCGGCCGGGAGTCGCTGCACAACGACGCGACCGAGCTCTGCGCGGCCCTGCTCGTCGCCGTCGGCCTGACCGTCAGCTCGCTGACCCTGATCATCGCGCTGCCGCTCACCACCCTGCTGCAGCGCTCGTTCCGGCACGCGCGGCTGCTGACCGAGGCCCGCGAGGACTCCAAGACCGGGCTGCTCAACTCCGCGACCTGGGAGCGCGAGGCGACGCGCCGAGGTCGGCCGGGCCGTGCGGACCTCCTCGCCGCTGGCGGTGGCGCTGCTCGACCTCGACCGGTTCAAGCAGATCAACGACACCCACGGGCACCTGATCGGCGACGAGGTGCTGCGGCACGTCGCCGACACGATGACCGGGCTGCTGCGCGACTACGACCTCGCGGGCCGGTTCGGCGGCGAGGAGTTCGTCATGCTGCTCCCGCAGACCCGCGCGCCGGACGCGTTCAAGATCGCCGACCGGGTGCGCGCGCACATCGCCCGGCTGCCGATCTCCACCACCGGCGGCGAGCCGGTGCCGGTGACGGTCTCCATCGGCGTGGCGGCGCTTGACGCCGGGTCGAGCAGGGAGCTGACCGAGCTGCTGGCCGCGGCCGACGCCGCGCTCTACCGGGCCAAGGCCTCCGGCCGCAACCAGGTGCAGATGATCAGCACCAGCCGCGGGCTGAGCGCGGTGCGGTCGCCGGTCGACGACGAGCCGGTTCCGGCTGCGGCCGGCGGCGGGTTCCGCGGCCCTGGCGCGCTGCCGCCCGAGACCGCGCTCGACGCGGGCGGGCTCGACCTGGCGGAAGGGTTCGGCGGGGCCGAGTTCACCGAGGCCGAGTTCGCCGACGACGAGTTCGCCGAGCGACGAGTTCGCCGAGGACGAGTTCACCGAGGCCGAGTTCGCAGGCGACGAGTTTCAGCTGCCGGACGAGGGCACCGCGAGCACCGCGACCACCTCGGCCTTCGCGGTGTGACACTCCGACGTGTTACCGGTCTGCAGTGCCTGCGTGGTGGTGTAACCCTGGCAGGTCCAGCCGTCGACCGCCACCGGCGCGCCGCCGCCGTTGCCGCGGATGTCGCCCTTCTTGATCATGGCCGCGTAGCCCTGCTCGACCCGCAGCGCGGCCGCGCAGTTCACCGTCCCCTTGGCCACGTGGATCACCACCGGGACGTTCACCGCCGTCCGCATGTTCCCGCAGGATGCGCCCGCGGCCGTCCCCGACCCGCCGGACGAGCACCCGGCCAGCAGCGGCGCCACCGCCACCGCCAGCACGGCCCCGGCCGCCGCCGGCCGCCACCGAGCCCGACGACGCGGGCTCGCCGCCGGCCGCCACCGAGCCCGCATCGTCGCCCGGCCGTCTGCCGTCAGCTCCCGCACTTCGCACACCCAATCCAGCGCTCGACCCCACCCGATCCCGCCCCGCCCCAACCATAATCGCGCCGCCCCGACCGCGCCCCCGTCGATGCCCGATCGCTACCTCCCGCCTCCGCCATCGATCCGCTGCCGCCTCGATCCATCGCCCCGCTCCGTCGCCCCCCGATCCGCTGTCGGCCCGATCCGTCGCCGCCCCCCGATCCGCTGTCGGCCCGATCCGTCGCCGCCCCCGACTCGTCGCCCCCGAGCCGGCCCGGCGGCCGTCCGTGATCGTGTGCCGTTTGGGTGCGCGTTTCGCGGCCGCAGGCGTCAGCGTGTGCCGTCGGGGGCACCCCGCGACCCGAAATCCCCACAATGACCCCAAAATCCATCCAGCCTGTTGCGCGTGGTGACGGTGAGGACGCTGTGCCGATGCTAGGCCGCCGCCTGGCGGCCATCGCCGCCGTTCCGGGTTCCCCTGCCAGCCACGCTGACCTGCGTTAAGCCCAGCCAGCCCCCAGCCGCGTCAGCGCTCCACCCCGTCGGCACGCCACCCCGTCAGCCCGTCAGCCCGTTAGCGCTTGCCGCAGCCCCCGCCCGGCCGACCGCACACGCTCCCCGGCCGCCGTGCCCCGGTGCGGCAACAGCTCCAACCCCGCCGCCGCCCCGATCAAGTCGGCCACCTCCGCCACCGTCAACCCGTCAGTCCGCACCTGGGTCGCGAACTCAGGCTGGCTCAGACGATGGAGACAGAGGTCCAGCTTCCGCATCGCGAACGTCCCGCGGAACAACGGCACGTCGCGCCCCCGCAGCCGCTGGACCGCGTGCACGACCGCCCGCTCGCGCAGCCGCCGCTCGATCACCCGCGCCTCCGCCAGCAGGGCGAAGTGCCGGACGTCATGCCCGTCCGAGGTCAACCGCCCGACGACCTCGGCAAAATACCCAGGCTCGATCAGCGTCATCGGCACGATGACCGGCCCGTCGGCCGACCGTAGGATCAGGTCAAGCACCTCGTGCACGCCCTGCCGCCAGGCGGCGAAGTCCTGGAAGTCGCCCCGCAACCCGGCCGGCAGCATCCGCTGGAACCCGAACCCGAGCTGCTCGGGATCGCTCATCAGGCTGCCGGGCAGACGCCGGTGGAGTTCGCGGGCGGTCGACGACTTGCCGCCGCCGAACGGCCCGTTGATCCAGAGCAGCATGGCAATCACTGTAAGCGCGATCGCGCCGCCGCCAGGCGGCCGCAGAATCTTCTAAAAGAAATCCAGGCGGCACGTGTCCGATCCAGCCGGCCGCGTTCGCAGTAGGGGTGAGAGGCGGCCCGAGTGAGGCCGGCCACACGACGACAGGAGAAGATCCCCATGGCGCAGTACCTGCTATCCGTGCTCACCGACTCGACCGAGCTCGCCACCGAGGCGGAGATGAAGACGATCGACGTCTTCAACGACCAGCTCATCGCCCAGGGCCACTGGGTCTTCGCGGGCGGCCTGGCGTCGCCCGTCGCCGCCACCGTGGTCGACGGCCGGGACGGGGAACCGGTCTTCACCGACGGCCCCTACATCGAGTCGAAGGAGCACATCGCCGGCTTCTGGATCATCGAGGCGGCCGATCTCGACGTGGCCCTCCGGCTGGCGGGCCAGGGCTCGAAGGCCTGCAACCGCCGGGTCGAGGTGCGCCCGATCCTGCGGGAAGCCGACCAGGCCGACCAGTCCTAGCCAACCGAAACAGAAGCAGAACCAGAAGCAGAAACAGCATGACCGACGTCACCGAGGCCATCGCCCGGGCCCACCGCCAGGAGTGGGCCCGGGTGGTGGCGACCCTGGCCAGGCGCTACCGGGACCTCGACATCGCCGAGGAGATGGCGGCCGAGGCGTTCGCGGCCGCCGTCGAGCGCTGGCCGGCCGACGGCGTCCCGCCCAATCCCGGCGCGTGGCTCACCGTCACCGCCGACCGCAAGGCCATCGACCGGATCCGGCGCGAGGCCAGGCGCGCGAGCAAGCACCAGGAGGCGCTGATGCTGTCCAACGCCGACGCACCGGAGCCGCTCGGCGTCATTGACGACGACCGGCTCCGCCTCGTCTTCACCTGCTGCCACCCCGCGCTGGCGATGGAGGCGCGGATCGCGCTGACCCTGCGGATGGTCGGCGGGCTCACGGTGCCCGAGATCGCCGCGGCGTTCCTGGTCCAGGAGACCGCCATGAGCCGCCGCATCACCCGTGCCAAGACGAAGATCCAGGCGGCCAGAATCCCCTATCGGGTCCCCGATCGCGACGACCTCCCGGCCCGGGTGAGCGGCGTGCTCACCGTCCTCTACCTGATCTTCAACGAGGGCTACCTGGCCTCGGACCCGGAGCAGAACGCGGTCCGGGGCGACCTGACGGCCGAGGCGATCCGGCTGACCCGGCTGGTGCGCGTCCTGCTGCCGGCCGACGGCGAGGTCGCCGGCCTGCTGGCCCTGATGCTGCTGACCGAGGCCCGCCGGACCGCCCGGGTGTCGGCCGCCGGCGAGCTCGTCGCCCTCGCCGACCAGGACCGCGGCGCCTGGGACCGCGAGCTCATCGCCGAGGGCCACGCCCTGGTCCGGGAGCGCCTGGCCTCCGGCCAGCGGCCGGGACGCTACCAGATCCAGGCCGCGATCAACGCCGTGCACACCGACGCCCGCGACGTCCGCGACACCGACTGGTCGCAGGTGGTCGCGCTCTACGACCAGCTCGCGGTCCTCGATCCGTCACCGATCGTCCGGCTCAACCATGCGATCGCGGTCGCCGAGCTCGACGGCCCCGAGGTGGCGCTGGCCGCGGTCGACCGCCTGCCGCTCGACGGCTACCACCTCTTCCACGCCACCCGGGCCGAGCTGCTGCGCCGCCTCGGCCGCAGCGACCAGGCGCGGGCGGCGTACGAGCGGGCCATCGAGCTGGCAGGCAACACGGCCGAGCAGGCCTACCTCACCCGCCGCCGCGACCAGCTGGCCGCCCCCTAAAACCGCCTTGCCTGACCGGCCTCCCGCGCTGTCATCTTGCATATTCATGCAATGGAGTGCATACTTCTTCAGGAAGCAAGGAGGCAATATGGGCATACGGGTCGCTGTCGCAGGGGCCAGCGGCTACGCGGGCGGAGAACTGCTCCGCCTGCTGGCCGGCCACCCCGACCTGGAGATCGCGGCGGTCTCGGCCGCCAGCAGCGCGGGCAAGCCGATCACCTCGATCCACCCTAACCTCACCGGTCACCCGCGCTACGACGGCAAGAACTTCGACGTCACCGACGCCGACACGCTCAAAGACGCCGAGCTGATCTTCATGGCCCTCCCGCACGGCGAATCGGCCAAACTCGCGAACGAGCTGCCGAACGCGAAGATCATCGACCTGTCGGCCGACTTCCGCCTCGGCGACGAGGAAGCAATGGCACCAGTTCTACGGCCAGGACGTCCGCTACGCCGGTCGCTGGGCCTACGGCCTGCCCGAACTCCCCGGCGCGGGCGAGAAGATCAAGTCCGCCCGCACCGTCGCCGCCCCCGGCTGCTACGCCACCACGTCCATCCTCGCGCTCGCGCCCGCTGCTGCACGCGACGCCTGGTCGAGCCGGACGACATCGTGATCGTGGCCGCCTCCGGCACCACCGGGCCGGCCGCTCGCCCCGGGTCGACCTCCTCGCCAGCGAGGTCATGGGCTCGATGTCCGCCTACAAGGTCGGCGGCGCCCACCGGCACACCCCCGAGATCGAGCAGGCGCTGACCGAAGTTCAAAACCATCACAACCATTGGCCCGAACGGTCCGTGACTCCGCCCCGCCCGGTCACCCTCTCCTTCACCCCGACGCTGGCCCCGATGCCGCGCGGCATCCTCGCCACCGCCACCGCCCGCCTGGCGCCGGGCGGCGGCGAACAGCCCGGACGTGACCCGCCTCCTGCGCCACGCGTTCGCCGACGCCTACGACCGACGGCCCGTTCGTGCACCTGCTGCCGGAGGGCCAGTGGCCGGTGACCGGCGCGGTGGCCGGCTCCAACGGCGCGCACCTGCAGGTCGCGGCCGACCTGCACGCGGGCCGGGCGGTCGTGATCGCCACCACCGACAACCTCGGCAAGGGCGCGGCCGGCCAGGCCGTCCAGATCGCCAACCTGATGCTCGGCCTCCCCGAGACGGCCGGCCTGACCACCCATGGAGTAGCGCCGTGACCACCTTGAACCTCGGCCGCGCCGCGAGCGGCCGGCCTGACACACGGAGGAACCGCGTGAGCGTGACCGCACCACTGGGCTTCCGCGCCGCTGGCGTGGTGGCCGGCCTGAAGACCTCCGGCGAGCGGGACGTCGCCGTCGTGATCAACGACGGCCCGTCCCGCGCCGCCGCCGCCGTCTTCACCGCCAACCGGGTGCAGGCCGCCCCGGTCACCTGGTCCCGCCAGGTGGCCAGCGGCGGCCGGGTCCGCGCGGTCGTGCTCAACTCCGGCGGCGCCAACGCCTGCACCGGGCCGCTCGGCTTCCAGGACACGCACGCGACCGCCGAGCGGCTGGCCGCCGCCCTCGACGACTCGCCGGGCGAGATCGCGGTCTGCTCGACCGGCCTGATCGGCGAGCGGCTGCCGATGGACAAGCTGCTGCCCGCCGTCGACGCGGCCGTCGCCGAGGCGGACCGGTCCGGCGGCGTGCACGCGGCCGACGCGATCCGCACCACCGACACGATCATCAAGATCGCCTTCCGCCGCCAGGATGGGTACGCCATCGGCGGCATGGCCAAGGGCGCCGGCATGCTCGCCCCCTCCCTCGCCACCATGCTCGTCGTGCTCACCACCGACGCGGACCTCACCGCCGGCCGAGCTCGACTCCGCCCTCCGCTCCGCGACCGCCGTCACCTTCGACCGGCTCGACTCCGACGGCTGCATGTCCACCAACGACACCGTGCTGCTGATGGCGAGCGGCGCGAGCGGGGTCAAGCCCGACCACAGGGACTTCACCCGCGCGCTGACCGAGGTCTGCGCCGACCTGGCCCGCCAGCTCCAGCGCAACGCCGAGGGCGCCTCCAAGTACGTCACGATCGAGGTGGTCGGCGCCGCCAGCGAATCCGACGCGGTGACCGTGGGCCGCTCGGTGGCGAGGAACAACCTGCTCAAGTGCGCGCTCGCGGGCGCGGACCCGAACTGGGGCCGGGTCCTGTCCGCGGTCGGCACGACCGACGCCGTCTTCGAGCCGGACCGGCTCAACGTGGCGATGAACGGCATCTGGGTCTGCCGGGCGGGCGCGCCGGGCGACGACCGGTCCAAGGTCGACCTGCGCGGCAAGGACATCACGATCACCGTCGACCTGTCGGCCGGGCCGCACTCCGCGGTCATCCTCACCACCGACCTGACCGAGGCCTACGTGCACGAGAACTCGGCCTACTCCACATGACGATCGTGATCTCCGGCGGCAAGGACGCCGCCCGCCGGGCCTCCGCCACCGCCAAGGCGACCACGCTGATCGAGGCGCTGCCGTGGCTGGATGAGTTCCACGGCGAGACCGTGGTGATCAAGTACGGCGGCCACGCGATGACGTCGCCGACGAGCTGCGGGCCGGGTTCGCCCAGGACCTGGTGTTCCTGCGGCACGCCGGGCTCCGCCCGGTGGTCGTGCACGGCGGCGGCCCGCAGGTCACCGACCACCTCGACCGGCTCGGCATCGAGTCGGTGTTCACCGCCGGGCTGCGGGTCACCACCGAGGAGACCATCGACGTGGTCCGGATGGTGCTCAACGGCAAGGTCAACAAGGACATCGTCGGCCTCATCAACCGGTACGGCCCGTACGCGGTCGGCCTCTCCGGCGAGGACGCCAACCTGTTCACCGCCGCCCGCAAGCACGCCCTGGTCGACGGCGAGCCGGTCGACATCGGCCTGGTCGGCGACATCGTCGCGACCGACCCGTCGATGGTGCGAGGCGCTGCTCGACGACGGCCGCATCCCGGTCGTCTCCAGCGTCGCCCGCGGCGACGGCGACGGCGCGGTCTACAACGTCAACGCCGACACCGCCGCCGCCGCCCTGGCGGTGGCGCTCGGCGCGGCCAAGCTGGTCGTGCTGACCGACGTCGAGGGCCTCTACCGGGACTGGCCCGCCTCGGACGAGGTGATCAGCCAGCTCGACGCCGACGACCTGGCCAAGCTGCTGCCCTCGCTGTCGGCCGGCATGATCCCGAAGATGGAGGCCTGCCTGACCGCCGTCGAAGGCGGCGTCCCGCAGCGCCCACGTCCTCGACGGCCGCCTCAGCCACGCCATCCTGCTGGAGATCTTCACCGACTCCGGCATCGGCACCATGGTCATCCCGGCCCCCGCCGCCGACGACCCCGTCCCCGGAGCCTCGGCATGACCCCCACCCTCGAGGCCGCTCCCCACGCGGACATTTCGGATACTTCACCACTTGCACATGGAGGTACCCGGTGAGCGAGAGCGAAGCCCTCAGGCAGCGGTTCGAGGCCGCGATGATGGTCAACTACGGCACCCCGCCGCTCGCCCTGGCCCGCGGCGAGGGCAGCCGCGTCTGGGACGCCGACGGCAACCGCTACCTCGACCTGATCGCCGGCATCGCCGTCTCCGCCCTCGGCCACGCCCACCCGGCCATCGTCGACGCGGTGACCGCCCAGGTCGGCCGCATCGCGCACACCAGCAACCTGTTCGTGCACGAGCCCGAGGTCCAGCTGGCCGAGAAGCTGCTCGCCCTGCTGCACGCCGACGCCCACGGCGGCGCGCGGGTCTTCTTCTGCAACTCCGGCACCGAGGCCAACGAGGCGGCGCTCAAGCTGGTCCGCCGCCAGCAGGGCGCAGGCCGGCCGGTCATCGTCGCCGCCGACCACAGCTTCCACGGCCGCACGATGGGCGCGCTCGCGATCACCGGCAAGGAGTCGATCAGGGCGCCGTTCGCCCCGTTCGGCTTCGACGTCCGCTGGGTGGAGTACGGCGACGCCGCCGCCCTCGGCGCGGCCGTCGACGAGCGCACCGCCGCCGTCGTCCTCGAGCCGACCCAGGGCGAGGGCGGCGTCATCCCCGCCCCGGCCGGCGTACCTGGCCGCCGCCCGCGCGGCCTGCGACCGGGCCGGCGCGCTGCTGGTGCTCGACGAGATCCAGTCCGGCATCGGCCGCACCGGCGCGTGGTTCGCGCACCAGGCCGAGGGGGTCACCCCCGACGTGCTCACGCTGGCCAAGGGCCTCGGCGGCGGGCTGCCGATCGGCGCCTGCGTCGGCTTCGGCGACAGCGCCACCGCCCTGCGGGCGGGCGACCACGGCTCGACCTTCGGCGGCAACCCGATCGCCTGCGCCGCCGCCCTCGCCGTCCTCGACACGATCGAGCGCGCCGACCTGCTCGAGAACGTCAAGCACGTGGGCGAGGTCGCTCGCCCGACGGCATCGAGGCGATCGACCACCCGGTGCTCAAGGGCGTGCGCGGCAGCGGCCTGTGGCTGGCGGCCGTGCTCAACGGGGACCAGGCGGCCGCCGTCACCACCGCCGCCCGGCAGGCGGGCTTCCTCGTCAACGCCGTCCAGCCGGACGCGGTGCGGCTTGCCCCGCCGCTCATCCTCACCGAGACCGAGGCGGACGAGTTCACCACCGCCCTGCCCGCCATTCTGACCCACGCCCAGGAGGGGTAACCCGATGCCAAGGCACTTCCTCCGGGACGACGACCTCGCCCCGGCCGAGCAGGCCGAGATCCTCGAGCTCGCCGCGGCGATGAAGCAGGACCGGTTCGCCCGCCGCCCGCTCGAGGGCCCGCGCGCGGTCGCCGTCCTGTTCGACAAGCCGTCGCTGCGCACCCGCGTCTCGTTCACCGTCGGCATCGGCGAGCTCGGCGGCCTCCCGCTGGTCATCGACACCCAGACCACGCACATCGGCCGGGGCGAGACGATCGGCGACATCGCCCGGGTGCTGTCCAGGCAGACCGCCGCGATCGTCTGGCGCACCTTCGGCCAGGACCGGATCGAGGAGCTGGCGGCGGCCTCGACCGTCCCGGTCATCAACGCGCTGACCGACGAGTTCCACCCCTGCCAGATCCTGGCCGACCTGCAGACGGTCGCCGAGCGGCTGGGCCCGCTGCGCCGGCCGCACCCTCGCCTACCTGGGCGACGGCGCCAACAACATGGCGCACTCGTACCTGCTGGGCGGGGTCACGGCCGGACTGCACGTCCGGGTCGCGGCCCCGGCCGGCTACCAGCCGGACCCGGCCGTCGTCGCCCGGGCGCAGCAGATCGCCGCCGCCACCGGCGGCTCCGCGACCGTCTTCGACGACCCGGCGCCGCCGGCAAGGGCGCCGACGTGCTCGCGACCGACGTCTGGGTCTCGATGGGCCAGGCCGACGACCCCGAGCGCGTCGCCGCGCTCGCCCCCTACCAGATCGACGGCGACCTGCTCGCCGCGGCCGGCCGGGACGCGATCGTGCTGCACTGCCTGCCCGCGCACCGGGGCGAGGAGATCACCGCCGAGGTGATCGACGGCCCCGCCAGCGTCGCCTGGGACCAGGCCGAGAACCGCCTGCACGCCCAGAAGGCCCTGCTCGCCTGGCTGCTGGAGCAGCGATGACGGCGCCCGGCCGCCCGGCCGCCCCCGCCACCAAGACCGCCCGCCAGGCGCGGATCGTCGCGATCCTCTCCCGCGAGCAGGTGCACTCCCAGGAGCAGCTGGCCGAGCCTGCTCGCCCAGTACGCCGGCCTGCACGTGGCCCAGGCCACGCTCTCCCGCGACCTGGACGAGCTCGGCGTGGTGCGGCTCCGCGGCGCCGACGGCACCCTGGTCTACGCCCTCCCGGGCGATCCCGGCGGTCCCGGCTCGCGCCCCGGCACCGGCCTAGACCTCTCCAATTATCCCGAACGGTCCGAGGCGCCTCGGGCCCCGTCCGCCCCCACCCCCACCCCCGCCGACCCGGACCCGAGCGCGCCCGGAGCCGCAAATTCTCCTCACCCCGCCACCGCGGGCAGTTCACCCGGCCCCGGCGTCGATGCTGGCGGTTCACCCGCGTCTGGCGCCGATGGCGGCCGCTCGCCCGGCTCTGGCGCCGATGCTGGCGGTTCACCCGCGTCTGGCGCCGATGGCGGCCGCTCGCCCGGCTCTGGCGCCGACGGCACCACGCCACCCCACGCTGGCGACCGCAGTGTCAGCGGCGCCGCCGCCGTCGCTGCTGACGCGGCGGCCGGGGACCACGCCACTCCGGTTGACCGCGCCGGCCAGCCACCACGACCGGGCAGCGGCCCCGTCGGCGCCGTCTCCGCCCGGTTCACCCGCTATCTCAAGGAGCTCCTGACCTCGGCCGAGGGGAGCGCCAACATCGTCGTGCTGCGCACCCCGGCCGGCGCGGCCCAGTTCCTCGCCTCCACCATCGACCACGCCGCCTGGCCCGCCATCCTCGGCACCGTCGCCGGCGACGACACCGTCCTGGTCATCTCCCGCGACCCGACCGGCGGCGAAGCCCTGGCAGCCGAATTCCGTCACCTAGCCGAGGGCCGCCGCTAAAAATGCCCCCCGCACCACCAGCCGTCGGCGCCGACGCCGCCACCGCGCCGTGGCCCAGTCCCCGCCGCCGCCACCGCGCCGTGCCCAGTCCCCGACGCCGCCACCGCGCCGTGGCCCAGTCCTCGACGCCGACGACCCCACCAGCCCCATTGGCGCCTGTCACCTACGCCATCGACAGGATCGCGATCTGTCGGCTACGCCAGCGACACCAATAGGCGCGGTCGATGGCGTAGGTGACAGGACCCGGAACCTGTCGGTGGCGTAGCCGACAGGACGACTCCTCGGGATAACAGCAAGAAGCGCTTGCGCTTTCCCCGGGAGACGATCAAGAGCGACCGTTGCGGCGAGGCAACGGTCCGTTCGATACCCCTAAAGACGGCACCACCTGCGACCCGCACCTCGATTAGGGTGGGGGCACGGGGCCGATACATGTTGGAAGCGAGATGGGTGGGACAAATGGGATCCGGCGACCAGGCATCGGGCGGCACGCCTACCCGGTTGTGGGGCGGACGGTTTGAAGGCGGACCCGCGGACGCGCTAGCGCGGCTGTCGCTCAGCGTCCAGTTCGACTGGCGGCTGGCCCGCTACGACCTGCTTGCTTCCCGAGCGCACGCGCGGATGCTGCACCGGGCCGGGCTGCTGTCCGACAGCGAGGCCGACTCGATGCTGAGCGCGCTCGACGACCTCGACCGGGCGGTCGAGGACGGCTCCTACCGGCCGACGCATCGCCGACGAGGACGTGCACACCGCGCTCGAGCGGGGCCTGCTCGAGCGGCTGGGCTCACTCGGCGGCAAGCTCCGGGCCGGCCGCAGCCGTAACGACCAGGTGGCGACCGACCTCCGGCTGTACCTGCGCGATCATGCGCGGCTGGTCGTCAGCAGGCTCGCCGAACTGCAGACCGCGCTGATCAACCAGGCCGATCTCTGCGGCGACACGCCAGCCCCGGGCATGACCCACCTGCAGCACGCGCAGCCGGTGCTCTTCGCGCACCAGCTCCTCGCTCACGTGCAGGCGTTCGCACGGGACGTGGACCGGCTGCGGGACTGGGACAAGCGCGCCGCGATCAGCCCGCTCGGGGCGGGGGCGCTGGCCGGCTCGTCCCTGGAGGTCGACCCGAGCCTGCTGGCGGCGGAACTCGGCTTCGACGCCGCCGCCGCCAACTCCATGGACGCCGTCTCCGACCGCGACTTCGCGGCCGAGTTCTGCTTCGTCGCGGCGCTGGCGGGGGTGCACCTGTCCCGGCTGGGCGAGGAGATCGTGCTCTGGTCTTCGCAGGAGTTCGGCTGGATCGAGATCGACGACGCCTATGCGACCGGGTCTTCGATCATGCCGCAGAAGAAGAACCCGGACGTCGCCGAGCTCGCCCGGGGCAAGGCCGGCCGCCTCATCGGAGACCTCACCGGCCTGCTGACCACGCTCAAGGGGCTGCCGCTGACCTACAACCGGGACCTCCAGGAGGACAAGGAGCCGGTTTTCGACGCGGTGGACACCCTGCTGCTGGTGCTGCCCGCGATGGCCGGGCTGATCGCGACTCTGCGGATCAACACGCAGCGGCTGCGCGAGCTCGCCCCGGCCGGCTACACGCTCGCCACCGACCTGGCCGAGTACCTGGTCAAGCGGGGCGTGCCGTTCCGCGACGCGCACGAGATCGTCGGCCACCTGGTGGTCTGGTGCCAGGTCAACGAGGTGACGATGGACGAGGTGAGCGACGTGAACCTGGCCAACATCTCGCCGCACCTGACACCGGACGTCCGGGAGGTGCTTAACGTCGACGGCGCGCTCGCCGCGCGCAAGGGGTTCGGCGGCACCGCTCCGGTCCGGGTGAAGGAGCAGCTGGCCGCGCTCCGCGGCACCGTTGACGCCGGCGCCGCCTGGGCCGCGGCGGGCGGGGCCTGACACGCTCACCAGAGATTTCTTCGACCGACCGGGGCCGGAGGTTGCGCCGCAGCTGCTTGGTCTCGTGCTCGAGCACCAGACCGCCGACGGACTCGTCGCGGTCATGCTGAGCGAGGTGGAGGCGTACGCGGGCTCGATCGATCCCGCCTCGCACTCGTTCCGGGGGATGACCGGGCGGAACGCGGTGATGTTCGGCCCGCCCGGGCACGCCTACGTCTACTTCACCTACGGCATGCACTTCTGCGTCAACGTCGTCTGCTCGCCGCCCGGGGTGGCGACCGGGATACTGCTGCGGGCAGGCCGCGTCGTCGTCGGCGAGGAGCTGGCGCGCAGCCGCCGCCGCTTCGATTCGGCCCGATCGCCCCGCGACCTGGCCCGTGGTCCCGCGCGGCTGTGCCAGGCGATGGCGATCAACCGTTCCCAGGACGGGGAGGACCTGCTCGACCCGGCTGGCAATCTGCGGCTGCGCGCGGCCGTCGGCGAGGAGCGGGCCGCCGAGCCGGCTCGGATTGAAGCCGGGCCACGGGTGGGCGTCAGCCAGGCGGCCGATATCCCGTGGCGTTTCTGGCTCGCCGGGGACCTAAGTGTGAGCCCCTATCGTCGCGCCGTTCCGCGTCGGCGAAGCTCTAAGACCTCAGTTGTCCCACAAGCACCAGAATGAGAATGTCCTAGTTAGAGATGGTGTGGAACGTGGGTACAACCCCCGATTTGACGAGGGTTCGCCGTACCCGTAGAGTTCATCTTGCCCCGAGGGGGACGGAACGCCACGGTCTCGACTGAGACTGGCGGGACGGGACCCGGGGAGCCACCGAGCGATCTGCTTCTCGAGAAACCGTGCCTGCACGGAGCCTCTGGAGGCCGGATACTCGTGGCCGGAGACTCCGACTGTCGGCAACCTTCCGGATAGCTTCCGGAAACGAGTTTGACACGAAAGAAACTCTGGGGTAATGTTTAAGGGTTGCCCCAACGGGGAAGCGCAAGCTGACCCGAAGGTGTGCGTCTGTTTCTTGAGAACTCAACAGTGTGCTAAAAGCCAGTGCATTAAAAGATGTACTACCCCCGTCGGGATCGGTTTTCGGATCGGTTCCACGGAAATCATTAGCGAGGAGATCGCTCGTGGTTGGGTAGCTGGTTTCCGGCGGTGCCTTCGGGTACTGGCCGGTGTCAGTCATTCAACGGAGAGTTTGATCCTGGCTCAGGACGAACGCTGGCGGCGTGCTTAACACATGCAAGTCGAGCGGAAAGGCCCTTCGGGGTACTCGAGCGGCGAACGGGTGAGTAACACGTGAGCAACCTGCCCCTGGCTCTGGGATAGCCTCCGGAAACGGGGATTAATACCGGACATTCACTTCCTTCCGCATGGTTGGGGGTGGAAAGTTTTTTCGGCCGGGGAGGGGCTCGCGGCCTATCAGCTTGTTGGCGGGGTAACGGCCCACCAAGGCGACGACGGGTAGCCGGCCTGAGAGGGCGACCGGCCACACTGGGACTGAGACACGGCCCAGACTCCTACGGGAGGCAGCAGTGGGGAATATTGCGCAATGGGCGGAAGCCTGACGCAGCGACGCCGCGTGGGGGATGAAGGCCTTCGGGTTGTAAACCTCTTTCACCAGGAGCGAATCCAGACGGTACCTGGGGAAGAAGCGCCGGCTAACTACGTGCCAGCAGCCGCGGTAATACGTAGGGCGCAAGCGTTGTCCGGAATTATTGGGCGTAAAGAGCTCGTAGGCGGCCTGTCGCGTCCGCTGTGAAATCCTGGGGCTTAACCCCGGGCGTGCAGTGGATACGGGCTGGCTAGAGGCAGGCAGGGGAGAACGGAATTCCCGGTGTAGCGGTGAAATGCGCAGATATCGGGAGGAACACCGGTGGCGAAGGCGGTTCTCTGGGCCTGTTCTGACGCTGAGGAGCGAAAGCGTGGGGAGCGAACAGGATTAGATACCCTGGTAGTCCACGCCGTAAACGTTGGGCGCTAGGTGTGGGTCCCTTCCACGGGGTCTGTGCCGCAGCTAACGCATTAAGCGCCCCGCCTGGGGAGTACGGCCG
The DNA here is from genome assembly GCA_963774945.1 of uncultured Actinomycetota bacterium. GTDB lineage: Bacteria > Actinomycetota > Actinomycetes > Streptosporangiales > Streptosporangiaceae > Trebonia. The sequence goes on along the minus strand of CAVZHA010000015.1, from coordinate 1,024,881 downwards.
CAAGGCTAAAACTCAAAGGAATTGACGGGGGCCCGCACAAGCGGCGGAGCATGTTGCTTAATTCGACGCAACGCGAAGAACCTTACCAAGGTTTGACATGGCCGGAAAAGCATCAGAGATGGTGTGTCCTTCGGGGTCGGTCACAGGTGGTGCATGGCTGTCGTCAGCTCGTGTCGTGAGATGTTGGGTTAAGTCCCGCAACGAGCGCAACCCTCGTCCTATGTTGCCAGCGGGTCATGCCGGGGACTCATGGGAGACTGCCGGGGTCAACTCGGAGGAAGGTGGGGATGACGTCAAGTCATCATGCCCCTTATGTCTTGGGCTGCAAACATGCTACAATGGCCGGTACAGAGGGCTGCGAACTCGCGAGGGTAAGCGAATCCCGGAAAGCCGGTCTCAGTTCGGATCGGGGTCTGCAACTCGGCCCCGTGAAGCTGGAGTCGCTAGTAATCGCGGATCAGCAACGCCGCGGTGAATACGTTCCCGGGCCTTGTACACACCGCCCGTCACGTCACGAAAGTTGGCAACACCCGAAGCCGGCGGCCTAACCCGTAAGGGAGGGAGCTGTCGAAGGTGGGGTCGGCGATTGGGACGAAGTCGTAACAAGGTAGCCGTACCGGAAGGTGCGGCTGGATCACCTCCTTTCTAAGGAGCACCGGCGCCCTCAGGTGGCATACGTTCACCTGGGCGTCCATGCTTTCTAGTGGAGCACTGGCTATTCGGTCTCCCTTCCGGAGCCGGTCCGGTTAGTACGCTCTCCCTTCGGGGGGCTGCGGAACGAGGACGGGCGAGGGTCGGGTTTCAGAGCACACTGTTGGGTCCTGAGGAGGCAGCCGCTTTCGATGGGCGCTGACTCGAACGGCCCGCTCGCGAGGCCCTCCGGATGGGGGGTCTTGTGGCGTGGTTCCGTCCGTATCTTGAGAACTGCATAGTGGACGCGAGCATCTTCTGTTTTCTGCAGAAATTGCATGTAGTGCCTAGTGTCAAGTTTATAAGGGCACACGGTGGATGTCTTGGTACCAGGAGCCGATGAAGGACGTTGGAGCCTGCGATAATCCTCGGGGAGCCGGCAACCGGGCTGTGATCCGAGGGTGTCCGAATGGGGAAACCCGGCCGTCGTCATGGACGGTCGCCTCCGCCTGAATGCATAGGGCGGCTGGTGGTAACGCGGGGAAGTGAAACATCTCAGTACCCGCAGGAAGAGAAAGCAATAGCGATTCCCCTAGTAGTGGTGAGCGAACGGGGAAGAGGCTAAACCTGTCATGTGTGATAGCCGGCGGGCGTTGCATGATGGGGGTTGTGGGACCGCCTGGCCGATGCTGCCGCATCGGCGAGAAGTTACAAATCGTCTGGGTAGCCGAACAGTCTGGAAAGGCCGGCCGTAGCGGGTGACAGTCCCGTAGGCGAAACCCAGGGGACTTCTTGGCGTGTTCCCGAGTAGCACGGGGCCCGTGAAATCCCGTGTGAATCTGCCACGACCACGTGGTAAGCCTAAATACTCCCTGGTGACCGATAGTGGACTAGTACCGTGAGGGAAAGATGAAAAGCACCCCGGTGAGGGGTCGTGAAATAGTGCCTGAAACCGTGTGCCTACAAGCCGTGGGAGCTCCTTTCGGGGGGTGACCGCGTGCCTTTTGAAGAATGAGCCTGCGAGTTACGGTGCGTGGCGAGGTTAACCCGTGTGGGGTAGCCGTAGCGAAAGCGAGTCTGAATAGGGCGTCTGAGTCGCGTGCTGTAGACCCGAAGCGGGGTGATCTACGCATGGGCAGGGTGAAGCGCGGGTAAGACCGCGTGGAGGCCCGAACCCACCAGGGTTGAAAACCTGGGGGATGACCTGTGCGTAGGGGTGAAAGGCCAATCAAACTCCGTGATAGCTGGTTCTCTCCGAAATGCATTTAGGTGCAGCGTCGCGTGTTCCTTCCCGGAGGTAGAGCTACCGGTTGGACTAGGGGGCCCACAAGCTTACTGAATTCAGCCGAACTCCGAATGCCGGTGAAGCCAGAGCGCGGCAGTGAGACTGCGGGCGATAAGGTTCGTGGTCGAGAGGGAAACAACCCAGATCGCCGGCTGAAGGCCCCTAAGCGCGTGCTAAGTGGGAAAGGATGTGGAGTTGCGATGACAACCAGGAGGTTGGCTTAGAAGCAGCCACCCTTGAAAGAGTGCGTAATAGCTCACTGGTCAAGTGATTCCGCGCCGACAATGTAACGGGGCTCAAGCACGCCGCCGAAGCCGCGACATTCCAGCCTAGCGCTGGGATGGGTAGGAGAGCGTCATGCAGCCGGCGAAGCAGCAGAGTGATCTAGCTGTGGAGGCTGCATGAGTGAGAATGCAGGCATGAGTAGCGAAAGACGAGTGAGAAGCTCGTCCGCCGATTGACCAAGGGTTCCTGGGGCAGGCTAATCCGCCCAGGGTAAGTCGGGGCCTAAGACGAGGCCGACAGGCGTAGCCGATGGATAACGGGTTGATATTCCCGTACCCGCGCGCGGCCGTCCAGGCCGAACCCCATGACGCTAAGCTCCCCGGAGACGCCTTAGGGCTGATCTGGGTTGCGAACCTAAAGGGTAGTAGGCGAGGCGTAGGAGAGACGCAAGAGGCTAGCTCTACCGGGCGGTGGTTGTCCCGGGGTAAGGACGTAGGGCGGTCCGCAGGCAAATCCGCGGGCCATTAAGCCTGAGATCTGACGCCGACCCGCAAGGGGAAGTGAGTGATGCCATGCTGCCGAGAAAATCTTCGCGCCGAGGACGCGCGCGGCCCGTACCCTAAACCGACGCAGGTGGTCAGGCAGAGAATGCCGAGGCGATCGGGTGAACCGCGGTTAAGGAACTAGGCAAATTGCCCCCGTAACTTCGGGATAAGGGGGCCCAGCCCCGGTGACGGCACTTGCTGCCGAAGCTAGGGCGGGGCGCAGAGGCCAGGGGGAAGCGACTGTTTACTAAAAACACAGGTCCGTGCCAAGCCGCAAGGCGATGTATACGGACTGACGCCTGCCCGGTGCCGGAACGTTAAGGGGACGGGTCAGCTCTTCGGGGCGAAGCTCAGAACTTAAGCGCCGGTAAACGGCGGTGGTAACTATAACCATCCTAAGGTAGCGAAATTCCTTGTCGGGTAAGTTCCGACCTGCACGAATGGCGTAACGACTTCCCCGCTGTCTCAACCGCGGGCCCGGCGAAATTGCACTACGAGTAAAGATGCTCGTTACGCGCAGCAGGACGGAAAGACCCCGGGACCTTTACTGCAGCTTTGCATTGGCGCTCGGGACGGCTTGTGTAGGATAGGCGGGAGACTGGGAAGCGCCCACGCTAGTGGGTGTGGAGTCGCTGGTGAAATACCGCTCTGGTCGTTCTGGGTGTCTAACCTGGGCCCGTGATCCGGGTCAGGGACAGTGCATGGCGGGTAGTTTAACTGGGGCGGTTGCCTCCCAAAAGGTAACGGAGGCGCCCAAAGGTACCCTCAGCCCGGTCGGCAACCGGGTGCCGAGTGCAAGTGCACAAGGGTGCTTGACTGTGAGACAGACATGTCGAGCAGGAGCGAAAGCTGGGACTAGTGATCCGGCGTCGGCTTGTGGAAGCGGCGTCGCTCAACGGCTAAAAGGTACCCCGGGGATAACAGGCTGATCTTGCCCAAGAGTCCATATCGACGGCATGGTTTGGCACCTCGATGTCGGCTCGTCGCATCCTGGGGCTGGAGCAGGTCCCAAGGGTTAGGCTGTTCGCCTATTAAAGCGGTACGCGAGCTGGGTTTAGAACGTCGTGAGACAGTTCGGTCCCTATCCGCTGCGCGCGCAGGAGACTTGAGAGGGGCTGTCCCTAGTACGAGAGGACCGGGACGGACTGACCTCTGGTGTGCCAGTTGTTCCGCCAGGAGCACGGCTGGTTGGCTACGTCGGGAAGGGATAACCGCTGAAAGCATCTAAGCGGGAAGCCCGCCTCAAGATAAGGTCTCCCACCACCACGAGTGGGTAAGGCCCCCAGCCAGACGACTGGGTTGATAGGCCGGAAGTGCAAGCGCCGCGAGGCGCTCAGCTGACCGGTACTAACAGGCCGAGGGCTTGACACACACTTACAGACATTGCATGTATCCCCCGAGCGATCGGGGGGCTCGCGTCCACTATGCGGTTCCCGGAATACGGCCGGGAACCACTCCGAGCACGGCTGATATTTCCATAGAGTTGCGGCGGCCATAGCGAGGGGGAAACACCCGGTCCCATCCCGAACCCGGAAGTTAAGCCCCTCAGCGCCGATGGTACTGCGAGGGAGGCCTCGCGGGAGAGTAGGACACCGCCGCACATTTCTTCGTGAAGAGGCCGGCCCTTTGGGGTCGGCCTTTTTGCGTTGCGACTTGCAAGTCAAAGTCGTCGTTAGTCGTCAAGGTCAAGGTCAAGGTCAAAGGCGGCCTTAGGGGTCGGGTTGGGCCGCGGGGGCAGATTCCACGCGACTCTCCTTCGGAAGGTCGCGTGGGAATCCCCCCGCGGCCCGCCCCTCACCTCCAGTGGGGGACACCCAACCTCAACGTCAAAACCCAAGCCCAAGGTCAAAACCCAAGCCCAAGCCAAGCCCAAGCGCGACCTCACGCGCTCTCGCCTTCCGTCGGGAGAGGCTGGCGCCGGGCTTTTGGCGAAAAGATCTTGGAGAGTTTTTTCTTGGCGGAAGGTTTGCATGCGTATAGCGGGCTTTTCTTCCAAGATCATTTTGGGGTATGGCTATTTATGGGATAACAGCAAGAAGGCATCGCGTAGTAAGGCTCGCCAAGGACGCTCGGAGCGGGGTCGGCGAGGGTGTTTGGTGCGGGTAGGGTGAAGAGATTATGCGTTCAGGAGGCGGTTTCAGTGGCTGAAGACGGCAACGCGCGGGAGCGCGACAGCGCCGGTGATGGGCGCGAACGCCCCAGCGGTAGCGCGGGCCGTGGCTCTGGCGGTTCCGGACGCCCAGGAGGCTCTGGCGGCTCGGGCGGCTACGGCCGATCCGGCGGCCAGGGCGGCAGTTATTCCGGTCGAGGCGGTTCCGGCGGGTCGCGTGGCGCGACTGGTGGCCGAGGCGGCTACGGAGCCGGGCGCTCTGACTCGCGAGGCGGCTACGCGGGCTCGCGCGGCGCCTCTGGCGGCGGCTACGGCGGCGGGCCGTCGCGTGGCCGGGACGGCGACGACCGGCGTCCCAGCGGGGACAGCGACTCCCGCGGTGGATACGACCGTGATGGCGGCGGCGCCCGCGGCGGTTACCCCCGCGGCGACGACAACCGGGGCTCGGGGAACCGCGGCGGATACAACCGCGGGCCGTCCGACCGCCCGTCTGGCGGCTACCGGCGTGATGACTCCGCCGGCGGAGGCGAGCGCCGCTACGGAAACGACCGCGGTCCCTCTTCCGGCTCCGGCAATCGCCCATCCGGGTCCGGCTACCGCCCGGGCGGAGACCGGCCCGGCGGGTACGGCGGCCCCCGGCGCGAGGGAAGCTTCGGCGAGGATCGGCCGTCCCGTCCCTCCTACGGCGGCGGCCAGCGTGACGGCGGGTACCGCAGCAGCGGCCCCCGCGAAGGCGGGTACCAGGGCCGCGACGGCGGCTCCGGCGGTGACCGGCGTTCGTTCGGCGGCGGAGCTGGCCGTCCCGACGGCGGCTTCAGGGGCGGAGACCGCCCGACCGGGCGGTCCTACGGTTCCGGCGCCAGTCGGCCTGATGGCGGTTTCCGCGGTGGAGACCGCCCGACCGGGCGCTCGTACGGCGGCGGCGGCGGTCGGCCGGAGGGCGGCTTCAGGGGCGGAGACCGCCCGGCCGGGCGCTCCTATGGTGGTGGGTCGTCCCGATCGGACAGTGGTTTCCGCGGCGGCGACCGCCCGGCCGCCGGCCCGCGGCGCGAGTTCGGCGGCGGTGATCGCGGCTGCGACCGCGGGCAGAGCGAGGACCGAGGCTACGAGCGCAGGCCTGGCGGCGATGGCGGTGACCGTGACGGCCGTCGGTCGTTCGGCTCCGGCGATCGCGATCGCGATCGCGACCGCGAGCGGCCGCGCTACGACTCGGACCGTCGTGAGGGCGGATTCCGCGGCCGCGATGGCGAGCAGGGGCGTCCGTCGGGCGAGCGCGGCGACACCGGGTACCGGGGCGGCCAGGACGGCCCGGCCCGCTCGAGCCGTCCGACCTACGGCCGTTCAGGTGGCCAGGACCGCCCGTCCGGTGGCTCGGGCTTCAGCAGGACCATGTCCAACCGCATCGGCGGCGCGTTCCCGGCCGACAAGACCGGGCGGCCGGAGCGGTCGGACCGGCCGCGGAGCGCTGGCCGACCGGGTGACCGCCGGACCTCGGCTGCGGCGCAGGCAACCGGTCGGATCGTCCGGGCGGGTCGTCGGGCTACAGTTCGCGGCCGCGGCCGAGTGGTGACTTCGATCGCGACCGGGAGCGTCAGGAACGGCGTCGCGATGATCGCCGGGGCAGCGCTTCCGACCTGCCCCGGATCCCCGAGAGCATTACCGAGGACCAGGTCTCCCGTGAGGTGAAGAGCGAGCTCGGCGGACTGCCCTCCGACCTCGCGATCATGGTCGGCCGCTACCTGGTCGCGGCCGAGCTGGCCTCCGATCCGGAGCAGGCGTACCGATACGCGCAGGCCGCACGGCACTATGCCGCGCGCATTGGCGTGGTCCGCGAGCTATCCGGCATCACCGCGTACAAGACCGAGCGCTGGACCGAGGCACTCGCGGAGCTGCGGGCGGCCCGCAGGCTGACCGGGCGCAACGACTACCTCGCGCTGATGGCGGACGCGGAGCGCGGCCTCGGCCGTCTCGACCGCGCCCTCGAGGTCGTGCACAGCCCCGAGGCCAAGCGGCTGCCGCGCGCGGCCCAGATCGAGCTGCGCATCGTCGAGTCCGGGATCCGCCGAGACCAGGGCCTGGCCGATGCGGCCGTGCTCGCCCTGCAGGTCCCCGAACTGACCGACGGCAAGCTGCGCCCGTGGTCGGCCCGGTTGTTCTACGCCTACGGTGACGCGCTGCTGGCGGCCGGCCGCCGGGAGGCGGCCCGGGAGGCGTTCGCCCGCGCCGTCGTCGCCGACGAGGACGAGCAGACCGACGCCCTCGCCCGCCTCGACGAGCTCGACGGCGTCACCGTCGCCGACCTGGAAGACGACGATGACGACGAGCTCGACGCCGCCTCCTCATCCGACGCCGACCTCGACGACGAGGACGACGAGGACGACATCGACGACGAGTCCGACGCCGACCTCGACGACGAGGAAGACGACGACGATGATGACGACGACGACGATGACGACGACGATGACGACGACGTCCTAGTCGGCCCGGAAGACGACGAGGACGAGCCCGGCGGCGAGGTCGAAGAGCAGCCGGAAGCCGACCAAGACGACCCGGCGAAGTAGCCACCGCGACAACCGGTCCCGACGGGCGGCCCAGCCAAACCCGTCGGGACCTGGCCAGCCGCCGATCCCGAGCTAAGGCTCCGAGGGCAGGCCGAACCGAGAACCGAGGCTCGCCGACTGCTCCACCGGCTGCTCCAGCTTGTCTAGCCAGTGCCAGATCCCGCCGACGTTCGCCGCCGTCCCCGACAGCTGCTCGAACTTCTCCGCGACCTCCGGATCGGCCCCAGGCGTTAGCGTCCGGTAGCGGGACATCGTCCGCTGCCTGACCGCCTCGACCGCGTGGTCGAGGTCCATCCCCGCGCTGCGCGCCGCCTGCGTCGCGGACACCCAGACCGAGATCTCCTCGGCCGACCGCTCGAGCGTCGACGCCACCGACGTCACCGGCCCGTAGTGGCTGAACAGCAGCCGGGACGGGTCAAGCGAGGCGAACCGGTCAATCGAGGCAAGCGCGACGGAAAGGTCAAAATCCGGCGGTGGCGTCGCCGGCCGCAGGTCCCCGGTCTCCGGGATGTACACCCCGGCCGCGTCTCCCGACGTACAGATCGCCGGTCTCCGAATCGACCAGCCCGACGTGGTGCTTCGCGTGTCCGGGCGAGTAGTAGCTCGACAGCCGCCGCCCGTCCCCGAGGTCGATCTCACCGACGTCATCGAGCGTGCGCAACCGCGACGCGTCCACCGCGATCATCGAGCCGAAGAGCACGTCGAGCGCGTCCCCGTAGACCAGCCGCGCGCTCGCCATCAGCCGGGTCGGGTCGGCCAGGTGCCGCGCCCCCTTCTCGTGCACCACCACCTGCGCGCGGCCGAACATCGAGGCGATGTCGCCCACCCCGCCCGCATGGTCCAGGTGAATGTGCGTGACGACGACGGTCGCGAGGTCGCGAGCGCCGATCCCGAGCGAGGCGAGCGCCGCCCGGACGACCGGCGCGGACGTAGACGTCCCGGTTTCCACCAGGCAGGGCCGGCTCGACCGGATGAGGTAGCCTGCAGTGATCCCCTGGTACCCGGCCATCCGCGTGTCGATCTGGTAGACATCGTTGCCAAGATCGATAATGTCCGGGCTGTCACGGTCCTGCGAGTTGCCTGTCGTCATAGCAATGTCGTCACGCATCCGACTATTGTCCCAGACAACAGGAGAGGAAATAGGGCATGGATCTCACGCTCAACGTCTATTCCGATTCGCCGGAGTACACCGTGGTCGCGGTCGGCGGGGAGATCGACGTGTACTCCGCGCCGAAGCTGCGGGAGAAGCTGATCAGCCTCGTCGAGTCCGGCAGCTACCACCTGATCATCGACATGGAAGCGGTCGAGTTCCTCGATTCCACCGGCCTCGGCGTCCTCGTCGGCGGGCTGAAGCGGGTCCGCGCGCACGACGGCTGGATCGACCTGGTCTGCACCCAGGGCCGCATCCTGCGCATCTTCCGGATCACCGGCCTCAGCCGGGTGTTCAACATCTACGACTCGGTCGTCGACGCGATCGCCGCCCACGAGGCGCCGCCTGCCACCGACGGCGCCGACGGCACCGACCCGGCGGAGTAGAACCCGGCAAACCAGTCAAGATCACAAGCTTCATCTCGAACGGACCGTTGGTTCCAGCCACCCCCTGAAACCCAGGCCCCGTTCCGCCGTGACCGACCGGCCCCCTCGAGTGTCCCGGCCCGCCCGTCAGGCGTCGAAGGTGCGCAGCACCAGCCCCGTGCGCGGCTTCGGGCCGAACGACGTGGACTTGCGCGGCACCCGCTCGCCGTGCGCGGCCAGTTCCATCACCGCCGCCAGCTCCATCGGGTTGCAGAGCACGGCGGTGCCGCCGGTCTCCACCGCCAGCCGCGCCGCCTCGGCCGCGTCGTGCGAGATCAGCACGTCGCGCTCGTTGTCCTTGATCAGCCAGAGCCGGGCCAGCAGCAGCTCCTGCATGACCGCGGCGTCGAGCGCCTGCCAGCGCGGTGACGCGCCGGCCGGCATCGCCTCCGCGAGCTCGACCGGGTCGGGGTGGCTGATCAACCGGAGCCCGCCCCGGCCCGCCAGCAGGAACGCCGTTCCGCGCGCGCCCCATGTCCGCCAGCCGGCCGAGCGCGTCCGCCAGCTGCTCGGGGCCGAACCCGGGCCCGGTCCCGGTGGTCGGCAACTCGGTCACGGTGAACGCCTGCGCCGCCAGGCCGGCCGCCTCGGCCGGGTCCAGATGCGGGATCACCCGGTGGATCGGGCCGAGCCGGAGCGGGTAGGCGTCCGCGTCGACCAGGAACGCGAGCCCGTAGTCCCACGGGCCCGTCGCCCTGGCCGGCGGCCCGCATGGACGCGCGGAGCTCGCCGTAGGCGGCGTACCGGTGGTGGCCGTCGGCGATCAGCGCGGTCCGCGCGGCGAGGTCGGCGGCGACGTCCGCCTGCTCGGCCGGGTCGGTCAGCGCCCAGATCCGGTGCGTCACCCCGTCGTCGGTGACCGTGCAGGCGAGCGGCGTCCGCTCCTCCGGCGGTCAGGTCCACCAGCCGCGACGTCGCGCTGGCGGCGGTGCCCGACGGCCCCTCGGAACCAGCCTCGGAAGCGAAGCCAGAGACCGGGCCGGCGGTGCCCCCGTGCCCGCCGGCCCCGGTCCCACCGTTATAGACGAGCAGGATCGGCTCAAGGTTGCCGTGCACCGCCGCCATTAGCTCGCGCCGCCCGGCCACCGGGCCCGGCATCACGTCCTCATGCGGGTGGATCGCGGTGGTGCCGACCCGGACCAGCCCGATCAGGCCGCGCTGGACGTACCCGGGTCCGCGCTGCTCGTAGACGTACAGGGCGGGCGACGCCGTCCGCCGCGAGCACGCCGTCGTCCAGCCAGTCGCGCAGCCGCGCCGGCCGCGATCTGCCCGGCCGCCCGCGCGTCCAGGTCCAGCGCGGGCAGGGTCAGCCCGACGATGTTGTACGGCGAGGCCGCGCGCAACTGCTCGAGCGTGCCTGGGCCGATCACGTCGTACGGTGGTGATGTGACGTTTGCGAGTTCGCCGACCCGGGCCGGGGCATAACGGACACCACGGAACGGAGTCAGGACGAGACCAGGACCATCGCCAAGCGGAAAGTGGGTCTTCACACCATGTCAGAAGTGCCAAGCGGTAGCTGGGATTCCCCGCAGGTGGAAAACTTCGCCAGCCACGTCGGCCGCGAGCGGCGCACATCGGGCGAATCGTCCGCCAACGGCAGCGGTGGCGGCGGCGGCCGCGACGCCGCCGACCCGGATCCGGCCGAGGTGCACGACCTGGTACACCACCGGCATGGAGCTGCTCGGCAAGGGCAGCCCGGCCGCCGCGGCCCAGGTCCTGCAGCGGGCGGCCAACGCCGAGCCGGGCTCGCGCAGCATCCGCGAGGCGCTGGCCCGCGCCCAGTTCGACACCGGCCAGTACGAGGCCGCGGCGGCCAACTTCCGCGCGATCGTCGAGGCCTCCCCGGCCGACGACTACGCCAACTTCGGCCTCGGCCTCGCCCTCGCCCGCAGCGGCGACCACGAGGCCGCCGCCGAGTACCTGGCCCTGGCCGCCGCCATGCGGCCCGACCGCAAGCCCTACACCGACGCGCTGCACCAGGTCCGCGCCACCCTCAAGTCCCGCAAGCGCCCGCCAGAGCTAGCGCCTAACCGGCTAGGGTTGGGAGCATGCCCGACGCGCTCGCCGCCGCCTACGATGTCCTCCTCCTCGACCTGGACGGCGTCGTCTACATCGGGGGCACCGCGATCCCCGGCGCCCCCGAGGCGCTGCGGCAGGCCAGCGACCGACGGCGCGCACCTGGCCTACGTCACCAACAACGCCTCGCGCACGCCGGCCGCCGTCGCCGCGATCCTGACCGGCATGGGCGTCCCGGCCACGGCCGACCGACGTCGTCACGTCCGCCCAGGCCGCCGCCCGGCTGCTGGCCGAGCAAGCTCCCCCCGAAGGCGAAGGTCCTCGTCCTCGGCGCCCTGGCGCTGCGGCTCGCGGTCAGGGAACGCGGCCTCACGCCGGTCTCCAACGCGGCCGAGAACCCGCAGGCGGTCGTCCAGGGCTACAGCCCCGGCATCGGCTACGGCAGCCTCGCCGAGGGCGGCCTGGCGGTCAGGGCGGGCGCGCTCTTCGTCGGCACCAACGCCGACTCGACGATCCCCAGCGCGCGCGGCACCGCGCCCGGCAACGGCTCCCTGCTCCAGGTGATCGAGCACGCCACCGGCGTGAAGCCGCAGATCGCGGGCAAGCCGGAGCCGCCGCTGCACCGCGAGTCGGTCATCCGCACCGGCGCCAAGCGACCGCTCGTCATCGGCGACCGCCTCGACACCGACATCGAGGCCGCCTACAACGCCGACGCCGACAGCCTCCTGGTGCTCACCGGCGTCGACAATCCCCGCAGCGCCGTGCTGGCCCCGCCGCATCGCCGCCCCACCTACATCGCCGAGACCCTCGACGCCCTGCTCCAGCCCTATCCGGCCGTCACCCGCACCGACGACGGCGCGACCTGCGCAGGCTGGACCGCGACCGCCGCCACGGCCGACGAACGGCGCCGCTGACCCTCACCGGCGACGGCAACGCCATCGACGGCCTCCGCGCCCTCGCCGCCGCCGCCTGGGCCGTCCACGACCGCCAGGGCGCCCTCGACGCCAAGCCAGGTCGCAGCCCCCCTCGACCAGCTAGCCGCCCACGGCCTCAAATCCAGCTAACAGCAAGAAGCGCGCGGAGCGCGCCCAGCGGCGGCAACCCGATTTGACAACGCTCCGTGATTACGGTGTGATGTCCCGCATGCCAGCACACCGGATGAGCCGCCAGGCCCCGCCGTGCTGCCGCCTTTCCTCGTGTTGTCGCTGACCCGTTGTCACTCGGAGTCTCAGCCGCATCTCGACACACGAAGGAACCGTCGTTGAACACCGACCTCTCGGTCGCCCCTGAGATCGCGCTGCTCGCCGCGCCGCTCGTCCCCGCCCAGACCGACGCGCCAAGCCCGCGCACCGACGGCCGCCTGGCGGGCGACCTGGCCGACCTCGCCGCCGCCCCGCAGCGCTGGTGGGACCTGGTCCGCTTCGACGCCGGCGGCCCGCTGCGGATCCCGGTGCCGGGCGCGCCCGGCGCCTGGCTGCTGGTGGTGCCCCCCGGCGCGATCGCCGACTGCGACTGCAGCCAGGCCACCGCGCTGGCGGGCGAGGCGGTCGAGACGAGCGGCCCGGACGGCACCGGAACCGCCCGCCCGCTCCGCCCCGGCCGCGTCCTGGTGCACGGCACCCGCGCCCCGCACCGCCTGCGCACCGCCGGCCACGGGTATTCGGTCACGCTCCACGCCACAGCCACGACGGTCCGTTAGGATAAATTCAAAGTGCTTTTATCCCGAACGGACCGTATGCTCCGCGTTGTCCCTCAGCGAATTCTCAGCCCCGGCGCGGCATCCTACGCGCGGCGAATCTCAGCCCAGAGGATTACCCATAATCATCACCCCGGCCGACGCGCCGCATCCGGCCGGTCGGCCACAATGGGGACCGTCAAACCTATAGAGAGGACCATTTCCCCATGATCGAGGTACGGGGCCTCACGAAGCGGTACGGCGCCAAGATCGCCGTAGACGACCTGACGTTCGGCATTGAGCCGGGCAAGGTCACCGGCTTCCTGGGCCCGAACGGTGCCGGCAAGACCACCACGATGCGCTGCATTCTCGGCCTTGACTATGCCGACGAGGGCACGGTGACGGTTGACGGCAAGGTCTACCCAGACCTGGCGTACCCGATGCGCGAGGTCGGCGCGCTGCTCGACGCGAAGGCGGTGCACGGCGGCCGGTCCGCCTACAACCACCTGCTCTGCCTGGCGCAGACCAACAACCTGCCGCGCCGCCGCGTCAACGAGGTGCTTGAGCTGGTCGGCCTGACCGAGGTGGCGCGCAAGCGGTCCAAGGGGTTCTCGCTCGGCATGAGCCAGCGCCTCGGCATCGCCGCGACCATGCTCGGCGACCCCAAGGTGCTGATGTTCGACGAGCCGGTCAACGGCCTCGACCCCGAGGGCATCCTCTGGATCAGGAACCTGATGAAGGCCCTGGCGGCCGAGGGCCGCACGGTCTTCGTCTCCAGCCACCTGATGTCGGAGATGGAGTACACCGCCGACCACCTGATCGTGATCGGCCGGGGCAAGCTGATCGCCGACTGCTCGATGTCGGAGTTCATCTCCCGCTCCTCCGGCGCGTCGGTGCGGGTCCGCACGCCGATGGCCGAGGAGCTGATCAAGGCCGTCACCGCCAAGGGCGCGGTCGCCGCCACCGGCCGATGAGGACGCGGTCGAGGTGCGCGGCCTGACCGCCGCCGAGGTCGGCGACCTCGCCTTCGAGCAGGCCATCAGGCTGCACGAGCTGGCCACGGTGCGCGCCTCGCTCGAGGAGGCGTTCATGGAGCTGACCGCGAGCAGCGTCGAGTACCGGGCGGAAACGCCCGTGCGCGCACCACCACCATCGGAAGCGGTGTCTGAGCGATGGCCACCGCCACCACGCCCAACGTGCGGCTGTCGGCGCTGCCGCCGGCCGCCGGGCAGGCCGGACTGCGGGGCGCGATCGCCTCGGAGTTCACCAAGCTCCGCTCGGTCCGCTCCACCTACTGGACCCTGGGCGCGCTGTTCGTCGTCTCGGTCGGCCTCGGCGTCGTGATCACCGCGGGCACTCGCGGCCAACTATGGCCAACAACCCGCGGCAACAAGGCCGGGTTCGACGCCACCCAGACGTCGCTGGGCGTGTTCTTCGAGCTCGGCCAGCTGATCATCGCGGTGCTCGGGGCGATGGTGATCACCTCGGAGTACTCCACCGGGATGATCCGCACCTCGCTGACCGCCCAGCCCCGGCGCGGCGTGGTCTACGCGGCCAAGGCGATCGCGTTCACGGCCGTGACGCTCGTGATCTCGCTCGTCACGTCGTTCGTCGCGTTCTTCGTCGGCCAGGCGATGCTGTCGGGCAAGGGCGTCGCCGCCTCGCTGTTCCACACGGTCACGATCCCGGCCAACGCGAACGTGACCTGCACCGGCCCGGCCCGAACGGCGGCCCGTCGTGCACGGCGACCTTCTCCGGCACCGACGTGATCACCGCGTCCACCGTGCTGATCGCGATCATCGGCACCGCGCTGTTCGTCACGCTGGTGGCGCTGATCGCGTACGGCGTCGGCTCGATCGTCCGGCACACGGCCGGCACGATCGCGATCGTGATCGCCCTGCTGTTCGTCGTCCCGATCCTCGAGCACACGCTGCCGGACAGACTGGCGCAACGACATCATGCGGTTCCTGCCCGACGCCGCCAACCAGGTCGTCTCGGTCACCGTCGGCGGCAACGGCCCGGGCCACCTGTGGTCGGCCTGGCCGCAGCTCGGCGTGACCGCGCTGTGGGCCGTGGCCCTGGTCGGGATCGGCGCCTACCTGTTCCGCACGCGCGACGCGTAGCGGCGGGACTGACAATGGCTACCACGGCAACCCCGAACGTGCGGCTCGTCCGCGCTGCCCCCGGCCGCCGGGCAGGCGGGTCTGCGCGGGCGCGCTCGCCTCGGAGTTCACCAAGCTCCGCTCGGTCCGCTCGACCTACTGGACGCTGGGCGCGCTGTTCCTCGTCTCGGTCGGCCTCGGCGTCGCGATCACCGCTGGGCAGCCGGCTCCAGCTTCGCCAACAACCCGGGCAACAAGGCCGGGTTCGACGCGACCCAGACCTCGCTGGGGGCGTTCTTCTTCATCGGCCAGCTGATCATCGCGGTCATCGGGGCGATGGTGATCACCTCGGAGTACTCCACCGGGATGATCCGCACCTCGCTGACCGCGCAGCCCCGGCGGGGCGTGGTCTACGCGGCCAAGGCGATCGCGTTCACCGCCGTGACGCTGGTGATCTCGCTCGTCACCGCGTTCGTCGCGTTCTTCGTCGGCCAGGCCGTGCTGTCGGGCAAGGGCGTCGCCGCGTCGCTGTTCCACGCGGTCACGATCCCGGCCAACGCGATCACGAACTGCGTCGGCGCCAGCGGCGGGGCCAGCACCCGGACGGCAACGGCCCGGGCTGCAGCGGCCAGCTGGTGACGACCTTCTCCGGCACCGACGTGATCTCCGCGTCGACCGTGCTGATCGCGATCATCGGCACCGCGCTGTTCGTCACGCTGGTCGCGCTGATCGCGTACGGCGTCGGCTCGATCGTCCGGCACACGGCGGGCGCGATCGCGATCGTGATCGCGCTGCGTGTTCATCATCCCGATCGTCGAGAGCTCGCTGCCCGAGCGACTGGCGCTGGGACATCATGCGGTTCCTGCCCGACGCCGCCAACCGGGTGGTCTCGGTCACCGTCGGCCCGGCCAACATGCACCTGTGGTCGGCCTGGCCGCAGCTCGGGGTGACCGCGCTGTGGGCGGCGGTCCTGGTCGGCATCGGCGCGTACCTGTTCCGCAAGCGCGACGCGTAGTAGCAGGGGCAAACGGCGGGCCCGGCCCGGTGCGGCCGGGCCGCGGCCATCCATCGACTACCGAAGGAGGCCCCGCACCCATGGCTGTCACCACACCGCCGGAAATCCGGCTGTCCGCGCTGCGCCGGCCGGGCGGGCCGGGCTGCGGGGCGCGCTCGCCTCGGAGTTCACCAAGATCCGCTCGGTCCGCTCGACCTACTGGACGCTGGGCGCGCTGTTCATCGTCTCGGTCGGCCTCGGCGATCGCGGCCGCGGCCGGCACCGCCGCCCACTTCAACGCCCACCCGATGTCGAAGGCCGGGTTCGACTCGACCCAGGTCACGCTGGGGGTGTTCTTCGAGATCGGCCAGCTGATCATCGCGGTCCTCGGCGCGATGGTGATCACCTCGGAGTACTCGACCGGGATGATCCGCACGTCGCTGACCGCGCAGCCCCGGCGGGGCGTGGTCTACGCCGCCAAGGCGATCACGTTCGCCGCCGTGACGCTGGTGGTGTCCCTCGTCACCGCGTTCACCGCGTTCTTCGCGGGTCAGGCGCTGTACGCGTCGAGCGGGGTGGGGGCGTCGCTGTTCCGCACGGCCAGGATTCCCGGCCACGATGCGGCCGGACTGCCAGCAGCGGTCCAGGTCGGCCCGACCAGTTCCGGTGCCTGAACGACCACCTCAGTCGTCACCAGCTGGCTGCAGATCCACCCGTCGACGGTGCTGGCCGCGATCATCGGCACCGCGCTGTTCGTCACGCTGGTGGCGCTGATCGCCTTCGGCGTCGGCGCGATGGTCCGGCACACGGCGGGCGCGATCGCGATCGTGATCGCGCTGGTGTTCATCGTCCCGATCGTCGAGAACGCGCTGCCGAGCAACTGGCACAACGACATCATGCGGTTCCTGCCCGACGCCGCCAACCAGGTGATCCCGGTCACGATCAGCGGCACCGGCAACCCGACCACCTGTGGTCAGCCTGGCCGCAGCTCGGCGTGACCGCGCTGTGGGCGGCCGTCCTGGTCGCGCGTCGGCGCCTACCTATTCCGCAAGCGCGACGCCTAATCCCGGCCACCGCCGCCACCCCGCCACCCCAGTCCTCCCTGGATAACAGCAAGACAGTCCACCGCATGCGAACTCGTATTCGCGCCGCATGATCGCGAAGGATTTAATTCTGACGAAGGATTCGTATCGTATAGGTGCAAAAATCCTTCGTGATCACGGCCGGGCGGCTAGGAGAGCGCGTCGATCGTGTCGGGGGTGAGGACGGTGAGGCTGGGGAGCACCAGGCGGGCGGCGGCGAGGGCGTCGGCGGCCGGGGGGTACTCGGGGCGGGGGATGGCGATCACCGTCAGGCCGGCCGCGACGGCGGCGCGCAGGCCGTTGGAGGAGTCCTCGACGGCCGCGCACGACGTCGGCGCGACCGAGAGCCGGTCGGCCGCCGCCAGGTAGACGTCCGGGGCGGGCTTGCCCCGGGGGACCTCCTCGCTCGAGACGACCGCCGCGAACGCGGATCCGAGGTCGGCCGTGGCGAGCACCGTCTCGATGAGCGATCGCGGCGACGAGCTCGCCACCGCCAGCGGCCACCGCCCCGCCAGCGAGCGCACCGCGCCGATCGCGCCCGGCAGCAGCGGCAGGTGCTCGCGAGTACTCGGCCGCCATGGCGGCGATCACCTGCTCCGCCACCTGCCGCGGGGTCAGCCGCTGATCCCGAAGTCGGACGAAGATAGGCGGACCACTCGGCGGTGGACATGCCCATCAGCCGGTCCTGCGCATCGGCCGCCCAGCGCCCGCCGTGGTCGGCGACGAACCGCCGCCGCACCCGCTCCCAGACCGGCTCGGAGTCGATCAGCACCCCGTCCATGTCGAACACGACCGCCTCGATCACGCAGCCCCCCACGCCGCCGGTACCCGATCGCCGCCGATGACTACGGCAGCGTCAGGATCTCGTGTCCGTCCTCGGTCACCAGGATCGTGTGCTCGAACTGGGCGGTGCGCTTGCGGTCCTTGGTCACCGCCGTCCAGCCGTCCGGCCAGACGTCGTAGCTGATCGTGCCCAGCGTCAGCATCGGCTCGATGGTGAACGTCATGCCGGTCTCGATCGTCACCGACGCGTCGGGGTCGTCGTAGTGCGGCACGATCAGCCCGGAGTGGAACGTCGTCCCGATCCCGTGCCCGGTGAAGTCGCGGACGACGCCGTAGCCGAACCGCTTGGCGTAGGACTCGATGACCCGCCCGACGACGTTCAGCGACCGGCCGGGCGCCACCGCGCGGATCCCCCGCATCATCGCCTCGTGGGTCCGCTCGACCAGCAGCCGGGACTCCTCGGCCACGTCCCCGGCCAGGAAGGTGGCGTTGGTGTCCCCGTGCACGCCGCCGATATAGGCGGTTATGTCAACGTTGACGATGTCGCCGTCGCTGATCACCGTGTCGTCGGGGATGCCGTGGCAGATGACCTCGTTGAGCGAGGTGCACAGCGACTTCGGGTAGCCCCGGTAGCCGAGCGTCGACGGGTAGGCCCCGTGCGCGACCAGGAAATCGTGCCCGACCTGATCCAGGTAGTCGGTGGTGACCCCGGGCCGGACGTTCCGCCCGACCTCTTCGAGCGCCTGCGCCGCGAGGCGGCAGGCCACCCGCATCCGCGCGATCGTGTCGGCGTCCTTGACGTCCGCCTCGCCGAGGGTCGGCTGTTTCTTGCCGACATACTCGGGGCGGGTGATGCTGTTGGGAACATGCCGGGTGGGCGAAAGCCGACCCGGGTTGAGCAGCAGTGGCCATGTTTTGCGATTCTAGTGCGCATGGCGAACGACAACGAAGAGCAGTGGTACTTCTGCACCCGGCACAACACCGTCGAGCCGGCCGACACCCCCTGCCCGGGCAAGGATCTGCTCGGCCCGTACCCGACCCGGGAGGAGGCGGCCCACGCGCTCGACAAAGTTAAGGAACGCAACGAGGCCTGGGACGCGCAAGAGTAGCCGCCGGGACTAGGCTAGAGCACCGTGAGCAAAGACGACTTGCCGCCGGTAGCGGAAGCCAGGATGGCCGAGATCAGGCGCAGCGGCACCTGGGGGTCGTCGCTCTCCTCGGACGAGTTCGCGGCCGTCCGCTCGGTCGGCTTCGAGCCGTCCGGCCAGGTTCTCGGCGCGGCGGTCTACAACATCGGCTACGCCGGCGGTTACGGCTGCCCGGGCGCGTGGGGCAGCTACTCGCCGCTCGGCTACGGGCCCGCCGCCAGGACCCAGGTGTCGAGCCGGGGCGGCTACGGCTCGTTCGGGCCCCTGGTGCAGACGCTGTACCAGGCCAGGCGGACGGCGATCAGCCGGATGGTGGCCGAGTGCGTCGAGCTCGGCGGCCACGGCGTGGTCGGCGTGCAGCTCACCATCGGCAGTTTCCCGGCCGGCGGCCTCGAGTTCAAGGCGATCGGCACCGCGATCCACGCCCCCGGCGCGCCGCCGCTGAAGCGCCCGTTCACCTCCGACCTGTCCGGGCAGGACTTCGCCAAGCTGGTGCACAGCGGCTGGATGCCGGCCGGGCTGGCGCTCGGCATCTCGGTCGCGGCCAGGCACGACGACTGGCGGACGGTCGGCCAGACCCGCTGGAGCTCGGGCAACGCCGAGGTCGGCGGCTGGACCGAGCTGGTCGCCGACGCCCGCCACGACGCCCGGGTGCAGCTGTCGGCCGACGTCAAGCGGATCGGGGCCGAGGGCGTGGTCATCGCCGAGATGACCATGCGGGTCCGCGAGCGGGAGTGCCCGGCCCAGGAGGGCGGCCACGATCACGTGGTCGAGACGGTCAACATCGGCACCGCGATCGTGCGGCTGAGAAACCACAAGCAGCGGGAGACCCCGCCGCCGCTCGCCATCATGTCCCTAGACCCCAAGCGCCGCCAGGCAGCGCGCGTCGACATCGGCCAGAACAGAAGGTAGACCACGCGATGACGGACCAACAGACCGGAATGAGCATGGCGGGCGTCCCGCAGGACGCGATCAAGCGGCTTTCCGAGCTGCAGCCCGGCAAGGCCGGGTCGATCTTCACCTCCGACCTTTCGGTGAACGAGTTCCTGCTGGTCCGCGAGGCGGGCTTCCGCCCGCTCGGCCTGGTCCTCGGCACCTCGATTTACCACGTCGGCCTGCAGGTCGGCCGCTGGGGCAAGAACCAGGAGCTCACCGTGCTGTCCCAGGCGCTGTACCACGCCCGGGAGCTGGCGATGACGCGGATGGAGGCGGAGGCGGACGCGCTCGGCGCGGACGGCATCGTCGGCGTCCGCCTCGACGTGGAGATGAAGGAGTTCGGCTCGGACATCGCCGAGTTCATCGCGATCGGCACCGCGGTCAAGGCCGAGCCGAACGCAGGCGGCGGCGGCGTCGACAACTGGCGCAACAACAAGCGCCAGCCGTTCACCTCCGACCTGTCCGGGCAGGACTTCTGGACGCTGATCAGGGCCGGCTACGCGCCGCTGGGCATGGTCATGGGGACGTGCGTGTACCACATCGCCCACCAGCGGATGGGCTCGGTCATCGGCAACATCGGCCGGAACGTCGAGATCGAGCAGTTCACCCAGGCCCTCTACGACGCCCGCGAGCTGGCGATGTCCCGCATGCAGGCCGAGGCCGAGGAACTGCACGCCGAGGGCATCGTCGGCGTCCAGCTGCGCCAGCACAGCCACACCTGGGGCGCGCACACGACCGAGTTCTTCGCGATCGGCACCGCCGTCCGCCCGCTCCGCGCCAACCACGTCATCGAGCCCCCGACGATGGTCCTGTCGCTCGACTAGGCCGGCCGACCCGCCCGGCCGGCAAGCCCGGCCGGCAAGTCCGGCCGACCCGGAAGTCCGACTGAATAAGGCGTTCCCACCCCAAGAGGGGTGCGAATCCAGGGCGTCCCATGCATGCTAGGTACGTGGACGCTGATCAGGTCGCTACGCTGCGTGAACTGCTGGCCGGATCCGGGTGGCTGGAGCGGGCCCGGATCTTCGGCCGCGCGCTCCGGACGACCCCCAAGTCGCCCGGCGGGCTGCTGGTCGTGGGCACCCCCGAGTTCGAGCCGTGGCATCTGACCGCGCACCTGGACGACGAGAGCCGGCTGTCCGGCATCGCCGCGCTGGCCCCCACGCTGGTCCGCTGGTCCCCGCCCGCCGACGCGCCCCCGCACCTCGCGATCGGCCTCGCCCGCCTCGAGGCAGCGCAACGAGGCGAGACCCTGTTCGTCGTGACCGAGGACCGCGCCCCGGTCCCCCTGCTTGAGCGGGTCAACGACGCCCGCAAGACCGGCGCCACCATCCTCGCCCTGGACACCGGCGACGGCGACCCCGAGCTCGACGCGCTCGCGCACGAAGCCCTCGCGGTCCCGGCGTCGCTGTCATTCGACGCCGGGCAGCACCTGGTGTCGGCCGCGGCCGGCCAGCGCGACGCAGCCGGGCCAACCGCCCGTAAACTCAGCCTCCGCGACCGCCTGGCGCGGCTGCTCGACACCGTCAGCGGCCCTGCTGGCTAGCTAGCCGCGCGCCCGCCACCGCCGCCAAGACTGCCAAATAAGCCCGAGCGAAGGTAGGCGGTGACGATCGCGTCAAGCAGCCCGGGAAAGCGCGCCTGAAGATCCTCGCCCCGCAGCGTGGTCCACCGGCGGTTGCCGTCGTCGCGCTGACGGATGATCCCGGCCTCCCGCAGCACCCGGAAGTGGTGGGTGAGCGTCGACGGCGCCACCTCGACCGGGAAGGTGCCGCAGGCCCGCCCGGGCGACGCCCGCAGGGTCAGGACGACCGTCATCCGGGTAGGGTCCGAGAGAGCGTGCAGGATGCCCAGCACGGTGAGGTCCTCCGGCGGCGGATGGATGAGCGCCGGCCGGCGCGGCGATCGCGGCATCTGGCACCTCTCATTCGACAATCATCGTACAATTACGATACGACTTTCGCTGTACGTCGAACATCGAAAGAGGAGCGGCTGTGCAGGCACTGACGATGATCGGCCCGTCGCAGGGGACCGACCAGACCGAGGTTCGCAAGGTCGAGGACCTCGCGCCGGGACCGGGCGAGGTCACCATCGACGTGGCCTACGCCGGGATCAACTTCATGGACGTGATGGCCCGCCGCGGCGACCCCGGCTACGCGAGCGGCTGGCCCTACGTGCCCGGCCTGGAGGTATCCGGATCGGTCAGGGCGGTCGGCGACGGCTTCACCACCCTGGAGCCCGGCCAGCGGGTGGTCGCCTACACCGCCGGCGGCGGTCTGGCCGAGGTGGCGCGGACCCGGGCCGAGTTCGTGGTGCCGCTGCCGGATCAGGTCGCGCTGCCGATCGCGGCCGCCGCCCCGCTCATGCTGACGACCGCGCTGCTGCTGCTGACCGACGCCGCCCGGTTCCGGCCGGGCGACAGCGTGCTCGTGCACGGGGCCAGCGGCGGCATCGGCAGCGCCGTCGCCCAGCTGGTGCCTGCCCTCGGCGGCGGGCTGCGGATCGGCACCGTGGGCCGTCCTGACAGCGTCGCCGCCGCCCTCGACAACGGCTATGACGTGGCGCTGGCCTGGACCGAGGACGTGCCGGCGGCGGTCCTGCGCCGCCACCAACGGCGTCGGGGCCGACATCGTGCTCGACCCGCAGGGCACCGTCCTGCTCGACACCGATCTCGCCGTCACCGCTCCCGGCGGCCGGATCGTGCTGTTCGGCAACGCCGGCGGCGGTGAGCTGACCCCGCTGCCGCCGGTCGGCCGGCTGATCGGCGGCAACCTCGTGATCGGCGGCTTCAGCATCACCGGACTGTGGGCCAACGCGCCGCATCGCGCCTCGGCCGGCCTGCGCCGGATCCTCGACCTGATCGCCGACGGCCGGCTGAACATCGCTGTCACCGAGGTGGACTCGCTGGCCGAGACGCCCGCGACGCAGCAGCTGCTGGCCGAGGGCCGGGGGCACGGCAAGTACGTCACCAGGGTCAGCGGCTGATCTCCTGGCCCCGCCCCCGCGCGTCCGGCGACAACCCGTCGCGAACGCGCAACCACCGCAATTCGCCCATGCCACCGCCCGGCCCGCGACCCCGCAGTGAGAGGATCGAACCGGACCCAATGATCGATGGAGGCGTTGATGAAGTTCGCCTGGCTCTGCAGCCACGAGTCTTACCAGCCAGAAGACCTGGTGGATCAGGCGGTCGCCGCCGAGGAGGCCGGATTCGACGCGGTTCTCGGCAGCGACCACTTCCACCCGTGGGTGGACGATACGTCGGCGGCCGGGTTCGTCTGGTCCTGGCTCGGCGCGGTCGCGGTCAAGACCCGCAGCGTGCTGCTCGGCACCGCCGTCACCGCCCCGCTGTTCCACTACCACCCGGCCCTCGTCGCCCAGATGTCCGCCACCGTCGACCGGCTCTCCAACGGCCGCCTGTGGCTCGGCGTCGGCACCGGCGAGGCACTCAACGAGCGCCCGCTCGGCTTCCCGTTCCCCGGCTACGGCGAGCGCCAGGCCCGGATGCAGGAAGCACTGGAGATCATGCACCGCCTGCTGGCGGGCGAGAAGGTGACCTTCCACGGCGAGTACTACACCACCGAGACCGCGAAGCTCTACTCCCCGCCCAAGGGTTCCGTGCCCATCCTGATGGCAGCGGGCGGCCCGAAGTCGGCCGCGTTCGCAGGCACCTACGCCGACGGCCTGATCACCAGCGTGAAGGACCCGGCCGACACCGTCGCCAAGGTCATCGAGCCGTACCGGAAGGCGGCGACCGAGATCGGCAAGGAGCACCGGGTGCTCGCCACCCGCTGGACCGTCCTCGCCGACGGCCCGGACCAGGCCTGGCGGGCGCTGTCGTCGATGCGCGGCCTGCGCGCCCCCGGCCGCCTGGAGGCGACCGACCCGGCCGAGCTCCGGTTCAAGGCCGACGAGATGGACCGGGCCGAGGTCCTCGCTCAGCTACACCGTCGTCCCCGACGCGGCCGGTCTCATCGAGACCTACCGCCCGCTGGTGACCGACGTCGGCGCCGACCTGGTCTCCATCCAGGTCATGTCGGCCGACCCGATGGCCGCCATCAAGATGATCGGCAAGGACGTCCTGCCCGAGCTGCGGGCTCTGGCCGGCTGAGGTCCGGCCAAAACCACCCAACCCGCATATCGAACGGTCCGTTGACTCCGCCCATCCGGCCAACCCGACCCCCCACCCGCGCAGCCCGGCCCCGTGTCCTCTGAGCCGTCAACCGGCCACTGAACCAGTCAGCGACGCCGTCGACAGACCACGAGCGCCGTCGGCGGCGTGGCCGACAAACCCCGCGCCCGTCGGCCACGCCGCCGCCCAACCACCGAACCTGTCGGCTACGCCAGCGACCGCCCCTATCGGTGTCGCTGGCGTAGCCGACATGGCCCCGGTTACTGCATCGCCTCCGCCAGCAGCGTGATCGAGCGCAGCCGCCCCTCCAGGCCCGACGCCTGGTGGACGGTGATGAACTCGTCGGCCTCGGTCTGCTTGCGGAAATCGTCGAGGTACTCGCTCACCTCGCCCGGCGTGCCGACCGCGGCGTAGCGGAGCATCTGGTCCACGTGCAGCCCGGCCGCGCTGCCGAGCAGCTCGTCCGCCTGCTCGTCGGTCATGTCCTCGGCCGGGATGCCGACGTGCCGGGAGAACAGGCTGATCGCCCGCGCCCGCCGGACGGCGTGGAACTGCTCGCGCGGCCGCGGCCTCGGTGTCGGCCGCGGTCACGTTGACGCCGACGATCGCGTAGGGCCGGTCCAGCTGCGCCGACGGCTTGAACTCGCTCCGGTAGGCCGCCAGCGCGGCGAACAGCGCGTCCGGCGCGAAGTGCGACGCGAACGCGTACGGCAGCCCCAGCGCCGCCGCCAGCTGCGCGCCGAACAGCGACGAGCCCAGCATGTAGAGCGGGACGTGCGAGCCCTTGCCCGGGATCGCGTCCACGCCCGGTACCCGCGACTCGCCCGCCAGGTAGGCCTGCAGCTCCTGGACGTCCTGCGGGAAGGCGTCGGACGACCGGGGGTCGCGGCGCATCGCCCGGAACGTGGTCTGGTCGGAGCCGGGCGCCCGGCCGAGGCCGAGGTCGATCCGGTGCGGGTACATCGCGTCGAGCGCCCCGAACTGCTCCGCGATCGTCAGCGGCGAGTGGTTGGGCAGCATGATCCCGCCCGCCCCGAGCCGGATGGTCGACGTGTGCGCGCCGATATGCGCGATCACCACGCTGGTCGCGGCCGAGGCGATGGTCGGCATGTTGTGGTGCTCGGCGTACCAGACCCGGGTGTAGCCGAGCTCCTCCGCCCGCCGTGCCACCGCGACGCTGGCGGCGAAGGCGTCGGTCACGGTCTGACCTCGCGCGATCGGCACTAGGTCAAGGATCGATAGTGGTAGTCGCATCGGATTACAGGTAGTTCTCCAGGTCGGCCTTGATGTCGGCCGGCGCCACCGGCGGCTCGTACCGCTTGATGCACGGTGCCGTCGCGGCCGATCAGGAACTTGGTGAAGTTCCACTTGACCTCGTCGGTGCCGTCGGCCCCGGGCCGGATCTTGGAGATCGCGTCGTAGAAGCCGCCGTACTGCGGCCCGAAGTCACCGGGCGCCTCCGCCCGCAGGTACTGGTACAGCGGGTCGGCGTCGGGCCCGTTCACGTCGATCTTGGCCAGCACCGGGAAGGTCACGTCGTAGGTGGTCTTGCAGAACTCCTGGATCTCCGCGTCGGTGCCAGGCTCCTGCTCCTTGAACTGGTTGGACGGGAAGCCGAGGATCTCGAGCCCGCGGTCCTTGTCGTCCCGGTACAGCGCCTCCAGGCCCTCGTACTGCGGCGTCAGCCCGCACTTGCTGGCCACGTTGACGATGAGCAGCAGCTTGCCCGCGTAGTCGCTCAGCGCGACCTTGCCGCCGTCGGCGGTCGTCGCCGTGAAGTCGTGCGTAGTGGTCATGGTGTCCTCCAAGTGACTGGCCTCAGCCTCGACCGCCCCAGCCGGGCACGGTCGGTCCGCGTTTCCGAAGAGGTAGAACATGCGGGTTCGCGCCGATCATCCCGCGCCAGCGGCCCCATTGCGCGCCGGGGCACGGTCGAGTACCCTGGCTCGGTGACCGGAGACGCTTCGCTTGGCACCTCCGCCGGGCCGGCCGGCCGGGTCAGCACCAGCCTGCCGGAACTGGTCGAGCACGTCGCGGCCGAGTACCGGCTCGGCCCGGTCGGCGACTGGTCGGTGCTCGCGACCGGGTACGAGGACTGCAACATCGACCTGAGGGCGGGGCAGACGCGGGTCGTGATCAAGGTCTTCGCGGCCGGCCGCCCGGCCGGGATCGCCGCCCGCACGGCCGGGATCATCGCCGCCGTCACCGCGGCGGGCGTCCGCCACCCGCGGCTGCACGCCGACGCCGCGGGCAGCGACGTGCACGGCTACGACGGGCACCGGCTGCTGGTGATGGACTTCGCCCCCGGCCAGACCTTCTACGACCTGGGCCGCCCGCCGGACGAGGCCGAGCTGGCGAGGGTCGTCGAGCAGGCGGCGCGCATTCACGGCACCGAGGCCCGCCCGGAGCCGGTGTTCGACTCGTGGGCCATCGCCAACCTGGTCCCGCTGGCCGGGCAGGTCGGCGACCTGCTCGACGCGCGAGCAGCGCCGCCTGGTGGACGGGGCCATCGCCGAGCTGGCCCGGGTCGACTTCGCGTCCCTGCCCGACGACGCTCATCCACGCCGACCTGACCGCCGGCAACGTGCTGCTCGGCCCCGACGGCGAGATCACCGTGCTCGACTTCGCGCTCGCCAACCGCTGGCCGCGGCTGCAGGAGCTCGCGGTCATCGCCGCCAGCCTGCTGCACGGCTCACCGGAGGCACCTGCCGGCCCGGATGGAGAAGGTCGCCCGGCTGTACTCGGCGGCCGGCCCGCAGCCGCTCACCCCGGCCGAGCAGGCCGCCCTGCCCGCCGTCGGCCGCGCCGCCGCCGCGATGGAGCTGCTCGGCGGGCTGAACCAGTGGCGGCAGGGCAACCGAGGCCCGGAGACCGACTCCCTCATCGAGATCGGCACCACCGGCCTGCGCGACTACGCCTAGCCCGCAAGATCAAGATCAGTGTTCCGAACGGTCCCGTGTTCCACCCCTCCGGCCGCTTAAGAGCGCCCCTCAGCCGGACAGCGCGCGGACCACGACGCCGAGAACACGCTCAGCCGCGCCAAGCCCGCGCCGAGTCCGGCCCGCGCCGAGTCCGGCCCGCGCCGAGTCCGGCCCGCGCCGAGTCCGGCCCGCGCCGAGTCCGGCCCGCGCCGAGTCCGGCCCGCGCCGAGTCCGGCCCGCGCCGAGTCCGGCCCGCGCCGAGTCCGGCCCGCGCCGAGTCCGGCCCGCGCCGAGTCCGGCCCGCGCCGAGTCCGGCCCGCGCCGAGTCCGGCCCGCGCCGAGTCCGGCCCGCGCCGAGCCCCGACCGCGCCGAGCCCCGACCGCGCCCGTCCGCGGCTCGCCGACCCCGCCGCCTCGTGCCCGGCAGCCCCACCGCACCCTGCTTTCACCTCGTTCCCCGCTTTAACAAAGATCTTGGAAACTTGTTTCGTAGCGGAAGAAAAGCACGCCATGCGGGGTCAAATCTTCCGCGACGAAAAAACCTTCCAAGATCATTACCAAAAAAGCCGCCCCTGGTAACTGTTAAGAACACCGTCAACAGTTACCAGGAGCGACCACGGGGGCGACGAAGGCTCAGCGGTAGGAGTACTGCTCGGTCGGGAACGCGCCCGAGGCGACGTCGGCCGCGAACTCGGACGCGGCCGACCGCAGCGTGGCCGCGACGTCGGCGTAGCGCTTGGCGAACTTGGGCGAGCGGGCCGACAGCCCGGCCATGTCCTGCCAGACCAGCACCTGCGCGTCGCACTCAGGCCCGGCTCCGATGCCGATCGTCGGAACGTGCAGGGTCTGCGTGATCCGGGCGCCGAGCTCGGACGGGATGCCCTCGAGCACGACCGCGAACGCGCCCGCGGCCTCGAGCGCCTTGGCGTCGTGCACCAGCCGGTCGCCGGCCTCGGAGCCGCGGCCCTGGACCCGGAAGCCGCCGAACGCGTGCACCGACTGCGGGGTGAGGCCCACGTGGCCCATCACCGGCACGCCCGCCCCGACCAGCTCCTCGACGTGCGGGGCGACCCGCTGGCCGCCCTCGAGCTTGACCGCGTGCGCGCCCGCCTCCTTCATGAACCGGGCGGCGGCGTGCAGGGCCTCGCCCGGCGACGCCTGGTACGAGCCGAACGGCAGGTCGGCGACCACCATCGCCCGCCGGGTACCGCGCACGACGGCTGCGGTCAGCGGGATCAGGTCGTCGACGGTGACCGGGATCGTGGTCTCGTAGCCGAACACCACGTTGCCGGCCGAGTCCCCGACCAGCAGCACCGGAATCCCCGCCTCATCGAAGATCCCCGCGGTGAGGGCGTCGTAGGCGGTGAGCATCGGCCACTTCTCGCCGCGGGCCTTCGCGGCGGCGATGTCCCTGACCGTGATCCGACCCGGACGGCGGCCGCCGTAGAGCGGCTCCGATTCCTGCGTCGGCAGCGTGCGCGGCGGTATGTCCTGTGACGACATCGTCAGATCCTCCAAGTCTCGAGGCGCCCCTGCGGCGTACCCGGACGGACCAATAATCGCATGCCCGTGGCGTGCGAGGATAGTGCTGTGCCAAGTGACTCCCCTGTCAACGCCGCAGGCTGGCGTGACCATTTCACGACCGGCGATTTCGCGGCGGCGGACGCCATCGTCGGCGACTACTTCGGCCGCGGCGGTCAGCCCGCGATCGCCTACGGCATCGTCGCCGGCGGCGAGCTGGTGCACAGCGCCGGGTTCGGCGCCAAGGTCCTCGGGGCCGGGCCGCCCGACGCGGGCACGGTGTTCAGGATCGCGTCGATGTCCAAGTCGTTTACCGCGTCGGCCATCCTGCTGCTGCGCGACGCGGGCGCGCTCGCGCTCGACGACCCGGCCGCGCAGTACGTGCCCGAGCTGGCCGGCTGGACGTACGGGTCGGCCGACTCCGCCCCGGTGACGATCAGGCAGCTGCTGACGATGACGGCCGGGTTCCCGACCGACGACCCGTGGGGGGACCGGCAGCAGGGGCTGCCGATCACCGCGTTCGACGAGCTGCTGGCGGCCGGGGTCTCGTTCAACTGGGCGCCGGGGACCCGGTTCGAGTACTCCAACCTCGGCTACGCGATCCTCGGCCGGGTGCTGACGATGGCGTCCGGCGTGCTCTACGACGAGTTCATCAGGACCCGGCTGCTTGCGCCGCTCGGCCTCAGCCGGACCGGCTTCACCGCCGACGAGTTCGACACCGGCAACCTGGCCGTCGGCTACCGGCACGGGCTCGGCGGCTGGGACGAGGTCCCGTTCGACCCCTACGGCGCGTTCGCGCCGATGGGCGGCGTGTTCTCGACCGTCGCCGACCTCGCCCGCTGGGTGGCCGGGTTCGCCGCCGCGTTCCCGCCCGACCGAGACAAAGGCGAAGACAAAGGCCAAGACGAAAGCGACGCGCACCCGCTCCGCCCGGCGTCGCGCCGTCAGATGCAGCTGCCGCAAGCGGTGACCGGCTGGCGGGCGGCCGGGCGGCTGCCCGGCGGCCCGCCCGCGCCGCCCGAGTACTACGGCTTCGGCCTGTTCGTCGACGAGGACCCGTCCCTCGGCCGGGTCGTCTCGCACAGCGGCGGATACCCCGGTTTCGGCTCGAACATGCGCTGGCACCCGGCCACCGGCGTCGGCGTGATCGCCCTCGGCAACGGCACCTACGCCCCGATGTCCCCGCTCACCGGCCTGGTCCTCGACGCCGTGGTGCCGACCTCGAACGCGTACCAGGTCGCCCTCGCGCCCGCCGCGAGCAAGCCAGGCGCCCCCTGGCCGCAGACCCTCGCCGCCCAGGAAAAGGTCAACGACCTGCTGACCGACTGGGACGACGACGCCGCCGACGCGCTGTTCACCGAGAACGTCGCCCTCGACAGCCCCTACCACGAGCGCCGCCACACGATCGGACTCATCCGCGAGCGCATCGGCCCGTTCAGCCGCCGACCCCACCCGGGCGGCCGAGTCCGACACCCCGGCCCACCGCCGCTGGTGGCTGACCGGGGAGAACGGCACCGTCCAGGTCCAGATCCAGCTCAGCCCCGAGCGCGCGCCCCGGGTCATGTCACTCACCCTGGCCGTCCCGCCGGCCCCGAACTCGCTCCTGGCCGCGACCCTCGACGCCCTGGTCGACTGGCTGAACGACCCCGCTCTGGAGTGGCCGGCGGAGGTCCCGGTCGCCGCCTCGGCCGACGCCGGCCTGATCGCCCGCCGTCTGCGGATGGCGGCCGCCTGGGCCGGGCAAGTGCACGCACGGGCGCCTTCCAGGCCGGCAGCGGCACCGCCTCTGTCACCGTCGAGCTGGTCGGCGAGCACGCCACGGTCACCCTCTCGCTGCTGGTCAACCGGTCCACCGGCGAGCTCCGCCAGGCCGACGTAACGCTATGAAAAACTGACAAACCCGTCCAGGAATAGATTCCGATACGGTCCTGTTCCGTATCGATAGTGCGGGGCCCGGGCGACGTCTCGACGACGCCCGCGAGCGCGCCCGCACGGAAGCTTTCCGGAGTTCTGGAGGGGCCTGTGGACACGTCAGCGATCCAGCGCAGACGATGGATCATCCTCGGCGTGCTCGTCGTCGGACTGCTCGCCATCGTCATCGACAACACCGTTCTCAACGTCGCGCTCAAGACCATCGCCAGCCCGGCGGGCGGCCTCGGCGCCAGCCAGTCCCAGCTCGAGTGGGCGATCAACTCCTACACGCTCGTCTTCGCCGGCCTGCTGTTCACCTTCGGGGTGGTCGGCGACCGGATCGGCCGCAAGCGCGTGCTCATGGTCGGCCTGGCCCTGTTCGGCCTCGGCTCCCTGCTGTCCGCCTACTCGCACTCGCCCGACCAGCTGATCGCGGCCCGCGCGGCGATGGGCCTGGGCGGCGCGGCGGTGATGCCGCAGACGCTGTCGATCATCGCCAACGTCTTCGAGCCGCACGAGCGGTCCAGGGCGATCGGCATCTGGACCTCCGCCGTCGGCATCGGCGTCGCGATCGGCCCGGTCCTTGGCGGCCTGCTGCTGACCCACTTCTGGTGGGGCTCGGTCTTCCTGATCAACGTCCCGGTCACCGCCGTCGGCCTCGTCGCCGCGTTCTTCCTGGTGCCGGAGTCGCGCAACCCCGCCCCGGGCCGGATCGACTTCGTCGGCGTGCTCGGCTCCGTGCTCGGCCTGGTGCTGCTGATCTACGGGGTCGTCCAGGGCGGCGACGGCGCGTCCTGGATCAGCGCGGGCGTGCTCGCGCCGCTGCTCGGCGGGCTGGCCGTGCTCGCGGCGTTCGTCTGGTGGGAAGCCCGCGTCGAGCACCCCAGCCTCGACGTCCGCCTGTTCAAGAACCGGACGCTCTCGGCCAGCGTCGGATCGATCGCGCTGCTCTTCTTCGGCATGGGCGGCGTCTACTTCTTCACCAGCTTCTACCTGCAGAACGTGCGCGGCTACAGCCCGCTCGAGGCCGGCGCCCTGGCGGTGCCGTTCGCGCTCGCCCAGTTCCTGATCGCGCCGCGCAGCGCCCGGCTGGTCGACCGGTACGGGGTCAGGGCGGTCGGCGTCGCGGGCATGCTGCTGAACGCGATCGCGATCGGCGGTTGCGCGTTCATCGGCGCCAGCTCGCCGATCTGGATCGTCGCGCTGCTCTTCTTCGTGCAGGGGGCCGGGCTCGGCGTGGCCATCCCGGCCGCGACCGCCAGCGTGATGCAGGCCCTGCCGCGCGAGCGGGCCGGGGCCGGGTCCGCCCTGTCCAACACCGCCCGCCAGGTCGCGGTCGCGCTCAGCGTGGCCGTGCTCGGCTCGATCCTCGCCCAGGCCTACCGCAGCTCGCTCAGCCCGACCCTGACCCGGCTGCCCGAGTCGGCCAGGAACGCGGCCGGCACCTCGATCACCGCCACCCAGGCGCTGGCGCGCACCTCGGCCCGGCCGGCCGGTTCCTGCTCGCCCCGGCCGACGCCTCGTTCGTGGACGCCATGCGGGTCACCACCGCCATCGCGGCCGGCCTGGCGATCATCGGCGCGATCGCGGTCTCCCGCTGGATGCCGGGCAAGCCGCGGCCTACCATCGAGGAGATCGAGCAGATCGTCGCGGCCGAGATCGCGGCGGCCGAGCGCGACCTCGCGCTGATCGCCCGCCCGCAGCCGAGCCCCGAGCAAAATTCAACACCCATTTATCTCGAACGGACCGTTGCTTCGCCCGGCGCCGCCAGCGAATCCCTCGACGGCTAACCTGACCGCCGGGCAGCGACCAGCCGCCCGGCCAAAACCGAATCCAAGAATCCAAGCAACCGAGAAGAGGTGAATCCCGGCCATGCGAACCAGAGGCGCTCTCCCATCCGCGGGCACGCGCACTGATGCCGCCGGGATGCCCGGCGTAACCAGCACCAGGCACCGGACCGGCCCCGAGAACGGGACCGGCCCCGAGAACAGGGCAGGCACCCAGGACGGGACCGGCACCCGGAACGGGACCGGCCCCGAGAACAGGGCAGGCACCCAGGACGGGACCGGTACCCGGAACGGGACCGTCGCCGCCAATCCCGGCTCCGCCGACGATCGCAGCCCTGGCCCCGGGCTGCCCGCCAACGCCCGGATAGCCCCGAACGCCGAGCCGCCCGCCGGCTGCGCCGCCGCCCGGCGTCCCGGGCGGCCGCGCAGCGAGCAGGCCGAGCAGGCGATACTCGACGCCGCCATCGAGGCGGTCGCGGACCGCGGCATCGACGGCGTGAGCTGCGAGGACGTCGCCGCCCGGGCGGGCGTCGGCAAGGCCACGCTGTACCGCCGCTGGCCCGGCAAGGAGGACCTGCTGATCGCCGCGTTCGCGGCCCTCAAGCGGCCGCTGCCGCAGCCGCGGGGCGAGTCGGTCCGCGACGACCTGATCGCGATGCTCGAGGTGATGGCCGAGGACGCCGAGGACCCCCGGTTCGCCCAGCAGTACGCGCTGCTGCACGCCGAGGGCGAGCGCTACCCCCGGCTGGTGGCGCTGTACAAGGAGCGTGTGGTCGAGCCCCGCCGCGAGCTGATGCGGTCGGTCCTGCGCCGCGGCATCGCGGCCGGCCAGCTCCGCCCGGACGCCGACGTCGAGATCGCGATGCTGGCGCTGACCGGCGCGGTCATGATCCGCGGCAAGCACGACGCGCTGCCGGCCGAGCCCTGCTTCGCCACCCGCGTCGTCGACGAGCTCCTGCTCGGCCTCGCCCCCCGGCTCCGCTAACGCCCCCGGCTCCGCCAATGCTCCCCGCTCGGCTAACGCCCCCCGCTCGGCTAACGCCCCCCGCTCGGCTAACGCCCCCCGCTCGGCTAACGCCCCCCGGCTAGTCGAGGCCATCGAACCCGCGCGTCGGCTGCCCCTCACCAACTGTTCATCTGGGCCGGCCGATAACCGCGCTCGTCACCCCGCCTGGGTGATGCATGCCTTCGCCGCCCGCGGTGATGCTGTAGCCGTCACGCCGGCGATGTTCCGGCGCGGGTCGGCGGGCTAACAAAACAGCGAACGGGGCGGGCGGGCATGACCAACGAGGAGCAGGGTCGTCTTCAGCAGGCGGAAAGCGGAGTTCGGTGGCGTCGGTGGGGGCCCTACCTCAGCGAGCGTCAGTGGGGGACGGTCCGGGAGGACCCCGGCCAGGACCCGGGCAACACCTGGGCGGCGTTCCCCTACGACCAGGCGGGCTACCGGGCCTACCGGTGGGGCGAGGACGGGCTGGCGGGCGTCTGCGATGACAAGCAGCGGCTGTGCCTGTCGGTGGCCCTGTGGAACGAGGCCGACCCCACCCTCAAGGAGCGCCTGTTCGGCCTGACCAACTCCCAGGGCAACCACGGCGAGGACGTCAAGGAGTGCTACTACTACCTGGACGCGACGCCGACGTCGTCGTACCTGAAGATGCTCTACAAGTACCCGCAGCGCGAGTTCCCCTACGACGACCTGGTCGCCACCAACGGAGCGCGCAGCAAGACCGAGCCCGAATATGAGCTGCATCAACACCGGGATCTTCAACGACAACCGCTATTTCGACGTCTTCGTCGAATACGCGAAGGACTCACCGGAAGACCTTCTCATGCAGGTCACCGTGCACAACCGGGGCCCCGAGGAGGCCCGGCTGCACGTGCTGCCCACGCTCTGGTTCCGGCACACGTGGTCCTGGGCCGGCGGCGACGAGGAGCCGTCGCTGCACGTCGACACCGACGTTCAGGGGATGAGCGCCGTCGTCGCCCAGCAGAGCGACCTCGGCGTCCGCTGGTTCTACGCCGACCAGCCGGTGCCGGTCCTTGTGACCGGGAACGAGACCAACAACGAGCGGGTCTTCGGCTCGCCCAACGACTCGCCCTACGTCAAGGACGGCATCGAACGGGCCGTCGTGCACGGCGAGCAGGACAAGGTCAATCCGGACGGCAGCGGGACCAAGGCGGCCATGCACTACGTCCTGACGGTTCCGGCCGAGGGCAGCGCGACGATCCGGATGCGGCTGACCGACGCGCGGTCCGAGCGCCCCTTCGACGACTTCGACGAGGTGATGGGCGCCCGCCGGGGCGAGGCGGACGAGTTCTACGCGGGCGTGCTGGCCGGGGAGCTCAGCGACGACGAGCGCCTGGTCAGCCGTCAGGCGCTGGCCGGCATGCTCTGGTCGAAGCAGTACTACGGGCTCGACATGGAGCAATGGCTGGTCGAGCACGGCTCCGACCCGATCGCGCCCGCCGAGGGGCTGCGCAATCACGACTGGCAGCACCTGATCTCCGAGGACATCATCTCGATGCCAGACAAGTGGGAGTACCCGTGGTTCGCGGCGTGGGATCTCGCCTTCCACGCGATTGCCCTCTCGGCCGTCGACATGCCGTTCGCCAAGCGGCAGCTCCAGCTGCTGCTCGACCATCGCTACCTGCACCCGAACGGGCAGCTGCCGGCCTACGAGTGGAACTTCAGCGACGTCAACCCGCCGGTGCACGCCTGGGCGATCTGGTTCGTCTATTCGATGGAGAAGGCCAGAACCGGCCGGGGCGACCGCGTCTTCCTCGAGGACGCGTTCCAGAAGCTGATGCGGAACTTCGGCTGGTGGCTGAACCGCAAGGACGCCGACGACCGCAACATCTTCCAGGGCGGGTTCCTCGGCCTTGACAACATCGGCGTCTTCGACCGCAGCGCGCCGCTGCCGGGCGGCGGCCGCATCGACCAGGCCGACGGGACCGCGTGGATGGCGCTGTACTGCCAGAACATGGTCCAGATGGCGACCGAGCTCAGTCGCGAGAACCCGGTCTACATGGACCAGGCGGAGGCGCTGCTAGAGAACTGGGCCTGGATCGCCGCCGCGACCAACCATGTCGGCCCCGACGACGTGGGCCTGTGGGACGAGGACGACGGCTTCTTCTACGACGTGCTCAGGCGTCCCGACGGCAGCTCGATCCCGATGAAGGTGCGCTCCGTCGTCGGGCTGATGCCGCTCGTCGCCGCCACCGTGATCAGCGACAGCGTCCGGTCAGATTTCCCTGGGCTGGTGGCGGACGTCATCGCCTTCCTGGGGCAGCACCCGGCACTGTCCGCCGCGCTGCCTGAACGGGGTCGGCAGGCGGACCGGACCAGCGGCCCGGTTATCTTGGCCATGTTCGACGAGGACCGGCTGCGCCGGATCCTGGCCAAGATGCTCGACGAGGGGGAATTCCTCGGGCCGCACGGCATCCGGGCCGTATCCAGATGGCACGCCGAGCACCCGTACACCCTGCGACCTGGAGGGGCAGGACTACACGCGTCAACTATCTCCCGGCCGAGTCCGACACCGGCATGTTCGGCGGCAACTCGAACTGGCGCGGGCCGGTGTGGGTGCCGATCAACATCATGCTCATCCGCGGCCTGCTGAACCTGTACGAGTACTACGGCGACGCGTTCACGGTCGAATGCCCGACCGGCTCGGGTCAGCACAAGAACCTGTACCAGGTTGCCAACGACATCAGCGAGCGCCTGATCGGCGCCTTCCGCCGGGACGCAGACGGGCGCCGGCCGGTCCACGGCGGCGTGGAGATGCTGCAGACCGACCCGCACTGGCGTGATCTGGTGCTGTTCTACGAGTACTACCACGGCGACAACGGCGCCGGGATCGGCGCCAGCCACCAGACCGGCTGGTCGGGAACGGTGGGGGTGCTGCCGCTGCTCTTCCGGGGCCACCGGTCGCTGGAACAGAGCGGGTGGATACCCGCGCCGCGCGAGGAGAGCGCGGTCGCGCAGCGGCAGGAGGCGGCGGCGGGATGACCGGGTGGCCCGATAAGCCAGTCATCTACGAGGTGAACACCGCCGTCTGGCTGACCGAGCTGTCCCGGTCGGCCGGGACGCCGGTGACCCTGGGCACGGTGACCGACGCCGCCTGGGACGCGGTCACGCCGTCCGGCGTCGACGCGGTCTGGCTGATGGGCGTCTGGGAGCGCAGCCCGGCCGGGCTCGAGTTGGCGCTGGGCAACGCCGGGCTGATGGAGTCGTTCCGCGACGCGCTGCCCGACCTGCAGGACTCCGACATCATCGGCTCGCCCTACTGCGTGCGCCGCTACGTGGCCGACGAGCGCTTCGGCGGCCCGTCCGGGCTGGCGGCGGCGCGGGCGGCGCTGGCCGACCGCGGCGTCCGGCTGATCCTGGACTACGTGCCCAACCACGTCGCGCCCGACCACCCCTGGGTCACCGAGCACCCGGAGTACTTCATCCAGGGGGATGACGACGACGTCAAGACCGACCCGGCCGGCTGGCTGCCGGTCGGCGTGCACGTGCTCGCGCACGGCCGCGACCCGTACTTCCCGCCCTGGCCGGACGTCGTGCAGCTGAACGCGTACGCCGGCCCGGCCCGGGCGGCGACCGCCCAGACGCTGTCGGACATCGCCGACCAGTGCGACGGCATCCGCTGCGACATGGCGATGCTGATGACCAACGACATCTTCGGCAAGACCTGGGGCGAGCGGGCCGGCCAGCGGCCGGACGAGGAGTTCTGGCCGTTCATCATCGCCGAACTACGAGCCAGGCACCCGGACACGGTGCTGATCGCCGAGGCCTACTGGGACATGGAGTGGACGCTGCAGCAGCAGGGCTTCGCGTTCTGCTACGACAAGCGGCTCTACGACCGCATCCTCGAGGTAAACCCGCCCGACCTGCGCGGGCACCTGCAGGCCGACCTCGGCTACCAGTCCCGGCTGGTGCGCTTCCTGGAGAACCACGACGAGCCGAGGATCGCCGACAAGCTGCCCGCCGACCTCGAGCGGGCGGCCGCGGTCACGATCGCGACCCTGCCCGGGGCGACCCTGTGGCATGAGGGGCAGTTCGAGGGGCGGCGCGTCCGCCCGCCCGTCTTCCTCGCCCGGCGGCCCGACGAGCCGCCCGACCGGGAGCTCGCCGCCTGGCACCGCGGCCTGGTCTCGGTGGTCGCCAAGGAGGGCGTGCGGACGGGGGCCTGGCAGCTGCTCGAGGCCGGGGGCTGGCCCGACAACCAGTCCTGCCGCAACCTGATCGCGTGGTCGTGGACGCCGGGCGACGACGCCGGGCACGTCCGCAGGCACGTGATCGTGGTCAACCTGTCGCAGGCGCCTGCCCAGGCCCGGATCCCGCTTCCGTGGGCGGACCTGCCGGGCCGCCGCTGGCGCCTGCTCGACCCGGTCAGCGGGGCTGACTTCACCCGCGACGGCGGCCAGCTGGCCGACCCCGGGTTGTACGTCGATCTCAAGCCGGGGCAGTTCTACCTGCTGGAGGTGCGCTGACCGCCGCCGCCTGGCTGCGCGAGCGCCGCCGGCCGCACGGCCGGCGGCGCGATCGATCCCAGCCGAGAGGAAGGAGCGAACATGAACGACGACGAGGCAGACGAGCCGCCACCGACGGTGCTGCTGATGATCAACAGCTGGCAGGCGACGCTGATGCTCGGCCTGGTCACGATCGTCTTCGGGGTCATCGTCACCTCCCATCCGAACGGCTCGCTGCGCGTGCTGGCTGTCCTGGTCGGCATCGCCATGATCGTCTCGGGGATCTTCCACCTGGTCCGGGCGGCTGACCGGAAGGCGCAGCACCGCCTCTGGCTGGGCGTCGTCGGCCTGCTCTTCGTCGCGCTCGGCGTGGTGCTGATCCGCCACCTGCACCTTACCCTGGCCCTGCTCGGCCTGCTGGTCGGCCTCAGCTGGATCGTGCAGGGGATAGCGGGGCTGATGTCCGCGTTCTGCGGGCCGCGCGAGGGCGCCGTCTGGTGGGCGTTGTTCGGGTCTGTCAGCCTCATCGCCGGGATCGTGGTCACCTCGAGTCCGCTGGCGTCCGTCACCGTGCTGGCGGTGCTGGTCGGGATCTGGCTGCTCGTCCTCGGCCTGCTCGAGATCGTGGCCGGGCTGATCCTGCAGCATCGACTCGCGCTCGCGTCGGCTGGTTACCGGCCGTCGACACCGTGGTCCTCCGGTCAGAGCGCGTTAGCCGCCGCGTCGCCCGCACCGTGCCTGTCCACGCGATCGACGCCGGAGCGGGCGCAGCCGGGCGCGAATCATCCCGGCCGGGTGATCCATTCCTCAGCCTGCGCTGCTGGAATCGCCCGTGACCACGAATGAGATCCTCGTCGGCCTCGGGCTGATCGTTTTGCTCGCGGTCGGATCCCAGGTACTCGCGAGCCGGCTGCGGATCCCGGCGCTGATCGTGTTGCTGCCGGTTGGCTTCGCCGCGGGCGCGCTGACGAGCGACGTCAATCCCGTCAAGGTGTTGGGTCCGGCCTTCCAGCCGATGGTGTCGCTCGCGGTCGCCGTGATCCTCTACGACGCGGGCCTCGGGCTCGACCTGCGGAAGCTGACCGGGCACCCGCGCCGCGTGGTCTGGCGGCTGATCGCCCTCGGCGTCCCGGTCACGATTGCGCTGGCCACCTGCACGGCGCTGGCGCTGCTGGGCATGCCGGAGCAGGCGGCGCTGATGACCGGGGCCATTCTGGTCGTCTCCGGCCCCACGGTGGTGGGACCGCTGCTCGCCTTCGTCCGGCCCAGCGAGCGAGTCCAGCGGATCCTGGCCTGGGAGGGCTCGCTCATCGATCCCGTCGGCGCCATCCTGGGGGCGGTCATATTCCACGGCATCGTGGCGGGCGCCCGCCCCGGTCACGGCGCCCAGCTCGGCCAGTTCCTGGCCAGCATCGCCGTCGGCGCGGTCGGCGGCGCCGTCGGCATCGGGCTGCTCGTCGGCGTGCTGCGCGTGCTCCGGCTCGGCGAGGTACTCGGCACCGCCGCCCAGCTGGCCTCCGTGATCGCCGTGGCCGCCGCCTGCGACGTGCTGCGCGACGATACCGGGCTGATCGCCGCGATCGTTATGGGACTCGCGGCGGCCAACCTGCGTGGTTTTGACATCCCCGCCCGCCGGCCGTTCTTCGAGACGCTGGTCCAGCTGATCATCGGCCTGCTGTTCATCTCCATCTCGGCCACCGTCACCCCGGCGTCACTCCGCCATCTGATCTTGCCCACGGTGGGGCTTGCCGCCGTTCTCGTCCTGGTCGCCCGCCCGCTCGTCGCCTGGGCGGCAACCCTGCGGACCGACCTGACCGGGGGTGAGCGCGGCTTTATCGGGTGGATGGCCCCGCGCGGGATCATCGCCGCCGCCACCGCGTCGACGTTCGGCCCGGCCCTGGCCGCCGCGCACGTCGCCGGCGCGCAGAAGATCCTGCCGGTCACGTTCCTCGTGATCGTGCTGACGGTGACCCTCTACAGCCTCACCGCGGTACCAGTCGCCCGCCGGCTGGGCGTCACCCGCCCGGCCCGGACGCGGCCGCTCCTCGTCGGCGGCGATCCCTGGGTGGTCGAGCTCGGCACGGCCCTTCAGTCAGCGGAACTGGAGGTGCTCATGTGGGCCGGAGCGGAAACGGAGCGCCGCCAGATCAGGGCGGCGGGGCTCGAACTGGCACCGGGCGAGCTCCTCGCGGCCGCGGCCGGCGGCGGTGCGCTGCTCGAGGGAATCACCATGGTCCTCCTGCTCACCAGCGAGGACGACTTCAACGCGCTCGCCTCGGTGATGCTGCAGGGCAACGTCGATGGCCGCGTCTACCGGCTGCGGCCTGAGCTGCCCGGCCACGGGGTCGTCGCGCCGTACACCGGCGCTGAGACCCTGTTCGCCGCGGAGCTGACCAGGCCCGCCGTCATCCGGCGGTACCAGGCCGGGGCGCGCGTCGCGACCCGGCCAGGGACGCGTCCGCTGCCCGCCGCGTCCGACGCGCTCTTCGTGATCAGAGCCGACGGCCGGCTCGTCCCGGTCACCGACCACGGCAGGCCGGCCCCGCAGGACGCGGACACAGTCGTCTGCCTTGAACCGCGGCCGACTGCGGCTGGCGACGCGACTGCCGTGCAGCCTACGGCCGCGACGGCCGCGGTGCCCCCGCAGGCTCCAGCGAAAGGCCCGGCTACGCAACGGGCGCCTCTCGCCAGCTCACCGGACTCCGGGACCGGGCAAGAGCGGACACGATGATGAACCGCTCACCGTCGCCGTTTAGGTGGATCCGGCCCGACCCGCGCCCGCGACCCGCGACCCGGTCACCCGGTCACCCGGTCACGCGGTCACTACCAGGTCAGCTCGATCTCGAGCTCGGTCCCGTCATCCTCGATCTCGAACTCCACCTTCAGATGGACCTGATCGGGGACGTGCGCGACGAACCGGAGGTCGCCCCGTTCGATCACGACATCGTTGTTGGAGGCAAGCTCGTCCGCGATCGCGTGCAGCCGCGCGGCCGCCTCCTCCCGGGCGAGGGTGGTCTTTTCCTTCAACTCCACGAGCTCCACGCGAGTCCCCGATCCTCGGTTGACGGTCCCAACCTAGGCTTGCCCAGCTTTGGCGAGCGCAGTCATCGCTGCCAGCCCACAGTTGCGCCGTCCGACCGGCCAGCCCATCCAGGTCGGCTGTCCTGGCGATGCTCCCGGGCGGAGTTCCCGTAGTGGCGGGTGCGGCTTGTGTGGCGGCCGTGGCGGACGCCGACGAGCCAGTCTGGGCCGGATCCGTGATCGTGTTCTTTTGGGGTCCGCGTTTTCCGGCCACATGCGTCATCGTGTTCCGTTGGGGGCGCTATACGACCCGAACTACCCACTATGACCTCTATATCCGATCCTGCTTGTTGAGCGTGGTACCGGTGGGGACAGTGTGTCGATGCCCGGCCGCCGACCGAGGGTCTTGCCGAGTGCAGAGCCTGTCGCCTACGCCACCG
This sequence comes from uncultured Actinomycetota bacterium, assembly GCA_963774945.1. GTDB lineage: Bacteria > Actinomycetota > Actinomycetes > Streptosporangiales > Streptosporangiaceae > Trebonia. The sequence continues at coordinate 984,018 of CAVZHA010000015.1, read as the reverse complement.
ACCCCAAACGTCTCCTGTCGGCTACGCCACCGACCCCAAACGTCTCCTGTCGCCTACGCCACCGACCCCACTAGGCGATGTCGATGGCGTAGCCGACAGACCGCGGAACCGGTCGCTGGCGTAGCCGACAGGTCCCTGTCCCCGCCCCAGGCCCGCCGCAGCCAAACGCAGCCTGACCGGAATCGGCGGCTAGCCGTCGAGGAACGTGGCCCGGGCGTCGTGGTCGTAGGTGGATTCCGGGTTCCCGCGCACGAACTCGTCCAGCTTCCCGGCATCCTCGCCAACCAGGATCCGCCAGCCGCCGGACCGCACCCCGTCGAGGATGATCGTGGCCGCCTCGGCCGCGCTGGTGGGGGCGTTCTCCTGCCAGCCGGCGTTCGCCTTCTCGATCTCCGCCTCGTCGGTCAGGCCGAACGCGCGCATCGAATTGCCGACGATGTTGGTGGCGATGTACCCCGGCATCACCAGCACCGCCCGCACGTGCGGCGCGTTCGTCCGGAGGTCCTCGATCAGCGACTCGGTGAATCCCTTGACCGCGAACTTGGCCGTGCTGTACGCGGTGTGCGGCCAGGCCGGCCCGAGCGTCGCCCAGAACCCGTTGACGCTGCTGGTGTTGACCAGCACCCCCTCGGGGCTCGCGACCAGCAGCGGCAGGAACGCCCGGGCGGTGTAGTAGACGCCCCACCAGTTGACCGCGAAGACCCGCTCCCACTGCTCGCGCGGCTCGTTGATGAAGCTGCCGCCGCCCCCGATCGCCGCGTTGGCGAACACCAAGTCGACGTGATCGGCCTGATGGGCCGTCAGCGCCTCATCGCGGAACCGCAGCACCGCCGCCTCGATCGACACGTCGCACGCATGGGCGGTGACCCGGACGCTTCCCGCCGCCCCGCTCGACGCCAGCTCGACCGTCTCCGCCAGCGGGCCGTCGTTGAGATCGCAGGCGGCGACGGAGCATCCGGCGGCGGCGAGCTGACGGACCAGCTCCCGCCCCATTCCCGAGCCGCCCCCGGTGACGATCGCGAGCTTTCCGGCAAACGAATCCATCCGCCAAGACTAATCCTGGCGATGCCACCCGGCTAGCCGTGCGCACGCTCGCCATTGCCTCCTGGCCCGGCCACCCCACCAGCCAACCCAAGACCACCAGCCCACCGCGGCGCCCCGCGCCGGCCAACCCCACCACTAGCCGGGAAGCGACTCCCGCCAGCGGTCGGTGATCGGCAGCCGGCGGTCGCGGCCGAAGTTCTTGGGGCTGATCTTCGGGCCCGGCGGGTACTGGCGGCGCTTGTACTCGGCCAGGTCGACCAGCCTGATCACCCGCGCGACGAGCGCCGGGTCGTGGCCGGCCGCGATCAGCGTCGGCCGAGCCCATGTCCTTCTCCACGTAGTCGTCGAGGAGCGCGTCGAGCACCTCGTACTCCGGCAGCGAGTCGGTGTCGAGCTGACCGGGGGCGAGCTCCGCCGACGGCGGCTTGGTGATCGAGTTGGACGGGATCGGCGGAGTCGCCCCGGTCCGTTCCGCCTGCTCGTTGCGCCACCTCGACAGCTCCCAGACGAGGGTCTTGAGCACGTCCTTGATCGGGCCGAACCCGCCCGCCGAGTCGCCGTAGAGGGTGGAGTAGCCGGTCGCGATCTCGCTCTTGTTCCCGGTCGTGAGCACCAGGTGCCCCTCGGCGTTGGAGAGCGCCATGTTGATCACGCCGCGCACCCGGGACTGGAGGTTCTCGGCGGGCAGCCCGGTGGCGGGGAAGCCCTCGCCCAGCCCGGCCCTGAAGGCGTCGACGATGTCCTGGATCGCGATCGTCCGCGCGTGCACCCCCTGCCGCTTGACCAGGTCCTCGGCGTCGGTCACCGAGTGGTCGGAGGACCACCGGCGCGGCATCAGGACCACGTGCACGTTCTCCGGCCCGATCGCGTCGGCCGCGATCGTCGCGGTCAGCGCCGAGTCGATCCCGCCCGACAGCGCCAGGATGACCGAACGGAACCCGTTCTTGCGCACGTAGTCCGCGGTCCCGAGCACCAGCGCCGCGTACACCTCGGCCAGGTCGTCCAGCCGCGGCCAGAAGGGTCCCGCCTCCTCGTCCGATTCCACCACGCCGCGCGAGCCCGACCCGCCGGCCCCGATCCGGCCCGCCCCGCTCCACCACCACCCCGGCCCCGCTCGACCCAACCGCACATCCGGCATGTCCGGAATGTCCGGCAGCGTCACCCGCTCGATCGTGATCACGGTCCCGTCGCCGGCGTCGGCCGCCTCGCCCGACGTTTCCGCGGAGACCCCGGCCGCGGCGGGCAGCTCCAGGTCCGCGACGATCAGCGCCTCCTCGAACTGCGGCCCGCGCGCCAGCAGCTCGCCGGAGGCCGACACCAGGATCGAGTCGCCGTCGAAGACGAGCTCGTCCTGCCCGCCGACCAGGTTGCAGTAGGCGAGCGCGGCCCCGGCCTCCCGCGCCCGCCGCTGGCACAGCTCAAGCCGCACGTCGTCCTTGCCCCGCTCGTAGGGCGACGCGTTCGGCACCACCAGCAGCGGCGCCCCGGCCTGGCGGCACACCGCCACCGGCCCGCCGTCCTGCCACAGGTCCTCGCAGATCGCGACGGCGACGTCGACCGCCTCGCCGCTCGCGCCACCGGCACCCGGAACACCGGCAGCGTGTCCCCGGGCACGAAGTACCGGTACTCGTCGAACACGCCGTAGTTCGGCAGGTGATGCTTGGCGCTGGTGATCACGACCCGCCCGCCGTGCAGCACCGCCGCCGCGTCGAGCGGCGCCCCGGCCGGCAGCCCGGTCCGGGGCGCCAGCCCGGCCTTGCGGTCCAGGTACCCGACGACCACCGCGACCCCGCCGAGCCCCTCGACGTTCAGCCGCTCGGCGACGTCCCGCAGGGTGGCGATCGAGGCCTCCACGAACGACGCCCGCAGCGCCAGGTCCTCCACCGGGTACCCGGTCAGCGCCATCTCGGGAAATACCACGACGCGGGCGCCGCGCGCCGCCGCGCGCCGCGTCCACTCCACGATGATCTCGGCGTTCCCGGCCAGGTCCCCGACCGTGATGTTCACTTGCGCAAGGGCGATCCGCAGCATAGGCACCCCTCAAGCTTAGGTCGCCGCCATGGGCGGGTCCTGCATGTCGCCGGGCTAGCGCGGCACCCGGTAGCCGTGCGCAACCAGGTGCGCGGCGCTCAGCTCGTACTGGGCCGGGTCGTCAGGGACCGGGGTAGCCAGGCCGTCCACGTACCGGTTGAACATGCAGAAAGCGGCGGCGATCAGCACCGTGTCATGGATCTCCCGGTCGGTCGCCCCCTCGGCCCGCGCCGACGCCACCGCCTCGTCAGACACCAGCCGCCCGTCCACCCGGACCAGTCCGGCGATGTCGAGCAGCGCCCGCATCTTCCCTGACACCGGCGCATCGCGCGGGCCCGGCCAGCACCGCCTCGACCTGCGTCACCGCCGCCGGGCAGCAGCGCGGCCGCGCTCGCTCCGTGCGACCGCGCGCAGTATTCGCACTCGTTCTGCCGGGACACGCTGGCCGCGATCAGCTCCCGCTCGCCCGCCGACAGCGTGCTGTCACCCCGAAGCAGCACCTGCGCCAGCTCCATCAGCGGCCCGACGGTCTCCGGCCGGTACGCCAGCAGCCCTACTGATCGCCAGGCAGACTGATTCCGAAGCTCGACATGCGCCACGCCCAGAATCGTGCCACAACCCGCTGACCGGTCCAACCCGCGACTGGTCATGCTCAGCTCGCGACGGCGACGAAGCAACCGGCCTCGCAGGGGCCTCGAGCTACGGTCCGTTCGAGCGAAGGATCGTGAGCTTGTCCTCAGATTTCGGTGACCGCCTCGGCTCTGCCGTCCTTGACGGCGGCCTGGAACGCGGCGTAGTCGAGCTCGTTCTGGTCGGCGTAGGTCTCGGCGAAGTCGGCGATGGCGTTGTCGAACTTGGCCGAGCCGCCGAGGTAGGCGGCCAGGGCGATGCGGTCGCCGGAGCGGGCGTGGGCCCGGGCCAGGGTCCACCCGCACAGCCGGGCGTACACCGTCATGCCCTCCGGGAGCATCAGCTCGATGGGCACCGAGAATTTCCAGTCCCGCAGCTGGCGGACGTAGAAATCGCGGTCGACCCCGTCGGGGGCGGTGATGTGGGTCCAGCCGAGGAAGATATCGCTCTGGGCCTGCATCAGATGCTGCCCGGCGACCACCCGCTCGCCCTCGTTGCTTGTACTGGCTGCGCCCGGCGTACTCGGCCAGGACCGACGGCTGGGCCTCCTTGGCCTGCAGGACCAGCGGTTCGACTCCGTCGGCGGCGTCCATCAGCGCGATCCAGGCGCGGGTGCCGACGCTGCCCACCCCGACGACCTTGCGCGCCACGTGCATCAGGGTGAACTGGTTGAGCAGGTGCCGCCGGTCGGACTGCAGGCTGCGCCCGTACTTGGTCACCACGGCCCTGATCTGCTCGTAAATCGCGGCGGCCTCGACATTGGCGAAGAGGTCCTCGATCGGGACGATCGTCGGCGGGTCGCTGATGATCCGCCGCTGCCCGTCGACCTCGGTCGTGAGCTTGGCCAGGGCCGAGGTGCTGTCCTTGGTGTGGGCCTTGGCCAGCACCTTCTGGAACATCTTGAGCCGCTTGGCCTTGATCTCGGACGTTCACCTCGGCTGAGGGCCGGCTCGACGTCCAGGTGCGCGTACCACACGTCGAGGAAGGTCTGCTCCGCGAACGCTCGCATCGCGGTGCGGTAGCCCTCGGCCGCCGCCAGGGCGAGCTTGCGGTTGGCCTTGGCCGGGAACCCGTTGTCCCGTCCGGCCACGATCAGGCTGGCGGCCAGCCGCTTGACATCCCACTCGAACGGGCCCGGCAGGGTCTCGTCGAAGTCGTTGACGTCGAAGACCAGGTTCCGCTCGGGCGACGCGAACGCGCCGAAATTCGACAGGTGGGCGTCACCGCACACCTGCACCCGCAGCCCGGCGGCGGGCGTGTTGGCCAGGTCCGCGGCCATCGGCAGGGCCGCGCCGCGGTAGTAGGTGAACGGCGACACCAGCATCCGCCCGTGCCGGACCGGCACCAGCTCCGGTACCCGCGACGCCGCCTGGCCCAGCAGCAGCCCGACCGGGTCCCGTCCCTGGCCCGGCCGGAACTCGGCCTGCGACTCCAGCGGGGCCGCCGTCCTGGCATCCTTTCCCCGCGCCACCCGGTCCGCCCGGCTCAGATGCTCCGCCGTCGGCCCGCGACCGCTGCCGGGGAACTGCCTGCGCACCAGACTTCGCCGCCGCGGAGTTGCGCGCGCCGCCTGACGCTCGCCCGCTGCCGCCGCGCGATCGGTTGTCACCGTCATGGCCTCTCCTTCCGGGCTGCAGAGGCGTGCAACTGGCAGCCGGTCATGCACCGAGGGCGCCTCCCTGGTGCTGATCCCAGACAAGCATGAACGCACGGTGACGGCATCACCCCAGCTGAGGTGAACAAGCCATGTCGGTCTTTCACCCGGTCGGGATGATGCTTCGGCGGGCCGCGCGAGGTGCGATCGACGGCATGGCGACCCTTGATCAGCCCGGGCATGGCTGGACGGTGGTTCTCCGGCGCCAGCCGGCCCGCATGGTGGACGGCCGGCCGGAAGGCGGCTACACCGACGCGTTCGAGATCGTCTGCTGCGACTGCGGCGACCATCCCGACCTGGACTACTCCGAGGTCTCGCCGGAGCTTCGGCAGGTCCGCGGGCCGTACCTGGTCGCGGACGGCATTGCCGCGTACCGAGCCCACGTTGGGCTGTACCACCCGTCGGCGCCGGCCGACGACCTGAGACGAGAGCGGATGCCGGCCGACCGGGTATGAACGCCGAGTTCTTCGCGCTGGCGTTCCTCGCGGGGCTGAACCCGAAGCTGCTGGCCCTGGATCTGCTGCTGATCGAAAACCGGCGGCCGCGGGCGATGTTCTTGTGGCTGCTGGTCGGCGGCCTGACCGTGGGCGTGACGATCGGCCTGCTCGACGTGCTCGTCTTCCACGTCGATGCCATCAACCACCAAAGGTCGGTCGGCGCGGGCGTCGACCTCGCCCTCGGCCTGTTCCTGCTCGTCGCCGGCGCGCTGGTCGCGACCGGTCGCGTGCACGGTCGGCGCAACGGCGCCGGTCCCGGCCGGGGACCGGCCGCCGCAGGAGCGGGAAGAAGAAGAAGAAGGACAGCTGGGCGCAGCGGCTGCTGGCCGAGCCCCGGCTCGGGCTCGCCGTGCTCGTCGGCGCGGTGATCGGCATCCCCGGCGTGAGCTACCTCACCGCCCTGCACAACCTGGTGGCCGGGAAATACTCCACCGCAACCGAGGTCATCGCCGTCTTCGTCTTCGTCATCATCAGCTTCTTGCTGATCATCATCCCGTTCGCGTTCCTGGAACTGCGGCCCGAGACCACCAAGGCGCGGCTCAAGCGCAGCCAGGCCTGGCTGCTTGAGCCACGCTCAGCAGCTCGTAGTCGCTGTCGCGCTCGCTCCTGGGCGCCTACCTGACAATAAGCGCCCTGGTCCGACTGACCTGATTGCCGCTGGAGTTCGTGCAACTGCCGCTGCCCGGTTGACAAGTGCGAATCACCCTTGACGGGTGGCGAATCCGGCGGCGCAGCCTGTTTACGGTGACGCTGGTGAACCGGGCGCGGCGGTCAAGGGCCGGGCAAAGGCGCCCACGTCGAAAGGCCGGGGTCTGAGATGCCCGTTCGGAGCAGGGATAAGGCGCTTGATCACGTGGTCGTCGTGGTGTTCGAGAACCGGTCGCTCGATAACATGCTGGGCCGCCTGTACGGGCCGGAGGACGGCAAGACGTTCGAGGGCGTACTCGGCCAGGACCTCACCAACCCCATCCCGGAATGGGCCGAGCATGGCGCCGACCGCAAGGTGGTGCCGGTAGTACTGCCGCAACAATCAAAGCTGAGTGCCAGGCAGCCGTGACCGCGGAACAAGAAGCGCCAACGCCGAGCCCGATCGGACCGCTCGCCCGCTACGAGAAGAACCTCAGAGACCGGATCAGCGACTTCAACGACCCGCGGCAGGAGTGGCGGCGTCTGTTCTCCGAGGTGCTCGGCACCTTCTTCCTGGTCCTGGCGGCGGCCGGCGGGGGCATGATGAGCCACGCCTTCCCCGGCGTGATCAGCCACGGCGCCGCCGTCACGGCGCCGGCGCTGACCGTCCTGGGGATCATCTTGTACATGGGCAAGGTCTCCGGCGCGCACCTGAACCCGGCCGTCAGCATCGCCTTCGCCCTGCGCCGCGACTTCCCGTGGCGGCGCGTCCCCGCCTACATCGTGGCGCAGCTGGCCGGGGCCACCATCGCGGCCCTGATCCTGCACGCCATCATCAACGTCTCGGCCAGCTACGGGTCCAACTACCCGGCCAAGGGCTATTCCGCCGGGGCCGCGTTCTGGATGGAGCTCCTCTTGACCACGGGCCTGGTCAGCGTGATCCTGGGCACCGCCTCTGGCGCCCAGAACGTCGGCGTCATCGGCGCGTTGGGGATCGGCGCCTACATCGCCCTGGCCGGCCTGTGGGGCAGCCCCATCTCGGGCGCCTCGATGAACCCGGCCCGCACCTTCGGTCCCGACCTGGCCAGCGGCACCTTCACCAGCTACTGGGTCTACATCGCGGGCCCGATCGCCGGCGCCGCCATCGCCGTCGCCATCGCCTTCGTTCTGCGCGGTCGGGGCGGCGGCAAGTCCGGCGCCGGCGCCGCCCAAGGTGACCTGTTCACCGAGGTCTACGAGTCCGGCAAGTCCTGAGCGCTACTGCCGTCAGTAGAGACAACAGCGAAATTTCTCCACAGTAAACATCGGCCTTCATTTCCCCGGCGACGTGATAACCGGCTCGCCGATCGGCGCCGCCATCGGACGGGCAGCGGCCGGATGGCCCAGTTGATCATTTAGGCGGTCTTGCTCGCGCAATTGCGCGGCGCGCACGCGCTCGGTGAGCTGCGATAACCGAAAGCCGTTCATTAGTTGATACATACTGAAGTTTCTCGGAATACAACGACATGTCCGTGTTACGGTGCAGCCTTGAGGTAATCCGTATCAATGGGTGGTCACGCCGGGGGGGCCCGGCAACCGCGAGACAGTGCGTCGGGGCTGAACCAGATGTTTTAGTTCTGTGCTTTCATGTGCTTCTATGCGGGTGAACAGGCAGGCGCCCCCTCCGTGCTATTTATGTGAGGCGCTATGGCAGTCCTGCGGCGGCCTGTCCGCTCCCGGCCCATCCGGCTGTTCCTGATCAGCATGTTTGCCATCCCACTGGTTTGCCTGGTGGGGTTGTGGGTGTTCGCGGTGAGCGTCACCGTCCCCCAGGCCGACAGCGACCACAACCTCAACGTGTCCACGGCGGCGGTCGATACCCAAGGCAGGGAGCTCGCGGTCGAACTGCCCACGGAACGGGCAGAGACCTACCTGTGGCTGCTAAGCGGCCGCAGGTCTCCTGAAGCGCCCCTGCTGGCCACGAGGAAGCTGGTGACCAGGGCGATCCCGCCCGCAGAGGCCGCGCTGCACACCGAGGACGGCCTGCTCTCGGCTGGCCCGCAGGCGCAGCTGAACGCTTTCTTCAGCGACCTGGGACGGATCGACAGCATCCGGACCGCCGTCGATTCTGGCTCGCTGAGCCCGGCGGCCGCATTCCAGGCGTACAGCAACATCATCGACGCCCAGCTGCACTCCTTCGAGGCGTCCGACCAGGACAACAACGGGGGCACGCTGTCCGGAATCTCGGTCGGCGGCATCCAGGCGGACTACGCGGTTGAGATGGCCAGCCAAGAGGCCACCCTGGTCGACGGCGCGCTCGCCGACCGTGGCCTGATGAGCGCGGGCGCACGTCAGCTGTTCGACAGCGCCGTCACCAGCCGGCGCGTGTACCTCAACGAGGCCTCGGCCCTGCTGACGCCGAGCCTTGACGCCGGGTTCGCGGCCATCGCCCGCTCGCCGAATTACCAGCGGTTCCAGGCCATGGAAGACCCAGATCATCGGATAGCACCGGCAATGGGCCGCTGCCGGTCAACCCCGGCGCCTGGGAAGCGACATCGGGGGAGGTCCTCGCGGCGATGCAGACCGCGGGGTTCAATGAGGGCGCGCAGCTGGCGGCGCTGGGCGCGTCGCGAAGCAGCGGGCTGGTCACCGAGGCCGTCCTCGCGGGCGGTGTCGGCCTGGCCGGCGTGCTCGCATCGGTCTTCCTGGTCATCTGGTTCGGCCGCAAGGTCACCGGTGACCTGACCCGGCTCGACGGCAGCGTCCGGGCGATGGCGGAGGAGCGGCTGCCGCGGGTAGTCGAACGGCTGCGCCGCGGCGCGGACGTGGACGTGCTGGCGGAGTCGCCGCCGCCGGCCGCCAGCGGTATCCGGGAGGTTTCCCAGATCGCCAGTTCGTTCGCCACCGTGCAGCAGGCGGCCGTCGCGGCCGCCGTGGAACAGGCGCGGCTGCGCCGGGGGATCAACAAGGTCTTCCTGAACATCTCGATGCGCAACCAGTCCCTGCTCCACCGGCAGCTGGGCATGCTGGACGGGATGGAGCGCCGGACCAGCGATCCGGCCGTGCTGGCCGACCTCTTCCGCCTCGACCATCTCACCACCCGCATGCGCAGGCACGCGGAAGGCCTGATCATCTTGTCGGGGGCCACGCCCGGCCGCGGCTGGCGTGATCCGGTTCCCGTCGTCGACGTGCTGCGCGCCGCGATCGCCGAGGTCGAGGACTACGTCCGGGTCGATGTGGTCAGCGAGTCGCCCGACCTGGTGGCGGGCATCGCCGTCAACGACATCATTCACCTGGTCGCGGAGCTGGTCGAGAATGCCACGGTCTTCTCCCCGCCCAACACCAGGATCGAGATCAGGGCCGACCGGGTGGGCACCGGCCTGGTCGCGGAGGTCGAGGACCGCGGGCTCGGCCTGATCGCCTGATGAGATCGACGAGATCAACCGGCTGCTCGCCAATCCGTCCGAGTTCGACCTGGTGAACAGCGAGAAGCTGGGCCTGTTCGTAGTCAGCTCGCTGGCCGCCAGACACCAGATCAATGTCTCGCTCCGCCGGTCCGCCTACGGGGGCACGACGGCCATCGTCCTGCTGCCGTTCGGCGTGATCGTCCGGGCGGAAGAAGACGAACCGCCCGCCATCGGCCACTCCGGCGGCTGGCAGGGTCTGCGGCCCGACCTGGGCGACCCGGGGCCGGAGCCCCGCTCGCCGGAGCCCCGCTCGCCGGGGTCGCGCGACTGGTCGCCGTTCGGCGTTACTGGCCGGCACCGGCTGCCCGCGGCCGCGACCGGGCGGCGCGTGGACACCGGCGAAATCCCTCGCCTCGCGGACCCGGAGTGGCCACCGGCCCCCCGGACCGCACCGCGCTCGCCCTGGGAATACCAGCCGCCGGCACCGCAACCGTCGTCGGCGGCGCCGCCGTCGCCTGAACGCCCGGAGCTGCCGATGCCACCGTGGGACGCGGTGGCGACGTACACCGTGGACGCAGCCGGCCCAGCGGGACGTGTTCGAGCCAACCGCGCCGCGCCCGGTGGATTCGGGTGGCCAGAACGGCAAGCCGCCCTTGCCGGCCCGCCCCGACCGAGGATTCCACGCCGACCGGGGGCACTCACCTCGGGATGCCCATCCGCGTCCCCCAGACCAGCCTGGCACCGCAGCTGCGGCCCGGTAGCGATACCGGCCCGCAGGCGTGGGTGAGCGATGCGCCCGACGTCGAACAGCGGGCGCCGGAGGCGACTCGCGACATGTTCATGACGATGCAGCAAGGATGGCAGCGCGGGCGCCTGGATGATCTCGACGATCTCGATGACTCCCCAGCCAAGGAACCGACCGATAGCGAGGCTGGGTAATGTCACAGACTGACACGATCGGGCAGCTCAGCTGGCTGCTTGACAACCTGGTCAATCAGGTCGAGCACGTCCAGCAGGCAGTGATCTTGTCCCGCGATGGCCTCGTGGTGGCGGCGTCGCAAAGCCTGACTCGTGAGGACGGCGAGCATCTGTCGGCCCTGGCGGCCGGGGTGCAGAGTCTCGCCCGGGGAACCGGGCTGCACTTCAGGGGCGGCGAGGTGCGGCAGACCATCATCGAGATGGAGCACGCCTTCCTTTTCGTCGTCACCGCAGGTAAGGGAACGTGCCTGGCGGTGCTGACGTCGGCCGAGCCGAACGTAGGCGTCATCGCCTACGAGATGGCGACGCTGGTGCGCCGCATGGGCAAGTACCTCGGCGCCGAGCCGAGATTTCCCGGGCATGAAATAGCCGCAGAATGACCTCAATGGACGGTTGGGGCGAGCGCTGGATGGACCGGGAAGCCGGCCCGGTGGTCCGCCTCTACGCGTTGACCAAGGGGCGGACCCAGCCGAACGGCGGGGCGTCGTTCGGCCTCATCGATGTGGTCGTCGCGACCGGCGAACGACCATCGGAGCAGTTCCGGCCCGGGCCAGAACACCGGCGGATTCTCAGCGTCTGCCGCCGCCCCGTGCCCATTGTCGACCTGGCCTCGGAAATTGACCTTCCCATCGGGGTGGTCCGGGTGCTGCTTGGTGACCTCACAGGCGACGGGTTGCTCAGGATCGTCTCTGCACAGCGGCAGCCAGTCCCCGATCAGAGCCTACTGAGGATGGTGCTTGATGGTCTTGAATCACTCTGACGACGGCATGGCGGGGTCGAGCGTGCCGACGACCGCCAAGATCCTCATCGCGGGGGGCTTCGGAGTAGGGAAGACGACCTTGGTCGGCGCGATCAGCGAGATCAGGCCGTTGCGAACCGAGGAACCGCTAACCGAGAGCAGCCGTGGCGTCGACAGCACGCGCGGCGTGTCCGCCAAGACCACCACGACCGTGGCCATGGACTTCGGCCGGATCAGCTTTCAGTCCGAGCTCGTGCTTTACCTGTTCGGCACGCCGGGCCAGGAGCGCTTCTGGTTCATGTGGGATGACCTGGCGATCGGCGCGATTGGCGCCGTGGTCATGGCCGATACGCGGCGAGTGGCCGATTGCTTCCCCGCGATCGACTACTTCGAGCGGAACGGCACGGCGTTCATCATCGCCGTCAACTGCTTCGACGATGCGCCCCGGTTCGGGGCCGACGACATCAGAATCGCCCTGACCCTGGCACCCGAGGTGCCCGTCGTAATGTGCGACGCACGAGACCGCGATTCGGTCAAGAACGTTCTCGTCTGCCTGGTCAGGTACGTCATGAACTCGCGGAGCCAGCCGAGCCACGCCAGCCTCTTCTAAGGAAGGAATCGTCCCGGCCGCCCGGCCGCTTTCCGTAGTTTGTCGCGCAGGATATAGAGATCGGCCTCGAGCGCGTCGTTGCCGAGCAGTTCGGGTTCGGCCAGCAGCACCTCGACCGCCAGCAACCGGGCCAGCGCGTTGATGTCGTCCATGGTCGTTCGCTCTCCCTGGCTCGCCTAGCCCACCCTGTCCAAAGAACGCAATCGGATCAACCGTAATAGGTTCGAATTGGCCGGATGCCGATCTGTCCAGCATAAGCGGCAAATCAAACGTAAATTCTCGATGTCATAAATGCAACCTTGTGCCAATGGCAAGTATTGCCGCAATTGGCCCGCGACTGGATCACGCTGCTGGGGGCGCGGATCAAAAGATTGGGGGTAGTATCCGTCAAATAGCAGCGGATACTACCCCCAATAATGGCTCGCACCGCTCCCATCGGAGATAACAGCAAGAAGTGGCCCAAAAGTGATGGTCGCTCGCCGTCCGAACGACGCGCGCCCGCAACCGCCCGGCCGCGCCTCGCCACCGAAACCCCTCGCTCCTCAGCGGAAACACGCCTAAACCATGTCGCGAACCCAGTCCGCCCACGTATGGTCATTCCGGTCGATCATGCGATATGAGGTGACTATGGCCACGGAATCGCCCGCAGAGCCGACGCGGGCAACGGCAACGCCGGCGGCAACCTCGGCGAAGCCGGCAACAACGCCGGCAACGCCGACGACAACGCCGGACACGCCGACGCCGCCGGTGCCCACGTCGGCAACGACAACGCCGACGACGCCGGCCAAGCCGCGTGCCAAGGCGACGACGCCCGCCAAGCCGCCCGCCAAGGCGACTACGCCCGCAAAAGCGACGACGCCCGCCAAGGCGACGACGCCAGCGGACCAGGCAGCCACGCCCCGCGCCCGCCGCGCCTGGCGCGCCCGCTGGCTCGAGGTCACCGTCGCCGCGGCCGCCATCGCCGCCGCCATCGTCTGCCTGGTCGGCGCCTGGCCCGCGCCGCTCGAGCTGGCCCCGCTGCTCGCCGTTCCGCCCGCGCTGGCCGGCGTCGGCGCGACCAGGATCTGGCGGCCGCTGGCGTACGGCGTCGCCGCCCTCATCGCCGGCGTCGTCATCGACGCGCTGCTCAAGGGCGGCATCACCGTCACCACCGGCAGCCACCAGCTGGCGCTGGCGGCCATCGGCGCCACCGCCGTCGTCACCGTGCTCAGCCTGGTGGGGACGAAGGTCGGAGCCGAGCACAAAACCACCCAGCAGGCTCAGCAGGCGCTCCAGATCGTTAACGTCACCAGTGTCGCCGAGGCCGCCCAGCGGGCCGTGCTCAGGCAGCTGCCAGAGACCGTCGGCCCGCTCAACGTCGACGTCGTCTACCTCGCGGCCGCGGCCGAGGCGCGGGTGGGCGGCGACCTGTACGAGGTCGTCGCGACCAACGAGCACGGCATCCGGATGATCATCGGCGACGTGCGCGGCAAGGGCCTCGAGGCGGTCGAGGTGGCGGCCGACATCATCGGCCGGTTCCGCGAGCTCGCGCACAGCGTGCACACCCTCGACGAGATCGCCTACCGGCTCGACGCGGGCCTGACCCGGCGGTGGGGCAAGCACGAGGAGTTCGTCACCGCGCTGCTGGCCCAGGTCGACCCGGAACGGGGCCGGCTGACGATACTCAACGCCGGTCACCCGCCGCCCATCCTGGTCTCGGCCACCGGCGAGGTCACCGTGCTCGAGGTGCGCGCCCCCGCGCCCCCGCTCGGCCTGATCACGCTCGGCAACGACTCGGGCGCGAAGCAGACCTACCCGTTCGAGCCCAACGACCAGCTGCTGCTCTACACCGACGGCGTCACCGAGGCCCGCGACGCGAACCGAGAGTTCTACCCGCTCGACGAGCGGGTGGCCGCCCTCGCCCCGCAGACGCTGCCCAAGCCGGCCAAGACGCCGAAGTCCCCCCGGGCGGCCGCCCGGCAGCTCGCGCGTCGCGGTCCCACCCTGCTCGACCTGGTCCGGGACGACCTGCTGGGGCACGTCGGCTCGCCGCCGCACGACGACGCGGCGATGCTGCTGGTCCGCGCCCCGGCCGCCTGGCCGGGGGGAGACGCAAGCGCAGGCGCCCGCCGCGCGACTGCCGCAGTCGGACGCCTGCCCTAAAAGCGAGCCCAAAAGCAAAACCGAGAAGCGAAACCGAAAAGCAAAACCGAAAGCGAAACCGAAAACTACGCCTTCAGCGGCGGGTTCGACGGGTCGAACAGGTCCCGCTCCTTCAGCCACCCGTACAGCGGGGTGCTCTCCGGGTAGTGCCCCCACGCGTGGTCGCCGGACTTGTCGCTCAGCCCGCCGAGCAACTGCCGCTGGACCGGGTTGACCGACTCGGCCAGCGAAGACGACCAGATGCCGTCGTTCTCGTCCCGCATCGCGACCCACCGGTAGGTGTAGCCGACGAACATCGCCTTGCGGGTGATGGTCGAGTAGTTGTCAGAGCGCGCGTGCCACAGCCGCCGGTCGAACAGCACCGCGTCGCCCGCGTTGGCGGTGACCTCGATCGCGCCGTCCGGGTCGGGCCACTCGACGTCGCGCCGCGGCGGCCCGGAAATCCAGTTGGTCTTGTGGCTGCCCGGCACGACCTTGAAGTTGCCGCGGCCGGTCTCGGACACGTCCGACAGCCAGAACGCGTACTTCACCGACAGCCGCGGCCGCGGGTCGGTCTCGATCTCGCGGTTCTGCCGCCCGCCGTCCTGGTGCCACTCGAACCGGAACGGGCGCTGAGAAGGCAGCGGCGGGTGCACGTCGAGGTGCGAGTGGTACGCGTGCACGTTCCAGCCCAGGATCGACCAGACGTACGGGAACGTCGTCGGGTGGTCGACCAGGCCGAGCGCCTCCGGGCAGTTGGCGACGGCGCTGAGCTGGTGCATCGACGCGCCCGGCTTGACCCGGCCGTCCGCCTCCTGCTCCGCGTATACGCGGTCAAGGGCGCCGCGGTAGAAGCCGACCTCGTCCGCCGTCAGCGCGCCGGGGATGATCGTGAATCCGTCCCGGTCGAACTCCGCCAGCTTCTCGGCCAGGACCGGACTCGCTGTGCTTACTGCCGTGCGTGACATGCCTCACCTGTTCCTCAGTCACAGAAGATGTCCCAGTTAGGTCCCCGAGTCTAGGCGGCCGTCGGCGCCTGGGGTGCCCCGTGTCGCAGCCCGACCGATCTCTACCCTAGAACGATCACCCGAACGTAACCAAGCGGAAACGCGGAGCGCGCGCAACTGCTGCTACCGTGACCGGACCGTCGGCCGAACGACCGCGCAGTGTGAACCAACCGCGAGAAGCGTTTAAGGTGATAGCCGTGGACAGGCAGGAAGAATTCGTGCTGCGCACGCTAGAAGAGCGGGACATTCGCTTCGTCCGGCTCTGGTTCACCGACGTGCTCGGTGCCCTCAAGTCGGTCGCGGTCGCCCCGGCCGAACTCGAGGGCGCGTTCGCGGACGGCATCGGCTTCGACGGCTCGGCCATCGAGGGCTTCGCGCGGGTGCACGAGAGCGACATGATCGCCCGCCCCGACCCGTCGACGTTCCAGCTGCTGCCGTGGCGCGGCGAGTACCCCGGCGTGGCCCGCATGTTCTGCGACATCCTGCTGCCGGACGGCTCGCCCAGCTACGCCGACCCGCGCTGGGTGCTGAAGCGGAACCTCTCCAAGGCCAGCGACATGGGCTTCACCTTCTACACCCACCCGGAGATCGAGTTCTTCCTGCTGCGCGACCGTCCCGAGGTCGGCTCCACGCCGGAACCGGTCGACTCGGGCGGCTACTACGACCACACCCCGCACAGCATCGCGCACGACTTCCGCCGCACCAGCATCACCATGCTCGAGGCGATGGGCATCTCGGTCGAGTACAGCCACCACGAGGTCGCCCCCGGCCAGCAGGAGATCGACCTGCGCTACGCCGACGCGCTGACCACGGCCGACAACATCATGAGCTTCCGGCTGGTGATGAAGGAAGTCGCGATCGAGCAGGGCGTCTGGGCGACGTTCATGCCCAAGCCGTTCACCGAGTACCCGGGCTCCGGCATGCACACCCACCTGTCGCTGTTCGAGGGCGACCAGAACGCCTTCTACGAGGCAGGCGCGGAGTACCAGCTCTCCAAGACCGCCCGCTCGTTCATCGCCGGCCTGCTCAAGCACGCGCCCGAGATCACCGCCGTCTGCAACCAGTGGGTGAACTCCTACAAGCGGCTGTGGGGCGGCGCCGAGCGCACCGCCGGGGCCGGCGGCGAGGCCCCGGCCTACGTCTGCTGGGGCCACAACAACCGCTCGGCCCTGGTCCGGGTGCCGATGTACAAGCCCCAGAAGGGCAACTCGACCCGGCTGGAATTCCGCTCGCTCGACGCCGCCTGCAACCCCTACCTGGCCTACTCGGTCATGCTCGCGGCCGGCCTCAAGGGCATCGAGAAGGACTACGAGCTCCCCCCGGGGGCCGAGGACGACGTGTGGGCCCTGACCAGCTCCGAGCGCCGCGCGATGGGCATCAAGCCGCTCCCGTCCGACCTCAACGAGGCCATCCGGGTCATGGAGTCGAGCGACCTGGTGGCGGAGACCCTCGGCGAGCACGTCTTCGACTTCTTCCTCCGCAACAAGCGCGAAGAATGGCAGGAGTACCGCCGCCAGGTCAGTCGCTACGAACTAGACCGCTACCTCCCCATTCTCTAAAACCCAGAATTCAACACCATTTTCATCTCGAACGGTCCCGGTCTCCGCCCATTTCCCCAATGACTCCTTCAGCGGGGTGATCAGCGGAGCGCGGGGCGCAGCGCCCTGGTAATTCCGGCTCAGCGGCCTCTGTTCTTTCCGCGCCCGCGATGAGTATGATCCGGAACAATTCGCAACGCGCTCTGCCTCCCTCCTTCCTCAGGCAGCCGCGGGCGACGGGGAAGCCGCAGGCCGGGGAGGCAGCCAGTGAGCAACGAGGACGAGACCCACGGGTTTGAGGGATTCCTGGTCGACCGGGCGCGGCGGAAGCAGGCCGCGCAGCAGCCGGCGTCGACCAGGGCGCACGACATCAACAAGTCCGCGCGCTTCGACGGCGCCACCCCGGACACGTACTGGCTCTCGGCCGCCTGGTCGAACGACGGCGCCCAGGTCGCGGCCGGCGGCCGGAACCCGTCCGGCAAGCACAGGATGCTCGAGATCTGGAACGGGCGCAACGGGCACCACGAGGGCCACGGAACCCGGCATCTCAGGCACGACCTGGCCGGGCCGGTCGTCTCCATGTCGTGGGCGCCGGACAACGCCCGCCTGGCCACCATCGAGGGGGATGTCAAGTCCAGTCGGCTGGTGCTGAACATCCGCAGCCAGGCCGAGGGCAAGCGCCCGATCGGCCTCCCCGACGGGCCGGACCGATCACACGTCGCCTGGTCGCCGGACGGCAGCCAGCTCGCGCTGAGCGCCCCCCGCTCCCGGTCGGTGCTGCTGGTCGACGCGGCCAGCGGTCAGCCGCGCCGCACCCTCGAGGGAGCGTCAGGCCCCGCCGCCTGGGAGCCGGGCGGCCATCGGATCGCCGCCCCGGACGGCGCCAACGTCGCGATCTTCGACGCCGCCAGCGGGCAGCGGGAGCGCACCATCACCGGTCAGCAGAGCCAGGCCACCGCCGTCTCGTGGGCGACCCGCGGTAAGGTCCTGGCGGTCTCCGACGGAGAGCACATCCGGGTGGTCGACGCGGACTCCGGCGAGCGGCTGTGGAACCTGCCCTGGGTGACGGCCGAGGGGGACCGCAGCGACGATTCCTCGGTCCACTACATCGGCTGGCTGGACGGCGGCCGCTACCTGCTCGAGTTCCGCAAGCACGGCGCCTGGTCCCGCAGCGACGCGAACACCCGCATCGGCACCGTCACCCTCTGGGACCTTTCAGCATCGATGCTCCTCCGCGGGCGGGCGGGCGGCGCGGGCGGCGCGGGCGGCGCGGGCGGCGCGGGCGGCGCCAGATTATCGTGTGTCCAAAAGTCCGGAAAACGATTGTCCGGAAAACGATGCCTAAAGACACACGCTAATTTGGCCGACACCAACCCCGGCAGATAACAGCAAGTAGAGCCGGCCGCCCAACGGAAATCGTCATCCTGGCACCGCATTAGCTCGCATAAGGGTTGCTGACCGCCATCGGGGTACGCGCTTCGGCGAGCGCCGCCTCGGGGAACCGGGGCCCTTCCCGGTAATACCGCGCGCGGGTGCGGCCGACTGGTTCGAGGATGTCGGCCGCGGCCAGGTCGCGCAGGTCGCGCTGCGCCTGCTGGAGGTTGAGTCCCTCGGCGTGCTCGTAGCTCAGGCGGCGAACTCGCCCGGTCATGGCCACATCGTGCAGCGCCGAGACAACGCGCTCGTCCATCCGCCGGTCGTCGGCGAAGTCCGCCAGCAGTCCCCAGATCTGGCCCGCCCGGTCCACCCGGTTCCGCACGGCCTGTGCCTGCTCGTGGTACGCGACGAGATTGAAACGAACCCAGCTCGCGACGTCCTGGTCCGGCTGGTAAGTGGCGCCGCGGCCGGCCAGCTCCCGGTAGTACTCCCAGGTGTTGCCCGGCCGGCCCAGCCACGCCTCGATCGAAGAGAACTCAGGCGCCAGGAACCCCTCCCGGGCGATCATCAACGTCTGCAGCGACCTGGACATCCGCCCGTTCCCGTCGGCCCATGGGTGGATCGACACCAGATGCAGGTTCGCCATCGCCGCTCGCACCAGACAGTGCGTTTCGCTGGGCGTCTCGAGCCAGTCGACGAACTCCGTCATCAGCGCGGGGACTTCCCCGGCGTCGGGAGCGGTGTAAGCGGCAATGGACGGGTCGCGGGCGTCCGTCACGTAGACCGGACCCTTCCGCCACTGGCCGGCTGGCTTGGACCGGCTGTGCCGATGTCCCTGAAGCATCCAGTGCAGCGCGTTCAGCTGCCCTTTCGAGTAGGCGAAGTCGGGCGCGTCGTGCAGCGTCTGGATGTACGTCATCATGTGCTGATAGGCGACCGTCTCGGCCAGGTTCTCCTCCGAGACGTCCACGTCGTGCTCGCCCTCCATGAGATCGGCGACGTCGACCGTCGATACCCGGAACCCTTCGATCGAGTTGGACGCCGCGATGGCGTCGGCGGTGAGGAACTTCCGCAGCCCTGACGTCCACCGGGCGGGCGAATCCCGGACCAGGTGGCGCAGCTCGCGACGCATGCCATCGATCTCATCGAGCACGCGCACGTCATCAGCCGCGAGAACGGGCGTGGGGTACAGCATGACGCAATCATATAATGATTGCGTCATTAAATCAAGCTTGAGAATGACGCCTGAGTGCGACGCATCCGCCTTTGATAACAGCAAGAAGCGGCCTGGGCCAGAATCATTGCGCGACAAAACGCTCGGCAACCCGTACATAAGGTCGCACAATAATTCTCCGAGCCGCCTCCTGGTGGATAACAGCAAGAACTCCGATCGGCGCGCGTCACGATCTCCCGGACCGCCCAGACTGCGTTGACAAGCAGCGTTCCTATGAACGGAGCATGTAAACCGGCGATGGGATCATGCGGCCCGACCGAAGGGTCGTGATTGTGTGCCGTAAGGGCGGCGTTTTCCGGCCGCGGACGTCAGCGTGGGCACCCCGCGGGCACCCCGCGACCCGAAGTGCCCACGATAACGCCTTTATCCGTCCAGCCAGTGGCGCGTGGTGCCACTGGTGACGGTGCGCCGATACCCGGCCCCGGGCGGGCTGCCGCCCAGACCGGCAGCCGTCGGCGAAGCCCGCCGACCCGCCCAACCCTGCCGACGCACCCGAGATTGCCGCCTAGTCATCATGGTGCTCCGCCCCGCCAGGTCCTTAGATAGGAACCGTGGGCCACAGGGCCAAGCGTGTCGGGCCGCCATTCCTGCCTTGTGGCCCACGAAGCGGTCCGGCTGCCTGGCGGCACGCCTCACTCCTCGAAGCGTCCGCCCAGGTACCGGGCCAGGAACCGCTCGGCCGCGGCGTAGAACTTGATCCGGTTCTCCGGCTTGGCGAAGCCGTGCCCCTCGTCGGGGAAGAGCATGTACTCGTAGTCGATCCCGGCGTCCTTCAGCGCGGCGACGATCTGCTCGGACTCGGCCTGCTTGACCCGGGGGTCGTTGGCCCCCTGCGCGATCAGCAGCGGGATGCGGATGTCGCGCGCCCGCGACAGCGGCGACCGCGACCACAGGAACTCCTCGTCGGTCTCGGGGTTGCCGACCCGCCGGTACAGCTGCGCGATCATCGGCGCCCAGTAGGGCGGGATCGTCTCGAGCAGCGTCTTCAGGTTCGACGGCCCGACGATGTCCACCGCGCAGCAGAACACATCGGGCGTGAACGCCGCCCCCACCAGCGCCGCGTACCCGCCGTAGGAGCCCGCCGTAGATCGCCACCCGGGCCGGGTCCGCCCACCCCTGGCCGACGATGTACGACACCGCGTCGATCAGGTCGTCGTGCATCTTGCCGCCCCACTCGCGGTCGCCGGCGGCGACGAACGACTTGCCGTAGCCGGTCGAGCCCCGGTAGTTGACCTGCACGCACAGGTAGCCGCGGTTGGCGAACCACTGCGCCTCCGGGTCGTACCCCCAGGCGTCGCGGACCTGCGGCCCGCCGTGCACGTTGAGCACGGCCGGCAGCGACGAGCGGTCGACCCCGGGCGGGAACGTCAGGTACCCGTGGATGACGAGCCCGTCCCTGCGCGGCGTAGCGAGAACGGCTCCATCGCCGCGAGCGTGTAGTCCGCCAGCTCCGGCCGGGACACGAACAGCGGCTGGCCGGTCCTGGTCGTCCTGTCGTACATGTAGTACGCGACCGATCCGGCGTCGACGTTGTACGCGATCAGCCAGGTGGCGTCGGCGTCGTCGCGCCCGGAGAAGCTCGGGTCGCCCGGGTGCAGCTTCCTGCACGGCGCGTCAGGTCGTCGGCGACCGACGGGTCGAGGACCAGGTACTCCATCCGGTCCTTGAGGAACATCACGATCTGCGGGTCGCGGGTGTCCGGGTGCAGCAGCACCCCGGCGATGTCCACCTCGGGGTCGGACGCGAGCACCGTCTCGGCCCCCGTCGCCAGGTCGACCTTGGTCAGCCGGGCCGTGTCGGAGTCGGCCGCGCTGGTCATCAGCACCGAGCGCCCGTCACCGCTGAACGAGACCACGTCGGTCGACGTCGCGTCCTCGGCCGGGATCGTCAGCAGGGTGCGGAAATCGCCGCGATGCCGGAATCCCGCACCAGCACGTCGAACGACCCGTCCGGCAGCGGCGCGATCGCGCACCGCACCACCAGGTCCTCGTCCGCCAGCCAGCCCGCGTAGCCCGGGTTCTCGATCTCCTTGACCAGCTCGCCGGTGACCAGGTCGAGCCGGTACACGTCGTGCAGCTGCGGGTTGTCGGCGTTGATGCCGACCAGCACCTCGGTCGGCCGCCGCTTCGACGTCCCGATGATCGTCGCGTGGATCTTGTCGAACGGCGTCAGGTCCCGCCGCTCGAGCGAGTCCACCGCCACGTCGTACAGCCGCCAGTTCTCGTCGCCGCCCGCGTCCTGCACGTACAGCAGGTGGCGGCCGTCCCGGGCCCAGCTGAAGGTGCGGATACCGCGATCGGTGTCGGCCGTCATCACCCGCGCCGCCGCCCAGTCGACGCCCGAGCCGTCGACCCCCGAGTCCGGGTCGGCGCGGGCGAGGATCGGCGCGACCCACACGTTCAGCACGCCGTCCTTGGGCGCGATCCACGCCAGGGACCCGCCATCGGGGGAGATGCGCGGCTGGATCCGCTCCGGATTGCCGAAAAGCACGCTGCGAGGGATGAGATCAACCATGGATCATGCCTATCACACGCGGCGACCATCCTCGCCGGTCACACCGGGGCGATCCGCGGGCACTACCGCGCCCGGTCCGCCCCACCAACCGGAATTCCGCACGTTACAGGCGTATTTCCCGGCAGCTCAACCGCGCGGTATACGCTCATAACCGTGAGCGGCACGCGTACGTCCCTGTCCGGCTGGCTGGCCAGGATGGGCTTCGCCGACGTCCCGAGGGCGGAACGCGAGCTCGCCGCCCTCGGCATCGCCGGCGACGACCACCCGCTGCTGGCCGCGCTCGCCCAGGCGGCCGATCCCGACCTCGCCCTGACCGGCCTGGCCCAGGTCGCCGAGCGCGACAAGAGCCTCATCGACGGCCTGACCAAGGACCCCGCGTTCCGCGCCCGGCTGATCGCCGTCCTCGGCGTCAGCAAGGCCCTGGCCGATCACCTGGCCAGGCACCCGGCCGACAGCGCCGTCCTGCGGGGACGGGACGCGGACCGCCGCCCCGAGCCGAGCCAGCTCCGGGCCGAGCTGCTCCGCTGCGGTCGGCGCCGACCCCGACGACCCGGTCCCGATCGCGGCCGTCGGCGATGCCGCCGCCGATGCCCCCGACCCGGCCGCCCGGCTCGCCGCCGCCTACCGCCGCGGCCTCCTGCACCTGGCCGCCCGCGACCTGACCGGCGTCGATCACGATCGACGAGGTCGCGGCCGAGCTGGCCGACCTCGCCGACGCCGTGCTCGAGTCGGCCCTGGCGGTGGCCCGGGCCGAGCTGGCGGCCGAGCACCCGGCCGAGGCGGCCGCGGCCGCGACCGCCCGGCTGGCGATCGTGGCGATGGGCAAGTGCGGCGCCCGCGAGCTCAACTACGCCAGCGACGTCGACGTGATCTTCGTGGCCGAGCCCGCCGACGAGCAGACCTCGGAGGAGTCCGCCCTCGGCGCCGCCACCCGGCTGGCGGCGGGGCTGATCCGGGTCTGCGAGCGCGCCACCCCCGAGGGCGCGATCTTCCCGGTCGACCCGAACCTGCGCCCGGAGGGCCGCCAGGGCCCGCTCGTCCGCACCCTCGCCAGCCACCTGGCCTACTACGACCGGTGGGCGAAGACCTGGGAGTTCCAGGCGCTGCTGAAGGCGCGCCCGGCGGCCGGCGACCGCGACCTCGGGCGAGCGCTACGCCACGGCCGTCGCCCCGCTGGTCTGGCAGGCATCGCAGCGCGAGAACTTCGTCGAGGACGTCCAGGCGATGCGCCGCCGGGTGGTGGCGACGCTGCCCAAGAACATGGCCGGCCGCGAGCTGAAGCTCGGCCCGGGCGGGCTGCGCGACATCGAGTTCGCCGTCCAGCTCCTGCAGCTGGTGCACGGCAGCGCCGACGACCGGCTCCGCGTCCCGGCCACGCTGCCCGCGCTCACGGCGCTGGCCGACGGCGGCTACGTCGGCCGCGCCGACGCCGACGACCTCGCGCAGGCGTACCGGTTCCTGCGCCAGACCGAGCACCTGCTGCAGATCTACCAGCTGCGCCGCACGCACACGCTGCCGACCGACCCGGCCGTGCTGCGCCGCCTCGGCCGCGCGATGCGAAAGTCAAATTCAGCAAATCCAGTTTTCCCGAACGGTCCGTGGTTCCACCCGCCGCCGCCCTCCTGCCCGCCCGCCGCCTCCTGCGCCCCGCGCAGCCCGGCCCGGGCTGCCCCGTCCGCCCGCCGCCCGCGCCCGAAGAGGCGTTCACGCAGGCCTGGACCAGGCACGCCCAGCAGGTCCGGCGCCTGCACGAGAAGCTGTTCTACCGCCCGCTGCTCGACGCGGTGGCCAAGCTCCCGTCCGGCGCCGCCCGGCTCACCCCGGACGCGGCCCGGGCCCGCCTCGAGGCCCTCGGCTACCGCGACCCGGCCGGCGCGCTGCGGCACATCGAGGCGCTGACCTCGGGGCTGCGCCGCCGCGCCGCGATCCAGCGGACGCTGCTGCCGGTGCTGCTCGGCTGGTTCGCCGACGCGGCCGAGCCGGACGCCGGGCTGCTCGCGTTCCGTCAGGTGAGCGAGGCCCTGGGCGAGACCCCGTGGTTCCTGCGGCTGCTGCGGGACGAGACCAAGGCGGCCGAGCGGATCGCCACCGTCCTCGCCTCGAGCCGCTACGCGACCGGCCTGCTGCTGCGCGCGCCGGAAGCGGTCGCGATCTTCGCCGACGACGCCGAGCTCGTCCCCAAGACGGCCGACGCGCTGCGGGCCGAGATGATGGCCGCCGCCAGGCGCCACGCCCGCCGACCTCTGGCCCCGCGTCCTGACCGACCTCGACGCGCCAGCCCCCGCAGCGCCGCCACCACCCGAGCCCGCCACCACCGCCGCCGACGCCGAGCAGGCGGCGGTCACCATCCGCTCGCTCCGCCGCCGCGAGCTGTTGCGGGTCGCGGCGGCGGACGTGCTCGGCCTGATCGGGCTGGCGGAGACGGCCGAGGCGCTCACCGCGATCACGACCGCGACCCTGGACGCCGTCCTCGCGGTCGCGATCGCCAAGATCGAGATGGAGCTGCGCGCCCCGCTGCCGACCAGGTTCGCGGTGATCGCGATGGGCCGGTACGGCGGCCACGAATCCGGCTTCGGCAGCGACGCCGACGTCATCTTCGTGCACGACCCGCTGCCCCGGCGACCCGTCCGGAGCTGCGCCCGCTGACCGTGCGCCGACCCGGCCGGCCGAGCCGCCGGGCGTCCGACGCGCGCCCAGGCGGTCGGCACCGAGCTGCGCCGCCTGCTCTCGCTCCCCGCCCCCGACCCGCCGCTGCTGGTGGACGCGGACCTGCGCCCCGAGGGCAGGCAGGGCCCGCTGGTCCGCAGCCTGGCCGCGTGCCGGGCCTACTACGAGCGGCGGGCCGCGCCGTGGGAGTTCCAGGCGCTGCTGCGGGCCGAGTTCGCGGTCGGCAGCGCGGAACTTGGCGCGGAGTTCATCGCGCTCGCCGACCGGTTCAGGTACCCGGCCGACGGGCTCGGCCGATCCCGCCGTGCGCGAGATCCGGCGCATCAAGGCGCGCATCGAGGCGGAGCGGATCCCGCGCGGCACCGACCGGGCGCTGCACCTCAAGCTCGGGCCCGGGCGGCCTGTCCGACGTCGAGTGGACGGTCCAGCTGCTCCAGCTCCAGCACGGCCACGCCGTCGAGGGCTGCGCACCACCCGCACCCTGGCCGCGCTCGACGCGGCGGTCGAGGCCGGCCTGGTCACCGCCCCCGGACGCGGCCGCGCTGAGCGCCGCCTGGCGCTTCGGCTCCCGCGTCAGGAACGCGATCATGCTGGTCCGCGGCCGCCCGGGCGACGCCTTCCCGGCCAAGCACGACGAGCTCACCGCGGTCGCCCGGCTGCTCGGCTACAAACCGTCCGCCGGCCCGGCGGCGGACGCCGCCGCCCGTTCCTCCAACTCCGCCGTCGCCTGGAACGACACCCCCGCCCAGGCCCTCGAGGAGGACTACCGCCGCACCGCCCGGCCGCGCCCGCAAGGTCATGGACCGCCTCTTCTACGGCTGACCCCTCGTTCGCCCACGCGCCCCAATGGACCGCCTCTTCTATCGCTAACCGCCCCGTTACGCACGCGCCCGATAGGCCACCACCCCCGCCAAAGCGCCTACCTTCACCCGCGCGCCCCACCAGTACAAAAGATCTTGGAAAACTTTTTCCTAGCGGAAGAAAAGCACTCGTATAGCGGGCTTTTCCTCCAAGATCTTTATCGTCCCTGCCTCATTAGCCCAATCCGCCCCACCCGTGACGCGGACGAAGGAACGCCCGAGCCGCAGCAAACGCCTCTTCGAGATAACAGCAAGAAGCGGAACGCATGGCGCGTGCTCTGGCACCCGGAAACGCCGTCTGCCGGGACCCTGGTCGATCGTGCGACCGCTGTAGCCTGCTGGGGTGGTGGATGGTGCTGGCGTGGGGGACGTTCTGATCGAGCGGGGCGTCGACTACGGGCTGGGGAAGCTGGCGGATATCTACCGGCCAGGTCGGGATGGGCCGGCGCCGCTGGCGTTGCTGTGGCACGGCATCGGCGTGGACGAGCGGGACGTCCTCGAGCCGCTGGCCGCCGAGGTGGCCCGCCTGGGCGTCGCGGTGGTGGTCCCCGACTGGGACTCCGAGGCACCCGACGGCGGCCGGGCGCACCTGCTCGCCTCGCTTGACTTTGCTCGCAGACTTGCCCGCGACCGCCGGCCGAGCTGGCGACCGGCGGCGACGGCGAGTTCGTGCTGGCCGGGTGGTCGCGCGGCGGCCGGATGGCCGCGTCGCTGGCGCTCAACCCGGAGACCGCCGGCGGCTGGCGTCCCTCGACGGTCGTCTGCCTGGCGGGCGGGTTCCATCGCGGAGACGGTGATGAGCCCGGTCCGGAACGGCCCGATGGCCGACATCGCCGCCCCGGCAGCGGCAGGCGCAGGCGCCGAACCGGTCCCGTTCCATCTTGCGCACGGCACCCGCGACACCATGGTGAACATCCAGCAGTCGCGTGACTTCGCCGCCGCGGCCGCCAGCCACGGCTGGCCGGTCCGGCTGACCGAGCCGGACACCGACCACGCCGGCATCGTGATGACCGAGTGGGACCCGGCCAGGCGGCGCTGCCGCCCCACCACCGAGCCGCACGCGGTCACCGCCGGCCGCCTGTTGGCCCGGACGATCGCCGAAGCCGCCCGCACGATCGCCGAAGCCGCCCGCACGATCTCCGGAGCCGCCCAGTGAGCATCCCGTCGTGGTCCGCACCCGGCGTGACGCTGGACGTGTACGACGGCCGCCAGGCGGCGGCGCGGGAGACGGAGCTCGTCGCCCTGCACGACGAGGTCGGTCGGCCAGGACGACGACCCGGACTTCGCCCGTCGGCTCGGCGTATGGCGTCGCCAGCCGGGTTTCGCGCTAGTCGAGGCGAGTCACGGCGGCTACCTCGTCGGCTACGCGTGCGGGATGCCGCTGCGCCCGTCCACCGACTGGTGGCGGGACCTGACCGCCCCGCTGCCCGCCGCCATCACCGACGAGCACCACGGCCGCACCTTCGCGCTGACCCAGCTGATGGTCCGCAGCTCCTGGCGTCGCCAGGGCATCGCCACCGAGCTCCATGAGCTCGATCCTGGACGGCCGCGCCGAAGAGCGCGCCACCGTCAAGCTCCCGCCGAGCGCGGCCGCCGCGCAAGCCGCGTTCAGGAACTGGGGCTGGGCCAAGGTCGCCCGCGCCCGCGGCCCCGCCGCCTTGGTCAGCGACATCCTGACCCGCCCGCTCTGACCGGCCGAAGCGGACGGCGCCTCACCGGCGTACGTGAGCATGGCCTCGCCGTCGTCGGCGAAATCGACCTCGCCGGCCGCCCACAGCGAGCGGGTACCGGGAATCGAGCTCAGGTAGGACACCTCCGGCTGCTCGCCCTCGCGGCTCGGGACCCTCGACCGGGTCCAGCGGCCGCCGCGCGTAGTGATCGAACCACGCGATCGTGCCATCGCCGCCGTCGTCCGCGGTGGCCAGCCAGATTCCGCCGTGGCCGTCGGACGCGACCGGCGAAGAGGCGCTACCCGCGTAGGGGAACGCGACCCGGGACCAGGCCTTGCCGTTCCAGTGCAGGAGGATCGTGCCCGGCTGGTTCGCGCTGGTGCCATTCGCTGGTGATGTCGGCCCAGACGTCGCGCGGCCCGACCTCCGCCAAGCCGTTGATGCTCGGCCCAGCGCAAGTCGCTGCGCGGGCAGGCTAAGGTCCGGCAGCGCGGTGACGTGCCACCGCTGCCCGTTCCAGTGCTCGATGCCCAGGCAGGCCGTGCCGTCGCCGCCGCCGCCGACCCACACGTCGCTCGGCGGAACGCGCAGCGGTCGCGGTGCCGCTGAACGGGAACGATCCGTGCCTCCAGCTTCCGCCGTTGAAGTGCGCGAAGTAACCCGGCGGGCCGGACGAGGACGGTTCGCCGAACGCCCACAGCTGCGTCGGGGAAGGGGCGACCGCGGTCTGGATCGCGGCATCGAGCCGGACCGGCGCGGCCCATCTGCCTGCCGGTCAAGTGCAGCGCGTCGGTGTAGTCAACCTCGTCGATGCCACGCGCGGCGAGCACCCAGGCGTTCGAGCCCGAGGTGGCCGCCACCGCGACCGACACCCTGGTCGAGCGGGCTATTGATGTACGCGCCTGGGAGGCGTCACGCACCGCCACGCCCGGCCGTCCCAGTGCCGCACGACCACGGTCCCGTTGCCGGTGTCACTGTCACCGCACGTCGTCGGAGTCGGCGCACTCGTCCCCGGCCAGCCAGGCATCCCGCGCGCTGCCTGCCCACAGCCCGCCGACGGTGACGCCTGCCAGCACCTGTGAGATCCGCCAGCCGGCCAGGCCAGCCTGCTTCTGGCGACGTCGCGACGGGCGCTGCCGCTGCCGCGGACACCGACGCCGACCACCACCGCGAAGACCGCCAGCGCAGCAACGCCATCGAGCCGAGCCGCCGCACTACCGATCAGCCTGCCGATCCGCAGGTACGCACGCCATATCGGACACCATATTGGGTATGCGCATCAAAACCGTCGAGATTGCGCATCAGCGTCACGCGCAGCCGGACGGACCGGTCAAGCCTGAGCGCCAGGAGCAGTCAGGCGCGGCCGTTGGCGCGCAGCACCCGCAGCGCGTCGACGGTGAGGAAGCCGCGCCAGTCGGCCTCGGCCGCAGGTGACCAGGACGGCCAGTTGAACATCCAGCCGCCGTCGTCGCGCTGCGCCCCGGCCAGGTGGTCCAGGTGCGCGTCGATCGTGGCCTCGGAGAACAGCGCCCGGGCGAGCGACGAGGGCAGCGGCGCGAACGCGAGCGGCGAGTGCGCCTCGCCCTCGGCCGCCGGAGTCGAGGGCGACCAGCCCGCACGAGGTGAGCAGCGGCCCGACCCGCGAGAACGCCGCCGTGGCGCGCGCACGGTCCGGCACGTGCTGCAGGAACGCGAGCACCCCGAACATCTCGTAGCCGCCCGGCGAGGTGAGCGCGTCGATCCGCGACCACATCACCTCGGTCGCGCGGTCGAGCCACGGGTGCGCGAACCCGCGCGCGTGCAGCACCCCGCAGATCTGGCCGGTCTGGATGAGCGACGCCGGATGCCCGTCTTCCGGCACCCACCAGGGCGCGTGCGGCCCCTCGGCCACGCGAGGGCTCGACGAACGCGGCCCCGCCCTCGGCCGGGGCGACGGCGGCCAGCCAGTCGACCGCGTCGCTGACCAGTCTGCGAGTCCCACTCGTCGGCCAGGTCCATCATCCGCAGTGCCATCTCGACCGCGGCGGGCTGGCTGGCCGCCGCCCGGCAGTCCGGCTCGAGCGCGTGCCCGAAGCCGCCGTCGGAGTTCCGGTACGCCGTCACCGCGTCCCGCACCGCCCCGGCCGCCCCGTCGCAGAACAGCCGCTGGAACATCCGCCGGTCGAGTACCCGCGCCTGCCCGGCCATGAAGGCGGCCGCCGCGTCAAAGTCTGGAGTCTTGTTCATGGAGCCAATCCCACCACCCAGGCCGCGCCGCCGTCTTGAACGAAACGGCCATCGACGCGAGTTCCGGGTCCCGTGGCATCCTGGTGGTATGGGGCCTTCGCCGATCGACTGGGTGCCGTCCGGGGCGTGGCTCGCTCCCGGGTACGCGGAGTGGGCGCCGCCGGCCGCGCTGCGCGGCGTGGTGGCGTGCCTGTGGGCCAGCGTCACCCCCGAGCCGCGGACCGGTCAGCCAGACGAGGGTGCCCAGCGCCGGCCTGGTCCTCCCCGACGCCTGCAGCGATCTCATCTGGGAACAGGGCGTCGGCGGCTACATCGCCGGCCCGGACACCGGACCCGGCCCGCCCGATGATCAAGCCGGGCACGGTCATCGTCGGCGTCAGGTTCCGCCCGTCCGCGGGCGGCCAGGTGCTCAAGACGCCGCTCAGCGAGATCTGCCAACCAGCGGGTCCCGCTGGCCGATCTGCTGCCGCCCGCCGCCCGGCGGCTGTCGCCAGCGCTCGACCCGGCCGAGGCGGTCGGCCGAGTGCTCGACATCACCGGCGCGCTGGTCGCCGAGGGCGTCCCCGACCCGGCCATGGCGCGGGCCGCGGTTCTGCTGCGAGACCCGGCCGCCCGGGCCGAGGCGGTCGCGGCGGAGGTCGGCCTGAGCGAGCGGCAGTTCCGCCGCCGCAGCCAGGCGGCGGCCGGCTACGGCCCCAAGACGCTGCAGCGCGTGCTCCGCTTCCACCGCTTCGTCCGCCTGCTCGACGCCGCCCCCGCCCGCGCGGACGCGAGCCCGTCCGCGCCGCCCGACCTGGCCGCCCTCGCGGCCAAGGCCGGCTACGCCGACCAGGCCCACCTCACCCGCGAGTGCTCCGCCCTGTCCGGGCTACACCCCCGCCGGCCTGGCCCGCGTCAGGCAAACCCGGCCGGGCTAACCAGAGGGACGGGGCAGACGCAGCGGCAACGGTCAGCCCTCAGGCGGCTCGGCGATCATGGCGGTGCCGATCTCGCGGAAACCCAGCCGGGCGTAGATCCGGGCCACGGTCGCGTCCGTCGCTGACAGGAACACCGTTCGCGCTCCGCTGGCCAGCGCGTGCGCCGCCAGCGCGCGGGTGACGCCCGGCGGCCAGGCCCGCGCCGGCGGCTGGCCGGCAGCACGCCGATCCCGGTGATCTCGGCGGTGCCGTCCGCCAGCTGGTAGCTCCCGGCCGCCAGCGGCCCGTTGGGGCCGGACGCGGTCGCGAGCACCGACTCGCGCGACCGCAGCCGGTCGCGGAGCAGCTCGATGGTGGCCGCGTCGTGGTCGGCCGCGATCTTGTCCCGCTCGGTGACGCGAGGCCTCGCCGATGGCCGTCCCCGGGTAGTTGAACGCAACCCCGGGCACCGCCCAGGCCAGGATCAGATCCGGGTCCTCGGGGCTCATGATCCGCACGCCGATCCGCTCCGGCAGCCGCGGCGCCGGCGCGAGCGAGCCGAGGACGAGCAGCGGGTGCGCGTGCACGGCGAGGCCGGCTTCGGTCGCGGCGGCGGCCATGTCGGGAGCGGTCCGCTCGACCCACTCGAACGATTCGGGGATGAGCAGTTCCCGCTGCCTGGCCCGGACCGCGCGCACGTCGGCGGCGGTGGCCGGCCGGCCGCTGACCGGTGCGCGGCCGGGCATAGTAAGGGAACCCGGTGCCCGACGGGCACGAATAGCACAAGCGCGCCAATCGCCTCGGCTCTGGCGCGCTCTCTGGGCACGGCGTCGCAGAAGGCGTCGATACGCTCAATTACCCCGGAATCGCTCACGGCACTACCCACCCTAAGCGCGCGCGCCCTGACCGCCAAACAGGATTTACCCGGCGGAGGCCGGGCAGCGGTCCGGATCCGAGGCCGGCCGCCTGGTCCGAGGCCCGCCCGTAGTGCTCGATCTCGCCCCGGGAGAGCGACAGCATGGTCGCCACGTCATGGAACGGATAGCCGTCACGGGTCAGGGTCTCGATGGCCTCGCGGGTGGCCTTGGCGGCCGCCTCGGCCGCCTGCCGGGCGGCGTGCCTGGCCTGCAGCGCCCGCGCCACCGGGGCGGGGGCGTCAGGCAGCACGTCGACCTTGATCGCCTCGGCCGGGATGCCCAGGTGCCGCGCGATGACCTTGCGCGTCATCACCTCGGCCTGGTCGAGGCTGCGCACCTGAGCGCTCAGCCCCTCAATCTGGGGAACCTGAATCGTCCACCAGCGACCTGCCCGTTCGCACAGCGCGGTGTAGGTCGTCGTCTCCATCGGTGCTCCCCTGATGACAAATCGGCTGAACGTCCGCGCGGTTTCCCCCCGAGCACGGCTGAACAGGCATAATTTACTCATCAGTAACTATATCCGGTGGAACATGGTATCGACGTGACTAAGCTCGCATCGGTCGGGTCGTAACCGAAAAGATGACGGTTCGGCGCCGCCGCCAGCGCCGCCAGCGCGGGCAGTTCCGTCACCTCGAGCCCGGCCTCGTCCAGCAGCTCGTACCCCTGGCAGTCGGCCACGAACAGGGCCGGCTCGCGCCAGCCGATGACCACCCGGCGCAGCCCGGCCGCGATGATCAGCTGCGTGCAGGTGCGCGCTCGGGACTTCCGCTGCGAGCAGGGCTCGAGCGTGCTGTAGATGGTCGCCCCGGCCAGCCGCAGGTCATCGGCCGCGAGCTTGCGCAGCGCCGACTCCTCGGCGTGCACCATCGGGTCGCCGCCCTCACGGGAGAAGCCGCGGGAGATCTCGTCCCCGTCCGCGGCCACGATGACGGCGCCGACTGAGAACGCGGTAGGCGACGGCGGGCACTGCCAGGCAAGCTCGATGGCGACGCGCATCCACCGCTCATCCCCGCTCTCGCTCATGACCTTCCTCTCCCAATAGCCAGTGACAGTGTATTTCGGCCTCGGGAGGGCGATTCGCCACCCCGATTGGCGCCACGAGCGCGTTCGACGACCAGATTTCAGACTGGAAGCAGCAAGATATGACGAAGCTAACCGACCCCGCCGTCGGTGGCGTCGGCTTCAGCAGCCCGGTGTTGGACTCGCAGGGAAACGCTCATGAGAATTTCTGGGCCACGGTCGGCGACACCCTGATTCGCGTCGTCGAATACGCGGCGGCCACACCGGATCCTGCCGCCGCCAAGGCGCTGCTGCAGGAACAGTACGACAGGATCAAGAACGGCTTACGCCGCTCGCTTGCGCTTGCCCGGCTGGGCCAGCCGTCCCCGTGGGCGATCGAGCGCGCCACGCGAAAAGCCCGCAGCGAGGTTAAGACCTCCCTGCGGGCTTCCGCCATCCCGGCTACATCAGCAGTCGAAGTACATCTCGAACTCGTGCGGGGTCGGGCGCAGCCGCACCGCGTCGATCTCCCGCGTCCGCTTGTAGTCGATCCAGGTCTCGATCAGGTCCTCGGTGAACACGCCGCCCTCGCTGAGGAACTCGTGGTCGGCCTCGAGGTTGTTGAGCACCGCGTCGAGCGAGCCCGGCACCGTCGGGACCTCGGCCGCCTCGTCCGGCGGCAGCTCGTACAGGTCCTTGTCGAGCGGCGTGGGCGGCTCGATCTTGTTCTTGATGCCGTCGATGCCCGCCATCAGCATCGCCGAGAACGCGAGGTACGGGTTGGCGGACGGGTCGGGCACCCGGAACTCGATCCGCTTTGCCTTCGGGTTCGAGCCGGTCAGCGGGATGCGGCAGCAGGCCGACCGGTTACGGGCCGAGTAGACCAGGTTGACCGGCGCCTCGAAGCCCGGCACCAGGCGGTGGTAGGAGTTCACCGTCGGGTTGGTGAACGCCAGCAGCGACGGCGCGTGCTTGAGCAGCCCGCCGACGTACCAGCGGCCGATGTCGGACAGGCCGCCGTAGCCGGTCTCGTCGTAGAAGAGCGGCTCGCCGTCCTTCCACAGCGACTGGTGGCAGTGCATGCCGTTGCCGTTGTCGCCGAACAGCGGCTTCGGCATGAACGTCACCGTCTTGCCCGCCGCCCGCGCGGTCGACTTGATGACGTACTTGAACAGCATCAGCTTGTCCGCCATGGCCAGCAGCGGGCCGAACCTGACGTCGATCTCGGCCTGGCCGGCCGTGCCCACCTCGTGGTGCTGCATCTCGGTCTCGATGCCGCACTGGATGAGCCGGTTGACCATCTCCGACCGCAGGTCGGTGAAGTGGTCGGTCGGCGAGACCGGGAAGTAGCCGCCCTTGTAGGCGGGCTTGTAGGCCAGGTTCGCGCCGTTCTCGTCAGCGCCGGTGTTCCACGCCCCCTCGATCGAGTCGAGGTGGTAGTACCCCTCGTTCGGGCCGGTGGAGAACCGAGCCGAGTCGAAGATGTAGAACTCCGCCTCGGGACCGAAGTACGAGGTGTCAGCGATCCCGGTGCCCTTGAGGTACGCCTCCGCCTTGGCGGCCACGTTGCGGGGGTCACGCGAGTAGGGCGCGCCGGTCAGCGGGTCGAACACCGAGAACGTCAGGTTCAGCGTCTTGTGCTGGCGGAACGGGTCGAGCACGGCCGTCGACGGGTCCGGCAGCAGCAGCATGTCGGACTCGTGGATGGCCTGGAACCCGCGGATCGACGAGCCGTCGAACATCCGCCCCTCGGTGAAGACGTCCGCGTCGAAGGTCGACACCGGAACGGTGAAGTGCTGGATGGTACCCGGCAGGTCGCAGAACCTGACGTCAATGAACTCCACCTGCTCCTCAGCGATGAACGCGAGGACTTCTTCGGCAGAACTGAACATCAACCCTCCCTGTACAGGGCGCGCATTAAGAGCTTTATCGAGATTTTTCGTCGTGGACGCGCTTCGGACGGTAGCCGTCCGCAATTTCATCGCAGTATCCGCGACGTTTCACCGGTGTTACGCGTCCCCTACGGCACCCAGTGCCCTGCGCAGCCGAGACAGGCAAGCGGCTACCGTAGGTTCTGTGTCCCAACAACCCCGGCGTTCGCGAACCCGGACCGCGACGGCAGTAGCCCCATCGCGTGGTGCCGCTGCGGCTGATGATACGCCTGATTACCCCGGCAAGCGGTTCGGCTTGCCGATGCAGGGCCCGATGTCGGCCGCGCCGATGGGCAGGCGGCTGCTCGCGCTCCTGGTCGACTGGCTGCTGTGCGCGCTGATCGTGTCCAGCCTCACCGGCCACGTGCTGTTCGGCAGCGCCGCCGACCATCATTACTTCGCCGCCCAGTACGGGACCCTGCTCCTGTTTGTCTTCGAGGTCTACCTGCTCACCGCCGTCAGTGGCCTCACCGTCGGCAAGCGGATCTTCCGGATCCGGACGATCAGCATCGACGGCAGCGCCCCCGGCTTCAAGTGGGCGGCGGTGCGCACGCTGCTGCTGCTGTTCGTCATCCCGGCCTGCATAACCGACCGTGACCTGCGCGGCCTGCACGACCGGGCCGCGAACACGATCGTCGTCCGAATGTGAGGCGGTCCTAGCGCGGCCGGGGCATCTTCGGCTGCCGCGCGCCCTTGGGCATCGGCCCCTTGGGTGCCTGCATGGTCGGCTGGAGGGCCTTGAGCCGGTAGTTCAGGTCGCTCACGGCGGGGCCCTTGAGGGTCCCGGGGACCTTCATGATCGAGCTCTGCAGCTTGCTGACCGGGATCTGCCCGTCGCCGCTGCCGACCTGGAATTCCGTGATCGGCACCCCGTGGGCGACCCGCTCGGTCTTCTTGCGCTCGGCCGCCAGCAGCCCGCTCACCCGGTTTGGAGCGCCCTCGCCGACCAGGATGACGCCCTTCTTGCCGACCGCGCGGTGCACCACGTCCATCGACCGGTTGCCCGACACGGCCGGGGTAACCGTC
Source organism: uncultured Actinomycetota bacterium (assembly GCA_963774945.1). Lineage (GTDB taxonomy): Bacteria > Actinomycetota > Actinomycetes > Streptosporangiales > Streptosporangiaceae > Trebonia. The sequence goes on along the minus strand of CAVZHA010000015.1, from coordinate 948,839 downwards.
CAGTCGCCCCGCATCGACTGCAGCACCGCCGCCGCCGCGCCCAGCTGCCCGTCAATGGCCGAGTACTGCGCCTGCTGCGCGAACCGCCCGAACAGGATCATCGCGGTGGCCAGGCCGATCAGCACGCCCACCGGGATCAGGAACGCGGCCGACCCGATCACCAGCCCGAGCACCACGAACACCACGATGATGCCGATCGCGACCCCGGCCGTGATCGGAAGCGCGCGCTTATTCTGCTGGTTGACCAGCTTGGCGACCATCCGGATCTGCTTCAGCCGCCCGGCCTTGGCAACATCCTCAGAGCTGTAGTTGTCAACCACCGGTTCTGCCTTCCCTCATAACGTGTGCCAACACCAGGCAGCATACGGTTTCCGGCGGACAGGTCTGTAACCGAAGAAAAGTCAAACCCGCAAATCCATCATCTCGAACGGTCCCGTGCTCCGCCGGTCACGCCCACGCACCCGAACCGGTGGATAACAGCAAGAGGCTGCCGCTCCAGCCGCTGGGCACGAGCCCAACAGTCGACGCCGCCTACAGCGCCGCGGCCCGCTGCTCCATCGCCTGCGCGTACAGCCGCCCGGCCCGGTACGACGAGCGCACCAGCGGCCCCGCCAGCACCCCCGCGAACCCCATCGCCATGGCCTCCTCGCGGAGCTCGACGAACTCCTCGGGCCGGACCCAGCGGTCGACCGGGTGATGCTTGGCCGACGGCCGCAGGTACTGGGTGATCGTCAGCAGGTCGCAGCCGGCCGACCGCAGGTCGGCCATCGCCGGCCCGATCTCGTCCCTGGTCTCGCCCATCCCCAGGATCAGGTTGGACTTGGTGACAAGCCCGGCCGCGTGCGCCTGCCGGAGCACGTCGAGCGACCGCTCGTAGCGGAACCCGGGCCGGATCCGGCGGAAGATCCGCGGCACCGTCTCCAGGTTGTGCGCGAACACCTCCGGCCGCGCGGCGAACACCTCCGCCAGCTGCTCCGGGTTGCCGTTGAAGTCAGGCACCAGCAGCTCGACCCCGCACCCGGGGACGGCGGCGTGGATCTCGATCGCGGTCTGCGCGTAGAGCCAGGCCCCGCCGTCGGGCAGGTCGTCACGGGCGACCCCGGTGACGGTGGCGTAGCGCAGCCCCATCGTGACGACCGACTCGGCCACCCGGCGCGGCTCGCCGGTGTCGAGCGCCAGCGGCTTGCCGGTGTCGATCTGGCAGAAGTCGCACCGCCGGGTGCACTGGTCGCCGCCGATGAGGAAGGTCGCCTCGCGGTCTTCCCAGCACTCGTAGATGTTCGGGCAGCCCGCCTCCTGGCAGACCGTGTGCAGGCCCTCCGCCTTGACCAGATCCTTGAGCGCGGTGTACTCGGGCCCGGTCTTGATCCGGGTCTTGATCCACGCGGGCTTCTTCTCGATCGGCGTCTGCGCGTTGCGCGCCTCAAGGCGCAGCATCCGCCGCCCCTCAGGGGCCAGTTCCGGGGTACTCACCACACCTCCAGCCTACGTTCGCCCGCCACCAACCGCGCCCCCGCCGTCCTGTGACCCAGCCCACCACCCAGCGGCTCGCCGCCGCCCACCCCCACGTGCCAGCCGTCCACCACCCAACGTGCCAAATGCGCTTTTGGGCCGGCAAGAGTGTGCCCGAATGGGCATTTGGGCACGCCCGCCAGCGCAGCGCCTCAGGCAGCCGACGCGAGCAGCGGCGTCACCGTGTGGATCCGCGACCAGGTGCGATAGCCGAGCGCGGTGGTCAGGTGCCGCTCGAGCAGCGGCGTCACGTCGGAGACGGAGACCGGGATGCCGGTCTCGGCCGTGAGCGAGGTCACCCCGGCGTCCCTGATCCCGCACGGCACGATGCGGTCGTACCACGACAGGTCGCAGTCGCAGTTGAGCGCCAGGCCGTGCATGGTGACGCCGCGGGCGACCCGGGCCCCGATCGCGCCCACCTTCCGCTCCGGCCGCCCGCCGGACGCCGGGAGCCACGCGCCGGAGCGCCCCTCGACCCGGATCGCCTCGAGCCCGAACTCGGCGCAGACCCGGATCATCGCCTCCTCGAGCGCCCGCACGTAGGCGACCACGTCCATCGGCTCGCGCAGCTTCACGATTGGGTACGCGGTCAGCTGGCCGGGGCCGTGCCAGGTGATCTTGCCGCCGCGGTCGACGTCGATGACCGGCGCCCCGGGGTCGCCGAACGGCCGGTCGGACACCGCCGTCCGCTTGCCCGCCGTGTAGACCGGCGCGTGCTCGAGCAGCAGGCAGCAGTCCGGGATCTCACCGAGCACCCGCCGACCGTGCACGGCGCGCTGCGTCTCCCAGGCCTGGCGGTACTCCACGGCTTCCGCGCCGAAGCCGACATGCGCGTACACGAGTTCTGCATCCACACCATCGAGACTACGACGGTTGTAATACCCGCGCGCCAGCTGGGAAGGAATCCCAATTGTGATCAAAGAGTCAGATCTGCGCGACATGAGCGCGGCCGATCGGCGGCAGCTGGCTCACACGCTGGCCACCTTCGACTGCCCGGATCCGATGCTCGGCCTGTACATCTCCCGCCGTCGCCGGATCGGGATCGTGTTCTCGGTCGTCGCCTGCGCCGCGCTGGCCGCGTGGATCATCGTGCTCGCGCTCACCCTGCACCGCTCGTTCCACACTCACTACTGGCGCGGCGCCTGGGTCGGGTTCGACATCCTCGAGTTCATCGGGTTCGCGGCCACCGGGTGGGCGCTCTGGCGCGGCCGCCAGATCGCGATCGCGTTCCTGCTGATCACCGCCACGCTGCTGTGCTGCGACGCCTGGTTCGACGTGATCCTCGACTCCGGCACGCGCGACATCTGGGGCAGCCTCGCCTCGGCGGTGTTCATCGAGCTGCCGCTCGCGTTCCTCATGTTCAACGCCGCCCGCCGGCTGATCAGGATCTCCGCCCTGGCCGCGATGAGCGAATCCGGCCCCGCGGCCTGGTCGGCCGAGGACCGCCGGCGGGTGCCGATCTGGAAGATCCCGCTGGCCGGGGTCGACGTCGCCGCCGCAGCCGAGCGCGCTGCCCGCGAGGGTGGAGCCACCGGCCGTTCGGACCGAAAATCTCACAGCCACCGGTGGTAGACCCGCACCTCAGCGCGGCCGTAGCCTCGTTCCCATGGCAACCGATTTCACCGAGGAAACGGCGGCCGACGCCGTCATCGAGAGCTTCGGCGCGCAGACCGACCCGAGGCTGCGCGAGGTCCTGACCGCGCTCGTGCGGCACCTGCACGCGTTCGCCCGCGACGTCGAGCTGACGATCCCCGAGTGGGAGCAGGCGATCGACTTCCTCACCAGGACCGGCCAGAAGTGCGACGACGACCGGCAGGAGTTCATCCTCCTGTCCGACGTGCTCGGCCTGTCGATGCTGACCGAGACGATCAGCAACAGGAAGTTCGGCGTCGCCACCGAGTCGACCGTGCTCGGGCCGTTCCACGTGGTGGCCTCCCCGGTGCGCGAGCTCGGCGACACCATCGACCTGGTCGGCACCGGCACCCCGTGCGTGGTCACCGGCCGGGTCGTGTCGGTCGACGGTAGCCCCCTGCCGGGCGCCACCCTCGACGTCTGGCAGGCCAACGACCAGGGCTTCTACGACGTCCAGCAGCCCGACTTGCAGCCCCGCACCAACGGCAGGGGCTTGTTCACCACCGACGACAAGGGCGAGTTCTGGTTCCGCACGATCGTGCCGAGCTACTACCCGATCCCGACCGACGGCCCGGTCGGCGAGCTGCTCAAGGCGACCGGCCGGCACGCATTCCGCCCGGCCCACATCCACTTCATCGTCGCCGCCCCCGGCCACCGCGACCTGACCACCCATATCTTCGTCGCCGGCAGCGAGTACATCGAGTCCGACACCGTCTTCGCGGTCAAGAAATCCCTGGTCGAGGACTTCGAAGAGGTCACCGACCCGGCCCTGGCAGAAAAGTGGAACGTGCCCGGCGTCCCCTTCCGCCACGCCGACTTCGACATCGTCATGCAGCCCGCCTCGTAACACCGCCTGGCGCCCACTCCACCCACGAACCAAAACCACCGCACCCGCCCCGACCACCGCACCCACCCGCGCCGCCCCACCGCACCGCACCCACCCCGACCAGCGCACCCACCCGCGCCGTCCCACCGCACCGCCCCGCACCCGCCCCGACCACCGCACCCACCCGCGCCGCCCCAACCTCGCCCGTCTCACCCGCCCCGCCATCACCTCCAGGGCCGCTTCGGACATGCAAGCCACCACTTGGTATCGGTTCTGACCACTTTCACGCCCGAATTGTCTGAATATTGTGGTCAGAACTGATAAGAAGACGAAAAAATGGTCAGAACTGATAGAAAGACGCTGCCACGCCAGCGTCGCGTGAGGTTTGCGAGGCCTATTTCAACTCGGCCGCGAGGGCGGCGCCGACCGTCGGGTACTCAAACTCGAACCCCTCTTCAAGCAGTCGCTTCGGCAGCACTCGGGCACTCGTCAGCAACTCCGATGACATCTCGCCCAAGCCCAACCGCAACGCAAATGCAGGAACGCGCAGCCACGAGAAGTCGGGCCGCCGCACCGCGGCCAGCAGCGCCGAGGTCAGCTCCGAGTTGCTGACCGGGTTAGGCGCGGTGAGGTTATACGGACCGCTCCGCTCAGCGGCTCCGGGCCCGTCGAGCAGGAAGCGGATCGCGCGGACCTCGTCGGTCAGCGAGATCCAGCTCATCACCTGACGTCCGTCGCCGAACCGGGGCAGCACCCCGAGGCGGGCCGGGAGCGCCAGCCGGCCGAGCATACCGCCCCCCGAACCGAGCACGAGGCCGCTGCGGAGCTGGGCGACGCGGATGCCGGCGTCACGGGCGGGCGCGGCGGCGGCCTCCCAGTCGGCCACCACCCGGGAGAGAAACGCCTTGCCCGCGGGCGCGTCCTCGGTGACCGCGGCGCCGCCGGTGTCGCCGTACCAGCCCATCGCGGAGCCGGAGATGAACGTCAACGGCCGGGGCGACAAGTCGGCCAGGGCCGTGGCGAGCGCCCGGGTCGCCAGCACCCGGCTGGACCGGATCTCCGCCTTGTAGGCGGCGGTCCAGCGGTGGTCGCCGACCCCGGCGCCGGCCAGGTGCACGCAGGCGGACACGCCGGACAGGACCGGGTTGCCCGCGTCGGCGGCACGCGGATCCCAGCGGATCTCGTCGGCGGCCCGTGGCGGCCGCCTGACCAGGCGGACGACCTGGTGGCCGTCCGCCTGCAGGCTTGCCGTCAGCGCGGTGCCGATCAGCCCGGACGAGCCGGTGATCGCTACCTTCATCGGAGTCAGCACACCGGCCGGTGAGCGACTACAGCCCGAGGTCGGCCTCGAACGCGCCCTCCTCGAGACGGTTCTTGACCGTCACGAGGAAGCGGGCGGCGTCCGCGCCGTCGACGAGCCGGTGGTCGTAGGTCAGCGCCAGGTAGACCATGGAGCGGACCGCGATGACCTCGCCCAGGGCCGGGTCCTCGACGACCACCGCGCGCTTGACCACGCTGCCGACGCCGAGGATGCCGACCTGCGGCAGGTTGATGATCGGGGTGTCGAACAGCGCGCCGCGGCTGCCGGTGTTGGTCAGCGTGAACGTGCCGCCGGAGAGCTCGTCCGGCCCAACCTGGCCGCCGCGAGTGCGGGAGGCCAGGTCGGAGATCTTACGGGCCAGGCCGCCGATGTTGAGGTCGCCGGCGCCGTGGATGACCGGCACCATCAGGCCGCGATCGGTGTCCACGGCGATGCCGAGGTGCTCGGCCGCGTGGTAGGTGACCTCCTGCGTCTCGGCGTTGATGACCGAGTTCAGCTTCGGGTGGATCTTCAGCGCCTCGACCGTCGCCTGCGCGAAGAACGGCAGGAACGTCAGCTTGACGCCCTCACGGGCCTCGAAGGCGGCCTTGGCCCGGTTGCGGAGCCGGGCGATGTTGGTGACGTCGACCTCGACCACGGTGGTGAGCTGGGCCGAGGTCTGCAGCGACTCGACCATCCGCTTGGCGATGACCTGGCGCGGCCGTGACATCCGCTGGGTGGTGCCGCGCAGCGCGTCGGGGACGATCGCCGGCCGGGCCGGGGCAGCCGGCGTCTCGGGCGCGGCGCTGGCCGCGGGCGCCGCCGGGGCGGCGGCCGCGGTGGCGGCCGCGGCAGCGGCGGCCTCGGCCGCGCGGCGCTTGGCGGCCGCGTCGATGACGTCCTGCTTGCGGATCCGGCCGCCGACCCCGGTCCCGTCGATCGACTCGAGCGGGACCGAGTGCTCGGCCGCGAGCTTGCGCACCAGCGGGGTGACGTACGGCGAGTCCCCGGTCGGCAGCGGCGTGGGCTCGGGGTAGGCGTCGGCCACGGCCGCCTCGGGCTCGGGGGCCGGCGGCGCGTACGAGGGAGCGGCGGCCGGGGCGGGAGAGGCAGGCGGCTGGTAGGACGGCGCCGGGGCCGGCGCGGCCGGGGTCGCGGCGGCGGGCGGCGGATAGGACGGCGCGGTCGGGGCCGACGGCTCGTTCCACGACCAGTTGCCCGACCCGGACTGCCCGCCGTTAGCCGGGGCGGCCGCCGGGGGCTGGTACGACGTCGGCGGCGCGTACGAAGGCGCGTAGGACGGCGCGGCCGGGGCCGGCTCGGGCGCGGGCGGCTGGTAAGACGGGGCCGACGGCGCGGCCGGCGTCTCGGCCGCGGGCTCCGGGGCGGGCGCGGCGGGGGCCGGGGTCGCCGCCGGGGCGTCCGCGTCCGCGTCCTCGATCACCGCGAGCTGCGCGCCGACCGCGACCGTCTCGTCCTCGTCGACCACGATCCCGCGCAGGATGCCGGAGGCCGGCGCCGGGATCTCGGTGTCCACCTTGTCGGTGGAGACCTCGAGCAGCGGCTCGTCCGCCGTTACCTGCTCGCCTTCCTTCTTCAGCCAGCGGGTGACGGTGCCCTCGGTGACGCTCTCGCCGAGCTGCGGCATAAGTACGGAGACCGACATGTCGGTAGTAACTCCTTACGCGTGGAAATGCAGTGGCTTGCCGGCGAGCGCCAGGTGCGCCTCGCCGATGATCTCGGACTGGGTCGGGTGCGGGTGGATCAGCGCGGCGACGTCATCGGGCTCGGCGTCCCAGTTGACGATGAGCTGCGCCTCGGCGATCAGCTCGCCGACCCGGCTGCCGACGAGGTGGACGCCGAGCACCCGGCCCGGCTTCCCGCCCGGTGCCGACGGCGCCTCGGCGATGACCTTCGCCTGGCCTTGCGTGCCAAGGATGACCGACCTGCCGTTGCCGCCGAGCGGGTAGTTCACCTCGACCACGTTGATACCCCGCTCGGCCGCCTGGGCGGAGGTGATGCCGACCGAGGCGACCTCGGGCTCGGAGTAGGTGATGCGCGGCACCCCGTCGTAGTCGATCGGCCGCACGTCAAGCCCGCCGATCTGCTCCGCCACGAGAATGCCCTCGGCGAAGCCGACGTGCGCGAGCTGCGGGGTGGCGACCAGGTCGCCGACCGCGAAGATGTTCGGCACCGACGTCCGGCAGTAGCCGTCGACGTCCACGTAGCCGCGGCTCATGGCCACGCCTACGGTCTCGTAGCCGAGGTCGGCAGAGACCGGCCCGCGGCCGACCGCCACCAGCAGGATCTCCGCCGCCAGGACCTTGCCGTTGCCGAGCGTGACCGAGACGCCGTCGTCGGTGTAGGAGACCGACTGGAACGGGGTGCCGAGCTCGAACGCGATCCCGCGCCGCCGGAACACCCGCTGCAGCACCTTGGCCGACGCCTCGTCCTCGAGCGGGAGCAGCTGCGGCGCCATCTCGACGATCGTCACGTCGGCGCCGAAGGAACGCCACACCGAGGCGAACTCCACCCCGATGACGCCGCCGCCGAGGATGATCGCCGACTTGGGCACCCGGTCGAGCGAGAGCCCCTCGTCGGACGAGATCACCCGCGAGCCGTCGATTGACAGCCCCGGCAGCGATCGCGGCACCGACCCGGTCGCGAGCACGACGTAGTCCCCGGTGTAGGTCGCGTCGCCCACGGCGACCGAGTTCGGCCGACGTCAGCCGGCCCTCGCCCGCGATCGTGTCGATCTTCCTGCTCGCGAGGGTGGACTGCAGCCCCTTCCAGAGCCGCTCGACGACACCCTGCTGGTAGGAGAGGACCGCGGGCATCTCGATGCCCTCGAACGTGGCCCGGACCCCGAACTTCTCCGACTCCCGGGTCGAGTCGGCCACCTCGGCCGCATGCAGCAGCGCCTTGGTGGGGATGCAGCCCCGGTGCAGGCAGGTCCCGCCGACCTTGTCCTTCTCGATTAGGGCCACGCGCTTGCCAAGCTCGGCCGCGCGCAGCGCGCAGGCGTACCCGCCGCTGCCGCCGCCGAGAATGACGATGTCGTAATGGCCGCCCTCTGCCACGGTAATCCCCTCTTCTTGACCTAAGGTCAGTGTGCCAATCATGTCATCGCGGCGCGCTTACGCGCCGGTAAGTGTTCCGTCCGCCGTCGCCGTCGCGATCGCGATCAGGGCGCGGACGGCCGAGCCGGTCCCGCCCTTGGGGGTGTAGCCGAACGGCGCCTTCTCGTTGTAGGCGGGCCCGGCGATGTCCAGGTGCGCCCAGGCCGCGCCCGCGGGCGCGAACTCGCGCAGGAAGATCCCGGCCGTCAGCATGCCGCCGGCCCGGTCGGAGGAGACGTTGGCGAGGTCGGCGACGGTGGAGTCGAGGCCCTTGCGCAGCTCCTCGGGGAGCGGCATCGCCCACGCGGGCTCGCCCGCCGCCCGCATCAGCTCGGCCACCGAGGCCGCGACCGCGTCCGACGACCCCATCACGCCGGCCGTGCGCAGCCCGAGCGCGACCGTCGCCGCCCCAGTCAGCGTGGCCACGTCCACCACCACGTCGGGGTTGTCCTCGGCCGACCGGACCAGCCCGTCGGCCAGCACCAGGCGGCCCTCGGCGTCGGTGTTGAGCACCTCGACGGTCTTGCCGCCGTAGATCGTGATCACGTCGGACGGCCGCTGGGCGGCGCCGCCGGGCATGTTCTCGGCCAGCGCCATGTAGGTCACGATGTTGACCGGCAGCGACAGCTCGGCGGCGGCCACGGTGGCCGCGAGCACGGCCGCGGCGCCGCTCATGTCGCACTTCATCGTCTCCATCGACTTCGGCGGCTTGAGCGAGAGGCCGCCGGAGTCGAACGTGATCCCCTTGCCCACGAACGCGACGGTCTTGGTCGCCTCCGGGTGCGTGTAGGAGAGCCGGACCAGCCGCGGCGGCCGGGTGGACCCCATGCCGACGCCGATCAGGCCGCCGTACCCGCCGGCCGCCAGCGCGGCCTCGTCGAGCACCTCCACCGCCACGCCGGCCTCGCCCGCGACCCGCTCCGCCTCGGCCGCGAGCGCGGCCGGGCGGCAGGTCGAGCGGTGAGGTGTTGACCAGGTCGCGCACCAGGTTGACCGCGTTGGCGGTCACCTCGCCGCGACGCACCGAGGCGGCGTTGCCCTCGTCGGTGAGCACGGTCACGGCGACGGAAACCGAGGGCGTCGCCCGGTACTTCCTGAAGGTGTACGCGCCGAGCAGCGCCCCGGCGGTGACGGCCTCCGCCTCGATGGCGGTCCGCGCCGGCAGCGCAACGGCAACAGACTTAACCCGGTCATCCCGAACGGTCCCGGTCTTCGCCGCCACCGATCGCAGCGCCGTTCCGGCGGCCCGGCGGAGGTTCTCGACGTCGAAGGCGGCGTCGCCATCGCCGGACGCGCTGCCGAGCCCGACCGCGAGGACCAGCGCGGCAGGCAGCTTGCCGCCGCCGGGGATCTTGGTGAGCTCTTCGAGCTCGCCGGTCGCGCCGAGAGCGGCGAGCGTGTCGGCGAGGGTACCGCCGAGCGCTTCGTCTACGCCGTTCGCGCCGGGTGCGACGCTCGGGCCGTCAGGGGTCTGCGCAACCCCGATGACAAGGACGTCGGCCTCGACTGTGTCTGCTGCCGACTCGCTGTTGGAAAGGGAGACTGTCACGCTGCCGATGTTATTGCACCCTGCCCCGCTCGGATGCTACCCAGAGCCCGGCCGTGACCCACCGCACACTAAGTTCCCGCCCAGTCGGCGGATCTTCGCTACGATCACCTCCAGCCTATGTCATTACCTTCTGATTTCAGTGGGTGACTGAGGGTACGAGGACGGCGTCGGGAGATCGTCGCGTGACGAACACACAGCACACTCGCCATCCGCGTAACGGCGCGACGTCCGTTCGGGCCGCCGCGCGCCTGCGCCGGCTGACCGAAAGCCAGCCTGCGCTCTGGGCGGTCATCGCGGCCTGCGCGTCGCTCGCCTTTTTCCTGCGCGCCTACCAGCTGACGCGGCCGGGCTACCTCTTCGGCGTGACCGAGTACGACGACGGGGTGCTGTTCGGTAACGCGCTGCGCCTCGTCGCCGGGGTAATCCCGTACCGCGATTTCTCCATGGTGCAGCCGCCGGGCGCCATGCTCCTGATGGCGCCGGCCGCGCTGCTGGCCAAGGTCGCCGGGACCGCCTGGGGCCTGGCGGCCGCGCGGACGCTGACCGTCGGCGCCGACACCGCCAACGTCGTCCTGCTCGGCCTGCTGGTGAGGCACCGAGGCCCGGTCGCGGCGGGCATCGCCTGCGGCCTGTACGCCGTCTACCCGGATGCGATCAGTCGCCGCCCACACCTTCCTGCTCGAGCCCTGGCTGAACCTGTTCTGCCTGGCCGGCGCCGTCGCGATCTTCGACCGCGATCGGCTGGCGGGCTCCGCTCCTCGGCTTTCCCCCGCCGCGCCGCGCGCGGCCCGCTGGTCGGACCGGACCCGTCTGCTCGCCGGCGGGCTCCTGTTCGGCTTCGCCGTCGCGATCAAAATCTGGGCGCTGCTCCCGCTCGCGATCGCGGCGCTGCTGGTGCTCGTGGCCGCGCGCCGGATCCGGCCGACGGCGACGCTGGCCGCAGGCGCCGCCATCGGCCTCGGCGTCCCCCTGCTTCCGTTCGCCCTGCTCGCCCCGGCCGCCCTCGCCCGCGGCGTGCTGATCGGCCAGCTGGTCAGAAACGCCAACGGGTCCAGGCACCTGGCGCAGCGCCTCGCCGACCTGGCCGGACTCGGCCTGCATCCCTTCTGGCCGCACGAGCGGCCGCTGCTCGCGGCGATCGTGGCGGCCCTGATCGGCTGCTGCGCCGCGGCCTACCTGCCCCGCAGCCGGCCGCTTGAAGGAGGCAGGCTCCTCGGACGGATGCTGCTCGGCGGCCGGCCGCTCGGATTCAGGTCGTCAGACGGCCCGAACGCCCGCGCCCTCGACGCCCGCAGGCCCGACGGCCACGGGCTCGACGCCCACGCTCTCGACGCCCACGCTCTCGACGCCTACGCTCTCGACGCCTACGCTCTCGACGCCTACGCAGCGGCCTGCGCGGTGGCGGTCACGACCATGCTGCTGTGGCCGAGGCTCTATTACACGCACTACGGCGCGTTCGACGCCCCGTTTCTGGCGCTCGCGTCGGCGCTGCCCGTGAGCCGGCTGACCGGCCGCAGCCGGCCGACCCACCCCTGCGGGCGCCTCCGCACGGTCCCGAACCTGTTCGGGCGCCCGTGTCTGACCGGGCGCCCCCGCACGGTCCCGAACCCGGCCACGTCGGCCGTGAACCCAGCCGGGCTGACCGGCAACCCCGCCGAGTCGGCCCGGAACCCGGGCCGCCCGACGATGCTGCAGGCGACAGTGGCCGCCGCGACCGTGCTCCTGATCATCGGACTCGGGTACCGCCAGTTCCGGGCGGAAGCTCCGCTGCGCGGCGTTCAGGTGTCGGCCGCCGCCGACCTGCTCATTCCGGCTGGCGCCTGCGTGGTCAGCAACGGCGCGGCCTTCACGGTGGCGGCCGACCGGTTCTACTCCGACGTCCCCGGCTGCCCGGCCCTGGTCGATCCGCTCGGCACGATGATCGCGATGACCAGCGGCCGCTATATCTACGACACGCCCGCCCAGCTCCGGTCCGTGGTCGCCCTGTGGCAGACGGCGCTCGACCGGGCGCAGTACATCTGGCTCACCTCCGGCTCCTTCCAGGAGATTCCCTGGAACCGGCCGCTCGATGCCTACTTCACCAGCCACTTCCGCCTCATCGGCCTCGCGGGAGACCCCACTGGTCGCCGCTACGTCCCGGCGGCCGGCCTGTACGCCCGCCGCTAGCCGCCGCTAGCCGCCGCTAGCCGCCGCTAGCCGCCGCTAGCCGGCGCCGGCCGGGCCGCCACCGCGCGCCCCGGCCGCGACCGGATGAGCGACTGGCGGATCAGTTCCGGCCCGGTCGCGGCTTCATGTGGCTGTCATCTCCGTCAGCAAACCTCGGCGGTATGCAGCACGACCGACGGACGACCCGCACCGTTCAACGACCCGCGCCGACGCCGCGGCCCGGCCTGGTCGACGGGTGCGCGGCCCTCGCGGGCCTGGGCGCCGGCGCGGTGCTGGCCGCGGTCGTCACCGGCGAGTCAGCCGGGGCGCTGCGGGCGCCCGGCGGCCTGCTGACCGCCGCGGGCCGGCTGGCCGGCTTCAGCGGGACCTACCTCATGCTGATCATGGTGCTGCTGGTGGCCCGGCTGCCCTGGCTGGAGCGGGCGGCCGGGCAGGATCAGCTGGTCCGCTGGCATCGCCAGGTAAGCCTGTGGGCACTGGGCCTCATCGCCGCCCACGTTGCGCTGATCACCCTCGGCTACGCGCAGGCGGCTCAGTCCGGGACGCTGCGCGAAGTCTGGGTGCTGGTCACCTCCTACCCGGACATGCTCGCCGCCTTCGCCGGCTTCGGGCTGCTCGTGCTGGCCGCGGTCACCTCGGTGCGGCTGGTTAAGCGGCGAATGCGGTACGAGACCTGGTGGGTCGTCCACCTGTACCTCTATCTCGGGCTCGCGCTCGCATTCGCGCACCAGATCGCCACCGGGGTCTCGTTCGTCGGCCACCCGCTGGTCAGGGACCTGTGGATGATGATCTGGGCGGCCACGGCGGGTGTGGTGCTGGCGTTCCGGGTGCTGCTGCCGATCGGGCGGAGCCTGCGGCATCAGCTCCGCGTCGTGGAGGTCCGCCCCGAGGCGCCCGGCGTCGTCTCGGTCATCTGCCGGGGGCGACGGCTGGACCGGCTCCCGGTATCCGGCGGGCAGTTCCTCCTCTGGCGCTTCCTCACCGGGGACCAGTGGTGGCAGGCGCACCCCTACTCCCTGTCGGCGCTGCCACGCGGGCGACTACCTCCGGATAACGATTAAAGGGCTCGGGGACCAGAGCCGCGCGGCGGCCCGCCTGCGGCCGGGCACCCGGGTCGCCATCGAGGGCCCCTACGGCACGTTCACCGGCCGCGCCCGCAGATCGGAGGCCGTCCTGCTCGTCGGGGCCGGGGTGGGCGTCACCCCGTTGCGCGCGATGCTGGAGGACCTGCCACGGTGGACGGACGTGGTGGTGCTGCTGCGCGCGTCCACCGTCCACGACCTGATCCACCGCCGGGAGGTCGCCGAGCTGGTCGCGCAGCGCGGGGGCCGGCTCTACGAGGTGGTCGGCCCGCGGCACCAGGTGCGGTTCGACGCGCGCACGCTGGCCAGGATCGTGCCCGACATCTCCGCCCGTGACGTCTACGTATGCGGGCCCGGCGAGTTCAGCTCCGAAGTCGCCAGGAGCGCCAGGCGGCTCCGGGTGTCGAGTGAGCAGATCCACATCGAAGCGTTCGGGTTCTAGGAGGCAGCCATGAAGAGGGCACCGATCGTCATCGGCGCGACCGTGGCCGGCCTGGCCGGCGTGCTGGCCTTCCACACCACGCCGGCCAAGCTGAGCCTGGGCGCGCTGCCGGCCGCGGCCGGCGGCCAGCCGGCCGCGTCGACCGGCCCGCGAGCCTCGTCGACCGGACGGGCGGCGCCGTCTGGCCAGCGGTCCTCGTCCGGCCGCCCGGCCGCGACGGCCAGGCCGGCCAGCCCGGCGGCGGGGACGAGCGGCGGGACGCGGAGCGCGGTCGGCTCGGGCGTCGACTACAGCTACGGCGTCATGTCGGTCAAGGTCACCGTGTCCGGGACCAAGATCCTCAACGTGGGGATCGCGTCGATCGACGACGGCGGCAACCCACGCTCGGAATCCATCGACCAGCAGGCCATCCCGATCCTCGAGCAGGAGGCCATGCAGGCGCAGAGCGCCAACATCCAGGGGGTGTCTGGTGCGAGCTACACCAGCGCGGGATTCACCCAGTCACTTCAGTCGGCGCTGCACAGCCTGGGCTTCCAGTGAGCCTCGCTCGTCCGGTCCATCACCTCGAGAACGTGATGGGCACGATCGTGACCATCGACGTGTATACCTCCCGCGCTGTCTCGGCGGCCGACATCGACGAGGTCGGCCGGCAGCTCATCGAGGCCAGGGCCGTCCTGCAGCGCGCCGACGAGGTGTTCAGCACCTGGCAGCCGGGCAGCGCGATCAGCCGCCTGCGCGCCCGCGAGCTCACGGTCGCGGACGCCCCGGAGGAGGTGGCCGACGTGCTGTCCCGGTGCGCGGTCGCGCGGGAGCTGTCCGGTGGCTGGTTCGATCCGTGGGCGATGCCGGGCGGGCTGGACCCGACCGGCCTGGTGAAGGGCTGGGCGGCCCAGCGGGCGCTCGCTGCGTTCACCGCGCCGTGCATCAGCGGCGCCATGGTGAATGCGGCCGGTGACATCGCCAGTTACGGTGATCCTGGCCGCGGCGAGCCGTTCCGGGTCGGCATCGCCGACCCGGCCGCGCCGCGGCGGCTGGCGGAGATCGTCTCGCTCACCGGGGCCATCGCCACCTCGGGGAGCTACGAGCGCGGCTGTCACCTGATTGACCCGCACTCGGGGTGCCCGGCCGTCCGGGTCGGCTCGGCCAGCGTGACCGGGCCCGACCTCGGCCTGGCGGACGCGCTCGCCACTGCCCTCGCGGTGGCGGGCGAGCCCGGCCTGGCCTTCATCGAGCCACTCGAAGGCTACGAGGCACTGATCATCGGCCTCGACGGCGGCCGCCTGCGGACCGGGCATTTCCCGCTCAGCGCGCCGCGGTTACCCGACGCGGGCGTAACCAGGCACCCGGCCCGACGCGCGGTATCGGCCGACGCAGTGGCCTGCGCGGAAGCCCCGGCTCAGCCCGGCAGCTTCCGCTGGTGCTTCCAGGAGACCTCAAACAGGGCCCCGCCGAGCGGCGAGTCGGCCACCCGCCAGCGGCCCGCCGTCGACCGGACGATGGAGTCGCCGATTGCCAGGCCCAGGCCGGCCCCGCTGCCGCTGTCCTCGGCCCGCTGGAACCGGTCGAACAGACGCGGCCGCTGTTCCTCGGGGACACCGGGACCGCTGTCCTCGATCGCGAGCGCCAGCCGCCCACCCTCGGCTCTGACGCTGATCCGCACCTGCCCGTCCGGGCCCGCGTAGCGGCACGCGTTGTCCATCAAGACGCCCATCAGCCGGTCGATCCACTCCGGCGGCGCGCTGATCAGCGCCGGGCCGCCGCCGGTATCGGCGGTGACCGCCGGGCCGACCGCGCGGAACCGGTCCGCGCAGGTGGCCGCCAGGGTGGCCACGTCGATCGGCTCGTCTCCGGGCGGCGGCGGCTCAGAGTCGAACCTCGCCAGCCACAGCAGGTCATCGACGAGCCGGCTGAGCCGCTCGCCCTCGGACCGGACCCGGATCAGCGAGTCCCGGTAGGCGGCGGCCGGACGTCGGGCGCTGAGCGCAACATCGACCTCCGCCCGTAGGACGCTGAGCGGGGTCCGCAGCTCGTGCGACGCGTCGGCGGTGAACTCTAGCTGCCGGCGCCGCGCCTGCTCCACCGGGGCGAGCGCCCGCATCCCGACGATCAGCGAACCGCCGAACATGGCCAGCAGCAGCACCGGGCCGACGACGAGCTCGCCGTCGCGCAGCAGATGCAGAGTATGCGCATTCGCCGTCTGGCTGAGACCCGCCACCAGCTCGCCGGCCGGGTTCCGCGCGGTGAGCAGCCGGTAGGACCGGGCGTGCCCGAGGTCGGCGGTTACCGGCCGGCCGGGGGCGGGCAGGGTCCGCAGCACGCTGGCGGGGAGGGCCGGAGCCGCGGCCGACCGGGCGGCGATCACCGGATCACCGCCCGCGGTCCCGGTGATGATCCAGAGGTAGGCGGGGCTGTTGTCGGTGTCGCCGTCCGCGTCGTCATCACCGTCGCCGTCTTGACCCGGGCGTGAGTCGCGGATCAGGTCGGCCGGGTTGTGCCTGGCGCTGGCCAGCATCTGGCTCAGCCGGGCGTCGGCCTGGCCGGTCAGCCGGGTGGACGACACCGCGAAGACCGCCGAGGCGGCGATCGCGTAGACGCACGCGATCAGCAGCGTCGCGACGGCGGCGACGCGGAGGGCCGGCCCTGCCCTCACCGGGAAACGATCCGGTAGCCGACGCCGCGGACGGTCTCGATCCGCACTCCGGCGCCCGCCAGCTTGGCCCGCAGCCGGGCCAGGTGCACGTCGATGGTGTTCGACCCGAACGCGTCCGCCTCGTCCGGCCAGACCTGCTGGGCGATCGCCAGCCTGGTCGCGACGCCAGGCGACCGGCGCATCAACGTCTCCAGAATGCCGAGCTCGGTCATGGTGAGCGCGGGCGAGCAGCGGCCGTCGACCTCTGCGTGCCTCGCGACCGGATCGAACTCCAGGTCACCGACCTTAAGCCGGAGCTGAGCCGGTCGGGTTCGACGCTGCAGCGCGCGCAACCGGGCGAGCAGCTCACCGAAGTCGAACGGCTTGACCAGGTAATCATCGGCGCCGCCGTCCAGGCCGGCGATCCTGTCGGCCGGCGTGTCCCTGGCGGTCAGCATGAGGACCGGCGTGGCCTGCCCGACGCTGCCTCGTCGGCCCTGCCTGAGCTGCCGGACCAGGTCCAGTCCCGACAGCTGCGGCATCCGCCAGTCGATCACCGCGACCGCGTACTCGTACAAGCGCAGGAAGGTCCCGGCCGCCTCGCCATCGCGGGCCAGGTCGACGGTGTACCCCTGCTCGCGCAGGCCGCGCGCGAGAACCTCGCCGAGGTGCTCGTCGTCCTCCGCCACCAGTACTCGCATCTACCCGAATCTACCTGCGAGAAGGCGGATCGGGCGGGCCCTCATCGGAGACCGAGCCCGAGGAGGAACAGCGCCAGCCAGGCCGCCTCGCAGGCGAGCATCGCGCCGTCCCTGGCGATCATGTCCTCGACCGGCCGGACCGTGCGGCGGCCGGTGAGGACCGCGAACCGGCCCAGCGCCGCGGCGAGCGGTATCGCGCTGATCAGGTGCCAGGGGCGGACGCGGCCGGCCTCGCCTGCCGCCCACAGCAGATAGCAGGCGGTCATCAGCGCGGCGGCGGCGAGCTGGCTCAGCCGCAGGACCGGCGCGCTGTACGAGCGCAGCACCGGGCGGTGCCGCATCGCCTCTGCGCCCAGGGTGACGCGCTCGGTGTAGCGCTTGCCGATCGCGACCCCGAGCGCTCCGCTCGAGCACACCAGCAGGAACCATCCCGACGGCTCGACCCGGCTCGCCGCGGCCCCGCCGAGCACCCGGAGCAGGAACCCGGACGCGACCAGCGCCGCCTCCACGCCCGGCACGTGCTTGAGCCCCAGCGAGTAGAGGAACGAGATCGCCAGGTAGCCGGCCACGGCCGCGCTGAGAAGCGGCGCGCCGATCGCCAGCCCCGCTCCGAGCGCCAGGACCGTGCATCCGACCGCCAGCGCGAGAGCGTGCCGCGCTGGCAGTTCCCCGGCCGCGACCGGCCGTGACCGCTTCACCGGGTGGGCCCTGTCCCGCTCGGCGTCGGCCACGTCGTTGACCGCGTAGACCGCGGCCGAGGCGAGCAGGAACGCTGCCCCGGCGACCACGGTTCGGCCCAGCACGCCCGGCTGGCCAAGCACCCCGCCGGCCAGCGGAGCGGCGACGACCAGGAGGTTCTTGGGCCACTGGCGCGGCCGGGAGGTCGCGATCGCGGCGCGCAGCCGCCGCCCGCCCGGCGATCCGGCCGCTCGCGCGGCCGTCACCTCGGCCGCCTGGCCAGGAGGGATCATCGGGCGAACACCGCCGTGAAATCGCGGCTGTAGACCGAGTAGTAGCGGTACGGGGTGGTCTGCTGCGTCGGCAGCAACGGCTCCGGCCGCGGATCGCCCGGGTGGCCGTGCGCCTGGTAGTACTCGAAGGTGGTCCAGTACGGGTTGATGTCCAGTTGCATGGCCTCGGTCGCGCCGGCCCGCTGCAGCAGGACCGCGAGCTGGCGCACGCTGAGGGCCGGGCCGTACGCGTAGATCATCCGTCCGTCGGCGGTGACGCCGACGCCTGAGCGCCATACGTCGTAGCTGCCGCCGAGGGTGGCGCCCCAGCTCGTCTCCACGTTCTGGTCGACCGCGGCGGGCACCCGGCCGTGGTCCACAATGAGCTTCAGGTTCTGCCGCACCCCCACCACCGCAGGGGTCATCCGAACGTCGCGGCCCCACTGCCCGACCGTGATCGTGCCGTTCCGGTAGTAGACCTCGGAAGCGGCGCCGTCGACGATCGCGCCGCTG
Organism: uncultured Actinomycetota bacterium; assembly: GCA_963774945.1. Classification (GTDB taxonomy): domain Bacteria; phylum Actinomycetota; class Actinomycetes; order Streptosporangiales; family Streptosporangiaceae; genus Trebonia. The sequence goes on along the minus strand of CAVZHA010000015.1, from coordinate 930,418 downwards.
GCCTTGCCGTTCAGGTAGAAGCCGCCGGCCGACGCGTTCAGCCGGAACCCGCCGTTGAACGTCGCCAGCAGCCCGGCCCGTTGCCCGGGCGGGATCCACGACTCGCCCCCGCCGAAGCCGGTCCCGGGGTCCTGCGAACCCGGGCGCAGCTGGAATCTGACCAGCCGCTGGTCGAAGGACGCGATGCCAGCCACGTACGAGGTGTGCACGCTGTCCACCCGCAGGAACGTCACGTACACGGCCGGGCTCGCCGTGCACCGCCTCCGCCAGCCGCCACACCCCCTCTCCGGGCAACGGCGGACGGGCGAACGGCGTCAGCGGTCCGGGGACATCGGCGGCGAAGCCCCGGTGGTGCGCCAGCGTCGGCTTGGCCGACGGCGCCGCCAGCGAGAACGGCGGCTTGCCGCCGACCTTGGGCGGCTGGTACGTCAGCCACTCGCCGAACGTCACCACCGGCCCCAGATAGTGGTCCCTGGCCCACTCCGCGAGCCGCGCGGAGACCGATCCGCCGTCCGGGGCCGTCAGCGCCTGCCCGACCGAGAACGACAGCCAGCAGAACCCGGCCAGCGCCAGGCCGGCCAGGACGCGGACCGCCGGGCGCCGCGCCAGCCGGCGGATCCTGCCCTTGCGGCCCCGCCGCCGCCCGGGCGGGCGCGGTCCGGGCCGGCCGCCAGGATCGGTCCGTCGCGGTCCCGTCGCGAGCGGACCGCGCTGACCCCTCGGCCCGGGCTCCTGTTCCCATTGCGCCACGTTCGCCCCCTTCTCGACTGGCCGGCCTGCGGGCCGTCCCTGGTCGGGACCATGCCTACCGGGCGAACATGAAACGAGAATGACAGCCGTCAGGACCTGGCGCGCCGGCTATCGCATCAAACTGCTTTGATGTAATGTCGACGCATGCTCGACCCTCATCCCGACGGGATCCCGGCCGCCGATTTGCTGCGGTTGGCGGCGCACCCGCTCCGGTGGGAGCTGCTGCGCCAGCTGGCGCGCAGCGACCGGCAGGTGCACGAGCTGACGGCGCTGACCGGCCGGCCGCAGAACCTGGTCTCCTATCACCTCGGCCAGCTCCGGTCCGCGCAGCTGGTGTCGGCCCGGCGCAGCTCGGCCGACGCGCGTGACGCGTACTACACAGCCGACCTGGACCGGCTCGGCGGGCTGCTGGCCGCCGCCGGACAGGCGCTCCATCCCGGGCTTCGCCTCACCCCGGTGCCCGCCGCCCCGGTACCCGCCACCGCGGTACCCGCCGCCCCGGTACCCGCCACCGCGGTACCCGCCGCCCCGGTACCCGCCGCCGCGGGCCCGGCCGCGGCGCGGGTGTTGTTCTTGTGCAGCGGCAACAGCTCGCGCTCTCAGATCGCCGAGGCGCTGACGAGAAGCCGGTCCGGCGGCCGCATCGAGGCGCACAGCGCCGGGAGCCGGCCGCGGCCGCTGCACCCGTGCGCGGTGCGGGTCATGGCCGGACGCGGCATCAGCCTGGCCGGGCACCGTCCCAAGCACCTGGACGAGTTCGCCGGGCAGCACTTCGACTACGTGATCACCGTGTGCGACAAGGTCCGCGAGATCTGCCCCGAATTCCCCGGCCAGCCCGAGACCGTGCACTGGAGCGTCCCCGACCCGGCCGCCGCCAGCGACGCCGCCGCAGCCGGCTGCCCGGCGTTCGAGCGCACGGCCGCCGACCTCGACACCCGCGTCAAGTTCCTCGTCACCGCCCTAGCTAGTCCGGCCCGGTGACTGCGCCGGTTGAGCCGACCGGGCCGGCCGCCGTCGCCGCGCCGCCGCCGCCGTCCCTGATCACGGTGCTGCGGGCGTGGGGGCGGATCGGCTGTACCGGGTTCGGCGGACCGCCGACCCACATCAAGATGCTGCGCGACCTGTGCGTCGAGCGTCACGGCTGGCTGGACGCGGCCGAGTTCGAGGACGCGGTGGCGGCCTGCAATCTGCTGCCGGGCCCGGCCTCGACCGAGCTGGCGATCTTCTGCGCCTGGCGTGTTCGCGGCCGGCCGGGCGCGCTGATCGGCGGCGCCGCGTTCATCCTGCCCGGCCTGGTCGTGATCCTCGCCCTGGCCGCCCTGTTCCTTGAAGGCTCCCCGCCGCCCTGGGTGCTCGGGGCCGGGGCCGGGGCGGGGGCGGCCGTCGCCGCCGTCGCCGTCCAGGCGGCCTGGTCGCTGACGCCCGCCTCCTGGCGGCGGGCACGGGAGCACGGCAGCGCCTGGCGCTGGCTGGCCTACCTGGCCGCCGGCGGCGCAGCGGCGGCGACGATCGGCCCGTGGCTGGTGCTGGTCCTGCTCGGCTGCGGGGTGACCGAGGCCGCCATCCGGCGCCCTCCCTGGCGGCTCCCCACCGGAGCGCACGGGTTCATGGCCGCACCGCTGGCGATCGGCGGGGCCATCGGCGGCGGGGTGCTGCTGTCGGTCGCGTGGGTGGCGTTCAAGGTCGGGGCGCTGTCCTTCGGCGGCGGGTTCGTGATCATCCCGCTCATGCAGTCCGACGCGGTCAGCCACTACCACTGGATGACCGGCGGCCAGTTTCTGAACGCCGTCGCCCTCGGGCAGATCACCCCCGGCCCCGTCGTGCAGACCGTCGCGGTCGTCGGCTACGCCGCCGCCGGGATCCCCGGCGGTCTGCTCGCCTCCGCCGTCGCGTTCTCGCCGTCCTTCGCCTTCATCCTGCTCGGCGCCCGCCGATTCGACCGCCTGCGCGGCAACCAGCAGGCCCGCGCGTTCCTCGACGGGGCCGGACCGGCCGCCATCGGCGCGATCCTGGGCGCCGCCGTCACCCTCGCCCGCGCCCTCACCCAGCCCTGGCAGTACGCCGTTCTCGCCGCCGCCGCGATCGCGCTGCTCGGCCTGCGCCGAGGTGTCGTGCTCACCCTGCTGGCAGCCGCCGCGACCGGGGTTCTGATCGCCCTGGCGGGCGGTCAGCTGCCGCCTTGACCGTCCCGCCCCGCGACCTGTCGCTGCGCCTGCGGCCACCCGGGGGTCGGGCCGGCGTCGGGGCAGAGCGACTGGATAATCGCCCATCGGGTGGGCGTCCGGGCACCGGACGGCACGCGCGTCGCGCCGGCCGGCCCGGTCGGCCGGGCGGATGGCCGTCCGGTCAGGTCGGCGATCAGCGCGGCCAGTTCGGTCGTGGTGCGGGCGGACAACGCGGCCCCGAGGCGGTCGTCAAGCTCGCCCAGCGTCAGCCGCCCGTCGCCGACGGCGGCGCACAGGATGTCGGCCGCGATGTCCCGGTCGGCGTCCGACGCGCGCTGCGCGGGCGCCTGGCCGGGCCCGGCCAGCGCCGGGCCCGGGTAGACGAGCATCAGCAGGAACGGAGATCACGGATCGGCCTCCACTCAGACCGTGACCCGGCGGATGGTCGCGTGCCCGCCCGCCAGCAGCAGCACCGCCAGCCCGGCGAGCAGCCCGGTCAGCCCGGTCGCGGTCAGCCCGGTGAAGAAGTGGCCGACCGCCGACCACGCGTCCGCCCAGGAGACCAGCAGCACCGCAACGAGCACGACGGCGACCTGGGCGACGGTGAAGGCGACCCCGCCGGCCAGGTTCCAGCGCCGGTAGACGATCCCGAACCACATGCCGTAGACGAACAGCAGCGCCAGCGCGACGAACGACGTCAGCCAGGTCAGGTACCACGGCCCGGCCAGGATGTACGGCACCCGGAAGAATTGCATATGCACGCCCCAGCCGTCGGTGGCCCGCTCGATGGCCTGCAGCGCGGTCAGCGCGAGCCCGTCGACGACCGGCCAGCGCCACGCCGAGCAGCGCGGTCCCGGTGTAGTAGGAGCGGCGGCTCAGCCCGAGGGCCAGCCCGAACGGCAGCGACCGGCCGACGACGCTGATGCCGATCACGAGGAACATGACGTAGATGCTCGCCACCCCGCCGGTGTCGGCTATGCGAGGCGTCGGCGACCGGGACGACGGGAGAAGATCACCAGGTTCACGATGAAGCTGCACGCCAGGATCGCCCACGGCAGGAGCAGGATCACCCACGGCATGACCAGGTGGTAGCGGGCGACGTTGCGCCACGTTCTCATGCGCTTGTCCTTTCCAGGGCGTCGGCCGGCTGCGCGGCGGCCTGCACGACGAGTTGCTGCAACGTCAGCGGCGTCAGGTCCAGGCTGCAGTGACCGGGCCCGCAGCCGGTCGGCCTCGTCAAGGCGCGCCGACGACGACGACCGAGGCCTGCGAGCCCGCCCGCCGCCGGTCCCAGACCACCCGGCCGGCGGTGAACTCGTCCACCGCCAGCACCGGCCCGCTCACGGCGGTGGCGACGCCGCGCAGGTCGTCGGCGTCGGCCGTGAGCACGATCCGGCCCCGGTCGATCACGATCACCCGCTCGAGCAGCCCGGCCGCCTCGTCGATCAGGTGGGTGGAGAGCACGATCGTGCGGGGATGCTCGGCGTAGTCGGCCAGCAGCCGGTCGTAGAAGATCTGCCTGGCCACCGCGTCGAGGCCCGCGTAGGGCTCGTCGAACAGGGTCACCTCGGCCCGGGCGGCGAGGCCGATCACGATCCCGAGGGCCGAGCGCATCCCGCGCGACAGCTTCTTGATCGCCCGGTCGGCGGGCAGCCCGAAGTCGGCCAGCAGGGCGTCCGCCAGCTCGGCGCTCCAGTTCGGGTAGAACCAGGACGCGGCCCGCAGCGCGTGCCGGACCTTGAAGTCGGGGTAGACCTGGTCCTCGCGGACGAACACCATCCGCCGCAGCACCGTCTCGTTCTCGGCCGGCCGGCGCGCCGTGCACGAGAGCGCGCGCCCGCCGAGGGGAACTCCTGGCCCGCGAGGATCCGCAGCAGCGTGGTCTTGCCCGCGCCGTTGCGGCCGAGCAGCCCGATGATCGAGCCCGCCTCGACCTCCAGGCTGACCTGGTCGAGAGCGAGATGGTCGCGGTAGCGGCGGGTCAGGCCGGCTGACCGAGATGGCCGGCGTCATACCGTGACACCTCCCTGCGGCGGTGACCGGCGCGGCCTGCGAGGACTCCCTGACCAGTGAGATCAGCTCGTCGGGGTCGATGCCGAGCCGCGCTGCCTCGGTCACCAGCGGCGCGACGTACTGCGCGGCGAACCGCTCGACGACGCTGGGCCAGCAGCCGCTGGCGCGCACCGGACGCGACGAACATCCCGATGCCGCGACGCTTTTCCAGCAGGCCGTCGTCGGCCAGCAGGTTGAGGCCCTTGGCGGCGGTGGCCGGGTTGATCCGGTAGAAGGCGGCCAGCTCGTTCATCGACGGCACCCGCTCGCCCTCGGCCAGCCCGCCGTCCGCTATCTCCTCGGCCAGCCGCTCCGCGATCTGCGCGAACAACGGCGTGCCCTCGTCGAGACCAGCCATATCCCGCACCGGGCCCGCCTCCTTCAGCCACATTGGTTCATTACTTGAGTAATGTACCGATGAGGTAAGGCGCCGTCAAGGGCATCGGTAACACTCAAGTGAACGCTTGACTATGGATGCCGGCGAGAGGATACTCAAGCATGTGCTTAACGATGTGGCGGATCTGGACCGCGTCTTCCATGCGCTCGCCGACCCGGGTCGCAGGCTCATGCTCGAGCGGCTCGGCCGGGGCCCGGCTTCGGTCAGCGAGCTCGGGAGGCCGCTGTCGATGTCGCTCGCCGCGGTCGTGCAGCACGTGCAGATCCTCGAGACGAGCGGTCTGGTGCGGACCGAGAAGGTCGGCCGCACCCGGACCTGCAGCCTCAACCCGGCGACCCTGCGGTCAGCCGAGCACTGGATGTCGGAGCGCCGCGGTCTCGTCGAGCGGCGCCTGGACCGGCTCGGCGACTACCTGGCCGAGACCGACGACCCGCCCGGCCGGCGCCGGCGCCGGCGCCGGGCGACCAACCCTGAACTCCCAAGGAGAAACCATGACCGAGCCCTCCGTCCTGCACGACACGTTCGTCATCGAGCGCGCCTACCCGGCGCCCGCGTCCCGCGTTTTCCGCGCCTTCGCCACCAAGGAGGCCAAGGACGCCTGGGGCGACACCGGCGACCTGTCCGAGCCCGGCGCGGACGCGGCCGAGTCCGAGTTCGACTTCCGGGTCGGCGGGCACGAGCGCTTCGGCTTCGGCTACCAGGGCGTCAGCTACCGCTACGACGCGCGCTACTACGAGATCGCCCCCGGCCAGCGGATCATCTACAGCTACGAGATGTACGCCGACGGCGTCCGCATCTCCGTCTCGGTCGCCACCATCGAGCTCGCCCCGACCGCCGACGGGACCGGGACCACGCTGACCTGGACCGAGCAGGGCGCCTTCCTCGACGGCTTCGACGGTCCCGACGCATCGAGCCTGCGCCAGGGCGGCACCGAGGCGATGCTCGAGGGGCTCGCCAAGTACCTGGCCTGAACCGCGGCCACCACGACGGCAGAAAGGAGCGCGCCGTGCGCACCCTGGTAGCAAGGATCTTCGACTACTCGCTTGACGGCGTCATCGCCACCGAGGGCACCAGCTTTTTCGACTTCTGCCGCGACCTCCCCGACGACGAGGCGCAACTCGACCGCACCCGGGCGTTCTACGATGACGCCGACCTCCACATCATGGGGCGCAGGCATTACCAGAACGCGGCCCAGTATTTCCCCGAGGCCGCCGATCACCCGTACGCCGACGCCATGAACGCCGCGCGCAAGGTCATCTTCAGCCACACCATCACAACCGCCGACTGGGCGAACACGTCCGTCGCGAGCGGCGACCTGAGCGCGGAAATCGAGAAGCTCAAGCTCGACGGTGACGGTTACATCGTCGGCCACGGCGGCATCGGCTTCCTCCGCTCGCTCATCCACCGCGACCTCGTCGACGAATACCGGGTGACCCTCTTCCCCTACCTGGCCGGCCAGGGCGCGCGGCTCTTCGACGACCTTGCACAACCAGCCAGGCTGGGACTCGTCTCGGCGACCGCGTTCGGCGGCACCACCGAACTCGTATTCCGCCGGTACCGATAGCCGCGTCAGCCACCCCGCCCCGGCCGACGCTAGCGGCAGACGGCAGAGGCGGCAGAGGCGGCAGAGGCGACAGAGGCGACAGGGGCGTCAGCGTCCGCCGGGGTCGCGTCGTCGGCGGGAAAGAGATGGCAGCCCTCCGGGTCCAGTCGCAAGCCCACCTCGTCGCCCCGGCCCGCCCGGTGCCGGGCGAAGACGCCGGTCAGCCGGCCGAGGCCGGGCAGGTCGATCGCGTACTCGTAGCCGCGGCCGCGAAACGCGACGTCGGCCACCCGTCCGGTGAGATGCCGCTCGTCCGCCTCAGTGTGCGTCAGGAAGACGCCGGTCGGCCGGATCGCCAGCAGCGCCCGTCGCCGGCGCACTGGCGCCCGCCCGCCCGGGCGCGGCGCCGGCCACGGCGCCGGCCGGCCGGCCGCAGCGCCGGCAGCCGCCCGACCGCGCCGTCGGCCGCCGCGATCTCCAGCGTCCCGTCACCCCCGTGCGCCACCACCCGCACCCGCAGTTCCCCGGCCAGCCCGGTGAACCGCGCCACGAACGGCGTCGCCGGGTGGTGGTAGACGTCCTCCGGCGTGCCCGCCTGCACCAGCACGCCCTCCTCGAGCACCCCGATGTGGTCCGCCAGCGCGAACGCCTCGGCCTGGTCGTGGGTGATGTAGACGGTGGTCGCGCCCGCCTCGCGGACCAGCGACGAGATCTCCACCCGCATCCGCTCCCGCAGGTCGGCGTCGAGGTTGGAGAGCGGCTCGTCGCACAGGATGAGCCCGGTGTCGGCGATCAGCGCCCGGGCCAGCGCCACCCGCTGCTGCTGCCCGCCCGACAGCTCGTTCGGGTACCGCCGGGCGAAGTCGGCCAGGCCCACCCGCTCGAGCATCACCGCCGCCCGCTCCCGGCACTCGGCCCGCCCGAGCCTCCGCCGCCGCAACGCGAAGGCCACGTTGTCGAGCGCGGTCAGGTGCGGCCAGAGCGCGTAGTCCTGGAACACCATCGACAGGTCCCGCTGCTCGGGCGGCACGTGCGACCGCCCGTCGGCCACCACCCGCGACGACAGCGAGATCGACCCGCCGTCGATCCGCTCGATCCCGGCCAGGCACCGCAGCAGCGTCGTCTTCCCCGATCCCGACGGCCCCAGCAGCACCAGAAAGGTGCCCGGCGCGACGTCAAGCGAGACCGCCTTCAACGCGGGCACGCTACCCCCGGGATACGTCTTAGTAAGCGAAGCGATCGAGATAGGCGAAGCCACGGTCCGTTCCTCCAATTCTCAAAAATCGGCCACCGCCGCGATGCGGCCGGCGGGCGGCGACCTCAGCCACGGACGGTCCCGCCGATCCGGCGCCAGCCGGCCGGGGCGAGCAGCCGGTACCCGCCGAGCACCACCCCGACGACGGCGAACGCGATCGCCACCGCCAGCACCGCCTGGGCCATGCCGACCCCGAAGTGGTAGTTGGACAGGTTGTCCTCGATCGCGATCGAGGCCGGCGGCGACCCCGGCGCGTACAGCAGCTGCGACAGCGGCAGCTCGAGGAACACCCCGCAGAACGTGTACAGCCACGCCATCATGATCGGCCGCGAGACGACCGGCAGCACTCCTCGTGCCCACGCAGAAAAAGCGCCCGCCCCGTGCGCCCGGGCGGCGTCCCGCAGCGACCCCTGGATCTGCGAGACCGAGCCCACCAGCACCCGCGCGTTGGTCGGCAGCGACGAGGCGATGTAGGCGATGATCAGCAGCTGCACGGTCTGGTAGAGGTCGATGTGCAGGGTCGACATGATCGGCAGGTTGTAGGCGAAGATGTAGCCCGCGCCGAACACCACCCCCGGCAGCGCGACCGACGCGAGCAGCACGTAGTCCATCGCCCCGGTCGCCCGCGTCCGCCGCGCTGACGACAGCAGCCGGGCGGCGATGAAGCCGAGGAAGACGGTCACGGTGGCGGCGATGACCCCGTACACCAGCGAGCGTTCCAGCGGCCCGAGCAGGCCCGACTGCTGGAACAGGGCCTGGTAGTTGACCAGCGTCAGCGTGAACGAGCTGCCGTAGTCGCCGAGCAGCGACCCCGACACCGCCCCGAACGCGGGGATGCCCAGCATCACCAGGAAGAACAACGCCAACAGGGACCCCGCCAAACAAGCCTCCAAACGCGACAGCCGCCGCCGCACCGCCTGCCTGGTCCGCCCGGACAAGATCGCGTACGACCGCCCCCGCAGCGCCCGCGCCTGCAGCGCCAGCGGGATCGCGACCGCGGCCACCAGCAGCCACGACATCCCCGCCGCGAGCGGGAACGACGGCGGGAAATTGCCGATCGCCGCGTACAGCGCGTAGGTGGCGAGGGTGAAGTTGGAGTTGTAGGCCAGCGTGGCGGCGACGCCGAAGTCCGAGATCGACTCGGCGAACCCGATCGCCAGCGCCGACATGATGGCCGGGGCGAGGATCGGCACGATCAGCCGCAGCGCGCCGAACCGGGAGGCGCCGTGCACCCGGGCGGCGTCCTCGAACTCCTGCCCGAGCCCGTTCAGGGCGGCCGAGATCGCCAGGTAGGAGAACGGCACGCAGCGCAGCCCGAGCAGCAGCACGACCCCGAACGGCCCCATGATCAGGTGGGTGGCCCACGGCCAGTCCAGCCCCAGCCGGTACATCACCCCTTCCGGCTCGACCAGCCGCTCCCAGCCCAGCGCGGGCAGCCACGACGGCAGCAGCAGCGCCAGCCACATGCCGCCGCTGACCCAGCGGCGGCCCGGCATCGTCGTCCGCGCCGCCAGCCACGCGACCGGGAACCCGACCGCGAGCCCGATCACGGCGGCCGCGCTCGACACCCACAGCGAGTTGACGATGGCCACCGCGGTCGACCCGGTCAGCGCCTGCCGCAGGTAGGTCAGCGTGAACCACTGCGACCCCTGGTCGAATAGCCGCGGCGACACGCACAGCAGCAGGAAGCACGCGCACGGCACCACGATGAACGCGGGCAGGATCAGCCAGAACACCGGCATGCCGAGCCGGCCAAGCCGCAGCCGGCCAAGCCGCAGCCGGCCAAGCCGCAACCGCGCCAGCCCGCGACCAAAACGGTCGCGGGCTGACGCCTCAGGCTCTGGGGTAAGAACGATCACCGGACGACGTTGGAGTCGAACCAGGTGTTGACGGTCGCCTCCTGCGGGCCCCAGGTGTACGGGTTGATCGTCTGGGTCTTGACCGACGCCAGCGACGGCAGCGACGGCAGCGGCGAGACCCCGGAAACGACCGGGTAGTAGAGCGAGTCGCCGGTCGGGTCACCGGACTGCATGACCTTCTGGCCGGCCGGCGAGAGCACGAACGCGATGAACTTCTCCGCCTCGGCCTGCTCGGCCGCGGGCGCCTTGGCGTCGACGCCGAGCGCGGACGGCAGCAGGGTGGCCGGGTTGAGGTACTCGATGCCGATGTTCTTGTCGGTGAACGTCGCCCCGATCGCGGCCGACGACTGCACCAGCGCCAGGTTGATCTGCCCGCTGGTCAGCGCCTGCAGGGTGGGGCCGTTGGTCGGGTGGATGACCAGCCCGTTGGACTTGAGGGTGGAGAAGTACTTCTCTCCCGCGGAGACCCCGCCGAGGTAGTTCATCACCCCCGCGATCAGCGGGAACGTCGGCCCGGACTGGGCCGGGTCGTTCATCCCGACCTGGCCCTTCCAGGTCGAAGAGAGCAGCGACTGCCACGTCGTCGGCGGGTTCTTCACCTTCGCCTTGTTGTAGGCGACGATGCCCATCACGGTGACGCCGGTCGGCACGTACGACTTGTCCGTCGGCACCGACGCCTGGCCGAGGGAGTTCCACGACACGTCCGGCTCGTAGCCCTTCAGCAGCAGGCCCTGGGTGTCGAGGCCGGCGAACGCGGTCGCGCCGTCCACCCACAGCAGCCCCCACTTGGGGTTGTTCTTGGACGCCTCGATCTGGGTCAGCAGCGGGCCGGTCGAGTTATCGTCGAGCGAGACCGGGATGCCGGTCGCCTTGGTGAAGGCCTTGCTCATGGCCGAGTCGTAGCCCTGGGCCGAGTAGAGGACGAGCGGGACCGTCGCCGCGGCGGCAGCCGAAGCCGGCGCCGTGCCGGATGACGACGCGGCCGCAGGCGAAGAAGGAGCAGCAGAAGACGAGGACGACGACGAGCAGCCGGCCACGGTCAGGACGGACAGTGCGACAGCACCGGATACGCCGGCGAGCAGGCGAAGCCGAGTGCGCTGGTGCGTACGGTTCATGCTCCCGAGTGTGCGGAGCCGAGGCAACCCGAAAGTGTCCGGAAGTTAGCCGTAAAATGAACCGATTGTCACAACCTGGAATTAACGCCGGTTACGCATTCAATCTAACGACTGTTACACTCGAAGCGTGTCACTGACCCTCGGCCTCCTCGGCGTACACCCGCGCGGCGTACGCCTCGAGCGACTGCTCGCACGTCTCGAGCGCCCGCTCGGTGGCCGGCCGCCGGTCGGCCGAGAAGACGTCGCGGTCGACGATCTTGGCGAACCAGTTCTTCAGCTTCACCAGGTCCTCCTCGTTCTCCTCGAGCTCAGCGTAGGTGAAGTGGTGCTCGTCGTACTCCTTCTGGACCTGCCGCAGGAAGTCCTCGCACTTGTCGATGATCTCCGCGTACTCCTCGTTCCTGGCGGTCACGAACGCGCCGCGTACCTCCGCCTCCCCCGCCAGCGCGCCCGCGGCGAGCAGGATGGCGGTCCCGGACATGTCCACGATCTCCCGCCGGAGCTTGCGCAGCGACCGCTCATTGGCCGGGCTGGCCGGCAGCGCCGCGACCGAGTTCTGCAGGTAGATCGCGCCAAGCGACTTGATGCGCCGCCACACGGTCGAGCGCAGCCGGGTCGGCTCCGGCGGCACCCGGTAGATCAGCAGCAGCCAGCCAGGCCCGGCGCTGTCGACGGCGGCCGGGGTTTCGGTCGGGTCTTGATCACTCGTCACCCCCACATTCTGTCTGACCAAGCCGAGGAGATTACTTGAATGCCCTCCCGCTGATCCTCACCGTCTTCATCGCCTGCGTGGTCGAGGCGGTGGAGGCGCTGACGATCGTGCTCGCGACCGGCATCACCCGCGAGTGGCGGTCGACCTTCCAGGGCATGGCCGCCGCCCTGGTCGCGCTGGCGGTGATCACCGCGGCGGTCGGCCCGGCGATCAACGAGCTGCCGCTGACCGCGCTCCGCGTCGTCGTCGGCGCGCTGCTTGCCATCTTCGGCCTGCAGTGGCTGCGCAAGGCGGTGCTCCGCGCGACCGGCTACAAGGCGCTGCACGACGAGGCCAGCGCCTACCTCAGGGAGGTCACCGCCGCCCAGCAGGCGACCAAGGTGGCCAGGCGCGGCGTCACCGACTGGTACTCGTTCACCCTCGCGTTCAAGGGCGTCCTGCTCGAGGGGCTCGAGGTCGTGTTCATCGTGGTCACCTTCGGCGACAACCAGAAGAACTACGGCGCCGCCGTCATCGGCGCGGCCGCCGCCATCATCCTCGTCACGATCGTCGGCATCGCGGTCAGGGCCCCGCTGACCAAGGTCCCCGAGAACTGGATGAAGCTCGCGGTGGGGGTGATGCTCACCTCGTTCGGCACCTTCTGGGGGGCCGAGGGCGCGGGCGTGAGCTGGCCCGGCAACGACGCCGCCCTGCTGGTGATCATCCCCGTCGTCGCGGTCGTCGCCGCCGCCTGCATCCTCTGGCTGCGTTCGCGCAAGGCAGCCGTCACCGTGTCCGCACCGCAATCGGAGGTCGTCGGCTCATGAAGCAGCTCAAGTCGTTCGGCGCGTTCTGGTACGACTTCATCGTCGGCGACGACTGGCACGTCGCCGCCCTGGTCGTGGCCGGCCTCGCGCTCACCGCGATCGTCACCCACGCGGCCAAGGTGAACGCCTGGTGGCTGCTGCCGGTGTTCGTCGTCGCCGCCCTCGTCTGGTCACTGCACCGGGCGACCGCCCCCCGGAAGTAAAAACCCAAAGGTCAAAACCGCGAAACCCAGTTTGTCGAACGGTCCCTGTCGCCGCCTTCCCGGCCAGCCGCGCGTGCTGGCGGGGAAGGCTGTGCTGTCCCGCTCGCCGCCGGGCGCTCGAGGCAGTGCTTCCCCGCTCGCCTCCGCGCGCCCGAGGCCGCTGCCTGCTCCCTCGTCGGTCGGTCGCTGGCGCTCCCTCCCTCCTCAGTCCGCCGGCAGCGGCGCGCGCTTTGGCTCGCGGGGGGACCGCGGCGTCTAGGCCCCCAGGAAACGGACCGGAAGCTCGGTCTCGATCGCCCCGCCGTCCGGGTCCGGCTCGACCCGGTAGCCGGCCCCGCCCGGGCGGTCGGAGACCATCTCCTCCAGGTCGTCGTCGACGAAGTGCGCGCCGACGCCGTCGTCGCACGCCAGCCCGCCCGGCAGCGCCCCCTCGGCCACCAGCCGCTGGTACAGCGGCCGCCGCTCGACCTCGGAGTGGTAGTGCGGGCAGAAGCTCCCGGCCAGCATCCCCAGACCGTCGGTGAACGGCCGCAGCCGCGGGCCGAACGAGTCCGTCGTTCCCCCGGTGAACCAGCAGATACCGCCGGCCGAGGAGCCGGCCAGCACGATCCCCGCCTGCCAGGCCTTGCGCATGATCTCGTCGATCCCGTGCACCCGCCAGACCGCGAGCATGTTGGCGACGCTGCCGCCGCCGACGAAGATGATGTCCTGCGACATCAGCAGGTCCTCGGGGTCACTGGCGTTCGGCATCGGGAACAGCGACAGGTGCCGTACCTCGACCGGGGCGCCCGCCAGCCGGTCGTAGAACCGCAGGTACGTGTTCGGGTCGTCGCCGACGGCCTGGTTGAGCACGCACAGCCGGGGCCGGCTCCGTCCGCTCAACTCGATCGCGTACTGCACATGAAGGGGGATCGCGTCGCGGGGCATGAGCATGCCACCGCCGATCGCGAGCACGTGTCGTCGTCCGTCTGCCGCCATGCCGTGAACGTATCGACGATCGCGGAGCACTGCAAACGCAGGTCACGGGGGTGGCGCGAACTGCCTTTTCCAAGCCGCTGACAACGAAGTACCCTCGTGTTCAGGACAGGTGCGGCGTGGCATAGACAGGCGGCGACGGCATGGCTGAGTGGTGGTCGATCGAGGTCTTCTCCGGCGACAGGCTCCCGGCGAGCGGGTGGCGGTACGCCTACGAGGACGATCTGACCGAGGCGGCCATCACCCACGGCGCGATGTACTACGAGTGGCACGACACCGAGTACGGCGTGATCTTCGAGGTGCTGTTCCGCGACGACGAGCAGTGGGAGGCGTTCCGCGCGCTGCCGGCCGTCCGGGCCGCCCTCGACGGGGTCCCCGACCCGGTCGACGGGCTCATCATCTACCGCGGCCGGGGCGGCACGTCCGGCGCCCGCAAGCCCCGCAAGCCCAAGCCCGCCCCGAGCGCGGCCGCCCTCGAGCTCGAGGAGCCGAAGAAGGAGCGCAAGGTCAAGGTCCCGCGCAAGCTCCTGTACAACCGCAAGGACGCGATCGACGAGGTGATCCGCGAACTCGGCGGCGAGCCGACGCGGATCGACGAGCCGGACCGGGGCGCGGGCACCGACGTGCCCGGTGCCGGGACACCCGAGGCTGACCCGGTATCGCGTGATATCGCCGCCGTTGACCGTTCCAGCGAGTAGGCCATTGCGGGTTTAGGTTGCCCAAGGGGTGAACCACGCGGCCGGACAGTGCAGGATGGAGTAATGACGGAAACCCGAGTCATGACCGAAGACCTGCGAGTCGCGATCGAACGCAGCGGCTACTACCCGGGCCTGGTGACCGACGCGGTCACCTTCGCCCTGGGGGCGGAGCCGGTTACCGCCTTCTTCGTGCACCACGACGCGATATTCGACCCGGGCATGGAGGTGCGCAGGCACATGACCGTGCTCGCGCTGACCGCGACCAGGCTGGTCTTCTCGCACACCGACGAGCATCCCCCCGAGGAGCCGCAGGACCGGCCGCGGGCCGAGACGTCGAGCGAGTCGATCAAGTTCTCCCGGGTGTCGTCGGTGTCGCTGACTCGGGTGGTGCCCGACCCGGCGGCCTACCTGCCGGGGGTGACGCAGCCCTCGGAAGTGATCTTGACGATCGGCTGGAACGTGCTCAGCCACGTGGAGCTCGAGCCCGCGCACTGCGGCGACGAGACCTGCGAGGCCGACCACGGGTACCTCGGCACGATCACCGCCGACGACCTGACGCTGCGGATCAGCGAGGCCGCCGACGGCGAGGACGCGATCGCCTCGGTGCTGACGTTCGCGAGCGCCCTGAACGACGCCGTCGCGCGCGCCGGGAGCTGACGGATGGCGCGGGAGCCCAGAACTAGCCCGATCCTGCCCTCGTACGGCGAGTCAAGCCTCGCCGACCTCTCCTCCTCCATCCTCTCCGCGCTGACCGGCGACCCGGCCGGGAACGTGCTCGGCCTGCCCGAGACCGGCCGGGCCTGCCTGCTGATCATCGACGGGCTCGGTCTTGAGCTGCTGCGCGCGCACCAGGCGGCGGCGCCGTTCCTGGCCGAGCTGGCGTTCAACTCCCGGCCGCTGACGGCCGGGTTCCCGTCCACCACGGTCACCAGCCTGGGCTCGATCGGCACCGCGCTGCCGCCGTCCGTCCACGGGATGCTCGGCTACCAGGTCGCGATCCCCGGCACCGGCCGGCTGCTGAACGGCCTGAACTGGCCTAAGGACATCGACCCGGTCGAATGGCAGCCGCGGCCGACGATCTTCGAGCGGGCCTTCGCGGCCGGGGTGAGCTCGACCTACGTCGCCCCCCGGAGCTACGAGAAGAGCGGCCTGAGCATAGCCGCGCTGCGCGGCCCGCAGTTCAAGGGCGCCTACGCGCTCGGCTCGCTGGCCGCGCTGACGGCCGAGGCGCTGGCCGAGTCCGACGCCGACCCTGGTGGCGGCCTACCACGGCGACCTCGACTCGACCGGGCACCAGTACGGGGTGTCCTCGCTGGCCTGGGAGTTCCAGCTGTCGCACGTGAACCGGCTGGTGGAGCAGCTCGCCTCGGCCCTGCCGTCGGGGACCGCGCTCTACGTCACCGCCGACCACGGCATGGTGAACGTCGGTCCTGACGACAAGATCGACGTGGACGCCGACGGCCCGGCCGCCGCCCTGCGCGACGGCGTCGCCCTGCTCGGCGGCGAGCCGCGCGCCCGGCACGTCTACGCCGCCCCCGGCGCCGCCGCCGACGTCCTCGCCACCTGGCGCGAGGTGCTCGGCGAGCACGCCTGGGTCGCGTCCCGCGAGGAGGCGGTCAAGGACGGCTGGTTCGGCCCGCCCGGCGTGATCGACGAGGCGATGGCGGCCAGGATCGGCGACGTCGTGGCCGCCTGCGCCGGCACCGCGGCCGTGATCGCGTCCAAGGCCGAGCCCCTTCAGTCGTCGCTGTTCGGCATGCACGGCTCCCTCACCGCAGCCGAGCAGCTAGTCCCCATGTTCGCCTTCACCACCCAGTAACCCAAGCCCCCCCGCGCCCCGCGCCTGTCACCCACCCCACCCCACCCCCCCCGCGCCCCGGCGCCCTGTCACCCGCGCTCCGCGCTCCACCCCCGACCCTCTCACCTGCGCCACCCGCGTCCCGCGCGTCCCGGCGCCCTGTCACCCGCGCTCCGCGCTCCCCCCCGACCGTCTCACCTGCGCCACCCGCGTCCCGCGCGCCCCACGTGCCCCGCGCCAGGGCCTGTCACCTACGCCACCGACACCAAACGCGTCCTGTCACCTACGCCAGCGACCCCAATAGACGATGTCGATGGCGTAGCCGACAGGTCGCGGAACCTGTCGCCTACGCCATCGACATGATCCGCGCCCGCCGCCCAGGGAAGTTGCCGCCCGGACGGGCATACTGGCCAGGTGACCGATGACAGCGCCGCCGCCCCACTGATCACCGTCGACGAACTGTCCACTGTGCTCGCGGCCGACCCGCCGCCGACGCTGCTCGACGTCCGCTGGCGGCTGGGCGGCCCGCCCGGCCGTGAGCTGTACCAGGCCGGGCACATCCCCGGCGCCGCCTTCGTGGACCTCGACCTTGAGCTGGCCGCCACGCCGGGCGTCGGCGGACGCCATCCGATGCCGTCGGCCGACGACTTCGCGGCGGCGATGCGCCGGGCCGGGGTGAGCGACGACCGTCTGGTGGTCATCTACGACGACGCCGACTCCACCGCCGCCGCCCGCGCCTGGTGGCTGCTGCGCTACTTCGGTCACCGGTCGGTCCGCGTGCTCGACGGCGGCTTCCGGGCCTGGGCCGCGGCCGGGCACACCGCCGAGTCGGGCCCGTCGGGCTCGCCCGGCTCACCGGGCTCGATCGAGCTGCCGGGAACCCCCGAGATCGCGCCCGCCCCGGGCACCCCGCTGGGCGACTTCACCGCGTTCCCCGGCCACCTGCCCCTGCTCGACGCCGACGGCGCGGCCGCCCTCGCCAGGACCGGCCTGCTGCTCGACGCGCGGGCGGCGGAGCGCTACCGAGGCGAGACCGAGCCGGTCGACCCGGTGGCGGGCCACATTCCCGGCGCGGTCAGCGCCCCGACAGCCGAGAACGTCAACGCCGACGGCACCTTCCGCCCCGCCGCCGACCTGGCCGCCCGCTTCCGCGGCCTCGGCGTGACGGCCGACTCCGCGGTCGGCGTGTACTGCGGCTCCGGCGTCACCGCCGCCCACCAGACCCTCGCCCTCACCGTGGCGGGCCTCCCGGCCGCCCTCTACGTCGGCTCCTGGTCCGACTGGATCACCGACCCCGACCGCCCCATCGCCACCGGCCCCGAGCTAGGCACCCCTGCCTGACCCGGCAGCGCCAGGCGCGGCGCGGTCGCAGACCTTAACGTGCTCGACCACCCAGCCAACTCCCACCTATCTCGCCCACCTCAACAGCCACACTCTTCGGGCCCGAACACCCCGCACGGCCGTTAGCGTGTGCCGCCCGGGTCGCATGGTGCCCCCAACCACCCACGATCGTGATCTGGCGTCTATGACGCGCGCCCTTTCAGCACACGATCGCCACGTTCGTCGGCGGTTATCCACGTTGTGAGGGGTAAACGGGCGCGTTTGCCCCGGGTGTTCGCTTCCTCGCCGGAGCATCTGCCGGCACGGCCGACCCCCGGAAAGCGGCTGCCGAGATGACATCAGAACGGGCGCTGAGATCGACGCCGCGCGAAGGCATGCCCGGCGGTGGCGAGCAGCCAAGTGAGCACCCCGGCCAGCACGCCGACGACGCCGGGTGACCACCCCGAGATCACAACCGCGATCAAGGCCGCCACGGCGACCGCGGTCATCCGCAATGCGAACCCGCCCGGACGCTGAATCGGGCGCCGCCTCAGCCGCAACCTAGCGGGCCGCCGGGTCGACGCCCGCTCGACCATCGCCTCGTTGGCTAGATCACGAGTCGCAGCACGCCGCGTCATCCAGTCCCGAAGCCGAGTCAGCCTGGGCAGGCGCACTGGTATCGGCCGGCCGACGGGAGCCTCGCGGCGCGCCCGGTGCCGGCCGGTCCCCTGGACAAGGGGATCCGCTGACCGGCCATGTCGATGCGCGTGCCGTCCCCGCTGATACGTCGTCTCGCTCACACCGAGGTCGGCCAGCGCCTCGCCGCGGCCGAACTCCGTTCTGAGCACGACGTAGGCGCCGGCCGCCGCGCCGAACCTGGCTGGGTCGCCGCCGTCCTCCCGGTCCGGGTGCGTCGCCGCCGCGATTCGCCGCCACGCGGCCCGCACGTCGTCGTCCGACAGGCCTGGCCGCGGCGCCAGCCCGAGCAGGGCGAACGGATCGCCGCCGACCGCGGCGTCGCTGCGGTCGGCTGGTCGGCGGCCCGCCCTCGAGGAAGCAGCCTCAGTCATGCCGCACCCCGAATGCCTCGTCGAGCACCTCGCTGACGTCCGGCAGGGCCGAAACCCCCGATGCCAGCGCCGCTGCCGTCGGCGTGCTCGCCGGTGACCCTGATGTTCCGCCGGGCGCTGCCGCGTCCGCCCGCGGAATCGGGCCCCAGGCAGGCCCGAGGGAGCTTCCGGCGGCCGGGCTGCCCTCTGCCCGGATGCAGCCCGCGCCCGCGCCGGCCGCCGTCGCCATCACCGGCAGCGGAATCGTCGGCGGTTCACCCGACGGCCCCACGTCCGCCAGCGACCCTGCATCTCCCCTCACCCCGCCGGTCGCGCCGGCACCTCGCCCGGCGCCGCCGTCCAGGCCGGCCGCAACGGCCGAGCCCAATCCGGGCCCGAGCGCCGCCTGCTTCCCGGTCAGCCGCTTGATCTGCAGGAACGTCACGCCGCCGCGGTAGACGTAGGCCACCTGGCCCACCTCAAGCCGCCGCACGATATCCCCGTCGAGGACCGGGGCCAGCCTCGTCCGGGACAGCCCGTCGTCGGACCAGGGCCCGGCCCCGTCGAACCGCCGGGTCGTGTCCACCGAGGGCTGCGTCCCCGCCAGTTCCACCACCGGGTCCGGCCGCGGGGTGCGCAGCAGCCAGATGCCGCCCTCGGCGGTGGCGGCGACCCGGTTCCGCTCGTCCTGCGTGCCCGCCAGGCCCTCCCACGACTGCGCCGACACCTGTACCGCGAGCCCGAGCGAGCGGGCCCGCTCGTACAGTTGCCAGATCGGCAGCCGCCTGCTGACGGCCGAGAATTCATCGACGCAGAGCAGGATCTCGCGCTCGCCGTCGAGCGCGTAGAACGCGAGCAGGTCGGTCAGCGCCCGGGCCTGCGCCTCGGCCACGGCTGCTTCGGCCGTTCCCTCAAGCACGCAGTACCAGGCGTCCGCGTCGCCGTAGGTGGCGCAGCCGTCGAGGCCGCCCCCCAGTCGCCGCCACAGCGCCGCGAACCGCAGCTTGACGTCGTTGAACGCCTTGGCCGAGGAGCGGGCGGTCGCCACCCCGGCGCCGTCCCCGATCGCCCCGTAGACCATGGCGAGCCAGTCCGGGTCGAGCCGTCCGAGGAAGTCGGCCGAGTTCACCGGCGGCCCGCACGGCGCGCAGACCGCGAGCGCGACCAGCGCCTCCATCACGTCGCTGTAGTACGCGGCGCCGCCGGTGCCGTGCTCGATCAGGTCGAGCAGGGTGGTCACCAGCCGGTCGGGCGGCAGCGTCCACAGCGACAGCGCCGTCTCGTCCGGCCAGATCGCGGTCGAGCGCGCGCCGGCGTCGCGCAGCACCCGGCGGGTCCGGTCGGCGATCTTGCGCGACGACGCGCCGCCCTTGCAGTCGAGCACCACCAGCAGCGGCGGCCGCCCGGTCCCGGCCGCGTGCCTGCGCAGCCCGGCCGCCATGAACCCGGCCCAGAGCCGCAGCAGCAAGGTCGTCTTGCCGGTCCCAGTCGACCCGATGACCACCTGGTGGGAACGGAGCCGCTCATAGGGGATCGCCGCGGCGGGCCCGGCCCGGTGCCGGACGGCGCGGATCGTCGCCCCGACCGCGACCTGCCCGCCGGCCGACAGCAACGGCAGCGAGCCGGGCGCGGCGATCAGCGCTCGCGCGGACCTGGCCTGGTGCCGCCACTGCCGTTGGTCGAACGCGGCCGGCGCGGCCGGGGTGAGCCCGCCGGCCCCGGACCGCATGCGGAAGAGCCGGTAGGTCCACCCGAGCCCGCCGACGGCGATGCCGAGCGGTACCGCCAGCGGCGACACCGCGACGAACGCGCGGGCCGCCTGTCCGTGCCCGGCGAGCTGCCACATTCCGGCCCACGCGCGGTACGGCGCGGCGACGACGCGCAACCACAGCGCGCCAGGACCGACCCCGGGCGGCGGCGGCCGGAAGCCGGGCGCGGTGACCAGGGCGGCGGCCCGCTCCGGCCACACCGCGACCGCGATCAGCCAGGCGGCCGCCATCGGCAGGCACCAGACCGCAGCCAGGTACAGCCGCCGCGGCGTCCACCCTCGCCACCACGCGTAACCGGCCGCCCCGGCCGCGACCGCCGTCACCGGCCCGACCGCGACCGCGACGGCTGCCACCACGGCCAGCCGCAGCAGCCGCAGAACTGCGCGCCCGACCGCGCGCCGCACCAGGTGCCGTGGCTCCGGCCCGTGCTGCCTGCTCACGCGCCAACTACACCACCCCAGCCCGGCAAACCGCCGAAATCCGCCCTTACAGTCCGATTACGCCCATTCAGCCGGCTGTCTGGAGCTGGGTGGCGGTGATGACGGCCGAGTTCAGCGCGTACGATCCCTCGCCGGTGTCGCTGTCATAGCCGAAGGCGTACACGTCGAGCGTCTCGCCGCCCGTCGGCACGGTGATCTCGGAATCGCCGCTGGAGTAGCTGTTGATCGTGTCACCGTCGGTGAGGATGGTCGCGGTCGGGTTCTCGAGCGCTCCCGCGCCGATGTTGAACAGGTCGTTCGTGAAGCCGGCGTTGACCGGGCCGTCGTAGACGAACAGCTGCGTGAACACGCCGCCGCCGGTGCTGGCGTTCGGGGTGGCGGTGAAGTCTGCCAGGTGCCTGCGGCCAGGTGGACGGTGCCGACGAGCGTCTTGCGGGCCGAGAACGAGCCGCCGGTCGCGATCGTCGGCGCCGTCGTCGTGGTGACGAGCTGCTTGCGGGTCGTCGAAACGACGCCGGACGGCCCCGGAGCGCCCTTCGGGCCGGTCACGCCCCAGTAGACGAGGAATGACCCGGACGGGCAGACGGTCCCGGAGGTATTCGACCGTCCTCCTTATTTGCGACATTTCCGCTTTTCCCGGCTTTTCGCCAGTGCCGAATTTCCGCGTGCCGCCAAGGGCTCGCCATAAATAGGGCGCGGGCGGCGTCCGGGCCGGGAGCGGGGCCGAATTGGCGCTTAGAGCAGCGCGCCGGGCGGCAGGTCGCGCACCTCGACGCGGGCGGCCAGCGGGCCGAGGGCGGCCCGGGCGCGCAGCACGGTCGACAGCGCGGCCGGGGAGCACAGGTACAGCGCCCGCGCGTGCCGGGGCGGGCGGCCGGGAACCGAGACGTCGGCCGCCGGGCAGCCGTAGTCGCCGGTGCGGAAGAGGATCTCGCGCATGATCGCCGTCGTCCGGGCGACCGTTTTCGGGGTGAGCTCGGCCTCGATCGCCCAGCACTCGCCCGCCCAGCCGATCGGCGTCCCATCCTGGCCGTGCGCCCCGTCCGGCCAGTGCACCTCGGCGTCGGGCAGGTGCTGGCGCACGCCCACGCCCGCCCCGTGCCGTGACCTGATCCGCCGCTCGCACCGCCAGTACGCGCTGGCGGCCCGGTAAGCATCGGTCGCCTCGAGCGCGATCCGGGCTGCGGCGACCGCCCGGGTGTGCGCGAGCTGGGGGAGCGCGGGCGGTCCGGCCCGGTAGCCGAGCCCGCAGGCCGCGAGGCCCGCCCTGGTCACCCACAGCCAGGGCGCGCCCGCGCTCAGCCGGGCCGTTTCCGCGTAGCCGAGCTCGCGCCACCGGGACGCCGCCGCCCGGGCGGATCGCTCGCCGCCGGCCAGCGCCGCCAGCTGGTCCATTTGCAGGCCGTACATATCGGCCGCGAATACCAGGGCGTCGACGTTCCGCACGGCCAGCCGGCCGGCGCGCGGCCGGCCAGCTGACTGTTTGCCCTGGTTCGTCATTTCGCCGTCATGGTAATCCGGCGCCCGGCCGCGCGCGCCCATAAGGGAATGAGGGGCGGCGCCGACCCGGTACCCCGCCGGGATAACAGTAAGAAGCGACGATGGTGGAACAACGGTCCGTTCGATATAACTGCCCTTAACTTTTCGCCGTTGAATTATCGGCCGGAAGTCACAATGAGACTACTCGATCGCGGTCCCCACCTGCCTGTTTGACCACAAGGAAAAGGGCGTAACGTTGCGCTCCAGAGGCTGGAAGTACCCAGCTGCGAGGGTGTACGTTCGCGAGGAACTGGCTTATCAGCGGAGGTTTTATGAGCATTCTGGGCACGCGGGTAATCCGCACGGAGGATCCGCGGCTGCTGACCTCGGGCGGCGTCTACGTCGACGACGTACGCGAACCGGAGCTGGCCGGGGCGGTGCGGGCCACGTTCGTGCGCTCGCCGGTGGCGCACGCACTGATCACCGGGATCGACGCCACCGCCGCCCTTGAGCAGCCGGGCGTGGTCGCGGTGCTGACCGTGGCGGACATGACCGATCTGCCCGAGCCGCCGCCGGCCGAGCCGCCGGCCGATGACGCGCCGCCGGCCGAGGGCCCGATGCCGCTCGGCGGCGTGTGGTCGGAGCCGCTGCTCGCGGTGGACCGGGTCCGGTTCGTCGGCGAGCCGGTCGCGCTGGTGCTGACCGACTCGACATACCAGGGCGAAGACGCCGCCGAGCTCGTCAGCGTCGACTACCAGCAGCTGCCGGCGGTGGCGTCGATCGACGCGGCCCTGGCGGGCGACAGCCTGCTCTACCCCGACGCCGGCACGAACGTGTGCACCCAGGGCCTCGGTGAGCTGCACCGACGACTCGATCTTCGAAGGCTGCGAGCTCGTCGTCGAGGGTGACGTCGTCAACCAGCGGGTGGCCTGCCTGCCGATGGAGGGCAGGTCGACCGCGGCCGCGTTCGTGAACGGCAAGCTGACCGTCTGGACCTCGACCCAGAACGCCCAGATCTCCCGGCTGATCCTGACCGCCGTCGGGCTGCCGCCGGAGGCGATCCGGGTGGTCGCGCCCGACGTCGGCGGCGGGTTCGGGGCCAAGATCGGCGTCGACCGCGAGTCGATCATCATCGCCTGGGCGGCCAAGCACATCGGCCGGCCGGTGCGCTGGGTGGAGACCCGCAGCGAGAACATGCTGGCGATGACCCAGGGCCGCGCGCAGCGGCACCACATCAAGATCGGCGGCGGCCGGGACGGGCGCATCAAGGCCTACCGCCTCGACGTCATCCAGGACACCGGCGCATACCCGCGGATGTCCGGCTTCCTGCCGATGCTGACCAACCTGATGGCGCCCGGCGTCTACGACATCCCCGCCGTTCAGGCGGGCTACAAGGTCGTGGTGACCGAACGCGACGCCGATCGCCGCCTACCGGGGCGCGGGCCGTCCCGAGGCCGCCGCCACGATCGAGCGGGCGGTGGACTGGTTCGCGGCCGAGGCCGGGGTCGACCCGGCGGCGATGCGCAGGCTCAACTTCATCCGGCCGGAGCAGTTCCCGTTCGTCACCAAGACCGGCGCCCCCTACGACACCGGCGACTACGAGGCGCGCCCTGGACAAGGTGCTCGCCGCCGCCGGGTACGAGGAGCTCCGGGCCGAGCAGCAGCGCCGCCGCGACGCCGGGGACACCAGGCAGCTCGGCATCGGCCTGGCCTCCTACGTGGAGATCACCGCGGCCGACGCCGGGGCCGGGCGAGACCGCGAAGGTCGAGGTCCACGACGACGGCACCGCGACCGTCTACACCGGCAGCTCGGCCCACGGCCAGGGGCACCACACCGCGTTCGCGATGATCGTGACCGCCGAACTCGGCATCCCGATGGACAAGGTCGAGGTCATCCACGGCGACACCGACCTGATCCCGGACGGCATCGGCACCTACGCGTCGCGCTCGCTTCAGCTCGGCGGCTCGGCCGTGCAGAAGGCGGCGATCGAGGTCAAGGACGAGGCGGCCAAGCGGGCGGCCGATCTGTTCGAGGCGGCCGCCAGCCGACGTTGAGCTCGACTCCGAGTCCGGGCTGTGGCACATCAAGGGAGACCCCGACAAGTCGCTGACCTGGGCGCAGGTGGCCACGGCGGCGGACCAGGGGCTGATCGTGGCCAACGTGCGGTTCACCGCCGACCGGCCGACGTTCCCGTTCGGCACGCCACCTGTCGCTGGTCGAGGTCGACACCGAGACCGGGAAGGTCACGCTGCTGCGGCACGTCACCGCCGACGACGCCGGGCCGGTGCTCAACCCGATCCTGCTCGAGGGCCAGCGGCACGGCGGCATCGCCCAGGGCGCCGCGCAGGCGCTGTGCGAGGAGATCCTCTACGACGTCGACGGCAACCCGCTGACCTCGACCCTGGCCGACTACGCGGCGATCACCGCGGCCGAGCTGCCCAGCTTCGAGCTGGTGACCAGCGAGACGCCGACCCCGCTGAACCCGCTCGGGGTCAAGGGCATCGGCGAGGCGGGCACGATCGGGGCCACCCCGGCCGTGCACAACGCGGTGATCGACGCCGTGTCGCACCTCGGCGTCCGGCACATCGACATGCCGATGACGCCAGAACGAGTTTGGACCGCTATCCAGAAGGCGATGGGCGGGGCCCGAAAGTGAGCGCACAGTGAAGGTCGAACTGACCGTCAACGGCAAGGACATCACCGCCGACGTCGAGGACCGCACGCTGCTGGTGCACTTCCTGCGCGACACCGCGGACCTCACCGCGACCAACATCGGCTGCGACACCACGTCCTGCGGCGCCTGCACGGTGCTGCTCGACGGCGAGTCGGTCAAGTCGTGCACCGTGCTCGCCGCCCAGGCCGACGGGCGCTCGGTGACGACGCTCGAGGGCCTGGCCTCCGACGCCGGCGAGATGCACCCGGTCCAGCGGGCGTTCCACACCGAGCACGGCCTGCAGTGCGGCTACTGCACGCCGGGCATGGTGATGGCGATCGTGTCGCTGCTGAAGGAGAACCCGTCGCCGACCGAGGCGGAGGTCCGCGACGGCCTCGAGGGCAACATCTGCCGGTGCACCGGCTACCACAACATCGTGCAGGCGGCGCTGACCGCCGCCGCCGCGTCGCCAGCGCGCAGGAGGCGGCCCAGTGATCCCCCCTTCGTTTACCTATCTGCGTGCGTCGTCGGTGGACGAGGCGCTCGGGCTGGCGGCCGAGCACGGCGAGGACGCCAAGTACCTGGCGGGCGGGCACTCGCTGCTGCCGATGATGAAGCTGCGGCTGGCCTTCCCCGAGGTGCTGATCGACCTCGGCCGGATCACCGAGCTGTCGTATGTCCGCGACGAGGGCACCTATGTCGCGGTCGGCGCGATGACCAGGCACCACGACGTGGCGACGTCGCCGCTGCTGGCGTCCGACATCCCGCTGCTCGCGCACACCGCCGGCGAGGTCGGCGACCCGCAGATCAGGCACCGGGGCACGATCGGCGGGTCGGTGGCGCACGGCGACGCGGCCTCCGACCTGCCCGCCACGCTGCTCGCGCTGGACGCGTCGTTCGTGATCCGGGGCGCGTCCGGTACCCGGGCGGTGCCCGCCGCGGCGTTCTTCAAGGGCATCTTCGAGACCGCGATCGAGCCCGGCGAGCTGCTGACCGAGATCCAGGTGCCGAAGCCGGCCAGGCCGTCCGCCTGGTCGTTCCAGAAGTTCACCAAGCGGAAGATCGACTGGGCGATCGTCGGCGTGGCGGTGCAGGGGTCGATCGGTGGCCCTGATCAACATGGGCCTGACCCCGCTGCGCGCGTCCGCCGTGGAGTCGGCCCTCGCGTCCGGCGCGTCCATCGCCGACGCGGCCGCCCTGGCCGCCGACGGCACGTCCGCCGGCTCCGACATCCACGCGAGCAAGGCCTACCGCGAGCACCTCGCCCGCGTCCTGGTCAGGCGCGGACTCGAGGAGGCGGCCGCGCGCTCGTAACCAGCGATCGGCCGCCGGGCCGGAGCCCCCGGGAGCCCCAGACGGGGTTCCTGCCGGGGCTCCGGTGCCTCCGCGCGACCGCGTCCGCGCGTCCGCGCGTCCGCGCGCCCGCGCGCCCGCGCGCCCGCGCGGGAAGATAACAGCAAGAAATACGCCGCCAGGCACGAAAGATCTTGGAAACCTTTTTCCTGACGGAAAGAAAGCACCTGGAGTTTCGTGGTTTTGGTGCTGGGGGTGCGTGCGGGGCGCTTGGCGTGATCGGAGGGGTGGCGTCGGGTAACGCGCGGCTTTTAGGCCGTTTTGGCTTGTTGCCTGGCAGAGGGCGGTGGGGAAGCATCGGCGGTGCTGATGTCCGCCTCTTGCGAGGGAACCCGCCGATGCCTCCTTTGCTGAACCTACCCCCTTCTTTGCTGGAGCTGCTGTCGGCGTTGCGGCCGTGCTTCACCGCGCCCGGCTTCCGCACGTTCTGCGGGCTGGCCGCCGGGCTGGCCGCCCAGCCGCGGCGCCGGACGGTGACCGGGATGCTGCTGGGCGCGGGACTGGGCCGGGCGTGGCCGCACGACCGGGCCGCACTCGTTCTTCGCCCGGGCCCGCTGGGACCCCGGCGACCTGGGCCTGGCCGTCGCCCGGCTCGCGGTCGCGCTGCTGGTCCCGCCGGGCGGGCCGCTGCGGGCCGCGGCCGACGACACGGTCTTCCGCCGGTCCGGGCCGAGGGTCTTCGGGGCCGGCTGGCAGCACGACGGCAGCTCCCCGGCCCGGGACAAGCGCAGCTACGGCTGCTGCTTCGTGGTCGTGGCGCTGCTGGTCCGCCTGCCGTTCTGCTCCCGCGACGTCGCCCTGCCCGTGCTGGCCCGCCTGCGGCTGCCCGGCCGCTACCGGGGCGGCCGCGGCCGCCCCGACCCCGCCCTGGGCCCCGGCGCGGTCGAGATCGCCGCGGACCTGGTCACCCGCCTCGCCCTGGCCTTCCCCGGCCGGGCCGTCCACGTCACCGCCGACGCCGCCTACCACGGCCCCGCGCTCCGCGCCCTGCCCGCCAGCGTGACCTGGACCAGCCGGATCCCCCGCACCGCCGTGCTCTACCACCCGCCCCCGCCCCCGACCGGCAGGCGCGGCCGCCCCCGCACCCGCGGGGACCGGATCGGCACCACCGCCGACGTCGCCGCCGCCGCGCCCTGGCGCGCCGTCACCGCCGTGACCTACCAGGGCCGGCGCCGCGCCGCCGAGCTGGCCGACGTCCCCTGCCTGTGGTACGGCTCCTGGCACGCCCGCCCCGTCCGCCTGGTCCTGGCCCGCCGCCCCGGCACCGCCCGCGGCTACGACCTCGCCCTGGTCACCACCGACCTGCACGCCAGCCCCGCCGACCTGCTCACCCGCTACGCCGCCCGCTGGGCCATCGAGCAGGCCTTCGCCGACGCCCGCAACGTCCTCGGCGCCGGCGAGGCCCGCAACCGCACCCCGCGCGCCGTCACCCGCACCGTCCCCTTCGCCCTGATCACCAGCACCCTCGTCGTCACCTGGTACGCAACCCGCGGCCACGACCCCGCCCACGGCTATATGCGTGCAAAACCTCCGCGAAGAACAAGAATTCCAAGATCTTTTGGCGCGAACGGGCGCGGGTTATGCAAACGCTGCCATAATCCCACTTAATGTCCCCGTGTGGTGACGTTGAGTATTCTGCATGTCCCTCGCGCTAAAGGAGCTGGCATGAAACGCACGAGATCGCTCGTCGTCGCGCCCCTCGCCGCAGCCGCGCTGCTGGCCGCCGCCGGCGCGGCGACGGCCACAGCAGCCGCCGCCGCTACAGCCGCCCCAGCCGCTGCGGCGCTGCCCTGCCAGGCTTCGATGAGCAACAATCACCCGGCCGACTACACGACGACCGATGTCCGGGTGCACACCGTCGGCTACGCCTCGGTGACCACCGTCGCCCATTACAAGACCACCAGCCACAAGAAGACCGGCACCGCCGGCGTTCGCGGCAACGCCACCATCGCCTACTACATCAGCGGCGCGACGCCCGGCTACCGGGTCGTGGTCAGCGTGCGGGTGGTCCACGACGGCCGGTCGGGAAGCTGCTCGACCTGGTTCATCCCGCACCGCTAGCAGCCGCAGGCCACGCGCGAGCAGGGCCTGACTCATTTACACGACCTTGCTGGTCAGTCGGATGGTGCTGCCCTTGGCGACTTCAGCCCCGGCCTTCGGGGTCTGGGCGGTCACGATGCGGATCTTGCCCTTGACCGGGGCCGAGCCGGTTGGCTTGAGCCCCGCGTAGGAGATAAGCCGGAACGCGTCTGCCTGTGACTCGCCGACGGCGTCCGGCACGATGACCATCGGGGTCTCCGGCTTCGGCCCCTTGCTCACGGTGATGGACACCTTGGTGCCCTGCGGGAGGAACTTGGCGCTGGGCTCGGGCGTCTGGGAGATGACGAACTGGTCGGGGAAATCGGGATCGTAGGCGTAGGTGATCGCGCCGGGCCAGCCCCCCTGGGCCCGGATCTGCGCCAGGGCCTCGTCTATGGCCGGTGGCTCGCCACCGAAGAGCGTCGAGTCTGTCGACAGATCCGGGACCAGGCACGGTTCGTCCCAGCCCGGCCCGGTCAGGACTCGGTACTGGCGTGACAGCCACGCCACGTAACCGTCGCACTGGTGGTTCTTGGCCCGCAGCTGCGGGGTGTAGCACTTCAGCAGCGAGTCGTAGCTGTCGTAGAGGTAGAACGCGGCCTGCTTTGCCGCCAGATCGGCCCCGGTGACGTTGGGCGGATAATCGGACACCTGATAGTCGAGGTAGCCGATGAATTGGTGCGGCCTACTGTAGGCGTCGCTGGCGGCATGGGCCAGGTAGGCGGCGCAAGTGTGGTCGGCGTGGTCGCCGATGGGCTCGAAGTCTCCGGCGGCGTAGTCCTGGGTCCTGATCACGTCCGGGGCGAAGTCCTCGACCAGCGCGGTGACGGTGGCGAGCAGACTCGCCTTGGTGTAGCTGCCGGAGCCGTCGACCGTGGCGATGGCCGGAATCTGGTTGGCTCGCAGCTTCAGCAGGCTCTGGTGCTGGTGCGCCGCGGCCCCGCTGCCATCAGGATTCCCGTCGGGCAGGCGCAGAAAGATCTCGGTGACATCCGGCCTGCCGGTCAGGGTGAACATCGCCAGGTCATGCCCGTTGACGCTCACGCTCGACTGCTTCCACGAGTTCGGCGCGCCGCTCATCTGCGCGTACGCGGCCCGGTTGCCCGCCTCGCGGGCCATCCAGTATTTCCGCTGCTGATCCGCGCCGCCGGCGACCTGGTCGGCGGCATCGCCCGCGGTGATGAACACGGTCCGCACGGTGTGGCCTGCTTGCAGGTCGTGCAGCAGGTCCGGGCTGAGGAACAGCAGGTCATCGTCCTCATGGGCGACGATGTTCATGATCCGGCTCCCGCCGCCCGCCGCGGCCGCACCGGGAGCGGCCGCACCGGGAGCGGCCGCCCACGCGGCCGTGCCCGCCGTCATCACACCGGCGGCCGGGATCGCGCCCAGCGAGAGCAGCGCCCGGCGCCGGGTCATCCCAGCCGGACCGACAGCCGGGCTCGCGCCGACGCGTCGGCCGGGCTCGTTCGTCTCTGGCATCCCCATCATCCCCTGCTCCCGCCCAGGGCGGGGTCGTCCGACCGACGCACAGCCGACCCATCTAGCTGCTGTGAGTATTCGTATAATGACATAAAGTTACGAACCTTCTGGCGCTCACCCAATCACCCCCACCGCGATCGTGTGCCGTTGGGGCAGCGTGTGCTGTCTGGGGCACCCCGCGACCCGAACAGCACACAACGCCCAAAGGGAACACATAGCTGGGCGGTCGGAGGGCCGCCAAGCGAGGCGCACCTGACGTAGCGGTCAGGCCCGACGTGACGAGACGGCTGCGTTCGGCGGACAATGGAAGCGTGAGGTTGCGCAGCGTGCTCGCCCGGCCTTTCCGGTACCCGGTCCGGTGGCTGGCGTTCCTGGCCGGCGGGGTGCCCGCCGTGCTGGTGTTCCCGGGGCCCAGTCTGTCCTATCTCGCCTGGTTCGCCCTGGTGCCCGGCATGGTGCTGTTCACCCGTGCCGCCACCACCAGGGAGGCCCTCGCCCGCGGGCTGGTGGTTCGGCGCCGGGTACCTGATCGCGATCCTGCAGTGGATGACGCCGGAGATCGGGCCGGGCGTGGTGCTGATCGGCGCGGTCTTCGGCTGCATGTGGGCGCCGTTCGCGATCGCGGTCAACCGCCTGCTGCGACCGCCCGCGTCCGGGCCGGCGCGCGCTGGCCGCGCTGATCGTGGTGCCGAGCTGCTGGCTGGTCCCCGAGTGGATCAGGTCCTATCAGGGGCTCGGCGGCCCCTGGGGGCTCTACGGCGCCTCCCAGTGGCAGCACCCGGCCGTCCTCGCGCTGGCCGCCATCGGCGGAACGTGGCTGGTG
This sequence comes from uncultured Actinomycetota bacterium, assembly GCA_963774945.1. GTDB lineage: Bacteria > Actinomycetota > Actinomycetes > Streptosporangiales > Streptosporangiaceae > Trebonia. The sequence continues at coordinate 899,645 of CAVZHA010000015.1, read as the reverse complement.
AGCGTCGCGCTCCTGCTGGCCAACACCGGGCTGCTGCTCGTGCTCGGCGCGCTCCGCCCGGCCCTGCTCACCGGCCCGGCCCCCCGCAGCCGCCCAACCGCCCTACTCGCCACAACAGCCACAACGCCGCTACGCGGCAACACCACACGCCGACAACCCCACAACAGCGCCCGCATCCGGCCGCCGGATCGCGCTCGGCGCGCTCGGCGTCGCCGCGCTCGCCGCCGCCGTCGGCTCGGGCCCGCTCGCGTTCGCCCTGACCGCCCCGTTCCCCGCCGTCCGGTACGGTCACGATCGCCCTCGTCCAGCCGGGCGACGTGCAGAACCCCACCCAGCGGGTCGACGCCTCGGAGGCGCTGACCGCGAGTTCAGCGCCAACGGGGCGCTCGCGGCCGATCATCCCAACCTGATCGTCTGGGGCGAGTCCAGCGTCGCCGACGACCTGACCCTCGACCACGGGCTGCTGCGGCAGATCGAGCAGCTCTCGGCCAGGGATCACGCCGAGATCCTCGCCAGCCAGGACTCCACCGTCCCGGGCCCGAGCGACAGCCCGAGCGGCGGCAGCGACAGCAACACCGCCGGCGGCCAGGAGAAGGTCGCCGTGCTGGTCAGCCCGTCCGGCATCCAGGGCCGGTACGTCAAGACGCGGCTGGTCCCGTTCGGTGAGTACATACCGTTCCGCAACCAGCTCGGCTGGCTCACCAGACATCAGCAAGGCCGCGCCGAGCAACATGATCCCCGGCGCCGGCGCGCACACGCTGACCGTGACCACCACCCCGGACGGCAAGCCGCTCACCGATCGGCGTGCTGATCTGCTTCGAGTCCGCGTTCCCCGACATGTCCCGGGTGGAGACCGACCAGGGTGCCCAGGTGATCGTCTACCAGTCGTCGACCGCCACCTTCCAGGGCACCTGGGGTCCCGACCAGCACGGATCCCTCGCCGCGCTGCGCGCCGCCGAGACCGGCCGCCCGGTCGTCCAGGCCGCGCTGACCGGGGACACGGTGGCGTTCGACGCCCGCGGCCGGGAGCTCGCCTGGCTCGGCCAGGACGGCAGCGGCGTGGTCACGCGTCCGCCTCGACCTGCCCGCCGCGGCCGACCGAACGTTCTACGACAAGGCCGGCGATTACGTCATGTGGACCGGCGTGGCGGTCACCGGACTGGCCGGGCTGGTCCTGCTGCGCGTAGACGCGGGATTCTTGGCAATACCACTGGTGTCGATAGTGGCGCTACGGCAGAATATGACGAAGATACCGGGCAACCCGTGCGCAGCAAGTGAGCACGGAGCCGCTCGATGAGGCCGAGGTCGCAGGGGAAGGCGAACCTCGTCTCAGGGAGGCACCGGTGTCGGTTTACGGCGTTCTGCAGGTTCACTCGGCGCCCCCGGCGCTGTGCCCGCACATTGAGTGGGCCGTGGCGGGGACCGTCGGGTCGACCGTCAGCATGCCCTGGGTCAGCCAGCCCGCTGCCCCGGGGTCTCTTCGTGCTGAGCTGACCTGGAAGGGACAGCCCGGCATGGGCGGCGCGATCACGTCCGCGCTCGCGGGCTGGAACCGGCTCCGCTTCGAGGTGACCGAGGAGTCGTCGCCCGGCTGCGACGCCGTCCGCTACAGCTACACCCCCAACCTCGGCATCTTCTCCGCCACCACCAGCGCCAACGGCGACATCCTGGTGCCGGAGAACAAGCTCCGGGCCGTCCTCGCGCTCGGCGCCAACGGCACCTCGGTCCTCGAGAAGGAGATCGAGCGGCTGCTGGGCGCCGCCTGGGACAACGAGCTCGAGCCGTTCCGCCGGGCCGGCGACGGCGCCCCCGTCCGCTGGCTCAACGCGACCGGCTGAGGACCGCTGCAGCCGATGGCCGCCTTCACCACCGACCACATCCCCGACCTGTCCGGGCCAGACGGTGATCGTCACCGGCGCCAACAGCGGCATCGGGCACGCCGCCGCGGCCGGCGCTCGCGACCGCAGGCGCCCGCGTCGTGCTCGCCGTCCGCGACCGGGCCAAGGGCGAGGCGGCCGCCGCGACCATCCCCGGGACGACCGAGGTTCGCCCGCTCGACCTCGCCAGCCTCGACTCGGTGCGCGCCTTCGCGGCCGCCTGGCAGGGCGAGCATCGACCTGCTGATCAACAACGCCGGGGTGATGATCCCGCCGCTGACGCCGCACCGCCGACGGCTTCGAGCTGCAGTTCGGCACCAACCACCTCGGCCACTTCGCCCTCACCAACCTCCTGCTGCCGCAGATCACCGGCCGCGTCGTCACGGTCTCGTCGGACGCCCACCGGTTCGGCGCGATCGACTTCGACGACCTCAACTGGGAGCGCAAGCGCTACCGGCCGTGGCGCGCCTACGGCCAGTCCAAGCTGGCCAACCTGCTGTTCACCAGCGAGCTCCAGCGCCGCCTGACCGCAGGCCGGCTCGCCGGTCAAGGCGACCGCCGCGCACCCCGGCTACGCCGCCACCAACCTCCAGTCGCACAGCGGCAGCCGGCTGATGGCGTTCGCCATGAAGCAGCTCGGCAACCGGCTGATCGCGCAGGACGCCGCGGGCGGCGCGCTGCCCACCCTCTACGCGGCGGTCGCCGACATCCCCGGCGACAGCTTCGCCGGCCCCTCGGGCCCCTTCGGCCTCGGGCTGCGCGGCGCGCCCACGCTCGTCGACCGCTCCGCCGCCGCCCGCGACGACGCGGTCGCCCGCCGCCTCTGGACCGTCTCGGAGACTGCGACCGGCGTGAGCTTCCCGGAAAGTCAAATCCAAGGCACAACCAGTTAGCCCGAACGGTCCGCGACTCCGCCTGGCTTCTCCACCCCGCGCCCAGCACCGGGCCGACCCCCGGCCGGCCGACCCCCTCCGTCCGCCCCGAGCCACCCGCCCGAGCCACCCCAACGTGCCGAATGCGCATTTGGGCCGGCAAGAGTGAGCCCGAATGCGCATTTGGCACACCCAGCCGGCCCCGGCGCCGTCCGCTCATCCAGGGAGTTCAGCGTAGGCTCGATGGCGCGGATCACCCAGACGCTGAAGGCATGGAGTAGCACATGAGTATCGCCGAACTCACCGGCATCGACGTTCCGACCGGCCTGCTCATCGGGGGAGAGTGGAGCACCGGGACGCGCGACGTTCCCGGTCCTCGACCCCGCCACCGAGGAGCCCATCGCCGAGGTCGCCGACGGCACCGCGGCGGACGCGCTCGACGCGGTCGGCGCCGCCCACGACGCGCTGCCCGGCTGGGCGGCGACGCCGCCCAGGCAGCGGGCGGAGATCCTGCGCAAGGCGTTCGAGCTGATGACCGCCCGCTCCGAGCAGTTCGCCCGGCTGATGTCGGCCGAGAACGGCAAGTCGCTGCGCGACGCGCGCGGCGAGGCGACCTACGCGGCCGAGTTCTTCCGCTGGTACGCCGAGGAGGCGGTGCGCATCGAGGGCACGCTCATGCGCGCGCCGTCCGGCGCCAACAAGATCCTGACCCTGCACCAGCCGATCGGGGTCAGCCTGCTCGTCACCCCGTGGAACTTCCCGGCCGCGATGGCCACCCGCAAGATCGGCCCGGCCCTGGCGGCCGGCTGCTCGGTGGTGCTCAAGCCGGCCGAGGACACCCCGCTGACCGCGCTCGCGCTGGCCGCGCTGCTCGCGCGAGGCGGGCGTGCCCGACGGGGTGGTCAACGTCGTCACCACGTCCAAGCCGGGCCCGGCGGTGGAGGCGATGCTGACCGACTCCCGGGTGCGCAAGCTCTCGTTCACCGGGTCGACCGAGGTCGGCCGGCTGCTGCTGCGCCAGGCGGCGAAGTCGGTGCTGTCCTGCTCGATGGAGCTCGGCGGCAACGCGCCGTTCATCGTCTTCGATGACGCCGACATCGACGCCGCGGTCGAGGGCGCGCTGATCGCGAAGCTGCGCAACGGCGGCGAGGCGTGCACCGCCGCCAACCGGTTCTACGTTCACGAGGCGGTGGCGGACCAGTTCAACGCCGCCGTTCGCCCAGCGGATGAAGGCCATGGTGGTCGGGCCCGGCCTGGAGGAGGCGACCGAGATCGGGCCGCTGGTCAACGAGGCGACCAGGTCCAAGGTGGTCGGCCTGGTGGACGAGGCGGCCGGCGGCGGGCGCGAACGTGGTCACCGGCGGCGGCGCGCCGGACCGGCGCGGCTACTTCTACACCCCGACGCTGCTCGACGGCGTGCCGTCGGACGCGGCGATCCTCGACCACCGAGATCTTCGGCCCGGTCGCGCCGGTGGTGCGGTTCACCGACGAGGCGGACGCGATCCGGTGGGCCAACGCGACCGAGTTCGGCCTCGTCTCCTACGTCTACACCCAGGACCTGCGGCGCGGGCTGCGGGTGTCGGAGGCGCTCGAGGCGGGCATGGTCGGCCTCAACCGGGGGCTGGTGTCGGACCCGGCCGCGCCGTTCGGCGGGGTCAAGCAGTCGGGCCTCGGCCGCGAGGGCGCGCACGACGGGCTGCTCGAGTACACCGAGACCAAGTACATCGCGACCGACTGGTAGCGTGAAATTAAGCTCGGTGCCGTTCGGCGTCCGACGGGCGATGCGCCGCACGGTATACTGAGCCGCCGTGCGGCTGCGCAGTGCGGCGGCCGCGCTTTCGGCGCCCAAATGTGCACGAGCCGGCCAGGCTGCGCAGCGTCGCTCCGCGAGCTGCACGCGGACGCACCTAAGTAGAATATTAGTCATTTGCTGCCGACCGCAGCAAATGATCAATCAGAAGAACGTGCGCGGACAATGCCGATAAGGTAAGTGCTTCGGCAACCGTGACGTGCTTACGGCATACCAGGCATACCGGAGGGACAAGCATGGCGACACCGCCTTCCAGCGGCGAGTTCGAGCGGGACGTTGTGGTCATCGGCGGTGGTGGTCACGTTGGCCTGCCGCTGGCGATCGCCTTCGCCGACCGCGGTGCCCGGGTGGCCATCTACGACGTCAGCGACGACGGCCGTCGAGCGCGTGAACGCGGCCAAGCTGCCGTTCGACGAGCCGGGCGCCGCTGCCGCTGCTTGAGCGCGCGGTGGCGGCCGGGCCGGCTGACCGCCTCGACCGACCCGGCCATCGTCGGCACCGCCGAGCACGTGGTCGTGGTCATCGGCACCCCGGTCGACGAGCACCTCAACCCCAACCAGACGGCGATCCCGAAGGCCCTCGGCGGCTGCTCGCCGTACCTGCGCGACGGCCAGCTGCTGGTGCTCCGCTCCACCGTCTTCCCCGGCGTCACCGCGCTGGTCGAGAAGATGATCGTCGGCCTCGGGGTCTCGATCGACGTCGCGTTCTGCCCCGAGCGGATCGCCGAGGGCAAGGCGATGACCGAGCTGTTCGAGCTGCCGCAGATCGTCTCCGCGCGCTCGCCGCAGGGGATGGACCGGGCGGTCAAGCTGTTCTCGCTGCTGACCGAGAGCGATCGTCGAGCTGTCGCCGGAAGAGGCCGAGCTCGCGAAGCTGTTCACCAACGTCTGGCGCTACATCAAGTTCGCGGCCGCCAACCAGTTCTACATGATGGCCAACGACCGGGGCCTCGACTTCGAGCGGATCCGCAAGGGCCTGTCGCAGGACTACCCGCGGGCGGCGGACATGCCCGGGGCCGGCTTCGCCGCCGGGCCGTGCCTGTTCAAGGACACGATGCAGCTGGCCGCGTTCAACCACAACAACTTCGCGCTCGGCCACACCGCGATGACCATCAACGAGGGGCTGCCGCTCTACCTGGTGCACCGGCTCGAGCAGAAGTACGACCTGTCGTCGATGACCGTCGGCATCCTCGGGATGGCGTTCAAGGGCGAGTCGGACGACATCAGGTCGAGCCTGTCCTACAAGCTCAAGCGGATCCTTGAGTTCAAGGCGGACGCGGTGCTGACGCGCCGACCCGTACGTCACCGTCGACCCGCGGCTGCTCCCGCAGGAGGAGGTCATCGCCCGGTCCGACCTGCTCGTGATCGCGACCCCGCACCCGCAGTACCGCGGCCTGGTGACGGACAAGCCGGTGGCCGACATCTGGAACGTGCTCGGGGCGGGTGTGCGCGTATGACCGGTGAGTCTGCCGCGGGTCTCCGTGGTGATCCCGGCCTACAACGAGGGCGAGCACATCCTCCCGGTGCTTGACCGGATCTTCGAGGCGGTCCACCTGCCGTGCGAGGTGCTCGTGGTGGTGGACGCCCCCGAGGACACGACGGTTCCCGTCGTCGACGAGTACTCGCTCAAGGAGCCGAGGCTGCGCTGCCTCGTCAACACCTACGGGCGCGGCCCGGCCAACGCGATCAGGTTCGGCATCGACGTCGGCGGCCGCGCCGGTCGCCGTCGTGACGATGGCCGACGGCTGCGACGACCCGCGGCAGATCGACGACCTGGCCCGGCTGGTGGACCGCGGCGTCGCGGTCGCGGTCGCGTCCCGCTACATGCCCGGCGGCCAGCAGGTCGGCGGGCCCGGCCTCAAGGGCCTGATGTCGAAGACCGCGGGCCGGTCGCTCCGGCTCCTCGCGCACATCGGGACCAGGGACGCCACCAACTCGTTCAAGGCATACTCGACGGAGTTCGTCCGCTCGGTCGGCATCGACTCGCGGGACGGCTTCGAGATCGGCATCGAGCTCACCGCCAAGGCGCGCCGGCTGCGGCTGCCGGTCGCGGAGATCCCGACGATCTGGCTGGACCGCCAGGCCGGGCGTGTCGAACTTCCGGGTGGCCAAGTGGATACCCGGGTACCTGCGGTGGTACCGGTTCGCATTCGGACCGCGGCTGACCGCGGAGCAGATCAGGGCCTACGGGCAGCGTGTACGGAAGGAAATAGGTCAGTAAAGATGCAGAAGGTTCTGGTCAGCGGATCCGCTGGCTTCATCGGCGGCTACATCGTCGAAGAGCTGCTTGGCCGTGGCGACGTCGTGGTCGGCATCGACAACTACTCCAAGTACGGGAAGGTCGTCAAGTCCTACGACAGCCACCCGAACTACCACTTCGTCGAGGGCGACGCCCGCGACGTGGAGCTGATGACGCGGCTGCTGTCCGACTGCGACCACTTCATCGCCGGCGCGGCGCTGATCGGCGGCATCTCGTACTTCCACACCTACGCCTACGACCTGCTGGCCGCCAACGAGCGGATCATGGCCTCGTCCTGCGACGCCGCCATCGAGGCGCACAAGAACGGCCGCCTGAAGAAGATGACCTACATGTCGTCCTCGATGGTCTACGAGAGCGCCACCGAGTGGCCGTCGGTCGAGGGCTCGGAGCGCGAGATCGCGCCGCCGCTGTCCTCCTACGGGTTCCAGAAGCTCGCGGTCGAGTACTTCGCCAAGGCCGCCTGGGACCAGCACCGGCTGCCGTTCACGATCGCGCGGCCGTTCAACTGCGTCGGCATCGGCGAGAGCCGGGCGCTGGGCGACGAGGAGATCCTGTCCGGCAACGTCAAGCTCGCGATGAGCCACGTCGTCCCCGACCTGGTCCAGAAGGTGCTCAAGGGCCAGGACCCGCTGCACATCCTCGGCACCGGCGAGCAGATCAGGCACTACACCTACGGCGGCGACCTCGCCCGCGGCATCATCACCGCGATGGACCACCCCGACGCCGTCAACGAGGACTTCAACCTCTCCACGGCCGAGTCGACCACGGTGCTCAAGCTGGCCGAGGTGATCTGGCGCAAGATCAAGGGCGCCGACGTGCCGCTGCGGATCGGTCAGCGACGACCCGTTCGAGTACGACGTGCAGCGCCGGGTCCCGTCGACCGACAAGGCCAAGCGGATGCTCGGCTTCGAGGCGACCACCTCGCTCGAGACCATGCTCGACGAAGTGATCCCGTGGATCGCGCAGGCGGTCGAGAACGGGACGCTCTAGCTCCAGGCAACGAGACGGGCCGTGGCGTGCCACGGCCCGTCTTTTGTTTCCATAGAAGTCACTGAAAGTAACTGGCCGGCTGCTCTAGGCTGTGCCGCGTGCCCCTCGCAGCCCGTGGTGACAACGCTACCCATGGCTCATCTGGCGAGGTCGAAGAGCCAGCCGACCCGACCGCCGCCGGCCCCCTCGCCCGGCGGCCATGGTGGGTCTGGGCGGCGCCGTTTGCCGTCATGCTCACCGTTCTGCTGGTCAGGAACGCGTTCCTGTTCGCCGCGCCCGAGTACGAGGACGCCGACATGGGGGCCAACTCGATCCTGATCGAGCAGGCCCGCCGGTTCACCCTGCTGGTAGGCAACTACTCACGGGAGGGCTTCAACCATCCGGGCCCCGCCTTCCTCTACGTCCAGGCGTGGGGCGAGTCGGTCTTCTGGGCGCTGTTGCGGGTCGTCCCGACTCCGTGGAACGGCCAGCTCATCGGGCTCTACCTGCTGAACGCGGGGTTCGCTGCGTCGCGTGGCGGCGGTCGTCTACGGCTGGACCAGGTCGGCCCGCGGCGTGCTCGCGGCCGGCGCCGCGGTCGGCCTGTTCGGCTTCCTGCACCCGGCGGTGTTCAACTCGGACTGGATGCCGTACGTGTACGTGCCCGCGTTCCTCACGTTCGTGGTGTCGCTCGCCTCGGTGTCGGCCGGGCGCTCGGCCGACGGCTGGATCGCGGCCCTGTCGGGCTGGTTCCTCATCCACGGCCACGCGGCCTTCCTGTTCATCGTGCCGGCCATGGTCGCCGTCCCGGTCGCGGTCCGAACCTGGCCCACGGTCCGCTCGGCCCTCAGAGCGGATCCCCTCGCTGACGGCGAAGGGCACGAGGACCAGCGGGAATTCGCCCGTGACACGCTCGCGCGGTGGCGCCTCTGGCTGCCGGCGACGGTGATCAGCGCGGTCTTCGCGCTGCCGCTGATCCTGCAGTGCGCGATCGTCGGGCCAGGGAACTTCGAGGCGTACTTCGCCTACCAGGCCGGCCGGACCGCCGGCGGGCGCACGATGGCCCAGGTGGCGGACTACGTGCTCTGGTTCTGGTGGCCGCACGCCGGCGCGTGGGCGGCCACCCTGCTGCTGGCGCTGATCGCCGGGCTGCTCGCCTGGCGGCTACCGTCCGGTCCGGCCCGGCGGTTCTGCTGCTCGCTGCTGATCTTCGACGCGCTCTCGTCCGCGGTCGTGGCCGGCTACGTGCTGGTCGGCGTCGACGAGATCAGCCAGTACTACATCTGCTACTTCTCCTGGGCCAACCCGGTGATCCTGGTGCTGGTCAGCGTCATCGCGGTGGCCGAGCTGATCGCGTCGGCGGGCCACCGGAAGGCCGGCCTGGCGCTGACGGCGACGGTGGCGCTGGCCGCCTGGTGGGCGTTCGCGGCGGCGCCCGCGACCCAGCTGACGACGGTCTACGTTGATCCTGAGAACCCGCACGCCGGCGACAGCACCGACGCGATGCTGCCGGCCGGCGTCGCCGCGATGGCCGGCCTCGCGGCCGGGCGCACGATCGTCTTGACCTTCCCGCACAACGCGTGGCCGACCGTCACCGGCATCCTGGTGCAGGCCGAGCGGACCGGCGTGCGCGCCTGCGTGGCCGACCGGCACTGGAAGTTCATGATGACGAGCCAGTTCATCTGCACCCCGGCCCAGCTCGCGGGCGGCTACCGGATGAGCGTCTACCCGGCCGGCACGCAGCCCCCGGGGGTGACCGCGGTGGCCACGTTCCTGGGTGCCGTCGCCGCCGCTGGGGGTCTGCGAACGTCGCCAATTGGCCTCAATCGTCACCGTTAGTACCGCATAGGGATATATCCACCACTATCGTGACCACGTGATTATCGGTGGTCCACGACAGCAGCAGCCTCGGCCCGCCACCGGGCGGGCCTGGCCGACCCGGACTCCGGTCAGCAGGACCTGAGCCCGGCCAGGCGGCCGTGGTGGGTGTGGGCGGTGCCGTTCGCGGTGCTGACGGTGGTGCTGGTCGCCCGCAACTGGTTCCTGTTCGGCACCAGCCTGTACGAGGAGGGCGACCAGGCCTCGAACTCGCTCAGGATCGAGGAAGCCAGGCACTTCACGCTGCTGATCGGCGACTACTCCCGGCTCCGGTTCAGTCATCCCGGCCCGGCCTACTTCTACGTCCAGGGCTGGGGCGAGGAGCTCTTCTACGACCTCCTGCACTGGACGCCGACCGCCTGGAACGCCCAGATTCTGGCGGTCTACGGGCTCAACAGCGCCTGGGTGGCGCTCGGGGTCGGCATCGTCTACGGCTGGACCAGGTCGGTCCGCGGCGCGGCGGCCGCGCTGGCGGTCTTCGCCGCCGCCGCGGTGCTGCACCCGGTCATCCTCAGCTCCGACTGGATGTCCTTCCTCTACGTCCCGACCTACACGATCCTCGTGATCGCGGCGGCGTCGGTGGCGGCCGGGCGGGCGCAGGACGCGTGGATCCTGGCCCTGGCCGGCTGGTTCCTGGTTCACGGGCACGCCGCCTACCTCTTCTTCGTGCCCGTGTTCATCGCCGCGGTGCTGGTCGCGGTGCTGTGGCCGGTCCGGCGGACGCTGCGGACGTCGATCGGCGACTTCTTCGCGACCCGTCGCCTGGTCTGGGTGCCGGTCGCGCTGATCAGCGCCGTCTTCCTGCTGCCGATCGTGGTCAACCTCGCCCTGCACTGGCCGGGCGACTTCGGCAAGTACTTCAGCTACGGGTCCTCGTCGGGCACCGCGCACCCGTTCCGCGAGGTGGCCCACTACGACCTCTGGTTCTGGTGGCCGACCCAGAACGCGCCCTCGACCGCCGTCCTGGCCGCTGTGCCGGTGCTGCTGTACGCGGCCGGGATCGGCCTGATGCGGTGGTTCGCGCCGCCGGCCGTGCGCCGGTTCGGCTACGCCCTGCTGGCCATGAACGGCGTCTCCACCCTGGCGTTCATCTTCTACTCGTTCACCGGGGTCGACATCCTCGGCGCCAAGGGCTACTACATCGGCTACTTCTACTGGTCCGCCCCGATCGTCACCGTCCTTGTCATCGCGATCGGGGTTGTCGAGGGGCTCGCCCGGGCGCCCCGCCGGGCGGCGCCGAACCAGCGCACCGCCCTCGCCGTCACCGCCGCGACCGTCGCCGTCGCCGTGGCCGCGGTGGCCGTGTTCGCGGTCCGGCCGCTCACCAGGACGCCGACGGCGTACACCAACCCCTACGTGGCGTCCTTCGCGCCCGACACCGACCAGGCCATCCCGCACCTGGTCGACGTGCTCGAGACCCGGTCACCGGGGAAGACGATCGTCTTCCAGCTGGACCACAACGCGTGGCGGGACATGAACGGCATCCTCGTCCAGCTCTACCGGACCGGGGTGCACGGGTGCATTGACTCCGCGTGGTGGGCGTTCATGGTGACGAACCAGTTCATCTGCACCCCGCAGCAGGTCAAGGACGGCGCCAAGTACTACCTGTGGGACGACCAGTCACACCCGGTCGGCCAGGTCCTGGCTCGGGTCAACGACGGGCAGCTCACCGCCGGCTGGCCGAAATAAGCCCGCAATGGGAATGCCGATCACTGATAGTGATCAACCTGACATTACCCACCGGCAGGGCGACGACGGGCGAAGGCCCGCGCGCCTGCTCGGGATCCCGGCCACCGCGATCGCCTGGGCCGCCCCGTTCACGCTGGTGCTGGCGGTTCTCCTGGTCAGGAACGCGTTCCTGTTCAGCACGCCCGAGTACGAGGACGCCGACATGGGGGCCAACTCGATCCTGATCGAGCAGGCCCGCCGGTTCACGCTGCTGGTCGGCCACTACTCGCGGGAGCACTTCAACGAGCCGGGGCCCGCGTTCCTGTACGTGCAGGCCTGGGGCGAGTCGGTGTTCTACGACGCGCTGCACGTCGTCCCGACGCCCTGGAACGGGCAGCTGATCGCGCTGTACGCGCTGAACGCGCTGTTGGCGGCGTCGGTGGCGGCGGTCGGCTACGGCTGGACCAGGTCGGTCGGCGGCGCCGCGGCCACGCTGGCCGTGGTCGCGCTGCTCGGCGCGCTGCACCCGACGAGGTTCAGCTCGGACTGGATGCCGTACGTGTTCGTGCCCGCCTACTTCGCCTTCGTGGTCGCGATCGCGTCGGTGGCGGCCGGGCGCACCCAGGACTGCTGGCTGGCCGCGCTGGCGGGCTGGTTCCTGATCCACGGCTACGCCCCGTTCCTGCTCTTCGTCCCGGTGCTGGCGGCGGCGGCGGTGGCGGCGGTCCTATGGTGGCGCTGGCGGGATAGGGCCAAAGCGGAAAAACCTGATATCGAACGGTCCCTGTTTTCACCCCCGCGTCCCCGCGTCTGGATTCCGGTCGCGGCCATCAGCGCGGTCTTCGCGCTGCCGATCGTCATCGAGCTCGTCCTGCACTGGCCGGGCAACTTCGCCAAGTACTTCTCCTACTCGTCGTCGGCCAAGTCCACCGGGCACACCACGGCGCAGATGGTCGCGTACGTGCTCTGGTTCTGGTGGCCGCACGCGCACGCCTGGGCGGTGCCCGTCGTGCTGGCGGCCGTCGCCGTCCTGCTCCTGTGGCGGCTGCCCAGCGGCCCGCACGGCGCTTCTGCGGGGCCCTGCTGGCGGTCGACGCCCTCTCGACCGTGCTGTTCATCGCCTACGCGACGGTCGGGATCGGCTCGTTCAGCAACTTCTACTACATCGGCTACTTCTACTGGGCGGCGCCGGCGCTGACGGTGCTGGCGATCGCGCTGGCCGCGATCGAGCTGCTGCCCGGCCGGATCGCCGCCGTCGCCGCCCTCGCGGCCGCGGTCGCCGCCGTGGCCGCGTTCGCGGTCGCCCCGCTGACCCGGTTCGACCTGCTGCACATCGACCCGCTGGCGGCGCCGGGTACCAGCGGCCAGGTGACCGATCCCACCCTCGGCCCCGGCACCGCCTTCCTGGCCGGCAGGCCGGCGGCCGGCCGCTGGTGCTCCGGTTCGAAAACGGCGCCTGGCCGGCCATGACCGGCCTCCTGGTGCAGGCCGAGCGGACCGGCGTGACCGCCTGCGTGGCCGATCCGAACTGGGCGTTCATGGTGACCAAGCAGTTCATCTGCACCCCCGCCGAGCTGCACGCGGGTGATCATTGCGTCGTCTACCAGCCCGGTCCGGTGCCGCCCGGTATTACCGTCGTCTACCGGCTTCGGCGCGGGATAGTGACCGCAGGGGGTAAGTGAACGTAGCCTAGGGGCGTGGACAGGCGAATATTCGGGCTCGAGAACGAGTACGGCGTTACGTGCACCTTCCGGGGACAGCGGCGGCTGTCACCGGACGAGGTGGCCCGCTACCTCTTCCGCCGCGTGGTCTCCTGGGGTCGAAGCAGCAATGTCTTCCTGCGCAACGGCGCGCGCCTGTACCTGGACGTGGGCAGCCACCCCGAGTACGCGACCCCCGAGTGCGACAACGTCGTTGACCTGGTCGCGCACGACAAGGCGGGCGAGCGGATCCTCGAGGGGCTCCTGGTCGACGCCGACCGCCGCCTGCGCGAGGAGGGCATCGCGGGCGACATCTACCTGTTCAAGAACAACACCGACTCGGCCGGCAACTCCTACGGCTGCCACGAGAACTACCTCGTCGGCAGGCACGGGGAGTTCGGCCGGCTGGCCGACATCCTGATCCCGTTCCTGGTCACCAGGCAGATCATCTGCGGCGCGGGCAAGGTCCTGCAGACCCCGCGGGGCGCGGTCTACTGCGTCAGCCAGCGGGCCGAGCACATCTGGGAGGGCGTCTCAAGCGCCACCACCAGGTCGCGGCCGATCATCAACACCCGCGACGAGCCGCACGCGGACGCCGAGCGGTTCCGCCGCCTGCACGTCATCGTCGGCGACTCCAACATGTCCGAGACCACCATGCTGCTCAAGGTCGGCTCGACCGACCTGGTGCTGCGCATGGTCGAGGCCGGCGTCGTGCTCCGCGACATGACCCTGGACAACCCGATCAGGGCGATCCGCGAGGTCAGCCACGACATGACCGGCCGCAGCAAGGTCCGGCTGGCCAACGGCCGCGAGATGTCCGCCCTCGAGATCCAGTGGGAGTACCTGTCCCGCGCCAAGGACTTCACCGAGAAGAACGGCATCGACCCGATCACCCTGCGCGTCATCGAGATGTGGGAGCGGGCGCTGACCGCGATCGAGGACGGCAACCTGGACAAGATCGCCCGCGAGATCGACTGGGTGACCAAGTACCAGCTCATCGAGCGGTACCGGGCCAAGCACGACCTGCCGCTGTCGGCCCCGCGCATCGCCCAGCTCGACCTCGCCTACCACGACGTGCACCGCGGCCGCGGCCTGTACTACCTGCTGCAGCGCAACGGCGCGGTCGACCGGGTGACCAGCGACCTGAAGATCTTCGAGGCCAAGTCGATCCCGCCGCAGACCACCAGGGCCAAGCTCCGCGGCGAGTTCATCCGCCGCGCCCAGGAGAAGCGCCGCGACTTCACCGTCGACTGGGTCCACCTGAAGCTGAACGACCAGGCCCAGCGCACGGTCCTGTGCAAGGACCCGTTCCGCTCCGTCGACGAGCGCGTAGAAAAGCTCATCGCCGGCATGTAAGCGGGCTTCCTCTTCACCCCCCGCGGATAGCTGCTGGTCGCGAGGACCGCGGCGGTGCTTCCCGCGCTGTCGGCCCCGATTGAACCCCGAATCGGGCCCGAACGCGCGGTGGCGCACCGCTCGCGGCCCCCACTCCACCCTCCCGGTGGCACCACATGCCCGTAACGCCGTCATTCGCCGCCGCCCACCCAACCGGTCCCGGACCCCTCCCACAAGCTCCCGCCCACCAATCCGCTCCAGCCCCCTCCCACGAGCTCCCGCTTACCTGGCTCGTACGGCGCCCCTCCCGCGAGCTCCCGCGTACCTGGCTGGTCCAGCCCCTCTCCCGCGAGCTGCCGCCCACCCAACCGGTCGACCGCCCCTCCTGCGCACCGATCCGGTCGAGCGCCCCGCCCGCGAGCTGCCGCCCACCCCAACCCCGCCGCCCCAGCCCATTCCCGCCGTAGCACTCCATCCGCACGCGGCCCCGCGACCCACCCCGCCCGCGCGACCCACCGCATTCCGCGACCCACCCGCCCCGCGACCCACCCCGCCGCGCTATCCACCCCCGCCCGGCTATCCACCCCCGCCCCGCGACCCCTCCCACCCCGCCGCGCGACCCATCCCGTCCCCTCTTCGCGCTCAGGGCGCGGATAACAGCAAGAAGTGGGTGGCTCCGAGATTATTGCGCGACAAACGTTCCGGAAGGCGTATACAAACGTCGCGCAATAATCTCGCGGGTAGTTTCCGTGTCGGATAACAGCAAGAAGCGCTGCGGTGACCGGCTCTGGCCGCTAACCAAGCGGCGGCCGCACCTACCCCGTCCGGCGCCGCCTCCCGCGAGCTGCCGCCCAACCTGTCGGCTACGCCAGCGACACCAAACGGGACCTGTCGGCTACGCCAGCGACACCAATAGGCGATGTCGCTGGCGTAGGTGACAGGTGGCCGGACCTGTCGCTGGCGTAGCCGACAGGTCCGCGACGGGTTCCTACTGGTGCATGATGTGGCGGCGGAGCAGGAAGATGAGGACCACGATCGTGGGCGCGGCCACCAGCGCGAGGCGCTTGCCCGACATGGTGCGGTCGGGCGCGAAGACGCGGTCCATCACAGACGCGTGGGCGGAGCTGGCGGCGCCCGCGACGGCGCCGGCCGGGGTGGCGAGCAGCAGGATGACCGCCGTCAGGTACACCTCGATGAACGTCCGGCCGTCGCCGAACGTGGCGTCCCAGAACTGGCCGGACGCGATCACCATCTCCACCAGCACGAAGCCGACGAACGCGGCCTTCTCGTGCAGCGGCGCGGCCGACGACCTGATCACCGAGAACGCCGCCACCACGATCACCAGCAGCGCGATGAAGATGATCAGGTTGTAGTCCCAGCCGTCGAAGAAGTTCGGCTGGGTCCAGCTGTCGATGCTGAACCTGATGTCCCGGTAGACGCCGGGCACCAGCGCCTTGAACGGCAGCGTGAGGTTCTGGGTGGCGTCGGCGGCGCCGCTCGCCTTGCCCTTCACCACGACCTTCTCGATGCCCTCGAGCAGCACGTACACGAGGCCGGGGAGCACCCAGACGAGGTCGGGCAGGCCCGGCTTGGCCTGCTTCTTCCAGAACTGGTACAGCCGCACGATCGCGAGCGCGACCGCCAGCACCAGGACCGGCTCGTTGGTGAAGACGGCGTAGGCGACCAGCAGGGCCGCGAGGATGTAGCGGGAGTGCCGGTAGGCGAGCAGCCCGCCGAGCATGCAGGCGTCGGCCAGCGGCTCGGCGGTGTCCCGGCCGACGCTGATCGTCAGGCCGAAGTAGGCGACGAACAGCAGCCCCCACAGCGCGTGCCGATTGCCCTCGCGGGCGAACTTCGCGCCCAGGTAGCCGATGACGCCGACGCAGATGAGGTTGACCACGACGAGGACGGTCGGCAGCAGCCGCCCGTGCCCGCCGAGCGAGATGATGTAGGCGACCACCGAGTACCCGATGCGGGTGTACCGGTAGTTGTAGTCAACGGTGATCCCGTAGGCGGTGCGGGCCCAGTTGAACGGGTCGAACGCGAACCGGTAGTAGAACTGGCCGTCGTACCCGGTGCTCGGACACGTGGCTGATCTTGGGGAACATCTGCGCCGGGTGGCTGTACTTGTTGTTCGACCCGGACATGATGAACTTCGAGATGTGGCCGTTGGCCCACACCTGCCACCGGAGGATGACGTAAATCAGCCATCCGGCAAACCCAATCAAACCGACCGGTATAGGATTATTCAATCGCGCCAACAACGTCCCGCCGCCAGCGGAACGATCCGACGCGGCGGGATCCGATGTTGAAGTGACCTGCACCGTGTTCGTCCGTCCTGTGGGCTAAAACGGCCGCCCCGAGGTAGCAGGACGGACACCAAAGACTGCGCCGCAGCCTACCAGAGCGCCGGTTCAGGCTACTCTGTGACACGTTAGGCCCGGGTTGCGTCCCGTGCGGGACTGATCGAGTAAGAGTGTAAAAGCTATATGCCGAAGATGATCACGCTGACGTTCCTGAACGGCGGCCGGCTGTAATGCCGAGTCCCGCGCCGGGAGCGGACCAGCTGGCGGGCGGTGTCGAGGATGACACGGCGCCCGTGACTTCTGCGCGCCCGGGTGTCAGCCGGGCCTGGTGGTGGGCGGGCGCGTCCGTCTTCCTGCTGGTCCTAGTCGTCCTCTTCGACGCGTACCTGCACCTGTCGAAGACCTACATGGAGAACTCCGACGAGGCCAACATCCTGCTGATGGCCAACGACATGCTGCACGGCAACGTGTACTTGACGGGTTGGAACACCTCCGACGTGCCGTTCATCACGACCGAGCTGCCGGAGATCGCGGTCCTGGTCGGGCTGTTCGGGCTGCACCTGAACACGGCCCACATCGCGGCCGCGCTCACCTACACGGTCGTGATCGCGCTCGCCATGCTGCTGGCCAAGGGCCGGGCCCACGGGCCGCAGGCGATCATGCGGATGGCGCTGGTGCTCGCGATCATGCTCGCGCCGCAGCCCGGCATCGGCGTCTTCGTCCTCGTCTTCTCGGTCGGCCACATCGGCACCGCGGCCCCGGTGATGCTCACCTGGCTCGTCCTCGACCGGTTCGGGCTGACCACCAGGGCCGGGCTGGTGCCGACCCTGCGCCAGCGCTGGTACATCCCGGTGATCGTCGCCCTGCTGATCGGCTGGGCGCTGATGGCCGACCCGCTGGTGCTGGTCGTCGCGATCTACCCGCTGCTGGTCGTCTGCCTGGTGCGGGTGATCTCCGGGTCCGTCGGCGGGGCGCGGCACGGCGGCGGGCTCCGCGGTTTCCGCCAGGGGCTGGCCGCGCGCTGGCTCGAGCTGTCGCTGGCCGTCGCCGCCGGGGTCGGCTATCTCCTCGTCTGGGTGGGCGGGCAGGCTGCTCAAGCAGCGCCGGCGGCTACTACCAGCAGGCCGTTCCGTTCGAGCTCGACGGCGGCATCGGCCGCTGGTTCATGCAGGCCCGGGTCGTGGTGCACGGCCTGCTCGAGATGTTCGGCGCCTACTTCGTCCCCGGCAACGCGATCAACTACAAGTCGCCCGGGCAGTTCGTCCTCGCGCCGCCGCTGTCCGGGCTCGACCAGGCCCTCGCCATTTCCCGGCTCGCCTGCGTGCTCGCTCGCCGCTCTGGGGCTGCTGCGCGATCGCCCGCCGGTTCTTCCGCCGCGACGCCGACTTCATCAGCCAGCTGCTGCTGGCCGGGATCGTGCTCAACCTGGTCGCCTACATCCCGTCCACGCTGGCCGACCACTCCGCCCTCAACGTGCGCGAGATCGCGCCGGTGCTGCCGTTCGGCGCGGTCCTGGCCGGCTCGGATGCTGCGGCGACCGGCTGCTCGCGTTCGGCCCGATGATCCGGGTCCGGCTGCCGCAGGATCAGCCGGCCGCTCGGGCTCAAGCTGATCGTGATTCCCCTGGTCGTGCTGTTCGGCTGGTACAGCTTCGGCCTGTTCCGGCAGGCCGACACCCCGGCCGCCGCCAACCCGTTCACCGGGCTTGAGCAGTTCCTCGAGGCCAACAACCTCAGCTACGGACTCGGCGGGTACTGGGACGCGTCCGTGATCACGGTCGACACCGGCGGCGCGGTCACCATCCGCGCGGTCAGCCCGTCCTGCATGCAGCCGTACGAGTGGGAGAACAAGCACGACTGGTACGACCCCAGCAAGAACGTGGCCAACTTCCTGCTGCTGTCGAACCAGTCCGGCTACTTCACCAGCTTCGCCGTCGCGCGGCACGGCGCTCAACTTGCTCAACGTGAAGTATCCCGGCCGACAAGCGGGACGTCCTTGACTACGGCAATCTCTTCTTCGTCAAGGTCAACGGGAAGCTGGACCCGTTCTACGACTACAACGTCCGCACCTATCAGGGCAACCTGCTCACCCAGCTGTACCCGATCTACCAGGCGCTGAACGGCAAGCCCGACGACCCGAAGCCGAGCCGGTCAGCCCGGCCAACATGATCGTGCATTGCTGAGCGGGGCCCACCCGGTCGGTTGCGGGCAGTAGCCTAGGCCCGTCAACTGCCCGTTCTGTCCGGGTAGCCTGATCGAGCTTTACCAGAAGCATAGAAATTTGGGTGCCGGGCCTGGGCACACCGACATAACCCGTCATACCCGAGAGGTTTCCATGCGACGCCGACGCGTAGCCGCGCTTGCCATCACCTCCCTGCTAGCAGCCGCCGTCACGGCCGGCTGCGGCATCCTCGTCCTCGTCGTCGCACGCGGCGGGCTCGTCCGCATCCGCGAGCTCCTCGGCGAGCGCGGCCGCCGACACCTACACGTCGGTCACCGCGACCGGGTCGTTCGGCAAGGCGCCGACGGTGACGATCCCGGCCAAGACCGGGTCGGGCGCGCTCTACACCAAGACGCTCATCCAGGGCACCGGCGCCAAGCTGACCACCTCGCAGAGCCTGCTCGGCAACTTCGTGCTGTACGACTGGTCGGGCAAGACCCACAAGCTGATCGGCTCGACCTACTCCGACGGCGTGCCGACCCTGTTCACCGGGTCGCTGCTGCCGGGCCTGGAGACCGCGCTCGAGGGCCAGCAGGTCGGCAGCCGGGTGATCGCGGTGATCCCGCCCGCGGACGCGTTCGGCTCGGCCGGCAACTCGCCAGATCGGCGTCGGACCCAAGGACACCGTGGTCTTCGTCGTCGACATGCTCAAGACCTTCGACCAACACCGAGGGCGTGTCCGGCACCCAGACCTCCAACGGCGGCGGCACGCTGCCGACGGTCAAGGCCGGCGCTGCGGGCAAGGGCCCCACGATCACCATCCCGAAGACCGCCGCGCCGAAGACCCTCCAGGTCAAGACGCTGATCAAGGGCACCGGCCCGGTGGTGAAGAAGGGCAACTACATCGTCGTCCAGTACACCGGCGTGAACTACCGGACCGGGAAGGTCTTCGACTCCTCCTGGTCGCGCAGCGAGCCGTGGGCGACCGTGATCGGCGAGGGCCAGGTCATCCCGGGCTGGGACACCGGCCTGGTCGGCCAGACCGTCGGCAGCCGGGTCCTGCTCGTCATCCCGCCGGCGGACGGTTACGGCAAGACCGGGTCGTCCTCGGCCGGCATCAAGGGCACCGACACGCTGGTGTTCGCGATCGACATCCTCTCTGCTTCCTAACACCGAGGCTTCCTAAGCCAAGGCCCAGCAGGGAAACCGCGTGCCTGCCGGCCGCCGCCGCCGCCAGGAAGTACTCGAGGTCCTGATCAACGCTCCTGCCCATGGTCGATAGGGTGACCGGGCAGGAGCGCAGGGCCTCCTCGAGGCCGTCGACAGAGACCGTGATCAGGCGGTGCCGCCCCGCCAGCGGGGCGGCGTCCGCCGCCACCCGGCTCGCCTGCGGCTCAGGCAGCGCGGGCAGCACCACGTCGGCCGGCGGCCAGGGCCACCCGCCCGTAGGCGGTCAGGCTGTGGTGGGAGACGCCCTGGTGGCGGTCTCTCGGGTCGGCGAACGACAGCCGCAGCGACGCGACCGGGCGGCCGCTCAGCGTCGCGGCCGCGTTGACGGCCTCGCCCGCCGCCACGCCGGAGAAGCCCCAGGCGGTGCCGGTGCCGAGGTTGCCTGGCCCCTGGGCGACGATCGCGATGTCGGCCCCGACCACGTGCCGGGCGGTCAGCAGCCCGGAGTGCACGGTAACCGCCTCCAGGTCGCCGCCGAAGGACTGGCCGGTGGTGATCGTCGCCGCCAGCCAGCCCGCCTCCCGGAGCCCGGCCACGGTCCGGGAGAACCACGCCGGGAGCGCGCCGCCGTCGGTCATGACATAGGCGACCCGGGGGGCGGAGTCACGGACCGTTCGATATGAGCCTTGGATTCCCGCCAGGACCGCGGGCAGGGCCGAGTGAAGATCGGCCACGACGACCGGCATTTGATCGAGAGAATCCGCCGACCGGAGCAGCTCATGGTGCGCGGACCCCTGCTCATCGGCGCTCGCCACCATCACCTGCAGTGGCGTATACCGAGATTTCACGATATGTCCGGGCGTATCGACGTCGGCTGGCAGCCGGTCCGGGATCGCCACCACCAGCGCGTACCCGCCGGTGCCGAGCCCGGCCTCGAGCGCGCCCACGTTGAGCAGCACCCTGTCGCCGATCCGGGGCGACCCGACCAGGGCCGGATACGCGAGCGCGCGAATCGAATCCCCGTCCACGGTTACCATGAATTCGGCAGCTCCGGCCCACTCTCGCCGCACCGCCGTGACAGTCCCGCTCCGCCATCGGATCACGGTGGAACATTAGTCCCGGCTCCAGGGTCAAGCACAGCAAGGAGTGACATAGGCGATGTCTAAGCGACGGACCGAACGGCTCCTGTCCATCGTGGTTCTCCTGCTGTCCTCCCACCGGTACCTGACCGCCGAGCAGATCCGCGCCTCGGTCAGCGGCTACCCGGACGCCGGCGAGTCGTTCAAGCGGATGTTCGAGCGCGACAAGGACGAGCTGCGCGAGCTCGGCATCCCGCTGGAGACCGGCAAGAGCAGCGCCTTCGACGACGAGATCGGCTACCGGATCCGCCGCCAGGACTACGAGCTGCCGGAGATTCACCTGGCGCCCGACGAGGCGGCCGTGCTCGGCATCGCGGCCCGGGTCTGGCAGTCGGCCGAGCTGGCCGGGCGCCGCCGCGGGCGCGCTGCTCAAGCTGAAGGCGGCCAGCCGTGAGGTCGACGGCGAGGAGGACGGCGCCCGGCTCAACCGGTCCATCGAGCCGCGGCTGACCACCCAGGAGCCGGCCTTCGGCCCGCTCTGGGAGGCGGTCCGTGACCGGCGTCCGGTCACCTTCAGCCACCAGGCAAGCGGCCGCTCCGACGTGATCAAGCGCGAGCTCGAGCCGTGGGGCGTGGTCAACCGGCGGGGCCGACTGGTACGTGGCAGGCCACGACCGAGTGCGGAACGCGCCGCGGGTCTTCCGGATGAGCCGCATCACCGGGCCGGTCAAGATGGCCGGGGCGCCCGGCAGCGTCAAGGTCCCTGACGGGGTAGACGTCCGCGACCTGGTCAAGGACTGGGACCGCACGCCGCCCCGCGACCGCACGGCGGTGCTGCGGATCCGCGCCGGGGCCGGGGTCGCGCTGCGCCGCTGGGCGCGCGAGATCATCCCCGAGACGGGGGCGGCGGCCGGCTGGGACCGGGTTACGCTCAGCTTCCCCGACTCGGGCTGGTACGCGCGAGTACCTCGCCTCGTTCGGCCCCGACCTGGTGGTACTCGACCCGCCGGACCTGCGCGAGTCGGTCATCAGGCGGCTGAAGGGGGCGCTCGCGTGACCGCGCAGGGCCAATCGGGCGGGCCGCGGATGGTGACCTCGGCCGAGCGCCTCCGCCGCCTCCTCGCCCTGGTCCCCTACGTGGTCAGCTCGGCAGGCCGTCGGGCTCTCCGAGACCGCGGCCACCTTCGGCATGACCGAGCGGGAGCTGATCGACGACCTCAACCTCGCCTGGTGCGTGGAGCTGAAGTCCCCCGAGCCGTACTGCCCGATCGACCTGTCCTACGAGGACGGCCTGGTCACGATCAGCCAGGCCGAGTCGATCGCCCGCCCGCTGCGGCTGGCGGCCGACGAGGCGAGCGCGCTGCTGGTCGCGCTGCGGATGCTGGCCGAGGCGGGCGGCGACGGCGACGCCGTCACCCGGCTGATCGCGAAGATCGAGGATGCGGCCGGCGCGTCGGCGGCGGCCGAGCTCTCAGGTCACAATCCAAATCGATCATCCGAACGGTCCCGGGGTTCCCGCCGCCGTCGACGCTGCTCTGGCGGCTGGCAAACGGGTCCACCTGCGCTACTACGTGCCTGGTCGCGATGAGGCGACCGAGCGTGACGTGGATCCGATCAAGCTGCTGGTGGATCTGGATCAGGGGCGCACCTACCTGCGAGGGTGGTGTCGGCTGGCGGAGGGGGTGCGCAACTTCCGGCTGGACCGGGTACTGGACGTCGAGGTGCTGGACCTGCCGGCCGAGGTGCATGAGGAGGAGGAGTCGTTCGACGGAGTCGGGGGGCTGTTCCGGCCGTCGGAGGCCGACGTGCGGGTCGGAGCTCGAGCTCGCGCGCCGGCGCGCGCTGGATCGCGGAGTACTACCCGTGCGAGTCGATGACCGAGCTGGCGGACGGGCGGCTGCGGGTGGTGCTCCGCACCCCGGACACCGGCTTGGTCCGGCGGCTGGCGCTCCGCCTCGGTGAGGAGGTCCGGGTGATCGCCCCGGCCGAGCTGGCCGAGGAGGTTCGCGCCGCCGCCGCGGCGGCCCTCGCGCTCTACGACTGAGCCGGGCCGGAGCCGGATCGGCGGTTTTCGCAGGATCTTAACGAGTTAAGATGATATACCGCCAGTTTTGCCTTACGGTGGTCGCTATTTTCTAAGGGTGCATGTGAGCCGGCAGGAACGACTCGAGGTAACCGCCCCGACCGACGGGGGCCGGCGCCACCGGACCGGTGGCGGACGGTCGTGCGGCAGACGCTTACCGTGACCGGTGTCGCGGCGGTGCTTGTTCGGGCTCTTCTGGGGCTATCTGCTGCAGTCCAGGACGCAGGGCGCCAACTCCGACTCGGCCGACATGGTGCTGCAGGGCTGGGACATGGTGCAGCACGGCAACCTGCTGCTGCGGGGCTGGGTCATGGCCGACGTGTCGTTCTACACCTTCGAGATACCGATCGACGGCCTCGTCTCGGCCGTGTACGGGCTGCGGACCGACGTGATCCACGTGGCCGTCGGCCTTCGAGTACGTGCTCCTGGTGCTGTTCGCCGCGCTGGTGGCGGCCGGTGCGGCCAGCGACCGGCGGCGGCGGCAGTCGCGAAGCCTGGACCCGGGGGCTGATCGCGGCCGGGATCATGGTCGCGCCCGGCACCTGGCAGGGCTCGGCGGTGCTGCTCGGCGGGCCCGACCACACCGCGGTCGGCGTCCCGGTGCTGATCACGCTGCTGGTCGTGGACCGGGTGACGCCCCGCCGCTGGCGGCCGGCCGCCGCCACCCTGGCGCTGACGTTCGTGCTCCTGGTGTGGGCGCAGCTCGACGACCTGGTGGCCACGCTGAGCTGCGCGGTCCCGCTGGCCGTGGTCTGCGGCGCGTCGGCGGCGGCAGTTCCTGATCGCGGCCGGGGCCCGCCGGCTCGCGGGCGCAGGCGCGCGGGCGGCGCGGCCGGCCGGGCGCCGACCCGCCGCGGCCACCCGCGACGGCGCGCAGTCCCCGGCCTACAACGCGGCGCTGGCCCTGCTGGCGGCCGCCTCCTTCGGCGTGACCGAGCTGCTGATCAAGACGATCAGCCACGTGGGCGGCTTCTATTCGCGCGCGATCCCGGCCGGCTCGCAGATCTCCCACTGGGCGACGGTCCCGGCGCAGGTGCACGCGCTCGGGGAGAACCTGCTGATCCTGTTCGGCGCCAACTTCTGGCGCCTGCCGCAGCCGCAGGCGGCCTTCGCCTACCTGCACCTGATCTGCCTCGCGCTCGCGCTGATCGGCCTGGTCGTCTCCATCGTCCGCTGGCGGACGGCCGACCGGGTGACGCGGTCGCTCGTCGTCGGCATCATCGTCATGCTGGTGGCGGGCGCGGCCAGCCCGCTGATGATCCCCAACGGGGGCACCCACGAGATCGCCGTCGATCCTCCCGCTCGGCGCGGTGCTCGGCGGCCGGGTCGTCGGCTCCTGGCTGGCCGCCCGCGCGGTCAGCGGTCGCCCGGGCAGGCGGATCCGGGCCTCGGTGGCCGGGGTGCTCACCGCCGCCGCCCTCGGCCTGCTGTGCTGCCTCGGCTACGCCGCCGCGCAGCCGGCCATGCAGCCGAGGAACACCCCGATCGCCGAGCTGGCTGCTCGCGCACCACCTGACCAGCGGCCTGAGCGGCTACTGGAACGCGAACATCACCACGCTGAGCACCGGCGGCCAGGTCCACCTGGCGCCGGTGACCAACGGCGGCACCTACGGCTATCTCTGGGTGGCCAAGGAGGCCTGGTTCAACCCGGACCGTCTCCTACGCGAACTTCATCGTCACCACCACCAAGCAGCAGGGCGGCAGCGACGTCCCCTTGAAGAACGTCCTGGCCTGGTACGGCAAGCCCGCCAAGTCCTACGTGGTCGGCCAGTACACGGTCGTGGTCTACGACCGCAACCTGCTCGAGAACGTCATCCAGCCGGTGCCGAGCCAGCTCTACGCGCCGAAGGGCGCGGTCCCCCGCACAAGTCGCATCGCTAGCGACCGCGCCGCCAGCGACCGCGCCGCTAGCGACCGCGCCGCTGGCGACCGCGCCGCTGGCGACCGCGCCGCTGGCGACCGCGCCGCCGCCGGCGGCGTAACCACGACCCGGGCCTGGGCGGCCGCCGTTCTCCGGTGAATCGCTCTTTGTTACCTCATGATTACGTTAGGCTGCCCGTCATGCTGACGGGGGTGAGCGGTTCAGCGGGGGCGACGCGGGCGGGCCGGGCGGGCAGCGGACGACGCCAGCGATCCCGGCGGGCGTGGCGCGACCGCCGGGGCTGGCAGGCGGCGGCGGTGGCGGCCGGGGTCGGTGCTGCTGTTCTACTGCGCGCAGCGCGAGGCGCGCCAGATGGGCGTGCAGTCCGACGGCGCCGGGATGGTGCTCGAGAGCTGGGCGATGCTGCACGGCAACCTGCTGCTGCACGGCTGGCACCTGTCCGACGTGTCCTTCTACACGACCGAGCTGCCCGAGTACATGCTGGTCGAGCTGGTCCGCGGGCTCAACCCGGACGTGGTGCGGATCTGCGCCGCGCTCACCTACACGCTGCTGGTGGTGCTGGCGGCGGCGGTGGCCTACGGGGCGCGGCCGGCCGACAAGCGGACGGCCGTGGTCCGGGCCGGGATCACCGTCGCCGTCATGATCGGCCCGACCGTGGCCGCCGCCGACCGTGCTGCTCAACGACCCGGATCACACCGGCACCGCCGTCCCGGTCCTGCTCGCCCTGCTGGTCCGTCGACCGCGCGCCGGCGTCGCTGGTGGGTCCCGGTCGTGGTCGCGGCGGTGCTCGGCTGGGCGCTGGTGGGCGACTCGCTGGTGCTGCTGATCGGGGTGGCGCCGCTGGTGATCGTCTGCGGCGCGCGGTCGTTCGGCCTGCTCGCGCTGCGCGGGCAGCCGCTCGCGGTCGCCTGGTACGACCTCGCGCTGGCCGCCGCCGGGCGTGGCCGCCGCGGTCGGCGGGACCGCGCTGAGCGCCCTGATCAAGGCGAGCGGCGGCTTCGTGCTGAGCCCGCAGACGACGCAGTACGCCGTGCCAGTCGCCGCGGTCCCGACCAACGCGTCCGCGACCGTGAGCAACTTCCTCGGCCTGTTCAGCGCCGACTTCTTCGGCGCCCGGCTGAACGACTGGCTGGCGGTGACCGCCGTCCACCTGGTCTTCGCCGGCCTGGTCGCGGGCGCGCTGTTCGCTCGCGCTGCGCGCGTTCCGCCGGAACTTCCTGCACGGCGACCTGGTCGCGCAGCTGCTGGCGGTCGCGATCGTGATCAACCTCCTCGCCTACCTGCTGCTCTACCCGGGCTCGCAGCGGCTACCGTGCGGGAGATCGCCCCGGTCTTCGGGCTCGGCGGCGCGCTGGCCGGCCGGGTGCTGGCCGGGCCGCTGCTGCGGCGGCGCCTGGAGCCGCTGCTCGCCCTCGGGGCGGTCGCCGCGGTCGCGGTGCTGCTGCCGCCGCTGCTGATCGTCAGGCCGACCGCGCCCGCCGCGGTCCGGCCTGGCGCGGTTCCTGGCCGCCCACCACCTGAGCAACGGGCTGGCGGGCTACTGGAACGCCGACAGCACGACGCTGGACAGCGCCGAGCCGGGTGGTCATCGCGGCGGTCAGGTTCCGCCCGGGGCACGGGCTGGTGGCGCTACCCGTGGGAGATCGAACCCGGCTGTTCGACAGCAGCGACAACGACGCGAACTTCGTCGTCGCCACCGCGCCGGGCCGGCCCTCGGCGGTGACCCCGGCCGAGGCGGTCGCCGCCTTCGGCCGGCCGTACCGGCGGTACCTCTACCAGGGGCTACACGATCATGGTGTGGCACAAGAACCTGCTCAGCCAGCTGCGAAGGTCGTAGCGAGCGGATTAGACCCGTGCTCGCGGGCGGAATGGAGTCGTCATACCTCGGGTGAGCGGCGTCAAGGAGCCGCGAGCGCGTTATGTCGCGTTCGCGGCAGTTCGCCGCTGAGTGCCCGCTATTTTCTAAGAGTGCATGAGAGCGGGCAGAGACAGCTGGCAGTTACCGCCCCGGTGGGTGAAGAGCAGACGCGGCCGACCCGTCGGCGGGCCGTCCGTCTGGCGGCTGGCGGCGGCCGCCGCGGTCGCGGCGCTGACCATCGGGCTGTTCTGGGCCTATCTGCTGCAGTCGAGGACGCAGGCGGCCAACTCCGATGCGGCCGCCATGGTGCTGCAGGGCTGGGACATGTATGCACGGCCACCTGCTGCTGCGGGGCTGGTTCCTGGCCGACGTGTCGTTCTACACCTTCGAGGTGCCGCTGGACGGCCTGATCAGCGTCGTCTACGGGCTGCGGAGCGACGTGATCCACATCGCCGCGGCCGCCGAGTACGCGCTCCTGGTGCTGTTCGCCGCGCTGGTGGCGGCGGGCGCGGGTCGCGACCGGCGGCGCGGCGGGCGCGAGGCGTGGGTCCGCGGGCTGATCGCGGCCGGGATCATGGTCGCGCCGGGCGCCAACCCGGGCGCGCACATACTGCTGCTGGGACCCGACCACACCGGCATCGGCGTCCCGGTGCTGATCGCGCTGCTGGTCGTGGACCGGCTGCGGCCCAGTCGGGCTGCTGTCGGTGGCTCGGCGACCGCGCTGCTGGTCTGCCTGCTGCTGATCTGGGCGCAGCTCGACGACCCGGTGGCCGAGTTCAGCTGCGCGCTCCCGCTCGCCCTGGCCTGCGCCGCGCCGCTGGTCGCGGCCGCGGTCCGGCGGCTGGCGCGGCCGGATCCGCGCCGCGGCGCGGCCGCTCCGCGGACCCGCCGCTGCCCTGGCGCCGCGAGCTCGAGCTGCACGGATACGACCTGGCGCTGCTGGTGGCGGCGGTCGTCTCGTTCGGCCTGACCCAGCTGGCCAACCGGGCGATCACCAGCGCGGGCGGCTTCTACCTGCACGCGATCCCGGCCAAGTCGCAGATCTCGCACTGGTCGACGGTTCCGCGCGCAGGTGCGCGCGCTCGGGCAGAACCTGATGTACCTGTTCGGCTCGAACTTCTGGATCAAGCCGCAGCCGCTGACCGACTACGCCTACCTGCACCTGATCGGCCTCGCGGTCGCGCTGGTCGGCCTGGTCATCGCGCTCTGGAGCCTGGCCGCGGGCAGACCGGGTGACGCGGACGCTGGTCGTCGCGATCTTCGCCGTGGTCGCGGCGGGCGCGGTCAGCCCGCTGACGCAGCCGATCTCCGGCGCGCACGAGATCGCGATCATGCTCCCGCTCAGCGCGGCGCTGGCGGGCCGCGTCATCGGGCCGTGGCTGGCCGGCCGGCGACAGGCGCCGGACGTGGCCGAGGCGCGACGGCCGCCGGCGGCGGGCGGCCCGCAGGCGGCGCCGGCAGCGCGTCGCGGCCGGCTCGGCTGGCGGGCGCCGACCGCCCGGCTGGCGGTGGCGTGCGTGCTCGTCGCGGCCGGGATCGGCTACCTGTGCGATCTCGGCTACAACGCCACCCAGCCGTCCCGGCCGGCGGTGAACCAGGACGCTGGCCGACTGGCTGGTCGCGCACGACCTGACCAGCGGCCTCGGCGGCTACTGGGACGCGGACGTCACCGCGCTCGACAGCGGCGGCAAGGTCACCATCGCGCCGCTGGTCGACGCGGCGCAAGTACGGCTACCCCTGGGAGTCGCAGGACCGCCTGGTTCGACCCGAAGGTCTCCTCGGCCAACTTCGTCATCGCGCACGTTCAGCAGCTGGGCGCCGGCTACCTACTCGTGGGCCTGGCCACCGCCACTTCGGCAAGCCCGCAGAGGAGTACTTCCTCGGCAAGACCGTGGTCCTGGTCTACGACCGCAACCTGCTGACCAGCGTCATCCAGCCGACGCCCGGCCTACCTCTACGGGCCGCCAGCCAAGTAGCATCCGTCCGCCGGCCCGGGCCGGCGACGTCGCCCAGGCCCGATCCGCCGCCTGCGGCTGATCGCTCGTTTTACCTCTGAGTAACCGCCTGGCTACGCTAGGCTGCCGCTCATGCTTACGGGGGTCGGCCGGGCGCACGGGGCTGCGTTCAGTGCGTCTGGCACATGGGACGCTGGGACGCGCAGGAAGCGGCGAACACGGGCCCGGTGGCCGCGCAGGCTGGCGTGGGCGGTCGCGCTCGCGGTCGCCCTGGCGGCGCTGTTCGCGCTCTCGCTGAGCCAGTCGCTGACCACGCGCGCTCAGCTCCGACGGGGCATCGAACATCCTGCAGGCGCAGGCGATGCTGCACGGGAACCCGCTGCTGCGCGGCTGGTGGACCTCGGACGTCTCCTTCTACACCACCGAACTGCCCGAGTACGCGCTCGTGGTGGCCGTCCGGGGCCTGTCGCCGGACGTGGTGCACATCTGCGGCGCGCTCACCTACACGCTCACGCGTGGCGCTGGCGGGGCTGCTCGCCCGGGGGCGCGCGACCGGCGGGGCCGGGCTGCGCCGGGCCGGGATCGCGGTCGCCATCATGCTCGCGCCGTCCATCCTCGGCGGCACCGAGGTCTTCCTCGAGAACCCCGACCACTTCGGCACCTCGGTCCCGGTCCTGCTCGTGCTGCTGCTGCTGGACTGGGGGGAGGGGCGCGACGACGGTGACCGCGCCGCGCTGGTACGTGCCCGGTCGCGGTCTGCGCGCTGCTGGCCTGGACCCAGGTCGGCGACGAGCTGTCCCTGGTGGCGGCCACGGTTCCGATCGCGGCGGTCTGCGCGCTCCGCCTCGCGATCGCCCTGGCCGGTCGTCGCCCGCCGGGTCGAGCTGCGCTGGGACGGGCTGCTGGCGGCGGCCGCGCTGATCTCGGTCGCGATCGCCAGCGTCGCCGAGCGGGCCCTGCGGTCGGTCGGCGGCTTCGACCAGCGGCCGATCCCGGGCACCCGGCTCGCCTCGCTCGGACAGATCCCCGGCAACGCGCGCGTGCTCTATCAGTCGATCGCTGCTGCTGTTCGGCGCCAACAGCCCGGGCAAGCCGAAGCCGGGCGCTCACGATCGCGCAGCACGTCCCGCTCGTGCTCAGCACCGACCTGCACGTCATCGGCCTGGTGGTGGCCGGCGCCGGACTGATCGCCGGCCTCGCGGCCGGCTTCTCCGGCCGCTACCGGCCGGCCGCCGCGGCCGCCGCGGCCGCCCCGGCCGGGCGGCCGCGGACCTGGCCGGCCGGGACCGCGTCAACCAGATCCTGGTGGTGGCCATCGGCGTCACCATCGTGGCCGGCCTGGTCAGCACGGTGCTGCAGTCGCTCACCAGCGCGCACGAGGTCGCGGTCCTGCTGCCGCTGGCCGCGGTGCTGGCCGGCCGGACGCTGCCGACGGCCGCCCGGCCACTGGCCTGGCGCCTCGTCCGGGCCCGAGCCAGCGCCGCCAGCGCCGCCAGCGCCGCCAGCGCCGCGAACCTGAGAACCGTGGTGACCGCGGCCACGGTGGTGCTCGCGGGGTGGCTCGCCGTCGGCGTGGCCGAGGCCGGCTACGCCGCGACCTGGCAGCCCTCCCCGGTGCCGGTGCAGAACGCTGGCCGCCTGGCTGGTCGCCCATCACCAGTGCGATCGGCCTGGCCGCCTACTGGCAGGGCACCCAGACCACGGTCACCAGCGGCGGCCGGGTCCTGGTGGCGCCGGTCAACGTCTCCGGGACCGCGGCCAAGCACTGGGAGGCGTCGTCGGCCTGGTACCAGCCGAGCCGGCATCGGGCCACGTTCGTCATCGCCGAACTCGACCCGACTCACGCGGAGGACTCGCTCACGGTCGCGTCCGCCCGGGCCCGCTTCGGCCGACCCGCCGCCGAGTACCACGTGGCGCGGCGACGTCGTCATGATCTACCAGTACAACCTGCTCACCCGACTGCACGGCCGGGCGTTTCCCGGGCCGTCGTGATCACCGGGGAGGAAGAACCCGCTCGCCAGGCTCCGCTCGCCCGCAGCGGCAGGCTAGACCGAGACCTTCCGCGCGATCAGCAGGAACTGCTTGCCGAGCAGCGGCCACATGGCCGGCGTGTGCAGGTAGGTCCTGGTCAGCCGGGCCGACGGCGGCAGCACGCCGCGGAAGGAGAACGGCAGGAACCGCGGCGCCACCGACTCGAGCTCGAACCCGGCTGCGTACAGGTGCTCGTTCACCGCGACGTGGGTCAGGATCACCGTGTGATCGGCGCAGTCGAAGTACTCGCGCGGGCAGTACTTGAAGTTGGGGCCCATGATCGCGATCCGGCCGCCGACCGTCATCGACTCGTGCAGCCGGCCGAGCAGCGCCGCGACCGCGTTCTGGTCCGGCAGGTGCTCGAGGAAGTTGGAGACCCAGACGCCGTCGAAGTAGTCCTCGGGCAGGTCTGCGTCCATGATCTCGGAGATGATCATCTTCACGCCGTCGGCCTCGAGGTCGGCCTGCTTGACCATGTCCACGGCCCAGCGTTCCTCGGCCGGGACGGCGCGGATGAACTCGCCGCGGCCGGCCGCCGGGTCGAGCATGCGCTTCGGCGCGCCCATCCGGGCGTGCACGTACTGCGCGATCTCGCTCCAGACCGCTAGCTTTCCGGCCTGCTCGACATCGCGGAACCGGTACTCGTACAAACGCTCGTAGTTGATGCCGAGCTCCGGTCGCGTTGGCGCGGATGGGACCTGGAGGGCTTCAGCTGCCATGCCAGAGACCGTACCGACGGTTGATTGGTAATTCAGAGGATTCTGTATATTTTTACCCAACTTCGCTGGGGCATGCGAATCGCGTGCGCTACCCAGCGCGCGACCCGCAGGCGAGAGCGGTTGCCGCCGCTTTCGGTAGTCATTTGACTACGTTGAGTTAACCACCCCCGGTTTGCGGATGCCACGGATACGTGATCATGATCCTGCTCGGCAGCCGCCGGGCAGGAAACCTGCCGCGCCCGGCGGCAGTAACCGGCATCACACCGGTATCTTGGACACCAGGTGAGCGGGCAAAAGTAGCCAGTTTGTGCGCATTTATAGGCATATGGTCGGTTTACTGACCGTTCGACGGCTAGTCTCTAGTCGTTTCAGTGCTGCCGTGTAGACTCGACGGCAAGGCGAGTCCCCGTGCCCGGGACTCAACCCCTGTGACTTTAAGGACGCAAATAATGTTTGCTGACCTGTTCGACAGCCCGTGGAAGATCCTGATCGTCGCGATCGTGATCATCGTGCTGTTCGGGTCGCGCAAGCTGCCGGCTGCAGCTCGCTCGCTCGGCCAGTCGATGCGCATCCTCAAGACCGAGGTGCAGGGCCTGCACGAGGACAACGAGACGGCCACGACGCACAGCGCGCCCGTCTCGACCCCCGGCCCAGATCCAGCCGACGGCCGCGCCGGTGGACCACCAGGCCCAGATTGACGCACTCAGCGCCCAGCTCGCGAACCTGCAGCAGAACGTCGCCGGCAACAAGGCGACCGACAACGTGCAGGCGCAGTAAGCGGCAAGGCTGAGCAAGCTGCAAGCCCCAGTAGATCCCCCTCCGGGAAGACGGTCGTAAACGATCATGGCATCGAAGCCTTCCGCCATCCGGGGTGCCCGCATCGTCGGCGAGCGTTACATCCGCTCCAAGCAGCAGGCCAACCCGGAGGGGCGGATGCCCCTGATGGACCACCTGCGCGAGCTGCGCAACCGGGTGGTCAAGGCGGCTCTCGCCATTGTCGTCGGGATGGCCATCGCGCTCTTCTTCTCCAGCCCGACGATCCACTGGATCATGCGGCCGTTCTGCGACGCCACGATCAACGGCAAGACCGGTTGCAGCGGGTTCGGCGACCAGCTCACCGTCACCGGCATCTTCGACCCGCTCTCGCTCCGCATCAAGCTCGCGTTCTACATCGCGCTGGTCGGCACCTGCCCGGTCTGGCTGTACCAGCTCTGGGCTTTCATCGCCCCCGGCCTCTACAAGCGCGAGAAGAAGTGGGCGTACCTGTTCACCGGCACCGCCGTTCCGCTGTTCCTCGGCCGGCGCGGTGCTCGCCTACCTGGTGATGAGCCGCGGCCTGCACTACCTGCTCGGCCTGACCCCCGGTAACGTGGCGGCCCTGCCGAGCTTCGACACCTACCTCGGCTACTTCACCGGGATGGTCGTCGGATTCGGCATCGTGTTCGAGCTCCCGCTGGTCATCGTCATGCTCAACATGGCGGGCATCCTCACCCACGAGCGGTTCCGCAAGTGGCGCCGGCTGCTGATCTTCGGCGTCTTCCTGATCGCGGGCATGGTGAACCCGAGCCCCGACCCGGGCACGATGCTCATCCTCGGCGGGATCGCGGTCGCGCTGGTCGAGTTCGCCGAAATCTTCGTGTACTTCAACGACAAGCGCCGGGCCAAGCGCAACCCCTACGCCGACCTCGCCGACGACGAGCTTTCACCGGTCGACGCGCCCGAGCCGGTCGACATCGATAGTTCCCTTAACTAAGTAGCGCGACGCCTCACCCGTATCACGAGGGACCGAAGTCTCATACGCTGGAGCTATGAGCACCCCGGTGGGCCCGGCCGAAAGCTACGCAAGGTTCCGCGAGCGGCAGGCCGCCCCAGAGTTCGCTTCGTTCCGCGATCTCTACGGCTTCGACTTCGACCCGTTCCAGGTCGCTGCCTGCACCGCCCTCACCAGCGGCGACGGCGTGCTGGTGGCGGCGCCGACGGGATCAGGCAAGACCGTCGTCGGCGAGTACGCGGTCCACCTGGCGCTCGAGCAGGGCCGCAAGTGCTTCTACACCACGCCGATCAAGGCGCTCTCCAACCAGAAGTACAACGACCTCGTCAAGCGCTACGACAGCGACACGGTGGGCCTGCTCACCGGCGACAACGCGGTCAACGGCGGCGCCCCGATCGTGGTGATGACGACCGAGGTGCTGCGGAACATGCTCTACGCGGGCTCGGCCACCCTCAGGGACCTTGGCTACGTCGTCCTCGACGAGGTGCACTACCTGGCCGACCGGTCGCGCGGCGCGGTCTGGGAAGAGGTGATCATCCACCTGCCCGAGTCGGTCCGGGTGGTCGCGCTGTCGGCCACGGTCTCCAACGCCGAGGAGTTCGGCGACTGGCTCGCCCAGGTCCGCGGCGGCACCGAGGTCATCGTCGACGAGCACCGGCCGGTGCCGCTGTGGCAGCACATGCTGGCCGGCCGCCGCCTCTACGACCTGTTCACCGACGACAATCACCGCCAGGTCAACCCCGACCTGGTCCGGCTGGCCCGTCGCGAGGAGATCCGCCAGCCCGCCAGCCGCCCCGGCCGCGGCGGCCACCGGCCCAAGCGCAACGCCCCGCCGTACCGGCCCGAGATCATCGACCGGCTGGACGGGGCCGGGCTGCTGCCCGCGATCACGTTCATCTTCAGCCGGGCCGGCTGCGACGCCGCCGTCCAGCAGTGCCTGCAGGCGGGGCTGCGGCTGACCACGCCCGCCGAGGCAGAGCAGATCGAGGCCGTCGCCTCCCGGCGGACCAGCGACATCCCCGACGAGGACCTCACCGTCCTCGGCTACCACGACTGGGTGCTCGCGCTGCGGCGCGGCATCGCCGCCCACCACGCGGGCATGCTCCCGGTGTTCAAGGAGGTTGTCGAGGAGCTGTTCACCGCAGGGCCTGGTCCGGGCCGTCTTCGCGACCGAGACCCTCGCGCTCGGCATCAACATGCCCGCCCGCACGGTCGTCCTCGAGAAGCTCGACAAGTGGAACGGCGAGGCCCACGTCGCGCTCACCCCGGGGGAGTACACCCAGCTCACCGGCCGCGCGGGCCGCCGCGGGATCGACGTCGAGGGGCACGCGGTGGTGCTCTGGCAGCCGGGCCTCGACCCGGGCGCGGTCGCCGGCCTCGCGAGCACCCGTACCTACCCGCTCAACTCCAGCTTCCGCCCGTCCTACAACATGGCCGTCAACCTGACCGGCCGGGCGGGCCGCCAGCGCGCCGCCGCCCTCCTGGAGTCGAGCTTCGCCCAGTTCCAGGCCGACCGGGGCGTGGTCGGGCTGGCCCGCAGGCTGCGCCGGGTCAAGGAGGCCGCCGACGAGCTCGCCCGCCAGGTCAGCTGCGACCGGGGCGACTTCATGGAGTACGCGGCGCTGCGCCGTCGGCTCACCGACGAAGAGCGCGGCGCGTCAAGAAGCCGCGGCGCCGCCCAGCGCGCGCAGGCCCGACGCGTCCTCGCCACCCTCCGCCGGGGCGACGTCATCCGGGTGCCGTCCGGCCGCCGGGCCGGCTTCGCGGTGGTGCTCAACCCGCCGCCGGCCGAGGGCGGGTTCTCGCCCAACCGGGCCGACGGCCCGCTCGTGCTGACCGAGCACGGCCAGCTCAAGCAGCTTTCCGCAGTCGATTTCCCGGTTCCGGCCGAGCCGGTCGAGCACCTGCGGATCCCGAACTCGTTCAGCGAGCGCTCACCCAAGCATCGCCGCGATCTCGTCTCCTCGATGCGCTCCAAGATCGCGGGCCGCGATCTGGATCTGCCGTCCCGCCGCCGCCGGTCGTCGGCTGGTGCCGATCAGGATTATCCCGAACGGTCCCTGTCCTCCGCCTCATCCGCCCACGACTTCACCGTCGGTGGCAGCGCCGACGGCCAGGACGGACTGCCCGGCGACGGCGACGTCGCCGAGCTGCGCCGGCTGATCCGCCGCCACCCCTGCCACGGCTGCCCCGACCGCGAGCAGCACGCCCGGGCGGGCGAGCGCTACTTCCGCCAGCAGAAGGAGGTCGAGGACCTCGAGCGGCAGATCAACAGCCGCTCGCACGTGATCGCGCGGACCTTCGACCGGGTCTGCGCGGTCCTCGACGAGCTCGGCTACCTTGACGGCGACACCGTCACCGCCGACGGCCAGCGGCTCTCGCGGCTGTACTCCGAGCTCGACCTGGTGGCGGCCGAGTGCATCCGCCGCAAGATCTGGGACGGTCTCAACCCGGCCGAGCTGGCCGCCTGCGTGTCGGTCCTGTCGTTCGAGTCCCGCAAGCAGTCGGATGACGCCGAGCCCGCCCGGCTGCCCGGCGGCCCGGTCCGCGACGTGCTCACCGCGATGAGCCGGACCTGGGCCGAGCTCGACCAGCTGGAGCGGCGCAACGGGCTCTCGTTCCTGCGCGAGCCCGACTCGGGCTTCGTCTGGGCGGCCTACCGCTGGGTGCGCGGGGCCAAGCTTGAGGACGTGCTCGACTCGGTCCCCGGCCTGACCCCGGGCGACTTCGTCCGCTCGGTCAAGCAGCTGATCGACCTGCTCGACCAGATCGCGGCCGCCGCCTCCTACGACGCCTCCAGAAGGTCCTC
Source organism: uncultured Actinomycetota bacterium (assembly GCA_963774945.1). Lineage (GTDB taxonomy): Bacteria > Actinomycetota > Actinomycetes > Streptosporangiales > Streptosporangiaceae > Trebonia. The sequence goes on along the minus strand of CAVZHA010000015.1, from coordinate 863,454 downwards.
CCGCGCCAAGGCCCGCCCCGTCGACGCCGATGCCGACGCCGACGCCGACGCCGGCCCTTCGGATCGACCCGAGCGGCCGCTGAGCGAGGACGCGGAAGCCGTCCAGGAGCCCCGCCGCCGCGAGCCCGCCCCGCGCGACCGCGACGTCGCCGCCACCGCCCGCGCCGCCATCGACGCCATGCGCCGCGGCGTCATCGCTTATACCACCCTCACCGACTGACTCAGGGTCCTCACGGCGCCTGGTCAATCACCGCTCGTCACCCGCGTTGGGGCGGGCGATCACCAGTTTCCTCATTGGCGACGTTAACCGGGTCACCAACGGGTTTGGCCGGCCGATCGCGGGCAGGCCAGTCGGGGCAGGCCGGTCCGCGCCTGTGGTCTTGCCAGGACGAGCGAACCAGGAGAGACCCGTGACCAACCACGAGGAACCACGCCATCTAGAGATCAAGGACAAGAGCGACCGCACGGTCGCCAAGGCCGACGTGACGACCGAGCTCGGGCCGGAGGGCACCGTCCGCACGTCCATGCAGTCGGACGCCTACGCGCCCCCCGGCTACCGGGCGAGTCTGGTCGACGCGGTCATGGACCTGCCCGAGGTGCAGGCGAGCGACCGGGTCGAGGCCGCCGTTCCCTACGGCGATACCGAGTCGCTCGAGCGGCTGCGCGAGCGCACCGAGGACGCCCAGACCCGGGCGGCGGGCGCCACCACCCTGCTCGACGCGAACGTGCCGAGCCAACCCGTCGGCACCGAACCTGACCGCGCCGAACCCGACGGCGCGGCCCTCGAGGGCAGCGAACCCGGCGGCGAGCCGCTGCCCTAGCCCCGGTCCGGGGTCAGCTCGGCTGGTAGCCGGCCTCGGCCAGCATGTGCCGGAGGTCAACGACGGTCTGGGGGTCGATGTCCTTGCCCGACGGCGGGTCGATGAAGGCCTGCCCGTCGCCGACCGTCACCTCGACCTTGTGGTCATGGTGGGTGGTGACCGTGCCGACGGCCTCGAGCAGCGACACCACCGCGTGCCACTCGATGTTGTGGCTCACCGGGTGCGCGAAGATCTGCGCCAGCGTGTCGCGGTGGCGGCCGCTCAGGTGCTCTGGCTCAGGCGTGGATGTCATGTTCGCTCCTGTCTGTTACCTGCCACCCTAGCCAGGCTGGCCGGTCTGACGTCAGCCGGCCGGTGCGGTCTCCTCGGGCAGGGCGAACTCGTCGCGGATGCCCAGCCGCAGATGCTCGCTGTGGTACACGGCCTCGTCGAGGAGCATCGCGACGTGGTCGTCGTAGAGCGCGTAGACGGTGCTCTTGCCCTGCCGGGTTCCGGTCACCAGGCCGAGGTGCCGCAGCAGGCGGAGCTGGTGCGAGACCGCCGACTGCTCCATCCCGATGTCGGCCGACAGCCGGGTGACCGAGCACGGCTCGCGGCGCAGCCGGGCCAGGATCAGCAGCCTGCTCGGGGTCGCCAGGGCCTGCAGGGTCTCGGCCACCGACGCCGCCGTGGCGGCGTCGAGCACCGCCGGCGGGGTCTTGCGCCCGGCCCGGTCCCTCGCTTCATGACCCATGTCGCCACGATACCACTCGTGCTCATATGAACACTTCTTCATTTCATCCGGTACGATGAGGGAGTTGTCCACCGATCGAGAAAGCAAGCGATGACGACCGACCTGATCCCGACCGGCACCGGCACCGGCAGCCGCGTCGGCCCGGCCTGCGGTGCCGCGGGCACAGACCGCGCCCGGCTGATCCGCGCGGGCGTCTGGTCACTGCCCGAGGTGCGCTGGGCGGCGCTTGCCACCGCGCTGTTCGCGGTCGGCCTGGTCGCCCACTTCACCGGTGCCCCGGCCGCTGTCGCCTGGACGTTCTTCCTCGCCAGCTACGCAGCCGGCGGGTGGGAGCCCGGTCTGGCCGGGCTGGTCGCGCTGCGGGCCAAGACCCTGGACGTGGACCTGCTCATGGTCGCTGGCCGCGATCGGCGCCGCCGCCGTCGGCCAGGTCCTCGACGGCGGACTGCTGATCGTCATCTTCGCCACCTCGGGCGCGCTCGAGGCGGTGGCGACCCATCGCACCGCCCAGGCCGTCCGCGGGCTCCTCGACCTGGCCCCCGAGCAGGCCGTGCGGATCACCGGCGACGGGATCGAGGAGACGGTGGACGCCGAGGGCCTGCAGGTCGGCGACGTGATCCTGGTCCGCCCGGGCGAGCGAATCGCCGCCGACGGCCGGGTGCTCTCCGGCGCCAGCGACGTGGACCAGGCCACGATCACCGGCGAGCCGCTGCCGGTGGCCAAGGCGGCCGGGGACGAGGTGTTCGCCGGGACCGCCAACGGCACCGGCGCGCTGCGGGTGCGGGTGGACCGCGGACCCCGGGACTCCGTGGTCGCCCGGATCGTGGCCATGGTCGATGAGGCGGCCGCCACCAAGGCCAGCACCCAGCTGTTCATCGAGAAGGTCGAGCAGCGCTACTCGATCGGCATGGTCACCGCCACCGTGCTCGCTGTTCGCCGTCCCGCTGCTGGCCGGGGCGGCGTTCCAGCCAACCCTGCTGCGCGCGATGACCTTCATGATCGTCGCCTCGCCGTGCGCCGTGGTGCTGGCGACCATGCCGCCGCTGCTCGCCTCGATGGCCAACGCCGGACGGCACGGCGTGCTGGTCAAGTCGGCCGTGGTGATGGAGCGGCTCGGGGGCACAACTCTCGTCGCCTTCGACAAGACCGGAACCCTGACCGAGGGTACGCCCCGGCTGGCCGAGATCAGGCCGCTGCCCGGCCCGGGCCTGAGCGAGCAGGAGATCCTGGCGCTGGCGGCGGCGGCCGAGGTCCCGTCCGAGCACCCGCTCGGCCGGGCGGTGATCGCCGCCGCCCGCAGCGCCGGACTGGCCCTCGCCCCCGCCGACTCGTTCACCGCGCAGCCCGGCCGGGGCGTGCGGGCCCGCGTCAGCGGGCACCTGGTGGAAATCGGCAGTCCCGCCCGGCTGCTCGGACCGGACGGCGACCCCGCGATCGCGGCGCCGCTGGCGGACCTGGAAGACGACGGTCAGACCGTGGCCGTCGTCCTCATCGACGGCAGGCCGGCCGCGCTGCTCGGCATCGCCGACCGGATACGGCCGGCCGCCCACGGTGCGGTCGCCCGCATCAGCGCGGTCACCGGCACCGCGCCGGTGCTGCTGACCGGGGACAACCAGCGCGCCGCGAGCAGGCTCGCGGCCGAGGCCGGGATCACCGACACACGGGCCGGGCTGCTCCCGCAGGACAAGGTCGAGGCCGTGCGCGCGCTCCAGGCGGACGGCCAGCGCGTCCTGCTGGTGGGCGACGGCGTCAACGACGCCCCCGCCCTCGCGGCCGCCCACATCGGGGTCGCGATGGGCCGCGCGGGCTCCGACCTGGCCCTCGACACCGCCGACGCGGTGATCATGCGCGACGACCTGGCGACCGTCCCCGCGATCATCACGCTCTCCCGCAGCGCCCGTCGGGTGGTCACCGCCAACCTCGCCATCGCCGCCACCATCATCACCGCCCTGGTCATCTGGGACCTCGCCGGGCACCTGCCGCTGCCGCTCGGCGTCCTCGGGCACGAGGGCTCCACCGTCATCGTCGGCCTCAACGGCCTGCGGCTGCTGCGCACGAGCGCCTGGGCCAGGGCGCTGCGCGGCTAAGCAGCCGCGGTGACCGGGACCGCTCACCGCCCGGCCGGTTGAGGTGGCACTGATCTGGGCTGATACAATCTATGGGAGCGAAGGGGAGTAGCCCCGCAGCTGGGATGTCGACATACTGGCTAGCCCCATCGGGGCGGGCCCGGCACCCAGGGCGCCTGGTCTGAGGCGCTGGGCGAGACCTTCGGCCGCAGCCTGACCGCTGCCGTGCCGAAGCCTCCCCACCGGGCCTTCGGCGGGGCCCCATCGTAAGGACGCTGGACTCTCCATGAACTTCGCCGTGCTCGGCACCGTCTTCGGCCTGATCTTCCTCGCGGAACTGCCCGACAAGACCGCCCTCGCCAGCCTGGTGCTCGGCACCCGCTACCGGCCGCTGTTCGTGTGGACCGGGGCCGCGGCCGCGTTCTTGGTGCACGTTTCGCTCGCGGTGGCGCTCGGCAGCCTGCTGACCCTGCTGCCGCACCGGCTCCTGCAGGCCGTCGTGGGGGCGCTGTTCCTGCTCGGCGCGGTGCTGCTGCTGCGCGGACGGCACGGCGAGGAGGAGGAGGAGAACCTCGCCATCGCCGAGGGCAAGCGCCCGACGTTCTTCCGGGTGGCGAGCACGAGCTTCCTGGTCATCCTGGTGGCCGAGTTCGGCGACCTGACCCAGCTCGTGACCGCGAACCTGGCCGCCAAGTACCACGACCCGATCATCGTCGGCCTCGGGGCGGTCCTCGGGCTGTGGGCGGTGGCGGCGCTCGCGATCGCCGGCGGCCGCAGCCTGCTCAAGGTCATCCCGATCAGCGTGATCACCCGGGTCGCGGCGGGCATCATGGCGGTGCTCGCCACGATCAGCATCGTCAGCGCGATCCGCGCCTGAGCGCCTAGTCGTCGCTGGTCATGGCGTGCCGGAGGTTGATCAGGGCCTCCCGGATCCGTCCCTTGACGGTGCCAAGCGGCGCGCCCAGGATCGCGGCCACCTGGCGATGGGTGTGGCCGCCGAAGTAGGCCAGGGTGATGACCTCCCGCTGCAGCCTGGTCAGATTGCTCAGGGACCGGGCCAGTCGCTCGCGGTCGAGAGCCTCCGCCGCCGCCTCGTGGGTCTGGTCCCACAGCTCGGCGGGCAGGGCGGCCTGCTGCTCCCGGACGGCGGAGGCAGCGGAGCTGCGGACCCGGTCAATCGCCCGCCGCCGCGCGATCATCATCGCCCACCCGGCGGCGCTGCCCTTGCCCGGGTCGTAATGCACGGCGGTCGACCACAGCTCGAGGAACACCTCCTGGGTGACCTCCTCGGACTGGGCCGGGTCCCGCAGCACGGTCGCCACCTGCCGGTAGACCGGCTCCCGGAGCTGCTCGTAAACCAGGTCGAAAGCCGCGTGCTGTCCGCGAGCCACGGCAGCAAGCAGCGAATCCAGATCCCCGCCGGCCGGGGGAGGCGGGCCAGGCCGCCCGCGCTGGTGCGTACTCACGACCCGTATTCGAAGACAGCGGCCCTTCAGCTTGCCTTCAGCCTCCCCTTATCGACAACGATGACATCGTTCCGCTCGCGGCCGCCTGCGGCCAGGCGGGCGGACCGAGACGACGCCTGCCTGGAGAACGCGAAGGGCCGTGAGGCTGGCACCTCACGGCCCGTTTCCCGTCACCGCCGCCGCGACCTGCGGCGGCCGGAACCTACATCGCCGCGATCGGCTGCAGCACTTGGTTGGGGTCACGCAGCACGACCGTGCCGCCGATCTGGTCGTGAATTGCCCGGTGCTCCTTGCTCGACGCGAACATGAAGAACGAGACGATCGCAACGATCCATCCGATGAACGGAATGGCGTACAGGAGACGCGACACCTCGCGTAGGAATTGCTCGCCCCAGGTGGCATTTGCCCGGGTTTGCGGCTTCCAGGTCTGCATGCCGAGAAGCTGCTGGGTCGGGGTCTGACCCTTGGACCACGTGATTGCGCCCCAGATCAGGTAACCGATGACCAGCGTGACGATCAAGAGCAGCGCACTGAGGAAATACGAGCCAATCCGGCGGCCGACCGAGGCGATCTCGGTCCCGTTGGGAAGGACGAGGCCGGATAGCTGATCGAAGTACATGCCGGCCGGAACCGGGGGCGCCGCCATGCCCGGCCCGTAGGCGGGCGGCGCGGGCACCATCATGCCCTGCTGTTGGACCTGCCCGTACTGCGGTGCCTGCGGGTAGGCCTGCCCGTACTGCGGCGAAGGGGTCGGCTGGCCCGCGCCAGGCGCATTCCAGTCCGGAACCTGGGACATCGCGGCCTCTCTTTCTGATTTACGCTCGTAAGAAGTAGCTGGGATCGTAATAGAAGATCTTGATTATCGTCTCATATTTGACCGTAATCGTAGATGAACTGTTATGGGAATACAATGATCATATAGACGCGAGTCTCATTGTCATGTTTTTGTCATTTCGCGACCAACGAAATACCGCAGGAGCAGCACAAAAGCTGACGCACTCACACCGAACGTCACCCGCATGACCCACAAAACCCCGTCCGCGCCCCGCAAAGCCAACCCTGAATCCCCGCAATTCCCTCACCTGCAGGAATGTGATTCCCCGCCCCAAAAGCTCCCGCGCCGCCCTTCGGCCCGCCCTCCGGCCGCCTCCAGCCCGCGCCAAGCCATCCCTCGCAGGCTCACCCCGCCGTCCCCCGCCCAACCACCTGAGGGCAACCTGCCAATTGCCTAGTAAAAAGATCGCAATAATTGACATGACGAGCGCCGCAGTGGCAGCCTGGGCTGACCGGGGTGTTGGCCCCGCGGTCGCGGGCAGGGTACACACCAGCGAAGCCCGCTGCGGACTCATAGACGGGGGCTATGGATCCATAAGAAAGTGGTATTTGTGCTGATGTAAGCCCGGTTGTTACCGTGGTGGAGAGTGATCCAGGAGGTGCGATGTCCCGTTCAGTTGCCGAACTGCCCAAGGTTGCAGGCACGTGTCCGGAGCCACTGACCGCCGCGATCCGTCGCGCCGTGCGATCCGGCGGCTCGTGGCAGGAGACCGCCGACCGCGTCGTCGGGGCCTTCGGCCGCCGCGTCCCCGGGCCCGGCCTGCTGTCGGCCGCGAAGCTGGCCGGCGACCCGAGCGGCTACCAGACGCACCTGGTGCACGCCGAGCCGGACGGCTCGTTCTCCATCGTGGTCATGGTGTGGCTGCCGGGCCAGCAGACCCCGATCCACGACCACCTGACCTGGTGCTGCACGGCGGTCCTGCAGGGGACCGAGTACGAGGAGGTCTACGCCCTCCGCGGCGATCACCTCGAGGTGGTCAAGCGGAACGCGAACCCGGTCGGCGCCGTCAGCGGCTTCGCCCCGCCGGGCGACATCCACCGCGTCACCAACATCGGCGACTCCGTGGCCGTCTCGATGCACGTCTACGGCACCGACATCACCCGCGTCGGCTCAAGCGTCCGCCGCATCTACGACCTCCCGGTCCGCTAGCCACCCGCGCCTTCGCCCATCCACCGAACGCCCTCCCGCGCCTTGGCCCGCCCGCCGGCCGCCCGCCGGCCGCCCGCCGGCTCGCCCTCCCGGCTCGCGCCCCCCTCTCCGCCAAGTGAGATAACAGCAAGAAGCGCTCGCATCGTCTCGCCGTCGCGGGTGAGCCGCGCGGGAGTCGTCGAGTTCACCAAGCCCAGACCGATTTAACAGCAAGAAGCATTTCCGTGCCTTTGCGGGCGGGCCAGGCCTGATCCGCCGTCTTCCCGGTCCGTCTTCGGCTCGGCCTGCCGACCCCCGGCCTGGCCCCACGCGGCCCCTCAGGCACGCGAGTCCCAGCGACTCGGGCACACGTCATGAGCGTGGGGAGTTGGGGGCACCCCGCGACCCGAACTTCACACGCTCACGAGTTTGGGGCCGCTGCGCCGCCTCGAACGGCACACAATGACGCCCACAGGCCCCGGGCTCCAGCACTCGCAAGTCACGGCGCAGCGCTCAGGCACCAACTTCCCCACCCGGGCCGCCGCCCGCCGATCGCGCTGGCATGACGTCTTCGGCCGAGTGCGGCCCATGGGCCCAGGATGGCTCTCTCGCCCCTCCAGGTCCGCCACGGACTCGGCATCTCCTACGCCACGGGCTCGGCATCTCCTCCGCCACCCCCCTCCTCGACCACCTCGCCCCACCAGCAGGCCCGTGCCCCTTCAGTCATTAACGGCACGCTTAATAGTTCACGATCAACGCGCACAGTTGCATCGAGAACTATAGCGATATATCGTTGAGCTACCAACGAAGGTACAAAGACGATAGGAAGAAGGTGACGTGCCATGCGTGAGGAACACAGGCACGGAATGCGAGGAGACGGAGACTGGGGACCCCAGCGGCCAGGCCGCCCCGAGTGGGGACCTGGACCGGGACGCGGCCCCGGCCGCCGAGGCGGCGAGCGCGGAGACCGCGGCGACCGCGGCGAGCGCAGTGAGCGACCGGACCGCGGCGAGCGAGCAGACCGCGGCGAGCGCGGCCCCGGCCGCCACGGCGGACGGGGCGGGCCCTTCGGCCCCGGATTCGGCTCGACGGGCTCGGGCGGCCCCGGGAGCGGGTTTGCGGGGATGTTCGACCGGCAGGCGATGTTCGACCGGCACGCGTTCGGCCGGGGCCCGCGGGCGCGCAAGGGCGATGTCCGCGCGGCCATCCTCGACCTGCTCGACGAGGGCGGCCAGTGGAACGGCTATCAGCTGATCCAGGAGATCGCCGGGCGCACCAGCGGCGTCTGGCGGCCGAGCGCGGGGTCGGTCTACCCGGCCCTGCAGCAGCTTGAGGACGAGGGCCTGATCGCCCCCGAGGGCGAGGGCCGCCGCCGGATGTACGCGCTGACCGAGGCGGGCCAGGCCTACGCGGCCGAGCACGCCGACGAGCTGCGCGGCTCCTGGGACGCCGTCGCCGGGATGACCGACGACGAGGCGATCGAGCTCGGCGACCTGATCCGCCAGGTCATGATCGCGGTCATGGAGGTGCGCCGGGCGGGCTCGCCCGAGCAGCTCAGCCAGGCCCGCGCGGTGCTCGCGCAGACCCGGCGCTCCATGTACCGGATCCTAGCCGAGGACGACCCGACCGGGACGGCCGCGACCGACGCCGACACGCCGACGGCAACCGACACCACGGCAACCGACACCACGGTCACCGACACCACGGTCACCGACACCACGGCGGTCGACGGCGCGCCGGACGCCGGCGCGTGAGCGAGCCCGTCGTCCAGGTCACCGACCTGGTCAAGCGGTACGGCGAGATCGAGGCGGTGCGCGGCATCAACTTCGCCGTGACGGCCGGGGAGACCTTCGGTTTCCTCGGCCCGAACGGCGCGGGCAAGTCCACCACGATCAAGATCCTGTGCACCCTCGCGAACCCCTCCTCGGGGTCCGCCAGGGTCGCCGGCTATGACGTCGTCAGAGACCGGGACGAGGTGAGAAGGAACATCGGCCTGGTCTTCCAGGACACCACCCTGGACGCCTACCTGACCGGCGAGCAGAACCTCCGCTTCCACGCCGACCTCTACGGCGTCCCCCGCCAGCAGCTCCCGCCGAGGCTCAAGCAGGTCCTCGAGATGGTGAACCTGTGGGACCGCAAAGATTCCGTGGTTTCCACCTATTCCGGCGGCATGAAGCGCCGGCTGGAGATCGCCCGCGGCCTGCTGCACGCGCCCCGGGTGCTTTTCCTCGACGAGCCCACGGTCGGCCTTGATCCGCAGACCAGGTCCTCGATCTGGGAATACGTCAATGACCTGAAGCGGCGCGAGGATATTACGATCTTCCTCACCACGCATTACATGGACGAGGCGGAGCACTGCGATCGCATTGCGATCATCGACCACGGAAAAATCGTCGCGATCGACACCCCCGAGAACCTCAAGGCGAGCGTGGGCAAGGACCGGGTCCAGATCTCCACCGCTGACGACGCGGCCGCCATCAAGGACATCAAAGCCAAGTTCGACCTCGACGCGGCCGTCCGCGAGGGCCTGGTCACGTTCAGCGTGGCGTCGGGCGAGCAGTTCGTGCCCCGCCTCTTCGCCGAGCTGCCGCAGCAGATCAGGAGCGTCAGCGTGGCCCGGCCGACCCTGGACGACGTGTTCATGTCCTACACCGGCCGGACGATCAGGGACACCGAGGCGACCGCGGGCGACAAGAACCGCGCCATGGTCATGGCGATGCGGAGAGGGAGGTAACGGTCGATGACCGCTCAGCTCACCACCCCCGAGGTCGATCCGGTCACCGCCGCGATCCGGGTCTCGGTCCCCGACCGCGGGCTGCGCCAGGACCTGCGCGCGGTCCGCATCGTCTGGTACCGGGAGCTGATCAGGTTCAAAAGCGACCGGCTGCGAGCGGTCACCAGCCTGGTCCAGCCGGTGCTGTTCCTGTTCGTCCTCGGCACCGGCCTGTCCTCGCTCGCGGGCCACGGGCTGCCGCCGGGCATTAGCTTCAAAACGTTCGTCTATCCGGGCGTGCTGGCCATGTCAGTGCTGTTCACGGCCATTTTCTCGGCCGCCTCGATTGTCTGGGACCGGGAGTTCGGTTTCCTTCGGGAGATGCTGGTGGCCCCGGTCAGCCGGTCCGCGATCGTCATCGGCAAATGCCTCGGCGGCGCGACGGTGGCGACATTCCAGGGAATCATCATTCTCGCCCTCGCGGGCGCGGCGGGCGTGCCCTACAACCCCATTCTGTTTCTCACCGTGATCGGCGAGCTGCTGCTGCTGTCGTTCACGCTGACCGCGTTCGGCGTGATGATGGCCGCCAGGATCAAGCAGATGCAGGCGTTCATGGCGCTCACCCAGATGCTCGTCATGCCGCTGTTCTTCCTGTCCGGCGCGCTCTACCCGCTGACCGGCCTGCCGACCTGGCTGACGGTGCTGACCCGGTTCGACCCGCTGACCTACATCGTGTCGCCGATGCGGCACGCGGTCTTCAGCCACCTGTCGGTCTCGCCCGCGGCCGCGTCGTTCCTGGCGCCCAACGTCACCTGGGCCGGCTGGCAGGTCCCGATCGGCCTCTCGCTGGGGATGGTGGCGGTGATGGGGGCCGCTCTGCTCGGCATCGCGATCGCGGAGTTCCAGAAAACCGAGTAGCCAACGGGAAATCCTCAGCAAACTCTGAGGAACGTTAGGATTTCGTTAGGATTCGCCCGATCGCAGGCAAGGCGGTCCCGAGTCTGATTCAGGGCAAAAAAAGAGCGACGCCGGGTGGCTACGGGGGCAAACCACCCGGCGTCGCATTCATCGGCGTTCCGACGGGGGCCCGGAACGCCGGCAGTGGCACCCCGACGGGGGACCAGGGCACCGATATGAATGGTACACGGAGAGCCCCCCCTATGTGTCAAGACCTAATTTCAACCGAATCCCAGGAATGCATCGCTGTCACTCGCCCGGCCGCGCCCGAGGGCGCTTTAGAGCACTCAGCGTATTCGGTTGATAACTCAGCGCTTATCTTCGGGGTCTGGGTCGGAAGGAGCGCCGCTAACCGCCGTGCGCTTCGGCCGGTGCTCGAGGAAGCCGCGCTGGTTGTCAGGCTCGCGTCCGCCGTTGGCGAAGATGACCGCGATGTAGGGGATGACGATCGCGCCGACGGCCGGGATCAGGGCGAGCCCCCGCATGTGCATGAAGAACAGCACCACCGCGATCGCGAAGCAGAAGGTCCTGATGGCCATCATCAGCAGGTACCGGTGCTGCCGGTACCTGATGTCCTCCGACATCGGCCGACGCGCCTGGGTGACCAGGTGCACCTGCTGCCCGCGTCCGCCGTGAACCATCCTCATGCCTCCAAGCTACGCCGCCGAGCGCGGCCCGGATACCACCGTAGCCGCCCGCAGCGCAACTACCGCAATCGGCAGTGCTCTCCCGCTCGCCGCCGCGCGCTCGAAGCCGCTGCCTGCTCCCTCGTCGGTCGGTCGCTGCGCTCCCTCCCTCCTCAGTCCGCTGACAGCGGCGCGCGCTTTGGCTCGCGGGGGAAAATCCCTTAGTTCGCCTGGCTGACCGACGACATGTTGAACCCCTCCACCCGCAGCGGCGGCATCGCCGCCCGGTTGAAGTAGTCGCCCCACTCGCGCGGCAGCGTCCGCGATGTCGCCCCGGCCTGGGCGACCCGGCCGAGCATCGCCACCGGTGACTCGTTGAACCGGAAGTTGTTCACCGCGCCGACCACCTCACCCTGCTCCACCAGGTACACGCCGTCCCTGGTGAGCCCGGTCAGCAGCAGCGTCTGGGGGTCGACCTGGCGGATGTACCACAGGCAGGTGAGCAGCAGCCCGCGCCTGGTCGAGGCGATCATCTCGGCCAGCGACTCCGACCCGCCCGGCGCGGTCATGATCAGGTTGTCGACCGACGGCGTGACCGGGACCCCGGCCGCGGCGGCCGAGAACCGGCTCGAGTGCAGCGCCGACAGCACGCCCTCGGAGATCCAGGCGGCCCGCCCGGCCGGCAGCCCGTTGTCGAACACCGAGGAGTCGCGGCCGGAGGAGTGCGCCGCCACGAACGGCGCGCACTCCAGGCCGGGGTAGGCCGGGTCGCTGAACAGGTCGACCGGCAGCGGCGACAGCCGGTCGCCGATCCTGGTGCCGCCGCCGGGCCTGGAGAACACCGTCCGGCCCTCGCCCGCGTCCCGCGCGCCAGCCGACCAGTACATGTAGATCAGCATGTCGGAGACCGCGGTCGGCGGCAGCAGGGTCTCGTACCGGCCGGCCGGCAGCTCGATCTTCCGTTCCTGCCAGGACAGCCGCTCGGCCAGCCCGGCGTCGAGCGCGGCCACGTCCACGTCGGTGAAGTCACGGGTCGAGGCGCCGGCCCAGGCCGACCGGGACAGGTCGGCCGACTTCGCGTTCAGCTCCAGGCGCCCGCCGGGCTGGTCGTAGCGCACCCGCAGCCCGGCCGAGTTGCCGACGAACGTCGACGTCACGTCGTGCTCGGCGAACCCGTAGAGCTTCCGGCCGACTCCCTCCGCCTCCCGCAGCGTCTCCCCGAGCTGCGCCGCGAAGCCGCGGAAGACCCCGAAGTCGGTGGCGCTCGAAGGCGAAGACCAACCAGAATCCGATGTCGAACGGTCCGTGTCTTCGCCTGAAATAAGCTCCGCCGCGTCCTCGGCCGGTGACGCCTGCTCAGCCGCCTTCTCCGCCTCCCGGACGAGGTCTTCGACCTGGTCGGCGGTGATGCCGGAGCGGGAGACGGTGCCGACCCCGGCGGTGCCGTCGGCCCGCCGGTCGATCGCGATCACCGTCAGCGAGCGGGTCGCAGCGACGCCGTTGGTGGTGAGCGTGTTGCCCGCCCAGCGCAGGTTCGCGGTGGAGGACTCGTCGGCGATCACCACGCACTCGCCCCCGGCTCTTGGCCGCCGCGAGTGCCCGCTCAACCGTGTCCTGCGGAGTCATCAAGGGTCCGTTCGGAGTCATGCCTCTAGTTCCCCTCTTCCGCAGTGTTGAGCACCCGCACCGAGCGGAAGAGCGCGGCCGGCGCGCCGTGGCTCACCGGCGCGACCTGGCCGGGCTGGCCCTTGCCGCAGTTGAACGCCCCGCCGAGCACGTACGTCTGCGGCCCGCCGACCGCCTCCATCGAGTTCCAGAAGTCGGTCGTCGTCGCCTGGTAGGCGACGTCCTTGAGCTGGCCGTCGAGGCGGCCGTTCCTGATCCGGTAGAACCGCTGCCCGGTGAACTGGAAGTTGTACCGCTGCATGTCGATCGACCAGGACTTGTCGCCGAGGATGTAGACGCCGTCCTCGACCCCGGCGATCAGCTCGTCGGCCGACGGGCCGTTCTCGGCCGGCTGCAGGGAGACGTTGGCCATCCGCTGCAGCGGCATGTGGCCGGGCGAGTCCGCGAACGCGCACCCGTTGGACCGGCCGAACCCCTTCAGCTGCGCCATCCGCCGGTCGAGCTGGTAGCCGACCAGGACGCCGCCCGCGATCAGGTCCCAGGACTGGCCGGCCACCCCCTCGTCGTCGTAGCCGACGGTGGCGAGGCCGTGCTGCTGGACCCGGTCGCCGGTGACGTGCATCACCCGCGAGCCGTACTGCAGGGTGTTGAGCTTGTCGAGGGTGGCGAACGAGGTGCCGGCGTAGGCGGCCTCGTAGCCGAGCGCCCGGTCGAGCTCGGTCGCGTGCCCGATCGACTCGTGGATGGTGAGCCACAGGTTGGACGGGTCGATCACCAGGTCGTAGCGGCCGGCCTCGACCGACGGGGCCTTGAGCTTCTCCGCCAGCAGCTCCGGCAGCTCGGCCAGCTCGGCCTGGAAATTCCAGCCCGTCCCGGTCAGGTACTCCCAGCCCCGGCCGGCCGGCGGGGCCAGCGTGCGCATGTCGTCGAACCCGGCCTCCGTCACCGCGGTCGCGGTGACCTGCGGGTGCAGCCTGACCCGCTGCTGGGTCGCCGTGGTGGCGCCGTCGGTGTAGAACTTGCACTCCTTGACCTGGTACAGGCTCACGTCGGCGTGGCTGACGGCCGGGTGCGCCAGCAGGCCGGCCGACCAGGCGGCGAGCAGGTCCGTCTTCTCCTTGGGCGAGACCGCGAACGGGTCCACGTCGTAGGCGGACACCCAGCTGACGTCGCCGTAGCCGGGCTCGGGGGCGAGCTCGATCCGCTCGGTGTTCATCGCCGCGGCGACCTTGGCGACCTCGAACGCGTGCCGCGCGGCGTCCCGCGCGGCCTCCGGCGTCAGGTCCACCGCCGACGCGAAACCCCAGGTCCCGTCCACGATGACGCGGACCGCGAGGCCGCTGTCGTCGCCGTCGGAGAGCGCCTGGAGGCGGCCGTCCGACAGCGCGATCCGCTGTCCCCGCACCCGCTCCACCCGGAAGTCGGCGTGGTCCGCGCCGAGGTTTCTGGCCGCGTCGAGCGCGGCGTCGGCCAGGTTCCGCAGCGGCAGCGCGGCGAACTCGGCGTCGATCAGTCCATTGTGATCATCCACAACAAGGAAACCTATCTCACCCTGCGCCGCAAGCCCTAGCGCATAGCCGCACGCGGCCCTATCTAGCGGATAGCTACAAAGCTCAGGGCGGACATTTCGTGCGCGCCCGCAGTGCGGGCCCGGCGGTCGGCCGGGCAGGGTTAGCAGCGTGTCCCCGGCGCGATGGATGTACCCTCGGCTGGCGAGTTGATCGATCTCGGATGTGGGGTAGACGTGGGACGTTCCGTGCTAGTGACCGGCGGGAACCGGGGAATCGGGCTGGCGATCGCGCGGCGGCTGGCGGCTGACGGGGACAGCGTCACCGTGACATCGAGGTCCGGCGAGCCGGTGGAGGGGCTGTCGGTGGTCGCGTGCGACGTGCGCGACGCGGCGTCGGTGGACGCGGCCTTCACCGCCATCGAGAAGGAGCAGGGCCCGGTCGAGGTGGTGGTCGCCAACGCCGGGCATCACCAAGGACCAGCTGCTCGCGCTGATGAGCGAGGAGTCGTTCACCGAGGTGCTCGACACCAACCTGACCGGCGCCTACCGGGTCGCCAAGCGCGCCGTGCGGCCGATGATGAAGATGCGGCGCGGCCGGATGATCTTCATCTCGTCGGTCGTCGGGCTCTACGGCTCCGGCGGCCAGGCCAACTACGCGGCGTCCAAGGCGGGCCTGGTCGGGCTGGCCCGCTCGCTCGCCCGCGAGCTCGGCTCGCGCAACATCACCGCCAACGTGATCGCGCCCGGGTTCGTCGACAGCGACATGACCGCGGTGCTGTCGGACGAGCGCAAGGCGGCCATCATCGGCGCCGTCCCGCTCGGCCGGTACGCCTCGGCCGACGAGGTCGCGGGCGCGGTCGCGTTCCTGGCCGGCCCGGACGCGGCCTACGTCACCGGCGCCGTCATCCCGGTCGACGGCGGCCTCGGCATGGGCCATTGATGGCGAACCTACCGATCGCGCATCCCGCTCCGTGACGCCGGCCCCGGACTGCGGCCTGCGGCCGCGACACAGCTAGCCACGAATTCGACGAAAGCTGGTTTGTGATGGGCATTCTCGACGGCAAGCGGATCCTGGTGACCGGGGTGCTCACCGACGCCTCGATCGCCTTCCACGTGGCGCGGGTGGCGCAGGAGCAGGGCGCGACCGTCGTGCTGACCGCGTTCCCCCGGCCCACGCTGGTGGCGCGGATCGCCAAGCGGCTGCCGGCCGAGGCGCCGGTGATCGAGCTCGACGTCACCGACGCGGCCCAGCTCGACTCGTTCGCCGACCGGGTCCGCGAGCACGTCGACGGGCTCGACGGCGTGGTGCACTCGATCGCGAACGCGCCGCAGTCCGCGCTCGGCGGCAACTTCCTCGCCACCCCGTGGGAGGACGTCGCCAGGGCGGTCCAGGTGTCCACCTTCTCGCTCAAGTCGCTGGCGATGGCGGCGCTGCCGCTGATGCCGGACGGCGGCTCGGTCGTCGGCCTCGACTTCGACGCCTCGGTCGCCTGGCCCGGCTACGACTGGATGGGCGTGGCCAAGGCAGGCCTCGAGTCCTGCGCCCGCTACCTGGCCCGCGACCTCGGGCCGCAGCGGGTCCGGGTCAACCTGGTCGCGGCCGGGCCGCTGAAGACGATGGCGGCCAAGTCGATTCCCGGGTTCGAGAAGTTCGAGGACGTCTGGGCGCAGCGCGCGCCGCTGGGCTGGGACATCGCCAACCCGGACGCCGCCGCGCGGGCCTGCGTGGCGCTGCTGTCGGACTGGTTCCCCGCCACCACCGGGGAGATCGTGCACGTCGACGGGGGCGTGCACGCGGTCGGCGTGTAGCCGGCCGCGGCTGCCGGCGGCGCACGGTTACGGCTGTTCGCCTTGCGCGGCGGCCGGTTGATCCCGATACTCGCTTTCATGGGAGGTTCTGCGGCCGAGGGCCCGACGCCGGCCGAGGCGGGACCGACGCCCGGCGGCCTGCGCGCCTCCGACGCCGATCGGGACGAGGTGGCGAGCCGGCTCAAGGACGAGTTCGTGGCCGGCCGGCTGTCGCATGACACCTTCCTGCACCGGATGGACGCGGCGCTACCAGGCCAGACAGCACGATGAGCTGTCCCCGCTGCTGGAGGGCCTGCCCAGCCGGCCGCAGCCCGTGGCTCGGCCCTGCAGGCGGGCGGCCGCTCGGTCGCGGGCTGGTTCCGCGGCGCCTGGTCCCGGGTCACCGGCTCGGCCGACGTCGCCCGCCGCGACCACGGGCGAACGGGCCGCGCACGGTGACCCCGGCCGCCGCGCCCGCCCGGGTCACGATGAGCCTGCAGGCGGCGGTCGAGCGTCAGGCGGCCGCTGCCGCTGCAGTTCCCGCGCGGCAGCGCCGAGCAGTTCAGCATCGGCCGGGACGCCAGCTGCGACCTGGCGATCGCCGACATGACGGTCTCCCGGCGGCACGCCACCCTCGAGCGGACGGCGGACGGCTGGCTGCTGACCGACCTGGAATCGACCAACGGCACCCGGGTCAACGGCTGGCGGGTCCGCGGAAAGGTCAGCGTCACCCCCGGCGACCTGGTGAGCTTTGGCAAGCATCGGCGACCCCGAGTACTTCGCTGTGTTAGCGAACAGCCCGCGCTGCCGAGGATGTTCTAAAGTCGGGATACGTGACAACAGTTCTGCTTGTCCGGCATGGCCTGACCGCTACCACCGGGCAGGTGCTGACGGGCTGGACGCCGGGCATCGGCCTCGACGACCGCGGCCGTGCGCAGGCGCGGACGCTGGGCGCGCGGATCGCCCCGGTGGCGCTGGCCGCGATCGTGACCAGCCCGCTCGACCGGTGCAGGCAGACCGTGGCCGAGCTCGTCGCGGCCGGGAACGGCCACGCCGGCGTCGGCCGAGCCGGTCGTCGATGACCGGGTCGGGGAGTGCCGCTACGGCGACTGGACCGGCAGGCCGCTGGCGGAGCTGGCCAAGGAGCCGCTCTGGCCGGTGGTCCAGAACCACCCGAGCGCGGTCAGGTTCCCCGGCCCCGACGGCGAGTCGATGCTCGACATGCAGCACCGGGCGGTCAGCGCGATCAGGGACTGGAACGAGCGGCTGGGCAAGGACGCGACGTACCTGGTCTGCTCGCACGGCGACGTGATCAAGGCGATCGTGACCGACGCCCTCGGGCTCCACCTGGACCAGTGCCAGCGCATCGTCGCCGATCCGTGCTCGCTGACCGTGATCAACTACACCCCGCTGCGCCCGTTCGTGCTCCGGCTGAACGACACCGGCGGCGGGGTGGCGGATCTGCTGCCCGCGCCCGGCCGCCAGTGACAACAGCGATGCCGTGATCGGCGGCGGCGCGGGTAGTAGTGCTGGTAGTGCGGAAGGATAGGACTCATGCCGGTCTTTTACTATGACCCGCCGGACAGGTTCGTGGCCGGTTCGGTAGGGCAGCCGGGTGACCGGACGTTCTACCTGCAGGCCACCTCGGCGGGCCGGGTGACCAGCGTCGCCCTAGAGAAGTTCCAGGTCAGCCTGCTGGCGGAACGCCTCGACGAGCTTCTCGACGAGGTGCTGCGACGCACCGGGGCGGCCGAGGACATCCCCGAGAGCGCTCCGCCGTCGCTGCGCGATGACGGCCCGCTCGACCTGCCGCTGACCGAGGACTTCCGGGTCGGCGCGATCGCCCTGGCCTGGGACAGCGACGGCGACCGGGTGGTCATCGAGGCGCAGGAGGACAGCGAGGCGCCGATCGAGCCGCTGTCGGACGACATCCCGGTCGACGGCCCCGGCGTGCTCCGGGTGCGGATCACGCCCGAGCGCGGCCCGGGCGTTCGCGCACCGCGCGCTCAGCCTGGTCGCGGCCGGCCGGCCGCCGTGCCCGCTGTGCGGCCTGCCGCTCGACGCCTCCGGGCACGTCTGCCCGCGGCAGAACGGCCACCGGGCCAGCCGTGCCTGACAACGCGACGGCCGGGGAGACGGGCGACACCGATCTCCCCGAGGGCGAGCGCGAGGCGCTTGAACTGCTCGAGCGCGGCACGCTGACCGTGCAGGGCCGGATCGTGGAGGCGTCCAACGCGACCCTGCTGTGCACGATCAGGTCGGCCGGGGTCGAGGCGACCTGCGTCTACAAGCCGATCGCGGGCGAGCGGCCGCTGTGGGACTTCCCGACCGGGACCCTGGCGGGCCGCGAGGTCGCGGCCTACCTGGTCTCGAGCGCGGCCGGGTGGAACTTCGTGCCGCCGACGGTGATGCGCGACGGCCCGTTCGGCCCCGGCATGTGCCAGCTCTGGATCGACGTCGAGCCGGACGCCGACCTGATCGCGCTCTCCCGCCGGTTCGACCACGCCGGGCTGCGGGACATGGCCGTCTTCGACGCGGTGATCAACAACGCCGACCGGAAGATCGGCCACCTGCTCCCGGTCGCCGACGGCCACCTGTACGGCTGCGACCACGGGATCTGCTTCGCCGAGGAGTACAAGCTCCGCACCGTGCTCTGGCAGTGGCGCGGGCAAGTCGCTGCCCGGCCGGTCGGTCGAGGTGCTCCGCCGCCTGGCCGGCGAGCTAGCCGGGGGCTGGCTCGCGGAGGAGCTGAGCCAGCACCTGACCAGGGCGGAGATCGCCGCCACGCTGTCGCGGGTCGAGGTCCTGCTGGCCAGCCGGGTCCACCCGTACCCGCCGCAGGACTGGCCCGCCGTCCCCTGGCCCCCGTACTAGACGCGAGGCACCGGAGCGCTCAGCGGGCGTTACAGTACAAAACATGCCCGGAGACCTGGCCCCCGACAACCGGAACCTGCGCGTGTCCCACGAGGACCGCGACCAGGTCGCCGAGCAGCTTCGCGTCGCGGCCGGGGACGGTCGGCTGACCGCCGACGAACTCGACGAACGGCTCGAAACCGCGCTGACCGCGCGAACCTACGGAGAGCTCGAGGTGCTCCTGGCCGACCTGCCTGCCTCCCCGGCGGCCGGCCCGCTCCGGCCGCCGAGGCCAAGGACCTGGTGGAGCTGAAGATCGCCCACGGCATGATCAAGCGCGACGGACGCTGGGTGGTGCCGCGCCGTCTGACGGTGGAGGTCAGGCACGGCAACGTGGCGATCGACTTCTCCGCCGCCGTCATCAGCCAGCCGACCCTCGACCTGGAGATCTCGATCGGTCACGGGAACATCGTGCTGATCGTGCCGCCCGAGGTCGTCGTCGACGTCGACAGCGTCTCGGTCGGCCACGGCGTCATCCGGCAGCGCGTTCACCGCCAGCCCGGCATCCCGGTCAGGCTGCTGGTGACCGTGTCGGGCAGCCTGCGGCACGGCAACCTCGTCGTCCGCAGCGCGCGCACCGGCCCCGCCGCAGCTTCTGGGACTGGCTCCTGGGCCGTCGGCCGGCAGACGCCAGCGGAGCTCCCGTTCCGGTGAAGCGTCGCACCTACTCGCAATGGCCCGGTTGCGGTACTTTCGTCCGTATGGACGACCTGGCTGACCGGAATGACGAGGATCGGGACCGCGCGCTGCGGCGGCGCAGGTTCCTGCGGGTCGGCGGCGAGGTGGTGCTAGCGTTCGGTGCGGGGGGCCTGCTGGCGGGCTGTAACTTCTCGCACGGCGCGGGCACCGGCGAGAGCAGCACCACCGCGCCCGCCACCGACGGCACCAAGGGCTCGGCCAATCCCCTCAGCGGCTCGTCCGGCAACAGCTCAAGCTAGGCACCGGGCCGGCTGCGGGCGCGAGACAGGGGCGGAGGCGGCATGCGCGGCGACGGCGGCAGGGCGGGGAGCGACGCGCCGGGCAGGGCGGGTGACGACCCCGTTTTCGTGCTCTGCGCGGGCCGGTCGGGCTCCACCCTGCTGCGGTTCCTGCTCGACGCCCATCCGGACCTGGCCTGCCCGCCCGAGACCCGGCTGCCCTGGCTGGCCCGGCAGCTGGCGACCGCGTGGGCGGTGATCGAGGACGCCGCGCCGTCCGGGCAGTCCGCCAACGGCAGCTCGGCCGACGCCGCGATCTCCGCCCCGGTGGCCGAGGGGCTGCGCCGCAGCCTCGACCCGATGATGACGTCCTACCTGCGAGCGCCGGGGGAAGCGGCGGTACTGCGACAAGAGCCTGGGGGCGGCGCAGCACGCGGGGCTGCTGCTGCGGATCTGGCCCGGGCGCCAGGTTCATCTGCCTGTACCGGCACCCGATGGACGTCATCGCGTCCGGCATCGAGGCGTCGCCGTGGGGCCTGACCAGCTACGGGTTCGAGCCGTACATCGGCAGCCCGCCGGACAACAACGTGGCCGCGCTGGCCAGGTACTGGCTCGACTACACGACGTCGATCGTCGCGGCCGAGGAGCGCTTCACCGACCGCTGCCTCCCGGTCAGGTACGAGGACCTGGTCACCGACCCGGACGGCCAGATCGCGCGGATCCTCGAGTTCATCGGCGCGGCCGCCGGCCCCGGGGATCGTGGCGCGCTGCTTCGGCCCCGAGCATCAGCGGTTCGGCCCCGGCGACTACAAGATCTGGAACACCAGCCGGGTCAGCGCCGACTCGGTCGGCCGGGGCTGGACGATGCCGGCCGGGAAGATACCCGCGCCGCTGCTCGCCCGGGTCAACGAGCTGGCCGATGTGCTCGGCTACATCCGGGTCGGCGAGCAGTGGGGGACCGGGGCGAAGCCGGCCGACCTGCGGCGTGCGGAACAGCGGCCAGCCGCAGGCGGGCGGCTCGGCGAGGCGGCGCGAGCCGGCCCGGGCGGCGAGGGCCGAGCCGGATCGAGCCCGGCCGGGCGCCGCGGCCGCTGCCGGACTGGGCGCTTGCCGTCGACGAGCGGGTCCGGGCGGGGCTGGCGCGGGTCGGCGAGCAGTTCGCCCGGGCCCACGGGGCCCGCGCGAAGGAATCGGTCCTGCTGTTCGTGAACGCGCCCGCCTGGGCCGACGCGGACGCCTGGTGGCGGCTCGACCTGGCGGCGGGCACGGTCGCGGCCGGGCTTGGGCGAGGCTGCGCGAGGACGCCGACTGGTCGCTCACCGGATCGGCCCAGGCGTGGGACCGCCTGCTGGCCGGCCAGGCCAACCTGGGCGTCGCCTTCCGCCGGGGCGACCTGCGCTACGCCGACAAGGGCGACGCCGGGGCCGGGCTCCATCGGCGCCGACACCCGGGTCGCCGCGCTGACCGACCTGCTCGGCCTCGCCCGCTGGGTGGCGGCCCGAGCGCGGTAACGCGTCCTCTAGAACTCGCCTGCCCTAGAACTCGTCGCCGTCCCCGGTGTCGCCGCGGCGGCGCAGGTACCGCTCGAACTCGCGGGCGATCGCGTCACCGGACGCCTCCGGCAGGTCGGTGGCGTCCTTGGCCTCCTCGAGCGTGCGCACGTACTCGGCCACGTCGGAGTCCTGCTGGGCGAGCTCGTCCACGCCGCGCTCCCAGGCCCTGGCCTCCTCCGGCAGGTCCCCCTGCGGGAGCGACACGTCGAGCACGTCCTCGACCGAGCGGAGCAGCGCCAGCGTCACCTTCGGCGACGGCGCCTGGGCGACGTAGTGCGGCGCCGACGCCCACAGCGAGACGGTCGGGATGCCGGCCTCAGCGGCAGGTGTACTGCAGCACCCCGACGATCCCCGAGGAGCCCTTGTAGTCGTTCGGCTCCGAGCCCACCCCGCGCAGCAGCTGCGGGTCCGAGCTGCTGACCTGGACCGGCACCGGGCGGGTGTGCGGTGAGTCGGCCAGCAGCGCCCCGACCAGGATGAGCAGCTCAACCCCGAGCTCGGACAGCCCGCCGATGAGCTCGTCGGTGAACCCGCGCCAGCGCATGTTCGGCTCGACGCCGTGCACGAGCACGATGTCGCGGGACAGGCCGGTGGCGGAACCCCGGGCGAGGGAGATCCGCGTCGTCGGCCAGACCAGGCGCTCGGTCTTCCCGGCCACCACGTCGATCACCGGCCGGTTGACCTGGAAGTCGTAGAAGTCATCGGGGTCGATCGCGGCGATGGGAGTGGACTGCCACGCGATGCCGAGGTGGTTGACCATTCCGCTGGCCGCTTCGGCCGCGTCGTTCCACCCCTCGAACGCGGCGATCGCCACCGGGTTGACGAGCGGTCCTTCGACGTCGCTGAACTTGATGACTTCACCTCCGCAAGAGCCGCGGGCCCACGCCCGCGACTACAGCCTACGTCGCCACCGAGAGGTGGCGTGCTACCTGTGGCACGCACAGTTTTGCTGGTCTATTATTGTGCCTGCACCATAAACGGCCTAGAGTCAGGACACCTATGAGCAGTCTTGTGATTGAAGAGGCCACCGAGCGCGCCGCGGCCCTCCGGTCTACCTTCGGCGTCGCGGGTCGTCATCTCCGACGGCGCGATGGGCACGATGATCCAGGCCAGCGACGCGACCCTGGCCGACTTCGAGGGCCACGAAGGCTGCAACGAGGTGCTGAACGCCACCCGGCCGGACGTCATCGTCGACATCCACCGGGCCTACCTGGCGACCGGCGCCGACTGCGTGACGACCAACACGTTCGGCACCAACCTCGCCAACCTCGGCGAGTATGGCATAACCGAGCGGATCGGCGAGCTCGCGGAGGCGGGCGCGCGGCTGGCCCGCCAGGCGACCGACGAGTTCACCGCCGCCGACGGCCGGCTGCGCTGGGTGATCGGCTCCATCGGCCCGGGTACCAAGCTGCCGACGCTCGGCCACATCACCTTCCGCGAGCTCCGCGACTCCTACTACGAGAACGCGGCCGGCCTGCTCCGCGGCGGCGCCGACGCGCTGATCATCGAGACCTGCCCGGATCTGCTGCAGGCGAAGGCGGCCATCATCGGGGCCAGGCGGGCGGTGGCCGCGCTGGCGCCCAACGCGCTCGTCATCGCGTCGCTGACCATCGAGACGACCGGCACCATGCTGCTCGGGACCGAGATCGGCGCGGCCCTGACCGCCCTCGAGCCGCTCGGCATCGACATGATCGGCCTCAACTGCGCGACCGGGCCCGGCGAGATGAGCGAGCACCTGCGCTACCTCGCCGCGAACTCGCCGATCCCGATCTGCTGCCAGCCCAACGCCGGGCTGCCCGAGCTGACCTCCGACGGCGCCTACTACCCGCTCTCGCCGGCCGAGCTGGCCGACGCCCACGACCGGTTCACCAGCGAGTTCGGCCTGACCCTGGTCGGCGGCTGCTGCGGCACCACCCCCGAGCACATCGCCGCGCTGGTCGACCGCCTCGCCACCCCCGAGCGCCGGCCGCTGCCGCGACCGCTCGCGCCGCGCTCGCCGCGCTCCGAGCCCGGGCGTCGCGTCCCTCTACAGCCACGTGCCGTTCCGGCAGGACACCGCGTTCCTCGCGATCGGCGAGCGGACCAACGCCAACGGCTCCAAGGCGTTCCGCGAGGCGATGATCGCCGACCAACTACGAGGACTGCGTGTCGATCGCCAAGTCCCAGACCCGCGACGGCGCCCACCTGCTCGACGTCTGCATCGACTACGTCGGCCGGGACGGCGTCGCCGACATGCGCGAGATCGCCGGGCGGCTCAGCACCGCCGCGACGCTGCCGCTGGTGCTCGACTCGACCGAGCCCGCGGTGATCGAGGCCGGCCTCGAGCTGATCGGCGGCCGCTCGGTCGTCAACTCGGTGAACTACGAGGACGGCGACGGCCCCGACTCCCGGATGGCCAAGCTGATGCCGGTGATCCGCGAGCACGGCGCGGCGGTGGTCGCGCTGACCATCGACGAGCGCGGCCAGGCCCGCACCGCGCGAGTGGAAGATCGAGGTCGCCGAGCGGCTGATCGCCGACCTGACCGTGAACTGGGGGATGCGCGAGCAGGACATCATCGTCGACTGCCTCACGTTCCCGATCGCCACCGGCCAGGAGGAGACCAGGCGGGACGGGATCGAGACGATCAAGGCGATCGCCGAGCTCAAGCGGCGTCACCCCGAGCGTCCAGACCACCCTCGGCCTGTCCAACATCTCGTTCGGCCTCAAGCCCGCCGCCCGCCAGGTGCTCAACTCGGTCTTCCTGCACGAGTGCGTGCAGGCCGGGCTGGACTCCGCCATCGTCCACCCGTCCAAGATCCTGCCGCTCGCGCGGATACCCGACGAGCAGCGCGAGGTCGCGCTCGACCTGGTCTACGACCGGCGGCGCCCGGACTACGACCCGCTGTCGCGGATGCTCGAGCTGTTCGAGGGGGTGGACGCGACCTCGGCCAAGGCCGAGCGGGCGGCCGAGTTCGCCTCGCTGCCGCTGGTCGAGCGGCTCAAGCGGCGGATCATCGACGGCGAGCGGAACGGCCTCGAGGCCGACCTCGACCTGGCCCTGGTGGACACGCCCGCCCTCGCGATCGTCAACGACATCCTGCTCGACGGGATGAAGACGGTCGGCGAGCTGTTCGGGTCCGGCCAGATGCAGCTCCCGTTCGTCCTCCAGTCGGCCGAGATCATGAAGGCCTCGGTCGCGTACCTGGAACCGCACATGGAGAAGCTCGCCGACGGCGGGCGGGGCAAGATCGTGCTCGCCACCGTCCGCGGCGACGTGCACGACATCGGCAAGAACCTGGTCGACATCATCTTGTCCAACAACGGCTACGAGGTCGTCAACATCGGCATCAAGCAGCCGGTCTCCGCGATCATCGCCGCCGCCGAGGAGCACAACGCCGACGTCATCGGCATGTCCGGCCTGCTCGTCAAGTCGACCGTGGTGATGCGGGACAACCTCGCCGAGCTGAACGCCCGCGGCCTGGCCAAGCGCTGGCCGGTGCTCCTCGGCGGCGCCGCCCTCACCCGCGCCTACGTCGAGCAGGACCTGGCCGCGCTGTTCGAGGGCGAGGTCCGCTACGCCCGCGACGCCTTCGAGGGGCTGCGCCTGATGGAGTCGGCCATGGCGGTCAAGCACGGCGTCCCCGGCGCCGCCCTGCCCGCGCTCCGCGAGCGCCGCGTCGCCGCCCGGCCCGACCCCCGCAGCCGCCGCCCAGACCCCCTCAGCCGAGCCGGCTGCCGGCCCGCACGCGCAGATCCGGTCGGCGGCCGTCGCCGTCGACAACCGCGTGCCCGAGCCGCCGTTCTGGGGGACTCGGGTGGTCAAGGGCCTGCAGCTCGCGGAGTACGGGGCGTACCTGGACGAGCGGGCCACCTTCATGGGCCAGTGGGGCCTCAAGCCGTCGCGGAAGGAGGGCGGCCCGTCCTACGAGGAGCTGGTCGAGACCGAGGGGCGGCCGAGGCTCCGGATGTGGCTGGAGCGGGCGCAGACCGAAGGGCTGCTGCAGGCCGCCGTCGTCTACGGGTACTTCCGCTGCGTCAGCGAGGGCAACGACCTGATCGTGCTGTCGGAGACGGGGCAGGAGCGGGAGCGGTTCACGTTCCCGCGCCAGCAGCGCGACGAGCGGCTGTGCCTGTCCGACTACTTCCGGCCGAGGTCGTCGGGTGAGACCGACGTGATCGCCTTCCAGCTCGCCACGATGGGCCCGGCGGTGTCCGAGGCGACCGCCGAACTGTTCGGCAAGAACGCCTACCGCGAGTACCTCGAGCTGCACGGGGTCTCGGTCCAGCTCACCGAGGCCCTGGCCGAGTACTGGCACCTGCGGGTCCGCCAGGAGCTCGGCATCGCCGGCGCCGACCCGGCCGAGCTCGACGGGTTCTTCTCGGTCAAGTACCAGGGCGCCCGGTACTCGATCGGCTACCCGGCCTGCCCCGACCTGGCCGACCGGGCCAAGATCGCCCGGCTGCTGCAGCCGGAGCGGATCGGCGTCGAGCTCTCCGAGGAGATGCAGCTCCACCCCGAGCAGTCCACCGACGCCATCGTCGTCCACCACCCGGCTGCGAGATACTTCAGCGTGTGAACGTGACAGATGGTGCAGTTGGGCTCGCGGCGGTGCTGTTCGACATGGACGGGCTGCTGGTCGATACCGAGCCGCTCTGGTTCGAGGCCGAGACCGAGGTCATGGAGCGGCTCGGCGGGCCGTGGACCAAGCAGGACCAGGCGGCGCTGCTCGGCGGGTCCATGGAGCGGTCGGTCGGCTACCTGCTGGCCCGGGCGACCAGGCCCGCGCCGCCCGCGACGGTCGAGCGGTGGCTGCATCGAGGGGATGCTCAGCCGCGACCAAGGCCGGCCGGGTGACGGTGCTGCCGGGCGCCGCGCGAGCTGCTGGCCGAGGTGGCCGCCGCCGGGGTCCCGTACGCGCTCGTCACCGGCGTCGCTGCGCCCGTTCGTCGAGGCCGTGCTCGCGGCCACCGGGTTCCGGTTCCCGGTGACCGTCTGCGGCGACGACGTCCCCGTGACCAAGCCCGATCCCGCTCCCTACCTGCTGGCGGCCAAGCTGCTCGACGTCGAGCCGGCCCGCTGCGTGGCCCTGGAGGACTCGCCGAACGGCGTTGCCTCCGCCACCGCGGCCGGCTGCCTGGTGGTCGCCGTGCCGTCGTTCGTCGCGGTTCCGGCCGCCCCCCGCCGGCTCGTCGTCCGCTCGCTGTCCGACGTGACCCTGGGCACCCTCCGCGCCCTCGCAGCGGCGAACCCCTGACGGCGGGAAGCGTGACAGGCCGATCGCCGTTGACGTTCCGCGCACTACTCGAGATATGTCACGATGGAGGGAGCAGGGAGGCGCGTCATGAGCTACAGCAGCATTGCCTGGCTTCCGCTTGCCGCGGGACTCACCGTACTCGGCCTGATACTGAGCTATGCCGTCTTGCGGCGCTCCGGGACCCGCCCGGCGCTGCGCGTCGTGGCCGTGTCGCTGCTGCCGATCGCGGCCTACCTGACCGGGGCGATCGAGATGCTCTGGAAGATCGGCGTGGCGATCGGGCAGTTCGGCACCGGGTTCGCCTTCTCCACCACCAAGTGGGTCGGCATCGGGGTCACCGGGCTCGCGATCGCGCTCTTCCTCGCGGCGGGCGGCCGCCAGGCGCGCAGGATGGCCAGGGACAAGCGCAAGGCCGCCCGGGGCGGACAGGATGGCGACCCCGAGGTGACGGCCGCTGACGGCCGCCGTGGGGCCCTCGCCGGGTCCTCGGCCAGACAGACCCGAGGGGTTCCGGCGAACCGGGCCCCGGTCCCCGCCACCCGAACCCCCGAGGCCCCCGCCAAGGCCTCCCGCAAGGCCGCTCAGCCGGCCGAAGACGACGACCTGAAGGACATCGAGGACATCCTCCGCAAGCGCGGCATCTAGCCGCCCCCCGCCCCCCGCCGCCTGGCCGCCGCTGCGCCCGGCGGCCCTGCTCACGTGCCCGCAACCCGGCCCGGTGAGCCCGGTTCCCGCCGGACATGGCACAGTTTGCGGCGTTTGTCATGAATGTAACATCTTTGTTACCAAATGTGGCAAACAAGAACTTTTCTAGTCACAATCGGGCTACGACCCGCTTTTTGGTGTGGAATCCTCTCGGATTACCGCAGAATCTCTCGGTAGGTAGACAGTCATCACATGAGGGTCGCACGACCGAGCGGTCGGACGATCGATGGCAGTCGGCCTCGACCTGAGCTGAGTAGACCAAGAGGAAGATGTCCATGCCAAGAGCTTCAAAGCGCGTCGCCACGCTGGCCGTCCTGGCCATCGCGGCCGGCGGCCTCGCCGCGTGCTCGAGTACGTCGAGTAACGGCGGCTCGGCGACCCCGAACGCGTCGTCGACCAGCAGCCAGAAACCAGTCTCCGGCGGGACGCTCAACATCGTCGCCGCCAGCGGTCCGGACCACATCGACACGGTGCCGGCGTACTACACCCCCGACTACGAGCTTGAGCGGGTGTACACCAGGCAGCTGGTGAGCTACCCGACCATGCCGGCCGCGACCACCTCAAGCGCCGCCTGGACGACCGACACCACGCCGGTCGCCGACGCCGCGACCGAGGTCCCGACCGCCGCCAACGGCGGGATCACCGGCGGCGGCACGGTCTACACGTTCCACATCAAGCCGGGCGTCGACTGGAACACCACGCCGGCCCGCCAGGTCACGTCCCAGGACTTCCTGCGCGAGTTCAAGGCGTTCTTCAACCCGGTCAGCCCGGTCGGCAACCCGGGGTACTACACCAGCACGATCAAGGGGCTGGCGGCGTACGACACCGCGGAGACCGCGTACTTCGCGAACGCCAAGACGCACGCGCCGACGGCGGCGAACATCGCGGCCTTCCAGAACTCGCACACGATCGCCGGGATCTCGACCCCGAACTCGTCGACGATCCAGTTCACGCTGACGTCGGCGGCCAGTGACTTCATCTACATGCTGGCGATGCCGTTCGCGTCGGCCCGCCCGGTCGAGTACGACTCCTACGTGCCGAACTCGATCCAGCTGGACGAGAACTCGATCTCCGACGGGCCGTACCAGATCAGCTCGTACATCTCGGGCAAGTCGATCACGTTCGAGCGCAACCCGGCCTGGAAGCAGACGACCGACACGCTGCGGCACGACTACCCGGCCTCGATCGTGGAGACCCTCGGCGTCACCTCGGCCCAGACCCAGCTGGCCGACATTCAGGCCGGCTCGCAGGACCTGACCAGCGACACCAGCGTCAACCCGTCGTCGGTCCCCGGCCTGGCCGCCTCCAAGGCGTCGAATTTCAACATCTGGCCGTGGTCGAACACCTTCCCGTACCTGGTCTTCAACCTGCGCAGCCCGAACTCGGGCGGTGCCATGGGCAACCTCGACGTGCGCCAGGCGGTCGAGTACGGCGTCGACAAGGTCGCCGTCATCAAGGCGATGGGCGGCCCGCTGGTCGGCAACGTGATCAACACGGTCATCCCGCCCGGCAACGCCGGCTACGTGAACTCCAACCTCTACCCGGATGACAACGGCGCCGGAGACGTGACCGCCTGCAAGACCGCGCTGGCCAAGGGCGGCCACCCCAGCGGCCTCACGATCAAGTACCTGTACCCGAACGACTCGACCAACACCCGGGTCTTCCAGGCCATCCAGGCGTCGCTTGCGCTCTGCGGCATCACGCTCGACGGCAAGGGCGAGCCCGGCTCGTCGTTCTTCACCGACCTGGGCAACGCGCCGGAGAACAACAAGGCCGGCACGTTCGACATGGGCCAGGCCGGCTGGATCCCCGACTGGTTCGGCAACAACGGCCGGACCGTCATCCAGGCGCTCTTCCAGGGCCCGAACTGCGTGGTCAACACGGTCAACTACGGCTGCTACAACAACCCGGCCGTGAACTCGCTGATCACCCAGGCCGAGGCCGCGCCGACGCTGAGCGCCGCGTCGACCGACTGGCACTCGGCGGACCAGGACATCATGAAGGACGCGGCGATCGTGCCCATCATGAGCCAGACGTTCCCGACGATCGCCAGCACGCGGGTCCGGTCGGTGCTGCCGAACGGCTCCACCTACCAGACGGCCATGTTCTCACCGAACATCGGCGACCCGGACCTCGCCAACGTCTGGCTCGCGAGCTGACGCTCGTTAGCAGGACGCGGTAGTTCAGGCGCGAACGCGCGGTCCGGCCGGCCCCACCCGTGGGCCGGCCCTGCGCATCGCCATGGCCAGAGGAAAAGACCAGTGACACTGCTTGAGGTAAAGGACCTGAACGTCAGCTTCGAGACCCCGGACGGCACCGTCCGCGCGGTCCGGGGCGTGTCGTTCGACGTCGAGCCCGGGCGGACCCTCGGTATCGTCGGCGAGTCGGGCAGCGGCAAAACCGTGCTCACGCAGACGCTGCTCGGGCTGACCCCGGGAGCCGAGGTGTGGGGCAGCGCCATGTTCGAGGGCGCCAACCTGCTCGAGCTCCCCGACGAAGAGCTCCGCAAGGTGCGCGGCGCGCGGATCTCGGTGATCTTCCAGGACCCGCTGACCAGCCTGCATCCGCTCTACAAGATCGGGTGGCAGATCTCCGAGATGATCCGGGCGCACGACCGGTCGGTCTCGAAGAAGGAAGCGGCGACCCGGACGGTCGAGCTGCTTCGCCGGGTGGGCATCCCTAAGCCGGACACCCGGGTGAACGACTACCCGCACCAGTTCTCCGGCGGCATGCGGCAGCGCGCGATGATCGCGATGGCCCTCGCCCTCGAGCCCAAGCTCATCATCGCCGACGAGCCCACCACGGCGCTCGACGCGACCGTCCAGGCCCAGATTCTCGACCTGCTGCTGCGGCTGCAGCAGGACATGGGCACGGCGCTGATCATGATCACCCACGACCTCGGGGTGGTCGCCGACATCGCCGACGACGTGATGGTCATGTACGCGGGCCGGGCGGCCGAGAAGGCGCCCAAGCGGGAGATCTTCTACCACCCGCACCACCCGTACACCAAGGGGCTGCTCGAGTCGATCCCGTCGAGCTCGGCGGCCGGCGGACGGCTCAAGCCGATCCCCGGCCAGCCGCCCAGCCTGATCAACCTCCCGGCCGGGTGCAAGTTCCACCCGCGATGCAGCTACGCGTTCGACAAGTGCAAGACCGGGGACGACCCGGTGCTCCGCCCGGTCGACGACGGCGGGGCGCACGAGTCGGCCTGCTGGCTGCCGGCCGCCTCGGCCGGCCTGTCGGCCGAGGCCGAGGAGCTCCGGGTGGAGACGGCGCGGCTCGGCCACGAGCCGGCGCCCGCCAAGGGGCCGGCCGTCGGCAGGCACCGGGCCCCCGACAGCGGCGCCACCGCGCCCGGCCCGGCTGCGAACAACGAGGGGAGCGTTGCCTGATGGCAGCTGCGAACGACGCCGACGACAACGTCCTGGTGCGCGTCGAGAACGTCGTCAAGTACTTCCCGGTCAAGGCCGGGGGCTTCATTAAGCACACGGTCGGGCAGGTGCACGCGGTCGACGACGTGTCGCTGGTCATCGAGCGGGGCAAGACGCTGGGCCTGGTCGGCGAGACCGGCAGCGGCAAGTCCACCCTGGCCCGCTGCGTGGCCGGGCTGATCCCGGTGACCTCGGGGAAGGTCTTCCTCAACGGCACCGACATCAGCGGGCTGTCGCGCAGCGCGATGCGGCCGCTGCGCCGCGAGGTCCAGATGATCTTCCAGGACCCGTACAGCTCGCTCAACCCGAGACGCCGCGTCGGCGCGATCATCGGCGACCCGTTCGCGATCCACAAGACCGCGACCGGCGCCGAGCGCAAGCGCATGGTGCAGGAGCTGATGGAGCGGGTCGGGCTCAACCCGGAGCACTTCAACCGGTTCCCGGCCGAGTTTTCCGGCGGCCAGCGGCAGCGGATCGGCGTCGCCCGGGCGCTGGCGCTGCGGCCCAAGCTGATCATCTGCGACGAGCCGGTCTCCGCGCTCGACGTCTCCATCCAGGCGCAGGTGCTCAACCTGCTGTCCGACCTGCAGGCCGAGTACGGGCTCTCCTACCTGTTCATCGCCCACGACCTCGAGGTCGTGCGGCACGTGAGCGACAAGGTGGCGGTCATGTACCTCGGCCGGATCGGCGAGGCCGCGCCGGCCGACTCGCTCTACAACCAGCCCCGCCACCCGTACACGGTCGCGCTGCTGTCGGCCGCCCCGGCCGCCGACCCGGACGCGGCCGCCGCCCGGCAGCGGATCATCCTCACCGGCGACGTGCCGTCGCCCATCGACCCGCCTGCGGGCTGCCGCTTCCACCCGCGCTGCCCCAAGGCGCAGGAGATCTGCGGGCGGGTGGAGCCGCCGCTCGTCACTCATGAGATCTCCGATGTTCCCACGGCGGCGCCGGGGAACGGCGGACAGCCGTTCGGCGACCCCCGGGAGGGATTCCCGGCATTCCCGGCGGCGAGACGCACGTGACCGCCTGCCACTTCCCGGTCGTGCCGGGCGAGACTCTCGCCTCGGCCCGCACGGCCGCCATCGCCGCTGAGAGGGAGCCGGCATGAGCGTCACCACCGAAATCGGGTTCGATGCCCACCTGGCCGAAGAGGGGCAGAGCAGCGGCGGCCCGGTTCAGGGCCGCACCCAGTGGCAGCTGACCTGGCGGCGGCTGCGCTCCGACCGGGTCTCGATGATCGCCCTGGCGGTCATCGTGATCATGGTCGTGCTCGCGATCGCCGCCCCTGCCTTCGCCTCGCTCACCCACCACGGGGTGAACATTGCCTACCCGGTCCAGGGTGAGAACGAGGACGGCAACCCGGTCGGCCCCGGCGTCAACGGGTTCATCTTCGGCACCGACTCCACCGGTCGCGACCTGCTCGTCCGCGTCCTCTACGGGGCGCGCATCTCGCTGTTCGTCGGCATCGTCACCACGTTGATCGCGACGGTGCTCGGGGTGGCCGTCGGCCTGATGGCCGGGTACTTCGGCGGCGTCATCGACACCGTGCTGGCCCGGTTCACCGACGCTGTGCTCGCCTTCCCCTACATCGTCCTGGCGCTGGCGCTGGCGGCGGTGTTCGGGCCGAGCCTGACGATCATCGTGGTCATGATCACGTTCTTCTCCTGGGCCGGCATCGCGCGCATCGTGCGCGGCCAGACCCTGTCGATCAAGGAGAAGGAGTACATCGAGGCGGCCAGGTCCCTCGGCGCGGGACCGTTCAGGATCATGTTCTTCGACATCCTGCCGAACCTGCTCGCCCCGGTCCTCGTCATCGGCACGCTCTACATCCCGAACGCGGTCGTGTTCGAGGCGACCCTCTCCTACCTCGGCCTTGGCGTCCAGGCGCCGACGCCGAGCTGGGGCAACATGCTGTCCGACGCGCAGAACTTCTACCAGGTCGCCTGGTGGTACCTGGTCATCCCGGCGGCGGCGCTGCTGGTCACCACGCTGGCGTTCAACCTGCTCGGCGACGGGATCAGGGACGCGATGGACCCGCGGACCGAGCGGCTGATCGCCGCCCGGCGGATGCGGCGCCGGCTGACCCGGCGCAACGTCAAGCAGGGCAGCAACAAGGAAGCGCTGAGCGGGCGCACCGCCGGCGGTGCGGCCGCGGCCGAGACCGGGAAGAAGGGCTGATACCTGATGGCTATCGTCGGTTACCTAATCAGGCGCCTGCTGACCGGGATCATCGTGGTGTGGCTGGTCGCCACCATCACGTTCTTCCTCTTCTTCGCCCGGCCGGTCTACACGGTCGCCCGCCAGATATCGGGCCACGCCGCGACCCCGCAGGTCATCCAGCAGGCCATCAACAACCTCGGGCTCAACCAGCCGATCATGACCCAGTACTGGCACTTCCTCAACCACCTGGTGCACGGGAACCTCGGGTACTCCTACTACACCGGGGAGTCCGTCGACACCATGCTGAGGCAGGACCTGCCGCCCACGATCTCGCTCGTCATCGGGGGCACCATCCTCTGGCTGATCGTCGGGCTGTCGGTCGGCGTCATCAGCGCCACCCGGGCCAGGTCACTGTTCGACCGGCTCTCGTCGGTCGGGGTGCTCATCGGCCTGTCGATGCCGGCCTTCGTGATCGGCGAGCTGCTGATCGGCTACGTGTTCCAGCCGCTGTACTCGCACGGGTTCCACTTCTTCAACACCGGCTACGCGGGCATCACGTCGGGCATCGGGCCGTTCTTCGGGCACATGATCCTGCCCTGGATCACGCTGGCCACGATCCAGGCCGCGGTCTACACCCGGCTCTCCCGCGGTCAGCTGCTCGAGACGCTGGGCGAGGACTACATCCGCACCGCCCGCTCCAAGGGCCTGTCGGAGCGGCGGGTGATCTTCCGGCACGGCGTCCGGGCGGCCCTCACCCCGGTGCTGTCCCAGCTCGGCGTGGACATGGGGCAGCTACTGGGCGGCGTCGTGGTCGTGGAGACGGTATTCGGGCTCGGCGGCATCGGCCAGGTCTCGGTCGAGGCCGTCGACCAGGACAACCTGCCGGTGATCATCGGCTTCGTGATCCTCGCCGCGATCTTCGTGGTGATCGCGAACATCGTCGTCGACCTGCTCTACGCGGCGCTTGACCCGCGGGTGCGCATAACGTAATCAAGTGACAGAACGCGAAACCATCCGCCTGCACCCGCCAGTCATCTTCTGGTGGGTGTGGGTGGTGTTCGTTGCGGCCAACGTGGCCGACTACGCCGCCCAGGGGCTGCCCTCGGCTCGGTTCGGGGCGGTCCTGGCCGCCGTCCTGCTCCTGGTCACCGGCGTGGCCTACACGCTCGCGCTGCGGCCGAAGGTGGTCGAGGATGGCGACGGCCTGACGGTGGTGAACCCGTTCCTGGTGCACCGGCTGCCCTGGCCGGCGATCGACTCGGTCGAGGTCGGCGAGTGGATCCGCGTCCGCTACAGCGCGCGCGCGGCGGCCGGGACGGGCGACGCAGAAGCGACGTCCAAGGTGGTGCACTGCTGGGCGCTGTACGTGTCGACGCGCGCCCGGCGCAAGCTCGCCGTCGGGGCGGGGTCCGGCGCCGTGGGCGTGCCCAGGCGGCTGCGCGGCCTGGTCACCGCCGGGCCGTCCGGCGGCTACGGGCAGCCGTCCTCCCGGCTCCCCGAGGAAGCCAAGCGGCTGGCGTCGCTCCCGGTCAGCGCGGCCATCGCGGCCCGCCTTGACAGCCGGGCGGACAAGGAGCGCAAGCGGGCCGGGGCGAACCCGGCCGAGGCGAAGACGTCAACCACCACCTGGTCCTGGCCCGCCGTGGCGGCCGTCGCCGTCCCCGCCCTCATCCTGCTCGTGACCGCCTTCGCCTGACCGCCCGGCCGACCAAGATCAACGGCCGAAGATCAGCACCCGTCATATCGAACGGACCGTGCGTTCCTCTCCACGGTCAACGCGCGCCCGCTGGGAGCCTAGGCGTTCTCCCGCACGAACACCCGCGACCCGAGCAGCAGGCACACCACCGCCAGCCCCACCGCCACCAGCACGCCCTCGAGCATGATCGTGTTGTCATAGTGGCCGAGGAACGCCTCGCGCATCGCGTCGATGATGTAGCGGAACGGGCTGACCCGGGCGACGCCCTGCAGCCAGCCCGGCGCCAGCGTCAGCGGCAGCATGATCCCCGACAGCAGCACCAGCGGCACGATGACCGAGTTCAGCATCGGCGCGAACGCGTCCTCGCTCTTGACCGTCAGCGCGGTCGCGTACGACACCGACGCAAGCCCGATCGCCACCAACACGATGAAGCCGAGGCTGATCAGCACCGCGCTGACCGGCGCCCGCAGCCCGAACGCGATGCCGACCAGCACCAGGATCACCGCCTGGACGACCAGCACCAGGGTGTCGCGGAGGACCCGGCCGCTCATCACCGCGAGCCGCGACACCGGCGTGACCCGGAATCGCTCGATCACCCCGCCGCGCCAGTCCGAGATGATCGCGAACCCGACGAACGTCGAGCCGAACAGCCCGAGCTGGATCAGCAGCCCGGGCACGAAGAACCGGTACGCGTCGGCCGCCCCGGCCGGGGAGCCCGAGGCGGTCGGCCCGCCCAGCGCGCTGGCCGGCAGCCGGGTCAGCAGCGGGCCGAACAGGACCAGGTACAGCACCGGCTGCACTAGCGCGATCACCACCCAGGCGGGGTTGCGCAGGCTGAGCCGGAGCTCCCGCCGGAAGACGACGAGGGTGTCATGGATGAATCTCATGTCGGCTACTCCTTGCCCGCGGGCGTCGGTTCCGGCTGGCCCGCGGCCGCGCTCGGCGAGTCGTCCCGCAGCGAACGCCCGGTCATGGTCAGGAACACATCGTCCAGCGTCGGCCTGGACAGGTTGATCGAGTGCAGGGTGATGCCGGCGTCGTCGAGCACCCGCAGCAGCGAGGGCAGCGCCTCGGCCCCGTTGACGACGTTCAGCCGCAGCCCGCCGTCGTCGGAGACGGTGACGTCGCCCACGATCGGCTGCCGGGCCAGCAGCTCCCGGGCCTTGTCGGCGGCGCCGTTGACCGCCAGCGTGACCACGTCGCCCGACACCTGGCGCTTGAGCTCGTCCGGGGTGCCCGAGGCCACCGTCACCCCGTTGTCGATGATGAACACCCGGTCGCAGAGCGCGTCCGCCTCGTCCAGGTAGTGGGTGGTGAGGAACACGGTGGTGCCCAGGTCGGCCCGCAGGCCCCGGATGTGCTCCCACAGATTCGACCGGCTCTGCGGGTCGAGCCCGGTCGTCGGCTCGTCGAGGAACACCAGCGGCGGCTCGTGGACCAGCCCGAGCGCGATCTCCAGCCGTCGCCGCTGCCCGCCCGACAGGGTCTTGACCAGCCGCTGGTCGAGCCCGCCGAGGTCGAGCTGGCGGATCAGCAGCTCGGCCCGGGCGGCCGCGGCCGCCTTCGGGATCCGGTACAGCGCCGCCTGGTCGAGCAGCTCCTCGGAGACCAGGCACTCCGGGTCGGTGCCGCCCATCGTCTGCCCGATCGCCTGCGGCACGTAGCCGATCCGCCGCCGGACCTCGAGCGGGTCGCGGCGCAGGTCGGCCCCGGCCACGATCGCCGTGCCGGCCGTGGGCTCGAGCAGCGTGGTGAGCATGCGCAGGGTGGTGGTCTTGCCCGCCCCGTTCGGCCCCAGGAAGCCGACGATCTCCCCGGGCTCGACGGTGAGATCGACCCCGCGCACCGCGTGCACGGTCCGCTTCCTGCTCGTGAAGGTCCGAGCGAGGCCCCTGGCCTCGATGATCGGCATGATCGTTGCTTCCCCTCGTGGGTTCGGTTGGCGGGTCAAGCCCCGACCAGTATCGAGTAATGTCTCGATTGAATTCAAGTAATATCGCGAATTAGGTTTAGGTTTCTGTTGTTTCGTCCGCCTTAGGTGCAGACGACCCGGGAGCGGCGGCATCATCGCCCGGCCGCACCTCGACCGCCTCGATGACCTCGCTCGGCAGCAGCGCGGCGCGCGGCTCGGGCGTCGCCGCCAGCTCCGCGTCGAGCGCGTCGTGCCAGCGCACCTCGGTCTCGAGGTGCAGCACGCCGCGCCGCATGATCGCCGCCTGGAACACGCCCAGGTAGCCCTTGGCGGTCAGCCGCTCGAGCTCGGCCGCGAGCTCGACCGCGCTGATCTCGAGCCGGCTCCGCCGCGCCCGCAGGGTGTCCCTGAGCTCGTCCGGGTCCATCCCCTCGGCCGCGAACGTCAGCGCCACGCCGAGCGCGTCGGGTGCGAAACCGGTCGGCTTGATCGCCTGCTCGCGCAGCGA
This sequence comes from uncultured Actinomycetota bacterium, assembly GCA_963774945.1. Classification (GTDB taxonomy): domain Bacteria; phylum Actinomycetota; class Actinomycetes; order Streptosporangiales; family Streptosporangiaceae; genus Trebonia. Next base: position 826,155 of record CAVZHA010000015.1, on the reverse strand, counting down.
CTGGAGCTCGACCCGGCCCTCGCCGGTGATCTCGTAGACGGTCCTGGCCGGCCGCCGCCCCACCTGCTCGGTGCGGACGGTCGCGACCAGGCCCTCGCCCTCCATCGAGCGCAGCTCCCGGTAGAGCGCGCCGACCGACACCCCGCCCCACTCGCCGACGTTGGTGAGGTCGGCCAGCCGCCGGATCTGGTGCCCGTGCTGCGGTCCGTAGCGCGCGAGCGTCCCGAGCGCCATCAGCCGAGTCAGATTCATGAGATTAGTATCATGAGACTAATCTCGTGATGTCAAACCTAATTTAGATAACAGCAAGAAACGGCGATAACTCGGCCGTAACACCCGCCGGAGCGGCCGCGACACCCGCCGGAGCGGCGGCGACAGCACCGACGGCGGGGGCAGCGCCCTCAGCCCCGCCGTCGGCGGCGGACGCCCCGCGGACGGGCATCGGCGGCAGCGTGCCGCCGAACGCGGGGCAGAGCGCCTTGTGCCGGCACCAGTCGCACAGCTTGCCCGGCCGGGGCCGGAAGTCGCCGGTCTCCCTGGCCCGGGAGATCGCCGCCCACAGCGCGTTGAGCTTCCGCTCGGTCGCCAGCAGGTCGGCCTCGTCGGGGGAGTAGCGCAGCACCTCGCCGTCGCCCGACAGGTACATCAGCTGCAGCAGCTTCGGTATCACCCCGCGCAGCCGCCAGATCACCAGCGCGTAGAACTTCATCTGGAACAGCGCGCTCGCCTCGTAGGCCTCGAGCGGCACCCGGCCGGTCTTGTAGTCCACGATCCGCAGGTCGCCGGCCGGCGTCGCGTCGACCCGGTCGATGTAGCCGCGCAGCTTCAGCCCCGACGGCAGCGACGTCTCCACGTACCATTCCCGCTCGGCGGGCTCGAGCCGCCGCGGGTCCTCGAGCTTGAAGTAGCCCCGCAGGGCCGCGGCGGCGTCCTCCACGAACCGCGTCCGCTCGGCCTCGTCGGTGATCAGCGCCGCCAGCAGTTCGTCGTCGGCGCACAGCCGGGTCCACTCCGGGATCAGCATGTCCTGCGCGGCGGCCGGGGTCCGCCCGGCGGCGGGCAGGTCGAAGAGCCGCTCGAGGACGGCGTGCACCAGCGTGCCGCGGGCGGTCGCGGTGGTCGGCGGCTCGGGGATCCGGTCGATCACCCGGAACCGGTACAGCAGCGGGCAGGTCATGAAGTCACCCGCCCGCGACGGCGACAACGCCGACGGCGGGTCGCCCGCCACCCCGAAGCCGGCCCCGTTGCCGGTATCGATCGCCACATCCACTGCGTTCTCCACGTCCACAGGCCCCACCGTAGGGCAGTCCACCGACATTTCGCAGGCAACCAGAAGCTCGCCCGCGCCCGGAGCATCGCCGGACGCACTCGCGCACGGTTCGCGCCGGGCCGGCCGGGTGACCGCCACCCCCCGGCCGGCCGCCCACAGCGAACCCGAAGCTCCCAGGTGACCCGCGCCACCGCCGATTGCACGTAGCATCAGACTCGTGGCAAGTGGCCAGGAGGAGCAGCCGAGGCAGCGCGGTTCGCGGCAGGGCGGCGGTTTCGTCGTTGCGAAGCCGTTCGGTATCCCCGTGCACGTCTCGCCGTACTGGTTCATCATCGCCGGCGTCTTCATCGTCATCTACGCCAACGAGCTGTCGGGCAGCCTGCAGGGCACCACCACCAGATACCTGGTCGCGGCCGCGTTCGTGGTCCTGCTCTACGTCTCGGTGCTCTTCCACGAGCTGAGCCACTCGGTCGTGGCCCGCGGCTACGGCCTCCCGGTCCGCCGCATCGTGCTGTGGCCGCTCGGCGGCGTCTCCGAGATCGACCGGGAGGCGCCCACCCCCGGCCGCGAGTTCGCGATCGCCGCCGCGGGCCCGGCCCTCTCGCTGGTCCTCGGCGGCATCGGCTGGGGCCTCTACCAGGTCGCCAACACCGGCATCGCCGGCGCGCTGATCAGGCAGCTGGTGTTCGCCAACATCATCGTCGGGATCTTCAACCTGCTGCCCGGCCTGCCGCTCGACGGCGGCCGGATGCTGCGGGCGGTGATCTGGGCGATCACCAAGAAACCGAGCACCGCCACCCTCGCCGCCGCCTGGACCGGCCGGGTCCTGGCGATCGGGCTGCTCGCGGTCCCGTTCTTCACCGGCGGGCTGGCCGGCGGTGACATGGTGTCCACGCTCTGGGTGATCGTGATCGCCGGGTTCATGTGGACCGGCGCGACCCAGTCGATCAAGGCGACCAGGTTCCGTGAGCGGCTGCCCGCGCTGCAGGCCCGCAAGCTGGCGCGCAAGGCCGTCTCGGTGCCGGCCAGCACCCCGCTGGCGGAGGCGGTCAGGCGGGCGGACGAGGCCGGCGCCCGCGCCATCGTCGTCGTCGACCACGAGAGCACCCCGATCGCGATCGTCAACGAGACCGCGGTGATGGCCGTCCCGGTCGAGCGCCGCCCCTGGATCGACGTCGGCACGCTGGCCCGGACGATCGACCCGAGCATGGTGCTCAACGCCGACATCGGCGGCATGGCGCTGCTCGACGCGCTGCGCCGCGCCCCGGCGACCGAGTACCTGCTGACCGAGCAGAGCGGCGAGGTCTACGGCGTGCTCGCCGCCCGCGACCTCGACCAGGTCTTCGCCGGCGTCTGACGGTCGCTACCCTGACCGGGTGACACAGCGCAAGGCAGCTCAGCGCGGCCCGTTCGCGGCCGGAGACCAGGTGCAGCTCACCGACCCCAAGGGCCGGATGCACCAGATAGTCCTGCAACCCGGGGCGTCGTTCCACACCCACCGGGGGGCGCTCAGTCACGATGACCTCATCGGCGCGCCCGAGGGCAGCGTGGTGACCGCCACCAGCGGCACCCAGTACGTGGCCCTGCGCCCCCTGCTGGCCGACTTCACGCTGGCGATGAAGCGCGGCGCGACCATCGTCTACCCCAAGGACGCGGCCCAGATCCTCGCCTACGCCGACGTCTTCCCCGGCGCCCGGGTGCTTGAGGCAGGGGCGGGCTCGGGCGCGCTCTCCTGCTGGCTGCTGCGGGCGACCGGCCCGGACGGCGAGGTGGTCTCGTTCGAGGCCAGGGCCGACTTCGCCGAGATCGCCAGGGAAAACGTAAGAAAATATTTCGGAGAGGTCCCCGGGTGGTGGCGGCTGGTCTCCGCCCCGCTGTCGGCCAGGGCTGCCCTTGACCCGAGTTATCGAACGGACCGGGCCTACTCCCTCAGGAAAGACTCAGGCCAGGACGGCGCGCAGGACGGCCCCGGCGCGCCCGACTCCGACTCAGGCACCGCCGTGGGCGGCGGCACCTTCGACCGGGTGATCCTCGACATGCTGGCTCCCTGGGAGAACGTCGCCGAGGCGGCCCGCGCCCTCATCCCCGGCGGGCTGATCTGCTGCTACGTCGCCACCACGACCCAGCTGTCGCGGATCGTGGAGGAACTGCGGGGGCACGGCTCGTTCTACGAGCCGGCCGCCTGGGAGACCCTCTACCGAGGCTGGCACGTGGAGGGGCTCGCGGTCCGGCCGGACCACCGGATGATCGGCCACACCGGGTTTCTGGTGACCGCGCGGCGGCTCGCGGACGGGGTGACGCCGCCCGCTCGGCGGCGCCGCCCGGCCAAGGGATCGCTTCCCGAGGGTGACGCGGAGCCGTCCGCCGAGTGAATAACCACAATACGTGACAGAAATATAACTCTGTGCTGATCGCAAGTCTCTGGCCTGCGGTTTCTCGCCCGCAAGCGGGATGCGTGACCAATCGAGTACTCGCTGGGATGTTAGGAAAGACCGCCAGATAGGTAAGGTCGAGTTAGTTCATACTCCCCGGGAGGAGGTGAGGGCCGTGGTAGCTAGGGACGAGAGCGGGCGGGGTTCTCGGCACGAGGATGAGGTGGGCAGCCTTACCGCGCAGATCTCCTTCCTCGATGAAGAGATCGCCGTTCTGCGCCGAAGGCTGGCCGATTCACCACGTCAGGTCCGCTTGCTCGAAGAGCGGCTCCGCGAGACAGAGTCCTCGCTCACGTCGGTCACCACTCAGAATGAGCGGCTGGCTTCGACGCTGCGCGAGGCACGAGACCAGATCGTGGCGCTCAAGGAGGAGGTCGACCGGCTGGCGCAGCCGCCGTCCGGCTTCGGCATCTTCCTTGCCGTCTGCGAGGACAACACGGCCGACGTATTCACCGGCGGCCGCAAGATGCGGGTCAACGTCAGCCCCAACATCGACTTGGACGAGCTCAAGCCCGGCCAGGAGGTCGTGCTCAACGAGGCGCTCAACGTCGTCATCGCCCAGGGTTACGAGACCATCGGCGAGATCGTCATGCTCAAGGAGCTGCTCGCCGACGGCGAGCGCGCCCTGGTGATCTCGCACGCCGATGAGGAGCGGGTGGTCAGGCTGGCCGCGCCGCTGATGGACTCGGTGCTCCGCAGCGGGGACTCCCTGCTGCTCGAGCCCAGGTCCGGCTACGTCTACGAGCGGATACCGAAGGCCGAGGTCGAGGAGCTCATCCTCGAAGAGGTCCCCGACATCGCCTACACCGACATCGGCGGTCTGACCTCTCAGATCGAGCAGATCAGGGACGCCATCGAGCTGCCCTACCTGCACGCCGACCTCTACAAGGAGCACCAGCTCCGGCCGCCCAAGGGCGTCCTGCTCTACGGCCCTCCCGGCTGCGGCAAGACGCTCATCGCCAAGGCGGTCGCCAACTCCCTCGCCAAGCAGGTCCAGACCAAGGCGGCGGCGGACGCCGCGGCCGGCCTCACCGGGGCGAAGAAGCCCGCCGAGGGCAAGTCCTTCTTCCTCAACATCAAGGGCCCGGAGCTGCTCAACAAGTACGTCGGCGAGACCGAGCGGCACATCCGCCTGGTCTTCCAGCGCGCCCGTGAGAAGGCCTCCGAGGGCATGCCGGTGATCGTGTTCTTCGACGAGATGGACTCGATCTTCCGCACCCGAGGGTCCGGTGTCTCCTCCGACGTGGAGAACACCATCGTCCCCCAGCTGCTGTCGGAGATCGACGGCGTCGAGGGCCTGGAGAACGTCATCGTCATCGGCGCCTCCAACCGCGAGGACATGATCGACCCGGCGATCCTGCGGCCCGGCCGCCTGGACGTCAAGATCAAGATCGAGCGGCCGGACGCCGAGGCGGCCAAGGACATCTTCTCCAAGTACGTGCTCACCGACCTGCCGCTGCACCCCGACGACGTCAAGGAGCACGGCGGCTCTGAGCAGGAGACGGTGGACGCGATGATCCAGCGGACCGTCGAGCGGATGTACACCGAGACCGAGGAGAACCGCTTCCTCGAGGTCACCTACGCCAACGGCGACAAGGAAGTCCTGTACTTCAAGGACTTCAACTCCGGCGCCATGATCGAGAACATCGTGGCCCGCGCCAAGCAGATGGCCATCAAGCAGTTCCTCGACACCGGCCAGAAGGGCATCCGCGTCGCTCATCTCCTCGCCGCCTGCGTGGACGAGTTCAGCGAGAACGAGGACCTGCCCAACACCACCAACCCCGACGACTGGGCGCGCATCTCCGGCAAGAAGGGCGAGCGCATCGTCTACATCCGCACCCTGGTCTCCGGCAAGCAGGGCACCGAGGCGGGCCGGTCCATCGACACGGTCGCGAACACCGGTCAGTACCTTTGATCGAACCGTGCTCAACCGTTACTGGCAGGAGCGGGCCGGCAGCCAATGGTGTCTGCCGGCACTACGCTGAACAACTATGAGCGTGCTGCGGGTCATGAGCGCCGAGACCGAGTACGGCATCTCCGTACCGGGACAGCCGGGCGCCAACGCGATGGTGACCTCATCGCAGATCGTCAATGCCTACCAGGCGGCCACCGCCGCCCGGGCGCGCCGCGCCCGGTGGGACTTCGAGGAAGAGAACCCGCTCCGGGACGCCAGGGGATTCGACCTGGCGCGCGAGTCGGCCGACTCAACCCAGCTGACCGACGAGGACCTGGGGCTTGCCAACGTCATCTTGACCAACGGGGCGCGGCTCTACGTCGACCACGCGCACCCGGAGTACTCGGCCCCCGAGTGCACCAACCCGCTGTCCGTGGTGATCTGGGACAAGGCGGGCGAGCGGATCATGGCGGCGGCCGCCGCCCAGGCCGCCACCGTGCCCGGCAGCCACCCGATCCACCTGTACAAGAACAACACCGACAACAAGGGCGTCTCCTACGGCACCCATGAGAACTACCTCATGCGCCGCTCGACGCCCGTTCGCCGACATCGTCAAGAACCTGACCCCGTTCTTCGTCACCCGCCAGGTGATCACCGGCGCGGGCCGGGTCGGGATCGGCGCCGACGGCCGCGGGACCGGGTTCCAGCTCAGCCAGCGGGCGGACTTCTTCGAGGTCGAGGTCGGCCTCGAGACGACGCTCAAGCGGCCGATCATCAACACCCGCGACGAACCGCACGCCGACCCGGAGAAGTACCGGCGGCTGCACGTGATCATCGGCGACGCCAACCTGAGCGAGGTGGCGACCTACCTGAAGATGGGCACCACCGCGCTGGTGCTGGCGATGATCGAGGACAAGTTCTTCAACTCCGACCTGTCCCTCGAGACCCCGGTGGCCGACCTGCGCGCGGTCTCCCACGACCCGTCGCTGAAGCACCTGGTGACGCTGCGGGACGGCCGCAAGATGACCGCCGTCCAGCTCCAGACCGAGTACCTGGAGCTGGCCAGGAAGTTCACCGAGGACCGCTACGGGTCCGACGTCGACCCGATGACGGCGGACGTGCTCGACCGCTGGGAGTCGGTCCTCACCCGGCTGGCCGAGGACCCGATGCAGCTCTCCCGCGAGCTGGACTGGGTCGCCAAGCTCGAGCTGCTCGAGGGGTACCGGCGTCGGGAGAACCTCGGCTGGGACGCGCCCAAGCTCGCGCTGTTCGACCTCCAGTACGCCGACGTCCGGCAGGAGAAGGGCCTCTACAACCGGCTCGCCATCCGCGGCCGGATGATGCGGATGACCGACGAGCGGCGATCGACTGGGCGATCGACAACCCGCCCGAGGACACCAGGGCCTACTTCCGCGGCCGCTGCCTGCGGCAGTACGCGGACTCGGTGGCGGCCGCGTCCTGGGACTCGGTGATCTTCGACGTCCCCGGCCGCGACTCGCTCCAGCGGGTGCCCACGCTCGAGCCCCTGCGCGGCACCAAGGCCCACGTCGGCGGCCTCCTCGACCGCTGCAGGACCGCCGCCGAGCTGGTCGCCGCCCTCACCCAGCAGCAGTTATCGTCCGGGGGGACAGTCTTCCGCGCATGGGGGCTCCCCGCCCGCTCTTCTCCGTCATGGGGGCGGCCCTCCGGCATCGGGGACAGCCCTCCAGCATCGGGGACAGCCCTCCAGCATCGGGGGCTCCCGCCCCCGATCACCCCCGGCGCCCCCGATCACCCCCGGCGCCCCCGATCACCCCCGGCCCCCGGCCCCCGTCCCCCCGATGCGCTGGCCGGCCAGCCCGATGCTGTGCTATCCCGGGGGACACCCCCGGACCCCCAAGCGAGGATGTCGGGCCACCCACCCAGCGCCAAGAGCAGGCAGCAACTTGATTCCAATGTAAGCGCGCAGGGTTGGGCGGGACTCCGGCGGGCGAGGATAACGTTAGAACTGTCGAGGGGCAGGCGCCCCTCCGAAGGAGGTACCGCAGATGGCGACGAACGACAAGGGTGGCCAGCGGCAGACCACGCGCCGCACCGACGAGACCGAAGAGGACCAGGCGGCGTCGACCGAAGAGGTCAAGGAGCGGCACGAAAAGCTCTCCGACGACGTGGACGCGATCCTCGACGAGATCGACGAGGTGCTCGAGGAGAACGCTGAGGAGTTCGTCCGCTCCTACGTGCAAAAGGGCGGCCAGTAGTTGATCCGAATCCCGTCGGCACGGTGGCCGGCGGGGTTCGCGGTCAGCAGAACAAACCAGCTTTAACAGCGTTCACAACGGACGGTAGTGTCGGCACAAGAACATCAGAGTCACCAGAGAGGCGGCGGCGTGGGAGAGTTCTTCGGCGGCACGGCAGGACAGCCGGCCGCGTTCATGACGGCTCGGGTCCCGTCCTTCACCGACTTCCTCGCCGGCTACGCGCCGGACCTGCTGCCCGGTCGGATTCCGCGGCCGGGATCTCCCCGGCCGGCGACGCCAACAACGAGGTGATCAAGAACCTGCCGCACGCCACCACGATCGTGGCCGCGGCCTGCGAGCGCGGCGTGGTGATGGCGGGCGACCGCCGGGCGACCGCCGGCAACATGATCTCCAAGCGGGACGTCGAGAAGGTGTTCCGCAGCGACGAGTTCTCGGCGATGGCGATCGCGGGCGTGTTCGCCATCGGGATCGAGTTCGTCCGGCTGTTCCAGGTCGAGCTCGAGCACTACGAGAAGATGGAGGGCCGGTCGCTCTCCCTCGAGGGCAAGGCGAACCGGCTGGCCAAGATGGTCAGGGACAACCTCGGCCCGGCGATGCAGGGCCTCGCCGTCGTCCCGCTGTTCACCGGGTACGACGAAGAGACCGGGGTCGGCCGGATCTTCAGCTACGACGTGGCCGGCGGCCCGTACGAGGAGCACCGCTTCTACTCGATCGGCTCCGGCTCGATCTTCGCCCAGGGCTCGCTCAAGAAGCTCTACCGCGACGACATGTCCGACCTCCGACGCGGTCGCTCGCCTGCGTGCAGGCGCTCTACGACGCGGCCGACGACGACTCGGCCACCGGTGGGCCCGACCTCACCAGGCAGCTCTTCCCGATCGTCGCCACGATCACCGACGACGGCTTCCGGCGGCTGCCAGAATCCGAGGCCGCCGAGGTCGCGGAGCAGGTCGTGGCCGGCCGGATGCAGTCCCCCGACGGTCCCAACGCCCCGCTCAGGACGGCCAGCTGACCGGCGTCGGCGACGTCTGAAGGCAACCCGCCCCGATCGGCCCTGCTCACCCTCGACAGCAAAGGAAGCGCCCGCGGTGTCTATGCCGTTTTACGTGTCGCCTGAACAGCAGATGCGTGACAAGTCCGACTACGCGCGCAAGGGCGTGGGGCGAAGCCGCAGCTCGGTGGTGCTGCAGTACGCGGGCGGCATCCTGATGGCGACGCCGAACGCGTCGACCGTGCTGCACAAGATCAGCGAGATCTACGACCGCATCGCGTTCGCCGCCGTCGGCCGGTACAACGAGTACGAGGTGCTGCGCAAGGCCGGCGTCACCTACGCCGACCTCACCGGCTACTCGTTCGACCGCGGCGACGTCACCGCCCGCGGCCTCGCGAACTGGTACGCCCAGCAGCTCGGCACCAGCTTCACCGAGTCGATGAAGCCGTACGAGGTGGAGATCGTGGTCGCCGAGGTCGGCGCGCGGCCGGACGACGACCAGATCTACCGCATCTCGTGGGACGGCTCGGTCTCCGACGAGCCTGGCTTCGTCGCCTTCGGCGGCCAGGCCGACCAGGTCTCGGCCGCCCTGAAGGAAGCGTTCTCCGACAACATGTCGCTGACGGAGGCCCTCGGCGCGGCGCATGACCGCCCTGACCGCCGCCGCGTCAGCCCCGCCGGCCGCGCTCGGGCGCCGCCGGCAGCTCGACGGCGGCCAACGGCGCCCCCGCCGAGCTGACCGCCGCCCAGCTCGAGGTCGCGATCCTCGACCGCGCCCGCGCCCACCGCACGTTCCGCCGCCTCCAGGGCCCGCGCCTCGAGGAACTGATCGCCGAGTCCCGCTCCGCCGCCCCCGCGACCCCGCCCGCCGTCGAGACCACCCCCGCCCCCGCGTCCTCCCCGCCCTCCGACGATCCCCCCACCGGCCCCTCCGCCGGCAACGACGGCATCCCCAAGCCCCCCAAAGCCAAGTAGCCACCCACTCCCACCCCCCCCTGCGGCCACCCGCCACCAGGCCCGACCGCGCAGCCACCCGCCACCAGGCCCAACCCCCCGCGGCCACCCGCCACCAGCGCCCGGCATCCCCACGATGCTGGGCGCTGTCGCGTCCCACCCCACCCCGCATCCCGCGCCCACCGACCACCGACCGACCAGCGCCCAACCTCCCGAAAGGCCGGGCACTGCCGCATCCCAGCCCGCCCACCCGCCGCGCCCACTCACCTCCCCACATCCCGCGCCTCACCCGCCCCGCGCCCCCGCTTAGCGCCTTCATCCCGGGCCCCGCCCGCCCCCGCGCCCTCGCTTGGCGTCCTCGTCCCGGGCCCCGCCCGCCCCCGCGCCCTCGCTTGGCGTCCTCGTCCCTGGCTCTGTCGGCCTAGCGCCCTCGCTTGGCGTCCTTGTCCCTGGCTCTGTCGGCCTAGCGCCCTCGCTTAGCGCTCTCTTCGCGGGCCCTCCCGCCCCGCGTGCCCGCTTAGCGCTCTCTTCGCGGGCCCTCCCGCCCCGCGTGCCCGCTTAGCATCCTCGTCCCGGGCCCCACCAGCCCCGCGTGGTCCGTCGCTCCCGACCGGCGCGGCCCATTCGAGATAACAGCAAGAAACGTGAGAGTCGCGCCAAAGATCTTGGAAACTTCTATCGTGGCGGAAGAAAAGCACGCTATACGCGTGCAAATCCTCCAAGATCTTTCGCCAAGGACGGGTTCCGCTGGATAACAGCAAGAAGCGCGCGGCGCACCCACGCAAAAACGGCCGGCGCAGCACCGCGCCGGCCGTTAGCCGACCCCGCCTAGAGCGGGATGTTCTTGTGCTGACCGCGACGGTTGGGCGCGGCTGCAAACGCCTCGACGAGAATGGTGGCGGTGTCGGCCGGGGAGATGACCTCGTCGACGACGCCGATCTCGACCGCGCGGTCGAGGCCGCCGATGGTGGCCTCGTGCTCGGCCGCCAGCTCGGCCTCCGCCTCGTGCAGCTGGTCGGCCGGGACGGTCGGCGAGCTTCCGCTTGTGCAGCACGCGGACGGCGGCGACCGCGCCCATGACGGCGATCTCGGCCCCCGGCCACGCGTACACCTTGGTCGCGCCGAGGGACTTGGAGTTCATCGCGATGTAAGCGCCGCCGTAGGACTTCCTGGTCACCAGCGTCATCCGGGCCACCGTCGCCTCGGCGAACGCGTGCAGCAGCTTGGCACCGCGGCGGACCACGCCATCCCACTCCTGGCCGACGCCGGGAAGGTAGCCGGGCACGTCGACCAGCACCACCAGCGGCACCCCGAAGGCATCGCAGAACCGCACGAACCGGGCGGCCTTCTCGGCCGACGCGGAGTCCAGGCAGCCGCCGAGGCGCATCGGGTTGTTGGCGATCACGCCGACGGTCCGCCCGCCGAGGCGGCCGAGGATGGTCACGATGTTCGGCGCCCACCGGGGGTGCAGTTCGATCCCCTTGTCGTCGAGCAGCGCCGAGGTGACCGCGTGCACGTCGTAAGCGCGGCGCGGCGGAGTCTGGCAGCACCCCGGTCAGATCGCGCCCGGCGACCGCCTCGACCGAGAACTTGCCCTGCTCGGACAGCAAGGTCACCAGCGACCGGGCGTAGCCGAGCGCCTCGGCGTCGTCCGCCGCCACCAGGTGGACCACGCCGGACCTGCGGCTGTGCACCTCGGGACCGCCGAGGCGGATCATGTCGACGTCCTCGCCGGTCACCGAGCGGACCACGTCCGGCCCGGTCACGAAGATCCGGCCGGCGCTGGAGAGGATCACGATGTCGGTCAGGGCCGGCCCGTAGGCCGCGCCGCCCGCCGCCGGGCCGAGCACGACCGAGATCTGCGGCACCACGCCCGACGCGGCGGTCATGGCCGCGAAGACGGCGCCGACGCCGTCCAGCGAGGCCACCCCCTCGGCCAGCCGCGCGCCGCCGGAGTGCCACAGGCCGATGATCGGCACGCCCCGGGCGATGGCCTCGTCGTAGGCGGCCACCAGCACCGCGCACCCCTCGGTGCCCATCGCGCCGCCCTGGACCCGGGGGTCGGAGGCGAACGCGACCGCGCCGGACCCGTCGATCAGGCCCGCCGCGGCGACCGCGCCGGAACCCTCGTGCGGGACCGTGGTCAGCACCGACATCGTGTCGGAGTCGAACAGCGCCGTGAGCCTCGCGATCGGGTCGCGCGGCAGATGGGCCTGGATGGCCGGCGGGTCGGACACAGCAGTCATCGCGATCAGGCCTCCGCAGCCGTCGAGGAAGTCGAGGAAGGAGCGACGTACTCGGTGAACGCGAGCGCCACATTGTGCCCGCCGAAGCCGAACGCGTCGTTGAGCACCGCCATCGGCGCGTCGGCGGTCCGCGGCGCGAGCGGGCGCGGCTTGGTGGCGATGTCGATGGTGATGTCGTCGTCGGGGTCTTCGAGGTTGATCGTCGGCGGCGCGACCCGGTCGCGCAGCGCGAGGATGGCGGCGACCGTCTCGATCGCGCCCGCCCCGCCGAGCAGGTGGCCGGTCATCGACTTGGTGGCCGACACCACCACGTGCGACGCATCTGACCCGAGCGCGGCCTCGATCGCCCGTGCCTCGAGCGGGTCGCCGCCGGGGGTCGAGGTGGCGTGCGCGTTGATGTGCACCACCTGGCCGGGCGAGATGCCCCCGTCCCGCAGCGCCGCGTTAATGGCGAACGCCACGCCCTCGCCGTCCGGCGCGCCGAGCGAGATGTGGTGCGCGTCGGAGGAGTACCCGGCCCCCGCCGCCACCGCGTAGATCCGGGCGCCGCGGGCGAGCGCGTGCTCCTGCGACTCCAGGATGATCACGCCCGCGCCCTCGCCGAGCACGAAGCCGTCGCGGCCCTTGTCGAACGGCCGCGAGGCCCGCTCGGGGTCGTCGTTCCTGGTCGACATCGCGCCCATCCGGGCGAACGCGCCGACGTTCAACGCCATGATCGCGGCCTCGGTGCCGCCGGCGATGACCACGTCGGCCCGCCCCGAGCGGATCATGTCGATGCCGTAGCCGATCGACTCGGCACCGGACGCGCACGCGCTCACCAGCGCGTGCGCCCCGGCCTTGGCGCCGAACTCGATGCTGATCCAGCCGGCCGCGCCGTTCGGCATCAGCATCGGGACGGTGTAGGGCGAGATGTGCTTCCAGCCCTTCTCGTCGGAGCGCGTCGTAGGCGGTGAGCGTGGAGCCGATGCCGCCGATGCCGCTGGTGACCGCGACGCCGAGCCGGTAAGGCTCGACCTCCGGCGACCCGGCGTCGGCCCAGGCCTCGCGGGCCGCGACCAGCGCGAACTGCTCGCACCGGTCCATCTTGCGCGCCTGCACCCGGCCGACGACGGCGACCGGGTCCTCCGCGGCGGTACCCGCGAACTTCACCGGCACCGTCTCGATCCAGGGTCGGTGATGGTGCGCACGCCGCTGGTTCCCGCGAGCATCGCCGACCAGGTGGACGCGACATCACCACCGAGCGGCGTGGTCGCGCCGAGCCCAGTGACGACGACGCTGACCTGACCGTTGTTGCCCACTGCAACCTCCACAACTGCGAACGACTAACGACGACTGCCTAGGACCGGACAGAGCCCCGCGAAGCTCAGGAGCTCTTGGACACGAAGTTGACGACGTCCTGGACGGTCTTCAGGTCCTTGAGCTGCTCGTCCGGGATCTCGACGCCGAACTTGTCCTGCGCGGCGACCGCGATCTCGACCATCGACAGCGAGTCGATGTCGAGGTCGTCGACGAAGTTCGCGGCCGGGGTCACCTCGTCGGCGGGCGTGCCCGCGATCTCTTCGATGATCTCCGCGAGTCCGGCCAGAATCTCCTGGTCAGTCACTGGTTGCTCCTTTTGATTGGCTTGAGTTGAGCTTGAGTTGAGGATGTGAAGCGATGTTGCGATGGCGCGGCTAGGGTACCGTGACCACCTGCGCCGCGTAGGACAGCCCGGCGCCGAAGGCCAGCAGCAACGCCGGCTTTCCGGGCTGCAGCCGCCCCTGCTCCGCCATTCTCGACAGCGCGAGCGGTATCGACGCGGACGACGTGTTCCCGGCGGTGATGATGTCGTCGGCGACGCGGTCCCTGGGAATGCCGAGCTTCTTGGCGATGGCCTCAATGATGCGAAGGTTCGCCTGATGCGGGATAAACGCCGAAATTTCGTCCGGCGACACCCCCGCCCGACGGCAGGCCTCGAGCGCCACCGGGGCCAGGGCCGTGGTGGCCCAGCGGAACACGGCCTGGCCGTCCTGGGTCAGCTTCCCGGTCCGTACCCTCGATGACGATCTTGTGCGCCTGGTCGCCCGCGCTGCCCCACACGATCGGCCCGATCCCCGACGGCTCGCCCTCGGCCGTCGCTCCGACCACGGCCGCCCCGGCCCCGTCGGCGAAGATGATGCAGGTCGACCGGTCGGACCAGTCCATCCACGACGTCATCTTCTCCGCGCCGATCACCAGCGCGTTGCGGACGCTGCCGGCCCGCACCGAGTCGGCCGCGGCGCCGACCGCGTAGCAGAATCCGGCGCAGGCGGCGTTGAGGTCGTACGCCCCGGGGGCGATGATGCCGAGCCGGTAGGCCACGGTAGCCGAGATGGTCGGCATCAGCGACTCCGGGCTGCAGGTCGCGACCGTCACCAGGTCGATGTCGGACGGCTCGAGGCCGCTGGCCGCCAGCGCCTTCGCGCCCGGCCGCCTCGGCCATGTCGGCCACGGTCTCGTCGTCGCGGGCGAACCGCCGTTCCTGGATGCCGACTCGCGTCCTGATCCACTCGTCGTTGGTGTCGACGAGCTTGGCGAGGTCGTCGTTGGTGACCACCCGGTCTGGCTGGTAACCGCCGAATCCGAGGATCTTCGCTCCGTTCATGCTCTACGACTCCCTTCGCTGGGTTGGCTGCAGGCGGACCATCGGCTGACCCTCGCTGACCGGGTCGCCGTCTTCGACCAGCCACTCCACCACGACCGCGTCGTTCGGTGCGATCACCGGCTTCTCGCCGCCGCGGGCGACGACGTAGGCGAGGACATCGCCCGCGTAGACCATCGTCGCGCCGGCCGGCGTCCTCCCGCTGCCCGTCTCATCCGAGATCAAACGGGCGGTTCCGGCGCTCGGTGACACCACGATCTTCCACTCGGGGCCCGACCCGACCGAGTTCGCCGCGTATCCGTTGGTCGCCGTCGCGTGGGCGGCGATGAGCGCCCTGGCCGCGTCGAGCTGGTCCGGGGTCTTGATCGCGAGCAGCTCGACGCCGGGCAGCGCCCGCTTGGCCATGCCGGTCAGCGTGCCGCCGGGCAGCAGCTCGATCATCGCGGTCACGTTGATGTCGGACATGGTGGCCATGCACAGATCCCAGCGGACCGGGTTGGCGACCTGGTGCACGATCCGCTCCACCCAGGCCGGGCCCGAGGTGACGACCGCGCCGTCGCGGTTGGACAGCAGCGTGATCACCGGGTCGCTCGACGGCGGTGCCTGCCGCCGCCGCCACCAGCGCGTCGACCGCCGTCGCCATGTGCTTGGTGTGGAACGCGCCCGCGACCCGCAGCGGCCGCAGCCGGGCCCCCGCGGGCGGGTTGGCGGCGAACTCGGCCAGCTGCTCAAGGGTGCCGCCGGCCACGATCTGCCCGGCCGCGTTGATGTTGGCGGGGGTGAGCCCGGCCTCGGCGATCGCGGCGAGCACGGCGTGCCTCGGCGCCGCCGAGCACCGCGGTCATGCCGGTCTGCCTCGGCGTCGCACGCCGCGGCCATCGACTCGCCGCGGACCCGGGTCAGCCTGATGGCGTCGGCCGCCGACAGCACGCCCGCGATCGCGCCCGCCGCGAGTTCGCCCACGCTGTGCCCGGCGGCGGCGTCAGGCTCGCCGAGCAGCCCGGCGACCGCGATGGCGGACGCGACCAGGAGCGGCTGGGCGACGGCGGTATCGGTGATCTCTTCCGCGCTGCCGGTCGTGCCGAGCTTGATCAGGTCCCGGCCTGCCAGCTCCGACCACGCGCCGAATTGCTCGGCGAGACCGGGTATCTCGAGCCAGGGGGACAGGAATCCGGGGGTCTGCGCGCCCTGCCCTGGCGCAGTGAAGATGAGCACACCGTTAACCTTGCCCTGTAGAGACCCACCACACCGATATCGAACGATACGAAGTTAACGCTCCTAAGTTTGTAGGATACCTCTAAATATCGTTAACCATCTAGTCACCGTACGGTCACCCGGGGCGTTTCCGGGCCGCTGGCTCAGTCGGGCCCGTACCAGCGCACCGCCTGCCCGGTGACCCCGGCGATGGTGGCGAAGTCGCGGTCGTGATGCAGCAGCGTCAGGCCGGACAGCTCGGCGGTGGCGGCGATGACGAGATCGACCGGCCCCGCGCCGCGACGCTGGCCGAGTGCGGTGAGCTCGCCCTGCACCTCCCACGCGCGGGCGTACGCGCCGTCGTGCACCGGCACCCAGCAGAACGCGGCCCGCAGGCTCGCGAACGTTTCCTCCCGGTCCCTGGCCGACCTGGCGCTGCAGAAAAACTCCAACTCCGTGATCGGGCAGACCGCGATCAGCCCCGCCGCCACCGCCTGATCCCAGCCGAACGACTCCGCCCCCGGCCGCATCAGCCGGCCCAAGGCGCTCGTGTCGATCAGGAACTGCGCCGGCGTCATCGCCGGTAGCGCTGCTTGTCCTGCAGCAGGGCGAGATCGAAAGCGCCGTCCGTTGCCGCGTCCCGCAGCCTGGTCAGCGCCACCGCCCGCCTCCGGTTCGCCAGCACCTCCCGCAGCGCGGCGTTGACGGTGTCCTTCTTCGTGGTGGTTCCCAGCTCCTTGGCCACGCTCGCCATGAGCTCGTCGTCGAGGTCAATCACGGTCCTGGCCACAACCACCTCCGAGATATCAACTCCCAGCCAAATGATATCCCGCCTTATACCTGCCCGCCATCCTATCGAACACTCAATCGGTCGCGGTACGCTGCTGGATCATGACCGGCCACAGCACCGAGCGCATCTCGCTTGGCACGTTCCCGACCCCGCTGGAACCCGCGCCGCGGCTGGCCGCCGCCATCGGACTGCGGGCTGACCGGCTGTGGATCAAGCGGGACGACCTGACCGGCCTCGGCGGCGGCGGTAACAAGGTCCGCAAGCTGGAACGCACCCTGGCCGCCGCGCTCCGCAACGGCGCGGACTGCCTCGTCACCACTGGCGCGGCCCAGTCGAATCACGCCCGGCTGACCGCCGCGGCGGGCGCCCGACTCGGCCTGCCGGTCACCCTCGTGCTGGCCGGCCGGCCGGGCCGCCCGGGCGACGCGCCGGAGGGGAATCTGCTGCTCGACGAGATCTTCGGCGCGCGCATCCGGTGGGCCGGCGACGCCGACGACACCCGCCTCGCCGCCGTTGCCGACGAGGCAGCGGCCGAACTCGCGTCGTCAGGCGCGCACCCTGCCGTGATCCCCTTCGGCGGGAGCAACCGCGACGGCGCCATGGCCTACTCCGACGCCGCCCGTGAGCTCCGCGACCAGCTGGGCGAGCGAGGTCGCGTGGCCGGGCAGGCGACCTCGGTCGTCGCCCTCGGCTCGGGCGGCACCATGGCGGGTCTTGTGGCCGAGTTCGGGCCCGAGCACGTGCTCGGCGTGCACACCGGTGCCGTCGCCGCCCCGGGCGAAGCCGTCGCCGTCCTCACCGCGGCGATCACCGCCCAGCGGCTCGACCCGCAGACCCTGCGCCTGCGCACCGACCAGGTTGGCGCCGGCTACGGCAGCCTCACGGAGCCCACCGCCGCCGCCATCCGGCTGGCCGCGCGGACCGAGGGCATCGTCCTCGACCCCACCTACACCGGCCGCGCCCTGGCGGGGCTCATCGCCGCCGCGGCCGACGGCGACCTCGGCCCGGACGCGCCGGTCGTGTTCTGGCACACCGGGGGCCTGCCCGGCCTCTTCGGCCACCCTGCCGCCGCGACAATCGCGGAGACCGAGGTCCAGTGAGCGACACCATCGAGTGGATCGGACCGAAGGTGGCCCGCGATGGTGTCGTCGAGCGCGAGTTCCGCCTCAGCCGGCCCACGGGCATCGTCCCCGCCGTGCTGTGGCACTCCTCCGCCCCCGCCGCGCAACAGCAACAGAAACCACCGCTGGTCCTGCTCGGCCACGGCGGCAGCGGCCACAAGCGGAACGAACGTAACGTCAGCCTGGCCCGGTGGTTCGCCTCCACGGCCGGCCTCGCATCGGTGTCGATCGACGGCCCCTACCACGGCGACCGGGTCCCGGCCCCGATGCCCGCGGCCGAGTACCAGGCGCGCATCGTGGCCGAAGGGACCGACGCCGTCCTCGACCGGATGACGGGCGACTGGCTGGCCGCGGTGGACGCCCTCGAGGCCGAGGGCATCGCGGACACCGCCCGGATCGGGTATCTCGGGATGTCGATGGGGACGCGATTCGGCCTCCCGGTGGCCGCCGCCCTGGGCGGCCGGCTCCGCTGCGCGGCGCTGGGCAAGTTCGGTCTGAGGCAGGGTCCGGCGTTGCCGGAGGGCCTGGCCCGGCCGGAACACGCGGCCCGCGATGCCCGTCGAATCACCGCCCCGACCCTGCTCCACGTCCAGTGGCACGACGAGATCTTCCCCAGAGATGGCCAGCTCGCCCTTTTCGAGCTCCTCGGGTCACCCGACAAAGAGCTCATCGGCTACAGCGGGCCGCACGCCGAGACCAAGCCGCAAGCCGTCGCCCGCTGGCGCGACTTCATCGTCGGCCACCTGACCGGGCGCAGCCAAGCGGACTAGGCGCAGCCTGGGTCCGTTCGGGACAAGGGATTTTGAATTACCCCCGCCTGGACGCCAGTCGGCCGAGGATGATCGCGGTCCACACGGTGAACCCGTCACGGCCCTCGGACACGGTGTAGCCGGTGAGCTCGGTAACGCGCTTGAGCCGGTACCTGACCGTGTTCGGGTGCACGAAGAGCATCCGGGCGCTGGCCTCAAGCGACGACCCCTGCTCGAGGTAGGCGGTGAGCGTGTCGAGCAGCGCCGAGCCGCCGGCCAGCAGCGGCTCGTAGACCTGCGCGACCAGGATCCGGACCGCGTCCGCGTCGCCGTCAAGCGCGCGCTCGGGCAGCAGCTCGTCCGAGCCGACCGGCCGCGGCGCCTCCGGCCAGGCCGGAGCCGCCCGCAGGGCGGCCAGCGCCGCCCGAGCCGATGCCGAGGCCGACTGCAGCTCCCGGACCGTCGGGCCGACCACCAGCGGCCCGGTCCCGAACAGGCCGGATAGCTTCTCGGCGGCCGCCATCGGGTCGCTGCTGCCGCCGAGCACCACGATCAGCCGCCCGCCCTGCACCCCGGCGATCAGGTCGAACCGGGCCCGCCTGGCCGCCGCCCGGAGGTCGTCGATGACCGGCTCCGCGTCGTCGCCGTCGACCGTGCCGACGATGACCGTGACCGGCGACGAGGACCAGTTCAGGGCCGATGCCCACGAGTTGAGCGACTCGGCCCCCTCGCCGCGCACCAGCGAGTCGACCACCAGCGCCTCCAGCCGGGCGTCCCACGCGCCCCTGGCCTCCGCCGTCCGCGCGTACACCTGGGCCGCGCTGAACGCGATCTCCCGCGCGTAGATCAGCACCGCCTCGTGCAGCTCCGCCTCCGACCCCGGCGCGGCCAGGGTGTCCACCTGGTCCTCGACGACGTCGATGATGACCCGGACCATCTCGACCGCGTGCTGCAGCGACACCGCCCGCGCGAGCTCGCGGGGCGCGGTACCGAACACCTCGGTGGCGGCGGGCCTGGTCCGTTCCGGGTGCCTGATCCAGTCGGCGAACGCGGCGATGCCGGCCTGCGCGACCAGCCCGAGCCACGACCGGTTCTCGGCCGACATCTTCCTGAACCACGGCAGCCGTTCGTCCATCGCCGCGATCGCGGCGGTGCCGAGCGCGCCCATGGCCCGCTCGATCCGCTGCCACCGTCTCCGGGTGCACCCGCGCGTCGCCGCTCCCGCCCCGCGCGACCTGCCGTTTCGCCGCCACCTCATCAGAGTGCCACGACTCTGGGGTAAAAACGCCGGCCAGAAAACGCGGGCGCCCCGCCCGACTTCGCCTGCGCGATGCCGGACGGGGCGCTTGATGCCGCCGCCGTGCCTAGCCGAGCGCCTCCGACACCGGCAGGTCGAGCTTGTACTTGGCGATCGCCTGGGCCGGCAGCGACGCGTCCACCGCCCCCGAGCGGGCGAGCTCCGCCAGCACCGCCAGCGTGATCGACTCCGCGTCCACGTGGAAGAACCGGCGGGCGGCGGGCCGGGTGTCGGAGAAGCCGAACCCGTCCGTCCCCAGCGACGTGTACGCCGACGACGACGGCACCCAGCGGGAGATCTGGTCCGGCACCGCCCGCATCCAGTCCGACACCGCGACGACTGGCCCGGCCGAGTCGGCCAGGGCCGATGGTCACGTACGGCGTCTGTCGCGGCGAGCCCGGGTTCAGCAGGTTGCGCGACTCGCACGCGAGCGCGTCCCGCCGCAGCTCGGTCCACGACGTGACCGACCACACGTCGGCCGCCACCCCCCAGTCCTCGGCCAGCAGCCGCTGGGCCGACAGCGCCCACGGCATCGCCACGCCCGAGGCGAGCACCTGGGCCCGGGGAGCGGACTCCGGCGAGCCAGCCGCCGGCCCGTACTTGTACATGCCGCGCAGGATCCCCTCGTCGAGACCTTCGACATCGGGCGCGGCAGGCTGGACGTAGGGCTCGTTGTAGACCGTGAGGTAGTAGAAGATGTTCTCGCCGTCCGGGTGCTCCGGGCTGGAGTCGTACATCCGCCGCAGCGCGTCCTTCACGATCACCGACATCTCGTACGCGTAGGCCGGGTCGTACGAGACGCACGCCTCCGACACCGACGCAAGCAGCTGGGAGTGCCCGTCGTTGTGCTGCAGCCCCTCGCCGGTCAGCGTGGTGCGGCCCGCGGTCGCGCCGAGCAGGAAGCCCCGGCCGAGCTGGTCGCCGAACGCCCACATCTGGTCGCCAGTCCGCTGCCAGCCGAACATCGAGTAGAACACGTAGACCGGGATCATGTGCGTCCCGTGCGTCGCGTACGCGCTGCCGGCCGCGATCACCGAGCCCATCGCGCCCGATTCGGAGATGCCCTCGTGCAGGATCTGCCCGCGCTCCGACTCCTTGTAGCCGAGTACCAGGGTCCGGTCGACCGCCTCGTAGGTCTGGCCGAACGGCGAGTAGATCTTCGCGGTCGGGAACAGCGAGTCCATGCCGAACGTGCGCGCCTCGTCCGGGATGATCGGCACGAACCGGTCGCCGATGACCGGGTCCTTCATCAGGTCCTTGAGGATCCGGACGAACGCCATCGTGGTGGCCACCGACTGCTTGCCCGAGCCCCGCCGGAAGCCGTCGAACAGCGCGTCCGGCGGCTGCGGGAGCGGCTTGGCCCGGACCACCCGGCGCGGCAGCACGCCGCCGAGCGCGGCCCGCCGCTCCTTCATGTACTGGATCTCGGACGAGTCCTCGCCCGGGTGGTAGTACGGCGGCAGCTCCGCCTCCAGCGCCGAGTCGGGGATCGGCAGGTAGAGCCGGTCGCGGAACTCCTTGAGCTCGTCGTGGGTGAGCTTCTTCATCTGGTGGGTCGCGTTCCTGGCCTCGAAGTCCTTGCCCAGCGTCCAGCCCTTGATCGTGTGGGTCAAGATCACGGTCGGCTGGCCGACGTGCTCGCGGGCGGCCTTGAACGCCGCGTACACCTTGCGGTAGTCGTGCCCGCCGCGCGGCAGGTTGCGCAGCTCGTCGTCGGACAGGTGCTCGACCATCTTCCGCAGCCGGGGGTCGGACCCGAAGAAGTGCTCGCGGGTGTACGAGCCCGGTTCCACGCTGTAGGTCTGGAACTGCCCGTCCGGCGTGGTGTTCATCTTGTTCACGAGCACGCCGTCGGTGTCCTTGGCCAGCAGCGGGTCCCAGTCGCGGCCCCAGATGACCTTGATCACATTCCAGCCCGCGCCGCGGAAGTACGCCTCGAGCTCCTGGATGATCTTGCCGTTGCCGCGCACCGGGCCGTCGAGCCGCTGCAGGTTGCAGTTGATCACGAAGGTGAGGTTGTCGAGTTCCTCGCGCGCCGCCAGCCCGATCGCGCCCAGCGCCTCGGGCTCGTCCATCTCGCCGTCGCCCAGGAACGCCCACACGTGCGACCGCGACGTGTCGTGCAGCTCGCGGGCGAGCAGGTAGCGGTTGAACCGCGCCTGGTAGATCGCGTCCATCGGGCCGAGACCCATCGAGACCGTCGGGAACTCCCAGAAGTCCGGCATCAGCCGGGGGTGCGGGTACGACGGCAGCCCGCCGCCGCGGTGCGAGAGCTCCTGCCTGAACCCGTCGAGCTGGCTCTCCGTCAGCCGCCCCTCGAGGAACGCCCGCGCGTAGATGCCGGGCGCGGCGTGCCCCTGGAAGAAGACCTGGTCCCCCGACTCGCCGTGGTCCTTGCCGCGGAAGAAGTGGTTGAACCCGACCTCGTACAGCGAGGCGGCCGACGCGTAGGTCGCGATGTGCCCGCCCACGCTCGCGCCGCCCGGGCGGTTGGCCCGCGACACCATGATCGCGGCGTTCCACCGGATGTAGGCGCGGATGCGCCGCTCGACGTGCTCGTCGCCGGGGAACCACGGCTCCCGCTCCGGCGGGATCGTGTTGATGTAGTCGGTGGAGCGCAGGCCGGGCACCCCGACCTGCTGCTCGCGGGCCCGCTCGAGCAGGCGCAGCATGAGATACCTGGCCCGGCCGCGGCCGCGGGTGCGGGTGACGGAATCGAACGAGTCGACCCACTCCCGGGTCTCATCGGGATCGATGTCCGGCAGCTGGGTGGGCAGACCGTCGCTGATAATCGAGAAACGCTGGCGTCCGGAAGCCACGGGGTAGCCTCGCCTTCCGCAGTTCGGCGGCTGGTTGGCCGCGGATAGTTCGACTCGCTTGTACAGACCAATCTTCGTAGGTCTTGGCCTGATTTTCATCTCTACCAGACGGTAACCGGTCGCACCCGGTGACAGGGGCCACCAGGACCGCCAATCCGGGCGAAGATGCTCTTACCTGCGGCCTGGTGTCGCGGAAGATGACTTCACCGGTTACGGTACGTATCAAGAGCTAGTCCACGGGAGGGTTCGGCGACCGACAACAGGTCAACAATTTGCAGCGGTTTCCAGCGCTAGGCCGATTGCCACTTGCGCAAGGGGCCGACCCAGTGTGAACTGTCCCAACAAGAAGTACTGACGCGGCCGCTGGCGCGTCTCAGGTGACAGCGGAAGCGGGGAAGGATTGGGGAGGAACGTCAGTGAGCGCGACCGCGCGCCAGGCGCAGGATGAACGCGGCCAGGCCGAGCGGCTCGGCATTAAACCGGGCCAGGTAGTGCAGGAACTCGGCTATGACACCGATACGGACGAGACAGCTGCGCCAGGCGATCACGGCAGTCGAAGGCGTGGAGCTTGTCGATGAGGACTACGAGGACGTAGTCGATGTGGTCCTCATGTGGTTTCGGGAGGAAGACGGCGACCTCGTTGACGCGCTGGTCGATGCCCTGACTCCGCTGGCCGATGGGGGATACATCTGGCTTCTCACCCCCAAGGCGGGCAGACCGGGACACGTTGAGCCGAGCGACATCGGCGAGGCGGCTCCGACCGCCGGCCTCGCCCAGACATCGAGCGTGTCCGCCGCCAGAGATTGGTCAGGCTCGCGCCTGGTGGCGCCCAAGGCGCGGAGGTAACGGGTCGCCTCTTTTCCCTTCGGTGGCAGACTTAGGCTGGCAGCCGCAGGCGCGGGGATCTCGCTCGCGCCACCACCAATGGAAGGGACTCATGCATGGCAGTTGAGATCGGGGACGTGGCCCCGGACTTCGAACTCCCCGACCAGCACGGCACGCCGGTGAAGCTGTCCAGCTTCCGCGGCGTCAAGAACGTGGTGCTGGTGTTCTACCCGCTGGCGTTCAGCCCGGTCTGCAGTGGCGAGCTGTGCGCCATGCGGGAGGACTTCCCCGAGGTCAGCGGCGACGACGTGGAGCTGCTGACGGTCTCGGTGGACTCGTTCTTCGCGCACAAGACCTGGGCCGAGCAGGAGAACTTCCAGTTCTCCCTGCTGGCCGACTTCTGGCCGCACGGCGGGGTCGCCAAGGCCTACGGCGTGTTCGACGAGGACCGCGGTCTCGCCATCCGCGGCACCTTCGTCATCGACAAGGAGGGCGTCGTGCGCTGGAAGGTCGTCAACCCGATCCCCCAGGCCCGTGACATCGCCGACTACCAGAAGGCGCTCGCGGAGCTTGCATAGATAGATAGGTGTAGTTAGCCGCTGGGAAGCGGGGGCGCGAAGGTGCTTCCCGCGCTGTCGGACCCGTCAGAGAACACCACTCCGGCGACGCCGAACGCGCGGTGGCGCACCTCACGCGCCCCCGCTTCCTCGTTCTCGCGAGCGGACGTCCCCCGAAACACACCGCGCCAGCCCAGTGCTACCGCTCACCGCGCTCGCACCTGGCCACCGCTCACTCGGCTAACGCTCACTCGGCTACCGCTCACGCCGCCCCGCCACCCCAGCCCTCACCTGAGATAACAGCAAGAAGTGCTACCCCCAGAATCATTGCGCGACAAAAGACTCGGGAAACCGAGCAGAACGTCGCGCAATAATTCCGGGTCACCGCCCGGCAGCGGATAACAGCAAGAAGCGCGAAGCGCAGACCGCAGACCGCAGACCGCAGACCGCAGCAGACCGCAGACCGCAGACCGCAAACCCCCACGCCCCGAGGCCCCCGAACCTGTCGGCTACGCCAGCGACACCAATAGGCGCGGTCGCTGGCGTAGCCGACATGGTCGGACCGGCGCGCTACACCGGCCAGGCGGCGGGCAGCGCCGGGATCGCGTTGTCCCGCGCGACCTCGGCCATGAAGGCGGCGCTGGCCTTCGGGATGCGCTGCTGGGTAGCGAAGTCCACGAACACGATCCCGAACCGCTTCTGGTAGCCGTAGCCCCACTCGAAGTTGTCGAGCAGCGACCACACGTAGTAGCCCGCCAGGTTGGCCCCGTCCTTGATCGCGCGGGCGCAGGCGTCCAGGTGCAGGTGCAGGAACTTGACCCGCTCGAGGTCGTTGACCACCCCGTCAGGATCGGCGTAGTCCTCGGCCGCGCAGCCGTTCTCGGTGATGTAAAGCGGCAGCCCCGGTGCGTCCTTGGAGACCCGCAGGAGCAGCTCGTACAGTCCCTCGGGGTCGATCAGCCAGCCCATGTTGGTCTGCTCGATGCCGTCCGGGTGGAACTCGACCACGTTGCCGGTGATCCCCTCCTGCGGCGTCTTCTCGCCCCGGCGCAGGTTGGCCGGGTCGCCCGCCCGCAGGTGGACCGGCTGGTAGTAGTTGACGCCGAGGAAGTCAATCGGGGCCGCGATCGTCTGCAGGTCACCGTCCGCAATCAGCTCGGCCGGCGGCAGTCTGCGAGGCCGGCGCGTGCTCCGGGTACCGCCCGAACAGGATCGGGTCGAGGAACATCCCGTTCTGGCTCGCGTCCGCTACCAGCCGGGCCATCTCCAGCTCTTCCGACGAGCCGAGGGAGTCTTCGGTGACCCGGATCGGGGTCAGGTTCAAGGTAATGCCCACCACGGCGTCGGGGACGCTGGCGCGCAGCGCGGCGGCGGCCAGGCCGTGGCCGAGCAGCAGGTGGTGGGTGGTCGCGGCGGCGGCCGCGTTGTCGGTCAGCCCCGGTGCGTGCACCCCGATCCGGTGCCCGTTGTGGGCGACCACCAGCGGCTCGTTCAGCGTGATCCAGCGCTTGACCCGGTCGCCAAGCGCCTCGCCGACGACCGCCGCGTAGTCCGCCAGCCGCAGCGCGGTGTCGCGCGACGCCCAGCCCCCGCGATCCTGCAGCGCCTGCGGGGTGTCCCAGTGGAACAGGGTCGCGGCCGGGGTGATCCCGCGCTCGCCGAGCGCGTCAAGCAGCCGCTTGTAGTAGTCCAGGCCGGCCTGGTTGACCGGCCCGGCGCCGTCCGGGATGACCCGCGGCCAGGAGATCGAGAACCGGTAGTCGAGCAGCCCGAGCGAGCGCAGCAGGTCGGCATCCTCCGGGTAGCGGCGGTAGGAGTCACAAGCGATGTCACCGGTGTCGCCGCCGCGGACTTTGCCCGGCGTGTGACTGAAGGTGTCCCAGACGGAAGGGCCTCGCCCGTCGACGTCGACAGCGCCCTCGATCTGGTACGCGGCGGTGGCCGCGCCCCAGGTAAACCCGGCCGGGAAGCCAAGTTTCGTGACATTGGTCATGTTTTCCTCCTTGACGGGGCCCATAGCGGGGTCTAGCGTAAGCGCTTACATCATTGGTTGTAAACGCTTACATTTCGGACAGGTGGCAACGTGGTTACGCTCTATGACGTGGCGCGCCAGGCGGGAGTGTCCATCGCTACCGTCTCTCGGGTGCTTCACGGCCAGGAGCCGGTGCGCGAATCCACCAGAGACCGGGTGCGCGCCGCGATCAAGGAACTCGGCTACGTCCCCGACGGCGCCGCGCAGTCGCTCGCCCGGAGCCGTAAGGACGTTATCGGACTGGTCTGCGTGGAGCACACCGGCCTCAACCCGAACCAGTACGACATCGAGTCGATGAGCCTGCTGTTCTACGACGAGGTGATGCGGGGCGTCGAGGCGCTCATCCGCGAGCGGCACTGGTCGCTGCTCATCACCTACCTGCGCGAGGACGAGAATCCGGGCGTCGCCCCGCAGGAGGACGAGCCTGTGCTGCCCCGCCTGCAGGCGCTGTCGGGCAAGGTCGACGGGCTGCTGATCGGCGAGGGGGTGGTCCCGGCGACCGCGCTGGCCCGGCTCGCCCGGCGGCTGCCGGTGGTGGTGGTGGCGGGCGACGCGGGGATGCGCGGCGTCGACGTGGTGGCGGCCGACAACTGGTCGGGCGCCTACGCGCTGGTCCGCCACCTGCTGATCGACCACGGCCGGCGTCGGCTGTACCACGTCGACGGGCCGCCGTCGGCGCCCGACGCGAAAACCAGGCGGCTGGCGATGCAGGCGGTCATCGAATCGCAGCCGGGCGCCCGGCTGGTCGGCGCCCACAGCGGACGGTTCAGCGTGAAGAGCGGCGAGGCGGCGGCCGAGCAGATGCTGGCCGACTTCGGCGGCCCGGATCGCGAGCTGCCCGACGCGATCGTCTGCTCGAACGACCAGATGGCGATCGGCGTGCTCCGCACTTTGGCGGCGCGCGGGATCCGGGTGCCGGAAGATGTCGCGCTTGTTGGTTTTGATGACATATATCCTGCAACACTGTGTGATCCGCCGCTGACCACGGTTCGGCAGCCGATCCGCGGCATCGGCGAGCGCGCCTGCGAGCAGCTGATCGAGCGGATCGCCAACCCAACGCTTCGGCCCTCGGTCGAACTGCTCCCCACCGAGCTCGTGATCCGGTCCAGCTGCGGCTGCCCGCCCGGCACGGTGGTGCGCAAGCTGGTGGAGACCGTCGACCCAGCGGACTCCCGATGAGGCACCAACAGAAGGCCGTCAGAGAGACGGCGGCCGGACATCCGAACCAAGACTCAACTAACGACCCGATTAAAAGAAAGGTAGGTGGAAGGGGATGACGTATCTACTCCGCCGCCTCGCCTTCTACCTGGTAGCGGCGTTCGTGGCGATCACCCTCAACTTCTTCATCCCGCGCGCGGTACCGGGTAACCCGGCCGAGATCATCTTGTCGAAGTACCCAGACCTGACCCCGCAAGCCTACAAGGCGCTTGAGCAGATGATCGGCGGCGTCGTCGGGACGGGCTCGCTCTGGTCGCAGTACCTGCACTACTGGAGCAACGTCTTCCACTTCAACTTCGGAGTGGACCTCGCCAACTACCCGACACCGGTCTCCCAGATCATGGACCAGGCGATCCCGTGGACGCTGATCCTGGTCGGCTGCGCGACAATCATCGCCTTCCTGATCGGCACCGGGCTCGGCATCCTGGCCGGCTGGCGGCACGGCGGCTGGCTCGACCGGTCGCTCCCGGTCTGGATGTTCTTCCAGGCCGCGCCGTACTTCTTCATCGCCCTCGTGCTGGTCGACTTCTTCGCCATCGAGCACCACTGGCTGCCCGTCGGCCAGGGCTTCAACGGTGAGGTGACGTCGCCCGGCTGGACCTGGGCGTTCATCTCCAACGCGCTCGAGCACGCGATCCTCCCGGCCTTCACCATCGTGCTGACCTCGGTGGCCGGCTGGATGCTGCAGATGCGCAACGTCATGATCACGACGATCAGCGAGGACTACGTGATCGCCGCGCAGGCCAAGGGGCTGTCCAAGCGCAGGGTCATCTTCACCTACTCGGCCCGCAACGCGCTGCTCCCGCAGTTGCAGGGGTTCGGCCTGGCGCTCGGCTTCGTGGTCTCCGGCGCCCTGATCATGGAGATCGTCTTCTCCTACCCCGGCATCGGCTACCTGCTGCTTGAGGCCGTGCAGAACAAGGACTTCCCCCTCATGCAGGCGATCTTCCTCGTCATCACGTTCGCGGTGCTGGTCGCCAACCTGGTCGTCGACCTGATCATCGTCTTCTTCGACCCGCGGGCCCGTACCCGGGAGGCAGCGTAATGAAAAGCCTGGCGAACATCTGGCGGAACCTGCCGCTGAAGGCCAAGGTCGGCATCGGCCTGCTGGGCTTCTTCATCCTGGCCGCGATCATCGGGCCGATGGTCCAGCCGTATGACCCGAGTGCCCAGACGCCCCTGACGATGGCCGCGCCGTCCGCCCAGCACTGGTTCGGCACCACCCAGGAAGGGCAGGACATCCTGTCCCAGGTGCTGACGGGCATCCGGCTGACGCTTGAGCTGGCCTTGGCGGTGGGCGTGATCGTCACGGTCATATCCGTGCTGGTCGGGGTCACGTCCGCGTTCCTCGGCGGGATCTGGGACGACGTGCTCTCCCTGATCACCAACGTGTTCCTGGTGCTCCCGCCGCTGCCGCTGCTGATCGTGCTGCTCGGCTACCTGTCGCAGCAGGGACAGACCCCGACCATCGTCGTGCTGTCCCTGCTCGGCTGGCCGTGGGGCGCGCGGGTGATCCGGGCGCAGACGCTGGCGATCCGGGGCCGCGACTTCATCGACGCCTCCCGCGAGACCGGCGAGAAGAGCTGGCGCATCATCGTCTTCGAGCTCATCCCCAACGAGATCTCGCTCATCGCGGCCAGCTTCGTCAACACCGTGCTGTACGCGATCGGCGCCTCGGTCGCGCTGGCCTTCGTCGGCCTCACCAACGTCAACTCCTGGTCGCTCGGCACCATCCTCTTCTGGGCCCAGACCGACAGCGCGCTGCAGTCCGCCGCGTGGTGGTGGTTCGTCCCGGCCGGCCTCGCGGTGGCGCTCATCGGCACCTCCCTGGTGCTGATCAACAGCGGCCTCGACGAGCTCGGCAGCCCCCGGCTGCGCGCGACCCGCGGCACCGCCAAGGTCGCCGGGCACAAGATCTGGCCGACCGACCCGACCCCGGTGCTCGCGCAGCTCCAGAACAGCCGCGGTCGCCTTGGATCGTTCGTCTACTCCTTCTCGCGCCGGTCGATGCTTGAGGGAAACGCAGCCGGGGGTGACCTGTAAATGGCTCCGATTCTTGAGATTGACGACCTATCGGTCGCGTACCGGTCGGCGGGCGGCGACGTGCACGCCGTCGAGCACGTGAACCTCACGCTCAACGCCGGCGAGGTCGTCGGCCTGTGCGGGGAGAGCGGCTCGGGCAAGTCGACCCTCGCCTACGGCGCCACCAGGCTGCTCCGCCCGCCCGCCCTGATCACCGGCGGCAGCGTGCGCTACCGCGGTCGCCGGATCACCCAGGGCGGTGACCCGGCCGACGTCCTGACGATGAGCCACAAGGAACTGGCGCACATCCGCTGGCGCGAGGTCGCGATCGTGTTCCAGAGCGCGATGAACGCGCTCAACCCGGTGCTCCGGGTCCAGGACCAGATCCTCGACGCGATCACCGCGCACCTGAAGATGCCCAAGCACGAGGCCAGGGAGAAGGCGGCGACGCTGCTCGACCTGGTCGGCATCCCGCGCGACCGGCTCCGGGCGTTCCCGCACGAGCTGTCGGGCGGCATGCGCCAGCGCGTGATGATCGCGATGGCCCTGGCAGCCGACCCCGAGGTCGTCATCATGGACGAGCCGACGACCGCGCTCGACGTGGTCGTCCAGCGGGACATCCTGGCGCAGATCGTGGAGCTGAAGGAGACGCTCGGCTTCGCCGTCCTGTTCATCACCCACGACCTGTCGCTGCTGCTCGAGCTGGCCGACCGGATCGCGGTCATGTACGCCGGGCGGCTGCTCGAGACGGGCACCGCGTCCGCCATCATGCGCGAGCCCGCGCACCCGTACACCCGGGGGCTGCTGCACTCGTTCCCGTCGCTGCACGGAGCGCGCCGGGAGCTGGTCGGCATCCCGGGCACGCCGCCCGACCTGCGCGACGCGCTGCCCGGCTGCCCGTTCATCCCCCGCTGCTCGTTCGCCATCCCGGCCTGCTCGGAGGTGGACATGTCGCTCGCCCCGCCATCCGGCACAACCGGAGCCGACGGCGCGGCCGCCGACCGTCCCGGACTGATCACCACCGAGAGCCACCTCACCGCCTGTCCGATCGTGGCCCCAGAAGAAGTGAGTCAGGAAGGGGTGCTGTCATGACCGAGCCCACCGGCAACGTGCCCGCCGTCGGCGGCCTGGCCCCCGGCGCCGCCGCCGGCGGCCTGGTCTCGAGCGAGCCGGCCGTCACCGACCAGTCCGCCGCCCCGGCCGTCAACGCGTCCGCCGAGCAGGTGGGCGAGCCAGCCGTCGTCGAGTCGGTCGCCGCGTCCCGCGGGCCGCTCGCGATGGAGGCGGTCGGCCTCAACAAGGTCTTCAGGCTCGGCCGGGGCGCGACCCTGCAGGCGGTGCGCGACGTCTCCTTCAACCTCTACCAGGGCGCGGTCGTCGCGCTGGTGGGGGAGAGCGGTTCCGGCAAGTCCACCGTCGCCAAGCTGCTGGCCGGCCAGGAGCGGCCGACCAGCGGGCAGGTCATCGTCGACGGCAAGCCGATCGACGTGCGCAACACCCGCTCGTTCCGCGCGTACAAGAGCCACGTGCAGTACGTCTTCCAGGACCCGTTCAGCTCGCTGAACCCGGTGCACACGGTCGGGTATGACCTCACCCGCCCGGTGCGGCTGCATCAGCCGGGCGTCAAGGACGTCCCGGCCGCCGTGACCGCCCTGCTCGAGCAGGTCCGGCTGACCCCGGCGGCGCAGTTCGTGGTGAAGTACCCGCACGAGCTGTCCGGCGGGCAGCGACAGCGGGTCTCCTTCGCCCGGGCCCTCGCCGCCCAGCCGACGGTGCTGCTGGCCGACGAGCCGGTCTCCATGCTCGACGTCTCCATCCGGCTGGAGATGCTCAATCTTCTCGACGATCTGCGCTCCAGGCTCTCGCTGGCGCTGCTCTACATCACCCACGACATCGCCTCCGCCCGCTACTTCGCGGACGAGGTGCTGGTGATGTACGGCGGCCAGATCGTCGAGCGCGGGCCGGCCGAGGATGTCACCCAGCATCCCGCCCACCCGTACACCCAGCTCCTCATCGCGTCCGCCCCCGATCCCGACAACCTGGGCAGTTCGCTCAGGGCAGGAAATGTCGTGGTCGGACCGGGGGGTGCGATTGCGGGGAAGGCCGGGTCCGTCGGACCGGCCCACGTCGGCTGCCCGTTCAGCAATCGCTGTCCGCTAGCCGACGACAAATGCCGGCGGGATAACCCCGCCCTTCAGTTGCTGACACCCGTCCGTGCGGCGGCGTGCTGGCGGCTGGATGTAGCCGCCTCGCCGGTGGCGAGCGGCTCGATCTGAAACCGGGTCATTCAATCAAGGGAAAGCTCTCCTTTCAATCGCATCACCCTCGGAAGGAAAGGTCAAAGTTGACAACCAAGAGAATCACCAAGAGAGCGCTCGCGCTCTCGGCAACCGGGCTCCTCGCAGCCGGCCTCGCGGCCTGCTCGTCGAGCTCGTCCACCCCATCAAGCACGACTAGCTCCCCTGCGGCTGGCTCCAGCTCCGCCGCCCCCGCCACCGGGCCGGCCCTGGTGATGGAGTCCTCCCCCGAGACCAGCATCACCCAGAACTTCAACCCGTTCGTCGGCAGCTCGCCGATCAACGGCATGGGCGCCACCGGCCTCGTCTACGAGCCGCTGCTCCAGTTCGACCTGGCGAACCCGTCCGTGAAGCCTTACGACTGGCTGGCCACGAGCTACACCTGGAGCAACGGCGGCAAGTCGATCACCTTCGCGATCCGCCAGGGCGTGAAGTGGAGCAACGGCACCGCGCTGACCCCGGCCGACGTCGCCTTCACCTACAAGTACGTCGCCGCCCACACCAGCGGGTCCGACGACATCAACCTCGGCGGCCTCGCGCCCACCAGCGTCACCACGTCCGGCGACAACGTGACGCTGACGTTCGCCACCGCGCAGTACATGAACCTGGAGAACATCGGCGGCCAGGCGATCATCCCGCAGTCGATCTGGTCCAGCATCAGCGACCCGGCCACCTACGCCGACCCGACCCCCATCGGCTCCGGCCCGTACACCCTCGGGAACTACACCAACGAGGGCTTCACGATGACCGCCAGGACGGACTACTGGGGCGGCACGGTGCCGGTGCCCAAGGTCTACTTCCCGGTTTACTCGACGAACGCCACCGCGCAGAGCGCCCTGTTCGCCGGGCAGATCGACTGGACCGGTAACTACGTCCCGAACCTGCAGAAGGACTTCATCCAGAAGGACCCGACGCACAACTACGCGTTCGAGGGCTCTGACTCCTCCAACGCCCTGTACCCGAACCTGAGCAAGTTCCCGACCAACCAGCTGCCGGTCCGCCAGGCGATCGACGTGGCGCTTGACCGCACCGCGATCGGCACCCAGGGCGAGTCCGGCCTCGAGGCCCCGGTCCTGAACGCCTCCGGCCTCACCCAGCCGGCCTTCACCGCCTGGCTCGCCCCGTCGCTGGCGAACAACAACCTCTCCGCCACCGGCGACCCCGCCAAGGCGGCGTCGATCCTGACGGCGGCCGGCTACAAGAGGAACAGCGCCGGCTTCTTCGCGCAGGGCGGCAAGGAAGTCGACGTCTCGATTACCACGCCGGGTGCCTACAGCGACTACGCGAACGACGTTGAGCTCGCGGTCGCCGAGCTGAACAAGGCCGGCATCAAGGCCACGTTCGACAACACCACCCCCGCCGCCTACGACGCGGACGCGGCCAGCGGTTCCTTCTCGCTGCTGCTCCGCTGGGGCAGCGGCGGCATCTCCCCGTTCAACCTCTACAACGGCTGGCTCAGCCCGAGCCTGATCGGCACCGGCAACGGTAACTACGAGAAGCTGAACGACCCGACGATGACCGCGGACCTGAACAAGCTGAACGGCGACCAGACGATCGCCGAGCAGACCGCGGACCTCGCGCCGATCGAGTCCTACGTCGCCACCCAGCTGCCGGTCATCCCGACGACGACCTCCGCCGAGTGGTGCGAGTACACCTCGTCGCACTACACCGGCTGGCCGACCCAGGCGAACCCGTACGACTCGTGCCAGCCGTCGGGTACCAACAACGGTCCCGGCTCCGGCACCGACGAGTACGTGCTGCTGCACCTCAAGCCCGCCTCGTAAGGCGACCAGCACAAGCAGCACAACCTAAGCGGGTTCCCCGCTGAACAATGCGAAGGCCCGCCCGTCACCATCGGGCGGGCCTTCTGCGTTCCAGCGCAGGCCCACCGGATATCACCAAAACCAAAAGACATCCCCCAGAAACAAAAAGTCCCCCCTCTCAAAATGTCCTCGGGAGGACAGTCAAAGGTGAATATCCCCGAGAGGACAGCCGAAGTTGACTATTAAGCGAATGTCCAGCAAGAGAGCGCTGGCGCTAGTGGCCGCGCTGCTCCTTGCGGCCGGACTCGCGGCCTGCGCATCCAGCAACTCCGCCCCCACCAGCACCACCGGTGCGACGCTGGTTATGGAGAGCTCGCCGGAGAACAGCGTCACGCGGGACTTCAATCCATTCGTGTCCACCGCCGCCCCCCAGGGCATGGGCGCCACCGGCCTCATTTACGAGCCGCTGTACCAATTCGACCTCGCCAACCCCACGATCAAGTACAAGTGGCTGGCCACCAACTTCGCGTGGGGCCCCGGCGGCAAGTCGATCACGTTCACCATCCGCCAGGGCGTGAAGTGGAGCAACGGCGCCCCGATGACCCCGGCCGACGTCGCCTTCACCTACACCTACATCAAGCAGCACCCCGCGATTAACCTGGGCGGCCTCAACATCAGCACGGTCAGCACCAGCGGTGACAACGTGACCCTGACCTTCCCGACCGCCCAGTTCACCAACCTGGAGAACATCGCCGGTCAGGCGATCCTGCCCCAGTCGGTCTGGGGAAAGGTCAGCAACCCGTCCACCTTCCAGGACGCGGACCCGATCGGCACCGGCCCGTACACGCTCGGCTCGTTCACGCCGCAGGGGTTCACGATGGTCAAGAACCCGAACTACTGGCAGCTGAGCAAGGTCCGGGTCCCCAAGGTCTTCTTCCCGGTCTACGCCTCTAACACCGGCGTGCTGAGCGCCCTGTTCTCCGGTCAGATCGACTGGACCGGCAACTACATCCCGAACCTGCAGCGGAACTTCGTGGACACAAACCCGGCCGAGCATCACTACTGGGAGGCGTCGGGCAGCTCCAACGCCCTGTGGCCGAACCTGAACGTGTGGCCGACCAACCAGCTCCCGGTCCGGCAGGCGATTGACCTGGCCATCAACCGCACCGTGATCGGCGCCGAGGGCGAGTCCGGCCTCGAGTCCCCGCTGACCAACGCGTCCGGGCTTACGCTGCCGACGTTCAATGCGTGGGCCGGCCCGGTCGCCGGCGATACCATCCCCGCGACCGGCGACGTGACCGCGGCCAAGTCCGTGCTGTCGCACGCCGGCTACACCATCGGCAGCAACGGGTACTTCCAGATGGGCGGCAAGACCCTCAAGCTGGACCTCACCGACCCGTCCTCGTACACCGACTACGCGCAGGATGACGCGCTGATCGCGCAGCAGCTCCGCGCGGCCGGCATCGACGTCACGTTCGTCGGCCAGCAGGTGGACGTCTGGAATGCCGACATCGCGCAGGGCAAGTTCCAGCTGACCCTGCACTGGGGCAGCAACGGCGTCACCCCCTACAACCTCTACGACAACTGGCTGGACGATTCGCTGGTCAGCTCGACCGTGGCGACCGGCGACTTCGAGCGGCTGAAGGACCCGACGATCGAGTCCGACCTGGCCGCCCTGAGCGCCGCTCCCGACGTGAGCGCGCAGGCCGCCGCGCTGGCACCGATCGCGAAGTACGTCGAGAACAACCTGCCGGTGATCCCGACCACCACCGCGGCCCTCTGGTTCGAGTACAACTCGCAGAACTACGTCGGCTGGCCGACCCAGACCAACACCTACGACGCCGGGCAGCCCTCGGGCACCGACAACGGCCCCGGCACCGGCAGCGACGAGGTCGTGCTGCTCCACCTGACCCCCGCCAACTGAAAAGCAAAAGAACGAAAAGCGGCCCCGCGCCGCAACCCATCGCGATGGCCTGCCCGGTCCCCACCGGGCAGGCCCTCATATTTTCCCCGAACGGTCCCGGCCGGCTCTCTCTCGTCCATGGCACTCACTCAGTGGCCCGCCTGGCCGGCGGCCTTCCCAATGGTCTCGGCAATTGTCCGCGCCCAGCGGAATAAGGGGGTAAGCCGAGGGTAGCGAGCCCCCATGACAATTACACTGTCCGCCATTGTTATCTGGCTACTCATCGGGCTCGTGGTCGGCGGGCTCGCGCATCTGCTGGTCCCCGGCAGAAACCGCGTCGGCATCATCCTGACGATCCTGGTCGGCATCGTCGGCGCGATCGTCGGCGGCCTCATCACCGCCGCCATCCTCGGCGCGGGCCACGCGATCATCACGTTCATCGTCTCGCTGATCGTCGCCGCCGTGCTGATCGCGGCGATCTCCCACCCGAGGTCCCACGCCTACCTCAACGGCGGCCGCCGTCGCCGTCGCCTGCACATCTAAAGGTGTCCTCGCGGTCTCGCCCGTTCCGCCACACGCCCCTCGCGTTTAACTAACCGCACCACGGATAGCGGAGAGGCGAAGGACCGAACAGGAGGGACACCATGAACAGCAAGGTGCAGGACATCATGACCCCCGACCCGGTCGGGGTCTACTTCGACCAGACGATCGCGGACACGGCCCGGATCATGCGCGACGCTCAGGTTGGCGCCGTCCTCGTCGTCAACGGCGAGTCGCTGGCCGGCGTGGTGACCGACCGGGACCTGGTGGTCCGCGGCCTGGCGGCCGGCCTCGGCCCGGACGCGCCGGTCGGCCCGCTCTGCAGCCCCGAGCTGGTCGGGGTGGCCGCCGACGCCGACGTCACCCAGGCCGAGCACCTGATCAAGGAGAACGCCGTCCGCCGGCTTCCGGTCATCGACGGGGCCGGGCTGATCGTCGGCATGGTCTCGATGGGCGACCTCGCCGTCTCGGCCGACGGCGACTCCCCGCTGGCCGCCGTCAGCCAGGCCCAGCCGAACATCTGAAGATTTGCACCCTGACAGCCGTGGTCTCGCCAGAGATCACGGCTGTGCTTTCCCGCTGGCCCCTAGCCCCCGGCCTACCGGCCGCCGGTGACCGCCCTTGGCTCGCGGGGGTGACCACACGTTTCGTCCGGTCAGCAGGGGTAGGGAGGGTTGCATGTCCAGTGAAGTTCAAGAAGACCTCCTGGGGTTGCAGAAAGCCCTGCTGACAACCGACAGCGTGGAAGAGTTTCTGCATGAGCTTGCCGTGCTGTCCGCGCAGACCGTGGACGGCGCGATGTCCTGCGGCATGGCCCTGCGGCAGCACGGGCGGCCGCTGACCGCCGCCGCCTGCAGCGACTCGCTGGCGTCGGCCGCCGATCAGGTGCAGTACGAGACCGGCGACGGCCCGTGCCTGCACGCGGTGCGGCGCGGCCGGCCGGTGCTCATCGATGACACCGCCGCCAGCGACCGGTGGCCGCGGTTCTGCCGCCGGGCGGCCGAACTCGGCATCCATTCCTGCTACGCGCTGCCGCTGATCGTCGACGGCCGCCCGGTCGGGGCGCTGGTCCTGTACGCCCGCCGCCCGGCCGCGTTCGGGCCGGGCGAGACCAAGCGGGCGGACCGGTTCGCCAGCGACGCCTCCGGCGCGCTGACCCTTGCCGTCCGGATGGCCGCCTGCGCCGACCTCAACGCCCAGCTCCGGTCCTCAATCAGCTCCCGTGCGATCATCGACCAGGCCCTCGGCGTGATCATGGCCACCGAGCACTGCCCCCAGGACCGGGCGCTAGCGCTGCTGAAGAGCGTCTCCCAGAACAACAACGTGCGGCTGCGCGACCTGGCCGCAGGCATCGTCACGAGCGTCAGCGGCGAGCCGCCGCAGTCCGGTTCCCCATTCGAGGAGGATGACTGAGGCCATGATGAACACCCGGATGCGCGACTGGCGCGCAGCCGACGGGCGCCAGCTCCCGATGGCCGGCGTTCACTCGCTGGCGGAACGGACCTTCCGTCAGGGCGACATCCCGTCCGTCCGCCGCTTCGCGGTGGAGTTCGGGGCCCGCGCCGGGATGAGATCGGTCCGGCTGACGGACTTCGTGCTCGCGGTCAGCGAGGCGGCGGCCTGCACGGTGGCGGGCGGGCCGTGCACGGCCAGGCTCCGGCTGTGGGCCTCGGGCCCGCGGGTGTTCTGGGAGGCGCACGGTGACAGCCTGTCCCATCGGGGACCGAGCCGCCAGGATGAGGCCGAGGGGCTGCGCCGCAGGCTGCTGCACCGGCTGTGCGACTACGCGTGCGTCCAGGCCGGTCCCGACGGGGTGACGGTGCTCGCCTCGATCTCCGTTAGCTGAAGTGCGCCGTCAGCTGACGTTCCTGGTGTGCTCGGGTAGCGAGGCCAGCGCCGCGCTGGTGTCCGGGTAGACGTCAATCAGCCGGTCGATGCCGACGAGGTCGAACACCCGCAGCACCGCCGGGGAGCCGACGGCGAGCCGCACGGTCGCGTCGTTGGCGGCCGCCCGCCGGACGGCCCGGGTGATGGCGGCGATGCCCGCCGAGTCGCAGAACGTGGTAGCGGTCATGTCGACCACCAGTCCGAGTGCGCCCGCGTTGAGCACGCCGAGCAGCGCCTCGCGCAGGCCGTCGGCAATGGTCAAGTCGAGTTCCCCCGGAACCACCACCGTGGCGGTCCGGCCGGACCAGGTAACGGGAAAACGATCTTCGGGCACGAAAAACACCGCCGCTTTCAGGCTAGGGCGGGCCGCGTCTCCGGACCCAACGCAACGGCCGCCAACTTAGATGGCGCAACCGCAGGCAGCATTATCCCGATCCTGCCGCCTGTTCACAACTCGAAGCAGGTTACTACTCAGTTTCGAGTTCCGTGCGCGGGTAGCTGACCGGGGCACCCCCACGCGCCGCCCCCGGCGCGACACCCGAATGAGGAAAAATCATGCGACTCGGCTCTATCATCCTCGTCATCTGGCTGATCATCGGGGCGATTGCCGGTGGTCAGCGCGGTTACTACAAGAACACCCCGAACTGCGGCGGCGCCGGCACCATCGCCGTCACGATCCTGGCCGGCCCGCTCAACTACGCCGGCATCAACCCGAAGGTCACCTGCCGGTCCTAGTACTCTCCAAGTAAACGACCGCTGCATACCGTCCATCGGTCGGGGGCCTATAGGACGGAGGCATGACGTGACAGTCGGAGACCTCGGCCACGGTGCGACGGATCTGGTCAGCCTCTCCAACGGCGAGGCCAGGTCGCTCAGCAAGCTCGCCGAGATGACGGTCAAGCAGGTCCCGGGCTGCGCGGCGGCGCACGTGACGATCTGGCGCGACGGCGAGGTGACGGCGGTGGCGGCCAGCCATCCCGATCCGGCCGAGCTGGTCGACCTGCAGCTGCGGATGGGCGTCGGGCCGCTGCTGCTCGCCGCGCGCGCGGGGACGCCGGTCAGCAGCGCCGACACGCTGACGGAGGAGCGCTGGCCGCGCTGGGCGCAGGAGGCGCTCCGCCGCGGACTGCGCTCCTCGGTCCATCTGGTGACACAGTTCCCGCCGATGACCTTGGTCCTGGCGCTGTTCGGGGTGCGGCCTGGCAGCCTGGACGCCGACGGGGTGCCGATGGCGGAGATGCTCGCCCGGTTCGGCTCCACCGTCTTCGCCAACAGCCTCGCCTACGGCGAGGCGCAGCGGGTCGCGACCCAGCTGAAGGACTCGGTCGCCGCCCGCGCGGTCACCGACCAGGCCAAGGGCATCTTGATGCACGCGCTCGGCTGCGACGCCGACGAGGCGCTCAAGTACCTGCGCCGCGAGTCGCAGCGCCGCCACATCAAGGTCACCGACGTCGCCGCCCGGGTCATCGCGACCTACGCCCCCGGCGGCCCCGTTCCGCCGCCCGCAGCGGGCGGCACCCGGCCCGGCCGCCGGGCTTAACGGGAGCCGGCCAGCCAGCGCCGCGCCTTGCGGCGGGACGCGCGCCGCCACACCGCCCGGGCGCGGCGCTGGTACTCCACCGCGTCGCGGTGCGCGCGCTCGTTGAGCAGGCCGAAGCTGAACGCGTTCTCTCCGGCCAGGTGCGCCTGCAGCCCGATGTCGCGGGCGACCGCGCGGGCGGTCACCGCGTCCTGGTGGTCGCCGAGGACCGACTGGACCGCCTTCATCCGCTCGGCGAACCGGCGGGCCTGCTTTCCGACCGCCGGCTCGGCCGCGTCGGCCGCGTAGCGGGCGCGCTTGGCCGCCTTCCTGGCCTCGTGCAGCGCGGTGTCACGGGCGGGGCCGGCTGGCGCCCGCCTGGCCCGGTTCATTCGGTGCCTGGTCCGGCGGTAGGCGCGGGCGACCGCCTGCGGCAGGATCTCGTCGGCGGCGGCCGTCGCCGCCGCGGTCTGCGGCGGGTCCTCGACCAACCGGTCGAGGTCGTCGAGGAGCCGGAAATAGCGCCGCGAGTCAAGCGCCCTGAGCACCGCCTTCCGCGCCGCGGCCTGCACCGGGGCGAAGTGCATCGTGACCCGCGCCTTGGCCGGGCCGATCACGAGCTCCACCGGCAGGTCGGCCAGGGCCGCCTGGAAGTGCTGTTCAAGCACCTCGGCGTCGCGGGCATCGCCGAGCACCTGGCCGAGCCACCGGAGCTCGGCCCGGAGCCGGGTGGTGGTGGGCTTGGGCAAGACCATCGGGAACGCCTGCAGGGCGGCCCGCAGCCGCCGGGTGGTCACCCGCATCTGGTGGACGCCGTCCGGCTCGTCGCGCCGGACGGCGGCGTCGAGGGCCTTGAGCCGGCTCGCCTGGGCGCCGACGTAGGCGGTGACGACGTCGCCCGCCTGCGCTCGGCGATCGGCCCTGGACGCGTCGCCGCGGCCGCCAGGCCGGGCCGGGACCGAGGGCGCGGCGTCCGCCGCCAGCGCGCGTTCAAGCTTGGCCGAGCGGCCGGCCGGAAGAAGCCCGCTCCGGCGCAGCCGCTCGTCGGCCGCCCGTAGCAGCCGCGCGCGGCCGCCGGTCAGCTCGATCTCGACCTCGTTCCAGCGGGACAGGGTGGTCGACGCGCCCAGGCTCTGCGCCGCCACCTCATCCACCGCGATCTCGGCCAGCGACGCGCCGGCCGCGTCGAGCAGTGTCGTCAGCCGACGGCGGGTCTCGATCCGCGCCACCGGCCGCAGCGAGGCATCCCGGGCGTGCGCCCGGACCAGCCCCGCCAGTTCGGCCGGAACCGGGTCGCCGCCGCTCTTGCGGCGCCGGTCCAGCCGGTCGCGGTCGCCCTGATCGAGGGTCAGCCGGATCTCCCGGCGGCGCGATGCGCCCGCCGTCTTCTCGGCCGTCCCGGCGGCGGCATCGGGCAGCTTCAGATGCCAGCCCTCGTCCGAGCCGCCCTCGCGGCGGCGCAGCGTGATCCCCGCCCTCAGCAGCCGCAGGTCATCGGTGTCGTAGTACTCGGCCGTGAGCGTCTGCGGCTCCGGCTCCGACACGGCCGCCACCCGGGGCAGGTCCGCCAGCGGCGGCAGGGCGACGTCGCCTTCCGCTTCGTACTTCTGCTCTGTTTCGCGTACCTCGGTCGTCATGTGGGCACGCCTACCCGGTCGCGGCCGAACATCACCCGGTCATGAGGCGCGAGCGTCCGATGTCTGCGGGCGGGACCGGAGCCCCTTGCGGCGGCGCATCGCCCTGCGCCGGGCCCGGATCCGCTCGTCGGGCGTGGTGCCGCCCCAGATGCCGTGTGCCTCGCCGGTCGTCATCGCGAAGTCGAGGCACTGCTGCCGGACCGTGCAGCCCGCGCAGACCTGCAGCGCGCTGCTGGTCTGCCCGTCGGCGGCCGAGCCTTGGGCAACCGGAAAGAACAGCTCGGGATCAGCGGACAGGCAGGCACTGGCAGCGCGCCACTCGGTGGCGTAGGTGGTCATCTGGCGTCCTCACAGAAGGCGGGAGATCGGCGGCGTCGTCACCGCCGGCCAGTCCGCTGCCCGCCTGAAACCAATCTATTCAGGCCAAGTACGACACCTGGTAGTGGGCGAGCAGCCAGCCGTCGCCGGCCCGGGTGGCGAGCACGCCGAGGTGGACGCCGAGGGTCGCCTTGTCGGTGAATGAGAAGTCGACCCACAGATAGCCGAGCACCAGCCCCTCGGCCAGCCGCCTGGTCTCCAGGACCTTGTACGCGGCCTGCATGCCCATCGGCTGGGAGGCGTAGTACGCCTCCACTCCCGGCCGCCCGACCGAGTAGGGGTGCATCCCCTGGAAGATCGCGTCCTCGGTGAAGCAGCCGGCCACCTCGGCCGGCCGGTGCGCGTCCACCGCCGCCTTCCACCGGTCCATGACGCCGCGAATGACCTGCTCGTCGCCGGCTGTGGTGCCCATCAGGGTGCCCCTATCGATATCGGTTGGCTCTGTCCTTCTGCTTTCCCCCGGGGATCTCCCGGTGAACAGAGACCAGTGTGACGTAGATCACATAAGACAAAGTTTAGAAGCTCTGGTGCGGGCACAACAGCGAACGTCCGGCATTCGTCCCCCCGCAGACCCGGAGATGGCCATGATGAAGACAACGACTGACCGGCCCGCGCTCGGGCACCGAGCGGAGCTCAGCGCCCTGTCCGACGACGAGCTGCTGATCCGGCTGCGCGCGCTGCCGCGCGACAGCGACGAGCGCGCGGCGCTGTGCGAGCTGATCGTGGAGCGGCACGAGAAGCTGGTCCGCTCCTGCGTGAGGCAGTACCGCGGCAGCCCCGAGCCGGTCGAGGACCTGATGCAGGTCGGTTACGTCGGTCTGCTCAAGGCGATCAACAACTTTGACCCGTCGTTCGGCAACAGCCTGACCGCGTACGCCGCCCCGTGCGTGAGCGGCGAGATCAAGCGGCACTTCCGCGACAAGCGGTGGCAGGTCCACGTGCGCCGCGCCGCCCAGGAACTGCTGCTTGAGATGCGCAAGGCGACCGAGGGCCTGACCCACGAGCTCGGCCGCGGGCCGACCAACGAGGAGCTGGCCGAGCGGCTCGGCGTCAGCGCCGAGGACCTGCTCGAGGCGCAGCAGGCGGACATGGTGTTCACCTCGTACTCGCTCGACGCCCCGCTGTCGGACGGGGACGACCCCGGCCAGCTGGCCGACATGCTCGGCGACGAGGACGGCGACGTCGAGCGCGCGATCGACATGGAGGCGGTGGCGACCCACTGGGACGAGCTCCCCGAGCGCGAGCAGAAGATCCTCACCATGCGCTTCTACGGCAACCTGACCCAGGCCGAGATCGGCGCGACCCTCGGCATCTCCCAGATGCACGTGTCCCGGCTGCTCTCCCGCGCGCTGGCCCACCTCCGCAGCCGCCTGCTCGACGCGGCCGCCTGACGCCCCCACGATCCCCATTAGGAAGGACAACCCCCATGAAGACAGGCGCAGGCCTGGCGTTTATCGCCGTGGGCGCGATCCTGGCGTTCGCCATCCATGGCAGCCCCGGGTGGGTGAACGTGCACACGGTCGGCTGGGTGCTAATGCTCGTCGGCCTGGTCGGGATGCTGCTGCCCAGGCGCACCTACGGCTGGCTCGGCCGCCGGATGACGGTGCGCAGAAGCTACCCGAGCGGCCGGGTCGAGCAGCGGGCGGTCCCGCCCTACGTCAGCCTCAACCCGGGCACCGCGCGGGAAGAGGCGGGCCTTCCGCCCGAGCCGACCCTGCTCGAGCAGGAGGACCTGATCGACGGGACCCGGCTGAACGGCGAACCGTACGGGACCCCGCGCCCCGCTGCGGGCGACACCGAGGTGATCGAGGACCTCTACGAGCAGCCGTAGCCGGCGCCGTCAGCGTCGGCGGCCGGATCCGTTCCCTCGATGCTCGCGGTCAGGGAATGACCCTGACCGCGAGCATCGTCACGTCGTCCCGCAGGTCGCCGTCGGAGAACGTGGTCACCAGCTCCTGGACGGCGTGCACGGTCTCCGCCGCTGAGCCCCCGGCGACCGAGGCGAGCTCGTCCGCCAGCCGGTCCTCGAAGAACGCGAGCTCCGGGCTGCGTGCCTCGGTCACCCCGTCGGTGTAGAAGAACAGCACGTCGCCGCGCCGCAGTTCCACTTCCAGCTTGCTCGCCTCCGAGCCGTCGAACAGGCCGAGCGGCATCCCGTCCGCCTCCAGGATCTCCACCCGCCCGTCCGCCCGGACCAGGGCCGGGCCGGGATGGCCGCAACCGCCCAGCCGGACCTGCACTCGGCCGCTCGTGCTGGCGGAGGAAGGCGAGCGACGCGGTCACGAAGCGCTCGCCGTAGTCCCCGGCCAGCAGCACCTGGTTGGCGGCGGTGAGCACGTCCTCGGGGCTGTCGTGGACATGCGCGAGCGCGCGGATCGAGTGTCGGGCGGCCGCCGTCATCGCCGCCGCATCCTGGCCCTTGCCGCAGACGTCGCCGATCGCGATCGCCCAGCCATCGGACGCCGGGAACACGTCGTAGAAGTCGCCGCTGGTCTCCTGCCACTGCTGGGCGCCGATGTAGGCCGCGGCGAACTCGAGCCACGGCACCGTCGGCAGGCTCGCGGGCATCAGGCTGGCCTGAAGCGACTCGGCCGCCTCGGACTTGCGGCGGAACATCCGGTCGACCCGGATCGCGTTGGCCAGGTGCTGGCCGAGATCCTCGGCCAGGCCGAGGTCGGCGACCGAGAACGGTCCGTTGGCCGCCTGCCTGGCCAACGTCAGCGCGCCGTAGCCGGTGCTCCCGTCGGCGATCGGGACGCAGATCAGCGAGGTGGCGCCCAGCGTCATCAGCAACGGCG
Source organism: uncultured Actinomycetota bacterium (assembly GCA_963774945.1). Classification (GTDB taxonomy): domain Bacteria; phylum Actinomycetota; class Actinomycetes; order Streptosporangiales; family Streptosporangiaceae; genus Trebonia. The sequence goes on along the minus strand of CAVZHA010000015.1, from coordinate 782,168 downwards.
TGCCGCCGGGCCCGGTGCCGAGGACCGAGGGATCGTCGGCGTGCGCGAGCAGCACCGACTTCCCGGTCGAGTGCACCTGCCAGGGGGCCGATTCCGGGTCGGGATCGATCGACCGCACCGTCCGCACGAGCTTGTCGGCCTGGCCGTCGCGCAGCCCGGCCGCGAACTGGCGGCGAAGCTGCCCGCCGCGGTCGATGTCGATGATGACCCAGTCCGCGAGCTCGCCCGCGAGCAGCCGGGCGCACCGCTGCAGGGTGACCGCCTCGCTGAACGTGCTGTTGTCGAGCAGCAGCCTGGTCACCGCCGTCACCATGTCGAGCCGCTTGGTCATCGCGGTGATGGCGGGGTCGGTCGCGTCCTCGATCGCCCCGGCGGCGGTGTCGGCCGCCGCGGCGGCGCGGCCGTCCGAGGCCGCCGACTCGGCCCCGGCCGGAGCGACGGTGACCATGAACAGCGGCGGGTCGCCCGGCAGTTCGACCGCGGCCGCGGTCAGGGTCGCGTCAAGCGGCCCGGTCGAGGTCAGCACCCGGCAGTTGGCCCTCCGGTCCTCGCCGGTCCGGGCGACCGCCGCCAGCTGGGTCTGCAGCGCGGCCCGGAACGGCAGGTCGACGAAGGACGTGAGCGGCTTGCCGGTGGCGTACCCGGCCGGGAACCCGAGCAGCGCGGCCGCCCGGTCGTTCGCCCGCCGGATCGTGCTGTCCTGCTCGAGCAGGAACAGGGCGGCCGGGGTGCGCTGGAAGGCGGCGTGCAGCAAACGGCGCTCGGCCGAGCCCGGCAGCCCGTCCGGCGGCGCGTCGCCCCGGCCGACTGGGGCCGCCGTCAGCGCCATCGAGAGCGCGTCGATGGCACCATCGAGTTCGGTCAGGGCGGCGTCGACTAGCGATCCGGGGTCGGCGCCGGGCAGGCCGACCGCCTGCCGTAGCGCATCCCGCCGCCCCGCCAGGTCCGCCAGCGCCCCATCGGGCCGTCCGCCCTGCGGCATATGTCCGCCATCCCCGCATTGTTGTCGTCAACCAGGCCAGGTTCAGGATATGGCGCGGAACCGGGTGGCCGAGATCAAGATCGACAGCCCGGCGCTGTGAATAGGCCCGTCCGTCGGCGATGTTTAGCGCCAGCGGTGCGGGTAGCAAAATGGGGCGTACCACCCCAAGGCAACCCGCCGGAGCCTTACCACGACCCCCCCAGGGCTCCGGCGGGTTTCTTATGGGCTTGCTGTGCTCTCCCGCCCGCCTCCGGGCGCTCGGGACCCCTGCCCTCTCCCTCGTCGCTCGGTCGCTGCGCTCCTTCGCTCCTCAGTCCGAGGACAGGGGCGCGCCCTTTGGCTCGCTCAACAGCCAGCGCTCCATGCAGGCCATCAGCTCGTCGGTGTCGACCGGCTTGGTCACGTAGTCGTTGGCGCCGGCCGCCAGGCTCTTCTCCCGGTCGCTCGGCATTGCCCGCGCGGTGACCGCGATGATCGGCAGCGACTCGAACTCGGGCATCTGCCTGATCGCGGTCATCGTCGCGTAGCCGTCCATCCCCGGCATCATGATGTCGGTCAGGATCAGGTCGGTCCCCGGGTTGGCCCGCAGCACCTCGATGCCCTGCCGCCCGTCGCTCGCGTGCGTCACCTCGATGCCGTGCAGTTCGAGCGAGCTGGTGATCGCGAAGACGTTGCGAGCGTCGTCGTCGACGACGAGCACGTGCTTGCCGCGCAGGTTGGGGTGCTCGTCGGCGACCGGCTCGTCACGCTTGGCGCTCTCGGCCGCGGCGGCCGAGCTGGCGACGAACGCGGGCACCTGCCCCGGCCGGGCGGCCGACAGGTGCAGCGTGATCCGCTCGCGGAGCTCGTCAAGCGAGGGCAGCAGCTCCAGCGTCGGGTAGGCGGAGCGGAGCGCCGCGAAGCGCTCCGTGCTCGCGCTGTCGGGCTGCGCGGCCTGGTACGCGAGGACCGGGACCGCGCGCAGTTCCGGCTTCTCCTGCACCTGCTCGAGGAACTCCAGGGCGGTCGGCATGGCCAGGTCGACGACCACGCACCGGAACGGCTCGGACGCCAGCATCGCGACCCCCTGGCTGGGGCCGACGGCGGTGGACACCCGGACCGCGGTGCTGACGCCGGCCAGGTCGGAGATCGCGCTGTAGGCCAGCAGCGTCAGCAGGCCGCCGCTGCTGCCCTCGAACACCAGCACGTTCCTGTCCTGTCCGGGCGCCCCGTCCGCGCCGCCGGCCGGCGGGCCCGCGATCGCGCTGACGGTGGCGGCGGTGCCGGCGACGAGGGCGACACCGGCGGGGTCGTCGTCGCGTCCGGCTGCCCCCGACGCGATGATCGACGTCGCCGCGCGGGTGATGTCCGCCATCGCCGCCCGCAGCGGCTGGCTGATCTCGTCGGGCCCCGCCTCGGCGGGCGCGGCGGCCTGGGATCCCCGGCCTGGTCGGCCGGCCTCCCCGAGACGGCGGGCCTGGCCGGCACCGCCGCGGCGCTGGCCCGGCGTACCCGATCAGCCCGTCGGCCGGCGGCGAGCCCTCGGCCAGCGCGGCGAAGGCGTCGGCGGCGTCGTCGAAGGGCGGGACGGCGGGCAGCGTCGCGGGCACCCGCAGGGTGAACGTGCTGCCGCGGCCGAGGTCGCTGGTGGCGGTGATCTGGCCGCCGAGCAGCGCGCTGACCTGGCTGGCGATCGACAGCCCGAGCCCGGTGCCGCCGTACCGGCGGCTCAGCGTCCCGTCGCCCTGCTGGAACGCGCCGAAGATGACGGCCAGGTTCTCCGGGGCGATGCCGATCCCGGTGTCGACGACCGAGAACACCAGCTCGGGGTCGACGCCCCGGCCGTCGCCGGCCGGCGACGCGCTGACCCGGAGCGTGACCCGCCCGCGCTCGGTGAACTTGACCGCGTTGGAGAGCAGGTTCCCGACCACCTGGCGGAGCCGCTGCCGGTCGGTGTCGAGCTCCGCCAGCGCCGACGGCTCGATCGCGACCTCGAAGTCGAGGCCCTTCTCGGTCGTCAGCGGCTGGAAGGTGGCCTGCAGGTCCTCGATCAGGGCGGCCAGCGTGAACCGCTCGGCGTGCAGGTCCATCCGGCCGGCCTCGACCTTCGACAGGTCGAGGATGTCGTTGATGAGCTGGAGCAGGTCCGAGCCGGCCGAGTGGATGACGTTGGCGTACTCGACCTGCTTGGCGGTCAGGTTCCTGCCCGGGTTCTGCGCCAGCAGCCGGGCCAGGATCAGCAGGCTGTTCAGCGGCGTCCGGAGCTCGTGCGACATGTTAGCCAGGAACTGCGACTTGTACTGCGAGGCGAGTGCCAGCTGCCGCGCGCGCTCCTCGATCTCGGCCCGGGCCCGCTCGATCTCCGAGTTCTTGGCCTCGATGTCCTGCTTCTGCGCGGCCAGCAGCTCGGCCTTGTCCTCCAGGTCGGCGTTGGACCGCTGCAGCTCCTCCGACCGGGCCTGCAGTTCCGACGACCGCGCCTGCAGCTCGGTCGCCAGCTGCTGCGACTGGTCCAGCAGCGTGTCGGTCCTGGAGTTGGCGATGATCGCGTTGACGCTGATCCCGAGCGTCTCGGCGAACTGCTCGAGGAAGTCGATCTGGATCGGGGTGAACCGGCTGAACGAAGCGAGCTCGACCACGCCGAGCACCTCGCCCTCGAACAGCAGCGGGAACACGACCAGGTTGGCGGGCGGTGCCTCGCCAAGCCCGGAGGTGATCTTGATGTAGCCCTGCGGGATCTCGTCGACCACGATCAGCCGCTTGGACTTGGCGACCTGGCCGATGAGCGACTGGCCGATCCGGTACTGCATCGGCGCGTCCTTGTCGGCCCGCAGCCCGTACCCGGCGATCAGCCGCAGGCTGGTCGCGTCGCCCGCCTGCTCGGCGAGGAAGAACGTCCCGTGCAGCGCCCCCATCAGCGGCGCCAGCTCCTCCATGATCAGCTCGGCCACGACCTCGAGGTCCCGGTGGCCCTGCATCATCGAGCCGATGCTGGCCAGGTTGGTCTTCAGCCAGTCCTGGTCGCGCGAGGCCTGCACGGTCTCGCGCAGCGTGTCCACCATCGTGTTGATGGTGTCCTTCAGCTCGGCGACCTCGCCCTCCGCATCGACCGAGATCGTCCTGGTGAGGTCGCCCGCCGCGACCGCGCTGGTCACCTGGGAGATCGCCCGCACCTGGCGGGTCAGGTTGCCGGCCAGCTCGTTGACGTTCTCGGTCAGCCGCTTCCAGGTGCCTGACACGCCCTCGACCTCGGCCTGCCCGCCGAGCTTGCCCTCCCGGCCGACCTCGCGCGCCACCCGGGTGACCTCGGCCGCGAATGAGGACAGCTGGTCGACCATCGTGTTGATGGTGGTCTTGAGCTCGAGGATCTCGCCGCGCGCGTCGACGTCGATCTTCTTGGTCAGGTCGCCCTGCGCGACCGCCGTGGTGACCTGGGCGATGTTCCGCACCTGGTTGGTCAGGTTGTCGGCCATCGAGTTGACGTTGTCGGTCAGGTCCTTCCAGGTCCCGGACACGCCGTGCACCACCGCCTGGCCGCCGAGGTCGCCCTGGGTGCCCACCTCGCGGGCGACCCGGGTGACCTCGTCCGCGAACGCCGACAGCTGGTCGACCATCGTGTTGAGGGTGGTCTTGAGCTCGAGGATCTCGCCTTGGGCCTCCACCCCGATCTTCTGGGTGAGGTCGCCCTTGGCCACCGCGGTCGCCACCTGGGCGATGTTCCGCACCTGGGTGGTGAGGTTGCCCGCCATCGCGTTGACCGACTCGGTGAGGTCCTTCCAGGTGCCGGAGACCCCGGGCACGTGGGCCTGCCCGCCGAGCTTGCCCTCGGTGCCCACCTCGCGCGCGACCCTCGTCACCTCCGAGGTGAACTGGTCGAGCTGGTCGGCCATGCCATTGAAGACCGTTGCGATCTCGTCCACGAGCGGGTCGCCGGTCAGCGCGAGCCGCCGGCTGAAGTCGCCGCCGCGGACCGCGGTCAGCCCGGCGAGAAGCTGCTCGAGGCCGGACCGGTCGAGCCGGGGTCGCTGGTCAACGTCTGTCATGGGTGCTCCCATTCCTCGCCTGGAGCGGAGAAATCGTAAACGACTGACTGTTACACGATAGCCGCCTGGCAACGCGCGGTTGCTGTCAAATTCGCCATATAATCTGCGCCCGCCAGTCGCAGCCGCCCGCCATGAGGGGCAAATCGCGGATATTGGCGTCGCCTCGGCCGGCCTCGGCCGGCCTGCCGTTTTCGCCGATGGCAGATGGTACGGTTTCCGCATCTCGGCGTCTTGGCGTGGGGCGGTGATGGTGGCAGGCAGCGGTGATGCGGTATCGGCCGGAGACGCTCCGCTGCCCGGAAACAGCCAGCTTCCCCGCGATGACGCCGACCCGGGTTCCACTCTACCGAGGCTCGCCGCCGTGATCGAGCGCCAGCGTCGTGAACTGGTCCTCGCGCGGGCCGACGCGCAGGCGGCGGAGGTCGCCGCGATGGCCAGGGGCGTGCTGATGGAGCGGCAGGGACTGTCGCCGGTGGCGGCGGTCCGCCAGCTCGCGGACATGGCCGCCGTGGCGGGCATCCCGGTGACCGAGATGGCCGCGGCGGTGCTCAGGCAGGAGCCGCCGTCGGGCCCGGCCGATTCCGCGCCGCCCGCCGCCGAGGAGTCGCTCGCGCTGGCGGCGATCACCCGCGCCAGGGACGGCGTCGAGCTCGTCGGCGCGCTCGCGGACCAGCTCGGACCGAGGTTCGAGGCGGCCGCGGTCGCGGTCTGGCTGCTCGACGCCGACGGCGCGCTCGAGCTGCTCGGCCAGGACGGCCTCGACGGCACCGATTCGAGCCGCTGGCGGCGGCTGCCGCCGCAGTTCGACTGCCCGGAGCAGCGGGTGGTGGCCGACGGCGTCGACCTGTGGTGGGAGGCGGGACCGCCGCCGTCCGATCCGGTGGCGGTCGCGGCGCCGTGGGGGCGGAACGCGGCCCGCGCGGTGCTCGCGCTCCGCGACCGGGCGGGCATCCTCCTCGGCGTGGCCGAGGCCTGGTGGCGAGGGCCGCGACGGGAGTTCGACGACGACACCCGGGGCCTGCTGACGGCGATGGTGGCCGGCCTGGCCGACGTGCTCGGCGTTCGCCTCGCCTACGGGCACATCGGGGCGGGGACGCCGTCGCCCGCCGTCTTCGCCGCCCTCGACCAGATCGCCGACTCGGTCCTGCTGGCCCGGCCGCTGCGCGGCCCCGGCGGCGAGATCACCGACTTCGCGATCATGTACCTGAGTCCCGGCTACGCCGATCCGCTCGGCCGCCCGGCGGCCGAGCTCGCCGCGCTCACCCTGCTCGAGGCGTACCCGGCCTCGACGTCGGGCGACGGCCTCTACGCGCGGGCCGAGCGGGTGCTCGCCAGCGGGCACGCCGAGCACGTGGCCGGCCAGGTCAGCGCCCCGCTGGCCGGCGCCGCCGAGGCCGCCGGGAACGGCGGCGATCGCGGGTACCCGGTGATCGCCGACCTGACCGCGATCCCGTTCTTCGCCGGGGTGCTGTTCACCTGGCGGACGCCAGGCGAGGCGGAGCGACTGGCCGAGCTGCTCGGCCACGCCCAGCGCCTCGGCAGCATCGGCGGCTGGGAGGAGCAGCTCGCGGCCGGCGCCATCCGCTGGACCGATTCCGCGTTCGCGCTGTTCGGGCTCGATCCGGCCCAGGCCGCCCCGATTCCGATCGCCCAGCTGCACAGCTTCGTGATCGCGGCCGACCGCGCGCCGGTCCGCCGGTTCCAGGAGTCGCTGCTGCTGCGCCGGGAGCCCGCCGTGGCCGTGTTCCGCATCGTCCGGCCGGGCGACACCGCGATCAGGCAGATCAGGATCTTCGCCGAGCCGGTCGTGGTCGACGACGCCCTGGTCGCGCTGCGCGGCGCCTTCCAGGATGTCTCGGCCCAGTACCACACCCAGGTCGCGCTGGCCGCCACCCGCGACCAGCTGGCCGACAGCGAGCAGCGGGCGGCCGAGGAGCACCTGCTCGCACTCCGCCTCCAGCAGGCCATCATGGCCCAGGACGAGCCGCCGGTGGCGGCCGCGCGGGTGGACATCGCGGTCCGCTACCGCCCGGTCGAGCCGGGGCACCTGGTCGGCGGCGACTGGTACGACGTGCTGACGCTGCCGGGCGACGATCTGCTGATCGTGGTGGGGGACATCACCGGGCACGGCATCGACGCGGTGACCGGCATGGTCGCCGCGCGGAACGCGCTGCGCGGGCTGGCGGCGACCGAGGAGGGCCCGGCCGAGCTGCTCCGGCACCTCAACTACGCCGCCTGCCATCTCACCGAGGGCATCGCCGGGACCGTCGTCTGCGGCCGCTACGACCCGCAGACCCGGGTGCTGAGCTGGGCCAGGGCCGGGCACCTGCCGCCCGTCCTGGTTCGCGACGGCGCCGCCAGGGCGCTGCCGCTGCCGGACGGCGTGCTGCTCGGGCTCGACCCGGACGCGCAGTACGAGGAGGCCCGCACCCAGCTCCGGGTCGGCGACACCCTGCTGCTGTTCACCGACGGGCTGATCGAGCGCCGTTCCGGCTCGATCAGCGACGCGCTGCGCGACTTCACGGCCGCGGCCGCCCCGGCCGGCCCGGACGCCCGCTCGCACGCGGACCGCATCCTCGCCGCCGCCATTTCCGACACCGGCGACGACGCCTGCCTAGTCGTCGTCCGCATCGTCTAATCCCGCCGAGCGGAGAATCAGCGATGCGGAAGCGCCGAGCGTCCGCATCACCCCGTGGGTGCCCGGTGCCCGGTGCTCGCCCCCGCACGCCGCCGCCGACCAGCCCCAAGCTGACCTTGCCTGGCGACGACGTCCGCATAGCTTCGCCGATTCATCGCCAGCCTCACGTACCCCGGCCATAACCCCACAAACACACCAAATCACCAGCGTTCTAGACGACCAATTACTCGCCTCAGCAACACCGACCGCCCCGCGCCGGTGCCGCCTTAGCGAATTCCTGCGCCAGCGCCGCTACGGACGAGACAAACTAGACAACAACTCCGCCGCGGCTGGATCCCGCCCCGCCCTGCGCGCAGGCCGGGCGGCGTCCCGACCGACCCCAACGCGGCGCTCCTCGCCCAAGGCGAGCCCGTTGCGGGAGCCTGGCTCGGCGGGGTGTCGGCTGCGCGCCCGGACGTTCCCTCTCCGCGTCACCGGTGACACGGGTGGGGCGGATTAGGCGAATGAGGCAACGCCGATAAAGATCTTGGAGGAAAAGACCGCTATACGGGTGCAAAACTTCCGCGACGATACAAGCTTCCACGATCTTCCCGCTGCCGGGGGCCACGTGCCTGGGTGGTGGAACCAGGGCTCCAGCGCGGTGCTCACGCCGTACTGCAAGACCGCCGGAATCATCTGATAACAGCAAGAAGCGCGCCGGGGCGCGCTTCTAGAGCCTGGTGCGTACCCCGGCCCTGCACGTCAGGGCCGGGGTACGAGCTAGTTAGGCGGCGAGGGCGGTGTCGTAGACGGCGAGGGTTTCGTGGGCGATGCGGTCCCAGGAGTAGCGGGAGCGGGCGCGGTCGGTGGCGGCGACGCTGAACGCCTGGAGTTGCATGGGGTGGGCGAGCAGGGCGCGGATTTTGTGGGCGAGGTGGGCGGGGCGCAGGGGTTCGACCAGGATGCCGGTGGTGCCGTCGATGATGGCGTCGAGGTGGGGGCCGTTGGCGGCCGCGACGACGGGGGTGCCGCAGGCCATGGCCTGGATGGAGGTGACGGCGGATGCCTCGTGCTGGTTGATGTTGACCATCAGGTCGGCCGAGCGCAGGAGCGGGGGCAGGTCCTGGCCGGTGACCTGGCCGGCGAAGAAGACCCGGCCGTGCAGGTCGAGGGTGTCCGATAGCTTGGCCAGGCGGCGGTAGGCGAGGTCGGCGCGCAGGTCGTCGCGGGCGGGTCCGCCGGCCAGGACCAGCTCGGCGGCGGGGATGCTGGCCATCGCCTGGAGCAGGATGGTGAGGGACTCGCTCTCGGCGGTCAGGTCGGCGATGGTGACGAGGCGGTGCCGGTCGTTGCGGCCGTGGGTGGGGCCGTCGGGGGTGAACTCGGTGGTGTCGATGCCGGCCGGGACGACGCGGATGTGGCGGCGGGGGATGCCGAGGCGGGCGAGGTCGGCCTCTTCGTCGTGGCTGCTGGCGACGACGGCGTCGACGGTGCGGCCGATGGCGGGCTCGAGGCGGATCCGCTCGGTGCCGGCCCCGGCGCCGGTCAGGCCGTGGCGGCGCTCGGTGACGCCGAGCTGGTCGAAGGTCTGCACCACGGGGATCTGCAGGTCGCGGGCGGCGGCGAGGGCGGCCAGGCCGCTGGTCCAGCGGACCGCGTGGACGACGTCGGGGCGGTCGTTCGCCCACGCGGCGTGCAGCGGGGCGCTGAACGCGCCGAGGTGCGCGACCAGGCGGGAGTCGTCGCCGCCGGGGTCGGCCGGGCCGACGTACTCGACGCTGACGCCGGGGGCCAGGCGGGCCCGCGCCGGCAGCGCCTTGCCGCTCCGGCGGGCGTAAACGGTGACCTGGTGTCCTTCGCCGGCCAGGCTCTTGCTCATCTCGACCAGCCGGGCGTCGTCGCCCGCGGTGGCGGTGGCGGTGGCGGTGGCGGTGGCGGTGGTGTCGGCGGGGACCGGGGTGCTGTGCTGGGCGACCAGGGCGATCTTCATGTCGGGGATGCCTCTCCTCGTGACCGGGGAGCCATCTTCGGCGGGCGAGCCGGCGCCGGGACCCTCAAGCTGGAAGCGAGGAGAATGTGGCCGCGCGAGCACGCACGCCAAGATGGCGTGGACGTGCCTGCGTCGTAGGCACCACGAGGTGGTTTCTTTCCAACCCAGCGCCGGCCTAAACCCGGCCAGCCAAAATTACTCTGCGGTGGCCTCGGCCACGGTCGCGTAGACCGGCAGCAGCTGGTCGGCGGCGGTCAGCCGCAGCATCTTCGCGACTGGGTCGCGCGGGGCGGCCAGCGCCAGCACGCCACCCTGGCGGTCCATCGTCCGGTTGGCCCGCAAGATCACGTGCAGCGCCGAGGAGTCCATGAAGCGCAGCTCGGACAGGTCGATGATCAGCGTCCGCGGCTCCTTGGCGACCTCGGCGTCAAGCAGTTCGCGCAGCGCGCCGCTGTTGGTCACGTCGGCCTCGCCGGCCAGTGCCACCAGGGTGTACGGATCGCCGTCGGCCGTCGCGACAGACGTGGTGAGCAGGTCCACACCCGTGTTTTACCACACCAAGGCTACGGTCAGGGTCACGCGCCCGCACTGATTCGGACTCAGCCGCCCGCCGTCGGCGGCCGGCCGCCCGCCGTCGGAGCCTGGCCGGCCGCCAGGTCGGGAGGCTGGATCGCCATGTGCATCCTGATCGTGGTCCCGGTCTCGTCGGAGCGCAGCTCGACCAGGTCGCAGACCTGGTACACGAGCCACAGGCCGTGCCCGCCGGTGGCGTCGGCCCCGGGCCTGCGCTGGCCCGCCAGCGGGTCGGCGATCGTGCCCTCGTCCTGGATCTCGCACACGAGCTCGCCCGGCTGGCGCCAGATCGTCAGCGTCCCGGCCGACTGGGTGTGCCGCAGCGTGTTGGCGGCCACCTCGCTGACCGCCAGCACCAGGTCGGTCGCCCGGCTCTCGGTCAGGCCCGCCGCCCGGCCCTGCTGCAGTACCAGCGCCCGGACCTTGGCCAGGTCGGTGCGGTAGGTGTGGAAGACGGCGTCGTCCCCCGGGGGCGGAAGCGGCGGCAGCGGCGGGGTGCGCAGCGGCGCGGCCTGCTCCTGCTCGGTCACGCCGCAGCCCGCCCAGGCTGGCGGCGGACCGTTCCGGCCGCCGTCGGTGATGACGGCTGGTTCGAGGGCAGCGGTGTCATAGGAGCTGCGGATCTCCGGCTCCGCGGGCGCGAACGCGAGGTTGTCGAGCGCTGCCCGCTCAGGCAACGGGCCGCTTTCGGCTCCGACGATACACCGCGCGCAACCCGGCCGGGGCGGCCGCAGACCAGCGGGCCAGGCGGTTCCACCGAATCGCGCTGGTCGCGGGCACGGCAGACCGTCAAACCGACTCCAGCCACGGTGCAGCGATCTACCCCGGCCGCCCCGGTCGAAACGCGCCGCTCCCGCCCCCCGGTGTTTCGATACCCGGGCATCCCTGTCCGCATGTTCATCCGCAATTGCATTTCCTGAAAATGCATAGCGAGAAAATACGGATGAAAGAACGATCCCGGCACTCAGGTCTCTTTCAGATATACCTCTCAGTTAGCAGCCAGAATTCCCCGCGCCCGGTGGTACCTTGCTGAAAATGTCACGTCCAGTAACGAGAAGCAGGCGGGGAGAAATGACGGTGGCCAACGAGGACCACCTCAGGCTGCTCGACCAGGTCGCCGACTCCGTGCTCGTGGTCGCGCCGGTCGCGAACGCCGGCGGCGACGCCGACCGCGGCCGGGCCGATTTCTCCATCGTCCACCTCAGCCCGGGCTACATCGATCCGGCGGGCCGGTCGCCGCACGACATCGCCGGAAGGACCCTGCTCGAGGCGTATCCCGGCTGCGCGTCCGGCGACGGGCTGGCCGCGCGGGCGGCGCGGGTGCTGGCCGACGGCGTCCCGCAGTACGCGCCCGGCCTGGTCGCCCCGCTGACCGGGGTCGGCCCGGTCGATCTGGTGCCGGTGATGGACCTGCGGGCCGCCCGCTACGACGGTCAGGTGGTGTTCACCTGGCGCGGCCGGGCCGGCGACGAGGGCCGCCTGGGCGAGGCGTTCGAGCACGGGCGCACCCGGGTCGCGCTGGCGGCCGCCCGCGACCTGCTGGCCGACAGCGAGCAGCGGGCGGCCGAGGAGCACGAGCTCGCGCTTCGGCTGCAGCGCGCGATCATGCCGACCGACGTGCGGCTGGTCGAGACCAGCGGGGTGGACATCGCCGTCCGCTGCCGCCCCGCCAAGGCGGCCTACCTGGTGGCGGGCGACTGGTACGACGCGCTCCAGCTGCCCGACGGCCAGCTGCTGTTCGTGGTCGGCGACATCGCCGGCCACGGCATCGACGCGGTCACCGGCATGGTCTCCGCCCGCAATACGCTGCGCGGCCTGGTCGTCACCGGGGCGGATCCGCACGAGCTGCTCAGCAGCCTGAACTACGCCGCCTGCGCGTTCACCGAGGGCGTCACCGGAACGGTGATCTGCGGCCGCTACGACCCCAAGACCCAGCAGCTGCACTGGGCCAGGGCCGGCCACCTGCCGCCGGTGCTGGTCCGCGACGGCCGCGCGGTCGTGCAGCCGATGCCCGAGGGGATGCTGCTCGGGATGGAGCTCGAGCCGGGCTACGAGCAGGTCACGCTTCAGCTCAAGTCCGGCGACACCCTGCTGCTCTACACCGACGGGCTGATCGAGCGGCGGGCCGCGTCGATCAGCGACGCGCTGGCCGAGTTCGCGGCCGCCGCCGTCCCCGACGACCCCAATGCCGACGTCGACGCCTACGTCGCCCAGATCATGGCCAACGCCGCCTCCGACACCGGCGACGACGCCTGCCTGCTGGCCGTCCGCATCCGCTAGCCGCCCGGCGCCGCCCCGTTACCTGGCCGGGGTCCATCACGCGTCTCTGGTCTTCATTCGCCATGCGCCGAGGATGGTCGCCGCCGCCAGCCAGGCGATGATGACGCAGACGGCCTCGGCGCCCGACTCGGGCAGTCGCGTGTCACCGGGGCCCCCGACGCCTCCGGTTACCCCTGCCAGCCCCCCCGATGCCGTCGGCAGGCCGGATGGCTCCAGGTGGGCGACGGCTAGCCCGACAAACGAGCGCTGCAGGTCCTGCAGACCGGAGATGCCGGGAGCGGAAAGGATCGGCGTCAGGATTAGCTGGAGCATGATGAGCAAGATCACCGGTCCGGTTCTGCGTCCCATCAGCGCGGCCAGCCCGAGTCCGAGGATGAACCCGACGGTCGCTTCGAGCTCGATCCACAGTCCCCCCTCGGCCATGACGGAGATCGGCGGGGAGCGGAGAATGCCGGCGTAGCCGGAGTACTGCCGGCTCGCGATCTTGACGGCCAGCGCTTCAATCGCAGCGGGCGCGGCCTGGCCCGGGGTAGCAGACGACACCGACGCCTGGCCGGGCCCGCTGGGGCAGTCGACATCGCGCGGGACTGGGCCGTTGTCGAAATTGCAGATGACCGGCTCGGCGTGGCTCCCGGCCCAGTTCGCGAAGCCGGCCCGTGACAGGCCGGGCGGTATGTTCACGCCATTGTCGGTGACGACGGCCGGCGCGGCGAAGGCGCACACCGCGCAGAGGATCGTGTAGCCGATCGCGACCAGCGGCACGACGATCGCCAGCCCGGCCGGGATCCGGGCCAGGTACAGCGCCAGCCGGGAGCGGCCGGTGACCACGAGGTGCCGGAACATGCCCTCGGTGAGGTCGCGCGACCCCGCCGTGCAGCCCAGCGTGGCGGCGGCGATGAAGCTGAAGGTGGGCAGGAAGCCGGCCGCCAGGACCCCGAAGATCTGGTCGCCGCCGGCCGGCGGGCTGGTGCGCGGCCAGAACGCATGGCCGAGGAAGCGAATGAAGAGGAAGAGGGCCGGGAACCCGATGGTCATCACGATGAGGGCGATCATGAGGCCGCGCCGCTTGCGCAGTTCCATGATCTTGGTGGCGATCATGGCGACGGTGGGAACCGGGGATCCCCGGCGGTCGCGGGAGTAACCGGCGGGCGCCGACAACGGCGCCTGCTCGGGCGCGGGCGCGCCGCCGGCGGGCACGGTCGTCATTCCTGGTCCTCCAGCCTGGTCGTGACTTGCAGGAACCACGATTCGAGCGAGGTCTGGACCTGATCGAGCCGGTAGACGGATATTCCGCCTTCGACCAGCACGCGGTTGATCGCGGCGATGAGGTCGCGCCCGGCGGCCGCCGGCAGCGTGATGTCCAGCCCGAGCGCGGAGGGCACTGCCTCGACGCGGACGCCGAGGGCGCTGCCCGCGAGCAGCGAACGGGCCCAGCGCGGTTCGGAGCATTCGACCGCAAGCGCGACCTGCGCCCCCGCCAGCAGCTCGGAGATCGGTCCCTGCGCGATGATGCTGCCCTGGTCAACGATGGCGACCGCGTCACAGGTGCGCTCAACCTCATCGAGGAGGTGGGAGGACAGGACGACGGTGCGGCCCTCGGCCACCATCGAAAGGATGATGTCACGCATCTGCGCCATTCCGGCCGGGTCGAGCCCGTTCATCGGCTCGTCAAGCAGGAGCATCTCGGGATCTCCGAGCAGGCAGGCGGCGACCCCCAGGCGCTGGCGCATTCCCATGGAGTAACCAGAGACGCGGTCGTCGCCGCGGTGGGCCAGGCCTACGCGCTCAAGCACCGGCCCGACGCGGTCCCGCGCGGCCGGCTCGCGCGCGGCCGCGAGAAGCAGCAGGTTCTGGCGGCCGGTGAGATGACTGTGGAACCGGGGCTCGTCGACAATGGCGCCGACCCGGGCGAGCGCGGCGTCGCGATGGCGGGGGACGGGATAGCCGAGCAGGGACATCGTGCCGGCATCGGCGTGCGTCAGTCCCAGCAGAACCCGGATGAGCGTGGTCTTGCCGGCCCCGTTGGGGCCGAGGTAGCCGAAGGCTGATCCGCGCGGTACCAGGAGCTCGACGCCGTTCACGGCCGTTTTCGCCCCGAAGCGCTTGGTCAGCCCGTGGGTCTCCACGGCCCAGCGGCTCTCGCGGGCCATCTGGCTGATAACGGCGGTCATCGGTTCCTTCGAACGGCAAGGAGGAACAAGCGTCGGGGGCTCTTCGCTTGACTGGGCTCTGGTGAAAGAGCATGCGGCACGGCGACGGGAACGTCTACGGCGTCAGGTTGGAGCTTCGCCGGTCCGGACGCTCTAACGCCGGGTAGAGGCCCATCCACCCACCGGTAGACCGGCTCTCTGCCCGAAGGTGGTGCCGTCCGGGCCGACGCGCCCTAACGTTGGCCAGGTGAGCGCAGACCCAGCGGCCAAAGTAGTCCTCGCCACGCTGCGAACGACGCGGGCGCAGCAAGAGGGAGCCCACCGGTGGCTGCGCCGCCTTGCGCCACCGCTCTTTGTCGCGGTGGCAGTGGTCGTGTTCATCCCCGGAAGGAATCCGGGGCCCGCGACCCGTGACGCAGGCATCGCGCTGGCCGTGGCCGGGCTCGCGCTGGGCGGCCTGAGCGCGCTGAAGTTCCGCTATCGCCGCGCGGCGGTCCGCCTCATCTTCGCCGTGATGCTGCTGGCCAGCTCGTTGGCGCTGATGAGACTGCAACCGGATGGACCGGGCCTGGCCGGGCTCCTGACCGGCCTCGTGCTGCTTCCCCCGCGGCTGCCGGACCGCTTCCCGATCGCGGCGACGATCGCCGCGATCGCGTGCCTGGCGGCGCTCGTGGTGGCCGTCAGTCACGACTCGCCGGCCGCGGCGCTGATGGGCGTCATCGCGATCGTCGGCTTCCCTGGCATGACACTGCTCGCCCGACGGCTCGGCCAGGCCAACCAGCAAGCCGAGCGGCTCCTGATCGAACTGGAGGGAACCAGGGCCGCGCAGGCGCAGGCCGCCAGGCTGGCCGAACGCCAGCAGTTGGCCAGGGAGATGCATGACGTGCTGGCCCATTCGCTGTCCGGGCTCATGCTTCAACTGGAAGGCGCCCGGATGATCGCAGCCGATGACCCTGGCGATCCCCGGCTGCCGGGGATCATCGCGCGCGCCCACCGCCTGGGCGGGTCAGGGCTCGAAGAGGCCCGCCGGGCGATCGGCCTGCTGCGCGACGACGAACTGCCCGGGCTCGAGCGCCTGGCGGGCCTGGCCGCGCAGTTCGAGGACACCAGTGGCGTCCCGTGCCAGTTCACGGTGTCCGGGCACGTATACGAGCCTCCGTCAGAGACTCGGCTCGCGGTGTACCGGGTAGCGCAGGAAGCCCTGACGAACGTCACCAAGCACGCGCGCCCGGAACGGGTCGAAGTGCACTTGGGATACGAGCCTGGCCACATCCGCCTGACGGTGGAGAACTTCGCGATGAACGCCGAACCGCCTCGGTCGGTCGGCGACGGCCCCGGCTACGGCCTGACCGGGATGCGCGAGCGGGCCGAACTGCTCGGCGGCGAGCTCACCACGGCGCCGACGCAGGCTGGTTTCCTGGTGGAGTTGCGGGTGCCGGCGTGAACCAGCCGATCCGGGTGCTGGTCGCCGACGACCAGCGCGTGGTTCGCGAAGGGCTGGCGCTGGTACTCGGCCTGCTGCCTGAGGTCGAAGTGGTGGGCTCGGTCGCTGACGGCGACGAGGCCGTGGCCATGGCCGCCGAGCTGCTCCCTGACATCGTTCTCATGGACCTGCGAATGCCGCGCTGTGATGGCGTCGAGGCCACCCGCCTGCTACGCGACCGCGTGCCGGGGACCATGGTCGTCATCCTCACCACCTACGCCGATGACCGGTCGGTGCTCGACGCCCTGCGGGCCGGCGCCCGGGGCTATCTGACCAAGGACGCGGGCGGGGAGGATATCCGCCGCGCCCTCAGGCAGGTCCTCGACAACCAGGCGGTGATCGACCCGGCCGTTCAGCGGCATGTCGTCGACGCCATCGCAACGCTCTCGCCGGCCCCGGCCGACGGAGCGCCTTGCCCCCTTCCCGCGGGCCTCACTCCCCGGGAAGCCGAGGTACTCGCGCTGATCGCGGCCGGCCTGTCGAACCGGGAGATAGCGGCGCGCCTCGTCCTGGCCGAGGGCACCGTCAAGAGCCATCTCAACCACCTGCTGGCCAAGATCGGCGCGCGCGACCGCGCCCAGGCGGTCAGCTACGCCTATCAGCGCGGACTTGCCCCGCCCGCGAAACCGGCCGGCTGAGCAGGCAGGCTACTCAGGAAACGAGCTCGGCGTAGAGCGCGGCGGTCTGGGCCGCGACCGCGTCCCAGCTGAACTCGTCGACCGCCCGCAGCCGCCCCGCCCGTCCCATCGCGTCCGCCCGCCCCGGGTTGCGCAGCAGCGCGTTCATCGCGTCGGCGAGCGCGGCCGGGCCGTCCGGCGGCACCAGCAGCCCGGTCGCCCCCTCGTCGACCACCTCGGGGATGCCGCCCACCCGCGACGCCACCACCGCCGTCGAGCACGCCATCGCCTCCAGGTTGACGATGCCGAGCGGCTCGTAGACCGAGGGGCAGACGAACATCAGCGCGTGCGTGAGCAGCTGGATGACCGACGGCTTGGGCAGCATCTCCGGGATCCAGATGACCCCCGAGCGGGTCGCCTGCAGCCCGGCCACCAGCGACGACACCTCCTCGGCGAGCGCGGGCGTGTCGGCCGCGCCCGCGCAGAGCACCAGCTGGGCGGCCGGGTCGAGCGCGGCCGCCGCCCGCAGCAGCACCGGCACGCCCTTCTGCCTGGTGATACGGCCCACGAAGATGACGTACGGCCTGGTCGGGTCGATGCCGTGCTTGACCAGCACCGACGTGTCAGGATCGGGCGCGTACTCGACGGTGTCGATCCCGTTCCTGATCACCCGGACCCGGTCGGCCGCGATCTCCGGGTACGCGGTCAGCACGTCGCCGCGCATCCCGTCGGAGACCGCCACCACCGCCGCCGCCGAGCCCAGCGAGACCCGCTCGGCCCAGGACGAGAGCGCGTAGCCGCCGCCGAGCTGCTCGGCCTTCCACGGCCGCAGCGGCTCGAGCGAGTGCACGGTGGCGACGTGCGGTATCCCGTACCGGAGCGACGCCAGGTGCCCGGCCAGGTTCGCGTACCAGGTGTGCGAGTGCACCACGGCCGCGTCGGCGACCGCGTTGACCATCGAAAGATCCTCGGAGAACACCCGCAGCACCGGGTCGGCGAGCGCCGCCCAGGGCTGGTGCGCGACCGCGCCGGGCCGGTCGGCGCCCTGGCAGTGCACGGTCAGGTCGACCAGGCCGGACGCCGTCAGCGCCCGCGCCAGGTACTCGACGTGCACCCCGGCCCCGCCGTAAACGTCCGGCGGGTACTCGCGGGTGAGCAGCGAGACCTTCACCGGGTGACGACCTGACCCTTGCCGACCACGGTGATGCCGCCCTTGGAGACCGCGAAGCCGCGGGCGAGGTCGTGCTCCTTGTCCACCCCGACCTTCGCCCCCTCGGGGACGATCACGTTCTTGTCGATGATCGCGTCCCTGATCTCGACGTGCCTGCCCACGTTCACGTTATGCAGCAGCACCGCCCGGTCGACGGTGGACCACGAGTTCACCCGGACCCCGGGCGACACCACCGAGCCCCGGACCAGCCCGCCGGAGACGATCACGCCGTTGGAGACCAGCGAGTCGATCGCCCGGCCGACCCGGTCGCCGCTGTCGTGCACGAACTTGGCGGGCGGGAGCGGGTCCATGTGGGTGAGGATCGGCCACTCGTCGTTGTAGAGGTTGAACATCGGCTCGACCGTGCGCAGGTCCATGTGCGCGTCGAAGTAGGCGTCGATCGTGCCGACGTCGCGCCAGTAGCCCTCGTCCCGCGCGGTCGACCCCGGCACCGAGTTGGTCAGGAAGTCATAGGCGTGCGCGCTGCCGTCGGCCACCATCATCGGGATGATGTTGCCGCCGATGTCGTGGCGGCTCTCCGGGTCGGCCGCGTCCCGCTCGAGCGCGTCTACCAGCTCCTTGCGGCCGAACACGTAGATGCCCATCGACGCGTAGGACTCGTCGGTCGAGCCCGGCATCGGCGGCGGGTTGGCGGGCTTCTCAAGAAACCGCTCGATCGTCCGCCCGTCCTTGGCCACCGCCAGCACGCCGAAGTCCTTGGCGTCCTGCCGCGACACCGGGATCGCGGCCACGGTCGCACCCGCGCCGTACTCCAGGTGCTGGGAGATCATCTGCCGGGGGTCCATCCGGTACACGTGATCGGCGCCGAACACGACCACCAGGTCCGGGTGCTCGTCGTTGATCAGGTTCATCGACTGGAAGATGGCGTCACCGGACCCGGTGTACCAGTGCGGCCCGAGCCGCTGCTGGGCCGGCACCGGGGTCACGTAGTTGCCGAGCAGGTCGCTCATCCGCCAGGTGGTCGAGATGTGCCGGTCCAGGCTGTGGCTCTTGTACTGGGTGAGCACGCAGATCTTCCTGATACCGCTGTTGGCCAGGTTCGACAGGGCGAAGTCGACCAGCCGGTACACCCCTCCGAACGGCACCGCGGGCTTGGCCCGGTCGTCCGTCAGCGGCGCGAGCCGCGTGCCGGCCCCGCCGGCCAGCACAATTCCCAGGACCCGCGGATCGGCCATGTCTGTTCCTCCCGAAGTGATCTGGTGCAATGCTGCCCTGCAAACGCAAGCCTGGGAAGACCCGACGCGTCGAGTTAAGATCAAATTCAATCATTTCGAACGGACCGTTGACTCCGCCTCACCAGGTCCCGTTCCCCGCCTACCCCGCCGGCCGCCAGGCATGCTAACCCCCTCAGGGTGACAATGCTTTCCCGCTCGCCGCCGGCCTCGCCCCGCCTCCAATCCACCCCCGCAGCCCGCCGAGCCCCACCTCCGACCTGTCGGCTACGCCACCGACCCCAAACGCGACCTGTCGGCTACGCCACCGACCCCAAACGCGACCTGTCGGCTACGCCACCGACCCCAAACGCGACCTGTCGGCTACGCCACCGACCCCAAACGCGACCTGTCGGCTACGCCACCGACCCTAATAGGCGATGTCGCTGGCGTAGGTGACAGGTGGACGATCCTGTCGCTGGCGTAGCGGACAGGTGCCAGAGTGCCGGACGCGCCGAATCGGGCGGCGCTAGCCGCCGCCCTGGGGGGTGACGATGCCGTACTCGTGGATGCGCCGGTAGATCGTCGCCCGGGACATGCCGAGGGCGCGGGCGGCGCGGATCTTGTTGCCGCCGTGGTCGAGCAGCGACTGCACGATCGCGTCGCGCTCGATCGACTCGAGCGGGCTGAGCACCCGGCGGCTCACCGTCCAGCACTCGGGCGGCAGGTCGGCCGGCATGATCAGGCCGGTCCGGCGGCGCTGCACGACCTGCTTCAGCACCGTCCAGAGCTGAGCCGC
Organism: uncultured Actinomycetota bacterium; assembly: GCA_963774945.1. Classification (GTDB taxonomy): domain Bacteria; phylum Actinomycetota; class Actinomycetes; order Streptosporangiales; family Streptosporangiaceae; genus Trebonia. The sequence continues at coordinate 762,273 of CAVZHA010000015.1, read as the reverse complement.
GTTCCCCGGCCAGGTGTGCCGCAGCAGCAGCTGCATCGCGGCCGGGGAGCAGCTGACCCGGCCCTGCTGGCTGAGCCGGCCGAGGAAGAACGGGATCAGCTCGCGCAGGTCCTCGCTGTGGTGCCGCAGCGGCGGGACCGTGACCGTGCCAGGGAAGAGCCGCAGCAGGCTGGTCAGGTCGGCCCGGGCGGCGTCGCGGTCGAGGGTGAGCGCGACCCGGAGCGTCGCCTCCTTGCCCGCCGCCTTGGCCTCGGCCAGCGCGGCCGCGAGCGCCCGCACCTGCCGGGTGTTGAGCGCGTGGACGTGCCTGATGATCAACAGGCCGGTGCCGTTCATGAGCTCGTCGCGGGCTCGCCCGAGCCAGTCGTGGTCCAGCGCCGCGTCGTCGGAGTCGAGCACGTGGCACGGCGCGGCCGGGTCGCGCCGCTGGTGGACGGCACGGGCGAGCGCGAGCTTGCCCGTCCCGACCTCGCCCTCGACGGTGAGCCACTCGCCCCGGTCGTAGCTCGCCTCGGCCGACCGGCAGGCCCGCCGCCAGGTCGGGCCGGAGCCGACCAGGCCGGGCAGCGCCATCGAGGCCCGCGGCGGCGTGGCCGCGGCCGGGGTGTCGGCCGCGGCCGCGGCCAGCTTGACGTGCACCACCCCGTCCGCCAGCCACACCGGGCGGCAGAAGATCCGGGCCACCACGCCGCTCGGCAGGTCGACCGTGACCGCGCCCGACGACTGCCGTCCGAGCGCGTCGGCCGCCTGGGAGATGAGGACCGCCTGGTCGGCCGGCGACAAGGCCTGCCGGGCGCGGTCGTTGAGCATCACCACGTCGTTGCCGAGCGCGAGGACGATGCCGCCGGTGTGCCTGCACGCCTTGGTGTACTCCTGCAGCAGCCGCAGGTCGCGGCCGTTGCCGGTCTCGGACAGGGCCTGGTTGAGCTGGTCGGCGGTGGACCGGACGAGCGACAGCATCAGCGGGTCGGCGTGCCTGCGCCAGCAGGTCAGGTCGAGCACGCCGACGGTCTTGCCCGACATCGGGTCGCGGACCGGGACCCCGGCGCAGGCCAGCCCCTCGAGCCGCTCGGCGTAGTGCTCGTGCCCGAACACGTGCGCGGGGCCGCCCGACTCGAGCGCGGTCCCGATGCCGTTGGTGCCGACGACGTCCTCGGCGTAGGAGAAGCCGGGGGCGAGCTTAATGGTGTCGAGCTGCCGTTCCAGGTCGTGGTCGCCGGTGAACCGGAGCAGCACCAGCCCGCTCGCGTCGGTCAGCACGATGCTGATCGGCTGGCCCTCGAGGTGCTCGTGCAGGTGCCGCAGGACCGGCTTGGCCGCCCGCGCGAGGGCCGAGTCGAGGTCGGGCTCGCCGAGGTAGCTCAGGTCGAGCCGGTCGGCGGCGACGTGCCACTCCCGCGACCGCCACCACGAGGCCAGGATCGGCTCCCTGACCGCCTTCGCGTCGACCGGGTCGCGGGCCAGGAACCGGTCCCTGGCCTCGGCCAGCGGGTCTCGCTCGACGGCGGTGCCGGCACCGCCTCGAGCAGAACGGTGCAGCCTCGGTGATGCACGTCCCATGCCGCCTCCTCCACCTGCGCGTCCAGTCGGAGGGTCTCCCATCCCTTGCGAAGCGCTGCGAGGCGTTCGCGTTGCACAAAAGATAAGCCCGCTGATTCTTTGCACTGTCTCAACTTGAGATGCCACATGCAATCCCCCCGGCGTCTGCTCGGACGCATGGACACCCCCGACGAATCCATACCCGCCCAGGCCGAGACCTACAACCCCTGGAGCATCGTCAACCTCGTCTTCCGGCAGCTGGCGGCCGAGGGCCTGCACCCGGTCCTCGGGGAGTCGGGCGACCCTGGCCGGCCTGCCGCCGAGCTGCTGCGAGCGCTCGGCGTCACCCCCGCGTTCGAGTCCCGTCCGCACGTGGTCACTGGCGTCAGCGCCGAGCTCGCCCGCCTCCGCGAGGCCTTCGAGGCCCAGCACCCCCGGTAACCGCCGCGGAGACAACCGTCTCAGGTTGAGAGCACAGACCACCCGAATCCGGGATGTTATCCAGCACACAAGGACTTTCCCACCAAGGGAGGATGCCGATGAGCCGCCAAAGCGTGGCGAAGGCCCATCAGAAGATCCAGGAACTGTCCTGGGAACCCCAGTACCACCAGCCGGTCTCGCAGTACGGAACGGACTACACGTTCCAGAAGGCGCAGAAGAAGGACCCGCTCAAGCAGGTGCTCCGCTCCTACTTCCCGATGCAGGAGGAGAAGGACCACCGGGTCTACGGCGCGCAGGACGGCGCGATCCGCGGCAACATGTTCCGCCAGGTGCAGGAGCGGTGGCTGGAGTGGCAGAAGCTGTTCCTGTCGATCATCCCGCTGCCGGAGATCTCCGCCGCCCGGGCGATGCCGCTGCTGTTCAGGACCGTCCCCAACCCCGAGCTGCACAACGGCCAGGCGATCCAGATGATCGACGAGGTGCGCCACTCGACGATCCAGCAGAACCTCAAGCGCCTGTACATGAACAACTACATCGACCCGGCCGGCTTCAACTCGAGCCTGCGCAACTTCCAGAACGACTACTGCGGCACGATCGGCCGCCAGTTCGCCGAGGGCTTCATCACCGGCGACGCCATCACCGCGGCCAGCATCTACCTCACGATCGTGGCCGAGACCGCGTTCACCAACACGCTGTTCGTGGCGATGCCGGCCGAAGCCGCCGCCAACGGCGACTACCTGCTGCCGACGGTCTTCCACTCGGTCCAGTCGGACGAGTCCCGGCACATCAGCAACGGCTACGCGACGCTGCTGATGGCGCTGGCGGACGAGGGCAACCACCAGCTGCTCGAGCGCGACCTGCGCTACGCCTGGTGGAACAACCACCGGGTGGTGGACGCGGCGATCGGCACGTTCATCGAGTACGGCACCAAGGACCGGCGCAAGGACCGCGAGTCCTACGCCGAGATGTGGCGCCGCTGGATCTACGACGACTACTACCGCTCCTACCTGGTACCGCTCGAGAAGTACGGCCTGGTCATCCCGCACGACCTGATCGAGCAGGCCTGGGACCAGATCTGGAACAAGGGCTACGTGCACGAGGTCGCGCAGTTCTTCGCCACCGGCTGGCTCGCCAACTACTGGCGGATCGACCCGATGACCGACAAGGACTTCGAGTGGTTCGAGTACAAGTACCCGGGCTGGTACGACAAGTACGGCGCCTGGTGGGAGAACTACAACCGGCTCTCTAAGCCCAACGGGCACCACCCGATCGTGGCCGAGGACGTCGACTACGTGTACCCGCACCGGTGCTGGACCTGCATGGTCCCGTGCCTGGTACGCGAGGACATGGTGATGGACAAGGTCGACGGGCAGTGGCGCACCTACTGCTCCGAGCCCTGCCACTGGACCGACGCGACCGCCTTCCGGCCGACCTACCAGGGCCGCGAGACCCCGAACATGGGCCAGCTGATCGGCAAGCGCGAGTGGGAGACCCTGTACCACGGCTGGAACTGGGCCGACGCGGTCTCCGACATGGGGTACGTCCGCGACGACGGCAAGACGCTGGTCGCCCAGCCGCACCTCGACCTCGACCCGTCGAAGATGTGGACGCTCGACCACCTGCGCCGGATGCCGCACATCCAGTCGCCCAACGTGCTCCTCAACGAGATGACCGACGAAGAGCGCACCGCCTTCGCGGCCAACTACAACGCCGGCGGCCCGGCCGGCTCGTCCCGCCCCCAGCTAGTGATCAGCGCCAGCCCCGCCCAGCGCGGGGCCGGCCCCTCACCGGCCCGAATGCGCATTTGGGCTCACTCTTGCCGGCCCGAATGCGCATTTGGGCTCAAAACAGCCTGTGACAGGGAGCGAGCAAAGGGGTAGAGGTGGCCGACAAGCACACGGTGCGGTTCGAGCCGGTCGGTATCGAGATCGACGTCAGCGAGGACCAGACGGTCCTGCGGGCCGCAGCCGAGCAGGGCATCATGCTCATGCACGGCTGCAAGGAAGGCCAGTGCGCCGCCTGCAAGTCGTTCGTGCTCGAGGGCGAGGACATCGAGCACGACAAGTACTCCACGTTCGCGCTGCCCGACTACGAGAAGGACGAGGGCTACACCCTGCTGTGCCGGGCGCACGTGTACGAGGACGTCACGATCGAGCTGCTCAACTACGACGAGGAGATGATCCGCTCCGGCCTGCCGATCCAGCAGGCGGTGGCCGAGGTGGTCTCGAACGACCCGGTGACGCACGACATGCGGCACCTGGTCCTTCGCCTGGTCGAGCCGGCCGAGGTGAAGTTCTTCCCCGGCCAGTACATGGACATCGCCGTCCCCGGCACCGACCAGGTCCGGTCGTTCTCGATGGCCAACACCTCGAGCAGGGACGGGACGCTCGAGTTCGTGATCAAGGTGTACCCCGACGGGCTGTTCTCCCGGTTCCTCGACCAGCGGCTGGCGGTCGGCGACCGGCTCGAGCTGACCGGCCCGTTCGGCGTCTTCACGCTCCGCGACGCCGACACCGAGCTGCTGTTCGTCGGCGGCGGCGCGGGCATGGCCCCGATCCTGTCCCTGCTCCGGACGATGGCCGAGCGCGGCATCCACCGCAAGGCCACGTTCTTCTACGGCGCCAGAACCCGCCGCGACCTCTGTTTCGAGGAAGAGCTCGCGGCCATTGCCGAGAAGCTGCCCGACTTCACCTTTATCCCCGCGCTCTCGCATGAGGACTGGACCGGCGAGACCGGCCTCATCACCGACGTGGTCAAGCGCCTGACGGGGACCCTCGGCGGCGCGCACGCCTACGTCTGCGGACCCCCGCCGATGGTCGAGGCCGCGATCCCGCTGCTTGAGACGCTCGGCGTCCCGAACAAGCGCATCTACTACGACAAGTTCACGACAACCGGAGAGCCCAATGACAGCAGAGACGCACGAGCGTAGCGTTCCCAAGCCGGTCTTCACCGACGCGGAAGCGGGCGCGAAGGAGTTCCCCGACTCGACCGCGCGCAACTACAACTACTTCAAGCCCGCCAAGCGCAAGCAGACGCACTACGAGGACGTCACCGTCGAGGTCCAGCCCGACCCGCGGCACTACCTGGCCCAGGGCTGGCTGTACGGGTTCGCCGACGGCCGCGGCGGCTACCCGCTCGACTGGACCGCGCTCAAGGCGTGGGGCTCCGACCGGCCCGAGCCCGAGCGGTTCCCCGGCTCAGGCGGCAAGGGCTACGAGTGGCCCGCCCACGGCTGGCACGAGTTCCGCGATCCCAACGAGGAGTGGGAGCTCACCTTCTACCGCTACAACTCCAACGTCGTCCGGCAGGTCAACCAGAACGTGGAGAACGCCCGGCTGTCGAAGGCGTTCGAGCAGTGGAACCCGAACTGGGTCCGCTTCATGGAACGGAACGTCGGCGCGTGGATGCACGTCGACCACGGTCTCGGCCTCTACCTGTACGCGAACGCGCAGCGCCGGGCCCCGACCAACATGCACAACAACGCGATCTCGGTCAACTCCATGCACCGGATCAGGGCGGCCCAGGACCTCGCGCTCTACAATCTGACGCTGACCGACGAGGTACCCGGCTTCGACGGGTCGGCCCACCTCGAGACGTGGAACTCCGACCCGGCCTGGCAGGGCGTGCGGGAGACGGCCGAGCAGCTCACCTCGGTCTGGGACTGGTGCGAGGCGATCTTCGCCGGCAACGTGGTGTTCGAGCCGCTCGTGGGCGAGCTGTTCCGCAGCCAGCTGGTGCAGCAGATCGCGCCCCGCAACGGCGACTTCGTGACCCCGACCGTGGTCGGCGCGGCCGAGTACGACTTCGCCGAGCGTGACCTGCGCTACACGACCGCGATGTTCGGTCTGCTCACCACCGACCGCGAGTTCGCCGACCACAACAAGGCGACGATCAACGGCTGGCTCGCCAAGTGGGTGCCGAGCGCGATCAGCGCCGCCCGCACCCTGCAGCCGCTGTGGTCGCAGACCGACGCCAAGCCGCCCCGGTTCGAGGACGGCCTTGACGCCGCCAAGAGCCGGTTCGCCGGCATTCTCGCCGACCTCCACCTCGAAGTGCCGAAGGAGCTGAGCCAGTGACCACGCCCAGGTTCAAGACCGCCGAGTCGCCGTTCAAGTCGGACAACACCGCCTCCAACCAGTGCGGCGTGACGCTGATGAACAACCAGATCGGGGCGGTCGTCGCCCAGGTCATGGCGACCAAGGACAACGTGTCGGTGCGGGCCTTGCCGTCGATGATCCGGGTGGACGCGATCGGCCGGATGGACTTCGTCTACGACGAGATCTCCGAGGCGCTGGGGGAGGAGCCCGGCTTCTTCGACGCGGCCGAGTTCGAGGAGAACATGTCCACCCATTACGGCCGGATGATCCACGAGGACGACCGCACGATCATGTTCGCTAACCCCGAGGACGCGGCCGAGTACATCGGCTTCGACCTCACCGCGTCAGCCTGAAGGAGGTCGTCGTGTACGAAAAGGACGGCGAGAAGTACTTCATCGTCGACAGCCACATGCACTACTGGGACGCGACCCCCGCCAACTGGGTTCCCGGCGCGGAGCAGTACGCCAAGGGCTGGATCGAGTGCTTCCACGCGTACCAGTCGCTCGGCCCCGAGGAGACCCACTGGCCGATCGAGAAGTTCGAGGGCTACACCGAGGACGACCTGATGAGGGACGTCTTCGAGGACGGCCACGTCGACATCGCCGTGTTCCAGCCCACGTACCTGAAAGAGTGGTACACGGAGGGGTTCAACACCACCGAGCGGAACGCCGCCCTAGGTGAGAAGCACCCGGGCAAGTTCATCGCCAACACCAGATTCGACCCCCGGGACGGCGACGAGGGCCTGGCCGAACTGCGGCGCAACGTCGAGCGCTACGGATCCAAGGGCGTGAAGCTCTACACCGCCGAGTGGAACAACGGCTCACGCGGCTACAAGCTCAGCGATCCGGCGGCCTACCGCTTCCTCGAGGCCGCGCAGTCTCTCGGCATCAAGAACGTGCATGTGCACAAGGGCCCGACGATCTGGCCGCTGGATAAGGACGCGTTCGACGTGTCCGACGTCGATCACGCGGCGACGGACTTCCCCGAGCTGAACTTCATCGTCGAGCACGTGGGGCTGCCCCGGATCGAGGACTTCTGCTTCATGGCGACGCAGGAGCCGAACGTGTACGCGGGCCTGTCGGTGGTGATCGGCGGGCTGATGCACGCCCGGCCGAAGTTCTTCGCCAAGGTCATGGGGGAGCTGATGTTCTGGGTTGGCGAGGACAAGATGACGTTCGGGAGCGACTACGGCATCTGGGAGCCCAAGTGGCAGGTCGAGGGGTTCGTCGACTGGCAGATGCCCGACGACGACGAGCTGTCGGACTACGGCAAGCTCACCACCGCGACCAAGAAGAAGATCCTCGGCCTCAACGCCGCCAAGCTCTACGACATCAAGGTCCCCGACGAGTGCCAGCTCCCGGCCGACGCCGGCACCCCCGCCGCCAAGGACGACGCCCAACTGGTCACCGGAGCATGAGCTGTTCTCTCCCGGGGGGACGACCCCCCGTACCCCCCGATGCGCGGACGTGAGGTGCATGCGTGACGGTCATGGATGGCACCAGCATCGTTGCCAGCGCCGTGTACGCGGCGCTCGGGACCGTGCGGGATCCGGAGCTCGACGAGCCCATCACCACCCTGGGGTTCGTCGCGTCCTGCACCGTCTCCGAGGAGGGGCAGGCGCAGGTCCGGCTGCGCCTGCCGACCTACTTCTGCGCCCCTAACTTCGCCTTCCTCATGGTCGCCGACGCCTACGACGCCGTGAGCGGGCTCCCCGGCGTCCAGTCCACCGAGGTGATCCTCGACGACCACTTCGCCTCCGACGCCATCAACGCCGGCGTAGCCGCCCGGTCCGGCTTCGTCGCCTCGTTCGACGGCGAGGCCACCGACGAGCTCCACGACCTCCGCGCCACCTTCCTCCGCAAGGCGGTGCTGGCCGGCACCGACCAAGTCTGCCGCCCCCTAGTAGCCGCCGGCCTAACCCCGCCCGAACTGGCCGCCCTGACCCTAGGGGCCGTCCCCGCGTCGCCCGACCTGACCCGCCTGCGCCAGCGCCGCTCCGACCTGAGCCTTCCGGCCGATGACGCCGCCCCGCTGCTCATCGACCCGCAGTCCGGCGCCCGGCTCGCCCCGGAAGCCGTCCCCCTTCACCTACGCCGCGCCCAGCTAACCCGGACCGGCATCGACGCCAACACAAGCATCTGCTCCGGCATGCTCAAAGCCCGCTACCTAGAGCCTCGACCCCAAATTCCATGATCGTGGATCGTTGTGTACACCCCGGTGTACACAACGATCCACGATCCTTCCGCGCCCCATACGGAGGACCAGTGAAGGCCGTAAGACTGCACAAGTTCCATTCCGCGCCGGTCGTCGACGAGGTGCCGGAGCCGGTGATCACTCACCCGCTGGAGGTGATCGTGAAGATCGGCGGGGCCGGGGTGTGCCGCACCGACCTGCACATCATCGACGGCCAGTGGGACGCGGCGATGGGGACCCCGCTGCCGTACATCCTCGGCCACGAGAACGCCGGCTGGGTGCACGAGGTCGGCTCGGCCGTCACCAACGTCGCGGTCGGCGACACCGTGATCCTGCACCCCACCCCGACCTGCGGCCTGTGCCACGCCTGCCGGGCCGGCGACGACATGCACTGCCAGAACTCGTCCTTCCCGGGGCTGTCGAGGGACGGCGGGATGGCCGAGTACCTGCTCACCAGCGCCCGCGCCTGCGTCAAGCTCGACCCCTCGACCCGGCCGGCCGACGTCGCGGCGCTGGCCGACGCGGGCATCACCGCCTACCACGCCGTCCGCAAGGCCCTGCCATTGCTCTACCCGGGGACCACCGCGGTCGTCATCGGCGCGGGCGGCCTCGGCCACATCGGCGTCCAGTGCCTGGCCGCCCTGTCCGCGACCCGGATCATCGTCGTCGACCGCAACCCCGACGCCCTGAAACTGGCCAAGGACCTCGGCGCCGACGTCACCGTCGTGGCCGACGGCAGCCACGTCGACGCCGTCAAGGACCTCACCAACGGAACCGGCGCAAACGTCGTCCTCGACTTCGTGGCCGAGCAGGGCGCCGAGGCCGACGCCTGGAACATGACCGCCCCGGGGGGTTCGGACTTCGTGATCGGCTACGGCGGCACCCTCACGATCCCGACCCTCGACATCATCTCGACCGAGCGGAACATCATCGGCAACATCGTCGGCACCTACAACGAGCTCGCCGAGCTGATGTCCCTCGCCCAGGCCGGCCGGGTCACCCTCCACACCAGGGCCTACCCCCTCACCGCCGCCCCCGACGCCCTCGCCGACCTCGACGCCGGCCGCGTCCGAGGGCGCGCCATCCTCGTGCCGTAGAGCCAACGGTCCGTTCGATATCGATCTCGAATTTTTTAACAGAGGAGAACCGATGGCAAAGGAACTGCGCTTCGGCGCTGAAGCGCGCGCCCTCCTGCTGGCCGGCGTGGACCAGCTCGCCGAGGCGGTCAAGTCAACCCTCGGGCCGAAAGGCCGCAACGTCATCCTCGAGAAGATCACCGGGTCGCCGGTGGTCACCAACGACGGCGTGACGATCGCCCGCGAGATCCACCTCAAGAACCAGTTCGAGAACATGGGCGCCCAGCTGGTCAAGGAAGCCGCGATCAAGACCAACGACGTGGTCGGCGACGGCACCACCACCGCGACCGTGCTCGCCCAGGCGATCGTCCGCGAGGGCATGCGCGCGATCGACGCCGGCGCCAACCCGGTCCTGGTCAAGCGCGGCATCGACCTGGCTATCGGACGGCTGGTCGAGTACCTGCTCATCGTCGCCCACCCGGTCTCGACCGAGGAGGACTTCAGCCGGGTCGCGGCGATCTCCGCCAACGACGACTACACGGTCGGCCGGGTCATCGCCAAGGCGCTGCACACGGTCGGCGAGGGCGGCATCGTCACGGTGGAGGACTCGCCCGCGGCGGGCATGGCGGTGGACTTCGTGGAGGGGTTCGAGTTCGACAACGGGTACCTGTCGCCGTACCTGGTGACCAGCCCGGCCAGCCTCGAGGCGGTGCTCGACGACCCCTACATCCTCCTCTGCAGCGAGAAGATCACCAAGGTCCAGCAGCTCATGCCGCTGCTCGACAAGGTCATGCGGGCGCCGCGGCCGCTCGTCATCATCGCCGAGAACGTCGAGGGCAGCGCCCTGTCGATGCTGGTGCACAACCACGTAAACGGGGTCTTCCAGTGCGTGGCGGTGCGCGCGCCCGGGTTCGGCGACCGGCGGCTGCACAAGCTCGAGGACATCGCCGCGCTGACCGGCGGCGCGGTCTACAGCAGGCACTCGGGATTCTCGCTCGAGACGATGACCGTCGAGCAGCTCGGCCGGGCCCGCCAGGTCCTGGTGAACGCCGACAGCACCGCGATCATCGGCGGCGGCGGGTCGGCCGAGGCGGTCGAGTTCCGGCTGGCGCAGCTGCGGGCCGAGCTCGAGCGGGCGACGTTCGGGGTCGACGAGGACGTGCTGACCGACCGGATCGGGTCGCTGTCGGGCAAGGTCGCGGTCATCCGGGTCGGCGCGCCGACCTCGGCCGAGCTGAAGGAGCTGCGGCACCGGGTGGAGGACGCGCTGGCGGCGACCAGGGCGGCGATGGCGGAGGGAATCGTGGCGGGCGGCGGCGCGGCGCTGCTGCACGCGGTCGGCGCGCTCGACGCCAGCGTGACCGATGGCGGGGCCGACGTCACCGGGGACCACGCGATCGGGGTCGAGATCGTCCGCCGGGCCCTGAGCGAGCCGGCCACCCTGATCGCCGCCAACGCCGGCTACCCGGCGGCCGAGGTGGTCGCCGCGACCGCGCTGCTCGGCACCGACGACGGGTTCGACGCCCTGTCGGGGCAGCACGGCAACATGATCTCGATGGGGATCATCGACCCGCTGCGGGTGGTCAGGTCCGCTCTGCAGAACGGCGCGTCCGTCGCCGGGCTGCTGCTCACCACCAACACGCTGGTGGCCGAGGAGCAGACGGCCTGGGGCGGGTCGGCCGCGCTGATGACGGAGTACGGGTCGCTCGACGAGGGGCTGCACCAGCCCTCGCCCGACTCGTCCACGCCGCAGTCGCTAGGCCTCGGTCCCTCCGTCGGTTAGCGCAGCCGTCCGTTGGCAGAACCCGCCGTCCGCCCGCGGCACGTACTGACCTCGGGCGGCGCGGCGTCCGCGGGCGACACCAGGATGCTGGCCGCGGCCGAGGCGACGCTGTCGGGCGAGCGGCGCGGCGTCCTCGCGGTGCTGCCGTTCCTCGGCCCGGCCTTCATCGCCGCGATCGCCTACGTGGACCCGGGCAACTTCGCCACCAACATGGCGGGCGGCGCGCAGTACGGCTACGCCCTGCTCTGGGTGGTGGCGGCCGCCAACCTGATGGCGACGCTGGTCCAGGCGCTCAGCGCCAAGCTCGGCATCGCCACCGGCCGCAGTCTGCCCGAGGTGTGCCGGGACCGGTTCCCGTTCCGGGTCGTCCTTTTCCTGTGGCTGCAGGCCGAGGCGGTGGCGATGGCGACCGACCTGGCCGAGTTCGTCGGCGCCGCGCTCGGCCTGCAGTTGGTGTTCGGCCTCCCGCTGTGGGTGTCGGGGATCCTGACCGGCGTCGCCGCGTTCGCGATCTTGAGCATGGAGGTCTGGGGGTTCCGGCGGCTGGAGGCGACGATCACCGCGTTCGTCGCCGTGGTCGTGCTCGCCTTCTGCCTCGAGGTGCGCAAGAGCGGCCCGCCGGCCGGCGCGGTCGCGCGCGGCTTCGTGCCGGGCCTGCCCGGCGGCTCGATCCTGCTGGCGGTCGGCATCGTCGGCGCGACCGTGATGCCGCACGTGATCTACCTGCACTCGGCGCTGACCAAGGAGCGGATCGTCGGCACCAGCGCGGACGCGCGCCGCCGGATCTTCCGCTTCGAGATCGTCGACATCTCGATCGCGATGGGGCTGGCGGGCGTGGTCAACCTGGCGATGCTGGCGACGGCGGCGTCGGTCTTCTGGTCCCGCGGGCTGACCGGGGCCGGCGGCGACCTGGGCCAGGTCTTCCAGGGGCTCAGCCGGTACCTGGGCGCGCACACCGGGACGATCTTCGGCGTCGCGCTGCTGGCGTCGGGTCTGGCGTCGTCCTGCGTGGGCACCATGTCCGGGCAGGCGGTGATGGAGGGGTTCATCCGCCGCCAGATCCCGGTGTTCGCGCGCCGGGCGATCACCATGATCCCGGCCCTGGTCCTGATCGGGGTCGGGTTCAGCCCGACCAGGGCGCTGGTGCTGAGCCAGGTATTCCTCTCCTTCGGCATACCGTTCGCGCTCGTCCCGCTGGTCATCGTCACCCGTGACCGGCGGACGATGGGCACCCTGGTGAACCGGCCCGCGACCAACGCGGCCGCCTATCTCGTGACCGCCATGATCGTCGGCCTCAACATTTACCTGCTTTTGAAAGCCATTATTTAGAATAATTTTTCATGCTTTATCAGGTGCACTGTCTCAATTTGAGACGCCCGCCGCGATCTTCCCGGCGTCATGCTCGAAGGATGAGCAACGGCGCTTAGGGAGGTCAACTTGTACACCAAGGACGGCGAGAAGTACTTCATCGTTGACTCTCACATGCACTACTGGGACGCCACGCCCGCCAACTGGGTCCCGGGCGCGGAGCAGTACGCCAAGGGCTGGATCGAGTGCTTCCACGCGTACCAGTCGCTCGGCCCCAAGGAGACCCACTGGCCGATCGAGAAGTTCGAGGGCTACACCGAGGACGACCTGATGAAGGACGTCTTCGAGGACGGCCACGTGGACATCGGGATCTTCCAGCCGACGTACCTCAAGGAGTGGTACCGCGAGGGGTTCAACACCACCGAGCGGAACGCCGCACTGGCGGAGAAGCACCCGGGCAAGTTCATCGTCAACACCCGCTTCGACCCCCGCGACGGAGATGAGGGCAAGGCCCAGTTCCGCCGTAACGTGCAGCGCTACGGGTCCAAGGGGGTGAAGCTCTATACCGCCGAGTGGAATAACGGCTCCCGCGGCTACAAGCTCAGCGACCCCTCCTGCTATCGCTTCCTGGAGGAGGCCCAAAACCTCGGCATTAAGAACGTGCATGTGCACAAGGGGCCGACGATCTGGCCGCTGGATAAGGACGCGTTCGACGTGTCCGACGTCGATCACGCGGCGACGGACTTCCCCGAGCTGAACTTCATCGTCGAGCACGTGGGGCTGCCCCGGATCGAGGACTTCTGCTTCATGGCGACGCAGGAGCCGAACGTGTACGCGGGCCTGTCGGTGGTGATCGGCGGGCTGATGCACGCCCGGCCGAAGTTCTTCGCCAAGGTCATGGGGGAGCTGATGTTCTGGGTTGGCGAGGACAAGATGACGTTCGGGAGCGACTACGGCATCTGGGAGCCCAAGTGGCAGGTCGAGGGGTTCGTCGACTGGCAGATGCCCGACGACGACGAGCTGTCCGATTACGGCAAGCTCACCACCGCGACCAAGAAGAAGATCCTCGGCCTCAACGCCGCCAAGCTCTACGACATCAAGGTCCCGGCCGAGTTCCTGGTGCCCGCCCAGGCCGGCCAGCCGGCCGCGAGGGACGACGCCGCGCTGGTCACCGAGGGATGAGCAGCGCCACCGAAGCGCCGGCCGGGGTCGCCGCCGGCGCGGTACTCGCCGCCCTCGCGACGGTGCGGGATCCGGAGCTCGACGAGCCCATCACCACCCTGGGGTTCGTCGCGTCCTGCACCGTCTCCGAGGAGGGGCAGGCGCAGGTCCGGCTGCGCCTGCCGACCTACTTCTGCGCCCCCAACTTCGCCTTCCTCATGGTCGCCGACGCCTACGACGCCGTCGCCGCGGCGCCGGGCGTTTCCTCGGCCGAGGTAATCCTCGACGACCACTTCGCCTCCGACGCCATCAACGCCGGCGTAGCCGCCCGGTCCGGCTTCGTCGCCTCCTTCGACGGCGAGGCGGCCGACGAGCTAGACGACCTCCGCGCCACCTTCCTCCGCAAGGCGGTGCTGGCCGGCACCGACCTGGTCTGCCGCCCCCTAGTCAGACGCCGGCCGAACCCCAGCCGACCTGGCCGCCCTGACCCTAGGCGCCACCCCGGCATCGCCAGCACTAGACCGCCTCAGGCACCGCCGCCGAGACCTCAATATCCCCGCCGACGACAGCAGCCTCCTCCTCATCGACCCAGCCACCGGCAACCGCATTCCCGAGTCGAGCGTGCCTCTTCATCTACGCCGCGCCCGCCTCACCCGTACCGGCATCGACGCCAACACGTCCATCTGCTCCGGCATGCTCAAAGCCCGCTACCGGCCGGACTCCGCTTCTTGACCGGAAGGAACCGCTCACGTGAAGGCCGTAAGACTGCACAAGTTCCATTCCGCGCCGGTCGTCGACGAGGTGCCGGAGCCGGTGATCACTCACCCGCTGGACGTGATCGTGAAGATCGGCGGGGCCGGGGTGTGCCGCACCGACCTGCACATCATCGACGGCCAGTGGGACGCGGCGATGGGCACCCCGCTGCCGTACATCCTCGGCCACGAGAACGCCGGCTGGGTGCACGAGGTCGGCTCGGCCGTCACCAACGTCGCGGTCGGCGACACCGTGATCCTGCACCCCACCCCGACCTGCGGCCTGTGCCACGCCTGCCGGGCCGGCGACGACATGCACTGCCAGAACTCGTCCTTCCCGGGGCTGTCGAGGGACGGCGGGATGGCCGAGTACCTGCTCACCAGCGCCCGCGCCTGCGTCAAGCTCGACCCCTCGACCCGGCCGGCCGACGTCGCGGCGCTGGCCGACGCGGGCATCACCGCCTACCACGCCGTCCGCAAGGCCCTGCCATTGCTCTACCCGGGGACCACCGCGGTCGTCATCGGCGCCGGCGGCCTCGGCCACATCGGCGTCCAGTGCCTGGCCGCCCTGTCCGCGACCCGGATCATCGTCGTCGACCGCAACCCCGACGCCCTGAAACTGGCCAAGGACCTCGGCGCCGACGTCACCGTCGTGGCCGACGGCAGCCACGTCGACGCCGTCAAGGACCTCACCAACGGCAACGGCGCAAACGTCGTCCTCGACTTCGTGGCCGAGCAGGGCGCCGAGGCCGACGCCTGGAACATGACCGCCCCGGGGGGTTCGGACTTCGTGATCGGCTACGGCGGCACCCTCACGATCCCGACCCTCGACATCATCTCGACCGAGCGGAACATCATCGGCAACATCGTCGGCACCTACAACGAGCTCGCCGAGCTGATGTCCCTCGCCCAGGCCGGCCGGGTCACCCTCCACACCAGGGCCTACCCCCTCACCGCCGCCCCCGACGCCCTCGCCGACCTCGACGCCGGCCGGGTCAGAGGGCGCGCCATCCTCGTCCCCGAATAGCCCTCTCGGATCCTTCAGGCAATATTTACCCGCTGGTGGCAGGCATTTTTTAGAATCGCAAATTCACCATGCCGTGATACATCACCTCAAAGTAGCATAAACTACGCATAGTCGAATTTTTTTCCACTATGTTGACGGGGCGGCGTCTGGGCTCTAGGTTGCTCAAAAGGGCGGATGTGAACGATCACATCCGTCATGAGCCGCCCCCGCTGGAGGTCCTCATGGCCAGAAAAGTCGACCCCAAGGTCGATGAGGCAATAGAGACGCTCAACCTGAGAGACAGCCCCACCCGCCGCCGGCTCATCGCTGGCGCCGGCCTGGTTAGTGCCACCGCCGCCGCGTCGGCCCTGCTCACCGCCTGCAGCTCGTCGAGCAGCGCCGCGAGCGGGGCAAGCGGTTCCGGCGCCTTCCCGAGCGTGCCCTCGTGGCAGTTCTGGTTCGTCAACCACGTCACCACCAACCCGTTCTTCGTCCCCACCCAGTACGGCCTGGCCGACTGCGCCAAGCTGCTCGGCCTGCCTGTCCCGAAGTGGACCGGCTCGGCGAACTCGATCGCGGCGGAGATGACCGCCCAGATCAACGCGGCGGTGGCCGCCAAGGCGGCCGGGATCGCCACGGTGCTGACCGACTCCACCTCGTTCACCACGCCGGTCGCGAACGCGATGAGCGCGGGCATC
This sequence comes from uncultured Actinomycetota bacterium, assembly GCA_963774945.1. GTDB lineage: Bacteria > Actinomycetota > Actinomycetes > Streptosporangiales > Streptosporangiaceae > Trebonia. The sequence continues at coordinate 746,219 of CAVZHA010000015.1, read as the reverse complement.
CCCGTGGTCAGCTACAACGCGGACGGCTCCGTCACCAAGGGCGTGGCCGACATCGGCACCAACCGGCTCTGCTACGTCGGCCAGGCGCTGTACACCTCGGGCCAGCAGTTGGGCGAGCGGATCAAGCTGGCGGTCCCGACCCCGGGCGATGTCGTGATCTTCATCTCCACCCCCGGCCAGGCGAACATCCAGCCCCGCTTCGACGGCGCCTCCTCGGTGCTGACGCCGTTGGGCTACACGGTGAGCGAGGTGGCGACCGGCGCGACCGCGCCCCCTGAGCTGCCAGCCATGAAGGCCTACCTGGTCGGCCACTCCTCGGTGAAGGGCGCGTTCGCCGTGGACGGCGGATCGACGTCGTTCCTCGGCCAGGCGCTCAAGGAGACCGGCATGTCGTCGCTCCCCAACGGCGGCTTCGACACCGAGCCGCTGACGCTCTCCAACATCGCCTCCGGCGCGACCGGCTTCACTATCTATCAGGACCCCTACCTGCAGGGGTTCCTGCCGACGCTGTACCTGTACCTGTACAACATCTCCGGCGGCACGATCGTCCCGCCCGACACCGACACCGGCCTGAGCTTCATTACCAAGAGCAACTACAGCGAGTACAACCTGGGCAGCCGGTACCAGGGCTCGACGACCGCCCTGAAGTACCTCGCGCGTCCGTCCGGCGCGATCTCGAACCCGCTCGCGACCACCAGTACCTGATACCACCAACACCTGTTAAAGCCCCAGGCGGGAGGCTCGGCTAAGAAGTACGACCGGCCTCCCGCCTCAGGCACGCTCCTGCGCAGATTGGCCAGATGAGCCAGATAAGGAGGCGGACGTGAGCAAGATGACCGAGCAGGGCGGCACGCTGCTATTGCCAGACGGAACTCCCGGCACCGGCAACGGGACCGTCGACGTGCTGCGCCGCGGACTCGGCGTCTTCGGCCGACAGCGCGAGGCCACGATCCTGGTCGTCACGGTGGCGCTGCTGCTGTACTTCGGCCTCACCAACCCCACGACCTTTGTCTCCCGGACCAACGCGGTCGACCTGTTTTCTGAGAACATGGCGCCGATCGCGATCATCGCCGTCGGCGAGGTGCTGCTGCTGATCTGCGGCGAGATCGACCTGTCGGTCGGTTTCATCTACACCCTGGCGCCGTTCATCATGTTCTACCTGAACGTCTACTACGGTGTCCCGGCGCTGCTGGCGATCATCCTCAGCCTGGTCTTCGGCCTTGTGTGCGGCTGGGTTAACGGCTTCCTCACGGTCACGTTGCATCTTCCCTCGTTCATCACCACGCTTGGCACCGGGTTCATCCTCGGCGGACTGGCCCTGTACCTCGCGCACGCCGAGCCGAAATCCATCCCTCCTGCCACCGTCGGCTACGGGCGCTGGCTCGGTAGCAGCCCGTGGTCCCAGACGATCTGGGCCGTCGTCATCGTTGCGATCTTCGCCGTCGTGCTGACCAGGACGCGATGGGGGTTGCATACCGTCGCGACCGGCGGCAACCAGCTCGGGGCGCGCGAGGCCGGCATCAATGTGGGCAGGATCAAGTACGGCAACTTCATGATCACCGGGGTGCTCGGCGCGCTCGTCGGCCTGCAGACCGCCTTCTACATCAACGACATCGACCCGCTGGCCGGCGGCTACCAGCCGATGTTCTACAGCGTCACTGCGGCGGTCATCGGCGGGACCGCGATGCTCGGCGGCTCCGGCACGATCATCGGCGCCGGCATCGGCGCGGTCGCGCTCTCCACCCTGATCGACGGCTTTGAGGTCGTGGGGATCAGCGCGAACGTGGTCCAGATCGTCTTCGGCGCTGCAATCCTCGGCGCGATGATCGCGAACGTGCAGCTAACCAGGCTGCGGGAGAGGGGAACGACCTGATGGCGGCGCAGGCACCGGGGACGCCCGAGTCGGGCGGGCCGAACAGCTACGGCGGCGACTACGGACCACTGCCGGGCGGCGACGCGCTCCGCGCCGAGCACATCGGCAAGCGGTTCGGCGCGGTCACCGCGCTGGTGGACATCAACCTGCACCTGGGCAAGGGCGAGGTGCTCGGCCTGCTCGGCGACAACGGCGCGGGCAAGTCGACGCTGCTCAAGATCCTCTGCGGCTTCCAGCAACCCGACACCGGCGGGATCTTCCTCAACGACGAGGAGGTGACGCTCCGCTCGGTGGACCACGCCCGGTCGCTCGGCATCGAGGCCGTCTACCAGGACCTCGCGCTGATCAACCAGCTCAGCGTGTACCACAACATGTTCCTGAACCGGGAGCGGGTGCGCGGGCCGCTGCTGAGCAACAAGTCGATGCGCGATATCGCCCGAGCTCACCTTAATGAGATGGGCATCAACATCCCGTCGGTCGACGTCCCGGTCGCCAGCCTCTCCGGCGGCCAGCGCCAGGCGATCGCGATCGCCCGCGCCGTCTACTCCGACGCGAAGGTCCTCCTCCTCGACGAGCCGCTCGCCGCCATGGGCGCGAAGGAGGTGGCGATCATCCTGGACCTGATCGGCGACCTGAAGCGACGGCGCGAGGTCTCGATCATCATCATCGCCCACAACTACGGCCAGGCCCTGGAGGTCTGCGACCGCATCAACCTGCTGCAGCACGGCACCATCACGTTCGACAAGCCAAGTAAGGACACCTCGGTCCAGGAACTCAACGACATCGTGGTCGCCGAGTACCGCCGAGCCCTCGAGGATCGCCAGCGCTCGGCGTAGACCCCGGGGCCTACGCGGGAGCCGAGCCGCTATCGCGCCGCGCGGCCACCAGCACCGACGCCGTCCAGGTGACCGCGAGCAGGATGACGGCACCCAGTACCTGGACGGCGCCGGGCCAGTGCGGCGAGAACGCGTTACTCGCGTGCCGCAGCGCTGCCCCGGCCGGCGACACATCGGAGGCGAGCGCGAACACCGCCGCCGCGAGGGTGGCGAGCATGGCCGTGGCCGGGTGCCGTAGCAGCGGCGGGTTGCACAGGGCGCCGACGGCCGAGCCGACCAGCAGGCACACGGCGGTCATGGCCAGGCCGGCCGCCAGCGTCACCGGGTGCTCGATCGCCGCCCCGACGTTGCCGAGCAGTCCGCCCGAATGGCCGCTGACCGACGGGCTCAGCAGCACCTCGAAGCAGGCCCCGACGACGCCGAGCAGGGCCCCGCCGCCGAGCGCGACCAGCAAGGTGGCCAGCTGCGTCCGGACCGGGCTGGTGGCGGCGCAGACGCAGGCCCGCGACGCATCGGGCTCGGCCGTGAGCATCGACCGGGTCAGGAACGCGAGCACCGGGATCAGCACGGCGGCCGACCAGTCGAGCCCGTCCGCCAGCGACAGCCACGGCGGCCCGACCGGGCTGCCCCCGGCCGCCCCGGTCAGGATCAGCGCCCCGTAGGCGATCAGCGGGAACACCCACCGATGGGACCGGAGCAGGATCGCCGTCTCGTACCGCAACAGCGCGATCACCGCCGCGAGTCCGGCTCCGCAGGCGCGCCTGCGTCGGCCTCCGAGGGGCCGACCCCGGCCACGTGCACCCCGTCCCACGCCAGCACCCGCCGCAGGACCGCGTCCGACTGACGCGCCGCCACCCGAAGCAGCACGCGGCCTGCCGCGACGCCCGGACTGGACAGCACGCCGGGTATTTCCCCCAGCCGCGCAAGCCCGGCCGCGTCGACCCCCGCCAGCTCAATCGTCACCGCGTCATCGCCCGCCGCCTGCGCACCCGCGCTGCGGACCCCAGCCGCCCCGCCGACCGCCCCGCCCAGGCCGCCGCCACCCAGGCCGGCGGTGACCGTCACCCGACCGTCGCCGCCCAGCCGCCAGCGCTCGTCGTCCCGGCCGGCCAGCCGGGCCGGGTCGTGATCCACGAACAGCACCGCCCCGCCGGCCGCGACCCGCTCCGCCACCGCGTCGTCCAGCGTGCCCCGGGCGGTAACGTCGAGCCCGGTCCACGCCTCGTCGAGGACCAGCAGCCCGGGTCGCGACAGCAGGGCCTGGGCGATGGCGATCTTCTGGCACATTCCCTTGGACAGCGCCCGCAGCGGCGCCGCCGCGTAGCCGGTCGCGCCGAGCCGCTCGAGCCACTCGTCGACCCGTCGCCGTCCGGCGTCGCCCCGCAGCCCGTGCACCCGCGCCAGGTGCAGCAGGTACTCCCGCCCGGAGAACGGCAGCCCGCCGGGGAACCGCTCGGGCACGTACCCGGTGTGCGGCCGCCCGCTCACCCGGCCGCGCGACGCCGTCGTCACCCCGGCGACGACCCGCAGCAGGGTGGACTTCCCCGACCCGTTCGGTCCCTCAACCCGGATCAGCCGCCCGCCCGGCACGTCGGCCGACACGTCCCTGACCACCCACGGCTGCCGCACGCCGTACCGCTTGCCGACCGCCTCAAGCCGCATCCGAACCTCCGTGAAAAGCTCCACCGCACAGCGTAACGGCCACGCCAGTCACGCGGTATGTCACGAATTGGTGCAACAAGAGCCACGAACACAGGAAAACAGACCACATGAACCGGCAGACCGTGAAGAATAAGGCGCGCATCAACGACAGATGCCTAACTGCGGGTGCCCCCCTTCCCCCCGACGCACCGGCACCCGGCAGGATCGCAGAGGCGGTTACATGAGTGTTATCGAAGCGGCCGGCGTCCGCGTGCTCGCCGGCCACACCGGGTCGGTCAACTCGGTGGCGTTCAGCCCGGACGGCGCGCGGATCAGCACCGCCAGCGAGGACAAGACGGCCCGGGTGTGGAACGCCGCCACCGGCGAGCTGCTGCACACGCTGAGCGGGCACGCCGACGCCGTGTTCGCCGCGCCGTTCAGCCCCGACGGTACGAAGATCGCGACTGTCAGCGCCGACCTGACGCCCCGGCTCTGGGACGCGCGGACCGGCGCCTGCACGCACGAGCTGGCCGGGCACACGGTCGCCGTCTTCGGCGTGGCGTTCAGCCCCGATGGCCGCCTGCTCGCCACCACCAGCTACGACGAGACCGTCCGGCTGTGGAACACCAGCACCGGCGCCAGCGCGCACGTCCTCAAGGGGCACAACGACATCGTCTACGGCGCCGCCTTCAGCCCCGACGGCAAGGTGCTCGCGACCGCGAGCGGCGACGGCACGATCAGGATATGGAACACTGCCTCAGGCGAGTCCCTGCGCGTGCTCACCGGCCACACCGGCATCGTGTCGGCGGTCGCGTTCAGTCCCGACGGCAAGCTCATCGCCACCGCCAGCTTCGACCGCACCGCGCGGCTGTGGGAGGTCGCCACCGGGAACTGCCTGCGCATACTCAACGGCCACGCCGACACCGTGTGGTCGGTCGCGTTCAGCCCGACCGAGCGGATGGTCGCCGCCGCCAGCGAGGACGCCACCGCCCGGATCTGGGACGCAGTCACCGGCACCCCGGTCCGCACGCTCGAGGGCCACACCGACTCGGCCTTCGTGGTCGCGTTCAGCCCCGACGGCCGGCTCATCGCCACCGCCAGCTCGGACACCACCGTCCGGCTGTGGGATTCGAAGACGGGCAAGTCGGTCCGCATCCTCGAAGGCCACGCAGGCGCGGTCAGCTCGCTCGCGTTCAGCCCGGCCGACCGGGTGCTGGCCACCGCCTCGACCGATGAGACCGCCCGCATCTGGCCGCTCTAGCCGTTCGGTCCGCGCCGCGCGCCGAAGATCTTATTTACGGACTCGCCGACCGGTGCGGGCTCGCTGCCCGCCGGGTGGTTTGAGCCTAACGCGCTGTATGGGCATTTGGGCTTACTCCCGCCGCCCTAAATGCGGGAATTTGGTCGCGTTCCGGTCGGCCCGAAGACGCTTTCCTGATGGCAAAAACGTCATCGTTTCAATCCCTGTCATGGTGCCCGGGCGCAATACACTGATCACGCCATCGGAATTAATAGAATGGTTAGATGCCTCCTGCTCGCAACAAGGATTGGACGCTGGAAGAAGGGAATAAATTGAATATTTCGGTCGTACGTCCCAGCGAGCTTGGCCCCGGTGAGATTGCCGTCTGGCTGTCCATGCAGCGCCAGACGCCGGTTCTGGCCAACCCGTTCCTTTGCCCTGATTTCACCCTCGCCGTCGGCGCCCTGCGGCCTACCGCCCGGGTCGCCGTCCTGCACGACGGGCCGCACCTGGCCGGGTTCTTCCCGTTCGAGCGGCGCGGGCTCGGCGGCGGCGTGCCGATCGGCCACGGGCTGAACCAGTGCCAGGGCCTCATCCACGCGCCCGGCGCGGAATGGGACCCCAAGGCCCTGCTGCGCGCGTGCCGGCTATCGACCTGGCAGTTCGACAACCTGGTGGCGGGCCAGCGGCCCCTCGACCGCTTCGCGACCGCGATGGTACCGGCGGCGGCCGTCGACCTGGCCAACGGGTTCGTGCAATACGAGAAGGAACTGCAGCAGAAAACGGGCAAATTCTACCGGGAAATTAATCGTAAAACGCGGCGGCTGGAGGAAGAAGTCGGGAAAGTCCATTTCGTCGCCGATTCCCGTGATAAAGCGGCGTTGCACAGGCTCGTTAACTGGAAATCGGAACAGCTTCGGCAGAGGGGGGCGCTCGACATCTTTACCAGACCGTGGATCACCGGCGTGCTCGACCAGCTCTTCAGCGTAAAAGCCGACCATTTCAGCATGCCGCTTTCCGTGCTGTACGCGGGCGACACGCCGGTCGCATCGACGGTCAACCTGCGCTCGGGCGACCTGCTAGTCGGCTGGCACTGCGCCTACGACCCGCAGTTCGCCCATTACTCACCCGGGCTAATGCAATACATCGCGATGTTCAAGGACGCCGCGGTCGCAGGCGTGCGGCGGATCGACATGGGCACCGGAACGGAGACGTTCAAGCGGACGCTGAAGACGCACGACGAGTTCGTCGGGGCCGGCACGGTGGCGGCCAGCCCGGCAGTGGCGGCTGCGCACCGGGCCCGCGCCGCCGCCACGCTATGGGTACGCGGGCAGGTCAAGCGCTACCCGCCGCTCTTCCGCGCGGCCGACTTGGTGCTGCGGCAAACCGGCCGGATCGGGTGACGACCGCTCCGCTGAACCGGCGCCTGCGGCCAGTCCGACATGACCTGCAACCGGCCGCGTCACTGGTGCGGGATGAGCGCGTAGGTGATGACCGCCGCGACCGCGCCGAGCAGCGAGCCCGCGATCACCTGGGCGGCGCTGTGGTCCTTGACCGCCACCCGCGACCAGCCGGTGAGCGCGACCAGCAGGTACGCCGGGACCAGCCAGGCTCCGAACAGCAGCGCGAGGATCGTCACCGACCCGGCCGCGACCGCGCAGTGGATGGAGATCTTCCACACCGTGGTGATCGCCGCCAGCACCGCGATGCTGCCGAGCATGCACCCGAAGTACCCGGACAGCTCGGTCGGCGCGCCCAGCCCCACCATCAGCACCAGCCCCAACGCGACCGACCCGATGATGAACGAGAGCACGATCAGCCGCGGCCGCTTGGCGCCCACGTTCCGATCGGCCCACCGGCCGTCCCTGATGCCGCGGTTGATGAAGACGGTCGGCAGCACCCCGGCGAACACCGCCGCCACCACCCCCCACGCCAGCCCTCGAGCGCCGGCCGCGTGCCAGCCCACCGCCAGCGTGGTGGCGATGATCCAGTTCTTGGGCTCGAGCAGGTAGGTGACCCATTCCGCCGTCGACCTGCGGTTCACCGGTTCTTCACGCTCAACAGGCAACCATCACCAGCCCGCCGCTGGCAAGTGTTACGTTCCTTGAGCGAGGGAGGACTTCGGCGAGAGGGGTGCGCGCATGCCCGCACGGACCGGCGCGGAGTTCCTGGACCGGCTGTCCAGGACCCGGACGCACGTGGAGATCCAAGGCGAAACGCTGCACGGCGGAATACCCGACCACCCCGCCTTCAAGAACGTCGTCCGCAGCTACGCGGCCCTCTTCGACCTCCAGCACGCCCCCGAATGCCGCGATGTCCTCACCTACCAGGATCCCGGCACCAACCGCCGCGAGGCGACCAGCTTCCTCATCCCGCGCACCCACGAGGACCTGGCCAGGCGCGCTGCGGCGTACAAGCTGACGGCGGACGCGTCCTTCGGCATGCTCGGGCGCACCGGCGACTACCTCAACAGCGCCCTCATGGCGCTGGCGTCAGCCGGAAACTGGTTCGCCCAGACCGATGCCGCGTTCGCCGACAACATCACCCGGTACTACCAGCAGGTCCGCGACCAGGACCTGCTCTGCACCCACACGCTCATCCCGCCGCAGGCCAACCGCGCGCAGCCCGGCAGCCAGCAGGCCGGCGGGACCCTGATGGCGCACATAGCCCGCGAGGACGACAACGGCATCGTCGTGCGCGGCGCGCGGATGCTCGCGACCATCGGCCCGTTCGCCGACGAGCTGCTGGTCTTCCCGTCCACCGTGCTCCGCGGCACCCCCGAGGACAAGCCGTACTCGTTCGCCTTCGCGATCCCGACCGACGCGCCCGGGCTCCGGTTCATCGCCAGGGAGCCGTTCGACTACGGCCGCTCGCACTTCGACCACCCGCTCGGCTCGCGCTTCGACGAGTCCGACGCGGTGGTGGTCTTCGACGACGTGCACGTGCCCTACGAGCGCTGCTTCACGCTCGGCGACCCCGAGATCTGCAACGGCTTCTACACCAAAACGGACGCCCTGCAGCACATGACCCATCAGGTCGTCGCCCGCACCACCGCCAAGACCGAGTTCATCCTCGGCCTGGTCACCGTCCTCACCGAGGCGATCGGCATCGGCGGCTTCCAGCACGTCCAGGCCGACGTGGCCGAGATCATCACCACGCTGGAGACGCTCCGCGCCCTCAACCGCGCCGCCGAGGCGGACGCAAAGCCAAATGACTACCAGGTCATCACCCCCGCCTGGCCGCCGCTCAACGCCGCCCGCAACCTCTACCCGCGGCTCTACCAGCGCTTCCCGGAGATCCTGCGCAAGCTCGGCGCCTCCGGCCTGATGGCCACCCCGACCGAGGCGGACGTCAACGGCCCGGCCGCGGCCGACATCGACGGCTACCTGCAGGCGGCCACCCTGACCGGGAGGGACCGGGTGCGCCTGTTCCGCCTGGTGTGGGACGCCTGCGCGTCCGCCTTCGCCGGCCGCCAGGCCCTGTACGAGTACTACTTCTTCGGCGATCCGGTCCGGATGGCCACCGCCTACCAGGCGAGCTACGACAAGGCGCCCTACGCCGACCGGGTCCGCGCCTTCCTCGAACGCGACTACTAAGGACACCGTCAATCAGCTGACCTGGAACGACCGCTTGGCCAGCCCCATCCAGTACCCGTCGATGACCGTCTGCGCCGGCCGCTCGGGATCGGAGGCCGCCCCCAGCGTCACGAACAGCGGCAGGAAGTGGTCCGCCGACGGATGCGCGTACGGCATCCCCGGCGCCGCCAGGAACCGGGCCAGCGCCTCCACGTCACCGCGGTCAAGCGCCTCCGCCGCCCACAAGTCGAACTCGGCCGACCACCCGGGCACCACCCCGCCCTTGATCATGGCGGGCGTCAGGAACGGCAGCCCGTGGGTCAGGAACCCCGACCCGATCACCAGCACCCCGGACTCGCGCAGCGGCCGCAGCCGCGCGCCGAGCGCCAGCAGCGCGGCCGGGTCAGACGTCGGCAGCGACAGCTGCAGCACCGGCACGTCCGCCAGCGGGTACATGATCTTCAGCGGCACCCACGCCCCGTGGTCGAGCCCCCGGCTCTGGTGCTGGTGGGCAGGCGACGAGTCCGGCATCAGCGACGCCACCTCGGCCGCGAACGCGGTCGCGTCCGGCGTCGGGTACGTCAGCGTGTAGTACCGGGCCGCGAACCCGCCGAAGTCGTACACCAGCGGCGTCCCCGCCCCAGGGGCCGACAGCATCAGCGGCGCCGCCTCCCAGTGCGCGGACACGATCAGCACCGCCCGCGGCTTCGGCATCGACAGCGCCCAGGCCGACAGCTGCGACATCCACTCCGCGTCGTCAAGCAGCGGCGGCGCCCCGTGCCCGATGTAGAGGGCAGGCAGCGCCCCGTCCGACGGCTGCCACCGGCGCTGCCCGGCCGAGCGCGCCGCGCCGTCGGCGTAGAACGCGTCGTACGCCCCGGCTGGCACCAGTGGATCGAAGATCGAGCGGCTCATAGTCCCTGCCTCAGGCCGAAGAACTAATGGTTGACGCTTCAACTGTATCAACATAATTTGAAGCGTCAACAAGGCGGCGTAGAATAACACCATGGAATGGCTCACCGATGAGGAGCAGGCCGCCTGGCGTCCGTTCGTCGGGCTGCTGTTCCGCTTCCCGGCGCTGCTCGACGCCCAGCTCCAGAAGGACGCCGGCATCAGCCACTTCGAGTACATGGTGCTGTCCAGCCTGTCGGAGGCCCCGGACCGCGCGCTGCGGATGAGCCAGCTCGCGGCGATGGCGAGCGGCTCCGTGTCGCGGCTGAGCCACGTCGTCAGCCGCCTCGAGGCCAAGGGCTGGGTCCGCCGCGAGCCGTCCCCTGGCGACGGCCGCTACATCAGCGCCGTCCTGACCGAGCCCGGCTGGCAGAAGGTCGTCGAGACCGCCCCCGGCCACGTCGCCGCCGTCCGCAGGCTCCTCATCGACGCCCTCGCCCCCGAGGAGCTCCGCTCCCTCGGCCAGACCAGCGGCAAAATCCTCAAGGCACAAGGCTTCAAACCCGTCATCTCGAACGGTCCGTGCCCTCCGCCTTAACCGCAAATAATTGCCATTTAATTCGGCACGGCTAGATCCGGCCGGCTCCGCCTCGAATGTCACTACCCTCGCATAAACTGGACCACGCGGCCAATCCCCGCACCCCAACCGGCATTATGCAGTCGACACGAGAAATGGCAACCTGTTGCCACATTGCCCGCAACAAAAAGAAACGGCCCCGCGTGCACGCGGGGCCGTCTGACCGGGGTTACTCACCCCGGGCTGGTAGAACGCCACTTTACCACAAAAAGGGACGACCCCGCCGAAGCGAGGTCGTCTAGCCGGGGCTACTCACCCCAGGGTGGATAACCCAACTATACCCCATCCCCCCGCTGAAGCAAAGGAATATTCATCATGACCCGTGTAGTCGCCTACGTTGACGGCTTCAACCTCTACCACGGGCTCAAGGCCGGATACGGCCGACGGTACCACTGGCTCGACCTGCAGGCCCTGGTCAAGGGCTTGCTACGGCCCGGCCAGGAGTTGCTTGAGGTGCAGTACTTCACCGCCCGGGTCCGTGACAACCCGGACGCGGAGCTGAGACAGGCGCTGTACCTAGAGGCACTCGCGAGCCACAGCCTCCGAGTACGGCTTATCGAGGGGCGTTTCCAGGACAGGCCTCGAGAATGCAGGAGCTGCGGCGCACGCTGGATGGCGTACGAGGAGAAAGAGACCGATGTCAACATTGCCATCGCGATGCTGACCGATGCCGTGCGCGACATGTACGACACCGCGCTCTTGGTGTCGGCCGACAGTGATTTGCGGCCGGTCGTCGCTGCCGTTAAGCGTCTGCGCACGGGGAAACGAATCGTTGCCGCATTTCCGCCACGTAGACGCTCGAGAGACTTGGCGCAAACCGTTGACGGTTACATCTCCGTCGATCACGCTACGGTGCGCAACTCCCAACTGCCGCCCGAAATTGTCACAAAGGGCGGCGTGAAGCTCATTCGCCCGGCGTACTGGAGCTAACCGGTCCCACCTACTTCGTCCAACGCGGCGACTACTACGGAAGCGCAGGAACCTTCCCCACCGTCACCCGGCTGACGACGTGCTCCCGAAACAACTCCGCCGCCGGCAGCAGCGGCCGCTCCGCCGACCAGGTCAGGTAGATCTCCCGCATCGCCCCCGCATCGGCGATCTCCAGGTACCGCACCGGCCCGTCCGCCGCCGCCTCCGACGACCCCGCCCGCGGCGCCGGCACTACCGCCACCCCCAGCCCGGCCCCGACCAGGCCGCGCAGGTTAGTCAGGTCGTCCCCCTCGAATACGACCGCAGGCCGGAACCCCGCCTGCTTGCACAGGTCATACGCCAGCTTCCGCAGCGCCGAGGTCGACCGCAGCGCGATGAACGGCTCCCTGGCCACGTCCTTCAGGCGGACGCGCTCCCGCCCGCTGAGCCGATGATCCCGGGGGACCGCCAGCCGCAGCGGCTCGGTGCCGATCCGCTCCGTCCGCACCGCCAGGTCGCCCGGCCGCATCACCTCCGGGCTGGTGCGGAACCGCCGCGTCCCGATCTCGAGGTCGGCCACGCCGCCGTCGAGCGGCAGCCCGTGCAGCTCGTCCCTGACCTGGGTCAGCCGGAACTGGACGTCAGGATGCCGGGCCCGGAAGCTGCGCACCAGGTCGGGCACCAGCCAGGTGCCGAGCGACTGCTGGAAGGCGACCGCGACCGTGCCGGTCTCCGGCGACATGAACTGGCCAACGGCCGCGATCCCGTCGTCGAACCGGCGCAGCAGCGAGTCGACGTGCGGCTTGAACACCTCGCCGGCCCTGGTCAGCGCCAGCGTCCGCCCTACCCGGCGCAGCAACGGTGTCCCCACCTCGGCCTCAAGCCGGGCCAGCGCCCGGGACACCCCGGACTGCGTCACCCCGCCGACCTCGGAAACCTCGGTCACCGTCATCCCGTCGGCGACCTGCTGAAACCAGCGCAACACGTCAGTATCCACAATCTATGAGCCTACGTCATGAAAACTAGCTGATTCACTCATTGGACGCATGGTTCAGTTGCGGGTTCACTGGACTGCGTAAGGGTTACCACGCACTCTCACTACGCAGAAGAAGGAAGCATCATGTCGAGTGCCATCAACCTTTTGAGTCCGCCCTGGATCGCGATCCGCAGCCAGCTCCGCGAGATGTTCGCCGACCGCTCCGAGGACCGCGCGCTCGAGCACGAGCTCGCGGTCTACACCAGCGAAAAAGACCTGGCCGATCTGGGCGCAATCCTCGACCGGCACAGCGACGCCCAGACCGGCGACATCCGCCGCATCCTCGGCGCCCGAAGCTGACGACGCTCTAGACCCGCGGCCGGCGACGGCATCGTCACACCGTCCTCACCGTCACCACGTTCAACCAGCCGGACGGATATCGGGGTCAGCGTGGGTATTTCGGGTCGCCGGCTGCCCCCACCAGCACACAATGACGCGCGCCCGCGGAAAACGCGGTCCCCAACGGAACACAATCACGCCTCCCGGCCCAGGGCACCTAGCCCCACCGACCCCGAACCCCACCTCGCCCGCAGCCAAGCCAAGCGCCGCCTAGGCAGCGCGCAGCCGCCTGGCGAAGGCCGCCGCGGCCGCTTCCGGGTCGTCCGCCTCGGTCAGCGCGCGCACCACCACCACCCGCGTCGCCCCCGCCGCCAGCACCTCGTCCAGCTGCGGCAGCCCGATCCCGCCGATCGCGAACCACGGCCGCGCCGCCGCGAGCTCCGCCGTCTGCGCGACCAGCGACACCCCGGTACCCGGGCGTCCCGGCTTGGTCGGCGTCGCCCACACCGGCCCGGCGCAGAAGTAGTCGATGCCGTCCTCGGTCGCCGCCGCCGACGCCTGCTCGGGGCTGTGGCTCGACCGCCCGATGACCGGCCCGGGCCCGAGGATCCGCCGCGCCACCGGCACCGGCAGGTCGTCCTGCCCGAGGTGGAGCACGTCCGCCCCGGCCGCCAGGGCGACGTCGGCCCGGTCGTTGACCGCCAGCAGCGCGCCGTGCCGGCGGCAGGCGGCCGCGAACACCTCGAGCAGCGCGAGCTCCTCGCCCGCCTCGAGGCCCTTCTCCCGCAGTTGCACGATGTCGACCCCGCCGCCGAGCACCGCGTCGAGGAACGCGGGCAGGTCGCCCTGGGCGCGCCGCCCGTCGGTGCACAGGTACAGCCGGGCGTCGGCCAGCCGGGAACGCAAGTCAGTCACCCCGACATCATGCCGTACCCGAGGACTCACCCCGGTCTCCGGTCCGCGGCGTCCGCCGGTCACGGCCGAACGCCGGCGTGGGTGGGCGGCACCCGCCGGGTTACACTGAGGTGAACCACGGGAGCCCTACGCGGGGCTGAGAGGGAGGCGAGCCGCCTCCGACCGTCGAACCTGATCCGGGTAATGCCGGCGAAGGGAGAGAGCAGGCAAGCCATGATGGACGCTGACGTCATCGTCGTCGGCGGCGGCGTGATCGGCACCGCGATCGCCTGGCGAGCCGCCATCGCCGGCCGGTCGGTGACGCTCATCGATCCCGGCACCGACGACAAGGCGAGCCTGGTCGCGGCGGGCATGCTCGGCCCGGTCTCCGAGTCCGTCTTCGGCGAGCAGGACCTGCTGCGCGCTGAACCTGCACGCGATCGACCGCTTCCCGGCCTTCAACGCCGAGCTCGAGGCGGCGTCAGGGCAGCCGACCGGGCTGCGCACCGAGGGCACCCTCGCGGTCGCCTACGACAGCGGCGACCTGGCCGCGCTCGACCGGCTGACCGAGTTCCGCCACTCGATCGGGCTCACGGCCGAGCGCCTCGACGCGCGGGCGTGCCGCCGCCTCGAGCCGTTCCTGGCCCCGTCCACCCGGGGCGGCGTCCTCGCCACCGGCGACCTGTCGGTCGACAACCGCCGCTACCTGGCCGCCCTTCAGATAGCGGCCGCCGGGGCCGGCGTGCGCACGGTCGTGGGCCAGGTCACCGACGTCGCCCCCGGTCTGGTCCGGTTCCGCGCCAGTCCCGCGGGCGTCGCGGCGGACGAGACGGCTGAACTGTCCGCCGCCCGCGTCGTGGTCGCCGCAGGCTGGGGCACCAACCGCATCGAGGGCGTGCCCGACCAGATCCGCAAGGCCATCCGCCCGGTCAAGGGCCAGATCCTGCGACTGCGGCACCCAGGCGACCTGCCGCACATCATCAGCCACACCGTCCGCGCGATCGTCCAGGGCCGCGACATCTACCTCGTCCCCCGCGCCGACGGCGAGCTCGTCGTCGGCGCCACCCAGGAGGAGCGCGACGACCGCGACATCACCGCCGGCGCCGTCCACGACCTGCTCCGCGACGCGATGACCGCGGTCCCCGCGATCAGCGAGCTCATCCTGGCCGAGGCGAGCGCGGGCCGCAGGCCGGGCACCAGCGACAACGGCCCGATCCTGGGCCCGGTTGACGCCGCAGGCGGGCTCATCGTCGCGGCCGGCCACTACCGCAACGGCGTCCTGCTGTCGGCGGTCACCGCCGACGCGGTCGCCGCGCTGCTCGCCGACGGCGAGCCGCACCACGCCTGGACCCCCTTCTACCCCGGCAGGCTCACATGACGGTCACAGTCAACGGAACCCCGCGCGACCTCCCCACCGGCGTCACCCTGGCCGATCTCGTCGGCCAGCTGACCGAATCACCGAAGGGCGTCGCGGCCGCCGTCAACGGCGAGGTCGTGCCGCGCCGGGCGTGGCCGGCCACCTCGCTCGCCGAACGCGACGAGGTCGAGGTCGTGACCGCGGTCCAGGGAGGCTAGAACGATGATGATCCAGAACGAGCCCCTGCCGACGCCCGGCCCCGCCGAGCGCGCCGGCTGGCAGGTCGGCGGCCGCACGCTGACGTCCCGGCTGATCGTCGGCACCGGCGGCGCGCAGTCCCTCGACGTCCTCGGCAAGGTCCTCAAGGCCTCAGGCACCGAGCTGACCACGGTCGCCATGCGACGGGTGGGCGGGTCGGGGGAGGGGTCCCTGATCGGCACGATCCTGCAGGCCGGGCGTCGCCGTCCTGCCGAACACGGCCGGCTGCCACACCGCCGCCGAGGCGCTGCTCGCCGCCCGGCTGGCCCGCGAGGCGCTGGACACCGACTGGGTCAAGCTCGAGGTGGTCGCCGACGACATCACCCTGCTGCCCGACCCGGTCGAGCTGCTCGACGCGGCCCAGCTGCTCGTCGCCGACGGGTTCACCGTGCTGCCTTACACCAACGACGACCCGATACTCGCGCGCCGCCTCGAGGAGGCCGGCTGCGCCGCGGTGATGCCGCTCGGCGCGCCGATCGGCTCCGGGCTCGGCATCAGGAACCCGCACAACATCGCGATGATCGTCGAGCGGGCGACGGTGCCGGTGATCCTCGACGCCGGCATCGGCACCGCCAGCGACGCCGCGCTGGCGATGGAGCTCGGCTGCGCCGCCGTGCTCGTCGCCTCCGCGATCACCAAGGCGCGCCGAGCCCGAGCGGATGGCGGTCGCGATGGCGCTCGCGGTCGAGGCAGGCCGCGCCGCCCACGAGGCGGGCCGCATCCCGCGCCGCTGGCACGCGGTCGCCTCAAGCCCCGCCCGGGAGTCGGAGTGACGATCAGCGACGACCCAGGCGCCAACCCCAGCATTAACCGCAATAACATCACCCGGGTGCTGACGATCGCCTCGTCCGACTCGGGCGGCGGCGCCGGGATCCAGGCCGACCTGAAGGCCTTCGCCCGCTGCGGCGCGCACGGGATGTCCGCCATCGTGGCGCTGACCGCGCAGAACACCCTCGGCGTGAGCGCCATCGAGCAGCTCCCGCCCGGGTTCGTCAGGGAGCAGATAAGAGCGGTGCTTGACGACATCGGGGCCGGGGCGGCCAAGACCGGCATGCTCTTCTCCTCCGCCATCATCGGCGCGGTCGCCGACGAGCTGGCCGGGCGGGACCTTCCGCTCGTGGTCGACCCGGTCATGGTGGCCAGCTCGGGTGCGCGGCTGCTGCTTCCCGACGCGGTGGCGACGCTGATCGGGCGGCTATTCCCGCTCGCCACCGTCGTCACCCCCAACCTGCCGGAGGCGCAGGCGCTGACCGGCCTGGCCACCGAGGACCGGGCCGCGCTGGCCGAACGGCTGGTCGCGATGGGGGCCGCCGCCGCCCTCGTCACCGGCGGGCACGGGGCCGAGCCGGCCGACCACCTCTTCGACGGGCGTCGCCACCTGTCGATCCCGGTCCCGAGGTATGACGTCGAGGCCACCCACGGAGCGGGCTGCACGCACTCGGCCGCCCTCGCGGCCGGCCTGGCGGCCGGCCTCCCGCTGCCCGACGCGGCCCGCCAGGCGACCCAGGTCGCCAGCGACGCGGTCAAGCACGGGCTGGTCGGCCTGGGCGGCGGCGACGGCCCCGTGCACGCGCTGCACGGGCTCACGCTCTGTTAAGCGGGCCTTCAGCAAGCTTCCAGATCTCCGGCGTATGGTCACCGTGATAAGTGAAGTTCACGCTGGACTTGGAGGCTGGAACCGTGCCGGAGAAGGCGATCATCTCGCACCGCGGCGAGAAGTACGAAATCGGGCGGGGAAAGCGGTTTTACGGTATCTGGGTGGTGGGCGCCCCCTACGACGCGCCCGTCGACCGCTGGCCGGAGACCCGCGACGGCTGGGAGCAGGCCTGGACGCGGTTTGCCGCCGTCGAGGTGCCTGGCACCATTGCCGCCGTCCGATCGCACCGGTCCGGGCTTGGGGCGCTGCTGAAGTCCAGGCGGGCCGCCGCGACGGCCGGGGCCGATCCGGCCGATGGCACCGCTGCCGACGGGGCGGCCGGGACCGCTCCCGGCGCGGCCGCGCGCCGCGGCGGGAACGCGCTCCTGGTCGGCGAGGGACTGCTGGTCCTTGGTGTGGTGCTGGGGCTGGCGGGGTTGTTCCCCGCGTACGCGGGGGGGCAGAGCCTGCTATCCCAGGGCGATGAGGTCGTCCCCCACCTTTGCTATGTGATCGCCTGGGCAATTAGCGCCGGGCCGATCGCGCTGAGCGTGTCGCGGCCGCGCGCGGCCAGGCTCGGGGCGCTGTTCGCGCTCGGGCTGAGCGCGGTCACGCTCGGGCTGTTCGTGTCCGACATCGGCGAGGTGGTCTCCGGCGGCGCGTCCCTCGGCACCGGCCTGATCGTCAGCCTGCTGGGCTGGGCGGCCTGCACCGCCGGGGCGGCGATCGCGCTGCTGGCATCGTGCCGTGACACCGACCCGGCCCGGCCCGGCTCGCCCGGCCAGGCTGCTTCCGCGCGACCCGACTGCGGCTGGCCGGCCAAGCCGTCCCGCCACCACCTCGGGCCGCTCGCGCTGCTGGTGCTGGCCGGCGTCGGCACCGCCGCCGCCTTCGCCGCCGCCTGGGACAGCTACACGGTGGCGCAGGCCACCCTCGGCACGGTCAAGACGCTCCAGGAGGGCAACGCGTTCAGCAACCCCGGCCTGGTGATCGCCGGGAACGTGGCGGTCATGGTGGCGGTCGTCGTGGTGGCGGTGCTGGCGGCGCTGTGGCGTCCCGCCCGGCAGGGGGCGCTGCTGCTGGCGGGGGCGATCATCCCGCTCGCGGCGCAGGCGGTCTCGGCTCTCATTCAGGTCAGCCAGCCCGCCTACAGCTTCTTCGGGCTGACCCAGGCGCAGGCGGCGCAAGAGGGCGTGACGATCAGCTCCGGGGTAACGCCGGTCTTCTGGGTCTACTGCGTCTTCGTCATATCGCTGCTCGTCTCCTGCGCCTGGCTGCTGACCGCGCCCGGCCAGCCGCCCGTCCCGGCCTCGCCGTGGACGCCCGCCCCGTTCGGCGAGGGCGGCCGGGTGCCAGACGGCCCGACCTCCGAGATCGTCAGCGACACCGCCGGCGCCGAGACGACCGACCCGGCGCCGGCCGACAAGGAGTCGTTCGACAAGGAGTCGTTCGAGACCGAGCCGGCCGAGCCCCGGGCGGCCGACAGCCAGGCGCCTGCGGCCGGTCTGGCCGATGCCGACCCGGCCGACACCGAGGGCGGCGGCCGGACCGCCTACGCCTGAGCCGTCGCTCCCCGCTCGCCCTGGGCGTGCGGAGAACGTGTGAATCGTAAAAACGCCCCCGGCGATGTCGCCGGGGGCGTTTCCTCTTTATAACGAGCCGACTGAGCTCGGGTAAGCGCATGCGTAGAAATTGGGTCTATCTACGCGCATCCGCTACTTGCCGGTGGCTGCCTGGTACTTGGCAACCAGGTCGGCGGGCACGCGACCGCGGTCCTTAATGTCGTACCCGTTCTCGCGTGCCCAGTTCCTGATCTCGGTCGTGTTCAGCGTCGAGCCAGCCCCCCGGACGGCCCGACCTGCAACGCGACCGCCGCGACGGGCGCCGCCGCCCACCTTGCGGGCGTGGGTGACGTACTTTCCGAGGGCCGTGCGGAGCTCTTCCGAGTGCTCCGCGTTCAGGTCGATCTCGTATTCAGTACCGTCGAGCGCGAACCGTACGGTTCCCTCTGCCGCCCCGCCGTCAATGTCGTCTATGAAGAGTGTCGTGATCTTCTGGGCCACTTGGATTCCGCCTTCCTTGTTTCGACAGCCATCATAAACGATTGGCTGTCCTGTTAGGAGCGCCGGACCCACCCGTCCCGCACGAGCCTTCGCAATTGCCGGTTCCCCGCCCCGGCTGCTGAGCCTTTGTGCAAGCGCTTAGCCGAAGCTAATCATATCTGACTGGCGGGCAATCCGGGTGAGATATCACACAAAATCATGACGGATCGCGTGCGTCTCATCCCCGCCGCCTTCGCGATCGGGCCCGACCGCGTGCGCATCGCATTGCCGTAAGCGGTGCATCACGGTCGGATCACGGCCTGCTATCGCGGGTAAGCGTTGAGACGGGGGCGCGTGTTAGGACAATCTTGGTCAATGGTATGGACCATGGTCGGGTTTCCCGTGGTTGACCCATGATGCGGAACTCACACCGGCCAGCTTTCACGGGTGAAACCGGCCTGCCAGAACATCCACTCGTACCTGCTTGTCGTCGTGAAGTGGCGGCGCATCAGCTCGCGCTCGGCGCTGGAAACCGCCGGCGCGATCCGATCGACTTCCGCGATCACGGACGCGACAACCTCACCGTACTCCGGCGCGGCATAGGCGGAGATCCACCGCTGGTAGCGGGGATCGGGTGAGCCGAGGCGCAGCAGCTCCTTGCCCACCTCCCAATAGATCCAGTAGCAGGGGAGGACCGCGGCGACGCCTTCGGCATAGGTTCCGGCGTGCGCGGTGGCGAGCAGGTAGGAGGTATAGCCGCGGTTGGTCGGCGCCTGCTCGGCCCGCTTAACGTCCTCGAGGGAAATCCCTAGTTCGGTCAGCAGGGTCGCGTGCAGTTCGAGTTCGGCCGCCACTGCGTCGGCCGCGTGCCGCGCGAACATCTGCATGGCGTTCGATGTCGGAGCGCGGCTTCCGACCGCAGCCAGCGCCCGGGCGTAGTCCTGGAGGTAAAGCGCGTCCTGGACTACATAGAATGCGAACGACTCGACCGGCAGCGTGCCGTCGGTCAGCCCCGTGATAAACGGGTGCGCCAGGATGGCCTGGTAGATATCGCCGACCGAGTCCCAGAGTCGTGCGCTAAACGAGTGTGCTCGGTCACATGCAAGAGAATCGGCCACCGGTCCAGCCTATTGCCCGCCCGCCCGGGAGCGGAAATCGTTCTTGGGCATTCGTGGTGTTCACGTGACCATCAGCGAGAGTTCCGGTACTCCGCGTTGACGGGGTGCCCGGGTTTGCCGAGACTTCCGGACTGAATGAGGAGTCAGCAATGATAGCTAGGTCACAACGAAGGTGCGTTACGTGCAATCCCAGTTGTCGCGATCGCCGCGCTGCCGGGAAGATGGGAGCCGATCCCATCGACGTGAGGAGGGGGCATCGATGATTCTCGGTCCCGGTGAAGGTCACGCGCATTACACCGCTCGCGGCAGCGACATGTTCTTCAAGGCCGTGGCGGAGTTGGACGGCGGCGATCTGTCGCTGATGGAGCGCACCCTGCCGCCCGGCGGCCGCCGTCCGCCGCCGCACCGCCATACCAATTGCTCGGAGGCGTACTTCGTGCTCGACGGGGTGGTCTCGATCATCGTCGATGGCAAGGAGCTCACCGTCGGCCGCGAAGGGTTCGTGCTTGTTCCGCGCGGCACCGCCCACACCTTCGGCAATACCAGCGCCGAGCCCGCCCGGCTGCTGGTGATCCACGCGCCGGCGATGGACGCCTACTTCGCCGGCCTGCACGAGCTCTGGAACCGCCCCGAGCCTCCCTCGCCCGACGAGGAACGAGCGCTCATGTCCCGCTTCGGCATGACCCCCGCCCCGGGTTAGGGCCATCATCGTCTGCCGGCCACCGCCTCCGCCATCACTGAACGTCGCCGCATATCCGCATACTGACATGACCCCCGCGTCGGCCACCAGAAGATTTTCTTAAATGTTCGTTCTAATAACAGAATTTCACAATCACGTGGCATGAGGCGCGGTTTCATCCGTCACACCCGCCACTCCGCTCGCGGAGGCAGCGAACTGGCAGCGAACCGGCAGCGAACCGAGGCAAACCGGCGGCGAACCAGCGGGGCCCCTGGCCGCCACCTCCGGTCACTGCGCCACCGCGCCGTTACGGGCTAATGCGGGAGTTACTCCAGCCAACGGCTCGCTCAAACTAATTTCCGGACAAACCAAAGGGCCAGCAGTAGATAGAACATAGATCAATGCCGAATTTGATCCGTGTTCCCCGGAACCGGCTACTGGGATTCCGGTAGCGTCGCACGGGCCGCGGCCGAGCAGAGCCGCTGTCTTGGGACGAGGGGACCATGTCAAAACGCAAGTTGTTGTCCGTTCTTGCCGTGTCCGCCGCCGCCACCGCCGTACTCGGCGGCGTGCCCGCGGCCGCGAGCGCGGCTGACGGCGGGGGCCGCGAGCGGGACGATTGACCCGGCCTTCGGATCGCTGTCGCCGACCCTGGCCGCGCAGCTATCCCGCGACGTCGACCGGCCGGTCATCGTGGTCCTGAAGAACCAGTTCGGCCAGGCCACCCCGGGCACCCCGGCCGCCAGCGCCAGGTCGGCGGCCGTGGTCGGCAGCCAGTCGGCCCTGCTGACCGAGCTGAGCGAGGTCCACGCGACCGGCATCAAGCGGTTCACGCTGGTCAACTCGGTCGCCGCGACCGTGTCGGCCGCCGAGGAGCAGCGGCTGGCGGCGAACGCGGCGGTCGCCCAGGTCATCCCCGACGCGACCGTCTCCATCCCGGCCTCGGCCCTCGGCCTGCCCGCCCCGGCGACGACGGCCACGACGTCGAGCACCACCACGGTCCACCACATCACCCCCGGCGCCCCGCCCCGGCCCGTACCACGTCGCTGCCGCTGCACACCATCGCCGGCGCCTGCGCGCCCAAGGGGCAGAGCTACCTCGCCCCCGAGGGCCTGGCGCTGACCAGCACGGCGTCGGCCAGTTCGAACGCGGCCACCGCGCGCTCGCTCGGATTCACCGGGGCCGGCGTGAAGGTGGCGTTCATCGCCGACGGCGTCGACCCGAATAACGTCAACTTCATCGCCAAGAACGGCAAGTCGGTCTTCGCCGACTACCAGGACTTCACCGGCGACGGGGCGGGCGCGCCGACCGACGGCGGCGAGGCGTTCCTCGACGCGAACACCATCGCCGGCCAGGGCGCGCATGTCTACAACCTCAACGGCTTCGCCCAGCAGGGCTACCCGAACGGCTGCGACGTCAAGATCGAGGGCGTCGCCCCCGGCGCGTCGCTGGTGGGCCTTGACGTCTTCTCCGGTGACCCCGGCCACGCCTACATCACCACCAACTCGACGATCGCCGAGGCGCATTAACTACGCGGTCGAGCACGACCACGTAGAACGTGATCAACGAGTCGTTCGGCGACAACGAATTCCCCGACACCACGCAGGACGTGATCAAGCTCTTCGACAACGCCGCCGCCGCGGCCGGCGCCACGGTCACCGCCTCCAGCGGCGACTCGGGCACGATGTCGACGATCGGCTCGCCCGCGACCGACCCGGGCGTGATCTCGGTCGGCGCCTCGACCCAGTTCCAGATGTACGCGCAGTCCAACTACGGGCTGGCGCGGTACTTCTCCACCGGCTGGCTGGACGACAACATCAGCGGGCTCAGCTCGAGCGGCTACACCGAGCGGGGCGCGGCCGTCGACCTAGTCGCCCCGGGCGACCTGAGCTGGGCCTCCTGTGACGCCAACACGGCCGAGTTCGCCGACTGCAGTTCGCTGCTCGGCAACCCCTCGTCGATCGAGATCTCCGGCGGCACCAGCGAATCGTCCCCGTTCGCGGCGGGCGCGGCGGCGCTGGTGATCCAGGCCTACCGCAAGACCCACGGCGGCAGCAGCCCGTCGCCCGCGCTGGTCAAGCAGATCATCCTGTCCACCGCGACCGACCTCGGCATCTCGCCCGAGGAGGAGGGGGCCGGGCTGCTCAACAGCTATAAGGCCGTCCAGCTGGCCGAGTCGATCAGCCGGACGACCAGGACCGGCGACACGCTGCTTGAGTCAGCGAACCAGCTCGACTACGCCGGCCTGCCCGGCACCTCCAAGAGCTGGCCGGTCACCCTGACCAACACCGGCGACCAGACCCAGACCGTCAGCCTCCGCAGCCGCGCCCTCGGCCCGGACCAGAACAAGCAGTCCGGCACGGTCACGCTGGACGACAAAACCAGCGACCAGCTGATCGACTTCGCCGACTACCCCGACAACTACGCGGTCTTCCACTTCACGGTCCCGGCCAGCCAGTCGCGGCTCGACGTCTCGATCGCCTACCCGGCCGACAGCAACGTGATCGCCCCGGTGTCGCTGACGCTGATCGACCCCAAGGGCCGCTACGCCGCCAACTCGGACCCGCAGGGCATCGGCAACTACGGCAACGCCGACGTGCGGACGCCCGCGGCCGGCACCTGGACGGCGGTCGTCAACGACGTGACCGGTGCCGACGGCGGCTTCACGGGCGCGGTCAGCTGGCAGGCGGTGACCGAGCGGTTCGCCTCGTTCGGCACCGTCACGCCGTCCACGCTGACCATCAGCCCAGGCGCGTCCAAGACCGTGACCTACACCGCCGTGACGCCCGCCGCGCCCGGCGACTACGCGGCGTCGCTCGAGCTGAGCTCCAGCCTCGGCGGCCCGGCCTCGATCCCGGTGGTGCTGCGCTCGCTCGTCAACCCCGCCGCCGGCGGGACGTTCAGCGGGCTGCTGACCGGCGGCAACGGCCGCCAGGGGAACGTCGGCCAGGACAATTACTTCTCGTTCACCGTCCGGCCCGGCACCGGGGCGATCAGCGCGGCGCTGGCGCTCGCCAACGACCCGCTCGGCGGCACCGGCGGCGTGGTCGTCGGCGAGTACCTGGTCAGCCCGGACGGCAACGTCGTCGGCTCGGGCCAGAACTACGACATCAGCGAAGATGAGAACGGCACCACCGGCAAGAAGCTGGAAGCGACCGTCCTCAAGCCCGCCGCGGGCAGCTGGACGCTGGTGGCGGACTTCGTCTCGCCCACCCCCGGCACCGAGGTCGCCGACCCGTTCACCGGCACGATCTCGTTGACCCCGGCCGGCCGGCTGGCGGCCCCGACCCTGCCCGACAGCGCCGCCCGGACGCTGAACGGCGGGGCGTCGGACACGATTCCGGTCACGATCACCAACGTCGGGACCGCGCCCGAGGACTACTTCCTCGACCCCCGGCTAACCACGACCGCGACGATGACGCTGGCGCCGCTCACCCCGGCCCTCGGCCCCGGTTCGAACACGTCGACGCTGCCGCTCGGCGCGGCCGGCCCGCCCGAGTACTGGGTGCCCTCGCACTCGACGTCGGTCACGGTCAGGCAGACCTCGACCCGGCCGGCCATGACCGACCTGTCGCCCTACGCGGGCGACCCCGACGTCGCGTCGGCCGCCCTGTCCACCAGTTCGCTGTGCGGCCTGTCGGTGTCGGCCGCGTACACCGCCCCGGCCGCCGACGTGACCTCCGGGCTGTGGCAGCCGGGGCCGACCGAGTGCGGCCCCTACCTGGCCGAGGCCAGGTCGGCCACGGCGACCGACACGGTCACCGTGACCAGCCTCGCGTTCGACCAGACCATGACCGTGCAGACCGGCGACCTGCAGCAGCTGGCGAACGGAGCGGGCGCGTACGCAAAGGTCAACCGGGACATCGTCGAGGTTGACCCGGGCGCCTCGGTCACCGTCGACGTGACGATCAAGCCGTCGGGGGCGGCGGGCGAAGTCGTCAGCGGCACGCTCTACCTCGATGACGTCGCCACCGGCCTGGCACCGGACGCCGACACGACCGCCAGCGAGGTGACGGCGCTGCCCTACCGTTACATGATCGGAAACGGCGGCTGACGACCCGCGAGCCCCCTGTCCGCGCCCGACCCGAGGCCGATAATCTGAGGCGGACGTGGACGGGGGTTTGTCATATGCCCGGTACTTCAGGAAGCGGCGACGGCAACGGCCTGACGTACGGCAAGGCCAACGCGGCGGTCGAGCAGACCGACCCGGCCGCGCTCGCGCCGTACCTGTTCTGGCTGATGTTCAGGAACGTCGCCTCCGACGGCCTGGTCTTCAACGACCCGGTCCACCCGGGCACCCTCTCGGCCCCCGGCTGCGTGCTCGCCTCCCCTTCCTGGGAGAACACCGCGACCCAGGTCACCCAGGATTACGTGTACCACTGGACCCGCGACGCCGCGATCGTCGCGCTCGAGCTGTCGGCTGCCTACAGCGCGGGCACGCTGCCGACCAACCAGCCGCTGATCGACTACGTCACGTTCTCCGCCACCTGCCAGGCGGCGCCGGGCGACTTCGACCGGGCCAGCTTCTACATCGATGGCCGCCCTCGCCCGTGGACCGACCAGACCGACGGCCCGGCCCTGCAGACGGTCGCCCTGCTGGCCATGTACCGGCAGCTCGACGCCCCGACCCAGGCGATCGCGACCGGCCTGATCAACGCCAACCTCGCGTTCCTCGCGACCGCCTACCAGGGCCAGACCTACAACCTGTGGGAAGAGGAGTACGGCTACTCCTTCTTCGCCCGCTCGGCCCAGCTCCGCTGCTTCCAGGCGGTCGCCGCCAACGTCGTCGGCATCGCGGTCCCGAGCTGGCTACCGACCGCCCTGACCTGGCTCGCGAGCGCGCTCGACGGCCACTGGAACGGACAGTACTACCAGTCGATGCAGCCGGCCCCGACCGATTACCGCGCCCCCTACGACCCCAACATCGACATCGTCCAGGCGGCGGTCTACGGGGCCGAGTCGGTCACCGACCCCCGGCTGCTGGCGACCGCGGCGCTGCTGCGGGCCCAGTGGGCCGACTCCTCGTCGCCGTACTTCTACCCGGTCAACGGCGCCGACGCGGCCCAGGGCCTCGGCCCGCTGCTCGGCCGCTACCCGGGCGACGTCTACGACGGCGACACCGACGCCCTGGTCGGCGACCATCCGTGGGCGCTTACCACCGCCAACTTCGCCGAGCTCTACTACCGGGTCGCAGTCAAAATCATTTCATCCCGAACGGTCCCGGGCGACTCTCTCTCCGCCCCCTTCCTCGCCCAGGTCGGGGTGACCTCAGCGACCGCTCCCCTCGCGGCCGCCACCGCCCTGCGGGCGGCAGGCGACGCCATGCTCGGCGCGATCATCTACCACAGCGACCACTTCGAGCTCAGCGAGCAGTTCGACGCGTTCACCGGCTACGAGAAGAGCGTCAGCAACCTCTCCTGGTCCTACGCGGCCTACCTCTCCGCCATCCGCGCCCGCCTAGCCTCCGGCCCTCCACCCCCGCCCCGCCTAGCCTCCGGCCCTCCACCCCCGCCCCGCCTAGCCTCCGGCCCTCCACCCCCGCCCCGCCGCCCCTAGTCCAGGTTGTTGCCGGCCATCGCGGTGCCGATCGGGGTCTTGGCGGTGTTCGGGCTCAGGGTCGACGGCTTCACGAACGTGCTGCCCTGCGGGCCCGCCACCACGGCCTCGTGCAGTGCCGACCCGCCAAGCAGCTGGTTCCAGGATAGGAACCATTCCGTCCAGCCGTCATCCCATCTGCCTGGGCGCGGGCTGCCGGTCACGGTGATCGGGTCACCGGGCACCGCCAGCTTGTAGTAGATCACGGCGTCGGGCGGCGCCAGGTTCACGCAGCCGTGGCTGACGTTGGTGGTGCCCTGGTCGACGACCGACCACGGGGCCGAGTGGTAGTAGTCGCCGCTGAAGGTGAACCGCACGGCCCAGTTGACGAGCTCGTTGTAGTAGCCGGGGGAGCCTTTCTTGCCGCCGCCGATCATCCGCACCGGGTTGTTCTTCTGGACGGTCAGATAGCTGCCGTCCGGGGTCGGCTCGTTGTCCCGGCCGGTGGAGATCGGCCAGTTGTACTTGAGCTTGCCGCCGATGTAGATCTGGGTGCGGTGGGTCCTGGTGGAGGCGACCGCGATCACCGACTGGCCGATGACGAACGACTGGGTCAGCGTGTGGTGCCCGTACACCCCGGGCGCGCCAAGCACCCCGTTGAAGTGACCGGTGAACGAGACCGTGGTGTTGGCGGGCCAGAAGTCGCGCGGCCGGAAGTCGAGGGTGGAGTTCCCGTCCCAGTACCACGCGCCGACCACCCGCTTGGAGGTGGTCAGCTCGATCGACCGCTCGACGGCCGCCTTATCGGTGATCGGGTGGCTGAAGGTGAGGATGACCGGCATCCCGACCCCGTAGGTCTGCCCCTGCCCCTCGAAGATCTCGGCCGTGAACTCGCTGGCCGGGGTCAGCGTGCGGAACGCGGACGTCTTCGTTGTCGTGGTGCCGTTGGCGGCGGTGGCGACGGCGGTCACCGTATACGACTGCGACACGTCGAGCGTCATCGCGCTGTGCCAGGAGGTCCGCCCGGCCGAGTACGACCCGGTCACCGTGTCGCCGGAGGTCTTCACGGTCACGTTCGTGAGCGTGCCGCCGGCCGCGGCGACCGAGATCCCGGTCGACGGGTCGGCCGTCTGGTCCCCTCCGCCCGGCGTGATCGTCACCGCCGGCCCGGTCGGTGACGGGCTGGCTTTGGCCGCCGCGGACGCGCCAGCCGTGGCACCGGGACTGCTGCCGTATTTCACCACGGTCGTGGTGGTGGTGCAGGCCGCCAGCGCCAGTGCCAGCGCCGCCGCCCCGGCGAAAGCGGAACCGATCCGGATTTGCCTCATGTCAGAACCCTTCCCAACATCGCAGGCACAGAACGCGACACGGACAATTCACCCCCAGCATAGGCACCGGGGCCGCATGGGCAAGGCAGTCTGCCTAGCTCGCCGAGTAGGCCTTGGCGCCGGCGTAGTCGGCCGCCAGGGTGGCGCTGATGACCGAGATCACCGCCTTGTTGGCGGTGCGCAGGCCGAGTTCGCGGTTGTAGCCGAGGGACGCCTTCGAGAAGTTCTCCGACCCGACGAACAGCTGCTGGTCGGACCGTCCGGCGTCGGCGACGACGGCCTTGGCGTGAATGTAGATCACCTTGGTGCTGTTGCGGTAGAGCCGGACGTGCGCCCCCGCCCTGACCAGTTGGCTGAACGCGGAGTCCCACTCGCTCTCGGCGGTCATGATGACCTCCACGTTGACGCCGCGCTTGGCCGCTGCCACCAGCGCCGAGGTGATGGTGGAGTCGCCCATCTCCTCGTTCTCGACCGAGAGCGTGTGCCTGGCCGCGTTGATGACGGCGAGGATCGACGACTGCGAGTTGGTCGGCGACCAGACCAGGTCGGCCCCGTCCGGCGGGGTGATCGCCCGGTGCGCGAAGTCGGCGTTGAAGGTGGCGACGATCGCGGCGATGTCCGCGTGGTTGGTGTCGATGACGGCGAAGTCGCGGGTGCCCGAGTAGTCCGCGCTCACCATATTGAGCGTCATCACGATCGACGTCTTGCCGTCGACCGTGAGCGTCTTCTGGTGGTACGTCGTGCCCGAAGCGGCCCAGGTCACGTGCACATGGTGCGCGGCCAGGAAGCCGTAGGTGGCGGTGTTGCGCGACTTCTCCAGGTGACTGTCGAGGATCACCCGGACGTCGACCCCGCGCTTGGCGTCGCCCGCCAGGTCGTTCTCGGCCGTGGTGTCCCGCAGTTCGTACATGGTCAGCTCGACCGACGACTTGGCACCGGTGATGAGCTTGTAGATCGCCCCGACCCCGGCCTTGGGCTCGGCCAGAACCTGCAGCGTCCCCGACCCGCCCGCCGCCGCCGGGTGAGCCGCTGCCGGATGCGACGACTTCGCGGGCTTGGCCTTTGCCTTTGGCTTTGAATCCGACTTCGACTTCGAGTCCGTCTTCGCCTTCGCCGTCGGGCCGGCGCTGACCGACAACGCCTTGCACCCCGCCAAAGCCATCAGCAAAAGCAAACCGCAAGCTACGATAGCGAACAAACGCCGCATGTCACCCATCCGCCCATCGCCGTAGAAAAACACCGCATACGCGGCAATCATTATGCCGGTGCTCTATCTACCGCGAATCGTGGTCGGTAACCGTCGGAGTTGATCCGAGGTGGCGCGGGGCGCCAAGCCGATCAGTCCTTGAAGATCTCGTCCTTGAACCACTGCCACAGCAGCGGGATGCCGTCCTCGCGCCGCACCGTGGGGGAGTAGCCGAGCAGCTCGCGGGCCAGGTCGTAGGAGGCGAAGTTCCGCCCGACCTCGCCCGCCCGGGAGGGCCGGTACTCGATCGGGTGATCGGGGAGCCCGGCCGCCTGGCGGCACAGGTCCGCCAGCTCGGTCAGCGGCGTCTCCACGCCCGAGGCGGCGTGCACCACGGTGCCGCCGGGGACGTCCTTCTCCAGCGCCAGTTGCAGCGCCTGGGCGATGTCAGAGACGTGGACGTAGTCCCGCGAGGCGGTGCCGTCGCCGTAGATGACCAGCGGCACGCCGTCGTGCAGCGACTCGAAGTACACGTTGAGCACGCCCCGCTTGCGGTCGCACCAGGGCCCGTACACGTTGCCGAAGCGGACCGCGACGGTGCGCAGCCCGTAGGTCTTGGCGAACGCGTGCGCGTAGGCCTCGCCCGCCAGCTTGGACGCACCGTAGGGCGAGATCGGCTTGGGCAGCGACTGCTCGTTGACCGGGGGAGTGGCGTCCCCGATGAGCGCGCCGCCGGTGGAGGCCTGGACGGTGCGCGCCACCCCGGCCCTGCGGGCGGCGTCGAGCACCCGGAACGTGCCGACCACGTTCGACTCGAAGTTGCCGACCGGATCGTCGATCGAGCCGACCACCGACCCCGCCGCGGCCAGATGGATGACCGCGTCGAGGCCCTTGAGCGCGTCGTCGAGGGCGTCGTCGTCGCGGATGTCACCCACCACGAGCTCGGCGTCCACGCCCGCCAGGTGCGCCTCGGCGCCGGTGGACAGGTTGTCGAGCACGCGGACTCGGTAGCCGCTCGCGACCAGGCGCCGCACCAGCGTCGCGCCCACGAATCCGGCGCCGCCGGTGACCAGAATGCTCTCAGTACCGCTCACAAGACGGGCAGTCTAGCCGGTGGCGCGCGGCGGCGTGCCCCAGGCGCCCCGGAGTGCTTCGGCCGCGCCGCAGTCACACAGGCAACAACTGTCACGTGAAGATCTTTTTCAACGCCAATCACAGGACGGTAACGGGGGGAAATAAGACATTCGAGCCCTCCGTCCGGGCCCGTCCTCGGTAAGGCCGTTGTGACATATAACACACGGGCAAGAGCGATCAAAACTCGACAGTTGATCATTCAATGACAACGATGGTAGGCGCTCTGAACTGGGGTTTTGTAAATATCAAAATCCATAATGCGAAGCCAAGAACAAGCCTTTATCTGACCGTGATCTGTGTGACATACCGGACCTAAACATGGCCGCTTACGAGACAACCTCCCTGCCCCGATGATAGGGAAGTATGCGCAGTGGGCACCTCACTAGCCACATGCAAACAACCGAATACGCATTGTTAAAAAGGAAAGAAAGGACAAAGAACATGAACGGCGTCATGCTTAAACGGGGGTCAGAGACCTATACGCGGGTCGTTGCCAAGCGTGGAGGCGCCTAAGGTGCGGCGCAACTGGCTGGCGAAGGCGGCCCTCGCCACGGTGGCGCTCAGCGTCCCGATGGCAGGAGTCGCGGGGGGTGCCCAGGCGGCGAATCTGCCCGCCGGCGCCAAGCCGAACGCAGCGGTACCTGGCAATAACGGGCCACTCGGGAAGTCGCTGAAGAAGCCCAAGAGTCACAGGGCCACCACGCCCAAGACGGCATACGACATGAGTTACACCGGCAAGCATCGCCTGTCCTTCAATCAGGAGGTCGCGACGCTAGTCAAGAAGTACGAGGGCGTCCGCTATCGCTACGGGGGGACCAGCCCGGCCGGGTTCGACTGCTCCGGCCTCACCCAGTACGTCTACCGCCGCCTCGGCAAGGGCATCCAGCGCACCGCGGAGGCCCAGTTCCTCGAGTTCCGGCCCATTAGCAAGAAGCGGGCCTGGGGCGGCGACCTGGTGTTCTTCCACGTCGACAGCAATCCGCACAGCTACGTCTACCACGTGGGAATCTACGAGGGCGGAAACGACATGGTGGCCGCGACGAGCACCGGCAGCGACGTCAAATGGCAGAACTTCTCCTGGGCAGGCGACACGGTCACCTTCGGCACGCTGACGCATTAACACTCCCGGGGGACGACCCCCCGGAGACCCCCCAGCTTGGGGGGCTCTCGCCCCCCAAACCCCCTAGCGGATCCCGCCGCACAAAACGCGGCGAGACCCGGAGGTGGTCTGTGGGCATGGGGGCATCCGCCCCCACCTACACGGGGTCCCGTCGCAATGGCGCGGCGGGCCCCACCCCCACCCCCACCCTCACCCCACCCCCACCCCAACGGCCCGAATGCGCCTTTGGGCCGGCAAGAGTGAGCCCGAATGCGCATTTGGGCTCAATCCGCTACGCGGCGCGGCGCCCACCGGCGCGGCGCCCACCGGCGCGGCGGCGCGACGGGGTCTAAGGTGTGGTTACCGGGGTCGGGGGCGGTCGGGCGGTATGCTACTTAGATCATGCGGAACCGGAGCAGTTAAGTGGAATCCGCCGCGCCGGTGCTGTCGCGCCGCCACGAGGTCGGCGCGGGGTCGGCTCGCGGCCTGCTGTTTACCCTGCTCGGTGAGTTCGTGCTGCCGAGCGAGGGGGCGGCCTGGACCAGCGCGGTGCTGGCGGCGTTCGAGCGCCTCGGGGTGGCCGAGAAGGCGACCAGGCAGGCGCTGATGCGCACGTCCAACGCGGGCTGGCTGCAGCCGGAGAAGGTCGGCCGGCGGACCCGCTGGCGGCTCACGTCGGCGGCGACGAAGCTGCTGGGCGACGGGGCCAAGCGCATTTACTCCTTCGGCCCGGCGGCGGCCTGGGACGGCCAGTGGGTGCTCGCCCAGGTGCGGATCCCCGAGTCCGATCGGCGCGCCCGGCACGTGGTGCGGACCCGGCTTGCCTGGGCCGGGTTCGGCTCGCTCGGCCCCGGCCTGTGGATCAGCCCGCACGCTGACCGCGAGCGCGAGGCGGTCCGGGTGCTGACGGAAGCCGGGGTGGCGGGCGACGCGCACGTGTTCGTGGCCCGCCGCGCCGGGCTGTCCGACACCAGCGCGATGGTCGCCGCGGCCTGGGACCTGCCAAACCTCGAGGCGGAGTACGAGCAGTTCGTGGCCGAGTTCCGGGCGCCCGAGGTGCCGGGTGACGTACTGCTGCGTCAGCTCGAGCTGGTGCACGCGTGGCGGCGGTTCCCAGCCCTCGACCCGTCCCTGCCACGCGAGCTGCTGCCGCCGCGGTGGACCGGGATCCGCGCGGCCGAGCTGTTCGCCGACCGGCACCAGCGGTGGCTGCCGGACGCGCATCGCGAGTGGCGCCGGCTGAACACTGTGTTATCCCCGCTCGCCGCCGCGCCGAAGGCTGTATCTTCCCGCTCGCCGCCGCGCGCTTGAAGCCACTGCCTGCTCCCTCGTCGCTCAGTCGCTGCGCTCCCTCGCTCCTCGCTCCGCCGGCAGCGGCGCGCGCTTTGGCTCGCGTGGGTAATGTTCTACGGAACCTTGACGAATACGCAGTCATTCGTAGAGTATGGACGGCATGGCGCACGTCGAATTCAGGACTTGTCCGGCCAGCTACCGGCACTGGAAGCTCGCCGTCGACGGCCCGGTCGCCACCCTGACCATGGACGTCGACGAGCAGGGCGGCCTGGTGCCCGGGTACGAGCTCAAGCTGAACTCCTACGACCTGGGCGTGGACATCGAGCTCTACGACGCGGTTCAGCGCCTGCGGTTCGAGCACCCCGAGGTCAAGACCGTGGTGCTGACCAGCGGCAAGGAGAAGATCTTCTGCGCCGGGGCCAACATCAGGATGCTGGCCGCCTCCTCCCACCCGTGGAAGGTGAACTTCTGCAAGTTCACCAACGAGACCCGCAACGGCATCGAGGACGCGACCGAGAACTCCGGCCAGACCTACCTGGCCGCGCTGAACGGCACCGCTTCCGGCGGCGGCTACGAGCTCGCGCTCGCGTGCGACCAGATCCTGCTCGTCGACGACCGGTCGTCGGCCGTCTCGCTGCCCGAGCTGCCGCTGCTTGGCGTACTGCCGGGCACCGGCGGCCTCACCCGGGTGGTCGACAAGCGGCACGTCCGCCGCGACCTGGCCGACTACTTCTCCACCAAGGCGGAGGGTCTCGGGGGCAAGAAGGCAGTTGCGTGGAAGCTCGTCGATGAGGCCGTGCCGCGGGTGCGCTGGAAAGAAGCGGTGTCCGAACGGTCCCTGGCTCTAGCGTCGGCCAGCACCCGTCTCCCCGGCAGCGCGGCGATCGAGCTGACCGAGCTCGACAAGTCCCGGACGGCCGACGCGATCACGTACCGGCACGTATCGGCGGCGCTGGACCGCGACCGCGCGATCGCGGAGATCATCGTGACCGGTCCGCCCGAGGACGCCCCGCCGTCGATGGCCGAGGCGCACGCCGCCGGGGCGGCGTTCTGGCCGCTGGCGGTCGCCCGCGAGCTCGACGACCTGATCCTCGACCTGCGCACCAACGAGACCGAGATCGGCACCTGGGTGCTGCGGACAATCGGATCGGCCGAGCGGGTCCTCGCGCACGACGCGCTGCTGATCGAGGGCGCCGCCTCCGACTGGCTCGCCAACGAGATCGTGCTCTACCTGAAGCGGACGCTCAAGCGCCTCGACGTGACCAGCCGCTCGCTGATCGCGCTGATCGAGCCGGGCTCCTGCTTCGCCGGCTCACTGCTCGAGCTCGCGCTGGCGGCGGACCGCTCCTACATGCTGTTCGGCGTCTTCGAGGACGCCGATCCGGACGCGACGCCGGCCGCGATCACCGTCGGTGCGATGAACCTGGGCCCGCTGCCGATGGGCAACGGCCTCACGCGCCTGCAGACCCGGTTCTACGGCGACGACGACGGCCTGGCCGACGTCGAGAAGCGCGCGGGCGAGCCGCTGGAAGCCGAGGAGGCGGAGAGGCTCGGCCTGGTCACCTTCGCGCCCGATGACATCGACTGGGAGGAGGAGGTGCGGATCGCGATCGAGGAGCGGTCGGCCTTCTCCCCTGACGCGTTGACGGGCCTGGAGGCGAACTACCGGTTCGCGGGCCCGGAGACCATCGAGACCAAGATCTTCGGCCGGCTGACCGCCTGGCAGAACTGGATCTTCTACCGCCCGAACGCCTCGGGGCCCGACGGCGCGCTGCGCGCGTACGGCACCGGCAAGCGGGCCGATTTCGACCGGAAGCGAGTCTGAGGTTCCATGACCACCCCTGATTACGCCGAGAAGATCCCCAACAACGTCAGCCTGAACGAGGACCGGCGGCTGCAGCGGGCGCTGGAGTCCTGGCAGCCCAACTTCCTGTCCTGGTGGGAGTCGATGGGGCCGACGCTGCCGACCCAGGACGTCTACCTGCGCACGGCGGTCAACGTCGGCCGCGAGGGCTGGGCGCAGTTCGGCCACGTGCCGATGCGGGACTACCGGTGGGGCATCTTCCTGGCCGAGCGCGACGGCGACCGGCGGATCGCGTTCGGCGCCCACAAGGGGGAGCCCGCCTGGCAGAAGGTGCCCGGCGAGTACCGGGCCGAGCTGCAGCGGCTGATCGTGATCCAGGGCGACACCGAGCCGGCCAGCGTGGAGCAGCAGCGCAACCTCGGCGCGACCGCGCCGTCCCTGTACGACCTGCGCAACCTGTTCCAGGTCAACGTCGAAGAGGGCCGCCACCTGTGGGCGATGGTCTACCTGCTGCACGCCTACTTCGGCCGCGAGGGCCGGGAGGAGGCCGAGGAACTGCTGCACCGCAACTCGGGCAGCGAGGACTCGCCCCGCATCC
This sequence comes from uncultured Actinomycetota bacterium, assembly GCA_963774945.1. Taxonomy (GTDB): domain Bacteria; phylum Actinomycetota; class Actinomycetes; order Streptosporangiales; family Streptosporangiaceae; genus Trebonia. The sequence goes on along the minus strand of CAVZHA010000015.1, from coordinate 711,341 downwards.
TCGGCGCGTTCAACGAGGAGACCCCCGACTGGCTGTCGTTCTACATGTTCACCTACTTCACCGACCGGGACGGCAAGTACCAGCTCGGCACGCTGAAGGAGTCCGCCTTCGACCCGCTGAGCCGGACCTGCGAGTTCATGCTCAAGGAAGAGGCGCACCACATGATGGTCGGCACCACCGGCGTCGACCGGGTGGTGGAGCGGACCGCGCAGGTGATGGTTGAGAACGACACCGACGACGTGGCCGCCTACGGGGCGATCCCGCTCCCGGTCATCCAGAAGTACATCAACTTCCACTACAGCGTCTCCCTCGACCTGTTCGGCGGGGAAACCTCGACCAACGTCGCCAACTACTACACGGCCGGCCTCAAGGGCCGCTGGCTGGAGGATCGGCGCAAAGACGACCACCTGCTGGCCAGCGACGCGATCATGGTGGACGCGCTGACCGACGGGGAGATCGCGCAGACCGAGGTGAGCGCGCTGGTCGGCCTCAACACCGACCTGCGGCGTGAGTACATCGCCGACTGCGCCGGCGGCATCAAGCGGTGGAACCGCATCCTCGACCAGGCGGGCCTCCCGCAGCGGCTGTACCTGCCGCACATCGCGTTCAACCGGAAGGTCGGGGCGTTCGCCCCGATCGAGGCGTCGCCGACCGGGGAACGCCTTTCCGCTGGCGTGTGGGAGGCGCGCAAGGGACAATGGCTGCCAACCGATACAGATAAAACATTCGTGCGATCGCTGATGCAGCCGGTGCATCAGCGCGGCAAGATCGCGGCGTGGGTCGCGCCGCCCCGCAACGGCATCAACGGTCACCCGTTCGACTACGACTACGTGCACCTGGCCTAGACAGAGCTGGCAGAACCGCAACCCCGAGGACCGACTGCGATGGAGCAACTGTTCAACGCGTGCGAGTACCTGCTCGACCGGCGGCTGACGGCCGGGGACGGACAGCGGATCGCGCTGACCGGCCCGGCCGGCGAGGTCAGCTACGCGCAGCTGCACGACCGGGTCTGCCGCACCGCGGCGGGCCTGCGCGCCGTCGGCGTCCAGCCCGAGCAGCGGATCCTGATGCTGATGCCGGACTCGCCGGCCTTCGTGGTTGTTTACCTGGCCGCTATGCGGGTAGGCGCGATTCCAGTGCCGGTCTCGACGATGCTGCGGGCCGACGGGGTCGCGGACCTGCTCCGCGACTCCCGGGCCCGGTTCCTCGCGATCACCGGTGAGTTCGCCGCCGTGGCGGAGTCGGCCGCCGCAGCGGCACCCGAGCTGGCCGGTGTACTGGCAGACGTCCCGCTTGCTGCCAGTCCCCGGCCAGTTCACCAACTGGACGACCTGGCCGCCTACCCGCCCGACGAGTCGGTCTACGACACCACGGCCGACTCCCCGGCCTTCTGGCTCTACACCTCGGGCACCACCGGAACGCCGAAGGGCGCCATGCACCGGCACGGGTCCGTCCGGGTCGTCTGCGAGACCTACGCCGCGCAGGTGCTCGGGATCACGCCGTCGGACCGCTGCCTGTCGGCCGCGAAGGCGTTCTTCGCCTACGGCCTCGGCAACTCGGTCCTGTTCCCGCTGTCGGTCGGCGCGGCCTGCGTGCTGCTGCCGTCGCCGTCCCGCCCCGACCTGATCGCGGAGACGGCCGCCAAGCACGGCGCGACCCTCTTCTTCGGCGGCCCGACGTTCTTCGCCAACATGCTCAGGGCCGGACTGCCGGCCGACGCGCTAAGCGGGGTCCGGCTGGCCGCCTCGGCCGGCGAGGCGCTCCCCGCGTCGCTCTACGCGCGGTGGACGACGCAGTTCGGCATCGACATCATCGACGGCATCGGGATGACCGAGATGCTGCACATCTTCCTGTCCAACGCGCCCGGCGCGGTGCGGCCGGGCACCACCGGCGTGGCCGTGCCCGGCTACGACCTCAAGCTGCTTGACGAGGAGAGCGGCCGGGAGATCACCCAGCCGGGCACCCCCGGCACCCTGTACGTGCGCGGCCAGTCCTCGGCGACCGGCTACTGGGCTCGCTACGACGCGTCCCGGCTGGTCTTCCAGGGCGAGTGGCTGCGCACCGGCGACACCTACGTCAGGGACGCCGGCGGGTACTACGAGTGCCTGGGCCGGACCGGCGACATGATCAAGGCGTCCGGGATCTGGGTCTCCCCGATGGAGGTCGAGACCCGGCTGCTGTCGCACCCGGCCGTCGCCCAGGCGGTGGTGGTCGCCGCCCCGGACCCCGACGGCCTCGAGAAGCCGGTCGCCTACGTGCAGCTCGCGGTCGACGGGGCCGCGACCGAGGCCGAGCTCATCGAGTACTGCCGGGAGGGACTGCCGTCGTTCAAGCGCCCCCGTGCGATCGTCTTCACCGAAGGGTTCCCCACCACCGCGACCGGGAAGATCCGCCGGGTGGACCTGCGCACGATGGCCCTCGGCGTGTTGACCACGACCGACAGTACTCAGTGAGGTAGCAAAGCGTCATGCTCGACGGAATGCCGCTCATCGACGTCCATCTGCACGCCGCCCGGCTGTCCACGCTCAAGCTGCCCAGGGAAACCTGGCTGCAAGGGTTCGCGGCCGAGGCCGCCATGGAACGGCTCTACGATGCGGACGGCGCCGTGGTGCCCGCCGAGTTCGACGCCTACCTGGCGGCCGAGGGCGTCGACATCGCGCTGCTGATGAGCGAGTACTCCCCGAAGGTGACCGGCCTGCAGGTCATCGAGGACATGCTGCCGATCGCGGCCCAGGCACCCGACCGCATCAAGGTCATCGCCAACGTCAACCCGCACCTGCATTACCCGGTCGACGACGAGGTCCGCCGGCAGCTCGCGCTGGGCGCGGTGGCGCTGAAGATCCACCCGGTGCACGCCGGCGTCGCCGCCAACGACCGGATGCTCTACCCCGCCTACGAGGCCTGCCAGGCGGCCGGCGTCCCGGTCGTGGTGCACTGCGGCACCTCGACCTTCCCCGGCGCGGCCAACACGTTCGGCGACCCGGTCGTCCTCGACGACGTGCTGCGCGACTTCCGCTCGCTCACCCTGGTGCTCGCGCACGGCGGCCGCGGCTGGTGGTACGACGCGGCGGCCTTCCTCGCGCTGTCCAGCGACCGGGTCTGGATCGAGCTCTCCGGCCTGCCGCCGTCCCGGCTCCGCGATTACTACGCCCGGCAGAACTGGGCCAGGCTGACCCGGCGGATGATCTTCGGCACGGACTGGCCCGGCATCCCCGGCATCGCCGCCAACGCCCGCGCCGTCGCCCGGCTCATGCCGGACGAGGAAACCGCCGCCCGAGTCCTGGCCGGCAACGCCACCGACGTCTACAACCTAAAAGGCTAGGGCACCCGCAGTTCCGGGTCCACTGGCAGGTCGAGCAGCTCCGAGGCCACCAGCACGGGCGCGCCGGTGATCGCGGCCAGGTTAATCGCGTCGCTCGGCCGCGCGTCGACCACCGCCCCGCCCCGCAGCGTCACCTGCGCGTAGAAGACCTGGCGGTCGAACCGGGTGACGCGCACCGAGCGCACCGCCGACCCGGCCGCCGCGACCAGCGACGCCATGAACTGGTAGGTCATCGGCCGGGGGAACTCCTGCCCCTGCAGGCTGAACGCCAGCGCGGTCGCCTCCGCGTCCCCGATCCCGATGAACAGCCGCCGCGCGTCCCCGTCGGCCGCCGGCGCGAGCACGATCGAAAACCGCTCGCGCCGCTCCGCGTCGTCGCGCCCGGCGACGGCGACGCCGACGATCGTGACCGGAACCATGTCCGCCGCGCCTGAGTTCGTCATGACAGCGTGCCTTTCAAGCGGTAGCACCCCAAGCGTAACCGGATCGCCGGCGCGGACCGGTCCACGAGTGACCAGGGGGCCCAATTTGGGCGACGGAGCAACTTATTCGCCGCCGGCGACGTCCAAAGAGCATGATGAGCAGACTTATCGCCTCATTGGCGGCGCTCGCGGTGGTGGCCGGCATCGCGGCCTGCGCGCACGGCGCGCCCGCGGCCACCGCCTCGGCCGACGTCAGCGTGTCGGTCACGGCCCCCGTCGGCGCCCCCGCCACCAGCGGGACCCCGACCGGGACCGCCATCGCGAGCCCGACCGAGACCCCAACCGGGAGCGCAGCCGGCTCGCCGGTCGGGGAGAGCGCGTTCGCCGGCCACGGCCAGCTGGCGTTCGTGTCGGCCAGCACGCTCTACGCGCTCGACGGCAGCCTGCCCGGCCAGGCGGCCACGCTGCACGCGATCCCGACCAGCAAGACGCCGGCCGTGACCGCGCCGGCCGTGACCGCGCCGACCGTAACCAGGCCGGCCGCGCGGACGCCAGGCTCCCCGGCCTGGTCACCGGACGGCCGCTGGCTCGCCTACCTCGTCGGCCCGCCGTCCGCCGACGGCGCCGTGACCAGCGGCGCGCTCTGGCTGGCGGGACCGGACGGCCAGGGCGCTCATCAGGTCCTGCCGAAGGTGGCAGGCTTCGCCTGGTCGCCCACGTCGGACGAGCTCGCCGCCACCGAGGCCGGCGGCGGCAAGCTGTACGCGGTGCGGCCGGGGAAGCCGACCTACCCGATGCTCGAGGTACCGGGCCAATTCGACGGCGCCCCGGCCTGGTCGCCCAACGGGCGCGAGATCGCGATCGCGTCGGTCGAGCTGACTGCGACCAGGCGCTTCGCCAGCAGCGTGATCGACTTGTTCGTGCCCAGCGAGGGGATCGTGGTCAACAGCCTCGCCTCCTCCAGGACCGCCGCGCTGATCGTGGACGGCTGGTGGACGGACGGCGAAGGGCTGCTGGCCTGGTCCGACCCGCGCGACTCGGCCTCGCTGCGCGCGACCGGGCTGCCGCTGGTCTCCTACCCGCTCGGCGACGCGCCGACGGCGACGCTGCCGAGCACCCCGGCCTACCCCGCGTTCGCGGTGCCGGACGGGGCCGGCGTGACGCTGGTGACCGGCGGGAACCGCTACCCGTGGAGCGCCAAGACGATCACGTACTGTAGCGTCGCTGGCCGGTGCGGGCCCGCGCCGGGCGCGATGCCCGACCCGGTGAACCTCGGCCCGGCGTCATCGCAGTGGCACGGCGAGCCCGACCTGGCATTCGCGCACTGCGCCACAGAATCCACGCCGACGATGGCCGGCGGCGGCGAGCAAGACCTCAGCGCCTGGTCGCAGACCTGCGGGCTCTGGTACCAGGGCGGCGCCGGGGGCAACGCGGTCCCGATCACCCGGGCCGGAGCGGGCGTCGCCGCCCCGACCTGGTCCGCCACCGGCGGCGACCTGCTCTACGTCCGCGACAACGCCCTCTGGCTGATCGCGATGCGGCTGCCGACCGGCGCCCTGTCCACCGCCCCCGCGCAGCCGGTCGTCAGCAGGCTGTTCGCGGGCAGCTGGCCGAACGCCAACGGCTACACCGCCTGGCAGTCCCAGTTCGCCTGGCACTCCTGACCAGGTAACAACGTCGCAAGCACGTCCGCCAGCGCCGTCACCAGCTGGTCCGCGTGCTCCCGCCCGAACGGAAGCGGCGGCCGGATCTTCAGCACATGCCCGCGCGGGCCGGTGGCGCTGATCAGCACCCGGCGCGCGCGCATCCCGTTGACGATCGCCGCCGCCAGCTCGGCCGACGGCCGACCGGTCGACGGCGAGACCACGTCCACCCCGACGTACAAACCCACCCCGCGCACCTCCGCCAGCACCGGGCTCGAGCCGGCCAGGCTCGTTAGCCCGGACCGAAGGTACTCGCCGGTCGACAACGCGTTCCCCGGCAGGTCCTCGTCCGCCAGCACGTCGAGCACGGCCGACGCGGCGGCGACGCAGACCGGGTTGCCGCCGAAGGTGTTGAAGTACCGCGCCCGCTGCCCGAAGTCCGCCAGCACCGGCTGCCGGGCCACCAGCCCGGCGATCGGCAGACCGTTCCCCATCGGCTTGCCCATCGTCACTAGGTCCGGCACCAGGCCGGGGTGCCGCTGGTACCCCCACAGGTGCGACCCGGTCCGGCCGAACCCGGACTGCACCTCGTCGGCGATGTAGAGCCCGCCCGCCTCGCGCACCAGCGAAGCCACCCGGGCGAGCGACGCGGCGGCCGGGTCGGGCAGCACCCCGTCGGAGGAGAAGATCGAGTCGGCCAGGAACGCCGCCAGCCGCACCCCGTGCCGCCGCAGATCCGCGATCGCCGCCGCCACCCCGGCCGCAAAATCGACGTCAGCATCCGACCCCGACGCCGGCGCGGGCACCGCCCGCACGTGCACCCCGAGCGGCACGTTCGCGCCCAGGCTGGGGGAGAGCTCCGCCACCGCGGCGGTCACCCCGTGGTACGCGTTCGCGGTCACGATCACCCCGGTACCGCCGGTGAAGGTCCGCGCGATGCGCAAGCCGAGGTCGTTGGCCTCGCTCCCGGTGCAGGTGAACATCGCGTGGGCCGGGCCGATCGAGTGCGTGGCGAGCAGCCGCTCGGCGTACCCGACGACCCCCTCGGTCAGGTACCTGGTGTGCGTGTTGAGCGTCGCCAGCTGACGCGACACCGCCTCGGTCACCCGCGGGTGCGAGTGACCGACCGACGGCACGTTGTTATAGGCGTCGAGGTACGCGACCCCGTCCGGGTCGTACAGGTACACCCCCGCGCCGCGCGCGAACTCGACCGGCTGGTCGTAGAAGAGCCGGTAGGCGCCGCCGAGGGCGGCCTCCCGGCGGGCGATGAGCTCGCGGGTCGAGTCCGGCAGGCCGGCCAGGCCGGAGCCGTCAAACCCGTTAACCATCACCGGAACCGGAACCGGCGCAGGCTCGGTCATGCCACCTCCAGCTCGCAGGCCGCGCCCAGGCGGCGGCCGATCTCGTCGATCCCGATCGCGCGCAGCGCCCCGAAGTGCGCGATCGCGGCCGGCGTCCGGCGCAGCAGATAGCCGGCGTTGGCCGGATCGCGGGCCGCGTGCGCCTGGCTCAGGATGATCCGCGCCGCGACCCGGGCGACCACGAACTCCGCGACCAGGTCCAGGTCCGCAGCAGACAGCGGCTCGACCGCGTGGTACCCGGCCACCACGTCGAGCGCCGGCGTCAGCAGGTCACCGCCCGGCCCGCCGCCGCCCAGCTGGTAGCAGGCGGCCACCCCGACGTCCATCGCCACCGGCCCGGTCAGCGCGTCGCCGAAGTCGAGGATGCCGGTGACCCGCGACCCGTCGGTGAGCAGGTTCTCCCCGTGGAAATCGGTGTGGATGACCTGGCTGGCCCGCCCCGCCAGCCGGGGCGCGACCTCCGCCTCGAACCGGTCCAGGCAGTCCGCCAGCCCGCCGCGCCCGTCAGCCGGCAGCTCGGCCAGCAGCGGCCGCAGTGCCCCGAAGCGCTGCAGGTCCCACCGGTGGGTCCGGCCCGCGCCGGGGTGCGTGAACCCGCGCAGGGCGACGTTCAGCCGGGCCAGCGTGCCGCCGATGTCCCGCCGCAGCCCGGCGCTCGAAGGCCCGGAACCGAGCAGCCGCCCGTCCAGCCACGACGTCATCCGCGCCAGCCGCCCAGCACCGCTCGGCACATCGTCGAACGGAACCGAGACCACGATCTCCGCCCGCCCGTCCACCGTCGGGATCACCCGCTGCACCGGCAGTTCCGGCGCGACCGCCGCCAGGTGCAGCAGCAGCGCGGTCTGAAATCCCACCCCGTCCGCCCCGGCCAAACCCGCGCCGGCCAAGCCCGCCCCGGCCAAGTCCGCCCCGGCCAAGTCCGCCGTCGGAGCAGGCTCAGCGCTGATCTTCAGCAGCCACCCCGGCCCATCCGCGCCCACCAGCCGAAACGTGTCATCGAACTCCGACGCCAGCCGCTCCGCCACGCCGATCACGCCGTAATGCCGAAGCGCAATCTCCGCCGCCAACGCGGGCGAGACGGCGACGGCGGACATGGCCAACATCGTAGCCCCGACCCGGAATAGCCCCCGTCGCGACAATGTTGCAGGGGCTGTAAGATTTAACTCCACGCAAACTTGTAGCCCACGCAAACCTTTAGCAAGCGCATGATGACAGTAGCCAGCGAAACGGGCCTCAGCGCCCCTCGGGCCGACCAGGCCTGCGCGCCGCCGCCGACCTCCCTCCGCGAGCGCAAGAAGCTGGCGACCCGCCGCGAACTGCGCCGCGAGGCGCTCCGCCTGATCGCCGACCGCGGCTACTCCAACGTCACCGTGGAAGAGATCGCGGAGGCGGCCAACGTCTCCCCGCGCACCTTCTTCAACTACTTCCCCACCAAAGAGGCCGCGCTGTTCGGGGCCGACCCGGAGCTGGCCGAGGCGACCAGCGACGCCATCGTCCACCAGTCGCCCGGCGAGCCGGTCCTGAACGTGCTCCGCGCGCTCATGCGCAACCGGGCCGCAGAGGTCGAGAACGAGTTCGCGGAGCTGGGCGGCGACCCCCTCGAATGGCTCGCCCGGATGCGGGCCTCCCGCACCGACCCGCACCTGCACGCCGCCCACGGCGCCCAGATGGCCGCGATCGAACGGTCCCTGGCCGAGGCGATCGCGCGGCGCCTCGGCACCACCCCCGGGCAGGACCCCTACCCGGGCCTGCTCGCCTCGATCGCGACCGGCGTGTTCCGGTCGAGCATGGCCTTCTGGGCCTCCTCCGGCGGCACGGTGCCGCTCGATCACCTGGTCGACCTCGCGTTCGGCGCGCTCGCGAGCGGGCTGCCGGAAAACGCCGACCTGCGTCATGTCACGGAACGAAAGGAAAACCCCTGATGGCCTCGGCATCAGACAGCACCGCGGTCGCGCCGGGCGGCGGCAAGGCGACGCCAACGGCGTCGTGCCCAACCTCGACCGTCGCCGCATCCTGCTGATCATCGGCGCGCTCATGTGCGGCATGTTCCTGGCCGCGCTTGACCAGACGATCGTCTCGACCGCGCTGCCGACGATCGTCGGCGACCTCAACGGCGGCTCCCACATCGCCTGGGTGATCACCGCCTACCTGCTCGCCTCGACCGTGTCCACCCCGCTCTGGGGCAAGCTCGGCGACCAGTACGGCCGGAAGATCTTCTTCCAGGCCTCGATCGTCATCTTCCTGATCGGCTCGGTGCTGTCCGGCCTGTCCAACTCGATGATCATGCTGATCGCGTTCCGCGCGGTGCAGGGTCTCGGCTCCGGCGGCCTGATGGTCGGCGCGCAGGCGATCGTGGGCGACATCGTCTCGCCCCGCGACCGCGGCAAGTACTCCGGCCTCTTCGGCGGCGTCTTCGGGGTCGCCAGCGTGATCGGCCCGCTGCTCGGCGGCGTCTTCGTCGACAACCTGACCTGGCGCTGGATCTTCTACATCAACATCCCGATCGGCGCGATCGCGCTGTTCGTGGTGGCCAGCCAGGTGCCGGGCAAGCTCCGCCGGATCCACCACCAGATCGACTACCTCGGCACGATCGTGCTCTCGCTCGCCGCGACCGCGCTGATCCTGCTGACCAGCCTGGGCGGCACCACCTACCCGTGGGCGTCGGCCCCGATCTACATCCTCGGCGCGGCCGGCGCGGCGCTGATCGTCGCGTTCGTCTTCGTCGAGCGCCGGGCGGCCGAGCCGGTGCTGCCGCTGCACCTATTCAAGACCCGGGTCTTCTCCGCCACCAGCGTCGTCGGCTTCATCGTCGGGTTCGGCATGTTCGGCGCGATCGCCTACCTGCCCGCCTTCTTCCAGGTCGCCCGCGGCATCTCGCCCACCATCTCCGGGCTCTACCTGCTGCCGCTGATGGGCGGGCTGCTGATCATGTCGATCACCTCCGGGCAGGTCATCTCCAAGACCGGCCAGTACCGGGTACTTCCCGATCGCGGGCACCGCGCTGATGACCCTCGGCCTGTTCCTGCTGCACCTGATGGGCGTGACCACGCCGACCTACCTGGACGCGCTCTACATGCTGATCCTCGGCCTCGGCCTCGGCTCGCGTCATGCAGGTGCTGGTGATCATCGTGCAGAACGGCGTGCCGCACAGCGAGATCGGCGTCGCGACGGCAGGCTCGACCTTCTTCCGGTCGATCGGCGGCTCGTTCGGCACCGCGATCTTCGGCGCGATCTTCTCCAACGTGCTGGTCGGTAACCTGGCCGGCCACCTGCACGGGATCAAGCTGCCGGCCGGCTTCAGCAGCGCCGGGGTCACCCCGGCGATGCTCGACCTGCTGCCCGCGGCCGTCCGGCACGGCTTCGTCGGCCGGCTACGCCGAGTCGATCCAGACCGTGTTCCTGGTCGCGGCGCCGATCGCCTTCCTCGCCTTCCTCGCCACCTGGCTGATCCCGCAGGTCGAGCTGCGCAAGTGGAGCCACGCGGCGGGCGAGCAGAAGCCGGAGGCGCCGCTCGCGTCGCTGGAGTCGCTCGACCCGCAGGACGCCGCCCCCGGCGCCTGAGGAACCCCGGCCCGACCACAGTCGCCTCGGACCGTTCGGGAAGATCCAGATCTTTATCTCGAACGGTCCCGGGCGACTCCCGCACCCCCATTTCCACCCCTAGCGCGGGAAACCGGACTCGGGCAGTCTTGTCGAGGCAACGAAGATCATGAATGAAAGGCGGCGTCAGTGAGCGAACTCAAGGCGGAGGTCGACCCGGCCGAGGTGGGGCTTGACGCGCAGCGGCTGGGCCGGATCGACGGCACCTTCGCCCGCTACGTCGACGACGGCCGGCTGGCCGGCTACCTGGTCACGGTCAGCAGGCACGGCAAGCTCGCGCACGTGTCCAGCTACGGCGCCCGCGACCTCGACGAAGATCTCCCGGTCGAATCCGACACCCTCTGGCGCATCTTCTCGATGACCAAGCCGATCACCTCGGTCGCCGCCATGATGCTCTACGAGGAGGGCGCGCTGCAGCTGACCGACCCGGTCAGCAAGTTCATCCCGTCCTTCGCCAACCCGCGCGTCTACGCGGGCGGCTCCGACCAGAACCCGCTCACGGTCCCGGCCACCGAGCCGATGCGGGTCTGGCACCTGCTCACCCACACCTCCGGCCTCACCTACGGCTTCCACCGGGTGCACACGGTCGACGCGATCTACCGCGCGGCCGGCTTCGACCCGGGCGCGCCCAAGGGCATGGACCTGGCGGCCGCGTGCGACGGCTGGGCCGCGCTGCCGCTGCTGTTCGAGCCGGGCGCGGAGTGGAACTACGGCGTCTCGACCGACGTCCTCGGCCGGGTCGTCGAGGTCGCCTCCGGGCAGTCGCTCGACCAGTTCTTCGCCGACCGCATTTTCGGCCCGCTGGGCATGACCGACACCACCTTCTGGGTCGACGACGACCGGGCGTCCCGGCTGGCCGTGCTGTACGGCCTCGGCCCCGGCCGGAAGATGATCAAGATGGGCGCGCCCTGGGACAACGCCAGGATCAAGCCGCGGATGCTGAGCGGCGGCGGCGGCCTGGTCTCCACCGCGGCCGACTACCACCGGTTCCTGCAGCTGCTGCTCGACCGCCCCGACTCCCCGGCCGGCCAGCTCGACGGCGTCCGCCTGCTCAGCCCGCGCACGGTCCGCTACATGGGCCGCAACCACCTGCCGGGCGGCCCCGACATCGCCACCTTCGGCCGCGCCCTGTACGCCGAGTCGCCCATGCACGGCTCCGGTTTCGGCCTTGGCTTCGCGGTCGTCACCGACCCGGCCGCGGTCAAGGTCGACTGCTCGCCGGGCGAGCTGTCCTGGGGCGGCGCCGCCTCCACCTCCTTCTGGATCGACCAGTCCGAGGGCCTCACGGTCTCCTTCTTCACCCAGCTGATCCCGTCCAACGCCCTCCCCCTCCGCCCCCAGCTCCGCCAGCTCGTCTACCAGTCGTTCGCCTAGCAGGAAAACACCGACAGGGGGCTGTCGCCGCCGCCGTCCACAGTGGGTGGTGCCGGGAAGATCCGGCACCACCTGACGAGAGGGACGGACATGCCCGCATTCAACGCGATCGCCTGGTTCGAGGTCGGCACCGACGACCCGGCGGCGGCCGAGCGGTTCTACGGCGACGTGCTCGGCTGGACGGTTGCCAACGACGGCAACCCCACCTACCAGACGTTCACCACCGGCGACCCCGACGGCATCCACGGCGGCCTCTTCGCCACCGACGGCAAGTTCGCCAGCTACGCCGTCTTCAGCGTGATCGTCGAGGACGTCGCCGCGACCTGCCGCAAGGCAGAGGAAGCGGGCGGCAAGGTCCAGCGCGCCCCGCAGGTCAACCCGGACGGCCTGACCTTCGCCCACCTGCTCGACCCGGCCGGCAACCACTTCGAGATCTTCAGCCCGCCCCCGGTCGCCTAGGGACGTCTGCCGCCGGAAATAGGCTCCGGCAGCTCAGCGTGGGTCAGCTCAACGTGAGCGGCCGGAGTTTCTCCGGCGAGATGTCGAGGTCCTCGCTGCGCAGCTGGCGCGGCGGGGCCACCTCGGCCGTGACCGTCACGCCGGTGATCCGGTCGGTCCGGAAGGCGCGCAGCCCGTCCCGCAGCCGGCACCAGGCCATCAGGTACCAGTGCGCGGCGGGCGAGCCGACGTAGCCGAGCGGCTCGATCTCCCGCCTGGTGACCGCCCCGGCCCGGTCGGCGTAGCCGATCCGCAGCACTCGCCGGGGCTGCAGCGCGTCCGCGACCAGTCGCGGCATCGGGGCCGGGGGCGCTGCCGCCCCGGGCTTGCCGAGCAGGTGAATGCGCTCGGCCAGCTCCTGGGCGGCGGCCGCGTCTCCCGCCTGCATCGCCGTCACCAGCTTGCGCAGCGCCGTCCCGGCGTCGGCCAGGAACGGCGTGCCGTCCAGCTGCCGCAGCGCCACCGCCAGCGCGACCGCCTCGCCCGGGGTCAGATTGACCGGCGGCAGCGTCCGCGCCTTGTCCAGGCAGTACCCGCCGGTCCGGCCGGGCTCGGCCCAGATCGGCACCCCCGACTGCTGCAGCGCGCTGATGTCCCGCTCGACCGTCCGCACGCTGACCTCGAACCGCCCCGCCAGCCAGCGCGCGCTCCGCGGCCGCGGCGCCACCGCCCGCAACTCCTCGACGATGGCATACAGCCGATCCGTCCGATTCACCCCGCCAACCTAACAACCCCCTACGACAGTTCCACCCCCCGCCGCCGCCCCCGCCCTCCCCCCGCGCGCCTCCGGCCCGCCCGCGCACCGCCCGCGCACCGCCCCCGCCCCACCCCTGACCAGGCCCACCCGGCCAGCCCCGCCCGGCCAGCCCCACCTATGCAGTCTCTGCCCGGCGACCCGAACCCCACCCCGAACCCCACCCCGAACCCCACCCCGAACCCCACCCCGGCCGCCACTCCCGCCCAGCGACGATAACAGCAAGAAGCGTCCGCCTAGAAATCATTGCGCGACAAAAGGCTCGGGACGCCGAGCCAAACGTCGCGCAATAAATCTCCTAGCTGCCTCGCCGGAGGATAACAGCAAGAAGCGTCGCAGCGGAGGCGGCCACTCGCCCCCATCGATCGCCGAACGCCAGGATGATGGATCGTTGTGTACATCCGCGTGTACACAACGATCCACTATCTCCCCATCCGCGAGATAACAGCAAGAAGCGCGACGCGCCGGACCCGGCGGCTAGACGATCGACGACCGCCAGCCCTCGTGGTAGCTCTCGCGAACCACGGCCGAGTACGGCGTCGGCGAGACGACCGCGCGGACCGAGAACTGCTCGTGCGGTTGCACCGTCGTCTTCCGTGACCCGCCGTCCGGCTCGCCCCAGATGACGCGCACCTCGGCCCCGATCGGCACGTCCGGGTCGACGGTGGCGAGCGACAGCCCGCACCGCTCGTTGGCCGAGTAGCCGGTGAACATCGACAGCCCGACGATCTTGCCCGATGCGTCCACCACCGAGTCGAAGTTGGACGAGCCGTAGTTGGCGTTCGGCAGGTCGAAGAACTGGTAACCCGGCCCCGGCCCGAGTGGTGAGGTCAGCAGTTCGCCGAGGTCGGCCGCGTTCCAGGCGAGCGTGACCTTCCGTCGCTGGGCGGTGCCGTCGATCGCGGCCAGCGCGTCCCGGCCGATGAAGTCATGGTCGAACTTCACGAAGCCGCCGTAGCCCAGCTCCCACGGGTTGGTGTAGTAGTCCTCGATGTTGGGCGACACGAACGACCCGGCGATCGCGTTGGTCGCCTCATACGAGTCCGCTCCCAGCCACTCCCGGTACGACCGAAGCGAAGGCGAGGTGTAGATGGCGGGCAGCGGCGACGGGATCCAGCCCGATTCGAGCGTGTTGCAAGAGTAGGCGCGCGCACCGCACGGCTCGAGCCCGAATTCGACCCCGGCCGCCAGGATCGCGTCCCGCACCTTGTCGTACGCCTCGTACGGCCCCCAGATCTCCAGCCCGGGCGCGCCCGCCATGCCGTGCCTGAGCGTGCGAACCTTCTCGCCGCCGATGTTCATCCACCCCATCCGGAAGAACCGGACCTGCTCCATCGGCTCGCCGTTGAGCTTCTCGATCACCGCCCATGCGCTCGGCCCCTGGATCTGGAACCGCCACAGCTTGCGCGTCACCGGCTTGCCGTACGGCCTCGACGGCGACCGGGGGTCCAGCACCATGTCAACGTTGTAGCCCGCCGACCCCTTGAACAGCAGCCAGTTGGCAACCGGCGCGCGGCCGACGAAGGTGAACTCCTCGTCGGACTCGCGGAAGAGAATGCCGTCGCCGATGACTCCGCCATCGGGCGAAACCGGTACGAACTGCTTGGCCGTGTCGACCGGGAACTTGGCAGTGGAGTTAATGCCGGTGTCGGTGATCAGCTTCAGCGCGTCGGGACCGGAGATAAAGATGTTGTGCATGTGGTGCGACTGGTCGTAGAGCACCGCCGTCTCCCGCCACGCGATGACCTCGCGACGGAAGTTCGTGAACTCGGACGGGACGACGGGGTAGACGTAGGCGCCAAGCTGCGAATTCCGCAGCAGCTCTACCGTGCTCCCGGCCTCGTCAAGCAGCTCTTGCAGGTTCTTCGCCATTTGCCACCTGTCTACATACGGATTCATGTGCGGTCACATGCTAGCGCTCGCCTCTGTGGGCCGTAATGCCCGCTATTGGCAGGGTTGGACTGCTCTGTTGTGGTCACATAACAAAAGAAAGGAGTGAGCTGCGAGCAAAGACGGGAGTCGATGAGGCGGGGGCGCCGACCCGACTGGCTGGTTACAGCGTGTGCTCTCCGGAGTCACCCGCTTACGCTCAGAATAGAGTGCATTAGAGCTCTTGAACTGCGAAGACTGCGGGATGGGGGGATGCAGACCATGCGGGCAGCGCATAGAGGAGATCACACGCTGTCATCGCCGCGGGTGGTGGCCTACGCCACCGTCCTGGTGGCGTCGGTCGTCCCGCCGGTCTACCTGTTCGTCCGCTCGTTCCTGCACGGGGACGCCGGTGATGCTGTCGTCGCCGTCGTGTGCGGGGTACTGTACCTGCTCGTGCTCTCCCGACTTTGGGACGTGGCCTCGTTCCAGCGGCGGGCCATGGTCCGCGAACGGACGCTCCGGATGGCGGGCGCGGCGTTGTCCTCGGCGACCTCGGCCGAGGAGATCGCCGCGGCCGTCCAACAGTCGGCGACCGCCCTGGTCAGCCGCCCGGAGCCGGCCTCGCGCGAGCGAGTGACGGCGCTGCTGGCGGTGCGCCGGGATGGTCGGCTGCGGCCGGTCATCCCGGTCACCACGAGCTCGTCCTCGGCCGCCGCCGATGAGCTGTCGGGTGACCGGCTCCGCCAGCTGACCGAGGAGCTGCTGCCCACCCTGGACCGCTCCCGGTTCATCGCGGCGGAGGAGTTCGCGGTGGTCCGGCCGGGCGCCAGCCGGCTCGGGCCGGCCGAGGGTGCCCTGCTCTGCCCGCTGATGCTCAGGGACCGGCCGACCGGTGACCCGCACATCGGGGTGCTCTGCGTCTACGGCCAGCAGCCGGTGCTGGCCGAGCTGTCGCCGGCCCTCGAGATCCTGGCCGGCCAGGCAGCCCTGGCGGTCGAGCGCGTCACCCTTACCCAGGAGGTGATCAGGCAGCGCGGCCAGGCGCTGTTCCGCACGCTGGTGCGCAACACCTCGGACGCGATCCTGATCATCGGCGAGGACGGCCAGGTCGCCTACGCGACCCCGTCCGCCGCCGCCATCTTCGGTGACGTCGAGGTCGAGGGGCACCGGCTCGAGGACCTGGTGGACCCGGAGACGCGGGCCGACGTCGCCCGGGTGATGGACCTGATCCTGGCCGGGATCACCGCGGGCACGCACGGCTTCCTGCTCAGGATCGAGCGCCTCGACGGCCGCGACGCCGTGCTCGAGGTGCGCTCAAGCGACCTGCGCGGCGACCGGACCGTGGGCGGCATGGTGCTCACCCTGCGCGACGTCACCGAGCAGCACCAGCTTGAGCAGGAGCTGAAGCACCAGGCTTACCACGACGCGCTGACCGGTCTGCCGAACCGGGTCCTGTTCGCCGAGCGGGTCGCCGACGCGCTCGACCACGCGCGCCGCACCGAGCGCACCGTCGGCGTGCTCTTCGTCGACCTGGACGACTTCAAGGTGGTGAACGACACGATGGGCCACGGCACCGGCGACGAGCTGCTGGCGGCGGTGGCCGGCGGCTGGCGGCGTCGGTGCGCCCGTCGGACACCGCCGCGCGGCTCGGCGGCGACGAGTTCGCGCTGCTCATCGACGACGCGCCGGACGCCGAGACGGTGGAGGTGTTCGCGGAGCGGATCGTGGCCGCGTTCACCGGGCCGTTCACGCTCAGCGACGCCGAGGTGATCGCGACCGCGACCGTCGGCGTCGCCACCTCGGTCGACACCACCGACGCGGACGAGCTGCTGCGCCACGCTGACCTGGCCCTGTACGCGGCGAAGGCGGCGGGCAAGCGCCGCTGGCGGAGCTACCAGCCGGTGCTGTCGGCGGGCATGCTGCGGCGGCGCGAGGTGCAGGCCGCGCTCGAGGACGCGCTCAAGAACTCCGAGTTCACGCTCGCCTACCAGCCGATCGTGACGCTCGGGAGCGGGGAGATCGACGGATTCGAGGCGCTGATCAGGTGGCCGCACCCGCAGTGGGGCATGATGCTGCCCGGCCAGTTCATCACTCTGGCGGAGGAGACCGGTCACATCGTGCCGCTCGGCGAGTGGGTGCTGAGGCAGGCCCTGGCCGACATGGTCCAGTGGCGTCGCCGGATGGAGGCACCGCTGGACGGCGGCCCGCACGTCTCGGTCAACGTCTCCGCCCGGCAGTTCCGCGACCCCGGCTTCGTCGACGGCGTCCGCCAGGCGCTGCTCGAATCCGGCCTGCCGCCGTCCGCGCTCCTGCTCGAGCTCACCGAGTCCGTCCTGCTCGGCGACAATGACCGGATCGGGGCCGAGCTCGAGGAGCTGAAGGAGATCGGCGTGCGGCTGGCGATCGACGACTTCGGCACCGGCTACTCTTCGCTCAGCTATCTGCTTCAGCTGCCGATCAACGTCTTGAAGATCGACAAGTCGTTCGTGACCGGAATCGCCGCCTCGTGGCGGCAGTACGCGCTGGTGGAGGGGATCGTCCGGCTCGCCGGGACGCTCGAGGTCGAGGTCATCGCCGAGGGGATCGAGACCGAGACCGAGCGGGAACTGCTGGCGGGCATGGGCTGCCAGTACGGCCAGGGCTACCTGCTGTCGGTCCCGGTCGAGGCGGCCAAGGCGGAGGCGCTGCTGTCGCTCGGTCACGGGCTGGCCCCCGAGCTTCCGCGGCAGCGCCGCAAGCCGCCCGACCACTCCTACCTGACCGATCTCTAACGCCCCCCGGCGATGTAACAACCCGGCGATCCACTCGTCGGTGGTAGTGACCAGGGCCTGCTTCGGAAAGACCTTCTCGGTCAGCACGCGGTGCACCTCCGGGTCCGGGTCGGCGCAGGCGTCGGCCAGCACGGTCAGCCCGAAGTCGAGGTCGGCCGCCTGGCGGACCGTCGACAGCACCACCCCGCTGGTGGAGATGCCCCCGAGCACCAGCGCGTTCGCGCCGGCGCCGCGCAGCAGCACGTCGAGGTCGCTGCCGCTGAAGGCGCTGATCCGCCGCTTGATGATGACCGGCTCGTCAGGCAGCGGCGAAAGCGCGGCGTGCACCTGGGTGGCCGGGTGGTCCTGCGTCATCGCGTCGCCCGCCTGGCTGAGCCGGCCGAAGCTGAGGTTGCGCTCGGCCGCCTCCGGGTAGCCCGGGCGGAACCCCACCCGGACGAACATCACCGGTATGCCTGCGGCCCGGGCGGCCGTCGCCGCGCGGTCGGCCGCCTGGACGACGGAAGCGTCGGCGATCCGCTCGACGATGCCGTGCTGGAAGTCCATCAGCAGCAGGACGGGGCGAGAGTCGGGCACGGGAGAACGCCTCCACGGAACTAGAGAGCCACAACGCGGGTAAGGTCAGTCAAAACTTATCAGACCAGACTGACTAATTTTGCGACACGTCAATGACGCGAGCGCGGGCCGTCACCCACGCATCAGGCGTCGAGGCCGCCCAGCCCGACCACCGGCTGCTGGCTCGACCACGGGAAGTTGATCCACGCGTCGGTCCGCTTCCACACGTAGTCGCACTTGATCAGCGACTGCGGCTTCTCGTAGATCACGGCCGAACGGACCTCGGCCACATGCCCGGACACGAAGTCGTGCACCAGCTCGAGGGTGCGCCCGGTGTCGGCCACGTCGTCCGCGATCAGCACCTTCTTGGCCGAGAAGTCGACCGCGCTCGGCACCGGCGGGAGCATCACCGGCATCTCCAGCGTGGTGCCGACGCCGTTGTAGAACTCGACGTTCATCAGGTGCAGGTTCTTCACCGACAGGGCGTAGCCGAGCGCGCCCGCCACGAACATCCCGCCGCGCGCGATCGCCAGGATGATGTCCGGCCGGAAACCGGAGTCCGCGATCTCCTGCGCCAGGTCGCGCGACGCGACGCCGAATCGGTCCCAGTCGAGATGCTCGCGACCGCCGTCCACAGACTCGCTCCCCATAGCCCGTGACCTTACAACGGCCGCCCGACGTCCCCCCGGCAACCCCCCGGCCGGCCGGGGCCCGATCAGGAGAGCCAGCACGTCCGGCGCGGTCGCGTCGTACTCGGCCAGCCACGCCGCGCCCCGCCCGTCGCTGTCGCGGCGGCTGAACCGCTTCCGCACGGCGATCCCGACGTCCCGCCGAAACGCGGCCAACGGCGAGGTCAGGTGGTTGGAGACGCCCCGCGCGCGGGCGGTGAGGACGACCCGCGACGCCCGCGGCCGCCGGGTCCGCTCGTACCGGCCGAGCGCGGCGACCGGATCAGACGAAGCGCCGGCCGCAGACAACGCCGTCGCCAGCACCGCCCCGTCCTCGATCGCCTGGCAGGCGCCCTGTCCCAGGTACGGGAGCATCGGATGAGCCGCGTCGCCAAGCAGCGTGACCCGCCCCGACGTCCAGGCCGGGATCGGGTCCCGGTCGTACAGCGCCCACTTGTACCAGGTCTCCCCGGCCGCGAACAGCCGCAGCAGCGACTCATGCCATCCCGCGTACCGCGACAGCACCTCGGCCCCCGGGCACTGCGTCACCCACGACTCGTGCCGGTACGTGGAGTCGTCGTAGTGGCAGACGACGTTGATCAGCTCCTGGCCGCGCAGCGGGTAGAGCACGATCGTGCCGTGCGGCCCCAGCCACTGCCCGTTGTCGGCCGCCAGCGCAGTGCCGCGGACAGCGGCGGCCGGAATCACCGACCGGTAGCAGATCTTGCCGGTGAACCGGGGCGCGTCCGGCCCGAACAACGCCGTTCGCACCGCCGAGTGGATGCCGTCGGCGCCGACGATCACGTCGGCCTCGGCCGTGCTGCCGTCCGCAAACGTGGCGACGGCGCGGTCCCCGGTCGTCGAAACCGACACGCACCGCGCGCCCAGCGACACCACGCCCGCCGGCACCGCGGCCGCGAGCACGTCGAGCAGGTCCGCCCGGTGCGCGGTCGCCCCCTCGATGCCCTGCCGCGCCGCCTGCTGGCTCCGGCTGGTCCTGCTGATCAGCCGCCCGGTCATCCCGTTCCTGGTGACCGCCCACTCCGACCGCCCCGCGACCTTGCGCACCCCGTCCTCGACCCCGATCGCCCGCAGCACCCGCATCGCGTTGGGGTGCAGCGCGACCCCGGCCCCGATCTCCCGCAGCTCGGCCGCCGCCTCGTACACCCGGACCTCGACCCCCGCCCGCGCCAGCGCGATCGCCGCCGTGAGCCCGCCGATGCCGCCGCCGATGATCGCCACTCGTGTCATGCGGCCATCCTCCCGCCGCCCGCCCGGCTCCTCAATCGTTGCGCGTCACAGAAAATCCCCCGTCAAATCAACCCCCTTCCCATCGAACGGTCCCTGGTCCCACCCCCGAGGCCCGCCGCTGCCCTTCGGCGGGGCGACGCTGGCCTGACTGACGCCGTCGCTATCGACAAACTATCTATCATCGTGATATCACATTGATGGATGGCAGCCCGCGCCCACAGGAGGCGATCCCCATGAACGCGCCCAACGACAACGCCGGCCCGCGAGGTTTCCGCGCGTGGTGGCGGAACCCACCGCGACCTGGCCTGCAGCGCCTGATCAACCCCTGGGAGTACCGTCACCTGGGCTTCTTCGGCGCCGCGCGGATCGTCGGCGGCTGCGTGGCGGCCGCCGCGGGCATCACCTGCCTCGCCTACAGCGCCTGGGGATGGGCGGCCTTCTTCCTCGTCATCGCGGCGCTCAACTTCGCCGGCGGCTCCTGGTACCTGAGCATCGCCCGCTCCCGAGCCGCGCGAGCCTGAGCCGCACCGACCCCGCTGTCCCTTCCCTCGCCCACCCGGCCGGAGACTCCCGACGAGCCGGACCGGGCGGGAGCCACGACTGTGTGCCGTTGCGGGCGGTGTGCCGATGCCCGGTCGGACCGCCGGGCTAGAGGTGGGCGGCGTAGAGGCCGCGCAGGGCCGACCAGTGGCGCTCGGCCGCCTTCTCGTCGTAGGTGTCGTGGTCGGCCACGACGAACCCGTGGTGGGCCGGGTAGAACTCGACTGTGTGGTCCACCCCGGCCGCGGTCAGCGCCGACTCGAGCATCGCTGCCTGCTCGGTGGTGAACGACGCGTCCTCGATCGCGCCTGCCACGTAGACGGTGGCGGCGATGCGGTCGGCCGCCAGGTGCGGGGACGTCGGGTCGTCGGCGACCGCGATCCGGCCGCCGTGGAACGACGCGGCGGCCGCGATCTTGTCGCCGATCCCGCCGGCGGCGAGCATCGACATGCGGCCGCCGAGGCAGTAGCCGGTGGTGCCGATGGCCGATCCGCTCACCTCCGGCCGGGCGAGCAGGAAGTCCGCGTAGGCGTCGGAGTCGGCGATGATCCGCTCGTTGGTCAGCCTGCCGATCAGGCCGAAGAGCCGCGCGCGCTCCTTCTCGTCGCTGAACGTCGTCGCCATGTCGAACGGCGCCCAGTCGCCCTCGCGGTAGTAGATGTCCGGGATCAGCGCGACATACCCGAGCCGGGCGATCCGGTCGCCCATCTCCCTGAACGTCTCCCGCAGCCCGCCGGCGTCAGGGAAGACCAGGACGCCGGGCCACGGCCCGCTCCCGTCGGGCACGTGCAGCGAGCCCCGGGCGACCCCGTCCGGAGCGGGAATCTCTACGTCCACGCGTGACATCGCAGCATCCTCCATCGCCTCATCGCGGCGTCCAAGCGAACCGACCGCATGACCATGCCTACCACCGGCCGCAGCCGATAACGTGGCGAGTATGGCCGCTGTGATCAAGTCTGTGTCGTTTGACGCCGCCGACGCGCTCGCGCTGGCCCGGTTCTGGGCGGCCGTCCTCGGGTCGGACGTGGATGAGGGCTCGACCGACGGCAAGGCATTCGTCGAGGCCGCGGGCTGGGGCGGGCCCAACATCTGGTTCAACCAGGTTCCGGAGCCCAAGACGGCCAAGAACCGCGTGCACTTCGACCTGCGTGCCCCGGGGCCGATGGACGACGAGGTCGCCCGGCTCGAGCGCCTCGGCGCCGCCGTGCTGCGCCGCTTCGACCGCAGCGTCGTGATGGTGGACCCCGAGGGCAACGAGTTCTGCGTCGAGCCCGGACCGGCCTGACCGCCGTCGGGCGCAGCGGCTAGTCGCGGCGGCCGATGGTGATCGTCCGCCCGCCGCGGATGTGCAGGTCGGTGCGGTGCGCGAGCGAGCGCGGGTCGCGGGAGTCGAGCAGCGCCGCGAGCGTGGCCTGATCGTCGGGCTCGAGCCGGTCGGCCAGCCCCTCCGACAGCCGCGCGAACCAGGCGCGGGCGTAGCGGGTCGCGCTCGGGTGCGTCGGCGGGTCCTGGTCAACCAGGAACTCCCGCTCCGCGACGACCGTCCAGCCGGCCTCGGTCAGCCGCGGCGCCCAGGCCGAGCCGAGGGTCGGCATCTCCTCGGCGTGCGCGTGGCCGAGCACGTCGGTGATCCGGTCCTCGAACCCGGGTCGGCCGAAGCCGAGGTCGTCGGGAAGGAAGAGCAGCTGCGAGGCGAACTCCGACACCGCGATCAACCCGCCCGGACGGGTGGCGTTGAGCGCGTCGCGCAGCACCCGGGCCGGGTCGGCCATGTGGTGCAGCGACGCCGACGCCCAGGTCAGGTCCAAGGTGCCGAGTTCCGGCCAGCCGGCGTCGAGGTCGGCCTCGACCGGGCGGACGCGCGCGGCCAGTCCGACCGCGGCCGCCTTGGCGCGCGATCTTGGCGACCGAGACAGGCGACACGTCGAGCGCGAAAACCTCCGCACCAGGAAACCGCTGGGCCAGGCCGATCGCGCCGGTGCCAGTTCCCGCGCCGAGGTCGAGCAGCCGGGTTCGCGCAGTTCCCGCCGCCGTGGCCTGCACCCAGTCAAGCGCGGCCGCCCAGTAGTCG
Organism: uncultured Actinomycetota bacterium; assembly: GCA_963774945.1. Lineage (GTDB taxonomy): Bacteria > Actinomycetota > Actinomycetes > Streptosporangiales > Streptosporangiaceae > Trebonia. The sequence goes on along the minus strand of CAVZHA010000015.1, from coordinate 688,639 downwards.
CGCAGCACCTCGGCGTCCAGTTCGAGCAGGTCGGTGTAGTCGTCCTCGGCCGCGCCGGAGTGCCGGTGACCGTGGTGATGATGATCGTGTCTGTCATGCCTCCACGGTAAGGGAGATTGCAGCAAGGGCATAAGATCTTGCCAATAACGCAAGAAACCAACCCTCGACGCGGCCCCGCGCGCCCGCGCACACCCCAAACGCCGCTCAGTGCTGGTGGCTGGGCGGCACGTCAAGCGCCGGGTTCCGGTCGAAGAAGCCGAACGGCTTCAGCCAGAACGAGACGACGTCGGCCGGCATCACCGGCCAGTCCTCCGGCCGGGTGATGTGGTGGATGCCGAACACGTACCACAGCACCACGTCGGTGTCAGAAATCGGCCGGTCCGCCGCGGTCCACGCCGGCAGCCCGGTGTCCCGCTCGGCCTGCACAGGGAAGTCGCCGCACGGCCACCGTTCATCCGGGCGGTAGGGCGTCACCCACAGCGTGTGCCCGATCGCCTGAGCCCGCTCGAAGGCGGGGGAGGCGGGGGAGAGCAGCGGCGGGAGCGCCGCCGACGGCACGAGCTTGTACCCGACCGGGGTGCCGAGCCCGTTGACCGCGGTGGAGTTGACCACCTTCCACCCGCGCTGCACGGCCCAGTCGTAGTCCTGTCGACCCTCGGCCTCGGTCCGCAGCGGCGTGCTCTCGACCGTCAGCCCGAGCGCGTACGGGTCATCGGCTCCCGGCGAGGCCGGCCGCGAGTCGCTGACGTAGACCGTATTGGAAGGCCCGTCGACGTCGAGGTCTAGCCGGGCGACGATGAAGTGCTGGTGGAACGGCGCGTAGATGCCGTGGTCGACGACCGTTCCGTTGGCCGGCGGCTGCCCGGCGCGGCGATGTGCGAGGTGACCATGATCCCGGTCGCCCGGACCTCGCACTCGATCCCGCCGTCCTGGTAGAAGCGCCAGTACACCAGGTACTCGTAGTTCGCGACGGTCGCGTGGAAGGAGATCACCAGCCGCCGCGCCCGGCGGACCTCGGCCCCGGCCCGCTCGTCGACGTGCTTCCAGAGCACGCCGCTGTCCTCCTCGTGGATGCAGATCGCGTTCGGTATCGTCACCGGCTCGCCCCGCGAGTCGTGCACCACCGCGTCCAGGTAGGTGATCTCGCCCAGGCAGTCGCAGCCGAGCGACAGCGAGGTGGTCATGAAGCCGAGGCCCCACTCGCCGATGTCGAACGCGGTCCGCCGGTAGTGGTCCGGACTGGCGTCCCGGTAGGGCACCACCATCTCCGCGAACGACAGCCGGTGCGCGACCGAGCGCAGCCGTTCCCCGTCCTGGAACCCGACCTGGTGCAGGACCAGGCTCTCGCGGTGGTTGAAGCCCAGCCGCAGCTGCCAGTTCTGCCAGCTCAGCAGCGTGCCGTCGAGCGTGAAGCCGACCCCGTGGGGCTGGCTGATCTCGAGCGGCGCGACCGCGCGCAGCCGCATCGGCAGCAGGTCGGGCAGGTACTCGCCCATCACCTCGGGGTCGGCGCCGCCCTGGTAGTTGTCCTCGATCTCGAGCAGTTCCATCGTGTTCAGGTCGACCACCGGGTGCAGCCCGGTCAGGTGGTGGGCGTACGGGTTGCCGAGCTCGCTGCCCCGGTACCACAGGTCGCACCAGCCGATCCGCCGCCCCGCGTACCGCTCGGGCACGAACGCCGCGCCGTACGCCCACATGTCGGCCAGCACCCGCGTCAGGTCGGTGATGCCGCGCCGGCCGAGCGCCTCGGCCACGGCCGGGTGGGCGCGGATCATCTCGTCGCACTCGTGCCACTCGTCGACGGTCATGTTCGGCTGCTGCCCCGGCAGGTGCTCCCAGCCGGTGACCGCGTCGCCGGTCAGCGACACGACCGCCCGGTAGGCCTGCCCGTCGGCCCGGTCCCAGCACACGACCAGCGCCTCGCGCCGGGTCGGCTCGCCCGACGACGGCGACGGCTCGGCGGGGCGCAGAAGATCCGCCTTGGACGGCTCCCTCAGCTCGATCGAGGCGAATCGCCAGCCCTCGCCGACCCCCCGTTCGCGGCGCACGATCGCGGCGGTCTGGCGGATCTCATCGGCGGTCAGCGGGTCCAGTGGGTGGGGCACGGTCGTCCCTTCGTTCACGGGCATCCGGTCCGATTATCTACCGAGTCAGGAACAGCCAGGCGTTGACCACTCCGTTGACGAGCGCGATGATGATCGCCGGCGCCAGCCAGTACAGCCCGTCGTCCCCCGCCAGCTCGATGCACCCGGCCACCAGGACGAGCAGCGTCGTCAGGAGGTTCACGCTCACCGAGTCGAGCAGCCGGGCCAAATTGTCCTCCGGCCCGTCGCCCTGCGGGTGCCGGCCGCGGGCGATCATGCCCATCGTCACCCCGGCCGCCACCGCGACCGCCACCAGTTCCAGCCCGAGGACCCACCGGGGCGTGCCCGGCACCACCAGCACGATCGAGATGATCAGCGGCAGCATGAACAGCACCAGCGTCTGCCCGGCCTGCGACCGCAGCGCCGGGTGGGCGGTGACCCGGTCCCGGTTAATGGAGACGGCCACGAACAGCAGCCCGGTCAGCGCCCCGCTGGCGCTCCCGGCGATCGTCGCGAAGTCACTCCACACCCCCGCCACGATAGACCGCCCCGCCCACCTCGGCTTTGCCGGTACGGTCGGCCTATGACAGTCGCGCTCATCACCGGCGGCAGCAGCGGCATCGGCCTGGCGACCGTGCGCCGCCTGGCCGACGCCGGCCACCAGGTCTTCTACGCATCGCGCAAGCCGGCCGCCGTCCCGCTCGCGCCCGCCATCACCCACCTCCCGCTGGACCTGGCCGACCCGCGCGCCTGCGACGCCGCCGTGCAGTCGGTGCTTGACGCCGCCGGCCGGCTGGACGTCCTGGTCAACAACGCCGGAACGGCGGTGCTGGCGCCGCTCGAGGAGGGCAGCGACGCCGAGGCGCACCACACGTTCGAGGTGAACGTGTTCGGCCCGATGCGGCTGATCCGCGCGGCGCTGCCGGCCATGCGCGCGCAGGGCGGCGGCCGGATCATCAACGTCACCTCCGTCAACGACATCGCGCTGGCGCCGTTCGGCGGCTGGTACTCCGCGTCGAAGGCGGCCATGGCCGGCCTGAGCATGGTGCTCGGGGCCGAACTGCAGGGCTCTGGCATCTTCGTCACCGTGGTCGCCCCCGGGCTGTTCGTGACCGGGATGTCGGAGCAGCTTCCGTTCGCCCGGGTGGCCGACGACTCCCGGTACGCGGCCGCGTTCGAGAAGCTGCGGGCCGAGAGCGCGCTTGAACTGGCGACGGCCGGGGATCCCGACGAGGTGGCGCGCGCGATCGCCGAGTGCCTCGGCGACGACCAGCCGCCCGCCCGCATCGTCGTCGGCGCCGACGGCGTCGCCATGGACGAAACCGTCCGCAAGGCCAGCGCCGAGGACCTGGCGACGATGCTCCGCGACTACGTCGCCAGCCTCGCCTAGCCGCGCCCCGCGAGTCCGCGGCCAGGTCCTGGCCAAGATCATGGAAGTTTTTATCGTCGCGGAAGTTTTGCACGCGTATAGCGTGCTTTTCCTCCGCCACGAAAAAAGTCTCCAAGATCATTGACCCAGCTGCGCCACCAGGACTAATCGCAAGCACCACTGGCATCATCAACACCCGGCCACCGCCACGCCGTCGCCCGGTCAGGCCATACTTGGGCGCATGAAACGGGCACCAAGACGGCTGAGGTTCACGCCGCTGGCCGCGGCGGCGATCACCACCGTGGTCGCGCTGGCCGCGGCCGGCTGCACCGAGGCGGACGGAACGACCGCGGCCACCCCCTCGGTCACCCCCACCTGCGCCAGCCCGGACTACTGCCCGCCCGCGAGCTGGGACACGGCTAAGGCGAGCACCCCGCTGGCGCAGATCCCGGCCTTCTCCGAGCCGCTCAACGTGGTCATCAGCGCCCGCTCGACCGTGTCCCTGGGCGCCATCCAGCAGGCGATGGGCAAATGGGACACGGTCTCGACCGCGACCACCGTGTCCCCGTCCGGCATCCACCTCAAGTGCATCTCCTCCGAGCAGGCGGACGTGACCGGGGCCGGCTACGTGCCGCAGCACGTGGCCTGGCGGCTCGGCGGCTGCGTGCAGGGCAACGCGCTCTCGCTGACCGGCGACGAGGACCACGCCAGGATCTGGAACCAGCCACTTAGAGGCAGCAAGGACGGCGCCTGGTTCATCGCCGTCAGCTACGAGACCCTGTGCCTGGACCGGAACGGCACCCTCATCCCGGCCAGCACCAGCGGCGCCGACGAGTCGTACGCGGCCCTGCACCCGAGCGACGCCTACCACTGCGTCGACGGCGGCCCCGGCAGCATTCACGGCAAGCACCCCGATGGCTACGAAGATGGCGCCGCGACCTTCGTCGCCTCCATCGCCGCCGGCGCCAAGGCCAACGGCTGGCACTACAGCCAGCGGATCGTCACCGTCACCCGCGATGCGAGCGCGGGCGAAGGCGGGGTCCCGTTCAACGGCGACGTCTACGTGCTCACCGTCACGGCGTGATTGTGGCCCGCCACATAGGTGGAACCAGGGTCCGTTCGATATGAATGATCTTGATTTTCCCTGACCGCAGCCGCAGGAGCCACCGATGATCATCGATTGCCACGGCCACTACACGACGGCGCCGGCCGCCCTCCAGAAGTACCGGGACGCGCAGCTCGCCCGGCTGGCGGACCCGGCCCTGCCGGTGCCGGCCGCGCCGGAGATCAGCGACGACGAGATCAGGCAGACGATCGAGGGCAACCAGCTGCGGATCGCCCGCGAGCGCGGGACCGACCTGACGATCTTCTCGCCCCGCGCCTCGCACATGGGCCACCACATCGCCGACCCGGCCACCGCGGTGGCCTGGGCGCAGGTCTGCAACGACCTCATCGCCCGGGTGACGACACTGTTCCCCGACAACTTCGCCGGCGTCTGCCAGCTCCCGCAGGTCGCGGGCGAGCCGCTCGACAGCAGCGTCAAAGAGCTCGACCGCTGCGTCACCGAGCTCGGGTTCATCGGCTGCAACCTGAACCCGGACCCGTCCGGCGCGTGGTGGACGTCGCCGCCGCTGACCGACGCGTACTGGTTCCCGCTGTACGAGAAGATGGTCGAGCTCGACGTCCCGGCCATGATCCACGTGTCCACCTCGTGCAACCCGGCCGCGCACACGCTCGGCGCGCACTACCTCAACGCGGACACCACCGCCTTCATGCAGCTGCTGATGGGGGACCTGTTCGGCCGGTTCCCGACCCTGCGGTTCGTGATCCCGCACGGCGGCGGCGCGGTGCCGTACCACTGGGGCCGGTTCCTCGGCATCGCCACCAGGGAGCAGCGCCCGCCGGTCGAGACCCTGCTGATGAACAACGTCTTCTTCGACACCTGCGTGTACCACCAGCCCGGCATCGACCTGCTGACCACGGTGATCAAACCGGGCAACATCCTGTTCGCGTCGGAGATGCTGGGCGCGGTCCGCGGCAACAACCCGGCCGGCGACTTCCCCTGGGACGACACCAAACGCTACGTGGACCAGGCGCCGCTGACCGACGGCGACCGGGCCAGGGTCTTCGAGGGCAACGCTCGGCGCGTCTACCCGCGTCTGGATGCGGCGCTTACGGCCCGAGGCGCGTAACCGCTGCCGCAAGACCGCGGCGGAGGCATTGTCAAGCAGCCACGTATTCGAGCGCTCCAGCGACCAGCCGAACACGTCACGGGTTCTGAGCAGGCCGTCGATGCCGTAGTAGTAGGTGATGATCCTGGTTGCCAGCCGTGCGTCGACGCCGTCCCGCAAGGCGCCGATGTCCTCGAGATGGCGGCAGATCCCGGTCAGATTATGGTTGTGCCGCTGTTGCGCGGTGGCGAGCACCGCGGCGGACTCGGCGTCGTGCGGCGCCACGTCGATCACCACCCGGATGACATCGCCCCACTGCCTGGTGATCTGGAGGTAGCCCGCGCTCAGGGTCTGCATCACCAGGGCAGCGTCGGCGGCGGCGACTGACTCCTGGTAGGACTCGTCGACTGCCGGAGTCTCCGTCCAGCTGTTCATCAGCAACCGCAGCAGGCCTTGCTTGCCGCCGCACTGCGCGTACACCGTCGCCGGGGATACCCGGCTCAGCTTGGCGATTTGCTCGACCGTGGTCTGGAAGAAGCCGTTCTCTGCGAACAGCTGGCGCGCCGCGGCGATCACCGCGGCGCGGGTCTGGTCGGCGTACTCCTCGCGACGAGATCGATCGGCTGGTACGTCCATAGCAGCATCCTAGTCACTCAAGGCACCCCTGGGTCGTCATGTCATAACCCTAACCGTTAGAGTTGGACTCCAGTCAAAAGAGCCGCCATCCAGAGGACAAGAGAGGCAAGCCATGGCCGACTTCACAACCCGGGACGGAACTCAGATCTACTTCAAGGACTGGGGCTCCGGCCAGCCGATCGTCTTCAGCCACGGGTGGCCCCTGTCGGCTGACGACTGGGACGCCCAGATGCTCTTCTTCCTGCACCACGGCTATCGGGTGATCGCTCACGACCGGCGCGGGCACGGCCGCTCCGCGCAGGTCAGCGAGGGCAACGACATGAACCACTACGCCGACGACCTGGCCGACCTGGTCCAGCACCTTGACCTGCATGACGTCATCCACATCGGGCACTCGGCGGGCGGCGGGGAGGTGGCGCGCTACCTCGGCCGCCACGGCGAGTCCCGGGTGGCGAAGGTGATCCTGGTCAGCGCGGTGACCCCGTCGGTCCTGCAGACCGACGCCAATCCCGCGGGCGTGCCCCAGGCATCCTTCGAGGGCCTGCAGGCGGCGCTGGCGGCGAACCGCTCGGAGTTCTACCGGGCCGTGCCGTCCGGGCCGTTCTACAACTTCGGCCAGCCGGGCGTGCAGCCGTCGGAGGCGGTCATCGCCAACTGGTGGCGCCAGGGCATGATGGGCGGCGCGAAGGGCCAGTACGAGTGCGTCTCCGAGTTCATCCGCGAGGACTACAGCGAGGACCTGAAGAAGGTCACCGTGCCCGTCCTGGCCATGAACGGCGACGGCGACCAGGTCGTCCCGCACGACAGCTCCGGTCCCCGGGCCGTTAAGCTGGTTCAGAACGGCACACTCAAGACGTACCCCGGCTACCCCCACGGGATGCTGACCACCCACGCCGACGTGCTCAACCCCGACCTGCTGGCGTTCATCCAGTCCTGATGAGTGCGCCGACCGCGGACCCGCGCCGGGCGGGCGTGCTCAACGCCTAGCCTGGTGCGGGGCGGCGCAATGATGATCGGGGCGGTGGTTGCGCCACTGACCTGCGGGTACAGGCCGTCTGGGATGGTGCCAGAGTTCAACGGGGGGTACTCGTGCGTGTCATGGCAAGGATCAGCATGCCGGTTGAGTCAGGAAACCAGGCGATCAAGGACGGCACCCTGGGCGCGCTCATGCAGCGCGCCGCGGAGCGCTGGAAGCCGGAGGCGATGTACTTTACGACCTTCGACGGGCAGCGGACCGCGTTCATGGTGTTCGACCTGCCGGAGGCGTCCGGCATACCGCCGTTCGCGGAGCCGTTCTTCAGGGGGCTGAACGCAAGCGTGGAGCTAGCCCCGGCGATGAACGGTGACGATCTGCAGAAGGGGCTGTCCCAGCTCGGCTGAGCGGCATCTCACGTGCGGCGGGTCCAGGCGCCCGCTAACCACCGGTCGAGCCGCCCGGGAAATGCTCATTTGAGGGATGGCGGGCCACGCCTGCAGGGTGACACCGTGGCGGAGAGCCCCTGATCGGGCGCGAGCGACGGGAGAACGCGCAGCACCATGAGCACCAGAGCCGGGAAATCCATGCGCGTCGCGACCCTCTTCACCGGGGTCGCCGCCATGACCGTAGGAGTCACGCAGGCGGCGAACGCGCAGGCGGCCGGCAAGCCGGCCGCCAAGCACGCCGGGGCCGTCCGCCCCGCCCTGAAAAGAATCGACGGGTCGATTCAGTATTACGACAGCTGCTTCGAGTGGAGCACCCATCCCACCTGGCAGCACATCGCCACTAACTTCCCCAACGAATCGGGCCACTACGGGCAGGTGCGCTCCGTCTGCTTCGGCTACAAGGGCATTCTTTCCGGGCCGCCCGGCGTCGGTGTCTACTCGGAATGCGGCGGGAACAACCACGGGTACCTCGACGGGGAAAACAACGGCCGCTCCGTGAGCTTCGCGTTCAGGCCCGGGACGACGTACGCCACTCTGAACTGGAGTCATCTCTACGACGTGCTGATCACATCGTGGACCGGCACCGATAAATGCGGGCGGATCAACGTCTCCGCGGACGGCTACTCCCGTCCGGTCCCCGGCACCTGACGAGGACGGCCGGCTCACCGCCTCCGCTGCGCGGCGCGGACCAGCCCGCCGCCGATGATCAGCCGCTGGATCTCGCTGGTGCCCTCGTACAGCCGCAGCAGCCGCACGTCGCGGTAGATCCGCTCGACCGGCACGTCGCGCATGTACCCGGAGCCGCCGTGGATCTGCACCGCGAGGTCGGCCACCTGGCCCGCCATCTCGGTGCAGAACAGCTTGGCGGCGGACGGGCCGATGCGCCGGTCCTCGCCGCTGACGTACCGGGCGGCGGTCTCCCTGACCAGCGCCCGGCCGGCCAGCACGCCGGTCTGCTGGTCGGCCAGCATCGCCTGGACGAGCTGGAAGTCGCCGATCACGGTGCCGCCCTGGGTGGCCGAGGCGGCGTAGGCGACCGACTCGTCGAGCGCCCGCTGGGCGGTGCCGACGGCCAGCGCCGCCATGTGCACCCGGCCGCGGGCGAGCGAGGTCATCGCGGCCCGGTAGCCGGCGTCGACGTCGCCGCCGACGAGCGCCGACGCGGGCACCCGGACGTCGGAGAACACCACGTCGGAGGTCCAGGCGCCCTCCTGGCCCATCTTCCGGTCCTTCGCCCCGACCTCGACCCCGGGCGTGTCCGCGGGCACCAGGAACACCGCGATGCCGGTGCCCGACTGGTCGGCCGGGCGGGTGCGGGCGAACACCACGAACAGGTCGGCCGACGGCGCGTTGGTGATGAACCGCTTCTGGCCGTCGATGATCCAATCGCCGGCCGAGTCGCCGTCGTCGAGCGGCCGGCCCGGGTCTGCAGCCCGGCCGGGTTGGACCCGGCCCCAGGCTCGGTCAGCGCGAACGACGCGACCACCTCGCCCGACGCGAGCCGCCCGAGCCAGGCCGCCTTCTGCTCGTCGGTGCCGAAGTTCACCAGCACCTGCCCGGCGATCCCGTTGTTGGTGCCGAACATCGAGCGGACCGCCAGCGACGTGTAGCCGAGCTCCATCGCCAGCTCGACGTCCTGGGTCAGGTCGAGTCCGAGCCCGCCCCACTCCGGCGGGATCGCGTAGCCGAACAGGCCCATGTCGGCCGCCTGCTTGCGCAGGTCATCGGGGATGGCGTCGGCGTCGGCGATCTCCCGCTCGCGCGGCACGACCCGCGTCTGGACCCAGTCCCGCAGCTGGGCGAGGATGGCAGCGAAATCCTCTGAACTCACGGCGTCTGACATGGACCCATTATCCGGACGACTCAGGCGATGTCGAGCACGGCCTTCCCGATCGCGTCGTCAATGCCTGTCACTCGGCCTTCTCCTCGCCGGGGGCGCCGTCCAGATAAGCCCCGTATTTCTCGCGCGCGGCGGCCAGCCGCTTCGGCAGGTGCCCCGACGGCCACAGGTCGTCGACTGGCTCGTAGTCCCGCAGCACCTGCCGCGCGACCGTCATCTTGTGCACCTCGGTCGGCCCGTCGGCCAGCCCCATCACCGCCGCGCCGGTCATCATCCGGGTGAACGGCATCTCGTTGCTCACCCCGAGCGCCCCGTGCACCTGCAGCGCCCGCTGCGCGATGTCGTGCAGCACGCCCGGCATCAGCACCTTGATCGCGGCGATGTCCTTGCGGACCTTCCGGTAGTCGTTGTACTTGTCGATCTCCCACGCGGTGTACAGCACGAACAGCCGGAACTGGGTCAGCTGGGCGTAGGAGTCGGCGATGTAGCCCTGCACGAACTGCTTGTCCGACAGCTTGCTGCCCGCCGTGAAACGCGACAGCGCCCGCTCGCAGAGCATGTCGAGGGCCTTCTGGGCCTGGCCGATGGTGCGCATGGCGTGGTGGATGCGGCCGCCGCCGAGCCGGGTCTGCGCGATCGCGAAGGCCGTGTTCTCCTCACCGAGCAGCGCGTCGGCCGGCATCCGGACGTCGGTGTAGTGAATGAGGGCGTGGTCGCCCTCGCCCAACGGCTCCGACCCGAGCCCCAGGTTGCGGACGATCTCGATCCCGGGCAGGTCCGACGGGACGATGAACATCGACATGCCCCGGTACGGGGACACATCGGGGTCGGTGACCGCCATCACGATCACGAACGCGGCCGTCTTCGCGTTCGAGGAGAAGAACTTCCACCCGTTCAGCACCCACTCGTCGCCGTCGCGCACGGCCCGGCTCCTGAACTGGGTCGGGTCGGCCCCGCCCTCCGGCTCGGTCATCGAGAAGCAGGAGAACACCTCGCCGTCGAGCAGCGGCCGCAGGTACTTCTCTTTTTGCGCGGGCGAGCCGTAGTGCGCGATGATCTCGGCGTTGCCGGTGTCCGGGGCCTGGCAGCCGAAGATCACCGGCGCCCACCCCGACCGGCCCAGGATCTCGTTCAGCAGGCAGAGCCGGACTGCCCCGTGCCCCTGCCCGCCGAGTTCGGGCCCGAGGTGGGTGGCCCACAGCCCCTGCTCGCGGACCGCCTGCTTGAGCGGGTCGATGACCTTCCTGATCGTGTCGCCCGGCGGCGTGTAGGCCTGATGCGGCCAGATCAGGTCGAGCGGCTCGACGTGCTCGCGGACGAACGCGTCCGCCCAGTCCAATTTCTGCTGGAACTCGGGCTCGGTCTCGAAATCCCACGACATCGTGCAGTCTCCCTCGCGTCAGACAACCAGCGAACCGTGCCCAGCCCAGCAGCGCAACGCCTCGCCCCGGATCCAGCGAGAACGGCGCCATCAGAATGGCCCCCGCCAGCGCCACGACCTCCAGCGGATTCGAACAAAAATTACCGCTACCCCGTCCGGGAAACCGCTACGATCTTCCGCATGCCGGACGAATCGGCCGCCGACTCCTATACCTTCCAGGTGGACTTGCGCGGCCTTGTCGATCTTCTCTCCCAGCACCTCTACTCCAGCCCGCGCGTCTATGTCCGCGAGCTCCTGCAGAACGCCGTGGACGCGACCACCGCTCGCCGCCAGGCGGACCCGGCTTCGCCTGCGCCGACCGCGATCAAGATCACCATCGGTGACGCCGGCCTGGAGATCGCCGACTCCGGCATCGGGCTGACCGAGGCCGAAGCGCACCGGTTCCTCGCCACCATCGGCAGCTCCTCCAAGCGTGACGACCTGGCCGGGGCGCGCCGGGAGTTTCTCGGGCAGTTCGGGATCGGGCTGCTCGCGTGCTTCACCGTCGCGGACCGGATCCGCGTGCTGACCCGGTCGGCGCGCGAACCGGACGCGCCGACGGTCGAGTGGCTGGCCACCGCCGACGGCCGCTACGGCGTCCGCGTCCTGGACCGAGATCAGGCGCGGGCCCAGCCGGGCACGACCGTCTCCCTCACCCCTCGGGCGGGCGCGGAACGATGGTTCGCGCTCGATCTGGTGGCCGAGCTCGCCCGTGAATACGGCTGCCTGCTGCCGTACGACGTGACCGTCGAGTCACCCCACCGGACGGTTCGCACGACCGAGCACCCGGCCGTCTGGGACCGTGCGTACGCGTCGAGCAGGGACCGCCGGGACGCTCTGCTGGGTTACGCGCACGAGGAACTCGGCTTCGCCCCGCTCGACGTCATCGACCTCGACGTGCCGCTGGCGGGGCTGCGCGGTGCGGGGTTCGTCCTGCCGCAGCCGGCCAACCCGGCCGAGGGCGGCAGGCACCGGGTGTACCTGAAGGGCATGCTGCTGTCCGACTCAGCCCAGGGCCTGCTGCCGGACTGGGCCTTCTTCGTGCGCTGCGCGGTCGACACCGACGCGCTGCGGCCGACCGCCTCCAGGGAGGGCCTGTACGCCGACGAGACCCTCGACGCGGTCCGGGAAAATCTCGGTGACCAGGTCAGACAGTGGCTCACCGGTCTCGCGGCGGAGGAGCCGCAGCGCCTGGCGGCGTTCCTCAGCGTGCACGCGCTGGGCGTGAAGGCGCTGGCGAGGCACGATCACGAGCTGCTGCGGATCATGCTGCCGCACCTGCAGTTCGAATCCACCGACGGGCCGGTGGCGCTGGCCACGTTCGCGCGCGCCCACCGAACGATCTACGTCGCGCCCACCGTCGAGGAGTTCCGCCAGGTCGCCGCCATCGCGTCCGCGCAGGGCATCGGGGTGATCAACGGCGGTTACACCTACGACTCCGAGCTGGTCGAGCTGCTACCGCAGCTGATGCCAGGCGTCACCGTCGAGACGCTGGACGCGCCCGTGATCGCCGCCACCCTCGACGGGGTCGCCCCGGCCGAGGAGCTCGCGCTGTCCGGCGTCCTCGCCGCCGCCCGCGCCATCCTCGGCCCGCTCGACTGCGACGTGATCCTGCGGGCGTTCCACCCGGTGACGGTGTCCGCGCTGTACCTGGACAGCCGGGCCGCCCGGTCCGAGCGGACCAGGGCGGAGATCGCCGCCGACGCCGATGACCTGTGGGCCGAGATTCTCGGCGCGCTGAAATCCACCATGCCCCGGGCGCAGCTCGTGCTCAACCACCACAGCCCGGTGATCCGGCGGCTCGCCCGCATCGACGACCAGGCGCTGCTCACCGCCGCCGTCGAATCGCTCTACGGTCAGGCCCTGCTGATGACGCACCGGCCGCTCCGGCCCGCCGACGCCGCCCTGCTGAACCGGGCGTTCGGCGAATTGCTCGAGCGGGCGACCCAGACGGCCCCCCAGGCCGATGACGAAGAGGATGATCGCCCATGACGGCCGAGGAAGTCCGGGCGGAACTGCGGCGCTGCCGTCAGCTGCCGAACGGCCGGGCGAAGGCGCAGCGCCTTGAGTCGCTGGCGGAGCAGGCGAGGGAAACCGGGGACCACCACGTCGAAGCCGAAGTGCTCATCTCCCTCAGCAACGCCTACGAGTACAGCTCGGAGCGGGAGCGGATACCGCTTCCGGTCGGCCGGGTGCTGCAGCTCCTCGATCGCTTCCCGGCTGAGGTGGGCGACCTGTCGCACACGATCCACTGGCACCTGAAGTGGCTGACCGGCGCGCTGATCGACAATCCGGAGGTACCGCTCTCCACCATCGACCGCTGGCTCGACGAATGCGAGAGCCGCTACCGGCAGTGCGGTTACAGTCCGCGGCCGGTCCATGCCCACCGGTCGCGGCTGGCCCGCAGCCTCGGAGACGACGTGACGGCGTCGGCGCAGATGGTGGCGTCGATGGCGGCGACCAGGGACCAGATGTCGGACTGCGCCGCCTGCGAGCAGAACGGTTTTGGCGAAGCGCGGGCCGCCGCCGGCGACGATGCCGGGGCGCTTGAGCAGTGGGGGCCGGTGCTCGACGGCTCTAAGCGGTGCATGGAGGAGCCGCACCGCACGTTGGCCAGGGCGCTGCTCCCGCTGCTGCGCGTCGGCCGGGCCGACGACGCCCGGTCCGCCTTCCTGCGCGGCTACGAGATGGCCAGGCACAACATCAGCCTGATGCCGTCGGTCGGGCGTCACATCGAGTTCTGCGCGCTGACCGGCAACGAACCGCGGGGACTGGAAATCCTCTCCGCGCACTCGCCCTGGCTGGCCGATACCACGGTCGACGCCGCGACCCGGCTGAGCTTCATCGGCGGCGTGCGGGTGCTGCTCGGCCGCCTTGACGACCTCGGCCACGGCGGCGTCGGCGTCGGCGCCGGCACCGTGCGCACGGCGCTGACCGCGATCGATGCCGAGATCTGGGAACTGTGCGCCCGTTACGATGCGCGCAACGGAAACAAGGCCGTCAGCGATCGCGCCGCCGACCGGCTGCGCCAGCAGCCGCTGCTCGACTTCCTGCCGCTGGGGCTCCCGGCCCGGCTGCCGCAGCCGGCCGCGGCGGCGGCGAGCCAGCCGTCCCCGTCGCCCGTCCGGCCGGACGCGGCCACCCTCGAGGACCTGATCGCGGAGGCCCGGCGACTGACCGAGCTCCGTCACCCGGACGCCAGGGCGACCTGGTCGAAAGTCTCCGGCCGGGCGCTGACCGATGGCGCGGACCTGCCTGCCGACGTCGCTGCGGACGTCAAGCGGAGCGACGCCGGTCACCTGACGCCGTCCGACCCCAAGGCCGCGCGCCAGCAGCTGCTTGAGGTCGCCGCGTCATACGCGGCGCTGGGCGACCGCGACCGCGCGATCGAGGCGCGCGCGGTCGCCGCGCTCGCGCAGGAACTGGCCGGGGACCATGACGCGGCCAGGGACGGCATCGCGGCCCTGTGCGCCGAGGCAGAGGCCGCGTTCGCCGCGGCCGAGCTCACCGCCCGGCACTATCTGAACGTGCGCGTGTACCGGGGGACAATCGCGGTGCACGCCCTCGATGACCGGCCGAACCGGCTGCCCGCCGACGTCACCGCCGCGGCCGAAGCGGTCGGCGACGTACTCGTCACCGCCGATCGGCTCGGCCAGCCGCATCACGCGGGCCGCTGCCAGGAGCTGCTGCTCCGGATCGCGATGTGGCGGGATGATCGGCCGGGCCTGCTGAGCGCCCTGACCGGCGCGCGCGATGCCTACCTGGCGGGCGGCGAACCGTGGCATGCCGCCCGGCCGACGGCGATGCTGGCCGAACTGACGCTAAGGGACGGCGATCCGCAGGCGGCGGAGCGACTGGTGCTCGAGGCGATCAGGGACGGCGCCGCCGTGCTCGACCGACGAGAGAAGGCGCAGCTGTCATCGCTGCTCACGGAGACGATCGCCCGGCAACCCGGCCGGGAGGCCGATTTCGCGGACGCGGCGCTGACGGCGGCGGCCCGCTGGGACGGCATCTCCGCGCCGGACACGCTGCACAACACGTTCAACGCGGCCCGCGCGTACCAGCGCCTCGGTCGGGACGGCGACGCGGCCGCGCTGTTCGCCCAGGCCATGCCCGAGGTCGACGTTCCTTACGACGCGCGGACGGTCGCGATGACCCGGGAGCAGTACGGGCGCTCGCTGACGGCGATCGGGCGGCACCGCGAGGCGGCCGAGCAGTTCCTCGAGGCGGCCCGGCTGATCGCCGACGACCGGGAAAACAGCGCCGCGCACGCGAACGTGGCGTGGCAAGCGGCGGAGGCACTGCGACGGTCCGGCCAGCTGACCGAGGCGCGAGCGGCGTTCCTGCGGACAGCGGAGCTGTTCGCCGCGCTCGGCGACACGGCACCGCGGGTGCGCTGCCTGCGCTCCGCCGCCTGGCTCGACTTCGGGCCGGCCCCGGACCAGCCGCCGGGGGCCGAACGCCCCCGGGTGTCCGCCATGCGCTCGGTCCTGGCCGAGCTGGAGGCCGCGACCGCAGCGGGCGACCCGGCGGATCTGGCGCCGGAACTAGAGGCCACCAGGCAGCAACTGGACGCGATGCTGGCCGAGCCTGACCAGGAAGACGCAGACGAAGACGAAGGGGCGGACGATTAACACGGGTCGGCCGGCAGCGCGCCCAGCTGAGCGTAGCCGACGGCCGGAAAGACCTGCAGCTCCATCGGCGCCCCGCCGCCCGCGTAGCCCTGCTGGCCGGCCGCCGTGAACCGCCCGACGCCCGCCGTAAGTTGACTACCAGTCGCGAAATTTTAAGCAGGCCAATCCACGGCAGACGCAGTGCCTACCGCCCGCTCAGCCGTCCCGTCCGCAGCCATCCCGTCCGCAGCCAGCTCTTCACCAACCCCGCAGGTCCACCGGCCACGCCTCCTCCACGCGGTCGTCCGACACCAGGTACAGCCGCTCGTGATACGCCATCGTCGGGTCGACGTGCGCCGGAATCACCCGGACCCGGTCGCCCACCGCGGGCAGCGAGCCCCCGGGAGGCGGCGAGAAGGTCACGTGCTCATCGGAGCAGAACCACACCACCGAGCCGTCGGCCAGCGACGGGTTGCCGTGGTCCATGCCGAGCGCCTTCAGCCCGCAGTCGGCCACCGCCCAGCCGCCCTGGTTGACCGAGATGACGGTGGCGAGGATGCTCAGGGCCTGCCCGAACGGCAGCCCGATGGCGGCGTACTCGGTGTCCATCAGCGCGTAGGAGCCGGCCTGGAGCTCGGTCGCGGACAGGTTGAGGTCCCAGCTGCCGGTCCCGCCGGCCGACCGGATCGGGCCGCCGACGGCGGCGTGGGCCTGCTCGAGCAGGGCCATGCTCTCGGCCACCTGACGGGCCCGGTCGGCCCGGTCGGCCACCATCATCGTGTGGCCCTCGTAGCCCATCACCCCGCGCACCTCCAGGCCGGCCGCGCGGGCCAGCTCGGCCAGCCCGCCCGCGTCAGCCGGGGCGATGCCGCACCGCGGCAGGCCCACGTTGACGTCGATCAGGACCTCGCGCACCCCGCCCCGGACGGCGGCCTGCAGCGTGGCGACCGAGTCCACCGCCGCCGTCACCCGCGCCCCCGCCGCCACCAGGACGCCCAGCCGGGACGCGTCGAGCACCTCGTTGGCCAGCAGCAGGTCCTGGCCGAGGCCGGCCGCCACCATCCCCTCGACCTCGCGGATGGTGGCGCAGGTGAACCCGGGATGGCCGGCGTCGCGCTGGTGGCGGGCCAGCTCGGTGCACTTGTGCGCCTTGACGTGCGGCCGCAGCCGCGAGCCGGGCCAGGCCTCCGCCATCAAGGCCAGGTTGTCAGAAAGCAACGCGGCGTCCACGAGGGGAGCAGGGGTCTGCAGCTCCGCCAGGTTACGGGGGAGGGGCGTGGTGGTCATGCACCCAGCATGTCCGAGCTACCGACCCCCCGGCAACGGCCAAACGGTCACAACAGTAACAAATGTCGCAACAACCACCCGCGACAGCCACAACAGACACAACAGCCACGACTTTCATCAACGACTCAATCGACGCAGGAAGCCTTCAAACCGCGCCAAGATTCGTCGCATAACGCCAGTCGCCGCCGCCGAATGTAACCCGAAAAGTCATGAAAGATCGTCTCAAGTAACAGCTCAGTTGTTGATCTTGACACCTTATGCGCCGGATGAGTCAATTTCGGATAACTGACCGGGCTGCCGCCCCTTCAGGCACTCCTTCGACGCCGGGAGGGCTCGTGTCGGACGAGACCACAGAGCGCGCGGTCATCAGCGCCGATCAGCAGCGGCTGCACGAGCTGGGCTACGCCCAGGAGCTGCGCCGGCATATGTCCGGTTTCAGTAACTTCGCGGTGTCGTTCACGATCATCTCGATCCTGTCGGGGTGCCTGACCCTGTACGGGACCGGGATGACCGACGGCGGCCCGGTGATCATCACCTGGGGGTGGCCGTTCGTCGGGGTGATGACGCTGTTCGTGGGGCTGGCGATGGCGGAGGTGTGCTCGAGCTTCCCGACCGCGGGGGGCTTGTACTACTGGTCGGCGAAGCTGGCGCCGCGCAACCCGGCCGCCTGGTCCTGGTTCACGGGGTGGTTCAACTTCCTGGGGCAGGTCGCGGTGACGGCCGGGATCGACTTCGGGGCGGCGTTCTTCCTGAACGCGCTGCTGGACCTGGAGTGGAACTTCAGCACGGCCCAGCACTGGCACACGATCGTGCTGTTCGCGGCGATCCTGGTGCTGCACGGGGTGCTGAACCAGTTCGGGGTCACGCTGGTGGCGCTGCTGAACAACGTCAGCGTGTGGTGGCACATCCTCGGCGTCCTGGTCATCGTGGGGGTGCTGGCGTTCGCGCCGTCGCATCACCAGAGCGCGTCGTACGTGTTCACCCACTTCGCGAACGGCAGCGGCTGGGGGTCGAAGGTCTACGTCCTGATGCTGGGGCTGCTGCTGGCCCAGTACACCTTCACCGGCTACGACGCGTCCGCCCACATGACCGAGGAGACCAGGGACGCCGCGGTGGCGGGCCCGCGGGGGATCGTCACCTCGATCATCGTCTCGCTGCTGGCGGGGTGGGTGCTGCTGATCGGGGTCACGTTCGCGATCCAGGACTACTCGGGGGAGGTCGGGGCGACGGTTCCGCCGGCCCAGATCTTCATCGACGCGATCGGCGGGACCGGCGCGAAGCTGCTGCTGCTGATCGTGATCGTGGCGCAGCTGTTCTGCGGGATGTCGTCGGTGACGGCGAACTCGCGGATGATCTACGCGTTCTCCCGCGACGGGGCGGTGCCGGGCAGCCGGATCTGGCATCACATCAACGCCAAGACGCGGACGCCGACCAACGCGATCTGGCTGGCGGCGGGCGGGGCGCTGATCCTGGGGCTGCCGTACCTGTGGAACAGCACCGCCTACGCGGCGGTGACCTCGATCGCGGTGATCGGCCTCTACGTCGCGTATGTGCTGCCGACGTTCCTGCGGCTGCGGCTCGGCTCGGCGTTCCAGCGGGGGCCGTGGCACCTGGGGCGGTGGTCGCGGCCGATCGGGATCATCGCGTGCGTGTGGGTGGTCTTCATCACGGTGCTGTTCATGCTCCCGACCGTGAACCCGATCAACTTCGACAACTTCAACTACACCGTGTTCGCGGTGGTCGCCGTGATCGGCTTCGCCGGCATCTACTGGCTCGTCTCCGCCCGCAAGTGGTTCACCGGCCCCCGGGTACAGGGCACCGCCGAGGAACTGGCCGCGGCCGAGGCCGAACTGGAGGCACTGGCGTAAATGAACCTCGAGGCGCTCCGCGAGCTCATCAGGATGCAGGAGATCGACACCGTCGTCGTCGCCATGACCGACATGCAGGGGCGGCTGCAGGGCAAGCGCTTCCACGCCAAGTACTTCCTCGACGAGGTGGTGCAGAACGCGACCGAGGCGTGCTCCTACCTGCTCGCGGTCGACACCGAGATGAACACCGTCGACGGCTACGAGATCACCTCGTGGGAGCGCGGCTACGGCGACTTCGTGCTGGTGCCCGACCTGAACACGCTCCGGCTGATCGACTGGCAGCCGGGCACCGCGCTCGTCCTCGCGGACGTCAACGCGATCGACCACAGCCCGGTCCGGGTCTCGCCCCGTCAGATACTCAAAGCGCAGCTGGCCAAGGCGGCCGAACGAGGCTGGACGGCCCTGTCAGGCACCGAGCTCGAGTTCGTCGTCTACGAAGGCAGCTACGAGCAGGCCTGGGACGCCGGCTACCGGGACCTCACCCCGGCCAACCGCTACAACTGCGACTACTCGGTCCTCGGCACCGGCCGGATCGAGCCGCTGCTGCGCGACATCAGGAACTCCATGGCGACCGCGGGCCTGTACGTCGAGTCGGCCAAGGGCGAGTGCAACCTCGGCCAGCACGAGATCGCGTTCAAGTACGACGACGCGCTCACCACCGCCGACCAGCACACGATCTACAAGACCGGCGCGAAGGAGATCGCTTCCGCCCACGGCTACGCGCTCACGTTCATGGCCAAGCCCAACGCGGCCGAAGGCAACTCCTGCCACATCCACCTCTCGTTCCGCACCGCCGACGGACACGCGGACCCGGTCATGGCCGGCGACGGCCCGTACGGACTCTCGCCGGCCGGCGAGCAGATGATCGCCGGGATGCTGGCCGGGCTGCGCGAGCTCACGCTGCTGTTCGCGCCGACCATCAACTCCTACAAGCGCTACGCCGACGGCTCGTTCGCGCCCACCACCGTCGCCTGGGGCCCGGACAACCGGACCTGCGCGCTCCGGCTGGTCGGGCACGGCCCGTCGCTGCGCATCGAGTGCCGGGTGCCGGGCGGCGACGTCAACCCCTACCTGGCGCTGGCCGGCCTGACCGCGGCCGCGCTCAACGGCGTCGACCAAGAGCTCGAGCTCCCGCCCCCGGTCACCGGGAACGCCTACCCGCTCACCAACCTGCCCCGGGTTCCCGGGTCGCTGAACGAGGCCGTCGCGCTGTGGATCACCTCCCCGCTGGCGGCCGAGGCCTTCGGCCAGGACGTGGTCGACCACTACGCGAACATGGCGCGGGTGGAGATCGCCGCCTACGCGTCGGCCGTAACCGACTGGGAACTGCGCCGCTACTTCGAGCGCATCTGACGTCGCCAAAATTCAACATCGTCATATCGAACGGTCCCTGACTCCGCCCGGCCAGGCAACGGTGTGCCTCACCCGAGGGAGGCCGTGCGCCGCTGTTTCACCGAGGCGGCCACCCCGGCCACGAGGATCCCGAGCGCCGCCAACAGCGCGAGAAAGAACAGCAGAATGAACGGCGGGGCCAGGTAGTGCTCGGGATTGGGTCCGACACCGCCCGGATCGAAGTGCCCCACCGCCATGCGGGCGGCGAGGGCGATGACCAGGCACAGGACCGACCCGGCGGCCGCCTTGGCCAGCGGGTGGCGCGCCGGGGCCGTCGTCCGCGCCGGGACCGGAGCGGACGGGACGACCGGGGCGGCCGGGATGTCGGCGGTCAGCCCGGACAGGTCGGCGTAGGTCCGGGCCGACAGCGCCTGGCCCGCCCGCGTGTCGAATTCAGCCTTGGTCAGCCGTCCGTGCACGAACGCGGCCGTCAGCGCCTGGATCACCTGCTCGCGTTCGGCGTGGCCCGCCCTGAGCCGGTCATAGTTCGAAGCTTCCCGGTCGTGCGGTCCCGTCATCGCCAGCACCTTCCTCAGCCCGATGCCAGTACAGCGTAGCCCGGCGCCGCGACAGCGGCCATGCGCAGCCGCGGCCCTTGCCCGCCGGGCGGCGGTGCTCCGCCTCGATCCGCACCCATCCGGTAACTCACGGTGATAGCTCACCAGGCCGCATGAAACACTGAGGTATGTCCTCGCCACTGAAGTGCCTGGTCACCGGTGCCTCTGGCTACATCGGTGGCCGGCTCGTCCCCGAGTTGCTCGCAGCCGGCTACGGCGTGCGCTGCCTGGCCCGCGACCCGGGGAAACTGGACGGGCGCCCCTGGTCCGGGGACGTCGAGGTGGAGGCGGCCGACGTGATGGACGCGGCGGCGGTGCGGCGCGCCCTCGACGGGGTCGAGGTGGCCTATTACCTCATCCACTCGCTCGGCACCGGCCCGTCGTTCGAGCAGCGGGACCGCGAGGCGGCCGGGATCTTCGCCCGGGCCGCCGCCTCGGCCGGAGTCAAGCGCATCGTGTACCTCGGCGGCATCATCACCGGCCCGGTCGCCGGGCTGTCCCCGCATCTGCGCTCGCGCCGCGAGGTCGGCGACATCCTGCTCGCCAGCGGCGTGCCGACGGCCGCGCTGCAGGCGGCGGTGATCATCGGCAGCGGGTCGGCCTCGTTCGAGATGCTGCGCTACCTGACCGAGCGGCTGCCCGCGATGGTCACACCGAAGTGGGTGAGCACCCGCATCCAGCCGATCGCGGTCCAGGACGTGCTGCGCTACCTGGTCGGCAGCGCGACGCTGCCGGCCGACGTCAGCCGCTCGTTCGACATCGGCGGTCCCGACGTGCTGACCTACGCGGACATGATGCGCCGGTACTGCGCGGTGGCCGGGCTTCGGCAGCGGGTGCTGATCCCGGTGCCGCTGCTGACGCCGCGGCTGTCGTCGCTGTGGGTCGGGCTGGTCACCCCGGTCCCGGCCGGCCTGGCCAAGCCGCTGGTCGAATCGCTGGTGAACGAGGTCGTCGGCGCCGAGCACGACATCGCCGAGTACGTCCCCGACCCGCCCGCGGGGCTGGTGCCGCTCGACCTCGCGATCGCGCTGGCCCTGCGCCACACCCGGGAGGGCGACGTCTCCACCAGCTGGTCTTCGGCCGGCACCCCCGGCGCGCCGAGCGACCCGCTGCCGAGCGACCCCGCGTGGGCCGGCGGCTCGCTCTACGTCGACGAGCGGGTGGCCGCCGTCGGCGCCACGCCCGCCGCTCTGTGGGAGGTCATCGAGGGCATCGGCGGCGCCACCGGGTGGTACTCGTTCCCGGCCGGGTGGGCGGTCCGCGGGCTGCTCGACCGGCTCGCGGGCGGCGTCGGGCTCCGCCGCGGCCGCCGCGACCCGCACCACCTGCGCGTCGGCGACGCGCTTGACTTCTGGCGGGTGGAGGCGATCACCCCGGGCGCGCTGCTCCGGCTCCGCGCGGAGATGAAGCTCCCCGGCCTCGCCTGGCTCGAGCTGACGGCAGGCCGCGACCACGACGGGATGACCACCTACGGCCAGCGCGCCATCTTCCAGCCCCGCGGCCTGGCCGGCCACGCGTACTGGCGGTCCATCTCCCCGTTCCACGGCATCGTGTTCGGCGGCATGGTCCGCAACATCACCCGCGCCGCCGAGCACGCCGACCGCCCGAAGGCGAGGACAGGGCGGTGAGCCACCCGGTCTACCAGTCGGCCGACGTCGACGGGGTGTCGGTCTTCTACCGCGAGGCGGGCCCGCCCGACCGGCCCACTATCCTGCTGCTGCACGGCTTCCCGTCCTCTTCGCGGATGTGGGAGCCGCTGCTGACCAGGCTGGCCGACGAGTTCCACCTCATCGCGCCGGACTACCCGGGTTTCGGCCACAGCGACGCGCCCGGCCCGTCCGGCTTCGCCTACACCTTCGATCACCTGGCCGAGATCATCGGGCGTTTCACCGAGCAACTCGGCCTGGGCCGGTACACCCTGTTCATGCAGGACTACGGCGGCCCGATCGGCTTCCGGCTGGCGACCGCGCACCCGGCCCGGGTGCGGGCGATGATCGTGCAGAACGCGGTCGCGCACTCCGATGGCCTCGGCCCGCTGTGGGACACCCGCCGGGCGTTCTGGGCGGACCGCCCGGCCCACGAGGCGGCGCTGCGCGAGAACTTCTTCTCGCCCGCCGCCACCAGGCAACGCCACGTCGGCAGCAGCCCGGTCCCGCAGCAGTACGACCCGGACCTGTGGACCGACGAGCTCGCCTTCCTCGGCCGGCCCGGCCAGCACGACATCCAGACCGACCTGTTCTACGACTACCGCACCAACGTCGCCAGCTACCCGGCCTGGCAGCAGTGGCTGCGGACGCACCGGCCGCCGCTGCTGGTGGCGTGGGGCCGCTACGACCCGTCCTTCCTGACCGCCGAGGCGGAGGCCTACCGCCGCGACGTGCCCGGCGCCGAGGTCCATCTCCTCGACGCCGGCCACTTCGCCCTCGACGAGCAGCCCGACCAGATCGCCGAGCTCACCCGCCGATTCCTGCGCTTACCCGAAGCGGAAGCGCACCCGCGGACGCCTACTCGAAGCGGACGTTGCCGGGCACGGTCATCCGGCGCAGCAGCGGCAGTGTCACCGCGATCACGCCGAAGGCGATCAGCAGCCCGATCCCCATCAGGGCGTAGTAGTCGTGCCCGAGCTGCGGGATCGCGGTGCCGGCGGGCGCGAGCCTGACGAACGCAAGCACCGACGTCCCGTAGGCGATGCCGGCCGCCAACACGGTGGCCGCGGCCAATGGGACCGCCGCCTCTAGGAGTACCACCCCCGACAGCACCCCGACCCCGGTGCCGCTGACGCGGAGCAGGGTGAACGGGCGCTTGCGGTCGACCAGCCCGCCGCCGACCGCGACCGCCAGGCTGCATCCGGCCACGATCAGCGTCAGCGCGACCGCCGCGTAGACGAGGTTCTCCAGCGTGTCCGCCCGCTGGGTGCGGATCTGCAGCGTCTCGCCGAACGTCCGCGGCGGCGTGGGCGACTGCCCCTGGCCCGGGGCGACCTGCGGCGGCGCGTTGACCGCGAGATAGGTCCGAACCCGCTCCAGCGTCGCCGGGCTGTTCACCCTGACCAGTACCGCCTGCAGCGGCAGGCCGGACAGCGAGCCGTCGTAGGGGCGATTGGACGCGCTGACGAACGGCTGCGTGTTGTAGAGCGGGTTGTCCCCGAACATGGAGCCGTCCTGCGTCTGGACCGCGGCGACGCCGGGCGCGCACTGCCCGAGCACGGCCAGCTCCCGCATCACCGCGCAGCTCACCACCGTGACCCCGCCGGCCAGGGCCTTGCCTGGCCCGATCTGGACGCCGCCGCCACTGCGGTTGCTCCCGTTCCCCCCGGCACCGCCTCCATTCCCGCCTTTGCCGGCCGGCCCGGCCCGCTGCCGTTCCCGCCTGTCCGCGCGGCCGGCAAGCTCACCGAGTAGAACGGGTAGACGCTGGCCCCGCCGATCGCGCCGAGCCCGCCCAGCAGCCGGGTGGCGGCCGGTCCGGACATCCCGACCTGGTCGAGCAGGACGTTGCTGAGCGATGTGTTGGTCGGCGACGCCTCGGTCGCGTTCACCGCCGGCACCAGCGTGCCCACCATCGTGCCGAGGAAGACCGCCAGCACCAGCCCGGTCACCGAGCGGAAGGCGGCCTTCGGGTTGTCGGCCAGCCGCCGGCTCGCGAGCAGCGGCGCCGCCCCCCGTGACATCGAGCCGAACAGCCGCGCCGTCGCCCAGGTGAACCACGGCCCCGCGACGACCAGCCCGACCATGGTCAGCAGGAGCCCGGGGTAGGTGGCTGCCCCGATGCTCTGGTGCGAGGTGGCCGACAGCCCGTACAGGTAGACCGCCACGCCGAGCGCCAGCACGATCAGCCGCCAGAACGTCGGGCGGTCGGGCGTCGCCCGCCTGCTCACGCCCAGCGGTGAGATCTGCACCCGGCGCAGCGAGACTAGCGCCGCGACCAGCGCGATCACCGGCACCCCGAGCACGATCGCGGCGTACTCCCAGGCGGCGGGGGTCACCGTGGAGGAGAAGTACTGCGTCCCGATCAGCGCCCCGCCGGCCACCAAAGGCTGCAGCAGCAGCCAGATCACGACCCCGAGGACCGCGCCGAAGAACGCGCTCACGGCCGACTCCACCGCGGCGATCATCCGGATGTCGGCCGGCGTCCCGCCGACCAGTCGGAGCGCGGCGAACCGCTCCTCCCGGCGACTCGCCGCTAGCCGGGTGGCGGTGCTGATCAGCACCAGCATCGGGAACAGGACGGCCAGCACCCCGATGCCGAACGCGTACCGGAAGAACGGGGTGAACACCTCCGACGCGGGGGCGGTGCCGATCGATGTGACCCACGTCGTCCCGCCGATCGCGTTCAGCGCCGTCGGCGGGTACCCGATGTAGACCGCCAGCTGGCCCGGCCCGGTCAGCCCGGCCTGCCCGATCGTCCCGATCATCGTGCCAGGGAACCGGTCGCCGAGCTCACCGGCGGGCACCGTGCGCAGCAGCGCGGCCAGCGCCGGGGAAGCGTAGTACTGGCCCGCGGCCGGCAGCTTGGAGATACCGGGGAGCACCGGCGCGCCCGGACCGAGGGCGGCGACGTCCAGCCGGGTGAGCGTCTGCCCCTCATAGAAGTCCACGCTGTTGTTCCACAGCTCGCCGCTGGCGGGCAGCGTCGACGGCACCGGATCGCCCGCGGTGCAGGCCCAGCACGGCTGGTTGGACTGGGCCTGGAAGGCGTGGAACTCGGCCAGCACGCCGAGCAGCAACGCGACCCCGACCGCGACCGCGGCGGTGGTCACCGCCAGCCGGACGAGCGCCTCGCGCCCGCTGCGCAGGGTGAGCCGGAGGCCGAGCCGGAGCATCAGCCGGCCGCCTTCGCCGCGTGCTTCGGCGCCGACGACTCCGGGCCCAGGTCGAACGAGACCAGCCCGTCGCGGACCATCACCACCCGGTCCGCGTAGGCCGCGACCCGCGCGTCGTGGGTGACGATGACGACCGTCGTGTCCTGCTCGCGAGCGAGCCTGACCAGCAGGTCCATCACCTTCTCGCCGGTCAGCGAGTCAAGCGACCCGGTCGGCTCGTCGGCGAAGATCAGCTTCGGGCCGAGCGCGAGCGCCCGCGCGATCGCGACCCGCTGCGCCTCGCCGCCGGACAGCTCGCCGGTCCGGCGCCCGCCCTTGTCGCCGACGCCGAGCTTCTCCAGCCAGCTGTCCGCCGTCTGGTACGCGGTCCGCCGCCGAACCCGGTTGAGCAGCAGCGGCATCGCCACGTTGTCGGCCGCGGTGAGCTCGGGCACCAGCTGCCCGAACTGGAACACGAAGCCGAACGCGGTCCGCCGCAGCTTGGTCCGCGCCGCCTCGTCGAGGGTGTCCATCCGGCTGCCGTCGAACCAGACCTCGCCGCCGTCGGGGGCGAAGATCCCCGCCAGGCAGTGCAGCAGGGTGGACTTGCCGGACCCGCTCGGGCCCATGATCGCCAGGATCTCGCCCCGGCTGACGGCGACCGACGCCCCGCGCAGCGCGGGCGTCTGGCCGAATGACTTGCGTACGTCGCGGGCCTCGATCAGGGCGCCGCCCACGACAACGGGGGTGCTCATGGCTGCTCCTTTTGATTCTTTACGGCCGCTGCCAGTTCCGTCAGCCGCGCTGACGTGAGGTCAATCCAGCGAAGATCTGCTTCCAGGTGGAACAGGGCGTGGTCGGCCAGCAGCGAGTCGACCAGGGGACCGGTCCGCTTGAGCTCGGTGAGGTCGCGCATTCGGACCAGGTGCGCCGCTCGCTGCCGGTTCAGGTAAGACTCGGCGGGCTTGCCCAGCATCAGCGCCAGCGTCACCTTCGAGAACAGCACCGTCTGCAGGTGCGGTTCCGGCTCGACCGGTTCGGCCAGCCACGCGTCGACCTCGGCCCGGCCGAGGCCGGTGATCGCGTAGCGCTTGCGGTCGGGCCCGTCGCCCGGCTCGGCCTCGCCCGGCTCGACCCGCCCGTCCCGCGCCAGTCGGCCGAGGGTCGCGTAGACCTGGCCGAACGGCAATTGCTTGCCCCGCCCGAAGTACTCGTCGTAATCGCGCTTGAGGTCATACCCATAGCTCGGCTCTCGTTCGAGCAGCCCGAGCAGGGTCAGGGGAACGCTCATAGCGCCGACTATATACGCGGTGTATACACCGCGCAAATAACCATTCGGCGACCCCCCATTCAGGGGGTTGGCGAGCGGTTGCCGCCGGTAGCGTCGTAGCGTGGTCACATGGCGACCAGCACGCAGCAGGCCGGATCTACGGGCGATCCCGGCCCGACGGTTTTTGTCCTTTTCGGAGCGACCGGAGACCTGGCCAAGCGATTGGTGCTCCCCGCGTTCTACCGCCTCGAGACCGAGGGGCTGCTGCCCAAGCAGTGGCGGCTAGTCGGCAACGGCCGGGGCGACGTGGCGCACGAGGATTTCCGCGCCCACTTCCACGACTCCCTGGTCGAATTCGACACCGCGCCCGACCCGAAGCAGTGGGACGCCTTCTCCCGGAACTTGTTTTTCGCGGGCGGCGGGTTCACCACCGACGACCCCGGCAGCCTGCTCGACGTGATCGGCAAGGCCCGCACCGCCCTCGGCGGCGACCCGCAGCTGGTCCACTACCTGGCCGTCCCGCCCGTCGCGTTCACCGAGCTGACGAAGGCGCTGGGCCAGCACGACCTGGCCAAGGGCTCTCGCGTGGTCTACGAGAAGCCGTTCGGCACCTCGGCCGAGAACTTCCGCGAGCTGGACGAGGTCGTCCACTCGGTCCTCGACGAGCAGCAGGTGTACAGGATCGACCACTTCCTCGGCAAGGAAGCGACCCAGGACCTGCACATGCTCCGGTTCGCGAACGGCCTGTTCGCCTCGTCCTGGGATCGCCAGTACATCGAGTCGGTCCAGATCGACGTGCCCGAGACGCTCGACATCAACGACCGGGCGGTGTTCTACGACGCCACCGGCGCGGTGCTCGACATGATGGTCACCCATCTGTTCCAGCTCGCGGCCGAGGTCGCCATGGAGCCGCCCGCCAGCCTGGGCGCGATGGACCTGCAGGCCGCCAGGGAAGAGGTCATCGGCTGCTTCCGGGTGCTCGACCCGGCCGAGGTGGTGCTCGGCCAGTACGACCACTACCGGGACGTTCAGGGCGTCGATCCGCACTCCAACCAGAACACCTTCGTCGCCGCCCGGCTCTGGGTGGACAACGACCGCTGGCGCGGCGTGCCGTTCTACCTGCGCACCGGCAAGGAGCTGGCAGCCTCGGCCCAGCGCGTCAGCCTGATCCTGCGTGACCCGCCAGGACCGCTCAGCGGCCAGCTGCCGGCCGGCTCCAACGTGCTCTGCTTCTCGCTGGCCGGAGACGGCGAGATCGACCTGTCGCTGGTGACGAAGCGGCCGGGTCCCGGGCTCGACCTCGACGTGGGGCACGCGAGCATTCAGCTGGCCAGCCTCAAGGACGCCGACCCGCTGCCGGCCTACGTCCGGCTCATCCACGACGTGCTGCTCGGCGACCGCTCGCTGTTCACCCGCCCGGACGGGCTCGCCTCGGTCTGGAAGGTCGCCCAGCCCTTGCTCGACAACCCGCCCGAGGTCAAGTCCTACCAGCGCGGATCCTGGGGGCCTGCCGAGGCCGCCCAGCTCATCGCCCCCGACCACTGGCTCCTCGGCCAGTAAGTCGTCCTCGGTAAACCGAACCCTCGGCAGCGGACTGCCCTCGACCCACTCGTCAAGAACGGCGACCCCCGGGGGCTGCCGAGACTATGGCTCGCGCACGTCGTCGCGCATCAGGCGTCCCGCCCGGTGGCGCTCTGCGCGGCCCGGCGTCCCGCCGCGCTGCCGCGCCAGATAGCCGTAGGTGCCCTGGTCGCGCAGCTCGATCGCGGCGTCGGCGAGCGCGCTGAGGGCGGCGAACGCGAGCGCGCCGCCGACCGAGACCCGGCTGACGCCGGCCGCCGCGAGCTCGCTGACCGGCGGGACGCCGGGCATCGCGAGGACGTTCACCGGCCGGTCGACCGCGCCGACGACCTGCCTGATGTCGGCCAGGCTGGTCAGGCCGGGGGCGTAGAGCACGTCGGCCCCGGCCGCCTGGAACGCCTGCAGCCGGGCGATCGTGTCGGCCAGATCCGGGCGGCCGTGCAGGTAGTTCTCGGCCCGCGCGGTCAGCACCAGGCGCGGGGACCCGGCGTGCGCGGCCGCGGCCGCGGCCGCGACCCGCTCAGCCGCCAGCCCGATCTCGTAGATGGGCTCGTCGTCCCGGCCGCTGAAGTCCTCGACCGACAAGCCCGCCAGCCCCGTCTCGACCGCCAGCGAGACGGTGTGCGCGACGCCGTCCGGATCGTCGGCGAAGCAGTTCTCCAGGTCGGCCGAGACCGGGAGGTCGGTCGCGGCGACGATCGCGGCCGCGTGCGCCAGCGCCTCGTCGCGGCTGACCGAGCCGTCCGAGCGGCCCAGCGTCGCCGCGAACCCGGAGCTGGTGGTGGCCAAGGCCTGGAAGCCGAGCGAGGCGAGCAGCTTCGCGGACCCGGCGTCCCACGGGTTCGGCAGCAGCAGCGGGTGACCTGGGCGGTGCAGTTCGTGGAACCGGGCCGCCTTCTCCGTCTGGGTTGTCATGGCATTGAAACTACCGTGCAGAGAAAACCAGCCCCAGGCGACGCTAGGCGTGACTCGTGATCCTCCGGTACAGCCGCTCGGCGGCGGCGTCCGCCTCGTCGGTCATGCTGGCGCTGCCGGTGTGCCCGGAGTCCCCGACGATGATCAGCTCGGCCCCCGGCCAGCCGCGGGCGAGCTCCCACGGCGTGTAGGCGCCGCCGCCGAGGTCATTGCGGCCGTGGATCAGCACGCCGGGGATGCCGGCCAGCCGCCCGGCCTCGCGGATCAGCACGCCGTCCTCGAGGAAGGCGCCGTGCGCGAAGTAGTGCGAGCAGATGCGCACGAACGCCAGCTTCGCGTCGTCGGCCCGGTTGCCGTACGCGCCCGGGCTGCCGTTGCTCTCCTGCGAGATGACCGCGTCCTCCCAGGCGGTCCACTCGGTCGCGGCCCCCGAGCGGACCTCGAGGTCGGGGTCCTCCATCATCCGCGAGTACGCCTCGAGCAAGCCAGAAATCGGCGGCGATGTATCGGTCGGCTGCCAGTACGCATCGGTCAGCCCGGGATAGTCGCGGAACCGAGCCCAGGCCTCGGGGAAGAACCGGCCGACACCCCGGTACAGCCAGTCCAGCTCCAGCCACCGGGTCGACGTCACGCTGACCATGAGCATCCCGCTGACCCGGTCCGGATACGCCTGCGCGTACGCCAGCGACAGCGTGACCCCCCACGACACCCCGCGCAGCAGCCACCGGTCCACCCCCAGCTGCTCGCGCAACTGCTCCATGTCCCGCAGCAGGTGCGCGGTCGTGTTCAGGCCCATGTCCGCCGCCGGGTCGCTCGCGTGCGGCCGGCTGCGATGGCAGTTGCGCTGGTCGAACAGGATGATCCGGAACTTCTCGGGGTCAAGCGCCCGCCTGCTCCGGGCCGAGCACCCCGACCCCGGGCCGCCGTGCACGATCAGGGCCGGCACGCCGTCGGGGTTCCCGCACGTCTCCCAGTACACGAGGTTCCCGTCACCGGTGTCGAGCAGGCCGGTCTCGCAGGGCTCGATATCGGGATACGCGGGCATGCAGGAGATCTTAAGGGGGCCCGGGCGCCCCCTCAGTCACCCGCCCTTTCTGCCACTCGCCCCCCGGGCGCCGAGGCGGCGCACCTCGCCCCTGCCGCCACACCGGCTGCAGTAGCCCCAGTGCGAGCTGCCGCTGCCTGGGTTCCGTCTTTTGCCGTTGCACCTCGGGCAGCGGCGGAACGGGTGGACCCGTAGGTCGATCCACCAGCCGACCGCGAGGACCAAGGCGACGATCACCACGATCCCCATAATCGCGAGCCTCCCCGCGATGCGCTATCCACGTCCATGTGTACTCCCCCGAGCACTGTCAAGCCGTACAGACGCTTTAAAAGTAGTACTCGAGGACCTTCCTGCGAAAGGAGTAATTTCGAGATATGCAATGAAATTTCCGCGTCCCCGGGAGCGGCCATTCGCCGACGTTAAAGCGGTGACACGCCTCGGTGTGCACCCGCATTGGCTCAATCTTTGCGATCTCTTAGGAACTGTGCCGCCCCGTCCGATCACGGCTGGCACGGTTTCGCGAGCGCGTTGGGCAGTGTCACCGGGGTGATCGCGGAGATCGCCCAGTGGCCGTCCAGCCGGGTCATCTGCCACGTCACGAAGATGTACTCCTGGTCCGGCGTCGCGTTATAGGCCGTGTTGACCACCCCCGTGACGGGGTTCACCTCGTCGAACTTGCTCCCGTCATCGCAGGTGGTCACCGTCGCGCTGGTGCCTGACAGCGCGGTGATCTGGGTGTCGAAGTTGCGATCGGTCCCGGCCGGGACAATCAGCTGCCCGGGGGTCAGCTCCTGGGTGAGCGACTTCTTGAGATCGGTCAGCGCGGCGCCGGTCACGTCGCTGGTGACGGGTGGCACCAGCTTCTGCTCCTCCTGCGACTTGTCGAACAGGATCAACCCCGCCCGGAATGCCTCGATCACACTGGCCTGAGCCGAGTCGGCCGGAAGCGGAGTATCGAATATCTCGACGAGGCGCCCCACCCGAACCGACTCGGTGCTGACCCTCGCGGCCGCCGGACTGCGCGGACCGCCGGGATTGACCGAACTGCGCGGACTGCCAGCACCCCCGGACCCCCCCGCACTGCAGCCCGACGCCAGCAGGCCGCCGATCGCCAGCCCCACGAAGATGACGCCGCCACGGCCCATGCTCGCTCCTCGTTCCGCCGAGGCCATTAGTCAGCAAATCATCGCATAAAGTCACAGAACGCCGACAGGTGCGCCGATAGCGGCCTCCCGTCTAGGGTGCTGGCATGGCCTCCTCCCTCACCCGCAGCGCGCACAACGCCACCAATTCGCTGCACTCGCTGATCTACTTCGCCCCAGAGACCGAGCACTACCTGACCGGCGTCGGCCTCCGCGGCAACCGTATGTGCTACTTCGCCGGCCGCGCGGCCCCGATGGGCGCGGTCGGCCCGGGCGTGGTCGCCGCGACCTTCTACAACTTCAACCCCGGGCTGGTGGCCCAGTCGATCCCCGCCGCCTGGGAGCTGGCCACCCCGGCGGCGGTCGTCGAGGCCCGCTACGTCGCCGTCGACGCCGCCCTGACCCGGCTGCTCGGCGAGGACGTGATCGCCTCGGCCGACATGCTCACGCTGGCCGAGCTGGTCCGCGCGGCGGCCGCCGGGTGCGCCCCCGAGGGCCGCCCGCTGTACGCCGGCAACGCCGACCTGAGCTGGCCCGACGCCCCGCACCTGGTGATGTGGCACGCGCTCACGCTGCTGCGCGAGTACCGCGGCGACGGGCACATCTGCGCGCTGGCCTGCGCGGGCCTGAGCGGCATCGAGGCCATCGTCACGCACACCAAGACCGGCAAGGGATTCCTGACCGAGTTCGCGAAGACAAGCCGCGGCTGGAGCGAGCGAGAATGGTCGGCCGCCGAGGCCGGCCTTACTGCCCGCGGCCTGCTCGACGGCGACGGCGCGCTGACCGAGGCCGGCCAGGCGCTGCGCGCCCAGCTCGAGGCGGACACCGACCGGCTGGCCGCCCCGCCCTGGCAGCACCTAGGCGAACGCGGCACAGAAGAAGTCGTCCGCATCGCGAAGTCCTTCTCCCGAGCCGTCGCCGCCGCCGGCGCCTTCCCCCAGGTCTTCGCCGCCCGCTAGAAAGCGGTATACCGCGCGGTGGCGAGGCAGCCGCGCACAGCCGTTCCGTCGGCCAGGCGCCAGTCGGCGGAAATACGCCCCCGATCGGCCTCGTCGTCCAGGCCGCGGTCGAGACCGCTGCCATCGGGCCGGAGCACCCGGTTGACCGTGATGACGAGTCGCCCGCCCGACAACCCGTCCTCGCTCGCCGTGCCAACCCGCAGCTCAGCGCCCATCGGACCGTTGCCCGCGTCCACCGATTTCACCGCCACCGCGGCCCCGGTAGCCACCGGCACGCAGGTCACCGTCGGGTCAGGCGTGTCGCTGACGCTCTGCATCTGGGCCTGCGCCTGACCGTGGACGAGCGCGACCAGCTGCGCGACCAGGATCGGATCGCTGATCCCGTCGTAGACCCAGCGCCGCCCGAGCACCCCGTGCTCGGTGGTGCCGACCAGCGCGCCGTCCGCCTCATCGAGCGCGGCCGCCCGGTACGTCAGCGGCACCAGATACGAGACCGCCGAGTCATCGGATCCGTCGGTCACCACCATGAACTCGATCCCGACCTCGCCCAGCGGATCGTCGAGCCGGAACCCGCCCGCCTTCGCCAGCTCCGGCGCGCGCCCGCGATCGGTGTACCACGGCTGGTCGGGCAGCCAGTCGGTCAGCAGCTCAAGCTTGGTCGGGGTCAACGTGGTCTTGTGGATGATGGCCATGGCCTCGCCTCTCGTGCTCAGTCCTGAGTCACCGGGTGGTGTGAGCGCCGCCGTTGACATGCAGGGTCTGCCCGGTGATGTGACGCGCGCCGTCGGACGCTAGGAAGTATGCCGTCTCGGCGATGTCACCGGGATGCCCGGCCCGCCCGTTATGCGTGGCCCCGATCAGCCTGGCCTTGCGTTCCTCGGTCAGCCTGCCGCGGAAGAAGTCGGTCTCGGCGATGTAGCCCGGGGAGATGACGTTGGCGGTCAGCCCCCGGCCGCCCACCTCCGCGGAAAGGCCGGCCGTCCACGCCGCCAGCGCCGCCTTGGCCGCGCCGTAGGAGGTGGAGGCGTACTCGGCCCCGATCGAACCCACGTTGATGATCGAGCCGCCCGCTCGCAGCTTGCCGAGCACGGCGGTGGTGGTGAGCACCGCGCTGAGCAAGTTGGCGTCCAGGTTCGCACGCCAGGCCGCAGCCACCCGCTCAAGCTCCTTGCGCGCTCCGTCCGGCATGGCATCGGTGGCGGTGGCGGTGGCGTCGGTGGCGGCGGTGGCGGCGAAGTCGGTGTTGCCGCCCGCCATGTTGACCAGCACGTCGAGATCGTCGCCGAGCTCGCCCGCCATCCGCGCCACCTGCGCCGGGTCGGACGCGTCAGCCGGGATCGGCTTAGCGCCGATCTCCGCTGCGGTGTCGGCCACCCGGCCGGCGTTCCTGCCGGTGATGAACACGGTGTCACCGTCAGCCAGGAACCGCGACGCCACGGCCCGGCCGAGTCCGTTGCCGCCCCCGGTCACGAGCACGATTCGACTCACGATTGCTCCTCCCGTTGGGTATGTTTAGCTCTAAACGTATCCACGGAAGGCGGCTGATGTCCAACCATCCCGGTGCCGACGAGTACCCGCTGGGTCCGCAGCCTTCCGGCATGGGGGGCTCCCGCCCCCCATTCCCCCTGGCGCACTGGCCCGCGGCCGATATCGCGGCCGCCTGGGACCGGGAACTGCCCGGCCTGCGCACCGACTCCATCGAGGTCATCACCCCGCTCTGGCGGATCGCGAAGATCCTCGCCGACGACCGGCGGCGCACCCTCGCCGCCCTCGGCATCGACCCGTCCACCCTCGACCTGCTCAGCGTGATCCGCCGCTCCGGCCCGCCCTACGAGCTCACCACCCGCGAGATTACCCGCCGCACGCTGATCACCGCGGGCGCGGTCTCCCAGCGGATCGCGCGCGCCGAGCAGGCGGGCCTGGTGGCAAGGTCGCCGTCATCCGCGTCCCGCCGCGCCGTCTCGGTCAAGCTGACGGACGTCGGCCACGCGCTAGTCGAGGCAACCGTCCGGCACCTGCTCGAGCACGAGGCGGACCTGATCGCCGCCCTCGAACCCCCCGAGCGCGCAACCCTCAACGAGCTTCTCACCAAACTCGAAGCCGCGCTGCAGGGTCCTAGCTAGCCCCGAACTCCTCGGTCACCTCGGCGTAGGCGCGATCGCGGAGCTTGCCGGTCACCCGCACCTCGGTGCTCGAACCCCGCTGCTCGAACGTGAGCGTCACATGCTCGTCGGCCAGGCGCCGGTACAGCCACACGAAGACGAGGCCGACGAACTTGGGCCGGTACGTCGTCACGTCGCCCTGGCCGCTCGCGGTGAAGCCGACCGAACGCATCCGCGGCTCGAACGCGTCGAGAATATGGCTCCCGGCGGCCGGCATCGGCCGATCCACACGCACCGTCAGGTCAACTGCCTGCATCTCTGCTCCCCACAGCCGCGATTCCACTAGTCACGCCCTGAGCATGCCCCGCAGCCCGCCCCCGCCAGTAGTCCCCCCTCCCACCATCTCCGCATGACAAATGTCAGCCCGGCGTGCCATCCAGGCGGGCTGAGGCTGAAGAGCCGACAGGTACCCCGAATCGTTGACCTGGCTCCAAGCCTCGATGCATCATGGACCTAGGGCGCGGTCCGACGCCCAGGCCGGCGGCCCCGCCCCAACGGGGTACCCGTCAGGTTCGAAGGTGGGAATACCCCCGGATCTTCTGTTCTGGTATTCCGAGCACGCGTCTGTCCTCGGGCCGGCTCTGCCAAGAGCGTTGGGGCGGCCGTCGAGACGGAGGCTGTTCGCAATGCCAAACCCTCGCCAACCGCTTACCAGCGCGAGTGGATCTCGGCCCGGAAGTACTTGTCGTACAGTTCCTCGATCTGGCCGAGCGCGTGCTCGCTCAGCGGCGGAAGGTCCCCCGCGGCCGCGTTCTGCCGGGCCTGCGCGGTGTTGCGCGCGCCCGGAATCACCGTCGTCACCCCCGGCTGCTGGGTTGCCCAGCGCAGCGCCGCCTGGGCGGTGGTCGGCGACCAGGTGAGGTCGGTGGTGAACGCACCCGGCTCGGCCGCGATGGCGGCGAACTCGGTCGCCGCCTGCACGCCGGTCGGGTAATCCACCCCGGAGAACGTCTCGCCGACGTCGAACGCCTCGCCGTGCCGGTTGTAGTTCCGGTGGTCGTCCGAGGCGAAGCTGGTGTCCAGCGTGTACCGGGCGGCCAGCAGCCCGGATGCCAGCGGGACCCGGACGATGATGCCCACCCCGGCGGCAGAAGCCGCAGGCAGCACCTGGTCAAGCGGCTTGCGCCGGAACGCGTTGAAGATGATCTGCACGGTCGCCACACCCGGCCGCGCGATCGCCAGCAGCGCCTCAGAAGACGTCTCGACGCTCACCCCGTAGGCGGCGATCCGCTCCTCGGCCACCAGCGTGTCGAGCGCGTCGTAGAGCGCGTCGGAGCCGTAGACCGCCGTCGGCGGGCAGTGCAGCTGCACCAGGTCGAGCCGGTCGACGCCGAGGTTGGCCCGCGACCGGTCGGTCCACGCCCGGAAGTTCTGCAGCGTGTAGTTCGACGGCAGCTGCGCTACCCGCCGGCCCATCTTGGTGGCGACCACGACGTCGTGCCCGGAGTTGTCGGCCAGGAACTGCCCGATGATCTTCTCGCTGCGACCGTCGCCGTACACGTCGGCCGTGTCGAGGAAGGTGACCCCGGACTCGACGGCGGCCTGCAGCACGTCGCGCGCGTCGGATTCGGTCACCGAGCCCCAGTCCGCGCCGAGCTGCCAGGTGCCGAGGCCGATGATCGATACGGGCCGGCCGGTCTTGCCGAGAACTCGCTGCTCCATAGTTCGCGATCTTAGCCAGACCGGACCTGGCCCGGGCACCGCGCGTCCACCGCGCCGCGCCCGGCCGCGGCCGGTGAATTAATACCAGATGTTTATGACATATGTCCGTCTGATGGACGTTGTGTTCGCGTTCTGCTTAAGCGTCACGGTCCTGTGTACCGCGCTCCCCGAATTGAGCCAGGCGATGACACAGTTAGCGCCGCACGTCAGCTCGGTGATGGCCGGGCCGCCGCCAAACGTATAGCCGGATTTCTGGGACCCGTTGCTGCTCGTCCCGATCCAGCTCATCCCGGCGCCATTGGCATCGGTGTTCACCAGCGCGCTGAATACCTCGCTGGGAGTCTGGATTCCGCCGTTGACGGAAACCGCGTCGAGGTCGATGCGCAGCGGGTCGTTGGCGGCGGGCAGCACGAAAGTCCGGCTTCCGCCGGGAGCAAGCGTGATGGTCAGGCGCTCATGGTCAGGCCCGGTCACGTTGATCGCGGGCGAGTTGGTGGCGACGAGGCTGGTGACGGCGTAGGCGCCACCGCCGAGGGACATCATCCCGGCCACCGCCACGCCTACCACCAGGGCGCGCAGAGACAGCTTCATTCTCACGGATTCTCCTCGTGGGCAGCGTTTAACGGTAACGGCATTGCAATGTGAAATGCTAGCCGGGCCGAACCGCCGATACGAGCAACACCGCAAAAGCCGAAATCGGTTATGAGACGTCTCATCCGCTATGGCCGAGAATCTGAAAATCAACAAATTCAAATCCGTTATCTCGAACGGTCCGTGACTCCGCCTAGCTAGCCGACTTAACCGCCTGCACCACGGCGTCCGCCATCCCGCGCTCGCCCGCGGCGTTCGGGTGCAACGGCGCCGCCGGCCCGGAAGTAAGCAGCGGTTCCAGCCACCGGCTGGCCGGGGCCGCGCACGCGTCATGCCCCTCGGACGGCGCGTACGTGTCCACGTACCCGTCGCCTGCGGCCCGGGCGACCTGCTCGAGCACGCCGTTGAGCCGTACCTCCTGCCGGTTGAGGAAGGTGATGTCGCCCTCGGTGATGCCCAGCGCGCCCCCGCACCCGGCGCCCCCGGTCGGCAGCAGGTCCGGGTACCCGACGACGTAGACCCGGGCGTGCGGCGCGCGCTCCTTGATCTGCGTCAGCGTCTCTGCCAGGTTCCCGGTCACCGCCTGGATTCGCTGCTGGATCTGGTCGGTGCCGCCGGAGGTGTAATAGTCCTCGCAGGGCGTGAGCTTCGACGAACGGCCGGGGAACAAGGCGGGCACCAGGTCAAGCTCTGTGCACTTGGTCACGATGTCGATCAGGCCGATGTCGTTGCCGCCGATGCTGACCGTGACCAGCGCGGTGCCGGACGACAGCGCGCTCAACTGGGCCGGGTTGGTGCCCTGGCCGGTCACCTGCGCGCTGGTCAAGTCCGGGATGGTCGCGCTGCTGCAGCTCATATCGGTCAGGTCCAGCCGCAGGCTCCGCGCCACCAGGTACGGGTAGCTGCTGGTCGACTGCCCGCAGCCGGCCGTCGAGCCCGTCTGCGTGGGAATGCCGAGACCTGCGGTGTAAGAGTCGCCGAGCGCCACGTACGAGCCGCGAAGCGGCGTCGCGGCCGCGGGAGTCGCGGCCGTCGGCGTCGCGGCGGGCTTCGTTGTCGACGCGGCCGCCGCCGGCGTCCGCGTGCCCGCCGACGGCGGGTCGGGCGTCGCCGAGCAGGCCGCCACCAGCAGGGCGATCCCAGCCACGGAAAGCGCGGTCGTGAGGTGAGGCAACACGTCTTCCTTACGTCTGACCGGCCAGCTTAGCGGCGGGCTGTCGCTGCTCGGCCCGGGCGCTATGTCGCGGGCGTCACCCCCGGCCGAGGGATGCGGCACCGCTCGCGCCGCGTTATGGTCAGGTATAGGGCCAGACCTTCGCGCGGAGGGAGCACAACTCATGGAGCAAGACCCCAGAGGCTTCTTCCCGCCCGGTGACCTGCGGGTATCAGACGCCGAGCGTGACCTCGCGGTATCCGAGCTGAGCCGCGCCTTTCAGGTCGGACGGCTGACGACGGAGGAATTCGAGCAGCGGTCCGAGCAGGCGTTCGCCGCCAGGACCGGGAAAGAGCTGACCGCGCTGCTGGCCGACCTGCCGGTCGAGGAACCCCCGGCCAGCACCGCCCTCGTCGAGCGGGCCGACTACGACCCGGCCACCCGCCCGCGGATCGCCGTCGGCGCGACCGTCGCCGCCGTCTTGTTCGGCCTGATCGCGGTCGGGAACGCACTCAGCCAGGGTCCCACCCTGCAGCAGCGCGAGCTCGCCCAGCGGATCTTCGCCGAGCACGGGATATCCATCCCGCTACCGCCCGCGTCCGGCTTCAACTGGGCCGGCACAATCACCCCGGCGGTCATCTCACTCGTCTTCGTTATGCTGGTCATCTTCCTGCGCTCCCGCCCCAAGCGCACGTAGACCTCTAGCCTGAGCAGCCAAGAAGTGAGAAAATGACCTATGGACGGTAACCCGGACAACCCAGCACAGCAGCTCGCCGCGGCCTGGCAGGCCGCCGGGGACGCGCTCGACGAATGGCGGCAGCGGGTCGCCGCGGCGACGTCCGACGCGGCCGCCAAGCTCGATCCGGCCGTCCGAGCCGCGTTCGAGGCGGCGCGCGCCGCCGTCACCGGCGACTGGAAGCCCTGCCACTGCCCCTGCGGCTCGGCCCACCCCGACGACCGGGGCGTCTGCGACGGACGGGCCGTCGTCACCCGGCAGGTCGGCGACGCAGATGTGTCGCTGTGCGCCCCGTGCGCCGTCGCCCAGGGCTTCGCCGAAATGCCGCACTGAGTGCGCGATACGCATTCCGTAAGCGATCTGACGGCAGAACGGCCGAAGGCAGAGCTCCGCCCAAACTGGGCGCTTCGCCCCGCGACCGCTCTCGATGCGCACTGGATTGCCGAGTTGCGGGCAGTCGCGCTCCGCTCCGACCTGGAGCGTCTGGGGCGCTTCGACCCGGTCCGCGTCCGACAGCGGATCCTGTCCGCATTTGATCCCGCCTTGACCACGATCGTGCTGGTCGATGGCAGGGAGGTCGGCTGCATCGCGGTGCGCCCCGACGCCGGCTCGCTGTGGATCGAGCATTTCTACCTCGCGTCCGACGTCCAAGGCAGGGGAGTCGGCTCGGCGGTGCTTCGACGGCAACTGGCCGATCACGGACGTGAGCGCACATTCCGGCTGAACGTCCTGCAGGGAAGCCGAGCCCGAGCGCTCTACGAGCGCAACGGCTTCATCGTCGAGCACGAGGACGCGGTTGACGTCTTCATGGTGCGGTCCGCCGAATAGACCCGCCCGCCAAATGCAGGTGCGGATCCGTCCGACATTCTGATACGACTGCGCCATGACCGTCTCCGCGGCCGACACCCGCACCGTCGACCAGCTGCTCGACTTCGTGCTGGACGGCGGGCAGCCCGATTTCCTGATGTTCTGGGGGCACCGGCCGCCGCCGTCCGGTGGGGTGGGCAAGGGCTGCCTGAGCCAGTGGTGGCCGGTCACCTTCACCGTCGATGGCGCGACCTACCAGTCAGCCGAGCACTTCATGATGGCGGCGAAGGCGCTGCTGTTCGATGATGCCGAGACGGCCGAGCGCATCCGGCAGGCATCGCACCCGGGCGCGGCCAAGGCACTGGGCCGGGAGGTGCGCGACTTCGACGAGCAACGCTGGGCCGACCGACGCTTTGACCTGGTAGTCAGGGGCAACCTAGCCAAGTTCGGCCAGCACAGGGAGCTGCGCGACTTCCTGCTCGGCACCGGCCGCAAGGTCCTAGTCGAGGCGTCCCCGCAGGACGCGATCTGGGGAATCGGCCTGGCCGCCGACGATGACCGCGCCCCGTCACCAGAGAACTGGCCCGGCCTCAACCTCCTCGGCTTCGCCCTCATGG
The DNA here is from genome assembly GCA_963774945.1 of uncultured Actinomycetota bacterium. Classification (GTDB taxonomy): domain Bacteria; phylum Actinomycetota; class Actinomycetes; order Streptosporangiales; family Streptosporangiaceae; genus Trebonia. The sequence goes on along the minus strand of CAVZHA010000015.1, from coordinate 648,539 downwards.
AAGTCCGCCACCAGCTCCGCCCCAAACCCCTAAACGCAAGGCAGATCAACCCCATTTCATCGAACGGTCCCTCCTGACTCATCTCCCACTCAGTTTCATGTCGATGGCGTAGGCGACAGGAAATCGAATAAATGATCATGGTCCGGTTATTTACATTGCCATCGATCGAACGGGTAATATAAGGGGAGAAGGCAGCCCCTCGCGAACGCGCCCCCCGAAGGCGCGCCGCCCCTCGCGGTTTCCCGCCCGGCGGATCGCCGGCGCTGCCGCCACGCTCAGCCGTAGCGGAGTGAGTGCTGTGGCCGCGGGTGCGCAAGCGCCCGCCCCGGCCGATCCCGCCACCGCATGAGCTCCAGCCGCAAGCTCTCGGCGCCCAATGGGGAGGGGGGTGGTTGTTGATGTGCACGCCAGACGGCTCGGGATGCGCCCTGGCCGCCCCCGTTCGGGGGTTCGCCAGCGTCGCGGACGCGCTCCGGATCGGCCAGGCCCTCGGGGCGTACCTGAACTCCGCGGCCGCCGACGGCCTCGACGGCCCCGCCCGCGCCGAGGCCCTGGAGCAGCTCGCCGCGATCACCTCCCTGCTCGGCGCGGCGTCCAACGGGCTGATGCGGCGGTTCGACGCCGCCGACGACCACGACGCTGACGGCTACGCCACCACCGCCGCCTGGCTGGCCGCCAAGACCCGGCTCGGCCGCAACGACGCCAAGGCCGCCGTGCGGCAGATGCGGCTGCTGAGCAGGCACCCATCGCTCGACGCCGCCACCGCCACCGGCGGCATGACCATCTCGTGGGCGAGGGAGATCGCCCGGTGGACCGGCCGCATCGACCACGACGAACTCCAGCAGGCAGCCGACAAGATCCTCGTCGAGGCCGCCACCGCGGGCGCGGACCTGGACGACCTGAAGCTGCTGGCTCAGGCCGCCTACGAGGCGTGGCGCGCCCAGGAGCCCGACCCGGAGGAGGACCCGGCCGGGCGCGGGTTCGGCGACCGCCACCTCATCCTCGACACCACCCTCGACAACGCCGGGCACCTGCGGGGCGACCTGACCCCCGAATGCTCAGCCGCCCTCGCCGCCGTCCTCGACGCCCTCGGCAAGAACCGCGGCCCCGAGGACCTGCGCACCGCCCAGCAGCGCTACCACGACGCCCTCCAGGAAGCCTGCGAGCTCCTCATCCGCGCCAAGATGGTCCCCGACCGGGCCGGCGCCGACACCCGCGTCGACGTCATCATCCCCCTCCGCGACCTGCTCGGCCTGGACGGCGCGTCGATCATCGAGGACACCTGGCTCCGCGCCCGGGCCGGCGAGCACGGCTACCTGTCCGGGAAGGACGCCGAGGCGGTCGCGTGCGACGCCCTCATCGTCCCGGTCGTGACCGGCAGCCCCGACTGGGCGATCATCGGCCAGATGATCGCCCTGATCACCGGCGCCTACCGCCACGCCGCCCAGGCAGGCCCAGATGCAACCGGGCCAGACGCGCTCGGGCCAGACGGGCGACCCGGCCAGCCCGGCCAGCCCGAGGGCCCCGCTCCCGGCCCGCCCCCGGGCCCCGCCCCTCACCCGGGCCCCGCCCCTCACCCGGGCCCCGCCCCTCACCCGGGCCCGGGCCCGCAGCCGCTGCCCCCCGAAGCCTGGGAAGCCCTCCAGTACGCCCTCGCCAAGCTCGCCATCGCGTTCGTCTCCGGCCCCGGCGCCCTCGCCTCCGCCCTCAGACGCAGCCTCCTCGATGCCCCCCTCAACACCCGCAGCGTCCCCCTCGACGTCGGCTACTCCGACACCATCCCCGACGCCATCCGCCGGGCCGTGATCCTGCGCGACAAGCACTGCGCCTGGTCCGGCGGCTGCGACCGCCGCCCCGCCGCCACCGACGTCCACCACATCACCCACAAGAAAGACGGCGGACCCACCAGCGTCAACGACTGCGCGCTGCTGTGCAACTACCACCACGACATCTGCGTCCACCGCCTCGGCTGGAAATTCGAGCTCCTCCCCGACGGATCCACCCGCGCCACCAGCCCCGACGGCAAAACCATCCTCCGCAGCCACGGACCACCCCCGGGACAACCCGGCGGCTAGCACCCGGCTAAGCGTCGACCCGGCCGATCCAGCTCGCGATCGTCGCGACGACGGCCGGATCGACGTGGCCGGCCTTCTGGTAGTCCAGCGGCGTGGCCGGCCCGGAGCCGTCGAGGAACAGGTGGTCGGCGGCGGGGAACTGCGCGACCGTTACCCCCGAGCGCCCGCGCAGCCCGCGTAGCCACACGTCGAGGTCGTTGCCGACCGTGACCTGGTAGTCGCGGTCTCCCTGCAGGAACAGCAGCGGCTGGGGGATGTCACGGGCCGTCGTCACCTCGTTGTAGGCGAGCCCGCTGAGGAAGTAGGCCGGACCGGCTCCGCCGAGGAGGATTCTGCCCGGCGGGTCCTTCCTGAGCGCGGCCGGGCTGGCGACCTCGGCCGTTTCCTGGGTGATGGACGGCAGCTCGGCCCTGGCATCTACCCCGATCGTTCCCGGCAGCGTGGCCAGGTACCGGGTCTGGCGAAGCAGCGCGGTGGCGAGCGGCTCGGCCGCCGCCGCGAGCAGGATGACGCCGGCGACCTGCGGCGCCTCATGCGCGATGAGCGGCGCGTAGGTGCCGCCCTGGGAATGGCCGAGCACGAAGATCCGGTGCGGGTCGATGGCCGTCCGCCGGTCGAGCAGCCGGATCGCCGCCAGCGCGTCGGGCACGTACTCCTGGGTCAGGGTGAAGGTCTCCGGGTTGACGCTGGCCGGGTAGTCGAGGGTGCGCTTGTCATAGCGGAGGCTGGCGATGCCACGGGCGGCCAGCCCGAGCGCGATGTCCAGGAGCGGATGATTCGGCCCGTCGGTCTCGTCCTGGTTGTTCGGCCCGGAGCCGGAGACCAGCACGACCGCCGGGAACGGGCCCGGCCCGGCCGGGAGGGTCAGCGTCCCCTTCAGCGGCGGGGACCCCACCCCGACCGCGATCTGCCGTATCCCCGCCGCGACGCCGTCGGCCGGCTTCGGCGTTGCCGTCGGCGAGGCGGCGCGGACCGGATGCCCAGCCGGGGCGGTGCACCCCGCCGCCGCGACCAGCCCGGCGGCGGCCACAGCGGCGGCCGTTGCCCGAAAGCGGGTGCAGCGGCCGATGATCATCGTGCTGGGTCCGGTGGCACCGCTGGCGCGGGGGAGGCGGGCCGCAGCATCAGGCCGGCCACCCGGCCGTCGTGATTAGGCCGACCGCGCGGTCGGCGGCGTCGGCCGGGACATCGTGGCTCATTGGCGTGCCCGTGCGCGGGTCGACCGGGTGGCCGAACCGCTGGAAGGCCGCCTGCCTGGTAGTGCCGAGCACCTCACCGATCTCTCTCCAGCTATGGCCGGCCTCACGCGCGCGGTCGACTGCGGCCTGCAGCGCCTCGTTCGCGGCGACGGCCTGCTCCCGGGCCCCCGCCATCGCCTCGAGGGGCGAGCTGGTGTCAAGCCTTACATGACGTCCATTTCCTGTCAAGGAATGATTCACGTCGACGGACGCCTGGACGTCACCCGAGTTCCGTCGACGACGGGCGGCGCTGCGGCAGGTGGCGTCGCAGTAGCGTCTTATCCGCCCTCTGCCTTGCTGTGTCGGCAGCGGGCGTCCGCACGCCGCGCACGCCGCCGGTGCCATGACATCCGCCATAGCTCGTTATCGTAGCTCAAATTACGTGCTAGAAAGCAGCACGTAAAAACAAATCGTGCGACAGTCAGTCGGCACGTAATGCGTTGCCCCGGCAGGTTTCCCAGCCCATTCCAGGTGGATTCCCCGGCGGCCGGGTTAGCGTGGCCGGGTGGACGAGCTGGCGGATTCGCGCGGTCTGGCCGATGATCCGGCCGCGCTGCGGGCGCGACTCGCCGCCGACGGGTACGTCTTTCTGCGCGGCTTGCTGCCGGCCGATCCGGTCCGCGCCGCAGGCGACCAGGTCGCCGCCGAACTGCGCGCGGGGGGCTGGTCGACGGCGGGGTCGCCCCGCCTGAAACCGGGCGCAGGACCGCTCGAGGCGCTGGCCGACCCGTCCTACCGCGCGGCGGTGATGAGCCGGGCGTTCAACGCGCTCCCGTACCAGGCGTCGCTGCGGGCGACCGTCCGCCGCATCCTCGGCCCGGGGGCCTTCTCCTATCCGGTGAAGGTGCTGCGCGCGGTGGCGCCAGAGTCCCTGTCCGCGCGGACCACCGGCCGCTACATCCACTGCGACTACCTCGGGGCGGGGGTCCAGGACATGCTCACGACCTGGGTCCCGCTGGCCGACGTCCCGGCTGAGCTCGGCGGTCTGGCCGTGCGGCCCGGCGGCCACCGGGAGCGACCTCGGCGGCCGCGCCCGCTGTCGGCCGACGAGCGCGGCTGGGCCAGCACCGACTACCGCTCCGGGGACGTGATCATCTTCCACTGTCTGACCCCGCACGCGGCCCTGCCCAACACCGGCCGACGGCTCCGGCTGTCGGCCGACTTCCGCTGGCAGCAGCCCGGCCGACCGGCGCCGGCGGAGATGATCCTCGGACCCGCGGGCAGGACGCCCGAGCTGTTCAGCCGTCGGTTGCGCCGCGAGTCCTGGTGGGAACCGGTCCCGCCCGGCCTCCAGCTCCGCCCGCGATCCGAGCTGGCCGCCCGGCCCCCCGGCCCGTCCCAGCTATTCGCGGTCGACCCCGCCTGGCAATCCTGGCGACCCCCGCCCGGTCGGCTGCGCTAATCGGGCACGCCCAGGTCGCCGATTTTTGATAGAAGATGTGCACGCGTATAACACTCGGCGGTACGAGTAGAGCGATAGCGCCTTCGATAATGCGGATACCTTTGTTACGGGATTCGGCCAGCCGGCCCGAGGGTATCCAATCTTCGCGATTCCCCCGATAAAGACAAAGCGCCGTACGACCTATTGAATTCGTCTCGCCCCAGAGAGGAAATGCCGTGACCGTAGACGGCGTCCGCGCGCAGCCGCCAGGAAAGCCGGACCCGGACCACGTCCTCACCTGGCGGCAGCGCAAGATCCTACAGGCCATCAGGGACTCGGTGCAGAAGCGCGGCTATCCGCCGTCGATGCGGGAGATCGCCGAGGCGGTCGGCCTTATCAGCACGTCAAGCGTTTCTTACCAGCTCGCCATTCTCGAGCGGAAGGGCTATCTGCACCGCGACGTCCGTCGCCCGCGCACCGTGGAGGTCCGCCTTCCCGGTCAGCCGACAGTCCGTCCCGACCAGGGCAGCGGCACCGAGGAGATCCCCGGCCATCCCGCCCGGCCGGAGACCGTCCACGTTCCCCTGGTCGGCCGGATCGACCCGGGCGGACCGCTGCTGGCCGCCCAGCAGATCGAAGAGGTCTTCCCGCTGCCGAGGAAGCTGGTCGGCGAAGGCCGCGTTTTCATGCTCCGGGTGGCGGGCGACTCGATGATCAACGCGGCCATCGCCGACGGCGACTGGGTGGTCGTCCACGCGCAGGAGACCGCCGACAGCGGCGACATCGTCGCGGCCATGATCGACGGCGAGGCCACGGTGAAGACGCTCAAGCGAAGCGGCGGTCACAGCTGGCTGATGCCGCAGAACCGGGACTTCCTGCCGATCCTCGGTGATGACGCCGCCGTCATCGGCAAGGTCGTGGCGGTTATCCGCCAGGTCTGATTCACGCGTCCCGCCGGCGGACGACGACGAACGTGACCGCGATCAGCGCCGCCGCCAGCAGGACGTAGATCCCGGTCTCGATTCCCTGGAACGGCCAGTACCGGTAGGCGGGCTGGTAGGTGACGAACCCGCGCCAGCCATGCGCTTGCATGCAGGAGAACACCGAGGTCATCGAGGCGTCGCTCTTGGCCGTGGGGGCCCCGGGCAGCAGCCGCTGGCAGGCGGCGGGAAGCGCGGGCTCCAGGTCGCCCCAGCCCCGCCCCACGACCTGCCCGCTCGGGCTGACGCCGCCCTGGGCGAGCACCCATGCCTGCCCCGGCGGCGTGAACGTGCCCGTCACCTTGAAGTAGGTCGTGACCGCGGCCATGTAGTGCGGCCGGAGGAGGTTGGCGATCACCAGGCGCAGCGCGATGAACCCGCCGAGCACGACGGCTATCGCCGGGAGGGTTCGGCGCGCCACGGTGCCGGCGGCAATGCCGAGCGCCATCGCGAACACCGCGTAGCCAATGGGGACGATGCCCTGGGTGTCGAACTGGCCGGGCGTGAACGCGGTGGCGGATTCAGCGTTGATCGGCCCGGACCACCAGGTGAAAAGCGCGGAAACCGCGCCTCCCCAGGCGATGGCGGCGAGCAGCAGCCAGCCCGCCTTGACGGTCAGCCAGCGCGTCCGGGTGACGCTCTGCGTCCACGCGAAATCACTCGTGCGGGCCTCCAGCTCGGACGCCACCAGCGGCGCGCCCCACAGCATGCCGAGCACGACCGGCACTACCAGCGTGAAGTAAGGCAAGTCGCTCATCACGCCGTTGACCAGGGTCGGAGCCTGTTCCAGGCACCCGCCGTTTCCTGCGCAGCTGACGAGAACTGAGTGCCAGCGCGACGCGATCGCAAAGCCGTCCGCCATCACCACCGCGGCCAGCGCGGCCAGCAGCACGGACGCGATCGCGGCCTGGGCGCGGTACTGGCGCCAGACGAGCCAGGTCATGATTCTTCTCCGATCGTCGTGAGGCGGTGGTCGGCCGGGTCGGCCCCCATGTACGACAGCACCAGCTCCTCGAGGTCGACGTTCTCGATCTTGAGCGCGACCCGGTGCTCCGCCAGCAGGGTGTCGATGTCGCCCGCCAGCTGGACGCGGGACCCGGCCAGCAGGATGAGGTGGTCGCAGACCCGTTCCAGGTCGGTGACCAGGTGCGAGGAGAGCACGACGGTGAGGCGGCCCGCTTCGTCGGTTACGGCCGAGTTCAGCGCGCCGACGAAGTCCCGCCGCGCCAGCGGGTCCAGGGCTGCGAACGGCTCGTCGAGCAGCAGCAGCCGCGGTCGCTTGGCCAGCGTCAGCACCAGCGCCACCTGGGCCCGCTGGCCGCCGGACAACGTTCCCACCCGCTGGTCGAGCGGAATGCGCAGCGCCGCCAGCCGGGTCCGCGCCAGCGCGGCGTCCCAGCGCGGGTTCAAATGCGCGCCGATCCTGAGGTGATCGTCGGCGGTGAAGCTCCGGTACAGCGGGATCTCCTGGGCCAGGAAGCCGATGTCGGCCAGGAACCCGGGTTCCTGCCGTGGCTCGCCGTCCAGGACCGAGGCCGTGCCGCCGGACGGGCGGACCAGCCCGGCCAGGATCCGCAGCAGCGTGGTCTTGCCTGCGCCGTTCGGCCCGATCAGCGCGCAGACCCGCCCCTCGGGGACGGTGACCGTGCAATCGGTCAGGGCGCTGGCCCGTCGGTAGCGTTTGGATAGTCCCTGGGTCTCGATCACAGTGCTCATGGCAGCCAGCGTTCCGGGCGGGTCGGGCGGGCGCATCACGCGCCGGGTGGAGCGCGGGTCCCTCGCTGGAGGGATACGCCGCCGGGTCGCCGGAGGTAACGTGCTGGTGTGCTTGACCGGGTGCGACGCAGGGCGTGGGGGCTGTCGGGGCGGCTGATCGCGTCCTACATCCTCGTCACCCTCGCCGTCGTAGTGCTGGTCGAGGTGCTCGTGCTCGGCCTCCAGGTGCCCCTGCTGGTGAACGGCACCCAGCTCCAGGGGCAGGTGAACGCCACCGCCAAGAGCTACGCCGATCGGTATCCGGGCGGCGTCCCCGCCGGGACCGTGCTCGGCCAGCGCAGCCAGCCGGCCAAGCCGGGCGCGGCCCAGCCCGCCGACCGGCCCTGGCCCAGCCGGCCGAGGACGGCACGCTGGCCGTTCCCGCGATCACCGGTCCGGTCCCGGGCGACCGGGCGGTCACCGCGGTCGTGGCCATCGCCCCCGACGGCACGGTCGTCGCGTCCTCCGCGCCCGCCTTGTACCCGCCCGGGCGCCCGGCCACGAGCGAGCTCCCGGTGCCGGTGACCTCGCAGATGGCCGTCGGCCAGATCGTCAAGAGCGGCACCCTGTCGACATCCCACGGCACCGTCCTCTGGGACCTGGCCTGGACGCCGAGCGGGTCCGGCGGCGGCCGGGCAGCAGACGGCGTGCGCGGAACGGTCATCTACGTCCAGACGCCGTGGTCGACCGGGTTCATCAACCCGATCACCGCCTGGAGCGAGCTCGTGCAGCTGGGCGAGGCCCGCGCGCTGCTGTCGGGCCCGTCCGCCCTGCTGCTGGCGATCGTGCCGGTCGGAGTGCTGTTCGGCCTGCTCGCCTCGCGCCGTCTGGTCCGCCGGGTGCGCCGGCTGGAGGAGGCCACCCTCGCGGTCGCCGACGGCGACTACTCCGTCAGGCTGCCGTCGTCCGGGCGGGATGAGGTCGGCCGGCTGGAGGCGAACTTCACCGCCATGACCCGCCAGCTCAGCTCGGCGCTGGCGGCCGAACGGCAGCGCGCCACCAGCGACGCCCGGGCCGCCGAACGGGCCAGGATCGCGCGCGAGATCCACGACGCGATCTCCCAGCACCTGTTCGGCCTGCGGATGATCGCGGCCGGGATGCGCCGGGCCGACCCGGGCAACCAGCAGGCCCGCGCGATCGAGCGGATCAGCGAGGAGGCGCTGCGCGACATGCAGGCGCTGCTGGCCGAGCTGCGCCCGGCCAGCCTGGACGGAGCCGGGCTGGCCGCGGCCCTGCTTGACATCTGCGCCGCGTACCAGGAACGGCTCGGCGTCGCGGTCGACGCCAGCGTGGACGACGTCGCCGTGCCCGCCGACGTCGAGCACGCCCTGCTCCGGGTCACCCAGGAGGCCTGCGCCAACGCGGTCAGGCACGGCGGCGCCCGCCGCCTGGCCGTGTCCCTGACCGGTCAGGACGGGAAGGTCGAGCTTGTCATCAGGGACGGCGGCAGCGGCTTCGACCCGGCCGCCCCGCGAGCCGGCACCGGGCTGGCCCACATCAGGGACCGGGTCGCCGAGCTCGGCGGCACGGTCGACATCGACAGCGCGCCCGGGCGCGGCGCGGCGCTCACGATCCGGGTGCCGGCGCCGTGACGATCCGGGTGGTAATCGCCGACGACCACCGCGTGGTCAGGGACGGACTGTGCTACCTGCTCAGCCAGGAGCCGGACATCGAGGTGGCGGGCGAAGCGGGAGACGGCCGCCAGACGGTGGACGTCGTCGTCGCCACCCGCCCCGATGTGCTACTGCTCGACCTGTACATGCCCGGTCTTGACGGCCACGCGGTGCTCGCCGCGCTCCGCGACCACCCCGCCCTCCAGCCCGCCCTCGACCACCCCGCCCTCGACCTCGCCGCCCGCGACGACCCCGCCGCCCGCGACGACACCGCCGGCGACGTCCCGCGCCAGCCCGCCGTGGTCGTGCTCACCTCCGCCGCAGAAGACGAGCACCTGCTCCGCGCCATGCACGCCGGGGCGACCTCCTACCTGCTCAAGACCTCCTCGGCCGACCACGTCATCGCCGCCGTGCGCGACGCCGCGGCCGGCACCGCCAGCCTCAGCCCCGAGCTGCTGACCCGGCTCACGCAGGCACTGCGCCGGCCGCCGCCGCCGGACCCGCTGCAGCCGCTGTCGCCCCGCGAGCGCGACGTCCTCGCGCTCATCGCCCGCGGTCACAGCAACCGTCAGATCGCGAAGGACCTGGGGATCGGCGAGCAGACGGTCAAGACCCACGTCCGTGGCATCCTCATCAAGCTCGGCCTCCAGGACCGCGTCCAGGCCGCGATCTTCGCCCTCCGCCACCAGTAATTCGCGCCCGCGCGCGTTCCGCTGACGCGTCCGCCGCCGTTGACCGTGCTCGTGGTGCCGCCTACGGTGGCGATCGCTTTCTCAAGCTGACCGAAGGGAAGACGTCATGACCGCTCTGCGCGTTGTCCAGTGGGCGACCGGGAACATCGGCGCCCGGGCGCTCCGCGGCGTCATCGAGCACCCCGAGCTGGCCCTCGCCGGGGTGTACGTCACCTCGGCCGCCAAGGCCGGCCAGGACGCCGGGGATCTGTGCGGGCTGCCCGCGACCGGGGTGGCCGCGACGAACGACATCGACCAGATCCTGGCCCTCGGCGCCGACTGCGTGCTCTACATGCCCGCCGCTTGCGACTTCGACGAGGTGTGCGCGCTGTTGGCGTCAGGCGCCAACATCGTCACCACCCGCGGCGAGTTCCACCATCCGGACAGCATCGACCCCGCAGTCCGCGCCCAAGTGGAGGCGGCGTGCCAGGCGGGCGGCAGCTCCATCCACTCGACCGGTTCCAGCCCCGGGTTCATCTCCGAGGCGCTGCCGATCGTGCTCGCGTCAATACAGCGACGGCTGGACCTGCTGACGATCAACGAGTTCGCCGACCTGTCCAAGCGGAACTCGCCGGACCTGCTGTTCAACATCATGGGCTTCGGCGTGCCGCTGGCCGAGTTCGACCTGCGCCGGTTCGGCTACGGCGCGGTCTCCTACGGACCGACGCTCCGGCACCTCGCGGACGCGCTCGGGACGCCGCTTGACTCAGTGGAGTCCACCGGCGAGCTGGCCGCCGCGCGGGAAACGGTCAGCATCGCGGCGGGCACGCTCGAGAAGGGCGCCGTCGCGGCGCAGAAGATGATCGTGACCGGCGTCCGCGACGGCCGCCCGCTGCTGCGCTTCGCGGCCACCTGGTACTGCACCGATGTCCTCGACCAGGACTGGGACCTGCGCGCCACCGGCTGGCAGGTCGTCGTCGACGGCGACGCCCCGCTCGACGTCGACCTCCGCTTCGCGGTCCCGATCGAGCGGATGGGCGACGCGTCACCGGGCCTGACCGCCAACCGTGCCGTCAACGCCGTCCGGGTTGTCTGCGCGGCCCCGGCCGGCATCCAGCCGACCGCGGCCCTGCCGCAGATCATCGCCAACCTGGGCTAGCACCACCCGCGTTCACCCCGACACGCGCCCGCCGCGACCGCCACGCCGCCGCTCACGTACCTACGATGGCCTCATGACGATCAGTGACGAGAAGTACGTCGCCTCGACGACCTACCGGAAGTCCGGCGCCGCCGTCTCGACCCAGACCTGGATCTGCGCGCTGGACGGATCCCGGGTTGGCTTCTGGACGTCGTCCGCGTCCGGCAAGTACAAGCGGCTGCGCAACAACCCGAGGATCACGCTGGCGGCGGCCGACGCCCGCGGCCGGGTCAAGGCCGGAACGCAGCCGGTCGAGGGGACGGCCGAGCTGGTGACCTCGGGCGCCGACTTCGACGCGATCCAGAGCCGCATCCGCGCCAAGTACGGGATGATGGTGCCGATCACGAGGTTCTTCAACCTGATCGGCAATCGCGGGAAGTTCCCCTACGGCGACGTCGGCGTGGTCATCACCGTCGCCGACGCCAAGGCCCCAGGCTAGTCAGGGCCCCGGCCCCGGCGTCCGCTGAGTTTGGCCTCGTCCGACCGTCTGACCTGTAACGACCACGAAGGGGTACCCCATGGAGACGGTGACATCGGCCGACGGGACCGTGATCGCCTACGACCACGTCGGCGAAGGCCCGGTGCTGATCGTGTGCGTCGGCGCGTTCTGCACCCGCACCACCTTCGTCGCCCCCGACGACCTCACCCGCCGGTTCACCGTCGTGACCTATGACCGCCGCGGCCGCGGCGACAGCGCCGGCGGCGGGGACTTCGGCCCGGTCGCGGCCGAGCGCGAGTACGAGGACCTCACCGCCGTCGCGGCCGGGACCTGGACCGGGGCCCCGTTCGTGTTCGGTCACTCCTCGGGCGCGGCGATCGCGCTGCGGGCCACCGCCGCCGGGCTGCCGTTCGCGGGCGTCGTCGCCTACGAGGCGCCGTTCGCCAACGACCAGACGCCGGTGCCCTCGGTCGACCCGGACGAGCGCATCCGCGAACTGGTCGACGCCGGCCGCAACCGCGAGGCGGTCGTGTTCTGGATGACCGACGTCACCCGGCTCCCCGAGCAGGCCCTCGGCGACCTGGACGCCGCCCCCTGGGTGACGGCCTTGGAGCCGCTGGCCGCCACGCTCCCGTACGACCTCGCCGTCACCTCCGGCGGCGTGCCGGAGGCCGAGCTCGGGAAGATCACCGCCCCGGTCTTGATCCTCGGCGGCAGCGAAAGCCCCGCCTGGTTCCGCCGCTCGGTCGCCGAGCAGGCCGCCGCCATCCCCGGCGCGCAGCTGCGGATGCTGGACGGGTTCGGCCACAACACGCCGGTCGAGATCATCGCCCCGATCCTGACCGACTTCTTCACCCGCCCGCAGGGCTAACGTCAGGGTCGCTCAGTCACCCGCTTCGATCGCCGCCGCGACCAGCGCCGCCATCTCCGCCGGGTCGAGCTTCAGCGCCGCCCGCGACACGGCGAACTCGGTGCTGATCCGACCCGGCTCCTGGCTCGCCCGCCAGGCCGGGAGCCCGATCCGGCGCTCCTCGATGCGGGCGAGCAGCCGCTGGTTGACCGCGTCGGCGTCGCCTGCGGCGTACGCGAGGAACTGGTTGGCGTGCGGCACGCCCGGTTGCACGGCGATGAAGGACGGCAGCTCGGCCGCGAACGCGCGGGCCCACGCGACCGTGTCGGCGATGATCGGGAGCTGCTCCCGCAGGCCGGCCAGGGCCGAGACCGCCTCCGCGGTCAGATGGTAGACGGTGCCGCCCAGGCGGCGTCGCCACAGCCGCGCCTCGGCGATGAAATCGGCCGGGCCGAGCAGGGCGGCCCCGGCCAGGCCGCCGAGCCCCTTGTAGAACGAGACGTAGAGCGAGTCGGCCAGCGCCGCGATCTCCGGCAGCGGTCGTCCGAACCATGGCTGCGCTTCCCAGATGCGCGCCCCGTCGAAGTGCAACGGGACCCCCCGGGCGCGGGCCGCCTTGGACAGCTCGGCCAGGTCATCCCAGGTCGGCAGCAGGCAGCCGGCCTCGCGCAACGGCAGCTCGGCCAGCACCGCGCCCAGCCGGCCAGGTATCGCCGCCAGGTGCCGTGCCGCCGGGGCCTCAAAGCCGCGGGTCAGCAGGCTGATCTCCAGCCCGTGCAGCAGCCGCGGGCCGTCTTCCTCGTGCAACAGCAGGTGGCTGAGGTCCGGCAGCGCGACCCGGCGGACGCCCGCCCGGTCGGTGTGCACCCGCAGCGCCGCCTGCTGCGCCATGATCCCGGTCGGGAAGAACGCCGCCGCCTCGACCCCGAACAGCTCGACCAACTCCGACTCGAGCCGCCCAACCGGGCCGAACTCGCCGTACACGTCCCACTCCTCGAGGCCAAGCTCGTCGCACGACCGCGCCAGGTCCGCGAAGACCTCGGCCGGCGAACGGAACACCTGCCCGGAGACGGCGTCGGGACATGACCGTGAAGCGGCGCGGATGCGCGCGGCGAGATCGTCGGAAGACATGACCGCCATGGTAAATGCCCTCGACCCCATCAACCCGCCCGGTGTCGACGCGCCCTAGCCACCATCAACCACAACGGCAACGCTGACCGGCTTACCAGGTGCCCCACGTCAGCGCGGGCGCAGACAGCCCCGGCGGCGTCAGGAACGCGGGCCTGGCCGTCAGGTCGAGCGCGCCGAGGGGCGACGTCGCGGCCGCGTCCCGCCGCGTCAGCGCGGGCAGGTTCCACTTCTCCTCGACCAGCTTCAGCACCGAGGTGTGGTCGAAAATGTCGGACAGGACGCAGTCCGGCCGGGCATAGGGCGACACGATCACCGCGGGTACCCGGAAGCCGTAGGTGTCGTAGGCGCCAGGCCCCGCCACCAACTGCTCGGCATGCCTGACGTAGCCGGGGAACAGCACCTTGAGCACGCTGCGGAGCAGCGACTGGTGCGCGACCAGGCTGCGGCCGCGGACCTTGTCCGGCGGCACCGCCGGGGGCGGGGCGACGTGGTCGTAGTAGCCCCCGTTCTCGTCGTAGGTCCAGATCAGCAGCGTGTCCGCCCAGCCCGGGCCGTGCATCACCCGGTTGATCACCTCGGCCGCGAAGCTCTCCCCCTTCCGGATGTCCTGCGGGTTCTCCTCGGAGAAGGTGCGGAAGTCCGGGTCGACGATGCAGAACGACGGGAGCCGACCGGAGTCGGCGTCAGCGAAGAACTGCTCGATGCTGCGGACGTGGGCCATGTACCTGACCATGCCGAGCGGGTAAATCGCCGACGTGAACTGGAGGTCCCGCTTGAACACGTCGCTGGTCTTGCGGAAAGGCTTGCCGAGGGAGGTCAGGTGGTGCCGGGTCCGGCGGCGACGGTACTGCACGTAGCGGCGGAACGCGGACTGGTCGCGGCTGGCCGACCGGTAGTTGACCCACGAGATCCCGTGCCTGGTCAGCACGTCCATGATCGTGCCCGCCTTCGGCCGGTCGAGCAGGTTGAATGGCAGGTCATCCATGAGGCCGTTGGCGGTCCCGGCGAGCAGGAACCGGCGGTTCGGGAACGTCGGCCCCAGGCACGAGCTGAACCAGTGGTCCGCCAGCGGGAACGTCCCCGCCAGCGAGTGGTAGAACGGCAGATCCTGGCCGGTCCAGTAGCCCATAGCGGCGGTCTTGTCGCCCTCGGGCGCAGCCTGCTGCGTCGAGGTCACGAACCCGTTCATCTTGCCGCCCGCCCACTGGGCGTGGCTGGCGCTCCAGCTCTGGCAGGGCGCGCCGTCGGCCTGCTCGGTCGAGCTGGCGTGATGGGCCCGGATCATGGTGCCGGCCGAATCGGGATTCTCGGCGTCGGGCGCGCCGTCGTCGCCGAGCGGGAATCCCTCGCCCCGGCCGAGAGTGCCGAGGTAGTTGTCGAACGAATGGTTCTCCATCATCAGCACGACGATGTGCTTGATCTGCGGCAGCAGGTCGGTGCCGACCCGGCGGGAGGGATCGGGCCGGTCGCCCGGCCGGTGCCGGTGCGACTGCCGCTCCCGCCCGCGCAGCCGGCGGCGTTCGATTCGCTCCCAGGTGCTCGCGCTGCCCATTTCAGCCGATCCTCCGCTGCTAGCTCGGACGCCCGATCATCGTTCCGCGGTCTCGATTAAGCGATCGTGCGCTAGCCGATTGGCTGCGCGGTCTCCTGGTCTTTACCGGCGTGCCTGGCCGTCGCCTTATGGCCCGGCAGGCGTAGCGGCCTGCGGTAGAAGGCGTCGGTGTTCGGCTTGATCAGCATCGTGGCGGCGGTCAGCCACAGCCCGGCGAAGAGCACGCTGGCGAGGATGTCGGTCGGGTGATGCTCGCCCCGGTACATGCGGGCGGTGGCGATCGCGACCGGCATGACGACCGCCGGGATCAGGAACAGGTACCGCCACCAGCCGCGCGTGTGGCCGATGACCAAGATCGCGATGGCGACGTAGAGGCACGTGGTCGCGGCCATGTGCCCGGATGGGAACGCCGAGGTGGGCAGGCCCGTGTCGAGGTGCGGAACGGTCGGCCGCGGGCGCTTGACGATTTCCTCGACGATCAGGAAGGCGCCAAGCTCGCCGAACATGACCACGGCGATGAAGACGACCGGGCGCCAGCGGCGGGTGACGGCGAGGAATACGACGCACGCCACCACGCTGACGATGAGGATGTCCTGGGTGGCCCCGAGGTTGCTGACGTCCAGGCTCCAGTGGTTCAGCGACGGGGTGCGGTGCGCGGCGAACCAGCGCGGGATCGTCCGGTCGCCGAGCAGGTCGCCGTTCCCGTTGTGGGTGATCATGATCAGCTTGCCGATGCCGGTGAGGATGCCGACGATCAGCACCCACACCACCACGACGCCGGCCGCGATGCGGCCGTATCTTCTGACGCGGTCATGATCCATGGTCTTCTCCGGTTCTGCTGGCAGTAGATCGGTACGGGCCTCGGGCTCGAGTCCCTCGGTCATCGGATCGGCCGCTGGCGCCCCGGCGGCCGAGCGGGACAGTTCGAACGCGAAGGCGGTGACGCCCAGCCAGGTGATGCCGAGCGCCCAGGCGCCGAGCACGTCCGACAGGTAATGCACGCCGAGCAGAAGCCGGCTGACGCCGATCGCGACGATCAGCGTGACGATCGCGACGGTGAACAGGCGGCGCCACTGACCGCGGGTCGCGGGCAGGAAGACCAGGAACAGGGCGCCGTAGCAGACGATCGACCCGAGGGCGTGCCCGCTGGGGAAGCTGTCGCCGGTCCCGTAGGCGACCGGATGCGCGACCACCGGGCGCAGCCTGCCGACCAGTGACTTCAGCACCGGGTCAAGCGTCAGCGCGCCGGCCCCGGCCACCAGGAGGTAAACGGCAAGCCGCCACCGGCGCCGTATCGCCAACACGACCGCGGCCAGCCCGGTCACCGTCCACAGCACGCCGCTGCTGCCCAGCCAGGTGACGGTCTTGACCACGCTGACCACGGCCGCGTGGCCTGCCACCAGGCTGTTCAGCCCGGCCGCGGCCCGGTGATCGGCCGACTCAAGCGGGGCCCACTGCAGGCGCACGAGAATAAGCAGGAACGCGAATAGGAGCGCCGCCACGGTGACGATGGCAAGCGGCGCGAGAGCGCGTCGGGTGGCGGCGACGGTTGACATGGGCGGCCAACTGCCCATGGCCGGCTGGTTCACACCTAAATTGCGCTCGAATGCGACGGTAAATGGCAGCCGATTGCGTGACCCGGCCATTGTCGGCCGCCGCCATTCGAGGGCGAGTTAATGTTTATTTGCATGTCACGCAGGTAGTGACAGGTATGCACTCAACATCGGCGCCGAGCGCGATGCGCACGGCAAGGCGGGCGTCCAATAGCCCGGCGGCACACTTCCTGGCCCGCGCTGGCCTGACCGCCCGCGGCGTCATCTACATCCTCATCGGCCTGGTCGCGGTGCTGGTCGCGCTGGGACAGAGCAAGCACGAGGCCGATCAGCTCGGCGCCCTCCAGCTGCTGGCGGGCAAGTCCTACGGGCTGGTCGCGCTCTGGCTGCTCGGCATCGGCTTCGCCGCCTACGCCCTGTGGCGGCTGAGCGAGGCCGCGTTCGGCGTCACCGGCGAGGGACGCGGCGCCGGCCCGCGGCTCAAGTCCCTGGGCCGGGCGATCATCTACGCCGCCTTCTCCTACCTGACGTTCACCGTGATTCACGGCAAGGCCCAGAGCCAGTCCAAGCGGCAGCAGGACTTCACCGCCACCGCCATGCGGCACACCGACGGCCGGGTGCTTGTCGGCCTCATCGGGGCGGCCGTCGTCATCGCCGGCATCGTCCTGATCGTCGAGGGCGTCCGCAAGAAGTTCATGAAGTACCTGCAGACGGGGCAGATGAGCGCCCGCACGCGGCGCGTCGTCAAGATTCTCGGCATGACCGGGACGATCGCCCGGGGCGTGGTCTTCGGTCTGGCCGGCGTGGGGGTGGTCGCCGCCGCGATCACTCACAAGGCGTCCGACTCCGGCGGCATCGACAGGGCGCTGCTGACGCTCCGGAACCAGCCGTTCGGTGAGTTCCTGATGCTGCTGGCCGCGCTCGGGCTGCTGATCTTCGGTGTCTACGGGCTGTGCGAGGCCCGCTGGCGAAGGGTCTGACGCGGTGGCCGACGTCGCCGTGGTGGCGCACTCGGGCAAGAGCTTCGGCGGCGGCCTGCCCGAGCTGCGGGAGATCCTGGCGCGCGAAGGCGTCACCGACCCGCTCTGGTACGAGGTGGACAAGAGCCGCCGCGCACCCAAGTACGCCCGCCGGGCCGCCGCCAAGGGAGTCGACGTGCTGTTCGTCTGGGGCGGCGACGGCTCCGTCCAGCGCTGCATCGACGCGGTCGCGGGGACAGAAACGGCGGTCGCGATCCTGCCCGCGGGGACCGCGAACCTGCTGGCGGAGAACCTCGAGGTGCCGCACGATCTGGCCGAGGCGGTCCAGGTCGGGTTGCACGGGGACCGGCGACGGCTGGACACCGGGTCAGTCAACGGCGAGCGCTTCATGGTGATGGCGGGCGCCGGCTTCGACGCCCGCATGATCGCCGACGCCGACCGGGGCGCGAAGGACAGCCTGGGCCGCGCCGCCTACGTCGTCACCGGGATCAAGAATCTCGCCGCCCGCCGGGCCAAGGCGACCGTGAAGGTCGACGGCAAGCCCTTCTTCGCCGGCAAGCTGTCGTGCGTGCTGGCCGCGAACGTCGGCCAGATCCTGGGCGGAGTCGAGGCGTTCCCGCAGGCGCGGCCGGACGACGGACGCCTCGAGCTGGGGGTGGTGACGGCCAGGAACCCGGCCCAGTGGGCCCGGACGTTCGGCCGGCTCGCGCTCGGTCACCCCGACCAGTCTCCCTTCGTCGAGGTCACCCAGGGGAAGAAGATCACGATCAGGTTCGACCGTAAGGTCCAATATGAGCTCGACGGCGGCGCCCGCCCGGCGACCAGGAAACTGCGCATCCGAGTCCGTCCCGCCTCAGTCACGATCTGCGTCCCGCCGGCCCGGTAACGGAGTCTCGCAGCGCACGCCCCTCGTGGCTGAGGATCTGGGTCTTGATCCGCATGAACCGCGGCCGCGCGCCCCGGTTCTGGGCAGCGCAGTGCACCATCACCGGATGGCAGAACACCATGTCCCCCGGCTCCCCGGTCAGCTCGACCACCCGCACCGGCACGCCCTCGACCAGGGTCTCCCGGTTCATGAAGGCGGCGATCCGGTCGGCCGGCGACGACGCCAGCCCGGTGAGCGCCATCAGCCACGGGTGCGAACGGTGGAACCGGTCCCTCAGCGTCGCGATCGACCCGTGCCGCTCGCTCGCGGTCAGCCGTCGCTCCTGCCCGATCAGCAGCCGGGGCGACCCGGAAAGGATCAGCGTCCCGCCGCCGCGCGGCCCGACCGACCCGATGAAGCTGACCACGAACAGCCCCTGCGGACGATCGAGGTGCAGGTCGCAGGGGTTGTCCCAGTGCCAGTGCCCGGTCGGCAGCTCCCACTGGCCCGGCTCGGGAAAGGTGACCAGCGGACGGCCCCAGTCTCGCGGCGGCCGCCAGGCGCCAGGGCCGAGCAGATCGTCGAGTACGCCCCGGACCCGCGAGGTCAGGATCCTGGCCTGCGTCCGATCGCGCTTGGCGGCCTTCAGGTCGCCCGTGAGCCGACGCCAGCTGGCAGGGTCGTCGCGACGGATGCCGTGCGCCTCCGCCAACTCCCGCCACCATTGGAGTTCCATGGCGAGGCCGTCGGCGCGCGCGAACGCCTGCCTGACCACCAGGTAGCCGTCGCGCTCGAAGCGCTCGAGGTCCGAAGCGGTGAGGGTGCTGAGCTGAGCTCCCATGGGGTGCGCCTCCCGACTGACGGCGCCCCGCAGCAGACCCTCCGCCTCGGCCAGCGCCGACGCGTCCGATCTACCGCGGGGTATTACCCCACGGCCCACCGCAAGGCGCAGTGAACGATAAGCAAATAATCCCACCCCCCGAAAGCCAGATCAAACCCATTCCATCGAACGGACCGTGACTTCCCCTATTCAGTCCCGCATCCTTCCAATGCCGTGGCCGACAACCACCGCCACCCGCCCCTCAACAACCACCCCGCCCCCCCTCGCCCCCTCGCCCCCGCGCCCCCTCGCCCCCGCGCACCAGAGCCCCACACCCACCGCACCCCAGAGGCACCCCACCGTGACCGCGCGCAAGCAGATAACAGCAAAAACTCGAGCCGCGCGGAATTATTGCGCGACAAAACGCTCGGGAAGCCGATACAAACGTCGCGCAATAACTCACGCCAACCATCTAACGCCGGATAACAGCAAGAAGCGCGGAGCGCCGCCGGAGCCCGCGAAGCGCGCCTGGGTCGCGGCTAGACGATCATCCCCATCGGGTTCTCCAGCCGGGTAGTGAACGCCGACAGCCAGCGGGCCGCTAGGGCGCCGTCGATCGCCCGGTGATCGACCGAGAGCATGCACTTGATGACCGTCGCCACCGTCACCGCGCCATCGACGACGACCGGCTGCGGCCGCGCGGCGCCGACCGCGAGGATGCCCGACTGCGGCGGGTTGATGATCGCGGAGAACTCAAGCGTCCCGTACATGCCGAGGTTGGAGACCGCGAACGTGCCGCCCTCGAGCTCGTGCTGCAGCAGCCGACGCTCCCGTGCCCGCGCGGCCAGGGCCCGCACCTCCCGGGCAATGCCGGACAACCGCCTGCCCTCGACTCCGCGCAGCACCGGCGTGACCAGGCCGCCGTCGGTGGCGACGGCGATCGACACGTCAACCGACCCGTGCGCCACCAGGCCCTCGTCGCTCCAGGTGACGTTCGCCTCCGGCACGTCCGCGAAGGCCGCCGCGACCGCCATCACCACGAAGTCGTTGACCGAGATCTTCTCCGCCGTGGTCTCGCTGATCCGGCTCCGCAGCGCGATCAGCTCATCGACCACGCACTCGGTCGACAGGTAGAAGTGCGGCGTGGTCGCCTTGCTCTCGGTCAGCCGGCGCGCGATCGCCCGCCGAGCCGGCGTATGCGGGATCAGCGTGTCGCCCGCCGCCAGCCCGGGCACCGGTCCCGGCGCCGGCCGAGCCACGGGAGTGGCAGCCGTCGGCACACGATCCTGGCTAGGCTCGGCGCCCCCCGTCCGTCCATCGAGGCGCTCCGCGAGCCGCGCGATGTCGCGCCGCACGATCCGCCCGTTCGGCCCGGTCCCGGTGACGCCGCCCAGGTCGATGCCCTTCTCAAGCGCGACCTTGCGCACCAGCGGGCTGGCAAAGATCCGGCCCGTCGCCGCTGCAGAGCCCCGCGACCCGTTCTCCCCCACCGCCGACGCCGCAGCCGCCCCCACCTCAGACGCACCCGCCGCCCCGCCCCCCAGCGCGGCGTCGATATCGGCGTCCGTCTCGCCCTCGCGGATCAGCACCACCATCGGCGCGCCGATCTCGCCCGCGTCCCCCGCCGCGAGCATCAGCCGGCCGACGATCCCCGGTTCCTCGGCCTGGTACTCGACCAGCGCCTTCTCGGTCTCGATCTCCGCGATCGGGTCGCCCACGGCGACGCGGTCGCCCGGCGCGACGAGCCAGTTCGCGATCGCCGCCTCCGTCGCGTCCGCCAGCACGCTCGGCATCCGCACGACCGAGGCCATCAGCGGCCTCCGTCCCGGCGGTGGCCCTCGCCCGGATCCGGGCCGACCTGGCCGAATCCGACCCGCACCCGTTCCAGCCCGGCCACGACCTCCTCGGTCCTGGCGATCGCCGCCCGCTCAAGCACGCGGGAAATCGACGGGGACGCCTCCCCGCCGGTCACCCGCTGCACCGGCTGGTCGAGCCAGTCAAAGAACCGGCGCTGGATCTCATCTGCCAGCCACCCGCCATACGACGTGCCAACAGCGCCCTGCTCGACGATCAGCACCGCGTTCGTCTTCCTGATCGACGCGCCGACCGTGTCCCAGTCGAGCGAGGCCCGGTCGAGGAACCGCAGGTCGATCAGCTCGGCGTCGATCCCCGTCTCCTCGATCGCGGCGAGCGCAACCGACACCATCGACAGGTACGACAGCACAGTCACGTCATTGCCCGATCGGCGCACCGCGGCCGTCCCGAACGGAACGAGGTAGTCGAGGTCGTCGACCGGGATCTCGCCCTCCGACCCGTAGAGGTCCACGTGCTCGACCATCAGCACCGGGTCGTCGATCGCGAGGGCCGTGTTCATCAGCCCCACGTAGTCAAACGGGGTCGACGCGGCCATGATCCGCCAGCCGGGCGAGGTGGCAAAGATCCCGACCGGGTCCATCAGATGCTGCGACCCGTATCCGGAACCCATCGCGATCTTCGTCCGCAGCACCAGCGGCACCGGATTGCGCCCGCCGAACATGTGCCGGGCCTTGCCGATCTGGTTGAACACCTGGTCGGCGGCGACCCAGAGGAAGTCCGGGTACATGAACTCGACCACCGGCCGGAACCGGCCGTCGAGGGCGAGCCCGCCGCCGAGCCCCACGAACGCGTTCTCGCTGATCGGCGTCCCGAGCACCCGGCCCGGGTACTTCGCCGCCAGTCCCTTGGTGGCCCCGTTGGTGCCGCCGCTGAGCCGGTGCACGTCCTCGCCGAGCACGACGATGCGATCGTCGGAGCCCATCCGCCGGTCCATCACCCGCCAGACCGCGTCGATGAACTTCCCGGTCTGCAGCGCGCCGGTGAAGTCCCGCTGTTCGACCGCCCGCGCGCCCTCGATCTCGGACAGGTCGCCGCGGATCCCGACGTCGACGAAGGCGGGGTCGGGCCACAGCGCCGGCCGGATGCGCCGCCTCCCGGGTCGGGCCGCGTCCGGATCCTGCTCGACCAGCTCGCCGACGGCCAGCCGCATCGCGTCCTGCGCCTGCGACCGCACTGCCGCGATCCCGGCCGCGTCGATCAGGCCGAGCGCGGTCATCTCGGCCGCGACCCGGTCGAGGGGGTCGCGCGCCCGCCAGGCCGCCTCCTCCTCCTTGGTCCGGTAGCCGAAGGCGCTGCCCGGGAACGGCCCGTTCTGATGGAAGTAGCGGTAGACCAGCGCCTCGATCACGACCGGCCCGTCGCCCGCCCGCAGCCGCTGCTGCGCCCGTTCCATCGCCAGGTGCACCGCGAGCGGATCCATCCCGTCGACCCGCCAGGCCGGGATCCCGAACCCGATGCCGCGCCCGGACAGCCGCGGCTCGCCGGTCGCCTCGGCCACCGTGGTCGAGACCGCGTAGAGGTTGTTCTCGATAAAGAAGCAGAGCGGGAGCTGCCAGGCCGACGTGAGGTTGAGGCTCTCGAGCACCGACCCGATGTTCGCGGCGCCGTCCCCGAAGTAGGTCACGGTGATATCCGACGTCCCCGAATGAAGCTGCGCCCAGGCGTTGCCCGCCGCCATCGGCACGCCGCCGCCGACGATGGCGTTGGTGCCGAGCGCCCCCGCCTCGAGCCACTGCAGGTGCATGGAGCCGCCGCGCCCGGCGCAGTACCCCTGCGCGAGCCCGAGGATCTCCGCCAGCGTGCGCTGCAGCACCTCCTGCACCTCGGGGGTCACCAGGCGCTCGAGGTCGAGCGTGCCCTTGGTCACGTGGGTGAGGGCCTTGGCCAGGAACTGGTGATGCCCGCGGTGCGACCCGTTGACCGCATCGGTCGAGCGCAGCCCCACGATCGAACCGACCGCGCCGCCCTCCTGGCCGATGCTGGAGTGGGCCGGGCCGTGGACCAGGCCCGCCCCGGCCAGGTCGAGGACCGTCTCCTCGAACGCGCGGATGAGGTGCAGCTGCCCGAGCATCGCCGCCAGCAATCCCGGGTCGGCCGCCTTCCAGTCCGCCGCCGTGGTACTCAGCTCGTTCCACTCGGCTCCGGGCGCAACCCGCTTCACCCGTGGCATCGGCATCTCCCTCCGCAGGCTACGCCGCCACGCTACCCCCCGAATGCATCCATTTCAACCCACCTACGGCCCATATCCTCCAGAACGACGGCACCGCTCATAAGCATTGGATACATTCACCGAATGGCCAGGTATCGGCAACAACGCCCTCACCCGCACCGCGCACACCACCCCCGACCGCACCGAGCCTTAGCGTGGGTAGTTCGGGTCGCGGAGTGCCCCTTCCGGCACACGTTGACGCCAGCTGTCCGATATGTCCCGCCACTTCGGCACACGATGAGCCCGTGCGCTCCCGAATCGGCGCCCCGAACGGCACGCGATCACCAGGCCCGCCCCAAGACGCCCGCCGGATGCCGAAACGCAGGCCGTTCAGGCCTTCCCGCCGCTCCGAGTTGAGTCATAGTGGTCATAGCAACCTTGTTATTGAGAGCGTGCGCCGCACCCCGCCTGGGTGGCGCGAGCGGCTGAGGTGGGGATGGCGGAGGTACGCGAGGCGCCCGTATCGGCGTCACCGGAGGACATGCTGCGCGCCGCCTTCCCGCGGCGGCTGCCGCGGGCCCGCGCGCTGCGCTGGCTGTCCTTCATCGCCTGGCGGTCGCCGGGCCAACAGCCGTTCGGCTGGTGGCAGGTGCCGCTCTGGCTCGGCCGGGGCAAGCTGCTGTGGCCGCGCCGCCTGGTCACCACGGCCCTGGTCTGGGCCGGGTTCGGATTGGCGCTCGGGGCGTACAACGGCGGTCAGATCGGCCTGTCGTCGGGCTTCATGCTCGGGATCGGGGCCGGCTGGCTGTCGGGCAAACTCGGGTCTCGGCTCAATGGCAAGCTGTTCGCGCTGGTGCCGAGACCGCCCCGGACCCGCAGGGAAGCGCTGGCGCTGGCCGTCGGGCTGGCGACCGGCGTGCTGCTGCGGATGATGCTGGTCCGGCAGTGGCGGACTGAGATCGCCGGCGGGACGCCGGGCGGCGCGTATCGCGCGTGCCTGCGGTCGGCACTGATCGACGCGGCCGCCTGCCTGGCGGCCGGCCTGCCGCTGGCGGCTGCGGCCTGGCTCTTCAGCTTGCCCGCCCTGCTCGTCCCGGCTGGCCTGGTGACCGGCTTCTCCGCGCTTGGCGCCCTGGGCAGCGAGCCGCTGCCGGAGGTGTGGCTGGCCGGCCTGGCCAAGCCGCCGCACCGGCAGCGGTGGAATTTCCTGCTCCGGCTGGGCAGCTCGCGTCGCCTGCTGCGCGACGCCGAACGCGGCGGCCTGCTGCAGCCCAGCGGCAGCGGGTACCGGTGGGCCAGCGCCGAGATCAGCGACTACCTGATCGGCCGGGAACAAGCGGTCATGGCCGCCAACGCCGCCCGCACCGACGATCGCAAGCGCAGCCGAGCCCTGGCCAGGGAACGCAGCGCCGTCCGCGCCGAGCGGTACGCGGTGGCGGCCGAGTCGGCCGCCGCCGGGCCGCGCACGTGGTTGCTCGGCCTGCTATCGCCGACGGCCCGCAGACGGCTGTCGATCAGCCTCAGCATCGGGATCGTGAGCGGGTTCTGGATCTGGTTTTTCTCCCAGCCGCCCGGGGCCGGCCTCTTGACCGTGGTCGTCGGGCTGGCCCTGCTCGGCAGCTGGGCCGCGTTCCTCGGCGTGTTCGTGCTGCGCGCGCTGCTGGCCCGACTGGCCGGGCTGCTGCGCTGGTCGCTGTGGCTCACCGGCCGGATGTCACCGCAGGCGAAGGTCGGCGTCGCCGCCGCCATCGTGTGCGCGGCCGGCCTGATCACGCTCGCGCCCGGCCCGGCCGCAGCCCGGCACGATCTGGCCGTGGCCGGCACCGCCGCGCTCCCGGGTGCGGTCGTGGCGATAGTGGGCGGCTGGGGCGCGGCGCTCGTCCACCGGCGGCTGCGGGACTCGACCCGCCTGCCGGTCCGGCGGATTCCGCTAATGCGGCAGGTCAGGCCGATCAGGGACGCGGCGCTGGCCCCGTGGATCGCGGACGCGCTGGCGGCGGGCGTGGCCTGCGTGACCGTGCTGCTCTGGTCCGATCCGGCGCTGCTTGGCGCGCAGGCGGCGGCCGCCCTGCTGTTCCCGCTCGCGGTATGGCTGAGCGTCCGCGCCTGGCGCGAAATGAGCGGCTCGGAGCGGCTACCGGTCCGAGCGGCAGCCGACATCACCGCGTCGCTGCTGCTCGGCGCGTCGCTGACCGGGCTGCTGGTCTGCCTGGCGAACATGCTGAAGATGCCGCCGGCCGAGGTCGGCGCGCTGAAGGGCGCGGCCGACCGGGTCGGCGGGCTGCTCGACGTGCCCTGGTGGGCCTGGGCCGGCCTGTACGCGGCGCTGGCCGCGCTCAGCGTCGCGTCCGTCCGCTGGCCCGGCCTGACCCGCCGCATCGGCGGCTGGGCGGCCCGGCCGCTGCGCGTTCGCGGCGGCTGGCTGACCTGGCAGCGGGTCGTGCCGGGGGCCGAGGTGGCGCGCCGAGGGACGGCCGGCGCGCACATCGGCCTGCTGCTCATCACGCTGATCGGCGCGGCCGCCCCGGCGGCGGCCGAGCCGGTGCTGCGGGTCCGGCTGGCCAGCCAGTACACCCAGTCGCTGACCGATATCGCGCGAGCCGAGGGCGCCACCGCCGAGCTGCGCCTGGTCGCCGCCGACCTGCCCCTGCTCCCCGCCAGCGCGCTGGTACCGCTGGTCGACCTCGTGGTCGACATTCACCGGGACGGCAAGGCGACGGACGGGCAGCCCTCCGCCAGCGCGGTCGAGCTGGATCTGGCCGCCCGCCTCGGCCAACTGCAGGCGGGGACGCTGTCGGCCGGCCACCGCCCGCCCCCGGTCGAGCAGCTCGAGGCGGGCACGACCCGGGCCGCGGGCCTGGACACCCCGGCCGCCAGCCCGGGTGAGGCGGGCGAGCGCCTCGGCGAGCTCGCCACCGAGGAACACGACGACCAGACCGCCAAGGAACTGGCCGACCAGGCCGGCGAGCTCGCCGCGAGCGCGCTGACGGCGGCGCTCGGCCCGATCCCCGGCCTTGGCAGCGGAGAGGTGACGGGCATAGTCAAGGAGTACCTGAGCGCGCTGATCGAGTTCAGCCCGCTCAAGGACACGTTCGCCGCCTGGACTCAGAAGCTGGGCCGGGAGGCGGAGCCGCCGGCCGCCGCCGACCTGGTGGTCCCTGACCCGTCCCGGCTCGACGCCGCCGCCGTCGCCCAGGCCAGGCAGGAGGTGGCGAACTCCCCGGTCTCCGACCCGGCCACGCTCAAGTCCCTCATCGACCAGGGTGGCGTGGCCGGCGCGGTAGCCGTGGCCAACCAGACCCGCTACCTCCAGGAAAACGCCTCCGGCCCCTGCGACGGCTGCGCCCAGCCCGAGTCCGGCACTGGCAGCAGCAACGACGATCACCCCGACGAGCACGTCGACCCGGTCCCCTGACCGCCCTCCGAGCGCGAGCGCGAGGTCAGGTCAGCGGGCCGGGCAGAACCTCTAGTGAGATGATCGTGTCCGGTCTACCCCTGGAGGACATGGATGTCGCCTTCGCCGGCTGAAGAAGCTGAGGGATCTGCGGAAGCTGCCAACGGGCAGCCGCTGAGCGCACTCGAGGCGCTGCACTCGACCCCCTCCCGCCGCTACCTGGCAACCGACCCGATCCCGGACGACGTGCTGTGGGCGATCCTCGACGCGGCGATCCGCGGCCCGTCCGGCGGCAACCAGCAGCAGTGGGGCTGGGTCGTGCTGACCGACCAGGCGGTCAAGGAGCAGATAGCGGGCTGGTACCGGGCGAACTGGGACGCCGCCTACGGCCAGTACCGTGACCGCATCCTGGCCGGCGAAGGCTCGTCCGGCATGAGCCCGCGCGGCTTCCTCGGCGCCGAGCACCTGGCCCACCACCTCGAGGAAGCCCCGGTGTGGGTCTTCGCGGTGCTGCGGAACGCGGCCGACGCGGCGAACCCCAGGATCGGCTCCTCCATCTACGGCGCGGTCCAGCAGCTCTGCCTGGCCGCCCGCGCCCACGGCATCGGCACCTCGCTGACCACGCTCTACGGCGGCCATGAGGACGAGCTGCGGGCCTTGCTCGGGCTGCCGGACGACGCGCTGACGATGGCGCTGATCCCGATGGGCTACCCCGCCCGGGGCCGGTGGGCCGAGCCGAAGCGCCGGCCGGTGGAGGAGGTCGTGCACTGGAACCGCTGGGGCGCGACCCGCGACAGGTCTTAGGACGCGAGAGCTCCGGGATGGTCCGGAGTCCCGCGCGCTAACCGACCAGGTTATTTCTCGGGCCGCTCCGGCGCGCCGAGCTGCTGATACCCCGGGTGCACACCGGGGATGAGCCCCTGCTGCCCGGCGATGCGGCCAAGCAGCCCGGCCAGCTGCCCGCGCTCGTCCTCGGTCAGGGCGGCGCAGATGTCGTCCTCGTGCGCCGCCCCAACGGGCCCGAGCTTGGTCCGCACGAACTGCCCGCCCTCCGCCGTCAGGAACAGGGCGTAGAGCCTGCGGTCGTCGGGGTTCCGCCGCCGCTCGATCAGGCCGCGTTCCTCGAGGTGGTCCACCAGCGGCACAAGCCGGCTGGGCGGGGTCCGCAGCTGCCGGGCGAGCTCCTGCTTTACCCGGTCCTGATCCCGCTCGTGCTGGCGGTCGGCCTGGCCGCAGGCTGGGTGCGGCACCGCACCGGCACCGTCGGCGCCACCATCGGGATGCACATCGCGGTCGACCTCGGACTGTTCCTGGCTGCAGTGGCCCTGGCCTGACGGAAAATTCAAATTCAGTCATCTCGAACGGTCCGTTGCTCCGCCCGCACGTCCAGCTGTCTCTCGCCCGCCGGCGCCCGCACGGCTGCCATGATCCCGGCCCCCGGCTGCAGACCGGCCGGCCGGGATCACCGCGCGGTCAGAGCGTGACCACGACCTTGCCGTGCACGTGCCGTCCGGCCTGCAGCGTGACCGCGTCGCGGAGCTGCTCGATCGGGAACGTGGCGGCGATCGGCACCGTGATCCGCCCGGCCGCGATCGCGGCGGCGATCCGGTCAAGCGCATCCGGTTCCGCGTCAATGCCGCCGGTGGCGCGCACCCC
Source organism: uncultured Actinomycetota bacterium (assembly GCA_963774945.1). GTDB lineage: Bacteria > Actinomycetota > Actinomycetes > Streptosporangiales > Streptosporangiaceae > Trebonia. The sequence continues at coordinate 620,364 of CAVZHA010000015.1, read as the reverse complement.
GCCGGGCGGGTTGGGACCCGCGGCGACGGTCGAGATCCGCTCCGGCGGCACCCCCAGCGCCAGCGCGGCCTCGGCCGTCTCCGTGCCGAACAGGTCGGTCGCCGCCGTCACCCCGCCCGGAGCCAGCGCCCGCACCCGGTCCGCCAGCCCGGGGCCGTACGCGACCGGCCGCGCGCCGAGCGACCGCAGGAACTCGAACGTGGCCGCCGAGGCGGTGCCGATCACGGTCGTGCTGGCCAGCGCGGCCAGCTGCACCGCGAACACGCCCACGCCGCCGGCCGCGCCGCCGATCAGGACGGTGTCGCCAGAGCGGAGGCCGATCGCGGCCAGCGCGGCGGCGGCGGTCGCGCCGGCCACCGGCAGCGTGCTCGCCACCACGTCGCTGACGCCAGCCGGGGTGTGGAAGAGCCCCTCCGCCCCCTCGGCGACCGCCTTGACCACCACGAAGTCAGCGGCGGCCCTCGCCAGCGCCCCGCCGTAGACCCGGTCGCCCACGGCGAAGCCGACCGCGCCCTCGCCTACCTCGTCGACCGCGCCCGCGAAGTCGTAGCCGAAGCCGGACGGCAGGGTCAGCCCGAACTGCGCTGCCGCCTCCGGCCGGGCGGGGATCAGCCAGTCCATCGGGTTCAGCCCGGCCGCCGAAACCCGCACGCGGACCTCGCCCGGGCCGGCGTGCGGCTCCGCCACCTCCCGCAGCTGCAAGACCTCGGGCCCACCGAACGTCTCGTAGATGACAGCTCTGCTCATGACGGCCTCCGGCAGAAGTAACGGCACTTGGTCCCATCACTCTACATCGTGACGGGACCAAGTGCCGTAAGCTGGTCCCATGGCCCGCTGGGAACCGAACGCGTCAGAGCGGCTGGCCGTGGCCGCCCTCGACCTGTTCGCGGAGCGCGGCTACGAGAACACAACCGTGATCGACATCGCGCAGCGGGCCGGCCTGACCAAGAGCACCTTCTTCCGGCATTTCGCGGACAAGCGGGAAGTGCTGTTCGGCGACGGCTCGATGAACGGGCTGCTGGCCGACGCGATAGCCGCCGCCCCGGCCGCCGCCGCCCCGCTTGACGCGGTGGCCTGCGCCCTCGACGAAATCGGGCGGCGCGCCTTCACCTCCGCTCGCCGCGGATTCGTCGCCCGTCGGCGGGCCGTGATCGCCGCCAACCCGGAACTGCGGGAGCGCGAGGCGCTTAAGGGCCTCGGCCTCACCGCGTCGATGACCGCGGCGCTCAGCCGGCGCGGCGTTCCCGACCTGACCGCGTGCGTGGCCGCCGACCTGGGCGCGCTCGCCTTGACGATCGCCTACGAGCGCTGGAGCGGCGCACCCGAGGGCGACGACTTCGGCCAGGTCGCGCGGCGAGCGCTCGCCGAAGTGCGAGCAGCCACCGCCCTGAGCTGACGCGAACGGCGGCTTGGGCACCTAAGCACCATCATCCACAACGACACCACGCGTTTTACGTCCGTCTCACCGGACCAGGAGCGTGGGGAGTTGGGGGCACTCCGCGACCCGTATCGCACACGCTGATGGTTTCGCCCGACCCGCAGTGACCCAAACAGCACACGATCACGGTTGGGCGAAACGCATCGGTATCACCAACCTCGCCCCATTGGTCCTTTCCAAGCGGTTATGAGAGCGAAGCAGGCATTGGATCTACCGGGCACCGCTGACGGATCGCTGTCGGGAAGCGCATGGTGTCGTGTTATGTCAGAATTCGCGCCGCGTGCGCTGCCATCCTTTCGGTGATCCGTCCTGAGGCGGAACTGCCCGTAGTCGCGCACCGCACCATCAATCACATGCTCAGCGAGCTGGCGGTTGCGGGCTGACGAGTGGGATGAAGATGTCGTCCACGATCTGCCGCAGGACGTGATCGGGGACCTGCTTGAGCGTCATCAGCATCTCGTTGCGGAACAGGTCGAAGGGCAGAGCCACGATCCGGGGGGTGAGCCGGGCCGGGTCGACCTCACCGCGGCCGACCGCGCGGTCGACGACCTGCTGGACCGCCGAGCCGGAACTGCGCTGGCTCAGGAACGCCTCCCGGAGCTCGGCCGGGGTGGGTCCGGCCTGGTTGTAGTAGCTGCCGAGCATGCTGCTGACCAGCGCCGCCATTGGGTTGCTGGTGGTGTTGGCGTTGCTGAGCAGCGCCAGCAGGTCGCCCCGGAGGGTGCCGGTGTCGGGAATGGCAGGCGCGTCGGCGGCGCCGCGGTGCCGGGCGGTGGCGCGCAGCAGATCGTCGCGGGTCTTCCAGCGCCGGTAGAGCACCGGCTTGCTGGTCTGGGCGCGGGCGGCGACGGCGTCGATGGTGAAGTGCTCGTAGCCCTCGGCCACCAGCTGCTCCCAGGCGGCGTCGAGGATCGCCGCCTCGAGCTCGGCGCCGTGGCGGCGCGTCTGCGCGCCGTCGGCCCGCTCGCCGTGGTTGTCCGGGATCTTGTCCACGGCCGTATTCTCGCCGAGCCGGGAGCCCGGACTGAAACCGGCGGTCGCCCTGAGGGCGAGCGCAATCGGGTCCGGCGGCGGCTGCATCTCAGCCACGTCCCGCCGCGCGACCGGCCGGGAGGACGAGCGCCGGGATGAGCGCCGCGACCGTGATCCCGGTCGCCCACCAGAACGAGCCCTGGAACGCGCCGACCGCGCCGTGGGAGAGCAGGGACTGCAGGACGACCGCGACAGCCGCGATGCCGAAGGACGCGCCGACCTGCTGGCTGATGCGGGTGTTCATGGTCGCGTGCGGGATGCCGGCCGCCGGCACGTCCCGGTAGGCGACCGACATCGGCGGGATGAGCACCGCGCCGATCCCGAAGCCGCGGATCACCAGCGCGAGGCCGAGCAGCCACAGGCTGGTGTCCGGTCCGGCCATCGCGAACGGCGCCGTCGCGGCCGCTGCCACCAGGAAGCTGGCGATCGTGACGACGCGGGCGCCGAGCCGGTCGACCACCGCGGCGACCACGAACCGGGCCGCCAGCGAGCCCACGCCCTGGGGGATCAGCAGCAGCCCGGCGTCGAGCACGCTCTCGCCGCGCAGCTGCTGGTAGTACAGCGGCAGCAGGAACATGCCGGCGTACAGGGCGGCGCCGGCTGCGAACAAGACCGCGGACGCGGATCCGAGCGAGCGCAGCCGCAGCAGCCGCACGTCCACCACCGGCTGCCCGCCCGGCCGCAGCGCCCGGCCCGCGAACGCGCCGAGCAGCGCGATCCCGGCCAGCAGCGGAACGAGAACGCTGGCGTGCCCGATCCCGCCGTCCTGGGAGAGGTTCGACAGGCCGAGCAGGGTTGCCGCCAGCGCCGGGGCCAGCAGGCCGAGCCCGATCAGGTCGAGGCGCGCCCGCCCAGCGCCGGGGGAGGGCTGGTCGGCCGGCAGCAGCCGCCAGGCGAGCGCCAGCCCGACCGCGATCACCGGCACGTTGACCAGGAACAGCCAGCGCCAGCTGAGCCAGTTGAGTATCACCCCGCCGATTACCGGGCCGAGGATCGGTCCGAGCGCCAGCGGCAGGCTCACCGCGGCGATCAGGCTGCTGCTGGCCCGTCCGCCCGCGGCCCTGACCGCCAGGGTCTGCATCAGCGGGAAGATCAGGCCGGCGGCGAAGCCCTGCACCACCCGGAAGCCGATCAGGCTGGCGTCATTCCAGGCCACCGCGCACAGGACCGACCCGACCACGAAGAGCAGCAGCGCCGCCATCCAGACCCGCTTGCCGCCCCACCTGGCCTCCGCCCACCCGGTGACCGGGATCGCGACCGCCATCGCCAGCAGGTAGCCGGTCGTCACCCACCCGATCGCCCCGTCGGTGGAGTGCAGGCTGACCACCAGCGTGCGCAGCGCGATGGTGACCATCGTCGAGTCCAGGATCGCCGCGACCCCGCCGATGATCAGCGCCAGCAGGGCGTTCCTGACCGCCGGGGTCAGCTTCGCCGCGTCGGCCGCTCGCTCAACCGTCGTCTCGGTCATCCCGGGCCTCCTGCTATTAGATACCAATCAGTATCTTAAATGGACCGGGAGAGCTCAGTCAAGATACTATCCAGTGTCTTATAAGCAAGCCGTCGTCGCCGGCCCGGGACCAAGGGCGATCGCGTTCATGGAACGTTAACGTCTTGGCCGAAATATTTATGGTTCGTTAACCTCCGCGAATTTACGTTCCTGCTAGTTCGACCGTAGAAAGAGGAGGGTCCTTGCACAGCAGACGCAATCCTCACCGGGCGAGGAGAAAACTCCCGGGCTTCCCCGCCAGACTGTCCGTCGCGGCCGTGGCGACGGTCTCCTTCCTGGCCATGGCCGCCCCGGCCGGCGCCAGTACCGCGTCCCCCAGCGCTGCGACGGCAACCGCGGCGAAGGCCAGCACCGCCACGACCAGCACGCAAGGGAAGCCGACGACCGCTCCGCCGGCCGACTGGGTGCAGCCGACGACGCCATCAGACGTCCCCTACACGCTTCCGGTCCAGCTCCCCTCGACCGCCAGCTTCCCCGACCGTCGCGTCGGACGCCCCCTACACGCCCGCCGTGCTGAACCTCATCGCGCAGCTGGAGCCGAGCAGCAGCCCGACCGAGGCCGAGCTCGCCAACGCGAGCATCTTGTTCCACGGCGGCACCAACACCACCTGCAACAACGTCGGCCCGACGGCCGCACCGACCGGGACCACGCCGAGCATCATGCCGCCGTGCTGGACCGACGCCCAGGGCGTGAACACCTTCTCCGGCCCGAACGCCGAGGCGACGACCGGCCCGACCACGCTGATGAACCTGGCCTCGTCCTTCGACGCCCAGCTGGCCAACGTCTGGGGCGAGACCGAGGGGACCGAGGCCCGCGAGCTCATGGTCACCGGGCTGTTCGGCCCGCAGACCGACATCGACCGGCTGCCGAACTGGGGCCGCAACCTCACCACCACCGGCGAGGACCCGAGCCTGAGCTCGGCCATGGTCGCCGCGCAGATCAACGGCATCCAGGGCGCAGGCTCGATGTCGGAGATGAAGCACTTCGCGGTCTACAACGGGCAGAACCAGTCCACCACCACCGAGATCTCCGACCAGGCGCTGCACCAGATCTACCTGGCGCCGTACGAGGCGGGCTTCGTCCAGGGCCGCGCCGCCGCCACCATGTGCTCCTACCAGCAATGGCAGGACACCTCGACCACGCTGCCGGCCACGGTGTCGTCGCTCAGCGCGACCGCGCCGGTCAGCCCGTACGCCGACGGCCGGCCAGAACCCGCAGACCTGGCCGCTCGACGAGGCGCACTACTCGTGCGAGCAGCCGCTGACCCTCACCTACGCGCTGCGCGACCTGTGGGGCTCGGTCGCGATGGTCGGATCCGACTATCCGGCCACCCACAGCACCAGCGCCATCGGGCAGGGCGAAGACCAGGAGCAGCCGACCACCAACGGCTACTTCAGCGACAGCAACAGCCTCAGCACGAGCTCCGGCGGCGGGTTCTTCGGTCCTCCATCGGCCTTCGACCCCACCGGCGACACCTGCGCGGACGCCGCGGGCAACGCCGAGTCGTGCTCGGCCGCGGGCGCCGTCCACGTGGCCGGCGTGCCCGGTCCCGGCTGCCCGGTCACCGGCTGCACGCTGGTGCAGGCGGTCGCCAACGGCTCGGTGCCGCTGTCGGTGTTCAACCAGGCGCTGGCGCTGATGCTCTACCAGGAGCAGCGGTTCGGGATGCTCGGCTGCAACCAGACCCCGGTCGCCGCGAGCTGCACCAACCCCGGCGGCGTCAGCGGCAACACCACCGGCGACGCGCTGCTGCCGACCGGCCCCGCCCACGGCGCCACCCCGTCGGCCGACCTCGGCACCAAGAACGGCGACGCCGCCGTCGTCGAGAAGGAGTCCGAGGAAGGCGCGGTGCTGCTCAAGAACGACAGCTCGGCGCTGCCGATCACCCGTTCCGACCTGAGCAGCGGCGTCCTCGTCACCGGCCCCGGCGCCGAGTACACGATCGCCGACCCGACCGGCGAGGCGTCCGTCGGCTTCGCCGACCGCGACGCGATCAGCCCGCTCGAGCAGCTCAAGCAGTTCACCGGCGACTCGTCGGCGTTCGACTACGTGCCCGCCAACGCGCCCTCGGGCGAGCCGGTGCCGTCCTCGGCGCTGTCCGACTCCGCCACCTCGGTGACCGGCCACCTGGACCGCACCACCGGCCCCGGCTCGCCGAGCGCCGACCCCTCGATCAACTACACCACGGTTTCCGGCAACGGCCAGCTCGCGCCCGGCGCCTACACCTGGACCGGCTACGTCTACGTGCCGACGACCGACACCTACACGTTCCGCCTCCAGTCAAGCAGCGGCGTGCCCGCCTCCGGCGTCACGTTCAGCCTCGACGGCGCCGCTCAGAAGCTGTCCACCGCCGCCGACGTCTACGGCACCGGCGTCACCGGCGCGCACAGCGCGGCGCTGCCCGGGTCCCCGACCGACACCGGGTACACCGAGGCCGGGCTGACCAACCTGGCGACCGCCTCGAGCACCCTCACCGGCGGGACCTACCACCCGATCACGATCACCTACGACAACGCCACCAGCGCCCCGGCCAGCTTCCGCTTCGCCTACTCGCGGGCGAACGGCGACATCGCCGACGCCGCCGCCGCCGCCAAGGGCAAGAAGCTGGCGGTCGTGTTCCTCAACGACAACGGCGCCAGCACCACCATCCCCAACCCCTACGGATCCTCGCCGGCCACGATCTCCTCCCCGGAGGCGCTCACCGCCGGCCAACACCCAGCTGGTGGAGGCGGTCGCCGCCGCCAACCCGAACACGGTCGTCGTGCTCAACACCACCAACCCGGTGCTGATGCCGTGGATCGGCAGCGTCAAGTCGGTCCTCGAGATGTGGTTCTCCGGCGAGGAGGGCGGCACCTCGACCGCCCGGCTGCTGCTCGGCCTGGCCAACCCCGGCGGTCACACCGACATCAGCTGGCCGGCGAACGCCACCGACACGATCTGGGGCTACAACGAGACCGTGCCGCTCTACCCGGGCGACACTGCCGGCCCGCACCTGGAGCGGCTGAACGGCGGGACCGGCGGGACCACCGACGAGACCGAGGGCATCTACAACGGCTACCGCTTCTTCGACTCCGAGGGCATCACGCCGCTGTTCCCGTTCGGCTGGGGGCTGTCCTACACCTCGTTCAACTACTCCGGCCTGCGGGTGGCCAGGACATCCGACGGTGGCCTCCAGGTCAGCGTCCGGGTGACCAACACCGGGTCCGACGCGGGCAGCGCGGTCGCTCAGGTGTACCTGGGCGCGCCTGCCAACGCGCCCGCGGGCATCCAGTTCGCGGTGCGGCAGCTGTCCGGCTTCGGCCGCGTCACCCTCAACCCCGGGCAGTCCACGGTGGTGAGCGTGCACGTGCCGGTGCGCCAGCTGCAGTACTGGTCGTCGGGCGAGCAGAAGTGGATCACCGCGTCCGGCAGCAGGACGGTCTACGTCGGCGCCGCCGACGCGCTGTCCGGCCTGCCCCAGCGGGCCACCGTCACGATCCCCGCCTCGGGCAGCGTGACCTGCAACGACGAGCAGCTCAGCGCGGTCATGGTGCAGGGCAACGTGCTGGTGCCGCCCGGTGCCTGGTGCGACGTGATCGACAGCTCGATCGCCGGCAGCCTGCTGGTGACCGGCGCCGGCGTCCGGGTCGCCGAGTCCACCATCGGCGGGAACCTGATCAGCGCGGGCGTACGGACCGCGTCGGACCCGCTCAGCGACGGCGCCAACGTCGTCTGCGACACGACCGTCGGCGGTAACCTGCTCATCCTCGACAGCGGCCGCTCCGCGCCGTGGAACCTCGGCCAGTGCGGAGGCAACACGGTCAAGGGCAACCTGACCTTCCGGTCGAACGCCGCCAGCGGCAACACGCTGACCGGCAACACGATCGGCGGCAGCCTGTCCTGCTCCGGCGGCGGCTCGACCGCCGCCACCGGCAACAAGGTCGCCGGCAACACGGTCGCCGGCAACAAGGTCGCCGGCAGCAAGGTCGCCGGCAGCAAGGCCACTGAAGGGCAGTGCGCCCAGTGACCCCGGCGCCGACGGCGACCCGTCGGCGCGGCCAGGCCGCCGCGGGGGCTCAGCCCCCGCGGCGGCCGCGGGCCGCCCGCACCCGGGTCCGCCTCACCACCACCGTGACCGCCGCGCTGGCCGCCGTCGCGGCCGCCTGCGCGGCCCTGGCCGGCTGCGCGGCCGGCCCCGCCGCCAAGCCCGCCGCCGACCCGGCCGCCAAGCCGGCCGCGAGCGTCTTCACCGTCAGCGAGCAGGTGTCGCTCCCGCAGCTGAAGACCGAGATCAGCAACCTCTACCGCACGCATCCCGGCCTCGCCTCGTTCGAGGTGCAGGGCGTCCAGTACACCGCCGCCTCGCGCGCCAGCGTGCTCCGCGAGTGCACCTCGGCCGGAACCAGCGCAGGCTCGCAGGACGCGGAGACCAGCCAGGTGATCGCCTGCGCCCCGCTGATCTTCTTCTTCTACAGCTACGGCAAGCAGGACTCGGCGCCCGCCGCGGTCACCGTGGCGGGCGACCTGTACTGGTACGCGGTCACCCGCATCACCGGTCCGCAGAGCGCCAAGACCAGCCTCGACGAGCTCCTGCAGAGCTGGAAGCTGCCCGGTCCCCGGCCTGACCGCCGCCCAGCAGAACACCGTCGTCGCCACCTCGGTGATCAACGCCGCCGACGACTCCATGCTCACCCAGAAGGGCGTCCACGTCGTCATCACCGACCAGGCCACCGGCCAACCCGCAGGCCAGGCCGCCGGCCAACCCGCAGGCCAGGCCGCCGGCCCGGCCAGCAGCGCCACCGCCCAGCGGATCGTGGCCGACATCGGCACCGTCACCGGAACCGAGACCATCACCGACGGGACCAGCAACGCCGCGATCAGGATCACCAGCAAGGCCGCCTACTTCACCGGCGACCCGGCCGGCCTCACCGCCTACCTCGGCCTGTCCGCGGAAATCGGCCGCCAAGGTGGCGTCGCGCTGGGTCGCGATCAAGGCGGGCACGACCGAGTACCAGGCCCTGGCGGCCGAGAACACCATCGCCTCGGTGCCGTCCAGCCTGCTCCCGTCGGCCGCCGACGCGGTCCGGGTGCGCACCGCGACGATGAACGGCCAGAAGATGTACGTCCTCGGCTGGAAGGCCGCCGCCAGCGGCTCAAGCCCGGCCTACACCGCCCAGCTCATCCTGACCGTCACCCCGCAGATCCTGCCGGTCAGCGAGACCATCGCCACCAGCAGCGCCATCAAGACGGTCACGTTCAGCCGCTGGGGATCGCCGTTCACGGTCGCCGCCCCGGCCTCCGTCATCCCTTACTCGGAGGTGAGCGGCTGACCGAACCTGCGGCGGGCGAGCACCGCCCCGCCGCGCAGCTCCGCGTGCTGGCCGAGCTGGCCGCCGACGACCCGCAGCTGCGCCACCGCGGCCGGCGGGGCGAACTGGGCGAGCATCTCCCTGATGCCCTCGATCACCGGGGCGGCGGCGGTCTCGAGCATGCCGTCGATCACGATGCCGTCCGGCGCCAGGTAGACGCAGAAGTCGGCCAGCGACCGGCCGAGCGTCCGGCCGAGATCCCGCAGCACCCGCCAGACGCCCGCGTCGCGGCGGGCGGCGAGCGCCAGCACGTCGTCGATCGTGCAGACGCTCGGGTCCACGTACTGCAGCAGGCCGATCAGCTTGGCGGTGTTGAACCGCGTCATCAGGCAGCCGCGGCCGCCGCACCGGCACAGCGGCCCGTCGGCGTCGGCGTGGATGTGCGCGAGCTCGCCCGCGAGCCCGTTGGTACCCCGGTACAGTCGCCGGTCGAGCACCAACCCCGCGCCGATGCCGTGCACCAGCTTGATGTAGATGAAGTCCGTCATCTCGGTCGCCGCGCCGAACGCGCCCTCGCCGAGCGCGCCCAGGTTGGCGTCGTTCTCGACCCAGACCGGGACGCCGAGCCGCCGGCCGAACTCCTCGGTCAGGTCCGGCCGCCCGGCCGGGCCGACCGCCGACGGCACCCCGATCACGGCCCCCGCGAGGTCGCCGGGGGAGCGGGAGACCTCCCGCAGCGCCGCGCCGAGCATGGCCGACCCCGGCTCGCCCAGCCCCGCGCTGCGGTCATGGACGTAGGGATCGGCCAGCCGGGAGGCGAGCAGCGTCCCGTCGAATCCGGCCACCGCCGCCTGCAGCGTCTGGTGGGTCTGCGCGATCACCCCGACCAGCCCGGCCGGCGCCGCCAGCTCGAGCAGCCGGGGCGGCCGCCCGGTTCGCCCGGCCGCTTCCCGGGCCGGGAGCTCGGCCACGATGCCGTGCCTGACCAGCCGCGCCAGCGCGTCCGCGACCGTGCTGCGGGGCAGCCCGGAAAGCGCCGCCAGGCGGTCGCGGGAAAGCCGCCCGTGCTGGTCCAGGGTCGCCACGAGCTGCCGTTCGGTCGGGCGCAGCGGGAGCATGTCAGTCATCGCCCATCACAGTAGCTTAAGCCGGTATCCGGCTAAACATCAGACAGTCTTGACCGAACGTGCAGAAGATGCTTTGAATTTATCTGGGGTCACTGGTTACAACCTCGCCATTATGCCGATTTCCGGCATAAGTAGCCGCAGGCAGTCGCGGCCTCGGCTCGGCGCGCGGACGTAGTGGGACGGAGCGGCAATGATCACGGTGATGGGCGAGGCGCTCATCGATCTGGCCCTGGCATCCGATGACGAGACGGTGCGCGCGGTCCCCGGCGGGAGCGCGCTCAACATCGCGGTCGGCGCCGCCCGGCTGGGTTACCCGGCCGCGCTGATGGCGCGAATATCCCGCGACCCGTTCGGCGAGCTGCTCCGCCGCTACGCGATCCGCAACGGGGTCGACCTCAGCGCCGCCCCCGACGCCGACGAGCCGACCGCGATCGCGGTCGCGCCGGGCGCGGCCAGCCGTCCGGCCGACGCCGGCCTGTACTCCGCCGCTGCGGCCGGCTGGCAGTGGACGTCCGACGAGCTCTCCTGGATTCCGGCCCAGACCACGGTGCTGCACGTCGGCTCGCTGGCCTGGTGCGCCGCCCCCAGCGCGACCCGGGTGCTGCACGCCGCCGCCCGCGTCCGCCGCCGCGGCGCGCTGGTCTGCATGGACCTGAACGTGCACCCCGCGCTGATGGGAACGCCCGGCCGCGGCCACATCCTCCTACAGCGCGCGTTCAAGCTGGCCGACGTGGTCCGCGCCAGCGTCGAGGACATCGGCTGGATGTACCCCGAGCGCGCCCCCGAGGCGGTCGCCGAGCAGTGGCTCCGGCTCGGCCCCGGGCTGATCGTGGTCACCTGCGGGCCGAGCGGCGCGATGGCGATCCGCGGATCCGGCTCGGTGCTGCACCGGCCCGCGCCCCCGGCCGAGGTCATCGACCCGGCCGGCGTCGGCGACGCGTTCACCGCCGCCCTCCTCGGCGCGATCCACCGGCTCGGCGAGGAGGGCAAGACCCCGCGCGCCCTCACCGCCCGCGACCTGGTCGAAGTGCTTGACGCGGCCATGCTCGCGGCCGCCCTGACCTGCGAGCGCCCCGGTGCCGACCCCCCCACCGCGACCGAGCTCGTGGCCAGCAGGCAGCGCCGCTCCTGCGCGGTCGCCCGCGACTAACCGGTTGCCGCCCTGGCGACGGTTCTGGAATGCTCCGGTCATGCCTCCAATTCCCGTCACGTCCACCGAGGACGTCCTCGACCAGCCCGTCCGCGCCCAGTTCGAGGTCTTCCTCGACGAGCACCGCCGCGAGCTCAACCAGAGCCTCGACGGGCTGACGGAAGAGCAGGCCCGCCGCTCCCTGGTGCCGTCAAGGACCACCCTGCTCGGCCTGGTCAAGCACGCGACGTTCGTCGAGAAGGTCTGGTTCGACGAGGGCATCACCGGCCGGCCGCGATCGGAGATCGGCCTCCCGGCCACCCCGGACGGGTCGTTCATCCTGGCCGACGACGACACCATCGCCACCGTCCAGCGGGCGCATCGCGAGGCGTGCGAGGCATCCCGCCGCGCGACAGAATCGCTCGGGCTCGATGACGTGCTGCGCGGCAACCGGCGCGGCCCCCTGCCGCTGCGCTGGGTCTACCTCCACCTGCTGCGCGAGCTCGCCCAGCACTGCGGGCACGCCGACATCCTGCGCGAGCAGATCATGAGCGAGGGCCGCCGCGAGGGCTCGGCGTCGGGTGGATGAGCCGCCCGGGACCGTTCGGGCTAAAAATCTTTTTTCCTCCGAACGGTCCGAGGCGCCTGTCTCCAGTTAACTGGTTCCTGAAGGAGGACTGCCATGACGGTCATTGACGACTTCGTCGCCGAGACGGTGCGGCTGCAGGGCATCCTCGGCCTGCTGACCCCGGCCCAGTGGCAGGCCGAGTCGGGGGCCGGCGGCTGGTCGGTCGCCGATGTCGTGCTGCACCTGGCCCAGTCCGACGAGTCCGTCGTGGCCAGCGCGGACGGCGCCGACCACCAACGGGACGTGGGCGCGGCGGGCACCGTCGACGACTGGGCGGCGCGCCTGGTGGAGGCCGAACGGACCGCGCCCGACCTGGTCTTCGCCCGCTGGCGCGAGGCGCGCGACAGCGCCGTGGAAGCGCTCCGGGCGGCCGACCCGGAGCTGCCGCTGCCGTGGGTGTCCGGGCCGGTGAAGCCGGCCACGCTCGCCACGACGCGGCTGGCGGAGTACTGGGCGCACGGCCTCGACATCACCGGCCCGCTCGGCATCGACTTCCCCGACACCGACCGGCTCCGCCATATCGCCTGGCTGGCGCATCGCACGCTGCCGTACGCGCTGTCGCGCGCGGGCGAGCGGCCGGCCGCGGTGCGCTGCGCGCTGACCGCGCCGGACGAGACGACCACCTGGACGTTCGGCCCGGACGAGGCCGACTCGCAGATCATCGGGCCGGCCAGCGCGTTCTGCCGGGTGGCGGCCCAGCGCCTCGACCCGGCCGAGTCCGGCCTGAGTGCCGCCGGCCCGCACGGCGCGGCCGCCCTCCGCCTCGTCAGGACCTACGCGTAACGCCGCCAGCTCCCTCTCCTGCCCGGGCCGACCTCAACGGCGGGCCGAGCCGGACTACGTCTTTAGGCATACCCGGACCGCGAAGCGGTGGCCGCTCGGCCGACCCACCTCCGGGCCGCCTGCTCCTAGCGTGATTGGTGCCGGGACTAACGGCATGAGCAGACGGAGGACGCAGCGATGATCGAGGTTGAGAACCTCAGCAAGCGGTACGGGGACAAGCTGGCGGTTGACCGCCTGAGCTTCACCGTGCCGGCCGGGACGGTGACCGGATTCCTCGGGCCGAACGGCGCCGGCAAATCCACCACGATGCGGATGATCGCCGCGCTTGACGAACCCACCACCGGCCGGGTCCTGGTCAACGGCAAGGACTACCGGGCGGCGGCGGCACCGATGGCGGAGCTGGGCATCCTGCTCGAGGCCAAGGCGGTGCACACCGGGCGGTCGGCCCGCAACCACCTGCTGGCGCTGGCCCAGACGAACGGCGTGCCCCGTCGCCGCGTCAGCGAGCTGATCGAGATGGTCGGCCTGGCCGACGTCGCGGCCAAGCGGGTCGGCGGGTTCTCGCTCGGGATGGGCCAGCGGCTGGGCATCGCCTCGGCGCTGCTCGGCGATCCCCGGGTGGTGATCCTGGACGAGCCGGTCAACGGTCTTGACCCGGAGGGGGTGCTCTGGGTGCGGAACCTGCTCAAGGCCCTCGCGGCCGACGGCCACACGGTGTTCGTCTCCTCGCACCTGATGAGCGAGATGGCGATGACGGCGACCCGGCTGGTGGTGATCGGCCGGGGGCGGCTGATCGCCGACACCACCGTCGAGGAGTTCGTGTCCCGGGCCGGCGGCACGAGCGTCACCGTGCGGACTTCGGAGGTGGCCGAGATGCGCAACCTGCTGCTCGGCCCAGACATCACCGTGACCAGCGACGCATCCGACGTCCTGCAGGTGCGCGGGCTCACCGCCGAGCAGATCGGCCGGGCGGCCTGGGAGGCGCGACTGCCGGTCTTCGAGCTGACCACCCAGCGCGCCTCGCTCGAGGAGGCCTTCATGCAGCTGACCGACGACTCGGTCGACTTCCGCTCGCACGACGCTCGCGGATCGTACGGCGCCCACGACGGCGCCGAGACGGCGGTGGCCCGATGAGCGCCGTCCTTACCTCCGAGCCCGCGTCGGCGCGCCCGGCCGACCCGGTGCTCAAGGTGACCCAGGCCCGGGTGCTGGTCTCGGAGTTCACCAAGTTCCGGACCGTCCGCTCCACCGTGTGGACCCTGCTGGTGGCCGTGGTGCTGATGATCGGCATCAGCGCGCTGTTCTCGGCGGTGACCGCCAGCCAGTACCACACCTTCGACGCGGCCGACCGGGCCACCTTCAACCCCGTCAGCATCAGCCTCAGCGGCATGATGTTCGCCGTGGTCGCGTTCGGAGTGCTGGGCGTGCTGATGATCAGCGGCGAGTACAGCACCGGGATGATCCGCTCGTCGCTCACGTCCGTGCCCCGCCGCCTGCCGGTGCTGTGGGGGAAGCTGGCCGTCTTCGCAGGCGTGATCTTCTCGATCTCGCTCGTCGCCAGCTTCATCTGCTTCTTCCTCGGCCAGGCGCTGCTGAACAGCCATCACCTGGGGGTGTCGGTCACCGCTCCCGGAGCCCTGCGGTCGATCATCGGCGCCGCCCTGTACGGGACCGTCGCGGGGATGATCGGCGTCGCCCTCGGCGCGCTGTTCCGGAACACCGCGGCCGGCATCGCCACCTTCGCCGGCGTCTTCTTCGTGATCCCGCCGCTCACCGGCCTGCTGCCCGCCTCGATCAGCGACCACCTGTCCCAGTACCTGCCCTCGTACGCGGGCGACGCGGTCTGGGGCGGGGCGCGGGGCGTCACCGACGCGCTGTCCCCGTGGACCGGGTTCGCGGTGCTGTGCGGGTACGCCGTCGTCGTCATCGCGGCTGCGGCCCTGCGGCTGCGGCGCGTGGACGCCTGACCGGGGGAGCAACGGGGGACAATAGTCGAGCATGAGACCGATCGGGGCCGCCGGGCACCCAGCGAACCGCACCGCGGGGCGCTGGGTGCTTGACGTGCTCGTCGCCCTGGTCGCCGCGCTGGCGGGGCTGCCCGAGGCGTACCACGGCGGCAACGGGACTCCGCCCGCGAGCGAGCATCCGTGGGGGCTCGCGCTGGCGCTGTTCCTGTCGGCCGCGCCGCTGCTGGTACGCCGGATCTGGCCCGTCCCGGTGCTCGGCTGCGTGCTCGCGGTCAGCCTCGCGGTCGTCATCGATCAGCACACCGCCAACGGCCTTGCCCTGCTCATCGCCCTGTACACCGTCGCCGTCATGCGGCCGCGCCGGGAGGCGCTCGCCTGCGCGGCCGCGTTCGAGCTGTTCATCGTCGCCGTCACGATCTGGCTCGCGGGCAGCTCCTGGTGGTACCCGGCGATTTTCCTGTCCGGGCTGGTCGGCGCCGCGCTCGGGCTCGGTCTGTACTTCGCCACCCGGCACGCCTACCTGGCCGAACTGCGCGACCGGGCCGCCCGGCTCGAGCGGGAACGGGACCAGCAGGGCGCGCTGGCGGCGGCGGCCGAGCGGGCTCGGATCGCCCGCGAGATGCATGACATCGTCGCCCACCACCTCACGGTCATGGTCACCTTGTCCGACGCGGCCGTCGCGGTGTCGGATTCCTCCCCGGAGCGCTCCGAGCGCGCCACCGACGTGATGCGCCGCGTGTCGGCCACCGGACGGACGGCGCTGGCCGACACCCGCCGCCTCCTCGGCGTACTGCGTGAGCCCCCGGTCGAGCGCTCCGCCGACAACGGAAGCCAGAGCCCAGGCGAGGAGGCAGCCGAGGCGCGGCAGCCGGTTCCGAGCCTCGCCCAGCTCGACGCGCTCATCGAGCAGGTCCGCTCGGCCGGGCTCGACACCACCCTCGAGGTCCGCGGCGAGGCGCCCGAGGTGCCCGCCGGCGTGCAGTTGACGGTGTACCGGCTGGTGCAGGAGGCGCTCACGAACACCCTCAAGCACGGCGGCGCGGGCGCCCGCGCCACCGTCCGCCTGCGGTTTCAGCCCGGCGAGCTGCTCGTCGATATCGACGACGACGGCGCGGGCGCCCCGCCCGCTCCGCAGCCAGCGTCGAGCTCCGCGCCCGTCACGGCCGGCGGCGGCCTGGTCGGAATGCGGGAGCGGGCCCGCGCCTACGGCGGGGACGTCCAGGCCGGCCCGCGCGAGCCCGGCGGCTGGAAGGTCTCAGCGCGGCTGCTGCTTGACGCCGGTGATGCCCCGTGATCCGGGTGCTGCTGGTCGATGATCAGGCCCTGCTCCGGATGGGCTTCCGGCTGATCCTGGAAACCGAACCGGACATCGAGGTCGCCGGGGAAGCCGCCGACGGGGCAACCGGCGTCGCGATGGCGTCGGCCCTGCAGCCCGACGTGGTGCTGATGGACGTCCGGATGCCAGGCATGGACGGAATCGCCGCGACCGCCGCCATCACCGCCGCGGGCCCGGACTGCAAGGTCATCATTCTCACCACCTTCGACCTCGACGAATACGTCTTCGCCGGGCTTAAGGCGGGCGCCAGCGGTTTCCTGCTGAAAGACGCGCCGCCGGCCGATCTGATCACCGCCATCCGCAGCGTCGCCAGCGGCGACGCCGTCCTCGCCCCGGCGGCGACCCGGCGGCTCATCAATCAGTTCACCCCCCTGCTGCCCGATCCGGGCCGGCAGCAGAACCGAGACGCCATCATCGGCAAGCTGACCGACCGCGAGCAGACCGTGTTCGCCCAGCTTGCGGCCGGCCGGTCCAACCGGGAGATCGCGGCTGACCTGTACCTGTCCGAGGGGACGGTCAAGGTGCACGTCGGGCGGATCCTGGCCAAGCTCGGCCTCCGCGACCGGGTCCAGGCCGTGGTGCTGGCCTACGAATCGGGCCTTATCACCCCTGGCGGCTGACAAAATGCTCCTATTGCACATTTAGCCGATATCGCAGCGGTTCGGATTTTGACATCTTTCAAATAGCCTGCGAGCCCCCGTCGACTTTGATTACGATATGGCGGTATTGGAAGGGGAGACCGCCCATGATCTTGCCTGCGGCCGACGAACTCCTGGCGCCGGTCATGGCGATTGATGGTTTCCGGCTGGCGTGCCTTATTGATGGCTCTACCGGTATGGTTCTCGCGACCAGAGAGTTCCTCAAGAACCACGACGGTCCCGCGCCGCCGACTGCGGCGGCCGGCGCGGCCGATGTTATTAACGCGCTGATCCTGCTGAACGGGAGACTGGCGACTGGCGAGAACCTCGAGGACGTAATGGTGACCTTTAGCGATAGCTTCTTCATGGTTCGCCCGGTCGGGCTCGATCAGCAGCCGCAAATCCTGCTCCTCGTCATAGCGGACCGCCAGCGGACGAATCTGGCGATGGCGCACCGCGCCATCCGCGATTTCTGCGCGAGCTTCACGTCATGAGCGAGGTCAGCAGGCGCACCCGGGTGCGGCGGCTGGCCGACTCGGTCTTGCCAGGGAGAACAGTGGGCGGATACGCGAACCTAATCGAGGCGCGGCTGCGCAAGCTCGCCGCCACCGCCAGCACCGGCCTGCTGCCACTGTCCGGGCACGGCGATGGTGCCATCTTCTTCCGCGGCGGCCAGGTCGTCTACGCGGAGTCGACCCGCACCCCGACCCCGGTCCGGCGCAGCGGGGGCCTGGCCGCGCTCGGTTTAGTGACCACCGATGCCGGCCCGGTGTCCAACGGCGCCGAGCTGGTCGCGATGCCATCGCTTGAGCGGCTGTTCGGCATGCTCGCGCTGACCGAGCCCACCATCGACGCCATCACCGAGCTGCTGTCGAACGAGTCACGCTACGCGAAGTTCCGGCCGTCAGACTACCCCGCGGCCGGCCAGATGAGCCCGCTGTCGATCGAGGCCGTGCTGACCGAGGTCGAGCGCCGCCGCCAGGTCCTGCGCCAGCTGGCGCCGGTGGTCACGGCGGACTCGCCCGTCGTCCGGTTCGCGCCCAGGGACCGGCCGAGGTTTCAGGTGTCCGCCTCGCAGTGGGCGCTGCTGGTGCGGACCGGGGCCGGGAGCACGCCGAGGTCGCTCGCGATGACGCTGGGAAGAAGCGTCTTCGGCACCACGATCGAGGTCTACCGGCTGCTCGCGCTCGGCCTGCTGGTCGTGCCCGGCCACGCGCGGGCGATCACCAGCGGCCAGCCCGCGCAGCGGCCGGCTGAGGTCATGTCGTTCATCCGCGCCCTACCCAACGCAGGAGGCGGCGATGCCTAGAGACCCGGCCCTGGCCGACCAGATCGGCCAGCAGCTGACGCTGATCAGGGAGCACGTCCCCGGCGTCCGCGGCAGCGTCGCCGCCACCGCCGACGGCATCCTGATCGCGCACGACGTGCGCGACCTGGAGCCGACCCAGATCGCCGCCCTGGTCGCGGCCATGCACGCGGTGGCGGTCCGTGCCACCCTGAGCACCGAATCCGGGCAGCTCAGAGACGTGATCACCCGCGCCAGCGACGGCTACCTGGCGGTCTACGCGGCCGGCCGGGCCGCCATCGTGGCCGTCCTCGGAACCACCGAGCTGAACATCGCGATCCTCAACTACCAGACGCCGGCGATCATCGAGCGGGTGGCCGAGCATCTGTCGGACATCGCCAGAAGGCCGCAGACGAACCCCGGTTACCCGCCCGCCACACCGTGGGCGCCGGCCGAGCAGACCGGCGCCGACGGGACCGGACCGCTGCCGGCCCGCCGCTCCTCGGCCGTCTAACGGCCGGACCCGCTAGCTGAGCTTCCGCAGCCCGGCCAGCACCTGCCGGAGGATGTCCGCCGTCGGAGGCTGGCCGGGGTCGCCATGCTGCGCAAGGCCGGGCGGCCGGACCGCGCCCGCCGGCCGCATCGCCAGCCGCTCGGGCGACGACGGCGCCGGCCCGTGCGCCGGGGGCGGCAGCTGCCGACGCTCCCGGGTGCGCACCGGCGAGCACACCCCGGCCCGGGTCAGGCTGCCGAGGCACTCGGTCATGTCCGCCAGCGCGATCCCGTGCCGCAGCGCCAGATCGCGGGCCGACGAGGTCCCCATGATCTGGCTGGCGACCGCCCACTGCTCTCGCGTCAGCACCGCGCTCGGCCGCCTGAGCTCACGCAACGCCACCGCCGTGGTCGGCCCCAGGCCGCAGCGGGCGATCCCCTCCGCCCGCCCGACCGCTTCCCGGCGGACCGACTCGATGTCCAGCCGGGGGAACGTCTCCGTCCAGTAGGTCCGGGTGGACGTGAACCGGATGGCCGCGACCGGGGAGTTCACCGCCAGCGGCAGCACCAGCACCAGGAATGCGTCGACGACGATCGATCGGATGAGCTGATGCAGCCCGGCCGCCGTCAGGTAGCCCTGCTGGACCGCGAGCGCGGCAACGGCGGCGTCCTCGGCTTCCCGTTCGGCCAGCAGCCGCTGCAGTCCGACCGGGCAGGGGCGGAGGCCGGAAAGCCGGGGGATGAGACCGGGCACCCACGACGCCCCGGCGAAGGCGATCTGACCGCCGTCGAGGTAGATGGCGCCGGACGGGTCTCCCTTCACCTCGAGCACCCCGGAGGCGCCCTGCGCTCCCAGATCGTCGACCACCGCCATGACCCGCGGCCTGGTTAGTTCCTCGTGCGCGACGGCTACCACCGATTACTCCTCATGGGCCAGCAGAGAATGCGGAAATGCACATGCATAATCCAGTGCAGAACGCTATATAAGTAGCGCGACATCTGTCTCAAATTGGACATTTAAACTATATGCGGCAAGAGGGAATCGCGCTACCGCCAGCGTACCGGCTGTGAAGACCCTAAGTACATTGCCGCCCAGGTATCTTTATGTAGCGTTTCAGACAGAACTTCATTGATACATCCACATATTCATGACATGTCGCTCTAGCCCTCGCTAACGTAGCTCTGGCCAAGCGAGCAACGAATAGAAGGAGGCATTACATGAACATTGAGGCGGCCCTGAAGGAAGCCATGAATATCGACGGCGCCCTCGGCGCGTGTCTGGTGGACTGGGAAAGCGGCATGTCGCTGGGCGCGGCCGGAGGCGGCAAGTACCTTGACCTCGACGTCGCGGCGGCCGGCAATACCGAGGTCATCCGGGCCAAAATGCGGACGATGGAATCCCTCCGCCTCGACGACTCGATCGAGGACATCCTCATCACCCTCTCGAAGCAGTACCACCTCATCCGGCTGCTCAAGAGCTCCCGGAGCGACCAGGGCCTGTTCCTCTACCTCGTCCTCGACCGCGGCAAGGCCAACCTCGCCCTGGCCCGCCACTCCCTCAAGCGCATCGAAGGCGACATCGCGATCTGACCCGCCCAAGTGCGCATTTGGGCCGGCTAGAGCGGGCCCAAACGCGCACTTGGCACACCACTTCTTTACCCCGGTCGTGAGACCATCCCAGGATGAAGGGCACCCTCACCCAAAAAGGCGTCACCTCCGACGCAACCCGTGAAGCAATACAGCAAGCAGCGGCCAGCCAGGAATTCTTCTGGCTCAACCTCGACATCCACGACCCCGGCCCCGACGACGACGTCACCGGGCTGCTGTGCAACACCTTCCACTTCCACCCGGTGGCGGTCGAGGCAGTCGAGCGGTTCGGCCAGCGGGCCCGGATCGACGACTACGACGACTTCGTGCACATCATCACGTTCGGCATGGCCGCCAACGGCCAGGACGTGGCCGAGGTGCACTGCTTCCTGACCGACAAGTGCCTCATCAGCCTGCACCAGGGCGACTGCCCGGCGCTGAACTCGGTCGCAGAACGCGTCGTCACCCACCACTCGAAGACCGCGTCCGCCCCCCAGGTCGTCATCTTCTACCTGATCATGGACACCCTGATCGACTCGTTCTTCCCGGTGCTGTCCGACTTCGACGACTCGATCGACAACCTCGAGGGCGCGATACTGAAGAACCCGACCGAGCAGCAGCTCGGCACCCTGTTCGCGATGAAGCGGCAGATCATGACCATCCGCAAGGTCATCACCCCGCAACGCGACATGATCGCCGGCCTCAACGCCGGCATGGTCGAGATCCCCGGCATGGCCGACTCGGGCGCGGCCTACTTCCGCAACCTGTACGACCATCTCATCCGGATCAGCGACATGGTCGACGCCTACCGCGACCTCATCGGCGGCGCGATGGACACCCACCTGTCGATGGTCTCCAACCGGCTCAACGTGATCATGAAGCAGCTGGCCATGATCGCCACCATCTTCCTGCCGCTCGGCTTCCTGACCGGCTTCTTCGGCCAGAACTTCGCCTGGCTGCAGGCTCACCTGCAGGTCGGGTTCGGCTACTTCGTCGTCCTCGGCATCGGCTCGGAGATCGTCGCCATCGTGATCCTGCTGCTGCTGTTCAAGCGCCGGGGCTGGCTGGGCAGCGGCCCCATGGCCTGACCGGACCTTCAGCGGCAAAGATCAACTTCATCGTCATCGCTCCTTGGCCTTCGTGGCGAACGGCCAGCGGAGCCCGATGCCGACGTGCAGGATGATGCCGGCGCCGATGAAGCTGAGCGCGGCGGTCGTCACCCAGTCGTCCGGGGTGGCCTTACCCCAGGCGACGCCGTCGGCATAGGCGCTCAGCGCGCGGTCGAGCGCGACGGCCACCGCCGCCGTGAGGATGACCGTGAGGGCGCGGCCGGGACCGGGCGGCAGCCGGGCGGCCGGCCAGCCTTCGAAGAGCATGCCGACGATGATCGCGGCGCTGATAATGCAGCCGCACACGGCGCTGATGGTGCCGGGCGGCAGGCCTGCCCCGTCGCGCAGCACCAGGTAGGTGGCCGCGCCGAGGCCGATGACGAGGACGTTCCCCGCGATCAGGCGCCGGGCCTGCAGGCCGATGGCGTTGACCGGCCAGCCGCGCAGGGCGATGAAAAACACCGCCTGCCAGACGCCGACGGCGACCAGAGCCGAACCGAAGTCCGGCCCGGGAACGGGCCCGCCGGGATTGCGGAGGCCCGCGGCGGCGCGCGCGGCGGCGGGCACCGCGTTCAGGTTCACGAACAGGAAGTAGCCGCCGATGCCGACCCCCCAGGCCAGGGCCAGGGCGGCGATCCCGGAGGGCAGCCGCCCGAGGCCGGCCAGCGGCCAGCGTTCGCAGACCAGCGACAGCTGGAGCATCGCGGTGAACGCGGCCCCGGCCAGCGCGAGGGTGGCCGGGAACGTGGCCGGGATGCCGGGGCCGGGGCTGGCCTCGAACACGCCGCGCACGTCGGGGCGCTCCACAATGGCCTGCCCGGCGATGGTGAGCACGACCGCCGCCCCGACGACCAGCACGGTGTCGATCAGCCCGGTCCACGGGGTGGTGAGCTGCGAGCCGGGCCAGTCGTTCCACCAGAATGCGATCATCGCCACCGCCGGCAGCGCGAACGTGGCCAGCGGGCCCAGGACCAGCAGCGAGGCCTCGGTGCTGCCCAGGCCCAGGGCGAGCGCGAAGAAGACGACCGCGGCGAGCAGCAGGCCGCCGACGCCGAGCCAGGGCTGCGCGGCCAGATGCTCGCGCTGCAGGTCCGCGAACGCGCGCCGCTGGAGCTGCGGCGGGGTGGTCAGCAGCGGCCGGGCGGGCAGCGGCTCCGGCCCGCCGCTGCTGACCAGGTCGGCCGCCCGGGGGCGGCTCGGCGCCGCGCCGGTCATCGTGCGGGGCCGCTCATCGCGGCCTTGGCCGGTCTCCTGCGGCAGCGGGGGCGGACTCCGACGGCTGGTAGGACAGCAGGTGCTCGACCGCGATGGGCAGCTCGCGGGCTCGGTAGCCAGTCGCGTGGTACACGGCGTTGGCGATGGCGGCGGCCATGCCGACCTGCCCGATCTCGCCGACCCCCTTGACGCCCAGCGGGCCGACGACCTGGTCGTCGACCTCGATCAGCTCGACGTCCACGTCCGGCGCGTCCGCGTTGACCGGCACTAGGTAGTCGCCCAGGCTGGCGTTGGCCCAGCGGCCGAGCGTGGTGTCCATGTGGGTGCCCTCGAGCAGGGCCTGGCTCATGCCCCAGAGCATGCCGCCCATGAGCTGGCTGCGGGCGGTCCGGGGATTGAGCACGCGGCCGGGCGCGAACGCCCCGACCAGGTGCCTGACCCGGATGATGCCGAGATCGGCGTCCACCGCGACCCTTGCGAACTGGGCGCCGAAGGTCAGCAGCCCGTAGGGAACGTCAAGCGGCGGCGGATCCCAGCTGCCGACGGCCTCGGCGTCGCTCATGACGTGCCGCTGCATCAGCGCGCTGTACGTCTCGCCGGTGCCATCGTCGCCCGCCAGCGCCATCCGCCCGTCGGTGACGACGACGCTGGCCGGGTCGGCCCCGTGCAGCGGCGACTGGGGGTCGCCGACGGCCACCGCGATGAGCTGATCGCGCAGGGCGATGGCGGCGTTGTGCACGGCGGAGCTGATCATCATGGCGCCGTTGGAACCGACCGGCGAGCCGGCGTTCGGCAAATCGGTGTCGCCGAACTCGAAGCGCATGTGAGCCAGGTCGACGCCGAGCCCGTCCGCGGCCACCTGCGTCATCACGGTCGCCGTCCCGGTCCCGAATTCCTGGGTCGCGGTCTGCATGATCGCGCTGCCGTCGGCGTACAGGTGCGCGCGGGCGCGCTGGGTGTGCATGAAGAACGCGACCGGATACCCGGCCGCCGCCATGCCGGTGCCGATCAGCCAGTTCCCGTCGCGCCCGGAGCGCGGCCGCGGATCGCGCCCCGCCCAGCCGATGCGGGCGGCGCCGCGCTGCAGGCACTCCCGCAGCCCGAAACTGGACCAGGGGTGGCCGGTATTCGGGTCCACCTCAGTCAGGTTGCGCTCGCGCAGCTCGACCGGGTCGATGCCGAGGTTGCCTGCCAGCTCGTCCATCGCGCACTCGAGGGTGAACATGCCCACGGCCTCGCCTGGCGCGCGGGTGAAGGTGGGCGTCATCGTGTTGCCGCGCACCAGCCGGTGGACGCCCTCGAAGCCGGGGCAGGCGTAGAGCTGGGATGCGACGCCGAAGGCGGGCTCGGCCCAGTCGTCGAACGGCGAGGTGACCGAGATCTTGTGATGCCTGATCGCCGTCAGCCTGCCGTCGCGGGTCGCGCCGAGCTGGATGTGCTGCTCCTGTTCCTCGCGGTGGCCGCACGAGGTGAACATCTGGCCGCGCGTCACCACCAGCCGGACCGGGCGGCGGACGTGCTGGGCGGCGAGGGCGGTGAGGGTGACGTGCGGCCAGACCATGGCCTTGGAGCCGAACGCGCCGCCGACGAAGTGGGTCAGCACTCGGATCTTGGCCGGGGACATGCCGAGCAGCGCCGCGACCGTGAGCTGCACGGCCTTGATGCCCTGGCAGGAGTCGTAGAGGGTGAGCTGGTCGCCGTCCCAGGCCGCGGTCGTGGTCAGCAGCTCGATCGCGTTGTGGTGGTTGGCGGCGAACCGGAACCGGGCTTCGACCTGCAGGTCCGCGCCGGCCAGGCAGTCGGCGACGTCGCCGCGCTCGAGCCGGCCCGGCATCAGGCCGCCGAAGAGCTTCTCTGGCTCGTAGGCGGCGCCGCGTCCCTGGTCGATCGTGGTCACCGACGGTGTCGCGGCGTAGCTGACGTCGACCAGCATGGCGGCGTACTGGGCCTGCTCCAGGGTGTCGGCGATCACCACCGCGACTGGCTGCCCGGCATAGTGGACGACGTCGTCCTGCATCGGGAAGAACGTCTCGCCCGGCGCCGGGCCGCCGACCAGCGACGGCAGCAGCGGCACCGGGTTCAGCTTCGGCACGTTGCGGAGGGTCAGGATGCCGGCGACGCCCTCGGCCCGCAGTGCCTGCGCGGTGTCGATGCCGGCGACCCGGCCGCTGGCGATCCCGGCGCCGACGATAGCGGCGTAGGCCAGGTCCGGCAGGGTGATGTCGCCGGAGTAGCGCGCGGTGCCGGTCACCTTGGCCGGGCCGTCGACCCGGCGGATGTCCTGGCCGATGGCCTGGGTCATGACATGCCCCTTTCGTCAGCGCGGACGGCTGGTCAGCGTGCTGAGCGCGCGCACGATGGCCCGCTGCGCGAGCTCGACCTTGAACGCGTTGAGCGGTCGGGTCGCGGCCGACGCGAGCTCGGAGGCTGCGGCGGCCGCGAACGCAGCCGGGGTGGCCGGCTGGCCGAGCAGGGACGCCTCGGCCTGGCGGGCCCGCCACGGCTTGGTGGCCACGCCGCCGAGCGCCAGCCGGACCTCGGCGATCGTGCCGTCCTTGACCCGCACTGCGGCCGCAACCGAGGCCAGCGCGAACTCGTAGGACTCGCGGTCGCGGAACTTCAGGTACACCGAATGACCGGCCACCGGCGTAGCCGGGACCTCGATCGCAGTGATCAGCTCGCCGTGCTCGAGCGGATGCTCCCGCTCGGGCGTGTCCCCCGGGAGCAGGAAGAAGTCGTCGACGCCGATGGCCCGCTCGCCGGCCGGCCCGCGCGTGTGCACGACCGCGTCCAGGGCCACCAGGGCCACGGCCACGTCGGACGGGTGGGTGGCGATGCAGTGGTCGCTGGTGCCCAGGATCGCGTGCCCGCGGTTGAGGCCGCTCAGCGCGGCGCACCCGCTGCCGGGGTCGCGCTTGTTGCACGGCGACGTCGCGTCGCGGAAGTAGCTGCAGCGCACCCGCTGGCACATGTTGCCGCCCATCGAGGCCATGTTCCGCAGCTGGGCCGAGGCGCCGAGCAGCAGCGCCTGGGCGATGACCGGGAACCGGCGGCGGACCGCGGTGACCTGCGCGACGTCGCTCATCCGGGCCAGCGCCCCGATCCGCAGGCCGCCGCCGGGCAGGTCCTCGACCCGGTTCAGCGGCAGGTCGTTGATGTCGACAAGCAGCGTCGGCCGGAGCACGTTCTGGCGCACCAGGTCGACCTCGGTCGTGCCGCCGGCCAGGAACGCGCCGTCGCGGCTGTGCGTGACGATCGCGATGGCGCTGTCGACGTCCCCGACCCTGACGTAGCTGAGCGGCCGCATGCTCACGCACCGCCCGCGTCGCGGACGTCGCGGATCGCGGCCCGGATGTTGGGATAGGCGGCGCACCGGCAGATGTTGCCGCTCATCCACTCGCCGATCTCGCCGTCGTCGGCGGCATGCCCCTCGCGCAGCAGCGCGACCGCCGACATGATCTGGCCCGGCGTGCAGAAGCCGCACTGGAACGCGTCGTGCTCGACGAACGCCGCCTGCATCGGGTGCAGCTCGCCGTCGGCGGCCAGCCCTTCGATCGTGGTGACCTCGCGGCCCTCGCAGGTGACCGCGAGCGTCAGGCAGGCCAGCACCCGCCGGTCATCCACCCAGACCGTGCAGGCCCCGCAGGTGCCCTGGTCACAGCCCTTCTTGGAGCCGGTAAGGCCGAGCCCCTCGCGGAGCGCGTCGAGCAGGCTGACCCTGGGTTCCAGTTCAAGTTCGAGCGTGCGGCCGTTGACGGTCAGCGTGACCGGGCCGGCCTCGGGCCCCCGTTCAAGCGGCCGCGATACAACGTCGATACCCATCGCAATCTCCCCCGATCGTCCCTGCTCCCATCGATCTGCCCTCCGGTTCTTTCTCCTCCGTCCGGCACCATCTCCGCCCGGCACCCTCCTGCGCCCGGCCCCCTCCTGCGCCCGGCCCCCTCCTGCGCCCGGCCCCCTCCTGCGCCCGGCCCCCTCCTGCGCCCGGCACCGTGGTGATCAGCGTCGCGATCGCCGTAACCGCGGACTCTGGCTGCCCGCCACCTCGGACGCATCGGTTACCGCCGACGAGTCTGACCGTCCCTGCGCGTGGTCGCCGGACCCGTCCTGATCGTGCACGATCATCACCGGCCGCTGCGAGTGGGCGGCGACCTCGGCCGCGACGCTCCCGGCCACCAGCCCCCCGAACCCGCCCCGGCGGTGGGCGCCGAGGACGATGAGGCTGGCGTCGTGGTCGTCGGCGGCGTCGGTGATGCCCTGGCCGGCCGGCGTTCCCTGGACCGCCAGCGGCTGGGCCGAGAATCCGGCTGCCGCGGCCAGTTCGGCGCCGTGCGCGGCGGTCTGCTCGGCCGCCTCCCCGACCGCGTCGGCGCAGGCCGCGTCGAACTCGGCCCCGGGCTCGGGCAGGAAGCCGACGTTGAACGTGCGCCACACGGTCAGCACGACCGCGTCCCGTCCGGCCGACAGCTGGCGGCCGGCCTCGGCGATCGCGGCCTTGGCGAGCCGGGAGCCGTCGTAGGCGAACAGCACTGGTCCCTCCGTCCCGGGCTGGCCGGCCTCGTGCCGATGCGGCAGCGCCGCCGACGCCGTCGCCGTCACGAGGTGCCCGCCGCCGGCCAGGGCGGCCGCCGCCGCGGTCCGGGCCAGCGTCGGCAGCGCCGGCAGCGGCGCGCCGGGCCGCAGCCCCGCCAGCAGCGGCGGAGAGTCCCAGGCCGGCTCCATGCCGCCCATCCACCGCTCGATGGCGGGCGCCGTCGGATGCACCCGGCCGAGCGTGTAAAGCAGCACGCCGACGACCGCCCCGCCCGCCGCCAGCCCGAAGCAGACCCACAGGGCGGTGTTGTATGCGCGGCTCGGCAGCCCGGTCGCGGTGATCGCGAAGTGCAGCAGGATCGGCGTGACCAGGAACGCGGCGATCGCCCGGAGCAGCTCCAGGATGGCGAAGACGCGCTGGATGGAAGCCGACCGCAGCGAGTACCCGGCCAGGAACAGGGCCGGCACGACCGAGGCGCCGATGCCGATGCCAACCAGCGCGGAGCCGACCAGGGTGAGTGTCGAGCTCGGCGGGACAACGGAACGCAAGACGAGGATGCCGGCCGCCAGCACCGCCAGCCCGAACAGGGCGTAGTAGTGAATGAAGCGGGTGCTGAACACCCGCCCGAACACGAACGCGGTGACGATCGCGGCCGCCAGCTCAGGGATGTACAGTAGACCCAGGTGGAGCGGGGTGTAATGGCCGGTCTGCACGGTCGCGGTCAGCGCGATCGCGGTGGTCGCCGCCGCCGCCGCGCACATCGCGACCACGACCCCGGTCACCGGGATCGTGCTGGCCAGGGCGCGCAGGATGAGCAGCGGATGACGGGCCCGGTACTCGTAGACGATCAGGGCGATGATCAGCGCGATCCCGACCAGCAGCGGGACCACCGCCACCGGTTCGAAGAACCCGTGCGTGAGCAGTTGGGCGGCGCCGAAGAAGGCCAGCACCGCGCCGGACGCCGCCAGCCCGATCGCGACCGGGTCGCGCGGGGCGCTGAGGTCGGCCGGCGGTGCATCCGAGAACGTCAGCAGCGAGAACACCAGCCCCAGGAAGGCGATCCCGGCCACGATCCAGAACAGCGGCCGCCAGGCATGGAACGAGGCCTGGGCCCCGCCGATGAGCGGCCCGGCCGCGACCGCGCCGAAGATGCAGAGGTTGAAGATCACCGCCGTCTGGCGGAGCTTCCGCACCGGGTAGCCCAGGATCAGCGGCGGCGTCGAGGCGATCAGCAGCAGGCTCGTGCACAGCCCCTGCAGCACGTGCCCGACGATGAACAGGGCCGGCCCGTTGGCGGCCGCCGCCAGCACCGACCCGATCACCAGCAGGGTGGCGTAGGCCACCATCAGCCGTCGTTGCGGCAGATGCTGGGCCAGTTGCACCGCCAGCACCGTGCCGAGCGCGTAGCCGGCGTTGGCCAGCCCGTAGCCGAGGCTCATCGTCTGCTCGCTCGTGTGCAGCGACGTCGCGATGATCGGCGTGAGCGGATCCAGGGCGCCCGACAGCCCCAGATAGGGAACCAGGAACAGGACGACCATCGCCGCCGTTGGCGCGTAGCGCCCGGCCAGCGGCCCGGGCCGGATCGGCTCGCGTCGCTCACTCTCGGGACTAGGCCGTGACGCAGTCGACGTACTCGCGCGTGCCATCAATCCATTTTTGCCGGCCACCTGCCACACGCAGTGACCGGGGCAACCGGTTGGCCGAATTCCCCCGATTACCCGGATTGCGCCCGCCCGATCCCGCCCCACCCCCCGCAAACCGCGCGGCCCACCACCCCCGATCCCACCCCGCCCCCAAGCCGCCCCCCGCCCCGCCCCCCAAGCCGCCCCCCAAGCCGCGTCCCAAGCCGCGTCCCAAGCCGCGTCCCAAGCCGCGCACCACCAGCCCCAGTGACACCACCAACCGCACGCCCGGCCCAACCACCCGTCAGCGTGTGCCGTTTGGGTCGTATGGCGCCCCAAATAGAACACAATCATGATTTTTTACGATTACCAATGCATTTTCAGCACACAATGACCCGAGGCCAGTCGTGGCTCCGATGGATCGATGCGGCATCGACTGGGTACGCCCCCGAGAACCGCCAGGCCCCGACCCGGAGGCATCGAGTCCGCAGTGAATGAGCTGATCGCAGTGCTGATCGCGATAGCGGGCGCTATCACGTTCGGCGCATCCGACGTCATCGAGCAGCGCGCCACCCACAAGGTGGCGAACAAGCCTCCGCTCGACTTCAAGCTCTTCGCCGAGCTGGCGGCCAACCGGCTCTGGGTAATCGGGATCTCGGTCGACATCGCCGCTTCCGTGATGCAGGCGTTCGCCCTGCACTTCGGACCGCTGGCGCTGGTGCAGCCGATCCTCGTCCTGGACCTGCTGTTCGCCGTCGTGATCACCTACGTCATCGCCCGCCGGCGCCCCGACTGGGTCACCACCGCCGGGGTCCTGTGCTGCACCGGCGGCCTGGTCCTGTTCCTGGCGGTGGCCAGACCCACGTCACCGCCGGTCAGCGTCGGGCCGTCCATCCTGCTGCCGCTCGGCCTGGCGTCAGCCGGGGTCATCGCGCTGTGCCTGGTCGCCTGGCGTCTCAGCCCGCGGATGTTCCTGCCGCTGAGCACCGCCTTCGCCTGCGGCGTGATCTTCGGGATCACGGCGTTCCTGCTCAAGGAGCTAACCCAGACCATCGGCCACGGATTCAACCCGCCCTCACAGCAGTGGCCGCTCTACGCCTTCATCGTCGCCGAGCCGCTCGGCTTCCTGCTCAACCAGAACGCCTTCCAGGAGAGCTCCCTCATCGCCCCGGTGCTCGCGATCCGCACCGTCACCGACCCCCTGGTAGCCATCGGCATCGGCCTGGTCTGGCTGAACGAGGACATCGCCGACAGCCCCGCCGCCATCGCCGCCGAGCTCATCGGGCTGATCGTCATGTCGGTCGGCGTGGTCGCCCTCGCCTACCGCTCGCCCCACCTCGAAGCCGCCTCCCCAGCCACAGCCTCGGCCCCGCACCCACCGCCGGCCCCGCCCCCACCGGCCCCGCCCCCACCGCCGGCCCCGGCCCCACCACCTGAAACTCACCCACCCGGCACCGCCTAGCGCCCGGCCGAAGCACGCTGGCCGTCACCGACCTCTCAGCAGCCGCCTATATGGTTTGACACCATGAGGAAGGCCCCAGCCACCGCTAGACCCGGCCATATGCCCCCATGGGCATGATCAGCCGGGCTGACGCCTATCAGCGGCGCCACCGCTGGGCGGGGCTGCCGGTGGCGGTGGTCTACAAGTTCTTCGACGATCAGGGCAGCTACCTGGCCGCGCAGATCACCTACTACGGCGTTGTCTCGCTGTTCCCGCTGCTGCTGCTCCTGACCACCTTCCTCGGCTACGGCCTGCACGGCAGCGTGCACTTCCAGCGGCAGGTGCTTGACTCCGCCCTCGCCCAGTTCCCGGTCGTCGGCGACCAGATCGCCAGGAACATCCACTCCTTCCACGGCAGCGTGCCCGGCCTGGTCATCGGCATCGTCGGCTGCCTCTACGGCGGCCTCGGCATCGTCCAGGCCACCCAGAACGCGCTCAACAAGGTATGGGGCGTGCCGCGCAACGCCCGCCACAACCCGCTCCGGGCCCGGCTCCGCAGCCTGATGCTGCTGGCGGCCGGCGGCGGCAGCGTGATCGTCACCACCGTGCTGTCGGCGGTGAGCGCCGCCGCCGACTCCTACGGCGCCAGGCCCGGTCAGCGTCAGCGTGCGGGCGGCCGCCGCCACGCTCGCCATCGCGCTGAACGTGACGCTGTTCATGGTGGCGTTCAAGATCCTGATCGCCACCCCTGTCAGCATCCGTCAGATTCGCGCGGGCGCGATCGCCGCCGCCGTGATCTGGCAGGCCCTGCAGCTGGCGGGCGCTCTGCTGCTGGGGGAGAAGCTCAAGGGCGCCACCGCCACCTACGGCCTCTTCGCCATCGTCCTCGGCCTGCTGGCCTGGGTTTACGTCGGATCGGTGACGGTGGTGATGTGCGCCGAGTTCAACGCCGTGCGAGCCAGGGGGATGTGGCCGCGGAGCCTGCTGGCGCCGTTCTCCGACAACGTGGACCTCACCGTCGGCGACCAGCGCGCCTACATCTCCTACGCCAAGACCGAACTGCACAAGACGTTCGAAATCATCGACGTCAGCTTCGACTCGCCCCCGCAGCCGGAACCCGCCCAGCCAGAACCCTAGGCGTCGCTTCGCTGGCGGCAGGACCGGATACGGCGCACTACGCCTTCTCGACCTCCCACGACAGCTTGCCAAGGAGCGCCGCCCCGACCACCTCGGCCATGAGCCCGCGGGTCAGCCAGGCGCCCGGGCGCACCAGCCATAGGAACAGCACCAGCGTGAACGCGGCGAGCGCGGTCACAAGCCACTGGCTAATCGTCCGCAGAACCGGATGCCTCACGCGGTGAGCGTAACGCAGCCGCGCGCCACCGCAGCCACGCAAGCGCTCACCGCGCCCGGCCGACCTCAGCTCGAGTAGGCCTGCAGCTCCGACAGCTGCCCGGCCGGCCAGCCGGTGTTAGCGGTGAAGGTCAGCTTGACGTACCGGGCCTGGGCGGCCGGGAACGGTGACCGTCACCGTGTTGCCGGTCGAGGGATTGAACGTGTACCCGGCCGAGGCCGCCAGCGTGCGTGTAGGTCGAGCCGTCGGTGCTGCCCTGGATGGTGATCGTCTGGGTCCGGGTACCCCAGGAGGTCGACGGCGGCAGGTCCAGCACGATCCGGCCCACGGCTGACCGAGGACCCGAGGTCCACCTGGAGCCACTGCGGGAACGCGTTGTCGGTGCTCTCCCAGTAGCTGCTGGTGTTCCCGTCGACCGCGTTCGACGGGACGTACGTCTGGGTGTACCCGCTGGCCGTAGTCGGGCTGGTTCAGCGCCAGGTTCGTGCTCGCCGCAGCAGCCCCGGTGCCCGACAGCGCCACCGTCAGCGGGCTGCCCGGCGCGCTCGACGCCACCGACAGCGTCCCGCTCGCCGCGCCCGCCGCGGTCGGCGCGAACGACACGCTGACCGTGCACGACCCGCCCGCGGCGATCGAGCCGCCGCAGGTGTTGGTCTGGCTGAACGGCCCGCTCACGCCGACCGACGACGACCGAGGCCGCGACCGTCCCCGGGTTCGACACCGTCACCGTCGAAGCCGGGCTGGTCGACCCGACCGTGACGCTGCCGAACGACAGCGCCGACGGCGACGCCGTCAGCGGCGAGCTGGTGCCGCCGCTGCCGGCGAACGACAGGTAGTTGAGGTTCCAGCCGCCGTTGTCCTCGTCGACGGCGAGGGTCTGCTGGCCGGCGGCCAACTGGACGGTGGCGGTGACCGTGGTCCAGTTCTGCCAGCCGCCGGTCGCCGGGATGCTGACGTTCCCGCTCAGGTTCGCGCCGGACGCGCTGGACAGGTGCAGGGCGTCGGTGACGGCGGAGGGGGCGGCGACGCGGAAGCTGACGGTGTAGGTCCCGGCCGAGGCCGCGTTGACGGTGTAGCGGAACCACTGCCCGCCGGACGTCCAGCCCAGGTCGTAGCCGCCGCCCGTGTCCGACGTGGTCTCCAGGTCGATACCGTCGGACCGGTAGCTGTTGCCGGTGCCGTTGGTCGAGGTGACGTTGTAGGCCACCCCCTGGCCGCCGGTGTCATAATTCTCGGCCTGCACGACGCCCGGCACCGCGGCCGGCGTTCCGCCGTAGGGGCCTTCGCTGCTGCCGGTCTGCCAGCTGTTGTTGCTGAGCGTCGCCGTGAAGCCGCTGGAGTCGTTGCTGTAGGCGGAGAACCCGGACCCCACCCCGGTCACCGAGTTGCCGGTGATGGTGGCGTTGCCGGTGGGAGCCGGATAGAACGGCGGCGAGATCACGATCCCGTTGCGCCACGGGCTGGTGATCGTGTTGTCGGCCAGGTTGGTGCTGGTGGAGGTGGAGAAGCCGATCGAGTCGTAGACCGAATTGATGATCGTGTTGCCGGTCACGGTGGCGTCGGTGACGGTCCCGACGTTCTGCCCGTCTCCGCCGTTGCCGATCTGCAGGGCCGGCTGCCCCTGGAAGTAGGCGTTACCGCCCGACCTGACGATCACGTTCCCGGTCACCGTGGCGCCGAGCATGTCGCTGCCGTTCACCCCGAACCGGCCCACGCCGAGGCCGATGTAGCGCGCGGTATCGGAGATGAAGTTGTCCTCGACGAGGTGGCCGCTGCCGCCGTAGACCCCGATGCCCTTACCGCCCCACGGGGCGATGACGGTGTTGTGGGACATCGTGATGTCGGACATCGCCGTGTAGGTCTGGCTGCCGTTGTAGGCGACCGAGTTGATCGCCATCCCGTCGTCGCCGGTGCCCCGGATGAAGTTGTTGGTCGCGGTCAGGTTGCTGCCCGACGTGCCGGTGAGCGAGACGTTGTTCAGGTTGCAGCCGTCCGCGAAGATCACCGTGAACAGGTTGTTCTGCGCCGTCCCGCCGCTGCCGGAGGCCCACAGGCTGGACTCCACGTGCTGCACCCACATGCCCGAGATGAGCCAGTTGTTGCCGGTGGTGTCCTCGGCCCCGCCGCCTCCGTCGACCTCCGCCCGGCTCATCGCGTCGGAGTCGATGTGGAAGTTCTCGAGCTGGCACGAGTAGCACTGGAAGGCCGCCCCCAGCGG
Source organism: uncultured Actinomycetota bacterium (assembly GCA_963774945.1). Classification (GTDB taxonomy): domain Bacteria; phylum Actinomycetota; class Actinomycetes; order Streptosporangiales; family Streptosporangiaceae; genus Trebonia. The sequence continues at coordinate 586,633 of CAVZHA010000015.1, read as the reverse complement.
GGTGTTGTTGGGCAGCGGCACGTCGCGGTAGACCTCGCTGTACCAGTAGCCGGCCCCCTCGATGGTCACGTTCTGCGCCACCAGGCCCGACGTCCCGATCAGGTAGAAGGTCCCCTGCGGAATCCACAGGATCTTGCCCGCCGACGCCGCCTGGTTGATGCAGTTCTGGATGTCGACCGTGCTGTCGGTCGCGCCCGGGCGCGGCGGCGCCGTTGGTCGGCGTGTTGTCGGCGACCGCGCCGCAGCTCGTGATCGAGATCGAGTTGGCGGGCTGGGTGGCCGCCGCGGGCGCGTCCCACAGGTCAATCGAGTTGATCCAGTAGAACTGGGCCGTGTTAGCCGAGTCCTCCTGCAGGCTGAACGTGGCCCCCGCCGGAATCGCCGCGCCGCTGACGAACGCGTGGAACTCGTCCCAGAAGTCGCGCGGGTCGCCGTCGGCGGGGTTCTGGTCGCTCCCGTTGTAGTTGTTGTTGCCCTCGTACTGCCAGCTCTGGATGGAGTTCATGGTCAGCGCCTGGCGGAACGTGCCGTTCACGTAGAGGTCGAGGGTGGCGGTCTGGCCGCCGCCGGCGGCGGAGTCAGGAATCGAGGCGCGCACGTTAATGAAGTTGACCGGCTGGCCGGTGTTGTTGGTCCACTGCACCGACTGGCCGGGTCCGTTCAGCAGGACATAGGCGTGCCCGTCGGCCTCGCCCTGCGGAGAGTCGTACTCGCTGGTCGGCGCCGAAGTCAGCGACACCACGCTGGCCCCGCCGCCAAGCGCCCCCTCCGGCGCCTCATACGTGCTGAAGGGGGTGGTCGCCCCGGCCACGCTCGGGCTCGGGGTGCCCGGCGCCTGATAGGACGTCGCGGCGACCGCCCCCGGCGCGGCGACCAGCATCGGGACCCCCGCCAGGGCCGCGACCACACTGAAGACGGCGAGTACGCTGCCGAGGCGACGTTTCAGGCTCATGACGCGGAACATACATTTACCGACGACATGATGCAATAACCCGATTTAATTCTGCAAATTACCGACGTATTTACGCAAATTTGCGCGTCACTAACACACCAAGATCAAATTCATCATCTCGAACGGTCCGTGTCCTCCGCCCCGCCCCTCCATTCCCCTGATAATCCCGTGGCGACCTAACCCCCAGCGGGACAGAATGTCCGGGTGAGCGAGGCGACCAAGGGCGCGGCCCTGACAGCGGCCCTGATCGTGGACGGCGTCCAGGCGGCCGATCCGGTGATCTCGCCCGACGGCCGCTGGGTCGCCTGGACGACCTCCTACCCGGGTGAACACGGACCCCAGGTCAGCGAGTTCTGGCTCGCGCCCGTCGGCGCGGGCGCGGCTGCGATCCGGCTGACTCACGGCAGCGCGTCGGTCCGGCTGCCGCGCTGGTCGCCGGACTCGGCCTGGCTGTTCTACGTCGCCGGTGAGGAACTACGACGTCTCCGGATCACAGACGCCGGCCCGACCGCGGAAAGCGAGATCGAGAGCGAGACCGTGCTGCGCTGGCGCGGCGAGATCTCCGGGCTGGCCCCGCTGGCCGGCGGACAGCTGGCGGCCGTCGTGGCCAGCGACGAGCCGACCGACGCGGACGAACGCCGCCGGGCCGAGCGTGACGATGCAAACGTCTGGTCCGAGCGCGCGGAACGCGAGCACTGGCGCTGGCACCGGCTGCGTCTGCTCAACCTGGAATCCGGCCGGCTCACCATCGTCGCCGGGCTCGCCCGGCGGCACGTGATCGATCTCGCCCGCGCCCCGACGGCCGCCAGCTGGCGGTGCTGAGCTGGGAGTGCCCGGAGTACGAGCCGGGCGTCTTCAGCAGCCGCCTGCACATCGTCCGCCCAGATGACGGCACCGTCGCCGACCTGGGAAATCCGGGCCATGACGCCCGATCCCCAGTCTGGTCGCAGGACGAAGACGACCGTTGGCACATCAGCTGGCTAGCCGCGGTACCGCCCGCGAACGTGGCGGCGGTGCTCGACATCGCCGTCCCGCCCGACGGGACGCAGGGTAGCGAGCCGGCCGATCTGACCGCCGCGTTGACCACCTGCCCGGCCGAACTCGTCCAGGTCGGCGGCGGCCCGCCGCTGGCGCTGTTCGCCGAGGGCCTGGACACCGCCCTGTGCCGGCTGGATCCAACCGCCCGGTCGTTCAGCCGGGTGACGGGCTGGCCGGGCCAGGTCTGCGCGCTTAGCGCCAGCGACGACGCGACCGCGATCGCGGTGCTTGCGAGCACCGCCTACGCTCCCGCCGACGTGAGCGCGGGCCCGCCCGACGCCCTCGTCCGGGTCAGCGACACCCGCCCGGAGCTGCGAAGCATCACCCTCGGAGGGCAGGAGCGGCTGTCCTGGCGGGCGCCCGACGGGCTGGCGATAGACGGTGTGCTGATCCTGCCGCCGGGCCGAACGCGTGCGGACGGCCCGTTCCCTCTGGTCACAATCGTCCACGGCGGCCCCTACAGCCGGTGGGCGGACGAGCTGATGGTCGCCTGGTGGTCGTGGGGCCAGTTGCTGGCGGCGGCCGGCTTCGCGGTCTTCCACCCCAACCCGCGCGGCAGCCAGGGACACGGCCGGGAGTTCGCCGCCGCGGTGGCCGGCGCGGTCGGGCTGGGGGAGTGGACCGACATCCTGGCCGGCCTCGACGACCTAGTGGCCAGCGGCGTCGCCGACCCGGACCGGCTCGGCATCACCGGCTGGAGTCACGGCGGTTTCATGGCCGCCTGGGCGGTCACCCAGACCGGCCGTTTCCGCGCCGCGGTGATGTGCGCGGGCGTCGCCGACTGGGCCATGCAGGTCGGCGTCGGCGACTTCGGCCGGGAGGAAGCCGACCTGGGCGGCAGCTTCGGCTGGGAGGGTCCCGGCCCGCACCGGCACGACCAGCTCAGCCCGATCTCCTACGCGGCCAACGTCACCACCCCGGTGCTGATCCTGCACGGCGAGGACGACAGCAACGTCCCGGTCGGCCAGGCCAGGTACTTCCACCGGGCCCTCACCCAGTTCGGCGTCGAGCACGACCTGGTGACCTACCCCCGCGAGAACCACGTGTTCACCGAGCGAGCCCACCAGATCGACGTCCAAGAACGCGTCCGCTCCTGGTTCACCCGCTGGCTGAGCGATCCACCCGCCGCCTGACAAGCTAAGCCCCCGGGATCTCGCAGGCCGTCGGAACCGTCTGTGCTAGAGAAGAAGCACGATGTCCAATCCTCGAACCGGACGACGACGACGGCGCCTGTGGGCGGCCGCCCTCACGGTGCCGCTGCTCCTGGTTGCGTCCTGCACCGGTTCCGATGCCGCTTCCTCCCGCGCGGCCGCTCCGTCAGCCTCCGCGGCCTGCGCGCGACGCCGCCGCCCGGCGCGTTCACGTCGAAACTGCGCATCCCGCGCTTCACCGGCAGCTGCCCGGCCGCGACGGTCCCCCCGGCTTCCGGCCGCACCGTGGTCATCCCGCTGCACATCCTGGCCCCGTCCGCCGTCATCTCGCAGCCGTTCGTCGGCGTCTGCCTGAACGGCCGCGGCCCCTTCCCGTTCATCATCGACACCGGGTCAGTCCACACCTACGTCGACGCCGCCCTGGCCAGCCGACTGGGGCTGATCAGCGCCTCCGTCGCGACCAGGCTTCGCACTGCGACCTGCAACGGCCCCGGTCAGCGGGTCGGGGTGCGATTGTCGGCCGGCCCCTACGTCTTCGGCCAGCACCGCGAGGTCATCGTCGCGGACCTGGCCAGCCCGTCGGCGCCGCTGATGGGCATCCTCGGCGCGGCCGAGCTCAGCAGCCTTGGCATCGACCGCATCGACTACCGGGCCCAGACGCTCAGCGTGCCGGCCCCGGCGGCCGGCGGCGCCGCGCTCGCGTCGCTGTCGGCCGGCACCGTACACCCGATCAAGCTTCACCCCAGCGGCGTCTTCCAGCTGATGCCGGTGACAGCCGGGAACGCCCGCGGGCAGCTGCTACTCGACACCGGTGCCCAGGGCACCACCCTCACCCCCGCCTTCGCCCGGCAGGCGCGGCTGGCCAAGGCCTCCTCCGTCACCACGCAGACCTACGCGGGCCTGGGCTGCACCCGGCCGGTGACCTACTACGCGACGACCACCTGGTCCGTCGGCGGGGTCGCGCTGGCCCCGCAGACCGTCGGGGTCGTGCCCAATTTCCTGGTCGCCGACGGCTCGCTCGGCTCGGGCACCCTGCAGCGCTACAGCCCGGTCGTCATCGACTACCGGGATGAGGAGCTGCTGCTCGGCCCGCTCCGCCCCGGCGGCTGACGCACGCGGCTAGCGCGCATTGCGAGTGCTGACAACCCGGCGCTTACGCAGCGACTCGAGCCATTCCTGCCCGCTCAGCAGTCGCGTGGTCTTGGCCGACTTGACCTCGCCCTCGGCGGCAACGGCCATCGCGACGCTGGCGGCGGTCATATCGTCGGGCGCCTCGTACACGACAAGCAGGTCATACTCGCCGAACGGAAAGGCGGCCACCACGATCTCGGCGCCCACGTCCTCTAGTGCCGCCGCGATGTCTTCCACGGGGTCTTGCGGCTCCTTGAGCTGAGCCGCCATTGACTTTGCGGTGTATGAGGCTTGGTACATGTAGAGCGCCATTAGGAGTCTCCCGGGTGGGAAGAAGCGAAGGGACTACCTGCCAGTTCGTCTGACGCCCGGCGGCTCCTGAAGACGCGGCCGAGTCTTGGGCTGCAGCTCAACTACGGTCTAAAGATCGTAGACCCGCCCCCGGCGGCGCACCAGCCTCCGCCCCGGCCCAGGCCCGTTCCCGCGAACGGAAACATTCATGCAACCAAAGGTTGCACTGTCGCGGCGAGGCGGATAGGCTGACATGCAACCGTTGGTTGCATGAAGAGGAGGCAGCAGACAATGCGCAAGCTCATCACCGCCATGAAGATCTCGCTGGACGGGAAGTTCGAGGGCCCGCAGGGCTTCGCGGACTGGGTCACGGCCTGGTCGGATGACTACGGCCTGACCCAAGGCATCGACGCGTGCGTGCTCGGCGGCCGGATGTACCCCGGCTACGAGCAGTACTGGACGCCGATCCGGGACGAGCCGGACAAGGTCCACCCGCTGATCGGCGCCGTGCCGACCCCGGCCGAGGTCGAATGGGCCCAGTTCGCCAGCCGGACTCCGCACTACGTGGTGTCGGCCACGATGACCTCAACCGTGTGGCCCAACACCCGGATCCTGCGCAACCTCGACGAGGTGGAGAAGCTCAAGCGGGAGCAGGGCAAGGACATTTACCTGATGGGCGGCGGCACGATCGCGGCCGCCGCGATCGACGTCGGCCTGGTGGACGAGATCCGGCTGATCGTCTATCCCGTGATCGCGGGCGGCGAGCACGCCCTCTTCGGGTCGTCCGCGACCCGCCGCGGGCTCGAGCTCCGCAAAGCCGAGGAATTGCCGGACGGCCGCCTCAGCCTGATCTACGGGATCGGCCGTGACTGACTTCGATCGCAGGACCGTCGAGGAGTTCAGCGCCACGGGCGGCCCGCTGACACAGTTCCGCCGTCACCCGCTCGCTTGCCAGCGCGACCGGGCACGTCGGCCAGCCACATCCGCGCCGATGACCTGACCGACACGCGGCTGCCGGGGATATGGGCGCCGTCGCGCTCGAGGCGCGCGCCGAGCGGCTCCCTGCGCACGCCGTAGCGAGCCAGCGCCTTGCCCAGCGGGACATCGGAGGGCGTCCGGGCCGGCTCGCCCGCTCCGGGCAGTCCCAGCACCGCGCGCACGGGCGCGGGGAGCCGGCCCGGCACAACCAGCGAGGACACCTCGGCCGCGACCAAGCCGGAGTCAGCCGTGCGCAGCGTTCCCGCCCGCTCATATCCGCGCGCGCCCGGCTCGACGCGCAGATCGCGGCACTCGGCCGTGGTCAGCGGGCGCTCGGCGCAGCCGGTCAGCTCGATTCTGATCTGCTCGCCCGCCAGCTCCTCGAACAGGATCGTGGCGGGCCCGGTGTTGCGGGCCAGCAGCGCCACCACCGAGGCCGCGGTCTGAGCGCCGCTGGCAGCCGGCCCGGGCGGCGGGGCCAGCTGGTCGACGGTCTCGGTGATCGCCCCCAGCTTGGCCGCGCTGCCGAGGTCCGAGTGCACCAGGATCAGCCGGATGTCCCTGATCAGACCGCACAGGAGCTCACCGAGGGCAGGTTCGGTCTCCGGAGCGCGGAGCCAGGCAAGCGATTCTTCCATATTCATAGCGTAATCAATTGATTACAAAATGCGCTAGTATCGGAGCGTGACATTTGCCGATATTTAGCCTCGGCCGACAACGGGCAAGTGGCCACTGTGCCAGGCGATATCAGTGTGTCGTGATACCACAGATGGTGCCAACGCCACGAAGGATTTTATTTCCGCGAAGGATTTTTGCACTTATTCGATAATTATCCTTCGCCAGGAAAAAAGCCTTCGCGATCATCCGACTGAACGCCGACCGGCCCCGGCTCCGGGTCGCATTTCCCGCGATCGCCGCATGCGAAGGCACCGGCCATGCGGCACCATGATCCTCTGTCCGTGACAACTGCCGCTGGAGGTGTCTCCCCTTGCCCAAGTCGATCGCAGTGTTCGGCGCCGGCCCAGGCCTCGGCCAGGCCGTCGCCCGCCGCTACGCGCAAGACGGCTACGAGATCGTGCTCGTCGCCCGCCGCCGGGAACCACTCGAATCGCTCGCCCGAGAGCTAACCGGCAAAGGCGAGACCGCGCACGTCATCACCGCCGATCTGGCCGATCCCGACGCCGTCCCCGCCCTGGCCGAGCAGATTCGCGCCAGCGTCGGCGCCCTCGACGCGATCTACTACGCGCCGACGCCGGAAGAGGGCTTCTTCGCCGCGCAAGATCTCACCCCGCAGCGCGCCCAGGCATTCATGCCGCTCGTCTTCTACACGCTGGTCGCCCTCGTTCAGGAGTTCCTGCCGCACATGCTCGAGGAGGGCGACGGCGCCATCCTGACCGCCCAGGGCGCCAGCACCGTGCACGGCCTGCCAAATATGAGCGGCCCCGGCCCGGCCCAGGCCGCCCAGCGCAACTACCTGCAGTCCCTGCACACAGAGGTGGCCGCCACCGGCGTCTACGTCGGCATGCTCTACGTCGGCGCGATCATCGAAGACAGCGCGTTCCACACCTGGCTCCAAAACGCCAAGGCCACCGGCGCGGAAACCCGGGACTGGGGCCCGACCGTCGGCCCCGCCCACCTCGCCGGCCTCCTGCGCGACATGCACGAAGCGAAGAGCGAGCCGGAAGTCATCTACCCCGACCAGGCCGGCGGTTAATGAACCGTTAACATCGGCCTCCGGTCATTGACACCCCGGTTCCGGTGTTATTGCATCCCGAGTACAAACCGGCACTCAATACAACTGGCACTTCCCGCACCGTCGCCCGCTTTTCGCGGTCGGCTGCGAGAAGTGCATGTCACCCGCTGCTGCACGGGTTCACGTCTCTAGGTGAGGAGTCACCCGTGCGCGTACCCAATTTCCCCTGGCGCCTGAGGCGGACGCGGATCGCGGCCGTGGTGCTCGCCATGGTGGCCGCGCCGCTGGCAGCGGCCTCCGCCGTCGCGCCGCACGCGGCCGCCGCGACCTCGTGCCCGTGGGTCAACTCGACCGCGCCGATCTCCACCCGGGTCAGCCAGCTGATGGGCCAGATGTCGCTCAGCCAGGAGATCGCCCTGATGACCGGCGCGTCCGGTTCGAGCTACGTCGGGAACATCCCGGCCATCAGCTCACTCTGCATCCCCGCCATGAACCTGGAGGACGGCCCGGCCGGCGTCGGCGACGGGATGAGCAACGTCACCCAGCTGCCCGCGCCGGTCGACGTCGCGGCCACCTGGGACACCGCCGCCGAGCAGGAGTACGGCCACGTGATCGGGGCCGAGCAGGCGGCCAAGGGCAGCACCGTCGACCTCGGCCCGACGATCAACATCGTCCGCGACCCGCGCTGGGGCCGCGCGTTCGAGTCAATCGGGGAGGACCCGTACCTGGCCGGGCAGCTGGCCGCGGCCGACATCCGCGGCGTGCAGTCGGCCGGCACCATGGCCCAGGTCAAGCACTACGCGGTCTACAACCAGGAGACCAACCGGAACACCGCGAATGACAACGCGGTCGTCAGCACCGAGGCCGAGCAGGAGATCTACCTGCCCGCGTTCCAGGCGGCGGTGCAGCAGGGCGCGGCCTCGTCGGTGATGTGCTCCTACAGCTGGATCAACGGCACCGCCGCCTGCCAGAACCCGTACACGCTGAGCACCGTGCTGCGCCAGCAGTTCGGCTTCACCGGCTTCGTCACCTCCGACTGGGGCGCCACCCACTCGACGGCCGCGTCCGCCAACGCCGGCCTGGACATGGACATGCCGGGCAACGACGGGTTCTACGGCTCGGCGCTGCAGAGCGCCGTCACCTCCGGCCAGGTCAGCCAGGCCACGATCAACTCGGCCGTCTCCGGCATCCTGACCGAGATGTTCGCCTTCGGCCAGTTCGACAAGGCGCCGAGCGGGTCGCCGTCGGCCGTGGCGACGAACTCGACCGACCAGGCGGACGCGACCCAGCTGGCCGAGGAAGGCACGGTGCTGCTGAAGAACTCCGGCAGCGTCCTGCCGCTCACCTCGTCCGACGGGTCAATCGCGGTCATCGGGGCGGACGCGTCCACCAGCCCGCAGACCGACGGCGGCGGCAGCGCCGGGGTGAACTCGAGCGGCACCGTCAGTCCGCTGCAGGGCATCCAGGCGGCCGCACCAAGCGGCACCACCGTCACCTACAACAACGGCTCGTCCGACAGCTCGGCCGCGTCGGCGGCCGCCGCCGCCAGCGTCGCGGTCGTGTTCGCCAACCTCGGCGAGTCCGAGGGCTCGGACCTGAGCAGCATCGACCTCGGGACCACGCAGGACAACCTGATCACGTCGGTGGCCGCCGCCAACCCGAACACGATCGTGGTCCTCAACACCGGCTCGGCCGTCACCATGCCCTGGCTTTCCTCGGTCAAGGGCGTGCTCGAGGCCTGGTACCCGGGCCAGGAGGACGGCACCGCGATCGCCAACGTGCTGTTCGGCAGCTACGACCCGTCCGGGCACCTGACCGTCACCTTCCCGAGCTCGCTGTCGCAGGTTCCCGCCAGCACCCCGGCCCAGTTCCCCGGCACCAACGGCACCGTGCAGTACTCCGAGGGCATTGACGTCGGCTACCGCTGGTACGACAGCCAGAACCAGACCCCGCTGTTCCCGTTCGGGTACGGCCTGTCGTACACGTCCTTCTCGTTCAGCAACCTGCACGTCGGCGCGCTGACCGCGGGCGGCGCGGCCACCGTGACCGCCACCGTGACCAACACCGGCTCCCGCTCCGGCGCGGACGTCGCCCAGCTCTACGTGACCGACCCGTCCGCCTCCGGCCAGCCGCCGCTCCAGCTGGAGGGCTTCCAGCGGGTCAGCCTGGCCGCCGGGGCCTCGACCACCGTCAGCTTCCCCGTGACCCAGCAGAACCTGCAGTACTGGAACAGCAGCTCCAACGCCTGGGCCACGCCCACCGGCAACTACACGGTCTCGGTCGGCGATTCCAGCGCCAGCCTGCCGCTGACCGGCACCCTGGCCGTCGCCTCGAGCCAGCTCGGCGCCCCGGTTACCCTGGTCAACCCCGGCCCGCAGGCCAGCCTGACCGGAAGCGCCGCGTCGTCGGTCACCCTGAGCGGAACGGACAGCACTAGCGGCCAGACGCTGACCTACTCGGCGACCGGCCTCCCGGCTGGCCTGTCGATCTCGGCCTCCGGCGTCATCTCCGGCACTCCGACCACTGCCGGCACCAGCACGGTGGCCGTCACCGCGAAGGACGGCAACGGCGCCTACGCGACCCAGAGCTTCGTGTGGACCGTCTCGCCCGGCACCAACGCCCACACCGTCACCGTCACCACCCCGGCCAATCAGACGTCCACCGTCGGCACCGCCGCCAGCCTGCAGATCGGCGCGACCGACTCGGCCTCCGGCCAGACCCTCAGCTACGCCGCCACCGGCCTGCCCGCCGGGCTGACCATCAACCCCTCAACCGGCCTGATCTCCGGCACCCCCACCACCACAGGCACCTCAAGTGTCACAGTGACGGTGACCGACACCACCGGCGCGACCGGGTCGACGTCGTTCACCTGGACCGTAGGCTCCAGTAGCGGTTCCGGCGGGGTGGACATCTCGGCCGGCGGCCCGGCCGCCGCGCCGTTCGCAGCCGACGAGGACTACACCGGCGGCACCGCCGCCAGCACGACCAACGCCATCAGCACCACCGGCGTCACCAACCCGGGCCCGCAGTCGGTCTACCAGCACAACCGGTACGGCAACTTCACCTACACCGTCCCCGGCCTCACCGCCGGCGCCAGCTACACGGTAAGACTCGACTTCGCCGAGGAATACTGGACCACGGCCGGATCACGCACCTTCAACGTCCTCATCAACAACAACCAGGTCCTGACCAACTTCGACATCCTCGCCACCGCAGGCGGCGAGTTCAAGGCGGTCGACGAGCCGTTCACAGCCACCGCCAACAGCAACGGCACGATCACCATCCAATTCGTCACCGTCAAGGACAACGCCCAGGTCAACGGCATCGAGATCGCCCCTGCGGGCGGCGGCACCGGGCCAGGGACCGGCGGGGTTGACATCTCGTCCGGCGGCCCGGCCGCGGCGCCGTTCGTGGCCGACGAGGACTACACCGGCGGCACAGCCGCCAGCACCACCAACGCCATCAGCACCACCGGCGTCACCAACCCCGCGCCGCAGTCGGTCTACCAGCACAACCGCTACGGCAACTTCACCTACACCATCCCCGGCCTCACCCCCGGCGCCAGCTACACGGTAAGACTCGACTTCGCCGAGGAATACTGGACCGCGGCCGGCTCGCGCACCTTCAACGTCCTCATCAACAACAACCAGGTGCTGACCAACTTCGACATCCTCGCCACCGTCGGCGGCGAGTTCAAGGCGGTCGCCGAGTCGTTCGCCGCCACCGCAAGCAGCAGCGGGGCGATCACCATCCAGTTCGTCACCGTCAAGGACAACGCCCAGATCAACGGGATCGAGGTGTCGCCGGCGTAAGGCCAAGGGCATCCGGTGTCCGTATAGCTGCGGAGAGTAGCATCGAGCGCAGGCCCGTGTAGGCGTGGCGCGAGACGCAACCACTGGAGGTCCCCGATGGCCGAGCTCCCACCGCTCCCAGACGGATTTGTGGTGAATCACTTCATCACCTCCGGCGATGTCGAACGCTCGGCGCGCTTCTACACCGAGGTACTCGGCGGCACCGTCGTCTTCGGCCCGGTGCCGACCGTCGTCGAACTGTCCAACAGCTTCATCGTCATCAACACCGGGGGAGGCCCGACCGACGACAAGCCCACGGTCACCCTCGAGACACCGCGCGATCCCGACCGGACCAGCAGCTTCCTCAATCTCCGGGTCAAGGACATCGCGGCCGCGTACGCCGCCTGGAGCGCGCGGGGCGCGCAGTTCCTGACCCCGCCCAAACAGCACCCGTACGAGACCCGCTGCTATATCCGCGACCCCGACGGCTACCTGATTGAAGTCGGCCAGACCACGGACCCGCAGGGCGACTGGATACCGGCCGGCTGGTCACCCAGTTAATGACGTCGCCATGACCACCGCGATCATCGGCACCGGCGGAATCGGCTCCGCCATCGCCCGCGAGCTCGCCGCCGGCGGCGAGACGCTGCGGCTCGCCAGTGCCGACCACGGCTCGGCCCGGACGCTGGCGGCCAAGATCGGCCCCGCTGCGGTCGCCGCCGCCGACAACCACGACGCGCTGCCGGGCGCCGACGCCGTCATCCTCGCGCTGCGCTTCACCGTCCTCGAGACCGTCATCGACGAGATCGCCGACCAGCTAGCCGGCCAGCTGGTGGTCGTTCCGAGCAACCCGATCACCGCCGACGCGCACGGCAACATCTCCCACCTGCTGCCCCCAGGGCAATCGGCGGGAGAGGTCGTAGCCGGATGGCTGCCGGCCGGCGCTCACCTGGCGATGGCGTTCGGCACCCTGCCGGCCGATCTCCTCGAGTCCTCCAGCAACCAGTCGCCGCAGCGGGCGGTCCTGTTCTACGCGACCGACGACGACCAGGCCGCCCGCAAAGTCGAGCGGCTGATCCGCATCGCCGGCTTCGAACCGGTGCAGGCGGGCGGCCTCGACCAGTCAACTCGACTCGAGGTTGACGGCGACCTGCACGCGCTCGTCGTCTCCCCCGCCAAGGCGCGCGCGCTGATCGCCAACCCCTGATCGCCAACCCCTGATCGCCAACCCCTGATCGCCAACCCTTGATCGCCAACTCTGACCGCCCCGCCGACGGCAGCTCAAAGCCCCAGCGGACCTACCGGGACCGCCCGTCGAGCCACAAAGACCAGACCCGTACGTCCTTGATCAGGAACACCTGGTGCACCGTCCACGGATCATCGTCGAAGATCGACCGCACCGCGTCCTCGTCGTCCGCCTGCACGGCCAGCAGCGCGATGTCCGCGTCGTCATCGCTGGCGATCGGCCCGCCGATGATGATGATCCCGCGCTCGACAAGCCGGTCGGCGAAGGAGGCGTGCTCGTCCCAGAACGCCTGCTCGCGATTGCCCCGCCCGTAATCCCAGCACGGCCCCTTAGCCGTCCTGACCGCGAACACCGGCATCAGTACTCCCGCTTGGTCGTCATGACTGTCCTCCACCGAGTCTCGTCCCCAGCAGTGCCCTCCGACGGTCACCAGAACGGACGCCCGCCCCGCCCCGATCTCATCGAAAAGCCAGGGTCAACTTCATGATCATCCCGAACGGTCCGTGCCCTCCGCGTCAACCGCCAGCCATCACCGCAACCCGGGGAGGCCGACACGGCACGGTCAGCGCCGTTTCATGGCCTCCCAGCGCAGCCAGCAGCGCCGGACTCGGCGCCCCCGCGCCAGCGCGGCCCGCAGCTCACGTTCCTCGGTGAAGGTGCCGCCAACTGTCGAACGTCCAGTTTCCGGTGTTCGAGCAGCCCTCCAAGCAGGACGCCGAAACCCGGGTACTCGGTCATTCCGTCGTCATGGGACGAGGAGCCGCTCACGCCAGTTCCAGCACCGCCTGCGCGGCATTGTGCCCGCCGAGTCCCGACACCGCGCCCCCGCGCACCGCGCCCGACCCGCACAGCAGGACGTTCCCCCAGCGGGTCCCCACTCCCCACCGCGCCGCCGGGGTATCAAGCACGGCCGCGTCCGTCGCCCAGGGCCAGCTCAGGTCGCCATGGAAGATATGCCCGCCCGGCATCCGCAGGTCAGCCTCGACGTCCTGCGGGATCTTGGCCTCGATGCAGGGCCGCCCGCCGGCGTCCCGCGCGACGACCGACTCGATCGGGTCGACGAGGTGCTCGTTCAGCGACTCGATCGCGCGCGCCACCGCCAGCTCCTTGCGCTCCGCCCGCGTCGCCGGGTCCGCGAACAGCGTCGCCGGCAGGTGCAGACCGAAGTACGTCAGCGTCTGCGTCCCGGCCGGGACGTCGCCCAGGATCGACAGATCGGTCAGCGAGTGGCAGTAGACCTCGCCCGGCAGCCGCGACGGAACCTGCCCGCCGGCGGCCTCGGCATACGCCCGCGAGAGGTCCGGGTAGTCCTCGCCCAAGTGCAAGGTCCCCGCGAACGCGATCCGCGGGTCCGCCCCCGAGGCCAGCCGCGGCAGCCGATCGAGCAGGAAGTTCACCTTCAGCTGGGCGCCGACCGGCTTCGCGGCGGGGTCGGGTTCATCTCCGAGCAGCTCCGCCAGCACCCACGGGGCGACGTTCGCCAGCACGTAACGAGCCTGCAGGGTACGCCCGCCGGCGCGGTCGACCACGTCGACCTCGGTGCCGCCGAGGCCGCTCCGGATCGCGACGACCTCGGCGTTGACGACTAGTTCGGCCCCCGCCCGGCGGGCCGAGTCGGCCAGGGCCCCGGTGACCGCGCCCATCCCGCCGACCGGCACCCGCCACTCACCGGTCCCGTTTCCGATCAGGTGATACAAGAAGCACCGGTTCTGGATCAGCGACGCCTCCTGCATCCCGGCGAAGGTCCCGATCAGCGCGTCGGTCGCGACCACCCCGCGCACCGTCTCATCACGGAACCTCCGCTCGACCGCCTCGCCCAGCGGCCGCTCGACCAGATCCCGCCAGATCGCCGGATCGACCCGCCCCCGCACCGCCGACTCCCGAGGCAGCGGCTGCGTCAGCGTCGGAGCGACGCCCTCCGCGAGCTCGCCAACCTCCCCGTAGAACCGCTGCCAGGCGTCGTACTCGGCGTCGGACCCGGTCAGCGCCCGGAAGCTCTCCCGCGTGGCCGCGCCCTCGGGTCGCTCCACCAGCAGCCCGCCGGGCACCCCGTCCCGGATCACCGGCGTGTACGACGCCGTCGACCGCGACGCCAGCCGCAGGTCAAGACCGAGGTCGCTGATGACCGACTCCGGCAGCAGCGACACCAGGTAGGAGTAGCGCGAGAGCCGCGTGGGGAACCCGGCGAACGCCCGCGCCGAGACCGCCGCGCCGCCGGTGTGATCGAGCCGCTCAAGCACGACCACCGACAACCCCGCCCCGGCCAGGTAAGCCGCGGCCGTCAGCCCGTTGTGCCCACCCCCCACAATCACCACGTCATAGGCATCGCGTCGCGTCAGGGGCTCAGTCATGGGCCCGATATTACGGCTCGCCCCCGCCCCCAACTCGTCCCACCCGACCCACTCTCACCCTTTCAGCTTCTTCCTCCCTTTGCCCCTTTGTCGCCACCGCCCCGAAAAGCTTCCACCCCGAGCCAGGCTCGCTCCGCGCCCCCGGCGGCGCGCACCACTGGCCCCACGGCCACCACTGGCTGTCGCCAAGGCCCCCGCGCCCGTCAGCGTGTGCCGTCCGGGTCGCAGAGCGCCCCAAATAGAACACGATCACGATTTTATGGCCCGGTTGGGCACCCTTATGGCACACAATGACCTCATTCCTGAGACGAGGGAACCTTCTGGCCTCGGGTGATCGTTTACGCGTTGTGTTGCTGCTGCCCGAGGTCGCGTACGCCGGCGCCTCCCCGTGCTAAACGGCCTGCGCAACCGGGCCGCCCGCTTTCTCCAGCGTCCCGGCACGGCCGACCTCAGGCCCTACCTCGACCTGCTGCCGGCCATCGCCCAGCGGGAGCAGGCGATCGCCGCCCCCGACGACAACGACCTAGCCTCCGCCGCAACAGAAGCCGCAGAGGCAGCAGACGACGCCGGACTATGCGCGCTCGGCCGGGAGGCGGCCAGCCGTGGCCTAGGCGAGCGCCCGTTCGACGTCCAGCTCGTCGGCACCCTCGCGATGCTGGCCGGCCACGTCGCCGAGATGGCGACCGGTGAGGGCAAGACGCTGTCGGGCGCGCTCGCCGCCGCCGGGTACGCTCTTCGCGGCCGGTCCGTGCACGTCATGTCGGTCAACGACTACCTCGCTCGGCGCGACGCCGAGTGGATGCGCCCGGTCTACGACCTGCTCGGCGTGACCGTCGGATGGATCGGCCAGGCGTCAACCCCGGCCGACCGCCGCCGCGCCTACGGCGCCCAGGTGACCTACGGCGCGGTGAGCGAGTTCGGCTTCGACGTCCTCCGCGACCGCCTCGCGACCAGCCCCCAAGAGCTCATTGCGGGCACCCCTGACGTCGCCCTGATCGACGAAGCCGACTCGGTGCTGGTCGACGAGGCGCTCGTCCCGCTCGTGCTCGCGGGCGCCGCCGACGCCGGGGAGGCGAACCCGCTGGAAATGGCGGACCTCGCCCGCCGCCTGCGGCCGCACCAGGACTACCAGGTCGACGACGACGGCCGCAGCGTCCACCTGACCAGCCACGGGACCCGGGCGGTGGAAGCGGCCCTGGGCGGCATCGACCTCTACACCGAACCGCACCTAGCCACCCTGACCAGGCTCAACGTCGCCCTCTACGCCGAAGCGCTGGTCCGCCGCGACGTCGACTACATCGTCCGCGACGGCAAGATCCACCTCGTCAACGCGTCCCGCGGCCGGGTCGCCCGGCTGCAACGCTGGCCCGACGGGCTGCACGCGGCCGTCGAGGCGAAGGAGGGCCTGGCCGCCACCCAGACCGGCGAGATCCTCGACAGCATCACGATCCAGTCCCTCGTCGGCCGGTACCCCACGGTCTGCGGCATGACCGGCACCGCCGTCGCCGTCGGCGAGCAGCTGCGCGAGTTCTACGGGCTGGAGATCGCCGTCATCCCGCCCAACCGGCCCTGCGTGCGCATCGACGAGCCGGACCGGCTGTTCGCCACCCAGGGGCAGAAGGAGAAGGCCGTCGCCGACCACGCCGCCGCGGTGCACGCCACCGGCCGGCCGGTCCTGATCGGCACCCTCGACGTGGCCGAGTCCGAGCGGCTCGCCGCCCGCCTGCGCCGGGCCGGCCTGAGCTGCGTCGTCCTCAACGCCAAGAACGACGCCGAGGAAGCCGCGATCGTGGCCGAGGCCGGCGCCCGCGGCGCCGTCACCGTCTCCACCCAGATGGCGGGCCGCGGCACCGACATCCGGCTCGGCGGCGCCGAGGGCGATCAAGGCCAGATCGCCGCGCTCGGCGGGCTGCACGTGATCGGCGCCGGCCGGCACGGCAGCAGCAGGCTCGACCACCAGCTGCGGGGGAGAGCCGGGCGTCAGGGCGATCCCGGCAGCTCGGTGTTCTTCGCCAGCCTGCAAGACGAGCTCGTCACCCGGCACGTGCCCGACGCCCGACCGCCGACGGCGATCGAGCCGGACGGCCGGACCGCGGACGCCGGGTCACGCGAGACCGTCGACCACGCGCAGCGCGTCGCCGAAGGCGTCAGCCTGGAGATCCACCGCAACACCTGGCGGTACAACAAGCTCATCGAGCTCCAGCGGCAGGCCGTGCTCGAGCAGCGCGACCGGGTGCTGCGCACCGACGCCGCCCTGCGCGCCCTCGCCCGCCAGTCCCCGGACCGCGCCCAGGCCCTCGCCGCCACCGTCCCCGACGAGGTGCTGGTCGACGCCGCCCGCCAGATCACCCTCTGGCACCTCGACCGGGCCTGGGCGGACCACCTCAGCTACCTGGCCGACCTGCGCGAGGGGATCCACCTGCGGGCGCTCGGCCGCGGCCTCAACCCGCTCGACGAATTCCACAAAGAGGCCGTCCGCGCGTTCTCCGGCCTGCTCGCAGCCGTCGAGGAACGCTCGGTCGAGAGCTTCGAGACCGTCCCCATCACGACCGACGGGGCCGACCTGACCGCGGCCGGCCTGAAGCGCCCCACCGCCACCTGGACCTACCTGGTGCAAGACAACCCGTTCGGCACCGACATCGACCGCGCGCTGCGCAGCGTGGCCCACGCGATGCGCCGCCTGCTGCCCTCCTGAGCGGTCACGCTCACTCCCACCGCCGTGCGTTGTCGTCGTTCAGCGACCCGGGACTCACCGGCAGCACGCAGAACAGCAGCCCGGCCGGGTCCCGCATCACCCACCAGGTTTCCACCAGCTGCACACGCTCGGCGCCAAGTCGCTCGAGCCGCGCCACTTCGGCAGCCACATCGTCCGTGTGAATGTCCAGATGGACGCGCGGCGCGCCGGAGTCCAGCCGTTGCATCAGCAGCATCAGATCGCTTCCATGCAGGAAGGCACCGTGATATTCGGCGGAGTAGATCTCCGGCAGCTCCTCCCCGAGCGCGCTCTGCCAGAACGCCAGCTCCTGATCATGCAGGTCGGGTGGCGCATCAATAACGACCTTGAGCACACGACTGTAGTGAGACATAGCGGCCATGCTGTCACGCCCGACTCCCGCCCTGCCCAAAGCGGGCACCCCTAGCCGCTCAGGACGGGTCGAGGTCGACCGCGGGGTTCCAGATGACCTCCCACAGGTGGCCGTCGGGATCTTGGAAGTATCCCGAGTAGATGCCCCACGGCCGGTCGTGCGGTGCGTCGGTGACGGCCGCCCCGGCTGCCTTGGCCTGGCCGATGACCTCATCGACCTCGGCCCGGCTGGCCACCACGTGCCCGATGCTGAACTCGCCCGGCTTCGACGCGGTCAGCGCGACGGCGGCGTCCTTGGCCAGTTCGGATCGCGGATAGATCGACAGCATGAGCCCGCCGTCGAGGTGGAACACCGCCGTGGTCCCGTCGGGAGTGGTCGCATCCCCGGTGAACTCGGTGCCGATCAGACCCTCGGTCCGGAAACCCAGCCCGTCGCGGTAGAACGCCAGGGCCCGATCGAGGTCAGCTACCGCAAGGGTGACGACGTGGATGCGCGGCTTCATTGGTCGACCTCCTCATCCTTTGATCGAAGCGCTAAAGACCATGATCGACCAACCAGACCATCGCGGTCTTGAACGAAACGGACTTCGATCATGGCCGGCCGCCTTCGCCCATCAGCGTTACCCCCGCGCGGCCGTGACCCCGCGAATGACAACGGCCTCAACCTCATGCCACTGGACGCCATGAAACCCGGCCTCCGCCAGCAGCGCGCCCGCGCGCCGCTTGGTCCGTGCCTTATGACGCCGGCCGCCCATGAGGGTCGGCGTCAGCCAGCCCGAGAACAGGTCGGTGAGCACCAGCCAGCCGCCGGGCACCAAGACCCGGGCGCACTCCGCAAGCCCAGCCTGCTGATCCGCCCAGTGGTCGAAGGAGGTCGTGCTGACCACCAAGTCGAAGGACGCTTCAGCGAAGGGCAGCTCCTCCGCCGTCCCCTCCACCCACCGCAGCCGGTCATCGTCGCCGGCCGACCGCGCGGCCGCGATCATCCCCGCAGCCGGATCGACCCCGACCAGCTCAACGGCTTGGGGGCACCGCCCGCCGAGCTCGCGCAGCAGGTACCCGGTTCCGCACCCGACGTCGAGGATGCGCTGTGGCTCAGGCGCCACCGCTAGCGCCAGATCCGCAGTCCGATCGGCTATCCGCTGGTGCAGCCGCCCCAGCCAGCCGGCCTCGTAGCTGCCTGCGCGTGCGTCGAACGCGGCAATATCACGGTCACGCGTCATACCCCGATCCTCTCAGCCGCCGCCGCTCACCGCTGGTACCTCCGGTGCCGGAGATGAGACAGTGTGCTTGTGAGCGCGTTCTTTGAGCACGAGGTCAGCGTGCGGTGGCGGGACGGGGACGGGCTGGGGCACGTCAACCATGCGGTCTTCCTGACTTACCTGGAGGAGGGCCGGGACGCCTTCTACATGCAGGCCCTTGGTCGCGATCCGCACTACGTGGTGGTGCGGGTGGAGATCGACCTGCGCGCCGAGGTCCGCTACACCGACAAGCGACTACAGGTGCGGATCGAGGTGGAGCGGGTGGGCACCACCAGCCTTACCACGCGGGAGACCATCCTCACGGCGGCCGGCGTGACCGCAGCCGAAGCCAAGGTCGTCACCGTGCTCTGGGACGCCGACGCCCGCACGCCGTTGCCGTTCGCAGACGACGAGCGCGCCCGGCTAACCGCGTACTGACACCGCCGCGCTGCGGGGTGAAAGGCGTAATGCAAAACGGCCAATTTCGAACCACGGCGTACTGACCTTTACTGGGACAATGGCGGGCATGAACGTCCCCCGCACCGTCGACCTGTTCCTGAACGGCCGCTGGCAGCCCCCGCAGGCGGGTCGGTACGAGGAGGCGACCAGCCCCGTCACCGGCGAACAGATCGGTCAGGTAGCCCAGGGCGACCGCGCCGACGCGGCCGCGGCCGTCCAGGCCGCCATCGCCGCGCGCGGCACATGGGCATCAGCCACCCCCTTCGAGCGCGCGCGCGTCCTGCACCGCGTCGCCGACGCCTGCCAGCGCCGGCGGGACGAGCTGGCCCGGGCGCTCACTCTCGACCAGGGCAAGCCGCTGCAGGCCGAGGCCTACCCGGAAGTCGACGATCTCATCGGCTACTGGCACGACGCGGCCGAGGACGTGCTGCGCCTCGACGGCGCGATTCCGCCCAGCCGACTGCCCGGCGCCCGGGTCCTCATCGAGCGCCGCCCGCTCGGCGTGGTCGCGGTCATCACCCCGTGGAACTGGCCTTACACGATGCCGGCCCAGGTCATCGCGCCGGCGCTGGCAGCAGGCAACACGGTCGTGTGGACCCCCGCGCCGAGCACCTCGGTCTGCAGCGCGGTGCTAATGGACGCGATCACCGACGCAGACCTGCCACCGGGGGTCGTCGCCTTCCTGCCCGGCCCCGGCCCGGTCGTCGGCGACGAGATCGCCGGCCATCCGGGCGTCGCCGCCGTCGCGTTCGTCGGCTCCACCCAGACCGGCCTGTCGGTGGCCCGGCGGGCCGCTGGCAAAGCCCAGCTGCTGGAGATGGGCAACAACGGCCCGCTGGTGATCATGGACGACGCCGACCTGGACCGGGCGGTCGCGGGTACGCTGGTCGGCGCCTACCTATGCGCCGGCCAGAGTTGCACCGCCGCCGAGCGCATCCTTGTCCACGAGCGGATCCACGACCCGTTCGTGGCAGCGCTGGCTGCTGCGGTCGCCAAGGAGGTCGTGCTCGGCGACCCGTTCGACCCGCAGACCACGATGGGGCCGCTGAACAACGCCGACGTCGCCGCCAAGACCGCCCGGCACGTGGCCGACGCGCTCGCGCGCGGCGCCGACCTCATCACCGGCGGCGCCTTGGAAAACGGCCACCCCACCCCCTTGTACTGGCAGCCCACCGTCCTCGACAACGTCCCGAGGGACGCGGTCGTCGCCCGCGAGGAGACCTTCGGCCCGGTCGCGCCGATCATCACGGTCGCCTCGCTCGAGGACGCGATCACGCTGACCGACGACCTGCCCTACGGGCTGATGGCGTCGATTTACACCCGCGACGCGGGCACCGGCCTGCGCTACGCCGACGCGGTCCGGGCGGCCTGGGTGAACATCAACGAGTCCTCGAACTACTGGGAGACCCACCTGCCGTTCGGCGGCGGCGGAGGCAGCGCCAGCGGGGTTGGCCGGGTCGGCGGCCGCTACGCCATGGAGGCCCTCTCCCAGGTCCGAACCGTCGTCCTATCCGGCCTGACCTAGCGCCCGCCGCGCCAGCGGGTCAGGCAGAATCACGAACCGTTGACGTACCAGCCGCCGTTGACCAGGACAAGCGGAGCCAGCGTGTAGGTATTGGCGGAGTTGTTGGCGACCGCCTCGGTCCAGAGCTGGCTGAACGTCTTATCCCCGGCCGAGAAGATGGCCGCCGGATTGCTATTGGTAAAGCACTTCGGCGTGCTGCCGGGCGCGCAGAACGTGCCGGTCGTGCCGACCAGCGCCTTCGCCCCGTCGATGACGACATAGCCGATCGCGGGATTGCTGAAGTAAGGGAGCTGGCTGTCCATGCTGGCCGGCACCTGGCTGGCCTGCGATTTGCAGGTAGCCAGCGTCTTGGGATCCATGTAGTTGCACACGCCGGCCAGGTTCTTGGCCTTCAGCGCGTCAAGCTCGCCCATGATCGCCTGGCCCGGCTGACTGTGGCCGGGGGACGCGGACTGCGGCGGGTACACCGTCACGCCGGCCCCGAGCGCCTTGGCCCAAGACGGCGCCGCGGTACCCGAGGCGCCCGAACTGCAGCCCGCCAGCGCAGCAGCGGCGATCAGCAGTATCGGAGCAAAGACACGCCGACTCTTAAGGAGTCTCTGAGGAAAGTTCACGGTGCACGGTATAGCGTCTCGCCAACCAGCATCAACAGGATAATGATTAGATTTGGTTGCAAATGAGCTACTTTCACGATGACCTAAAGCGCGCCCCGGGTAGGCCGCCAGGACAAGGGAGTCATGGATGACCAGCCAAGAGGCAGCCCCGCCGAGCAGTGGCCAAGACCGGGTAGTCGCCGAGTTCCGTTCCCGCGGCGGGAAGGTGGGCGGCTACCACGCCGCCATGGAGCTCCTCCTGCTCACCACGACCGGCGCCCGAACCGGCCAGCGCCGCGCCGTACCCCTCACCTACGTGCCCGACGGCGACCGCTACATCGTCACCGCGGGCAACGCCGGCTCCGACCGGCACCCGGCCTGGCACCACAACCTCATCGCCAACCCCGACGACCTCACCGTCGAGGTCGGCGACGAGACCTTCAAGGCCGTCGCGGTCATCGCCGACGAGCCCGAGCGCAGCGCGCTCTACGCCATCTTCGCCGCCGCCTACCCCGTGCTCGACGACTACCAGGCCCAGACCAGCCGCCAGATCCCCATCGTCATACTCACGCGCCGGCGCCCGGAAAGATCAAATTCATGATCATCCCGAACGGACCCTGCCCTCCGCCGAACCGTCCCATGGCTCTCGTCCCGTGGCCGTCCTCAGGTCGAGGCACCACTGCGATAGGCAGTTCCTCTACCGTGCCCCGGTACGGGCGGGATGCGCCGTTGCTACCTGATCAAGCCCGTCACAGGCTCACGCCGACGAGCACCGGCTCGTTCACTAGCTCGACGCCGAATGTCTCGCGTACCCCGGCTCTGATCTGCCTGGCCAGGGCCAGCAGCGCCGCCGTGTCCGCGCCGCCGGGATTGGTTAGCGCCAGCGCGTGCTTGGTCGAGATGCGCGCCGCGCCGCCGTACCCCTTGCCGAACCCGGCCCGCTCGATCAGCCATGCCGCCGAGACCTTGAGCGCGCCTCCCACAGCGTCGTCATGCAAGTGGGGCACCCGTGTCTTCGGGCCGTATCGCTTGGCCGCTCGGCGCTGGACCTCCGCGAACTGCCCGGCCGTCAGGACCGGGTTGGTGAAGAACGAACCCGCGCTGCGGGTGTCGGGGTCGGCCGGATCCAGCAGCATGCCCTTCCCCCGGCGCAGCGCCAGCACCGCCTCGCGGGCCTGCTCAACCGGAACCCGGTCGCCCGTGGCGATTCCCAGGGTTCTGACCAGCTCGGGATACCGGATCGGGGCCGACCAGGCCGGCCCGGACACCGACGGCCGCCCGAGCGCGAAGGTGACGTCAAGGACAACATAACGGCCGGTCGCCAGCCCGGCTGCGGCCTGCTTGAGCATACTCGCGCGGTAGCCGAACCCGCACTGCGCCGAGCTGAGCGCCACGACGTCGCCGCGCTGCCGGTCATACGCCCGGACGGCGACAATGGTCTCCGCGACCTCCTGGCCGTAGGCGCCGACATTCTGGATGGGCGTGGCGCCGGCCAGGCCCGGAATCCCGGCCAGGCACTCGATGCCGGACAGCCGTTCCGAGACCGCCCACTCGACCAGTTGGTCCCACGTCTCGCCCGCCGCCGCCGTGACCGCGACGGTCGGGCAGTCGTCGGGGGCGGAGCCGTCCGGGCGGTGCCCGCGCTCGCGGACGACGACGCCCTTGGTGACGACGTGAACGACCGTGCCGGGGAAGCCCTCGTCGGCGACGACGAGGTTGCTTCCCCCGCCGAGGACGAGGACGGGCTCACCGGCCCGGTCGGCGGCCCGGACCGCGTCGACGAGTTCGTCGTCGCTGGTGGCCTGGATGAACTGGCCAACGGGGCCGCCGAGTCCCAGGGTCGTATAGGCACTGAGCGCGACCTGGGCGTCGATCATGGCCATCAAATACTACGACTTTACGCAGGTGACAGCCACCGTTACGCGCAGCCAGGTGGAATTCACCCTGGTGGCATTGAAGATCATGACGTGAGACGTCCTGGATCGATAACCAACCTGCCCGAGTTCGGCTTGCCTCTACGGTCCGCGAGATGCTAGAAGTAATGGATATTCGTTTCGAGGGGGCGGCGGATGTTCGGGGAGGAAGAGCTCGTTTACGCGCGAGGCGAGCTGTCTGTTGAGCAGATCCAGGACGAGATCGCTCGATTCTGGCAGTTCATCGATAATTCCGGTAGCCCTGCTCTGGAACAGCAGCTGAACGAGGCCGGCCTCGACCGGGCGACGTTGGTCGGCGTCAGCCGCGCCGATGCAATAATCGTGCGGGCCGGCACGAGCGGCGTGGATCCGACCTCGGTGGTACTTCTCGTTACGCTTGCTCCTTCGGCGAATCTCATCATCAAGGATCTATGGAAGAAGATCGTGCTGCCCCGCATCAAGCGGCGCTGGGGTGAGGACGCGATTGGCGAGGAGAAGCGGAGCCAGGATTGACATCGCCTGTCTCCGACATACCCGCGCACGCGCAGAAAGCCATAATCGGCCGTTTTCTAGGCTTCCAAGCGCTCGCGCCCAGTCTCTCGACGATCGAGTCGAACGGCCATCGTGACACCGCCGACCGCCTTAGCCAGAGCCTGTGCTGGATCACCAACGAGATGCTCGATGATCCGGACTCCGTGCAAACGATGGGCGAGTTCCTCCGGAGCCTGGTTAGTCGGCTCAATGATGAAGCGGGCAAGGTGAGTGACGCAGCCCGGTCCGCTGCTAAGCCTGCGCTCGAGGAGCTTGAAGTGCTAGTCGTCGGGTACGAGCTGGCACCCTATGACCCGCTGAGAAGGCTAACCGACTCCGCTGCGATAACGGCGGCCGACTATTATCGGGCGTTCGGTGCCGGGGTGCCAACCGGGCTGTGGCAGTCAACTTTCCCGCGATTTTCGTTCGTCAGCGGGCATGTCGGCCTGTCTTTTGTCAGCACGATTCACGTACAACTGTGGACCGAATTCGGAACCGACAATTATCCGACCGCTCAGGTAATGGTTAAGATCCCGCCCCGCTGGCTGGATCAGGAGACGATCGCCGCTCTGCCGCGGTCTCTGCTTCACGAGTACGTCGCCCATGTGCCGCAAGGCCCCCACTCCGGTAGGCGCGCGCATCCGGATGCCGGCGACATGTTCGCCGAGGGGTGGATGGACTATATCGCGCACCGCATGTTCAAGGCGGTGCTTGAAAGGACGGGACCGTCCGTTGGGCTCGGCAATTCCCTCGCCCCGGCCTGGATTCCGCTCCATGAGGAGGCGGCCGAGCGCTTCTTCAACGCCCGGTGTGCGCTAGCCGAAGGCGGCCGGACGGCTGCGTCCCGTCGCGAGGGCGCGACCGCCGCTCGGCAGTTCCATGACCTGCTGCGACGGCTCGAGGCGACCAAGGACCGGGCCGACGAGTATCTGTACCGGCTGTCCTTCGCCCTCAACGTCTCCCCGCTCGGCAACGTGGCGCGCGCGCGGTTTGCCGCGAATGTCCGGCTGTCCCTAGTGTGCGCGGCCCGCGTCGATGCGCTGACCTCGCCCCTCCTCGAATGGGTTAACGGCCATATGAGCTCAAATGATTTTTTCGAGCAAATTATCGATCACTAGGATTCACGCGTCATTTGACGTACGATACTAGGACAGCGTTGGAGGGGGCCGCCCATGCGCGAACGCTATAAGACACTTGGGGCAATGCTCGCTCTAGGTGACTTCAGCGTTGCCGAGATCGCCGCCCTCGCCCAAGTCGAGGAATCAACCGTCCGGACCATACTGCGCCGCGAATCCGGCTACGTCGAGCGAGTAGGCCCGCAGCGTACTGGCCGCCGCGGCGGGCAGCCGTTTAGATGGCGGCTGCGCCCCGAGGCTCGTGAGTCAATACGAGTCATTCTCCAGGAATTGGTGAATCTCGGGGCCGGATCGTGGCTGGACGATCCCTTCGAGTCGGCCAGCCCGGAGGCCCCGGTTATGGCCGCGGAGGATGTACTGCTCCGGCTTGCCCCGAACGCAAGCGATTCGGACGAGCGAGCGGAACTGATCAAGCTGGCCCGGGCTCACATTGAGACGGCCGAGGGAATCATCACGCCGGACCAGGAGAATGCCTCCGTCGCGGAGCGTCTGCGCGTCGTTAAATTGCTCCTAGATCTCGAAGAGAGCGCCTTCAGGCGACATGTTCCCGTTAGCCTCTACGCCGCTAATTTCTTCATTTCGCATACGAAACCGAACTATCCAGTGCCGACAAGGTCGTATCCCATCGATGAGCGCGACCACCTTTCCGATGGAAACGTGTTCGTCAAGGCTGGCCAGGACCGCCTATTCGGTACCGACGGGGTGCGCGGCATAGCCGGACAAGACCTCAGCGCCCCGCTGGCGGTGGACCTGGCGATCGCCGCGGCAGAGGTCCTCGCCCAGCCGGGCGGCAGTCCAGCCCGCGCCACCGCGGTCATCGGACGCGATTCGAGTTCGTCCGGCCAGTTCCTCGAATCGGCGATCATCGCCGGGCTGACAAGCTCGGGCGTCGATGTTATACAGATCGGGGTCACGCCTGCCGCCGCCGTGGCCTTCCTGACCGCATGGCATGGCGCCCAGCTCGGCGTCAGCCTCTCCGCGAGCCATAGCCGGGCTCCCTATAACGGGGTGAAATTCTTCGGCCGAGGCGGCTATAAGCTACCGGATTCTGTCGAGGACGAGATCGAGCGGCATCTCGTATATGCCGGTGAGCACGGGTCTCCCGGGGCGGCCCCAGTCGTTTTCGGAACGGTGACGGACATGTCAGCCGACATCGAGAGATATATCGCGCACGTCCTGTCCGCACTACCGGATAACGCCTCGAAGGCGCTGGCCGGCCTGAACGTGGTCGTCGACTGCGCGAACGGCGCCGCCTCGGAGATCGCTCCCCGGCTGCTCCGCGCGGCCGGAGCCGATGTCACCGCAATTGGCGATGACCCGGACGGCCAGAACATTAACATTGGCTCCGGCTCGACCGACACCGCGGCGCTCAGCGCCGAGGTAATCCGGCGTAACGCCGATGCCGGAATTGCCTATGACGGCGATGGCGACGCCTGCATGGCAGTCGATCATCTCGGCCGGCTGGTCGATGGCGACCAGATCCTGGCCGCGCTCGCCGTCGACCTTGCCGACCAGGGGAAGCTCGCCCACCGCACTGTCGTTATGACCGTGATGTCTAATCTTGGATTCAGGCTGGCAATGCAGGCGAACGAGATTAGCGTCGTGGAGACCCGAGTCGGTGATCGCTACCTCGCCGATGAGATCCGCAGGGGCGAGTACTCGCTCGGCGGCACGCAATCCGGCCGCATCATCATCGCCGACCACGCCACCGGGCCGGACGGACTACTCGTCAGCCTGCACCTGCTGGCAATCATCGCGAAAAGCGGAAAAACCCTGGCCGGGGTCTCCGACGTCATGACCAGGCATCCGCAGGTGCTTGTCAACGTTCATATTCCGGATGAAGAACGGGCACTGGTCACTAACGCCGGCCAGCTAGTCAACGCGGTCGAGGAGGCGGCCGTGGAACTCGGCCAGAGCGGCCGCATAGTCGTCAGGCCGAGCGGCACCGAGCCGGTGGTCCGGGTGATGGTCGAAGACGATGACCGTGGTCAAGCCGAGCGCGTGGCCCAGCAGCTCGCGGACACGGTACGCGAGCGGCTGATCAGGCCGGCGGCAGCGGTTCGCTGAGGACGTAAAGCAGGGCGGCAATGGTCGTCCCGCTCGTCATCTTTCCTTTTTCGATGAGCGCGCGCACGTCGGCCAGCGGCACCCAGGCGACCCGATCAGCCTCGCATTTATCGGCCGCCTCGCCGATATACGTTGCCTCGTCGGCTCGGTAGATGTGGTGCTCAGAGGTGCTCAGGCCGGGCGTCGGCTGGACATAGATCAGCGGGTGAAGCGGCCCCGGCCGCCATCCGGTTTCCTCTTCGAACTCACGCGCCGCCGCGTCGATGGCAGGCTCGCACCCTTCGATTCTGCCCATCGGGATCTCCCAGCCCCAGGTGCTGGTGATGAAACGGTGCCGCCACAGCAACAGCACCTGGTCGCGGTTGATCGCCACCACGCCGGCGCCGGCCTTCGCGTGCACCAAGCGGTGCTCGAGATGCTGTCCATCGGGCAGTTCGACGTCCGCAACCCGTACATCAACCCAGTCGTCGACGTACAGTGACCGCTGCGGTCCGACCTTCCATTCCATGGCTTCGCTCTCTTCTAGGGCGGTCGCAGGACACTTCCCTCTTAGCGGCGAGCCCACCTCGCGATCGCCCAGGATTCCCCCGTCAGATGCTAGCCGTTCCGGCATCTGACGGCCCACTACAGTGGACAGACACCTCGCCGCTCACACGCGCCCGCGGCCCAAGCCAAGGAAACGAGTCCATGCCGGGACATGACGTGACAAACGCGCTCGCCGTTACTCCAGGCCCCCACGCCTCCCACCACTCCGGCCCCGGCTACGTCGCGAACCCCAAAGCGCCCGACTTCGAACTAGACGAGCCGCTCGGATCCGTCGCGGCCCGCTGGCTCAACCTCGTCCCGGCCGAACATCGCCGCGAGAGCCCCAAATCGGACCAGAATGCCCTAGCCGCGCTGCAGGAACACGCCCGCACCTGCCCCGACCATCCTCTCAGCGCCCTCTGGGCGGCCCACCGCCACCTGAAGGACGAAGCCCCCGCCGTCCGCGTCGCCGCGCTTACCCTCGCCTCGGAGGCTCTATGGTGGCTCGGCCACTTCGAGGACGCGCGCAGCGCCGCCCAGGCCGCCGTCGACGCCGACCCGACCTCCGTCCAGCCGCTGTGGCGCCTCGCCGTCGCCCTGTACCGCCTGGCGAGATTCGAGGAAGCAGCCGAGCGCCTCGGCGACCTAATCGAAGCAGACGGCCGATTCGCTCCCGGGCTCGCGCTGCGCGCCCAGGTCAAGGTCTGGCTCGACCCGCGCAACCCTCAGGCCGGCCACTCCGACTTCGCCGCCGCCGCCGCGCTGACCTCCGACTCGCGCACCTGGGTGGTGCCGCACCGGATGTCCGGCGGCGAGTTCAAGGCGGCGGTCGACAAGCAGATCAAGGTCCACGACGCCGAAACCGGGGGTTCCTCCGGCGAGCCGGTGGACGTGGCCCTGCTGCCGGAAAAGAAGCGGGTCGAGCGCGGCGTAGACCCCGACAGCCGATGGCACCTGGCAGGCCCAAGCGAAGGCGGCGGCGACTCGACTAGCCAGTTCGGCGGCCTCGGCGGCGACTTCGCCGCCGCGTCACGCTCGCGCGTCCCCTTCGGCGAGCGGTTCGTCCTTTACCAGCGCAACATCGAGAACCTCTGCCCGGACAGGGCGACCCTGCACGAGGAGATCCGCAAGACGGTCGCCGAGCTCTTCAACGCGGCGCTCGACCCCCGCACCGGCATCGCGATCAAGGGCGCGCCCGAGCACCACGCCGAAGGCGCAACCCTCCCCGGTGACGAGGACAGCTAGCAAAGTCAGGGTCAACTTCAGGATCATCCCGAACGGTCCCTGTCCTCCGCGTCACCCGAGCACTTCCCTGGCCCCGGGGCGACCTCGGCTCGGATGACACGACCCGACCGCCTAACTGCCGGAGTCCTGCGCCCTGACCTCCGCCAGCCGCGCGTTCAGGAACCGTCGCTCCGGGCCGGTGCCGGCCAGCGCCGCCGCCTCCTCGTAGGCGTGGGCGGCTTCATCGTTGCGCCGAAGACGGCGCAGGAAGTCGGCCCTGGTCGCGGGCAGCAGGTAGTAGCCCGGCCAGCGCGCCGTCGGCCTCCAGACGCCGCAGCAGCGCCAGCCCCGCCGCCGGGCCGTCGGCCATGGACACCGCGACCGCCCGGTTCAGCTCGACCACCGGCGACCCGGTCAGCTCCGCCAGATGCCGGTAGAGCCGGGCGATCCTCGGCCAGTCGGTGGCCTGCGCGATCGGGGCGACGGCATGGCAGCCGGCGATGGCCGCCTGGAGCTGGTACTGGCCGGGCCGCCGGGCGGCGAAGGCGTCCTCGAGGTGCCGCCGGGCCAACGCAATATCGGCCTGGTCCCAGCGCGCGCGGTCCTGGTCTTCCAGCGTCACCAGGTCCCCGCTGTCGTCTACCCGCGCCGCCTGCCGCGCCCGGTGGAACAGCATGAGGGCGAGCAGCCCCTTGGCCTCCGGTTCCTCCGGCAGCAGTTCCGCCAGCACCTGGGTCAGCGCGACGGCCCGGTCGCACAGGTCCCGCCGGATGAGGTCGTCCCCGGCGCTGGCCGAGTATCCCTCGTTGAACACCAGGTACAGCACGGCCAGGACCCCGCGGTACCCGCTGCGGCAGGGCGCTGGCCGGCGGCACCCGGTAGGGGATCCGCGCGTGGGCGATCTTGTGCTTGGCCCGGACCAGCCGCTTGGCCATCGTCGCCTCCGGCACCAGGAACGCACGAGCGATCTCGGCCGTGCTCAGCCCGGTCAGCGTGCGCAGCGTCAGGGCGACCCGGGCCTCCATCGCCAGCGCCGGATGGCAGCAGGTGAAGATCAGCCGGAGCCGTTCGTCGGGAACGCCGCCGTCGTCAGCCTCAGCGTCTCGGCTCAGCGTCGTCGTCCGATGTTCCCGTCTCCCTGGCTGCCATCACGGCGACCTCCTCGACCTTGGCGCGGTAGCTGCGGCTGCGCCGCAGCCGGTCGATGGCCCGGTTGCGGGCCACCGTCATCAGCCACGCCCCCGGACGGTCCGGCACCCCGTCCCGCGGCCACCGCCGCAGCGCCTGGGCGAACGCGTCCTGAGCGCATTCCTCGGCCAGATCCCAGTCACCCGTCTGATGGATCAGGGCCGCGTTGATCCGCCCCCACTCCTGGCGGAAGGCGTCGGCCACGACTTCTCCCACGACGCCCGCCGGTTCCCGCGGCTGGTCGTCGGGTCCGGCTAGTCCTCCTCGAGTGACCGGAATGGCCGCACCTCCACGATGCCGGCGCGAGCCATCGGGTGCTTGGCCGCGACCTCGATGGCTTCGTCAAGGTCGGCGCACTCAAGCACGTCGAAGCCGGCGATCTGCTCCTTCGTCTCCGCGAACGGACCGTCGGTCACGATCGCGCCGGGGTCCTTCCCGCGCACCGTCCGGGCGCTGCCGGCCGGCTCCAGCTCGCTGCCGAACAGCCGAACGCCTCGGCTGCTCATCTCCGCTGACCCATGGCTCGACCGGTTCGACCCGGGCCAACTCCTGCGGCTCGACCGCCGGGTCGGTGCAGACCAGCATCATGTACCTGGTCTTGCCCGCGGCAGGCCCGGGCAGGTGCGCGACCGTGCCGCCGCCGATCAGCGCGCGCACCTCGACCGCTCCCATCCAGGAATGCGGGTGCCTGCGAGCCCACCGCACCGCCTCCTCGATGCTCGCGCACTCGATCACGTCGTAGCCGGCCACCTGCTCCTTGGTCTCCGCGTACGGCCCGTCGGTGACGATCAGCTGCCCGTCGCGCACCTTGACCGTCGTCGCGTCCGCATCCAGCTGCAGCGGAGCGCCCTCGATGCTCACCCCGGAGCCGATCGCCTCGTCAAGCCAGTCCCTAAGCGCGGCCCAGGCGTCGTCGTTCCACGCGTCGTCGAGGCCCGGGGCGCCCGCGTGGATCAGCATGTACTGCATGGTCGTCTCCCTTACCGGCCGCTCGACAGCAGCCGCATCGACGCGGCCGCGCTTCCCGTCACCGCGTCCGCTCGCCCGGCGGGCCGGCCGCACCGCGGCCCGAGGCCGCAAGACGCGCCCGAGGCGAAGCCGCACCGTCCGAACCGCGGCGGCGCCCTCACCGGCCCGAACGTCCGCGTCCCGCTGCTCGGCGCGCGCTCAGGTCGTGCTCGCACTTGTACATCTGATACGACAGCGTGTAAACCATCGCTCCTCCGTCCAACGGAAATCGAGCCGCTCTTTCGGCCCGTCCACTCGGACGACGAACGGATTCCCCCAGATGGACACCGTGATCCCAGATAAAAGCCACTCAGGGCTGACGCCGACTTACCGCCGGAACGAGGCTCGAACCGCAGCCGCGGCGGCGCCGAAGTACTCGGGCGGTTCGATGAAGCCCCATTCGTTGAACGTCGAGCCGTTGGCGACCGACCGTCGGTAGCCGAAACAGGCGAGGTAGAGCGGCCGGATATACATGACCCCCTCGAGCCGGTCGAGTTCGTCGTCGGCCAGCTCGACATGCCGCCGGTAGGCGTTGACGGCCGCATCGATCCACTCCTGATTCGGCCGACGCGGGTTCCAGGTGCCCGTACCCCAGATCAGGTACGCGAAGTCGGCCAGCCGGGGACCGCGCCCGGACGCCTTCCAGTTGATCGCGACCGGCCCGGTCTCGCTCAGCACGGCGTGATCGGGCGCGTGCAGGAGGTTCCCGTGCAGCAGGCCCTCCGGCAGGCCGTGCCCGTCGTCGGCCGAGCGCACCTGATCGCGGAGCCGCTCGAATCGCGCGCGCTCGGCGGCGGGCACCCTGGTGTCGACGGCGTCGAGGAACGACAAGGCCGCCAGCAGGTCCTGACGGGGCGCGCCCTCCCGGCTCGGGTCCTCCCCGCTGGCACCGCCAGGGCGGCTGGCCGACTCGTCGTACGGCAGCGCGTGCAGCCGTCCGAGAAGGTCGCCCAGCATCGAGTATTTCGGCGCGCCGACCGGCAGTTGGACGCCGCCGGTGAACCGCGTCACCAGCACGGCGCTGCCGCCGAAGTCAGACACCGCATCGTCGACGGCGAGCCGCTCGGACGGATAGCCCTGCCGCTCCAGAAAGCGGAGGATCGCGGCGTCACCCTCCACCCCGACCCGCGGCCGGGCGGGCGGGAACGCGCGCGCGACCCACGGGTCGCCGTCGCGCCGGTCGATCCGGAACACGTAGGTCTTGTGCACGCTCAGCCTGGTCGCAGCGACCGGGTCAATGCCGTAGCGCTCCCGAAGATGATCGAGCAGCCGCTCGGCATCTGGCTCGTGGTGCATGCGCGCGCTGAGACCCCGCAGATCCGTCAGCGCCTCGGTGTAGCGCTGCCCGGTCTCCGCAGCGTGCCGCCGGACTACCTTCTTGTAGCTGGCGTCCTTGGTCATCGGACAAGCCTCCCCTTGACACCCTCGTTCCCCAGCGACGCGGTGCAGGAAGATGGCCTGTGACTTCGACGACCGAGAGGGCGAATCCCCTTCGCCAATGGAACCCCGGCTGGGGCGGATGTTCCACAGCTCGGCGACCGGTCGCCGCCGTGAACAAAACTCTCGCCGATGCGACCGGCCTTCGTCAAGTCGCCGAGCTGGTCACGGCCAGATCTGGCACGCTTGCCCTATGAGTGCTTTTGTTCTCCGGCTAAAGGCCCCCCGCGCGACATTCGCGTTGGACATGAGCGACGACGAGCGCGCGATCATGGTGCGCCATGCGGAATATTGGCGGCCTCTGATTGAATCAGGGCAAATGGTGATCTTTGGTCCCGTGCTCGACTCTAGTGGATCGTGGGGACTCGGCGTCGTGGAGGCCGACGACGAAGAAGAACTGCGGGCCTTTGCCGCAGACGATCCAGTCGTTACCACGGGCACCGGCACGGTTGAAATTGGAAAGATGCTAGGCGGCTTTGTCCGACCACGGCCCTCGCCATGACGGCCAGCTAGGGCACTATCGGCTTGGTTCAGCCAATACTCAACCCGCGCTCAAGCGATGCTTAACAATGTGATGGCAGGATCACCCGGCAAGACGCAAGAACAAAGGGGATGCCATGACATCGACAAGAACAGCTGGCCTGCGGGGGCGACTGCCCAAGAAGCCGCCGGCCGAGCGGTTCAACATCCAGTACCTGTCCGCCTACCTGACCTCGCCACTGCCCGCGCCGGTGTACCCGGTCGACGTTACCGGCGGGATCACCGACTGGCAGATGCTCGGCAACGGCCCCGACCCCACCTGCACCAAGGACCCGAAAGGGGTGGGGGACTGCACCTTCGCGGGACGCCAGCACTACCGGATGGCGAAGGCCGCCGCCGCAGGCGAGACCGAGACCTGGGAGTCCTCTAACGACCTGGTCACCGAGTACCTCCACTACGACCACGGGAAGGATCAGGGCGCGCAGATCGCCGACCTGCTCCTGTTCTGGTACAAGGCCGGCACGATCCTCGCCTTCGCCCCGCTCGACCACACCAACCCGGCCGAGGTCGACGCGGCCGTGGCCGCGTTCCACGGCGTCTACGTCGGCGTGAACCTGACCGACGACGCCGACCAGCTCTTCGGTCAGGAGCAGCCGTGGACCACCGCCAACGGCGAGCAGCCCGACCCGAACGACGGTCACTGCATCGTCAAGGTCAAGGCCGACGGCACCCAGTTCGACGGCTGGGTGACCTGGGGCGCCGTCCAGCAGTCCACCCAGCAGTGGACCGCCGCCTGCCTAGACGAAGCCTGGGTGATCATCACCCAGGAAGACGCCGCCTCAGGCAACGTCAACCTGGCCGCTCTCCGCGCCGACATCGACGCGCTCAAAGGCCAAGGCGGCTGACCAGATCGCGCTGACCCCGGGGGGGCCGCTGCCGAGACAGCGGTCCCCGGGCCTCACCCGCTCCTGCCTGGGCCGCGCCAGGTCAGGACGTCACCCGGCTGGCACTCGAGGGCGTCGCAGATGGCGGCCAGGGTGCTGAACCGGATGGCGCGCGCGTGCCCGTTCTTGAGCACGGACAGGTTCACGATGGTGATGCCGACGAGCTCCGACAGTTCCGTCAGCGTCATGCTGCGTTCGGCGAGCAAGGTGTCCAGGTGGACCTCGATCGCCTGCTCGCTGTCGAGGTCGTCCACCGTGTCCGTCGCCCGGTTACGCGGCATTACACCGTGCCTTCGAGGTCGTCGCGCATGAGTGAGCCTGCCCGCATGATGCGGGCGAGGGTAAGCACCGCGCAGCCGGCCAGCACGGGCGCGTTCAGCACGGCCCCGTACAGCGCGCTGAGCACGTCGGCTTTCACCGGCACCGGGACGGTCAGCGCCGACGCGAGGAAGTAAGCGCCCGCGACGCCGCGGGCGGCCGACGCGACCACGGAACCAGCGATGATGAGCCAGCCGAGAACCATCAGCATCCGGTGGACCCGCGGCGTGAACGGCCCCTCCCTGCGCGCGACGAGCAGCAGCCACCCGACCAAGGCGAAGACCGCTAGCTTGAACAAGGTCTGCGGCGCGCTGCCCAGGTAGGCGAGCGCCCGCTGGCCGTTCGTGGCGTTGATGACGCACACCGACAGCGGGTTGGACGCGCCGCTCACCGAGGTCGTCCCGCGCGCGCCGACCAGTGTCGGGCCGTCCCCGTTGAGGCTCATCCCGTTGATGTTCGCGTCCGCGCAGACCGGTTGCCAGCCGCCTGCGGGGTAACTCAACGGCAGCACGGCCGGCATCCCGCTCCCGGTGACCCGGCCGATGCCCGCGAACAGCAACGCCACCAACGTCAGCACCCCGACGAACAAGACGATGCCGCCGAGTGGCTGCACCAGCCGCCGTCGGCCATCCACGCTGTCGGCCGTAATCCGACGAGCACCCTTCACGGCACACCCCTTATCGTTTATCGGTATTATCGAAAAACGATAAGACATCGCGCCCGCTATCGCAAGTCCCCGCTGCGACTCCCCGCTGCGACCCGAAGGCGGCAGATATCGCGGTCGCCGCTTACCCTTCGTTCAGCGACCGAACATCCGAGCCGCCACGAAGGAGGCCGCGTGGCCCACCCGCCAAGCACGACCGACGAAGCCCGCGCGGACGAGCTCCGCGCTGCCATGGTCGATCGCATCGCCGCTCAGCACGAACGGCTGGGCCTGCTCCTGGACGCCGACGTCCGGCGCGCCCTCCTCACTGTGCCCCGCCACCTGTTCGCCGAAGACGACGCCGACCTAGAGGCCGCCTACAAAGACCAGAACGCGATCGTCACCAAACGAAACGACCGCGGACTCGCCCTCAGCTCGCTATCAGCTCCCTGGCTCCAGGCGCTGATGATCCGCCAGGCCGCCGTCCAGCCCGGCCAGCGCGTCCTGGAAATCGGCAGCGGCGGCTACAACGCGGCCCTCCTCCGCGAAGTCGTCGGCGACAACGGCCACGTCGTCACCGTCGACATCGACCCCGAGGTCACCGACCGAGCCACTCGCTGCCTGACCGCGGCGGGCTACCGAGACGTCGAGGTAGTCAACGCCGACGCGGAGTACCCGCTAACGCCCGCGCAAACCTTCGACGCGATCATCGTGACCGTCGGCGCGTGGGACGTCCCGCCGGCCTGGTCCTCGCAGCTCGCGCCCGAGGGACGCCTGGTCGTCCCGCTCCGCACCCACGGCATCACCCGCTCCTGGGCGCTGGAACACCGCAGCGGCGCCCTCGTCAGCGTCGACCAGCTGATGTGCGGCTTCGTGCCCATGCAGGGAGCCGGCGCGTTCCGCCGGGCCTACGTCCCGCTGCTCCCCGATGACATGGTCGGCATCTGGCAAGACGAAGACGACGACGCCGACCTGGGAGAGCTGACCGGAGCCCTCAGCCAACCCCGCGCCGAGGCCTGGTCCGGCGTCGCCATCGGCTCCATGGTCTCGTTCGCCGACCTAGACCTGTGGCTCGCCACGACCATGCCGGGCTCCTGTCTGATAACAGCGCGCCAGCAAGCCATCGACGACGGCACCGTCTCCCTCTCGTGGCCCCACGGCACCCCCGCCCTAGCCGACGGCCCCAACCTCGCCTACCGCGCCAACCCCCGCCCCCTGGATGGCCCGGAACACCTGCACGAGTTCGGAGTAGTCGCCCACGGCCCCGACGCCGCCAACGTCGCCGGAACGATGGCCGAGCGCATCTCCGCCTGGGACAAGGCAGGACGCCCGTCCGCGCACCTGACGGCCCGGCCGGCCGGAACCCCAGACCCGGACCTACCCCCCGGCCACGTCCTGGACAAGCGTCACACCCGCCTCGTCATCTCCTGGCAGACGACCTAGGCAACCGGGGGAGCGGCTCAAGCCGCAGGCGTCGACCCACTTGCTCATCACATCGGACATGAGGCTCGCCAGCTCCTCCCCGCCGAGTTCGGCGGTGATGTCCGGGCCGTCGACGTGGACCTTCTCGCCACCAGCGTGAATAGTCAGCTGATACGACGTTGGGCTGACGCCTTCGCCACCGGAGAAGAAGCAGATCAGCCGCGGCGCCCTCGGCTGGTACCGCGCCACCGGGATCGGCTTCACCGCCCATCGGGCCAGCTCACGAGCGGCGAAGGCGGGGGTCAGCAACCGGTACCCGAAGATGACGTTGAGCGGGTTCCGCGGCGTCCCTGGCAGGCCGTTGTCCACCCGCTCAGGAATCTCCTCGACGATGGCGCTGACTCCCCGCGGCTGAAAGTACGTGATCGCAGGGGTCCGCGACTCGTGATGAGTAGCGATAATGAGCGCCGGGGCCCGCCGGGCCCCGAGCACCAAGCCCAGCTCGGCGCCCGGCTTGTAAGAGGCCGACCCGATCAGCGCCTCAACCCCCCTGCCAGCAGGCAGGTCTTCCACCAGCTCCCGACGGAGCATCCCCAACGCGCTGGCCTCGGCCAGCTGCTCTCGTTCCTTCTCGTCCAGCCGCGACCACGCGCCCTTCAGCGCCTCCCAGCAAACGGGATGCTCGCTCGCGCCCAGTGCGCACAGGTCGGCCCCCGACAGCACGCCCAGGCTGATGACCTCGCTCTCAGCGAGCCGGTTGAGCAACGAGCGAGACTCGGCCGCAGGCAAGACCCCACTCACGTCAATACGCCTTCTCATGACGACTCCCAGAGCCAATGTGTGCCCTGAGCGTCAGGCCGCGAGGTGCCGCATGCCACTCGTCCCGCCGCTCCCTATCCACTAATACGCACGCAACGCCCAACTCGTTCACCACTGAATCCCCATACGGGGCACCAGGCAGATCAAACCCATCATCTCGAACGGTCCCGCCCGGCTCTGTCCAGCCCAATGTCCTGTCGATGGCGTAGCCGACAGGAATCGAACAGAAAATCTTGCAAGATCAATTTGATTACCATCGATCGAACGGGTAATATAAGGGGAGAAGGCAGCCCCTCGCGAACGCGCCCCTCGAAGGCGCGCCGCCCCTCGCGGATTCCCGCCCGGCGGATCGCCGGCGCTGCCGCCACGCTCAGCCGTAGCGGAGTGAGTGCTGTGGCCGCAGGCGCGCAAGCGCCCGCCACGGCCGGCCCCGGCTACCGCGTGAGCTTCATCCGCATGCTCTCGTAGGCCCGGCGGAAGGGGGGTGGCTCGTGATGTGCACGCCAGGCGGCTCCGGATGCGCCCTGGCCGCCCCCGGCGGGGCGTTCGCCAGCGTCGCCGACGCGCTCAGTGTCACCGGTGCGGCCGCGCGCTACCTGAACTCCGCCGCCGCAGACGGCCTCGACGGCCCGGGGCGCGCCGAGGCCCTGGAGCAGCTCGCCGCGATCACCTCCCTGCTCGGCGCCGCCAGCAACGGGCTGATGCGCCGGTTCGACGCCGCCGACGACCACGACGCCGACGGCTACGCCACCACCGCCGCCTGGCTCGCCGCCAAGACCCGCCTCGGCCGCAGGGACGCCAAGGCCGCCGTGCGGCAGATGCGGCTGCTGAGCAGGCACCCATCGCTCGACGCCGCGACCGCCACCGGGGCGATCACCATCTCGTGGGCGAGGGAGATCGCCGCCTGGACCGGCCGCATCGACCACGACGAGCTCCAGTCCGGCGGCCGACAAGATCCTCGTCGAAGCCGCCACCGCGGGCGCGGACCTGGACGACCTGAAGCTGCTGGCTCAGGCCGCCTACGAGGCCTGGCGCGCCCAGGAGCCCGACCCCGACGACGACCCCCACGGGAAAGGCTTCGGCGACCGCCACCTCATTCTCGACACCACCCTCGACAACGCCGGGCACCTGCGGGGCGACCTGACCCCCGAATGCTCAGCCGCCCTCGCCGCCGTCCTCGACGCCCTCGGCAAGAACCGAGGCCCCGAGGATCTCCGCACCGCCCAGCAGCGCTACCACGACGCCCTCCAGGAAGCCTGCGAGCTCCTCATCCGCGCCAAGATGATCCCCGACCGGGCCGGCGCCGACACCCGCGTCGACGTCACCATCCCCCTGTCCGACCTCCTGGGCCTGGACGGGGCGTCGGCCGTCGAGGACACCTGGCTCCGCGCGAGAGCAGGAGAGCACGGCTACCTGGCGGGCAAGGACGCCGAGGCCATCAGCTGCGACGCGATGATCGTCCCGATCGTCACCGGCTCCCCCGACTGGGACCTCATCAGCGAGATGATCACCCTGATCACCGACGCCTACGGCCACGCCGCCCACGCCGCCCACGCCGCCCAGGCCGCGCCGGGCGCGCCGGACGCGCCCGGGCAAGACGGCCAGCCCGGCCAGCCCGGCCAGCCCGGCAGTCCCGGCCCCGCCGTACCGGGCCCGCAGCCGCTCGCCCCCGAAGCCTGGGAGGCCCTGCAGTACGCCCTCGCCCGCCGCGCCATCCGGTTCGTCTCCGGCCCCGGCGCCCTCGCCTCCGCCCTCAGGCGCAGCCTCCTCGATAAGCCGCTGAACACCAAAAGCGCGATCCTCGACGTCGGCTACTCCGACACCATCCCCGACGCCATCCGCAAAGCCGTCATCGCCCGCGACAAAGGCTGCGCCTGGCCCGGCGGCTGCCACCGCCGCCCCGCCCACTGCGACGTCCACCACGTCAAACACAAACGCCACGGCGGCAAAACCAGCTCGACCGACTGCGTCCTTTTGTGCCAGTACCACCACGACATCTGCGTCCACCGCCTCGGCTGGAACCTCGAGCTCCTGCCCGACGGATCCACCCGCGCCACCAGCCCCGACGGCAAAGTCATCCTCCGCAGCCACGGACCACCCCCAGCCGAACCCGGCGGCTAGATCCCGGACTGGGCGCCAGCACGCCCAAGTCAACTGGCCCCGCGGCAGGATCCGATTCGTGGCGGCCGGTCGGGGCAGGGTTGAGGCATGCGGCCGCGTACACAGCCCAGGCAGCGGCTCACCCTCGCGGTGGCGTGCACGGCTCAGGTCATGATGGTGCTGGATGTCATGATCGTGAGCGTCGCCCTTCCGTCCTTGCGGCGCGAGCTTCACCTCTCGCCTGCGGGCCTGGAATGGGTGGTTAGTGCCTACGCCCTGGCCCTGGCGGCCCTGATCCCGGCGGGCGGGGCGCTGGGCGACCATTTCGGCCGCAGGCGCGTCTTCATGAGCGGGGTCGCTCTCTTCATGCTCGCCTCGGTCGGCTGTGCTCTTTCGGTTTCTGGGGGAATGCTGATCGGTTTCCGGGTGATCCAGGGAATCGGCGGCGCCGTCATGTCGTCCCTGACCCTGTCCCTGATCACCGAGGCCTATCCGCCGGAGGCGAGGACTGGTCCGATCGGGCTTTGGGCCGCGGTCAGCGGCCTGGCTGTCGCGGGCGGCAGCGTGGTTGGCGGCTTGCTGCTCAGCGTGTTCCCATGGTCATCGATCTTCTGGGTCAACGTCCCGATCGCGGTGGTGACCCTGGCCGTCTCCTGGTTCGCGGTCGCGGAGTCCCGGGAACCGGTACCGCGCCCCTTCGACACCGCCGGCGTGGCGCTGAGCGCTTCCGGACTTCTGTTCCTGACCTTCGGGTTCGTCGACGCCTCCGACGCGACCTGGCGTTCACCGGTGGTGGTCGCGGGCGTCGTCGCGGGGGTGGCGCTGCTGGTGGTCTTCTTCGGGTGGGAGCGCAGGGCGGCATTCCCCATGGTCCCGCCGGCGTTGCTGCGAACCCAGAGCTTCGGCCGGGCCTGTGCCGTGTACCTGCTGGCCTACCTCGCGTTCTCGGGATTCATCTACTACGTCACCCTCTTCTTTCAGAATGCCGACGGATGGTCCGCGCTGCGCACCGGCCTGTCCTGGCTCTTCTTCTGCATTCCGTACTTTGCCGTGGCCCAGCTCGGCCAGCGGGTCCAGCGGCGGATGCCGGTGGCATCGGCCGTCGGGTGCGGATGCCTCATCGCCGCCGCGGGCGTGCTTGGCATGAGCCAGCTGACGACGGCGACGCCGTTCGCCTGGCCGGCCGCCTGCTACATCCTGGTGGGGGTGGGCTTTGCCCTGATGGT
This sequence comes from uncultured Actinomycetota bacterium, assembly GCA_963774945.1. Taxonomy (GTDB): domain Bacteria; phylum Actinomycetota; class Actinomycetes; order Streptosporangiales; family Streptosporangiaceae; genus Trebonia. The sequence goes on along the minus strand of CAVZHA010000015.1, from coordinate 546,127 downwards.
CCCGGCGGGTTCGTCCGCGGCGATGGCCGAAGTCCCGGAGGGATCGTCGGGGATCGGGTCAGGCCTGTTCAACGCCTGCCGCCAGATCGGCACCGCGACCGGACTGGCCATCCTGGGATCCATCGGGGCCGCGGTGACCCTGGCCGACTGGCACCGCCAGGCCGGATCTCTATCCCCTGCCGAGCGGCAGCGGGCGGCCCAGGTCGGGGCCGACGTCGCGGTCGGTCAGGTCCGCGTCGCCGCCGCGTCCGCAGGTCGGCCCGCGTTTGACCTGGCCACGGCTTCCTTTCTCCGGGGTTTCGAGCTCGCCCTGCTGCTGGCCGGCGCGATCCTCGTCGCGGCCGGGGTCGTGGGCTTCCTAGGCTTGCGGCATCTCCAGAGCCCGGTGTCCCGGCCGCGCCAAAGGACCGATGTCGCGGCCGCAGACGGTGCACAGATCGCCCGTCATAGCCCGTGAACGCCGAAATCCGCACGCCGCGATCGAACTGGTCAGTTCGGGCCGTAGGCGGCGAGGAATGCCCGGGTGCCGGCATCGGCGTAGTGGCTGAGGCTGGCATGGTCGGGCTGTTCGGTGTCGCCGCAGAGCATCATCCGGTTGAGCGGGGTCGACATGACCAGCCAGTTGAAGTGCTCGGCGGCCGTCTGCGAATCGTCGACCTGCAGGGCCCCGCGAGCTGTCAGGTCCTGGAAGGCGGTAGCCAGCGCGGCGATGGTGCGCGCGGGACCGCACTCGTAGAACAGGAGCCCCAGATCCGGGAAGCGACCTGCCTCGGCGATTACCAGGCGGCGCAACTGCATGACTCGTGGCTGGGTCACCTGGGTAAGCAGCGCCTGCGCGAGGTCGCGCAGGTCTGTCTCCAGGTCGCTGCCGTCGCGGAGGCTGGCCACCTGCTGGGCAACGGGGTCGGCGACCTCGGCCACGGTGTGAGTCACGATCTCGCGGAACAGGCTCTGCTTGTCGGCGAACTGCTTGTAGACGGTCTGCTTTGACACCGCTGCCCCTGCGGCGATCTGGTCCATGCTGGTGGCCGGGTAGCCGTCGCGCAGAAACAGCGTCGTGGCCGCGGTCAGGATCGCCCGACGCTTGCGGGCTGTCCTGGTTTCCCCGTCGTGGCGGGCTTGTGTGGGGGCTGCCGCGGGTGTCTGGGCCATGGCAGCCATAGTACTGGACAGTCCAGTTTCCGCGAATTATAGTACTGGACAGTCTAGTTTTATTTTGACCGCCGAGCCTGTCGGCCCGGCATAACCGAGGAGGACGAGATGCGGGAGCTCACTGCGGACATGTTCGTGTCGCTCGACGGCTTCGCCGCCGGGGCCGACGGCGGCCAGTCCTGGACCTTCGGCTACTTCGGCCCGGAATTCGCCGCCTACGCGCAGCGGGTCCTGGCCGAGCCGCAGATCATGCTCATGGGACGGGTCACCTACGAGATCATGGCCCGGTCCTGGGCATCGTCACCCGACCCGCTCGCCGGGCCGATGAACGGCTTGCCCAAGCTCGTGTTCAGCACCACCCTGGCCGGGCCGCTCGCATGGAACAACGCGCAGCTGGCCAAGAACGACCCAGCCGAGGAGATCGGCGCGCTCAAGGACCAGCCCGGTGACCCGCTGCGCACCATTGGCAGCATCAGCCTGGTCCGCCAGCTGGTGGCGGCGGGCCTGGTCGACCGGCTCCGCCTGGTGGTGTTCCCGCACGTGCTCGGGCAGGCCGGCCGGGAGCCAGTCTTCACCGGCTATCCGGAGACCGGCCTCGCCCTGACCAGCGCCACAGTCCTGGACTCTCGCCTGGTCGTCTGCGAGTACCGGCCGAACTGAGCGCTACTTCGACGCAAACCGCATCGCCCCGTCCAGCCGTCGTGCCCTGCTGGCGCTCACGCTTGGCGGCTGAGCGTGGTCGGCCTGCCCGGCCGGGACCGCAGCGCGTTGACGCCGCGTCCTCCGAAGGCTAGTCTCCTAACCATGTTAGTTAATACTAATCGCGATCGGATAGCCGAACGCCGTGAGGCAACAAGGCGGGAGATCCTCGACGTGGCGTGGCAGCTCGCCAGGGAACGGGGCCTCTCGCAGCTCACCTTGCGGGATATCGCGCAGCGGGTGGGCATGCGCGCGCCATCGCTGTACTCGCACTTCGAGTCGAAGAACGCCATCTACGACGCGATGTTCGCTACGGCGTGGACCGAGTGCCTCGCGGTGATGACCGTGGCGGTAGGCAGCCCCGCGAGCTCGCCTCGCGCTGCCATGAGGCAAGTCGCCCGGGCCTTCTTCGACTTCTCGACCAGTGACCTGTCGCGCCACCAGCTGATGAACCAGCGCACGATATTCGGCTTCGAACCGAGCGCTGAGTCATACGCGCCGGCCGTGGCCACGCTGGAGGTCCTGCGGGCCGCGCTTGCCGCGCAGAACGTCACCCGGCAGGCCGACGTCGACCTATGCGTAGCAGTTATCGGCGGCCTGATCGACGCCCAGCTCGCCAACGACCCCGGGGGGATCGCTGGAGCCGGCTGCTGGACCGGGCCATCGACATGCTCGCCGACAACCTGGGCGTCCCCGCCCAGGCATGAGGAGCATAGGGAGATCACCATGACCAGACAATCGCCCGCCCCGCCCATCGAACGACCTCGCGCCCCCGTTCTGGAACGGGAGGCCGCGATGACATCAGCGGCAACCGAGTACACCCGTGCGGTGACACTGCTCGAAAGCGTTACCCCTAGCCAGTGGGCACTGCCCACCGACTGTCCCGGATGGGACGTGCGCGCCGTCGCCGGCCACATGCTCGGCATGGCGCAAATGATCGCGACGCTGCCAGCGCTCGCCCGCCAGCAGATGGCGGCCCAGAAGGGCGCGAAGAAGACCGGCGCGGTCATGATCGACGTTCTCACAGCGCTGCAGGTGGCTGAGAACGCCGGCCTGAGCACAGCTGAGGTGGTCACCGCGATGCGCGCCATCGGCCCGAAGGCCGCCCGGCTGCGTCGCAAGATGCCCGCGTTCATCCGCAGTCGCACCATGCCCGGCGCAATGATGGTGGGCGATGCGCAGGAGCGCTGGACCCTCGGGTTCCTCTTCGACATTATTCTCACCCGCGACCCGTTCATGCACCGCCTCGACATCAGCCGCGCCACCGGGATACCGGTCCAGGCCGCACCCGCGCACGAGGGCGTCATCGTCGATGACATCGTCCGTGAATGGGCCGCCCGACACGGCCGCCCCTACACGCTGAGCCTGTCAGGACCAGCAGGCGGTACGTGGGGCGGCGAGGGGGAAGACATCACCATGGACGCCTTCGACTTCTGCCGCACGGTGTCCGGCCGGGGACCGGCGACCGGGCTGCTCAGCCAGCAGGTGCCCTTCTAGGTCGCGCAGACGCCGCGCCCGGACCGTCCAGGCCGGTACTCGTTCATCAACCGCCGACAGCCACCGACCGGGCAGCTAGCGCGGCAGGACTGCGGCACCAACCAGCAGGGGGAATCATGCCACTCGCCATCTACTTCCATCCCAAGTCCCTGACCGCCGAGCAGTACGACAACGCGGTCAAGGAGCTCGCGGCCGTTGGCGCCGACCGTCCGGCCGGGCGGAGCCACCACTCCTGTTTCGGGCCCGACGGTGATCTCATGGTGTACGAGGTGTGGGAATCCCAGGACGCCTTCGAGGAATACGGGAAGGTGCTCATCCCCATCCTGACCAGGATCGGGATCGACCCGGGAGCGCCGGACGTCATGCCGGTTCACAACATCATCACCTGATCGGCAAACCGGCCGCAGCGCGGGTTCGGCTCCGGTCATGAAATCGCCGATGCCGGGCAGGCCCTCGAAGGGCCTGCCCGGCAGTTTCAGTTCAGTCCGCCGATCGCCGAGCGCCCACTGATCTACATACAGGATCTCCCACCCTTGCGATCATCGTTCTTGACAAAGAGAATAACATTCTCAATGCTCAGAGCTCAGAGCCAGAGCAAGACGCCGAGTCGGAGGCCCCGATGCGCGAAGCCGTTGCCGCCGTCATCGAAGTCCCTGCCCAGTAGGTCCAACAGGAGGAACAGGCGATGGCCACGTACGTACTAGTTCACGGCGGCGGACACGGCGGCTGGTGCTACCAGCGCGTTGCCCGGATGCTGAGATCAGCAGGCCACGAGGTGCACGCACCGTCGCTAACCGGCCTCGCCGAGCGCTCCCACCTCGTCGGCCCGCACGTCGACCTAGACCTGCACATCCAGGACATCGTCGCGCTCCTGCACTACGAGGACCTGCAACGACGTCATCCTGGTCGGCCACAGCTACGGCGGCATGGTCATCACCGGCGTCGCCGACCGCGCCGCCGACCGGGTCGGCCGCGTCGTCTACCTCGACGCCGCCACCCCGGTCGACGGCCAGTCGCTGGTGGACGTGGCCGGGCCGATCATCGAGGCGGTCCGCCCGTACGGCCAGACGGTCGACGGCGTCGAGCTCGTCCTGCTCCCCGGACCCGGACGCCGGCACCGTTCTACGGCGTGACCGACCCCGACGACCTCGCCTGGATGGAAGAGCGCCTCACCGGCCACCCCTGGAAGTGCTTCGAGCAGCCGCTCAAGCTCACCAACGAGGCCGCACTTCAACGCCCTCCCGCAGTACCACATCGTCTGCACCTCGACCCTCGCCACCCGCGACGAGGACCTGATGCGCCAGGCCCGCGACGCCGGCCGCCTGTGGGACATCGACACCGGCCACGACCTCATGATCACCGAACCGCAGGCCGTCACCGACGCCCTCATCGAAGTCGCCGGCACCATCAGATAAAACGTTTCTCCGTGTTCCTCCGGTAGAGGCGATGGCATGTGACGTTCTGCCGGTTTCGCTGCAAAATTGGTCGCTTTGCGGCACCATAGCCCGGACAGGAGGCAGGAATGCGACATCTGATTGGCATCGGACTGGCCGTGCTGCTATCCGCGGCGGTCTTTTTCGGAGGCGGCTGGGCCTTCAACCGGCTCGTCACGCGGAACCTCGGGTCCGAGTGGTCCCCGCCTGCGGGCGGCGGCAACTTCATGAGCAACTCCGTCGTGACCGGCGGGCTGGCGGCCATGGCCGCCGTGGCGCTGCTCATCGGGCTGGCGCTCGTGATCCGCTGGGTTTCCCCGCTCGCCACCGGGCTGCCCGGCCTGGTCCTGCTCGGCTGGACGGCGCTGTACGTGGTAAGCCCGGCCCGGGCGGTTGAGTACATACCCCTGAAGGGACACAACTTCGGCCTCGGGTTCGCGGGGTTGGGCGCCACCGGCATCCTCGGCGCGGCCGGGGTCGTTCTGGTGATGCCGCTGTTCTTCCCGTCGCGGTGGCGCCGCCCCGCTCCCGTTGACGTTGACGTTGACGACGAGGACGACCTGATCGAGGCGACCACCGTGACCTCGCCCGCAAGAACCGGACTGGTCGCCGGGATGGGCAGCAGCGCCTGGGAGTCCCTGACATCCGAGAACCAGAAGCTGGACGACCCCCCCGGCTGGTAGCGCTCCTCCAGAAGCCGCCTGCCCAGTTCGGCGTGGACGTAGCCATGATCGTGTGACCTTTGGGACTGCTTTTGCCGACTGCAGGTTCATCGTGTGACGTTTGGGGCACTATGGCAACATTCCGTAATTAACCGAGTTCTCGGCGTGTCGCGTGGCAGGATCCCGTTATGGGCGCGAACACGGACCTTCTGGGGCCGATGGTGCCGCAGCTGCAGCTGGTTCTGCCGATGCTGGACGAGCGGGCCAGGCGGCTGGTGCTGGGGATGGTGGCCCGGGCCGCCGGGGACGGCGGGACCGGGGCGGTCGCGGCCCTGACCGGGGCGTCGTGGCAGACCGTCGCCGACGGCGCGGCCGAGGTCGCGTCCGGCGACAGCGCGCCGCCGGGCCGCGTCCGCCGTCCGGGCGGCGGCCGCAGGCCGCTCGCCGCCGCCGACCCCGGGCTGGCGCCGGCGCTGCTCGCGCTGGTCGCGGACTCGATCCGGGGCGACCCCGGGTCGCCGCTGGTCTGGACGACCAAGAGCGTCGAGCGCCTGTCCGGCGAGATGACCGCGGCCGGCGCCCGTGCAGCCCGCCGACCTGCTGGCGGATGCTGAAGGACGCCGGGTTCACCCTGCAGTCCAACTCGAAGGTGGCCGAGGGCCGGCAGCACCCCGACCGCGACGCCCAGTTCCGGTACATCGCCGCCCAGGCCAAAGAGCACCTGGACGCCGGGCAGCCGGTCATCAGCGTGGACGCGAAGAAGAAGCGAGCAGGTCGGCGACTTCGCCCAGCCCGGCCGCGAGTGGCGCCGCGCGGGCGACCCCGTCCTGGTCGCGCTCCCACTCCTTCCCCGACCAGGGCGACGGCCACGCGATCCCCTTCGGCGTCTACGACGTCGACGCGAACACGGGGTTCGTCAACGTCGGCACCGACGCGAACACCGCCGCCCTGGCCGTGGAGTCGGTCCGCCGCTGGTGGGACATCGTCGGGAAGGCCGCCTACCCGGCGCGACCCGGCTGCTGGTCACCTGCGACGCCGGCGGCTGCAACGGCTGGCGGAACCGCGCCTGGAAGAACGGCCTGGCCGCGCTCGCCGCCGACACCGGCCTGGAGGTCACCGTGGCCACTTCCCGCCCGGGACCTCTAAGTGGAACAAGATCGAGCACCAGCTGTTCTCCCAGGTCAGCCTCGCCTGGCGCGGCCGCCCCCTGACCAGCTACGAGGTCATCATCTCCACCATCGGCGCCGTCACCACCGCGGCCGGCCTCACCGTCACCGCCGTCCTCGACCCCGGCCCCTACCCCACCGGGCCTGCAGGTCACCGACGCCGCAGATCCGCGACATCGAGGACCGCGCGTTAACCCGCCACGCCTTCGCACGGCGAGTGGAACTACACCCTGCTCGCCCGCCCCCCGCCCCGCCCGCGACCCCGAACCCGGGCCCACCGCCGCCGGCTGGCCCCGACCTGGACGCCCTCGACCACCCCGCCCTCACCGGCATCCCCCGCGAGCGCCTCGCCGCAGCTCGCCGCCGCCCTGGAAATCCCCTCCACCGCCGCCCGCGAGCAGCGCCTCTACATCAAGCGCCGCGCCACCCGCATCAAGAACAGCGGCACCACCGACCCCCGCAGGCTCACCCCCGCCGCCGCCCTGATCGCCGCGGTCTACCGCTACCGCCTCGGCATGACCTGCGCCGCCATCGGCGCCCTCCTCGGCGTCGACCACTCCTCCATCAGCGTCGCCACCCGCAAGATCGCCGCCATCCCCGCCGCCGCCCCGCTCCTCACCCCCCGAAAAGCCGACACCCCACCAGACAACACGTTAACCACCCCCGACACACCGCAAAACCACCTTAATTCGGAACGCTGCCTATACGACCCGAACGGCACACAATGACCTAAAAGTCCGTCCTGCTTGTTGCGCGTGGTGCGAATGAGACTATTGTCGCCGACGCGTCGGCCGCCGTCGGCCGCCTAATCGACAAGGACCAGGGCGGGTCCCGCGTACCCTTAGCCCGACAAGGAGACCGCCGATGCCACTCGCGCTTCTGCTGTCCTCAGGGACCGCGCTACCGATCACCCGTTGGGGTCACCCAGTTCTGCACCGCCCTTGTCGGCCGGTGACAGAGTTCGGCCCCGATCTGTGGAACCTGCTGTGCGACATGTTCGCCACCAACGCCGCCGCCGACGGCGCCGGCCTCGCGGCGCCCCAGGTCGGAGTGGACCTGGCGGTGTTCCTCTACGACTGCCTGGACGGCTTCGGCCGACGGCGCCAGGGCCTGATCTGCAACCCGCAGATCACCCTGGCCGTTCGGCCCGACCTCGACACGGACTACGAAGGCTGCCTGTCACTCCCCGGCGCCTACCTCCCCGTCGCCCGCCCGGACTTCGCCGTCTGCCGGGGACAAGATCAGTTCGGCGAGCTCGTCACCGTGAAAGGCACCGGCACCCTGGCCCGCTGCCTGCAGCACGAAACCGACCACGTCAACGGCATCGTGATGGAAGATCACCTCTCGCCGTCCGAGCGCCGCGAGCTGCGCCGCCAGCACAAGCGGATCGCAACCAGCTACCCCGACGACTGGCCCGTGTCACCGCGACGCTCCTAGCGACCGCCGGAGTCCCGGCCCGCCAGGGCCGGGGCGAAAAAGCCGGTCAGCAGCTGGTTAACGCGCTCGGCGGCGTCGTGATGGACCCAATGCGACGCGTCGGGCAGCCGCTCGACGCGGTTCAAGTTGGGCACGTCGTCGTGGTCGGGCTCGGCCAGGTCCGGGCTCAGGTAGCGGTCGCGCTCCCCCCAGATGACCAGGGTGGGCGCATTGATCGGGCGAAGCGCCTCGAGGGCCTGCTTCTGCGACTGTCGCACCGAAGACCGGTAGTAGTTGATCATCCCGGTTGCCGCGCCCGGCTGCGACCAGGCCTCGACATAGCGCTCGATCTCCTCCGGCGTATAGGCCGGTCGGGCGTCGTGCAGGAAGTGCCTGAAGAAGTGCCAGTGGTTGGCGTGCACCACGCTCTCGGGCAGGTCCGGCAGGTCAAAGAAGAAGAAGTACCACGACTTGCGGAGCTGGCCCGGGTGGTGCAGTCCCTCAGAGAGCTTTCGCGGGTGGGCCGCGTTGAGGATGGCCAGCCGGTCCACCACCTCCGGGTGGTTCATCGCCAGGTCCCAGGCGACGGTTCCGCCCCAGTCATGGCCGACCAGGTGGGCCGACTCGGCGCCGCGTTCCCGGATGAGCCCGCGGATATCGGCGACCAGCCGGTCGCTGGCGTAGGCGGCCACGCCGTCCGGCTTCGAGGACAGGTTGTAACCGCGCAGGTCGGGTGCGACGACGCGGAATCCCGCCGCCGCGAGCGGCTGCGATCTGCAGTCGCCAGCCGTACCAGAACTCGGGGAAGCCGTGCAGCAGGATGACCAGCGGCCCCTCCCCGGCCTCCACGTAGTGCAAGCGCTGGTCGCCAACCTCGGCGTAGCCGTCACGAAGATCGCTTGCCGCATCCCCCATCATCGCCCCCGCGGAACTAGCTTTTGTGGCTCACTGCCCTCCCGTGAACGGGCTGCTCCAACCCCCAGACAATCAAAATCTTAACTTTTCCCGAACGGTTCCGTCGTCCCCTCCACCCGTCACCTCGAGCGCAACCACGGGCAGACCTAGCCAAGCGGACCCGCCGCTTCCCCGCCGCCGAACACGTTCCCGCCGAGGAAGGCCTCGATGGGCAGCGTGGCCGCGCCGAGGGCGGTCGCGTCCGGGCCGAGGCGGCCAAGTTCGATCGAGGTCCCGGCGAACAGATGCCGGAGCGAGCGCTCCCGGGCCGCCGCGCCGATGGCGGGCAGCATGTGCTCGCCGAGCAGCAGGCCGGCCCATCCGCCGAGGATGATCCGCTCGGGATTGAACAGGTTGATCAGGTTCGCGATGCCGCCGCCGAGGAAGAGCGCGGTGGAGTCCAGGATCTCGGCCGCCTGCGAAGACGTCGGTGCAAGCTCGATCATGGCCGCAAGCGCGGCCTCCTGGCCGTCGGGCAGCGGGCCGCCGTACTGCTCGAGGATCGCCTCGGCACCGACGTAGGCTTCGAGGCAGCCGCGCGACCCGCACCGGCACGGGCGGCCGCCCACCATGACGGTGGTGTGCCCCCATTCGCTCGCGCTCGAGGTGCGGCCGCGCAGCGTCGCCCCGTTGGCGCTGATGCTTGCCCCCACGCCGGAGCCGATCAGGCAGACAACCGCGCTCTTGGCGCCGCGCCCGGCGCCGAACCACAGCTCGGCCTGTCCCATGGTCCTGGCGTCGTTGTCGAGGTACAGCGGCAGGCTGGTGCCGGCCCGGAGCAGGCGTCCGAGCGGAACCGACTCCCAGCCGTAGGTCTGCCCGTGCACGAGACCGTCGGGTCCGTTCTCGACGATGCCGGGGACCCCGACCCCGATGCCGAGGATCGCGGCCGGGCTGACTCCGCTGGCGGCCAGCACCACCTCGAGCCCGGTCAAGATCGCCTCGACGATCAGGCCGACCTGGTGCTCCCGGGGATCGAGCGGATAGTCGGTCTTGGCGCGCTCGGTCAGCGTCAGGTCGAACAGCTCGACCCGGACCCTGGTCTCGCCCACGTCGACCCCGATGAAGTACCCGTGATCCGGGTTGACCTGCAGCAGCATGCGCGGCCGCCCGCCGTCTGAGTCGACCGAGCCGGCCTCGACCACGATCCCGTCGTCGATCAGGTCGCGCACGACGTTGCTGACCGAAGCGGCGCTCAGCCCGGTGGCCGCGCTGAGCTCCTGGCGGCTCGACGGGGACGGCTGGGCAAAGAACAGCGACGACAGCAGCACAGAACGGTTGTCCCGGCGCAGGTCATGGACGGTCCAACGCCTTCGCTCGCGCATGGCACCCTCGCTCCGTAGCCGACCGGTTTCGATCTCTTGACGGGCTCTTTCATTCAAGTTAAGTTACGCCATTAAATAAGGCTTGTATCAACTCTGCAATCGGCAAAGAACCAGGCCTTAGGTGCCGCCACCACAGGAGCGTCCCCATGCATCTCGCCCTGCACCGCCGAACACTCTCCCGCCTGCGAAGAGTGCTCATGCTCGCCATCGCGCCGCTGCTGCTAGCAGGCCTCGTCGTCCTGCCGGGCGCGGCGCCGGCCGCCCTGGCGGCCAACGCCGGCGTCGACATCTCGGCCGGCGGCCCGGCCGCCGCGCCGTTCGTGGCCGACGAGGACTTCACCGGCGGCGCGACCGCCGCCACCACCAACGCCATCACCACCACCGGCATCACCAACCCGGCCCCGCAGTCGGTCTACCAGCACAACCGCTACGGCAACTTCACCTACACCATCCCCGGCCTGACCGCCGGCGCCAGCTACACCGTCGCGACTCGACTTCGCCGAGGAGTACTGGACCACGGCCGGGTCGCGGACCTTCAACGTCCTCATCAACGGCACCCAGGTGCTGACCAACTTCGACATCTTCGCCACCGCCGGCGGCGAGTTCAAGGCGGTCGCCGAGTCGTTCACCGCGACCGCGAGCAGCGCCGGCGCGGTCACCATCCAGTTCGTCACCGTCAAGGACAACGCCCAGGTCAACGGCATCGAGATCTCGCCCGTGGGCGGCACCGGCAACACCGTCACGGTCACCAGCCCCGGCAACCAGACCGGCACCGTCGGCACCGCCGCCAGCCTGCAGATCGGCGCGAGCGACTCCGCGTCCGGCCAGACCCTGACCTACACCGCGACCGGCCTCCCGGCCGGGCTGAGCATCAACTCGAGCACCGGCGCTGATCTCCGGCACCCCGACCACCGTCGGGCAGCTCGTCGGTCACGGTGACCGCGACCGACACCACCGGCGCATCCGGGACGGCCACCTTCACCTGGACCGAGAACGCCAGCACGACCGGAACCGGCGGCGTTGACATCTCCGCCGGCGGCCCGGCCGCGGCCCCGTTCGTGGCCGACGAGGACTTCACCGGCGGCACGACCGCCGCCACCACCACCGCGATCACCACCACCGGCGTCACCAACCCGGCGCCGCAGTCGGTCTGGCAGCACAACCGCTACGGCAACTTCACCTACACCATCCCCGGCCTCACCGCCGGCGCCAACTACACGGTCCGGCTCGACTTCGACGAGGCGTACTGGACCGCCGCCGGCTCGCGGACCTTCAACGTCCTCATCAACGGCACCCAGGTGCTGACCAACTTCGACATCTTCGCCACCGCCGGCGGCGAGTTCAAGGGGGTCGCCGAGTCGTTCACCGCGACCGCGAGCAGCGCCGGCGCGGTCACCATCCAGTTCGTCACCGTCAAGGACAACGCCCAGGTCAACGGCATCGAGATCTCGCCCGTCGGGCGGCGGCACCGGCCCCGGCGACACGGTCACGGTGACTAACCCCGGCAGCCAGGTCGGCGCCGTCGGCACCGCCGCCAGCCTCCAGATCCACGCGACCGACTCCGCGTCCGGCCAGACCCTCACCTACTCCGCGACCGGCCTGCCCGCCGGGCTGAGCATCAACTCGGTCACCGGCCTGATCACCGGCACCCCCACCACCGCCGTCACCGCCAACACCACGGTGACCGTCAAGGACACCACCGGCGCGTCCGGGTCGGCCACCTTCACCTGGACGATCAGCACGGCCGCGACCGGCTGCGTCGGCGGGTCCAACCAGCCGAACTTCGGGCCGAACGTGTTCATCTTCAACCCGAGCGAGTCGGCCACCACGATCAACAACACGCTGAACACCGTCTTCAACTCGCAGAAGGTGAACCAGTTCGGCACCCAGCGCTACGCCGAGCTGTTCGACCCGGGCACCTACACCGGCGTCGAGGACAACGTCGGCTACTACGTGTCGGTCCAGGGCCTCGGGCAGAACCCCAGCTCGGTCGCGCTGAACGACAGCGACGTCACCGTCGACTCCTTCGACGGCACCGGCAACGCCACCCAGAACTTCTGGCGCAGCGCCGAAAACATGGAGATCACCCCCTCCGCGGGCAGCGACCGCTGGGCCGTCGCCCAGGCCGGCCCGTTCGAGCGGATGGACGTCAACGGCGGGCTCGAGCTCTACCCGGCCAGCTTCGGCTTCGCCAGCGGCGGCTACATCGCCGACAGCATCGTCACCGGCCAGGCGTCCAGCGTGTCCCAGCAGCAGTACTACACCAAGGACAGCACCCTCGGGAGCTGGTCCGGCTCGGTCTGGAACATGGTGTTCTCCGGCGTGAACGGCGCGCCCGCGCAGAGCTACCCGAGCCCGCCGATGACCACGCTGGCCACCACCCCGGTCGCCCGCGACATCCCCTACCTCTACGTCGACAGCAGCGGCAACTACAACGTGTTCGAGCCGAGCCTGCGGACCAACGCGGTCGGCCCGAGCTGGTCGCCCACCAGCAACACCCCGGGCACCAGCGTGCCGATGAGCACGTTCTTCGTCGCCACCCCGTCCAACACCGCCGCGCAGATCAACTCGGCCCTGGCCGAGGGCTGCAACCTGCTCTTCACCCCCGGCGTCTACTCCATCAACCAGACGCTCAACGTCAACAACCCGAACACCGTCGTGCTCGGCCTCGGCTTCCCGACCCTCATCCCGACCGGCGGCGTGGACACCATGCACGTCGCTGACGTGGATGGCGTGCGGCTGCAGGGCCTGCTGTTCGACGCCGGCACCACCAACTCCAACACGCTGCTCCAGATCGGCCCGGCCGGCTCGAGCGCGAGCCACGCGAGCAACCCGACCTCGGTCCAGGACGTCTTCTTCCGGATCGGCGGCGACATCGCCGGCCAGGCCACCAACAGCCTGGTCGTGAACTCCAACAACACCCTCGCTCGATGACATCTGGGCCTGGCGCGCCGACCACGGCAACTCGGGCACCGTCGGCTGGACCGTCAACACCGCCCAGCACGGCCTCGTCGTCAACGGCAATAACGTCCTCGCGACCGGCCTGTTCGTCGAGCACTACCAGAACTACGACGTGCAGTGGTTCGGGAACGGCGGCGAGACCATCTTCTTCCAGAACGAGATGCCCTACGATCCGCCCAACCAGGCCGCCTGGATGAACGGCACGTCCGACGGGTACGCGGCCTACGAGGTCGGCCCCAACGTCACCACCCATCAGGCGTACGGGCTCGGCAGCTACTGCTACTTCAACGTCAACCCGGCGGTGGTCGCCGACCACGCGTTCGAGGCGCCCGATACCCCCGGCGTCCAGTTCCACGACATCCTCACGGTGTCCCTGGGCGACGTCGGCACCATCGAGCACGTCATCAACGAGATAGGCGCGGCAACGCCCACCAACACCACCCCGTCCACGGTAACCAGTTACCCATAGCCAACCGGTTACCCCTAGCCAATCAGTCATCCAGAACCAACCTGAGTAAACCCGGCCGGCCTGCGCACCCCCCGCGCAGGCCGGCTGCTCTCTGTCCAGGCACGCCGTCCGGCCACGGGCGACCGGCCGAAGGTCAATTACGATGGCCTGGTGCCTCCCAGATTGCGCAGTCGGCAGCCGCAGGTCGACACGCTGCGCGGGCAGTTGGACGAGCTTCGGGCCGGGCATGGCAGCGTGGTGATCGTCACCGGCCCGGCCGGCGTGGGGAAGACCACGCTGCTGGCCGAGGCCGTCCGCCTGGCGGCCGGCAGCGGGATCGTCACGTTCTGGGGTGGCGGCGACCCCGCAGCTGGGGCGGTGCCGCTCGGGCCGATCCTGGAGGCGCTTGTCTCGGCCGACCAGCCGCCCCTCGATCCGGCCCGTCTGCACGAGCTCAGCCAGTCTGCTGACCAGCGCTTCTGGCTGCTACGGGAGATACAGGAGGCACTCGAGCAAGCCGCCCGCCGCGCGCCGCTACTCGTCGTCGTCGACGACCTGCAGTGGGCCGACCCCGCCACCCCGGGCGCCCTGGTCTCGCTGTCCAGGCGGCTGTCAACTCATCAGATCGGCTGGCTGCTGGCGACGCGCCCGGGGGAGCAGCCGGACGCCGCGCAGGACGCGGTCGGCCGGCTGGAGTCCGCAGGCGCGTCCGAGATCCGGCTTGGTCCGCTCGATCAGACCGCAGTCGCGCAGATCGCTCGCGACCTGCTCGGCGGCGAGCCCGATGAAGCGCTGCGGGAGGTGCTCGGCCGGGTCGACGGCCAGCCGTTCCTGCTGACCGAGCTGCTGCGCGGGCTTACCGCCGAGAACTTGGTGACCGTTGACGGCGGCACCGCCAGGCTGGATGCGGGCGTCCGCCTGCCGCGCCGGCTGGTCGACTCGGTCGTCGGCCAGCTCGCGCGGCTGACCCCGCCCGCCAGGGACGCCGTGGAGATGGCTTCCGTGCTCGGGCGCAGCTTCTCCCTCGACGAGCTGGCCGGGCTGCTCGGCCGGCCGCCGCTGGATCTGCGAGGCGAGATCAGGGAGGCGATCGCCGCCGGGCTGCTGACCGAGGACGGGAACCGTCTGGGATTCCGGCATGACCTCGTCCGCGAGGCGGTCGACGCCAGCCTGCCCAAGGCGGTGCGGCGGAGCATGCGGCGGATCGCGGTCGAGGTCATGCTTCAGCACGGGGCCACCGCCGCCGACGTCGCCTGCCTGGTCATGGATGTCGCCGAGCCCGGCGACGTCGCCTCGGCCGGCCTGCTGCGGCGGGCGGCGGCGCAGATCGGGCGGATGTCCCCGGCGGTGGCGGTCCCGTTGTCCCGCCGTGCCCTCGACCTCATTCCCCGCGGCGGCCCCGAGCGCGGCGAGGCCGTCGTCCAGGCCATCGACCTGCTCGTGCAGGCGGGCCGGGCGGCCGAGGCGGCCAAGCTCCTCACCGCGTCGGAGAGCGACCTGGCCGATTCCGTCGCCGATGCGCAGGCCCGCCTGGGCATCGCCATGCTGATGGCCCAGTATGCACCGGCCTTGGTCGTCGAGCAGTGCCAGGCGGCTCTGCGACTGACCGGCGTCCCGCCCGCGCTCCGCGTCCAGCTGCTATCACTGCAGGCCTGCGGCCTGGACATCAGCGGCGAGCCGGCCGCCGCGGCCGGACCGGTCGCGGACGCGCTCACGGAGGTGGCGCTGAGCGGCGACCCGACCACCGAGATCATCACGTTCGTGCCGCGCGCGCTGCTCGCCTTCGCCCAGGGCGACTGGCAGCAGGCGCTCGCGCTGGCGAGCGAGGCCGTTCGTCGCCAGCACGAGCCGAAGGAGCTCCGGATGTGGGTCCCGGAGACGTGGAAATCGTTGCTGCTGATCTCGGAATTGCGGCTCGAGGAGGCGAACGCGATCATCGAGGCAGGCGCCAGCGAGGACAAGGAGGTGCCGAGGAACACCCGGGTCTGGTCCATGCTCAGGTGCCGGGCCCGGCTGGCGGCCGGGCAGTTGGCCGACGCCCGGGCCGAGGCCGAGGCGATCATGGACATGTCCGACGAGATCGGGGACGGCAGCTTCGGCTACCTCAACCGCATCGCCTGCTACGTCCTCGCTGACATCGCGCTGCGCACCGGAGACCCAGCCGGGCTGCAGACCGCCCGCCGGATTGCGGCGGCGCTCTACGGACAGCTCTGGGACTGCCTGACCACCAAGCGCCTCGGGGCGTGGCTCATGGTGCGCCTTGATGGCGGCCCTATCAGCCCAGACCTGCTCGACCTCCTCGCGCCCGGTTACGTGCACGTCTGCAGCCCGGTCGGCCATGCTGACTCCGTCGAGTTGACGCGGCTGCTGCTGGCGGCCGGGCAGCGGTCCGACGCCGCCGCCGTCACCGCCCGGCTGGCGAGCGCTGCGGCCGGGTATCCGGGCTTTCCCGGGCTGCACCCCGCCGCCCTGCACGCGCGCGCCCTGCTTGACGATGACCCGGACCTGGCGCTGGCCGCCGTCCAGGCCTACCGAGGCGATCCTCGGCCGCTGGTCCGCGCGGCCGCGCTCGAAGACGCCGGCCGGCTGCTCGGGGACCGCGCGAAGGACAAGGCGGTCGGCTACCTGGACGAGGCGCTAACGCTGCAGTCCGCCGCCGGAGCCGACCGAGACGCCGCCCGCGTCCGCCGCCTGCTCCGCGACCACGGCGCGCAGCGCGCACCCGGGCGCCCGGACCCGGCCGCGGCGCGCTGGCCGGAGCTGACCGCGTCCGAGTTCGCGGTCGTCCGGCTGGTCACCGAGGGCGCGTCCGACCGTGAGGTCGCCCAGCGGCTTTACATTTCCGCGCACACGGTGAACTCGCACCTGCGCCACGTCTTCGCCAAGCTCGGCATCCGGTCCCGGGTCGAGCTGGCCCGCCGGGCGGGCGAGCGCCAGGCCGCCGATCACTGATCCCGGCCATCCTCTGCGCAGCGCAGAGCAGCGCAGACCGGCGGCGATTTATCACTTGATCAAGTCATGTGCTGCGTGCCCGCCAGGCGCAGGCTTGGCGGTATGCCCCAGGTCAACGTCGGCTGACGAATCAAGCCGCGCCCTGTGGCCGCACGACCACCGCATTCACGAGGGAAGGCAACGTTTCATGCATATGCCCATTGTCCCCAGGCTGACCGGGCCGAGGCTCGCCGCCGCAGGCGTGTCACTGGCCATCGCCGGGACGCTGCTCGGGGCCGGCCTGGCCGGCTCCGCGACCGCCGCCACGACCGCGACCGCCGCGACGACCGCCAGCCACGCGCCCTCCGCGAGCGCAGCCGCCAAGCCGACCATCGTGCTCGTGCACGGCGCGTGGGCCGACAGCTCGAGCTGGAACGGGGTGATCGAGCGGCTGCAGGCGCTCGGCTACACCGTAGACGCCCCGCCGAACCCGCTCACCGGCGTGTCCACTGACTCCGCCTACCTGTCCGATTTCCTGAGCACGATCTCCGGTCCGATCATCCTGGTCGGCCACTCCTACGGCGGCTTCGTCATCACCAACGCGGCCACCGGTAACCCGCAAGTCAAGGCGCTGGTCTACGACGACGCCTTCATCCCGGCGGCGGGCGACACCCCGCAGAGCCTGTCCACGGGATCGTGCCTCACCCCCTCGGCGCTGAACTTCGTCCCCTTCCCCGGTGCCGCCTCAGGCGACGCGCTGGCGTACGTCAAGCAGAGCGTGTTCCCCGGGTGCTTCGCCGACGGCCTGCCCGCCCGCGAGGGGGCCGCGCTCGCGGCCGAGCAGCGGCCGCCGGTCGCCAGCATCCTGTCGGACACGCTGACCACCGCGCCCGCCTGGCAGACGATCCCGTCCTGGGACGTCATCGGCACCGCCGACCACGTCATCCCGCCGGCCGAGCAGGTCGCCATGGCCAAACGAGCCGGCTCGCACGTCACCGAGATCAAGGCCCCGCACCTGTCCATGATCAGCGACCCAAGCGCGGTGACCAGCGTCATCCTCAACGCCGCCCGCACGGCCGGCTGAGACCACCCGGGCCTGGTGCCCCGGCGCCGTCGGGCGCCGGGGGACCAGGCCTGCCCATCCAAGGCAAAGACACGACGCTCCGTCTCCATTCCAGGAGGAACACATGACCGAACCATCCGTCCCGGTGGTCTTCATCCACGGGCTGTGGATCCACTCCACCGCCTGGCAGCCCTGGGTCGAGCTATTCCGCTCGGCCGGCTACGACCCGACCGCGCCCGGCTGGCCCGGCGACTCCGACAGCGTGCAGCAGACACGGAAAAACGCGGCCGCCGTCGCGGACAAGGGCATCGACGACATCACCAACGCCTACCTGGACGTCATTCGCGGCCTGCCGGCCAGGCCGATCGTGATCGGCCATTCGTTCGGCGGCCTCATCGCGCAGAAGCTGCTGTCCGGCGGCGCGGCCGCAGCCGCGATCGCGATCGACCCCGGCCAGATCAAAGGGGTCAAGCCGCTGCCGTTCGCCCAGATCCGGTCGGGGCTCCCGGTGCTGTCCAAGCCCGGTAACAGGAAGCGAGCGGTCGCGCTGACCAGGAAGCAATTCCGGTACGGCTTCGGCAACGCGCTCAGCGAGACCGAATCAGGCGAGCTGTTCGACCAGTGGGCCATCCCCGGGCCGGGCAAGCCGCTCTTCGAGGCCTCGGCCGCGAACTTCAAGAAGTCATCGCCCGCCGCCGTCGATACCAGCAAGCGCGACCGCGGGCCCCTGCTCATCGTCGCCGGCGGCCAGGACCACACCGTCCCCGAGGTAGTAGCCCACGCCGCCTACAAGCTCTACTCGGGCTCAGGCGCGGTCACCGACTATCACGCATTCCCCGACCGCGGCCACTCCCTCGTCCTCGATCACGGCTGGCGCGAAGTCGCCGACCTCACCCTCTCCTGGCTCGCCAGCCAGGACCTGTGACACCCCGCGAGCGAAATTCATCCCCGGAGTATTTGGCACGACTCTCGGTTTGGCGGCCGGGCATCTCCCCGCCCATCCCATCCACTCGCCGAAGCCGGTAATTCGTCAGCGAAATAGAAAGCCCCGGATAACAGCTCGAGCTCCTCACGACTCTTCCGCAGCCGAACCGCAATCGCCGCCCGCTCATCCCGCAGCGCCCGAATCCGC
Source organism: uncultured Actinomycetota bacterium (assembly GCA_963774945.1). Taxonomy (GTDB): domain Bacteria; phylum Actinomycetota; class Actinomycetes; order Streptosporangiales; family Streptosporangiaceae; genus Trebonia. The sequence continues at coordinate 527,288 of CAVZHA010000015.1, read as the reverse complement.
GCCAGCGTGTCCTCCAGCCGCCCCACCAGCTGATCATTAGCGGCAATCGCCTCGTCAAGCAGCGCCCGCCGCCGCGACAACGACACCTCAGCCGTCCCGAAGCTCAGAGTGCACGCGGTCCAGCACGTCAACATCCCCCGTGCTCAACACCGCCTTCACCTCATCCAGCGACAGCCCCAGCAGCTCCTGCCACTCCCGAATCCGAGTCACCCGCCGAACATCGCCCGCCCTGTAAATTCGCTCGCCCGCGTCCGTCCGGCTAGCCGGCTGCAGCAGCCCAAGCTCCTCCCAGTACCGCAACGTCCGCGTAGTGACCCCAGTCAGCTTGGCCACCTCCCCGATCCGCCACAGCACCGGCGCGGGCTCCGTCGCCGCCCTCTTCAGCGCCATCACCCCACCCCCTCCGGATCCTTCCGCGCCTCAGCCCCCGCCAGCGAACGGCCCGAGTTCGCAGAGTCCGACCCGTCCGCATCGGGAGCGTCCTCGGCGTCAACCGGCGGAACCGAAGCATCAACAGCAACCGCAACGAGCCGCTCATCCGCCCCGCCACCGACGGCCGGCCCGCCTGCCGCCGCCGCAGCGTCCACCTTCCCACCCCGCGTCCACGAAACCGCCGCCGCCACCAGCGAAGCCACAATCGCGAAATCAAAGGTAGCCCGCAGCCCCGCCTTAAACGGCGCCGTAATCAGCGTAGGGAAGAAGCTCCGGCCGGTCAGCGTCGCCTGCTGCGCCGCCGTCAGATGCGACAGCACCCCCGGCCCGACCAGATGCTGCACCGGGTTGTAGCCGAGGAACGCGGCGAACAGCGTCGACACCGGCGGCAAATGCGAGACCCGCAGAGCGGCCGCGGCGGCGACACCCCGTGCGCGACCAGCCCCTGGTACAGGCTCGGCGGCAGCGACGAAGACAGCCCGACGATCATCAGGGTGAAGAAGATCCCGATCGACAGCACCTGGGCCGAGTTCTGGAACGTGGTGTTCATCCCCGACCCGGCCCCCCGGTGCTCGACGGGCAGGCTGTTCATCACCGCCGCCCGGTTCGGCGACCCGAACGAGGCCATCACCAGCCCGGTGAAGAACAGCAGCGACGGCGAACAGCCAGTAGGGGAAGTTGACCGGCAGCAGCTCGAGCAGCACGAACGCGACCGCGGTGCCGATCATCCCGCCGGTGGCGAACGGCCGGGCGCCGAACCGGTCCGACAAGATGCCCGACAGCGGCCCGGCGATCAGGAACCCGGCCGTGAGCGGCAGCATGGCCAGCCCCGCCCACAGCGGCGTCCGCGCGAAGTCGTATCCGTGCAGCGGCAGCCAGATCCCCTGCAGCCAGATGATCAGCATGAACATCAGCCCGCCGCGGCTGAGCGCGGCGAGGAAGCTGGCCAGCACCCCGGCGGTGAACGCGCGGATCTTGAACAGCTGGATGCGGAACATCGGCTCGGCAACCCGTGGTCTCGATGATGCCGAACGCGATCAGCAGCGCCACCCCGACCGCCGAGAGCGGCGATCACCACCGGGTTCGTCCAGCCCATGGTGTCGGCCCGGTACGGCTCGATCCCGTAGGTGATGCCGATCATGACCAGGATGAGCCCGACCGCGAAGGTGACGTTGCCCGGCCAGTCGATCCGCGCGGGCCTGCGCTGCGCTCAGCTCCCGCAGCTTGAGGTAGCCCCAGACGGTGGCGAACAGCCCGATCGGCACCGACACCAGGAAGATCAGCCGCCAGTTGATCGGCGCCAGCACGCCGCCGAGCACCAGCCCGATGAACGTACCCGCTGATCGCCGCCGCCTGGTTGATCCCCATCGCCATGCCCCGCTGGTCGGGCGGGAAAGGCGTCGGTCAGGATGGCGGCCGAGTTCGCCATCAGCATCGCCGCGCCGACGCCCTGGAAGAGCCGCATCACGATCAGGTAGATCCCCGCGGCGTGCCCGGACATCCAGGTCACGGTGAGCAGCAGCGAGAAGAAGGTGAAGACGGCGAAGCCGAGGTTGTACATCCGGACCCGGCCGTAGATATCGCCCAGCCGGCCCAGCGTGGTCACCAGCACGCTCGTGACCACCAGGAACCCCAGGATCATCCACAGCAGGTAGAAGCTGTTGCCCGGCTGGAGCGGGTCGATGCCGATCCCGCGGAAGATGTCCGGCAGCGCGATCAGCGTGATCGACCCGTCGATCGTGGCCATCAGCATGCCCAGGGTCGAGATCGTCAGCGCGATCCACTTGTACCCCTCGGGCACCGCAATTTGACCCGTACCGCGCTCAGGCACAGCGCCTCCTTTACGTCAACGGCAATCTACCTTAACGTACACGTCAACAGAGGCACTCTCTCCAGCCAAATCAAAAACATGATTCATCCCGAACGGTCCCGTCGTCCCCTCAAACCGCCCCGCTCGAGCCTCTTGCCCCGGCCCAGTGCCGGGGATCTCCCCGGAAGAATGGCGAGCGTTCCTCGGCGGGTACGAAACGACGAATTTGAAAATTTCCCCGGCCTGACTTATCCCTGCGCATCGCCTGATCGGGGGAGATGCTTGACCTCACTGCGGGCGTCATCGGCCAAGATCCGGGGATGAACCACCCGGGGGAGAAGCGAGCCGGGGAGGACAGATGCGCGTTGGCCTGCACGCGCTCGGGATCGGCGCCGGCGCCCGCCCGGACGTAATCCGGGCGGTTGCCATCGCCGCCGAGGCGGCGGGCTTCGCCACCCTGTGGGCAGGCGAGCACGTGGTGCTCGTGGACCAGCCCGCCTCCCGCTACCCTTACTCGGCCGACGGCCGTATAGCAGTGCCCGCCGACGCTGACTGGCTCGACCCGCTGCTCGCCCTGAGCTTCGCCGCCGCCGTTACCACCACTATCGGCCTGGCGACCGGTGTCCTCCTGCTCCCCGAGCACAACCCGGTGGTGGCCGCCAAGCAGGCCGCGACCCTAGACGTGCTATCCGCCGGCCGCCTCACCCTCGGCATCGGCATCGGCTGGTCGGCCGAAGAGTTCGCCGCCCTGGGCGTCCCCTTCGCCCGCCGCGGCCATCGCACGGCCGAGTACGTGGCGGCGATGCGGACCCTTTGGGCCGACGACCCCGCCTCATTCACCGGCGAATTCACCCGCTTCAATTCCGTCCGGGTCAACCCCAAGCCCGTCCGCGGCAGCCGCATCCCGATCGTGCTCGGCGGCAACAGCGACGCGTCCCTAGCCCGGGTGTCCGCCTTCGGCGACGGCTGGTACGGCTTCAACCTCCCCACGGCAGCGGTCACGGGACGCGTTGCGTCGCTAGTCGAGCAGTGCAAGCTCCACGACCGCAGCCTCCGCGACCTAACCGTGGCCGTGGCCCTCTCCGACGGCACTCCGGCCGACATCCCCGCCCTGGCCGAAATCGGCGTAACCGAGCTCGTCGTGGTAGCGGCCCCGCCACCAGACCGACCCACCACCTGGGTCCACGACCTGGCAGCCCAGTGGGCCGTCACGCCCGGCCAAGACCACTAGTCCAGATCGGCGTCGCGCACAACGATCGCGACCTGCACCCGGTTCGACCCGCCGAGCTTGGCCATCACCTTGGACACGTGGCCCTTTACGGTGGCCTCGCTCATGTACAGCCGGCTGGCGATCTCGGCATTGGATCGTCCCCGAGCCACCTCGGCCGCCACCTCACGCTCGCGGGCAGTGAGCCCGCGCAACGCCAACTCGGCCGTTGCCCGCCGAGACGCGGTCGGGTCCGCCCCGAACCGCTCGATGAGCGTCCGGGTAACCGATGGCGACAGCATGGCCTCGCCCGCCGCCACCAGCCGTATCGCTCGGATGATGTCGACCGGCGGCGTGTCCTTGAGCAGGAATGCGCTCGCCCCGGCCCGCAGCGCCGCGAACACGTACTCGTCCAGCTGAAAGGTCGTCAGCACGATGACCTTGGGCGGATCACGCAGGACGGTAATGCGCTCGGTCGCGTCGATCCCGTTCAACCCCGGCATGCGAATGTCCATCAGCACAACATCGGGCCGGTACGCGGCGACGCCGGCCACCGCCGCCGCTCCGTCGCCCGCCTCCCCGACCACCCGCAGATCGTCGGCCGCCGACAGGATCGTCCGCAGCCCGGCCCGGACCAGTGGGTCATCATCCGCAAGCAGGACCCCAAGCGTCCGATTCAGCACCCGTCAGCCCTCCCACGGGAACGCGGCCGTGAGCACGAAATCGCCACCGCCATCCGGCCCGTGCGCGAGCGTACCGCCCGCCAGCGCGACCCGCTCCGCCAGGCTCACCAGTCCCAGGCCGGACCCGGGCAGCTTGCCCGCAGGCTCGCCGGCCAGCACACCGTCGACCGGCAGCCGGTTGCGGACCTCCACCAGCAGTCCCTTGCCAGCGCCGCCGGACAGCAAGACCGCGGCCGCCGTCGTCCCGGCGTGCTTGCTCACGTTGGTCAGCGCCTCCCGCACGATCCGGTAGGCATCCCGCCCCAGCGGCCGCGGCACCGCGTCCGGTTCGTCCACCGTCATCTCCAGCCCGACCTTGAGCCCCGCCTTCCGGTACCCATCGACCAGGGCGCCGATGTCGCACAGCGTCGGCTGCGGGGCCAGCGGTGCCTCCGCGTGCTCCCCGTCATGCAGCACGCCGATAATCTCGCGCAACTCAGTCATCGCCTGGCGAGCGGTCGACCTGATCAGCCCGGCGGTCTTCGCCACCTCATCGGCCGGCAGGTCCGGCCGAACCTCAAGCGCCCCGGCCTGCAACGCCATCAGCGAGACCCGGTGCGCCAGCACGTCGTGCATCTCGACCGCGATCGCCGCCCGCTCCGATCGCCGCGCCTGCCCGACCATCAGCTGCTGAGCCGCTTCGGCCTGGTGCACCCGCTCGCGCAGCGACGCGACCAGCCCGCGCCGGGCGCCGGCGTACATCCCCAGAGCCACGACTGTCACGTGATACGACAGCACCCACAAGCACGCCGCCCACAACGGATACGTGACCCACAGCAAGCTGAAGCCGATGAACGCGCCCTGATGCGCTAGGGCCACGGCGACCGCCGTCGCCGGGCGACGGCGGAGACTGACGTTGAAGACCGACACCACGCTGGCGAACTGAGCGGATCGCGACAGGACCATCGGCACCAGCATCGCCACCGCAACCCCGACCGGCCACCGTCGCCGGAACCAGAGCATGGCCGACGCGAGCACCCCGATACCCGCGTCAACGCCGAAGGCGACCAGCGCCGGCCCGGAAATCCATCCCGCACCCTGCGCGCCGACCGACGAGACCAGCAGGAGCAGGCCTCCGGCGGCGGATAGCAGCACGCAGGCCAGGTCTGTCGTCAGGTCCAGCCGGGCGCTGGGCGTGCTGTCCGCCATGATCCCTCAGCGTAGAAGCCATCCGCCCAAGCGGACACCCTCCGCGCGGCGGTTCCGGCCGCGACGAAAGTAGGGGCTCGCCGCCGCCGATGCCCTTCATCCGGTCCCCGTGATCTAGCCGCGCCGCCGATGCGCCCCGCCCCGCCGCCCAGCCAGCCTGGACCCATGATCACAGCCACCAGTCTCACCAAGCGCTACCGGCGCGTCGCCGCCGTTGACGGCGTCACTTTCGCCTGTGAACCAGGAACGATCACCGGGTTCCTCGGCCGCAACGGCGCGGGCAAATCCACCACGCTCCGCATGATCACCGGCCTGACCCGTCCGGACGCCGGCCGCGCGACCGTCGCAGGAAAGCGGTTCGCCGAGCTGCCCAACCCCGCCCGGACGGTCGGCACGCTGCTCGACGCGGCGGCCTTCCACGACGGCCGCACCGGCCGCGAGACCCTGCAGATCGCCTGCACCATGACCGGCGTGCCGAAGGCCAGGGCGGCCCGCCTCCTCGACGCCGTCGGCCTGTCCCGTGATGCCAACCGCCGGGTCGGCGGCTACTCGCTCGGCATGCGGCAGCGGCTCGGCCTGGCCCACGCCCTCGTCGGCGAGCCAAGCGTGCTGATCCTCGACGAGCCCGCCAACGGCCTCGACCCCGAGGGCATCGCCTGGATCCGCACCCTGCTGCGCGACTTCGCCGCCCGAGGCGGCACCGTGCTGCTCTCCAGTCACTTGCTAGCCGAAGTCCAGGCGACCGCCGATCACCTGGTGATCATCGACCAGGGCCGGGTCGTCGCCAGCGGCACCCAAGCCAGCCTGCTCGCAGGCACCGGTCAGACCCTGGAAGAACTGTTCCTGTCCCTCACCACGCCAAAGGAGACGGTCCGATGACCACGACCGCGTCCGCAATCCCCTTCCCTCGGCTGCTGCGAGCCGAGCTCCGCAAGGCCACCGACACCCGCGCCGCCCACTGGCTGCTCGCGACGGCAGTCCTCCTCGCGTTCGCCGCGCAGGCGGTGCCCCTGGTGTTTCCGCGTGACGTCGCCCAGGACCGCGCCTCGTTCCTCACCTGGGCCGCGCTCGGTCTGTCCCGCCTGCTGCCGATCGCGGTCATGCTTACGATGACCGCCGAATGGAGCCAGCGGACCGCGCTGACGACCTTCACCCTGGAACCCCGCCGCGGCCGCGTCCTCGCCGCCAAGGTCGTGGCCAGCCTCGCTATCAGCGTCATCGGCGGCTGCCTGGCGTTCGCGATCGCCCAGGCCGGCCTGGCCGTGGCGCTGGCCGACGGACGGCACCCAGCCGTCGGCTGGAGCTGGCCCGAACTCGCGGGCTTCGCCGCCTTCGTCGTTCTCACCACCGCCATCGGCAGCGCGATCGGCAGCGCGCTGCACAACACCGCCGCCGCCGTCGTGACCTACTTCGCCCTCGCCGGCATCACCAGCCTGCTGCTCATCCCCGCCGTCGAGCAGGCCGGAAACTGGGTCAACACCGGCCAGACGTTCGGCTGGATGCTGGCCGGCCAATGGTCGGGCCACGCCGCCCAAATAGCATCCTCAGCCCTTATCTGGGTCGCAGTCCCGCTAGTAATCGGCACCATCCGTATCGCCCGCCGCGACATCCACTGAAAAGCATAAAACGCAACCCGTTGCCAATTAACCATTTCCCTTCGAATGTCATCTGTTTAACAATTCGTGCCCGAAAATGTCAGTAGGCCGTCGTAGCGTGAAGTTATGCCCTCCGTTACCCACGAAGCCCCCATCGAGCTAATCCGCCAGCATCCCGACCTCGCCGTCGAGTTGCTACGGGCCATGTCCGATGTTGACCTGACATCGGAGATCGCGGTCTCGCTCGGTCCGACTGATCTGAGCGAGGTGGTGCCGATGAAGTTCCTGGCCGACGCCGTCGTGATCGTCGAGGACAAGGCCACCGGCGAGCCCGCTCTGGTCATCATCATCGAGCCGCAAGGCCGAGACGACCCGACCAAGGCGTTCTCCTGGCCGGTCTACCTCACCGTCGCCCGCAGGCATCTCCGCTGCCAGCGCGCGCTCCTGCTGGTGATCTGCCCGGACCCCGACGAGGCGAAGAAGTGCCGTCGCCTCATCTCTACAGGTCACCCCGGGTTCGACCTCATCCCTGCGGTCATCGACCCGCTGAACGCCCCTGGCGTCGGCAGCGACAGCCCCTACCTCGCGATCTTTGCGGCTTTCATGGGCGCTATCAACCTGGAAGAGGAGCAGGGCGCCCGCGCCTTCCTGACGGCCGTACGCGAGAGCAACGACAGCGTCGCCGACCGGAAACGACTGTCCACGATTATGCTGAACCTTGCGTCCGACGCAGCCCGTCGGAGACTGGAGATGATGATGACCACCATGGAATGGAAGAGCGACTTCATCGAAGGCTTCGTCCAGGAAGGCCTGCAAAAGGGCATGCAACAGGGCATGCAACAGGGCATGCAACAGGGCATGCAGCAGGGCGAAGTCAAGGCCAAGTCCGAGGACGTCCTCAAGATCATCGACGCGCGCGCCATCACCGTGACCGACGAGCAGCGCGAGCGGGTCTCCTCCTGCACTGACATCGCCCAGCTCGACGAGTGGTTCGACAGCGCCCTCACGGCCGAGACGGCCGCCGCCATCTTCAAGAGCTGACGCGCCCGCTCAATGCCTGGTCGGTCGGCGATGCAGGCTCGCGGAATCAGCCGCCGCGCTGGGCCAAGTCATAACGGCGGTCGAGGACTTCCTCGATAATGTCGTCTGGCCCCGAATGGTGTGAGCGTCGATAAACGCAACCAGGTCGGATTTCTCGATGAGGAATTCTTCGGCGATACGTTGCGCAGTCAGTTGCTGCGTGCGGATCAGCCATCGCACCGTACTCGGCCTAACGCGCAATTGTGCGGCCACCTCGCCAGTGGTGAGATACAACGGTTTAGCCTGGGGCCTCATTATGTGTTCGCCTACTTCCTGCTCTCTGGTAGCCGTTCGGTGCTGATGGGATGAGACGCGCCCTAAGTTGAGGTCAGCTGCTCTAGTGACAAGTCCAACCCCGGCGACGCACGCGCAACAGTGGGGAGCAGGGAGCGACTGGGAGCGAGTGGGAGCGGACCGTGTCCCCGGTGGGGGCACCACACGTGCCGACCTGGGACGGAGCGTAACCAGTGGGATTAGATTGACAGCAGAGGCAGTTGTTACATAGCGGGAGACGCGGATTCATGGTGTTCTCTTGACATGACCAGGGACGACAGCACAGTGTGCTGATATGACTCCAGCGATCGCTCTGGCGGCTGTGGTCGCGTTCGGCTTTGCGCTTGGCTCGCTGCTTATGCAGGTTGATGGTGCGAAGTTGCGCCGATGGCGGCTGTCGCGCAGGTGGGACATCTCGCGGCTGGCCCGCGAGTTCATCGCGGCTGCCGACGAGCCGCTGGCTACTCTTCGTGGCCTGAAGCACATGATCAATGCGTGGGAGCGCGGTGCCCGCAGGCCGAGCGAACGCTATTGGCTGCTGTACCTCCGCCTCTTCCCCGAGTGCGCGAACGGCGAGACCGCATTCGCCGACGGCCCGGAGCAGCCCGCCGACCAGCCCCGTGGCGCCGAGACCATCATCAGCGGGAGCGCCCCCTCGAGTTTCGCGCCCAGCGCGCCCAGCGCGGACCCGCAGGACATTCGCGCTCTGGCCGCCACGGTGAGAGCCCTCGAGCAGCGGATCGCCGGACTCTCCAGGCGGATGGACGAACTGTCCCGAGACGAGCGCGACAACCGTCAGCCACGCGAGGCAACGGCCTAGCCGACCTCAGCCACCCGCACGCGGTTGCCCGATCACGTCCTCCAGCCCACGCGCATCGGCGTAATCGCGGAACAGCACGATCTGCCCTTCCCTGATCCGGAGGACCTGGATCGACGTCGCCACGAACGACCGTCCCGTCGCGGTCAGGGTCCCCTTGGTCCGCATCTCCACGATCACCACCTCCGGGTCCTGGGTCTGGTAGAGCTCCGTCACCTCGAAGTCCTCCAGCCGCAATGGCGACGCCATGACCTGACGGGAGTACTCGCGGATCGCCTCCCGCCCCTCAAGGCGCATGGCCGCACCCGGCGGCCCCGTGAACGGCCCCTCGATCACCCCATCGGGCGCGAACAGCTCGGCGAAACCGTCGACGTCACCGCTCAGGATCAGGCGGCGGCGCTGGGCGAGGATATCGGCGGGCGTGGCGGATGGCATGAGAATTTTCCCTTCGTTTCAGTGAACCGAACTCGTTCAACATGTGTTCATTGAACAACTGTAGAACGAAGAAGTCTGTCCGGTCAACGCCCGTAGAATGAATCATGACCACTCCCAGGCCGGGCTCGCGCGCCGAGCAGCGCCGCCGCACCGAGGCGCGGATCCTCGACGCCGCCGCCAGCGTCTTCGTCGCCGCCGGGTACGAGCGGGCCACCATCCGCGCGGTAGCCTCGGCCGCGGGCGTGGACGCGGGTCTGGTCATGCACTATTTCGGGTCCAAGCAAGAGCTCTACCGGCGGGTTATCGACGCCGCCCCCCTCCCCGAGGTCAGCGGAGCGCCCGAGGAGGCGGTCGATCAGATCCTCGCCACGCTGGCCGGCCTGGCGAGCGAGCCGACCGCGTCGCTAGCCCTGCTGCGCTCTATGCTGACCAACCCAGAGGCCGCCAGCGTCGCCAGCGTGGGCATGGCCCGCTACCAGGCGCAGATCGCGGACGTCATCGCGGCCGACGACGCGAGCCTGCGGGCCTCGATCATCAGCGCCGTCATCCTCGGCGTCACCGTCTCCCGCCACCTGGTCAAGTCCGGCGATCTCGCCACCGCCGACCCGGCCCGGGTCATCAGCCTGCTCCGCCCCTGCCTGCTCGCGCTGGCAGACGAAGGTCATGCCTCCCAGTAGACCTCGATCCGGTGCCCCGACAACGCCCAGCGAAGCATCCGGCTGGCTCCGCCGCCACCACGTGAACCACTCCGGGAAGAACAGGCTCAGCGCGGTGACGAACGCGAGGATCTTCGACACCACGTTCATCGCGAACGGGACCGGCGTCGACGGATAACCGAATCCCGCCAGCGCCCACACCGCGAATACGAGCAGCATCAGCGCCAGGCAGAGGAAGGCCGTCCGCGACAGCTTCACCATCGGACTCAGGGCGAGCAGCGACAGCGTGGTCAGCTCGACCAGGACGAGCGGCGCGAAGAACAGCGCCCGGTACAACGCCGGGTCGGGCGGAACCGGCGGGTAGATCCTGGTCCAGATGACGAGGTCGAATGGCAACTCGAAGATCGCCGCCGCGGCCATCGCGGCGATGGCCCCGCTCGACATCCGCGTCCACCGCTCGTACGGGGCCGGGGCGGCGATGCAGACGACGAGGAAGACGGCGACTGCCGCCGTCACCGTCACCAGCGTGATCGGGTCGCCGGGCGGGGGCTTGGCGATGTGCTCGCGAACCTCCTGCGAGACGTAGGCCGCCAGGCAGGCCAGGAACGCCACCCCCGCCAGACCCCAGGCCAGCACCATGCAGGCGGTCAGCACCGAACTCGGCCGGGGAAGGCGAACGGGACGGCGGAGCCGGATGGCCGCGTAAACCAGGCCGGCCGCCGCGGCCAGCAGGACGATGGCGAGAATCAGCCTGGCGCTGCCGCTGTAGCTCACCCATGTGCCGTATCGGGTCATGATCGCGTCTGCCTTTCAGACGCCGCGCTACTGCGCGGACGCAGACCTGCCTGGACGGCGGGCTGTCATGTCTCGATGCTCGCCGCCTGCAGGCCGGCGAGCCACCGTGCCAGCCCGTCAATCCGGAGGTACGGCTAGCACGGTGTCGCTGGGCTAAAGGTTTTCCGGCCGTGGTGCGACTACACAGGTATGAAGCGCGCATTCAACTACGGCCGCCCTGCGCGGCTGCCACTGGAGGTGCTGCATGGCCCACGGTGATGAGCCCAAGATCGCTGGGTCCCACGTCGCTGAGCTGAGCAGTTTCTTCAACGCGCACGACCAGTGGCTGTTCGGGCATGCGTGCGTCCGAACCAATGGGGACCGGGAACTCGCCGCCGACCTCGTGCAGGTCACGTTCGAGGCGGCCGCCCGGGCCTGGTCGGCGCTGCGCGAACATGACACCGGACGGCAGCGAGCATGGCTGCTCGCCACGGTGGCGAACAAGAACGTCACCGAGTTCAGGCGCATGGAGGCGTTCCGCCGAAGGCTGCCCGACCTTCACGTCCGCTACCAGCCCACCGCCGCCGACACGGAGGCCCAGGCGCTCAACGCGATCGCGCTCAAGCAGGCGCGGCAGATCATCGAGTCAATGCCGCCACGACAGAAGCAGATCGCGCTGATGCGGTGGAGGGACCACATGAGGACCACCGAGATCGCCGCCGAACTGGGTGTCGGAGGAATTGTTCGTGGCCGACTTCTACCCCGAACTAGGCGAGTACCTCGCGGAACGGCACGCCGCCGGTTATGACGCCGTCGTCGCGCGCACCCAGTTCGTACTCTGGCTCGCCAGGCACGTGGACCCGGCCGAGGCGATCAGGCAGCACCGGAAAACGAGCGAGAGGGACGGCCCCTGAGCGTTCTTCAGTGCCAACGGCTCGCCGCGGGTATTAGCGCGTAGCCCGCCTTTCGCTCGCGGGCGGTTGCCTTATGATCGGGCCTGTCTCGATTAGTGGACACGATTCCCAGATCGCGCAGCCCATGGTCGACCAGGCGCAACTGGCCGCGGCTGATCAGTTCCACGAAACATCCCAGGTCGACCAGGAAAACATCATACGGCTCCCCAACCGGCTTGTCGGGTAGGAACACCCCCTGCCCCCGTCGGTGAATAAGGCGCTGATCATACAGTTCTGCAACGATCTCGTTCTGCGACTGAAGCGGGCGCCGCAGGGCGATCAGCCGACTCTCCGCCTCAACGCACTTCCCTATTATCTCGCGCAGCGCCCTGCCCGTCGGCTCCGACAGTCGGCCCTCCTTGCTCTGCAGGAAGTAGCTTGTGCAGGCACTGTTGACGTGCGCCAGGGCAATTTGCCGGTCGATGGCCTGCGATGCGCACTTCTGCACGATCTCCAGCGCGTCCCGCGGCAGACCCTCGCTTCCCTCGACGAATCGGATGAAGGCATCACTGGCGAATGCCGCCTGCGCGAAATCATCCTCGGACTCGAACAGGTGGTTGCCGTTGCCGTCCTTCAGCGCCTGCCCCGCGTGGCGGTACAACAGCCGTGCGAAGAAAGCCTGTGCGTGGTGCGCCCCCTGCTCGAATGTGAGGTATTCATCAATGTCGATAACAGATGCTTCGGCGCCCAGCTCGATGCCCGTGTAATCGCCGTTTGCCCCAGATTTCGCCATCATGAATCGAGACCGTCGCTCAATCGCGCCAATCTTTACCGCTACCCCTGGAACGAAGACCGACCTTCGAAGCATGTCCGCCAAGTACGGCTGCAGGTCGACTGGGAGCGAGGACCACTCGTCCAACATTAGCCAGAGCCCCAGGTCTCCGAATGCGCTCGCAACCTTGCTGAAGGCTGAGGCCAGCGTTTCGAACACAATGTGGTACTTTTCCTGGCCGCGTTCCAGGCGTCGCTGGATCGATTCCGCTCGGCGTGATTGGGCCAGGGACCTGAAGGCGCCAAAGCCGACCGATGACCCACTCGCGGTGAGCTTGAGCCCGGACTTCCGATCGTCTTGTCGCTCGGCGGTCCGCGTGGTCTCCTGCTCGACGTCTCCCTGCATCTTGACTTCGGTGGCGGCGCTCGCCAGGAGATCCAGCGCATCGGACAGCTCATTCAGGTTGGCGATAAATTTCTCATCCCTCAGCGCCAGTTCGAGCAGGCCCTCATGGATCGCGGTCACGACATCAATGAGAAGGGTTGTCGCCCTCGTCGGGAGGGACAGCCCTTGATCGGCGTACAGGGCGCCCTCTGATCCAATGATCCGAAGGTCGACGTATAGGGCGGCGCCTCCCTTGATCCTCCGCTGTTGTTCGAGACGGCGTAGCGTGTGCGTCTTGCCTGTTCCCCGTCTCCCGTAAAGCACGTGATGTTCCGCCATGCTGAGCATGCCGTCGACCTGGACGATTGGTACGAAAGTGTCCTCTAGCAGCGAAGTGTCCAGGTTTTCCGCGCGCTTATAAACCCTCATGAGAACATTGTTAATTTGCTCATTGATCCCGACTATCACCGCACGATCCCCCTCCCGGCCTGCCGTTTCCGAGGGCTGACACTCGCCGACCACCCGCAAGCTCGCGGCGGCGAGCCGCAGAGCTCGGGCCCGGATACTGTCGAGGCCCGGCCGAGGGAGCGGTTGAAGTGGGCGGTGGTGTCCGCAGCGTCATAGTTACGTTTTGTAATCAACAATATCACGCTGAGTGAAGGAAATACACAAGCTCATCGAGCAGCTACAGCCAGTTAGTCGCCGTACCGCTGCCTCCAATTGCGATATCCGCGGCACTTTACGGACGTACCCGGGCGCTTAGCAGAAAGGGCCGGCCACACAACCCGGCCGGCCCCGCAGCGAAAGCGTCCAAAGGCAGCCCGGGTCCTTACACCGTCTCCGCCGCCCGCCCAGCAGTCCCAGCCGGCGCAACCGCACCATCCGGCCGCACGAAGTCCTTCCGCCGGATCAGCACCGTGGCGAACACCGCCCCCACCAGCGCAACTCCCGCCGTCACGAACAGCAGCTCGTTCAGCGCCGACGCGAAGCTGGACCGCAGCGCCAGCCCCGCCGCCGCCCTCGATCCGGCCGGCAGCGAACCAAGAGCCGTGCCAACCGACCCCTGCCGCACCGCGTTCACCAGCGACCCGGCCGACCCCGCCAGCGAGGCGGGCAGCGCCGACGTCAGATGACTCTGAATCGAGGACACGAAGATCGACCCCAGCGCCGCGATCCCGGCCGCGATCCCGATCTGCCGGAACGTCGAGTTCACCCCCGACGCCATCCCCGCCTTCAGCCGGCGGCACCACCCCGATCGCAGTCGACGCCAGCGGAGGGTTAACCAGCCCGGCCCCGAGTCCGCCGACGATGAACCCCGGGATCAGGTGCGTCCAGTTGGACACCCCAGACAGACCAGTCATGATCAGCAGCCCCACCCCCACCAGCAGCAGCCCCGGCCCGATCAGCCACCGGGTCGGCACCCGCTCAGACACCCGCCCCGCGATCACCGAGGTCACGAGCTGGGCGAGGGACAAGATCGCGACCCGCAGCCCGGTCCCAAGCGCCGAGTACCCCAGCACGTCCTGCAGGTAGATCACGAAGTAGAGCAGCACCGCGTACAGCGACCCGTTCATCGCGAACGCCGCGATCGAGCCGCCCGCGAACGTCGGCACCCGCAGCAGCGACAGGTCGAACATCGGGTGCGCCACCCGGCTCTCGACGAGCCCGAACAGCAGCCAAAAGCACCACGCCCGCCGCAAGGCAAAGAACAACGCCGGTGTTCGACCAGGTCGTCTCCCCGGCCCGAATCAGCCCGTACACGAACGTCACGAGCCCGAACGTCAGCAGAACAAAGCCAAACCAGTCTGGCCGCGTGGCGTCCGGTGACCGCGACTCCTCGACCCGCCAGACGGTGACGATCAGCGCGAACACGCCGATCGGTATGTTGACCAGGAAGATCCCCCGCCAATCCCACTCGGTCGTGATCACCCCGCCGAGCACCGGACCGAGCGCGGACGAGATCCCGACCACCGCCCCCCAGATGCCGAACGCGACCCCGCGCTCGCGACCGCGGAAACTGTGCCCAAGCAGCGCCAGCGAGGTCGCCATCATGATCGCGCCGCCGATCCCCTGACCGCTCCGCGACAAGATCAGCATCAGCGGGTTGACCGCCACGCCGCACAGCAGCGAGCCGAGCGTGAACACCGCCAGCCCGATCGTGAACAGCAGCTTGCGCCCGTACCGGTCGGCCAGCGAGCCCGAGGTCAGCAGCAGCGACGCCAGCGTCAGCGCGTAGGCGTCCAGCGTCCACTGCACGTCGCTGAACGAGGCGTGCAGCCCCGACTGGATCGACGGCTGCGCCACGATGACGATCGTCACGTCAAGCAGCAGCATGAAGATCCCAGCGCAGACCGCAATCAGGGTCCACCATTTCTTGTCCACCGGTAACTGCCTCCCTTAAGTCCGTTCACCGTCCATCCTGCCGGACACCGCGACGCCGCCCCAAATTCAACCGCTATCTCGCCGGAATTCGACACCGCTAGGCTCTTATCCGTGAAAACCAGTCAGCTCGACGAGGTTGACCGCCAGCTTCTGCACGCGCTGATCGTGGCCCCGAGGGCGTCGTTCCGGGTGCTGGCGGCCGCGCTCGGCGTCTCCGACCAGACGATCGCGCGACGATACCGCCGCCTGGTCGAAACCGCCGACCTGCGCGTGACCGGCCTCATCCACGGGCCGCGAGCCGGCTGGGTCGACTGGATGGTCCGCCTGCAGGTCGCCCCGGGCAGCGCCCAGCGTATCGCCGACACCCTCGCCCAGCGTCCGGATACCCGCTGGGTGCGGCTGTACTCGGGCGGCACCGAGATCGTCTGCACGCTGCAGGCGCGCACCCCCGAGCAGCGCAACGCGCTCTTCCTGACCGGGCTACCGGGCAGCCGTCACGTCACCGGCATCACCGCGCAGTCCATCCTGCACGTGTTCTCCCCGGTCGCTTACGTCACCTACACCAGGTCCCTGTCACCCGACCAGCTGGCCGCGCTGGCCGTCGCCGCCCCCGAGCCCCCGCCGGACCGCCCCGAGGTCGCGGCGCCCGACGCGCCAGCGCTGAGCGCCGACCAGGCCTGGATCCCCTCCCCGGACACGGAGACCGAGCTCCGCCCGGAAGACGACCCCCTCCTGACCGAGCTGACCCGCGACGGCCGCACCCCGATCGCCGACCTGGCGGCGGCCACCCACTGGCATGAGTCGACCGTCCGCCGCCGGATCGAGGAACTGAGAAAAGCAGGCCTGCTCTACTTCGACATCGACCTCGACGAGTCGGTCCTCGGCATCAACGCCAACGTCATGCTCTGGCTCAAGATCGAGCCGGCCTCGCTCGACGCGGCCGGCCGGGCGATCGCCGCGCACCCCGAGATTCCGTTCGCGGGCGCGACCACCGGCGCCACCAACCTCGCCGCCAGCGCGATCTTCCGCGACACGCGCGAGCTCTACGCCTACCTCACCACCAGGCTGGCCGACCTCCCCGGCCTCCAGTCGGTCGAAAGCGCCCCCATCATCGGCACCTTCAAGCGAACCGCCCGAACCGAACCGCCCACGCCGACCTGATCACCTGGCTGGAAGCCCACGGCGCTCGCCCCGCCCCGCCCGCTAACGGCGACGACCGCAGGCAATAATCAACCGGTGACCACCATCGACCGCCCGCTGCCGCCACTGAACGCCGACGAGCGCACCACGCTGGAAAGCTGGCTCGACTTCCACCGCGCCACCCTGGCGATGAAGTGCGAAGGCCTGGACGACAAGCAGGCCGCCGAGCCGTCGGTGCCGCCATCCGGGTTCACGCTGACCGGCCTCGTCCAGCACCTGGCCGAGGTAGAGCGGAACTGGTTCCAGCGCGTGCTGGCCGGGCAGGACGCCCCGCCGATCTACGACCCGCAGGCCGACCCGAACGGCCCCGACGGCGGCTTCGACCTGGCCGCGAACGCCACCCTTAGCGCCGCCTTCGCCACCTGGCAGCAAGAGATCGCCCGCGCCCGCGACCTCTGTGCCGCCCGCGCCCTGACCGACACCGGCCGCTTCATGGAGCAGGACGTCAGCCTCCGCTGGATCTACGTCCACCTGATCGAGGAGTACGCCCGCCACAACGGCCACGCCGACCTCATCCGCGAGCGCATCGACGGCGCCACCGGCGTATAGCGCCCGCCCCATGCGGATCGGCATCTCCGGAACCCACGGCACCGGCAAGACCACCCTCGCCGAGGCGCTCTCCGCGCACCTGCCCGGCCACCTCACCGCCTACGAGCCCTACTACCTGCTCGAGGACGAGGGCTATGAGTTCGCCTTCCCCCCATCGCCCGATGATTACCGGGTCCTGCTAGGCCGTTCGCTGGAAAGCCTGAGCGCACAACCGCAGCAGCCCGGCGTCGTCTTCGACCGGACACCGCTCGACTACCTCGCCTACCTGGCCGCCACCGGCGTCGACGCCGAGCGCGCAGCCGGTACCCCAGCGCTCAAGCCCGCCATGGCCAGCCCTGTGAAGCATCCGTACCCACGTGACCGTGGATCGTTGTGTACATCCGGATGTACACAACGATCCATCATCATGCCGCGCCTTTAATGGAAGCGAGATAACAGCAAGAAGCGCCGCGCGAAGCGAAGGGAAGCGAAGCGCCGCGCCCACGACCAAGAACCTAACCTCACCCAACCGGCACGATGTCAGCCACGATGCAGGTCACGTTGTCCGGCCCGCCGCTCTCCATCGCCAGCCGGATCAGCTCCTCGGCCGCCTGATCGGGATCGGCCACCCCGACCAGCACCGCCGCGATCGCGTCAGCGGACACGCACGCGTGCAGCCCGTCCGAGGACAGCAGGTACCGATCGCCAGCCATCGCGTCATGAAACTGCAGGTCGGGCGCGAAGTCGTGCTCCCCGTCGAGCGCCTGCAGGAGCAGGAACCGCTGCGGGTGCGACGACACCTCGGCCGGCGTGATCGTGCCCGAGTCGAGTAGCGACTGCACCACCGTGTGGTCGCGGGTGATCTGGAAAACCTCGCCGCCGCGAACGAGATAGGCCCGCGTGTCGCCGATGTGAGCCAGCCCGATCCTGGACCCCGATCGCAGCAGCGCGGTGACCGTCGTCCCCATCCCGCGCAGCGACGGATTGGCCGCCACCATCTCGCGCAGCGTCCCCTCCGCCCGCTGCACCGCGTGCCCGAGCGCGTTCAGCAGCTCGCCGGAAGGCACCTGCGTGTCCAGCGGCCGCAGGGCCGAGATCACCGCCGCGCTGGCGACCTCGCCGGCCGCGTGCCCGCCCAGCCCGTCGGCGACGGCGAGCAGCTGGCGGCCGGCGTACGCGGCGTCCTCATTGTCCGCCCGCGCGAGCCCGATGTCGGACCGCACCGCATACCGCACGGTGAGCTCCTCCGAAGCAGAAGATGCCATGTCAGCGTCCTTCCCAGACAGGTACCCGATGAGGAAGGACGCGAGCTCCCGCCGCGAGGCCGTCTCCGACTCCACCCGCTCCCAGTAGGCCGCCAGTTCCGCCGCCGCCGCAGCGGGCGACAGCGCGCCCATCGCGCGGATCGACGCCAGCGGCACGCCCAGGCGGCGCAGCCAGGCCACCAGCCGGGCCTGCTCGAGCTGCGCGGGCGCGTAGAACCGGTACCCCGACTGCGGGTCGACCCGGGCCGGGGTGAGCAGGCCGAGCTCGTCGTACAGCCGCAGCGCCTTGCGCGTCAGCCCGGACGTGCGGGCGAACTCCCCGCTGCTCATCAGCGCCACGTGCGTCCTCCTCAGGCCGGGCAGGCTGCCCGGCTTGCTCAGGCTCGGGCTTGCCCCAAGGGCGAAGTCAAATCAAATTCATCATCTCGAACGGTCCCTGGCTCCACCCATACCCCCGCGTCTGCGCCCACGCGGGGCAACGACGGGGGTCACAGCGGCAGCCTGATCGGGTCCTCGCTGACCGCGAGGAACCAGCTCCGGCGGACCAGGTCGCTGTCCGCGCCGCCGGCGGCCCGGCCCGGCCCGGCCCGGCGGCGGCTTCATAGTGGAGGAGCGCGAACTGCATGTCAACATCGCCGCAGGCGGCGTCCCGCGACGTCCGGCGCAGGCAGCCCTAGCTGCCTGCCGCCAGCCGCCATCGCCCGCGCCCGGCCGTCTTGGCCGCGTACATGGCGAGGTCAGCCTCCGCCAGCAGCTGGTCGGCGACGATACCGGGCGTCGACAGGGCGGCGCCGATCGACGCGGACGGGAACACCTTCTGCCCGGCCAGCTCGAGCGGCTGCTGGACCGCGAGCATGAGCCGGGCGGCGATGCCGGCCGCCTCCGCCGCCGACGGCACCGGGTAGGCGATGACGACGAACTCGTCGCCGCCGAGCCTGCCGACGGTGTCCTGATCTCGGGCGGTCTGCTCGAGCCGCCGGGCGACCTCGGCCAGCAGCTGGTCGCCCGCGGCGTGCCCCAGGGTGTCGTTGATCTCCTTGAAATGATCCAGGTCGCAGTAGAACGCGGCGACCCGGCCAGGCCCGGGGCGTGACTCCGCCAGGGCGGCCGCCAGCTGGTCGAGCACCAGCGCCCGGTTGGCCAGGCCGGTGAGCCGGTCGTGGGTG
Organism: uncultured Actinomycetota bacterium; assembly: GCA_963774945.1. Classification (GTDB taxonomy): domain Bacteria; phylum Actinomycetota; class Actinomycetes; order Streptosporangiales; family Streptosporangiaceae; genus Trebonia. Next base: position 507,748 of record CAVZHA010000015.1, on the reverse strand, counting down.
GCCGCGTAGGCGAAGCGCGCCTGCATGGTCCGCAGGACGGTGATGTCCTCAATCTGGGTCAGCAGGACACCCGGTTCGGTCCCGCCCTCCGAGGTCAGCAGCGTTGAGCTGACCCGGCCCCAGACCTCGCTGCCGTCCGGTCGGGTGAAGTGGATCTCGTACTGGCCGAGGGAGCTCGCGGCCCCGTCAGCGGCCCGCCGGGCCGGGCGCCGGTTCGGGTGAGATGAGCTCCGCCGCCACGTTCCCGATGAGCTCGGCCGCGGGCCGCCCGAGCAGCTTTTCGAAGGCGACGTTGACCCTGGTGATGCGCTGGTCCTCGGTCAGCAGCGCGATCGCGATCGGCGACCGGTCGAACATGGCGCGGAAAAGCCGCTCAGAGTCCGCCACGAAGGTGTGCACCCGCGCGTGCTCGATGGCCAGCGCCGCGTGGACCGCGAACTGCTCGAGCAGCCGGCAGCTGGCCGCGTCAGGGAGCATGCCGCCGGGCGGCTCGTCGACGCTCAGCACGCCGATCAGCGTCCCGTCGGGCGCGTACAGCGGGGCGAACAGCGAGTCGTCCGGATGCCAGGCATCCGGGGCCTCGATCGGGGCGGTCGGCGGTGTCCAGCTCGGGATCGGACCGACCGGCCCCTGGTCACTGCGGTGATCGAGGAAACGCAGCTCCCCCCAGGGCTCGCACGCGGCCAGCAGCCCGTACCAGGCGTCCATCGGCGCGCGGGTGCCCATCAGCGCCTCGGTCGCGTCATCGGACCCGGCCACGGCGACGACCTCGCACTCGTCCCCCGGCCGGGCCATGTTCACCAGCGCGGCGCCGAAACCGAGTTGGTCGACGACCGACTGCACCACGATCTGCAGGGTCTCCTGCAGATCCAGGCTGGAGGCGATCCGGCGGGCCAGCCCGGCTAGCAGCCGGGCCGACTGGGCCTCACCGGCCGTAGCGGCTTCCCTCACGCTGTCCTCATCCTCGTGACCACTATAAGCAATGATCATATGCGCATAGTAATCAACTGGGAGTCCGTTACCTCCCATCTGGTCGCAAAACACGCCCATCCCGGAGGTGAACGCCCGGCTCCGGCGGGCTACCGGGCGGCCGGCTGCCGAATCTGGTCCAAGATCGCGTCCGCGCCTCGCTCCCGCAGCGCCGACGCGACCGAAGCCCCCACCGCCTCCGGGTCCGCCCCGGTGCCGGTGGCTGCCACCCGCGCGCGCCCGTCCAGCGACGTGACCTGCGCGGTCAGCGACAGCAGCCGTCCCGCCGGGTCGCCAGCGCCCCAACCGGGACCGAGCATCCGCCGTGCAGTTCAGCCAGCACCGCCCGCTCCGCCCGGACCGCCGCGTCGGCGTCCGGGTCGCCGAACGTGTTCAGCATCTCCAGCAGCTCCCGGTCCCCGGCCCGGACCTGCACCGCCAGCGCGCCCTGCCCGGGCGACGGCGGGAACACGGCCGGGTCGAGCAGCTCGCTGATGGCGTCATCGAGGCCCAGCCGTCGCAGCCCCGAGGCGGCCAGGATCACCGCGTCGAGCCCCGATCGGCTCCGCGCCAGCCGGGCAGGCACGTTCCCGCGGATCGGCACTGCCTCCACGTCCGGCCGCAGCGCCCTCAGCTGCGCGATCCGCCGCGCCGAGCCGGTGCCTACCCGCGCACCGGCGGGCAGCCCCGCCAGCGTCGACCCGCACAGCGCGTCCAGCGGATCGGCTCGCGGCGGTGTCACCGCCAGCGCCAGGCCCTCAGGCGGCGTCGTCGGCAGGTCCTTGAGCGAGTGCACCGCGATGTCCACCCGGCCCGCGAGCAGCTCCGCCTCGAGTCGGGTGGTGAACACCCCGCCGTCGCCGCCGCCGAGGCTCCGCAACGGCGTCTTCCGGTCCTTGTCGCCGTCGGTCATCACCGACCGGGGCCGCAACTCCACCACCGGGCAGCCGCCGAGGTGATCGATCAGCTCCCTGACCATGGTCTGCGCGAGGCGGCTGCCGCGCGCCCCGACGATGACGGTCTCCATCTGACCGACGCTACCGGACGCAGCCCCCGGCAACCCGGATATGGCCCTACCAAGCCTGAACCGCCCGGATAAGGCGGGCCCGAGCCTTAAGGCTTGCGGGCCACGATCCCGTAGACGGGCACCGAGACGGGCGGGTCGAACCGCAGGTCGGCGGCGGCGGCGCGCCACTCGGTGACGGGGACCAGACCGGGCGGAACCGGGGTAAGGCCGGCCACCAGGCTGGCCACCTCGGCCTGCGAGCGGAGGGTGATGGACTGGGTCGGCATCATCTTGTTCCAGATCCTGGCCGCCTCATCCATCGTCGGGTCCAGGTCGCTCGCCAGGTGGTAGATCGCGACATAGCTTCCGGACGGCAGGGACGCCACCAGCGCCGATACCACCTCGGCGGCCTCGGCGCCATTGATAACGTAGGCGAGCGTGAACAGCAGCATGATCGCGACCGGCTGGCCGAAGTCCAGGGTGTCCTTCGCGCCCTCCACGATCGCGCCCGGTTCGCGGACGTCGGCGTCGACGTAGCCGACGACGCCGCCGGGGGCGGACTTCATCAGCGCCCGGGCGTGCGAAAGCACCATCGGATCGTTGTCCACGTAGGCGATGCGGCACTCAGGGACCAGGGACTGCGCGACGTCGTGGGTGCTGCCGACCAGCGGAAGGTCGGTCCCGATGTCGAGGAACTGCCTGATTCCGGCCTCGACTACCAGGTAGCGCAGCGCGCGCTGCTGGAAGGCGCGGACGGCGGGGGCGATCGCGGCGACTATCGGCGCCGCTACGGCCAGTGACCGCGCGGCCTTGCGATCGGCCTCGAAGTTGTTCTGCCCGCCGTACATGTAGTCTGCGACGCGTTTCGCGTTAGGCACGAGGGTGCTGATGAGCGCGGCTTTCGCCCGGCGCGTCGCGTCTTCGCCCCAGTCCTCTTCCACGGCTACAAGTATGCGACAACGCAAGGGTTCCGGCACCGCTAGCCGCGCCGATTCAATGCCAACCGGTTATCATAAGCCACCCGGTCACCCGACCCAGGGCCAGTCCCGCCGAGTTACTTGGCGGCCCCTGGGACGCCCGGCCTGCTGGACCGCCCGGCCGAGGCACTCCCAGAGTCCGCAATCGATCGCGGCTAGAGCCCCAGCGCCCGTGATCACCCTCCACCGGGCGAAGTCAGCGCCCGCCCGCTGCGCGCGCGAACGCGGCGCCGCCGTCGACCGGGATCACGGTGCCGGTGACGTACCGTCCCGCCCGCGACGACAGGTAGATCACGGTCCCGGCCACGTCGTCGGGCTCGCCAATGCGACCAAGCGGGATGCGCTGCGCGACCTCGGCCCGGGTGGCCGGGTCGTCGAGGACGAACGCCATCATCTTGCTGTCGAACGGTCCCGGCGCGATCGCGTTCACCGTGATCGGGTCCCGGGCCAATTGGCTCGCGAGGTGCCTGGTGAGCATGTGCACGCCGGCCTTGGTCGTGCTGTAGGCGTAGTTCTCGGTGGCCGGGATCGTCAGCCCGTCGATCGACCCGATGTTGACCACGCGGCCGGGATCGGCCGGGCTGGCCGCCGCCCGCAGCAGCGGCAGGCACCGGACCGTGAGCTCGAACAGGGCCTTGACGTTGACGTTCCACAGCTTGTCGAACGCGTCCAGCGGGTACTCCTCGAGCGGCGCCCCCCAGGTCGCGCCGGCGTTGTTCACCAGGATGTGCAGCCGGTCCTCGCGCGCGCCGACGACCGCCATCAGCTGATCGATGCCGCCCGGCTCGGCCAGGTTGACCGGGACCGAGGTGCACTCGCCGAACGCCGAAAGCTCGGCCGCCTTGGCGTCGCACTCGGCCGCCTTGCGGGCGGTGATGTACACCCGGCACCCGGCCTGCACCAGCCCCGACGCGATCATCGCGCCGATCCCTCTCGACCCCCCGGTGACCACGGCCACCTTGCCGCTGACCGAGAACAGCGATGCAATGCCGCCGTCGCCAGAAGTCTCTTCGCTCGCGCTCATCAACGCCCCTTCGCCACCGATGCCTGACACAGGATCATAAGCTCGCCACCCCCCGCCGCAAGAGCCGCATTCTCCGCACACCCCCCAATTCCCCGCCCCACCCGCCACCCCGCCACCCCGCCACCCCGCCACCCCGCCACCCCGCTCCTGTCACCGACCCCACCCACCGCAGCCCCGCTCCCACCGACTCCGGGATACCTGTCACCTACGCCACCGACCTGAACCCGGACCTGTCACCTACGCCAGCGACCCCAATAGGCGATGTCGATGGCGTAGCCGACAGGTCCGCCATCCTGTCGCTGGCGTAGCCGACAGGCTCTCCCGATCAGATAACAGCAAGAAGCGGGCACCGCAACCTCAAAGCGTCGCCCGCACTCACCCGTCATTGTTTGAAACTGCTGATTAATGAGTGGCAACTGATGCTCTAATTAACCAACGGAGATCAAGTGGTACCTCAATCGGGAGGACCGGCGATGGCGTCGAAGAAGGTTTTCCGCTTGGCGGCGCCGCTGTGCGCCGCGGCGGCGACGCTCACGCTCGGCGCGGTAGCCGCGCCGGCCAGCGCCACCGAGACCGGAGCGCCGACCGCGGCCGCGTCGTTGGTGGCATCTCATCCTTTCCCCGGGCGATCGAGCACTGGAACGGCAAGCGGTGGAAGGCGCTGCCGAGCCCGAATCCGCCCAGCGGCTACCTCAACCTGCTCTGGGCCGCGTCGGCCACCTCCCGCGACAACATCTGGGCGGTGGGCACCACCGACTACGGCTCCACCCTGATCGTGCACTGGAACGGCGCCGCCTGGAGCTAATCTAGGCGCGGTCGGCGGCGAGCTCGGCCAGCCGCCGGACCGAGCGGCCGATGATCTCGCGCTGGCTATCGAGACGGCCGGCCTCGTGGTCGGGGATCTCGACGTGTACGCAGATCTCGGTGCCGCTTCCTGAGGGCCGCAGCCGCCAGTCAAAGCAGAGATCGGACACCAGGCACGAGATCTTGACGGCGCCGTTCTCCCGGCTTGTCGTCAGGGTCTGCGGCATCGGGAAGTCGGGATATCCCTCCGGGTACATGGTGTAGTCGCCGACGTCGCCGGCTGGCTCCACTGACCCGGTGCCCGCCCACCACAACGGGAACTTGGTCGGATCATAGAGCAGTTTCCATACCTCTTCCGGTGGTGCAGTGCTGACTGCGCTCTGGTCGAACGTCTGCATCGGTCACTCCTGTCTTCCCCTGTCGTGCAGCGCGGACAGCTCAGCGCTGGCGATGGCGAGCTCACGCGCTGGCTCCACCAGCGAGCTCACGGGCGGGCGCCCGAGGTCGATGAGCGCGGCCACGTAGCCGGCCCCGGTCTGAGCGCTGTCCAGCGTCCCCACGATTCGCCGCCATCCGGCCACCGACTCCGTCAGCCGTCTCTCAGCCAGCGCAGTGTCACCGCGCCCGGACGCGATGAGTGCCTGCACCCGGCTCATCTGCGGGACCAGGGCAGGCGGGAAGTCGCTCGCCGTCACCGGCTCGAATGCGGCCTCGCGCAGCTCCGCCTCCGCCAGCTCCAGCCGCCCGGACAGGGCGAGGGCTTCGGCCCGCCGAAGGCGGGTAGCGGCCCTGCTCACCGGGGCGTGCAGGTCAAGCGCCCGCGCCAGCGCGGCCGCAGCGGCGGCCGGATCGGCGTCGGCCAGGGCGAGCAGGCCCCGTTCCTGGTCGACCAGTCCGTTCAGCTCGGGCAGACCTGCCCGGTCGCTCAACCCGGCCGCCGCGTCGCACGCCTGACTTGCCTCGGTCAGCCGGCCCAGCCTGCGCAAGATGGCCGATCGCGCGGTCTGCGCGTAGACACCGAGGCGCAGCAGCCCGTTCGGCGTGACCAGCGGGAGGCATCGGTCGGCGAAGTCCAGCGCCCGGCCGAACTCGCCCGCGCACGCGGCCGCGCTCGCCGCATTGCTGAGGCAGCTGTAGGCCATGTCCGGCCGCCCGGCCCGGCCGGCGGCGGCGCTCGCGGCGATCAGCGGCCCGAAGCTGTCGGTGAACCGGCCTGCCCTGATCAGCGCGTGCCCGCGCGCGACCCCGATGTCGTGCGCCAGCAGGTCGCCGGGCCTGTCACCGCCGAGGATCCGGTCGGCCTGGGCGAGCAGCCGGTCGACCTCAGCCGGATCGCCCGCGACCGCTTCCGCCCAGGCCAGGCCGGCCAGCGCCTCGGCCCGCGCGGGGAGATCGGACGACGGGTCCCGATCGAGCACATCCAGCGCATTCTGATAGGAACGGCGCGACTCCCTGGGATGGCAGACACCGCCGCGCAGCCACCGGCCCCGTCTTAGCCAGGCGCTGATCAGGGCGCCGCCATCTTGCGGCGATATCTCCTCAAGCGCTCGGTCGAAAGCACGGTCAGAGAACTCGAGTCGGCCGCGGAAGGCCTCTACCTCGGCCAGTTCGACCAGCAGGTCGGGGTCATGCGGCTCGATCGCGGTGGCCTCGATCAGGAAGGTGGCGGCTTCCGCCATCGCCGCCACCGTGCAGGCGTCGTGCGCGGCCAGGACCAGGTGGCCGACGGCCTGCTCCTCCTGGCCGGCCAGGAGGAGGTGGCGCGCGATCTCGGCCGCGCGCGGACCACGGCGAGACCCTCGAGCAGGCAGTGCACCCAAGTCCGGCGGTCGGCCTCGGTTGCGCAGCAACTGGGCAATCTCACCGTGCAGACGTGTCCTGATGGGGTCGGGGATCTCCAGGTAGACCGCTTCGCGCAGCAAGGCATGGCGGAACCCCACCGCCCCGTCGTCGGTTCTGAGCAAGCCAGAACCGAGGGCCTCGGCGGCGGCGAGGGCGGGACTGCGCAGCGGGAGCGACGCGACCTCCCGGCGATCGAGGTCGCGCCCGGCCGCGGCGAGGAACTCGACGAACACCCGCGCCTGGCCCGACAGGCGGCCGATGGCCAGCCGCGCCGCCCCGCCGAGGCCGGCGGCGACGCCGGCGGCGAGGTTCGCGTCGTCCCGGGCGGCCGCGCGGGCGGTCTCGACCGCGAGCAAGGGGCTACCGGCCGCCATCGTCACGATCTGCGCGACCGTGGTCGAAGGCAGGTCGGCTGAGGCCTCGACGAGAGCGCGGGCGGCCGGGTCGGTGAGCGGTGCCACGGCGATCTCGGTGATGACCGCGCCGCGCGACCGCAGCGCGCCGAGTACGGCGTCGAGGTCCAGCCGCGACGGGAGCTTGCGGCGGGTCAGGATGAGCAGAACCGGCAGTCGGCTGAGCCGCCGCCCCGCGTAGGCGATGAGCTCCAGGCTGGCCACGTCCGACTGGTGCAGGTCCTCGAACGCCAGCAGCAAGGGGGCCCGACCCGACGCCCAGGCCACGAACTGCACCACGGCCTCGCACAGCTGGACCCGCGCGAGGTGCGGGTCGGCGCCGCTGGCCGGACCGGCGCCAGCCGTCGCCGGAGCCAGAGCCGGGACGATCCTGGCCAGGTCCGCGGTCCACGGCGCCGACGCCGGCGGCGGGCCAGTCAGGCGCACGAGATCGCTCAGCGCGTCGGTCCAGATGGCGAACGGCGCATCACGCCCTGGGCCCGCCGCCGTCGTCCCGGCGATCAGGGTGTGATCCGGGGCCGCCCGCCGCGCCGCGCCCTGGAGTTCCTCGACCAGCCTGGTCTTGCCGATGCCGCCCTCGCCTTCAAGCAGCACGGCCCCGCCGGTGCCGTCCCGCGCGGCCTGCCAGGCCCTCACCAGCCGGCCGAAGTCCTCGCCGCGGCCAATGAGCCCCGCGGCCGGCTCGACCACGTGCTCAGCCGCCGCCGACCTCCGGTACACGTGACGGCCGCCGTCGTCCGCCCCGGTCGCCGGGCGCTCAAGGTGGCTGACCAGTGCCGCTGTCCCGGTCGAAACGCCGATCCCGAGCTCACTGTCCAGCCGATCCCGCAGCTTGGCCAGCGCCGCCAGCGCGGCCGGCCCGTCGCCCGCCTGGATCAGGGCCCTGATCAGGTCGGCTCCGGCCGACTCGTCCAGCGGGCACAGCGCCGCCCGGCGTCGAGCCCAGCCTGCCGCGCCCGCCCAGTCGCCTGCGGCCGCGGCCTGTCGCACGAGGTCACCGAGCGCGGTTGCGACCTCACCGTCGAGTTCCTCGCGAGCCTCCACCACCCAGTCATCGTCGAGTTCCTGCAGCAGGTCACCGCGGCACAGGCCGAGCGCGGCGGCGGACTGGCCCTGGGCGATCAGCCGCCGGACCTCCCGCAGATCCACCCAGAGGTCATCGGCCGCGAGGGTCACGGTGTCGCGGTCGGTGGCCACCCATGAGCCGTAATCCGGTCCGAGGGCCGCGCGCAGCGCCCAGATAGCGCTGCGGAGGCTGGCCCGGGCGCTGGCCTCAGGCACGTCCGGCCAGAACTGGCCGGCCAGCCGCGATCGAGGATGACGGCCGGGGTGGACCGCCAGCCAGCCAAGCAGCGCCCTGACCCTCCGGCCGGCCGGGAGCTCCGCCTTCGCGCCGGCCAGCCGTACCTCTAGCTCGCCGATCACCTGGATCTCAAGCATGGCCCTTGTCATTTTAGCGAGGGAATTCCCGGAGCGCCTTAAGGCTCATCCCGGGTCGCGCAGGCGCGCCCGCCTGGGCTTTGACGGTCGATTGACGGTGCTGCGCAATCGTCGTATCCACGTTCGAATCCACTCGACCAGGGAGACACGATGAGCACCAGCGAGACCACCAGGACCAGCCATTCTTTTGACGCAGAGGCACTGCGTCGCGGCATCGAGGAGCGTGACGCCGCCACCCTGCTCGGCCTGTACGCCGACGACGCCGAACTGCACGTCGTCGACCGCGGCGATCAGCCCAGCCATCCCAAGATCATTCGGGGACGCGCGGCGATTGGCGAGTACTTCGCCGACGTCTGCGGCCGGGACATGACCCACAAGGTCGAGCGCCTCGTGGTCGGCGACGACAACGCGGCCTTCATCCAGGACTGCCGTTACCCCGGCGGCGAGCGGGTCCGGTGCGTAGCCGTCCTCGACCTCAAAGACGGCCTGATCACCCGCCAGTCCGGCGTCCAGGCCTGGGACGAGTAACCAATTCACACTGCCGGGGCACGCGTTCACCGGAGCGGGACGCTGAGGTCGCAGACCGGGGTGTCCGGCTCGGCGGTCCGCTGGTCCGCGATCAGGACCTGGCGCAGCGCGCAGGCCGCGCCCGCCGACGCTCCCTGATCCAGGCCTCGAGCGCGTCGACGGCCGGCGCCAGCGCCGGCCAGCCCATGTCCTTCATCGCGACCCGGATGAACACCTCCTCGTGGGAGGGTTCGGTCCGGGCCTGGAGGTCGGCATCGGCGAGGTCGGGCCGGCGAGGTCGGGGTCGGCCGCCACCGGGCGGCACAGTTCGACCGGCCCGTCGCTGTCCTCGCTGACCTCTCCGTAGTAGACGACGAACGGGCAGCCGGCGATGCCCTCGATGCCGGGACCCGCCGCCCGCAGCCGCGCGAACGAATCGCTGAAGAACGGGCCGGCCTCGTGCGCGTGCACGTGCCGGGTGACGGCCACCAGCGTCCGTCCGGGCATCGCGCGGGTCTGAATGTCATATCGAGCCATGTCGCCTCCTGCCAGTCTTGCCTGGATGTAGGAGACCAAGACCCGTCGCTCGGCAGTGGCCGACTCGACCTGGGCCCAATAGCCGCCGATCGCCTCCGCCGCCTCCCCGGCCGGCAAGCGCATCACGTCCGCGATGACCGTCAGCGGCATGCCGAGCCGCCGCAGCAGCGCAACCAGCCGCGCGCCGTCCACCTGGTCCTCGCGGTAGAAGCGGTAGCCGGTGACCGGGTCGGTCCTGGCCGGCGGCAGCAGCCCGAGCCGGTCGTACAGGCGCAGTGCCTTGGCGGACAGCCGGGTGCGTTCAGCGAACGCGCCGATCGTCATCAGGTCCATCGGTCTCCTCCTGAACCGGGCCGTGCTGCCCGGCCCCCAGAGCATGCGGCCTGACCCAAGGGGAAGGTCAAGCGGCCGGTCAGCGGCCGGTACGGCCGTCGATGAGCTCGCGCAGAATGTCCGCGTGCCCAGCGTGGCGGGCGGTCTCTTCCAGCAGGTGCATCAGCACCCAGCGAAGGCTCGGCGACGGATCCACGTCCGGCCGCCGGCAGAGCTCGTCGAGGCGGAAGCGCCCGGTGAACGCGATCGCGTCAACGCGCCGCCAGGTCTGCCGGTAGAAGCCGACGGCGTCGGCCAGTGCGCCGCCAGGCGAAGGCTCGTCGATGTCGACCTCTTCGCCGGCGAAGCGACGCACGACCCACGTGACCTCACCGTCGGCCATATGCCGGATCAGCCACAGCAGCGTGGTGCCGCTGCCCACCAGCGCGCGCCGGGCCGACGCCTCGTCAAGATCGGCGACCTTCCGCACCAGCGACTCGCGCTGATATTGCAGCAGGGCATGGAGCGTCCCGGCCTCGTCGGCGACGACGCGCGGGGGCTTCTGATCGGCCACCTCGCCAATCTACGTCGCCGCGGGCCGGGCCGGTGTTGCTGCGGCCCGCTCGTGCTGGCAGTCTTCTGATTGTGGCCCCCCGCCTCCCGGTTCCGCTGTCGGTGCTCGACCTGTGCCCGGTGCCGGCCGGCCAATCGACCGGCGAGGCGCTTCGCCGGAGCGTCGATCTGGCCCGGCACGCCGAGCGGCTCGGCTGCACGCGGTACTGGGTGGCGGAACACCACAACCTGCCCGGCATCGCCAGCTCGGCCCCGGCCGTCCTCGCGGGCCAGCTCGCCGCGGCCACCTCGGCCATCCGGGTCGGCTCGGGCGGGGTGCTGCTCCCCAACCATCCGCCGCTGACCGTGGCCGAGCAGTTCGGCACGCTGGAGGCGCTGCACCCCGGCCGGATCGACCTCGGGATCGGCCGCGCCCCCGGCACCGACCGCGAAACGGCCCGCGCGCTCCGCCGCGGCGCCGACGCCCGGCCGCCGGCCGACTTCGCCCGCCAGCTCGCGGAACTACAGGCCTACTTCGCCGGCCAGCCCGCAGCCGGCCAGCCCGCCGCCGACAATCCAACCACGATCCGCGCCATCCCGGCCGAAGGCAACCGGCCCGCGCTGTGGCTGCTCGGGTCCACCGGCTACAGCGCCGAGCTGGCCGGCCGCCTCGGCCTCCCGTTCGCCTTCGCCCACCACCTCAGCGCCGCCAGCGCCGCCAACGCCAGGCCCGCGCTCGCGCTCTACCGCAAGACGTTCACGCCCTCCGCGACCCTCAAACAGCCGTACAGCCTGATCAGCGTCTCGGTGCTGTGCGCGAAGGACGCCGCGACGGCGCACTGGCTGCACGGCTCCACCCGGCTGTCGGCGCTGCGCCTCAAAGCCGGGCGCCCCGGCCCGCTGCCGACCCCGGAGGAAGCCGCGATCACCGCCTACTCAAACGCCGAGCAGACGGTGATCGCCGAGGCAACCGCATCGCACGTGGTCGGCGATCCGCCCACGGTGCGCAGGCAACTGGCCGAGCTCAAGGCCAGCACCGGCGTCGACGAGCTCATGGTCACGACCGCCACCCACGACCACGCCGCCCGCCTCGCCAGCTACGAGCTCCTCAACGACGAGCTCCTCGACGACGAGCTCCTCAACGTCGAACTTCTCAGGAACGAACTACTGGCCGGAGTCGATCCCGTCCAGGTTCCTGGACAGATCCGCCATCCCGGCTGTCCCGGTCAGCCCGGGGATCCCGCCGAAGGTCTGCGGTAGCCGCGGGTGGTTCACCGGGTCTGGCGACACCGACTGCACACTGTCGCCAGAACAGATGTCAGCCGGGTCGTAAGCGGCGGTGCCCTCGAGCACCTGCAGCAGTGACTCCGACGGCGGGCTGATCGCCGGGCCGATCACGTCCGCGCTGGTCGGGATCGACGACGGCGGCACCGCGAACCGCTCAGGCAGCGGCGAAGGCAGCAGCAGCTCCGACAGATTCCGCGCGTGGCGATCGCGGGCCGTCAGCGGCGAAAGCCCGAACGTCGACTCGATCAGCGCCAGGCTGGAGTCGTGCTCGAACGGCCCCTCGTGCACGACCTGATGCGGCCGCACCAGGTTGGACACCACGATGGCGGGGACCCGGAAGCCGAGCTGACGGTAGTCGGGGATCAGCCGCCCGTCGGTCGGGGTGGTGCTGTCGCCCGCGTGCATGACGTCGGCCGGGTTGGTGTCGTCGATCACCCGCGGCGGCGGCACGTGGTCGTAGAAGCCGCCCCACTCGTCGAACGTGACGATGAAGACGGTGTCGTCGAGGTAGCCGTTGTCGGCCAGCGCGTGGTATGCGTCGGCGATGAACCGCTCGCCGAGCCGGATGTCGCCCAGCGGGTGGTCGTCACCGGACGTCCCGGTCGCCTCGTTGTCGAAGGCAGGGTCGATATAGCACACGTTCGGCAGCGTGCCGTTCTCGCACGCGGCGACGAACGAGGTCCCGGCCGACAGCGCGGCGGTCGACGCGTTGGCGTCGCTGAACGGGTGGAAGAACGCCTGGTACTTGAACGTCGCCCCGGGCTCGATCGCAGGTTCAGCCCACAGCGCCAGGAACGGCGAGTCCTGGTAGTAGTACCCGCCGGTGGGGATGCCGTCGGTATTGGGGATCGGCGACAGCTGGTCCCAGATCGTCGGCAGGGTGGACGCCACCTCGGAGTTGTGATCCCGGTCGGTCTGCCCCGCATGCTGGTAGAACCGGTTGGGGAAGGTCTCGCCCGCGAACGCGCAGAAGTACCGGTCCAGCGTCGTGTACCGCTCGGCCAGCGCGCCGATGACGGGCAGGTCGGGCAGCGCCTTGCGCCGGCCAAAGCGATCCACATTGCTGTAGTAGCCGACCGGGAACGTGTTCGCCGCCGCGAGGGTGACCCCCGGGTTGTCGGCCGGGGTGGTCGGCCGCTGCAGGAAGCCGTCCATCTTCCCGTGGTTGTGCTGGACCAGCCAGCCTTCCCAGCTGTGGTCGGGGTCGCTGTATCCGCAGCCCTGGAAGTCCGGCGCGAGCGGGTAGTTCGGGTACGTGTTGCCGTCGACCGCAGACACGTACCGCCGGTCGTGGCGGCCGTCGGCGCCCGGCAGCCAGCCGAGGAAGTGGTCGAACGAGCGGTTCTCCATCATCAGGATGACGATGTGCTTGATGCCCCGCGAGCCGTCGGCGCGAACCGTGGTCGAGGCGTTGGCGACGGCCTGGCTCAGCAGGTCGGCGCCGGTGATGGCAAGGCCGGATGACACGGCCGCGATCTGGAGGAACTTGCGGCGATTGAGCATCACCCGACGCTACGCCTCAAAGGCAGACAGCAGGTAAAAATCAAGAGCACAACCATTGATCTCGAACGGTCCCGGCCGACTCTCCCACGCCCGCTGAACCAAGTCAGCCGCGCAGCCCCCGCCCCGCCACCCCCCAGGCCCCGCCACCCCCCAGGCCCCGCCACCCCCTAGGCCGCGCTGCCGCCGGCCCCCCGCCATCTGCCTTTCCTGGTTCAGCCGGCCGTGGTGATCGAATCGTCGGTCACGCCGGCCGCGCGCCGGGCGGCCAGCCGGCGCTTCTGCGGCTCGATCGTGTAGCGCGGATCCTTGGCCGAGCGGATGCCCGCCTCGAATACCCCGAACCGGGTCAGCGCCGACGCGGCCAGCAGCGCCAGTCCCGACGCGGCCGCGACACCGCGGCGGCGGCCGCCGAGCAGCGTCCCGACCCCGCCCGCGACCGCGAGCGCCTCGCTCAGCCGCAGCAGCGTGCCCGGCCGTCCGTCGTGCAGCGTCTCGGCCACCACCGGGTCCATCCGGCGGTGCATCACCCGGGTCGCGACCAGATCGCCGACCACGCCGAGCACGGCCAGCCGCCGGGCCGGGGCCGTCTCCGCCACCGGCGTGGTGACCATCGCCAGGCCGGACGCGGCCAGGCTGGCCGAGCTGACGAACACGAACGGCAGCTCGTCGTGCGCATGATTCCAGGTCGGAGTCGACGTGTCCGCCAGCAGCACCGCCGTGTACACCGCCAGCAGCGGCCCGAAGGCCGCGGCCTCCAGCCCGGCCGGCCCCTCGACGACGCGCAGCACCGACCGCAACGGGCCGAGCGGCAGCCGCTCGCCGGTCATCCGGTCGACCTCGGCCGCCGCCGCCACCGCCGCGCCGCCGCTGAAGGCGGACAGGATCCACGAGCCGAGGCTCATCGGGGAGGTCAGCTTGATCACCCGCAGCATGTTCACGAACCGTTCCGGCCGGCCGAGGTCCTCCACCAGCGCGACCGCCCCCACGCTGACCGCGCCGAGCGCGGCCAGCCGGCAGTTGCCGCTGCAGCGCCAGCCGCCCGCTGAGCTGCGCGCCGGCCGCCAGCACGGCCGAGCCGCCGGCCACCCCGCCGAGGAACAGGTACGCCGCGATCCCCGGGCCCCACGGCGCCGCCTTGACCACCGGGCGGCCGTAGTAGGACGTGAACTCCGCCTCCGGCACCATCGCCGCCTCGCGCGCGCCGTCCGCGCCCCCGGGCCGCGCGCCGTCCGCGCCCCCGGGCCGCGCGCCGTCGGCGCCGCCGGGCCGGCCGCCCGGCCTCCCCGGCCTCCCCGCCGACGGCGGCCGGCCGGCTCGGGCGGGCGCACGCTGTCGTACTCCGAGGTGGTCACCGGCGTCCTCCCGCGAACGCGAGCACCGCCGCGGCGGCCATCCCGGCCGCGGCCAGCCCGGCGCGGGTGAACATCCGCGGCAGGTCGGCCGTGGGCACCCGCGGGTCCGGCGGCAGCCCGTACACCTCGGGCTCGTCCAGCAGCAGGAAGACCGATCCGGTGCCGCCGACGCCGTCCAGTTCGTTGGCGCCGTACAGGCGCGCCTCGGTCCGCCCCTGGGCGTGCAGCTCGGCCACCCGCTCCCTGGCCAGCGCGACCATCTCCTCGTGGTCGCCGAACTTGATCGACGTCGTCGGGCAGGTCTTGCGCGCAGGCCGGGGTCTGGTCGTCGAGCAGCCGGTCGTAGCAGAGCGTGCACTTCTGGGCGACGCCGAGGTTCGGGACCTCGGGCTGCTCGCCCTTGCGCTCGCCGCGCTCGGTCTTCGGGGCGGCGGTGCCGTCGGTGCGCCGCTCGATGACGCCGAACGGGCAGCCCGCGACGCAGGTGCCGCACCCGTTGCAGACGTCGTCCTGCACCACCACGGTGCCGAACTCGGTCCGGAACAGCGCGCCGGTCGGGCACACGTCGAGGCACCCCGCGTGCGTGCAGTGCTTGCACACGTCGGACGACATCAGCCAGCGGAACTCGGGCGTGTCCGGCGGCATTTCCGGCGCGCCAGCGGGCGCCGTCCCGGTCGGCGCGGGCCGGCCAGCGTCGCCGTCCCGCCCGCGGCCGCAGCCGCGGCCGCCGCAGGCGGCCCGACGCCGGGCATGCCGAGATCGACCAGCGCGCGGCCGGTCGCCCGCGCCTCCTCGATCCGCTCGCCGCCCTGCTCGATGAAGGCGACGTGCCGCCAGGTGCTCGCGCCGAGCGCGCCGGTGTTGTCGTAGGACGATCCGAGCAGGTCCAGGTCGCCGTCGCGCGGGTTCCTGGTTCCACTCCTTGCACGCCACCTCGCACGCCTTGCAGCCGATGCAGATCGAGGTGTCGGTGAAGAAGCCCTTGCGCGGCTTGACGTCCGGCCACCGCGCGTCGGCGGCGGGATCGGTCGGTCCGGCCAGCTGCGGCATTAGCGTTGCCTCCTCGGCGGCGGATCGACGATCTCGCGGGCGGGATCGGTGATCCGCTGGTTGTCGGTCGCGGTCGTGGTCCCGGAGCGGGCCTGGTACTCCGCGACCAGCCGGAGCCGCTGCTCGCCGTGCGGCCGGCGGCCGGCCGGATGTCGCAGGACCCGACCTTGGACTCCTGGATCTGCACGTTCGGATCGAGGGTGACCCCGAGCAGGTCGTTGGCCCCGTCACCGGTGATGACGGCGTCGTTGCCGACCCCCCAGTGGTACGGCAGCCCGATCTGTGTGCACGGTGCGGCCGGCGATGATCAGCGGCGTCATCCGGTCGGTGACCAGGACCCGCGCCTCGATCGCCGAGCGCGGCGAGACGAGCGTGGCCCAGCCGTAGGGCTCGAGGCCGCGCTCGGCCGCCAGTTCCGGCGACACCTCGCAGAACATCTCCGGCTGCAGCTCCGAGAGGTACGGCAGCCAGCGGCTCATCCCGCCCGCGGTGTGGTGCTCGGTCAGCCGGTAGGTGGTGAACACGTACGGGTACACGTCGGAGCCGGGCGCGCCGGCGCTCGGCGCGCTCAGGTTGTCCGTCCGCGCGAAAATGACCCGGGTCGGGCTCTGCTGCTGCGGGTAGAGCGCGTTGGCGACCGGTGACTCCTGCGGCTCGTAGTGCGTCGGGAGCGGGCCGTCGACCATGCCCCTTGGGGGCGAACAGCCATGCCTTGCCGTCGGACTGCATGATGAACGCGTCGTCTCCCGCGAGCGCGGCCGGCCCGCCGAGATCCGGAGTCGGGGCGGCTGCCGGGGGCGCGGTCGACCACGAAGTCGGGCACGTCGTCACCTACCCAGCGGCCCTTCTCCTCGTCCCACCAGACGTACTTCTTCCGCTCGCTCCACGGCTTGCCGGCCGGGTCGGCCGACGCCCGGTTGTAGAGGATCCGCCGGTTGGCGGGCCAGGCCCAGCCCCACTCGCGACTGGCTCCGTCCCGGTGCCGCCGTGCGGCACCCGGTTGGCCGCGTGGTTCACGCCGCCCGCGTACACCCCGGTGTAGATCCAGCACCCGGCGGCGGTCGATCCGTCGGCGCGCAGCTCGGTGTACGACGAGAGCAGCTCGCCGGCCTGCGGGCCGTCGCGGTGATAGCCGTTGATCTCCTTGAGTACCGCCGCAGGATTGGCCTCGCCGGGATTGGCCTCGTCTCCTCGCTGGCCGGGTAATCCCAGGTCAGGTCCAGTAGCGGCCGGTCCCGGCATCGGTCGAGTCCGCCAGCTTCGCCCTGATCCGCTGGCCGAGCTTGTAGAAGAAGTCCAGGTCGCTCTGGCAGTCGCCGGGCGCGTCGAGCGCCTTGTGGCGCCACTGCAGCATCCGCTGCGTCTGGGTGAACGTGCCCGGCCTTCTCGGCGTGGCTCGCCGCGGGCAGGAAGAACACCTCGGTCGCGATGTCCTCGGTCCGCACCTCGCCCGAGGCGATCTCCGGGCTGTCCTTCCACCAGGTGGCCGACTCGATGAGGTTGAGGTCCCGCACCACCAGCCATTTCAGATGGGACAGGCCGAGTCGCTGCTGTCGGCCGTTGGCCGACCCGACGGCCGGGTTCTGGCCGAGCAGGAAGTAGCCCTCGACCTTGTCGTCGAGCATGGCGGTCACGGTCTGGTAGGTACCGTGGGCGCCGGTCAGCCGGGGCAGGTAGTCGTAGGCCCAGTCGTTGTCGGCCCGGGCGGCGTCGCCCCACCACGCCTTGAGCATGCTCACCAGGTAGTGGTCGGTATCGGCGAAGAACCCCTTCTGCTTCTTCGACCCGGCCACCCTCAGGTAATCCGCGAGCGTGTCGTGCAGGCCCGCGCTCGGCATCGGCATGTACCCGGGAAGCAGGTTGAACAACGTCGGGATGTCGGTCGAACCCTGGATGCTGGCGTGCCCGCGCAAGGCCATGACCCCGCCGCCTGGGCGCCCCATGTTGCCAAGCAGCAACTGCAGGATCGCGGCGGTCCTGATGAACTGCGCGCCCAGGGTGTGCTGCGTCCAGCCGAGCGCGTAGGCGAAGCAGGTCGTGCGCTCCCGGCCCGAGTTCTCCGTGATCGCGGCGGCGAGGTAATCGAAGTCGTCCTCGCTGATGCCGCAGACGTCCCGGACCATCTCCGGCGTGTAGCGGGCGTAGTGTCGCTTCAGGATCTGGAAGACGGTGCGCGGGTCCTGCAGGGTCTCGTCCCTGAGCACCCGCGAGTGCGGGAGCGTCGGGCCGCCGCTCGCCGTACTCGTCGCCGGCCGCGCGGGGAGAAGCGCTGGCGCCATGCTCGCAGCTGTCCTTGAAAGCGCGGCCGTCCTTCTCCGCGTAGGCCCAGGTCGACGGGTCATAGTGGCCCTTTTCCGGCTCGAAGCCAGAGAACAGGCCGCCGAGTTCCTCGGTATCGCGGAAGTCCTCGTTGATGAGGGTGGCGGCGTTGGTGTACGCGACGACGTACTCCTTGAACCACAGGTCGTTGGCGAGCACGTAGTTGATCAGCGCGCCGAGCAGCACCACGTCCGAGCCGGCCCGGATGAAGACGTGCTTGTTCGCGATCGCCGAGGTGCGGGTGAACCGCGGGTCGACGTGGATGATCGTGGCCCCGCGGGACTTGGCCTCCTCCACCCACTGGAAGCCAACCGGATGGCACTCGGCCATGTTGGATCCCTGGATGACGATGCAGTCGGCGTTGGCCATGTCCTGCAGGCTCTGGGTGGCGCCGCCGCGCCCGAACGATGTTCCCAGACCGGGAACGGTGGCGGAGTGTCAAATACGGGCCTGGTTCTCGATCTGGATCGCGCCGGCGGCGGTGAAGAGCTTCTTGATCAGGTAGTTCTCTTCGTTGTCGAGGGTCGCGCCGCCGAGCGAGGCGATGCCCATCGTCCGCCGCAGCAGGCGCCCCTTGTCATCGCGTCTGCTGCCAGGTGCGGCGGCGCGACTCGATGAACCGGTCGGCCACCATGTCAATGGCGGTCTCCGGGTCGAGGTGCTGCCAGTCGCGGGCACGCGGTGCGCGGTACAGCACCCTGGTCTGCCGTCCGGGGGAGTTGACCAGCTGCTCGCTGGCCGCCCCCTTGGGGCACAGCCGGCCGCGCGAGACGGGAGAGTCGGGGTCGCCCTCGATCTGGACGACCTTCTCTCTGCCGACCTCCCCGCCCTCCTCCGCCCTCCACCCTCTTGACGTAGATCCGCTGACCGCAGCCGACCGCGCAGTACGGGCAGACGCTCTGCACGACGCGGTCGGCGGTGGAGGTGCGGGGCGCCATCGCCCGGGTGTGCTCGGACGTCACCGCCGGCCCTCGCCCGAGCACGTCCCCGGTGCGCACCTGCCGGATGACCGGCCACTGCAGCGGACTCCATCGGGTCATCACCCAATCCTAAGTTGGCCCCTACTTTCAGTGAGATTCGGGGGGCAGCCGGTGCGTGCGGCCGTTTCTCCTGCAGTCTGCAGGGGCAGAAATGACCGCGACACGCTGCGGTGACGCCGGAAACCTCACGAGGTCTCCAGGACACCCGCGTCAGGCGTTGCGTGCGTCCTTCAACACAACTCGAGGGGACGGTGGGGTAGTGACGGCCAGCGATCCCGCTGCCCCGGCACCAGACCCGGCCGCGCCCCAGAACCCCGCGCCCCAGAACCCCGCGCCCCAGAACCCCGCGCCCCAGAACCCCGCGCCCCAGAACCCCGCGCCCCAGAACCCCGCGCCCCAGAACCCCCTCGACATGCTCAGGAGCCGCAGCTACCTGGTGCTGCTGATATTCGGGGCCGTCGTCGGGGTTCCGGTGGCGATCATCGCCTACTACTACCTGAAGCTGGTCGCCCTCGCCCAGAAGTACTTCTTCACCACCCTGCCGGGCGAACTCGGCTTCCACGGGCAGCCGCCGTGGTGGCCGGTCCCGGTGGTGGCGGTGGGCGGCGTGCTCGTCGCCCTCACCCTGCACTACCTGCCGGGAACCGGCGGACATCATCCGGCCGAGGGATTCAAGGCAGGCGGGAAGATCGCGGCCCGCGACCTGCCCGCCATCGTCTTCGCCTCCCTCGCCACGTTGATCTTCGGCGCCGTGCTGGGTCCTGAGGCGCCCCTGATCGCGATCGGCGGCGGCGTCGCCGCGCTGATCGTCCATCTGGTCAAGAAGGACGCCCCGGCCCAGGCGGTGCTGGTCATCGGCGCCGCCGGCAGCTTCGCCGCCCTGTCCACGCTGCTGGTCAACCCCCTGGTGGGGGCGTTCCTGCTGCTGGAGGCGGCCGGCATCGGCGGCGGCATGATCAGCGTGGTGCTGGCGCCAGGGCTGCTGGCGGCCGGGATCGGCGCGCTCATCTTCGTCGGGCTGGACAAGCTAACCGGCTTCGGGACGTTCTCCCTCGCCATCCCGCACATCCCGGCCGCCACCACTCCGACCGGCGGCGAGTTCCTGTGGGCGGTCGGGATCGGCCTGGCGGCGGCGGTCCTCGGCACCGCCATCCGCCGGGTGGGCCTGCAGTTGCAGCCGATCATCGGGCGTCGCCAGGCGCTGATCCCGGTCCTCGGACTCGCCATCGGCGGCCTCGCCGCCATCTTCACCGCGGTGACCGGCAAGGGCACCGACGAGGTCCTGTTCTCCGGGCAGAACGAGCTGCCCGCGCTCGTCCAGCACGCCGGCACCTGGTCGGTCGGCGCCCTGCTCCTCGTCGTGGCCTGCAAGAGCCTGGCCTACGGGTTCTCCCTCAGCGGGTTCCGCGGCGGCCCGACCTTCCCCGGCATGTTCATCGGCGCGGCCGCCGGGATCGCCCTGTCCCACCTGCCCGGCCTGCCGCTCATCGACGGGGTCGGCATCGGCGTCGGCGCGATGCTCGTCGTCATGCTGGGCGGGCTGCCGCTGACGGCGGTGCTGCTCACGATCGTGTTCCTCGCCTCCGACGCCACCGACCTGATCTCGGTCGTGATCGTCGCGGTGGTGGTCGCCTGGGTCGCCTCGGCCCACCTCTCCCGCTGGCTGCCCGCCGTCGCGCCCGACCCGACGGCGGTCCCGGCCCCCCGGGCGGCCGCCGCCGACGCAGCTGCGGCCGATCGGTCCGCCCACGCTCAGAAGGGGGCAGGCGCAGGCCTATGACCGGACAGAAGCCGGCCCCGCCGGTCGGGCAGGCAACCCCCCGGCAGCGCCGCGCGCTGTTGCTGCGCACGGCCCTGCGGGCGCTGCTGACCACCACCGTCCTGGTCGCGCTGTACTACCTGCTGCCCATGGACCGGGGCTTCGACGCGCATACCGTGCTGCTGCTGATCATTTACTTGGCGGTCTTTGCCGCCCTTCTCACCTGGAGACTACGTGATCTTTTCCGATCGGCTTATCCGGGTTTGCGGGCGGTCGAAACCCTGGCCCTCGTGGTACCGCTTTACCTGCTGCTGTTCGCCGCCACCTATTTCCTGGCCGAGCGCGCAGACGCCGGCTACTTCAGCGAGCCGCTGACGCGCAGCAGCGCGCTGTACTTCAGCGTCACGGTGTTCTCGACCGTCGGGTTCGGCGACATCACCGCCAAGACCGACCCCGCTCGACTGGTTGTCACCGGCCAGATGCTGCTTGACGTCATCCTGCTCGGCTTCGGGGTCAGGGTCTTCGTCAGCGCGGTCAACCTCGCCCGCGAGCGGCGCGGAGCCCCAACGTCCAAAAACTAGGTATTTCTAATGAATCCGTGCAACGTTTTGGCAACAAAAAGTTGCTTCTTCATCGACTTTCCTCATTAAATCTTCAGAAGTAGTTAATTTTTCGTCTGTAACGACATCTGTTAACACCGACCTGTCAACCTTTCATGGGCCTCCGGCGTTCTTAATCGCGTATGAACTGTTGCGCGTGGTCTTGCGCCGGGATGGCCCGCCGCTGTTGCGCTTGATTCGGAAACCCAAGAGGAACCACGTTGACCATCCCTGACCTGACATCTGTCCCAGCCACGGCCCCGCAGCCGGTCGCGGACGAGGCGGCCGGTTTCCCGCCGCCGCAGCGGTGGGCGCTGTCGCAGTCGTGGCGGTGGCCGGCCGGCTTCGCGGTCGCCGCGATCGCGCTGTTCTTCGTCTACCTGCGCATCGCGCTGCATCACGGGTTCGGGGCAGACGGCGCGGTGCTCGAGCAGCAGGCGTGGAGCATGCTCAACGGTAACCCGCTGATGCGCGGCTGGACCGTGGCCGACATCTCCTTCTACTCGATCGAGATACCTGAGCTCGCGGTGCTCGAGTGGCTGCACGGCGGGATCGCGCCCGACGTCCTCAGCGTGGCCGAGGCGCTCAACCTCACCGCGCTCGTGCTGCTGGTCGCGCTGCTGGCCAAGGGGCGGGCGACCGGGCGCGAGGGGCTGGTCCGGGCGCTGGTGGCCGGCGGCATCGTGTGCGCGCCGATCGCGGGCGCGAACAGCACGCTCATGCTGTCCAACCCGGACCATCTCGCCACCCAGGTCTTCGTGCTCGCGGCCTGGCTGATCGTGGAGCGCGCCCGTCCGCGCTGGTGGGTGCCGGTGGCGGTGGCGGTCGTGCTGGCCTGGGCCCGGATGAACGACTCGATCGTGCTCCTCGAGGCCGAGTTGCCGCTAGTGGCGGTGTGCGCGGTGCGGGTCTACCGGCGGGGCGGCGCCTTCCGCGATCAGTGGTACGACCTCTCCCTGGGCGCCGCCGCGATCGCGGCCGAGCTCATCGCGCAGCTGATCCTGGTGACGATCCGCGCCATGGGCGGGTTCACCGCCTTCCCGCTGAACGAGTCCTTCGCGCCCGTCTCGGCGCTGTCAAGCCACATCTGGGTGACGGTGGAGAGCACCCTGATCCTGTACGGGGCCGACTTCTCCGGTCTTCCCCTGAAGGGGAACCTGGCCCTGCTCACCGCGGCCGCGCACCTGATCGGGGTGGCGCTGGCGGCGGTCGCCACCATCTACGCGCTCCGCCGGTTCACCAGCATTGACCTGGTGACCCAGATCGTGACCGCGATGCTGGTCACCTCCGTGCTCGCGTACACGCTGCTCGGCCAGGGCGTCACCGCCAGCGGCGGCGCGCACGACGTGATGCCGGTGCTGCCGGCCGGGGCCGTGCTCGCGGGCAGGCTGGTGGTCAGGGGGGCGGTCCCGCGCCGGCTGCTGGCGGTGGCGGCGGCCGGCCTGGCGGTGTACCTCCTGCTGCTGGCGGCCTACGTGGTTCACGTGCCGGTTCCGGCCAACCAGAAGCCGCTGGCCACCTGGCTCAGGGACCACAACCTCCGCTTCGGGCTGTCCAACTACTACGCCGCCGCCCTCATTACCGTGGACGGCAACAACCAGGTCACGGTCGTGCCGGTCAAGCGGGTCGGGGACCACCTGGCGCTCAGCCCGTGGGAGTCGACGACCTCCTGGTACGACCCGACCCAGAACAACGCCAACTTCTTCGTCGCGACCCCGATGCAGGGCTGCCCGGCGGGCGACGCGGGCCTGTGGGCGCGGGACGCGATCCGGGCCTACGGCCAGCCGAGCCAGACCTACTCGGTCGACGGGTCACAGGTCCTGGTCTGGAACCAGAACCTGCTCGACGACCCGCTGCCCCAGCTGCCGATGGCCCGCCCCTCGGCCTGCTAGGCCGGATCACCGCTCGTGCCCAGCCGGCGACGATAGCGGGTCTTGACGGCGGGGTTTAAGGTTTCGGTCATGGAGATCGTGGACGGAGCCGGCGTCGTCGTGACCGGCGGTGGCGGCGGCATCGGGCGGGCGATCGCCCGCAGGCTGGCGGCCGAGGGCGCCCGAGTCGTGGTGAACGACCTGGACCCCAAGGCGGCCGAGGCGGTGGCGGCCGAGATCAAGGGCTTCGCCGCCCCGGGCGACGCCGGAACGGCCGACGGGGTGGCCGAGCTCATCGCCGCCGCCCGCGCCCATCTCGGCGAGATCGACGTCTACTGCTCGAACGCCGGAACCGGCGGCGGAACCAGCGCGGCGGCCCCCGATGACGACGTGTGGCAGCGCGTCTGGGAGGTCAACACGATGGCGCACGTCCGCGCCGCGCGGGAGCTGCTCCCGGGCTGGCTGGAGCGCGGCCGGGGAACGTTCGTGATCACCGCGTCGGCGGCCGGCCTGCTGACGATGCTCGGCGCTGCCCCCTACTCGGTCACCAAGCACGCGGCCGAGGGATACGCCGAGTGGCTGGCCGCGAGCTACTCCCACCGGGGGCTGACCGTGCACTGCATCTGCCCGCAGGGCGTGCGCACCCAGATGCTGGCCGATTCCGGGCACGCGGGCGAGACCGTGCTGATGGACGCCGCGATCGAGCCCGAGGTGGTGGCCGACGCGCTCTGCGACGCGATGACCGAGGGCCGGTTCCTGGTGCTTCCGCACCCGGAGGTGCGCGACTACTACGCGCTCCGCGCGACCGACACCGACAAGTGGCTGCGCGGGATGAACCGGCTGCAGCGCCGGATCGAGGAGAAGGAGAAGGCGTGAAGGCCTGGCAGATCACCAGGAACGGCGACCCGGTCGACGTCCTCGAGCTGGCCGAGGTGCCCACCCCGGTCCCGGGCCCCGGACAGCTCCTGGTCCGGGTCCTCGCCGCCGTCGCCAACTTCCCCGACGTGCTCATGTGCCAGGGCACCTACCAGGTCCGCCCGCCGCTGCCGTTCACCCCCGGCGCCGAGTTGTGCGGTGAGGTGGTCGAGGCGGGCCCGGAGGCGTCCGGCTTCGCCCCCGGCGACCGGGTCATCGGCCCGGCCGCGCTCCCGCACGGCGGGTACGCGGAGTACGCGCTGATGCCCGCCGCGTCCGTCATGCCGGCCCCGGCCGCGCTCGACGACGCCGAGGCGGCGCCGTTCCACATGACCTACCAGACCGGCTGGTTCGGCCTCCACCGGCGCGCCCGCCTGCAGGCGGGGGAGACCCTGCTCGTGCACGCGGCCGCGGGCGGCGTCGGCAGCGGCGCCGTCCAGCTCGGCCTGGCGGCCGGCGCGCGCGTCATCGGCGTGGTCGGCGGGCCCGAGAAGGCGGCCGTGGCCAGGGAGCTCGGCTGCGACGTGGTGGTCGACCGGCACCGCGAGGACTTCGTGGCGGTCGTCAAGGAGGTCACCGGCGGACGTGGCGCGGACGTCGTCTACGACTCCGTCGGCGGCGACGCCTTCCGGCGGTCGACCAAGTGCATCGCGTTCGAGGGCCGGATCGTCATCGTCGGCTTCGCCAGCGGCGACATCCCGTCCGCGGCCCTGAACCACGCCCTGGTCAAGAACTACTCGATCCTCGGCCTGCACTGGGGCCTGTACGTGCGGCTCGACCCGGACGCGGTCCGGACCGTGCACGCCGAGCTCACCCGGCTGGCCGACGCGGGCCAGATCCGAACCCTGGTCAGCGAGCGGCTCACCCTGGCCGACGTCCCCGACGGCCTCCGCCGCCTAGCCGCCGGCACCACCACCGGCAAACTAGTCTTCATCCCCTAACCCCCCAACCCCCACGCTCCCTACCCCCGCCCCCAACCCCCCACCGCCCAACGCCTCCCACCGCCTACCGCCCACCGCCCAACGCCTCCCACCGCCCAACGCCTCCCACCGCCTCCCAAAGTCGCCCCCGACCCCCGCGCGGCCTAACCCCTGCGCCCCCCAAAGTCGGCGCACGCCGGCGCCGGCCGCCCCGCCGCCGGCGTGCGCTCTAACGTAGGCGTGCCCCTGAGCCGCCGTTCGCCTCCCGCGCCCGCGTTCGCCCCGCCCCTGCGTTCGCCCCAGAAGCCAGCCGCCGCCGCCCCCACCATGTCACCTACGCCATCGACCCCAAACGCCACCTGTCGGCTACGCCAGCGACCCTAATAGGCGATGTCGCTGGCGTAGCCGACATGTCCGCGATCCTGTCGCTGGCGTAGCCGACAGAAACTCCTGTTGCCTCGCAGGCGCTTGGGACACGCTTCGGCCCTCGCTGGACGGTACGCCCTGGCGGCCCGGATCAGTTCTCCAGCTGCGCGGCCCGACCCCGGGCGGGCCACGCCGGCCTGACCCGGCCGGCGTGGCCGGCCGGGACCGCGCGCCCGATCGCCATGAGCGCGGCGCACCCGCAGATCACGGTCGCCCAGATCAGCCCGGTTGCGATCCAGTCATCCCCGGCGCCGGGTCCCGTCGGCCTGGCCCCGGCCGCCCACGCCAGCAGCGCGCAAGCCCCGCCGATCAGCGCCCACCCCGCCGCCAGCAACGCGTAGGCGGCCCGAGGCCGAGCCGGCCCGTGCCGCCGCGCCTGCCGGTCGGTCAGGAAGTTCGCGGCCACGGTCCCGAGCGCGTCGAAGACCGAGAGTGGCAGCAGCGCAAAGAACACGGCCTGGACCGGATGAAGGTACAGCGGCACGTCGGTCGACTCCAGGTATCCGCCGGCCGCGGCGAACGCAAGCCCGGCGGTCAAGTAGCGCCACCCGCCGCCCGGGTAACGCCGCCGCCTCCGCTCGCCCTGGAGCCGTCGCCGGGCTTCCCGCCCCTCCGGTCCCGCCGGTGTCGCATGCCTCCCCATGGGTAACAAATATCACCCCAAACGGGCACGCGCGACCACGTTCAGCTACTCCGAGGATTATTGCGTGACAAAACGCCCGGAAAGCAGGGCCTAACGTCACGCAATAATTTGATCTTGCCGCTGGCGTCGAGCCTGGCAGGTCAGGATGACTCGGCGAGCGCCGCGAGCCGGTCGAGCGAGGCGTGGAGCATGTCCGTGGTGGTCGACCGGGCTCGCCCCAGCCTCCCGGCCGGCGTCTCCGGCGGCAGCCCGGTCCAGTCGTAGGTCTGGGTGACCAGCGTCCGCGACTGATCCAGCGGCTCGAGCTCCCACCGCCACAGGTGCCCGGCCGGCTCCTGCCCGGCGTCGCCCGGCATCCACGCGATCAGCCGCCCCTCCTCGAACTCGATCACCCGGTTGTCCCTGATGCCGCTGGTCTTGGTCAGCGTCATCGCGAACACCTCGCCCACGCCCCGCACCCGCTGCCCGGCCGGCGCGACGGCCAGGTTGTCGTTCCCGTCCCAGCTCGGCTGCAGCGCCGGATCGGCGATCAGCTCAAAGATCGTCCCCGCCCCGGCCGCAATCTCCCGGCTAGC
This sequence comes from uncultured Actinomycetota bacterium, assembly GCA_963774945.1. GTDB lineage: Bacteria > Actinomycetota > Actinomycetes > Streptosporangiales > Streptosporangiaceae > Trebonia. The sequence goes on along the minus strand of CAVZHA010000015.1, from coordinate 481,166 downwards.
GCTAAGCACCCGCACTTCCGTCCCCTGACTCGTCATGCCTCTATCCAAGCACTTCAGCCATTTGTGACGCTAACTGGCAAGTAGTTGCGGATCCCACGGCTCATCCCCGCGCTGACCCCAAAGTCCGTCCGGCTTGCTGGGCGTGGTGCCGGTGAGGACGGTGGGTCGATGCCCGGCCGCCGGACCGCCGCTAGAGCACGCCAATCAGGGGCTGAGCGGGGTCGAGATGCGTGATCGCGACGTTCAGCAGGTCGGCCAGAGCCCTGGGGCGCTGTCGTCCGTAGACGGGTGACGCGGCGTCCGTCAGCGGGATCGTCGCGGCGGCGACGCCGCGCGCGGTGACCGGCAGCGGCGCGGTGAGCCGGTCCATCATCTCCCGGATGGCGGGCTCGGCCGCGAGGATCGCGGCGGCGTTCAGCGGGACCGCCCGGGTGGGGACGGCCGGGGCGCGCCGGGCCGCCCGCAGCAGATGTTCCCAGCTCCGGGCCACCGACGTGCGGCGGGGGAGCGAGACGATGTCCTGAGCGCGGGCGGCCAGCAGCCGATTCGACTCGGGCGGGCAGCCTGCGGCCAGCTGATGGTCCAGCGACGCGCCGAGCAGGCGTGCGTGCAGCCGGTCTGCGAGTCGGCAGGGCAGCAGGACGAACGGGTCGCCGAGGACGAGCGTGTGCCTGGCGGCTGGGCGGGGAGCGGTGTCTGCGCTGTTCATACCTCCAGCCTGGCCCTGGCCAGACGAAGCCGAAAGTGGCATAATTGACAGGGTGCAAGACGATACTGCCAGTGCCATCGTGCCTGCGGCACCCGGAACCGGCCCCAAACCGCCCGTGGTCGCGATCGTGGTGTACGACGGCCTGGCGCTGTTCGAGCTCGCGGCGGCCAATGACGTGTTCGGCACCGACGTCACCACGGCGTCCGGCCAGCCGCTGTACCAGGTCCTCATCTGCGGCCCCGCTAAGTCGGTCATGACCGAGGCCGGGTTCCGGATGGAGGTGCCGCGCGGCCTGGACGCGCTCGACCAGGCGCACACCATCGTCGTGCTGCCGACCCTGTTCCCTGATCGGGTGCCGACCGAGGTGCTCGACGCGCTGCGCCGGGCCGGGTCACGCGGGCAGCGTCTGATGTCGCTCTGCACCGGCGCGTTCGTGCTGGCCGCGGCCGGGCTGCTGGACGGGCGCACCGCGACCACGCACTGGTCCGAATGCACCGACCTGGCGCGGCGGTACCCGCGGGTGGCGGTCGATCCTGACGTGCTCTACGTGGACGAAGGCGAGCTGCTCACCTCGGCCGGCAGCGCCGCCAGCCTTGACCTCTGCCTGCACGTGCTCCAGCGCGACTACGGCACCCAGGTCGCGACCCGGGTCGCCCGCGACCTGGTGATACCGCTGCACCGGCCCGGCGGGCAGGCCCAGTACATCGAGACCCCGGTGCCTGAGCCCGGCGGCGGCGGTGAGCTGTTCGCGGACACGCTCAGCTGGCTCCAGGCGCACCTCGACCAGGAGGTGACGGTCGCCGACCTCGCCGCCCGGGCGGCGATGAGCCCGCGCACGTTCGCCCGGCGGTTCCCGGCCAGCACCGGGACCACACCCCTGACCTGGATCCTGCGTGAGCGGGTGCGGCTGGCGCAACGGCTCCTGGAGACGACCGACCTGCCGATCGACGCGATCGCGGGCCGGACCGGTTTCGGCACCGCCGACAACCTCCGCAAGCACTTCGGCCGGCTGCTGCACACCACGCCGCAGGCGTACCGGCGCACGTTCAGGAGCCCGGTCGCCTCGCTTACCCCTGCAACTGCTTGACCATCTCGAGCGCGTCGTTGACGTGCCCGCTGATGTTGGTCATCGAGTTGAAAATCTGCCGGACGGTGCCCTCGCGGTCGATCACGTAGGTGACCCGGCCGGGGATCAGGCCGAGCACGGCCGGCACCCCGTAGAGCTTGCGGACCTTGCCGCCCCGGTCGCTCAGCAGCGTGAATGGCAGCCGGTACTTGTCGGCGAAGGCGGTGTGCTTGTCGGCCGAGTCAGAGCTGACGCCGATGACCTCGGCCCCCGCCTCGGTGAAGACCTCGTGGCTGTCACGGAAGGCGCACGCCTCGGCGGTGCAGCCGGACGTGTTGTCCTTCGGGTAGAAGTACAGCACGACGACCCGCTCGCCGAGCCGGTCGTGCAGCCGCACCGGCTCGCCCGACTGCGCCGGCAGGGTGAAGTCGGGTGCCTTGTCGCCGACCTTAACCGAGCTTGCCATGGGTGCCTCCAAGTAGATTGCACGGCCTTGTCTTAAGTCTCCTCTTGTACTACGGATGCGCAGTTACTACGGATGCACCGGTTGGAGCAGGCCGGTCAGGATGCGCGTCATCGCACGGTCAAACGTCGGCTCGTCCCCAGCGGGGTCGGCAGCGCGGTCCCCAGCGGGGTCGGTGCCGACGGGCTGCTCTGCCAACGCAGCCGCCAGCTGCGGGTGCTGGCCTGCCGCCGCCAGCTCCCACAGGTACCGGCCCAGCGATTCCTGCCACTGGGCAGTCTGCTGCCCGGCCCGCCGCTGGCCGATCTCCGTCTGGGCGAACAGGCGCACGACCCCGGAGAACAGGCCGACCGTCTCCAGCTTGGCCGGCCCGCTCAGGTCGGTTCCGGCCAGGGCGGCCAGCGACCGCTCGATGAAGGCGACCGCGTTCGGGCCGGGCAGGTTCCCGGTGGCCGGGACGTCAAGCAGCCACGGGTGCCTGCGATAGATCGCCATCCCCTGCCGCGCCAGTTCGAGGAGGTCGGGCACCGGATGACCGGAGCCAGGCCCGGACAAGGAGAATTCGCCGTAGACCTGGTCGGCCATCAGCTGCACCAGCTCCTCCCGGCTCGCCACGTAGCGGTACAGCGAGGCAGGGGCGGTGCCGATCGCCGCGGCGGCGGAACGCATGGTCACCGCGCCGATGCCGTTGGCGTCGGCCAGCATGACGCCGGCCGCCGCGATCTCCGCCCGGCTGTGCTCGGGTGCGGGCCCGCGAGCGGCGCGCTCGGGACGCGCCCAGAGGCTCTGGCCCGGGCCGGGGCGCTTCGGCTGCTTCGTCATTGCGAACACTGTACTCAGTCGGCTATGCTCTGGATATAGCGAACATTGATCGCAGTTCTAGTGAGACCAGACGAGCAGCGCACGACCAGGGGAGCGCAAATGACCGGAGCGGCCGAGGCAGACCGGGGGCCTGCCACCCAGTGGGCCAGCACCTGGACACCGACCGAGTACGCCGCCAACGGCGGGGTGCGGATCGCCTACGACCAGCTGGCCGACTCGTCTGGCGAGGCCGGCGACGCCGGCGACGCCGGCGACCCGCTGCTGCTCGTCATGGGCCTCGCCGTTTCCAGATTCTGGTGGCCGTCCGGGCTGGCCCGGGCGTTCGCCGACCAGGGGTTCGCGGTTGCCCGCTACGACCAGCGCGACGCGGGGCAGTCAACCCGGATGCCCGACACCGGCCATGCCAATCCGTTCGTCGCGCTCGCCCGCAGGCGGGGCGGGTACTCCTCCGAGGACATGACCGACGACGCCGTTGCGGTCCTTGACGCGCTCGGCTGGGAGCGCGCGCACATCTTCGGCGCCTCGCTCGGCGGCATCATCGCCCAGCGGACCGCGCTCCGCCATCCCGACCGGGTCCTCAGCGTCGTCTCGGCCATGGCGATGCCGAGCGACGCGGTCGGGATCAAGGCAGGCCGGTACGTGCGCTTCGGCACGCTCGCCCGGCTCGCCAGGATCAAGGTCCCCGCGGGCAGGGAGGGGGACATCCAGCTCTCGCTGGCGCTCGCCCGGGAGCTGGCGACCCCCGCCTACCCGTTCGACGAAGCCGCCGCCCGCGAGTGGATCGAGCGCGAGGTCGACGCGGGCCCGCGGGACACCAAGGCGCAGAGTCGGCAGGTCGGCGCTCCCTGGCACGGCCCGAGGCTACGCGAGCTGCGGGCGCCCGCCCTTGTCCTGCACGGCGACAAGGACCAGATCCTGCGCGTCAGCGCCGCCCGCGACACGGCCAAGGCCATCCCAACCGCCCGCCTGGTGATCCTGCCGGGGGTCGGCCACGACCTTCCCGCCCCGCTCTGGCCGGAGATCGCCCGCGAGGTCCGCCAGCTCGCTGACCAGGCGTCGGCCCGCGCCGCCTAGCCGACGTAAGCGGCAAGCTCGGCCCGCTGCCCGCTCACCCAGTCGAAGGCGTCACGGACCGATCGCACCGCCCCGCTATCGCGCAGCCGGATCATCGCCAGGTCGCCGGCGGCGGCCCTGCCCTCGATGCCCCGCCAGCACCGGTCCTGCCACCACAAGATCGTCTCCAGCAGGTCGCTGCGGTCGGCCAGCCCGTAGGCGTCGCAGATCACCCGCATCCGCCGGCCCGCATCGGCCACGTCCGCGCCAAGGCCGGGGCCAAGGCCAAGGCCAAGGAACTGCCAGCAGACGTGCGCGACGTCGTGGATCCGCCGCCCCGGCGCGGCGATGTCCCAGTCGAGGAACGCCACCGGGATCAGCCCGCCATCGCCATCGCGGTACACGGTGTTCTTGGGCGACAGGTCGTTGTGGCACACCACCTCCGCGCCTGCGGCCAGCCGTGTCCCCGCCGTCAGATCATGGAACTCCCTGACCAGCGCGGCCACCCGGGCAAGGCTCGCGTCCGAGGTGACCGATGGCGGCTGGGCCGGCGCCCAGGCGACGTGGCCGTCGACAAAGCTCAGCACCTCGCGTCCCAGCTCATCGCGGCCGAGAAACCGCGGTGCGCCGTCCCACCCGCGCCGCTCGAACCACTCGAGCAGCGCGTGCGTGAACTCGGGGTCCTCAGGCGGCCGCCGCCGGACCGTGTCCCCGACCCGCACGACCGGCGTCACGAACCCGCCCGGCAATCGCTCCTCGCCCACCAGCCGATCCTGCCATAAGTCAGGTGGATCCGCCGCGAACAGAGTCGACGATCTGATTCAACGTCCCCTCGTCGATGCGAGATGGCATATTCCAGGCTATCTGCTGCCTGGCCGCAAGTCGCATCGGCGGCGGCGCATCGGAAGCGATGGCGGCCGCAGCTCCCTTGAACAATCTTTCCGCTTCAGCCGCATTGCTGGTCTTAGTCGCAATGACTCCCGTCAGCGCGGCGCTGGTGCCGAAGTCGAGCTCGCCGCCCCACGGGAATACCACCTTGGTAATGCGCGGGAAAAAGGCCGCGATCATCAGGAGGACGACACCGGCCGCCACGAGCCCGGTAATCAGCGCCGCGGGCGGAGCCGAAGGCCCGGTGACGGTCGTCGTCACGGTGTCGGGCGAACTCCCGGTCACGATGGCCTGCGTGACCTGATGATAATTGACCGCCACCAGTTCGACGGAAAGTCCCGCCACGATGCCAATAGCGCCGACAATCGTGAGCACGATTCGCCAGACTTTTAGTACTTGATCGCTGTCCGGTGCGCTTACCGTGACCGTTGCCATGAGGCCCCCCGCCATGCTTGGATAAAAGTAAAAGCATTCCGCGTCGGCTGCGCGCTGTCAAGCGGACGATTTCAATTGTGTGATCCTATCGGTACGGCACACAAAGGACCACAAAGCGCGGAACAGAATGCTAGGCCGCGGCAGGCGCCGGTGATCGGCCGAATACCCGTACGGCCAGATCGCGGGCGGTGATGCCGCCGCGGCTGGCCGGCACCAGCAGCGCGCCCGCGATCAGGCGGCCGCGTTGGGTCGGCCTGACCCGGACGCGATGCTCGGCCTCATAGGCCCCGAACGCGGTCGCCGGGTCGTCGGGGGCGGCGCCGAGCGCCCGCGCGAGCGTGGCGGCGCCGGCGATGGCCAGGCTCGACCCGTTGCCGAAGAGCGACATGCAGGAGGCGGCGTCCCCGAGCAGGGCGACCCGCCCCCGGGACCAGGACGGCAGCCGGACCCGGCTGACCGAGTCGAAGTACAGGTCATCGGCGGCGCGTCACCCGGTCGAGCAGGCGCGGCAGTTCCCAGCCGCCGTCGCGGTAGGCGTCGAGCACGATCTGCTTGCAGGCCGCCGTATCGCGGTTGTCCAGCCCGGCGATGGCCCGGCTGCGGAAGATGAAGGCCGCCATCGCGTTCCCGTTGACCGGATGGACCGAGACCGACCGCCCGGGCAGGTTGTGCATCAGCACCGTGCTCGGGTCGTCGGCCGGGTACCCGAGCTGGAGCGTGGCGACGTACATGCCCAGATGGCGCACGTAGCCGGAGGCCGGACCGAACGCCAGGCGGCGCACCGCCGAGTGCAGCCCGTCGGCCCCGACGACGAGGTCGAACCGGCGCGGCGCGCCCGTCGTCGAAGGTGACGTCCACGCCGGCCGCGTCCTGCCGCAGCGCCGTGACGGAGTCGCCGAACACGAACTCGGCCCGCTCGCGGGCGGCGTCGTACATGACCGCGGCGAGGTCGGCCCGCGGCACCTCGAGCTCGCTGCCGTCCGCCTGGCCGACCGCGATGCGGCCGATCCGGCGTCCGGCTGCGTTGACGAAGGCCAGGCCGGACACGGTCGTCGCGGCCTCGCGCAGCGCGCGGCAGCACGCCCATCCGCTCGGCCACGTCCATCGCCTCGCCCCGGACGTCGACCGGGTTGCCGCTGGACCGCTGCCGGTCCGAGCGCTCGACCACGGTCGGCTCGAAGCCGGAACGGGACAGCCAGTAGGCCAGGGTGGGCCCGGCCACGCCGGCCCCGGAAATCAGCACTGTGCGTTGTTTCATAGCCGCACTCTATCCGCACTCAATGCAGAAATACAATGAGTGCTGAAATGCAGCCGATGCGGTACACTGGCCTGGCATGTCGCCCACCACCGGCTCCGGCCGCACCCTGCGCGAGCGCAAGCGGGACCGCACCCGCCGGGCGCTGATCGACGCGGCGATCGACCTGTTCGAGCGCAACGGCTACGACGGCACCACCGTCGCCGACATCGCCGAGGCGGCCGACATCGGCACCCGCACCTTCTTCAGCTACTTCGCGAGCAAGGAGGAGCTGCTGTTCCCCGAGAGCGACGCCCGGGTGGCGGCGGCGGTGACCGCGATCGCGAACCGCAAGCCCGGCGACCGCCCGGCCGACGTGCTGCTGCGCGCGCTGCGCGACGTCGGCGGGGCCGACGGCGAGCCGGACGACATGGTGGACCGGCTCGCGGCGGTCCGGGTCGCGCTGTTCCGGACGGTCCCGGCGGTGCGGGGGCGCGCCCTGCAGATTCAGCTCGACGCCCAGCGCGAGATCGCCGGCCACCTGCAGCGCGCCTTCCCGGCCGAGCTCGACCAGGTCAGCGCGGCCGCCCTGGTCGGCGCCTTCGTCGGCGCGGTCAGCGCGGCGCTGCAGGTGCTGCTCGACGACCCGGACGCGCTGGCCGACCCCGACAGCCTCCGGCGCCAACTGCGCCGCGCCACCGACCTCGCCCTCCGCCCCTGGCAATAGCGCAGCCTCGAACAAATCCAAATTCCAATTCATTCATCCCGAACGGTCCCGGGCGACTCTCCACCCCCAACCGCGCCCCACCGCTGGCCGACGGCGGACTAACGCTCAAAGCGGACCCGCCCGCGCAGCACGAGCGCAGCGTGCTCGAGGTCGGCCAGCCTGGCTGCCAGCGTCTGGATGGCGAGGTCACGGGGGAGCGCGGCGGAGAACTTGAGCCCGGCCTGGGCCTTCTCGTCTATGTCGGGGGCTGGAGGCGGCCGCCTCCAGCCAGAGACCACCGACCGCGATCTGCTCGGCCAGCTCGCTCGCCAACTCAGTGGTCATCCCATCAAGAACGACGACCGGGGAGCGCTCCCCGGCGACGGGGCGGGCTACGAGGTGGTGTAGAACACGGCCACTCGATGCCGTCTGGATCGATCCGGGACGAAGCCGAGCTCAGCATGATTGCGGTTGGCGATCACAAGGACATCGCGGTGCGCTCGCCTGGTGATTCCGGCATGGACGTTCTGCCCGCGGCGGCGATCTACGGCGCCAACGCGTCGGGAAAATCGAATATTGTTGAGGCGCTTGAGACGGAACATAGCTGATCTCATGCGGCCAAACAGTCTTTACCTATCAACAGCAGCGGCGAACAACCATCCACAGCTGAAGCCGATCTACGACTGGTTCGTTTCCGATATCTTCCCGGTGCGCGCAGGGTCGCAGATATCCGGATCCGTTACCTTGCAGGAATGGGAGAGTCAGGATCGGGAGCCGCTCCGAGATCTGCTGCGCTATGCGGATACGGGAGTAATCGATCTTGAGGTCGAGGACGAAGAAGAAATTCCGGAGCAGGTCGGCAAGAGGTTCCTCGAATTTGTGCAAGCCTACGACCCTGAAGTTACTGAAGTAGGCCCGCTCAAGGTGCCGAAAGTAGAGTTCATCCACCGTAGCGGCGTCAACGTTGCCCGGCTCACCATCGATGAGGAATCCAGCGGAACGTTGGCCTGGCTTCTCCTGGTGGGGCCGGTGGTGGCGGCGATAAGATGGGGAAGGATCCTCGTGGTTGATGAACTCGACGCTCATCTTCATCCTCTTCTTGCGGCGCATCTGGTGCATCTTTTTCAGGATCCCGAAACAAACGTTACAGGCGCGCAGTTGCTGTTCAATACGCACAATGTTTCGTTGCTCGGGCCATCGGCGCCGGGACGACTGCGACGGGATCAGGTCTGGTTCACCGAGAAAGATGAGTCCGGGGCGACGAAGCTTACTGCGCTCGCCGAGTATCGGGTACGCGACGGACTGGAGAACGTCGAAAAGCGCTATCTGGCCGGACGGTATGGCGCCATCCCGTTCCTGGATGACATCGCACTTGAGAGCCTCCGGGAAGAGTTAGCATCATGGTCCCCAAGAACCAACGCTCTCTAAAACGCGGCACCGGCAGGCTGGAGCAGCGGAAGCGCTTCTTGGTCTACCCTTCGCAACAAAATACGGTGTGGAATCAGCAATCCCTGCTTCGAACTATGGCTCATCCTGCACATGAGGGATCACCGCGCATGGCTCACGTCCGATGCAGCCTGCGAACAGCTCATGGGGCTGTCCTGCGGTTACGACAAACATGGAAAGCGATTCGATTACAACGTAATCCGTGACCACCAGGACACCGCGGCCGCAAGGGCCGACGCACTTCATGGCCAATTCGCCGATCCGACTCCTCCACGGGAACGGAACCCGTGGACCTCCGTGCACGAGCTTTTCCGCGAACTCCAGATGGCAGGCAACGAGAGGTCATGAATGGGCTTGCCCAACCGTATTCTAAAATGTGCTGCCCGTCGCTGTAGATCATCAACAGCTTCATGTGTCACCTCGCTGACTGACAGCGCTGCCTCATCTAGGCTCTGGTGCTTATCACCGTTTCTGGCCCGGGGGCTCGGTGACCGGCGCCGGGCTAGCCGGCTGAGTGACCGATACCGGGGCGCGTGCGCAGAAGAAGTTCGCGTACGGCCGCGGCGGGCTGTTCGGCGGCGCCGGCTCCCTGGCGCAGTGCGACTCGATCCACCGCACCCGAGGATCGGTGCCCGACGGCGACACCGGCAGCACGAACGCCCGCACGTAGCCGCGGCTGATGTCGGCCTGCAGCTCGGCCAGCGTCGGGGCGGGCACGTTGCCGAGGTAGCCGCCGATCGGCAGTACCTCAAGGCCGCTGTACAAGATGTAGTTCTGCGCCAGGCCGGAGGTGTCGGTCGCGAACAGCGCGTCGCCCGGCGGCCGCTCGAGCGCCAGCCCCTGAGCGGCCCTGGCATAGGTCGGTCCGGCCGCCGCCAGCAGCTGGTTATTGCGCGCGGTCTTCGATGACTCGAACGGAATGTCAAACGGCCCCAGCCCCTGGGCCACGGACGTCACCGACGCCGCTGCGGGAAGCAGCAGCACCGCCACCCCGGCGAACGCGAGCGAGGTCAGGTGCCCGCCCCGGCCCGACGCCCGCAGCAGCAGCTGGCCAACGGCGGCGGCCGCCACCACCAGCGCCAGTACGGTCAGCAGCAGCGGCCCGGATGCCGTCCCCGACATCAGGTAGGCGCCGTAGCCGGCGCAGCCGAGCACCGTCGCCGCGACGATCAGCCGCACCCGGGCCGACCACGGCCGCGGCCCGCACGCGGCCAGGCCGGCCCCGCACAGCGCGGCCACCGCCGGGACCAGCGCCGCCACGTAGTACGAGTTCAGGTACGTGCCAGCGCTGAAGAAGACCGCCAGGATCAGCCACCAGCCGCCCCACAGCACGACGGCCGCGCGCAGCGGATCGCGCCGGTCCCGGCGGCGGCGGGAGATGAGCGCGCCAAGCGCGCCGGCCAGGGCGGCCGGCAGCAGCCAGCCGCCGTCGGCCGCGAACGGGCCGGACAGCAGCCGGTGCCAGCTCGGCTTGACCGCCATCGTCTGGGCGTTGAGCAAGCGCCCGCTCTCAACCGCGGCGACGATAATCGGCGACGGCGGCCCGGCCTCCGTCGCCCAGCTCCCGGTCAGCCGGCCGAGGCCGTTGTAGTCGAAGACCTGCGCGTAGGCCGAGTCGTTGGAGCTGCCGTCCACGTACGGTCGGTCGCCCGCCGGGACCAGCGACACCGCCGTCATCCACGACAGCGAGATCACCACGGTGACCAGCCCGGCCAGCGCGACGTGGGCGCACCGGGTGCGCAGCCGCGCGGCGGGCGCGGCCAGCAGGTAGGCGGCCGCCAGCGCGGGCAGCGCCAGCCAGGCCTGGATCATCTTCGCCTGGAACGCCAGGCCGACCCAGGCCCCCGCGATCAGCAGCTGCGGCAGTGACCCGGCCACCAGCGCGGCCGAGGTGGCGTCGGCCGCGAGCACCAGCAGCAGGATCAGCAGCGAGTCGGACACGTTGCCCCGGCTGAGCAGGACCGTGATCGGCGTGACCGCGAGCACGGCGGCGGCGGTCAGCCCGGCCGCGGGCCCGGCCAGCCGGCGGACCGCCCGGTAGAGCGCCAGGATCGTGAGCACGCCCTCGATGACCTGCGGCAGGACCAGCGCCCAGATGTGGAAGCCGAACACCCGCAGCGACAGCGCCTGCATCCACAGCGCGCCCGGCAGCTTGTCGACGGTGACCGTCTCGGCCGGGTCGAACGCCCCGAAGATGAAGTCGTGCCAGCTCGCAGACATGCTCCGGGCGGCCGCGCCGTAGAACGGCTCGACGCTGGCGCCGGCCATTCCCCAGCCGTAGCCGACCGCCGCGACGACGGCGATGGCGAGCAGCGCCGGCCGCGCCCAGCCGGGCTGATCCGCAGGCGACCGCCACGGCGTCAGGCAGCGACGCCAGCCTGGTTCTCGTGCCGCAGGCGCTGGCGTCGTTTCCGGGATAACCGCCATTTCGGCCCCACCGGCCCAGTATGGCGCGGCACGGGTATCAGCCGCGTATCAGTTAGGAGCCGAGAGGCTAACCCGCCAGCGCCCGGCCGAGCGCCTCTTCGGCCTGCGCGGCGAGCACGCCGACCAGCTCGGCGGCCGGCGGCAGATCGCGGATAAGCCCGATCGCCTGGCTCGCCCAGACCGGCTCGGCCGGAATCTCACCGCACGCGATCGCCTCCCGATAGGCGCGCCTGACATCGTCGGGTTCGGCCGCCAGTTCGGCCTCGGCGTCCCGCCACCGATCGAGGAAGGGATGCCCGAGCGTGCGCCCGGTGTACTCGAGCGGCCAGCGCGAGCCCCGGGCGATGTCGAGCACGCTGCTCCGCTCGGTCTCCTCCCCGCTGCCGTCGACGATGGCCTTCTTCGCGTCCGGGTCGGTCAGCGCCTCGGCCGTCGCCAGGAACCGGGTGCCGATCAGCGCCCCGCGCGCGCCGAGCGCGAGCGCGGCCGCCACCCCCCGCCCGTCCGCGATACCGCCGGCCGCCAGCACCGGCACCGGCGCGACGAGGTCGACCACGCCCGGCACGAACGCCAGCGTCGACCACCCGCGCCGGGCGCCGTGCCCCCCGGCTTCGGTGCCCTGCGCGACGATCAGGTCCGCCCCCTCGTCCATCGCCTGCCGGGCCTCATCCAGATCGGTGACCTGGATGATCAAGGTGGCGCCTGACTCGCGGACGATTCCCGCGAATGGGCGCGGGTCACCGAAGGAGAGCATGACCGCCCGGGGCTCGAACCCGAGCGCGTACTCGACCACGCTCGGATCGATCGCCCAGCTCTGGAAGCCGACACCCCACGGCTGGCTGGTTCCCTCGACCAGGAGCGGCAGTTCCCGCGCCAGCCACGCCCGGTCCCCGTTGCCGCTGCCGAGCAGCCCGAGCCCGCCGCCGTTCGACACCGCCGCCGCCAGCGCCCCGCCCGCCGATCCCCCCATCGGCGCCAGCGCGATCGGATGCCTGATCCCGAACTTCTCCGTGAACGCCGACGACAACGTCATGGCCACCATTCTCGGCCCAATCCGTCCCGGCCGCCCGTCGGCGGGGCACATTACTCAGTCTTGGGCTGACGGATGCGTCAGCTCCAGCAGCGGAGACTTCACCCGCCATGCGCGCCCGACGCCGGAGCTTCCCGCAAGCCAATTAGCACCCCGCGGAGGTTCCATCGAGTGACCTCGATCGCTCGGGGTAGCGTGAGCTGGTGAGCGATAACACCCCGCCCTGGGCCCATGCGCAGCCGGAGATTCACCCGCACGATCCCCGCCTGATCGAACAGGCCGAGGCCGAGCGAGCACGCCTGGTCGAGATCCTGGAACCGTGGCTGGTGGACGGGGTCGTGGAGCACGTCGGCTCCACCTCGGTGCCCGGCCTCGCCGCCAAGCCCATCATCGACCTGATGGCGCAGGTGGCTGACCTCGACGCCGTCGTCGACGAGGCAGGCCGGAAACTAACCGCCGACGGCTGGCACCACGTCCCGCCGGACCTCGACCAACGGCCGTGGCGCCGGTTCTATGTCAAGCCCGATCCGACCGGGCAGCGCCGCTACGCGCACCTGCACCTGATCCAGGCCGGCCATGAGCGGTGGGCGCAGCAGCTCGAGTTCCGCGACGCCCTCCGCCGCGACGACGAGCTCGCGGACACGTACGCGAACCTGAAACGACGGCTGACGGCCGAGCACCCCCACGATCGGGAGGCCTACACCGAGGCGAAGGCGGAGTTCATCATCGACGCCCTCCGCCGCAACACCAGGAAGGCTGACTAGCCGGGCAGCGCCGGGCGACCGCGCCGGTTAGAACGAGCGCGTGGTCGCCGTCACCGCCAGCCGGTCGCCGCTGCCGGAGTCGCGCAGCTCCACCCGCCCGAGCCCGTGCCGCACCCGTGCGGTCGCGACGGCCGGCCCGACCCGCACCGGCTGCAGGTAGCGCAGCGCCAGCGACGACAGGGACGTCCCCGGGGTGAGGGACAGCACCGCCTCCTCGGCCGCGAGCGCGATGAGCCCCCCGTGCACGGTCTTGGCACTGTTCAGCCCGTCCTCGGACTTATGCAGCACCGCCACCCCCGGCGCCTGCCGTTTGCAGTCGGCCCGCTCCGCCAGCGGCATGCTCAGCCGGGCGTCCTGCGGCGGGATCTCGAGGCTGGACAGCCGCGGCGGCCGCAGCGTCGTGTCCGGCGCCACCATGAACGACGCGGCGCTGAACCCGAACGCCTCGCCGCGCGCATCGGCGAACTCCACCTCGCCCACGAACACCGAACGGCCGGCCTTGACCGGCCGGCCGACGGCGGTCACCGTTCCCGAGCCCGGCGCTGGACGGTACAGGTGCACGTCCAGCTCCAGCGTGACCGACACCTGCCCGGCGAAGGCCCGCATCGACAGCAGACCGCAGAGCATGTCCGCCCACGACGCCAGAATCGAGGCGCGCAGGCAATCGGTGCCAGGCACGCGCATGTAGGGGGTGACCGACGCGGTGCCGCGCAGGACTTCGCCGTCCTGCCGGACCGCGAAGCCGAGCTCTTGCAGCATGTGAGGACGACGAGGCATGGAGATCCTGGAGTAGCTGGGGGACTTGTCTCCATTATCCGCCGATGAACGCCGGCCGCGCTGCCCGCCTCGTACTGCCTATTCGTCGACGGCGACGATCACATCCGAGGCCTTGATCACGGCGATGACGCTGCTGCCCTCGGTCAGGCCGAGCTGCCTGACCGCCTCCAGGGTGATCGAAGCCACCATCCGCACCCCGTTGGCGTCCAGTTCGACGTTGGCGATGGCCTCGCCGGCCGAGATAGCGGTGACCCGGGCCGGAATCTGATTACGCGCGCTGAGCTTCATGCTCTCTTCCTCTCCATCTGGACGCTCCCTGCACATGGAAACCCCGGCCGACCGCGACGACGGCGTCGCCGACGTTATTCTGGACCCCGTTTGTCCCGCGGGCACCCCGCGTGCCCCGCCTCTAAGGCTGTGCTCATGATCCCCCTGGTCGACCTGCATCGTCACCTTGAAGGCAGCATCCGTCCGGAGACCAGCATCGAGCTGGCGACCCGGATCGGCACCGACCTGCTCCCCGCGCAATGGCGCTCGGCGCTGGTCGCGGCCGAGCGCGAGGAAGGGCTGCTGCCCTACCTGGCCAAGATCGAGAACGCGACCGCCCTGGTGCGGACCCTCGACGACTGGCGTCGGGTCACGGTCGAGGCCGTCACCGACGCCTACGCCGATGGCCTGGCCGCGCTCGAGCTGCGTTTCTCGCCCCAGTTCATCGCCGGAGTGACCGGGCTGGACGCCGACGACGTGATCGACGCGGTCAGCGACGCCGCGGCCGGCGTCGGGCTGCCGATCGAGGTCGGCCTCATCGGAATCGTCGTCCGCGACGAAGGCCCGGACTCAGCGGTGGCCCAGGTCCGCCGTCTGCTGCGGCACCAGAGCGCCCTGGTCGGGGCTGACCTCGCGGGAGACGAGGCCGGCTACCCGGCGGCGCTCTTCGCCCCCGCGTTCCGCCTCGCCCACGACGACGGCCTCGCGGTCACCATCCACGCGGGCGAGGCGGCCGGCCCGCAGAGCGTCTGGGACGCCCTCAGCCTGGCACCGCGGCGCATCGGGCACGGCGTCAGAAGCGCCGAGGACCCGCGGCTGCTGGCGCACCTGGCCGCCTCCGGCGTGACCCTCGAGGTCGCCATCACCAGCAACGTCCAGACCGGCGCGGCCCGCGACCGCGCGCGCCACCAACTGGCCGCGCTGGTGGCGGCCGGCGTCCGCGTCGCCCTCTGCACCGACAACCCGGCCGTGAGCGACACCCGCCTGACCCGCGAGTACGACCTCGCCCTCGACCTGCTGGACGCGGCGTCGCTGGACGTCATCAGGCAGCACGCTCTGGCCGCCCGCTTCGGCCCGAACATCAACCCGCCCGAGAAATTCTTAAGGTCTTTTTCCGAACGGTCCGGGGCGACTGTCGCCCGCCTGCCTTTATCGCAACCGTCGGCCGGGCCAATGTGGGCCGGACCGAGCAGGAGCTGCCGAGCAGGGCGTAACACTTGTACATTTGCCTTCAAACAGGGAAATGCGGCGGGGGAGCGGCTGTGGCGCCGATAGTCGTGGTGCACGGGGTCGGGCAGCAGGTTGAAGGGGAACTGACGCTGCATGATCGCTACTTTTCCGCGCTCAAGCAAGGAATGGCCCGGGCCGGGCGAACGATTAAGCCCGACGACGTGGTCTTCGCCAGCTACGGTGAGTTCTTCCGCCCGCAGGCGGAGGTGCTGTCACCGGCCCCGTACTTCGATGCGGAAAGCGTGGCCGACGGCTACGAGTCGGAGCTGCTGTTGGCGCTCTGGCAGCGCGCCGCGTCGGTCGACCCGCGCGTCGTGCCGCCGGGCGAGGAAGTGCTCGGCCGCAGTCCGGTGTGGGCTTCGCGGGCACTCGCGGCGCTGAGCAGGTCGCGATATTTCGCCGGGGTGGCGGACCGGCTCCTGATCGGCGACCTCAAGCAGGTCCGCCGCTACTTCACCGACGCCGCCCTGAGGACGAGCGTCCGCCAGGCCGTCGCCGGCCAGCTATCGGATGACACCCGGGTGGTCGTCGCGCACTCGCTCGGGACGGTGGTCGCGTACGAGGTGCTGTGCTCGGTGGGTGCACCCCTCTCCCTGTCGCTCGTCACGCTTGGCTCCCCGCTGGGGTTGCCGAACCTGGTTTTTGACCGGCTTCAGCCCGCCCCCCGGCCGCCGGCCGGGATCCCCGGGGGCACTGGCCCGCCCGGGTCCGGGCGTGGACCAACCTGGCCGACGCCGGAGATGTGGTTGCCCTGGTGGAGGATCTCCGGCCGCTCTTCGGCCGCGATCTCCGGCAGGTCCGCGTGCATAACGGCGTGCACGCCCACGACATGGCCCCGTACCTAACGGAAGAGCAGACCGGCGGCGCGATCGCGGCAGGGCTGAATGGACAATGACCGATCGCGGCGACGCTACTTGATCGCCATCGGCATCACCACCGGCCTGGTGAATAGCGGGCCGCAAATTGTGGACTCCGTCAACCTCGTCGCCGAGACCCTGTGCGGCGACTTCGGATACCAGCGGGTCACCACCCTGGACATCGATCCGCCGACCGAGCAGATCCGTAAGGAAATTCGGGAATTCTGCCTCGAGCGCGATCCGGATGACGTGGTCGTGCTCTATTACACCGGGCACGCGGACGAGGTGAACGAGAAGCACCGGCTCTGGACCGGCGACACGGTGGACGCCATCTCGGGCACGCTGGAAACGGGGCATCTGGCCGAGCTCATGCTCACTCGGACCCCGCTGCGGAATGCCCTGATCATCATCGACACCTGCTTTGCCGGCCAGGGCGGCGCCGAGGCGCTGCGGGCTTCGGTCTCCTCGCTGGCCGAAGGCGATGGCAAGACGCTCGCCCTGCTGACGGCGGCCTACCCGCGCGAGCAGATCGTGGCGGGCGACTTCGCCCGGTTGTTCGCCAGCGCCGTCAAGCAGCCCGCCGTCGTTGGCTACGAGCCCCCGTTCCTGGCGCTGGGCGCGATCACGAGCGTTATCGACGCGGATCGGTCCCGTCCGGGCTGGCAGACGGTCTCACAGAGCGTGCTGTTCGGGAAGACCGATCAGCTGCCGTTCTTCCCCAACCGGCGGCACAACCCGCAGTTGCGGGGACTAGACCTGCTCACCCAGCTCCGCATCGAGCAGCGCGAATTGCGGCTGGCGGACCTGCGCGGGCATTTCCTGCCCCGGGCCCGCGGGGTGGACGTCCCCACTGAGGCGGGCTGGCGGTTCGTCGGCCGCGACGCGGCGCTGCGGGACCTCGTGCAGTGGCTGAACGACGCCGATGACCGCAGCGCCCGCGTCGTGACCGGGGGACCGGGATCGGGAAAGTCGGCCGTCATCGGCCGCCTGGTGGTGCTGAGCGATCCCGACTACCGGCGAACGGTGCCGACCGAAGGCCTTAGCCCCGACACCAGACCGCCCGAGGCGAGCATCGCCACCGGCGTGCACGCCCGCGGGCTGACCAGCGCCCAGGTCCTCGCGGCGCTGAGCGCGCAGGCCGGGGTCGCCGCCGACACCCCGGCCGATCTGCTCCGGGCGATGGGCGGGCGGCGGCTCACGGTGGCGATCGACGCCGTGGACGAGGCGCTCGATCCGGCCGACCTCGTCGCGGGCGTGCTCCGCCCGTTGGCGGAGGCCGGCCCCGCAGCCGGACTCCGGCTGCTCGTCGGCACCCGCCCGCATCTGGTGGGCTCGCTCGGCCTGACCGGTTCCGGCTCCGTCGTCAACCTGGACAGTGAGCGCTACGCCGACCCGGACTCGATCTACCAGTACGTGCTGCGTGGGCTCGAGTCCGGCGGCGCCCTCTACGCCGCCGCCGGGCCGGACCTGACCGCCGAGATCGCGCGGGCCGTGGCCGACGCGGCCGGGCACTCCTTCCTGGTGGCCCTGATCGTGACTCGCACGCTGCTCAGCCAGCCGCAGCTGCCCGACCCGGCCGACTCCGGGTGGCGGGCGAGCCTGCCCGGGACGGCCGCCGACGCGATGCACGCCGATCTCGAGACGCGCCTCGGCGCGGCCGCCGAGCGCGCCCGCGACCTGCTGCGTCCGCTCGCCTTCGCGGCCGGCGCCGGCCTGCCCTGGGAAAGCGTCTGGGCCGCCCTGGCGTCCACGCTCAGCGGGCGCTCCTACACGGACGAGGACCTCATCTGGCTGCGGAGGCAGGCCGGTTCGTACGTCGTGGAGGCGATGGAGTCCGACCGGTCCGTCTACCGGCTGTACCACGCCGCGCTGGCCGAGTACCTGCGGCAGGGTCGTGACGAGACGGCCGTGCACGGTGCGTTCACGGCCTTCCTCATCAGCCAGGTCCCGGCCGCGGCGCGCGGCCTGGACTGGGGCCGAGCTCACCCGTACGCGCGTGCCCACCTGGCCACTCACGCGCAGCGGGCGGAAGCCGGACAGCTCGACGACCTCGTCGGTGATCCCGGTTTCCTGATCAACGCGATCCCCGCGGGCCTGCTGGCGGCGCTGCCCGCCGCGCGTTCCCCGGCGGCATTGCGCGCCGGCGTTGCCTACCAGCGGGCGGTCCACCAGTTCAGAGGTCAGCCGGAGGAGCAGCGCGCCTCCTACCTGGAGTTCGCGGCGCGGATCGCCCGCGCTCCCGAACTGGCCGCCCAGGTCGACGCGCGCTTCCCGCGGCGTCGGTGGTCGATCCCGTGGACCCACTGGCCTCCGGAATACCCGCACCGTGTCCTCGGCGGGCATCTCGACGCCCTCAGCGGCGTTCTGATCGTGAACACGCTCGAGGGCAAGCACGTCGTCGTCAGCATCGGCGAGGACGCGAACCTCCGCACCTGGGATCTCGCCACGGCCGAGCCGAGCGGAGTCTATCCGGTCGGCGCCGCCCCGCTCGTCGCGGCGAGGGCAGTACGACTGGCCGATCACCAAGTGATCATCGCCGTCCTGTCGTCGGACGGCCTGCTGCACCTCTGGGATCTGGTGAGGGCGACCCTGCTGCGCACGGTCTCGGTCATCCCGGCGTGGCGGCGTCGGCTGGCCTTCCTGCTGCCCCTCGACCTCACGCTGGAGTGCCTGACGGTTCCGGGCGAGCGGCATTTCGCGGTTGTGGGCGTGCGGGGAAGGGGGGCGTCGGTCTGGGAGCTACCGTCGGGGCGGCAGGTCGCCGACCTGCGCCCGCCGGCCAACGCGGCCGAGACCGGGTACCTGGAGACCACGAGCGGACGAGTCGTCCTGGTGGCCCGGACCGGCGTCTGCGAGCACTGGGTCTTCGACGTTCAGGAAATGCGCGAGCTCCCGGTCGATCGCGGACACGCCCGACGCTTGCTGCTCGGCTCCCTGCGGGAAGCGCTCGGCGTGGCGCCGCAGGTTCGCTTCTACGCCTCCCCGGGCGGTGACCCCGTCGTCGCCGTGCAGTACTCGGGGCGTTCCGCCGTCGTCTGGGATCTGGCCGCCAGCCGCCCCCTGGGCACCTGGCCAGCGTCGCAGCCGAGCGCGCCGGTGCGGCTGGCCGATGGCGAGCACGTCACCGTTCCGCTGCGCCTGGCGAAGGAGGATCCGGATCTGCGGGGATCGGGCCTGCGGCCACTGGGCAACCCGCGTACGACGCGGGCTGCCAGTGGCGAATCGGATCGGCTCGAGGCGACGCCAACCGGACGCTTCCTGCGGGTGAAGTTCCTCATCGGCCCCGGACGGGGACAGTCCGTCACCCTGGCTGGGCACACCGGGGCAGTCACGAGTTACGACTTCCTCCCCGACGCCGATGGTTACGTCGTCGTGACCGCCAGCCGCGACGGTACCATCCGCCGGTGGGAGATCCAGTCGGGCAAGACCCGGCAGGCGGCTGACGGTGCTGAGGCGGTGGCCGACCGCGAGGCGCTGGCGGTGAGCCGCATTGTCTGCGCCGAGCTACCCGGCGGAGCCTCCGTCGGGGTAGCGAGCGATGCGAACGGCGGTGTCTCGGTCTGGGATCTGCGAACGGGGGGCCTTATCCGCGACGTCTCGGATCATGGCGCTTCGACCGCCATCGCCGTCGCCCGGCTGGAAAGCGAGCCGGTTGGCGTCTTCGCGGACTTCAACGTGATGCGGATCATGCGACTGCCACACGGAGCCGTGGCGCACTGGAGGGGCGACCGGCAATGGTGGCCCAATGACATGGCAGGCGTTTGCCTGCCTGACGGCAGCGATGTCATCGTGACGACCGGGCATAGGCGAAAGGCGGTCGTCTGGGATCTCGGCACCGGGCGGATGCGCAGGGTCCTCGGCGCGCACCGAGGGTGGACTTCGTGCGTTGCCCACGCACCGGGAGCTCGAACCGGGTCAGTCGTGCTGACCGGTGGATTCGACAACCGCGTCAACGCATGGGACCTCAGCCGCCGGTGGCATCGACGGTTCCGTGTCGTGAAGCTCCCCGCCTTCTTGGCGTACCCGTCGTCAGGCCATGCGCAGGCGATCAGAACAGTGCGGCTGCCAGACGGCAAAGTCCTGGTACTCGTGGCGACTCTCGATAGGATGGTACGAGCCCTGGAGGCATCCGAGACGATGCGACACCTGCGTCGAACCGGAGCAATCGCGGCCGACGCCGTCACGAGCGCCACGCTGACCAGCGGCCTGCTCGTCATCATCACCGCCACCGACGGCATTGTGCGGGTCTGGGACGCGGAGAGATTCCCGCCTGCCTCCGGAACACTGCCCCTGTGCGAGGTCAAAGCCGACGTCCCGGTCACCGACCTCGACGCCACCGAGCACGATACTGTCGTGCTCGCCACCCCCAACGGCCTCACCGCGATCCGGCTTGACGCCAGCTTGATCATGGATCAGGCCGCTTACTTCGCCCCTCGTGTGAGCTGATGCCATGTCGATGACCCGAGGATTGCGAGCCTCTCCCGCCGACGGGCTTCCCCCCATCGTCGCGAGGGTCTTGCTGCCGCATGAGCGGCGGGTGGTCACGGTCCGGTACCACGCCGCCGTGCTCTTCGTCCCCAGCCTGGCGGCGTTTGGCGGCCTGATCGCGGCGGCGGTGCTCAGCTTCCTGAACCTCGGCGCTGACGCCCTCGCGATTGTCTGGTCCTTCTGGGGACTCGCCCTGCTGTACTGGCTGCTGTCGATTGCTCGCTACCGGGTCGCGCTCTTCGTCGTGACCAGCCAGCGGCTGCTGCTCATCACCGGGTTCGTGACGCGCGACATTCAGACCGTCCCGCTGATCAAGGCGGTCCAGCTCGGGCTCCGGCGTTCGTTCATGGGCAGGCTGCTCGGGTACGGGCAGTTCGTCCTCGACGGCGCCGACGCGCGCTACGGGATCAGGAACGTGAACTTCCTGCCCTACCCAGAGCAGCTGTACCTCGAGGTCATGGGCCTGATTTTCAAGGAGCCGGACGAGGACAGCACCTGACCGGGCGTGACGCCGCCAGTTCTCAGGGGCGGACCCGGGCGACCACGTAAACCCCGGCCAGGCAGGCCGGGAAGCCGACGAACAACGCGGCCGCCAGCGATCCGTCGCCCCACCAGGCAGCGATTCGCTCCAGCTCCCCGTGCCCGAGAGAAAAAGACAGGTCGCGCGGCACCCGCCAGACGTTGCCGGTGGTGCCGAGCAGCGCCGCCAGGGGCACCGCCGCGAGCAGCCAGTGCTGCGCGCCGGCGCTGCTCGTCACTCCCGCGGCCACGATGATCAGGATCGGCAGATAGCTGGCGGCCAAGAGCGCGCCGCGCAGCCCGTAGGAGGTCGCGTCGCCGTGAGCGTGCGAGGCCGCCAGCCAGACCACCGCGCCGCTCCAGCAAGCGAGCAGCAGTACGGCCAGGGCCACCGCAAAACGGCACGCGAGCCCTCCGTAGATCGCCAGCCGCGCCGGGCGGGCGCGTCGCCAGGCCTTTGGCCGCCCAGCGCGGGCGGGCCGCCGCGTCCGTCGGTCCGAGAAACGATCGAGACGGCCGAAAACGCTCACCGCACCGTGCAACAGCAGATAGGCGACGACCACCGATGCGATGAGGAGCAAGATCCCGTTCCAGGAGCGGCTGAACTGCGTGACCCCCCGGGCGAACCCGGCCAGCCGCGGCGTGATGATGAAGCGCGGCGGCGCGAAATCCAGCGCCCCGAGCGCCGCCGCCGCCACCGCCGCACCGCGGAAGGCGATGGTGAACCCGGAAGGGGTGAAGAAAAGCAGGGCGCCCCACACGGCGAGCACCGGGACCAGGTCTCCCTCGTGCCGGGCCGCCTGCATCGAGGCGCTCGACAGGGAGTCCCCGCCCAGCGTCCGGAAGCCGCTCCAGCCATGCTCGAACACCGCGCGGGCGAACGCCGCGATCCATGCCAGCAGGATCATCGAGCCGAACGCGCTGGCGGCGGCCCACGCACGGGCCAGCAGGGTTTTGGCCACCGCGGCGGCCACGTCGACCGGTCGGCTCCGGTACAGCCTGCGCTCAAGCAACCAGAAGGGTGTGCGATCGCCGGGAATCCGCGTGGCGGCCATGGGTACGAGGCTAACGGAGTCGCCGGGAAACGGTAATCGATGACCGGAGCTAGGATTGTTGAATGATCGACGTAGCCGTCATCGGAGCAGGCGCGATCTCCTCCTTCCACCTCGACGGCTACCGGGCGTTCCCCGATCGCTGCCGCGTCGTCGCCGTCGCCGACACCGACCTGGCCCGAGCGCAGCAGCGCATCGAGGAGTACCGGCTGACCGACGCCGTCGCGTTCGACAGCGTCGACGCGGTCCTCCACGGCCCGCACGTCGACCTCGCCTCGGTCTGCACCCCGCCCTCGAGTCACGCCGAGATCGCCTCCCGGACGCTCCACGCGAGCGTGAACACGCTGCTCGAGAAGCCGATGGCGCCGTCGCTGGCGGAGTGCGACGCGATCCTGGCCGCCGCCGACCGCGGCGGCGCGGTCCTGTCGGTCGTCGCGCAGAACCGCTTCACCAACCCGATGATGCGGCTGAAGCAGGTGCTCGACTCGGGCCTGGCCGGCCGGGTGCTGCACGCCCAGGTCGACTCGCACTGGTGGCGCGGCCCCAGCTACTACGACCTCTGGTGGCGCGGCACCTGGCACAGCGAGGGCGGCGGGTGCACGCTCAACCACGCCGTCCACCACATCGACGCGCTGCAGTGGATGGTCGGAACCCCGGTGGCGATCCAGGCGATGATCGGCAACGTCAACCACGGCAACTCCGAGGTCGAGGACCTGTCGCTGGCGATCCTGCGCTTCCCTGACGGTGCGCTCGGCCAGATCACCAGCTCGGTCGTGCACCACGGACAGCACCAGCAGATCGTCTTCCAGGCCGAACGGGCCAAGATCGCGATGCCGTGGGCGGTGGACGCGCAGGCCCAGCAGCCCAACGGCTTCCCGCAGCCCGAGCACGATAAGGCAACCGAGCGCGAGCTCAACCAGTTCTACGAGAAGCTCCCGGCGCTCGCTTACGAGGGCCATACCGGCCAGATCGACGACGTGCTGTCTGCGCTGGAAACGACCGACGGATCCCGTCGCGTGCTGGTCGACGGCCGCGACGGCCGCACCACGATCGAGATCATCACCGCGATTTACCAGGCCGCGATCACCGGGCAGACGGTGACGCTGCCGCTGCCCCCCGACGACCCCTTCCGCACCAGAGACGGCCTCCTGCAAGCCGCGCCTCACTTCCACGAGAAGACCGTGTCGGTCGGCGAGTTCAGCACCAACGAGATCACCACGTGAGCAGCCGGGACGGCGCCACCTACGCGCCCACCGCCGCAAACGCCAAACAGGTCTGCAAACCTGGCGAGTTCACGTTCGCGGCCGTCGGCCTGGACCACGGCCATATCTACGGCATGTGCAACGGCCTGCTGGAAGCCGGCGCCCGGCTCCGCTGGGTCTACGACCCCGACCCGGCCAAGGTCGACCAGTTCCGCGCCCGCTACCCGGACGTCAAGGCGGCCAGATCAGAGCGGGAGGCCCTCGACGATCCCCAGGTCGCCCTCGTCGCCAGCGCCGCGATCCCGGTCAACCGGGCCGACCTCGGCCTCCGCGTCCTCGACCACGGCAAGCACTACTTCACCGACAAGCCCCCGATGACCACCCTCGACCAGCTGGCGCGAGCACGAGCTGTGGCGATCGCGACCGGCAAGAAGTACGCCGTCTACTACAGCGAGCGCCTGCACGTCGAGAGCGCCGTCTACGCCGGCCAGCTCATCCAAGACGGTGCCATCGGCCGGGTGATCCAGGTGATGGGAATGGGCCCGCACCGGATGAGCCCCGCCACCAGGCCTCCCTGGTTTTTCGACAAGGACTCCTACGGCGGCATCCTCTGCGACATCGGCAGCCACCAGCTCGAGCAGGTCCTGTTCTACGGCGGCAGTGACGACGCGACGATCACCTCCGCCCGGGTCGCCAACTACGCCCACCAGGACCACCCCGGCCTCGAGGACTTCGGCGACGTCAGCGTCGTGCTCGCCAACGGCGCGACCGGCTACTGCCGAGTCGACTGGTTCACCCCCGACGCCCTCGGCACCTGGGGCGACGGCCGCACCTTCATCCTCGGCACCGAAGGGTACCTAGAGCTCCGCAAGTACACCGACATCGCCCGCGACCCAGCAGGCGACCACGTCTACCTCGTCAACCACGACACCGAGCGCCACATCCCGGTTCATGGCAAGGTCGGCTTCCCGTTCTTCGGCGAGCTCATCCGCGACTGCCTCGACGGCACCGAGCACGCGATGACCCAGTCCCACGCGTTCGCCGCCGCTGAACTCTGCCTCCGCGCACAGCAGCAGGCGATCCGCGTCCAGTAAGTTCAAAGATCAACTGCGGCTCATATCGAACGGTCCGGTGCGACTCTAGCCAAGCAGCAGCTTCCGGTAGCGCATCAGCCGGGCGGGCCAGTTCCAGCCGAGCACGGCCGTGGGCGCGCCGTCCTTGCGGTACAGCGCGACGAACTTCCCGTCGGCCGGGCTGCCCTCCTCGATCGCGGCCTCGGCGTCGTCGAACGGGTAGCCGTGCACCTGGATCTTGACGTTGTACTGGTCGCTCCAGAAGTAGGGCAGCGGGGCGAACGGCTGCACGTTCCCCTTGAGCAGGTTCAGCGCCGCCGCAGTGCCCTGCTCGGTGGCGTTCATCCGATGCTCGACCCGCATCCGCCGCTGGTAGCGCGGGTTGACCCAGGACGCCACGTCGCCCGCCGCGTAGATGCCGGGCGCCGCCCGGCAGTACTCGTCGCACTCAACGCCATCACCGATCGCCAGCCCCGAGGTGGCCAGCCAGTCGGTCGCCGGCACCGCGCCAATCGCAACCAGTACGCAGTCGGCCGGCACGACACTGCCGTCGGTCAGCTCCACGCCCGTCACCACGGCCGCCGTCGTCCGCCCGGCCGGGCCGATCCCATCCGTTTCGCCGGCCGCGCCGATCCCATCCGTTTCGCCGGCCGCGCCAGTCCCAGCCGTTTCCCCGGCCGCGCCGTCGTCCGGACGGCCGTCTCCGTCCTCGTCCCGGTCGCCGTCGCGGTCCCCGATCAGCCGGGTGACCCCGACGCCGGTCCGCAGGTCGACCCCGTGCTCGCGGTGCAGCCGGGCGACCTCGGCCCCGATCGCGGGCCCGACCTGGCGGATCATCGGCTGCGCGAGCGGCTCGATGACCGTGACGTCGAGCCCGAGGCCGCGCGCGGCCGCCGCCACCTCCATGCCGAGGAAGCCGCCGCCGACGATCACCACCCGCGGCGTGTCGGCGAAGGCCGCCCGCAGCGCCGCCACGTCTGGATGGTTCCGCAGCACGTGCACGCCGGCTAGTTCGTGCCCGGTCGGCAGGCGGCGCGGCCGCACCCCGGTCGCGATGATCAGCCCGTCGAACCGGAGCGGGTACCCGTCGCTCAGGTACACGGTCCTGCCGTCGGCGTCGAGGGCGCCCGCCCGGCCGCGCACCAGCCGGATGCCGAGGTCGGCGTAGTGGCCGGCCTCACGGAACCGAGTCCGGTCGGCGGGCCAGGCGCCGGTCAGCACCTGCTTGGACAGCGGCGGGCGGTCATAGGGCAGCTCGGGCTCGTCGCAGACCATCGTGAGCGCCCCGGCGTACCCCTCCGAGCGCAGCGTCTCGGCCGCGGCCAGCCCGGCCGCCCCGCCGCCGACGATGACCACGCTGTCCACTAGCGACCGCCCGTTCGGCCGGCGGCGCTCATCCGCGCGCGACGTTCATCAGCGCCAGCGCGGCGTCGGCGGCGGTCAGCAGCGTCGCCCCGCGTTCCCCGCCCCCGTGGCCCGCGTCGCCGGGGTCTGCGGTCCCCGGTTCGGCCGCACCGGGAGCGGCGCCCGCCACGTCCGCGATCAACTGCACGTCCTTGCGCAGCAGGTGCCCGGCGTGCTGGCCGATCCGGGCGAGGGTGCCGCCCGCATCGGCCACCCGCTGCAGCGCGAAGCTGTTGCCGCTGCCGTGCGAGATCACGTCGGCCAGCCGGAGCTGGTCGACGCCGAGCGACTGCCCGAGGGCGAGCAGGCTCACCGCGACCCCGAGGTGCGCGGTGAACGCGGCGTTGTTCAGCAGCTTGGTGACCTGGCCGGCGCCGACCGGTCCGAGGTGCACGATCGGATCGCCGTAGCTGGCGAACACCGGGCGGCAGAACTCCACCGTCTCCCCGTCGCCGCCCGCCATCACCAGCAGCCGGCCCGCCGCCGCAGCCGGGCCGCCGCCACTGACCGGCGCGTCGATCAGCCGGACACCGCCCGCCTGCGCCCGCTCGGCCAGGCGGCGGCAGGTGTCGGGGTGCACGGTGCTGTGCACCGCGATCACGCCGCCGGCCGCCAGCCCGCCGAGCACGGCGTCGACGACCGCCTCGGTGTCGGCGTCGTCGCGCACGCAGACGCAGACCAGATCGCTGGCGGCGGCGAGCTCGGCCGGGGATCCGGCCGTCTTGGCGCTGGTGTCGGCGAACGGCTCGAGGGTGGCCGGACGGCGGGCCCACAGGGTCACCGGGTAGCCCGCCTCGATGATCCGGCGCGCCATCGGCCCGCCCTGGCTGCCGAGCCCGATGAACCCGACCCTGATTGCGGAGGTGGTGGTCATTGCGAGGCGATGTGCTCCTTCATCGATTGGTCGGGCTTCGCGACGGGAAAACCTTCCGTGACACTTCTGGCGAGAATAGCATTCTCTATAGATGTGAGTCATTGTCTCCCATCCCCTGGGATCTCGCGAAGGAGCGTCCGATGGCACGAATGGATCTGCGGTTGCGCGCGTGGGGGGCGGTGACCCGCCGCCAGTCCTCGGTCGCGACCCGCAGCGACGCCGACGTCATCGCGCTGCAGAGCCGGAAGATCCCGGAGGGCGGGCTCATCGGCTTGATCCTCGGGAAGGCGGCGCCCGGAGGTCGCGCTGGCCGACCGGTCTGATTCCCGGGCCCGGCGGCGATCTCCCGGTCCGGGTGTACACCCCGGCGCGGCGCGACCGGCCCCCGCGCCGCTGATCGTCTACTTCCACGGCGGCGGGTTCGTCTTCGGCGGCGGGCTGCGGATGGGGGACTGGCTCTGCAGCCAGGTCGCCGCCACGGTCGGCGCCGTCGTGGTGGCGGTCGACTACCGGCTCGCGCCGGTGCACCGGTTCCCCGCCGCCGTCGAGGACTGCTACGCGGCGCGTGGTCTGGGCGGCCGCGAACGCGGCCGAGCTCGGCGCGGAAGGAGCCGCTCGGCGTGATGGGGGAGAGCGCCGGCGGCAACCTGTCGGCCGTGGTCTGCCTGCTCGCCCGCGACCGGGGCGGACCCGTGATCAGCCACCAGGCCCTGATCTACCCGGCCACCGACATGACCGCGCACGACCGGCCGGCCGAGCCCGCCGCCGCGCTGCCGTTCCTCTCCCAGGACGAGATGACCGCCTACCGCCGGATGTACCTCGGACCGGACGGCGACCCGGCCAACCCGATGGCGTCGCCGCTGCTGGCCGACGACCACGGCAAGCTGCCCCCGGCGCTGATCCAGGTGGCCGAGCACGATCCCCTCCGCCCGGAGGGGGTGCGCTACGCCGCCGCCCTGCGCGCGGCCGGGGTGCCGGTGCGGCTCACCACCTACGTCGGCATGCCGCACGGCTTCCTCAACTTCCCCGGCCTCAGCCGCAGCGCCCCGCAGGCGCTGGCCGAGCTCTGCGCCGAGCAGGCGGCGGCGCTCGCCCCGGTCGAGGGGCCGTCGGCGTGACCTTGATGAGCCGCCTGGTCCAGCGCCAGCTCGGGCTGGACCCGCCGCTGACCAGGGACCTGATCATCGAGCGGGACCTGCCGGTGCCGATGCCGGACGGGACCGTCCTGCTGGCGGACCGGTGGGCGCCGCGAACGGGCGGCGACAAGCTCCCGGTCGCCCTGATGCGCAGCCCCTACGGCCGGGGCGCGCTGATGGCCGCGGGCACGGTGCGGCCGCTGGCCGAGCGCGGGTTCCAGGTGATCCTGCAGAGCGCCCGGGGGACGTTCGGCTCTGGCGGCGTGTTCGAGCCGATGCGCAACGAGCGCGAGGACGGCCTGGCGACGCTCGACGTGGCTGGTCGAAGCAGCCCTGGTTCGGCGACTCGATCGTGCTCGTCGGCCCCAGCTACCTGGGCTACGTGCAGTGGGCGATCGCGGACCGGCTGCCGCCGGAGGTCAAGGCGATGATCCCCCAGGTGACCGACTCGGCCCTCACGCTCGACTTCCTGCGGCCGGACGCCTTCTCGCTCGAGACCCCGTTCGGCTGGGGGGTGATGATCGCCGGCCAGGAACGCCGCCTGGGCATGCTGCGGAGCCTGATGGCAGAGGGCAAGACCCGCCGCGCGATGTCGACCCTGCCGCTGGCCGCGGCCGACGTCGCCGCCATCGGCCGCCGCCTCGGGCTATATCAGGGACATCCTCCGCCACGACGCCGACGACCCGTACTGGGCCGCGATCGACCACCGCCGCCGGGTGGCGGAGACGACCGTCCCGGTCAGCTCGGTCGGCGGCTGGTACGACATCTTCCTGCCCGGCCAGCTCCGTGACTTCGCCGTCCTGCAGCAGGCGGGGCGGACGGCGCGGCTGACCGTCGGCCCGTGGACGCACCTGTCGATGGACGGAACGATGATGCGGGAGGCCCTGGAGTTCGGGCTCGCCTGCGCCCGCGGCGCCGAGCCGCCGCCGCGGGGACCGGTGCGGCTGTACGTGATGGGCGAGGAATCGTGGCGGGACTTCGAGTCGTGGCCGCCGCCCGGCTACTCGCCCCAGCCGTTTTACCTCGGCCCGGCGGGCACGCTAACGGCCGAGCCGCCAGCGGCCGACTCGGCCCCCGACGGCTACCGTTACGACCCGGCCGACCCGACCCCGGCCATCGGTGGCGTTCGCATGGTCAGGGACGGCGCCGGCCGGGTCGACAACACCGCGCTCGAGGCCCGGCCGGACGTGCTCACCTACACCACCGCGCCGCTCGAGTCCGACGTCGAGGTGGTCGGCGAGGTCAGCGCGCAGATCTGGTTCCGCTCGAGCCTGCCGCACGCCGACGTGTTCGTCCGGCTGTGCGACGTCGATCCCGGCGGCAAGTCCTGGAACGTCTGCGACGGCCTCATCAGCCTCTCGGCCGCCGACCAGGTCACGGCCGCGGCCGTCCGGCTCTGGCCGACCGCCTACCGGTTCAGGGCCGGCCACCGGATCCGGGTCCAGGTTTCCAGCGGTGCCTTCCCCCGGTACGCGCGGAACCCGGGCACCGGCGAGTCTCGCGCCACCGCCGTCCGGCTGCTCGCGGCCGACCAGTCCGTCTACCACGACCGCGAGCACCGGTCGGCGATCACCCTCCCGGTCCTGTCGGCCGGGCCCGAGCAGGAGATCTAGCTCTGACCGGCTAGATCTGCCCGATCGGCTGGCGCTTCTCCGACTGGAACACGTCCTCGGTCCGGCCGGCCGCCCAGTACCCCGACAGTGACATCTGATCGCCGTCGCCGAGCCGGGTCTTGAGGGCCGCGCGGATCGCCTTCATCGACTCTCGCTCGCCGTGCGCGAACACGTCCGCCCGGCCCGGGAGCCAGGGCCCGGCCAGCACCGCGCCGGCCAGCAGCTGCGGTTGGCTTCCGGGATGGGGCCGGTGCAGCCAGACGACCTCCACCCCGGCCGGCGGCTTCGCGTCGAGGTACTCGCCCGGGTCGGACGTCTCCAGGTAGGCCAGCCCGCGCGCGTCGTCAGGCAGCGCCTCAAGCGCGGAGCAGATGGCGGGCAGGGCCGACTCGTCCCCGGCCAGCAGGTGCCAGTCGCTAGCCGGATCGGGACGGTAGGCGCCACCGGCCCCGGACATCGTCAGGAGGTTGCCCGGCTCGGCCCGCGCGGCCCACGGCGCGGCGATGCCCTCGTCCCCGTGCACCACGAAGTCGATCGTGAGTTCCTGCCGATCCGGGTTGGCCCGGCGCAGCGTGTAGGTACGGGTGACCGGTTGCTGCCCGGGCGGCAGCGACTCCCGCAGGGCGGCCAGGTCGTAGGGCGGCGTGAGCCCGAGAGCGGGGTCAACGAAGAGGATCTTCGCGTACTTGTCGGTGAACTCGTTCATGCGCAGCGCCTCGAACCCCGGGCCGCCCGCCGTGATCCGTACCGTGTGCGGGCTGAGCTGCTCCCGGCCCAGCACGGTGAGGACCGCCTGCGGGCGGGCCGGCCGGGCGCGGTCGGCCCGGTTGGTCGTCGTTTCGCTCATCAAGTGCCTCTCTGTCGACGGTGCCGAGCATAGCTTAGGGTAGCCTTACCTAACTGTCCAGGATCGATCTCCCGGGATGCCCGGACGCAGCTGGCCCGCGGGTAGACCCTAGCCGCCCGCGAGCGGACCGCGCCGTCGGGCCCGAATGTCACCCGCGCGCGCTACGGTCGGCTCATGCGATTCGGATTCGTGGTTCCCTACGCGGACGCGCGCGAGTTCGCCGACCTGGCCGCGCTCGGCGAGCAGCGGGGCTGGGACGCGGTGTTCACCTGGGAGTCGGTCTGGGGCCTGCACGCGTGGGTGACGCTCGGCGCCGCCGCGATGGTGACCGAGCGGGTGAAACTTGGCACGCTGCTGACGCCCGCCGCGCGGTGGCGTCCGTGGGACCTGGCGTCGGCGGTGCTGACGGTCGACCGGCTCAGCGGCGGCCGGGCGGTGATGGGCGTCGGCCTCGGCGCCCTGAACGGCAACTGGACGGCGTTCGAGGACGACGAGGGCCGCCGGGTCAGGGCCGAGAAACTCGACGAGGTCCTCGCCGTCTATGACGGGCTGATGGCCGGCCAGCCGTTCAGCTACGACGGGAGGCACTTCTCGGCCAAGCCGGTCGGCGAGCTCGTACCCGACCCGCCGGTTCAGCGGCCGAGGCCGCCGGTCTGGGTCATCGGGGCGAAGGTGACCGGCCGGCCGCGGCAGCCGTCGCTGGAACGGGCCGCGCGCTGGGACGGCCTGATCCCGACCGTCATCGACAACGGGGAGGGCCGCGACGTGAGCAGCCCGGCCGAGCTCGCGGACGTCGTCGGCGAGGTCAAGGCGCTGCGGGCGGCGGCCGGGCGCGGCCCGGAGCCGTACGACGTGATCATCGAGGGAGACTCAACCGGCGAGTTCGTGCAGCGCGAGCCGGCCGACCCCGCTTCCTGGGAGGCCGCGGGCGCCACCTGGTGGATCGAGAGCTGGTGGACCGTCGAGCGGGGCGACGCGGGGCTGGCCGAGCTCCGCCGCCGCATCGAGGCCGGCCCGCCCAGGTAACCGAGTCACGCCCGCCATCTGCCGGCCGAGCTGACGGTGCCGCAGCCAGCGGCGCGCCAGCTTGACCAGGTGCACCAGGACGAACACCCCGAACAGGTTGAACAGCAAGCCGGCCACGATGGTGCCGATCGCGCTCCCGTCGCCGTCGATCATCTGGGCGCCGAAGCCCCAGTTCCACAGCGGCTGGCGGACCGTGAACGACTGGCCCAGCGGCACCTGGTCGGGCCAGGTCACGCTGGCGCCGGTGGCCAGCACGCCGTAGGTGACGGTGCTGCAGCCGCCCCGCCCGCAGACCTGGCCGTAGGAGAGCGGGAGGAAGCTGGTGCTGTTCTCCGCCCCGGCCAGATACGCGACCCCGTCGACCAGGCCGGGCAGCGAGGCCACCCCGATGCACAGCAGGATCGTCATCATGATCCAGCCGAACACCCAGCTGAACCGGTGCCTGGGCGGGTAACTGTAGGCGTGCGCGCGGACCGGGTAGTGCCTGGTGCGCCGCATGGCCTGCCGACGGACGCCGGCGTCGCCCCGGTGCAACCGCACGGTGTCAACCACGGTTGCGACCAGCGCGACGATGCCGACGGCCGTCAGCAGCAGGATGAAGATCGCGGACACGGCCAGGCCTGCTCCGCTGGCGTTGGGCGCCAGCGAGCCGAGCAGCCCGCAGGCCGTCAGCCAGGCCGCGACGCTGATCACCGTCGTCCAGACCCAGCCCCGCCGTCGATGCAAAAGCCGGACGACGGCCGCGACCTCAGGATCGGCATCGGTGACCGCGGACTCCGGTGATCCCACTCGGCCAGGCTAGCTCCGGATCAGCTGATAAGTCAGCAAAACCAGGCCAACCCCGACGTTCCGGGTGCCGGCCAGGCGCATCGGCTTGTTGCCGCCGGCCTCGCCGAACAGCCGCTGGCCGGCCCCGAGCGTGACCGGGAAGACGGTCAGCCGCAGCTCGTCGACCAGGTCGTGCTCGAGCAGCGTGCGTCCGAGCTGATAGCTGGCGTAGACGAGGATCTCCCCGTCCAGCCTTTCCTTCAGCGCCGAGACCTCGCGCACCACGTCGCCCGTGAGCACCGTCGAATTGCCCCACTTGGGCTCGTCGAGGGTCGCCGACACGACGTACTTGGGCAGGCCGTTGAGCCGGTCCGCCCATTCGCCGGTCCTGGCTGCCCAGCGCGCGGCGAACCACTCGTCGCTCCGCCGGCCGAGCAGCAGCGCCTGCGCCCCCAGCGCCTCGCCGAGCGAGATCTTGCCCCACTCCTCGAGATCGCTGCCGCCGAACTGGCCGAACCAGCCGCCCTGGCTGAAGCCCTCCTTGCCGTCCGGGTCCTGGACGACCCCGTCGAGCGTGGCGTTGGTGCTGATGACGATCGTTCCCATGTCGTTCTCCCTCGCAGGCGATTGTTGGTTGCCAGCGATACAGACGCCGGGAAATTCGGGAACTGGCCGCCCGCCGGCCGCCCAGTTCGCACCCCGGGCGGCGTCCATACCGGATGGACCGTGGACGCCAATCGGGGAGGGGAAAGATGCCGGGACAAGCTGGCGCTACCGTGACGCTGGTGACAGACGACCTGATCTCGAGGGCGCAGGCCGGCGATGACGGCGCGTTCCGTGAGCTGACCGAGCCGCACCTGCGGGAGCTGCAGGTGCACTGCTACCGGATGCTTGGCTCGTTCGCCGATGCCGAGGACGCGCTCCAGGACACGCTGCTGTCGGCCTGGCAGGGGCTGGGCGGGTTCGAGGGCCGCGCCTCGGTCCGCACCTGGCTCTACCGGATCGCCACCAACCGGTGCCTCAGCGCGCTTCGCGCGGCCAGCCGGCGGCCGGCCGCGGAATGGAACATCCCCGGGGTTGAGCCGCCCGAGCCGACCCGGCTCGGCGAGGTCGTATGGCTCGAGCCGTACCCCGACGCGCTCCTGGCGGGCGCGACCGGCGCGCCGCCCGGCCCGGAGGCCCGCTACGAGCAGGCCGAGTCGATCTCGCTGGCGTTCGTGACCGCCCTGCAGACGCTGCCACCGCGCCAGCTCGCGGTGCTGATCCTGCGCGACGTCCTCGGCTTCCGCGCCAGCGAGGTGGCCGGCCTGCTCGACAGCACCGTCGAATCGGTCAACAGCGCGCTCAAACGGGCCCGGGCGGGCCTGCAGCGCCGACGTCTCCCGGCCGCAGCCGACGAGCCGCCGCCCGCCCCGGGCTCGCCGCCCGAGGACGCGATCGTGGCCAGGTTCGTCCGCGCCTACGAATCGGCCGACATCGACGCGCTAGTGGGCTTGCTGACCGACGACGCCTTCATGTCGATGCCGCCGATGCCGCTCGAATATCTCGGCCGAGACGTCGTCGCCCAATTCTGCGCGGCCACCCTGTTCGCCGCGGGCCGCCGGTTCGACCTGGTGCCGACCCGGGCCAACGGCCAGCCCGCCTTCGGCGCCTATCTCCGCACCCAGGACGGCGTCCGCCCGGGGACCGGCCTCATCGTCATAGAGCTGGCGGGCGACCGGGTCAGCGCCATGACCCGTTTCGAGCCGAGCGCGCTGCCACGATTCGGTCTGCCGCCGTCGCTGCCGCGCTAACTCAATCCGTCAGGGTTACCTTGACGACTATCGCGCGTCAAGGCTACCCTGACGGCATGACTGATTCCCGCGGCATCGCAGGCACCGACCAGCCCCGCACGCTGTGCTGCTCGTTCTGCACCAAGGACAAGGACTCGGTGGCCAAGCTGGTGGCCGGCCCCGGCGTCTATATCTGCAACGAGTGCATCGACCTGTGCACCGAGATCCTGGCGATGGAAACCACGCCCGAGATCAACCCGCGCCACGAGCTGCCCGACGACGAGCTGCTCGCCAGCCTGGGCCGCGCCCAGGCGTCGGTCCCGCAGCTCGAGGCCGCCATGCGCGACTACGTCGACGTGCTCCGCTCCCGCGGCGTCAGCTGGACCCGCATCGGCGCGGCCCTCGGCGTCTCCAAGCAGGCGGCCTGGGAACGATTCTCCGGCGAGGACTGACCGACACCCTCGGCGGCGCCGGTGGCAGCCTCCGCACCTAGCCCCACCCTCGGCGGTTCGGCGTCGGCGGCGCCGGTGACAGCCACCGCAGCTAGCCACATCCTCGGTCCGACGGCCGGCCATCGCCACACCGTCCTCATCGTCACCACGTGCATTCGGCCGGACGGATTTCGGGGTCATCGTGGGGACTTCGGGTCGCGGGCTGCCCCCAACGGCACACGCTCACGTCTGTGGCCGGAAAACGCGGCCCCAAACGGCACACGATCACGCTCCTCGCCCGGGTCGGCTGGTCGACATCCGCCACGGTCGCCTCACAAGCCGCGCCGCCCACCACAAGAAGGCGATCAGACCCGGCGGAACACGGGGTGGCTGTTCGCCCACCACACCAGGACCGCCTTGCCGACGATGCTCGAGCCGGTGATCGGCCCCCAGTACCGGCTGTCGCACGAGATCGCCCGGTTGTCGCCGAGCACGTAGAAGTCTCCGGCCGGCACCCGGTAGGGGTGCTGCCTGGTCGCGTTCGGTATCGGCGGGCCCAGCGGGTCGTAGCGAGGCAGGTAGGGCTCGGCCAGCAGGTGGCCGTTCACGTAGAGGTTGCTGCCGGACGAGTAGATCGTCTGCCCCGGCAGCGCGATGACGCGTTTGACCAGGTCCCCGTTCTGCGGGCCGGGGCAGTCGTCGAGCGGCGGGTGGCTGAACACCACGATGTCGCCCTCGCGCACGTCGTGCCAGCTGAAGAACGCCTTCTGCACCAGGATCCGGTCGTACACCCCCAGCGTCGGCACCATCGACGACGAGGGGATCCAGAAGGTCTGGAATACGTACGTCCGCACCACCCCCGCCAGCACCACCGCCACCAAGACGACGGCCACGGTCTCAACCAGCATCCGCCACCACCGCCGGCGCCGCCGCGGCACAGCCTCGTCCGGCGCAGCCCCGTCCCGGCCGACTCCCTCAGCCGAGCTCACCTCAGTAAGGCCCGCCCCGTCCGGCCCGACCTCAGCAGGATCGGTCATGCCCGGCCTCCCAGATGATCGTCGGCAGCTGGCCCATGGCCCGGACCAACCCCGGCACCGGGCCCGCGACCACGCCCGGCCGACAAGGAACGTGCCCGCGCACCTGGCTCGTGCTCGCGCCCTTGGCCCGCGTCGGCGTGAGGGCCGCCCTGGCCGACGTCGGCGCGGCTATCAGCACCACCGAGACGCTCAGCGAGCAGGCGGCGATCAGCAGCGCGCAGGCGGCCGTGCTCAGCCGCTGGCCGGGCCGCGGCGTGAGCCACTCCCGTGCCGCTCCGGCTAGATAGCTCAGCGCGATCGAGCCCGGCCAAGCCCCGTCTCTGATCAGCAACGCGGCTAGCTCGGCGGCCTCGGCGCCGTGCCGTCGCCGCCAGCGGGCCGGGTAGCAGCGCAGCGCCCGCCCGACCAGCCGGGTCGCCCGGGTGTCATCCATCAGACGCCGCCCAGCCGCAGCCGCAGCCGCCCGGCCGCGCTGACTCGCTCAAGTGAATCGAGGTGCACCCGCAGCGCCGCCGCTCCCGGTGCGGTGATGCGGTACGGATGCCGCCGGTCGTCGGCCGGGAGCGATTCGATCAGGTCAAGCCGTTCCAGCCGGTCGAGCGCCCCGTAGAGGGTGCCAGGCCCGAGCTCGACGTCGGCCAGCTCCTTGATGTCCTGGATCAGCGCGTACCCGTGCTTGGGCCCGTCGGCCAGGCTGATCAAGATCAGCACCGATGCCTCGCCGACCCGCCGCAGCACGTCCCGCCCGGCCTTATCGTCCCGTCCGCTCATTCGCACTCACGCCCTCCTAGTACGGCGACCAATATATCAGTCAACGTAATAGCGGGCCAGCCAGCTCACCGAGTACCGTTTGGGCATGATCACGGCGGCGGACGTGCGCGCGGTGGCCCTGTCGCTGCCCCGCACCGAGGAACACCTGATCCGCGACTACACCAAGTTCCGCGTCGGCAAGATCGTCTACGCGTCGATCTCGCCCGACGAACTGATGATGGGGTTCGGCTTCCCGAAGGAGCAGCGGGACGCCCTCATCGCCAGCGAGCCGGACAAGTTCGCCCTGCCCCGCGTGTCCGACCAGCGCTTCCACTGGATCACCGCGCGCATGGCCGCCCTCGACCCCGAGGAAATGCGCGAGTTCATCATCGACGCCTGGCGCATGGTCGTCCCCAAGAAGGTCGCCGCCGCCCGCCTAGACCCCGACGGAATCAGACGTTAGGCCGGCCGCCGCAGGCTGGTTCGCATCAGGCGGACGTTGATGTCCTCGTAGCGGCCGGTATTGATCGTCTGCCAGCCGAGTCGCTCGTAGAGTGCCTGCGCCGCCGACCCGCGCTCGGTATAGAGGTAAAGCGCATCATGACCGAGGGTCGCGGCCCATGCCTCGCACCGCCGCGTCAGGCGTTCGCCGCATCCTCGGCCGCGCGCCACCGGGATGACGTACAGGCCCTTGACCCACGGGGTCAGCCCGGCGGCAGGAGCGTATCCAGGCATGTCCCCGGCGACCAGGCACACCACTCCAACCGGGAAGCCGTCTGCCAGCGCGATGAGCGTTCCCGGTATCTCGGCGGCGTCGGCCTGGCCACCCAGGGCGGTCGTCCACGACTCAACCGAACCGCCTGGATCAGTGTGTCCCCATTCGCTCCAGTGCCACTCCGCCGCCACCTGTATCAGCTCCGGGTGCCGACTCAGCGGCTCGATAACGACGTCCATCCACTGGTCGTACAGTTCCGGCGCCGGAAATGGCAACCTAATAAGCGCCGACGGAACAACACGTCAGTCAGTCCACAGAACCGGGCTGCCCCGCCTGGCCAGCCACCCCAACCCTCACTCGGGCCGGTAGTCCCGCTGACCAGTGCTCGGGTCGTACCAGACGCGCATCCGGCGGCCGGTATCGGGATCGATGAACGCCTCGCTCGTCGGCTGCGAGGCACCGTCCGCCCCGGTCGTCTTGCGGTTGCCCCGGTACCGGTCCCAGCCGAACAGGGCGATGATGATCCCCGCGATGACGACGGCGAGGATGATCCACTCGATCACATGCACGGAAATCGCCTCAGCCTTGCGCGCTGGCCGTGGCCAGCGGCGTTGCGTCTGAGCTGGCCGCGACCGGCACGATCACCCGGGCGGTGCCGTAGGCCACGATCTCGGTTCGGCCGGCGCCCATGTCGGTGGAGTCGAACCGCATCATCGTCACCGCGTTGGCGCCCATCGCGGCGGCGTTCGCCACCATCCGGTCGAGGGCCTGACGGCGGGCGTCCTCGTTGAGCTTGACGTAGGACTTGATCTCACCCCCGGCCAGGCTCTTGAGCGCGGCGGCGATGTTCCCGCCGATGCTCCGGGACCGCACGGTGAGCCCGAATACCTGGCCGAGGGTCTGCGCCACCCGGGTGTCAGGGATGTTCTCGGTGGTGGTGACGATCATGGCCTGCGGGAGCGGGGTGTTGCCAGTCGAGGCTTGCATGGGGTTCTCCAGTACTCGATATCTATCCTCTATCAAAGTGATAGCACTTTTCGAGTCGAATGGGAAGACGCTCACGCGCCTCAGGTCGGTGACAATAGCCTTCTCGCACGTAAGCGAGGGCGACGAGGAAGGAGCCCGCCAAGTGGATTTTGCGCTGACCGAGGACCAGCAGAGCATCCGCGACGCCGTGCTCGAGCACTGCGCCCGGTTCCCCGACGACTACTGGCTTGAGCGTGACCGCGACGGCGTCTTCCCGCGCGACTTCCACCAGTCGATGGCCGACGCGGGCTGGCTCGGCCTCGCCATGCCCGAGGCGGTGGGCGGCGCCGGCCTCGGCATCACCGAGGCGGCGATCATGATGACGGCGGTGGCCGAGTCCGGCGGCGGGATGGCGGCGGCGTCCAGCATTCACGGCCCGGTCTTCAGCCTGCAGCCGGTCGCGCTGTTCGGCACCGAGGAGCAGCAAAGGCGAATGATCCCGCCCGTCCTCAGCGGCGAGGATCTGATCTGCTTCGCGGTCACCGAGCCCAACGCCGGCCTCGACACCACCAAGCTCAAGACCCGGGCAGACAGACGCGACGGCGGCTACCTGGTCAACGGTGAGAAGACCTGGATCTCGGTCGCCCGCCAGGCGAACAAGATGATGCTGCTGGCCCGCACCACCCCGCTCGACCAGGTGACGCGGAAGACCGACGGGCTCTCGCTGTTCTTCACCGACCTCGACCGCACAAAGGATCGAGGTGCGCGTGATCCACAAGATGGGCCGGCACGCGGTCGACTCGAACATGCTCTTCATCTCCGACCTGTGGGTCCCCGAGGAGGACAGAATCGGGGCCGAGGGTGAAGGCTTCAAGATCATCCTCCACGGCCTCAACCCCGAGCGGATCCTGATCGGCGCCGAGGCCATCGGGCTGGGCCGGGTGGCGATCGAGCGCGCCGCCCGCTACGCCAGGGAACGCATCGTCTTCGACCGGCCCATCGGCATGAACCAGGGCATCCAGCACCCGCTGGCCAAGTGCTGGGCCCAGCTCGAAGCGGCCAACCTGATGGTGCTGAAGGCGGCCACGCTCTTCGACAAGGGCCTCGACTGCGGCGTCGAGGCGAACGCGGGCAAGTACCTGGCCGCCGAGGTCGGCTTCGAGGCCTGCCACACCGCGATGCTGACCCTCGGCGGCATGGGCTACGCGCAGGAGTACCACGTCGAGCGCTACCTGCGCGAAGTGCTGATCCCGAGGACCGCGCCGGTCAGCCCGCACATGATCCTCAACTTCCTGGCCGAGAAGGTCCTCGGCCTCCCCAAGTCGTACTGACGCCCGGGCCGGTGAGATCATGTCGAAACCGAGCCCGGACGCCTGCCCACGAGGGAGAACCAATGCCCGCCACCGAAGAAGCCTTCAGCGCGCGCTCCTGGCTGTTCGCCCCGGGTGACAGCGAACGCAAGATGGAGAAGGCCGCCGCGTCCGCCGCCGACATCGTCCTCCTCGACCTCGAGGACGCGGTCACCGAGGACGCCAAGCCCAAGGCCCGCGCGATGATCTCGGCCTTCCTCGAAGCGCAGCAGCCCCCCGCGCGCCTTCGCCTATGGGTACGGATCAACCCGCTCGACGGCCCGCATGCGCTAGCCGACCTGGCCGCCGTGATCCCCGCCCGCCCAGGCGGCATCATGCTCCCCAAGTCACGCGGCCGGGCCGATGTCGAGCTGCTCGACCACTACCTGTCCGCGCTCGAGGTCTCGGCCGGCATCGAGCAGGGCGCGACCAAGGTCATCGCCCTGGTGACCGAGACCGCCGAGAGCATGTTCACCGTCGGCACCTACCGGGGCGCGCCTCGGCTGGCCGCGATGACCTGGGGCGCAGAAGACCTCGCGGACGCGGTCGGCGCTAGCGAGAACCGCAACCCCGACGGCAGCTACGGCTTCACCTACGAGCTGGCCCGAAGCCTGTGCCTGCTGGGCGCGGCCGCGGCCGGCGTGGCCGCCATCGACACCATCCACGGCGACTTCCGCGACGAGGCGGGCCTGCGCCAGACGGGCCGAGCAGGTGCGGCGGGCCGGCTTCCGCGGCATGCTGGCGATCCATCCCGCCCAGGTCGAGGTCATCAACGAGGCCTTCACCCCCACCGCCGAGGAGCTGGCCGCGGCCCAGGAGATCGTCGACCTGTTCGCCGCCAACCCCGGCGTCGGCGCCATCGGCCGCAACGGCGCGATGCTCGACCGCCCGCACCTCGCCCGCGCCCAGGCCCTCCTAGCCACAAAACCAACTAGCTAAGCCAAACCAAACCCATTTCCCCGAACGGTCCCGGGCGTCTCTCATCAGCGCAGCACCCCCTCGATGCCTCAGCCGACAAACACCCCGGATGGGCCACCCCAACCCCGCCACCCCCACCCCGCCCGGCCACCCCCACCCCGCCCGGCCACCCCCACCCCGCCCGGCCACCCCCACCCCGCCCGGCCACCCCCACCCCGCCCGGCCACCCCCACCCCGCCCGGCCACCCCCACCCCGCCGGCCACCCCACCCCGGCCACCCCACCCCCACCCCGCCGGCCACCCCACCCCGGCCACCCCACCCCGGCCACTCCGCCCCGGCCACTCCGCCACCCCGGAGCCCCCTCGGTCCTGTCACCTACGCCAGCGACACCAAACCCGACCTGTCGGCTACGCCAGCGACACCAATAGGCGATGTCGATGGCGTAGGTGACAGGTGGACGTTCCTGTCGATGGCGTAGCTGACAGATCAGCTCAGAAGATAACAGCAAGAAGCGCGGCGCGCCGGGAACCGCAAACCCCGGAGGCGCCGAGCGCGCCCCCGTGGCGGCCTAATCGGACGGGCGTTTTGTCAGGGGGTGGTGACATTCTGTGGGCATGCCAGTCACACCTGTCTATGATCGGGAACGGTTCAACGCGCTGCTCGCTGAGCAGTTCGGAGTGGTGACCAGGGCCCAGGCGATCGGCTGCGGCGTCAGTCGCGGCAGGCTCGATCACCTGGTCCGGCCGGGCGGCCGATGGCAGCGGATCCTGCCCGGCGTCTACGTGATGACCAACGGCGCGGTGACCGTCGATCAGCGGGCGATGGCGGCGCTGCTCTACGCGGGGCCGAAGAGCCTGCTGACCGGGGCGGCCGCGGTCCGGCGGCACCGGCTGCAGTGCGCGGGCCTCAACCAGGTCGATGTCCTCGTCCCCGAGGACGTGCGTGTGCGCAGCGCGGGGTACGTGCGGGTCGTGCGCACCGGCCGGATGCCGGACACGTGCTTCCGGACCCGCCGGATCCGGTACGTTCCACTGGCTCGCGCCGTCGCGGACGCGGCCAGGCCGATGACCAGCCTGGGCGACGTCCGCGCGCTGGTCGCGGAGGCGATACAGAATGGCCGCTGCGATGTCGCCGCGCTGTTGGCCGAGCTCAACGGCGGCCCGGTGGCCGGCTCGCGCTTTTACCGCGAGGCGCTGCGGGAGTGCATGGCCGGCAGCCGGTCCGCCGCCGAAGGCGACCTGATGACGCTGATCGGCCGGTCCGACCTGCCCGAGCCGATGTACAACGCCGAGCTCTATGCCAACGACGGCACCTTCCTCGGCATCGCCGACGTGTGGTGGCAGCGCGCGGGCGTCGCGGCCGAGGTCGACTCGCGCC
Organism: uncultured Actinomycetota bacterium; assembly: GCA_963774945.1. Lineage (GTDB taxonomy): Bacteria > Actinomycetota > Actinomycetes > Streptosporangiales > Streptosporangiaceae > Trebonia. Next base: position 439,674 of record CAVZHA010000015.1, on the reverse strand, counting down.
GCTACCACCTCGCTCCCGCCGACTACGAGCGCACGGTCAGGCGGCACAACCGGATGGCCGCCCGCGGCATCAACGTGCTGCACTTCCTGCCCGGCACCGTGAAGAACGAGCCGTCGAGCGTCATCCGAAGCCTGCGCGGCGCGATCAGAACCGGCACTGCCCGGCCGCCCGTCCGCATCGTGGCCAAGCCGTCCACCCCCGCCTCCGCCATCGCGGGCGGACGCCTGTGAGCGACGCCGTACCGCTCATTCAGCCGACCGGAACGTTTCTGCGGCCGCCGCGACGCGGGCGACGTAGTCCCGCCAGCCCGCGTCGTCGAGTAGGTCGTGGTCGCGGCCGCCCCGGCCGTCGATCAGTTCCCTGACGATGTCCGCGTGACCCGCGTGCTGGGCGGTCTCGGCGGTCATCCGGACCAGCAGGAAACCGAGCGTGGTGTCGCGCTCGGCCTCGGGCCAGTGCGCAACCCGCGCGGGCGCGTCAAGTTCGAGGTCGTCGATCACGGTGTCGGCATGATCGCAGCCGCGGCGGTACAGCCCGATCAGGTACCCACTGGATTCCTCGGGCCGCGCCCACATGTCGGCGCCATCCCAGATCGAGCCGTCCTCGACCCACGGAAGCGTCTCCGGTCCCGGGCGGCCGAGTGACTCGCCGAGGTACCCGTACTCGAGCCCGGCCAGGTGCTTGACCAGCCCGAGCAGATTGGTACCTGACGCCGTCATCGGGCGGCGCAGGTCATATTCGCCCAGGCCGTCCAGCCTGGCCAGCAGCGCGGCCCTGCTCTCGCGGAGCTTGTCGTGCAGGATTTCCTTCATCGTCGGTCCTCCAGCCCCGGTGGGTTATTTCGGAAACCTACCTAGGTGGAACCAGGGTCCGTTCGAGATGACGATTTTGAACCGGCAGGCCCCCGGGCTCTCCTCGATCGCGGGAGTGCAGCGGGTGCTGTTCGGCTCCGACTGGCCGCACCCCGAGGGCCTGGCCGGCCCTTATATAAGGCCTTGGCGATGCCGTGGGCGATGAAGTCCCAGATCTCGTCCGCGCTGACCGGGCGGACGATCCCGTCGGGGTCGGCCCCGCCGCTGGTCTGGGCGGTGAACATGACCGTCTCCATGGTGAGCGCGGCGATGCGCCGAGGCGCGATGCCGGGGCGGAGCTGCCCGGCGTCGGCGGCGCGGGCGGTCAGCGTCGTCAGCAGCTCAAGCAGCGGCGCGTGCGCGCGGCGGACCTCGGCCGGGTGGCTGAGCAGCAGCCGGGGAGCGAACTCGGTAAACAGCGGCCGGTGCGCGCCCGGGTCGGGCCGGGAGAGCTCGAACAGCAGCTGGACTGCCGTGCGGAGCGCGTCAATCGGGGCCGCCTGGGCGTCGGTGGCGGCGGCGATCTGGCTGGTGGCGCGGCGCAGCGCGTCCTCGAACAGGGCCAGCAGGAGCTCGTGCTTGCCATCGAAGTGCTGGTAGAAGCTGCGCAGCGACTGGCTGGACCGGTTGACCACATCCTGCACGGTGAAGTCGGTTGAGCCCGTGTCGGTGATGATGGCCTGGGCGGCGTCGAGGAATCGCTGGACGCGCTGCTCGGCGCGCAGCTTCGCCGCGCGGGTGGACCGCTCGACCGCTCGCTGTTTCCAGGATGGCTCGTCACCCGGCACGCTCGCCGCCACATCCACCATGTTCTGCGTCATGTGTACAACCTTACTGCACGGTTACATTAGGCGACTTATCACATCGACGACTGGCCTTTTCGTATCACGAGATTGCCGTTACCGTTTGCTAATAATCATATTATGCACTTCGATGTTCCGCGACTATCGCCCGCGTGCGGGCTTCGAGGTGACCATGCAGCTACGATGCGTGGCCGATTGGCGCGCCTGCAGGGCATCGGCGAGGAGGGCGCGCGGTCGCGGCGGACGTGCACGGAGTGTGACGAAGGGTCCAGACGGCGTCGGTCGACCGCCCGTACCCGGGCGAACCAGTCGGGAAATTGCCTGGGCATTTCCTCTTGTAAACGGCAGACTAACCAATCTAGTGTGCGTTCAGTAGGTTGGTTGAAGGGAGTCTCGTGGCCGATCAGAGGCGATACGCCACGCTCTTCGCCAAGGGAGAGGACCGGCGGCAGCGGATCCTCGCCGTGGCGCAGCGTCTGATGACGCGCAATGGCGGGCGTGGCACCACGCTCGCCCAGATCGCGCAGGAAGCCGGCGTGACCACGGCCGGCCTGCTGCACCACTTCGAGTCCAAGGAGCAGCTGCTGCACGCGGTGCTCGACGCGCGCGACGCCGACGACATGGCGCACGTGGACATGTCGGGCGACGTCGTCGAGCAGCTCGCGCGGGTGATCGATCGGTTCGAGCGCGCGCCCGACCTGATTGGCCTGTTCACCGTTCTCCTGACGGAAAACCTCAACCCCGATGCCCCGCTGCACGACCGCTTCCTCAGCCGTTATCAGGACGCGCTGACCATCGTCGCCGAAGGCATCAGGCGAGGGCAGCGCGCTGGTCGCTACCGTACCGACCTTGATCCGGCCGTTAAGGCCGTGGAGATCATCGCCTTTCTCTATGGAATGGAGACTTCATGGCTGCTCGACCCATCGATTCCACTGACCGACGTGTTTCGCGGCTACGCCAGCACCCTCGCCAGGGAGCTGGCGCTCAATCCCCAATGAGGCATTCGCTACGGCCGCGCATGACGGCGATCGCGCCGGGCGCGGCCGAGGCGGTGCGGTACGCCGGCGGCTGGCTGTTCGACCAGGTGATGGCGGGCTGGGATGTCACCGTGATCACGGCCGATGACGGGGATCCGCGCCCGCTCGATATTCTCGGGGTGCGGGCGCGTAACCTCGATGCCGTGTTCGCGGAGCCGGCGCTCGGACCGCGTCTGCGGGCGGTCGCGGTGCGGACCGACCTCTACCAGGCCGACGAGCGGGTGCGCAGGCTGGTGCTCGCCGCCGCCGAGTCCGGCCGGGCCGAGATCAGGCTCTGGGGCGAGGGGTGGCCCGCGGACTTCGGTCGCAGCGGTGACCCGGTGTCGCACCGGCTGAGCCTGGCCGCCCGGGCCTTCAAGGCCCAGGCGCTCGCGGCGGCTGACCTGCCCGGCGCGCCGACCCAGGAGACCGAGGTGTTCCGCCGGGGCGAGCTCAGGCGTCCGCGGCTGGCCGCCGTCAGCCTGACCAATGCCTGATTCCGCTCGAAGGTAGGCTGGTCGCAAGACCTAGGGGGGTTGGTCCTGAGCGGACCGGATGAGATTTCCGCGGACTGGCTGCGGCGGCGGACCAGCCGTTGGCAGGACTGGCCCGAGCGGCAGCTGGCCGAGCGCAAGCACGACCTGGGCGTGACCGTCAGCGTGGTGATCCCGGCCAGGAACGAGGAGCGCACGGTGGCTGGGGTGGTGCGCGCGATCGCGCGGCTCGCGGCCGATACCGGGCTGATCGACGAGGTCGTGGTGATGGACTCCGACTCCACCGACGCCACGGCCGCGGTCGCGGCGCGAGCGGGCGCCGCCGTGCACCGGGCCAGGGATGTGGTGCCCGAGCTTGGCGGCTGGCCGGGCAAGGGCGAGGCGCTGTGGAAGTCGCTGCTAGTCACCAACGGCGACCTGCTCGTCTTCGTGGACGCCGACCTCACCCACTGGGGGCCGCACTTCGTCACCGGCCTGCTCGGTCCGCTGCTGGCGGACCCCCAGGTGCTGCTGGTCAAGGGTTTCTACGAGCGGCTCTACGTGGCCGGCGACGGATCGGTGACCGCCGACGGGGGACGGGTGACGGAACTGGTGGCCCGCCCGCTGCTGAGCCTCTGGTGGCCGGAGCTGACCGGCGTCGTGCAGCCGCTGGCGGGGGAGTGGGCGATCCGACGCGAGCTGATGGAGTCGCTGTCGGTCCCGGTCGGATACGGCGTCGAGCTCGCGGTCGCTGCTCGACACCGCCGCCGCGCACGGCCTCGACGCCGTCGCCCAGGTCGACCTGGGCAGCCGCGGGCACAAGCACCAGGCCAGCCACGACCTGGCCGTGATGGCAGCGGAGCTGCTGGTGGTGGCCGAGCGCCGCCGGGCAGGAACCCGTGCAGCAGCGACCGGTGCAGGCGACCAGCGATGAGCCGGCGGCCGGTGGCGTCGCGCGGGCACCGGCCCGTCGAGCGTAGAGCTGCGGCAGTTCGTCCGCGCCGACGGCGAGATGCGACAGCGCTCGCGATCGGTCCCGGTCGACGAGCGCCCGCCCGCCCGATCGGTCAGGACCGCGCGAGGGAACGCGCGGGGGACCGCGCCGCGCTGACAGCGCCGTTTTCGGAATGTGGTAACAATATTCCGCAATTCGGTAATGTCCTGATAACACCAGACCCGACTGCTATGGTGCTAATAGTTAACTACTTAGAAAGCCCGTCGGCAAGTCCGACCTGCTTGGGCAGAGACGGCCACGCCGTGAGCTGTCGGCTTTCCGGTGATCGCATTGCATCGTGTTGTTTTTTGTTGGCCCCCGCCCGATAAGGCTCGAAAAAGACGGGAAATTCGATGGGTCCGGGAAGAGCTGACCAGGAGTGGCCGACCTCGCCTCCTCGCCTGGTACCCCAATCAGACGGCTACGCCGACTATGCCGCTCAGTCCTGGCCCGGACCGGCCGGACGGCAGGGCGGCCAGCAGGGCGGCCAGCAGGGCGGTCAGCGGGCCGGACAGCCGCTGGGTCAGCCGGGTGCCGCTCCCAGGCAGCTCGGCCGGGGGCAGGACGGAGGCCGGGCGCCCTACGCCGGGCACCGGCGCAAAGAGCGCCGCGTCCGCGGCGTCAGCCTCAGCCGCGGCGCGAACGGGGCGGGTCGGACCGCCCGCCAGCGGTCGATCCGGTCCACGATCACGATCCTGCTCGTGATCCCGCTGCTCTCCCTCATCGCGCTGTGGGCCTACGCCGCGGTGAGCACGGTCGGCGGGGCCATCGCGAACCAGAACGACAACACGCTCAACCAGGAGGTCGGCGGCCCGATCGCGGGGTTGGTGGGGGCGATTCAAACCGAAGGGGCGGACACCTTCGTCTGGCAGAGCGCGCACGCCCTGTACCAGAGCGCGCACGGCCACCTGCCGGCCCGAGCGGTGCAGGCGATGAACGCGAGCAAGGCCGCGATGGACGCGCAGCGCCCGCGCACCAGCGCCGCCGTCGCCGTCTTCCGAGTCGCCGCCAAGAAGGCGGAAGGCCTCGAGCCCGCGGCGGACAAACCGGTGGAGGCCACGCTGCTGGCTGACCTGAACCGGCTCCCCCAGCTGCGGGCCGAGGTGGACGCCGGCACGATCCCGGCGCTGACCGCCTTCGAGGACTACACCGCCACGGGGAACGCAACCGACCCGTACGCCGCCGGTCTGAGCGACTTCGACGGATCGTCGATCGCCGAGTACAGCCAGGGTCAGGCGGTGCTCCAGGAGGGCGAGGCGGCGGAGGACATCGGCGAGGAGGCCTCTCTGGTTGGCGGCGTGCTGGCCGGCGGCGGCGTCATGTCTTCGGCCGAGCACGCGTTGTTCGTGCAGACGGTCTACGCCCAGCGGCTCCTCGAGACGCTCGGCGCCTCGCCGAACGGCTGGCAGGAGAGCCCCAACCCGTATGCGCCGGTGGACGCCTCTCCCACCTTCAAGAACCTGCAGAAACTGGAGAACGCGATCATCGCCGGCCGCGCAGGCGCGCCGCTCCCGGTGAGCCCGACGGCCTGGCAGGCGGGCGTGGGCACGGTCTTCGCCAAGCTCACCGCCGCGGAGACCGCTACCCGGCTAGACATAACCAGCGGGCAGGCACGGGCAAGCGACGCCGTTGTCCGCAACGTCATCGTGGTCGGCGGGGCCGGGCTGCTCGCGGTCATCGTCTCCTCGGTCCTGCTGCTCGGGTTCGGGAACCGGATCAGCCGTGAGCTGACCGGGCTGCGCGGCGCGGCGCGGACGCTGGCCGACGAGCGGCTGCCGAGCGTCGTCCGCCGGCTTCGGGCGGGCGGCGACGTGGACGTGGCGGTCGAGGCGCCGCCGCTTGACCTGGGCACCAGGACGAGAGAGGTGACCGAGACCGCAGACGCGTTCTCCGCCGTGCAGCGCACGGCGGTCGAGGCCGCCGTCGAGCAGGCTCAGCTGCGCAGCGGTGTCAGCCGCGTGTTCCGCAGCCTGGCCAGGCGGAACCAGTCCCTGTTGCAGCGCCAGCTGAAGCTGCTCGACGAGATGGAGCGTGCGACCGAGGAGCCGGACGCGCTGGCGCAGCTATTCCGGCTCGACCATCTGACCACCCGGATGCGGCGCCAGGCGGAAGGCCTGATCATCCTTTCCGGGGCGGCCCCCGGCCGGACCTGGCGCCAGCCGGTCGCCGTGGTCGAGGTGCTGCGCGGCGCGATCGGCGAGATCGAGGACTTCGCCCGGGTCGAGCTGCTCACCGACTCGCCCGACTTCGTGCAGGGCACGGCGGTCGCGGACGTGACCCACATGCTCGCCGAGTTGATCGAGAACGCCGTCCAGTACTCCCCGCCGGGCACCAAGGTTCAGGTCAGGGGCGGCCGGGTGGCCAACGGGTACGTGGTCGAGATCGAGGACCGCGGCCTCGGCATCCCGCTCGACATCCTGGAGACGCTGAACGAGCGGCTGGCGAAGCCGCCGGAGTTCGACCTGGCCGACAGCGACCAGCTCGGGCTCTTCGTCGTCAGCCGGCTCGCGGCCAGGCACAACGTCAAGATCTCACTGCGCGTCTCCGGCTACGGCGGCACGTCCGCCGTCGTCCTGCTGCCGCGGACGCTCGTCGTGGCCGAGGACGAGGTCCCCGCCCTGGCCGGGAAGGCCGCCAAGGAGGCGCAGGCCGCCGCGAGGGCTGCGGCCTCAGCGACGTCGGGAGCGTCCGTTGGGAGCGTTGGGGGACCGGCGGAGGCGCTGGCGGCCGGCGGCTGCTGCGGCCGGAGCGCGGGCTGGGTGTGAGCGCTTCGGCCGAAGGAGCGTCGCCCGCGCCCGTCGCCGCCGAGCCCGCGACCGGGCCGGGCCTGCCGCGGCGGGCGCCGCAGACCAGCATGGCGCCGCAACTGCGCGAGAACCGCCCGACCGCGCCCAAGGGACCGCTGGCGGGCCGCTCACCCGAGCAGGCCCGGTCGCTCATGTCCGCGATCCAGCAGGGATTGCGGAGCGGCCGCGCCGCCGGTACACCTGAGGACAACGACTCCGCGCCCGGCGGCGAAGGCCCCGGCGCCGGGCCTGGCTGGAGTCAGCAATGAGCGGAGGACCCGCCTTGGGCGAGCTTGACTGGCTGCTCGACAACCTTGTCTCGACTGCCGCGGGGGTGCGGATCGCAGTCATCCTCTCTCCCGACGGCTTGATGCTGGGCAAGTCACCGGGAGTGAGCCAGAGCGAGGGAGACCACCTGGCCGCGCTCGCTGCGGGAGCGGCCAGCCTGGCCCGGGGCGTGGGCATGTGGTCGGGCTACGGGGACGTGAGCCAGACGATCATCGAGATGGACGCCGCGCTGCTGTTCATCACGCCGGCCGGGCGGGGGACCTGCCTGGCCCTGCTGGCCGAGGCGGGTGCAGACGCGGGCCAGATTGCCTACGAGATGGCGGTCCTGGTCAAGCGGGTCGGACAGCACATGGTCGCGAACCCGAGGTTCCCCGTGCAGGACCCGGTCTCCAGGTAAGGCCGGGGGGGCCATGAGCGAGGACGACAGATGGACCTACGAGGAGGCCGGCCCGGTCGCCCGGCCGTACACCGTGACCGGCGGCCGGACGCGGCCGCGGGGGACGCGGTACTTCGACTTGGTGGACCTGGTCGTCCGTAGCAGGAGGTCGGCTGATCCGGAGTCGATCAGCAGCCCGGAACGCGGCCAGATCCTCGAGCTCTGCCGCGTCCCGGTGAGCGTGGCCGAGGTCGCCGCCCTGATCGGTCTCCCGCTTGGCGTGGTCCGGGTCCTGCTCGGCGACCTTCTCTACGAGAACCTGATCGAGGTGATGGAGTCCGCGCCGCGCGGCGGGGTGGTCACCGACCAGCACCTGCTCGGCCGGGTGCTTGAGCGCCTCCGAGCGCTCTAACCGCGGCGGCGCGATCTCGTCGACCAGCCCCCACCGCAGCGCCGTCGCGGCGGGCAGCCGCTCGCCGGTGAGCATGAGCCACGCGGCCCGCCAGCGGCCGATCCTGCGCACCACGCTGACCGAGCCGCCCGCGCCGGGGACCAGGCCCATGCCTACCTCCGGGAGCGCGAAGAAGGCGTCCGGCGCGGCGACGACCCGGCCCGCGTAGGCGGCGATCTCGGCCCCCGCCCCGACGCAGGCCCCGTGCGCGAAGACCGTCACCTTCGGCGCGATCCGCTCGATGACCCGCCACGGCGCCCGGGAGAGCCGGACCATCCAGGCCGCGACGAGGTCGGTCGCGGTGCCGAACTCGTCCAGGTCGCCTCCGCTGCAGAACGCCGGGCCCGCACCGCTCAGCTCCACCGACTCGATGGTCGGGTCCGCCTCGGCCAGCAGCACCGCGTCGAGCAGCGCCTCGCGGACCACGGCGCTGAACGCGTTCCGGCGTTCGGGGACGTTGAGCACGATCGACAGCCGGCCGTCGTCCCGCGTGACCAGCACGGGTCCCGCAGGCTGGTTCCTCGAGCGCGGCCGGGCCGCCCCGCGCCCGCGCCCGCGCTCGAGATCGCGCTCGCGAAGCCATCGCGCGAACTCCGGCCCGCCGAGCAGCAGCGAGTAGGCGGTCGCCTCGGCCGCCAGTCCCTCGCCGATCCCGAGCACCGCCGTCTGCCGGACCAGCTGCCCGCACGCGACCGCCGCCCGGGGCGACCGCGAGACCGCGTCCCGCAGCCGGATAACCGCCGCTTCCAGGTCAGTCGAGACCGGCCCGGGCCGGGGGATGTCCCCAACCGGAACGATGTGAGACACGGACCCGGCCGCTCCCAGCGTCGCCGGGCCGTCGGCCAACGTCAGCGTGGCGGCGGCAATCAACGGTGCCAGGCCTGGCGTGACCGGGCCCCGGAGTACTCCCACCGTGATCGGAAGCGCGGCGGCGACGAGCCCGGCCGCCCGGCCGATCTCCTCATTCGCCGCCCCGCGCCATCGCTCGAGGTCAAGGACCACCAGAGGGTTGGCGGGCGCCCCGTCCGCGGTCAGGTCGAGCTCAAGGCCGGCCCCGAGGCCGCCCTCAAGGCCGCCCCCGAGGCCGATCCCAAGCTCGGGCCGGTCCGCCTCCCACCCTGCCTCCCGCACCCGCCGTCTCCTCACGCTGGCCGTTGATCGGGTTCCCGCGGCCAAGCCATCACCGCCGGTTACACACGATAACGCCCGCGGCCCGCGACGCCCCGATGGGTGGCCCGAGGCTCTAGACGCACGGCCGGGGCCGCCCGTTACATTGGCCTGGTGACTGATGAGAGCGGAGCGACCTCCTGACATGGGGGCAAACCGGGAGGGGCAACTCGTGGGAGACCGGCCGTCCATCCTCGACCTGCTTGACCTTGAGTTCATCGAGGAGAACCTGTACCGGTCCTGCGTGATCGTCGAGGGGCCGCGGGCGCGGCTCTTCGGTGGCCAGGTCGCCGCGCAGGCCCTGTACGTCGCCGGGAAGACCGTGCCCGACGGCCGCCTGCCGCACTCGCTGCACGGCTACTTCCTGCGCGCAGGGAGCCCGCTCCGGCCGACTCTGTTCCAGGTCGAGCGGGACCGGGACGGGCACTCCTTCTCCGCCCGCCGGGTGGTGGCGATCCAGAACGGCGAGGTCATCTTCAACATGGCGGCGTCGTTCACCGCACCGGGATCCGGCCCGGATCTCGACGCGGACCCGATCCCGGACACCCCCGCCCCGGAAACGCTGTCGGTCTGGTCCGGCCACGATCACGACTCGTTCGAGTTCCGGACGGCCCAGACGGCGGCCCGCGGGTTCCGGATCCCGAGCGAGTTCTGGATGCGGTGCACCGCCGACCTGCCGGACGACCCGCTGCTGCACGCGGCCGTCCTCACCTATACCTCCGACATCTCGTCCGGCCTGATCACCCTCGAGGGAGGCGAAGGTCACGGCGGGCCGAGCCTCGACCACGCGGTCTGGTTCCACCGCCCGCCCCGGATGGACGAATGGACCTGGCAGGGCCTGATTCCGCACACCGCCGCGGCCGGCCGCGGACTCTACACCGGCGTCGTCTACAGCTCCGCAGGCTCCCGCCTCGCGACGATCGCCCAGGAGACGCTGTTCAGGAAGCCCCGCCAGCCGTAGCCAGCCGTAGCCAGCCGTAGCCGACCGTAGCTAGCCGCTTCCAGCCGCGTAGACCACGTCGCCGTCGATGATCGTGGCGGCGACCAGGTCGGAGCCGAGCGAGCGGACCGCCTCCCGAGGCGGGCAGCGGAGCAGGACAAGATCGGCCGCCGCGCCCGGCGCGACCACTGACGGCACGCTCGGCGTCGAAGCCGAGCCGAGGAACAGCCGCAGCGCCGTCGCCGGGTCGACGCTCTCGCCCGGCCCGAGCCCGGCCGGGCGGCGAGTCGCCGCCCGCATCACCCGCCACGGGTCCGCCCCGCCGAACGGCGCGTCGCTGCCCGCCGCCACCGCCACCCCGGCATCGATCAGGCTGCGCAGCCGCCACAGGTCAGGAAGGTCCCCGGGCGCGACATCCCGCGCGTACTGCTCCCCACGCTCGGCCACGAAGTGCGGCTGGCTGACGACCGTGAGCCCGCGCAGCGCCGGGCACCAGTCTCGGCCGGGATCACGGCGCCGTGCTCGATCCGGTCGCCGGTGTCCCGCCCCGCCAGGTCAAGCGCGGCCAGCGTGAGCACCAGCTGAACCCGGGTCACGCAGTGCACCGCCACCGGCCGCCGGGCCGCGTGCGCCCCGCGCATCGATTCGGCCAGTGAGTCAAGCGACGGCAGCGTCTCATCGTCGAGCATGATCTTGACCGGTCCGATGCTGAGCCGCCCGCGCGCCCGGCCGGGCACGACGCAGGCACCGCAATCATCCGCGGGCACCATGCAGTGCAGTCGCTGCGCGATCGTCCCGTCCGCCACCGCCGCCGCCAGCCCGGCCACGTCACGTCCGGTCGCACCGGGGGTGGCGTCGGTGAAGCCGGTGACGCCGAGGGCGGCGGCCCGAACGCTGACCGAGGCCAGGCCGGCGGCCTGATCGCCCGGCCGCGCGGGAACGCGGTCGCCGAGCCAGCGGTCCATCCGCCACAGTCGCCCGGTCGCCCGGCCGTCGGCGTCGCGCTCCACCCCGGCCAGGTCCCGGGCCCGGCTGTCGGCATCGAGTCCGAGCACGGACAGCCCGGCCGAGTTCACCACCCAGAGCGCGCCGGTCCGATGCTGCACCCGCACCGGCCGCGCCCGATCCGCCGGCCGCCCGGATCCGCCATCAGCCGGTCGAGCGCCCAGCGGTCGAGCGGCCCGGCGACCGACTCGTGGTAGCCCACGCAGCGCAGCCAGGCACCCGGCGGCGCCGCCGCGTCGGCCTCGCGCAGCCGCGCCGCCAGCTCGACCGCCGACCGCACCTGTTCCGGCCCGACCTGGACGCTCGCGTGCGCGGCGGCCAGCGCCCGCAGATGAACATGATGATCGTGCAGTCCCGGCAACAGCGCGCACCCGGCGGCGTCGAGCTCCTCCTCGCCCGCCGGTCGCCCGCAGGCCCAGCCCGCAGTCGATGACTCGGCCGCCCGTGATCCGCACGTCGGCGACCGCCTCGGTCGACGGCCAGACCCGCGCGTTCCGAATCAGCATCCGGATGACCCCGCCCCCAGCCGCGCGAGCACGTCCGCGGTATCCGCGCCCATCGCAGCGGCCGCGCCGGAGGCTGCGGGCGCGCGCGGCGGCAGCACCGCCTGTTCCGTCCCCAGCGCAGCGCAGCTCACGACCGCGTCCCCGCCGCCAGCCACCCGAACCGAGTGCGGCCCATGGTCAACCGCAGGAGCGGCCGCGAAGCCGGCCGCCACGTCGCGCATGGCCAGGTCGATCAGCTGCCCGCCGCCGCCCGCGACCGACCGCGCGACCGCGAGCGCGCCGCACAGCCCGGTCAGCGGATCGGCGACGGCGTCGGCGCAGAACACGGGCTCGCCAACCCTCCACCCGCCATCGGCCCAGCCGTCGCCAGCCCACCCGTCGCCAGCCCACCCGTCGCCGGCCCAGCCAACCAGCCCCCCGGCCACCGCCGCGTCGTCCCCGAAGGCCACCCGTTCCGCCCAAGTACCGTCGCCGTCGCCGCGCCCGTACCCGGTGATGCTGAGCCACACCTGCCCGGCCCGATGCGGGATCATCTCCGGCGCCAGCCCGAGCTGAGCCAGCCCGCGCGGCCGGGATGCCTCGATCACCACGTCCGCCGCCGCCAGCAGGGCCGCCAGCGCCCGCCGCCCGGCCTCGCTCCGGAAGTCAAGCACCACGCTGCGATGCCCGGCGTGCAGCCAGTCGAAGAACCGTCGCTCACCCGCCCGGCTGCCGTCCGGCCGAGATGCCGTCTCCACCTTGATGACGTCCGCCCCGGCCAGCCCGAGCAGCCGCGCGCAGAGCGGCCCCGCCCACATCGACGACAGGTCAACGACCACCGCCCCCGCCAGCCGCGCCCCCGCCGACGGCGCGGCGATCCGACTCACCCGCCCCGACCCACCCCGCCCCGGCCCGCTCAGCCCCGACCGGCTCAGCCCGGCCGACGGCAGTCCGGCCGACGACAGCCCCGCCGCGGGCCGCCCCGACGGCAGCGCACCCGCAGGCACCCCGAGCAGCTGCGCCGCCCCCGCCAGCACCTCCGCCCGCGTCCTCAGCGCCGCCGCCTCGAGCGCCCCCCACACCCCATCCGCCCCGGCCCCGGCCTCAGCCCCGCGCCCGTCCGCCCCGCGCCCAGCGGCCAAGCCGGCCAAGCTGGCCAGCCGTCCACGCCACCCAACCCAAGCGCCCCGATAATCGCCGGAACCGCCGCCACATCGTCTTCCCGGCTCAGGTTGACCGCGCACCACCCGTCCGCCGCCCGCACCAGCCGGGCCGAACCACCCGCCGACACCCGCCCCCGCCGCCGGAGCCCGGCCAGCGCCGCCCGCCCCGCCACCAGCTCACCCGGGTCCGCCCGCACCTCGACCCCGGCCGCCCCGGTCACGGCGGCCAGCTCGCCCACCAACGCCGACAGCAGCCCGAAGGCAGCCGCAGGCGACGCCACCGGCGCACCTTCCGGCTGCCCCGTCAGCGCCATCCCCCCGGACGCGGCCCAGCCGAGCACCGGGCACCCTGCCAGCATGGGTCAATTATTCAGTACCGCGCCGAGCGCGCTAGCGAGTACGGTGCCCCGTGCGCTTGTTTCAGTGGGACCGGGATTTCGGGGTCTTCTTCAGCACCCAGGGCATCTCCAACATCGGCGACGCAGCCTGGGGCGTGCTCATCCCGCTCTACGTCCTCCAGCTCACCCACAACCCGCTCCAGGTGAGCGCCATCGCGATCATCGAAGCGGTCGCGTTCAGCCTGCTGCGGATGCCGTTCGGCGCGCTCGCCGACCGCCTCGAGTGCCGGCGGCTGATGATCATCGCCGACCTCGGCCGTACCCTGCTTACCCTGGTCATCCCGGTGGCCGCCGCGTTCAACGCCAACACGCTGATCGTGATCTACATCGTGATCGTCCCCATCGAGGCGTTCTCGGCCCTATTCGACTCGGCCGCGAGCAGCGCCGTCCCGATGCTCGTAACCGAGGACAAGCGTCGCGATGGCCTACGCCTGGCAGGAGAGCTTCGAGTCGATCGCCTGGGTCATCGGCCCGCCGCTGGGCGGCGTGCTCGCGGTCGCGTTCGGCACCGGCCAGGCCCTCGGCCTCGACTCGGCGACCTTCCTCGTCTCCGTCGTCGGCCTCATAGCCATCGGCAAGCGCTTCGAGCCCGCCGAAGACGCAACCCACGAGCCGATGTGGGCGTCGATCCGCTCCGGCCTGCGGCTGATGATCGCCGACCGGGTGCTCCGCCGCGATCAGCTCGTCTGGAGCCTCTACTCGATCCTCGGCGGCAGCATTGTCCTCGGCCTGGTCTACGTCTCCACCAAGGGCGGCAGGAACGACGCCGCCCTCGCCACCATCGCCGTCGCCGCCTACGCGGCCGGTTCCGCCGTCGGCACCCTGCTCGCGGCCAGGTTCGAGGGCGCCCGGAACCTCTGGCTGGCCGAGGCGGCCGGCCTCGGCATCGCCGCCGCCGGCGCCGCCCTGCTCGCGGCCGGGGGAGTGCCCGCGATCCTGGCCGGCGGCGCCCTGTTCGGCCTCGGCGAGGGGCTGGTGCTGGTGTTCCACCTGACGCTCCGCGCGCGGGTCACCCCGGACGGCTATTTCGGCCGCATTACCGGCGTGTCCGGGGTGATCGGCCAGGTCACCAGCGGCCTCAGCATGGTCTGGCTCGGCCTGGTCCTGCGCTTCGCCCCCGGCCGCGACGCGTTCATCGTGCTCGCCGGTGCCGCCGCCGCCCTCGCCGCCGCAGTCGCGCTCGCCCCCAAACCCCAAGTTCAAACCCATCCCGATGTCGAACGGTCCCTGGTTCCACCCGACTCGCCCCCGACTCCGTAACCCGGGGCCGGCGAAAACCCTCGTGACCCCCGCCCGGTCACCCCGGTACCCTGCACCGGTGGAGATCCGCGCAGCCGCCGAGGCAGACTGGCCAGGTATTTACCCCTTCTACTCGACGATCATGAACGAGGGCAGGACGTACGCGTTCCCCGAGGGCCAGACCCTCGACGAGGCCCGCCCCTGGTGGATGGAGCAGCCCCCCGGCCTGACCGTCGTCGCGGTCGAGGACGGCAGGATCGTCGGCTCGGCCAAGATGGGGCCGAACCGTCCCGGCCGCGGCGCCCACGTCGCCACCGCCTCCTTTATCGTCGACCCGGCCCACCGGGTCAAGGGCGTCGGCCGGGCGCTCGGCCAGTACGTCATCGACTGGAGCCGCGCCGAGGGCTTCCTCGCGATCCAGTTCAACGCCGTCGTCGAGGTCAACGACCCGGCCGTGCACCTGTGGAACTCGCTCGGGTTCGAGGTGATCGGCACCGTGCCCGAGTCCTTCGACCACCCCGATCACGGGCTCGTCGGCCTGCATGTGATGCACCGTCGGCTCTGAATGACGCCCGCCAAGGTGCCCCCCGCCAAGCAGCGGACGGTGGCCGCGATCGAGGCCGAACTCGCCCGGCTCATCCGCTACGACGACGAATCGATCGTGCACGAGGCCTGGATCAGGCAGCGGTACCAGGGCGGCTTCGCCGCCAGCTACGCGCCCGCCCGGTCCGCCGCCGTGCACACCGCCTGGCACGAGGCCGGGCACGCGGTCGCCGCGCTCGCGGTCGGCGCGCGCTTCAGCTCGGCCAGCATCCGGGCGGGCGGATCGACGTCCGGGCGGGTGCACTCGATCCAGGGCGGCGGGGAGCTCTCCTTCGTGATCGCGGCCGGCGGCCAGGTCGCCGAGCGCCTGCGCGACTGGACCCTGCCAGAAAGCGACGCAGGAGCTGCGCCGCTGGCTGGCGGGCTGGCGCGCCGACGGCGGCGACGCCCGCCGGTTCCGGGCCGGCCTGCGCGACCGGTTCGGCGCCGACGAGGCCGCCGCCTGGCGCTACAGCGTGCAGCTGCTGACCCCGCTCCGCCTGCAGATCCGCCAGCTCGCGCGGGCGCTGCTGGTGCACCCCCGCTACCTGCCGTACGAGGTCACCGCCGCCATCGCCGGCTTCCCGCCCGGCTAGCGGGCCCGGCCGGATGCTACGGTGCGGCCATGGCGATCCCGCTCAGCGAAGCGACCCGCAGGCTCATCGACGGCAAGAACTACGCGGTCGTGGCCACCATCAATCCGGACGGCAGCCCGCAGTCCTCGGTCATCTGGGTCGGCCGCGACGGCGACGACGTCCTGTTCTCCACCGTCGAGGGCCGCCGCAAGCACCGCAACATGGTCCGTGACCCCCGGGTCAGCCTGTCCGTCATCGACTCGGCCGACCCGGAGAACTACGTCGAGCTCCGCGGCCGGGTCACGATGACCCCCGACGAGGGCCGGCGCTTCGACACCGAGCTCTCCTGGAAGTACGACGGCCGCGACCCGGGCGAGGACCGCCCCGGCGCCGTCCGCGTCATCGTCCGCCTCACGCCCGAGAAGGCCACCGGCCGCGCCGCCTAACCCTGACCGCCACCGACCCCACCACCCCGACCCACCGCTTCAACCCACCGGCCTCGCACCTTCAACCCACCGACCCCGCACCTTCAACCCACCGACCCCAGCGCTTCAACCCCATCACCCTGACCCCACCGACCCGACCAACCCCCGAACACTACGCCAGCGCCATCGCGATGGCGTGTAGCGCCAGCCCCACCCCGGCCCCGACCACGGTTCCGTTGATCCGGATGAACTGCAGGTCGCGGCCCGAGCAGCAGCTCCAGCTGGCTCGAGGTCTGCTCCGCGTCCCAGCGCTGAATGGTCCCGGTGACCAGGCCGGCCAGCTCGTCGTGGAACTGGTCGGCCAGCGACCGGGCGGCCGACTCGACCACCCGCTCGAGGCTCTCCTGCAGCTTGGGGTCCGAGCCGAGACGCCGACCGCCCGCCGACAGCGCGGCCGCCAGCCGGCGGCGGAGCTCGGACTCCGGGTCGGCCGCCTGGATCCGCAGCGTCTCCTTGACGTTCTTCCACAGCGAGGAGGACCAGTCCCGCAGCACCGTGCTGCCGAGCACGTCGCGCTTGATCCGCTCGCCCCGCGCTCGCGCAGCTCCGGCGACGTCTGCAGCCGCTCGGGAAGTCCGGCGATCCACTCCTCGAACTGCTGCCGGGTCTCGTCCTCGGGATTGGCGGCCATCTCCGGCAGCCGCTCGCGCAGCCTCGTGTAGAGCCGGTCGAAGGCCCGCCCGTAGACCATGTCAGGCACCCAGCGCGGCGCCTCGGACTCGAACCGCTCGCGCAGCTCCTCGTGATGGTCGGCCAGATACCGGTCGGCGCCGCTCACGATCGCGTTGAACACCTCGGCGTGGTGGCCCTCGGCGATGATGATCCCGACGATCCGCCCGGCCAGCGGCGCCACCTCGATCGAGTCGGCCGCCCGGGTCAGCTCGGCCGTGAGCGCCCGCTGGACGTCCTCATCGCGCAGGCCGTCGGCCGCCCGGACGACCATGTCGGCCGCGTGGCCCGGCGAAGCGGGCGGCGTTGTCGGGGTCGGTCAGCCAGCCCGCCACCCGGGAGGCGATCTGGGCCGAGCCGATCCGCTCGGCGAGCACGTCGCCGTTGAGGAAGTTCTCCTGCACGAACTGGCCCAGGGTGGCGGCGAACTGGTCCTTGCGCTCGACGATCACCGCCGTGTGCGGTATCGGCAGGCCGAGCGGATGTCGGAACAGGGCCGTCACCGCGAACCAGTCGGCGACGCCGCCGACCATCGCCGCCTCGGCGCCCGCCTGCAGATAGGAGAGGAAGGTCCCGTGCGCGCCGACTGCGGTCACGACTACGAACAGCACCGTGACCGCCCCGAGGAGAGCGGTCGCGCGGCGGCGGGCGGCGGCCAGGCGGCGCGTCCGCAACTCGACCGACTCGCGCTTGATCGTGGTTGCCGGGGCTGAGGCCATGCCCGGAGTCTAGTTGCCGCGCCGGCCGGCTTCCCTGACCAGGCGGGAAGCCGGCGCCGGCGCTTAACTCAATCGGTCAGGCGCACACGGTCGAAAGGGTGCCCATCGCGGTGGTCAACGGCCCGGTCGCCTGCGACGGGGTTTCTGTCAGCGACTTCTGCAGCGTCGCAATGAACGAGGCGAGGGCGGCCTTGCCGGCCGGCGACGTCAGCTTGGCCTCATCCGCCTGGAGCGTTGTGATGTAGGCCTTCATGCTGGCCGCGGCCTTGGTGGTGGACTCGGTCTGCAGCGGCAGCAGCTCGTTGACGACCCCGGCGCTGACCCCGCTGATGATCTTGCAGTCCGCCGCCGACACCCCGTCGGCCGAGGCGGCCGGGGAGGAAGCCGCCGTGCTGGCGGCGGCCGACGTGGTCGCGGCCGGCGCCGACGCGGGGGCGCTTGACGAGCTCGAAGAACTGCTGCTGCACCCGGCGATGAGGGCGCCGCCGACGGCCAGCACGGCCACGACGGAGAGGGATGAGCGCTGGAACATATCGGCTACCTCCAGGGGGGCGGAGCGGAACTAAGCGTTACATCTCATGAGAATCTGGTTCTACCATAATGATCAGTTAACGTGCCGTGGATGGCAACGAAAATCTCACCCGAGCCCACGGCCGAGAGGGCGTCACATCCTGCCGCCCGACGCCAAGATCATCTCCGTCGACGATCACGATATTGAGCATCCTCGGGTCTGGCCCCACCGTCTACCCGCTAAATCCGCACATGTCGTCCCCGCCCAGCACGCCTCCCAACGGCAACGACGCCGCCGCTATCTAACCCCCACCACTCCCAACCGTCCCCTAAACCCAACCGTCCCCTAAACCCAACCGTCCCCTAAACCCAACCGTCCCCTAAACCCAACCGTCCCCTAAACCCAACCGTCCCCTAAACCCAACCACCCCCATAAACCCAACCACCACCATAAGATCAACCACCACCATAAGATCAACCACCACCATAAGATCAACCACCACCATAAGATCAACCACCACCATAAGATCAACCACCACCCTAAGCCATCATCAGCTCCACCCTCTCCATCGGTCCCTGCGACCATTCAGCCCCACCCCTCCCACTGCCCACATCACCCCACCGCCCACCGCGCAACACACCCCCTCAGGCAAGATCAACTTATTGCGCGACGTTTGTATCGGCTTCCCGAGCCATTTGTCGCGCAATAATTCCGGCCGTCAGCGAATGGAAGCCGATTGTAACCGTTATAAAACGGATAGTTATTATTTATGGCGATCGCGAGGGTTGACGAGGCAACCTGAGAGCTATGGCGAAGCCTCGACCCGTCACCTGGCCGGAACTGCTCGACTTCCAGTCCCGGATTGTCGGCCAGCGCCAGGCCGTCCGCTACGGCATGACGCGGGCCGCGGTCGGGCGACGAATCAAATCTGGCAAGTGGCAGCGGCTGCACCGAGGCACCTACGCGACCTTCAGCGGCGTGCCGCCGCGCGAGGCAACCCTGTGGGCGGCACTACTGCGGGCCGGGTCCGGCGCGGTACTCAGCCACGAGACGGCAGCGGAGGTCCAAGAGCTCATCGACAAGCCCGCAGCGAAGATCCACATCACCGTGCCGATCAGCCACGATCCCGCCCGGCGCGCCCCGATCCGCGGCGTGATCATCCACCGGTCGAGGCAGGTAGCCAGCGAGCCCCTCCCGCCCTGGCAGCTGCCGCGCACCCCGATCGCGGACACCGTCCTCGACCTCATCGAGTCCGCGGCCACCACCGATGACGCCTTCGCGTGGCTGACGCGCGCCATCGGCCGTGATCTCGTCACCACCGGGATGCTCACCGCCGCCCTCGCCGACCGCAAGCGAATGCGCCGTCGACCCTGGCTCGTCGAAACGCTGGCCGACGCAGCCGACGGGGTCATGTCCCCGCTCGAGCTCCGCTACGTGCGAGACGTCGAGCGCGCCCACGGCCTGCCGCCCGCCAAGCGCCAGGTCCGCCGCGACCTGGCGGGCGGAGTCCGCTACCTCGACAACTTCTACGAGGCGTTCCAGCTCTGCGTCGAGCTTGACGGCCGGCTGACCCATCCCCCCGAGCAGAAATGGCGCGATGCCGACCGTGACAGCGACAACCTGTTCCGCGACGACGTGCAGACGATACGGCTCGGCCTCCGGCACGTGACGTCCGGCCGCTGCCGCCAGGCCGCGAGGCTGGCCGCCCTGTTCATCCGGCGGGGCTGGGACGGCGACGGCCTGCGGCCCTGCGGACCGGACTGCGCCGTCAACCAGGTGCGCCGTTAACCGTGTATCTGCCGTGCAGCTGAATCCTCCGTACAGGTGGGGCGAACCACACGACATCAGCTCATCGGGGGCTGTAAACGCCTACGCGAATGTACGGAACGGAGCAACCCATGTCCGACGCGACGATAGAACGCGATCCAACTGACGGGACCACACCCGTAACGCTGCCCACTCAGGACGCATGCTGCCAGAGTCCCTGCGACCCGCCGTGGCAGACCGGCCCGAGCTGCCTCACCTTCACCGAGACCAAGACCTCCGTCATCGGCCTCGAAGGCAAGGCCGATAACGCCGGCCTGGGCCGCGGCTCGGTCACCGTCACCGTCACCTATGCCCACCGGATCTGCCTCATCGGCAAGCAGCACGGCGGCCTGGCCTACACCCTCACCCTGCTGCCGGGCGAGACGATGACCCTGTACCAGAGCGACCGCTATCGCCGCACCACCGCGGAGACGGAACGGTACTCCACCCAGACCACCTTCTCCCAGTTCGTATCGGCGCTTTACCAGCAGCAGACGTCCAGCGACTCCAGCGCGCTGGTCCAGGTGCTGAACAGCCAGACCCAGAGCGCCAGCGCATCGGGCGGCGGCGGCATCAACCTCGGCTTCGTCAGCATCGGCGGCGGTGGCGGCGGCAGCAGCTCGTCCAGTTCGACCACCGCTGTTGACCTATCGACCCAGGCCAGCGCCAGCCAGTTCGCATCCCTCGCCCAGCAGGCCGCTCAGTACACCGACCTGCAGCGATCGATCACGGTCAGCAGCTACGAGGACTCGGAGACGGTCTCCACCACCCAGCGAACCCTGGTCAACAACAACCGCTGCTACGCCGTGAACTACTTCGTGCGGAAGGTGCTTGACGTGTACGACAGCACCACGACCGTGACCGCGGTGACGTTCCAGGTGACGGTGGGCAATTACGTCTCCGGGGTGCTCACGCCGACCCAGATCACGCAGGTGGACGTCCCGTACCGGGCCGCGGTGGAGGCGATCCTGAAGACCCTGCCGACCGTCGGCGAGGTAGGCGAGCAGCCCACGACCCTGTCGGTGCCGACCGACGGCGTGGTCTACGACCCCGAGCTCGCGCACTGCTGCGCCCTTGACCCCGAGCTTGACCAGGCCGAGCGGATCAAGCTCGAGCGCGAGCAGGCGGAAGCCCAGCGGATCGGCCTGCAGGTTCAGCTCATGGCGCTGGAGGTCCAGCGTCGCCAGGCGCTGCTCGCGGCGGGCACCCTGACCCCGTTCGAGCCCGACCCCACGGAAACCATCGTGGCCTAGCTCGTGCAGGCCAAGGGCCAGCGCCGAAGCGAGCCAACCCGAGGAACCGCGGGATCAGCAGACAAACAGCATCCCGCGGTTCCTCGATCGCGTCGGACTCGGACGCCGGCCGGAACGCGATGGCGGTCGTGGCCGAGTTGAGCGCGGTGGCCTGGCCGACGCCGCTGATCGTGTTGGTGACGGTGTTGGTCGCGGTCGAGATCACCGAGATCGACCCGGTGTACCCGTTGCCCACCCAGACCTAGGAGCCGTCCGGGGTGGCGGCGATCGACATCGGCACGCCTGGACCGCGATCGAGCCGGTGACCCGGCCGGTCCTGGTGGAGATCACGTCGACCGGGTGCTATTACCGCTCCTACTGCCCACGCGACCCCTGTCGCCCACGCCGCCCAGCCCCGCCCCGCCCACGCCCGTGGCTAACCCCACAAGCCCCGACTCCAGGCCCCCGAGTGCCCGCCACCCGCGCCGCCCGACCTGTCGGCTACGCCAGCGACACCAATAGGCGATGTCGCTGGCGTAGCTGACAGGTCGCCAAACCTGTCGATGGGGTAGCCGACAGGGTCGCGCCGCCGGATAACAGCAAGAAGCGCCCGCGCGCGACCAACCGCGGGCCCGGAGGGTTCGTTAGCGGAACATATTGACCGGGTGCGGAGGTAGCTGATCTCATCGTGTCTGCCCTGTTGTGCGCCTGCCGTGAGCCCTGCGGCGGATGAGGAGGCCGTGGTGGCTGGGATCGAGACCGCTCAGGAGTCGGCGGGAACCAGGGCGGTTCAGGTCGGCCCGCCGCCGCCGTTCGACCCGGAGCTGCAGCCCGCGATGACCGCCATGGCGCAGACGGCAGGTCCCCCGTTCACGCTCGAGATGATCCCGGCGATCCGGCGGGCGCCGTCGATGTTCCCGGTGCCCACGGTCGAGGACATGCGGCGCAGCGGCGCGTTCGAGGTCACCGAGCGGCTAGTGCCCGGGCCGGCCGGGGCGCCGGACGTCTCGCTGCTGATCTGCCGCCCCACCGGCGCGACTGCTCCCGTCCCGTGCCTCTACTTCATCCACGGCGGCGGGATGATGCTCGGCGACAACCGCAGCGGCGGCGCGGCCACGGCGCTCGATCACGCCGAGAGCCTCGGCGCGGCGGTGGTCTCGGTCGAATACCGGCTAGCGCCCGAGACGCCGCACCCGGGGCCGGTCGAGGACTGCTACGCGGGCCTGACCTGGACGGTCGAGCACGCCGAGGAGCTTGGCATTGATCCGGAGCGCCTGATCGTCGGCGGCGCCAGCGCCGGCGGCGGCCTCGCGGCGGCGGTGGCGCTGCTGGCCCGAGACCGCGGCGGCCCCGGCCTGCGCGGCCAGATGCTGCTGTGCCCGATGCTCGACGACAGGAACGACACCCCGTCGTCGCACCAGATGGCGGGCCTCGGCATCTGGGACCGGGGCGCGAACGAAGTGGGCTGGACCGCCCTGCTCGGCGATGCCCGCGGCGGACCCGACGTCTCCCCGTACGCGGCTCCGGCCCGCGCGACCGACCTGTCCGGCCTGCCGCCGGCGTTCATCGACGTGGGCTCGGCCGAGACGTTCAGGGACGAGGACGTCGCCTACGCGACCAGGATCTGGCAGGCCGGCGGGGACGCCGAGCTGCACGTCTGGCCGGGCGGCTTCCACGGCTTCACCGGCATGGTCCCGGACGCCGCCCTGTCGAAGGCGGCGGTGGCCGCGCAGCTGACCTGGCTTCGCCGCCTCCTCGCGGCCTAGCCAGGACCGCCCGTCGTCACGCGCCGCCGGGCAGCAGGCGCGCGAGCTCGGCCGCGACGGTCTCCAGCGGCTCGCTGCTGCGCTCGACCCGGCACATGACCAGGGCGCCTTCCATCGCGGTGAGCGCGACCGCGGCGATCGAGTCCGCCCGGTCGGCTGGCACCCCCGTCCCCCGGAACTGCTCGGCCAGCAGGGCGGTCCAGGACGCGAAGGCGGCCCGGGCGGCGACGGTCAGCTCCTCGTCGTCGGCGTCCATCGCGACCCCGGCGACCGGGCATCCGCCGCAGCCGCCGGAGGCCAGCACCGACTGCCGCCACAGGTCGACGAACCAGGCGAGCACGCCCTCGGCCGTGTCGGCCGGGCAGGCGCGCAGATAGCCGAGGATCTGCCCCGAGGTCCACTCGATCACGTCGCCCGCCAGCTGTCGCTTGCCGCCCGGGAAGTGGTGGTAGATCGAGCCGCGGGGGGCGCCGCTGTCGGCCAGCACGTCGGAGAACGAGGTGCCGCTGAGCCCGTGCGCGCCGATGAGCGCGGCCGCGCTGCTGATCATGCTCACCCGGCTGCTGCCGCTCACATCCCCGTCCCTTGACTATGACGATCGTCATAAGGCAGGCTGGCGACCGTACCTATGACGCTCATCATAAAACGTTCAGGGGGACGACAATGCCCATGATCGACGCGTACGCCACCGTCGGCACCTTCGCCGACTCGCACCAGCTGGCCCGGGATCTCGCCGCCGCGGTGATGAAGATCGAGCAGGTTCCCGACATCCCGATGTTCCGCAAGAACACGGCCGCGTTCGTGCACGAGCTGCCGGCCGGCGCCCTCGCCAACGTCGACGGCGACGGCAACTACGTCCGCGTCCAGGTGCTGACCAACGCCGGCGCGCTCGACCGCGACAAGCAGCTGGCGGTCGTCAGCCGGCTGACCGAGATCATCGCCGCCGCGGCGGGCGACCCCGACCCTCGCCGACCGCACCTGGGTGCTCCTCACCGAGGCGCCAGAGGGCGGCTGGGGCCTGTGGGGCCACGCCCACACCAACGCCGAGCTGGTCGGCGCCGCCCGCGCCCAGCTGGCCGAGCTCGCGCAGGCCACTCCGTCTCAGTGACCGGCTGATCCTGCGGCTAGACGCGGCCCGGGCGGGCGATGAGTTGGGCGGCGGCAGCGAGTCCTAGGGGTATGCGCACTGCACTGGTACCCGAGCCAGGACCGCAGCGGGTGTACGCACTCGCGACGCTGGTGAACACGTTCGGGTTCGGCCTGGTGGTCACCTCCCTGGTGCTGTACTTCACCCGGGTGGTGCACCTGGGCAGTCTCCAGGTGGGTCTTGGCCTCACCATCTCGGGCCTGATCGGGCTGGTGGCCGGGGTGCCGGTCGGGGCGCTGGCCGACCGGCACGGCCCGCGGGCGGTGGTCCGGGTCACCTTCCTGTTGCAGTTCCTCACCGCCCTCGGCTACCTCTTCATCCGCGACTTCGCCGCCTTCGTCGTCATCGCCACCGTCGACATGCTGGCGATGAACGCCAACCAGGCGGCCGACGGGGCGCTGCTGCGCCGGGTCGGCGGCGACGACGCGGCCGTCTTCCGCTCCGCCACCCATGCGATCACCAACGTCGGCATCTCGCTCGGCGCCGTCGGCTGCGCGATCGCGGTGCAGATCGGCACCGCCGACGCCTACCGGGCCCTGATCGCCGTGAACGCGCTTACCTTCCTCGGCGCCTGGCTGGTCAGCGCGCGGCTGCCGAAGTACGAGCCGCTGCCCGCGCCCGACGACGGGCCGCGCTGGGGACCGCTGGCCGACCGGGCGTTCGTCGGCTACGCCGCGCACAACGCGCTGCTGAGCATGCAGTACATGATCCTGCTGCTTCCGCTGCCGCTGTGGATCGTCGGGCATACCCGCGCGCCCGGCTGGAGCGTCGGCGCGCTGCTGCTGCTGAACACGTTCATCGTGATCGCGTTCCAGGTCCGCGTCGGGCGGAACGTCAGCACGCTCCGGCAGGGCGGCGCGGCCCTGCGCCGGGCCGGGCTGCTGTTCGCGGTGAGCTGCTGCGCGATCGGGTTCACGGCCGGGCTGCCCACCTGGATGGCGCTGTTGCTGCTGGCGGCGGCGATCGCGGTGCTCTCGGCGGGCGAGCTCAATCACGCGGCGGGCACGTTCACCCTCGACTTCGGGCTGGCGCCCGCGCACGCTCAGGGCCAGTACCAGGGACTGGCCGGACTCGGGCTCGGCGCAGGCGGCGCGGCCGCGCCGACGCTGATGATCGGCCTCTGCCTAACGTTCGGCACGGCCGGCTGGATCGGGCTCGGCGGGTTCTTCGCCCTCCTCGGCCTCACCGCCCCCGCCATCGCCCGCTGGGGTGAGCGCACCCGCCCCGCCTTCCTAGCCGACTCCGCCCAGGCCGACTCCGCGCAAGCCCACTCCGCCCAGGCTGACTCCGCCCAGGCCGAGCCGATCGTCGAGCCCGCCTTATTGCGGTTGACCGGGTCAACGAATTATCGTTGACTCAGTCAACGATAATGGAGGTCGCGATGGCCGGCTCGATCATCACCGACGCCGAGCGGACGTCGGACCCGACCGCCGCCCAGGTGGCCCAGGTCCGCGCGTTCAACCGCTTCTACACGAACGTCATCGGCGTGCTGCACGGCATGTACCTCGACTCGCCCGTTCACGCTGACCGAAGGCCGGCTGCTGTTCGAGATCGCCCGCCACGCCCGCGGTAGAGGTGTCCGACCTGCGCCGGGCGCTCGACATCGACGCCGGCTACCTGAGCCGGGTGCTGAGCCGGTTCGAGGCCGAGTCGCTGATCACCAGGCACCGCTCGGCGGCCGACGCGCGCCGCCAGGAGATCCGCGTCACCGACGCCGGCCGCGCCGCCGCGGCCGACCTCGACCGGCGCTCGGCCGGGCAGATCGCCGAGCTGCTGCGGGGCGCCGACTGCGACCGCCTGCTCAACGCGATGCAGGTGATCACCGCCGAGCTCGGGCGAGCAGACACCGGGCGAGCGACGGCGCCGGCGCCGCGACCGAACCGCGGGCGGTGACGCTGCGCCCGCCGACCGCTCGGCGACCTGGGCTGGGTGCTGCACCGGCACGCGACCGTCTACGCGGCCGAGTTCGGCTGGGACGCCACCTTCGAGGAACTCTGCGCGCGCATCATCGCCGAGTACACGACCCTGCGCGACGCCCACCCGGACCGCACCGCGGGCTGGATCGCGGAGGTCGACGGCGTGCCGGCCGGCTCGGTCTTCTGCGTGCCCGACGGCGAGACCACCGCCCGGCTCCGCCTGCTGCTGGTCGAGCCGTGGGCCCGCGGCCTCGGCCTCGGCGCCACCCTCGTCGGGCAGTGCCTGCAGTTCGCCCGCGAGGTCGGCTACGCCGACATCACCCTGTGGACCTACGACCGCCTGGCGGCCGCCCGCAAGGTCTACCGGGCGGCCGGGTTCACCCTGACCAGCGAGCACCCCGACGACGCGTTCGGCCACCACATGATGAGCCAGACCTGGTCCCGCCCCTCTGAAGACCGATCGCAGTAACTTACCGTCAGGAGAACCGCTGTAACGCCCGGTGAGGAGAACGGTCCGTGAGCGCTCCCGACGGCAGTGTCCACGGCAGTCCAGGCGACGACGCCCGCCAGGCGACGCCAACGGCGACCGGGCCCGCGCTCACGCCCGGATCGCGCTGATCGCGCTCACGGCCGGAACCGCCTCGCTCGACGTGACCGCGTTCTTCCGGCTCGGCGGCGTCTTCGCCAGCGTCATGACGAGCAACCTGGTCTTCGTCGGCGTCGCCGTGGTCAAGACCGAAGCCGCCTTCGGCGCGCGGTGCGCGGTGGCCATCCTCAGCTACATCGTCGGCGTCGGCCTCGGCTCGGCCATCGCCCCGCCGTCAGCGGCCACGAGAACCGCCTCGGCACCCGGCCGCTCAGCCTGCTGCTGACCGGAGAGCTCGCGGTCCTGGTCGGCTACACGATCTGGTGGATGGCACTCGACGCCAGTCCCGTCGGCTGGACCCGGCTCGTGCTGCTGGGCGATCATCGCCCTGTCGATGGGCAGCCAGAGCGCCGCCGCCCGGCAGCTGGGCAACCCGAACGCCGGCACCACCTACCTCACCGGCACCCTGACGTCCCTGGTCAGCAGCCTGGCGGGCCGCCGCCGCCCCGACGCCGAGGCGGTCGCCGTCCTCGTCGCCCTCCTCGTCGGCGCCGGAGCCGGCGCCGCCCTCCTCGACGCCGCCCCGATCACCGTCCCGCTGCTGGCGCTGGCCGGCGTCGGCACCGCCGTCGCCCTCTCCTGGCGCCTCGCCGTCACCCGATCCCGTTAGGCGGATCCGACCGAGTCCGCCGCCGCAGTCGCGGCGTCCGCCGCGGTCCCGGGCCCGACGATCTCGCCCGCCGCGGTCCGGTGCACGCCGCGGATGCCCGGCACCAGCACCACCAGCGCGCACGGGACCGAGAGCACGATCGCGGCCGCGACCAGGGTCGAGGTGAAGCCGATGGAGTCGCCAAGCGGCCCCGCCACCGCGTAGCCGACCGGCATGATGACCAGCGACACCAGCCAGTCGTAGGAGTTGACCCTGGACCGCACGTTCTCCGGAATCAGCACCTGGATGGTCGGCGTCCACAGGCCGTTGAGCGCGACCAGTCCGAAGCCGTCGAGCACGTTGGCCGCGCAGATCAGCGGCACCGAACGGGAGAACGCCAGCGCCAGCAGCGGCAGCGCCCCCAGCGTCAGCAGCAGGTTCCCGACCACCAGCGGCCGCCGCGGCTTGACCCGCAGCACGAACAGCCCGGCCGCCACCGCCCCCACCCCGAACGACGCGGAGATCAGCCCCCAGGCGGTGGCGCCGCCGAGCGACCGGGCGGCGATGACCGGCCCGAGCACGAGCATCGCGGGCATCGCGAAGTTCCAGCACGCGTGCGCGATCAGGTTGATCCAGTACCACGGCCGGATCGCGAGCTCGTGCCAGCCCTCGGCCAGATCGGCCAGGAACGACCCGGCCGGCGGCAGCGAACGCGGCGGCAGCCGCAGCATCGCCAGGCAGATCACGCTGACCACGAACGAGGCGGCGTCGAAGGCGAACAGCCAGCCGGTCCCGAAGACGGCGATGAGCACCCCGCCGACGGCGGGCCCGCCGACGCTGAAGAGACTCTGCGGCAGGTCGAGGAGGCTGTTGGCCTGCTGCAGCTGGTCGGCGGGCACGGTCTCGGGCGTCAGCCCGGTCGAGGCCGGGCCGAAGAACGACGCGCCGATCCCGTACAGCACCGCTCCGACGGCGATCTCCCACACGCGCGCATGGCCGGTCAGCAGCAGCACCGCCAGCACCGCCTCGACCCCGCCGCGCAGCACGTCGGCCGCCATCATCACCAACTGCCGCCGCAGCCGGTCCGCCCACACCCCGCCCGCCAGCAGGAACACGACCCTCGCGACCGTCTGCAGCGCCGCGATGAGCCCGATGTCGGTCGCCGTCCCGCCGATGTGCAGCACCGCGAAGACCAGCGCGATCTGCACCACCGCGTCGCCCAGCGAGGAGGTCGTGGAGCCGAGCCACATCAGCCGGAACGGCCGCAGGCCCAGCGGCGCAAAGGCCTCCGCGAAGCGCGAGCGCGGCGTGCGCCCGCCGTTGTCAGCGTCGTCCGCCGTGCGCGTCAAGTCATCCTCCGTTCGGGCCCGGAAGATTGTGTCGCATACCGTCGCGCATCGCAACCAATTAACCGGTGCCGTTGGACCACGCGACCGTTCGAAAAAAAATCTGGAATTTATCGAACGGACCGTGCATGACTCGCGCTGCTCCATGATCCAGGTCCCCCGGCAACGGAACCGGATCCCGCCCGAGCTTGGGATGATGGGCCGATGACCTCCACGATCGTGCTGCCCGACGGCGATCCGCACATGGCCGCCCTGCTGTCCAGGCCCGACTTCGCCGCCCGGCTCGACCGGCTCGGCGGCGCCCGGCTCCACGCCGACCTGCCCAAGAACGATGACGAGCTGATCGCCCGGATCGGCGACGCCGCCGTGGTCATCCTCGGGGCCTACCTGACCGGCCCGGTGCTGCGCAGGCTGCCAAAGCTCAGGCTGGTCGCGTTCACCGGCACCGGCGCGGCGACGTTCGTCGACCTGCCGACCGCGAGAGAGTGCGGCATCGCGGTCGCGAACGTCGCCCGCTACGGCGACGCCGCCGTCGCCGAGCACGCCCTCGCCCTCACCCTCGCGCTGGCCAAGAACGTCGTCGGCAACGACCGCGCCGTCCGGGCGGGGGAGTGGCACGTCGGCCAGGGCGTCGAGCTGGCCGGGAAGACGGCCGGGATCATCGGCTACGGCGGCATCGGCACCCGCCTGGCGGGCCTGCTCGAGGCGATCGGCATGCACGTCGTCGTCTGGACGCCGCACCCAGAACCGGCCCGGCTGACCTCGAAAACGCAGCGGTTCGTGGAACTCCAGGACCTGCTAGCCGAGGCCGACGTCGTCTCGCTCCACCTGCTGCTGACCGACGACACGAGGGGCATCGTCGACGAGCCACTGCTCCGCTCCATGAAGCCGGGCGCGCTCCTGGTCAACACCGCGCGAGCAGAGCTGATCGCCGCCGGCGCGCTCGAGCGGGTGCTGGCCGAGGGCCGGATCGCGGCCGCGCTCGACGTCTTCGAGACCGAGCCGCTTGCGGCCGGCTCGGCGCTCCGCGAACTGCCCAACGTGATCCTGTCCCCGCACCAGGGCTACAACACCCCGGAGAGCCTGGAGCGCATGCTCGACGTGGTCGTCGCCAACATCGAGCACTACCTGTCCGGCGCCCCGATCAACATCGTCTAAACCGCTGGCAATTATTTGCCATTGGCAATTCCGTGCCATTCTTCTAATGGGCTAGCCGGTCATAATTTGTCACCGCTGAAAATTCCGTCCTATAATCACAGACAACGGACGCTGGAATGTCGGTAGGAGGAGGCATTCTGAACTCATGCCAGGTCTCAAGCACCAGTCCATCGTCCAGATCCTGCGCGACGAGCCGCAGCTCCTCGTCATGTTCCTCGGCAGATCCGGGTTCCTGCTCCCGTCCGGGGCCTTCCCGGTCATTGCCGACAGCGACCTCTCCCACCGCGGCCCCCGCATACTCAAAGAGCTGCGTTCGGACAACGTGTTCCTCTTCCGGGGAATGGGCGAAAAGGTCGCCGTGGTCGTGGAGGTGCAAACGTCCTCGCCCAAACACGACCGGCAGCTCGCGTGGCCCTGCTACGTGACCAGCGCCCGGGAGGTGCACGACTGCAAGGCCTATCTGCTCGTGGTCGCCGCCAGCCGCGACGCTCTCGCCGGCAGCGATCGCGTGATCGAGATCGGCCAGCCCGGCTTCGATCTGAAGCCATTCGTCACCGGGCGCGACCGCATGCCTCCTCCCGGCGGCCCGTTCTTCGGCCCCGAGCTGACCATGCTGCACATCCTCACCGGCACCCTTGACCTATCCATCCACGAGGCGCGCATGTTCGCCCTGGCCACCGTCGCCGAGGCGAAGCCCGATCGGTACCGCCGCTACGTCCACCTCATCCGCATCTTCACCCCACGACACGCACGAGAGGAACTGGAGCAGCTCATGGAAGATCTCTTCAAGGACCCGTTCATTGACCGCTTCGTCGAGGAGGGCATGCAGCAAGGCATGCGGCTAGGCCGAGCCGAGGGCGTGGCGCATGTGCTGCTCACGATCCTCGACGCGCGCGGCATCGCCATTCCCGAGCAGGCCCGCGCTCGGATCGCCGAGTGCGCCGACCCGGACCTACTGGAGAACTGGGCCGCCCGAGCCGCTACCTCCACCACGGCCGACGAGGTCTTCGCCCCGTAGTCCAGAGCAGAGCAAACCTGCAGCAAATACGAAGCCGACAAGTCCTCAAATTTGGTAAGTGATCGGCTCACTTACACATACACTCACCGCCATGACAGGCAAGCGAAGCGCCCACGAGCGCTTCCCCGAGGTGATCGCCGCCGCTGTGCGGGTGTTCGCCACGGACGGCTACAAGGTCGGCGCGGATGAGTGACGTCGCGCGAGAGGCGGGCCTGTCCGAGGCCGCGCTCTACCGCTACGTCGACGGCAAGGAAGACCTGTTCGTGCTCGCGATCAGGCACGCGCTGCTGCTCGAGCCGCTGCCCGCGGCAGGACGACCCCAATGGCGCCTTCCCTCTCAAGGCCCCCCCGCTGGCCGAGATGATCACGGAGGCGCGCGAGTTCGTGGCCGCCGAGGTCCCATTCGGCTCCCTCGCCGACGCGCTGGTGCGAGCCGAGGTGTCCGACCCGGCGACCGAGCTCGAGTCGATCATGCGCGAGCTGTTCACCCTCGAGGAGCAGACCAGCCAGGCCGCCGACATGATCGAGCGCTCCGCCCGCGAGCTGCCCGAGCTCGCCGACCTGCTCAACAGCGGGCTGCGGGCCCCGGTCCTGGCCGCGCTCACCGGCTACCTGGACAGCCGGGCCAAGTCCGGCCAGCTCCGCACCACCCCGGACGCGGCCGCGAGCGCGCGGCTGGTCCTGGAGACCCTCACCTGGTTCGCCCGGCACCGGCTGTCCGACCCCTACGGCGCCGCGATCCGTGCCCAGCTGGCGCAGGACACCGCCATCGACGCACTGCTGCATGCCCTGGTCCCAGCGAAATACCTGGCAGATCCCCCTTAGCCTCACCTGCCCCGCACCACGTCCTCCTGCACTACCTCCCCCGAAAACCCTGGAGCGCCCGTGAACGCGATCGAGGTCAGCGCCCTGACCATGAGCTACGGCGACCGCGAGGTGCTGCGCGGCGTCGACTTCGAGGTCGCCAGCGGCGAGGTCTTCTGCCTCCTCGGCCCGAACGGCGCCGGCAAGACCACCACGGTCGAGATCCTCGAGGGCTTCCGCCAGCGGACCAGCGGCAACGTCACCGTGCTCGGCATGGACCCGCAGGCCCAGCCGACCAAGCTCCGCGAGCGGATCGGCATCGTCCTGCAGGAATGCGGCTTCCCCCGCCAGGCCCGGGTCAAGGAGCTGATCGACTGCTGGCGCTCCTACTACCCCAAGCCCCCGCGCGACCAGCGACCTGCTCAGCGTCGTCGAGCTCAACGAGGACAAGAACACCCAGGTCCGCAAGCTCTCCGGCGGTCAGCGGCGCCGCCTCGACCTGGCCCTCGCGCTGGCCGGGCGACCCCGACCTGATCTTCCTCGACGAGCCGACCACCGGCTTCGACCCCGAATCGCGCCGGCGCTGCTGGGAGGCGATCGAGAACCTCCGCACGCTCGGCAAGACGGTCCTGCTCACCACCCACTACCTGGACGAGGCGGAGCGGCTGGCCGACCGGGTGGCGATCCTGCGCGACGGCCAGATCCAGGTGGCGGGCACGGTCCGGCACGTCGCCCGGCAGGCGGGCGTGCCGACCAGGATCTCGTTCACCGCACCGCAACGCCTCCGCGACGGCGACCTGACGGTCCCGACCGGCCTGAACGTCACGGTCACCGGCGAGCAGGCGGTCTGCCTGAGCGCCTGCACCGCGTCCGCCAGCGTCGCCCTCCGCGAGCTCCTGACCTGGTGCGCCGAGAACGACCTGGGCGATCTCGACGACCTCTCCGTCATCACCCCCACCCTGGAGGACGCCTACCTCCAGCTCGTCGCCGGAGGCGCCCGATGAGCCGTGTCGTCACCCTCGCCGCCCGCCAGGCGCTCATGGAGCAGCGCACGTTCTGGCGCAGCGCCGAGTACGCCCTGTTCACCTTCGCCCTCCCGCTGGCGCTGCTGCTGCTGATCGGGTCGACCACCGCCAACGGGGACCTGCCGGGCACCCACGTCGAGGGCCAGATGATCTTCGTCCCGTCGATCATCGCGTTCGGCGTGATCGTCGCCGCCTACGTCAACCTGGGCGCGAAGCTGGCGACGCTCCGCCACGACGGCGTGCTCAAGCGGATCAGGACCACCCCGCTGCCCGCCAGCGCCTACCTGTCGGGCGTGCTCGGCTCGACCGCGGCCACCACGCTCGCGATCACCGCCAGCATCATGGCGATCGGCGGGTTCGTCTTCCACGCGGTGCCGCGGGCGAGCGGCCTGCCCGAGATCGCGGGCGGCCTCATCCTCGGCGTGCTCTGCTTCGGCGCCCTCGGCGTCGCGCTCAGCTCGGTCGCCCGCAGCGCCGAGTCGGCCGCCCCGATCGCCAACGCGAGCTACCTGCCGATCGCGATCATGTCCGGCATCTTCGACCCGACCTTCAGCGTCCCCCGCTGGCTGGACGCCGTCGTCGCGGTGCTGCCGGTCCGCGCCCTCGCCCAGATCCTCGAGCAGGGCTACACCCCGGTCACCCACGCCTCCCTGGCCGACCCGTTCGTGCTGCTCGCCTGGACCGCGGCCGGCTGCGCGTTCGCCGCCTGGCGGTTCCGCTGGCACTGAAAGTCAAGATCAACATCTGGTCATCCCGAACGGACCCTGCCCTCCGCCTGGGTGCTTTCCCGTCGTCTCTTCCCCGTTAGCCGACGATCAGCGTGGCCTGGGCGCGTCCCGGCTTGAGAGCCGACACCGCCACTCGGCTCGCGCCCGGGTGCCAGGCCGTTAGCTGGATCGCGGGCGTGAGGGCGAACTCGGCGACCAGGTTGTCGCCTTCCGTCGGCCAGCCGAAGTCGATCAGGACGTCGTTGGGGATGTAGGTCCGCGTCACCTCGACCAGCCGACCGGTCGTGACGGACGCGACGTCGAGCTGCCTGACCAGCCCGCCGTCAGGGCCGTAGCTGAGCTGGAGCGCGAGCAGTCGCCCGCCGGGGCTGAACGAGCCGTCGGCCGCCGAGCCCTGGGCGGGCAGCCCGACCGTGGTCTGGATGCCGGTCATCAGATCGAGCACTTGAACGCGGCATGTCGGGGCGCAGCCCGACGTCCACGCGACGTCGGTCGCGCTCGCCGCGATCACGTCGTGGAAGGTGCGGATGGCCTTCCGGGATGCCGGGTTCCAGAGCGTGTAGACCCATTTCCCTGGTGGCCGACCCGGCGAGATCAGCAGCAGGCCTCGGTCGGTTGCCTGGTCGATGACGGAGCCAGTCGGAAGACTGACCGACGGCGCAAGCGGAGCGCCGGTGGGGCTGACCTCCCGCGCCACGCCCACGCCAGTCGCGTTGCCGGCGGTCGGAAAGTAGCTGGTGAGCCACAGGGCGTCGGTGCCCGCGGCCGGCGCGACCAGGTCGGCCGTGCCGACGGGGATCGCCGACTGCGCCCCGTTCCCGAGGAACCAGACGGGGCCCGGCGGTGCCACGCAATCGCCGCCGCCGCAGGAGGTCACATCAGCCTGCACCGCCCAGCCGCCGCCGACCCGGGTGAACTGATACCCGGGATCGTCGACGGGCAGGCCGCCGATCGTCTCCTCGCGGCCCGTGGCCGGCCAGAACCAGGCGGGCTGCGTGCCCGAGAGCGGCACCCGCAGGCTGTCTTCCCAGGGCGCGGTCGGCCCGACAATCCCATTGGGGCCGACGGGCAGGCGGGTGAACCCCGGTGACGCCACCGGTTCCGGTATGAGGGTGGCGGGGGTTGGGGGAATGGCCGAGACCGAAGGAGCGGCCGAGGCGGCAGGCCGGCCGTGCGGCCTGCTCAGGTAGACGACGCCGCCAATAGCGACGGCCACGACCGCTGCGATCACTACCAGGCGGCGCGGCCACGGGCCGGGCGGACGGGCGTCGCCCTGGCTGAGGATGTCCTCATCCATCGTCACACCCCCGGGATCAGTCCGACCTGTCTATCTACGGTACGTGGCAACGCGTCGATCGGATTTGCGGCCGATACCAGGTCACGCCGCCGCCCGCCGTGAATAGTTGAGTGGCCACGGAACGAATCGCGGAATTACCCTCGTCGCGCTCGGCTCGGTCGCCCGCAGCGCCGAGTCGGCCGCGGTGGGCCGCTCGCTCGCGGGATGCTAGCCGACGATCAGCGAGGCCTGGGTGCGGCCCGGCTTGAGAACCGACACCGCCAGCCTGCTGGCGCCCAGGTGCCAGGACGCGAGCTGGATCGTGGGCATGAAGGTGAACTCGGCCACCAGGCTGTCGCCTTCGCCCGGCCAGCCGAAGGCGAACAGGGCGTCGCTGCTGACGGAGGTTTTCGGCACTTCGGTGAGCTGACCGGTGGCGACGGTGGCGACGTCGAGCCGCATGGCCAGCGCCCCGTCAAGGCCGTAGCTGAGCTGCAGCGCCAGCAGCCGCCCGTCCGGGCTGAACGAGGCCCCGGCGGGCGAGCTCCCCGGCCGGCAGCCCGACTGCGGTCTGCCGCCCGGTGGCCAGGTCGAGCACCTGAACGCGGCACGTCGCGGCGCACCCCGACGTCCACGCGACGTCGGTCGCGCTCGCCGCGATCACGCCGTCGAAGGTCCGGACGGTCTTCCTGGTCGTCGGGTTCCAGAGCGTGTAGACCGAGTTCCCTGATTGCCGGCTGGCCGAGATCAGCAGCAGGCCCCGGTCGGTTGCCTGGTCGATGATCGAGCCGCGCGGAAGCGCGACCGGCGGCGCGAGCTGAGTGCCGGTCGGGCTGACCTCCCGCGCCGTGCCGGCCGTGGCGGTGGCGTTGTTGGCGGTCGGGAAGTAGCTGGTAAGCCACAGGGCGTCGGTGCCCGCGGCCGGCGCGACCAGGTCGGCCGTGCCGACCGGGATCGCCGACTGGCGCGCCGTTCCCGAGAAACCAGACCGGGCTCGGCGGGGTAGCGCAGTCGCCGCCGCCGCAGAAGGTGCCGTTGGCCTGCACCGCCCAGCCGCCGCCGACCCGGGTGAACTGATAACCGGAATCGTCGGCGGTCAGGCCGCCGATCGTCTCCGACCGGCCGGTGGCGGGCCAGAACCAGGCCGGCTGCGTTCCCGAGACCGGCAGCCGCAGGCTGTCTTCCCACGGCGTGGTCTGCCCGATGATCCCGTTCGGCCCGACCGGCAGCCGGGTGAACTCCGGCGATGCCACCGGGACCGGGCTGGGAGTGACGGCCGGGCGTGGGGCGGGCGGCCGAGGCGGCCGGCCGCCGGTTTGGCTGGACGAGGTAGACGATGCCCCCGACCAGCACCGCGACGACGACGGCGATCACCCCCAGACGGCGCGGCCACGGGCTGGGCTCGCGGTCATCGCCCTGGCTGAGGATGTCATCATCATCCAACGCCGCACCCCCGTGATCAGTCCGATCTGTATACCTACGATACGTGGCCGCCTCGCGATCGGATTGGCGGCCGCCGCCGGGGCCCGCCGCCGTCCGCCGCCAATAATGAGTGGCCAGGGAACGAAACCCGGAATTACCCTCGGCCCTAGGTCACCGAGGGAGGCCGCGATGGACCGGAACGTGCTCGACGTTATCCAACGCGAGATCGACGACGAGGTCAGGACCCGTTTCCCCGGCGCCGCGGTGCGCCGGGCCCTGCTCCTGCAATACGGCGACGACCCGCAGATCGAGCCGCGGGACCTCTGGGTCCGGGTCATCCTCGACTCCGACGGGCCCGAGGACTACGACCGGGCGTGGAAGGCGTTCTCGGGCCCGCACCAGGCGGCGATCGAGGAGTTCCCGCGCTACCTGGCCGAGAAGGTCCACGAGATCATGAACGTGGAGTTCAGGTTCGGCGACGGCACCGAGGCCGGCTGCGACCGCGACGGCCCCCAGTACGGTTATCCGACCGGGCAGCGGCTCTCCGACTACCAGGAGTGGGAGCGCGGCCAGGCCACCTTCGTGCGCGCCCCGATGGGCCCGGCCGGCCTGGAAACGCTGGACACGCTGATCATGGCGGGCATCGCGGCCACCCGCTCGGAGGCCATCCGCTGGGCCATGGACCGGTTCCGCGACCTGCCCGCCTACGAGCGGGTCCGTGAGCGCGTGCGCGATGCCGACGCGCTCAAGGACGAGTTCTGGGCCGCGGCCGGGCCGGGGAAAGCCGCCGGGTCGCAGCCGCCAGCCGGGTCGGACCGGGAGCCGCTTGCCGCCCTCGAGCGCGAGATCGAGGACGAGGCCAAGCTCCGTTTCCCCGGCGGCGCGGTCAGCCGGGTCAGGCTGCTCCAGTACGGCGACGACCCGGAAGTCGAGCCGGGCGACCTCTGGGTCCGGGTGATCCCCGCCGCCGACGGGCCCGAGGACTGGGAGCGGGCGCTGAAGGCGTTCCTCGGCGCCCACGAGGCCGCAATCGATCCGTTCGTCGGCTACCTGGCCGAGAAGCTCTGCCAGATCAGGATCCTCGAGTTCACCTTCAACGTCCCGGTCAACCGCGACGGCCACTGTCCCCGGTTGAGCCGGGGGATCGCGCAGAAGCTGTCGGACTACCGCCGGGAGGAGCTCGGCGAGGACATCTTCGAGCTCACCCGCCTGGGGCCGGCCGCCCTGGAAACGGTGGACACGCTGATCAGGGCGGGCATCGCCGACACCCGCGGCGACGCCATCGGCCGGGCCCTGGACCGTTTCCGCGAGCAGCCGGCCTACGACCGGCTCCGCGAGCACGTGCTCGACACCCGCAGGCTCATCGAGGAGTGCGTGGCCGGCAGATCTTGACCTTGATCGGCCTACTTGGCGAGCTGCGGGGCGGCGGCCAGCAGACGCGGCTCCAGGTACGTGGCCAGCGTCTGGCCGAAGGTCGCGGTGAGGTGGCGGTCGTCAATGTAGACGAGCACGTTGCCGACGACCGGCTTGCACTCCGCCGGGCCGCAGATGAAGTTGTTCATGTCGATCACCTTCACCTTGCCGCCGGTGTCCCGCGACGCGAGGATGGTCGGCGGGTCGGGCAGGATCGCCTTGGCCGTCGGCACCGTGCACTGGGGCGAGTCCCGGCCGTGCTGCGCGACGCAGCCGGGCTCGTCGACGACCGGATACGGGGTCTCCCTGATGGCGACCACGTCGATGCCGTGATTTTCCAGGTCGGTCCAGTACTTCGCCGTCCCCGCGGCCTCCTCCTGGTAGGCCGCCGGGCCAGGCTGCGGGTGGTCGACCGTGCCGTCCTCCGGCATCTCCGAGGTGATCACGACGTTCGGCTTGATGCTGGTGACCAGGTCCTTGAGCGCCGCCTGACCCCATTGCTGGCAGCTCGTGAAGGCGGCATTGGTGGTGGGGTCGATCAGCATCGTGGCGGTCCACGAGCACCGGCCGCGCAGGTCGGTGACCAGCTTCCAGTGCCGCTGGAGCGCGATCTGCTCCAGCGCCGGGAACCAGTTGCCCGCGATCGAGTCGCCGACCAGGGCCACGGTGAGCACCGGGTTCTTGGTGTCCCCGAACGTGCAGACCTTGTCGGTCGCGGTGCGGGTGCCGTCCAGGCACCCGTCATGCCAGTACTGCGGCAGGTCGGACGCCGCGTCCTGGATCGGGGGCAGGAAAGGCTCCGACGGGACGCCGGCCGCCGTCGCCGAGGCGAGCGCGGCCGCCCCCGGGTAGCCGTTGACGGGCAGCCGCCCCTCCCAGACGAACAGGTTGGCCAGGTACACCCACACCAGCACGACCGGGACCACGGCCGCCAGCGCAACCGCCACCGACCGCCAGCCGTGCCCGCTGAGCAGGGGCGACAGCCGGACCTTGTCCTCCACCACGACCTTGGTGAGCCAGGCCAGCAGCACGGCGGCGGCGACCAGGACCGGGCCGGCCAGCAGGCCCGGCGCCTTGCCCCGCCACCCGCTGTACAGGCTGATGATCGGCCAGTGCCACAGGTAGAGCGAGTAGGAGATGCCGCCGAGGAACACCAGCGGCCGGGCCGACGTCAGCGGCGCCGGGCCGAGCCGCCCGTCGGCGCTGCCGCCCGCGATCATCGCGGCGGCGCCGAGGACCGGCAGCAGCGCGATCCAGCCGGGGAACGGTGACGTCCCGCTCAGCGTGAACGCCGCGACCATGACCGCGCCCAGGCCGGCCCAGCCAAGCCAGCCCAGGCGTCCGATCCGCCTGCCGTAGGTGTCGGGGACCATGGCCAGCAGGCCGCCGACGCCGAGTTCCCACATCCGCGTGGTGGTCACGAAGTAGGCCGCGGCCGGGTTGGTCCTGGTGTCGTAGACCGAGTACGCCAGCGAGCAGCCGACGAGCGCCGTCGTCAGCACGGCGACCGTGACCAGCCCGGCCCGCCGGGCGGCGGCCGGGGACGGCTGGCGCCGAGGTCGGTGGTGCCCGCCGCGCCCGCCGCGAGCGCGGGCCACGACGATCGCGACCAGCGCCGCGGCGCCGAACAGGAGCGGCCAGACGAGGTAGAACTGCTCCTCGACCGAGAGCGACCAGAAGTGCTGGACGGGGGTGGCGGGCCCCTCGGACTGCAGGTAGTTGACCGCGTCGCTGGCGAGCTGCCAGTTCTGGAAGTACAGCGCGCTCGCCCGGATCTGCACGGCAATGTCGGGGAGCTCGGTGACCGGTTCCGCCACCCGGGCGACC
Organism: uncultured Actinomycetota bacterium; assembly: GCA_963774945.1. Classification (GTDB taxonomy): domain Bacteria; phylum Actinomycetota; class Actinomycetes; order Streptosporangiales; family Streptosporangiaceae; genus Trebonia. Next base: position 400,579 of record CAVZHA010000015.1, on the reverse strand, counting down.
AGCCAGGTGACGAGCAGCACGAGGGCCGCCGCGGGCACTAGCCGCCGGGCCCGGCGGCCCCAGAAGTCGAGCAGCGACACCGATCCGGTCTTCCGGTACCCGCGCCACAGGTGGCCTGTGATCAGGTAGCCGGAGATCACGAAGAACACGTCCACGCCCGCGAACCCGCCGGGCAGCAGCGACGGGCGCAGGTGATAGATGACCACCATGGACACCGCGATCGCGCGCAGGCCCTGGATGTCGGGACGGAAGCCGCTCGCGCGGCCCGCGTCCTTACCTGGGCCGCCGGTTCCGGTGGCCGCACTCGGTCGTGCGCTCGGCCTGCTCGTCGCGTCGGTCGAGGTAGCCGAGGTAGTCGCCAGCTCGCTCAAGGGCCGGGATCCAAACGTGGTTGCGTCGTCGCGGGGTCTCCGCCGGGCAGTCTCCGGTCGCAGGCCTCAGGAGACGCTCGATGCTATCCAATTCTTCAGAAAATAGATGGGAATACTAGGGAAATATTTAACTCTCGTTTTTTAATTCGATGCGATGGGATTCAGGCCGCCGCCTGCTTGCCGGGATGTCATCAAGCCGTGCGAGCGGGCGGGCTCTAGGGCGGGCTAGTCATGCTCCGCCGGACGAGTCGGCTGCGCCGAGCGCCCGTACCTCACCGCGGGTGATAACGCCGTTGTCGTTGCGCAGCTGGATGAAGGCGGTGAAGCCCGCGCTCTCCAGCCGGGTGAGCTGGGCGCCGAACTTCCCGCTGCGGCGGATGGTCTCGACCGCGAGGCCGTCGCCGCGCAGGCTCCGGGCGGCCGCCAGGATCTCGATCGTCGGCACGTCCGACTCGACCAGCAGGGCGACCGCGTCGCGGCTGGCGGCGCGCTCGAGCAGGTCGACGATCCGCTCGAAGCCGATCGAGAATCCGCAGGCGGGCACGTCGCGGTCCAGCGAGCGGCCGATCAGCTTGTCGTAGCGGCCGCCGCCGGCCACCGAGCTGCGCGAGCCCGGGTGGCTGAGCTCGAAGATCTGTCCGGTGTAGTAGCCCATGCCGCGGACCAGGGTGGGGTCGAACTGCCAGCTCAGCGGCCGGTCGGCCGCCAGCCGGTCCAGGCAGGCGGTGGTTGTGGCCAGGTCCTCGATCGCGGCGGTGCCCATGGTCGGCACGGCGTCGGCCAGCGCGTCGCCGATCTTGGCCGGCTCCACTCCCTGCAGGGCGCCGATCGTGTCGAGCGCGGCCGCGATCGAGTTCGAGGGCAGGCCGAGGCCCTCGAGTTCGCTCCTGACCCCGTCCCAGCCGATCTTGTCGAGCTTGTCGAGGACGATGAAGAACCCGTTCCGGCTTCCCTCCGGCAGCCGGGCCGCCTCGGCCAGCGCGGACAGGAACCGGCGATCCGATAGCCGGACGGTGGTGCCCGCAAGCCCCACCGCCGCCAGGGCCTGGCTGGTGGCCTCGATCAGCTCGGCCTCGGCGAGCACGCTCGGCTCGCCGATCAGGTCGATGTCGCACTGGTAGAACTGACGGTAGCGGCCCTTCTGCGGCCGTTCGGCCCGCCACACCGGGCCGACCTGCAGCGACCGGAACGGCGACGGCAGCTGGGCCTGGTTGTTGCCGTAGAAGCGGGTCAGCGGCACGGTCAGGTCAAACCGCAGCCCCAGGTCGACCAGGTCCCGCACCGGGGTGTCGGCCGCGATCTCCTCAGGGAGCCCGCGCCGCAGCACCTGGAAGATGAGCTTCTCGTTCTCACCGCCCTGCCCGCCCTGCAGCCGGGCGATGTCCTCCAGGGCCGGCGTTTCGATCCGCTGGTACCCGAACTGCCGGTACACCGTCGTGATCGACTCGAGCACATGGTCCCTGACCGCGACGCTGGCGGGGAGCAGATCCCGGTTACCACGGGCCGGACTGTTGTCGATCTTCACGAAATGGCGTCCTTTTGCGAGGGTTTGGTCGTGCCAGCCTGGCCTCGGGGCCCGGCCTGGCAATCAAATACTATGAGGACAGCCCCGCTCGCGGGCCGCGAGGCACTCACGCCGCTCAGGTGCCGGCCGTCTTTCCACCATTTCTTGAAGAGGCTACGGACAATGCTGGATATCGAGCTGATCAGGTCTGACCCCGAATTCGTGCGGACCGCCCTGCTCAGGCGCATGGACGATGTCGACCTCGGGCCGATCCTGGACGCGGACGCGCTCCGCCGCAAGCTGGCGTCCGAGGTCGACGCCGTTCGGTCCGAGCGGAACCGGCAGGCGAAGGAGATCGGCAGGCTGAAGGCGTCGGGGGCCGACACCGCGCGAGGCGCAGAAGCCAGGCGGCCGCGCTCGGCGACCAGGTCACCGAGATGCAGGCCAGCCTCACGGAGGCCGAGAAGACCCTGCACGACCTGCTGATGGAGCTGCCCAACCTGCCCGACGAGCGTTCGCCGGCCGGCGGCAAGGAAGCCAACCAGGTCGTCCGCACCTGGGGCAGCAAGCCCGACCTCGGGGACAAGCCCCTCGACCACGTGGAGCTCTGCACCCGGCTCGGGCTCATCGACTACGCCCGGGGCGCCAAGCTCGGCGGCAACGGCTACTGGATCTACACCGGGCAGGGCGCCGCGCTGGAATGGGCGCTGCTCGACTTCTTCAACCGCGAGCACTACGCCGCCGGGTACGAGTTCCTGCTGCCCCCGCACCTGCTGACCGAGGAAGCCGGCTACGCCGCCGGGCAGTTCCCGAAGTTCCACGACGACGTCTTCCACATCCGCGAGGAGGAAGGCGGCCGGAAGTCCTTCCTGCTGCCCGACCGTCCGAGACCGCCATCGTCAACGTCTACCGGGACGAGATCCTCCCGGCCGAGGCGCTGCCGATCAAGATGTTCGCCTACTCGCCCTGCTACCGCCGGGAAGCCGGCAGCTACCGCAGCGAGGAGCGCGGGACCATCCGCGGCCACCAGTTCAACAAGGTGGAGATGTTCCAGTTCACCGCCCCCGAGGACGCCGAGCGGCGCGCTGGACGAGCTCGTCGGCCGCAGCCAGATGCTGGTCGAGAAGCTCGGCCTGCACTACCAGACGTCCCTGCTCGCCACCCGCGACGCCAGCGCCAGCATGCGGCTGACCTACGACATCGAGGTATGGCTCCCGAGCATCGGGATCTACAAGGAGGTCTCCTCGGCCTCCTGGGCCGGGGACTACCAGGCCCGCCGGGCCAACATCCGGTACCGGCCCGAGCAGGGCAAGCCCACCGCCTACATCCACACCCTGAACGCGTCCGGCCTGGCCACCAGCCGCCTGCTGCCCGCCATCGTCGAGCAGAACCAGCAGCCCGACGGCTCCGTCGTCGTCCCCGAGCCGCTCCGCGCCTGGCTCGGCACCGACGTCCTCCGCCCCCAGCCCTGACGACCCGCGGCGTCGCGCCGACGCTGGCCGGCCTCACGCCCACCGTGCGCCGCCTCCGTCCCCCTGACCGCCGAATCCGGCAGGTCGGCCCGCCCTCACGCTCGGTCCAGGATCTCGACCGTGCCGGCCCCACCGTTAACCCGGACCCGGTCGCCGCTGCGCAACCGCACGGTAGCGTCGCCGCAGCCGACGACGGCGGGGATGCCGAGTTCGCGGGCCACGATCGCGGCGTGCGAGAGCGGCGCGCCGACGTCGGTCACGACCGCGCCCGCGCGCGGGAAGATCGGGGTCCAGCCGATGTTGGTGACGGTGGTGACGAGGATCTCGCCGTCACCGAGCCGGGCGCCGTCCTCGGGCGCGCTCAGCACCCGCGCCGTCCCCTCGACCACCCCGGCCGCGCCGGGGAACCCGGTAATAACCTCGTCCGTCCCCATCCCCGGCGAGGCCTGAGCGACGGCGCGCCCGTCGTGGTAATCGACCCGCCGGCGAGGATCATCCGCCCACCGAGCGGGGTCGAAGCGGCCGCGGATGAGCGCCGGATAAGGCGGCAGCGCCCGGTACGACTCGTATGCCTTCGGAGGATCCTGGCTGGCCAGCCGCTGCCAGGAAGCGGCCCGAGCTGCGTCCCGCTCGGCCAGCAACGCGTCAGCGTCGCGGGAGGCGTCGCGAGGGGCGTCGCGACCGTTACCGGCAACCGCAGCGAGCTGATCATCGATCCACCCGGGATCCTCGGCTGACCGGGGGAGCGACAGCTCCATCTCGTGCGGGCCGCGGTGTCCGTACTGGCGGGTGTAGGCGTTCCGGTCGATCTCGCCCCGGGCGAGCCGCGTCAGCCCCAGGACCGGTCCGAGACTGGCCAGCGAGGTGGTCTCGGCGCCCTCGGCCCGCTGGCCGGACAGCAGCAGGGCCGCGTCGGCCTCGCCGACCAGCGCCGCCAGCTTGGCCGGAGTGGAGACGAGGGTGGTGCCGTCGGCCGAGCCGGCCGCGGTGAGCATGTCGGCCGCCTCCATCAGCAGCGGCCGGACCTCGCCGGGCCACAGGTCGGCCAGCGCCGCCGCCTCGGCGGTCTGCTCGATCTCGGCCCGAAGCCGGTCGCACCGGCCAGGTGAGCCGGCCAGGAACTGCGGCAGCCGCTTGGCGTTCGCGTTGACCCGGCGCGCCATCGCCAGCGTCGCCGGCACCATCAGCCGCCTGGCCTTCCACCGGGGAAGACGAGCGCGCGGGATCTCCTCGAGCGGGGGAAGCCGTCCAAGGACCGGGCCGAACAGCGCGACGAACCGGCGCGACGAGATGCCGATCAGCGCCTCAAGCGCCATCGACACGCTGACGTTGGCGTAGAAGCGCCCGCCGATCCGCCCGTAGCCCCGGTACCCGGGCACGCTCGGCGGGAAGATCATCCGTGACATCAACAGTTCGATGAACGACCAGGTGGCGGGGGTCATGACGTCGGGCAGCGCCTCGCCGAGGTTGCCGTTGGTCCACAGGTAGTCCCCGGCCAGGCTGTCGTTCCACTGGTCGCCGGAATCGGCCGCGCCGGCGCGGCCGGCCCGCCCGCGCGAGTCGTAACCGGCCTGGCCTGAACCACCCACACCTCGCCGTCGGCCCGCGCCCACTCGACGTCCACCGGCTCGCCGTACAGCGTCTCGATCGCCAGCCCGACCCGCGCCAGCTCGCCCGCCTGGGCGGGAGAAAGCACCGGGGTCGAGCGCAGGCCGGCCGGCGTCTCCGTCGACAGCGTGCCCGCGCCGTCGGCCACGGTCATCACCTCCTTGCCGCCCAACTGGTAGCTGACCAGCGTCCCCGACCCCCGGTCGACGACCGCGGCGTCCGGGGTAACGTCGCCCGCCACGACGGAATCGCCGAACCCCCAGTTGGCGCTGACGACGACCTGGTCGGCCGCGCCGCAGACCGGGTCGATGGTGAACAGCACCCCGGCCGCCTCGGCGGGCACCAGCCGCTGCACGACGACGGCGATGCTCACGTCGCCCGGCGCAATCCCCCGCTCAGCGCGGTAGCCGATCGCCCGCGCCGACCACAGCGAGGCCCAGCACCGCCGCACCGCGTCGATCACCGCCGCCGAGCCGTGCACGTTCAGGTACGTGTCGTGCTGCCCGGCCGCGGACAGGCCGGGCAGGTCCTCCACCGTGGCCGACGACCGCACCGCGACCGGGACATCATCGCCGAGCACGGCATAGGCGGCGGCGATCGCCGCCGCCGTCGAGGCGGGCACCGGCTGGCCCGCGAACAGCTCGCCGATGCGCGCGGCGGCCGCCTCGGACGCGGCCACGTCGGGCCCGCCGACTGCAGAAACGGCCGCCAGCAGCTCCTCGCGCAGCGAGCCGCCGTCAAGGAAATCGAGGTAGGCGGCGGTCGTCACGTGGAACCCGGCCGGAACCCGGAACCCGGCCCGCGCCAGCCGGCCCAGCGAGGCGCCCTTGCTCCCAGCCAGCTCGGGCGCGGCGCCCGGATCGTCCAGGGCGAGCACCAGCGGCGCCGGCGCGCCCTTGGTCGACGGCTCCCTGGTCATCGCCGTGCCTCACCTCTAAGACGATCGATCCAATCACAGTACGCTCGCTCGAGGACACGGCGAAGTTCGGACCCAATTCAAAATCCTCCTGTCGAACGGTCCCTGGCTCCGCCGCTATCCCTTCCCCACAGCCACCTGCGTGGAAGTCGTCAAACGGTGCTCCCCGCCGGGGCCACCGCACCCTCAGACTCGCTGGCCTGGGCGCGGGCCTGGTTGCCGGACACGAGCCGGAGCGGGACTTCCTTGAGGCAGGACGACAGGACGATCGCGCCGATGAGGAGGACGGCGGTGACGGCGAAGACCACGTCGCCGGCCGAGGAGAACCCGACGAAGAACGGGTGGACCAGCGGCTTGGCCAGCCCGCTGAGGAACGAGGTGTCGTTCAGGCCGCCGCTGAGGTGCTGGTGCAGCGACGCGACCTGGCCGGGGTTGGCCTTGGCCGCGGCGATGTAGGCCGGGTCGGTGGCGGCCTTGGCGTACTGCTGCGCGATCTTGGTGCCGGCCTGGGAGAACAGGATGGACAGGAAGATCGCGGTGCCGAGCGTGCCGCCGACCGAGCGGAAGAACGTCGAGGCGGCCGAGGCGACGCCCATGTCCTGCGCGGGCACCGCGTTCTGCATGGCCAGCACGAGGCTCTGCATGTTCAGGCCGAGCCCGATGCCGAAGATCGCCATGTAGACGTCGGTGCGCCACAGGGCGGTGTCGGCGCCGCAGGGTGATGAGCAGGCCCATGCCGATGACCATGAGCACCGAGCCGACGACCGGGAAGATCTTGTAGCGGCCGGTGCGGGCGATCAGCCGCCCGGCGCCGAGCGAGGCGAGTCATCAGCCCGGCGACCAGCGGCAGCAGCAGCAGGCCGGACTTGGTCGGCGAGGCGCCCTTGACGATCTGCAGGTACAGCGGGATGACCGACAGGCCGCCGAACATGGCCATGCCGATGATGGTGACCTGGCCGGAGGCGACGGAGAAGGTGCGGCTGCGGAACAGCCGCAGCGGCAGCAGCGCGTCATCGCCCATCCGGTGCTGGATCCAGACGAACACGGCCAGGCCGGCGGCGCCGAGCAGGTAGCAGGTGAACGAGGCGGCCGAGGCCCAGCCCCACTGCTGTCCCTGCTCGGCGACCACCAGCAGCGGCACCAGCCCGACGACCAGCGTGAGCGCGCCCCACCAGTCGATGCGCCGCTCGCGGCGGACGTAGTCGAGCTTGAGCACCCGGGCGATGACGAACAGCGCGACGGCGGCGATCGGCACGTTGATGTAGAAGATCCACCGCCACCCGGCGACGCCGAGGAAGTCGTTCGTCCCGGCCAGCAGGCCGCCCAGCACCGGCCCGAGCACCGAGGCGCTGGCGAAGACGGCCATCATGTAGCCCTGGTAGCGGGCGCGCTCGCGGGGCGGGATGATGTCGCCGATGACGGCCAGCGCCAGCGGCATGATGCCGCCGGCGCCGATGCCCTGGAAGGCGCGGAAGCCGGCCAGCTCGTACATCGAGGTGGCCAGGCCGCACAGCGCCGAGCCGGCGACGAAGATCACGATCGCGATCATGAACAGCCGCTTGCGGCCGTAGATGTCCGACAGCTTGCCGAACAGCGGCGCCGCGATCGTCGACGTGATCAGGAACGCGGTGGTGACCCAGGCCTGCGCCGGCAGGTCGTGCAGGTCGTTGCCGATCGTCTTGATCGCGGTCGAGACGATCGTCTGGTCCAGCGCGGCCAGGAACATGCCCAGCACCAGCCCGGACAAGATCGTCAGGATCTGGCGGTGAGACAGCGCGCCGTCCGACGGGGAATCAGCCGGGCGGATTGCGGTGGCGGTCATGCGTTAGTGCCTTTCCAGGGTCTCTGCGGGGGTGCCGTTCGGCTGGGATGGGACTTCCTGGCGGCTGTCTTGATGCTGAACATGGGCGCCCACCAGGGCGGCGTGGACGCGGTCGTAGGCGGCGGTGAACCGCTCCAGCTGCTGGCGCGAACTGCCGCAGCTCGTCGGCGCTCCACCCGGTCAGCACCTCGTCGAAGAACGCCTGGCGGCCGCGCTCGTGCTCGGCGATGGCGGCCCGGCCCGCGTCGGTCACCGCCAGCAGGCTGGCCCGGCCGTCGCGCTGGTCGGCCCGGCGCTCGAGCAGCCCGCGGCCGACCAGCGCGGCGACCTGCCGGCTGACCGTGGACAGATCCGACTGCACGCTCGCGGCCAGCGCGCTCGCCCGCATCGGGCCCTCGGACTCCACCGTGTGCAGCAGCAGCTGGGTGGCCGACTCGACGTCGTTGCCGGCGGCGGCGAGCAGCCGGGCCTTGGACCGGCGCACCGTGCGCTGAAGGTCGATGAACGAATCCGTCACCGAGGCCACCGCCGCCGTCCGCTGCTCTTCCATCGCCGTCATCCCCACGCTCGCGTGATTTACTTGTACAGGACAAGTGCTTGGTATGAGCAAGTATTCCCGGCGCCGGAAAAATCGTTCGTGGGGCTCAGGCAGAGACGAAGGAGCGCGCATGCTCGAGGGGCGCATTTACCAGAACGCGTACGTCACCAGGAACATCGACCAGACGGTGGCCGCGTTCACCGCGCAGGCCGACGCGCGCAGCGCGGTCCAGTTCGAGGCGACCTCGCAGGTGCTGACCGGAGTCGGCCGTGCGTCGCAGACGATCAAGCTCGCCTTCATCTGGGTCGGCGATTTCCAGTATGAGGTCATCGAGCCCGTGCGCGAGGCGGTCCCGCTGTTCAGCAGCTGGCTGCCGGAGGACGACGGGCCGCGCTTCCACCACAGCTGCGCGCGGGTCGACGACTGGCAGGACTTCCGGCGGCGGGTCGCCGAGACCCCGTACCCGGTCGTGCTCGAGGGCGGCAGCGAAGGCCTGAACTTCCTCTTCCTCGACACCCGCCCGCTGCTCGGCCACTACATGGAGTACACCTGGATGAGCGACACCGCCTGGCAGCGCATCGGCGGGCGATGACGCCGACCGTAGGATTGGGGCATGTCGTCATCTGAAGCTCCGGCGGTGCGGCCCGCGTCCCGGGAGATCGCGCGGGCGGCCGTGCAGGCCGAGCTGAGCCTGGCCGCTTACGAGCTCGTGGTGGAAAAGGGGTACGGCAACGTCACCCTGGACGACATGGCCGCCGCGGGCGGGGTGTCCCGCAGCACCTTCCTGCGCTACTTCCGCACCAAGGACCAGGCGATCCAGGTCGCGCTTAAGGCGTACGTGCAGCGCATGGCGGACGCGCTGCGGGCCCGGCCCCGCGATGAGGACGACTGGTCGGCCCTCCGCAGCGCGATCGAGTCGTTCGTGCGTGCCGATCTACACGCTGAACCCGGCCGGGGCGCAGGCTCTCAGCAGGCTCGCCCTGTTCACCCAGGCGCTGTCCGGCGCCCACCTTGACCTGGCCGACTGGCGGGCGCCGCTGACCCACGCGCTGGCCGAGCGGCACGGCGTCGGCAAGCCGATTCCGATTGGCCTGTCGGTCAAGGTGGCCGCCGCGCTCGACTGCATGGGCCTCGCCGTCTCCTACTGGGTCGCCGTCGACGGCGAGGCCGACCTGATGGAACTGCTCGCGGAGGCGTTCGCCGCCCTCCGGGGCGAGGACGGCCGAGCGCCTTAGAGCGGAGCGGGAACCTTCGGCGAGGGCGGGGGAGTCACCGGTGCCAGCTTCTTCGAGTCGTCGAAGCCGACGATCTTGGCCAGGTTGCCGCCCAGTATCTTCGCCCGGTCCGGGTCGGGAACGTCCGCGAACTGCTCCTCGATGACCGCCTGGCTGCCGAGGAAGGTGCCCTCCGCGTGCGGGTAGTCGCTGCCCCAGTAGATGGTGTCAGCCCCGGTGATGTGCCGGGACATCACCGCGATCCGGTCGTCGGCGAACTGCACCCGGATGTTGCGCCTGACGTACTCGCTCGGCTTGAGCGGCAGCGGCCACCGGTCGTTGATCTTGAACATCCGGCCCATCAGCTTCTGGTCGTGCGGGTCGACCCCGTCGTCCCAGAAGCCGAGCCACCAGTGCGGGTCCTGCCCGGTCCCGGTCCGCCAGGCCTTGTCCATCGAGCCCATGTAGTTCGCGAGCCAGCCCGCGTTGAACTCGATCACGTTGAGCATCAGGTTGGGGTGCCGTTCGCACACGCCCGAGCTGACCAGGTCGGCGATGATCCGCATGGGGCTGGCGGCGGCGGTGCTGCCGCCGCCCATGGTGCGCCCGGCCAGCAGGGCGCCGGTGAGTTCCTGCTTGCCCATCGTCATCGCGGTGAGGATGCCCTTGACCTGGCTGCCGGTGGCCGAGGTGCCGGCCTTGGAATCGACCCCGCCCGAGGCCACGTGGAAGAAGATCGGCAGGCCGTTTGCCTCGGCCGCGGCCCAGATCGGTTCGTACTCCGGGGCCCAGTACGGGTACGGCTGCGGAATCTCAGGGAGGATGAGCGCGGTCAGCCCGAGCCGGACGGCGCGCTCGATCTCCTTGACCGCGTCGGCCGCGTCGGTGGTCGGGATGGCGGCGGCGGGCCGCAGTCGGCTCGAGTACGGCAGGTAGGTCTCCGCCAGCCAGTCGTTGTAGACCCGGGCGTGCGCGATCGACCGGTCGTGGTCGTCGGTGTAGAGCGCGAAGAACGACAGGTTGGGGAACAGCATCGACGCGTCGACGCCGTCCCGGTCCAGGTCGCGCAGGATGCTGGACGGCAGCCCGTCCGGGGTGGGGCCGGGGAACTGGCGGTAGCGGGACACGGTCCAGCCCTCGTACCCGGTCGTGTGCACGGTCCGGAACTCCGTATGGCCGCCCGGCACCAGCGGCTCGTCGAGGATCGTGTCCTCCTCCCACAGCGCCCGGTCGCGCATGTTCTTGGGCAGGCGGGTCTTGTACAGGTCGACCGGTTCGACGACGTGACTGTCACCGGAAACGATGAATTCCTTGGCCATAAGCCCGGACCGTAGGCCGAACCCGAAGGCGCGTCAACGCCGTCGTTCCGCTCAGTCGAACTCTAGGTTGAGCTGGCCCAGCCCGTGGATCATGTAGGTCGGCAGGTACTCGTAGCGCCGGTCGTCGGCCGGGCCGTGCGCGGACTCGGACACCCTGATCTCGCTCGTCCGGTCGAACAGCCGCTCGATGACGACGCGCCCCTCGGCCCGCGCCAGCGGCGCTCCCGGGCAGGTGTGGATGCCGGCCCCGAACGATATGTGCTGGCGGACGTTGGGCCGGTCGATGTTCAGCTGGTGCGGGCACTCGAACTGGCGCGGGTCCCGGCCGGTCGCCCCGTGCAGCAGCATGACGTTGCTGCCGGCCGGGATCTCCACCCCGCCGACGGTGGTGGTCTTCAGCGCCAGCCGGAAGGCGCCCTTGATCGGGCTCTCCAGCCGCAGCGTCTCCTCGATGAACCGCGGTATCAGCTCGCGGTGCTCGCGCAGCCGCTGCTGCAGCCCGGGCTCGTCGCAGATCAGCCGCAGGGCGGTGCCCAGCAGCCGGACCGTGGTCTCCTTGCCCGCCGAGAACAGGTTCGCGGCGATCCGGGCGACGTCCACCGGCTCCGGGGTGGAGCCGTCGGGGAACTTCGCCCGCGCCATGCCGGTCAGCACGTCACCCTGCGGCTCGCTCCTGAGCTCCTCGATGCGGTCGCTGAAGTAACCGTAAAGGAAGTCGAGCGGGTGATGGGGTACCCCGGAGTCCTCGCCCGACTCATCCACCAGCCGGCGTCCGATGCCGGCCTCGCGCAGCAGCTGCGGGTGGTCGGACTCAGGGACTCCGAGCAGGTCGGCGATGACCATGAGGGTGTACGGCTGCGCGAATTGGTCGATGAACTCGCACTGCCCGGCGGGCAGCACCTGGTCGAGCTGGCGGTCGGCCAGCCGCCACATGAACTCCTCGTTCTCCTTGAGCCGCTTCGGGGTGATCAGCCCCATCAGCAGCGCGCGGTGGGCCGTGTGCCTGGGCGGGTCGAAGGTGATGATCTGGTCGCCCATCGGCAGCTCGTCGCGGTGCTCCGCGACCAGCTCGGTCACGTCGTCACCGGTGAGCTCGACCGGGAACGTGAAGTTCGGACCGGCCACGATGTTGCAGTTGGAGAAGCTCGCCGTGTCCCGCATCACGGCGAGCACCTCCTCGTGGCCGGCCACCATCACCACCCCGTGATACGGCTCCCGCCATACCCGCCGACCCTCGAGCAGGAAGTCGAAGTACGGATAGGTGTCGGCCGCGACGGACTCGTCGCCGAAGTAGTCGGTAGTGGTGAAGTCGGCCATGATTGCGCTCCGTGCTCCTTACAGCGTGACGTTCATCTTGATCGTCTTGGTGTTGCCGCTATTGCAGTCGAAGGTCCCGGGCTTGGTCGGGTACACCCGCTGCCACTGGCCGTTGACGAGCTGGGTGATCACGTCGCAGTTCGACAGCTGGTGACCGCCCACGTTGGTCGGGCCGATGATGCCCTCGGCGTCAAAGGAGCTCTCGCCGTTGAGCGCGGTGAACAGCGCCTGCCGATCCAGCGTCCCGCCGTTGGCGGTCGCCTTCTGCACCGCGTCCTGGAACAGCAGGCACATGACGTACGAGAGGACGGCGTTGTTGTTGAGGTTCGCGGTGCCGCCCATCTGCTTGACCAGGGCCGCCAGGGCCGGGTTGTCCTGATACTCCGTGTAGAAGGGCAGGTCGTCCAGCTGTGCGTAGGTGCCGTTCACGACCGACCCGCCCTGGGCGTAGAAGCTCGAGTCATAGCAGCCCGAGTTGCAGGCCCAGACCTTGACGCTGCTGACGCCCTGCAGCTTGGCCTCGCGCTCGAGCAGGATCGTGTTCTGCGGGGTCGACCCGGCGTACACGTACGACGCGCCCGCCGCCTTGATCGCCGAGATAACCGGGGTGAGCGCGCTCTGCGGGGCCGCCCCGCTCTCCGCGTAGGCGCCCTGAGCGTCAGCCTTGATGCCGAGGTCCTGGTCGCCCTGGAAGTTCGGGAGGAAGTCGGTCTTGAGCGTCGGCACGTCGCTGTCGTAGACGAAGACGCCGTGCAGGCTCTTGAACTGTGACGTGTAGTAGCGGGCGTCGCCGATGTTGGCCAGGTAGGTCTGCGGGTTCTGCTTGGCGGTCGCGCAGTACGGGCCGTAGCCGCCGATCAGGTAGGTGTCCGGGTCGCACGCGAGCGGCAGGAAGGCGAAGGCGGCGAGGTCGGGGATGCCGATCGCCTTGCCGGCCGCGTTCTTGCAGCCGTCGATGTCGGAGAGGTCCTCGAGCGCGTTGGCCGAGGTGCCGACCAGGGCGAAGTCGTTCTGGCAGGCGTTGATCACGCAGTTGGTGGTCGCGTTCGGGTCGAGCTTGGAGTCGCAGAAGTCGACCACGACCTTGCGCCCGGCCAGCCCGCCGCTCGTGTTGACGATGTCCGCCCACGCCTTGACCGCGTTGACCGACTTCTGGAACAGCCCGGGTGCGAGCGAGGTGTCGACGTCGGCGATCAGGCCGACCTTGATGGTGGTGGCGGTGAGCCCGATGTCGGTGCCCGGTCCGGCCGACCCGGCCGGCGAAGCCGCCGCCGTTGTCCCCGACGCGGCGGTCGCCGCCGCTGAGGCGGACGATGTGGCCCCGGGCGATGAGCTGCTGGCGGAGCTGCAGCCGGCGGCCAGCAGGACCGCCGCCAGCGCCGCGATCACCGCGAGCCGGCTTCTCTTAACTGTCACTATGGTCTCCTCCACGAGGTCCTTGCCGATGGACCTTTACAGGCAGCCGAAGAACTCGTACCTTCAGAGTAAAGAATTTAATTAGTAAACTACTACCACGGCCGTTGGCGGGTCATCAAGACCTGAAGCGCACCGGACGGCGCGACCAAGGAGGAGCAATTGGGCAGGGTGGCAGTTGTGACGGGCGGCGCGTCGGGCATCGGCCTGGCGATTGTCCGCCGTCTCGCGGCCGGCGGTGCCAGCGTGGCGCTGCTCGACCTGGACGCGGCCGCGGCCGACCGGGCCGCCGCCGAACTTCGCGGCGAGGGAATGCGCGTCATCGGCGTCGGCGCCGACGTCAGCGACCGGGCCGCGGTGGACAAGGCGCTCGAGGCCACGCGCGGTGAGTTCGGGCCGATCGAGATCATGGTGACCAGCGCCGGGCTGTCGCTGAACGCGCCGTTCCTCGAGATCACGATGGAGGACTGGGACCGCGTGCTGGCGGTCAACCTAACCGGGGTTTTCCACTGCCTGCAGCTGGCGGTGCCGGACATGATCGCCGGCGGGTGGGGGCGGATCGTCACCATCTCGTCGTCGAGCGCCCAGTCGGGTTCGCGGACCCAGGCGCACTACTCGGCCTCCAAGGGCGGCGTGGTGGTGCTGACCAAGACGCTGGCGCTGGAACTCGGCCAGCACGGGATCACCGTCAACACGATCCCGCCCCGAGCCGTCGTCACCCCCATGTTCATGGCCGCCCCCTTCGCCCAGGGGCCGGACGGCGAGGAGCACATCAGGCAGCTGACCGCGCGGAGCCCGGTCCGCCGGCTGGGCGTGCCCGAGGACATCGCCGCCACCACCGCCTTCCTCTGCTCCGACGACGCCGGCTACATCACCGGCCAGGTCATCGGCGTGAATGGCGGCAACTACACCTGAGCCGCCGCACGTTCCGCTGAGCGGGACCGACGGGCGACCGGTCAGTCGGCACCGTGCTAGAAACAGCAGATAACCAGCCTGTAAACGCACTGTTCACAGGCGCAATATCGCCACTGAAGTGAATATCGCCATTGAATTAACGGTGGCAGAGCGAGTTCCCGACGCACATCCCGGCGGGCTAGTCCGCCTCTATTTTTTTACTGACCGCCCGGTATACGTTTACTTTGATCGTGAACGCACGGGCATCGCAGGGTCAAAGCTCACAGGCAATGAAGTCGTGGAGGGCACCAGAGTGACACCTAACAACGACAGACCGGGCGGCGCGGGCAGCCGCGTCAGACGCCCGTTCCCGGCGCGTGCGCGCCTTCTCACAGTGGTCGCGGCGCTGGCCGCGGTCCTGGTGGCCGCCGGCTGCAGCGCTTCAAGCAGCAGCGGCACCCCATCGGCGGCGGCCACCTCGTCGTCGGCGGCCCCGGCGTCGGCGGCGGCCACGCAGTCGGCCTCGCCGGCCGGGTCGGCCTGCCCGGGCACCGACATCGGGCTCACCGCCACCACCATCAAGGTCGGCATCGTCGCCGACGTCAACAACCCGCTCGTCCCCGGGTTGTTCCAGAATTCCGTGAACGCGGTCAAGGCCTGGGCGGCCGGCCTCAACGCCAACGGCGGGCTGGCCGGGCGCAAGGTCGTGGTCGACTTCTGCGACTCCCAGCTCAACCCCAACGCCACCACCAACTGCGTGATCAAGGCCTGCGCGAACGACTTCGCCCTGGTCGGAACCTCGGCCAACGCGCTCGAGGACCTCTCCGACCTCGACGGCTGCAAGAACGCGGCCGGCAAGGCGATCGGCATCGCCAACCTCGCCGCCTTCGCCTTCCCCCCGGAGTCCTGCGACCCGGACACGTACCTGGTCTCGGGCCTCGGCTCGTACTGCGCGACCGCCAAGGCCAACCCGCAGACCTACTCGGTGCCGATCGGCGACACCCGCTACTTCGTCGCCCATAACCCCGGTCTGCACGGCATCTGGCTCTACGACAGCGACGACCCGACGTTCAAGGTCACCCAGACGCCGCTGTTCAAGGCGGAGAGCAACGTCGGCATCAAGGAGGACGGCCAGGGCTTCTACTCGGTCAGCGGCGCCGCGCCGCAGAGCGCCCTCACCCCCTACATCCAGCAGATCAAGGCGTCCGGCTCGACCTTCGTCTACGACGACGTGACCACGTCCGCCATGGTCCTGCTGCGCCGGGAGGCCCAGCTCCAGGGGGTCAACTCGGTCAAGGTCTGGCTGTGCAACTCGGGCTGCTACGACCCGAAGTTCTACGCGCAGGGCGGCGCGACCGTCAACGGCACCTACGCGTCGCTGGTTGACCTGCCCTACCTGAGCGACTACACGGTCAACCCCGCCCTTCACCAGCTCGTGACCGAGCTCGGCGGGGTCAAGAACCTGGACAACAACGGCGTCAACTCCTTCGTCGCGGCGCTGCTGTTCCAGGACGCGGTGGAGAAGGCGACCGCCAACGGCGGGACGCTGGACCGCCAGACGCTGTTCACCGCGCTCAACAACGACGAGCAGTCGTTCGACGCCGAAGGCATCATCGGCCCGGTCAACATCGGGGCCCGCGCCTCGTCCGCCTGCTCGGTGCTGGTGCAGCTGCAGAACGGGGTGTGGACGCGGGTCGACCCGACCAAGCCCGGCACCTTCGACTGCAGCCCCGCCAACCTCGCCACCATCAAGATGAACACCGGCGCATAGCACGGCAGCGGCGCGCTCGGCGGTCACCGCCGAGCGCGCCCGGCTGTCCGCGCCGCGTCCGTACCGCCCCCAGCCAAGGAGTTCGCAGTGACCGACGGTGCCCTCGCCGGGCTGCGCGTGATCGACGCCGCCACCCTCGCGGCCGGGCCGCTGATCGCCACCTGGATGGGCGAGCAGGGGGCGGAGGTGATCAAGGTCGAGCAGCCCGACGGCGGCGACCCGCTGCGGCAGTGGGGAGCGCAGCGCGACGGGATCGGGCTGATGTGGAAGAGCGTCGCCCGCAACAAGAAGTGCGTCACCCTCAACCTGCGGCTCGAGGCCGGGCGGGACCTGCTGCGGTCGCTCACCCGGCAGGCCGACGTGCTGATCATGAACCTCAGACCGTCCACGCTCCGCAAATGGGACCTGGAGTACGAGAGCCTCGCGGCTGCCAACCCGAGGCTGGTGATGGTCCACGTGACCGGGTACGGCGCCGGCGGCCCGAAGTCCGACTGGCCCGGGTTCGGCACCCTCGGCGAGGCGATGAGCGGCTTCGCCCACCTCACCGGAACCCCCGACGGCCCGCCGACGCTGCCGTCGTTCATGCTCGCGGACGGCGTGGCCGCGCTGAACGCCACCTACGCGGTGATGATGGCGCTCTACCACCGCGACGCCCGCCGCGACCCCGGAGGCGGCCCCGGAGGCGGCCCCGACGGCGGCCGCGGCCAGCTGATCGACATCAACCTGATCGAGCCGCTGGCCCGGCTGCTCGAGCAGTCGGTGCTGACCTACGACCAGCTCGGCACGATCCCGGTCAGGACCGGCAACCGGTGGGACATCAGCGCGCCGCGCAACACCTACCGGACCAGCGACGGCCGCTGGCTGGCGATGTCAGGCAGCGCCCCCACGATCGCGATGCGGGCGCTGCGGGCGGTCGGCCGACCGGAGCTGACCCTGGACCCGAAGTTCGCCGAGGCGCAGCAGCGGCTGCGGAACGCGGCCGAGATCGACGCGATCATGGCCGACTGGATCGGCCAGCGCACGCTGGAGGCGGCCCTGGCCGTCTTCGAGGAGGCGGGCGTCGCCGCCGCGCCCATCTACGACGCCGAGCAGCTGCTCGACGATCCCCAGCTGCGGGCGCGCGGGGTCTACGCGCCGGTTCCCGATGCCGAGCTCGGCCCGATGCGGGTCCAGGCGCCCGTTCCCCGCTTCTCGGCCACCCCCGGCGCGGTCACCCGCCTCGGCCCGCCCCTCGGGGCGGACAACGCCGAGGTCTACCGGCAGCTGCTCGGTTTCGACGACGGCCGCCTGCAAGAGCTACACGAACAGGGAGTGATCTAAGTGCCACCAAGCCCGCGGCCGCGCCGCTCGGAGCTGGCCACCCCGGCCAGCAACGACGAGATGTTCGCGAAGGCCGCCGCCTCCGGCGCCGACCTGGTGTTCCTCGACCTCGAGGACGCCTGCGCGCCGGCCGAGCGGGAGAAGGCGCGCGGGAAGGCGGCCCTGGCGCTGCGCGATCTCGACTGGGGGCGCACCACTCGAGCGATCCGGATGAACGGCATCGACACCCGCTGGGCCTACGGTGATGTCATCGAGGTCGTCAGCACCGCCCGCGAGGCGCTCGACGTGATCATCGTGCCCAAGGTCCGCCGGGCGCGCGACGTCTGGTGGGTCGACACGCTGCTGACCCAGCTCGAGGAGACGCTCGGGCTGCGCAAGCGGATCGCGCTTGAGGTGCTGATCGAGGAGACCGAGGGCCTGCAGCACGTCGACGAGATCGCCGCCGCCAGCGACCGGCTTGAGGCGATCATCTTCGGGGCGGGCGATTTCTCCGCCTCCCAGGGCGCGCGGGTGGACACCAACTTCGACCCGCTGATCGACTTTCCCGGCGACATCTGGCACTACGCGCGGGCGCGGATCGTGGTCGCCGCGCGCACGGCGGGCGTCGACGCGATCGACGCCCCCTTCCCCAACTACCGCGACCCCGAGGCCTACCGGGTCGCCTGCGACCGGGCCGCCGCGATGGGTTTCCTCGGCAAGTGGGCGATCCACCCGAGCCAGGTGGACATCGCCAACACCGCGTTCTCGCCCACTCCGGACGAGATCGCGCACGCCGAGCGGCTGGTGGCCGCCTACCGGGCGGCCGAGTCGGCGGGCAAGGGGGCCAGCGGCCTCGACGGGATGCTGGTCGACGCCGCCCACCTGCGGCACGCTTCCACCGTCGCCAAGCGAGCCGAGCTGCTCGGACTGTCAGGCAAGGAGCGCACCCGATGACGCGCCAGATGACCCTCGTCGGCTTCATGCAGGCCGGCAACGTGACCGTCTACTCCGGATCCTGGCGGTACCCGTCGGCCGACCTCGGGTTCCTTACCATGGACTACTACACCCGGATCGGGAAGGTGCTCGAGGAGGGCAAGTTCGACTGCGTCTTCTTCGACGACCGGCTGGCGATGCCCGGCGTCTACGGCGACTCGGTCGCCGAGGCCGTCCGCTACGGCGCCCGGCCGGTCAAGCTCGACCTCACCGCCGTCCTCGGCGGGATCATCGGGGCGACCTCCCGCATCGGCGTCGGCGCCACCTACTCGACCACCTACTACCAGCCGTACCACGTGGCCCGCACCTTCGCCACCCTCGACCACCTCTCCGGTGGCCGGGCCGCGTGGAACGTGGTGACCTCGGTCAACGACTCCGAGGCGCAGAACTTCGGCCTGTCGGCCGCCATGGACCACGACCGGCGCTACGACAAGGCCGACGAGTTCCTCGACACCGTCGCCGCGCTCTGGGACTCGTGGGACGACGGCGCGCTGATCATGGACAAGGAGACCGGAGAGTTCGCCGACCCGGCCAAGGTCCACGAGATCAACCACAAGGGCGAGTGGTTCTCCGTCCGGGGCCCGCTGACGGTGCCCCGCACCCCGCAGGGCCGGCCGGTGATCCTGCAGGCCGGCTCGTCCGGGCGCGGCCGGGAGTTCGCCGCCGCCTGGGCCGACATGGTCTTCACCGGCGACCCCGGCCTCGAGGTGGCCAGGCAGCACTACCGCGAGCAGAAGGAGCAGATCGGCGCCGCGGGCCGCAACCCCGACGACGTCAAGATCCTCCCGATGGCGTACGTGGTGGTGGGGGAGACCCAGGCGATCGCCGAGGAGAAGGAGCGGCTGTTCCTCGACGCCTACGTGCACCCGGTCGCGTCCCTCGCGCTGCTGTCGGAGCTGCTCAACTACGACTTCGCCAAGCACGACCTCGACGACGTGGTGACCGACGAGATGATGGCGGCCAGCTCCGGGATCCGCGGCCTCTCGCTGGGGGTGCGCAAGCACCTCGGCCGCGACGTGACCGTCCGCGACCTGGCCGCGCACCGGGCCACCCTGCTGCAGGGCCCGCGCTTCGTCGGCACCGCCACCTCGGTGGCGGACCAGATGGAGGAGTGGTTCAACACCGGCGGCTGCGACGGGTTCGTGCTCGCGGCCACCCACCTGCCCGGCGCGTTCGAGGAGTTCGTCCGGATGGTGGTGCCGGTGCTGCAGCAGCGCGGCCTTTTCCGCCGCGAGTACGCAGGAACGACCCTGCGCGAGCACCTCGGCATCGCCCGCCCGGAATCGCGGTAACCCCATCAGCAAGCTCAAAGAGGAGGACATCATGCCGGAGGGCTTTCGCATCACCCGGATGTACCACCCCAGCTTCCACGCCCCCGACCTGGACGAGGTAGAGACCTGGTTCGAGCGGGTGTTCGGGTGCGCGAGCACCAACATCTACGAGACGTTCAAGGGCCGGGAGACCGGCAGCTACCCGACCAACTACTCGACCTTCACCCCGATGGCCGACGTGCTGATGGACACCATCGCCCCCACCCTCTACGTGCTTGGCGGCGTGCAGCAGTACGCCTCGGTCGACAAGCCCCACCTGAAGACGATCGGCTGGTTCGCCGAGAACTCAGAGGGGGTGTACCGCTCGCTCCGCGCGGCCGGGGTCGCGATGGTGGACCAGTACGGCAAGCCCGCCGAGGGCGAGGACGCCCCCCGGTCGGCCGGCGGCGGGGCGATGCCGCTCTACTTCACCGTGCCCGAGTCGGCCGGGCTGCGGCACGAGGTGCTGCCCGACTTCCCGTTCGGCCTCGACCACCGCAACGCGCCCGGCTGGACGCCGCCGCACGTCACCGGAGGGCCCGCTCGGCCTCGAACGCTGCGCCTTCCACACGCTGCTGACCGATGACCCCAAGCGGGCGCTGCACACCCTGGTCGACGCGCTCGGCGGCGCCGTCTTCCACCACGGCCGCGACGAGGTCATCGGCGCCGCCGCCAGCTACGTGCACCTGGCCGACACGGTCCTGCAGGTCGCGGTGCCCGACCAGGGCAGCGCCGCCTACGCCGACTGGACGACGACCGCGCCCAGCGACACCTACCACTCGCTCACCTTCAAGGTCGCCGACCTCGACCGGGCCGCCGGGCACCTGAAGTCCCAGGGCGTGGGCATCCGCTCCAGGACCGAGGACACCCTGGTGACCGACCCGGAGACCAGCCTCAACGTCCCGTGGGGCTTCACCACCGCCTTCGTACCGGGCGACCCCCGTGTCTGACCTGCTCACCGAGTCCTTCATCGACGGGGCGACGGTGAGCTCGGCGCAGACGTACCCGAACATCGACCCGTCGACCGGCGCTACCCTCGGCGACGTGGCGCGGGCGGGCGGCGGCGAGATCGACCAGGCGGTGACGGCGGCCCGCCGCGCCAGCCGCGGCTGGCGGGCCACCACCCCCGAGCAGCGGGCCGATCTGCTGTCGGCGCTGGCCGGCCTGATCGACCGCGAGGTCGAGACGCTGGCCCGGCTGGAGAGCGAGGACAGCGGCAAGCCGCTGTCGCAGGCGCGCAACGACGCACGGGTGTGCGCGCGCTACTTCCGCTTCTACAGCCGCGTCATCGAGTCGTACTACGGCCTCAGCATCCCGCTCCGGCCGGACCTGCACGTGTACACCCGCCGGGAGCCGCTCGGCGTCACCGGCAACATCGTCGCCTGGAACTACCCGATGCAGCTGTTCGGCCGGGGGGTCGCTCCGGCCATCGCCACCGGCAACTGCGCGGTGCTCAAGCCGGCCGACGAGACGCCGCGCACGGCGGTCTACCTCGCCCGGCTGGCGGCCGAGGCGGGCCTGCCGGCCGGCGTGATCAACGTGGTCACCGGGCTCGGGCCGGAGGCCGGCGCCGCGCTGGCCGCCCACCCCGGCATCGACCACCTCAGCTTCGTCGGCTCGACCGAGGTCGGCAGCCCTGATCGCGGGCGCCGCCGCCAAGCGGGTGGCGCCGGTGACGCTGGAGCTCGGCGGCAAGTCGGCCCACCTGGTGTTCGGCGACGCCGACATAGACCGCGCGGCCACCGTGATCGCCAACGCCATCCTGCAAAACGCCGGCCAGACCTGCTCGGCCGGCTCCCGGGTGCTGGTCGACGAGAGCGTGCACGACGAGCTGCTGCAGCGCGTCGCCGACCGGTTCGCCACCGTGTCGATCGGGCCGGGCATCACCGACCCCGACCTCGGCCCGCTGGTGTCCCGCAAGCAGCAGGACCGGGTCCGCGGCTACGTCGAGTCGGCCGAAAGCCAAGGCGCCGACATCGTCTGCGGCGGCACCGTCGCCGAGCCCGACGGCATCACCGGCGGCGCCTACTTCACCCCCACGCTCATCGACGGCGTCGATCCAGCGGCGAAGATCGCCCGCGAGGAGATCTTCGGCCCGGTCCTCACCGTCACCACGTTCGGCGACGAGGACGAGGCGGTCAGGATCGCCAACGGCACCGACTACGCCCTGATGGGCGCGGTCTGGACGAAGGACCTGGCGCGGGCGCACCGGGTGGCCGCGCAGGTCGACGGCGGGCAGATCTACGTGAACACCTACGGCGCCGGCGGCGGCGTCGAGCTGCCGTTCGGCGGCTTCCGCAAGTCGGGCTACGGACGGGAGAAGGGCGTTGAGGCGCTCGACGCCTACACCGCCACCAAGACGATCGTCGTGCAGCTCTGAGCGCGGCACATCGAGCAGGGAGATGCCAATGGGTGCTGACCAGGTACGCGGACGTCGACATCCTCATCGTGGGGGCCGGGGTGACCGGCATCTACCAGCTCTACCTGGCCCGCGAGGCGGGCTACTCGGTGCAGCTGGTGGAGGCCGGCTCCGGCGTGGGCGGCACCTGGTACTGGAACCGCTACCCGGATGCGCGCTACGACTCCGAGAGCTACACCTACGGGTACTTCTTCTCGGAGGAGCTGTTCGAGGAGTGGGAGTGGTCCGAGCACTTCGCCGGGCCAGCCGGAGAACGAGCGCTACTTCAACCACGTGGTGGACAAGTTCGACCTGCGCCGCCACATCCGGTTCAACACCAAGGTCACGTCGGCCGTCTGGGACCAGTACGTCGGCGACGCTGGCAGGTCGCAGCGCGGACGGGTACACCGCCAGGGCGCGCTTACGTGGTCGCCGCGACCGGCGTGCTGTCGGTCCCGTTCTATCCCGATGTCCCGGGGCGGGACAGCTTCCGCGGCGAGTCGCTACCACACCGGCCTGTGGCCGAAGACAGCGGTCGACTTCAAGGGCAAGCGCGTCGCGGTCATCGGCACCGGGTCGAGCGGCGTGCAGGTCATCCCGATCATCGCCCCCGAGGTCGCCTCGCTGACCGTGTACCAGCGCACGCCGAACTGGGCCACCCCGCTCAACAACCGGCCGATCACCCCGGAGGAACAGGCCGAGCTCAAGGCGGGCTTCGAGGCGATCCGCGACACCGTCGGCAAGTCGGCGTCCGGGTTCCTGCACCAGCCCTCGGCACAAGAGTCACCTTCGACGACTCGCCCGAAGAGCGGCAGGCGTTCTACGAGCGGGTCTGGCAGCTCGGCGGGTTCGGCAAGATCATCAGCAACTACCGGGACATGACGATCGAACCCGGCCGCCAACGCCGAGTGGTCGCGCTTCGTCGCCGACAAGATCCGCGCTGTCGTCAGGGACCCGGCGACGGCCGAGAAGCTGATCCCGAAAGACCACGGCTACGCCGGCAAGCGCCCGCCGTACGTGACCGACTACTACGAGGCCTACAACCGGCCCAACGTCTCGCTGGTCGACCTGAAGGAGACGCCGATCACGGCGCGTCACCGAGACCGGCATCGCAGCGTCCGACCGGGGCGCTAGCCGCCGAGTTCGACATCATCGTCTGGGCCACCGGGTTCGACTTCGGTCACCGGCGCGCTCAACCGGATCGGCATCGTCGGCCGCGACGGCCTGCCGCTCGAGGAGTACTGGGCCGACGGGCCGCTCACCTATCTCGGCATCATGGCCCATAACTTCCCGAACTTCTTCGTCCCCGGCGGGCCGCACGGCGGGGCGGGCAACAACCCGCGGTACAACGGCGACCAGTCGGACTTCATCGCCACCCTGATCGAGTTCGCCCGCGACCACGGGCACGCGGTGATCGAAGCGCCCAAGGCGCTGGAAGAGGAGTGGACCGCGATGGTCAACGAGGCGGCCGTCACCATGTCGCCCTTCAACGAGCAGAGCTATTTCTTCGGGAGCAACATCCCCGGCAAGGCCCGCGCCTTCCTGCTCAACTCCCTCGGGCGGCCCAAGCTGCTGGAAATGATGGAGACCGCCGCCAAGGGCGACTACGCCGGGTTCTTCCCTCCCACATGTCCCACCCGTACGGAAAGGAAAGCAGCAGATGACCGACACCGACGCCACCGTCTGGCCGCACCACGAACTCGGCAAGGAACTGTCCAACTGGGGCCGCTGGGGCGACGACGACCAGATCGGCACGCTGAACTTCATCACCCCGGAGAAGCTGGTCAGCGCGGCCCAGCTGATCAAGACGGGCAAGATCATCGACTGCGGCATCCCGTTCGACAAGAACGGCCCGTTCCCGCCCGGCGGCTGGCGGCACAACCCGCAGCACGTGTTCACCCTGCTGCCGTCGGACTCGTTCTACGCCAAGGACGGCCAGATCGCGGCGGACGACCTGATCATCATGGGCCTGCAGGCCTCCACCCAGTGGGACGGCCTGGCCCACGTCGGGTACAACGGGTTCTTCTACAACGGGGTTCCCGCCGCGGCGGTCAACAACTTCCAGGGCGCCTCCAAGAACGACATCGCCAAGGTGGCCCCGAAGCTCATCTCCCGCGGGGTGCTGCTCGACATCGCCGCGCTGAAGGGGGTCGACGCGCTGCCCGACTCGTACGAGATCACCGAGGCCGACGTGCTCGCGGCCGAGGAGCGCCAGGGGGTGCGCGTCGAATCCGGCGACATCCTGTGCATCCGCACCGGCTGGTACAAGTACTTCGCCGAGGGCGACCGGCAGCACTACGTGGGCAACACGGCCGGTCCGGGCCAGGACATCTGCCGCTGGATCCACGACCGGGAGATCGCCGCGCTGGCCCTCGACCAGGCCAACGGCGAGTGCCTGGCCGACCCCGATCCCCGGCGCCACCATCCCCTTCCACCAGGTGGCGATCCGCGACATCGGCCTGACCCTGGGCGAGATGTTCAACTTCAACGACCTGGCCGCCGACTGCGAGCAGGACGGCGTGTGGGAGTTCTTCTTCTGCGCCACCGGCCTCAAGGTCACCGGAGCGGTAGGCACGCCCCTTACCCCGGTGGCCATCAAGTAGGGAGGCAGAGCCGATGACCACCTTCGCGGAGGTATTCGCCGGCGTCTACACCACGGTCGCCGCGCACTCACAGCACCAGGACGCGGGCAACACTGACGGGATCATGGCGCTCTACACGCCGGACGCGGTCCTCGAGGTGCCCGGCATGGGCACCTTCGAGGGCGCGGACGCGATCCGCGCCGCCTGGGACAAGTGGAAGCCCAAGCGGCCTGCAGCGGCACATGCCGGTCAACGTCGTCATCACCGACTGGGACGCCGGGCAGGCCCGGGCGACCACCGACGTGGTGTACATCGCCCAGGGCGACGCCGGCTGGTCGATCCAGATCGTCGCCCGCTACTACGACGAGCTCAGGCCCGTCGACGGCAAGTGGCTGTTCAGCCGCCGGGCGGACGAGTACATCGGCTGGCAGCCGCCGAGCTGACCCCGGCCGAACCACGGCGCGCCCGCGAATAAGTCGGAGGCTACCGCCGACCAGCGCGTCGGCAACCTTCCGCGGCTCGGTGATCATGAGATCGTGGCCGGTGTCGATGACCCAGAGCCTGCCGGACGCGCGAGCGTCCTCGATGAGACCAGGGTCGCGCGTGGCGAGCGTGGAAGCGCAGGAGATGTGGTACTGCGGGATCTTGGCGTACCCGGCCTCATCGCGCAGTTCAAGCTTCTGCTCGAAGCACTTCCAGGGGTGGGCCGTCAACCGCTCGTCCATCCAGGCCAGGTCGGCGGGATCGGTGACGCCATAGAAGGCCCCCCGCCCCTGGCGCGGGAAGCAGGACCATCTCCACGCCATCGACGACCTGCCCGCCCAGGCGGGCCATCTCCATCATGGGGCCGGCGATGTCGACCAGGGACTGCCCGTTCTTGGGGTTGGCCGCGTCAAGGTAGACGAGCTTGCCTATCCGGTCCGCGGCCCGGCCGCCCACGCCGGTGATGACCATTCCGCCGTAGCTGTGGCCGACCAGGATCACGTCGCGCAGGTCCTCGTAGTGAAGCACCGCGGCGATGTCCTGGATGTGCAGGTCCAGGTCTACGTGCGGGCCGGCGAGATGGGAGCGTTCGCTGAGTCCGGTCAGGGTCGGTGCGTAGACTTCGTGACCGGCCTGCTGGAGCAGCCGCGAGACCCGCTGGTAACACCAGCCCCCGTGCCCGCCCCCGTGGACCAGAACGAACGTTGCCATGCGGCTCCTCGCTGATTCGGTATCGAAGTTGCCGTTATTCTCGCGCTCGCCATATAGCCTGACAAGTGCAATGATCTAACTATGTTGGACTACGAGACGGTGCTCTCATGCATCCGGTAGACGTCGCCGCGCTGCTGCTGCGGGCGGTGCTCGGCATCACCATGCTGGCGCACGGCTGGAATCACGCGTTCGGCGGCGGCAAGATCGCCGGCACCACCCGCTGGTTCGCCTCGATCGGCATGCGGCCCGCCTGGGTGCACGCCTACGTGGCGACCGTCACCGAAATCGGTGCGGGCGTGCTGCTCCTGCTCGGCCTGCTCACCCCGCTGGCGGCGGCGGGCGTCCTCGGCACGATGCTGGTCGCGCTGGTCACCGCCCACATCAAGAACGGGTTCTTCATCTTCCGGCCGGGCCAGGGGTACGAGTACGTGCTGATGATCTGCGTCGTGGCGGTGGCGCTGGCCGGAACCGGGGCGGGCTGGCTGTCGCTCGACCACGCGCTCGGCTACCCGATCAGCGGCTGGGCGTCCTACGCGGTCTGCGCGGGGGCGGGCGGTCTCGGCGCCGCGCTCACGCTCCTCACCTCCTGGCGCCCGGCCGCTCCGGTAGCCGAGCCGGCCGTCACCGAGGAAGGCGCCGCAGCCTGACCCGTCCGGCCGGTCCTGCCGGTGGCGGGCCGAGGATGCCCCGGCAGATCAAACCCGTCATCTCGAACGGACCGTGACTGTCTCTCCCGAGCCCACTGTTCCACCTCGGACCAGGACGACCGGTGACGAACCGTAACGAACGGGCGGCGCTAGACCGCTTTGAGCGCCGCGGTGTAGCGATCGAGGACGGCGAGGGTATCGCCCTCGACGGCCTGCAGGTCGAGCACAACCTGGTCAACTCCGAGGTTCTGGAAACGCTCGAAGCTCCGGCGCAGGGTGTCGTCGTCGACGATGCCGAGCATCGGCCGGATGAGGGGCCGGCCTCTGCCCGCCCGGCCTCGGCCCACCGCGAGCGGAGCGTCGTGACCTGCGCGGCGAACAGCTCCAGATCGCCGCCGTAGCCGATCCAGCCGTCCGCCCAGCCGACGATCTCGCCGCAGCCGCTCGGCGTGAGCCGGCAGCCGAGGAGCACCGGGACCGACGGCTGCCGGGCCGGCTTCGGCCATGCCCAGCTGGCGGATAGGTTCGCGTGTCCACCGTGGAACTCGGCCACCGCGTCCTGCCACAGCGCGCGCATCAGCGCCACGTACTCGCGGACGATCGCGCGCCGGTCACCCGCCGCATGCCCGTGGTTCGCCAGTTCGGGCGCGTTCCACCCGTATCCCACGCCGAGCGAGAAACGGCCGCGGGACATGAAGTCGAGCGTGGCGATGGTCTTCGCCAGCGCGATCGGGTCATGCTGAGCGACCAGCGATATGCAGGTCCCGATCTGGAGGTCGGTCTGCGCGGCGACGACGGCAAGCGCCACGTACGGGTCGAGCGTCCGACGGTAGCGTTCCGGCAGGCTGCCGCCGCCCGGGTAGGGCGCCTCGGTGTCGACCGGGATGTGGGTGTGCTCCGGCAGCAGCACCGCGTCGAACCCGCGATCGGCGGCCGCGCGGGCGAAGTCGGCGATCGGCAGGGACCGATCGGTCGCGAAGTAGTGCAGGGCCGTCAGCGGACGGGACGGCGCTACGCTCATGATGCCTCGCGTTCTCCGGCTATCCGGTCACAGCTTGAACCGGCGCACCTTGCCGACGCTGGTCCGGGGGAGCGCCTGGATCAGGTGCCAGTCGCGCGGGCGCGCGGCCGCCGCCAGGTTGCGCTCCGACCATTCGGCCAGCTCGCTGACGGCCGGCGGATGCTCCGGTCACGGGGGACCACGTAGGCGACGGGAACCATGTCGCGACCGGGTCCGCCGGCCAGCACGGCGCACTCGAGGACCCCGGGCGCCTGCGCGAGCGTCGCCTCAACCTCGGTCAGGCTCACGTTCTCACCCGACACCTTGATCACGTCATCGCGCCTGCCCACGAAGCGGAGCGCGCCGTCGTCGGCGACCCGGGTGACCATATCGCCGGTCCGGAACCAGGTGATGCCGTCGCGCTGGGTCAGTGACCGGCCGGTCGCGGCCGGATCGTCCAGGTACCCGAGGAAGATGTCCTCGCCCGGCACTCCCGCCAGGACCAGCTCCCCCGGCTCCCCGGGCGGCGCGTCCGCCCCGGTCTCGGGATCGGTCAGCACGACCGAGCGACCCTCGACTGGCGGGCCGATCGTGTCGTTGCGGTACGGTTCCGAGACGTCCGCGCAGACGATCGCGACGGTCTCCGTCATTCCGTAAAGCTGCCGCGGGCGGCACCCGGCCAGCGCCGCGAACTCGTCGTAGTGCTGCCGGCCGAGGTTCTGCGCGAACCAGACGTGCTCGAGCCGTCCGGCCGGCGCGTCGGCCGGGCGGCGGGCGAGGATCATCCGGATCGGCGCGGCGAACAGGCTGGCGTGCGTCGCCGCCAGGTCGCGGGCCTGCCGCAGCCACTGGGACGCGGAGAACGTCGAGGTCAGGGCGACGCTGGCGCCGACCGCGATCGCGGGCGCGATGCAGTAGTACTGCGCGTTGGCGTGGAACAGCGGCAGAGTCACCAGCCAGCGGTGCTCCGGCCGCAGCCCGACGACGGCGGACATCGTGTCGGCCACGTGCGCGTAGTTGTGCTGGGTGAGGACGACGCCCTTCGGCTCGGACGTGGTTCCCGAGGTGAACATCACCGCCAGCCGGTCCGCCGGCGCGACGGCCGCGTCCGCGCTACTCCCGGCCAGGTCCGCGGCGGGCGCCACGTCGGCCGCCGTCTCCGTCAGCTCGATCACCGCCACCGCCGGCGGCGGACTCCCGCACCCCCGCCGCGTAGACGTCCGCGCGGCTCGCCGCGCAGATCCCGGCCGCCGGCGAACCCGGTCCACTGCCGGCCGATGTCGCGGGCGGTGGACGTCGGGTCGACCGGCACCAGCCACGCGCCCGACCGCGCGCAGGCGAGCCAGATCGCGATGAACGCCGGGCAGTTGCGCAGCACCACGTGAACCGGCGACCCGGCCGTCACCCCGGCCGCCGCCAAGGTCGCGCCCATCCGGGTGACAACCTCGTCGAACTGCCGGTAGGTCCACTGCGAGACGGACCGGTTCAGGGCCCTCGAAAACCAGGAACAACCGGTCGCCGCTAGTGCGCACCGCGGTCTCCCAGCGCTGGGCGAACGTCATCGCGCCGGGCTGGTCACTAGGCGAAGGCGGACCGGCCGGCCGTCGCCCGGCGCGGCGCGGCCACTCGATGCCCGCGTCGAGCATGCCGTCCCACTGGCGGGCGGTCAGCTCGATGGTCTCCCGTGCCGGGATGATCAGCGCCTGCCCGGTGGCCTGGGCCAGCAGCTGGCTGCGGGCCGCCTTCTCCAGGTAGAACATCTCCACGAAGGCCTGCGCGACGCTTGCGCCGACGGTCAGGCTGCCGTGGTTGCGCAAGACCATCGCCGCGCTGCCGCCGAGGTCCGCGACCAGCCGCTCTCGTTCTCCCTCGGATAGCGCGATGCCCTCGTAGTCGTGGTAGCTGATCCGGCCGTACAGCCGCATCGCGTGCTGCGTCAGCGGGAGCAGGCCGTCGGTCAGCGTCGACAGGGCCATCTGCGCCTCGGTGTGCAGGTGCGTCGCGCAGCCGGCGTTCTCCCTGGTCGAGTGGATGGCGCCGTGGATGACGAAGCCGGCCGCGTTCGGCTCGTATCCGCCGCTGTCGCCGATGACGTTCCCGCCGGTGTCGATCTTGATCAGGCTGGACGCGGTGATCTCATCGAACCCGAGGCCGAGCGGATTGACCAGGAAGTGGTGATCGGTCCCGGGAACCCGCGCGGAGATGTGCGTGTACACGAGGTCGTCCCAGCCGAACAACGCGCACAGCTGGTACGCGGCGGCGAGGTCGCGCCGCACCGCGACCTCGGCCGGGCTGCGTTCGCCGGTTTCCGCCACATGATGGGCGTGCAGTCGGAAGTCGGTGTAGACGGTGGTCTCGCTCATGCGGCGCTCCTGCGTCGATACGGTCGACCCGCGTCGGCCGGGGCTGTACTGCAGAAGACTATATCAGTATGATGAAACAACTGAAACTACCCAATGAGTCGTCTTGCTCGCAGAAGGAGATCGATCCGCCATGTCCATGGATTTCGCCGAGAAGTACGGGCCGTGGGGCATTGTCTGCGGCGGATCGGACGGAATCGGCGCGGCGTTCGCGCGCGCTCTGGCCTCCCGCGGGATCAACCTGGTGCTCGTCGCCCGCCGGGAAGACGTCCTCGAGGCATTCGCCAAGGAAGTTCGCGGACGCTACGACGTCGAGGTGCTGACGGTGCCGCTCGACCTCGCGCACCAGGACGCCATGGCACGCCTGTCCGCCGCGACGGCGGAGCTCGAGATCGGGTGCCTGATCGCCAACGCCGGCGGCGACGACTACAGCGCCGCCTTCCTCGAGCAAGGACCTGGACAGCGCACCTGGCCCTGGTCAAACGCAACTGCGTCGGCGTCCTGGAGGCCGCGTACCGATTCGGGGGGCCGATGGTCGCTCGCGGACGCGGTGGCGTTGTCCTGGTGACATCGGGCGCCGCCTGGGCCGGCGGCGCGACCCTGGCCGCCTACGGCGCCACCAAGGCATTCGATCTCATCCTGGCCGAAGCCCTCTGGGCCGAGTGGCACGACCACGGCGTTGACGTACTCGGCCTTGTGGTCACGGCGACCGATACTCCCTCGCTGCACCGGGCGCTGGCTGCCAACGGCGGGTACCACGGTGACCTGGCCGACCCCGACGACGTGGCGACCACCGCGCTCGACCATCTGGCCGACGGCCCCACCTGGATGTGCGGCGGCCAGGATCCGCTCGGCCCGCCGCCGTTCGGATCGGTCACCAGGCGCGCCGCCGTCCTGCGGATGAGCCGGCGCTGAGAGGAGAAGGCATGCGCGCTGCGGTATTGCGGCAGGGAAGAGTCGAGACCCGGACGATCGATGATCCGGTTCCCGGGCCCGGGCAGGTGCTGGTCCGCTCGCTGGCGTGCGGGATCTGCGCGTCCGATCTGCACTACATGGACCACCCCGAGGTGGGCGCGGACGACGACAGCGGGTGGTCGACCTACGACCAGGACGTCGACGTCGTGATGGGTCACGAGTACTGCACTGAGATCGTCGACTACGGACCCGGACACCGAGCGGCGGATTCCGGTCGGCACCCGGGTCAGCTCGCGGCCGGTGATGTTCGCCGGCGTCGACGGCATGAAGATCATCGGCCAGAACCCGGAGACGCCGGGCGCGTTCGGCGAGTACCTCTTGCTGGACGAGACGCTGATGAAAGTGGTGTCGTCCGACCTCCCGAGCGAGGTGGTGTGCATCTCCGACGCGATCGGCGTCGGCTGGTCGGCCGCGCGGCGGGCTCAGCTCGGAGCCAAGGAGATCCCGCTGGTGATCGGGTGCGGCGCCATCGCGCTGGCGGTGATCGCGACGCTCAAGCGCTTCGGGGCCGGGCCGATCCTGGCGGCCGACTTCGTCCCGTCCCGCCGGGAACTGGCGCTCGCGATGGGCGCCGACGAGGTGATCGATCCCGCCGCGGTCTCGCCCTACCAGGCCTGGCGCGACCTGGCAGCAGGCTCGATCGAGCCGGCGAAGAACATGATGGCGGCGGCCGGCTCATCGGGCTGCGTCGTGTTCGAGTGCGTCGGCATCCCCGGCGTGCTCGACTCGATCATCATGGGCTGCGAGCGCGGCACCCGCATCATGTCGCTCGGCGGCGCTCCCGAGGGCGACCACCTGCACACCCTGACCGCCAAGCGCAAGGGGCTCAACATCCAGTTCGGCGGCGGCCCGCTGCCCCAGCACTGGCTCGAGGCGTTCGAGGCAGTCAGCACCGGCAGCCTCGACGTGACCCCGATGGTGGGGCCGAGCGTCGGGCTTGAGGAGGTGCCGGCCGCGCTCGACGCCGCCCGCGACGCGAACGGCCCGGCCCGGATCATCGTGGTGCCGTGAACCAGGAGGCAGCCAAGTGACCGACAACGACGAGCTCGCCGCCGACCGTCGCGCGGCTCGCGGACCGGGTCCGCGCGCTCGAGGACCAGGTCGAGATCATGCAGCTGGTCGCGCAGTACGGCCCGTCGGTCGACAGCGGCCGCGGCGAGGCCACCGCCGCGCTGTGGACCGAGGACGGCTCCTTCGACGCGGTGCCGGTGTGGGAGATGCGGGGCCGCGACG
Organism: uncultured Actinomycetota bacterium; assembly: GCA_963774945.1. Classification (GTDB taxonomy): domain Bacteria; phylum Actinomycetota; class Actinomycetes; order Streptosporangiales; family Streptosporangiaceae; genus Trebonia. The sequence goes on along the minus strand of CAVZHA010000015.1, from coordinate 368,429 downwards.
ACATCATCAGCATGGTGCACGGCCCGGGCCATCAGCGCCTGATCAGCGACGGCTGCGGTCACGTGCTCACCGTCCCGCACATCGTGGTCGACGGCGACCAGGCGACGGGACGCAGTTACGCGCTCAACATCCGGTGGGACTCCGCGGCCGACCGGTTCTGGGTGGCCCGCGTCTCGGCTAATACCTGGAAGTGGGTGCGTACTGCGGCCGGATGGCGCATCGCCGACCGGGTCAACGCGCCGCTCGACGGCACTCCCGAGCACCGCGAGATGCTGGCCCCGCCCGATGGTGAAACAGCCAACAATCAGTAATATGATACAACTGAATGAGCGGCGTAAACGACCACGACCGGCCATGGACGCCGACGGCTGAGCGCGATTCCCCTCAGGATCGAGAACGGGCAGGCAACTCATGTCATCGCTCCTTAACGAAGACGAACGCGCTCTGCGCGATGCGGTCCGGTCCTTTCTCGACCGGAAGGTGGCGCCGCTGGTAGCGGAGCACGAGCGGGCGCGGACGTTTCCGTGGGAGCTGCTGCCGCAGCTCTACGACTTCGGCTACGTCCGCGGCGGGGTGCCTGAGGCGGCCGGGGGAGACGCGCTGCCGATGATCATGCAGGCGATCCTCATGGAGGAGGCCGGCCGCTGCTGGGGGTCGCTGCGGACCACGCTCAACGTCCAGGGGATGGTCGCCCGGGTGCTGGCCGCGGCCGCCGACGACGGCCAGTCGGAGCGGTTCCTGCAGCCGCTGCTGGCGGGCCGCCGGCTCGGCTGGTTCGGGCTGACCGAGCCGGACGCGGGCTCGCGACGCCGGCGCGCTGCGCACCACCGCCCGGCGCACCGGGGACGGCCTGGTGGTCAACGGCAGCAAGCTCTACATCACCAACGCCCTGGGGTGCGACTTCGGCATCCTGTTCGCCCGTCTGACCGATGAGGACGGCACCGACCACGGGGTGACCGCGCTGCTGATCGACGCGGCGGAGTCGAAGTTCGGCGTGCACGACATCCCGCACATGCCGCTGCGCTCCACGACCAGCTGCGAGCTGACCTTCGACGACACCTTCGTTCCGGCCAGGAACGTGCTCGGCAGGCCCGGCGGCGGCCTGTCGCTCGGCATGGCGGCGGTCAACGCCGGACGGCTGAACATGGCGATGGGAGCGGTGGGGCTTTCGCAGGCGTGCCTGGAGGAGTCGATCAGGTTCTGCCGTCAGCGCGAGCAGTTCGGCAAGCCCATCGCCGGGTTCCAGCTGGTCCAGCAGATGGTGGTGGAGATCGCGACCCTGACCGAGACGTCGCGGCTGCTCGGCTACCACGCCGCCAGGAGCATCGACGCGGGCGAGCCCGGTCGCTACGAGTGCTCGATGGCGAAGTACTACTGCGGCGAGTCGGCCGGCCGCGCGGCGACGCTGGCGCTGCAGCTGCACGGGGGAGCCGGGCTGATGGAGGAGTCGCCGGTCGAGCGGTACTTCCGCGACGCCCGCGAGGCCACGATCCCCGAGGGCACCAGCCAGATCCAGATCCTGCACCTCGGCAAGGCGCTGCTCGGCCACTCGGCCCTGCGCTGAGCGCGCTTGCCACTGCTCAACGAACTCACTATATTAGTTATACAAATAGACTTTCCGTCGTCCACCGGGAGCCCGACCGCCCATGTCATCAGCCGCCGGCCCAGCCGCCGCGTCGAAGACGTTCTGGTCCGCCGCGAGAACGGCGTCCTGATCATCACGATCAACCGGCCGCAGCAGCGCAACGCCGTGAACGGCGCGGTGTCGGCGGGCATCGCCCGCGCGCTGGACCTGCTTGACAGCTCGTCCGAGCTTCGGGTGGGCGTGCTGCACGGCGCGGGCACCGCCTTCTGCGCCGGGATGGACCTCAAGGCGTTCGCGGCCGGGGAACAGGTCAGAGACCCGTCGCGCGGCTTCGCCGGAATCGTCGAGCGGCCGCCCGCCAAGCCGCTGATCGCCGCCGTCGAAGGGTGGGCGCTCGGCGGCGGTTTCGAGATCGTGCTCTGCTGCGACCTGGTCACGGCGGGCAAGGGCGCCCGGTTCGGCCTGCCGGAGGTGCGGCGCGGTCTGGCCGCGCGCGGCGGCGGCGTGTTCCGGCTGCCGCGGCGTCTCCCGCACGCGCTCGCGATGGAACTCCTCGTCACCGGGGCGCCGCTCGACGCGGCCCGCGCGGAACAGTTCGGCCTGGTCAACCGCCTGGTCGACGACGGCCAGGCGCTGACCGCCGCGCTCGAGCTGGCCGCCCAGGTCGCCGCCAACGCGCCGATGTCGGTCCGCGCCTCCAAGGCCGTCGCCATCGACTCGGCCGACTGGCCGCTGGCCGAGGGCTTCCAGCGGCAGCGGGCCTACCTGGAACCGGTGTTCGCCTCGCAGGACGCGTCCGAGGGCGTCGCCGCCTTCCGCGAGCGCCGCGACCCGGTCTGGCAGGACCGGTGACTCCGGCACGCGGCTGGCCGGACGCGGCGGAACAGGAGATGCGATGACAGACGCCACCGACCAGGGCGGCATTCACCAGGGCAAGGCGGCCGTGATCACCGGCGGCGGCCGAGGCTTCGGCCAGGCCTTCGGTACGGCCCTGGCGGCGCGCGGTGCCCACGTCGTGCTGGCCGACATTGATTTCGACGCCGCCGAGGCGGCCGCGAAAGAGATCACGGACAACGGCGGGAGCGCGTCCGCTGCGGCCTGCGACGTTGCCGACGAGGCGGGCGTCGCGGCCATGATCGGCGCAGTGGCGGCAGAGCACGGCGGCATCGACATCCTCGTCAACAACGCGGGACTGCACTCGGCCGCCTACAACAAGCCGTCCGCTGACATCGGGATCGCGGGCCTGCGGCGCCTGTTCGACGTCAACGTGATCGGCGTGTACATCTGCTCGCTCGCCGCCCGGGCGGCGATGACCGGCCGGGACGGTGCCGCCATCGTCAACATCTCGTCATCCGCCGCCTACGCCAACCGCGCGGCCTACGGGGTCTCCAAGCTCGCCGTCCGCGGCGTGACGGTCCAGCTCGCGCGCGAGTTCGCCGCCGACGGAATCCGGGTGAACGCCATCGCCCCCGGCCTGATCTTCACCGACACGATCCGGGCGGAGCTTGGCCGCGACGAGACAGCGCGGGTGATGGGACAGCAGATCCTGCCGCGCGAAGGCGAGGAACGCGACATCGTCGACGCGCTGCTGTTCCTCGTCTCGCCCGCGGCGTCGTTCGTCACCGGGGAGACGCTGCGGGTCAGCGGCGGCTTCGCGCTCTCGGTCTGACCCGCAAACGCCAATCCGAGGAAGGGAGAAGCCCATGCGTGACGCCGTCATCGTAGACGCGGTCCGCGCGCCCATCGGCCGCCGCAAGGGGACGCTGAGGCAGGTGCACCCGGTCGACCTGTCGGCCTCCGTGCTGACCGCGCTCGCCGCCCGCAACCAACTCGACCCAGAGCTGATCGAGGACATCGTCTGGGGCTGCGTCACCCAGATCGCGGAGCAGTCGACCAACGTCGGCCGGCTCGCGGTGCTCGCGGCCGGCTGGCCGGAGTCGATCCCCGGTGTCACTCTGGACCGCGCCTGCGGCTCGAGCCAGCAGGCGGTGCACTTCGCCGCCGCCAGCGTCATCGCCGGGCACTACGACATGGTCGTGGCGGGCGGGGTGGAATCGATGAGCCGGGTGCCGCTCGGCTCCGCGCGGGCGGTCGGGCGAGCCGTTTGGCCCCCAGGTAAAGCGAACGCTACCAGCGTGACAGCTTCAGCCAGGGCCTCGGAGCCGAGGACATCGCCCGCCGCTGGGGCCTGTCCCGCCGCCAGCTCGACGAGTTCGCGCTCGAGTCCCACCGCAAGGCGGCCGCCGCGACCGACGCCGGCGCCTTCGCCGGCCAGCTCGTCCCCGTCAGCGGCCCGGACGGCGAGCTCACCGCCGACGAGGGCATCCGGCGGGAAACCTCGCTCGAGAAACTGGCGGCGCTCAAGCCCGCCTTCCTCGACGACGGCGTCATCCACGCGGGCAACAGCTCGCAGATCTCCGACGGGTGCGCGGCGCTGCTGATCACCACCAGCGAGCGGGCGGCCGAGCTCGGCCTGCGGCCGCTGGCGCGGTTCCACTCCGGCGCGGTGACCGGCGACGACCCGGTGACGATGCTGACCGCGCCGATCCCGGCCACCGCGAAGGTGCTCAAGCGGGCCGGGCTGACGATCGACGACATCGGGGTGTTCGAGGTCAACGAGGCGTTCGCGAGCGTCCCGCTGGCCTGGGAGGCGGAAACCGGAGCCGATCACGAGCGGCTCAACCCGCTCGGCGGCGCGATCGCGGTCGGGCACCCGCTCGGCGCCTCCGGTGCGATCTTGATGACCCGGATGGTGCACCACATGCGGGCCAACGGGATCCGCTACGGGCTGCAGACGATGTGCGAGGCCGGCGGCATGGCCAACGCCACCATCATCGAACTGCTGACCGACTGACCCTTACCCGGATCGCTGCACAGGAGAAGACGTGGACCTCGATTCCGTATCTGCAGCTAGTCACCGGCGGCTCGTCCGGGCTCGGCCTGGCGACCGTCCGCCGACTGCTCGCGGCCGGCGCCAGGGTCGGCATCGCCGACCTCAACCCGCCGTCCGACGAGGACCTGGCCGGCCTCGGCGCGGGCGTGATCTACGCCAAGACCGACATCACCGACGAGGCCGCGGTGACCGCCGCGCTCGACGCCGTCGAGGCCGCCCACGGCCCGCTGCGGGCGGTCGTGCACTGCGCGGGGCGGGGCGGCGACCGGGTGCGGATCCTCGACAAGGAAGGAAACCCGGGCTCGCTCGAGACCTTCGCCGAGGTGGTCCGGGTCAACCTGGTCGGCACCTACAACGTCCTGCGGCTGGGCGCGGCCCGGATCGCCCGCGCCGAGCCGGTCGACGGCGAACGCGGCGCGATCGTCCTCACCGCGTCGGTCGCCGCCTTCGACGGCCAGATCGGCCAGACGTCCTACACCGCCGCCAAGGCGGCCGTGCACGGCATCACCCTCGTCGCCGCCCGCGACCTCGCCAGCAGGCAGATCCGGGTCAACACGATCGCGCCCGGCGTGTTCGACACCCCGATGCTGGCCCGGCTACGGCCGGACATCCGCACGGCCCTGGAGCAGAGCGTGCCCAACCCCAGCCGCCTGGGAGCACCGGACGACTACGCCCAGATGGCGATCAGCCTGCTGGAGAACCCCTACGTCAACGGCGAGACGATCCGCCTCGACGGCGCCATCCGGATGCCGCCCCGCTAAGCCGGTTTCCGGCAACCGGATGTGGCCGCGGCAGCGTGGCCGGGAAGGACGAGGGTGCGCATCGAACCAGGCCGGACCGCCGTCGTAACCGGCGGCGCGAGCGGGATCGGCTTCGCGCTGGCCGCCGCCGCGGCCAGCCGCGGGATGCGCGTCGTGCTGGCCGACGTCCGCGCCGATGCCCTGGAAGCCGCCGCCGCGCGGCTGCGCGGGGCAGGGGCCGAGTTGACCGCCGTCGTCGCCGACGTCTCGCGCCCTGACGACATCGAGCGCGTCGCGCGGGCGGCGTTCCAGCTCGGCCGCGTTCAGCTCGTCTGCTCCAACGCGGGCATCGTCCGGCCCGGCCGGGCCTGGGAGGTGCCCGCAGCCGACTGGGAGCGGGTGATGGGGGTGAACTTCATGGCCACGGTGCACCTGGTCCGCTCCTTCATGCCCCGGCTGATGGAGGCGGGCGAGCCGGCCCAGCTGCTCGTCACCGGATCGATGGCCTCGGTGACCGCGCGGCCCGGCATCAGCCCGTATGTCGCGGCCAAGCACGCGCTGCTTGGCTTGTGCGAGTCGCTCAACCACGAGCTGGCGGCGGTGAACGCCGCCGTCGGGGTGACCCTGCTGCTGCCGGGCAAGGTGTCCACCGGCATGAGCCGCGCCGATTATCCCGACGCGATCGAACCGGACGAGGTAGCGCGGATCGCGTTCGCCGCGGTCGCCCAACGCCGCCGGTTGATATTCACTCACGCCGACCGGATCCCCGAGGTCGAGCAGCGGTTCGCGGCGATCGTCGCCGACGGGCGGCCGCGCTTACGGGCTCGGCGCCTCGTTGAAGACCGGGTGGGTGAGCAGGTCGACCGCGGCATCCCTGAACCGCGCGAGCACGACCGGATCGGACAGCGACAGGCCGAGCATCTGCTCGATGAGCGGTCCGAAGACGATGTGCGCCAGGTTGATGGCCCGGTACAGCACCAGCCCGACTTCAGGGTCGGGTAGCGGACGTGCGATCTTCGCCTCGACGAGGCCCTGCATCTCGCTCCGCACCAGGTCGAACGCCTCGGTGAACAGCGCCAGGCCGGCCGGCCCGCCTTCCAGGGTGGCCCGCCTGATGTACCCGGCGATCGCCGGGTTGTCGGCGATGAGCTGGTCGAACGCCTGGCGCCGGGCGCGGGCGGCGACCGGCGGCGACTGATCGAGCCCGACGCCGCTGACGACCTCGCGGATCTTGGCCACCACCGCGTGCTGTACCGCCTCGGCCAGCTCGTCCTTGGTCTTGAAGTGGTGCATGACCGCGCCGGCCGACATGCCGGCCTCCTCGGCCACCATCCGGATGGACGTGCCCTGCGTGCCGTGCTCGGCGTACAGGCGCAGCGCCGCCTCGCGGATCCGCGCCCGTGGGGCGAGATCGGCCGGACCGAAGGTAAGGCTCGGATTCGTCATGGCGAACTCAACTCTAAGGGAGTACTGACATCGGAACATCAGTATTGTAAACAATACAAGTGTATTGACGTTCGAACGCCCGTTTCTTAAACTGCGGACATGCCGCCTGATCTCGCCGGACCGTGGCCGCCGGAGGCCGACCTCCCCCAGGTCGGCTTCAAGGAGCCGCCCGACCATCACGAGGCCTACTGGCTCTACGGGTACGACCCGGCCTCGAAGGTCGGCCACTACCTGTACCTCGCCGCGGAGAAGGACGACCTGTTGCTGCGGCGGGAGAGCGTCTTCATGCTGCTGCCCGACGGCAGCGTCCTCGCCCAGCACGGCGCGGGTTGGGGCAGCCACGGCCGTACGGCCGCGGGCGACCGGCTGCGGCTCGACTGCCTGGAGCCGTTCCGTCGCTGGCGCGGCCGCTATGCCGGACCGGCCCACCGGCTGGCCGGCGACGAGATCGTGGTCGGCCCGCGGCCGGGCAGCGAGCTGGTCGAGATGGAAGTCGAGATCGAGGTCGAGTCGGTCGCAGCGCCCTGGAACACCGAGGGCGACTGGGGCGAGCAGCCGCCGTCGCTGCGCTACCACCAGTTCTACGACGCGCGAGGCACCGTCACCGTCGGCGGCACCGCCTACCGGTTCGCCGGGCCGGGTTTCCGCAGCCACTCCCGGCGCCGCCGGGACATGCCCGGTTTCAGCGGCCACGCCATCATCAACGGGCGCTTCCCCAGCGGTCGCGGCTTCGGCCTGCTCCGCTACCGGGCGACCGCCGACCGTCCGGAGCGCGGCCGCGGCTTCCTCTACCTCGACGGCGCCGCCCATGACGCCGACGTCGTCACCTGGCCGCACCTCGACCAGGCCGTCCCCGGCGGCGAGCGGCTGACGATCGAACTGCACGCGGGCCGGCACAAGGCAGTCATCAGCGCGGCGACGATCGCGAGCGCGTTCGTCACCCCGGCCCCCGACGGTCGTCACTACGGCGCGAAGGTAGGCGACGGGCCCGGGACGGTGATCTCCCCGGCGTTCGCGCGCTACCAGTGGGACGGCGAGACCGGATACGGCGGGCTCGAGCGCTCGGCCCTGCGCACGGCCATCACCAAGGCGCACCGATGCTGAAGAACGCGCGACTGCTCATGACCGGCCTGACCGGCCAGCTGGCCGGCTCGATCGCCGCGATCCTGGCGCCGCACAACCAGATCTACGGCCTCGCCCGCTACTCCAGGCCCGGTTCCAGAGAAGCGGTGGAGGCGCTGGGAATCATTCCGATCGTCTGTGACTACACCAGCGGGGACTTCACCGGCGTGCCCAATGACTTCGACTACGTGTTCCACGCCGCGGCCGACGTCTTCCCGGCCGACATCGAGACCGGCCTCAAGCAGAACGCCGAGGGCACCGGCCTGCTGCTGAACCACCTCAACCGCGCCAGAGCCTGGATCTACGTCTCGACCAGCGGGGTCTACTGGGACCACCCCGACCCGTGGTACGCCTACCGGGAGACGGACCGGTGCGGGGGAAGCGTCCGCATCAACACCCGTTTCGCGTACGGCACCAGCAAGTTCGCCGGCGAGGCGGTCGCCCGCTCGCTGTCCCGCATCCACCAGGTGCCGCTGACGATCGCCCGGATGAACTGGTCCTACGGAAGGGCGAGCTTCGGCGGCATGCCGGTCAGGATCATCACCCGGGTGGCGCAGGGCGAGCCCGTCCCGGTCAACCCCGACTGGGAGTTCGTCGGCTGCCCGATCCACGAGGATGACATGGCCGAGCACCTCGGGGCGTTCTTCGATGGCGCCGCCGTCGGCGGCACGGTGACCAACTGGGGCGGCGACGACGCGGTCTCCGTCGAACAGCTCGTCCCGTGGGTAGCGGAGCAGCTCGGCACCTCTTACTCCTTCACCGGCATGGATCAGATCATCGCCTACCCGCGCAATCTCGACCCCGCCCGGCGCACGTCGCTGACCGGCCCGTGCACGGTCAAGTGGCAGGACGGCTTCCGGCGGATCATCGAGGAGCGGTTCCCCGGGCGGCTCAGATGACCGCGTTCACGGCGGCGGCTGTCAACGCAGATCAACTTCTCAACCTTTCCTCCGAACGGTCCGGGCTGACTGACTTCGGCGAATTGCCGTTCCGCGAGGGCATCGACGTCCTGCTGTGGTCACTCAAGCACGAGTCAGGCAACCCGCCAGAACGGGTGGCGCAGGTCGCGCAGAACCTCGTGCTGCCCGCCCTCGTCAAGCGGCTGCGGCTGGTCGAAGACCGCAAGCGCCACCCGCAGATCGCGGCCCAGCAGGTGAAGGCGCCGATCGTCATCACCGGCCTGCCGCGCACCGGCTCGACCCACCTGCAGGCCCTGCTGGCCACCCGGCCCGGTGCGCGCTCGCCCCGTGAGTGGGAGATGCGGCTGCCGTCCCCGCCGCCGGAGGCCGCGAGCTCGGCCACCGATCCGCGCATAGCCGAGGTCCAGCGGGCCATCGATGCCCGGGCCGGCGCCGCCCGGCTGCAGGCGATCCATCCCTACGGCGCCCGGCGGCCCGAGCAGTGCCTTGGCCTCATCGACTGGGGCTTCGTCAACCAGACGTACCTGGCCTACCAGCGGATCCCGGCGTACTACGAGTGGTACCTCAACGCCGACCAGCGGCTGGTCTACGAGCACCACAAGCGTTTCCTGCAGCACCTTCAGTTCCGCAGTCCGGGTGCCTGGGTGCTCAAATGGCCCAAGCACCTGTTCGGCCTGGACGCGCTGCTCGAGGTCTACCCCGATGCCCGCATCGTCTGGACGCACCGCGACCCGGGCACGGTCATCCCGTCAAGCGTGAGCTTCGTCGGCACGCTGCGCGCCATGAACAGCCCGCTGTTCGAGCCGAAGAGGTTCGGCGCCGAATGGAGCGCGCTCGAGGAGATGGGGCTGCACCGCGGCCTGTCCGCCCGCGGCCGGCTGGGAGACGACCGGTTCCTCGACGTCCACTACAACGACCTCACCGCCGACCCGATCGGCACGGTGACGCGCATCTACGAGCACTTCGGCATTCAAATCGACGACGAGACGGTCCGCCGGGTCCGGGACTTCGCCGACGACAACCCGCAGGGCAAGCACGGCCCGCACCAGTACGCCCCCGAGCAGTTCGGCTTCGCCCCCGAGCGCATCCGTCGGCGTTTCGCGGCGTACACGGAGCGGTTCGGGATCGAGTCCGACCGTCCGCGGCCGGCCAAGAAGACGTGATGAGCGACCGAGGAGACCAGTCATGATCCCCGACTTCACCGACACCGCCCTTTCCCGGCTGTGGTCACTGGGCGGCCGCGTCGCGGTCGTCACCGGCGGCGGCAGCGGCATGGGCCGGGCCACGTCGCTGCGGCTGGCCGAGGCGGGCGCGCTGACGGTGGTGGCCGACATCGCCGCCGGCCAGGCCAAGGAGACGGCCGACCTCATCGCCAAGCGCACGCCAGGCGCCCAGACGCTGGCGCTGACGGTCGACGTGGCCGACCCGGCCTCGGTCCGCCAGCTCGGCGAGGCGGTGGTCCAGCGTTTCCGCCGCATCGACATCTGGGTGAACACCGCCTGGCAGAGCTCGAGCGGCGGCATCGCCGACTATCCCGACGAGATGTGGCGGCAGGGCATCGCGGTCAACCTGGACGGTTCCTTCTACACCGCGCGCGAGGCGGCCCGCCGGATGCTCGACCGCGGCGGGCCGGGGGTGATCATCCTCGTCACCTCGGGCAGCGCGCACCACGGCCGGGCCCGGCGCTACCAGTACGTCGCGGCCAAGCACGGCACCCTCGGCCTGGTGAAGAGCCTGGCCCTGGAGCTGGGCCCGGCCGGCATCCGGGTGGTCGCCATCGCCCCGGCGGCCACCGACACCCCCGGCTTCCGGGTCGCGCCGACCCGGTTCGGCGGAGCCGACGCGGAACAGGCCAGGAAGCTACTCGATGACACGGTAGCGAAAATGGCGCTCGGCCGGCTGGGGCAGGCGGACGACATCGCCCGGGCGGCGGTGTTCGCGGCCAGCGACATGGCCGGCTTCATCACCGGCAGCACCATCCACGTCGACGGAGGCGTCGACGCTTCCTGACCGCGCCGTCCTGGCCGACCTACCGCGCGACCCCTAAGGACAGAGACGATGGCCGAATCCACCCCGAGTTCCGGCGCCGCCGGGCCGATGTCGGCCTCCGAGCAGGTGCTGGCCCAGCTCGGACGGCAGAAGTGGGCAGTCGACACCCGCGACGCCGAGGCCCTCACCGCTCTTTACACGGCCGACAGCGCCCAGGTGGTCTATCAGGGCGGGCCGGACGGGCGCACGGAGCTAACCCGGTTGCGCGGGCGCGACCAGATCATCGGGGCCATCACGACGGGCTGGGAGCGCACCGCCGCGACGTGGTACCCGGGGGCGATGATCCACCAGATCGGCAGCGTGGTGACGGAGCCTGCGGGCGACGGCCGGATCCGCTGCCGGTCCTACGCCTCGTTCCTGGCGCTGGACTCGGCGGGCGCTCCGGTCCTGAAGGGCTACGGCAGCTACGACGACCTGTGGGTGCTTGACGACGGCGAATGGCGCCTGGCGGACCGCGAGGCCGTCATGTACGGCCACGCGCCGTCCCGCGACTTCTAGGTCAATAGGTTATATGATACACCTAATGAGTCGCCCGGTTTTCATATCCAGCCGTCCGACCTCAGTGACGCGGAGTTCCCCGTGAAGGAGTTACCCGATGGACGACGTGGGCATCGAGTACCAGACCGTGCTGGGATATCCGCCGGTGGAATTCGTGCACCTGGCGGCCGACCTGGGCTGTCACGCCATCTCGATGAAAGCCCGCACCGGGCCGTACAATGCCGCCAATCCGTACGGCTACCCAGACTTCTCCTTCCTCGATGACGTGGGCGCGCGACGGCAGATGGCCGCCGCGCTGCGTGACCGCGCAGTGGCGATCTCCCTGGCCGAGGGGTTCGTCGTCATCCCCGGGCGGGCCTGACCGATGACCTGGCCAGTCTCGACGTGATGTGCGAGCTCGGGGCGACGCGGGCCAACGTGGTCACCATGGACGCAGACCTCGGCCGCAGCTTCGATCAGTTCGGGGCGTTCGCGGAAGCCGCCGCCGATCGCGGCCTGCAGACCACGCTCGAGTTCGCGAAGTCGCTCGCGCTGACCGACCTGGAGACCGCCGTGGCCGCGGTCCGCTACGTGGGACGGCCCGATTTCAGGCTGCTGATCGACACCATGCACCTGGTGCGGTCGGGTTCGAAGGCGGCGGACCTGGCCGCGCTCGATTCATCGCTGTTCGGGTACGTGCAGCTGTCCGACAGCACGCTGGAACAGCGCGGCGCGGCGTACCGTGACGACTCCAGCGACCGCCTCGCTCCTGGCGAGGGCGAGCTGCCGCTGGTCGACATCATGCTGGCGCTGCCCGCGGGGCTGCCGGTCGGCGCAGAGGTCCCCATGCGGTCCCGCGCCACCGCCGGCACGCCCGCGCGGGAGTGCGCCCGACTGGCCGTCGAGGGCGCCCGCGGCGTCCTCGCCCAGGTCAGGAAGCATCGAGAGGACGCTGGCGAATGAGCGGCCGTTTCGACGGCAAGCGCCTCCACCCGCGCGTCGCGGTGAGCGGCCTGTGCTTCCCGGACCTGTCGGCGGTGGAATCCATCGGTGCGCTCGGCTCCCTCGGCGTCACCAAGACCTCCATGACCTCGGCCAAGCTGCTTGAATCGGGGACCGGGGCCGTGCTCGACGCCTGCCGGAGAAACGGGGTCGAGGTCGTGACGACCACGGCGCTGGCTCGGTTCGACTTGTCGCCCGGCGCCGACGTTTCCTGGCAGCTGACGCGGGCCCGCGAGGATATCGCCCGAGCGGCGGCAGTCGGCGCGACGTCGGTGTACACCCTGACCGGACCCCGGGCCCACCCGGACTGGGCGGACAACGTCGACGCCTACGCCACGCTCGTGGCCGAACTGGCCGACTACGCGGCGGCGAGGAACGTCGCTCTCGCGGTCGAGCCCGCGAGCTGGCTGTATGCCGACTTCACGTTTGTGCACAGCTTCCACGATTCCGTCGCGTTCGCAGCGCGCACGGGCCTGCAGGTGTGCCTCGACATCTTCCATGTCTGGACCGAGGGCGAACTCCGCCAGGACATCAAGACCAACATCGGTCTCATTCGCCATGTGCAGCTCAGCGACATGCAGCGGGGCGCCCGGTCCCTGCCCGGCCGTGCCGTGCCTGGAGACGGCGACGTGCCGATCAGGGCCATCGTTCAGTGGCTGCTCGAGGCCGGCTACCAGGGCGCCTTCGACCTTGAGCTCAGCGGGCCGAGTATTGACCAGCTCGGACACCACGAGGCGGCCAGGCGCTCCGCCCGCTGGCTGGACGCGCTCCTAGCCGAACTCGGCGCCTAGGCGCGCGTGGTCACTCGGCCTCCGGAGCCGGGTGCGCAAGTTCGAATCTTGCTGGGGGCGCTCATTTCGGTCCAGACCTGCGGTCATGCGCGGTCTGGCTCCTTCGGTCGGCGTGCTGTGGTCGAGCATCCCGGCGCTAGGCACTTAGCTTCGTGGCTTAGAAGAGTGCTTAGCTCCCCCATGACGAAGGGGCTACAGCCATGTCTTCCATGTCTCGTGTGAACCGGGCCAGCGGCTCGGGTGTGCGGAAGAGCCCGCTTCGGCTGGCGACCGATCCGGTACCCGTGGTCTCCGCCGGGGCGTCGCGGGCTTCTGAGCCCGTGGGCGGCGGCTTCCGGGGCGGTGGCCTCTCCCCGGCCGAGCAGCGGCAGGTGATGATCAGCGAGTATGGCGAGTGGCTGGGCACGCAGACCAACCGGCACGGGCGGCCGTTCCAGGCCGAGACGATCTCGGCCTACCGGGACGCGGCGGTCGCGCTGAGCGCGTGGATGACGTCTTCCGGCCTGGAGGCGGACTTCACCGGCTGCGACACGGGCGCGCTGAACCGGTTCTTCCGCGCGTACCTCGCCTCGCACAGCCAGGGCGGGACCAACACCAAGCAGCGGAACCTTCGACACCTGTTCACGTGGCTGGCGGCCGAGTACGGGCACCCGCACCCGTACACCGACGGCCTAGTGCGGTACGCGCCGGTCAAGGTCCGGCCGTCGACGCTGGCGGCCGACTTCATAAGGGACCTGCTCTCGGTCACCGGGGACGGGCGGGCGCGAGGGTTCCACGACGCCCGCGACCACGCGATGATCCGGGTACTGACCGAGGGCGTCCGGCGCGCCGAGCTGGTCCAGATCCGGCTGGACGATCTTCCGGCCGACCTGATCGCCAGGCCCTACATCCGGGTCGTCCCGCTCAAGGGCGCGCGGGCGGCCGACGAAGGGCGCATCGTGCCGCTGACGCTGGCGACTTCCAAGGCGATCGTGACGTACCTGCGGGCGCGGCAGTCGCATGGGCGGGCGTCAACGTCGTCGGCGTTGTGGCTGGGAACCCGGAACCGCGGGCCGGTGACGGGGAATGGCGTGTGGCGGATGGTCAAGCGAAGGGCAGAGCAGGCCGGGTACGAGCGGTCGGTGTACCCGCATATGTTCCGGCACACGTTCGCGCATGACTGGCCGGCCGGGGCGCTCGACGGTCCGCTCGTATGAGGGGGCCTTGTCGGCGTTCCTGGACTACGCGTGCGATCCGCGGTATGGCTGGGTGGCCGAGTGCGAGCAGCGGGTCGGCGCGCGCCCGGCGCAGGTGTGCCATGAGTGCAATACCGCGGTGCACGCGGCGGAGTACGAGGGCCGCCCGGAGCGGCGGCCGCTGACCCGGGCTGAGCTCCAGGCGTTCCTGGACGCGGCCGATGATCACGTGGAGAGGGCGTCGTCGCTCGCGGCGGAAGGGCTGGCTGGCCGCGTTCCGCGACGCGACGCTGTTCAAGATGATCTACGCGTACGGGCTGCGGCGCCGCGAGACCGTCATGCTGGACACCGCGGACTTCGCGCCGAACCCGCACGCGCCGGAGTTCGGCGAGTCTCGGGATGTGCCATGTCCGGTACGGCAAGGCGAAGAGGGGCTGCCCGCCGCGGCGGCGGGCGTCGCTGACCGTGATGCCGTGGACGGCCGAGGTGCTCGACGCAGTGGATCGACCGAGGTCCGGCCCGTTGCTTCGGCGCCGGCGGCAACCCGGCGGCTGTGGCCGACCGAGCGCGGCGGCGCGGATCGCGCTGCCGGCAGGTCGAACGCCCGGTTCGCCGCCTATCGCGCAGGCGCCTGGGCCTCGATGCCGAGCCTGGACTTCCATTGCCTGCCGGCACTCCTATGTCACCCACCTGATCGAGGACGGCGGCGGACCCGCGGTTCGTCCAGGTTCTCTTGAGCCCTCCGGAAGGGTGTCCACGACGTGCACCACGAGCCTGGCGCGATGCGGGAATCTGCGTGCTGGAGGTGGTTATCTGCGGTCGTCCATCACGCAGATTCCCCGGAGGTTCGATGCTTGTGCAGCGCGTGCTGATGCCCGTCTCGTCGCTTGAGTCCTGGACGGTCCTCGGCGACGAGGGCGGGCCGGTCGAGCCGATCGAGCGCTACCTGGCCTACCTGACCGATATCGAGCGGTCGCCGAACACGGTCAAGGCGTACGCCCACGACCTGAAGGACTGGTTCGGCTTCCTCGACGTGCGCGGCCTGGACTGGCGCGAGGTCCGGCTGGAGGATCTCGGCGAGTTCGTCGCCTGGCTGCGGCTGCCGCCGGCGGGCCGCGGCGGGCGGGGTGGCGCATGCTGCCCTCGGCCGAGCATCACTGCTCGGCTGGTCACGGTCAACCGGAAGCTGTCGGCGATCAGCGGCCTCTACACGTTCCACGCCCGGCACGGGGTCGACCTCGGCGACCTGGTCACCGAGCTGCAGCCCGTCGGCCGGCGGCGCTCGGGGTGGAAGCCGTTCCTCTATCACCTGGCGTGCGGGCGAGCCGGAGCGGCGGCGCACGATCAAGCTGCGCAGCCCGCGCAGGCAGCCGACGATCCTGACCGCCGCCCAGGTCCAGGCGATCCTGGACGCGTGCACCCGGCTGCGGGATCGCTTGCTGTGGGCGTTGCTGTGGGACACGGGCATACGGATCGGCGAGGCGCTGGGCCTGCGTCATGAGGACCTGGCTGCGGCCGAGGGCGAGCTGACGGTCACCCCGCGGGTCAACGACAACCGGGCACGGGCCAAGTCCGCCAGCCCGCGCACCATCCCGGTCAGCCCGGAGGTCATCCGGCTCTACGCCGACTACCTGCACGACGAGTACGGCGACCTCGACTCCGACTACGTGTTCGTCAACCTGTGGGGCCAGCCGTATCGGCCGCCCGTGGAGCTATCCGGCGGTCTACGACCTGGTGCATGCGGCTGCGGCGGGTCACCGGGGTCGACTTCGACCCGCACTGGTACCGGCACACCTACGCCACCCGCCTGCTGCGCAGGAACACGCCGATCGAGGTGGTCAGCACCTTGCTCGGGCACTCGTCGATCGCCACGACGATGGACATTTACGGTCATCTGTCCGTCGAGGACGCCCGCCGGGCCCTGGAGGCGGCCGGCTGGTCAGGCGGTCAGGTCTCTGGACCGGGCAGCGGGAGGTGCGGTGGTGACCGCAGCCGGACCAGGCTGTCACCGTACCGTCGGCGCCGGGGCTGCTGGGCAAGCTCATGGCCGCCGTCCGCCCCGAGTTCCGGGTCGACATCTTCGTTCCCGAGCGCGGCGCGCTGGTGTTCGACACCGCGCCGTGCCGGGTGCCGGGCTGCGTCCGCCAGCCGCGCACCCGAGGGCTTTGCAAGGGCCACTACTACGAGTGGACAGCACGATGGCCGCCCCGACATCGACGAGTTCGCCTCGACCGCGTCCCCGGAAGGGCTCGGGCGCAAGGAGCTCACCGTCTGCGTCGTGCCGGGCTGCCGTTACGGCGGTAGCCCGCCGGGGACTGTGCGTCCGCCACCACGGGTTCTGGGAACGTGCCGGCAAGCCGGACCGCGCGGCATGGCTGGCCGGGCTCGCGCCCGGTGGACGATCCCGGTCATCCGGTCTGCGCGCTGTCGTACTGCACGCTGTGGACGCAGGGACGCTCGCCGTTCTGCGTCAACCACCGGTCCCGGTGGGAGGCCGTCGGGCCGCCCGGACATCGACGAGTTCGTCGTGCTCTGCGAGTCCTACGGCGACGACCGCTTCGACTTCCGGCCGCTGGGCGATCGCCGGCAGCTCAAGCTGGAGCTGCAGTACGCGCTGCAGTGCCGGCACGACGAGCGGCAGGTCAAGACCCCCGCCGCCGTCGCGCGCCCGGTCATCGCGCTCGCCGCGCCAGCCCGGTGGCCTCGCTGCTGGACTGGCCGCTGGAACGATGGACCCGAGTTCTTCGACGCCAGCCACGCCGCCAGGCACGGGCAGAACGGGCAGCTCGCGTTCTTGCGCTACGCCTGCCGCTGCCTGGAGGACCTGCACTGCGGCAGCGGCTGGGAGGCGGAGTTCCCGCGGGACGTGTGGGAGCTTGCGGCGGCTCGGGATCGAGGGACGCAAGCGGCTGCGGTTCGACGGCATCCCGCAGCCCTGGCTGCGCCAGCTGGCGAAACGGTTCGCCCGCTGGCGGCTGAGCATCGGCCGCAGCCCGATCCAGACCTACATCGACATCCAGGCGGTGACCCGGCTGGCCCGGTTCCTGCGAATCCCCGCCGGTCAGCGTCACCAGCCTGGCCGGCGTCGACCGGGCGATCCTGGAGCGCTACCTGGCCGACCTGGCCACCGACCCGCGCGCGGTCCGCTCCCGCAGCCGGGACATCAGCTCGCTGGGCGCTTTCCTCGACGCGATCCGCCGGCACGAGTGGGATCACAGCCTGCCCGTCAGCGCGGCGTTCTACCCCGACGACTTCCCCAAGCCGGAGAAACGCCTGCCCCGCGGTCTGGCCGAGCACATCATGGCCCAGGTCGAGCAGCCCGCGAATCTCGACCGGTGGAGCAACCCCGAGCAGCCGGCTGCTCACGGTCATCCTGATGCGCTGCGGGCTGCGCGTCGGCGACGCCACCAAGGTCGCGTTCGACTGCGTCGTACGCGACGGCGACGGCGCCCCCTACCTGCGCTACACCAACCGCAAGATGAAACGCGAAGCCCTCGTCCCGATCGACGAGGAAGTCGAGCAGGCCATCACCGCGCAGCAGCAGCGAATCCTGCGCCGGTGGCCCGGACGGCAGCCCGTGGCTGTTCCCCGCCCCGAAGATGAACCCCGACGGCCGCAAGCCGCTGAGCACGCACTCCTACCGCGGGCAGCTGCGGGACTGGCTGGACCGCTGCGATGTCCGCGACGAGCACGGTCGCCCGGTGCACCTGACCCCGCACCAGTGGCGCCATACCTTCGGCACCAGGCTGATCAACCGAGACGTGCCCCAGGAAGTAGTACGAGTCCTGCTCGATCATTCCAGCGGCGAGATGACGGCCCACTACGCCCGGCTGCACGACACCACCGTCCGCCGCCACTGGGAGAAGGCCCGCAAGGTCAACGCCAAGGGCGAGGCCGTCACCATCGACCCCGGCGGCCCGCTGGCCGAAGCGAACTGGGCCAAGCAACGGCTCGGCCGCGCCACCCAGGCGCTGCCCAACGGCTACTGCGGCCTGCCCGTGCAGAAGACCTGCCCGCACGCCAACGCTTGCCTGACATGCCCGATGTTCGTCACTACGCCCGAGTTCCTGCCCCGGCACCGCGAGCACCGCCAGCAGGTCGCTGCAGATCATCACCGCCGCCGAGGCACGCGGCCAGACCCGCCTGGCCGAGATGAACCGGCAGGTCCTCGGCAACCTCGACAGCATCATCACCGCCCTCCGAAGCCGACCCCGGCCCAGGCAGCACGGAGACTGCCGATGCGAGCTGACAACACCCGCCACATCATCGACGCCGCCCGCCAGCGCCACGAGCTCACCCGGCCAAGGCGATCCAGGCCCTGCGCGCCCTCGACGCCGAGGGCGCCCCGTCACCTTCGAGGCGTGCCCCGCGCGGCGGTCTCCCGTCCTGGCTCGGTGGCGCGGAAGGCGACCTGATGCGGCTGATGGGCTGGCAGGACCGGGCGATGCTGGACCGGTACGGGGCCGACCTCCAGGTCCAGCGCGCCATCGAGGCCAAGCGCCGACGCGGCGAGATGTACTGAGAATGGCTGTGCATGACCTGGACGGGTGGTTGAACTGAGCACAGGCTACGGCGGTCGAAGACGCGCAGGAAAATCCCTCCGTGCCCGCGGCAACCCCATGCCACCCTGAATGCCATGACGCCGAACGGCCCATTCCCCGGGCAGCCCGGTGACGGCTGGCAGCAGCGCACCCTCCCGGCGCTAGCCCAGCTAGCCGCCCGGGACGCCCGCATCAGCGACTTCCAGGTTCACGGCTCCGCCAGCGGCACGGGAGCCGCCATTGACCGCTGGTCTGACCTTGATGTCCTGATCACCGCAGCGGAGCCGTCCACGGCGGCGGAGGACCTAGCCCGCGAAATCGGCCGCCATCTGTCGCCGGTGTACGCCGCCGACCGCAGCGGGGATCTCTCCGCCTACACCGTCCGGCTAGTGCTGAGCGACCTGCGCAGGATCGACATCACCGCGACCGCCCCGGCCGGTGCCGAGCAGAGCCCGTCAGCCGCAGCGCAGAACCAGTCCCCATCGGAGCGGGTCGCCGAACTGATCGGCACCTTTCAGTTCGAGGCGGTCCTGGCTGCGGTCAAGGCGGCTCGCCACGACGTCCTCATCGGCGCCCACCTGACCCTGCAACTCGCCAGGCACATCCTCGTCATCGCGATGCTGCTCCGCGACCGCGACGCCGGGACCGCCCATCACCGTTACGGCGGCAGCCGCTGGGACGTCTGGGCGACACCCCTGGCCGAGGCGCCTGCCCCCTACAGCCAGGCCGCGATCACCGCCGCCATCCGCTTCTACGCCGCCAAGCTGGACGAGATCGTGGCTGACTGGGACCCGCACCTCCAACTGGACAACCGCCCCCTGATCGAACTGCTGGACGCGGTCGACCAGCAAAGCACTCCGTAGCAACAGCCCCGCGCGCGCTAACACCCGGCACCCACATGTCGGTCCCCCGAGGAGGGCCGCAGCATGGTCGTCTCGCGCCCACACGTAGATCATCGCCCGTCCCCGCCCGAGGATTCGGCCATATCACCTTGCGGTTAAAGTGGTTAGGTGTCACTGGGCAGTGCCAGGAGGGGAACGAAACCATGTGGGATGAACCAGCAGCCCCCTACCTATCCCCACGCGCACCGGGCGAGACTGACGCCTGGACGGAGGCGGCTACCCGCGCGGGGCGAACGGGGACACAGCTGATCCGCGAGGTGGCCGAGACGGTCCCGCCACCGGACGTGGCGAACGCGCTGCAGCTTCCGGCCGGGGCGTCGGCAGTCGTGCGCCGCCGCACGGTAGTCCTTGACGGTAAGCCGATCGAGATCGTCGACTCCTGGTATCCGGCATCCATTGCGGGCGCTACCCCCCTGGCCCAGCCCAAGAAGATCAAAGGCGGAGCCGTGACCCTTCTTGCCGACATGGGTTACGTGGTGCGCGAGGCCCTCGACGACATCTCGGTCCGGGGTGCCACGGAACCGGAGGCTGAGCTGCTCGGCCTGCCGGCCGGTGCGCCCGTGATTGTCGTGTTCAGGACGGCTGTTTCCAAGAGCGATGTCCCGTTCGAGGCGACGGTCATGGTCATGGTTCCCGAGGGCCGCCACCTCCGCTATCCGCTGTCAGCTGGCTGAGTCAGGTGGCACAGAGAAACGACGAGCGGCCCCGTCACGAGCAGATCGCCGCGGACCTGCGAGAGCAGATCATGGCTGGTGAATTCTCTCCTGGCACTCCTCTCCCGTCCACCCATCGCCTCGTCGAGCAATACAGTGCTGCGAACCCGACAATTCAGAAGGCGCTCCGCGCGCTTAAGGATGAGGGCTTCCTGTTCAGCCAGCAGGGCAAGGGCGTGTACGTCCGGAACCGGCAGCCGTTCCTCGTCGAGGTAGCGCCATTCTTCACCCCGTCACCCGACGGCTACTCATACGATCTCCTCGAAGTGGCCGAGGTGCATCCGCCGCGAGAGGCCGCCGACGCGCTGCGCCTGTCCGCGTCAGACACCGCCGTGATCCGCCGCCGCCTGATGCGTCACAAAGGTGAGCCAGTCGAGCTTGACGTGTCGTACTACCCGTCGGAAATCGCCGCGGGGACCGAACTGGCCGATCCCGGCCGGATCCGAGGCGGAGCACCGAGAGCTCTCGCGGAGCTCGGGTACCCGGAGCGCTACTTCACCGACCGGGTGTCTGTACGCATGCCCACGACCGAGGAAATCGGACTTCTCGACCTGCCGAACGTGCCAGTGATCCGGCAGTTCCGAGTCATCTACAGTGACGATGATCGGCCAGTCGAGGCTTCGGTGCTGATCAAGGGTGGGCACCTCTACGAGCTGCTCTACAGGCAGTCAGCGACCTGATCCGAGGCGGTCGCTGTCCGCCCGAGCTCCACGTTCCCTTCCTCGCAGGCCCGCTGTTCGTATCCCCGCTTGGCATGCCCATTTTCTCATCCTTGACGCTTTACGCGAAATGTTTTAAAGTGTCACGTCACGTCAATATCAGTCATCCGCAGACGATCCCTCAGACGGGCCCGGCGGGTCGCATCCGCCCGGGCTCAGAACCATTTGGTCGTTTCTAGGAGTCCTCTCGATGCAGCACCCAGGAGGCGGACATGGGGACACAAGCCGACTTTGCAGTCATGTCGGAACTGTCCGACCATGGACGCGACTCGCGAGAATGCGGCCATTACGCCAGCACGGAACTTGCCTCCGACCCCGCCGCCGCAGCCGAGGCCCGCAGATTCACCCGCGCCCGCCTGCCTCTGTGGGGCATGGAAGCGCTTACCGAGGATGCGGTAGCGGTCGTCTCCGAACTCGCGGCAAACGCTGTAAATGCCGTGTCGCCCGGCACCAGCGGACTGGAGATCATCGTTGCTCTTCACGCCGTCCCGCCCGGACTGCGCATCTCTGTCTGGGACGTCGGCCCCGGCCACCCCGCCCCCGCAGACGCAGACCCCAGCGCCGAAACCGGGCGCGGCCTCATCATCATCGACGCGCTCACGCACAGCAACTGGGGATGGTGGCCCACCCCACGAAGCGGCGGGAAAGTCGTCCACGCAACCCTAATCGCTCCCACCAGCTAACAGCGCCCGGCAGCCGCAGGCACCCGATTCACGGAGGTACCCCCCGATGACACACCAGCTCATCGCCAGTCCCTATCCGGATGGGCACTTGATCGTAAGCCCCGGCCGGGAGGGGGGCATCCGGATCGGGGCCAGCCGGTACGCCGAGCTGCGCGGCGCGACGCACGCCGCGCCCGTTCCGGACTGGCTCGCAGCCGCCGCCCGCGCCGCGTGGGGGCTGGATGTAGCCGGGCAGGCCACCGGGAAGACGATCATGGTCCGCCCGGAGACCGAGTATGGGTACGCCCGCGCTTCCTACGAGGTGAACCTCGGCTGCAACTACGACTGCGAGCACTGCTACCTGGGGGACAAGCAGTTCGCGGGCATGGACTGGCCCGGACGCGAGCGCCTGCTGGACGTGATGGCAGCGGCCGGGGTCCTCTGGCTTCAGATCACCGGGGGCGAGCCGCTGATCGACCCGCTGTTTCCCGAGACCCACGCCCGCGCCTACGACCTGGGGATGATGATCCAAATCTCATCCAACGGGTCGCGGCTGGACCAGCCCCGCATGCTCGAACTCCTCACCGCCCGGCGGCCCTACCGGCTGACGCTGAGCATCTACGGGGCCACCGAGGCCTCCTACGACGGGATGACCCGCCGCAAGGGATCGTTCAAGCGGTTCATGCGCGGACTGCACGCCGCCCACGAGGCCGGGCTCCCCATGCGGATGAACATCGTCGTCTCCAACCGCAACGCCCACGAGCTGGGCCAGATGAGAGCCATAGCGGACCGCTACGGAATCGACGCCTACGAGTACGCCAACATCTCGCCCACGATCCACGGCGGAGCCGAAGTCCTGCCCAGCCAGGCCCGCGAAATGCTCCGCAAGCGAGCTCCCTACACCGGGTGCAACGCCGGGATCACCCACTTCCACACCGACCCCCACGGCCGAGCCTCGATCTGCAAAGTCGGCCGCGACCCGCAGGTCGACCTGATCACCGAAGGCCCCGAAGGACTCCGCCGCCTGGCAGCCGTCGCGGACTCGCTCGTCACCCGACACGGCGGCTGCGCCGGCTGCACCCTCCAGAAGACATGCGGGACGTGCATGCCGCTGGCCAGCCTCTACCGGCAGGCCAAGGCCCCGCTCGAAACCTACTGCCAACACCGGGAAAGGAGGTGAACCGCCTATGACCGCCGTTGCCGTGGAACTGCTCCCGGCCCCGCCCGCACCGCAGGACGCGCCGGATCCCGACGCCATCGCGCTCGTCGCCGACACCGATAAGTTGATGACGATGTGCTCGTGCGCCGCATCCAGCGACAACCCCTACTGACGACCCCGACTGCGCGGACGGCCCTCACGGGCCGTCCGCGCCATCACGCGAGGAACCACGACCGTGGAAAAGCGCATCCAGTGGGCCGACCTCCCCACCCCTCTGAAAGCGGCAATCGAGGAGCGCACGGGACCGATCACCGCCGGGCGCGCGGCCACCGGCGGGCAGAACTCGCCCCTCGCCGCAGTCATCGACACCCGCGACGGCAAGATATTCGTCAAGGGACTGCCCGCCGATCACCCCCGCGTCATCACCCAGGAACGCGAGGCAGCCGCGGCCCCGCTCGTGTCCCGCATCTCCCCGGCCCTGCTGTGGCACTTCGACGAGGAAGGGTGGAACGTCCTCGGCTTCGAGCACATCCCCGGCCGGGCCGCCGACTACAGCCCCGGCTCACCCGACCTCGACCTGGTCGTCTCCCTCATCGAAGAGCTCAGCCGCGTCCAGGTTCCCGCCGACCCCGGCCCGCTCAAGCGCGCCGAGGACCGCTGGAAGACCTACACCGACGACCCCGCCGACGCTCTCACCCTGGCCGGCGGGTCACTGGCCCACACCGACTGGATGCCCGACAACATCCTCATCGCCGACGGTCGGGCCTGGCTAGTCGACTGGGCATGGCCCACCCTCGCCGCAGCCTGGATCGACCCGGCAAGCTGGCTGCTCCGCATCATGGCACGCGGCCACACCGCCGCCGAAGCCGAAGCCCACGCCGCCCGCCTCCCCGCCTACGCCGCCGCCGACCCCGCCCACATCGACATCTTCGTCCGCGCCAACGTGCGCATGTGGAACGAGATCGAGCAGACGAACGGAAGACCCTGGGCCAAGATCATGGCGCACACCGCCCGCACGTGGGCACAGCACCGGAGCATCGGAGTTTTATCCCTGCTGAGCTCACGGCGGTCACCCGTCGGGTCAGGCCGTGCGCTGTGACCGCTTGCGCGCCTTGGCCGCGTTGAGCCGGGCGGACAGGCGTTTCGCGGCGCTCTGGATGAGCACGGCGCGCTCTTGCGGTGTGAGCCTACGGTCGGGGTCGACCTCGCGGCTGAGCCGGTCCCAGATCGCCTGGCGCGCGATGTACGCCTGGTCCTCACGCGCCATGTGCCTGGACCAGCGAGCGTGGGCGGCGTTCTGCGCGCGCAGGCGCCGTTGCTCGGGCGTCATGCCGCGTCCCCGGGGGCCTGCAAGCAGAAGCGGAAGTTGGACGTCATGGGCAATGCTCCTCACCGCAAGGGACGGGGGGAGCATTCGTCCGGCTGTCAGGCTCGTGATGCCTGTTGCGGAACTGATATTACATGAGATGCCCTATTCATCAACTGATGTGAATGTAACAGCCCGCGGCAAGGCGTATCGCGCGGACAGGTCTGGTCAGGCCGGGGACGGGCCCGCCAGGTCCGGCGGCGGTGCCGGGCGCGCCCAGGGTGGTTCAGGCGCGGCGTTGACGGCGGGCCCGGTGGCGTCGGCCGACTGAACGGGCCGGGGACCGCGACAGCCGGGGTTATCCGCGGCCTCCACATTGGCGACAACCGAGCTCAGCGTGACGCGGATCGTCCCGCGCGAGGCGTGGACGCGGACATAGCTCCTGCCGTTGCCCATCGTCGTCTCCTGGACGTCCTGCAGCCCGAGTGCCTGCCGCCAGGCGGCGAACAGTTTCCGGCTGCCGCGCGGGTCACCCGGCACGAGCACCTGTCCCGTGAGGCTGCCGCCCGGCGTTATCGTCCAGGTGATCGCCGGGAGGTCTGGGTGGGCCGCGAGGATCGCGGCCAGCTCGGCCGATGCCTGCTGCTGCCATTGGGCCCGGTCCGCCTGCGACACCCACGATGATCGCGCGGGCCGACGCTGATGTCCTGGCATGCCTGTGCTCCCTCTCGCCGTCGCAGGGGCGCGACCCGGCGGCGGACGGTGGGCAGCCGTGCGAACGGCTGCGGGGGAGCAACTAACTGATCGGCATCATCAAAGCCCGGGACTGTCGCGAAAGTCAACAAGACGGGCGGCGCCCTGGCTAAACCGGCGCCGCCGACCGGAGCAGCCCAAGCCGGGCGACTGACCTTGAGATAGAGCCGCGCGGCGAGATCCCAATCACCGCAGGCAGCGAAAGCACCTCGGAACTCGACAAGTAGTAATGAGCGAGACACCCGTTGCATCTCAAGCAACTCGGTCGCCGCAGTCGCACGGATCATTCGCGCGGCACGCAAAGGCTGGCGGAAAGGGGGCGGCATCGGTGATGACGTTCGCGAAGATATCCGCCGGGACCGGCTACCTGTACCTAGTCCGGCACACCGCCCTCGGCGACGCCGAGCCGTCCGGCGAGCGTGACGCGGCGGCGTACTACGCCGCTCAGGGGAACCCGCCTGGACGGTGGACCGGGCGGGGCGCCCCTCTGCTCGGCCTGGCCGGACGCACCGTCACGGAAGAGCAGATGCGAGCCCTGTTCGGCCTTGGCGAGCACCCGGACATGGACGCGATCGTAGACGCGTACATCGATGAGCGCTGGCGCCCGTGGATGACCGGCGAGCGCTGGGATCGGCTCGTCGGCGACGCGATCCGGCAGCGCCACCCTGGGCCGCCAGTTCCCCGCGTACCGGCAGCTGGACCCGTTCGACGACCGTGTCGCAGCCCGCCTGGACGTCATCCGGGGCGACGCGGGCCGCGAGCCGACCGAGGCCGAGGTCGCCCGGGCGAGGGCGCGAGGAAGCCCGCCGCCAGCGCGCCGCCGTCGCCGGCTTCGACCTGGTCTTCTCCCCGGTCAAGTCGGCCGCCCTGCTGTGGGCAGCTGGACGAGCGCCCGCGCGTGCCGCGAGGCGCATCCGCGGCGGCGCACGAGGCGGCGAAGGACGCCGCGCTCGCAGCTGCTGGAAGAGCACGCCGCGTTCACCCGCACCGGGTACGGCGGGATCGCCCAGATCGCGACCAACGGGCTGATCGCGGCCGCGTTCGAGCACTGGGACTCCCGCGCCGGCGACCCGAACCTGCACACCCACGTCGCCGTCTCCTCCAAGGTCCAGGGGATCGACGGGCCTGGCGGGCGCTGGACGCCCGCGCCGCTGTACCGCGCGGCGGTCGCGATCTCCGAGACCTACAACACCGTGTTCGAGGCCGCAGCTGACCGCGCGCGCTCGGCGTCACCTTCACCGCCCGCCCGGACACCACCGGACGGCAAGGAGCCGGTCCGCGAGATCGACGGCGTGCCGACCGCGATGATCGAGCTACTTCTCCCGCCGCCGCGCCGCGATCGAGACCCGCTACGCCGAGCTGGTCCGCGACTACCGCGCCGAGCACGGCCACGACCCGGCCGCGGCGCTCGGCGCACCAGCTCGCCCGGCAGGCCAACCTGGAGACCCGCGCAGGGCAAGAAGCCGCCCCGCTCCCTCGCCGACAAGCGCGCCGCCTGGCGCGAGGAGCTCGACTGGCCGCTTCGGCCCCGATGCCATCGCGCCGGCTGATGGCCGCCGTCCCCGGCCAGTCCCGCGACCGCTCCGCCGCGAACGCTCCCGCCAGCGGCGGACCTGCGCGGACTCTGGCCGAACGAACCGTGGCGGCCGTCGTCCGCGCGCCGGTCCACCTGGACCGTCTGGAACATCCGCGCCGAAGTCGAGCGCCTGATCCGCACAGACGGTCCCCGCCCTGGCCGCCGGGCGGCACCGGGAGCTCGCCGACGCCGATCACCGACGCTGGCCATCTCCCCGCGCAGCTCGGTCTCGCGTCGAGGCCGCCCGCGCTGCTCGACGAGCCGGCCGAGCTGCGCCGCGCCGACGGGGAGTCCGTCTTCACCGAGCACGCCGCCGGCCGCTACACCAGCCAGGCCGTCCTTGACGCCGAGCAGCGCCTGCTCAACGCCACCCGCACCCCGACGGTCAACGGGACTGTCCGGCCCAGCGGTGGCCGCCGCGCTCGACGGATTCGAGGCCCGTCGCCGGCACGCGGCGCTGGACCCCGGCCAGCGCCCCCTGGTCACCGCGTTCGCCTGCGACGAGCGGCTGCTGCTCGCCGGGATCGGCCCGGCCGGATCCGGCAAGACGACCGCGATGCGCGCCTACGCCCACGTGCTGCGCCAGGGCGGCCGCCGCCTCATCCCGCTCGCCACCTCGGCGGCCGCCGCCGACGTGCTCGGCCGTGAGCTCGGCGTCCACGCCGACAACCTGCACAAGTTCCTCCACGAGTGGACCGCCGGCCCGTTCGCCGCCCGGCTCCAGCGCCGGAGCAGCCAGTCCCCGGCGGCGCGCGCATGTTCGCGCTCGCGCCCCGGCGACGTGGTCCTGGTCGACGAGGCCGGGATGGCCGGCACCTTCCTCTGGACCAGCTCACTGCCATCGCCGCCGCCCGGGGCGCGATCGTCCGGCTGCTCGGCGATGACCGGCAGCTGCCCGCCGTCGAGTCCGGCGGCGCGCTGCGCCTGATCGCCGCCGCAGCCGGGCACCCCGGAGCTGACCGCGCTGTACCGGTTCCGCGACCCCGCCGAGGCCGCCGCCACCCTGCAGCTCCGCGCCGGCGACCCGGCGGCGGTCGACTGGTACGCCGACCACGGCCGGATCCGCGGCGGCTCCCGCGAGGCCATGACCGAGGCCGCCT
Organism: uncultured Actinomycetota bacterium; assembly: GCA_963774945.1. Lineage (GTDB taxonomy): Bacteria > Actinomycetota > Actinomycetes > Streptosporangiales > Streptosporangiaceae > Trebonia. The sequence continues at coordinate 340,798 of CAVZHA010000015.1, read as the reverse complement.
ACGACGGCTGGAAGGCCGACATGCTCGCCGGGAAGATCACCCTGATGGCCGCCGCTCGCCAGCGCCGACGTCACCGCAGCTGTCCGCCCGGCCCGCGCCGACCGCGTCGCCGCCGGCCAGGTCGAGCCGGACGGAGCACGCTGCACGACGGCAACCTCGCCGGGCGCGGCGACTGGATCGTCACCCGCCACAACGACCGCCGCCTGTCGGCTCGCAGGCGGCCGGGACTGGGTCAAGAACGGCGACGCCTGGCACGTCGACCACCGCCACCCCGACGGCGCCCTCACCGTCCGCAGCATCGCCCACGGCGGCCGGGTCACGCCTGCCCGCCGACTACGTCGCCGCGACACGTCGAGCTGCTCTACGCCACCACCATCCCACCGCGCCCAGGGCGCCACCGTCGACACCGCCCACCCGCTCATCACCGCCGGACATGACCCGCGAGAACCTGTACGTCCTGGCCACCCGCGCCCGCGAGCGCACCACCCTCTACGTCGCCACCCACGACCAGCCATTCGACGCGCGATATGACGCCCATGTCGACACGGCCCGCCACGACCCCCCGGTACGCGGCGCGCGAGATCCTGCTGAACATCCTCGCCACCGAGAGCGCCGCGCTCTCAGCCACCGAAGCCATCGCCACCGCCCGCGACGACGCCGCCTCCCTGGCCGTCCTTATTCCTCGGTATATCCACGGCGCCCGCCAGTACGCCGTTACCCGTGGATTCGGCCCGGACGCAGGCTCGGCTGGCATCCTGCCCGGGGTGACGTCACCTCATGAAGCAGCCAGCGATCGGCTCGCGACGTACCTAACTGAGGCCGCGGCATTGATCGACGCCCGGGTCGAGCAGCTTGCCAACGCGGTAGTCCGTGACCGTCCTGGCTGGGCGAGGTCGCTTGGCAACCCGCCCGAAGATCCCGAACGCTACGCAGCATGGCGCCTGCAGATTGCGATCAAGACCTCAGCGATCAGGGCTCGGAAGGACTCGCTACCGAACTGCCGTCCATCTCGGCTGACGTTCGGCTTCAGCCATAGCTCATACCGGGCATCGTCGTTTTCCCAAGCAGCGAAAGCGTCAGTTCCAAACGCTTGCCAGTTGCCGAAGCGCTGGTCGAGCACGGTCCTGACTTGAACTGCCAGCCATGCCTCATACAACTCGTCGGTATCCAGCAGCGGAACCACGCCTTCGCCCCGTTGGGATGACTGTAGTTCCGCGATGGCCACCATGCACGAGGCGACAAAGGACACGAATGGTGCAGGCCACGAAGACGGATCGGGGTCACGGTAGCCGACTGGTGCGGCAGCTCGATGGCTCACCAGGGCAGCCTGGGTGAAGTGGCTGATTCGGAAATGCGCTACAGCTGACGGATTCGAGGCGGCGACCGGAAGGGCGCCAATACCGTAGCCTACTGAATAAGCGCACACCAAAATATCCTGCCCCCGAAATCGCTCGCCCGCAACAGGTCGCAGTCTTCGTACATTCATGCAGAACCGCCCGAAATAGGCGTTTTGTCATCACCCATCGGCGCGGTCACGCGACCGCGCGACCCCTCACCTCGGAGGCCGACTCCTGTGGGGCGGCCGGCTCGTTGAACCCGGCATAGCCTGCCACGCGAACAAGCCCGACCTCTTCGCCAGCTTCAGGTGCGCGACGTTCCACCTGATCGACGCCCGCAACCCACTCCAGCAGGAGGCGATGGACTAGCTGACCCCGCCCAGCACCAATCGTTCCTACGCACTCGGCTTCTGGCGTGCTCCGCACTGTGCTTCGTAGCAACTCGGATGAGTGTTCCCTCGGTCCCATAAGGGTTCGCGCGTGTTAGCATCTCAGTACAGCTCGACGGCCTCCGGAGCCGGGTGCGAAGGTTCGAATCCTTCTGGGGGCACCAAAAGTAGCACGTCGGAACCCTGTCTCACGAGTGAGATGGGGTTCTGTCGTTCTAGGGGGAGCGGGCCGTAGGGCCGCTCCACATGCAGGCGAGGCCAGGACTGCTCAAGGTCGGCGAGCAGCTCCACTAGCGGCCGCGCGCGGCGGTAGTAGGTCACCCTTCCGGTGTAGTGAGCGCACGACTGGCTTGCGGGTGGAGGCGCGGAGGGGGATCTGATGCGGCTGAGGAGGTGGCAGGACCGGGCCATGCTGGACCGGTGCGGGGCCGACCTCCAGGTCCAGCGCGCCATCGAGGCCAAGCGGCGGCGGGGCGAGATGTACTGACAGCCACGCGGTGCAGCTGGTCCGATGGAAAGTCAGTGCCTCTTCTTACGCTGGCTTCAGCTTCGGCAAGAACCGGCTTGCGGGTTGCCCTGTCCAGCGGGTTAAGAATATTCTTAAGGAGGTGCGGCGTATGGCGCGCGCGGGAGAGGAGGATGCCACGGAGTGGGAGATCCTGCTGACGGGCGAGGTCGAGTCGTTCCTTGACGATCTTTACGAAACCGACCCGGCGAGCCATCAGCTGGTGAACCAGGCGATCCTCGTCTTGGAGCGCAACGGACCAGCGGAGGGCCGGCCGCTCGTGGACTCCATCACAGCGTCACGGATCGCGAACATGAAAGAGCTCCGGCCGCCGTCGTCCGGGCGCACCGAGATCAGGATCCTGCGGGTCTTCGACCCGTGGCGGGCGGCGATCCTGCTAGTGGCCGGGGACAAGTCGGGGCAGTGGAGCAAGTGGTACCGGACGGCGATTCCCCGCGCTGAGCGGCTGTACGACGATTACCTTGCCGGGCGCAGGAAGGAGATGGGGCAATGAGCGGCGTGTCACGCTGGCGGGATTCCGGGCACCTGGAGCGGGCCGTGGAGACGGCAGGCGGCCAGGAGGCCTTCGACGCGGCCGTCGCCGCGATGCTCGACGACGCCCGCGGCTGGCGGCTGGCGGAGATGCGCAAGCGCCGCGGGATGACCCAGGAGCAAGTCGCGGTGCGGATGGGCGTGTCGGTCGCGCGGGTCTCCCAGATCGAAAGCGGCGACGTCTCCACCCAAGACGTGCTGAGCCGGTTCGTCGCCGCGCTCGGCGGGACCCTCAAGCTCATCGCCGACTTCGGCGACGAGCAGCTCAAACTGGCATAGGAAGGCGTTCTGCCCGGGTAAGTCTGCGGGCTCACTCGCAATCGCTACGGGGCCGACCTCCAGGTCCACCGCCATAGAGGCCAAGGGGCCGGCGCGGCGAGATGTACTAAGGCGGCCAGGCGCTCCGCCCTCTGGCTAGACCAACTCCTGGCAGAACTCGGCGCGTAGCCGCGCGGTCGAGTCCGTGACAGCCATGCTGCCGTTTCCGAATCCCGTGCGTGCGGTTGGGGCGTGAGGTGGCTTGTCGTTCACTTGCTGTCCTGTGCGAATAGCCTGTTGACGGCCGCGCGGTGCTGTAGCCAGGTCGGGTCCTGTTCGGTCGCACTGGTCACGGCCTCCAGGGCGTCCGGTTCCCAGGTCTGTGTTCCGTCGGTAACGACAAGATGATCCTCCAGGGTGCCGTCATCGGGAGCCTCGGTCGTGGAGCTCAGGAAGGCCGCTGCCAGGGCCTGCGGCGTGGGCGCGTCTACTGTGTCAGCAGACGCCGACTCGGCTCGCGCCGACGCGAGCACAAGGTTTCCCGCACCAGTGGCGATGGCGAGATCGCCTGCTGCCGTGGCACACAATGCGGTCACCCGGTCCTGTAGCAGGTCATGCCTGTCTGCCAGTTGCCGGTCGAGGTCGATCTCGATGAGTGCCCCTGCCGGAGTGCCTACCCAAAGCACGCCAGGTTGGCTGCCGAACGCGATGTTCATCCGCGACCAGGCCTTGTACTGCCGATACCACTCCGGGGAGGCCTTGCCGGTGACGTGCGGGTCTCCGAGCACGGTGGCCAGGACACGGGTAAGGGAAGGGAACTCGAATACCTCCAGCGAGTTCTCGTAGGCATTTCCCCGGATCGCGAGGTGGCGTCCGTCGGCGCTGAGGACCGGGGTCTGGTAGCCGTCGGCGTCGAGGATCAGCGCACGGCGGAGGACGCGCATCGTGGCGGGCGGGATCGCCGAGTCCGCCCTGGCGAAGAGCACGTGAGTCTCGCCTTGGTCGCTGCGCAGCGTTGTCACCAGCCCGCCACTGGTGTGCACCGCGATGCCGGTATCCCAGCCACGGCCGGTGCGGATCGTTCCCGAGGCGAGGTCGATGGCATCGAAGCAGTGCTGCCAGGGGCTTTCCTGGGCGTCCGGCGACGGCGAGGCCCACAGCGCCTGGCCATCGGGGCTGAACGCCAGCGTGCGGTAGGCGGATCCCGGTGGCAGCCAGTTCATCTCGGAGATTTCGTCGGGCGTCCACCGGGTCACCGTGCCCTCGCTCGCCACGAGCAGCAACGGCTGGTCCGGGTGCCAGGCTACGCCGGGTCCCCGCTCTCGACGGTCGGAGATCAATGCAATCTCCGGATTCCTCGCCGCCAGGTAGTGACCGTCACCATATGCTCGGGAGTCACGGCCGATGGCGCCAACCGCGCGCAGTTCCCCCGTGCTGTGATCCCAGACGCGAACCGCTGGGCGCCGCGCATCCAGCCCTGCCATCAGGGGAAGCCTCGGATGGCATAGCAACTGGTCAACCCAGGTCCCGCCGTCAACCCGGACTTGCGCAACGGCCTCCACGTCAGTCACCCCGCCAAGATACTGCCCGGAATGTTCCCGATCCGTTAGCCATACGCCGGCACGAACTTTCGGGAATGGAATTCGACTCAGTCGTCTTTCATCGGGCCGGGAGCGGCTCTGCTCCGCTCCGCGAGGGCCCGGTCGGGCGCGGTGTCGCCGCCCAGGACCTGCCGCTCCACCACCGAAGAGCAAAGGACCTGGCCGATCAGTCCAAGATCGGCCCCCGCAAGCTCGGCCGCCGCGCGGACGACACCCATGTCCTTGGACATGAGTTCGCCCAGGCGCGTACCCACCGCGTTCGCCCCGATCCAGGCCACGCTGCTCAGCGCGCGGCTGGAGCCACTGCCCTGCGCCACGGCGGCGAGGATCTGCTCCTCGGTGATCCCCATCGAGTCGGCCAGCCTGACGGCATCGATCGCCAGGCCAACCTGGGCGACGAACAGCGCGTTGTTAATGAGCTTGATCCGCTGACCGTTGCCGACCGGACCCGCGAACATGACCGGCGACGCGTAGCTGTCGAGCAGCGGCCGCACCTGCGCCAGCGCCTGCTCGTCGCCCCCCACCCACAACGTGAGCTGGCCGGCGGCGATGTCGCGGGGGTTGCCGGACAGCGCCGCGTCCAGCACGCTGATGCCTCGCTTGGCCGCCGCCTCGGCGAGCAGCGTCACCGTCGCGGGATCGCAGGTCGTGTGCTGGACGAGGATTCCGCCGGCGGGCATCGCCGCGATCACGCCGTCGGGGCCGAGGGCCGCCGCCCGCAGCTGCTCGTCGTCGAACACCACGGTCAGGATCACCTGAGCGTGTTGCATCGTCTCCCGTACCGTAGCGGCGCAGCTGAGGCCGGCCGCCTCTGCCGCCGCCCGGGCCGCAGGCCGCCGGGTCAGGACGGTCGGCGCATAGCCGGCCGTCACCAGGCGGTCGATGATCGGGCGGCCCATCCGGCCGGCCCCGATAACGCCGATCCGCACCGGGCCGTCCTGCCCGCCCGTGGCGTCACCGAGACCAGCGGTCACTCGTTCGCCGACCGTCCCAGGTAAGCGCGCTCGATGCGCGCCTCCTTCGCGGCCAGCTCCTTCGCGTCGCCGTGCAGCGCGACATCGCCGTGGGCGAGGACCATCGCCGTATCGGCGATCTCAAGCGCGAGCATCACGTGCTGCTCGACGATCACGCAGGCGGCGCCGGTATCGTCGGCCACCCGTCGGATCACCGGCAGCAGCGCCTCGACGATCACCGGGGCCAGCCCCATGCTGAGCTCGTCCACCAGCAGCACCTTCGGGTCCTGCATCAGCGCCCGGCCGATGGCCAGCATCTGCTGCTCGCCGCCGGAGAGGTTGCCCGCCGCGACCTTCACCCGGCGCTTGAGTTCCGGGAAGTAGTCGAAGATCGTCTCGATGGTGGTAGCGCCGCCGCGCCGGGACGCCAGCTTGAGGTTCTCCGTGACGGTGAGCGACTTGAACAGCGACCGGTCATCGGGCACCAGCACCAGCCCGGCCCGGACCGCTGCCCGGGGCGAGCCGGGCCGCACCGGGACGCCGCCGAGCCCGATCTGACCTGCCAACGGCGCCCGCAGGCCCGCGATCGTCAGCATCAGCGTGGTCTTGCCCGCGCCGTTCGGCCCGAGCAGGGCCAGCACCGTGCCCGGCTCCAGGCTGAGGTCCACGTTGCGCACCACGGGTCGGCCGGGCACGTAGCCGGCGTCGACCCCACTGCAGGTGAGGACGGGACTCATCGGACCACCTCCGCGCTGATGGGCCGGCCGGCCGGCCGGACGGGTTCTGCTCGCGCCTCACTGCGCGGTCTCCGCGCTCGCGTGCGTCGTGCCCAGGTACGCGCGCTTGACGACCTCGTTGCGCTCGATCTCCGGCGGCGTGCCGACGGCGACGATCTTGCCCAGGTCAAGCACCACGATCCGGTCGCACACGTCGAGCACGAGGCCCATGTCGTGGTCGACCATGATGACGGTGGTCCCGGCGTTGCGGATTGCCCGCAGCCGCTCGCCCAGCCAGCGGCTCTCGGTCACGTCAAGCCCGGCGGCCGGCTCGTCGAGCAACACGATCGTCGGGCGCCCGGCCAGCGCGCGGGCGATGGAGACGAGCTGGCGCTGGCCGACCGACAGCTGCTGCACCGGCTGATCGGCGACCGCCTGCAGGTCAAGGATCTTGAAGTAAGTGTCGATGTCGGCCGACGGCGGCGCCCCGTCCGCGGCGGCGGCGCGGGAGTACCGCGCCGCCGTCGTGCCGACTTCCACGTTCTCCCTGACGCTGAGGTCGTCGTAGAGCTCGATGCCCTGGAACGTCCGGCCAAGCCCGTCCCGGCTGCGCTGGAACGGCTTGCGCGCATCGAGCTTCGCGCCGAGCAGCTCGACCGACCCGGTGGCCCGCGCATACCCGGTGATGGCGTCGATCAAGGTGGTCTTGCCCGCCCCGTTCGGCCCGATCAGGCCGAGGATCTCGCCCGGGAAGACCTCGAAGCTCACGTCCTCGTTGGCGATCACCCCGCCGTAGCGCACGCCCACGCCGGAGACGGTCAGCAGCGGCCGGTCCGCTGCCAGCCGCCCCGGCGGCCGCCCCGGCGTCGCCGCAGCCCCGTCGACCAGGGCACCGCCGACCAAGGCACCACCGACCGGGGCCGGACCGTCCTCGTCCGCGCCGGCCAAGACGGCCGGCCCGGGGGAGTGGCGCGCCGCCAGCCGCTGCCGCAAGGCCGCGAGCTGCGTGTGCACCGGCCCGACGATCCCCTCGGGGTTGAGGATCACGGTCAGGATGAGCAGCACGCCGCTGATCGCCGCGTAGTACGCGCCAAGCTCGATGCCGCCGTGGTGGGCGATGGCGGCCGCGACCGATCCAAGCCCGACTAGGGCCAGGGTGGCGCGAGCGAACGTCGGCCGGACCAGCTGCACGATACCGACCAGCAACAGCCCGGCCAGCAGGACGTAGATCCACAGCGGAACACCGTTGTTGACGAGGGTGTAGGCGATGCCGCCGGCCGCGATGACCCCGGCATTGATCCCGCCGGAGACGGACGTGATGCCGGCGATGTAGACCGTCGCGAAGAAGGTCACGCCGCCCACGGCCGTGTAGGAACTGTAGTCCGCGCTGGTCTGCTGGTAGGCCAGCATCGCGCCGCCCAGCCCGGCCAGGAAGCCGCCGATGGCGAAGGCGATCAGCTTCACCTGCGCGACCGACACGCCCGAGGCCGCGGCCGACCGCTCGTTGGCCCGCACCGCGAGCATCGCCGCCCCGAGCCGGCTCCGCCGGACCAGGGCGACGCCGCCCGCCGCCAGCAGCAGCACTATCAGGCAGAGGATCCCGAAGCTCAGGTGCGGGTAGCTATGACCGGCGCCCACGCCGAGGTCGAGCCCGAAGATCTTCGCATCGCTGACCGGTGCGCCCGCGAAGCCGCCGTTGTAGTCGGGGTTATCGAACCAGAGATCCTGCAGCGCGGCCGCCAGCGCGAGGGTCGTGACCGCGACCGGCAGGCCTCGGATCCGCAGCGCGGGCAGCCCGACGATCACCCCGATGACCATCGCGATGACGGCGGCGAGCAGCGGTGCGAACGGGAACGGCACGTGCAGCTGCTGCTGGATGCGCGTCAGCGAGAAGGCGCCCACGCCGGCCAGGGTCAGCTGCGCGAAGGAGATCTGGCCGGTGAACCCGGTGACGACCACTTGCGAGAGCGCGATGACCGCCATCACCAGGGTGGTGATGACGGCCGCCCGCATCGAGCCGTGCGTTACCGCCAGCGAGCCGAGCCCCAGGACGACGATGAGGGCCCCGGGCACGACATAGCCGCGCGGGCGGGGGGCCCGGCCCAGCGTCCTTTGGATGATCGCACCGCGGGACGGCAGCTCCTGCCCGCGCAGGACCAGGAAGATCAGGATGACCAGGAGCGGGACGAGGTCGGTCAGACCGGAGGAAGGCAGCCAGCTCTTGGTCTGCAGGTAGGTGGCCTCGGACTGCAGCATCCCGATGACCACGGCGGCCGCCACCGTCACCCCGATCCTGGTGAAGTTGCCGACCAGGGCCGCCGCCAGCGCCGCCACGATGAACAGCGAGTAGGAGTCAGGCGTGAGCGGGACGATGGGCGCGACCAGCACGCCCCCGACGCCGGCGATGACCGTGCTCAGCGCCCAGTTCACCAGTGCGATTCGCTGCGGCGAGAGGCCGGTCACGAAGGCGCCCTTCTCCGACTCGGCCGCCGCCCTGGTCGCCAGGCCGAAGCGCGAGAACCGGAACCAGAGCCCAAGCGCGATCGAGAGCGCGATGATGATCGCCGCCGACCACAGCCGGTCGCCCGGGACCCGGCTGCCGAGCATCTGGTACGTGTGGGCCGGGAAGATCGGCGCCACGCTGACCGCGGACGAGCCGAGCTGGGTGGCCAGCAGGGCCTGCAGCACGATCATGACCCCGACCGACGCGACCGCCTTGGCCGCGGCCGGGCGTCGCCCGCAGCGGGCGGAAGACCAGCGCGTACAGGAGCGCTCCGAGCAGGCCGGCCACGGCCAGCGAGATCAGGAAGGCCGGCCAGAAGCCGAGCGGGCCGCCGCCGAGGCTGACGGTCGGGCTGAGGCCGGGGATGGGGTCGACCAGCTCCCCCATCCGGAGGTAGGCGTAGGTGTAGGCGATGTAGAGGGCGATCGCGGCGGACGCGAGGTTCACCACGCCGGAGCTCCGGTAGGTGACCACCAGGCCCAGCGACAGGGCCGCGTACACGGCACCGCTGCCGAGCCCGAGGATCAGGAACAGAATGACAGTGCTCACGTCGGCGACCGCCCCTTACATCGACCGGTGACTGCTAACTGATGACCTGCGGGTCGGTGGCCTTGCCGTTCTCGATCGTGAGCACCACGTCGCCCGCGCTGCAGTTAGACGGCAGGCCCGGGAACATCGTCCCGTTGCAGGTGAACGTGAGCCCGGCGCCGGCCGGCAGCGGCACGTTCGCGGCCGCCTTGACGGCGGTCATGATCGAGGCCGGGGTCGGGTCGCCGGTCAGCGAGGTGGTCGCCCGGACCAGGCCGAGCATCCCCTGGTAGCCGGTGACGGAGTCCCCCGAGGCGTTGGCGGACGGGTAGTACTTGGCCATCACGTACCGGTAGAGCTCCGCCTCGGGATTATTCGACTCCGTGTCGGAGCGGCCGAATATCTTCACGCCGTTCATCGCGCTGCCAAGCGCGGTCAGGGTCGAGGAGTTCAGGCAGGAGGTGTTGGCGTAGACCGGGATGCCCGGGTCGACGGTGGACAGCGCCTGCAGGATGGAGGTACAGGTGGACGCGTCCGCGACGATCGCGACCGCCCCCGGTTGGTCGCCCAGGCCGGCCGTGACCTGCGGCGTGGCGTCGGCGACCGCGTTCGGGACCGCCTCGATGCTCAGCGTGACGCCGGCCGCCTTGAAGGCCGGCGTGCCGACCGCCTTCGCCCCCGCGAGCGCGGACGGGGCGTCGATGACGAACGCGGTGACCTTCTTGTAGCCGTGCTGGCCGGCCAGCTTGGCCATGCCGCCCAGGTCGGCCGGGAACCCGCCGGTCCACATGAACGTGCCCGGGGTGGACAGCTCGTCGGAGCTCGAGCCGGTCGCCGACACGTACGGGATGCCGGCCTTGGTGATGATCGGGACGATGGTGTTGCCGAGGCCGGTCGTGCCGATGTCGACCGCGGCCACGTTGTCCTGCACCATCTCGTTCGCGCAGGCGGTCGCCGAGGCGACGTCCTCGTTCTCGGCGCAGCGGATGACCTGGATCGGGTGCCCGCCGATGCCGCCGAGCTCGGCGTTCGCGTAGTCGGCGGCCGCCACCGCCGCATCGCCGGTCGACGGCTCGGCGACCGGGGAGCTGCCCTCGTTGTTGATCAGGCCGATCTTGACCGGGGTGCCGGTCGCCTGCTTGCCCGGCAGGTACTTGGCCAGGCCGGCCGCGGTGGCGGCGGCGCTGGCCGTGCCCTCGGCGGTGGACGCGCCGGCCGAACTGGGCGCGCTCGAACTGCTGCTGCACGCGGCCGCGGCGGTCAGCGTCGCGGCGGTAAGGAGAATCAGCGGGACCGGCCGCAGCGCTCGCCTGGCGCGGCGGCGGGGAGTCGTTGTGATCATTTCCTACCTCGCTGGCAGGGGCGGGCGGCTCGGCCGCTCGCCGTGGGTAGTCATCCTGCCAAGTAGGCAGATAATTTAGACGATCACACGCCACTTCTTAATGTCAATGTATTAGTTTACTTATTTACTGATTGGTGATCGGCGTGCGCGGTGCCGCCGTTGCCGCTGCTCGCTACCTGGACAGCGCCGCGAGCTTGCGGAAGTCCCAGCTGACGAGCTTTTCCGGGGTGAGCCTGAGCCACCCGTGGCGGCCGTCGGGCGGGACCGCGACGCCGCCGGTGTACTTCTCGGCGAAGAGCCGCTCCGGCTCGGCCAGGGCGGGATCGGGCTCGGCCGTGCGCGGAGCGTCGCCGACGGGCGCGACCGTGCCCGACAGCTCGACCCCGCGCAGCTCGCTGTATTCCACCCCCGCGTCGACGATGACGGCTACCCGGGGATCGCGCATCAGGTCGGTCCACCGCTGGCTGCGCACGAGCGAGCTCAGCCAGAGCGATTTTCCGTCCCAGACGAACCACAGCGGCGCCACGTGCGGTCGGCCGTCCGGTCCGGCGGTCGCCACCCGGCAGGTCCGCTCGGTCGTCAGGAACTGGTCGACCTCCGTCGCCGTCATCGCGATCGCGCGGCCGCGGCGCTGCGCTCGCTCGGTCACGACCGCCCCTCTCCTTCGGCGCCAGTCCGGCCGGGCGGAGCGTAGTCGAGAAAGCCCTTTTCCCCCGGCTTGGCGCCCGCTTGCCTGGTATTGCGGTGCAGCGCATCCGTCAGCGCGGTCAGCCGCGCGTTGAGCGCGGCCTGTCGCTCCGGGGTCGGGTCGTCGCGCAGCGCCGCCTCCGTGAGCGCGATCTCCTCACGCAGCCGGATGGCGGACTCGCTGAATGTGAGCAGGTCGTGGTCGTCTTCGTCGCGGATCAACTCGTCGTCGTCGCGAGCCTGCTCATCCCCCACGGGTGCCTCCTCGGGCGGGCCGTCACCTTTACCAGATAGTACAATAGGTTATATGATAGGCCTGACTGCGCGAACGTGAAGGATGGGACGATGCCGCTCCAGGACTATATGCAGATCATCTCGGTAGACGACCATCTCATCGAGCACCCCCGCGTGTTCACCGACCGCCTCGCCGCCAAGTACCTGGCCGAGGGGCCGCGCATCGTCGAGGACGAGAAGGGCCGTCACATCTGGCACTTCGAGGACAAGGTCTTCCCCTACATCGGCCTGAACGCGGTCGCAGGCAAGACGCCCGACCAGTACGGCCTGGAGCCGCTGCGCTTCGATGACATGATCCCGGGCTGCTACGACCCGGCCGAGCGGGTCAAGGACATGGACGTCGACGGGGTGCACGCGGCGTGCTGCTTCCCCTCCTTCCCCGGCTTCGGCGGCCGCGTGTTCCTCAACGCGAGCGACAAGGACCTGGCGCTCGCGTGCCTGCAGGCCTGGAACGACTTCAGCATCGACGAGTGGTCGGCGACCGCCCCCGGCCGCTACGTGCCGCTGGCGCTGCTGCCGATCTGGGACGTCCAGGCCTGCGTGACCGAGCTGAAGCGGGTCGCCGCCAAGGGCGCGCGGGTGGTCTCGTTCCCCGACAGCCCGGTGCCGCTCGGCCTGCCCTCGTTCCACAGCGACCACTGGGGACCGCTGTGGGACGTCTTCGAGGACACCGGCGTCGTGGTCAGCCTGCACTTCGGCTCCGGCAGCTTCGTCCCCGGGTTCTCGGCCTCGGCCAAGATGCTCTCGCCGAACTACCGGGGCGGCGATTTCAAGTCGGTCTCGGCCAGGACCGGCGGCAACGCGGAGATCAAGGATGACGACGCGCCGACCGCCACCTCCTTCGCCGTGTACGCCACCAACCTGATGTGGACCGCGTCCGACCTCGTCTTCTCTGGCCAGCTGCAGAAGCACCCGCGGCTCAAGTTCATGCTCGCAGAAGGCGGCATCGGCTGGTTCCCCTACATCTGGGAGCGGATGGACCAGGTCTGGGCCCGGCACCGCTACTACCAGCCGATCGACTTCGACGCAAGGCCGAGCGACCTGTTCAAGAAGCACTTCTGGGGCTGCTACATCGAGGACGAGTTCGGCATCAAGAACCGCCACGAGATCGGCATCGACCGGATCTGCGTCGAGATCGACTACCCCCACTCGGACAGCAACTGGCCCAACAGCCGCAAGGGGATCGCCGTATCGCTGGCCGACGTACCCGACGACGAGGCGCACAAGATCGTCGAACTGAATGCCCGTGACGTCCTCAACTTCCCCCGTTCCTGAGGATCCGGCTGCGGTCCGCCCGCTTCCGCAGCCCACGCTCGCCAGCGCCGAGTTCTGGTCGTCGGGCAGCGACGGGGTGCTGCGCGTCCTGCGCTGCGCGGACTGCGGCGCCTACACCCACCCGCCGCTGCCGCGCTGCCGGTCCTGCCGCGGCGGCCGGCTGGCCATGTCCCCGGTCTCCGGCCGGGGCGTGGTGGCCGGGTTCACCGTCAACCACCAGCAGTGGCTGCCGGACTTCCCGCCGCCCTACGTCATCGCCGTGGTGGCGCTTGAGGAAGACGACGGGGTCCGCCTCACCAGCAACATCGTCGGCTGCCCGGCCGACCAGGTGCGCATCGGGATGGCCGTCCGGGTGCTGTTCGAGAAGGCCGGCGACGTCTACCTCCCGCTGTTCGAGCCTGACCCCGAGAAAACGGGCGAAAACCTGGCCATCCCGGCCGATCGTGACGTCGGCGCGCCCCGTCCGAAAGCGAAAAAAGAGAAGTTTGAGGAACGGTCCGCGCTGACTGGGGTTGGCCAGTCGCGCGTTGGCCGGCGGCTGATGGTTGACCCGCTTAGCCTCACCGTCGACGCGTGCCTGGCCGCGGTGGCGGACGCCGGCCTCACCCTGGACGACATCGACGGGCTGTCGACCTACCCCAGCCGGGTCGGGTCGCCGGGCTTCTCCGAGGGCGGCATCGCCCCGCTCACGGAGGCGCTGCAGCTGCGGCCGACCTGGATCAACGGGGCGGGCGACACCCCCGGGCAGAGCGGCGCGATCGTCGCCGCCATGCTCGCGGTCGCGTCCGGGCTCTGCCGCCACGTGCTGTGCTACCGGACCCTGTGGGAGTCCTCGTACGCGGCCCTGGTCCGGGCGGGCCGGTGGGAGCAGCCACCCGCCCGCGCGACCGGGATGACCGAGTACCTGGCGCCGTTCGGGGCGATGTCGGCCGCGAACTGGATCGCCGTCCAGGCGTCGCACTACTTCCACCGCTACGGCGGCGACCGCAGCACGCTCGGCTGGATCGCGGTCAACGCCCGCGCCAACGCCGGCCGCAATCCGGAGGCGGTCTACCGCGAGCCGTTCACCATCGACGACTACCTCGCCGCCCGCCTGGTGACCACCCCGTTCGGGCTCTACGACTGCGACGTGCCGGTTGACGGCGCCGTCGCGGTGGTCGTCTCAGCGATCGAGACCGCCGCCGACCGGCCCCGGCCGCCGGTGCTGGTCGAGGCGGTCGGCACCCAGATCCTGGAACGCCTGAGCTGGGACCAGGACACGCTGTCGCACGAGCCGCAGACCAAGGGGCCGTCCCGGCACCTGTGGAGCCGGACCGCCCTGCGCCCGGACGACGTGGACGTCGCGCTGCTGTACGACGGCTTCACCTTCAACGCGGTCTCCTGGCTCGAGTCGCTCGGGTTCTGCGAGCCGGGCGGCGCCCGCGACTTCATCGACTCCGGGCGCGGCATCGCCCTCGGCGGCCGGCTCCCGCTGAATCCGCACGGCGGGCAGCTGTCGGCCGGCCGGACGCACGGATTCGGGCACGTCAGGGAGGCGATGCTGCAGCTCAGAGGCGAGGCGGGGGACCGCCAGGTGCCGGACGCCCAGATCGCGGTGGTGACCACCGGAGGCGGCGCGCCCGGCGGCGCGCTGCTGCTGCGGCGTCCCTAGCGGCGCCCGGCCAAGAACAGACGGAAGAGAGGACTACTGATGCTGCAGCCGATGGCGGGTGTGCGCGTGCTCGAGGTGGCCCAGTTCACCTTCGTGCCCGCGGCGGGCGCGATCCTGGCCGACTGGGGAGCCGAGGTGATCAAGGTCGAGCACGCCGAGCGGGGCGACGGGCAGCGCGGCCTGACCACCGTCCTCGGCGTGGACGCGATCATGAAGGGGAGCAGCTTCTCCCCGATCTTCGAGGGGCCCAACCGGGGCAAGCGCAGCGTGGGCCTCGCGCTCGAGGTGCCCGAGGCCAGGGAGGTGCTCGACGAGCTGATCAAGCGCAGCGACGTCTTCATCACCAACTTCCTGCCCGGCGCGCGGGGCAAGCTGCGGATCAACCTCGAGGACGTCCGCAAGGTCAACCCGGACATCATCTACGTGCGCGGTTCCGGCTTCGGCGCCCGGGGCCCGGAGGCGAACAAGGGCGGCTACGACATGACGTCGTTCTGGGCCCGGGGCGGCAGCGGGGCCGGGGCCACCCCGACCGGCGCCGACCGGCTGTCCCCGATGCCGGCCGGCGGCTACGGCGACAACATCGGCGGCATGACGATCGCCGGCGGCATCGCGGCCGCCCTGTTCGCCCGCGCCACCACCGGCGAGACCTCCGTCATCGACGTGTCGCTGCTCGGCGTCGGCGCCTGGGCGACCCAGTTCACCGCCAACCTGGCGCTGCAAGCGGGCGGCGTGCCGCCGCGCCCTCCGGTCCCGCGTCACGGCTCGGCCAGGAACCCGCTGATCGGCCCGTACCGGACGTCGGACGACAAGTGGATCCTGTTCTCGATGCTGCAGCCGGGCCGCTACTGGGCCGAGTTCGCCACCGTCAGCGGTCATCCCGAGCTGATCACCGACGAGCGGTTCGACACGGTCGAGAAGCTGATGGCCAACGCCCCCGCGGCGGGCGAGCTGGTGGCGGCCATCATGGCCGAGAAGACGTTCGACGAGTGGCTGGTGATCCTGGCCGACGTCGAGGGCCAGTGGGCCATCGTGCAGAACTCATGGGAGGTCGCCAACGACCCGTCGCTGCGGGCCAACGGCATGATCGCCAGCTTCGACGACGCCGAGGGCAACCGCCGCGAGCTGATCGCCAACCCCGTCCAGTTCGACGAGACCCCGGCCACCCTGCGCCGCGGCCCGCTGTTCGCCGAGCACACCGACGAGGTGCTGCGCGAACTCGGGCTCACCGACGACCGGCTGGTGGAGCTGAAGATCGCCGGCGCGATCACCTGAGCAAGGAGGACGAGTGTACGAGGCCTATTTCCATATCGGCATTCTGGTCAGGGACGTCGAGGCCGCCCGGGCCGACTTCACCGCCCGGCTGGGGGTGGAATTCGAGCCGGTGCACAGTCAGCAGATCGCGACCGGCGAGACGACCAGGTTCTGCTACTCCCTCCAGGGACCGCCCTACCTCGAGCTGGTGGAGATGACCGGCACCGGCAATTGGTCACCGGACCAGCCCGAGGGCTTCCATCACATCGGCCTGTCCGACCCGGATCTGCCCGCCCGCTGCGCCGCCTTCGGCGACCGGGTGGACCTGATCGCGCCCGGCGCCGACGGCTCGCCGCTGGTGGCCCTCACCCCGCCGGAGGCACTGCACGGCGTGCGCGTCGAGTACTTCGACGCGAGCGTCGCGGCCCGGTTCCTCGGCTACCTGAACGGTCGCGCTCTTGACAGCCAGCCTCAAGACGCCGATCATCAATAGGATACTGATTAATCTAATTATAGTGAGGTTAATCTAATCACAGTGAGGGGGGCGTCGGCTGTGTCGATGACATCGATCGTCGAGGCCGCAGGACCCCGGGTGCCCGCGACGACGCGGCGGATGCGGGACGACGAGAGCGGCGAGAGGAACCCACCGGAGCACACCGTGCTGGGCCGGAGCGCGGCCATCATGGAGGCCTTCGACGGCGCTCAGCAGGTGCTGAGCCTGGCCGACCTGAACAAGCGGACCGGGCTGCCGAAGTCGACCCTGCACCGCCTCGTCGACCAGCTGTGCCAGGTCGGGTGGCTGGAACGCGATCACGGCGGCTACCGCGTGGGCTTGCGGATGTTCGAGTTCGGCACCCTCGCGGTGGACGGGAACCGGCTCCACGAGGCCGCGTTCCCGCACCTGCAGGCGCTCGCGTCGCGCACCGGGCTGGCCGCCCAGCTCGCCATCCTCGACCACGCCGAGGTGGTGTACCTGGAACGGATCGTGGTGGGCCCGATCCGGCTGCCGACCCGGCGCGGCGGCCGCAAGCCCGCCTACTGCACCGCGCTCGGCAAGGCGATGGCGGCCTACGACGACGACGCCATCCGGACGCTGCTGGCCGCCCCGATGCCGAGGAAGACGATGCAGACGATCACCGAGCCGATCGCGTTGCGGACCGAGCTCAACCGGGTCCGCGAGGCCGGGGTGGCGTACGACCGCGGCGAGGCTTACGAGGAGCTGGTCTGCGTCGCCGCCCCGATCCGCAGTTCCGGTCAGGCGATCGCGGCGGTCTCGGTCACCGGGCTGGCGGGCCGGATGCGATGGAGCGTGATGACCGAGGCCGTGCGCGGCACCGCCGCCGCGATCTGGAACGCCAACCTCAACCTCAGGGGCCCCGGCGCCGCCCGCCGGTAACCAGCGCAGCGGTATCGAGTCCGGCCCCGAGCTGCGGCCGACCTCGAGGATCACCGCGCCGTCGGCCAGCCGGTAGTCGGGGATGCGCTTGTGCCACTCCTCCAGCGCGATGACCAGTTCGTGGCGGGCCAGGTGGGAGCCGAGGCACCGGTGCGGGCCGGCCCCGAACGCGATGTGGTTGTTGGCGGTGCGGTCGATCCTGACCTCCGCCCCGCCCGCGAACGCGCGCGGATCCCGCGTCGCCGCCCTGATCGGCAGCTGCACCATCGAGCCGGCCGTGATCGGGCAGCCGGCTACCTCGATGTCCTTCCTGACCTTGCGAGCCGGGATGGTGAAGGCGTAGACCCGGAGGATCTCCTCGATCGCGGCCGGGATCAGGGCCGGGTCGGCCACGAT
Organism: uncultured Actinomycetota bacterium; assembly: GCA_963774945.1. Lineage (GTDB taxonomy): Bacteria > Actinomycetota > Actinomycetes > Streptosporangiales > Streptosporangiaceae > Trebonia. The sequence goes on along the minus strand of CAVZHA010000015.1, from coordinate 323,164 downwards.
CCGCCGCCGGTCGCCGGGATGGGTGGCGAAGTGGTACATCGCGTAGCCGAACGCGGCCGCCACCGTGTCGAGGCCCGCCATGAACATGAAGAAGCAGTAGGAGGTCACCTCGTCGTCGGTGACCGGGCGCCCGTCCACCTCGAAGCCGACCGCCTGGCTGATCAGATCGTCACCGGGCCGCACCCGGCGCTCGGCGATGACGGTGCGGAAGTAGTCGGACACCGCCGCCATCGCCGTCATCCGGTTCTCCGCGATCTCCTCCGGGGTCGAGCCGCGGGAGTGCAGGATGCTGGCCTCCCAGTCCATGAACCGCGGCAGGTCTCCCGGCGGCAGCCCCATCAGCCCGAGGAAGATCGTGGTCGGGTAGTAGAACGAGAAGTCGGCGATCACGTCGCACCCGCCGCGGCCGGCCAGCCGGTCGATCAGCTCGGCCGCCCACCCCCGGATCCGGTCGTCGAGAACGCCGATGGCCTTGGGCGAGAAGTAGGGGCCGAGCGCCCGCCGCCACTGGCGGTGCTCGTCGCCGCCGAGCATGTGCGGGATCCACCGGTAGCTCGGGTCCGGCTCGAACACGGTGACGGCGTCGGTCGAGAAGGTCTCCGGGTCCTGGTAGGCGGCGAGGATGTCCTCGTACCTGGTGAGCACGTAGTAGCCGTCGGCGAAGGTGTTCCGCACCACCGGCGCGTCCTCCCGCAGCTGGTCGAAGAACGCCGCCCAGTCGCCGATCGGCCGCCGCTCGTGCGGTGACCAGCTCAGCACCGGGCAGCCCTCGGCCGGCGATCGTGAGGCATCCATAAAAGTGTTTCCTCTCCGTCTGCCGTCAGTCGTCGGTCGTGAGGCCGAGCGCGGCCAGCTCGCGCTCGGCGAAGAAGACCCGGCCGGTGTACTCGAGCGGGTCCTCGCACGCCGCGAAGTACGCCAGCACCCGGGCCGGCACGTCCATCGAGATCATCGCGGCGTCCTGGCGATCCCCGAGCTGGTTGGCCTCCGCGCTCTCGGTCGCCACCCAGCCCGGCATGACGCTCATGATGAACACGTTCTTGGCCACCAGCTGCGGCGCGACGACGTTGGAGAACCGGTCGAGCGCGCGCTTGCTGGCGAAGTAGGCGGGCGACCACAGGGCGGGGATGGTCATGCTCGCGCCCGGGGCCGGGATGCCGCCGGAGGCGTCGCCCGAGTAGTAGGTGACACCGGAGGCCGGGTTCGGCTCCTCCACCAGCCGGTGCGCTTCCGCGCTGCCGGTGGTGACGTTGATGATCCGACCCCCGCCCCGTGCCTCCATGCTCGGGACAGTCAGCTGAGCCAGGGTGAACGGCGCGTGCAGGTTGACCGCGAAGTGGTGCAGCCAGTCCGCCCGAGGCATATCGAGCAGCGGCGTCGACCAGTTGTAGCCGACGGTCACGGCGGCGTTGTTGACCAGGATGTCGACGCCGCCGAAGCGGTCGGTCGCGGCGGCGACGATCCGCTCCAGGTCCCGCTCGTCCGACAGGTCGGCCGCGACCGCGACCGCCTCGCCCCCGGCCGACTCGATCTCCTTGACCGTCTGCCCGATGGTGCCCGGCAGCTCGCAGCCGGACGCGTCGACCGTGCGGGCGGTCACCACCAGCCGGGCGCCGCGCCGGGCGAGCGCCAGCGCCGCCCGCTTGCCGATGCCGCGGCTCGAGCCGGTGACGATCGCCACCTTGCCCGCCAGGCTTGCCTCGCGCTGCCGTTCCATGAGCCCTCCTCGGTGCGGGTCAGCCAGCCGGCCGGACTAGTGGGAGCGTCGAGAAGTCGAAGTCCCGCCACAGCAGGCGCGACCGCTCCTCGGGGTAGGCGGAGACGGTCGTGACCGAGTCGAAGATCTGCGTCAGGCGGTGCTCCGGGTCATACCCGGGCCAGCCCGGGTCGCCGGTCGCGGCGAACGTCGTCCACGCCCGGCGCAGCTGGGCAGCGGCGGCGTGCGCCTCCACTGAGGGCTCGGGGCCGAACAGCAGCGGGCCAAGGCTGGCACCGAACGTTCCGAACAGCAGCGGCAGGTCGAGGCCGTGACACGCGCCAAGCAGGCCGCCCGCGCCCGGCACCTCCCAGGCGAGCTCGTACAGGTAGGCCCGGCCGCCGCCGGCCGTCTGCGCCTCGGCCAGCGCCACGGCGGGCATCCGGAAGGTCGAGTCGGTCTGAACCTGGACGTACAGCTGCTCGGCTGACGCCTCAGGGAACGCGGCGCGGTACTTCTCCCCGTCCTGCCCGGGGCCGAACACCGCCAGCGCCCGCGCGGCCTCCGACTCGGTGATGCGGCCGGCCCGGCCGCGCATGACCAGAAACAGCCGGCATTCATCGCGCGTGTGCCCGACGACCACGTCCACCCCCCGCGCCGACCCGCCCGACAGCGCCTCCCAGGGCGTCGTCGGCAGCACCTTGCCATCGACGACGGGGGCGAACAGGGTGTCGTGGGACGCGAGCTGCCCCCACTCCTTCTCGAACTCGTGCTGCCGGGCGGCCAGCGACTCCCCGGCCAGGACCAGTTCGTGCGGGGGAACCGCGGCCAGCTCGGCCACGTCGGCGCCCAGACCGCGCTCGGCCGCGATGGCCGCGCCGACGGCGGCGCCAAGCTCTCCGGAGAGGAACGTGCCGGGCATGCTCGCCACGATCGCGCGCCGGAACAAGCCGTCGGCCCGCGGCATCGCCAGCAAGGCGGCGATGCAGCCGGCCCCGGCCGACTCGCCCGCCACCGTTACCAGGTCGGGATCTCCGCCGAACGCCGCGATGTTGTCGCGCACCCACTCGAGGGCGGCGACCTGGTCGAGCAGCCCCCGGTTGGCCGGGGCGCCGTCGATCACCGCGAAGCCCTCGATCCCGACCCGGTAGTTGAACGTCACCACCACCACATCGCCGTCCCGGGCGATCCGCTGGGCGTCATAGCCGGGGGTATCGGCCGAGCCCACCTTGTAGGCGCCGCCGTAGATCCACACAATGACCGGCCGCGATGACGCGGCGCTGGCCAACGGAGTCCACACGTTGACCGTCAGCCAGTCGCCCGGCCGGCTCCGCTCGCCCGCCATCGGGTCCCAGTCCGGCGGCAGCCGGTCGCGGAAGCTCCCCACATCCTGCGGCGGCGGCGGCCCGAACTCGACCGCGTCGCGCACGCCGGCCCACGGCGGGGCGGGCTGCGGCGCCGCGAACCGAAGACCGCCCACCGGCGGCTCGGCGAACGGGATGCCGCGGAACACATCGAGGCCGTCCTCGCGACGTCCGCGGACTTCCCCGGCGGATGTGCGGGCAATCGGATCTGTCACGTCGTCTTCTCCTTAGCGTCATAACCCCGGCTGAGCGTCAGAACGCCGGCGGCTGCGGCCGCAGCTTGACGTAGCCGCCCGCGTCGACCCGCATCTGCATCCCGGTGACGAACTTGGACTCGTCGCTGAGCAGGAAGACCACCGTGTCGGCGACGTCCTCCGGCTCGATGTAGGGGTCGCCGGTGGCGGTCATGGCCGGAAACGCCGGCAGCACGTCCTCCAGCTTCGGCGCGTCCAGGTCGGGCCGGAACGTTCTGTACATGACCTCGTTGTGCATCAGGTCGGTGTTGACGTTGGTCGGGTGGACGGCGTTGGCGCGGATGCCCTGCGGCGCCAGCACTACCGCGAGGTCGTGGACCAGGGAGGCGACCGCGCGCTTGGCCCAGCTGTAACCGAGCCCGCCCGATCCCTTGGCCGCGTTGTCCAGCGTCCCCGGGATCAGCGCCGCCAGGCTGCCGGTGGCGACGATCGAGGCGCCCCGGCCCAGGTGCGGCAGCGCCACGTCGACGGCGTTGAAGACGCCGCCGAAGTCGACCGCGACCGCGTCGACGAACGCCCGCGGCTCGGTCGTCCCCAGCGGGCAGATGCCGGCCTGGGCGACGACGCCGTCCAGCCGGCCGAGCTCCGCGACGCCGTCGTCGACGGCGGCGGCCAGGGCCGCCCGGTCACGGACGTCGGCCACCCGGGCCACCACCCGCCCGCCCTGCTTCTCGACCAGGCTCGCGGTCTGGTCGAGGTCAGCCCGGCTCGCCATCGGATAGCGGTTGGAGGCGATGTCGGCGCAGATGTCGACCGCGATGACGTGGCCGCCTTCGGCGGCGACGCGCACCGCCTGCGCGCGTCCCTGCCCGCGGGCCGCCCCGGTTATCAAGACCACCTTGCCATCCAAGCGTTTCATAATATTAGATTAATCAGTAATCCGATCTTACTGAAGGGGCTGGCGCCCATGACTTCGCTGACGTATCGGCTCTACATCGACGGGGCGTGGCAGGACAGCGAGGGCGACGCGGTCCTGACCGTGCTCAACCCGGCCACCGAGGAGGTCATCGGCGCGGTCCCCGACGGCACCGCGGGCGACGTGGACCGGGCCGTGGCCGCCGCCCGGCGGGCCTTCGACGAGGGCCCGTGGCCGAACTTCAGCCCCCGCGAGCGGGCGGCGGTCATGCTCCGGATGGCGGACGCGATGGAGCGCCGGGCCGGGGAGCTCAAGGAGCTGGCCGTGCGCGAGGCCGGCTCGACCCGCGCGCTGGCCGACACCCTCCAGGTCAGCATCCCGCTGCTGCACTTCCGCGACATGGCCGAGCGGGTGCTGCTGCAGTTCCCGTTCGAGCAGCCGATGCTGCCGACGGCGGGGCCGACCCTGGCCCAGGGCGTCGTCCGCCGCGAGCCCTACGGGGTGGCCGCGCTGATCTCGGCTTACAACTTCCCGCTGTTCCTCAACATCCTCAAGCTCGCGCCGGCCCTGGCGGCCGGGTGCACGGTGGTGCTCAAGCCCGCCCCCACCACCCCGCTCGAGGCGTTCGTGCTCGGCGAGCTGGCCGACGAGGCGGGACTTCCGCCGGGGGTGCTCAACATCGTGACCGGCGACGCGGCGGCCGGGCAGGCGCTGACCACCCACCCGGGGGTGGACATCGTCAGCTTCACCGGCTCCGACGCGGTCGGCCGGCTGGTGTACTCGCAGGCCGCCCCGTCGCTGAAGAAGGTCGTGCTCGAGCTCGGCGGCAAGTCGGCCAACATCATCACCGCCGACGCCGACCTCGAGCGGGTCGTCCCGACGGTGATGTTCGCGATGACCACCCACGCCGGGCAGGGCTGCTCGCTGCTGACCAGGACCCTGGTCCACCGCTCGCGCCTGGACGAGCTCGTCAGCCTCGTCAAGACCGCGCTCGACCAGGTCACGGTCGGGAACCCGGCCGACCCCGACGTCACCATGGGCCCGCTGATCAGCGCCGCCCAGCGGGCGAAGGTCGAGGGCCTGATCGCCACCGGCCAGGCCGAAGGCGCCCAGATCGCCTACGGCGGCGGCCGTCCGGCCGGCCTTGACCAGGGCTTCTTCGTCGAGCCGACGCTGTTCGTCGACGTCGACAACGCGATGACCATCGCGCGGAAGGAGTTCTTCGGCCCGGTCGGCGTCGTCATCGGGTTCGACGACGACGAGGAGGCGATCCGGCTCGCCAACGACAGCGAGTTCGGCCTCGGCGGCGGCGTCTGGGCCGCGCGACCCCGTCCGCGCCTACGAGATCGCCAAGCGCATCAGGGCCGGGATGATCTACATCAACGGCGGCGGGGCCGGGTCGAGCCCGCACACCGCCTTCGGCGGCTACAAGCAGAGCGGCCTCGGCCTCGAGCGCGGCGAATACGGCCTCGATGAGTTCCTGCTCTCCAAGAGCATCATCTGGAGCGCCCGCTGACCGGCCGGCCCGCTGACCGGCGGAGCGGGCGATGCACCTGACCGGCACGAGCCCCAAGCCTCTGGCCGTCGTCACCGGCGCCTACGGCGGCGTCGGCCGGGCGGTCGCCCGCCGCCTGGGCGCGCGCTACCGCCTGCTGCTGGCCGGCCGTGACCCACAGCGGATCGCCGCGCTGGGGGAGGGCCTGACTGAGGAGGGGTACGACGTCGCCGCCGCAGTGCCCGCCGACGTCACTAGCGAGCCCAGCATGGCGCAACTGTCAGCGGCCGCAGCCGAGGCCGGCCCCCTCGGCGCGCTGGTGCACACGGCCGGGCTCTCCCCGGTCCAGGCGCCGTGGGAAACCGTGGTGTCCGTCAACCTCGCCGGCACCGCGCTCCTGCTGGCCGCGTTCAAGCCGCTGGCCAGGCCCGGCGCCGTCGCGGTGTGCCTGGGCTCGTCGGCCGCCTACACCATCCCGGTCTCGCCGGCGGTCGACGCCCTGCTCGACGACCCCCTCGCGGCCGACCTGATCCCCAAGCTCGAGGCCCTGCTCTGGGAGACCGGCGGCGAGCAGCCGGGCTACGGCTTCGCGGTCCGCGCCTACGGCGCCTCCAAACGGGGCATGCTGCGGCTGGTCGAGCGGACCGCCGTCGCGTGGGCAAGCTCCGGCGCGCGCGTCGTGTCGGTCTCGCCCGGCCCCACCCTCACCCCGATGGGCCGGGCCGAGCTGGCGGGCAACCCGCTCGCGGTCGCCGCCGCCAGCGCCACCCCGCTCGGCCCGGTCGGCCGCCCGGCCGACATCGCGGCGGCGGTCGACTTCCTCACCTCCGACGGCGCCGGCTACATCACCGGCTGCGACCTGCGCGTCGACGGCGGCACGGTCGCCGCCCGGCTGCACCGGCCCCGGCCGTCCAGCTAGCCAAGCCCCGTCAAGAAGGAGCCCGTCATGCCAACGCACACCCCGCGCCGGTTCGAGGGCAAGGTGGTCTTCATCACCGGCGCCGCCCGCGGCCAGGGCCGGGCCGAGGCCGTCCGCTTCGCGGCCGAGGGGGCCGACATTATCGCGCTCGACCTCTGCGCCGACCTGCCGACGACGGCCTATCCCGGCTCGTCCCCGGCCGACCTGGCGGAAACGGCGCGGCTGGTGGAGCAGCACGACCGGCGGATCGTCACCAGCATCACCGACGTCCGCGACTACGCCGACGTGCAGGCCGCCGTCGAGCACGGCGTCGCCGAGCTCGGACGGCTCGACGTGGTGGTCGCGAACGCCGGCATGACCACCTCCGGCCGGGCCTGGGAGATCCCGCTCGAGCACTGGGACGCCACCATCGCGATCAACCTGACCGGCGCGTACTACACCGCCCGGGCGGCGATCCCGATCCTGATCGAGCAGGGCGCCGGCGGCGCTATCGTGTTCACCAGCTCCGTCGCGGGGCTAGTCGGGCTGCCGCTGCTGGCCGACTACGTCGCGGCCAAGCACGGCGTCACCGGCCTGGCCAAGGCCCTCGCCAACGAGCTCGGCCAGTACCGCATCCGGGTGAACTCGGTCCACCCCTTCGGGGTCAACACCGACCTGAAACCAGGCCTCCGGGACCTCATCGACCGCGACCCAGGACTCGGATCCCTGTACACCGCCACCCTCCCCGACCCGGTCAGCGAGCCGGAGGACATCGCCGCCGCCGTCACCTGGCTCGCCTCCGACGAGGCCAGGCACATCACCGGCATCCAGCTCCCCGTCGACCTCGGCCGCACCAACCGCTAAGGAATTCACCATGGGCAGCATCTACCACTCCGCCCGACTCGACGTGCCGGCCGACGTGGCCTGGGACTACCTCGACCGCTTCACCCGGGCGGAGGTGATCCCGTTCTCGGCCGCGGTCGCAGGGCGCCGCGAGGGCGAGCACCGGGTGGTGACCATGCCCGGCGGGCACGAGATCTGGGAGCGGTACGTGACCGTCGACCCAGTCCACCGCCGGACCTCCTACACGATCACGGGCCTCAACGGCGCCGAGCACCATCACGCCGAGCTGCGTATCGACGTCGGCCCCGGCGACGCGGTGACCCTAGTCTGGGTCACCGACTACCTCCCGCACGAGCTCGCCGACCAGCGCGCCGCAGGCTACGCAGCCCTCTTCGACGAGCTAGTAGCGGCCGTGAACGCCCACTCCCAGGCTGCCGGGTCCAGTGATCACGAAGGCTTTTATCCTGAAGAAGGATAATTGTCGTATATACCTGCAAGATCCCCGTTTCAGGATCGAGATAGGGATCGAGGAGCTCCTGACTGTCAGGCATCGGAGAAGCCTGTCTGCGGCTCAGCCCAGACCGTAGCGGGCGCGTGCCCGCGCGACCAGCTCGTCGGAGTCGATGCGGCCCGCGACGTACTCGTCGGAGTCGGCAAGGGTGTCGGAGTTGACGTGAAGGCCTTCCATCTCGTTGCTGTGGATGGCGTCTTCAACACGCCGCTGGCGCTCAGCGCGCTCAGACTCGGTAATGGCCTCCTGGTCGTGCACGGCAACTCCTTTCGCCACTTCATTCTACCCGCCACAGCTCCGCATGCATTGGCGCAGAGACAGCGTGTGATCCATCCCTGAGCGAGGCCCGGCGCTTGGCCGCTCATCCCGCACCTGATGACCATGCGGGGCAGAGCCTGCCGCCGGGCCGACGTTGGAAGCGCCTCCCGCAGCGTGAGGCCAGGGCATAGTCGGGCGGGTCGGGATTAGCGGAGCTCTACAGTTCTTCGCAACTTGGTTCGCGCGCGATATCCGCCGTTCGGCTCGGGCATCCGGTCATTAGTGTTCATTGGCCGAGCCGCGCAGATCGGGGACTTCTGCGAGGCCTGCGGCTACCAGCCCGGACGGAGCTTGATGCGCGCCGGGCGCGTGCGGTCCACGGTGATAACGCCTGCCTTTTCCAGCACGACGGCAATCCAGCCGGCGGTCGCGCGCTTGAGGAATGTCTTCAGGTGCGCGTCCAGGCTTCCCGGCGTGCTGTCGGTTGAATAGACGCTGCCGATCAGGACCCAGCCCCGCCCGCGCAGCAAATCGGGCACCTGCTCGAGCGCCTGCCACGGCAGCGGCGTCCAGGCCTGCTTCTCGCCGAGAAGCAGAGTGATCCCACACGCGGTGTATTCGGCGACGCTGAACCGTCCCCGCCCGGACGGAGTCGCCAGCACGTCCCCGGGAGCGACCGCCTCGCGGATCGCATCCTCGACTGACCCTGTCACACGGCAATCATCCCATCCTGCCTTCGGCGAGTCAGCTGGCCGCGTGCGGTGCCCGAAGAGCCTTGCGCCGAACCGGCCGAGGGTACCGACTCGGTCATAGGGCGCCGGGTCAGGGCATCGGGCCAAGCCTCTTCCCCTTGCGCCATGGCCGGTCAATTTCCCAATCTCCGAATGGCGGATCCGCTTCATAGGTCCTGTCGCAGTAGGCCCTGATGTATTGCGCCGCCCGGATTTCCGCTTCGTTCGCGTTTACCGGACTCCCATCGATATCCACCTCAAGAACATTGCAAAATATTGCGATCGCCTGCTCGGCCGCGCTGCCTTCCTCCATGAGGACTGACCGGTAGTCGATCGACTCAAGTAGCGGGTATCCGAGCAGGCCATTCATCATCGAGTAGACGAAGTGATTCATTACTGCGCGGAAATCCGGGTTCAGCCTTGGCAAGCGGTGCTCCTTTGGCGCGGGCCGTCCTCTGGCCGCAAATCAGTGATGGGGTCCGTGACGTGGAAGCCCGGAATCTCCAGGCCGGCGCCAGCATGGAGTTCATGATGCCCGCCCATGGCCGCAGGGTCCCAGCCGTGATGGAGAGCGTAGTCAATGATGGCGCGCACGGCACCAGGAGTGGGACAGGAGGAATCCGGGACGCCGGCCCATGGCCCCTGGTTGACGGACGCCAGCTCCGCGCGCAGCACGCGGACGTTCTTCCCGCCTCCCAAGACGCGCATCCGGACGCACCGGTGATAGCCCAGGCCAGGGTCGGCGAAGCCGCATAGCCGCGCCGTCCACCTGAACTCCCTAGCACCGATGCGCAGGATGCGCAGCCCGCTCCTCATCGCTTCCCTTCCGGCGACCCGGCATGCTCCGGTCAGCAAGATCCTCGCCAAAGTCTGCTGCCGCTGGTGCGAGTGATCAACGTATTTACGCGAAGGCCCCGGGCGCCGCAGGCGGATGGGCGGCACCAGGGTGACCACGGAACCTCAGAACTGGCGATTCTGCGCCGCCCGATCAGCGACAGTACGCGTTGGCACATGAGCGAATAATCGGCGTTCTGGGGACGCCGACGTCGTCTTGGGTGTCTGCTTTGGATTCGGCCGTGGCGGCGCAAGATGGCTGCCGTCGCGGGCATGTCGGCGCACCGCAGACACGCGGCTTAGCGCCGGAGCATACTTCAGGGATGTCTACGGAAAGCCATCGCGAGTGCGTTGCGGCGATGATCCGGACCAGCTCGCGGCCCCTCGATGACGACCAGGTCGCCGCGCGCACCGGGATCTCGCCGCGGCAGGCAGTGAACCAGATCTGCCGGGCGCTCGAGCGCGCGGGGATGGTGCGGCGCCGGACCGGCCCGGACGGCAAGATCGTCAATGAATGGCTCGGGGACCGGGACCAGGGACCCGCAGGCGTCCCGGGGCCGGCGAGCGCAGCCGTGTCCGGGATTGGCGCATCTGCCAGTCCTGTCGCTACCGCGGATGGAGCGGTTCCGGCAGGAGACTCCGCTGAGCAACGCGGCGCGGAACGGGTGATGCTCGACCTCCTCGGCTCGCGACTCGGCCTCGTGCTGAACCCAGCAACAATCAGCGTCCCGTCCGGGGAACGCGTCCAAGTCGACGGCGCCGACGGGAGCCGGACCGTCTTGGCCGAGTGCTGGGCACACCAGGGGCCGCCGAAGAGCGCGCAAAGGCACAAGGTCCTGGCCGATGCCTTCAAGCTGGTCTGGATAGCAACCACCATCCGCCCGCGGCCGCAGCTCATCTTGTGCCTGAGTGACCCGCTGGCCGCAGCCCCGTTCCTGCCCGGCGCGCAGTCCTGGGCATCTCGCGCGCTCCAAGACCACCTCATCGCCGTCAGCGTCGTCACCCTTCCCGACGACTTGCGCCGGCGCCTCCTCGAGGCGCAGGACAGCCAATACCGCTGACACGCCCACGGGGTCCTGGCCGAAACCGTCGTCACCGGCCGTCGCCGCCGCGTGGCAGGTGCCCGTCGGCAGATCCGGCCAGGGCAGGACAGGCGGATCAATACGATCCGCGGCCGATGGCCTTAACCCTGATCCACCGACTGATTTGCGTAGCCGTTTCTCGTCGGCGGGGGCTTTGCGGGCGTGTTTTTCCCGCCGCTGACGGTTCTGCGGCTTGTCCGGGGCCTTGGCTGGTGATGGTGACGGGGCGGTTGCCCTGGCGGGCGTGGCGGGTGCGGACCGTTTCTGGGCTGGTCAGGCCGCTGCGGCGGGTGGCCCGCAGGCGGCTTCGAAGAGGTTGAGCCATTCGCGGTCGCGGCGCCATGCCTCGGGCAGGTGCAGGGTGATGCGGTCCCGGCCGTGGCGGGCGGTGCGGGCGGCGACGGCGATCAGGTCGCGGCGGACGGTGGCGGCGCGGGCCCTGGCGTGGCGGCGGCCGGCGAGGGCGCCGGCCGCCCGGAGCAGGTTGTGCGCGATGGCGGCGATGGCGAGCCAGGCGGCGTTGGCGTTGAACTTCCCCGACGGCAGGTGCGCCAGCGGCCCGTCGTTCAGGTCGGCGAGGAGCTGCTCGATGATCGCGTGGCCGCGGTGCTGCTCCTCGGCCTGGAGGGTCTGGTAAGGGCTGTCGGTGAAGACGGCGTGGTAGCGCCAGGCGGGGAACAGCTCGCCCTGGCCGGGCGCCGCCTTCGGGTTCTTGTCGCGGACGCGGCGGACGATGAGCCGGGCAGTGACGTGCAGTGACTTCTTCTTCGAGGTGAAGGCGGCGTAGCTGGTCTCGGCGACCTCGGCGTCGGAGACCCAGCAGCCCAGCTGGTCGTCCCAGACGGCCTGCGGGTACTCGATGGGCTGCCACGCGTCCTCGGGGATGCCGGCGATCGCGGCCCGGATCGCGGCGGTGACCGGGGCGGTGACGGCGAACCGGGCGCCGTTGCGGCGGATCGCGGCGATCACGGCGGCCGTGTAGCAGGCGGAGTCCATCCGCACGACGATGGTCTCCGTGCAGCCGCAGGCGCGGGCGGTCCCGACCGCCTGCGCGGCGAGGCTGGCCGCCCCGCGGGACGAGGGCGCGTTCCCGCCGCGCAGCCTCGTGGCGGCGGCCACCGGCGCCGACAGCGGGGTGCTCACCGCGCCGATCAGCGCGTTCAGCCCGCGGACCAGCACGGACTTGCCCGCGATCTTCGTGTGGCCGAACCTCGCGCCCTGCTTCTTGTGCCCGTAGACCCGCTTTTGGGTCGAGTCGACGTCGACGAAGGCCAGGACGTCCGCCCCGGGCAGCAGCGGCGCCTGGCGGCAGAGCCGGGCCAGGAACCAGCGGCCGGCCTTCTCGATCTGCAGGACGTTCCCCCAGGCGTAGCAGCGCAGGTGCGACCCGAGCGTGGACGGCGCGCGAACCCCGCCGAACAGAACGTCCATGGCCCCGTGCCGCAGCAGGCCCATGTCATCGACGCTGTCGGCGCCCGCCGCCATCCCCGCGACCAGGCAGCCGACCTTCAGGTGCGCGTTCACCCCGCACCCGCCGCCCGGCCGAACGTGCTCCGCGAGCAGTTCCGGCAGGCCGGCCCGCTCGGCGAGGGCCATCACGGGCACCAGGCCGCCGTGCGACACGAGATTCGGGTCATCGAACAAGGCGCTGGTCCGCGCGAGGCTATGCGACAATCGCACTTGCGAGGTGTCCTCTGGGCATGCGTGATGGGAGCGTAGAGAACTACCATCATCCCAGTTCAGAGGGCACCTTTCGCGTTGCCGCGCCCGGAAATCACGCTAAAACGCCGGTGGATTGAGGCTTAACCGTTCGCGATCTAGAACCGCCTAATCTGCGCGAGATACCATCCCACGCTGACCAGGCGGTTGGTGCATGCAGATCAGGACGTTCTGGATGTGCTACACGCGTGCAGAGCCGCCGGGAAACCTCATTGGGAACTACACAGCAATCATGTCTAGCTTGAAGAGTCTGGTTGAGCACTGTAATCTTCCAAGAGGTTGAAGTTGCATAGGTTGACGGTAGATGCGAGGCCGCCATGAAATTTAAAGAGACTTCCAAGCCTCAGAATATGACCAAATGAAACTCCCAGTGAGGCCACTGATTTATGGTCTTGCCACTGCCGTAGGAGCCTTCGCGGCAATGGCTGCAGCTCTCTGGGGACCTGCTGACCTGAAATTGACGCGCAGCGCGTATATTTGGCTGGCCATCGGGTCGCTTCTTCCTGGCATTGTAGCCTTCTTTCTAGAAGGCCGTGCCGCTAAGGACAGACTGGACGTCGATTCAGACCGCGAAAGAAGCGGGAGGTTGCTAAAAACTCTAGAGAAACAAATAAAGGACGCTGGTGTCGATCGGGGAAACACTGCTAGAGCGCTAAGTCGACTAGGCGGAGCGATCATGCTGATCATACACGCCTCAGACTCTGACCGTAGTTCCAATGTTGCTCGCTTTGAGCAGCTTCTAGTTCAACTCCTGTGGCTTACGCTGGATAAGCGACTGGAAGGCGCTAGCCCCCTTCGCGTGATGTTCCTAATCCGTCATGGAGGGGCTGAAAGAGGGCAGCCGGAGCCGAGGGCAACGGATGACGGCCTAGCGCCCATAATCTATCACGCGCGGTCTTTGGCAGGATTTAACGACGACAATAATTACGTAATTCGGCAGGCTAGCCCCGAGGAGGTATTTACGAAAAGGCTGCTAGCTCAAGAGCCTGGAGTGAAGTACGGCCTGCTGGTTGAAGACGTCAACGGGAGATCTGCAGATGAACTTCCACTGCTGCCTGCCGATAACGCCGTCATGTCCTACTGCAGGGTTGCAGTCAGGGATGAGGTCATTCATCATGGAATTCTCTTCGTTGACGCATGGGAATCCAACTCTCTCAATAAGAGTGATCGAGAGGTTATCGGGGCATTTGCGACGATATTGGCTGTTGGATTGACGCTCGGCGTTGCTTATCGCCATCGAGAACCCAAACAACGCCAGAACTCGAGCGTTCTTTCTGGGGGAAACGAGGAATACGGTGACCGATGATCTTAGCAGCACCAATCCCGGGTCGGCAAATTCGAATCCTGATTTCGAGCGAATCAAAACGGAGATCGATAGCCTAGAAGCTGAAATCCGAGAGGATGCATCTGATCGCCTTACCGCCCAAACGGTCATCAAGAGGCTAAGGACCGATGACTCGAGACTTTTGCGCGTCGTCCACGATTTGCTATTCGAGCGTGAAATGATAACCTCTAAGGATCTCGATCTTTTGCGGAGGCTTCTCCGCGCTGTCTATGAAGTTCTTGAGGATGAGTTGCCGCGATTTCAGTCTCTCTGGGCAGTCTACAGAGGGTCTCGAAATGAAATTAGGTATGGCTACGGTAGATCAATAGATGCCCTTTCGGTATACCGTGAAGTACTAGCGGACTACCAGGAACGAGATCGGCGGGGTCGCCCTCTAAGCAAGGTACGAAGTGACGTAACGGCAATGTACGCTAGCAGACGTGAGATGATCAAAGAGATAGGCAACTTTGCCGAGTTGGTTGGGGAATTGGCCAAAGCCCTGGACGTTGCCAGCCAGCGACGCACGGCGTAATGATCTGAGTATCAGATGCTGGCAGGTACCACCGAACTGATCGATATGAGCGCCAGCCAGCTTTGACGCAGCCCTGACCGTGACGAGCACAAAATCGGCGATCGGCTCGGCGGGGGTCTCGTGGTCTCGGTCGTCGTCCCTCGTCGCGACGCGAGCGTGCGTAGCGGCCGTTCTGCAAGATTGGCGGTCGTCGGCCGCGTTCCAAACTGGCGCGCCCTAGTTGTGTAATCCGCGCGCTACGCGAGGCCGACCTCGTGCGTGCATATGTCCATTCCTTCCGGCCTAATAGCTTTTTTTACGGCCGGGCCGGTTCGCGTGGCGGCCACCGGTCCCCTAATTCGTGTCGCTGCTCACGGTAAGCGGTCTGTTCCAGTCTATGACAGAACCCACTATTCCGCCGATATCTTTTTATGCTGGTTGACCCGATGGGGTGCATGACAGGTGGTTCCGCATGGCTGTCTGAATTTTAGCCGTCGTTGTCGAGGTGGGGGGTTGGGTTAGTGCGGCGTCCGCGGGCGCATGATGCTTCGTCGGATCGCTTGATCACGTCGTAGCTGTCGCAGCGCAGATTCCTTTCAGCGAGGCATTCCCGCTATATGTCGAGAGTGGATCAGTACAGTGGAGGATTACTGACCGGTTGGACAACAGTGGCGAGTCGTCGCTAAATTTCCAGTCGTTTACTGTTCCCCCGCATCCAACATGTACCGCGTAGGTTATCCCGTTCTGCAGCGAGAAGCTGTAGGTCGCAGTCGGACCTTCTGGGTAGTTGCCGGCCCCGGCCGCAACCGTGCCGAGGTGAGCGTAACCAGAATCGCGCTGCCCGGTCGATGCGGCGATCCAGATGCCGACTACCGGCTGCCCTGGCGGGCACACAACTGATCCTGTCAGTAGGGAATTGTTGCCATTAATCACAGACACCAGTGCGGACAGACCGGCGATTAGTCCCGCTACGATTAGGGGAGCGCCTACGCCGACGGTCCATACGTTCAGCAAGAGTTCACGCCACGACCGCTTCGGCTTTTGCGGTTCTATGCCTTTCCGGGCGGCATCTTGGTGAACACTCCTTTGGTCGAGCGTCGCAAGCTTACTGCCACCGTCTTGGGTGGCTGGAACTTCCTCACCGGTACTGGCCTCTGAAGCGGCGGCCTGGGCCACGCGGATCAGGGCAGCCCGAAGGTATCCCAGCTGAGAATCGGCCTTGCGCATGAGCCGGGCCTGCTGGCTGGCGAAACTTCGGCCCGAGATCTCCACGCGAACGCTGGCACGGTAGGTTGCTTCCTCAGCGGGTCCGAATATTTTTACTAGTGCGCGTTTGTTTGCGCCCGACCAGGAGGAAATACTGGGGCTAACGGCTCTTAGTTCCGCCAGCCCGGTAGAACTCGCCGCAGCCTTTCGCAGGCTCTCCCCTGTCACGACCTGGGCATTGAGGAGCGCTATCGACTTGGCTGCAGGGATCTGCAGTTGCTTTCCGTTGCTGTCCATGAGGTCTCCACAGCAGTCCGCTTCGACAGATCCATTAATCGATTCCTGCTGCCCACTAATACAGGGACCTGCGAGACAGCCGACTACTCATGTGCATAGCCATGCTGCAAGCGCTATCCCTTGGCTGGTGTGTCTGTGGGGGTTCTTGCACAGCCCGATCAGGAATCGCCGAACCTGTTTGCTCATTTGCCACGATACGCAGAACTGAATGATCTGCGCGCCAACACGCCCGGACCTGCCCGACGTTGCGCTCGTAAAATATTCGGCGTCCCGCATCCTGTTGATGGGAGTACCGACGACGAACTCGCGCGGCGGCAGGCGGCGTCGGCTGCGGCTTCGAGGAGCGCCTCGACGCCGCGCGGTCATCGCCCTACTCGGAGGCGACCGGGATCCGGCTGTCCAGGCTGGCTGGGCTGCACCGCGGCGATATGGGAACAAATGCATACTTGCCCGGCACGCTTGATAGCCTTCCTATACTCACCCCCAGAAGCCTGGCTCCCCATGATCTCTCGCCACGCGAGAGATTACCCTTGCTCATGGCTGCGGATGGGTTACCGAGCTGCTCTTTGGGCCTCGGTCTCGGCTTCACTGCTACCTGCCGTGACATGATGGTCAGCCCGCAGGGAGGATCTGCCCGGCTCAGCGATCTAGCAACCGGGGGCGCCGCTCCACTCGCGGCGCCCCCGAGCCTGCTACTGGCGGTGCACTAGCAGTGCGGGACCACCGCGCCATTGGAGTCGGTCCATAGCCAGGCGTCCGCGTAGTAATAGCCGTCGGTGGACAGGTCCCAGATCGTCTCGGTGCCGTAGGGGCCGGCGATCGACTGCCCGTTGACGTAGCAGGCGATCTGGATGGTCGCGCCGGCCGGGTGGGTCGGGCCGGCCGCGTAGGCGTTGCTGGGGCCGGTGTGGCCGGAGTCGCCGCCGGTGGCCTGGCTGACCACCGTGACGTTCTTCAGGGAGCAGACCGGGACGACCGGGGTGTTGGAGTCGGTCCAGATCCAGGCGTCTGAGTAGTAGTACCCGTCGTCCCCGAGGTCCCACGCGGTCTCGGTGCCGTAGGGGCCAGCGATCGACTGCCCGTTGACGTAGCAGACGATCCAGAGCGCCGAGTTCGCCGGGTGCGTCGGCCCGGCCGCGTAGGAGTTGGCCGGGCCCTTGCGCCCGGAGACCCCGCCGGTGGCCTGGCTGACCACGCTCACCTGACGCCCGGTCTGGTACCCAGTCGGCGCTGGCGGCGGAGGGGCCGGCGCGGAGCAAGACCCGGCAACCGGGCCGTTGACGCCGGTGTAGACCCACGCGTCGGCGACGTAACCGGTGGTGCCGTTGTAGATGGTCTGGTCCCAAGTGGTCTCGGTGCCGTAAGGGCCGGTGACTGCGTTCCCCGCCGCCGTGCAGGCGATGGCGATAGTCGCGTCCACCGGGATGCAGCCGACCAGTGCGGTCGACCCATTCGGGCCAGCCCGCAGATTCAGGCACGGCGAGATCAGAATGCGGCCGGTGCCCGGCTGCGGCTTGGCCGGGATGAGCGACGCGACCCAGTTAGCTGCGGTCGTGAGAACCGGCTCATGGGTCATGTAGGAGGTGTGAATCGTGGCGTGGACGGAGAAGCTCAGCAGGTAGTTCAAGTGGAAATCGCCAACCAGGTCGCCCGAGTTCACGATGTTGGCGGTCGTGCTCGGTGCGGGGACATCGTGTGGCGTGACCACGCAGAGGTACTTGAGCGCGCAAAGGTACGTACGGACGCCCTCGTCGCCGGCCGCCGCAGTCGGCGAACCGAACGCTTTTGACTTGCTGTTCGGCACGCGATCCGGATCTGCGAGCAGCAGGGTGCCGGCGACATGACTGAACACGTTCGGATCGTTCGCGGCCAGCCAGACCTCAGCGTCGTGGATGGCGATCGCACCCTGTGAGTAGCCGCCCATGATGAGCTTGACGTTCGGGCACTCGCTGACCGCGGCCTCTGCGTCGTCTTCAGCCTGCTGGATACCGTCGTTAACGCTGGCGTCGAAGGCATCCAAGCTCGTGTGGATCCACTCCGTGATGGCGGCCACTGTCGCTCCTCGCTTAAGGTACGCCACGACAGTCGAGTTTGGCTTCAGCACGTAAGCAGATGCGTCAGCGAAGTTCACCGTCATCATGGACATGCCAAGCCCTTTGGCCGCCAGGTCGCCCTTCACCACCTGGGCCATGTGATCGACTTCGGGCCCCATGCCGTCATAGCCGGACGCCGACTGGCCCGATCCGCGCGCGCCGATGAACCAGACCGGCTGGCATCCGGTCAATGCCGCCTGAAGGGCAGCCGTCGCCTTGGCGGTTACAGTGTCCGCGTTCGCGACGGCCGCGTGCGCGCTCCCTGCCATCGGGACCACGGTCCCGATGGCTGCCAGCACGACCGCTGCCAGCTGGCCAATTTTCCTTACCGCAGGTTTCGCAGTCGGAGCGTTTAGCCTGCCCAACGCTGCACGCACATGTGTCACGTTTCCCCCTGAGTCGCGATTACCGCGGTGTCACCGCATCAACGTATATCTCACTCAAGTTCGAATAACAAACATGTAGTCCGGGCCAGGCATAGCGGATAGAGACAATTTCCCTCTGACGAGGGAATCGCGAATGCGAAAAGAATGTCCGAATATCGTCACGACCCGGCATAATTGAACAAAACCCCAGGTCCGGTCACGACGTCTCCGTACAATAGAACCACCGGCAAGGCATTTTCCGACATTACTGATGGGATCGGGCCCCGTTCAGTCTCCTGGCTCGTGCGTATAATGGTACTCCTGCCCGCCATCGGCGCCGAACCGTCCGTTATCGTCGCGCATAGTCATTCGTCTATCAGTTTGGCTACCGGCGACGTCGGGCGATTGAGGTACGGGTCGATCCGCTTGAATCGAGGCCGATCTGTCGTTCTTCTGCCTCAAGCTTGACCGCCCGGCTGCGGCAAGTCGTAAGGTGCCCGAGGAACGCTCTCTCATTGCGGCCCCAGCCGGTCTGGATCGAGATCGCCTTATCCGATGCGGTAACCGCGCAGGGCCGAACGAAATACAGCACCTTTTCGGTTTTCTGTAGGTCCGATTGCTCGGCTTCCGTCGGTGTGACGGTTCTCGATCTTGATGCCGCGCAGATCTGGGTGACCTGCGCGGCCTCGGCCCTGTGTCAGAGCCATTCATCACGTGCAACAGAATCGATATGGAGCGAGCCGTGCTGGTGGTCGAGACCGCGAGCGATGGCCGATTGTGGTCTAGCCAGCCCTGCGCTGGCGGCGTGCGTTGCGGGCATCGTTCGTTGCTGGGACCTGCGACGGCCCAGCCTCCTGGGTCCCGGCTGTCCCTGGAGGCGCCATGATGGCCGCCGCGACTGACTCAACTTCCCTCGTCCCCATCCAGCCGGTGTTCACAGATGCGGAGCGGCTCGCGCTGGCCGGTTACCTCGCCGGGTACCGCGGCCTGACCCGTGAGGCGTACACCCTCGACCTTCGCCAGTTCACCGGGTGGTGCCGAGCCCGGCCCGTGCCGCTGTTCTCGGTCCGCCGCGCAGACATCGAGACCTTCGCCCGAGAACTCGAGGGCCGCGGCCGGGCCCGGGCCACCGTCACCCGCTGCCTGTCGATGATCGCGGGGTTCTGCAGGTACGCCGTCGAGGAGGAACTCCTCGACCATTCGCCGGCCGCGCACGTCCGGCGGCCCAGTCTGGACTACGAGTCGCACGCCACCGCCCTGGACCGCAACGAAGTCGACGCCCTCCTGGTCGCCGCCGGGCTCGGCGAGGCGGCCGAGCACGCTCTGATCTCCCTGCTCGCCCTCAACGGTCTTCGCGTATCGGAGGCCACCGGCGCCGACATCGAGCATCTGGGTCTGGAGCGCGGGCACCGGACCCTCGTCATCACCCGCAAAGGCGGCAAGGTCGTCACGATCCCGCGCGCCCCGCGGACCGCCCGCGCGATCGACCTGGCCATCGGCGATCGCACGAGCGGGCCGCTGTTCCGCGCTGCGGATGGGAAGCGATTGGACCGGCACGGCGCCGCGCGGATCGTCCGCCGTGTGACCCGCCGGGCCGGGATCAGCAAGCAGGTCAGCCCGCACACGCTGCGCCACGCGCTCATCACCACCAGTTTCGACGCGGGAGTCCCGCTGCGCGACGTGCAGGAGGCCGCCTCGCACGCCCACCCGCGCACCACCATGCGCTACGACCGGGCACGCACCAGCCTCGACCGCCACGCAACCTGCATCGTCGCGACTTACATCGCCGGAGCCGCCCGGTAGTCCGCGGCGGCGACCGTCATGGCCTGACCGCCCGGTCAGCGGTCAGGCCATGAGGCCAGGTCAGACCGCCGTCAGGGCCGAGTGTCACACCGGGACAGTAATCTCACCTTCCGTGACGGGATCAATGCGGAAGCTGTACGGCTTCGAGCTCGAGCCTGAAGTCCGCGACTGGCTCGACGGCCTCAGCGACAGCGACTACAAGCGCGTCGATGAGGTCTGCGGGCTGCTCGCGGAGAAGGGCAGCGAACTCGGCGGCCCGTGGTCGGACCACCTGGAGGGATCGGTGTGGGAGCTGCGGCTGCGGCTCCGGGATGTTGCGGCCCGGGTCACGTACTGGTGTACTTCTGATGGGAGGATCGTGCTGCTGACCGTGTTCCGCAAGACCAGGCAGCACGAGCAGCGGCAGATCGACCGGGCCGTCCGTGCGCAGAAGACCTGCGAACGAGACCACCGCGGCCCAGCGACGGAGACCTACGAAAGGCAGGTGTGAGATGACCGGCTACCACACCCGCTGGGCGCGCCCCCAGGACGCGGCCGACGATCCCGAGCGCATCGCGATCCGCGAGGCCCTGGCGTTCGGCAAGGCCCTGTACGACATCCGCACCGCCCTCGGCCTGACCGTCGCCGAACTGGCCGCGCGCGCCGCCCTGACCGACGACGACATCGAGCGCATCGAGGAAGGCGGCACCGAGCCCACCATCCCCCTCCTGCGCCGCCTCGCCGCCGCCCTCAACGCAGACGTCCGCCTCACCGGCGGACACGACCTCGGCTCCGTCTGGTTCGAAACCCACGCCGCCTAAACCACGCCGTAGGGAGTACAGACACAGCGCTTGTACGCGCGTGAACCGCCGTTCGGCGCGACCACAAGGTCTACCGTGGTCGTGAGATGGACGACACAGATCAGGTGGGTCTGCGGCCGCAGGTGGGCCAATCGTTGTGGCAAGGCTCGAATATTTTTACCGGGATGCAGACATGGCGCCCTTCTGTGGATATTCATAGGCTTGGATGTAACCATTGGCGCTCGAGTCGCTTCCTGAGATGGATCGATTCATTGTGCATGCCCCGATCCCAATTATCATGCGCTGCTGCTTGCCGTAAAGCGTAGACTCCCATAAGGCATCTCTGCTCGTTGGGAAACCATCCGCGATCGCCCCTGCGGCAGACGGATCCGGCTGCATCGATGCAAGACAGGCGAAGTGTAGACGAAGCAGCGCAGTGCGAAGCTGCGCTTTGGGGGGGGGCCATGGAAGGACGAGATCGTTCGGATTCACGGATGGGCCACGTAGCGATCATAGTTCTGACTTCGCTTATGGCCCTCGGGCTTCTTGGCACAGGTGTTTATGCAGTTTTCGATTCAACAAAGGGGGCAGGGACAGCTGCGTTGTTGACAGTTGGAGCCCTTGTATTGTTTGTCGCGCTTTACCACGACCGTATTCGGTCTATGGAGTTCGGCGGTGCAAAGATACAGCTCGCCCTAAAGATCAAGGACGTGCTCAACGAAGCGTTCGAGCTGCAGTTGGCGGGCAACTATGAAGACGCAGAGAACAATATTGAATTCGCTTTCGATCAATTCTTGGCGCGGGCACCGGGCAAGATCTGGAAAGAGCACAAGATCGCGGAAACATATCAAGATACAGTTCAAGTGACTCTGAAAGAGATCGCCCAGGAGGCTCCCTTCCTAGGATGCGTGCAGAAGACCGAGTCGGCATTGTCGTTCTTTCCTCTAATAGATTTTATATTGATTTTCGATGGACCGTCTGTGCTTAAGGCGCTAGCTGATCATAACCGGCATCTGTGCAAAGAACTGACCGAGCACTTGCAGCAGGGAGAGCTCCGGCCGGCGTGATTGTCCGACCGGGCCCGTCCCTCAACAGTGAAGAGCTGGCTAACAGGCTACGGCAGCAAGCTGACAACGAGGCGCTCCGCTTTACCTGTTTCCTTCTAATACAAAACTGTAAAGGATCCAAGACGGCCAAAGATTTTCGTTATAGAGCGATTGAGAAACGGCTACATGCGACGAGTCTCGAATGGGAGCCAGAGAGCGGCCGCGACAAGCTGAGGGAGGCACTGCAGGAAGCAATACTAACGGTGTGCGACCCTAGGCAATGCTATAACCCAAGCCATGAAAACGCGATATCGTCCAGCTAACAGGGCATGCGGACAGCCTAAATTGGAATGCGCATCTCTGTCCAAACATATTCGGCAAGCGTCGTCGTTACGCAGCCGCTGCCATTACGCACTGTCATCATCTTCACTGTGGCCGACGCGCGAAGCCGCCGTTAGGCGTGACACCTAACTCAGCGTCGCTGGCCATCAGTTGGCCAGTTCGTTTCCAGGCCTTCCTTCCGGAGCCGTTCCTGGAAATCATCCATCGCGGGTGACTGCTGGTCCCCGCGCAGGCCGTCAGGATCGGGCAGGTAGATGGTCGCGCCATCCCTGCGGAACCACAATGGAGCCCACACCCGGCGGCCGCCTCGGATGCCGACATAAGACTTGGGACTGTAGTCGACGCGTATGTCGACGAGGTTGGCGCAGGTCCAGGCGATGAATGCTTTCCAGGCTGCCGCCACGCGGAGCGGTCAGCTCCTGCGCGGCAATCCGCACCTCACCCAGGCCTAGGCGAGCGGGCGCGCCGGCGAGCCAGTTCCGCAGCCAGATCTCGTCATAGCCAAGCTCGCGCAGCTTCGCTGGCTGGCCAGCGTGCATCGGCAGCCGTGCCCGATTCATTGACATAGACACGACTAACTTAGTAGCGATGCAGGCCAGCGACCGCTGCCTTGACGAGGAACACCGGGAATCTTCGCCCGCGCCGCTCGGTACGTCCGATCAGCTTAGCCGAGCTTGAAGTCTCGGGTGAGAGAGCCGGCATGGCCCGGCACCCAGTCCAGCAGATCAGACCGGCGCTCGCAGAGCCACCGATATGTACGTTGATCGAGTTTGTTGACTTGCTAAGCAGGGAGCGCAGGATTGCCCGATTTGCACGCTACGGAGCGCTCTCAAGGCAGCCTCCTGCCCTGCCTCGTCCCAGCCGCATCCCGGAGCGCCGACCGATTGGCCTGCCTGGAGCGCAGCGTTGTTCTCTGAGCGCACTCGCGAGTGGTTCACTTCCTGTTGGTGGCGGCTTGCCGCCTGAGCGACTACCGTTTCGTTCGGCGCGAACGTGAGGAGTGGTCAGATTGCCGTTCAAGGCTGAAGACACAGTGATAGTCGTGTCCGGTGGCATAGCCAAAGGTGAGTTGGAGGGGATTTCCGTGCCCGCCGCCCGACACGTCATAGCGGCTGATAGTGGAGCGGGCGCCGCAGTCGAGCTGGGCTTGAGGGTCGATGAACTCATAGGTGACCTAGATTCGGCCTCCCCGGAGCAACAGAAACAAGTCATTGACTCGGGCGGGCAGATACATCGTCATCCGGAGGCTAAGGACGCGACTGACCTCGAGTTGGCCCTGGCCGCAGCGGTTATGCAAGAGCCGCCTCCGAGACGCGTGCTTGTCCTCGGCGGAGCGGCCGGGCGACTGGACCATCTCTTTGCTGGGGGCCTCCTGCTGGCAGCGCCGAGCTGGGCTGGTGCGGACTCGACCCGCACACACGTGGAGGCGTGGCTTGGGCAAGCGAAGCTCACAGTCATTCGTAATCGCACTGTGCTTGAAGCGATGGCGCCGGGCGAACTGGTTTCGCTTATGGCCGTAGGTGGGGTTGCACGCGGCGTGACGGCCTCGGGCCTCCTGTACGAACTACGAGGAGTTGACCTGGAGCCGGGTAGCAGCCTGGGCGTCAGCAACGAGTTTGTGCAGGCCCGGGCAACTATCGCTCTCTCCGAAGGCGTCATTCTTGCGATTCAGCCGGGTCAGATGGGTACGCACTACCTGCAGCGCAAAGTCCAGGCCCCGCCGATAAGGTGAAGCGCAAGGTCGAAGATATGTGCTGAAGTGGCTCAATTTGTTGAAATTGCAATCGCGGGCTGCTGTTTCTTAGCAGCCTTGTCTGGCCGTTGAGATATCTGCCATTATGTGATTGTGACTCTCGGCTCCGGACGCCCTCGGGCCGCCACGATAGTGGTGGTGATGCTGATTGTGTCTGGAGTCTGTGTTCACGGCAGCCGCTACAGCGGCGCTCACCTCGTCTTGGCTTAAGCCGGCGATTGCTGCAGCAGTGATTGCTTTGCTATCTGCCGTGCTAGCGCCGTGGGCGGCCTCGGCAGCTCAGGAATGGATATTGCAGCGTGGGCGGGCTGCAGAGAAAGATCAGATTGGCTCTGATGCCGAGGTCAGATCTCCTCAGGAACCGCGCAGGCGACTGCCGAGAATATCTAACGTTGGTCCCGAGGTGCTAGGAGTAAATCCAAGCATCCCGGCTGTGCCAGGTCCTGGCGATTCGATGGATATCAATCCGAAAGGAAGTCTGCCACCTTATGTACGCAGGGATGTGGACGATGCATTTCGCTCCGCGGTTCGGAATGTTAGAGACGCCGCCGGTGGAGGACTGTTCGTACTTGTCGGCGATCCGCTTTCCGGGAAAACACGTACGGCATACGAGGCGATTCGCGAAGTGCTGCCTGACTGGGATCTGTTTTTCCCTCCTTCCACGGCGGAGTTGGAAGCAGTTATAAATGCCAGAAGAGATCTGCGGGACACCGTAATATGGCTCGATGAGCTAGATAAGTACCTTGAAGGTGAATTTACGCTTTTGCCTGGCTCGGTGCGGCGTCTGATTTCGCATGGCGTTGGGTCCATAATAATCGGGACCTTGTGGTCAGGGCAATTTAATAGGCTCAAGCACAAATCGTCGCTTGAGCATTTGGAGGATGCAGCAGAAGGCGGTGATGCACAGCGAAGTGTGCTCCGCATGGCTCATGTCTTCACCGTGTCGACGCAACTAACAAGTTCAGAGCGCGCACGCGCAGAGGCTTTGCAGTATAGAGATCCGCGGGTACGGCAGGCGCTGACATCCGAGCAATACAGCTTCACGCAGGTGCTCGGCGCTGCCCCTGATCTGATGCTGCATTGGCGGCAGGCCGGTCCGTACGCTAAAGCTGTACTGGACGCATGTATTGATCTAAGGCGGGCGGGGTACTCGCAGCCAGTCCCTAGTCATCTCTTGCAGAAGATCGCAGGAACTCTGCTCGCTGACTCCGTGAAAGCGACGGCCCAGCCTGACTGGTTCAAATCCGGTCTAGAATATGCGACGCAAACACTGCAAGGCGTGGTTGGTGCCCTTATGCCGGTCGGTTCCAAGATTGGTCGACTCGACGGATTCGTGCTCGCGGATTTCTTGCAAGAAGAAGTAATCAAGGACAGGAACCGGCTCCCCATTCCTAACGGAGTCTGGGATGCGCTGCAAGACTCACATCTCCAGCCATTCGAACTGTTGAGGCTGGGTAAGCACGCCCGGGCGCGGCTCAAGCTTGATTACGCGGAAGACTTTTTCCTGAAGGCTTTCAGGATTTCGCCAGAGTCGTCATGGCTTCAATTGGTTGGACTATATGAACAACAAGGCCGATTGTCGGATACGGAACAGATTCTCCGTGAAGCGGTGCTGCACGGTCTCCCAAGCTCATATGAGCGACTGGCAGTTCTCTATCAGCGGCGGCAACAACCGGAAAAACTAATTCAAGTTCTAGCAGATGCGCAGCGGAGTGGTAAGGTCGAAAGCCTGTGGCTGCTAAGGTCGCTCGTCTTGAAATCCCACCTTCAGTCAGAGGCTGAGGAGGTATATCGTTCGGCAGCAAATTCTGGGCTTCGTGGGGCGTGGAAAGTGCTTGCTTATATGCTGATGTCTGAAGGGCGAACTCAGGAAGCCCTGGAAATTATCAAGGACGCGCACTCTAAGGGCGACGTTGACGCGTGGTGGGGGCTTGCTACTTTGCCTGCCAATACACCTGAACAATTTGAACTGCTGCTTCGAACTGCGGTGAGCGAGCATAAACCCGGTGCTTGGATAGAGCTGACTAATTTGCTTGTAGTAACCGGTCGATCCGCCGAAGCAGTTAGCATCTTGACCGAGGCAGTGAACGAGGGGCAGCCTGGAGCGGCAGACGAATTGATAGAAACCCTTGAAGAGCTCGGGCGTGAAGATGAGGCTCGGACTCTGAGGACTAAAGGGATAACTGCCTGGACGAAAGGAGCTGCTACCTCATGACAAGCAGTGGTCAACGACCGACGATCATGATAACAAATGATGATGGTATTAACTCCCCCGGGTTGATCGCGTCCATACAGGCGCTGATGGGGCTTGGTGAGCTACTTGTTGTCGCGCCTGCATCACAACAGTCTTCCACCGGGCGATCCTTTGGCGATGGACCAGGGCGGGGAGCAATCACTGAAGTAAAACTAGCGGTGGATGGGGTTGATGTACGTGCATATTCAGTAGTCGGACCACCTGCGTTGGTCGTCGCGCATGCGCTCACCGAGATAGCGACCAAGCCGCCAAGCTTGTGTGTTAGTGGTATTAACCTTGGTGAGAACCTAGGGCGAGACGTGCAGGGAAGCGGGACCGTCGGAGCGGCCTTTGAGGCAGAGGCATACGGAGTTCCCGCAGTGGCAATTTCACTAGCAATGAGCCAATCAACTCAACAAGGCAGTGATTTCTCGGATGTCGAATGGGGCGCGGCAAGTTACGTTACTAGAAGAATTGCCCGCAGAGTTCTTACGATGGGACTACCAAGTAGGGCCGCTTTGCTAAACATCAACGTGCCGACGCGCCTGTCGACCCCACTGAGATGGAGAATAACTAGACAAAGCGCCAAAAGATACTATCGTGCCGTTTCTCCAGGCTCGAGGAATTGGTTGCAGAGCTGTGAGCTTGATTGGGCTGTTCTGGAAGACTTCGACGAAGTGGAGCATGATTCCGACATATGGGCAGTCGTACATGATGGTGTCGTCTCCGTAACTCCTATGACTTGGGATCAGACAGTGTGGAGTGAATGGGATTCCGAAGAATTTATTGACGATGAATAGAGCGTGTACTGCGACAATCGGCGTTGCGGCAAGATGCGGATTTGTGGCGGCTGTGTAGGCCTTGGGGGCACTTATCCGGATCTGGGGAGTCCGCGTGCGATCGGGTGTGAGGGCCGAACAGCCAATAACTGGCCGATCTGCTTGTCCCCCCGGCCGAGCTGTGCTGGCCCGTCTTGAGGTCACCCGCCTGTTGCCCCGCACAAGCTTCCGCTAGCGTCCGAACACGGGTTGCGTGTCTCTTAAAGGAGCGCCGAGAGCAGCGTCTGCTCGTTGGCGCGGATCAGCTCCTTGTCCGCGGTCGCCCACCTGATCGCCTCGTCGGCCCAGGCCCGCCGCGGCCGGATCCCTGGAGTCTCGGACGGCCTGTTCCGAATGCCGCACCACCCGGTCCTGGCTGCGAATCATCGCAAAGATCAGCGTTTCCGCCCGGACCGGGCCGTAGCCATCGCGCAACTCCCGCAGGTGCGCCGCCTGCTCGTCAATGGGCACGCCACCAAGAGACTGGATACACCACGTCCACGCCATATACCCAAGATCCTCCAGCCGGTCCCCCGGACGGCAAGACATCCAGTCGATGAACGCGACCGGCGTCCCGTCCTGAAAGATCGCGTTGAACGGCCCAGGATCGCCGTGCAGCACACACTCCCGCCCAGCCGCGAGCGGGTGCCCGGCGGTCAGGTCGTGCAGCTCGCGGAGCATCACCGCCCCGCGGGCGTAAGCGCCGTCCGCCCGCTGACCGGGATGATCGGTGGTCCGGCCGGGAATGAACGTCAGAATGTCCCGCCCGCGATCATCGACGCCCAGATAACGCGGCGCATACGCGTACCCCGACGCTTCCAGAACGCCGAGCACCCGCGCCGCGAACGCGCTGCCCGGCTCGGCAGCGCGCCGGACCGTGTCGCCGACGCGCACGACCTCGCGAGCGTTACGTCCTCCCGTCAGCGGTTCTTCGCGCACCAGACG
This sequence comes from uncultured Actinomycetota bacterium, assembly GCA_963774945.1. GTDB lineage: Bacteria > Actinomycetota > Actinomycetes > Streptosporangiales > Streptosporangiaceae > Trebonia. Next base: position 295,108 of record CAVZHA010000015.1, on the reverse strand, counting down.
GTGTTCCCGAGAGCGACCGCCTACCCGACCGGGATCGCCAGCGACTTAGTCTCGAGGAACTCCTCAAGCCCGGCCGCGCCCATCTCCCGGCCGACGCCCGACTGCTTGTACCCGCCGAACGGCACGTCGGGCCCGAACCAGGCGCCGCCGTTGACCCCCACCGTCCCGGTCCTGATCCGCCGCGCGACCGCCAACGCCCGCTCGTCGCTGCCGAACACCGCGCCCGACAGCCCGTAGATCGAGTTGTTGGCGATCCGCACCGCGTCGTCGTCCCCGTCGTGCGGGATGATGACCAGGATCGGCCCGAACGCCTCTTCCTGGGCGATCTCGCTGTCCGGGTCCACGTTGGTCAGCAGCGTCGGGGTGTAGAAGTAGCCCGCGCCGGCGACCTTCTCGCCGCCGGTCACCAGGGTGGCGCCGTCCGCGACCGCCCGCTGGACCAGGCCGTCGACCTTGTCCCGCTGCCGCTCGCTGATCAGCGGCCCCATGTAGTTGGCCTGGTCGGCCGGGTCGCCGTAGGCCACGCTCCGCAGCCCGGCCGCGACCTGCTCGACGATCGCGTCGTGCTGGGCGCGGGGCACCACCATCCGGGTCGGGATCGCGCACCCCTGCCCGGCGTGCGAGCAGGTCGCGAACGTCGCCGTCGCGATCGGCCCGCGCAGGTCGGCGTCGTCGAGCACGACCAGGGCGGACTTGCCGCCGAGCTCGAGGAACACCCGCTTGATGGTCGCGGACGCCGCCGCCATGATCGCCCGGCCGGTCGCGGTCGAGCCGGTGAACGTCACCGCGTCCACGTCGGGCGAGGTGGTCAGCGCCTCCCCGACCGCGACCGAGGACGACGAGATCACGTTGACCACGCCCGGCGGAATGTCCGTGTGCGACGCGATCAGCTCGCCAAGCGCGAGCGTGATCAGCGGGGTGTCCGGGGCGGCCTTGAGCGCCACCGTGCAGCCGGCCGCGAGCGCGGGCGACAGCTTGGCCAGCGCTAGCTGGGTCGGGTAGTTGTAGCCGATGATCGCGGCGACGACGCCGACCGGCTCCTTCTCCATCCAGCGGCGGTGCTTCTGGCCGCGGAACTCAAGCTCGCCGATCTCCTCGGTCAGCGGGTACCCCGGCAGCAGGTCGGCGTAGTAGCGGACGATCCCGATCGGCTCATCGAGCTGGGCGCCGTAGGTGATCACCCGGGGCGCGCCGACGTCGGCGATCGTCAGCTCCCGGAGCTCCTCCTTGTGCTCGGTCAGCGCCTGGTGCAGCTGGTCGAGGCAGCGGGCGCGGAACGCGGCGTCGGTCGGCCAGCTGGTGGTGTCGAACGCGCGCCGGGCGGCGGCGATCGCGGCCTGCGCGTCGGCCGGCGGAGGCGTCCGGCGCCTGGTCGATCACCTGGCCGGTGGCCGGGTTGACCGACGGGTAGGTCCGGTCGGCCTCGGCCGTCACCAGCTTCCCGTCGATGAGCATACGCTGCATGAGAATCTCCTTCTGCCTACTGAAGAGGGTCTTCCCTAAAAGTAATATCAGAGTACTATTTGAGCTTGAAATAATCATCGTGGGCCAGGTTCTGGCAGTCAGCAACAGGTCGGCAACAGGAAGGTGTGCGCATGGGACGCGTCCAAGGCAAAGTGGCCTTCATCACCGGGGCCGCCCGCGGCCAGGGACGGAGCCACGCCGTGCGGCTGGCCGAGGAGGGCGCCGACATCATCGCCGTCGACATCTGCCATGACGTCGACAGCCTGCCCTACCACCTGGCCAGCCCGGACGACCTGAAGGAGACCGCCCGCCTGGTCGAGGCGCTGGACCGCCGGGTGGTCGCGGTGCAGGCCGACGTGCGCGAGCGGGCGCAGCTGGTGGCGGCGGTCGACCGCGGGATCGCGGAGCTCGGCAAGCTCGACATCGTGGTGGCCAACGCCGGCGTCATCGGCCAGAAGAGCGAACAGCCCCTGCAGGCCTGGGCGGACGTGTTCGACACGAACGGGATCGGCATCATCAACGCCGTCCACGCGGCGCTGCCGCACCTGCAGGCGGGCGCCTCGATCATCGCGACCGGCTCCACCGCCGCGTTCATGAACACGCTGCCGATGCAGCAGGTTGGCACCGACTCCGGCGGCATCGCCTACATGGTGGCCAAGCGGATGGTGTCGAGCTTCATGCACGACCTGGCCCGCGAGCTGGCCCCGCGGCAGATCCGGGCCAACGTTGTCCACCCCACGAACGTGAACACCGACATGATGCGGGTCGAGCCCATGTTCCGGTCCTTCCGGCCCGACCTGGAGCACCCGACGCTGGAGGACGCGCTGCCGGCCTACAAGGTGCAGCAGGCGATGCCGATCTCGTGGGTCGAGCCGGTCGACATCAGCAACGCGGTGCTGTACCTCGCCTCGGACGAGGCCCGCTACGTGACCGGTGTGCAGCTGCGGGTGGACGCAGGCGGTTACCTCAAGTGGTACGACTACCACGCCTGACGGAAAGCGGGACGGCACCGCAGTCAGCCGGGACCGTTCGGACGAAAAGAAAGGGAAACCCAACGTGAAGGTGCAGGTTGATCCGGAGCGGTGCCAGGGGCACACGCTCTGCTCGATGATCGCCCCCGCCCTGTTCACCCTGAACGACGAGGACGGCCACTCCTCCGCCATCGACGGCGAGGTTCCGGCCGACCTCGAGGCCAAGGCGGCCGAGGCGATCCGTTCGTGTCCCGAACAAGCAATCTCGGTCATCCCGTAACGGGGCATGGAGGCGCGCGCATGAGCACAGAATCGGTTACCGACGACGACCGGAAGCGGAACCGCTACCACTTCGACCGGCACACCCCCGAGTACCGGGAGCAGTTCACCGAGGTCACCGCGGAGATGCTGGACAAGTGCCCGGTCGCGTGGAGCGACACCTACGGCGGCCACTGGGTCGCCGCCGGGCACCCCGAGGTCTTCGAGCTCGCCCGGTCGGCCGACTACCTGTCCAACGACCACGACCCCGCCAACGAGCGGCGCGGCTACAAGGGCATCTCGATCCCGACCCCCGACGTGGGCTTCCGCGGCGGCTTCCTGGAGATGGACCCGCCCGAGCAGCGGCACTACCGGCAGCTGCTCAACCCGTACCTGTCGCCCGCCGCGGTGGCCCGGTGGACGCCGCTGGTCGACGAGATCATCCGCGCCAGCCTGAACGAGAAGATCGAGAGCGGCCGGATCGACTTCGTCGACGACCTCGCCAACATCACGCCCGCCGTGCTCACCCTGGGAATGCTCGGGATCCCGCTGAAGAACTGGGACATCTACGTCGAGCCGATCCACGCCTCGGTGTATACCTCGCCCAACTCGCCTGACATCGCCCGCATCCAGGCCAGCAGGCTCGCCATGCGCGACGACATGATGGGCCAGCTCGCGGGGATCAGGGCGAATCCCAGGCCCGGGCTCATCGACGCGCTGGCCACGGCCGAGATCAACGGCGCGGTGCCGCCGGACTTCGAGTTGCTGGGGATCATCGCGCTGCTCATGGGGGGCGGGTTCGACACCACCACCGCGCTGACCGCACGCTCCCTTGAGTGGCTGTCGGAGCACCCAGACCAGCGCGAGCGGCTGTCGGCCGAGCGGGACACCCTGCTCAACCCGGCCACCGAGGAGTTCCTGCGCTACTTCACCCCGGCTCCCGGCGACGGGCGCACGATCTCGGCCGACTGCGAGATCGCGGGCCAGCAGTTCAAGGAGGGCGAGCGGATCTGGCTGTCGTGGGCGATGTCCAACCGCGACCCCGAGGTCTTCCCCAACCCCAACGAGGTCGACCTGGCCCGCTCCGGCAACCGGCACCACAGCTTCGGCCTCGGCATCCACCGCTGCATCGGGTCCAACGTGGCCCGCATGGTGTTCAAGCGGATGGTCACCGCGGTGCTCGACCGGATGCCCGATTACGTCTGCGACCCGGCCGGGGCCGAGCACTACCAGACGATCGGCATCATCCAGGGCATGAAGCACCTGCCCGCCGCCTTCACCCCCGGTCCCAGGATCGGGGACGGGCTCGAGGAGACGATCGCCCGGATGCAGGTCGTGGTCGACGAGCAGCGGCTGGCCGACCCGGTCACCGTCCGCAAGGGCGCGGCCGAGGTCGCGTAACGGCACCGTTCCGCCGGCAGGACAAACACCCCCGACGCGCTCTGGTGCGCCGGGGGTGTTTGCTATAGGGTCAGATCAGCTAACTATTAATGCAGATGTCTTAGGTTAGCGCGAATCGACAGCCGGGAGTTCGCATGGCGATCATGCCGATCGAGCGGGGCAAGATCCGCGAGTACGCGACCGCGACCGGGGCCGCCCGCCCGGCCTACCTGGACGACCAGAAGCCACCGGTCCCGCCCACGTTCCTCGCCACCGTCGTGTTCTGGACGCCGATCGGCGAGACGCTCCGCTCACCGCAGGTGCTAGAAGCGTGCGCCGAGGCCGGGATAGAAGCCGACCTCGGCCGCCTGCTCTCACTCGAGCAGGAGTACGTCTACCCGGGCCCGCCGCCGCGCGCGGGGGAGACCCTGCAGACCGCCGAGCGGCTGACCGACGTCACCGTCAAGCGGACCCGCGACGGGCGGGCGATGGTCGTCGTCCGGTTCACCGTCGACTTCCGCGACGAGCGCGGCGACCTGCGCGCGGAGTGCCACTACACGTCGGCCTACGTCCAGCGGGAGCAGCCGTGATCGAGATAGCTCAAGGCGCCCGGCTCCCCGAGCGCCAATTCGGCCCCGTCACGCTGACCGACATCGTCCGCTACCAAGGCGCCAGCGGCGACCTGAACCCGATCCACCACGACGACGAGTTCGCCCGGTCGGCCGGCTTCCCGGCCGCGATCGGCGTCGGGATGCTCGGCGCCGGCTGGCTCGCGGCCTACTGCACCGACCAGCTGGGCGAGGAGAACGTCCGCCGCTTCCGCACCCGGTTCGCCTCGGTCGTCTACCGGGGCGACCGGCTGACCGCCTCGGCCGAGGTGGCCCGGCTGTTCGACCACGGCCGCGAGGCGCGGGCGGAGCTGGCCATCCGGCTGCGCAAGGACGACGGGTCAATCGTCATCGACGGCACCGCCGAGTTCGCGGTCAGGTAAGGAGCACAGGAGCACAGTGCAGACGGGAACCAACGAACGCCCCGGACTTCCGATCGCGCTCGTCATCGGCGGCGGCGGGATGGGCATGTCGACCGCGCGCAGGCTCGGCCAGTCCCACCGGGTGGTGCTGGCGAGCCAGTCGGCCGAGAAGAACGCCGACCGGGAGGCGGCGCTGCGCGAGGACGGCATCGACGCCGTCGCGGTGCAGTTCGACGTGACCGACCCGGACTCGGTCGCCGGGCTGGCGAAGTTCGTGGCCGGGCAAGGGCCGCTGCGCACGCTCGCGCACGTGGCCGGGCTGTCCCCGTCGATGGGGGACTGGCACCGGCTCTTCAGCGTCAACCTGATCGGGACCGCGCTGATGGAACGCGCCTGCCTGGAGCTGGCGTTCCCCGGCACGGCAGCGGTGTTCGTCTCCTCGTCGGCGGGCCATCTGGCCGAGCCGCCCGCCCCGGGCATCACGGCCATCCTCGACGATCCGCTCGCGCCCGGGTTCTTCGGCCGGCTGGACGAGGTCGTCGAGAAGGAAGGCCAGACCTCGTTGCAGGCCTACCGGCTGTCGAAGTGGGCGCTCAACCGGATGTGCCGCCGCCGCGCGGGCGACTGGGGCGCCAAGGGCGCGCGGATCGTCTCGATGTCGCCGGGACCGATCGCCACCCCGATGGGCGCCAGGGAGCTCGAGGGGCCGAGCCGCGAGGTCAAGCTGAACCTGATGCGGAAGCTGCCGATCGCCCGCGAGGGCACCATGGTCGAGACCGCCGACGCGATCGAGTTCCTCGCCTCCGACCGGGCCTCCTACATCACCGGCACGGACCTGCTGGTCGACGGCGGGATCGTGGCGGCCACCCGGCCGGCCTGAGACAGGAGCTGACACGTGACCGCCACCAACGACGACGCCGGGCCGCTGGCCCGGCTCCGCGTCATCGACCTGTCGACCACGCTGCCGGGCGCCCAGGCGACCCAGTTCCTGGCCGACGCGGGGGCCGACGTCATCCTGATCGAGCGGCCGGGCGGCAGCCCGCTGCGGGCCGACCCGGGCTGGCCCGGGCTGCTGCGCGGCAAGCGCAGCATCGAACTCGACCTGCACTCCGACGACGACCGGGCCACCCTCGACCGGCTTCTCGCCCGGGCCGACGTCCTGGTCGCCACCATGCGGCCGGCCGCCGCGGCCCGGCTCGGCCTCACCGCCGAGCGGCTCGCCGGGCGGTATCCGCGGCTGGTGGCCGCGCTGATCACCGGCTGGGGGAGCCGCGGCCCGTGGGCCGGCTACAAGGGCTACGAGGCCCTGATCATGGCCAAGACCGGCGTGCTGCACTCCAAGCGGCAGCTGACGCCGGGCCCTGACCCGGCCTACGTGTCGGTGCCGTACGCGTCGTTCGCGGCCGCCCAGACCGCCGTCCACGGCATCCTCGCCGCGCTGCTCGAACGGGAATCGAGCGGGCTCGGGCAGCTGGTCGAGGCGAACCTGGTCTCCGGCGTCGGCGCCCTCGACACCTACAACTGGTTCTACGAGATGATCCTGCGCCGCTACCCGGACGCGTTCCAGCCGCTCGTCGCGGCCTTCGACGACGCCGGGCGGCCGCAGTCGCGGCTGATGTACGCGCTGCTCGTCGCGGCCACCAAGGACGGCACCTGGCTGCAGTTCGCCCAGTCGGCACCCCGCCTCACGCAGGCATTCCTGGAAGAACTGGGCCTGGCGGCGCAGGTGCGGGAACCGAAATGGGCGGGCTTCCCCGACCTGCCGACGCCGGAGCTGCGCCAGGAGTGGTGGGACACGATGCTCGCCCGGGTGGGGGAGCGGACGCTCTCCGAGTGGGAGGCGGTGTTCGACCGCAACCCCAACGTGTTCGGCGAGCAGTTCCGCACGCCCGATCAAGCGCTCGAACACCCGCAGCTGGTCCACGAGGCCCGCGTGGTCACGGTCGCCGACCCCGAACTCGGGCCGGTCCGCCAGCCCTCCACCCTGGTGCACGCCGGCCGTCGGCCGCTGACCGAGATTCGCCGCGCGCCCCGGTTCGACGAGCACGCCGCCGAGATCCGCCTGCTTGCCGCCCCCTCGACCCCAGAAAAAGGCGAAAGTCCACTTCCACTGGGTCGAACGGACCGTCGCGCCTCTCCATCCGCCACGCGCGCCTGCCCGCTGGCCGGCCTGACCGTGCTCGAACTCGGCGGCATGTTCGCCGCCCCGTTCGGCGCGACCGTGCTGGCCGACCTCGGCGCCCGGGTCATCAAGGTCGAGCCGCTTGACGGCGACACCATCCGCGCGATCATGGCCTTCCCCGAGGCGGGCGGGGGCAAGGTGCTGCAGGGCAAGGAGAGCATCGCGCTCGACATCCGGACGTCGGAAGGCCTGGCGATCGTCCGCGAGGTCGCCCGGCGCAGCGACGTGGTGCTGCAGTGCTACCGGGCCGGCGTGGCGGCCAGGATCGGGATCGACGAGGCCGCGCTCAAGGCGGTCAACCCCGGCCTGGTGTACCTGAACGCGCCGGGATACGGCATCGACGGGCCGTACGGCGGAAAGCCCGCCTACGCGCCGTCGATCGGCGCGGCGTCCGGGGTCTCGCTGACCGACGCCCCGCTCGGCGGCGCCCGCCCGGAAACGCATGAGCAGCTGCTGAGCGGCGCCCGCAACCTGCGGGCGGGCGGCACCGTGCCGGCCGTCCAGTCTGACGGCATCGCCGCCCTCGGGGTGGCCTCCGGCCTGCTGCTCGGCCTGTACGCGAGGCAGCGCGGGATCGCCCTGACCGACCTGACCACGACCATGCTCGGCAGCTGCACCCAGGCGCTGATCGGCCGGAATACCGGCTACCGGGGCCGCCCGCCGCTGAGCCGGGTCGACGACGAGTTCCGCGGCCTCGGCCCGCTGTACCGGCTGTACCGCGCGGCCGACGGCTGGGTGTTCCTGGCCGCCCCGGCCGAGGGGGAGTGGCCCGACCTCGCGGCGGCGCTGGCCGGCTACGGACGCCTGGGCGATGAGCGCTTCGCCACCGAGGCCGGCCGCGAGGCCAACGCCGACGCGCTGGCCGAGACGCTCGCTGAAATCTTCGCGACCCGGCCGAAGGACGACTGGGAGGCGGACCTGACCGCGCGCGACGTCGGCTGCGTCGCCGTCGCGCAGGAAAACGCCGAGTGGCGGATGCAGGACGACGAGTTCTACCAGGCCGGCTACGCGGTCGACGCGGTCAGCCCGATCTTCGACTCCCACCGCCGCCCGGCCCCGCTGGTCCGCTTCTCCCGCTCCGCGACCAAGGCGGACGCGGGCTGCCGGCTGGGACAGCACACCGACGCGCTGCTGCGCGAGCTCGGCTACGACGACGAACGGATCGCCGACCTGCGCAAACGGGACGTGGTCCGGTGAAAGAAAGGCAGGCGTCCATCGGTGTTCCCGACGACCTGAAGCCGCGCGGCTCGGTCACCTCCGCCCCGCCGCGCCGGCCCGGGTCGGTCCGCCGCACCACCACCCTGGACTTCACCTGGCCCGACGGCCTGACCGGGGACACGGTGCTCGACGGCCGGGCCCGCGACCTGCGCACCGACGCCGACGGCGGCGCGACCGTCCTCGCCCAGGCCGCGCTGCGCCTGGTGACCGACCCGGGCCGGATTATCGCCGAGATCGGCTCATCGCCCGAGCTGCCCGGACTGCGCGGGCTGGCCGGCCAGTCGGCGATGTCCGGCTTCCGGCGGCGGCTGGCCGCGACCGGGGCGGCGGGCGCTGCCGTGGCCGGCCCGCCGTTGTACCAGCTTCTTGACGATATCCCCGGCGCCACCCTGGTCTCCGGCGCCGCCTGGCAGCGCTGGTACGACATGGACGTCTACCTGCAGATCAAGGCCGACGTCAGCCGACGGGTGATGACCGACGTGTGCACCGGCTACCAGCAGGGCTCGAGCGCGCTGCAGCCGGACGGAACCCTCCGCTGGCGTCAGGACCGCCAGCCCGCGGTGGACATCGACGCCGTCGACGACGACCTCGCCTGGCACGCCCACCCAAGCCCCGAGGGGGTGACCATGCGGCGCGCCCGCCGGATCGACGTGTGGGCGGACGGCCCGGCGATCTTCGTCGACGCGTTCTTTCAGGACTCATCGACGCTGCCCGAGGGCGGCCGGCAGGCGATCCACGAGTACACCCTGACCGCCGCCGCCGACCTGCAAGCGGGGACGGTCCGCGCGATCACCCCGGTCGCGCGGGTTCTCCCGTACGACGAGTGCCCGCTCGCCGTCGGCAACGTCGCCGCCCTGACCGGTCTTCCGCTGCGCGACCTGCGCGGCGCGGTCCTCGAGCGGCTGCGGGGGCCGCTCGGCTGCACCCACCTCAACGACATGCTGCGGGCGCTGGCCGACGTGCCCGCGCTCGCCCGGCAGCTCCCTGCCGCCCCGGAAACCTAGCTGAACTGCGCCCCGCGCGAGGCCCAGATCCTGGCCTGCTCCACGCCCCAGACGGCGGGCGGGTCGAAGTTGTAGCGCTTGGTCGACTTGGCGGAGATCCGCCAGCCGTCCGGCGTCCTGACCACGGTGTCGCGGTACACGATGTCCGCCACCGACCCGCCCGGCAGCGGCAGCAGCGCCTTCGACCGCACCACCACCTCGTCCGCCGACACGTCCTCGATGACGTGGTTGACCAGCATGTGCTGGTACGGGTGGGTCAGCACGTCGCGGAACTGCCTGACGATCTCCGCCCGCCCGACGATGGGGGCGAGCCCGCGCGGCGGCTGGGCGGAAAGATCGCGGAAGTCCACCACCGCGTCGGAGGTGAACACCTGGTCGAAGCGATCCCATTCGCGGTCGTCGACCAGGAAGCCGTACAGGACGACGACGGCCTGGATCGCGAGGGTGTCCTCGGCGGAGCGCTGCATTGGCTCATTGTCCGCTCGGGCGGGCCGGGTTGGCGACACCGCCGTTCCGCTCAGCGGTGCGCGCCCGGTTTCCGCCGTTGACCGTGATCGGGCCGGTCTCTATCTTTATACATGGAAGCCCGACTATCTGGTATCCAGGTAAATGCTCAAAGGAGAGGCCTGCCGATGGCCACGTACAAAGAGTTCCTCGTCTCCGGTGACTGCCACATCATCGAGCCGCCGGACCTGTTCAAGTCCCGGCTCCCGGCCAGCATGCGCGACCGCGCGCTGTGGGAGGAAGAGTTCACCCTCGAGGAGCCGATCGTCCCGGGCGGGCACACCGAGTTCAGGAAGCTGCACACCATCGGCTTCGACGGCTGGACGGTGTCGAAGTACCGCCAGTTCCAGGGTCACGACGGCACCACCCCGGGCTGGATCCCCGACGACATCATCGCCGACATGGACATGGAGGGCGTCGACGCCGCCGTCTTCTTCCCCAACCTGGCGCTGTTCGTCCTGTTCACCGACGACCACGAGCTCTCCATGGCCCACTCGCGGGCGTGGAACGACTGGGTCGCCGAGACCTACCTCGCGTATAAGGACCGGATGCGCCCGGTCGCGTCCATCCCGCTGACCGACATCCCGGACGCGGTGGCCGAGATCAGGCGGGTGCACAAGCTCGGCCTGCGGGCGCTGATGCTGCCTGAGATCCCCCCGGTGCCGTACTGGTCGCGCGACTACGAGCCGGTCTGGAACGTCGTCGAGGAACTCGGCCTGCCGATCTTCATTCACGTCGCCACCGGCGGGGTGATGGTCAAGGAAGACGCGTCAAGGACCGGAAGCACGGTCAAGGGCATGATGACCGCCATGAACATGGGCAAGGGACAGCTGACGGACGACATGGTGGCCGGCCGCACGATGGGCGGCGGCAACACCGCCGCCGCCAGCCCGTCGAAGATCATGGCCGACCTGATCGGCGGCGGCGTTCCCGAGCGCCACCCGGGGCTGGTGTTCACCCTGGTCGAGTTCGGCGCCAGCTGGCTGGTGTCGTACATGGCGTTCATGGACAAGTCATGGCGCCGCGGCACCGGCCAGGACCCGAACTGGTGGCTCGGCTTCTGGGAGGACGGCAAGTCGCCCTTCGACCAGCCCGCCATGGGCCGTCTGTTCAACATCAACGAGAAGTGGCCCTACCCGCTCAGGCCGACCGACTACGTCCGGCGGCAGTTCCACATCCAGTTCGCCGACGACCCGGTGGCGGTGCAGGCCCGGCACATCACCGGGGTGTCGACGGTGGTCTGGGGCAACGACTACCCGCACGCGGAGGGTACCTTCAACGGCACCGCCGAGGCCATCGCAGAGAACTTCGACCCCACCGTCCCGTTCGAGGACCGGGCCGCGATCCTCGGCGGCACGCTGGCCACGGTGGCCGGCTTCGACGCGAGCAAGAAGCTGGCGGTCGACCGGCACCCGGCCAACTCGGCCGCGAACTGACAGCCGGTCAGGAGTAGCGACCGCCTTGACGGAGGTGGCTACTCCTGACCCATCAGCGCGGACGTGGCGGGCGACATCGGCGCCGTGAGCATCCCCACCCAGCCGTCCACGTAGTTGTTCAGCTGCGCCTCGCTGATCCGCTGGTGGCCGCGCCCGAGCTCGGCCAGCAGGCTGTGCACGCTGTTGTAGAGCTGCACCTCCCGGCCGAGCCGGGCCCGCGCGGGCATCCCCGACATCAGGTCCGGCAGCATCTCCCGCAGCACGCCGGCGGTGCTGTCGGCCACCTCCGGCGGCAGGTACTCGGCGAACGTGCGGGGATTGGCGCTGACCCGGGCCAGGAACGGCACGAACATCTCGCCCGCGTCGATGCTCTCGATCAGCGGGCGCACGATGATCCACACCGCCTCGCGCGCGTCGCCCGTCACCCCGCGGTCGCGGGCCTGCTGCAGCAACTCGGCCCGGCGGGCGTTGATCGTCCGGTAGCGGAACTCGAGCACCGCGCGCACCAGGCCAGCCTGGGAGCCGAAATGGTAGGTGATGACCGAGGAGTTCGACTGCCCGGCGGCCGCCTGGATCTCGCGCAGCGAGACCCCCTCGACCCCGTTCATCGCGATCAGCCGCTCCGCCGTCACCATCAGCAGCTCGCGCGTCGCCTGGCCGGCCGAGTGGCGGCGGCGGGGGCGGGTGTTCTCCACGTCGGCAGACGTCACCTTCCGGATCGTAGCAGCGACCGCCCACCGTCGGCCAGAAAGATAATGAACATCTCTTAGAAAATCATGGACAGTTGAATCAGTAAGTGAAATGCTCGGATGCATGGCGAAGATCTGGACCAACTCGGGCGACTCGCACTTCCTCGAGCCGGCCGACTTGTGGGAATCGAGGCTCCCCAAGCGTCTGGCCGACCTGACGCCGAAGGCGGAGAAGGACCCCGACGGCGAGTACGAGACCGTGCGGGTCGACGGTCAGACGTTCCGCCGCAAGCTGCCGACCTCGGCCGCGGTGAAGTTCCTGGAGGAGACCCGCAAGGCGGTCGGCATCAGGGACGCCCGGCTGCGGCTGCGGGACCTGGACCAGGAGGGGGTCTGGGGCGAAGTGATCTTCCCGTCGCTCGGCATGTGGTCGTCCACCTTCCGCACCCCGGAACTGCTCAAGGCGTGCATGCGGGCGAGCAATGAATGGGCCCTTGAAGAGGTCGCCGCCGTCTCCGATCGCTACGTCGTCACCGCCCAGGTCTCCACCCTCACGGTCGAGGACGCGGTGGCCGAGCTCGAGTGGGCGGCCGGGCAGGGCTTCAGGTCGGTGTTCCTGCCGACCACCCCGCACCCGAGCGCCCCCGACTGGCACCGCGATGACTGGGAACCGTTCTGGGCCGCCGCCGAGCGCGCGGGCATGGTGCTCGCGATCCACATCGGCACCGACCCGGTCGACCTGTCGGCCGGCAAGGTCGGCGTCGCCTACCGGGGCCCGGGCGGAGCGGTGATGAACTACACCGAGACCACGTTCTCCGGCCAGCGGGCGGCGATGAAGCTGGTCGCGTCGGGCGCGCTCGACCGCCATCCCGGCCTGCGGGTGCTGATCTCCGAGGGCGGCGCGAGCTGGATACCGTTCCTCGGCGACCGGATGCGGGAGGGCTACCGCCAGCACCACATGGCGGTCCGGCCGAAGCTGACCCGCGACCCCAAGGACATCTTGATGACGCAGGTCTACGCGTCCTTCCAGCACGACGAGTCGGCGGTCGCGGCGTTCGACGCGATGGGCTACAAGAACGTCATGTTCGGGTCCGACTACCCGCACATGGAGGGCACCTACGGTCACACCCAGGACACCCTGAAGGCCCTGTTCGACGGCGTGTCCGAGCAGACCAGGCGGCGGATCACCCAGGGCGCCTTCGCCGAGCTGTTCCCGCAGGTGCCGCCCGCTCCCGCCGACGAGGCGTGAGCGGTGGCGAGCGGCACCGGGCTGCGCGACGTCGCCATCGTCGGCATCGGCGCGACCCCGTACTACAAACGCGGCGAGAGCGCCCACATCAGCATCAACCAGCTGGCGGGCGAGGCCATCCTGGCCGCCTGCGCCGACGCCGGCCTGTCGGTCACCGAGGTCGACGGCCTCGCGTTCTACTCGCTGGCCAGGGCCGGGTACGGCGACCAGCTCGAGGCGGGCGAGTTCGTGGAGATGCTCGGCATCCGCGAGCTCACCTTCACCGCCGCGCTGACCGGCGGCGGCGGCGGTTCTGCGGGCGCCATCGGCCTGGCCCGGGCCGCGATCGTGGTCGGCGACGCCTCGGTCGTGGTCACCGTGATGGCGCTGCAGCAGCGGACCAGGCTCGGCTCGGTGTTCGCGTCCAAGGCAGCCACCCCGGCCGGCTCGTTCGTGCAGCCGTCGGGCTTGGTCGGGCCCGGCCACCTGATGTCGCTGCTGACCAGGCGGCACATGCACCAGTACGGCACGACCAGGGACGCGTTCGCGGAAGTGGCGATCTCCACCAGGAGCAACGCGCTCAGCCGGCCCAAGGCGCGGTACCGCGAGCCGCTGACCCGCGAGCAGTACTTCGGCTCGCGGATGATCGCCGACCCGCTCTGCCTCTACGACTTCTGCCTGGAGACCGAGGGCGCGGTCGCGATCGTCACCACCTCGCTCGACCGCGCCCGTGACCTCAGACAGCGGCCGGTCCCGGTCGTCGCGTCCGCGCACGGCGGCACCCGCGAATGGGGCCGCGGGTTCTCCTGGTTCGGCATGGCCGACGACGAGACGTTCGCGTCGTCCGGGCACAAGGCGGTCGCCGACCGGCTCTACGCCAAGGCCGGGGTCACCCCCCGGGACATCGACGTGGCGCTGATCTACGACCACTTCACGCCGATGGTGCTGATGCAGCTCGAGGAGTACGGCTTCTGCAAGAAGGGCGAGGGAGGTCCGTTCGTGCTGAGCGGCGCGATCAGGTACGACGCCGAGCGCCGACCGGGCGTCATCCCGGTCAACACCCACGGCGGTCAGCTGTCGGAGGCCTACGTCATCGGCGCCACCCACATCATGGAGGGGGTCGAGCAGCTCCGCGGCACCGCCGTCAACCAGGTCGCCGGGGCCGAGCTCGCGCTCGTGACCGGCGGGCCGGCCGCGCTGCCGACCAGCGCGCTGATCCTGGGGCGGGACCGATGAGCACCGCCGCCCGGGTAGCGACCGCGCTGCCGGCCGGGGCGGTCACGATCTCCACCGACCCGAGCACCGAGCCGTTCTGGCAGGCGGCCAGGGAGCGCCGGCTGGTCGCGCCCCGGTGCGCCGACTGCGGCACCTTCCGGCTGCCGCCGACGCCGTTCTGCTGGCGCTGCCAGTCGGCCGCGGTCGACTGGACCGAGCTGTCCGGCCGGGCCACGGTCTACACCTACACGGTGGTCAACGGGTACCCCGGGCTGCCGGACATCACCCTGGTGCCGGTAGTGGTCGACCTGCCCGACGCCCCCGGCGTCCGGCTGGTCAGCAACGTCGTCGGCGTCGACCCGGCCGAGGTCGCGATCGGCACCGACCTGATCGTCGACTTCCACCCGATCGCGGACGGCTGGCTGCTGCCGGTCTTCCGGGTCGCCGGCCCGACCGCGAAGGAGCGTCAAACGTGAGCGACGACCGCGTGGCAGGACACGCCGAGGAGAGCGCGCTCGACGAGAAGCCGTCCGAGTTCTTCACCGCCGCCGGCGCCGGCGGCTACCACGACGGGCAGGCGATCGTCCCCGAGGGCGACCACTACCGGTGCTGGTGCTCCTGCGGCGAGTGGCAGGTCGAGGCGCCGACCGAGGCGGCGGGACTGCACCTCGCCCGGATGCACACCGGCAGCGTGCCCGCCTGATGACCCATCCCCGCCTCTCCGTCAGCGCGCTGAGCTCGGTCCGCTGGTCCTTCGCCGACGACCTCAGCTGCTGGCGGGGGCTCGGGGTCGGCTGGGCCGGCCTGATGGGCGCCAAGCTCGGCGACGACCTCGACGCCCGGTTCACCGCGCTCGCCGAGGCCGGCCTCCGGGCCTCCACCGTGGTCGTGCCGCGTTTCGACCTGAGCGCGCCTGCCAGCTGGGACGCGACCCGGTCGGCGCTCAGACGGTGGACCGACGCGGTCGCGAAGCACGACGGCTGGTCGCTGTACCTGACGCCGGGACGCCCCACCGGGGCGGTCTGGGAACAGCTGCTCGACACGCTCGCGGACGCGGTCGCGCCCAGCGTCGCGTACGCGCGCGACCAGGGCGTCCGGCTGGCGTTCGAGCCGTCCCGGCGGACCGAGGTGTCCTTCGTCAACACCCTGGCCGACGCGGTCGACGTCGCCGAGCGGACCGGGCTCGGCATCGTCGCCGACATCGGCAACTTCTGGATGGAACGCGACCTGCGCGCCACCCTGCTGCGGGCGGCCCCGCACATCGACCTGGTGCAGCTGACCGACGTCTCCATCGGCACCGTGCGCAGCCCCGACGACCCGCCGTCGGGTGGCCGGGTGCCGTTCGGCGAGGGCGACCTGCCGCTCGCCCGGATCCTGGGCGACATCAAGGACACCGGCTACGCCGGCCCGCTGGAGCTCGAGCTGATCGGCCCGCTCGGCGACAGCGAAGGCTACGCGCCGGTTATCCGACGCGGGGTCGCCGCGGCCGACGCGATGCTCGGCCAAGCCGGGCTGTGAGCAGCGAGACAGGAGCCTGATGACCCGGATGAGCAGGGCAGTGGTGATGCCAGGAGATGGCACCTGGGAAGTGCGGGAGCTGCCGGTACCCGACCCGCCGCCCGGCGGCGGGGTGCTGCGGGTCGAGGCCGTCGGCCTGTGCCACAGCGACATCGACCACATGCACGGCATCGTGCACACCCCGTGGGGCGGCGCCTACCCGTCGATCCCGGGGCACGAGATCGTCGGCCGCATCGACGCCCTGGCCGCCGGGACCGGCGCCCGGTGGGGCGTGAAAGAGGGCCAGCGGGTCGCCGTCCGCGAGTCGGTGCCGTTGCCCGGCGGCATCCGCGTCTACGGCCACGACTTCGGCGTCGACGAGCGGTCCGGCCTGTTCGGCGGGTGCGCCGACTACATGGAACTGCTGCCGGAGACGCTGGTCGAGCCTCTTCCCGAGGATGTCCCGGCCGACGAGCTGACCGTGTGGGAGCCGCTCGCGATCGCCGTCCGGTGGGCGACCGCGGTCCAGCCGGGCAACTCGGTCGCGATCCTCGGGCCCGGGCACCTCGGCCTGGCCTCGATCGTGGCCGCCCGCGCGGCCGGCGCCGAGCGGATCTTCATCACCGGCACGTCCGCCGACGCGCTCCGCCTCGACGCGGCCCGGCGGCTCGGAGTGGAGGAGGCCATCGACGTCAGTGCCGCCGATCCGGTCGAGCGCATCCGCGAGCTCACCGGCGACGGGGTCGACGTGGTGATCGACGCCGCTTCGGGTTCGACGGTCACCGTCACCCAGGGCATGCAGATGGCCAAGCGAGGCGGCACCGTGGTGATCGGCGGCCTGAAAGACCGCAAGCCGGTCGACGGATTCATCAGCGACTGGATTCCGATGCGCCAGCTCCACCTGCACGCGGGCTTCCCCGGCGACCACGTCAAGACCTCGATCGAGCTGATCAACCACGGCCGGGTGCCGACGGCGGCGCTGCTCGGCGAGACGGTCACCGTCGACGGTCTCGACGACGCGCTGCGGCTGCTCGCGCGCGCGCTCCCCGGCCGCGACGCGATCCGGCTGGCCCTGCGGATGGCCGAGTAGCGGACCGTTCTGACAGGCTGGCGACCATGGCGTTCAACACCGACGACTCCGGCGACACCTCCCACTCCGGCGACTCCGGCGACACCGAGACGCTTCGACTCGGCGACACCTCCCGCTCCGGCGACCCACGCCCCCCACTCCGGCGACTCCGGCGACACTTCCCACACCGCCGACTACGACGAGTTCGGAATGCTGGGCGACAACGCGGCCGAGGCGGGGCTGTCCCTGACCGCGCCGCCCCACGTCAAGCGGGCCGGGTTCACCGTCGCCGATGGGCAGTCCGTGTCCGCGATCGCCTGGGGCGACGCCGAACCGGAGCTGGTCCTGCTGCACGGCGGCGGCCAGAACGCGCACACCTGGGACACGGTCGCGCTGGCGCTCGGCCGCCCGCTGCTGGCGGTCGACCTGCCCGGCCACGGCCACTCCGGCCGCCGTCAGGACCGCGACTACGGCCCCTGGCGCAACGCCGAGGCGGTCGCCTCGGTCATCGAGCAGGCCGCGCCTGCCGCCCGCGGCGTCGTCGGGATGTCGCTCGGCGGGTCCACCGCCATCCGGCTGGCGGCCACCCGCCCCGACCTGGTCCGCCGGGCGATGATCGTCGACGTGACCCCGAACAGCGGCGTCCGCTCGCGCGCCCTCGCGTCGGCCGATCGCGGCGCCGTCGCCCTCGTCAGCGGGCCCCCGGTCTACGACTCGTTCGAGGCGATGGCCGCCGCCGCGGTGGCCGCCAGCCCCGGTCGCCCCCGGTCGGCTGTCGAGCGCGGGGTCCGGCACAACGCCCGCCGGCTGCCCGACGGGCGCTGGACCTGGCGCTACGACCTGTTCGGTGAGCGCCCGGCGGCGGTCGGCGACCATACCGGGCTGTGGCCGGACGTGCCCGCGATCACCGTGCCGGTCATGCTCGTGCTCGGTGCCGACTCCCCGTTCACCGCCGACCAGGACGTGGCCGAGTTCCGGCGGCTGCTCCCGACCGCCCGGGTCGAGGTC
Organism: uncultured Actinomycetota bacterium; assembly: GCA_963774945.1. Classification (GTDB taxonomy): domain Bacteria; phylum Actinomycetota; class Actinomycetes; order Streptosporangiales; family Streptosporangiaceae; genus Trebonia. Next base: position 277,015 of record CAVZHA010000015.1, on the reverse strand, counting down.
GTGCCCGGGGCCGGGCACGCCATCCAGAGCGACCAGCCGCTGCGGTTGACCCGGCTGATCGAGGACTTCATCTTCGAGCCGCCGATCCAATAGCTAAAACAGATAGTTGTGTTAGATGATGGATCGAGTGTGCCGGGCCGGTGGCGGCGGCTCGTCAAGCAGCGCGCGAGGGAGCGTTCATGACCACCACTGAGGCTGACGGCGGAACCGGCGTGCTGGCCGGCGAGCGGCGGCTGCTGATCGACGGCGAGCTGGCCGGCGCGGCCGGCGGCGCCACCTTCGACGTGATCAACCCGGCCACCGAGGAAGTGGCCGGAGTGGCGGCCGACGGCGCCCCGGCCGACTTCGATCGGGCGATCGCCGCTGCCCGCCGGGCGTTCGACGGCAACGCCGGGAACTGGCGGGACGACGTCGAATTCCGCGCGCACTGCGTGACCCAGCTCAGGGACGGCCTAGTCCGCGCGCAGGAGCGGCTGCGCCGCATCCTCGTGACCGAGATCGGCACGCCGATCGCCATGACCTACGGCATCCAGCTCGCGTTCCCGATCGAGGAGGCCGGCTACTGGCCGGACTACGCCCGCAGCTTCGCCTTCCTGCGCGACGCGGGCACCCACTCGGGCCTGGGCCGCACGTTCCGGCAGTCGCTGCAGTACATCCCGGTCGGGGTGGTCGCGGCGATCACCCCGTGGAACGCCCCGCTCTACCTCAACGTCGCCGAGAGCGTGCCCGCGCTGCTATCGGGCAACGCCGTGATACTCAAGCCGGCCCAGCTCACCCCGTGGGCCGGGCTCGAGCTTGGCCGCATCGCGGCCGAGGAGACCGACCTGCCGCCCGGCATCTTCCAGGTCGTCGTGTCCAACGACAATGACGTGGCCTCGGTCCTGACCTCCGATCCACGGGTCGACATGGTCACCTTCACCGGCTCGACCGCCGTCGGCCGCAAGATCCTCGCCGCCGCCGCCCCCACGGTGAAGAAGACGGTCATGGAACTGGGCGGCAAGTCGACCCACATCGTGCTCGGCGACGCCGACCCGGCCGAGGTGCTCCCGCTCGCGGTCGGCGGCGTGTGCACGATGTCCGGCCAGGGCTGCACGCTCGCCACCCGGGTCCTGCTGCCGAGGGCCATGATGGCCGACGGCCTGGCCATCATGCGGACGACCATGGAGCGCTTCCCCTACGGCGACCCGTGGGACCTGAAGAACTACTCCGGACCCTCGATCAGCGCTGCCCAGCGGACCAAGGTGCTCGGCCTGATCGACGGCGCGGTGGCGGCCGGCGCCACCCTGATCACCGGCGGCGGCAGGCCGGCCCACCTGCCGACCGGGTACTACATCGAGCCGACGCTGCTATCCGACGTCGACCCGCGCTCCACCATCGGCCAAGAGGAAACCTTCGGCCCGGTCGTCACCGTGACCCCCTACGACACCGAGGACGAGGCGGTCGCGATCGCCAACGACACCATCTACGGCCTGGCCGGCCAGGTGTCGAGCGGCGACGACGACCACGCGCTGGCGGTGGCGCTCAAGATCCGCACCGGCACGATCGGCGCGAACGTAGGCGGCACGTTCAGCCTCACCAGCCCGCTCGGCGGCGTGCGCCAGAGTGGCCTCGGCCGCCGCTACGGCGACGCCGGTTTTGAGGAATACCTCGAGGTCAAGGCCATCGGCAGGCCCACCTGATGACGGACCAGCCCGGCTTGCTCCGGCCGGACGATCATGCCGACCGCGCGCCCGACAGCGTTGCCGTCGTCGTGCCGACCACCGGCCAGCGGATCTCCTACCGGACCATGGTCGACCAGTCCAAGCGGCTGGCGAACGTGCTGCGGGATCGCGGGCTGCGGCCCGGGGACCACGTCGCGATCTTCATGACCAACGTGCCCGAGTACTTCGAGGTGGTGTGGGCGGCCCGCCGCGCAGGCTTCTTCTACACCGCGATCAGCTGGCACCTCACCCCGGCCGAGGTGCGCTACATGCTCGAGAACTCGCAGTCGAAAGCGCTCATCGTCTCGGCCGACCTGGCCGACGTGGCCGAGCAGGCGGTCGGCGACCGGCCGGAGCCGGGCCTGCGGCTGCTGATCGGGCCGGACCGCCTCGGCTGGGACGACTACGCCGCGACCGTCGCGAAGGCCGGGAAGGAGCCGACCGGCCCCGAGCTCGAGGGGCAGGCGATGCTGTACTCCTCGGGCACCACCGGCTGGCCGAAGGGAATCGTCCACACCGCGATCGACGCCGCGCGCCGGTTCGGTGACGTGGCGGGTGACATCCTCTGGGTCAACCGCTACGGCCTCGACCCGTCTACCGTGACGCTGAACGTAGGCCCGCTCTACCATGCCGCGCCGCTTGTATCGGCCATGGCCACCCACCGTCACGGCGGCACGGTCGTCCTCCTCCCGAAGTTCGACGCCGAACAGACGCTGCACGCGATCGAGCGGTACCGGGTAACCTACGCCCAGTTCGTCCCGACGATGTTCATCCGCCTGCTGCGGCTGCCGGAGGCGGTCCGCCGCCGCTACGACGTCAGCAGCCTGCGCACCGTCGCGCACAGCGCCGCGCCCTGCCCGGTCGAGATCAAGCGGCAGATGATCGACTGGTTCGGACCGGTCATCTACGAGTACTACTCCGCGACCGAGGCGGCCGGCCACGTGTCGATCAGCTCCGTGGAATGGCTTGAGCATCCTGGCTCGGTCGGCCGGGTGGCGCCAGGATCGGTGGCGATCACCGACGATTCCGGGCGGGAACTGCCGGCCGGCCAGGACGGCATCATCTGGTTCACCCGGCCGGCCAACAAGTTCTCGTACCATAACGACCCGGAGAAATCGGCCTCGATGTTCAACGACCGGGGCTGGGCGCGGATGGGCGACCTCGGCCACCTCGACGAAGACGGGTACCTGTTCATCACCGGCCGCTCCGACCACACGATCATCTCCGGGGGCGTCAACATCTACCCGCGGGAGATCGAGGACCTGCTCATCGCGCACCCCGCCGTCGACGACGTCGCGGTGATCGGGGTCCCCGACGACGAGTACGGTGAGTCGGTCATGGCCGTCGTCACGCTCCGCGACGGCTACGCCAGCGGAGCGGAACTTGAGCGGGACATCATCGACTGGACCCGGGCCCGCCTCGCGCACTACAAGTGCCCCAAGTCCGTCACCTTCGTCGACACCCTGCCGCGCTCGGTGGCCGGCAAGATGATGAAGCACCGGCTGATCGAGCAGCTGAAGCAGGAGCCATGCACCTAACCCAACTAGCCCGCGAGCACGGCGACAAGCCCGCGATCATCATGGCCGAATCCGGCTTGACCCTGTCCTACGTCGAGCTTGAACGGCAGTCCAACCAGATCGCGCACCTGTTCCGCTCGCGCGGCCTGCGCCCCGGTGACCACATCGCCGTCCTGATGGAGAACCGGCCCGAGTTCTTCCCGGTCGTGTGGGCGGCCCAGCGCTCGGGGCTGTTCTACACCCCGGTCAACTGGCACCTGTCGGCGGCCGAGGCCGCCTACATCGTCGCCGACTGCGGTGCCCGCCTGCTGGTGTCCTCGAGCGACCTCGAGGAGCTCGCGGCGGCCGCCGCCGCCTCGGCGCCCGCGCTCGATGGCAGGCTAACCGTCGGCCCGGCCGTCCCCGGGGCGGAGTCGCTGGCCGACGCGATCGCCCCGATGCACGGCACGCCGGTAGCCGACGAGATCGAGGGCAACTACATGCTCTACTCGTCCGGCACCACGGGCCAGCCCAAGGGCATCCTGCCCGTGCTGGCCCGCCAGCCGTTCGGGACCGGGTTGAACATCGACCACACCATGAAGAACTACTTCGGGTTCTCGCCTGGCACGGCGTTCCTCAGCACCGGGCCGCTCTACCACGGGGCGCCGATCGGCTGGTCGCTCGGGACGATCCGCAACGGCGGCACCGTGGTGGTGATGGAGCGCTTCGACGCGGTCCGCGCGTTGCAGCTGATCGAGCGCTACCAGGTGACCCACGGCCAGTTCGTGGCGACCATGTTCGTCCGGATGCTGAAGCTCCCGGAGGCGGAACGATCCGCGTTCGACACCTCCAGCCTGCGGCTGGTCGTGCACAGCGCCGCTCCGGTCGCGGTCGAGGTCAAGGAGCGGATGATCGACTGGCTGGGGCCGATCCTGACCGAGTTCTACGCGGGCAGCGAGGGCAACGGGTTCTGCCTGATCGACAGCCCGACCTGGCTCAGCCACCGGGGGTCGGTCGGCAAGCCGCTCGTGGGCGAGGTGCACATCTGCTCCGACGCCGGCGACGAGCTCCCGGCCGGCCAGATCGGCACCGTCTGGTTCAGCGGGACGCGACGGTTCAGCTACCACAACGACCCCGCCAAGACGGCCGGCGTCTACAACGACCGGGGCTGGAGCACCCTCGGCGACATGGGCTCGGTCGACGCCGACGGCTACCTGTACCTGGCCGACCGGCGCACCGACCTGATCCTCTCCGGCGGCGTGAACATCTACCCCCGCGAGATCGAGGACGCGCTCGCCCTGCACCCGGCCGTGGCCGACATCGTCGTGTTCGGCGTCCCCGACGAGGAGATGGGCCAGCGGGTGCACGCGGTCGTCCAGCCGGCCGTCCCCGGCGCCGGCTCACCCGAGCTGGCGACCGAGCTCATCGACTTCTGCCGGTCCCGGATCGCCCACTACAAGGCCCCCCGGGCGGTGTCGTTCGAGGAGGAGCTGCCCCGCCTGCCGTCTGGCAAGATGCTCCGCCGCCTCCTCATGGACCGCAACCGCTCTCTCCCGTCCGCTTAGCGGTGCGAGGGTCGACCTGACGTATGTACTCCCGGTAGCCGGCCACCGCGTCGGAAACCACTCCGGCGACCCGTTCCGGCTCGGTGTCCAGGTACTGCTGCACGAGCAGGTGGTGCGGCCCGTCGGGCGGTGCCAGGGCCGCCGCCAGCCGTTCGTCGATCAGCCCAGCCCTGGCAGCCGCGCCGAACGCGGCCGCGGGTGACTCGGGCGCCTCGCCGAGCGTCGCTGCCGCCTGCCGGTTGATATCGAACGCGAGGTCGGCCAGCAGCGCCAGCATCCGCTCGACGACGAGGCCGCTGGACGGGTCGCAGGCCAGCCGCGCCCGGTCAAGCGACTCAGCCGCGCTCAGCTGGCCGACCGCATTGCCCATGGTGATCAGTCGGTTCCGCACGGCCTCCCGGACGAGCGGGGACGCGCCGGCCGTCAGTCCGCCCACAGGAAACGGTCGGCCACCCGGTGGTGGTTGTAGATGGTCATCTCCTGCTCCTCGCTCAGCCGGTGGCCGTCGAAGCTGGGGGAGTGCATCCCCACGGTCACCTCCTTGGCGTTGGCCAGATCCTGGTTGAAGACCACGCCGAGGTCGGCCTCGCGGTAGTCCTGGTAGAACTCGGGCTTGAAGTCCCGTGCGGCTTCGTACTCGGCCACCGGGACCTGGTCCAGGCTGAAGATCTCGAACAGGCAGCGGTCCGGGTCCAGGCCATAGGGCCGCGCCCGGTAGCCGAACACCGACCCCTGGTTGGGCAGCAGGATCGTGTTGGGGAACACGTTCCAGGCGGTGCCGGCCTCAGCCCACTGCCGGGCGGTGATGACCGGCCAGTCGTATCCCTCCGCCACCGACAGCTCCCGGTAGAGCCGGATGAAGCACTCGCCCGCGCTTATACCGTCAGGGACGTCGGCCGTCTTCAGCGCCTCGGCCGCCCGCCAGCTGCGCTCGTTCTCCAGGCCGCGCATGTCTTCTTGGATGTACTGCACGGCTAGGGCGACCGCCAGGCGCTCGTCGCGCACCCCGTTGGTCTCCCGCATGCTCGGGTCCTTGGCCGAGTCCGCCGTGGCGCCGCTCTTCTTCTTCCCGACGCTTGAGTAGTGCGCGTGCCGCTCGTAGGTGGTGGTCGGGGACCAGATCCGGTTGTCGATCTCCTTCAGCGTGGCCAGGTGGGTGTTCGACTTGTCCAGCCGGAACAGCTGCGGGTGCGTGCCCGGCAGGTGGTAGGCCTCGAGGAAGCCGTCGAGGGCGGTCTTCCAGTTGCAGGGCAGCAGGACGCCGGTCATCCACCGATACCGCATGTGCTCGAGCTGGAACGGGGCGAAGATCCGCGGGAGCGGGTCGAGGTACTCGAGCAGCGGCATCGCGTTGTGGTCCATGGTGATGAACACGAACCCGGCCCATTGCTCTGCCCGCACCTGGACCAGGGCCAGGTCGTCGTCAGAACGCGGTACGAACTCCTCCCGGTCGAGCACCAGCTTGACCGAGCCGTCCAGGTTCCACCGCCAGCCGTGGAACGGGCAGATGAAGGAGCCGACCCGCCCCCGGCCGCACGCCAGCCGGGTGCCCCGGTGCCGGCAGGCGTTGTAGTACGCCTTGACCGAGTCCTTCGACGTCCGCACCACCAGGATCGAGTGGGACGCGATCTCGTACTCGACGAAGCTGCCGACCTTCTGCAGTTCCTCGGTCCTGCAGGCCATCAGCCACGTCCTGGTGAACAGCCTTTCCAGCTCGAGCTTGAGGAATTCTGGATCGAGGTAACGAGTCTTGGGCACGAAAGCACGCCCAAGCCGGTACTTCTCAGGAACCATCTCGGGGGCGACGTCACCATCGAACCAGGGTGTTCTACCGCGCAATGGCGCCTGGCTGCGCAGTCGGGGTTCAAGCACCTGGGACACCGGAATTACACTCCTTCACTGCCGTTTTCTGGCTGAATCACGCGGCTTGCGGCGGCATCGATCCGCGCGAGCCACCGCGCCGTTGGCTGCCCGAGCTCCATGACCTCCACGAAGTGGCCGAGCTCGGCTCGCAGGTCGAGGTAGCCGAACCGGATCTCGCCGCTGTCACCGAACTGCTTCCAGCTCCGGCCGCTGGCCTCGACGACGGCGGTCGCCTCATCGAAGTCATCCACCGCGAAACCGACGTGGTGCAGTGTGGCCGGCTCGCCCGGCCGGACCGCGTCCCGGTAAAGACCGACTGCGCCGTGCACCGGGCGGATGATCTCCAGGTTGGTCGAGCCCGCGTTAACCAGCGCGACGTCAATGCGCCACTCATCGGCCGCCACGCCGTCTACCACCACGAACGCGCTTCGCGGTGCGCACGCGCCGACGGGAGGCCGGCCGCCTCCGAGCGACGACGCGTAGCTCTTGACGCACGTGCCTGCGCCCATCGTCGACTCGAGGAAGGCGGCCGCCGCGTCGATGTCATCCGTCACGTACCCGAGCTGCACGAAGTTGCGGAACAGGTCACTCAGGGATCGCATTGGCCACGTCCTTAGGTGACCCGCCCGTACGGCCTGCGCCGGACGGGCGACGGGGAGAGATCGGTCATCGGGGCGGTGATGATCCCCTGCAGGGCGTCGATGAGGCCGTTGGCTTCCTCAGTCCAGGTCTGCCTGCCGGTGGGACGCCCATCGGCCAGCGCTCCCTCGCGCTCGGCGCAGACGAACACGATGAGGTGCTGCATCATGTCCCGGCGGAGTTCGGTGCTCAGGTCGGCCCGGCCGGGAAAGTACTGGTCGAGCGCATCCCAGGTCTGCTCAAGGGAGTCAGAATGACTGCCTTCTTCGACCACGATCGGGCGCAGGGTAGGGCTGTTCATCGCCTGGGCGCATACCCGGGCGAAGCACGAGTCGGGGCCGAGCGCCTCGAACCGGTCCGTCCACGGCCGTACCAGGCAGCCGAGCAGTTCCTCGAGTCCGGCCGAGTCGTCCAGACCGGCCAGCAGCTGTGTCCGGGAACGTTCGACCTCGGTCGTAAAGCGACGCGTGATCGCCCGGACGAGGTCGGCCTTGCTGCCGAAGTGATAGCCCGCCACCGAGCTGTTGCCCTGGCCGGCCGCCTCAGCGATGCGCCGGTTGGACGTCGCGAAGATCCCCTGCTCCGCGAACAGTCGCTCGGCGGTGTCGAGGATCAGTTCGCGTGTCGAGGCCGTGCGGGCGCCGGCGGGCCGGGCGCGGTCCGCCGTCATTCGGACGCCGCCTGGAGGACGCCCAGCTGCGCCAGGCGGTCGAAGTTGACCGTGCTTCCCGCCGCCGAGCCGCCGTCGACCGGCACGACGATGCCGGTCACATAGGCCGACCGGTCGCTCGCCAGGTACAGCGCCGCCTCGGCGACATCGGCGGCGGTGCCTTCGCGCGGCAACGGCCGCATGGCTGCCATTTTCTGCCGGGTCACCGCGATCGTCGCGTCCGCGTCGGCCTGTCCCGCCACCGAGCTTGCGAGCAGCGGGGTCGTGATGTTGCCGGGGGCGATGCAGTTGACCCTGATGTCGTGCTCGGCGAGGGCGATCGCGGCCGACTTGCTGGCGTGAATCACGGCCGCCTTGGAGGCCCGGTAGGTGATCACCGACCGGCCCGCGGTCAGGCCGCCGATCGAGCTGACGTTGATGATCGACCCGCCGCCGGCGGTGGCCATGTGGCGGGCCGCGTGGTTGGTCCCGGCCAGGACGCCGAGCAGGTTCACGCCCAGCACCCGGCTGAAGTCGGCGAGGTCGTCGTCGAGGAAGCTGCGGTGCATCGTGCCAGAGACGCCGGCGTTGTTCACCATCACATGCAGTCCGCCGAACGCGGTCAGGGTGAATTCGACCAGGTCACCGACATCGTCAGGGTCGGCCACGTCGACCGCGCGGAAGACCGCCGCCGGGCCGAGTGATTCCGCCAGCTCCTTGCCCGGGCCCACGTTCTGGTCGGCGATGACCACCCGCGCCCCTTCGGCCACGAACCGCTGGGCGATCCCGCCGCCGAGCCCGCCGGCTCCGCCGGTGACGATCGCGACCCGCCCGGCTAGCTCGTTTGCGCTCACATGTCCGCCTTTCACCAGGTGACCGGCAGGAAGTAGACCCCGTACGCGATGCCGTCGTGCTTGAACTCGATCTTGTCGATGGTGGTGGCCAGGCTCAGGGTGGGGATGCGCCGGAAGAGCGTGCCGTACACCACCTGCAGTTCGACCCGCGCCAGCTGCTGGCCGATGCACTGGTGGAGGCCGAAACCGAACGCGTGGTGGGCCGAGGCTTTCCGGCGCAGGTCGAGAACGTCCGGGTCGGGGAAGATGCGGGGGTCGCGGTTCGCGGAGGCGAGCTCGATGAGGATGCCCTCTCCGGCCGTGATGGTCTGGCCCCCGATCTCGATGTCCTCTTTGGCGATCCGTCGCTGTGCCATGTGGACGATGCCGAGGTAGCGCAGCAGCTCTTCCACGGCCGCCGCCGCCACCTCGGGGTCGTCGGATTCCCGCAGGATGGCGAGCTGGCCGGGGTGCTCGAGCAGGGCCACGGTGGCCAGCGCGATCATGTTGGCGCTGGTCTCGTGGCCGGCCACGAACAGCCCGACCCCCATGGCGGCCGCCTCTTCGACCGTGATGTCGCCGTCGGTTACCCGCTGCGCCAGGTCGGAGACCACGTCGTCGCGCGGTTCGGTCATCCGGGCTTTTACCAGGTCGGCGAGGTAGTCGTGCTGCCAGCGGAAGGACGCCATCTGGGCCGCGACGCTGACGTCCTTTTTCATCCCGATCCCGGCCTGGGCCGAGAACGTCTTCTGGTCCTCGTACGGCACGCCCATGATGGCGCAGATCATCCGGCTCGGCAGCGGCAGCGCGATCGCCTCGACCAGGTCGGTCGGCCGGGGACCGGCTAGCATCTGGTCGATGAGGTCGTCGGTGATCTCCTGGACCACCGCGCGCATCGCGTTGACCCGCTTGAAGGTGAACGGCGCGGTCATCATCCGCCGGAAGCGGGTGTGCTCGGGCGGGTCGGTGTTGAACACCGATGGGGCGCGCCGCGGCGCTACCTGCTCCATGCCTGCGTGCCAGTGCGGGAAGCCGGGCAGCCGGTCGTTCACGCTCACCCGAGGGTCCGACAGCAGGGCCCGCTGCTCGGCGTGCCCGGTGATGATCCACGGGGTGCTGTCGTTCCAGATCCTGACCCGGGAGACCGGGTGCCGCCCGGCCGCCGCCCGTAGCTGCGCGGGCGGGTCGAACGGGCAGCCGGCTTCCCGGCTCATCGGGAAGTACGGGATGTCGGCGGTGCCGGTCGCGTCCTGAGACTGCGGAGAGGTCATCTCGCTCCTTGTCGGGCAGGCTGAGGTCAGTCCTGGATCTGGATCGCCAGCGCCGGGCAGACCGCGGCCGCGCGCCGCACGTCGTTTTCCTCGGCGGCGTCGGGGATGGCCTTGACCAGCACGACGACGCCGTCCTCGTCCCGCTGGTCGAAGACATCAGGAGCGGCCGCGACGCACTGGCCTGCCGCAACGCATTTGTCCTGGTCCACTGCGACGCGCATTAATGGCTCTCCTGTCTTCGGCCGCTTGACGGTGACCGTAACCCCGCTCAGTCGCTTAAGTCAACTGACTGATTAGAACATCTGCCGCCGGTTCCCCATATGTGCTGATGGACAGCGTAATAGGCAAAGCAGGCCATCGTTCGGGCGGAGATATTTTAAATCACGTGGTTGACATCAGTGGGCGGTTGATGCTCCACTCTCGTTCATGACCTCATCGACCGAACCGACCGCGTTCTATCCGGCCGAAGGGTTCGGGGCGCCCAAGGACCGCGTGGCCTCCGGACCCGGCCCGGTCGGCCTGCCGCCGCGGACGCAGGTGTTCTCCGCCGACGATCACATCTCGCTGGCCGAGGACATCTTCTACGAGCGCCTGCCTGCCTCGATGCGGGATAAGGCACCACGTATCTGGTACAAAGAGGGCGCGTTCGAGATCGGCGCCATGGACACGTCGTTCCTGCCGCCCCAGTTCAGCCACGTGCTGATGCAGTACGACGCGCTCAAGGGGTCGAGCACCGCCGATCTGGACGCGCGGCTTGAGCAGCTCGCCGCCGACGGCGTCGACCGGGAACTCGCCTTCCCCAACGCGCTGCTCGCGTTGCTGCACTTTCCCGACAAGGCGCTGCGGGAGGCGTGCTTCCGCGTCTACAACGAGTACATCGCCGAACTGCAGGAGCGGGCCAAGGGACGCTTCTACGGGGTCGGGCTGATCAACTGGTGGGATGCCGACGGGGCCACCAGGACGCTCACCGAGCTGAAAGCGCTCGGCCTGAAGACGTTCCTGCTGCCCCTGAACCCGGGCAAGGACGACGAGGGCCAGCCGCTCGACTACGGCAGCAGCGCGATGAACGGGGTCTGGGACGCGATCGAGGAGTCCGGCGTCGCCGTCTCCCACCACATCGGCGAGACCGGGCTGAGCACGCCCTGCGAGCACAACGCGATGCTGGTGGCGATGATCTGCCAGGTCGCCTCGTTCCGCGAGATGTTCGGCAAGTACCTTTTCACCGGAATACTCGACCGCCACCCGGGGCTGACGATCGGGTGGTTCGAGGGCGGGGTCAACTGGGTCCCGGCCGCGCTGCAGGACGCCGACCACATGCTTGCGTCCTACCAGCACATGAGGACCCGCGTAGTGGAGCACGACGTCCGGTACTACTGGCGGACCCACATGTACTCGTCGTTCATGGTGGACCCGCTCGGGCTCCGCCTGATCGACCTGATCGGCGAGGACAAGATCATGTGGTCCTCGGACTTCCCGCACAACGAGAGCACCTTCGGCTACTCCAGGCGGTCGCAGTCATCGGTCGTCGACGCGGTCGGCCCGGAGCGGGCGGAGAAGATCGTCAGCTCCAACGTGCAAGCCTTCCTCGGCATCTGACGAGGCGAGCGATGACCGTTACCGACATCCCTGACCAACCCGACCTGGCCCGGATGCGGCGGGAGACGGGGCAGAAGCTGCGCGCCGCGATGGCCCGCCACGGCGTCGACGTCCTCGTCCTGATCGGCAACAGCAAGGTCAGCTACGCCACCGGCGTGAGCTGGCCGCTTGGCGACTCGGGGCTGGCGCACGTGGACCGGCCGGTCGCGGTGGTGCTGGCCGACGACCCGGTACCGCACCTGTTCATGCCGTTCCGCGCGGGGCCGGCCCCGGCCCGGAGCTGGCCGCCGGCCACCTCCACGACCCGGTGTACCTGGAGTACGACGAGGGTGCGGAGCTCTTCGCCGCCCAGCTGGCGGAGCTGGTGCCGGCCGGCGCGGTGATCGCCGTCGACGAGCTCACCGGGGCCATGCGGCGCCTACAGCACCGCTTGTTCCCTATCGGCCTGGTTGACGCGGGGCGGATCGTCAGCGCGGCCAAGGAGACCAAGACCGCCGACGAGCTGGCCTGCCTGCGGCGGGCCCTGCGGATCACCGAGGAGGCCATCGCCGACGTCGAGCGGGCGGTGGCGCCCGGGGTCCGCCAGGTGGACCTGTCCGGCCGGTTCGTCCGTCGCGCGTTCGAACTGGGCGCGACCGCCAACGTGCTCGACCCGATCTGGCAGGTAATGCCGCCAAGCCGGGCGGAAGGCGTCTGGACCATCCATGGCGACCTGGCGCTGCCGCTGCTGACCACCGAGCGCGAACTGGCCCGCGGCGACGTGCTATGGGTGGACGTGAGCGTCAGCTGGGGCGGCTACTGCTCGGACTTCGGCCGCACCTGGGTCGTCGGCCAGGATCCGGCGCCGCGACAGCGGGGCCAGTTCCGGCGGTGGACCGAGATCAGGGACGCTGTCCTCGACGTAACGCGGGCCGGCGCCACCGGTGCCGACCTGACCAAGGCGGCGATCGAAGCCCACGGCGATGGCACCAGGCCATGGGTCGCGCACTTCTACCTCGGGCACGGCCTGGGGGTCGACGCGGCCGAGATGCCGTTCGTCGGCACCGACCTGGGCGACCAGTTCGACCAGGGCCTCGTCCTTCAGGCCGGCAACATCCTGGTCCTCGAGCCGATCGTCTGGGAGGACGGCACCGGCGGCTACCGCGCTGAGGAAGTCATGCTGATCACCGATGACGGGTACACCATGCTCTCCGACTACCCCTACACGCCCTATGGCGACTGAGGTCAGGCCGGACGACCGCGCACTCCGCCTCGGGCGGCGGGACCGCGCGCTGGCCCAGATGAAAGCCCATGACATCGACGTTCTCGTGCTGGGGCGGACCGCCAACGTGCGCTACGTAACCGGCACCCGCACCCTCTGGACGGCCGGCACGTCAAATTTCGGACCCGCCTGCATGCTGGTGCGCTCCACCGGGTCCATCCACCTGATGAGCACCTGGGACGAGGGGATTCCGGAAGACATCCCACGGCAGAACCTGTTCGGCCTCACCTGGAACCCGATGAAGACGATCGAGGTGCTAGGGCGCGTCGAGGGCACCGCCGGCGCCCGCCGGGTGGGCACCGACGCCATGTCGCCAACCTTCGCCCAGCTGCTGCCGGTCGCCTTTCCCGCCGCCGAGCTCGTCGACGGCGAGGTCGCGATGCAGGCGGCGCGCAGGATCAAGACCGTGGAGGAACTGGCCGTGCTGCGCGAGGCGGTCGCGGTGGCCGAGACCAGCCTGGCCAGGGCGATCGCCCAGCTGCGGCCCGGGGTGACAGCGAAAGAGCTGGCGGGGGTGCTGCTTGAGGCGGCCGCCGCGGGCGGGGCGACCACCCCCGCGGACCAGGACGCGGCCGTCGTCACCAGCCGGGAACACCCCTGGCGGCGGGCGGGCGGCGATGGCCGGGCCGCCGCCGGCGACCTGGTCGCCTTCACCGCGGGAGTCGTCGCGCAGGGCTACATCGCCGAGGTCGGGCGGACCTATGCCGCGGGCGGAGCGGTACCGGAGGCGCTGGCCGCTCGCTGCGACCGGGTGTGGGAGCTGCTGCTCGCGGCCTGCCGCCCTGGTGCCCCCGCCAGCGACCTGCTTGAGGTTTACGTCCGGGCGGGCGAGCCGCTGCCGCCGATGCCGGTCGCCCGAGGGCTCGGCCTCGGCTTCGACCCGCCCGTGGTGACCGGCGGGCTGCCGAGGACCGCGCGCGAAGAGCGCCTTGAGGAGGGCATGGTGCTCGCCCTCACCGGCTACGTGTGGGAAGCAGGCACCGGAGCGGCCTTCCGTCGCGACACGGTGCTCGTCACCGGCGACGGCCCCGAACTGCTGACGTCCGCCCCGTCAGCTGACCCGATCAACGTCGAGGAGCCTCTGTGACCGCTGCCGCAACCCCGCCGCCTGAAGAGATCGTGGTCTACGAGAAGGACCCGAAGACCAAGATCGCCACGATCACCCTCAGCAGGCCCGACCGGCTGAACGCGGTCACCAGCGCGGCCCGGCTGCGCTACGCGGACCTGCTGCACCGGGCTAACATCGACGACGACGTCAAGGTGCTCGTCATCCGGGGCCTTGGCCAGGACTTCGGCAGCGGGGCGGACCTGCCGCACTTCATGACGGCGCTGAACGGCGAGGACGACGGGCCTCGGCTGGCCGAGTACCGCCTCACGCCGGACGACGACGTGCGGCTGCCCCCCGCCGACTCGTTCCGCGGCGGCGGCCAGATCGGCCAGTGGTTCGCCAGCGTCGGCGGTGGCTGCCGGAGCCTGCAGGAGTTCAAGAAGATCAGCATCGTCGAGGTCAAGGGCTACTGCTACGGGTGGCACTTTTACCAGGCCGCCGACGCAGACCTGGTGATCTCCGCCGACGACGCCCTCTTCGGCCACGCTTCGTTCCGCTACCAGGGCTGGGGCCCGAGGATGTGGACCTGGATCCAGACGATGGGGTTGCGCAAATTCCAGGAGATGGTCTTCACCGGGCGTCCGTTCACTGCGGCCGAGATGTACGACTGCAACTTCCTCAACAAGGTCGTCCCCCGCGACCAGCTCGAGGCCGAGACCGAGAAGTACGCGCTTGCCTGCTCGCGCAACCGGCCGACCGACACGGTGTTCCAGCAGAAGCTCTTCTTCGAGCTGTACAAGCAGTTCCAGGGCGAGCAGATGGGCGCGATGCTGACCGGCCTGTTTGAGTCGCTCGGGCGCTACGCCCGCCCGGACCGGGCCGAGCTGAGGCTCGACGCCGACGTGCTCGAGCGCGGGCTCACCGACGCGGTCAAGGACAACGACGCGCAGTTCCCGCCCGACTTCCGGCTCAGCCGGTCGGGCCGCGCCCGGGCCGCCGAGGAGCCCCCGTCATGAACGGCACCGCCACTGGCCCGCTCGACGGCTACCTGGTGGTCGACCTGTCCAGCGGGATCGCGGGCGCGTACTGCACGCGGCTGCTGGCCGACGGCGGGGCCGCGGTGGTCAAGGTCGAGCCGCCCGGGGGCGACCCCCTGCGGCGCTGGACCGCCTCCGGGGCGCCGCTCGCCAACGGCCGGGACGCCCCGCTGTTCGGCTACCTCGCGGGCGGCAAGCAGAGCGTCATCATGGGGCCGGGCGAGCGGGCGGCCGAGGACCTCGACGAGTTGCTCGGCCGCGCGCACGCGGTGGTGTGGTCGCCAGGCCCGGCCGCGGACGCGGCCGGCGGCCGGACCCCGGCGTCGCTGCTGTCCGGCCACCCGCACCTGGCGGTGGGCGCGATCACGCCGTTCGGACTTGACGGGCCGTGGCGGGACCGGCCCGCCACCGAGTTCACCATCCAGGCCTGGTCCGGTGGGATCGTCGGCCTCGGCCGGGGGGCGCCCGACCGCGCGCCGGTTTACGTCGGCGGCCAGGTGGGGGAGTGGCTGTCCGGAGCCTACGCGGCGGTCGGCGTTCAGGCCGCGTGGGCGCGTGCCCGCCGGACCGGCACCGGACAGCTCATCGACCTGTCGATGCTCGAGGTGTCGGTGCTGTGCCTGAGCTACTACCCGGTGACGTTCTTCGAGGCGCTGGGGCGGCCCTGGCGCACTGACCGTTCGCTGTTCCAGCCCGGCGTCGCCGCGGCCAAGGACGGCCTGGTCGCGATCGGGTGCGGCACCGCACAGCAGTGGTTCGACCTTTGCGTCATGGTGGGCCACCCCGAGTGGATCGACCGCACCCCGCCGGTGCGCATCGGCGAGCAGGCCAACCGGGCCGCACCGCAGCTGCGCGAGTGGATCGCCGACCGCACGGTTGAGGAGATCACCGGCCTCGCCGCCGCCTTCCGCGTCCCCAGCGCGCCGGTCAGCAGCGGCGAGTCCGTCACCGGGCTTGAGCACCTGCGGGAGCGCGGGGTGTTCCGCCGCGCACCGGGTGAGGAGTTCCTGCAGCCGGCTGGACCCTACCGGCTCTCGCCGGACGTGCTGGTCCCGGCGCGGCCGGCCGAGGGCCGGCCAGCACAGCGCCACCTGGCGGGACACCGCGGCCGCGGCGAGGCCGCGTCCGTGCGGGTCCGCCGCCGGTGGTAATCAGCTGCCGTACGCAGGCCTGCGGGTGCTTGACCTGACCGCCTTCTGGGCCGGGCCCTCCGCCACGCACGTCCTGGCGATGCTGGGCGCCGAGGTGATCCACGTGGAATCCACCACCCGGCCGGACGGCGCGCGAATGATCGCCGGGATTCCGGTGACCGAGGACCAGTGGTGGGAAAAGTGCCCCGTCTTCCGCGCGCTCAACACCAACAAGAAGAGCGTCACGGTTGACTTCCAGACCGAGCGCGGCCGGGAGCTGCTGCGAAAGCTGATCGCCAGCAGCGACGTTCTCGTCGAGAACTACACGCCGCGGGTCCTCGACCAGATCGGGCTCGACTACGAGCGGGTGCGGGCGCTGCGCCCCGACATCGTGATGGTGCGGATGCCAGGGTTCGGCCTCACCGGGCCGATGCGCGACAACCCGGCGTTCGGCTACGTCATCGAGGACGCGGCCGGCCTCACCTGGCTGACCGGGTACCCGGACGCCAGCCCGGTCGAACCGTACACGCTCGGTGACCCCAACGCCGGCCTGCACGCGCTCAACGGGCTGCTGCTCGCCCTAGAGCACCGGCGCCGCACCGGCGAGGGCGTTCTGGTGGAAGCCGCCATGGTGGAGGCGGCCATCAGCATCGCCGCCGCGCAGCCGATCGAGTACTCCGCCTTCGGGACGGTGCTGCGGCGGGACGGCAACCGGGGGCCGCTGGCGGCGCCGCAGAACCTGTACCTGTCGGGCGGGGCCGACGAGTTCGGCCGCGTGGACGCGTGGGTCGCCGTCGCGGTCGCCACCGACGAGCAGTGGGCCGCGCTGGCCGGCGCCCTCGGGCACCCGGCCTGGGCCGAGGATCCGGAACTGTCCACCGCCGAGGGCCGCCGGGCCAGGCACGACGACATCGACGAGCATCTCGGGGCTTGGTGCGCGACGCGGACTCCAGACGAGATCGTCGAATCGCTGTGGGAGGCCGGAGTGCCGGTGGCGAAGGTGCTTCAGCCGCACCGCCAGGCCGAGCTGCCCCAGTTGCAGGCCCGCGGCTTCTTCGAGGTGACCCAGCACCCGGTCGGGCCGCCGGCCCGGCAGAGCACCATCCCGATGCGCCTGTCCGACGGGCCAGCCCGGTTCCACCGCAGCCCCGCTCCGCTCCTCGGCCAGCACAACCTCGAGATCCTCCGCGAACTCGGGCTTGACGCGGCCGCGATCGCCGAGCTCGAGGCGGCCGGGATCATCGGGAACGCGCCGAGGATGAGATGAGGCATGATGACGCGAAATCCCCGCTCACCGCCCCACCCGTTACCCTGGCTGCGGTGGGCGGGCGCCCGCCGACGCCAGGCAGGAGGCCAGGGACAGCGTGAGCCAGCAGACCGGTACGGGTCAGGCCGGTGCGGCGGAGGGAAAGGGACAGGCAAGAACGCTCATTCTCGATGCGGCCGAATGGCTCTTCGCCGAGCACGGGATCTCTTCCGTTTCCAACCGTCAGATTGGCGCCGCCGCGGGCCAGGGAAACACGTCGGCGGTCGGGTACCATTTCGGCTCCAAGGAAGAACTGATCCGCACCCTTATCCGCCGCTTCGACGGAGAAGCAGAAGTTTTGCGCGCCGCCATGGTGAACCAGGTCGGCGATTCGGCGCAGCTGCGGGAATGGGTCCGGTGCCTGGTTATCCCCTACACAGAAACGCTGGCGGCAAGGAGGCCACCGACCTGGTACGCGCGCCTCAACGCGCAGATCATGGCGGACCCGGTGCTGCGGAACATTCAGCTGGAAGAGGCCGTCTCTGCGTCGCTGCAGCAGGTCATCCGCGGCCTCGAGATCTCCACGCCGGAACTACCCGCCCCTGTCCTTCGCGAGCGTGAGTTGATGGCGGGTCATATCCTCATCCAGACCTGCGCCGACTTCGAACGCGGCCTAGCGGACGCCCCAGCCAGCGGAAAGACATGGCGAAAGGTCGGCAGCGGGCTTGTCGACGCCCTCGTCGGCCTTTGGTCGGCCTCGGTCTCTCGTTAGAAAAGCGCTCGGCCCTTTTATTACCTGAGCGAACCGCCTAGTGAAGACGATTGGTGGAGACGAGGAGGTCCCACATGTCGGAAGCACCGTCGAGCATGGTCGATCGAGTCGTCTTGATCCTCAGCGTCTTCGAGCGCTCATCCGAGGCGCTGACCGCCGGACAGGTGAGCGTGCGCAGCGGTATCCCCCGCTCGTCGGTGCAGCGGATCTTGCAGCAGCTGGTCGGCGCCCGCTGGCTGAAGCGTCACGACGACGGGTACGCGCTCGGCCTGCGCATGTTCGAAATCGGTAGCCTGGTCGCGCACCGTAGCCGGATTACGTCGGTCGCGCGGCCGGTCATCCACGAACTCCGGGAACGGACCGGCCACGTGGTCCACCTCGCCGTCCTCGACCAGCAGGATGTCGTTTATCTGGACAAGGTCGCCAGTGGCGCCGCAGACAGGGCCTTTGCCGACACGCTACCCTCGCGGGTCGGCGGGAGGTTCCCGGCCCATTGCACCGCGGTTGGCAAGGCGCTGCTTGCCTACTCGCCTCAGGCCACCGTCAACGAGTACCTGGCGACGGGCCTGCGCCAGCGGACGCTGGCGAGCCTGACCACGCCGGCCGCCCTCGAGGCGGCGATCGCCGCGATCCGAGGCGCGGGATACGCCGCCGAACGGGGCGAGGCCGTGCCCGGGGTCGCGTGCGTGGCCGCCCCGATCCGCAGCTTCGACGAGGTGGTCGCCGCGGTGTCGGTCTGCGGCCCATGTGACCAGGTGCGCGCGCAGGACCTGCGGCCGCTGGTCATGTGGACCGCGGCGGAGATCTCCCGGAGCCTGATGACGGCCCCGGCACCGCTCGCCCTCGCCTAGGGCGTGTCTAAAAGTGGTGCTAGGCAGTACGAGTGGGTGTTCTGGGACGCCGGCTACCGTCAGGAGCAGAGGCCCGCCCGGGCCTGACGGCGCCTGGACCCCGGACGTTCAGGGAAGAAAATCCGGGCGGCGGTGTCGGATCGGGGCAGGGGTGTTCGTAGCAAGGGTGAGCGGCCGCCCGGACGGGACAGGCCCGGACCACGGGAGATGATCCTCGATGCAGTACCTGCTTTCCGTGATTGACGACAGAGCCGGCGGCTACGCCCCGCAGGGGGACGGCACAGCCGGCTTCGCCACCCCGCAGGAGATGAACGCCATTGACGTGTTCAACGAGCGGCTGGTGGCCGATGGCCACTGGGTCTTCGGCGGCGGTCTCGGGGTGCCGGACAACGCCACCGTCATCGACAACCGGGGGGTGGAGGCCGTCGTCACAGACGGGCCTTTCGTGGAGTCGAAGGAGTACCTGGGCGGCCTCTGGGTCATCGAGGCGCCCGACATCGACGTGGCGCTCAAGCTGGCCGCTGAAGGGTCGAGGAGCTGCAACCGGAAGGTTGAGGTGCGGCCGTTCCTGAGCGAATGAGCGAGGCCGGCGCCCGGGCGGCGGCCAGCCAGGCCCATCAGCAGGACTGGGCTCGGCTGATCGCCGCCCTGACCGGGCGTTTCGGTGACCTCGACCTCGCCGAGGAGGCGGCCGCGGAGGCATTCGCGACCGCGGTCGCGCGCTGGCCGGCCGACGGTGTCCCCCCGAACCCGGGCGCCTGGCTGACCACCACCGCCAGCCGCCTGGCCATCGACCGGCTCCGGCGCGAGAACAAGCGCCAGGACAAGCACCGGGAGGCTCAGCTGCTGTACGACGACGACCCGCCTGGGCCCCCCGGTGCCATCGGCGACGAGCGGCTCCGGCTGATCTTCACCTGCTGTCACCCGGCGCTGGCGCCGGAGGCCCGCGTGGCGCTGACGCTGCGCCTGGTCGGCGGACTGACCGTGCCCGAGATCGCCCGCGCCTTCCTGGTCCAGGAGGCCGCCATGGGCCAGCGCATCACCCGCGCGAAAGCCAAGATCAAGGCGGCCCGCATCCCGTACCGGGTGCCGTCGGCGGAGGATCTGCCGGCCCGCGTGTCCGGCGTCCTCGCCGTCCTGTTCCTCGTCTTCAACGAGGGCTACCTGGTCACCGGGACCGGCCCCGACCCGGTCCGGCACGACCTGACGGCCGAGGCGATCCGGCTCACGCGGCTGATCCGGGCCCTCCTGCCGCAGGAAGGGGAAGTGGCCGGGCTGCTGGCGCTGATGCTGCTCATCGAGGCGCGCCGCGCCGCCCGGGTTTCCCCCGGCGGTGAACTGGTCACCCTGGCCGAGCAGGACCGCGGGGCCTGGGACGCGGCCCTGATCGCCGAAGGGCACCGGCTGGTGCGCGAGCGGCTGGCCGCCGGGGTAGCGCCCGGGCGCTACCAGGTCCTGGCCGCGATCAACGCGGTGCACACCTCTGCCCGTGAGGTCCGCGACACCGACTGGTCGCAGATCGTCGCCCTCTACGACCAGCTCGCTCGCCTGGACCCGTCGCCCGTCGTCGCCCTCAACCGGGCCATCGCCGTCGCCGAGCTTGACGGCCCCGAGGTGTGCCTGGCGGCCGTCGACCGCCTGGCTGGCCCGCTGGCCGGTTATCACGCCTACCATGCGACCCGCGCCGACCTGCTGCGCCGACTGGGCCGGAGCCAGCAGTCACGAGCGGCCTACGACAAGGCGATCGAACTGGCCGGCAACGCGGCCGAGACCGCCTACCTGACCCGCCGCCGCGACCAGCTGGGCTAGCCGGCCATGTGCCGGGCGGCGATGTAGCCGAACACGGTCGTGTTGGCGATGCTGGCCCCGGCGCCGGGGTACGTGCGCCCGAAGACGGAGGCCGCCATGTTGCCGGCCGCGTACAACCCGGGGATCGGCCGGTTGTCGTGGTCGAGCACGCGGGCGTGCTCGTCGCAGATCACCCCGCCCATCGTGCCCACGTCCCCCGGGTAGATCGCCACCGCGTAGAAAGGTGCCTTGGCGACCAGGCCGAGAGACGGGTTCGGCTTTTGCCCCGGGTCGCCCATGTGCCGGTTGTAGGCCGAGACGCCGCGTCCGAAGTCCCGGTCGGTGCCCGCGGCGGCCTCCGCGTTGAAAGAGCGCACGGTGCCGTCGAGGGCCTGCGGGTCGAGGTCGGTCAGCCGCGCCAGGTCTTCGATCGTGTCGGCCTGCTTGATCCAGCCGTCCGCCAGCCACTGCCGAGGGAGGCGGCCGGGTAGCACCGAGGCGAGGTGCCGGAACGCGGGCATGTGGTTCACCCACGGCACCGACCGGCGGTAGGCGTCGTCGAAGATGAGCCAGCAGGGGACGCTGTCGTTCGCGTACATGGCCCGGCCGACCTCGACATAGGAGTTGGCCTCGTTGACGAACCGCTGGCCGAGGTTGTTCACGAAGATGGCGTGCGGGTACTGCCGGGCGATGGTCAGGGTGGACCCGCCCATCTCCTTACGTGGGGACGGGAGCCAGATCGCCTCGTCCATGTACTCGGTCTTGGCGCCGAGCGCGATCGCCGCCGCCAGCACCTCGCCGGTGTTACCGGGGTTGCCCCACGACCACTGGCCGTCGCTTGGCCGGGTCGCGGCGGTGTACTTGAGGCGCATCTCAGCGTTGCGCTCGTACCCGCCGGCCGCGAGCAGCACGCCGCGGCGTCCCCGGATCAGCACCGGCGCGCCGTCGCGGACCGCGTGCACGCCGATGACCCGGCCGTCCTCCACCGCGAGGTCGTCGACCGCGGTGTCGAGCCAGATGGGAACCCCGCGGTCGAGCAGGATCTTTGTCAGCTGGCCCGCGAACGACTTCCCGTTGGTGAACAGGTCCTGCCCGCGCAGCCGCGATACGTACGTCCGCAGCACCACCCGCGCGGTGGTCAGGAAGGATGCGAGCGTGTGGGTGAAGCTGTTGAGGGTGTGAATCTCGAGGGTGGTGACGGCGAGGCCGACGCCCTCGCCGAGGCCGCCGATGATCCGCGAGCGCCACTCACCGAGCTGCCTGCCATCCCACGGGACGCCCTCGACCGAACGGCCGGCCGCGCTGCCGCCCGGGTAGTTGTCGTAGTAGTCGGGGTATCCCGCGCATCGCAGCAGCTTGACCCCCTGCTCCTGCAGGAAGGAAATCATCGTCGGCCCGTTGACAAGGAAAGCGTCCCGCCTGGCGGCCGACGACGGCTCGTCGGGCTCGCCGATCACGGCCTGCAGGTAGTCAAGCCCGGCCTGATGGGAATCCTTGATGCCGTCCGCTTTCATCAGCGGGTTGTCCGGTATCCAGAGCATGCCGCCTGACATCCCGGTGGAGCCGCCGACGAAGCCCTGCTTCTCCAGGATCACCGGCTTCAGCCCGGCCGCGCGGGCGGCCAGCGCCGCGGCAAGACCGCCGCCGCCGCTGCCCACGATCACGACGTCGAACGTCTCCTCCCCGCGGGCCATCAGCGGCCAACCGTCGCGGCGTCGGTAACCGGCTCGGGGGCGCCGCCGCGGGCCGGTGTTCGCCCGCTGCGCAGGAACAGCGTCAGGATGAGGGCGATTGCGGCCGGCACGACGCCGACCACGATGTAGGACAAGACGTACCCGCTGTCGGTGTACACGCCTGGCACGGTCTGGCTGAATGCGTGACCGCCCACACTGGCCACCAGCTTCAGCGGATGCGCCGCCACCACCGCGGTGAAGAGCGCGATCCCGAGCGACGAGCCGAAACTCCCGAAGGTCGCGTTCATGCCGGCGCTGACGCCCTGACGGCTGGCGAGGACCAGGTCCATGAGCAGGTTGGGATTGGAGCCGAAGTAGAGCCCGAAGCCGAGTCCCCACAAGACGCCGATCGCCACCTGCTCCTGCCACGTCTTGTGCCACGGCACCCACAGGGCGCAGGCGGCGAGCAGCAGCGCGCAGGACAGCAGCAGCGGCAGCCGCCCGCCGACCCGCCGGGCCAGGTAGCCGCCGAGCGGCCCGCCGACCAGCCCGAAGGCAGCGGTCCAGAGCGTGATGTGCAGGGCGAGCGCGAGGACCGAGAAGCCGGCCGTCGCGTAGCTGAGGTCGCCCTGGAAGTGAACGAGCGCCGTGACAACCGCGAGCGGCTCATGCGACTGGGCCGCCGCGCCCCCCAGGATCTGGTGCTTGAGCTGCGCCTCCTTGGGTGTCTCGAACATGTAGGCGATCGCGATGTAGGTCATCGAGATGACCGCCGTGATCAGCATCGCCGTCAGCATCACGATCAGCACCCGGGGAGTGCGCAGCAGCGACAGCTCCAGCAGCGGCTCGGGTACCCGCAGTTCCCAGGCGACGAACGCCGCCAGCAGGACAAGGCCGGCGATCAGGTAGGCCAGGCAGCCGATGTTCCCCCATCCCCACGACGATCCCTCGCTGAGGTAGACCAGGGACGCGCCGACCCCGGTCCCGAGAAGCACCGCGCCGAGCACGTCAAGGCGCTGTCTGGCGCGCAGCGGCGTCTCCGGCACGGCCAGCATGAAGACGGGGAAGATGGCGACGATGAAGATGAGCAGGAACCAGAACACGGACCGCCAGCTGAAGGCATCGGTCAGCCAGCCGGCGATGATCGGCCCGAGGATGGCGGAGAATCCCAGGCCGGTCCCGATAACGCCGACAGTGACGGGAATCCAGCGTCGCGGCATCAGGTCGCGGACGAGGCCGTACTCGAGGGCCGACAGGCCAAGCGACATGCCGCACAGCGCACGCCCGGCCAGGAACAGCGCCCAGGTCGTGGTCAGCGCGCACACCAGGCACCCGACCCCGAACAGGACACCGCAGATCAGCACCACTCGCTTCTTGCCGATCAGGTCCCCGAGCTTGCCGATCAGGGCCATGGTGGCGCCGCCGGCCACCCCGAGAATGGTGATGGACCAGGTGACGTTCGCCCCCGCCTGCGGGAACGACGCCGCCAGCTTCGGCACGATGTTGGAGATCATCGACTGCTGGAACGTGATGGCCTCGGCGAACAGCACCAACGCAACGACGACGGCGGTCAGGCGCCAGCGAGATGAGCCGTCGAGCCTGCCCGCATCCTCCTCACTCGCCGCGAGTCGCAGCCCGGACGCGCTCCCGGCACCGGAGAATTCAGTCTGTTCAGCCATGAGATGCCCACCTCGGTTGCCCATTTGCCAGCTGGCCGATGCCATCGTGAGCCGGTTTGGCTGGTTTCAGCGGCTGGCCGCCCGCTCAGCGGGGCACTTATTACTCCGGTGACCGCGTGAACTCCATGATCCAGTTGGTGCTCCAGGTCCGTTCCCCGTCGACCGGGCCGACGGCGGCAGCGGGCTCCTGCGGCGTGAAGCCAGGGACATCTCAGGCCGGTCACATCCGACCACGTCGGTCTGCCGCATCCAGGTCATCGAACCGCTTTGAGGTAACCCTCTAGGGGCTCCAGAAACGGGTATCGTCGATGCCCAGTCCGGTGCTGCAAGTCGGCGTCGATCTGTTGGACCGTCGGGCAGTCCTTCTCCGGCTCAGGCCCTGCCAGCCGGGAGGCGACCAGAGGTGGCCGGACGTCCCTCGAACCGAGTTCAGCTGCATCACGGATTGCCGCAGGCGAGAGGGGCAGTCGCCGCTGAAAGCTGTGCGCTTAGGCTTTCCTGCGATTTATGCCGCGTGCGCGACGGGGTTCGCGTGGATCCAGTCGTGGCAGGTGGCGCAGACGATGTGGGTCTTGCGCCGTAAGGGCACTACCCGCAGATGCGGGTCGTCGCCCTGATCGCCTGCGGCACCCGCGCCCAGCGCTCGGTAGCACCCGGCAGCTGAGGCTCGACAGTCACGGTTTTATCGTCTTTACCCAAAAGTTTACTTGTTTATCGTCGTTACCCAACAGTCTGCTCGTCAAACTCGAGAATCGTTGCTTTTGAATGCGAAAGTCCCCTACGCTGCCGTCACGGCCGGGATGAGGGGGCTTTCCTGGCGCTCCTGGCGCTCATCCTTGGAGATCCATGTGAAAAAAACCGACCCGGCGGTCGATGAGGCAATACAGAGACTTGACATGCAGGACGGTCCGACGCGGCGGCGGCTGCTCGCCGGGACCGGTCTCGTTAGCGCGACGGCGGCGGCGTCCGCGCTGCTGGCGGCGTGCGGCTCAAGCACCGGCAGCGTGCCTTCGCAGGCCGCGACGGGCGCGGCGGCGAACTTCCCGGCGACCCCGGCCTGGCAGTTCTGGTTCGTCAATCACGTCACCACGAACCCGTTCTTCGTGCCCACCCAGTTCGGTATGAGGGACGCCGCCGCGCTGCTCGGGCTGTCCGCGCCGAAGTGGACCGGGTCGACAAGCTCCACCGTCTCGCAGATGCTGAGCGCCATCGACACGGCGGTGGCCGCCAAGGCGAACGGCATCGCGACGACGGTCATCAACAGCAGCCCGGCGGACACCAGCTTCGCGATCCCGGTGGCGGCCGCGATGAACGCGGGCATCCCCGTCGTCAGCTACAACGCCGACGGCCCGATCATCAACGGCGCCGTCACCCCCGGCACCAACCGGCTGTGCTACGTCGGCCAAGCGCTTTACCTGTCCGGCCAGCAGATGGGCGAGCGCATCAAGTCGCTGGCCAAGCCGGGCGAGATCGTCATCTTCATCGCCACCCCGGGCAGCGCCAACATCCAGCCGCGCTACGACGGGGCCGCCTCCGTGCTCGCCCCGGCGGGCTACTCGGTGAAGACGGTGGCCACCGGCACGTCGACTGCGGGCGTACCTCTCGCCGAGAAGGCGTTCTTCGCCAGCAACCAGAAAATCACCGGCGCGTTCGCCGTCGACGCCGGGTCGACCGAGGCGCTCGGCGCACAGCTGACGGCCTCAGGGCTGGCGGGGAAGATACCGGCCGGCGGATTCGACCTCACCCCTGGCACGCTGACCGCGATCAACGCTGGCCAGCTCGACTTCACCATCGACCAGGATCCTTACCTGCAGGGCTTCCTGCCGGTGCTGTACCTCTACCTGTTCAACCTGACCGGCGGCCTGGTGCTGCCGCCCGACACCGACACCGGCCTGACATTCATTACCAGGTCCTCCATCGGCCCTTACCTGTCGACCAAGACCACCTACGCGGGCTCCACCGGGGCGAACTCGCCCACGCTTGTACCGCGCAGCGGCCCGATCAACAACCCGATCGCGACCACAAGCACCTGATCTGCCGATCGCGATGAAATCAGCTTGAGCGGCACCGCGTGGCAATCGAATTAAATCATTTTTTTCATTTAACTTTTTCGGCTGGCTTCCTGGCATCCAGCGGCCAGCGCACCTGGGGGTGTGATAATGCCTTATCGGCTGCCGGTACCGGCCTCTTTCCCGCTGGTAGAACGATGATTGCCAGGACGGCATCGCGAGCGGCACACCGGGGCACCCGGGCACGGCCGGGCAGGAGAGCGAGGAAGACGGCTGAGCGCCGGGCGCAGCTCCCTCTGAGCAGCCGGGCACGGCTCTCGCTCGTCAACTGGCCGGTGAGGACGCGGCTGATCGCGGTCTTCGCCGCCGCTAGCATCACCGGCCTGGTACTCGGCGGGCTCCGGGTCGCCGACGCGGTGGACACCGCCAACGGCTACACGCGCGTCACCCACCTCACCGTCCTCGGCCAGCAGATCACTCTGCTCGCGCAGGACCTGCAGAACGAGCGCGACCTCACGGCCGGCGCTGCGGCGGTTACCGCACTGCAGGCAGACGCAGTACATGACCGGGCGGGGGCGTCGGTGACCGCCTCGCTGCAGCAGTCGTTCCTGGCAGGCCAGCGGCAGCTTGCAGCCGCGCAGCGGACCACGAGCAGCGCCGCGACGCCGGTGCTGCAGCTCGCTCAGCAGGTTTCCGCTAACCCGGCGTTCCCGGCGAGTATCCAGGACGCCGCGAGGAAGGTCGCCGCGCAGACCGGCAACCTCGACGCGATCCGCGTTGAAGTCCTCGGCGAGCCGCCGGCGAGCGTCATCTACGACTACTCCACCGTGCTCGGCAGCCTGTTCGCGTTCAACAGCCAGCTGGCGGGCTCGAGCGGCGACTCCCTGCTGTCGAACGAGGTGGGCGCGCTGAGCGCGCTCTCCGCGGCCAAGGACCAGGCCGCTCAGCAGCGTGCCATCCTCTATGCCACGCTCATCGAGAGCGGACTGAACGACGCGGGCGGCAAGCCAAGCGAGGCGGACCAGAGCGCCGCGCCGTACAACAACGTCGGCGGGTCCGCCGCGCTCAGCTACGCGGGCGGCCTTGACGTGCTTAACTTCGCGCAGTCGTTCCAGCAGTCCGACGTGCAGACGTTCCAGGCACTGGCCACGCCAGCGGAAACGCTGTCTTACTACGCCGCCACGACCAACCCCGGGGTTAACTTCGCGGCAGCCATCACCACCGCGCTCGCCACCGCCAACAACGATCCACAGGGCATCTTCCCGCAGCTCGCGCCGCTATCCCCGGGGTTCCGCCCGGCAACGGCGCCGGGCATCTGGTACACGGACCAGTCCGCGATCGTCGACGGGATGCAGGCGGTGGTGAAGCGGCTGGCCACGCAGATGGTGGCGCGTAGCCAGTTCCTCCAGCACCAGGCCTTTGAGACGGCGCTAATCACCTCGATGGCGACCGCTATCGTGGTGCTGCTGATGCTCGGCGTGACCGCGCTGGTGGGCCGGAGCCTCGTCAACCCGCTGCGCAGGCTGCAGGCGGACGCGCTGGAGATCGCCACCGTTCGACTGCCTGCCCAGGTGGCGGCTGCGGCGGCGGGCGGGCAGGCGGCGGACGGAGCGGTCACGGTAGAGCCGATCAGCGTGCAGTCGGCCGACGAGATCGGGCGGGTAGCCCGCGCGTTCGACCAGGTGCACGCCGAGGCGGTACGGCTGGCAGGCAACGAGGCACAGCTGCGCAACAGCCTCAACTCGATGTTCATCAGCCTGTCAAGGCGCAGCGTGCCGCTGATCGGCCGGCTGGTCCGCATGATCGACGTCATGGAGCAGTCTGAGGAGGACCCGGACCAGCTTGCCAACCTGTTCGCCATGGACCACCTGGTCACCCGGATGCGGCGGAACTCGGAGAACCTGCTCGTGCTGGCCGGCGAGGAGCCGGTGCGCAAGTGGTCAGAACCCATACCGCTCACCGATGTGGCGCGCGCCGCCACCGCGGAGATCGAGAACTACAGCCGGGTGATGCTGAACGTCCAGCCGGAGATCATGGTCTCCGGGCAGGCCGTGGCCGACCTGGTGCACCTGCTCGCCGAGCTCATCGAGAACGCCACCATGTTCTCGCCGCAGGACAGGCCGGTCCACGTCAACAGCATGAAGCTGGCAGAGGGCGGGACGATCGTGGAGATCCGCGACGAGGGGATCGGGCTCATACAAAGCCTGCTGGACGAGATGAACCAGCGGCTCGACCAGCCGCCGGCCCTCGATGAGTCCTTCTCCCGGCACATGGGGCTCTACGCCGTTTCCCACCTGGCCGCGCGGCACGGCGTCAGGGTCAGGCTCCGTCGCGGCTCACCGCAGGGGCTGTCCGCCCTGGTCTGGCTGCCCCATACGCTCGTCAGGTACGAGCGGGTTTCCCCGGCCGACGTGCGCGGCACCGGCCAGCAGCGCAGCGTCCCGCTGTCAAGGAACGGCGGGCAGCCGCCTGCCGCCGGGCAGGCAGCCCGACCCGGGCGGCGGACGATGCTGTGGTTCACCGCCAAGCACCCGTCCGACCGCAGGTCGCAAGACGAAACCGTGATCAGCGAGGCGTCCGCGACGACCGGAAGGGCGGCAGCAGAACCAGAAGCCGTCGGCCAGTGGACTGGATACAACGCCGGGCAGCCGGCCAGCCGGGGCGCCAGCCCACCGGGCCTCCCGGCGCGGGACGGGCTGACCGCCAGGGGGCTGCCGCGGCGGACGCCCGGGTCGAACGCCTACCCGGGCTCGGGGACAGCGGAGCCCGGCTGGGCTGCGGGCACGCGAGGTCCCGCCGACACGCGAGGGTCGGCTGCCGATACTCGCGGGCCCGCGGGCGGCGTCCGTGCCGACGGCGCGGCCGGCCTGCAGCCGCCGTCCCGCCGCTCCTCGGCCGAGGCGGTGCGCAGCCTGCTGTCCGGTTATCAGCTCGGCACCCGCGATGCCCTGCGACCGGACCCAGGACCTGACCCGACGTGGCACGCAGACAAGGAGAACCAGAGTTGAGCGGCGCCTACCGTGAGGACCTGAACTGGGTCGTCACCGACTTCACTAACCGCGTGCAGGACATCGCCCATGCGATCGTGGTCTCCGCTGACGGGCTGCCACTTGCCCTTTCCGCGGGCATCCCCGGCGATGCCGTCGAGCAGCTCTCCGCCATCACCTCCGGGCTGGCCAGCCTCGTTTACGGCGCGGCTCAGGTGATGGACGCGGGCATGCCCAAGCAGACGCTGGTGCAGATGGACTTCGGGCTGCTGTTCCTGAAGGCGATCGACGACGGCTCGAGCCTCGCGGTGCTCGCCACCCACGAATGCGACATCCGGCAGGTTGCCTTCGAGATGACCCGCCTGGTGGAGCGGGTCGGCGCGATGCTCTCGCCCGCGGCGCGGGGAGAGATCGAGATCCCGCAGTGACCCAGGCCGCCGACGCCAGGCCGGCTACGCCTGACACCTGTAACTTCTTGGCCGGGCAGGCGGCCGGCTCATGCCCGTTGTGGGGTGCACGCCCGGCGGCGCGCCGTACGCTGCTACCGCGGACGAGATGAAAGACCCCTTCTGACCTGGCAGGGGAGGTCGAGTTCCACTAACTCACCGGCTCCCGGGGCTGGCCAGGTGGTAGACCACGTGCGGCTTGACGGGGCTGCCGTCGGGGACGCGGGGATGCTCGAACCGCGCGGCCTCGGTCATGCCGATGCGGCGCATCACCGCCTGGGACGGCGTGTTGAGCACGGCGGTCATGGACCACAGTTCCGCCAGGCCCGCCCCGGTGAAGGCCACGTCGCGGGCGGCGAGCGCCGCCTCGGTCGCGTAGCCGCGGTGCCAGGCGCGCCTGGCCAGCCGCCAGCCGATCTCGGTTCCGCCGGCGCCCGGCACGTCCTCCGGCATCGGCGCGAGCCCGGTGAATCCGATGAACTGCCCGGTCTGCCTGACTTCGAGCGCCCACAGCCCGTAGCCGTGCGCCTCGAACCGCGCCTCGATCCGGTCGACGAACGCGTCGCTCTCGGCCCTGGTCAGCGTCGACGGGAAGAACACCAGCGTCTCCGGGTCCGCGTTCAGCTCGGCGAACGGCCCTCGGTCCGCGTCCCGCCACCGCCGCAGCACCAGCCGCTCCGTCTCTATGATGTCGAACCTTGTCATGGCCGTCCGCCTACTCGACGCGCGCTTTGATCGGGGCGCCGAGTTCGGCGGTGCGGCCGACGGCGCCTGCAGCCCCATTCCGCCGCGCCCGTGTCCCTCCGGCAACGGCAAGCCTAGCCAGCAGTCGCCAACCGCCGGGTGCCATAGCAGGCGAGCGGCCAGCGAATTGGCGTTAGTCACGATGGATGTTCGGTTATTTGGTTATCCGAGCGATGGGGCGCTTCTTCGTGATGGCTCATGAAGCAGCCGGACACGCTTCGGTCGCGGCGCAATTGTCGCCTGCGGAGCCGGCCGGTGTTGGAACGAGCGGGATGGTCCTTGCATGACGGTGAGGTTTGGGCCGGGAGTGATCGGGCTGCTGCGGTTGATCGTCGAGCGCGCCACCGGGCGTGTCACAGGGTGATGGTGCCGCGGATGTAGGTGGTGGCAGCGCCGCCGACCCAGACGGTGCCGTCTGGGTCGGCGGTGATCTCGATGGTTGCGGCCCGGCCTATGCGCGTGCCCTGCGAGACCCGGTAGGAGGGGGGCGCGGCGCCGGTGGCGGTGAGCCATTGTCCGACCGAGGCGTTCATGCTGCCGCAGGCCGGGTCCTCCGCCACGCCGACGCGTGGGGCGAAGGTTCGCATCTCGAAGGCGTGCCCGGAGCCGTCGGGGTAGGCCCCGATCGCGCCGACCATCGCGGTCGGGATGAGGGAAAGGTCGGGTTCGAGGGCGAGGACTTCCTCGGCGGTGGGCAACTGGATCACGGCCCAGCCGGGTCCGTTGTCGACCCACTGGTGGGCGAGAACACGGTCCCGGTTGATGCCGAACGCCGCGGCGATCTGGCCGACGAACTGTTCCCCGAGTGGGCCGTCGCGGACAAGCGGCGGGGCGGCGAAGGACAGGATGCCCTCGCCGTCGCGTACGCCGACCAGGCCCGCGGCGCACTCCTGGACGATACCGCCGGCGTGCTGCGGTGTGCCGCCGTTGTCCAGCCACGCGCGTGCTGAACCAAGGGTGGGGTGCCCGGCGAACGGCAGTTCACCTCCCGGGGCGAAGATCCGCAGCCGGTAGTCCGCCTCCGGTGCTGTGGGGGGCATGATGAACGTGGTTTCTGACAAATTCGTCCAGCGTGCGACGCGCTGCATCTGCTGGTCAGTCACGTCTGTGCCGTCGAGGACGACGGCAACCGGGTTGCCGAGACAGGGCGTCGTGGAGAACACGTCGACCTGCATGAACGCACGTGAGCGCGGCATAGCTATCAAGGGCCTTTCCGTGAGCGGATTCCGGGATCGCCGGGTGGTCAGGCGCTCGCCGCCGCATCGGCCGCGGCGAGGGCGTCGGCGACTAGGTCGGGCGTGTCCTCGGTGCCCGCGGCCAGCCGGACCAGGCCCAGCGGGACCCCTGACGCGGCGATCTGGTCCTCGCTGAGCATCCCGCGCCACATCGACGCCGGATGCACGGCCAGGGATTCCACGCCGCCGAGGCTGGCCGACCGGCGGGGATAGCGCAGCCGGCCGAGGAACGCGTCGGCGGCCTCGAAACCGTCGGCGAGCTCGAGGGCGAGTACCCCGCCGAAACCGCTCATCTGGCTGGCCGCCAGTGCATGCTGCGGGTGGATCGCCAGGCCGGGATAGTGCACCCGGGCCACGGCGGAATGGCCGTTCAGCGCCTCGGCGAGAGCCTGGCCGTTGGCGTTGTGCCGTGCCATGCGCAGCGGCAGGGTGCGCAGGCCGCGCAGCAGCAGCCACGCATCGAAGGGGCCGAGTACGGCGCCGGTGAGCAGGGCGACGTCCCAGATCCGGTCGAGGATCTCGGCCGGCCCGGCCAGCACCCCGGCGGACACGTCGGTATGGCCGTTGAGGTATTTGGTGGCGCTATGCCAGACCAGGTCGATACCGAAGTCCACCGGCCGTTGGTTGACCGGCGTGGCGAAGGTGTTGTCCGCCATGGTCAGCACGTTGTGCGCGCGGGCCAGGGCCGCGACGGCACGCAAGTCGGTGACTTGCAACAGCGGGTTGCTCGGCGATTCCACCAGGATCAGGCGGGTCCGCGGGGTCAGTGCCTTCTCGAACGCCTCCGGGTCGCCCTGGTCGACCACGCTGGTCGAAATGCCCAGCCGCGGCAGCAGGTTCAGCAGTACCGACGCCGTCCCGCCGTAGGTGGATTTCTGCCCGATCACGTGGTCGCCGGCGGAAACCAGGGCCAGTACGGCGGTGGTGAGCGCGGCCATTCCGGACGCGGTGACCATCGCCGCCTCGGTGCGCTCCAGTTCCGCGACCACGGCCGCGACCTGCGCGTGGTTCGGGTTGCCGTAGCGGGTGTAGAAATCATGGCCCCGGCGATCGACTGCGACCTGCGCGAACTGCTCCGCGTTCTCGGCCCAGAACGCCGCCGTCTGGTAGATGGGCGGTGCCACTGCGCGGCTGGGATGGACGTCACGATCGGCGTGAATGGAAATCGTGCTACTTCCCGGCATGGTTCCCTCCGGTGGAACGTCTGATGTGATGCCACAAGCGTGACCGGCCGGCACGCTGGCCCGGGCCGATCACGGCAACTTTGGCAGCAAGTAGCGCTCCTGCCGGGGCATCCGAGTGTGGTAGGCATCGCAGTCGAGCAATAATCTGCCAACGTGGACGATGTGGACCGGTCAATACTGGCCGTGCTCGAGAAGCACGGCCGGATCAGCAACGCCGAACTCGCCGCTCAGGTCGGCCTGTCGCCATCGCCGTGCCTGCGGCGCGTGCGCCGGCTGGAGGCGTCCGGGGTGATCCGCGGCTACCGGGCGCTGGTCGATCCCGCCGCAATCGGCCGCGGCCTGCGGGTGTTCGCCGGTGTCCGGCTGGTGCGGCACGCCCGCGCGGATGTGGTCGCGTTCGAGCGTGCGGTCATCCGGCTGCCCGAAGTGGTCCACACCCATCACGTCACCGGCAACTACGATTACCTCCTCCAGGTCGAGGTCGCCGACCTGGCAGCCTACGAGGACTTCCACGCCAACCGGCTGGCCAGTCTGCCCGGCGTGGCCATGGTGACCAGCTACGTCACCATGAAGACGCTCTCCGCCGACACCCCGCGACCGGCTGGGCGACGCCGACTTGAACGGCCCGCCAACTGACGCCCACAGGACGAGCGCTCAGATCAAGCAAGCCAATCCCACGGAAGAGATATTCGACGCCTAGCTGCTCGCCCCGGTCTTCCCAGCCGCCCGCAGCACGTCCTTGCGGACTTTGCCCGACGGGGTGCGCGGCAGCTCGTCCACCAGCACGACAACCTCGGGCGTCTTCTGCCGGGCGGCCCCCGCGGCGACAAAGTGCTCCCTGGCCAGCTCGACATCGAACGTACAGCCCGGCCGGGCGACCACGACCGCGCAAACGCGCTCGCCCAGCGCCGGATCAGCCACCGGGATGACCGCCACGTCCGCGACGGCGGGATGCGTCACCAGCAGATCCTCGACCTCCTTGGCGGAGATGTTCTCGCCGCCCCGGATGATGATGTCCTTAAGCCTGTCGGTGACCGTCAGATACCCGTCGGCGTCGACCCGCCCGACGTCCCCGGTCCTGAACCACCCGCCGGGCAGGAACGCGGCCGCATTCAGAGCCGGGTCGGTGTAACCCAGGAAAAGCTCCGGCCCCCGGGTCAGGATCTCCCCGTCCCGGCCGGGCGGCACATCGCGGCCGTCCGCATCAACCAGGCGGACCTGGTTGCCCTCCAGCAGCCGGCCGTCGGTACGGGCCCGTCGGTCCAGCGAGTCGGTGATGCTCCCGGCCGACACCGTCGGGTGCTCGCTGCTGCCGTAGGAGCGGAACGCGGTAACCCCAGCCGCCTCCGCTCGCTCGATCAGGCTCGGCGGCACCGGCGCGGCCCCGGTCAGGCACTCGCGCAAGGTAGCAAGGGTCGCACTTCCCAAAGCCTGCTGGTCGAGCAGCCCGGACAGCTGCACCGGCGCCCCACCGCACGAGGTGACCGCGTGGCGATCGATCAGGGTAGCCGCCAGCGCAGAGTCCCACGCCTCCATGATCACCGTCGGCGTGCCAAGCAGCAGGATCCGCAGCAGGCTGAGCAGCCCCGCCATATGACCGGGCGGGAACAAGCCCAGATGCCGGGCGCCCGGGCCGTTCAGCGTGTACACCCGTGACGTCGCCTCGGCCAGCAGGGTCCGGTGCGAGTGCTGCACGCCCTTGGGATCGGCCGTGGTGCCCGAGGTGTACATGAGCACCGCCCGGTCATCGGGGTCGAGACGAGGCCGGCGGTAGGTGCCGCCCGGCTGACGGAGCAGCTCGGCGTACCCGACCGCCCCGTACCCGACCGCATCGCGGCCGGGCGCGTCATCCCCGACGACGACGGCGAGCTTCAGCCCTGGCAGCGGCGACAACCCGGACAGGACCGCATCCGCCTGCGCCCGCCCCCGGTACGAGCGGGCGAGCACGACCGCGCTGGCACCCGAGCCCCGCAGCACGAAGTCCATCTCCCGCGGCCCGTAGATCATCACCACCGGCAGCAGCACCGCCCCGCACAGCCCCACCGCCACCTGGACGACCGCCCCCGCATAGGAGCCGGGCAGCTGAACCGCGACCACGTCGCCAGCGCCGATACCACGCGCCTGCATCGCCCCGGCGACCTTCTCGGCCTCGCCCACCAGCCCGCCGAGCGTCGTGGCATACTCGCCGTCCGCAGAAACGAACACCAGCGGGCAGCCATCATGGGCTGCGGCCCCGCCAAAGATGTGGGCGGCCAGCGTCCGCTGTTCCACCGCTAGTCCGTCTGCTCCTGGCCGGCCGCCCGCGGCGCGCGCTTGCGGTTCTTGAACGCCTCGAGCATGGACTTGTGCTCGTCGGAGGCGAGCAGGGCGGTGTTCGCGTACCGGTCGAAGTCGCGGGCGGTGCCACGGTCGACGCTGGCGGCGACGTCGACCGCGATCTTGGCGACCCCGGCCGCCTCGGTCGGCAGGGCCGCGAGCTTCCGCGCGAACGCGGTGACCCGCTCGCGGAACGATGCGGCCGGGTACACGGCGTGCACCAGCCCCATCGTGAGCGCCAGCTCAGCCGACACCTCCTCGCCGAACGCCAGCCACTTGCCCCAGTGCGGTCCGACCAGCCGGGTCACCCGGCTGATGCCGCCCGAGCCCGGTATTACCCCGAGGGTCGGCAGTTCCGGGAGCGCGAAGCTGGCCGCGTCGGCGGCGAGCCGGAAGTCGCACGATGCGCCGATCTCCAGGCCGACCCCGAGGCAGCGCGCGTGCGCGGCGAGCACCGAGGGCTTCTCGATCGCCTCGAGCTCGTCCATCAGCAGGTGGAAGCCGCGGTAGCCGCGCCGCAGGCGTCGCGGGCTGAAGCTGCCGTCGGGGGCGTAACCGCGCCTGCCGCCCGCGCCGCTGTCGTTCAGGTCGATGCCGGCCGTGAAGTACCGGCCCTCGGCCGCGATCACCAGCACCTTGAGGTCGTCGCGGTCGCCGAGGTCATCGACCGCCGCCCGCAGGCCGTCGATCATCGCCGGGGAGACCGCGTTCAGCTTCGCATCCCTGGTGAAGGTGACGGTGAGCACGCCGTGCTCCTCGGACCGGCGGAAAGGCGTCGGCTCTGCCATCGACGTGACGTCTCCTTCTCTCGCTCACGGTGATGCGGGCGGAACCAATATAACCCGCGAGCAGGCACTACTCCCAGCCATATAGTTTACTTATTGAGAATAGCGCATTAAAAATGTTAGTGTCGGCGCAGGTGCAGGCGGCAGGTCCAGGCCACAGCAGACGGAGGCGCGATGCCCGCGGAGAAGAAGGTTGCGTTCATCACCGGGGTAGCCCGCGGCCAGGGCCGGGCCCACGCGGTCAAGCTCGCCGCCAACGGCATGAACATCATCGGCCTCGACATCTGCGCCGACATCCCCTCCATGGACTACCCCAACGCGACCGAGGAAGACCTGCAGGAAACGATCAAGCTAGTCGAGGCGGCGGGCGGGGAGATCGTCGCCGAACAAGGCGACGTGCGCAGCCACGACGACCTGAGCCGCGTCCTCGCGCGAGGCCTCGACCGCTTCGGCCGGGTCGACGTCCTGCTCGCCAACGCAGGCATCGTCCGCCTTTCATCCGACGGCGACCAGGCCGACCGGGACCGCACCTGGACCGACATCATCGACGTCAACCTGACCGGGGTGTGGCGCACGATCGAGGTGGTGCTCCCGGCGATCAGGGCGGGCGGCCGCGGCGGCTCGATCGTGATCACCAGCTCGTCGGCCGGCCTCAAGGGGACCGGCACCGACAAGGCGGGCGCCCAGGCCTACACCGCAGCCAAACGCGGCCTCGTCGGCCTGATGCAGGTGCTCGCCAACCAGTACGCCAGCGAGCTGATCCGGGTCAACACCATTCACCCGACCGGGGTCGCGACCGGCATGAACCAGAACCCGGCCATGGAAGCGCTGATGGCCGAGGCGGCCGCGGGCGGCCGGAACGCGATCAGCCAGATGCAGAACGCCCTGCCGATCGAGATCCTCCAGCCGGAGAACATCGCCAACGCGGTCGCCTGGCTGGTATCCGACGAGGCGGCCTACATCACCGGCATCCAGCTGCCGCTCGACGCCGGCTTCGCCGTCCGCTAACCAGAGCAAGAGGACAGAGGACATCATGACCGTCACCGCGCCTCGTGTGCAGCTCCGCTACGGCGACACAGTGCTCGACTCCGGCACCGGCGGGGTCCACCGGCACCTCAACCCGTACACCGGGCAGGTGCAGGCGGAGATACCGCTCGCGGGCAAGGCCGAGGTCGACGAGGCCGTCGACCTGGCCGCGGCCCAGGCCGAGGCCTGGCGTCGCTGGGCGCCGGAACGGCGTCGTGACGTGCTGATGCGGTTCGCCGCCCTGCTCGATGAGCACCGAGCCGAGTTCGCCGCGCTGCAGGCGCTCGACGGCGGCACCCCCACCTACTTCGGGCAGCGCATTATCGACAACTCGATCAACTGGACCCGGTACTACGCGGGCTGGTGCGACAAGCTGTCGGGCGAGCTGATCTCGACCCTCGACACCCGCGGCTACTTCTCCTATACGGCACCAGAGCCGTACGGGGTCATCGGGGCGATCGTCACCTGGAACGGCCCGGTGGTGTCGCTCGGCATGAAGGTCATCCCGGCCCTGGCGGCGGGCAACTGCGTGGTGACCAAGCCGTCGGAGTTCACCCCGTTCGCGCCCGACCTCTACGGACGGCTGCTGCGGCAGGCGGGCGTGCCCGCCGGCGTGTGCAGCATCCTGCCCGGCGGCCCGGAGGCGGGCGCCGCGCTCGTCCGCAACCCGAAAGTGGAGAAGGTCAGCTTCACCGGCGGCCCGGCCGCGGCCAGGCAGATCGCGCACGCGTGCGCCGAGCAGCTCAAGCCGGCCGTGCTCGAGCTCGGCGGCAAGACCGGCAGCATCGTGTTCCCCGACGCCGGCGACCTGCGCGACGTCGCCGAGCGTGCGGTCAGAGACAGCATCGGAGTGCTGGCCGGGCAGGGCTGCGTGGTGCCGACCCGCCTGATCGTGCACGCGGACATCTACGACCAGATGGTCGAGCTGGTCGTCGCGGCGGCCGCGTCCTACAAGGTCGGCGACCCGTTTGACCCCGAGGTCAAGGTCGGTCCGCTGATCAACGCGGCCGCGGTCGAGCGGGTGTGCGGGATGCTCGACCGTGCCCGGCGGGACAACGCCGGGCGGATCGTGCTCGGCGGCGGGCGGGCCGGCGGTGACCTCGCGGACAAGAACTTCGTCGAGCCGACGGTCATCGTCGACGCCGATCCGCGCCATGAGATCGCGCAGACCGAGATCTTCGGCCCGGTGCTGCTGGTGTTCAAGTTCTCCACCGAGGACGAGGCGGTCGAGCTGGCCAACAGCACCCCCTACGGGCTGGGCGCCAACATCCAGTCGACCAACCTGACCCGGGTCCACCGGCTAGCCGAGCGGCTCAAGGCGGGCGGCGTCTACGTCAACGGCGCCCGCCAGAACCTTCCGCACACGCCGTTCGGCGGACTGGGCATCAGCGGCTACGGCAAGGAAGGCGGCCGCGCCGGGATCGACGAGTTCCTGCGCTACAAGACCGTCTCGATCGTCGAGCCTCAGTAATAAAAGATCAAATTCGTTTTGCCCGAACGGTCCCTGTCTCCGCCCTGCATGCTCACTAACCCCACCGGTCAGCGGCCAGTCCAGCGCGGCTCGCGCTTCTCGAAGAAGGCCGCGACCCCTTCGCTGATGTCGTCGCTGGCCTTGACCCGCTCGACCGCCTCGGCGGTAGTCTCCCAGCCAGTCGCGTCGCCGGCGTCGTGCTGCGCGTTGATCGCCGCCAGGCTGGCGGCCACCGAGACGGGGGAGGAGGCGCAGATGTCCTCGGCCAGCGCGAGCGCCGCCGCCAGCGCGCCGCCCGGCTCGGTCACCCGGTTGACGAAGCCGAGCTGATGCCCGCGCTCCGCGTCAAGCACCGCCCCGGTGATCAGCAGTTCCTTGGCCACGTTGAGCGGCAGCGCGCGCATCGCCCGGAACAGGGCCCCGGACGAGGCGATCACCCCGCGCCGGCTCTCCGGGAGCGCGAAGCGCGCCGTCCGCGACGCCACCACCAGGTCGCACGCCAGCGCGATCTCGAAGCCGCCGCCGAAGGCCGGGCCCTCCACCGCGGCGATCAGCGGCTTGTTCCTCCGCCGCCGTATCAGCCCGTATTCGCCCCCGCGCTCGGTCGGGCCGCCGGTGCCGTCCCGCAGGTCGGTGCCGGCCGAGAACACCGAGGTGGTCCCGGTGATGACGCCCGCCCACAGCTCGTCGTCGTCATCGAGCAG
The DNA here is from genome assembly GCA_963774945.1 of uncultured Actinomycetota bacterium. Lineage (GTDB taxonomy): Bacteria > Actinomycetota > Actinomycetes > Streptosporangiales > Streptosporangiaceae > Trebonia. The sequence continues at coordinate 238,011 of CAVZHA010000015.1, read as the reverse complement.
GTTGAGCGCCTCGTCGATGCCGCCGGTGGTGACGCGGTCGATGGCGTTGCGCTTGGCCTCGCGGTCGATGCGGACAATCAGCACCCGGCCCCGTCGCTCGCGCCGGACGGTCGAAATGTCCGACGGCATCAGTCGAACAGGTCGACGACCGGCTTGGTCCTGAGGTCGTCCTTGAGCAGGTAGGTCGCGGCGCCCTCCATGTGCGAGCGCCAGTGCTTCTCGGCGCCGGCCGCGTTCCCGGCCTTGACCAGGCTGATGAGCTTCGTGTAGGAGCGGATGACGAGCTGGAACCGCTCGTCGGTGTCGGAGTCGTCCCGTCGGGCGATCTTGGTGCGCAGGTGGGTGGCGACGATGTCCTGCAGCACGGCGCCCTGCACGGCCATCGTCTTGTTGCCGCAGCCCTCGAGGATCAGCTCGTGGAAGCGGTAGGTCAGCCTCGACCAGACGTACGGGTCGGGAATGAACGGCTTGCGCGCCGCTACCTCGGCCTTGAGCTCGTCGACGACCGCGGTCAGCTTGTCGATGTCCTCGTCGGTGCGCCGCTGCGCGAGCATCCGCGCGCACGGGGGCTCGGAGATCATCCGCGCCTCGTAGACGTCGTTGATGGTGGCGCCCTGAATCTGCAGCAGCAGGCCGACGTAGCGGGCGGCGACCGAGGCCTCCGGGGCGACGACCCGGGCGCCGCCGCGGCTGCCGCGGCGGACGCTGATGAGCGTCTCGGATTCCAGGATGCGGAACGCCTCCCGCAGGGTCGGCCGCGACACCCCGTACTGCTCCATGAGCTGGCTCTCCGCGGGCAGCGTCTCGCCCGGCAGCAGCTCGCCGCGCACGATCTGGCGCCGCAGGTGGGTGGCGATGAGCTCGCCGGTCTTGGGGGCCCGCATAACCGTCCCGATCTGGGCCCCCGGACTGCTTACCGTTGTCATACCGTTAATCATATCTGTCACTACTTTAAAATAACGAACCCAATAGATTAATTGCGTTGCCGCGCCGGAGCCGCTACGTGGCTTCTTTATTACCTGGCCCCCTTCGGGGTGAAGCGCAGCGCCCCGTCGAGGCGGATTGTCTCGCCGTTGAGGTACACGTTGTCGGCGATGTGCAGGGCCAGCTTGGCGTACTCGTCGGCCCGGCCCATGCGCTTGGGAAACGGTACCGCCGCGCCCCAGTAGGCGTCGAGTTGCTCCGGGTCGGCGTCGCGGAACGCGGGCGTGAGGAACGTGCCCGGCGCAATCGTCACCACCCGGATCCCGACCGGGGCAAGGTCGCGGGCGAGCGGGAGCGTCATCGAGACGATGCCGCCCTTGGCCGCCGCGTAGGCGGCCTGGCCGATCGTGCCGTCATAGGCGGCGATCGAGGCGGTGTTGATGATGACACCGCGCTCGCCGTGCGCGAGCGGCTCGGCCTTGGCGATGGCGGCCGCGGCGAGCCGGTCGATGTTGTAGGTAGCGGCCAGGAAGATGTCGACCACCTTGGTGAACGACTCCAGCGGGGCCGGCAGGCTCTCCTTGTCGAGGGTGCGCGGGCCGCCGCCCCCGCCGTGCGCGACCACCGCGATGCGGAGCGGGCCGAGTTCGGCGGCCGCGTCGATGGCCCGCTGAACGCTGCCGGCGTCGGTCACGTCGGTCTGCACGAACACGGAGCCTTCACCGAGTTCGTCCGCCACCGCCTTGCCCTTGGCCTCGTCGAGGTCGCTGACGACGACCCGCGCGCCGGCCGCGTGCAGCCGCCGGGCGGTCGCCGCGCCGAACCCGCCGCCACCGCCGGCGATGAGCGCCACTGCTCCGGTGATGTCCATCTTGTGCCTTTCGACTCGAGGCGGACCCGTGTACGGTCGCCCTCGATGAAGCTATCATAGTTTAATAATTGCACTATACTTACGTTTGGTGAGAGTTCGAGGCGAGGGCGCGCGATGAGCGGTGGCGATAGCCAGGAGCACGACGACCTGCGACGGGTCGTCCGCGAGTTCCTCCGGCAGCGGTCGCCCAGTGGTGAGGTCCGCCGCCTGATCGAGGCGGGGGAGGGGCGCGATCCCGAGATGTGGGCGATGCTGACCGGACAGCTCGGGCTGTCCGGCATCGCGGTGCCCGTCCGCTACGGCGGAGCGGGCTACGGGCCGGTCGAGCTCGGCCTCGTGCTCGAGGAGATGGGCCGGGCCCTGCTGGTCGCGCCGTACTTCTCCACCGTCGTGCTGGCCGGGCAGGCCCTGGCCGCCTCCGGTGACGAGGGCGCGATGGCGCGGTGGCTGCCCGGCATCGCCGACGGCTCGCTCACCGCCGCCCTGGCGGTCGCGGAGGAATCCGGATCGTGGGACCTGGCCGACCTCACGACGGCCGCCGAGCCGGCCGGAGACGGCTGGACGGTCAACGGCGGCAAGCTCTACGTCGTCGACGGCCACACCGCCGACCTGCTGCTGGTGGTCGCGCGGATGCCCGGCGGGCACGGGGTCTTCGCGGTCGAGGGCGACGACCCGGGGGTCGACCGGGCCCGGCTCGACGCCCTCGACCTGACCCGCCCGCTCGCGTCCGTCACCCTGCGCGACGCCAGGGCGGTCCGCGTCGGCGCCGGCCGGGACACCGCCGGCTGGCTGTCGGAGGTGACCGACCTGGCCCTCGCCGGTCTGGCGGCCGAGCAACTCGGCGGCGCCGCCCGCTGCCTGGACCTGTCGGTCGAGTACGCCAAGGTCCGCCACCAGTTCGGCCGCCCGATCGGCTCGTTCCAGGCCGTCAAGCACAAGTGCGCCACCGTGTTCCTCGAGGTCGAGAGCGGCCGGTCCGCGGTCGCCGAGGCGACGGCGGCGCTGGCCGCCCGCGACCCCGACGCGTCGCTCGCGGCGGCCGTCGCCTACGTCCACTGTTCGGCCGCCTTCACCCACGCCGCCAAGGAGTGCATCCAGATCCACGGCGGTATCGGCTACACCTGGGAGCACGACGCGCACCTGTACCTGCGGCGCGCGAAGTCGTCCGAGCTCTTCCTCGGCCCGCCCGCGCGGCAGCGCGCCCGGCTGGCCGCACTGGCCGGGATCTGAGGGACGACGATGACGCTGGAACGACAGGCACCGGTATCCGTGGCCGAGACCGATGACGCCTTCCGCGCCCGGCTGCGCGAGTTCTTCACCGCGCGTCACCCGGGAGGCAAGCCGAAAGACCCGCGCGAGCGGGTCGCCTGGACCAAGGCGTGGCTGGCGACCCTGTTCGACAACGGCTACGCCGGTCCCGGCTGGCCCGCCGAGTTCGGCGGCATGGAGCTGCCGTTCGCGCGCCAGGTGATCTACCAGGAGGAGCTCGCCCGCGCCCGGGTACCGGGTCCGCTCGGCACCGGCCTCAACATCGCCGCCCCCACGATCATCAAGTACGGCACCCCCGAGCAGCAGCGCCGCTGGCTGCCGGCCATGCTCCGCGGCGACATGGTCTGGGCCCAGGGCTACTCGGAGCCGGAAGCGGGCTCGGACCTGCCCAGCCTGCGCACCACCGCCCGCCGCGACGGTGATGGTGACGGAGCCGAGTACGTCGTCAACGGCCAGAAGGTCTGGACGTCGCACGCCGGCGACGCCGACGTCTTCTTCGCCCTGGTCAGGACCGGAACCAGGGAAAGCAGGCAGAAGGGCATCAGCTACCTGGTCATCGACGCGCACGCACCGGGCGTGCAGGTCCGGCCGCTGCGTGACCTCACCGGAGGGCACCTGTTCGCGGAGGTGTTCTTCGACGACGTCCGGGTGCCGGCCGCCGACCGGATCGGCGAGGAGAACGGCGGCTGGCCGCTGGCGCGCACCAGCCTCGGGCACGAGCGCGCGGCCGGCGCCCTGAACCAGGCGGCGATGTACCGCCGGGTGCTGACCGAGCTCGAGGAGCTCGCCCGCGAACGCGGCCAGCTCGCCGACCCGCTGGTCCGTGACCGGCTGGTCGATCTCGAGATCCGGGTCCGCATCATCCGCTACAACGCCCAGCGCACGATCGCCGGCATCCTCGCCACCGGCGAGGCCGGCGCCGCCTCGTCGGTCTCGCGACTGCTGATCACCGCGTTCGAGCAGGACATCCACGAGTTCGCGGTCGATATGCTCGGCCCGGCGGGCCTGCTCGGCAAGACCGCGCCGCAGTCGGTGCAGCGATCCCGGTGGCTGCTCGGCTTCCTGCGGACCCGGTCCTCCACCATCGGCGCGGGAACCAGGGAAATCCAGCTCAACACCGTCGCCGAGCAGGTGCTCGGGCTGCCCCACGACCCCGGAATGCCCGCCCGCTGACCGGCCCGACCAGGAGACGCCGATGCGTTTTGACTACCGCCCCGAACTGGAGGACTACCGGGCCGAGGTCCGGGACTTCATCGCCCGGCACGGGCCTGGACCGCGCAAGCACGTCGGGGTGCGCGCGCCGGAGCCCGGGCAGGTGCCGGCGCTGCGCGCCTGGGTGGCCCGGCTGTACGGGGCGGGCTACCTCGGGCAGGCGTGGCCGGTCGAGTACGGCGGGCGGCCCGGTGCCTCCGTCCAGCACTCGTTCATCGTCGCCGAGGAGATCGCCCGGGCCAGGACCTGGGGCGAGATCGGGGCCGGGACGCTGGCGGCGGGCGCCATCCTGGCCTTCGGCAGCGAGCAGCAGCGGCGTCACTACCTGCCGCGGATCCGGTCCGGCGAGGATCTGTGGTGCCAGCTGTTCAGCGAGCCGAACGCGGGCAGCGACCTGGCCAGCCTGAAGACCCGCGCAGTCCGCGACGGCGATCACTTCGTGGTCACCGGGCAGAAGGTGTGGACGACCAACGGGCACCACGCCGATGTCGGCTACCTGCTCGCCCGCACCGACCCGGACGCGGCCAAGCAGGCGGGCATCACCGCGTTCGCGCTCGACATGCGGACCCCCGGCGTCGAGGTGCGCCCGCTGCGCGAGATCACCGGGACCAACGACTTCAACGAGGTCTTCCTCGACAACGTGCGCGTCCCCGCCGACCGGGTGATCGGCGAGGTCAACAACGGCTGGCGGGTCGCCAACGCCAGCCTCGGCCACGAGCGCAGCGGGGTGGGGGCCCGCGCGGTCGAACTCCACGCGCAGCTCGACGACCTGTTCGCGCTGGCCGCGACGGTCGCCGTCGGCGGGCGGCCGGCCCTGGCCGACAGCGCCACCCGGCAGCGCCTCGGCCGGCTCGCCGCTCTCGCCCACGTCACCGACGTGATGAGCAAGGCCGTCCAGTCCCGCATCGTCAACGGCACCGAGGACGCCGCCGACGGCCCGCTCGCCAAGATCTTCTACAGCGAGGTCAACCTGGCCGTGACCGAGTTCGGCGTCGGCCTGCAAGGCGTCGACGGCCTGGCGGTCGAGGGCGACGGCCGCGGCTACGCCGACGGCTGGTGGCAGGACGCCTTCCTCTACGCGCGGGCCTACACGATCGCGGGCGGGGCCAACGAGGTGCTCAAGACCGTGGTCGCCGAGCGCGCGCTCGGCCTGCCCAGGGAGAGGCGATGACCTCCGCAAGGCCGTCGGTACGGCCTGCCCTGGCGCGGAGCGGAGGTGGCCCGCGCGGCCGAGGCGGCCGGCGTCACCGCGTTCTGCAGCGGTGAGTTCGTCGACCACGAGGCGTACTCGACCCTGGCCGAGATGGCGCTGCAGACGGAGCGGTCGCTGGTCGGGCCGGGCATCGCCTACGCGTTCGCCCGCACCCCCTACGCGCACGCGGCCGGCATCCGCGGCGCCTGGCGGCACGCCCCCGGACGCGTCTTCCTCGGCCTCGGCTCCGGTGCGTACAAGATCAACCGAGACTGGTTCGGCGTCCCGGCCGACCGGCCCGTCGCGCGGATGGCCGACATGGTCGGCGCCGTCCGCGCCTGGCTGCAGGCGGAGAACGGGCAGCGCGTCCGCTACGACGGGGAGTTCTACCGGGTCGACGCGGTGGTCGGCGCGCCGGTCCTCGGCCGCATCGACGCGCCGATCCTGCTCGGGGCGTTCAACAAGCTGATGGCGTCGGCGGCCGGGCGGACGGCCGACGGGATCATCGGCCACGGCCTGTTCACCAGGGCCTGGTGGGACGACGTCGTCCGGCCCGCGCTGGCCAAGGGCGCCGCCCAGAGCGAGCGCGAGGGCGTCGAGGGCGTCCCCCGCGAGCACGGCTGGGTGATCACCGCCGTCGACGACGAGGACCCCGAGCGCGCGATCATGGACGCCCGCCGGATGATCGCCTTCTACCTGACCGTGAAGACCTACGACCCCTACGTCGAGCATCACGGCTGGACCGCCCAGACCGCCGCCATCCGGGCGGCCTTCGCCGCCCGGGACACCACCGCCATGGGCCGGGCGGTGACCGACGACATGCTGGCGGCGATCGCGGTCTGCGGCAGCACCGCCGACGCGCGGGCCGCGCTCGCCCGCCGGGGCGACTCGCTGCCCCGCGACGTCGCCTACCTCGCCCCGCCGTCCTTCATGGTCAGCGAGCGCCGCGGCCAGCGCTACGCGCTGGCCAGCCTGGCCCTGCTGGAGGGAATGCCGTGAAGTTCACCGTCGACTACCCGATTGTCACCGTCGGCTACGACCCGGCGCTGGTCACCGCGGCCGGGCTGACCCGGGTCGCCCAGGCGGCCGAGGAGTGCGGCTACGACGCCATCTCGTTCAGCGAGCACCCCGCCCCCTCGCACAAGTGGCTCAACGCGGGCGGGCACGAGTCGCTCGACCAGACCTCGGCCCTCGCGTTCTGCGCCGCCGTGACCAGCCGGCTGCGGCTGATGACCTACCTGCTGGTGCTGCCGTACCACAACCCGTTCCTGGCGGCCAAGGCGCTGAGCACGGTCGACCTGCTGTCCGGCGGCCGCCTCACGGTGGTCGCCGGGACCGGGTACCTGCGGTCGGAGTTCCTCGCGCTCAACGTCGACATGAGCGCCCGCAACGAGCTGTTCGACGAGTCCCTCGAGGTGCTGCGCGGCGTCTGGACCGAGGTCCCGTTCGCCTACCAGGGCAAGCACTTCACCGCCCGCGGCGTGGCCTCGCTGCCCGCCCCGGCCCAGCCCGGCGGCCCGCCGGTGCTGATCGGCGGCAACAGCGCCCTCGCCCGCGCCCGCGCCGCCCGCAACCAGGGCTGGAGCCCGCTGATGGTGAGCCCGGAGGTGGCGCGGACATCGCGCACCCCCGGCATCGCCACCGTCGCCGAACTGGCGGCCCAGATCAGGGAGGTCCGCGAGGCGGCGGCGCTGCTCAACGGCGCAGGGACCGCGCTGACCATCCAGGTGCACACTCCCCAGGCCGGGTTCATCCAGCGGTGCGGGTCGGCCGAGGAGCACCGTGATCACCTTGGCCAGCTAGCCGACGCCGGAGTGGACTCGTTCGTGCTGCGCCCGCCCGGCGACGACCTCGATCGCACGGTCGAGGCCCTGCACCGGTACGCGGACGCCTTCCTCAAAGGCTGATGCCGAATGATCGACGACGAGCAGCGGGCAGGCGTCGCCGTGGTAACCGGCGGCAGCCGCGGCGTCGGTCGCGGCATCGCCATCGCGCTCGGCTCCCACGGTTACACGGTGTACGTGTCCGGCCGCACGCAAAGACCGGGCGAGTCGCCGTGGGGCGGCACGATCGGCGACACCGCCGCCGCGGTCACGGCGGCCGGCGGAAAAGGCGTGCCGGTCTGCGTCGACCACCGCAACGACGACGAGGTCGAGGCGCTGTTCGCGCGAGTTCGCGAGGAGGAGGGCCGTCTCGACATTCTCGTCAACAACGCCGCCCTGATCCACGACGAGTTGCAGAGCCCGCTGCCGTTCTGGGAGAAGCCGCTGGCCGCCAGCGTCGACCTGCTCGAGGTCGGCCTCCGCAGCGGCCTCGTCGCCAGCTACTACGCGGCGCCGCTGCTGGTCGAGACCGGTCGCGGGCTGGTGGTGTTCACATCGGCCCCGGGCGCCGTGCGCTACCAGTACGGGGCGGCCTACGGCGCGCACAAGGCGGGCATGGACAAGTTCGCCGCCGACATGGCGGTCGACTTCCGGCCGTTCGGCGTCACCGCGGTCTCGATCTGGATGGGCGCCGTGCTGACCGAGCGGCTGCAGCAGATCATCGACAGCGGACCCGAGTTCGCCTACCTCGACGACATCGCGGAAACGCCCGAGTTCACCGGTCATGTCATCGCCGCGCTGGCGGCCGACCCGGACGTCCTCGCCGTCAGCGGACGCACCCTCATCGGCGCGGAAGTGGCGGAGGAGTACGGGATCAGCGATCGGGATGGCCGGCACCCGCCGTCGGTCCGCGACTTGATGTCGGTGCAGCCAGCCACCTATCACGGAAGGATCCGACGATGACCGACGACCAACTGCAGACGCTCCTAGCTGACGTGCAGTACCTCAAGGACCGCCAGGCCATCCTCGACGTGGTCATGCGCCACGCCCGCGGCCACGATCGTCACGACGCCGAGCTGATGAACAGCTGCTTCTGGGACGACGGCGTCGATGAGCACGGCCAGTTCGTCACCCCAGGGCCCGAATACGGGAGCTGGGCGAACACCGTCCACACGGCCGGTTACCTCCTCCACATGCACAACATCACCAATCACACGTGTGAGATCGACGGCGATACGGCGCACTGCGAGAGCTACGTGATCGGGGCACTGCTGCCCCGGTCCGCACCCGGTCGGGCCAAGTTCGTCAGCGGCCGCTACCTCGACCGGCTGGAGCGACGGGACGGGCAGTGGCGGATCCTGGTCCGTCGCACCACGATCGAGGTGGAAGTCGAGGGCGACTCGAAGTGGCCGGAGAACGTGATCAGCCAGACCTTCCCCAAGGGCGCGTGGGACAGCGGGGACCTGTCCTACGCGCGCCCGCTGCAGCTTGACTCGCGGTCCCTTTTCTGGGACGGCAAGGCCCGGTGAGGCCCGCGGCCGATTACGGTGCTCGCATCCGCCACGGCACCTGCGTTCCCAACCGCGGAGAGTCCGTAGCCAAGATCGCGCAAGAATGGCATCGTCTCGGCCTGCGAAACTCGGCCGAGCAGCCCTCCCCAATGGATAGAAATGACTGATATGGTGGCGCCGAATAGAGGCTCACGGCGGAAGTAACATGCGCGCCATCCCGGTCAGCCAAGACCATTTAAGGCGCGTCAAGCATCGGAAGAGGGGCGGCCGCAGATGAATGTACTCGACTACATTCTCGATGCGGTTCTGCTGGCGACCATCTTCCTGCAGTTCAGGGGCCGACGGCTCACTGTCCGCTACCTCCTTCTGCCCGTCGCGATCGTCGTGTACTTCCTGTTCGCGTATCTCAAGGGCGTCCCGACGGCCGGCAACGACTTGTACCTCATCGCTGGTGGCGTCGCGCTCGGCCTCATCTTCGGGGTGGGCGCCGGGGCGTTCACCCGGGTCTATCCCGGTGAGAAAGGGATCTACGCGAAGGCTGGCCTGCTTGCCGCGACGTTCTGGGCCACCGGGGTTGTGCTGCGCACTGCGTTCAGCCTGTACGCCAGCGACGGCGGTGCATCAGCCGACCGGGTCATCGGCCGGGTGATGCACTCCTGGCATATCACCAGTTCCAGCGCCATCGTGGCCTGCCTGCTGCTCATGGTCCTGGTGGAGGTCGGCTCACGGCAGCTTATTGTCGGCGTCCGCTACTTCGGCCTGCGCAGTCGCGCCGCCACCTCGCCGACGGCTTACCGGCCGCTCACATCCGCCGACGACGCAGCAGTGCCAAAGCTCACCCAGGAGTAGCGGCCACGACGGCCCGGCCCGTTGTACTTACCAGCTATTGACTGAGGTGGCCTCAGCCGGCTAGCCAGAGAAGAGTACGGTGCCGCTGGGGTTGCTGCGGCTATTGATAGCGAGCAGAAATGATCCATCGGTAATGGTGAACTGCGATTTGTCGCTGCCGAGAGGCTTCCCCGTCATCACGAAGCGACCATCGTCCAGGGCAGTGCGGGCTCGGGTGTGACGATTGACTGTAACGGCGCGACCATCGACGGATCGGCGGTGCCCGAGGCAGATCGGAACCCGCGTGCCGCGCGCGTGATCAGATTGCCCAGTCGATCGGATAGTTGACGATGGGGATGAAGGTGACGCCGGCCCGCTCGGCGTCGCTGCGGGCATCGACGATCATTTCCTTCAGCCGGCTCATCTGCTGTGCGTGCTCGTCAGACTCCCACATGCTGACATGGACCATCGAACCGTCGGGGGAGGCCCCGGCGTAGTAGCTGATCAGGCCGGGGAGCTTCTTGATCGCCGGTATCAGGTAGCGGCCTGTCGCGACTGTCATGGCCTGGACTTCGTCGAACCGGGCAGGGTCGAAGTTTCCGCGGGAGACCCGCACCACGGCGGTCTCGGGCAGCTGGGCAGCGGTCATGGCGCCTACCTTCCGGGAGCAAGTTATATTACGTATGGATACCGGAATATAATATGGCATGGATGGCAGCCGAGCAGCAACTGCGTGAACTCGGCTACGCCCGGATGTCGCTGGACCCGGCCGCCGCCGCAGCGGGCACGACAGTGCCGAGCGTGCGACGCCGGTTCCGGGGCTAAGCCGACCTGGCCGCCTCGGCCATCGGCTCCTTCTACGCCCGCTACCTGGCTGCCTCCGTCATCCCGGATGACTGGGCTACGACTTCCACGTCACCCTCGACCCGGCCGTGGCCCCGGCCGAGTACAACTACCGCGACCTCGATGAGCTCGGACCGGACTGGCAAGGGTGGACCGGCGAGCTGCACGGCATCAGCGCCTTCCTGCGCCGCCGCGACCGCGTCTTCCACACCTACTCCAGCTACGCGCGCGGCACCGACATCGCCAGCCTCCCCAGCCGGCCGACTGTGGACGGCGCCGTCACTCCACTGCCGGAGTGCCTCCCACCCCATCGGCCACATCTTCTTTCTGGTCAACGCAACGTCCTCAGTCAAGGCCTGCCGCGAGGACCGCGGCAAGCTGCGCGTCGAGGAAGCCTTGTTCGACCGGGTTCGCAGTAAGCGCGCGGGCGGCGGCGTAGGCTGCCGCGGCTTCCTCGTCGCGGCCGAGGCGGCGCAGCAGGTCGGCCCGCGCTGCGTGGAACAAGTAGTAGCCGTCCAGGCCAGAAGAACGCAGGTCGTCCACTACGGCCAGGCCTGCTGCGGGCCCGCGGACCTCGGCCAGCGCGACCGCGCGGTTAAGCGCCACGACCGGCGTCGGCGTGAGCGCGTAGAGCTGGTCGTAGAGCCTCATGATCGCGTGCCAGTCGGTGCGGTCAAAGTCGGGGGCGAGGGAGTGGACAGCGTTGATGGCGGCTTGGAGCTGGTACGGGCCCGGCTGGCCGCGCTCAACGCACGCGCGCACGATGCCCTGGCCTTCGGTGATCAGCCCCCGGTCCCAGCGCCGCCGGTCCTGGTCGGCCAGCCGGACCAGCCTCCCGTCGCCGCTGACGCGGGCGGCGCTGCGGGCGTGCAGCAGCAGGAGCAGCGCCAGCAGACCCTGAACCTCAGGCTCGTCCGGCATCAGCCCGGCCAGCACCCGGGCCAGCCGGATTCCCTCGGCGCAAAGGTCAAGCCGGAGCAGACTGCCGGCGGTCGCCGCATAGCCCTCGTTGAAGACCAGGTAGACGACCGCGAGCACCGGCATGAGGCGACCGGGAAGCTCCGATTCAGCAGGCACCCGGTACGGGATGCGGGCGTCCCTGATCTTGCGCTTGGCCCTGACGATCCGCTGGGCCATGGTGGCCTCGGGCACGAGAAACGCCCGCGCGATCTCCGGCGTCTCCAGCCCGCCGAGCAGCCGCAGGGTCAGCGCGACCTGGGCGGCCTGGTTCAGCGCGGGATGGCAGCAGGTGAAGATCAGCCGCAGCCGGTCGTCGGGCACGGTCCCCTCCTGAGGCGGAGCTTCGTCGGCCGCGTCGGCCCCGTACAGGTGATACGCCTGCGCGTGCCGCTCGTCACGGATCGACTCGCGGCGCAGCCGGTCGATGGCCCGGTTGCGGGCGGTGGTCACGATCCACCCGCCGGGATTGGGCGGCAGACCGTCGGTCGGCCACCGCGCGGCCGCCACCGTGAACGCGTCCTGGACCGCCTCCTCGGCGGCGTCGATATCGCCGAGGAAGCGGATCAGGGTTGCGACGCAGCGGCCGTACTCGCGGCGGAAGACAGCTTCGGCGTCACTGGCGGCCGGGCGCGTCAGCCCAGCCTGATCGCGTCGTCGAGGTCCCCGCCGAACAGCGGGCGGACCTCGATCGGCCGCTGCTCAGCCGCGGCGGCCAGCTTGGCCCACTCCAGGGCCGCGTCGAGGTCGTCGGCGTTGATGATCCAGAACCCGGCCAGGTGCTCCTTGGTCTCGGTGTACGGCCCGTCGGTGAGCAGGAAATCGCCGTCGGACTGGCGCACCACGGTCGCCGACTCCGGGCCGCCTTGCAGGCCGCCCTTGAACACGAACGCGCCGGCGCCCTCAAGCTTGTCGCCCAGCTCGCCCACCCCGGCCCACACCTGCTGCTTTCTTTCCGGTGGAACGGGCACGGCATAGTCGCGGTAGAGCGCGAGCAGGTACTGCGCCATCAGGAATCACTCCCGTTTCTCATCCGGAGCCGGTCTCTGCCCGGCCCTCACTCCCGCTACGAAGTGATAACCGCCGAATCGACACTTCACCCGCCACGATCCCAGAAACTACTAACGACGGGTGAAGGTGACGTGGGTGACGCCACTCGGCGAACTCACCGACTCGATGCCGAACCGCTCCTCCACCCCCTCCAGGCCGTCCCAGAGGCACTCGCCGCGGCCGAGGACGATCGGCACGATCGCGATGTGCAGGTGGTCGATCAGGTCGGCCGCGAGGAACTGGCGAACCGTGGCCGGGCCGCCGCCGATGCGGACGTCGAGGCCGCCCGCCGCCTCCTTCGCCGCCGCCAGCGCGACCTCCGGGCTGGCGTCGATGAAGTGGAAGGTGGTGCCGCCCTTCATCTCGATCGAGGGCCTGACGTGATGGGTGAGCACGAACACGGGGGTGTGGAACGGCGGCTCGTCGCCCCACCAGCCCTGCCATTCCTCATCGGTCCACGGTCCGCGCTGCGGGCCGAACTTGTTGCGCCCCATGATCTCGGCCCCGATGCCCGGCCCCCAATTGCTCGCGAAGGCGTCATCGGTGCCTGCGCTCCCGCCCTGCTGGCCCTGCATGGCGTGAAATGAACGGGTGTCCATGAACCACCGCATCAGCCGTCCGCCCGCGTGCCCGAACGGCGCCTCCAGGCTCTGGCCGGCGCCGGCACTGTAGCCGTCGAGTGAAACGGAGAGGTTGTGAACGCGAACAAGCGACATGACGGGTAGACCTTTCTGGCCGAAGCTGAGTTCATCCGTGGTCATGGTGTTGTCGTAGCAAGGATTGCATTCTTGACACCCGAGCACCCCGAGGGCTGGTCGGCCCACCCGTCAGCACCGCAGATGCACAAGCCCGCGAATGCGCGACTGGCACTGCGGTACCAGCGGCCGGAGGTGATTGTCTCCCTGAGGCCCATGGGATGCCCGATACCCCCTTCTAGCCTCTGAACACAGGCTCCGCGGCGCTAACGCGCACCGGTCAGTTGCCAGCTGGCGTCGCGGGACGCTCCTCTTCGTGCCCCTGTCACGAGCCCCTGTTTCCGATGTCGCGAACAAGAGGGATCACATGGCGAAACCCGAGACACCGATCAACAGACTTCCCAGACCGAGGGCCCGCTGGCGGGTGACCGCGGCCCTGGGCGTGAGCCTGGTCGTCGGCCTTGTCGTGCCTGCCGCCGCAGGCGGCGCGCAGGCCGCGCCGCTAGGCCACGCGCCAGGCAACTCCAGCGCAAAGATCCTCGAGGAGGACGTGACCAACAACCCGAGCCTGAACAACGGCCAGCCGCAGATCGCGGTCAACCCCGAGCACCCGAACGATCTGGTGTTCCTCTCGACCAACGACGATGCGGCCGCCAATGCGCCGGTCACCGACCTGACCGTCTTCCAGTGCTTCCTCGCCTATTCCACCGATGGCGGTGTGAGATGGACTCCCGTGGCTCTCCCGCTGGGCGATGCCGTCGGTTGCGGCAACCCTTCGCTGGGAGTTGACTCGCACGGGATCTTCTATGTCGCCTTTAACCTTCTGGGGGGTACGGCGCCCCAGGTTCCGGGGGTCATCAGGTCGCTCGATGGCGGCCGCACGTGGTCCGATCCCGTGGCTACGCCGCTCCAGTTCGGGGCGAGCCCGAGGCTGATCGTGGACAGCGCCACGGACTACGTCTACGTGGAAAGCTCGTCTGCCACGCCCGTCGGATCCCTTCAGGGGGTCTCTGTCAGCAAGGACCACGGGCTCAGCTGGAGCCCACAGGCACCCCTGCCCGCTGAGAGCGCGAGCTTGGGCAACCAGATCGCCGTCCATGATCGCGTCCTGGCGTCAGCAAGCGCGCTGGAGATCGTCGGGGGGACTTCGCTCGTCACAACGAACCCGATGTTCTATGTGAGCTCCGATAACGGGCAGACCTGGACCTCCCACCCGGTCACCGACAGCCACGGCAATCTGGTGGCGCCGCCCACCGGCTCCCTCGTGCCCAATGTCGCAACTATCGGAGACGAGTCGACGACCGACCCCATCCCCTGGGTTGCCGCCGATCCCACCCACCGCGGTCGATTCGCGGTCATGGTGCCCACGGGCAACGACCTCGACGTGTACACCACCAACGACTCCGGCCAGAGGTGGACCGGCCCGGCCGTGATCACGGCTCCGAACGCGTTCAAACCGTGGATCGAGTTCGGCCCGACAGGACTCCTTGGGGTGGTGTGGAGGACCGCATCCTCGTTCGCTCCCGGGGGCACGCCACCGGTGATACCGCCTCCTACCGCCACCATCAATGCATACTCGGCGGTCTCGTTCAACGGCGGCAGGTCGTTCAGCGCCCCGCTGCGGGTCAACCAGAAGGCCGAGCCGGCCGGGCAGCGCATAGAAGGCGGTGACAAGTATTCGCGCATCGTCTTCAGCGGCAAGTACGTCTATGTCACTTGGTCAGACGCCCGAAGCGGCGACTGGATCGACGGCCTCGTGAGCCGAGTGCCCTTGTCCCTGTATCGCTGAAGCCAGCTTTCGACTAGCCCGGGACGGATGCCTGCCCCGGGCTAGTCGCGTTACGGGACCGATGGCGGGAAGAACGGGTCGAGCGCGTTGAAGGTGTCCCAGACTGCTATGGGGCGTTCGTACCCGGCATAGGTGTAATTCGCAACTCCGCCGTCGATGGTCCAGCACTCGGGCGCGTCGAACGCGAGGCCGTTGCCGAGGTCCCCCCAGACCTGGCTCGCGACCGCGGATGCCATCTGAATTCCGTCGGCTTGCAGGGCTCGACTGCGGAATCGCTTGCCCGCGTTGATATAGGTGGCGCCGACGAAGAAGTTCGCGCCGGTCCAGATCATGTGCTCCTGCGTGGGGGTCTCCGGTGACCCGAAGAGATAGCCGATCAGCGGGTACGTCGTCACCCCCCGAGGGAGACCGAGGTTGTACGCGCCGATGAGGTTACCGTCCGCATCTCGATAGGACATGAAAATGCTGTAGGTGCCCTCGAGCTGAGCCCGGTAACGCGACAGATTGACGAGGTCCGGGAGTCCGAACTGCTCGGCGACGTGCTGCGCGTAGAACGTGTCGAGCAGCACGGCCGACCCCGAGGCGTACTCGGTGTACTTGTACCAGTTGTTCTGCGGGTCCCAGAAGGTGGTCTCGAACGCGGCCTTAGCCTGGCTCGAGCTCGTCCTGCCAGCCGCTGATCACGCTGCGGCTTTCGCCGAGCCGCGACCCGGACGCGATCATCACCTCCAGGGCGAGCAGGTACAGCATGGAGTCGTAGGCGTCTGCTCCCAGGACCGGTATCACGTCGTAGGTATTCGTCAGCGGGAGGAACGAATTACCTGGCGGCTGAGCCCCGACGGGCAGCACCTGCCCGGCCGGGATCATGCCCTGCAGCCAGACCAGCTCCTTCTTCATGGCGGGGTATACCTGCTTGAGGAACGCCGGATCATGGTTGAGCGAGGCGTAGGCGTACATCCGGTAGATCCGCTTGGACGGGATATCGAGGTAGTTTGACGTTCCCGGGACCGGCGCCGACCCCGGTTGCCAGGCGACGTACGGATCCCCGTTGGCGGTCGGATCGGTCGGGTCGCCGCTTGGATCGAGCATGATCGCCTCGGCCATCGCCCGCAGCCGATCTCGCTCGATCGATGGGAAGAATCGGTTGTAGGCGAGGTATCCGTACGCGTCGACATCTCCTCCCATCGATAGGTTCCCGCCGTTGATCGAGTCCGGGGAGACGTACACGCGGCGTTCCAGGGGTGTCGACGCCCAGCCGCGAGCCCAGTGTCGGGGCGTCCGTGGACGAAACGAATCCGGCCGCCCACAGCGAGGTCTTGAACGGGACTTGCCCGAGCTGGTTCATCGCCGCCGTTCTGAGGATGGCCGGTACCTTCTGGTCGCCGGCCAGCGGCGCCCACCAGGATTGCACTGCCTCGAGCGTCTGGTCCGCCGCCGCGAGCGCGTCGGTTGCGATCTGCCGGCTCTGGTGGAACGAGTAGCTGCCGGGGATGTAGGTGTTGTACCCGCCCGGTGCGGCATCTGCTGGGCCCGTCATGCGCGCGCCGTAGAACTCGGTGTAGCGGCGCATCCAGATGGTCTGGTTGTTGTTCATTGTGACCTGCGGGAAGTCCCACGTCAGCGCGAATGATATGACCGTCGTCTGACCCGGTCGCAGGGTCGCCGAGACGGCGATCGCGCCGGCCGACTCGGAGTCGTCGAGCGGCGTGCCACCGAGTGCCCCGGTGCCGGAGAACGCGGTGTAGATGTCGGATCCGTCGCCGTCGGCGTTCCACGACGGCACGTAGCTGACGGTCTGGCCGGCGCCCGGCTTTGCCGCGATCGTCCATTCCGAGCCGTACGCGTCGGGGGTGTTC
This sequence comes from uncultured Actinomycetota bacterium, assembly GCA_963774945.1. Lineage (GTDB taxonomy): Bacteria > Actinomycetota > Actinomycetes > Streptosporangiales > Streptosporangiaceae > Trebonia. The sequence continues at coordinate 221,191 of CAVZHA010000015.1, read as the reverse complement.
GACGGGTCATCGCACGACAGGGTGACGGCGGTGACCCCCGTCCTGCGGTCTGCGCTCGCCGAGTTGGAGAGGCCGGTGCGGACCGTCGGGGCTGCCCCGTCAACCGACTCCGCGACGTTGGGCCAGGTGAACATCACCGACACGGCTGCCGTCTTGTTTGTGTGGTTGGCGACGCGCAGGTCGAAGTACGCCAGCGGAAGCGAGGTGCGCCGGTCCTCGCCGGCCACGATGGGAGAGTAGAACCGCATCGAGATATCGGTCTTGAACGCGTTGTAGGAGATCCAGCCGAACGGGTACATCGCGGCGTAGGTTCCCTGACCCGGGCTGAGCAGGTTCCAGGCCGGCAGCGGGTCACCCCAGGACCGCGACGCGACCGGGCCTGCCGATCCCACGCTCTGCGGCCCCTTAGTGGCAAGCGTCGTGACCGTCGCCTGCCCGCCTGCGAGCTGTTCCCGAATATGGAACGCCGCTTGCGGAAGGATCCGGGTCTGATATTCGCCGTTGCTGTACTGGCTTCCGCCGAAGTTCCACGGGCCGAACGTCCCGGAGTCGTTCAGTATGAACGAGCCTGCCCCCACGCCGCCGAGCGCGATACCCATTCCCGGCAGGCTCGGGATCACCCTGCCGTTCGGGGTCCCGTCGCAGCCGTTGGCAGAAACGGGGTCGCACAGGCCTACGGGAATATCCCCCAGAGACTGCACGACAGCGGCTTGCGGGTAGGTGAAGAAGTCCCGTCCGGTTGCCTGCGCGGGCGCGCCCCCAGGGAACTTCCTCAACGCGGCCGGCAACGCGAACGACGCCAACGCTGTGCCGCCTGCCGACGCCATGAACTTGCGCCGGCTGAACTCGATCGTCATGGGTACCTCCAACCGCGAACTGCGGACTGCGTGTGGCGCTGGGTGTCCAATACTCCAGCCGTAGATCGTGATTTTCCTCGTTCTAGACCGGACGTCCCTGGTACCGCAGTACCAGTCACCCACGGCGATCGCCTCCTGTCGGCCCGCTGGCTGGCAGTCCGTTCCCCTTGACGTCGGCGAAGGTTCTGTTATTACATTTATCTACCTGTTAGATGACGAAGCGCCGAGGAGCGAGCGGACCGCTGGCATTGAGGGGAGGTCCTGCGCAATGACCAGCGTGCTGATCGCCGATGACCAGCAGTTGCAGCGCCTTGCATTTCGAATGCTCTTGGAAGGCGAACCCGGTCTGACCGTGTCCGGCGAGGCCGGACACGGCGCCGAGGCCGTCCGGATGGCGGCGGACCTGCGGCCCGACGTCGTGGTGATGGATGTTCAGATGCCCGGACTCGGCGGCATCGAGGCCACGCGGCGCATCGCGGCCGCCGGGGGCCGCACCCGGGTGCTGGTCATCACCGTCTTCGACTTCGACGAATACGCCTACGCGGCCCTGGAGGCCGGCGCCTCCGGCTTCCTGCACAAGAACGCGCTCCCGGGCGAGTTCATCGCCGGGATCCACGCGGTGGCGGCCGGAGAGGCGGTCGTGTCCCCGCGGCTGACCAAGCGCATGCTGGAAGCGCACGCCTTCGATTTCCTGGCGCCCGTCGCGGTGCCGCGCGCCGACTCGCGGCTTTCGGCGCTGAGCGAGCGCGAGTTCGAAGTACTGGCCGCGATCGGGCGGGGCTGGACGAACATGGAGATCGCCGAGCGGTTCGCACTGACCGAGTCGACGGTCAAGAAGCACGTGGGCAGCGTGCTCGCCAAAACCGGGGCCCGCGACCGGGTCCAGGCCGTGATCATCGCCTACGACGCGGGCCTGGTGGCACCATGGCAAGCACCGGAGCAGTGCCGACGGGTGGACTATGCCAGCGCCCCTGGAGTCGAGGGCACGAAGCTGAAGCCGGCGTCCTGCCGCTGCACGCGTCCATAATGCGGCGCGAGAAATGAGCCGGGAAAAGGTAAGCGCGCTCGCGGTACAGACGGGAAAGCAGAGCCCGCCGGGTTGCGACCGCCTGGATAGGGTCATCGCAGCCGGGCAGGCAGCAGTTCGGGCCGCTCGACCTGAACCGGGTGGTGGAATGCGTCCCCGGTGAAATAGGCCCGCTCGCCGAGCGAGTCGAGCCGCAGCAGCGCGTGGCCGACAGTATGCCCGGGCGCGGGCTCGATCGTCAGGCTGCCGGACACCGCGAAGGGCAGTGTGATGATCCGGGCCTGGCCAGCCGCGACGATCGGCCGCACGCACTCGTCGAACACCGACTCGTTGTACTGGTTGGCATGCGGGTCAGCGGGGTCCCAGCGTCGGTACTCCTCTTCCGCGAACAGGTACTGAGCCCGCGGAAAAGTCGGCACCCAGCGCTCGTCGGCGCGCGTCGTATTCCATCCGCAGTGATCGCTGTGCAGATGGGTGCAGAACACGATGTCCACATCCTCGGGCGCGGCCCCCGTCGCCCGGAGCCGGTCCAGCCACGGAAGGTTCAGGTCGTTGAAGAAGGGCACCTGCCGCTCGCCGGCCGTTTCCGTTGCACGGGTCGACGAGGACGGTCAGGCCGTCGGCCCGGACGAGCCAGCTGTGGTTGGAGAACTGGAACGTCGCGTCACCGGCGGGATGATGTCTGGCGGCCGGGCCCGCGGTGTCACCGTCCATGCCGATGCGCATACCGGGACCGTCGGATTCCCAGCCGGGAGCCGGGGTCAGCAGCGAGAATGAAACCGGAATGTGCTGTTCTTCGATCCGTTCTATCTGCGCCGATCCGACCGTCACCGGCATCCGCCTGCCGTCCTTTCGCTCAAGCTGCCTTCATCATCCCTTCATCGGTTCCCGTTGGACAAGAGCGGGGCCCGTGTCCGAGACTAGGGCCCGGGCCGGTCGCGGTCCATGGGCCTACGGGACACCATCGCGTAAGGCCGCTGGTACCCCAGCAGTACCCACGCAACTCTCACGGAGCAGGTCATGAGCTCGATGGTGATGCCGGCAGTGCCTCCGGGCGCTGGCCCCGAGGGCGGGCTGAACGCGTGGGCGGCCCGCCACGTGGTCGTGGTCGATCTGCTGGCGGCGGCCGCGCTGGCCGGTGCCAGCGTAACCCCGGAAATATCCAAGGGCGGCACATCGACGTGGTGGCTGTTGCCTGGGGCGGCGTGCTTCGTCGCGTTGGCCTGGCGACGGCGACACCCGGTGCCCGTAGCCGTCCTCATCGCGGCGATAGCCCTGGCCCTGGTGGCCGGCGGTGCGCTGGCCGGCGCAGTATGCGCCGCGATGTGGGTGGCCGTGTACTCGGTGGCCGCGCGCGAACCGCGCCGCCGCGCGCTTGCGGCGGCAGCCGCACTCGAGGTCATCGGCATCGTGGCGGTGGTAAACCTCGCTCCTGCCAGCGTGATCGTGGCCGGGGTGGTGCTCACCACCGGGACGGCGGCCGCGGCGGTCGCGCTCGGGATCAGCCAGCAGACCCGCCGCGCCTACCTGGCGGCGCTTGAAGAGCGGGCTGCCCGTTTGGAGTTCGAACGCGACCAGCAGGCGCGCCTGGCGGCCGCGGCCGAACGAGCGAGGATCGCTCGCGAGGTGCACGACATCGTGACGCACAGCCTGTCGGTCATGGTGACGCTGGCCGACGGTGCGGCGGCCGCCAGCACGAGGTCACCGGACCGGGCCGGGCAGGCGATGCGGCAGGTCGCCGTGACCGGGCGGCAGGCAATCCGCGAGATGCACCGGACCGTCACGGCGCTGCGTACCGACCCGGACGCGGACGACCGTTATCCCGCGCCCGCGCTGGCCAACCTGGACGACCTGCTAGCGGAGGTACGTGCGGCCGGGCTCCAGGTCCGGTTCGCCGTCCACGGCCAAGCGCGTTCGCTGCCACGGGGTACGCAGCTCGCTGCCTATCGCATCGTCCAGGAAGCGCTCACGAACGTGCGCAAGCACGCGGCCGGGGCAACTGTCGCCGCGGTGACGCTGCGTTACGACGCTGGCGGAATTGACGTGGAGATCAGCGATGACGGCCACCCCCGCACTGGCGGTTACGGCGGCGGTCACGGGATCACCGGCATGCGGGAGCGCGCCGTCGCACACGACGGGAGCCTCAGCGCCGGGCCGGGCCCCGGCGGCGGATGGCTGGTACGGGCCCGCCTAGTAGGCGATACCGGCAACAGTGATCACGATCCCGATAGCGTTCGCCTATGAGACCCGGGCGTACATCATTGAGGGATGCCCGCCCGGCGCAGTGGCACCAATCCCCGCGGAGCGCACATCGGCCACGTCCGACCGGGTGCCCGCAGCCCCGGCAGGATGGTGCCGCCCTCCGCGTCGATCACCTCGGCGGACCCCCGCGTGGATTGGCCTGGTCGTGTGGTTGGGCGGTGTCAGCGAAAGCCGTAGGAGCCGACTTCGTGCAGCATCGTGAGCACCGGGGGTTCGTCGAACTGCTCGTCGGGGGTCGCGCGGAGCCGCTGGAAGGCCCCCAGTTGCTGCAGCACCTCAGGGCCTTCGTCCATCTCGGCGAAGGACACGAATGTCACCTTGTCTTCGAGCTGGAACGTCGCGTACCGCAGACCCTTCGGCTGGACCGAGCGCATCTCCTCGTACACCTCCTGGAGCAACTCCAGGCTGGCTTCAGCCCCATCGGGTCTGATCTTGCAGCGGATCATCACCTGCATGACGGCTCCTCGTCTCGGTCGTCGGCGGCCTGACGTCCCCGACGTTTCACTGACAGTGTGTATTCTGGAATACGTTGTGTCAAGTCAATGCTAGAATGATGGTCATGGCCACCCGGAAGTACGAGCAGCGCCTGCGAGCCGATGCGGCCGCGGAAACACGGCGCCGCATCCTCGACGCGGTCTACCAGTGGTTGCGTGAGGCGCCTTCGGAGCCGGTCAGCATCGATCGCATTGCCCGTATGGCTCGCGTCGCGCGGCCCACCGTCTACCTGGTCTTCGGCTCACGCGCCGGATTGTTCGAGGCGGTCGGGGCCGACCTGCTGGAGCGCGGCGGGTTCGGTCGCGTTTTGCAGGCCGCGGCTCACCCCGACCCGCGCGAAGCGCTGCGCGGGGGGATCTGCGGGATCGTGGAGATGTACGCGGCTCATCGGGACGTGCTGCGAGTGCTGTCCTCGATGGCCCTGCTTGACGCCACTGCGGTCGGCGGCGCGATCCAGCGCATGGAACAAGGCCGGGCGGGCGGAATGGCCCGCCTCGCTCAGCGTCTGGCTGACCAAGAGGCGCTGCGTGCCGATGTCACCGCCGACCAGGCTGCGGACTTGCTGTGGCTACTGACGAGCTTCGATAGCTTCGACCTGCTGTACACCGGCCGGGACCTGTCCATCGAGAAAACCGCGACAACACTGATTACCGCCGCCGATCGCAGCCTGTGCCGCTGACGCACCCGGCTCAGGCGTCGGTCGCGTCGGCCAGTTCGGATCCACCCGCGGCGGTCTGTAAAGCCGTAAGCCTCTCCCTTTGTTTATCTAGTTCGAACAGTCGGCGTCACTTGGGAAATTCGGCATTTAGCCGGTGCTACTTGCTTTGTGAAGAACGCTTCCCTCGGTACGCTCGTGTTTCTTTGGCAGCGTCCTGATGCGGAGTGTTCGTCGGGTAACCGCTTGCTGGGATGCCCACGCCTGGCCCGGGAAGACGATGCCGCATAACTATGTCGATCCGTCTTTCAGAACTCGCCGATCCGAATAGCGAATATGGAGCTTGGCGCAGCACAAGTATTGACACGATCGCTTGCATAAGTTTATGCTCCAAAAATAAATCTAACTGTAAAGAAGCTTTACTATTAGTCCGCGCGCGGTGGCCATAGCTCTTTCACGTCGGCGCGCGGTCCGCCCGCGCGCCGCGCGCCGCGCACCCCGAACCCGAACCCGAACCCGGAAGTCGGCCCATGCTCTCGATGACCTTGCCCCGGCGGTTGTGGCTAGCCGCCGCGTTCGTGCTGGCGGTGGCGCTGGCGATCCCAATGTTCAGTGCCCCGGCGCCCGCCCGCGCGGCGGCGTCGCTGCCGTGCGACATCTATGCTGCGGGCGGAACGCCCTGCCAGGCGGCCTACAGCACCACCAGAGCTCTGTACGCCTCCTACGATGGGCCGCTGTACCAGATCCAGCGCGCCTCGGATAGCACCCACCTCAACATCGGCCTTGAGTCCGCCGGCGGGATCGTCAACTCCGCGCCGCAGGCCTCGTTCTGCTCCGGGACGACCTGCACCATCACCGAGCTGTACGACCAGACCCCGAACGGCAACAACATGCCCATCTCGCCGGGCACTTCCTGTTCGGGATGTTCGCACGGCAACGCCGGACCCGGCCCGAACGGCGCGGACATCGGCGCGCCCGCCACGGCGCTGCCGGTGACGGTCGGCGGCCAGCCGGCCTACGGGATGCTCTTCGACAACTTCGGCACCGGATACCGCATCGAGAACGCCCTGAACGTGCCCACCGGCTCCCAGCCCGAGGGCATCTACATGCTGACCTCATCGAACCTGACGAGCAATCAGTGCTGCTTCGACTTCGGCTCGGCCGAGACCAACAACAGCGACGACGGCAACACCACCATGAACGCCATCTACTACGGCACCGACTGCTGGACCAGGAACTGCACCGGCCCCGGTCCCTGGGCGGGCGGCGATCTCGAGAACGGCATGTACTTCAGCGCCGCCGGCAACAACCCCTCGTCCATACCCAGCGAGTCCGGCACGTTCGTCTCCGCCTGGGAGAAGAACAACGGCACGACCAACTTCACCCTCAAATACGGCACCGGACAGTCAGGCGGGCTGACAGAAGCCTATTCCGGGCCATTGCCAAGCGGCTACGACCCGATGCACGTGCAGAACTCCATCGAGCTGGGCACCGGCGGCGACAACACCGGCCAGGGCCTGGGAGAGTTCTTCGAAGCCGCCGTCGTCTCCGGCTTCCCCTCTGACGCCACCGAGAACGCCGTGCAGGCCAGCATCACCGCGGCCGGCTACGCCCCGGCCAGCGACGAGCCATTCGGAGGTACCGCCGCCGCCGTGCCCGGCGCCGTCCAGGCGGCCAACTACGACACCGGCGGATTCGGGGTGGCCTTCCGGGTCGTCCCGCCGAACCCGCTGGGTACGGGGATCAACGGCACCGGCAACAGCTACCGCTCCGACGGGGTGAACCTGGAGGCCGCCTCCGACACCCAGGACACCGGCGGGGGAGGGGCCTACGACCTCGGCTGGACCTCCTCCGGGCAGTGGTTCAAGTACACCGTCAACGTGGCCACCGCCGGGACCTACACGGTCGGCTTGCGGCTGTCGTCACCCAGCGGGGTGACCGACGGACTGCACATCGCCAATTCGTCCGGCGCCAACCTGTCCGGGAACATCAACGTCCCCGCGACCGGGGCGTGGCAGACCTGGACCACCGTCAACGCGACCGTCAGCTTGCCGGCCGGTCAGCAGACCCTGACCGTTGACCAGGACAACGGCGGCTGGAACATCCACGAGCTCACCTTCGCGAACTCCGGCGGCACTACCGGTTCCTGCGGGGAGCTGACCGCCAACCAGCAGCTGACCGCGAACCAGTCGCTGGCGTCGTGCAACGGCGACTACTCGCTGATCATGCAGGGCGACGGGAATCTCGTCCTGTACCAGGGCAGCACCCCGCTGTGGGCCTCCAACACCGTCGGTTCCGGCGCCGATGAGGCGATCTTGCAGGGAGACGGGAACTTCGTGCTCTACACGAGCTCGGGGACCCCGGTGTGGGCGAGCAACACGGCCGGGAACTCCGGGGCTTACCTCCAGGTGCAAAACGACGGCAACGTCGTCGTCTACAGCGCTTCCGGCGCCGTGCTGTGGTCCACCGGCACTGCCGGAAAGTAGTCCCAGCGTCCACTAATCGAGCGTTCAGGAGGATTCATGTCTCATCGGTACAGGCTGTCCCGCCTCCTGGCGGTGGGCGCCGGGCTCGCGCTGGCTGTTCCGCTGGCCGGCGCGGCTGTGCTTGCCCAGCCGGCGGTCGCGGCGTCGGTTACCACTGCCTGGCAGAATGGTTCGTTCTCGCTGAACCCGGCCGGGGTGGTCGCCGAGTCTGACATCGTCCTTGGCGCGGCGAATACCGCCTCCAGCCAGTCGATGCCGCTGGGTAACGGCTCACTGGGGGTGGCGGCGTGGGCTGCGAACGGGTTCACCGCGCAGCTGAACCGCAGCGACACGATGCCGTACCGGCTGTCCCCGGGGCAGTTGAACATTCCCGGCCTGTCGACCATGACGTCGGCGTCGAACTTCAGCGGCACGCTGGACCTGTATGACGGGGTGCTGGTCGAGACCGGCGGCGGGATGAGCATGCAGGCGTGGGTGCCGGCCGGCAAGGACGAGCTGGTCGTGAACGTGACCGGGGCCAACCCGAGCACCCAGCAGACGGCGACGCTGAACTTGTGGAGCGGCCGGTCCCCGTCGGCCGCCGCGTCCGGCGCGATCGGCAGCCTGGCCCAGACCTGGGTGGACAACTCCCAGACGGGCAATTCCGGGCAGACGTTCGGTGCGATGGCGGCGATCACCGCGGGCGGCCAGAACGTGACCGCGTCGGTGGTCAACTCCACCCAGGTGAAGGTGACGTTCACCCCGAACTCCGACGGCTCGTTCCGGGTGATCGTCGCGTCGCCCGAGTGGACCGGCGGCAACGCGACGACGACCGCGTCGAGCCTGATCGGCGGGGACACCACCGCGGCGACGTCGTCGCTGCTGGCGGCCCAGTCGTCGTGGTGGAACGGCTACTGGGCCAACAGCGGCCTGATCCAGGCGACCTCGTCCGACGGGTCGGCGCAGTACATGGAGAACCTGCGCACCCTGAACCTGTATGACGAGGCCGCCACGATGCACAGCGGTGACTACCCGGGCAGCCAGGCGGGGGTGGCGGACATGTTCGCCTATGACGAGGATCAGCAGGACTGGTACCCGGCGGGGTACTGGCTGTGGAACCTGCGCGGGCAGATCGCCGCGAACATGTCGTCGGGGAACTTCAGCAGCAACGTGCCGATCTTCGGCATGTACCTCAATGACCTGCCGGCGATCGAGTCGTGGACCAGCGCGCAGATGGGCGGCAAGGCGGGGGCGTGCGTGCCGGAGACGATGCGGTTCAACGGCAACGGCTACTACAACGGCGGCGGCAACTCGTCGAACGCCTCGTGCGCGACGGCGTCGAGCCCGAGTTACAACGCCCTGAACATCGCCAGCGGCCCCGAGATCGCGCTGGACATCTGGCAGCAGTACCAGGACACCGGCAGCCTGTCGTTCCTGCAGCAGTACTTCCCGGTGATGGAGGCGGCGGCCACGTTCCTGCTGGCCTACCAGAGCGTCGGCTCCGACGGGTTCCTGCACGCGGTGGCCAACGCGCACGAGAGCCAGTGGGCGGTCCAGGACCCGACCGACGACATCGCCGCCGACCAGGCGCTGTTCCCGGCGGTGATCAGCGCGGCGACCCTGCTGAACACCGACTCCTCGCAGGCCTCGCAGCTGCGAACGGCCGAGAACCAGATCGAGCCCTACGCGCGGGTCAGCCAGTCGAGCCTGACTTCACTGCTGAACTCGCAGCCGACGTCCGCGTCGGCGGCCGCCAGCGCCGACGCCGCCGGCAGCGACGTGATCGGCGACTCCTACCAGCCGTCGGCGACCATCCGCAACAGCGAGAACATCGGCCTCGAGCCGGTGTGGCCGTACGGCGTCATCGGCGACAGCACGACGGTCAACGGGGACAACCTGACCGCGCTGGCCGACCGGACCTACAACAGCCGGCCGAATGTGGATATCAATGACTGGAGTTTCGACGCGGTCGACGCGGCCCGCCTGGACATGGGCTCGCAGGTGTCGTCGGACCTCGTCGCCAACACGGAAAAGTACCAGACCTACATTTCCGGCCTGGCGGCGTACGACAGTACCCCCGACGAGCCGTACGACGAGCAGCAGGCGAACGTCGCGACCGCGATGGACGAGGCGCTGGCCACCGATTACGACGGGACGCTGCGGTTCGCCCCGGCCTGGCCGTCGAGCTGGAACGGCTCGGGCACGGTCTACATCCAGGGCGGCTCCAAGGTGGACGTGCAGGTGGAGGGCGGTGCCATCGCCACCGCCGCGATCCAGGCCGGCACCACGCAGACGATGACCGTGCGCAACCCGTGGCCCGGCCAGCAGGCCGAGGTGGTCAACGGGTCCAGCGGCGCCGTCGTGGTGGGCGCCACCACCGCCTCGACGTTCAGCGTCCCGGTCACGGCCGGCTCCTCCTACCTGGTCGAACAGCCGTCGTCACTGACCACGTCGCTGCCGTTCGCGCAGGTCACCGGGTCCCAGTCGACCACCGCCAAGCACCTGGGCGGCGTGTCGATCGGCCTGAACGGCAACGCGCCCCCGCCGGTCGGCGGCGGCGCGGAGGCCCCCTACGGCGGTACCGCGGCGGCGGTCCCTGGCACGGTGCAGGCGGCCAACTACGACACCGGCGGTCAGGGGGTGGCCTACAACGTCACCTCGGTCAACGGCTCCGCCAACAGCTACCGCTCCGACGGCGTGGACCTGGAGGCCTGCACCGACACCGGGGCCGCCGGGTGCGGGGACGACCTCGGCTGGACCGCCACCGGACAATGGTTCAAGTACACCGTCAACGTCGCCACCGCCGGCACCTACACGGCCAGCCTGCGGCTGGCCTCGCTCAGCGGCGTCACCGACGGCCTGCACATCGCCAATTCCTCCGGCGCCAACCTGTCCGGGAACATCAACGTCCCCAACACCGGGGCATGGCAGACCTGGACCACCGTCAACGCGACCGTTAACTTGCCGGCCGGGAAGCAGACCCTGACCCTGGATGAGGACAACGGCGGCTGGAACATCCGCTATATGACCTTCGCCAGCTCAGGAACAACATCACCGGGCAACACGGTCACCGTCACCAGCCCCGGTAACCAGACCGGGACGGTGGGCGCCGCGGCCAGCCTGAAGGTCAACGGCACCGACTCTGCCTCCGGCCAGACGCTCACCTACTCCGCCACCGGACTGCCCGCGGGCCTGTCGATCAGCTCCTCCGGCCTGATCTCCGGCACGCCCACCACAGCAGCGACGTCGAACGTCACGGTGACCGCCACCGACACCACCGGGGCGAGCGGATCGGCCAGCTTCACCTGGACGATCAGCGGCAGCACGACCGGCTCCTGCGGGGATCTGACCGCGAACCAGGAGCTGACCGCCAACCAGTCGCTCGCGTCGTGCAACGGCGGGTTCACGCTGACTATGCAGGGCGACGGGAATCTCGTCCTGTACCAGAACGGCACCCCGCTGTGGGCCTCCAACACGGCCGGCTCCGCCGCCGATGAGGCGATCATGCAGGGCGACGGGAACTTCGTGCTCTACACCAGTGCGGGAACCCCGGTATGGGCCAGCGCTACGGCCGGGAACTCCGGGGCTTACCTCGATGTGCAAAACGACGGCAACGTCGTCATCTACAGCGCGTCCGGCTCCGCGCTGTGGTCCACCGGCACCGCCGGAGAGTAGGCCCGACGCCGGCCAGGGAAGGTGAATGTACGTGTTCAACAAGGAATGCGATACGACTGTCAAGGGATGCCCGCCGCCGAGACGTCGGCGCGTGTCCGCGGCCCTGGGTATGACCGGTGCCCTGGTGGCGGGCTTGCTCGGCCTGGGTGCTGTCGCTTCGGCGTCCGCGCACGCCGCCTCGTCACCCACCACGCCGATGTGGTCGACCCAGCTCGACTTCGACAACAACGGCGCGGCCTGGTCGGAGTCCTACTTCGCCGGCCTTCGCGCCGACGGGCTTACCACGGCCGAGCTGGACATGCCGTGGGGCACGATCGAGCCGTCAGCCGGCACGTTCAGTTTCGCGATCTGGGATCAGGAACTCGCTAACGCTGCGGCGGCGGGCATCCAGCTGATCCCGATCTTCTGGCAGGCCGGCTGGGGCGGGAGCCCGGCTCCGTGGATCACGGACTTCGAGGAGGGCAGCGGCGGCGCGACGAGCCAGGCCCCGGACTGGTGGAACCCCACCGAGCAGTCGGAGTACTTCACCTACGTGGTGGACACCATCCAGAATTCGGTCGCCCAGCCCGGCGGGTACGGTGGCGCGATTCTCGATTACGGCTTCCTCGACGCCCAGTGGGACCTGAACGGCGCCGGCAGCGGCTATACGGCCGACGATGTCGCCGAGTTCCGGAACGTCTACCTGCCGGATACCTACGGTACGATCGCCACTTTCAATTCCGACGAGCACACCTCGTACACGTCCTTCAGCCAGGTGCCGGCCGAGGCCTCAGGACAGTCGCTGTTCGGTGTGTTCCAGGCGTTCCGGGCGTGGAGCGTGCAGCAGACCTACGGGCAGCTCACCGCTGACGTCCGCAACGTCACCGCGACCACGCCGCTGTACTACTACTACGGCGGCGAGCTCGCGAACGCGACGAACTACGCCAACAACCCGGACACGTTCTTCGAGCTGGCCAGGCAGTACAACGTCATCGTCATCGCGGACTCAGCCAACAACACCGGCATGACCCTGGTGATGGCCAGCCTGGCGCGCGCCTACGGCGTGAAGATGGCCGAGGAGTGGACCGCGCCGAGTTCGAACTCTGACCTCGCCGCAGGCGCCGTGCAGTGGCTCGACAGCTACGGGATGACATTCCCGCAGGCGGGTGGTGAGGACTTCTTCATTCACGACGGCACCGAGAAGGACATCGTCGGGTTCCCGATCTACACGAGCTGGCTGCCGACGCTCAAGACCATCTCGGGGTCGTATCCGCAGCAGCCGGTCGCCCTGTACATGGACGTCTCCCAGGGCTACGGCAACACAAGCGGCGGCAGTCTGGGCAGCGTGGAGAGCCAGGCGGAGAGCATCTGGGACGGCTTCCAGTCCGGACTGGCCATCGTGACCAGTCAGGAGCTGGCCAACGGCGCCGTGAGCCTGTCGTCGTTCAAGGCGGTTTTGCCGCTCAACGGGGTGGATGCGAATCTGACCACGTACAAGAACGCCGGCGGCATAGTGCTGACCGCCTCGTCTCAGCTGTCGCAGTACGCGACCGCGTACGCGACCCTGTCAAGCAGCGGCACCGTGCAGGTCGTGCCGACCGTTTCGTCCGCGAGGACCAGCGCGCAGGTCACCCTCGCGAACATCACCTCAGGCACCGCCTACAACGCCGCGATCACCTTCAACCCGACCGGGCTCGGGCTGGCCGCGGGCACCTACCACGTGGTGAACGCGAGCGGAACCGCGGTTCCGCAAACTGCGGTTTCCGGCGGGATCTGCACGCAGGCGACCCTACCGGCGGCCTCGCTCGCCGAGTGGAGCGTCGTGCCGGGCGCGGCGCCGTCGGGCACGCCCAGTTGCACCGGCAGCACGACCGGCTCCTGCGGGGATCTGACCGCGAACCAGGAGCTGACCGCCAACCAGTCGCTCGCGTCGTGCAACGGCGGGTTCACGCTGACTATGCAGGGCGACGGGAATCTCGTCCTGTACCAGAACGGCACCCCGCTGTGGGCCTCCAACACGGCCGGCTCCGCCGCCGATGAGGCGATCATGCAGGGCGACGGGAACTTCGTGCTCTACACCAGTGCGGGAACCCCGGTATGGGCCAGCGCTACGGCCGGGAACTCCGGGGCTTACCTCGATGTGCAAAACGACGGCAACGTCGTCATCTACAGCGCGTCCGGCTCCGCGCTGTGGTCCACCGGCACCGCCGGAAAGTGACATGCCCGCGTTGTTGACTGCCCCCCTCGGCCAGTGCGACCGCGACATTTGCCAAGAGCCAGTACTGGTGCTCCTACCCGGCCAACCTGCCGAGCCGCTGACCCGCCGCGCAAGCGCCGAGTGATCCGTCACCCGGCGCTGGGTGATGGTATCGGCGTCGTTCCTGGCTCGAGCGGCAGGCGCAGTGACCGTACGGTGAACGAGATCGCGTGGTACCAGCCGCACAGCAGGAGCAGGTCCAGCGCGCCGTCGGCGCCGACGGCGTCGACGAGGCCGTCCCATGTGCCATCCGCGAGGTCGTAGCTCGTGTGCAGCTCGTCCACGGCCCGCAGCACCGCCCGGTCGGCGGGGTCGCCCCAGCACTGGTCATCGGGCTGGCCTGTTCCGAGCGACCGAACCTGGTCCGCCGTCAGGGCGGCGCGTTCGGCGAAGAACGCGATGTGCACTCCCCACTCGTAGTCGGCGCCGCATAGCGCGGTCGTCCGGTCGATCGCAAGCTCCCGCTGGCGGAGGGTGAGAGCCGACTGCCGGGACAGGTAGTACCGTCCCCATCCGGCGATCCCGCGCGCCAGGTCCGGGCGGCGGGCCCAGGTTCGGAACAGGGTGATCGGCGGTCCGAGGAGTTCCAGCGCGGCCGCCGCCGCGGCGTCGTAGGGCGGTTCCAGCGGTTCGACGCGATACTGCTTCGAAATTCGAGGCATGATCGCCATGCTAGCATTCGTGCTTTGAAAACGAAAGCACCCGCCACCCCGAACGGACCTCGCGAATCCCGTGCCCCCGTCATCTTCAAGCCCCAACCCCCGGCCGGGCACGCCGCTGCCAGGCTCGCCGGTCAGGGGATCGTCCACCGGCCGCCCGATCATGGCGCTACTGGACCTGCTCGGCCGCCGCTGGGCCCTGCGGGTGATCTGGGAGCTGCGCGCGGAGCCGGTGCCCACGTTCCGCGAGCTCCAGGCGCGGTGCGGCGGGGTTTCCTCCAGCGTGCTGGCCGACCGGCTCCGTGAGCTGTCCGAGGCCGGCGTTACCCGGCACGCCGGCGACGGCTACGCCCTCACCGCCGCCGGCCGCGACCTGCTGGCCCGCCTGGCCCCGCTGGAAGAATGGGCCGCCGCCTGGCGGCCACCGCCGCCGGGCGGCTGACGTTACGGCCGACGCCTGGTACAGCTCAACGCAACTCTCAGCCGGGCGCGCCGGAGCTGGTGACGGGAAGCAGAGCGCCGGCGTCGACTTTCATCTGGAGCCCGGTGACGTAGCGCGAGGCGTCTGAGGCCAGGTAGAGGACGGCCTCGCTGATGTCGGCCGGGTCAAGGGTGTTGACCGGGAGCTTGTGCATCGAGCCGAACGCCGATTGGACGTCATCTCTGGCCGGGTGCTCAAGGTCCGGCCGGAACAGGCGGTACATGGCGTCGTTCTGCAGCATGTCGGTGTCGATGTTGCCCGGGTGCACGGCGTTGACCCGGATGCCGTGCGGGGCGAGAGCCAGCGCCAGATCATGGGTGAAGCGGGCAACTCCGCGCTTGGCGTGGGAGTACCCCGCCGTGCCGGGCGCCTCCGCCGCCCCGGGCATCATCGCGGCCATGGACCCGATGCAGATGATCGATGCCCCGGTGCCCAGATGCGGGAACGCGGTCTCGACGGTGTTGATGACGCCGACCAGGTCGACCGAGACGGCGTCCAGAAACGCGACCGGCGCAATCCCGGAGCCGAGCGGGATAATCCCCGCGTTGGCCACGACCACGTCCAGGTGCCCCAGCGCCGCGACACCAGCCGCCACCGCCGCCGCCAGCGGACCGCGGTCCCGGACGTCGGCCACCCGGGTGACGACCCGGCGGTCGAGCTCTTCCACCAGACGGGCCGTCTCGGCCAGGTCGGCCTCGGTCGCCATCGGGTACGGAACCGAGTTGATCTGCGAACAGACGTCCACGGCGATAATGTCCGCGCCCTCCTGCGCCAGCCGCACCGCGTGGCTGCGCCCCTGACCGCGCGCGGCCCCGGTCACCAGCGCCACCTTGCCCTGCATGCGCCCCGCCATGTCCGCTCTCCCTTCCCAGCACAACCCGGTTCTCAGTAGAGCCCGCCGTCGACCCGGATAAGCGACCCGGTCGTGTAGCTGGACGCAGCCGACGCAAGGTACAGCGCCGTGGTCACGACCTCCTCGGGCTCCCCGGCCCGCCCGGCCGCGTTGTGCCAGTTGCGCTCGCCGTCGGCTGGCCAGTGCTTGGAGATGTCGGTCAGGAACGGCCCGGCCGACAGCGTGTTGACCCGCACCCGAGGCGCGTACTCCCGGGCGAACACCGTGGTGAGCGCGTTCAGCGCCGCCTTGGCGCCCGCGTAGGGCCCGAACCGGGGCGACGGGAACAGCGCGCCGCTCGAAGAGACGTTGATGATCGAGCCGCCGCCGGCGTCGTACATCCGCTGCCCGATCAGCGCGCAGAGCCGGAACGGCCCCTTGAAGTTGACCCCGATCACCTTGTCGAACAGCTCCTCCGACGTCTCCGCCGACGACGGCGCCACCGGTGACATGCCCGCGTTGTTGACCAGGATGTCGACCGCGCCGAAGTGCCCGTAGGCGCGGTCGGCCAGCTCGTCGCACTCCTCCCAGTGCCCGACGTGGCACGCCACCGGCAGCGCCCGCCTCGGCCAGGTCGCCTCGACCTCGTCCGCCAGCGCCTGGCAGTTGTCCAGCTTGCGGCTGGCGATCACCACGTCCGCCCCCGCGCGGGCGAACGCGAGCACCATCTCCCGCCCGAGGCCGCGGCTCCCGCCGGTGACCAGAGCGACCTTTCCCGTCAGGTCGAACAGCGTGTCGGTCACAGCCCGTGCTCCTCGAGAACGGCCGCGTAGCGGGCGCGCGCCGCAGCCCGCCGGGTGGGGATGTGCTCGGTCGGGAACAGGCCGGGGGCCGGACGGTAGCCGCGCAGCATGCCCTTGGCGATCGCGGCCTTGTGCACCTCGGTCGGCCCGTCCGCCAGCGCGAGCTGCGGCGCGTACGCCCACCAGGGGCCGAGCGGCGTCTCCTGAGTGGTGCCGAGCGAGCCGTGCAGCTGCACCGCCCGCTGCAGGATGTCGTGCAGCACCTGGGCCAGCGCCACCTTGCACATCGCGATGTGCGTGCGGGCGGCGCCGTGCGGCTGGTTGTCGATGATCCACGCGGTCTGCAGCACCAGCAGCCGGAACTGCTGCAGCTGAAGGGCCGAGTCGGCGATGAAGCCCTGCACGAACTGGTGCTCGGACAGCAGCTTGCCCTGGGTCCGGCGCGACAGCGCCCGCTCGCACATCATGTCGAACGCCCGCTGGCACTTGCCCACCACCCGCATGGCGTGGTGCACCCGGCCGCCGCCCAGCCGGGACTGGGCGACCTTGAACCCCTCGCCCGGCGCCCCCAGCATCGCGTCGAGCGGCACCCGGACCTGGTTGTAGCGGATGTAGCCCTCGGTGCCCTCGTCCAGGTCGTCACGCTCGTTCATCGTCGCGACGTTGCGGATGATCTCGATGCCGGGGGTCTCGGCCGGGACGATGAACATCGACATCCGCTCGTGCGGCCGGGCGTCGGTGTCGGTCACCGCCATCACGATCAGGAACGACGCGTAGCGCGCGTGCGACGAGAACCACTTCTCGCCCTCGATCACCCACTCGTCACCATCAAGCGTCGCCTTGCACACGAACTCCTTCGGGTCGGCGCCCGCCTGCGGCTCGGTCATCGAGAAGGTCGACACGATATTGCCCTCAAGCAGCGGATGCAGGTAACGCGCCTTCTGCTCCTGCGTCCCGTACAGCGCCAGGATCTCCGCGTTGCCGGTGTCGGGGGCGGCGGTGCCGAACACCGTCGGCGCCCAGCCCGAGCGGCCCAGGATCTCGTTCATCAGCGCCAGCTTGAGCTGCCCGTAGCCCTGGCCGCCGAGCTCGGGCCCGAGGTGACAGGCCCACAGGCCCTGCTCCTTCACCCGCTCCCGCAGCGGCGCCAGGATCGCCCGCGACGCCTTGTTGTGCACGTCGTAGGGGTCGCCCGGGCGGGGAAAGAGCAGGTCAAGCGGCTCGCACTCGTCCCGCACGAACGCGGCCATCCAGTCGAGCTTCTGCTGGAACTCCGGCTCGGTGAAGAACTCCCACATGCGCCGCTCCTGCCTAGCGTCGGGCCTGGTGCCCAGGGTATCGTCGTTCCCTGGACCGCAATTGTATAACTAAATACTAGAAGATAGTTGTTTCAGGAACGTAGAGGTGAGGTTCATGGCTGCCGGCCAGGCCGACGAGAGACTGCTGGCTCAGTTGCACGACCGAGTGGGACAGCGGGTGACCGGCTGGCGCCCCGGCGCCCGCGTCCGCGGCGTGTCCCCGCTCACCGGCGGCACCTCCAGCCTGACCTTCCTGGTCGATCTGGCCGGGGTGGCCGCGACCGAGACCCCGGTGGTGCTCAAGGTGTCGCCGCCCGGTCTCGCCCCGGTCCGCAACCGCGACGTGCTCCGCCAGGCGCGGCTGCAGCAGGCGATCCAGCGGGCCGGCCGGGCCTGCCGAGGCCGGCCAGGCCGGGCGGCCGCTGGCGCCGGACGTGTTGTTCTCCGACCCCGGCGACCCGCCGCACGTCCCCCCGTTCATGGCGATGAACCTGGTCCCGGGGGAGTGCGTGGAACCGGTCCTGTGCGACGCCGCCGACAGACCCGCCCCCGACCAGGTGCGGGCCCGGTTTTTCGACGCCGTGCAGGTGCTGGCCCAGTTGCACGCGATCGGGCCGGCCGCGGTCGGCCTTGGCGACGAGCCCGTCGTCGGCCTGGCCGACGAGGTCGACCGGTGGACCCGCGCGTTCGTCACCCTGCCGGGCGGCATGGGGGGCGAGTACCAGCGGGCGGCCAGGGCGCTCCGGGCGAGCATCCCGAAGGCGCTCCCGGCCGCGGTCAACCACGGTGACTTCCGGCTCGGGAACACCCTGTGCGAAGGCAGCCGGATCAACGCGGTGATCGACTGGGAGATCTGGTCGGTCGGCGACCCGCGCATCGACCTGGCCTGGCTGACCTTCTTCACCGACGACGCCGGGCACCCCGCCGTCGCCCCGGGCACGGTCGCGGGCACCCCGGCCGGCCGCGAGATCGTCCGCGCCTACGAGGACGCACTCGGCCGGCCGGTGCCCGAACTGGGCTGGTTCGACGCGCTCACCCGGTACAAGGAGGCCGGCGTCACCGGCCTGCTCCTCAAGCGGGCGATGAAGCTCGGCCGGCCGGTCAAGGAATCGATGGCGCGGATGCAGCCGGAACTGCCCCGGCTGGTCCAGGAGGCCATCCGCATCGTCAGCGGCTGACGCTCGGTCAGATGAGTCCCAGCCGTCCCCGCCGGACGACCTCGATCAGCAGCCCCGGGTCGACGCCCCGCTCAGCCGCCTGCTCCAGGCAGACGGCGACGTCCTTCTTCATAAACGGCCCGATCCGGGTGGCGAACGAGGCCAGGTCCGCCCCGGCCGCGGCGCGGCGGCTCACCTGGCTGCCCCCGCTCATATGGTTGAGCGCGCTCAGCATCTCACCGGGAGCCACCCCGAGCTGCTCGCCCAGCCAGACCGCCTCCGCCAGCACCTGCGTGTTGGCGGCGAACAGGAAGTTATTCACCAGCTTGACCGCCAGCGCGGTGCCAAGCTCGCCGGTCTCGATGACGGGGTCGGCGTACGCGCGGACGACGCCGGCCGCCCGCGCCCGGGCGTCGGCCGGGCCGCCGAGCAGGACGGTCAGCCGGCCCTGATATCGTCCGGGGCGCCGCTCACCGGCGCGTCCACGACCGCAATGGCGGGGAAGCGTGCGGCCACCGACCGCAGGGTCGACTCGCGCCCGGTCACGTGAGAGGCGAGCACCGCCCCGTCCGGCAGAGCCGCCGCCAGCGGCCCGGCGATATCGGTCAGCTGCTCATCGCTGAACACGCACAGCAGCAGCACGTCGGCCCCGGTCGCGACCTCCGCCAGCTCGGCCGTGGACCGGACGCCGAGCCGGCCGAGAACGGCCGCCGACTCCGCCCGGCGCGCGTACACCACCAGCTCGTGCCCGGCGGCGGCGAGCCGCTCGACCATCGGCAGGCCCATCCGCCCCGCACCGACAAACCCGATCCGCGAGAAACCCATCGCCGCCTCCTGTCGCCTGCTAACGATAGTAGATTATTTAGTTATATGATTTTGCTCAAGCATCAGAACGGCTGGAGGTCTCATGCCCGACGTTGTCCACGGATCCGCCCCTGCCGCCCAGGGGCCGCGCCCGCCCGAGGGCGACTGGCTGGGCACGCCCTACCTGAGGTTCGAGCGTCACCCGCCGTTCGCCCGCCTCACCGTCGACCGCCCGGAGGCCAGGAACGCGCTGACCCAGGCGATGTACTTCGGCATCCGCTACGCCGTCCGCCGGGTCGACGCGGACCCGGAGCTGGCGGGCCTGCTCATCACCGGCACCGGCGACGTCTTCATCCCCGGCGGCGACCTCGGCCAGCAGGTCGCCGACAAGTGGGCCGACTTCAACGCCGCCCCGGGCGCGTTCGACGTGCTACCGTTCGACGTCCTGCGGCAGAGCGTCAAGCCCGTCGTCTCCGCCGTCAACGGGATCTGCCAGGGCGGCGGCCTGCTGATCGCGATGTGCTCGGACCTGGCGGTGGTGAGCGAGCGCGCCACCTTCCGGGTGCCGGAACTGCTCCGCGGCATCTCCGACACCTACTACGCCCAGCTGCTCGTCCGGCTGATCGGCCCGGTCCGCACCCGCGACCTGATGTTCACCGGCCGCCGCCTCAGCGCCGCCGAAGCTCTTGACTGGGGCCTGGTCAGCCGGGTCGTCCCGCACCACGAGCTGATCGAGACGGCGACCGAGGCGCTGATCCAGATCGTCCAGACCGCGCCCGAGGCCCGCCGGGACATCAAGCGGGTGCTTGACCAGTACGTCGGGCTCCAGGACCGGATCGCGTTCTTCGACAGCCTGCAGCGCCCCGAGTCCAGGGAGGGCTTCGCCGCCTTCATCGAGAAGCGCTCGCCGAGCTGGGTGCCGGAGGCGCTGCGGCGCGACGGCCGGGCCTGATCGCTGGTAATTCCCAACTAGATAAATTAGATTACTAATGCCAGTGAATCTGCCAGTGGATCGCGAGGAGCCATGACCGAAGCCGTCATCGTCGACATCATCCGCACCCCCTCGGGCAAGGGCAAGCCCGGTGGCGCCCTGTCCGGCGTGCACCCGGCCGCCCTGCTCGCGCAGACGCTGACGGCCCTGGTCGAGCGCAACGGCCTCGACACCGCGCTGGTCGACGACGTCATCGCCGGCTGCGTCGGGCAGATCGGCGACCAGTCGCTCAACATCGCCAGGACCGCGCTGCTGGCGGCCGGCTTCCCGGAGAGCGTGCCGGGGACGACCGTCGACCGGCAGTGCGGTTCCAGCCAGCAGGCGGCCCACTTCGCCGCCCAGGGCGTGATCGCCGGCGCCTACGACATCGTCATCGCCTGCGGGGTCGAGTCGATGAGCCGGGTGCCGATCGGGTCGTCGCGGGCGGGTCGCAACCCGGTCGAGCCGCTGGCCGAACGGTACCCCGAGGGCCTGGCCAACCAGGGCATCGGCGCCGAGCTCATCGCCGCCCGCTGGAAGCTCGACCGCGAGGCGCTCGACGCCTACTCGGCCCGCTCCCACCAGCGCGCCGCCGCGACCGCCGCCGCCGGCGGCTTCGACAACGAGATCATCGGGGTCCGGCTGCCCGACGGCGGCACCCACACCGTCGACGAGACCGTGCGGCCGAGCACCACCGCCGAGGGGCTGGCCGGCCTGAAGCCCGCCTACTACACCGAGGCGTACGCCGCGCGCTTCCCCGAGATCACCTGGCAGGTCACCCCCGGCAGCTCCTCGCCGCTGACCGACGGCGCCTCGGCCGCGCTGATCATGAGCGAGCAGAAGGCGGCCGAGCTCGGCCTGCGGCCGCGGGCCCGGTTCCACGCCTTCGCGGTCTCCGGCAGCGACCCGCTGCTCATGCTGACCGGGGTCATCCCCGCGACCGAGAAGGTGCTGCGGCGCAGCGGGCTGTCGATCGACGCGATCGACGCCTACGAGGTCAACGAGGCGTTCGCGCCGGTCCCGCTGGCGTGGGCGCAGGAATTCGGCGCCGATCAGGACAAGCTCAACCCGCGCGGCGGCGCCATCGCCCTCGGCCACCCGCTCGGCGGGTCCGGCACCAAGCTGATGGCCACGCTGCTGAACTACCTCGAGGCCACCGGCGGCCGCTACGGCCTGCAGACCATGTGCGAGGGCGGCGGGATGGCCAACGCCACGATCATCGAGCGGCTCTGACCGCGCAGGCCAGCCCCCAAAGTCAACCCCACAGCGGTATCGAACGGTCCCGGCTGACTCTTCCGCCGAGCACTGGGTCGCGGCCGCCAGGTCGACGTGTCGGCCCGCTGAACCAGATCGGAGGCCCATGCCAGCGGTACGCGGACTCGAACCGGGGAAGCGGGCGGCGCTCATCGTCAACGAGCTCCAGAACGCCATCGCCAACCCGGCCCACGTCGACACCCCGCTCGCCGCCCAGGTGACCGCGCGGGGCATCGTCGCCAGGATCAACGTCCTGACGGCGGCGTTCCGCGCGGCCGGCGCGCCGGTGATCTTCTGCACGATCGCCGCCAGGACCCCCGACTGGGACGGCTTCCTCGTCAACTGCGCCCTCGCCGCCCGGATCAAGCGCACCGGCAAGCTCGTCGTCGGCACCGCGGGCGGCGCCCTCCACGACAACCTCGTGGTCGAGCCGTCCGACATCATCAGCCACCGGTCGCACGGCATGGCCCCGTTCACCGGCACCACCCTCGACGCCACCCTGCGCGGCTACCGCATCGACACGGTGGTCCTCAGCGGAGTGTCCACCAACATCGCCCTGCCCGGCGCGGCAACCGAGGCGGTCGCGCTCGGCTACAGCGTGGTGCTGGCCGAGGACTGCACGGCCGCGCCACCCCCGAGACCCACCTGCTGCAGATCACCCAGCACCTCCCGCTGCTTGCGACCATCACCGACTCCGAGTCGCTGATCGCGTCCCTGCGCCCAGCGGCCCCGCCCAAGCCCCACCACCCCCACCCCGAGCCCCACCACCCCCATCCTCGTTAATCGGCATAATGATATATTTAGTGATACGATTGAAGGCAAGCTAGAGCCGGGAGGGTACATGAAGGCAGCGCGCTGCGAACAGTACGGCGGCCCGGAGAACGTCGTGGTCCGCGATATCCCAAGCCCGGAGGTCACCCCCGGTCACGTCCTGGTCGACGTGGTGGCGGCGGCGGTCAACTACCCCGACCTGCTCTTCATCGCCAACAGCTACCAGGTGCCCGCCCCGCTCCCGTTCACCCCCGGCAGCGAGTTCGCCGGCCGGGTGGCGGCCGTGGGCGAGGGGGTAACCGACATCTCGCCCGGTGACCTGGTCTACGGCTCGACCTTCACCGGCGCGATGGCCGAGCAGGTCCTGGTGCCGGCCCTGCGCGGTCGCGCCGGTTCCGCCGGGCATGGCGCTGACCGAGGCGGCCGCGTTCCGGGTGACGTACCTGACCGCCTACCATTCGCTGGTCACTGCGGGCGGCGTGCAGCCGGGGCAGTGGGTGGTGGTCCTCGGCGCAGCCGGCGGCGTCGGCACCGCCACGGTCGACGTCGCGGTCCGGCTGGGCGCCCGGGTGATCGCCGCCGCGTCCTCCCCGGAGCGGCTCAAGGTCTGCGCCGAGCTCGGCGCCGAGGCGGGGATCGACTACGTCAGCGAGGATCTCAAGCAGCGGATCAAGGAGATCACCGGCGACGGCGCCGACCTGGTAGTCGACCCGGTCGGCGACCGCTGGGCCGAGCCCGCGCTGCGGGCGATCCGGTGGGGCGGGCGGTTCGTGTCGGTGGGCTACGCCGGGGGAGAGATCCCCCGGATCCCGCTCAACATCGTCCTGCTCAAGAACATCACCGTCCGCGGGCTCGAGCTGCGGACCTGGACCGAGCGGCTCCCGCAGGAGACGGCGCACGCCCGGCAGGCGCTGACCGACCTGGTGGCCGCCGGTCTGCGGCCGGCCGTGTCGGAAGTGCACGATCTGGCCGACGTCGCCACCGCGCTGCGGCGGGTCGCCGACCGGCTGCCGACGGGCAAGGTCGTGATCCGGGTGGCAACCAACCCCGGGCCGTGATCGGACGATGGCAGCAGGCTGACCACATCAGGAGGACACCATGGCAGAACCAGTAGTGGTCGAGCGGCGCGGCCACGTCCAGGTCATCACGATCAGCCGGCCCGAGGCGAGGAACGCCCTCGACGGCGCGGCCGCCCGCGCCCTGGCGGCCGCCGCCGACGAGCTCGACGGCGACGACTCCCTGCGGGTCGGGGTGCTGACCGGGGCGGGCGGCACGTTCTGCGCCGGGATGGACCTGAAGGCCTGGATGCGCGGCGACAAGCCGATGATTCCCGGCCGCGGCTTCGGCGGCATCACCATCACCCCGCCGCGCAAGCCGCTCATCGCCGCGGTGGAAGGCTACGCGCTGGCCGGCGGTTTCGAGCTGATGCTGGCGTGCGATCTGGTGGTGGCGGCCACCGGCAGCAAGTTCGGCGTTCCCGAGGTCAAGCGCGCCCTAGTCGCGGGGGGCGGAGCGGCCCTGCTGCTGCCGCGGCGGATCCCGTTCGCGGCGGCGATGGAGCTGCTGCTGACCGGCGAGCAGATCACCGCCGCCCGGGCGGCCGAGCTCGGGCTGGTCAACCGGCTCGTCCCGGACGGCACCGCGCTCGACGGCGCGCTCGCGCTGGCCGAGCTGGTCGCCGCCAACGGGCCGCTGGCGGTGGCGGTCACCAAGCAGATCGCCCGGGCCCAGGCCGACTGGACAGTCGAGGAGGGCTGGCAGCGTCAGGAAGAGCTGTTCAAGCCGGTCTTCGAGTCGGCCGATGCCCGCGAGGGCGCCACCGCCTTCGCGGAAAAGCGGCCGCCGGTCTGGCGTGGCGTTTAAGTGAATGAGAAGCTAGCAGATCCATCAGGGCAGGGAGTGCAGCGAATGGCTGTGAAGTTTCGAGCCGGTCAGCAGCTCGTCAGCGCGATCGACAGTACCGCCGTCATCGTCATCAAGGCGCCCGCCGCCGAGTGCACGGTGACCTGCGGCGGCGTTGCCATGGTGACCGCCGGCGAGCCGGTCATCGCCGCCGAGCCCGACCCGGCCCAGTTGGGGGGCACCCAGATCGGCAAGCGGTACGTCGATGAAGCGGACACCATCCAGCTGCTGTGCACCAAGGCAGGTCAGGGCACGCTCGCGCTCGACGGCAACCCGCTGCAGATTCAGGCGGCCAAGCCGCTGCCGGCCTCGGACTGAGCGAGGTCCTCCCATGCGCCTGACGCTGCTGCTCGACATGGCCGCCGACGGTTTCGGCGAGCGCGTCCTGGCCGGGCGTCGGTCCGGCGGGATTACCGCCGCCGAGCTTGCCCGGCGGTCGCATTCCGGGGCCGCGCTGGTGCGTGAGCGCGCGGCCGACGCCCTCGTCTACCTCGATGTCAACGGCCCCGCCTTCCCGGTCGCGCTATTCGCCGCCGCCCGGGCGGGGGTGCCGCTGGTCCCGCTCAATTACCGGCTGGGACAGCTCCAGCTCGACGAACTGCTGGGCAGGCACCCGAAGGCACTGGGGATCGCCGGCCCGGCGCGCTCGCGCACTTCGAGCGGGCCGGGCTGAGCGCGATCACCTCCGACGACTGGCTGGAGGCCACCCGCGCCGACCGCGGCGAGATCGCCGGCGACGGCCAGGGCGACGACGAGAACCCGGTCGCCGTCGTCATCTACACCAGCGGCACCACGTCCGCGCCCAAGGGGGTGCTGCTGCGCCACGACAACCTGGTCTCCTACGTCCTCGGCTCGGTCGAGTTCGGGTCGGCCGGCGAGTCGGAGGCGGCGCTGGTCAGCGTTCCCCCGTATCACATCGCCGCCGTCGCCAACGTGATCACCAACCTCTACGCGGGCCGTCGCACCCTCGTGCTCGAGGCCTTCGCCCCCGGTGAGTGGCTCAGAACGGTCCGCGAGGAAGCGGTCAGCAGCGCCATGGTGGTGCCGACCATGCTGGCCAGGATCATCGACAGCGACGAAGACCGGTCGGTGCCCACCCTGCGGTCGCTGTCCTACGGCGGCGCCCCCATGCCCGCCACGCTCATCGAGCGGGCGCTGCGGGAGTGGACCGGGGTCGGCTTCGTCAACGCGTACGGGCTGACCGAGACCAGCTCGACCGTCGCCCTGCTCGGCCCGGAGGATCACCGCGCCGCCATCGAGTCACCGGACCCGGCGGTGCGGGCGCGGCTGTCGTCGGTCGGCCGGCCGCTGCCGGGGATCGAACTGGTGATCCGCGGCCCCGTCGGCGAAGCCCTCGGCCCCGGCCAGCCCGGCCGGATCTGCGTGCGCGGCGGTCAGGTGTCGGCCGAGTACGCTGGCCTCGGCCGGGCGGTCGACGACCAGGGCTACTTCGACACCAGGGACGACGGCTACCTCGACGCCGATGGCTACCTGTTCATCAGCGGCCGCACCGACGACACGATCATCCGCGGCGCCGAGAACATCGCCCCCGCCGAGATCGAGGACGTCCTGCTGAGGCACCCGGCGGTGCTCGACGCGGTGGTGTTCGGCGTCCCCGACCAGGAGTGGGGCCAGCGCATCGAGGCCGCCGTCGTGCCCCGCCCCGAGACCGACCTCGACCCGGCCGACCTCCGCGAATTCACCCTGCGGGCCCTCCGGTCAAGCAAGACCCCGGACCGCTTCTGGCTCCTGGCGGAACTGCCCCGCACCGAGACCGGCAAGCTGCAGCGCCGCCTGGTGCCCGGCCTGATCCCGCACGCCAAGACCGAATAGGACCGCTTCCTCGAAGGGGGCGAAGTGAACGAAACTCACCTCCGGTACCTGGCCAGCCCGCAGTGGGCTGCCACGGTGCGTGACGACCTGTTGCCGTGGGTGCTGGGTTCGGAGGACCTCGGTGACGATTGCCTGGAGGTCGGCCCCGGCCCCGGGGTCACCACCGACCTGTTGCGAGCCCGGGCTCGCTGGCTGACCGCGGTGGAGCTCGACCCGGCGCTGGCCGAGACTCTGGCCGATCGCCTGGCCGGAACCAACGTGGACGTGGTCAACGCCGACGCCACGAACATGCCCTTCGCGACGGACCGCTTCTCCGGTGCGGTCTGCCTCACCATGCTCCACCACGTCCCGACCGCTGCCCTCCAAGACCGTCTGCTGGCCGAGGTCGCCCGCGTCCTGCGCCCCGGAGGCACGCTCCTCGGCTCCGACAGCATCGAGGCGCCGGAGGTTCGGGCCGGGCACGATGGCGACATTTTCGTCCCCGTCGACCCCGATCAGCTGGCCGACCGCCTGGTAGCGGCGGGTTTCGAACAACCTAAGGTGGAGACGAAGGCGACCCGAGTCCGTTTCGCCGCCAGAAAGCCCCGCCCGATCACGGACCGCTAGTCTCGGCGACCGTGTCGCCGTGGTAGACACGTAGCATGGCCGCTTCGCGGGTGCCGGACCTTGCTGACGTCCTGGCTGCGCGTCAGCGCATCGCGCCCCACCTCCAGCCGACCCCGCTGTACCGCTATCCCGCGCTGGACGCCGTGACCGGGGCGCAGGTGTGGGTCAAGCACGAGAACCATCAGCCCGTGGGCGCGTTCAAGGTCCGCGGCGGCGTGAACCTCCTCAGCCAGCTAGGCGCGGATGAGCGGCGCCGGGGCGTCATCGCCGCCTCGACCGGCAACCACGGCCAGTCGGTCGCGTACGCGGCGGACCTGTTCGCCGTGCGGGCGGTGATCTGCATGCCCGAGCGGGCCAACCCGGTGAAGGTCGAGTCGATGCGGGCCCTGGGCGCCGAGGTGGTCTTCCGCGGCCGCGACTTCGACGAGGCCCGCGAGCACTGCGAGGAGCTGGCCGCCGACCGAGGCTACCGCTACATCCACTCCGGGAACGAGCCGGAGCTCATCGCGGGCGTGGCCACCTGCACCCTGGAGATCCTCCAGGCCCGGCCGGACATCGAGGTGATCGTGGTCCCGGTCGGCGGCGGCAGCGGGGCGGCAGGCGCCTGCGTGGCGGCCAAGGCCGTGCGCTCGTCAGTCGAGGTGATCGGCGTGCAGTCCGAGGCGGCCCCGGCCGCGTACCGCTCCTGGCAGGCGGGCGCGCTGGTCGAGGACACCACCAGCACGTTCGCGGAAGGGCTGGCCACCAGGACCGCGTTCGAGCTGCCCCAGCAGATCATGCGGGACCTGCTGGATGACTTCGTGCTGGTCTCAGACGACGCGCTGAAAGCGGCGACCCGGCTGATGATCGAGAAGACCCGCAACCTCGTGGAGCCGGCCGGCGCGGCCGCCCTGGCGGCGATCCTGCACTCTCCCCAGCGGTTCGCGGGCCGGAAGACGGCGGTCATCTGCAGCGGCGGCAACATCAGCCCGGCGCAGCTAACAGAGCTGTGGTCTCAGGAACCCGGCTGACATCATCACGCCTTAAGTCTGTGGCTATATACGGGCGACGCCGACGATGGCGTACTGATCACGCTGCCGAGGGTCCGGCTCACCGTTCCGAGCGCACCACATGCGCGCGTCAACCACACCGGGTGGCAGGATCTCTAGGGAGTCAAGAAAGCTGGCGAACTCCGCCGCTGAATGGTTATACACCGGGGCCACGGCACTGGAGTAGCCGGCGAAGCCTTCGTCCGCGCCCTTTGTGTCGACATGGATCGCGGAGAGAACCAGGAGGCTTCCCGGCGATAGCGCAGCTGTGTACCTGGCGACCAGGTCGCGTGCCGCATCGGCCGTGAAGAAGTGCAGCAAGAACCCCATGATCAGGCAGACCGGAACCGACAGGTCGATCTCCGCTCGGGCGCCGTCCAGGATCGCCGGCACCTCGCGCACATCACCGGCCACAACTGTCACGCCGGGAGTGCCCTTGGCAACCCTGGCGCTCAGGTGACTGAAGACGACCGGGTCGTTGTCAACGTACGCCACGCGCGCGTCTGCGATGACCTCGCGGGCCGACTCAAGCGTGTCCGGCGCCGTCGGCATGCCGCAGCCAAGGTCGAGGAACTGGCCGATGCCCTGGCTCGCCGCCCAGGTCACGGCGCGGACGAGGAACTGGCGGTTCTCACGCGTGATGACCGGGGCCAGCGGAGCCATCTCGATCATCCGGTCCGCCAGGGCGCGGTCCGACGCAAAATGATCCTTGCCGCCCAGGAAGTAGTCATAGACCCGCGCGATGCTGGGGACACTTGGATCGAATTCCGGCATGAAGCAATCCTAGGACGCCGCGTGGGGCTACAACGCTAATCAGAGGTTTACGGGCCCGTTGGGTCATCACCCTCGCGTCTGCTGTCAATTTCGGCGTGGATCAACAGGCTGGAGTCCACTGCCCCGTCGCGCTGAGTTTTGCCCTCCGGTGCAGTCTGATCTGCATGGGCAAACTCATCTATGGCTTCAACGTGTCGGTGGACGGGTACATCGCCGACGCACAAGGCAACATCGGCTGGACCGATCCGAGCGAAGAACTGCACCAGTACTGGAACGATTTCGAGCGGGAGACCGCCCTGTCGTTCTACGGGCGGCGGCTCTACGAGCTGATGTCCGCGTACTGGCCGACCGCCGACAAGGCCCCGGACGCCAGTCCCCTGATCGCGGACTTCGCCCGCATCTGGCGCGGCATGCCCAAGATCGTGTTCTCGCGCACCCTGGATTCGGTCGACTGGAACTCCCGCTTGGAACGCGGCGACCCGGTCGAGGTGGTGACGAAGCTGAAAGCCGAAACCGACGGCAGGCTGGAGGTGGCCGGCGCGACGCTGGCCGCACCGATCGTGCAGGCCGGACTGGTAGACGAATACCGGATCGTGGTCGCGCCCGCCGCCGTGGGCGGAGGCACCCCGTTCTTCCCGTCGCTGCCGTCATGGATCAAGCTGCGGCTGCTGGAGAACCGCGCCTTCCCGGGCGGTTGTGTACTGCTGCGCTACGAGGCGAAGCACGACTGATCGGACACGTTGGGCAGCCCTAATTCTCATGGCGCCCGGTGGTGCCTGGACGCGGAACGGGTAGACGTTACGCATGGCATCGCCCGAGATCACGTTGACGCACCTAGACGAGCCGCTGTTCGACGGGGCGGGCGCGACCAAGCGAGATCTGGTGGAGTACCTGGAGGCGGTCGGGGACCCTATCGTCTCCGTGCTGAGCGGCCGACCGCTGTCGGTGATCCGGGTGCGCGCGGGCCAGCGTCCGTTCATGCAGAAGAACCTGCCGGATTACGCGCCACCGTGGATCAGGACGGTCACGATGTGGGCGGAATCGTCGCACCGGGAGGTGCGGTACGCGTTGTGTGACGACAAGCCGACACTGATCTGGTTCGCCAATCAGCGCGCGGTGGAGTACCACGTCACCCTCGGCACCGCCGAGCACCTGGATCGGCCCTCCTACCTGGTGCTCGACATCGACCCGGCGGCTGCGGGCGAGTTCGGGCGGGCGGTGGCAGCGGCCAAGCTGGTCCGGGAAGCGCTGTCCGGGGCGGGCCTTGCGGGCGCGGTCAAGACCAGCGGGGCCAAGGGCGTGCACATCTACGTTCCCGTTCAGCAGTCGGTTTCAGCGGACGACGCGGCGGCTGCGACCCGCGCCCTGGCGGAGCGGGCCGCGCGGCTGGACCCCGGCCTCGCGACGACCGCGTTCATCAAGGCCGATCGCGGCGGCCTGGTGTTCATCGACTCGACCCGGGCGCACGGCGCGACCGTGGTGGCCGCCTACAGCCCGCGAGCGCGCCCCGGCGTGCCGGTCTCGTTCCCGGTCGCCTGGGATTCGCTGGATGAGGTGTCGCCCGAGGACTTCACGGTGCGGAACGCGGCGCGGCTGCTGGCGGACGCTGATCCCTGGGCCGCTGCCCTGCCGTCGCCGCAGGCGCTGCCCGAGGACCTCGTCGCGGAGGGTCACACGGTCCCGGTCGCCCGGGTACAGGCCATGCACGAGGGCAAGCGCCGCGCCCGCGCCCGGCGCGGCCCGCCTCATACTGCCGGATGAGGCCAGTCCCCGGTCGCGGCCCGTTCATAAGCGCAACCGATACGCCCGGCACGCACCTGTGCGAAGATGTGGCCGGTGGGATGGGAGGCACTCGAGCAGTGGGGTGACGACGTCGTTCGCGGCGAACGGCTCGCTGGCGGAGCTGGCGTCAACGGGGTCCGGAGCGTGCGTGTCAACGGGCACCTCGCGGTCGGTCGTCTCGGCCAGCGCAGCGACGCTGATCTTGCCTGGGAGACCGGCCTGCTGCGACATCTCCACCGGGAAGGGATGCCGGTGCCGGTGCCGATCCCGACCACGGACGGCCGGCACTTCGTCGACGGTCTGGTGGTGATGACCTACGTGGAGGGCGGACCGCCCGAGACCGAAGGCGACTGGCGTCGCGTCGCCGACACACTCCGCCAGCTGCATCGGCTGACGCAGGGCTGGCCGCAGCGCCCGGGCTGGCGATCGTCGACCGACCTGCTGCACGCCGAGACCGGGACCAGGGTCAACCTCGGCGCGATGCCGCCCGACGGCGTGGCTCGATGCCGGGCAGCGTGGGCGCGACTGACCGGTCGCGCGACGAGCGTCGTCCACGGTGACCCCAACCCCGGCAACGTCCGCATGACAGCGGATCGCGTCGCGATGATCGACTGGGACGAGTCGCACGTCGACGTCCCCGACCTCGACCTGGCGCTGCCGCACAACGCCGCCGGCCTCGGCGCCGACGCGTACGACATCGCCGCGCAAGCGCGGGCCGCCTGGGAAGCCGCCGTCTGCTGGGACCCCACCGGGACCGATCAGTTCGCAGTCAGACGGCTCGCCCAGGTCCGCGCGATCTGAGCAACCAGCCACGAGGCCCAGACTCAGCGGGCTGTCCAGCCGCCGTCGACCAGGATGGTCTCGCCGGTGATCAGGGAGGCGGCGGGGGATGCCAGGAACACCACGACGCCGGCCACTTCGATGGGTTCGCCGATGCGGTGCAGGGCGGCGATCCGCTCGATGACGTCCGCGCGGAACTCCGGGTCCGACAGCGCGGGCTCGGTGCCGGGCGTGCGGATGAAGGTGGGGGCGACCGCGTTCACGGTGATCCCGTGCCGGCCCCATTCGACGGCCAGGCACCGGGTCAGGTGCGCGATGGCGGCCTTGGTCATGCAGTAGACGGATTCGCCGGGCAGCGCCACCGCGCCGGCCTGGGAGCCGATGTTGACGATCTTCCCCGACCCCTGGCCGATCATGACCCGCCCGGCGGCCTGGCTGGCCAGGAACGTCCCCTTGAGGTTGACGGCCAGCGTCGCGTCGAGGTCTTCCTCGGTGACGTCCTCGGCCGGGTTGCCCGGGGCGATGCCGGCGTTGTTGACCAGGATGTCCAGGCGGCCGAAGTGCCTGGTCGCCGCGTCGACCGCCGGGCCGACCTGCCCGGCCCGGCCCATGTCCATCTGCAGCGGCAGCGCGCGGCGGCCGAGGGCCTCGATCTCCGCGGCGACGCCGCCGTCCGCGCCCGCGTCGCGGAGCCCGAGCGCGACGTCCGCGCCGGCCGCGGCCAGCGCCAGCGCGATCGCCCGGCCCAGCCCGCGGGCGGCGCCGGTCACCAACGCGACCTGGCCTTCTATGTCGAACCTCGGCAGTACCGCCATCACCCTCCTGACGAGTCCCGCCCCACATTAACGTGAGGACCGCGCCAGCCAACAGCCACCGGGTGATA
The DNA here is from genome assembly GCA_963774945.1 of uncultured Actinomycetota bacterium. Lineage (GTDB taxonomy): Bacteria > Actinomycetota > Actinomycetes > Streptosporangiales > Streptosporangiaceae > Trebonia. The sequence goes on along the minus strand of CAVZHA010000015.1, from coordinate 188,902 downwards.
AACGTCCTGCCTCCGTCGGAGCGGCCCGTCACCCGGTCGGTCGGGTGAGCATGAGAGCGGCGTCGTCGTCGATGCAGACGACCGTGCCCGGTCCTACCGGCTGGTTGCGGTACATGATGCCCCGGCCGTCCGGGAGGTACCCACGCCGCGCGTAAATCCGTTGCGCCGGGCCGTAATCGGCGTAGAGGCCCACTCCGATGCCGACCACCGTACTGCGCGCCGATGCGGCTGTCTCGGCCCGGTCGAGCAGCGCGTTCCCGATGCCTTGCCGGCGGTGCCGGGGCAAGACGTTGAGGTCCTCGACCTCGGGGATCTGGCGGTCAGCGAACGGGCCGTAAGCCGACGTCCACAGGAGCGTCACGTAGCCGGCGAACTCGCCGTGCCATTCGGCGACCCAGGCGAGCCGCCGGCCCTCCTCCTGCTGCGCGAGGTAGTGGTGATACAACGCGGGCGGCTTGTCCCACCCGATGACGGTGAACGCGGCGCTGATTACCTCTGGATCCGATTCGCCCATCGCGCGGATCAGCGGCTGGGAGGTCATGAGGGCAGTGTCCGCTTTTCCGGGCCCGCCGGGCAAGGAATTTATACCCGGCCATTAAGGTCTAGTACTACAACAGCGAGCTGAGATTTGCGGTTCGGCGGGCGTAATGCGATTTGCGGGCGGCGGCCTGCCGGCGGCGCCTCCAGCCTGACCAGTGCTCGTGGAATGCAGCAGGGCGGGCGGTGCGGGTATGGAGGTTGAACAGGCGACGGGCCTCGGCGGCGGTGAGCGGGATCAGGTCGCGCCCGGTTTCGTCTGTTATGAAGGCTGGCGGGCTGTATGTCCGTGGCGGGGCGAAAAGTTGTCCACAGCGGTCAGGTCCCCTTTTCAGCGGTCTCTCCGTCAGTGTTTCCGCTGGCAGGGACAGGTTCCGGCGGTTGCGGTTGCGGTGGTGGCGGGGCGGGGCGGGCGGCGTGCGCGGCGGCGGCGAGGAACGCGTGGGCGAGCATGGCCAGGGTGATGTGCCGGTACCAGGCGCGGTAGCGGCGGACCTGGTAGTGGTCCAGGCCGGCCTCGCCCTTGGCCTCGGCGAAGCAGTCCTCCACTCCCCAGCGCGCGCCCGCTACCGCCGCGAGCTCGGCGAGGATGACCGGGCGCGGCGAGTAGCAGCGGTAGAAGGCCAGCTCAAGGTCGCCCTTCTCGCCGGGCTGCAGGGACCGGCGGGCCAGCAGCCAGTGATCGTCGCTGTCGGTGGCGACGAGCGCCCAGTCGTAAAGACGCGGTCCCTTCGACCCGTCGGCGCAGCTCAGCCGCTGCCACGCGCCCGCCGGGACCAGTCCCGCCAGCTCGTCGGCGCGCTTCGCGCCCGCCTTCGTCTCGATCATGGCGTTGCACGCGACCGCGAGCACGTACGGGATTGCCTCGGCTTCCAGCCATTCCCGCAGGCCCGGGTTGCCGCCGTAGGCCTCGTCGCCGGCCACCCACTTGAACGGGACGCCCGCCTTCACCGCGCGCCCGATCATGGCCTCCGCCAGCTTCGGCTTCGTCGCGAAGGCCACCTCGCCGCCGATCCCGGCCGCCGCGCACCGCTCCCGGTCCTCCGCCCACTTCCTCGGGATGTACAGCTCGCGGTCGATCAGCGCCCGGGCGCCGCCCGGCGCGCAGTACGCGAGGAACACGCCGACCTGGCAGTTCTCCACCCGGCCTGCCGTCCCGGTATATTGCCTGGCCACGCCGGCCGACATCCGCCCCTTTTTCAGGAATCCCGTCTCGTCGACCGCCAGGACCGCGCCCGGATCGCCCATGCTCCGCACGACATAACGCGCGATGGCGTCCCGGCAGGCGTCCTCGTCCCACGGCGAGAAGTTCAGCAGCCGCTGCAGCCCGTCCGGCGACGCCTCCCCGGCGAACTCCGCCAGCTGCCAAGAGTTCTTCCGCTCCGTCTGCGACAGCAGCCCCAGCACGTACGCCCGCCCGTGCCTGCGCACATGCGCATTCGAGAAAACGCCAGCGACCTGAGCGAACAACTCGTTAAACGACTCCGACCACGCCGCATGCGCATCCGCGGCACCTGCCCGCGAGCCCTCCATGACACCAAGCATGCCGCAATCCTGGCCGCCGGAAAGCCTCAAGTCACGCAGCCGCACCGAGCGGCATCACAGGTCTCTGTTGTAGTACTAGTCGGGGCAGGTCGGGTCGGTTAGCTTGTGGGGGCATGACATGGCAACCGGAACTGGATGAACTGCGCCGCCGCCAGGAGCTCGCCGAGCGCATGGGCGGGCCAGAGAAGATCAAGCGGCAGCGCGACGCCGGCCGGCTGACCGTCAGGGAACGCATCGCCGCGCTGCTCGACGAGGATTCTTTTCACGAGGTCGGGGCGCTCGCAGGAACCGCTGGCTACGACGAGTCGGGCCAGCTCGCCAGCTTTATCCCGGCTAATTTCGTGACCGGAACCGGGCGCCTGGACGGCCGCAAGGTGGTCGTCGGCGGTGACGACTTCACCGTCCGCGGCGGCGCGGCTGACGCCTCGATCATCGGCAAGCAGATCTACGCCGAGCGGCTCGCGAACGAGCTCCACCTGCCGATTGTCAGGCTGGTCGAGGGGACGGGCGGGGGCGGCAGCGTGAAGACCCTGGAAACGAGCGGGCACACCTACGTGCCGGTCAACCCCGGCTGGGATTACGTCGTGGACAACCTGTCGACGGTTCCTGTGGTCGCGGCCGGGCTCGGCCCGGTCGCGGGCCTGGGCGCCGCCCGGCTCTGCGCGGCCCATCTGTCGATCCTGGTCGAGGGCACGGCGCAGCTGTTCGTGGCCGGCCCGCCGGTGGTCAGCTCGGGCGCGGGCGAGCACGTCGACAAGGAGCAGCTCGGCGGGTCGCGCGTGCATGCCAAGAACGGCGCCGTCGATCTGATCGCCTCGTCCGAGGCCGAGGCGTTCTCCCTCATCAAGAGGTTCCTGTCCTACCTGCCGCCGAGCGTCTTCGAGCTGCCGCCGGTCGCGTCGAACGCGGACCCGGTCAGTCGGCGGGCAGCCGAGCTGCTCGCGGCCGTGCCGCGCGATCGACGCCAGCCCTACCGGATCCGCCCGGTCCTGGCTGCCGTCTTCGACGCCGGCTCGGTCATGGAAGTCCAGCGCTACGGCGGCTCGATCGTGACGGCGCTGGCCCGGCTGGACGGCCATCCGGTCGGCGTGGTCGCCGGCGACCCGTACGTCGCGGGCGGCTGCCTGACCGTCGAAGGCGCGGAGGTGGTTACCCGGCTCGTCGATCTGTGCTCGGCGTTCCATCTCCCGGTGGTGACGTTCACCGACCAGCCCGGGCTGCTAATCGGCACCAGGGCCGAGCAGCGCGCGACGATCCGGCACGGCGTGCGGGCGATCGCCGCCGTTTACCAGGCCGGGGTGCCCGGCGCCGAGATCATCATCCGGCGGGTCTTCGGCGTCGGCGGGGCGGGCCTGACCAACCGGCACCGGTTCACCCGCCGCTGGGCCTGGCCCTCGGCCGACTGGGGCTCGCTGCCGGTCGAAGGCGGCATCGAGGCCGCCTACCGCGCGGACCTGGAGCAAGCCGATGATCCGGTCGCGCTGCTCACCGAGATCCGGGCCAGGCTCGACGCGGTGCGCAACCCCATGCGCACAGCCGAGCGATTCGGGATCGAGGAGATCATCGACCCGCGGGAGACCAGACCACTGCTGTGCGACTGGGTTCGCGACGCGTACGCGCTGCTGCGCGGCACCCCGCCCGGCCGGCCCACGTTCGGCCTTCGGCCCTGACGTCCCGGGTCAGCGTTGCGACAGGCATCCCATGCCCTTGCGTCATGTTGTCGCTCATCGCGCGGCTGGGTAACACAGTACCGGCTGAAGGCGGCGTGGGTCGGGGTGCCGCGCTGGCGGTCGAGCACGGCGAAGACGACAGCGTCTCACGGGCCTGCGGCTTCCTCCGCCCAGCACCTGGCCATGGCCGCAGCCGAGATGGCACACGCTCAGGTGGCCCAAGCTCCGGCCTCATCGCGACCGGATCCGATTCCGGATCCCTTCCATCGTCCGGCCCTTGACGAACCAGGAGACTCCGAACGAGAAAACCGCAACCGCCTCAAAGATAAACAACAGCGGCCAGTGCACGTTGACCGAGGCAGGCAGCAGGTTTGACAGGACCGCGAGAATCACGCAGGACAAGACGGTGATTCCGCTAGCGCGGTAGATGGAATTTTCTCCCCTGTATCGCTGCTGGGCCTTTCCTCCTTTGGCGAAACGCAGAGCCATCAGGCCCAGCATGACGAACGTGGTAACGGCGAAGAACACGTGAATGTCACCGGCCGCCTGCTGGCCCGTCGACAACTGCGCGACCGAAGAGGCGGGGCAGGCTTGCACACCAGCCACGCAGACCGTCGGCTTGGTGGGGCAGAACGCCACGCCGATCGCGCAGAACCCGGCGATGTTGGTAATCCAGCGATCCAGGTCGTCGTACCCGTCGTATGCGCCGAGAAAGGCGCCGAGCGCGCACAGCGCTCCAACGAAAACGTTCCGCATGTCGGTGTAGTAGTAGCCGCTTATGGAGTCCGGCCGCGACTGCGTGGAGGAGATCGCAACGCCGACGAGGAGCACGATCGGCAGCAGGGTTCCGATCCAGCCCACGACCTGCCGCAAGAGCGTGTACGAGATGATGAGCTGGTTTTCATCGGCGCTTTGCTGATCGGCGCCGAGGTATTGCTGGCGCATGGGGATGCACCCCCCTCTTTCGCCTCACCCGGACGTCCCGATCAGGCGGCCGAGTTCCGCAGTGGACCCTCAGCCTTAAGGAGGTCTGTTTCCTCACCTGGATACATGTCGAAGCGAACTCTGCCGTGCTCGGCGGCCGATTTGCCTAGTGGGCGGCTCCTAGTCGAGCGAGGAGAGCAAAGGACGGCATTTCCGCAGGTCCGGCCTTGATGACCCCGGAAGCCGCAGATGATCCTTGATACCGAAACGATTCGGACCGGCAGGCTTTTACTCCCTGAGCGCGACCAGCCGTTCGTAGTGCTCGGCGGCCGCACCGTACAGAACCTCGTTCACCTTGGCCCGCCGCAGGTACAGGTGCAGGTCGTGCTCCCAGGTGAAGCCGATCCCGCCGTGAGTCTGCAGCGCCTCCCCGGCCAGCGCCGCGACCCCCTCGCCGGTGAACGCCTTGGCCACGCTCGACGCCGCCGCCGCATCGGCCACGCCCGCGTCGAGGGCCATGGCCGCGTAGTACGTCGCCGCGCGGGCCCCCTTGAGCGTGGTCAGCATGTCTGTCACCTTGTGCTTCACCGACTGAAAGCTGCCGATCGGGCGCCCGAACTGCTCGCGTACCTTGACGTACCCGACGGTCATCTCGAGCAGCCGCTCGCCCACCCCGAGGGAGTCAGCCGCGGTGAGCACCGCGCCCGCGTCGGCCAGCCACCGGACCTCGGCCTCGTCTGTGGTGACCACGGCCCCGGCAGGCACCCGGACGCGGTCAAACACCACGTCATACCAGCGTCGGGTCTCATCCAGTGTCCGGCGGGGCTCGACCAAGGTCCGGTCTCGCGCCACCAGTACCAGGCAGCCAACCCCCTGGTCGACGGCCACCGTGACCAGCAGCCAGTCGGCCGACGCGGCGGCCTGGACCGCGGTCGCGCGGCCGCGGAGCACCAGCTCATCGCCGTTCCAAGACCCGGTCACCGCGCCGTGGTGCGCCACGCTCGCCTTGACGTCGCCCGCGGCCAGCGCGCCGACCAGGTCCGCCCGGAGGCCTGCCCGGGCCAGCGCGAGCGCGATCAGCGCGCTGTCGAGGAACGGACCGGGGGCAGCCGCGCGGCCGATCTCCTCCGCGACCAGGCACAGCTCGACCACGCCCTGCCCGGCGCCGTCCAGCTCCTCGGGCACGGCCAGGCCGGTCCACCCGAGCTCGGCCCCGCGCTGCCACAGCTTGTCGTCGGTGTCCTTGCCCGCGTCGGCCAGCGAACGCACCAGCGCCGGCGGGCAGTTCACCGCGAGCAGGCCGCGGGACACCTCGCGCAGCGCGGCCTGTTCCTCGGTCAGTTCGAAGTCCACCTGGGCTCCATGGTTCATGGTAGGAGTGTCCGGCTAATCTACGCGTGGCGCGCGATCTCGGCCGCGAGCAGCTCGTCCAGGGTGTCGGCCGGGGGCGGCGGAAGCTCAACCGCGCGTTCCCTGGTCGGCAGCAGCACCACGGCCGTGCCCGGGGTGGTCTCCTCGCCCCGCTGGTTCCGGCAGCCGACCTCGAGGTGGACCTCGTTGCGGCCGTCGGCCTCGACCTTGTCCACCACCCGGCCGTGAACCCAGGTGGTGTCGCCGATGTAGTTGAACTTGCGGTGCTGGCAGCGCAGCCGCAGCAGCCACCCGTCGTCGCCCATCCAGTCGGTCAGCGCGTGCGTCAGCCAGGTCTCGCGCATCGCGCCGTAGTCGTAGTTCATCGGGATGCCGAGCTCCTGGGCCCGCTCCGGGTCCCAGTGCAGCCGCTGCACAGTGTCGGGGATGTTGCGCGCGTTTGGCGGGTACAGCCCGGGTGCCTTCCTGCGGATCTTGCGGGCGATGGCGAACGCGCCGGGTGGCGTCAGCTGCATCCCCCAGCCCAGGTGCCACACGATCAAGTCGGTGACCACCAGCGGGCCCTTGACCCGCGGCTGGATCTCCTGGCCGATCTCGACGTCCTCGAAGTACCGGGGCTGCGGGCCGCGGCGGGTCTGGGCGTCGTAGGAGGCGTCGATCTCGGCCAGCTGCTCGTCGGTGTACGGGTCGAAGCTGAGCGGCGCCTTGTCCGTGGCGCGGTCCTTCGAGGCGCGCCGTTCCGCGTTGATCCAAGTCCCGCGCTGGACGGTGACGATCTGGCCGTGGCCGTTGGCGAACAGGAAGTCGTGGGTCACGTGCGCAGTGCGCCCGCCGAACCGGCTCGGCTTGTCGGCCACGCCGACCTGGGCGCGGATGACGCGGCAGTGGTCGCCTGCGGTCAGCGGCCGGTAGTACTCGAACTCCATCGCCGCCTGATAGGAGCCAAGGCCGGCGAACGGGTCGCCCTTCAGCAGCTCCTTCTGCGCCGGGGTGGGCGGCGCGGCCGCGTTCTCGCCCATGCAGTAGGTGAAGTTCGGCGGCGCGATCAGGCCGCCCCAGTGGGTGTTCTTGCCGTATTCGGGGTCGCAGTACAGCGGGTTGTCGTCGCCGTAGCCGTAGGCGAAGTGCCGGGTGGCGTCGGCCGTCACCTCGGTGATGTGCGCGGGGCTGATCCGCAGCGGGATGCCGATCCGCTGCCGCGAGCGCTCGAACGACTCGTCAGAAAGGACCCCGTACCCGGTCCGGTCAGTGGTCATGACTCTCCCGTCGTCAAGGTGTCGGTCACCCCGTCGGCCACGCCGTCCGCTGCCAGCTGGCCGTCGAGGCTGAAGCCGTTGAAGTAGTGCTCGCGCACCAGCGCGCGGCTGATCTTGAGCGAGGGCGTCCGCGGCAGCTGGTCGACGACCTTGATCGCGACCGGCCGCTGGTACCTGGTCAGCAGGCCGGTCAGGTACTCCATGAGCTCCCCTTCTGTGGCCGGGCTGAGCAGCGTCACCGCCGCCGCAGGCACCTGGCCGAGCCGTGCGTCCGGCAGCCCCACGGCCGAGGCCTCGTCGACCGCCGGGTGCGCGGCCAGCGCGTCCTCGATCACGCTGGGCGGGATCTTGAAGCCGCCCCGGTTAATCGCCTCGTCCGCCCGGCCGCGGATGAACAGGAACATGTCGTCATCGATGGTGGCGAGGTCGGTGGTGCGCAGCCACGCGCCCTCCGCCCCGGGCAGCTGCCCGCCGCGCGCCTCGAGCAGGCCGGTCTGGCCGGCCGGCAGCACGTCGCCGCTTTCCGCGTCGACGACGCGCAGCTCGATGCCGTGGTGGGCGCGCCCGACGCTGCCGCGCTTAAGGGGCCCCCAATGCTTCTTGTCCTTCAGTGTCCAGCCCGCGATCGCGCCGGCGAATTCGGTCGCGCCGTAGGTCCCGAGGACCGGTATTCCGTAGCGTGCTTCGAATGCCTCCGCCAGTTCCGGCGGCAGCGGCGCGGTACCCGACCCGACCGCGCGGACGCTGGCGAACGTCTCCACCGGGACCTCGGCCTGCAGCACCATCCGCAGCGCGGTCGGCGCGAGCCGGACGTAGCCGGGGCGGTGTCGGTCGACCAACTCCGCCCACGCGGCAACGTCGAACCGTTCGAGCAGCGCGATGCTGCGGCCCTCGACCGCGTGCGCGACCGCGAAGTAGAGGCCGCTGATGTGGGCCAGGGACGCCCACAGGATGTCCGTCCGGCTGTGCAGGCGCGGCTTGTGCACCTCGTCGAAGACCAGTCCGGTGGCGCGGAACGCCGCCGTCATCCGCTCGTAGGTCAGCTCGACCCGCTTCGGCCGCCCGGTCGTGCCGCTGGTCATCATCAGCACGGCGATGCCCCGGGTGTCCAGCAGCGACGGACGCGGCGACCACAGGACGGGCTGCGCCGCCAGCGCCCGGTCGGCCCCGGTCCGCAGCGCGATCGCGCCGACCGTCCTGGCCGAGACGAGCACCGCGTCGCGAGCCCAGTCCTCGTCCTCCGCCACCACCACGTCCGGCGCCAGGTCGACGATGTCCTGCTCCAGGCCGATGTCGCCCAGGTGCGGGCTCAGCGTCACCACCTCGCGCCCGGTACCGAGGGTGGCGACCAGGGCCACCAGCGGACCGGGCCGGTTGCGAAGCACGATGCCAATCCTGCGCGCCTCGGGGTGCGCGGCGAGCAGGGTTTCCATATCGGCCAGGGCATCGGAGTAGAACGACCACGGAAACGTCAGGCCGCCGAAGAACAGCGCGGTCGCGCCCGGATCGAGCGCCACCATCCGACGGATCCGGCGCGACAGCGACGAGTCGGGCGCCCGCGAGCTGGGGTCGATCATCCGTCCAGTCCTCCAGCCAATGGCAAGATGAAATAATAAGGTACAATCAGATTACTAAACGAAATAGATGCCGTCTACCGAACGGGGATGCCCGGTCCGGGAGGCGGCGGAGCGCGGAGCGCGAGGCGCGCCCTGAAGTCGCGGCCGACGCGGACCGGCTCGGGTCCGACGCGATCACCGTGCCCGAGCACAACCCGGTGCGGCGAGCCAAGGCGGTCGCCACCCTGGAGGTCCTGTCGGGGCGATCCGACTGCGGTCCCCCGGAGGCGTGATTGTGTGCCGTTGGGGGCGGCGTTCTCCGGCCGCGGGCGTCTTCGTGTTCCGTTGGGGGCACCCCGCGACAGGGCACCCCGCGACCCGATGTCCCCACGATGACCCAAAAATCCGTCCGCCTGTTGCGCGTGGTGACGGTGAGGGCCGTGTCAATGCCCGGCCGCGGCCCAAATGGCCGGGCGCCTATTCGACGAGATAACAGCAAGAAGCGCCGCAGGCGCCAAACCCCGCCCCGAAGCGCCGCAGGCGCCAACCCGCCCCGAAGAGCCCAGGCAGCGCCCGCCGTCAAACAGACGCCGCTACGTCCAGTCGGCCAGGTCGAGCACGGACTGAACCAGGTTGTACCCAGCCGGAACGCGCGCCCCCGGCTGGGAAGAAAGCAGCCGCAGCGTCCGCCGGGCGATCCGCCAGCCCCCCTCGTCCTCGCGCAGCCGGTCCCGGAACAGCACCTCCGCCCGGTTGATGTACCCAGGCGTGTCCTTCATCGTCCACCGGATCCACCCGTAGCAGGTGCCCCACACCCCGCCGCCGTCCACGCCGACGACGTGATTGGTGATCTCATGCACGGTCCAGGCGCAGGTGTCGTGGAACGGGATGAAGGTCCCGAGCCACTCCTCCATCCCCTCGAACACCCCGTGCGGGTAGTCGGCCCGCACGTCGGCCGTGAACACGGTGCGAAACAGGTCCCAGTCGCGGGCGTCGATCGCGAGCGCGTACCCATTCTGCAGCCGCATCGCCTGCACCGCGACCACGCTCAGATCCGGCATCAGCAACCTCTCCACACCCACGCTCAGCGCCTCGGCAAGCTCAGTCCTCGCTCAGGATTCCGGTCCCGACCGGCCCGAACGCGCTGCGGGCGGACAGCATGTAGTGCTGGGTGACGGCGCGGACGTCCCGCAGCCGCCGCTGCAGCGGGCACGACTCGAACAGCCCGGTGGTCCCGGACAGGCCGTAGGCGCCCTCCACGACCGACGCCGCGACCGACGCCGCCCGCGACAGCCGGGCCCGGCGCAGTGCCGTCGCCCGCTCATCGGGCGGGCCAAAAGCAACGGAAGCCTGGTCGTCCCGGCCGACCTGGTGCAGCAGCGTGCGCGCCATGTACAGGTCGGTCGCGAGCTGGCCGGTCACGTACTGGGCGACCGGGTCGGCCGCCAGCTTGCTGCGCGAGGTGGCCGGGATCTTGTTGCGGGCGATGTCGGTGATGTCGTCCAGGGCCGCCTGGGCGATGCCGATGGCGACGGCGGCGAACTCCGAGCCGAACCGCGCCCCCAGCTGCCGCTGGTCGAGCGGGTGCCGGGCGATCTTCGGCAGCTCGGCGAAGTTGCCGGTCCACTCCTCGGGGATGAACAGGTCGCTGACCACGATGTCGTTGCTCGCGGTGCCTTTGAGCCCGCTCACGTGCCAGACGTCCTCGATCTGGACCGAGCCGGCCGGCACCACGCCGAGCCGGGTGGCCTGCTCGCCCTCGATCACGCCGTGGATGCAGATGTAGTCGGCGTTGTTGGAGCCGCTCGCGAACGACCAGCGGCCGCTGAACCGGTAGCCGCCGTCGACCCGGACCGCACGACCAGTCGCGTTGATGACCCCGGTGTGGATGACGTCGGGGCCGCCCGCGTAGATCTTGTCGTAGGTGTCGGCCGGCAGGTACGCGTAGAAGCTCGGCCCCTCCGAGCCGACCGCCGCCACCCACGCGACCGAGGCGTCGGCCCGCGCCAGCTCCTCGATCACGGTCAGGCCCTCGTCCGGCCACATCTCGTCGCCGCCGTGCGACCGGGGCACGTACCGGCGGAAGACGCCGGCTGACCGCAGCTTCTCCGCGAGGTCGCGCGGCACGGCCCGCGCCTGCTCGATCTCCTCGGCGCGCGCCTTGATCTCCGGCAGCAGGGCCCGGACGTTCTCAAGGACCGTCGGACGCTGCCCCGGTGCTGCGGTTTCACTCGACATGGGCTGAAATTACCGTGACCGGGTGCCCGTGTCACGGCCGTCGTTCTGCTAGGCGGGACGACGTTCCTGATTCGCCCCCAGGCCGCTCCCGCGCCCACGGCCCCAGCGGACCGATACCAGAACTGACTGGTCGGTAACATCTGGAGCGCGAGCCGGCCGGCTTTTCTGCCTGTCAGTGCATTGCGGTCGCGATCATGCTGTTCTTATTATGTACTGACCAGTCAGTGAAGACCGGAGGTGACCAGCTCGTGGGCGGCAACATCCACCCTCTCGGCCGATCAGGCGCGGTCGCAAGACCCGAACCCGCAAGACCCGAACCCGGGACAGACGACGATAGCCAGGCCAGCACGGTCGTGGGCAGGCTCGAGGCGATCCTCGCCTCGTTCGACGGCTGCGATCAAGCCCTCGGCGTAAGCGAGATCAGCCACCGGATCGGCCTGCCCAAGTCGACCGTGCACCGCCTCGCGAACCAGCTCTGCGCGGTGGGCTGGCTGGAGCGCAACAGCGGCGGCTACCGGGTCGGGCTCAAGCTGCTCGGGCTCGGCAGCGTCGCCCTGCAGCGGACCGGCCTGCGCGAGGCCGCGTTCAGGCACCTGCACTCGCTCGCCCAGCGCACCGGGCTCACCGTTCACCTCGGCATCCTCGATCACGGGGAGGTCGTGTACCTGGACCGGGTCGCCACCACGCGGGTCTCGGTGCCGACCCGGGTGGGCGGCCGTCAGCCCGCCTACTGCACCGCCATCGGCAAGGTCCTGCTCGCGTTCGAGGACCCCGCCAGCCAGGCGTCGGCGCTGGCGGAGCCGGTGCGGCGGACCGAGTTCACCATCGTCGAGCCCCGCGCGCTGCAGTCCACGCTGGACAACGCCAGGAAGACGGGCATCGCCTACGACCGGGAGGAGGCCTACGGCGGCCTCGGCTGCGTCGCGTCGCCGATCCGGTGCGGTGACCGGGCGATCGGCGCGGTGTCGGTGACCGGGCCGATCACCAGGATGCGGGCGCACTCGCTGGTGCACGAGGTGCGGAACACCGCCCTCGCGATCTGGTCGCCCGACGTGGTGCCGCTGCCGCGGCCGCTGGCAAGCGCGCGCTAGCCCAGCAAAAGATCAACACCAGGATTATCCCGAACGGTCCCTGCCCTCCGCCTGACCCGTCACCCGCGACTGGCAGCGGGCTGACCGACCAGGCGGCAGCCCAGGGTCCGTTCGGATGATCGGTTTCTAGATTTTGACCCTTGATCGCGGCCTTACTTGCGCTTCGCCAGACCGACCGCGATCTCGATGAGCTGATCCTCCTGGCCGCCGACGAGCTTGCGGCGGCCGGCCTCGATCAGGATCTCGGCCCCGGACACGCCGTACTTGTTCGCCTGGATTTCCGCGTGCTTGAGGAAGCTGGAGTACACGCCGGCGTAGCCCATGGTCAGCGACAGCCGGTTGAGCGCGGGCGGGTTGCTCTCGAGGACCGGGGCGACGGTCTCCTCGGCCGCGTCGATGATCTTCACTGTGTCGATGCCGGTCTTGATCCCGAGCCGCTCGGTGACGGCGGCGAACGCCTCGACCGGGGTGTTGCCCGCCCCGGCCCCGAACCGGCGGGTGGAGCCGTCGATCTGCTTGGCCCCCGCCCGGGCGGCCAGCACCGAGTTGGCGACGCCGAGCCCGAGGTTCTCGTGGCCGTGGAACCCGACCTGGGCGTCGTCGCCGAGCTCGGCCACCAGCGCGGCGATCCGGTCGCTGACCCCGTCCATGATCAGCGAGCCGGCCGAGTCGACCACGTAGACGCACTGGGCGCCGGCGTCGGCCATGATCCGGGCCTGCCTGGCGAGCACCTCCGGCGACTGGCTGTGCGCCATCATCAGGAAGCCGACCGTCTCAAGGCCGATGCTGCGGGCCACCTTGAAGTGCTGGATGGAGATGTCCGCCTCGGTGCAGTGGGTGGCGATCCGGCAGACCGAGGCGCCGTTGTCGGCCGCCTGGCGGATGTCGTCGGTGGTGCCGAGGCCTGGCAGCATCAGGAACGCGATCTTGGCCTGCTTCGCGGTCGCCACCGCAGTGGAGATCAGGTCCTGGTCAGGCACCGCGCTGAAGCCGTAGTTGAAGGACGAGCCGCCGAGGCCGTCGCCGTGGGTGACCTCGATGACCGGCACGCCCGCCCCGTCGAGGGCGGCCACGATCGACCGCACGTTATCGACCGTGAACTGGTGCCTGATCGCGTGCGAGCCGTCTCGCAGCGAGGAGTCGGTGACGCGGACGTCGAGGTCGGCGCTGTATGACATGAAAAGGTCTCCCTTACGCGCGTTCGGCCAGGATCCGCGTGGCGAACCCTTCCCCGACCCGGGTGGCGGCGGCGGTCATGATGTCGAGGTTGCCCGAGTACGGCGGCAGGAAGTCGCCCGCCCCTTCGACCTCGACGAAGATGGCGACCCGGGCTCGCCCGCCGCTCATGGGGGTCGCATCGTCGAACTGCGGCTCGGTCCGCAGCCGGTAGCCGGGCACGTAGGCCGCCACGTCGGCCGCGATCTGCTTGATCGAGGCGGCGATGGCGTCGCGGTCGGCGTCGGCCGGGATCGCGCAGAAGATCGTGTCCTGCATGAGCATCGGCGGCTCGGCCGGGTTGAGGATGATGATCGCCTTGCCGCGCTGGGCGCCGCCGATCGTCTCCACCCCGCGGGCGGTGGTCTTGGTGAACTCGTCGATGTTGGCCCGGGTGCCCGGCCCGGCCGACGGCGACGCCACGCTCGCGACGATCTCCGCGTACTCCACCGGAACGACCCGGGAGACCGCGTAGACCATCGGGATCGTGGCCTGTCCGCCGCAGGTGATCAGGCTGACGTTGGGCGCGCCGCGTGTGCTCGCCCAGGTTGACCGCGGGCACCACCGCCGGGCCGATCGCGGCCGGGGTGAGGTCCACCGCCTGGATGCCGAGCTCCTTATATCGAGGCGCGTTCTCCCGGTGCACGTAGGCCGATGTGGCCTCGAAGACCAGGTCGGGCCGCTCGTTGGCGAGCAGCCAGTCCACCCCCTCGGCGGTCGCGGTCAGGCCGTGGTCGGCCGCCCGCTTCAGCCCCGGGCTCTCCGGGTCGACGCCGATCATCCAGCGCGGCTCGATGAGGTCACTGCGGAGCAGCTTGTACATGAGGTCGGTGCCGATGTTGCCAGACCCGACGATCGCGGCGGTGGCCTTAGTCACTGGTGTCATCCCTAGTTGAACTCGGCGGTTACGGTTCCGAGCCCGGCGAACTCGGCCCGGAACACGCTGCCCGGGCTTGCGTCGATCGCCCGGGTGCAGGACCCGGGCAGGATCAGGTGCCCGGCCTCGAGCTTGACCCCGAAGTCGGCCACCTTCCGCGCCAGCCAGGCGACGCAGGCAGTCGGGTTGCCGAGCACCGCGCTGGTGTTCCCGCTGGCGATCTGCTCCCAGCCTTTCGTCCCGCCCGTCCCCGCCCTGCCCCCGCCCGTCCCCGCCCGGCACAGCACGGCGTCGATGTCGCTCAGGTCGACGCCGGCCACCGCCAGCTCGGCCGGCGTCTTGCGCTCGGCCCCGAGGATCACCCCGGCCGAGGAGGCGTTGTCGGCGATCGTGTCGGCCAGCTTGATTCGCCAGTCGGTGATCCGGCTGTCGATCAGCTCCAGGCTCGGCACGATGTACTCGGTCGCGGCCAGCACGTCGGCCTCGGTGCAGCCCGCGCCGGGCAGCGCCGACCCGAGCACGTAGCCGATCTCGACCTCGATCCGGGGGTAGCAGTACCGGGCGGCCGGGATCGGCTCGTCCTGTGACAGCACCATCGAGTCGAGCAGGTGACCGTAGTCGGGCTCGTCGACGCCCATCATCTGCTGCATGACCGGGGAGGACAGGCCGACCTTGTGACCCCGCACCCGGGCGCCGGCCGCGAGCTTGCGCCGGATGTTGGCGAGCTGGATCTCGTAGGCGTCGACCACGTCGATGCCGGGGAACGCCTCGGTCAGCGGCCCGATCGGCGCCAGGTCCCGCTCCGCCGCCCACAGCAGCTCGGCCGCCGTCGTGCGCTGAGTGCTATCGAGCATCGTGTCCGTCTCATTGGTCGGGGTGCTGGGCGGCCTTAATGTAGCCCGCCCGCCTCGGTCGGCAAATGGCTGCTTTCCGCTGAGCGGGACGTCCCGGTCATTGGAACACGGCTCTTTGCCCGCAATCCAGCCCTGGCTAGGCTGACGTGACTTACTAACTGCATGGAGGCGTCCAGTGCCGGAAAGCGCCGTGTCAGGGAGCGCCATCTCTGATCACCAGTGGGACGAGATCTTCGACGTGGTCGTGGTCGGCAGCGGCGGGGGAGCGCTGACCGCGGCCCTGCTCGCCGCCCGGGGCGGCGCCAGCACCGTGGTCGTGGAGAAGGACGAGTTCTTCGGCGGCACGACCGCCGTGTCCGGCGGCGACATGTGGATACCGAACAACCGCTTCGTCAAGGACCGGGACAGCCGCGAAGACGCCCTCGCGTACATCCGGCGGCTGTCGGACGGCCGGGCCTGCGACCCCGAGCTGCAAGAGGTGTACGTCGACACCGCCCCGGAGATGTTCGAGTACCTGCTCGAGACGACCGGGTACGACTCCGAGCCGCACATCCAGCTCGACGACTACTACTCGGTGATCGGCGACCGCATCCCCGGCGTCAGGCACTTCCCGCGCACCTGCGCGGTCAAGCCCTACCCGGCCGGCGCCGAGCTCGGCCAGGAACTCGCACGGAAGATCGCCTCCGGCCCGTGGATCCCGCCGCACGAGGTCAGCTTCCCCGAGCAGCGGCGCGGCCAGGTCGGGGCCGAGGAGCTGGCCACCCGCCAGCGCGAGGTCTGGCGGGCCAAGGGCGGCGGGCTGATCGCCCCGCTGCTCAAGGGCGTGCTCGAGGCCGGCGGCGAGGTGCGCGCGTCCACCCCCGCGGTCGAGCTGGTCACCGACGCCTTGGGCGCGGTGATAGGCGTGGTCGTCGAGGGCCCGGACGGCCCGCGCCGGATCGGTGCCCGCCGGGGCGTCGTGCTGGCCTGCGGCGGCTTCGACCACAACCCCGAGATGGTCAAGGCGTTCATCGGGTACGAGGTCAAGCCGGTGACGCCGGCGCCGAACACCGGCGACGGCCACCAGATGGCGATGGCGGTCGGGGCCAAGCTCGGCTCGATGAACACCTTCTTCGGCTACGGCGTCATCTACGAGCCGTGGGACAAGGGCCGCGACGGCCAGCCGGTGCCGCAGATGATGATGGGCCTCGGGGCGGGGTCGATCATCGTCAACCAGCACGGCAACCGGTTCATGCACGGCGGATACACCTACAACGACTTCCCGCACCCGTTCGGGGTCTTCGACCAGCGCAACCCGGGGTTCACCAACCAGCCTCCGGGCTGGGTCATCTTCGGCAACGACATCGTCGAGCAGGGCATCATCGGGTCCAAGCCCGGCATCGCGATGAGCATGACCGGCCCCAACGGCGAGGAAGCGCCCGACTGGCTCAGGCTCGCGGGCTCGATCCGCGAGCTGGCCGAGCAGATCGGCATCGACGCCGACGCGCTCGAGGCGACCGTCGAGCGGTACAACACCTACGCCGAGAAGGGCGAGGACCCGGACTGGGGCGACCCCGGGCAGACGCACGTGCTGACCGGGCCCGACACGGTGAACCGGAAGCCGATCACCGGTCCGGTCTTCGGCGCCATCCAGCAGTGGCCGGGCACCCTCGGCACCAACGGCGGCCTGCGCGTGGACTCCAGCGCGCGGGTGCTCGGCTACCGGACTCCGGTCATCGACGGGCTCTACGCGGCCGGCAACACCGCCGCCTCGGTGCTCGGCGCGATCTACGGCGGCGGCGGCAGCTGCATCGGCCCCAGCGTGACGTTCGGCTACATCGCCGGGCGTCATCTGGCCGGCAAAAAGTCGCGTGACATCGGGAAGGTGAAAGGCCAGTGACCGACGAGCTGTCATTCGAGGAGACCAGCCGGTTCCTCGACACCCCGAAGGGGAAGCTGCACTACCACGTGGCCGGCGACGGGCCGCCGCTGCTGCTGCTGCACGGCTCGGGTCCCGGCGTCAGCGGCTGGGCGAACTTCCGCGGCAACCTGCCGGTGCTCGCCCGCGAGTACACCACCTACGTGCTCGACTTCCCCGGCTTCGGCAAGAGCTACTCGCCCGACGCCAACCCGCTCGCGGTGGGGCCGGCCGGGGTGCTCGACTTCCTCGACCGGATGGGGCTCGGCCCGCTGCCGATCATCGGCAACTCGATGGGCGGCAACGTCGCCGCCCGGATCGCGGCCGAGCACCCCGAGCGGGTCAGCCGGCTGCTGTGCATCGGCGGGGTGGGCCTGTCGCTGCTCAGCCCGTCGCCCCCGGAGGGCATCAAGCTGCTGGTGGAGTTCGTCGAGAACCCGACCAGGGAGCGGCTCGTCCAGTGGATGGAGTCGATGGTGTACGACACCGGCATCCTGACCGACGAGTTCGTCGAGCTGCGGTGGCAGTCGGCGACCGACCCGTCCGCCCCGACCGACATCAAGAAGCTGTACAACCGGGCGATGCTGGAGGGGATGCGCAAGGGCCGCGCGTTCGGCGCCGTCGACGCGGTGGCGATGCTGACCAAGATCAAGGCGCCGACGCTGGTCATGTTCGGCCGCGACGACCGGGTCACCCCGATGGACGGCTCGCTGGCCGCGATGCGGCTCATCCCCAAGTGCGAGCTGCACGTGTTCTACGACTGCGGGCACTGGGCGATGATCGAGCGCAAGGACGAGTTCGAGAGCACCGTGCTCGCGTTCCTGGCCCGCGACCGCACCGCCTAGCCCCCACCCGCAACCCCCACCCCCACCCCCACATGACTGTGGCAGCGAGCCGCCGATAACCGGCTCGCTGCCACAACCATCGGGGACGAATTAGCGGCGGACCCAGCCGAAGTCGTACCACACGGTCTTGAGGCTGCTCACCGGCGTGCCCCAGGTCTCGATGTAGGTGACGCCCTCCGGGCCCGCCGTCATCGTGTACGGGGTGCCCGCCCGGCTGGTGAAGAAGCAGCCCGGCTTCACCGTCACGAACTGGCCCTCGGCCGGGTCGCCGAACTCGATCTTGTACTCGCCCTTGAAGACGATGATCGTCTCGTCGATGTTGTGCAGGTGGCGCGGCACGGTGAAGTTCGGCACCACCTTCAGCGGGTTGCGGAAGAACGTCATGAACTGGATCGGCTTGGTGCTGACAAACATGTTCTCGGCGAAGGTGGCGTCGAAGTCGACCGGCGCGTCCTTCAGCAGGCCGCCGTCTTCCCAGTAGTAGGTCGGGCTCTCCTGCTGGCCCTTCAACGACATCGGGATCCAGTCGGTGTCGGTCAGCAGGCTGTCTACAGAAAATGGCATAGCGACAATATAGGAGCCGTGACCCTTTCTGTCACTATCTCCGTTCTATTATTCTGGACGAAAAATAGCAGGTCAGGACCCGTCCCGCCTAGTGGAACGGAGCTATTGACCCCGGTCGCCCGGACGGCCACCATGGGCAGGTGCCTATTTCCTTTTTCGATCTCCTAGCCGACGAAGGCTGGGAGCCACTCGACTTCTTTCAGGGCGACCCGACGTTTTATTGGAATGACGGCGGCTTCATCGCGAACGCGCCGGTCGACATCGCCGCGACCCTGGACGGCGCGGTCTGGCGGTCGACCAACGTCGAGTCGGCCTTCCGGTGGCAGGGACGGCGCATCCGGCCGGACTTCACCGTGCCCAAGCGGCACGTGAACCACCCGCAGCTCATGATCGTGGTCGGCGGGCAGCTCACCGTGGAGTACGGCCCCGACGGCGAGGAGACCAGGCAGCTCGGCCCGGGCGAGTTCTGGACCGGCGACGCCAAGGTGCCGTTCACGATCACCTCAGGTCCCGACGGCGTGACCTACCTTGAATGCTGGGACCTGCAGCCGCTGGGACTCATCGAGACCACCTGGTACGACGACGGCCACTGGAAGCGCCGCGAATCCGGGTCAAGTAAGTTCCCCCAGCCATAGGAGGATCCTCAAAGTGCCAGTTCTTTCGCTCGGCTACCTCAGGCTGGACGCGACCGACCTCGACGCGTGGAAGACGTTCGCCGGGGACTTCCTCGGGCTGATGCCGGTCCACCAAGACGGCGACGAGTCGCTCCGCTATCGGATGGACCACTACCCGCCTCGCCTCGTCGTCTCGCCCGGGGCCGAGGCCAGGGCCACCGCCATCGGCTTCGAGGTGCTCAACGAGCGGGACCTCAGGCGGGTGGCAGCGGCCGTCGAGGACTACGGGATCAAGGTGACCGAGGGCTCCGACGCCGAGGCCGACGAGCGTCGGGTCACCGGGTTCGCGCGGTTCGACGACCCCGGCGGCAACCCGATCGAGCTGTTCTACGGCCCGATCCTTGACCACAAGCCGGTCCGGACGCCGCTGCTCGTGAGCTCCTTCGTGACCGGCGACATGGGCATGGGCCATGTCATCGTGACCGGCGAAGACGGCCGGGCGCTGAAGGACTTCTACATCGACGTGCTCGGGTTCTACGAGCGCAACACGATGGGCGGCCGCGGCCGCACGGTCTGGTTCATGAGCTCCAACGACCGGCACCACACGCTCGGGGTCACCACGGCACCGGGCCGCGGCCGGCTGATCCACCTGATGGTCGAGACGGAGTCCTTCGACGACGTCGGGCTGGCGCTCGACCGGCGCGACAAGTACGACATCCCGCTGATGAACAGCCTCGGCAAGCACACCAACGACGAGATGACGTCCTTCTACGTCTACTCGCCGGAGCTCTACGCGATCGAGTTCGGCTACGGCGGCCTGCGGGTCGACGGCGAGCAGCCGGTCTACGAGATCACCTCCGGCCAGCACTGGGGACATAAGTTCTTCCCCCCGCCCAGCCCTCCCTCCCCCCGCCAGCCCGATGACTGACCTCAGCGGTCTCGTAGTGCCCGCCCTCGACTGGGGCGAGGTGTTCCACATGGGGATCCGGGTGGCCGACCTGGAAGCCGCCCAGCGCGAGCTGACCGATTCGATCGGGGTGCGCTGGACGACGCCGGCCACCATCCCGATGAAGGCGTGGGCGCCCGACACCGGCTTCCAGAGCTACGACCTGACGATCTCGTTCACCACCGAGGGACCGGTCCGCATCGAGCTGCTGTACGGATCGCCCGGCGGCTACCACGACGTCAGCAACGGCGGCGCCGGGCTGCACCACATCGGCGTCTGGGTCGACGACGTGGCCAAGGTCAACCAGGATCTGGTCGCCCAGGGCTACACGGTCGAGCTGGCGGGCGACACCCCGGAGAAGGGCTACGGCTCCTTCACCTACGTCCGCTCGCCGGGCGGGGTGCTGTTCGAGCCGGAGTCGGGGCTGCACGGATCCAAGGAGCGCTTCGAACGTTGGTATGCCGGTGAAAACCTCTTCTGACGCGTTCCGCGAGGCGATGTCGTCGTTCCCGAGCGGGGCGACGATCGTCACCACCAGCGACTCCGACGGCCGCTGGTGGGGCTTCACCGCGAGCTCGTTCTGCTCGGTGTCGATGGACCCGCCGCTGGTGCTCACCTGCCTGGCCAACAGCGCGCAGTGCTACCCCGCGTTCGCCGAGGCGAGCCGGTGGAACATCCACGTGCTGCAGCACCGCCACGCCGACCTGGCGATGCGCTTCGCCACCCGCGGCGCGGCCAAGTTCGACGGGGCTGGCTTCCAGCCCGACGCGGACGGCCTGCCGTTTCTGGCCGGCGTCAGCATCTCGCTGCGCTGCGCCACCTACTCCAAGGTCGACGGCGGCGACCACCTGGTGCTGATCGGCCAGGTTGAGGAGGTCGGCCTGGGCGAGGAGATGCCGTTCGTCTACTTCCGCCGCAAGTTCCACGCGCTGCCGGTCGCCGACGACCAGGCGGCAGCGAAGAACGGTCAGGCGCCGTCCCGGCCCACCCTCCCGGTCGTGATCGAGCTGGACCTCGGCTGGATGTTACGGCGCCGTCAGCAACAAGAACACATCCACCTGGAAGTCACCGGTCGACGGATCGGGATCGCCGTAGATCTCCCAGCGCGGCCCGGCCGCTCGGTACCCGTTCGCCGCACTCCACTCCCGTACCGCCTGATAGGTGTCGCCGAGCGCGGAAACCGGCCCGACGTGCGTGGCGGTGGCAACCAGGCCCCCAGGAAGCGATGAGGCGGTAACCCGGCCGACCGAATCGAATGAGCCGGTTACCTGCACCCCGACTTCGACGTTGGGAACGTCATCGGAGTAGAGCATGACGTTGTGCCCGCCCTGGTAAAGCCCCTCGGGAGCCCCGCCGCCCCGAAGAAAGCCCCACACCTGGTCGAGCATCGGCATCCACAGCGTGGGGAACTCGGCCCACGTGACCTCAGCCGCCACCACCGCCGTCGGCGTCGACTCCACCGTCTTCACGCTCACCCCGACCGTCATACGCGGAGCCTACGCCGCCGCCGCGGCCCCTGCGCGGGGCAAAGCCAGCACGCATGCAACGCGTCGTGGACCCGCCACCTCTCGCCGCGAGCCCTCCCACCTCGGCTCTTGTCTGCCGCACCTCCGTACCGACGTGGCGGTGGTGTCCCTGTGATTCTTGTGAACTCGAACAATTAATTGCTGAGTACCGATCATGAGTTTGTGATCATGCGAACGAATGTGCTATTATCGAAGCATGTAGATGAAGCGTCTCCCCGGGCGGAGGTGGTGCCCCGTGTCGCAGTCCCCAGCGACGGCCCGACGGCGTCCCCCCGTGGGACGCGTTCTCCGGCGACGGGCCCGGGTGCGCGCCGCCGCCCGGCCCCGAGCTGGCCGCGCTGCTGGGAGAGGCGGTCGAGGCGCTGGACGAGCTCGATGAGCGGCAGCTGCTCGGGGCGAGCTCGGCCGCGCGGCGGATGCGCGCCCACGCGGACTACCTCGAGGTCATGGCGGTGGCGGAGTTCGCCCGCCGCCGCGCCGCGCAGCTGGAGGCGTCGAAGGCCCGCGGCGACCGGGTCCGGTCCCGGGACGCGGAGTACCCGGCCGAGGAGCTCGGCTTCGAGATGACCGCCAGCGCCTACAGCGCCGGCCTGCTCCTGGACATGGCCGCCAACATCGTCACTCGCCTTCCCTCTACCTTGGCCGGGATGGCGGCGGGCGCCATCGACCGCGACCGCGCCCGCGTCATCAGCAACGCCACCCTGCACCTGCCCGACGACCTGGCCGCCGAGGCCGACAAGATCCTGGCCGACGCCGCCCCGGAGATGCGGCTGGCGGACCTGCAGAAGAAGGCCGCCCGGCTGGAGGCCCGCCTCGACCCCGAGGGCGTCGCCAGGAGCGCAAGGACGAGGCCAGGCACGACCGCCGGGTCGAGCTGCGCCGCGAGGACTCGGGCGCGGCGTCGCCTGTCGGGGCGGGAGCTGGACCCGGCCGAGGCGATGGCGGGGAAGGCGTCGATCGACGCCGAGGCGGTGCGGCTCCGCAACGCGGGCCTGCCCGGCACCCTGGCCCAGATCCGGGCGGCGGTCCTGCTGGACCGGATCGCCCAGCGCAGCCCCTGGGACCGCCTCGCCCCGCCGCCAACCGAACCCGAGCCGGACGACGACGGCGACGACCCCGGCGACGACCCCGGGCTCTACGACGACGACCCCGGGCTCCAGCGACGACGACGCCCCCGCCGACCCCGACGGCCCGGTCGACCCCCACACCCCCGACGACGCGCACGCCCCTGACGCCCCCATCGACGACGACGATGAAGACGGCAGACGGCGGCGGACGCAGGGGAGGAGGAGGACGAGGGCCGCCCGGCCGGGTTCGACGGCCCGCCGCCCGGGTCCCCGCTCGACCAGACCGGCCGCAAGACCCCCCTGCCCGCCCTGATCAACATCACCATCCCCGCCGGCACCCTCCTCGGCTGGTCGAACGCCCCCGCCGACGTCGGATCCTGGGGCCTGATGGACGCCGACACTGTCCGCGACCTCATCGAGGCCGCCTCCCGCCACCCCCGCACCCGCTGGTGCTACACCTTAACGGGGCCAGACGGCCGAGGCATTCGCCCACGCCTGCGCCCGCGGAACCCACCCCTGGACCCCGCCCGCACCCGCCCCCGACGGGCCAAATCGCGACGGGCCAAGCCGCGACGGCCCCGCCGACCGTAATGACCTCCACATGACGCAGCTCGCCGGGCTCCTGGCCGGACTGAACGCCATCCCCGAGCCGATCGCCCGCAGAACCTGCGACCACGCCCACCGTGAGGACCGCTACACCCCCAGCCGGAAGCTCAAGCACCTCATCCGCGCTCGCACCACCCGCTGCTGCGCCCCCGGCTGCGGCGCCCAGGCCATCACCTCCGAGATCGACCACACAGTCCCACACCCCGTCGGCGCGACCTGCGAGGGAAACCTCGCCCCCGCCTGCAAACGCCACCACCACGCCAAGCACGCACCCGGCTGGAAACTCCACCAACCAGAGCCCGGCGTCATGCGCTGGACCACCCCATCCGGCCGCACCTACACCACCCACCCCACCCAATACGACGAATGAGAGCAGGGGACCCGGACAACAGCAAGAAGCCGGCCGACGCCCCGATCTCCAGGCCCCCGCAATGCCAATTACATCGTCGCCACCTAGATCGCTGGAGCACCCGATAACTGCGGAAAGCTGGTCTGGCCGTCGTAGGCGGCCAGACCGGCGACGACCTGAACCATCGCTCGTACCGTTACCAAGCGCGGCGCCAGACAACCAGCCGGAACCGCCTGCACGGCAGCGGGCGTTGGAGGCCGGCTGATCGTTGGCGGATCTCCGCTCAGGCCGATGAGCGTGCATAACCCACAACTTCTTTTCCTTTGAGGCGAGAGCAGACTGGCGGTCGACGTACTCGTCGTTCCGTGATCGTGGACTGGGCGGCTGGCCAATTTCGTCCGTCCCGCGCGTCAGCGTAAGAGGTGGCCGGCTGGATATTCTAGGCATATGGACTGGAGCCTGTTCGGCTGTGCCCGCAAAGGCCACGTGACGTACGCGCCGAGCGAGCCGGAGCTGCGAGAGCGGCTGGTCGTTCCGACTGCGGCGGGGCCGGCCTGGCGGTGCCTGCGCTGCGGCGCGTACGCGACCGAAGGGCAGCACGGCAGCGGCCCAGCAGCGGAGGCCCCGCTGGTCCGCCGGGGTAAGGAACTGCGCAGCGAGTTGCTCCTCCGGGTCTTCTCCGTCGAGCGCTTCCTCCGGTTCCTGGTCTTGGGCGCTGGCGCCTACGGCGTATGGCGGTTCCGGTCCGACAAGGCCGGTGTCCAGCGCGCGTTCAACGATGCCCTGCCGGCCATCCGTGACTTGTACCGGGGCCTCGGGTTCGACATCACGCACTCCAAGCTGCTGGGGTTTATCCAGCATTCGTTTACGCTCAGTCCGCGCGCGCTGCTGTATCTAGCCGTCGGCCTGGCCGTGTACGCGGTCATCGAGTTGGTTGAAGCCGTCGGGCTGTGGCTGGGGCAGCGCTGGGGCGAGTATTTCGCTATGGTCGCGACTTCGGTTTTCCTTCCATATGAAATTTACGACCTCACGGTGAAGATTACGTGGCTGCGGGTTGCGGCTTTCGCGGTAAACCTGTTGCTCGTTGTCTACCTGGTCTGGACGAAGCGGCTTTTCGGTGCGCGCGGCGGCAAGCGGGCATATTCTGCTCGGCTGCGCGCCGATTCAGTCATTGAAGTCGAGCAGGCCGCGGTGCTGGCCGCGCAGCCCGGGAACGGCTAGGGCCACGGCGTGGGATTTCGCTGAGTTCGCCGACAACGCCGATCCAGATGGGATCTTTTGCGGAATATCGAGGCGTCTTTACCCCGCCACTGTTCGCAACGACTTGTTTCATGCCGACTTGCAGATGGCTGGGAGAGGACGCCATTTCTTGCCGCCTGCGCGTTCCGAGGAATCTCGGCAGTACAGTGCAGTACAGCTGAACGTGGTCAATGTCCGCGGTGTGCACAGGTTGCAGATCGGCGATCACAACATACAGCGGAATGTTTTTCCGAGACTAAAGCCGAGCCGCCTTCGGTCGGCTAGGGCGCTCCGACCCCTTTTAGGGCACCTGTCTCCTTACTCGGGATACGCCAACCTCATGCCTCGAGATCGACATATTGCGTACGTTCTGGTGCTAGCGCTCTGCCATGGTCCTTGGAGCCCGGTGCTCGCGCTTGCCAGTTCCCGGCCTCAGTGGGAAATGGCGAAGTCTACTCAGCGCTCATTGCCGGTCCGCAGGTCAGAGGCTTACGCCATGCGCCTCGAAGTATCCGATTACGCTCCGTCGGATAACAGCAAGAAGTGATCGAGGGGCTGGCCTCGGCAGGCCTCCGGTTGTCATCGAGCTTGAGCTCAATTGGATGTAAGCCCGGACCGCCCCGGGTGCCTACGCCATCCACCCGTCGGGCTGGCCCCGGCCGAAGATGCGCGGGGTGTCGCCGGCCACCGCGGGGGTGCGGTCGAAGCGCGCGACCGGGGCCTGGGTGACGACGGTGCCGAAGTCCTCCGACGGCCGCTCGAGGCGCAGGCCGCGCCGCGCCCAGAAGCTGTCCGGGCGCCATGGTCGACGCGGGGCTTTCGACCAGGCTGGCCGCGGACCGGCCGAAGCAGAGCGCGCCGCACGCAGGCCCTCGGCCGTGTGGGCAGCGATCCGGGCCCCGAGGTCGTCGGCCGAGGTCGCGCCCAGGCGGCGGAGCGCCTCGGGCAGGTCGGCGGCGGCTATGGCGACGAACACGGGCCGGTCGGCGGCCTCGTAGATTCGGTAGGTCGCCGAGGACGTGTCCCGCCCGCGGGACGGGTCCACGTCCGCCCCGTCGACGGCGAACGGCATCTGCTCAAGCAGGGCGGTCTGGGCCAGGCTGGTATTCACCCGGTAGGTGCGGCCGCGCCGGCCGCGGTCGTAGAGGGCGGCGACGGCCCCGAAGGCAGCGAGCACGCCGGCCATGGAGTCGGTGTAGGGCCAGGGCGGGTCGTTGACCGGGGGCGCGCCCGACGGGGCGGTCGCCCAGCCCGCCGTGAGCGACGAGACGCCGATGGCGCAGTTGGCGATCTCGGCGTAGCCCTTGAAGCTCGGCCCACGGCCCGGTAACGCCGTAGAGGTTCAGGTAGGTGAAGACGAGCGCCGGGTTGAGCCGGCGCAGTGCGTCGTCCGACAGCCCGAGCTCGGACAGCCGGCCCGCTGAGACGTTGGTGACGAGCATGTCGGCGTCGGCCACCAGGGCGTCGAACCGCTGCCGGTCGGCCGGCGTCTTGAGGTTGAGGATCAGCCCCTTCTTCCCGCGGTTCAGGTAGACGTGGAACAGCGGCTCGTCGTAGGCCGAGCGGGCCTCGGCCGGGTCGATGTCGACCTTGATGACCTCGGCCCCGAGGTCGGTCAGCAGGCGGGTGACCGTAGGGGCGGCCACCACCCGGCACAGGTCGAGCACCTTCATCCCGCGAAGCGGCGGCGTCCCGGGAACGCCGGCGAAGCCGGGCAGGCGCGGAGGCCGGGGCGGCCGGCTCGAAGTCAACCGCCTGCCGCAAGGTCCGCACCGGGCGGCCGGCGTCGTCGTCCTGCTCGATCACGCAGCCCGCCGCCTCGGCGGCCGGGTCGCGCAGCCACTCGCGGGTGGTCCGCAGCCGGGCGATCGGAATGCCGGCCGGCCGCAGCAGCGCCTCCCATTCGTCGGCGTCGCGGGTGGCGAACAGGCTGACCAGCTTCGCCCGCCACGCGGCGGGGGCCTCCGGAGTCGGTGCGCAGGGCAGCCCAGTCCAGCGGAGCCGTCCTCGATCCAGGCCGCGTTGCCGCTGACCCGGGCCAGGCCCACCAGATGGCGGTAGGCGCCGCTGGTGAAGCACATCACCTGGTCGTCGCGCGACCGGTAGAGTCCCGGCGCGAAGACGCCGCCCCGCATCGGAGCCTGCTTCTCCACCCGGGTGGTGAGGATCCCGCTGCCCTCAAGCAGCGCGTCGGAGAGCGGGATCTCGATGCGCTGACCCAGTCCGCCGTCGCGCTCGCGGGCGATCAGCGCGGCGCAGGCGGACAGCGCGGTCATCGCGGCCGCGAAGCAGGACGCCAGCGGGAGCGACGGAAAGTCCGGCCCCTCCCCGGTCGCGCCGCCGAAGATCGGACGAGCTGGCCTGGCGCGCAGTAGGCCCCGCCGGCGGCCATCACGACGCCCTCCCAGCCGGCCAGCCCGGCGCGCTCGTCGAGCTCGGAGAACCCGGGCAGCGAGCAGTAGACCAGCCCGTGGTTGAGGTCGTGGCAGGTGGCGGCGTCCAGGCCGAGCCGGGCCATGACCCCCGGCCGGAAGTTCTCGATCAGCACGTCCGACCCGGCCACCAGCGCGAGCGCCTGGGCCCGCCCCTCCGGCGACTTGAGGTCGAGCACGTACGTCGCGGCCCGGCCGCGCAGCAGGTAGGCGTTGCCCGGGTCGGTGAACCGCGGGCCGCCCGGACGGCTCGATCCTGGTCACCTCCGCGCCCGCGTCGGCCAGCAGGGTGGCGGCCATCGGGCCGGCCACGTACTGGCCGAAGTCCAGTACCCGCACGCCGTCGAGCGGACGACCGGAACCTGGGCAGTCATCACGCCCCCGTTCCTCGTCGCTCCCTCACGCCCGGGCCGGCTCGAAGCCCGCCAGCGACGCAGCGCCTCGCCGGTCGTGCGCACCCGCTGGATCGGGTCCTCGTCCGGGGTCAGCGGCGATTGCGTGAACCAGCAGCCGTCCAGGCCCGCGTCCGCGGCCACCTGGCGCAGCCGCGCCTCGCACTCATCGGCCGTGCCGAGCAGCTGGAAGCGGTTGAGCAGGTACTCCTGGATGTCCGGGTGGTCGTCGAACAGGTAGCCGTTGGTGTTCCCGGCGCCGACTCCGTGGTTGGAGAAGTCGTAGCGGGCCAGCCGCTCCCGCAGGATCGGCTGCCAGGCCTCGGGCACGCCCTTGTCCTCGAAGGTCGAGCTGAACGAGAAGCGGGCGGTGCCCACCGAGCGGCCGCGCTGGCTGATCCGGGCGGCGTCGGCGGTGGCCTTGTCCGGCGCGACGTACGTGGTGACGAACCCCCAGATGCGCAGGGGAGTGGTGATGCCGGCCGCCGTGCGGGCCGCCCGCGCGCGGGCGGACAGCGTCCGCAGGGCCGTCACGTCCAGCCCGGTCCCGAGGATCAGGTCGGTGGCCACCCGGCCCGGCCGCCTCGGCCCCGCGCGGTCCCGACGCCGCGATGTGGACTTCCATGTCGTCGGGCGCCCAGCTCCGGACGTTGGCCACGTCCTCCTCGAGCTTGGCCCAGGTGCTCGGGGTCAGGCCGACCGAGTGGCAGGCCCCGTCGCCGGTCGCCAGGCCGGCGAAGAACCGGCCGGGGTAGAGCTCGCCGAACGTCCGCGCGGTCGCGCCGAGCACCGACCAGTGGCGGGTGACGGTGTTGGTCACCGTCGGCCCGATGTGCACGCGCTCGGTCGCCGCGAAGCAGGCGGCCGCCGTGACGTAGGTGTCCTGGTAGCGCTCGGGCACGGTGTCGCCGATGCCCACCCCCCAGAAGCCGGCCGCCTCGGCCGCCTGGGCGAACTTGATCGCCGCCCGGGAACTGTGGGTGAGGTTGATGACCCCGAGTCTCACGTGCGTCTCCTTCGACGGCCGGCCGTCCCGCTGCTAGAAAGCCTCGCGCGTGACGACTATCGTATAACTGTTTTTAGCAGGTGCATTGAATATAACCAATAGGGACGCGGAGGTGCAGCGGTGAAGGTGCTGGTGATGGGCGGTACCCGGTTCAACGGGCTCGCGCTCGTGCAGGAGCTGGTCAAGTGGGGCCACGAGGTCACGGTGCTCAACCGGGGCCAGAGCGAGGCCCGGCTGCCGCGCGCGGTCCGCCGGCTCTACGCCGACCGGACCAACCACGAGCAGCTGCGCGAGGTGCTCGGCCCCGAGGAGTTCGACGTCGTCCAGGACCTGTCGGGCTACGCCCTGGCCGACGTGCAGCCGCTGGTCGAGGTCTTCCGGGGGCGGATCGGCCACTACCTGTTCGGCAGCTCGACCGTCATCTACGCCAGGCCCAGGGTCCTGCCGATCCGCGAGTCCGACCCGGTCGACCGCTCGGAGCGGCAGACCGAGTACGGGCAGCAGAAGCTGAAGGTCGAGGCGTACCTGTTCGAGCAGTACCGCAGCGAACGGCTTCCCGGCCACCGTGGTGCCGCTCTCGATGGTGCTCGGCCCGAACAACATGGTCGCCGACCGCGAGCAGCGCATGTTCCAGCGGCTGCTGCTCGGCCGCCCGGTGCTCATCCCCGGCGACGGCACCACGCTGAGCCAGATCGGGCACGTCGACGACGGCGCGGTCGCCCTGCGCATGCTGATGATGCAGCCGCAGACCTTCGGCAAGCGCTACAACCTCACCGGCCGCGACTACTGGAGCGACGAGGCGTACGTCGACACCTTCGCCGAGATCATCGGCGTCACCCCGCGCAAGGTCTTCGTCCCGGCCCCGGTCATGGACGACATCTACGCGGGCAAGGGCGACCAGAGCACGGTCCGCAAGGGCGTGCCCGCCATGAACAAGGCCGGCGACTCCGCGGCCGCCGTGATGGCCAAGCACGACCCGCGGGCGGTGGGCGTGCGCGGGCTCATCCAGCGGCTCGCGCCCAACATCCACCACTGGAACGACAGCACCTTCTTCTCGGTCGAGCGGCTGCGGGAGGACGTCGGTTTCCGGCCCGCGTACACCTTCGAGGCCGCGGTGGAGCACACCTACGACTGGTTCCGGCGAGAGAAGCTCAACGAGTCGCTGCAGTTCGACTTCAGCTGGGAGGACAACCTCCTCACTAGTCTTGGCAAGCATGAATAGCGTTGCGATGCCCGTGATCTCCTGCGTGTTCGCGCCGTCGCTAGCGACCCCGGCCCACATCGAGCTGGCGGAACGCCTGGGGTACCGGCGGGCGTGGTGCTACGACTCGCCCGCCCTGTGCGCCGACCCGTGGATGGTCCTCGCCCTGGCCGCCGGGCGCACCCGCGCCATCGGCCTCGGGCCGGCCTCGCTGGTGCCGAGCCTGCGCCATCCGATGGTCACCGCCGCCGCGCTGGCGACCCTGGCCGGGCTGGCGCCGGGCCGGGTGAGCACGGCCTTCGGCACCGGGCTGACCGGCCGGATGCTGCTGGGCGAGCGGCCGATGCGCTGGGCCGACGTTGAGGAGTACGTCGCGGTGGTCCGCGCGCTGCTACGGGGCGAGGAGGCCGGCTGGAACGGGAGCCCGGTCCGTCTCACCCAGCCGGCCGGCTTCGCGGCCAGCCTCCCGGCCGACATCGCCGTGCTGATCGCGGCCGACGGCCCCCGGGGCCGCGCCGTCGCCGCCGGGCTCGGCGACGGCGTGCTCAGCGCCCGGGTGCCGCGCCAGCCGGCCGGACCGGGCTCACGGCAGGTGCTGCTGACCTTCGGCACCGTCCTCGACGAGGGCGAGGACGTGGCCAGCCCGCGGGCGGTGGCGGCCGCGGGCCCCGCCCTCGCCGCCGCCTACCACGCCATTTACGAGTCGAAGGGCGCCGACGGCGTCGACCGGCTCCCAGGCGGCAGCGAGTGGCGGCAGGCGGTGGAGGCGGTCGAGCCGTCCCGGCGGCACCTCGCGATCCACGACGGCCACCTGATCGCGCTCAGCCCGCACGACCGGGCGCTGCTCAAGCGCGCGGCACCGCTGCTCCCGAGCTGGACCATGACAGGAACCCGACCCGACATCGCCGCCCGGCTCCACGCGCTCACCGAGGCCGGGATCACCGAGGTCGCCTACCAGCCGATGGGCGAGGACATCCCCCGCGAGCTGGCCGCGTTCGCCCAAGCGGCCGGCCTGCAGACGGAGACGGAGGGCGCATGACAACCCTGGTCAGGCTGGCGAAGCGGCACCCCGGCACCAGCGTCGACGAATTCCGCCACCAGATCGACGGCGGCACCGACTGGTCCAGCGCCAAACCCCACGGGCTCCGGTCCGCGACCCAGGCGCTGACGCTCGCGGGCGCCTACCGCAGCGCCGAGCCCGCCTGCGACGTCATCGACGAGCTGACGTTCGACGACGAGCCCAGCGCCGCCCGCTGCCTGGCCGATCCGGCCTTCGCCGCCGCCTGGGCCAGCCCCCTGCTCGACCCCGCCTCGATCGCCTCCCTGGTGGTGGAGGAGCACGTGGCCAAGCCGGGGCCGGTGGGCGCGAAGTTCGTGAAGAACTACGAGCTGGTGACCAAGCGAGCGGATATGGACCGGGCCGAGTTCGACCGCTACTGGGCGCAGGTGCACGGGCCGCTGGCGGCGACGATCCCGACGATCAGGCGCTACGTCCAGGCCCACCTGTCGCCAAACACGATAAAAACCGGGACCGCCCCGTACGACGGCCTCGCCATCACCTGGTTCGACGACGTCGCCGCGATGCGGGCGGGCGCCGCGACCGAGGCCTACGCTAAGACCAGGGCCGACGAGGCGAACTTCCTCGCGGGCGAGCTCCCGTTCGTGATCACCACCGAACGGACCACGTTCCGGCGGGCCTGAGTCCGCGATTGCGCCCAGGCGAGGGCTGGCGTCACGGCGCGCCCGCCTGTTAGCGTTGTTCTGACCGGACAGTACAAAGTAGTAGGGAGGGTCAGCCGTGGCGAAGCGCTGGGCACGACGGCCGGAGGGTTCCACCTGGGGCGACTGGGGCGAGGACGACGAACTCGGCCGGATCAACCTCATCACGTCGGAGAAGGTGCTCGAAGGGGTCAGGGAGGTGCAGGCGGGCAAGAGCTTCTGCCTCAGCCTGCCGCTCGACTTCCCCGGCGGTTCCGCGATGAACCAGCGCCGCTACCCCCCGATCATCCGCCCGACCGAGGACCTGGCCCACAAGCCGGACACCTTCTACAACGTGGTCGCCAAGGACTCGATCTCGCCGTCGTACATCGACGTCTGGTCCGACGACCTGGTGACGCTCTGGATGCAGTACTCGACCCAGTGGGACGCCCTCGTGCACCAGGGCGCGCTGTTCGACGCCGACGGTGACGGCGTCGCCGAGCCGCTGTACTACAACGGCTTCAAGCCGCACGTCGACATCATCGGGCCGAAGGAGGACGCCAAGGGCGACGGCAGCGGCAGCCTCGCGTTCGCCCGTCACCTCGGGCTCGAGCACATGGCCGCGCACGGCGTCCAGGGCCGCGCGGTGCTGATCGACGTGGCGTACCACCTGAACAACACCGAAGAGTGGACCGCCGTCCCGATGAAGACCCTGCGGGAGATCATGGCGGCCGACAAGGTCGAGGTCAGGCCGGGTGACATGGTCATCCTGCACACCGGCTTCGCCAACAAGATCCTCGAGTGGGACAAGCACCCCGACGCGTCGCGGATCCAGGCCATGTACCCGTACCTCGACGGCGAGGACCCCGAGGTGCTCGAGTGGATCGCCGACTCCCGGCTGTCGGCCCTCATCTCGGACAACTACGCGGTCGAGGGCTGGCCGGCCCCGAGCGACGAGCCGCACACGCTGATCCCGGTGCACAACCTGTGCCTGTTCAAGCTCGGCATCCCGCTCGGCGAGATGTGGTACACCCAGGAGCTGGCCACCTGGCTGCGGGCCAACAACCGCAGCAGCTTCCTGCTGACCGCCCCGCCGCTGCGGCTGCCGGGCACCGCGGGCGGCCCGCTGAACCCGATCGCGACGGTCTGAGCTGGGCCTGCCCAGGCGAGGAGGAGTAATCTACTGTCCGATAGTCAGTGACCAATGGAAAGGCCCGGGTGGCTCCGAACGTGGACAGGGACCCGATCCTCGAGGCCTACCACCTCTGGAATGAGAACGGCTGGGAGGACTGCGCCGCAGGCTGCACCGCGGTGACCTCGCTGATGCGCGTTCACCAGATGATGACGCGACGGGCCGACCAGGTCCTGGCGCCCCTCGACCTCACCTTCGCCCGCTACGAGCTGCTGGTCCGGCTGTACTTTCACGAGGGGGCGCTGCCGCTCAGCCAGCTCGGCAAGGAGCTGCAGATCCACCAGACCAGCATCACCAGCCTGGTGGACCGGCTGGAGAAGCAGGGCCTGATCAAGCGCACGCCGCACCCGACCGACCGGCGCAGCACGATCGCGCAGATGACGCCGGCCGGGCGGGCGCTGACCGGCAAGGCGATCAACCTGCTCAACGCGGAGTTCTTCCGCGATCTGGGGCTCAGCGAGCGCGAGGCGCACCTGCTCATCGGCCTGCTGATGAAGATGCGCCGCTCCTGGAACGACATCAGGAACCCCGAAGGCTGGGACCCGTTCGAGGCCGGTCTCGACGCACCGTAGCGCCCCAAATTATACTGACCGATCGGTCCAAATTATGTTACCCTGGTCGAATGCCGGAGCGGATCGAGGTACCGGACGAGTTCCCGCTCGTCGGGGACGTCAGCGGCAAGCGCGTCGTCGTGACCGGGGCGGGCCGGGGTCTCGGCGAGCTCATCGCGCACGCGCTTTCCCGCGGCGGCGCGAGGCTGGCGCTGGTCGCGCGCACGGCCCAGGACCTGGCCGAGGTGGCCGGCGCGCTGAACGGGCCGACGCTGCAGTTCGCGGGCGATGTGCGTGACCCGGAATTCAACGACGCGGTCGCCGACCAGACGGTGGCCGCCTGGGGCGGGGTGGACGTCTGGATCGGCAACGCCGGGATCTCGCCCGTCGTCGCCGGGCCGCTCGAGACCAAGCCCGAGGTCTGGCGGGACGTCATCGACGTCAACCTGAGCGGCGCGTTCTTCGGCGCCCGGGCCGCCGCCCGGGTGATGCGCCCGGGCGGGCGGATCATCTTCACCGGGTCGGTGCTCGGGGAGCGGCCGTCGAAGGGGCTCGCCGCCTACAGCGCGTCCAAGGCCGGCCTGGTCGGGATGGCCAAGGCCCTCGCCCTCGACCTCGCACCGCGAAAGATCACCGTGAACGTGGTGGCGCCCGGCTGGTTCGAGTCGCCGCTGGCCGGCCCCTGGATGCGCAGTGACGGCGCGTCGAAGACCGTCCTCGACCACACCGCGCTGAACCGCTGGGGCCGCCCGGCCGAGCTGGCCGGCGCGTTCCAGTACCTGGCCTCGGACGCGGCCGAATTCGTGACGGGCACCGTGCTCAACGTCGACGGGGGCTACCTCCTCGCCTGACCGGTTCAAGAAGGGAAGACTCTGATGGGAACCGCGCGGCGGGTCATCGCCATTCTCGGGCCGGCGGGACGCTCGGCACCGCCCTGTCCCGCCACCTGGCGGCCGAGCCCGACACCGACCTGGTGCTCAGCGACCTCAGCGAGGACGCGCTGGCGCAGGCGCGCGACGACCTCGCCGCCAGCGCCGGGGGAGTGGCGACCGTGCCCGCCGACATCAGCGACTTCGCCGCGGTCGAGAACGTCGTCAGCCACGCGGTCGACCGCTTCGGCCGCCTCGACGTGCTGATCAGCAACGCCGGGGTGCTGGCACCGAACGGCCGGATCCACAACCTCAGCACCGAGGACTGGGAACGGTCCTACCGCATCAACGTGCTCGGCCCGGTCAACGGCATCAAGGCGGCCGTCCCGGTGATGCGCGCCCAGCGGTCAGGATCGATCATCCTCACCGCCTCGGTGGCCGGGCTCACCGCCTGGAGCCACTCCTCGCCCTACTGCGTCACCAAGGCCGGGGTCATCCACCTGGCCAAGGTCGCCGCGGTCGAGTACGCCCGCGACGGCATCCGGGTCAACTGCGTCTGCCCCGGCACCTTCCTGTCCGGCATGCACACGGCGCTGCCCGCCGAGGCGGTCGACGCCATCGCGGCCAAGCACCCGCTCGGCCTCGGCTCGGCCGACGACCTCGTCGGCGCCTACTCCTACCTGGCCGGCGACGCGTCCCGGTGGACGACCGGCTCGGCCATCGTCGTCGACGGCGGCTACGCAGCCCCCTAAGGACTCATTACCGTGGGAAGGTAGTGTCGGCTTGACCCCACTCGAGGAGTGAGTCGGCCATGAACGCCCAGGAAAGCGCCGATACCCGGATCGTCGACCCGGCCCGCCTCCCGTTCGCGTACCAGGACGCGCTCAACGCCGGGGACGCCGACGCCGTCGTCGCGCTGTTCAACCAGGACGCGACGATGCACACCTTCACCGGCAAGGTCCTCACCGACCAGGAGGCGCTGCACGCTGAGGCGGTCCAGTCGATCGCGGCTCAGGCGCGCCTGACCAACAAGCCCAGGTCCACCCTGATCGGGGGAGATACGGCCCTGATCATCGTCGATTGGGACCTCGAGGCGATGTTGCCGGACGGCACCGGGATCTCGCCGACCGGAACGACGACGGCTGTCGCCCGCAGGTCGGCCGACGGGTCGTGGCGGTTCGCCATCCTCCACTGTCAAGGGGCAGTCGGATCTTCCGGGTGGTAAGAGGCAGATTCAAATTCGTCATATCTAACGGACCGTTGCTCCGCCTTTATCCGTCCCCCGCGCCAGTCGCCGTTGACGTCGGCATGGTCACCCGCGAAGCCCAAAAACGTTATGGCCCCGTGGCCCACCGGGCCATATCTAGCGGGCCCGTGGCCCCCAGGGCTAAAACGAAACCGGGCCCGTGGCCCCGGGGCCATAACGCAATCGGGCCGGTGGCCCCCCGGGCTGAAACCGAACCGGGCCTGTGGTCTCCCGGGCCAATTCCGGGTACGGGGCGCGTCGCTCGCAACCGGGTTTACTCGGCGACGTAGCCGCCGTCGACCGGCAGCGCCACCCCGGTGATGTACGAGGAGTCGTCGCTGGCGAGGAACACGGCGGCGGTGGCGATCTCGTGCGGCGCTCCGTAGCGTGCCATCGGCACCGGCATCGGCCGGTCCGGCACCGGGGCCGAGTTGTCGGCCGGGGCGCCGCCCCGGCCGGTGTAAATCATGCCCGGGCAGATGCAGTTGACCCGGATGTTGTCGGCCGCGAAGTCGAGCGCCGCCCCCATCGTCAGCGCGACCACGCCGCCCTTGGTGCCGCCGTAGGCCGCGATCCCCTTGCGGCCGACCAGGCCGGTGGCCGACGCGGTGCTGATGATCGACCCGCCTCCGCTGGCGCGGAGCGCGGGGATGGCGTACTTGATGCCGAGGAACACGCCGCGCAGGTTCACCGCGACCAGCCGGTCGAACAGGTCGTCGTCGGTCTCGTCGAGCGGGTGGTGCGGAGCGTTGAAGCCCGCGTTGTTGAACACCACGTCCAGCCGGCCGAACGCCTCCACCGCCGCCGCGAACATCGCCTGCACGTCCGCCGCCTGCGAGACGTCGGCCCGCACCGCGATCGCGTCCTTGCCGATCTCGGCCGCCGCCGATTCCTGGTGCCCGCTGACGTCGGCGCAGACGACCTTGGCGCCCTCGGCCGCGAACAGCAGCGCCGAGGCCCGGCCCATGCCGGATCCGGCCCCGGTGACCACGGCGACCTTGCCATCAAGCTTTCCCATGACGCTCCGTCTCGGTGTTGACGATCTCGCAGCCCTCATACTTGACTCGGCCGCCGGGCGAGGTCAATACTTTTTTGTGCCAACCGGTCAGTAAAATTTGTGATCATAACCGCAGAAGGGACGCTGTTGAGCGAGCCACGGATTCCGCCCCGCCCGTCGGACGACTGGGACGAGGCGGTGGATGAGGCGCTGGCAGTGCTGCGGCCGCCGGGCAGTAACCGCCGGCCGGGGGAGCCGCGGCGGGACCGGCCCACCTCGAATATCCTCGGCATCTTTTCCTGGCACCCGGACCTCGCCAAGGGCTGGTTCACGTTCAACAACCACCTGTTCCACTCCACCCTCAGCAAGCGCGACCGGGAACTGGTCACGGTCCGGATCGGCTGGGTGCGGCGCGGCGAGTACGAGTGGGCCCAGCACGTGCGGATGGCCAAGTCCGCGGGCCTGTCGGACGAGGAGGTCGACGCGATCATGGCAGGCCCGGACTCTCCGGTCTGGGGACCGCGCGACGCCGCCCTGCTGCGCGCGGTGGACGAGATCGCGGCCGACCGCTACGTCAGCGACCAGACTTGGAAGCGACTGACGGAGGACTTCGACCGCCAGCAGCTGATGGACCTGGTGTTCACCATCGGCGCCTACGACCTGATGGCGATGGCCTTCAACACCTTCGGCCTCGAACTCGACCCCGGCCTCACCGGGTTCCCGCCCGAGGACCAGGACCAGGGCCAGGACGAGCCCGGCCACTAGCGCACCAGCCGGAAGAACGCCCGCACGTCGGCCACGAACAGATCAGGCACCTCCATCGCCGGGAAGTGCCCGCCGCGCGGAAGCTCGGTCCAGGCCGCGACGTTGAAGAACCGCTCGGCGTGCGGCCGCAGTGACCGGACGAGTTCTCCCGGATAGTTCGCCACCCCGGTCGGCACCGTCACCCGGCGCTGCGGCACCATCGTCTCCGGGGCCTGGCGCCGCTCCCAGTACAGCCGGGCCGACGACGCGCCGGTCCGGTTCACCCAGTAGAGCATCACGTTGGTCAGCAGCTGATCCAGGCTCACGGCGGAGCCGCCGCCGGCCGCCGGGTCGGTCCACTCGTGAAACTTCTCGATCAGCCAGGCCGCCAGCCCGGCCGGCGAGTCGTCGAGCAGGTAGCCGATCGTCTGCGGTCTCGTCCCCTGAATCGCCTCGTAGCCGCCCCCGGCCGCGCCCGCCCGCCGCGCCCACGCGGTCGGCGGAGCGGCCGCCTCGCCGCTCGGCGGCGGCACGTTCATCAGGTTGACGTGCAGGCCGAGGACTCGGTCGGGGCGGAGCCCGGCCATGTTGGCGGACACGATCGCCCCCCAGTCCCCGCCCTGGACGCCGTAGCGCTGGTAGCCGAGCCGGTCGGCGATCTGCCCGAAGGCGGCGGCGATCCGCCGCGGGTTCCAGCCCGCCTCCGTCGTCGGGCCGGAGAACCCGTAGCCGGGCAGCGACGGCACCACCAGGTGGAACGCGTCGGACGGGTCGGCCGGATCGGCCAGCGGATCGATCACGTCGAGAAACTCGACCACGGAACCCGGCCAGCCGTGGATCAGGAACAACGCGGCGGCTGCCTGGTGGCGGGACCGGATATGCAGGAAGTGGATCCGCTGGCCGTCGACCGTCGTCACGAACTGCCGGTAGCGGTTCAGGCGGGCTTCGTGAACGCGCCAGTCGTAGCCGTCAAGCCAGTAGCGCACGATCTCCCGCAGATCGTCCAGGGGGAGGCCCTGCTGCCAGCCGATGCCAGCGATCGAATTCGGAAACCGCGTCCGCCGCAGGCGTTCGGCCAGGTCGGTCAGCACGCCCTGGGGTACATCGACCACGAACGGCTCGAGAGCTGTCACGCTTGCCATCATAAGCGTTATATAATTACACTATTGGTCGTATCGGAAGCGTGTCCGCGCCGCCTGGCCGAGGCGGTGGACCTGGCGACGGGGGCTTGCGGGATGCTCGTCCCGCGAGCCATAGTGGACCGACCGGTCAATCGATTTGTCGTAGGGGACTCAATTGGCAGTGCCAGCGCAGGGCCGAGACCAGCAGGTCGACGTGGTCATCGTCGGTGCCGGGATCCTGGGCATCAACCAGCTCTACCGGGCCGTTCAGGCAGGGTACTCGGTGCGACTGCTCGAACAGGCCGACGGCGTCGGCGGCACCTGGTACTGGAACCGCTACCCAGGGTGCCGGTTCGACTCCGAGAGCTACACCTACGGGTACCTGTTCTCGGCCGAGCTCTGGCAGGAGTGGGACTGGTCGGAGGAGTTCGCGCCGCAGCCGGAGACCGAGCGGTACCTCAACCACGTGGTCGACAAGTTCGACCTGCGCCGCCACATCCGGCTGAACAGCAAGGTCACGTCGGCGGTCTGGGACGGAGCCAAAGCCACCTGGACCACCACGACCGAGGACGGGTTCGAGGTCACGTCGCAGTACCTGGTCTCCACCACCGGCGTGCTCTCGGTGCCGCAGTACCCCGACGTGCCCGGCCGTGAGGACTTCGCGGGAGAGACCTACCACCCGGTCCGCTGGCCGAAGGAGAAGGTGGACTTCACCGGCAAGCGCGTCGCCGTGATCGGCACCGGCTCGACCGGCGTCCAGATCGGGCCCGCGATCGCGGGCGAGGCCCAGTCGCTGGTGATGTACCAGCGCAGTGCGACCTGGGCCACGCCGCTCAACAACCACCCGATCGACGCCGGCCAGCAGGCGTACCTCAAGGCGAACTACGCCCCGATCAAGGCCGCCCTCGACGTCTCGGTCGGCGGCTTCCTGCACTCCCCGGCCGGGAAGAAGTGGGTCGACGACACCCCGGAGCAGCGGCAGGCGTTCTTCGAGAGCGTCTGGAACAGCCCCGGGTTCGCCAAGATCAGCACCAACTACGAGGACCTGCTGTTCAACACCGACGCCAACGCCGACTGGTGCGCGTTCATGGCGGACAAGATCCGCGCCATCGTCGACGACCCGGCCACCGCCGCCAGGCTGATCCCGACCGACCACCTCTACGTCGGCCTGCGCCCGCCCTACGTGACCGGCTACTACGAGATGTACAACCGGCCCAACGTCGAGCTGGTGTCGCTCCGCGAGACCCCCATCGTCAAGGTCACCGAGACCGGGATCGAGACCTCCGACGGGCTGCGCGAGTTCGACGTCATCATCTGGGCGACCGGCTTCGACTTCGGCACCGGCGCCATGCTCCGGATGGGCATCGTCGGCGAGGGCGGGCTGAGGCTCAACGACTACTGGGCCGACGGGCCGCTCACCTACCTCGGGATCATGACCCACGGGTTCCCCAACTTCTTCTTCCCCGGCGGCCCGCACGGCGCGGCGGGCAACAACCCGCGCTACGGCGAGCATCAGGTCGTCTTCGTGCAGGACGTCATCGACTACGCCCGCGAGCACGGGCACCGCCGGATCGAAGTCCCGAAGGCGGACGAGCAGGCCTGGATGGACATGATCGCCCAGCTCCTGCCGTACTCGTCGTTCGTCAAGCGGGGCCAGTACTACGGCGGCAACACGCCCGGCAAGCCGATGGCGTACCTGCTCAACCCGGGCGGCAGGCCCAAGCTCGACGAGTTCATGGCCAAGGCGGTCCAGAGCGGCTACGCCGGCTTCCTGGCCTAAAACAATAAGGAGTGATGTGGTGAGCGGACTGCGGCTAGACGGGCGCGTCGCGGCGGTGACCGGCGCCGGCCGGGGGATCGGCCGCGCCTACGCGCTGCTGCTCGGCCAGCTGGGCGCCAAGGTCGTGGTGAACGACCTGGGCGGATCCACCCTCGGCACCGGCGGCGACGCCGCCCCCGCCGACGAGGTGGTGAAGCAGATCGAGGCGGCCGGGGGAGCGGCGGTCGCCAACTACGGCGACGTGTCGACGGTCGAGGGCGGCACCTCGGTCATCGACACCGCCGTCGAGCACTTCGGCGGCATCGACATCGTGGTCAACAACGCCGGCAACATGGTCTGGGGATCGCTGCCGGACGCGACCATCGAGACCATCGACGCGCACTACAAGGTGCACGTCCAGGGCTCGTTCAACACCCTGCGCGCGGCCTGGCCGTACTTCCTCGAGAAGAACTACGGCCGCGCCATCCTCACCACCTCGATCGGCATGTTCGGGCTGATGGACAACATCGGCTACGCGATCGCCAAGGCGTCCATGCTCGGCATGGCCAAGAGCCTGACCGTGAGCAGGAAAGACGCCAACATCAACGTCAACTGCATCGCCCCCAACGCGATGACCCGGATATCCGGCCGGACCGAGGAGGAGCAGGAGCAGGCGGCCCGGGCAGCCGAGTCGGTCCCGGCGATGGACCCGCTCAACGTCGCCCCCATGGTGGCCTACCTGGCCCACGAGTCGTGCCAGGTCAGCGGGGAGACCTACCTGGCCGGCGGCGGCCGCTTCGCGCGCCTGTTCGTCGGGGTCACCGACGGCTACCTGCAGCCGGGTCTGACCGGCGCCACCATCGACGACGTGGCCGCCAACTGGGCCGCGATCAACGACGAGTCCGGCTACTACGTCCCCAGCGACCTGATGGACTGCGTTGGCCACTACATGTCCCACCTGCGCGGGTAGCCATGACTGGCGTACTTACCGGCAAGACGGCCCTGGTCACCGGCGCCTCCTCGGGGATCGGCCAAGCCACCGCCCTGGCCCTGGCGGAGGCGGGGGCCAGCGTCGCGCTGGTGGCCCGCAGGGCCGAGCGGCTCAAGGACCTGGCGGCCCAGATCGAGGCCGGCGGCGGCCAGGCGTTCACCCGCCCCGCCGACGTCACCGACGAAACCGAAGCCACCCAGTCGGTCGAGGACGCGGTCGGTCACTTCGGCGGCCTCGACATCCTCGTCAACGCGGCCGGAATGACACAGACCGGCAAGGTCGAGAACGGCGACCTGGCCGACTGGCGCTACGTGTTCGACCTCAACTTCTGGGCCGGCCTCTACACCGCGCGGGCCGCGATTCCCGCGCTCAAAGCGCGCGGCGGCGGCGATATCGTCAACATCTCCTCCACCGCCGGCCGCCGGGCGGTCGGCGCGACCTTCGGACCGTACGCGGCCAGCAAGTTCGCGCTCACCGCGTTCAACGAGTCGCTGCGGGCGGAGGTGACCCTGGCCGGCATCCGGGTCAGCATCATCGAGCCGGGCGCGACCGCGACCGAGATCCACGAGCACATCAAGGACGCGAAGGTCCGCGAGTTCACCAGGAACCACGTCGAGAAGGACGGCGCGATGCAGGCCGACGACGTCGCCGCCGCGATCGTCTTCGTGGTCAGCCTGCCGCCTCGGGTGAACGTCTCGCAGCTGGTGATCCGCCCGACCGTCGACGCCCGCGTGCTATGACCCCGCCACCGAACCAGCAGATCAGGAGCCACGACGTGGACATCGACCGCATCGACTACACCGACCCGTCGCTCGCGACCGACCCCTACCGCCACCTCGACTACCTGGCCGCGCAGCAGCCGGTCTACCGGGAGCCGCACCACGGGGTGGTGATGGTGACCGGGCACGAGGAGGCGATAACGGTGCTGCGCCACCCCGAGCTGTTCTCGTCCGCCACCCTCATCGTCGGCCCGGACCCGTGGTCGCTGCTGCCCGAGCGTCCGGACGGGGACGACATCACCGACTTCGTCAACGCGCACCGCGAGTACCTGCCGCAGAACGACCAGATCGTCACCGCCGACCCGCCCACTCACACCGCCCAGCGGGCGCTGCTGATGGGGCTGATCACGCC
Organism: uncultured Actinomycetota bacterium; assembly: GCA_963774945.1. Lineage (GTDB taxonomy): Bacteria > Actinomycetota > Actinomycetes > Streptosporangiales > Streptosporangiaceae > Trebonia. Next base: position 146,785 of record CAVZHA010000015.1, on the reverse strand, counting down.
CAAGCGGCTGAAGGAGAACGAGGAGTTCATCTGGCGGCTCACCGACCGCCAGCTCGACTACATCCTCCCGCTGGGCACGGCCGAGATCAACGCCGACTACGCGCAGCCCTACACCCTGCTGGTCATCGCCGACCTGCTCGGGGTGCCGGAGGAAGACCACGCGATGCTGCTCGAGCGCCGCGGCCTCAGCCAGATGCCAGGCACCAGGCCCGGCGGCGTCACCGCCAGAGAACCGGCCGCGCGCACGACCGGGCACAACACGCTGGAGGTGTTCTACGACTACTTCTCCGAGAAGATCGCCGAACGCCGCGAGCGGCCCCTCAACGACGTGCTGACCGGCATGGCCCAGTCGCTGTTCCCCGACGGCAGCGTCCCCGAGCCGATCGAGGTCGCCCGGATCGCGTCCAACCTGTTCGCCGCTGGGCAGGAGACCACCGTACGGCTGATCGCGACCGCTCTGCGGCGCATCGCCGAGGAGCCGCAGACCCAGGCCGAGCTGCGGGCCAACCGCGACCTGATCCCGCGGTTCATCGAGGAGGTGCTGCGGACCGAGGGCCCGATCCTGGGCGAGTACCGGCTGGCGATCAAGACGACCGAGCTCGGCGGGGTGCACATCCCGGCCGGCACCCAGATCTTCCTGTCGAACGGGGCCGCCAACCGCGACCCGCGCCAGTTCGAGTGCCCGGCCGAGTTCCGCGCGACCCGGGACAACGTGCGCCGCCACATCGCCTTCGGCCACGGCATCCACACCTGCCCGGGGGCGCCGCTGGCCCGGTCGGAGACCCGCATCACGGTCGAGCGGCTGCTCGAGCGGACGACCGACATCCGCATCAACGAGGCAGCGCACGGCCCCGAGGGCAGCCGCCACTACGACTACATGAAGACGCACATGTTCCACGGCATCAACACCCTGCACCTCGACTTCACCGTGGGAGACTAGGGCCATGGCCGCCACCACCCGCCGCGAGATCCGCGTCGACCGGACCCTGTGCATGGGCTCGGGGCAGTGCTGCTGGTACGCCCCGAACACGTTCGACCAGGACGACGAGACGATCGCGATCGTGACCAACCCCGAGGGAGACCCGGAGGACGCGATCAGGACCGCCGTCGACTCCTGCCCGACCGGCGCGATCTCGCTCGCCTAAACCCCGACAAATCAACCCCGAGGTATCGAACGGTCCCGGCTGACTCTGGCCCGGCCGGATCCTCGTCCGTCCGAGGTTGACCACATCGCGGCCGCACCGCGCGTCGGCTGGCCCGCCAAGGGCTGACTCCGCCCGGCCGCATCCTCGTGTGCCGGAGGTTGACCACATCGCGGCCTCACCGCGCGGCCGGCTGCCCCGCCAGCGGCTGCCCCGCGTCGGCCGCGAGCTCGGCCGGTATGTCCTGCCCGGCCGCCAGCGCGCGCCGGACCGCCAGGTAGTCACGCGGCGAGTTGACCGCGTGCACCGCCAGCAGTCGCGCGCCCCGGTAATACAGCACCGAGAACCGCTCGGCGGCCGGGTCGCCGCGCAGCACCGTCTGATCGAACCCGCCCGCCAGCCCCGCGATCTGCAGTTTGAGCGTGCCCTGGTCGGACCAGAACCACGGCACCGCGTCGTAGCGGGAGGGCACCCCCGCCAGCGTGGCCGCGGCCACCTTGGCGTGGTCGGTCGCGTGCCCGTAGGACTCGAACCGGACCAGCGAGCCGTCGGCCGCGGCCGGATGCGGAGTGATCGCGCAGTCGCCCGCCGCCACGATCGCCGGATCGCTGGTCCGCGCGCACTCATCCACCACGATGCCGCCCGCGCAGGCCAGCCCGAGCTGCTCGGCCAGCTCGGTCCTGGGCTCGGCCCCGATGCCGATCACGACCAGGTCGGCCGGGACGAGGCTGCCATCAGAAAGGCGCGCCCCGGTGACCACCCCGTCCACGCCCGTAAACACGGAAACGCCCGTCCCGAGCAGCACCCGGACGCCGCGGCGGCGGTACGCGGCGGCGTAGAAATCGGAGACGACCGGCGCGACCACCCGCCCGATGAGCCGGTCGGCCGCCTCCACCACCGTCACCGCCTTGCCCCTGGCCAGCGCGGAGGCGGCCGCCTCGAGCCCGATGAACCCGCCGCCGACGACAAGCACCCGCTCGGCCGTCGCCAGCCGCTCCCGCAGTTCGAGCGCGTGCCCCACATCGCGCAGGTAGCAGACCCCGGACAGGTCGGCCCCGGGCACCGCCAGGCGCCGTGGCCGCGCCCCGGTCGCCAGCGCCAGGTGGCCGAACTCGAGGCGGCCGCCGCCGGAGGTGACCGCCTCCCCCGGCCGCCCGCCCGCCGCCGCCCGCAGCCCGGTAACCCGCTGCCCGGTCAGCAGGGTGATCCGATCGCGCTCGTAGTGTTCCGCCGAGCGGAACTCCAGCGTTGTCGGGTCGGCCGTTCCCGACAAGAATGCCTTGGACAGCGGCGGCCGCTGGTACGGAGCGCGGGGTTCCTCGCTCACGATCGTGACCGCCGCCTGCCAGCCGAGATCGCGCAGCGAACTGGCCAGGTGCATCGCGGCCTGGCCGCCGCCCACGATGAGCACGCCCCCGGCCCCTGGCGAGCCGGTCGACGCGCCGCTTGACTGCACGCTTGGCATTACCCGCCAGAACCTCCGCACTCGAATAATTTGTTCTGAACGGTCAGTTTGAATCGCAAGCGCTCGGATGTCAACGCACTACCGGATACCTGTTGACTGAATCACCACCAAGGCGCATTCTTGTGACCAACCGGTCGGTACAAACATCTAAAGCCCTGGACTGCCCTCTGAGGAGTTGGTTAACGGTGACTGATATCCGGCAGTTGGTCGGCCGCGAGCGAACCCGCACCATCGGGGGCGCGGTCGTGGTCGCGGCGCTGGTCGCCGTCGTCATCCAGCAGTCGTGGAGCGGGCTGCCGATCACGGGGAGCGCGATCATCGGCTTCCTCATCACCGGCATCGCGCTCGGCTCGATCTACGGCGTCGCCGCCCAGGGCCTGGTCGTCACGTACGCGACGTCGGGCGTGTTCAACTTCGCCCAGGGCGCCATCGGCATGTTCCTCGCGTTCGTCTACTGGCAGCTGCGGGTCGACATCGGGCTCCCCACGATCGTCGGGATCCTGCTCACCGTGCTGATCGCCGCCCCCCTCATGGGCGTGCTGATCGAGCGGCTGATCATGCGGTTCCTGACCGACTCCCCGATCGTGGCCCAGCTGGTGGTGACGATCGGCCTGATGCTCGGCCTGATGGGCCTGGCCGGGTCGATCTGGAACCCGAACAGCAACACCCAGCGGGTCATCCCCACGTTCTTCGGCGTCAGCGGGTTCAGCCTCGGCGGTACCTTCATGCCCTACTACCGGGTCGTCACGATCGCCACCGGTATCGCCGTCGGGCTGCTGCTGCGCTTCCTGCTGTACCACACCCGGCTCGGCGTCACCATGCGGGCGGTCGTCGACAACCGGGACCTGACCGTGCTCAACGGCGCGCGGCCGGCCTCGGCGACCATGACGGCGTGGGCGCTTGGGTCGTCGATGGCCGCGCTTGCGGGCATCTTCCTGGCCGAGGAGCTGAGCGCGCTCGACCCGTCGACGCTGACGCTGTTCATCGTCGACGCGTTCGCGGCGGCCATCATCGCCCGGCTCCGCAGCCTGCCCATGGCGTACGTCGGCGGCCTGATCATCGGCCTGACGCTGTCCTTCCAGGAGACCTTCCTGAGCTGGAGCGGCCGGTGGACGTCGGCCCCGCAGGCCATCCCGGCCGCCCTGCTGTTCATCGCGGTGCTGTTCGTCAGGGACGCGCGGATCAAGGGCCGGTCGAAGCCGCGGCAGACGGCCGAGCGCATCCCCACCAACCGCAACGCCCTGCTCGGCTTCGGCGCCCTCATCGTCATCGCGCTGATCTGCGCCGCCACCCTCAGCCGGCCGAACCTGCGCGAGGTCATCCTCATCGTGCTGACCGCGCTGGTGATGCTGTCGCTGGTGCCGCTGACCGGCTGGGCCAACCAGATCAGCCTGGCCCAGATCACCCTGGTCGGCTGCGGCGCGTTCGCCTTCGCCCAGTGGGGCTTCAACGGCAACGTGCTCGGCCTCCTCGTCGCGACCGCGTTCGCGGTGCCGATCGGCCTGATCATGGCCGGGCCCGCGATCCGGCTGCAGGGCATCTACCTCGCGCTGGCGACGATGGCGTTCGCCCGGCTGGCCGAGTTCCTGTTCTTCGACCAGCCGAAGGTGTTCGGCAACGGCAACCTGCAGGTGCCCAACCTGTCGGTGTTCGGCCTGCAGGTGGAGAACCCGTTCAGCTTCCTCGGGATCTCGTTCGCCCAGGACGCGGGGCTGCTGATCTTCGTGACCATCCTGTTCTGCGTTGTCGGCATGATCGTCATCCTGGTGCAGCGGCGCAGCTTCGGGCGCCGGCTGGTCGCGCTGCGGGACAGCCCCGACGCCGCCTCGATGCTGGGCATGAGCCTCACCCTGACCAAGCTCAGCGTGTTCATGTTCTCGGCCGCGATCGCCGGCCTGGCCGGCGGCCTGTTCGCGATCTACTACAGCTCCGTCGGCACCACCGACTTCCAGCTCACGGTCGGCCTGCCGTACCTGCTGCTGCTGGTGGTGGGCGGCATGACCACGGTCGGCGGGACGATCATCGGCGCGATCGGCCTGGTCCAGTTCGCCTGGTTCAACCAGGCGTTCCCCGACAACACCTTCCTCACCTGGTTCAGCAACCTCGGCCCGGGCCTGATCGGCATCGGCGTCGGCCGGAACCCGGAGGGCGCCTGGGAGCAGAACGTCCAGCTGGTCGCCAAGCTCCGCAGGCGGATCGCCGGCGTCCCCGCAGGCGTGCCGCCGACGCAGGCCACGCCCATGCTGGCCGGGGTGCACGAGGCGACCAGGCTGCCCTCGCCCGCGCCGCGCGCCGCCACCGACCGTCCGGCGGCCGAGCTGCGCGACGTCACCGTCCGCTTCGGCGGTCTGCTCGCGGTCAACCGGGTCAGCCTCGACCTGCAGGACGGGCAGATCATCGGCCTCATCGGGCCGAACGGCGCGGGCAAGACGACGCTGTTCAACGTCGCCACCGGCATGCAGGAGCCCAACGAGGGCCGGATCTTCGTCGACGGCCGGGACGTGACCGGCGCGCGGCCGCACCAGTTCGCGCGGCTCGGCCTCGCCCGCACCTTCCAGCGGCTCGAGGTCTTCGGGTCGCTCACCGTGCGCGACAACATCCGGGTGGCGGCGCAACTGCACCGCCGTCGGTGGGCGCGGACCGGGGCCGGGAGCCCCGACGTCATCACCGACACGATCATCGAGCACCTCGGCCTGCAGGCGGTCGCGTCGACCAGGGCCGAACTGCTGCCGACCGGGACCGCCCGGCTGGTCGAGGTGGCCCGGGCGCTGGCGACCCAGCCGCGGGTGCTGCTACTCGACGAGCCCTCCTCGGGGCTGTCGGCGTCGGAGACCGAGACGTTCGCCACCCTGCTGCGCGGGCTCGCCTCGACCGGCATCGCGATCCTCGTGGTCGAGCACGACATGGGGTTCATCATGAACCTCTGCCACCACATTGTGGTGCTCGACGCCGGCCAGGTGATCGCGACCGGCACGCCGGCCGAGGTCCAGGCGAACCCGAAGGTCCTCGAGGCCTATCTCGGCACCGGCGCCGGGGAAGCCAGCGCCCGGCCGGCGGCCGCGGTCGCCCCGGTCGCCCTCGTCACCGAGCCGGCCGCCGCGGCCCAGCCGCAGCCCCAGCCGGAATCCGACCGCCCGATCGCCGTCCAGCTGGCCGGCGTGTCGGCCGGGTACGGCGGCATCGACGTGCTGCAGGACATCAGCCTCACGGTCCGCGCGGGCGAGGTCTGCGCGGTCCTCGGGCCGAACGGCGCGGGCAAGTCGACCGCCCTCAAGGTCATGTCCGGTCAGCTCGCGCCGACCAAGGGCACGGCCTCGCTCAACGGCCGTTCGATCGCCGGCATCCCGACCGAGCGGCTGGTCCGCGACGGGCTCTGCGTGGTCCCGGAGGGGCGGGGGATCTTCCCCAACCTGACCGTGGTCGAGAACCTCAAGATGGCCAGCTTCTCGGGGACGGGCTACACCGAGATCATGGAAAAGTCCTTCCAGCACTTCCCGAAGCTGGCCGAGCGCCGTACCCAGCTCGCAGGCAAGCTCTCCGGCGGCGAGCAGCAGATGCTGTCGATGGCCCGCGCCCTGGCGGTGAACCCCTCCGTCCTGCTCGTCGACGAGCTCTCGATGGGCCTCGCCCCCAAGATCGTCGAGGAGCTGTACGAGGTCCTCGCGGGCATCGCCCGGCAGGGCCTCACGATCCTGGTCGTCGAGCAGTTCGCGGCCGAGGTGCTCAAGGTGGCCGACTCGGGCGCGCTGCTCATCAACGGACGGATCACCTACCACGGCGCCCCCGAGGTCGTCGGCGACCTGATCAGCTCGGCCTACCTCGGCGGCGAGCACGTCGCCCCCGCGGCGGCCGCCCCCCAGCGCGTCCTCGAGGGACAGTGACCGAGCGACCGGGCACGATCCGGCTGCCCGCCCGCGACATCACCGTCCCGTCCACAATCAGCCCGCAAGCCCAGGCGGTGCTGGCCACCCCGCCGTCCAAGCCGGCCGATTACCCGGCCCTGGACGACCCGGCGGCGTGGCGGGCGATGATCGCCGCCCATGACGGCGCCCTCGCGACGATGATGGCCGGACGCGCCGCCGCCCCGGTCACGGTGGTGAAACGGGACCTGCCGGGCGGCGGCCGCGTCTACGAGATCACCCCGGACGGCCTCGACGACGGCGACGAACGGGTGTACCTCGACATCCACGGCGGTGCGTTCATCCACGGCGGCGGCGAGCTCTGCGCCACGATGGCGGCCGGCACCGCGGTCCGGATGGCCGCCCGGGTGTGGGCGGTCGACTACCGGATGCCGCCCGACCACCCCTTCCCGGCCGGACTCGACGACTGCCTGGCCGCCTACCGGGCGCTGCTGGGCGAGCGGCCGCCCGAGCGGATCATCATCGGCGGCGCCTCGGCCGGCGGCAACCTCGCCGCCGCGCTGATCCTGCGCGCCCGCGACGAGGGCCTGCCGCTCCCGGCCGCGGTGGTGCTGATGACGCCGGCCGCCGACCTCACCGAGGCGGGCGACTCCCATCAGGCCAACCTCGGGCTCGATCCCCTCATCCCCGGCAGCGGGAAGCAGTCGTTCCTGCTCTACGCGGACGGCCACGACCTCAGCCACCCGCACCTGTCGCCGCTCAACGGCGACTTCACCAAGGGCTTCCCGCCCGCCATCCTCACCACCGGCACCCGCGACATGCTGCTGTCCGACACCGTGCTCCTGCACCGGGCCCTGCGCCGGGGCGGCATCCCGGCCGAACTGCACGTCACCGAGGCCGGCGGCCACGGCGGGTTCCTCGGCCAGGCACCGGAAGACCAGGAGATCCTGGCCGAAGTCCGCCGCTTCGCCGACACCCACTGGGCCCGCTGACCCGGCCCCCACCTGGCCGCGCCCGCGCACCATTATCCCGGGGTCACCCGGGGACCGGGCGCGTCAGACCTTGACCAGCTCCTCGGCGGCGCGCTCGATGGCCCGGCGGTCGGGCAGCCACTGCTCCTCCAGGTTCGGCGCGTAGGGGGACGGGGTCGGCGGCGGCGCCACCCGCCTGACCGGCGCGTCCAGCGTCCAGAACCCCTGGTAGGCGGCCAGCGCGGCGATCTCGGCGCCGATGCCGAAGTCGGTCACCCCCTCGTGCGCGATCAGCAGCCGGTTGGTCTTCGCCAGCGACGCCAGGATGGTCTGCTTGTCCAGCGGCGCCACCGTCCGCAGGTCGATCACCTCGACGCTGATACCGCGCGGGGCTAGCGCCTCGGCCGCCGCCAGCGCCTCGTGAACCATCCGGGAGACGCTCACGATCGTCAGGTCGGTGCCTTCCCGCACCACCTTCGCCTTGCCGAGCGGGATCATATAGTCGGCCGGCGGCTTGGGGCCCTTCATCCCGTAGAGCTGGCGGTTCTCGATGAACACCACCGGGTTGGGGTCGGCGATCGCCGACCGCAGCAGCCCGTAGGTGTCGGCCGGGGTCGACGGCATCACCACCGTCAGCCCGGGGACGTGGGCGAGCAGCGCCTCCAGGGACTGGGAGTGCTGGCTGCCGGAGGACCGGCCGCCGCCGAACTGCGTCCGGATCACCAGCCCCATCCGCGCCTTGCCGCCGGTCATGAAGCGCAGCTTGGCCGCCTGGTTGAGTATCTGGTCGAAGCAGACCCCGAGGAAGTCCAGGTACATCAGCTCGACCAGCGGGGTCATGCCCGCCATGGCGCCGCCGACCGCGAGCCCCATGACCGCGGTCTCCGAGATCGGGGTGTCGAGCAGCCGGTCGGGCCACCGCGCGTGCAGGCCGCGGGTGAGGGCGAACACGTTGCCGCCCTTGCCGACGTCCACCCCGGCCACGAACGCCTCCGGGTTGGCGTCAAGCGCTCCTTCCAGGGCCAGCCGCACCGCGTCCATCGTGCGGAAGATCTCGCCGTCCGCGGCCGGCACCCAGTCCGGCTCGGCGATGGCCGGCCGCGGCGCGTAGACCGACGAGCGGAGCACGCTCATGTCCGGCGGCGGCGCCTGCCTGGCGGCGTCGACGGCGGCGTCGATCCGGGCCCGCACCTGCGCCTCGACCTCGTCGAGGACGTCCTGCCCGACGCCGCGGCCGAGCAGCCGGGAGCGGGTGATGACCAGCGGGTCGCGCTGCTGCCACTCCGCCAGCTCGTCGGCCTGCCGGTACTTCTCCGGGTCGCCCTCGTAGTGACCGTGCCACCGGTAGGTGGCGGCCTCCACGAACACCGGGCCGCCGCCCGCGCGGATCCGCCGCACCGCGTCGGTCATGACCGCCGCGACCGCCTCCACGTCGTTGCCGTCGACCGACACGTAGTCAAGCCCGTACCCGGCCGCGCGGGCCGACATCGGCACCGGGTGCTGGTCGGCGATCGGCGAGAATTCCGCGTAGCCGTTGTTCTCGCAGAAGAACACGATCGGCAGCCGCCACAGCGCGGCCAGGTTGGCCGCCTCGTGGAAGGCCCCCTGCGCGACCGCGCCGTCACCGAAAAACGACACCACCACGCCGTGCTGACCCCGCAGCTTCGCGGCCAGCGCCGCGCCCCCGGCGATCGGCACGCCGGCCGCGACGATCCCGTTGGCCCCGAAGATGCCCAGGTCCGGGTCGGCGATGTGCATCGAGCCGCCCAGGCCCCGGTTCGTCCCGGTGACCCGCGCCAGCAGTTCGGCCATCATCGGCTCGGGGGGAAGGCCCTTGGCCAGGCAGTGCCCGTGGCCGCGGTGGTTGGAGGTGATCACGTCGGTGACCGCCAGCGGCCAGCAGGCGCCGACCGCGGCCGCCTCCTGACCGATTGACAGGTGGACGAAGCCCGGCACCTCACTGTTGCGGTACAGCTCGGACACCCGCTCCTCGAATACCCGGATCAGGGTCATCCGCCGGTAGGCCTCGAGCAGGCTGTCGGTCGGCAGCTCGGGGAGGTCCGGTGTCTCGCTCGCGGGGACAGAGGTTGCCTGCACTTGGTCACCCTTCCGTTTCTGTGGTTTGCCCGCGCAGCTCGCTGACCTCGCGCAGCTGGCGCTTGAGGACCTTGCCGGATGGGTTCCGCGGCAGCGTTTCCATGAACATGATCTGCTTCGGCGTCTTGAAGCCGGCCAGCCGCGACCGGCAGTGCGTGATCAGCGCCTGCTCGGTCATCTCCCGGCCGGGCCGGAGCACGACGAAGGCCCGCGGCACCTCGCCCCAGCGCGGGTCGGGCATCGCGACCACGGCCGCCTCGAGGACCGCGTCGCACTCGTACAGGGCGCGCTCCACCTCCGACGTCGCCACGTTCTCGCCGCCGGAGACGATCATGTCCTTCTTGCGGTCGTCGATGTAGAGGTAGCCGTCCTCGTCGAGGTGGCCGATGTCCCCGGTCAGGAACCAGCCGTCCTCGGTGAACGCGGCCGCCGTGGCGTCGGGGTTCTTCCAGTAGCCGGAGACCACCTTCGGCCCGCGCAGCGCGATCTCGCCCTGCGTGCCCGGCGCGGCCGGAGCGTCGTCCGGGCCGAGGATCCGCACGTCCAGGTTGACCACCGGCTTGCCGACCGATCCGATCTTCGACCGCATGTGCGCCTGGTCGTTGAACGTGTCGCCGGACACGGTCTCGGTCAGCCCGTAGGCGTCGGCGAACCGCGCGTTGGGGAACGCCGCCAGCAGCCGCTCGATGAGCGTCACCGGCGTCTTCTCCCCGCCCCCGGTGATGAACCGGATGCTCGCGGTGCTCCGCCGGCCAAGCTCGGGCGACTGGGCGATCGCGTTCAGCGTGGCGTTCACCATCGCCGGGGCCAGCCAGACGTTGGTCGGCCGTTCCCGCTCGATCGCCGCGAGCAGGTCGGGCACGTCGAACCGGGGCAGGATGACCAGGCTGCCGCCGACCCACCAGGTGCCGATGCCGGGCAGGTCGAACGCCCCCACGTGGTACATCGGACCCGCCATCAGCGTCCGGTCGGCCGCGCTGAGCCCGAACTCCGCCACATGCCCGATCGTCTTCCAGTAGAAGTTCCGGTAGCTGATCGGCACCCCCTTGGGGTGCGCGGTCGTCCCCGAGCTGTACATCAGCCGGTGCAGGTCCGACTCGGTCACATCGGCCGCGGGCACGAACGCGCCGAGATGCGCGCCGAGAAACGCCTCGTACGAAACGCCCACCGCAGCAGCCCCGCCGCCCTGGCCGTCCCCGGCCCCTTCACCCCCGCCGGCCATCCCACCCTGGGCGGCCCCATCACCCTCGCCGGCCACGCCACCCCCGCCGGCCACCACCACCGTCCACGGGGTCCCCATTCGGCCGCTGATGGCGGCCACCGGCCCGGCCAGCCCCGGCTCGGTCACGATCGCGGTCGCGCCCGCGTGCCGGATGATGTACTCCAGTTCGGGCTCGGCCAGCCGCACGTTGAGCGGCAGGAACGCGGCGCCGACGCGGTTGACCGCCAGCGCGGTCTCAAGGAACTCGGGGCGGTTGCCCATCAGCAGCGCCACGATGTCGCCCCGGCCGACGCCGGCCGCGCGGAAGGCGGCCGCCAGCGCGTTGACCCGGTCCAGGAGCTGCCGGTGGGTCAGCCGGGCATCGCGGAAGATGACCGCGGCCTCATCCGGGGTGCGGTCCGCGTTCCGGTCGAGGGACCGGGCGAGGTTGAACATGACCATCTCCTTCGACGTCGGGTCGGGCTCCGCGGGCGTCAGCTCGGGATCGAGCGTCACAGCAGCGAGTAGCCGCCGTCAACGGTGATCGTGGTGCCGGTGATGTAGGCCGAGGCGGCCGAGGCCAGGAACAGGTAGACGCCGGCCAGGTCCTCCGCCGTCCCCCAGCGGCCGAGGGCGGTGTGCGCCGCGATGTCCCGCTCGCGGTCCTCGTCGCGGTGCCAGAACGCGCCAAGACCGGCCTCGAACCAGCCCAGCGCCACCGCGTTGGCGGTGATCTGCCGCGGCCCGAGTTCCTGCGCCAGCGACCTGACCAGGGCATGGACGCCGCCCTTGGAGGCCGAGTAGGCGGCCAGGCGGCCGTGCGGCCGGTCGCCGAGGACCGAGCCGGTGACGATGATCCGGCCGCCCGCGCCCATCCGCGGTACGGCCGCCCGCGCGCCGAGGAAGGTCCCGGTCAGGTTGGTGTCGATGACGTCGCGCCAGGCGTCGGGGGAGAGGCGGGTGATGTCCGGGTCCTCGCGCGACACCCCCGCGTTGGCGATCCACACGTCGATGCCGCCGAACCGCTCGGTCATCCGCCCGGCGACAGTCTCGTTGAACAGGTCGTCCCTGACGTCGCCGGGGCAGACCAGGTGGTCGCCTGCCAGCTGGCCCGCCACCCCGTCGAGGGCGGGCTTGGACCGCGCGACCAGGGCGAGCCGCGCGCCGGCGGCGTCGAAGGCGCCCGCCAGCACGCGGCCGAGGCCGCGCCCGGCGCCGGTGATCACCACCCGCCGCCCGGCCAGGCCGAGCGGGTCGGCGGCGGGCGCGTGCGGGGCGGGTCTCTCGTCGTCCACGGCCGCTAGCAGCCGAGTTCGCGGGCGATGACCAGGCGCTGGATCTCGTTGGTTCCCTCGCCGATCTCCAGCACCTTCGCGTCGCAGTAGAACCGGGCGACGTCGCTCTCCAGCATGTAGCCGGCGCCGCCGAAGATCTGCACCGCCTCGCTCACCACCGCCGTGGCGACCTGGCTGGCCTTCAGCTTGGCCATGGCGGCCTCCTTCTTGAACGGCTTGCCCGCGTCGCGCAGCGCGGCCGCGTAGTAGGTGAGCCAGCGGGCGGCCTCGATCTCGGTCGCCATGTCGGCCAGCTTGAACTGGATCGCCTGGAAGCTGGCGATCGGAGTGCCGAACGCCTCGTGCTGCTTGGCGTAGGCCAAGGCCAGCCGCATCGCGCCCGCGGCGGTGCCGATGGCGAGGGTGGCGACCGAGATCCGGCCCACCTCAAGGGCGGAAAGGAACTGGCCCAGCCCGCCCCCCGGCTCGCCCACGACCTGGCTGTCGGGCACGAAGACGTCGTCGAAGAACAGGTCCCTGGTGTCGGCCGACTTCCAGCCGATGCCCCGCAGCTTCGGGCCGAGCGTGTAGCCCTCGGTTCCCTGCTCGACGATGAAGCTGCCGAAGCGCGGCTTGCCGTCGGCGTCCTCGCCGGTCCGGGCGAGCACGGTGACGCCGAAGCTCAGGTCGGTGCCCGCGTTGGTGATGAAGGCCTTCTGCCCGTTGAGCACCCACCCGCCCGACACCTGCTCGGCCCTGGTCCGCAGCGACCGGACGTCAGAGCCCGCCCCCGGCTCGGTCAGCCCGAACGCGCCGAGCCGCCGCCCCTCGGCCAGCGGCCGCAGCCACCGCTCGCGCTGGTCGTCGTCGGCGAACAGCAGCAGCGGGAGGCTGCCGATGGTGCAGTGCGCCTGCCAGGCGGTCGCGATCGAGGGGTCCACCGTCGCCAGCGCCTCGAGCAGGGCCACGTAGCCCACGGTGGTGGAGCCGATGCCGCCCCACTTCTCCGGCACCAGCGGGCCGAGCAGCCCGAGCTCGCCCAGCCCGCGCAGCAGTTCGGTCGGACAGCGCTCCTCGTGCCACGCCCGGGCCGCCACCGGGGCGATCTCGCCCTCGGCGTAGCTGCGGCCCAGGTCACGCAGCTCGCCCTCGAACTCGGTGAGTGTGAAGTCCATGGCCCTCTCGCCCTGCTGTCTACACTGACTGGTCAGTACATAATAGGAACAGCACCGTAGCCGGCGCAATGACCAAACCGGGCGCGACTCGTCACCGGGTCGTCGCGCTGTGATTGATTCGACTGACCAGTCAGCTGTATCCTGGTGCGAACTTCCGACTAGATGAGGCAGCAGCAGAATGCCGCAGACCAGGATTAAGGACAAGCAGGGCAAGAGCGCCAAGTGGCAGCAGCGTCGCCACGAGATCGTGGACGCGTCGGCCAAGGTGTTCGCCGCGCGGGGTTACCACGCCACTAGCACCAACGAGCTCTGCGACGCGAACGGCATCGGGAAGGGCGCCCTCTACTATTACATCGGCTCCAAGGAGCAGTTGCTCGCCGCCATCCACGACCGCGTCATGGACGAGGTCATGCTGGGCGCGGACCGAGCCGACCTGGCCGGCGGCACTCCGCCCGAGCGGCTGGCGATGCTGGGCGAGGAACTGCTCGACGTCATTTTCCGCTTCCCCGATCACGTCTGGGTCTTCCTGCACGATTTCCCGGCGCTGACCGGCAAGAACGCCGAGATGTTCCGGCAGCGCCGCCGCGCCTACGAGCGCCGGGTCGAGGCCGTTTTCCAGCAGGGCATCGAGTCGGGCGACTTCCGGCCGGTTGACACCCGCCTCGCGGTCACCGCCTGGCTTGGCATGCACAACTACACCTATTTGTCACTGCGGGCGGGCGGACATTTCTCGGTCAAGGAAGTCGCCAAGTCCTATGCCGACATCTTCGTCTGGGGCATCGCGACGCGCGGATAACACCACCCGGCGCTGACTGGTCAGTACACGATCCTCTTCTTCCGGACGCGGGCCGGTCCAGTCTTATGCTCCGACGCTGTTCAGTTCGGTCAGCTCGTCTTCGGGGATGGTTAGCGCGGCGCCAGTGATGTTGTCGCGTAGGTGCGAGACGGATGACGTGCCGGGGATGAGCAGGATGTTCGCGGAGCGCTGCAGCAGCCATGCCAGCGCGACGGCCATCGGCGTGGCGCCGAGGCGGGTGGCAACTGATTCGAGGGTGCTGGACTGCAGCGGGGTGAAGCCGCCGAGCGGGAAGTAAGGCACGAAGGCGATGCCCTGGGCGGCGAGGGAGTCGATGAGACTGTCATCGGCACGGTGGGCGATGTTGTAGTAGTTCTGCACGCACACGACCGGCGCGATGGATTGGGCTTCGGCGACCTGTTCGGCGTTGACCGTGCTCAGGCCGAGATGCCTGATCAGTCCTTCCTGCTGCAGCTCCACGAGCGCGGTGAACGGCTCGGCGAGCGAGCCCGGCTCGGGGCCGTCGAACCCCCCGAGGCGCAGGTTGACCACGTCAATGGCGTCGAGGCCGAGGTTGTTCAGGTTGTCGTGCACCGCCTGGCGCAGCTCCTGGGGTGAGCGGGCATGCGGCCAGCCGCCCTCGGCGTCGCGCTTGGCTCCGACCTTGGTGACGATGTGCAGGTCGTCCGGGTAAGGGGACAGAGCCTCCTTGATGATCTGGTTGGTGATGTGCGGGCCGTAGTAGTCGGACGTGTCGATGTGAGTGATGCCGAGCTCCACCGCCTCACGGAGCACGGTCACGGCGGCGTCGCGGTCCTTGGGCGGGCCGAAGACGCCGGGCCGGCCAGCTGCATCGCGCCGTAGCCCGTGCGCGTGACCGTCAGGTCCTCGGCCATGGTGAACGTTCCGCCGGGAAGTGTCATCGCAACCATGAAATTGCATCTCCTCGTTGTAGCGCTTGCGGCGGTTGGTCACCGCAGCAGATCAGCCGCCTTCTCCGCGATCATCACCGTAGCCGCGTTGGTGTTGGTCGACACGATCTCCGGCATGACGGACGCATCGGCCACCCGCAGACCGCCCAGCCCGCGTACGCGCAGCTGAGGATCGACCACCGACATCGAGTCGACTCCCATCCGGCACGATCCGGCGGCATGGCCATAGGACTGGACGGCGTCGCGCACAAACGCGGCGATGATCGCGTCATCGGCCCCAAGCAGCGGATGGGCGCGACCTCGCCAGTCGTCGAACGCCGCCGCTTCGCTGATGTCCAGGGCATGACGGACCCCCGAGACCAGCGCCCGCAGGTCGTCATCCTCGTCGAGGTAGCGGAAATCGATCAGCGGAGCCGACCGGGCATCGGAACTGGCGAGCGTCAGCGTCCCCCGGCTCGCCGGCCGCATATGCCCGACGCCGAAGGTGTATCCGTGCTCGGGAGCTGTCTGCCACGGATTGGCAAACGGAACGTGGATGAAGACGATCTGCAGGTCGATCGACGCCCGGCCCGGTTCGCTGTCCGCCATCAGGGTGACCTCGCCCAGATTGCCGGTCGGGGCGGGCAGCGGGCCGCTCGCCTCGACCGTGAGTCCGGCCAGGATGATGTGGTCCTGCAGGTTGCGGCCGACGCCCGGCAGGTCGTGCCTGACCTTCACGTCGACCCGCTCGAGCTCGACGGCGGGGCCGATCCCGGAGCGCAGCAGCAGGTGCGGGCTGCCGATGGCGCCCGCGCAGAGCACGATCTCGGCGGCGGCCTCGTAGTGACGCCGCTCGCCGTTGACGACCACATCGACGCCGGTGCAGCGTTCGCCCTCAACCGTCAGCCGTTCGACGAACGCCCCCTGCTCGAGCTGCAGGTTTCCGCGACCGAGGGCCGGACCGAGGTAAGCGGTCGCGGTGCTCTGCCGCCGGCCGTCGACGATCAGGAGGTCATGGCTGCTCACGCCGCGCAGCCGCGCCCCGTTCAGGTCGGCCGTGAGCGGGTGCCCGGCCTGCTGGGCGGCGGCCAGGTACGCCCGCGACAGCGGGTGCAGCCGTGCCGCCGGGGCCGGGCGGAGCGGTCCGCTGGCACCCCGGTAATAGGGGTCGCCGTGGGGTACCGTCTCCGACCGCTTGAAGTAGGGCAGCACGGACTCGTAGTCCCAGCCGGTGCACCCCTGATACGCCCACGCGTCGAAGTCGCGACGGTCGCCCCGCAGGAACGCCATCGCGTTGATGCTGCCGGAACCGCCTACCGTGCGGCCGCGGGGAATGTCGTGCACGTGGCCGGTCCGGGCCTGCGGAACGGTCTCGAAGGCCCAGTCGACGTCGGTCTTGTAGAGCGCGGGCCAGGCATGCGGGGTGGAGATCCGCTCGCTGTCGTCGGCGACTCCGGCCTCGAGCAGCAGCACCCGCCGGCTCGGATCAGCGCTCAGCCGCGCCGCGAGCACGCATCCGGCGGTGCCCGCGCCGATGACGATGTAGTCGAAGACGCGATCGGAGCTCACAACGAGACGACCACGGTCTTGGTCTCCAGGTACTCCTCAAGGGTCTCCCGGCAGGTCTCGCGACCCCAGCCCGATTCCTTGGTCCCGCCGAACGGGAGCGCCGAGTCGGCCGCCTGGTAGCAGTTGACCCAGACCTGACCGGATTCGATCGCGGCCGCCATCCGGTGCGCGCGCGAGATGTCCCTCACGTCCACCGTGAACGGTATGTCGAAGAAGATCATCTCGTTGATCGGCTTGCCGCTGTCGATGGAGTCGAGCATCGCCAGTCGCTCGGCGTTCTGCTCGACGAGATCGGCCAGCCTCCAGATCAGCTTGCCGCGCTCCTGCGGCGTCATCGACCGCCATCGGCCGTCGGGGGCAAAGGCGGCGCGGGCGGCTGCGACGGCGCGATCGACGTCAGCCGCGTCGCCGTCGGGAACCTCCACGATGAGCTGACCGTCAGCCGGGTCATACACGGGGAGCGTCCGGCCGCTGATCGCGCCGACCCACTCGCCGCCGATGAGCATCTTCCGCGCCAGCCGTATGTCGTCGGAGACCGCGGGGGCGAATTGCACGTGACTCATGTCTATCCCGTCGTTTGAGGGTTACCGGAGAGTGCGCCCGGCCGGGTAGCGCGTCGTCATCGCCGCGTGATGCGCATGCTGATGCTCTTGACGTGGGAGTAGTGGTTCAGCGCCTCGATGCCCTTCTCCCGGCCGTAGCCGCTGTGCTTGTAACCGCCGAACGGCATCTGGACCGACTGCGTTGACCACGAGTTGATGTAGACCTGGCCGGCCTCGATCGCCTCGGCCACCCGGATGGCCCGCGACAGGTCGGCGGTGAAGACGCCGCCCACCAGCCCGTAGTCGGAGTCGTTGGCCAGCTCGACCGCCTCCTGCTCGGTGTCGAAACCGATGACGACGAGCACCGGGCCGAAGATCTCCTCGCGGGCGATGCGCATGTCGTTGGTGACGGCGGTGTAGACGGTGGGCTCTACGTAGAAGCCGCCGGCCAGCGCCGGGTCGAGGGCCAGCGTGCCGCCGATCTCGGCCCGGGCACCCTCCTCGTCGGCGATCTTGAAGTACCGTTGCACCGTCTCCCACTGGTCGTGAGTGATCAGCGGGCCGACGTCGCGTCCGGGCCGCAGCCGGCGGGTGGCGGTCACTACCGCCTCGACGAAGCGATCCTGTACCTGCCGCTGCACCAGCAGGCGCGTCCCGGACGAGCAGACCTGGCCGGCGTTGGTGGCGTAGGCCCGCACCGCCTCGGTCGCGGCGAAGTCCAGGTCGGCGTCGGCGAAGACGATGTTGGCCGACTTTCCGCCCAGCTCGAGCGTCAGCGGCAGGATGCGGTCGGCCGCGATACGGCCGATCTCCTGACCGACCCGGACCGACCCGGTGAACGCGACCTTGCGTACTAGGGGGTGCTCGACGATGGCGGTTCCGACCTCCGGCCCGAGGCCGAGAACGACATTGAGCACGCCCGGCGGCAGCCCTTCCTCGGTTGCCATCCGGGCGAGCTCCACGGTCGTGCGGGACGTGGCCTCGGCCGGCTTGGCCACCACCGTGTTGCCGGCCGCGAGGGCCGGCGCGCATGCCCGGGCGGCCTGGTTGAGCGGGAGGTTCCAGGGGGTGATCACGCCGATCACGCCGAGCGGCTCCCGCAGCGTGTAGACGTGCAGGTTGGGCTGGATGTCGAGCACCTGGCAGGCCGGCAGGTTGACCAGGGCGGCGTAGAACTCGAAATACTCGGCGGCGCCGCGGATCTCGGCCGCCGACAGCGCCAGCGGCTTGCCGGTGTCAGCGGTCTCCATCGCGGCCAGCGCGTCGAGCTCCGCCAGCAGGCGGCGGCCGATGGCGGCGAGGATACGGCCGCGCTCCAGCGAGCCCAGGTGCCGCCACCCGGTACGCGCGCGGTGCGCGGCCAGGACCGCACGGTCCACGTCGGCCGCGGTGCCCAGGCTTATCGCGATGCCCGGCCCGCCCGTCGACGGGTCGGTGCCGGTCCGGCTCGCCGCGCCCGCCGAGGCAGCGGACTCGCCGTCGATCCAGTGCAGCAGCGGTTCGCTCATCGCGCCTCACCGGCCGGTGAATCGGGCGGCGTCGCTCCAAGCAGGGTGTACATCTGGGTGTGGTCGGTGGCCGGGCTCACCTGGCCGGCGATGCGGCGCCACTGGTCGGCCACGTGATCGGCGACCTCGACCGGACGATCGAGGGCGCGGGCGAGGCCGATGGCGAGGCCGACGTCCTTGGCCATCAGCTGCAGCGAGAATCCGGAGTCGAAGCTCCCGCTGACCATGAACTGGGCCAGCTTGTTCTCGCTCGTATTGCTCCGTCCTGACGAGCTGTTCAGCACCTCGGTCATCACGCCCGCGGTGATCCCGAATGCCTCGGCGACGACGAGAGCCTCGACTGTGACCGACATCGTCGCGGCCGACACCAGGTTGTTCAGCGCCTTGGCGGCGTGACCCGACCCGATGTCGCCGACCCGGATGACCGTGGAGGCCATCGCGTTCAGCACCGGCGCCGCCCGGGCCAGGTCGGCCTCAGCGCCTCCCACGAGGACGGACAACCGGGCCGCCCTGGCGCCGCGCACACCGCCCGAGACCGGGGCGTCGAGCATCGACAGGCCCCTCGCCTGCAGCCGCGCCGCCAGCGTGCGGGTGCGCAGTGGCTCGGAGGAGCTCATGTCGATGACCAGGCACCCGGGCTGCAGCGCGTCGGCCACCTTCTCGCGCTCGAGCACGTCCTCGACGATCGCGGAGGTCGGCAGCATCAGGATCAGCGCCTGCACGGTAGCGAAGGACTCCGGCCCCGTCGCGGCGGTCGAGCCGGGATGCCGGGCGACGAATCCCTCGGTTACCCCGGGGGCGGCGTCCGATACGGTCAGCGCGAAGCCCGCGTCGACCAGATGCCCCGCCATCGGCGAGCCCATGTTGCCGAGACCGATGAAACCGACCCGGACGAGGGTCATTGCGATGCTCCCGCTGCCGCCCGCGCCTCGGCGTCCATCGCCGCGAAGACCTCGGCCGCGTTGCGGAACGCTTCCAGCGCCGCCGGGCCGCCGCAGTAGAAGGCGCTCTGCATGAGCACCTCCTTGATCTGCTCGCGCGAAACGCCGTTGTTGACGGCACCGCGCACGTGGGCCTTGAACTCCTGGGAGCGGTTCAGCGCAATGATCATGGAGAGGTTGATCAGGCTGCGCTCCTGCAGGCTCAGCCCGGGACGGTTCCACAGGTCGCCCCAGCAGTACTGGGTGACGTAGTCCTGGATGTCGCGGGAGAATTCGGTGGCGGCGGCCAGCGAGGCGTCGACGTAGGCGTCGCCGAGCACACGGCGGCGGGTAGCGAGCCCGGCGTCATAGAGGTCTTGATTCACGACAGCTCCCCAAGCGAGGGTGGTTTCGGTTAGATGCGGGCAAGATCGGCCCAGTCGCGGACGATGAAAGCGCCGCCCTCGTCCTCGTTCACGCGGCAGGCGGAATGCCCGCCGAAATGACCGGGGAACACGAGCAGGGACCGGTCGGCGGCCTCGGCCAGCAGGCGGCGGCGCGCGGCCCGCGCCATCGCCGGATCCTCGCAGAAGCAGCTGTTGACGTCGGGATCAGCGATCTGGGCGGGCGAGTGGAGGATGTCGCCGACGAACAGGGCGCCGGCGCCGCCGGACTGCAGCCGGAGCACCGACGAGCCGGGGGTGTGGCCGGGTTCGGCCTGCAGCAGCAGCTCGGAGTTGACGCGATGCTGGCCGGCCCACAGGTCGACCAGACCGGCCCGCTGCAGCGGCCGCACGCTGTCCTCGAAGACATTCTGGTTGCCGTCGCCCGGCGGCCGGGGCGTGCGGATCGGATCCCAGAACAGGAAATCCGGCTCGCAGATGAGGTAGCGGGCGTTGGGAAAGGTCGGCACCCACTCCCGCCCTTCCAGGCGGGTGTTCCATCCCACGTGATCGACGTGCAGATGAGTGTTGATCACGATGTCCACGTCCCCCGGCGACACCCCCGCTGCCCGGAGGTTGTCCAGATAGTCCGTGTCGTGGTGGGCGTAGGCGGGCGCGTAGGGACGTTCCTTGCCGTTGCCTGCGCCGGTGTCGAGCAGGATGATCGTCCCCTGACTGCGGATCAGCCAGGTGTGCAGGACCGTGCGCAGGGTGCCGTTGGCGGCGTCGTAGAAGTCGGGGTCGAGCCAGCCCGCGTGGTCCGCCCAGTAGGCGGGGCTGCTGTCGGGGAACAGGAAGGCCGGACTGGCCGGGCCCTTTCCCGCGTACTCCTGCACGCGCGTCACCTCCACGTGGCCGAGAAGGATGCGCGCGGGCTCGGTCACCATGACCGATTGGCCTCGGGGACCGGGTAGCGCGCAGCCACGCCCGGTGGCACCGCGGCCGAGACGAAGTTCGCGGTCTCAAGCAGCCGGGGCGTCCAGTTGTTCCCCTTGGCCATGTTGCGGGTCTCCGCCATGTAGGCGCTGCGCGATTGGACGTCGTCGGTCATCTGACGCATCCGGCCCTCCCACACGGACAGGGCCTCGGCGATGGTGTCGTACTGCTCAAGGGCGTAAGCCAGGTCGACCGCGTTGACCATCCCGACGCCGGCCCCCTGGCCGAGAGCCGGGCACATGGCGTGGGCGGCGTCGCCCACCAGGACCGCCCGCCCGGTCGACCACGGCGTCACGCGGTTGGTCTGGTAGTTGTCGTGGCGGCCGCCCTCGGCCTTCCCGGCCAACTCGATGATCGGGATGAGATGGGGGAAGCGCTCGGACCAGACCTCAACGTCGACCGGGATCCGAGACGCGCGCTCGTTTTTGGTCTCGGCCATGAACGCGATGTAGAGCATGTCCGGTCCCATCGGGTGATACAGCACCCGCATGGCGTCCGGCTCGAGCGTCCAGTAGTCGAGCACCCGGTTCCACCGCTCGCCGCGGAACTCCTGCGGGCGCGGGATCAGGACCCGGCATACGCCGTCGGAGTACTTCTTCCGCTCCTGGGTGAGGTCACCGAGCGAGTTGCGGACGGCCGACCCGGCGCCATCGGTGCCGATCACCAGGTCGGCCTCCAGCCGGCTTCCGTCCGCCATCAGCAGTGCGCCCGCGGGGTCGGCGCCGACGGCTCGCGAACTCGTCACTATCTCGACTCCGGCGCCGCGGGCGGCGTCGGCCAGCAGCGAGTGCAGCTTCGGCCGGGTGATCGCCCAGTAGGGGTAGCCGGGCACTTCGAGTGAGACCGACGCCCCGTTCAGGAAGGTCTCGTAGTAGTCCGGCCGTACGCCGTGTTCACGAACGGACTCCGCGACGCCGATGACCTCCAGCGCCAGCATGGCGTTGCGCCACATCACAATGCCCGCTCCGAAGTCGCGCACGGTGTCGTTCTGCTCATGCAGGCGCACCGACCAGCCGCGCTGCGCCAGCGCGACGGCGACGGTGAGCCCCGCGAAACCGGCTCCTGCGACCTCTGCGCGCCGGGTCGGCGCTGGTGGTGTTGTCATCGCGGTACCTCTCATCAGTCTTCGGCGTCTACCCAGACGGTCATGCTGCCGCGGGCCAGGGTGTGGAAGTGGAGGTTGAAGCCGAGCACGACCGGCGTCAGGTCGGGGTCGATCTCGAGGGCGGCGACGTCCACCGCGTGGACGATGAAGACATAGCGATGACGTCCGGATCCTGGCGGTGGGTTGGGCCCGATGTACTGCCGCATCCGCAGGTCGTTCGGAATGGTCAGCGCGCTGGCGGGCATCGCGCCGCCGATGGCTCCGGCGCCGGCCGGGAGCGCGGTGACGTCGCCCGGGATGTTGGCCACGGCCCAGTGCATGAACCCCGTGCCGGTCGGCGCGTCGGGGTCGTGGCAGGTGATCGCGAAGCTCTGCGTTCCTGGGGGGAACTCGCTCCAGGCCAGGTGCGGCGAGGTGTTGGTGCCGCCGATCTGCGGATCGCGATAGGTCAGCGGCATCTCCTCGCCGTGCTTGAGATCGTCGCTGCGCACCGCCAGCGCCGGGGCGGGGGTGACTGCGGCATAGGGATCGTCGTCGCTCATGCGGGGTGCCCTGTCTTCGTGGTCGCCGAGGGGTGGGGTGGGTACGGGTACTGGATCAGGCCGGTGCCGCGGGGGTGCTGCGCAGGCAGAACGCACGCCAGCTGCGGCGGACGTCCCAGCTGCCCGACCAGCCGCTCGGCAGCGCGATGACGCTCCCCGGGGTGAGCTCGCGGCGGGTGCCGTCGCCCTCGACGAGGGCGCCGTCGCCGGCCAGGACGTAGGCGAAGAATCCGTGTTCGTCCGGGGCCTGCGAGTACTGGCCGGGCTCGCGCGATCTGATGTCGCACCGGCCGTCCGGGCCGTCGAAGATCACCGTGTCGGCGTCGGCCGGCGAACCGGGGGCGGCCGCCGCAGCCGGCGGCCAGTCCCCGAGCACCAGGTCGGTCGGCCGGAAGGCGGACGCGACCACCGCGGTCGGCAGCGGGGGCACCGGTGTCGTGTGCAGGTAGACCTTGCGGATCGTCTCGCGGATATGCCAGGTTCCGACCCAGCCGAACGGGAGCACCAGCACGCTGTCCGCGGTCAGCTCGTGCGACGTCCCGTCCGCGTCAACGATGGTCGCGTCCCCCGACAGGATGTACATGAACGACCCCCGCCTGTCCTTGACCCGCGGGAACACCCCGGCCCCGCAGGCCCAGACCGCGAGGAAGCCATCGGGGCCGTCGAACACCGTCTTTTCGTGGGCGAACGGCACCCCCGCCAGGATCGGCTCCATCGAGACCACCTCGGGCAGCGGTCCGCGCCGTACCTGGTCGGCGTCGAGCACGGCGGCCTGCATCGTCTGGGGGTGCGCGCTCACGGGATGCCTCCTTGCCTATCGGAAGGGGTGACGATGGTCTCGGCCACGGCCGGTATGCCGAGCAGTTCGAATGAGGGCCGGTGCAGGATGTCGTGCAGCTCCTCATCGGTGATGGGGGTGAGGGCGAACTGCTGCGTGTGGGCCACGACGCGAGCCAGCGCGGCGGCGGCGCTCTCGGCCGACACCATCGGGGAATCGCTGCCGAACAGCACCTTGTCGAGGACGCCGTATTCTTTGGCGGCTGACAGGGCGGTGGCAAGCACCGTCGGCCGGTTGGCAATCGCCGAGGTGTCGGCGTAGACGTTCTGATGCCGCCGCATGACCACGACCGCCTCGTGGACCCACGGATGGCCCATGTGAGCGATCACGATGCGCAGTTCGGGGAAGGCGATCGCGACGTCATCGAGCAGCAGCGGGTTGGCGTCGACGAGGCGGCCGGCGTTGGCGAAGATCGCGCCCTGATGGATCATCACCGGCAATCCGAGCCGCTCGGCGGTCGAGAAGACGCGCATCGTCAGCGGGTTCAGCGGCGATGTTCCCTGATAGATCGGGCCGAGCTTGACGCCGCGCAGCCCGAGATCGGCGTGGCATCGCTCGATCTCGGTGACAGCATCGTGCCGAGTCGGGTCCACCGACATGAAGCCAACGGTCTGACCGCCGATCTCCTGCACGAACGCGGCCACCGCGTCGTTCGGCACCATGATCCCTGACGCCTGGGCCTGCAACCCGAACACGATCGTGCGGGCGGCGGGAACGACCTGCCGCCGGTACGACTCGACGGTCACCCGGTCGATCGCGCCCGCGGCCAGCCGGGTCGAGACTCGGCCGAGCCCATCGGTCCACGGCGGCTGTTGATGGTCGGGGTTCCAGAAGTGCGTGTGCACGTCGGTGATCATGAGTGGCTGCGGCTCCTGGGGCGTCATTCCGCTGCCCGCGACGGCAGGCGAGGGCCTGGTTGGTAAACCAGACAGTACGGCTACCATACTAGTTGGTCAAGAGTCTGGCCAGGAGAAATGTTGGTGTAGCTCAGGGGAAACATCGATCCGCTGGAAGGGCCGCCGACCAAGACTCATCGGCCGCCATCCGGGTTACCATGTCAGATATGGATCCCACGGCGGCTCGGTCAGCCTCGGGCACGCGCCGTTATTAGTATGGTAGCCGGGGGATCGCAGCCGTCCGCGCTCGAGCGCGGAGCGCGCGCCGACGAAGGGACGGATCACGGTCTTGGGGAGCTCTGAGGTGCGGGCGGACGCCAGCGTGGTGTCACTGCCGAGGTCAGCCGCTGCCGCGCCTGGGCCGACAGCCCCCATCACCGTCGGTAAGGGGTCGATGAAGGACGCCATCGTCTCGCAGTTGCGGCAGGAGATCGCCTCCGGCGTCATCCCCTTCGGGGAGAAGCTCTCCGAGGCGCGGCTGGCCCAGCGCTTCGGCGTCAGCCGGATGCCGGTGCGGGAGGCGCTCAAGGAGCTCGAAGCCTCCGGCTTCGTCGCCATTGAGCACCGGCGGGGGACGTTCGTCCGACGTCTGAGCCGGCCCGAGATCCTCGACCTCTACGAGGTTCGCGAGGCAGTGGAGTGCATGGCCGCCCGGTTGTGCGCCAATCGTGCCAGCAACGAGATCATCGCCAAGCTCGACGAGGTGATGTTCGCCATGGCCGAGGCCGCCGAGCGCGCTGACGCCGACGGCTACAGCGCTACCGACGAGCGGTTGCACGAGTTGATCATGCAGGGGGCCGGCAACGGCCCGCTGGCCGATTACTACCGCCTGCTCAAGCAGCAGCTCCACCGCGGCCTGCTGTCGCTGATCGTGACCCGGCGGGAAGGCCGGATGGAACGGTCGCTGGCTGAGCACCGGGCGATCGTGGGCGCCATCCGGGCTCGCGACGCCCAGGCCGCCGAGGCCGCGATGCGCACGCATGTGCAGCAGGGTCGGCTGGAACTGGCGGCCGAGGTCCAGCACAAGTTCGCCCTGTAGCCGAGCTCGGGCTCCATCGGACCTGCCGTCGAATTCTGATCTGACATGGTAACCCGGATGGCGGCCGATGGGTCTCGGTCGGCCGTCGTCCTGCGGACTCATGTTTCCCCTGAGCTACGCCAACATTTCTCCTGGCCAGGCTCTTGACCAACTAGTATGGTAGCCGTACTCTCTGGTTTACCAACCAGGCCGCGTAGCGGTGATGGCCGATCATCGACCTACTATTCTCACCCCGTCTCAGATCACGCCTCGCCTGCCGTCGCGGGCAGTGGAATGACGCCCCAGGAGACTGGCTCGACCGTCGATGCCGACGGGGAAATGTCCGCTACTAACCCCGGGAAGGGGCCAGGATGACTGAGGTGTCGGAGCACGCCGGCGGGCCAATTGGGGGCGAGGTCGAGTCGCATTCGATTGACATCATCCCCGACGATGAGCGCGGCGGGAAGGTCAGCGGACAGTTCACCCTGTGGTTCGCGACCAACGCCAATGTCTTTAACTTCGTCCTCGGCGGTTTCGCGATTCTCTTCGGGCTGAATGTGTTCTGGGCGCTGATCGCGATGTTCCTTGGCGCGTTCCTCGGGCTGGCGTTCACGTCGCTGCACGCGGTCCAGGGGCCGCGGCTCGGGGTTCCGCAGATGATCCAGTCCCGCGGCCAGTTCGGGTTCTACGGCGCGGTGTTCGTGTTCCTGGCGTCGATCGTGCTTGACGTCGGCTACCTGGCCGCTCAGCAGGTCGTGCAGGCGCAGTCGCTGAACGACCTCACCGGCTCGGTCAGCATCCCGGTCTGGATCATCATCGTGACGATCCCGGCGGTGCTGCTCGCGATCTTCGGCTACGGCTGGATCCACCGGATCCAGCCGACCCTGACGGTGGTGTTCGCGGGGGCGCTGCTGGCGGCGGTGATCTTGACCGCGACCAGCGGTGACAGCCTGGCCAAGGGGATGGGCGGCCTGCACCTGTCCAGCTTCCCGATCTTCATCGCCGCGGTCGGGCTGTTCTTCATGAACATGCTGAGCTGGGCCGTGTACGTGTCGGACTACTCGCGTTACCTGCCCAGGGACGTGAGCGCGGCGCGGACCTATTGGGCCGTGTTCGGCGGCAACGCGCTCGGCGCGTGCCTGTACGGCGGCCTCGGCATCTACATCACGGCGGTCGCGCCGAGCGCCGACAGCGTGGTCTCGCTCGGCTCGATCGCGGGCAAGTGGATCCTCCCCATCCTGGCGCTGAGCCTGCTCGGCAGCGACGCGCTGAACGCGTACACCGGGATGCTGGCGCTGGAGAGCGTCCGCAGCACGTTCCAGAAGGTGACGGCTTCGCGGACGGCCCGGATTACCGGCCTGCTGATCATGTTCGTCGTCGCCACGATCCTGGCCGAGACCGGCTACAAGACGTTCCTGACCTCGTTCGAGAACTTCATCAACGTCCTGCTGTTCTTCTTCGTCCCGTGGAGCGTGATCAACCTCGTCGACTTCTACCTCGTGAAGAAGGGCCGCTACGACGTGGCGTCGTTCTTCACCCCGAAGGGCGTCTACGGCGGCTGGCGGTGGACCGCGCTCATTCCCTACGTGATCGCGCTCGGCGCCCAGGTCCCCTTCATCGACCAGACCCTCTACGTCGGGCCGATGGTCAGTGTCCTCGGCGGGGCCGACATCTCGTGGCTGGTCGGCTTCGTCGTCGGCGGCGCGGGCTACCTCATCGCCACCCGCATCACCGGCGGCCGGGCCCGGCTCACCGCCCCCGAGCCCCAGGGCGCGGTCAGCTCCTGACCGGGCGATGTCGCGATCACGAAAGCAAAATTCAACATCCAGTTGTCCGAACGGTCCCTGGCTCCACCCCGTCAGCCACCCGTCTCCTGGCCGCCGCGTCACGCACCGCCCCGGCCTGCACCGCCGCGTGCACGGCGCGCGCGATCCGCGCGCCCCAGACCGATCGCGGCCCGGCGAAGTCCTCCTGCTCGCCCGCCGCCGGGGCGGCGACGCAGACAGCGTCGGAGGCCGTGCCGGTGGCGCGGACCCCCGCCTCGAGCAGGGCCTGCGTCTTGGCCTCGGTCGCGGTGATCACCGCGTTAACCAAGGCCGCGTCGCCGAGCGGGACCGGAACCGACACGATGATGTTGATCGTGCCCGGACGCCTGACCGGCGCCACCGGCCGATCGGTAGCCCCGGTGCCTGGCTGATGGATCGGCCCGACCTCGCGATCGACGGTCCCGGCGTCCTGCCGCCGGATCGGCCCGAACTCACGGTCGGCGCTCCCCGCCGGTGCCGCCGCCCAGGTCGGAACGCGCAGCCCGACCGTTGCGGCGACCCGCACCCCCTCGTCCTCGCGCTCCACCACGTCGATCACCGAGGCCGCGGTGAGCAGCCCCACCCCCGGGCCGGCCAGCCCGAGCCCGGCCGCCAGCTCGGCGATGTGCGCGGCCGGGTCCACCCGGTCGTACTCGGCCGGCACCTGCGCGTTGAGCACCCACTCACGCTCGCCGATGCCGCCGCCGACCACGCCGCTGGCGATCATTCGGTAACCGGGTCCCGCCCGCCAGACCGCGACCGGCAGCGCTGCCGCGCCCTCGTGAGCGCCAGTGCATTTCCAGCCGCATGCAGGCAACGCTACCGTCGGCCCGTCGTCATCGTTCAGCCCGGCCGTCTCCCCTTCCCGAAGTCCGGAGCCCCCACCACCACTACCAACGCGGCGCCGGCGACGGACCGCGACCCGGTGTCCTAGCGGCTGTCCGGGCCCGCCGCGTGTTCGGCCGCCCGGCCGATGCGGGCCAGCTGGGCCAGCGCCGGGCGGGCGAGGACCTCCCCGATGTCGTGCAGCGCGACGATCATCTCCTCGACCCCGTCCAGCGGCGCCTCCGGGTCCCGGTTGAGCAGGACGCCCCGGTACTCCTGGGCCGAGACGGCCCGGCGGGGGAGTTCGATCGGCTCGTCGTCGGCCCGGAACAGGGTCGGCACCGAGGCGTCCAGGGCCAGCGCGAGGGCGGTCAGCTCGGCCGCCGTGAACGAGCGCTGGCCGCGTTCGGCCTGGTGCACGGCCTGCCTGCTCCACGGCTTGTCCAGATACTGACCGAGCGCCTCGCCGAGGTCGGTCAGCGACAGCTGGCGTCGCGCCCGCAGCCGCGAGATCTGCCTCCCGATGGCCTCTTCGACCCGCACCACGACCCCTTAGTGTCATCGTCAAGGATGACAGTGAAATTTCAGCTTTGACTCTCACCGTCGACGCGGCTATTGTAACGCTGTACATTTACACGTCAATCCCCAAAATGACAGATGTCATCGACAGACGGACGGTGGGCGCGCGTGCAGGACTTCAAGGTGGACATCATCGGCCGGACCGGCGACTGCGCCGTCCTGCGGATCGCGGGCGAGCTCGACGCCTACACGGCCCCGGCCCTGCGGCAGCGGATGCTGGATCTCAACGCCGACGGCGCCGTGCACGTCATCGCCGACATGCGCCAGGTCGACTTCCTCGACTCGACCGGTCTCGGCGTTCTCGTCGGCGGCCTCAAGCGATTCCGCGAGCACGACGGATCGCTCGCGCCCGTGATCACCAAATCCGGCCTGCTCAAGGTGCTCCAGGTCACCGGGCTCACCACCGTGCTCCCACCCCGCTCCTCGGTCGCGGACGCCATCGACGCCGACCCGCACTGGCGGCAGGCAGCCGAGAGCGAGGCGGGCAGCACGGCCGCCTGGTGCAAGCAGCACGATCTGGTCTAGCAAGCGCAGTCACATTGCCGTGGCCCGTTCCGTCAGACGGGTGTAACCGCAACCACGGCAAGGAGATCACCATGCAGGCCCGTTTCAACTACTACGGCAACCCGGTCGGGGAGAAGTTCCAGAAGTACCTCAACTCGGCTGCGCGCGCCACCGAATCCACCCTGCCGGCCGAGACCTCGTTCCTGTGCATGATCCGGGCCAGCCAGATCAACGGCTGCTCGGTCTGCACCGACATGCACACCAAGGACGCCGTGCACGCGGGGGAGACCTCGGCCCGGCTCAATCTGGTCGCGGCCTGGCGCGAGGCGACGGTCTTCACCGACGCCGAGCGGGCCGCGCTCGAGCTCACCGAGCAGGGCACCCGCATCGCCGACGCCGCCGGCGGCGTCCCCGACGAGGTGTGGGCGAACGCGGCCAAGCACTACGACGACGACCAGCTCGCCGCGCTGGTCTCGCTGATCGCCGTGATCAACGCCTACAACCGCCTCAACGTCATCGTCAGGCAGCCCGCAGGCGACTACCAGCCCGGCCAGTGGGGCTAGTCGGCCTCTCGCCGGCAGGCATCCTGGCTAGCCGTCGGCGGGTCGCGCCCAGATATCCCGGTCGTGCATCAGCTCGATCTGCCTGTCGGTCACCTCGCGGCGGTACTCGTCGTGGGTGTAGGGCGCGCGGTCCAGGTAGAGGTTCTTCGGGTAGACCGGCTGCTCGTAGATGACCTGGTACTGCTCGGTGGTGAGGTCCTTGAGCCAGTTGTCCCACTGCGCGGCCGCGCGGAACCGGCGGAGCGCCTCGACGTCGATCGTGCCCGCCACCCAGGACGACCCGCCGCTGTAGTCATGGCGGCCGACGATCTGCCCGCGGTAGTCGATGACGGCCGATCCGCCGCCGAACGTGTCGATGGGCACATCCGAGTCCGCGTCCAGGTAGTAGGTGCCGACGTTGCACGCGATCAGGTACACGTTGTTGTCGAGGGCGCGGGCTCGGTTCTGGATCTCGAACAGCCCGTTGCCGGTGTGCGGGTGCGGGTACGGTCCGCGGTAGATCACCTCGGCGCCGTTCATGGCCAGGCCGCGGGCATTTTCCGGGTACGAGCCCTCGTTGGCCATCAGGAAGCCGAGCCTCCCGATCGCGGTGTCGGCCACCGGGTAGAAGGCGTCCAGATTCCGGCCGTACAGTTCGATCCATTTGTCCCACACGTTATGGGGGGTCACGGAATGCTCGACCGGGAGCAACGGGACGACCTTGTGGTGTCTGAGGATGAGTTCGCCGTCGGGGTCCAGAATGAACCCGACGTTGAAGAAGCGCCCGGGAAATTCCGGGTGCCTGGCCTTCGCCTGGGCCATCAGGAACGTATTCCACTGCCGGGCTAGTTTGCCGAGGCGGTCGGTCTCCGGTCCCGGTATATCGATCGCGCATTCCCGCGCGAAGTCTTCGTGGTCGAGGTCAAGGACCTCGTCGTTGAAGCCCTGCAGGGCGCCTTCTGGGATGGCTATGAGGCGGACCGGCAGATCCAGGCTGGATAGCCAGGACGCGGCCTTGACCAGGTGCGAGATGTGGTCGAGGTTGACGCCGATCTCATCGGAGTGCCGAATGCCGCGCATGGTGGGGACGAGGCCGATCGCCTGATAAGGCTCGATCATGGGGCGTCCTTTCTGGGACTACCTCCTCTTTACCTGACGACCTGCTCGCTGTCAGCCTCTCGCCAACGGTCTGTCATTGGTTCGGTCCGCCGGCCCGCTGTTGCGGGTCGTGGTGCTGACCCGCGGAGCCACGCGTCCGTTCGGGAAAACCGAATTTGATCTTCTCGGCGAATCCCGGCCCTAGCCCGGTAGCGTGCGCGGCAGGCCGAAGTGCGGCGCCAGGCCGCCGTCGATGAACCGGGTGATCGCGCGAAATCCGGTCGCCCTCCATCGTCAGCACCAGGATTCCGTGCAGGTGCGAGATCTGCCGCGTGGTAGTCGGGCACGTAGCAGCCGAACGCGGGCTGGCCGTTGGCCCGGGTCGGGATCAGCGTCGATCCGCCGGCCGCCGCGGTAGCGGGCGCTGCCGCGTCAGGAAGCTCCCGATCGCGGCCGGACCCTGGTACTCGAGGTTGGCGGGCGGCATGCTGAACCAGGCGTCGTCGGTGAGCAGCGCCACCACGCCGTCGACGTCGTCGTCGGCGTACGCGGCCGCGAACCGCTGCGCCAGTTCCCGCTCCTTCGGCCGACCGGGGCAGCGCGGCGCGGTCGCGATCCCGGGCGGGCAGCGCCGCCGTCATCGTCGCCCGGGCCCGTTGCAGGGCGCTGTTCACCGACGCCTCGCTGCTGTCGAGCATGCCCGCGACCTCCGGGGAGCGGAAGCCGAGGGCGTCGCGCAGCAGCAGGACCGCGCGCTGCCGCGGCGGCAGGTGCTGGACGGCGGCGACGAACGCCAGCGCGATCGTCTCCTTGGCCTCGTAGACCGCGTCCGGGCCGACGGCGGCGTCGGGCAGGCCGTCGAGCAGGCGTGTCCGGGTACGGCTGGAGCCAGACCGGCTCGCCGCGGCGGGTCGGCTCGGGCGCTCGAACGGCGGCTCGGGCGGCTCCGGCCGCGGGCGGCGGCCGCTGTCGCGCAGCGCGTTCAGGCAGCGGTTGGTCGCGATCCGGTACAGCCAGGTGCGCAGCCCGGCCCGGCCCTCGTACTGGCCGAGGCCGCGCCAGGCCGCGAGCAGGGTCTCCTGCAGCATGTCCTCGGCGTCCTGGACCGAGCCGAGGATCCGGTAGCAGTGCAGCCGCAGCTCGGTCAGGTACGGACCGGTGAGCTCGCCGAAGGCCTGGTCATCGCCGGCGCGGGCCCGCTCAAGGGCGGTGTCTGTCGTCACCTAGGTACCGACACCGCCCGCGCCGGAAAGTCATCGCTCAGCTGCCGCAAGTCCCGGTGTCTGTACCACCGACGACAGATCCACGGGAGGAAACATGGGAACGCAAGGCAGGCGCCTGCTGCCCGGGCAGGGCTGGGTGCTGGCGCTGACGTCGGTGGCGTCTTTCATGGTGTCGCTCGACACCCAGGTGGTGG
Source organism: uncultured Actinomycetota bacterium (assembly GCA_963774945.1). Classification (GTDB taxonomy): domain Bacteria; phylum Actinomycetota; class Actinomycetes; order Streptosporangiales; family Streptosporangiaceae; genus Trebonia. The sequence continues at coordinate 114,806 of CAVZHA010000015.1, read as the reverse complement.
CCACGGCGCTGCCGGTGATCAGGGTGCACCTGCACGCGTCGCTGGCCGGCGCTGGAGTGGACGGTGAACGCCTACACGCTGAGCTTCGCCGTGCTGCTGCTGACCGGCGCCGCCCTGGGCGAGCGGCTGGGGCGGCGGCGGATGCTGACGGCCGGCCTCGGGCTGTTCACCGCCGCGTCGGCCGCGTGCGCGCTGGCCCCCAACGTCGGGGTGCTGATCGCGGCCAGGGCGGTCCAGGGGGCGGGCGGCGGCGCTGGTCCTGCCGCTGGCGTTCGCGCTGCTGTCGGCCGGGTTCCCGCCCGAGCGGCGGGCCTGGGCGATCGGCATCTTCAGCGCGGTGACCGGGCTGGCGGTGGCGGCCGGCCCGGTCGTCGGCGGCGCGGTCGCGCAGGGCATCGCCTGGCCGTGGATCTTCTGGCTGAACGTCCCGATCGGCGTGGTCCTGATCCCGCTGATCCTGGCGAAGCTCACGGCCGAGCGCCCGCGGGTCGGCCAGCCTCGACCCGCTCGGCCTGGTGCTGGCCACCGGCGGCGCGCTCGGCCTGGTGTGGGCGACTGATCCGGGCCAACGGCGTCGGCTGGGCCAGCCCGGAGATCGTCGGGGCGCTGCTGGCCGGGGCGGCGCTCACCGCCGCCTTCATCGGCTGGGAACTGCGGGCGGCCCAGCCGATGGTGCCGCTGCGGCTGTTCCGCTCGCGCGCGTACGCGGCCGGCAACGCCGCCTGCCTGTGCGTCTTCGCGGTGCTGTTCGGCCTGGTGTTCTTCATGGCCCAGTTCCTGCAGACCGGCCTGGGCTACGGGCCGCTCGGCGCGGGCCTGCGGCTGGTGCCGGGCTGGGCGACGCTGACGGTGATCGCGCCGTTCGCCGGGTGCGCTGATCCGCCGGTTCGGCGAGCGGGCGCTGATCGCGGGCGGGCTGACGGTGTTCGCCGGCCGGGCTGATCTGGATCGCGCTGATCGCGCGGATCGGTCTGCCCTACGCGGACCTGGTCGTGCCGCTGATGCTGGCCGGCTCGGGCGTGTCGCTGGCGATACCGCCGACGCAGAGCGTGGTGATGACCGCGGTGGCGCCCGGCCGACATCGGCCAGGCGTCCGGCACGTTCAACATGCTGCGCCAGCTCGGCGGGGTCTTCGGCGTCGCGATCTGCGCGGCGGTGTTCGCCGCCCACGGCGGCTACGCCTCGCCGGCCGCGTTCATCAGCGGCTTCGGACCGGCCATGGGCGCCTGCGCGGGCCTGGCGCTGCTCGGCGCCCTGGCCGGCCTGATCATCCCGCGACGCCGCCGGCCCGCCGCCGACGCCGTTCCGCCCGACTCGGGCGCGGTCCGCGCGCCCGAGACCGAGCTCACCCGCTAGCAGCCCGACCTGCACCAGGACCTCATCCCGACCAGCTCCCGGTCCGCGGACAGCCGACCACGGCCGGCTGTCCGCGAACAGCCGGCCATGGCCGGCTCGGCCCACTTCCTCGGCTAACGCACCTCCCATGTCCGGATAACAGCAAGAAGTCCAGGCAGCCAGAATTATTGCGCGACGTTTTGATCGGCTTCCCGAGCATTTTGTCGCGCAATAATTTCTGGCGCGAGCTCCCACCCTGATAACAGCAAGAAGTGAGGGCGCGCACGCCCAACCCCGGTCCTCGAGCTCGGCTGCACGGCCTTGCCATCATTAGCCGGATCCGTATAGTAGGAACCGACTATAAGGAACCGGTGATGCGCATGGCCAGACGAAAGATCGCGAACACCCTGGCGCTGGCCGTCCTCGGCCTGCTCCAAGAGCGGCCCATGCACCCCTACGAGATGGCCGCCACCCTGCGGGAACGGCACAAGGACAGCAGCTTCAAGATCAATTCAGGGTCGCTCTACGACACGGTCGAGGCGCTGGCCCGGCACGGCTGGATCGAACCGGTGGAGACCGTCCGCGACGGCCGGCGCCCGGAACGGACCGTGTACGCGTTCACCGTGCTCGGCCAGCGTGAGTTCCTCGCCTGGATCGAGGAGCTCATCGCGACCCCGGTCCCCGAATACCCGAAGTTCATCGCCGCCGTGTCCTACCTCGGCGCGCTCGGCCCGGACCGCGCCAGCGAGGCGCTGACCCAGCGAGCGGACCAACTGGAAACAACAGATCGAGGAAGCCAAGACAGCGCTGGCCGACACCGTCGGCTCCGGACGGGTCCCCCGGCTGTTCATGATCGAGGTCGAATGCGCGCTGCACTCCTGGCAAGCCGAGCTCGCCTGGACCCGCCAGACCATCACCGAGATCCGCGACGGCACCCTGCCCTGGCCCGGCGCCGACGCCGGCACCAACCCTGCCGCCGGAGGGCAGCCATGACCGAGACGACCGACGTGCTGATCATCGGGGCCGGCCCGGCCGGTTTGCTGCTCGCGTGCGAACTGCGCCTGGCCGCCGTCGCCACCGTCGTCATCGAGCGCAGCCCCAAGCGCCCCGATTTCTGCCGCGGCTTCAACCTCAACCCCCGCGCCCTCGACCTGCTGGCCCGACGCGGCCTCGCCGCCGGGTTCATCGGCGAGGGCTGGCAGCTCCCGCTGGCCGCGTTCTCGGGCCTGCCGGTGGCGCTCAGCCTGGCTGGCGCGAGCACCGATCACCCCTACTCGCTGGGCATCCCGCAGACCCGAGTGGAGGAAGTCCTTGAGGCCCGCGCCCGCGACCTCGGCGCCGACATCCGGCGCGGCCACCAACTCCGCGCCCTAACGCAAGACCCCGGGTCCGTCACCGCCACCATCGACGAGACCGGCACCGGCCGCCGGTACGAAGCGGCCGCCGCCTACCTGGTCGGCTGCGACGGCGGCGGCAGCACCGTCCGCAAGCAGGCCGGCATCGACTTCCCCGGCACCCCCGCGACCCGGTTCTCGCTCCTCGGCGACGTCGAGCTTGACGACCAGGCAACGCTGCCGTTCGGCGTCAGCCACGGCCCCGGCGGGCGCGTGCTCGCCATTCCCCGACCCGGGTACCTTCGCGTCATCACCGCCGACCGCCGCCCGCCCGCCGACCAGGACGCCCCGGTCACCCTGGCAGTGCTCCAAGACGCCGTGGACCACGCCCTCGGCCGCCACGTCGGGCTCCGGACCGCGCGCTGGCTGACCAGGTTCGGCAACGCCGCCAGGCAGGCGGCCGAGTACGTCCGCGGCCGGGTCATGCTGGCCGGCGACGCCGCCCACATCCACCCGCCGGCCGGGGCGATCGGCGTCAACGTCGCCCTCGACGACGCGTTCAACCTCGGCTGGAAGCTCGCCGCCACCGCGCGCGGCACCGCGCCGTCGGAACTGCTCGACAGCTACCACACCGAACGCCACCCGGCCGGCGCCGCACGTGCTGGCCAGCACCCAGGCCCAGGCACTGCTCGACACCGAAGCCGACCGGCTCCGGCCGCTGGTCGACCTGCTCACCCGGGTCGCCGCCCACCCTGCGGGCAACCGCGCGTTCGCGGAGACCGTCACCGGCCTCGACACCCGCTACGACATGGGCGAGCAGGCCGACCACCCCTGGCTCGGCCGACTGATCCCCAACCTCGCGTTGATCACCGACGCCGGCCACACCGATCTCGCCGCCCAGCTGACGCTGGCAGCCGGCCGCCCCCTCCTGCTCGACCTCACCCAACCCCACCCCGACCTCACCCACCCCCCCACCCACCCACCCGCCACCGCCCCCAACCCGCCCACCGCCCAACCCCGCCCCGACCGCCCCCAACCCCGCCCACCGCCCCACCGCCCCACCCCCAACCCCACCCCGACCGCCCCCAACCCCACCCCGACCGCCCCCAACCCCACCCCGACGCGCTGGCGGAAGCAGCCGCCATCCGCCAGGCCGCCGCCCCCTGGGCCGACCGAGTCGACACCGTCCGCGCCGCCTGCCCCGCCCACCCGGACCTCCGCGCCGTCCTCGTCCGCCCGGACGGCCACACCGCCTGGCTCAGCGCCGCCGACCGCACCGCATCCGACCGCACCGCATCCGACCCCACCGCATCCGACCCCGCCCATCCCGCCGACGGCCTCCGTCAGGCCCTCACCCATTGGCACGGCCCCGCAAGTGACGCGGCGCGTGAACGAGGCGCATGAACAAGGCGGGTCAAACGTGAACGAAACGCACGCACGGGACGCATGAAAACGCCGCCCCCGGGCAGGCGTGGGTGTGATCGCAGCGCCCGCTGCGTGTCCCAGAAGGACAGAAGGAGTGGTGCGATCGTGGCCTGGTTTAGACGGACCAAGCGCAGTGACCGGGCAACCAGGAAGCCGACCCTGCGCGAGACCCGCGCCGCCGCGCGGACGGCCAAGGCCGAGACCGCGCTCGAGCAGACCGAGCAGAAGATCCATGAGCTGGCCGACCAGGTCCGCGAGGACCTCAAGGGCTCTGCCTGAACCGCCGGATCGAAATCGCCCGCAAGGGCTGATAGCGTCCATCGGGTGATCATTCGTGAGGCGCGGCCCGACCAGTACCCGGCCATCGGCGACCTCCGGGTCACCGCCTACCAGGCACTCGGGCTGCTCCCCGAGGGCAGCAACTACGTCGAGACGCTGCGGAAGTTCGGCTTCTGGACCGACTGCACGGTCCTCGTCGCGACCGACGAGACCGGAGCCGGGCTCCTCGGCACGATCACCCTCGAGCCGTTCAGCCCCACCGGCGAGCTCGCCAGGGACGAGACCGAGGCGGACGTCCGCGCGTTCGCCGTTGCCCCGCAAGGACAGGGCCGCGGCGTCGGGCGGAGCCTGCTGCTCGCCGTCATCGAGGACGCCGGCAAGCGCGGGCTGCGCGGCCTGCGACTGTGCACCCAGCCTGCGATGCTGGCCGCCCAGCACCTCTACGAGACGACCGGATTCGCCCGGACCCCCGATCTCGACTGGTCGCCGGCGCCGGGGCTGATCCTGCGGGCGTACGAGCTCGCCCTGCCGGTCAGCCCCGATTCTCCCGGCCCCCCGGGACTGCCTGAGAAGATCTCCGGGCGGTAACCTCGGTTCCAGCGACTTTCTTCGATTTAATGGCGCGCAACTTCCGGAGCCTTCAGTGACGCAGACCCCGCTCTACCAGGTAACCGACCCCGCGACCGGCGAGGTCGCGCAGACCTTCCCGTTCGCGACCGACGCTGAGGTCGAGCAGGCCCTGGCCGACACCACGGCCGCGTTCGCGCAGTGGCGCAAGCGGCCGATCGCCGAGCGGGCCGAGATCGTGGCCCGGGTCGGCCAGCTCTTCACCGAGCGCTCGGCCGAGCTGGCCGCGATCATCACCAAGGAGATGGGCAAGCGCCCCGCGCAGGCCGTCGGCGAGGCCGAGTTCTGCACCGACATCTTCGGCTACTACGCCGAGAACGGCCCCGGGCTGCTCGCGGACCGCCCGCTGCCCGGCCACGACGCCGCGCGGGTGGAGTACCTCCCGGTCGGCCCGGTGCTCGGCGTGATGCCGTGGAACTACCCGTACTACCAGATCGCCCGGTTCGCCGCCCCGAACCTGATCGTCGGCAACACGATCATCCTCAAGCACGCGGAGAACTGCCCGACCTCGGCCCTGGCCGTGGCCCAGATCATGAAGGACGCGGGCGTGCCCGAGGGCGTCTACGTGAACATCTTCGCGACCCACGAGCAGGTCGCCACCATGATCGCCGACCCGAGGCTGCGCGGCGTGTCGCTGACCGGCTCGGAGCGGGCGGGCACGGTGGTGGCCGAGACGGCCGGCCGGAACCTGAAAAAGGTCGTGCTCGAGCTCGGCGGGTCCGACCCGTACATCATCCTCGACGCGGTCGACGTCAACTCCGCCGCCAAGACCGCGTGGATCACCCGGATGGAGAACGTGGGCCAGGCCTGCAACTCCAACAAGCGGATGATCGTCATGGACAGCGTGTACGACGACTTCGTCGCCGCCCTGGTCAAGCGGGCGACCGGCATGACGCCGCGGCAGCCCGGCGACGACTCGGCCACCGCCTACAGCCCGATGGTCTCCCGCAGGGCCGCCGAGAACCTGCTCGCGCAGGTAAAGGACGCGGTCTCCAAGGGCGCGACCCTGCACGTCGGCGGCACGCTGGCCGACGGCGACGGCGCCTACTTCGCCCCGGCCGTGCTGACCGGGGTCACCCCCGACATGCGCGCCTACCGCGAGGAGCTGTTCGGACCGGTCGCCGTCGTCTACAAGGTCACCGACGACGACGAGGCGGTCAAGCTCGCCAACGTCGTCGACTTCGGCCTCGGCGGCGCCGTCTTCTCGACCGACGAGGACCGCGCGAGCCGGGTCGCCGAGCAGCTCGAGGTGGGCATGGCCAACGTCAACACCCCCGCAGGCGAGGGCGCCGACCTCCCCTTCGGCGGCACCAAGCGCTCCGGCTTCGGCCGCGAGCTCGGCCCCCTCGGCATCGACGAGTTCGTCAACAAGCGCCTCTTCTACGTCCAGAAGTAGCCCGCTTCCGCATCCAAAAGCAGTCCGCGCAGCGCCGCCAGGCCGTCCGTCGGCCCGGCGGCGCTCGCGTGTCCACCCCGAACCAGCCGGCACCGCGTCGGCCACCCGGTGGCGCCACCTTCTCCACCTCGATGTGGCCCCCGCCGCCCAGGCTCAGCCCGGCCGGCCGGCCGAATACCCACGACTGTGTGCCGTTTCGGGCTCACCCCCATCAAAACCTAATGACCGTGTGCTGTTAGAGGCCTATGGGGCTGTTGCTCAATCGGTTCAACGGCTGGGCGCGGCGGGGCTTGCTTGGATGAAGGAGTTGGCGGTGGCCGGTGCCCCCGGCTGGCAACCGGTCAAGGGCTAGGCGGGGAGGGGGTCGAGGCCCTTGACCGACCGCGTGTCGAGGACTGATCGCGCAGCCAGCGAGAGAACTCGCATGCGGCATGCGGAGAACCTCCGCCTACGCGGCAAATTCCCTCTGTATAGGGATTCTCGGTGCCCAGGATTCACTGTGGCAACATCTCGCGCCCATCACGTCACCTATTTCATGCTGGTTGCTGCTGAAGACGGCCAGAATTCAATAGAATCCATCCCCGGCATGTCCCCGGCATTTTCTGATTCCCCATTACGCAAATGTCTTCACAGTTCTTGAGCTGCGAGGTATCATTCAGTACCGATTTGCCGAGCACGTCACGGGGGCCAGCGAAGATGCGCGGTGCTGCAATGACTGTATGTGACGATGATGAAGAGTCGATTAGCAGCCTGGCCGCGCCTTATCTGCTCCGGTCGGCGACCGGGTCGGACGAGGGGTCCAACGGGCAGCGCCCGATCAGCTCGCCAGTACCCTGGCGGCGGTTTAGGGATTCTTTGCGGGATCCGGACGTCGAGAAAGTGATTAGGGAAGCGGCCACCGTCATCACCCGGGACGCCAATCAACTGGGAATAGATGAGCGCACATTCCGAACCCAGGTTCGGCTGCATCTACCTAGTATTGACCGGTCTGAGCTGAGGTCCGGCGATCCGACCCGGGTCTACGAGTCGCTCAAGGTGCCGGTCATTGCACGCTGCAGCGTGATCAAAATGTCGATTGACCAGGCCGAGCAGCATGCCTATACATCACTGCTGCTCGGTCAGCGCAAGGTGCGCCGGAACCTGATAGTGGAACGCGACGGAGGCCCGTCCGTGCCGCTGACGTTCGGGCGGGTTCAGCCCAGTGTCGGTCACTTCGTCCAGTCACGTCTCCACTATCTCCAGAGTCCCAGATGCGACACGATTCTCGAACTGGGTATTCACGTCCCAGAAGCCCCGATGCCGCTGAGCTACGTTGGTTTCTCGTCGTGCGACAGAAGCTACCTCCGACAGGCGGTCGCGGCCGTGGATCCTACGGTGAGCCGGGCAGAGGTAATGGTGCTCACGCGTATGTACGGACTGCCCAGTGCGCTGCCGAACCTCATGAGCCTGATGATCGCGCGGGCGGCACAGTTCGTGCGCGGCTCAGGAGTCCGATACATCGTGACGGCCTTCAATCCTATGCTGGGTTTCCCCGGTGCGGTTTACCGCGCAGCTGGCTTCGTGCCGTTCGCAGTCGCTCCAGTGACGTACAACTACGACGAGCGCGGGTTCTACGCGTCGCGCCGTCAGTCTGGCCATTGCGTCACCCAGAGGCTCGACACGCCGGAAAATGTCCTACTCATGCTCGGAGTGGACCGGCCCGCCAGGCGACGTCTGGCCCGGCTGCAAGACGTCGCCGATATCACTTCCGAGGACTATTTGACGATAGATGAGCACTTCACTGGTCCTGTCCGCGAGTGCCAGCGTGTCCTCGAGCCCCAACTCCCGGGCTATCGCAGAATACTTGAAGGCGTGTGGTCGGCCGACACGGCGCATCCCAGTTACGCGAAAGAATTTGCCGACAACCCTGGCCCTCGCGGACAGTGTGGAGTTGCCTCAGTCTGGCTGGCGCGCGAGCTGCGGACTAGGTTCGGCATCGAAGCCACCTACTGCTACGGCCAGCTGGACGTCGATATTCCGGGCGTCCAACCGGTCGCTCATCATTGCTGGATCGAGATCGGCCCCCAGTCGGACCCCAGTCGGCTCGTGGTCGACCTGACCTGCGATCAGGCAACCGGCCTGGACCGCCAGACGCTCTGCGAAATGCACCAGGAGCTTGCCAGGCAGGGGATCCGATACGATGCCGTGTACCGGTTCCGACTCGACGAGCTTAAGCGGGATCGGGTCTGGCTCAGGTTCCTTGAGCTAGACGACTCCATGGCCGAAGTCCTGCGTGGCGTACGACGTCGGCGCCTTACGCCGATCCTCTAGTGGCATTCGCCAAATCGGCTGATTTCAACATGGGTGGGACTGAACATGCCTGAGCTGCAGCTGTCCGTCTTGCTGCTTTCTTCAAATGCCCGGCGAAGATATGCCGAGGATATCCTGACAGCGCTGGCGCTGCCGGAAGGCGCGGTCATCCAGTTCCGGTACGAGGCGGATTACGTTGCGCCGACGCTCCAGCAAATCGTCGCTAACGGCAAGGTTATAGGCGCAACGGCTGTTCTCGGATTCATCGCTGACGCGGAAACTCAGACGCCATTTGTGCTGCCGATCCGTATAGCCACAATAATCCAGGCGGAGAACGTCGCCGACATGTTTGTCATGAAGCTCCGTGTTGGTGGCTACCCTGATCTGGGTGATAGTCCGATGAACCTGTCGGAGATCCACGCGGAGAGCGGGAAGTTTTATGCAAAGATTATCCAGTCGAATAGCGGACACTACTACCCGGCTGTGAATAAGTTCCCAAATCTTCATCTCAATTCGACTGGCGATCCAGCCCAGAAATGGATCGGTATAGTCAGGCGATTGGCGCTCCATCCCACTTTCGCTACATCTTATTTCATGCGGATAGATCCTCCCGTCTCCACGTCGCGGCGTTCTGTGTCATTTGACGAAGTGGGCGTGCTGCGTCTTGCTGACGGCCAGTCCGTTAAAGTTCCTGTTAGCTTCTATTCGACACAATATTCTGAGGGTTCCCGAGTCGTGTTGTCATGCACGACTGACGGAACATTTCTGAAGGTATCTTCGGATGATGCCTACGATGTTGCATTGCGTTATGATTCAGTGGAATTCTGGCTGCAGCCGCGAGCGGAACTGTTCGACTCCCTGGCGAGAGCTACGATCAGGCTCACCTGTGACCCACCGAACGGCATGGGTGGCACTCCATTGCCGCTGACCACCAATACGTATTTTCCGGTAGTGGTACTGAGATCGCGCTCGCAGCTCGCACTTAAGATAGCCGGAACCGCGATTGGCGCCTTCCTGGTTGCCCTGCCCGCGATCCTCGGCCAGAATTCCTCGCTTCGGCTGAGGGTCCTGGTTGCGGTGCTCGGCGCACTCCTGCTCGCCTATTCCACCATCGCCATATCGCGAGGTGGCGGCGGCTAACGACACCCTAGGCTCTGCGCGAAGGGGTTGAGAACAGATGACCTAGCTTAGCGTATATTTGACAAAGCTCATCGAATACCTGAGACAGCTTGGGATAGTTTGCAGCAATCTTCTCGCGCGCGATTTTCTCGGAGGCAATGTACGCTCGCCAGGTAGGTCTTGCGGGGTGGTGATTGGCGATAATTACCGATACATGCGGTAGCAGCTTGTCGAGTGCATATACGAACTTGCTTTCTTCGTCCTTCATATCTACATAGTCGTCAAGATAATTCAGAAGCCAGGGAAAGTCATTTCCGAATTTCTCGTGCAGCCTGGCGCGTGCGATGCGCTCCCGCTTCGGCTTGGCCGCCCGAGTCTTAGGGTCCGAATAGACGGGGGTATCACCAGCGTAGATCTCCGCCAAATCATGAACGAGAGCGTAGGTGCCGATCCGGGGGAGGTTCAAATCGCGGTCTACCATAGGCGCGATGCAGAGCGCCATCACCCCCAGCGAGAATGAGTGCTCTGCATCATTCTCGTGCCGTTTCAAATCGAATGGAACCGTGGTCGCCCGTTCAATTCGGTAGGGCATAGTCGCCAAGTCTTGCATAAGGTGCAACAGTGTCTGTGCGTTTAGCCCTAGTTTGACCGCACTGTCGTTGTTAGCCAACTCGCCCCCTCGCTCCAGCATTCTAGAGCCGGTTTCCGTGCTCAGTCGTTGCGGCACGGCCCGGACCGGCAATCATAGCGGCACGGAGCCGTTGGCAGCCGGACCCGCGTAGACCAGTGGATACCCTACCGAGCGGAATTCCAGTCCCGGAGCCAGCGGTCGAACTCGGTCGCCACGATCCGCTCGTCGTGCACCCCGGCCGCCTCATCGGACGCCAGCCAGACAATCGGCGGCCCCATCACCTCGGGCATCAGCAACGTCGGCCCGCCGGACGGAACGTCGTCGGGGATCATGCCGGTCACGGTCGCGCCCCCCGGCAGCAGCACGTTGACGGTCACGCCGGTGCCGCGCAGGTCGGCCGCCATCACCCGGGACAGCGCCTCGCTGCCGGCCCGCGACGGCCCGTAGGGGACGAACCCGGCCCGGTGCATGGTCGAGGCGTTGACCGAGACGTTGACGATGCGCCCGCCGCCGGCCGCGAGCAGCCGCGGCGTGACCTCCCGCGCCACCAGGAAGTACCCGGTCAGGTTGGTCTCGACCACCGCCCGGAACCCGTCCACCGGCGTCTCCCAGAACGGCTGAGGCTGCGTCATGAAGTTCGGGTTGACGGTGCGCATCCCGATCCCGGCGTTGTTCACCAGCATGTCAAGGCCACCGAGGCGGGACCACGCCTGATCGACCGCCCGCGCCACCGACGCCTCATCCCGCACGTCCAGCTCGAGCCCGACCGCCCCCCGCCGCCCCGGCGCCCCCGGCCGCCCCGGCGCCCGCGGCAGCCCGGCCGCAACCGACCGGGCGCGCTCGCCAGACCGCCCGGTCAGCGCGACCGCCGACCCGGCCGCCGCCAGCGCGGTCGCCATCGCCAACCCGAGCCCGCTCGTCCCACCGGTCACCAGCACCCGCATCAGAACACTCCTCCTCGGCCCGTTCTATCACCAGCCTGAAGGTCCCCTCAGGAACGCCTCAAGAACCAATGCAACCGCAACCGCCCCTGGTCCGTCTGAGAAGGCGAGACAAGAAGGGCGGTTCCCGGCGAATGCGTAGGTATACCCAGAAACCAGGCGACCAACGGCGGTCGGAAACGCCGCCCGTGTCGCGGCGGGTGATGCTCATCGCCAGCGGCGGCCTGATGCTCGGGGTGGCCGGCGCGGTCGGCTGCGCCAACCAGAGGCTGGCGGCCGCCACGATGGACGAGACGCCGACCCCGAGCGCCGGACGACCAACCCCCCGCCGCTCGCCCCAGAACGGCCCTGCCAGCGCCGGCACCGGCACCGCCACCGGCACCACCAAGTCCGCGCATCCCCACCCGACCGCGCATCCCCACCCGCACAGCACCCCGACCGCGACCGACGGCCCCGCCCCGCCGCAGCCGGTCTTCTACGTAGACGACGGCCCGAAGGCGATCGCGCTCACCATCGACGACGGGCCGAGCCCGATCTACACCCCGCAGATCCTCCAGATCCTGGAGAAGTACCACATCACCGCGTCCTTCTCGATGGTCGGGGAGAACGTGACCTACTACCCGAGCGTGGCCAGGGACGTGGCCGACGCCGGCCACCTGATCGTCAACCACACCTGGGACCACGCCAACCTGTCGACGCTCAGCCGGTCCAAGACCCGGGCCGAGATCGGCAACGCCACCGAGGCTATCCACAACGCGGTCGGCCGCACCCCCACCATCTTCCGCGCGCCCTACGGCGCCTGGTCGCGCACGACGCTCGAGTACTGCGCGAGCGAGCACCTGATGCCGCTCGACTGGTCGGTCGACCCCCGGGACTGGGCCCGGCCGGGGGTCAGCAAGATCGTCGCCAACATCATGAAGAACACCGCGACCGGCTCGATCATCCTCGAGCACGACGGCGGCGGCGACCGGTCGGAGACGGTGGCCGCGCTTAAGATCGCCATTCCGCGGCTGCTCGACGCGGGCTACCACTTTAGAACCGTTTAATCCAGCCACCAATGTAATCAAATGCTCGCCTATCGTCATCCAACCAGCTCAAGCCGATAACGGCCGCCACCGCTCACGTATACGCTCAGTATCAAACGGACGACGAGGAGCGAATCTGTGGCCTTTCGGCGCGGCCAGTGGGCGGGAGCCGGGTTGGCCGGGGCGGTGACGGTGGCCACGGCGGTGACGATCACCCTGGCGCTGCAGCCGAGCGGATCGGCCGCCACCGGGCTGTCGGCCGCGCCGCTCGGGGTCAACGTGGCGCCGTGGGACGGCCTCTACACCGGCTCGGGCGCCGTCGCTGTCCAGCCGAAGCTCGAGGCGGCCGGGATTAGACAGCTCCGCTACGGCGGCGGCTCCTACGCCGACGTCTACAACTGGCAGACCAACATCAACGTCGGCGCGTGCGACCAGTCCGGCTCGAGCGCGTCCGATTGCACGACGCAGAACCCGCTCGGCTTCGCCGGGTTCTCCCGGCAGGCCAGGGCGATCGGCGCGCAGAGCCTGGTCACGGTCAACTACGGCTCAGGCACCCCCGCCCAGGCAGCGGCCTGGGTGACCGCGGCCGCGCAGACGGCGGGACAGAACGTAGCGCTGTGGGAGGTCGGCAACGAGACCTACGGGTGCTGGGAGACCAATGACAAGCTGGCCGGAGCGCCGGAGTACTACCGGGGCTACCAGCCGTCGGCGAACGGCGACCCGGTCAACGCCACCTGCCCGCAAGCCGCCCAGGGCGAGACGCAGGGCATGCGGACCCTCGCCACCTCCTACGCGGTCAACGCGGGGCAGTTCCTGAAGGCGATGAAGGCGGCCGACCCGTCGGCGGTGCTCGGGGTGCCGTGGGCGTTCGGCCCCGAAGTGCCGGGCAGCGAGGTGACCGACGCCGCCCAGTGGAACGACACCGTGCTGCGAACCGACGGCGCCGACATCGGCTTCGTCGACGCGCACTACTACCCGTTCACGTTCTCCGGCGCCACCGGCGGCTCCAACCCGTCCGACGACCAGGTCCTGCACGCGCTGCTGAAGATCCCGTCGCTGCAGGCGTCGATCAGGCAGGAGCTCGCCCGCCGCGACCCGACCGCGACGGTGGTGATCGGCGAGACCGCGGTGTCGAACGGCTCGACCACCACCGGGTGCGCGCCCGTCGGCGCGGTGTTCGCCGCCGGGGACGTGCTGTCGTGGCTGGCGGCGGGCGCGCAGAGCGTGGACTGGTGGAGCCTGAACGACACCGCCAACACCGGCCCCTCCTGCGCCAGCCCGGGCTCGGGCCTGTTCACGTCGGCGACGACGCCCCAGCCGGAGACGCCCTACTACGGGTACCTGCTCGCCGCCAAGCTCGCCCAGCCGGCCGCCGACCTCAAGTTCCTGACCACGTCCGACCCGGCCGACGTGCTCGCCTACCAGTCCTGGCGGCCGGACGGCACGCACGCGGTGGCGTTCATCAACCTCAATCCGAGCGCCGCCGCCAGCGTGACCTTCCCTGCTGTTCCCGGGCTGACCGGGACGCTCGACTACTGGTCCTACAGCGCCGGAGCGCAGAACGCGACCCAGTCCAACGTCGAGACCGGAACCACCCCGGCCGCGTCAGTCGGCACCCACATCGGCCTGCCCCCCGAGTCGATCACCGTCCTCCAAACCCAGTAGCCACGGGGCGTTGCGCGGGTCGGCGGACGGGTTCATACTCCGCCAAAAGCGCCCATTTCGCCGCGCTCGGTGATCGCCAAGGAGGAGAAGATGCACAACCGGATCCTGACCAGCCACGCCGGAAGCCTGCCGCGGCCCGAGACCCTCATCCGCCTCAACGAGCGGCGCGCCGCCGCCACAGCCGAACCGGCAGCCGAACAGGCAGCCGACGAGCGGGCGTATCAGGAAGCGCTGAGGACCGCGGTGACCGACGTGGTCAAGCGCCAGCGCGACACCGGCATCGACCTCGTGAACGACGGCGAGTACGGCCACTCGATGGGCCAGCGCTACGACTACGGCGCCTGGTGGACCTACGTGTTCCAGCGCCTCGGCGGCCTCGAGCTGGCCGAGTTCGACATCGCCCAGATCGCGCAGGCGAAGGCCAGGCCGGGCGAGATCACCCTCGCCAGCTTCGGCCAGCGGCGGGACTGGCAGCGGTTCGCCGAGGCCTACGGCGACCCGAGCTCCGGCGCCTCGCTCCCCAACCGGGACGCGATGCCGATGGCCCCGGTCTGCCGCGGGCCGATCACCTACACCGGGCAGCAGGCGGTCCAGCGCGACATCGCCGACCTCAAGGCGGCGCTCAAAGCCACCAACACGCAGGACGGCTTCCTGAACTCGGTCGCCCCCGGCAGCTGCGCCCGGTTCGGCAACGAGTTCTACGCCAACGACGAAGAACAGCTGCAGGCGTGCGCGGACGCCATGCGCGAGGAGTACATGGCGATCATCGACTCGGGGCTGGGCCTGCAGCTCGATGACCCCGCCATCGCCGAGAACTGGGACCAGATCAACCCGGCCCCGAGCGTCGAGGACTACCAGCGGTTCACGATGGCGCGGGTGGACGCGCTCAACTGGGCCGTCCGCGGCCTGCCGACCGACCGGATCCGGTTCCACCTGTGCTGGGGCAGCTGGCACGGCCCGCACACGACCGACCTGCCGATGGCCGACGTGGTCGAGCTGATGCTGGCGGTGCACGCGGGCGGGTACTCGTTCGAGGCCGCCAACGCCAGGCACGAGCACGAGTGGAAGGTGTGGCGGGACGTGAAGCTCCCGGACGGGAAGGTCATCCTGCCCGGCGTCGTCAGCCACTCCACCAACGTGGTCGAGCACCCCGAGCTGGTGGCCGACCGGATCATCAGGTTCGCCGAGGTGGTCGGCCACCAGAACGTGATCGCGTCGACCGACTGCGGCCTCGGCGGCCGGGTCCACCCGCAGATCGCCTGGGCCAAGCTCGACACCCTGGCCCGGGGGGCGGAGCTCGCCAGCGCCGCGCTCCGGCGCTAAAAAACTCAAAATCAGTTGTCCGAACGGACCGTGCATGACTCTGATCGCTCAATCAATCCGGTTGGTCGGCCATGCCGGGCACCGTTATCGTCGCCTTCATGCCCGCTTCGGAACCCGCCGCCTCGGAACTCGTCGGCCCTGAACCCGCCGCCCCCGAACCCACTGTCTCGGAACCCGGCGCCCCCGGACCCGGCGCCCCCGGACCCGCCGCCCCCGGACCCGCCGCCCCCGGACCCGCCGCCCCGGAATCCGCCGCCCCTGAACCCGCCGCCGCGGAACCGGCCGCCACCATCCCGGCGGAGGTACTGGCCGCGTTCGGGCTCGCCGAGGTCACCCCGGTCCGGCTGGCGGGCGGGCAGGGAACCGCCTGGCTGGCCGGATCTGTCGTGCTCAAGCCGGCCGACCTGGACCGGGCGGACCGGTGGAACGCCGACGTCTACGACGCGCTGACCGGGCCGGGCTTCCGGGTCCCGCGGCCGGTGCGGGCGGACGCCGGCGACTGGATCGCGCACGGCTGGACTGCCTGGCAGCGGGTGTCAGGCACCCCCGCCGACTGGTCCGGCGTCTCGTCCCGCTGGCCCGAGCTCATCGCCGGCAGCCGGGCGCTGCACGCCGCGCTGGCCGCCGTCCCGGTGCCGCGCTGGCGGATTACCCAGGACATCCCGTGGACGGTCGGCGACCAGGTGGCGTGGGGCGAACGCGACCCCGAGCCGGCCCTCGGCCCGGCCGCGGGCCCGATCGCCGGGCAGGTCCGCCGGCTGCTGGCGGCGCTGCGCCCGGTCGACCTGCCGGATCAGCTCGTGCACGCCGACCTGGCGGGCAACGTCCTGTTCGAGGACGGCGAGCCGCCCGCGTTCATCGACTTCTCGCCGCTGCAGCGGCCGGCCGCGCTGCCCCTCGCGGTGGTGGCGGTCGACGCGCTGCAGTGGCAGCAGGCCCGCCCGGAGGCGCTCGACTACCTGGCCGACGAGCCGGAATTCGACCAGCTGCTGGCCCGCGCGCTCATCTACCGGCTGGTGACCGACGTCATCCTGCGCGCGGGCACCCCTGGCGTGGAGCTGGCCGCCCGGGCGGCCGAGCCGGTCACCGACCTGGTGCTGTCCCGGCTCGCGACCAGGAGCGCCCGCTAGTAAAACGACGGCTCGCGGGTGAATACCTCTTCCACTGCGGGCGCGAAGTGCTCAAGCGGCAGCCACTCGTAGGCCGGGTCGAAGCAGTTCTCGTCGTACCGCTCGCAGAACTCCACCGTGGCGTCGAACCAGGGATGGTCGCGGAACCGGTCCCGGGCGTTCTTGTCCCCGCCCAGGTTTGGGCCATAGTAGAACATCTGGAACAGCGGGTGGTGCGAGACGATCCAGCACAGCTCCTCGGAGACGAACGGGCGCAGCACCGAGGCGGCGTAGCTGCCGTGCGAGTACGGCGCCAGGCTGTCGCCGATGTCGTGCACGAGCGCGGCCACCACGTAGTCGACGGGTCGGCCGTCGCGCTCGGCCCGGGTGGCCGACTGCAGGCTGTGCTCCAGCCGGCTGATCGCGTACCCCTGCGCGCCGCCCGTCTCCAGCGCCCGCACCGCCTCGAGCACCCGGGCCGGCAGCGTGCTCGCGTACGCGGTCTCGGCCGCCTCGATCAGGGCGAACTCCTCGGCGGTGCCGTCTTGCATCCGGGTGAACCGGGCTCTGGTCTCCATGCCTCAATTATCCAGCGCCTGATAGGCGGGGAACAGCTCGTCCATCCGCGCGTTGGAGTCGCACCGCTCGCGCCCGCCGAGGTAGGCGGCGAGATCCTCGACGTGGATCTGCACCCCGGCCCCGTAGCCGGCCAGGTACTCAAGCGGCATGCCCCGTTCCTCCAGGACCAGGATGGCCTGGTCGCCGTCGCGGGTCAGCATGACCTCGGTGACCAGCTCGTCCGGCTCGTCCTGCTCCTTGCCCGCCAGCAGCAGCCGACGCGGCGGCTCGCACGCCTCAACCCGGCGGTTGCCCTTGTTGCCGGTCACGTGGTGCTCCCTGGTTGAATCGTGCTGGCCGCGAGTTCCTCGTAGGGCGGGTGGAGCTCGCTCCACCGGGTCCCGAAATCGGACCCCTCTCGCCCCGCGAGGTACGCGCCGAGGTCCTCGACCTGGGCCTGGATCCCGGCCCCGTAGGGGGCGAGCAGCCGCACCGGCATGCCCCGCTCTTCCCAGACGAAGATGGTCCCGTCGCCGTCCGCCGTCAGGGTGGCCTCGATGAACTGCTCGCTTGAATTGACGTCATCCACGGTCCGGACCAGGAGCCGCCGCGGCGGCTCGCACGCCTCCACCCGCCCGGTCCCCTCCCAGCCGCTGGCCAGGGAGAAGTGCGCGCGGAACTGGCCGCCCAGGCGGAGGTCGCCCTCGACCTCACCCAGCCAGCGGGCGAGGCGGGCCGGATCGGTGATCGCCGACCACAGGTCGTCAATGCCGGTGTCGAAGCGGTCCTGCACGGTCACGACGCCCTTGCCGTTTTGTGCCCGCAGGCGGCCGAGGATGCGGTTGCCCGCGTGCTCGGTGCTGGTCATTCGGTGCTCCTTCGCTCGTGCTTGCCGCGGGCGATCTCGGTGTGCAGGGCGTCGAGCCGGTTCTCCCACAGCGCCCGGTACCGGCCGAGCCACTCGTCGACCTCGGCCAGCGGCTCGGCCCGCAGGCTGTAAACCCGCCGCTGCGCCTCCTCGCGCACGTCGACCAGCCCCGCCTCGCGCAGCACCCGCAGGTGCCGTGACACCCCCGGGCGGGCGATCGGCAGCAGCGCCGCCAGCTCGCCCGCGGTGGCAGGCCCGGCCGTCAGCGCCTCCAGCATCGTCCGACGGCTCTCGTCCGCCAGCGCCCGCAGAACAGCTTCCACGCCATGAACGTACCAAGTCAGTTACGTAACTGTCAAGGTACATAAGTTGCCGTAGTCGGCGCGGCGCGGGCGCCATGCGCGGGAGCGCTATGTCGCATACTTGACTAAGGCGGCTCCGCTCTGGCATCGAGCGGCGACTTACGTGGCGGTTTCGCCTGACTTTGTGGCCCCCTGGCCGCGTAGCCAGTTCACGAGAGCCTCGCGGCCGGTGTCTATGCCGTCGGCCGCGTCCAGGGGTCTGTTGCCACCCCATGACGGGGTGCCATTTAGATCGGCACCGAGGCTGAGCAGATGCTCGGCCATACGTCGCTCACCACCGTGACAGGCCTGCCAGAAAGCGTCAGTGAGCTGCTGGCGGGTTGGGGGTGAAGCGGCGAGCAGCTCCTCGACACGGGTCATCATGCCAAGCGCCGAGGCGTGCCAGAGCCGGTCAACTCGTGCACCGCGTTCGACCAGCAGACGAGCTACCCGCCAGCAACCGTAGCCGACCGCATCATCGAGCGGGGTGCCGCCAGCAATTGACGCTCCGGTCGCCTCAATGTCGGCCCCGCCGTCGATCAGCGCCCTCGCCACCTCGACATCATCGCTGCTGGCCGCCCAGTGCAGTGGCGTCTCGGCGTGCCAACTTCCCTCCGCCGGAGCGCTGGGATCGGCACCCGCCGCGATCAGGACAGCGACTACCTCCGGCCCGCGCGCGAAGAAACCCGGCCAATCGGCCGCCATGTGCAGTGGCGTTCCCGAGCGGCCCTGGTCATCAACGGTTCGCGCTGAGGCCAGACCCGGATGCTCTCTCAGCAACTCGATCAGCGACTCGACCTCACCAGCATGGATCGTTTCCACCAACGCCTGGGCCAGTGGCGCGCTCTTGGACAGCCTCATCCCCTGCTCGCCCTGACCACTCTCGGCAGCGCCTTCCTGAGGCATCTGCGTATCTCGGTCTGGCATTCTCACGAACCCCGGTTTACAGTCCCAGGTCGCTGAGGCCCGGATGATCCTGCGGCCGGGGGCCGGAGCGGTCCCAGTGGAACCTCCGGTCGGCCTCGGCGATGGGCACGTCATTGATGCTCGCGTGCCGCTCGGCCATGAACCCGTCGGCGTCGAACTGCCAGTTCTCGTTGCCGTAGGCGCGGTACCACTGCCCGGCGTCGTCGTGCCACTCGTAGGCGAACCGCACCGCGATCCGGTCGCCGGCGAACGCCCAGAGCTCCTTGATCAGCCGGTACTCGTGCTCGCGGCGCCACTTCTCAGTCAGGAAGGCGACGATCTCCGCTCGCCCGTTGATGAACTGCGAGCGGTTACGCCACCGGCTGTCTTCGGTATACGCCAGGGAGACCCGCTCCGGGTCGCGGCTGTTCCAGGCGTCCTCGGCCGCCCGGACCTTCTGGGCGGCGGTCTCCGCAGTGAACGGCGGGACCGGCGGTCGCTGTGCCATAGCCCCATCTTCTCACTTCCGGATCACCGCACCCGCTCTTGCAGTCCACCTCACCCGCTCTTCCAGTCCACCTCACCCGCTGCGTCCTCACTCACCGCTGCCCCTCCGTCACCGTCGCTCGCCGCTGCCCTCCTGTCACCCGCGCTCGCCCCTGCCCCTCCGTTGCCCGCGCTCGTGTCCGCGCCCGCGTCGCCCCCGTAAGCCTCCGCGCCCGCGTCGCCCCCGTTCGCCTCCGTGGCCTCCACGCCGTCGTCGCCCTCGCCCGTCTCCGCCGCCGCCGCGTACGCGGCCGCTATCCGCTCGCCCTGGCGCCGCTGGTACCGGCCGTAGCCGACCGTCCATGCGATCAGCACGCCCGCCACCGCGTACGGCAGCACCTTCGACACCGCCAGCGCGGTCCCGGCCGAGCTGGTCTGCACGATGACCACCCGGGCGGCGGCCTCGATCAGGTACGCGGCGCCCCAGACGACGGTGATGACGACGAACGCGCGCCGGAACTCCTGGTACTGCCGCAGCCCCGCGAACTCCCGGCCGCGCTCGGTCTCCGGGCCCATGAACTCAAGCGCGAACCGGTACATCATCGGCTTGTCGGTCGCCAGCGACCCTAGGCAGATCAGCCCGAACACGCCGGTGGAGACCGAATCCTCGTCAAGCACCAGCTTCGGGTTGCGGCTGACCAGCCCCAGGATCGCGCCGACGACGATGCCCGCAAGCACCAGCACACCGACCGCGTCCACCCGGCGGTGCCTGACGATGCCGATGATCACTCCGACGGCCGGGAGCACGCCGCTCAGCACCAGCGCGGGCACCGCGGCGACCCCGTTCGACTGGAGCAGGTGGTAGGCCAGCAGGGGCCCGCCGATATCGAAGATCGCGATCATCGCGATCGATCGCAGCCGCCCGGTCTCCACGGGGCATACCCTATAGGTCGAAACGACCTATAGAAAGCCCGTGCACCCGATGAAGACCAACCGGCCGCGGCCCGAGCTGCGGTGAGCGTCCCGCGATCCCGGCTGACCGGCTTCGAGCAGGCGCTGCTGGGGATGATCTCGCTCCAGCCGTCGACCGGCTACGACCTCAAGCGGCGGTTCGCGACCACCTCGCTCGGCGTCTACCAGCCGAGCTCGGGCGCCCTCTACCCGGCCCTCGAGCGGCTGGAGCAGCGCGGTCTGCTCGCCTCGGAGGCGCTGCCGCAGGCCGCCCACGGCCGCCCGCGGCGGCGCTACCGGCTGACCGACGACGGAAGGCAGGCCCACCTCGACTGGCTGCGGCAGCCGATCGTGCCGGAGACGGTCGCCCAGGATCTCGGCCTGCACCTGCTCCGCTTCGTGATGATGCCGCAGGTGCTGCCCGCCGACACCGTGATCGGGTTCCTGACCAGCCTCCGGGCGGCGCTGGAGGGGCTCGTCGGCGGGCTCGAGCGGCAGGCCGCCGCCATCGACGCGGCCGCGAATCCGTACCCGGCGCTGGCGGTCGAGCACGGCCTGGCGGTGCACCGGGCCAGCCTCGCCTGGGCCGACCAGGCGATCGCCCGGCTGGCGGATTCTTCCCGGAGCCGAGGGCGAGGCGGCCTAGACTGAGGCGTCCCTGGCGCGGGTTCGCGCCCGGCAAACCGGGAGAGGACGACGCCATGGGCTACGAACAGCTCGCGCTGACGCGCCGCACCCTGCACGCGGTGGCCGAGCTTGTGCTGGCAGGCCCGCAGTACCGGGCCACCGGCAAGCTGCGGCTACGGGTGGTACCCGGCGGTTTCGCGACCGTCCTCGCACCGGAGCTGCGCGCCGTCGGCGCCGGCGTCGTCGGGTCCGGGGGAGCGGCGGTCCCGATCGACGGTCACACCGCCCGCGCGATCGGAGCCGAGCTCGGGGTGACGGCGGGCCGGCCGGAGGGCGCCTACGACGACGGGGCCGGGGTCGACCCCGACGAGACGCTGACATTGCACTCTGGTCAGGCCGACGTGATCATGGGCGCGCTCGGCCGCGGCCACGACGCGCTGATCGCGTTCGCCCCGGCCGAGACGCCGGTGCTGTGGCCCGAGCACTTCGACGTGGCGATCCGGGTACAGGAGGCGAACTTCGGGGTGTCGCCAGGCGACGGCTTCATCGAGGAGCCGTACGCGTACGTGGGCGTCGCCCGCCCGCCGGTCGGCGACGGGTTCTGGAACGCCCCGTTCGGCGCGGCCGTGCCGCTGACCGAGCTGCCCGACGCGGCCGCCGTCACCGCCTTCTTCGCCGAAGGGCGCACGCGCAGCAACTAGCGCCCCGGCTAAGCCGGCCGCGACCGGCCAGCGGCGGTCAGCGGCGGGCGGACGCGAGGGCGGCCCCCTCCACCAGCGCCGCCAGCTTCGCCCAGCCGAGCTCGGGGTGGATCCGCGAGCCGAACCCGCAGTCCGCCCCGGCGATGATGTTCTCCGCCCCGAGCCGGTCGGCGTAGCGGGTGATCCGCTCGGCCACCAGCTCCGGGTGCTCGATCGCGTTGGTCGCGTGCGTCACCACCCCGGGGATGAGGATCTTGCCCTCCGGCAGCTTGACGTCCTCCCACAGGTGGTACTCGTGCTCATGGCGGGAGTTGGCCGCCTCGATCAGGTACGCGCCCGCGTTGACCCGCAGCATGATGTCGGCGATGTCCGCCAGCGGGACGTCGTTGCGGTGCGGGCCGTGCCAGCTGCCCCAGCACAGGTGGTACCTGATCCGGTCGGCCGGCAGCCCGGCCAGGGCGTGGTTGAGCAGCTCGATGCTCATCGCCGCGTAGCGGCGGTAGGAGTCCAGGTCGTACTCCGGGTTGCGGTCCCACGAGGCCGGCACCCAGGCGTCGTCGACCTGCAGGATGAACCCGGCCTCGACGATCGCCCGGTACTCCTGGGCGAGCGCGTCCGCCACCGCCCGCATCAGGTCGTCGCGGTTGCCGTAGTGCTCGTCGGCCAGCCCGACCTCGATGCTGGCGGGCGCCACGACCGGCAGGAACGCCTCCCGGTCGGGCTGGCCGGCCAGCGCCGCGCGCAGGTTGGCGATGTCCCGCCCGACCGCCTCGGGCCGGTAGCGGACCGGCCCGGTGACGACCGGCTGCCGGGCCAGCGGGGAGAAGAAGTAGCTGTCCTCCATGTAGCCGAACAGGGTGGCGTTCGCGTCGGCCCACGCGTAGAAGTCAGGGAACTGCTCACGGTCGCGGCCCTTCAGCCGCCCCTTCATCTGCGGGTCGGTGACCGCCGACGGGTCGCGGCTGTCAACCCCGTCGAGCCGGTCGACCACGTACTGGGTCCACATGGTCTTGCCGAACTCGCCGTCGTCGACCACGTCGATCCCGGTCGCCTCCTGCCGCCCGACCACGTCCGCGACCCCGGCCCGGAGCTGGGCGAGCACCTCCGGCGTCCACTCGCCCTGGGCCGCCATCGCCTTCGACAGCGCGGCCGGCCGCTGCAGCGCCCCGACATGAGTCGTGAGGATCCGGTCAGTGCTCCGTTGCATCTGCGCTCCCTGATTCAACCGTTTCGGGACGTCAGGCTACTCCCAGCGGAAGAACCGGGCGGCCAGCCCCGCGCAGACGAGGGTGCACAGGGCGAGCACGGCGAACGCGGCCGGGTGGGGCCAGCCGCCGTTCATGCTGTCGCCAAGCGCCTGGGTGGCCGCCCCGAGCGGGGTGAACTGCCCGATGTGCTTGGCCGAGGTCGACATCTGCGGGGTCCACAGCCCGGCGAAGTACATCAGCGGGAAGAACAGTACCGTCCCGGCCGCCCCGGCCGACCGCGCGGTCGGCGCGAGCGCGCCGATCAGCAGCCCGATCGTCACCATGGCGGCGGCTGACAGCAGCACCACCAAGGCGAATCCCAGCGGCTGGCGCGGCAGCGGCACGCCGAAGCCGAGCCGCCCCACCGCCAGCACCCCGATCGTCGCGATGAGGATGACACCCAGGCTGACGATCAGCTGCGCGCCGATCACCCGGGCCGGGCCGGCCGGGGTGGTCGCCAGCCGCCGCAGGATCCGCCCCTGCCGGTAGCCCGCGATCTGCACCGGGATCCCCTGGACGCCGAACGCGACGCTGATGAACGCGATCACGATCGGCTCGTAGATTGCCACCAGCGACACCCCGTCGATCGAGGAGGCGGACAGCCCCATGACGGTCAGCAGCACCATCGGGAACGCCACCCCCCAGAAGAACGCCAGCGGCTCGCGCAACAGCAGCCGCGCCTCGGTCAGCGTGAGCATCTTCAGCATGTTCAAGAGACTCTCCGGTCGGTCAGCGCCACGAAGGCGTCTTCGAGGGTGGGCCGGCCGAGCGCGGCCGGGGTGCCGAGCGCGACGATCCGGCCGTCGCGCATGATCGCGACCCGGTCGCACAGCCGCTCGGCCTCGATCATCAGGTGGGTGATGAGCAGGATCGTGACCCCGGTGTTCCTGATGTCGTCGATCAGCTGCCAGCTGTCGCGCCGGGCGACCGGGTCGAGCCCGGTCGTGAGCTCGTCGAGGATGGCGACCCGGGGCCGCCCGATGAGCGCGAGCGCGATCGAAAGCCGCTGCTTCTGGCCGCCCGACAGCCGCCGGTACCTGGTGTTCCGCTTCTCGGTGAGGTCCAGCATCGCCAGCAGCCCCTCGATGTCGGCCGGACGCCGGTAGAAGGACGCGTACAGCCGCATGGCCTCGGCCACGGTCAGCTTGTCCTGGAGCTGGCTCTCCTGCAGCTGGACGCCGAGCAGCTGGCGCAGCTCGCGCCGGTCGCGGCCGGGCTCGAGCCCGGCCACCCGGATCCGCCCCTGGTCCGGCGCGCGCAGCCCGGCCAGGCAGTCCACCGTGGTTGACTTGCCCGCGCCGTTACGGCCGAGCAGGCCGAAGATCTCGCCCTCGGCCACCGTGAAGCTCACGTCGTCGACCGCGACGGTTTGGCCGTAGCGCTTGCTCAGCCGCTCCACCTCGAT
Source organism: uncultured Actinomycetota bacterium (assembly GCA_963774945.1). Taxonomy (GTDB): domain Bacteria; phylum Actinomycetota; class Actinomycetes; order Streptosporangiales; family Streptosporangiaceae; genus Trebonia. Next base: position 90,218 of record CAVZHA010000015.1, on the reverse strand, counting down.
CGCCGCACTGCTGCATCCGTTCATCGTCATGCCCGCAGCTTCGCCCGGCGGACCCGGGCACGGCATCGGCCGCCCGGCGGCGTCACCCGCGACCTAAGGCGGCCGGTCTTCGACCTTGGTCGGTATCGCGCCCGGCCCGGCGGCCTCTAGCCTGGACAGATGAGCGAATCGTCCAGCCTGTCGGTGACCGTCCCCGTGGTGGCGGCGATCGGGTCGTTGACGGCGCTGACGGTCTGGGGGGAGTTCAGCGCGTACCCGAGGCCCGGATTGCTGGCGCTCGACGTCGCGGTCGGCGTGGCCGCGTGCGCCCTGCTTCCAGTGCTGCTTCGGTGGCCGGTCCCCGGCGCGCTGGCGCTGGCAGTGCTGGCGGCGCTGTCGCCCGCGGCCACCCCCGCCGCGACCTACGCGACGCTGCACGTCGCGCAGCGCAGGCCCTTCGCGGTCGCCGCGGCGGTCGGCGGCGCGGGCGTGGTCGCCCATCTGATTCGCGGCCTCTGGCTGCCGATCGCTTCGCTGCCCTACTTCTGGTGGGTCGTACTTGTGATCGTGGCCGAGGCCGCCCTCGTCGGGTGGGGACAGCTCTCGCGAGCCCGGCAGGCGCTGCTCGATTCGCTGTGCGAGCGGGCCATCAGGGCTGAGGCCGAGCAGGCCAGCCGCGTCACCGAGGCTCGCGCGGCCGAGCGGGCGAGCATCGCCCGCGAGATGCACGACGTGCTCGCCCACCGGCTCTCCCTGCTCGCCACCTACGCCGGGGCGCTCGAGTACCGCCCGGACGCCCCGCCCGCGCAGCTCGCCCGCGCCGCCGGGGTGGTCCGCGCGGGCGTGCACCAGGCGCTCGACGAGCTGCGCGAGGTCATCAGCGTGCTTCGAGACGACGACAGCGCCAGTGCGGCGCGCCCGCAACCGAGTCTGTCTGACGTCGCTGACCTGGTGGCGGAGACCCGCGACGCGGGCACCCCGGTCGAGCTGACGGACCGGACGTCCCGGTCGGGGGAACTGCCCCTGGCCCTCGACCGGACCGCCTACCGGGTGGTACAGGAGGGGCTGACCAACGCCCGCAAGCACGCGCCCGGACAGCCGGTCCGACTGCTGCTCGACGGACGTCCCGGCGATCATCTGCTCGTCGAGCTGACCAACCCGGCCGGGTCCGCCAACCCGGCCGGGTCCGCCACCTCGGCCGGGTCCGCCACCTCGGCCGGGTCCGCCACCTCGGCCGGGTCGGCCACCTCGGCCGGGTCGGCCACCTCCGACGGGTCGGCCACCTTCGACGGGTCGGCCATCTCGAACGGGTCAGCCACGTCGGTCGGCGGCGGCGTCCCGGACGAGACCACCAGAACCGGGCTAGCCACCCTGGCCAAGCCGTCATTGACCGGCAGCGGTACCGGCACCGGCCTAATCGGCTTGTCCGAGCGGGTGCGGTTGACCGGCGGCGAAATCAACCACGGGATCGACCCGGGCGGAGAGTTCCGGCTCCGCGCGCTCCTACCGTGGCCGGTCACCGAGAGCGCCCCGGCCACCGAGGACACCCGAGTCGCCCCAGCCGAGCCAACGAAGCCAACCGAGCCGACCAAGCCAACCTTCCCAACCGGGTCCGCATGACCACCGCCGAGCCGCCCGCCTTGCCCGGCCGGATCCGCGTGCTCCTAGTCGACGACGACGCGCTGGTCCGGGCCGGGCTCACGATGATGCTCGACGGCGCGCACGGGATCGAGGTGGTAGGCGAGGCAGCCGACGGCGGCGAGGTGCCCGCCGCGGTCGACGCCCACGCGCCCGACGTGGTCCTCATGGACCTGCGGATGCCGCGCACCGACGGGATCACCGCCACCCGTCGGCTCCGGGCCCGGCCCCGTCCGCCCGAGGTGATCGTGCTGACCACCTTCGACGCCGACGAGAACGTGCTCGGCGGGCTGCGGGCGGGCGCCAGCGGCTTCCTGCTCAAGGACTCGCCGCCGGCCCAGATCGTGGAGGCGATCCGCCGGGTGGCCGGCGGCGAGCCGATCCTCTCCCCGACGATCACCCGCCGCCTGATGGACCGCGCGGTGGCCGAGTCCGGCGCGATGGCCCGGGCCCAGGCCGCGTTCGCGGACCTGACCCCGCGCGAGCGCGAGGTCGTGCTCGCCGTCGCCCGCGGCGAGACCAACGCCGAGATCGCCGCCCGGCTGTTCATGAGCGTGGCCACCGTGAAGGCGCACATCACCCACATCCTGACCAAGCTCGGCGCCACCAACCGGACCCAGATCGCCCTGCTCGCGCATGACGCCGGCCTGGTCTGAGCCGAGCCGGGTATGCCAGCGCCCGTGACCCGGTCCCGTTTCGTGGTCCAGTTGCACGACGCGACCACGCTCCACTTCGACCTCCGCCTGCAGGTCGGCAATGTGCTGCGGTCATGGGCGGTGCCCAAGGGGCCGTCGCTCGACCCCAGGACCCGACGGCTGGCCGTCCCGGTGGACGACCACGACCTCGCGGCAGGCGACTTCGAGGGCGTGCATGAAGGCAGCCGGCGCGGCACCGGCGCGGTGATCATCTGGGACGAGGGCGCCGCCGAGATCGTCACCGACCAGCCCGGCCACCTGTCCTTCACCCTGCACGGCGGCAAGCTGACCGGCGGCTTCGCGCTGACCAGGACCGGCGAACGCCGCTGGATCCTGGTCAAGGCCCGCGACGACGCCGCCCGGCCCGGCACGGACATCGTGGCCGAGTCCCCGGCCAGCGTGCGCACCGGCCGGACCTGGCAGGAAGTGGCCGCGCAGTAGCCAGCGTCAGCGGCCGAGCGCCCCGGGCAGCTCGGCCCGGGAGGTGATCCCGAGTTTGGGGAAGACCCGGTACAGGTGCGAGCTGACCGTCCGGTGGGACAGGTAGAGCCGCTGGCCGATCTCACGGTTGCTCATGCCATCGGCCGCCAGCTGGACGATCTGCAGTTCCTGGGGGGTGAGCTGATCGCGAGCCTGCGGAGTCCGCGGACGGCTGGTCTCCCCGGTCGCCCGCAGCTGCTGGCGCGCCCGCTCGGACCACGGGACCAGCCCGAGGGCGTCGAAGGTCTCCCGGGCGGCCCGCAGCGGCGCCCGGGACGCCGCGTTCTGCCGGTGCTGATGAAGCCATTCCCCGTGGGCGAGCTGCGTTCTGGCCCGCTGGAAGGGCCACATCCCGGACCGCAGCGCGGCGTCGAACAGACCTGGCGCGCAATCGTCGTCGGCCCGCAGCGCGCGAGCGTAGCGCAGGCCGGCCTGGAGCGACGGCGACGTGGTCCGCTGCCCGGCCGTCTCCATCTCGCGCAGGAACCCGCCGATGCTCGCGACCTCGCCGCCGCGCAGGGCGGCCTCGGCCAGATCGCCGACCGTGTAGCACCTGACCCCGTAGTGATAGGCGGGGTCGGCCGGGTCATGGATCCGGCGCAGGTGCGCCAGGGCGTCGGCCGGGCGTCCGGCGCCAAGCGCGGCGAGGCCGCGGGCGAGCTGCGTCGCCGCGAGCACGGCGCTCGCGCCGATCGGGACGCTGATCTCCTCGGCCTGCGCGGCCAGCGCCCCGGCGGCCTGCTCATCGCCGCGAAGCGCGGCCAGCAGCGCCTGCACCGCGTCGGCGGTCGCCATGATCAGCGGCTGCCTGGTCTCCTGGGCCAGCCGGCGCGCCTCCGCCGCGGCCGGGATCGCGGCGCCCAGATCGGCCATTTGCGCCGCGCTCCAGGCCTGCAGCGCCAGCGCCCGGGCGAGCAGACCCAGCCGGCCCTGGGCGCGCAGGCTCGCCGCCGAGAGCGCGAGGAACGTGGCGGCCAGGTCGAACGCCCCCACCGCCATCGCCGCGGTGCCTGCCAGCCGGGTTGCCGCCGCGTCGGACTCGACGGCCGGCCCGAGTCCGTACAGGCGTTCCACCACCGTCGCGCCCCGTCCGGTCGGGTCGGCCAGTGCCAGCACGACCAGCAACCGCGGGTCGTCCTCAGCGACCTTCAACCCCTCGGCGGTCGCGGCCACGCCGTCGCGCGTCGCCGCCCCCGGGTCGGCCCACCAGCACCGCAGCGCCGCGCCGTACAGCAGCTTGAGGGCAAGATCGGTATCGCCGTCGGCGCCGGCCCGGTCGGCGCTGGCCGCCAGCGACCGCGCCTTCGAGGTCTCGCCAGGGATTCCGTCGGCGAAGCTGTCCCTGATCCAGGCCACCCGGGCCTGCTCCCGAGGGGTCGGTTCGTGCGGCCCCGCCTCCGCCAGCAGATCCTGGACGAGGTCCTGCCGCCCCAGCTCGAACCCAAGCTCGGCCGCCCGGAGCAGCCGCCCGGCCCGCCGCCGGCTGTCGCCAAGCGCGGCCGCCCGCCGCAGCGCCGACACGGCGACGATGGACCCGCCGCGCCGCTGGGCCCGCAGCGCCGTCGCCTCCAGTTCATCGGCCACCGCCTCGTCCGGTCCGACGATCGCGGCCGCCCGGTGCCACACGGCCCGTTCCGGCTGCCGGGCCAGCGCGCTGGCCAGCGCGGCGTGCGCCGCCTGGCGCTGCGACAGGCTCGCATGCTGGCGGATGGCGGTGCGAATGAGCGGGTGCCGGAACCGAAGCTGCGTTTCGTCGATCGCCACCAACTGCGCGGAGACGGCCGGGACCAGCACGTCGACCCCGAGCGGGCCGGCGCTGGCCGGGTCAGCCACCAGCGCCGTCGCGGCCAGCACCTCGCTGAGCAGCGGGCCGTCGTTCAACGCGGCCACCAGCAGCGCGGTCCGCGTCAGGGCGGGCAGCTCCAGCGCCCGGGCCGCGAACGCCTGCTCCAGCCGCGTCGTCAGCGGCAGCCATCCGGCATCCCCGGCATCCCCGACATCACCGATATCTCCGGCATCCAGGGCATCGCCGACATCCTCGCCGCCGAGTCGCCCGCGCGCGATCGGCAGTTCCACCAGCGCCAGCGGATTTCCCGCCGCATCGCGCAGGAAACGCTCGCGCACACCCGACGGCAGCCCGGGGGAGCGGGAGTCAAGCAGCGCGGCCGCCGTCGGCGGGGCCAGCGCGCCCAGGGCGACCGAGGGCAGCCCGGCCTCGCGCAGCGGGGTCTCATAGCCGTCGCGGATGGCGGCGACCAGCAGGATCGGCTCGAACTCGAGCCTCCGGGCGACGAACGTCAGCGCATCCCTGGTGGCCTGGTCGAGCCAGTGGGCGTCGTCCGCGACAACCAGAACCGGAGCTCGCGCGGCCGCCTCCGCCATCAGGTCAAGCGCGGCGAGCGCGGTCAGGAACGGGTCGGGAACCGCCGCATCGGTCATCCCGAACGCCGCCAGCACCGCATCGCGCTGCGGCGCCCCCAGCGCGTCCACCCGGCCGAGCAGGGGCTGCAGCAGGCTGTGCAGCCCGGCGAACGGAAGTACCGCCTCCGACTGCACCCCGGTGACCTTAAGAACCAGCATTCCGCGATCGCGCGCACCGCGGACGGCCTCGCCCAGCAGAGCCGACTTCCCGATGCCGGGCCCGCCGCTCACCACCAGCGCGCCGCCCTGATCGGTGACCCGGTCAAGCAGCCCGCCCAGCAGCCGGACTTCGGACTCGCGCCCGAGCAGTGACGTGACCGCGGGCATAGCGTCATCCATTCCAAGTAACCCCGAGGGCCATCGTCACACGCCCGGTCCGCCCCGGTCCAGGCAGGCCGGCGGTAGGGAGGGAGGGCGGGGGTAGGGAGGGAGGGAGGGCGGGCGGTAAGGACAGTCACCTGACCCAAGCGAGCCGGCCCCTCGCCCGCTTACGTTCGCCTGGTACCGCCCCGCAGGCCCCACCTCGAAGGGAACACCGGATGTCGACCACGCCGCCGAGCACCATCACCGAGCACGAAGCCGGTCAGGTTGATCACGCGAACGCCACCGGGCTCACGCCGGTCGTCTTCGTGCACGGCCTCTTTCTGCTGCCCGCGAGCTGGGACCGCTGGGCGGGGCTGTTCGAGGAGGCCGGCTACGCGGCGCTGACACCCGGCTGGCCCGACGACCCGGAGACCGCCGAGCAGGCCAGGGAGCATCCAGAAGTGCTGGCGGGCAAGTCGATCGGCCAGGTCGCCGACCACGTCGCAGCGATCATCGGCGGCCTGGCCAGGCGGCCGGCCGTCATCGGCCACTCCTTCGGCGGCCTGCTCGCGCAGATCGTGGCCGGGCGCGGCCTGTCCGCGGTGACCGTGGCGATCGACCCGGCGCCGTTCCGCGGCGTGCTGCCGCTGCCGTTCTCCGCGCTCCGGGTCGCCTCGGCCGCGCTCGACAACCCCGCCAACCGGCACCGCGCCGTGCCGCTCACCTTCGACCAGTTCCGCTACGCCTTCGCCAACGCGGTCAGCGAAGACGAGGCCAAGCGGCTGTACGAGACCTTCGCGGTGCCGGCCCCCGGTCTGCCCCTGTTCCAGGCCGCGGCCGCCAACTTCAACCCGTGGACCGAGGCGAAGGTGGACACCGAGAACCCGCGCCGCGGCCCGATGCTGTTCATCGGCGGCGGCAACGACCACACCGTGCCCTGGTCGGTCACGCACGCCTCCTTCAAGGAGCAGCAGCGCAACGCGGACGTGACCGAGATAACCAAGATCGAGGACCGGGGGCACGCGCTGACCATCGACGACGGCTGGCGCGAGGTGGCGGAGACCGCGCTCGCCTTCGTCCGGCGCTTCAGCCCGCCCGAGCCCGCCTCGGCCTGACCCCGGCCAGCAGCCGGAAGGGAGAACTCATGGACCTCAACCTCGCAGGCAAGGTCGCGGTGATCACCGGGGCGGGCAAGGGCATCGGGCTCGCCGTGACCAGGACCCTCGCCGAGGAGGGCGCGCTCGTCGTGGCCGGCTCGCGCACGACCGAGAACCTCGACGGCCTCAAGAGCGTCAGCCCGGTGGCCGTCGACCTGGCGACCCCGGACGGGCCCGCGCAGCTGATCAGGCGGGCGACCGAGGAACACGGCCGAATCGACGTGCTCGTCAACAACGTCGGCGCCGTCCGCATGCGCACCGGGGGCTTCCTCGGCACCAGCGACGACGACTTCGCCTGGGCGATGGAGCTGAACTTCTTCATCGCGCTGCGCGCCAGCCGGGCCGCCCTGACCGCGATGGTCAGGCAGGGCTCGGGGGCGATCGTCAACGTCGCCTCGGTCAACGCCTTCTTCCAGCCCGACGCCGCCACCATCGACTACGGCGCCGCCAAGGCCGCCCTGGTCAACCTGACCAAGACCCTGTCCCAGGAGTTCGGCCCGCACGGCATCCGCGTCAACGCCGTCTCGCCGGGCCCGGTCGCGACCGACCTGTGGCTGGGCGAGCACGGCGTGGCCGAGACGGTGGCCAAGGCGACCGGGGTCGACGCGGAGACCGCCCGCCAGACGATCATCGCCGGCATCGGCGGGTTCGCCACCGGTCGTTTCACCACCCCGGAGGAGGTCGCCGCGCTGATCGCGTTCCTGGCCTCCGACCGGGCCGGCAACATCACCGGCGTCAACTACCTCATCGACGGTGGCCTGATCAAGACAACCTAAAGACAGAAAATCCATCGGTCGAACGGACCGTGCATGACTCCCGTCCCCCCATGACCCCGCAACGGTCCCGAGCGCACAGGGCCGCGATACCGCTGCCGTCCGGTGCCGCGGCCCTATGCTCGGTGGATGACGCCACAGGATCTGGTCGGGTCGGCCACCGCCCGGCAGCCGGTCCCGATGGTGGCGGAGATCAGCCTGCTCACCGCGGTGCCCGTCAGCTCGAGCTGTGGGAGCTCTGGCAGCGGACCGGGCGCGACGACCCGCCGTTCTGGGCCTACCCGTGGGCAGGCGGCCAGGCGCTCGCGCGCTACCTGCTCGACCACCCCGGCATCGTGGCCGGCCGCCGGGTGCTCGACGTCGCCTCCGGCTCCGGCCTGGTCGCGATCGCGGCCGCGCGGGCGGGCGCGGCCAGCGTCGTGGCGGGCGACATCGACCCCCACGCGGTGGCCGCGATCGCCATCAACGCGGCCGCGAACGCGGTCGCGGTCGACCCGCGCGCCTTCGACCTCGCCGCCGACGGGCCCGGCGACGCCGAGGTGGTCCTGGCAGGCGACGTCTTCTACCAGCGGGAGCTGGCCGAGCTGGCGCTGCGGTTCCTGCGCGCCGCCGCCGGCGCAGGCGCCGACGTCCTTGTCGCCGACCCCGGCCGCGCCTTCCTCCCGGCCGACTCGCTCACCGCCCTGGACCGCTACCAGGTCCCGGTCCTCACCGCGATCGAGGACGCCTCGGTCAAGTCCGTCACCGTCTACCGCCTGAGCTGAACCCACGGGACCCGTTCACCCCTACCGCCTTCACTGGCCCCAACCCACCGCCCACGTCCGGTCACCCGGTTCAGCCACCGCCTGCGCTCGCCGACCACCTCTGCGCCCCGATCACGTGCGTCCGCCTGCCCGGCACCCCACGGCCCGCGTCCGCCGGCCCGGCACCCCGCCCCCCGCGTCCGCCGGCCCGGCACCCCGCCCCCCGCGTCCGCCGGCCCGGCACCCCGCCCCCCGCGTCCGCCGGCCCGGCCGCGATCATGGTCAGATGACTCACGCCCGCTTACACCTGAGGAGAACGCAGTGACCGGAAGCAGCACCCAGACCGAGTCCGGGACCGTCACCAAGGTCAGCCCCCGGCCGGTGGCCGCCACGGTGGACCGGCTGAAGGAGCTGGTCGGCTCGAAGGGCATGAAGGTGTTCGCGGTGATCGACCAGCGGGCCGAGGCCGAGCAGGCCGGGCTTGAGCTGCGCGAGACCGTGCTGGTGCTGTTCGGCAGCCCGGCCGCGGGCACCCCGGTCATGGACGCGGCCCCGCTGGCCGCGCTTGACCTGCCGCTCAAGGTGCTGATCTGGGACGACGGGGGGCAGCCGAAGGTGACCTACACCGCCCCGGAGACGCTGGCGGCGCGGTACGGGCTGACCCCGGAGCTGACGGCCAGGCTGGCGGGCATCGGCCCGCTGACCGACGCGCTCGTCGCCCCGTAAGCAGGCCGCCGGCTCGTCGGGATGCTCAGGGCTTCGGCGGGCTGAAGACGTCGGTGTCGCCGGATTCCTGGCCGAACTCGTCGGTTCCGCCCGATTCCTGGCCGAACTCGTCGGTGCCGCCCGCCTCCTGGCCGACAACGTCGGTGTCACCGGTCTCCTGGCCGAATTCGTCGGTTCCGCCCTGCTCATGACCGAACACGTCGCTGCCTTCGCCTGCGGGTTCCGGAACGTTCGTCGTCATGTCGCCCTCCTCCGTTGGAGTGTGCCTAACGCCAGTCTTGATCAATTACCTCGGTTGCGCCAGCGTCGAGATCCGCACCGCCCGCAAGCCGCGTCAGCCGCGCCCATTCCCGATGGCCGAGCAGGTCGAGCGTGTCGGCCAGCCAACGACGCGCGGCCGGGTCAAGGTGCGCGGCCAGCAGATCGCCGTGGTCCTTGGGCCGGTCGTGCTTGGCCTTGAACAGCAGCGCGACCTCCGGTCGGAGATACTCGACGCCGCCGACGGCGTGCACCGCCTTATCCCACGGCAGCCGTACCCGGGCGTCGCGCTTGTATACCCATTCGCCGTCGGTGGAGTGCCGGTCGAGCAGCAACTCGAATCGCCACGGCTGGCCGGCCTCGCGCCTGACCCACAGCTCCTCGCACTGCGCGGTGAGGGCGACCCCCGGCAGCAGCGGCTTAAGCGCGCCGTCATCGACCTCCCAGAGGTGCCAGCCGTCCAGGACCGCGCGGATCGCCTCGAAGTCCCCTGCCCGGACCGCGACATCGGTGTCCCCGTGATGGCGGGGCGGGGCGCCGGCCCGCGCGGCCCGGCCGCCGGCGACAATCCAGCGCGCACCGCACTCCGCCAGCAGGCCAGTCAGCAGCTCAGCGGGCATCGGGTCCCACGGCCCGTAGAGTGCGTGGAAAGCGGCCTGGTCCAGCTGGTTGACGGCCTCGCGGAAAGTCACGCTCATCGCGCCAGTCTGCCACCGACCGACCAGGAGGTCCGCCGCGCTGCCGGTGAGCGGGGCGCGATGACAGTCGCCCCGGTCCGTTCGGGATAATGGGTGTCGGCTTTGTTTATGGATGCGGGATTTTGGCGCGGCAGAGGGAGAAACCGATGACGGACGAGCAGCAGGCGCTATCCGACGGGACCAGCATTCCGCTCCTCGGACTCGGGGTCTGGCAGGTGCCGGACGGGGCGACGACGGTCAACGCGGTGCGGTGGGCGCTCGAGCTCGGCTACCGGCACATCGACACCGCGCAGGCCTACGGCAACGAGAAGGGCGTCGGCCAGGGCCTGCGCGAGTCCGGGGTGCCGCGCGAGGACGTGTACATCACCACCAAGTTCCAGCCGAACCGAAGGACCCGGTCCGCGAGCTCGAGGGATCGCTCAACCGGCTCGGGGTGGACCAGGTCGACCTGTACCTGGTGCACTGGCCGCAGGGCGGGGCGCTGCGGGCCTGGCCGGGCATGGAGCAGGCCAGGGAGCGCGGGCTGACCCGGTCCATCGGCGTCTCCAACTACAGCGCCCGCCAGCTCGACGAGGTGATCGGGTCGGGGACCGTCCCGCCGGTGGTCGACCAGGTTCAGTTCAGCGCGGTCGAGCACCGTCGCGGGCTGCTCGAGGCAGCCAGGAAGCACGGCGTGGTCCTCGAGTCCTACAGCTCGCTCGGCACCGGCAAGCACCTGGCCGACCCGACCGTGCTGGCGATCGCCGAGCGGGTCGGCCGGACTCCGGCCCAGGTGCTGCTGCGCTGGTGCATCCAGCACGGCATCCCCGTCATCCCCAAGTCGACCCATCGGGAGCGGATCGCGGAGAACGCGGACATCTTCAGCTTCACCCTGCCGGACGAGGACATGTTCGCGCTCAACGGCCTCGACCAGACCGGCGGCACCCACGAGGCCAACGAGAGCACCTGGTGGTAGCCGCCCGGGCTAGCTGACCCGGATCAGGAGCTTGCCGAAGTTCCTGCCCTCAAGCAGGCCGATGAACGCGTCCGGCGCGTTCTCCAGGCCGTCGACGATGTCCTCGCAGTACTTCAGCGACCCGTCCTGCACCCAGCCGGTCGCCCGGGCCAGGAACTCGCCCATCAGCGAGTCGGCGAACTCGGTCTGAATGAAGCCGCGGACGGTCAGCGACTTGCGCAGGATCGCGGACATGAGCGCGCTCGAGCGGTCCGGGCCCGGCGGCGGCTCGGTCTCGTTGTAGTGGGCGACCAGCCCGCACACGGGGATGCGCGCGAACGGGTTCAGCCGGGGCAGGACCGCCTCCCAGACGTGCCCGCCGACGTTCTCGAAGTACACGTCGACGCCGTCCGGGGTCGCCGCCTTGAGCTGGTACTTGAAGTCGTGCGCGCGGTGGTTGAGCGCGGCGTCGAAGCCGAGCTCGCGCAGGTGCGCGACCTTGTCGGCGCTGCCCGCGATGCCGACCGCGCGGGCGCCGAGAATCCGGGCCAGCTGTCCCACCGTCGCCCCGACTGGCCCGCTGGCGGCGGCGACGACCACGGTCTCGCCCGGCTTGGGCTGGCCGATCTGGGTCAGCCCGGCGTAGGCGGTGAACCCCGGCATGCCGAGCACGCCGAGCGCGGTCGTGACCGGCACCTGGCCGGGGTCGAGCTTGCGCAGCCACTGCGCGGGCTGCACCGAGTACGACTGCCAGCCGCCGTAGCCGAGCACCACGTCGCCTTGGGTGAAGCCGGGGTCGTTCGACGCGACCACCTCGCCGACGGTGCCGCCGACCATCAGCCCGCCGACCTGGACCGGCGGCGCGTAGGACGGGGCGTCGCTCATCCGCCCGCGCATGTACGGGTCGAGCGACAGGTACTGGGTGCGGATCAGCACCTGGCCGTCGGCGGGCTCCGCCACCGGTTCGGTGACGATCGAGAAGTTCTCCGCCGTGGGCCTGCCGACCGGCCGCGACGCCAGCCGGATCTGGGTGTTCTGCTCCGCCATGGGGGCAGCGTACGCCACCATCACCGCGCACGCTGCCCGCGTCAGAAGCCGACGACGCTGACGGCTATTGGTACTGCCATCCGGTCGGCTGGGAGTGCGTCGACCGCGCCTTGCCGCGGCTGCTGCCCTGGCCAACGTCGATCGTGACCCGCTTGCGGTTATGCCGGCCGACCGCGACGTCGACCACCGAGCCCGGGCGGATGCCCGAGGCGCAGATCGTGCAGATGGTCTCGTACGGTCGGCGGCCGGGAAGGGTGACGCGCAGCCGGTACTTCCAGACCCGAGGCGCCTGCCAGGCGAACTCGCCCTCCTGGATCACCGTATTGGTCTCCTTGGCCGCGATTACCTCGGCGGTGCCGCGGATTCCCCGCCGCAGCGTCCGCCGATCGCCGTTGCGCATGACCGCCAGGGCCAGGTACATCGCGTAGGCGAACGGTCCCCACCAGGCAGCGACCACCACCACGAGCGTGAGCGCCAGCCGCGGCCCGGTCGGGATCGCGTTGATGTGCATGAGGCCGATCGCCAGCGGGAGAAAGCCCAGGCACATCACCCCGAAGACCGTCCAGCACAGGCCTGAAAGCTTGCCGACCGTCATTACAGGCTCCCGAAGTCCAGCCAGATCGCCGATCGGGTTCGTCGGGTCGACGGTCGCCTGCAGGGTGCGGCCGGACGACAGCTGGCCGACCTGGAACTGGCTGACCAGCTGCTGGATCGTGGCCGGGTACGGTGGCCTCCCCTCCGGGGTCACCGTGAGGTCGAACTCGACCAGCAGGTCGAAGTTGACCGATGCCGACCTGCCGCATCCCGACGATCACGACCGGACAGCGCTCCGCGAACCCGCTGGCCCCCGCGGCAGCGGCCGCGGCGGCGTTGTTGGCCGCCTGCGTCGTGTTGGCCATCATCTGGTTGAGGTCCGCCATCCGCTCCTGCATGGCGGCCAGCCGCGCCCCCGCCGGCGGCTGGTTCCGCTGCATCTCCTTGGCCTGCTTGTTGAGGTCGTGCATGCTCTTGAAGAAGCCCATGGGTCAGCTCGCCCGGTAGAGCTGGTTGTAGCGCTGCGCGACGGCGGGGTTGGCCATCATCCGGTCGTTCCAGCCGCGGGACGCGCTCTCCCAGGCGGGCCCGGCGATTCCCATCGACGCCGCGATCTCTGGCAGCTTCGTCCCGTCGTAGTTGTAGGCGGCGACCGCCTTGCCAACGGCGGCGAACTGCTCAAGGGTAACGCCGTCAATGGGCTCGAAATCGGGACCGGCCGGCGCGGCCTGCTGGCCGAAGGCACCCGGCTGGCCGCCGCCGAACTGGGCCATCCGGGCCTGCGCGGCGGCCTGCTGCGCGGCCGCCATCTGCTGGGCCTGCGCGCCCATCTGCTGCGCCTGCTCCACCAGACCGGGCGCGGCGTTGACCATGTCCTTCATGTCTTTCATTTGCTTGAAAATGCCCATACGTGGCTCCCCTGTTTCTTCCGGTCGCGGATCTACGCTCAGTCCCGCTAAGAATCGCGCGCCGCCTCTTGCTGTTCTCTTAACGTGCGACTGAAAATGCCAGTTGAGCGGCCTGTCGCGGGACGCTGCAATACGATCAGGCGTCATATGCCTGTGCTCCCGGCCGGAAGGTGGCGACCGTGACTTCCGACGACGGGCTCGCCGATGTCGGCCTGGTTCAGGCGGCCTGGTTGACGGTGACTGGCCGACGACGGGCCGCCGGTGCGGGTGGCCGTGCTCGGGCCGGTGCGGGCCTGGCGCGGCGACACGGAGCTCGAGCTCGGGCGCGCCGCAGCGGCGGGCGGTGCTCGGGCTGCTGGCGGTGCGGGCGAACCAGGTCGGTGTCGCGCGATGAGCTGATCGACGGGATCTGGGGCGAGGAGCTGCCCGCCCAGTCGGTGAACGCGCTGCACGTCCACGTCTCCCGGCTGCGGGCGGCGCTCGAGCCGGGGCGGGCGCACCGGGCGCCGGGCCAGGTGCTGCTGGCCAGCGGGCGCGGGTACCTGCTGCGGCTGGCGCCGGGGCAGCTCGACGCGGAGGTGTTCGCGCAGCGGCTGGCCGCGGCGCGCGAGTCGCGCGCGGGCGGGTGACCTGGCCGCGCGCGGCCGGCGTCGTTCGACGCGGCGCTGCGGCTGTGGCAGGGCGACGCGCTGGCCGGCATTCCCGGCCCGTGGGCGGAGATCGTCCGGGCCGGGCTCGGCGAGCAGCGGCTGACCGCGACCGAGGAGCACGTCGAGGTCGATCCTCGCGCTCGGCCGCCACGCCGAGGCCGCGCAGCAGCTGATCGAGCTGGTCGCGCGAGCATCCGCTGCGGGAGCGGTTCAGCGGCCAGCTGATGCTGGCGCTGTACCGGTGCGGCCGGCAGGCCGAGGCGCTGACCGCGTTCGCCGACGCCCGCCGCGTCCTCGTCCGGCGAGCTCGGCATCGAGCCCGGTCACGGAGCTGCGGGCGCTGCACGCGCGGATCCTCGCGGCCGACCCGGGCCTGGACGCTCGCGGTCGCGAGCGCGGTCGCGCCGGTCGACGGGGCGCCGTCGGCCGGGACGCCGGCCGCCAGGGAGCGGCCGCGTCCCGGCCCAGCTGCCCGGCCGACGTGGCCGCGTTCACCGGGCGCGCCGCCGAGCTGGCCGCGCTCGACCTGCTGCTGACCGGCGCGGCCGGGGTAGCCGGTGGCGGGAGAGGCGCCGCCGAGCTGGCCGACGCCGCCGCGGTGCTCATCGCGTGTGCGGGCACCGCCGGGGTCGGCAAGACCGCGCTCGCGGTGCGCTGGGCGCGGCGGGCGGCGGGCGCGTTCCCCGACGGCCAGCTGTACGTGAACCTGCGCGGCTACGACCCCGGCCAGCCGGTGCCGCCGGCCGACGCGCTGGCCGGGTTCCTGCGGGCGCTCGGCCTGGCCGGACAGGACATCCCGGCCGGGGACGACGAGCGCGCCGCCGCCTACCGCAGCCTGCTCGACGGCCGCCGGATGCTGGTGGTGCTCGACAACGCCGCCAGCGTGGAGCAGGTCCGCCCGCTGCTGCCCGGCTGCCCGTCCTGCCTGGTGGTGGTGACCAGCCGCGACTCGCTGGCCGGGCTGGTCGCGCGGCACGGGGCGCGGCGGCTCGACCTCGACATGCTGCCGCTGCCGACGCGATCGGGCTGCTGCGGACGCTGATCGGCGACCGGGTCGACGCCGAGCCCGACGCGGCGGCGGCGCTGGCGGCGCAGTGCGCGCGGCTGCCGCTGGCGCTGCGGGTGGCGGCCGAGCTGGCCGCCGCGCAGCCCGGACAGCCGCCTGGCCGAGCTGGCGGGCGAGCTGGCCGGGGAGCAGCGGCGGCTCGACCTGCTCGACGCGGGCGGCGACGAGCGGACCGCGGTCCGCGGCGTGTTCTCCTGGTCCTACCGGCACCTGCCGGCCGCCGCCGCGCGGGCGTTCCGGCTGGTCGGCCTGCACCCCGGACCCGACTTCGACGCCTACGCCGTCGCCGCGCTGACCGGGGTGCCCGCCACGCAGGCCCGGGACGCACCTCGCCCTGCTCGCCCGCGCGCACCTGGTCCACCCGGTCGGCGCCGGCCGGTACGGCATGCACGACCTGCTGCGCGCCTACGCCCGTGCAGCCTCGCCGCGGTCGCAAGACAGCGAGCCGGGCGACGTCAGCGGGCGCGGCGCTGACCAGCCTGTTCGACTACTACCTCGGCGTCGCCGCCAGCGCGATGGACGTCCTGGTCCCGGCCGAACGGCACTACCGGCCCCGCCTCGACCGCCGATCGGCACGCCCGTCCCCGGCGCTGGCCACCCCCGCCCGAGGCGCGCGCCTGGCTCGACGCCGAACGCGCCATCCTGGTCGCGGTCGCCGCGCACGCCGCCGCCCACGGCTGCGCCGGCGTCACACCACCCGGCTGGCCGCCACCCTGTACCGCTACCTGGAGACGGGCGGCCACTACGCCGACGCCGTGACCGTGCACGGCCACGCCAGCCACGCCGCCCGCCTGCTCGGCGACCGCGCCGCCGAGGCGACCGCGCTGACCAACCTCGGCATCATCAGCTGGCGGCAGGGCCGCTACCAGCAGGCGGTCGACTACCACCAGCAGGCCGCTGGCGGCGTCGGTCGAGATCGGCGACCGCCGGCGGCGAGGCCATCGCGCTGGCCAACCTCGGCATCGTCTACGAACGGCAGGGCCGCTACGAGCGAGGCGGCGCGACTGCCAGCGGCAGGCCCTGGCCGCTGTTCCGCGAGGCCGGCGACCGGACCGGCGAGGCCCGCGCGCTGGCCAACCTCGGTTCGGTCGCCGCCCGGCAGGGCCAGTACGAGCAGGCCGTCGGCTGGTACCAGCAGGCCCTGGCGCTGCTTCAGGGAGATCGGCGACCGGACCGGCGAGGCCAGCGCGCTGCCCGACCTCGGCGTCGCCTACCAGCGGCTGGGCCAGGTTCGAGCAGGCCGTCGACTGCTACCAGCAGGCGCTGGCCCTGTTCCGCGGAGACCGGTGACCGGACCGGCGAGGCCGAGGCGCGCAACGGCGTCGGCGAGATCCTGCTCGCCACCGGGCGGCCGGACGAGGCCCGCGTCGACTACACCGCCGCCCTGGCGCTGGCCAGCCAGATCGGCGACGCCTACGAGCAGGCCCGCGCGCACGACGGCCTCGGCGCCGCGCTGCACGCCGGCGGCGACGACGGCCTGGCGCGCCATCACCGGAGCCGCGCCCTCGAGCTCTACTCCGCACTCGGCGCCCCCGAAGCCGACGCCATCCGCGCCGAGCTGGATCAGCCGTCACTGACCGGCCAGCAGGAGCTCGCCGGGGCCTAGGCCGCCTACTCCAGGGCGTCGCGGCCGAGTTCCGGGAAGACCTGGCCGACCTTGCCGAGCAGGTAGTCGCCGTAGGTCCCGCTGAAGGCGCGCAGGTCCTGGCCGTCCCAGCGCCGTCGGCCGTCGTCGCCGCCGGCGGCCCGCGAGGGCAGCGGCGGCACCTCGGCCGAGAAGTTCGGGTCGAAGAAGAACGGGAACGACAGCCGCCCGTGGCCGCTGAGGTTGCGGACCCGGTGCGGCGTCGAGCGGTACCAGCCGCCGGTCATCCGGTCGAGCATGTCGCCGATGTTGCAGACGAACGTGCCCGGAACGGGCGGCGCGTCGATCCAGCCCTCGAGCGCGACTTCACCTGCAGGCCGCCGGCGTCGTCCTGAGCGAGCAGGGTGATCAGCCCGTAGTCGGTGTGCTCGCCCACGCCCCAGACCGGGGCCTGCGGTCGGCGGCGGCGGGTAGTTGAAGATGCGGAACAGGATCGTCGGGTCCGCGGTCGTAGCCTGGTCGGCGAAGTACGACTCCTCCAGGTCCAGGCTCAGCGCCAGCCCGGTCATCAGGCCGATGGCCCAGGCGCGGTCAGCGCGTCAATGTACTCCAGCACCGCGGCTCGCGGAAGCCCGCGGGACCTGCCGCGGGAAGAGGTTGGGGCCGTGCAGCGGCATGCCGGCCAGCACCCGCGGGTCGTCGTCCGGCAGCTCGGCGCCGAAGTACAGGCCCTCCTTCTGGTCCGGCTTGCCGGAGGTCAGCTCGTCGCCGACCCGGAAGTACCCCCGCCAGGCCCGCCCGCCCAGCTCCATGCGATCCGGAGCTTGTCCTCCAGCGGCAGGGCGAAGAACTCGGCGCTCGCGCTGGCCAGCTGGTCGAGCAGGCCGGCGGGCACGCCGTGGCCGACGACGTAGAAGAAGCCGCTCTCCCGGCAGGCCGCCTGAATGCGCCCAGCCGCCTCAGCCTGCCCCGCGGCCGGCCCGTGTCCAAGCAGCGGGCCGACATCGATGATCGGCAGCGCCGCCGAACCTTCCGCACCTGCCATGAGAGCCATCCTGCCCGAGGCTCAGCCGATGAGCAGGCGAAGGCCGAGGTCGGCCGCGTCGAGATCGACGAGGTCACGGTTGCGTTCGGCCCACCGTCCTGAGGCGATGTCGTCGCCCAGATCACGCACCGCCCGCTGCTCGACCTCGGGTCCGACCCGGTTCCAGACCGACATGCCGCGACGCACCTGCGCGTCCAGGTAGGCCTCGGGCCGGCGCCAGTAGGCTTCGAAGAAGCCGTCAACGCAGTCCCAGGGAATGATCACCGGCTCCACCCGGGCGTCGATCGCGCGGGCCTGCTCGGTCAGCGAAGGCCGGCCGACGAGGAAGCCGCCCACCTCGGGCAGGTAGTCGCGGGTGAGCCAGAACCGATGCAGCCAGCCGGCTTCGGTGCTGTCGTGCGTGAACACCACCACCCGGCGGGCCACCCGCCGCATCTCGCGCAGCCCGGCCAGCGGGTCGGGCCAATGGTGAACGGTGGCGAAGGCCAGCGCGGCGTCGAAGGACTGGTCGTCGAACGGGAGGCTCCCCGCCTCCGCCGTCACGCACGGCGCTGCGCCGGCCGGGCGCTGCGCGCGCATGACCGCCGACGGTTCCACCGCGACGACGTCGCGGTCGGGCGGCTCGTAGGAGCCGGTCCCGGCCCCGACATTCAGCACCGTCCGGGCGTCGCCGAGCGCAGCCCAGACCTGCGCGGCGATCCGTGGCTCGGTGCGCCGGGTGACGGCGTAAGTGCCCCCGATGGTGTCGTACAACTGCCCGCTGGACATGTCGCTGCCTTCCTATCGAGCCGATATATCGAAGCGATACATCGGCACGATATGCCCGAAACGTTCCGTCGGGCAAGACCTGCGGGCGGCCATCGTCTGTACGAACGCCGCAACAGTCGGAGTCGCTGGGACACCTGAGGCTCGCGTGGTCGGTGCAGACGTGCGCGTCCGTGCTGTTTCATCGGCGTCGCACCGTATTCACAAAAGATCTTGGAAACTTTTTTCGTAGTGGAAGAAAAGCATGCTATACGAGTGCAAAACTTCCGCGACGATACAACCTTCCAAGATCTTTCCGCCCGCCTCCGCCCGCCTCCGCCCGATATGCCGTAAATGTCGCATAATCGACCAACGGACGACGAACGCCAGCCCCGACGGCAAAACCAAGCTCCGCCACCACGGACCCCCCGCCACCCCACCCGGGCGCCTCAAACGTCATCGAAGTAATTCTCCTCAACTACTTACCGAGAGAATACTCTTGGAGTATTCTCTCAGTTATGAGTGTTCCGCTGACGCTGCTCGGCCTGCTTGAGCGCGGGCCGAGTCACGGGTATGACCTGAAGCGCGACTACGACGCGTTCTTCGGCCTCGGCAAGCCGCTGCGCTACAGCCAGGTCTACGCGACCCTGTCCCGGCTGGCCAGGGACGGGAAGGCGGTCGCCGGGCCGGTCGAGCAGGAGGCCGGGCCGGAACGCCGCCGGTACGTGATCACCCCCGACGGCGTCGCCGAGGTGGACCGGTGGCTGGCCGAGCCGGCCCCGCCGGAGCCCGACCTGCAGAGCGAGCTGTTCGCCAAGGTGGTGCTTGCGCTGATGCTGGACCGGCCGGCCGACGGCTACCTGGACGCACAGCGGGCGGCGCACCTGCAGCGGATGCGCGAGCTCACCGACATGAAGAAAGCGGGCGACCCGGTCGGCGTGCTGCTGGCCGATCACTCGCTCTATCGACTGGAGGCTGACCTGCGATGGATCGACCACACGGCGGCTCGGCTGGACCTGCTCGCGCGGGCGGTGCGCAAGTGACCGCGAACCCGGCCGCGGGCACGATCATCGAGGCGCGGGACCTGTCCCTGTCGTTCGGCAGCACGCCGGCCCTGCGCGGCGCCTCGCTGAGCGTCCGGCGGGGCGAGATCGTCGCGGTCATGGGGCCGAGCGGATCGGGCAAGTCCACCCTGCTGCACTGCCTGGCCGGCATCCTGGTCCCGGACCAGGGCGAGGTTTTCTACGGCGGGCAGCGGCTTGATCAGCTGAGCGACGACCGGCGCAGCGCGCTGCGTCGCGACCGGTTCGGTTTCGTGTTCCAGTCCGGTCAGCTCGTCCCCGAGCTGATGGCGGAGGAGAACGTCGCGCTGCCCCTGCTGCTGTCAGGGACCCGCCGGGGCGCTGCGCTGACGGCGGCCAGGAAGTGGTTCTCCGCGCTTGGCCTGGACGGGCTCGAGCGACGACGTTCTGGTGAGCTGTCGGGCGGGCAGGCGCAGCGCGTCGCGCTGGCCCGAGGCCTGGTCACCGAGCCGGAGGTGCTGTTCGCTGATGAGCCGACCGGGTCGCTCGACTCGGTCTCCGGCGAGCTGGTCATGGACCTGCTCACCGCTGCCGTCGGCGAGTACGGCACGACGGTCGTCCTGGTCACCCACGACGCCCGGGTCGCCGCCTACGCCGACCGCGAGGTCGTCGTGCGGGACGGCAAGGTCAGCACGCTGACCGGGGCCAAGCCGTGATCGGGGTCGGGCTGCGGCTGGTGTTCAACGGCGGCCGGGAGGCGATCACCCGGCTGGTGGTGGTGGCGATCGCGGTCGGCCTCGGCGTCGGCCTGCTGCTGACCACCCTGGCCGCGACCAACGCGGTCACGGCCTGGAGCAACCGTCACGCCTGGCAGTGGACCGGCACCGCCTACGTGCCGGCCGGCCCGACGGCGGGCATCGCCCCGCTGTGGTGGCACCCGAGCGGCGACACCTTCGACGGCCAGCAGATCACCCGGTTCGACGTGGCCGCCACCGGCGCCTCGTCCCCGGTGCCGCCGGGCATTCCCCGCGACCCGGCGCCCGGCCAGTACTACGCCTCGCCCGCGCTGGTCGCGCTGCTCCGCGGCGCCCCGCCCGACCAGCTGGCCGACCGCTACCCGGGTCAGCTGGCGGGCACGATCGGCGACGCCGCCCTGCCGTCCCCGAGCTCGCTGGTGCTGATCGTCGGGCGCACCCCGGCCCAACTGGCGGCCACGCCCTACAGCGTGCGGGTGACCTCGATCCCCACGACGGTGCCAGCCGACACCAGGGGCGTGGTCAACGCCAAGGGGCTGTCCTACAGCCCGCCCAACGGCCAGATTCCGCCGAGTACCAGCGACCTCATCCTGTCGGTGGTGGCCCTGGCCATCCTTGCCCCGGTGCTGATCTTCATCGCCACCGCCACCCGGCTGTCGGCCGCCCGCCGTGAGGAGCGGTTCGCGGCGATGCGCCTGGTCGGCGCCACCCGCAAGCAGGTCTCGGTGCTGGCGGCGGTGGAATCGACGGTGGCCGCGCTGCTGGGGGCGGCGCTCGGCTTCGGGATCTTCTTCCTGCTGCGCGACCCGGTCGCGGGTCTGTCGTTCATCGGCGAGCCGTTCTTCCCGGCCGAGCTCACGCTCAGCCTGACCGACATCCTGCTGGTCGCGATCGGCGTGCCGGCCGCGGCGGCGGTGGCGGCCCGGCTGGCGCTGCGCCGGGTGCACATCTCACCGCTGGGCGTCGCCCGCCGGACGACGCCGAAGCCGCCGCGGGCGTGGCGGGTGCTGCCGCTGCTGATCGGCTTCGCCGACCTCGGCTACTTTGTGATCAACGGCAAGCCCGTCAGCCCCGCGACCCAGGTCAAGGCGTTCGTGCCGGGCTACCTGCTGATCATCGTCGGCCTCGTCATCGCGGGCCCGTGGCTCACCATGGTCGCCGCCAGGGTGATGGCCCGGCTGGCCAACCGCCCGGCCACGCTGATCGCCGCCCGTCGCCTGGCCGACGACCCGAGGGCCGCCTTCCGCGCCGTCAGCGGCCTGGTGCTCGCGCTGCTCATCACCACCGCGGCGGTGGTGGCGATCGCCACCCAGGAAACCGTGAACCAGACCAGGTTCGGCAGCGGAACCGTGGTCAACATGCTGACCAGCCAGCTCGCAGACCAGCAGCCCGACGGCTCCGGCCGGACCGTCCATGTCCAGACCGGCAACGGCCAGGTACCGGCAACGGCCAGACCGGGGCGGCCACGACCGGGGCGGGCCCGGCCGCGTCGGTCGCGCCGCTCACCGCGCGGCTGCGGGCCATCGCCGGCGTTCAGAGCGTGGTCGTGGTCCGGGCGGACCCGGGGCTGTCCATTCCCGGGACATTCCAGGGCCTCGGCGACAGCGGGAACGGCCCCGCCACCCCGGTCCCGGCCGGCGCCATCTCCTGCCCGCAGCTCGCGACCATGCCCGCGCTCGGCCGCTGCCCGGCCGGGGCGGTGGCGGCGGCGTTCCCCGAACAGGGGTTCAACGGCCCGCTGTTCGGCTTCTGGAACCTCAGCGGCATCGTCTGGCCGGCCGTGAACATCACCGCCAGCAGACTGGACAGCCTCGGAGTGGACGCGGTCAACGTCGGGACGACCGGCTCGCTGCCAGCAGTGGAACGAGCAAGGACGGTGCTCGAGAACGCGAACCCGGACACCAGCCTCAACGCGCCGTCGACCATCGGCGACCTGATCGAGAAGGACAACTCCACCAACAACGACTACCAGCAGCTCGCGAACGTGGTGATCCTGGTCAGCCTGGCGATCGCCGGCTGCACGCTCGCGGCCGGAATCGCGGCCGGGCTGGCCGACCGCAAGCGCCCGTTCAGCCTGCTCCGGCTCACCGGTGCCAGGCTGGGCACGCTGCAGCGCGTCGTCGCCCTCGAGGGCGCCGTCCCGCTGCTCGCGGTCGCGGTCGTCGCGATCGGCACCGGCTTCGGCGGCGCCGCGATGAACGCCTCGTTGCAGCAGGGCCACCCGATGGTGGCCCCTGGCGTCGCGTACTACATCATCACCGCGGGCGGGATCCTGGTGGCGCTCGGCATCATCGCGGCCACCTTCCCGCTGCTCGCGCGCATCACCGGCCCGGAGGCGGCGAGAAACGACTAATGCTCACCGAACGGCCAGCGCGACGGCCGCGGCCGGGCTCAGCGGCAGCGAGGGAAACAGCAGCGCCTGGTACGAGTGGTAGACATCGGGCTTGCCCGACCAGGTGGTCGCGGCCGGGGTCATGTCCGGGGCGAGCTCCTGCCACCAGCCGCCGCGCTTGCGGTCGATGAAGTAGCGGTCGATTTCGTCCCACCGCCGGGTCGCGGCGGCGGCGAAGCGCTCGTGCCCGGTGCGCCGGCGCAGCGCGTCGGCGGCGAGGACGCCCTCGCACGCCACCCAGTGCAGGCGCGCGGTCACCACCGGCTGGCCGTCCTCGTCGACGGTGTAGATCAGGCCGGGATGACCGTCGCGGTTCTCGGCGTCGGCCGCGGCCGTGTCGAACAGCGCGGTCGCCGCTTCCGCCAGCCAGGCCGGGGGAGCGGCCTGCGCGGCCTCGAGGTCAAGCAGCAGGCGGGCCCATTCAAAGGAATGACCGGGCGTGGTCCCGTAGGGGCGGAACTGATCGCTCGGGCGGTCGATGTTGTAGTCGAGCAACGGCCGCCACTGCCCGTCGTAGTGCTCGGGGATCCGCCAGGAGTTGGACCGGGCGCTCCGGTCGATCAGCCGCGCCGCGATCGAGGCGGCGCGCGCGTGCCAGACGGAGTCGCCGGTGACGTCGCCTGCGGCCAGGTAGGCCTCCACCGAGTGCATGTTGCTGTTGGCGCCGCGGTACGGCTCGGACTCGGTGAAGTCGGCGTTCCAGGATTCCACCGCGCAGCCTTCCGCATCCGACCAGAAGTGCTGCTCGATGGCGGCGGCCGCGGCCGCGAGGACGCCGTCCGCCCCTGGTATCCCCGCCGCCGTCCCGCTGGCCGCCGCCAGCAGAACGTGCGCGTGCGCGTAGTTGGCCTTGGCGGAGTCGATGACCCGCCCGGAACGATCGGTGGCGGTAAACCAGCCGCCGTTCACGGTGTCCGCGTACCGGCTGGTGAAAGCGGCGATTCCGGACGCCGCCAGAGACTCTGCCCCGGCTACCCCCTGCAGGTGCGCGAGCGCGAACGAATGAGTCATGCGCGCGTTGATGTAGAGCGGACACGGCTGGGTCGGGTCCACCGCGCCGTCGTCGCCCAGCCACCCGAAACCGCCGTCAGGCAGTTCCGCCCCGCGCCCGAAGTTGAGCAGCCGGTAGCTTCGACTCGTCGCCACGACGCTGTTCCTGGCTCGCTCATCTTCGGTCCTTCTCCGCGGCCGGCCTGATCGGCTACGCCGTCGCCGCCGGCAGGCTGTTCAGGAAGCCGGTCAGGCCGGCGAAGTACGTTTCCTGGTCGTCGTACATGGCCAGGTGGCTCCCGTTCGGGCAGTGCAGGTAGCTGCCGTGGGGCAGGCGCTTCGCCATCATCTCCATGTGGGCCGGGTCCATCGTGTCGTACCTGGCCCCGATGACCAGCGTCGGCACCTCGATCCCGGGCAGGTCGGCGACCCGGTCCCAGGTCGCGAGCTTGGCGTCGGCGCTCATCCCGAGCTCGCTCGGCCCCTGCATCGGGACGTAGATCTTGGGGTTGATGTGGGCGAAGCCGCGCACGGCAGGCTCCGGCCACTCGTCGGCGGGCATCCGCAGCGTGTGGTGCTCGTAGTAGTGCGGCATCAGCAGTTCCATGTACCGCGGGTTCTCGATGTCGCCCGCCGCCTCGAGCGCCTTGACCTCGGCCAGCACGCCCTGGTCCATCGCGGGCATCAGCACCTGCTCGGCGTAGGCCGTGTAGGCGGGGGCGCTCGCCATCATGTTGGAGATCACGAGACCGCGCAGGTGCTCCTGGTGCGCCAGGGCGTACTCCATGGCCAGGATCCCGCCCCACGACTGCCCGTACAGCACGAAGTTCCGCCGGTCCAGCCCCAGGGCCCGCCGGACCTGCTCGACCTCGTCGACGAAGCGGTCAAGCTCCCACAGCGAAGGATCGTCGGGCTGGTCGCTGAACCCGGAGCCGAGCTGGTCGTAGTAGTAGTACTCGATCCCGGCGGCGGGCAGGAAGCTGTCGCACGCCTCCAGGTACTCGTGGGTGGCCCCCGGCCCGCCGTGCAGCAGCAGCACCTTCAGGTCCGGGTTGTTCCCCACCCGCTTGGTCCACACGCTGAACCGGCCGCTCGGCGTGTCGACCGGAATACGGCGCGCGCCGCCGCTCAGCCGGTCCGCGCGCCCCGAGTAGTCCAGGTAGCCACCGCTCATGCCCGAGCCTCCAGTTCGTGAACCGCAACCGCCGCACGGCGACCCTAGCAGCCGCGCTCGTGCCAGCTCGGTCGCGACCGCGGCCTGGGGGACACCGTCGCCATGCCTTGTCCTCCCCATCTCTCCAGACTAGAATCTAAGTCTAGTAATTGGGATCGGCCTTCGTCCGCACGCGACTCCCATGTGGTGGGTTGCCTGACGCATCCAAATGAAGTTAGATTCTAGTATCTAGGGAAGGAATTCGCCCATGCCGATGCCTGCTGGTTTGCCGGTGTTCGACACGATGATCGGGTTCCCGCACGAGGGGTTCGAGCAGTACGACTTCATCCGGCGGCAGACCCGCGACAAGGGCTCGCTCGAGGAGATGCAGTTCCCGGCCGAGTACATGTTCAAGAACGTGCCCAAGGACCTGCCGACCTCGGACCCCGTCGCGGTGACGCTGCACGAGATGGACCGCTTCAACATCACCAAGGCCCTGATCGGCGTGTCCGACGCCACCTCGAAGCTGGCGCTCAAGCGGCATCCGGACCGGTTCGTCGCGTCGGGCGCGGTGACCGATCCGAACGACGTCTCTGGCAGCGTGCGGGCGATCAGGCAGGAGTACGAGGAGTACGGCATCCGGGCGACCTCGGTCTTCCCGGCCGGGACGTTCCCGCAGGTGGCGATCGACGACCCGAAGATGTACCCGGTGTACCAGACGTGCGTCGACCTCGGCCTCCCGATCTTCGTCTGCGCCGGCGTCCCCGGCCCGCGGCTGAAGTACGCGCCGCAGGAGGTGGCCAGGATCGACACCGTGATGTACGACTTCCCCGAGCTCGTCTTCATCACCCGCCACGGGTGTGAACCGTGGGAGCAACTGGCGTGCAAGCTGATGCTCAAGTGGCCGAACCTGTACTACTCGACCTCCGCGTTCGCGCCGAAGTACTACCCGGAGGCGATCATCAAGTACGCGAACTCCCGCGGCGCGGACAAGATCATCTACGGCGGCTACTTCCCGATGGGGCTTTCCCTGGAACGGATCTTCCGCGATATGCCGAGCGTGCCGTTCCGTGACGAGGTCTGGCCCAGGTTCCTCTACCAGAACGCGGCCCGCGTTCTGAAAATCGACGACTGACGGCGGCTCCGGTGCCGATCGCGCTCACCGATGAGCAGCTTGCCCTGGCCGAGGCAGTCGCCAAGCTCTCGGCCAGGCACTGTGACACCGCGCAAACCCGGGCCCGGCTGGACGACTTCGCGGCCGGCCGCCGCCCGGCCGCCTGGTCGGCGTTCGCCGACCAGGGCCTGTTCGGCCTGCACCTGCCGCCGTCCCACGGCGGCGACGGGGCCGGGCTGGTCGAGCTGGCCACGCTGGTCGAGGAGACGGCGGCCCAACTGGTACCGGGGCCGCTGCTGCCGACGGTGCTGACCAGCACGATCATCGACCGCTATGGATCACCGGGGATTCGCGACGCGCTGCTGCCCGCGTTCGTCGCGGGCGCGACCGGGGCCACCGCGACGACCTGTCGACGGCCTGGCGGCCACCGTGGCCGGCGACTGCCTGACGGTCACCGGGTCGAGCGTTCCGATCCTCGGTGCCGCCGCCGCGGAGACGCTGGTCCTCGGCGCCCGCGACGAGGACGGCACGGAACGCTGGTTCGTCCTGCCGCCGGACCAACGGGCCGCGGCCGCGGTGACCCCGCTGCGCGGCGTCGACCTCACCCGGGACATCGCCCGGGTGCGGCTGGACGGCCTGCGGGTGCCCGCCGACCGCTGGCTGCCGGTGGATCCGGCCATCCTGCGGGCCGTCGTCGCGGCGCTGCTGGCGGCCGAGGCGTCCGGCCTGGCGCGCTGGTGCCAGCGGACCGGGCTGGAGTACGTCAAGGTGCGGGAGCAGTTCGGCCGCACGATCGGCGAGTTCCAGGCGATCAAGCACAAGTGCGCCCGGCTGTACGCCCGGGCCGAGCTCATCACGGCCGCCGCGTGGGACGCCGCGGCGGCCGACGCCGACGAGCCGGACCAGTTCCGGCTGGCCGCGGCGACCGCGGCCGTGGTCTGCGCGCCCGGAGCGGTCGACCTCGCCCTTGAGACGGTCACGCTGCTCGGCGGCATCGGCTACACCTGGGAGCATGACGTCCACCTGTACTGGCGGCGGGCGATGGCGCTGCAGTCGCTCCAGGGCCCGCAGGCCGAGCGGGAGCTCGAACTGGGCCGCCTGGCCGAGTCGGTCGTGCGCAGGCACACGCTGGTGCTTAACGGTGAGCCGGCCGGCTTCCGCTCCGAGATCGCGGCGCTGCTGTCCGAGGCGGCCGCACTGGAGGACGCCAGCCGACGGGTATTCCTGGCCGACCGGGGGCTGGTGGCGCCGAGCTACCCGCACCCCTACGGCCTCAACGCGAGCCCCGTGCAGCAGATCGTCGTCGCCCAGGAATTCGCCCGGCTGGGGCTGACCCAGCCCACCATGATCATCGGCGAATGGGCCGTTCCCACCATCCTCGCGCACGGCTCAGACGACCAGCGACGGCGATTCGTGGGCCCGTCCCTGCGCGGGGAGATCGAGTGGTGCCAGCTGTTCAGCGAGCCCGGGGCAGGCTCGGACCTCGCCTCGCTGCGCACCCGCGCAGAACCGACCGCCGACGGGTGGCTGCTCAACGGCCAGAAGGTGTGGACATCGAACGCGCAGGACGCCGACTGGGCGATCTGCCTGGCCCGGACCGATCCGGCCGCGCCCAAGCACCGCGGGCTGAGCTACTTCCTGGTTGACATGCGCTCGCCCGGGATCGAGGTAAGGCCGCTGCGCGAGGCCAACGGCGGCTACCTGTTCAACGAGGTGTTCCTCAACGACGTGCTGGTGCCGCCCGGACTGCTGGTCGGCGCGCCGGGGGAGGGCTGGCGGCTGGCCCGGACGACCCTCGGGAACGAGCGGGTCAACATCGCCACCGGATCCGGTCGGCGACGTGACCGGCCGGCCGACTACCTGACCCGGTTCGGCCTAGCCGCGAACGAGGCGAGGCTGCGCGACTGCGGTGCGGTGACGGCGGACATCAACGCGTTCGCGGCCCTCAGCCAGCGTTCGCTGCTGCGCCAGATTGAAGGACTCCGCCCGGGCGGCGAGTCAAGCGTGCTGAAGCTCGTGTCGGCCTGGAACGACGCCGCCCTGCGGCGGCTGGTGTTCGACTGGCAGGGCCCGGAAGCGGCCGCTCTGGACGCCAGCGCCGGTGACGCTAGCCAGGCCTACCTTTCCCTCCCGCCGGCTCTGCTCGGCGGCGGCACGCTGGAAATCCAGCTGAACGTCATCGGCGAGCAGGTCCTGGGTCTACCGCGGAGCTGACCGTTGCTCACCGCCCCGCGGCCGACTGCTGCGGCGGGGCGGCCGGGTTCAGCCGCCGCTCCTGCTCTTGGCGTTCCAGTTCCTGCTTGAGCAGCTTGCCGGCCGCGTTGTAGGGAAGGGCGGCCACGAACTCCACGTCGGCCGGGACCTTATACCGGGCCAGTGCGAGCGCGCACCAGTCGCGCACCTCGGCCGGGCACAGCTGGGCGCCGGCGGAGCGCACGATGAACGCCTTCGGTTCCTGACCGAGCTCCGGGTGATCGACCCCGATCACGGCCGCGTCGTCGATCTCGGCGTGCTCGAGCAGCCGGTTTTCGATCTCGACCGGGTAGATGTTCTCGCCGCCGCGCAGGATCAGGTCCCGTCGCCGGCTCTGCAGGTACAGCATTCCGTTGGAGATACCGCCGTAGTCGCCGGTGGCATACCAGCGCTCCTGGTCAAGCACGGCGGCGGTGGCGGACGGATCTTCCCAGTAGCCCAGGAAGATCGACGGCGTTCGCAGGTAGATCTGCCCCGTCTCGCCCGCGTGCAGCACGGTGCCACGCTCGTCGCGGATCTGCACTTCCACCGTAGGCTGCGCGGGCCCGGCGCTGTCGGGGACGCTGACGAACAGGTCTCCGCCGGTGAACGTGCCGAGCCCGGTGCTCTCGCTCATGCCGTAGCCGCTTCCCAGCCGAATTTTCGGGAAGCGCTCGTGCAGGTCCCTGACCAGCTGAGGCGGGAAGGTGGCCCCGCCCGCGCCCACGCTGACCACGGAGCTGACGTCGTAGGCGTCCAGCTCCGGATGGCGCAGAATACGCCAGAAGTGGGTCGGGACACCGCTCCAGGCCGTCACCGAGTGTTCTTCTGTCAGCGCCAGGTAGACCGCCGGGTCCCAGGCCCCGGGCCGGGCGAAGATCAGCTTGGCGTGCGCGAACGCGCCGGTGATGAACACGCCGACGAGGCCCGAGATGTGAAACATGGGGCTGGTCAGGATGGAGATTGTCTGCGCGGGCGGATCGGCCACGGCGGTGCCGCCGGTGCCGCCGGTGCCGGGGACCCCGGTCGCGCTGAGCGCCCCGCTCAGCATCTGCACCATCCCGAAGTTGATGAGGTTGCGGTGCGAGAGGGTCGCGCCCTTGGGACGGCCGGTGGTGCCGCTGGTAAACAGGATGACCGCCGGGGAGTCCTCGGTGATGATAGGCGGCGCGGGGACCTGCCCCCGGTAGACCTCGGCCTCGGCCACCAGGCCGTCAATCAGCCTTACCGGCACCTGCGGCGGTATCGAGTTCTGATCGAACCGGGCCAGTCGCCGTTCGTCCCCGGCGATCAGGACCGGGCTGGTCAACTCGACGCCGGCCTGCAGCTCAGGTCCTGTCCACCATCCGTTGAGGCTGGTGACGATCGCCCCCAGGGTCACGGTCGCCCACATCAGCAGGGCGTACTTGGCCGAGTTGGCCGCCACGATCGCTACCCGGTCGCCCGCCCTGACCCGGTACCGCTCGGCCAGCAGGACCGCCAGCGCATCGATGTGCGACAGCGCCTCGCGGAACGTCCAGGTCTGATCGGGCGAGACCAGGAAGACAAGGTCACGGTAGTCGGCGCTATGTCGGTTCAGCGTCTCGCGCAGTGTCTTCGGCCGCCGGGCGAAGACCGTATGCGGGTGCCCGAGTACCAGCTCGGTTGTCAGCTCGAACGGGGCGCCGGGTCCGAGCAGGGCCTGACGGGCAGGCGCCGCCATTACCTCCGCCCCCACCCAGCGGAGGTGCGCGGGAGATCCGTCGTTGGATTCTGTCACGGTCTCGCCTCTTGCTCGGTCCCGCCGGTCATCGTCAACTCAGGTGAACTAGACCCCAGTTTCTGTTAAGCCGTCTAGGACCGTCAAGAGTGGAGCCAAGCGAGGCCAGAACTCCAGCTTGTATGAACTGAAACCTTGATCTAGATTGGCAAAGACCCGGTGACGTTGCTGATCCCGTCGGAGGCGCTGGCCATGGCCGAACTGCCGTTTCCCATGTTCGACTGCGACAACCACTACTACGAGGCGCTGGACGCGTTCACCCGCTACCTGGAGCCGAAATACCGCAAGCGCGCGATGCAGTGGGTCACGCTCAACGGGCGGCAGCGCCTGCTCGTCGGCGAGAAGATCAACAAGTTCATCCCCAACCCGACCTTCGACCCGGTCGCCGCGCCGGGGGTGATGGACGAGTACTTCCGCGGGCGCAACCCCAAGAGCGCCGACCCGTCGAAGTTGTTCGGCGAACTCGAGCCCATTCGCGCGGAGTATCGCAACCGCGACGCTCGCCTCGCGGTGATGGACGAGCAGGGCGTGGAAGCCGCCATCTTCCTGCCGACGCTTGGCGTCGGCATGGAGCAGGCGCTCGTGGGCGACCTCCCGGCGCTGACGGCCGCCTTCCGCGCGTTCAACCGGTGGCTGGAACAGGACTGGGGCTTCGCCTATCGGGAGCGCATCTTCGCCGCCCCCTACATCACGCTGTCCGATCCCGCCAACGCGGTGAGCGAGCTGCAGTGGGCGCTCGAGCACGACGCCAGGTTCGTGGTGATGGTCGGCGGGCCGGTGATGACCGAGCGGGGCTCGCGGGCGCCGGCCGACCCGATGTTCGACGGGTTCTGGCAGCTCGCCAACGACTCGGGAATCACCGTGCTCTACCACGGCGGCGAAACGGCCTACACCAAGTACCTCGCCGCCTGGGGCGAGAGCGACTTCACCGAGGCCTTCAGGGCCAGCGCCTTCCGCAGCCTGGTCTCGGCCGACGCGCTGCAGGACACCTTCGCCAGCCACCTCGCCCTCGGCCTGTTCCACCGGTTCCCGAACCTGAGGACGGCCTCGATCGAGGTCGGCACGGCCTGGGTGTTCCATCTGTTCGAGAAGCTGACTAAGACATTCGGCCAGGTGCCGCACCTGTTCCCCGAGGACCCGAGGGAGACGTTCAAGCGGCACGTCTGGGTCTCGCCCTTCTACGAGGACGAGCTGGCCGCACTGCTGCGCCTGCTCGGCCAGGATCACATCCTCATGGGCTCGGACTACCCGCACGTCGAAGGCCTGGCCGAGCCCCGCAGCTACATCAAGGACCTGCAAAACTTCAACTACACGCTCGAGCAGTGCCGCGCGGTCATGTATGACAACGGCAAGTACCTGTCGGTCCGCCGGCGGCGAGCTGAACCACTGCAGCCGTCAAAACTGCAAACTAGTATGAGAATCTGCTACGCCGTGCGCTAGAACACCCAGGGGGAGGAGACGGATGCTACGGGCTGCTGGGCCCCCGCCTCCCGAGGAACTCCGCCGCGACCTGCGGGAGCGCCGGGAGCGAATCGTGCGGGCGGCGCTCAAGGCGCTGGCGGGCAGTGACCACGAGAGCGTGAAGATCTCGGAGGTCGCCCGGGACGCCAACGTCGCCCTGGGGACGGTCTACCGGTACTTCTCATCCAAAGAGCACCTGTTCGCGGCCGCGTTCTACGAGTGGCAGCATGCCATGAAGGTGCGCCTGGAGACGGGTGCGCTGGCGGAGGGACCGGAGCAGGACCGGCTGCGCGAGGTCTTCCACCGCACGATCAAGGCGTTCCAGGTCCAGCCGCAGTTCTTCCGCGTGCTGATGGTTCTCCAGACGACGACCGACTCCTACGCGGCCGAGGTCTACGAGTCGCTCAGCCTCCAGTTCGAAGAGATCGTCGCCGCCGCCTTCGACGGCCCCATCGAGGGCGACAGAAGGGCCGTGCTGGTGACGCTGCAGGCGGTGCTCTACAACTCGCTGCGGATTTGGGTAACCGGACGCGGATCGATCAAGAGCGCCTACGAGGACGTCGATAACGCCCTGCGGCTGATGTACCGCACCTCCTGACCGGTAGGGCTACTCAGTGCGAACCCTCAGGGCCTGCGGTCCGCGGAACGAGATGTTCGGGTGGAAGGCGAGCCGCTGGTCCGGTGCGAGCCGCAGGCCGGGATAGCGGTCGGCGAGCGCGGTGACCGCGATCTGGGCTTCCAGCTTCCCGAGGTTCGCGCCCAGGCAGTAATGCAGGCCCTTGCCGAAGGCCAAGTGGCGTCCGGCGGCAGGCCGGTGCAGGTCGAACACATCCGGCTGGTCGAAGGCGGCCCCATCCCGGCCCGCGGCCGCCAGCCAGAGGAAGAGCTTCGCCCCGGCCGGGAGTTCCACGCCCGCCAGCGTCACCGGCCGGGTGGTGACCCGCCGCCACACCGGCACCGAGGGGTCATAGCGCAGGGTCTCCTCCACCGCCGCCGGTATGAGGCCCGGATCCGCCGCGATACCGGACCAGCGCTCAGGAACCTCGAGCAGTCGGCGAACGGTGTTGCCGATGAGCCCGGTGGTGGTCTCGTGCCCGGCAAACGACAGCGAGAACAAGATCGAGGCGATCTCGTCCAGGGTCAGCCGCGCCGGATTCTCGCGCTGGATGGCGATCAGGTCGCTGGTCAGGTCGTCGCCGGGCGCACTCGCCTTCGCGTCGACCAGTTCCCGCAGGTAGCCGCGGTAGGCGGCCATCCCAGTGGCGATCTCGATCTGGTCCTCCGGCGCGGGGCGCCCCCAGCCCAGGGCGGCCCGGTATCCGCACCACTGCTTGAGCGTGGCATAGTCCCGCTCGGGCACGCCCATCAGCGAGAACACGATGTTGGCAGGCAGCGGGAAGGCGAGCGCGGCGACCAGGTCGAACTCGGCCGCCGGCCCGACCGCGTCGAGCAGCCGGGCGGTGGTCGCCTCGATGACCGGGACCAGGGCGCTAACTCGCTTCATGCTGAACGCCCGGGCGGTCGGCTTGCGCAGCCGGCCGTGCTCCGGCTCGTCCAGGCTGACCATCGTCGGTTGGGGCTTGTTGCCGCCCGCGAGCAGAATCCGCTGGGCCTCGGGCACCACCGGCATCAGGGGTGCCTGCGCGACCGCCGCCGAGTAGGTGGCCGGGTCCATGAAGACCCGCTCGATGTCGGCGTGCCTGGTCAGGATGTAATAGCCGATCGACGGGGCGAAGAATATGGGCTGCTCTTCGCGCGGCAGCGCCGCCAGGGAGGTGTACGGGTCGGCCAGGAAATCCGCCGACAGCGGGTCGAACGATTCACTGACGGGGCATCCGGGCGCCGCGTCGGTTGTCGTCATCGGGTCACCTGCGCCATCGCTGCCTCCGCGTTGCCTGTTCGCGGATCATGCGTTCCAGGACCGCACGCCCGCTAGGTGGTTCTCATTCAATGAGAGCAATGGGCTCGCCGGCGCCGCTAACGACGCCGACACCGCCGTGAAGCGCTGCTCGGCTTCGTCGATCGCGGAGATCTGGGCCAGGATCTCGCCCGGCGACGATTCTCCGACGACCTTCTGCAGGAACGGGGTTCGATCCAGGATCGCGTCGCGGACGGGCCGCAGCGGAGCCGGGGCGTGATGGAAAACCTTGCCCAGGATGAAGGCCTGCCGGACCTGGCGAGCGGTGTGCGGTTTGCGCGGCGCCTCGAAGGCGTCAAGGGCAGCGCGAACGGCGGCGTAGTCGGACAGGTCCACTCCGGCCAGCCGACGGCCGAGGAAGTACCCGTCTTCGGTGGCCATGCCCGCGCCGTAGGCGGCGTAGGGCGACGTCGGATGGGCGGCATCGCCGACCAAGGTGGCCCGTCCCTTCGACCACTGCTTCAGCGCCTTGCGGTCGCGCAGTACCCAGCGCTGCACGTTGCCGGGGTCGGTGGCGGCGATGAGCTGTGGCAGCGGGGCTGAGAATGCGGCGCCCATCAACGTCGCAGAGCCGTGCAGGTCGCCGGTGAACTCGGTGCTGGCGTCGTGGGCGCCGAGCACCCACCACTGAAAGCCGTCGCGCCCCTTGTTGCGGATCGAGGTCCAGCTGCCTTGCACGGTCCGGCTGTGGGAAATGATGCACAGCCCCTTCTCGGCCGGCACCGTCTCGTCAAAGGTGAACCCGCCGAAGATGTGCAGGTTGTGCTCGCGCTTGGCGGCATCGCCCCACAGCGTGCGGCGCACGAGGGAGTCGATGCCGTCGGCGCCGACCACGACGTCGGCCTCGATGACCTCGCCGCCTGCCATCTGCAGGCGGGCGCTCGCTTCGTCGTGGTCGAAGCTGTCCACGGTGCGGTCGACCTGCAGGACGCCCGCCGGCAAGGCGGCGAGCAGCCGCTCGTACAGCTCCGGACGGAGCAGGCCGATGAACCCGCCGCCGTAAGCGCTCACCACCTCGTCGGGCAGGTTGACCCGGACTCGGGTGCGGCCGCCGGCGGAGCGGAACTCCGAATAGCACGGCGCCCCCAGATCGTTGACGTCCACCCCGAGCAGGCCGAGCGCTTTGATCGGCGGGGGCCACAGGTTGAGGATGTTGCCGGCCGGCCGGGCCTGGTGATAGCGCTCAAGCAAGATGACGTCGTGGCCGGCCTGATGGACCGACAGGGCGGTGGCCATGCCGGCCGGCCCGGCCCCGATGACCGCGACACGACCGCGTTTGGCGCTCATAGGGTCTCCTCGTTGCGAATAGACAAAACGTAGTGTTCACTACGGTTTGTTGGGAATGAGCATCGGTTGCTGTCGCGGCTTTGTCAACCCCTGGGAGGATGGGACGGTGGCTACCCCTGCAGCGGCCGACGGCGCCCCGGCCGAATCACTGGAGATTCGTCCTCCGGTACAGCGGCGCAGTCGCGAGGCGTGGGAGCGCGTGCTCAACGCCGGAGTCGAGTTGCTGGAGGAAGGCGGGTACGACGCGTTCACCATCGCCGCGGTCTGCGAGCGCGCCCACGTCGCGCCCCGGGCCATCTACGCCCGTGCGGACAACAAGGACGCGCTCTTCCTGGCCGTCTACGAGCACGGCATGACCCGCCTGCGGGCCGACCAGGCGGTCCTGATGGACGAGGAACGCTGGCGTGGTCTGCCAGCCGACCAGCTCGCGATCGGCGTGGTCGGCGAGGTCGCGGCCATCTTCTTCCGGCACGCCGCGCTGCTGCGCGCGGTCGTGCTCATCTCCGGGGTGCACCAGGAGGTCTATCGCCGCGGCGCCTACTACAGCCGCCAGCTGGGCGATCTGGTGACGAACCTGCTGCTGCTCGGCCGGGATGCCATCGACAGCCCCGACCCCGAGACCGCCGCCCGCGCGGCCTTCAACGCGGTCTTCTCGGCTCTGGTCCTGCGGGTCGCCTACGGCCCGACCTTCGCCGCGCCGCTGGCTGACGACCAGATTTTCCTGGAGACGTTGAGCCTCATGGTCCGCCGGTACCTGTTCCGACCGTGAGCGCGCCGCGCGCGGTCGGCGTTCCCTAACCGGAGGCGGGGAACCTGGCGGCGATCGCGCCGGCCGTTTCGCGCAGCCACAGATGGCCGGCGTCATGGGTGTGGACCGGATGCCACCACAGCGCCTCCCGGACCGGGACCGCGTCGAACGGGCAGTCCAGCACCCGGATGCCGCTGCCGGAAGCACCACCCTGACGGAGGCCGAGGCGGGCGGCGAGCAGCGCATGGACCATGGCCACCCGGCCGGTACCCGCGACCATGGACGGCAGCACGTGGAAGCTGTCCACCGAGACCTGGACGCGGGGCTCGATGCCGAGCGTGGAAAGCTGGCGGGCCGCCGGAGCGTCATAGGCCCGCTGGTACACGGCCCACGGCAGGGTCGCCAGGTCGTCCAGCGTGATCGACTCGCCGACCTCGGGATTGTCCTCGGCTACCAGGCACAGCCAGCGATCATTGAACAGCTCGAGGGCCGGGAGGCCGCCGATGATGCCGTGCGGCAGGATCATGCCGTCGACGGTGGCCAGCAGCGCGGCCGGGTCGTCGGTGACCGTCACCGGTATCTGGCGGAAGGTGATGCGGACGCCGGGCGCTTGCGCGCTGATCTCACGGGCGAGCTGGTCACCGAAGACGGCGGCGGCGTAGTCGGAGGTGAGGATCACGAACTCGCGTTCCTCCCGCGCCGGGTCGAAGCGCGGCTGGCTGCCGAAGACCTGCTCCAGCATCTCGCAGGCGACCTCAGCGCGGTCGAGCAGCACCACCCCGAGGGCCGTCAGCTGGTACCCGCTGCCCTTCCTGGCCAGCAGCTCATCGCCGAAATGGCGGCGCAGCCGGGCGAGCGCGGCGCTCATCGCGGGCTGACTGAGGCCGATCCGCTCTCCCGCCCGGGTCACGTTGCGCTCGGCGAGCAGCGCCCGCAACGCGACCACCAGGTTCATGTCGAGTCCGGCGAGATTCATACGGCGATGATATCCACGCTACGGATGATCATCATCCCAAGAATCGATTTCATAAATCCTGTTGGCTGATCCCACAATCACACCATGCCTGAACTAGAAACCCCCCCGGACCTGGCCCGGCCGACCGGCCGGACGCAGGAACTGACCGTCTACACGCTGATCGCCGCGGCCCTGGCCGCCTGCCTGGCCGAGGCCGCGCTGGCCATCCCGGCGTCGCTGACCGGCCTGCTCCAGCAGGACATCGGAACCTCCTCATCCCAGCTGACCTGGATCACCGACGGATTCCTGGTGCCGGTCAGCCTGTTCGAGCTGACCTTCGGCGTGCTCGGCGACCTGTTCGGACGCAAGCGCCTGCTCATCGGCGGCGCGCTGCTGCTCGCCGTCGGCGAGGCCGTCGTCTTCCTGTCGCCCGGCGCCGGGTCCGCGACCGGTACCCGGGTCGCGGTGGTCTTGATCGGGCAGGTGCTGGCCGGCATCGGGGCGGGCGCGCTCTTCCCGACCAGCCTCGCCATGATCGCCTCGGCCACGCATACCGCGAAAACCCGGGCGCGCGGCATCGCGGTATGGGTCTCCGGCTTCACCTTCGGTGCGCTGGTCGGGCCCGTGATCGGCGGTGTGGCCGCCCAAGCGCACTACGGCTCGGACGTCAATGCGGGCTGGCGCTGGGCGTTCCTGGTCGTGCTGGTGCTCGCCGTCGGCAGCGCGGGGCTCTCCTTCCTCGCCCAGGACTCCTCGGCCCCGGAAGGGCGTTCGCTGGACTGGCCCGGCCAGGTCACGATCGCCATCGCCGTTTTCACGCTGCTGTTCGCGGTCATTCAGGGCCCCACCAGCGGCTGGGGGAGCGGCCCGGTGATCGGCTGCTTCATCGCCGCCGCCGTCTTCACGGTGGCATTCGTCTTGGCCGAACTCCGGTCCCCGGCGCCGCTGCTGCAGCTCGCGTTTTTCCGGCACCGCAGCTTCGCGGCGGTCTCGGTCGTCACCGTGATCGGCATGTTCGCCTTCCTCGGCACGGTCTACGCGATCGCCATCCGGCTGGCCACGGTGCAGGGCTTCTCGCCCCTGAAAACCTCCCTCGCCTCGGTCCTGGTCGTCGGGATGATGCTGATCCTGCTGCCCGTCGCCCCTCGCCTGCTGGTGCGCTTCGCCACCAAGTGGGTGCTCGGAGCCGGGCTCGTCACCATGGGGGCCGGCGACCTCTGGCTGGCCGCGACCGATAACACCGACGTGTCCTACGCCCGCATCTGGGCTCCGCTGCTCCTCATCGGCATCGGTATCGCGCTCGCCCTCGCCTCCTTCACCGCCGGCGCTGTCAACGGGATGCCCACGCACCTGGCCGGCATGGCCAGCGGGGCCAACAACATGCTGCGCGACCTCGGGGCCACCCTCGGCCCGGCCGTGATCGGCGCGGTCGCGCTCAGCCAGGCGGCATCGCGTATCTCCGCTGCCGTCGCCGGCAGCCCGTCCCTGCGCGGAGCGGTCGCGGCCTTCGCCGCCTCAGCGGCCCACGCTCCGGCCGCCCAGCGCCCGGCGCTGGAAGGCGCGGTCCACGCGGTGCAGTCCGGGCCGCTTGGCGCCAGCGCGGTCCCCGCCACGGTGCCGTTGCCGAACGGTCAGGCGATGCCGTTCAACCCGCTGCACGACGTGGCCTACCAGGCTCTGACGCACGGCTATGCCACCGGCTACGTGATCTGCGCGGCGGCCGCGTTCGTCGCCGCCGCGCTCGCGTTCGCCGCGATGAGCGGGAAGGCGCGGGGGATGGAGTTCACCGAAACCATTTAGCCGATGGATTTCTAGCATCCGAACAATCGATTTCATAAATCCAGATGACCAGTCCATAGTGGTCACACAAGAGCTGGAGGTACGTCCGATGGCAATGTCGCCGCCCGGCGCCGCAAACAGACGCGGCCGCCTGCCGCGTCGCCGGAGTTCCTCGACCGGGCGAACCCGGAAGCGGAGATCGCCCGGGCGGTGCGGGCCTACTCCAACTGGGGCCGCTGGGGCGCCGACGACGTGCTCGGCACGGTCAACTTCATCACCGACGAGCTGCGCCTGGCCGCCGCCGCGCTGGTGCGGCGCGGCGCCAGCTTCTCGCTGTCCCAGCGGTTCGACATGGACGGGCCGCAGCGCGGCTGGCGGCGGCGGACCAACCCGGTGCACACCATGCTCGACACCGGGACCGACGCGGCCCTCGGCAACCAGGGGTTCCCGCACGGGATCGGCGGCGCCGACGACGTGATCGCCATGCCGCTGCAGTGCTCGACGCAGTGGGACGGGCTCGGCCACATCTTCGACCACGGCAAGGCGTGGAACGGGCGGGACGCGGCGCGGACCGTCACCTCCGACGGCGACCTGGTGACCGGCATCGAGCAGCTGGCCCGGCCGGTCTGCGGGCGCGGCGTGCTGCTCGACGTGGGCCGGGTGATCGGGCCCGTCGCTCGGCACCGCTGCGACGGCGGGCACGCGGCGAGCTGCCCGACGGCTTCGCGATCACGAGCGAGCACCTGACCGCGACCGCCGCCGCGCACGGCGTCACCGTCGGCCGCGGCGACCTGGTGCTGGTGCGCACCGGCCAGTACGCGCGGGCGCTGCGCGACGGCTGGGGCGACTACGCGGGCGGCGCCGCTCCCGGCCTGTCGTTCACCACCGCCGGCTGGCTGCACCGCACCGAGATCGCCGCGATCGCCACCGACACCTGGGGCTTCGAGGTGCGGCCGAACGAGTTCGACGACGCCTTCCAGCCGCTGCACCAGGTCGCCATCCCGCACATGGGGCTGCTCATCGGGGAGATGTGGGAGCTCGAGGAGCTGGCCGACGACTGCGCGGCCGACGGCGTCTACGAGTTCTTCCTGACCGCCGCGCCGCTGCCGATCACCGGCGCGGTCGGCTCCCCCGTCAACCCGATCGCCGTCAAGTAACCGCCGGAGGAACGCGATGCCAGCAGTCAGCAACGTCCTGGTGGCCGGGGCCGGCCTGGCCGGCACGCGACCGCCATCGGCCTCGCCGACGCCGGCGTCGCCGTCGACCTGATCGACGTCAAGCCCGAGATCGCCGCCGTCGGCTCCGGCATCACCATGCAGGGCAACGGGCTGCGCGAGCTGCGCCGCCTCGGTGTCTGGGACGCGGTCCTCGCGGCCGGGCTACCCCTTCGACAGCCTGGGGCTGCGCGCCCCCGACCCGGCCGGCACGCTGCTCGCCGAGATACCCGACGCGCGGACCGGCGGCCCCGACCTGCCGGCCACGGTCGGCCTGCCCCGGCCCGCGCTCGCGCGGATCATGGCCGACCGCGCGGCCGCGGCGGGCGCCAAGCTGCGGCTCGGCACCACGCGTCAGCTCGCTGTCGCAGGACGGCGGCGGCGTGGACGTGCGTGTTCTCCGATGGCTCGGCCGGACGGTACGACCTGGTCGATCGGCGCGGACGGCATCCGGTCCGCGACCCGGCGGATGATCGGCATCACCGACGAGCCCCGGCCGACCGGCATGGGCATCTTGCGCGCGTTCGGGCCCCGGCCCGCCAGCGTCACCAGGACCGACCTGTACTACGGCGGCCCGTGCTACATCGCCGGATACTGCCCGACCGGCGAGAACTCGCTGTACGCGTACCTCGTCGAGGACGCGCAGGACCGGTCCGCGCTGACCCCGGCGGAGCGGCTGGCGGCCATGCGGGACGCTAGCCGAGGCCTACCACGGCCCCTGGGACGAGATCCGCGCGACGCTGACCGACCCCGGAACGGTCAGCTACACCCTGTTCGAGGCGCTGGTCGTGCCCGCGCCGTGGAACCGGGGGCGGGTCGTGCTGATCGGCGACGCCGCGCACGCCTGCCCGCCGACCCTGGCCCAGGGCGGCGTCGCAGGCCCTCGAGGACGCGGCCGTGCTCACCGAGCTGCTGCTTTCCGCGACCGACGCTCGACGACGCGCTGTGGGCGGCGTTCACCGCCCGGCGGTTCGAGCGGGCGAAGACCGTCGTCGAGGCGTCCTGCCAGCTCGGCCAGTGGCAGCTCGACCACGAGCAGGGCGACGTGCCCGGCCTGATGGCCACGATCGCCGCGCTGGTCAGCCAGCCCGCCTGACGAGACCGTAGGAGTATCCGCCGTGACCGACCGGCTCATCACCCACCTGCGCCACGTCGACCTCGCGGTGCCCGACCACGCGAAGCAGCTGGACTTCTTCACCGGCACCTGGGGGCTCACCGCCGAGCACAGCGACACCGGGCTGACCTTCCTCGCCGCCGAGGGGTCGCCCGAGCAGTACGTCGTCCGGCTGCGGCAGGCCGACGACAAGCGCATCGACCTGATCGCGTTCGGCGCGGCGAGCGCCGGCCGACGTCGACGCGCTGGCCGCCCGGCTCGGCCGCGACGGGGTCCGGCTGGTCAGCGAGCCCGGCCCGCTGGCGACGCCGGGCGGCGGCTACGGGTTCCGGTTCTTCGACAACGAGGGCCGCACCGTCGAGATCAGCTCCGACGTCGCGGTCCGCGCGCACCGCAAGATCGAGGAAGGCGAGTCGATCCCGGTCCGGCTGTCGCACGTGGTCGTCAACTCGGCCGCCCCGGAGGCCACCGTGGCGTGGTACGAGCGGCACCTGGGCTTCGCGCTGTCCGACACCCTCACCCACCCGCACATGGGCGAGATGATGTGGTTCCTGCGGATCAACGGCTGGCACCACAGCCTCGCCGATCGCCCGCTGCCCGCACCCGTCGCTGCACCACGCCTCGTTCGAGCTGCGCGGCATCGACGAGTACATGCGCGGCACCGGCCGGCTGCTGCGCGCCGGGGTGGAGAAGATCTGGGGACCCGGACGGCACCTGGCCGGCAACAACACCTTCAGCTACTTCCTCGACCCGCACGGCAACACCGTCGAGTACACCACCGAGCTCGAGCAGATCGACGAGGACACCTGGCACCCGCACCTGTACGACTTCACCCAGCCGGAGGTCGCCGACCAGTGGGGCACCGCCAACCAGATGAACGAGTTCGTCGCCGCCAAGTCGTTCAACGACCCCGACCGCGGCATGTTCATCGCGCCGCCGGTCTGACGGAGGTCCGCATGCGATTCGCCACCTTCACCGAGCAGCAGCCCGGCGCCCGGCGCCCGCGCGCGCGGGCGTCGTCAGCGACGCGGGCATTCACCCGCTGCCCGCCGGACGTCACCGTGCTCGACCTGGTCCGGTCGGGCCTGCCCGCCGCCCTGGCGGCCGGGCAGCGCGCGCTCGGCGAGCAGCGCGTGCCGCTGGACGCGGTCCGG
This sequence comes from uncultured Actinomycetota bacterium, assembly GCA_963774945.1. Classification (GTDB taxonomy): domain Bacteria; phylum Actinomycetota; class Actinomycetes; order Streptosporangiales; family Streptosporangiaceae; genus Trebonia. The sequence goes on along the minus strand of CAVZHA010000015.1, from coordinate 48,787 downwards.
CTGCTGCCGCCGCTGGCGGCGCCGACGGTCCGGGACTTCGTCGCCTTCGAGGAGCACGTCGAGGGCGTGGCCGCCAGCGTCGGCGACGGCGCGGAGCCGCCGTGGTGCCCGGAGTGGTACCAGGCGCCGACGTTCTACTTCACCAACCCGTACGCGCTGATCGGGGCGTACGACGACGTGCCGGTCCCGCCGGGCTGCGAGCTGCTCGACTTCGAGCTCGAGGTCGCCGTCGTGGTCGGCGCGGGACGGGGCGTCGCTGACGCCGGAGCAGGCGCGGGAGCACATCTTCGGCTACACGTGCTCAACGACTGGTCGGCCCGGGACCTGCAGCGCCGCGAGATGAAGGTGCATGCTCGGCCCGGCCAAGGGCAAGGACTTCGCCACCACCCTCGGGCCCTGGCTGGTCACCGCCGACGAGCTCGAGCCGTACCGGGACGCCGACGGGTTCCTCGCGCTCGACCTGCGCGCGTTCGTCAACGGCGAGCTGATCGGCCAGGACCTGCTGTCCAACATGGGCTGGCCGTTCGAGGAGCTCATCGCCTACGCCTCGCGCGGCACCGAGGTCCGCGCCGGCGACGTGCTCGGCTCGGGCACCTGCGGCAACGGCGGCTGCCTGGCCGAGCTGTGGGGCCGCCGGGGTCGCGATCGACCCGCCGCCGCTGCGCCCCGGCGACGTGGTCGAGCTGACCGTCGAGGGGATCGGCACGGTGCGCAACCGCGTCGTGCCGGGGCTCACGCTGCCGCCGGTGCGCGAAGCACGCGCCCGTTCGGTACCTCGGGTGAGGAAGCGCGGATGAGCGGCGGCTGCCGCATCCGCGCGGCGGTGACCAGCTGCATGATGAAAGGGAGCGGCAACGGTGTTCGAGTACTTTCCCGGCAACTACGTGTGGAACCTGGCGGTGGTCGCCGCGCTGAACAGCGGCGGCCTGATCGACGAGGTCGACCGGGCCTGCCGGCCGATCCGCGAGGCGGCGGCGCGCGGCGAGGACGCCGGCACCGGGGACTTCCTCGCGGCCTGGACGGACCTCACCGACCAGCTCGAAGAGCAGGCCGAGGCCGCGCTAGCGGCCGGGCACGGCAGAACCGCGGGCGAGCTGTACTTCCGGGCTACCAACTACCTGTGCAACGCCGAGCGGATGCAGAGCGCCTCCGTCGCCGGGCCGCGTGCCAGGTGTACCGGCGGGTGCTCGGACTCGCGCAGCGGGCGATGGAGCACCGCGACCCGCTGGTGTCGCGGGTGGCGGTGCCCTACCAGGGCACCACGCTGCCCGGCTACTTCAGCCAGGCGCCGGCCGCCGCCGCGGGCCCGGTCCCGGTGATGATCCTGTGGAACGGGCTCGACTCCACCAAGGAGCACATGTACACCTCCTCGCACTGGGCCGAGCTGGCCGCCCGGGGCATCTCCTGCCTGATGGTCGACTGCCCGGGCTCCGGCGAGGCGCTGCGGCTGCAGGGACTCACCGCCCGGGTCGACACCGAGGCGTGGGCGGCGGCCTGCGTCGACTACCTGCTGACCCGCCCCGACGTGGACCCGGCCCGGATCGGGCTGGTCGGCTGGTCGCTCGGCGGCTACTACGCGCCGCGGGCGGCCGCGTTCGAGAAGCGGCTGGCGCTGGTCGTGGCGTGGGGCGCAAACCACAACTGGGGCGCGGTGCAGCGGCGGCGGCTGGAGCGCGAGGGCGAACGGCCGGTGCCGCACTACTGGGAGCACGTGCTGTGGGTGTGGGGACAGCCGGATCTGGACACCTTCATCAAGTTCGCCGACCAGGTCCACCTGGACGGCGTGGTATCGCAGATCACCGTGCCGTTCCTCGATCTGCCACGGGGCGAACGACCGGCAGATCCCGCTGGAGTACGCGCACCGCTCCTACGACCAGGCGGTCGCCAGCCCGCGCCGGGAGCTGCGGATCTTCACGTCCGGAGGAGGGCGGCAGCCGAGCACATCGGGCTCGACCACCTGCCGTACGTCAGCGCGTACATCGCGGACTGGGTCAGCGACGTGCTGGCGAGCCGGTGATCGGCCGGGCCTCGATCGGTTCGACCTGCACCGGGTGGGCGAGCACCGAGTGCTGGAGGTACCCGAGCTCGTTCCACTGCGAGGCGTCCGGCTGGGTGCCGCCCCGCTCGTCGGTGGCCCGGACCCGCAGCACGTGGTCGCCCGGTTCCGGGGTCCAGGCGAACTGCCACCGCACCCAGGCGCCCGGTATATCGGGGGAGCGGAGGTCGGCGGGCAGCCAGGGGCCGTCGTCGATGCGGTAGTCGACGGCCGCGACCGCGACGTCCCCGGCGAACGCGCGCCCGCGGATCACCTGCGGCTCCGGCCGCAGCCGGGCTGGCCACGGCAGTTCGGTCAGCGCGGAAACCGGCTGGGTGGTGATCGCCGGGCCGCGGGCCGGGCCGTCGGACGGATAGCCGGGGCCGATCAGCACGTAGTCCTCGGTATTCCACGGCACCGACAGGTGCCGCTGGCTGACCTCGATCCGGTCGAGCCACTTGATGCTGGCCGCCCCGAGCCAGCCCGACACCACCATCCGGGCGGGGAATCCGTGATCGGCCGGGAGGACCTCCCCGTTCATGGCCAGCGCGACGATGGTGTCATCGGCCCTCGCCTTGGCCAGCGGCATCGGCCGCCGGGCCCGGATCTCATCGAGCGACTCGGGCATGACCTCCCGCGCGCCCGGTCCGAGGTCGGCCGGCTCAAGCAGGTCACGCAGCCGGACCCCGGTCCACTCGGCCGTCCCGATCGCCCCGCGTCCCCACTGGGTGCCGTTGAACGTCGCGGCGAACTCGTCGCCGAGCAGCACCCGGCGGTTGCCCGCGCACTCGATGGTGCGGATCATCGAAACCACCGGGAACCGGTTCCACAGCTCGTCGTAGCTGTAGCTGACCGGCCGGCGCACCCCACTGCCCTCGATGCGAAGCGTCCAGCCGGCCACGTCCACCCGAGGGGTGGGCGCGTGGCTGCGGACGTAGAACCGGTCGTTAGGGACGAGATAGCCGGGCATCCGGTCGGGCCGGGTGCCGTAGTCCAGCCCGGTACCGGTGTCCTCCATCAGCTCGGCCGGCGTCGGCTTGACCAGCTTGCGGTCGGCTGGCGCAGCAGCGCTCACCCCTGCACCCTGCCTCGATGCGGCCGCCGCCAAACGTGGTTCGACGCCATCACGAGGCCGGCCAACGGCGCTGAGCTGGGACGACGGAGCCGTTGGCGAACCCCAGGTCCGCCGCACGACTAAGAAAATCAAGATCAAGATCGTCATATCGAACGGACCGCGGTTCCACCGGCCACCGCCACTTCCCCGCCAGGCCGAGCCGGACCTACGGGCCCGCTTCCCCGCCAGGCCGAGCCGGACCTACGGGCCCGCTTCCCCGCCAGGCCGAGCCGGACCTACTGGCCCGCTTCCCCGCCAGGCCGAGCCGGACCTACTGGCTCACATCGCCGGGCCGCAGGCCGGCCAGGGTGACCCCGACCAGGCGGTCGACCGCCGCCTCGGACGGCATCGCGGCCGACGCGGTCAGCGCGTGCAGGCAGTAGGCCGCGAGCTCCGCCGCCGGTATGTCGCCGCGCGCTTCCCCGCGGGCGGCGGCCTCGCCGATCAGCGCGGTGATGAACTCGGCCAGGTGCGAATGGGCGCGGGTGACGTGCTCGCCCCGGTGCAGCGTCGCCGGCAGCTCGCCGCCATGGCCGTGCCGCTGGCCCGACTGGGCAACATAGGCCCGCAGGACCGCCTCGAGCCGCTCGGCCGGCGCCGTCGCCGCGCTGACCGCCGCGAGCTGCCGCAGGTGTTCGGAGACTCTTCGTTCGTGCCAGGCGGCCAGGATCGACTCGACATCGGGGAAGTACTTGTACAGGGTGGCCCGCCCGATGCCGCTCCGCCGGGCGATCTCGGACATGGTCAGGCCGGTCAGCCCGCGCTCGTCGACCAGCGCCGCGGTGGCGTCGAGGGTCGCGTCGCGGACCGCGTCGCGGTGCGCGGCGATCGTCTCGCTCCAGATCCTCGGCATCCACCGATCGTACACTGTGTCATTGACGTGACAGTCCGACTTGACAGTGACATATTGTCTCGTAAAACTGAAGATCCCATCCCAGCCGCCCGAGACGACCAGGAGCCCGTCCAGCCGCCTCCAGACGACCAGCGGCACGTCCACCCGTAGACCAGCCGTCCCGCCGCCGTCACCCGACCTTGAACACCCGTCAGGAAGGACAGTCACCCTCATGCCCGCCTCCTACGCCCACGTCCCGACCAGCCGCGCCGCCCGCTACCTGGCCCAGCTGTGCAGTCACGGCCGCCTGATGAGCCGCCTCACCCGCCACCGCGGGCCCGGCCACGGTCAAGGTCAAGATCACGGCGCCGGCCATGGAACCGACCGCGCGCAGCCGACCGCGACCGTGAGCTCGGCCGGCGCCGAGGGGATCATCGACTTCGGCTGGGGGCGCTGCACCCTGCGCGCCACCGCCGGCGCGCTGACCCTGCACGCGGCAGCCGAAGACCCGCGGCGCCTGCGCCAGATCGAGGACGGCGTCTCCGCCCGGCTGCAGCGCATCGGCCGCCGTGACCAGCTCACCGTCACCTGGACCGAGGCGGCCACCGACAATTCACCTGCGGCCCAGCCGGACGTGAAGGGCTCCGGCGCGCCTTAGCTGTAGTCGATCACGGCCGGGGTGGTCCAGTAGTCGGTGGAGCCGCCGTCGACGTAGATGTCGGGACCGCTCCAGTTCATGCCCGTATCGGACCACGAATTGCCGTCGGGGCTCACCGTGATCGTGTCGCCCGAGCCGATGTCGCCGTCGGAGTCGGTCGCGGTGGCGGAGTAGGTGTTGTCGCCCAGCGCGCTGAGCGCGACGCTGACCGAGGCGTTGTCGGGCGAATCGTAGTCGTAGGTCGGCGCCGCCTCCAGCGCTGACTGCTGCTCGGTCGCGATCGACTCCGACAGCGTGCTGACGGCGCACTGCGTGCACGGATCGTCGAATTGCCCCGACGACGGCGCGGGGGCCGACGTGACCGGGAATTCCACATAGGCGTTGTTGCCCCCGGTGCACACCTCGTAGCCGGTCCCGCTGGCGGTGCACGACATCGTGTAGGTCAGTCCGGTGGCCGGGCTGGAGGCGGTGACGGAGCTGGCGTCGCCGGAGGACTCCCAGGCCGACTCCACGTTCTGCGCGAACGGGCAGCTGGTGACCGCGTTGACGGAGATCCCGCCCCGGTCGGCCGGGGAGCCGCAGTACTGGGAGGCGCCGCCCGACGCGGCCGGACCAGGCGCGGCCGGGGCCTGCACGGTCCGGGTGACGGTCGGCGCCGGGGTGACCGCCGAGGTCCTAACGCCGGCCGGGGCCGGCGTGACCGCATGGGTGACGGGCGTTGTCGCCTCGGCCGGGACATCCTTGACCGTGACCGTGCCGCCGCTGCACCCGCCTGCGGCGATGACCGTGATGACGGCGGCGCTGGCCGCGCCTGCGATTGGCTTGTTCATGGCAGACTCTCTCCCCGCTCACCCGTTCGGGTCCTGCATGGGAACGTACTGGCCGGTGGAGGGGCAGTAGCCCTCGCCCATCTTCACGTAGTAGCAGCCCTGGGCGTTGGTGGACGTGCCGGGCGCGGCGCCGCCGGGGTTGTCGATGTACTGCTGCTCGGTCTCGCCGGTGGGGTTGCAGTCGCCGTACTGGTAGCCGCTGGCAAAGTTGCACGGGTTCCCGGTCCCGCCGCCGAAGATGTCCCCGAGGTAGCCCGCGGCCGGCGCGGCCGGCGCGGCCGACGGCGCGGACGACGCCGGCGCGGGCGCTGGCGTGCCGGCCGGCGGCGTCGGTGCCCGGGTGACGGTCTTGGTCACGGTCGGCCTGGGTTTCACGGTCTTGACCGCGGCCGGGGCGGGCTTCGCGATCGCGGTCTTGGAAGCGGTCGGCTTAGGCTCCGGTGCGCGAACCACGGTCGTGGCCGACGTTCCGCACGCGGTCACGGCCGCCGCGACGATGGCCACCGCGCCCGCTGCCCCGGCGATAGGCATCCTCATAATCGCTCTTTCTCGTCAGCCCCACCATCCGCCTCCGTACCAACTGAAACCGGCCATACCCGCTAACCGGCGGACGATGCCGGAGCACTCAGGTCACTTCCGTCACCACGCGAGTCGATGCCCGACTCCGTGATCACGAAGCCTTTTATCCTGGCGAAGGAAAATTATCGTATAAGTGCACTAATCCTTCGTGATCATGGAGCGCCCCGTCACGCATCCGGATAACAGCAAAATGTTGAGCCGTGTCGGCGGAGCCAACGGTCCGTTCGGGATGATCATGAAGTTGAATTTCTGCCCAGGAGCTTCTCGATGTCGGTGATGGCCTGGGTGTTATCCCGGTACAGCACCGCCTGCAGGCCGGCCCGGTGGGCTCCCTCGACGTTCTTCTCGTTGTCGTCGATGAACACCACCCGGCCCGGCTCGACGTCCAGGCGCGCGCAGACGAGGGCGTAGCTGCGAGGGTCGGGCTTGCTCAGCCCGCACTCGTGGGAGTAGACGAGCTCGTCGACCAGGTCCTCGAAGCCGTAGGCCTGCTGCTCGCGCTCCCGGGCGCCGACGAAGCTGTTGCTCAGGATCCCGGTCCGGTAGCGCGGGCGCAGCCGGCGGGCGTAGTCGATCAGCTCCGTGTTGGCGGTCCCGAGGTAGTCCCGCCACAGGTCGGCCATGAACTCCGTCAGCTGCCCCTCATCGAGGCCAAGCCGGTCCCGCGCGGCCTGGTGCACCTCCGCTTCGCTGACGGTGCCGATCTCGCCGCCGCGCCAGGCATCGGCCATCCGCTCGCCGAGCTCACCCGGGGCCAGGCCGAGCCTGGACTCCCAGGCGGGCCCCCAGCCGAGGTCCGGGGTGATCTCGAGCACGCCGCCAATATCGAATACAACCGCTTGGATCGTCATGACAACGATGATGCGGCTGGCCCCAGGGGCAAGGGCAAGGAGGCGGGGTGACTACCCCTTCAGCCGCTGACCGGTGACGCCCCAGACCAGCTGGTCGATCGGATCCGGCTCCGGCACGGCGAGGTTGACCCAGGTCAGCCCCTGCAGGAAAACCGGTAGGTCGGCCGTGTCAGCGTCGGGCAGCAGCACCGGCACGATGACGCAGCCCCGGCTGACGGACTGCTGGATGAACGCGTAGATCTCCCTCGCCTGCCAGGGACCGCGCTGCGCGCCGAAGACCACTGCCGCCGCCGGGACGCGCGCGATTATTTCCTCTAGCTCTGGTTGCCATGGCTGTCCCGGACGAAGCTGGCGCTCGTCCATCCACGGCCGCAGGCCGCGGCTGCGGAGCCGCTGGGCTATCGAGCGGACGGCGTCCTTGTCCCGCCAGTTGTAGGACAGGAAGACGTCGTGCTCGGCAACATCCTCCTTCCCGCGCAGCACGGCGGTTTTCCCCCGCAGCACGGCGGTGGCGGCCTCGATCTCCCGGCCGGCGTCCGCTGACGCGTTCATCTGCGCGGTGGACTGATCGGTGCCGTTCGCCTCGTAATCGTCCCGACAACGAGACTCTCTCGCTCGCAGACCGGGCAGAGGATGCTCAGCCGGCCACGGCGACGAACCTCACGGACCATCTCCGCGGTAAACGCCAAGCCGCAGTCCGGGCAGCTGTACTGGCGTTCCCTGGTGATGGTTCCTGGCGTCGGCCCAGCGCTCGAGGTGCGTGTGCACGAAGCGCTCGAACTGCTTCCGGGTGTCGTCGGGTACCCGGTCGTACCCGATCAGCAGTTCGGCCTCGCCCTCGACCTCGAATTTCAGGGCGACGATGCACGTCCCTTCCTCGGCCGCGAACCGGCGGCCGACTGCCAGGTGTTCGCTCTGGTGAACCGCTCGCTTCGCGTCAGCCGGACGATCAAGCGTCGCGTAGATGTTTTCTATCGGCCCCGCGAACCGGAAGACGACCCCGTCTCCCTTGGGTATCTCGGACGTCGGCAGGTCGCGCCGGTAGGCTGAGGGGAAGACCAGCTGAACGCCGTCCTCAGTCGGCTCGCGGAGCACCAGTTCGTGCAGCGAGAAGCTCCTCCAGGGTGGCGAGCACGAGCAGGCGCTCCTGCAGTTCGGTCAGCGCACCCGTTCCGCGGCCGGGACCGGGAAGTCGACGTTCACCACCGTGGTCTCCAGGATGCTGCCAAGCCCGTCCGGCTCGTCCCTGGCGGCGTTCACCATCGCGCCGGCGTAGGCGTCGAGCAATTCGGGCTGCAGCAGCACGTAGTCGCCGAACTTCAGCCGCTTCACCAGCCCGGCGGACTCGAGGCGGGCGATGCACCCCTCGAAGACCGAGGTCAGCCCGGCGGGCGAGGTCCCCGGCGGGTCAGCGTCGGCCGGCTCGGGCGGGCTCCGGCCCGGTCAGCAACTGCACCCCGCTCGGCACCTCCGCCTGGAATAGCCGGCACAGATCCTTGATCGGGGTCAGCAGGATGCTGGGTCCGCTGCTCCATGACGAATTTCTTCACTGCGGCGAAGACGGTGGTCGAGGTGACCTCTGCAATCCGTGACCAGTCGATCGCCGCCAGCAGCCGGATCGGAGCAGGTCGGTGTGCGTCCCCTCCTTCGCGCTGGTCTTGACGTACGCAGCGAGCCCGAAGTCCGTCATCAACTTCTGGATTCTCTGGTCGGAGACGTTGATGCCGCCCCGATCGGCCCGGGCCGCGACCAGGAAGGTGGGCAGCCCGCCGTCCGCCGCCGGATAGGCGTGCCGTACCGCCCGCGCCCAATGCCGCACTCCGGCCAGCGGCGTGGTCTCGCTTTTCGCGTCGAACAGGATGAGCGCCACCGCCGCGCCCTCGAGGTGCAGCTGATGAACGATCCGGTAACCGGGCTGGCCGGCCAGGTCCCAGAGCATGACCTCGCGGCTGTCGTCGGAGGGCTCTTGCTCGTCGGCGGCCGGGTCGGACGTCTGAGTCTGGAGCCGCCAGATCCGCCGCCCGTGAGTCGACTCGGTGGGCTCGAACTCCTCTCCCGCCAGGACCATGGCCAGGCCCGACTTGCCGACCCCCGAGTCGCCGAGCAGCAGGACCTTGGCGTTGCGTAGGTGGTGGTGGTCGGGCGGGGCGCTGATCAACTCGGTCCCAGCCGCTGACCAGCTGCAGTTCCGTCGATCCGGCGTCGACCAGGGCCAGCAGTCCGGTCACGGCGCTCACGGCTGGCCGGGTGAAGTACGCGGCGACGTTTCGAGACGGCGGCTCCGGTCCCACAGCTGGGTCGGGGTCTCCGCCAGCGACCAGGCCAGCAGTTCGCCCCGGGCCGACCAGATCAGCGCGGTGCGCCGCTCGCGCACGAAGACCAGTCCCGCTGCCGCGATGGTCTCCACGACGGTGGCGGACGACCGGGTCGTCCGGGCGCCAGACCCGCAGCGTCGCGTCCATCGAGGCGGAGACGAGCCATTCATCGTCGATCCAGCTAAGGCCGGTGACGGTCTGTGAGTGATCGTCGAATTGCCGCACCTGCCGTCCGGTCGCGGTGTCGAAGACCGAGACCGCCGACGTCCCGGTGGTGCAGGCGAGCAGGTGCCCGCCGGGCGACAGCGCCAGGTTGACACCTTCCGGGTGGGCGTTGGACATCCGTTCCCTGGTCAGGATCTGGTCCCACAGCACCTCCCGGTTCGGCCCGGACACCGTCAATGTCATCCGCCCGGCGATGACGCGGTCAGCACCGCCAGCCGGCCGCCGCCGGGGATGAAGGCCATCGCGCTGGCCGGCCCGAGAGCCAGCATCCGGCGCTCCGTCTCCTGGGCGGAGACATGTCCCGGACAGGTCGATCACCCGCCCCTGCCCGTGCTCGTCACGGAAGGCCAGCTTGTCACCGCCCGGCGACCAGGCCAGTCCGGGCGCCGGCGCGCAGGCCTGCTTGAGCTGCTGGGCCGCGCGGGTGGCGTCGCCGGTGCCGAGGATCCTAATCCGCTCGCCGACCGAGAGCGCCAACCGGTCGCCTGCGGGGGACAGGGCCACGCTGATCGGCTGGTCCCCGCGGGTCGGCCACGAATCAGCAGTCCGAACCTGCCGCCGGGTCCACGGTCGGTATTCATCGGGCGGACGAGGCGACGCTCCGGCAGGACCATCGGACTCTTGAGGCACTGCAACCACTCCCGGCCATGAGATAAACGCATCACGTGCGGCTCTATTACCGATCAGCTCACCAGCACTTATTAACCGTCTAGGCTCTTCCGCTCGGCATATCCCGGGGATACCCATGATCTTTTCCGCGCTGTAGTCTAATTGTTATGTCGGATCATGAGCCCAGCATACGGAACGGCGCGGTACCATGGTCAAATTTTGACGCTGGAGAGTACTGGAGGAACAACTACGCCTCGGTTCTCCCTGAGGACGCGGAAATCATTCAGTGCGCCAGCTAAGTTCCTGATCGGGGCCTGCGGGGAACCCGCGCGTACCAGGCAGGCCGTCGACGTCGGGGCCGGCACGAATCTCTATCCGGCGCTGCTGATGCTTCCCTGGGCCGAGCGCATCGTCTTCACGGAGTACGCGTCGCCTAATATCGACTGGCTCAGCCAGAATCTGGCCGACGGACCGGGCGAATGGCACTGGCAACCCTTCTGGGACCTGGTCGCGGGCCTGCCCTGTTACCGGGGAATCGAGCGATCCGCGGCGCCTGCTCGCGGTCGGGCACGAGGTCCGCGCGGTCAGCATCTTCGACCTGCCCGCGCGCACCTGGGACCTGGGCAGCATGTTCTTCGTCGCGGACGGCATGACCACCGACGAGGCGGAGTTCGAGGCCGCGGTGCGTGCATTTCTTGGCTCGCTGCGGCCCGGGTCGCCGTTCCTGATGGCGTTCATGGAAGGTTCAACTGGCTACGACGTCAACGGTCGCCGGTATCCCTCAGTGAACATCACCCAGCGGTCCCTAGACGCACTGCTGGCCGGGCTCCCGGTCACCGGCACCAGCGTCCTGCGAACCGACAACTCCGTACGTAGGCTCAGGCCCGGGTATGACGCGATGCTGCTCGTCACCGGATTCACAATAGGGTTACGATGATGCAAAGATCCACGATGGCGCACATAAGGCACTCGTCCGTGCGTCCGAGTCGTTATGGCATGGCGATCGCGGTTCATGCAGTAGCGTGTATTCCCATGGCAGACGGTGGAGGGGAAGTTCTCCGTAACGCCGATGCATCATGGAACACGTTTTCGTCTCATGACTACTGGCATCGGAACTATAGCAGACTGCAGGCGGAAGATCGGGAGATAATCCGCCGTGTAAGTCATTTCTTTGCAGCTGCCCGCCGAGGCTGTCCGCCCGTTCGGCGTGCCATCGACGTCGGTGCAGGTACGAACCTCTATCCGGCCCTGCTGATGCTCCCGTGGACGAAGCAAATCCTGCTGGCGGACTTCGCCAAGAGCAATGTCCTCTGGCTTCAAGATCAGCTAGCGGACAACAGCCCGCGATGGCAGTGGGGCCGCTTCTGGCGGAAGATGCGCGACGGTCAGGGATACGCAAACATCAAGCACCCGCGCGAGCGACTGCGGGACGCCTGCGCAAGCCAGGAAGGATACGCGGGGATCGAGCAGGTGAGCGTGTTCGACCTGCCTAAGGCGCGCTGGAACCTGGGCACCATGTTTTTCGTCGCCGAGTCCATCACCGAGGATCCGGCCGAGTTCCGCGCCGCGGTCGCGTCCTTCATCGGCGCGCTGACACCCGGCGCCCCATTCGCGGCTGCCTTCATGGCGGGCTCGAGCGGCTATCCGGTCGATGACACCCACTTCCCGGCCCTGCCGATCAAGCCAGAAGACGTCGAGGGCCACCTTGCCGCGCTGGGCGTCCGAGAGCCGAACGTGGAGCTGCTTGAAACGAGCCACCGGGTACGGGACGGATACGAAGGAATGATCGTTGCCACTGGTTTCGCGGGTGCCGCGAGCGACCAGTGACAATGGCGGGAAGCTAAAGCCGGAGAGCCATGGACATCCAGACACGGCGCCACATCCTTGAGATCTGGCGCGCGACCGTTAGCCACTGTTACCGGGACGGCGCCTGGAACTGGGGCGGCCATCGAAGCGGGCGCAATTCGATTAGCGATGCCGAGCAGCTGCTGACCATCCTGTATCCGGCCACCGCGGTTGACTCGCTGAAGGTCGACCGGGTCGACCAGACGGCGGATGACGTGCTCGAGCACCTGCGCCCGCTGGGCGACGCGCTGGAGATCCCGCGCCGGCTGATCGCGGCGCTCAGCGAGTACATGACCACCTACATGGCCGACGGGACCCCGGACTTCTCTGGCGGCAGCTACTTCGAGGTTATCGACGAGGCGGAGACGCCCAAGGCTGAGCAGCTCAAGCTGCACGTGGTCGACTCCTATTCGATGTCCGTCTCGCTCTGCCTCGCCACGCTGGGCTTCCTGCAGGTCTACCGGGAGAGCAGCGTCAAGAGCCAGCGGATGCGGCGGGAGGTCGACGAGCTGGAGAAGCTGTCGTCGAAGCGGCTCACGGCCGCCATGGTGGGCCTGCTGCGCAGCTTCACGATCAACACCTTCCTGCCGACCGATCCGCCCGGCGAGACGCTGTGCCGGATGATCAATCAGGGCAATATCGCGTCCGAGAACCTCGTGCGCGACCTGCTCGCAGATCTGGCCCAGGTCAGGTCCAGCGTCCAAAAGGAGCTGACGTTGGGGCTCGGCCAGGTGGCCGATGAGCTGGACAACCCGGGGCGGCTGTTCGAATGCGGCTGGTCCTGGGGCGTCGTCGACGGGGCGCCGGAGATCAACTCGATCGAGGACGTCGGTGACCAGCCGGTCGGGACGGCCGCCGCCCGGCCCTACATGTACTTCACCGTCGTCGCCCTGGACGGTATCCAGGACGTGTTCAGCGAGCGGACCAGAATTCTCGGGCTGCTCAGTGAGGAACAGCAGCGACTGGCCGCCGCCCTGCAACTGCGATGGGACCTCACCCGGCAGTTCTGGGCCAAGATCGCCACGTTCGGCGGCGGTCGCCGCTGGCCGATGGAAGACCTGCCTTGGATAACCACCGACGGCGACGAGAACGACTACTACTCGCTCCTGCTCACCTCGATCGTCATCGAGGGCGCCGCCACCGAGCGCACCCTGAACGTCGACATCGAGCGGGTCGCCCGCCTGCTCGAGGAGCTGGCCGACCGCGGCCGGATCACCCGGCGACCGGCGACCGGCGACGCGGCGATCGCCCTACACGTTCCGGGCATGCGGCTGCGGCTGTACGGCAGCGAGAAGGTGGCCGAAGGCCCCGCGCTCCAGTGGACCGTCTCCAGCTACGCCTCGCTGGTGCTCAAGCGGCTGCTTCGGGTGGCTCAGCTGATGGACGACAAGGTCACCCGGCTCCGCTTCCTCGATTTGGCCGACCAGATCTGGGCGCACCTTGAGCTGCGCCGGATAGGAGCGCCGTACGGGCGGGGGCTGTGGGACGAGCCGACGCAGGCATTCGCGGGCACGCCGTTCAGCCCGTACGGCGGGCCGTCGTGGTATCACACCGAACGCGTTATCGAGGCGCTGGTCGCCGCCGCCAACGTCACCCTCGCGCCGGCCGGGTCCGTCAACCCGGATCTCGCGCGGTTCGCGGTGCAACTGATCGCCGAGGCGGAGCAGCGCTTTGACGAGGAACTGCTGCGCGGGACGGACGACGCCGGCGCCCAACTGCGAGAGATGTTCCAGGTCGTGGTGGCGAAGCTGCGGCGGGCGCGCAAACTGCTCGACGACCGGCCGGGCACCGCGGGCGTGCTCGCCTCCGATGTGCTCCGCGAGCTCGACACCCTCGATGCTGCCCGGCAAGACACCGCCAGAATGAGCTGACCATGATCGTCATCGCGACATCGGACAAGGGCGGCACCGGCCGGTCGGTGACCGGAAGCAATGTCATCTACCGGCGCGCGCTGCAAGGCAGCGACGCGTGCTACGTAGATTTCGACTTCGGCTCGCCGACGGCGGGAGCGATCTTCGGCATCAGCGCGCTCACCCGTGGCACCAAGACCGGCAACGGAACCCACTCGTACCTCCTCGGCCGGTCATCGGCCGAGGAGCCGTGCGATGTCTGGCAGCACTCCGATCGACTCGACCTCCGCCAGCGCCCGCCCGGGACCGGGCGGCTCGTGCTGGTTCCCGGCGACGCCAACGGAGGCGAGTTCTCGTTCGACCGCGCCGTGGTTGACCGCTGCATCGACCTCTTCCTCCGGCTGCACGGTGAATTCGAAGTCGTGCTGGTTGACCTGAGCGCCGGGCGCTCCTACGCGGCCGACATCGTCATCGCGGCCACCTCTTCACCCGCTCTCATCAACGTGACCACGCGGTGGCTGGTGTTCCACCGCTGGACCAGGCAGCACATCCTGGCCGCGCACGGCCTCGTGTACGGCGAACGGGGGCTGCTCGACATCAGCGAGGCGCACGGGCGCGACCGCGATCAGTTCATCGACGACATCCGCTTCGTCCGCACCGCGATCGTGGACCCCAACGCGCCGGACCTGTCGGGGTTGCGGCAGGAGCAGCTCGCCTGGCTCCGCGAGGCCAACCGGGGTCTGCAGCAGTTGGCGGCCGAGCACGGCGTTGGACGCTCAACCATGCTCGGCGCGGTGCCCCTTGACCCCATTCTGCAGTGGCGCGAGCAGCTGATCACCGACAGCGATGTGCGGGCCAGTCGTGTCGCCAACGAGGCGACAACCGAGGCGTTCGATTCGATCGCCAAGAAAATCACCGACGACTCCGCCTGGGAACCGCTGTGAGCGAGATCAAGACCGAGTTCCTGGAGACCAGCGCCGACCCCAAGGTCGAGTCGCTCGCGCTGGCCCACGTGTCGGTTGAGATTGGCCATCTCTACATGGAGGATCTCGCGGACGGCGTGGACGCCGTCCGGCGCAGCTTCGCGGCCGCGGCGCCCTGGGCCCGGGCCGCCCGAATCCCGCAGGCCGTCGGCTGCGACAAGAAGTCCGTCCGGGTCAGCACCTGCTTCCTCATCGACGATTATTTCAGCCGGTTCTCGTCGCCGGCCGAGGTGATCCCGATGGTGCTGGCGGCGGCGGAACGCGAAGGGGTGGAGATCGACTACCTGGCGCGCGAGTCGGCCTGCGCGAGCGCGAACGGTGTCAGTCCGGCCAGCCTGACGCTGGGCAGCCTGGTGACCGAGCCGGTGCCGGGAACCACCGGCGGTCGTCCGCCGCTCCTGGAGACCGGCTGGCTGACCAACGG
Organism: uncultured Actinomycetota bacterium; assembly: GCA_963774945.1. Lineage (GTDB taxonomy): Bacteria > Actinomycetota > Actinomycetes > Streptosporangiales > Streptosporangiaceae > Trebonia. Next base: position 33,637 of record CAVZHA010000015.1, on the reverse strand, counting down.
GGAGCGGTCGCCCGGCACCTCGCAGGCCGAGGCGATGGCCCGGCAAGTCCCATGGCAGCCACCGCGGGAAAGCGCACGCCGACGGCATTCTATCTTCGTCGACGTCGAGCTCTGGGATGACCGGGGCGGGCAGCGGACCTGGTCGTGCCCGATGCTGGCGGCCGTCTGGCAGTTGCTGCGGCTCGGGCTGCTGCGCGACCGCGGGCATCCGGTCGTGGCTCCCCGGGACTGGTCCGATCCGTCCTTCCCGGATGACTGGGATCATCTCCCCGCGGTCATCAGGCTCAGGCCACAGGCGGCCGCGTTCGCCGCCTACACCACGCTCTCCGTCTTGTCGCCCCGGTTCCTGCCGGTCGAACTGGCGGTACGGACCATCCTCAGCCAGTTCGCGCAGGACAGCGGCGTCTTCGCGGAGGCGACCGGCCGGGCCGCGCGTGATTCGATGCAACTGCCAGCCGAGTTGGTCGACCGGATCCGGTACGTGTTCGCCGCCCCGGGAGACGTCGATCCGGCCTGACGGGGCATGTTTCGGTTAATCGTCGTCGATCGGGCGCTTTGGGTCGGCGACGTGCCACAAGTGCTCGAATCGCTGCTCGAGGTCACGGACCCAGTTCGGATCTGGTGCCAGCCGGGTCCGCAGCGTGCCCGGCCGCGGCTGGTCGGCGGTGAACTGCGCGACCGCCGCCGTCTCGTAACTGACAAGCCCGTCGAAGATGATGAAGTCGAAGATCGTCGACTGCAGATAGTCGGGGATGAGCTTCTGATCCAGCATGCGGACCTGGACCCCGGCGTTGCGCTGCATCCGGGCGACGCGCTGGAAGCTCTCGTCCTGGGCCAGGGTCTCGGCCTCGAACACGAAGATACGGCGGATGCGGACCTGCCTGGCGATCGCCTTCCGCTGGTCTTCGAGATAGCGGATGCCCAGGTCGCTCGTCCAGAGCCCGCCGTCGAGGCCGAGCACCCCGGCGTCCACCGTGGACAGGGAAATCGCGTCGATCGACGCCTGCGCCTCCTGGGTCAGACCGAGTAGCCACTCCCGGTCTTCGCCGTCATAGCCGATCTCGCCGCCGGCCTGCAACTGGCGCGCGAACGAGCTGATCCGCTCGACCTCCCGGGTCGCGAGGCGGCGCAGCAGCGGGTTAACCTGCCTGTCGACCTGACTGGCGGTCTCCAGGAACTCCGTCAGCGTCGGCCCGAGACCGGACCGCTCCATCTTCGCCGACAGTTCAGACAGCCGGCCGATCTGCTCGAAACCGGCGGTGACTCTCTCGCCGACGGCCGACAGCCGTGTCTCGGTGTCCACGACAAAGAGAATGAGCGCGACGGCGAACCCGACGACCGTGGCCAGCGCCAGGCAATCGTCAGCCCGCAGGCCGCCCAGATTTGCCGCGGTCAGCGTGATCAGGGCGATGAGCAGCGGGAGCCCAATCTTGAGGATGATTCCCTGGACGAGGCTTCGGTTCATTTGCGCGGTGGTCATGCGGACTCCGACCTCGGCGACTCAATAGAAGCGGACTCGGTATGCGGCTGCAGCGACTCGATGAGGCCCACGGAAAGCTGGTCGCGTATCCGCTCGACCGTCTTCTGCCATTGCAGCGAGAACCCCGACCGCAGGTCGAGCTCGCGCCAGATCCTGTCCAGGGTTCTGCTCGCGTGCGCGGTCGGCATCCAGGCGTGCACCAGATGGTCGATGCCGGGGCGGAGCAGGCCGATCAGTTCGGCGGCCGGGCGACTGCGGGCGACGGCCCGGTCCACTAGGTCAAGCAGGGTAGACAGAAGCCAGTCATGCAGGGCGAGGTCGGCGAAGAAGTTCGCGAGCGCGCGGGGGTCTGGCTCCGAGGTCCGCAACTGCACGGTCCGCAGCCCGTCCGGGCCGAGCGTGAAGGCGATATCTTGCCCGTCGTCCGACGTCTCGGCGGACCAGCGCAGCCGAGTACGGCGGCTCGGAAACGGCGGGATGTGGTCCAGATAATCGCTGCGCTGAATCGACGCGAGCGCCCGTACGTTCACCCCGCCCAGATCAAGGTGCGTCGGTTCCGACGGCCCGCGCAGGAAACCGGTCGAGAGGCTCTCGTTAGACGCCTTGCCCAAGACCTCAAGCACCCCCGGCTGGGCGAGATAGTGCGACCAGGGGCGACGGCGGCCGGCCGGGTCGTGGCGGAACGTTGCGTAGGTCCCGGCCTGAACGATGTGCCCGTCGGTCAGGGACACCTGAGTGGCCGGGGCGCCGACAATCCTCACCTCGCGGCGGTCGGCCAGCGGCGCGGAGCAGTCCACCCCGGTCAGCACCTGGGGCGACCACGCGTAGCGGATCGGACGCTGGCGCGTCCGCACCGATCCGCCGGGCACGATCGCGAGCAGTTCCACGGCCGTGTCGACGGGCACTGCGGCGGAGGTGAGCAGGAGGCCGGTCTGCACCTCTCCGATAGTCAGCGGCACGGTCAGATGATCCCGCTTGCCCGGTGCCACCTGGCCGCGCAAATCCGATCCATCGCGATTACCTCACCTTGTCTAATCTCATATTATTTCATCATACAGAGCCCTTGTCGCGCAATAGGGGCGAGCGTTACCCTAACTGACTTCGCGAGCCGTCAGGTCCTCGAATGTCTCGCGCCGGACCCCCAGCCTTGCAATTCCCTCCTTGCAGAAGACGACTGGTGGTCGCAGGGCGGCATTGTAGTTGTTTGACATCGTAAAGCAGTACGCTCCGGTAACGGGGACTGCGATGAGATCTCCAACCTGTGGATTGGCCAAATTAATATGCGGAGTGATGACATCTCCGGACTCGCAATGTCGGCCGACCAGGTCCGCGACCACCTGCTCTTCTTCCCAGCGGCCAACCACAAGCGGGGAGAAGTTCTGCCCGTATAGAGAGTGCTCCAAATTATCGCCCATTCCTCCGTCCACGGCCACGTAGGTCCTGCTCGTCCGTTTAACGGTGACGATGCGATACAGCGTGACGCCAACGGGGGCAACCAGGGAACGGCCCGGTTCGACGAGGAGTTCTGTGTTCTCGCCAAATTCCTTGTGCAAGGCGCCGGTCAACCGCTTGGCGTACTCGCCGATGCTCGGTGATTCGTCGTCGTGCACGTAGCGCACGCCAAGGCCGCCGCCGAGATCATAGACAGAGAACTGCTCGAGCCTTGCCAAGGCGGCAACTCCGGCCTCGAATTGCTCCAGATTGAGAATCTGGGATCCAATATGAACATGCAGTCCTTGCAGATCGATGGTGGCGACGGATCGCATGCGGGAAATCGCATCCGGCACCTGATCAATAGGCAGTCCGAATTTCGTCGCTGCACTGCCGGTGGCGAGCGCGTCATGAGTTGACACCTCGATGGCAGGCGATACTCGAAGTAGCACGGGAACGAGCTCTGTCGCGAACTTCTCAATGCGACAGATGTCGTCGAAGCTGTCGACAACGATGTATCCGATATGCGCATCGATCGCCGCCCGGATGTCATCGTCCGTTTTGGCGTTGCCGTGCATGACAATCGTGGCTGGATCCGCCCCGGTGGCTAGCGCGATGCGCAGTTCGCCTGCGCCCACGACATCAAAGCCCATCCCTTCCTCGGCCAATACCTTAATTATGGAGACGGATGGAAATGACTTAACGGCGAAGCAGATTCGGCTTCTTGAGTGCTGAGCTTTGAATTCATGAATATACTCGCGAGCCCGAGATCTTAGCGTCGCCTCATCTATGATAAACACAGGTGTGCCGAAGTCGTTGCTTATTGCGGTGACTGAGCAGCCTCCGACTCTAAGGTCTGTGCCGTCGATGACCGTAGTCGGTGGGAACAACGACAGGTCGAGCACCAGGAATCCCTCCGCTAACACGCTTTAACGTAAGCTCCTGTTAAATTCTGTACCATACTGAACCGCTAACTCCAACAGGGCATCAGAAATAGTTGCCGGCCGCGACCAGGGCTAGCGTGATCGTCAGAGCTTGCCGAGATGGCTGAGCAGCGCGCCCCAGACCTCGGCGATCTCGACCGCGAACTTCAGCCCGATCACGGTCCCGTCCGGCCCGATCGCGTCGCGGTCGACCGGGATCCGGCGGCAGGCCGCCTCGACGATGTCGGCCCCGACATAGCCGAGCACGGCCATCAGGGAGTCCTCGGCGCCCTTGCCCCGGCCCGGGGCGGCGACGTTGATCCAGGCGGCCGGCTTGCGGTCGAACTCGCCGCCGCCGACGGTCCAGTCGAGGAGGTTCTTGAGGCTGCCGGGCAGCGTTCCCGCGTACTCAGGGGTGCAGAACAGCACCGCGTCGGACTCGCCGATCTGCCCGCGCAGCCGCGCCGCGGTGGCCGGCAGCAGCTCGCCGTCAAGATCGGGATTGAACGCAGGCAGCTCGGCCAGGCCGCTGTACTGCACCGCCGCCACCTGGCTGGGCGCGATCTCCGCCGCCGTCGCCAGCGCGGCGGTGTTGGTCGAGCCTCTCCTGGTGCTCCCCGATACCAGCAAGATCCGTGCCTGTCCGCTCACAACGCTCCTCCTCTGCCCGACGCCAACAAACCTAGCGGCTGGGCGAATCCATCCCGATGCCGGGCGTTAACGTCGCGGCGAATAGGGCGGGAACCTCGCCCAGTCGGTGAGGTCCAGGTCCGCGTCGGGCCAGCGGCGGCGCAGCACACCGGCCGTGCGCCGGGCCCAGTCGGCCAGATGGGGCAGGGCGCGGTGGGCGCCGGCGGTCCGGGCGGCGGATTCCAGCGTCTCCACCAGCTGCAGCCGGCTGTGGTCGCCCGGCGCGCGGGTGTCGAGCACGGCGAACCGGTGCAGGCGCAACAGCGCCCAGGACATGCAGGCCGCTGCCAGGGCGAATCCGTAGCGCCGGTCGTCCTGCGCCTCAGGCACGCCCCGGGCCAGGGCGCGGCGGTACTGATCGGCCAGGCCTGCGGCACCCGGGTCGCCGACGGATATCCACCCCGGTCCGGGCACGTGCAGGCAGACTGCGTCGACCAGGGCGTGGGCGTAGCCGGCATCCTCGAAGTCGATCAGGCGGGCGTCGGCGGGACCTGACTCGCGGACCAGAACGTTGTTGGATTCCGCGTCCCCATGGCTCAGGGCCAGGAACGGGCCTGGCGCAGTCAGCTGGTGGCTGGACGCCCTGGCCGGCCTGCGGGCGGCCGCCCTGGCGGCCCGGCTTGAGCAGATCGGGCCGGTCGGCGGCATCTACGACGACGAGCTGTTCACCCAGGACGCCGGCCACGCGCGGGTCTACCTGCCGGTCAGGGACTCGCCCGCAATTGACGGCACCGGCGTCGGCTGGCAGCTGCCGGCCGCCAGGTACGCGGTCGCGCTGCACGTCGGGCCGCACCGCGACGTCGACCGCAGCTACGCCGCGCTCGGCAGCTACGTCGCCGCCAACGGCCGCGACGGCGTCGGACCGGTGCGGGAGCGGTACCTCACCGGCCCGTTCGACACCGCCGACCAGGCCCAGTGGCGGACCGAGGTCTGCTGGCCGATGGCCTCGGCCGGCGCCGAGGCGAACTAAGCCGACGCGAACTAAAGGCGCGTTTACTCGTAGTAGTAGTCGCCCTGGCCGAGCTGGGTGACCTTGTGCAGCTGGCTCACGTTGTAACCGTGCTGTCGGATCATCTTGCGCAGCTGCCGCACGCCGCTCATGCTCGCGATCACCACGGCCACCAGTGCAGCCAGGATCGACCCGCCAAACAGGGCCAGTCCGGCGATCACGTGCCCGAACAGCATCATGAAGACGCCCACCAACAGCGCCACCGGGACGGCCGCGACCAGCAGCACCGCCAACAGCGCGGCGGCGATAACCGCCTTAGTCGACCAGCTCATCGTCCTCATCGTCCGGGCCGTGTACCCAACAGCCATCTCGCTCACTCCTCATCACGTCCTACTACTTAAGATATGTCGCGTCAACGCCGGACGCAAACACGACCGATCCTGGGCTGAGGAGATCAGGTGCCGACCCGCTCTACCTGGTTATTTTCCTGATCCGCCCGGAGTCTGCGTCCGGGTCGCTGGCGTCCGGGGCGGCCGGGCCGAGGTCGGCCTGGCCGAGGTCGTTGTCGCCGGTTAGCTCGAACTCGCCCTCGCCGGGCTCGTCAGGACCCACGCCGTCATCGCCGGCCGGCCGGTCGAGGGGCCGGCGTGATCGTGGGCCGTCTTGCCTCACTCCCGGCCGCCGGGCCTGCCGGCGGGCCGCATCTTCGTCTTCTGGCCGTTCGTCTTCCGACCGCCCATGCTGGTCGGGCCGCGCCGTGTGCTGGCTCATGGCTTCCCTCCGCCACCGGCCGCTTGCAGGGCAGGCTTGCCTGCAGGGCCGACTCGGAATACCTGCCCGATCCGGCCGGCCTTAACAGCGTTAGCCCGGAATCGGCGGTCGCGGTGGTGGCGACCGCCGCACCTTCCGACCCAGTGACCACTTCCGCCGCCCCCGCTCGCCACCGCCGGTCATCTTCTTATCGGTTCTGACCACCCTTCCTTGTCTTCGTATCACTTTTGACCACTTTAACCGGGCAATTCGGGCATAAAACTGGTCAGAACTGATAAAGAGATGAAAAAGTCGTCAAAACTGATAAGAAGGCACGGCCTGATAAGCTGCGGAAAGCGACCATCTCCACGGATAACAGCAAGAAGCGAAATACGCAACCACGACCCGGAATCTCTGCCCGATCCGGCTGGCCTTAACTGCATTAGGCCGGAATCTGGCTCTGGTGGGCCAGACAGGTGACGTCGGTCAGGCCCGCCGCGGCCAGTTCATCGACCGCTGCATCCGCCCGGTAGGTCCACAAGATCGCCGATGCGGTCGTGGCGTCGAGGCCGACGCGGCTGAGGGCCTCCCGCGCCGAGCGGATCGTCTGCCCGGAGAAGACCAGGTCATCAACCAGGTGGACCGGCGTACCGGGCGGCAGGCGCTCGCCCGCCAGCCGACCGTCGCCGATCGAGGGGTCGTCGCCGTAGGAGACGAAATACGTCTTGGGCACGCGCCGAACCAGAACCGCAGGCACGCCGAGGTGCAAGGCGATGGCGCCGACCAGGGCCCAGGCCCCCTCATCGCACGCCGCGACCGCGTGGCCGGCCTGGCCCGGTCCTGGCGAGCTGACCGACCACGAGGGCGAAGTCAGCCGGGCGCCCAAGCAGGCGCTTGAGGTTGGTGAAGCCGCCCTCGCCGGCCCGCCCTTCCCGGTCCAGAAGCTCGACGTCGTCGCAGACGCAGCGCATCACGACGTCCGCAATCGTCGGCGGGTTCACGACCCTCAGCCGCAGCGCCACCGGCCTTACCCAGCCTCAGGCCTCACGCGGCGCGCCGTACCAGCGCCAGTCATCCCCGAGCCGCGCCTGTCCGTCAAGCTCGCCCCGCCCGGTCGCCCACAGCACCGTCTCCCACCGAGGCGTGCCGGTCGGCGCCGAGGGGAACAGCCGGTGCAGCACCCGGTCGCATAGGTCCTCCGGCGGCGTCCAGTCCAGGCCGAGCCCGGCCGCGATGTCGCGCATGTGCACCAGGACCTCCACGACGCCCATCGCCGCGAACCCCTCGGGGTCGCCCACGCCCATCGGGTGCCAGCCGCGGGTGCTCGGTGGCCTCGTCGCTACCAGCGAGCTCAGGAACGCCCCGCACGCCTCGAAGACCTGCACCAGGCCCGCGTTGTCGGTGCCGGCCTCGGTGAAGATCGTGAGGGTCGGCCCGCCCTCGCGGCGCTGCCACGCGAACGGGACGTAGGTGTCCCGCGGCGGCCGCCGCGGCCCGAGTTGCCCGGCGTAGGCGAACAGGTCGTCGGCCATGTGCTCGACGGTTTCACGGCAGTCCCAGTCGAGGTCGCCGGCGGGCACCCGCCAGTCCTGGTCGAGCGCGCCGTTCAGCGCGTCGGCCGCCAGCACCACGGCCAGCTCAACGTCGGCGGCGGTGACGGGAGGAGTGCTTGCGGCGTCCACCCAGCGATGCTACGGCGCATGCACATCGCCGACCAAACCATTTAGCCGGGCGGACCCGTGCCCGCGGCCGCGCGTATCGCCGCCACCAGCGGCTGCACGTGGACCGGAACGGCTGTGTCGACCTCGATGACCGGCCACCCGCCGGCCACCGGCCGGGCCACCTCGTCGTTCCATAGCTCCGCCGTAATCCGCTCGGCGTCGAAGTGACCGGCGTCCCTGGACCCGGCCCGCAACGCGTACCGCTCCGCCGCCAGCACCGGGTCGCACCGGCAGAACACCTCGACCACCGGTCCAGGCAGATTCCTGAGGTCGTCCAGCGCGTGGCTGCGGTGCCAGACGCTCTCAAGCACCGCCCCGCCCGAGTCCGCCGCCACCGCCAGCAGCGCCGCCACGCTCGCGCGGCCGACGACGCGCGACGCCGCCACGTCCGGCACCGGCAGCACCGTCATCAGCGCCTGCTTGATGGTGTCCTTGGCGATCAGCGGCAACCCCAGAACGGGCGCGATCGCCAACGCCAGCGTCGTCTTACCGCTCGCGGGCGGCCCGGACACGACCACGAACGCGCCGGCCGGCCACCGATCAGTCACCACGCCATCGTCACACGCCCAACGGGTAAGTTGGGCCAATGCAGGAAGACAGAGCCCGACGGGTCGCCGACGCGCTGCGGGACCGCGGCATCGATGCGCATCTGCTGAACGAGGGAATCGACATCTACGGCGTGCGCGTCGTGATCGGCGGCGGGCGCGAGGCGGTCTGGGGCCTCGAGGGCACGTCGTCGCTGGAGGCCGAGGTCCTGCTTGACGGGGACCTGGTCGGCTTCATCCCGGAGATCCCCGGTTCGTCGGATTTCACCGACGCCCAGGTCACCGACGCCATCGCCCGGGCCGACTACGACGAGCCGGTCGGCCACGAACGGGCCCAGGCGCCGCCCCCGGGCAAGCCGCTGATGCGCGAGGGCGGCCTGTTCCGCCGCTTCATCGGCGGCTTCCGGTACGACTCCGAGGGCAGCGCCGACTAGAGCTGCGGGTCCACGTCCCGCAGCGGATACCACGAGTCGACGTCGATCCCCTTGTTCACCACAAAACCGGTGTGCTCCAGGTGCACCAGGTGCGAGTACGCCTCTCCGACCGCGAACCGCCGCTGCATGCCCTGCATCTGCTCCCACGGTCGGCTCCACACCAGCTCCTCCGCCACCTGCACGCTCGTCCGACCTGGCACCGCCCGCAGCAGCGCCATTACCTCCGCCAGCCGCGTCTGGTGGTGCGCGCGCAAGCCGGCGATACGAGAAGCCAGCCCGATGAACCGGTACTCGTGGGCCGGCAGCACTTCCTCCACCGCCAGCCCCGACATCGCCGAAAGCGACGCCAGGTACTGCCCGAGGGTGTCGGCGGTCTCGCCCGGCGCCGGGCTGATGTTCGGGGTGATCCGGGGCAGGATGTGGTCGCCGGTCAGCACCACGTTGCGGTCGCTGTCGTAGAAGCACACGTGCCCGGGGGTGTGACCGGGCGTGTGCAGCGCGACCAGCGGGCTGCCGGGGCCGAGCGGGCGCTCCCCGTCGACCAGGAACCGGTCCGGCTCGAGCAGCGAACTCGCCGAAGTTGTCCGGCAGCGGCTGCTGGTCGAAGGAGGCGGCGGCCCGAAAGTCGGCGTCGAGTCCGCCGCGCTTGCGCAGGGCCTCGTCGCTGGCGTTCTTGAAGGTCTCGCGGTCGCGGAAGTGGTGCCGGTTGTCGGTGTCGGCCTCGTGCATCGCCACCCACGCGCCGGTGTGCTCCCGCAGTCGCCGGGCGAGCCCCATGTGGTCGCCGTGCCCGTGCGTGATCAGCACCGCCTTGATGTCCGACAGGTCCCACCCGGCCGCCTGCAATCCAGCTGACAGCCCGTCCCACGCCTGGCTGCACGGCCACCCGGTGTCGACCAGCGCGACCCCGCCGTCCCAGGCGATCGCGTAGGTCAGCACGTACCGCAGCGGGCTGTTGGGGAACGGCGTCGGGATGGACCACAGCCCCGGCCGCACCATCTCGACCGGTGGCAGCACCCGCTCGATCCACGCTTGCCGCTGTAGCGTCCCGCTGACGGTGATCCCTGGTGGAACCTCGTTGCTCACATGGCCTCCTGGCTTTCGATACTAGCGAGTATCGATTTAACCCTTGTCGCCGCATAGGTCTGGTCCTCCGCTGAGCGACTCAGCGGAGGACCAGACCTGACATGCGACTCCGAGCCGGAGCCCGGCTAGAGCCCGGCCGGGCCCGGGGGACGCTTGATCCACACGCGGGTCCTGGGGACGAACAGGCCGGCCGGGCCCGGGGGATGCGGCGGCCTCCGCCGCTCCCCGCCGGTGCTCCGCGACCGATCTTCCTCGGGCTCTGAACCCTCTTCCTCCGGCTCGTACTCCTGCAGGTCGATATCGATCAGATTGCTCACTACGCTTCCCCTCGGTCTGGCCATTCCGTGTTACGGCCGGGAGCGGTTGGACGCTCCTGATAACAGCCTTGCGCGCATTGGCTACGCCGGGTAGTGGCCGTGATCTTGTGGGGACACAAGCCCAGCTTGGCCGCAGGCGGGGAATTCCGGCCGCGCGGCGCGGTCCCGGCAGCCGGGGCCGCGGCGTCAGCCGGCCGGGGCGGCCAGGTACGGGTCGGCGCTCAGGCTGAGTATGTGCGTGACCAGGTCGCGGGCCGGTCCGGCGGGCGGGCTGGCCGAGCCGTTCCAGATCGCCCGCAACGCCCGGTTCAGGTCCAGCCCGGGAATCTCGATCCGGGTGAGGCGGCCGGCCGCGAGGTCGTCGGCGACGGCGAGCTGGGTGATCGCGGCGGGCGCGGCGCCCGCCACCACCGCCGCGCGGGCGGCGGCGGTGGTGGACACCGACAGGGCGGGCGGGGCCTGGCGACGTCCGGGCCGACGGCGGCGGTCAGCGCCGCGGTCAGGGTCTGATTGGTCCCTGAGCCGCCTTCCCGGCTGACCAGCGGGGTGGCGGCCAGCTCGGCCGCGCTGACCGGCCGACGCCGGCGAGCCCAGGGGTGGCCGGGCGGGACGACGACCACGAGCCGGTCGTGCCCGATGACCCGGCTGCGCAGCGATCGGGGGGCGTTCGGGCTCTCGATGAACCCCAGATCGCAGGTGCCGTCGGTCACGTGCGTGATCACGCCGTCGGTGTTGGAAGCGGTCAGGACGATCTCGACATCCCTGCCGCCGCTGCGGCGGGCGGCCGCGCGGTAGGACACCAGCCAGGCAGGCAGCAGCCGCTCGGCGATGGTGAGGCTGGCGCACACCCGCAGCCGGCTGCGCAGATCCTTCCGCAGCGCCCCGATCTCGGCGTCGAGCTCGCCCGCGACGTCGAGCACCCGGGCCGCCCACCGCGCGATGACCGCGCCCTCGGCGGTCAGGCTGGAGCCCCGAGCGGTCCGCTGCACCAGCGTGACCCCGGTCTGCGCCTCCATCGCGCGGATGCGGGCCGACACCGCCTGCTGGCTGACTCCCGCCTCCTGCGCCGCCCGGCCCAGGCTGCCCGTCCGGGCCACGCTGAGCAGCACCTCGAGCGCGGCCAGGTCGGGCACGCGGGCACTGAGTGCCATCCCGCCATCCTAGCCAGCGCTGTGCGCAGCTACACGTCGCCTGACGCGGCCCTGACGATCCGGAGCACCTCGGTCACCTGGATCGGCCTGCTCCTCGGTGAGCCCGGGCAGGCCGAACGCCGCCTGGTTGAGGGCGGCGGTTGCCTCCTCGGCCAGGGCCCGCCCGTCGTCGGTGATGGCGGCGAGCACGACCCGCCGGTCGGCCGGCGACATCTGCCGCTGCACCAGCCCGCGCTGCTCAAGGCGGCCGATCGCGTTGGTGACGGCGGCCGGGTGGACCATCAGCCGGACGCCGAGCTTGCCCATCGGCAGCGAGCCCGACCGGGTGAAGGCGAGCAGCCGCAGCGCCTCGTAGGCGGCGAAGGTCAGCCCGTAGGGCTTGAGCGTGTCCTCGACCCGGGCCAGCAGCAGCTGCTGCACGCGCATGACCGAGGTGACCGCGGCCATGTTGTCGGCCTGCTCCGGCCAGCGCGCGGCCCACTGGCGGTGGGCCTCGGCGATCGGGTCGAAGGGCTGGTGGTCGGGCATGCCGCAACCGTACGCGAACGGGCCGCCGTACGCGACCGGCAGCGCGCCCGCATCGCGCCCGCATGGCGCCGTCAACGCCCGCCGGCCGTTCCGCCGACCGGGACGCCGATTTGACGGGAGCCCCCAAAGTCTTTTAACGTCAAAATATTGAACGTCAACATTTAACGTCAAAATATTTAACGTTTAAGGTATCCCTACCCGGTCGGCCGGGAAGGATCCGGTGAGGACGGGGAGCGCGGACATGACAGTGACCGCACTGGCGCAGGGCACGCAAGGAGCGCCGGCAAGCGCACGGGGGCTGAGCGCGAGGAGGCTGAAGCGCGGGGGGCTGAGCACGGTGGAGCGGAGCAGTCCGACGCTGCACGTGCCGGTGCACCCGGTCCGGTTCGTCACCGCGGCGGCCTGTTCGACGGCCACGACGCGGCGATCAACATCATGCGGCGGATCCTGCAGGCGCAGGGCGCCGAGGTGATCCACCTGGGGCACAACCGCTCGGTCGGCGAGGTGGTCGGACGCGGTCCTCGAGGAGGACGTCCAGGGCGTCGCGGTCAGCTCCTACCAGGGCGGCCACGTCGAGTACTTCGAGTACCTGGTCGAGCCGCTGCGCGAGCCGGGGCCGGCCACGTCCAGGTCTTCGGCGGCGGCGGCGGCGTGATCGTGCCCGACGAGATCGCCCGGCTCCCGCAGGCCGGGGTCGCGCATCTTCTCCCCCGAGGACGGCCAGCGGCTCGGCCTGGCCGGCATGATCAACGAGCTCATCCGCGACTGCGACGCCGACCTGGCCGAGCGCCCGCCGAGCGCCGAGGCGGTGCTGGCCGGCGACCGGAGCGCGCTCGCGCGGGCCATCACCTGCCTGCAGGCGGGCCGCCTGCCCGACGCCGACGCTCAGCGCGCTGACCGCGGCCGCGGCGACCCGCCGGGTCCCGGTCCTCGGCATCACCGGCACCGGCGGCTCCGGCAAGTCGTCGCTGACCGACGAGCTGGTCCGCCGGTTCCGCGCTCGACCAGCAGGACAAGCTCCGGGTCGCGGTGCTCGCGGTCGACCCGACCGGCGGCGCGGCGGCGGCGCGCTGCTCGGCGACCGGATCCGGATGAACGCGCTCGACGGCGACCACGTGTTCTTCCGCTCGCTGGCCACCCGGCGGCGCCCGCGAGCTGCCGGAGAACCTGGCCGACGATCATCGCCGCCTGCCAGGCGGCCGGCTTCGACCTGGTGATCGTCGAGACCCCCGGCATCGGCCAGGGCGACGCCGGGGTGACCGGGCTCGCGGACGTGCTCGCTGTACGTGATGACGCCGGAGTTCGGCGCCGCGTCGCAGCTCGAGAAGATCGACATGCTCGACTTCGCCGACGTCGTCGCGATCAACAAGTTCGAGCGCCGCGGCGGCGCCGACGCGCTGCGCGACGTCGTCCCGCCAGCTGGTCCGCAACCGGGAGGCGTTCGGCGCCCGGCCCGGAGGACATGCCGGTCTTCGGCACCAGCGCGGCCACGTTCAACGACGACGGCGTCACCGCGCTCTACCAGCACCTGGCCGGGCTGCTCGAGCCGCACGGCCTGCCGCTGACCGACGGGCGTGCTGCCCCCCGCGACCGGCCGGGTCTCGACCGACGCGGCCGCGATCGTCCCGCCCGCCCGGGCCGGCTACCTGGCCGAGATCGCCGAGACCGTGCGCGGCTACCACGAGCAGACGGAAAAGCAGGTCGCGGCCGTGCGGCGGGTGCAGAGGCTCGCCGACGTCCGGGCTGAGCTCCGGTGATAGCGAACGGACCGGCGCCTCGGACGACCGATCCGACGCCGCGCCACCGCTCCGCCGTCACCGACCGGCACTGCTCGACCGCCGACGGCCGCCGACGCCACTCGCGACGCCGAGCACGCCGACAGCGCCGCGCTGCTCGAGCGCGCTGGCCGCGCGCGTCGGTCGGCGTCGTACGCCGGCGACGAGCAGGTGGTCAGGATCCGCGACCGCGAGCTGCGCACCAGCGCTGACCCGCGAGTCGCTGTCCGGCAGCAAGATCCCCCGGGTCGCGCTGCCGCGCTACGCCGACCACGGCGAGCTGCTGCGGTTCCTGCGCGAGGAGAACCTGCCGGGCTACTTCCCGTTCACCGCCGGCGTGTTCCCGTTCAAGCGCGAGGGCGAGGACCCGGCCCGGATGTTCGCCGGCGAGGGCGACGCGTTCCGCACCAACCGCCGCTTCAAGCTGCTGTCGGAGGGACAGCCGGCCGACCCGGCTGTCGACCGCGTTCGACTCGGTCACCCTCTACGGCCGCGACCCGGGCGAGCGCCCCGACATCTACGGCAAGGTCGGCACCTCCGGCGTCTCGATCGCGACGCTCGACGACATGAAGGTGCTCTACGACGGGTTCGACCTGGCCTCGCCGACCACCTCGGTGTCGATGACGATCAACGGCCCGGCGCCGACGATCCTCGCCTTCTTCCTCAACACCGCGATCGACCAGCGGCTCGACGCGTTCGCGACCGAGCACGGCCGCGAGCCCGACCGAGGCCGAGGCGGCGCGAGATCCGGGCGCGGGTGCTCGCCACCGTCCGCGGCACCGTGCAGGCCGACATCCTCAAGGAGGACCAGGGCCAGAACACCTGCATCTTCTCGACCGAGTTCTGCCTGCGGATGATGGCCGACATCCAGGAGTGGTTCATCGCCAACCAGGTCCGCAACTTCTACTCGGTGTCGATCTCCGGCTACCACATCGCCGAGGCCGGGGCGAACCCGATCAGCCAGCTCGCGTTCACCCTCGCCAACGGGTTCACCTACGTCGAGGCCTACCTCGCCCGCGGCATGGACATCGACGACTTCGCGCCGAACCTGTCGTTCTTCTTCTCCAACGGCATGGACCCCGAGTACACCGTGATCGGCCGGGTCGCCCGGCGGATCTGGGCGGTCGCGATGCGCGACCGCTACGGCGCCAACGAGCGCTCGCAGAAGCTGAAGTACCACGTGCAGACCTCGGGCCGGTCGCTGCACGCGCAGGAGATGGACTTCAACGACATCCGCACCACCCTGCAGGCGCTCTGCGCGATCTACGACAACTGCAACAGCCTGCACACCAACGCCTACGACGAGGCGGTCACCACCCCCAGCGACGGAGTCGGTCCGCCGGGCCCTCGCCATCCAGCTGATCATCAACCGGGAGTGGGGCCTGGCGATGAACGAGAACCCGCTGCAGGGCTCGTTCATCGTCGACGAGCTCACCGACCTGGTCGAGGAGGCGGTGCTGGCCGAGTTCGAGGCGATCACCGAGCGCGGCGGCGTGCTCGGCGCGATGGAGACCGGCTACCAGCGCGGCCGCATCCAGGACGAGTCGATGCTCTACGAGCAGCGCAAGCACGACGGCACGCTGCCGATCATCGGCGTCAACACCTTCCGCAACCCGCGCGGCGAGGACACCGCGGCCGCCCCCGTCGAGCTCGCCCGCGCGACCGAGGAGGAGAAGCAGTCCCAGCTCGAGCGCGTCCGCGACTTCCAGGAGAAGCACGCCGAGGACGCCCACGCGGCGCTGGCCGCGCTGCAGGAGGCGGTCCGCGCCGGCGGCAACGTCTTCGCCGTCCTCATGGACGCCGTCCGGGTCTGCTGCCTGCGGCAGATCACCGAGGCCTTCTTCGAGGTCGGCGGCCAGTACCGCCGCAACGTCTGAGCCCATCCAGACTCACCCCGCCCCCACCACCGCCCGCGGCACCCGTCGCCGCCCCCACCCACCACTGGCGGAACCTGCCGCCTACGTCGCCAACCCCACCCCCCACCCGCCGCACCTGTCACCGCCGCCGCCCCCACCCGTCACCTGATGCACCTGTCGGCAGCGCCGCCAACCCCACCCGCCGCCTGCGCAATGTGCCACCGACGCAGCCGACCCCACCCGCCACTCCGGAACCTGTCGCCTACGCCACCGACCGCGTCCCCAACCTGTCGGCTACGCCAGCGACACTGATAGGCGATGTCGCTGGCGTAGCCGACATGACTTCGTTTGGGGTCGATGGCGTAGCCGACAGGGGAGGAGGCCACATGCCGCCGCGCGATGACCTCGGGCACCCGGTCGAACTGGCGCGCCCGGCCCGCCGGGTGGTCTCGCTGGTCCCGTCGCTCACCGAGTCGGTCGCCGTCACCCGCCCGGACGCGCTGGCCGGCGCGACGATCTGGTGCACCCACCCGGCCGACCTGGACGTGCCGCGGGTGCGCGGCACCAAGAACCCCGACCTGGCCGCGATCGCCGCCCTTGACCCCGACATCGTCCTCGCCAACCAGGAGGAGAACCGCCGGGTCGACGTCGAGCGGCTCCGCGCGGCCGGGGTGACCGTCTGGGTGACCGTGATCAGGACCCTGGACGAGGCGATCGCGTCGCTGCGCCGGATGTTCACGGTCGCGCTCGGCTGGCCGGAGCCGGCCTGGCTGGCCGAGGCCGAGTCGGCTTGGCGCGATCCGGCGCCGGCGCCGCGGATCCGGGCGGCGATCCCGATCTGGCGCGACCCGTGGATGGCGGTCGGCTCGGCCACCTTCACCGGCGACCTGGCCGCCCGCCTCGGCCTCGACAACGTCTACGCCGACGATCCCGAGCGCTACCCGCACATCGACCTCGACGACCTGGCCGCCCGCGGCCCCGAGCTGATCGTCCTGCCCGACGAGCCGTACACGTTCACCGCGACCGACGGGCCGGAGATGTTCCCCGGTCGGCGGGTGGCCCTGGTCGAGGGCCGGAGCCTGACCTGGTACGGCCCGTCCCTGATAACCGCGAGAACCGAGCTGATCAGGAGAATCCACCATGCTTGAGACCGAAGACCGATCCGGCGTGACCGTGCTGCGGCTAAAGCACGGCAAGGTCAACGCGCTCGACACCGAGCTGCTGCGGGCGATCACGGCCGCGATCGGCGGCCTCGATCCGGCCGCGGCGGTGGTGCTCACCGGGCACGGGTCCGCGTTCTCGGCCGGCGTCGACCTGAAGCGGATCGTCGACGGCGGGCAGCCCTACGTCCGCGAGTTCCTGCCCGCCCTGACGGAGACGTTCCTGGCCGTCTTCAATCACCCCGGCCCGGTCGTGGCCGCCGTCAACGGCCACGCGATCGCGGGCGGCTGCGTGCTCGCGGCGGCGTGCGACGTCCGCCTGATGGCGGGCGGCCGGATCGGCCTGTCCGAGCTGAGCGTCGGCGTTCCCTTTCCGACCGTGGCGCTCGAGGTCATGCGGCACGCGGTCGGGCCGGCGGCGGGCAACCTGGTGCTGACCGCGCGGCTGCTCGACGCCGCCCAGGCGCAGTCGATCGGCCTCATCCACGACGTCGAATCCGCCGAGACCCTGCTCGGCTCGGCCGTCGCCCGCGCCCAGGCGATGGCCAAGATCCCGGCCGAGGTCTTCGCCCTGAGCAAGCGCCAGCTGCAGCTCCCGGCCCGGGCGGCGATGGACGGCCACGACGCCGACGAGGAGGCGGTCGCGGCCGGCTGGGAATCGTCCGCCACCAGGGACGCCATCGCCGCCTACATGGCCGGCCTAGCCCGAACGGCCAAAGCGCAGGAGTCGTAGCCCGCTCCCGCTCCCGCTCCGCCGCCGCCCAGCCGCCCGCCGCCCGCCGTTGCACGCTGGTCCAGCTCGCCGTCGTTCAGTTACCGTGGCGGGATCACCGTGCCTTGCCCCGGGAAGGAACCGCCGTCATGAGCGCCACCGAAGCTGCCAGGACCGACGCTGCCGCCGCCCCTTCATCCGACGACCTGGTCGCCCGCATCCGCGAACTGCAGCCGCTGATCGAGAAGAACGCCGCCCAGGGCGAGGCCGACCGGCGGGTGGTCGAGGAGTCGATCACCGCGCTCACCGACGCGGGGATCTTCAAGGTCGCGCAGCCGCGCCGGTACGGCGGCTACCAGGCCTCGGTGCGGACCATGCTCGACGTGTCGGCCGCGGTGGCCGAGGCCGACGGCGGGACCGCCTGGGTGGTGGCCCTGTGCAACGTCTGCGCGTGGCTGACCGGCCTGTTCAGCGAGCAGGCGCAGGACGACGTGTGGGGCGCCGACCCGGACGCCAAGGTGTCCGGGGTGCTCACCCCGAGCGCGGAGGCGGTCAAGGTCGACGGCGGATTCCGGCTCACCGGCCGCTGGTTCTACAACTCCGGATCGTGGCACGCGAGCTGGGCGATCCTCGGCTTCCCGATCCTCAACGACGAGGGCCAGCTGATCGACCAGGGTCTCGCGCTCATCCCGTTCACCGACCTGGAGATCGAGGAGACCTGGTTCGTCGCCGGGCATGAGCTCGTCCGGCTCCAACTGCCTGATCGCGACCGACGTCTTCGTCCCCGAGCACCGGATCATGTCGGGCCTGGCCGCGATCGAGGGGCACTACCCGACCGAGCACGCCGACGAGACGCTCTACCGCTCCGCGTTCGTCCCGGTGCTCGCGCTGGTGCTGGCCGGTCCGCAGCTGGGCCTGGGCCGCAAGGCGCTCGAGCTGGTCACCAGCAAGGCCGCGGGCAAGGCGATCGCCTACACGTTCTTCACCGCCCAGGCCGACTCGACCGCGTTCCAGCTCCAGCTGGCCGAGGCCGCCCTGATGATCGACACCGCCCACCTGCACGCCTACCGGTCCGCCGACGACATCGACCGGGCCGCCGCGGCCGGCGTCTACCCGGACATGCTGCTGCGCGCGCGGGTCCGGGCCGACACCGGCTGGGCGCTGCAGCACGTCACCAAGGCGATCGACATCCTGCTGTACGCGCACGGGGCCGGCAGCTTCGCCCAGGTCAACCCGCTGCAGCGGATCTGGCGCGACTCGGCCGTGGCGGCCAGGCACGCGGTCACCCTGCCGGCCGTCAACTTCGAGATCTACGGCAAGGCCCTGCTCGGCCGCACCGACCAGATCACCCCGCTCATCTGACCCGGAAAAGCGACCGCGTCGTACTACGCTGCGGCACCTAATAAATGTATTCTTCCGGCATGGGAGACGGAGGAAATGCAACTCAGCCGCAGAAAACCAAGCCCGCCATCGGCTGGAATCCCTTGCGGGGCTGGACGTGGACAACGACCCAGGTTTCGCCTACGGCTGGACATATGCCATACCGCTTATCGCGTTCCTCTGGACGATAGTCATCCTCATTTATTCGCTCTCGCTGCCGAGCGGGGTTCGGTGGAGCGTCTTCGCGACCGCGGTCATCACCGGCAGCTGCTCCTTCCTGGCCGGCGGCCTGGTCGGGCTGCTGTTCGGGATCCCGAGGTCGGCGGCCCTGGGCGCCGCCGGATCCACGCCCACCAGCCGGTATCAGGCCAACAGCAACCTGGTGGAAGTCTCCGACTGGCTGACGAAGATAATCGTCGGCGTCGGCCTGGTCCAGATCGGACGCCTCGAGCCCGCGCTAAGCAGGCTGGCGGCGAACCTGAAGGCACCCCTCGGCGCACAACCGTCGAGCGCCACTTTCGGCATGGCCCTGGTAATCGCGAATGTACTGCTCGGCTTCCTCTTCTTCTACCTATGGTCCCGATCGCTGCTCCAGCGCGATTTGGAACTCTCTGACGGTTTCGCCGACAGCGACGGCGTCGAAGACCCCACAAAGCAAACGGTCGTGACATTGGCAAGCGAACATCTCTCGGTATCGCAACCAGCAGCGCCGGCCGAACAGCCGCCGGCCCAGGAAGCCCACTAACCCCTCCGTACACTGACGGATATGGCAAACCGCATCAGTGAGCTGGTCATCGACTGCGCCGATCCGGAACGGCTGGCCGCATTCTGGAGCGAGGTCCTCGGCTACGTCGAACTCGGCCGCGAAGACGACGGAAGCATCGAGATCGGCCCGCCCGACGCCGGCTTCGGCGGCCTCCAGCCCACCCTGATCCTCAGCCCGAGCAGCGATCCGAGGACAGGCAAGCTCCGCCTGCACCTCGACGTCAACCCCACCGACCGCGACCAGGAAGCCGAACTCGAGCGCCTCCTCGCCCTCGGCGCCCGCCGCGCCGACATAGGCCAGACCGGCGCGGTAACCTGGCACGTCCTAGCCGATCCGGAAGGCAACGAGTTCTGCCTCCTCCGCACCCGCCTCGACCCTGCCTGACCTCCCTCCCCGGCCGGAGTTGGTGCAGGCAGAGTCCGCGCGTTACGAGCTGCCTGTGGCCCGCCCAGCTGGACGGGCCGCAGACAGCTGGCTGGGTGTTGCTAGATGTTGGCAATTCCGGACGAGGAGGTGACCCCGACGGGCAGCGGGGTCGGCGAGCTGGATACCTCGGTGAGGGATCCGCCATTCACGGCGAACACGGATATGAAATGCATGCCGGAGCCGTCGACAGGGAGGTACCTGCCGTCCGGGGACAGGCGGGCGTCGATGTCAGCCCCGCCGCCGGCGATCGGCGTGCTGCCGATCAGTGTGAGCGAGCCGCCTGGGTCGATGACGTAGCTGGAGATGTTGCCCGAGCCGGTGTTGACGGCGAACAGGTACCGGCCGTCATGGGTGACCTAGCTATTACGAGCCCGGCTGTAACGGATACGTTCGGCCACGGACTGCACGGGTGATCTGTCCGGCCGCACATGGGAGCACTGATGACCGCCTCGGGCCCGCGCTACGACGACCTGGCCGCCCTGTACATAAACTGCACGCTGAAACCGTCGCCGGAGCTCAGTCACACCCAGGGTCTGATCGACGCCAGCGCCGGGATCATGCGCAGGCATGGCGTGCGCGTGGAGACCGTCCGCGCTGTCGACCACGACATCGCGACTGGCGTGTGGCCGGACATGACCGAGCACGGCGCCGCCAGCGATGCCTGGCCGCAGTTGTACGAGAAAGTGCTGGGGGCCGACATCCTGGTGCTGGCCGGCCCGATCTGGCTCGGCGATAACAGCTCCGTCACCAAGCGGGTGATCGAGCGGCTCTACGCCTGTTCCCATCTTCTCAACGACGCCGGGCAGTACGCCTACTACGGCCGTGCCGGCGGCTGCCTGGTCACTGGGAACGAAGATGGCGTCAAGCACTGCGCCATGAACATCCTCTACAGCCTGCAGCACCTCGGGTACGTCATCCCGCCGCAGGCCGACGCCGGCTGGATCGGAGAGGCGGGACCGGGCCCGTCCTACCTCGACCCTGGCTCCGGCGGCCCACAGAACGACTTCACCAACCGCAACACCACCTTCATGACCTGGAACCTGATGCACCTGGCCCGGATCCTCAAGGACGCGGGCGGCATCCCGGCCCACGGCAACCAGCGCTCAGAATGGGACGCCGGATGCCGGTTCGAGTTCGAGAGTCCCGAGTACCGCTAAGCGGGCAGACGAGTGTCTCGAACAGCGGGCCTGCCTTACGGCGAGAGGGTGCCCGAGAGACATGCGGTCAGCTGGTGATGACCGGAGTACGCAGCGGGCCGGGTTCCGGATCTTCGGCGAGTGTGAGGATGTGCCAGGCGGCGTCGGCACGGGAGATGCTCTTCATCCGGAACCGCTCGCTAGCAAGGACGTGGCCAGTCTGGGGTCCGTCGGTGAGCTTGACGGGGCGCAGTGCATGCCAGTCGAGCCCGCTGGCGGCCAGTTCCTCCTCCATGGCGCGCAGGTCTTTGCCGACGCGGCCGAGGTTGGGGACGGCGACAGTGCGGAAGAAGCGGAACAGCAGCCGCGGCCCGGGGCCCATGACGTTGTCGGCCGGTCCCATGCTGGCGGTGCTGACGCAGATCAGCCGGGCTCGCGGGGCCGAATCGCCGATCGCGGTGACCAGGGCGCGGGCGAGCCGCTGGTGCAGATCGGGCGGTGAGGTCATGGTGGTGCGAGGATTGTGGCGGGTTGCGAAGTTCGGGCCCGCCGTCGCGACCACCACGTCGGCCGCCAGGACCGCTTCGGCGGCGAAGGCGGGATCGGAAATGTCCGGGGCGATGAGGATGCTGGCCTGGCCGGGGGGCGGGGTGGCCGGCGCTACCCGGTAGACGGCTCGCACATTGTGGCCGCGCTTGGCGGCGAGGGCGACGACGTGGCTGCCGATGCCCCCGGAGGCTCCGAAAACGGTGATGTTCATGGCCGCGATTTCTCCTGTCGGTTGCGGGTGAGCGTTAGTCGGCCAGTTCCGGTGCGGGAAGCTGGCCGAGGGCGGGACGGGTGCTGTCCGGGTCGGCGGCGGGCTCACCGTGGGTATTGGCGGCCCGTAGTGCGAGGACCGCGGCGACGAGCAAGAAGACGGCGCAGGCGCGCAGGTCACGCTGGAAGCCTCCGGTCAGCGCTTCTGGGCGCGTCGCGTGCGCGGCCAGCAGCGCGCCGGTGCGCGCGGTCGCGATGGCGGAGAAGACCGCCAGCCCGACGGCACCGAGAAGCCCAGGTCGCGGCGGACGGACGGCAGGGCGACGTTCATAATCGAGGAATTGGCGACGTCGAGGAACTGCAACCGCGCACCCCAGGAGTAGCCTCAGCCTGCCGCGGCGGGTCGCGAGGAACGGGGTCGGTGGGGCGGTCACGAGAGCAGCCTCCAAGACTGGACGAATTAGTACAGTCCTGAGGCTAGCAGTAAGTGGACGATTTAGTACAGAGTTAGCTCAGGCATGCTCGTACCTGCCCGAGCCCGGCCTCCACCGCGGTGCGCAGCGACGCCATGTCCTTGCGGGCCTGGCTGAGCACCATCCCGCCCTCGATGCCGGCCAGCAGCCCTGCGGCCAGCACGGCGGGGACGGCGTCCGCGCGCAGTTCCCCGCGCTGGCGCATCCGCTCCAGCGCGTCCGCCAGCAGCCGCTCCCATGCGTCGAACCCGGCGGCCGCCTCCAGCCGCGCGGCCTCGTTGCGGCCGGCGACCTCGGCCGCCAGCGTCCCGATCGGGCACCCCGGCATGCCTGACTTCTCAAACGCGGCCACGAAGCCAGCCAGCGCCTGCTCCAGCCCGCCCAGCGACGACACGCTCCCGAGTGCCTCGGCGAGTCCGCTTACCACCTGCTCGCAGCGGTACCCGACCGCCGCCGCGGCCAGCTCGTCCCGGCCGCGGAAATAGTGGTAGAACTGGCCCTTGCCCGCTCCCGCGGCCGCCAGTACCTCATCCACGGTCGTGGCCGCGATCCCGCGCTCGGCGAACAGCTCGGCGGCCCGCTCCACGATCCGCTCCCGGCTGGCGCGCCCGCGCCTGGTCATCGGCTCACCTGGCATAGGCCCATGCTAGCCGCGGACTGTACCAGCCGGTCCAGACCGACCTAGAACGGCGGCCTTCGGGCGTCGATGGCTGCACCGCAGGTCCGTGCGAACATGATGGGACGTTTCTGGTAACCGCCTTCGTACCTGCCAGAAGGAGTCGCCTCATGGTGGCAAACACGCCTGCCCGCGCCGACCGCAGCGGCTCCGACCGCAGCAGCGCCGGACGGATCGTGCCGCTGTTCCGCCCCTACCGGCTCCAGGTGTCCGTCGTCATCGTCCTCATCGTGGTCACCTCGACGATCGGCATCATCAACCCGCTGCTGATCCAGGCGGTGTTCAACAAGGCCCTGTTCGTCCCGGGCGGCCCCGACCTGCACCTGCTCTACGTGCTGGTCGGCGTCATGGCGCTGGTGCCGGTCGTCAACGGCGCCATCGGCATCGTGCAGACCTACGAGACCACCAAGGTGGGGCAGCAGGTCATGCGCGACCTGCGCAACCGGCTGTACTCCCACCTGGAGACACTCCCGCTTTCCTTCTTCACGAACACGAAGACCGGCGAGATCCAGTCCCGCCTGCAAAACGACGTCGGCGGCGTCGAGACGGTGGTCACCAGCACCGCCTCGACGATCCTGGCCAACGTCGTCACGTTCATTTCCAGCATCGTCGCCATGATCATCATTAGCTGGCAGCTGACCCTGGTGGCGGTCATCACCGTGCCGGCGTTCTTCTGGCTGACCAAGGCGGTCGGCGATCGCCGCCGCCAGGTGTCGCGCTCGACCCAGGAGTCGCTGGCGGCGATGAGCGCGATCACCGAGGAAACCCTCTCGGTCTCTGGCGTGCTGCTGGCCAAGGTGTTCGGCAACCAGACCCGCGACATCGGCCGCTACCAGCGGGAGAACCAGCGCCTGGTCGGCCTCGAGGTCCGCCAGCAGATGATCGGCCAGGGCTTCTACGCCGTCGTGCAGTCCTTCCTGTCGATCACCCCGGCCCTGATCTATCTGACCGCGGGCCTGCTCATCGCGAACCATCACGCGGTCTCGGCCGGAACCATCGTGGCGTTCACCACGCTCCAGACCCGCCTGTACTTCCCGATCGGGCAGCTGCTGCAGGTCTCGGTCGAGCTGCGGTCGTCGCTAGCCCTGTTCGACCGGGTCTTCGAGTACCTCGACGTGGTGCCGGACATCGTCGACGCGCCCGACGCGGTCGACCTCCCGGCGACCGAGGCCGGCGGCCAGGTCGCCCTGCGAGACGTCTACTTCCGCTACCCCGGCGTCCCGGCCGACGCCCTGTCGGGCGTGAGCCTGGGAGCGGGCCCTGGCCACCTGGTGGCCCTGGTCGGGCCGAGCGGCGCCGGCAAGACCACGATCAGCTACCTGATCCCGCGCCTGTACGACGTCACCGCCGGGTCGGTCGAAGTAGACGGGGTCGACGTACGGCACGCCCGCCAGGCCTCGCTCGCCGCCGCCATCGGTTTCGTGACCCAGGAGAGCTACCTCTTTCACGACACCATCCTGGCCAACATCCGCTACGGCCGTCCGAGCGCGTCGCAGGAAGAAGTGGAAGAGGCGGCGCGGGCGGCGTACATCCACGACCGGATCATGGAATTCGCCGACGGCTACGACACCATCGTCGGCGAGCGCGGATACCGGCTGTCCGGCGGGGAGAAGCAGCGCCTGGCCATCGCCCGCGTCCTGCTGCACGACCCGCGCATCCTGATCCTGGACGAGGCGACCTCGGCCCTGGACACCGCCAGCGAGCGCGAGGTGCAGAAGGCGCTGGACGCGCTGATGGGCTCGCGGACGACCATCGCCATCGCTCACCGGCTGTCCACCATCGTCAACGCGGACAGCATCTTCGTCATCGACGGCGGCCGGGTCACCGAATCCGGCTCGCACCGCGATCTGCTGCGCGAGGGCGGGCTCTACGCGTCGCTGTACACCGAGCAGTTCGAAGGCGGCCGAGTCCAGTGGCGATGCCCCGACGGCGACATCATGACAGACGGAACCGTGCGCCCGCGCGAGCCCCAGCCGACGGAGCCCTAACGTCGGCACGACCGAGCGCAATCCGACGCCGATCTCATAGCGAGACCGACAGTCGCGAATAATCCAGGCATGCCCACGCTGGTCACCACAACTGTTACGCCCGGTTCACTCGCGGTGCGGCCCCAGCCCTCGTTGACGGCCGGCGACGGTGTGCTCCTGCGGCCTTGGAGGCCTGACGACGCCCCGGCGGTGATGGACGCCTATCAGGATGAGGCGATCCAGCGCTGGCACGTGATGCGGGCGGACTCACTGGCGGAGGCGCGGGAGTGGATTGCAGGATGGCAGTGCGGTTGGGCGGCGGAGACCGACGCGATCTGGGCGGTAGTCGACGCGGAAAGCGACTTGCTGCTCGGTCGTGCTGGCCTGAAGCACCTGAAGTTCTCGGACGGCACCGCCGACGTCGCCTACTGGACCGTCCCCGCTGCCCGGGGAAAGGGCGTGTGTCCGCGGGCGGTCAACGCGATGGCATCCTGGGCGTTCGAGGCGGGCTTCCACCGGCTCGACCTGGAACACGCGGTCGGCAACACCGCCTCGTGCCGGGTGGCCGAGAAGACCGGCTTCGCCGCCGAGGGCGTGCGTCGGAGCGCATGGCTCCTGGCCGACGGCCGATGCGACGTCCACGCGCATGCGCGCCTGCGCTGAGACCATCGAGCCGTCACCCGAGCGGCTCGAGCCGCGCCGCCACCCGAGCCGCCAACGCCGAAGCGACCTCCCCCGGCACCGGCACGTTCGATCCCTCAAACCCCCGAAACGGCCGAAACGATCCCAGCTCCGCATCCTCTTCCAGCTCCGACCGAAGCAACGGCGGCGTCACCCGATAATCAAACCGAATATCAGTCCGCCACCGGAAATGCCGCGCCTCCGGCGGCTCGGACGCTTCCACCGCATGCTCGTAAGTCGGCGAAATAATCGTCGCCACGTAGTAAATGCCCGGGTCCTTAGGCCCGACCACCTGCACCCACACCCGATCCCCGACCGCCATCTGGTCCCGGAAGTGCGGCGTCCCCCACCACTGCTCCCGGGACGAGGCCACCTCCGCCGCAAGGTCGAAGTGCCGCGGGTTCCCCTCAAAGATCCAGTCCGCCATGGCCTCACAGCGTAGCCCGAACGACACCGACGGCTAGGACCGACCGCCTCACTGAGAAGCCGAAGCCACCAGCTCCCCGGCCCGCTCGTAGTCCCGCTGCCAGTCCCCGGTCGGAATCAGGATCACCCGCTCGGTCCCAGCCTCGGCGTACGATGCGAGCTGCGCGGCCGCCTTCCCCGGGTCGGCGTCGAGAACCGGCCCGACGACGGTCAGCCCCGGCACCGGACGGCCAAATCCGGCCGCGAGCGAGCCCAGCGCGGACTGGCTGGCGGCCACCTCCTCGGCCGGCACCCCGATGGCCATCCACCCGTCGCCGAACTCGGCGGCGCGCCGCAAAGCCCGGTCGCCGTTGCCCGCGATGAGCACCGGCGGCATGACCGAACCGGGGGAGAGGGTCACCTCAAGCCCGTCCTCGAGCACTGCGGGCTGCCCGCTGACCAGCGCCGGAAGCACCCGCAGGGACTCGTCGGTCCGCCGGCCGCGGTCGGCGAAGGACATCCCGGCCGCGCGCCAGCCGACGTCGCCGTGCACCGGGTTGCCAGTCCCCACGCCGAGCGCGACCCGGTTGCCGGACACGTACTGCAGGGTGCTGATCTGCTTGGCGGCCCAGGCCGGGGTCCGCAGCGCCAGCAGCATCACGCCGTAGCCGATCGTGATCCGCTCGGTCACCGCCGCCGCCGTCGCGAGCACGACCGAGCTGTCGAGCATGGGCGCGCTCGCGATCAGGTGGTCGGTCGTCCACACGGAGTCGAGCCCGAGTCTGCTCCGCGAACCGCGCGCTGGCCCGGATATCGCCCAGGATCGGGCGCGCAGGATCGGGGGTTGACGCAGGCAAGATCACGCCTATTTTGATGGCCACGCCAGCTGCCAACGCGGGCCCCAAACGGGCTGTTCCCGCGCCATGCCAATCGATACTCAGTATCTATATGATGGAACTAAGTTCCTTTCAGCGCGGGCAGGTGAGATCTAGTGAGCAAGCAGTCGGCGCGTGACCGGCTCGCCGAGGCCGCTTTCGCCCTGTTCGCCGAGCGCGGGTACGAGCAGACCAGCATCGACGACATCACCGAGCGGGCCGGCCTCGGCCGGACCACGTTCTTCCGGCACTACCGGTCCAAGGAAGACGTCATCTTCCCCGACCACGACCTGCTGCTGGCGCAGATCGGCGAGCGGCTGCGCACCTCGAGCGACGGCACCGCCCTGCTCGCGGTCTCCGACGCGGTCCGCCTGGTGCTCAAGCACTACGTCGAGGAGGGCGACCTCGCCCGCCGCCGGTACGCGCTCACCAGCGGGGTGCCCGCCCTCCGGGACCGCGAGATCGCCAGCGTCGCGCGCTACCAGCGGCTGTTCCGCGAGTTCATCGCCGACTGGATGGGCGACCCGGCCGAGCCAGCCCCGCTGCGGGCCGAGCTGATGGCGGCGGCCGTCGTCGCGGCCCACAACCACGTGCTCCGGCGCTGGCTCCGCAGCGAGAGCCCCGACCCGATGGCCGAGGTCGATCTGGCCCTTCGCCAGGTCATCGACCTGTTCACGACCGCCGGCGGAGACTCCGCCGCCGGCTGCCGACGGGACCACGATCGTCGCCTTCCGCACCGGGCAGGACATCGAGGCGCTGCTGCCGGCCCTGCGGCGTCTCGCTGATAACGTCCCGACCGGCTCCACTTGAAAATCTCCAAAACCCATGATTATCGAACGGTCCCGGGCGACTCCGGACGGCCAGCCATGGGCCTGATCGGCGGAGCAACGGTCCGTTCGGGCAAAACGATTTTGATCTATATCTTCTCTGGCTTCTCGCGAATGTAAGGCGCCGAATGAACGATCGGGCAGCCATGACCGAGGCGCTGCGGCGGTTCAACCGGATCGCCGTGCCGCTGGACGGTCGGCGGGCGGCGGCGGTGGCCATCGCCGTCTCCGACGACGGCTTCCTGCTCACCCGGCGCGCCTCGAAGCTGCGGGCCCACGCCGGGCAGTTCGCGCTGCCGGGCGGGCGGCTCGACCCGGGCGAGGACGCGGTCGACGCCGCCCTGCGCGAGCTGCGCGAGGAGGTCGGCGCGAGCGCCGACCGGTCGGACTGCCTGGGCGTGCTCGACGACTACCCGACCAGGTCCGGCTACGTCATCACGCCGGTCGTGGTCTGGCTGAGCGCGGGCCGGCAGCTGCAGGCCAACCCCGACGAGGTCGCCGAGCTGTACCAGATCCCGCTGGCCAGCCTGGACGTGACGCCCCGGTTCATCACCATCCCCGAGTCGGACCGCCCGGTCATCCAGCTGCCGCTGGTGGGTCACTTCGTGCACGCCCCCACCGCCGCCGTGCTCTACCAGTTCCGCGAGGTGGCGCTGCACGGCCGCGAGACCCGGGTCGCCCACCTCGAGCAGCCGGTCTTCGCCTGGCGCTAACGTACCTATAGGACCCGGACAAGGCTGGAGTGGACATGCCGGTAGAGAGACTGCTTCCCGACTCGGACGCCGAGGACCTGCTTGACCTCGTCCGCGAGATCGCCGCCAGCGAGCTCAAGCCGATCGCGAGCGAGTACGAGGCGGCCAGCCGGTTCCCCCGCGAGCAGTTCCGGCTGCTCGGCCGGAGCGGGCTGCTCGGCCTGCCGTACCCGGAGAAGTGGGGCGGCAGCGCGGTCAGCTACGAGGTCTACCTGCAGGTCCTCGAGGAGATCGCGGCGGCCTGGATGACCGTCGGGGTCGGGCTGTCGGTGCACACGATGTCGTGCTACCCGCTGGCCACCTTCGGCACCGACGAGCAGCGCGGCGAGTGGCTGCCGGAGATGCTCGAGGGCAGCCTGCTCGGCGCCTACGCGCTGTCGGAGGCGCAGGCCGGCTCCGACGCGGCCGCGCTGTCCGCCCGCGCGACCGCGGACGGCGACGACTACCTGGTCAGCGGGACGAAGGCCTGGATCACCCACGCCGGGCAGGCCGACTTCTACACGCTCATGGTCCGCACCAGCGACGACCGCAGCCGGGGCGTCAGCTGCCTGCTGGCCGACGCGTCGACCCCCGGCCTGACCGCCGCCGCGCCCGAGCACAAGATGGGCCTGACCGGCTCGCCGACCGCGCAGATCCTGCTCGACCAGGCGCGCGTGCCGGTGCGCCGCCGGATCGGGGCCGAGGGCGACGGGCTCAAGTTCGCCCTCGACGCGCTCAACTCCGGGCGGCTCGGCATCGCCGCCTGCGCCGTCGGCCTGGCCCAGGCGGCGCTGGACGAGGCGGTCGCCTGGGCGATGCAGCGCACCCAGTTCGGCAAGCCGATCATCGACTTCCAGGGCCTGGAGTTCCTGCTGGCCGACATGGCGGCCGGGGTGGAGTCCGCCCGCGCGACCTACCTGGACGCCGCCCGCCGCCGGGACCGGGGCATGGAGTTCCGCCGCCAGGCCTCGATCGCCAAGCTGGTGGCGACCGACATGGCGATGCGGGTGACGACCGACGCCGTGCAGGTGCTCGGCGGCTACGGCTACACCCGCGACTTCCCGGTCGAGCGGTACATGCGCGAGGCGAAGGTGCCGCAGATCTTCGAGGGCACCAACCAGATCCAGCGCATGGTCATCGCGCGAGAGCTGCGCAAGGTGTGAGACCGTTTTAAGTGAGATGTCAGGAAGGTGGCTGAGCTGTCACCTGTCTTAGTCGCCGGCCGGGTTGCCGAGGAAGTCCGTGAGCGCCTGGTAGTACGGGGCGATGGTTGTCGTGTCGGCGTACTCGTCGGGGCCGTGCAGCCCGTCCCCGTCGATGCCGAAGATAACGGCGTCGATGCCCCGCTGGTAGTAGAAGCGCCCGTCGGCGGCGCCGTGCTTGCGCAGGAAATCCGCGCGGTACCCCTGCTCGGCCGCCGCTTCCCGCAGCCGGCGGATCTCGGGGCGGTCGCGGTGGGCGTGATGGGGCGGGTCGGCCAGTTCGACGACTGGGGTGACGCCTGGTTCGCAGAAGGTCGCCAGGTGGGCGGTGATCTCCTTGGCCGATTTGCCGTTGAAGTCGCCGTCTTCGGGCGGGAAGCGCAGGTCGATCCAGGCCTCCGCCAGGGCCGGGATCTGGTTACGGGCCTGGTTCGGGGTCTCGATCCTGGCCACGTTGACGGTGGTCCGCCACGCCTCCTCGGCCGGGACCGGGTAGGCGGCCAGCAGCCGGTCCACCGACCGGTGCAGCTTGACCAGGGCGTTGTCGCCAAGCCAGGGGTAGGCGCTGTGGCCGCTGCGGCCGACCGCTCGCAGGGTCGCGGTGATCATCCCCTTGGAGTCGGTCACGATGCGCAGCCCGCTGTGCTCGCCGATCACGACGAAGTCGCCGCTGACGCCCTGCTTGATCTGGTGCAGGGTGCCGTTGCGGCCGCCGACTTCCTCGTCGGTGACCAACTGCAACCCCAGCGGGTAAGGCACCGCCCGGGCCAGCTCGCGGAAGACCTGCGCCTGCACGAGTGCGGACACCTTCATGTCCTGGGCGCCGCGGGCGTACAGCCGGTCACCCTTGCGGCGCGGGCGGAACTGCTCGGGCGCGGCCGGCACCACGTCAAGATGCGCGTTGAGGATGATCCGGAACCGTTGCGGTTGGTCCGGGCCGTCGTAGAGGAGCGCGCTCGGCTTGCCGCCGGATTCGAACCGCTCGACGGTGAGGCCGGGCCCGACGAAGTCGACGGCGAAATCGAGCGCCTGGCCGAGGTCAGCCGGGCGGTCGGCGGTTGACTGAATGGCCAGCAGCTCCGACGCAGCGGCGAGGAACGACTCGGTTTCCATGCTGCCACCCTGCCATGCGCTGCTGTCGGCGCGGGGAGCCTGCCTGCCGTCAGTTGATGTCGAACTCGTTGCCCTCCGGGTCTTTCATCCCCACCGCGTAGAACTCGGGGTCTCCGGTCGCTACCAGGGTGGCGCCGAGCTCGGAAAGCCGTTGCGCCGCGGCGTCGATCCGCTCCTTGCGGATCGCGGCCGGCAGCGTCCAGCCGCCGCTGGCGCCGATGTCGAGGTGGAGCCGGTTCGGCACCGTCTTCCCGTCCGGCGATACCTGGAACCAGATGCGGGGCGCGCGGCCCTCGGGGTCGATGATGCTGTCGGCGCCGACCCCCACGGTCTCAAGCAGGCCCTTGTCGCGCCGCCAGTCGTCCCAGGTGGCGAAGCCCTCCGGCGAAGGCTCGAGCTCATATCCAAGGGCGGCGGCCCAGAACCGGGCCATCAGGTCCGGGTCGGCGCAGTTCATGACCAGCTGGTATTGGATAGCCATTGGTCTCTCCTTGGGTGTGCGTGTGTCTTCTTCGAAGATCTTCGGGTCTGGAGGCAACTGCGGGATGCCGCGGCGGACCTGCTCGGCCGAGGCGTCAAGCTCCGCCTGGTCCCGCCGACGCGAGCGCTCGAATGTCAGACCCGCCAGGTAAGCATTGGGGCGACGACTCCCCGGGCGGGGCTTGCCACACGATCTCGAATTCACAGGAGCGCCTGATGAGCACGGCATGGACGATAACGTTCGACTGCGCCGACCCGGCCCCGCTGGCGGCGTTCTGGCGCCAGGCCCTGGGCTATGTGGACGCCGCGCCGCCCGCAGGGTTCGCCACCTGGGAAGAGTCGCTCGCCAGCGTCGGCGTACCGCCCGAGGAATGGGGCGACGGCGCCTACATGGAGGACCCGGCTGGTCTTCGGCCCGGCATCTCGTTCCTCAGGGTCCCTGAGGCCAAGACCGCCAAGAACCGCGTCCACCTGGACGTGCAGGCAGGCGGCGGCCGCGGCGAGCCGCAGGAAGTCCGCTGGGCGCGGGTGCTTGAGGCGGTCGCGCGGCTGACCGATGCGGGCGCGACCGTGGTCCGCGAGGACATCCAGGACGGGGTGCCCGACCACTTCGTCATGACCGACCCGGAGGGCAACGAGTTCTGCGTCCTCTAGGCGCGTCGGAACGTTCCGCCGGCGCGGCCCGGCCCAAGTCGAGGCCAGATCTTCCCGCGTCTCGCGAACCACGCGCTGCCCCGCAGCGTCGTCCTGTCCCGTGCTGCTCACGAGTTCGAGCATAGCAGAACGTTTATAAATTGCCCGAAAAAAATCTCGATAAGACCGGTTCGCGAGCCTGGATTGTCGGTGCCCGGTGATAGCGTTCAAGTACTAGAACGTACATTCCAAGATCAACTTGGGGGAGCTGATGGACCGTCGGCCGGGCGATGGGAGCGGGGCGGGCGAGGAGCCCGTCCACAGCCCCGGCCTGCCTGGCGGCCCGGCCCCCGACTTCGGCCCGTCGGCCGGTGGTTCGGCCGCGACCGGTCCCCGCGACGCGGCCCCAGGCTCCGGCCCGTCAGCCGATGGCCCAGCCGCGTCGGGGCCGACCGACGGAACCCCCGACCCGGGCGCGCCCTCCGATGGGCCATCAGGCTCCGAGTCGGCGGGGGCGGCCGATCCGGGTCTGGCCGGGTTCGCGCAGGGCGGGGTGTGGGACTCGGCGCCTCCGTCGGCCGCGCTGGCGGTTGCGCTTGAGGGCGCGGCGGGGGAGGGCTGGCGGTGCGAGGGCGGGTCGCGTGCGCAGATCGTGGGGGCGGTGCGGGCGGCGGCGGCCTTGGAGTCGTGGTGGTGCGCGGCCAAGCTCGGCCTGATCCGCGCCGCGATCCGCGAAGATGACGACGGGCTCGGCGGCGGTTACCACGGTGACCTGCCCGACGAGTGGTCGAAATCGCTGACGACCGAGGTCGCGCTCGCGCTGACGATGAGCCCGGTCTCGGCCGGGATCCTCATGCAGACCGCGTGGGATCTGGGGGCGCTGCTGCCCGGCATCGGCGCCCTTCTCGAGGACGGGACCCTGACGTACCCGAAGGCGAGGACGGTCAATGACGCCCTCGAGCTGCTGAGCGAGCCGGACAAGGCCAGGGCGGAGGCGATGATCGTCGAGCGGCTGGCCGGGAAGACGTTCGGGCAGGTCGACAAGCTCGCTGCGCAGGCCGCGATCACCGTCGACCCGGAGCTGGCGGAGCGGACGAGGGAGCACGCCGAGCGTAACCGGGCCCGGGTGATCCTGAGGCGGGAGCGGTCCGGCGCGGCAAGTCTGTCCGGTTACGACCTGCCGCCGGCCGAGTCCCTCGCCGCGCACGCAGCGACGTGTGCCCGCGCGCAGCTGTACAAGGACTCGGGGGCGTTCCCGGGCGTGCTGATGGACCAGCTCCGGGCGATGGCCTACCTGGACTTGATGAACGAGATCAGCGCGGAGGCCAGGATCGCGGCGGGCCCGCCGGACGCGGGCCTCGGCGCGCCCGGTGAGAGCGCGTTCCGGCACGAGCCGGAGCCCGACGACCCGGGCGCGCCCGCGACAGACGGCAGCGGCGGCTCGGACTGCCCGTGCGACGAAGTGCGACGGCAGATGCGCGCCCCCCGACGACTACGCCGAAGATGACGCCCCCGACGATGACGACACCGCCGACGGTGATGATGGCCCCGAGGACGACGAGCCCGGCGGCGGCCCCGAAGACGGCGGCCCCGAAGACG